>NZ_CP192055.1:0-4800000 GCF_050942285.1 Micromonospora sp. CA-240977 | reverse complement strand
CGCAATCAGTCGAACAGGCAGATCGACGGGTCTGGACCGCATTGCTGTGGGCACTTTTCGCGTCACCCCGATTCAGGAGAATGATCTATGAGGAGACCCAGAGTCATCAAGGCCGCCGCGGTGTCGGCCGGCGCGGTGCTGTTGGCATCGACGGCGGTCGCCGTGGCGATGCCGGCGGGAGCGGCAGCCGCCGGTTGCGCTGTGGATTACAGCGTGTCGTCGCAGTGGCAGGGCGGATTCGGTGCCAACGTCACAGTCACCAACCTTGGTGATCCGGTCAGCAGTTGGACGTTGGACTGGTCCTACAGCGCCGGACAGACCGTCACGCAGGCCTGGAACACGACGTTGACCCAGAGCGGCGCCGCGGTCACCGCCAAGAACGTCAGTTACAACGGGGCCATCGCCACCAACGGCACCGTGTCGTTTGGTTTCAACGGATCGTGGACCAGCAGCAACCCCGCTCCGACCAGCTTCACGCTCAACGGGGTGGCCTGCACCGGCGGTCCGGCGCCGACCACCCCGCCGCCGACCACGCCACCACCGACCACCCCACCGCCAACCACGCCACCGCCGACCACGCCACCACCGACGACGCCGCCACCGAACGGGCCGGCGGACATCACCGTGAACAGCGCGACCAGGTATCAGACCGTCGACGGGTTCGGGGCCGCGCAGTCGATCTGGGGTAGCGCGTGGTCGACGGCCGAGACGCAGACGCTTGTCGGGCTGGGCGCCAACCAGTTGGGCCTGTCCATCGTGCGGACCGGTCTGTCGCCGGTGTCCAGCGAGTGGGCGACGCATGTGAACTCGCTGAAGACGGCGAAGGCGTCCGGGTCGAACGTGAAGATCCTCGCGTCGCCCTGGACCGCGCCGGCCGCGTGGAAGACGAACAACAGCCGGGTCAACGGCGGCAAGCTGAAGACCGACTACTACGACGACTACGCGAACCATCTGAACAGCTACGTCCAGTACATGCGGGACCAGGGAGTGACGATCGACGTCACCTCGGTGCAGAACGAGCCCGACTGGCACCCGGACTACGACTCGATGGACTGGAGCGGCACCGAGCTGCGCAACTTCGTCCGTGACCAGGGCACGAAGGTGCAGAACACCAAGCTGATGGTCGCCGAGGCGGTCAACCTCAACTACGGCTTCACCGATCCGACCCTGAACGACACCACCGCCCGCAACAACATCGGCTACATCGGCGGCCACCTGTACGGCACCGAGGCCGCCGGCCGACTCAAGTCGTATCCCCTGGCCGAGCAGTACAACAAGCCGGTGTGGATGACCGAGTGGAACCTGCACGCCGCCGACGGTGGCGGCTCCAACATCTGGGGCAACCCCAGCAACCAGACCGTCTGGAACGAGACGCTCGACGACATCATGCGCACCGTGCACCGGTCGATGGAGGCCAACTGGAGCGCCTACATCTGGTGGTACGGCAAGCGTTACTACTCCTTCATCGGTGACGGCGAGTCGGCGTACGGCACCATCGCGGGCGCTCCCCTCAAGCGTGGGTACGCGTTCTCGCAGTACGCCAAGTACGTCCGCCCCGGCTACCAGCGGGTCGGGCTGACGAAGAGCTCCAAGGCGTCACCGCTGGAGGTGACCGCCTACCAGGGTGACGGCAAGGTCACTCTGGTGATCCTCAACCGCTCGAACAGCGCGGTCAACAACGCCGTGGTCCAAGCGCCGCAGAACGTCACCCGAGCCGAGTACTACCTCACCTCCCAGAACGCCAACGCGGCAAGCCAACCGACAAGCGTCAACGGAGGTCAGGCCACCATCAACGTCGGCGCCCGCAGCATCTCCACACTCGTGTTCACCCTCTGAGGGCTCCTCCGCCCGGTGGGGCGTGCGGGTGTGGTCACACGACCGCACCCGCACGCCCCACTCACGTGACTCCTTCTCCGGCCGACGACACAGGCCGCCGGCTCGTCCGGGGCGGGCGCGGCACGGCGCACCCCGGGTGGACATCGCTTGCCCCGGCGGAGGATCCCGCCCCGCGGCTCGACGCGAGTACTTGCGCCCGAGCAGCGAAAAGGGAGATCATCACGCATGCTCGACCCCTCGCCCGAGGATGACGGGCCCGCTCCGACGGTCGCCACGCCGCATTTCGTGGGCCGTGATCGTGAGATGGCCGCGCTTCGGGGCGCCGTGGCCCGGCCACCGGCGATCGTGCTGGTGGAGGGCGAGGCGGGGATCGGGAAGAGCCGACTGCTGCGAGAGTGGTTGGCGGCGCCGGAGCAGCGCACGGCCCTGGTCTCGGTGTGCCCACCGCTTCGCGAGTCGCTGACCCTGGGGCCGGTCGTCGACGCCTTCCGGGGGATCGACAGCCAGGTGTCGCGGCTGCCGCTCACCGCGCTCGCGGGCGCGTTGCGGCCCCTGTTCCCGGAATGGTCCGCGGACCTGCCGCCCGCACTGTCGCCCCTGGACGATGCGAAGGCGGCACGGCATCGCCTGTTCCGCGCCCTGGACGAGCTGCTGCGGGCTCTGCGTGTCGACGTGCTCGTGCTCGAGGACGCCCACTGGGCCGACGAGATGACACTGGAGTTCCTGCTGTTCGTCACCTCCCGGCAGCAGACGGACGGGCCAAGCCTCGTGATCTCCTACCGGCCGGAGGAGGTGGGCGACGGGTCGCTGTTGCTGCGGCTGACGTCCCGGTTGCCCGCCGGCGTGACCCAGCTGAGGATCGCTCTGGCGCCCATGCGACCCGACGACACGGCGGCGCTGGTCTCGTCGATGCTGGACGGCAACCCGATATCGCAGGAGTTCGCGACGTTCCTGCACGAGCGGACCGGTGGCGTTCCGCTGGCGCTGGAGGAGTCGGTCCGTCTCATGTGCGACCGCGCCGACCTCGTCTTCCGCGACGGGCAGTGGGTCCGGCTGAAGCTGCGTGAGCTACGGGTGCCGCCGACGGTGCGCGACTCCACCCGGGAGAGGGTGGGCCGTCTGTCGCCGCCGGCGCAGCAGGTGTTGCGTGCCGCTGCCACGTTGGCTGAGCGGTCCTCGGCGGCCACGATCGCTGTCACCGCAGGCCTGTCGCCCGCCGTGTGTCGAGGCGCCATCTCGGAGGCGGCCGACGCCGGCGTCCTGGACGCGGACGACCGCGACCAGTGGCGCTTCCGGCACGTGCTGGCCGCCACGGCCGTCTACGAGGCGATCCCGTTGACCGACCGCAGACAGTTCCACCTGCTGGCCGGCCGCGCCCTGGAGAACATCCACCCGCGGCCCGTCGCACGCCTTGCCCACCACTTCCGGGAGGCGGGCGAGACGCAGTCCTGGGCGCGGTACGCCGAGCAGGGCGCCGAGCTGGCCATGGCGTCGGGTGACCACACCAAGGCCGTCGACATGCTTGTCGACCTGTTGTCGTGGGCCGTGCTGCCGCCGCCGGACCGGGCACGGGTGGCGCGCATCGCCGGTGTGGCAGCGCTGGGCCGACGCGAACCTGTCGATCAGGTTCACCACCGGGTGATCCGTACCCTGCGCTCGGTGTTGGAGACCCCCGGTCTCTCCGCCCGCCAGCAGGCCGAGATCCGCAACCCCCTGGGTCGGCTCCTGATCACCGCGGGTGAGGCGCAGGCCGCGCTCAGCGAGCTCGAGCAGGCGGTGGCCAACCTCGACCATGACCCGGTCGAGGCGGCGCGGGCGATGACCTACCTCGGATGGGCCTACGCGGGACCGTGGCCGGCGTCCACCCATCGGCGTTGGCTGGATCGCGCCGCCGAGCTCACCACCGGATTCGACTCTCCCGCGGAGCGGCTGAACCTGGCCGGTAACCGGGCCGCCGCGTTGCTGATGCTCGGCGAGGAGGAGGCCTGGGACGTCGTCGCCGGCCTGCCCGTCGACGGCGCGACCTCGGCGGAGCGTCTCGACGTGGCGCGCATCCACGCGAACGTCGGGACCGGCGCGGTGATCTGGGGCCGGTACGCCGACGCGGACAAACACCTCGCCGTGGCCATGCACCTCGCCGAGACCGAGCAGGCGTCCCGGCTGTACCACAACGTCCGACTCGAACAGGCCAACCTGGCGTGGCTCACCGGCCGGTGGGAGGGTCTCGCGGAACAGAGCGTGGCACTCGCCGACGCCGACCGGGACCGGCCGGCGCACTACCTCGGCAGCATCCGGCTCGCGGCCCGGCTGGCAGCCGCGGCCGGACGGCGGCGCGCCGCCGAGGAGCAGTTCCGCCTGGTCCTCGAGGAGTCCGCCCGCCTCGGCGCTGCCGACGACACGATGGAGGCGGCCGCCGCGCTGGCCCGACTGTGGCTGGCGGACGGAAACAGTGGCCGGGCGCTCCAGATCACGAACGAGCCGATGGACACCGTCCGGAGGAAGGGCATCTGGATCTGGGCGACGGACCTCGTCCCCGCGCAGATCGAGGCGCACCTCGCCGCGGGCGACCTCAAGACCGCGACCCGGCTCGCCGACCAACTCGCCAGGGGATTGCGGGGCCGTACCGCGCCGGCGCCGCGCGCCGCCCTCGCCGTCTGCCGTGCCCTGCTGCTCGCCGCGGTCGGAGACCACGCCCGCGCGGCGGCGGCGTACGGTCGGGCGGCGCGCGCCTGGAGCGCGTTGCCGCGACCCTACGACGCCATGCTCGCCCGCGAGCGTCAGGCCGAGGCGCTCATCGCGCAGGGCCAGCTCGAGCACGGTCGAGAGCTGCTTGCCGCACAGTACGAGCAACTGTTCAGGCTCGGCGCCCGCGGCGACGCGGACCGTGTCGCACAGCGGCTCCGCGAACACGGCGCCGAGGTTCCGCGACTGTGGCGGGGCGGCCGACGAGGGTACGGCGACCAGCTCTCACCGCGCGAGCTCGACGTGGTCCAACTGGTTGTCGCCGGCAAGACCAACCGGGAGATCAGCCGGATCCTGGCCAAGTCGCCGGCCACCGTGGACCAACAGTTGCGTGCGGCGATGCGCAAGTTGAAGGTGACCTCCCGGACCGCGCTCGCGGTCAAGGCGGTGGAGGCCGGAGTGTTCGCCGAAGAGGACTCCCTCGGCAGCCCGTCGTGAAAATTGACGTATCCGCTGGATAGCGACGGCCACCCGGCCCGCCGAGCATGGCTCCATGATTCATAGCCATTGGGCAATGCGTGCCTGAGCGACACGTCGCGCGTGACGACGACGCCGCCATCGAGCACCCGCCACCACCCGAGCTGCCCAGCGAGCCGCGCGTCAGCGCCCCCGACGCCCACGACGCCGACGGTGCCGACGACCACAAGAACCACGACCCCTACCAACCCCTGTAGGTCGAAGGACTCTCATGACACTCAAAGCCCTCGCGGCTTCGCTGGCCGCAGTGGTTGGCCTGAGCCTGATCCAGGCACCACCGGCGTCCGCGGCCGAGCCGGATCCCGGCGCCGCCGCCAGCAAGATCGCCCCGACCCTGAAGGACCGCTTCCGTACGTCTCCGGCGTCCGACTTCTGGATCACGTTCGACACCGGCGCCGACCTCGCGCCGACGAAGAAGATCACCGACTGGACCGCTCGCGGTCGGTTCGTCTACGACGCGCTGACCGCGGCGGCGAAGAACTCCCTGGCGTCCGTCTCCACCGAACTCGACAGGGCCGGCGTCAAGTACACCTCCTACCCGATCGCCAACACCGTGCTCGTCAAGGGAGGCAACGAGAAGCTCGCCCTCGACGTGGCCGCGAAGACGCAGGTCGCCGAGATCCACGCGACGCCGCAGGTCGCGCTGGTCAAGCCCGTCGACGAGAAGAGCCCAGCCGACCGGGCCGCCCGCCCCGCCGCCCCGAAGGCCGCGGACGCGGGCACCTCCACGTGGGGCCTGGACGCCATCCACGCCCCCGAGGCCTGGGCCATGGGCGCCACCGGGGCGGGCATCACCGTGTCCAACCTCGACTCGGGCGTCCAGTTCGACCACCCCGCCCTGATGCACAAGTACCGCGGCACGAAGCCCGACGGCACTGTCGACCACAACTACAACTGGATGGCCGCCCGGGGCAGCTGCACTGACGCGCCGTGCGACGACAACGGGCACGGCACGCACACCATGGGCACCATGGTCGGCGACGACGGCGTCAACCACGTCGGCGTCGCCCCGGACGCGCAGTGGATCGCGACAAACGGCTGCTGCGACAGCAGCGGCGTCGAGTCGCTGCTCCGGTCCGGCTGGTGGCTGCTCGCCCCGACCGACGTCCACGGGAACAACCCCGACCCGTCCAAGCGTCCCCACGTCATCAACAACTCGTGGGGCCAGACCGACGAGCACAGCTTCAACGACTTCTTCCAGGCCATCGACGAAGCCTGGACCGCCGCGGGCATCTTCAGCGTGTGGTCATCGGGCAACACCACGCCGTACGCGGCCTGCGACACCGTCTCCTCACCCGGCTCCGCCGAGAGCGCGTACTCCGTCGGCGCCTACGCGTCGGACGGCACGCTCGCGTTGTTCTCCCGCAAGGGCGAGGGTGAAGGTGGCCGGATCAAGCCCGAGATCTCCGCTCCGGGCGACGCCGTCCGTTCGTCCTATCCGGGCAACAGCTACGTCGAGATGTCCGGCACCTCGATGGCCGCCCCCCACGTCGCCGGCGCCGTCGCGGCGTTGTGGAGCTACGACCCGACCCTCATCGGGCAGGTCGAGGAGACCCGCCGCCTGCTCGGCGAGTCCGCCGTCGACGTCGACGACACCGAGTGCGGCGGCACCGCCGCTGTCAACAACAAGTACGGCGAAGGCCGCCTCGACCTCGTCCGCCTGCTCGAACTCGCGCCCCGCAAGGGCGGCACCCTCACCGGTGTCGTCACCGCCAACGGCGCCCCGGTCCCCGCCGCCGACGTGACGATCAGCGGACCGTTCAGCCGGTCGATCGGCACCGACAAGGACGGCAGGTTCACCACGAACCTCCCGGTTGGCGACTACCAGCTCAGCACCAAGGTCTTCGGCTACCTGACCGCGACCGCCAACGTCACGATCACCCTCGGCCAGGACACCTCCGTCACGCTGCCGCTCACGGCCGCCGCGCGGCACGACATCAGCGGCAGGGTCGTCGACGACAAGAAGCGGCCCGTCCCGAACGCCGACGTCTCCGTCAAGGACACGCCGCTGAAGCCGGTCCGCACCGACGCCAACGGCGGGTTCACGATCAGCGCCGTTCCCGAGGGCGGGTACACGCTGAACGTCAAGCCCAACGCCTGTTTCTCGCCCACGACCCTCCCGCTGACCGTCGGCGCGCAGAACGAGTCGCGCGAGATCCCGGTGGGGCTCGTCGTCGACAAGGGTGGCTACAGCTGTGCCGTCTCCGACGGCGAGTACCTGCGCGGCACCGACCCGGTCGCGTTCAGCAGTGGTGTGTGGGCCACTGTGAAGTTGCCGTTCCCGATCGCGCTCTACAACGGCAGCCACGACACCCTCGGCATCGGCCTGCGCGGCGTGATCGCCCCGGACGGCAGCACCGGCCCCGGCTACGGTGGTGCGGGCATCTTCCCGTTCTACGTCCAGACCCCCGTCGAGTTCGCCCCCGGCGGCGGAGTCTTCACGGCAGCCACCAAGGTCAACGGTGAGGACGCGTTCGTCGTCGAGTACCGCAACGCCAAGCTCTGGGCCTATCCGGACCGGTCGGAGTACACCGAGCCGGTCAACCTCTCGGCCACGCTCACCCGCTCCGGCACCATGATCTTTGGGTACGGCGACGGCGTCGGGACCGCCGACCCGGTGACCGCCGGCGCGCACGCCGTCACCGGCATCCAGGGCTGGGCCGGCGTGGACGGCATCCGGTTCTCCGACAGCGCCCCGGTGCTGCACGACGGAATGATCGTCACCTACGACATGCCTGACTTCGGGTATTTCGACGCCACAGTCGTCGACCAGAACGACGGGCTGCCGGTGGCCGGAGCCAAGGTCTCCTTCAGCACCAGGAACGGGCTTGTCGAGACCGTCACGACCAACGGGACGGGCATCGTGCACCGCCAGCTCCCGGTCGGCGACTACACAATGACTGTCGACGCGCCGAACTACGCCACCGCGACGTACCCCTTCTCGCTCGACAAGCTCTACGCGAAGGCGAAGATCGACGCACGGCTGACCACTGGTGTCGCCGGCCTGAAGGCCGACGGCCTCGACGCCCTGTTGGGCGCCGACCAGAACGGCGTGGGCTCGCTGACGCTTACCAACAACGGTTCCGCCCCCCTCACGTACAACCTGGGGGAGGCCGCGCGGCACCCCGACCTCGACGCCGCCTCCGCCACCACGCGCACCGGGAAGGGCGCGGACAGCACTATCGACCTCGCCGCGTGGAAGACCGGTGCGAGCGGTATGAAGCCGTCGAACGTCGACGGCAAGGCGGCCACCGCGCGCGCAGCGGAAGCCCAGGCGGCCGGCAGGGTCGGCACGACCTCCGGCGGTGACGTCATCACCCGGATCGCCATTCCCGGCACGATCGCGGAGAAGGAGCCCTCCGGCATCGGGTACGACGGCGACGTCTGGGTCCACGACTACAACAAGCGGACCAACACCGCCTACACGGTGACGGGCAAGTCGACAGGCAAGGTCTTCGACGCGTCGTGGAACCCCGCGTACCGGGCGTTCGACATGGCGCTCGACACCAAGACCGGTGACATGTGCCAGATGGAGGACAGCCCGGCCAGCTACATCCACTGCTTCGACCGTACGACCGGGAAGGAGACCCGGCAGATCAAGGGTGACTGGTCCACGTTGCAGCTGACCGGTCTCGCCTACAACCCGGCGGAGGACGTGTTCTACGTCGGCGGCCGGGCGAACGGCATGATCGGCACCGTCGCCGGGACGTCGCACGACAACGCGGGCGCGCTGCTGTCCTTCTGCGCCCCGCCGCTGCCCGAGGTGATGGGCCTGGCCTACAACCAGGCGTCCGACACCATCTGGTACACCGACCTCACCTCGAACCGGCCCACCCGCCTGTTGCAGGTCGACCCCGACGACTGCTCGCTGGTGAACGCGTGGTGGTTCCCGGGCCAGAAGGCGGGCCAGGGCGGCGGCCTGGAGACCGACTCCACCGGCGCGCTGTGGGCGGCGGACCAGGTCGCCGACGACGTCGTGCTCGTCGACGTCGAGGACGACCTGCTCACCGACCTGCCGTGGCTGTCGCTCTCCTCGACCGGCGGCACCCTCGCTCCGGGCCAGTCGACGACCGTCCAGGTCTCGATCTCCTCGAAGGGTGCCAAGCCGGGTGTTCTCGGCGCGAACATCGTGGTCAGGTCCGACTCCGGACGCCAGTCCAAGACCTACGTCCCGGTGACGCTCACGACCACGAAGTACCAGGTCGGCGTCAACGCCGGCGGCCCGAAGCTCACCGACGGCTCCGGCTACACCTGGTCGGCCGACCAGCCCGCCGGCACGAAGGCGTGGGGCTACGAGGGCAAGACGACTGTCGCCTCCACGAAGGCCGGGATTTCCGGTACGACGGACGACGCCCTGTTCCAGTCGCAGCGCACCACTCACGAAAAGGAGCTGTTCTACCGCTTCCCCGACGCGCCAAAGGGCACCTACGCGATCGACTTCGGCTTCGCCGAGATCGAGAAGGTGGCCAGGGGTAAGCGGGTGTTCGACGTCGTCGTGGACGGATCGCTGACGGAGTACGCGTACGACCCGGCCGCGGCCGTGGGGCCGAACGCCGCCGACTGGCGCTCCGCCGTCGTGCGGCACGAGGGCGGTCCGCTGACAGTGGAACTGCGGGGCGCGAAGGGCCTGAAGGCCCCGACCATTGCCGCGCTGCGGGTGACGCTCGACCCGCGCGCCGACGCGGCGGAGCCGGAGCCTCAGCCCGAGCAGCCGGAGCCGGGACCCGTGCCGGTGGCCCCCGCCGGCCGCTCGTACTCGATGAAGGTGACCGACGGGCTCTACCGCCAGGGCACGGAGGAGTCCGGGTGGCACGGCGACGACCTCTGCGGTGTGCTGTGGTTCAGCTCCGAATACCTCCAACCGTTCTACGACACGGCCTGGGACGGCGTGTGTGTGACGACGAACGGCACGCTGACCTTCGACCGCGCCAGCACGCTGGGGAGCAACACGGCACTGCCGTCGCCGTACCCGATCGACGCGATCTACCCGCTCTGGGACGACCTCATCGTCGACGACGAGGCGGGCATCTACTTCGGCACGACCGAGGTGGACGGGGTGGCCGCGCAGGTCATCGAATGGCGCAACGTCGCCTTCTACAGCGACCAGACGGCTCGCGTGAGCTTCTCGGTCACCCTGATCGCGGACGGCCGGATCCAGATCGGGTACGGCGACGGCGTCGGCGGCGACAACCCCCTCACCCGAGGGTCGTCGGCGACGGTCGGCCTGGAGAGCCTGACGCGCAACCCCGCGAGTCAGTACTCCGTCGACCAGCCCGTCCTGAAGGCCGGCCTGGGGCTGGAGTACACCCTCCCGGCCGCCGGCACGATCGAGGGAACGGTCACCGACAAGAACGACGGCAAGCCGATGGAGGGCGCGATCGTCACGCTCAAGGGGCCGGCGGGTGAGCGGGTCATCACGACCGACGCGAAGGGTCGGTGGAAGGCCCAGGCGCTGGTCGGCGAGAACACCGTGCAGGTCGACGCGCCGAACTACGTCACCGCCAGCCACCCCGTGACCATCGCCAAGAAGGATCAGGCCGAGGTCGTCGACACGGCGTTGACCTCGGGCGTCGCCACCGTCACCGCGGGTGACCTCGACTGGCTCCTCGACAAGGGCCAGAAGACGACGGCCGACGTGACGGTGACCAACACCGGCTCCGCCCCGCTCGAGGTGCGGGTCAGCGAGCAGAAGCGCACGAGCGACGGCGGGCACGAGGCCGCCGACCTGCCGTGGCTGACCCTCACGGGCGCGGCCGCAACCGGCCCGGTCACGCTCGCGGTCGGCGCGTCCACAACGGTCACGGCGACGGCCGACAACGCCGCCGTCGCGCCCGGCGTGCTCGTCGGCGACGTGCTTGTGGCGTCGAACGCCGGCAAGGGGGAGGCGCAGTTCACGCCGGTCCGCCTGGCGACCTCGGCCTACTGGCAGGGCGTCGACGTCGGCGGCTCCGGGTACGTCGGCGCCGACGGCTTCGTCTGGTCGCCTGACCAGGAACTCGGCTCGCGGTCGTGGGGCCACGTCGGCGGCAGGACGCGTACCACAAGGGCCGACATCGCCGGCACCGAGGACGACGCGCTGTTCCGCACCCAGCGGACCGGCGAGACGTTCAGCTACGTGTTCAAGAACGCCCCCGCCGGAACGTACCGGGTCGCCCTCGACTTCGCGGAAATCGAGAAGGTGAAGGCCGGTAAGCGTGCGTTCGATGTGCTCGCCGACGGCAAGGTCGTGCTCTACGACCACGACGTGCAGGCGAAGGTGGGTGCGTTGACAGCGGACACGAACCGGGTCACCGTCGAGCACGCCGGTGGCGATCTGACGATCGAGCTTCGTCGCGACAAGGGCGAGGACGACCCGATCCTCAACGCCCTCAGCGTCCAGCAGGACCCGCGCCTGTGAGATAGCCAGTGGTCGGAGCCTTCCCGGCGAAGGATTGCCGGGGAGGCTCCGACCGCGACCAGGAGAGTTGGCGGTGATCCCGGACGGCTGTCAGCCGCGCCCGGGGGACCGCCGGACGGTGAGCACCCCGGCGATCGCCAGCAGCGTCCCCGCCAGGAGGTACATCCAGCGGTCGTGGGCGGCGTCCCAGCCGTCGCCCACGCCCACGAGCAGTGCCACCGAGGCCGGCGGCAGCGCCACCACTGTGATCGCGAGCAGCAGCATCGGGGCGGCGAGTGGACTGCCAACTCCGCGCGGCGAACGTCGCCAGCCGACTGCCGCCGCGAGGAACGCGACCGCCGCGACGGTGACGGCCTCACGGGTCAGGTCCGCGTACGGCAGCGACGCGGTCTCCGGCCCGGCCCTTGTCACGAGCAGCGCTGCCGCCCAGCACGCACCGCCGACGACGGCAGTGGGGACCGCTCGTACCAGCGCGCCGAGCCAGGCCGGAACCGGCAGGGTCTCCGCGATCGGCTTCGCGGGGTCGTCGAGCGCGAACGTGACGCCGAGGCCGACGAAGGCCATCACCAACCGCAGCAACGTGAGGTGGTGGTCGGGGGGCAGGACCGACCCGGTCACGGCCGGTGGGGTCACGATCGCCACACCGACGATCCCGGCCGCCAGCAGCGGTGCGATCCGCGTCGCCCGCAGCGTCGGCCAGACCAGCACCGCCGCCGTCCGCAGGCGTCCGCCCCGCCTCGGTACGGGTGCGCTGACGGCCTGGCCCGACGCGTCGACGGCGTCCGCGGTGGGCATCCTGCTCAGTCGGCGCACAGCGGCTCGCCCTCATCCGGGGACGGCGGCTCGACCGCAACCCCGAAGATGACGCCGAAGCGCTCCAGCGGTGTACCCGGCGCGGTCAGCTCGGCCCAGTGCCGCTCGACGAGCGGCGCGACCTCGTCGGGCGGCCGTCGCAGCAGCTCCAACGCCGGTGCCGCCGCCCGGTCGGGTGCCGAGATGCCGAACCTGCCGGACGGGTCGCTGAAGATGAGCGCTCCGAAGCTCGTCTCGTCCAGCGAGCGCATCCCGGCCAGGGCGGCCGGCGACGCCTGCCCGACCAGCCACACCAGCAGCGCCGACCGGGCTCCGCACAGCGAGAATCCTCCGTCGTACGCCTGCGCGGCCATCAGCCGGTAGGCGACTCCGGCGGCGAGGACGGCGGTTGCGCGGTCGTCGCCCCACACCGTGCCCACCCGTACCGCCTCCGGGGTGCCCGCCGCCGCGTCCGCGGCTTTCCAACCGGCCACCACGCGCATGTTCTCGGTGACTGAGCCGGTCTGGCCCGCCGGGGAGATCTCGTCGAGTGCGGTCCGCTGCCGTACCGCGAGCGGCGGACCGGGCGCGGTGACGCCGTCCGGCACGACCTCGCGTACGGAGGTCACCACCGACTCCCACCCCGGGACGAATCCGTCGAACCCGTCGAAGTAGCAGTAGGTGACGTCGTCGCGGAGGACGCACGACTGGATGCTCTCCGGCCGGTCTTCCACAGTCGCGCGGGCCGCCGCGATGCCCGGGTCGGGTCGCGACTGCGTCAGCCCGCCGCCGACGGTGAGGATCAGCCCGACGGCGAGCCCGGCCGCGACCATCGACCGCCGCGCCTTGGCCCGGGCCAGAACGGCCGCGACGAGCAGCACGGTGATCCCGACCAGATAGGCGAGGTGCCGGGCCGCGGGTCGGTCGGAGACGCCGGCGGGCACCGGGGCCGCGAACTCGCTGACGTAGACCGGGAGCAGGAACCGCCAGCCGGTCCCGCTCAGGGTCGCGGAGATCGCCACGAACTCCAGCACGAGGACGAGCAGGACGAGCAGTGGGGCGATCAGCACGGAGCGGATCAGGACACCGGCGAGCACCCCGACCGCACCGAGGAGCAGCACCAGCGCCGACGGGGTCACCAGCGCGGCGACGTCGACGCCCTCGGCCGCGCCCGGAAGCACCGCGGCGACCCCGACCCGGACGGCGACGAGCAGGAGGCTGAGGCCAGCCAGCGGTAGCAGTGCCAGCAGGAACCCGCCGACCCGCCATGCGGGCGGCAGCACCAGCACGTCGTAGGACGCGTCGACCTTGTGCCGGTGCGACCGCAACGTGACCAGGTTCGCCACGATCAGCGCCGACCCGCCGAGGATCGGCAACGCGAGCAGTTGGATGGTGATCAGCTCTTCGGGGAGCACCGGATATCGGTTGGCCGAGCCGGACAGCCAGCCCCACAGCCACGGGCCGAGGAACAGGAGCGCGGCCGCGATGGTGAGCGGGTGTCGCAGCATTCGGAGCGCCTCGAACCGGGCGAGTGCGAGGAGCGCCTGCCGACGCCGGTGTGTGGACGACGGCGTCGGACGGGTCGGCGTGGCCACCGTCAGGGCCGCGGTCACCGCGCGCCGCCCGCGGTCATCGGCGCCTCGGCGCCGGGGACGACGCCGACCAGCGTCAGGTAGCCGTCCTCGATGGACGGATCCGTCAGCGCGGCCCCGGGTGGCGGGTCGCCGACGTGACGGTGCAGCCCCGTGCCCGTCCGCCACGACGCCAGCGCCCCCGCCTCCCGCGCCGCGCTCGTCCACACCCGGCCGGCGGCGAGCCCGGCCAGCTCCGCGGGGGTGCCCTCGAACCGCACTCGGCCCCGGTCGAGGACGACGACCTCCTGGCACAGCGACATGACGTCCTCGGTCTGGTGGGTGGACAGCAGCACCGTCCTGCGCTCGCCCAGGTCCGCGACCAGCTCCCGGAACCGCAGCCGCTGCTCCGGGTCGAGACCGACTGTCGGTTCGTCGAGGATGACGAGGTCCGGGTCGCCGACCAGGGCAGCCGCCAGCGCGAGCCGTTGCCTCATGCCGCCGGACAGGGTCCGGATCCGGGATCGCCGTCGGTCGTCGAGGCCGACGGCGGAGAGCACCCGGGCGACCTCGGTGTGCCGCGCCGTCCGGTGGGTGAGCTCCTTGAGGATCGCGACGTAGTCGACGAACTCGAACGCGGTGAACGACGGGTGGAAGCCTGGGTCCTGCGGCAGGTAGCCCAGCCGGCGCCGGACCGCGAGCCGCCCGGGTGGCGTGCTCGGATCGTGGCCGAAGACCCGCAGCGTGCCGCCATCGGCCGGCAGGGCGGTCGCGACGATCCGCAGCAGCGTCGTCTTGCCCGCGCCGTTCGGGCCGAGCAACCCGGTCACTCCGGTGCGCAGCGTGAACGACACTTCCTCAAGCGCGGTGGTGCGCCCGTACCGCAGCGCCAGACCGTCTGCCCGAACGGCGGTCATGAAATTCTCCTCATCAGGTTGGGGACGTGGTAACGGTCGTAGGTGCCGCGCTGACGGGACAGGGCCACGGCGGCGATCCCGCCGACGACAGCGACGCCAACCTGCCCGGCGAGGGTGAAGACGAGCCGGTCGCCGAAGGTGGAGGCGACCACCGCCGCCCAGCCGCCGGCGACGACGACCACTGCCAGCCCCGCGCCGAGCCGGGCCGAGAGCAGCAGCGACAGCACGGTCAGGGCGAGCGACGGCAGGAACCAACCGGTCGCGCGCAGCCCGTACTCGTAGATGAAGAGGCTGGCAACGGCGGACAGCGCGGTGGTCGCGGCAAGGACCGCGAGGCACCGCAACAGCAGTAGCCGGAACGAGCGGATCGGAGCGACAAGCGCGATCTCGTAGGTGGGGTCGATGCCGGGCGCGAACGACATCCCGACCGCGACCAGCGGCAACAGCGGGGCTACGGCGAGGAACACGACCGGGTCGGTGAGCACGGCGACCGTTGCCGTCAACGCGGCAGTGACCGCGATCGCCACGAGCCACGACAGCCGCAGCGCCGGCGTCGCCGCGAGCAGCCGCGCCGTGTGGTCGGGAACGCCGGCCGTGATCATCAAGCGTTCGACGGGCCCTGGCCGCGGCGCGTCCAGGGCGACGTCGAGGCGGGCCCAGCCTCCGTCGATCGCCCATCCCAGGTCGACGGTCGCGGCAGCGGCGAGGCGTTCGCGGCACTCACCGCACGCGACAAGGTGCGCCTCCGTGGACCACAGACCAGGGGCGGCGAGGGTACGGGTGGCGTAGGCGCGTAGGTCCTCGTCGAGCAGGTGCCAGGTCATGTCAACTCCTCTCGCAGCTGCCGGCGGGCCCGCATCGCCCGCGTCTTGACGGTGCCGGCGGGGATACCGAGCAGGACGGCG
Organism: Micromonospora sp. CA-240977; assembly: GCF_050942285.1. Lineage (NCBI taxonomy): Bacteria > Bacillati > Actinomycetota > Actinomycetes > Micromonosporales > Micromonosporaceae > Micromonospora > Micromonospora sp. CA-240977. The sequence continues at coordinate 4,784,363 of NZ_CP192055.1, read as the reverse complement.
GCCTCGGCGGTGGAGAGGCCGTCAAGGACGGTGGCGCGGATGACCGCGCGCAGCTCCGGGGAGAGGCGGGCGAGGGCGCCCCCGAGGTCGCCGTGCTCCAGACCGATAAGCACCTCCTCCTCGGCGGACGACTCGTCGCTGCCGCGCAGGCGGGCCAGCAGCCGGCCGAGCCGATCGCGGGATGTGCGGCGGCGCAGCGCGTCGATGAGCCGGCGCGACGTGATCCTCCACAGCCAGGCGGCAGCGTCGGTGTCGCGAGGCCGGAACGAGGCCGCCGCGCCGGTCCACACCCCGAGGAATGCCTCCTGCACGACGTCGTCGATGAGGGCATCGTCGGCGCAGCGGTAGCACAGGCGCAGGCGTAGCCACGGCGCGTGCCGGCGGTAGAACGCCTCGAACGCGTTCCGGTCGCCGCCCGCGATCAGGGCCAGGAGTTCGGCGTCATCCTGGGCGGTCATGCCTACCTATCGCGGTGGGGTCGAGTTTTGGTTCGCATCAATGGCACAGCTTCCTGCCGGCGCTCGCGCCGTTAGGCTCGCCGGCATGCCGGACAGCACCGCAACGTCGCGCCTGGTTGGCGATGACGTCATCGCGGGGCGGCAACGCCTCGTCGTCGTCAACAGAGGAGATCATTACGCGCTCAGCACGCTCGGTGTCTTCGCCGATGGCGTCGTCCTCTGGCAATTCGGCTCGACTGATCTCGACGGTCTGCGCGCCGCGTTCGACGACGGCACGCTGACCCTGACCCCGCCCGAGGGCGCATCGCTGGTCATCGCCGGCACGGCACGCGGGACCGTGCCGGCACTGGAGTCCTGGCTGACTCCGGAGCTGGTGATCGGCGATCTCGCCGACGAGGTGGACCACCTCAACGATCGGCCGGACTCCGCACGGCGCTGCTGGAACGCGCTCCTGACGTATGCCACGGATCCGACAAGCGCCAACTTGGAGATCGTCCGCGAGTTGTATCACGCGGTGCCCGAGCACCGCCGAATCTTCATGCTCGGCGACATGGACCAGAACGACGTTCCGGTGCGGATCCTGCTCGCCGAGGTGGGCGAGACGATCCCGGCCCGACGCCCGGACCACACGCTCACGGTGACCCCGGAGGCCCGGGAGCAGGCGCTCGACTATTTCCGCCGGAGCGAGGCCGGTGTCGCCAGAAGCTGGGCGCGGCGGGTGGCGGACGGACCGGAGACGACCGTTCCGCTTGTCGTCGGCGGGCACGTGTACCCGAGCGGCTGGCCGGATCCGGCGGGCGTGGAGGTCCTACAGATCGACTATCCGGCGACGGTGAACTCCGGCGGCCGGGACTATCCGAGCGTCATGCACGCCTACTGGGCGCTGTCCACCGACGACGCCGACTGGCACGACCGGATCGCCGCCGCCGGCCGTGGCCTCGACGCCCGGACACTCGGCGAGGAGGCGCCCCGGCGGACGGGCTGGCCCGCGGCCCGGCTGGGCGTGATGGCCGCGCTGCTGCGGGACAAGTTCGAGCGCCACCCGGCGATGGCGGCGACACTACTCGGCACGGGTGACGCCCGGCTGCTCTACAACGACTGGGCTTCGAGGTACTGGAGTTCGAGCGGCGCCAACTGGCTGGGACGGTTGCTGGAACTCGTCCGTTCCGAGCTGGCCAATCGGTGACCGGGCCGGCCGTAGCAAGAGCACCGGCCCGGGTCCGGCCCGGGCCGGTGCTGAGACGAGCTGGGTCGGTCAGCGGCCCTGGAGGCGCTTCACGTTGTCGCCGAAGGTCCATCCCTTCGACCCGTCCCAGTTCGCCGACCAGGTCATCAGGCCCTTGAGGCCGGGCACCGAGTTCCAGGCCTGGGTGACAAGCGACGTCGACAGGTAGCCGCCGCCCGCGCCGTTCTGCGCCGGCAGGCCGGGGACCTGCTTGTCGTACGGCACGCGGATGGTGGTGCCCTGGATGGTCAGGCCGTTGTTGAGGCACTGGGTCTGCACAGTGAAGCCCTGCACGGTGCCCGCCGGGTACGAGTCGCCGGCGCAGCCGTACATCGAGCCGTTGTAGTACTGCATGTTCAGCCACCAGAGCCGGCCGTTGTCCACGTACTTCTTGATGATCGGCAGGTAGGAGCCCCAGATCGAGCCGTAAACCACGCTGCCGCCGGTGACGTAGGCGGTCTCCGGCGCCATGGTCAGGCCGAAGTTCGACGGCATCCGGGCCAGCACGCCGTCGATGATCCGGATCAGGTTGGCCTGCGACGTCGACAGGGTGTTGATGTTGCCGCTGCCGGTCAGGCCGGTCTCGATGTCGATGTCGATGCCGTCGAAGTGGTAGGTCGTCAGGATCGGCACGATCGTCGCGATGAACCGGTCGGCGACCGCCGCGGAACTCAGGTCGATGCCCGCGGCGGCCCCGCCGATCGACATCAGGATGGTGGCGCCGGCCGCTTTGGCCTGGCACATCTCGGCCGGGGTGGCCACCTTCACGCCGGCGTCCATGCCGTTCTCCCAGAGGACCGTGCCGTCGGCTCGGATCACCGGGAACGCCGCGTTGATCACGTTGTAGCCGTGCTGGTTGAGCCGGCTGTCGGTGATCGGGATCCAGCCGAGGCCGGGGTGTACGCCGTTGGAGGCGCCGTCCCAGTTCTCCCAGTAGCCCTGCAACACCTTGCCGGCGGGCCGCGACTTCACCGCGCAGGTCCCACCGGTCGGTGGTGGCGTGGTGGTCGGTGGCGGCGTGGTCGGTGGTGGCGTGGTCGGTGGTGGCGTGGTGGGGGGCGGCGTGGTCGGTGGCGGCGTGGTGCTTCCCGAGCACGCGCCCAGGTCACGCCAGAGCGACGGTGTCGCGGCGGGGTTCCAGCCGGCTCCGGGGTACGCGGTGTGGGCGACCAGAGCCTGGTAGAGCCGGCCGCCATAGGTCACCTGGGCGCCCGCCTGGTAGGTCGTTCCCTCGGCCCACGCCGGGGCGGTGCAGGCGACCATCGGGACCGCGTTGGCCGAGGGCACGGCCGCCATGCTGCTGGGGACGAAGGCGACGGCGGCCGTGACGGTCATCGCCGCCCCGGCCAGCACTGCGAAAATCCGACGGCTCCTCATGGTTCACTCCCCAGGCTTCGGTGACCTCCGACCTCCACATATTGACGTTCGTAAAGTTTAATATCAAGGGTTGTTTACAGATTCCGGGAAGTTGGGGGAGTCGGAGGACTGACGGGGCTGCCGCGTGCCGCGCCGGCCTTCGAGTTTCAGGTCGTGCGGCGACGCATGCTAGGTGTCGGCGGCGCCCGACCGGCCCTGCCGCCGATCGTCATCCCAGGTCCAGGGCACCGCGAAGGGGTCCTCGGGCAGGAAGCAGCCGTAGTCCTGCAGCGGAGACTCGTCGTCGAGTACCACCCCGTGCAGCCAGCCGGCCGGCGACAGGCCGTCCGTCCGGCCGCTGACCCGCACGCCAGGCCGGAGTCCACCGACGCCGACCCTCTCGCCGTCCACGGCGTCGGCGGCGAGCGTTCCGTCCCGATCGAGCAGGGCGTGTACGGCATCGTAGACGTCAGTGATCGCCTCGGCCGCCTCCGCATCGGACAGACCCGGGCTGCGGTCGCGTAGCGCCTGCCGCGCCGCGGCCAGGAACCGGTCCGGGTCCACCACGACGACATCGCGTCGGGTCCGAATGCTGATCATCATGCCCGCGGTCGGTAGCCCGGCGTCCGTCATACCGGGAGGGTAGACCCCACCGGTCCGGGGCGGCGGCCGAGCGCAGTGGCACGGCCTTGATCGATAAGCGGCAGGGGTTGGTGGCTAGTAGGTGTCGGCCAGGTGCGTCCGCAGCTTGACGAGCGCGCGGGCCAGCAGGCGTGAGACGTGCATCTGCGAGACACCGATCTGGTCGGCGATCTCGCTCTGGGTCTGGTTGCCGTAGAAGCGCAGGGTGAGGATCTTCTGCTCCCGCTCGTCGAGCGTGGCCAGCGCGGGGCCGAGCGCCACCCGCAGCTCGGCCTTGGCGAACTCGGCGTCGTCGCCGCCCAGCATCTCGCCCAGCTCGGTGCCGCGCTCGCCGTCGCCAATCGGGGTGGACAGCGAGACGGCGTTGTACGCGCGGGCGCCTTCGAGGCCTTCGAGGACCTCTTCCTCGGTGAGCTTGAGGTGTGCGGCGATGTCGGCGACAGTCGGCGAGCGCCCCAGCGTTTGCAGCAGGGTGCTGTTCGCGTCCGAGATCGCCAGGCGCATCTCCTGCAGCCGGCGGGGCACGCGGATGTCCCAGGTGCGGTCCCGGAAGTGACGCTTGAGTTCCCCGACGATGGTGGGGATCGCGTAGCCGGCGAAGTCGACACCGCGGGACGGGTCGAACTTGTCCACTGCCTTGATCAGGCCCAACGCCGCGGTCTGCGTCAGGTCCCCGGTGGGCTCGCCTCGCCCGCTGTAGCGTCGGGCGAGGTGATTGGCCAGCGGCAGCCACGCCTCGATCGCCCGGTCCCGCAGCGCGGCCCGCGACGGGTGATCGGCGGGCATCGCCGCCATCGCGAGCAGCAACCTCGTGGCGGTCGAGTCGGCCGAGGTCTCCTGGTTGTGGGTGCTCCTCGGTGCGGGCCGGTCGGTGGTGATGGTCATGCTGGTTCCTCCGCATCGCACCGGCCGCGCTCCGCTTGTCCGGCGCCAACCGTCTGAGCAGAGGGTAGACGAAAGGACGCCAGAAACCTAGCCGAAAGGATGAGGTGTCGCAGCTCGGTGTCGCGTCCTCTGCCCGGAGTCAGGTCACAGTTGCTGGCGGTGGCGCACGAGTCCCCCGGCGGAGGAGGCGGTCGATCTCGGATCAGCTGCCCGCGGGGCTCATTCCGATTGACGGCGGATGACCAGCAGGGCGATGTCGTCGTCCGGGTGCTCGTCTGCGGTGGTGGCCATGATGTGGTCGCACAACTCCTCGGCCGGCCTGGACCGCACGGCGTTGGCGAGGCGCTCGATGCCGGTGTCGATCAGCTCGCTGCGACGTTCGACAAGTCCGTCGGTGTAGAAGACGAGCGCCGCGCCGGGCGGCAGGTCCACAACTGTGGTGCGGCGATTGGCTGGTGGTCGGCCCACGCCGAGTGGCCGGTCCACAGTCAGGTTGACCGGCCGGGTGGGTTGGCCGGGGGTGGCCAGCAGCGGTGGGAGATGCCCCGCGGAGGAGAGGTGCACCGTCGCGCGGTCGGGGGTGATCAGGGCGTAGAGGGCGGTGGTGAGGGTGCCCGCCTCGAAGTGGTGGATCTTGCGGTCGAGGGAGGTCAGCGCCTGGGCGGGATCCTCGGAGTCGAGGGCGTAGGCGCGGAGCGCGCTGCGGATGCGTCCCATGACGACGGCGGAGGGCAGGCCGTGGCCGGAGACGTCGCCGATGACGGCGCCCAGCCAGCCCGAGGGCAACGTGAACACGTCGTACCAGTCGCCGCCGATGCCCAGGTCGTGGCCGGGTATGTACCGGGCGGCCAGGTCCAGGCCGGGGATGTCGGGTAGCCGGCCCGGTAGCAGGCTGTGCTGCAGGGCCAGCGCCGCCTGCCGGTCGAGGACCTGCGCGTGGGCCTGACCTGCGATGCTGGCACGGTCGGCAACGAGCTGTAAGAGCTGCACGTCGTCGGAACCGAACTGACGCAGGGCCAGCGAGCCGACGTGTAGTACGCCGACGAGGTTGCCGTTGACGAGCATGGGCACGCCCAGCAGGGCCCGTATGCCGGCGGCGAGCAGGAGGGGGTTGACCACGTCGTCGGGCGTCACGTCGTGGATCGTGACCGGCGCGCGTGTCGCCGCCACCCGCCCGGCGAAGCCGCGTCCGACCCGGACGCGGAAACCCCGCCGGACCTCCTCCTCCAGGCCCTTGGCCGCGGTCGCGACCAGCTCACCGGTGTGGTCGTCCAGCAGCAGGATGGTGGCGGTGTCGACAGCGAGCAGGTCCCGGACGCGTTCGAGTAGCTCGTCGAGCAACTCGGTGATGTTCAGCCCCGACAGGGCGGCGTCGGTGATCGCCTCGATACGTCGCAGCCGCTCGTCGTTCGTCACCAGTTCGGCATCGGGCACCAGTTCGGCATCGGGCACCAGTTCGGCATCGGGCACCAGTTCGGCATCGGGCACCAGCTCGGCATCGGGCACCCAGGCAGCCTAGACGCCGGCCCACCACCGATGGCACGTCAGGAGCGAGATCAACAGTGTCGTGCCGTCGAGACGGGGTACCTCCGATGTCACATCGACGCATTGGTCGGCCGGTGGATCCGTTCCGGAGAGCTATCCTCCCTCGTGCCACCGGTAAGGTCACCGGCTCCACGTCCGACAGGGAGGGCAAGCAGTAGTGAATCCGCCGCTCGACCAGCATGCCCCTACCGGCGGGAAGCCCCTGTTCTCGACGTCGTTCGCCCTCGCGGACCTGACCCGCGTCCGAAGCGAGGTCGAGGCCGCCAGTCGCCGGTGTGGCCTTGACCACGACGAGATCGAGAACTGGGTCATCGCGATCAACGAACTGATGATCAACGTGATTCGGCACGGCGGTGGCAGAGGCGCCGTACGCCTGCTCCTGAACGGTCAGCTCACCTGTGAAGTCACCGACCAGGGGCGGGGCTTCAACACCGCGCACTACTTTCCGCGCACCGAGCGACCGCCCCTGTCCGAAACGGGAGGAATGGGTCTCTGGGTGGTCGGGCGGATGGCCGAGTACGTCCTCGTCGACAGCGGGCCCGCAGGCACCACCATCCGCATCGCGGCACGCACCCGCGACACTCTCGGATAACCATCCCCTCCTCGACGTCATCCGTTGCCGGAAGCGCCTGCGGCGGTCCACGAGGCGACCGTCCGGTACGAGGGTCCTTCCGAGCAGGTCCCGCAGCGGCCGGGAGCGTCCGCGTGCGGCGGAACCAGCAGGCATCGACGTACCAGGGACGGCCGTTAGCCCGGCCGGACGAGGAACTCGGCACCGTGACCGGTGATATCACCTGTGGTTATACGGTCTCCCTCGACGTCGGGGCGCGAGCTGCCCGACATGCCGGAGCGGGCTCGGCGTGACGCCGAGCCCGCCCGTTCCGGCCTGTGTCAGGTGTGCCGGACCTCGCCCTGCGGTCTGTTGATCTGCGGGCCCTCGAACGGGCTGTGCACGCAGCCGGCCGTGATCATCATGCGAGGGGCGCGAGCCTGAATTGCTGGTTGGTTTGTCCGTGGCAGTCGTAGAGCTGGATCGGGGCTCCGTTGGCCGTGCTCCAGACGTCCAGGCATCGTCCGGACTGCACGTTACTGATGGTGCCGTTGGAGTTGATGTTCCACTGTTGGTTGGTCTGGCTGTGGCAGCTGTAGATCTGCACCGCCGCGCCGTTGCCGGTGCCCGCCGCGTCCAGGCACATGTTGCCGTACACCTGTAGTTGTTTGCCTGAGGTGTACGTCCATGCCTGGTTGGACTGCTTGTTGCAGCCGTAGAGCTGTACGCGGGTGCCGTTGTTGTGGGAGGCGTTGGTTACGTCGACGCACCGGCCGGACTGCGTGCCGATGATCTCGCTGGCGGCGTTGGGTGGGACGGTGGGTGAAGCGGTGGGGGTCGGCGTGTTGGTGGGGGCCGCCGTCGGGGTGGTCGGCGTCGAGGGCAGCAGCGGGCAGGTGCTGCGGTAGGTGACCACGCCGCTGTTGTCCAGCAGCGGGCAGAGGAACTGGCTGTACCGGGCGTCGTTGTCGACGAACATCTTGACGAACGGCAGCATGGTCCGGACCATCACCGGGTTCGACCGCCCGACCATGAACCCATGATCCGCGCCGGCCACCTCCACGTAGACGCTCTCCGTCGTGGTCGGGAGGCTGTTGTACAGGCTGGTGGCGTAGGACGGGGTGACCACCGTGTCCGCCTGCCCAGCGAAGATCATCGTGGGCACCCGGTCGTTGGCCAGGTTCGACGACGGCGAGTACGGCGCGATGCCGACCACTGCCTTCAACGATGGGCGCCGGATGGCCGCGCTCAGCGCGCCACCGCCGCCCATGGAGTGGCCGGCGACCGCCAGCCGGTTGGGGTCGACCCGGTCGCGTACCGGGCTCTGCTGTGTCAGGTAGTCCAGCGCGGCGAGCAACTGGGTGCCTCGGGCCGTGTCGAAGTCGTTGCGGCTGTTGGTCTCGATGCCGATCACGACGAAGCCGTGCGAGGCCAGCCACGGTCCCATCCAGGCCAGCTCGGCGGAGAACAACGCGGTGTAGCCCGGCGAGATCGCGATGGCCCCGAAGGTGCCCTGGCTGGTGTCGGTCGGGTAGTAGATCCTGCCGCCGTTGAAGCCGTACCCGGTCGGGACGCTGACCGACGTGTTGGCGAAGGGGCCGTTCACGGCGGTGACGCTGGTCCGGGTGGGGTCCGGGCCCCGCTGGTACGGGTTGTCGGCGGCCGATGCCGACCCGGTCGCCACCGTCATGGTGAACAGCCCGACGGTGGCGACGATCCCGGCCGCGGCGAGCTTGAACAGCCGACCGCGGAAACGGGATGACACTCGGTCAGCGTGGGCATCCCCAGAGGGCGGGGGGTGGTCCGCAGGTCCTCGCATGGTCGTACCTCCTGGTGGTGGGTGGGTGCGGTGCGGGCGGGCTCGACGCTGTGCCGACCTGACCCGCCGGGGTGACGGCACGCCGAGACGCTGAGTTATCGAAGCTGTTCCGGAAGAATCGAGCGTTCGTGGTCGAGCACACCCGGTGGAACGGATCCGGGAAAACCATGCTGATCCTCCGGTGGTGAGATGGGAGATCTCCGTCGCTGGTCGGGTGGGCGACCTGCTCGGCTGCGGCGGCCCCGATGCTGAGTCGGCCCGACCGGGCCCGGGGCGCACGGCGGGCGTCCGCCCGGAGGCGAGTCGGCGCGAGCTACCTGACCAGCGGCTGAAGGATTGCGACGGGTAGCCCGTTCGCCCGTTGGCAGGTGACTGTGGGCGCTGGGCTCGCCGGTGTGGGCGTGGTTGCCGGGCAGGTCGGTGGGCCTGACGGTCGCGTACGGCGCCTCCAGTACTGAAAGGATCATGTTAACGTTCACACTCATCGATGGCTCTCAGGCTGGCAGAAAGTTCCAGGATTTTCAACCGGTAGTTTCGGGCCTGTTACAGATCCGGCGGTCGGGGTGGGCGTCGCGCCCGACCGGGGGGGGCACCAGCGAGGCGCAGCGGCGTCTCGGTCAGCCCTCGCGGCATCGGAGTGGGTTGCGCGTTTGGCATCCCGGGAAGGAAGTGATCCAGACTCGTACCTCCTCAATGGACGGAAACTGCCATGCTGGAAAATCTCGCCGTGGTCGGAGGCCCGAAGACGCCGGTCTCCCAGCCGGTGCTGATCGGCTTCTTCGTCCTCGTCGCGGTCGCCATCGTCGTCATCCTGTTCCTGCGCTCGCGCAGCAAGTAGCACCGCGACCGCGACCGGGCCGGCGCCCGTTCCGCTTGAGCCACGGGGTTGCCGGGGCGTATTGCGATCATTTACGGTCGACGATGCCGGAGTGAGGGGCGCTGCGACGGACCGGGTCCGCCACGCTCACCCGGGAAACCCTCGGATCCAAGGGCGCCTTCCGCGATGAGGGAGGCGTGATGGGCACATTCGTGACCACGTGGGCTGCCGGCGACTATCCGGCCATGGCACGGCGGCTGATGCCGGTCGCCCAAGAGGTGGTGACGGCCGCCGCGACAGGGCCGGATGACCGGGTGGTCGATGTGGCCACCGGTACGGGCAACGCGGCGATACTGGCCGCCCGACGCGGAGCCCGTACCGTCGGGGTGGATCTGGAGCCCGCGCTTGTGGAACTGGCCCGGCGTCGGGCCGCCGACGACGGCCTTGCTGTCGACTGGCGGGTCGGCGACGCGGGTCGCCTACCGCTGCCAGACGATTCGGCCGACGTGGTCCTGTCGGTGTTCGGCGTGATCTACGCGAACGACCACGAGGTGGCGGCGCGAGAGCTGAGCCGGGTGTGTGCCCCCTCGGGTCGAGTCGTACTGGCTGCCTGGACACCGGGCAGCCTGTTGCCGGCCATGGGTCAGGTCCTCGGTGGATATTTACCGCCACCTCCGCCCGGCGGCGCCCCGCCGAGCCGGTGGGGTGACCGTACGTCCGTCGGGCAGCTCCTGGCAGCCGCCGACCTGCGGATCACGTCGACTGTCGTCCACCGGTTGGGCCTGAGCTTCGCCAACGCCGACGCGGCGACCAGCCTGCTCATCGACACCGCCGGGCACGTCGTCACCGAACGGGAACGGCTCGTGGCCGAGGGCCGGTGGGACGCGTTGCGCGCGGACCTGCGCGCGTTCGTCGGCGACCGCGGGGTGGCCGACGGCGGTCAGTTCCGGTTGGAGGCCGAGTACCTGCTCACGACTGCCGCACCGGCACCAGCGGCGACACCGTGACGCGGGCAGGTCTGGACAAGCAGCCGCCAACGGTCGCCGCGATGTTCGACGGCGTCGCCGAACGGTACGACCCGCACCCGTGACCACGGGTTCGCCGCACCACGGGGACAGCGGGCGTACGTCGGCCGATGGGAGGATCGCCCGATGCGCGTTCTCTTCGACGGCCAGGCTCCGGTCGCGTACGGGCAGATCTATGTGACGAGTAGCGAGCTGCCGGACATGGAGGAGGCATTCGCCGGGCAGGTGAACGGCCTCTGCGGGGCCGGTCAGTCGGGCGCGTTGTTCCTGATGACCGGCACGCACACGGGGCGGGTCCGGTTCACTGTCGAGGTGCATGACGGTGAGCCACCGGCGGCAGCGCCGGAGTGGGAGGACGTGGTGGAGGTGTCGTTTCTGCCGGGAGCCCCGGTGGTCGACCTCGTTCCAGCGGGTGGCGGCTGAGCCGCGCGAGCGGTGGGAGGGGAATCGTCGCGACGAGGAGTACTGGGCGACAAGCTCAGCCGACCCGCTGGGCCAGCACCTGCCCCGGCCAGGACCCAGCCAGGAAGGTGTCGGTGGGGGTGAACCCGTGGCGCTCGTAGAACGCCACCAACTCGCCACCGCCGCCCGCCCAGCAGTCCACCCGTAACAGCCGCACGCCGGCTCGCCGGGTCTCCCGCACGGCATGTGCCAACAGGGCCGACCCGAGGTTTCGACCGGCGAACCGTCGGTCGGAGACCAGGAGACGGACGTACCGCTCGGGTTCCTCCGCGGGCGCGATCGGTGCGCGCGGACTGGGCCCGGAATCCAGCACCAGGGTTGCGGCTGGCGTCCCGTCCAGTTCGGCGATGTACGGGAGGTTCTCGGTCAGGTACCGGTCGACAAGTTCCGTCCCGCCGGGCTTCTCGGAGAACGGTGTCGTGCCCCACTGCTCGGTATTGCCCCGACTGTTCATCCACGTCACCGCGTCGTCGAGCATTCTCAATACGGCGGGTGCGTCGGCCGGACCGCCGCGCCTGATACGTACGCCGCGGGTGGTGTCGTCCATGGCGGGATTGTAGGTGTGGCTGGCGGCAGGTCGATGTGCTGGTGGGCGGTATACCGCAGAGGTATGAATATGACTCTGAGGTATACCGCCCACTGCCGCATCCGCCCCGACGGAGGTGACCGGCGGTCACCTCCGTCCGCTGGCCGCAGCCGAGCCGGGGTGCGAAGTTGTTCGTCTAGTTGCGCGTGCTCCACTGCTGGTTGGCGCCGCCGTGGCAGGCCCAGAGGTGCAGTTGGGTTCCATTGGCCGTGCCGGAACTGACAGCGTCGAGGCAGAGCCCGGACTGGACTCCGGTGATGGTGCCGTTGGAGTTCAGGTTCCACTGCTGGTTGGCCTGGCCGTTGCAGTCCCAGATGATGACGGCGGTGCCGTTGCTGCTGCCCGCCCCGTTGGCGTCCAGGCACTTGTTGCCGTAGACGGTCAGGGTGCGGTTGGAGGTGTGGGTCCAGCGCTGGTTGGTGCGACCGTGACAGTCCCACAGCTGCGGGCGGGTCCCGTTGCTGGTGCTGGAGTTCGGTATGTCGATGCAGCGGCCGGACTGGCTACCCGCGATCAGCACGTTCTGCTGGCCGGGCGGCGGGCTCGTCGGCGGGGGAGTGGTGGGCGGAGCGGTGGTGGGTGGCACCGTCGACCCGAACTGGCTGAAGAACCGCCACACCTCCTGCTTGACCCAGCTCCGCGCGCCGCTCTCGCAGCCGGCACACCCATCCACCGGACCCTGCTGGTGGCCGCCGTCGAACGCGGCCCAGAGCACCGGATAGCCGGGCTGGCACGAGTAGGCGGTGGTGATGTGGGTCCGGCTGCCCGCCGCCGGTTCCGGCGGGTTCTGCGCGGCACAACCGTTGTTCCGGACGAACCTGTCCCGCAGCGACCGTCCGCTCGAGATGTTGTCGTTGATGCCGTGAATTCCCAGGTACGCCACTGGCTGGGTGCCGCCGCTGCATCCGCTGATCGCCCCGGGGGCCGCGATCGCCGCGACCGCACGGAAGACGGTCGGCCGGGAACACGCCAACGAGTAGCTCATCGCTCCGCCGTAGCTGAACCCGACCGAGAAGAGCTGCGTCGTGTCGACGCAGAGCGCGTTCTCGATCACGCGGACCATGTCGTCGGTGAAGGTCACGTCCTCACCGTTGGAGTTGCCCCAGCCGTTGCCGATGCCCTGCGGGGCGACGAAGATCGTGGTGTTGTTCGCCTGCGAGAGCATGCCGTAGTAGGCCCACGGGGCTCCGTCGGTGCCGCCCGACGCGACCTGCTCGGCCGTGCCGCCCAACCAGTGGAACCCGAAGGCCAGCCGGTGGGGGTAGGTGTTGTTGTAGCTGTCGGGCAGCCGGAGGATGAAACTGCGGGTCTTTCCGCTGCTCTGGATGGTGTGCGTGCCGCTGTTCAGTCCGGGTGCCTTGCCGCAGCCGGCGGTGGTGGCCGCGGCCGCCGATCCGCCTGTCGCGATCACGTACGCTCCGACGGCGACCAGCACCATGACGGCCATGGCCGCCCCGATCCAGGGGGCGGAGAGTTTACGAAGTGGCACAGTCAAACCTCCTTGGGTATGCGTGGGTGGCGATGTGCGGCGTCCGATCCGCGTCGGTGACACGCGGATGAGCGGGCGTGCCGTTCTGGTTGTCGGGACGACGACCGGCAGGGGCCACGCGTTAACCGCGCGGAAATAGATTAGCATCATCGTCTGACGTATGACGTCATTGCTCGCCCCAGGGATGGCGCACCAGGGGTGCGATCGCGCCCGCGGGCGTCAGGCGTGGTGGCGGTGCCAGGAGGGGTACGTGCGCCAGTCCGGCTGGCCGAGGCGGTGGCGCTTCAGTCCGTTCCGCCTCCGCCACCGCCGGTGTCGAAGTTCGCCGCGTCTCCGTAGCTGGCGTTCTCCGCCACGGCCGCGGAATGCCGATCGGGCACGCCGCGGCCTCGCTCGAAGATGTCGCGGCCAGGACGGGGCGAACTGCGGCGGCGCTTGAGGATCAGGACCGTCTGCCCGCGCCGCTGCGGTTGGGTGCCTCCGGGGACCTCAGATCAGGACCGCGGCGAGAGCGCGGAACGCGTCGGCGGGGAATGTCGTGGCGTCGCCACCGTTGAGCACCTGGACCGCCACCTCGTCCGCACCGGCCTGGTAGTGCTTCTCCAGCCCGGCCGCGACCTGCTCGACGGTGCCCCAGGGGATCAGCGCGTCCACGAGGCGGTCGCTGCCGCCCTCGGCGAAGTCCTCGTCGGTCCAGCCGAATCGCCGCAGGTTGTTCGTGTAGTTGGGCAGTGCGAGGTATGCGCTCGTGTATTGCCGGGCCGTGGCGCGGGCAGCGGTGGGGTCGGCCTCGAGGACCACCGCGACCTCGGGGGCGAGCAGCCGGTCCGGGCCGAGTGCCGCCCGGGCCTCGGCGGTGTGTTCGACGGGGACGAAATACGGATGCGCCCCGGCTGCGCGGTCGCGGGAGAGTTCGAGCATCCGCGGGCCGAGTGCGGCCAGGACCCGCCGCTCGGGAGAAAGCCCGGCGGCGTCGAGACCGTCGAGGTATCCCACCATCTTCGAGTACGGCCTGCGGTAGGCCGTGCCGCTGCCCTCCAACAGCACGGCGTGGCTCGCGCCGAGACCCAGGAGGAACCGGCCGGGATGGGCCTGCTCCGCGTCCAGGGCGAACGCCGCCACCTCCGGGGGCGACGAGTGCCAGATGCTCACGATCCCCGACGCGACCCCGAGGCGACTGGTCCCGTCCAGGATCTCGCGGAAGCGTGGGGCGACATTCTCGCCGAAACCGCCCGAGAACCAGAGCCGGGCGTAGCCCAACTCCTCCAACTCGACCGCGGCATCGACGGCCGCGCCTCGACTTTCAGTGGTGAGAAAGAACGGTTGCCACACGCTGACGAGTCGTTGTGCCATACCGGAACACTACGCAACTCCGGCGGAGCGCGACGCGCACCAACCGAGATATCTGCACCTCACCGGGCTGGCCGATATGGCGGCGCTGCTGGCGACGGCGATCCCCCTGGTGCGGGTTGGACGAACAGCGCAGATGGCGGGCCGCGCAGCCACCACTGCCGGCCGGTCGCCGGCTGGTCGGCCCGACCGTTCACTCGCTGGCCCGGTCCCATTCACGATTTCGGGCAGACCGGAGTGTCATGATCAACACGGCCGATCTCCCTGATCAGGACTATCGACGGCGGTCAGCGACCACAGGACAACGGGCGCCACCGCGCCGGCCGGAGAGGTCGAGAAAATGACGAAGAATTTCCTGGGCAAGAGGGTGAGTGTCGTCGCGGCGGTCGCGGCCGCCCTGACGGTTGCGTTGGCGCAGCCCGCTCTCGCCGCGGCGTCGATCTGGCACCACCAGACGCAGGCACAGGCGGACAACAATCCGGGCAAGGGGACCGCCTGGGTCTGGGTGTACTCCGGCAAGGAGAGCGGGGCGACCGGCGGCCGGGTCGAGTACACGCTGACGAACGGCGCCACCGGCGACCTGGCGGTCGGCCGTGGGCAGAGCGCGTCGAAGGACCCGGGCGGCAAGGTCAAGGCTTTCCGGGCCTGCACCACCTACTACATCGACGGCTACGACATCAAAGCCTGCTCCAGTTGGGCCTACTTCGGCTGACCGCCGCGCTGCTGAGTCGGGTGCCCTGCCGTCGGGTGGGTTGGGTGTCCCACCGGACGGGCAGATCCACGTCCGGCGCTTCCGGGTCGTTGGGCGCCGCATCTGGCCATTGTCGTCGGGCGGTGTCCACACCGGCGGACAAGCCATGAGCCGGCATCCGCCGCTGCCCGCGGATCATGTGCTGCGCCGCGTCACGCCGGGAACCGGGTCGTGCCGCGGACCCGCGCCCCGGTCGCGACCGGAGGGAAAGCCTGCTTTCGCTACGCTTCGCCGATGGCCCGACTGCCCGAGACGTGGTGTGTTCCGGTCGTTCGCGCGGACTTCCGCGACGACGGTGTGTGGGAGCGGCTCAAGGACGAGATCGTCAGCCCCACGGCGGAGGGCTTCCTGGCCCACGTCGAGTTCGTCGAGGACCGTGAGCTGGTCGGCCGCAGCGGTACGGCGATCGCGGCCGGCTATACCCGCGCCTACCCGCATCGGTACCGGCACCCGGTGGTGTTCGTCGTCGACGCCGTCACCGTCTCGCTGCCGGAGCATCCGCTGCTCGTCGTCAATCTGAACGAGAGCGACGAGACGGGTCCGTTCAGGACGCTGCCCCGGCAGGTCCAGGCGATCGAGAACAACCTGTCCATCGCGAACATGGGCTTTTTCGAGTTCGCGCGGTCGGCCGGACCGGACGGCGTCTTTCGAGGCTTCTGAGCACGGGTGCCGGCACGGGGTGAGCGGCGCGCCGAGGAGCGCTGCCGCCGACGTCGTCACGTCGAGTCCGACGCCCGGCGTGGCAGGCGACGGGACCATCTCCACAGTGCCGTCGCTGGTCCTCGGGGCGCCGGCCGGAATTCCCGCCAGTTGAGATAATCGCTATGGTTGTTTTGTATAGGCGGCGGTGACTGTGCCGATATCAGGGAAGGTGCGGCCTGGCAATCAGCCGGGTGTCCGGGCCCGAGCAGCGCAAGGGCCTTGTCCATGGTTCATGTCGCTACCAAAAACAAACCCCGCGGCGTGCGCTAACTCGGCTGATGGTGTCTCGGCCCGCTGGGCGCGGGGTGATTTAATGGGTTTCAGGGATATCGTTCCACCCTTTGGGCGACCGGTCCCTTTCAACGGATTGTGGTAGGCCGCCAGGCAGTGCTCGTGTTCCCTGGTCGGCCGGTGAGCAATGCTGGCCTCAGCTGCATATTCGACATTCGCTGATGCTTCGGTATAGTGCGACCAATCCCCTTTGAGTGCGCCGGAAAGCGTCTGATCTGCGTGATGACAACTGGGCTCGAAAATGCGTCAAGCGACCCATCCTTCGTTGGGCGGCAACCACAGTTGGCGCGAATCAGGAGAGCCCAGGCCACCGTGCTGAGCCGTGGCTGGCAAATGGTCTGCGAGGTGGTCGGGGAGCCGGGCATCGGCAAGACGCGGTTCGTCCACGAGGCGGTGGAGCGGGGCGCCCCCACCGTCCCCTGGGCCGTCGGGACCTGCTCACCGGATGAGCGCGGAGTTCCCTTCCACGTGTTCCGGCACGCCTTCACCGAGGGGCAGTCACTCCGCCGCGGGCTGGGCGCCGGACGGCCCACCGGGGAGACCTGGGCGGAGTCCGCCGCCGCGGTGCCGCCGGCGCCGGCGCGGGCCTCGGACGCCCGACGGTTCCGGACCTACCAGTTGGCCCGCCGGCTGATCGGCCTGGCGGCCCGGGACGGTCTGGTGCTGGTCCTCGACGACCTGCACTGGGCGGACGCCTCCTCCACCGGGCTGATCGCCCACCTGCTGCGGTATCCGGTGCCCGCCCCGCTGCTGCTCGTGCTCGTCTACCGCCCGCGGCAGATGGCGACCCCGATGCCGTTCGGTCCACCGGATTCCGGCGACCACGACGATGCGGAGCCGACGTCACACGATCGGATCGAGCTGCGTCCGCTCAGCCTCGCCGAGGTCGCGTTGCTGCACCCCTGCGTCGGCCAGGCGGAGGTGCGCGCCCGGTACGACCTGACCGGGGGCAACCCCGGTTACCTGGCGGCGCTGCCGGTCGACCCGACCTCGACCGGCGCCGACCCGGTCCGTGCGGCGCCGGGCGCCCGGCTGTCCGACGCGGCGCTGGCCGAGCTGCGCCGCGAGTGGATCGGCCTGCCCCCCGTCGACCTGGCCTGCCTACGGGCCGCGGCCATCGTCGACGCGCCCTTCGCCGCGGATCTGCTCGCCGAGGTCGCACAGGTCCCGGCGGCACTGGCGGCCGAGGCCGGCTGGCGGTTGGCCCGACTCGACCTGATCCGCCGTGTCCCCGGCACCGGACGGTTCGCCTTCCGGCACCCGGTGCTGCGGATGGCTGTCGCGCAGGACACCGACCCGGCGTGGCAGGTGGAGGCGTGCGCGCGGGCGCTCACCGCGCTTGTCGAGCTGGGCGCGCCCGCCGCGGACCGGGCCCGCTACGCGGAGCGCCTGCTCGCCCTCCCGAACGGAAGCTGGGCCGACCGCTGCGTCAACGTGCTCTGCCGGGCCGCGCAGGAGGTCCGGCGCGAGACGCCGGAGCTGGCCATCCGCTGGCTACGGGTGGCGCTGCGCGCGCTGCGCCCGACGGCCGGTCTGACGCAGCGTCGCCACGACGTGTCCCTCGTGCTGGCCCAGATCACCGGGGAGGCCGGTGACCTGGCCGAGAGCAGGGCGCTGCTCCAGGAGATCGTGCCGCTGTTCCCCGCCGACCCGCAGGGACGACGGGCGCAGGCGGTAGCTCTCTGGGCCCGGGTGGAACGCCTGCTCGGCAACTACGCCGAAGCGGCGGCGATCAGCCGGCGCGAGCTGGCCGCGCTGCCAGCCGACGCCGGGCCCACCGGCGGCTACCGACTCGCCACCGAGATCGGCGCCGCCGGCATCCTGGCCGGCCGGTCCGTGGCCGGGCTGCCCGACGTGCTCGGCGGGGATCTCGGCGGCTCCGGCGCGGACCGGGCCAGCCTGCTCGCCGTCCGCAGTCTGGCCGCCGTTCACGACGGTGCGCTCGACGACGCCCGCGACCTGCTCGACGCCGGCGCCCGGATCGTCGACTCGCTGCCGGACGGGGACGTGCGGGACCACCCCGACTGCCTCACCGCGCTCGGCCTCACCGAGTTGTACCTCGAACGGCCGGCCGACGCGGGACGGCACCTCGACCGAGGGCTGACGCTGGTCCGCGCCTCGCACCGCGACGACGGACTGTGTCAGCTGTTGCTCGGTCGCAGTCAGGTGGCCTACCAGGGTGGCCAGCTGCCCGGCGCCATCGGACTGGCCACCGAGGCGGGCATCGTCGCCCGGCGCATCGGCAGTCACCACCTGCTGAGCTTCGCCCTGGCGTTCGAGGCGGAGGCGACGGCGTGGCGCGGCGGCCTGCGGGACGACGACCGGGCGGTGGCGTTGGCCCGCAGCGCCGCCGGAATCGCCACCGACCTCGCGAGCTGGTGCGGTCGTACCGCCGCGACAGCCCTGGCGACTGCTGCGCTGCTCTCCGGTGATCCGGCGACCTGTGCCGAACTGGTGCGGTCCG
The DNA here is from genome assembly GCF_050942285.1 of Micromonospora sp. CA-240977. Lineage (NCBI taxonomy): Bacteria > Bacillati > Actinomycetota > Actinomycetes > Micromonosporales > Micromonosporaceae > Micromonospora > Micromonospora sp. CA-240977. The sequence continues at coordinate 4,765,946 of NZ_CP192055.1, read as the reverse complement.
CCGGCGGCGACAGCCGGCTGAGCCGTCTCCAGAGCACCCTGCGGCCCAGGTGGTTCGAGCTGCTCTGCGCCGCCGCTCTCGCCGCCGGCGACACCGACGACGCCGAACGGCAGGCGCGGCTGGCACTGGCCGAGGCGGACCAGGTCGGCCTCCCCGGGCAGCGGGGCTTCGCCGAGTCGGCGTACGGCGAGGTGCTGCTCGCCCGCGGCGAGCCCGGAGCGGCGCTGCCGCGCCTGGAAACCGCGGCCGACCTGTTCCGCTCCGCCGGGATGGTGCTCCGGCGCAGCCTGGCGCTTGCCTCCCTGGCCCGGGCCGCCGAAGCCGCCGACCAGACCGGCCTGGCGGCACGGGCCCGCCGCCGCGCGCTGGAACTGGCCGGGTGGTGCGGGACGGAACGGGTGGGCCTGCGACTGGCCCGTCCGGTCGGCCCGCGCGAGGTCGCCGCCCTGACCGACCGGGAGTGGCACATCGCGCGGCTGGCGGCGACCGGGGCCACCAGCCGACTGATCGGGCGGCAGCTGAACATCAGCCCCCGCACCGTGGAGGCGCACCTGACCCGCATCTACCGCAAGGCGGGCGTCGCCTCCCGGTCGGCTCTGGTCGCCTGGGTCGCCCGGCTCGATGACACCGATCGGTGACCGCGACCCGGACCGGATGACACCGTCTCGTGCAACGCCGACAGGCCGGGCAGCACGAGGCCGCGCCGCCGCCGTCGTGGCCCGACAGCCGCTCACATACTCGACTGCATCGGGCGCGATTCCCGTGCACCGGTGGTGGATGGAGGACGAGATGCTGGGCAGAAGATCCGTCAGGAGCCCGCGTACCCTCACCGCGCCGCTACCGGCGATGCCGTTCGCCGCCGCCACTGTGGCGCTGCTCGTGCTGACCGGCTGTGGTGGCGAGCCGGTGGACGCGGCCACCCCGGCGCCCCACGATGCGACGACCTTCGGTCGGGACCGGGCCGCGCTGGTGCTCACCGCCTTCGACCAGGCCGACTCTGCGGCCTCGGTGGCCGGTGACGTCGAGGCGCTGCGGACCCAGGAGGTTCCGCCCTCACTGGACCTCAGCATCGCCGCGGTCCGCCGGTCCGCCTACAACCAACGCACCCAACCGTCCTTCCAGCACATCAACCCGGCCTTCGCGGTGCCGCCCGGCGATCCGACCTGCTTCCTCGCCACCGCCACTCTCCGGCTGACCGGCTCGGAGCTGGCTCCCACCGACGTCAGCCAGTTCGTGCGCGGCGCCGACGGTCAGTGGAAGCTCAGCCACAACGTTCAGGTCACCCAACCCTCGCTGGTGGTCGCCCGCAGCCTCGACGGTCGACCGGCCACGGCCGGCGGCACCGCCCTGGACGAGACCAGCCGCCGGGCCCTCGCCGCCGAGGTGTTCGCCCGCAGCATCGGGTCCACGACGGGCAACCGGGCCCTCGTCGCGTCGAGCCCGCTGCTCGACGGCCAGTTCGCCGGTGGTTGGGAGGTCTACGGGCAACAGCTCGCCGGTGCCGGCGCGGCGGTGCGGCGGACGATGGACCGGGCCGAGTGGTCGGACTGCGCGGTAGCGGTGCCGACCGGCACGCTGACCTTCCTGACGATCCACGCCACGGACACGCTGCGCCCCGCGCCCGGCGGCCCGGCCACCGTCCAGATGGCGCCGCAGAGCCCCGATTTGATCGCCACCGGTCATCGCACCGCGGTCAGCGGAAAGTCGATCCGGGTCACCCGGGTGGAGACCATCGTGCTGCTCGTGCCGACGCAGGCGGCCGGCACGACGGTGCTGGGGCTCAACGACACCGCGCTGACCGTCACCGTCGGCTGACCGGCCGCCGAGCGTCCACGACGCCGCCGGCGGCAGAAACCGGTGGCATCACTCGGAACGGACGGCCGGGACCGCGACGATGGCAGCAGCCGTGATCGCCGGCGGTCCGGCCACCAGGCTCGGGAGGAACCATGTGGCGTCCGCGCTTCCGATCGGACTACGTGCCGGTGCGGCTCCCCGACGGTCCGCTCGTGGTGCTGGGGGAGACCCGCAGCCTGCTCATCGACGACCCGGTCGCCGCGGACCTGGCCGACCAGCTCGACGGTGTCGCGCCGCTTGCCGACGTGGTCGCTCGGCTGGCCACCCGACATCCGGTCGCCGTCGTCGCCGCCGCCCTCGCCCGGCTGCGCGACCACGGCCTGCTGGTGTCCGGTCCGGCGCACACCTCGCCGGCCGAGGCCGCCGGCTGGGACGCCCGGGGTGTCCCGCCCGAGGCCGGACAGCGGTGGATGAACGGGGGAGCGGTCACCATCGTGGACCTCGGTGCGCCCCGGGTGGCCGAGACCGCCGACGCGCTGCGCGCCCTCGGGCTCGCCGTGACAGTGGTCGGGCCGGACCCGACGGACCCCGACCCGGACACCACCCAGGTGCTCGTGCTGCCGTCGTCGATGCTCGACCCCCGGCTGGCCCTGATCAACGACCGCCACCTGGCCACCGGTCGCGGGTGGACGCTTGTTCGGCCACACGGCAACGTCGTCTTCCTCGGCCCGCACCTCGTGCCCGGCCGCACCGGCTGCTGGGTCTGCCTGCGGCAACGGTGGCAGGAAAACGAACAGGTGAACGCCTTCCTCGACGGGCAGGAGCTGGCCTCCGCGCTGCCGCAGCCCGGTCGCGCCGTCCTGCCCGGACTGGCCACCATGGCCGCCGGGCTGCTCGCCGCCGAGCTCGCCGTGCTTGCCGTCCGGGGCACGTCGCCCCGCCTCACCGGCCGGATGGTCGCCCTGGACACCCGGGACCTGAGCACGGAGAGCCACCAACTGGTACGCCAGCCGCAGTGCCCCGCCTGCGGTGACCCGGACCTCGTCGGCAAGGCCGAGCCACGGATCGACCTGCCCCCCAGCGGCACCCAGCCCAGCCGGGCCGGGGACTCCCGCACCCGCGAACCCGCCGAGGCGTACGCCGCGCTCGCTCACCACGTCAGCCGGTACCTGGGCGTGGTGAGCCGGCTGACCTCGCTGGAGACGACCGACAACGGCGTCACCCACACCTACTCGGCCGGGCACAACTTCGCCCAGCCCCGCCAGCTCGCCGCGTTGCGCCGCAATCTGCGCGGCCAGAGCGGCGGCAAGGGCCGGACCGACCTCCAGGCCCGGATGAGCGCGGTCGGGGAGGCGGTGGAGCGCTACTGCGGGGTGTGGCGCGGCGACCGCCCGGTGCACCGGGCCACCTACCGGCAGCTCGGCCCGGACCGCGCTGTGCACCTGCGGGAGGTGCTGCTGTTCTCGGAACGCCAGTACGCCGACCGGGACCGGCTCAACCGCGACCTGGGCCACCTGCACCGCGTCCCCCGCCCGCTGCCCGACGACGTGGAGCTCGACTGGACCACGGGCTGGTCACTGACCCGGCAGACACCGCGCGAGCTGCCCGCCGCGCACTGCTGGTACGGGCATCCGGAGCTGACCGGGCTGGGCGTGTGCTCGGCCGACTCGAACGGCTGCGCGGCCGGCGGCAACCGGTCCGAGGCGATCCTGCAGGGCTTCTGCGAACTCGTGGAGCGGGACAGCGTCGCCCTGTGGTGGTACCACCGCTCCCGGATGCCCGGGGTCGACCTCGCCTCGTTCGCCGACCCGTGGATGGCCGCCTGCGTCGACCACCACGCCACCGCCCTCGGCCGCGAGCTGTGGGCCCTCGACCTGACCGCCGACCTCGGCGTGCCCGCGTTCGCCGCGGTGTCCCGGCGGGTCGGCGCGGGGCCGGAGGACGTGCTTGTCGGCTTCGGCGCGCACCTGGACGCGCGGGTCGCGCTGACCCGGGCGCTCACCGAGGTGAACCAGTTCCTGCCCGCCGTGGCCGGACCGGCCACCGCCGGCAACCGGTACGGCGTCGACGACCCGGACACCGCCCGCTGGTTCGGCACCGTGCGGGTGGCCGACCAGCCCTGGCTGGCCCCGGATCCCACCCGGGCGCCGCGCACCGCGGCGGACCACCCGGCGCTGACCACCGGCGACGTCGGGGACGACGTGCGCCGGTGCGTACGGCGGGCGGAGCGGGCCGGCCTGGAGGTGATCGTCGTCGACCAGTCCCGTCCGGACGTCGACCTGGCGGTGGTGAAGGTCGTCGTGCCGGGCCTGCGGCACTTCTGGCGCCGGCTCGGTCCGGGCCGGCTGTGGGACGTGCCGGCCCGCCTCGGTCGGGATCCGCTGGCCGTCGACGAGACGTCGGCCAATCCGCTGAATGTCTTCTTCTAGTGGGGTGCGCAGATGACAGGCGTGGTGGGCCCGGTCGGTCGGCGGCCGTCGTGAGCGGCTCCGTCGGCGGTCCGCCGGTGCAGGAGTCGTACCGGCTGCGTCGGGACGCGGAACTGCGACTCGGTGAGGACGGCTCGCTGACCCTGCGGCAGACCCGCTTCCAGCTCACCCTGGAACAACCGGGCATGGGCCGGCGGGCGCTGCTGCTGCGGCTCGCCGCCGACTGGGTGAACGACGTCGAGGTCGGCCGGCTGATCAGCGGGCTGGAGGGGGAGAACCGGGTGTTGCCCGCGCAGTTGCTGCTGCGCCGGCTGCTCGCCCACTCCTGGCTGGAGCGCCGCGTCCAGGTCGACGATCGGCCGCTGCTCGACCTGGCGCCCACCGGCCTGGGCCGGGGCAGCCTGCCGGAGAGTCGCCTGCACACACCCGGGGTGCGCTACCGGCTCTCCCGCTTCGCCGCCCTTCAACACGAACGGGGCATGCTGGTGGCCGCGTCACCGCTGAGCACCCTCGTTGTCGGCTGCGCCGACGCCGCGCTCGGCGCGGTACTGGCCGCCGCCGCGCCGGGCGTCGGCCCCGAGACGGTGGCCCGCACGCTCGGCGTGCCGCCGGACGTCGCCGGGCGGGTGCTCGACGAGTTGGCCACCGCCCGGATTCTCGTCACCGACGCCGAGTTCGAGGCCGAGTGCGACGACGCGCCGCTGGCCTACTGGTCACCGGAGGAGTTGCGGCTGCACCACCGCTCCCGGGCCGGCCGACACGCGCTGCCGGTGGGTGGCACCTACCGGATGCGGGAACGCTTCGCGCCGCAACCGCTGCGCCGCCCGTACGACGGGGGACGGGCGGTCGAGTTGCCGCTGCCGGACCTGGCGACGATCGCCAAGGCGGACCCCGCGTTCAGTCAGGTCGTCACGGACCGCCGCAGCGTGCGCGATCACGACGACGCGGCGCCGCTGCCCCTGGAACGGCTTGCGGAATTCCTGTACCGGTCGCAGCACACAAGCGCCGTCGGCGAGGCCGGCGGGCAGGAGGTCGGCCACCGGCCCTACCCGGGCGGCGGCGGGGTCTACGAGCTGGAGATCTACCCACTTGTCGCGCGCTGCGCCGGGCTCGACCCCGGGCTCTACCACTACGACGCGGTCGGGCACCGGCTGGAGCCGGTCGCCGGGTGGGGACCGGCCGCGGACCGACTGCTGGCATACGCCCGAGCGGCCGGCGCGCTGCCTCGACCACCGCAGACGGTCCTGGTGGTCACCGCCCGGGTCCAGCGGCTGATGTGGAAGTACGAAGGGATGAGCTACGCCATGATTCTCAAGGACGCGGGTGTGCTGACCCAGCAGATGTATCTGGTCGCCACCGCCATGGGGTTGGCCCCGTGCGCCCTCGGCGCCGGAGACTCCCAGGCCTTCGCCGAGTTGTCCGGGCTCGACCCGCTCGTCGAGCCGAGCGTGGCCGACTTCCTGCTCGGGTCGCGCCGCGTCACCGGCCCGCCCGGAGCGGGGGGCCGGCCATGAAGTTCCGGCGGCAGGCGCTGCGCCAGTTGGAGGCGCCCGAACAGTTGGACCGCGCGGTCCGGCTGACCACGGTGCCGAACTGGCTGGCCACCACCGCGCTGGTCATCGTCGTGGTCGCGGCGGGCGTCTGGTCGGTGCGCACTGTGGTACCCCGCACCGTCGAGGCGGCCGGGGTGCTGATCCACTCGAACGGGATCTCGGCCCTCGACGCGCTCGACAGCGGTCAGGTCACCAAGGTGTGGGCCGCACCGCACCAGCGGGTGCCGAAGGGCACCCCCCTCTACAGCCTGCGCACACCGGACGGCAAGGTGCGGGTGGAGACCGCGCCGGGTGACGCGTACGTCGTGGCCTGGCTGGTCTCCGAGGGCGAGATCGTCACCCCGGGCACGCACCTGGCCGACCTGGAACGGCTCGACACCGCCGGGGACGCGTTGCAGGCCGTCGTCTACGCCCCGGCCGTCGCCGCGCCGCTGCTGCAACCCGGGGTGCCCGTCGAGGTGGCCGCGGCGGCCGCGCCGCGCAACGTGTTCGGCACCCTCGCCGGCCAGGTGACCACTGTCGGCGCCTTCCCGGAGACCGAGGCCTCGCTGCGCGCCTTCCTGGGCACCGGCCCGGACGTCCGGCGGCTGCTCGCCCGCGGCAGCGTGGTCCGGGTCACCGTCGCCCTGCAACCCGACCCGGCCGCCCCGGGCGGCCTGCGCTGGACCAAGTCCCCGCCGCCGTTCCAGCTCAACTCGGCAAGCGAGGTCACCGCCTGGTTCACAGTGGACCGGGAACACCCGATCGACTGGTTGCTGCGACGATGAGCGCGCCGACGACAGCCGCCAGCGGCACGCCGGACCTGCCCAGGATCCGGCGACGACGGGTCCGCACGCCCACCCTGATCCAGATGGAGGCGGTGGAGTGCGGTGCCGCCGCGCTGGGGATCCTGCTCGCGCACCACGGTCGGCACGTGCCCCTGGAGGAGTTGCGCCGGGTGTGCGGGGTGAGCCGGGACGGCTCCACCGCGGCCACAGTGCTCAAGGGCGCCCGCCGGTACGGCATGGTGGCCAAGGGTTTCCAGATGGACCTGGCCGGCCTGGCCACCGTGGCGCTGCCGGCGGTGCTGTTCTGGCGGTTCGAGCACTTCGTGGTGCTGGAGGGGCTCGGCCGCAAGGTCTTCATAAACGATCCGGCCACCGGTCCCCGCGCGGTGAGCTGGGAGGAGTTCGACGGCGCCTTCACCGGCATCGTGCTCACCATGGAGCCCGGCCCGGAGTTCCGGCCCGGCGGCACCCGCTACCGGCTGGTGCGGGCGCTGGCCGAGCGGTGGCGCGGCCCCGGTTCGGCGATCGCGCAGATGCTGCTGCTCGGCCTGCTGATCGCCGTGGTCGGTCTGACCATCCCGGTGATGGCCAAGGTCTTCGTCGACCGGGTGCTGTTGCAGGAGGACCGGTCCGCGTTCGCCGGCCTGGTGGCGGCGGTGGCGGTGGCCACCGTGCTGACCTTCCTGGCCAGCCTGCTCCAGCAACGCCTGACCGTACGCGCGGAGACGGCGCTCGCCCTCGCCAGCGCCGCCCGGTTCTTCCGACATCTGCTGCGGCTGCCGCCGGCCTTCTTCGACCAGCGGCAGGCCGCCGACCTCAGCCAGCGGGTCCGCGGCAACGAGGTGGTCGCCGAGGTGCTCACCCGCCGGACGGCCACCACCGTGGTGGACACCGGCCTGGTGCTGGCGTACGGGGCACTGCTCTGCCAGTACGACCTGCTGCTCGGGTTGTGCGCGGTGGTCCTCGCCGGGCTGAACGTCAGCGTGCTCCGCTATGTCGCCTCGACCCGGTCCACCGCCGTCGCCGGCCTGCAGGCGGACCGCAGCAAGCTGGTGACCACCGTCTACACCACGGTCCAGATGATCGAGACGGTGAAGGCGGGCGGCGAGGAGGAACGCGCGGTGGCCCGGTTCGCCGCCCGCCATGCCACAGTCGCCACCCGTCAGCAGCGGCTCGGGGTGCCCACCGCGGTGCTCTCCGTGCTGCCGGCGTTCCTCGCCTCGGGGACCACCGCGGTGCTGCTCGGGTTGGGCAGCCGGCAGGTAGTGGCCGAGGCGATGAGCGTCGGCGTGCTCGTCGGCATGCAGAGCCTGGCCGCCGCGATGAACCGCCCGCTGGGCAACCTGACCGCGCTGGGCTCGCGGTTGCAGGACATGAGCGCCGACCTCAACCGGCTGCGGGACGTGGAGCGGTATCCCCTGCCCTCGGCCCAGGACGGACCCGCCCGTCCGTTGGCGCCGATGGAGGGACACCTGCGCATCGAGGAGGTGACGTTCGGCTACAACCCGCTGGGCCGTCCCCTGCTGGAGAATTTCAGCCTGGACCTGCCGCCCGGCGCCCGGGTGGCGCTCGTCGGGCGGTCGGGCAGTGGCAAGTCGACGGTGGGCCGGCTTGTCGCCGGGCTCTACCGGCCCTGGACCGGACGGGTCACAGTGGACGGCCTGGAGCGGTCGGCTGCCGACGACGGCCTCTGGGCGGCCACCGTCGCCATGGTGGACCAGGACCAACGGCTGTTCGAGGGGACCGTCCGGGACAACGTCACAATGTGGGACCTCACTGTCGCGGACGAGGACGTCGTCGCCGCGCTGACCGACGCGTGCCTCTACGACGAGGTCGCGGGCCGTCCCGGTGGCCTGGGCAGCCCGGTGCGGGAGAACGCCCGCAACTTCTCCGGCGGCCAGCGGCAGCGGCTGGAGATCGCCCGGGCGCTCGTCCGCAGCCCCCGGGTGTTGGTGCTGGACGAGGCCACCAGCGCGCTGGACGCCGAGACCGAACGCCGGATTGACATGCACCTGCGCCGTCGGGGGGCGACCTGCCTGATCGTGGCCCACCGGCTGTCCACGGTCCGCGACTGCGACCTGATCGTGGTGCTGGACGGCGGTCGGGAGGTCGAGCGCGGCACCCACGAGCAACTGGTCGCCCGGGACGGGGCGTACGCGCGCCTGGTCCGGGACCACTGACCACGACGATCCGAGGAGACGCTGATGAGTGGCGCGGTGGAGGATTCCCCGGGCGGCGGCCTGATCGGCTTCTGTGCGGACGGCGTACGCGAGGTCTGCCGCCTGGACGGTCCGGTGGCCGGCTGGCTGGTGACCGGGGGCGAGGCCGACCTGTTCGCGGTGCGCCGGGCCGGGATGAGCCCGTCGCGTCGGCACCATGTGGCCCGGCTGCCCGCCGGTGGCCTGGTGCCGACGTCCACGGCGATCGGCGCGTGGCAGTTGATCCTGGTGCCGCTGCCCGGCACGGAGTTGCGCGGGCTGTCCCGGCGTCACCTGTCCCTGCTGGAGCGGCACGTCCGGCTCGGTCGGGTGGCGGACGAGGGGGCGTCGCCGCGGGCGCGGACCGCCGCGACGGAGCTGGTCGCGGCGGTGGACCTGGTGCTGGTGACAGTCGCCGACGCGCTGCGCCGGGGGCAGGCTCCCCGGGAGGCGTCCACCCTGTGTGGCAGCGAGATCATTTCGCTGGCGCAGGGGAGCGCCCTCACCTCCACCGGCGGCGCCTGGTGGCTGCGCAGCGCCGGCGGGCAGCTGCGACGCAACGACGGCGGCCCGGCGGAGATGTCGGGGGAGCGGGAACTGCTGCTGGTCACCGAGCGGGACTGGGTGGTGGCCGAGTCGTCGTGCGCGGTGGAGAGCCACGGCAGCTGGGACCTGCTGGTGAACGGTCAGCTCCGCTCGGCCGTCGACCAGCACGTGGCTCGTCTGCTGCGGATGGTGGAGACCCGGATCGAGGAGGCCGACGCGGCCCTGCTGAGCGCCGTACGGCGGCGCCGGCAGACCGACGCGGCGGTGCTCGCCGCGGCGGCCCGCCGGTCGATCGGGGTGATCGGGGCGGGCGGCGCGGTTCCGGTTCCGGACACCGAGGCCGGCTTCGACAGGTACGGGCGGGCCGCCGCGGTGCTCCGGGTGGTCACCGAGGGGATGGGTAGCCCGATCAACGAGCCGGCCGACCGCAGCCGCGCGCCGCTTGACGACCGGGCGGCGGTGCACGCGGTGACCCGGGCGTCCAGCCTGTTCCTCCGTGAAGTGCGGCTGCCGGACCGCTGGTGGCGGCGGGACCTGGGTCCGCTGGTGGGGTGGCGGGCCGGCGTCGACCCGGAGCAGGCCGTCGCGGTGCCGCTGGTGTTCCGCCGGGGCCGCTACCACCACGTCGACCCGGACACCCGGGCGTACGCGCCGATCGACGCGACAGTGGCCGCGACGTTCGCCGCCGAGGCGACCGAGGTGCAGGCGCCGCTGCCGCCGACCGCCCGGATGCGTCATCTGCTGCGGGCCGGGCTGGTCGGGGCGGCCCGTGACGTGCGGGGTCTGCTGTTCGCCGCGGTCTGCGTGGCGCTGCTGGGCCTGGGGGTGCCGCTGGCCACCGGCGAGGTGCTCGGCCAGTTGGCCCGGCAGGGCGAGGTGACCGGCCTCCTCGGCTTCGTCGCGCTGATGCTCAGCGCGGCGGTGGTCGCGGGGCTTGTGGGTGTGGTGCAGAACCTGCGTCTGCTGCGGTTGGACGGCCGGCTGCAGTCCGGCGCGCAGTTGGCGATCTGGGACCGGCTCATGCGGCTGCCGGCCCGGTTCTTCACCGGTCGTAGCAGCGGTGAGATCGCCAACTCGATGTTGGGGATCTCGTTCGTCGGTGAGGCGCTGAGCGCGCTGCTGCCGCAACTCGTCTCGGCGGCCGCGACGGTCGCGGTGACCCTCGGCATGCTCCTGGTGGTCGAGCCCGTGCTCGGGCTGTGGGGAGCGGGGATCGTCGCCGTCACCATGCTGACCTTCGGCGCGTTCGCCGTCCTGATCGTCCGTCAGCAACGGTCCGCGCTGCCGGCCGAGCACCGGGCGGCGGCGATGACCAACCAGCTGCTCGGCGGCATCGTGAAGATCAAACTGGCCGCCGCCGAGACCCGGGCCCACGCGCGCTGGTCGGAGGTGGCCGCGGCGGCCCGAGCATCGCTGCAACGGGTCCGGCAGAGTCAGGCGGGCCTGGTCGCCTTCGGCACCGTGCTGCCGGTCGCCGGTCAGCTCGTCCTGTTCGCCGTGCTGATGGGGCCGCTCACCGGCCGGGTCGCGCCGGCCGACTTCTTCATCCTCAACGTCGGCTTCGCGATGCTGCTCGGCGCACTGCTGGTGCTGGTGTCGGCCGGGGTCGAGGTGATCGCGGCGGTGCCCCGGCTGGGCAGCCTGCGGGAGATCCTGCGTGCCGAGCCCGAGGCACGTCCGGACCGGGTGGACCCGGGCGAGTTGCGCGGCGAGGTCGCGCTGCACCGGCTCACCTTCGCCTACCAGCCGGACGAGCCGCCGGTGCTCGTCGACATCGACCTGCACGTCCGCCCGGGTGAGTTCGTCGCCATCGTCGGGCCGAGTGGCTGCGGAAAATCCACACTGCTCCGGTTGCTGCTCGGTTTCGAGCGCCAGCAGCAGGGCGCGGTGCTCTACGACGGCCAGGACCTCTCCGAACTCGACGTGCACGCGGTCCGCCGGCAGTGCGGGGTGGTCCTGCAGGACGGCCAGCTCTTCGCCGGCTCGGTACGCGACAACATCTGCGGCGCCGGCAGCTTCCCGCTGGACCAGGTCTGGGAGGCGGCCCGGATGGCCGGCCTCGCCGACGACCTGGAGGCGCTGCCGATGGGGATGAGCACGATGGTGCCGTTCGGCGGCGGCACGCTCTCCGTCGGGCAGCGGCAGCGGGTGCTGATCGCCCGCGCGCTGGCCCCGCTGCCTCGGATCATCTTCCTCGACGAGGCGACGAGCGCACTGGACAACCGAACCCAGGAGGTGGTCAGCCGGAGCACCGCGGCCCTCGCCGCGACCCGGGTGGTCATCGCCCACCGGCTGTCCACGGTCCGTGCGGCGGACACGATAGTGGTCCTCGACGCGGGGCGGATCGTCCAGCGGGGCACCTTCGACGAGTTGATGGAGGACCCGGAAGGGCTGTTCCACCGGTTGGCGCGGCGGCAACTGCTCACCGATCCGGACCGCTCCGACGCCGTGGTGGAGAGTCGGCAGGCCGACGGGCAGCCCGCGACCGGCTGACGGGTCGGTCAGCCGTTGTCGATGACCGTGCTGTCCTCCAGGCACACGTCCGCGTCGAGGTGGTTTTCCAGCAGCTCGGCGACGTGCGCCTCCGACTGGTTCTCCACGGCGAGCCGGAACGCCTCGGTGAGCACGTTGACCACGCCCTGGGTCAACAGCAGGGTCTCCCGGTCGAGATCGGCCCAGGACGACCGGGCGCTGCCGCGGACCAGCTCCGGAGCGAGGGTCAGCAGTCGGGCGGTGACGGCGGCGACCAGCTCGTCGGCCACCGGGCGGAGGCTGTCCAGCACCTCGCTGAGGGTCTGCAGGGCCGGCACCGTGCCCACGCGTACCCGGTGCAGGTCCAGGGCGGCGCGCAGTGGGCGTGGCCGGACGGTGCGGACGGTGCCGTCGGTGGTCCGGCCGATCACCCCGTGCCGGGTCAGCGCGTGGGCCAGCGCGGGACGGTCGGCGGTCAGGCGTTGCAGCATCGCGGTCAGCCCGTCGGGCGCCTCGTCGCTGGCCCGGACTCCCAGCATCGCCTCGATGGACACCAGGTTGAAGCCCTGCCGCTGCAGGGCGAGGATCGCGTCCAGCCGGCGGACGTGGGAGTCGTCGTAGAGCGCGGCCCGACCGCGCCGTACCGGCGGGGGCAGCAGCCGCCGGGCCTGGTGGGCTCGGATGTTGCGCGGCGACATCCCGACCTTGCGGGCGAGTTCCTCCACGCTGTACCCGGCCGGGCCGCCGGGCGTCGTCGTCACCTCGTCGATGGTCACGGTGGCCTCCGGCAGCACTCGGTGACGGAACACGACACCCCGTCGAACCGCTGTCACTCCTGGGCGGTCCGCCGATCGCAGCGTAGGTGCGGGCACCGGGCGGATGACAGGCGAGGAATTACTACTTGTCCACAGTGGTGCCACTCATTAGAATTGTTCGCCCGCCGCAAGTCGCTGATTCTGAATTACCCGGCTTTCGCCGCAGCGCGACCTTTTCGCGGCCACATTCGATGAAATCCCCGCGCGGTGGGCGGACCGGATACACCGGTGACCCACGATGAGGCGAAACCGGCGGCCCGGAACCTCCCGCGCTGCCCGTCGCCGCCGCAGGCGGTCACCATCGAAGGGAGCAGGGTGTGACACCTGTCGATCGAGCGGTCTTCGTGGCCGCGTACAGCCGGCTGGTCGCCGACGTCTGGGCCGACCCGATCAAGGAGCAGGCGCTCGATCGGGACCCGCGGGGTTTCCTCGCCGGCTACGGGCTGCAACTCGCCGAGGATGTGCAGGTCCGGGTGGTCCGGGACGTGGCCGAGGCCGATCCGGACCTGGAGGTGCAGGTCGAGTCGTGGCAGCAGGCGGGGACCACCGGCATCTTCGTGCTCTTCGTGCCGTCGCTGCTACCGGTGGCCCAGGCGGAGCTGGCCGAGGACGAACTGGACAGCGTCGTCGCCGGTCTGGACCCCAGCTGCGCCTGCTGCTGCCCGTGCTGCTGCACCTGACACCGATGTCTGCCGCCCACCGGTCGGCGCGGCAGATTCTGATGGCAGTCAGCCGAAATCGTTGATTGTCGAAGCTCGATCTTCGTAGCGTTCTCGCCACACCGATCAACCGCCCGCACCGCAGCGATCCCGAGGAAAGGACCGAACGATGAGCAACGACGACCAGGAATATGGCGCGAGGTTCGTGACCAAGTACTCGGAACTGGTCACCGCGGTATGGCGCAGCGACGACGAACTGCAGCGCCTCCTCGCCGACCCGACCGGCTACGCGACGGCGGCCGGCCTACCGGTCGCCGCCGGCTCCCGGGTCGAGGTCGACCGCGCCCAGCCCGCCACGCTCTACACCAAGGACCAGATCGTCGCCGACTGGGCCGGCACGCCCGGCCTGCACGTGCTGCACGTGCCCGAGGTGCCGCTCGTCGACCTCAACGAGCTGACCGAGGCCGAGTTGGAGACCGTCGCCGGCGGCGTCGCCCCGGTCGCCGACAACAACGTCAACATCATCGCCGTCCTCATCCTCTGAGTTCCCCACCCCCCTCCGGGAGCCTCGATGACTGACACGACCGAGAGCATCGCCTTCCGATCCGGCACCTACCGGACGGCCACCGTGGAGCAGACCTGGGCACGGATCGGGGGCCTGCTCGACCGGTTCCGGATCACCCGGGTCGCCGACATCACCCGGCTCGACGAGATCGGCCTGCCGGTGCACGTCGCCTACCGGCCGGTCGGAGCCACAATGGCGGTGAGCGTCGGCACCGGCGCCACGGCGACGCAGGCCCGGGTCAGCGCGGTCATGGAGAGCATCGAGTCCTGGCATGCCGAGAACCTCCGGCCGGGGACCGTCGTCCGGTCCCCGGCCGAGGCGCTCGACCTGCCCTACGACGTCCGGTGGCTGCACCTGGCGGAACGGTCACCCCTGACCCCCGCCGTCGCGCTCGACTGGGTGGCCGGCACCGGGCTGGTGACCGGTGCGCGTTGCCTGGTGCCCCGCGCCACCATCGAACTCGACTTCACCGTCCGGCGGGGCTGGGACCGGGCCCTGTTCACCCCCAGCAGCAACGGGCTGGCCACCGGGAACACCTTCGCCGAGGCCAGCCTGCACGCCCTGCTGGAAGTCGTCGAACGCGACTGCATCGCCCCGTACTGCACCTCGCCGTTGGCCGAGCGCACCTACGCCGACCCGGGCACCGCCACCAACGCGATGACCCGCACCGTGCACGAGGCCCTGCTGCGGGCCGGTTGCTGGGTGGAGGTCTGCGACATCACCAACGCGGTCGACGTGCCCTGCTACGCCGCCTCGATCTGGTCCCCGGACCTGCCTGTCACCTTCGGCGGATTCGGCTGCCACGTGGACCCGGAGATCGCCGTCGGTCGGGCCATGGCGGAGGCGGCGCAGTCGCGGCTGGTCATGGTCTCCGGAGCGCGCGACGACATCGACGCCACCGCGTACCACGACGTCGGCGCACCGCCGGTGCCGCCACCCACCGTCGACCGGCCCGTCCGGCCGGTCCGTCGGGACTCGCCACCGGTGGGGGACGTGACCCAGGTGCTGCGGGAGCTGGCGTCGCGGGTGCAGCGGGTCACCGGCGTCGAGCCGTTCAGCGTCGACCTGACGCACGACGACATCGGCATTCCGGTGAGCAAGGTGTTCGCCCCCGGCCTGCGGATGTTCGACGAGCGGGCCCTGAGTATCCGACCAGGAGTGCCCCGTGACTGACGTCGTCTTCATCGGTCCGAGCCTGCCGGCCGACGCTGTCGATCGGCTGCTGCCCGACGCGGTGGTGCTGCCGCCCGTCGCGCACGGCGACCTGCTCCGCCTGGACGTCGGCCCCGGCGACCGGGTCCTCATCATCGACGGGTTCTTCCTGCAACACCCGCCGGTCCGCCACCGGGAGATCCTCCACCTGCTCGACCGCGGCGTGACAGTGGCCGGCGCCGCCAGCATGGGCGCGCTGCGCGCCGCCGAGCTGTGGCCGTTCGGGATGCGGGGCGTGGGCGAGGTGTTCCAGCTCTACCGCGACGGGGTCGTCACCGGCGACGACGAGGTGGCGGTCGTGCACGGTCCCGCCGAGGAAGGCCACCGCGCGTTGAGCGTCCCGCTTGTGAACATCCGGGTCGCGCTGCGCCGCGCCGTCACGGCCGGCGTGCTCAGCGACGCCGAGGCGGCGCTGCTGCTCGACATCGGCCGGGAGCTGCCCTTCCGGCGACGGTCGTACCGGGCGTTGGAGCGCGCCGCGCCCCCCGAGGCGGCGGCCGTCGTGGACCGGTTCCTGACCTGGCACCGGCGGGACCCCTCCGACGCCAAGGGCGCCGACGCCCGGCTGCTGCTGTCGATGGCGGCCGACAACGCCCCCGAGCTGTGCCCGGCGCACGCCGGCGACCAGCCGATCGACAACCTGCACACCCGCTTCCTGGACAGCTGGCGGTCGCGGTTCGCCGGCGAGTCGGTCGGCGGGCACTGGGTCAGCGACCGGGAGACCGCCGCGGTGCTGATGCTGCTGCACCCCGAGTCGGCGACCTGGCACCGGCGGGGAGTGCTGGCCGGGCTGGCCGAGGTCGACATCGCCGACCCGATGGTCGAGCAGCGCGCCCGTGAGGTGGCCCGCCGGCGAGGGTTGACCACCGCGCTGCCGACCGGGTGGGACTGGCTGACCGACCGGGAACAGCATCTCGGCGATCCCGAGGCGGTGCTGCGGGTGTTGGTGCGGGCGTTCGGCACCACGCCGTACCGCAGCCTGGCGCTGTGGATGGTCGCGGCGCCGCTGCGCACCCCCGCGATGCTCGCGGCGGCGCGGCAGGTGGCGGCGACCGCGGCGTCGCTGAACGAGACGCTCGTCCCGCGTACGACGGGGCACCGCCGCCCGGGTGGTCGGCTGCACTTCCGCACCGAGGTCGTCGACGCGTGCTTCGCGAGGCTGTGGGGCTGTGCCGTCGACGGGCTGGAAGCGGAGGCGTGGGACCGGGGCTTCGTCGACCTGGCGGCGTTCCGGTACGCCGCCGAACCGCTTGTCGCGTACGTCAAGGCGTTCGGTGCCCCGCGACTGCCAGCGGTGGCCACGTGCGCGCAGGAGGAAACCCTGGCCGGTTCAGCGGCCCGGGTCGGCTGAGGAGGAGTCGATGAGCGGCACCGTCAAGGCGGCACTGATCTACCCCCCGCTGACCGATCCCACCTCGGGGTACCACTCCCTGAACTACCTCGACTCGTACGCCCGGGCGCAGGGACACCGGCCGGCGGAGATCATCGACGCCAACATCGAGGCGTTCCACCACTCGTACACCCCGTCGGCGTACGACTGGCTGCGGCGGGAGCTGTCCCGGGTTTCCATCGAGGACCTCAGCGGCCCGGACGCGCTGATGGCCCGAGCCAATCAGCTCGGCCTGCCCGACCCCGATCCGGAGCGGCTGCGCCGGTCCGTCGGGGTGTTGCAGGATCCGACCCTGTTCTACGACTACCGGCACTACCAGGACGCCGTCGAGGGCGTGATCTCCTGGATGGACGCGCTGGGCACCGTCGGGTTCCCCGGGCAGTTCCACGCCGGCTTCCGGCTGCACCCGCCGCCGATGGTCTCGATCGGCTCGGTGGCCGCGCTGACCGACGAGGCGGTGCTCGCCCGGCTCAACCGGCCCTTCCTGCCGTACTACGAGGACGTGCTGATCCCGCGACTGGTCGCGGGCGGGCACCAGGTGATCGGCATCAGCGTCACCTACCAGTGGCAGCTCCCGTTCGCGCTCTGGATCGCCCGGCTCGTCCGGCGGGCCTGCCCGGACGTCTTCCTCATCTCGGGTGGCACGGAGATCTCCGACGTCTGGAAGTGCGCCAGCAAACCCGAGTACGTCTTCCAGGTGCTTGCCGACTTCGACGCGATAGTGGTCGGGGAGGGGGAGAGCGCGTACACGGAGATCCTGGACGCGGTGCAGACCGGCACCCTGCCGGCCGGGCATCCCAACGTCCGGCTGCACCCGAAGTACGGCCGTCAGCGTCAGCTGCCCCTGCGCTACGAACGCCTGGCGCAGGTGCCGGTGCCGGACTTCTCCGGCCTGCCCTGGGACCTCTATCTCAGCCCGGAGCGGTTCGTCTACTACTCGCCGACCCGAGGCTGCTACTGGAACAAGTGCACGTTCTGCGACTACGGCCTGAACACCGACGGTCCCACCAGCCCCTGGCGGCAAAACACTGTGGACAAGATGGTCGCGGACGTCACCGAGTTGTCGAAGTTCGCCAAGTTCATCTACTTCTCGGTCGACGTGCTCGCTCCGGCGACCATCCTGCGCTTCGCCGAGCGGGTCGTCGAGCGCGGGCTGGACTTCCGCTGGGGCGCCGAGATCCGGTTGGAGAAGTACTGGTCGGACGAGCGCTGCGAGCTGCTGCGGCGCAGCGGCTGCGTGGCCATCTCGGTCGGGTTCGAGTCCGGTAACCAGCGCATCCTCGACCTGATCGACAAGGGCACGAAGCCGGAGCAGGCCCGGCGCACGATGACCGCGATGACCAAGGCCAACATCGGCGTACAGATGATGGGCTTCACCGGTTTCCCCACCGAGACCCGCGAGGAGGCGCTGGACAGCGTCAACTTCCTGCGGGACAACCCGGACCTGTGGACGCTCGGCGGGCTCGGCGACTTCATGCTGACCCCGGGCGCCATCGTCGCCAAGGAGCCGGACCGGTTCGGCATCACCAATGTGCGACCTGTGGAAGGGTCGGACATCGTCCGGATGCTCAAGTACGACGAGCCGGTCACCGAGGCGGCGCAGGCCGAGGTCGCCCAGGCCAAGACCGGCCTGAACCCCGGGCATTTCCACCGTCCGTGGCTGGGCGCCACGGACACCCCGCACACGTTCTTCTACCACGACCGGTACGGCACCGCGGTGCGTGGCGTCCTCGCCCACGACCGGGTCCGCCACGACACCGACGACCAGACCGAGTTCCTCGCGAACGGCTCCTTCGTGGACCGCGACGACGAGCAGGTCTGGGAGGCGTACCGACGGATCCGCTCCGACGAGCAGGACGGCGTCCCCGGCGACCTGCCGGCGGACCGGCACCTGTTCCGCCGGGTCGACGGTCAGGTGTTCGCGCTCAACCGCAGCACCCGGCTGTTCCTGGATCTCTTCAGCGCGCCGCTCACCCTCGCCGAGGCGCAGCGCCGGCTCTGGATCGTCGAACCGACAGTCGCCGACCGGGTCTGGCGGACCTTCATCGGGCAGCGGTTGATCCGCCGGCACCGGCTCCCGGCCGATCAGTAGGGCCGGTGGGCCGCGTCGCCACCTCCTGAGGGCCCCGCGCGCTTCAGTGGCCGGACTCGCTGGTGTAAAGCTCCTCTTCGGCGACGACCGGTGCGATGTTGTCCTCGGGACGCCCGACCCGCGCGGCCGAACCGAACATGGCTCCACGTGCCGGATGCACTGGTGCGAACGCGGCGAAGCCCCGCTGCTTCGGGATGTCGTCGTAGACCGCCTCCATCCCTCCCCGCAACAGGTAGGTCTCGTGCCAGAAACCGGTGCCGCCGCTGTCGCGCAGGAAGTTGCGCCACCAGATTCGGTGCGGTTCGGAGCGTGCCCAGGACAGCAGGGCGGGCAGGTCGCGCCAGTACTGGCGGATGCCGACGTGCATGGGGAACAGCGACCAGAGCAGGGATTCGCTGTGGATCAGGCCCTCCGGCTCGGCGGTCGTGGACCGGCCGATCTGCGGGCCGTAGCCCATCAGCGTCCGCAAGCCGTAGAGCCGGTTGACGCGCATGCCCAGATAGACGACCACGAGGTCCGGATACGACGACAGGTCGACAGTCTGCCGATTGACGCGGGTAGGCATCGAAGGCTCTCCTCGGTTGTGAAGCTCGACGAGACCGACGCTAGGCGACGGCACTGAACGGGCACTTGACGCCGACTGGATGCCGCCGCGGGCTTCCCCGCTCCTGCTCGATCGGTCAGGCGTCGGCGCCGCCGGGTAGTGCGGCGAGCAGGCCGTCGGCGCGCGTCGCGAAGAGGTGAGCCCCGCGCTCCTGCGAGAGGACCCGCGCTCGCCGGGCGACACGCGCGGCGGAGCCGAGGTCGCCGCCGGCTCGCAGTGCCTGCGCGCGAATGAGGAGAACCAGTCCCTCGGCATACCGTTCGCCGTACGCCTCGATGACTCGCTCCACCTCGACGGCCGCGGTGACCGGGTCACCGCCGGACATCGCCACTGCCCAGTGCCTCGCCAGCCGCGGATAGCTGCCGGAGAACGTGAAGGAGAAGTCCGGGTCAGCGTCTATCGCCTTCTCGGCGGCCCGTAGCGCCCAGGTGACGTCCGCCGCGGCGGCCGCCGCAGGGGGAGGCATCACCCATCAAGCCCTTCCTCAGACCGAGTGGATATTGAGGAAAGGCTACGCGTTGGCCCCGGCCATTCAAACGCTGTTGGTGCGTGTGCGAGCCGCCGCCCTCCGACCCGCACCGGCACCCATCGACCGACTTGACGGTCAGTTGGCGGCCCGGCCGGGCCATGTTCCGCGCGTTCAGTCCCTGTCCACCCCCGGTCTCTACCGTCGGAACGGTCAGCACGAAGGACCAGAGAAGAGGGACGCGACGGTGGATCTGGACAACAAGCCAACAATCGTTCTCGTACACGGCGCGTTCGCCGACAGCAGCGGCTTCGACGCGGTCATCCGGCGGCTCCGGGCCGGCGGCTATCCGGTCATCGCCGCGCCGAATCCGTTGCGCGGCATCGCCGTTGACGCGGCCGTGGTCAAGGCGCTGCTGAACAGCGTCGAGGGGCCGGTCGTGCTGGTCGGCCACTCCTACGGCGGGGCGGTCATCTCCGCGGCCGCCGCCGGCAGCGACCAGGTGCGGGCGCTTGTCTACCTGGCGGCGTTCGTTCCCGACACCGGTGAGGCGGTCGGGGAGCTGGTCGCCAAGTTCCCGGGCAGCACGGTGAACGAGTCGCTGAAGGCGGTGCCGCTGACGGATGGGCAGGTCGACCTGTACATCGATCCGGCGGTCTACCATTCCCGGTTCGCCGCCGACGTGTCCGCCGAGGACGCGGCGGTGTACGCCATCGCGCAGCGCCCGGCCGCAGCGGCGGCGTTCGGCGAGCCTGCCGCCGGGCCGCAGGCCTGGAGCACGATTCCGGCCTTCACCCTGATCAGCGGCGCCGACATGATCATTCCGCCGGAGACGCAGGAGTTCATGGCCGAGCGGGCCGGGGCCACGGTGCGGGTGGTCGACGACGCCTCGCACCTGGTGTTCGTCTCACACCCGGAGACCGCGGTGGCCCTCATCGAACAGGCGGCCCACGAGACCGCACGTTGATCGTCGCCAGCCCGCCGGTGGGCCGGTCTGGGACAGCCTCTCGAAGGCTGCTCCAGGCCGGCCCACGGGGGACCCGTCACCTGTCGGCCAGGCCCGTCGGGCCACACCGTCGTTCACGAGGATCTCCGGGTCACGCTTGGATCCTCTGTCGAGGCTGCGGTCGAGCCGGCTCGTCCGGGCGGACCGGTGCTGACCCGCGCCGGGCGACGATCACGACGTACAGGAGCAGGCCGGCGGCGGTGAGGACGAAACCGGCCCAGACGGTGGACAGGGTTCCCCAGCCGGCGTCGAGGGTGACCGCGCCGCCGATCGCACCGAGAGAGTTGGCCAGGTTGAGGGCGGCCAGGTTGAGGGCGCCCATCAGGGTCGGGGCGTCGGGCGCGAAGCTGGTCAGCCGTACCTGGATGGTGGGGATCGCGTACATCATTGTCGCGCCGACGCCGAACAGGCACGGCAGCAGAACCGCCAGGTCGCTGCCGGCCACGCCGATCAGCACGAGAAGGACCAGAACCCCGCCGTAGCCCCAGAACAGCCCGCGATTCTCGTGCCGGTCGGCGACCCGGCCACCGAGGTAGTTGCCGACCGCCATGCCGAGACCGAAGACGGCGAGCGCCACCGGGATGAGCGAGGCGTCCCGCCGCGCCGCGTCGGTGACGAACGGGCCGATGAACGTGTAGACGGCGAAGATGCTGGAGATGCCGAGCGCGGCGACGGCGACCATCAGCCAGACGTTCAGCCGACGCAGCGCTCTCAGCTCGTTCGCGATCGAGGTGCCGCGCAGCTCGTCGGTGCGCGGTAGCCAGGCGACCAGGGCGGCGCCGGCGAGCAGGCCGACGGCGACCACCGTCCAGTACATGACTCGCCAGCCCGCGCTCTGACCGATGAAGGTGCCCAGCGGGGAGCCGGCGATGGTGGCGACGGTGAGGCCGCCCATCACTGTGGCGAACGCCTTGCCGCCCTTGCCCGGCCCGTACACGTAGGCGGCGACGACGGCTCCCGCGCCGAAAAACGCACCCTGCACACTGCCGGCGACGAAGCGGAAGAGGACGAGTAGCGCGATGTTCGGCGCCAGGGCGGAGAGCCCGTTGCCGACCAGGAACAGCGCGATCAGGCCGAGCAGCAGAGTGCGCCGGTTGGCTCGGGCCGCGAGCAGGATGATCGCCGGGGAACCGATCACCACACTGAAGGCGTACGCGGTGATCGCGTAGGTGGCGACCGGGATGGAGACGTCCAGATCGGAGGAGAAGAGCTGGATGATGCCGTTGCTGCCGAACTCGCCGGTGCCGATCGCGAAGGTGCCCAGCGCCAACGCGAGCAGTGTCAGCTTCGGATATCGGATCGGTGCCGCCGTCGACGCGCGTCGCATCTCCTCGGCGACCGCGCACTGACCTTCATACGCCTGCTGGTGCATCGTGTCGTCCTTCGTGAACTGTCGGCCAACTGGCGGCTGGGCTGGGGTGGGCCACTATCGGACGGGGCCGCGCGTCCACCCCAACCGTTCGAACATCGCTGCCGGCGGAACGCGTCGTCAGCGCGCGGCGCGCTTGATGATGTCCGCCGTGACGGCGGGCTGCGAGATCATCGCGACGTGCGACGCGGCGACCTCGCGAACCTGCGCGCCGGCCCGCTGCGCCATGAACCGCTGGGCCGCGGCGGGCAGCACCTGGTCGTTGCGGGCGACGAGATACCAGGACGGAATGGTCTTCCACGCCGGCACCCCGGACGGCTCCCCGAGGGTGCGGGTGTCGGCCGGCCGCTGCCCGGCCCACATCAGCTCGGTGGTCGCCTTCGGCACGTCACCCGCGAACACCTCCCGGAAGAACTGCCGCTTGATGTAGCCGTCGACGAGGTCCGTGCCGTACGGCCGGAAGTCCAGCGCCGCCTCGGTGAGCCTGCTGCCCGGGTACATCGTCTGCAGACCCAGCAACGACTCGTGCTGATCGGGCGCGAACGCGGCCACGTAGACCAGTGCCTTCACGTTCGGGTTGCCGGTCGCGGCGTTCGTGGTGACGATCCCGCCGTAGGAGTGCGCGGCGAGGACGATCGGACCGCTCAGGGTGGCGAGGATGCTGGCCAGGTATGCCGAGTCGGTGGCCACGCCGCGCAGCGGGTTCGCCGGAGCGATGACCGGGTAGCCGTCGCGGATGAGCCGGGTGGCGACGTCGTTCCAGCCGGAGGCGTCGGCGAAGGCCCCGTGGACGAGGACGACGGTGGGCCTGGGCTGGTTACCGGGCCGGGGGTGGGCCTGCGCGGCGGGTGCCCCGAGCACAGCGCCGGTGGCGGCCGCGACGGAACCGGCAAGCAACGTTCGACGGCTTGTCGTCATTGGGTTGACCTCTCGATAATCGTTCTCGATCGTGACTCCGAGCCAGCGTAGGTTCGGCCACTTGACGAGCACTGAACGAAGCCGCCGGCCAGCCGTCGACGGATTCCGTCGTCGTCAAGTCCGTCGACCTAGTCTGCGATCATGAGGGCGCCGACGAGCGAGACCGCCGGCGTGACGTCACCCGACCTGCGACGGATCAGGGACCCAGGGGTACGACCCGGCCGGCGCTCCCGTCCACCTCGACCGACGCGCCGTCGGGCAGGGCTGTCGTCGCGCGCGGGACCGCCAGGACGGCCGGGAGGCCCTGCTCGCGGGCGACGATCGCGGCGTGCGAGAGCAGGCCGCCGATCTCGGTGACGACCGCGGCGACCACGCCGAACAGTGGGGTCCAGGCCGGATCCGTGGTGCGGCACACGAGGACGTCACCGGGCCGGACCCGAGCGAAGTCGGCGGGACCACGCACCACGCGCGCCGGCCCGGTGGCGCGACCGGGGCTGCCGGGCGTACCGGTGAGGGCCGCGCTGCCGTCGCCGCCGGCCGTGGGCGCGGGAGGGAGGGCGCTGGTGACCGGGCGCGACTGGAGGAGCCAGATCCGGGAGCCGGCGATCGCCCACTCGACATCCTGCGGGCCGCCCAGCAGGTCGGCTGCCTGGCGACCGAGCTGCGCGAGTCGGGTGAGCTCGTCATCGGTGAGGCAGAAGCGCTCCCGGTCGGCCCGTCCCACCTCGCGGGTGATCGTGCGGTCGACCCGGGTCTTCTTCGTGCCGAGCGACCGACCGGTGATCTGGCCGCCGGTCAGCGTCCACGAGTCCGGGGTGACGTGGCCGCTGACCACGCTCTCACCCAACCCCCAGGACGCCTCGACGCGGGTGTCGTCGCCGGTGAACATCACCCCGGCGACGTCCGCGTCCACCAGGCGTTGCACAAGCACGGCGATCGACGGCGACCGGGTGTCTCCCCGCCGACGCCGATATTCCACGGCGCGCGCGGACCACAGTGACAACCAGCACCTGCGGACGGCGTCAGCCACCTGATCGGTGCCGCGCACGCCCAGAAACGTGTCGTGCTGCCCGGCGGCGGTGGCCTCGGTGGTGTCCTCGCTGGTCGCCGACGACCGCACGGCGACGTGGCCGTCGCCGATCCGCGGCAGCGCCCGAGCGATCTCGTCGATCAGCCCCGCGGGAAGGCCGTCGTCGGTCCTCCGGTAGGCGGTCGTCGGCACCACGAACCCGGGTGCAACCGGCAGACCCGCGCGGAGAAGCCGGGCGAGCGCGGCGGCCTTGCCGCCGGACGTCGCGGGTTCGGCGTCGGTCAGGTCGATAAGCAACGGGCCCCCTTCGGCTTCCGTGGAGCCTATCCGTGCGCGAATGCGGAGATTCCCGACGTGCACGGAGTGTGCGCCGCGTTGACGTCCGGTGCGGGAATCTGAATGCTGACTGCCATGACGCATGCCTCAGCACCGGAACTGTCGGTTCTGCACGCCGTGCGGGTGACCGGGCTGGCCAGCGACGCGGCGGTCTCCGGCCGCACGGGCATCGACCTGGACACGACCTCCGAGTTGCTGGGGGACTTCGAGGCGTACGGGTGGGTGACACACGTCGAGTTCGCCGGCACCAGCGGGTGGACGCTCACCGAGCGCGGCCGTGAGCAGGACTCCCGGAAGCTGGGCGAGGAACTGGACCAGACTGGCGCGCGGTCCACCGTCGAGCAGGCCCACAAGGAGTTCGAGACCCTCAACGGACGACTGGTCCGGGCCTGCACCGACTGGCAGTTGCGGCCGGTCGAGGGTGACCGGTTGACGTCCAACGACCACAGCGATCCGCAGTGGGACGGCCGGGTGCTTGACGAGCTCACCGCGATCGGCGCGGAACTGACCCGGCTGACCGGCGTACTGGCGAGCGCGCTGAGCCGGTTCGACGGTTACGCGGATCGGTTCGACGCGGCGCTCGCGCGGGCTCGCGCGGGCGACGGGCGCTGGGTGACCGGGGTGGGGGTCGCGTCGTGTCACGCGGTGTGGATGGAGCTGCACGAAGATCTCCTGTCGACGCTCGGGATCGCTCGCGGCGCCGCCGAACCGGGCAGCCGGTAGGTCTCCGCCGTGGCTGTCCGACATCTCTACCTGGCGCGACACGGCGCGGCGGACGCCTTCGGTGAACTCACCGAGGTGGGACACCAGCAGGCTGACCTGCTCGGTCGACGGCTCGCCCGGCTGCCGATCGACGCGGTGTGGCACTCGGTGCTGCCGCGTGCCGCTGCGAGCGCGCACGAAATCGCCAAACACCTGCCGGACGTGCCGGTCGCCGAGGCGGCCGAACTCGTCGACCACGTGCCGTACGTGCCGAACGCGGACGAGATGCCCCGCTCCTGGGCCGGCTTCTTCGACGGCTACGACGAGGCCGAGGCGGCGGCCGGCGCCCGCATCGCGCAAGCCCTTGTGGCACGGTTCACCACCGCCCCGGAGCGCACCGAGCCGGACTCGCACGAGGTGCTCGTCACGCACGCGTACCCGATCGCGTGGCTGGTGCGGCACGCGCTGGCGGCCCCGCCCACCGGGTGGCTCGGCCTGGACAGCGCGAACACCGGGCTCACCGTGATCGAATACCGGGTCGGCCTGTCGCCCACGCTCGTGATGTTCAACGACCAGAGCCACCTGTCGGGTGACCTGCGGTGGACGGGATTCCGCTCGGCCGAACGCCCCTGAGGAGTCGGCCCGCTCAGCCGCTCAGCCGCTCTTCAGCTCGGCCGCGCCGAAGGAGACCGAGAACCGCTTGCACCAGATGGAGACGCTCCGGAAGTCGCCGGGGTCAACCGATGGGGGCAGCTCGTACACCTGGTTGCCCCGATTGCCCTTGAGTCGGGCCAGCTCGACCCATTCGCCGTCGTCGAACACCCGCCAGCCGGCAGTGCCCCGGGTGACCGGCCTGTCGGTCAGCCACACCCGCAGGTCCGGGCCGTCCGACGTCTTGAGGTTGCGAAGGACGAGCCGGTGGCGTCCGTCGGCGAGCCGGTGAATCTCGGCGCTGCCGGTCGTCGTGTGCTCGTGGGTGACGAACGTGCCGGCAGTCAGGATCTCGTCCTCCGCCGGCGTGGCTGACGGGGTCGCGGACGCCGGAGCAGGGGCGGCCGATGTCGTCCCGACCGGGGGAACCGCCTCGTCGACGTAGGTGTCGGTGAACAGCTTCCACGGCTGGAACCAGTAGAGGGCCAGGGCCGCCACGACGACAGCGCAGGCGACACCGGCCCAGGTCACCGGCGACCGGAGGATCCTTTTTCCCACCCCCGCAGCGTACGGCCGCGGCAGCCGTCGAACTGGTCACGAACCCTTGCGGAACCCTTACGGCCGGCCGCCGTCGATGCCCCGGGCCTGGCGGTCAGGGGAGCGTGATGCCGGTCCGCGTACCGGCCAGCGCCTGTCCGCACGGGCAATCGCTCTGGTCCGGTGGCAACGCCCCCACCGCGTCACCGAGCAGGACGCGCAGGCGATCGACGTTTCGCGCGAAGACGGTGAACACCTCCTGCTGGGTGACGCCGTGACCGACCTCGACGCCCGAGTCGAGGTCGGTCACCAGCGACAGCGCGGTGTAACACAGTGCCAGTTCGCGGGCCAGCACGGCTTCGGGGTGACCGGTCATGCCGACGACCGACCAGCCCTGCTGGCCGTACCACCGTGACTCGGCACGGGTGGAGAAGCGCGGCCCCTCGATGACGACCATGGTGCCGCCGTCGACCGGCCGCCAACCGGCGGTGCGGGCGACGTCGAGGACCGTGGCGCGCCCGACCGGACAGTAGGGGTCGGCGAACGGAACGTGGACGACCCCGGGAACTTGCCCGTCCGTGCGGGGCTGCCCGTCGTAGTAGGTCTGCTCGCGGCCGTTGGTCCGGTCGACCAACTGGTCCGGTACGACGAGGGCGCCGGGACCCAGCTCCGGTCGCAGGCCGCCCACGGCCCCCGGCGCGAGCACCTGGCGGACGCCGACAGTGCGCAGCGCCCACAGGTTGGCCCGGTAGTTGATGCGGTGCGGGGGGAGGGCGTGCCGCCGTCCGTGGCGGGGAAGGAACACCACAGGTCGCCCGGCGACGCTCCCGACGGACAGCGAGTCGCTCGGCGGTCCGTACGGTGTGTCGACGGTGACCTCGCTGACGTCGTCGAGGAACTCGTAGAAGCCGGATCCGCCGATCACGCCGATCGGCGGGGAGGCCTTACCTGCTGACATGTGCGCTTCTCCTCGCAAACTCAGGAACGGTCCGTGCCGCGCGTCCGGCCGACGATGGCGGCGACGACCAGCACGAGCACGATGACGGCCCAGACGACGGCGAGCCCGGCGGTGAGCCCCAGCGGGTAGTCGCGGTCCGGTAGGCCGGGGTTCGGCGGTGCCGACGGCGGTCGCCACAGCAGTGGCACCGCGATCAGCAGCAACGTGGCGCTGGCCAGCAGGCCCGCGCTGATCCAGGCCAGGCGCAGCCGGTTCGTCACCAGTCGGCCCAGCGCCAGCCCGACCAGTCCGACCAGCGGTGCCACCAGGACGTCGTGCAGCAGCGGACCGCCGAGCAGCCACGGCAGTGTGGTGCCCAGCTGGGGGAGGAGCAGCCACCCGCCGTACGCCGCCGCGGCGACGCCGAGCACGAGCAGAAGCAGTCGGACGGTTCTCACCGCAACACCTCCAACCGGGTCACCCACTTGGTCTGGAGGACGCCCGGCCGGCTCGGCGCGATGAGACGGCAGGGGTACCCGTGGTCCGGAGACAGCTCCTCGCCGTTGATCCGCAGTGCGAGCAGGGTCAGCGGGTCGCTGGCGTGGGCCGCGGGGAGGGTGCTCGCGGCGTACAGGCCCTCGGTCTCCAGGGAGGTTACGCGAACCGCTCGGTCGGTGGGTGCGCCGGCCCGCCGGAGTAGCTGGGCGACGGGCACCCCGGTCCAGTGGGCCGAGGCGCTCCAGCCCTCCACGCAGGCGATCGGCAGTTCCGCTGTGCGTTGCGGCAGGGCCGCCAGGTCGGCAAGGGTCAGGGCGTACCGCCCGCCCGGCCAGACAATTTCCAGCCGCCAGTCCGGTGGAACGGCGACGCGCGCGGCGGCTGCCGTCCGGTTGATCGGTACGCCCTGCGGTCCGGACGCGGACCGCCACGCCAGCGGGGACACCCGACGCAACCACGGGACGGTGATCCCGGCGGTGGCCAGCACGGCGATGCCGGCGACGCCCGCCGAGGTACGCAGGAACGCGCGCCGTCCGGCCGAGTCCCGATCCTCCGGCCCGGCCGCACCGCCTCTCCGTCGCAGCGACGTGCCCAGCGCCGTGCGGGCGACCGGCAGCTTCACCGCGACGTGCAGCAGCAACGCGCCCACCGCCAGCCAGGCGACCGCGTAGTGCGCCGTCGGGAAGAAGAATCCCCACGGGTACGACTGTGCGACGTTGAACAGGCCGGTGACCAGTTCGAAGAACGCGGCACAGACCAGGACCAGGACGGAGATCCGTTCGAGGGCGTGGGCGGGCAACCGGATCGGCTGGCGCACTGGCGGACGGACGAACAGCCGGGGGTAGACGCTCCACAGTTTGGCAAGCAGCAACGGGATCGCCGCGACGCCGGAGAGCACGTGGACACCCTGGGTGATCCGGTAGAGGTTGACCGGTCGGGTCGGCCAGGTGAACCAACCCGGCGGGTGCTGGATGTAGTGGCTGAGCAGCCCGGTGCCGAAACACAGCCCGAACGCCACCCCCAACCAGAGGCCGAGCCGGGCGGCGACCAGCGGGGAGTGCGACGGCGCGGTGAAGTCCTCCGGGGCGGGGACGCGGGGCCGGCGCATCACTGGCGCACCAGCTCGGCGAACCAGCGGTTACCGAACCGGAGTTGGCGTGCGACGCGTAGGCCGGCAGCGGCGGCGGTACCGGCCACCACGTCAGCCCCGACCCGCGCCCAGGGAAACGCGGGCCCCCGGCGACCCTCGTCGCCGGTCGGCCCGGACAGCACGTACGCCTGTCCCTGCCACAGCCCGGCTCCCGGGGGTTCCACCTCGACAAGCAGCGTGCCGTCGACCGCGAGCAGGGCGCCGCACCGGCGCAGCAGCCGGACCGGGTCACCGCCGATGCCGATGTTGCCGTCGACGAGCAGGGCGTGCGCCCACCTCCCCTCGCCGGGAAGTGGGTCGAAGACGTCGCGTCGCAGGGCGACCACACCCCGGCCCTGGGTCAGCCGGACCGCCTCGGCGGAGATGTCCACCCCCAGCGCGACGAGACCGCGCTGGGCGAGCGCCCTGGTCAGCCGGCCGGGGCCGCAGCCGAGATCGATCGTCGGCCCGTCGCAGCGCGCGGCGATGGACTCGATCGCCGGCTCGGGTGGGCCGTGCCAGCGCCGTACCGGCAACAGGTCGCGTCGCCCGTCGGTGTGCACCAGCCAGTGCTCGGGTTCGGCCGGAGGCAGCGGGGCGACCGGCGTACCGCGGGCGTCCCGGCCGGCGGGCCACCCGTCGAGTCCGCCCAGCACCACAGCGAAACCGTCGAGACTGATCGTCGATGTCACCGGCGGCGTCCGCTCACCAGGTGCCCACCCACCGACTCCACGGCAGCCGCGAACCGGGTGCCGGGCAGGTCGGCCGCGACCGCCAGCGCGCTGGGCCAGTCGTCGACATCCCGTTGCGCCGGCAGGATCGCCGGGCGTACGCCGTGCTCCCGCAGAGCGGCGAGGGTGCGGCGACCGGTGTCGTCGGTCGACATGGGCACGTCGCGTAACGCGCCCGCGTACGCCGGGTCGCGTAACCCGAGGGCCCACCAGCCGCCGTCGAGCGCCGGCCCGAACACCGCCCCGTGTGCGGTGAGCAACTCCAGCGCGATGGTGAGCAGGGCCGGCCGGACCTGCGGCGTGTCCATGCCGATCTGCAGCACCGGTCGGCCGGGGAAGGCCGCTGCGGTGTCGGCGTGCGCGTTCGCGAGGCGGTCGGCGAACGTGTCGCCGCGCTGAGGAAGAAGGTGCCAGCCCGCCAGCGCGGTGGTCAGCTCCGCGCGGTACTCGGCATCGGCGAACCGGCCCGTGTGGGCCAGCACGGGAATGGTCGCCGCGGTCGCGCGTACCGCCGCGAGGGTGTCCAACAGCGCCGCCGCGGCGACCCGGGCCGCCTGGGCGGGGTGCGCCGGTGGACAGAGGCGCGTCTTGGCCAGCCCGGCGACCGGCGCCTTGGCGACCACGAGCAGGACGTTCACCGTCCACCACCGACCCCGGCGCGCAACACTGCGGCGAAGTCCCGGGTCGCCCGCACCGTGCCCCGCACCGACCCGGAGACCTTCGACCTGGTGCCGGCGGCCCGGGGCGCGTACGCGACGTCCAGCTCGAGAATCCGCCAGCCCGCCGCGGAGGCGCGCAGCAGCAACTCCAGGGGATAACCGAACGCGCGGTCCTGAACGCCGAGGCCCAGCAGCGCCGCGTGCCGGGCCACCCGGATCGGGCTGATGTCGTACACCGGCACACCGCGACGCCGCAGCAGCGCGGCGACCAGCGCGTTTCCCATCCGGGCGTGCCACGGCCAGGCGTCCGCCGAGACCGGCCGACGCCGTCCGACGGCGAGATCCGCCCGCCCGTCGAGCAGCGCCGCGACGAGCCTGGGCAGCTCGGCCGGATCGAACGAGCCGTCCGCGTCAAGGACGCAGACCAGCTCCGCGTCCGCCGCCAGCAGACCGGCGTGTACGGCGGCGCCGTATCCGCGCCTCGGCTCGTGGACGACCCGGGCCCCGTACTCGGCGGCGACGGCCGGCGAGCCGTCGGTGGAGCCGTTGTCGACAACGATGGCCCGGTAGCCGGGTGGCAGCCCGCTCAGTACGACAGGCAGTGCGGCCGCCTCGTCCAGACACGGCAGCACCACGTCGATCGTTGTGTGCATACCGGCGACGCTAGGCCCGCCACGGGCCGTCCGGACCGCTGTGTGTCCTTACGAATCGCTTACGCGGCAAGGGATCTTACGAGTCCCTGACGTCCCACCGGTGCGCTGTCGAATCCCTGGTCGGAGGTCGTATCGTCGGCCGTCACCATGACCATGATGACCCGGCCGGGACGACCCCGGTCCGCCGACCTGACCGTCCTCGGCGCCGAGGTGGCACTGCTCGCCGCCGCCGTCACCGTCGGCGCGCTGCTCAACCATCGGGGCGTGCGGCTGCATGCCGACGCCGCCCCGCTCTACGCCGAGTGGCAGCCGCATCTGGGCCCCGGCACTCCCGCCGCGCTTCTCGTCGCGGCGCTGATCGTCTGGCGGGGCGCGCGCTGGGCCGCCGACGCGCGGTGGTCACGGCTGCTGGTCGTCGGCTACCTCGCCGCGGTGCTCTGGACGCTGTCGCTGGCCCTGGTGGACGGGTGGTCCGCCGGGTTGACCGAGCGGCTCACCGTGCAGGCCGAGTACCTGCACGAGGTGCCCCGGGTGACGGATGTCGGCGCCATGCTGTCCGGTTTCGCCGACCGGATCCTCGACTTCCAGCCCGACTCGTGGTCCACCCACACCGCCGGTCATCCACCGGGAGCGCTGCTGTTCTTCGTCTGGCTGGAACGGATCGGCCTGGGTGGCGGGACGGCCGCCGGTCTCGCGTGTGTGGTGCTCGGCGCCACGGTCTGCGTGTCGGTGCCTGTGACGTTGCGGGCGCTCGGCGCCGAGGGCGCGGCTCGGGCGGTGTTGCCGTTCCTGGTCCTGTTCCCGGGTGCGGTCTGGGTGGGCGCG
Organism: Micromonospora sp. CA-240977; assembly: GCF_050942285.1. Classification (NCBI taxonomy): domain Bacteria; kingdom Bacillati; phylum Actinomycetota; class Actinomycetes; order Micromonosporales; family Micromonosporaceae; genus Micromonospora; species Micromonospora sp. CA-240977. Next base: position 4,734,403 of record NZ_CP192055.1, on the reverse strand, counting down.
TCCGCGGACGGCATGTTCGCCGCGGTGATCGCCGCCGGGCTGGCGCTGCTGGCGGTGGGTGGCCGGCCCAGGGCCGTACTCGGCGGGCTGCTGCTCGGCTTCGCCCTCTACCTGTCGTACGGGTTCGTCCTGGTCGGGATCCTCGCGGTGACAGTGGTGCTGCTGCGGGCACGGGATCGCCTCGGCGTGCTCCTGGTCGCGGCGACGGCCGTCGCCGCCGTTGTCGTCTGGTTCAGCCTCGCCGGCTTCTGGTGGCTGGACGGCTACCACCTGGTGGAACGTCGCTACTACCAGGGCTGGGCGGCGGAACGCCCGTACGGCTACTGGGTCTGGGCGAACCTTGCCGCCCTGCTGCTCTCGGCCGGGCCGGTGGTCGGGCCGGCGCTGCGGCGGGCGGTGGCCGCCGTACCGATCCGACCACCGCTCGCGACGGCCCTCCGGCAGCGGATCGCCAGCGCCGGACCCACTGTGTGGTTGCCCGTCGCGGCTGCGGTGGCAGTGCTCGCGGCGGACCTGTCCGGGCTCAGCAAGGCCGAGGTGGAGCGGATCTGGCTACCGTTCGCGGTCTGGCTGCTGGTCGCCACCGCGCACCTGCCCGACCGACACCGACGGTGGTGGCTGGCGGCCCAGGCCGGCACGGCCCTCGCCGTCAACCACCTACTGTGGACGGTGTCCTGACCGAGGCCGGCTCCCGCATCACCGCGGTGGTGAAGTCCGCGATGCCGGCGGCGAAGCCGACTCGGGCGGTGAAACCCAGCAGCCCGGCGGCGCGGGCCGGATCGGCCACCACGTGCCGGACGTCCGCCACCCGCCCGCCGCCGACCGTGACCGGTGCCGGCCCGCCCATCGCCGCAGCCAGCTCCTGGGCCAACTCGCCGACGGTGTGCGGTTCACCCGAGCAGACGTTCACCGGCACCAGGGGCTCCGGGGCCGGGGTCGTGAGGGCCAGCACGTTGGCCGCCGCGATGTCGCTCACGTGCACGAAGTCGCGCCGCTGCCGGCCGTCCTCCAGGACCCGGGGCGGTTGCCCGGCGGCCAGGGCCGACCGGAAGATCGACGCCACCCCGGCGTACGGGGTGTCGCGGGGCATCCGCGGCCCGTAGACGTTGTGGTACCGCAGCGCCCAGACCGATCCGCCGGACTGCCGGGCCCAGGCGCCGGCGAGGTGTTCCTGGGCCAGCTTGGTGGCGGCGTACGTGCTGTGCGGCTCCAGCGGCGCGTCCTCGGGCACGAGACCGGGGGAGAGCGCCTTGTCACAGTGGGGGCAGGTCGGCTCGTACCGGCCCGCGGCCAGGTCGGCGGCGCGGCGGCCGGCCGGCCGGACGATCCCGTGGTCCGGGCAGTGGTAGCGGCCCTCGCCGTAGACCACCATCGAGCTGGCCAGCACCAGGCGGCGTACGCCGGTGGCGTGCATCGCGGCGAGCAGGGTGGCAGTGCCGAGGTCGTTGTGCGCCGCGTACCGAGGGGCGTCGGCCGGGTCGACGCCGTGGCCGACCATGGCCGCCTGGTGGCAGACCGCGTCGACCCCGGCGAGCAGCCGGGTCAGCAGCTCGCCGTCGCGCACGTCGCCGACCACGAGGTCGTGCCGCTGCGCCCAGGGCGGCGGCGTCGCGCCGTGCGCCTCCGGTAGGAGCGCGTCGACGGCCACCACCTCGTGCCCGTCCTCGTCGAGCAGGTCGGCGACGTGGGAGCCGATGAACCCGGCAGCACCGGTGACAAGTATCCGCATTCCGGTCACCGTATGACCCGGCGTACGCCGGCAGCGGCCAGCTCGCGCGGCCGTAAGAACCTCGTTAGGTTTCGCCGGTGCGGTCGGTGCCCGGCGCCTGGCTACGCTGGGCGGATGGACAGGCCGGGGGACAGGTCGACGGGCCGGAACGGGGGACGTTCGTGACACAGCGGGTGCTGGTGGTCGACGACGACCAGACCGTCAGCGACGTCATCTGTCGATACCTCGAACACGACGGCTTCCAGGTCAGCCACGCCGGGGACGGGGCGGAGGCGCTGGCGGCGGTGGCTCGCCAGGCACCGCACCTGGTCGTGCTCGACCTGATGCTGCCCCGGATCAACGGCCTGCAGGTGTGCCGGGAGTTGCGGGCCCGGCCCGACGGCATCCCGATCATCATGCTGACCGCGCGGGGTGACGAGTCCGACCGGATCCTCGGGCTGCAACTCGGCGCGGACGACTACCTGACGAAGCCCTTCTCCCCCCGGGAACTGGTGCTCCGGGTCCGTTCGGTGCTCCGTCGCGCCGCCAGCGGGCCGCCACCCGAGCGGCCCGAGGCGATCACCGACGGCAGCCTGGTGCTGCACACCACCTCCCGGACCGCCCGCCTCGCCGGTGCCGACCTGGCGCTGACGCTGCGCGAATTCGACCTGCTCGTCCACCTCATGCGGCATCCGTCCCGGGTGTTCAGCCGGGCCGAACTCCTGGAGCAGGTCTGGGGCTGGAACTTCGGGGACCACTCCACGGTGACCGTGCACGTACGCCGACTGCGCGAGAAGATCGAGGACAAACCGGCCGATCCGCAGCGGATCGTGACCGTCTGGGGCGTCGGCTACCGGTACGAGCCAGCCGATGCCTGACCTGCTGCTGATCTTCGCGATCGCCCTCGGCGCGGCACTGGGCGTCGGGCTCGCCGGCGCGCTGCTGCTGCGCGCGCTCCGGCGCAGCTCGATCACCGTGCACCTGAGCGTGCTGCTCGCCACCACTGTGGTCGCCGTCGCCGTCGGGGTGCTGGCGGTCGCGGAGGCGATGTTCCTCTCCGCCCACGACCTCGAGGTGGTGCTGATCACCGTCTCGGCGGCAGCGGTGGTCAGCCTCGCCGTCGGCGGGCACTTCGGCCGTCGACTGGCCCGCGCGGCGGTCTGGCGCGACCAGGCCCGGGAACGGGAACGGCAACTGGAGAAGGGCCGACGGGACCTTGTCGCGTGGGTCTCCCACGACCTGCGTACCCCGCTCGCCGGGCTGCGGGCCATGGCGGAGGCGCTGGAGGACCGGGTGGTCCGCGATCCGGACACTGTCGAGGAGTACCACCGCCGGATCCGGCTGGAGACCGACCGGATGACCCGACTCGTCGACGACCTCTTCGAGCTGTCCCGAATCAACGCGGGAGCGCTGCGGTTGTCGCTGACGGCGGTGCCGCTCGGCGAGGTGGTGTCCGACGCGCTGGCCAGCACCACCCCGTTGGCCGAGGCCCGCCGGATCAAGCTGATCGCCAGCGAGTCGGGCTGGCCGACGGTCGCCGCGAGCGAACCGGAGCTGGCTCGGGTCGTCGCCAACCTGCTGCTCAACGCCGTGCGCTACACCCCCGAGGACGGCACCGTACGCATCGAAGCCGGCCACGAGGAGGACCACGCCTGGCTGTCGGTCGCCGACACCTGCGGCGGCATCCCCCCGGCCGACCTACCCCGGCTGTTCGACATCGCGTTCCGTGGCGAACCGGCCCGTACGCCCGGCCCCGGTGACGGCGGGGCGTCCGGCGGGCTCGGCCTGGCCATCGTCCACGGCCTGGTGGAGGCGCACGGCGGTCGGGTCGAGGTGCGCAACACCCCGGAGGGTTGCCAGTTCATGGTCCGGCTCGCCACCGCCTGACGCGGTCTGCTACTCGTACTCCTGCCCACACTGGGCAAGCTGCGCCAGATCGTCCCAGCCGAGGGAATCGATTGCGTGATCGCCTGGCTCCGGCTCGTCCACCAACGGCACGGCGGGGCCAGGAACCGGCATCCGCAGGCCGTCGTCCTCGCTCCAGCCGCCCAGTGCCCCGGCCATCCCGCATTCCAGATACGCCTTGGGGTCGAAGTTGTACCAGCGGATGCCCGTGGCTCGCACACGTCCGGCCGCACGGGGTGCGTCAATGCCGAAGTAGGCGTGCTCGTCGACCCGACCCGACAGCGGCCGGGCGACCTGCCGCCACGCCCGTAGGAACTGGTCCACACTGCGACCGGAGGCGTTCATGCGCTCGCCGCTGCCAGCCTCGCCGGACCACACTGTTTGCCGGATCTGACCACGCAGGCGAACCCGGCCCGGACAAGAGCGGCTACCAGGAGAACATCGTCGTATCTGCGACGTCCACAAGCACCTTGCCGACCGCGCCGGCTTCCACCGCTCGATGAGCGTCGGCGGTGCGGTGCAGCGGGAAGCGGAGCAGTGGCAGGCCGTGTTCCTCGCCCACCGGTAGGGCGCCGTCCCGGATCGCGGCGGCGACGTCCTCGACGGCTGCGGCGCGGGCGTGCGGGCCGGCCGTGTAGAGCACCAGGAACTGCAGGCGGGTGTTCAGCACCATGTGCTGGCCCACGTTCAGCGCGACCGGCTGTCCGCCCACGTTGGCGTACGTGGCGATGGTGCCGCGGGTGCGCAGCACGGCCAGGTCCAGAGCCAGGTTCGCGCCCAACGCCACCTCGGCGACGATGTCGACGCCGTCCGGGGCGATGGCACGGATGGCGGCGGCTGGGTCGCCCTCGCGGTAGGTGACGGTGTGGTGGGCTCCGGCCGCGGCGGCCAGCTTCGCCTTCTCCGGTCCGCTGACGGTGGCGATCACGGTGGCGCCGGCCCATCGGGCGAGCTGGATCACCGCGTGCCCGACCGCGCCGGCTCCGCCGGCGGCGAGCACCACCTTGCCGTCGAGTACGCCGGGGCGCAGGCGGCGTGGCCCGTCCTCGGCGACGGTGAGGGCGCGGTGTGCGGTGAGCGCGGGAACGCCGAGTGAGGCGCCGACGTCGAAACCGGCCTCGTCCGGCAGCGGCACGGCCTGGTCGGCGGGTACGACTGTGAACTCGGCGGCGGTGCCGGTGGGCCGCCCGGCGGCGGCCATGAACAGCCAGACGCGCTGACCGACCCGGCCGGGGTCGACCCCGGCACCGACGGCGTCGACCACGCCGGCGCCGTCGAGGTGCGGGGTGATCTCGGGGAACAGTTTGCGGTGGGCGGTGCCGGAGCGGGCCTGCCAGTCGGTCGGGTTGACCCCGGACACGGCGACCCGGACGCGGACTTCACCGGGTGCGGGCGCGGGTCGGTCACGCTCGACGAACTGGAGAACGTCGGGGCCGCCGTTGTCGCGGTAGATGATTGCCTTCATGATCCGTCCAATGTTCGATCTGCGTCGTACCGTTCGAGCAGGATCGAACAGTACGACGAGAGTCGTACTCTCCGCAAGATCTGGCTAGGCTTCGTCTCGTGACCGAGGTGATCGAACCCGCAATCGAGACCGTGACGATCGACGTCGTGCTCAGCGCGCTCGCCGACCCGGTACGGCTCACGCTCGTGCGCGCCCTCGACGCCGCCGGGGACTGGACATGCGGCAGCGACATCCTCAGGGAGGCCGGCGTCACCATTGGCAAGTCGACGGTGTCGCACCACATCAAGGTGCTGCGCGAAGCCGGCCTGATCCGCACGCGAGTCGACGGCATCCGCCGGCTGCTCACCCTCCGCTACGACGACGTGGAACAACGCTTTCCGGGGCTGCTGACCATGCTCCGCGAGCATGCCCCTGCCGGTGCCGCCGCAGAGCGCTCTTAGCGGGTAGCACCAGTATTCCGGTCAGCTCGACGAGGCTGGTGACCTCTCCGTCATGCGGCTCCAGCAGCGACGAGGATCCGGTGAGCGTTGTCGGGCGTCCTGGAGCCGGTCGCGTGCGATGGCTGGGGGCGCATGTCCAGTACGGCAGGCGCGTCGGCCGGGCCGGCGCGTCTGATGCGTACGCCGCCGGTGGTGTCGTCCACGGCGGCATGGTATTCGGCGAACTGGCCGATCACGACCGAGGCCATCATCCGGTCGGACCCCCATCCCCAGGTCCGGAATCTCCGGAGTCCAGGGTCCGATTCATCGCCGCGAGCAGGCGCTCAAGGGTTCTGCGGTCGCTGTCGGTGAGGCCATGGAGGATGGCCGCCTCGTTGGCCAGATGTTCCTCGATGAGCCGGTCGGTCAACGTCACGCCGGCCGGAGTCAGCCCAACCACTCTGCCGCGCGCGTCGGCTGCGGAGACCGAGCGGGACACCAGGCCGCGGGCGATCAGTCGGTCCACCCGTTTGGTCACCGCGCCGGTGGTCACGAGCATCCGGTGACTCAACTGGCCCGCGGTGAGGGTGTAGGGCTGGCCCTCGCGGCGCAGCGCCGCGAGCACGTCGAAGTCGCCGTTGCCGAGGCCCGCTGCGGCGAACGGCGGCCGCAGGGCCACTTCGAGTGCGGCGGCCAGCTGTTGGATGCGGCCGATGATCAGCAACGGAGTGGGGTCGAGGTCTGGTCGCTCTCGGCCCCACTGGCCGACGATTTCGCTGATCCGGTCGTCATTCACTGTTGCATCTTACCTTCCAAGGAAGATAACTTGCCTTCCGTGGAAGACAAATCGATTCGTACGTCAACTCCGGTGGTCACGGCGTACGTGGATCCGTCCTGCCCGTTCGCCTGGATCACCTCCCGGTGGCTCATGGAGGTCGCGACGATGCGGCCGCTCGCTCTGCGGTTCGAGGTGATGAGCCTCGCGGTGATCAACGAGCACCGCGACCTGGAGCCCTGGTACCGCGAATTCAACGACCGGGCGTGGGGGCCGGCCCGGGTGTGCGTGGCGGCGGCCGCGCAACACGGCTCCGCCGCCCTCGCCCGGCTGTACCCGGCGCTCGGCCGCCGGATCCACGACGCCGGCGACAGGGACTTCGACACCGTCGTCCCGCTGGCACTGGCCGAGGCCGGCCTCCCCGTCGACCTGGCCGACGCCGCCCATCGGAGCGACGTCGACCCACAGATGCGGGCCAGCACCGCCCGCGCGCAGCAACTGGTGGGCGAGGACCTCGGTACCCCGACGGTCGTCGTCGACGACGTGGCCTTCTTCGGTCCCGTACTGAACGCGATCCCTCGGGGGGAGGAGGCTGTGCGGGTCTTCGACGGCGTCCGTCTGCTCGCCGGCTGCCGGGCGTTCTCCGAGCTCAAACGCGCCAGGTCCGACGGCCTCACGTTCGCGTAGCTCCACCACGACCGCCGGGGGCGCCGGTGACCCGGCACCTGTCGACTCAGGCCCGTCGACCCTTCGTCACCGGACGTTCGTTGTCGCGTCGACCCGAATCGATAGGGTGCGTTGTCCGCCACCGACGGCGGCTTGTGCGGAGGGGCATCCATGCGCAGGACAACGGACTGGTCGGCCCGCACCCTGGGCGCCCTTGCGGGCGCTGTCGCGCTGGTGGCGGCCCTGCTGCCGGCGGCCCCGGCGGCTGCCGCGAGCGCGGGCTTCAAGGCGGCCACGCTGAACATCTACTACGGGCTGAGTCAGGCCGATTTCGTGCACGACCTGAACCTGATCGCGTCCAGGGCGGACCTCGTCGGTCTCAACGAGGTCGGTGCGCGCAAGGCGTTCCTGACGAGCTGGGCCGCCGACAACGGCTGGTGGTTGTACGCGCCGGGCGGGACCAACCAGGCTGGCGAGGCGTTGATCGCCAAGAAGAGCATGTTCGAGGTGCTCGACAAGGGTTCCGTCTTTGTCTGTGACACCAATGGCCCGGGCGAGGTGCCGCCCGCGCGGTACAACAACTGGGTCACGTACCGGCACAAGGCCACCGGCCGCGTCGTGACCCACATCAACGCCCACGCGGTGGCCGGCATCGAGAGCGCTGGCCGGCCCGAGGACCTGCCGCGCACCAGGTGCGCCGAGGCGCAGTTCCAGGGCCTCAAGGACCTGGCGGTCGACAAGCAGGACGAGGGTCAGGTGATCGTGAGCGGGGACCTCAACGTCGACTTCAGCGCCGACCGGAGCTACGGGTACGCGAAGTTCCCGTGGCAGGTCTTCGAGGCCAACGAGCTGCCGAACCTGCGCTCCAACTACAACCTCTACGGCGAGAAGGGCACCGGGACGCACGGCAACCGGCACATCGACTACGTCTACTTCTGGAAGCGGCTGCCCGAATACCAGCTGATGTGGATGACCGACTACGACATCGTCGGTGGCACCACGTCCGACCACAACGGTGTCGTAGCCATGTTCTCCATCCAGAACTGAGGCGCCCGCCTTCGGCCGGCCACGAGTTTCCGGAGCGTTCTGTGCCGCCGAGGGCAGATGCCACACGGGTGGCACGGCAGATGACAATGCGAGCGTGACCGACACCGCGCCCTCTTCGCTGCCTGCCGTGATCGACCTCATCGACGGGCACATGTACCGGGTGCTGAAGGGCGCAGAGGATCCGGTGACGGTGATCGAGGAGTTGAAGGGCGCATTGATCGAGCTGCACCCCGAGGTGTTCGTGCGGAGTGTCGACAAGCTGTACCCCATCTACGCCGACCTGTCAGACATTGTCGACGGCTTCCCGTTCGACTACGGCGACGGTGCCGAGTTGATCGCCCAACGGGAGATCCGCGACGTTGCCTGGGACTGGTTGAGCATGGCGCGTAACGCCGACGGGTTGGCCATCTACATCGACCGCTGGACTGCCAGAATCGCGGCCTTGCCGACCATCGAGGAAGGGCGGCCGTTCCGCGGTATCGCGGGCTAGCGGGGTGGCAGCGGGTGTGCTTCACGACCGCCAGGTCGAGTCGGTCGGTCTGGGCGTTGCTGCCGGTGGGCTTGGCCTGGCCATCGTCCATGGCCTGGTGGAGGCGCACGGCGGTCGGGTCGAGGTGCACAACACCCCGGAGGGTTGCCAGTTCCTGGTCCGACTCGCCACCGCCTGACGCCACGATCGCTCGGGTCGACACCTGTCGACGTCACGGCTCACGCCCGCGAGATCGAACTAAGCCTCGTCCCTCCAGGCCCGCATTGTGGCAACCACTGTCAAGGTGTTCGGGTGTTCGTCACCCAGCACCCGCACCGCATCGTTGACCGCCTTCTCCATGACGGGGATGGCCTCGTCGGTGCGGCCTGCCTGACGGTAGGAGGAGGCCAGGTTGGCCCGGGCGATGATCGTGTGTGGGTGTTCTTCGCCCATCACCCGTGCTGCGTCGTTGAGCACCTTTTCCTCGATGGTGATGGCCTCGTCAGTGCGGCCTGCTTGCCAGTAGGAGGAGGCCAGGTTGGCCCGGGCGATGATTGTGTGTGGGTGTTCTTCGCCCATCACCCGTGCTGCGTCGTTGACGACCTTTTCTTGGATGGTGATGGCCTCGTCGGTGCGGCCTGCTTGGCGGTAGGAGGTGGCCAGGTTGGCGCGGGCGTTGATCGTGTGTGGGTGTTCGTCGCCCATTACCCGTGCTGCGTCGTTGAGCACCTCTTCCTCGATGGTGATGGCCTCGTCGGTGCGGCCTGCCTGGTGGTAGCAGGCGGCCACGTTGGCGCGGGCGTTGATCGTGTGTGGGTGTTCGTCGCCCATTACCCGTGCTGCGTCGTTGATGACCTTTTCTTGGATGGTGATGGCCTCGTCGGTGCGGCCTGCTTGGCGGTAGGAGGTGGCCAGGTGGGCGCGGGCGTTGATCGTGTATGGGTGTTCGTCGCCCATTACCCGCGCCGCGTCGTTGACGACCTCTTCTTGGATGGTGATGGACTCGCCGGTGCGGCCTGCTTGGCGGTAGGAGGTGCCCAGGTTGGTCCGGGCGATGATCGTGTCGGGGTGTTCGTCGCCCAGCACCCGCACCGCGTCGTCGACGATGCGGTGCCAGTAGTCGACGGCGAGGGTATACAGCCCGGACCGCAGGAGGCTGGCGCCGGCCCGGTACAGCAATGGATGCCCCTCGGGATGCCACAGCACGTCACCGGCGAGGCCGGCCAGGGTGCTGGTGTTGGCACGCAGTGCGTCGACCAGCTCGGTGATGGCGTGGTCTTGTTCCGGCCACAGCCGCAACAGCGCCGCGGCGGCGGCGTGGGCGACGATGGCCGGGTCGATCGTGCTGACTTCCCGGCTGGCGCGGGCGGTAAGCGCGTGGACCCGCACGGCGCGGGGACCGTTAGCGGGGGTGTGGGTCAGCAGGCCGTACCGGTGCAGCGTCCGCAGGGCCATGCCGGACTGGTCGGCGCTGACGGGCCGGCCGACCTGGTCGGACAGGTAGCCGGTGACCGCGGCGGTCGTCCACAGTTCGTCGGGGTGGCCGTCGGGGCTGAGCAGCGCCGCCAGCGCCAGGGCCGGGCGGGCCAGCCCGACCGGGTTGGCCTGGTCGGCGGCGTCCAGGGCGAGCAGGAGTGTGACAGTCACCGGCCGGCCGTAGCCGTCGGGGTCGCTGCCGGCGGGCATCACCTCTGCCATCCGGGCGGCGGCGTAGCGGGCCAGATAGTCCGCGCACCCGACCGCCTGGTCGATCATGTAGGCGGTGGCGTGGGACAACGCCAGGGGCAGGTGCCCGACGGCTGCGGCCAGGTCGCACGCGCTCGCGCCGAGCAGGCCGGGACACCCGGCGTCGGTGAGCCGGTCGGTCAGATACGCCAGCGACTCGCTCGGGCTGTACACGCCGATGTCGATGCTCTGGCGGCCGCCGGTGGACAGGGCCGCGTCGCGGCGGCGGGTCGTCGCGAGCGTCCACCCGGTCGGTCGGTGCGGCGGCCACCAGCCGACCAGGTCGGCCGGGTCCGTGATGTCGTCCAGGACGATCAGCCAGGTCCGGTCGGTGGTGTACAGCCACTCGCAGAAGGCGGTGGCGTCGGCGGCCGGTTCCGTGCCGTCGGCTCCCGGTGCGCCGACGCGCAGCGCCGCCCGCGCGTAGCCGGTGATGATCTGCTCGGGGCTGCCTGCGGGCACCCACACCACCAGATCCGCGGTCCGCTCCTCCTGGGCCTGGTGGGCGAACCACGCAGCCAACTGCGACTTGCCGACCCCACCCTCACCGGCGAGGACCCTGGTACGCGTCCGGGCCGGCCGAACGTCGTGTTGGGTCAACACCACGTCGGCCCCGTGGTCACGCGCGTCCTGGATCCTCTCCCGCACCGCCCGCCGGGGTTGGAACGCCGAGGCCAACGCCGGCGGCTGCCCTACCTGGACCGGCCACGTCACCGCCGTGGGCGGGTAGTGGCGATGTTCGTGGAACTCGGGCCGGACATCGCCGTGGATGACGCCGGTGTTGGCGACACCAGCCCGGTCGGCCGTCGCGGCACCGGATTCGGTGACCGTGGCCGCGGCGGGCGGATCAAGCGGTGAGGTCACGGCCGTGGCCGGCGCTGAACACCGGTGTTGGCCACGGATCCCGGACCATCCGCTGTCGCCTCCCCGGAACGGGTGACCTGCACCGGACGGTCCGTGCCGACCACGTCCGCTCCCGTGTTCGCCTGCCCGCCGCCGGTGGCGCGGGCCGCGCCCGTGTCCTCGACCCGGTCCGGCTCCACCATCGACGCACCCCCTGATCCAGCGGCGGGCAGCAGGTACGGCGCGGCCACCGCGACGAGCGCCACCACCACGCTGATGGCACTGGCCAGCTTGTCGGCCTTGTCCACACCCACCGCCACCAGGTACGCCACCAACCCAGCGACGATCACACCGAACGTGACACGCCCGGCCCACAGCCACCCTGGCCCACGACGAGGCACCATGCCTCCACCCATAACGATCGACATCGCTGGTTACTGCTGGTCAGTCTACGAACACTCGCCAACCTCCGCGCGCCGGCGTGGTGACCCCGGCCTGCGGCGGAACGGGCTCCGGGTGCGGAGATCAGGTCTGCCGCCACACCCGGAACGTCTGGTCGAGTCGCCACGTGCCATCGGGCTGTCGTGCCTCGTTGCGCCAGCGGAACTCGTCTGCCTGAATGTCGGAGAAGGTCCAGCGGAGGTCGTCGCCGTCGAGCACGATCTGGTCGCCGACGCGTGCTGCCAGGAAGGTGTGTGTCCGATGCCGTCCCGGTCCCACCCACGTCGAGCGCCAGACCTCCGCACCGGCTGTGGGATCGGGGAATCGCACGCTGACGCCGTGTTCGACGCCGGGCAGGATCCAGATGTCGGTGGTGGCCCGGCCGCCCAACGCGTACCCGAAATGCCACTCGCCTCGTCGAACGGCCGAGGACCCGTCGGGGTCGTACTCGGTGCAGTCCAGTGCCCAGGAGCCCGTGAACTGTCCGAACAGGCTGAGGTCGACGCCGTCGGCTGGCTCGTCCGCGAGGAAGGCGGCCCCGATGGCATCGGATGACGTGAGCACCATGTCCGAACGATAGCGCCGGCCGTGGTGGCGGGATCAAGGCGAACGAGAGCCGTCGATCCTTGACACTCACAGATGCGATCGCTAACACTGTCACGCAACGCGAACTTAACGAGCAGAACACATTGTGCCTGTACCGCGTGGCGACGCGTGCGGCACGTTGCCCGCCGGCCAAACCCACGAAGACCCCGAGCCACGCAAGTGTTGATCTTGTTAACGCTAACATTCCGGAAGGGGAGTCGTGACCGTGGTTCCAAGGCGAACACCAGCGGCATCGACCACCGGGCCGGCGTCGTCACCGGACGGCGCGGCCACCCCACGCTGGGCCGACACGGGCAGGGCGGACAGCCGGTGGCGGCTGCGCTACGGGACCAACGGGTACGTCGGCATCCGGATTCTCGCGCTCTCCGCCGTGGCCGCCGCGGCTGTCCTGGTGGTCGCCGACGGGCCGGCGCAGGCCGCCACGCTGCCGACCGGCGCCGTCTCGCTGGAGGCGGTCAACCAGACCGGACGGTACGTGCGGCACATCGACTATCTCGGGCAGCTCGACCCGGTGACCGCCAGCAGCGCCAACCAGGTCAAGCTCGACGCCACCTTCACCGCGGTCAACGGTCTGGCATCGCCCGCCTGCTACTCGTTCCAGACCAAGACGGGCCTGTTCCTGCGGCACCGCGACTACCGGCTCCGGATCGACAGCAACGCCGGTGACGCGGGGTTCCGGGCCGACGCCACCTTCTGCGCGGTCGACGGCTCGGTCTCCGGATCGGTGGCGCTGGCCTCGTACAACTATCCGAACCGGCGGATCCGGCACCGCGACTTCGCGCTGTGGCTCGACGCCTACCAGGACACTGCCGCGTTCCGGGCGGACAGCTCTTTCCGCCTCGTCGCGCCGTGGGCGCCCAAGACCACAAAGGGTCCGGTGCTTCCGGGCCTCTTCGCCGACCCGCACCTCGCCGTGTTCAACGGGCGCTACTACCTGTACCCGACAACGGACGGCTACGCGAGCTGGGCCGGCACCTACTACAAGGCGTTCTCCTCCACCGACCTGGTCAACTGGACCGACCACGGGGTGATCCTCGACCACGGCCCGGACGTGTCCTGGGCGGACAACTCGGCCTGGGCGCCCGCGGTGGCCAGCGCCAACGGCCGCTACTACCTGTACTTCAGCGGTGGCGCGGCCAGCGGCAACACCGCCAAACAACTCGGTGTGGCAGTGGCCGACAGCCCCACCGGGCCGTTCCGCGACGCGCTGGGCCGGCCGCTCGTCCGCAGCGACCAGTTCTCCGGTGGGCAGGCGATCGACCCGATGGTGTTCACCGACGACGACGGGCAGTCCTACCTGTACTGGGGGCAGGGCGTCGCGCGGGCCGTGCGACTGAACAGCGACATGATCTCCTTCGACGCCGCGCAGGTGCGGGTCAGCACGCCCTCCGGGTACAACGAGGCGCCGTTCGTCTTCAAGCGCAACGGCCAGTACTACTTCATGTGGTCGGAGAACGACACGCGCAGTGAGGACTACCGGGTCGCGTACGCCACCGGTCCGTCGCCCCTCGGCCCGTGGACCAGGCGCGGTGTCGTGTTGCAGAAGCGACTCGAGGTCGGCATCAAGGGCACCGGCCACCACTCCGTGGTTCGGGCGCCCGGCAGCGACACCTGGTACATCGCCTACCACCGGTTCGCCGTGCCGGCCGGCAACGGCACCAACCGGGAGACCGCCATCGACCGGATGGAGTTCAACACCGACGCCACCATCCGTCCCGTCGTACCGACGCTCTAGCTGACCCGGATGCCCCTCCGCGAAGGAGAAAGACCCATGTCGAGAGTCCTCGCGCGGCTCGGCGCGGTTGCGGTGGCCGCCTGCCTGCTGTTCACCACCTGGTCGGGGGCGACACCGAAGGAGGCCGCGGCGATCGACCCGACCGTCGGCTACCTGATGGCGCACTTCACCGGTGAGTCGTCCACCGACCAGCAGATCTACCTCGCCCACAGCACCGACGGCCTGCGCTGGACCGACCTCAACAACGGTGGGCTCGTCCTGCGCTCCACCGTCGGCACCCGCGGCGTCCGCGACCCCGCACTGGTCCGCTCGCCGAACGGTGACCGGTACTGGATCATCGCCACGGACCTGTGCATCGCCTGCGGCCAGGACTGGTCGACCGCGATCAACAACGGCAGCCGCAACCTCGTCGTGTGGGAGTCCACCGACCTGGTCAACTGGTCCGCGCCGTGGTTGCTGAACGTCGCCGGCGCGATCCCGGACGGACGCAACGCCTGGGCGCCGGAGGCGATCTGGAACCCGGACACCGGCGACTACGTCCTCTACTGGGCGACGAACGTCCCGCTCAACGGCGCGACGAAGCACCGCATCTACTCCGCGCGCACGACGAACTTCCGCAGCGTCACCACACCGCAGGTCTACATCAACCGACCGGGCAGCCAGGAGATCATCGACACCCAGATCGTCGAGGTGCCCTCCGGCGTCGGCGGCTACCGCTACGTCCGTGCCTCCCGGGACGGCCAGATCGCCATCGAGGGCAGCAACTCGATCCTCGGCACCTGGACCAGCCTCGGGAACCTGTCCGGCATCGGGTTGACCGGCTCCCAGGTCGAGGGCCCGATGTGGATGAGGTTCAACGCCCGCAACGAGTGGGTGCTCTACCTCGACCAGTACGCCTCCGGGCGCGGCTACCTGCCCGTCCTGACCACCAACCCGTCGAGCCCGGGCAGCTACCGGCTGCCGGCGTCCGGCTCGTACGCGATGGGTGGCACCAAGAAGCGGCACGGAACGATCCTCAACCTGACCGCCGCCGAACAGAACCGGGTGCTCGCCCGCTGGCCCGCCACCGCTGTCAACCGGATCCAGTCGTACAACTTCCAGGACCGGTACGTGCGGCACTACGACTACGACGTCCGCATCGACCCGAACGTCAGCCCGGCCCAGGACGGCCAGTGGCGACTGGTACCCGGCCTGGTCGGCTCCGGCACGGTCTCCCTCCAGTCGGTCAACTACCCGGGCTACTACCTGCGCCACTACGGGTTCGACTTCCGGCTGGAGGCCAACGACGGCACTGCCACCTTCGCGGCCGACGCCACCTTCCGGCGGGTCGCCGGCCTGGCTGACTCGTCGTGGACGTCGTTCCAGTCCTACAGCCACCCGGACCGCTACGTCCGGCACTACAGCTACCTGCTCCGGCTCGACCCGGTCACCGACGCGCAGAGCCGCGCCGACGCCACCTTCCGCGTGACCAGCTGAACTCTCCGTACCCGTCGAACCCGGAGAGGCAAGAACTAACGATTGGACAGCTCATGAAACGGATCAGCCGGTCGATGCGCCGGATAGTGATCGCCCTGGTGACCGCGATGACGGCGACGGTTGGCTTCGTCGTCGCGTCGTCGCCGGCCACCGCCGCCACCAACCAGTTCCGCGGCATGAACTGGGCCATGCTGGGTGACAACTTCAAGACCAGCCCGCTCGTCGTGCAGGGTCTGAGCTCGTCGGACAGCAACGCCACGGTTCGCGCCAAGGCCAACGCCCTGTACGACGACATGGCCTCCACCATGGGGGTCAACACCGTCCGGCTGCCGATCAACACGCACACGGTGGGGACGGCGTGGTGGGAGGCGTACCGGGGCGCCATCGACGCCGCCACCGAGCGCGGGTTCAAAGTCATCCTCGCCTACTGGGAGGACGGCGCCGCCTCCGGTGGCCGCATCACGAACCTCGCCGCGTGGAACGCGATGTGGTCGACTGTGATCAACAACTACGGCTCGAACCCCAACGTCTACTTCGAGCCGATGAACGAGCCGCACGGCTACAGCTCGACGGAGTGGCGCAACGTCGCGGCCAACTGGCTCAGCTCCCACCCCTCGGCGGTGCCCGGCCGGGTGCTCATCGGTGGCACCGGCTTCAGCCAGGACCTGCGTGACATCTGCACCGACAGCCGCTTCAACGCGACACTGCTGTCCTTCCACTACTACGCCTTCTTCTACGGCGCGATGACCTACGACGCCTTCCGCAGCCACATCCAGGTCCGCCTCGGCAACTGCGCCTCCCGCGCGGTCGCCACCGAGTTCGGCGCACCGATGAACGACGGCCGCAACTACGCCGACGCGGGCAGCACCGACAACTTCGTGCGCTACATCCGGGCCATGGCCCAGGTCATGCGCGACAACCAGATGGGCGGCACCTACTGGCCGGCCCTCGGCGGCAAGACCGGCACCATCGGCTACGACTGGTACTCGATGTACGCCCTCAGCGGCAGCGGCACCGACCTCAACCTGACCGTCCGCAACACCTCCGGCGCGGACCGGATCCGCTACGGCTGGGGCGACACCATCGGCGGTGGCGACCCGACGACGCCCCCGCCGTCGACGGGAACGTTCTACCGGCTGACCGTGCGGCACAGCGGCAAGGCCATGGACGTCCAGCAACCGAACACCGACAACGGTGCGCGCGTCGGCCAGTACACGTACGGGGGGAGTGCCTGGCAGCAGTGGCAGTTCCAGGACGCCGGCAGCGGCTACTGGCGCATCATCAGCCGGCACAGCGGAAAGTGTCTCGATGTGGTGAGCGCGTCGACCGCCGACGGCGCGGAGCTCGTTCAGTACACCTGCGGCACCGGCACGAACCAGCAGTTCCAGATGGTCGCCAACGGCAGCTACTTCCAGCTCCGGGCCCGACACAGCAACAAGTGCGTGGACGTACCGGCCGCGTCGACAGCGGACGGCGTGGTCCTCAAGCAGTACACGTGCAACACCGGCGCCAACCAGCAGTGGTCGCGCACCGTCGTCTGACGGTCGTCCCGACTGATCACCGGTACGGCCCGCACACCCCGAGCACCGGGTGTGCGGGCCGTCCCGCGTAGCGGGCACTGTGGAATCCGAACCCGGCCAAGGTCGGCTTTGGTCGGCGACCACAGGTACGGTTTCGGTGCCCGACAGGCACGGGTATCGGCGGTACGTCGCCGGGTCGGGAACGGTCAGGCCGGTGGCGACGGGCCGTGGGAAGGGAGCGAGGGTGGCGCAGCGCAGGGCATTGGTGGTTCGGGGCGGCTGGGAGGGGCACCAGCCGGTCGAAGCGACACAGTTGTTCATCCCCTTCCTCGAACGCGGCGGCTATGCCGTACGGGTCGAGGAGTCGACGGAGATCTACGCCGACGCCGCCGAGATGGCCGACACCGACCTCGTCGTGCAGTGCATGACGATGTCGCAGATCACCGCGGACCAGGTGGCGGGCCTGAGCGCGGCGGTCCGCGCCGGCACGGGCTTCACCGGTTGGCACGGCGGCATCGTGGACTCGTTCCGCGCGTCCTCGGAATACCTGCATCTGGTGGGTGGCCAGTTCGCGACCCATCCGGGCAAGGAGCCCTGCGAGCGGCACGGTGGCGCGGAGGACAACTTCCTGCCGCACACGGTGCGCGTCACCGACCTCGGCCGGGAGCATCCGATCACCGCGGGCGTCGAGGACTTCGACCTGGTCACCGAACAGTACTGGGTGCTGCACGACGACCTGATCGACGTCCTGGCCGTGACGACCCACCCCACGCAGGCCTGGCACCCCTGGCACCGGCCGGTCACCTCACCGGCGATCTGGACCCGGCTCTGGGGCGCCGGGCGCATCGTCGTGACGACCCCGGGACACAGCGTGGACGTGTTGGAGCACGCGAGCGTGCGTACCGTCATCGAGAGGGGGATGGTGTGGGCGACCCGCACGGCATCGGCGTCGTAGGTCTCGGGGTCATCTCCCGCGCCTACCTGGAAACCCTCGCCGACCACCCCGCGGTGCGGATCGCCGCGCTGGCCGACCTCGACGACGCCCGGTCGGCCGCGGTAGCCGCCACCATTCCCGGCGCCGAGGCGACGAGCGTCGAGCGGCTGCTCGCCCGGCCGGACGTACAGACGGTCCTCAACCTCACGATCCCCGCGGCGCACGCCGACATCTCGCTGGCCGCGATCGAGGCCGGCAAGAACGTCTACGTCGAGAAGCCACTCGCCGTCACGTTCCCGGACGGCCGCACGATCATCGACCGGGCCGCATCGGCCGGCGTGCGCGTCGGGTGCGCGCCGGACACCGTGCTGGGCACTGGCACGCAGACGGCGCGGGCGGCGATCGACGACGGGCTCATCGGACGCCCGATGTCCGCGTCGGCGGTCATGGTCACCGCGGGGCACGAGCGCTGGCATCCCAACCCCGACTTCTACTACGCCCCGGGCGGCGGCCCGTTGCTGGACATGGGGCCGTACTACATCTCGGCGCTCATCCACCTGCTCGGACCGGTTCGCGCGGTGGTCGGAGCCGCCACCCGGCTGCGCGACGAGCGCGTCATCGGCTCGGGTCCACGTGTCGGCGAGCGGATCCCGGTGGAGGTGGACACCCACGTCACCGGTGTGCTCGAACACGCCAACGGCGCTCTCTCCACCATCACCACGAGCTTCGACGGGGTCGCGACGACGGCCGCGCCGATCGAGGTACGAGGGGAGACCGGCACGCTCGCCGTACCCGACCCGAACTACTTCGACGGAGAGGTCCGCCTCTTCGCGCTCGGCGGCACCGAATGGCGCGTACTCGAACCGCAGGCCGGCTACGCCGGGTCGTCGCGCGGCATCGGCCTGCTCGACCTGGTCAGGGCCGACGGGCAGCGTCCGGCGCGCGCCGGCGGCGACGTCGGGCTGCACGTCCTGGAGACGATGACCGCCCTGCTCCGGTCGGCGGCCGAGGGCCACCGGATCGAGCTGACGACGGTGGTGGAGCGGCCCGCACCCGTTCCGCTCACCGGGGTCGAGGACTGGAAGGCGTAGCACGCACCGAATACCGGCTCCGCGACGGGTGAGCGGCGCTGATTCTTAACTCCGATGTCACCTTTCGAACCCTCAGGGGACGTGTCGGTGTCCGCACGCAGGAGTTGGCTGTCAGCCGTCGCACATACCCTGACCAGGAGCTGATTCGAGTGCCTTCCTCCCGTCGTACCTTCCTCGCGGGCGGCGCCGCCGCCGGCGTGGGCCTTGCCGTCGCCGGCGGGCTGCCGTCCCTCGCTCAGGCCAGCCCCGGCCGGCCGCACCCGCCGGTCACGACCGGGCCCGTGCCCTTCCCGCCGCTCGTGGACGACCCCAAGGGGATCCTGGCCCTGCCGGAGGGCTTCAACTACACGGTGGTGACCCGGACCGGCGTCACCCGCCTGGACCGTGGCCAGGGCGTCACGCCGTCGGACCACGACGGCATGGCCGTCTACGACGCCGGCCAGGGCCGTTACACCCTGATCCAGAACCACGAGATCGACCCGGGCGCCGAGTTCGGCGTACCGCACGTCAAGGGCACGGTGTACGACGCGGGCGCCGTCGACGCGGGCGGTTGCACCGTGATCAAGACCGACCGCGCGGGCCGTAACCTGGGCGAGTTCGTCGCCCTCTCCGGCACCATCTCCAACTGCGCCGGCGGGCCGACCCCCTGGGGCACCTGGCTCACCTGCGAGGAGACCGAGGACCGGGCCGGCGACGAGTGGGAAGAGGGCGACCGGTCCGGCGTCTACCAGAAGGACCACGGGTACGTCTTCGAGGTCTGGGCCGACGGCAGCGCGGACCCGAAGCCGATCAAGTGCCTGGGCCGCTACTCGCACGAGGCCCTGGCGGTCGACAAGGACCGCACCGCCATCTACCTCTCCGAGGACGCCGACGAGCCCAACGGCCTCTTCTACCGCTGGTCCGCGCCCCGTGGGGTCAAGCTCGGTCCCGGCGTGCTCACCCGCCTCGCGCCGAACGCCGGTGTCCTCGCCGCGATGCAGATCATCATGGACGACGGCTCGGTGCTGCCGGACGTCGCCTACCTGACCTCCGCCCAGTTGGGCCGCCCCTTCCCGGTGCGGTGGATCGAGGTGCCGGACCGCGACGCGCGGCACACGTCAGTGCGTGAGCAGTTCGCCGACGGTCAGGTCACCCGGGGCCGCAAGTTCGAAGGCGTGTGGAGCACCGACGAGGGCGTGTACGTGGTCAACTCCTACGCCTGGGACGACGGTGACCTGCCGGCCGACGCCGCGCCGCACGACGGCATGGTCTGGTTCTACAACTTCCGGACCGAGACCATCCAGTTGGTGACGTACTTCCCGCACCAGACGGCGTCGGAGGAGGGCACGGCGGTCAAGTACAACGACCTCACCTTCGACGGCCCGGACAACGTCTCCGTCACCCCGTGGGGCAGCCTGGTGCTCGCCGAGGACGGCACCGGGGCCTCCCACGTGCTCAGTGCGACTCCGGGCGGGCCGACGTACGCGATCGCCCGCAACCAGCTGAACGATTCGGAGTTCTGCGGGCCGACCTTCAGCGCCGACGGCAAGGTCCTCTTCGTCAACATGCAGGACCCGGGCCTCACCCTGGCGATCACCGGCCCGTGGGAGAAGTACCTGGGCTGACGCGGTCCGACCGCAGCGTGCGGGACAGGCGCTGGTACGGCTCCGGGTCGACAGTGTGTGGTCGGCCCGGAGCCGCACGCCGGGCGGTCAGCCGACCTGGACCAGCCGCCAGTTGTTCCTGGTGCTGCCGTTGTCGGTGTACTGGACGGCCTGGGCGCCCCAGGTGCTGGAGCCGTTGAGGATGGCGAGCACCTTGCCGCTGTTGACGTTGCGGATCCGGTAGGAGCCGTCGCTGTTGGCCACCAGCGTCCAGCGGTGGTCGGCGGTGCCGTTGTCGGCCCACTGCAGGACGCGGGCGTTGTCGGCGGTGGACATGTTCTCGACGCCGAGGACCTTGCCGCTGTTGGCGTTGCGGAACCGCACCGCGCTGCCGTCGGTGATCCGGACCCAGTTGTGGTCGGCGGTGCCGCTGTCGCCCCACACCACGGCCAGACCACCGTCGGCGGTGGACATGTTCTGCACGCCGAGCACCAGGCCGGTGTCGTTGTTCACCAGCTTGTAGGTGTCCCCGGTGCTGGTGCCGCCGCTCACGCTTGTCACGAAGGTCATGACGCTGCGGGCGGGGAGCGTGACGGTGAGGGAGCCGTTCGACATGGTGAGCGCGCCCTGGGGCGCGACGGTCCTGCTCCCGTCGGTCAGCCAGTTCGCGACACTGCCGGACGCTGTGGTGTTCGACAGGGTGAACTGCTGGCTCACCGCCGAGGTGTTCTTGTTGACGGCGACGATCACGACGGTGTCGCCGCCCCGGTACGCCGAGACGTAGACGTTCGACGCCGGGTTCGCCGTCGCGTCGATCCGCACGTATCCGGGGCGGACGAACCTGGCGAAGTGCGCCATCATGGCCCCGCGCTTGCTGATCTGGCCGTCCTCGCGCATGGGGCCGTAGCTGCGCCGCAGATACCACCAGACGTACGCCTGGAACTCGGCGTCGACCATGGCGCGGTGGATGTGCTCACCCACGTCGAGCGCCTCGGGCCAGGCGTCCCCCGAGTTCGTGTTGCTGTTGGGGTAGTAGACCTCCGTCATCCAGAGTTCCTTGCCCGCGCCCTTCTGCTTGAACAGGGGGTAGGCGAAGTTCGAGTACGAGGTGCCGTAGAGGTGCGCCCCGATGATGTCCACGTTGGCCAGCGCGGTGGCGTCGTTGAGGATCGGGTCCGACACGGACTTCACGTACTGGAAGGACTCGGGGGCGATGACCCTGGTGCTGATCGAGCCGGCGTTCTCCTTCAGGAACCGGAGCATCTCGGTGGACGTCCACCACGTCCACTCCGCCGCGTAGTCGGGCTCGTTCTGCACCGAGATGGCGTACAGGTTGACCCCGTTGTTCCGCAGGTGCGTGGTGAAGTCGTTCAGGTGCTGGGCGTACGCGCCGTAGGAGCTGTATCGCAGGCGTCTCGCGTTGGTCTGGCTACCACGGGTGAAGGTCTCGATCATGCTGGCGGGGGGATTCCACGGCGACGCGAAGACGGTGACTCCGAGTTCGACGGCGCGCCTCGCCGTCGCCAGGTCCGCGCTCCAGTCCGCCTGGTTCTCGCCGACGGGGATCCGCAGCAGGGAGAATCCCAGCCGGCCCTCGCCGGTGCCGAACGCCGTGTCCCGCTGGGCGGCGGTCAGGTCGCCGATCCAGGCCGCGTGGGCCATCGCGCCGAAGCCTCGGATCGTCTGTCGCGGCGACGACGGATTGATGTTCGCCGCCGCCGCGGAGGCTTCCGTGGCGCCCACGACCGCCGCGACCGTCGCGACGGGTACGGCCCCCAGGGTCGTCAGGACGGCTCTGCGGCTCACCAATTTTCGCTCGCCGCTCACCGGCTCGTGCTGATCCTGCGTCATGTTGCGTCCTCCTGGCTGGTGGTGGTACGCGCCTTCGCGGTTGCCTCGGCCCGGTCGGCACCGGTCTGCTGCGTCGCCGCCGGGCGACGGGATCCCGGTGGCGATGACCATTCGATGTCGATCGAATGACATAACTGTTAACGCTAACAACGACGGGAGTCTAAGTTCTGCCCCCACCGAAGGTCAAGAACCAGCAGGTCAGTGAGCGGGTGACCGCTCGGCGTGACCGGGTCGCCAAGTGGTTATCGCATGGTGTACGCCTGACTATTGTCATGACCGCCCGTGCGGCCTACATCGAACGCCGTGACTATCTGCACTGGGGGCCGCCCCGTCCCGTCGGCGAGACTCGATTCAACGCCGGAACACCAGCCGGCCGAATCGGAAGGGGCGGCGGGACAGTGGACGAACGCTACGACAGCTACTGCGCCGCGGATCCGCTGTTCTACGATTCGCTCGGCAGCGCCACGGCACAGCCGGTCTTCCCGGCCGCCGAACGGCCGCTGCCGACCGGCTGGCGCCGTGAGCCGCTCGACGACTGGCTGATCTACGCACCCGACGGCGGTTCGTTGCCGCAGCAGGGCTGGAAGATCCACGTGTCGGCGGGGCTGGCGAACGCCGAGCGGGTGCTGGACGCCGTCTGGGACTACTGCGTCCCCCGCGGCCTGTCCTTCAAGTTCCTCAGCGGGCCGCGCACGCTGCTGCTGCGCAACTCCAAGTACGCCGCCCGGGCCGCCAGTGGCAAGTTCATCACTGTCTACCCCCGCGACGACGCGGAGCTGGAGCTGGCCTGCAAGGAGCTCGACGAACTACTCACCGGCGAGACCGGGCCGTACATCCTCAGTGACCTCCGCTACGGCAACGGCCCGGTGCACGTGCGCTACGGCGGCTTCGCCGCCCGCTACTGCCACTCGCCCGACGGCCAGGTGGTGGCGGCGATCGAGGATGAGTCCGGCACGCTGGTGCCGGACCGCCGCGAGCCCGTCTTCCACGTACCGTCCTGGATCACCCTGCCCGACTTCCTCAGCCCGCACCTGGCCGCCCGCAGCGCGACAAGCACCAACGAGGTGCCGTACCGGATCGAGCGGGTGATCCACTTTTCCAACGGCGGTGGGCTGTACGTGGGCCGGGACCTGCGTACCGACACCGAGGTGGTGCTGAAGGAGGCCCGGCCGCACGCCGGCCTGGACGCGGACGGCACCGACGCCGTCGCCCGGCTGGCCCGCGAGGCGGAGGCCCTGCGGCAACTCGCCGACCTGCCGCAGGTGCCACTGGTGCACGACGAGTTCGTCCTGGGCGAGCACCACTTCCTCGCGCTCGAGTTCATCGAGGGCCGACCGCTGAACAAGGTGCTTGTCGACAGGTACCCGCTGATCGACGCCGACGCGACAGACGACGACCGGGCGGAGTACGCCCGCTGGGCCCGGCAGACCTACGAACAGGTCGAGACCGTCATCGCGGCGATCCACGAGCGCGGCCTGGTCTACGGGGACCTGCACCTGTTCAACATCATGATCCGGCCGGACGACCAGGTCGCCCTCGTCGACTTCGAGGTGGCCGCCCCGATCGCCGGGCACCGCCGACCCGGGCTGCGCAACCAGGGCTTCGCCGCCCCGCGCGACCGGACCGGACCGGCTGTCGACAGGTACGCCCTGGCGTGCCTGCGGTTGGCGCTGTTCCTGCCGCTGACCCAGTTGGTCCGGCTCGCACCGGCGAAGGTGACGCACCTGGCCGACATCATCGCCGCGAACTTCCCGGTGCCCAGGTCCTTCCTCGACCCCGCGGTCGAGGAGATCACCGGTGGCCGCCAGGTCGCCGCGGACCCGAGCGGCACCCTGCGCGCCGACGACTGGCCCGCCACGCGGGACCTACTGGTCACCGCGATCCGGGCCAGCGCCACTCCCGAGCGCGACGACCGGCTCTTCCCCGGTGACATCGAGCAGTTCCGCAGCGGCGGCCTCAACCTCGCCCACGGGGCGGCGGGAGTGCTGTACGCGCTCGATCGGAGCGGCGCCGGGCGGTGGCCCGAGCACGAGGACTGGCTGGTGCGGCGGGCGACAGCGCCACCATCCGGGACCCGCTGCGGCTTCTACGACGGGCTGCACGGCGTCGCCTACGCCCTCGAACACCTCGGACGTCGGCAGGACGCGCTGGACGTCGTCGACATCTGCCTGCGCGAACCCCTGGACGGGCTGGACCACAGCCTGGCGAACGGGTTGTCCGGGATCGCCCTGAACCTGGCCGAGATGGCCGCGCGTACCGGGGAAGTGTCGCTGCACGACGCCGCGTGGCGAGTCGCCGAGCGAGTGATCGGGCAGTTGGCCGACGACCCGGGACCGGACGTCAGCGGGGGACGAAACCCGTACGCCGGGCTGCTGCGCGGCCGAACCGGACCGGCGCTGATGCTGCTGCGGCTCTTCGAGCTCAGCGGTGACAACGAGCTGCTGACGCACGCCGCCACGGCGCTGCGCCAGGATCTGCGCCGGTGTGTGCTGCGCCCGGACGGTGCCCTGGAGGTCAACGAGGGCTGGCGGACCATGCCGTACCTGGCGCATGGCAGCGTCGGTATCGGGCTGGTCCTCGACCAGTACCTGCGGCACCGCGCCGACGAACGGTTCGCCGAGGCGAGCGCGGGAATCCGCCGCGCGGCGCGGTCACCGTTCTACGCACAGTCCGGGCTCTTCGCCGGCCGGGCCGGCATCATCGCGTACCTCGCCGCCTCGACCGACGACGCCGACCGCCGGGAACTCGGCGCGCAGGTGGACCGACTGAGCTGGCACGCGCTGCCGTACCGGGAGGGACTCGCGTTCCCCGGTGAGCAGTTGCTGCGGCTCTCCATGGACTTCGGCACCGGCACCGCCGGCGTGCTCTTCGCGCTGGCCTGCGCGCGGCACGACCGCCCGCCGGTGCTGCCCTTCCTCGCGCCGCTTGCGGGCGCGAAGAGACTCCCTCGCGACAGCGAGGGCGACAGGATCGACGAACGGATGGAAGGGAGGTGAACGACATGGCGCTTCTGGACCTCCAGGGCCTGGAGATGGCTCCGGCCGACCGCACGGGTGGCGGTAGCCGGGCGAGCCTGCTGCTCTGCGGCGACAGCTCGCTCTCCGTCACGACCTGCAACTGATCCATCGCAGAACGCGATTGCCCTGGGTGGGTAGACGTGCCCACCCAGGGCGACCGCGTAGCAATGGGAGGACCGATGCCAACGTTCGACGCGGGGGACCGGCTGCTGCGGCGGACGGCCCGGGCCGGCGGTGGCTGGACTCTTGGACTCGCGGCGGTCGCGCTACTCGGCGCGGCCGCCGAACTGTTGCTACCCGCGGCCCTCGGCCGCGCCGTCGACGCCGCCCTCGGCGGGGGCTCCGGCTGGTGGGCGGTGTCCGCCGCTGCCCTGGTCGTCGTCCTCATCGGCGTCGACACCCTCACGGACCTGGCCAGCGGTTTCGGCGCGGCGCACGCCACCGCCGGGCTGCGCCGGCACCTGCTGCGGCACGTGTTCGCCCTGGACGTCCGCGCCACCCGCCGCTACCCGGTGGGTGACCTCGTCGGCCGGCTGGTCGGCCAGGCCGCCGACGCGGGGCAGGCCGGCAACGCCGTGGTGCTGGCCGTCGTGGCGGTGCTTCCACCGCTCGGCAGCGTCGTCGCGCTCACCATCATGGAACCGGTCCTCGGAATCACACTGCTCGTCGGTCTCGTCCTGCTCGCCGTCCTCATGCGCGCCTTCGTGGCCGACGCCTCGGCCGCGACCGCCGGGTACCAACGGGTCCTCGGCACCATCGCCGGCCGGCTGCTGGAGTCGCTGACCGGCGCCCGGACCATTGCCGCCGCCGCCACCGTCCACCGCGAGGAGGACCGCGTGCTGGCGGCGCTGCCCGAGCTGGGCCGGCACGGCCGGCGGAGTTGGGAGCTGCTGGCCCGGGCGAGCGCGCGCACCTCCGCCGTGGCACCACTGCTGCACCTGAGCGTCGTCGCGGTCGGCGGGTACGCCCTGACCGCAGGCTGGCTCACACCGGGCCAACTGGTCGCCGCGGTCCGGTACGCGGCAATGGGCGCCGGGCTCGGCGGGGTGCTCGCCACACTGAATCACCTGGTCCGCAGCCGCGCGGGCGCACACCGGGTCGCCGAGCTACTGCAACAGCCGGTCGCACCGGTGGGCGACCGGCCGCTCCCGCCCGGCCGCGGGGCCCTGCGACTGCGCGGGCTGCGCGTGTACGCCGATGACGGCCGGCCCATCCTCGACGGCATCGACCTGGACATACCTGCCGGCGCGACAGTGGCTGTCGTCGGAGCGTCAGGTGCCGGCAAGTCGACACTGGCCGCCGTGGCGGGACGGCTGCACGACCCCGACGACGGTGAGGTGCGACTCGACGGTGTGCCGCTGCGCGACCTCGACGGGCCCGCGCTGCGTCGAGCCGTCGGCTATGCCTTCGACCGGCCGGTGCTCGTCGGCGAGACGGTCCACGACGCGATCGGGTTGGCGCTGCCTGTCGACTCGCCGCCGCCGACCGACCGGAGTCCGGCCTCGCCGGCGGTCCGCCGGGCGGCCCACCTGGCGGCGGTCGCCGACGTGATCGACCGGCTGCCCGACGGTTACCGCACCCCGATGGCGGACACACCGCTCTCCGGAGGCGAGACCCAACGCCTCGGCCTGGCCCGGGCGTTCGCCGCCGAGCGGCTGCTCATCCTGGACGACGCGACGTCCAGCCTGGACACCGCGACCGAGCACCGGATCACCCAGGCGCTGATCGGGTGGGCCGGCGAGCGTACCCGACTGGTGGTCACCCACCGGCCGGCAGTGGCCGCGGCCGCCGACCTCGTCGCCTGGCTGGACGGCGGTCGACTGCGCGGGCTGGCGCCGCACCGGCTGCTCTGGGACGACCCCGACTACCGGGCTGTCCTCCAGCCCGTCGGCGGTGGCTCGTGAGCCGACCCAGCGTACGACGGGTGACCTGGCGGGCACTGCGGGCCCGCCGGCGCGATCTCGCCCGGCTCTGCGGCTGGTCGCTCGTCGAGTCGCTGCCCGCGCTGCTCGCCGGCCTCCTGGTCGCCCGCGCCGTCGACGAGGGTTTCCTGGCCGGACGTCTCCTCGACGGCCTGGCGTGGTTGGCGGCGCTCGCCGTGGCCGTGCTTGTCGGCGCGGCGGCGACCGGTCGGACGTACCGTTGCCTCGGCGCCGTGGTCGAGCCGTTCCGCGACGAGGTGGCCGCCCAGGTGGTCCGGGGTTCGTTGCGCGAGGCCACCCGGGCGGGTGGCCGCCCGGACAGCGCCGCCGTGACCCGGCTGACCCACCAGATGGAAATCGTCCGCGACACGTTCGCCGGTCTGCTGATGGTGACCCGCGGCTTCGTCTTCTCCGCTGGCGCGGCCCTGCTCGGCCTCCTCGCCCTGGCGCCGGTGGTGGCGGCGCTGGCCGCCGCGCCGCTGGTCGCCGGCCTGGCCGTGTTCCTCGCCGCGTTGCCGGCGATGGCCGCGCACCAGCGCGCGTACGTCCGGGCCGGTGAGCGGCTTGGCCAGTCGGCCGCGGCGGCGCTGGCCGGTCACCGCGACGTGCTGGCCTGTGGCGCCCAGGCACGCGTGACGGCCGACGTGGAACGCCTGGTGTCGGCGCAGGCCGCCGCCGAACGCACCCTCGCCCGGATGGCCGCGATCCGCAGCCTCAGCCTCGGCATCGGCGGCTGGTTGCCGCTTGTGGTGCTGCTCGCGGCCGCTCCCTGGCTGGTGGAGCGCGGGTTGACGGCGGGGGCGGTGCTGGGCGCGCTGATCTACGTCTCCACCGGCCTGCAACCCGCCCTGCACACCCTGGTGCAGGGCCTCGGTGGCGGCGGGCTGCGGTACGCGATCACCCTGGAGAACATCCTGCGCACCGGCCCGGGGCCCGACGACGACCCCCGCCGGTCCGGCCCCGCCACCCGGACACCCCGCTCCCGCCCGTCCACCGGGCCGGTCGGCCGCTCGCCGGCCGTCGAGGTCCGGGGGCTGACCTTCGGCTACGGCCCGCGCGCCCGGCCGGTCCTGCGGAACTTCTCGCTGACGGTGGCCGACGGGGAGCACCTCGCCGTTGTGGGTCCGAGCGGCGCGGGAAAGTCCACACTGGCCGCCCTGATCGCGGGGCTGGTGCCACCGCAGGCCGGTACGGTCCACCTGGCCGGTGCGCCGGTCGCCGACGCCGAGCCGGACGTCGTGGCCGGCATGCGGGTGCTGGTGCCTCAGGAGGCGTACGTCTTCAGCGGCAGTCTCGCCGACAACCTCCGCTACCTGCGGCCGGACGTCGACGACCACACGCTGGAGGCCACAGTCGACGCGCTCGGTGCGCGCCCGCTGGCCACCCGCCTGGGTGGGCTGGGCGCGCCGGTCGCGCCGGCCCTGCTCTCCGCCGGGGAGCGGCAGCTCATCGCGGCGGCCCGGGCCTGGCTGGCACCCGCCCCGCTGGTGATCCTCGACGAGGCGACCTGTCACCTGGACCCGGCGCTGGAGGCGACCGTCGAGAGCGCCTTCGCCCGGCGGCCCGGCAGCCTCGTGGTGATCGCGCACCGGATCAGTTCCGCGCTGCGGGCCGATCGGGTGCTGGTCCTCGACGGCGACGAGCCCGTGCTGGGGACGCACGGGCAGTTGCTGGCCCGCTCGGCCACCTACCGGGCGCTCGTCGGCTGCTGGGACGATCCGGTGCCGCCGCCCCGGACGGCACCGGCGCGGCGGGGCTGAACCCCAGGCCCCAGCCGACGGCGCCGGTCAGATCCAGCCCGCCTCGCCGGCCATCCGCACGGCCTCCACCCGGGTGCGCGCGCCCACCTTGCGGGCGATCCGACCGAGATGGTTGCGGACGGTGCCCCGGGTGAGCCCCAGCGACACCGCCACCTCCGCGACCGGCGCCCCCGCCGCCGTCAGCCTCAACACCTCGGTCTCGCGGCTGGTCAGCGGGCCGTCCGAGCGCAGCGCCGCGACGACGAGATCGGCGTCGAGCACCGGCTCCCGGCGGGCGAGCCGGCGAATGCCGTCGACGACCCGGTGGGGGGCGGCGTCGCTGGGCAGGATGCCGACCGTCCGGGTCGGGCGGAACATGCCGCGCAGCCGCCGGGCCCGCTGTGGGTGGGCCAGCACCAGGACGGGGCACTGGCCGAGGCGGTTCGACTCGACCTCCTCGACGAAGTCGAGGTCGGCCACCACCACGTCGGGGCGTTGGGCGCGGACGGCCGCGGACACCGCGTCGCCGCGATCGACCTCCGCGACGACGCGGATGTCGTCCTCGGCGGCCAGGACGAACGACAGCGCGCCCAGCACCAGGGCGCCGTCCAAGGCGAGCAGGGTACGGATCACAATGAGCCTTCCCACACTCCGATGGTTATGACTAAACGTCAATATTCAAACACGCATCCATCGGGTCCGCACGGCGACGGGGCGGGCCCGGACACCTTCGCCGGACCCGCCCGCTCGGCTACAACCAGCCGTTACTCCGCGCGCGCCACACCGCTTCCAACCGGTTGCGCGCCCCCGTCTTGCGGAGTATCACCGACAGATGGTTGCGCACCGTCCCGTGTGCCAGGTAGAGGCGGGCCGCGATCTCCTTCAGGGGCAGCCCCTCGGCGGCCATCCGCAGCACGTCCATCTCGCGAGGCGTCAACGGGATCTCCGGGGGGCTCAGCACCGCCACCGCCGCGGCCGGGTCGATCGCCCGTTCCCCGGCCGCCAGCGCACGGATCGCCCGCACCAGCTCCGCCAGGGAGCTGTCCTTCCCGACCAGGCCGCGCGCGCCGGCCGCCAGCGCCGCCTCCACGAGGGAGGGGCTCCACCGAGGGCTCATCGCCAGTACGGCGGCGTGCGGCGCGTCGGCGCTGATCCGGGCGACCACCTCCACCGGGTCGGACAGTTCCGGCGTCAGCGCCAGCACCACCACCTGGGGTCGGCACCGCCGGACCACAGTCAACAGCTCGCCGACGCCCTCGACGTCGGCGACCACCT
Source organism: Micromonospora sp. CA-240977 (assembly GCF_050942285.1). Classification (NCBI taxonomy): domain Bacteria; kingdom Bacillati; phylum Actinomycetota; class Actinomycetes; order Micromonosporales; family Micromonosporaceae; genus Micromonospora; species Micromonospora sp. CA-240977. Next base: position 4,704,191 of record NZ_CP192055.1, on the reverse strand, counting down.
TCATGTCCTCCTCACCCGACAGCGCGGCGCAGAGCGCGCCGCGCAGCAAACCCATGTCCTCGGCAACGACAACGTGGATCACCACGTTTCTCCGATCTCAGGTACGCGTCACACCGGCCCCCGATCCCGGAACATCCACGGGTTGGTCAGGGCGGTCGCGCGCGACGGACGGACAGGCATGGCCCGGGGCACCATCACGGCGGACGGGCACGGGCACTGGTCGACCAGACCGGCGGGTGGAACGGCCGTGCGGGCCAGCCACCCGGGGTCGGTCGGTCCGCCTCAGCCCGGGCGGGCGATCGGAGCCGGAGCGCGGCTCCCGACGAGAAGTGGCACGAGATCGCAGGGCTGCCCAACGCCGAGCTGCGACTGCCGGTCGGCTGGCCGGACCAGTCCCGGCGCGGGCGGCGATCCGTCGTCGGCCCCGGCGGCGTCCTGGTCGGCGGGCGTGACGGGTCGGCCCGGAAGATAGGCCGCCGCGGTCACCGCATCCCGGCGCGGGGCGAGGTGCCCGGTCGAGGCCATGGGGCCGGGCGGCGCGGGTTCGACGACGGACATCCGCGGTGGCACGGCCGGAGCTGGCACCGCCGCGGCGCGTACCGCCGCGACCGCCGCGACCGCCGATTCCGCCGACTCCGCCGCCGCAGCTGGCGGCGTCGGCATGGTCGGGGTGGGCGGCGGGTCGGCCATCGGCGCGAGAACCCGCCTGAGCGCTGGGGGAGCGGGCGGTGCGGGTGCCGCCGGAACGATCGTCACGTCGAGAGCGGGCGCCAGAACGGCGTCGGTGACATGGCAGAGCGCCATGACGACAGGCCCGATCGGCACCGCGCGCACGATGCTGACGATGTGTGACAGTGGGGTGGTCACGGTGTCCACGACGTGCGGCAGCGGGGCGGTCACGGAGTCCACGACGTGCGGCAGCGGGGCGGTGATCAGGTCCGGCGCGGGCGTGCCGGCGGGTCTGTGCATCGCTGGCGCGGCGGAGGGCGGCTGTCGTGTCGGATCAGCGGGCGGCCGCGACGTGTGAACGCGGTGAGCTGGACGATGAGCCGCGGGAGCTGCGGAGGCCGGCTGGAGTCTTTCGCGCTGCGCCGCGCCGGTCGCGTCGACCCGGGACAGCGGCACGGACAGCGGCGACGCGTCCGCCGCCCGCCGAGACATCGGCGCGGGTGTCGTGTCGCGGGGGGCGACGACGCCACCGACGGCCCCGGTCAGCGGGCCCTCGGGGTTGCTTCCGTGGCGGTCGTCGGCATCTGCGGCCCGCCGGCGGTCACGGTCGGGGTGTGCCGCCTCCGCGAGCCTCGCGACCGGCTCGACCAGACCGCCGATCTCCAGATGAGGCTCGGAACCGGAGCCGATGCGTATCCCGTCGGCAGCGGCCGGCCCCTGGAACAGGGCGGCCAGAAGGAAACCGGCCCCGACGGCGACCGCGAACAGCACCACCCGCCGGGTGAGCCTGCGCAGTCGGTCAGCCACGAGCGGCGCGGATCGGCCCGGCGCGGACATCGGCGCGGTTCCGTTGACGGGACTTCGCACGCGGGCACGACCCCCTTCCCTCTGGATTGCTGACCCATAGTAGCTATGCACTCACCCATGCGCATCCGGTGATGTGTGCGATCGTCGCGTCGGGTAGACGACTCCTCGCCGCGTGCCCGGCCTCGGGGGGTGAGCTGAGCGCGTCGACGCTCCCGCGCCTCGCTCTGCCACGGGAGGGAACACCCCCGAGGGAGGGAGGCGTCAGCATGCTGGCCCGACGATGGTGCTGGTATGTCTGCCTTCAGAGGTCCGCGCTGGGCGTACGGCGCCCTCGCATGGTTGCTCTTCTTTGTGGTGTCCCATGTGCTCCTGGTGTTCTTTCCCGGTGACGATCCGACCGGTGACGGTCCCTGGAGCATGCGGGCCTACGTGATCTTCAACGTGGTGCTCATCTCGATATCGGCGCTCGGGGCAGCCGTCGTCCTCGCCACCGTCCGGCCCTGGGCTCGACACCTTCCCCGGTGGTTACTCCTGCCGCCGCTCCTGTCCGGCAGCGTCCTGCTCGTCCTCCGGGGCGTCCCGGGGATGGCCGAGAACCTGCTGATGGTGACCGGTATCCGCCGCGGCGGATTCGTCGGAGCCGACGACATCCCCACTGGCGAGTTCTGGGCCGGCCTCGGGATCAACACCTACTTCTTCCTGGGGGCCGTGCTGCTGGTGGGGGCAACCGTCTCCTACCGCCGCCGGTCAGTGGAGACCGGTCCGAGGAGCGCGCCGGATCCGTCCGGGTGACGCATCCCGAGGCCGTACGCGCTGAACCCGCGTGCGTTCGCCGTCGGTTCGTCCCGCCGGTAGGCTCCATCGGCGGCGTCAGCCACCTCCTCGCACACGGCGAGCACCGTCACCGAGCGACGCACCATCGAGCGAGTCCCGTAACCCGGACGAGAGGCGGACCACCACGTGACGGCGGTACCAGACCAGCTGCGCACGGCTGTGGATCCGGCGGGCCCCGGGCAGGCAGGGGCGGAAGAGGATCTGCGGGCGTTGTTCGGGCAGTCCACAGCGGTCTTCGCCTCGCTGGCGGGACCGGAGCATCTGGTGGAGACGGCGAACCCGGCGTTCTTCGCCACCATCGGCGAAGAACGGGCTCGCACCGGGGTCGCGCTTGTCGACCTGATGCCCGAACTGGCCGGTCAGGGCTTCGTCGCGCTGCTGGACCAGGTCTACCGCACGGGTGAGCCGTACACCGGCAGCGACGTCCGGATCATGCTGGGCACCGGCCCGCAGGCGCGGGAGACGTTCTTCGACTTCACCTACGAGCCGCGCCGGGACGCCGCCGGTCAGGTCTCGGGCATCCGGGTGCTCGGCGTGGAGACCACCCAGGTCAAGCAGGCCCAACGGCTGATGGCCGAACACCGTGCCCTGGTGGAGCAGATCGCCCGTCAGGCGCCCCTGGCCGAGGTGCTCGACGGGATGGCCCGCTGTATCGAGAACCTCGCCCCGCAGGAGGTGCTCGTCTCCGTCCTCCTCGCCGATCCCGACGGTCGGCACCTGCGCCACGGCGCCGCACCCAGCCTCCCCGACTTCTACAACGAGGCCATCGACGGGATCGCCACCGGCGAGGGCGTCGGCTCCTGCGGCACCGCCGCCCACCGCCGGCAACCGGTGATCGTCACCGACATCGGCACCGACCCCTTCTGGGACGACTTCCGGCACCTGGCCGAGCAGGCTGACCTGTCGGCCTGTTGGTCCACGCCGATCCTGGCCCGCGACGGCGGCCTCCTGGGCACCTTCGCCATGTACCACCGCACCCCGCGCGCCCCACAGGACTCCGACCTCGCCCTGGCCCGGGTCTTCGCCGGCACCGCTGCCCTGGCCATCGAGTGTCACCACAGCGAGCAGGCCCGCCGAGCCGCCGAGGCACGTGCCAGGTCCGCCCATGACGAGCTGGCCAAGGTGGTACGCGTCGAACGGGAGCTGCGCGCCGAGGCCGAGCAGCGCGCGACCGCCGCCGCGGAACTCGCCGCCCGGATGCGCGCCGCGGCAGCCGCGCAGGCGGCCATGCCGCACCCGGAGCAGTGCGAACTCGGTGGTGCCCTGGGATGCACCGCCGCGGCCGAAATCAAGATCGCTGATTCGTGGGGCGACGCGGCGTGGGGCTGCTCCGCCCACGTCGAGGAGGCCATCCTCAACGTACGGTCGGTCTTCATCGCGAGCGAGGAGCTCGGTGGCCTGGCCGCGTACCTCAGGCGCTAGACGAGTAGGTCCGGACCGTGCCGGCCAGGGGCGCCTGACCCTGGCTCGGGCTGTGCGGGACGCAGCCGGCGGTCGGCGGTGACCGTCGGTCGCCGGGGTAGCCTCGGCGTCGTGCTGCGGCGGTGGATCCTGGCGATCGTGATGGTGGCGTGCGGCGTGTTGGTCCTGGTGGCGCAACTGGCCGCCGGTCTGCCGGCCGTCGGCGGCGTCGAATTGTTGATCTTCTTGGCGCTGGCATTCGTGCTGTCGCCGTGGGCGTTCCCCCGGTCGGTGGACGCCACCGAGGCGCAGCGGGCCAGCGCGGCGGACGGACGACCTGTCGTGTACTGGCGCCCCGGCTGTCGTTACTGCCTCCAGCTCCGGTTCTCGCTCGGTCGGCTCGCCCGTCGGGCGCACTGGGTGGACATCTGGCGCGATCCGGCGGGTGCCGCCGCGGTCCGGGCGGTGGCCGGCGGCAACGAGACGGTGCCTACCGTCGTGCTCCGCGGTCGGGCGGTGGTGAACCCGGACCGGGCCTGGCTCCGCGAGCAGCTCCGGTCGGGTTGAGCGCGCCGAGGGGCGACGGAGGGTGTCATCGCGCCAGCGCGTCGCGGCGACGGGGGAGTGTCGGCGGTCGGTTACGGCAAACCTCCCCGCGGCGGCCCCGGATGCCGGCACGATGAGATGGATTCGCCAGGTGGCGCGGTGAGCGGGGGTCGGCCGTGAACGACGGATTGGTGACCAGGCGGAGTGCCAGCGATGTCGGCGAGACAGTTGCGGCGCTGCGGGCCGAGGCGGAACGCATGGGCGCTGCGGTGGCGGCGGTGGTCGACCACGCGGCGGCCGCTCGTAAGGCCGGGCTGACAATGCCCGACACGCAGGTCGTCATCTTCGGCAACCCGCAGGCGGGCACACCACTCATGCGGGCCTGTCCCGAGATCGCCATCGACCTGCCCATGCGCCTCATGGTGCGCGACGACGGCCAGCCCGGCGCCCTGATCACCTGGCAGGACCCGGCGTACCTCGCCCAGCGCTACGGACTGGGCGAGGACCAACTCGCGCCTCTGCAGGCCCCTGGCAAGATCGCCGCGGCGGTCGACGGCCACTGAGCGCGGCCCGCGGCGGTGCGTCAGGAGGCGGCTCGGGTCGGAGTGCGCAGCGACGGGTCACCGCGTCACGGGCAGGGTTTCCGCGCGCAGACGTCGATGACCCGGCCGGTGAGCAGGAACGCCGCCTTCTGTTCCTGGGCCTCGGCCTGGGCGCGCGGGAACTCGTGCGGATCGTCGCCGTACTGCGGCCCGGCCGGCGCGAGGTTGGTCGGCGGTGGGGCGTGGGCCGCGCCGCTGTTCCAGATCACGATGGCCGAGCCCGGGTACGGGTAGCTGCGGATCGGCGCGATGCCCCAGTACGGCCGGACGTCAAGTGACCAGCCGTCGGCGAGCGCCGGAGTGTGCAGGCGGGCGCCGATGGTGCGCGCCTGGACCTCCGCCGCGGCGGGCGAGACCTGGTGGTCGCCGAAGGCCACGTGCATCAGCACCTGGTGCGCCGGGGTGCCCGGCAGCGGTCGGTCGGTCAGGTGCTGGGCGTACCCGTTGGCCTCGGAACGGTCCCACAGCATCTGCAGCAGCGCGAGGATCAGCTGCTGGTCGACCTTGTCCGGGTAGTAGCCGTCCATGATCGTCTGGAACGGGGCGAAGTCCACGCTGCGTTGCAGCAGCGTGGAGTAGTTCATCCCGGGCACGCCGAGCACCGATCGGGTCCAGTCCTGGGCGATGGCGGTGAGGGCTCCGCCGTTGATGCCGCCCTGGCTGTTGCCGTCGTAGTGCAGACCGCCGGTTATGTTGATCAACGGTCGCGCGGTGGCGTCGCGGAACGCCGGGTGGGCGGCGAACCCGCCCGCGTGGATCATCGCGCGCCCCAGGAAGAGGAAGTTCAGGAAGCTCTGCTGCAACCGGTCCGCCACCGCGGGGAAGGCACTGAGATCGCCGAAGGTGCCTGCCACGTAGGGGACGTCGGCGGCGGCCATGCCGATCCAGCTGGTCGCGCAGAAGGTGAAGTCGTGGTTGTTCGACATCGTCTTGACGTTGCCGGCGTTGATCTCGGTCGGGCGGCCGAGCAGGCCGTGGCCGTAGAGCGAGAGATTCGCCGGCCGCGCGGCGGAGGCGCTGCGCGGGATGTTGCAGACGAAGTCCGCGGCCACCGTCGCCCCGGACGGCGTGGGCAGGGCGTTCGGTGTCGGTGGCGCGCCCCCGCCACCGGCCGGCCCGTAGTGCAGCCGCGAGCCGGGCCCGCCGTCGCCGGTCAGATAGGACGGTACGGCGATGGTGCCGACCACCTGCCGCGCGATCAGCGGATCCTGCTCGGCGGGGTAGTCGGTCACCTGGGTCACGGAGAACGTCGGTGCGGCCCGGCCGAGCGCGGCGAACGCGCTGTCCCGGACCGCCAGCATCCGCCCGGTCAGACCGTGCCGGCTGGCGACGGTGAAGTCCCAGGCGAGGTAGAGGCTCTTCCGCTGGACGCCGGCCCCGGTCAGGTCGCCGACGAGGCGCCTCATCTGCGGAACGCGGCTGTCCCGCTGGCCGAGGCTGTCCCGCTGGCCGAGGCTGTCCCGCGGGCCGCGACCGGCAGCGTACGCGGTGAACGTCTTCGGCGCCGGGAGCAGAGAACCGTTGCCGTCGCGCATGCGGCGCAGCCCGACGACGTACCTGGTGCTCTCGGCCAGCGCCACCGCCGGTCGGATGATCAGTAGCTGCCGGTCGGGCTGACCGGCGGCATGCGCGTCCAGTTCGGCCCAGTACGGCGTGCGCTTGCCGGTCCGCGTGTTGAGCAGCACGATCGGCGCGTCCTGCGCCAGCGAGCGGCCGATGTCGGTGACCGGGGCGATCCCGGTCGCGGCGGCGTCGAGACCGGGCACGTGCACCAGGATCGGCGAGCCGGGACTGAAACCGTCCTGCCGGTTCCATTCCGTCGGGTCGATGGGCGTCCCCGACACGTTCGCGGGCATCGCCGAGGCCGCGAACCGGACCCGCTTGCCGGTGGGGCTGGTCCGGTCCGGCACTGTGAAGTAGTCGTTCGGGAACGGCAGCAGGCAGGCGGTCGGGTCGATGGGATCGCAGGGCCGGGCGGCGGCCGGTCCCCCCGCCGCCGGCGGGGCGGCCGCGGTGGGCGTGCCGAGCGCGACGGCGCCCACCGTCACCAGCACCGACATGGCGAGCGGGAGCCGTCTGGGGGTGGGCACTCGAATCTCCTCCGACGCTTGGTGGTGGATCGTCGCGGGGCACGGCGCTGGTGGATCGGTGGTGTTCTTCCTACGCTCGTGAATGGATCTCAGCAAGGGCGGTTACCGGACCCGGGGCTGGTCGGGGAGAGGTCGTTGATGGTGAAGGACGTCACGTCGATACGGGCAATCGCCTATTTTCCGTGTCAGCTCTCCGCGCGGAGCGCGTCCCGCGGCGCCGAGTCGACGCCCTGGAGTGCCACCGACGGGCTCACCGACCTGGCGTTGCAGCCCTACGGTCAACGACTGCTCGACGAGCTGTTGGGCAGCATGCCGCGGCCGACAATGGAGATCAGCGGTGGCCCGGAGGTCCTGCGGCTGCCCGGGGAGGAGGAGATCGAGGCGGCCCTGCTACCCCACACCGCCGCTGGCGCGTGGCGGGTGGTCTCGGCCCGGGTCAGTCTCTGGAACGTCGACTGTGGCCTGCTGTGCGTCACCTACCGGCTGCCGGACGGCATCATCGGCGGCACCGACGACGTGGTCGCCGAGGTCGCCCCGGCGGTTCAGCGGATGCTGCCCGCGGTGACCCGGCTGCTACGTGCCGTCCTGCCGCCGGTCGACGAGGGCGAGGTGTTCGTCCTGTGGGCCAACACCACCTTCGCCGTCCAGGTGGACCCGGAGTGCGATCCGGCGCGACGGCGTGCCATCGCCGAGGAGTTGACCCCGGACGGCGTGGACTGCGCACCCGACGGAGCCCGGGACGCCGTGTTGCGGGTCGGCTCGCACACCACAGCGGTGGTCACCGACTTCGGGTCCCGTCCGGCGTTGCTGCTGTCGCGGTTGACCGGGGTGCAGCACGTCTGCTGGGCCGCGGCGCTGCGGTACGACGCGGTGTTGTCGGCGGAGCTGTCCCAGATCGAGCCGGGGCGTGCCGGCCTGTCCCTGACCGCTCTGGAGGACCAGGCCGACCGGATCCTCAGCGGGTACCACCGGATCCGCCTGTTCCGACTCGGATACTCGTCGGTGGAGGCGCACCTCGACGCGGACGCCGGTGCCGTCTGGAACGCCCTGGAGCAGCAGTGGAAGTTCCCACTCGTGCTCACCACGCTGGACGAGCGGCTCGACTTCGTCCGAACGCTGCACCAGCAACTTGTCGGCCGGCTCCAGGACCGCCGTTCCCGTCTGCTCAACGAACTGGTCCTGGCCTTCACCTTCCTCAACATCTTCGCGATAGTGCTCGCCGCCCTGACCTTCGTGGCGCTGCCGAGCCTCGACATGGGGCTCGTGGCGTCGATCATCGGGATGGTGCTGCTGCTGCTGAACCTGGGCGCGTACCTCGTTTTTCGACGTCAGATAAACGATCCGGGCCGAAACGCACGCCCGACGTCCGCGTGACGCCCCGGTCCCGCGACGGCGTCACCGCGGAGCAGCGGCAGCAGCTGCGTACCCTGGCGTTCGATCTCCGGCAGGTAGGGCGTGTCGGAGAGCACGAAGTGCGTGACGCCGAGACTCTCGTACCTGCGCAGTGATCGCGCCACGTCCTCGGCCGAGCCGACCAACCAGGTGGTGCCGGCCCCGCCGCCGCCGTACCTGCCGGGCGCTGTGTAGAGGTTGTCGTCGAGCACGTCTCCCCGCGCGGCGAGGTCGAGCAGCCGCCGCTGGCCGACGGCGGTCTGCCAGTGCGGGTGGCGTTCGAGACCGCCGGCGCGCTGCGCGAGCTGGGCAACCTTCGCCTCGGCGTCGGCCCACGCCTGCTCGGTGGTGTCCCTGACCACCGTGGTGATCCGTAGCCCGAACTCCAGCGGGGCGTGCTCGCGCCCCAGCCTCTCGCTGAGCTGCTTCAGCCGCTCGATCCGCTCGGCCACGCCGTCGAGTGGCTCGCCCCAGAAGAGCTGGACGTCGGCCTCGGTGGCGGCCACCTCCTCGGCGGCGGCCGATGCGCCACCGAAGTACAGCGGTGGGTGCCGGCGCTCGCCACTGACGACCGGTCGGGGCGCCAGGGCGGAGTCGGTGACGCTGAAGTGCGCCCCGCGATAGGTGACGGTGTCGTCGGTCCACAACCTGCGCACGATCTGGATGAACTCCCGGGTCCGGGCGTACCGGGCGGCCTGGTCGCCGTCGGTGTCGCCGTACGCGGCCAGGTTGTCCTTGCCGGAGACGATGTTGACGAGCACCCGTCCCCGGGTGAGGTGGTCCAACGTCGCGGCGGCAGCGGCGAAGTTGGCCGGACGCCAGTAGCCGGGCCGGATCGCGATCAGCGGTTGGAAGGTCGTCGTGCGGGAGGCCAGTGCCGTGGCGACAGTGAAGGTGTCGGGGCGACTCCAGCCGGTACCGATGAGCGCGCCGGACCACCCGTGTCGCTCGACGGCCTGGGCGTGACCGGTCAGGGTGTCGAGACTGTTGTGCTGCTTGACGACGTCGTCGCCGCGGTGGCCAGGTTCGACCTGGTTGGGGATGTACCAGAGGAACGTCGGCCGGTCCGTCCGCTCGGCCGGGGACGTCGGCGGGGCCAGGGTGTCGCGCGGGGCCGCCGCGACCGGCGACCGCTCGCCGCTCACCGGACACCCTCGGCGAGGTGGGGCGTCGGCGCGCCACGACGCCGGTGCGCCGGGTCGGTCAGCGACGGCGGCTGATATCCGGCGTCGGCGGGGTTCAGCGTCGTGCCTGGCGGGACGATGGCGTCGATGCGGTCCAGCACGTCGCGGGACAGGGTCACCTTGGCCGCGCCGAGTTGCGACTCCAGATGGGTCATCGTGCGCGGGCCGATGATCGCCGACGTGACGCCCGGGTGCTCCAGGACGAACGCGAGGGCCAGGTGGATCAGCGACAACCCGGCCTCGTCGGCGAGGGCGGCCAGCTTGTCGACGGCGGCGAGCTTGGCGGCGTTCGCGGGCCGGGTCGGGTCGAACCGGGCGGGAAGCCGGTCGGCCCGGCGGGAGATCGGGGCGTCGAGCCCGCCGTGGTAGCGCCCGGAGAGCCACCCGCCGGCCAGCGGGCTCCACGGGATCACCGCCAGCCCGTAGCGCTGCGCCACCGGCAGCACCTCGCGTTCGATCTCGCGGGCCAGGATCGAGTACGGCGGCTGCTCGCTGACCACCCGCTCCCGGCCGCGCCGCTGCGCGAGCCACTGACCCTCCACGATGGCCGACGGGGCGAAGGTGGAGGTGCCGATGTAGCGGATCTTGCCCTGGCGTACCAGGTCGGTGAGCGCGCCCAGGGTCTCGTCGAAGTCGGTGTCCGGCTCCGGCCGGTGCGCCTGGTACAGGTCGATCCAGTCGGTGCCCAGCCGGCGCAGGCTGTGCTCCACCGCCCGGATGATCCAGCGGCGGGAGTTGCCCCGGTGCTGCGGGTCGTCGTCCACCTGGCCGTGGAACTTGGTGGCGAGGAAGACCTCGTCGCGACGCCCCCCGGCGAGGGCCTTGCCGACGATCTCCTCCGACTCGCCCTGCGAGTAGACGTCGGCGGTGTCGATGGCGGTGATGCCCGCGTCGAGCGCCCGGTGGATGATCCGGATGCCGTCCTCGTGGTCGGGGTTACCCCGTTTGCCGAAGTTCATCGCGCCCAGCGTCAGCGAGCTGATCCGTACGCCGGTGCGCCCGAAAGGTCGTTGGTCCACAGTCGTTCGTCCTCTCCAGGTGGTCAGCGGTCAGTGGTCAGTGGGAAGCGGCGGCGAGCCGCCGTGCGGACTGGTTGACCGGGCGGGGCAGCCTGTAGTGGTCGCGCAGGGTGGTCCCGGTGTACTCGGTGCGGAACAGACCCCGGCGCTGGAGGATCGGCACGACGTGGTCGACGAACGTCTCCAGCCCGGACGGCAGCACCGGCGGCATGATGTTGAAGCCGTCGGCGGCGCCGCTGCGGTACCACTCCTCGATGGCGTCGGCGACCTGCTCCGGCGTGCCGGCGAAGGTGCGGTGTCCGCGTCCGCCGCCGAGCCGGCCGATGAGCTGGCGTACGGTCAGGCGTTCCCGTCGGGCCAGGGTGACGATCAGCGTGTACCTGCTCTTGGCGCCCTCGATCTCGTCCTCGCTGGGCAGGTCGGCGGGCAGTTCCCGGTCCAGGTCGAGGTCCTCCGGGGCGACCCGCAGCGTGGTGGCGAGCTGGGCTCTCGCGTACTCGGGTCTGATCAGCCGATCCAGCTCCTCCTCCAACGCGCGGGCCTCGGCCTCGGTGGCGCCGAGCGCCGGCACGATGCCGGGCAGGATCTTGACCGTGTCCGGGTCGCGGCCGACCTGCGCGGCACGCCGCTTGAGGTCGCGGTAGAAGCCCTGCGCCTCGGTGAGCGTCTGCTGTGCGGTGAAGACGGCCTCGGCGTACCGGGCGGCCAACTGCTTGCCGTCCTCGGACGACCCGGCCTGCACCAGCAGCGGGTAGCCCTGCGGTGAGCGGGGCACGTTGAGCGGGCCGGCCACCCGGAAGTGCCGTCCGACGTGGCGGGGCGGGTAGAGCAGGGCGTCGTCACCCCACCGGCCGGCGTCCTTGTCGCCGAGGGGCGCGTCGTCGTCCCAGCTGTCCCAGAGCTTGAGCGAGACCTCCAGGAACTCGGCGGCCCGCTCGTACCGGTCCCGGTGCGCGGGCAGCTCGTCGAGGTTGAAGTTGCGGGCGGCCTCCACGCCGGCGGTGGTGACGATGTTCCACCCCGCCCGGCCGCCGCTGATGTGGTCCAGCGACGCGAACCGGCGGGCCAGGTTGAACGGCTCGTTGTACGTCGTCGAGGCGGTCGCGATGAGCCCGATGTGCTGGGTTGCGCCGGCCAGCGCGGTGAGCAGCACCGTCGGTTCGAGGGTGCCCGCCGGCCGCCGGCCGATGCTGTTCCAGAGCACCGGGCTGTCGGCGAGGAAGAGCGAGTCGAGCCTGCCCCGCTCGGCGATGCGCGCCAGGCGGGTGAAGTGCTCGACGTCGGTCTGCGCGAAGGGGTCGCTCTCCGGCAGCCGCCAGGCCGCCTCGTGGTGGCCGACGCCCATCAGGAACGCGTTGAGGTGCAGCATGGTCATCCCTCCGTCGGGTCGACGCCGAGTGCGCGGAGCAGGGTTTCGCGGTACGCGAGGAAGTGCGGCTGCCGGTACGAGCGCGGCGCCGGCAGGTCGATGGCGAGGTCGACGGCGATCCGACCCGCGTCGAGGAGCAGCACCCGGTCGGCCAGGGTGATCGCCTCGTCGACGTCGTGGGTGACGAGCAGGACCGTGGGCCGGTGTCGGGCGCACAGCTCCCGCAGCAGGCCGTGCATGCGGAGTCGGGTCAGCGCGTCCAGCGCGCCGAACGGCTCGTCGGCGAGCAGCAGGTCCGGCTCGGACACCAGCGCCCGGGCCAGCGCCACCCGTTGCTGCTCGCCACCGGACAGCTCGTTGGGCCAGGCCCGCTCCCGCCCCGCCAGGCCGACCTCGGCAAGTGCCGCCTGGCCGCGCTGGTGGGCGTCCGGCCCACGCAGGCCGAGGACGACGTTGTCCAGCACCCGCTGCCAGGGCAGCAGCCGGGCGTCCTGGAAGACGACCGAGGAGTTCTCCGGCACGTCGACCAGGCCCGAGCCGGTGGCGTCGCCGTCCAGGCCGGCGAGCGCCCGCAGCAGGGTGCTCTTGCCCGAGCCGCTGCGGCCCAGCAGCGCGACGAACTCGCCCGCGCCGATCTGCAGGTCGAACCCGTCCAGGACGGCCCGATCCCCGAAGCCGCGGATCAACCCCTCGACCCGGACGGTACGGGTGGCGGTCAGTCCGCCATGGTGCGTCGCCACGACCGGGCCCTCCTCTGCGCCAGCCGGACGGCACCGTCGGACAGCAGCCCGAGCAGCCCGTACAGCACGAGTCCGACGATGATCACGTCGGTCTGGCCGTACTGGCGGGCCAGTTCCATCATGTAGCCGATCCCGCTCGTCGAGTTGATCTGCTCGACGACCACCAGGGACAGCCACGCCCCGACGACCGCGAACCGCATGCCGAGCAGGAAGCCGGGCAGCGCTCCGGGCAGCACGATCCGGCGGAGGAAGGTGGTCCGCCGCAGTCGCAGCGACTCGCCCAGCTCGACGTACCGGCTGTCGATGGTGCGCAGCCCGTTGTGGGTGTGGATGTAGACGGGGACGAACACGCCGAGCGTGATGGTGATGACCTTCATCTGTTCGCCGATGCCGAACCAGAGGATGAGCAGCGGGATCAGCGCGAGCGCCGGAATGGCCCGCTTGATCTGGATCGGACCGTCGAGAATGGCCTCACCCCACCGGCTCAGGCCCGCGACCACGGCCAGCACGGTGCCCACGACGGTGCCGATGGCGAGGCCCAGGCCGGCGCGTTGGGCCGACACGACCAGGTTGTCCTGGAGCCGGCCGTCGGCGATGAGGTCACCCGCCGTCGTCACCACGGTCCAGGGCGCCGACAGGGTACGACTGTCGATCCAGCCGGCTGCCGAACCGGCCGCCCACCCCGCCAGGAGCAGGAGCGGACCGATCGCCGCCCCGAACGGGATGGGCCGACCCGGCTTCAGCCGACGCCGTGGGCGGCTGGCGGGGACGGTGGCGGCCGGCCGGGGCCGGGTCAGTGTCGAGGCGGTCACCTGGCACCTCCCACGGTCAGGGCCTGCGCGGCAACGGATTCGTACCGTCGGTCGTACAGGCTCTCGGCAGTGAGGGGCTTGTTGCCCGTCTCCCTGGCCAGCAGATCGATGGTCTCCTGGTGCCGGCCGATGGCGTCGGTCCAACTGGCCGGGATGTCGGCCACGCCGGCGTTCTCGACAAGCCACCTGCCGTCGTCGCGGGTCAGTCCCTGGTCCTTGACGTAGTACCGCTCGATCCACTCGTCGGGGTTGGCCTCGCGCCACCGCCAGGCCCGCGCCCACGCCTGCACGTACTCGCGGATCGCGGCGGCCTTGGCCGGGTCGCCGAGCACGGTGACCGGGGCGTACAGGTGACCGGGGTCGTCCCGCAGTCCGTGCGCGATGGCGGTCGCGCCGTCGCGGCCGTACCTGGTCTCGTAGCGTTTGATCTGCACGCCCCCGATCGGCGCCACCTCGACCTGGCGGCTGGCGAGCGCCGTCACGTAGACGTCGCCGGTGCTCGGCAGCTCGACCAGCCTGACGTCCCTCTTGCCGAGGCCGGCCTTGTGCAGGACCCGCAGCACCAACGCTCCCTGCGCCTGCCCCGGGCTGTACGCGATCTTCTTTCCGCGGAGGTCGGCGAGGGTGGCGACCCGGACACCGGGTGCGATGCCGAGCCGGTAGAGGGCGTGGTTGAGGGGGTCCTGGCGGTACTTCGAGGCGACGATCTTCGTGGGAATGCCCGTCCAGTGCGAGTGGATCGGCGGGATGTCCGCCACCGCCCCGACGTCCAGCGCCTTCGCGCGGAACGCCTCCAGGGTCTGCGGGCCGCCGCTGATGTTCGCCCACTCCACCTCGAACGTCAGCTTCTCCGCCTCCCCGGAGAACTCGATCGCCTTCTGGTGCTCCTTGTCTCCGATGACGAGCGTGGTGCCCTTCGGTACGGCCTGCGGCAGTGGCGCGCCGGCGGCCAGGGCCACGGCGGGTGTCTCGTCGCCGGCGCAGGCGGTCAGGCCCAGCGTGACCAGGCCGAGGGTGGCGGACAGGACGGCCCGGCGATCCAGGAGGGGTGGTGACGTCACTTGCGACTCCTTCGTAGCTTGTGGCACGACGGGACCGCGCCCCACGCAATCGAGGGGCGGCGCCGTCGCCGTGACTGCCGATCAGCGGCTCGGCGAGCACGATCGAGTTGCGCGCCAGCGGGCACCCGGTGGGTGACCCGACAAGAGCCAGGTGATCGGCTCGGCGCGCATCCGGTGGTTGGTTCGAGGAGGCGGCTGCCGGTCGTCGTCGAGCCGGCGGCGCCGCGGGTGGGAGAAGTGGGTGACGCTCGCTCAGCGGCAGCAGCCGCAGGCGGCGGTCCAGCCACGGCAGCATCCCCGCGACACCGCGATGGCGGTGCCCCGAAGCAGGGTGTGCTGGCTGGTCATGGGTACGACGCTAACCCACAATCCCTATGTGTCAACTAGGATTTCATGCGCTGGGACGCGCGAGGTGTGACAATGGATCGACATGCATGAATCAATGCGGACGGCTCACACCCCGACGCCGGGCCAGACCTGAGGGAGTCAGCGCCATGACCATGCCACGTCGAGGACGCGCACCCGCCCCGGTCCGCTCGGTCCTCGCCGCCCTGTCCCTCCTCGTGGTGGGGGTGCTCGGCAGCGCCGGTCCGGCCGACGCCGCCGAACCGCCGCACCGCGTCGACAACCCGTACGTCGGAGCCCGGGTCTACGTCAATCCCGAGTGGGCCGCGCGCGCCGCCGCCGAGCCCGGCGGTGCCGCGGTCGCCGGTCAACCGACCGCCGTCTGGCTGGACCGGATCGCCCGGATCGAGGGAAAGGACGGGGTGCTGGGCCTGCGCGAGCACCTGGACGCGGCCCTGGCGCAGCGCGCCGACCTTGTCCAGGTGACCCTCTACGACCTGCCGGCCCGCGACTGCGGCCGGCGAGCCCCGCAGGGTGAGCTGTCGATCGACGACCTCACCCGCTACCGGACCGAGTTCATCGACCCGATCGTCGAGATCCTCGCCGCTCCCCGCTATGCCGATCTGCGGATCGTCGCCTTCGTCGAGCCGAACTCGCTGCCCAACCTCGTGGTCAACACCGGCAACCGTTACACCGCC
This sequence comes from Micromonospora sp. CA-240977, assembly GCF_050942285.1. Classification (NCBI taxonomy): domain Bacteria; kingdom Bacillati; phylum Actinomycetota; class Actinomycetes; order Micromonosporales; family Micromonosporaceae; genus Micromonospora; species Micromonospora sp. CA-240977. The sequence continues at coordinate 4,688,622 of NZ_CP192055.1, read as the reverse complement.
ACCCCAGCGTGCGACGAGGTGCTGGCACGCGGCACCTACCTGGACGGCATCGGGTACGCGCTGTCCCGGCTCGGCACCGTGCCGAACGTCTACCCGTACCTGGACATCAGTCACCACGGCGAGGTCGGCTGGCCGGAGGACTCCGCCGCGCTCACCGCGCTGCTGCGCCAGGCCGCGACCACCGCCGGCAGCACGCTGGCGAACGTGCACGGCTTCGTCGCCAACACCGCCAACTACTCGGTGCTGCGCGAGGAGTACTTCCGCATCGACGACGTCATAGGTGGCCAGCCGGTGTACCAGTCGAGGTGGGTCGACTGGAACCCGTTCGTCGACGAAGTGCCGTACGTGCGACACCTGCTTACCCAGCTGACCGGGGTGGGCTTCGCCCCGACCGCGGGTGTCGTGGTCGACACCTCACGCAACGGGTGGGGTGGCCCGAACCGACCCACCGGGCCGGTGACCACGAGCGACGTGAACCGTTACGTCGACGGCAGCCGGATCGACCGCCGCGCCTTCGTCCAGAACTGGTGCAACCAGGCAGGTGCCGGGCTCGGTCACCGGCCCGCCGCCGAGCCGGAGCCGGGCATCGACGCGTACGTGTGGGTCAAGCCACCAGGTGAGTCCGACGGCGCCACCGGGAGCCCGAACACGGGCCGGCCGTACGAGCCGCTGTGCGACCCGCACTACGTCCCGCCGCGCAGTTCCCCGTACGACACCGGGGCGATGCCGGCCGCCCCGCCGATCGGCGAGTGGTTCCCGGCGCACTTCCGTCAGCTGCTGACAAACGCCTGGCCGCCGGTGTGACAGTCGATCCGGCTCGACGGCACCGGATCGGGGGCCGGTGTCGGAATCACTAACCTGGCCGGCGTGACGGCATTCGACTGGACCGCGCTGTCGGCGGCGAGGAACGCGAAACTGGACGCGGTTCCAGAGATGATCAACCACGCGTTGCGGTTTCTGGAGGATCTCCTCGAAGAGACCAACCACGTGTGCACCTTCACGCTCACCGACGGACCGCTGATGGGCGACGTGACCACCGCCGTGAACGCGCTGCTGCCGACGGACTGCCGGGTGTCCCGGCTGGCGCCGGTCGGGTCCTGGTCCGAGCTGGTCCACGCGGCGCTACCCGGGCTGTTCCTTCCCGGGCAGCCGGCGTACGTGTGGGCCGAGAAGATGCCTGCCCGGCAGTTGGCCGAGGCGGTCGCCGGTTGGGTCGTGGCACTGCTGCGGCGAATCTGGCCGGGCTCCGTCGAATCCTGGGAGCTCACCGTGGACACCAGCCACTGGTACGAAGCCGTCTATGTGGACCTCGTCGTTTGGGTGGACGACCGGGTGTGGCTGCTGCACCTCGGCGTCAGCGACTGACGGCAGGACCACGCCCCGCCGCTCATGGCGGCCGACCCCGTCATCCGGCGGCGCAGTTCCCCGGAGAGACCTCCGCGGCCGGTCGGCCCCGGCCGGTACGCGGGAAGCGGAATAGGCTTCAGCAATGAGTGGCGTGCGCGGTGCCCGAGATTCGATGAACCCCCTTCGCCAGCTCACGATCGACCAGCTCCGACAGCGGACGAGCCTCAAGTGGCGGGAGTACCCCGACGACGTGCTGCCGCTCTGGGTCGCGGAGATGGACGTGCCGCTGGCCGAGCCGGTCGCGTCGGCGATCACCGACGCGGTCGCGCGCGGCGACACCGGCTACACCGCCGGCACGGCGTACCCGGAGGCGCTGGCGGAGTTCGCCCGGCGGCGGTGGGGTTGGGACGGGCTGGCGGTGGAGCGCACCGCGCCGGTGCCCGACGTGATGCACGGCGTCGTCGAGGCGCTGCGGCTGGTCACCGACCCGGGGGACGCGGTGGTCGTCAACTGCCCGGTCTACCCGCCGTTCTACGAGTTCGTGGGGCACGCCGGTCGCCGGATCGTGGAGGCGCCGCTCGGTGCGGACCTGCGGATCGACCTCGGCACCTTGGAGGATGCGCCAGGCCCGGGCCGGTGGGCGGCGGGCGGCGTACCTGCTGTGCAGCCCGCACAACCCGACCGGCGTTCTGCACACGGCGGACGAGTTGGCGGCCGTCGCCAGCTTGGCCGAGCGGCACGGGGTGCGGGTGGTCGCCGACGAGATCCACGCTCCGGTGGTGGTCGGGGGAGGGCGCTTCGTGCCGTACCTTTCGGTGCCCGGCGCGGAGAACGGCCTGTCGCTCATGTCTGCCTCGAAGGGGTGGAACCTGGCCGGCCTGCGCGCCGCGCTGCTCATCGCCGGCCCGGCCGCGGCCGCGGACCTCGCCCGTGTGCCGTTCGAGGCCAGCGTCAGCACCAGCCATGTCGGCGTGATCGCGCACACCGCCGCCTTCCGCGACGGTGGTGAGTGGCTCGACGCCCTGGTGGCCGGCCTGGACGACAACCGTCGACTCCTCGCCGCGCTGCTCGGTGAGCACCTGCCCGCCATCCGTTACCAACCGGGTCAGGCGACCTATCTCGCCTGGCTCGACTGCCGCGCCCTGGGCCTCGGCGACGACCCCGCGGCGGTGTTCCTCGACCGTGGTCGGGTGGCGCTGAACCCGGGATCGGCGTTCGGCACCGGCGGCGGCGGGCACGTTCGGCTGAATCTGGCCACCGCGCCGGAGCTGATCGCCGAGGCGGTACGCCGGATGGCGACCGCCGTCGCCGCACAGGCCGGGTCGACGCCGACCCGGTTGCGGCAGTGACCGCCGCCCACGCCGCTCGGCGCAGGTGCGGTGGATGACGTCGGTTGTCATGCTGTGGCTATGAGGCTGCCACCGAAGGTGCTCGTCGCGCTCGGGATGTTCCTGGTCGGTGTGCTCGGCTGCGTTGTCGTGCTGACCGGGCTGGGCCTGGACGAGGCGGAGAAGTGGGCGTCGGTGGTCGGGGTGTTCGTCTCCGCCGGCATTGGCGTGGCGGGTCTGGTGCTCGGCTGGCTCGCCCTGCGACAGCCCGCCGCGACGGGTGGGGCGGCGCCCGTCTCGGCTACGCGGACGGGCCCGGCGGTTGCCAGTGGTCCGGGCAGTAGGGTGAACACCGGGGTGTCCGGAGTGGCGTCGGGAGGGTCGACAGTCGCCCGGTCGGGCGCCGCCGAGGCGGACGACGGCGGACACGCGAACACCGGCGTCGAGACCTCGTGAGGTCAGGTCGGCCGTGAGTGAGCACGCGGACATCCGGGTGCGCGGGACCGGGCCGGCCACGGCGGCGTACGGCGGGGTGGCCATTTCCGGAGTCGTCAACGGCTCGGTGAACCTCCAGCCGAGGCCGGTTGCCCGGTCGGCGTATCTGCGGCAGGTCCAGCGCATCGCACCACCGGCGCTCGTCGATCGTGAGCGTGAGCTGGCCGAGCTGGGTCAGTTCTGCACCACTGCCGACGCTGGCCCGTACCGCCTGCTGCGCGCTGGGCCCTGGGCCGGCAAGTCGGCCCTGACCTCGTGGTTCGTCCTGCACCCTCCGGCCGAAGTGGACATCGTGTCGTTCTTCGTCACGGCGCGGTTCGCCGGGCAGAGCGATCGGGTGGCCTTCACCGAGGTCGTCATCGAGCAGTTGGCCGAACTGCTCGACGAGCCGATGCCGAGCCAGCTGACCGACGCGACCCGTGACCAGTGCTTCCTCGACATGCTCGGGCGGGCCAGCGAGTCGCGGCGAGCCGCGGGGCGGCGACTGATCCTCCTTGTCGACGGTCTGGACGAGGACCGCGGGGTCGTCACCGGACCCGACGCGTACAGCATCGCGGCCCTGCTGCCCGCCGCACCACAGGCCGGTCTGCGGATCATCGTCGCCGGTCGGCCCAATCCACCGATCCCCGGGGATGTTCCGGACGGCCACCCGCTGCGGGATCAATCGATGGTACGGGCGCTGGCCCCGTCGCCGGCCGCCACCGTTGTCCGCGCGGACATGCTGCGTGAACTCACCCGGCTGCTCAGGGGCGCGCCCACCGAGCAGGACATGCTCGGTCTGCTCGTCGCCGCCGGCGGCGGTCTGAGCGCAGCCGACCTGTCCGAGTTGCTCGACGTGCCGGCCTGGGAGGTCGAGGAGCACCTGACGACGGTGGCCGGCCGCTCGTTCACACCCCGACCCAACCGGTGGCATCCCGAGGCGCCGCCTGTCTATGTGCTCGGCCACGAGGAGGTGCAAGTCACCGCTGTGGACCGGATCGGCCCGGCGCGGTTGACCGCCTACCGGCGACAACTGCACGAGTGGGCGGATCGGTACCGGGCGCGGGGCTGGCCGACAGAGACCCCCGAATATCTCCTGCGGGGATGGTTTCGGCTGCTGGAGGCGACCCAGGACGTTCCCCGGATGGTCCAGTGCGCCACCGACGAAGCTCGGCATGATCGAATGCTGGACCTCAGCGGCGGCGACACCGCCGCGCTGATGGAGATCGACCGGGGGCGAGACGCCTGCGTCGCCGATCCGGCACCGGATCTCCCCTCGCTGGCCCGCATCGCGGTGCACCGGAGTCGGCTTGTCGAACGCAACGCCAACCTGCCCCACCGCCTGCCCGCGGTGTGGGCCGCGCTGGGGCGGGAGGCCCGCGCGGAGGCGCTGACCCGGTCGATGCCGACTCCGGAGTTCGAGGTCGACGCGTGCCTGAACGTCGCCTACGTGCTGATGGACAAGGGGAACCGTGCGGGCGCCGTCGCATTCGTCGACAGCGCGGAGACAGCCGCGCGACGGGTCGTCGACGAGGAGATCATGCCGACAGTGATCGCCGACGTGATCGCGATGAGCGTCCACGTCGGCGACAGCCAGCGGGCGATCCTGCTCGCCGAGGCGGCGCGACCGGCGGAGCACCGCGTCCGGCAGATGACGACAGTCGCCAGGATGGTTGCCGAGTACGGCGATCAGGAAACTGGCCTGGCGGTGGCGGGCCGGGCCGTCGAGGCCGCCTGGCGGCTCACCGAGGTGAGCGAGCGCTGCCAGGCCCTCGCTCACCTCGCCGGAGCCCTCACCGTCTGCGGCGCGGTGGCGGAGGCCCGCGCGCTCGCGAGGTCGATCAGCCAGCTCGTGATGACGATCACCGATCCCACCGAGCTGGCGGCGGCGTGGTCCGCTGCCTGCGCCGCGCACGTACGCGCCGGGGATCCGGCCGAGGCGGCCCGGCTGCTCGGGCTGGCAGTGGGGGCGGTCTCATCCGTCGAATCCACGGATCTGCGGTACCTGATCCACGTCGCCATCCTGTTGCGGGACGTGGACCGAGCCGAGGCGTTGGCGCGCACCGGGTCACACCTGAACGAGTACGCCGAGGAACTTGTCGACGCCGCTACCGAGTCGGACGACGCGCAGTGGGCGCTGGCCCTCGCGGGCCGGTTGGCGCGACTGGCGCCGGAGCTTGCCGACCCGAACGAGCGGGCAGCGGCGTTCGGCAACGCAATTTCGATCATGGCGCGCCACGGCGCCACCGCCCGGGCCAGTGCCCTGGCCCTGGAGGTGGGTACGGCCCTGCTGACCGAGCCGCCGGTCGACGGACGCGGCGCACGTCGGCTGTCGCACGGAGTGACCACCTTCGCCGGTGCGGCCGCGGGGGCGGGTCACCTCGACCTGGCGACCCGCCTGGCTCACCTGTCACCCGACGAGGAAACGCGGGACACCACCCTGGCGAGTGTGGCCTCGGCAGCGGCCCGCGCCGGACAACTGGACGCGGCCGAGTCGATCGCCCGGTCCATCGCCACCGCGGCCGAACGCAGGTCGGCCCTGCTCGCCCTGATCCTCGTCGTCGAGTCCCAGGACCCCGACCGGGCGGCCCTGCTCGTCGCCGATGTCGACGACCCCGCCAGCCAGGCCGCCGCCTACACCACGCTCGCCAGGCGGGCAGCGGCCGACGGGCAGGACGACCGCGGCTACGCGCTGGCGATCCGGGCCGAGACGACAGCGAGGTCGGTCCTCGACCTGGACCGCCACCTGTCGGCGTTGGGCGCACTGGTCAAGACCGTTCGGCACGACGGGCTCCGCGCTGCCGTCCGACGGGTTGTACCGGCCGTCCTCGCCTCTCCGGGCGAGGCACGCGGGCCACGCGTCGACGCGGTGCTGGACATGCTCAGTCGCCTCGGTGAGCCGGAGGAGGTCGCTCGGCTCGCCGCGGCGACCCGCGAGGAGATCAGCGGCACCCTCGCGCGCCGCCGCGCCTTCTCCCCGGCGCGGCACGCCACGTACACCGCCTGCGTCGCGCTGGCGGAGTGCGGCGACGTCGAGCGGGCCGAACAGCTGTTGGGATCGATCGACAACCGCTACCTGAGGTCGCAGGCAGCCGCCGTGGTGGCCAGGGCACTGGCTGAGGCCGGAAGCCTCCGCTGGGCGGCCGAGGTCGCCGCCTCGATCACCAATCCCCACTACCAGGCGGAGGCGCGTCTCGCCGTCGCGGACGCGCTCGCCATCGCCGGAGCGATGGAACGCGCCCGGACCGTCGTCGCGGAGTCGCCCACGCCGTACTACACGGCGTGGCTGTCCACGAAGCTCGTCGACAGTGCGACAAGGGCCGACGACCGGAGCGCGGCACGCGACTGGGCTCGGCTCGCCGAGCGGGCGGCGGCCGAGATCCCGCAACCGTACTGGCGGACCCGCGTCGCCGCGAGCCTGGCGACAGCTGTCCTGGCGGCGGGGGAGTCCGAGTGGGGCGCCGCCCTTACCGACCAGGCCCAGCGCCTGCTGGATCAGATACCCGACGCCAACCAGGCGCTCCGCGCGACAGCCGCCACCCTCCACGCCGTCGCCGCGCTGGGCGACGAGGCACGTTTCGCGGCCCTGGCTCGCCGCGCCGACGACCTGCTGCTCGCCATCAACGAGCCGTACGCCCGCTCCTGTGGGGCCGCCGCGCTGGCCCGGGCCTTCCTCGCCCTGGGTGACCTGGACGGAACCGAGAGAATCCTGGCTCCCCTCCAGGAGGTCGAAGGCCGCCAGGATCTGGTGACGGCGCTGGTGCGCGCCACCGCCGTACGCGACGGTGTGGACGCCGCCGAACTGAAGGCCGGCCTCGCGGGAGATCCCCTGCTCCGGGCAGGTGCGCTTGCGAGGGCCGCCACGACCTGCGGCCCCGAGCTGGCCGGACCACTCGTCGCCCGCGCGCTGGGTGGCGGTGACTGGACGGCGGCGGTCGACGCCCTCGCGTCGATCTCCCCCGGCGCGATCGACGCCCTGGCCGAGGAGTACCTGCGGGTGCTGCCCGGGGCCTGGGCGAGTGATTCCTAACCCTGGCTCGGGTGGTGGCCGGCGGCCACCTCCGTGGGCGGCGGGCCGGTAGGCCGCGGCGAGGACGAGCGGGTCGCCAGCGAGAGCGGGGCGGGGCGGCGACAATCGACAGCGTGCCACCTGCCTTCGTGCTGCACCACCACCGCAAGCCACGACCGCACTTCGACCTGCGGCTTGAGGAAGCCGGTGTGCTGCGGTCCTGGGCGGTGCCCCGCGGCCTGCCGGACAGCCCCCGCGACAATCGGCTCGCGATCGCCGTGGCGGACCACCACCTCGATCACCTCACCTACGAGGACGCTGACAAGTCGATCGCCGACATCGGCACCTGGGAGGAGCACGACCGCGACGAACGCCGCCTGCTGTTCACGCTGCACGGCCGCGCGGGCCGACGACGGTACGCGCTCATCCGCACGGGCGAGGGGTGGTTGCTGCACCTGACGAAGGAGCAACCCTCGGACGGGTGAGGGGACCGGATGTTTCGGTCTCGCGTGACGGGTAATCAGGCGCACCGGCGCGGCCGCGGGTGGAACAGTGTCACGGAGTGAGGGAGTGCGTGCCATGTCTGATTCGCAGCCCACCATCGTTCTCGTACACGGGGCGTTCGCCGAGTCGGCGAGCTGGAACGGCGTGATCGAGCGGCTGGGCGCCGCGTACAACGTGGTGGCCGCCGCCAACCCGCTGCGGGAGGTCGCCGGCGACGCCGCGTACCTGCGGGACGTGGTACGCGGGATCGGCGGCCCGGTCATCCTCGTCGGACACTCCTACGCCGGCATGGTGATCACGCAGGCCGCCGCCGACGAGCCACTGGTGCGGGCCCTCGTGTACGTCAACGCCTTCTGCCCGGACACCGGGGAGTCGGGGCTGTCGCTGTCCGGGAAGTTCCCCGGCAGCACGCTCGCCGACACACTGGTGCAGTACCCGCTGTCGACCGGCGGCAATGAGGTGGCGATCGGCCAGGACACCTTCCACAAGCAGTTCGTCGCGGACGTGTCGGCCGACACCGCCGCGCTCATGGCCCGGACTCAGCGGCCGATCACCGAGAAGGCCCTGGGTGACGGGCTCACCGGCGACCCGGCCTGGCGGTCGCTGCCCAGCTGGTTCGTGTTCGGGGACGCCGACAACAACATCCCGGTCGCCGCGCACCGGTTCATGGCCGAGCGGGCCCAACCGCGGGGCCAGCGTGAGGTCGCCGGCGGTTCCCACGCCATGGTGGTGGCCCGGCCGAGCGAGGTCACCGAAACGATCATCGAGGCGGTCCGGGGCGTGGGCGGCTGACGTCCGCTCTCGGTGGGGCACGTCGTAGACCGCTGATGCTGTCGCGGTCGGCCGGGGTGCCGCACGTCTGCCGGTCTGCGGTCCCGCGACACGACGCGGGGCCGCTGTCGTCCGTCCACAATGGCTTCGCGCCGGCCGGTCTCGACGATGTCGCCGCGCGTGCCCGACAGTCGCGTCCCTCCCCGTTTGATGATCAGTTTTCGAGCGGTCGGAATTGGCGCGTCGTATTGGCGATGGCAGATCCGAGTCGGATCCATGACGCAGGCGTGATCGAGCCCTTACTGGCCAACGACCCTGCGTGCTAGCCTGCCTCAACTCTCGCAGGTGAAGCCCCAATTCGGCACCGATTGTCTCGGGTGATTGTTGGAGGGCACATGGACAGACTGCAGGCTCTTGCGGTTATACGTGAGGTTGCGGTCGAGGTGCTGGTGGTCGAGCCGGAGGCGGTGACCGAGGACGCCGACTTCCGCAAGGATCTCGACGCGGAGAGCCTCGACCTGGTGGAGCTGTTGATGGCACTGGAGGATCGGCTCGGGATCCGGTTGCCGCAGGACGGGCTGCGCGGAATCAACACCGTTGGGCAGGCGCTCGACATGGTTCTCGACGGTGGGGCCGGCGATGTCACCGAAGACGCCGTCATTGCCGAGGGCGCCGGGGTGGTGGGGGAGGCCGAGCGGAAGACACCCGCCTGATGGAGGGCGACAGTCCCGTCCGGCACCGGGTTGCCGTGACCGGGGTGAGCGCCAGGACACCAGCGGGCGACACCTCCGAGGCACTGTGGTCGGTGCTGCGGTCCGGACGTTCCGTCATCGGCCCGATCCGCAGCTTCGACGCCTCCGGGCTCGCGACCCGCATCGCGGGTGAGATTCAGGGCTTCGATCCGACCGCCTACCTCAGCCCGAAAATGGTCCGGCAGACCGATCGCGTCAGTCAACTCGCCTTCGCGGCGGCGCTTGACGCGTTCGCCGACGCGGACCCCAGACAGTTCGACCCGGACCGGTGCGCTGTCGTGGTCGGCACCGGCATGGGCGGCTCGGACAGCTTCTACCGGCAGGTCCGCGCGTTCATCGAGAACGGTCCGGACCGGATCAGTCCGTGGGCGATCCCGATGATCATGCCGAACGCGGCGGCGTCACTCATCGCCCGGCAGCTACGTTGGCGCGGGCCGAACTTCTGCATCTCGACCGCCTGCACCGCCGGCGCCAACGCGATCGGCGAAGGCGTCCGACTCATCCGTGACGGCAGCGCCGACGTCGTCCTGGCCGGCGGCTCGGAGGCGGCGGTCAACCCCATCGTGGTCGCCGGGTTCGCCCGGATGCACGCGCTGAGCACCCGCAATGCCGAGCCCGAGACCGCCTCGCGTCCGTTCGACGGCGCCCGGGACGGGTTCGTGCTCGCCGAGGGCTCGGCCTTCGTGCTCCTGGAGCGCCTCGACCGGGCGCTGGCCCGGGGCGCCCGCATCCACGGCGAGGTCATCGGCTACGGGTTCAACAGCGACGCGTACCACTCCACGATGCCGCACCCGGAAGGGCGCGGCGCCGTGCACTGCATGCGCCTGGCGCTGCGCGACGCCGGCGTCGACCCGGCCGACGTCGGCCACATCAACGCGCACGGCACCTCGACGACGCTCAACGACGCCGCCGAGGCGCAGGCCATCCACACCGTCTTCGGTGGCGCCGCACCACCGACCACCTCGACGAAGGGCACGCTGGGACACCTGATCGGGGCCGCCGGCGCGGTCGAGGTCGTCGCATCGTTGCTCGCCCTGCGCCACGGCGAGATTCCGCCGACGGCCAACCTGCGCACCCGCGGGTCCGACATTCCCATCGACGTCGTCGCCGACGCCCCGCGTACCGGCCGTCCCGGCCCGATCCTGACGAACTCGTTCGGGTTCGGCGGGCACAACGCCGCGCTGGTCCTCGCCTCCGTCGACGACGCCGGCGCCACCGTCAACTCCAACTGAGGCATCCGCACCGTCCAACTGAGACAAGGTGGTCGAGGGTGAACTTCCAGGCCGCCCCGGCGGGGGCCGGCAGCGTCATCGACAGCATCGGCGTCGCACTGCCCGACCGGGTCATGACCACCCGCGAGGTGCTCGACGGCTGCCGGAGCCGGCTGGCACTGCCGCTAGAACAGACCACCGGGATCGTCTCGCGGCGCGTCGCCGGCGACGCCGAGTACGCCCTCGACCTGGCCACCCGGGCCGCCGAGGACTGCGTCTCCCGCTCGTCGATCGGGCTCGGCGACGTCGACCTGCTCATCAGTGCCAGCATCTCGCGGGTCGACAGCCCGGACCGCTCGACCTACGAGCCGTCGGCGGCCACCCAGCTGCGTCACCGGCTCGGCTGCGAACGGGCGTGGGCGTTCGACGTGACGAACGCGTGCGCCGGCCAGTTCACCGGCATCTACTTCGCCGACGCGCTCATCCGGGCCGGCGAGATCGGTTCGGCGCTGATCGTCAGTGGGGAGTACATCTCCCACCTGATGCGCACCGCCCAGCTGGAGATCGCCGACGAGCTCGATGCCCGCATCGCCTGCCTGACGCTCGGTGACGCGGGCGCGGCGGTCCTGCTGACCCGCACCGACGACGGGCCGGGAGGCTTCGAGCACATCGGCATCCGTACCGTCGGGCGGTACCACCACCTGTGCGTGGCCGGGCCTACCGATCGGCCGCACGGTGGCGTGATCATGAAGACCGACATGATGGGCCTGGCGGCCGCCGGCATCCGGGAGATGGTGGCGCACACCCAGCAGGCCCTCGGCGCGATGGGCCTGTCGCCGACGGACTTCGACAGGTTCATCCCGCACCAGACGTCGACGCTGGCGATCCAGGCCGCCGTCCGGCGCACGAACAAGGTCTTCGGCGGCGTGGTCCTTGACGAACGGGACGTCATCAACAACCTGCCGAGACGCGGCAACACCGCGACCACCTCGCACCCGGTCGCACTGCGCGACGCGAGCCGCGACGGGCGGATCCGGACCGGCGACCGGGTGCTGTTCGAGGTCGCCGCGTCCGGCGTCAACGTCGGCACCGCCGCGTACCGGCTGGACGGGCTGCCCGACCGGCTCGCCCGGGGGACCCGGTCACCGCGGACCGCACCCCCACGCCCCCGCCCGGCACCATGGCCGCACCCGGTGCGCGCCGTAGCGATCGGCCTCGCCGAACCCGCAGCCGGACCCGCAGGCGGACCCGCGGCCGGAGCTGAGCCCGGCGCGACGACGCTCCAGCTCATCCGCGCCGCCACCGACGACTGCCTGCGCCGGGCGGGCGTCAGTGCCTCCGACGTCGACCTGCTCATCCACGTCGGGGTGTACCGCACCGGCATGATCGCCGAGCCGGCGATCGCGGCGATCGCCGCGGGCGAGCTGGGCTTCGACGGCAGCACCGCGGCCACCGGTGAGATCCTCGCTTTCGACGTCACAAACGGCGCCCTCGGCACGCTCGACGGCTGCCGGATCGCCGCCGAACTCATCCGGGCCGGCAAGGCCGACACCGCCGTGGTGGTCGCCTCCGAGGTCGAGCAGCGCGAGCCCGGCGCCGCCGGGCCCGCGGTGGCCAGGTGCGGCTCGGCGGTGCTGCTGCGCCTCGACGCCGACCGGGCCAGCGGCTTCCTGGGTTTCCACAGCCGCTCCGTCGCGACGCCCGCCCCGGACCGGGGCGCCTGGGCGATGCAGGACGGCGGGCACAACTTCATCCGCGCGACCGACCGCGGCGAGCCCGCCGCGGCGTACGCCGAGCACCTGCCCGCGGTCGTCGCGGAGCTGCTGGACCGCATGCGGGTGGGGTCGGACGCGATCCGCGCGGTCGTGCCGCCCTGGCTGCCACCGCCGGTCGAGCGCCGGCTGCGCGACACCTGGCCGGTGCTCGGTCCGCGGCTTGTCACGCTGCCGCCCGTGTCGCACGGCACCGACCTGTTCACCTCGGCCCTGCCGGTCGGTCTGCGCGCCGTGTCCGCCGGCGGCGGCGTGTCGCCAGGCGAACTCGTGGTGGTCGTCGGCGCGAGCACCGGCATGGAGATCGGCGCCGCGCTGTACCGCATCTGAAGGGAGCGCGTATGTGTGGTGTCGCCGGCATCCTCGACCTCGACGCCGCTGTCGAGCCGCACCGGCTGGCCCGGATGGCGCATTCGCTGGCGCACCGCGGGCCCGACGGCGAGGGCTACTTCGTCGCCCCGGGGATCGGGTTGGCGTACCGCCGGCTCGCGATCGTCGACGTGGCCGGCGGGCAGCAACCACTCAGTGACGAGCGCGGCGACATCCAGGTCATCTTCAACGGCGAGATCTACAACCACCGGGCACTGCGGGCCCGGCTCGTCGAGCGCGGCCACACCTTCACCAGTGGCAGCGACGGTGCCGTGATCGCCCACCTCTACGAGGAGCACGGTCTCGGCTTCGTGGACCACCTCGACGGGGACTTCGCCATCGCGTTGTGGGACGGTCGCCTTCGTCGGCTCACGCTCGCCCGGGATCCGGTCGGTGTCAAACCGTTGTACTACCACGTCGACGGCGGCCGACTTCAGTTCGCCAGCGAGGTGAAGGCCCTGTTCGCGTCCGGGCTGTGCGCGGCGCGCGTCGACCCGCAGGGGCTCCGCGACGTCTTCGGCTACGGCCAGCCGACCGCCCCGGGCACCTTCTGGGCCGGCGTCCACGACCTGCCGCCCGGGCACCTGCTGGTGGCCGACGAGCAGGCGGTCACCCTGCGCCGGTACTTCACCCCGCTGGTCGGGGACCCGAACGACCTGCTGAACGGGCGGCCGGCCGTCGAACAGTTCCGCTCGGCGCTGGTCGAGGCGGTCCGCAAACGGCTGCCGGACGAGGTCGACTTCGGCGCGACGCTGAGCGGCGGCCTGGACAGCACCGCCGTCGTCGCGACGATCTCGGCCATCCTCGGCATACCGGTGCAGACCGCCAGCATCCGGTTGCCCGGCTCGGACCTCGACGAGGGCCGCTACTCGCGGCTCGCCGCGAGGGCACTGGGGGTCGACAACGTCGAGATCGAGTTCGGCGGCGCCGAGGCGTGCGCGCACCTGGCGAAGACGCTGTGGCACCTGGAGGCGCCGCAGTGGTTCGGCGTCGCCACGCCGTTTCTGAAGGTGACCGGGATCGCCGCCGAGCGGGGCGCCAAGGTCGCGCTGACCGGCGACGGCGCCGACGAGTTGCTCGGCGGCTATTCCTGGTACGTCCTGCAACGGTTGGAGCAGCGGCTCGGCCGGCTGACCCGGGCGGGCCTGGATCCGCTGCGCCGGCTGATCCTGGGCCGGGTGCTGGCCCACAACGCGGCCCCGGCCGGCGCCGCCGCCCACCTGCTCGCCGTGCCGGGGCGGCTCGCGGACGCCGGCGATCGCTTCGGTGGTGGCGCACCCGCCTGGTACTACCTGTGGTCGGCGATGGACGCGGTCGCGCCCGCGCTGCTGCGCCCGTCCAGCGGCGCCCTCGCCCCGTCGCCGCTGCCGCCCCCGCCGGCGCACACGCCGCTGCACCGCTCGTTGCACTACGAGTACCAGACCCGCCTGCCCAGTTGGGTCCTGCTGCTCAGCGACCGGCTGTCCATGGCCAACGGCGTCGAGGTACGCGTGCCGTTCATGGACCGAGCGCTGCTGGACCTGTCGGCCCGGCTGGATCCTCGGGTGCTCATGCGCGGCACCAGCGAGAAACACATCCTCAAGGAGGCGCTGCGCGACGTGGTCCCGGCACCGATCCGACGCCGCCGGAAGAAACCGTTCTTCACGCCCATCACGCCGTGGTATCTCACCGGTCCCGGAGAGGAACTCGCGGCGACCTACCTCGGGCCGGCGGCGGTACGCGCCAGCGGGCTCTTCGACCCGGCGGAGGTGACGGCGCTGCACCAGGCGGCGCTGCGGGGGGCCGGACGCACCTGGGAGGGCACGGTCGCCGAGTGGGCCAGCATGGCCGTCCTCACCACCCACCTGCTGCTGGAGGTGTTCCACGACGCGGCGGCCACCCCCGCACCGACAGCGCTCCCGGCGCCGCTCGCCAGCGCCCTGCAACGCGCCGAGCGGCGATGACGAGCACCGAGCGGCACCCCTGGCCCGGCATCGAGTCGCGCACGATCCTGGTCACCGGGGCGACCGGCTTCATCGGCGCCCGGCTCGTGCGCCGGCTGGCGGACCTGGGTTGCGCCCCCGTCGCGATGGTCCGCCCGACGTCGGACCGCACGGTTCTGGCCGGCATCCCCGGGCTGCGCTTCGCGGTCGCCGACCTCGACACCGGCGCGGGCGTACCGGCGGCCGTCGCCGGCGTCGACACCGTCGTGCACCTGGCCGGCCGGGTGAAGGCCCGCCGCCCGGGGGCCTTCCGGCGCGGCAACACCGAGTCCACCGGCCGGCTGGTCGCGGCCGTCGCCGCCGCCGCGCCGACCCCTCGGCTGGTGCTGTGCTCGTCCCTGGCCGCCGCCGGACCGTCGCACCCCGGCCGGCCCCGGGACGAGTCCACGCCGGTCGCGCCGGTCTCCGAGTACGGCCGCAGCAAGCTCGCCGCCGAGGAGATCGCCCGCGCCGCCGGTGTGCCCACGGTGGTCCTCCGCCCGACCATCGTGTACGGCCCGGGTGACCACGACTTCCTGCCGTCCTTCCTGCCGATGGCCCGCCTCGGCACCCACCTGCGCCCCACCCGCCCGGAACGCGAGTACTCCTTCGTGCACGTGGACGACCTGTGCGCCGCCCTGATCGCGGCCGTCGTCAGGGGCGGGACGCTGCCCCCGAACGGCGGTGCCGAGGGCGTGTACCTCATCAGCGACGGCGGGGTGTACGGCTGGAGCGACTTCTGCCGGGAACTCGCCACCGCTGTCGGCCGCCCCCACCCGCGCTTCATTCCGGTCCCGGGTCCGCTCGTGCACGCGACCGGTTGGCTGTGCGATCTGAGCCCGGTTCGCCGCGGCCCGGCCCTGACGATGAACCGGGACCGCGCGCACGAGATCCGGCAGTTGGCGTGGACGTGCGCCACCGATCGGGCCCGGGCGGACCTCGGCTTCACCCCCGCGTACCGCCTGCCGGAGGGCCTGGCCAGCGCGGTGGCGTGGTACCGCAACCAGGGCCTGCTTCGCTGACCGCTCCCGCGCGCGGCTACGCCGGCGGTTCGACCGCCTCGACGAGGACCTGGAGCACGTGCCGGTACGGCTGCCCGGTGGCCCGGCTCATGCCCATCTCGCAGGTGCGGTTGGAGGAGGCGTACGCGTCGTGGTCGCGCTTGTTGATCTCGGCGGCCTGGGCGGCGGTGGCGCCGGCGGTGACCTCGGGGTGCAGCAGCCCCCGGTCGCCGGCGAAGGCGCAGCACCCCCAGTTGTCCGGCACTGTCACGGTGTCGGCGACCGCCCGGGCCACCGTCCGCAGGTCGTCGGTGCCGCCGAGGTGCACTGTGGAGCAGGTGGGGTGCAGGGCCAACGAGCCGAGCCGCCGGGGCTCCGGCAGCGCCGGCAGGAGGTGCTCGGCGGTGAACGTGACGCTGTCGACGAACCGCAGCTCGCGGTAACGCGCCCGGTCCTCCTCGGCCAGCGCGGCGGTCAGCTGCGTCAGCCCGTGCGTGCAGGACGACGCGTCGCAGACGACGGGCAGGCGCCCCTGGTCGCTGGCCGCCCAGAGCACGGCGAGGGTCCGCTCGGCCATCTCGCGGTGCCCGGCCGGGTAACCCTTGGACTGCCACGGCGTTCCGCAGCACAGGCCCGACGTGCCGGCCGGTACGACGACCGGCACTCCCGCCAGCTCGCACAGGCGCAGGAACGCCGCCGCGGCGCCACCGGCCGGGCCGTCCTCCGGGGCGAAGAGGCTGCCGACGCAGGCCGCGAAGAACACCGCCTGGGCGTCCGGCGCGCTGCGGGGGCCGGGGCGGGGAGCGCCGGCGCGCGGCATGTCGTCGCTCCACTCCGGTACGAGTTCGGTGCCGCCGAGCCCACGGAGCACCGCGGTGGCGGCACGGGTCAGCGGTGTCGGTACGGCGTGCGCGGCGGTCAGTCCCACCCGGACGCCGGTCACGGCGGCCTGCCAGTGCCGTGCGGCGGTGCGGGCGGTGCGTTGGGCGCGAGGGCTGTGCCGCTCGGCGCGCAGCCGCTTCATCGCCGCGCCGGTGTCGATGCCGACCGGGCAGGCGGTGACGCAGAGGCTGTCCGCGGCGCAGCTGTCCACCGCCGCGTACGCGTAGTCGGCGGTCAGCTCCCGGCGGCGCTCCTCGTCACCGGCGGCGGTCGCGAGCGCGATGTGCCGTTGCAGGACGATGCGCTGCCGGGGGGTGGTGGTGACGTCGGCGGTGGGGCAGACCGGCTCGCAGTAGCCGCACTCGACGCAGGCGTCCAGCTCGGGGTCGACAGTCGGGACGGCCTTGAGCTGCCGCAGGTGCACCGTCGGGTCGTCGTTGAGCAGCACACCGGGGTTGAGCAGGCCGCTCGGGTCGCACATCCGCTTGAGGTCGCGCATCACGTCGTACAGCTCGTCGCCGTACTGGCGGCGGACGAAGGGCGCCATGGCCCGGCCGGTGCCGTGCTCGGCCTTGAGGGTGCCCCCCTCGGCAAGCACGAGGTCGACCATGTCGTCGGTGAACCGGGCGTAGCGGTCGATCTCGGCCGGTGTGTCGAAGGACTGGGTCAGCATGAAGTGCAGGTTGCCGTCGCGGGCGTGTCCGAAGATCACCGCGTCCGGGTAGCCGTGCCTGTCGAACAGGCGGATCAGCCCGTCGCAGGTGCCGGTCAGGCGCGGCATCGGCACCGCGATGTCCTCCAGCAGGGCCGTGGTGCCGGGCGCGCGGGCGCCGGCGACCGCCGTGTAGAGGCCCTTGCGCAGGTGCCAGAGCCTGGCCCGTTCGCGCGGGTCGTGGGTCAGGCCGGTGCCGGTGACGGCGGGCAGCCGGTCGAGCACGGGCTGGGCGTCGGCAAGCGTCGCGGCCAGCCGTTCCGCGCTGTCCTCGGCGAATTCCACAAGCAGCGCGGCGTGCCCGGTGACCGTCAGCCCGCGCAGGGCCGCGCTCGCGTCGGGGTCGCGCTGGCTGACCCGCAGCGCGGCCGCGTCGAGCAGTTCGGCGGTACGCGCACCGGCGGCGAGCAGGGCGGGCAGCGCGTCGGTGGCGGCGCCGAGGCCGGGCAGGATCAGCAGTCCGGTGGCGGCGTGCTTGTGGATCTCGACGGTCCGGAAGACGGCCTCGGCCACGAAGCCGAGGGTGCCCTCGCTGCCGATCATCAGGTGGGCGAACATCTCGACGGGGCTGTCGTGGTCGAGCAGGGAGTTCAGCCCGTACCCCATCGTGTTCTTCATCGCGAACAGCCGCTCGATCGTCGCCCGTGACCCCGGTGCCGAGCGCACCCGGTCGCGCAGGCGCAGCAGCCCGGCGTGCAGCTCGGGCTCGTCGGCCCGCAGCCGGTCGTCGGCGTCGCGGGCTGCGGAGTCGACGACGGTGCCGGACGGGAGGACGAAGCGCAGCGACTCCATCGTGCGGTACGCGTTGTCGGTGGTGCCGCAGGTCATCCCGCTGGAGTTGTTGGCGACCATGCCACCCACAGTGCAGGCGGCCTCGCTGGCCGGGTCCGGGCCCAGCCGGCGGCCGTAGCGGGCCAGCCGGGCGTTGGCCTGCCGGATCGTCAGGCCCGGCTGGAGCCGGATGCGACGGCCCTCGTCGAGCACCTCGGCCTGCCGCCAGTCGGTGCGGACGTCGACGAGCACGCCCGCGCCGCCGGCCTGCCCGGCGAGGCTGGTGCCGCCACCGCGCAGGGTCAGCGGCACGCCGGCCTCCCGGGCGCCGGCCATCAACGCCCCCACCTCGGCCGCCGAGGCGGCGCGTACCACGGCCTGCGGCTCGAACAGGTACGGCGAGGCGTCGTGCGCCGCCGCCAGCCTGCGGGGCAGCTCGGTGCTGGCCCGGTTCGGATCGTCGAGGCGCGAGCGCAGCAGCTCGGCGACCTCGCGGGCGCGGACGCCGGCGGCGCTCGGCGCGGGTACGACGGTGCTCATTGGCGGATCCTCCCGGGAGGGGTGGTCAGTCGGCGATGATCAGCAACCGCTCGGGCGCGGTGTCGACCGGCGCCGGCAGCCGCAGCGGTTGGCGACCGGGGGTGATGCTGCCGAGCACTGAGGCGTGCCGCGCGCCGGTGCCCGAGGGCAGGGTGCCCGGCAGCCCGTGCACTGTCAGGTAGCCCAGCAGCGCGAAGGCCAGCGCCTCCTTGGCGTCCGAGGCGACACCCCACTCGTCGCTCGACGACAGGAGCACGCCCGGCAGCTCGTCGGCGATCATGCGCATCAGTGTCGGGTTGTGGGCGCCACCGCCGGAGACGACGAGCTGGGTGACGCCGTGGTCGCGGCAGGCGCCGGCCACCGTGACCGCCGTCAGCCGGGTGAGCGTGGCCAGCACGTCCTGCGGTTCCGGCGTGGGGGCGTCGTCGAGGGCGGCGAGCAGGTACGGCAGGTGGAACAGCTCCTTGCCGGTGCTCTTCGGGCCGGGCAGCCGGTAGTACGGCTCGTCGAGCAGCCGCCGGAGCAGCGCCGTGTTGACCTGCCCGGCCGCCGCCCCGCGCCCGTCCCGGTCGTACTCCTCGGCGCCGCCGCTGAAGTGGCGCACGGCGGCGTCGAGGAGCGCGTTGGCCGGCCCGGTGTCGAACGCGAGCGGGTCCGCGCCCGGCGCGACGACGGTGATGTTGGCGATGCCGCCCAGGTTCAGCGCGGCGGGGACGCCGGGCAGGCCACCCAGCAGCAGCGCGTCGAACAGGGCGACCAGGGGAGCGCCCTGGCCGCCCGCGGCGACGTCGCGGCTCCGCAGGTCGGCCACGACCGGAAGGCCGGTGGCCTCCGCGATCCAGGCCGGCTGACCGAGCTGGAGGGTGCCCCGGACCACCCCGCCATCGACCCAGTGGTGCATGGTCTGCCCGTGCGAGACGACCAGGTCGGCGTCTCCGCCGCACAGGTCCGCGAGCGCCCGCACGCCGGCCGCGGCGAAAGCCTGGCCGATGCCGGTGTCCAGTACGCAGATCGCCTCGGTGGTGGTCGGCGCGGGCGGCAGGGCGGCGGCGATCCGGGTGCGCAGCTCGTCCGGGTACGGGTGGCTGAGCCGGCCCAGCGGCCGCATCCGCACTGTGTCGCCGATCTGGTCGAACTCGGCAGCGGCGGCTTCGATGCCGTCGTAGGAGGTCCCGGACATCAGGCCGATCACGCGCATCGCTGTCTCCTTCACGCCCGGCCGGCGGGCGTCGCCGCGGCGTCGTCGTCGACCTCGTCGCGCCGTCCATGGTCGTACGGCGTCTCCGGGGCCGGGTGGAACCGGCTCGACACCGCGCCGACGACCAGGGTGATCAGGACGCCGATCGGCACCAGCCACTGCGCGGCGATGGCGGTCGCGGTGGTGGTACCGGCCGTCGTCACATCGATCTTGACAAAGCGGACGATGTAGGTCATCACCGCCACCGTGACGAGGAACGCGATGAACGCGTCGACCTGGTTGGCCCGGCTGACCAGGCGGCCGAGCAGGAAGGCCCCGAGCAGCGCGCCGTAGGTGTAGCCCGCGATGGTCAGACCGGTCAGGTAGACGTTGCCGGTGCTGGAGCTGAACGCGCAGGCGAAGACCGCCATCAACACCGCCCAGACCAGGGTCATCACCCGGGCGAGTCGCAGCATCGCGTCGTCCGACGGGACCTTGCGGAAGAAGCTGTGGATGAAGTCGGCGACCGTGGAGTTCGACATCGAGTTCAGCGCCGACGACAGCGAGCCCATCGCGGCGCCGAGGATGCCGGCCACCAGCAGGCCCGAGATGCCCACCGGCAGGGCGTGCAGGATGAAGCTCGGGTAGAGGTTGTCGCTGCTGGCCAGGCCGAGCTCCTTGAAGGTCTGACCCTTGTTGTACGACCACAGCAGCGCGCCGACCAGGGAGAACGCCGCGAACTGGATGACCACGAAGATGCCCGAGGCGACCATCGCCTGCTGACCCTCGCGCAGGGTGCGGGTGGACAGGATGCGCTGGACGATCAGCTGGTCCGAGCCGTGGCTGGCCATCGCGAAGATCGCACCACCGATGATCGCGGTCGGCAGGGCGAACGGGCTGGTGAGCACGTGCGCGAGGTCGAAGTTGGTGTCGAAGAGGTGGAACTTGCCGGCGTCCAGCGCCTGCGAGTAGCCGTCGAAGCCGACGGCGTGGCTGAGCACCGCGATGGCCAGGATCGCCCCGCCCAGGTAGAGCCCCATCTGGATGGCGTCGGTCCAGATGACCGCCTTGATGCCACCGAGGTAGGTGTAGACCACAGTGATCAGGGTGAGCACGATGATGATGGCCTGGTAGCCGACGTTCAGCCCGAACTCGTCGAGGAGCAGCTTGATAGGGATGGCCGAGGCGAACAGCCGTACACCCTCGGCGAGCAGGCGGGTGAAGACGAACGTGACCGACGCCAGGCCCTGGAGTTTCAGGCCGAACCGCTCACCGAGGTACTGATACGCGCTGACGAAGCCGCCGCGCTTGTAGAGCGGGATGAGCACCGCGGCCACGACGACGCGACCGATCACGTAGCCCAGGGCCAGCTCGACGTTGCCGAACCCCTGCCCGCTGTAGGCGCCGCCGGGAACGCTGATCACGGTCAGGACGCTGGTCTCGGTGGCGACAACGGAGAACGAGACGGTCCACCAGGGCAGCCGTCCCTCGCCCACGAAGTAGTCCTTGGCGGACTTCTGCTTGCCGGACAGGCGTAGTCCGACGTAGGCGATCACCACGAGGTACAGCACGATCACGACAAGGTCGAGTTGACGCACGGCTCGCTCCCAACCAGGGGTTGTCAATAAGTGACGCATGTCTAGCGTATCGCGAAACTTTTTGCCAGTTCGCCTCCGGGCTGGCTACGCTGTGGTCACAACCTGCTGATATGGGGGATAACGGTGGCCCACTGGCGTCGCCACCCATCCGCCGCTGCCGCCTCAGCCCGACCGCGGCGTTCAGCCGCGCACGCGCTCCACGTCGACCGCACCGGCGAGCGGCTGCCCGCCGGGCGGCGACTGAACACCAGCGAGAGGAACGAACACCCCGTGGACCTCAGCACCCTCGGCACCGAGACCCGCAACGACAAGACAAGCGACCTCGACCGGATGTCTCCCACCGAGTTGCTCCTCGCGATGAACGACGAGGACCACACCGTCGCGCTGGCCGTCCGCCGGGCCGTACCGGACATCGCGGCCGCCGTCGACGTCGTCGTGGCGTCGCTGCGCCAGGGCGGGCGACTGATCTACCTCGGCGCGGGCACCAGCGGCCGGATCGGCATGCTCGACGCCGTCGAGATCCCACCCACCTTCGGCACACCGCCCGACCGGGTGCTCGGCCTGCTCGCCGGCGGGGCGGGCGCCTTCGGCGTCGCCGTCGAGGGCGCGGAGGACAGCCCGGCCGGTGCCGTCGCCGACCTCGACGCGGTCGGCCTGACCGCCCGCGACACGGTGGTCGGGCTCGCCGCCAGCGGCCGTACGCCGTACGTGGTCGGCGGGTTGGCGCACGCCCGCGCGCTCGGAGCGTCGACCGTCTCCGTCGCCTGCAACCGCGACGCGGTGATCAGCCGGTACGCCGACGTCGCCGTCGAGGTGCCCACCGGTCCGGAGGTGCTCACCGGCTCCACCCGGCTCAAGGCCGGCACCGCCGAGAAGCTCGTCTGCAACATGCTCTCGACCGCCACGATGGCCCGGCTCGGCAAGGTCTACGGCAATCTGATGGTGGACATGAACGCCACTAACGAGAAGCTCGTGGACCGGGCGCGCCGGATCGTCGCCGAGGCCGCCGACACCGATCTCGACACCGCCACCCGGGCGCTCGCCCAGGCGCACGGGCACGCCAAGACGGCCATCGTGCTGCTGCTTGCGGGCTGCACCGCGGAGGAGGCCGCGGCACGGCTGCGCGCGGCCGACGACGACGTCCGGGCGGCCGTCGCGGCCTGACCCACCAGGGCGGCCTTCGGCCGGCGACCCGCCTCCCGGCCGGAGCGCCACCGGATCGACGAAGCGCCCCGTCCGGGACGGACGGGGCGCTTCGTGGTGTCAGTCGAGCTGTGGGCCGGGAACCGCGTGGTTCCCGTCAGCGTCGACGCCGGGAGCGGTGGCCACCTCGATCCGGGGTGACCGATCCGGCGGAAGGTGGGCGAGGTCGGCGATGACGACCACGTCCACGTCCCCGTCGATCATCGTCTGCTCGACGGTCTCCCACGGTGCGCGGACGATTCCCGCCAGGCGGTAGGAGTTCCGGCGAAGGTGCGCGAGACACATCGCGACGGCGGACTCCGACGGCTCGATGGTGGCGGGGACCCAGATGACTGCTATTTCCATGGGACTCTCCTGATCAGTGTCGTGGATGCGACTGGGTGATCAAGAGCTGTTGTGGCGGCGGGGGACCCCGTTCCACCGGCCGGCTGGCAGCGCGCCTGTCGATGGCGGTGACGGTCAGCCCCGGTCGCAGCAGTGCGGTGAACGGCGGAGCGTCCGCCGTCGCCGTGGGTGGATCGACACCGCCGGCGCCGGCGCCGGCCGGTGCCGAGGCGAGTGCCAGAGCGAGCGCCGGTAGGCCCGACGTGGGGCGCGCGGGCGGGCCGGGTGCCGGCCCGGCGACAGCGGACGGCCTCGCCCGGGTCCGATCCGGTGTCCGGCCGTCGGACGTGCCGTGGGCGCTGCCACGGGACACCGTCACCGTCATCGCGCTCGGCGGTGGTGTCGCTGGCCGCGGGGCAACGCGCGCGGCCGGGGAACCCGGGGCGGATGGCACCGGCGCGGTCCGTGGCGAGGACGGCGGCGGTGTCTCGGGTGACCGGGTTGGTGTGTCGGTGGCGGGCCCGGCCGACGGCGGGGGCACCGGGACGGCCGACGGCAGGGGGAGCGGGACCGAGGTCGCCGACGGCAGGGGCAGCGGGACCGAGGTCGGCAGCGGCAGGGGCAGCGGGACCGACGTCGGCAGCGGCAGGGGGACGGTCAGCTGGACCTCGACCAGGTCGGGTACCCGGACCGTGCTGCGCGGTGCTGCGGGGGCGACGTCCACCGGCGGGAGACCGGTCGGCGGCGGCGGGTCGGCGTGGGCGCGGTTGGCGCCCAGGGCCGCGCCGAGCGCCGCCGCGCCGAGCGCCACCGCGGGAAGGCTGTGCCGCGGCCGCATCAGACGGCGGCTGCCGAGAGCGAGACCCGCGGCCCGGCCCGGTCGGACGCACCGGTCCGGCGCAGCTGACCGGGGGGTTGCCCCTCGTCCTGCGCTGCCTCCTCCATGTGCTGGTTCTTGCCCCGGGACACTTCGGGCTACACCTGCTGTCGATATCCCACCGTCCGATGTGGACGGACCGCCCTGCCGGCGCTGGTGAACAGTCGGGTCGGTCGTCGCGACAGCGGGGCGGTTCAGACCCGGGCCTCGGCGGGTGTCGCAGCGGTGTCGAGCGGCAGGTCGCGCAGCCGGCGGATCGGGGTCGACAGATAGATGATCGGGGAGAGCACGGTGATCGCCCCGAAGATGAGCAGTGTGGTGCGGGCGCCGAGCGGCCCGGCCAGGACGCCGGCGAGCAGGCCGCCGAGCGGAATGGCGCCCCAGGAGACGAACTTGACAGTGGCGATCACCCGCGACAACAGCTCCGGCGGGCTGGCGAGCATCCGGTACGTACGGGTGGTCACGCTGAGCACCACAGTGGACCCGGCGAGGACGAGGTTCCCGACCGCGAAGGCGACGTAGGCGGCGGTGCCGGTGCCCAGCGGAATGATGAGCGCGCCGACCACTCCGACGAAGGCCGAGATGATCAGACCACGTGCGGTGCCGACCCGGTCGGTGAAGCGGGTGGTCAGCGCGGCGCCGACGAGCGTGCCGAGCCCGTCGACGGCGAGCAGCAGCCCGGCCAGGAGCGGCGATGCGTGCAGCTCGCGCACCAGGTAGAACGGGAAGAGGGCCAGCATGGCGCCGCTGACGAAGTTCGTCGCGGTGGCGTCCCACATGGCCGGCCCGATGATGGGGTGGCGCAGCACGTAGTGCCAGCCCTCGCGGATCATCGTGACCATCGGCGGCCGGCTGTCCGGTCGCCGCACCCGGCGGGCCGGCAGGGTGCGCAGCAGCACGGCGGAGACCAGGTAGCTGGCGCTGTCCACGAGCAGCGTCGGCGCCGCGCCCAACAGTTGCACCGCGAGCCCGCCCAGGGACGGCCCGCCCAACTGGGTGGCGGCATGGGTGCCGGAGTTGAGGCTGTTGCGCGCCTGCAACTGGGCGGCCGGCACGATCTCCGGCAGGAAGGTCTGGTTCGCCACGTCGAACAGCACGTTGGCGAAGCTCACGACCAGGGCGACCGCGACCAATTGGGCCACCGTCAGGGTGTCGTACCACCAGGCGAGGGGGACGGACGCGATGGCGAGGGCCCGGATCAGGTCCAGGGCGACCTGCATGCCGCGCAGCGGCACGCGCTGCACGATCACCCCCGCCGGCAGGCTGATCAGCAGGTACGCGAGATAGCCGGCAGCCGTGATCAGACCCATGTCGAACGCCGACGCGTGCAACACGACAAGCGCGGTCAGCGGCAGGGCCACCCCGCCGACCGCGGAGCCGAGGTGGCTGGTCGTGCTTGCCGTCCACCAGCGCCAGAAAGCAGTCAGTTTCATAACGGAACTCACTATGGCGATGGCGGTGCGGACGGTCGACCCGACAGCAGGGGTCCTGGCGCCGGCGGAGGGTGCGGTCTGCGTGGGCCGCGACGCGCGCCCTGGTGAGGACCCGGCCGAGCCCGGTGTTCACGGAAGCGCGAGTTTGGCCCGGACGCTTGCGGCGTCCGGGTGGTGCAGGGCCGTGAAGATGTCCAGTGCCCGCCGCCAGTCGGCCCGCGCGGCGCCGCTGTCGCCGAGGGCGGCGCGGGTGTCGCCCAGCCGGCTGAGGGTGTCCGCCTCGCCCCAGCGGTCGCCGAGGTCCCGGGTCAGCTCGAGCGTGCGCTCGTAGCACTCCACGGCCTTGTCGTACTGGTCGAGGTGGTGGTGGGCGAAACCGAGGCTGTCCCAGGTGGCGGCCTCGCCCGCGCGGTCGCCGAGCTGCTGGAGGAGGTCGAGCGCCTGCTCGCAGTACGCCAGGGCCGAGCGGTGCTCGCCGAGCTGGGCGTGGCACCACCCGACCGCGTTGAGCGCGTCGGCCTGGGCCCTGCGGTGGCCGGCGGACCGGGCCAGGGCGAGGGTCCGGGCCGAGTGCTCGAGGGCCTTCCGCGGCTCGCCCTGCCGGTCCCACAGCGAGGCGAGGTTCTGGTGCGTACGCGCCTCGCCCTCGGTATCTCCACCGAGGACGTACAGCGCCAGAGCGCGGTCGAGGTGGCGGTGCGCGTCGGCGTAGTGACCGACAACGGTGTGCGCGCCGGCGAGAAATCGGTGGGCCACCGCCTGTGCGACCGGGTCGCCGAGACGCTCGGCGGCGAGCAGGGCGGCCCGACAGGTCTCGATGCGGTCGTGCCAGTGCCCCTGCCGGTCCAGGAAGGTGTCCAGGGCCCTCCCCAGCCGCCACACGTGCGCGTCGAAGCCGGCGTCGGCGGCCCGGCGCAGCGCGGCGAGCAGCACCGGGTGTTCGGCCGTCAGCCAGGCCATCGCCTCCGCGTGGGAGGTGGGCCGGTCGGGGAGCACGCCGGCCACCGGTGCGGTCCGGAGGTGGTCCGCCGGGTCGCTGTGTGGGCGCAGCAACTCGTCGGCGGCGTGGGCGCTGTGGGTGTAGTGGTCGAGCAGTCGGGTCGTGGCGGCCCTGCGGTCCGGCTCGGGATCGGTGTCGTCGCTGAGTTCGGTGGCGTACGCCCGCAACAGGTCGTGCACGGTGAACCGGCCGGGCCGGTACTCGCTGAGCAGGTTGGCGCGGGTCAGTTCGGTCAGCAGCCGGCGGGCCGCATCCGCCGGGAGACCGGCCAGGCTGGCCGCCGCGGGCACCGTGATGTCCGGGCCGGGGTGCAGACCCAGCAGCCGGAACAGCCCGGCCGCTGGCGCGGTGAGCGAGGTGTACGACCAGGAGAACACCGCCCGCACCTCGCCGACCGCGTCACCCGCGTCGAGTGCACCGAAGCGCCGACCGGCGGTCCCCAACTCGCTCGCGAGGGTGGCCAGCGGAAAGCCGGACTGCTGAGCCCGGGCCGCGGCGATGCTCAACGCCAGCGGTAGGCGGGCGCAGGCGCCGATGATCGCCTCGGCGGCCTCCGGTTCGGCGGCCACCCGGTCCACGCCGAGCCGGTTGGTGAGCAGGGCGCTGGCCGCGTCGCGGGTGAGCAGGCCGAGCGGGAACGGGTGCGCGCCGTCGAGGCTGACCAGCGAGGTGAGCTGGTTGCGGCTCGTCACCAGTACCAGCGTGGCGGGTGTGCCGGGCAGCAGCGGACGGACCTGTTCGGCGTCCCGGGCGTTGTCCAGCACGACGAGGATCCGCCTGCCCGCCAGCACGCTGCGGTACAGGGCGGCCTGGGCGTCGAGTTCCGCGGGCACCCGCGCGGCCGGCACGCCCAGCGCGTCGAGGAAGCCGCGCAGCGCCGTCGCCGCGCTCAGCGCCTGCCCGCCCGGGTCGAAGCCGCGCAGGTTGACGTAGAGCTGACCGTCGTCGAACCGTTCGGCGACGCGGTGCGCCCAGTGCACGGCCAGGGCGGTCTTGCCCACCCCGGCGGTACCCGAGATCGCGGCGACCACGACGGCGGTGGGCGCGGCGACGAGCTTGTCGAGCCTGGCCAGTTCGTCGTCGCGACCGGAGAGGCTGGCCACGTCGGCGGGCAACTGCCGGGGCACCGGTTGGTCCGCCGCGTGCGGCACGCGGCGGCGGTTCTCCTCGATCCGGTCGCGGGCGGTGGCCAGCGCGCCCTGCTCGGCCGGCGTGGCGCCGAGCAGCCGCACCAGAGCGTCGAGCCGGTCGGTGGGCGGCAGCGTCTTCGCGGTGAGGTATTCCGCGATGGCCGTGTGTGACCAGCCGGTGCGGGCGGCCAACTCCCGATAGGTCAGCTCACCGCCGCCCAGTTGACGGGCGTGCCTGCGCCGCAACGCCCGCAACAGCCCGGCCAGGTCGTCGAGCGTTCGCGCCCCGGTGACATCCAGCGCCCGGCCCTCCACAGTCGACAACTGACGTACGTCAATGTACGGCGGTGTACGGGATTCGGGCCAGAGGCCCGGTGGATCGGCGATTCTGCTCGCGTGCAGAGCGCACCGATCGCACCTAGTGGAGGTTCCGTGTCCGTACATCTCAAGCCTCTGGTTCTGGCTCTGACCGTGCTCGCGGCAACGCTCACCATCCCGGCGACGGCCGCCTCGGCGGCACCCGACGCGACGATCTGCAGGACGAAGTCGGCCTGTGCCGGCGGCGGCCTCTCCGTGGTGTCGTCGCGGAAGTCGGCCCGTGCCACCGGCGGCGTCGGGACCAACGCGATCCAGGTTCCCCCGCCGGCGGGCTTCCCGCCGGGCACCCCCTGCTATCGCGAGGAGGTCTCCGAGGAGGTCTACGAGACCGCCACCTACACCACCATCTACGAGATGTACTTCCAGGCGAGCGTCTGCCTGTTCGCCAACGAGATCGTGCTGTACGGCCTGGACACCTCCCTCTCCTTTCCCAACGACACGCAGGACCCCCGACTGACGTCGATGCAGTTCGTCGTGCGCGACGCGATCGTCAACTACAGCCCGACCGAGAAGGACGGCTACTCCGAGCTGTGGGCGACGTTCTGCCCCGACCCGGCGCAGCCGAGCACCTGTCAGCGGTACCTGCACCGCCTGGGCCTCATCTTCAACCCCGCCTGGGTCTACCCGTTCTCCGTGTTCGAGCGCCTGAGCTGACAGGGCGCGCGGCCCTTCTCCCGTGACTGGTCGGGGCGTCTTCGGCTGCCACCACGTGGAGCGCCCCGATCACCCGTGTCGGCACCGGTTGCCAGCGGATCACGGCGGCGTTACGTTGGGATCTCATCGACGATCGTCTACGCCGCAAGCTACGGGGGCCGCATGTCCACGTCTGTCACTCGTCGCACCGTTCTGGTCGGTGGGGCCGGTGCCGCCCTCGGCCTGGCCCTGCCCGGTCACGCCGCCCACGCCGGTGACCACCATCCGACAAGCGTGCGCTTCACCCTCGACGCGACAACGCTCGACGGCGGTGAGCAGGTCACCTCGGTCACCCTCGACACCGGCCGGCTCGGGCCGATCGATCCGGCCGGGCTGACCCCCGGCACGTTCAGCGTGCACGCCAAGGCCACCAGCCCGATCCCGATCGCTCCCGGCGACCAGATCTTCAGCGAGTACGACCTGGACCGCACGGTGACCGCGGCCCGCCTCGACCGGCACGGCAACATCGTGCTGGAGCTGAGCCACGCCGAAGGTCAACCCGGCGGTGGCACCCTCGGCTACATCCTGAGCCTGGGCCGCAACGTCCGGTTGGACCTCGTCTACACCATCACGCAGAACACCCCGATCGCGCGACGCCACGGCCCGCCGGTCACCATCACGCGCTTCGTGCAGGGACGGCTGTCGAACCCCGAGGTGGACGCCTTCAGCCACCACGTCTCGGGCTCGGGCCTGAAGTACCGGCTGTATTCCCCCGACCACTCGCCCCGGCACGGTCGGCGACCGCTGATCGTGTGGCTGCACGGCGCCGGCGAGGGCGCCTCGCTGCCCGACGACTACTACGACAACGAGACCACGCTCCGCGCCAACCGGGGGGCGCTCGGCTTCGCCACCCCGCAGGCACAGCGGATCTTCTCCGGCGCGTACGTGGTGGCGCCGCAGAGCACCTCCTACTGGATGGAGGACGGCCCCCGGTTCGCCCCGCTGATCCGCGAGATCGTCCAGGACCTCGTCCGCCGCGAGCGCGTCGACCCCGACCGGATCTACGTGGTCGGGTGCAGCAACGGCGGCTACATGTCCCTGGAGATGACAGTCGCCTATCCCGACCTGTTCGCCGCGTCGGTGCCGATCTGCGGCGTCGTCGAGCCGCTCGACGGCTCCGGCCCGCCGCTGATCACCGACGCGCAGTTGGCGGCGATCCGGACCCCGACCTGGCTGGTCACCTCGCGCGACGACGACACCGTGCCACCCGCGACCAACACGATCCACGCCCACGACCTCATCCCGGGATCGCTGCTCAGCCTGTACGACCACGTCGTCTGGAACGGCTACCAGTTCCCCGGCCACTGGTCCTGGATCTACGTGGCCCGCAACGACCCGAGCCTCAACGGCACCCACATCTGGCAGTGGATGGCGCGCCGTCGTCGATGAGGTGAGCCGTCGTCGATGAGGTGAGCGGGAGCGGCCGCCCGAACCCGGGTGGCCGCTCCTTCTCGGCTCAACACCAGGTCAGCGTCGAGTTGATCCGCGTGACGTTGCTGATCGTGTTGTTCGCTCCGCCGCAGGGGCTCTGGGTGATGTTGGTGCCGCTGACCGTCAGGTTCTGGAACCGGATGCCGGAGGAGATCGGGAACTCGGTCCGCGAGGCGATCCGTACCTCGCCGCCGCCCGTCACCGTCCCGGAGACCCCGGCGATGACGACGTTGTAGCAGTTCTCCACGAGGATCGCGTTGTTCCCGGTGTTCGAGATCGTCACCCGGTCGATGACCGCGCCACCGGACTCGGACACGCAGAAGATCCCCCGGCCACCGCCGGACGCGAGCACGGTGCCGACCCGGATGTTCGTGGGGTACGAGCTGCCCACCCGGCCGTTGCGGTTGGCCATCCGGAACGCCGCGTACCCGGTGCCGGTCCCGGCGCCCTGCGCGTCGACAGTGCCCACCGTGGCGTTGATCGTGTCGTTGAGCAGCAGGCCGGAGTCCCGGGTGTTCCGCGCCGTGACCGTGCCGATCGTCAGACCGTCCACGCCGTACGTCTCCACGCCGTGGGTGCCGCTCCCGGACACGTACACGGTGTCGATGCGGATGTTGCGCACCTTGACCGCGCGGTCTCCGCCGTGGTTGTCGATGCGGACGCCCAGACCGGCCGAGAGTCGCATGTCGATCTGCCCGAGGGTCAGGTTGTTCACGTTGCGCATGAAGATCCCGTACAACGGCGAGCCGGTCAGCGTGAGGTTCTGCACCTCGACGTCGGTGGTCCCTCGCGAGTACACCGGCGCCTGGTCGCCCGAGCCGGACCCGGTCACGTTGATCGTGCCGCACACGGCAAGTGTCGTGTACGACGGCAGGGACAACCGCGAGCCCGCGCTCATCGAGCCGGAGCCGCGCACCACCACGCGCTGCTTCGACGTACGGCCCGCCGAGAGCGAGTTGACCGCCGCCTGCATCGCCGACAGCATGTCCGATCCCGAGTAGACGGTCGACGAGCCGTTACGGGCCGTCCAGGTGCTCCCGCTCAGGACGGCCTCGGCGTTGCTCGACCCGCTGCCGCAGCCGGTGGTGCCACCTCCCACGGCCACCAGCTGCCACTGCTGGTTCGCCCCGTTGAGGTCGGTGTACTGACTGATCCGGCCGCCGTCGGCCGTGGACCGCTCCCACACCTCAAGTGCCTTGGCGGAGTGGCGGTTGATCAGCCGAACGTGGCCGGCGTCGGAGTCGAGGACCTGGAACTGCTGGTTGGTGCCGTTCAGGTCGGACCACTGGCGGTACTCGGCGCCGTCGGCGGTGTTCCACTCGAAGAGGTCGACGACCTTGCCGCTGTGCCGAGCCTTGAGGCGGTAGTAGCCGCCACCGGAGGAGACGAACTGGAACTGTTGGTTGGTGCCGTCGTTGCGGGACCACTGCTGGAGCACGGCGCCGTCCGCCGTCGAGGTGTCCCGGACGTCGAGCGCCTTGCCGCTGTGTCGGTTGACAAGGACGTAGTAGGCGTTGGTGTCGATGCTCGCCGCCGCTGCCGGCGGCACGCCGACCAGAACGGCGCCGGCCGCGGCGACAAGCGTGGTGATCATGGCGAGCGCCAGGCCCGTACGCCGGGCCCGCCGGATCGATCCGCCGCCGGACGGTCTTGTCCTGATGGTGAAGGGCATCGCTCCTCCTGGGCTGGATCGGCTCCGGGCGAGCCGGGACGGGTGACGGCGGCCGCGGGCGTCGCAGCCGGTGGGCGGCTATTCCAGGTGGAAGGTGGCCGAGGCGCGGTCGGCGCTCGAACTGACCGCCTCCACGTAGAGCAGTCCGTCGCGGTGGCGGACGTACCGGCCCGCGTAGTTCTGGGACTCCAGGGAGATCCCGGCGCTGTCGGCGAGGCCGGCCTGGCGACGGAAGCTGGCGTCGTTGCCGAAGAGCGCCGAGCCGTCGTTCTTCTCGACGTACAGGGCGAAGCCCCGGTGGCGCAGGTAGTACCCGGGGAAGTTCGTCGACTCCAACGACACGGATCCGCCGCCGGCGAGGCCGTTGACGATCCGGAACTGCGAGTCGGCTAGGTTCGTCACGTTCGCTTCGATCCGCGCCCGGTAGTCGTAGTGCCGGATGTAGCTGCTGGCCAGATCGTGGGAGCGCAGCCGAACCGGGGTGGCCCCGTCGGGCACCGGGATGCCGAAGTTCGGGGTGCCGTCGGCGTTCCAGTACACCTTCTGCAGCCGGGTGCGCCGGTTCGGGTCGTTGAGCGGGTCGCCGCTGATGTCGCGGTAGTTGCGGTCGTGATAGACCAGGATGTCGCTCTGCCCATCCTCGGAGACGGTGAACGAGTTGTGGCCGGGGCCGTACTGGCCGGTGGCCGCGTTACTGACGAACACCGGGTTGGGGCTCTTGCTCCAGGCGGCGGCGTCGAGCAGGTTCGCGGTGGCGGAGGCGCTCAGCATCCCGAGGCAGTAGTTGGCGTCGGTCGCGCTGGCCGAGTAGGTCAGGAAGATGCGGCCGTTGCGCTGGACCACCGCCGGTCCCTCGGCGACCCGGTAACCGCGGGTCTCCCAGTCGTACGTCGGCACGACGAGCCGGGTCACGGTGCCCGTGATCTGCCACGGGTTGGCGCCCATCCGGGCGAGGTAGACGTTGGAGTTGTTGGAGAGGCCCGGCTCCTGCTGGGCCCAGGTCAGATAGCGCACCCCGTTCGCGACGAACGTGGAGGCGTCCAGGCTGAAGGTGTCCCAGGGGGTCGTGATCCGTCCGCGCTCGGTCCACGAGCCGGTCAGCGGATTCGCGCTGGTGTTCTCCAGCGCGTACATCCGGATTCGCCACACGTCGTCGGTCCGGCCCGCGGCGAAGTAGACGTACCACCTGTTGTTTATGAAGTGGATCTCCGGTGCCCAGATGTGGGCGCCCATCTCCCCGCTGGTGTGGCGGCTCCAGATTGTCGACTCCGTCGCCGTCGCGAGCCCCTGCAGGGTGGTCGCGCGGCGCAGCACGATCCGGTCGTACTGCGGCACCGTGGCGGTCAGGTAGTAGTAGCCGTCGGTGTGCCGGAAGATGTGCGGGTCGGCCCGCTGGTTCACAAGCGGGTTGGTGTAGTTGACGGCCGGTGCGGCCTGCGCCGGCCCCGCCGCCGGCAGCCCGGCGGAGACGGCGAGCACCACCAGCACGGCGGCCGCGACCGACCGTAGGCGTCGGCCGCCGGGGCGGTCGGCGCGCTCCGGACCGATGGCTCGGCGGGTGGCGGGATCGGTGCGGGGGAGTGGCAGCGGCATCTGTCCTCCGTGCGGTTCGTGAGCGACCCGTTGGTGGTGTGGAAGGCCGGCCGACGCGTCGTGGCCGGCCCGGTTGGTCGCCGCGTTGGGACGGCGACCGGTGGGGGGTCGCGCCTGGTGGCGACGCCACCGCGGGCGGTCGACCTGCGGCACACCGCCGGCGAAGGAGCGCGGGCGGGACGGAGACATGTCGAGGGTGTTGCGCCCAGGTAGCGGTCATAATGTTGGCGTTAACATTGATGTGTGTCAAGGAAATCTGGCCGGTGACCTGCTCAGCGTCCGGCCAGGGGTTGGCGTCGTTGTCGCGGCGGTGGAGGCGGGCGGCCAGGGTCAGAGGGCGACCAGGCCGGTCCGGTACGCGACGACGACGGCCTGGACCCGGTCGCGGAGACCCAACTTGGCCAGGATCCGGGCGACATGCGTCTTCACTGTCGCCTCCGACAGGTGCAGGCGGCCGGCGAGTTCGGCGTTGCTCAGGCCGTGGGCCAGCAGGCCCAGCACCTCCAACTCACGCGGGGTCAGAGCGGCCAGGTCCCGATGGATGGCCGGCGGGTCGGAGTCGCGCTGGGCGAACCGCTGCACCAGCCGCCGGGTGATCGCCGGTGCCAGCAGCGCGTCGCCGGAGCGGACCAGCCGGACCGCACCCACCAGATGCTCCGGGGTGACGTCCTTGAGCAGGAAGCCGCTCGCTCCCGCGGTCAGTGCCGCGTAGACGTACTGGTCGAGGTCGAAGGTCGTGAGCATGATGATGCGCGGTGCCTCGCCGGCGCCGGCGAGGATCTGGCGGGCGGCCGCGAGACCGTCCATGTCGGGCATCCGGATGTCCATCAGGACCACGTCGGGCCGGTGCCGGTGGACCGCCTCGACGGCCTCGACCCCGGTCGTCGCCTCGGCGACCACGTCGATCCCGTCGGCGGTCAGGATCATCCGGAACCCGGCCCGGACCAACGCCTGGTCGTCAGCGACCACCACCCGCAGCGCTGCGGTCATGCCGTGCCCCCCAGAGGTGTGCCTGTCCGGTCGTCTCCCGCGACGTCGTCGAGGGCATTCTCCACAGGGATGAGGGCCTGGACCCGGTATCCACCGGTGAGTCGTGGACCCGCCTGCACCGTGCCACCGTAAACCGCCAGTCGCTCGCGCAGACCGATCAGCCCGCGCCCGGTGCCGGTACCGGCGGTCGCGCCGGCTCGGCCGCCGGTGTCGGTCACCTCGACCCGCAGGTGGGTCCCGGCGTCGTCGACGAGCACGCGGACGGATGCGCCGGCAGCGTGTTTGACGGCGTTCGTCAACGCCTCCTGCACCAGCCGGTACACGGTCAGCTCGATGCCGGACGGCAGCGGCCCCCGCTGCCCACGCACGACCAGCTCGACCTCGACCCCCGAGTCGCGCACCCGCTGCACCAGCGCGTCCAGCCCATCGAGGCCGGGCTGTGGGGCCAGCTCGGCCGCGCCCTCCTGCCCCAGCACGTCGCCGTCCATCGTGAGCAGCCCCATCACGTGCCGCAGCTCGGTCATCGCCGCCCGGCCGCCGGCTTCGACCGCGAGCAGCGCCGCCCGGGCGTCCTCGGGCCTGGACTCCATCACCTTGCGCGCCGCGCCCGCCTGAATCACCATCACGCTGACGTTGTGGGTCACCACGTCGTGCAACTCCCGGGCGATCCGGGCCCGTTCGAACTCCGTCGCCCGGCGCAGCGCCTCGACCTGCTCGTGCTCCATGGCCGACATTCGCGCCCGGCCCTCGTCGGCGTGCTGTTTCCACCGGCGTAGCCCCTCGGCCGCCACCGCGATCGGCAGCAGGATCAGGAACGGCACCGCGCTGTCGGACACCGAGCTGGCGTCCGACTGCAACCCGGCGTGCAGAATCGCGGCCGCCGGCAGACTGGCCAACGCCAGAATCTTGTACGGGCTGAAGACAGCGGCGCTGTAGCCCGCCACCACGCACGCGAAGAAGGACAGCCGCAGCGCGGCCGGATTGTCGTCGACCAGCACGGCGCTCGCCAGCACCACCCAGAGCGTCCCCAACGGGTACCGGCGGCGAAACAGCAACGGCAGTACGACGAGCATGAGCAGTACCGCCGTCCAGCCGGTCCCGTCGTCCTCGACCGGCAGGAAGGGCGGCCACACCGGATCGGGTGGCAGTGGCTCACCCGGCCAGAGCTCGCCCCGATCGAACTCGACGTGGTGCGGCGCCGGCCGGTCATCGACATCCCTATCCGCCTGGATCGCGAGAAGACCGAGCCCGAGCGCCAAGAGCGCGTCGAACAGCTGCCCCCGGCGCGACAACGGTGGCAGCTGGCCGACCGGACGAGCCAGGGACCGGAGGTGGGACCACAGCCGGATCACCATCGCACGCCCCGTCATCGGTTCATTCTCGGTGCCGACCGCGCCGGTGCCTATCCATCGGGAGAGCGGTGCTACTACATCGCACGCCTACATCGCAGGGATGACGTCGCCGCCGCTCATCCCGACACGGTACCGAAGATGCCTCTCGCTGCCGATGTGTCCGACTCGTACCCGCCCCTAGCGTCAGCCTCGCCAGCTCACCACCACCTGAGGAGACGGGGACATGACCACACCGCTGATCGAACTGCACGAGGTGACACGCCGGTACGACGAAGGGCCACCGGCGCTGCGTGAGGTGTCGTTGAGCGTCGCGCCCGGCGAGGCGGTGGCGATCCTCGGCCCGTCCGGCAGCGGCAAGTCGACGATGCTGAACCTGGTGGCCGGGCTGGACCGGCCGAGCACCGGCACTGTCACCGTCGACGGCGTGCGGGTCGACCAGCTCGGCGAGGCCGCCTCCGCCCGGTACCGGAGGGCCCGGATCGGTCTGGTGTTCCAGTTCTTCAACCTGCTCGACGACCTGACCGTCGCCGACAACGTCATGCTGCCGGCACAGCTGGCCGGGATGG
The DNA here is from genome assembly GCF_050942285.1 of Micromonospora sp. CA-240977. Taxonomy (NCBI): domain Bacteria; kingdom Bacillati; phylum Actinomycetota; class Actinomycetes; order Micromonosporales; family Micromonosporaceae; genus Micromonospora; species Micromonospora sp. CA-240977. The sequence continues at coordinate 4,652,801 of NZ_CP192055.1, read as the reverse complement.
GCCGTGGCGCCGCCCAGCGCCGGGCGACCGAGCTGCTCGGCCGGCTCGGCGTGCACCGGCACGCCGGCGCGTACCCGGGGAGGCTCTCCGGCGGTGAACGGCAGCGGGTCGCCGTCGCCCGCGCGCTGATGAACCGGCCACCGCTGCTGCTGGCCGACGAGCCGACCGGGGCGCTGGACACCGCCTCCGGCGAGGAGGTCATGCGCCTGCTCACCGAACTGCACGCCGACGGCCAGACCATCGTCGTGGTCACCCACGACCTGGTCCTCGCCGAGAGGTGCGCGACCCGGACCGTCCAGCTCCTCGACGGGCAGGTCGCCGCCGACTCCGCGTTGGAGCGGGCCCGATGAGCGCGCTGGCTCGGGTGGTCCGCGCCGGGGTCGGGCGGCGACGCGTACAGACGATCGTGATCGGTCTGGTCGTGATGATCGCGGTGACGTCGGCCGTCCTCGGCGGTTCGCTGATGGTGGCCTCCCGGGGACCCTTCGACCGGGCCTTCGACCAGCAGCAGGGCGCCCACCTCACCGCCCAGTTCGACGCGGACGCGGTCACCGAGGCACAGGTGGCCGCCTCCGCGAACGCCGCCGGGGTCGCCGGATCGGCGGGCCCGTTCCCGAACGCGGAGCTGAACCTGACCAACCCGATGGGTCGCCCGGTGCCGCCGCTGACCGTCGTCGGGCGTGCCGATCCGGGCGGCGCGGTCGACCGGGTCGACGTCGTCGACGGCCGGTGGGCGACCGGCCCGGGGGAGATCGTGCTGGCCACGGGGGAGCACCTGCGGTTGCCGCCGCAGGTGCTCGGCCAGCGGTGGACGGTGTCCGACGCGCCGGGCAGCCCGTCGGTGACAGTCGTCGGGCTGGCCCGTTCGGCCAGTCAGACCGCCGACGCCTGGGCCACCCCGGCGCAGCTCGCGGCCTGGACCGGCCCTGACGGCCCGCGCGCCTACCAGATGCTCTACCGCTTCACCGAGGCCGGCACTGCCGCACAGGTCCAGGCCGGCCGGACGGCGGTGCAGGCGTCCGTCCCCGCCGCCGCGCTCGACAGCGCCGTGTCGTGGCTCGACGTCCGCCGGGAGGCGACCGGCGAAACCGTCCTGCTGGTGCCGTTCCTGATCGCCTTCGGCATGCTGGGTGTGGTCATGGCGGTGCTGATCATCGGCAACGTCATCGCCGGCGCGGTCTCCACCGCCACCCGCCGGATCGGCATCCTCAAGGCGCTCGGCTTCACGCCAGCCCAGGTGGTCCGGGCGTACGTGGGGCAGGCGCTCATCCCGGCCACGGTCGGTGCGGCGCTCGGTGTGGTCGCCGGCAACCTCCTGACCGTGCCGATCCTCGCCCAGACCGATCGGATCTACGGTACGGACGACAACGGGGTCGCGTTCTGGGTCGACGCGGTCGTGGCCGGCGGCGCGCTCACCCTCGTGGCGGTGACCGCCCTGGCCGCCGCGGCCCGGGCCGGCCGGTTGCGCAGCGTCGACGCGCTCGCCGTCGGGCGTACCCCCCGGCCCGGCCGCGGTCGATGGGCGGCCCGCCTGACCAGCCGGCTGCCGATCTCCCGGCCGGTGACGCTCGGCCTGGCCCACCCCTTCGCCCGACCGGTACGAGCCGTGAGCGTCGTCGCCGCGATCGCGTTCGGCGCGGCCGCGGTCACCTTCGCGGTCGGTCTCGGTACGTCGCTGAACCGGATCCAGGAGGTTGAGGACATCGCCGATGTCCAGATCGGACAGCCGCACCGGGTGCCGCGGGGAGGGCCACCGCCGGGTCCGGGGCAGCCTCCGGGGCCGGGGCAGCCGCGGGGTCCGGTGCAGCCGCAGCCGTTCGGCGACCCGGCAGCGATCGAGCGGGTGATCACCGACCAGGCGGGCACCGACGGGTACCTGGGCATGGCCCGCAGCGAGATCACCGCCGCGGGGATCACCGGTGAGCTGGACGCGGTCGCCGTCACCGGGCCGGACGGGGCGCGCTACTACCGGATGGTGTCGGGGACCTGGCTGACCGGCCCGGCGCAGATCGTCGTCTCGACGCCGTTCCTGACCGCTGCCGGAAAAGAGGTCGGTGACCGCATCGTGCTGACCGACAAGGGCGTCGACCTTCCCGTCACGATCGTCGGTGAGGCGTTCAACATCGACGACGACGGCATGCAGGTCGTCACCGACGTCGCCACCCTCCGGGTGGCCGAGCCGGAGCTGGCACCGTCGATGTACTACGTCACTGTGGAGTCCGGCACCGACGCCAGGGCGTACGCGAAAGCGCTGACGGCGGCTCTGGACCCGCTCGGCGCGGTGGCCGACGGCCTCAGCCACGAGCCCGACGAGATGATCATCATCATCAACGCGCTGACCGGACTGCTCAGCCTCCTGCTGATGGTCGTCGCCGGCCTCGGGGTGCTGAACACGGTCGTCCTGGAGACCCGGGAACGCGTCCACGACCTGGGCGTGCACAAGGCGCTCGGGATGACACCCCGGCAGACCACGGCGATGGTCATCGCCTCGGTCGTGGTCACCGGCCTGGTCGGCGGCGCGGTCGGTGCGGGGGTCGGCGTGCTGCTGCAACGCACTGTCATCACCGAGATGGCGAGCAGCGTGGGCTTCCGCCTGCCCGGCTCGGTCCTCGACGTGTACGGCTCACTCGACCTGCTGCTCTTCGGTCTCGGTGGCCTGATCATCGCGGTGGTCGGTGCCCTGCTGCCGGCCGGCTGGGCGGCGAAGACCCGGGTAGCGGTGGCACTGCGAACCGAGTGACGGCCGGGTGACCCCCGCTCGCGGGAGCTACCCGTGAGCGGGGTTCACCCGCCTGCGCCGGGAACTCGGACACCTCGATCTCGTGGCGGCGGTCCGGATCGTCCGACCGACGAAAGCCTCAGCCAAATCCCGCTTAAGTGCGCCGCAGGACCATCGTCCCGACCCGTTCCTTCCCGGATTGGACAGACGATGAATGTGCTTGATGTGCGACGGATCGCCACGGCGGCCGCCGTGTTGGTCGGCGCTGCCGGTGTCGCGGTGCTCGGCACGACCGGCGCGGCCTCCGCGGAGGCCACCACCCACTCCTGCGTGGTGCGCAACCCGATCTCCGAGACCGCGCACTTCACCTTCTACGACACCGGCACACCGGGTGAGGGCCCGGGCGACCGGGTCACCTTCCACAACGAGATCTTCGACGCGTCCGGTGTGCAGATCGGCACCGCGGACGGCGGCGCGCTGATCTACACCGGCTCGGACGGCGCGCTGTACGAGCGGATCGTCGCTGTCGACACGTACTCCGACGGGCGCGTGTCGTGGACCGCTCAGGTGTTGATCTCCTCGGCCAACAGCGGCGAGGATCAGACGGCGACCGCGGTGGGGCTCACCGGGCGGTACGCCGGCAAGACCGGCGCCCGCCACTTCCAGGTCGTCGGCGCCACCGAGGCGGGCGAGCCCCTCTTCGCCTCAAGCCTCAGCGTCTGCGGCTGACCAACGAACACCGAGATCTCCCGGAGCGGATCCCGCTCCGGGAGATCGTCGCGTGCACACCCCTCCGACAGGCGTCCGGTCAGGCGGGCGAGCCGACCGCCGCGCGGTCCGCCGCGCCGAACCAGCGACTCAGCGCCGCGTCGAGCGCGCCGCCGACCGGCCCGGCGTACGCCACGTACCCGTCCGGGCGCAGCAGGACCGCGTCGGCGTCCAGATCCGGGTGGCGCTCGACCGTCACCACGTTTACCCGGTCGGAACGAGCCGGGGTGTCGCCGGTCACCCCGTCGCTCAGCAGGAGCACCCCGCGCCCGTCGTGGAACAACTCCGCCAACGGTCGGTGGGCCTCCGCGGTGTGGACGTCCACCGGCGGCACCTGCGTACCCATCAGCGGATGGTCGTTGCCGAGCGGGTACCTGACCTCGGTGGGCATGCGGAGCAGCCGTCGGCTCACCTCCGGAATCCCGATGAGATCGCTGAACAGCTCCCGCAGCGCGGTCAGCCGGGTCAGCGGATGCAGCAGCGTCAGGGTGGCCTCGGCGTGCCGGACCATCCGGGCGCCGACCGGGCGGCGCTCGGCCTCGTACGTGTCCAGCAACTCCTCGGACGCCCATCCGTTGACCACCGCGGCGAGCTTCCAACCCAGGTTCATCACGTCCTGGATGGCGGTGTTCAAACCCTGCGTACCGGAGATGAAGAGCTGGTGGGCGGCGTCGCCGGCCACCAGCACCCGGCCGGAGCGGTACCGGTCGGCCAGCCGGGTGGCGTGCCCGAACCGGGAGATGTAGTGCGTCTCGTCGATCTTCGGCACCCGGCCGGTGAGCCGGCCCAGACTCGCGGCCAGCTCGGCCGCCGTCGGTGGCGCGGCGTCCCGCACCGGTTCACGATCGAACTCGATGGACATCAGCCGGATCTTGCCGGGCTCGATGGGCAGCGCACCGAACAGGCCGCCCGGCCGCGGCCCGGCGTCGAACAGCTCGTGCAGGTCGTCGGTGAGCGTGACGTCCCCGAGGATGCCGTAGTACGCCGGCAGGCTCCCGTCCAGTGTGATCCCGGCCAGCGTCCGCACCACGCTGTCCGGCCCGTCGCAGCCGACCAGGTACGAGGCGCGCACCTGCCGCTCGTCCCCGGCGGAGCGCACTGTCACTGTCACCCCGTCCTCGTCCTGCGCGAAGGCGGTCACCTCGGCGCCCCGACTGATCCGGGCGCCGAGTTGCTCGGCCCGTGCCGCGAGCACCGCCTCCAGGCGGACCTGCGGGAAGCCGTACGTCAGGTCCCGCTCGCTGCCGGCGTCCAGATCGAGCCAGAGCAGCGAGAACGGCGTACGCGGCCACGGGAACAGGTGGTCGCGTATCGGCGCGGCCAGCCCGCGCAGGTCGAGCGTCTCCAGGCAGCGGGCGTGGACCGCCATGCCGTCGCAGCGTTCCGGTGGCACGTTCCGGCGTTCGATCACCTCGACGTCCACGCCGGCCAGCGCAAGCTCGCCGGCCAGCAACAGGCCGGCGGGTCCACCACCGGCGATGACGACTGATCTGGTCATGGCACTCCTTCGGTCGAACGGGCTAGAGCGTGGTGTTGCCGGCTCGGTCACGGCGACCCGGGGACGGTTGGCGTGGTCATGCCGCCTCCTGGACGCGGCGTGGTCATGCCGCCTCCTGGACGACCAGCTCGGCCGCGGCGAGCTCCGCGTCGAGATAGCGGACCAGCGAGGCCACTGTGGGGTGCTCGTAGATGGCGACCGGCGGGAGGGCCAGCCCGGTCTCCGCGCAGAGCAGGTTGCGCAACTCCAGCGCGGTGAACGAGGAGAAGCCCAGGGCCATGAACTCGGCGTCGTCGTCGACCTCGTCGGTGGTGGGGTGGCCGAGCACGCCAGCGGCGTGCCGGCGGACCAGGTCGAAGAGGTACGGCTCCCGATCACCGGCCGGCACCGACGTCAGGTGATGCCGAATCGACGCGGTCTCGTCCGGGTCGTCGGGGGCCGCGACCGTCAGCCCGTCGAGCCACCCCGCCGGGGGGACGCCGGGCGCGTCGAGCCAGTAGCGGCGGCGGCGGAAGGCGTACGTCGGCAGCGGTGTCGGCACCTCGCCCGAGCCGGGCAGGAACGCCGCCCAGTCCACCGGGGCGCCGTGCACGTACGCGTGGGCCACCGCGAGGCCGAAGGTGAGCGGCTCGGGCCGCCGGCCGCGCAGGACCGGCGCCAGGACCGGGGTGCTGCCCGGCAGGCACTCGGGCACCAGTTGCGTCAGCGTCGGCTCCGGGCCCAGCTCCAGGTAGATGCTCGCGCCCTGGCCGTGCAGGCAGGTGACGGCGTCGGCGAAGCGTACGGTCTGCCGGACCTGCCGTACCCAGTAGCCTGCGGTCGCCAGCTCCTCGCGGGCCACCTGCCCGGTGACGGTGGACACGACGGTGATCTGCGGCGGCGCGTAGCTCAGCTCGCGGGCCACCGCCTCGAACTCGGCAAGCACGGAATCCATGTGCGGCGAGTGGAAGGCGTGGCTCACCCGCAGCCGGTGGGTCTTGCGGCCGCGGCCACGCCACCCCTCGGCGATCCGCAGCACGTCCGCCTCGTCTCCGGCGAGCACCGCCGAGGCGGGCGAGTTCAGCACGGCCACGGCGACCGTCTCCGGAGTGTCGATCGAGGCGAGCAGCTCCTCCTCGTTGGCCTGCACAGCGACCATGGCGCCGCCCTCGCGGGCGGACTCCATCAGTCGGCCGCGAGCCGCGACGAGCCGGCACGCGTCGGCGAGGGTGAAGACCCCGGCGGCGTGCGCGGCCGCGATTTCGCCGATCGAGTGGCCGGCGACCAGGTCCGGACGCAGACCGAGGTGTTCGAGCAGCCGGAACAGGGCCGTCTCCAGGGCGAAGAGCGCGGCCTGGGTGTACTGGGTACGGTCCAGCAGGGCACTGTCGGAATCGGCGAACATCACCTCGCGCAACGGCCGCGGCAGGTGCGGGTCGAGGTGCGCGCAGACCTCGTCCAGGGCGGCGGCGAACACCGGGAACTCGGCCGCCAGCTGCCGTCCCATGCCGGGACGCTGGCTGCCCTGCCCGGTGAACAGGAAAGCGGTACGTGGTGGGGTGCCGGCGAAGCCGCTCACCACGTTGGTGGCCCGCTCTCCGGCGGCCAGTGCGGCCAGACCGCCCAGCAGGTCGGCGCGGTTGGCGGCGACGACGGCGGCGCGGTGGTCGAACCGGGTGCGGGTGGTCGCCAGTGCCCGCCCGGCGGCGGCGAGGCTGAGTTCCGGCCGCTCGCTGAGGTGTGCGTGCAGCCGAGCGGCCTGGTCCCGCAGCGCCGCCGCGGTCCGGGCCGAGACCGTCCAGGGCACCACTGCCGGAACGGGGGCGTCGACAGCCGGTTGGGCGCTGCCCGCGTCCGGGGCCTGTTCGATGATCAGGTGGGCGTTGGTGCCGCTGATGCCGAACGAGGACACCGCGGCGCGGCGCGGGACGTCGCCGCCCGGCCACGGCGCCGGCTCGTCCAGCAGCGCCACGGTGCCGGCGCTCCAATCCACGTGGGTGCTCGGTACGCCGGCGTGCAGGGTGCGCGGCAGCAGGTCGTGCCGCAGCGCGAGCACCATCTTGATCACGCCGGCCACGCCGGCGGCGGCCTGGGTGTGCCCCAGGTTCGACTTGATCGAGCCGAGCCGCAGTGGCCGCTCCACGGACCGCTCCGCGCCGTAGGTGGCGATCAGCGCCTGCGCCTCGATCGGGTCGCCGAGGGTGGTGCCGGTGCCGTGGGCCTCGACGGCGTCGACGTCGGCGGCGGTCAGCCCGGCGTCGGCCAGGGCCTGGCGGATCACCCGCTGTTGGGACGGTCCGTTCGGCGCGGTCAGCCCGTTGCTGGCGCCGTCCTGGTTCACCGCGCTGCCCCGGATGACAGCGAGCACCGGATGGCCGTTGCGGCGGGCGTCCGACAGCCGTTCGAGCAGGAGCAGGCCGGCCCCCTCACTGAACCCGGCGCCGTCGGCCGCGTCCGAGAAGGACTTGCAGCGGCCGTCCGGCGCCAGGCCCCGCTGCCGGCTGAACTCCACGAACAGACCCGGGGTGGCCATCACGGTGACCCCGCCGGCCAGTGCGAGGGTGCACTCCCCACGGCGGAGCGCCTGCGCCGCCAGGTGGAGCGACACCAGGGACGACGAACACGCCGTGTCGACAGTGACCGCCTGCCCCTCCAGTCCGAGGGTGTACGCCACCCGCCCGGTGGCGACGCTGCCCGCGCTGCCGTTGCGCAGGAACGCCTCGTACTCCTTGGGTGCCTCGGGCAGCCGCGCGCCGTAGTCGCCGTACATCACTCCGGCGAACACGCCGGTGCGGCTACCGCGCACCGACACCGGGTCGATGCCGGCCCGCTCCAGTGCCTCCCAGGCGAGTTCGAGCAGGATCCGCTGCTGCGGGTCGGTGGCCGTCGCCTCCCGTGGGCTCATGCCGAAGAACGCCGGATCGAACTCCGCCGCGTCGTGCAGGAAGCCGCCCCTGCGGGTGTACGAGTGGCCGCTGCGGTCCGGGTCCGGGTCGTAGAGGTCGTCCACCCGCCAGCCGCGGTCGGTCGGGAACTCGCCGGTCGCGTCGCCGCCGGCGACCAGCAGGTCCCACAGCCGCTCCGGGCTGTCCACGCCGCCCGGATAGCGGCAGCTCATCGAAACGATGGCGATCGGCTCCGGCAGCGCCGCCTCGAGCTCCGCCAGGCGCTGGCGCGTCTTGCGTAGCTCGGCGGTGGTCCACCGGAGATATTCCATCGTCTTGTCGTCAGCCGTCATCGGTATCCCTCTCCGTCCGGGTCGCGGGCTCAGCTGAGCGAGCGGCCCAGCTCCTTGTCGATGAAGTCGAAGATCTCGCTGGCGTCGGCCGACCGCAGGTGCTCGTCCACCACGTCCTCGGCGGCGTCCGCGACCGGCGCGCCCGACTCCTGCCAGTCGGCAAGCACCGCCTGCAGTTTCCGGGTGATGACCAGCCGGGTCTCGAGGTCCGCACCCGGCGGAACGGTGCCCAGCGTGGTGCGCAGCCGGTCGAGTTCGGCAAGCACCGGCGAGGACGCGTCGGGTGCGTCCGGCACCAGCGCCTCGCGGACGTGCTCGGCGAGCGCGGCCGGGGTCGGGTAGTCGAAGACCAGGGTCGGCGCCAGTCGCATGCCGGTCGCCGCGGTGAGCCGGTTCCGCAGCTCGACAGCGGTGAGGGAGTCGAACCCCAGATCCTTGAACGCCTGCCCGGGATCGACGCGGTAGTCGGGGCCGTGACCGAGCACTGCCGCGACGGTCGAGGTGATCAGCTGTAGCAGCACCGCCCGCTGCTCCGACTCGGGCCGCCCGGACAGGTCGGCGAGCAGCGAGCCGCCGGCCGGCTCGGCGTCCCGGTGCCGCGGCGTCCGGACCAGCCCGCGCAGCAGCGCCGGCAGCAGCCCGGATTCGGCGTGCCCGCGCAGCGCCACCGCGTCGATCAGAGCGGGCGCCACGACCGGCAGGTCGAGGGCTCGGGCCGCGTCGAACAGCTCCATGCCCTGCTCGGCCGGGATGGCGATCAGGCCGCTGCGGGCCATCCGGGTCACCCGACCGGTGCCCAACTGGGCGGCCATGCCGCTGTCCTGCTCCCACAGGCCCCAGGCCATCGCGGTGGCCGGCAGGCCGTGCAGCCGGCGGTGCTCGGCCAGCGCGTCCAGGAACGCGTTGGCCGCCGCATAGTTGGCCTGGCCGGCGTTACCGAGCGTGCCGGCGAACGAGGAGAACAGCACGAACGCCCGCAGCGGCTGGTCGGCGGTGAGCTGGTGCAGATGCCAGGCCGCGTCCACCTTGGGCCGCAGCACCCCGGCCAACCGCTGCGGGGTGAGGGTGCCGAGGGTGGCGTCGTCGAGCACCCCGGCGGTGTGCAGGACCGCGGTGACCGGGTGCGCCTCGGGCACCGTGGCCAGCGCCGCGGCGAGAGCCTGCCGGTCCGCGGTGTCGCAGGCGACCACGTCGGCCGTCGCGCCGGCGGCCTCGAGTTCGGCCACCAGCTCGGCGGCCCCCGCGGCGTTCGGACCGGACCGGCTCAACAGCAACAGCCGGCGTACGCCCTGCCGGTGCACCAGGTGCCGGGCCAGCAGGCCGCCGATCCACCCGGTGCCACCGGTGATCAGCACCGTGCCGTCCGAACCCAGCTCCGGCGCCGAGCCGGCGGCCGGCGGCAGGGTCGCCAGCCGGGCCGCGTACAGCACCTGGTCGCGGACGGCCAGCTGCGGCTCGTCACCACCGAGAGCGACGGTGAGCGCCCGGCTGAGACCGCCCGGCCCGCTCACGTCGACAAGACCGATCCGGCCCGGGTGCTCGGTCTGAATGGCCCGGACCATGCCCCAGACCGGGGCGTTCAGCAGGTCGGTGACGCCCGAGCCGGCGGGCACGGCGACCGCGCCACTGGTCACCACCAGCACGCGCGCGCCGGCGTACCGGTCGTCGGCGAGCCACTCCTGAAGGACGGCCAGCGTCTCCGCCAACCGGTGGCCGACCTCGGCCGGCAGGTCGGCCGGCCCGGCCGCCGGTGGGCACGGCAGCACCAGCACGTCGGGCGTCGGAGCCCCGGCGGTGACCGCCTCGGCCAGCTCGGCGGGGGAGCCGTGCACAGTGACCGGTCCGTGCCGGCCCAACTCGTCGGCGAGGCCGAGGTCGTCCGGGCCGAGCACCGCGTACCCGGCCATCGGGGCGTCCGGGGCATCGGCGGCGTCGGGATAGACCGGCGCCCACTCCACCGCGTGCAGCGCGCGCCGCAGGTGACCGGCGCGCAGCCCGGCGAGCATCTCCGGCCCGACCGGCCGGACCGCAAGCGCCTCGACCACGGCCACCGGCCGGCCCGCCTCGTCCGCGGCGGTCAGCGTCACAGTGTCCGGACCGGCCGCGGTGAGCCGCACCCGCAGCGTGGTGGCGGCGGTTCTGATCAGTCGTACGCCGCTCCACGCGAACGGCAGCCGCGCGCCGTCCCGCGCCCCGCCGTCGGTGCTGAGATCGCCGGCCGCGTGCAGGGCCGCGTCCAGCAACGCCGGGTGCAGGCCGAAACGGCCAGCGTCCGCGTGTGCCTCCTCCGGCAGCGACACCTCGGCGTAGACCTCGTCGCCGAGGCGCCACACCCCGCGCAGCCCGCGGAACGTCGGCCCGTAGTCCAGGCCCGCCGCCTCGAAGGCGTCGTACCGGCCGGGCACGTCGACCGGCTCGGCGTTCGGCGGCGGCCAACTCCCGGCCGGCGTCGGGACCGACTCGGGCGGCTCGTCGACGAGCACGCCGACGGCGTGCCGCGTCCACTCGCCGTCCGGGTCGGCCTCCGGCCGGGACCAGACCGTCAGCGGAGCCGGACCGCCGGCGGCGGCGTCCACCACCACCTGCACCTGGGCGGCACCGGCATCCGGCAGCACCAGCGGCGCGTGCAGGGTCAGCTCGCTCACCGCCGGGCGGCCGACCCGCGCGCCCACCCACAGCGCCAGGTCGACAAGGGCGGTGCCGGGCAGCACTGTGGTGCCGGCCACCACGTGATCGGCCAGCCAGGGATGGTCGGCCAGGGCGAGCCGTCCGGTGAAGACGCTGCCCCGCTCGCCGGCCAGCCGCACCTCCGCGCCCAGGAACGGGTGCTCGGTCGCGGTGAGCCCGGCCGCCGAGACGTCGCCGACCTCGGCGGCGCCGGTGAGCCAGTAGCGCTGCCGCTGGAACGGGTAGGTGGGCAGGCCGGTCGGGTCCACCGGGCCGGGCAGCGCCGCCGCCCAGTCGATCCGCAACCCCTGCGCGTGCGCGGTGGCAGCGGCGAGCAGCACCTGATCCCAGCCGCCGCGCTCGCGGCGCAGCGTACCCAGCACCGCGCTTGGCGCTCCGCCGGCGTCGAGGGCCTCCACGGTGTCCTGGACAGCCCCGGTGAGCACCGGGTGGGCGCTGCACTCGATGAAGGTGCGGTAGCCGTCGGCGTGCAGCGCGGCCACCGCGTCGGCGAAGCGCACCGGCTGCCGCAGGTTGCGGTACCAGTAGTCGGCGTTCATCTCCGCGGTGTCGAGCGGTCCGCCGGTGACTGTCGAGTAGCAGGGCACCTCGGCGGGGCGCGGGTCCATCCCGTCCAGCGCCGCGAGGATCTCGGCGCGCAGTTCCTCGACGTGCGCCGAGTGTGAGGCGTAGTCCACCTGCACCCGGCGGGCCCGGATGTCCGCCTGCTCACAGGCGGCCATGAGCTCGTCCAGGGCAGCCGGGTCACCCGAGACCACAGTGGCGTTCGGTCCGTTCACCGCCGCCAGCGAGATCCGACCCGACCAGCGGCCCAGCAGCTCGTCGACCTCGGCGGCCGGCCGCGGCACCGAGACCATGCCACCGCGCCCGGCCAGCGCCACGATCGCCCGGCTGCGCAGCGCGACGATCCGGCAGGCCTCGTCGAGGGTCAGCGCGCCAGCCACGTACGCCGCGGCGATCTCACCCTGGGAGTGGCCGACCACCGCGTCCGGACGCACGCCCAGCGCACGCCAGAGCGCGGCGAGCGAGACCATCATCGCGAACAACACCGGCTGGACCACGTCGACCCGGTCCAGGGTGGGCGCGTCGGGCTCGCCGCGCAGTACGTCAAGCAGCGACCAGTCGACGTGCCGGCTGAGCGCGGCGTCGCAGTCGGCGATCGCCGCCGCGAACACCGGGGCGGTGTCCAGCAGGCCCGCGGCCATGGCGGCCCACTGGCTGCCCTGGCCGGGGAAGACCAGCACGACCTTGCCGCGTTCGGTGGCGGTGCCCTGCACCGTCGTGGCGGCCGGCTCACCGCGGGCCACCGCGGCCAGCCCGGCGAGCAGGTCGGTCCGGTCGGTGCCGACCACTGCGGCGCGCAGCGGCAGGGCGGCCCGGCCCCGGGCGAGGACTGTGGCGATGGCGGCGACCGGAAGGTCAGGCCGGCCCTCCGCGTACGCCCGGATGAGGCCGGCCTGCGTACGGAGGCCGCCCTCGGTGCGCCCGGAGAGCAGCCAGGCGGTCGCCGGCGCGGGGTCCGGGTCCGGCGTCTCGCTGGGTGCGGGTGCCTCCTCGAGGACGAGGTGGGCATTGGTGCCGCTGATGCCGAACGAGGACACCGCGGCCCGGCGCGGATGCTCACCGGGCGCCCAGGGCTGCGCCTGCGTGAGCAGCCGCACGGTGCCGTCGGACCAGTCCACGTGGGGCGACGGCTCGGCGGCGTGCAGGGTCGGCGGCAGTTGCCCGTGCCGCATCGCCATGGCCAGCTTGATCACGCCGGCCACGCCGGCGGCGGCGAGAGTGTGCCCGATGTTCGACTTGATCGAGCCGAGCCACAGCGGCCGCTCCGCGGACCTCTCGGCGCCGTACGTGGCAAGCAGCGCCTGCGCCTCGATCGGGTCGCCGAGCGCGGTGCCGGTGCCGTGCGCCTCGACGGCGTCGACGTCGGCGGCACTCAGCCCGGCGTCGGCCAGGGCCTGCCGGATCACCCGCTGTTGCGAGGGGCCGTTCGGCGCGGTCAGACCGTTGCTGGCGCCGTCCGAGTTGATCGCCGAGCCGCGCAGCACGGCGAGCACCGGGTGGCCGTTGCGGCGGGCGTCGGACAACCGCTCCAACAGGATCAGCCCGGCGCCCTCGCCCCAGCCGGTGCCGTCCGCGCCGGCCGCGAACGCCTTGCACCGGCCGTCCGGGGACAACGCCCGTTGGCGGCTGAACTCCACGAAGGACCGGGGCGAGGCGAGCACCGTGGCTCCGCCGGCCAGCGCCAGGTCACACTCGCCGCGGCGCAGCGCCGTGCCGGCCAGGTGGATCGCGACAAGCGACGACGAACACGCCGTGTCGACGGTCATGGCCGGCCCCTCGAAGCCGAACTGGTAGGCGACCCGACCGGACGCCACGCTCGTGGTGGTGCCCGTGGAGAGGTAGCCCTCCAGGTCCTCCGGAACACGGCCGAGGTGACTGCCGTAGTCCGAGGCGATCACGCCCGTGTAGACGCCGGTGGCGCTGCCGCGCAGTTCGCCCGGGTCGATGCCGGCCCGTTCGAGGACCTCCCAGGCCAGTTCGAGCAGAAGCCGCTGCTGCGGGTCGGTGGCCAGCGCCTCGCGAGGGTTGATGCCGAAGAACCCGGCGTCGAACGCGTCCGCGTCATCGATGAACCCGCCGGCCCGGGTGTAGCTGGTCCCGGCGTGCTCCGGGTCCGGGTCGTAGAGCCGCTCGGTGTCCCAGCCGCGATTGTCCGGGAACGGGCCGATGGCGTCGGTGCCGGTGGACACCAGTCGCCACAGATCCTCGGGTGAGCGAACACCACCCGGGTAACGGCAGCCGGCCGCCACGATGGCGATCGGCTCGTCGGCGACCGCGGACCCGCGTACCCGCCCGCCGGACGCGGCGGCCCGCACGGCCGCCGGTTCGAGGGCGGTCGCCAGATAACCAGCCAACGCCGCAGCGGTCGGGTAGTCGAAGACGAGCGTGGCGGGCAGCCTGAGCCCCGTCGCGGCGTCGAGCCGGTTGCGCAGCTCGACGCCGGTGAGCGAGTCGAAGCCGAGGTCGGTGAACGCCGCCGCCGGGTCGATCCGGTCGCCACCGGCGTGGCCGAGGACCGCGGCGACCTGCTCGCGGACCACAGTGATCAGCAGCTCGGTTCGTTCCGCCGAGGTCCGCCCGGCGAGCCGGGCGGCCAACGCCGAGCCTCCCGCCACGGCGGCCCCGGACCGGGCGCGACGGGTCGACGGCCGGACCAGGCCGCGCAGGATCGCCGGCACCTCGCCGGCCGCGGCCCGTTCGCGGAGGGCCGCCGTGTCGAGCCGGGCCAGCACGGGCGCGGCCCGGCCGCCGGCCAGGGCCCGGTCGAACAGGGCGAGCCCCTGCGCGGCGGTCAACGGCCGGAGCCCGCTGCGGGCGATCCGAGCGCGGTCGGCCTCGCCGAGCCGGTCGGTCAGCCCGCTCGGGTCCTCCCACAACCCCCACACCATGGCCACCGCCGGCAGCCCGAGCCGCCGCCGCCGACCGGCCAACCCTTCGAGGTACGCGTTGGCGGCCGCGTAGCCGGCCTGCCCCGGGTTGCCGAGCGTGCCGGCCACCGAGGAGAAGAGCACGAACGCCGCGAGGTCCGTTCCGGCGGTGAGTTCGTGCAGGTGCCGTGCACCGTCCGCCTTGGGTGCCAGCACTGTGGCCAGCCGGTCCGGTGTGAGCGCGTCCACCAGGCCGTCGTCGGTGCGGCCGGCGGCGTGGACGACAGCGGTCAGCGGCCGGTCGGCCGGCACCGAGGCGAGCAGCCGCGCGACAGCGTCCCGGTCGGACACGTCGCACGCGGCCACCAGCGCCTCGGCGCCGGCCGCGGCCAGTTCGTCGACCAGTTCGACGGCGCCCGGTGTCTGCTCACCGCGCCGGCCGACAAGCAGCAGGTGACGTACCCCGTGTCGCGCGACCAGGTGCCGGGCGAGCAGCGCGCCGAGGCCACCGGTCCCGCCGGTGACCAGGACGGTCCCGGCCGGGTCCAACGGTCGGGGCACTGTCACCACGACCTTGCCGATCTGCCGGGCCTGGCTCAGGTACCGCAGCGCCTCGGCGGCCTGCCGGATGTCCCACACCGTGGTCGGCAGCGGTCGGAGCACGCCCCGCGTGAACAGCGCCATCAGCTCACCGAGCATCTCGCGGATCCGGTCCGGGCCGGCCTCCATGAGGTCGAACGCGCGGTACGCGACGCCCGGGTGGTCAGCGGCCACCCGTTGCGGATCGCGGATGTCGGTCTTACCCATCTCCAGGAAGCGGCCGCCGCGAGGCAGCAGGGCCAGCGACGCGTCGACGAACTCCTGGGCCAGCGAGTCGAGCACCACGTCGACGCCGTCGCCGTCGGTGGCGGCCAGGAAGGCGGTGGCGAAGTCCAGGGTCCGGGACGAGGCCACGTGTTCGTCGTCGAGGCCGACCGCCGTCCACTTGGCCGGGCTCGCGGTGCCGAACACCTCGGCGCCCAGGTGTCGGGCGAGCTGCACGGCGGCCATGCCGACGCCACCGGCCGCCGAGTGCACGAGCAGCCGTTCCCCGGCCCGCAGCTGGCCGAGGTCGGTGAGCGCGTAGTAGGCGGTGAGGAACACGATCGGCACTCCCGCGGCGGTGGCGTACGACCACTCGTCCGGGATGCGGGTGACCAGGCGGGCGTCGGTGACCGCGACCTCGGCGAGCGCGCCCGCGAACAGGCCGGCGACCCGGTCACCGGGGGCCAGCGTCGACACGCCCGGGCCGACCGCCTCGACGACGCCGCTGGCCTCGCTGCCCAGGTCGGCGTCGCCCGGATACATGCCGAGGCCGATCAGCACGTCGCGGAAGTTCAGGCCGGCGGCGCGCACCCGGATGCTCACCTCGCCCGGCCCGGGCGGGCCGGCGACCCGGTCGACCACCATCAGCTCGTCGAGGCTGCCCCGCCCGGACACGTCCAGGCGCCACGGGCGGTCGGTGGTGGGCAGCTCGGGCGCGGCGCCGGCCCGTTCGAGCCGGGGCGCCAGCACCCGGCCGTCGCGTACCGCCAGCTGCGGTTCGCCGGTGGCGAGCGCGGCCGGGACGGCGGCCTCCGAGGCGGGCGAGCGGTCCACGTCGATGAGCACCACCCGGCCCGGGTACTCACTCTGGACGGTCCGGACGAGACCCCAGACGGCAGCCCCGTTCGGGTCGTCGCCGCCCCCTGCGGGCGCGGCGGGCACGGCCAGCTCGGTCCGCACGACGAGCCGTCCGTCGCCGGCCAGTCCGGCGCGGACCGCGGCCAGCACGGTGCGCAGCGCGTCGGTGTCGCCGTACGGCACGGTGATCGTCGTGTCGTCCGGCGTCGCCTCCGCCTCCGGTGCGGGCACGGCGGTCCAGGCCACCGTGTACTCCTCGTCGGCGGCCCGCAGTTGGTCGGCGGAGACGGCGCGGAGTTCCAGGCGGTCCACGCCGACCACCGGCGCGCCGTCCTCGTCGACAGCGATCAGCCCGACCGTGTCGCCGTCGCGGCGTAGCCGGACCCGCAGGTCGGTGGCGGCCGAGGCGTGCAGCGTCACCCCGGACCAGGCGAACGGCAGCCGGGCGGGCTCGTCCTCGCCGGCTGCGGCGATCAGCGCGTGCAGGGCGGCGTCGAGCAGCGCCGGGTGGATGCCGAACCGTCCGGCGTCGGCGTGCTCGCCCTCCGGCAGGCGCACCTCGGCGAGCAGGTCCGGGCCGTCGCGCCAGGCGGCGCGCAGCCCCCGGAAGGCCGGACCGTACCGGTAGCCGAGCCGGTCCAGCCGGTCGTAGGCGTCGTCGACGGCCAGCGGCTCGGCGTCCTCGGTCGTCCACGGGGGAGCCTCGACCGGGTCCCCGGCCCGGGACAACCGGCCGGTGGCGTGGCAGGTCCAGGCGCCGTCCTCGGCGGCGGGCCGGGAGTGCACCGACACGACGCCGTGGCCGTCGTCGTCCGGTGCGCCGACGGCGACCTGCACGGCGACGGCGTCGCGTTCGGGCAGCACCAGCGGCGCGTGCAGCGTGAGGTCGTCGACCCGGCCGTAGCCGGCCTGCCGGGCGGCCAGCAGCGCCAGCTCGACGAACGCGGTGCCGGGCAGCAGCACGGCGTCCAGCACGACGTGGTCCGCCAGCCACGGGTGGGTACGCCGGGACAACGATCCGCTGAGCAGGTGGCCGCCCGCGTCGGCGAGCTGGACCATGGCGCCGAGGATCGGGTGACCGGCCGACCGCAGCCCCGCCGCGGCCATGTCGCCCGCCCGCTCGGGTCGCAGCCAGTACGACCCGTGCTGGAACGGGTAGGTGGGCAGGCCGACCCGGCGCCCGCCGCACCCGGCCAGCACCGCTGACCAGTCGACAGGTACGCCGGCCTCGAAGGCCCGGCCCAGGCCGGTGAGCAGGCTGCGCGCCTCCGGCCGGCCGCGCCGCTGAACGGCGGTGACCGACGCGCTGTCGGCCGGCAGGCACTCGGCCGCCATCGGGGCGAGGACGGCGTCCGGGCCGACCTCCACGTAGTGGGCGATGCCACGTGCGGCGGCGGTGGCCATCCCGTCGGCGAACCGGACCGCCTCGCGCACATGCCGGACCCAGTAGTCGGCGGTGACCAGGTCGTCACCCTCGGCCAGCGCGCCGGAGAGGTTGGCGATCACCGGCATCGTCGGTGGGTGGTAGGTGAGCGACTCGGCCACCCGGCGGAACTCGGCAAGCATGGGCTCCATCCGTCGCGAGTGGAACGCGTGACTGACCCGGAGCAGCCGGCTCTTGCGGCCCTGCGCGGCCCAGCGGGCGGCCACCTTGGTCACGGCCTCGGCCGCGCCGGAGATCACGACGGCGCGGGGCGCGTTCACCGCCGCGATGTCGACCCGGTCGTCGCCGCTCAGCTCCGCCTCGGTCACCTGTAGTGCCGCCATCGCGCCACCGGTCGGCAGCGCCTCCATCAGCCGGCCACGGGCCGCGACAAGCGCCGCCGCGTCGTCCAGGGACAGCACTCCGGCCACCTGAGCCGCGGCGATCTCGCCGATCGAGTGGCCGATCAGCAGATCCGGCCGCACGCCCCAGGACAGCAGGAGCCGGTGCAGCGCCACCTCGACCGCGAACAGCGCCGGCTGCGTCCAGCCGGTTTGGTCCAGCAGGTCCGGCTCGCCGAGCACCTCGAGCAGCGGGCGGGGCAGGTGGGGCGCGAAGGCCGCGCACACCTCGTCGAGCGCCGCGCGGAACACCGGGTACGCGTCGGCCAGCTGCAGCCCCATGCCGGCGCGCTGGCTGCCCTGGCCGGAGAACAGGAACGCCACCGGTCCGGCCACCGCCGGCGTCGACGTGCCACCGGCCACCGCGCCGAGGGCCTCGGCGAACTCCTCGGCGGTCTCGCCGACCACCACGGCCCGGTGCGGCAGCAGCGCCCGGGACGTGGCCAGCGACCAGGCCACGTCGGCCGGCGCGGCGTCCACCGTCGCGAGCCGACGGGCCTGGTCGCGGAGGGCGGACGCACCGTGACCGGAGAATGCCCAGGCCACCGGCCCGCCCGGGTACACGGCCGGCGCGGCCTCGGCTGCGGGGGCCTCCTCGACGATGACGTGCGCGTTGGTGCCGCTGATCCCGAAGGACGACACACCGGCCCGCCGTGGCTGGTCGCCGGGGAGCCAGTCGGCGGGCTCGCTGAGCAACTCGACCGAGCGGTCCGACCAGTCCACGTGGGAGGTGGGCAGGTCGGCGTGCAGGGTGCGCGGCAGCGAGTGGTTCCGCAGCGCCAGCACCATCTTCATGATCCCGGCGACGCCGGCGGCCGCCTGGGTGTGGCCGATGTTCGACTTGATCGAGCCGAGGCGCAGTGGCTCCCGCCGGTTCCGCCCGTACGCGGCGAGCACCGCCGCCGCTTCGATCGGATCACCCAGTGCCGTACCGGTTCCGTGCGCCTCGACGGCAGCGACGTCCATCGGCGCCAGGTTCGCGTCGGCAAGTGCCTGTCCGATCACCCGTTCCTGGGCTGGTCCGCTCGGCGCTGTCAATCCGTTGCTGGCGCCGTCCTGGTTGACCGCCGAGCCGCGGATCACCGCGAGGACCGGATGGCCGAGTCGCACCGCGTCGGAGAGCCGCTCGAGGACGAGCACTCCGCAGCCCTCGGCGAAGCCGGTGCCGTCGGCGCCGTCGGCGAACGACTTGCACCGGCCGTCGGGCGCGAGCCCGCGCTGCCGGCTGAACTCGATGAACAGGGCGGGGTTGCCCATCACCGTGGCGCCGCCGGCCAGCGCCAGGCCGCACTCACGACGGCGCAGAGCCTGACTGGCCAGGTGTACGGCGACCAACGACGACGAGCAGGCGGTGTCGATGGTGACCGCCGGCCCCTCCAACCCGAACGTGTACGCCAACCGGCCGGACGCCACGCTTGTGGTGTTGCCGGTGAGCAGGTACCCCTCCAGGTCGGCGGGGACCGACTCGGGCGGCGGCGCGTACCCGGTGGCGATGACGCCGAGGAAGACGCCGGTGTCGCTGCCGCGCAGCCCGGTCGGGTCGAAGCCGGCCGATTCGAGCGCCTCCCAGCCGGTCTCGAGCAGGATGCGCTGCTGTGGATCGATCGCGGTGGCCTCCCGCGGGTTGATGCCGAACAGGTCCGGATCGAACCGGTCGGCGTCGTGCAGGAAGCCGCCCCGGGTCACGTAGGTGGTGCCCAGGTGGTCCGGGTCCGGGTCGAAGAGCGCGTCCTCGTCCCAGCCGGGCCGGTCCGGGAAGCCGGTGATCGCGTCGCGCCCGTCGTCGAGCAGTCGCCACAACTCCTCGGGAGTGTTCACTCCGCCCGGGAAGCGGCACCCCATTCCGATCACCGCGATCGGCTCGTGGTCGCGCGCGCTGAGTTCACGCAGCCGCCCGTTCGCCTTTCGCAGATCCGTGGTCGCCCGCTTCAGATAGTCGCGGAGCTTGTCTTCCTGATCGGTGGCCATGAACGTTCCCACCCCTTCAGACCGCGCCGAGTTCGTTGTCGAGTACGTCGAACAGTTCGTCGTCACTGACCGGCTCCGGGTCGCCGGTCTCCGTGTCGCCCGGCTCGTCGCCGGCGTTGCCCCACTTCCACAGCAGGGCGCGCAGCCGCGGGCCGACAGTGGTGCGGGCCTGGTCATCCCAGTTCAGGCCGGTCAGCGCGGCGTCGATCTCGTCCAACCCGGACAGCACCAGCGAGGCCGGGTCGGGCAGGTCCGGCAGCAGCACACCGCGCAGCCGGTCCGCCAGTTCGACGGCGGTGGGATGGTCGAAGACGAGCGTGGCCGGCAGCGTGAGCCCGGTGGCCGCGGCCAGCCGGTTGCGCAGCTCGACCGCGGTGAGGGAGTCGAAGCCCAGATCTCGGAACGCCCGGTCCGGTGTCACCCTTTCGGGTTCGGCGTGCCCGAGGACGGTGGCCACGTGCATCCGCACCAGGTCGAGCAGGAACGTGCGCTGCCCGTCCGGGTCGAGCCCGCCCAACCGGGTACGCAGCGTCGAGGCGCCGCCGGCCGTCGTCTCGCCGGCGGCCCGGCGGGGAGCGGCGCCGGTGAGGGCCCGCAGCAACGGCGGCACCGGAACGTCACCGTCGGGCTCCGTCGACGAGGGCAGCATCAGGTGGATCGGCACCACCGCCGGCCGGCCCAGCGCCACCGCCGCGTCGAAGAGGGCCAGGCCCTCGTCGGCGGTCAGCGGCCGCGTCCCACCGCGGCGCAGCCGCTCCCGGTCGGCGTCGCCCAGGTGTCCGGTCATGCCGCTCGTTTCGTCCCACAGCCCCCAGGCCAGGCTGCTGGCCGGGAGTCCGTGGCGACGGCGCATCCGGGCCAGGCCGTCCAGGTACGCGTTGGCCGCCGCGTAGTTGCCCTGGCCCGGGGTGCCGAACGTGCCGGCCGCCGAGGAGGCGAGCACGAACCAGGCCAGGTCCTGACCGGCGGTGAGCTCGTGCAGGTGCCAGGAGGCGTCCGCCTTGGGCCGCAGCACGGCGGCCAGCTTCTCGTCGGTCAGGGCGGGCACCATGGCGTCGTCCAGCACGCCGGCGTTGTGCAGCACCGCGGTCAGCGGGTGGGCGGCCGGGACGGCGGCGAGCACCGCCGCCAGCGCTTCCCGGTCGGCGGTGTCACAGGCCGCGAAGGTGGCTTCGGCGCCCAGTTCGGCGAGGTCGGCGCGCAGCTTCTCGGTGCCCTCCGCATCGGCCCCACGCCTGCTGACCAGCAGCAGGTGGCGGACACCGTGCTCGGCCGCGAGGTGGCGGGCCAGTCGACCGCCCAGCATGCCGTTGGCGCCGGTGACCAGGACCGTGCCCGCCGGGTCGAGCGGCGTCGGCACGGTGAGCACCACCTTGCCGACGTGCCGCGCCTGGCTGAGATAGCGGATCGCCTCGGGGGCGCGGCGCACGTCGAACGCGGTCACCGGCAGCGGCCGCAGGTCGCCCGCGTCGCACCGTTCGCGCAACTCGACGAGCATCTCCTGGATCCGGTCGGGCCCGGCATCGAGCAGGTCGAAGACCCGGTAGCCGACGCCCGGCCGTTGCGCGGCGACCTCATCCGCGTCCCGGATGTCGGTCTTTCCCATCTCCAGGAAGCGGCCGCCGGGGCCGAGCAGGTCGAGAGAGGCGTCTACGTACTCGCGGGCCAGCGAGTTGAGCACCACGTCGATCCGCGCGTCGCCCAGCCGGCCGGCCAGTTCGCTGGCGAAGCCCAGGTCACGTGACGAGGCGATGTGCGCGTCGTCGAAGCCCTGGGCGCGCAGCACCGGCCACTTCGGCGGGCTGGCCGTGGCGTACACCTCGGCGCCCATGCTCCGGGCCAGTTGCACAGCGGCCATGCCGACGCCACCGGTGGCGGCGTGCACCAGGATCCGTTCGCCGGCTTTCAGGCCGGCCAGGTCGACAAGGCCGTAGAACGCGGTCATGAAGACCACCGGCAGGCCGGCCGCCTCGGCGAACGACCACCCGGCGGGTACCCGGGTCAGCAGCCGGGCGTCGGTCACCGACACCGGACCCACACCGCCGGAGAGCAGGCCCATCACTCGGTCGCCGGGCGCCACCGTTGTGACGTCCGGGGCGACCTCCAGCACCACGCCGGCGGCCTCGCCGCCGGCCGGTCGCGCATCATCCGGCACCATGCCGAGCGCCAGCAGGACGTCCCGGAAGTTGAGCCCGGCCGCCCGGACGGCGATCCGCACCTGGCCGGCGGTGAGCGGAACGTCGGCGTTGTCGTTCGGCTCCAGGGCCAGGTCGTCGACGCCGCCTCGGCCGGTGAGCCGCAGCGCCCAGGATCCGGGCCCGGACGGGAGCTCCAGCGGCCCGGCGCCGGTGACGCGGACGAGCCGGGCGGCCGTCGCGACTCCGTCGCGGACGGCGAGCTGTGGTTCCGCGCCGCCGGCGAGTTGCGGCACCTGGGCGTACGAGGCCGGCAGCGCGTCGGTGTCGACAAGGACGAACCGGTCCGGGTTCTCCGACTGCGCCGAGCGCACCAGACCCCACACCGCGCTGTGCGCCAGATCGGTGGGGGACTCGGCGGGCCCGGCGGCGACCGCCCCGCGGGTCAGCACCACCAGCCGGCCGTTGCCCCGCAGCGTCTCCTGAAGCACCGACAGCACCTCGGCGAGCACGTCGAGCACCGCCTGCGGCCCGTTGTCGGGCGCCGTCGGGCACGGGTAGAACCTGACGTCCGCGTCGTCCGGTCCGGTGAGTTCCACACCGGTGTCGGCGAGCGCCGCGGACAGGCCGGCGTCCGTACCGAGCAGTGCCCACCGCCCGGTCGGGGCCTCCTGCGGCGCGGCGGCCACCCAGTCGAGCTCGTACAGCGACTCCGGCACCCGGCGGGCGCCCACGTCGTGTGTCGGCGCCACTCGGGCGGCCAGTGACTCCACTGTCAGCACCGGCTGGCCGGCCGGGTCGGTCGCGTGGATCGCCACCGTCTCGCCGGTCCGCCGTAGGTGCACGCGGAGCACTGTGGCCCCGGTGGCGTGCAGGGTGACGCCGCCGAACGCGAACGGCAGGCGAACCTCGTCGCCGGCGGCGGCCAGCGGGTGCAGCGCGGCGTCGAGCAGCGCCGGGTGCAGCATGAACCGGGCCGCGTCGGCGTGCTGCTCGGCGGGGAGGGCGACCTCGGCGTACAGATCCTCCCCCTGCCGCCAGGCGGCGCGGAGGCCGCGGAAGGCGGGCCCGTAGTCCAGCCCGAGTCCGTGCAGCCGGTCGTAGTCCACGTCGAGCGGCTCGGCTCCGGCCGGTGGCCAGGCCGCGGCGGGTGGGGCGGGCTCGGGCCCGCCGGCGGTCAGGGTGGCGGTGGCGTGGGTGGTCCACGGCCCGGCCGCGTCGTCGACCGGCTGGCTGTACACGGTGAGGGTGCGCCGGTCCGGGCCGTCACTGTCGAGCACGGCGTGCAACCGGGCCGGCTCGGCCAGGAGCAGCGGAGCCTGCAGGGTCAGTTCGGAAAGCTGCGGGAATCCCGCGGCGAGCCCAATGTGGAGGGCGAGGTCGAGGTACGCGGTGGCGGGCAGCAGCGCGGTGCCGCGCAGGGCGTGGTCGCGGATCCACTGCTGCGTCTGCGTGCTGATGGTCGAGGCGTAGAGGGTCGCCTCCTGGTGAGGCAGCCGCGTCGTGGTGGCGAGGAGTGGGTGGGTGGTGGGGTTGAGGCCGAGGGTGTGGGGGTTGGTGTGGGTGTCCGGTGGTGCGGTGAGCCAGTGGCGGGTGCGGGTGTAGGCGGTGGTGGGGAGGTTGGGGAGGTGGTTGCCGGGTGTGGTGTGGGTGTGGGGGGTGCCGGTGGTGTGGAGGGTGGCGAGGTTGGTGAGGAAGGTGGTGGTGGAGGGTTCGTTGCGTCGCAGGGTCCCGGTGACGGTGACCGGGGCGGTGTTGGTGAGGGTGGTGAGGGTGGTGGTGATGTGGGGGGTGAGGACGGGGTGGGGGCTGATTTCGAGGAAGGTGCGGTAGCCGTGTTGGTGGAGTTTTTCGATGGTGGGTTGGAGTTGGACGGGGTTGCGGAGGTTGTCGTGCCAGTAGTCGGTGGTGAGGTCGTCGGGGTGCAGGGGGTTGGTGGTGACGGTGGAGTAGTGGGGGATGTGGTTGGGGTGGGTGGTGATGGTGCCCAGGAGGGTGGTGAGGGTGGGTTTGAGGGCGTCGATGTGGGGTGGGTGGTGGCTGGCGTAGGTGACGGGCAGGGTGGTGGCGCGGGTGGTGGTGTTCTGGTAGGTCGCGGCGAGGGCGGCGATGGCCTCGGGGGTGCCGGCGACGACGGTGCTGGTGGGGCTGTTGATGGCGGCGATGGATAGTTGCTCGCCGAAGGGTGCGATGGCGGTGCGGACCTCGTCGTGGGGGGCGGCGATGGTGAGCATGGCGCCGGTGCCGTCGAGGGTTTCGATGGTGTGGCTGCGGATGGCGATGAGGCGGGCGGCGTCGGTGAGGGTGAGGGTCCCGGCGATGTGGGCGGCGGCGATTTCGCCTTGGCTGTGACCGATGACGGCGTCGGGGGTGACGCCGTGGTGTTGCCACAGTTTCGCCAGGGCGGTCATCACGGCGAAGAGGGTGGGTTGGATGGTGGGCGTGTCGGTGGGGATCGGGTCGGCGGTGAGGACGTCGATGAGGTCGAAGCTGATGTGGGGGGTGAGGGCGCGGTGGGCTTCGTCGAGGTGGTGAGCGAAGACCGGGTCGTTGCGGTAGAGGTCGAGGGCCATGTGTGTCCACTGGCTTCCCTGACCGGGGAACACGAACACGGTTTTCCCGGTGTGCGCGGTGCCGGTGACGAGGTGCGGGTGGGGTTGGTCCTGGCGCAGAGCCAGCAGCGCGTCGGGGTGCGTGACCGCGGCCCGGTGGGCGTGGTGGACCCGACGCTCAAGGGTGTGCGCGATGTCGGCGGCCGGGGTGTCAGGGTGGGCGCTCAGGTAGTCGCTCAGGTTCGCGGCGTAGGCCCGTAGGGCGTCAGGGGTGTGCGCGGACAGCAACCACACCACCGGCCCACCAACCGCACCATCAGGCGCGGCGTCAGCAGAAGCAGAAGCGGGGTCGGCAGGGCCGGGGTCGGCCGGCACGGGGTCGGCAGGGGTGGGGGGTTCTTGGAGGATGAGGTGGGCGTTGGTGCCGCTGATCCCGAAGGAGGAGATCGCGGCGCGGCGGGGGTGCTCACGGGTGGGCCAGGCCTGCGCGGTGGCGAGGAGTTCGACGTTGCCGCTGGTCCAGTCGATGTGTGGGCTGGGGGTGTCGGCGTGCAGGGTTCGCGGGAGGGTGTCGTGGCGCAGGGCTTCGACCATTTTGATGACGCCGGCGACTCCGGCGGCGGCCTGGGTGTGCCCGATGTTCGACTTGATCGACCCGAGGTAGACGGGCCGGTCGCGTTGGCCGTAGGTGTTGAGGATGGCGCCGGCCTCGATCGGGTCACCCAGGGTGGTGCCGGTGCCGTGGGCCTCGATGGCGTCGACGTCACCGATGCTCAGGCCGGCGTTGGCCAGTGCCTGGTGGATGACCCGTTCCTGAGAGGGCCCGTTCGGGGCGGTGAGACCGTTGCTGGCACCGTCCTGGTTCACCGCGGTGCCCCGGATGACAGCGTGGATGGGATGACCGTTGCGTTGCGCGTCGGACAGCTTCTCCAGAACGAGCAGGCCCACGCCCTCGCCCCACCCGGTGCCGTCGGCGTCGGCGGAGAACGCCCGACACCGCCCGTCGGCGGAGATCGCGCGTTGACGACTGAACTCGATGAACAGACCGGGACTGGACATGATCGCGACGCCACCGGCGAGGGCGAGGGTGCACTCACCCTGACGCAACGCCTGCCCCGCCAGGTGGATCGCGACAAGCGACGACGAACACGCCGTGTCCACAGTGATCGCCGGCCCCTCAAAACCGAACGTGTAGGCGACCCGGCCGGTAGCGACGCTGCCCGCGCTGCCGTTGCCGATGTGCCCGTCGTAGCTCTGCGGCAGGTGCTGCAACCGACCGCCGTAGTCGTGGTACATCAGTCCGGCGAAGACACCGACCGGGGAGCCGCGCAGGCCGGTCATGTCCAACCCGGCGCGCTCGATGGCCTCCCACGTGGTTTCCAGCAGCAGCCGCTGCTGCGGGTCGATGGTCACCGCCTCGCGGGGGCTGATCCCGAAGAACTCCGGGTCGAACAGGTCGGCGTCGTGCAGGAAACCACCGTGGCGGGTGTAGCTCGTGCCGGTGTGGTCCGGGTCCGGGTGGTACAGGCCGTCGATGTCCCAGTCCCGGTTGTCCGGGAACTCCGAGATCGCGTCGACCCCGCCCGCCACCAACTCCCACAGCTTCTCCGGGGTGTCGACACCACCGGGGTAACGGCAGGCCATGCCGATGATGGCGATCGGCTCGTCGGTGGTGATGGCGGCGGTGGCGGTCGGTGTCGGTTTGCGGGTGGCGTGCTCGGGGTCGAGTTGGTCGTGGAGGTGGGTGACGAGGGCCGCGGGGGTGGGGTGGTCGAAGATCAGCGTCGCCGGCAGCCGCAGGCCGGTCGCCGTCGCCAGCCGGTTGCGCAACTCGACGGCGGTCAGCGAGTCGAACCCCAGCTCCTTGAACGCCCGCGTCGGGTCCACACCGTCCACCGAGGCATGTCCGAGCACCTGGGCGATCTGGCCGCGTACCACCTCGTCCAGGACCGCCCGCCGCTCTGCCGGGCCCTGGCCGGCCAGCCGTGCCGGCAGGTCGCCGCCGGCCGTCGTGGCGCGTCGTGGTGTGCGGACGAGGTTGCGGAGGAGGGTGGGCAGGGTTCCGGTGGTGGCTTGTTCGCGCAGGGTGGCGGGGTCGAGGGTGACCGCGACGGTGGTGGGTTGGTCGCTGCTGATGGCGGCGTCGAAGAGGGCGAGGGCGTCGTCGGTGGTCATGGGGGTGAGGCCGGTGCGGTGTAGGCGTTGGCGGTCGGTGGTGGTGAGGTGTTGGGTCATTCCGCTGGTGTTGGCCCAGAGGCCCCAGGCGATGCTGGTGGTGGGTTTGCCGTTGTGGTGGCGGCGGTGGGCGAGGGCGTCGAGGTAGGCGTTGGCGGCGGCGTAGTTGCCTTGGCCGGGGTTGCCGAGGGTGCCGGCGAGGGAGGAGAAGTAGATGAGGTGGGCGTTGGTGTGTTCCAGGAGGGTGGCGGTGTGGGCTTTGGGTTGCCAGACGGTGTGCAGTTGGTCGGGGGTGAGGTTGGTGATGGTGGCGTCGTCGAGGGTCGCGGCGGTGTGGATGATCGCGGTCAGTGGTGGGGTGATGGTGTTCAGGAGGGTGTTGAGGGCGGTGGCGTCGGTGGTGTCGCAGGCGACGATGGTGGCGATGTCGGTGAGGTGGTGGGCGTCGGGTGCGTTCGGGCCGCGGCGGCTGGCCAGGACGAGGTGCTGGTAGCCGCGGTGGTGTAGGTGGCGGGCGATGAGGGCGCCGAGGGTGCCGGTGCCGCCGGTGATGAGGATGCTGCCGTCGGGGTCCAGGGGCAGCTGGTGGGGGGTGGGTGTGGGGGTGGGGGTGAGTCGGGGGGCGTAGTGCTGCCCGTCGCGGGTGGCTATCTGGGGTTCGGTGGCCGGTGGCGGGTTGGCGGGGTCGTGGTTGTCGACGATCGTGAGCCGGTCGGGGTGCTCGAGTTGGGCGGTACGCAGCAGACCCCAGATCGCGGCCTGGTCAGGGTCGATCGGATCGGTGACGGCGTTGCGGGTGTGCGCCAGCAACGGCTGGTCACCGGCGAGCGCCTCCTGCAGACGCGGCAGCGCGGTGTGCACGGTGTCACCACTCAGATCCAGCAGCAACGGCTCCCCGACCGCCGCCGCACCCACCACCCGCTCCCAGACGACCCGGTACAGGGTCTGCGGGCGACGACCGCCGGCCAGGTGCGCCAGGTCCGCGGCACGCACGTCGAGGGCCTCGACGGTCAGCACCGGCGCGCCGGTCGGATCGGTGGCGGTCAACGACAGGCTGTCCGTCCCGGCCGGTCGTACGGTGACCCGCAGGGCGGTGGCCTCGACGGCGTGCACCGTGACGCCCCGCCAGGCGAAGGGCAGCCGCAGGCCGGTACCGGCGGCGGCGAGCGGGTGAAGGGCGGCGTCGAGCAGGGCCGGGTGCACCGCGAAGGTGTCCTGCCCGACCTCCGGCCGCACCGCGACCTCGGCGTGGATCGTGTCGCCGTCCCGCCACGCGGCGCGTACCGCCTGGAAGGTCGGGCCGTAGTCGAGACCCAACTCCTCCAGCCGGTCGTAGAGCCCGGCCACGTCGATCGGCTCGGCCCCGGCGGGCGGCCACGCCGTGGCCGATTCGCCGGTCGGCGCGGTCCGCTGCTCGTCCGTGCCGATCCGGCCCGTGCAGTGCCGGGTCCAGTCGCCGTCCGGGTCCTCCGCCGGACGCGAGAAGATCTCCACCGTCGGGCCGTCCTCGTCCCGCACGCTGACCTGCAGGTCGATCGGCGCGTCCGGGTCGAGCACGACGGGCGCCTCAAGGGTGAGCTCGTCCACGCGCGACCAACCGTGCCGGCTCGCCGCGAACAGCGCGAGGTCGAGCAGCGCGGTGCCGGGCAGCAGCACGGTGCCCTGCACGGCGTGGTCGGCCAACCACGGATGACTCGTCGGGGAGAACCGGCCCGTCAGCAGGCTGCCACCGCCGGCCGCCAGGTCCACGCCGGCCCCGAGCAGCGGGTGCCGCGCCGGGTGCTGACCCAGCCCGGCCGGGTCGCCGCCGGCCGGGGAAGGCTCGATCCAGAAGCGCCGGCGGTGGAACGGGTACGTCGGCAGCGGCACCACCGGCGCCTCGTCCCAGCCCACGACCGCGTTCCAGTCGACGGTCAGCCCGTGCACGTACGCCTCGGCAAGCGTGCCGATCAACCCGGCCGCGCCCTCCCGGTCCTTGCGCATCGTGGCCAGGACCGTGCTGCGCTCGGCGGCTGGCGCGTCCGCGTCGGTCGCGAAGAGGGTGTCGTGCACCATGGCGGCGAGCACCGGCGCCGGCCCGAGTTCGAGGTAGTGGATCACCCCTTCCCGGTGCAGCAGAGCAACCGCGTCGGCGAAGCGCACCGCGTGGCGCACCTGGTCGGCCCAGTAGTCTGCGGAGCACAGCTGTTCGGCGGTGGCGAGCTCGCCGGTCAGGTTGGACACGATCGGGATGGTCGGCGGCCGGAAGTCCAGCCCCGCTGCCACCAGGCGGAAGTCGTCGAGCATGCCGTCCATGTGCGGCGAGTGGAACGCGTGACTGACGGTGAGTCGTCGGGTCTTGATGCCGCGCTCGGTGAAGACGGCGCCCAACTCCACGACCGCGGCCGTGTCCCCGGAGATCACCGTCGCCGTCGGCCCGTTCACGGCCGCGACAGTCACCCCCTGGTGGTGGCCGTTGATCGCGGCGCGGACGGTCTCCTCACCGGCCTGGATGGCGACCATCGCTCCGTCGTCCCGCATCGCCTGCATCAGCCGGCCGCGCGCGGCGACCAGCGTCGCGGCGTCGGCGAGCGACAGCACCCCGGCCACGTGCGCGGCCGCGAGCTCGCCGATCGAGTGGCCGACCAGGTAGTCCGGGCGTACCCCGAATCCGCGCAGCGTGCGGAACAGCGCCACCTCCAGCGCGAACAGTGCCGGCTGGGCATATTCGGTGCGGTGCAGTGGGCTGTTGGCGCCACCGTCGGCGAACATCAGTTCCCGCAACGGCTGGTCGAGGTGTGGATCCAGGGCCGCGCAGATCTCGTCGACCGCGGCGGCGAATGAGGGCACCTCGCGGTAGAGCGTCGCGCCCATGCCGGGTCGCTGACTGCCCTGGCCGGTGAAGAGGAAGGCGGTCGCGCCCGCCGAGGCGGTGCCGCGGACGGCGGCCGGATGCCGGTCTCCGGTCGCCAGCGCGGCCAGCGCGGCGGCGGTGGTCGCGCCGTCGGTGGCCAGGATCGCGGCGCGCCGGCCGAGTTCGCGGCGGGTGGTGGCCAGGCTGTGCCCGACCGCGAGTCGGTCCAGATCGGGATCGTTGGCCAGGTGGTCGCGCAGGCGCAGTGCCGAGCGGCGCAGTGACTCCTCGTCGTGCGCGCAGAGCAGGTAGGGCACCGCTGCCGGCGCCTGGCGGGTGCCGGTCGGGGCGGTGTCGACCGGCGGCGCCTCCTCCAGGATGACGTGCGCGTTGGTGCCGCTGATGCCGAACGAGGACACCGCGGCCCGCCGCGGCCGGTCTTGCCGGGGCCAGTCGACCGGGTCGGTGAGCAGGCTCAGCGCGCCACCGTCCCAGTCCACGTGCTGGGAGGGTCGGTCGACGTGCAGGGTGCGCGGAAGCCGGTCGTGCCGCATCGCCATGATCATCTTGATCACGCCGGCGACGCCGGCCGCCGCCTGGGTGTGACCCAGGTTCGACTTGATCGAGCCGAGGTGCAGCGGGCGTCGCGGATCGCGGCCGGCGCCGTACGTGGCCAGCAACGCGCCGGCCTCGATCGGGTCGCCCAGCGTGGTGCCGGTGCCGTGCGCCTCCACCGCGTCCACATCGGCCGGCTCCAACCCGGCGCCGGCCAGCGCCTGCCGGATGACCCGCTGCTGGGCCGGCCCGTTCGGCGCGGTGAGCTGGCTGGTGGTGCCGTCCTGGTTGACCGCGCTGCCACGGATCACGCCGAGGATCGGGTGGCCCAGGCGCTGCGCGTCGGAGAGCCGTTCCAGCAGCAGCAGGCCCGCGCCCTCGCTCCAACCCGTGCCGTCGGCGGCGTCGGCGAACGGCTTGCAGCGGCCGTCCGGCGCCAGACCGCGCTGGCGGCTGAACTCGACGAAGCTGTTCGGACTGGCCATCACCGTGACGCCACCGGCCAGCGCCAGCGTGCAGTCGCCCTGCCGTAGCGCCTGCGCGGCAAGGTGCAGAGTGACAAGCGATGACGAGCAGGCCGTGTCGACGGTGACCGCCGGCCCCTCGAAGCCGAAGTGGTACGCCACCCGGCCGGACGCGACGCTGCCGGCGCTGCCGCTGGCCAGGTAACCCTCGAGGTCCTCGGGCGGCTGGTGCAGCAGCCGGCCGGCATAGTCGTTGTACATGACGCCCGCGTACACGCCGGTGCGGCTGCCGCGCAGCGCGTCCGGGCCGATGCCGGCTCGCTCGACCGCCTCCCAGGCCAGCTCGAGCAGGATGCGCTGCTGCGGATCGATGGTGAGCGCCTCGCGCGGGCTGATGCCGAACACGTCCGGGTCGAACTCGTCGGCGTCGTGCAGGAAGCCGCCGTGCCGGGTGTACGAGTGTCCGGCCGCGTCCGGGTCCGGGTCGTAGAGCCCGTCCAGATCCCACCCACGGTTCTCCGGGAACCCGGTGACCGCGTCGACGCCGTCGTCGACAAGTCGCCACAGATCCTCCGGGCCGGCCACCCCGCCCGGATAGCGGCACGCCATGGCCACCACGGCGATCGGCTCCCCGGCGGCCGACTCCACCTCCCGCAGCCGCTCACGGGTCTGGTGCAGATCGGCGGTGACCCGCTTGAGATAGTCCCGGAGCTTGTCCTCGTTCGCCATTGCTGCGTTCTTCCTTCCGGTGAGGCCGCCCGTGGTCATCAGCGGGTCCCGAGTTCGCTGTCGATGAAGTCGAAGAGGTCGTCGTCAGTGGCGGACGTGAGCCGTTCCGCGACGCCGTCATCCGGCGTGCCTTCCAGCTCGGTGAGCAGCTCACGCAGTCGCCGCGACACGGCCAGCCGGCCGGCCTGGTCTCCGTTGAGTGCGGCCAGGCTGGCCGCCACCTGGTCGATGTCGCCGAGCACACGGTCGGCGGGCGCCGGCAGAGCCGGGCTGAGCTCGGCAAGCAGGTGTGTGGTCAGCCCGCGAACCGTCGGATGATCGAAGATCACCGTGGCCGGCAGTCGCAGGCCGGTCGCCGAGCCGAGCCGGTTGCGCAACTCCAGCGCGGTGAGCGAGTCGAGGCCCAGATCCAGGAAGCCGCGGTCAAGGTGCACCTCGCGGCTCGACTCGTGTCCGAGCACCCCGGCCACGTGCTCACGGACGAGGTGGAGCAGCGCCTCCTCGCGCTGTTCGCCGTCGAGTTGGCCGAGCCGGAGCGTGACGTCCGGGTCGACCCGTCGTGGTGTGCGGACGAGGTTGCGGAGGAGGGTGGGCAGGGTTCCGGTGGTGGCTTGTTCGCGCAGGGTGGCGGGGTCGAGGGTGACCGCGACGGTGGTGGGTTGGTCGCTGCTGATGGCGGCGTCGAACAGGGCGAGGGCGTCGTCGGTGGTCATGGGGGTGAGGCCGGTGCGGTGTAGGCGTTGGCGGTCGGTGGTGGTGAGGTGTTGGGTCATTCCGCTGGTGTTGGCCCAGAGGCCCCAGGCGATGCTGGTGGTGGGTTTGCCGTTGTGGTGGCGGCGGTGGGCGAGGGCGTCGAGGTAGGCGTTGGCGGCGGCGTAGTTGCCTTGGCCGGGGTTGCCGAGGGTGCCGGCGAGGGAGGAGAAGTAGATGAGGTGGGCGTTGGTGTGTTCCAGGAGGGTGGCGGTGTGGGCTTTGGGTTGCCAGACGGTGTGCAGTTGTTGCGGGGTGAGGTTGGTGATGGTGGCGTCGTCGAGGGTCGCGGCGGTGTGGATGATCGCGGTCAGTGGTGGGGTGATGGTGTTCAGGAGGGTGTTGAGGGCGGTGGCGTCGGTGGTGTCGCAGGCGACGATGGTGGCGATGTCGGTGAGGTGGTGGGCGTCGGGTGCGTTCGGGCCGCGGCGGCTGGCCAGGACGAGGTGCTGGTAGCCGCGGTGGTGTAGGTGGCGGGCGATGAGGGCGCCGAGGGTGCCGGTGCCGCCGGTGATGAGGATGCTGCCGTCGGGGTCCAGGGGCAGCTGGTGGGGGGTGGGTGTGGGTGTGGGGGTGAGTCGGGGGGCGTAGTGCTGCCCGTCGCGGGTGGCTACCTGGGGTTCGGTGGCCGGTGGCGGGTTGGCGGGGTCGTGGTTGTCGACGATCGTGAGCCGGTCGGGGTGCTCGAGTTGGGCGGTACGCAGCAGACCCCAGATCGCGGCCTGGTCAGGGTCGATCGGATCGGTGACGGCGTTACGGGTGTGCGCCAGCAACGGCTGGTCACCGGCGAGCGCCTCCTGTAGGCGCGGCAGCGCGGTGTGCACGGTGTCACCACTCAGATCCAGCAGCAACGGCTCCCCGACCGCCGCCGCACCCACCACCCGCTCCCACACGACCCGGTAGAGCACCGGGGACACCCCGGTGAACGGTCGTGTGATCAGCCCGGTCACCGAGATCACCGGAGCGCCGTCGGCGTCGGTGGCCACCAGCGAAACGCCGTCCTCGTTCTCCACGAAACGGGTACGCAAGGTGGTGGCCCCCGCGCGGTGTAGCCGCACGCCCGTCCAGGTGAACGGCAGCCGCAGCTCATCTCCGGCCGCGACCAACGGATGCAGCGCCGCGTCCAGCAGCGCCGGATGCACACCGAAGCTCTGGGCCGCGCCGGCCTCCTCGGGCAGCACCGCCTCGCTCGCCGGGCCGTGCTCGGTCTGCCAGGCGGCGACCAGCCCATGGAACGCGGGCCCGTAGTCCACCCCCAGCGCGGCGACCCGATCGGGCAGGTCCGCCACGTCGACGGCGGGGCCGCTCGGAGGCCAGGGCAGCCCGGCCGGGGGCCCGCCGGCCGGCTCCGGTCCGATCGTGCCCTCGGCATGCCGGGTCCAGTCGGCGTCCGGGCCGAAGCGGGCGTGAATGCCGATCCGGCCTCGTCCGCCCTCGATCGGGGCGACCGCGACCTGGACCTCCACGGCCCCGTTCCGTTCGATCACCAGCGGCGTGGCCAGGACCAGCTCCTCCAGGTAGGGGAAACCGGCCCGACCGGCCGCGTGCAGCGCCATGTCCAGTAGCGCGGTGCCGGGAACCACGATGCTGCCGCGCACGGAGTGGTCGGCCAGCCACGGATGGGTCGCCACCGAGAGTCGGCCGGTGAACACCAGGCCGCCGTCGCCGGCGAGGTGGACGGCCGCGCCGAGCATCGGGTGCGCGCCGGCCTCCAGACCCAGCCCGGTCGGGTCACCGGCGCCGGGTGGCGCGTCCAGCCAGAGACGGCGACGCCGGAACGCGTACGGCGGCAACGACACCGGACGCCCGCCGCCGCCGGTCCACACGGCAGGGTCGACCGTCGCGCCGCGGGTGTGCGCGGTGGCCAGTGCCGTCAGCAGCGACACCTCCTCCGGCCGGTCGCGGCGCAGCACCGGCACCGCGGTGGCGTCGCCGAGCATGTCGGCGGCCATTGTGGCGAGCACCGCGTCCGGACCGACCTCGACGAACAGGCGTACACCCGCGTCACTCAGGCGGTCGACGGCCGCGGCGAACCGGACCGTCTCCCGGGCGTGCCGCACCCAGTGGTCCGGCGACGACAGCTCGTCGAGGCCAACGAGCTCACCGGTCAGCGTGGACACGATGGGCACTGTGGGCGCCGCGAAGTGCAGTCCGGCGATCTCACGCCGGAAGTCGTCGAGCATCGGCTCCATCCGCGGCGAGTGGAAGGCGTGGCTGACGGTGAGCCGCTGGGTGCGGTGACCCGCCGCGCGCAGCTCGCCGGCGACGGCGAGCACGACGTCCTCGTCACCGGACAGCACCACCGAGGCCGGACCGTTCACTGCCGCGATGCCGGCCTCGGCCTCCCGGCCGGCGAGCAGGGGGAGCACCTCGTCCTCGGTGGCGCCGACGGCGACCATCGCGCCGCCGGTCGGCAGCGCCCGCATCAGCCGACCCCGGGCCGCGACCAGCGTGGCGGCGTCGTCGAGCGAGAGCACCCCGGCCACGTGTGCCGCCGTGATCTCACCGATCGAGTGCCCGGCCAGGTGGCTCGGGCGCAGACCGTGGTGGGTCAGCAGCCGGTACAGCGCCACCTCGACCGCGAACAGCGCCGGCTGGGTGTAGTCGGTTCGGTGCAGGTCCTCGCCGTCGGCCTCAAGGATCACCTCGCGCAGCGGCCGTTCCAGCCGGCCGTCGAACGCGGCACACACCTCCTCGAACGCGGCCGCGAAGACGGGTTCGGTCGTCAGCAGGCCGGCGCCCATCCCCGACCGCTGGCTGCCCTGCCCGGTGAAGAGGAAGGCCAGGCCGTCGCCGTCCGCCACGGCGCCGCGGACGACCGCGGGGTCGTCCGTGCCATCGGCGAGCGCCCGAACCGCGGCGATCAGCTCGTCCCGGCTGCCGCCGAGCGCCACCGAGCGGTACGGGTGCTGCACCCGCCCGGCCAGCGTTGCGGCCACGTCCGCCGGTGCCGCGTCGCCGAGGTGCCGCAGCAGTTGTCCGGCCTGGTCGCGTAGGCCGTCCTCGGTGTGCGCGGACAGCAGCCAGCTGGTCGGACCGGTCGGTTCGGACGTCGCGGCGACGGGCGCGGGCCGCGGCGGCTCTTCGAGGATCAGGTGGGCGTTGGTGCCGCTGATGCCGAACGAGGAGACGGCGGCGCGGCGGGTCTGTTCCCCGGCGGGCCAGGGCTGCGCCGAGGCGAGCAGTTCCACCTTGCCGCTGGTCCAGTCCACGTGCGGACTGGGCTCGTCCGCGTGCAGGGTCCGCGGGAGCGACTCGTGGCGGAGGGCCTCGACCATCTTGATGACGCCGGCGACGCCGGCCGCGGCCTGCGCGTGGCCGATGTTGGATTTGATCGATCCCAGGAAGACCGGCCGGTCCCGATCGCCGTAGGTGCGCAGGATCGCCCCGGCCTCGATGGGGTCGCCCAGCGTGGTGCCGGTGCCGTGCGCCTCGATCGCGTCGACGTCACCGATCTCCAGGCCGGCGTTGGCCAGCGCCTGCCGGATGACCCGCTCCTGCGCCGGACCGTTGGGTGCGGTCAAGCCGTTGCTGGCACCGTCCTGATTGACAGCGGTGCCGCGAATGACGGCGTGGATGGGGTGTCCGTTGCGCTGGGCGTCGGAGAGCCGTTCGAGCAGCAGCAGCCCGACGCCTTCGGACCAGGCGGCGCCGTCGGCCTCGGCGGAGAAGGATTTGCAGCGCCCGTCCGGCGCCAACCCACGCTGTCGGCTGAACTCGATGTACATGTCCGGGGAGGCCATCACTGTGACCCCGCCGGCCAGTGCGAGACCGCACTCGCCCTGGCGCAGTGCCTGCCCGGCGAGGTGGATGGCCACCAGCGAGGACGAGCAGGCGGTGTCCACCGAGACGGCCGGTCCCTCGAAGCCGAACTGGTAGGAGATCCGCCCGGACGCGACGCTGCCTGTCGAACCGGTGGCGAGGTAACCCTCCAGGTCGGCAGGGGCGCCGCCGAGGCGGCTCGCGTAGTCGTGGTACATCACCCCGGCGAACACCCCGGTGTCGGTGCCGCGCAGCCGCTCGGCGTTCAACCCGGCGGTCTCGATCGCCTCCCACGCCGTCTCCAGCAGCAGCCGCTGCTGCGGATCGATGGCCATTGCCTCCCGCGGGCTGATCCCGAAGAAGGTGGGGTCGAAGC
Source organism: Micromonospora sp. CA-240977 (assembly GCF_050942285.1). Taxonomy (NCBI): domain Bacteria; kingdom Bacillati; phylum Actinomycetota; class Actinomycetes; order Micromonosporales; family Micromonosporaceae; genus Micromonospora; species Micromonospora sp. CA-240977. The sequence goes on along the minus strand of NZ_CP192055.1, from coordinate 4,616,695 downwards.
GGTCGGCGTCGTGCAGGAAGCCGCCGTGCCGGGTGTAGCTCGTGCCGGTGTGGTCCGGATCCGGGTGGTACAGCCGCTCCAGGTCCCAGCCCCGGTTGTCCGGGAACTCGGTGATCGCGTCGACCCCGTCCGCGACCAGCCGCCACAGCTCCTCCGGAGCGGACACCCCACCGGGGTAACGGCAGGCCATGCCGATGATGGCGATCGGCTCGTCGGTGGTGGTGGCGGCGGTGGCGGTCGGTGTCGGTTTGCGGGTGGCGTGCTCGGGGTCGAGTTGGTCGTGGAGGTGGGTGACGAGGGCGGCGGGGGTGGGGTGGTCGAAGATCAGCGTCGCCGGCAGCCGCAGGCCGGTCGCTGTCGCCAGTCGGTTGCGCAACTCGACGGCGGTCAGCGAGTCGAACCCGAGTTCCTTGAACGCCCGGTCCCGGTCGACCGTCGCGCCCGGTCCGTACCCGAGCACGACCGCCACTGTGGACCGCACGATCTGGTCGAGAGCCGGCACCCGGTCCTCCGCCGGCAGTCCGGCCGGCGCCGGAGCCGCCGCCGTCCGGCGCTTGGTGAGATGGCGCAGCAGCGGGTTGGCCGGGTCCAGGTTGGCCCGGTCCAGCACGGCGGCGACCCGGTTCGGAGCGCCCGACGCGACTGCGGCGTCGAAGAGGGCGAGGGCGTCGTCGGTGGTCATGGGGGTGAGGCCGGTGCGGTGTAGGCGTTGGCGGTCGGTGGTGGTGAGGTGTTGGGTCATTCCGCTGGTGTTGGCCCAGAGGCCCCAGGCGATGCTGGTGGTGGGTTTGCCGTTGTGGTGGCGGCGGTGGGCGAGGGCGTCGAGGTAGGCGTTGGCGGCGGCGTAGTTGCCTTGGCCGGGGTTGCCGAGGGTGCCGGCGAGGGAGGAGAAGTAGATGAGGTGGGCGTTGGTGTGTTCCAGGAGGGTGGCGGTGTGGGCTTTGGGTTGCCAGACGGTGTGCAGTTGTTGCGGGGTGAGGTTGGTGATGGTGGCGTCGTCGAGGGTCGCGGCGGTGTGGATGATCGCGGTCAGTGGTGGGGTGATGGTGTTCAGGAGGGTGTTGAGGGCGGTGGCGTCGGTGGTGTCGCAGGCGACGATGGTGGCGATGTCGGTGAGGTGGTGGGCGTCGGGTGCGTTCGGGCCGCGGCGGCTGGCCAGGACGAGGTGCTGGTAGCCGCGGTGGTGTAGGTGGCGGGCGATGAGGGCGCCGAGGGTGCCGGTGCCGCCGGTGATGAGGATGCTGCCGTCGGGGTCCAGGGGCAGCTGGTGGGGGGTGGGTGTGGGGGTGGGGGTGAGTCGGGGGGCGTAGTGCTGCCCGTCGCGGGTGGCTACCTGGGGTTCGGTGGCCGGTGGCGGGTTGGCGGGGTCGTGGTTGTCGACGATCGTGAGCCGGTCGGGATGTTCGAGTTGGGCGGTGCGCAGCAGACCCCAGATCGCGGCCTGGTCAGGGTCGATGGGGTCGGTGACGGCGTTGCGGGTGTGCGCCAGCAACGGCTGGTCACCGGTGAGCGCGTCCTGCAGACGCGGCAGCGCGGTGTGCACGGTGTCACCACTCAGATCCAGCAGCAGGTGTTTCCCGACCGCCGCCGCACCCACCACCCGCTCCCAGGTCAACTCGTAGAGGACCCGAGGCGCACCGCCGCCGAGGTTGGTGAGGTCGGCAGTGCGCAGCCGCAACTCGTCGACGGTGAGCACCGGCGCGCCGGCCGCATCCGCGGCGGTGAGCGTGATGCTGTCCGGCCCGGTGGCAGACAACGTGACCCGCAGGACCGTGGCGCCGACCGCGTGCAGGGTCACCCCCCGGAAGGAGAACGGCAGCAGTCCCGGCCCGAGCTCGCCGACTGCGCCGAGCGGCACCGGGTGCAGGGCCGCGTCGAGCAGGCTCGGGTGTAGGCCGAAGCCGTCCACGGCCCCGGCCTCCGCCGGCAGCGCCACCTCGGCGAAGACCTGCCCGTCGCGTCGCCACAGCGCCCGTAGCCCGCGGAAGGCCGGCCCGTAGTCGTAACCGGCGTCGGCCAGCCGGTCGTACGCGTCGTCGAGCGGCACGACGGTGGCGCCAGCCGGCGGCCATTCGGTGCTCTGCTCCGTGGCGGGAGTGGTCGAGCCTCGGACCAGGGTGCCGGTGGCGTGTGACATCCACGGGGTGTCCGGGTCCGCGTCCTGTGGCTGGCTCAGGAACAGCACCGTCTGCGTGCCCGCGTCGTCCTCGGTCACCGTCACCTGTAGCCGTCTCGGCCGGTCCAGCACCAGGGGCGCCTGGATGGTGAGGTCCTCGACGTGCGGCAGTCCGGCGGAGGGCGAGGTCGAGGTATGCGGTGGCGGGTAGCAGCGGCACGTGGTTGAGGGCGTGGTCGCGGATCCACTGCTGTGTCTGGGTGCTGAGCACTGTGGTGTAGAGGGTGGTGCGGTGGTGCGGCAGTTCGCTGACGGTGGCGAGGAGTGGGTGGGTGGTGGGGTTGAGGCCGAGGGTGTGGGGGTTGGTGTGGGTGTCCGGTGGTGCGGTGAGCCAGTGGCGGGTGCGGGTGTAGGCGGTGGTGGGGAGGTTGGGGAGGTGGTTGCCGGGTGTGGTGTGGGTGTGGGGGGTGCCGGTGGTGTGGAGGGTGGCGAGGTTGGTGAGGAAGGTGGTGGTGGAGGGTTCGTTGCGTCGCAGGGTCCCGGTGACGGTGACCGGGGCGGTGGTGGTGAGGGTGGTGAGGGTGGTGGTGATGTGGGGGGTGAGGACGGGGTGGGGGCTGATTTCGAGGAAGGTGCGGTAGCCGTGTTGGTGGAGTTTTTCGATGGTGGGTTGGAGTTGGACGGGGTTGCGGAGGTTGTCGTGCCAGTAGTCGGTGGTGAGGTCGTCGGGGTGCAGGGGGTTGGTGGTGACGGTGGAGTAGTGGGGGATGTGGTTGGGGTGGGTGGTGATGGTGCCCAGGAGGGTGGTGAGGGTGGGTTTGAGGGCGTCGATGTGGGGTGGGTGGTGGCTGGCGTAGGTGACGGGCAGGGTGGTGGCGCGGGTGGTGGTGTTCTGGTAGGTCGCGGCGAGGGCGGCGATGGCCTCGGGGGTGCCGGCGACGACGGTGCTGGTGGGGCTGTTGATGGCGGCGATGGATAGTTGCTCGCCGAAGGGTGCGATGGCGGTGCGGACCTCGTCGTGGGGGGCGGCGATGGTGAGCATGGCGCCGGTGCCGTCGAGGGTTTCGATGGTGTGGCTGCGGATGGCGATGAGGCGGGCGGCGTCGGTGAGGGTGAGGGTCCCGGCGATGTGGGCGGCGGCGATTTCGCCTTGGCTGTGACCGATGACGGCGTCGGGGGTGACGCCGTGGTGTTGCCACAGTTTCGCCAGGGCGGTCATCACGGCGAAGAGGGTGGGTTGGATGGTGGGGGTGTCGGTGGGGATCGGGTCGGCGGTGAGGACGTCGATGAGGTCGAAGGTGATGTGGGGGGTGAGGGCGCGGTGGGCTTCGTCGAGGTGGTGAGCGAAGACCGGGTCGTTGCGGTAGAGGTCGAGGGCCATGTGTGTCCACTGGCTTCCCTGACCGGGGAACACGAACACGGTTTTCCCGGTGTGCGCGGTGCCGGTGACGAGGTGCGGGTGGGGTTGGTCCTGGCGCAGAGCCAGCAGCGCGTCGGGGTGCGTGACCGCGGCCCGGTGGGTGTGGTGGACCCGACGCTCGAGGGTGTGCGCGATGTCGGCGGCCGGGGTGTTGGGGTGGGCGCTCAGGTAGTCGGTGAGGTTCGCGGCGTAGGCGCGTAGGGCGTCGGGGGTGTGCGCGGACAACAACCACACCACCGGCCCATCGACCGCACCGTCAGAAGCGGCATCGGCCGGCGCGGGGTCGGCAGAAGCGGGCGTGGGGGTGGGGGTGGGTGGTTCTTGGAGGATGAGGTGGGCGTTGGTGCCGCTGATCCCGAACGAGGAGACGGCGGCGCGGCGGGTCTGTTCCCCGGCGGGCCAGGGCTGCGCCGAGGCGAGCAGTTCCACCCGGCCGCTGGTCCAGTCCACGTGCGGACTGGGCTCGTCCGCGTGCAGGGTTCGCGGGAGTGTGTCGTGGCGCAGGGCTTCGACCATTTTGATGACGCCGGCGACTCCGGCGGCGGCTTGGGTGTGCCCGATGTTCGACTTGATCGACCCGAGGTAGACGGGCCGGTCGCGTTGGCCGTAGGTGTTGAGGATGGCGCCGGCCTCGATCGGGTCACCCAGGGTGGTGCCGGTGCCGTGGGCCTCGATGGCGTCGACGTCACCGATGCTCAGGCCGGCGTTGGCCAGTGCCTGGTGGATGACCCGTTCCTGAGAGGGCCCGTTCGGGGCGGTGAGACCGTTGCTGGCACCGTCCTGGTTCACCGCGGTGCCCCGGATGACAGCGTGGATGGGATGACCGTTGCGTTGCGCGTCGGACAGCTTCTCCAGAACGAGCAGGCCCACGCCCTCGCCCCACCCGGTGCCGTCGGCGTCGGCGGAGAACGCCCGACACCGCCCGTCGGCGGAGATCGCGCGTTGACGACTGAACTCGATGAACAGACCGGGACTCGACATGATCGCCACCCCACCGGCGAGGGCGAGGGTGCACTCACCCTGACGCAACGCCTGCCCCGCCAGGTGGATCGCGACAAGCGACGACGAACACGCCGTGTCCACAGTGATCGCCGGCCCCTCAAAACCGAACGTGTAGGCGACCCGGCCCGACGCCACGCTGCCGTGGTTGCCAGTGGTCAGGTAACCCTCCAGCTCCGGCGGCACGGCCGGCAGCCGGCTCGCGTAGTCGTGGTACATGAGCCCCGCGAAAACCCCGGTGTCGCTGCCGCGCAGCTGCTCGGCGTTCAACCCGGCGGCCTCGATCGCCTCCCACGCGGTCTCCAGCAGCACTCGCTGCTGCGGGTCGATCGTCACCGCCTCACGCGGGCTGATCCCGAAGAACTCCGCATCGAACAGGTCGGCGTCGTGCAGGAAACCACCGTGCCGGGTGTAGGACGTGCCCCGGTGGTCCGGGTCCGGGTGGTACAGGCCGTCGATGTCCCAGTCCCGGTTGTCCGGGAACTCCGAGATCGCGTCGACCCCACCCGCCACCAACTCCCACAGCTTCTCCGGAGTGTCGACACCCCCCGGATAACGGCAGGCCATCCCGATGATCGCGATCGGCTCGTCGCTGGCGACCCGGGTGGTCGTCGTGGTCTCCGGCGCGGCCTGCGGGCCGAGCCGCGCGACCAGTTGCCCGACCAGGGCGGCCGGCGTCGGGTAGTCGAAGATCAGCGTCGCCGGCAGCCGCAGGCCGGTCGCCGTCGCCAGCCGGTTGCGCAACTCGACGGCGGTCAGCGAGTCGAACCCCAGCTCCTTGAACGCCCGCGTCGGGTCCACCCCGTCCACCGAGGTGTGCCCGAGGATGACCGCGACCTGCGCGCTGACCAGGTCGAGCAGCGCCTCCGGCGAGGCCGGGGTGGTGCTGCCGCTCGCGGCCACCGGCGCCTGCACACGCCGCCGGGGCACCCGGACGAGGCCGCCGAGCAGTGCCGGCAGCGTGCCGCCCGCGGCCCGTGCCCGCAGCGCCGCCCGGTCCAGGCGGGCCGCCACCACGAGTTCCGCCGGGCCGGCCAGCGCCGCGTCGAACAGGGCCAGACCGGCCGCACTCTCCATCGGCGCGACGCCGTTGCGGCTCATCCGCCCGATGTCGTCACCGGTCAGGTGCCCGGTCATCCCGCTGGCCGTGTCCCACAGACCCCAGGCGATGCTTGTCGCCGGCAGTCCGGCCGCCCGCCGATGCCGGGCCAGGCCGTCGAGATAGCCGTTGGCGGCCGTGTAGTTGCCCTGCCCCGCGCTCCCGAGCGTGGCCATCACCGAGGAGAAGAGCACGAGGTGTACGTCGGTGAGCCGGTGCAGGTGCCACGCGGCGTCGGCCTTGGGCCGCCAGGCGGCGTCCAGGCTCTCGTCGGTGAGGTTGGCGATCGTCGCGTCACTCAGCGTGCCGGCCGTGTGCACCACCGCGGTCAGCGGCGGCGCGATGCCGGCGATCAGGTCGGCGAGTGCTTCCGGGTCGCTGGTGTCGCAGGCGACGACGGTGCCGATCTCGGCGAGAAGGTCGGCGCCGGGCGCGTCCGGCCCGCTGCGGCTGGCGAGCACGAGGTGGCGGTAGCCGCGATCGACGAGGTGCCGGGCGACGAGCGTACCGAGCGTGCCGGTGCCGCCCGTGATCAGAATCGTGCCGTCCGGATCGAAGGGGAGCGGCGCCGCCGGCACGGTGGCCGCCGGGACGAGCCGTGGCACGTAGCCACGGCCGTCGCGCAGCGCCAGCTGCGGCTCGCCCGAGGCGAGCGCGCCGGACACCGCCGCCCGGCTCCCCGCCGCGTCGTCGATGTCCAGCAGCACCACCCGGTCGGGCTCCTCGACCTGCGCGGTCCGCACCAGACCCCAGACGGCGGCGGCCGCCGGGTCCACGTCGTCCGCGGTGGCGACTGCGACACCCTTGCGGGTCACCACCAGCAACCGGGCGGCCGGGTCCGGTTCGGCGGCCAGCCAGTCACGTAGCCGACCCAGCACGTCGCGTACCCGGGCGACAGCCGATTCGGGCCCGCCGTCCGACGCGGCTGACGGCAGGTCGACGACCTCCGCGCCGAGCGCCGCGGCCAGCTCCGGGTCACCGGCCACCGCCCAGCTGCCGGTCGCCGGGCTGCCGGTGGGAACCGGTACCCAGGTCGTCTCGTACAGGGCGGTGTCCGGGGTCGCGGCGGTGGTCAGCGCCTGCACGTCGACCGGGCGCAACGCCACCGCGTCGACGGCCGCGATCGGTTCACCCTCCGGGCCGGTGAGCAGCAGCTCGACCGAGTCCCGGCCGGCCGGCCGCACCCGAAGACGCGCCGACGCCGCGGCGGTCGCGTACAGCCGCAGGCCGGTCCAGCTGAACGGCAGCCGGGGCCGCTCGGCCTCGCCGGCCGGGCCGAGGACGAGCGCCGCGTGCAGCGCCGCGTCGAGCAGCGCCGGGTGCAGACCGAACTCGGTCGCCTCGGCCTGCTGCTCGAGGGGCAGGGCGAGTTCGGCCCAGACGTCTGTTCCGTCCCGCCAGGCCGCCCGCAGACCCTGGAACATCGGGCCGTACTCGTAGCCCTGCCCGGCCAGCTCCTGGTAGACCCCGGTGAGGTCGACCGGCTCGGCGGTCGCCGGCCGGGTGATCGCGGGCGGTGCGCCGCTGACCGTGGCCAGCCGGCCGCTGGCGTGCAGCGTCCACTCGTCGCCGTCGTCCGGCCGCGCGTGGATCCGCAGCGGGCGGCTGCCGTCCTCGGCGGGCTCGCCGACCGCCAGCTGCAGCATCACGGCCGCGGCCTCCGGCACCGCCAGCGGCGCGTGCAGGGTGAGTTCGTCCAGGCCGTCCAGACCGAACTGGGCGCCGGCGTGCAGAGCCAGTTCGGCGAAGCCGGTCCCGGGCAGTAGGACGGTGCCGAGCACCGCGTGGTCGGCCAGCCAGGGGTGGGTCCGCAGCGACAGCCGGCCGGTGAGCAGCAGGCCGTCGCCGTCAGGCAGCGCGACCAGCGCGCCGAGCATCGGATGGCCGGCCGCGGTCAGTCCGAGCGCGTCCGGCGAGGTGGCCGGGCGCGCCGGGCTCAGCCAGTAACGCTGCCGCTGGAACGGGTACGTCGGCAGGTCCGGTCGAGGCCCGTCGGCGCGCAGACCCAGCGGCGCCCAATCCACCCGTACCCCGGAGACGAAGACCTGCCCGAGCGAGCGCAGGAAGCGTTCCCGGCCGCCCTCGTCCCGGCGCAGCGACGGCACCGTCGCCGCGGTCACGGCCGGCTCGGTGTCGTCGATCGTCTCCTGCATGCCGACGGTCAGGACCGGGTGTGGGCTCGCCTCGACGAAGAGGTGGAAACCGTCGGCCAACAGGGTGCGGGTGGCCTGCTCGAACTCGACAGTCTCGCGCAGATTCCGGTACCAGTAGTCGGCGTCCAGCTCCGTGGTGTCCAGGTAGTCGCCGGTCACCGTGGAGCAGAACGGCACCTCGGCGGCCCGCGGCCGCACCGGCGCCAGCACGTCGAGCAGCTCCGCGCGGATCGCCTCCATCTGCGCCGAGTGGGACGCGTAGTCAACAGGCACCCGCCGCGCCCGGACGCCTTCGGCCTCGCACTCGGCAAGAAGCTCGTCCAGGGCGTCGTCGAAGCCGGACACCACAGTGGATGACGGCCCGTTCACCGTGGCGACGCTCAGTCGGCCCGCCCAGCGGCCCAGCCGATCGCGTACCTCCGCCGCCGGCAGCGTCACGGACGCCATGCCGGCGCCGCCGGTCAGTGCGGCAAGCGCCTGGCTGCGCAGGGTCACCACCCGGGCGGCGTCGGCGAGCGAGAGCGCCCCGGCCACATATGCCGCCGCGATCTCACCCTGGGAGTGGCCGACGACCGCGCCGGGGCGCAGACCGCAGGCACGCCACAGCTCGGCCAGCGACACCATCACGGCGAACAGGGCCGGCTGCACCACGTCCACCCGATCCAGCGAGGGCGCGCCCGGGGCGCCCCGCAGCACGTCTTCCAGATCCCAGTCGGTGTGCTCGCGCAGCGCCTCAGCGCAGGCCCGCAACTGCCTGGCGAAGACGTCCACGGTGTCCAGCAGCTCGACAGCCATGCCGGCCCACTGGCTCCCCTGGCCGGGAAAGACGAAGACCACCCTGGGGTCGGCGGCGGCCGCCGGGCCGGTGACCAGAAGCGGGTCGTCGCCCGCGCCGGCCAGTGCGGTCAGGCCCGCGGTCAGGCCGGCCCGGTCGTGGGTGACAAGCACGGCACGGTGCTCGAAGAGCGCCCGCCCGGTCAGGGCCGTGGCCAGGTCGGCGGGGTTCGCCTCCGGGTCGGCGGCGACGAGGTCGCGCAGCCGTCCCGCGTACTCGTGGAGGGCGGCCGGCGTGCGCCCACTCAGCGCCAGCGGCACCGGGCCGTCCGTCGCCGGCGCCGGCGCCACGGTTTCGTTCGACACCGGCTGTTCGAGGATGACGTGCGCGTTCGTGCCACTGATCCCGAACGAGGACACGGCGGCGCGTCGCGGCCGGTCGGCCGGCCACGCCCGGGCCTCGGTCAGCAGCGCGACCGCGCCGGCGGACCAGTCCACGTGCGGGGTGGGCTCGTCCACGTGCAGGGTCCGTGGCTGCACGCCGTGTCGCATCGCCAGCACCATCTTGATGACGCCGCCGACGCCGGCCGCCGCCTGCGCGTGACCGATGTTCGACTTGAGGGATCCCAGCATCAGCGGTTGGTCGGCCGGCCGGTCCCGACCGTAGGTGGCCAGCACCGCCCGCGCCTCGATCGGGTCGCCCAGCGTGGTGCCGGTGCCGTGCGTTTCGACCACATCCACCTCGGAAGGCTGGAGACGGGCGTTGGCCAGCGCCTGCCGGATGACCCGCTCCTGGGCTGGGCCGTTCGGCGCGGTGAGGCCGTTGCTGGCGCCGTCCTGGTTCACCGCGCTGCCGCGCAGCACTGCCAGCACCGGATAGCCGAGCCGCTCCGCCTCGGAGAGCCGGGCCAGCACCAGCATCCCGGCGCCCTCGGCCCAGCCGGTCCCGTCCGCGCCGGCCGCGAACGCCTTGCATCGGCCGTCGGGGGAGAGGCCCCGTTGCCGGCTGAACTCGACGAACATGCCGGGGCTGGCCAGCACTGCCGCGCCGCCGGCCAGGGCCAGGGCGCACTCGCCGTTGCGCAGCGCGGTCGCGGCCAGGTGGATCGCGACAAGCGACGACGAGCACGCGGTGTCCACTGTGAGCGCCGGGCCGTGCAGCCCGAGGGTGTAGGCGATCCGTCCGGAGATGACGCTCGTCGTGGTCCCGGTGAGCAGGTACCCGTCCAGTCCGTCCGCCGGGTCGTGCAGCCGGGGGCCGTAGTCCTGGGCGGTGGCGCCGACGAACACGCCGGTCGCGGTGCCGCGCAGCGTGGTCGGGTCGACGCTGGCGCGTTCCAGCGCCTCCCACGAGGTCTCCAGCAGGAGTCGCTGCTGCGGGTCCATGGCGGTCGCCTCGCGCGGGCTGATGCCGAAGAACGCCGCGTCGAACTCGGCCGCCCCGGCCAGGAAGCCGCCCTGGCTCGTGTACGAGCGTCCGGTCGCGTCCGGATCCCGGTCGAAGAGATGCTCCAGGTCCCAGTCGCGGTCGGTCGGGAACGCGCCGATCGCGTCGACCTCGTCGGCTACCAGGCCCCACAGCTTCTCCGGCGTGTCCGCGCCGCCCGGGTAGCGGCAGGCCATGCCGACGATCGCGATCGGCTCGTCCAGCGCCGCCGTGTACGCGGCCACGTCCGCGCCGCCATCCCCACCCGCCAGGAGCGTGCCCAGGTGAGCGGCGAGCGCGGCCGGGGTGGGGTGGTCGTAGGTGAGCGTGGACGCCAGCGGCCGGCCGATCTCCCGGCCGACGGCGCTGACCAGCTCGACCGCGGTCATCGAGTCGAAACCGAGGCTCTTGAAGGTCTCGCCGGCCGGGACCGTGTCGGCCGACCGGTGGCCGAGGACGACGGCGACCGCGGACCGCACAGTGCCGAGCAGGTCGGCGACGGGCGCCGCCGGGGGTGCCGGCGGTGTGCCGCCGGTGGGCTCCGCGCCGAGCCAGTGCCGTTCCCGCTGGAAGGCGTACGTGGGCAGCGGAACCGGGACGGGCCGGTACGGCGCGAGCAGCGCGGCCCAGTCCACCGCCACGCCGTGCGTGAACAGCTGCCCGAGAGCCGTCACGAAAGCGGGCTCTGCCTGGCGATCGCGACGCTGGGCCGGAACGAGCACGGCCTCCTCGGGCGCGAGGCAGTCACGGACCAGTGGGATCAGCGTCGCATCCGGTCCGACCTCGAGGTATCCGGTCGCGCCGGAGGCTGCGGCGGCGCGCACGCCGTCGGCGAAGCGGACGGCGGCGCGGATGTGCCGCACCCAGTACTCGGGGTCACGCAGTTCCGGCCCGGCCGGCGCGCCGGTCAGGTTGGAGACCACCGGCAGCTCGGGCTCGCGGTAGGTCAGCTGCTGTGCCACCTCCCGGAACCGGTCCAGGATCGGCTCCATGTGCGGCGAGTGGAAGGCGTGACTCACCCGCAGCCGGCGGGTCTTGCGGCCACGATCCCGCCAGGCCGCCTCGATCATCAGCACTGTCGCGGCGTCGCCGGACACGACCACCGAGTCGGGACCGTTCACCGCGGCGATGTCGACAGGCCCGGCAAGGGTGGCGCGGACCTCGTCCTCGGTGGCTTGCAGGGCGACCATCGCGCCGCCCGACTGGGCCTCCTGCATGAGCCGGCCACGCGCGGCCACCAGGGTGCAGGCGTCGGGCAGGTCGAGGACGCCGGCCACGTGCGCCGCTGCCAACTCGCCGATGGAGTGGCCGAGCAGCACGTCCGCGGTGACGCCGAGCGAGGCGAACAGGCGGTACAGGGCCACTTCGTAGGCAAACAGGGCCGGCTGGGTCCAGGCGGTCGAGTCGAGCAGGCCCCCTCTGGTGCTCTCCGGGGCGAACATCACCTCGCGGAGTGGGCGGTCCAGGTGGCGGTCCAACTCGGCGCAGATCTCGTCCAGGGCCGCCCGGAAGGCCGGCTGCGTCTCGTACAGTTCCCGGCCCATGCCGGGTCGCTGGCTGCCCTGGCCGCTGAACAGCACCGCCAGGCGCGGTTCCGGCGTCGCCCGGCCGGTGACCACCCCGGCCGCGGGACCGCCGGCGGCCACCGCGTCCACCGCGGCGCGCAGCTCGTCCGGGTCGGTGCCGACCAGCACGGCGCGGTTGTCGAACGCGGTCCTGGTGGTGGCCAGCGAGAAGGCGACGTCGACCGGCGCGCCCGGTGACAGTTCGGCAAGTCGCGCCGCCTGGCCGCGCAGCGCCTCCGGGGTCTGTGCCGAGAGCACCCACGGCAGTGCCCCGGTGACCGCCGGCCGCCTCCGCGGTGCGGCGGCCGGGGCCGGCGCCTCGGTCATCACCAGGTGGCAGTTGGCGCCGCCCATCCCGAACGAGCTGACGCCCGCGGTGAGTGGCCGGTCCGGGTGTGGCCACGCGCCGTGCTGCCGCTGCACCCGCAGGCGTAGCGCGTCCAGATCGATGTCCGGGTTCGGGGTCTCGTAGTTCAGGCTGGCGGGCAGCTCTCGGTGGCGGATCGCCAGCGCGGCCTTGAGCAGCCCGGCGATGCCGGCGGCGCCCTCCAGGTGGCCGACGTTCGTCTTGGCCGAGCCGACAGCGAGCGGCTCGGCGGCCGGACGGGCCCGCCCGAGGACGGCACCGAGCGCGGTTGCCTCGATCGGGTCGCCGCGCCGGGTACCGGTGCCGTGCAGCTCGACGTACTGCACGCTGGCGGGGTCCACCTCGGCCCGCTGGTACGCCCGGCGCAGCATCGCGGCCTGCGCGTCGGCGCTCGGCACGGTCAGGCTGGGGGTGGCTCCGTCGTTGTTGAGCGCGCCGCCGGCGATGACACAGGTGATCGGGTCGCCGTCGCGGATCGCGAGGTCCAGCGGCTTGAGGACGACCATGCCGCCGCCCTCGCCGCGCACGTACCCGTTGGCGCGCGCGTCGAAGGTGAAGCACCGGCCGTCGGGGGAGAGGCCGCCGAACTTGGCGGTGGTGACGGTGGTCTCGGCGGCCAGGTTCAGGTTCACGCCGCCGGCCAGGGCGAGGTCGGCCTCGCCGCGGCGCAGCGCCTCGCAGGCGAGGTGGACGGCGGCCAGCGCCGATGACTGGGCGGTGTCCACGGTCAGGCTCGGGCCCCGCAGGCCGAGGACGTACGAGATGCGGTTGGCGATGACGCTGCGGTGCAGGCCGGTGATGGTGTGCGTGCCGATCGCCTCGATGCCCGCCCGGTAGGTCAGGGTCGCGTAGTCCTGCGCCATCGCGCCGATGAACACGCCGGCGTCGCCGCCGCGCAGCCGGTCCGGGACGATCCGGGCGTCCTCCAGCGCCTCCCAGGCCAGTTCGAGCATGAGCCGCTGCTGCGGGTCCATCTCCGCGGCTTCCCGGGGGGAGATGCCGAAGAAGCCGGCGTCGAATCCGTCCACCCGGTCGAGGAAGCCGCCGAACCCGGCGCCCGGGTTGCCCGCCGCCTCCGCGTGCCGTCCGGTGAACCCGGACGAGCCACGCCGGTCGGCCGGCAGTTCGGTGATGGCGCTCGTGCCGGTACGCAGCAGGTGCCAGAAGGCGTCGGGGTCCGGGGCCTGCGGTAGCCGGCACGACAGGCCGACGACGGCGATGGTGCGATCGGTCATGTCAGGTGTCCGTCCTTCGTCGCGGGATGGCCCGAAGCCGGGCGGGTCAGAGCTTCTCCAGGGCGTATCCGGCCTTGAGCCACTTGCTCGACTCGACGGCCAGGCCCACCGCGCGATCACCGCCGGCCATCCGGCGCAGCAGCCGCTCAAGCTGTAGGAACGGCAGCGCGTTGCCGTTGTTGCCGGTCTCGCTGATGCAGGACACCTCGAGGGCGCCGGGCAGGCCGAGCTGGTCGACGATCCGGCTGGTCATCCGCACCGAGAGCTGGGGTGGCAGGAGGTAGTCCACGTCGTCGTCCTGCCAGCCGAGATCGTCGAGCAGCTCGCGAAGGATCTCGCCGGCCATCCGCGGCACCGATTCCTCGATGGCCTTGTAGTCCTCTGCCGCTGCCGGACGGAGCGAGTCCCGGTCGGCCAGCCCGAACCAGTCCAGCACGTGGCCTGGCGCCCGACCCCGCCCGGTCAGCCGGTTGAGCAGGCGGCGGATCACCACCCGGCCCGGCCCGGGTTCGCTGCTGAGCACGGCGGCGCCGGCCCCGTCGCCGAAGAGCACCACGTTGATCAGCTGGGCGGGTGGCAGGGCGGCGAGGTCCAGGCTCAGGTCGAAGTACTTCGCGCAGACGTCGCCGCCGAGCACCAGCGCGGTACGGTGCCGACCGGTGGTCAGCAGAGCCTGCGCCACGTCCAGTGCCTGCACCGCCCCGGCGCAACCGGTCTGCAGCTGGTAGGTGGGCAGGTCGTTGACGCCCAGTTGGTCGGCGACCACGTTGACGGTGGCCGGCATCAGCTGGTCCGGCGTGGCGGTGCTCATCACGATGACGTCGATGTCGTCCGGGGTCAGGTCGGCCGACTTCAACGCCTGTTGGGCGGCCGCGGTGGCCAGGTCGGCCAGGTTCGAGCGGAGCTCACCGCTTGCCAGATCCACGCAGAGGTGCCGCTGGCGGGTGCCGACGAAGACGTCGACCCACTGCTCCCACAGGGTGTCCATGCCGAACCGGCGGGCCAGCGCGGCGTTGTCCACGGCCGGGCCGGGCAGAGCCGCGCCGGCGGACAACAGATAGGTCTCTGGAATACGCACGCTCGTCCCCCTCCTTGGGCGGCCAGCGAACCGGCCGTGCGCCGATGATCCGGAGCGGGGCTAAAGCAGCGCTTAGGAAGGGCTTGGCCGCCCGTGCCCGGACGGAAAGAGGCCCGGGCCGCACCGCGTCCCACGGGGAAGGGACGGGTGCGGCCCGGGCGGCCGGGGCGGGAGGATCAGACGGTCTCGTCGATGAGCGACATGGGGGCGACCGGATCCGTCGACGGAAGCCGACTGGGTGCCTCGACGGACAGGTGCGGCAACACCCGGTCCACCGGTCGGGGCAGCCACCAAGCACCCCGGCCCGCCAGGTGCAGCAGGGCGGGTACGAGCACGTTACGGAGCAGGAACGCGTCGAACAGCACGGCGATGGCCAGGCCGATGCCGAACTCGGCGACCAGCCGCTCGCCGATCAGGGCGAACGAGCAGAACACCAGCACCATGATGACGGCGGCGACGGTGATCACCCGGGTGGTGCCGCGCTGGCCGTTCAGGATCGCTCTGGTCGGGTCACCGGTGTGGGTCCACTCCTCGTGGATGCGGCTGATGAGGAACACCTGGTAGTCCATCGACAGGCCGAACAGGATGGCCGTCATGAGCACCGGCAGGGTCGGGTCGATCGGCCCGGCACCGCCGAATCCGGTCAGGTCGTCCAGCCAACCCCATTGGAACAGCGCGGTGAGGACGCCGAAGGTGACGCCGACCGCCACCACGTTCATCACCGCCGACATCAGCGCCACGAAGACGCTGCGGAACGCGATCAGCAGCAGGATCGCCCCGAGCGCGATGACCACCGCCAGGAAGAGACCGAAGCTGTCGGTCAACACCTCGGCGAAGTCGTCGAACGTGGCCGTCACCCCGCCCACGTGGGCGTTCACCCCGCTGTTGGCGGTGACGGGCGGCAGGACGTCGTCGCGGAGCCGGTCGATGAGTCGGCTGGTGTCCTCGTCCTGCGGTCCGGTGGTCGGAATGACCTGGATGATGGCCGTCGACTTGTCGGCGCTGCTCACCGGCGGGGCCACCGAGGCGACCCCGGGCGTGCCGCGCAGCGCGTCCTGAAGGGCGGTGAGGGTCGCCGGGGCGACTTCACCCGCCGGAGTGCTGACCGCGACCACGAGCGGCCCGTTGATGCCGACGCCGAAGCCGGCGGACAGGGTGTCGTACGCCTTGCGGGTCGTCCACGACGCCGGGTCGTTGCCCGAGTCGGAGTGGCCCATCCGCATGGCGAAGAACGGTGCGGCCAGCAGCACCACCACGACGGCGACGACGCCGGTGAGCAGCGCCGGATGCCGGCGGGTGAACTCGTTCCACCGGGACGGCTTGCCCTCCACCACGTCGACCGACTCCGGGCCGTCGGCGGCCAGCCGGCGGCGCTCCCGACGGCTGAGGACCCGCAGCTTGAAGAAGCCGAGCAGGGCCGGCAGCAGGGTCACCGCGGCGAAGACGGTGAACAGCACTGTCACCGCGGCCGGCACCGCCATGCCGTCGATCAGCTCGACGCCGATCAGCAGCAGGCCGAGCAGGGCGATGCAGACCGCCAGCCCCGCGAAGAGGACCGCCCGGCCGGCCGTGTTCAGCGCGCGGACGACCGAGTCCTCGACTGACATGCCGGCCTTCAGGTTCTTGCGGTGCCGGGTGACCACGAACAGCGCGTAGTCGACGCCGACCCCCAGCCCGACCAGCGCGGCCAGGGTGGTGGCGATGGTGGAGACACCCATCGCGTGGGACAGCAGACCGATCACTCCGGTGGCGGCGCCGAGGGCCAGCACCGCGACGATCAGCGGTACGAGTGTGGCGAGCAGCGAACTGAAGGCCAGGAAGAGCACCACGCCGGCGGCCAGGATGCCCACGATGGTGGGCAGCGACGGCGGTTGCTGCTGGCTCAGCGAGATGCCACGGCCGCCGAGGTCGACGCTCAGGCCGTCGGTCTGCGCCTGCTGAGCGGTCTTCACCACGTCCTTGAAGAGGGCGACGGGCAGGCCGTCGGCCGGCTCGTCGAACAGCACAGTCGCGTACGCCACGGTGCCGTCCGCGCTGATCTGGGCGGCGCCGGCCGGATCGTACGGGCTCACGACGCCGACGACGTGCTCGGAGGAGCGCACCTCGGCGAGCATCGGGAGGATCCGCGACTGGATCTGCGGGTCGGAGACCGAGCCGGAATCCACCTTCCACACGATCGTGTCCACGTCACCGGACTGTTCGGGGAAGGTCTTGCGCAGCAGGTCGTACGCGTCGGTGGAGTCGGTCCCGGAGGCGTTGAACGAGTCGGAGTACGCGTTGCCGACCGCGCCACTGACCACGCTCACCCCGACCAGGCCCAGGATCCACAGCAGCAGCACGATCACCCGGTGCTGATAGCACCATCGGGCAAGTGATGTCATGTCCGTTTCCTACGCTTTCAATGTGATGTGTTGTGATGTGGGGTGGTCAGGGTAGGGCCGGCTCGACGGTGGGCAGAGCGGCCTCCGGTTCTGCGGCGGCACGCCGCCTGCGGATCACGGCCAGGGTGATGATGAAGCCCGCGGCGGCCAGCACCGCTCCGGCGATGAACGCGGTAGCCATGCCGTCGGCGAGTACGGTCCGTTCCAGCACGTCGGGGGCCAGGCCCGGGTGCGGCTCGCGGGCCGCGCTCTGGCTGGCGGTGCCGAACACGGCCACCAGTACGGCGAGGCCGAGCGCGCCGCCGCCCCACTGCATCGACTCCAGGAACCCGGAGGCCGCCCCCGCGTCGGACTGCGGCACGCCACTGAGGATCGACTGGTTCAGTGCCGTGAAGGCGAAACCGGGACCCATCCCGAGCAGCACCATCGGCCCGAGGATGCCGGCGGCGTAGGTGCTGTCGACGCTGAGCTGGGTGAGCCACGCCGAGCCGATGATGATCAACGCGGTGCCGAACAGGATCAACGGCTTGGCGCCGGTGCGGCGCAGCAGGCCGCTGGCCACCCCGCCGCCGATGAACAGCCCGGCGCACATCGGCAGGAAGGCCAGGCCGGCCCGCAGCGCGCCGTAGCCGAGCACGTTCTGCAGGAAGAGGGTGCTCAGGAAGGATGCGCCGACCAGTGGCGCGGACAGCAGCAGGATGTTGCTGTAGGACCCGGAGCGGTTGCGGTCGCGGAACAGCCGCAGGGGCAGCACCGGCTGCTCGGCCCGGCTCTCGATGAAGACGAAGGCGCTCAGCAGCACGACGCCGCCGACCAGCGCGGCGACTGTCCGACCCGCGGTCCAACTGGTCGAGGCGGCGTGGATGAAGCCGTAGACCACCGCCGCGATGCCGAGCGTCGAGGTGAGCGCGCCGGCCAGGTCGAAGCGGCCGGGATGGCGGGCAGACTCGTTGACGAACCGCGGGGTGAGCACGACAAGCACCGCGCCGATCGGAACGTTTATGAACAGGACCGATCGCCAGCCCAGCCACGAGGTCAGCACGCCGCCGAGGATCATGCCGAGCACGACGCTGAGCCCGTACGCCGCGGTGACCGCGCCGAGCGCCCGGTCCCGGGCCTTGCCCTCGGCGAAGTTGGTGGCGATCAGGGCCAGCGTGCCCGGGGCGGCGAACGCGGCGCCGACACCCTGGAGGATCCGGGAGGCCAGGAGCCACTCGTCGGTCTGGGCGAGGCCCCCGGTCAGTGAGGCCAGTGTGAAGACGATGATGCCGAGGATGAACAGCCGACGTCGGCCGAGGATGTCGCCGGCCCGACCGCCGAGCAGCAGCAGGCCGCCGAAGGTGAGGGTGTAGGCGTTCGCCACCCAGGCCAGGTTTGTCGGGCTGAAGTCGAGGTCCTGCTGGATGGTGGGCAGTGCGATGTTCATGGCGTTGCCGTCCAGCGCCACCATCAGCTGACAGGTGACGAGGACGAGCAGAGCGATGCCCGGGTGGGCCAGTGGCCGCGCCTCCGCAGCCGCGCCGCTCGATGTCTGGGCCGGAGCCGACATGCGTACCTCCTGGTTTTGTGTGACACTGAACGGGCCGAAGCGTTGGCGCTTAGTGAACGGTGCGTTCACTATAGAGGTGAATTTCCCCACGACGCAAGCGCCTGGGTCAGCTGTCGAGCGCGGCGCGAGCTTCGGAAGTGCTGCCGACCCCGTGACAGACTGGGGAGTGTGCCGATGACTCCAATTTCCGCCACCGACAACGTCGCCCCCGCTCCCGCCAAGCGCCGCCGGGGCGACGTCCTGGTCCGAGCGATCCTGCGGGCGGTCATCGAGCAGCTGGAGACACTGGGCTACGCGAAGCTCAGCGTGGAGGGTGTCGCGGCCGCGGCCGGCACCGGCAAGGCGGCGCTGTACCGCCGCTGGTCGGGCAAGGAGGAGCTGGTGGCCGCGGCCCTGGCCGAGGTGCTGCCGTCGCCCGCCGAGGTGCCACGCACCGGCGACACGCGCGCCGATCTGATCGCGCTGCTGGCCTGCATGCGCGACTCCTTCAGCCAGCACGGCACCGCGTTCCAGGTGGTCAAGGCCGAAGCCGAGGCGGGCGAGGCGCTGCTGGCCGGTGTGGTGCAGCAGCGGGTGGTGCAGCCGTGCACCGAGGGCATCCGGGCACGACTGGCCGAGGCGGCAACCCGGGGTGAGCTGGGTGTGGCCGCCACCCAGCCGATGCTGGCGAACGTTGGCCCGGCCATGTTGATCTACCACACGTTGACCCGGGGCATCGATATCGCCGACGACTACCTGGACCACATCGTCGACGACCTGATCCTGCCCGCGGCCCGCTGACCGGGCCACGGGCAGGAGCCGCCGGTTCAGGCCGCCGGGCCGAACCATGACCGCAGGGCCGCAGCCAGGCCGGTTTCGACCACAGCCGGCGGCGTCCGCAGGTCCGCGGCCCAGGCCACGTAACCGTCCGGGCGCACCAGTAGCGCGTCCACGGCCAGATCCGCGTCCTGGCCGACGACCAGGTCCACCCGGTCCTTCCAACCGTTGGCCAGCTCCGTCACCGCGCCGTCCGCTGTGAAATCGAGCAGGACCGGACGGGCGCCACGCATCAGATCGGCAAGCCGGGTCGTGCCGTGCGCCGACGAGAAGCACACGTCCGGTGCCCAGCGGCCGGTCATGGCGTGCGGTTGGGTGGTGTCCGGCGCCGGGTAGTGCAAATCCGTTCCCGCCATCACCGCGGTGATTGCGCCGAGTGTGTCCGGGTTGCCGATCAGCTCCCCGAACAACTCCCGCAACGAGGTCACGTTGGCGCCCGGCGCCATCAGGGCGGCCTGGGCCTGGGTCTGCATCACGACCCGCTCCGCGGCCGGGCGGCGCTCCTGCTGGTAGGTGTCCAGCAGGCCGGGCGGCGCCCAACCGTGCAGCGCGGCAGCCAGTTTCCAGGCCAGGTTCACGCCGTCCTGCAATCCCAGATTCAGCCCGGGGCCGTTGATCCCGGCGTGCACGTGTGCCGCGTCCCCGACCAGGAAGACGCGGCCGGACCGGTACCGCTCGGCCACCCGGCTGTCACCGGCGAGTCGGTACAACCGGTGCGGTCCAGGACCGGGTGGCTCGCTCATCGGCACCTCGGCCCCGAGGATGCGGCCCAGGCTCTCGGCGACCTCGGCCACCGTCGCCGGGACGGCCGGGTCGATGTGCGCCCGACCCCATTCCCAGGTCGCCACGATCTGCACACCGGGCTGGAACGAGCCGATCGCGTACGCGCCCCGGTCGTTGCGGTGGTAGCCGAACGGGACCCGGCCCAGCTCCGGAGTCTCCAACCAGCTGTTGCGCTGGAGGATGTCGTCCGAGCCCTGCTCGCCGCCCAAAACCTCGGCGGGCAGCACGACGTCCGCGCCCCGGGAGATGACATCCTGGTCGCCGTAGTCGGGGAACGGGATTCCGGCGCTCTTGCGGATCGTGCTGTGCGCGCCGTCGCAGCCGACCAGGTAGCGGGCGACGATCTCCTGCTCGCCGTCCGGAGTCCGGACCCGTACCCGGACCCCGTCGGCGTCCTGGTCGAAGCCGAGCACCTCGTGGTCGCGGCGCAGATCCACGCCGAGCTCGGCGGCCCGCTCGCCGAGCCGCTCCTCGAGCACCGGCTGCGGGATACGCAGCAGGTACAACGGATTGACAGGCAACTCGCGCAGGTCCAGCGGCACCCCGCCGAAGTTGAAGAACGGCGTGGTCACCGGGCCGTCCTGCCCCGGGCTGAGCCGGCCGTACAGGCCGCGCCGGTCGAGCAGTTCGAGCACCCGCCCGACCAGCGCCTCCGCGCGGATGGCCCGGCTGCGCTCGGGCAGACGCTCCAGGACCACCGGCCGCAGCCCGGCCAGCCGGAGCTCGCAGGCGAGCATCAGCCCGTTCGGTCCGCCGCCGGCGACGACCACGTCGGCGGTCATCCGGTGCCTCCGGCGGCGGCGCGGGCCTCGGCCAGCAGGAACGGGCTGGCCGCGAGCTCGTAGCCGCCGTCGACCGGCATCACCGTCCCGGTCGCGAAGCCGCTGCGCATCAGATACAGGTACGCCTCGGCGGCCTGGGCCGGCTTGCCCAGCTCGCGGGTGAGCAGCTGCCGACGCAGCGCCTTGTACATCACCTCCTGATTGGGCAGATCGACGCCGCCGGTGGGCACCGGACCCAGCCGCACGGTGTTGACCCGGATCGGGCCGAGCTCGACGGCGAGCGCCCGGCTCAACGACTCGACAGCGGCGGTGACCCCGGACTGCGCCGACGTGCCCGGCGCCGGGCGCACCGCGATGATCCCGGAGGTGAAGGTGATCGATCCGGACGGTCGGATGACGCCGACCGCGTGCTTCGCAGCGGTGAAGGCACCCCAGTACATGGTGCCGAAGAAGGCCTTCGCCGCGTCGAGGGGAATCTCGGTGATGGGGCGGATCCGGATGTGGTCGCCGGCGGTGTAGGCGAGGTGGTCGAAGGCGCCGACCCGGGCGAAGAACTCGCGTACGTCGTACTCGTCCGAAACGTCCACCTGCTCGCCCCGGACACCCGCGGGCAGGCTCTCCAGCGCCGCGTCGATGCGGGTCTTGGTACGCGAGGCGACGACCACTGACGCGCCGTCCTCGGCCGCGGTGCGGGCCACCGCCAGCCCGATGCCGGAGGTGCCCCCGATGACGACCACCCGTTGGCCGGTCAGATTCATGCTCATCTCCCTCACTTGCGCCCGGCGACGGCCGCCGGGATGGCGGGACGGCCCTCGCCGAGCACCTGGCTCGCGATCGGCGCGAGGAGGGCGAGTTCCTCCTCGCTCAGGGTCAGCTCGGTGGCAGCCGCGTTCTCGGCCAGCCGCTGCGGGCTGCGGGTGCCCGGAATCGGGGCCACCGGGACACCGTGGCGTTCGCCCTGCGCCAGCAGCCAGGCGAGGGCCACCTGGGCGGGGGTCACGCCGTGCCCCGCCGCGATGTCCTGGATCGGCTTGAGCAGACCGGCGTTGTGCGGCGCGTTCTCGGCCGCGAAGCGGGGGATGGCCTGCCGGAAGTCGTTCGGCGCGAGCCCTTCGGTGGAGGTCTGCGCCCCGGTCAGGAAGCCACGACCGAGCGGCGAGTACGGCACCAGGCCGATGCCCAGCTCGGCGCAGGCCGGCACCAGTGCGGCCTCGGAGTCCCGGGTGAACAGCGACCACTCGTTCTGCACCGCGGCGAGCGGGTGCACGGCATGCCCGGCCCGCACCTGCGCGGCGGTCACGTTGGACAGCCCGATGTGGCCGACCTTGCCCGCCGTCACCAGATCGGCCATCGCGCCGACGGTCTCCTCGATCGGCGTGCCCGGCGCCGGGAAGTGCAGGTAGTACAGGTCGATGTGGTCGATGCCGAGCCGGGACAGGCTCGCGTCGCACGCCTCGCGGACGTAGGCGGCGTCGCCGCGCATGCCGACCGGGCGTCCGGTCGCCTTGTCCCGTACGGCGCCGAACTTGGTGGCCACGGTGATCGCCGACCGGTCGGTGCCGGCCAGGAACTCACCGAGCAGTTCCTCGTTGTCGCCGATGCCGTACGCGTCGGACGTGTCGAGGAAGGTGACGCCCAGCTCCACGGCCCGACCCAGCGTCGCCAGCGACTCGGCGCGGTCGGCGTCGCCGTAGAACTCGCTCATTCCCATACAGCCGAGCCCGAGAGCCGAGACCGTCAGCCCGGTTTTGCCCAACGTGGTGGTGTGCATGCTCGCGTGCCCTTCGACGTGACGTGTCTTTTCGGTCGGCCGCCAGCATCCCGGCATCGGCTAGTGGAGTTCTTAAGCCGTTGTTAGGTGGCCGCCGGCCGATTTGGTCTCGCCTTAGGAACGGCAAAGGTCGGTCGTCGAGCATGTGCGGACCATGGCCGCGGGCCCGACGCTTCCGGCCACCGCACCCCCGAGGAGTGGCCGCATGCCTGATCCCGTGATCGTTGCCGGAGCCGGACCGACCGGCCTGATGCTCGCCGCCGAGCTGGGGTTGGCCGGTGTGCCGGTGGTGCTGCTGGAACGCCGCGCCACGGTGCCGACCTGGTCGCAGACCTTCGGCTTCCACCTCAGCTCGCAACAGATGTTCCGGCAGCGAGGCCTCGACAAGTTCGACGGCGCCGGCCGGTTCCCGAGCTTCGACTGGGGCTTTCCCGGCCTGACAAACGCGGAGCCGGAGAAGTTCCCGATCGTCTTCCCGCAGCGGCGGGTGGAGAAACTGCTCGCCGACCGGGTCGCCGAACTCGGCGTGGTGACCCGGCGGGGGCACGAGGTGGTCGGTGTCGAGGCCGACGCCGAGGGTGTGACAGTGACGGTGAACGGCCCCGACGGCGAATACTCCGTGCGCGGGAGCTACCTGGTGGGCTGCGACGGCGGCCGGAGTGTGGTGCGCAAGGCGGTCGGCATCGGCTTCCCCGGCACCGAGGCCACGTTGAGCGGCCGCACCGGCGATGTCGAGATCCTCAACGAGGAGTACCGCAACGGCATCGGATCGCCGTTCTTCCCGACCGGCCTGGCCGCGACAGTGCAGAACCCGGACGACCCGAGCCTGTCCCGGGCCACGGTTGTGGAGTTCACCGCCGAGCGCCCGCCGGACGAGGTGCCGATCACCGTGGAGGAGTTCGTCGCCGCGTTCGAGCGGGTCTCCGGCATCACCCTCAAGGTCGCCGGTTCGCCGTGGCTGACCCGGTTCGGTGACGCCACCCGGCTGGCCGAGCGGTACCGCGAGGGCCGCGTCTTCCTGGCCGGCGACTCGGCGCACATCCACTTCGCCTCGGCCGGCCAGGGCCTCAACACCGGCATCCAGGATGCCGTGAACCTGGGCTGGAAGCTGGCCTCGGTGCTGCGCGGATGGGCGGGCGACGAGCTGCTCGACACCTACCAGCAGGAGCGGCTGCCGATCGGCCGGGAGGTGACCGTCTACCCACAGGTCCAGATGTCACTGCTGCATCCGGCGGACAAGGCTGGACCGCTGCGGGAGTTCATCGCCGCGCTGACCCAGTTCGAGGAGGTGCGGCGCTACCTCATCGACCGGGCCACCGGCACCGGCATCCGCTATCCCATGGTCTACGACGGAACCCCCGCGCCCGAGCATCCCCTGCTGGGCCTGCGCGTGCCCGACCTGCCGCTGGTCACCGAGGACGGCCCGACCAGCCTGGCGGTGCTGCTGCGGTCCGGGCACGGGCTGCTGGTGCTGACCGGGGACGGCGCCGCGGCCGAGGTCGCCGCTCCCTGGCGGGACCGCCTGACGCTCGTTCGGGCGACGAGCATCGAGGGCTTCGAGGACGGGGCGCTGCTGGTGCGTCCGGACGGCTACGTCGCGTACGCCGGAAGCGGCGCCGACGCCGTGCTGCCGGCCGCGCTGCTTACCTGGTTCGGCCAGCCCACGGCGGGGAGGGCTGTCTGATGAGCGATGTCCTGCCTGTGGTGGTGGCCGGTGCCGGGCCCACCGGTCTGATGCTCGCCGCCGAACTCGCGCTTGTCGACGTGCCGGTGATCGTGGTGGACCGGCTGCCCGAGCCGATGAGCGCGGCCCGCGCGTTCGCCATCCACATGAGTTCGGTGCACATGTTCCACCAGCGCGGCCTCGACCAGTTCGAGGGCGCCCGCACCTTCATGAACTACAACTTCGGCTTTCCCGGCGTGACCGCGCTGGACGCGGCCGATCTGCCGCTGGTGGTGTCGCAGCGCCGGGTGGAGCAGGTGCTCGAGGAGCGGGTCGCCGCCCTCGGCGTCCGCATCCGCTACGGCCACGAGCTGGTCGGGCTCGAGCAGGACGATCTCGGTGTCACGGTGCGGGTGCGTGGCGACGGCGAGGAGTACGACCTGCGGGCCTCGTACCTGGTCGGCTGCGATGGCGGCCGGTCGACGGTGCGGAAGCTCGCCGAGTTCGCGTTTCCCGGAACCGACTCCACGGTCTGTGGCCGCACCGGCGACGTCGAGATCCTCGACGAGCGCTACCAGGGCGGGATCGGTCAGCCGATCTACCCGACCGGCCTGGCCGCTGTCATTCCGCACCCGGACGAGCCGGGTATGTGGCGGGCCACCGCCATCGAGTTCGACTCGGATCGGGCCGGTGACGAGGTTCCGGTGACGCTGGAGGAGTTCAAGGCCGCCTTCCTCCGCATCACCGGCATCGACCTGAAGATCGGCCGGTACGGCTGGTTCACCCGGTTCGGCAACGCCACTCGCCTGGCCGAGCGCTATCGGGACGGTCGGGTTCTGCTGGCCGGCGACGCCGCGCACATCCACTTCCCGTCGGCCGGGCAGGGACTCAACACCGGCATCCAGGACGCCATGAACCTCGGCTGGAAGCTGGCCGCGGCGGTGCGCGGATGGGGCGGCGACGAGTTGCTCGACTCCTACCACCACGAACGCTGGCCGATCGGGCGGGAGGCCTGCGTCTACCCGCAGGTGCAGACCGCGCTCATCCACCCTCCGCAGACCGCCCGCCCGTTGCGTGAGTTCATCGGTGCGCTCGTGAAGTTCGACGAGGTGAGCCGCTACATCATCGAGCGGGCCACCGGCCTGGGCATCCGCTACCCGATGGCGTACGGCGGCGAGCCGGCCCCCGAGCACCCGCTGCTCGGCTACCGGATCCCGGACCTCCCGCTGCGTACCGCGGCCGGCGAGACCAGCGTGGCGGTGCTGCTGCGGGACGGCCGCGGGCTGCTGATCGACGCGCGCGGCGGCACCGCTTCACCCGGTTTCGAGGACTGGGCCGACCGGTTGCGGGTGGTCGCCGCGGAGCCCGCCGACGGGCTCGGCGGAGCCCGCGTGCTGGTTCGCCCGGACGGTCACGTCGCGTACGTGGACGTCGACGGCACCGGGGACGAACGGCTGCGCACTGCCGTCACCCACTGGTTCGGCACTGTGGACCCGTCGTCCGCCACCCCCTCGCCCGCCATGTCAGTAGCCAAGTGATTGAGGAGCGCGACATGACCGAAGCACCAACCGTTCCCGGGCCCGTCCTACAGGCGCCCGCGACACTGGAGGAGCGCATCCGGCGCTGGAGCGTGTACCAGCCGTGGTTGCAGGAGGACCCGGTCACCTACTTCCGGGAGATCCAGGAGCACGCGCCGATCGTGTGGTCCGAGGAGTTGGGCGGCTACTGGATCGTCACGCGCTTCGCCGACATGGAGTGGGTGGCGCGCACCCCGGAGATCTTCTCCTCGAGCGTGCTGTCGATTCCGGCGCACCAGATGTCCGAGCACAAGCAGATCCCGATCCAGTTGGACGGCGACGACCACCGGATGTGGCGGCAGGCGCTCACCGATCTCTTCAACCCGGGCGTGGTCAACCATTTCGACGCCCAACTGCGGGAGGCCGTCCGCGAGACGGTGGCGTCGGTGGCGGACAACGGGCGCTGCGAGTTCATCGGCGAGGTCGCGTCGAGGCTGCCCGCGGAGGCCTTCCTGATCTTCTTCGGCATCGGTCGGGAGTACCTCAAGCAGATCCGCGAGTACAAGGACTGGCTGCTCCGGGCCATCCGGCAGGCCGGCAACGACGACGAGATCAAGGCGGCCAACCAACCGCTGCTGCAGTTCTTCAGCGACGCCATCGACCGGCGTCGCGTCGAGGGCTACGAGGGGCGCCGGGACGTGCTGAGCCGGCTGTTGCAGACGACCTTCGACGGTCGGCCGCTCACCCAGGCCGAGATGGTCAACGTCGCGTTCACCAACATGCTTGCTGCCTTCGACACCACCACGGCGATGATCAGTGTGGTCTTCACCTACCTCGCCGAGCACCCGGAGGTGCAGGACCTGGTGGTCCAGCACCCGGAGAAGATCCCGGCGGTGGTCGAGGAACTCGTCCGGCACGACCCGATCTCGGCGACCGCGCGGATCGTCACCGAGGACGTCGAGCGGCACGGGGTGCTGATGCGCGCTGGTGACCTGGTGCTCGTGCCGTGGGGAATGTCCGGCATGGACCCGCGAGCCTTCAACGACCCGGAGCGGGTCGACTTCGAGCGGACGTCGACGCGCCAACTGGTCTTTGCCATCGGACCGCACCGGTGCATCGGCATGCACGTGGCCCGTCGGGTGCTCAAGCTGGGCGTCGAGGAGTGGCACGCGCGGGTGCCCCGTTACCGGGTCACCGACGGCACCAGTCCACTGCGTCGCTACACCACAGTGCGCGGTGTCTCCAGCCTGGATCTGAGCTGGGACCCGAAGGAGGAGTCATGAGAGTGCGGGTGGACGCCGACCTCTGTCAGGGGCACGGCATGTGCGCGGCCCTGGCCCCCGAGGTCTACCGGGTCAACGAGGAGTCCGGCTTCAACCAGATGGGTGAGTTCGAGGCGCCCGACGACGCGCTCGTCGCCGTCGAGCGGGGCGTCGCGGCCTGCCCCGAGCAGGCCATCGCCCTGCTCGTCACGCGGGAGGCGGGACAGTGACCGACACCGACGTCGACACCTTCCGCCGGACGGTCCGTACCGACTCCGGCGAGATCAGCTATCTGGACGCCGGCTCCGGCCGGCCAGCCCTCTTCGTGCACGGGCTGGGCACCAACGCGCACATCTGGCGCAACGTGATCGATCAGCTGCGCGGGGAGCGCCGCTGCATCGCGCTCGATCTGCCGTTGCACGGCCGCAGCCCGGCACTCGCCGGAAAGATGTCGCTGCCGGCGCTGGCGGAGGCGGTGGAGGACTTCTGCTCCGCGCTCGACCTGACCGAGATCGACCTGGTCACCAACGACACCGGCGGCGCGGTCGGCCAGATCTTCGTCGCCCGGCACGGGCACCGCCTGCGCACGCTGACCCTGACCAACTGCGAGGCGCACGACAACCTCCCGAACGAGGCCTTCGCCGGCACCGTGGCTCTCGCCCGAAAGGGCGAACTCGCCCCGCTCGCCGGCCGCATGCTCACCGACCTGGCGATGTCGCGGACCAGTGGGCGGGGGATCGGCGCGAACTTCGAGCATCCGGATCGGCTCAGCGACGACACGCTGCGCGACTTCCTGGCGCCGGTGGCTGGTTCGGCCGAGTCGATCCGTCGCTTCGAGGAGCTGCTCGCCTCGCTCGACCCGGCCGACCTGCTCGCCGCCGAGACCGAGCTGCGCAAGCTGAAGACCCCCACGCTGATCGTGTGGGGCACCGCGGACCTCCACTTCGAGCTGAAGTGGGCGTACTGGCTGCGGGACGCCATCCCCGGCGCGACGGACGTGGTGGAGGTCGACGGCGGGAAGCTATTCTTCCCCTACGAGCGTGCCGGCGAGCTGGTGGCGGCCCTGCGCCGGCACTGGAACGCCAACTGACCGACAACGCGACACACCGATCGCCGGGCGCCCCAGGGAGCCCGGCGATCGGTGTGTCCACCTCCGCGGGAGCAACTCGTCAATCCGACTCCCGCGTCCGGCCGGCTGCCTCGAAGGGCCGTGCCGCCAGATCCGGGCGCGCGTCCCGAGCCGGCCCGCGGCCGACGCGGTCCAGCGGGGTACGGACGCAGGGCAGGCGCGTGGCGGTTACCGGGGACGGGTCAGCCGGCCGCGAACCCGGGCCGCCCGGAAGGCCAGGTTGATCACCGCGCGCTGCGGTGAGCGCACCGCGCGCATCCGCAGGACAGACGCGACAGTCCACAGTTGCGTCTCGGCCACGTGGTCCGGTGCGCCGTGCACGTCGTCGTTCGTCAGCACCGAGAGCTGGCGTACGTGCCGGCGCAGGATGTCCCGGTCGGCCGGCGGGATGATCTCGTCCCTGGTGCTGACCGCGGCGGCGACCGGAATGTCCAGGGCGTCGAGCTGGTCGACGGTCAGGGCCCACGGGCGCAGCCGGTCGGCGAGGCCGGCGACCGGGCTGCCGGTGAGGTGCGCCAGGGTGTCGACGGTGACCCGGGGTAGCGCGCCGAACCACTCCCGATCGGTGAAGAACGCGTTGATCGGCGCTCCCGCCGCCACCACGCCTCGGATCCGGTGATCGTCGACGGCGGCGCGTAGCGCCAGGTGCCCGGCGAAGCTCGGCGTGACGGCGTAGGTCCGGCTCACGTCGGCGCCGTCGGCGACGGCGTCCAACAGAGCGGGGATCATCCGCCAGCTCTTCTCGTCGTACGGAGCGGTGTTCTCGCCGACCCCGGGCAGTTCGGCGACCAGCCCGGCCATGCCGAGCCGAGCTGCCTGGCGCAACACCGGCCCCCACTGCTCCTTCACCGTCACGATGCCCGCCATCACCAGGAGCAGCGGCTTCCGGTCGGTGCGCGACAACCCGGCGGTCCAGCAGCGCACGGTGCCACCGTCGTGGGCGACGGCCAGCGGCGCGATCGACGGATGGTCCTTGCGCCACCGGTCGAAGGTGTCCACGCAGCGGCGCAGCGCCTCGGCGCGGGCCGGACCGTCGACGAACGGGAAGCGGGCCAGGTTGTAGGCCCGGCAGGCGGACAGCAGGTCCCCGGAGCGCTCGAACCGCTCGGCGGCCCTGATCCAGCCGTCCACCCAGGAGCCCGACCGGTCGCCGTCGTCGTGTTCGATGGCGCTCAGCACGCTGGCGTAGCTGGGGATGCGCTGCGCCCGGGCGTGCACGACCACGAACTGCTTCAGCTCGCCGATGTCGTTCATCGGGTGGCCGCCGCGACGGCGTCGGAGACCGGGCTCGGCGCGTACGCCTCGAGCCCGGCGCGGATCTCGGTGAGCACGTCGGCGGCCTCGGCGCCGTCGATGACCCGATGGTCGAAGGCGAGGCTGAGCCGCATCATCGGGGCGATCGCGAGGCCACCGTCCCGCACCACCGGCCGGTCCAGGATGCGACCGACGCCGAGGGTCACAGTGGTGCCGCCGACCGAATGGAAGCCGTCCACCGCCGCGTGTCCGAGCGAGGTCAGCGCGAACGTGCCGAAGGTCCGCGGCCGTCGGGACAGCGGGCGTACCACCCGGCGGAACGCGAACGGCCGCACCGGCCAGGGCAGCCGGTGCAGGGCCCGGACGCCGGCGAACTCCGGCATGACCGCCGGGTCGTTGTCCCGGTAGTGGTCGACCTGCCGCTGCACCTCGTCGAGCCCGCTGCGGTCCAGGTCGGGCAGCACCGCGGAGAGCACCACCCGCTTGCCGTCGAGCGTCTTGTCCAGCGTCAGCTTGCCGCTCACCGTGTCGTACCTGCTGATTCGCGGGCGGATCCGGCCCCGCACCGCCGCGTTCGCCTCCGGGTGCCGGGCCAGCACGCCGGCCGACACCACAAGCAGGTAGCTGACGATCGAGTACCGGCGACCGGCCGCCCGTGCGGTCTGGCGGTGCGCCCGGACCGCGCTCATGTCCACCTCGGTGTCGAGGAAGACCGGCGAGAACTGCCGGATCTCGTCGAGGAAGTGCAGGGTGTGCCGCCGCTGCGGCGCGACCGGTCGTACGCTCACGCCGGCACCGCCAGCGCGTAGACGTCGGTGAGGCTCTGCGCCTCGAGGAGATTGACGAGTGAGATGCTGCGCCCGGTGGCCCGCTCCAGCGCCGACGCCAGCCAGAGCATGTGGACCGAGTCCCAGCCCGGCACCTCGTCGAAGGAGCGACCGGCGTCACCCGCGTCGATCGGCAGCCCGATCTCGTCGCGGATGAGGGTGACGAGATCGTCGATGCTGTTCATCGGTTGCTGCCTCCTAGGCCGTCGTCCAGGTCGATGTGCTCGGGGTGGATGGGCAGGTCGGTCAGGTCGTGCTGGAACACGACGGCGTCGCCGTCCGTGCCGATCTCGGCGAATCCGTAGCGCGGCAGGAGGTCGCGTACCGTCTTGTTCTTGGCGGTCGGGCGGTAGCGGCCGAGCACAGTGCGGACGCCGTCGTGGCGCGCGGCCCGCAACACCGCGGCCAGGCATGCCTGCTCGATGCCGCGGGCGAACACCCGGCAGCTGAGCAGGAAGTTGTCGA
The DNA here is from genome assembly GCF_050942285.1 of Micromonospora sp. CA-240977. Lineage (NCBI taxonomy): Bacteria > Bacillati > Actinomycetota > Actinomycetes > Micromonosporales > Micromonosporaceae > Micromonospora > Micromonospora sp. CA-240977. The sequence goes on along the minus strand of NZ_CP192055.1, from coordinate 4,586,264 downwards.
TGTGGAGACGGTCGCCGTCGCGCCGGGTCAGGATCACCCCGACCAGTCCGTTGTCGCCGAACCGGTCGGCCGAGCGGATGGTCAGGATCCGCTGCGCCGGATCGGCGGCGCGAGCCCGCACCTGCGCCGGTTGCAGCCGCTCTGTGGTCAGGTTGAACTGGTTGGTGCGCAGGGTCAGCTGGGACACCCGTGCCACGTCGGCGTCCGTCAGCGCGGCGAGTCGCACCCGCACACCGAGTTCGCGCAGGTAGTCGGCGATCGACTCGAAGGTTTCCAGGAAGTCCGCACGGGCCAGCTCGTCCCGGTACTGCGCCGGCCGACCCCGGTCTTCGACGGCCAACTCCCGGACGTCGAACCAGCCGTCGCGCAGCAGGGCCGGCACGTGCCCGGACGGCTCCTCGCTCACCGGCACCACTGTCACCCCGGGCAGTTCCCGGCGCACAAGCCCGCACTCGTAGGGGTTGTCGTCGACGAAGACGAAGCTGTCCACCCCGAGGTTGAGGGTCGTGGACAGCTCACGCAGGTTCTCGTGTTTGGGCCGCCAGTTCGCAGCGACCCGGACGAAGTCCTCGTCCCGCAGCGTCATTCCGGGGTGCTCGCGCAGCACGGCGTGCACGGGCTCGGGGTCGTTCTTGCTCACCGCGGCCACCAGTACGCCCTGCGAGCCGAGCTGCTTGACCACCGACTGGAAGGCCCGGAACGCCTCGCCGCGGAGACTGTCCCGCACCTCGATGCCCTCCGGGCCGTCGTCGCCGAGGACCCCACCCCAGACCGTGTTGTCCAGGTCGAGCACCAGGCACTTGCGGGTCATGCCGGACAGGTGCCGCCCGAGGTGGCCGACCTCCTGGGCGTACGCGGCGAGCAGGCCCGGTGCGAGGTGTGCCTTGGCGTAGGTGCTGAGGGCCGGGTCGTACGCCGCGACACCGTCGGAGAGGATCGGATCCAGGTCGAGGCAGATCACCGGCGGGTGCTCGGCGGCGAGCCGCAGCAGCCGAGCGTTGCCCTCGCGCCAGATCGCGCCCAGGGTGGCTCGGGACCGGTGGTCGATGAGCTGGGCGGTGAACCGCCGGGGCAGCGGCAGCGTGTTCAGCACCAGGGTGCCGGTGTTGGCGCTCGCGAATGTCCGGACCAGGCCGGCCACCACCTCCAGGTGGGCCTGGAAGGCCTGGGCCACCTGGTCGGGGGTCCACGGCACCGGTAACCGGTCGAAGACCACCTGTGGGTCGAGCACGCAGAGGGTGATCTGCGGCTGCGCACGATAGAGGCCGCTGTCCGGGTCGCCCAGCTCGAAGACGTAGCTGTCGTGGTCGGTCAGGTGCGGACGCAACAGGATGCCGTGCCGGGCCAGCTCGGCGGTCAGCGCCGGAACCAGCATGCTGAGCGTGCCGTGGCCGGTCAACGCGGCGGTAAGGGTCGGGGTATCGGGGTGTTCTCGCAGCACCTCGTCGGGGTCGAGCCGGGCGAGCAACCGGCCGGCCCGCAGCCGGTCGTCCCCGGTGAGCGGCGCGATCAGCCGAGCCACGCTCGGGTAGTCGACGGCAAGCCGTCCCGCCTGGTGCAGGTCGAGCAGCGTCTCGGCGCTCACAGTGCCGGTCACCGGGCCTCCGATGTCGTGAAAATCCAATTGCTGGCGATCATCGGCGGGCGTTCTAAAGAACGCCTAATGCGGTCCTTCCGGCCGTCCGGGTCGGCCGGCGTCGGAGCGGCGCTACTGAGTCGGAAGTTAGGGGTCGGCTGGCCGCTTCTGGGGTTAGTTCGGCGGCGACCCGCTCCTACCGTTGGCCCAGTACCTCTCCGCACCGTCGGACGATTTCCGCACCGCCCGAGAGGAATTCGAATAGATGCGATATGAAGTGCTGGGTCCGCTGCGAGTCGTGGACGGTCCGGATGCGTCGTCGATCAGCGCCAAGAAGGTCGAGACGCTGCTGGCCGTGTTGCTGATACAGGCCGATCAGGTGGTGTCGCAACACGACCTCGTCACCGCGATCTGGGGTGAGAGCCTGCCCCGCCGCGCGTCGGCCGCGATGCACGTCTACGTCTGCCAGTTGCGCCGGTTCCTGAACCGGCCCAAGAACACCGCCATCGTCACGCGTCCACCCGGCTATGTGCTGCACCTCGGAGACGATGTCCTGGATGTGAACGACCTCCAACGGCTCGTTCACGAAGGACGGACGCTGCGCCGCATCGGCCAACACGCGGAGGCGGCCGAGAAGTTCCGGGCCGGGCTGTCGCTGTGGCGCGGTCCGGCGTTCGACAACCTGCGCGACTGCCACATGATCGACAGGTATGCCACCTGGCTGACCGAGCTGCGTCTGGAGTGCATGGAGCTGTTCAACGACTCCAATCTGGCCATCGGCCGCCACCAGGAGTTGGTTGGCGACCTCTACACCGCTATCGCGCAGTACCCGCTGCGTGAGGCCTTCTATCGTCAGCTGATGCTCGCCCTCTACCGCTCCGAGCGGCGAGCCGACGCGCTTGTCGTCTACCAGCGCGCGTGGGAGACGCTCGACCGCGAGCTTGGTCTGGAGCCGTGCCGGCCGCTGCGCGAGCTGCACCAGGGCATCCTGCGCTCTGATGGCCGACTCGGCACCGCCGGCCCGCGCGCCGAACGGCTCACCGCGGCCGGACTGGCGAGCTGAGCTGCTGGTCCAGGATCCGCACCACCGCATCCTTCCCGGCGACCAGGTAGAAGTGGTCGCCGGGAAGTTTGTGCAGGGCGAACGGCCCGGAGGTGTGCTCCGCCCAGGCCCGTGCCTCCTCCTCGGTCGTGCGCGGATCGGCGTCGCCGACGATCGCGGTGATCGGGCAGGTGACTCGCTGGCCCGGGCGGTGCCGGTAGGACTCGATGGCGGTGTAGTCGGCCCGCAGCGCCGGCATCACCATCGCCACCAGTTCCGGGTCGCGCAGCACGGCCGGGTCGGTCCCACCCAGCTCGACGACCTCGGCCAGGACGCCGGCCGCGTCCCGCTGATGGATCCGCTCCTCCCGGTAGCGTGACGGGGCCCGTCGGCCGGAGGCGAACAGATGGGCCGGCGCCGGCCGGCCGGCGCGCTCGAGCCGCAGCGCCACCTCGTACGCCACGATCGCGCCCATGCTGTGCCCGAAGAAGGTGAGCGGCCGGTCGTCCGGCCCCGCCAGCGCCTCGGCGATCTGCTCGGCCAGCGCGCCGATCTCGCTGACCTGCGCTTCCGATCGCCGCTCCTGCCGGCCCGGGTACTGCACCGCGAGCACGTCGAACCGGCCGCTCAGGGTGGCCGAGTAGGGCAGGTAGAAGCTGGCCGCGCCGCCCGCGTGCGGGAAGAGCAGCAGGCGCTCGGTGGCGGCTTTCGGCGCCGGATGGAACCGGCGCAGCCACCGGCCGGGGTCGACCGCCGTGCTGGTCATCGCGAACCGTCCCTTCCCGTGACGTGAGGCTGACAGGGAAATCGTAGGAAGGTGGTGGACCCGTAACCCACCCCTAGTGACCCCTAGATCGTCCGAACGGTCGAGTCCCCTAGTCGCTCCCTTTTCTGGACAAGCCCGTCCGGATCACATAACGTAACCGGGACAAGTATTCCGTTTATCCGTACCTGATCAAGGAGACGGGCGATGCAAAGTCCGCAGGGCACTCCCTGGACCGTGGCCGACGTGCCGGACCAGACCGGCAGGGTGGCAGTGGTGACCGGGGCCAGCACCGGTCTCGGCTTCGAGGTGGCGTCCGTCCTGGCCGCGCGCGGAGCCACGCTGGTGCTCGCCTGCCGCAACCGGGAGCGCGCGATGGCGGCTGCGCGGCGGATCACCGAGGCGACGCCGGGCGCACGGGTGAGCATCCAGCAGGTCGACCTCGCCTCGCTGGCATCGCTGACCCAGGCGGCCGAAGAGCTCGGCACCGAGCACGAGTTCATCGATCTGCTGATCAACAATGCCGGTGTGATGGTCCCGCGCCGGGACACCACAATGGACGGTCACGAGCTGCACCTCGGGGTGAACCACCTCGGCACCTTCGCGCTGACCAGCCTCCTGATCGACCGCCTGCTGCCCACTCCGGGCTCGCGGATCGTGACGGTCAGCAGCGTGGCTCACCGCAACGCCCGGCTGCGGCTTGACGATCTGCAGTCCAGCGCCAACTACAAGTGGGGCGAGGCGTACGCCCAGTCCAAGCTGGCCAACCTGTTGTTCACCTACGAGTTGCAGCGACGGCTGGCCGCCATCGGCGCGGAGACCATCGCGGTGGCCGCGCATCCGGGCAACGCCGACACCGAGCTGGTCCGCGACTTCCCACTACAGCAAAAGATCATCGGCAGCCCACTGGTGCGCTGGGCCACGAAATGGCTCTTCCAGCATCCGCCCGAGGGGGCACTGCCCCTACTGCGGGCCGCCACCGATCCCGCAGTGCGCGGCGGGGAATATTACGGGCCGTCCGGCTTCCGCGAATACACCGGAAGCCCGGTCCGGGTCGAGTCGGTCGGCCAGTCGCACGACCTCGACGCCCAGCGGCTGCTCTGGGCGGCGTCGGAGCGACTCTGTGGCGTCTCGTTCGGGCCCGTCATCGCATGAAGTCGCGCACCCTGCCCGGTGACCGGGCAGGGTGCGCCCGCCCTGGCCCGCTCCGGTCAGGCGCCGCCGTTGCGCGGCCGGGCTCGGCGGTCGCCGCTGTCGGCGTCATGTCGGACGGGCTGGCCGTGGCATCCGGGGGTCGGGGCGTAGGCCGCGTCGGATGATCCCGATGAGGCGGCCGCGTGCCTCGGAGTCGACGCCGAAGCGTTCACGGGCCAGGCAACCCTCGAGCAGGGCCTTGATGTCGGCCACGGTGATCTCCGGGCGGACGCCGCCGGCGGCCTGGGCGCCGTCGAGCAGGTCGGCCAACGCGGTGCCGAAGTCGTACGCCGACGCCGAGGCGGCGGCCTCCACATCGAAGCCGGCCTTGGCCAGCGCCTCAGCCAGCCCGCGGTCGGTCGACCCCTCGGCGACCAGGACCGTGAAGAACTCGAAGAACGCGTCGACCGGCGACAGTCGTTCGTGCAGCTCGCGCGCGCGGCGCACGAGCTGCTCGGCCCGCTCGTGCACGATCGCCCCGAACAGGGATTCCTTTGTGGGGAAGTGCCGGCTCACCGTGCCGGTGCCCACCCCGGCTCGGCGGGCGATCTCGGCGACGCTCACCGAAGTGCCCTCGGTGGCGAATGCGGTGATGGCCGCCCGGAGCACCAACTCGCGGTTGCGTCGGGCGTCGGCTCGCAGCGCCCGGGCGGGTTGCTCCGAGGACGCGGCAGGGCGTTGCATGTCCGGTGACGCCACACCTACCTCCGGTAGCCAAGTTGATAGACAAGCGGAACGGACGTCCCCTATCCTACGCGGGCGAGCGGCGGTGTCCACGCGCCGCTGAGATCTTGTTGGCACCGCACGACCGACGACGTTCGTCCGGTGCCGATCATCCATCATCACGCCAGCACCAGGGCGAGGGGTGGCGTCTTCGGTGGCTGGCGGGCGAATAGGCCAGCACGAGCGGGGTGGGTCGGTGACAGAGAGTCGTCGGTGCAGCGCGGCGAGCGGGTCGACCGCCCACCGCGGGCAGCATCACCTGGTGGTCGGCGGCACCTCGAAGCCGGGCGCGAGGGGGTGGGGGTTGCGCTCTCAGGTGGGAGGAGTCTCCCGCTCGGCCCCCTCCTCCCGAGGATCGTCCTGTCTGGAGCGACGATGGGCCGCGGACGCGGTCCGACGTGCTCAGCCGGGACGAACGCGGGTCATCACCGAGCCCTGATGGTAAGACACCGTTCACTTTCCCGAAACATTGTTATCCGGGTTGGGAGGAACGTCCGAATTCTCATCACTAGGTTGACTCACGGGTAGTGAGATCTAGGTCACTCGATCTGGTCGAGGACATTTCTCTTCGACGATTCGTGGTTACATGGCGCAAAATCAGCTTTGCGCTCTGGGAATATGCACCGGGCGAGGCGACGGTCACGATCCTGAGCGCCGCGTGGTGATCGAAGCGCAGCATTAGCGTTGAAAGCGACAGTTGACCCACGGGAGGCACGTCTGGGCGCGACCGATATTTGATCCGTAAATAATTGAACGCGACATCTGCCGCCATCGAACCGACATTTTTCCGGTGTTTCTCGATAGTTGTGGGATGTCTTTCCGTTGAGCCGGTCGACCCTGGGGGGGTCGGCGGCGTTCGCTGCCTGCGGCGGCGCTGCCTTGGTCGGAAGCACAGAGCCTAACGGGGGCGTTGGATGACTCTGGTCGAACGAACATATCAATGGCGAGCATGCGAGGAACTGCTGAGCGGGGCACTCCGCGGGAACGGCGGAATCGGTCTGATCACCGGTCCGGCCGGGAGCGGTAAGACCAGCCTGTTGCAGGAGTTCGTCGAGCGAGCCGGACGCGCTGGTTGTCAGGTGCTGACCGCCACCGGCTCGCACGGCGAGCAGGAGGTGCCGCTGGGCATCGTGGGCCAGTTGCTCCACCGGGCGGATCTGCCCGAGTCGGAAGCGGCCACCGTGACCGACCTGCTCGCCGAGGTGGCCCTGACCTGGTCCACCTCACCGGGCGACAACTCGAACCCGGTCGCGATGCACACGCTGCAGCGACTGTGCCTGCCGATTCTCCGGCTCGGCGCCGCGGCACCGCTGGTCATCGTCGTGGACGACATGCACCTGGCGGATCGCCCGTCGCTGCAGTGCCTGTCCTATCTGGCCCGCCGCGTGCGACACGCGCGCGTGCTGCTGCTGCTCAGTGAGGGGACGCGGCGCTACTGGCAGGACCGTTTCCTGCGGGCCGACCTGGTCCGCAACCCCAGCTGCCGGCAGATTCCCGTACGCCTGCTCAGTCCGGTCGGTGTGGAGGGGGTGCTGCGAGCCGCCTCCGCCGTCGCCGACGCCTCGATGGTCGCCGAATGCGCGGCGATGACCGGGGGCAACCCCCTGCTGCTGCGAGCCCTCATCGAGGACAGCGAAGGCCACTGGGCCGGCGGGCGGCCGACACCGGGCGACAGGTTCGCCGACGCGGTCGCCGACTGCCTGTACCGCTGCCAGCCCACCACCAGCGACGTGGCCCGGGCGCTCGCGGTGCTCGGTAACGGCTCGACGGCTCTGTTGGGCCAACTGCTCGGCAGGAGCGCCGAGGAGGTGGGCCACGAGCTCGCGCTCCTTGTCGACGCCGGGCTGGTGGAGGACGGCAGCTACCGGCACCCTTCGTTGCGAGCAGCGGTGCTGGCCGGGATCGAACCACGGGAGTTGGCTCCCTTGCACGGCGCGGCCGCCCGGGTGCTGCACGGCGCCGGCTTTCCGCAGGGCGTCGTCGCCGACCACCTTCTCGCCGCGGACCGGGTGACCGAGGCGTGGGCGGCACAGACGCTGTGTGACGAGGCGGTGCGGGCGCTCGGCGAGGGCGACCTCGACCGCACCCTCAACTACCTTCGCGCCGCGCAGACGCCGAACGATGACGAGAAGTACCGGGCCACCGTTGCCGCACTGCTGGCCCGAACCGAGTGGCGCCGCGACCCCGCCCGGGCCCTGCGCTGCCTGCACGGACTGCTGACCGCCGACGGCGACCTGCGGTCCGTCGTGCGCTGCCGGATGATGGCCGTGCACCTGCTGCTCTGGCACGGCCGCCCCGGCGAGGCGATCGACGCGATCAGCGCCCTGTTCGACCGGGACGACCTGGACGAGCAGGCGGTGACGACGGTCGGGATGACCATCCTCTGGCTGTCCTCGCTGTTCCCGGCCGAGGCCAACCGTCTGCACCGCCGCTGGGCCGCGCTGATGCGGGCCCGGCCGGACCTGAACACGAAGACAGCACAGCGGCAGACCGTGGCCTTGCTGCGGCGGTCCGCGAGCCGGGGGCCGGACGCCAAGACGATCGAGTTGGCGCGGGGACTGCTGGACCGTTCACCGATCACCGACGGCGCACTGCCGACCCTGTTCACCGCGTTGTCGATCCTGATCGTGGCGGGCCGGACGGACCTGGCCGTGGGGTGGTGCGACCGGCGGCTGGTGGAGGAGCCGGTCAGCCGGACGCCCACCTGGCGGGCGTTGATCCTGGCCCTGCGGGCCGAGATCATGCTGCGCCGCGGCGCCGTTGCCGAGGCCCACGCCACGGCAAGGACGGCGTTGTCCACCATCTCACTGCAAGGTTGGGGGGTGGCCCTTGGGGGAGTGTTGGCGACCCTGATCACGGGCTCGACGCTGGCCGGGGACTACGCGGCCGCGGCCGGGTATCTGGACGTCGCGCTGCCGGCGAGCACGTTGACCACGCCCTTCGGCCTGAAGCACCTCTACGCCCGCGGCACCTTCTACCTGGCCACCGACCAGGTGCAGGCCGCGGTCCGCGACTTCCAGTCGTGCGGCCGGATGGTCAAGGCTTGGCAGTACGACGTGACGGGGGTGGTCCCGTGGCGACTCGGCCTCGCCCAGGCGTACCTCAAGCAGGGGTTTCGACGGCAGTGCCGGGAGCAGGCGAACAAGCAGCTCAGACTACTCGGCGACCGCTACCCGGAGGTTCGCGGCGCGGCCATGGCGGTGCTCGCCGCGGTCAGCGCACCGGAGCAGCGACTGGCGCTGCTCGAAGAGGCCGCCGAGTTGCTGATGGCGGGCGAGGACCGGGTCACGACCGCGTGGGTGTGCGCCGAACTCGCCGACGCGCTGCGGGCGGCGGGCCAGCTGAACCGCGCGCGGATGGCCGACCGCACCGCCCGGGAACTCGCCGAGCAGTGCGGTTGCCGGCCATTGCTGGAGCGCCTGAACCGGGCCGATCCGGAGCCGGTCACCAATGGCGCGCGACTGGCGAGCGTCGACGCGTACGGGTCGGAGAGCCTCAGCGATGCCGAGCGGCGGGTCGCCGCCCTGGCGGCGTCCGGCTACACCAACCGTGCCGTCGCCGACCAGCTCTACATCACGGTGAGCACTGTCGAACAGCATCTCACCCGGGCGTACCGGAAACTGGGCATCCGGCAGCGCGGCGAATTGGCGGCGGCGCTCGACGACCGGATCGACGAGGGTGTGAACGGCGCCAGTCACGCGCCCGTTGACGTCTGAGCGGCAATTACGGCTGGGCGCCGTCTGGCCACGCTGCCCGACGGCGCCTCGTCACTCTGCCGTTTTGGTCCGCATCGTCCAGCGGAAGATGGGCACGCCGGTCTCGGTGAATTCGTTGATCCGTTCGAAGTGCTCCCACCCGTTGTAGAACATGACCTTCACCTTGTGGTCCGTCATGGACACGTGGGTGCTGCGCAGGTCATCGGGCATGTAGCCGGGGCCACCTTCCAGGCGACATTCCTCGTACAGGGTCTCGGACATGATTCGACACCTCCCTAGTGTCGTGCCGAATTCCGTGGCGAATCGGGGTCTCGGACGCCCGCTCGTGGCCGTCACGTTAAAGCCGCTGGTAAATGCTTGTCAACCCTGCTAGGAATTGACGCCGGCGATGGGGGAACGCTTAAGAACGGTATTAGCGGCGGAAAAGAACGATCCATAAAATCGTTCTCGCAACCCGCTTAGGAGCCCTGTCATGCGAGCTTTACGAGCAATCTCTGGTTTGTGGCGCAGGCGGATCGTCCCCTGGCTGCGCACCAACGGAGACGACCTGGTGATGAGTTTCAGCATGGTCAGCGTCACCGTCCTCCTCCTGCCGGCCGATCTGCTGCTCAAGCTGCGCGCCGAGAAGGATGAGCAGCTCGACGAGACCGACGGTGATCCGCCCGGACACGACCTTCCCGAGCGGCCGCTGACCACGGCGGAGCAGCACGCCTGGCAGACCCTGACCGCGACCCTGAAAACCGACACCGAATAGCGCCCCGACGGGAGCTCAGATGCCGATGCCGCCCACCAACGAAGCCGCCGGGTCCCGCCGAACTCTCCGCATCGACCGGGTGGTCATCCGGTTCGCCGGCGACTCGGGCGACGGCATGCAGCTGACCGGTGACCGGTTCACGTCCGAAACAGCCCAGCTGGGTAACGACATCTCCACGCTGCCCAACTTTCCGGCCGAGATCAGGGCGCCCGCGGGCACCCTGCCGGGTGTGTCGAGTTTCCAGGTGCACTTCGCCGACTACGACATCCTCACCCCCGGCGACGCGCCCGACGTCCTGGTCGCCATGAACCCGGCGGCGCTCAAGGCGAACCTGTCCGACCTGCCGGCCGGCGCCGACATCATCGTCAACACCGACGAGTTCACCCCACGCAACCTGGCCAAGGTCGGCTACGCGGCCAGTCCGCTCGACGACGGTTCCCTCGCCGATTTCGCGGTACACCCGGTCGCGCTCACCTCGATGACCGTCGACGCGGTGAGCGAGCTGGGGATTTCCAAGAAGGACGCCGAGCGGGCCAAGAACATGTTCGCGTTGGGCCTGCTGAGCTGGATGTACTCGCGGCCCTTCGAGTCGACCCTCAGGTTCCTGGAGCGGAAGTTCGCGAAGCGACCGGATCTGGTCACGGCGAACAAGGTCGCGTTCCAGGCGGGCTGGAACTTCGGGGAGACCGCCGAGGACTTCGCGGTCCGGTACGAGGTGAAACCAGCGAAGATGCGACCCGGCACCTATCGCAACATCACGGGCAACCAAGCCCTCGCGCTCGGCCTGGTGGCGGCGGCGGTCCGGTCGAAACTGCCGCTGTTCGTCGGTGCCTACCCGATCACTCCGGCTTCGGACATCCTGCACGAGTTGTCGAAGCACAAACGGTTCGGGATCACCACAATGCAGGCCGAGGACGAGATCGCGGCGATTGGCGCGGCCCTGGGCGCCTCGTACGGCGGCGCGCTCGGCGTGACCACCACCTCCGGTCCGGGCGTGGCGCTCAAGGGCGAGACAATCTCCCTGGCCGTCGCCCTCGAACTGCCGTTGGTGATCGTCGACGTGCAGCGGGCCGGACCTTCCACGGGGATGCCGACAAAGACCGAGCAGGCCGACCTGAACATCGCGTTGTACGGCCGGCACGGGGAGGCGCCGCTCGCGGTGATCGCGCCGAAGTCGCCGTCCGACTGCTTCCACGCGGCGATCGAAGCGGCCCGGATCGCGCTGACGTACCGCACCCCGGTGATCCTGCTGTCGGACAACTACGTGGCCAACGGATCCGAGCCGTGGCTGCTGCCCGACGCGGGTGAGCTGCCCGACCTCAGCGTCACGTTCGCCACCACGCCGAACGGTGCCGACGGACGATTCCTCCCGTACCTGCGCGACCCGTACACCCTGGCCCGGCCCTGGGCCGTCCCCGGCACTCCCGGCCTGGAGCACCGGATCGGTGGCCTGGAGAAGGCCGACAAGACCGGGGACATCTGTTACGACCCGGACAACCACGAGTTCATGGTCCGTACCCGGGCGGCCCGGATCGAGGCGATCGACGTACCCGCTGTCGAGGTCGAGGACCCGGACGCGGACAACGGCGACGGACAGGGCGGCCGGGTGCTGGTGCTCGGCTGGGGATCGACGTACGGCCCGATCGGCGCGGCCTGCCGGGCACTGCGCCAGCGCGGGCTGCCGATCGCCCAGGCGCACCTGCGCCACCTCGCCCCGCTGCCGGCCAATCTCGGCGCGGTGCTCGCGGGTTACGACAAGGTCGTCGTCCCGGAGATGAACCTGGGCCAGCTGGCCCAGGTCATCCGGGCGAGATACCTGGTCGACGCGGTTCCGTTCAACCAGGTCAGCGGCCTGCCGTTCACCGCCGCGACGCTGGAAGGCCTGCTTGAGGACGTGGTCAAGAATGGCTAGCCCCACCATCCCGCTCACGCCGGTCACGCTGACGGCGAAGGACTTCAAATCCGACCAGGAGGTGCGCTGGTGCCCCGGCTGCGGTGACTACGCGATCCTCGCCGCCGTGCAAGGGTTCCTGCCCGAACTCGGCATCGCCCGGGAGAACATCGTCTTCGTCTCCGGGATCGGCTGCTCCTCGCGGTTCCCGTACTACCTGAACACGTACGGGATGCACTCGATCCACGGCCGCGCCCCGGCGATCGCGACAGGCCTGTCGGTGTCCCGCCCGGACCTGTCGGTCTGGGTGGTCACCGGCGACGGCGACGCGCTCTCCATCGGTGGCAACCACCTGATCCACGCGCTGCGACGCAACGTCAACCTCAAGATCCTTCTGTTCAACAACCGGATCTACGGTCTGACCAAGGGCCAGTACTCACCGACCTCCGAACTAGGGAAGGTCACCAAGTCGACGCCGGCCGGCTCGGCGGACGCCCCGTTCAACCCGCTCTCGCTCGCCCTCGGGGCGGAGGCCAGCTTCGTCGGCCGGACCATCGACTCCGACCGCAAGCACCTCCAGTCGGTGCTCCGCGCCGCCGCCGAGCACCAGGGCAGCGCGCTCGTCGAGATCTACCAGAACTGCAACATCTTCAACGACGGCGCCTTCGAGCTGATCAAGGATTCGACCAGCCGCGACGACCACCTGATCCGCCTCGAGCACGGCCAGCCGATCACGTTCGGCGCCGAGCGACAGTTCTCCGTCGTACGCGCCGACGGCGGCTTCGGCCTGGAGGTCCACGAGGGTGGTCAGGCGGTCGTCCACGACGTCGCCGTCGAGAATCCGGCGTACGCCTTCGCCCTGACCCGACTCTCCGGCTCCGACCTGGGCACCACCCCGATCGGCGTCCTTCGCGATGTCCACCGCCCCAGCTACGGCGAGCTCGTCCAGAGGCAACTGCGGGACGCAGCCGTCGACGTGAGCCCCGAGCAGCTGCTGAACGAGCTACTTCAGCAGGCCGACACCTGGACCACGAAGGAGACGCCGTAGTGTCCGTCACCACGCGAAGCCCGGCGACCCTGGACCGCTGGCGTGAACTGGCCCTGCCGGTGCTACGCCGGACCGCAGAGGTCGCCGACGCGGCCGACGTCGACCGCATCCTCGCCACGACCACCGACGACGGCGTCACGATCGCACCGCTGTACGTGGACAGTCACGCGGTGCCGGAGGTGCATCCCGCTCCGGGCCCGTGGGACGTCCGTCAGCAACTCACCGACGAGGCCGATCTCGCCGAGGAGGTGGCCGGCGGAACGACCTCGCTCTGGCTCGTCGGCGAGGACGTGCCGCCCGCGGTCCTGTCGAGTGGTCTCTGCCTGGTGCTCGACGCCGGCCCGCGGACCGAGGTGGCCGCCGACGCTCTCCTGCGCCAACTACACGACCGGCCCGTGCCACTGTGCGGAAACCTCGGCGCCGACCCGCTGGGCCTGGCGGTCCGCACCGGTCGGTCACCCCGGCTGGACCCCCTGACCCGGCTCGCCCGCCGCTGCGTCGAGGAGCACCCGCCGCTGCGGGCCGCGACCGTGGACGCCACCGCCTACCACGACGCCGGTGCGCCCGACGTGCTGGAGTTGGCATACGCGCTGGCCACGGGCGTCACGTACCTTCGCGAGCTGACCGCAGCGGGCCTCGACCTGCGCACCGCGATGGGTCAGATCGAGTTCCGCTACGCGGTGGGCTGCGACCAGTGGCCGTCGATCGCCAAGCTCCGCGCCGCCCAGCTCCTCTGGACCCGGGTCGCCCGGGCGGCCGGCGTCTCCGGACCGCTGCGCCAGCGTCAACACGCTGTCACGTCCCGGCCGATGATGACCGCCCGCGCCCCGTGGACGAACATCGTCCGGTCCACGGTGGCCGCGTTCGCCGCCGTCGTGGGTGGGGCGGACGCGGTGACCGTCCTGCCCCACGACGGGTGCCGCGGCCCGTCCGGCGCGGACGCCCGGCGGCTGGCTCGCACGACTCACGCCGTGCTGCGGCTGGAGACCGAGGCCGGGCGCGTTCAGGACCCGGCCGCCGGCTCCTGGTACGCCGAGCACCTCACCCGTGACCTGGCGCTCGCCGCCTGGGACCGGTTCCGCGCCGTCGAGCGCAACGGCGGCATGGTCGCCTCCGTCGCCGACGGCACGGTCGCCGCCGAACTCGCCGAGGCCGCGCAGCGGCGCCGGGCCGACGTGCGCCGCCTGCGCCGCCCGATCGTCGGCGTCACCGAGTTTCCCGCTCTGGACGAGGACCCACCCGCGACCCTCACCGACGGCCGGCACGCTGTGGAGTTCGAGCGGCTGCGGGACCGCGCCGCGGACGGGAAGGTGTCCCCGATCGGCCTGGTGGTGCTCGACTCACCGGCGGCGGCCGCCGACACCGCGATCGTCAGGCGGATCCTCCAGGTCGCCGGACTGCGCACCACCGAGGACGTGTCCACCGCGGCGGTGGTGTGCGTCTGCGGGCTCGACGGCGGCCCGATCCCCGAACGATTGCGCCGCCCGGGGGTACGCCTCTGGGCCGTCGCCGTTCCGACGGCCGGCGTGATCGCGGACGGCTTCCTCTACCCGGGCTGCGACGCGGTGGCCGCGCTCGCGGCGATTCTGGACCAGGCGGGAGCGCCACGATGATCCCGAACTTCGGCGACCTCGAGTTCGGCGAGCCCGAACCGGCTCTGGTCACCAGCCAGAGCAGCGCCGGTGACACGCTCGAAGGCATCCCGCTACGGCGCCGCTACACCGTCGGCGGCGTCGGCGGCGGCGTGCCCGGCGCACCGCCGTTCCTCCGGGGCCCCTACCCGACCATGTACACCACCCAGCCGTGGACCATCCGTCAGTACGCCGGCTTCTCCACCGCCGAGGAGTCCAACGCCTTCTACCGCCGCAACCTGGCGGCCGGGCAGACTGGTCTGTCGATCGCCTTCGACCTGCCCACGCACCGCGGCTACGACTCCGACCATCCCCGGGCGCGCGGCGACGTCGGGATGGCCGGCGTCGCCATCGACTCCCTCCTGGACATGCGCATCCTCTTCGACGGCATCCCACTCGACCGGACGAGCGTGTCGATGACCATGAACGGGGCGGTGCTCCCGATCCTGGCGCTCTACATCGTCGCGGCGGAGGAGCAGGGGGTGCCCCCGGAGAAGCTCAGCGGGACCATCCAGAACGACATTCTCAAGGAGTTCATGGTCCGGAACACCTACATCTATCCGCCCGCGCCGTCGATGCGGATCGTGGCCGACATCCTCGCCTGGACCGCGGCCCGGATGCCCCGATTCAACTCGATCTCCATCTCCGGCTATCACATGCACGAGGCCGGGGCCACCGCGGATCTGGAGCTCGCCTACACGTTGGCGAACGGTCTGGAGTACCTGCGCGCGGCCCGCGACGCCGGCCTGGACATCGACAAGATCGCTCAGCGGCTGTCGTTCTTCTGGGCGGTCGGCATGAACTTCTTCATGGAGGTCGCCAAGCTGCGGGCCGGCCGCGTGCTCTGGTCCGAGTTGGTGTCCGGTTTCGGGGCGCACAGCCCCAAATCGCTGAGCCTGCGTGCGCACTGCCAGACCTCGGGCTGGTCACTGACCGCGCACGACGTCCTCAACAACGTGGTGCGTACCGCCGTGGAGGCGATGGCCGCGACCCAGGGACACACCCAGTCGCTGCACACGAACGCCTTCGACGAGGCGCTCGCCCTGCCGACCGACTTCTCCGCCCGGATCGCCCGGGACACCCAACTCCTGTTGCGGGACGAGGCCGGCACCACCCGCGTGATCGATCCGTGGGGCGGCAGCGGGTATGTCGAGCACCTGACCGCGGGCCTGATCGCCCGGGCCAGGACGCATCTCGCCGAGATCGAAGCGGCCGGCGGCATGACCCGGGCCATCGGGCAGGGGCTGCCGAAGATGCGGATCGAGGAGACCGCGGCGCGGACGCAGGCGCGGATCGACGCGCGTCGCCGCCCGGTGGTCGGCCTCAACGTGTTCCCCGCGCCCGAGGGGGAGCGGATCGAGGTGCTGAAGGTGGACAACGCGGCAGTGCTGCGGGCCCAGACCGAGCGCCTGCGCCGGCTGCGGGAGGTCCGGGACGAGGTTGCCTGCGCCGCCGCCCTGGAGGCGATGGTGGCGGCCGCGGCCGGCCCGTCCAGCGCCACCGGGCCGGGCAACCTGCTGCACTGCGCGGTGGACGCGGCGCGGGCCGGAGCGACGGTGGGGGAGATGTCGGCTGCGCTGGAGCGCGTGTACGGGCGGCATGTCGCCACCGTCCAGACGGTGTCCGGTGTCTATCAGCGGGAGAGCGGCGACGACGGGGCGGTCCGGGACGCCCGGGCGGCGGTCGCCGCGTTCGCCGCCGGACACGGTCGTCGACCCCGGATCCTCGTCGCCAAGATCGGGCAGGACGGACACGATCGCGGCCAGAAGGTCGTTGCCGGGGCACTCGCCGATCTGGGTTTCGACGTGGACGTCGGGCCCCTGTTCCAGACACCGCGCGAGGTCGCCACCCAGGCGGTCGACGCCGACGTGCACCTGGTCGGGGTGAGCTCTCTCGCCGGCGGCCACCTCAGTCTGCTGCCCGAGCTGCGCGCCGAACTGGTGGCGATGGGCCGCGGCGACATCCTGGTGGTGATCGGCGGGGTCATCCCGCCCGGCGACTACGACGCGCTGCGGTCGGCCGGCGCGGCGGCGATCTTCGGCTCCGGGACGGTGATCGCACAAGCCGCTCAGAACCTGCTGGCCATTCTGGACGACCGCGCTGGCAGCACTGGGTGAGCACCGGTGTGGAAGCCTGCGCCGAGGCGGTCCTCGCCGGCTCGCGGGCCGCGATCGGCCGCGCCATCACGATGCTCGAATCGACGCTGCCGGCCGACCGCGACAGTGGCCGGGAACTGCTGCGCCACCTCGCCCCACACCGCGGGGGCGCCCACCGGATCGGCGTCTCCGGCGTGCCCGGCGCCGGCAAGTCCACGCTGATAGACGCACTCGGCGCCCTGCTGATCGAGCGCGGCCACCGGGTGGCGGTGCTGGCCGTGGACCCGTCGTCGGAGCGTACCGGTGGCAGCATCCTGGGCGACGCCACCCGGATGTCCCGGTTGGCGGCGGCACCGGCGGCGTACCTGCGGGGGTCACCCTCGTCCGGGCGGCTCGGCGGCCTCGGCCGCGCCACGGCGGCGGCGGTGGCGGTGGTGGAGGCGGCCGGATACGACGTCGTGCTCGTGGAGACGGTCGGCGTCGGCCAGTCGGAGACCGCCGTGGCCGCCATCGTCGACACCTTCCTCCTGCTCGGACTGGTGGGGGCGGGCGACGACCTGCAAGGGCTGAAGATGGGCGTGCTGGAGCGCGCCGATCTGATCGTGATCAACAAGGCGGACGGCGACCGCGACAAGCCGGCCCAGGCCGCAGCGCGTCAACTGGCGGCGGCGCTGCGGCTGCTGCCCCGGGACGGTCGGCCGGTGCCACCCGTGCTGACGTGCAGCGCCCTCGACGGCACCGGGCTGGTCGAGCTCGTCGAGCGGTTGGCCGCCAGGTACCGGTCCGGCGCCGAGTCGGGCGATCTGGCGCGGCGTCGGTGTGAACAGAGCATCGAGGCGATCCGGGTGCAGGCCCGGCATGCGGTCCTGGACGAACTGGCCGAGGTGCCGACGCCGGCCGGGGTGGATGCCGCGGTGGCGGCCGGCACCCTCGGGGTGGCCGATGCCGCCGATGAGCTGGTCCGGGCGTACCACGACAGGATCCGCGCGTGAACCGGCACGTGGTGGCCTCGTGATCGAGCGGATCCTGCCGCCCGGCGCGGCCACTGCCGAGGCGTTCGACGACGAGCTGCCGGCCCCGCTCTTTCCGGAGGAGGAGCACCTTGTCGTACGAGCGGTCGCCAAGCGTCGCCGCGAGTTCGCGACCGGGCGGCGCTGCGCCCGGGAGGCGCTGGCGAAGCTGGGTCATCCCGCGGTCCCGCTGACCGCAGGGGAGCGGGGAGCGCCACGGTGGCCGGACGGTGTGGTCGGGAGCATCACCCACTGTGCGGGATACCGGGCCGCGGCGGCCGCTCCCGCCGCGCTGCTGCGCGCGGTGGGTGTCGACGCCGAGCCGCACGAAGCGCTGCCGCCCGGGATCCTGGACGTCATCGCCGACGCCGGTGAGCGCGACCTGATCGCCCGGCTCCACGCGAATGATCCGTCGGTACATTGGGACCGGCTGCTGTTCTGCGCCAAGGAGGCCGTGTACAAGGCGTGGTTTCCGTTGACCCACCGGTGGTTGGGTTTCGACGACGCCGCCGTGTCGCTCGACCCGGTCGGCCGGCGGTTCGCGGCGCGTCTGCTGGTGCCCGGACCGGTCGTCAGCTTCTCCGGGCGGTGGATGGTGGACAGTGGACTGCTGCTGGCGGCGGTGGCGGTGGGCAACGACGCCGCCACCGGACCGCTTGTGGCCGCCGGATGACGGCGTGTCGCTCGGTGGGCCGCCGCTCTGCGCGCCCTGGCCGGGTCACTCTGCCCTGAGCCTGCTCTTCTGCACCTTGCCGAGAGCGTTGCGGGGCAGTGCCTCGACCACGCGCACCTGTCGGGGCCGCTTGTGTGTCGACAGTTGGCGGGCCACGAACTCGATCAGTTGCGCCTCATCGATCCCGTCACCCACGACGTACGCCGTCACCTGCTGACCGAGATCGGGGTGCGGTGTGCCCACCACCGCGGCCTCCCGGACACCGGGATGCGCCAGCAGCGCGTCCTCCACCTCCCCGGCGCCGATCCGGTAACCGCCGCTCTTGATCAGGTCGGTGGCGGACCGGCCGACGATGCGATGCCAGCCGTCCGGACCGATCGTGGCCACGTCGCCGGTGCGGAACCATCCGTCCCGGGTGCGGGTGGCCGCGTCCGCGTCGGGCCGGTTCAGGTACCCGTCGAAGAGGGTCGGGCCGCACACCTCGAGTTCGCCCATCGTGACGCCGTCGGTGGGCATCGAGCGGCGGTGCTCGTCCACCAGGCGGGTGCGTACCCCCGGCAGGGGCAGACCGACGGCGCCGGGGCGGCGGGGGCCGTCGGCGGTGGCGCTCACCGTGATCAACGTTTCGGTCATCCCGTAGCGCTCGACGATCTGGTGGCCGGTGAGGCCTGTCAGGTCGGCGAAGACCGACGCGGGCAGGGCGGCGCTGCCCGACACCAGCAGCCGCGCGGCGCGTAGGGCTCGGGCCGAGGTCTCGTCGGCGGCGATCCGGGACCAGATGGTGGGGACGCCGAAGTAGAGGGAGCCGGCCGCTGCCGCGTACCGCTGGGGACGGGGTTGGCCCACGTGGTGCAGCCGGCTACCCACTCGCAGAGGCCCGAGCACGCCGAGCACCAGGCCGTGTACGTGGAACAGCGGCAGGCCGTGCACGAGCAGGTCGTCCGGCGTCCACTGCCAGGCCGCGGCGAGCCCGTCGAGGCAGGCCGCGATGGCTCGGCGCGACACCGTCACGCCCTTCGGCGCGCCGGTGGTGCCACTGGTGTAGAGAATCAGCGCGATGCTGGCCGGATCCGGCTCCGCGTGGCTGGTGTCCGATCCTCGTCCCAGGTCGATCGGAATGGTCGGTAGCCCGTCGGGTGTCTCGCGGTGCTCACCGCGAGCCGGCACGAGCATCGCTCCGGGCGCCGAGTCACGCAGAATGTGCTCGCGTTCCATCGGGCCGGCGTCCGGCGGCACCGGTATCACCGCGGACCCGGCCAGCAGCGCACCGACCACACCGACCACCGTGTGCAGGCTGGCAGTCGCGTCGACGGCCACCCGGTCCACACCGCGCAGGTCGTCGGCCACCGCGGCGGCGAGCCGTCGCACCTGCACCCACGAGGCCGCCTGGTCGTCGATCCGGATCGCATCCGGGCTCTCGTCGGTTGACGCGAGCAGCCAGCTCAGCAGCACCAGCACGTGACCCTTCTCGTCGTCCCCCGCGGCGCACAGCCGATCCGGTCGGGGGTGTGGGTGTAGCCGACGCCTGCCGCCCGCACCGCCGGACGTGTCGAACCTAGCCGGGCCCACCGGAGCGGACCACCCCTACCGACGACGCCGTCCCGCACCGGGCGGGTGACGCCGTCCGGCTCCGGGTGGGTGCCGCCGTCCGGCTCCGGGTGGGTGCCGCCGTCCGGCTCCGGGTGGGTGACGCCGTCCGGCTCCGGGTGGGTGCCGGATTAGGGGTGAGGTAGGGGTGCTCCCAGGGCGGCCGGGATTCCTACAGTGGGTGGGGACATCCACGCTGGTTCGGGGAGGGTTCGCATGAGCGTCGAGGGCAAATGGCAGTTGACCACCGACAGCCCGATGGGCAAGCAGCGGCTCCAGCTCGACCTGCAGAGTGCCGGAGACCAGGTCACCGGAACCGTCACCAATCTCGACAACGGCCTGACGACCGAGGTGCTTGACGGCGCGGTGTCCGGCGCCGACCTGCGCTGGAAGATGAAGATGTCGAAGTTCAACGTGACTCTGACCTTCACCACCGTCGTCGACGAGAACACGATGACCGGCACGGTGAAGGCCGGCATGTTCGGCAGCTTCCCGGTCTCGGGCGTACGCGAGTAGTCGATCGCCGTCGGGTCACGCGTGGTTCGGGCGCCCCGTCGGGGCGCCCGAACGCGTTTCGCGCAGCTGGATCAGCCGGTGTCGCCGAGGTGTTGCCAGGTGGACGCGATGGCGTTGTCCAGCGCGGCGCGCATCTGCTGCGGATCGGCGGCCATCCGGGCTGCCACCTCGGCATCGGAGTAGAGCATGGTGATCGCGCCGACCAGGGTGCCCACCATGGCACCGACCAGTGCCGATGCGGTCACCGGGTCCAGCGTGTCGGGATAGGCGTCGAGCAGCGCTCGGACGATCTCGCGTTGACCCTCCAACACCTTGCGCACGGCGCCGGCCTGCAGCGCGGGTGTCTGAAGGATCAGGTCGGCGCGGATGCGCTCGGACTGGCCCAGGGGGTCGGTGTCGGCGTTGAGAACCGAGTGGAACGCCCGGCGTAGCAGCTGTGCCGGGGTCTCGTCCGGACCGGGCTGCGCCAGCACAGCGGTGAAGAGCTCCAGCTTGAGCGGGGGATCGTCGAACAGCACGTCCTCTTTGCTGGCGAAGTGGACGAAGAAGGTGCGGGGCGAGACGTCGGCGGCGGCCGTGACGTCGGCGATTGTGGTCTCGTCGTACCCCTTGCTGGCGAACAGTGCGATCGCCGCGTCGACGAGCGCCTGTCGGGTGCGCGCCTTCTTCCGCTCGCGAAGGCCCATGTTGCCAGTCATCGCTGCATCCTACAATCCTGGACGTTGCAGCTATTGAAACATTGCATTCACTGCAATTACGCTGTGGGCATGGAGAGAACCCTTGAGCGGTTGGGGCGTGCCACCGCCCGGCACCCGTGGCTCACGATCGCGGCCTGGGCCGTGAGCGCCGTGGCGTTGCTCGGTGTGGCTCAGGCCAGCGGCGGCGCCTTCGTCAACGAGTTCCGGATTCCCGGCGCGGAGTCGCAGCGCGCCGTGGACCTCACCCAGAAACACTTCGCCGCGCTCGGGGCCGCCAGCGCCGACGTCGTCTGGCACAGCGACAGCGGCCCGCTCCGCGATCCGGCCCAGGCCGACGCCATCCGCGCGGTGGTCGCGGACTTCGCCGGGCAGCCGGACGTCCGGTCGGCCGCCGACCCACTGGCCGAGGGGAGCGGTCAGCTCAGCGCCGACGGTCGCACCGCGATCAGTTCCGTGCAGTACGACAAGGAGCTCGGCGACCTCACCGCCGAGCAGAGCGAGCGGCTCGACGCCGCGGCCGACAGGGCTCGTGCCGCCGGGGTGACTGTGGAGTTCCGGGGCCTGGTGGTGGATCTCGCGGCCACCCCGGAGACCAGTGGCTCCGAGCTCATCGGCGTCGGCGCGGCGCTGCTCATCCTGCTTGTCGCGTTCGGTTCGGTGGTCGCCGCCGGACTGCCCGTGCTGGTCGCCGTGCTCGGGCTGATGGCCGGCACCGCACTGGTGTTGATCGCCGGAACCGGCATGGACATCCCGGCCATCGCCCCGATCGTGGCAGTGATGCTCGGCCTGGGAGCGGGTGTCGACTACGCGTTGTTCGTGATCACCAGGTTCCGGCACTACCTCTCGACCGGTATGCCGAAGGCCGACGCCGTCGGCCGGGCACTCGCCACGGCCGGCCACGCGGTGCTGTTCGCCGGCGCCACAGTGGTGGCGGCGATCCTCGGCCTGCTACTGACCGGCATCCCGTTCATCGGCGGCATGGGCGTGGCCGCGGCGTTGACCGTCAGCATGACGATGCTCGCGGCGCTGACCCTGCTGCCGGCGGTGCTCGGGCTGCTGGGGCCGAAGGTCAACGCCCTGCGCGTCGGCCGTCGACGCGAGGACGCGCCGGTCGCCGGGGAGCCCGGGGCTGCTCGGGCACTCGGCGGCTGGGGCCGGTGGGCGGACCGGGTCGCGAAGAACCGTTACGCGTACGCCACCGGTGCGCTGCTGGTCCTCGTCGTGCTCACGATCCCGCTGTTCAGCCTGCGGCTGGGCACACCGGACGACGGCAACGCCCCGACGAGCTTCACCCAGCGCAAGGCGTACGACACGGTCGCCGCGGAGTTCGGCGCCGGCTGGAACGCACCGTTCCTGGTCGTTGCCGAGCTGCCGACCGGTGGCCGGGGCGACGCGATGCTGGAGAGACTGAGCAGCGGCCTCGCGGCTGATCCGGAGGTGTCCCTGGTAACCCCGGCCCAACCGAGCCAGGACGGCGGCTTCGCGCTGCTCACCGTGGTGCCCGAGCACTCGCCGCAGGACGCCGAGGTCAGTGACCTGCTGCACCGCATCCGTGACGACCTGGCACCGGCAGCCGAGCAGGGCACCGACGGACGCATCCAGGTCGGCGGTCCCACCGCGTTCGTCACCGACCTCTCCGACGCGGTCGGCGCTCGGCTGCCCTGGATGGTGCTCGCCGTGCTGGTCGCGGCGGCGCTGCTGTTGATCGCGATGTTCCGGGCGCCCGTGATCGCCATCAAGGCGGCGGTGCTGGCGCTGCTGTCGATCGGCGCGGCGCTGGGCGTCGTGGTGGCGATCTTCCAGTGGGGCTGGGGCCTGTCGCTGGTCGGCATCGACGAGCCCGTGCCGATCATGTCGATGGTGCCGATGTTGTTGTTCGCGGTCCTCTTCGGACTCTCGATGGACTACGAGGTGTTCCTGCTCTCGGCCATCAAGGAGGAGTACGACAGCGGCCACGACGCGCAGCGCGCCATCCTGGCCGGCGTGGACGGCACGGGTCGCCTGATCACGGCCGCCGCGGCGATCATGACGGTGGTGTTCCTGTCCTTCGTGCCGATCCAGGACACCAGCATCAAGATGATCGGCATCGGTCTGGCGACCGCGGTCATCATCGACGTCACAGTCATCCGGCTGGTGCTCGGACCGGCGGTGCTGAGCATTCTCGGCTCGGCCGCCTGGCGTCGATGGCCGGGTCGGCGTAACCAGGACCTGTCGGCGTCGCGGCCGGTGCGCCGGCGTCCGCCGCTCGTCCCCGACAGGTGCTGACCGGTCGAAGGAGCACGGCTCGCGACGGACGACCACAGCAAAAGGCAGGGAGATGCGACTCCCTGCCACTTCTAACTTATAGCGTACCGGGGGGCTTGCGGCAAGACCCGGGTCGTGGCGCAGAATCGGCGGCCGGAGACGGCACTGACGAGAAATCGGGGGCACGACGTGGGTCTGTTGTCGTTGTACGGGGGACGCGGCCACCGCGATCCGCGGGTCGGGTCGGCACGGCGGATGCGGGAGCTCTCGGCGGCTGCGGTGCGCCGGAGCACGGCGGCCCGGGAGGTGTGGCGATGAGCGAGCAGTACGTCGTGGATCTTGCAGAGGTGGACCGGACCCAGGTCGCGCTCGTCGGCGGCAAGGCCGCGCACCTGGGCGGGCTGTCGCGGATCGACGGCGTCCGCGTGCCGGCGGGTTTCTGTGTCACCACTGTCGCCTTCCGGCGGATCGTGGCGGAAGGGCCGGCGATCGGCGATCTGCTCGATCAGCTGTCGCATCTGGGCCCGGATGACCGGGAGCCGATCCGTGTGCTCAGCGCCGAGGTCCGCCAGCGCATCGAGAAGACCGCCATCCCCGGCGATCTCGCGGCGGCGATCACCCGCGCGCTCGTCGTGCTCGGCGAACAGTCCGCCTACGCCGTGCGATCCAGCGCGACGGCGGAGGACATGCCGACGGCCTCCTTCGCGGGGCAGCAGGACACCTACCTGAACGTCATCGGCGCGGCCGCGATCCTGACCCACGTCAGCCGGTGCTGGGCGTCGCTGTTCACCGAGCGGGCCGTGACCTACCGGCTGCGCAACGGCTTCGACCACCGGAAGGTCGGCATGGCCGTGGTCGTGCAGCAGATGGTCTTCCCGCAGTCGGCCGGCGTCCTGTTCACCGCCGACCCCGTCAGCGGCAACCGGAAGGTCGCCACCGTGGACGCCAGCTTCGGCCTCGGCGAGGCCCTGGTCTCCGGCCGGGTGAACCCGGACGTCTTCACGGTGCGCGAGGGTGCGATCGTCGCCAGGTCGATCGCCGCCAAGGAGGTCGCCGTGCACGCCCTGCCGGGTGGCGGGACGCAGGAGGTGGCGATCGACCCGCAGCGCCGGGAGCAGCCGGCGCTGACGGACGCGCAGGTCCTGCGGCTCGTGCGACTCGGGCGTCGGATCGAGGAGCGGGCCGGCTGTCCGCAGGACATCGAATGGTGCCTGGTCGACGACGACTTCCAAATCGTGCAGAGCCGGCCGATCACCACGCTCTTCCCCATCCCCGCGGCTGACGACCAGGACAACCACATCTATCTCTCCGTCGGCCACCAGCAGATGATGACCGACCCCATGAGGCCGCTGGGCCTCTCCATGTGGCAGCTGACGGCCATGGCGCCGATGCACGAGGCCGGCGGCAGGCTGTTCGTCGACGCGACCCGGATGCTGGCCTCGCCGGCGAAACGTGCCGGCTTCCTGGAGATGGCCGGCCGGACCGATCCGCTGACCCGGGACGCGCTGGAGACCGTCCTCGACCGGCCCGACTTCGTCCCGGCGCTGCCGGACACCGGTCCCGTTGGGCCGCCGGCCGGTGCGACGTCCGCCCCGATCGAGACCGATCCGGCCATCGTCACCCAACTGATCGAGCGCAGCGAGGCGTCCATCGCCGCCCTGCGCCACGACATCGCCACGTTGACCGGGCCAGCGCTGTTCGACTTCCTGCTGGAGGCCTTCGCGCAGCACAAGCGGGATCTCGGCGATCCGTTGAGCATGCAGGCGATCATGGCGGGGATGCAGGCCACCTGGTGGCTCAACGACCGGCTGGGGGAATGGCTCGGCGAGAAGAACGCCGCCGACACCCTCACGCTGTCCGCCCCCGGCAACGTCACGTCGGAGATGGGGCTCGCGCTGCTCGACGTCGCGGACGTGCTCCGTCCGCATCCGGAGGTGGTGGCGTTCCTGCGGGGCGTCGAGGACGACGGCTTCCTGGACGAGCTGCCGAAGCTCGCGGGCGGGACCGAAGCGCGTGACGCCATCGAGGCCTACCTCGACCGGTACGGCATGCGCTGCGTCGGTGAGATCGACATCACGCGACCGCGGTGGCGCGAGCGCCCCGCCGCCCTCGTGCCCGTGCTCCTCGACAACGTCGCGAACTTCGCGCCGGGCGCCGCCCAGCGGCGCTTCGAGCAGGGGCGGCAGGAGGCTGAGAAGAAGGCGCAGGAGGTGTTGACGCGCCTGCGGGCGCTGCCGGACGGGGAGCAGAAGGCCGACGAGACCGCGCGGATGATCGACCGGGTCCGGACCTTCGTCGGCTACCGGGAGTATCCCAAGTACGGCATCATCAGCCGCTACTTCGTCTACAAGCAGGCAGTGCTGCGAGAGGCCGAGCGCCTCGTGCGGGCCAACGTGCTCCGCGAGCAGGAGGACGTTTTCTACCTCACGTTCCAGGAGTTGCACGACGTCGTGCGCTCGCACCAGGTGGACGACACGCTGATCCAGCGACGCAAGGACGAGTTCCGGTCGTACCACGCGCTCACGCCGCCCCGGGTGCTGACCTCCGACGGCGAGGCCGTCACCGGGGCGTACCGGCGCGACGACGTGCCGGCCGGCGCCCTGGTCGGCCTGCCGGTCTCCGCCGGGACCGTCGAAGGGCGCGCCCGCGTCATCCTGGACATGGCCCAGGCTCATCTCGAACCGGGTGACATCCTCGTCACGGCGCACACGGACCCGAGCTGGACGCCCCTCTTCGTCGCCATCGCGGGCCTGGTGACGGAGGTCGGAGGACTGATGACACACGGCGCGGTGATCGCCCGGGAGTACGGCCTGCCGGCTGTCGTCAGCGTGGTGGACGCCACCCGGCTGATCTCCGACGGACAGCGGATCCGCGTGCACGGCAGCGACGGGTACGTCGAGATTCTGCGGTGACCGACCGGTCACCGGCGCGGTTGCGCGGATTAATGCGGTGCGGACGACGAGAGAGCCTCCCTAGGGTGGAGCGATGTCACAAGTCAGGCAGGTCCAGATCACCTTCGACTGCGCGGAGCCGGAGCGGGTCGCGCGTTTCTGGTGCGCGGTGTTGGGATACGTCGTACCGCCGCCGCCGGAGGGGTTCGCCACCTGGGACGATTTCGAGCGGACCCGGCCGCCCGAGAAGCGGGGTGCGGCGTTCGCCTGCGCTGATCCGTCCGGGGTGGGCCCGCGCCTGTTCTTCCAGCGCGTTCCCGAGGGCAAGGTCGTCAAGAATCGGCTGCACCTCGACGTGCGGGTCGGCACGGGGCTCGTGGGCGATGAGCGGCTGGCCGCGCTGGAGGCCGAATGCGCGCGACTGCTCGCGCTCGGTGCGACACGCGTGCGGCTGCTCACTGCCGACGAGGAAAACGAGTCGTGCCTCGTGATGCAGGACGTCGAGGGCAACGAGTTCTGCCTCGACTGAGGGCCGCGACCGGTGTGGCCCGTGGCCGATCGTCTGGCTAGATCGGGAATCGGCCCCGACACCAGCGCCAGTGCCGGCCGGCCTTCAGGTGGTCGACGACCGCACGCTGGAGCAGGGTGTCGCGCGGTAACTGGTCGAGGGGGGTGGTCAGGGTGCGGAACGCGAATCGCCGCACCTCGACATCGGCGTCCAGCCCTTCCGGTTCCTCGTAGGGGTCCAGCTCGAACCGCTGCTGGAACCGGATGATGTTGGAACCCTCGGGCAGGTACTCCCGCAACTGCGGGTCGAGCAGCCAGGAGCCACAGGCGAACGCGGTGTAGTGCTCGTCGGGGAAGTGGCGCGGGAAGAACGCGCGGGCCTCGTCGAGCGATGCGTCGACGGCCTCCGGGGTCAGCGGCCCCGCCTCGGGGATGTGCAGGTCGATGGCGGTGCCGCCGCGCTGGTGTTGCAGTCGGCCCAACTCGTAGAGGCCACCGCGCGCGTGTAGCGTCAACCAGCTCTGCATGACCGGCCAACCCTCGCGGCGCATCCGCCGGTCGATCGCGAGGTTGCGGCCCAGGTCGGCGAGGGTCGCCCAGGACACGTCATCGGTGATGCCGTGGTCGCGGTGGTAGCCCCGGGCGACGTCGACCAGGGCCAGGTACGCGTACACGTAGAGGTGCCGCCAGGCGGGACCTCGTTCACGCGGCAGCTCCGGACCGGGCGACAGCCAGCCGTGGCCCCCGAGGTCGGCGAGAACCAGAGCGGTCGAGCGGTCGAGCAGCCAGCGCAACTCCGCCGTCCACAGTGCTGAGTCGGGGTCGGGCCAGCCCGCCAGGATCTCGGCGGCGTCGTCCGGCCGTACCGCGAGCCGGTCGAGGATCGCGGGCGCGTCGGCCTTGGCGGGCAGCGGGGCCGACGGCCGGTCGTTCGCCAGGCGGTGCACGCGCTCGACGTCCTCGACGGGTACGCCGAGCCGGTCGGCGGTGACGTCCAGGTCCACGCGGCCGATCGTACCGGCAGTGGATCGTCCCGTCCGGCGTCAGCTGTCCGGCCTCGGTGGCCCCTCGGCGGTTTACCGCCGTCGAACACCATTTGTCGGCTTCCGAGTCCCCACCCACAGTGGGCTGCGCGTCGGGCCACCCGGGGTCCGGTGGCAACCGCTCGCCGCAGTTGCTAGAGTCAGATTGTTGCTACGGCAAATTTATCGCCGGCAACTACTTTCGATGAAAGGACCCCTCCGATGGCTAAGCTCGCCGTCATCTACTACTCCTCCACCGGCACCGTCCACGCGATGGCCAAGCGGCTCGCCGAGGCCGGCGAGAAGGCCGGCGCCGAGGTGCGGCTGCGCCAGGTTCCGGAGCTTGCCCCGCAGGAGGCCATCGCCTCCAACGCCGCCTGGAGCCAGCACTTCGACGCCACCAAGAGCGAGGCGAAGGCGACCGCCGACGACGTCGTCTGGGCCGACGCGGTGCTCTTCGGCACCCCCACCCGGTACGGCAACGTCTCCAGCCAGCTCAAGCAGTTCATCGACACCCTCGGCCCGCAGTGGGGGCAGGGTCTGCTGGCCGACAAGGTGTACGCCGGCTTCACCGCCTCCATGACCGCCCACGGTGGGCAGGAGTCGACGCTCCTGGCGCTCTACAACACGATCCACCACTTCGGCGGTCTGGTCGTCGCGCCCGGCTACACCGACCCGGTGAAGTTCGCCGACGGCAACCCGTACGGCGTCTCGCACGTCACCGGCGGAAGCAACGACGCGCCGCTGGGTGACGCGCAGCTCAACGCCCTCGACCACATGGCGCAGCGGGTGGTCACGATCGCCGGCAAGCTCGCCGCCTGACCGTCCCCGCGCGCGGTCACAACCGGCCGAGCGAGCACCATTGACCTGCCTGGGGCCGGTTTCCCGGCGGTGGAAACCGGCCCCGGCATGCCGAATCGCTCGGCCAGCGGGCTACGGAGCAACGAGGAGTGTTCGATAAACACCAGCGCCGATTGGATAGCGGCGTCGTATGCCGACGCCATCAAGGTTCTCTGCGCTGTCACCCCGAAGGGCTGGTACGCCGAGCGGGGCACCGCCCGAGCCGCGGTGACCCAGGCGGGGGTGGCGTCGCTGAACGTGGTCTACGACACGACGCCGGACCCGGATCTCGGGTCACTCGACCGGCTGGCGGTCGAGGTCGGCACGCAGGCCGAGCACTGGTCGATCATGGTTCGGGGCGAGGCGGACGACGACGTCCGCGACCTCGCCGCCCGGCACGGGCTGCTCAACCGCGGTGACCTGCCGTTGCTGGCCTGCGCCGCGGGTGACGTCGTGTTCCGCTCCGCCCCGGCGGGGCCCGAGTCGATCCGCCGGGTCCGCGCGACGGAGGCGGGCCTCTACACCGACACCCTCACGCGGGGCTTCGAAGCTCCGGACGGCGCCTTCGGTTCGTTGATGGGCGGCGGTGTGCTCGACGCCGACCCGGTCGCCGGCTATCTGGCCGAGGAGTCCGGCCGACCCGTCGGCACCGGGCTCGGATTGCTGACCTCCGGCGTGGTCGGCGTGTTCAACATCGCCGTGCTGCCCGCCGCACGGGGCCGTGGAGTGGGCAGAGCGATCACGGAAGCCGTCCTGCGGGATGGCATCGCGGCCGGCGCGGAGGCCGCCTACCTGCAGTCGAGCGCGATGGGCCGACCGCTCTACGAGGCGATGGGCTTTCGCCTCGTAGCGAACTGGACGATCTTCCACGCCTGATCGACTGAGGCGCGGCCCGGAGCGAGAGGGGCAACAGGAGTGGGTTTCAGCGACGATGTTCGCGCGGCCTTCCGCCGGGGCGAAACCGACGCGGTGGTGCGCATGAGCGAGACCGAGATCGACAGGGCGCGGGCGGCCGGCGATCCGTCGGGGGAGGTGGAGGCCCGGTACAGCCTCGCCCGGGTCGCCATCCGTGGTGGTGACCTTCCTGGCGGCGAAGCGCGCGCCCGGGAAGCGCTCGCGGTTGCCCTTCGGTCCGGTGATCGGAGTCTGGAGGAGCGGCCCCGCCACGTGCTGGCCGGCGTGGCCCGGATGTCCGGCGACCTGACCCGCGCTCGGCAGCTCTATCGGGAGAGCATCGCGCTCAACGAGGCTCTGGGCCAGCCCACACTCGTCAACGCGGAGACCCACAACCTCGGGTTCTGCGAGTTGGGTCTCGGCAATCTCGACGCGGCGCGGGAGTTGTTCGCCGCGAGCCGGGAGAGGGTCTTCCGCAACGGCTGGGCGGACTTCGTCCCGTACGTCTGCCTGGCGGACGCCGCGCTCGCGTCGGCCCACGGCGACCACGCGCGGGCCGGCCGGATGGTCGCCGTCACGGACGCCGCATTCGCGGCGCTGGGTCAAGTGCCCGATCCCGATGACGCGGCCGACCTGGCGGCCGTGCGGGCGGCCGCGGTCGAGGCGCTCGGCGCGACCGGCTTCGCCGCGGAGTACGCGCGGGGCCAGCGTCTCGAACCGCGTGCGGCGTTCGTCGACGGCACCGACTGACGCGACCGACGCCCACCGCGCTGACGGCCCCGGCTACCCGGCTCGCCGTTACTCCGCGACCGCCGCGATGGCGGCGTGTGGCCGATGACCGCCCTCGCTGGGCCGCTGGTGGCGGTCGACCTCCCGGAAGCCGGCCCGGCTGAGCCGCTCGGACACTTCGTCGGGGGGCCAGCGGTAGGCGGTCACCACCTTGTGGTCGAAGGGGCCGACCTCGTCGGCGTCGAAGAAGCCCAGCACCAACCGCCCACCCGGGGCCACCGCCCGCCGGAACTCACCGAGTACGCCGTCGAACTCCGGTGGCGGCAGGTGGATCAGCGAATACCAGGCCAGGATGCCGTCGACGGAGCCGGCGGCGACGTCGAGGTTTTCGAAGGACCCGAGGTGGAACTCGACGCCCGGGTGGGTCGCCCGGGCGTGGGTGATGAACTCGGGGACCAGGTCGATCCCCCTGGCGTCGACGCCCAGCGAACGAAGGTGACCGGTGAGATGGCCGGGGCCGCAGCCCAGGTCGAGCACCGTGCCGGGCTGACCTGCCAGATGTCGGCCGATGAAGGCGAGGTCGTCGGGATCGACCTGCTGGCTCGTGCCGAACAGGTCGATGTAGAGATCTGCGACGGATCCGTACGCCTGCCGAACCTTCTCCCTCTGCACCGTCGGAACTATACGAGGCCCGGGTGCCGATACGCCGTGCGGCCGGGGCGGGCGAGTGGGTGGTGGCCGAGCATGACGCGGAGTCGGTCGGCGTCGGAATGGCCGAGCGCGCCGAGGATGTCCAGCGCCCGCAGCCAGGCGAGCCGGGCGGCCTCCGGGTCGCCCGCCGCCTGGTGGCTCTCCCCGGCGTGGGTGAGCGTGTCGGCCTCGTAGTAGCGGTCGCCAAGATCCTGGAACAGCTGCACCGCCCGCTGGTAACAGGCGGTGGCCTGCTGGTAGTCGCCGAGGTGGTGGTGGGCGTAGCCGATGCTGTCCCACGTGTTTGCCTCGCCGAACCGGTCGCCCACCTCGCGGACCAGGCGCAGCGCCCGCCGGCAGTGCCGCAGGGCCGCGCCGTGATCGCGGAGTTGGGCGTACTGCCAGCCGATCGAGTTGAGGGCGCGGGCCTGCAGGGCGCGGTCGCCGACGGCTTCGAACAGTGTCAGTGCCTGCTGGGCGTGGGCCAGGGCCTCCCGGTGCCGTCCCTGTCGGGCGCAGACCCAGGCGATGCTGCGGGCCACGTGCGCCTGGCCGGTCAGGTCGCCCAGGAGGGCGTAGAGGTGGGACGCCTGGCGGAGTTGGGAGTGTGCCTCGCTGAACTGGCCCAGTTGGGCGCGGGCCCGGCCCAGACCACGCCGGACGCTCGCGGCAGCCCAACGATCGGCGAGCAGGTCGGCGGCGGTCAACGCGGTCTCGTGGGTGGTGGCCCAATCCTGCCAGTGACCCTTGCGGTCGAAGAAGTCGGCCATCGTCCAGGCCAACCGCCACGCGTGCGCGTACAGCCCGTCGTCGGCCGCGCGGGTCACGGCGTTGAGCAGCACCGGATGCTCCGCGATGAACCAGGCCATCGCCTGTCCGGCGCCGGTCGGCGCCACCGCCGTGACGCCACTGTGGACGACGCCCGGGTCGATCGGGTCGCGGAAGGGTTGCAGGAGCCGGGCGCCCGCGTACGCGGTGTGCAGATAGGAGTCGAGCACCCGGCGCACGGCAGCATGACGCTCACCCTCGCTGTCGAGATCCTCGGTCAGCTCGGTCGCGTAGACGCGGAGCAGGTCGTGGATCGCGTACCGGCCGGGCGTGTGCTCGATGACCAGGTGGGTACGGGTCAGCTCGGTCAGCAGTGTCCGGGCCCCGCGCAGCGGGACGCCGGCCAGGCTGGCCGCGGCGGGCACGGCGATGTCCGGGCCGGGATGCAACCCCAGCAGCCGGAACATCCGACCGGCCGCCGGGCTCAGCGCTCGGTAGGACCAGGAGAAGACCGCGCGTACGTCGGTGGTCGGGTCGCCGCCGTCGAAGGCGTCCAACGCGTCGGCCGCGTCGCGTAGCTCCCCGGCCAGCGCCGCCAACGGGAAGCCGGGACGGGTGGCGGCCCGCGAGGTGGCCACGGCCAGCGCGAGGGGCAGCCGGGCGCAGCTCGCGATGATTTGGTCGACGGCGACCGGCTCGTTGGCGACCCGATGACCGCCCAGCCGGCGGGCCAGCAGGTCCCGGGCCTCGGACGCGGGCAGCAGGTCGAGAGCGAGCGGATGGGCGCCCTCGCCGGCGACAAGCGAGGTGAGCTGGTGGCGACTTGTCACCACGGCGAGGCAGCCGGCCGAGCCGGGCAGCAGCGGACGGACCTGCTCCGCGTCACGCGCGTTGTCGATCAGCACGAGGACCCGCCGGCCGGTCAGCAGGCTGCGGTAGAGCGCGGCCTGGGCGGCCAGGCCGGCCGGGATGCGCTGCACCGGCACACCGAGCGCGTCCAGGAATCCCCGGATCGCGTCGGCGGGGTCCAGCACCGCCCCGCCGGCATCGAAGCCCCGCAGGTTGACGTAGAGCTGGCCGTCCGGGAAGCGGTCGGCGACCTGGTGGGCCCAGTGCACGGCGAGCGCGGTCTTGCCGACTCCCGGTGTCCCGGAGATGGTCGAGATGACCATCGCGGGCGGGTTGGGCGCGCCCGGCCGTCCGAGCCGTTCGTCAAGCCAGCGCACCTCGTCGGCACGACCGGCGAAGGCGCGTACCGCCGGGGGTAGTTGGGCCGGCGCGGACTCCCGCGCCGCGACCGTGACCACCTCGCCGGCCGGCGCGGACCAGGCGAGCGCCGGGTCCTGCGCCAGGATGGCGCTCTCCCGGTCGCGCAACGCCGGGCTCGGCTCGATCCCCAGGTCGTCGCGGAGGGTGCGACGCAACCGCCGGTACGTGGCGAGCGCGTCGGATTGTCTGCCGGTGCGGTAGAGCGCCACCATGAGTTGTTCGTGGATGTGCTCGTCGAGGGGATGTTGCTGGGCCAGCAACTCCAGTTCCGGTACGAGTTGCGCGTGCTCGCCGAGCGCCAGGCGGTTGTCGGCCAGCGCGCGTACGGCGACCAACCGGAGGTGTTCCAGGCGTTCGGCCTGTGTGTGCAGCCAGTCGAGGCTTGCGACATCGACGAGTGAACGCCCCCGCCACAGGTCGAGGGCACTGGCCAGCAGTGTGCGGGCCCGTCCGTGGTCGGTCGACCGGGTGCCCTCGCGGATGAGCCGTTCGGCCACCTCGACGTCGGTGGCCTCGCCGGGCAGATCCAGCAGGTAGCCGGGTGGGCGACCCACTATCGCGCCGCGGGCGCCGAGGACGCGGCGCAGGTAGGACACGTGGCTCTGCAGGCTGTTCGGCGCGGTGGCGGGAGCCTGGTCCGCCCAGATCACGTCGATCAGGCGGTCGGTGCTGACGATGACGCCCGGGTGCAGGGCGAGCACGGCGAGCACGCCTTTGCGGCGGAGTCCGGAAATCGCACGAGCGGTCGTCTCCGTTGTCACGTCGACTGGTCCAAGAAGCCTGACTCGCATTGGGCCCCCGCCTCAATCACACGATTCGGCTCAGGCTATCGACCGAGGAAGCGGCCTGGACGGCTCAGTCGGACACCGGACGGTGCCGCCATTTTCAGCGCCACGTCAGCGTCGCGGCAGTAGGCGCTGACACAGTGCCCCCGGCAGTAATCGTGCTCAGCTCTCCGTAGGAGGAAGTCAGCCATGAGATTCCGAATTCCCGGCGCAGTTGCCGGCGCGCTCGTCGTCCTGATGACGGCGCTGGTCAGCGGCACCGCCGCCAGCGCCTGAAGTTCTACGGCACAGTCGCCGAGTCGCCCGGCTACGTCAACCTCGACAACTCGGCCGACAACTTCGAGCGCAACAGCAATGACTATTTCGGACCATTCTCGTGGTTCGACATCGGACGCCCGGACTTACTGCCCCATGAACGCCTACTACGGCGACGGCGAGGAGACCCGCTGGTTCGACTGCCCCTGAGGTCGACCCCGATCCGGCGCTTCGACGGTGTCCCCGGCCACTGGCGGCCGGGGACACCGCCGTGCCCGGCGTTGCGGGGTGGGGGATCGCGACGGTCCGAGCATCCGGCCCTGCCGTGCGACGATCTTCGGCATGACAGACACCGCGTCGGCGCTGGCCGACATCCGCGACCAGATCGACGAGTTGGACGCGGCGCTCGTCGGGCTGCTCGCTCGTCGGGAGGCCCTGGTCCGGCGGGCGGCCCCGCTCAAGAGCGACAAGCAGGCGGTCCGTGCGCCGGACCGGGTGGCGCAGGTGGTGGCCCGGGTCCGCGCGCTGGCGGGCGACTCCGGCGCGGACCCGGACCTGGTCGAGCGGATCTACCGGGGCATGATCCAGGCCTTCATCGACATGGAGACCGACGAGCACCACCGGCTCGGCGGCGCCTGAACGCTCCGGCGCGACCCCGACCCGGTCTTCTCCTGCGGCTGTCGTGCCGGCCCCGCCCGGTCGTCGGCACGGTGGCCCGCATCGTCGAACGGCTGGCCCCGGCTGCGGAACTGCCTGCGAGGTTTGTTGCAGGTTTTCCCTAGGTCACGCCGACACGATGAGGGCGGTCGGCAGCGAGCCGACGGAAATCCGTAGTGAGGCGGAGGAGCAGCCAGATGAAGAGAATGCTCACGAGGCGCGTGCTGCTGCCGGTAGCGGCGGCACTGACGGTTGTCCTGGCTCAGGCCAACCCGGCCGCCGCGGGAAACGACGACTTCGAGGTGTGGACCAATTACGACAGGTATGGCTTCGCCGGCATCGTGAGGTTCGTCGACTATGGCCCCGGAGCACCCGGGGGCGGCAACAACGACGACTACCTGGAGATCTACGACAATCACCCCGACGGCCACGGGGTCCAGGTCTGGGCCTGGCTACACGGAAAGTACCTCGACACGAAATATCACGGCGCTGGTTCGACGAACAACCCCGTGTACTTCGACCCGTACGCCATCTTCCCCAAGAACGTCGCGGCGGGCGAACGTATCGGGGTCAAGATCTGTCTGGTCGACGGGATCAACAATCTGATCGAGGACAGCTGCGGCAGTTTTGAATGGCAGAGCATCGACGGCTGACGGCCGTCTGGACCGCCTCGGGTCGACCGCTCGGCGCCACCGCATCAGGGAAGGTGCTGCCTCCGGGCGCCGCGAGCCAGCACCTTCCCGGATCGCCGTGGTGGGGCCCGGAGACCTTTCGAGTCGGAAAGCGACACCGTGGGTGAAAGGCCCAAGCGCAATCATCAGTGGAGCCGGGCCATCGCAGAATGCGGGGGCGTCCGTGTAAGGATGTTCCGTGAGCTGCGCATCGACAATGTCGTCCGCCGTCGATCCGACCGATTCTCCGCTCCTGTTGATCGGGGAGGGGGTGGTGGTGCGCGAATGGTCCGACTCCGACACGCCGTACCTTAAGGGGCTTTTCGACGCGGCCGACACGGCCGCGAACACCGACATCCCCGCGCCGTTCGACGCCGAGGCCTTCCTGGTCAGGATCCGGCGGCGTCGCGCACAGCGCATCATCGACCTGGCCGTGACGCGCGACGGCGGCGAGCCGCTCGGCCTCGTCGCCCTGCACGTGGCAAGCGGCGTGCTGGGGTACGCCATCGGACCGGCGCACCGTGGTCAGGGCCTGGCGTCCCGGTCGCTGCGCCGGATGACGGAGTTCTGCCACGAGGAGCTCGGCCTGTCCCGGCTGCGGCTCGCCATCGTGCAGGGCAATCTGCCCTCCCAGGGGGTCGCGCGGTCCGCCGGATACGTCCGCGGCGACGACGCCCTGGTCGAGAGGGTGAACGGGCTGGGGGAACCGAAGCTGCTCGAGACGTGGTGGTGGACCGCACCCGGGTCGACCGAACGCTGAGGGCTCACCCGTCGATCGGTTGGCCAACCTCCGACGTGTCCGGGATCGGGGCGGACGGAGGTGTGTAGCCGAGTTCGCACGAGATCTTGTTCGCGGTCTCCAGCAGGCGCGGCAGGTTGCTCTTCAGTTGGTCGAGGCTGGCGATGACCTCGATCGCGGTGATCGAGGCGGCGGCGATGACCTGGCCGCGGGAATCCCTGATCGGCGCGGCGACACACATCACGTACGCGTCGTGCTCGCCGTTGTCAGTGGCCCAGCCGAGTTCGCGGATGCGGACGAGTTCGGCTTCGAGGGACTCGTGGTCGGCGAAGGTGGTGTTTGTGAATCTCTCGAAGACGACGTGGGAGAGCAGGCGGTCGCGCTCCTCCGACGGCAGGTACGCCAGGATCGTCTTGCCGACGGCGCTCGCGTAGATCGACACCGCCCGCCCCACCCGGGACGGCAGCTTGACGGCATCGAACGCCGGACTGTCGACCTTGTCGATGTAGATGATCTCATCGCCGGTGAGTTGCGCCAGGTGCACGGTGTGGCTGGTCTCGCGCTGTAGTGCGCGTAGGTGCGCGGCGGCGAACTGACGCAGGTCCATCGAGCCGAGCGCGAGCTCGGACAGCTCGATCAGTCCGCTGCCGAGCACGTAGGTGCCCGCGCCGGTCCGGCGCACGAAGCGCGCGGATTCCAGGGTCTGCAGGATCCGCAGGGCCGTGGACTTGTGTACGCCGAGCACGTCCGCCGCCTCGGTGAGCGACAGCGGGTGCTCCGCCGATCGACGGATGAGGTCGATCGCACGGCGAATCGATTGCGCCACGGCTATGCCTCCCCTCGAAGCGACGGGCGACCCCCATCGCTTGCGTTGCAATATGTGCAATGTAGACGACGCGATGCGCAACCGCCACTTGACACCGTTGCGCATGGCGCTACGATCGTTGCAATTTCATCCCGAAGACTCTGACTCGTAACACTGGAGTAACGATGGGTAACCAGCGCGCTCGTTTCGGCCTCGTCGGGGCGACATGTGCCCTCGGCTTGGTCGCCACTTTTTTGACCGGCTGTGGCTCCGACGGCGACTCGGGCGACGGGGTCACCAAACTGACCTTCGCCGCCTCGACCTTCGGCGACCCGGGTCGCGGACCTCTGCTGACCAAGTGGCTTGACGAGTTCAACCAGAGCCAGACCAAGGTCCAGGTCTCCGCCGCCGCGGTCCCGTACCCGACCTTCGGTCAGACGGTGCTCACGCAGATGGGCAGCGGTAAGGGCCCCGACCTGGTCCGCTTCGACATGCCCGAGTTCGAGGCCGCCTCGGACGCCGGCCTCGTCGCACCGCTCGACAAGGTGATCGACGCCGGCAAGTACGACCTGCTCAAGCAGCCGGACCAGTTCATGGTCCACGACGGGGTCCGGCACGGCGTCATCTTCGAGGCGTCGAACTACGCGATGTTCTACAACGCGGACCTGATCCCGACGCCGCCGACCACGTACGAGCAGTTCACCTCCACCGCCAAGTCGCTGACCAAGGGCGACGTCTTCGGCCTGGCGTTCCGCCAGACGGAGGCCGAGGAGGCCGGCGTGTGGCAGGACATCTTCAACTACGTGTACGGCTTCGGCGGCGCGTGGTCCGACGGCAAGAACCTGACGATCAACTCGCCGGAGAACCTCAAGGGTCTGCAGGCATTCAAGGACCTGTACGACGCGAACGTGATCCCGCGCGGAGCGGACGCGGCGACGTTCCGGCGGATGTTCGCCGAGGGCAAGGTCGGGATGGAGCTCAACAACGGCGGCTACGTGACCGCCACCCGCGGCCAGAACGCGAAGCTGAACTTCAGCGTCGCGCCCATCCCGTTCCCGGTCCGCAAGCAGGGCGCGATCCTGGCGCCGATCGTGATCAACGAGGCGAGCGAGGGCAAGGACGAGGCCGGCACCTTCATCAAGTGGGCGCTGGAGCCGCAGAACCAGGTCAAGCTGCAGGAGATCCTCGGCGCGAGCAGCGTCGCCACCACCACGCAGCGCAGCCCGGAGACGCTCAAGGCGACCCCGTTCCTGTCCGTCTTCGACGGGCTCACCGAGACCAGCCTGCCGCAGATCGTCCTCGGGTTCGAAGCCAAGACGCCCGACATCCGCAAGGTGGTCGTGCAGAACGTGGTCGCGGCCCTGCAGGGTAAGACCGACCTGAAGTCGGCACTGGACCGCGCCCAGCAGCAGGCGACCGAACTGGTCCGCTGACCGCTCGACACGGCGACGCTGCCGGCGCCACGGAACCCGCGCCGGCAGCGTCCTTCCTCAGAAGGATCGAACCCGATGACTGTGGTCGAGCAGACCGGAGCACCGAAGACAACACCCCGAGCCCGGCGTCGGCCCAGCCCACTGGGGAGCAAGTGGACGCCGTACCTGTTCCTGGCACCCGCCGCGCTGTTCATCCTCGTCTTCCAGGCGGTGCCTCTCGTCCAGGAGGTGTACCTCAGCTTCACCCGGACGAGACTGCTCAATCCGACGAAGAGCGAGTGGGTCGGGCTCGACAACTTCAACCGGATCTTCGGCGATCCCGAATTCCACCGCACCCTGCTGATCACCTTCGTCTACGTGCTCACCTGCGTCGTGGTCGCGATCGGTGCCGGGCTCGTCGTCGCGCTCCTGCTCAACCGGAAATTCCGGGGCCGCGGTGTGGCGCGGGCGCTGGTGACCGTCCCCTGGGCCGCGCCCGGCATCGCTGTCGCGCTCATCGCCACCTGGATGCTCAACGCGCAGTACGGGATCGTGAACCGGTTCCTCGACGCGGTGGGACTCGGTGTGCCGGGTGGCGCGATCCTGGACAGCTCGCGTTACGCGCTCCCGGCGGTGCTCGCGACGACCATCTGGCAGCTGTTCCCGTTCACCTCGGTGGTGCTGCTCTCCGCACTGCAGTCCGTTCCGCAGGATCTCAACGAGGCCGCGACAGTGGACGGCGCGGGACGGTGGGCCACCTTCCGCGCGGTCACCTGGCAGGTCATCAAGCCCACCGTGGGACTCCTGGCGCTGCTGATGACGATCTGGTCGCTGCGGCGGTTCGAGCTGATCTGGCTGATGACCAAGGGCGGGCCGGTCGGCGCCACCGAGACGCTGGTCATCGACCTCTACTCGCAGGCGTTCGACTCGAAGGAACTCGGATCGGCGGCGGCCATCGGGATGGTCGGCGTCGTCATCTCACTCATCGTCATCATCGGCAGCCGGCTGGTCGCCCGTGCCGTGGAGAAGGAGCACGCCCGATGAGGCGCTTCCGTTTCGGTGTCACCGCACGGATCGTCGCCGTGCTCGTCGTACTCGGTGTCGCGGTGTTCCCGCTGTACTGGATGTTCGTCACGGCGCTGTCGAGCAACAGTGACCTCTTCGCCGACCGGCCCCGACTCACGCCGGACCTCGGCCAGTTCGGGGTGTTCGTCGACGCGCTGGCCGAGGGCAAGGCGGCCGGGTGGCTGCTGAACAGCCTGATCATCGCGGTGGGCACGATGGTCGTCTCGGTCGGCCTGGGTATCCCGCTCGGTTACGCGCTGTCCCGGTTCTCGTTCGGCGGTAAGGCCGTGTTGACAGTCGTGCTGCTGTTCACGCAGATGCTGCCCGAGGCGCTCATGGTCGTGCCGTTGTTCGCGCTGTTCCGCCGATTCGAACTGCTCGACTCGCTGGCCGGCCTCATCCTGGTGAACTCCGCCTTCGTCCTGCCGATCGTCGCGCTGATCCTCAAGGGCGCGATCGACGGCATCCCGAAGGAGTTGGAGGAGGCGGCCCGCGCCGACGGCGCCCGGCCCTTCACCACCCTGACCCGCATCAACGTGCCGCTGATCGCGCCGTCGATCGCGGCGACCGCGGTCATCGCCTTCTTCCACGCCTGGAACGAGTACGTGTTCGCCGTGACGTTCATCTTCAACCCGGACCTGCAGCCGGCCTCCGTCGGCATCGCGAACTTCATCGGTGAGCTGGGCACGCCGATCCAGACGGTGATGGCCGTCGCCTTCCTGTTCACGCTGCCCGCCGTCGCCTTCTACCTGCTGGTGCAGAAGTACGTGGTGTCCGGCATGACCGCCGGCGCGGTGAAGGGTTGAGCCGAAAAATGAAGATCGTCTCCATCGACACACTTGTCGTCGACTTCTACCGCACCAACCTCGTCATCGTGCGCGTGCACACCGACGCGGGCATCGTCGGGCTCGGTGAGGCCACCCTGGAGGGCAAGGAACGGGCCGTCCAGGGCGCCATCGCCGAGCTGGCCGAGGCCGTCGTGGGCCTGGACCCGACACGCATCTCGAAGATCCTCTACGAGACCGCGCGGGACTGGTACTGGCGTGGCGGCCCGGTCATCATGACGGCGTTGAGCTCGCTGGAGATGGCCCTGTGGGACATCTCGGCGCGTGACCTCGGTGTCCCGGTCTCCCGGCTCCTCGGCGGCGCGACCCGGGACCGGGTGCGGGCGTACGCGAACGGCTGGTTCTCCGGCGCCGTCACGCCGGAGGACTTCGCTGCCGCCGCGCGCCGGACCGTGGAGTCCGGCTTCCGCGGCCTCAAGTGGGACCCGTTCGAGAACTACGACCTCACCATCACCACGGCGCAGTTGGATCGGGTGCTGGCCCAGATCGACGCCGTCCGTGGCGCGGTGGGCCGTGAGGTCGAGCTGTTCGTCGAGGGGCACGGTCGCTTCGACGTCCGCCACGCGATCAAGGTCGCGAAGGAGATCGCCCAGTTCGACCCGGTGTGGTTCGAGGAGCCGTGCCCGCCGGACAACCTCGACGCGCTTGTGGACATCCGCCGCGCGTCGCCAGTGCCCATCGCGGCGGGGGAGCGGTGGTACGGACGGCAGGGCTTCGCGCCCGCGCTCGCCCGCCAGGCCGTCGACTTCGTCCAACCCGACGTGACCCACGCGGGCGGGATCGCCGAGCTGGCCTTCATCGCGACGCTCGCGGCGACCAGCTACGTGGGGTTCGCGCCACACAACCCGAGCGGCCCCCTCAGCACCGCCGCGACGCTGCAACTCGGGGCGACACTGCCCAACTTCCGGTACCTGGAGATCATGGCGACGGACGTGCCGTGGCGACCCGAGATCACCAACGAACGGCTGGTGCTGACCGCCGACGGCGACGTGCTCATCCCGACCGGGGTCGGACTGGGCATCGAGTTGGACCTCGACGCGATCGAGCGGCACCCGTTCACACCGCATCCGCTCCGGATGTTCCAGGACGCCGTCTACGACATCCGTCCGCGCGACGAGCGGTCCTTCTTCAACCTGGAGAGCGGCTCATGACGGTGCCCCAACCCCGGCAGCAGCCCGCGGGGGCGGACTGGTTCGGGACCGCCGCCGAGGCGCTCCCGGACGACGTCGACGACAGTGTCCTCATCGGCCGGATCTGGGACCCGGCCGGCGACGGCCCCTCACCCGTGACCGTCCGGGACGGTCAGGTCATCGACCTCAGCCAGCGGTTCCCCACCGTCCGGGACATCTGCGAGCTGCCCGACCCCGCCGCGACGGTCTCCGGGCTCGACGGGCCGCGGCTGGGCGGCTTCGGCGAGATCCTGGCCAACACTGCCGCCGCGACCCGCGACCACACCCGGCCCTGGTTGCTCGCCCCGGTCGACCTTCAGGCTCTCAAGGCCGCCGGCGTGACCTTCGCCGTCTCGATGATCGAACGCGTCATCGAGGAACGGGCCCGCGGAGATCTGGCGCTCGCGGCGGACATCCGGCAGCGGATGCTCGCCGACATCGGCGCCGATCTGCACAGCCTGACTCCGGGCTCGGTCGAGGCCGACCGGCTCAAGAGCCTGCTGATCGCCGAGGGCATCTGGAGTCAGTACCTGGAGGTGGGGATCGGACCGGACGCCGAGATCTTCACCAAGGGGCAGGTCCTCTCCGCCGTCGGCACCGCCGTCCCGGTAGGGGTGCTCGCCGCGTCGACCTGGAACAACCCGGAGCCCGAGGTCACGCTGATCATCCAGTCCAGCGGCCGGATCGTCGGCGCCACCCTCGGCAACGACGTGAACCTGCGGGATGTCGAGGGCCGCTCGGCGCTCCTGCTTCCCCTGGCGAAGGACAACAACGCCTCGTGCGCCCTCGGCCCCCTGATCCGGCTGTTCGACGAGCGGTTCGACCTGGAACGGGTGCGCGAGCTCGAGGTGAGCCTGGACATCCACGGCGTGGACGGCTTCCACCTGGAGGCGGTCTCGGAGATGACCCGGATGTCGCGCGACCCGGCGGAGCTGGTGCGGCAGTTGATCGGCCCGCACCACCGCTATCCCGACGGCGCCGCCCTGATGCTCGGCACGATGTTCGCGCCCACCCAGGACCGGGACCGCCCCGGCGAGGGCTTCACCCACAAGATCGACGATGTGGTACGGATCGGCTGCCCGGCTCTCGGCACCCTTGTCAACCGGGTGCGGCACGCCCAGGAGTGCGAGCCGTGGCAGTTCGGCGTCCGGGATCTGATGGGCAATCTGGTGAGGAGAGGACTGCTGTGAACATGGTCAGCACTGTCGACCCGCGTGACGGCCGAACCCGCACGACGGATCTCAGCGAGACCGACGAGGCTGGGCTGGAGGCGATCACCGGCCAGGCGTCCCAGGCGGCGCGGTGGCTGTCCGGCCTGGGCAGACTCGGCCGAGCGGACCTGCTGGACGCGATCGCCGCGTCCCTGGAGGCCCGCCGGGTCGACCTGGTCGCGGCGGCGGAGGCGGAGACCGGTCTGAGCCACGCGCGACTCGACCAGGAACTCACGCGGTCGGCGATCCAGTTCCGGATGTTCGGTGACGTGCTACGCGACGGGGGCTACCTCGAGGCCGCCATCGACCACGCCGCCGACACACCGCTCGGACGCGGCCCGGACCTGCGGCGGATGCTCGTACCCCTCGGGCCGGTAGCCGTCTTCGGCGCCAGCAACTTCCCGTTCGCCTTCTCGGTCGCGGGAGGTGACACCGCCGCCGCGCTCGCCGCGGGCTGTCCCGCGGTCCTGAAGGCCCACCCGTCGCACCCGTTGACCTCACACGCCTCGGCCGAGGCCATCGCGGCGGCCGTCCGCGACCTGGGCGGGCCCGACGGTGTGATCGCGGCAGTGTACGGCGAGCAGGCCGGCCGCTCGCTTGTGCGCCACCCCGCGATCCGCGCGGCCGCTCTGACCGGCTCCGTCGGCGCCGCCCGTGCCATCCAGGCGGCCATCGACGAACGCCCGGACCCCATTCCCCTCTACGCCGAACTGAGCAGCGTGAACCCGATCGTCGTCCTGCCCGGCGCGGCCGCCGACCGGGCCGAGCAGATCGCCGAAGGGCTGTTCGCCTCCTTCACCAACTCGGGCGGTCAGCTGTGCACGAAGCCCGGACTGGCGTTCGTCCCGTCCGATCCGAGCGGCGCGCGCCTTGTCGACGCGCTGCGGGAGAAGGTCGCCGCCACGGGCGGCGCGATCCTGCTCAACGACCGCATCCGTGCCGCGTAC
This sequence comes from Micromonospora sp. CA-240977, assembly GCF_050942285.1. Taxonomy (NCBI): domain Bacteria; kingdom Bacillati; phylum Actinomycetota; class Actinomycetes; order Micromonosporales; family Micromonosporaceae; genus Micromonospora; species Micromonospora sp. CA-240977. Next base: position 4,542,931 of record NZ_CP192055.1, on the reverse strand, counting down.
GAGCAGCAGGCGACGGCGTTCGAGCAGGCCGGCGCCCGTGTCTCGGCGCGGCCTCAGATCGACGCGGATCCGGGTTTCCGCGTCGCGCCGACGCTCCTGGAGGTCGCTCTGCCGGGCCTCACCGCCGAGATCGCCGACGAGTGCTTCGGCCCGCTCCTGGTCGTGGTGCGCTATGACGACGTCGCCGAGCTGGACGCGGCGCTGGCGACCGTCCCACCGTCGCTGACCGGATCCATCCACCGGGGGCCGGACGACGACCCCGGTGTCGTAGGCCGGCTTGTCGACCTGTTCGCCGGCCGGTCGGGTCGCATCGTCTTCGACGGCTATCCCACCGGCGTCCGGGTGTCGTGGGCCCAGCACCACGGCGGACCCTGGCCCTCGACAAACGCCGTGCACACCTCCGTCGGCGCCACCTCGATCCGGCGCTTCCTGCGCCCGCTGGCCTGGCAGGACGCCCCGGTCTCGGTCCTTCCCGAGGAACTACAGGACGGCTATACCGCCATTCCCCGGCGAGTCGACGGGAGGTTGGAGCCAGCGGTGGCATAGCCGCGCCGGAATCCGTTCACCGCACCCGTCGAATCGTCGGCAGGCCGCTCGCCGCGGTCTGCCACACGTTGAAGAGGGAGTAGGAACATGCCCGTCGCAATCCCCCGTCCCCTGCTGCCGCCGCCGAGGCGTCGGCTGCTGCTCGCCCTGTTCGCCGCCGTCGCCGTCGCCGTCGCGGCCACGACGGTCGTCGCCCCGGCGGCGTCGGCCGCGCCACCCGCGCGGCTGGGCCCGACCGTAACCCGCACCGACACACCACCTACCGGGTACGAGGTCACCTTCCGGTACCGGGCGCACGAGGACGTCCAGCAGGTCCACGTCTACGGCGACTGGTTCTACTCCCGGCCCGAGAACATCACCTGTCAGGACTGCGGCGACGCCCGGCCACCCGCCGAATGGCAGCCCGGCGACGTCGCGGCCACCCCGTGGCACATCCTGCCGATGAGCAAGGGCCCGGACGGGGTGTGGACGCTCACCACGCCGCTGCCCGCTGGCACGTTCCGCTACGCGTTCACCCACGACTGCGCCAACGAGCTGGCCACCGGCTGCACGCTGCACGACGACCCGGCGAACCGGTGGCAGATCCAGCCGCAGTACCCGGGCGCGCCCGGCGCGGTACGCAGCACGATCTACGTCCCGGCCAGCCGGAAGTTCCCGACGTACGACACCGGCTACCAGGCGCCGGTGGCCAGGGTCGGCCGGTTGGAGTCGCGGCGGTACACCTCGCCGCTGTCGACCAACCCGGCCGGGGTGCACGACATCGTCGTCTACCTGCCGCACGGCTACGACCCCCACCGTGCCACGCCGTACCCGACCCTCTACCTGAGTCACGGCAGTGGTGACCACTCGACCGCCTGGACGATGCAGGGCGTGGCCCACCTGATCCTGGAGAACGCGATAGCGGACCGGGCCGTGCAGCCGATGGTGATCGTTTCCACCGACTTCAACGGCCTGCCCGGCGGCAACGAGGGCTACGTCAACGAGCTGCGGAACAACATCTTCCCGTTCGTCGAGCAGAACTACCGCGTCTCCACCCGCGCGCAGGACCGCGCCTTCGCCGGCTTCTCCGCGGGTGGCAGCCGGGCGTACACCCTCATGTACGACCACACCGACCTGTTCGGCTACCACGCCGCCTGGAGCGCGGGCGGACCGGCCGCCACCCAGGCGCAGATCGACAGCATGAAGGCGGTGGCCGGCGGCATCATGATCGGCACCGGGCTTCAGGACCGCCTGGGCAACATCGCCGAGAACTCCCAACGCAACGCGGCCGCCCTGCGGGCCGCCGGCGTCGAACTCGACGAGTACAACGTGCCCGGCGTGCACACCTGGCACGTCTGGCGTCCGCTGCTGGACCACTACCTGCGGACCCTGACGTTCCGGGCCACGACGACGGGTCTCGACGTCACGTCGGCGCCCGCTGGCGCGTCGGACCACAGCAGGGTCACCGCCACCGCGACTGTCGACGCCGTCAGCACCAGCACGACGGCCCCGGCCGGCCGGGTCGACTTCTACGCTGGTGACACCCACCTCGGGTCGGCTCCGGTGCACAACGGTGTCGCCCGACTGAACAAGACCATCCACCGTGGACTGAACGCTCCGGTGGTCGCCCACTACCGGGGTGACACGCTCTTCAACGCCTCGCAGAGCGCACCGGTCGACGCCCGCTAGCGGGCTCGACGTCCTCCCCGGTGCGGTGGGTAAACCCCGGCCGCCACCCCTGGTGACAGGAGTGGCGGCCGGGGTTTACCCACCTCAGCCGGTCACGCTGTCGCTTCCGTGGCCCGCATCCGCAGCATGGTCCAGGACGCGGGCGGCAGCGTCAGCCGGACGGCGGCGTCGGCCTGTCGCGCGGTGTCGTTGGGTCGCGGTGCGGCGTGGTCCGGGCCGTCGGCGGTGTTCCTGGCGTCCAGGTCGGTGCCGCCGACGGTGACGCACTCGATGATCCCGGCCAGCTGGGCGCCGCTGACGTCGACTGTCACCTCGGCCGGGGTGTCGGTGACGCGGTTGACGAGAAACACAGTCATCTCACCGGTGCTGTCGTCCCAGGTGGAGACCGCGTCGACCGCCGCCACCTCACCGTAGCGGTCGGTGGTCGTCGTGCTGCCGTCGCGGAGCACGTCGAGCACCGCGCCCCGGGCGTGCCGGGCGGTGCGGGCGAAGGGGTGGAAGATGGTCTGCCGCCAGGCCGAGCCACCGGGTTCGGTCATGATCGGCGCGATGACGTTCACCAGTTGGGCCTGGCACGCCGCCGTCACCCGGTCGCTGTGCCGGAGCAGGCTGATCAGCAGGCCACCGACGACCACGGCGTCGGCCACGCTGTAGTGGTCCTCCAACAGCCGTGGCGCGACCGGCCAGTCCTCGCCGCTCGGCGGGGTGGACGGGGTGGCCGACTGGTACCAGACGTTCCACTCGTCGAACGCGATCATGATCTTCTTGGTCGACCGGCGGATCGCCCCGACCGAGTCGGCGATGGCGGTGACGGCGTCGATGTACCTGTCCATGTCCTCGGCGGAGGCGAGGAAGCTGGGCAGGTCGTCGTCGACCGGCTGGTAGTAGGCGTGCAGCGAGATCAGGTCGACGTCGTCGTACGCCTCGGTGAGCACGTCGCGTTCCCAGCTGCCGAACGTGGGCATGCCGAGGTGTGACGAGCCGCAGGCGACCAGCTCGAGATCGGGATCGAAACGGCGCATGGCCTTGGCGGTCTGCGCCGCGAGGCGTCCGTACTCGGTCGCGCTCCGTTGGCCCACCTGCCACGGGCCGTCCATCTCGTTGCCCAGGCACCACAGCCGGATGCCGTACGGGTCGGCCGCGCCGTTGGCGCGCCGCTGGTCGGCCAGGTGGCTGCCGCCGCGGTGATTGGCGTACTCCAGCAGGTCGACGGCCTCGGCGGTGCCGCGGGTGCCGAGGTTGACCGCCATGATCGGTTCGAGGTCGGCCTTGTCGAGCCAGCTCATGAACTCGTCGAGCCCGAACGCGTTGGTCTCCAGGCTGTGCCAGGCGAGGTCGAGGCGGGCCGGTCGCGCCTCGACCGGTCCGACGCCGTCCTCCCACCGGTAGGAGGAGACGAAGTTGCCACCCGGATAGCGGATCGTGGTCACGCCCAGCTCCCGCACGAGCGCCAGGACGTCGCGCCGGAAGCCGTCGGCGTCGGCGGTCGGGTGCCCCGGCTCGTAGATGCCGGTGTAGACACATCGGCCCAGGTGCTCCACGAACGAGCCGAAGAGTCGACGCGGCACCGGCGCCACCCGCCGACGCGGGTCCAGGCTCAGGCGGGCGGTGTTCACGGCGCCTCCCCGGTGACTGTCGGACTGATCCCGGCCGGCCGGTCCGGAAGGGACCGGGCTGGCAGCTGGTGGCGGTGGGGGAGTGGACATCCGGTGCCGGCCCGGTGCGTCGGCGCCTTGTCGAGGTGGGGGTTCAGGACGGGCTCCCTTCGTGCGAGGTCCGGACGCCGAGATCTCTGCCGCGGCGCGGGACCGAGGGGTGGCGGGGTCCGTGTGAGGTCTGGACATCGCGATGGCGGTGGGCTACGTTCTCGATCTATGTAAACGTTACCGATTACGTTTACGGTAGGGAACAGCAGCCAACGATCAATGTTGGGCGACCCCGGTGGCCACTGTCGAGCCGGCACCCGGCGACGCGTGGCCGCCGCACCCGGTGCGCGGGCGCGCGGCGAACCGAGCCGCTTATCGGTTGATCGCATTTCGTGCTGCGCGGAATGGAATCTCGCGGTCCTTGCGCCCCGTTCTTGTTGGGCTGAACAACTGCGGAAATTCGCACTTCCCATCGGCCACCGAGAGTGACAGCGGTCCACATTTCTGTGACGATCTGCGGTGCGTCCTCACGCCTTCACGTCTGTCCTGGTAGGACGGTCTTCCAGCAGTTGCGGGGGAGCGTGGAGGTCTTGTGCTCGTAACCCCTGTCGGTTACGTTGGCAACACCCTGGAAACGTAACCGATAACGATTGCAGTCCAGAGGGAGCGGCATGATTGAGGTCAATGCGCCGGCGACAATGAGTGATGTTGCGCGGGTTGCCGGCGTTTCCACCGCCACCGTCTCGCGGGTGGTCAACGGACATTACGGCGTCAGTGCCCGCACGATTGCTCAGGTCCGCTCGGCCATCGAGCAGCTCGGCTACGAGTCGAGTCTGGTGGCCACGAGCCTCCGGCGCAGCCGCACCAACGTCCTGGGCCTCGTGACGCACAGCTTCCAGTCGTACACGGCCGAGGTGCTCAAGGGAGCGATGAAGGCGCTGAGCCGCTCCGGCTTCGACCTGATCATCTACGCCAACAGCGACCTCTACGGATCCTATTCGGAGGGTTGGGAAAAGCGGCACATCGCCCGCCTGTCGGGCACCCTCACCGACGGGTGCATCATCGTCACACCCTGGGGTGAGGTGCAGAGCCGTACGCCGATCGTGGCCATCGACCCGGTGCGCGGCTCGACGGCGCCCTCGGTGACGGCCGACAACCTCGCGGGCGCCACCACGGCGGTCGAGCACCTGCTGGGCCTGGGGCACCGGCGCATCGGGTTCATCGCGGGCCGCTCCAGCCTGGCGTCGGCGTGGTCGCGGGAGGAGGGCTACCGGGCGGCGCTGACCGACGCCGGCATCCCGGTCGACCCGACGTTGATCGGCCAGGGTGATTTCAACCCCGAGTCGGCGACACCGTTGGCGCGGGCGCTGTTGCAACGGGCGGACCCACCGACGGCGATCTTCGCGGCCAGCGACGGGATGGCCCTCAAGGTGCTGGAGGTCGCCGCGGAGTTGGGGCTCTCGGTCCCCGGGGACCTGTCCGTCGTCGGGTTCGACAACATCCCCGAGTCGGCGTTGACCGAGCCGGGGATGACCACAGTGGACCAGTCCATGTACCAGCTCGGGTACGAGGCCGCACGCATGTTGAAGTCGCTGGTGACCGACGAGTGGGAGGGGCCGCGCCAGGTCGTGCTCCCGACCAGCCTCGTCGTCCGCGGCTCAAGCGCGCCACCACGAAGCGCGGCAGGAGGGTGACCCACGCCCGCCGCACCGAGCGTCTCCGTCAGGTGTGCCCGTGGCAGGACGCGAAGGAGATGTGCACGCAGACCCACGGCGAGATCCACCGATGAGTTGAGCCGGTCCAGCGGGTCGCATCCGCTGCCGGCGCAGGAGAGGAGTGGAACGTGACAACCGCAAAGTATCACGGGCGCTTACGCCGATCGGGCGTGCGCCGGCTCTCGGCGGTGTTCACCGCCGGAGTCATGGCGGCCGCTGCCGTTCTGTTCGCGCCGCACCCGGCGGCGGCGGCGGAGACACCGTGGCTGGCTGTCTCACCGGACCGCTACGCCTCGTTCACCGTTCCGGCCGCGTACGTCCAGGAGCGCCTGGGCTCGGTGTCGCAGGTCGTCGTCGAGGCCAACATCGGCCCGTCCGCGGCCTGGGCGGAGTTCGGGCTGACCCGGCGCGGCGACGTCTGGTCGGGCATCCTCGGTCCGCTCAAGCCGGGGCTCTACCAGTACCGGGTCACCGCCGACGACAGCAAGAGTCTCAAGGACCCGACGAACAGCACCGGGGTGGCCTCCGATCCGCTCCTGAGCACCTTCCTCGTCCCGGGTGACTCGGCGCGGTGGCTGGCCGACGCACCGCCGGGCACCGGCGGCGCCATCGAGACCGTGAACTACCGGACCAGGAACGGGCAGCGGTCGGCCCTGGTGTGGACACCACCGGGGTACGCGGCCAAGGGCTCGAAGGGTTACCCGGTGCTCTACCTCCAGGCGGGTGCCGGCGCCGCCGCCACCGACTGGCTCGACCTCGGCCGGTCCAAGCAGATCCTCGACAATCTTTCGGCCGCGGGCGCGATCACGCCGATGGTGGTCGTGATCAACGATGCCAACGGCGCGGACGGCAGGGAGCTGGCGGACCTCCGGAAGTCGGTCGTCGACAGCTACCGGGTCCTGCGCGACCCGGCGCACCAGGCGATCGCGGGCGTCTCCGACGGCGCGACGACGGCGGTCACTGCCGCGTTGGCCAAGCCGGGTCAGTTCGGCTACGTCGGCTGGTTCTCCGGCCGGTCGGTCCCGCAGATCGACCGGAAGGACGCCAGGACGGTCAACCGCACCGTGAAGGTGTTGCGCGTCTACACGGGCAACGTGACGGATCCCGCGTACAACGCCACCTATCGACTGATCAAGGCGTTGGACCGGGCCGACGTCAGGTTCGAGTTCGACGGGGTCAACCCGGACGGCGGCGGGAACTGGACCACCTGGCAGGAGAATCTCGTCGACTTCGCGCCGCGGCTGTTCCAGCACGTGTCGGACGACGGTCCGAGCCCCGGTCACCGGCCGTTGAAGGGCGAGTTCGCTCCGCCGCCGGCCGGCACCACCCCGACGCCCTTCGTCACCGAGGACGGGTTCGTCACGTTCGAGACCGGCCCGGACTTCAAGGATGCCCAGCATGTCACGGTGTGGGCGAACATCGCGCCGGGCGGCAGTTGGTTGCGCGTGCCGCTGACCCGCGACGGTGACCGGTGGCGGGCGACAGTGGGCCCGCTGCAGCCCTGGTTCTACTACTACCGACTGATCGTGGACCGGGTCGCGGTCAAGGACACCTCGAACCCGACGACTGTGACAACGGAACCGACGTGGAGCACCTTCCTCATCCCCGGCCCGGGCGCCCGCCTGCTGACGGACGTGCCCACCGGGCAGGGCGGGAAGGTCGAGAGCATGACCTATCCCAGCACGGTGGCCGGCCAGGACCGCACGGCTCTGGTGTGGACTCCACCCGGGTACGACCCGGGCCGGGCCGAGCCGTACCCCGTTCTCTATCTCCAGCACGGCAGTGGTCAGAACTACACCGACTGGGTCGAGATGGGACGCGCCAAGCAGATCCTCGACCACCAGTTCCTCGACGGTGACCTCACGCCGATGGTCGTCGTGATGGGCAACGGCAACTCGTCCAACTTCAACAGGGAACTGTTGGAGAACATCGTGCCGACGGCCCGCGCCCGCTACCACATCTCGAGCGAGTCGTCCCAGCAGGCCCTCGCCGGCCTGTCGATGGGCGGCGGGCAGGCGCTGGGGGTGCTGCGGGCCTACCCGGGCGAGTTCGCCTATGTCGCGGCGTTCTCGGCCGGGTTCGGCAGCGGCACCGGCGTCGACGTCGAGGCGATCAACAGCGGGACGAAGATGCTGCGCCTGTACGTCGGCGACCAGACCGACTTCGTGTACCCGAGCTTCATGGCGTCCCTGACCACGCTGAACAGCCTCGGCATCCGCTACGAGTTCGACGGGGTCACCCCCGGGCCGCATGGCTGGGACGTGTGGCAGAAGAACCTCATCGACCTGGCGCCGCGCCTGTTCAAGCGCTAGGAGCACGTCCACGGCGGCGCCACCGGGGCAGGGCTTCCTGCCCCGGTGGCGCCCGCCGAGCAGGAAACTGTCGCACCGCCATCCCCGAAGGGAAGCACGTCAATGAAGACGAAACAGATACTCGCCACGGTAACCATGCTCGCGGCCGGGGCCGGGCTCGTCGGCTGTTCCTCGGACGAGGGGGGAAGCGACGCGAGCAACTGCACGAACACCATCACGAAGCAGAACCTGCCGGTCGTGACGATGTGGGGCTGGTACCCCAACACCCAGCTCGTCGTCGACAACTTCAACAAGCTGCACGACGACGTGCAGGTCTGCTGGACCAACGTCGGGCAGGGCGGCGACGAGTACGACAAGTTCCAGACGGCCATCTCGGCGGGCACCGGCGCGCCGGACGTGATCATGGTCGAGGCCGACCGGATCCCGACCTTCCAGATCCAGGGCGCGCTCGTCGACATCAAGAAGTACGGCTTCGACGCGGTGAAGGCCAACTACGGCGAGGGCGCCTGGAAGGACGTGTCGGTCGGCGACGCGGTCTACGGCGTCCCGGTCGACGGTGGCCCGATGGGCATGATCTACCGGAAGGACATCTTCGACAAGTACAAGATCACCCCACCAAAGACCTGGGTCGAGTACGAGCAGGCCGCGCAGAAGGTGAAGGACGCCGGCGGTCCGCTGTTCGGTGATCTCGGCGCGAACGTCCCGGCGGTCCTGATGGCGCTCCAGATCCAGAAGGGCGCCTCGCCCTTCACCTTCGATCCGGCGCAGCCCAAGGCGATCGGCGTGAAGCTCAACGACCAGGCGTCCAAGGACGTGCTGGACTACTGGGGCGGCCTCGCCAAGAAGGGCCTGGTCGGGACGCAGGACCAGTTCACCCCGGAGTACATCTCCGGCGTGATCAACGGCAACTACGCCACGTACATCTCGGCGGCCTGGGCGCCCGGCTATCTCACCGGCGCGGGTGTCGGCAAGGGTCAGGACACCGGCAAGTTCGCGGTCGCGCCGTTGCCGCAGTGGGATGCGAACAACCCGGTGCAGGTCAACTGGGGTGGGTCGGCCTTCTCGGTGACCAAGCAGGCGAAGAAGCCGGAGTTGGCGGCGAAGGTCGCCTACGGGCTCTACGCCGACAAGGAGTCGCTCACCGACGGCTGGACCAACCAGATCATCTTCCCGCTGAACCTCACGGCGCTCAAGGATCCCGCGTTCATCGACCTGAAGGTGGCGTTCTTCGACGGTCAGCAGGCGAACAAGGAGGTCTACCTTCCCGCCGCCGAGGCCTACAAGGGTGTCTCCTACGCGCCGTTCGGTCAGTACTACCTCGACGCCATGACCAAGCAGGTCAGCGAGATCATCAAGGGCTCCGTCAGCGGCTCGCAGGCGGCCGACAAGCTCCAAGAGGACGTGGCGAAGTACGCCAAGGAACAGGGCTTCACCGTTCAGTGACCGAATGGGTGGGCCGTGCCGCCGCTCGACGGCCGGCCCACCCACGACCCCGCAGCGTCCACGTCACGGAGACCAAAGATGACACTCCTTACCGAGCAGCGCACACCGCGTACTCGTAGTGATACGCGCAAGATCCGTGGCAAGGTGCACCTCCGCGAGCACCTGATGGGATGGTTCTTCGTCGGGCCATTCGCTGTCGTCTTCCTGGCGTTCCTCATCGCGCCACTGGGATACGCGCTGTACCTCAGTCTTTTCCAGAAGAAGCTGATCGGCGGCACCAGTTTCGTCCTCTTCGACAACTACGTGAAGGCGTTCACCGACCCGAGCTTCCTGTCCGGGGTGTGGTTCGTCATCCGCTTCTCCCTCGTCGCCATCCCGGTGCAGATCGCCATCGCGCTCGCGATGGCGCTCATCCTGGATGCGGTGACGTCAGTGTTCGCGCGCTTCTCCCGCCTCATGATCTTTCTCCCGTACGCGATCCCCACGGTGATCGGGGCGGTGATGTGGGGGTTCCTCTACAGCAAGGGGTTCGGCCCGCTCACTGACATCTTCGGGTTGTTCGGGGCCACCGCGCCCGACTTCCTGAGCAGCAACCTGATCTTCTACGGCCTGCTCAACGTCGTCACCTGGCAGTGGGTCGGTTATTACATGATCATCTTGTACGCGGCGTTGCAGGGCGTCGACCCGACGCTCTACGAGGCCGCCCGGATGGACGGCGCCGGACGTTGGCAGGTCGCGTCGCGGATCAAGATCCCACTGATCGCACCCGCGCTGATCCTCATCCTGGTCTTCTCGCTCATCGGCACCCTGCAGTTCTTCAACGAACCGCAGATTCTGCGGTATCTCGCCGCCGGCACGATCGGGACGGACTTCACCCCCAACATGTACGCGTACCAGCAGGCGTTCTCGCTCGCCAACTTCAACTACGGATCGGCGATCTCGTTCGCCCTCGGCGGCGTCGTGTTCATCTGCGTGTACGCATTCCTGTTCTTCACCCGCAAGCGGAGGAGTTTCCTCTGATGGCCAACCGCACAAGCGTCAGCGCCGGCCCCCGCCGACCGCAGCGCTACCTGCCTCTGCAGATCCTTCTCGGCTTCATGGTGATCTACTTCCTCGTACCGTTCTGGTGGGTGATCGTCAACAGCTCCAAGGACGCACCGGGACTGTTCGGCGGGGGCAACACCCTGTGGTTCTCCGACCAGATCGACTACGTCGGCAACCTCCGGCAGCTCTTCACCTACGACGGTGGCATCTACCTGCGGTGGATTCTCAACTCCACGTTGTACGCGATCGCCGGTGGGATCGGCGCCACTGTCCTGTCGGTGATGGCGGGCTACGGCTTCGCCAAGTACCGTTTCGCCGCCCGGCGCTTCAGCTTCGCCGTCGTGCTCGGCGCGTTGATGGTGCCCGCCACCGCCCTGGTCATCCCGACCTTCATCATGTTCTCCCGGCTCGGCATGACCAACACGGTCTGGGCGGTGATCCTCCCGTCGCTGCTCAACCCGTTCGGCGTCTACCTGATGCACGTGTACGCGCGGGACGCCGTGCCGGACGAGCTGTTGGACGCGGCCCGGGTCGACGGCGCGGGGGAGATGCGGACGTTCGTCCAGATCGCCCTGCCACTGATGCGCCCCGCGGTGGTCACCGTGCTCCTGCTGTCCGCCGTGGCGTCCTGGAACAACTACTTCCTGCCGCTGGCCATGCTCTCCGACAACCGGCTCTTCCCGGTGACGGTCGGCCTCGGCCTCTGGCAGGGCATCGCCTCCGCGAACAACTCGGGAGGCACCTCGCTGTGGAGTCTCATCATCCTGGGCTCGCTCGTGTCCGTGATTCCACTTGTCATCGCGTTCTTCAGCCTGCAACGGCACTGGCGGGGCGGGCTGTCCGTCGGCGGCCTGCGGTAGGTGCCACCCCCTGATCGCCGCGCACCCACGCGGCCGCACTGAGGACAGAGAGGTGTGCTGATGTCGACGACGGATCGTCCGCTGCGCAGCGGGCAGTGGTTCGGTGCGGAGGGCCGCAACGGGTTCATCCATCGCTCCTGGATGCGCAACCAGGGCTTCGCGGACGACGTCTTCGACGGTCGCCCGGTGATCGGCATCGCCACCACCTGGTCGGAGCTGACACCCTGCAACGCCCACCTGCGCGACCTGGCCGAATCGGTGAAGCGGGGCGTGTGGGAGAGCGGCGGCCTGCCGCTGGAGTTCCCCGCCATGAGCCTGGGCGAGCCCCTGATGCGACCCACGACAATGCTCTACCGCAATCTGCTGGCCATGGAGTTGGAGGAGTCGGTCCGCGCCAACCCGCTCGACGCGGTGGTGCTGCTCTCCGGCTGTGACAAGACCACGCCCGGCCTGCTGATGGGCGCGGCGAGCGTCGACCTGCCCACCCTGATGATCACCGGCGGTCCGATGCTGAACGGTAAGTTCCGGGGCCAGGACATCGGTTCCGGCACCGTCGTCTGGCGTTTCACCGAGGAGCAGCGGGCCGGTCGGATGACCGCGGCCGACTGCGCGGAGGCGGAGGTCGGCATGTCCCGCAGCCGGGGCCACTGCATGACAATGGGTACCGCCTCCACGATGGCCTGCGTGACCGAGGCGTTGGGCGTGCAACTGCCGGGAGCGGCCGCCGTGCCGGCGGTCGACTCGCGGCGGTACGCGCTCGCCCAGGCCGCCGGCCGTCGCATCGTCGCCATGGTCGAGCAGGACCAACGGCTGTCCACGGTGCTGACGCGGGAGGCGTTCGAGAACGCCATCCGGGTCAACGCCGCGATCGGCGGTTCCACGAATGCCGTCGTCCACCTGCTGGCGATCGCCGGACGCCTCGGCGTTCCGCTGTCCCTTGAGGACTTCGACACCCTCACCGCCGAGGTGCCAATGCTCGTCAACCTGATGCCGTCCGGGGCGTACCTGATGGAGGACTTCGCCTACGCGGGGGGTGTTCCGGCGGTGATGAACGAGATCGCCGGGCTGCTCCACATGGACCACGTCACAGTCAGCGGAAAGAGCGTCGCCGACAACATCAGCGGCGTGCAGTGCTGGAACCGGCAGGTCATCGGCACCCTGGCGGAGCCGTTCCAGCCCGCCGGCTCGGGCACCGTGGTGCTCCGCGGGTCACTCGCGCCGTCCGGGGCCGTGCTGAAGGTCTCCGCCGCCTCCGCGCACCTGCTCCAGCACACCGGGCCGGCGCTCGTCTTCGACCGGATCGAGGACTACGTCGTCGCCGCCGACGATCCGGACCTCGACGTCACCCCGGACACGGTGATCGTGGTCCGCAACGCCGGTCCACGCGGCTATCCCGGTTTCCCGGAGGTCGGCAACGTGCCAATGCCACGACGGCTGCTCGCCGCCGGCATCACGGACATGGTGCGGATCTCGGACGCCCGGATGAGCGGCACCGGGTACGGCACCTGTGTCCTGCACGTGGCCCCGGAGGCCGCCGTGGGTGGCCCGCTCGCGCTGGTGCGCACCGGCGACCTGGTCCGGGTCGACGTCCCGACGCGACGCCTGGACCTCCTGGTCGACGACGCGGTGCTCACCCAACGTCGCGCCGGCTGGCAACCGCCGCCGCTGACGGCCGACCGGGGATGGGCGCGGCTGTACAGCGAGCACGTTCTGCAGGCCGACCAGGGGGCCGATCTCGACTTTCTCGTCGGCGGCAGCGGCAGCGCCGTACCCCGCCACTCGCACTGACCCGCGGACCGCGACTCCACGACCCACCGGTGGCGAACGGCGGGAGCCCCAGCGCGCGGCTGGGGCTCCCGTCACCGTCCGCAGACCTCGCACGCGCCGCGGGTACGCAGGTGGTAGTCGCCTGACCCCGCGACGAGACCGAGCCCCAGGACGCAGTACGCCGACATCGCCACCCAGAGGAACGCGTCGGAGAACTCGCTGACCGAGCCGGACAGCAGCTGCACCAGCCCCATGCCGAAGTACGCGACGATGCCCACCCCGAGCCCGAAGCCGGGCACCAGCAGCAGCAGACGTGGGATCGCGCGGCCGGCGAGCAGCGGCACCCACCCCGGCCAGACCTCACCCCAGCCGTGTACGAGCGCCAGCGGCAACAGCGCTCCCGCCAGCAGCAGGCCGACCTCCAGCCCGATCACCGAGGCGTTCTGGGTAACGCCGTCGAACCCCACAGCGACCTGCGCCGCGAAGCGCACGACGAGCCCGGTCACCGCGGCGTACGCGGCCCAGCGTGCCCACCGCGCGGGGACCGTGCGTCGGTGACCGGGTCGGCCGGTCCGGCAACAGTCCGGGCAGTCACCCCGGGCGCGCCGCTGGTAGCGGGCGGTGGCCAGGCCCAGCAGGGCCGCTCCGGTCACACAACCCAGCCGGCTGGCGAACGCCGTCGGATCGAAGTGCGGGCTGACAGTGAACAGCAGGAAACCCACCAACTCGGGCAGCAGGATCGCGGCGGCGGCGACCAGCGCCCCGGTGACCGCCCAGGCGGCTCCCGCGAGCACCGGCCGCCAGGTCGGCACCCGGTCCAGCGCAACCGCCAGAACGGCCGCGGCCAGACACAGCGCCACCGACCACCAGCCGGTGAATCCCAGCAGGTCCGACCCGAACTGCCGGAACTCCGGCGACTCGCCGACGGACCACGCCAGACGCACGCCCCCGTATGCCACTGCCCAGCCCAGCACCGCGTACGTCTGGCCGTGGCCCGTCCTGCGGGCGATTGATGTCGCCATGCGTCCGATCCTTCCGCTGCCCCGGCGCGGGCGAACCCCGCCGACAGGGGAGGTGCTCCCCCGGCGGAGGGATCTGCTCGGACGTCGACGGCAGCGCTCGGTGCTACGGTCACCGGCGCTGACCTGGCACCCCGCCGAACCTCGGCCCGGACGCAACCCGACGGTCGTCCGGACCCGTCGAGCTTGCGGAGGAGGGAGCCTCAATGACGGATGCCGAGCGGGAGTTCGTGGAGTACGTCTCCGCGCGACTGCCGAGCCTGCATCGGACCGCGTTCCTGATGTGCGGCGACGCCCATCTGGCCGACGACGTGGTGCAGCAGACCATCACGGCGTTGTACGTGCACTGGCGCAGGGTCAGCCGGGCCGACAACGTCGACGCGTACGTGCACCGGATGCTCGTCCACAAGCTCGTCGACGAGAAGCGGTTGAGCTGGTCGAAGGTCCGGTTGTTGGGGTCGACGCCCGAGCCGGAGCGCCCGGTCCTGCCGCACGACGAGGTGGCCGAGCGGGACAGCCTGGTCGCCGCGCTCGCCCACCTGCCCCGCGGCCAGCGCACCGTCCTGGTCCTGCGGTTCCTGTGCGACCTGTCGCTTGTCGACACGGCCGCCGCGATGGGCTGTTCCGAGGGCAACGTGAAGTCGCAGACGGCCCGGGCGCTGGCGGCGATCCGCCGGGTGCTCGACGTCACCGAGATGGCCGGGAGGAATTCCAGATGACCATGTTGGACGACACGCGGATCGCCGCACTGCTGCGATCGGCGCCGGTCCCCGAGCCGCACGTGGACGTGGAGCGCGCGATCCGTGACGGTCGGCGTCGTCGCCAGCGCCGTCGGGTTGGCGGCTACGCCACGGTGACCGTGCTGGCCGGGCTCGGCGCCGTGGGCGCCGTCCAGTTCGGCGGGATCGCCAGGGAGCCCGCTCCGGTCCCGCCGGCCGTCGCGGCGTCGCCGACCGCGTCCGTCTCGACCGCGCCGGCCAGGTCGCTCACCTGCGAGGCGTCCGTGTTGCCGCAGCCGATCGGCGGTCCGGTCGCGGTGGCGACCGGTGTCGACCCCACCGGACGGCACATCGTCGGTGACATCGGCACCGGAAACGAGGACGGGCGGGTCGTGCTGTGGACCGACGGCCGGGCGAAGGTCCTACCGGCCGCCGCGCGGCACGCGGCCGCTGTCAACGCCGACGGGTACGTGGTCGGCACCAACGGCGACGGCACCGGCTGGGTCTACCGGGGTGGCTCGTTGCGTCTCCTGACCACCCCGCCCGGCTACGACGCGGTCCTGGTGTACGCGGTCAACGGCCGGGGTGACATCGCCGGCACCGCCCGGGGAGCCAACGACTCGCACCGTGCCGTGCTGTGGTCCGTGGACCGCCCGCAGCAGTACCGGTTGCTCGGCCGCCCGGGATCCGCGGCCACCGGGATCACCGAGGACGGCACTGTCGTCGGCACCGTGGGCGAACTGCCCTACCGGTGGACGCCGCAGGGCGTCGGGACCGCGCTCGCGGTGCCGGAGGGCTACCCGCGCGCCTCGGTCGACTCGGCACGCGGCACCTGGGCGATCGGCATGGTCCCCGGCGCCCAGCGGGGCGGCGGCGTGCAGATGCTGCCGGTGCGGTGGGACCTCACGACCGGGGCGGTGACCCTGCTGCCGTTCCCGTCGGCGACCGGGATCGCCGGCAACGGTGACCTGCTGGTGAGTGACACCGCGCCGCTGATCGTCGCGGCGGACGGCACGACGCGTCGGTTGCCGGGCCGCCCCGAGGTCCCGGGGACCGAGGCGGGCGCCTACACGGCCAACGGGATCAGTGCCGACGGCCGGACGGTGGTCGGTGCCGTCTACGAGAACCAGGAGCACCGGCCGCTGGTGTGGCGCTGCACCTGACACCCGCGCCGACGACCCACCCGCGGACGCCGGGTCGACGCCGAGGCTCCCCGCCTCGGCGTCGACCCGGGTGTCAGGCCGTTGTCGACACCCGGCCGGACCGCGCCGGTACGTCAGGCCGGTGCGGCCGGGCAGCTCGCACCGGCGGGCGGGGTCTCCCTGCTGATCAGGTATCGCTCGACGCCGCTGCGGGTGCACTCGGTGCGGGGGTAGCTGGCGTGACCCGACCCCTCGTAGGTGAGCAGGCTGCCCTGCGTGCCGAGTTGGCGCGTCACCCGCTGCGCCCCGTCGTACGGGGTGGCCGGGTCGTAGCGACCGTTCAGCACCAGCAGTGGGCTGCTCGTCCGCACCCGCAGCAGATGTTGCGGGTTGGTCGCCGTCCAGCCCAGGCAGATCGCGGTGAAGCGGACGACCAACGGGGAGGCCCGCAGGTGTGGTGCGGCGGCGCGGGACAGTTCGAGGTACCGGTTCCAGTCGGCGAACCCGTCGACCGGCAGCGACCAGTCCTGGCAGAACGCGGGTAGGGCGTACTCGGTCAGGCTTTGGTCGCTGTCGACAGGCACCATCGGTGACGCGAGCGGGGGATCAGCGGCCTCGCCCCGCTCCAACGCGAAAAGCATGTTCGCGAGGTCGGCCCAGGTCGCGTCGAAGAAGTTGACGAATGTCGCGAACCCGAGCTCGAACCAGGTCAGCGTGGCGCCGGTGCCCGCGTCGACAAGCGTGCCGGCGTCGGCACGGCGCATCAGTCGGTCGTACAACGCTGGTACGTCCCGTCCGTGCAGTGCGCAGTTGGCGGTCCGCTCGCACCAGGTCACGAACTCGTGGAACAGGGCCTCGTTACTGGCCGCCCCGCTGCGGACGTACTCCCTGACCCCCTGGCTGTGGTCCATCACGCTGTCCATGGCGAGTGCGCGGACGCGGTCGGGAAACAGCTCGGCGTAGGCCTGCCCGATAAGGGTGCCGTAGGA
This sequence comes from Micromonospora sp. CA-240977, assembly GCF_050942285.1. Classification (NCBI taxonomy): domain Bacteria; kingdom Bacillati; phylum Actinomycetota; class Actinomycetes; order Micromonosporales; family Micromonosporaceae; genus Micromonospora; species Micromonospora sp. CA-240977. Next base: position 4,526,061 of record NZ_CP192055.1, on the reverse strand, counting down.
CCACTGGTAGAAGCTGAGCTGCCGCTCACCGAGTGCCGCCCGGATGGCGTCCGTGTCGCGCGCGACACTCACACTGTCGAGGTGGTCGAACAGTGGGCCACTCTGCGCGCGGCAGTCGTCGCGCAACTGGCGGTTGTAGGAGCGGAGTCGCTCGAACTCCGCCGCGCTGGCGGGCGTCAGGGAGGGGTGTCGGGCCAGCAACGCCGATGAGCAGCGCACCGGCGCGCTGCGGACCGTGCCCCGGGGATCGAAGCCGACGATGTCGAAGCGGCGCAGCACGTCCGGCCCGAGCTGGGTGTCGGCCGTCAGCGCCACGTCCACCCCGGACAGACCGGGGCCGCCGGGGTTGAAGACCAGGACACCGACGCGGGCGGCCGGATCGGTGGCGGTGCGCCGGGCCAGGGCCAGGTCGAAGGTGTCCCCTCCCGGTCGGGCCCAGTCGACAGGTAGGCGCAGGGTGCCGCAACGCGTGCCCGGATCGTCGGGCCGTTCCGGGCAGGCCCGCCAGTCGATGCGGCCGTTCCACCCGCTGGTGCTGCTCCCGGCGACCGAACCGGCGCGTGGCCCGGTGCCGCCGGAGGACGCCGGCGTGGGACCCGCGAACGCCGGTGGGGCGTTGAGCGACAGGGCGACGAGGACCGCGACGACGGCCGGAAGGCGACGGACAAGCGGTGGGCGTCGGCGGTCGACCCCGCCGCGACGCCACAAGGTGGCTCTCTTCATGGTCAGCATTCGCCCAGCCTGCCGATGCCCGGTCCACGCCGGATCCATGCCGGTCGTGGGAAGCTCAGCGCGAGGTCGCCAACCGCTCGGACAACTCCCCGGCCTGCGGATGACCGACCCGGTCGAAGATCTCCAACGCCTCTCGCCACAGGTTCGTCGACGTGTCGTGGTCGCCCACCGCCCGGTGGGCGTCGCCGAGCCGGACGAGGGTCTCGGCCCGTCCGCACTGGTCCTGAGCGCCGGAATACAGTGCGAGAGCCCGTTGGTAGCAGGCCGCCGCCGTCGGGTGCGCCCCGAGACCCTGATAGGCGAAGCCGAGACTGTCCCAGGTGTGGGCCGAGCCCACCCGGTCCTCGACCTCCTCATGGAGTGCCAGCGCCTGCTCACAGTAGGCGATGGCGCGGGCGTGCTCGTCCAGCCGAGCGTGACCCCACCCGATCGCGTTCAGCGCGGCGGCCGCACCGCGTCGGTCGTCGCTACCGGTGGACAACGCCAGCGCCTTCTCGGCGTGCGGCAGCGCTGCCCGCGGGTTGCCCTCGGTGTCGTACACCCAGGCGAGATGCAGGTGGATGCTCGCCTGCCCCGGCCGGTCACCGATCCGGTCGTACCGTGCCATCGCGCTGCGCAGGTGACGGCGGGCCGCGTCGTACCGGCCGAGGTGGAGGCTTGCCAACGCGCTGTCCCGGTGTGCCGACGCCTCGGCCCGCGGCTCGCCCCGGCGTCGCGCGGCCTCGACGGCGACGGCCTGTACGGCGCGCAGGTCGTGCCACCGCGACAACCGGCCGAGCAGGGGGGTGAGCGCCTGGGCGAGCTGCCCGGCGTGCGCGTCGAAGCGGTGGGCGGCCGCGTCGTCGACGGCGGCCAGTAGCGCCCCCTGTTCGATGGTGAACCAGGCCAGCGCGGACCGGTGATCGGCGAACGCCGGTGCCGACCCGTCGGCGGGCAGGGGCAACGGATCGATCGGCTGGTGGCCCGCGTCGACAAGCCTCGCCGCCGCGAGTGCGGCCCGCAGGTAGTGGTCGAACACCCGCGTGCGCGCTTCGCCACTGTCGACCACGGAGTCGTGTGCGTCCGTCAGCTCCTCGCCGTAGGCCCGGAGCAGATCGTGACAGCGGAAGCGGTTGGGGGACTGCTCCACCAGCAGGTTCGCCCGGGTCAACTCGTCGAGCGTCGGCCGGATCAGGTGCGGGGGTGCCCCGGCGAGGCTGGCCGCCGCCACCGCGCTGATGTCCGCCGTGGGGTGCAGGCTGATCTGCCGGAACAACCGGGCCGCGTCCGGGCTGAGGAGACGGTACGACCAGGAGAGCACCGTCCGCAGGTCGGTGGCGGCGTCGTCGGTGGCCAGGGCGGCGAGCCCGCCCCTGCGCACCGCCAGATCGTCGGCGATGGCCTGGAGCGGGAACGTGGGTCGGGCGGCGGCTCGCGCGGCCACGATGGACAGCGCGAGGGGCAACCGCGCGGTCCGGCTGACCAGTTCGTCCACCGCGGCGGGCTGGGTGGCGGCCCGCTGTGCGCCAAGTCGACGGACGAGCAACTGGCGTGCCTCGGGGATGCTGGGCAGGTCCAGTGCGACGGTGTGGGCGCCTTCGGCGACCAGGCCGGGCAGGGTGTGTCGGCTGGTCACGATCACGCCACATCGGCTGGACCCGGGAAGCAGCGGTCGCACCTGTTCGGCGTCGCGCGCGTTGTCGAGCAGCACGAGCAGCCGTCGGTCCGCGGTCAGACTCCGGTACAGGGCGAACTGGGCCGCCGGCTCGGCGGGTATCTCCAGGGGCTTGACGCCCAGGGCGGGCAGCAGCGAGCGTACGACCACGGCGGACGGCACGGCCTCCTGTGTCGCGGTGCCGAAGCCGCCCAGGTCGACGTGGAGTTGTCCGTCCGGATAGTGGTGCCGGTTGTCGTGCGCCCAGCGCAACGCCAGCCACGTCTTTCCGACGCCGCCGGTGCCGGTCACCACGACGGTGCCGGCCGGTTCGCTGTCGTCGAGCAGCAGCGTCGTGAGCCGAGCCAGCTCGCGGGTCCGGCCGGTGAACAACGTCGGCGGGGCCGGCAACTGTCGGGGCACGATCCGTGGCGTGGGCCGCTGCGGCGGCCGCGCCCCGGATGTCGACACCTCCCGGTCGGCGCGCAGGATGCTGGTGTGCAGCCGTTGCAGGTCGGCGCCGGGTTCGACGCCCACCTCCTCGGACAGGACTCGGCGCACCTGCCGGTACGTCGCCAACGCGTCCGCCCGCCGTCCGGCCCGGGCCAGGGCCACCATGAGCTGCTCCCAGGGGCGCTCGCGCAGCGGATCCCCGTCGATCTGCGTCCGGAGTGGCTCGATCAGCTCGTTGTGCCGGCCGGCGCGTAGGTGGAGGTCCGCGACCTCCTCCAGCAGACTCGACCGCTGCTCCTGGAGCCGAGCCCGGACGGAGAGCACCACCCCCACGCCGGGGAGGCCCGCGAACGGCTCGCCCCGCCACAGGGCCAGCGCCGCCTCGAACGCCCGCAGGGCATCCGACAAGCGGTCCTGCCGCAACGCGTGATATCCGCGCTGGGCCAGGTCGTCGAAGGTGACGCTGTCCAACGTCTGTCCATCGAGGACGAGACGGTAGCCGGTGGCCCCCGCGAGGATGGCGGGGTCGGGTACGTCCGGAGACCGCAGCGCTCGGCGCAGCGCCCAGACGTAGGTCTTCACGTTGCCGGCTGCCGTCTTCGGTGGGCGGCCCTGCCACAGCTCGTCGACGAGCTGGTCGATGGACCACGCGCTGCCTGGCTGCGACAGCAGGACGGCCAACAGACGCACCTGCATCGGCGTGCCGAGGGCCAGCCGTTCCCCCGCGGGAGACCACACCTCGACCGGCCCGAGCAGGTGGTACCGCATCGCCGGCCTCCCCCCGTCACGCTGGACCATCGCCCCACCGTACGGCCTGCCGGCGATCCGCTGCCGCCCGACGAGGTCCGGCGATCCTTGTGCTGCCCCGGCGCGGGCGAACCCCGCCGGCGGGGGAGGGCGCTTCCGTGCGGGAGGATCTCAGGTGGACGGCTTGGATTCGCCATCCCGCGTGGTGCCGGTGATCCCGGCGGCCTGGTCGCGGGCCTGACGCACGATCGTCTCCGCCTCCTGCCGGGCGGCGGCCACCATCTCCTCGCCCTCGCGTTTCGCTTCGGTCAGGACGTCGTTGGCCTGCCCCTCGGCGAGTCGGAGAATCTGTTCCACCCGGGTGCCCAGGCCGCTGAGCGTGGGTCGTTGGTAAAACTCTCGCAGTCGCTCGACCGCGGTGTCGTCGTTCGCGGCGACGCGGTCGACCAGGTCGGCTTCCACCAGATCGGCCTCGCTCGTGCCGAGCAGGGAGAGGCCGATCCCGAGCGCGGCGACCGCGACTCCGGACCACAGAGCGTTCGGACCGAGGGACGGCCCGATGGTCGCACCGACGCCCAGTCCGAAGAGGACGGCCGCGCTCTTTACCGGCTTTCGCATGGCTCATCCTCGCGGCTCGGGGCGGAGGGCTTCTGGTTCCAGCATGCTGGAACCAGTCAACCCGCTGCCGAACGAGCAGGGGTGGCGGGAACACTGTGTCTTCTATACCGTGCACGGCCACGGGCGACCTCATCGACAGCGCGGGTTGCTCCCGCGGGGGAGTCGCGTACGGGGTCGAGATGAGGGGATCGTCGTGACGATGGATTCGCAAGCAACCGACCGGCCCGAGGCTGGCGGGGTCGAGGTGCAGCAGAAGATCGACACGTCGGTGCCGCACTCGGCGCGAATCTGGAACTACTGGCTCGGTGGCAAGGACAACTTCGCTGTCGACCGCGAAGCCGGCGACCAGTACCGGCAGGTCTTCCCCGGTGTGGTCGACGTCGCCCGGGCGTCCCGGCAGTTCCTGGTCCGTTCGATCAGGTTCCTCGCGGCCGAAGCGGGTGTCCGCCAATTCCTCGACGTCGGCACGGGGCTGCCGACCGCGAACAACACCCACGAGGTGGCGCAGCGGATCGCGCCGGACGCGCGGATCGTCTACGTCGACAGTGACCCGCTGGTGCTGGTACACGCGCGTGCGCTGCTTGTCGGCACCGCCGAGGGTCGGACCGCCTACATCGACGGTGACCTGCACGATCCGGCCGCGATCATCGCCGAGGCCGGCAAGACGCTCGACTTCCAGCAGCCGGTCGGCCTCATCCTCAGCGGCGTGCTGGGTCACGTGCCCGACTACGAGACGGCGCGGTCGATCGCGCGGCAGTTGGTGGCGGCACTGCCCAGCGGCAGCTACCTCTCACTCAACGACGGCACGAGCCTGATCAGCGCCGAGATGCAGCAGGCGCAGGACGACTACAACGACACCGGGGCCACCCCGTACACGCTTCGCTCGCCCGACGAGATCGCCGGTTTCTTCGACGGCCTGGAGTTGGTGGAGCCCGGCGTCGTGCCGTGCCCACGGTGGCGACCCGACGACGCGGTCGACACCCCCGCGGACATCGACGCCTTCGGCGGGGTGGGCCGCAAGCAGTAGAACCTCGGCAGGAGGACGTCGCCGGCGTTCGGCCCGGTGGCGAGTGCCGCACGCCCATCGTCGGTGACGTTCTCGGCCGCCCGGAATGCGTGGGTCGGCAACTGAGTTGTGGGACATGCGATCTGTCTGAGCAGATCATATTCTGTCGCCATGACTACGTCAGCGGGCGAACGGCTGGCTGCCGACGCTGGAGTACCTGCGGTCACCGGACCGGGTGACCGCCAACCGGCTGATCGACGAGGCGGCCGTCGCGGCGGGACGAGACCCACGGGAGATCCGGCGGCTGCTCAACCTGTTCACTGTCGACGTCTCCTCGCGCAGTCGCGGCTTCCTCCAGGGGCCGCCCGAGCAGTGGGTCGAGCAGCTCCTCCCGCTGGTCCTCGATGAGGGGGTCAGCACCTTCCTGATCGGCCGCGACGACCCGCACCTGATCCAGACCTTCGGGCAGGAGATCGCCCCCGCGCTGCGCGACGCGGTCGCCAAGGAGCGGGCGGCCGCCGGGCCCGGCGCGGGACGGGTCCGCACCGTCGCCGCCCTGGCCGAGCGTCACCCGAGCCTCGACTACGACGCGCTGCCGCAGTCCTTGGCCGCCCGGTCCGTCGAGCCCGGCGACCGGGAGTACGAAGGGGTTCGGCACAGCTAGAGCTGGAGCGGATCACCGGCCCTGGTGATCCGCCCCCATACCGTCGCCGAGGTGCGCAACGCCGTGTCGTACGCGCGGACGCAGGACGTGCCGCTGTCCGTGCGCAGCGGCGGGCACGGCATCAGCGGCCGGTCGACGAACGACGGGGGAGTCGTCATCGACATGTCGATGATGAACAGGGTCGAGGTGCTCGACCGGTCCACCCGCCGGATCCGGCTGGAGCCGGGCGCCCGTTGGGGGGAGGTGGCTCAGGCACTCGCCCCGTACGGCCTCGCCATGAGCTCGGGCGACTACGGTGACGTGGGCGTCGGCGGCCTCGCCACCACCGCCGGCATCGGATACCTGGCGCGCAGGCACGGCCTGACCATCGACGACACCGTCGCCGCCGAGATCGTGACAGCGGATGGCCGCCTGCTCCGTGTCGACGCCGAGCATCATCCCGACCTGTTCTGGGCCGTCCGGGGCGCCGGCGGCAACTTCGGCGTCGTCACCGCGTTCGCGCTGGAGGCGTACGAGGTCGACACCGTCGTCCACGCCCAGCTCGTCGCGGACGCGACCGACACCGCCCACCTGCTGCGCCGCTGGGGCCAACTCGTCGAGGAGGCGCCACGGGACCTGACCAGTTTCCTGTCCCTCTTCCCTGGTCGCCGGGGCAACCCACCGACGGCCCAGGTCACCCTCGTCCACGCCCGGGACGACATCGAGGCGGCACGCTCGGCCCTCAGCCCGTTCCTGGAGATCGGCCCGAGCACACCCTCACCCGGCTGCGCGCCATCAAGGCCACCTACGACCCGGACAACGTCTTCAACCGGAACTTCCCGATCCCACCGGCAAGCGACACCGACGACGAGGGAGCGGATTTCCGTGACGACGACGCCGGGTGAGCGCCTCACCGTCGACGGTGGTCCTCCGATCGTCGCTGGTTCGGCGCGTAGCCGACCGGACCCGTGCTGATGGCGAGGTTGCCCGGTCGGATGACCACCTCGCCGGTGGGACCCGCGGTGATCTGACCCAACCCTGCCTGGAGGTCGGCTTCGAAGCCGGGCAGCTTCAGCCGGATGAGCGACGGCAGGAGCACGGCGACGGCGACGAGCCCGACCAGGACGGGCGTGATGGTGGTGATCATGACGGTGGTGACGCGGTCCGACACGAAGAACGCGGTCCACATCACCGCCAGCAGGCCCAACGCCACTGTCGCGATGGTGGCCGTGCCGAGCGCCGCGGTACGGGCGACGCCCCTCTCGCGTTCGAGCAACTGCACGAGCCGTTGCGCATCCACATGTTCGCGCTCGACGCTCAGACAGCGACGCAGATGCCGCAGCGCGACGCGACGGGAGGGAGCATCGCCCAGGGCGCCCACCGTCGCCGTTCCACCCAGCCGCACCTGACACACCGCGGCCACGTAGTAGGGGTCGGCCTCGCCCGCAGGTGCGGCGGCGATCGCCTCAACCGCTTCGGCGTACGCCTCCGCGAAGACATCGTCGTTCTGCGTCGCGTCGGCCTGATGGAACAGCAGCCGGGCCAGGGCCAGGTGCAGCCGCCACGGTACGGCCGCCGTCCGTAGCCCTTCTCGCAACACGTCCTCCGCCTCGCGGGATCGGCCCAGTGCGGTCAACGCCTCGGCCAGCCCGAGCGCCGCGACCTGCACCGACGGGTCCACTCGCAGAACGCCCCGAAACAGGCGGGTGGCCTCCTGCGGCTGATCCATGAGCAGCCGCAGGTGCCCCAGCTCGACCTGTGCGGAAGCGGCGTACGGATCCTGCGCGATCGCGACGTTCAGGTGCGCCTCGGCCTCCTCGTACCGGCCCAACTGTGTGTACAGCGACGCGAGGTCGGTATGGCTGCCCTTGTAGGGGTCGACCTTCAGCGCCTTCCCCAAGTGGTATTCCGCGGCCGGCAGCCGGCCGAGCCGGTAGTCGATCACGCCCAGGCACACAAGTACGGCCGCATCCTGATGTTCGGCGAGCGCCGCGAGGCAGAGCTGCTCGGCCTCCTCCCACTGACGACGTTCGTCCTGTCGGACCAGCGCCCAGGCTCGGGCCAGCCGATACTCGCGGTCGTGCGGCATCAGCTCGACCGATCGACGGAAGTGGTCTTCGGCGGACACGTAGTCGCCGCAGGTGAAGTCGACCCAGCCGAGTCCCGCGATCGACGCGGCCCGTTCTCCGTTCGACAGTGCCGTGCGCTCCAGTCGGGTGAAGGTCGCCCGCGCCTCGGACAGCCGTTCCGAGTCGTGCTGGATCCACGCCAGCTCCTCCGTCAGAGCGCGCAGGTGTGGCTTCTCCTGCGCCAGCGGCGAAATCAATCCGTCCGCCTCGGCGTAGCTGTGCAAGGTGCGCAGAGCCGCTGACCTGCCCACCAGAGCCCGGGGGTTGTGCGGGTTGCACAGGGCGGCGGCCTCGTAACAGGCGAGGGCCTCCCGCACCTGCAACCGCTCCTCGAAGGTCTGTCCCAGGCAGATGTGCAACGACTCGGATTCTGGTCGCAGTGCCACCGCGGCACGAGCGCACCGCTCGGCGTCGACGTGTCGCTGGAGCCGCTGGAGCGTCACCACCCGCCGCTCAACCACATGAACACGACCGGGATCGATGGCGAACGCGCTGTCGAATGCGGCCAGAGCCTGCTGGTCGTCGTACCGGTCAGCATGTGCGTTCCCCAGCTCGAGGAGCACCTCGACGCTGTCCGGATGCGCCACGACCGCCCTCTGCGCTGCCGTCAGCGCACCCACGAAATCGCGCGACAGCCGCAACACGCGGATCCGCGCCGCCAGTGCCAGGTCATCTCGCGGGTCGAGGTCGAGGGCGGCCTGTACGGACGCACCCGCGGCTTCGAAGTCACCCCTGTCCTCGCTGACGCTCGCCAGCTCCAGATGGAGGACCAACGAGTCGGGTCGCGCGTCGATCGCCAGGCGCGCTGCCTCCTCCGCCTGGTCGAGGCGCCGTAGCTGGCGCAGTTGGATGATGCGCCGGGCCAGGGCCCATTCGTGGTGTGGATCGATGGTGAGGGCCTGCTCGACGGCGGTGAGGGCTTGTTCACTGTCGTGCCGGTCGTCGTGGACGTAGGCGAGTTGAAGGTGCGGGTCGGGTGAGCCGGGCAGCGTCTCGATCGCCTGGCGGGCGGCCTCTTCGGCTTCGTCGAGGCGTCGTAGTCGCCGTAGCTCGACGATGTGCCAGATGAGCGCCGACTCGTGGTGGGGGTCGATGGTGAGGGCCTGTTCGAATGCCTCGAGCGCTCGTCGGTGGTCGTGCCGGTCGTCGTGCAGGTAGCCGAGTTCGACGTACGGCCGGGGTGAGTCCGGCCGTGCCTCGACTGCCCGGCGGACGGCCTCCTCGGCTTCGTCGAAGCGTCGTAGCTGGCGCAGCTCGGTGACGCGCCAGGCGAGGGCCAATTCGTGCTGTGGGCTGATGGTGAGGGCCTGCTCGACAGCCGTCAGGGCCTGCTCATGGTCATGGCGATTTTCATGCAGGAGTGCCCGCTGGAGGTGCAGGTCAGGTGAGTCGGGCCTCTTCCCGATGGCCAGTCGGATGGCGTCTTCGGCTTCCTTGAAGCGTCGTAGTCGCCGTAGTTCGACGATGTGCCAGATGAGCGCTGATTCGTGCTGTGGGTCGATGCTGAGGGCCTGTTCGAACGCCTCGAGCGCTCGTCGGTGGTCGTAGCGGTCGTCGTGCAGGTAGCCGAGTTCGACGTACGGCCGGGGTGAGTCCGGCCGTGCCTCGACTGCCCGGCGGACGGCCTCCTCGGCTTCGTCGAAGCGTCGTAGCCGGCGCAGTTCGGTGATGTGCCAGGTGAGGGCCGATTCGTGGTGGGGGTCGAGGGTGAGGGCCTGCACGACAGCGGTGAGGGCGTGTGCATGGTCGTTCCGGTCGTCGTGGACGTAGGCCAGTTGGAGGCGCAGGTCGGGTGAGTCGGGCCGTGCCTCGATCGCCTGCCGGGCGGCCTGTTCCGCGTCGTCGAAGCGTCGTAGCTGGCGCAGTTGGATGATGCGCCAGGCGAGGGCCGATTCGTGGTGGGGGTCGATGGTGAGGGCCTGTTCGAACGCATCGAGCGCTCGTTTGTGGTCGTGCCGGTCGTCGTGCAGGTGGCCGAGTTCGAGGTGCAGCTGGGGTGAGTTCGGCCGTGCCTCGATCGCCTGCCGGGCGGATTGTTCCGCGTCGTCGAAGCGTCGTAGCTGGCGCAGTTCGGTGATGCGCCAGACGAGGGCCCATTCGTGGTGTGGGTCGAGGGTGAGGGCCTGCTCGACAGCGGTGAGGGCTTGTTCATAGTCGTGCTTGTCGTCGTGGACGTAGGCCAGTTGGAGACGCAGGTTGGGTGAGTCGGGCCGGTTCTCGATCGCCTCGCGTGCGGCCTCTTCGGCGTCGTCGAGGCGCCGTAGCTGGCGCAGTTCGGTGATGCGCCAGGCGAGGGCCGATTCGTGGTGGGGGTCGATGGTGAGGGCCTGTTCGAACGCCTCGAGCGCTCGTCGGTGGTCGTGCCGGTCGTCGTGCAGGTAGCCGAGTTCGAGGTGCAGCTGGGGTGAGTCCGGCCGTGCCTCGACTGCCTGCCGGGCGGCCTGTTCCGCGTCGTCGAAGCGCCGTAGCTGGCGCAGTTCGGTGATGCGCCAGGCGAGGGCCCATTCGTGGTGCGGGTCGATGGTGAGGGCCTGCTCGAATGCCTCGAGCGCTCGTTCGTGGTCGTAGCGGTCGTCGTGCAGGTAGCCGAGTTCGACGTACGGCTGGGCCAGGTCGGGGCGCTTCTCGGTGGCCTGTCGGATGGCCGCCTCGGCTTCGTCGAAACATCGTCGGTGCCGCAGTTTTCTGATGCGCCAGGCGAGCGCCAGTCCGTCCCCGGGATCGATCGCGAGGGCGCGATCGGCAGCCGCCAGGGCGCTTTCGTGATCGTGCCGATCGTCGTGCACATAGGCCAGATGACGGTACAGGTCAGGTGAGTCGGGCCGTCGCTCGATCGCCTGACGCGCGGCCTCCTCGGCCTCATCGAGACGGTGTAACCGCCGCAGGAGGCTCACGTGCGAGGACAGGGCCCACTCGTGCCCAGGATCGATGTCGAGTGCCTTACCGAACGCCGCCCGGGCGCGTTCGAAGTCGTGCTGGTCCTCGTACACGCAACCCAGTTCAACCTGCATCTGCGGCAGTCGAGGCGCTCGAGTGACCGCCTCGAGGGCGCTCCGTTCGGCGTCGGCCCACCGCCGGAGATTCCGCAGTTCGGTCGTACGCCACTCGAGCGCGTCGGCGTCGAACGGGTCGATCGTGAGGGCCTGTTCGAAGCTGGCCAGGGACTCTTCGAACCTGTAGCTCTCGTCGAGGACGTGCGCCAGCCCCACCCAGCGGCGCGGCTCCTCGGGTTTGCGGGCGAGCGCGGCCTCCGCGAGCCGTTGGGCCTCCTCGACCCTGCCCAGAGCAGACAGCGCCTCGAGCCGCAGCAGCAGGGCCGGCGGCTCCTCGTCCTGCGCCGTGTCGAGGTAGGCGATCACCTCCTCGAACCGGTAGCGATCGAGGAGGCTCCTTGCGTACTCGGCTCGGACGGTGTCGGCGATCATCCCGGCCGTGGCGACCAGCGTGTCGATGTCGTCGAACCTGCGTACACATCGCAGACCGTGCAGCAGCCACCGCAACCCCCGCGGGTCGTCCCGATCGAGCGCGTGGGCTTCGCGGAAGTACGGTAACGACTCCTCGAACCGGTACTGATCGACGAGCAGCCGTCCGGTCGCGACGCGTAGCAGGGGGCTCGCCGGAAACGCCGCACCGGCCTCGGCCGCGACCGTCGCGGCGTCGTCGTAGTGCCGGCCACGGCTCAGACTGGCGACCAGCCAGGCGGACAGCTCGGCAGAAGCGCCGTGCCGCTCGTGGGCCTGACGGAGCACCTCGGCCGCATCGTCGGATCGGTGCACGGCGAGCAGTACCCGCGCGCGGGCGACCGCCAGCGCGGCGGGAGGCTCCGCGGTCCCCGTCGGCGCGGCTTCGAGCAGGCGCAGCGCTTCGCTCGTCCGCCCGGAACGCCGGAGCTCGTCGACGCGCCGCGGTAGGTCGTCGTCGCGCCGCAGCGGGTCATCGGTCCGGCCTGGCACCGTCACCGCCGCGTCGACGGGGCCTGGCTGGAGGGGCACAGCCCGGTCGAGCGGCTTCTCGGACATCCAGTAACTCCTCCGCCTGCCCCGCGCGAGGCAACGGCTAATGATCCACGCCGTCTGATCGCATTGCTGTCGGATACCCGACCCATCGCGGCCGATCGCCACCGGCCACCGGCGGTCGAGGAGCCGCACGCCGAGCGACGGGGTGATTAGCTGCACGGATGATCACTCCCGTTTCCCTCGGCACGTGGCCGACACCGGTGGAGGCCGCGCCCCGACTCGCCGCCCGGCTGGGGCTGGCCGAGCTGTGGTTCAAGCGCGACGACCTCACCGGCCTCGGCGGGGGCGGCAACAAGATCCGCAAGCTGGAGTACACCTGCGCCCAGGCGATCGCCGCCGGCGCCACCACGGTGATCACCTCGGGTGCGCCGCAGAGCAACCACGCGCGGCTCACCGCTGCCGCTTCCGCCCGGCTCGGTCTCGCCTGCGTGCTGGTGCTCGCCGGCCCGCCCGCGGAGGAGCGGCGGGGCAACCTGCTCCTCGACGGGCTTGCCGGCGCCGAGGTCATCTGGGGTGGGGACCGCCCGCTCGCCGAGGTGGTGGCGGCCGAGGCGCAGAGGCGCTCGGCGTGGGTGATCCCGTTCGGCGGCACCTCATCCGTGTCGGTCCAGGGTTACGTCACCTGCGGCCGGGAGTTGCGGGCCCAGGTGCCGGACATCGACGGGACCGACGTCGTGGTGGCCCTCGGCTCCGGCGGCACGATGGCCGGGCTGGTACGCGAGTTGGGCGCCGCACGGGTGGTCGGCGTGGATGTCGGTGCCCTGCCGGACCCTCGGGCGACTGTCGCCGGCCTGCTCGACGGTGAGGTCGAGCCGGACGCGCTGCGGATCGACGGCTCCCAGGTGGGCGCCGCGTACCGCACGCTGACCGACGGCGCGCGGGCAGCGCTGGAGACGACAGCGCGCGAGGCGGGCGTCTTCCTCGACCCGACGTACACCGGCCGGGCGATGGCGGGGCTACTGGCCGGCAGCTTCCCGCGCGGCGACAAGGTCGTCTTCCTGCACAGCGGGGGACTGCCGGGGCTCTTCGGTCACCCCGAGCTGTAGGGCCTGTGTTACTGGGCGGCGGTGCCCTTCGGTGATTTCGCACCGAAGGGCACCGCCGCCCATCGGTCAGGCGTTGGCCAGGTGCTCGCGGTGGTCGTGGACGAACTCGGCGAAGGTCCGCGGCTGCCGACCGACGATCCGGGCGACGTGGTCGTTCGTGAAGTCGCCCCACCCGGAACCGTAGGCAACCCGGTACTCGGCGAGAACCTCGGCCGACCACGTGTCGAGACCCGCCTGGAGCAGGCCGTCGCGTGTCTGTTCCGGGCTCTGCGGTACGTACGTGACCGGCTGTCCGAGTGTCCGGGCGATGTCCTCGGCGGCCTGGTCCAGCGTGATGCTCTCCGGCCCGGTCGGCGTGTAGATCATGCCCTCGTGCCGCTGCGGCGCGGCGAGGATCGCCGCCCCCGCGGCGGCGATGTCCCGGGCGTCGATCATCCCGACCCGGTTATCGCCGAAGACTCCGTAGAGGTGCTCCCCGGCCTTGGAGAAGAGCAGGTTCTGCATGAAGAAACTCGGGCGCAGGATCGTCCAGGGAATGCCCGACTGCTGCAACTCCGCGTCGGACAGCGCGTGCAGTCGACCGTTGCGGGTGGGCGCGTCGTGTGCGGCACCGATCGCGGAGAGCCGGACGATGTGTCGCACGCCGGCCTGCCGGGCGGCCCACACCGCGTTCATGCTCTGGCTCGGCGCCTGCGGGCCCATCGGCATCAGCAGCCACAGCGTGCTGACGCCCTCGAACGCCGGGGTCAGCGTCCGGGGGCTGTCCAGGTCGCCGACGACGTAGTCGACCCCGTCGAGTTGGGGAGCGCGCGACAGGTCACGGACGAGGGCGCGTACCGGCTGGTTGCCGGCGAGCTCGCGCAGCACCTCCCTCGACACGGTGCCGTTGGCTCCGGTGATCAGAATGGTCATTGTTGTCCTCCCGGTCAGGTGGACCTGCGGTCGGGCCGCCGGTCAACGCCCGCCACGTTATAGTCCAAAACTTGTACCGTCCAATGATTGGACCATCTTATGAAGCGCAGCACACTCAAGGAGCAGGACCCGGACCTCGGCATCCTGGCCGTGCAGCTCTCCGCACGCGTACAGCGGGAGATCTTCCGGCGCTCGGCGGAGCACGGGTTCGACGACGTCCGGCCCCGCCACGGGGCGGTGCTCGCGTACCTGGACGTCGAGGGCACCCGCCCCGGCGAGCTGGCCCGGCTGGCCGGCCGCAACAAGCAGACGATGGGCGCGATCCTCGACGAGTTGGAGCGGCTGGGCTACGTCCGGCGTACGCCGGACCCCGCCGACCGCCGGGCGAAGCTGATCGTGCCGACGGAGAAGGGCCGCGAATTCGTGGAACTCACCGACGGCATCGTGGGCCAGATCGAGCAGGAACTCTCCGCCACGCTCGGCGCCGAGGAGTACCGCACCTTCCGCAGCGCACTGGGCCGGGGCGTGGCGAGCCTGCCGGCCACCGGTCACGACACCGAGGGCTGAGCCGGCGCGACCGCATGTGACGGCGCAGAGCGGGTACCCGGCCGTCGCCCACCAGCAAAATCTCCGGGTTCCACCGTCCGCACCGCAGCCGAGGAGCACCGACATGCCGATCGCCGGGAGGACCCGACTCTCACCGGGCGTCTCCCTGGTGCTGCTGGCGTCGATTCTCGTGTCGTTCCTGGCCGCGTCGGCCGCGCCGACCCCGCTCTACGGCATCTACCAGGAACGCTGGCACTTCTCACCGGTCACGACCACCGTGGTGTTCGCCGTCTACGCGCTCGCGGTGCTGGCGTCGTTGCTCACGTTCGGCAAGTTGTCGGACCATGTGGGTCGCCGACCGGTCCTGGCGGTGGCGATCGTGGTGCAGATGCTCTCGCTCGTCGTCTTCATCGTCGCCAACGGCGTACCCACGCTGCTTGTCGCCCGGCTGCTCCAGGGGCTCGCGGCCGGTGCCGCCACCGGCGCCGTCGGCGCCGGGATGCTCGACATCGACAGGGCCCGCGGCACGCTCGCGAACTCGATCGCCCCCGGCCTCGGCACCGGAAGCGGCGCCCTGCTCTCGGCGCTGCTCATCGACTTCCTGCCCGCGCCGACCCGGCTGGTGTACGTCGTCCTCCTGGTGATCCTCCTGATCCAACTCGTCGGGATCGCGCTGATGCCGGAGACGGTCACGCCGATGCCGGGGGCGCGCCGAAGTTTGCGGCCGGAGATCACCCTGCCGCGCGCCGTCCGCGAACCGTTGCTTGTCGTCGTTCCGGTGCTGTTCGCGGTCTGGGCGTTGGCCGGCTTCTTCGGCGCGCTCGGACCGGCGCTGGTGCGCAGCCTCATGAACACGTCGATCGTGGTCGGTGGGCTGGTCCTCTTCGTCTTCGCCGTCTTCGGGTCGGTCGCTGTCGTGCTGCTGCGCAACGCCGCCGCCCGGACGGTGATCGTGACCGGGATCGTCGCCCTCGTGCTGGGCATGATCGTCACGTTGGTGTCGGTCATGGCGGAGTCCGTCCCGGGATTCTTCGTCGGTCTCGCGCTCGGCGGCGTCGGCTTCGGTGGCGGCTTCCAGGGCAGCCTCAAGACGATCACGCCGCTGGTGGAGGCGCACGAGCGCTCCAGCGTCCTGTCGCTGCTCTACATCGTCTGCTACGTCGGGTTCGGCCTCCCGACGGTGATCGCCGGCTTCCTGGTGGTCTACGCGGGCGGCCTGCCGCAGACCGCCGACGAGTACTCAGTGGCCGTCATCCTCCTCGCCCTCGTCGCACTGCTCGGGGTGCGCCGGGCCACGAGGACCACCAAACAAACAGCAGCGACCGGGAGGGGAACGCGATGAGCCCGAAGAGCGCCAGGGGCGACGCGAGCATCGAGAACGTCGACGTCAAACTTGAGGTGATCGTCATCCCGGTGTCGGATGTCGACCGCGCGAAGGCGTTCTACCTGCGTCTCGGGTGGCGGCTCGACCAGACGCCGCCCGGCATCGTCCAACTCACGCCGCACGGCTCCGGCTGCTCGGTGCAGTTCGGTGCGGGGCTCACGTCGGCGGCGCCCGGCTCGGCCATGGCGTACCTGATCGTCTCCGATGTCGAGGCCGCCCACGACGCCCTGGTCTCCGCCGGTGTCGAGGTCGGCGACGTCTTCCACGTCACCCCGGACGGTCCGGTCGACGGGCCGGACCCCGATCGGCGCAGTTACGTCTCGCGCGCCACGCTCCGCGACCCGGACGGCAACACGTGGCTTCTGCAGGAGATCACGACCAGGCTGCCGGGGCGCGTCGAGGGCGGGCTGACGTCGTTCGGCTCGGCGAGCGACCTGGCGAGCGCGCTGCGACGCGCGGCGGCCGCCCACGGCGAGCACGAGAAGCGCACCGGGGAGCGGGACGACAACTGGCCCGACTGGTACGCGGCGTACCTGGTGAGCGAGCAGTCGGGGACCACGCCGCCCGAGTGAGCCCGCGGCAGTGCCCAGCCTGACGTTCGCAACGCCCCGCGACCCTGTTTCGTCAGCGCAGCCCGCGGATGAGGTTGTCGACAAGGGTGCGGGCGAAGTCCTCGGTCAGTGGCAGGTCGGGGACCAGGAGCCGGTGGTAGCAGGCGCCCCAGAGTTGGTCGACGACGGATTCCGGGTCGATGTCGGCGCGCAGCTGCCCACGGGCGATGGCTCTGGTGAGGGTTTCCACGGCCAGCGCGCGGCGGGGGCCGGAGTAGCGCTCCCGGTAGGCGGCGGCCAGTTCCGGGTCGGTCTGGGCCTGGCCGATGAGTTGGCTGATGACCCGGCCGGCGGAGGTGTCCCGAACGAGGTGGACGAAGGCGACGAGCTGGTTGGTCAGGTCGGCGACGATGTCCGCGGTGTCGGGGAAGGCCAACGTGGGGGCGACGACGGTGAAGTAGCCGTCCAGGGCGAGCGCACCCCGGGACGGCCACCACTTGTAGATCGTCATCCGGCTGGCCCCCGCCCGGGCCGCGACCTTCTCGATGGTGAAGCCGGCCATGCCCTCGGCCAGCAGGAGATCGCCGGCCGCCGTGAGGATCTCCGCGCGTACCTGGTTGGCGGGCCGACGGCCGCGACCACGGCGTGGTGGCGTGTGGGCGTCCGGCGTGAGCTGGGCCACGGGTCCTCCCGGTTATATGGACAGCATGTCTACAGAGTGGTTATATGGACACAGCGTACACAGCGGTGCCCGTCCTCGGGACGCGCCGCGACGGCGACCGAAGGAGACGAGAACCATGACGGCTCTACCACGGCGACGGCTGGGCGCCTCCGGGCCAGAGGTGTCGATCATCGGGCTCGGCGCGATGGGCATGTCGGACCTGTACGGACCATCCGACGAGGCGGAGAGCGTGGCGACCCTGCACGCGGCCATCGACGCCGGCGTGAACCTGGTCGACACCGGGGACTTCTACGGCTCGGGTCACAACGAGATGCTGATCGGTCGGGTGCTGCGCGAGCGCCGTCGGGACGAGGTGGTGCTCAGCGTCAAGTTCGGCGCGCGCCGGACGCCCGACGGAGGGTTCCAGGCAGTGCCGTACGACGTGTCGGCGGCGGCGGTGAAGGACCGGTTGGCGTACTCGCTGCGCCGGTTGGGCACCGACCACATCGACATCTACCGGCCCTCCCGGCTGAACCCGCAGGTGCCGGTCGAGGAGACGGTCGGCGCGCTGCGGGAGATGCAGCAGGCCGGCTACATCCGGCACATCGGGCTCTCCGAGGTGGGCGCGGACACCATCCGCCGGGCGGCGGCCGTCGCGCCGATCAGTGACCTCCAGATCGAGTACTCGCTGTTGTCCCGGGGCCCCGAGGCCGCGATCCTGCCGGTGTTGCGGGAGCTGGGCATCGGCTTGACCGCCTACGGGGTGCTGTCCCGAGGTCTGCTGAGCGGGCACTGGTCGGCGGACCGCGAGCTGACCGGCACGGACTTCCGGGCGAACAGCCCGCGTTTCCAGGGCGAGCACCTGACCGCGAACCTGCGCCTCGTGGACGCGCTGGGCCGGGTCGCGCAGCGGCTGGGAGCGACAACGAGCCAGGTGGCGATCGCCTGGGTGGCGGCGCAAGGCGAGCAGATCGTGCCGCTGGTCGGCGCGCGACGGCGGGACCGGCTGACCGAGTCGCTGGCCGCGGCCGACCTCGTGTTGGACCGGGAGGCCCTGGACGAGATCGAGCGTGCGGTGCCGGCCGGCGCCGCCTCCGGACAGCGGTACGCGGCGCCGATGATGGACCTGCTCGACAGCGAGAAGTGACGGGTAGGTCAGGGAGCTGACCGCCAGACCCAGTTGCGGCGCTCGTAGCGGGGCACCAGACCGGCGCGGCGCAGATTGTCAAGCGACGGGTTCCGCGTACCGGGCGCGGGTTTCCCGGTCTCGGCGAACAGCCACCGGCACCCGGCCTCGGCCGCGGCTCGGGCGCGGGCGGCGATCAGCGCCGACTGCGCACCGAGGCCGCGGTGCCCGGGCGCCGTCGCGGCCGCGTTGAGCGAGGCGGACTCGCCGTGCAGGAACAGGTTGCCGCCCGCGACGAGCGCGTCGTCGTCCCACGCGGCGTGCGGCCGCCAGGCCGGCTCGCCCACTGTCGCGGCCAGCATGTCGGTGAGCCCACCGGCCGGCATGCCGAAGCCGGCGAGCACCACGTCGGCCCAGCGTCGCGCGTCGGCCGTCGGCACCGGGCCGACCCGCAGGCGGGTCCGCGCCGCGGCGACGTCACCCGGTCGGGCGGCGAGCTTGACCCAGGTGCTACCCGGCGCGAGCCCGCGCGCGGCGGCGACCTCGTCGAAGCCCTTGGGCAGGACCGCCGGGACGAGCTGGAGGACGGCCTGGTCCACACCGTGCTCGCGGTAGAAGTCGAGGACGCGATCCAGGATCTGCACGGTGAACGGCTCGGTGACGCCGAAGCCGAGGGCCTTGCTCCAATACCCACCGGAGGGGTCGTTGCGCATGGCGAGGGCGACGCCGCCGCCGATGCGCGTGGTCACGACCCCCAATTCGGTGTACGCCGGCTCGGGCATCCGCGACTCGTAGGCGTACATGAACTCGGACTCCACGCCCTCGGCGAGCGGGGTCAGGTCGGTCGGGTCGGTCATCAGCCGATTCTCGCCTTGTGCCGGTCCCAGGCGCGCACCAACTGCATCCGGTTGTGGATACCCAGCTTGTGATATATGGAGCGGAGCTGCGTGTCCACGGTGTGGAAGGAGACGAAGAGAGTTCCGGCCGCCTCCTTCTTCGTGGCGCCGGCCGCCAGCACCTCGGCCACCCGTTCCTCGGCCGGGGTGAGCGCGCCGAAACCGGTCCGCGGCGGCTCGTCGGTCGACGGCCGGTGCCGTGGGGTGGCGGCGAGTTCGACACACCGCCGGTCGGCTGTCGCCTGGTCACCCGGCGCGCCGATCCGGGCGTAGAGGGCGGCCGCCTCCTGCGCGGCGTCCCACGCCTCGGCCGGGCGCGGTCGCTGGCTGTTCGCGAGGTCGAGCAACGCGTCGGCAAGCGCCGGCCGGGCAGCGGTCGTCCGCAGCCCGTCGACAGCCGATCGCAGCGCGTCCGCGTCGCCGTCGAGCAGACCCCGGGTCTGCGCGGCCAGCGCGTGCCACAGCGGGACCGGGGTGCGGGTGGCCACCAGCTCGACCAGCTCGGTGACCCGGCGGGCCGCCTGGGTGTCGCCAACGGCCATCGCCGCGCGCACCAGTCGAGGGCCGAAGTGCGGCACGGGCAACAGCGACCGAACCGACCGGTGCAGGTCCGCGACCGCCCTGTCGAGCAGGCGCGCCGGCTCGCTGAGGGCGGGGTCGCGGACCGCGACACAGAACGCCGGCGTCCACGTCGTACTGTCGGGCCACCGTCTCTCCCGGAGGCACGGGCGCAGGACGGCGCGGGCGGCGTCGTGTTCGCCGCGGCGGTAGCGAACCTCGGCGGTCACCGCGACCAGCAGGGCGCGCACCTCCGGGCCGAGGTCCGTCGAGTCCGACCCGAGCGCCGTGGCCGCCAGCGCGCCCGCCTCGGGCAACTCTCCCACCGCGACCATCCGTAGGCAGTCCAGGGCGGCCAGTCTGCCGCTCACCGGGATGCCGGGCGACGTCGTCCCGTCCGACGCCGTCGCGCTCCGCGCGTCCTGGTGCCGGCCCAGGCCGAGGTGCACCAGAACGCGTTCGGCCCGGATGGCCGTGGCGTCCCGTCGTGCCACCCGGGCATCCGGGTCCAGGGCCGCCAGCACGGCGTCGGCACCCGGGAGGTCTCCGTGCGACAGCGAGCGGGCCGCCCGACCGAGAGCGAGGTGGCGAGCGGACGAGTGGTCACCCGCGGCGGCGTGCGCGGTGCCCGCGTCCCGGAGCAGGGCATCGGCGTCCGGATGGCCGGTGCGCGCCGCGATCGCGGCGACAATGGCGAGCAGGGTGCTCCGGCTGCGATCGTCCAGGCCCCGGTCGAGCGCCTCCCACAGGCCGGCGAGGGCGATCGACGGCTGCTCCCGTGCCGCGATCTGTGCCAGCTGCCCGAGCACCTGCGCCCGGTGGTGGTCGCCGTGCCGGCGCTCGGCGATCTCCGCCGCCAGGACGCGCAGCGCCTCCGTCCCGCGCCCGGCGAGCCGGAGTTGGTCCGCCGCGGCGAACAGTGCGCGCCGTTGTTGCTCGGCGTCAGCGAAGTCGTCAGCCGGGAACGTGCCGGCGTCGAGGGATGATTCGGACAATGGCGTTCTCCCCGGTGGTCACCCGGCGCGTCGACATGCCGTCCTGCGACCGAGCCTAGCCACGGCGTCCGGAGCGGGCGACCGGATCGACGAACCGGCCCGATTGCGCTGGTTGGCCCCCGCCGTCCCCTATCTGACCTGCGGTAATGGCGCGATCACGCGATGCGACGACGACGGTTGGGCCCCGATCATCGAGAGTATGACCCCACCGACCCAGCTTCCCGGCCGGTACCGACTCCGGGTCGTCATGCTGGCTCTCGTCCTCTTCGCCGGCACCGGGGCGGGTGGACACGCTCCGCCGTGGACCCGCCTCGTGCTGGTGGCGACCGCGGCGGCGGTTCCCGCCGCGATCGCGGCGGCGTACGGCTGGCCGGCGGTGCGCGCCTTCCTGGGGCTGCCGTCCCGGCTACGCCCGCGAAGTGGATCCCTTCCCGCGCCCAGTCCGGGCCCACCGGAAGTAAGGAGACAGCGATCATGGTGAACAGCGATCCCGAGCCGCGCCGCGGCGACCAGGGGGCCCCGCCCTTCGCGGGCCGTAACGTCGCCCTCGAGCGGCAGAACCCCGATCTGCTGGTGCCGCCCACTACCGACAGCCGTTTGGTGCCCAACCTCAAGTTCTCGTTCTCCCAGGCGCACACCCGGGTGGAGAAGGGTGGCTGGACCCGCGAGGTCA
The DNA here is from genome assembly GCF_050942285.1 of Micromonospora sp. CA-240977. Classification (NCBI taxonomy): domain Bacteria; kingdom Bacillati; phylum Actinomycetota; class Actinomycetes; order Micromonosporales; family Micromonosporaceae; genus Micromonospora; species Micromonospora sp. CA-240977. Next base: position 4,504,736 of record NZ_CP192055.1, on the reverse strand, counting down.
CCAGTCGCGACCTTCCCGTCGCCACCCAGTTGGCGGGTGTCCAGTTCGGCCTGGAGCCGGGCGCGTACCGGGAGATCCACTGGCATCAGCAGTCGGAGTGGGCGTACATGCTCAGCGGCAGTTGCCGGATCAGCGCCGTCGACCACGAAGGACGCAACTTCATCGAGGACGTCAAGGCCGGTGACCTGTGGTTCTTTCCGCAGGGCGTGCCGCACAACATCCAGGCGCTCGCCGACGGCGCCCAGTTCCTCCTGGTCTTCGACGACGGCGCCTTCTCGGAGAACAACACGTTCCTGCTCAGCGACTTCTTCGCCCACACACCTCGGCACGTCCTCGCGAAGAACTTCGGCTGGACGATGGAGCAGATGGAGAACCTGCCCGAACGGGAGAAGTACATCTTCCAGGGCGACGTCCCACCGTCCCTGCAACAGGACCGGGTGATCAGCCCCACCGGCGACATCCCGCGCAGCTTCAAACACCGGATGACCGCGCAGACGCCGCAGCGTTTCCGGGGCGGAACGGTCCGGGTCACCGACTCGACGAACTTCGCCGCGTCCGTGACCACCGCTGCCGCGCTCGTCGAGGTCGAGCCCGGTGGGATGCGCGAGTTGCACTGGCACCCGACCACCGACGAGTGGCAGTACTACATCTCCGGGACCGGTCGGATGGGTGTCTTCGCCGCGCAGGCCGCCGCCCGGACGTTCGACTTCCAGGCCGGCGACGTGGGCTACGTGCCGTTCGCGTACGGCCACTACATCGAGAACACCGGTGACGAGCCGCTGGTGTTCCTGGAGATGTTCCGGCATCCCCGCTTCGAGGACATCTCGGTGATGCAGTGGATGGCCAACACACCCCACGAGGTCATCGCGGACACGATCAACGTGCCGAAGTCGATAGTCGACGAGCTGCCGACCACCAAACAGGTGGTTATCTGACCCGGTGACGACCGGACCGGCGGATCAACTCCTGACGGGTGCCGGCGAGGTGGGCGCCTGGGTGGGTCGCCGGCGTCGAGACACCGCCCCCACGACGACGTCGATGACGAGGAACGCGAGCAGGGTGAGCCCGAACAGGGGTAGCGCCCAGCCGATCGCCACGGTCACCGGTACGCCGATGAGCAGCGCCCAGAGCGGCAGGCCGCGTACGCCGCCCCGGGCCGGCGGGGTGCCGGCGAGGGCGCGTCGGCCGGTGCGGGTGGGTCGGCGTTGCCACCACATGCGGTAGCCCCAGACGATGACGCAGAGCAGCCCGAGGGCGAGCGCGGCGAGCAGGATCTGGTTGACCAGGCCGAAGAGCAGACCCATGTGGGCCTGGACGCCGAGGCCGCTCAGTTGGGCAAGCAGGGGCCAGTCGGCGAAGTCGCTGCGGGCGGTGACCGTGTTGGCGGCCGGGTCGACGGCGACGCGGTCCTTGGCGACCGGCCAGGTGTTGTCGGTCTGCGTGACGGTCCAGGCGAGGCCCGGCTCCGGTGCGGGGACGATCTCGACCGGTCCGGAGAGTCCCGCGTCGCGGGCGACTGTCAGGACCCGATCGAAGGCCGCCGACTCGACAGTCCCGCCCTCCCCGGCGTCACCGTGGTGGTGGCCGCCGCCCGCCTCGACGGGGACGGCGGCGAGGCTTGTGGAGATCTCCGGCGTGCGGGCGTCGAGCGCGTCGAGACCGGAGGTGAAGTTCGCGCCGGCGTAGCGGGACCAGGTCAGGCCGGTGGCCGAGAGGAAGAGCAGGCCGACGGCGAGCCAGACGCCGGTGGTGGCGTGCCAACCCCGGGTGCGGCGAACGCCCCGGCCCGTGGACAGGTCCGGCACGAGCAGGTGCCGGGCGGTGGCTCGGGCGGCGCCGCATCGACGCCACCAGAGGACGACCCCGCCCAGCGCCATCACCCACAGCCAGCTCGCGGCCAGCTCGGAGTAGTGCTCACCCACCGAGCCCAGGTGCAGGTGGCGGTGCAGGTCGTCCAGCCAGGTCGCGGCGGGCGTGGAGCCGAACCAGGTGGTGAGCTGCCCCTGGGACTCGGCGGTGTACGGGTTGACGTAGACGGTGTGCTGCTTCTCGCCGAGTTCCGGCAGGGAGAACACCACCTTGGTGGTCCGGTCGCCGTCACCGGGCTGTACGGCGGTGATGCTGCCGGCGGGGTGCGCGTTGCGGGCGGCCCCGACCTGCTCGGCCAACGGGAGCTGACGCTCACCCACCTGGGCGACGGTCAGCTGCTCGCCATAGAGCATCGCGTCGAGCTGCGGGGTGGTGGTGTAGGCCAGCCCGGTCAGCGCGGCGACCACCAGGAACGGAGCGACGAGGATGCCGGCGTAGAAGTGCAGTCGCAGCAGCAGCACGCCGAACGGTGACGTACGCCGGGGCGGCCGGGCGGTCCTCTCGGATGTGGTCGGTTCTGGCGTCGCCGTGCCGGACAACTCGGTAAGAGACATGGTGATCCGATCGGAAGAGTTGGGAAGCACCCGAAGGCCCTTCCCGTACTGGTCTGGTCGCCCGGTGGTGTGTCGCGTCGGCCCTCTCTGGTAGTCGGGTCACCGGCGCTGCCGGTTCCCGACCCGCCACCGCAGCCCGGCCGCCACCACGACGAGGACGGCCAGCGCGGCACCCGCGACGAGTACGCCGGCACCCGGGCCACCGCCGCTCTTCACCGCCGCGACGGCGGACGGGGTGGCCGCCGACGTACCGGCGTCGGCAACCGGCGCGGCGCCGGACGTGGGGTCGGCCACCGTGAACGGGTACGACCCCTGGACCGGGTGTCCGTCGGTGGAGACGACCCGGTAGGCGACCGTGTACCTGCCGTTGGGCAGCGTGTCGGTCACCGGGACCGTGCTCCTCGCCCCGGTGACCACCGGCTCGCCGGTGGCGAGCTTCCGGCTGGCGGCGTCGGTGAGCACGATGGTCGTGAAACCGGGGTCGAGCCGTTGCAGGAATTCGAGAGCGATCTCGGTCGGCGCGCTCGGTAGGGTCGCGTCCCGAGCCGGCGTCGACGCCGTGAGCGAGTTGTGCGCCCAGGCCGGGGCGGCTGGGATGAGCAGCGCCACGACGACGGCGAGCACCGCCGCGCCGAGCCGGACGGCGGCGGGGCGGAGCAGCCGTACGCACCTGGTGCGGTCTCCGGTCGGCGCGGTCATCCGAGCACCTGCTCGCCGACCCAGCCACCCGGCGGACATCCCGGTGGGATGGCGAAGACGGCGGACCCGATCGGCGTGGTCCATTCGTTGAGCAGGTCCCGCTCGGCCAGCCGGCGTTGGATGGGCAGGAACTGCCGGGCGATGTCGGCCTGGTACGAGGTGAAGATCAATCCGCTGTCGGCGTGACCCTCGGCCGTCGGCACACCGTCGTAGTTGTAGGGCCGGCGCAGGATCTTCAGCCGGTCGTCGGTGACCCGGGCCCTGGTGAGATGGGAGAAGTCGGGGATGACGGTGAGCCCGTCGGGGCCGGTGGCGGCGAAGTCGGGCTCGTCGTGTTCGGCGGTGCCGGTCAACGGGGCGCCGGTGTCGAGCCGCCGCCCGATGGCGAGTTCGCGATCGGCGCGGCCGAGCAGGTCCCAGGTCTCCATGTTCATGCTGATGCGCCGCACCACCAGGGTGGTGCTGTCGCGAAGCCACGCCGGGCCGTCCGGCACCCAGAGGGCCGTGTCCAGCGGGGTGCCGGGCCGGGGGTTGGCGGTGCCGTCGAGCTGGCCGAACAGGTTGCGTTGCGTGTGGCCGTCCGGCTCGACGCCGGGGCTGCGCCGGAAGCCCCGCTGGACCCACCGGACGGTGGCGAAGGGCCGGCTGTCCTTGAGGAGGACTCGTTGGGCGTGGGCGACGGTCACCGCGTCGTCCGCGCAGATCTGCACCAGCAGGTCGCCGCCGGACCAGGCCGGCTGGAGGCGGTCGACGCGGAACGGGGGCAGGTCGTTGACCGAGGCCGGGCGCCGATCGTCGACACCGGCGGCCCGGTACAGGCCGGGGCCGAACCCGAAGGTCACTGTCAGCCGGGCCGGCAGCAGCCCGAGTTCGGCTTCGGTGTCGGCCAGCGCGGGCTGGCCCCGGGTGAGCCGGACCGCGTCGTCGGTGAGCAGTCGCAGCATCCGACTCAGCGCGGCCCGGTCGGTGGCGGCCCGCAGGGTCAACGCGACGAATGCCGCGTGCGCCTGCGGTTCGGTGGCGACGCCGGCCTGCCGGGCACCGTGAAACGGCTCGACCAGGCCGCCGACGGTCGCCGCCAGCGTTGGGTCGGCAGTTGTCGCCGACGGTGGGCCGGCCTTCCCGGCGCGGGCCACGGCGATCCCGGCACCGCCGGCCACGGCACCGCCGACGGTGAGAGCCCCGCCGGTGAGCAGGCCACGCCTGCTCACCGGCCGCACGGGTGACGTCTCGGTCACGATGCCGGGCTCATGCTCATCCCCGGCGTCGCGCTCCTGCCAGGCATGGGCTCGCCGTGCCCGGGGGCGTAGCTCTCCTGCGCGCCGGTGAACGGCTTGGCCACCGCGCGGAACTGCTGGGTCCGGCCGTCGGCGAAGGCCAGGGTGAAGGTCACCTCGTCGCCGGCCCGGACGGGCCTGGTGAGGTTCATCAGCATCAGGTGATCGCCACCGGGCTCCAGCGCGTGCGTGCCCCTGGCCTTGATGACGATGCCGCCCTGCTTCTGCCGCATGACCATCGTGCCGTCCTTCATGGCCATCTCGTGCAGCTCCATCGACGACACCGAGGTCGCGACGCCGGTGACCGTGACATCGCTGTCGCCGTCGTTGACAAGGGTCCCGAAGGCCGCCGTCATCCCCTTGTCGGCGGCCTTCACCCACGGGTCACGAATGCCGAGCACACCGGCGTCCGGGTTGGCCGAGGCCGACCCGGACGGCCCCGGCCGCGCCGCCGCCGGGGCGTCGGACGAGTCGCAACCGGTGACGCCCACCGCCAGGATCGCGGCGGTGAGGACGATGGCCGAGCGGCGTGAACCGAGCGGGCTGGTGGTGCGCATGTGTTCTTCCTCCGATGATCGCTGCTGGCTGGGTGGTCGGCCGCGACGGGGAGAAAGTTCCGGTCTCAGGGCACGTTGATCGTGAACTCGGCGGTGTGCACAGTGCCGGCGATCTGGAAGTCGAAGAAGGCCCGGAACCGGCCCGAGCTGGGGGCGGTCAGCCAGAACTTGACCGACCCGTCGACCAGCTCCGGCTCGGGGTGGACGTGCACGTACCCGAGGTCGCCCTCGCGGACGACGACCAGGTGCCCGTACGCGCCCAGGTACGGCTCCAACTGCGCCGGCGTGGTCGGGCCGGCGCTGACCTGGAAATGCATCGGCGCCGTCACCCCCACCGTCGGGGTGCCGTTCATCGACACCGCGTACGGCCCGGCCGTCGTCTGGGCCTGCGCCGGCGGCAGCGCGGTCGGGGCGTGCGCGCCGGGCACCGTGTGGTCGACGCCCAGCACGAGAGGCAGCTGCGTGCCGTTGGCCGCGGTCACGGAGAAGTCGGCGTAGACGCGGTAGCCGCCGGGCCGGGCCAGCGTCAGGGGGACGCTCCAGGTGCCGTCGGACGCCATCGTCGGGTGCAGGTGCTGGTAGCCGGACAGGTCACGGCCGACAACGATCAGGTGCAACGGCTTGTCGTGGACGACCGCGAAGCGGGTCGCCGGCTGCCGGTCGGTCCCGACGATGCGGAACCGGTAGTCCGTGCGTACCCCAGGTGGTTGGGACCGCTCCAGCGGTTGCAGGGTGTACCCGCCGGCGCTGACCATGGTCCCGGTCGCCAGCGTCTCGCCCGTTGCGCCGTCACCCCGATGCGTGTGCGGCCCGGTGCCCGCCGGGTGTTGGTGCCCGTCGGTCGCGGACATCGCCTGTCCCGACGCGGGCGCGGCCCCCGCGGGCTGTCGCCCGCCGCTGGCCGCGGGGCTGTCGCTGGCGACGCCGAGACGGGCCAGCCCGAAACCGGCAAGCAGGGCCGCCACCAGCCCACCGACGAGCAGCGCCAGGTGGGTGTTGCTCAGCCGCGACCCGGGCGTCACGGCGGCGAGGTCCGTGTCGGGCCGGGGTTCGGAGCCGACAGTCGGATCGCCGTCCGTGGTGGCGAGGGCCTCCGCCCCCTGCCCGGTCGGCGTCGGCTCGACCGCGACGCCCGTGCGGGCCGAGACGACCGGGTCGCCCCTGCGCGCGGCCGGCACGCTGGTGGGTCGCCGCTTGTCGCCCGCGGCCTGCGCGACGACGCCGGCCTTGCCGCCGCCGGCCTTGCCGCCGCTGGCGCTGCCGCCGCCGGGCTTGCCGCCGCCGGCCTTGTTCGGGGAACGGGCGCCGCCGCCGCGTCGACCCGAGGTCGCCGACGAGGTACGGCCCCGGCCGGCGGGTTTGCCGGCGGAAGCCGATCGGCGACGCCAACCGACGAATCCGGCCACCGCCACGGCTGCCGCGACCGCCGCCGCCCAGCCGGCCCAGGCCAGTGCTCCGGGGCCGCTCTCCTCGGTCGACTCGCTCGCAGGGGCCGTCGCGACCGCGACCGGATCGGCCGCGGTGGTCGGCACCGCCGAGGCGCCCCCGGACGTGTTGTGCTGCTCGGCGGCGGCCACCAGCGCCGGGTCCGGCTGGGTCGACGGCGGGTTCCACCCCTGCGGGGCGGCCGTCGTCCGGCCGTTGTAGCGAAAGGTCAGGGTGCCCCGCACGGGGTCGCCGTCCGAGGCGAGCGACAGGTAGCTCACCGAGTACTGGCCCTTGGCGGGCAGGTGGGCGACGGTCACCACTGCGGGAAACCCCGTCGTGTATTCCCGTGGCTCGAACTTCCCGTCGACCAGGAAGTACTCCCGCACCGGCTTCTCCAGCGGCTTCGGCTCCCCGTACGACCAGCCGTTGTCGACCCGGGTGCCACCCGGCGCGGTGATCGTGAAGTACGCGTTGGCGGCGACCTTCTCGGTGAAGGACAGCCGCACCGAGGTCAACGGCTCGCCCACCGTGGCGCCGCTCGCCGGTGTGGAGCTGGCGAGAGTCCCGTGAGCCGCGGCGGGTTGGGCGGACACGAGGAGGGCGACCGCCGAGGCGAGGAGGAGCGCGAGGAGGCCCGAGACCACCCGGCCGCAAGTCTGGGGAAGACGACGCATCTGGATATCCTCACCGCCGTGAGACTTTTTTCAAGAGGTCGCGATCTTCTTCCTCAAATGACAAAAGTCGACGATGAGGACGCGTGCCGTCGCGCCACGCCGCGCTGGGCGGACAGATTCCCTGGCCAGCCGTGCCCGCAGCGGCGCGCGCTGTTCGACGGCTGACACGCTCGGTCCGCCCGCTGTGGCGCTGGCCGGTCCGGTTCGAGGAAGCCGCCCCGTCGTCAACGCAGTCGGATAACGTCCACGTGAAGCCTCGACACGGAGAGTGTGGGTGGTTATGCGCGCTGCGGTGCTGCGGGAGTTCGACGTTCCGCTGACGGTCGAGGAGATCGACCGGCCCACCCCCGAGCGCGGGCAGGTGCTGGTCCGGATCGTCGCCAGCGGGGTCAACCCGCTCGACACGAAGATCCAGGCAGGGAAGGCCGCGCACGCGCGCATCCAACTGCCCGCGGTGCTCGGCCTGGACCTTGCCGGCGTCGTCGCGGCCGTCGGCGCGGAGGTGACGGATTTCGCGCCGGGGGACGAGGTGTACGGGCTGTGCGGGGGCGTGGGGGACCTCCAGGGCTCACTGGCCGAGTACGCGGCCGTGGACGCCCGCCTCCTGGCCCGCAAGCCGACCACCCTCTCGATGCGGGAGGCCGCCGTGTTGCCCCTGGCGGCGATCACCTCCTGGGAGGGGCTTGTCGACCGGGCCGGGGTCCGCGCCGGGCAGAAGGTGCTTGTGCACGGCGGCGCCGGCGGCGTCGGTTACGTGGGCGTCCAACTCGCCCGGGCGCGCGGTGCCGAGGCGTACGCCACGGGCGGGCCGGCGAGCATGCACCTGATCGAGAGCCTGGGCGCGGTGCCGATCGACTACACCTCGACAAGCGTCGAGGAGTACGTGCAGAGGTACACCGGGGGCGAGGGGTTCGACGTCATCGCCGACAACGTGGGCGGTCCGACCCTCGACGCCTCGTTCGCGGCGGTGCGCACCTACCACGGGCACGTGGTCAGCGCGCTGGGCTGGGGGTCGCACTCGCTCGCCCCGCTGTCGTTCCGGGGAGCGACCTATTCCGGGGTGTTCACCCTGCTGCCGATGTTGACCGGGCGCGGCCGCGACCACCAGGGCGACATTCTGCGGGAGATCGCGGCGCTGGCCGAGGCCGGCGCCCTGCGGCCGCGACTGGATCCCCGTCCGTTCACACTCGACACGATCATGGACGCCCACCGGCTGGTCGCCGGCGGCACCACTGACGGCAAAGTGGTGGTGGACGTCGTCGGCTGAGCGAGGCTGCTCGTGGGTACCGGAGCGCTCGCTGTTCCCAGCATGGCTTCTGTTCCCGGGGTCGCGGGTCGTCGGCCGTCACAGTGCCGGGATCGCGCCACATTGATGGGTGGCGCACGGTCCTGTCGGTGTGTGTTCGCTGCCGACGGATCGCCGGCTCGACGAACGGCTACCTACACTTCGCCTGTGACACCAGTGACGGAGGCATGGGTTCGGATCGAGGGCTGGTTGCGACGACACGCGCCCGCGAGCATCGATGTGCTGGCCCCACCAGCGGCCCAGGAATCGATCACCGCCGCCGAAGCTGAGCTCGGCCTGTCGTTTCCCACCGAACTTGTCGAGTCGCTGCGCCGGCACGACGGCCTCACAGAGTGGGCGAACATCCTGCCGGAAGCGGCTCCGCTCTCCGTCGTCGGCATCGTGGAGCATCGCCAGATGCGCATGGATATCGCACCCGACGTCGATGGTTTCGCTCGGCACGGTGCCGAGTCAGAGCCGTGGTGGCATGAGCGTTGGCTTCCATTCGGGAACGGCGACTGCGGTCTTCAGGTCATCGACCTGCGACCCGGACCCGGATTCGCCAACGTGGGGTGGGCGCCTACCAGCAACCCCGCAGACTTCTCGGACGCCTGGCCGTCGCTGGAGGCATACCTGACGACGGTCGCCGCCGCCCTCGAGACCGGTGGCGCGGTAGACGTCTGGTATCCGTACCTGACCATTGACGGCATGCTCTGGTGGAGCCTAGGTGGAGCAACCGAGCTCAATGGTGAGCCCTTGCGCCCTGCTCCTCAGGGCTGAATCAGGTCAGCCAACCTCGTTGCACGGGGCTTCCCGGCCGTTCTTGTCGACGGCCACCATGACATCTTTGATGCAGCAGCCTGGCGGCCGAAGGGCGAGATGAGCGATCTCTATATTCGGGTGATCCCGACAGACCCGGAGTGGCAGCCGACGGCCGAGGCGGCCGCCCCCGCGGCGGAATACGTCGCTGGTCTGTTCGCCCGGCCAGGCGATCATGTCGAGGTGGTCGAGCCGGTGTTCTACGACCGCATCACATTGATCGACGGCGGCGAGTACATGGAGAACGTCTTCTGTCCCCGGTGCGCCGCCGCGATCGGGCTGGACTGGTTCTGGGATGTGCTGATCGCGCGAAACGGCGGGCGGTGGGTCGGCGAACCGACCATCGACGACCTGGACGTTACTGTTCCCTGCTGCCGGGCCGCGCTCACGCTGCCCGAACTGCGCTTCGAAGCGCCGGTGGGGTTCGCGCGGTTCGAGCTGAGCGCCAGGAACTGGGCTCGCGGTGTCTGGGACCTCAGCGACGAAGAACTCGCCGTTACCGGTGCCATCCTTGGACATCCTGTGACGCAGGTACACGCGCACTACTAGGCCGCGTCTCGGATGTCAGCGGCGGTGGAGCAGGCGCCTGCGGCCATCAGCAGATCGGCTGTCTGTGAGTGGTCGCCGCGTAGCGCCCAGTCCAGTGGGGAGTAGCCGGTTCCTCGGTCTTCGCGAAGGTTCGGGTCTGCGCCGTGGGCGAGAAGTTCTTGCACGACGTCGGTGTGTCCCCAGGCCGCCGCGGCGCACAGGGGCGTTCCCTCCTGGCCGTGCCCGCTTTCGATGTCCGGTGCGGCACCGGCGGCAAGAAGAGGCCGCACGAGATCGACCGCGCCGTGCACGGATGCCTGGTAGAGCGGGGTCGTGCCCTCGCGGTCGGCCGCGTTGGGGTCCGCGCCGAGACGCAGGAGGGCACTGGCGACCCTTGCGTCTTCGCGGAGCACCGCCTCCATCAGGCGCTTGGCGAGCTTCTTTCGCCGTCGCTTGTTCACGGCTTCAGGGTAGGTGCCGCTCGATGTCGTGGTGCCGGCGCGGACGCGGAGCACGCAGTGGAACCGTCCGGCACGTCTGGTGAGCAACCCGTCGGCACCACCGCGATCGGTGCGGGTGCGCCGCCGGGAACGAGGTCACTTCCTGACTTCCTGTCCTGGGTAGAGGCGTCGCCTCATGCCCGGCGCCGAGCTGCTCGTGGGCGTCGGGGCCTGGAGGGATGTCGGCGGTGGCGCGACGGCCTCCAACGGCCCTGGGATACCCAACTCCTCCACCACCCGGATCCTCTGCGCCGGTATCTCTTCCCTGGTCTGGAAGTTGTTCGCGTCGCCGCTGTGGTCGTGGCGCCACGCGTCGTTGCCGTCGACGTCGTTCTTCGGCACGTCGAAGGCGAGGACGAGCCCGCCCTCGTCGGCGACGTCGCGCAGGGTCGGCTCGTTGCGTTTCTTCCCCATGGCCCATTCGGTGTGCTGCCGGGCGTAGGACAGTGCCAGATTGAAGTCGAGGGTGACGGTGTTCCAGCCCTTGTCCTTGCTCTCCCTGGTGACGTCGTGTTTCTCCCAGCGCTTGCAACCGATGTCGCTGCCGGCTTTGCCCGGCATCAGCCCCGCGGTCTGGATGCCGTCACCGTAGTAGTTGCACCGGTTGGTGCCGTGGTAGAACCGGTAGACGTCCGCCGGCGGCGGATTCTGGAGCGGGTTGGCCAACCGCCACAGCCGTTGTTGCACGGCGTTGCGCTCCTGAAGCGCGTCCTTCTTGAGTGTGTTCACGCCGAGGTGCTCGAATGCCGTGGCCAACCGGTACAGGATCAGCTTGTCCGCGACGGCGACGAACTCAGGCGCGGCGTACTTCGGGGACAGGACGATGGTGTTGATGCCCGGCAGGTGGTCGCTGCCGACGGGCGTGTGGAGAAGGCCCACCCTCAGTGGCATGTCGTATCTGGTTTCGAGAGCTCTCACCACGTCGGCGACCACCTGATCGGCCGCGATCCAGTGCGCCAGACGCGCGGACAGTGTCTGATCCGGGAGCGGGACTGATGGTTGCGCCGGTGCAGGGTGAGCGGTGGCGTCCCCGGAAAGGCGGGGCGGCTCGTCGGGATGGACGGACACCAGTGGGGGCCGAGGAGGCTGCTCGGTGGGTAGCTGGTTCGGCTGCATTCCGTGACGTTACGCATAGCAATCGCCGTGAATAGTCAAGTAGTCATCCATCGGACCCGGGGAGGCCTTCAGCCGTCAGCCCGGTCTACGAATCGTCTCGGCCCTGCCAGGTCGTCACACAAGCCTCGTTACCCTCGATATCGGCGAGAACCCAGAAGGCGGGAGCATGGGACGCGGATACAAGCCGGCCGCCGGCCGCCAGCGCGGCTTCGATCCGCCGTGGTGACTCGTCGTGCGGGACGCAGATGTCGAGGTGGATGCGATTCCGGTCCGGGCGTGGCTGATCCATTTGTTGAAACCACATCGCCGGACCCTGCCCGACCGGGTCGACGATCGGATCCATGGGACCGTCGGCTCCCGCCTCGTCCGTGTAGCCCAGCACGGCCTTCCAGAACGGCCGTACCGCTGCGATGTCGAGCGCGTCGATAGCGATCTCCACGAGCTGGACCGACCGCGGCGCTCCCGTGCCAATCTCAGGCGCTGTCCGTAGCCCGGCTTTCCGCATGGCGGCGGAAAGCCGATGCGCAAGGTCGATATCGCAAGCGGTAAGCGTCGCCTGACCGAACGACTGCAGGGTCAAGACGACCCGGTCCGGCCGGATGTCAGCGCGCAGGTGTCCATCGGCGTCACTACCGCACGTCGCCACCACGCGCGCCGCCACCTCGGTTGCCTGGACCAATGAGCTGACGGGGACCGAGGTGCGCAACGCGCCTAGCAAATACCGCCATCCCTGGTCGCTGATCGCGTCCGAGGCCGCCCGCCGACTCAGTGCCTGTTCCATCTAGGCATCCTCACATGCGCCCGTACGAGGTAGCCGTGTCGTCGGTAGTGGCAGGTTCGGGCTTGGTGTTGGCGTCTTCCGCACCCAGGTAAGAGGCCGCTTCCCGATATCGGAAGGTGGACTTTCTGCTGTCGTACAGCAGCTAAGTACAGCAACGGTGTCAGTGGCCGAGTGATTCGCCAAGGCGTTTGAGGGGATCTCTGGTCGCCTTGTTTGATACCTGCGTGTAGATCTCCATCGTCACGGAGAAGCGGGCGTGCCTCAGCACCTGCATGGCGACTCTGGGGCGGACGCCCGGCCGTCAGACGTCGGCTTCGAGGGCAAAGGTATTGCCGTCTGGATCCTGGAACCACGCGATACGTCCACCGCCGGCCCGAGCTGTGATTCCCTTGGCGTCGTGTTCGAGCTGGTCATACCGGATGAACTCGACGCCGAACGAGACGAGTTCGTCAACGATCTGGTCGATGTCCTCGACGTACCATGTCGCTACTGTCGCCGGGGTCTTTCCGGCACTGACCGACTGGTACACATTCAGTGCTGGCACGCCACCAGAACCGTAGACACGGCTGCCGTCGGCGATGTTGGCGCTGGGGCCGGACCGCAGCGCCTGTAGGCGGAGTTTGCCTTCGTAGAACGCGACCGCCCGCTGTATGTCGGACACGGCGATCGAAGTTCTGAGGTGGTACGTGCTCAACGGCATGAACCACTGTCGCACACGCCCGCGCACGTACCTCGGCATCCAGATGATCCGGCAGCGCGGTGACATGATCCCCGACACGGAGGCAGCCGGAGTGGTCGGCGCACCAGCGCAGGAAGACTCGCAGGTCGGACTCGGTGTGGACGCGAGTTTGGCCACGGTAACGGCCCAGGAAGGCGGACACCGCGGCGCGCACAACGAGTTGATCGGCCAGTTCGACGTGGGAAGCGGAAGCAGGAGAGGTAGTCATACATCACCGTGCGTCACCGCAGACGATGAACACCAGCCCGCCAGGAGCGGCAGATTAGTATGATGATCTTTGCTCTCCGTAGTCGCCTTGCGGATCGTCATGTGCCTGCCCGGTCGCCGCTGACGATGAGGGCGATCTTGCCTCGGCGGGAGCCTTCGCCGGCGGTGGTGTGCGCGGCGGCAGCTTGATCGAGGGAAAACATTGCCTCGATCGGCATCCGGAAGCGGCCCTCGACGAACAGTGCCGCCGCCTCGGCAAGGCCATGGCGTCCGTCGGGTTCGCCTCCGAGCTGTCCCGTCGAGATGCGGACGCTGTGCTGGGCCGCGTTGAAGTCGGCGAGGGTCACCACCTTCGCGGGGGCGCCGGTGATCTCGATCAGTTCCGGAAGCGAGCCCGCGCCGGCGATGTCGAGAGCGCGGTCGACCTTGGTCACGCCGAGTGCGGCGATGCGATGGGGAAGGCCCAGGCCGTACGTGGTCGGGGTCGCGCCCAACTCGGTGATGAAGGCGTGGTTGTCGGACCGTCCGGTGCCGATGACGTGTGCGCCGCGTGCGGCGGCGAGTTGAACGGCGGCACTGCCGACACCGCCGGCGGCGCCGTCGATGACGATGGTCATTCCTTCGCGAAGGTCGAGGAGGTCGAGCGCCCGGGTGGCGGTTTCGATGCTTGATCCTGCGGCTCCGGCTTGTGTCCACGGCATCGCGGCGGGCTTGTGAGTCCAAAGCCGCAGTACCGCGAATTCGGCGTGGGCGCCGCCGAGCCGGGCGACGTTCACGGTGCCGAACACTTCGTCGCCCGCGGCGACACCCGTGACACCGGGTGCGACCACGTCGACGACTCCGGCCGCGTCGATGCCCGGAATGTGTGGTAGCGACAGTCGTGTGCTCATCGGGGTGGTCCCGGACCGGAGGCCGAGATCGGCTGGCGAGACTCCGCCTGCTCTCACCCGCACGCGGATCTCGCCGGCGCCGGGGTGTGGCGTGTCGGCGCTGCCGACCTGGAGAACCTCGGGGCCGCCGAACTGGTGGAACTGAAGTGCGAACACTGCTTCCTTTCCTGGCCGGACGATCCGGCTCCGCAGTACCGTAACGACAAAACGGAGCAGGTGTTCCAGATGCGGTCGAAGTGAGAGAGCAGGGGTAACGGATGTCTCGGATCGAGCGCTCGGACGCTCGGGCAAACCGTGAACGCGTCGTGAGCGCGGCGCGCGGCGCGTTCGCCGAGGGTGGGCTTGAGGTACCCGTCCGGGAGGTGGCTCGCCGTTCGTGTGTTGGTGTCGCGACCGTCTACCGGCATTTCCCGACCCGGGCGGACCTCATCACGGCGGTGCTCTCCGAGCGGGTCGCTGTGTGCAGTGCCGAGATGCGTCAGGCGCTGGTGGATCCTGATCCGTGGCGGGCGCTCTCCGGCACCATTCTGCGGTTCGCAGACCGGCAGATGCAGGACCGAGGGCTCAACGAGGCGCTGCTCGGATCACACGAAGCCGGACTCGCGTTCAGACGGGAGCGGAACGAGCACGCAGCAGCCCTCGAAACGCTCGTCGGACGGGCACACGCCGCGGGAGTTCTCCGCGAAGGTGTCGCGGTCGAAGACGTCCGAGCTGGTCTCTTGGCGATCGCTTCCTTCCGGGCGCTGCCGCCCGAAAGAAGCGCTGTGCTGATTCGAAGGCTCGGCAAACTACTGCTAGCGGGTCTTCGCGCTCCGAACTGATACCTCTCCCAAGGAATGCCTGGTAGCGCGTCCCTTCCGCTGCATCGCGTGTGGCCTCCCTTACCCGTGCGGGCAGCTGACGTGAGAATGTGGCACTTGATGGGCATCCGCTCATCGGCAGAACCGGATGTCCTTGCCTGGACGCGGCACGGGTTGGCGGGTACCGAGGGTGACGACGCACGCAGCAGCACCGGTGCGCTCGATCGGGGGTCAAGGAGTCTAGCCGTTCTAGACCGCCCCGCCGTAGTGGATGGTCGCTCAGGCTGGGGAGTGGCGGAGAAAGGAACTCGCTGCTGCCTTCATGGCCGCCACCGCTTCTTCCGGCTCCTTGTAGGTTGCGCCCCATCCGGCGTACAACTTTAGGAAGTGATCGCCGACCTCTCGCAGCTCCGGCCGTCCGGAGTAGCAGGCGTGCCAGTAGATCTCGCGCGCCAGATCCTCAGGATCACCCTTCCCGGCAAGGATGTTCGCGGCCGCTTGGTGCATGAGGTATAGCCGCGCGCCGCTCTTGCCCGGGACCGGACAGCCCAGCTCATCCATGGCTTGCCGGAACAGGTCGACGGCGTCCCGCGACTGGCCCTTCGAAAGGCCAGCTAGCTCACGCAAGCTCGGAGAGTCGACGCCTCGGGTCAGAGCATGAGCAGCCGCCATTGGCAGGTCATCGCCGATCGGCTCGTCCATCGCCAGCCGGATGCCAAGGTCGCGCAGTTGCTCCATGTCGGAGAGGCTAGGCGCCGCGCGAACCGTCCTGCGCGAGGCGTCCAGAATGTGCAAGCAAGAGGGTTCGCGGACTCGGGTTGTCGACGTGGAAACGTACGGCGTGTGAGGGCTTATGAGGCGGCAGGCAGGCCGGTAGCGTTGGTGGCGCGGCGGCTTGGACGTCGACGGTGCATCCCGCGCTATGAGGAGGTCCGGGATGGATTCCTTGCCGGAGTTGACTTTCGGGCAGCGGTTGAAGGTCTACCGGGAGCGGTCCGGTAAGACCCGCGCGGTGCTCGGCGGCTTGGTGGGGCGCAGCGCCGAGTGGGTAAAGGCAGTGGAGACCGATCGCATCCTGCCGCCGCGCATTCACATGCTGGATCACATAGCGCGTGCTCTCAAGGTCGAGGTGTCTGCCTTGGCCGGGGAGTTGAGTGCCCGATCTTCTGTGGTCAACGGGCCGGAGCATCCGGCGCTGGCGTCCGTCCGGGACGCGGTGAACCGCTTCGCAATTTCCGACGAGGGTTCCCCGGAGTCGTTGACGAGCCTGGGGGAGCGGCTTGCGGCGGCATGGCGGGCACGCCATCAGGCGTCGGATCACCGGACGGTGTTGGGTGGGTTGTTGCCGGGGCTGCTGCGCGACGTGCAGCGCGCCGCGTTGGCGTACGAGGGCGATGAGCGCCGGCGGGCTCAGGCCCTGTTGGCGGAGGCGCTCGGGCTGACGCAGATGTTCCTTGCCTACCAACCCGCTGCGGAGTTGTTGTGGCGGGTCGCTGACCGAGCGATGGTGGCGGCGCAGGAGTCCGGCGACCCGGAGGCGGTGGCGTGCGCGGGATGGTTCCTGTGCCAGGTGCATCGGGATGCCGGCGACTGGGACACCGCGATGGCGGTGACCCTGGACCTCCTGTCGGCGCTGGAGCCGCGCGCGGCCGACGGGAACACGAACCTGTTGGCACTCTGGGGTGCGCTGAACTTCGAGGCTGCCTACACCGCCGCCCGTGCTGGTGAGGAAGGCCGGGCCTGGCGGTACTGGGACCGCGCGGATCGGGTGGCGCAGCGCCTGCCGCAGGGCTTCTACCAGCCGCAGACGTCGTTCTCGCAGGTGATCATGGGCGCTCATGCGGTAACCGTGGCGGTGGAGTTGCAGAAGTCCGGTGAGGCGGTGCGACAGGCGCGCCGTCATGATCTGGCGGCAATCCCGTCGAGACCTCGCCGGGCACGCCATCTCATCGAGGTTGCGCGGGCGCACTACGGCAAGGACGACAAGGAGGCGGCCGTGACGGCTCTCCGGCAGGCGTACGAGTCGGCCCCGGAGACGATCCGCTTCAACGGGTACGCCCGTCAGATCACCGTGGACCTGCTCGACGGCCCGCGTTCCACTCGTGACGATGCCCGCGACCTTGCGCTCAAGGTCGGGCTGCTCTCGTGATCCAGGGGTAGGAACCTTACCCATTCCGCCTCGCGACCCACCGTAGCTTCTTGCTCACGGGGTGCGGTGGGCGGTCCGGGTATCGCCTGGCCGCCGCGTCCCCTCAGCGCTGAGGGCAGGAAGTCGTCCTCGTGCTCGAACGAGGGAGAGGTCCATGCGACGCGTCTCGTATGACGAATACCTCTCGGCCGCCGCGCTGACTCTCGCCCGCAGGCATCGGCCGGTGTGGTCGTGGCGGCTCTGGCGGCATGTCTGCCGCTGCGGAGCGGATTTGCCCTGCCGTGCCCGGCACCGGATTCCGATCCATCGTGGCCACTGGCCCCACGACGGTGAGCAGTGAGTAGCGGGCAGCGGCAGGCGATCATCGCGGTGCACGTCCGAGGGTTGCGCGACATTGGCAGCGACTGCCGGACAGGGTGGGCCTGGCTCACGCCGTACCCGTGCTGGCAGGTTGATTGGTCGACCAGCCCGCCGGCACGGGCGATGACCGGCGGCCTCCCGGCGGGTGTGCGGTGACCGTCCACGGCCCGGTTATGCCTATCTGGAGCTGCGGTGGCTGCGGCCTACCCTGGCCCTGCCGGGCCCGGAGGCTGGAGTTGCGGGCGGAGTACGCGGATGCTCCAGTGTCGCTGGCTCTCTACCTCGGGTCCTACCTCGTTCAGGCGACCGAGGACATGCCCTGGACGCCGGCCGGCGCGCTGCACCGCCGGTTCCTCGGATGGACCAGGGGGGCCGAGCTGTCGAAGCCGGCAGTACAGCAGCGAAGTACCGCATCGATGCCATCCGAACCGAGTCAAGAAGCGCGCCACCAGGCCCTCTGACCTCGCTTAGAGCCCGATCCGGCCGGCCCGCCGTTCGTCCACAACTGGACGGTCGAGCGTCCGGGACAATCCCCACAGTGACCTGGGAAGAGTTCTTGTGGCATTTGGATCAGCGTCTGGGCCTGTATGTCGGGCTACCCAGGTACGAGCGGGCGTTCGCGGCGCTGACGGGATTCGCCCTCGCGCGTGGTCGCGACGAACTGGCGGCGTTCCAACGGTGGTTGTCCGACCGTCATCACGGCAGCCCTCTTACCTTCTCGCTGCTGGTGCTGGCCGAGACCTTCGGTGAAGGTGCCACGGAGGACCGCCTTGCCAGCGATACGGACCATAGGCAGGCCGTCTCGACCCTCTGCCGACTCTTCAAGGAGTTCCTGGGACAGGAGGCGTTGACCGCCGGTCCCATCGGACCCGGACTACGACCAGGAGGTCTGGGACGAGCAGGTCCGCCGACACACGTCAGGACACCTGAGGAACGTGCGTCCGAAGGTCCGCATCCAATGCCCCGTCTGATGCCGTGGCGGCGCGCTGACCAGGATGAACAGCACGGTGTACCACCCGGGGCCGATGGGTGACCGCACGGCAGGCGAGGTGACAACGAACTGTTCACGTCGAGGTCTGGTCCCGAACACCGCGCAGACCTGTGAGCGCCGTCCGGAACGGGTGCTCGGCGATGCGCCGTTGCTCCTGATCGCGCACAGTTCCATCAGGCCAGGTCCGCTCGGAGCTCCGGTTGTCGCGGACGGTCACGCAGTTGACAGCCCGGTTCATGATGACCCGGATGCGCCGAGTAGCGGAAGCGCCGATCAACCGTCATCACGACCTGACGGAGTTGGTTGGCGCCGTGCTGGGGTCGGCGGTTGGTGGCGTGGCCGGGTGGGTGTTCGGCGGCGGCGGGGGCTACGTCGGCTGGGTCGGCGCCACGCTCGCCGCGTACTTTCTCGGGCTGGGGCCCATCGTTGTCGCGATCGAGCACGTGCGGGGCGTTCTACGCGGACTCGGCGTCGCCGTTCTGCGCGTCGCCTGGTCTGTCGCCGGGGTGGCGGTGTTGGCGGTGCCCTTGATACTTGTCGCCATGCCGCTGGCTGTCGTCCAGGTCACTCCGGCCGGCGGGTGGCTGCTGGAGCGCTTCCCCAACGCAACGAACGGTCTGGTCCAGGGGGTACTTGTGGCGGTCACCGTCGCCATCCTCGGACTGCTGGCCAGGACGGCGGTCGGGTTGGCGGTCTTGGGCTTCGCGTTCGAAGGGATAGGCAAAGGCGCGTTCATGATCGGCCCGGTGTGGTGGCTGGTGCTCACAGCGCTCCCCACCTATCCGATTGTCCTGTTGATCGTCTGGCTGCTCGGGTGGCCGGACGGGTGGATCGGCGGGCTCGTCGGTCTGACGCTGGGCGCCGCGGTCGGTGGCTTTCACGGATATCGGTCGGCGGGCGAGGTGTCCATCGACGCGGGGCTGGACTGGTGACCGCCTGCGATGCCAGGCCTGCGATTCGCAGTCGGGCCACAACAGTCAGCGTCGATCCGCATGAACGCCAGAAACGCCTCCGGAAACTCGGCATCGTGCGACTCCGTAGACGGATTCTGCGTCGCGTGGGCCTGCTCGCCTAGTTGATCAATGAACTGTTCACGTCGCCGCCCAATGCCGAACATTCCCCCGGACCTGCACGTTTCTGTGGGCCCGGAAGGGTGGGCGCGAGTCCTGCAACCGCAAGCCCGGAGCGTTTCTTGTACCTACCCAGACGTCGTCGGCGAAGCGTGGTGACCGCTCTTCCGCTGGCGACGCTCGCCGTCGCCGCGTCCGTCATCGCTCTGCCGACCCCGGCGGGCGCGCACCCGTCCGGCGATCCGCAGATCGTCTCCATCGCCCGCGACGACCAGCGGCCCGAGGTCGTACGGGTGCGCTGGCGCGTCGGCGGCCCCGACGACCTGACGCTGCTGGGCGTCTCGCTGGGTCTGCTGCCGCCCGAGCGCGTCCTGCTCGACGGTGCGGTCGACTACCAGACGACGGATCCCGCGGTGCTCGCGTCGTCCGAGCGGTTCTCGGCGTATCTGCTCAGACAGATCACGGTGGCCGACGGCCGGCGTCCCTGTGCCGGGGTGGTGGCCGAGATGAAAGCCCTGGCACGTGCCGGCGCGATCATCGACTACACCTGTCCGGTCCCGGTCGACACGGTCACCGTCGCGGTGCGGATGCTGACCGATCTCAATCCCGGGTACCGTGCGCTGGCCAGCGGCCCCGACGGACAACGCGCGGAGTACGGCACGGGTGCGGACACCCACGACTGGGCCCTTACCGGCGCGCCGGTGGTGGCCAACAACGCGGCGGCGGTGGACGCCAGCGAGAAAGGGGGCCGCGGCGTCCTGATTCCCACCCTCGGCGGCGCTGCGCTGCTGGTCGCGATCGGGGCGCTGGTGGTGTGGCGGCGACGGCGGGCCAGGTCGGTCAGCTAACGGCCGGTCGGGTCGTCGTCGGCGCCGATGAGGACGACGTCCAGCCGGCGTGGGCCGTGCACCCCCTCCACCCGGTTCAGCTCGATGTCGCTTGTCGCGGACGGGCCCGAGATCCAGGTCTGGGGCGCGCGTGGGTCGAGCCGGGTCAGCGCCTCCGGCAGCAGGCCGACGACCTGGTCGGCGCGGACGACGCAGATGTGCCGGTCGGGCACCAGGGTGAGCGCTCGCCGTCCCTGCGTCGGGCCGGCGTCGAGGATGATGGTGCCCGTGTCGGCGACCGCCACGGCGCAACCGGTGAGGACCGCGTCCACGGCGTCGAGCTCGGCCGGTGCCAGCGGGGGAGCGTCGCGGCGCAGCTGCCCGGCGTGGCCGGTCAACCAGCCGGCGGGGACATCGGTGGGGACGGCGAGCCGGTCGACCTCGGCCAGCAGACCGGCCAGGGCGTCGAAGCCACTGTGGACGGTCGCTCGGTAGTCCACCAGACGGTCGACGAACACCTCGACCAGGTCGGGGCGGTCGTCGACCCGCCGGTACCCGCGGGGCACCGCCACCGGCGGTGGGTCGTCGGCCAGGGCCGTCCGGAGCCGCGCCAGGATCTCGTCACGCGCGCTCACTGCTTGTCCCACCACTCCCGGAAGGTCTGCGGCGCGGGCAGCGGCAGGTCCCGCGACCGGGTCCACGCCGACGCGGGCCAGGGCAGCCGGCGCAGCGTCCGAGCGCCGGTGCGCCTTTCGCGGTACGCGCCGAGCGGGCCCGCGCCCGTGCGGGCCAGCCGCAGGGCGGCGGCCCAGCGCCGGGGGCTGCGCATCACCCACGACAGGACGCGCATGGCGGCCCGTTCCGCACGTGGGTGCGGCGCCTGCTGGCGGAGGTGGACCAGGATCTCCGGAATGTTGATCTTCACGGGGCAGACGTCGTAGCAGGCGCCGCAGAGCGTCGACGCGTACGGCAGGGAGGCGTTGTCGGCCACGCCGGTCAGCTGGGGCGACAGGATCGCCCCGATCGGCCCCGGATACACCGAGCCGTACGCGTGCCCGCCGGCCCGCTCGTACACCGGGCAGACGTTGAGGCACGCGGAGCAGCGGATGCAGGACAGCGCCGGCCGCCCGACCGGGTCGGCCAGCACCGCGGACCGGCCATTGTCGACAAGGACGACGTGCACGGCCTGCGGGCCGTCCCCGGGGGTGACGCCCGTCCACATCGAGGTGTACGGGTTCATCCGCTCGCCGGTCGAGGATCGCGGCAGCAGTTGCAGGAAGACCTCCAGGTCGCTGAAGGTCGGCAGCAGCTTCTCGACGCCCACCACGCTGATCAGCGTCTCCGGGAGCGTGAGGCACATCCGCCCGTTGCCCTCGGACTCCACGACCACCAGCGTGCCGGTGTCGGCGATGGCGAAGTTGGCGCCGGACACGGCGACCCGGGCCGAGAGGAAACGCCGTCGCAGGTACGCGCGGGCCGCCTCGGCCAGGGCGGCCGGCTCGTCGCTGAGGTCGGCCGGCGCGTCGGGCATGCGACGCTGGAAGATCTCCCGGATCTGGGTCCGGTTGTAGTGGATCGCCGGCACCAGGATGTGCGAGGGGGTGTCCTCGCCGAGTTGCACGATCAGCTCCGCCAGATCGGTCTCGTACGCGGCGATCCCGGCCGCCTCCAGGGCCTCGTTGAGCTCGATCTCCTGGGTGGCCATCGACTTGACCTTCACGACCTCGTCGGCCCCGGCGGCCCGGGTCAACGCGACAACGATCCGGCAGGCCTCGGCCGCGTCCCGCGCCCAGTGCACTGTGGCGCCGGCAGCGGTGGCGGACGCCTCGAACTGCTCCAGCAGCTCCGGCAACCGCCGTTGGACGTCCGCCTTGATCGCGGAACCGGCGTCCCGCAGAGCCTCCCAGTCGGGCACCTCGTCGACGACCCGGGCGCGCTTGGCGCGGATGGTGCGGGTGGCCCGGTGCAGGTTGGCCCGCAGTTGCGTGTCGGCGACGGCCGGCTTGGCCATGGTGGGGAAGGGCAGTGGCGTACGGATCCGTCCGCCTCCGGTGGCCGGTGCGGCCGGCCCGGTCACGAGGTGGCCCCCGTCGCGGCGAGGATCTCGGCGTAGTGCAGGGCCCGTACGCCCGACCGGTGGCGGTCGAGGCCGCCACCGATGTGCGCCAGGCAGGAGTTGTCGGCGGCGGCGAGCACCCGGGCTCCGGTCTCACCGACCCGGGCGCACTTGTCGGTGAGCATCGCGGTGGAGACGTCCGGATTCTTGAGGGCGAACGTGCCGCCGAAGCCGCAGCACTCCTCGGCGTCGCCCAGCTCCACGAGGTCGATCCCGCGCACCTCCCGCAGCAGTCGCAGGGGCCGGTCACCCAGTCGCAGCAGCCGCAGGCCGTGGCAGGTGGGGTGGTAGGTCACCGTCTCCGCAAACTCGGCGCCGACGTCGGTGACGCCGAGGACGTCGACGAGC
Source organism: Micromonospora sp. CA-240977 (assembly GCF_050942285.1). Lineage (NCBI taxonomy): Bacteria > Bacillati > Actinomycetota > Actinomycetes > Micromonosporales > Micromonosporaceae > Micromonospora > Micromonospora sp. CA-240977. Next base: position 4,482,152 of record NZ_CP192055.1, on the reverse strand, counting down.
AGCTCGGACAGCTCGTAGGTGCGGGCGGCCACCGACGTGGCCGGGGAATGCAGCCGCGGGTACTGGTCGCGGATCATCGCGGTGCAGGACCCGGACGGCACGACCACGGCGTCGTACCCGTCGAAGACGTCGACGTAGTTGCGCACCAGCGGCATCGCCTCGGCCCGGTAGCCCGTGTTGGCGTGCATCTGCCCGCAGCAGGTCTGGCCCGTCGGGAAGTCGACGGTGTGGCCGAGCCGGCGCAGGATGCGGGTGACCGCGATGCCGGTCGCCGGATAGGCGATGTCGTTGACGCAGGTGATGAAGAGGGCTATCCGCATGGCGGCGTCGACCCGCCTTGACTGTGTTGGTGTGAGCGAGTACACACTGGCGAAGCAAGATCCTATCGGAAATGACTCTGCCGCCACCAGGCACCGGAGGATGGTTCGTGAGATTCATGCGCGTCGGGCCCGTCGGGCGGGAACGACCAGTCCTGCACGTCGACGGGCGACACTTCGACCTCTCGTCGCTGACCGCCGACATCGACGCGGAGTTCCTCGGCGGAGACGGCGTCCAGCGTGTCCGCGAGGCCACCGACCTGCCCGAGATCGACGTCACCGGTCAGCGGGTCGGCGCGCCGATCGCCCGTCCCGGTGTCGTCCTCTGCGTCGGGCAGAACTACGCCGCGCACGCCGCCGAGTCGGGCGCCGAGCCACCCAGCGCCCCGATCATCTTCTACAAGGCGCCAAACACCGTCGTCGGCCCGTACGACGACGTCCTGATCCCGCGCGGCTCGACGAAGACCGACTGGGAGGTGGAGCTGGCGGTGGTGATCGGCCGTCAGGCCCGCTACCTCGCCTCGCCGGCCGACGCTCTCGGGCACATCGCCGGGTACGCGCTGTCGAACGACGTCTCCGAGCGCGACTTCCAGCTCGCCGTCTCCGGTGGCCAGTGGTCGAAGGGCAAGTCCTGCGAGACGTTCCAACCGCTCGGCCCGTGGCTGGTCACTGCCGACGAGATCGACGACCCGCAGGCGCTGCGGCTGCGCTCCTGGGTCAACGGCGAGCCCCGTCAGGACTCCAGCACGAAGGACATGATCTTCGAGGTGGCGTACCTGGTCTGGCACCTGTCCCAGTACACCGTCCTGGACCCGGGCGACGTCATCAACACCGGTACGCCGCAGGGGGTGGCGCTCTCCGGCCGGTTCCCGTACCTGGCCGCCGGCGACGTGATGGAGGTCGAGATCGACGGTCTCGGCCGGCAGCGCAACACGCTGCACGCCGCCTGACCGCGGTGCGGGTCGACTCGGAGGACTGGCTCGGGAGGGGAGAGAAGCATGCGGTGTGACGGCTTGGTGGCGGTGGTGACCGGAGGTGGCTCGGGGATCGGCCACGCCTGTGTGCGGGCGTTCCTGGCCGCCGGCGCCCGGGTGGGCGTCCTGGACCTGGACCTGTCGGGGCTCCCCGAGGACCCGCGCGTGTGCGGCGTCCGGGCGGACGTGGCCGACAGGTCCTCCCTCGGCGCGGCCGTCGCCTCGGTCGCCGACGCGTTCGGCGGCATCGACATCCTGGTCAACAACGCCGCCATCTCCGCCGTGGGCACGGTGGAGGACAACGACGACGAGGCGTGGAGCCGAGTGCTCGACGTCAACGTCGCCGGGGTGGCCCGGATGAGCGCGGTCGCCCTGCCGTACCTGCGCCGGTCGTCGTCCGCGGCGATCGTCAACATCTCCTCGATCGCGGCGACCGTCGGGCTGCCCCAGCGCGCCCTGTACTCGGCGTCGAAGGGCGCCGTGCACGCCCTCACCCTCGCCATGGCCGCCGACCTGGTGACCGAGGGGGTCCGGGTCAACTGTGTCGCCCCCGGCACCGTGGACACGCCCTGGGTGGCACGCCTGCTGGCCGGCGCGGCCGACCCGACGGCGGAGAAACGGCACCTCGCGTCCCGCCAGCCCACGGGGCGGCTGGTGACCGCCGACGAGGTGGCCGCCGCCGTCGTCTACCTCGCGTCGCCGGCGACCGCGTCGGTGACCGGATCTTCGCTCCCGGTGGACGGCGGCATGTCCGGCCTGCGACTGCCCGCCCAGGTCAGCTCCGCACCCGCACCGGCGGAACCAGGGGCGGTCGTCTCCTGAGGGCCCCAGCGGCGCGTGACATGATTGCGCGCATGGGGAAACAGCAGGACGTCGGCGAGCCCGACCGTCGCAGCGGGTCCGACGTCACCGACCACCGTCCGATCGGTGGCGACGCTGACGCGCGGCTCGCGCTCGCCCAGGACCCCAGCACGCCGCAGATGACACTCATCGACCTGGCCTCCGACCCGTCGGCCGTGGTCCGCAAGGCGGTCGCCGCCCGGGCCGACGCGCCCGCGCAGGCCCTGCGGCCGCTGACCCGGGACCATGATCGTCAGGTGCGCGAGGCCGTGGCGAGCAACCCCTCGGCCTCGATCGCCAACCTCATGCGTCTGGTCAAGGACGCCGACCGGTGGATCCGCTGGGCGGTCGGCAGCAACCCCGCCTGTGACGAGTCGATCCGCCGGGTCATGTCCGAGGCATCGGACAAGGAGCTGCGCGGTCTCCTCGCGGAGCGCCGGGACCTGGAGCCGGAGCTGGCCGCCAAGCTTGTCGACGACGTCTCACCCGAGGTACGGGAACGACTCGCCAGCCACACCCACGACCCGGACACGATCACCGCCCTGCTGGCCGATCGCACCGCACGCGTACGCAAGGGGTTGGCCCGCAACCCGCGGACCACCGCCGCGCAGCGCAGCGCGCTCGCCGCGGACCCGGTGGTCGACGTCCGCGTCGCGCTGGTGCGTGCTGTCGAGTTGGACGAGGCGGACCTGACGCGCCTGCTGGAGGACCGCTCGGTGCAGGTCCGTCTGGCGATGGCGACCTCCGAGATCGTTCCGGCGCACATCCGGCAGGCCCTCGTCCGCGATCCCGACGAGATGGTGGCCAGCGCGGCCCGGGACTTCCGTCCGGGGTCCGGCAACTCCTCGGCGGTGCGGGCTCCGCGCATCGCCCACCGGCCCTCCACCGCCGGCGCGGGTCGACGCGGCGGCACCCGGCCACCCGGCCGGTGATCTACTCGGTTTAAGGAACTCAGGGTGTCGACGCTACTGGAACACCCCGATTTCCGGGATTCCGAGTCGATCAACGCCCGTCTCAGCCAGCGTGGTCGGGCAGTCGGATGATGCAGAGCGTGCCCCGGCCCGGCTCGCTCTCCACCTCGATCGTGCCGCCGTGTGCCTCGGTCAGGTGGCGGGCGATCGCGAGGCCGAGCCCGCTACCGCCGGTCACCCGGCTGCGCGACTCGTCGGCCCGCCAGAAACGGTCGAAGATCCTCGGCAGGTCGGCCGCGGTGATGCCGCTGCCGGTGTCCCGTACCGAAATGGTCGTGCCGTTCGCGCCGACCGTCACCGAACCGCCGGACGGGGTGTGCCGGATGGCGTTTGAGATCAGGTTGCCGACCACCTGTCGCAGGCGCACCTGATCGGCTCGCACCACCGGGTCTCCCGCGACGGTGAGTTCCAGGTGCACCCCGGCCGCGAGCGCGCCGCCGCGGTGGCTGTCGACCACGTGCGTGAGCACGTCCCGCAGGTCGGTCGGCTCCGGGTTGACCCGCAGCGTGCCCGCGTCGGCGGCCGCCAGGTCGCCGAGGTCGTCGATGATGTGCTGGAGCAGCAGCGCCTCCTCGTGCAGCAGCGCCAGCAGTTGGGCGTCGGTTGGGGCCAAGTCGTCCTGGGCGGCCTCCAGCCAGGTACGGATGTTGCTGAGGGGGGTACGCAGCTCGTGCGCCACATCGTTGACCATGGTGCGACGTTGCGCCTCGGCCCGTTCCCGGCGTTGCGCGGAGTCGTTCAGGGCGCGCGCCAACCGGCCGATCTCGTCGCGGCCGGACACCGGGGCGGGCGTGCGCAGGTCGGCCGCGACGGCGAGGTCGCGCAGCGGCCGCACCAGGCGCCGCCCCACCAGTACGGTCGCCGCGACGGTGGCCAGCAGGACCGCGCCGGTGACCGCCACGATGCGTCCGATGCTGCCGTCGGACAGGCTCAGCGTGGTGCGGCCGGTGCCGGGCGCGGTGACGAACAGCAGCGCGCGGGGCGCCACGTACGGTCGGAGTTGGGTCCTGCGCCCTGATTCGATGCAGCCCTGCACGACGCCGGCCGGCCCGGCGGGCTTGAGCAGCGACGGCGGCTTCACCTCGGTGTCCTCGTGCGCGGTCCGGACAACCGCCGAATCGCCGAGATATGCCGTGAAGGTCGGCGTGATGCGCAACTGAGAGGCGCGGTCGCCCAGGCTGAGACAGCGGGCGGTCAAGGTGGTCAGCGTCTGGAGTGCCTTCTTCTCGGCGGGACTGACCAGGCTGTCGAGCTCGAACCCACAGCTCTCGGTCACGGACCGGGTCAGTGGCCGCTCGGCCTCAGCGCGGACGGTGGTGAGGACGACGCTCGGGCGGCCGGTCTTCGCGACCTCGATGACACCGTCGTAGCCCACCTTGTGGAAGCAGGTCAGCGTGTTCTTGGCCACCTCGCTCAGCACGTACCGGTCTTCGGTCGGCACGACGTAGGGTCCGATGGCCCGCTCATCGATGTGCTCGGCGCCGCCGGTCAGGCCCAGGTCGACCTGGAGCGGATCCACCACGGCCGAGGGGCGGATGTTCCGCAGCGCGGGTCCGGCCTGCGAATCCAGGATGATCTTGTGGTCGTCGGTGGTCAGCGTGATGCGCCGGCCCAGCTCGGCGGCGCGCGAGTGGACCAGGTCGGCGGCCCCGGACCAGTCGTGGTGGGTGGCGGCGTAGCCGACCAGCGCCTGGTAGACGGCTCTTTCGTCGGCGACTGCACCGCCCTGCTCGTAGTTGATCGCGCGGGTGGTGGTCGTCGCCGCCAGCCAGGCGGTAGCCGAGATCGCGGCCAGCGCGATCACCACGGAGGCGACCAGCAGCCGGGTCACCAGGCTGTGCCGCAGCGGCACCCGGTCCTCTCTCACGGCGTCGGGCCCGGAGCCAGCTTGTAACCCACACCGTGCACGGTGAGTAACTGCTGGGGACGTCTCGGGTCGTCTTCGATCTTGCGGCGAAGGTTCATCACGTGTACGTCGATGGTGCGTTCGGTCGAGCTGCGGTCGAGGCCACGGGTGTGGTGCAACAGTTGTGCACGGGTGAAGACCCGGTCCGGTTGCTCGGACATGGCGGCCAGGATGGCGAACTCGCCGCGGGTGCACTCGATCCGCTCGCCGTCGACCGTCACGTGGTGTCCGACCGGATCGACGGTGATCCGACCGGTCTGCCGGATGCCCCGAGCGGTGGATTCGGGTGCGCCCCGGGACGCGCGGCGCAGCAGGGTGCGGGTACGCGCCACCAGTTCCCGCGGGCTGAACGGTTTGGTCAGGTAGTCGTCGGCGCCGAGTTCCAGTCCGAGCAACAGGTCACTCTCGGCGCTGCGCGCGGTGAGCATGAGCACCAGGACGTCCGACTCCCGCCGCAGCGTGCGGCATACCTGCAAGCCGTCCAGTCCCGGCATCATCACGTCCAGGATCAGCAGGTCGGGCCGGTCCCGGCGGGCGGCGTCCAGCGCCGCCCGCCCGTCGTGCACCACGATCGTCTCGTGGCCGGCGGCCACGAGATAGCGGCGGATTCCCTCCGCGTGCCGCAGATCGTCGTCAGCGACCAGGACCATCGCACACATGCCGGCGATGATAGGTCGCCGGTGCGGCACCGAACCGATTCCCGGCCCGACCTGACAGATTCCTAACGGCGGCTCAGCCGCTGGACAGCGCCTCGGTGGGGTCGAGCGCGGCCGCCCGCATCGCCGGATAGACCCCGGCCAACACCCCGATGACCAGCGCACCTCCCAGCCCGGCGGCGACCGCCGCCGGTGGAATGGTCACCGGCCAGCGCTGGAGGGTGGCATAGCCCGCGACGGCCACCGCGCCGGCCAACACCCCGGCTGTTCCGCCAAGCGCCGACAGCACGATCGACTCGGTGACGAACTGGATGCGCACCTGGCCCCGGTTCGCGCCCAGAGCCCGGCGAAGGCCGATCTCGCGACGGCGCTCCAGCACCGAGATGTACATCGTGTTGGCCACCCCGATGCCGCCGACGAGCAACGCGATCCCGGCCAACCCGAACAGCAGCGAGCTGAAGGTCTGCCGCACCGCCTGCTTGGCAGCGAGCCCGTCCGAGGGGCGACTGACAAGTACGTCGCTCGGGTGCTCCGGGTTGGCAGTGGCGGCCAGGACCGAGCGCACCGCCGCCACCTGGGCGTCGGTGGTCTGCACATAGAGTCGGGTCGGGTGCCCGTCGAAGCGCAGCCAGCGGCCGGCCGCCTCCCAGCCGATCATCGCCGAGCGGTCGATCTCGGGCGCGAGGGGCACCGGGTCGAGGATGCCGATCACGCTGAACCGCTGCCCGCCAAGGTGGACCTGGACCGGTTGGGAAAGGTCGACGGTGGTGAAGCCGAGCCGCTGGGCGGCGACCGAGCCGAGGACCACGGTCGGCAGGCGCTCCATCGCGGAATCCAGGAAACGTCCGGAATGTACCCGGCCGTCGATCGCCGCGAGCAGGTTCGTCCTGGTGGCGACAACCGCGATTGCGTTGTAGTCGCCAGGGCCGGTCCGTTCGGAGCGGGCGACGTTCAGCCCGAAGTCAGCGGTCGCGCTCGCCACCGTCACCGGGGCGATCCGGGACACCATGTCCACCGACTCGACGGGCAGCTTGACCGGTGGCTCGCGGTTGGGCGCCGGTGTGACCTGTAGTCGGTTGGTGCCCAGGGCGGCCAGCTTCTCCTCGAGCGCCCGCTGGCTCGACGCGGGAATCCCGGTGACCAGGACCAGGGTGGCGATGCCGATTGCGATGCCGAGCGCCGACAGCGCGGCTCGCGCCGTGCGCGTGCGGATGCCGAGCAGACCCAGACCGACCAGGTCGGCCGGGGCCAAACGGACCGGCGCGGCGTCCCGGTCCACTCTCGCCGCTTGATGGGTACGCCTCATGCCGACGCACCGCCCGCCGCGGAGTCGGACACCAGACGGCCGTCCAGGATGCGGATCTGTCGGGGCACCCGGGCGGCCACCTCGTGATCGTGAGTGATCAGCGCGATTGTGGTCCCGCCCCGGCTCAGCTCGATCAGCAGGTCGAGCACGGCCGAGCCGGTGGCCATGTCGAGTGCCCCGGTCGGCTCGTCGGCCAACACCAGCGCGGGCCGGTTGACCAGCGCCCGGGCGATCGCCACCCGTTGGCGCTCGCCGCCCGAGAGCGCCTGCGGGTGGTGGTCGGCGCGGTGCGCCAGGCCGACCCGCTCCAGTGCTGCCAGGGCCAGCGCCCGACGGTGACGGCGGTGTACGCCGGCGTAGAGCAGGCCAGTCGCGACGTTCTCGGTCGCGGTCAGCCCATCGGTGAGATGGAACTGCTGGAACACGAAGCCCAGCCAGCGGCCGCGCAGGCTGGAGAGCTGCCGGTCGGACATGGTGGTGACGTCACGCCCGCCGATCAGCACCCGGCCCTCGGTGGGCCGGTCCAGCGTGCCCATGATGTTGAGCAGGGTGGACTTTCCCGACCCGGATGGCCCCAGGATGGCCACGAACTCGCCAGCGTCGATCCGCAACGAGACGTCGCGCAGCGCCGTCACGTCCTCGCCGTAGCGCCGGGTGGCGTTATCGATCTCCAGCACCGTGGTCACGACGTCGTCACCACCCGGGTGCCGGCGGTGATGCCCGTACCGGTGATCTGCACCATGCCGTCGGCGAAGAGGCCCACCTCCACCGCGGTCAGGGCGCCCTCGGAGATCTGGACGCCGTAGCCACCGCTGCTGAGCGCGAGCAGTGCGCCGACCGGAACGGCGAGCACGTCGTGCGCGGTGGTGCCGGTGAACCGGACCTCGACGGTGGCCGAGCTGATGTTCTGGATCGCCGAGGCATTGTCCACCGCGACGACGACCTGCACCTTCGGGCTCTCCGAGCCCGGGTCGCCGCCGTCCGACGAGCCGGCTTGGACGTTGCTGCTCACCGAGTTGATGGTGCCGCCGGTGTGCGAGCTGTCCGGGAGAGTGATCTGCACCTTCTGCCCCGCACGGATGTCGTCGGCCCGGCTCGCGTCGATCTCGACGGTAACGGCCTTGGTCTGATCGCTGATCGCCATCAGGTTGCCGGTGGCGTCGTCGCCGAGCTGCGCCGAAGCCACGCCCACCCGCACCGCGCCGGGCAGCACCAGTATGTCGCCCAGTGTCACGGTGCCGGTGGCCGGACGGATCCCCTTGGCCGCCTGCCAGCGTCGCACGGCGTCCTTGAGCGCTGGGGTGAAGACAGCGTCCTGGCTGGTCAACACGGTCTGGTACGCCTTCGTGCCGGATGCCGCCGGCGGTGAAGGCGACCCGGGCTTGCCAGCATCCCCGTCCGTACCCTGGCCAGCCGCGTTCGGCGCCGACCCGCCCTGGACGGTGACCCGGGTTCCCGGCGCGGGTTGCTGCCCGATCCGGTAGTCGAGCGCCCGGAGGTTGTCGGCAAGCACTTTGACGTCGCGGCCAACCATGCCGACCACGTCGATGTCGCGGAACATCGGCGAGGACCCGTAGAAGAGGGTCACCGGCCGGTCGCCGGATCTGTACAGAGTGTCGCCTCGGGCGATGGTCCTGCCCGGCTGGGGCAGCCAGGTGAGCACCCCGGGCGCGACGCCGCGCAGGGTGCGCTGCTTGCGGTAGCCGACCGTGCCACTCTCGGTCCAGTAGTCGGAGAGGTCGGTCCGGACCACCTCGGCCGTGGCCACCCTGGACGCGGCCGGCGGGGCGGTCGGGGAGTCAGGGTCGCCGCTGGCGTGGACGGCGAAGACCACGCCGCCCAACGCGAGCGCGCCGGCAACGATGGTGATGAGGGTTTTCGTCCGCACGGTCGGTCACTTCGCCGTGAAGGCCGAGATCTCGCACTGACGCTGGATTTCCAGCCCCGCGTCGCTGTTCGCCTTCTCGAGGTTGGCCTTCGTCTCCGGCGCGACCCAGATGCCGGCGTTGTCGGTGCCCGGCTGCCGGATCTCCATTGACAGGCCGTGGCTCCTGACGCACTGCAGTTGCTCGCGGAGGTCGTCGGCGAAGTTCGGGTTCTGGTGCGGGTCGAGCTCCGGAGCGCCCAGCGGCTCCTTGTCGGCGCACGCGTCCACGGCCGGCTGATACTTCTTCTCGTCCATCTTGTAACTGAGCAACGGACCGCCGTCTCCGTCCGCCGCCGGTGCCGATGGCACGCCATGCTGCGTCCAGCAGGCGTAATAGGCGCCGTAGAGGCGGTCGACCTCCTGTTTGGTCGCACCGAGGGGGAGTTGGCGGTCGGCGCCGCCGGTCGAACCCGCCGGGTCGGGGCTCGCCGACATGGTTCCGCCCGGGATCGCGGCCACCTGCGGCCCCGACCCCTCCGAGTCGCCGCCGCAGGCCGCGAGCGACAGCAGCAGGACCGCCAGGCCGATCATTTTCACCTTCGCATTTCGCATGCCAGCCAGCCTGGTCGCCGCATGTCAGCTATTCGTTAGGTGCGCACGCCGTCTTCGAGTCAGCCCACCGCGGCCCTGGCCCGCCGGGTCCGTCCCGCCCCGACCGCGTAGTGGTCTGAATCGACAGTCGGATGGTCGGTGGGTGCTGTTCCGGCCAAGTCTGACCGCCGGAAAATCAGTCGGGCGGGGCAGGCCCGGGAACTTTCCCGGCCCGGCCGCCGACCACCAGAGTGCGCGGCGCAGCGGCGCGATCCGACGACGGCATCTCGGCATGGAGGAGCGCCCATGGCAACCAGGACGGTGGTCTGTGCGCGACGGCGTCGCTGACGACGATCAGGTGACCCGGTGGGCGCAGGAGGCGGGCCGGGGCGACCGGCAGGCCGCCACGGCGTTCGTCCGGGCCCTACAGGACCAGGTCTGGCGGTTCCTGTCGCACCTGGCCGGGCCGGGTGAGGCCGACGACCTGACCCAGGAGACGTTCCTGCGGGCCTTCCGCAACCTGCCCGGCTTCGCCGGCCGCTCGTCGGCGCGTACGTGGGTGTTCACCATCGCGCGGCGTGTGGCCGTGGATCACGTCCGGACGGCGGTCGCCCGGCCCCGGTTGGCCTCGGTGCCGGACTGGCAAGCCGCGGCCGAGGCCGCCGGTGCGATCACGGTCGGCGCCGACGAGGGTGTCGCCCTGCAACAGATGATCGGCGGTCTGAGCCGGGAGCGTCGCGAGGCGTTCGTCGCCACGCACCTGCTCGGCCTCTCCTACGCCGAGGCCGCCGAGGTCTGCCAGTGCCCCGTCGGCACGATCCGCTCGCGGGTCGCCCGGGCTCGCGAGGATCTCGTCTCGGCCTGGCAGGCCGACGGCGGCCCGATCCGTACCCGGCGAAGCGGTTGAGGGTGGATCGAGGAGCGGCCGGCGCACGGTGAGGACGACGCGCCCGGCGTGCTGGCGGGCCGTCGGACGGCGCACCCGACGTCAGGTTGGCGCCATGCAGATGTCGAGGGCACCGTCGCGGACGTCGGCGACCGGGTGCTCCCGTAGCGACCGGAGCAGGTCCCGCCAGGGCTCTGCCCAGCCGCGCGCCCTGCCCTCGTGCACCAGGGCCACCGCGAACAGGCCGGTGGTGGCCTCACCGCGCGCGGCGAGGGTGCGGGCCGTGGCGAACACGAGGTCCGGATCGGGCGCCACCGTGGACCACCGCGCCGTCCGCTGGCTGAGCAGGTCGGCCAGCCGGGCGGCGAGCGCCGGCCGTCCCTCGACAAGCTCGGCGATCTCGACCACGTCGGCGGTGAGCTGCTCCGCGGTGGTGCCGCTGAGCCGCAGCAACGCGGTCAACAGGGTGGCCGCCGCGGCGACGTACGGCGGGTGCTGTCCCAGTTGGCGGGCCGCCGCCCGAGCCGGCGCCCGGTCGCGGTGCGACTCGGCGGACCACGCCCAGTGCCCCGCATGGTCCACGATGGCGCTGATCCGCCGCCGGGCCGGGCGGTCCGCGTGCGGGCCACCGTCGTCCGGGTCGGCGTCGTCGCTGCCGACCAGGGTCCGCAGGGCGGCGGCGAGCACGTCGCGTTCGGGCCGATCCGGATGGTCGAGCAGCGCCTCGATCATCGGGTAGACCGACGGCCAGGCCGAGTCGGCGCTGAGGTCGGTGAGCGCCGCCGTGACCAGGTCGCTGACCTCCGGTGCCCAGGGCAGCCACCGCGCCATCCGGGGCCAGGCGGAGCGGGTCACGTCACGGTCCGGGCTCGCGCAGGCCCGGGCCACGAGGGTGCCGTAGCGGGGCCGGTACGGGCCGGCGATTTCCTCGGGCTGGGTAGCCAGGGCGGCCAGCGCCGCCTCGCGACCGCCGGTGGCCGCCGCTTCGAGGATCACCCAGCTCTCCGCGGCCGACAGCCGCTGCCGGGCCGCGGCGACGATCGCCACCCGGACGTCGCGGTGCTGGTCGGGCTGCTGCCAGGCGGTCAACAGCACCGGCATCGCCGCCGGCGGGCCGAACCGACCGAGGAGCCGCAGCGCGGCCTTGCGGCTGGTCACCTTGCCCCGGCCGAGGGCCACCCGGGACAGCGGCGTCAAGAGGTCGCTCGGTCGGATGAACCGGGCTGCGCGGCCGGCCGCGTACAGGGCGACCCGGGCCCGATCGTCGTCGGCGTGCGCGAGCAACAGCGGCAGCGCCTCGGCCGGTTGGTCGGTCCACGGCAGTGCGCCGAGGGCCGCCTCGGCGAGTGTGACGTCAGCGGATCCGGTGTAGCGCAGCACCACGTCGCGTCCGGTGCCGGGGATCGGCGCCGCGGCCCGGATGGCGGCGGTGCGGCCGTGTCGCGGCGTGCCGGCGTCGGCGGTGACCTGCGCCAGCAGGCGCACGTAGGCCTGCTGTTGCCGGGGCAGCCACCGCTCGGCGTGCTCGGCCGGGCCGGGAATCCAGCGGGTGCCGGCTGTCAGGAACGCGCCGCTGGGCGGTGGGCCGAGCAGCACCCGGTCGAGCAGGTCGGTACGCCGTGTGCTGACCGTCCGCCACACCGTGGGGAAGGTGATCGTGGACAGGTCGCGGGCCAGCACCTGCTCGACCCGCTGCGCCCGGGTGGTCGGGTCGGCCAGCCACAGCTCGACGGCTTCACGGACGACGACGCTGACAGTGCCCGGCGTTCCCGCCCGGCGCAGCAGCTCGTGAAGCGGGGGCAGCCGCCAGGCCCGCCGTCCGAGGGCCCGGGTCACCGCGAACAGCTCGGTGCACAGCCCGCGGGCCATCCCCGCCTCGATCCACTGCCGCAGCCGGGCGAAGACCACTTCCTCCTGGCCGTGGCGCAGTGTCTCGTCGAGCCGGGGCAGTGGGGGGAGCCGGTGGCCACCGAAGAGTCGGTCGAGGGTGTGCAGCGCCCAGCCCAGTAGGGCCGGGTCGTCGTGGTGCTGGGCCAGCACCGCGACGGCGAGTCCGCCGAGTGCGGCCAGGGTCCGGCTCGACGCGTCGCGCGTGGTCGTGGCGTCGACAGTGAGCTGGGTCAGCACCTCGACCGAGTCCGCGCGCAGCGACCGGGACAGGCCGGCAAGGGCGGTCAGGGCCGCGGCGCGGACCGGGTCCTGCTCGTTGCGCAGCCGACCCAGCCGGGCCACCGCCTCGGCCACCGCCACGGGGTCTCCGCTGCGTCGCGCGGCGGCCAGCAGCAGCTCGTACGCGACGGCACGGTCCTGCGCGTCGGCCGCGCCCAGCGCCGGGCCGAGCGCCGCGAGGGCCTCCGGCCAGGGCAGGAAGGAACTCCACGAGCGTACCGCCGCCGCGTCGTGGCGGACCCGGTCCAGGGCGAGCACCCGGCGGGCCTCCCGCCGTTGCCAGGCGCGGGGCAGCACGTCCATCAGCGACAGGCCCGGGATGTCGGCGGCGGTCTCCACCTCCGCGTGGACCGCGTCGTAGAGCGCGCCTCGACGCGCCGGTGCGACAGCCGCCAACAGCCGCTCCAACGAGTCGTTGTGGCCGCGTACCCGCCGGCCCAGCGGGACCAGCTCGGCGTCCGGCAGGCGACCCAACCGGCGCAGCAGCGCCGGCGGCATTGACTGGTAGGGCACCCAGCCCGCCCGGGTCGGGGCGGTCAGCAACGCCACGACCCGGTGCGGGGAGGCGGCGGCGAGCGGACCGTAGGCGGTCAGGTCGCCGGGGAGGTAATCGGTCGGGGCATAGCTGTCGAGCAGCGTCAGCGCGCGGTGCGGCTGATCCCGACCGGCCACGAGGACACCTCGGGAGTGGGACTTCCACCAGTGCGCCCGCTCGCGCGGCCCGAGACCGGGCAACACCGCTTCGGCGTGCTCCAGCAGCACCTCGCCGTGACGGCGGGCCAGCGGCACCCACCCGGGCACCGTGTGCGCGACGGCCGGCAGCAGCCGGCGGACGGTGTCCGGACCGCAGGCCGGCAGCAGGGCGGCCGTCTCGGCGGCACCGAAGCGCTCCCACACCCCGTCGACCAGCCCGTCCGCGATCGCCGATCGGCGTAGGTGCCGCAGCGAGCGGTAGACCAGGCCGCGCAGGTCCGCCGGCGCGTCGAGCACGAGCGCGAGCAGGTCGGCGCCGGCGAGCCAACCGGTGCGCAGGCCGGCCTTCACCGCAACGGCCCGGATCGCGCGGTCCGGGTCGTCCAGCGCCAACCGCACCGCGGCGTGGTCGCCGACGATCTGGCTGGCGGTGACCGCGAGGAAGCGGTGGTACGTCGTCCCGGCGCGCAGATCACTCAGCACCACCGGCAGTTCGCCGGTGGTGCTGAGGTCACGGGTTCGGCGCGCGAACGTCGCCATCCGCTCGGGGTACGACAGCACGTCGAGGTCGTCGAGCAGCCGCTGTGTTGATCTCTGCACGGCGCCCATTGTGGCCGAGGCGAGCCCGGACCGTCGCCCCGTTTCCGTCCCGCCGCGCCTACCCCAGGTGAGCCCCGATGGCCTCGATGATGCGCGGACGCAGTTCGGCGGCGCGGACCACGGCGTCGACCGAACCGACCTCGACGGCGCGCTGGATGTTGTGCACCCGGTCGAACTCCGTGGCCACCTCGCCGAGTTTCTCGGCGCGCACCGACGAGCGCACCTCGTCGAGCTCCGCGGTCAGCGCCGCGCGTTCGGTGCCGGCCGCCGCGGCGGCACGCGCCTCCAGGTCCCGGACCCGGGGGTCGGCCGCCGTGCGGGCGTTGACGTCGGCGGAGAACACCACAGCGGCGGCGGGGGCGCCGCCGAGCACCGAGGCGAACGAGCCCTCCAGGGCGAGCACTGTCATGTTCGGGTTCAGCGCCTTGGAGAACACCACGAACGCGCCGCCGTGGTAGCGCGAGATCACACAGAAGACGATCGGTCCGCGGAAGTTGACGATCGCCCGGCCGATCTCGGCGCCGTACTCCAGTTGCAGCTTGCGCATCGACTCGGGTGAGCCGTCGAAGCCGGACAGGTTCGCCAGCACCACGAGGGGCCGGTTGCCGCTGGCCGCGTTGATCGCCCGCGCCGCCTTCTTCGACGAACGGGGGAACAGCGTGCCCGCCGTGTAGGTGTCCGGGCCGTCGGTGGGCGGGAAGCCGTGCCGCGGCACCGACCGGGACTCGATGCCGAGCAGGCACACCGGGATGCCGCCGAGGTGGATGTCCTGCACGACAGCGGTGTCCGCGTCCGCCATGCCCGCCCAACGCTCCAGCACCGGGTGGTCCTGGTCGGAGAGGGCCCGCATCACCGTACGGATGTCGAACGGCTTCTTGCGGTCCGGGTTGTGCTCGACGGAGAAGATCTCCCCGACGGTGCGGAAGGCGCTGCCCGCCACGTCGTGCGGGAAGTCGGAGATGTCGCGGTCAATGGGGTCGGTGGTGACCGCCCGCCGGGGCGCGTTCTCACCGGGCGCGACGTACGTGTGGTCGTAGTGCGACATCACCACGTCCCGCGCGGCCGTCAGGTTCGGCGCCCAGTACTGCGCCTGCCCGTTCGGCCCCATCACCCGGTCGTAGCCGCCGATGCCGAAGTTGTCCTCGGCGGACACGCCACCGGAGAAGTCGAGCGACTGCTTGCCGGTGAGCACCATCGCCGAGTCGGGCGTCATCACCAGGATGCCCTTGGTGTGCATGAGCATCGTCGCCTCGGCGTTCCAGTACGGCTGCGCGCCGACGTTGATGCCCGCGACCACGATGTTGATCTCACCGCCGGCCTGGGTGAACTCGACGATCCGCTTCAGCGCCGCGGCCACCCAGTCCATGTTCTCCGTACCGGTGGTCATCGAGATGCGCGCCCCGGCGGACAGCGCCCACCACTCCAGGGGCACGTGCATCCGCTCCGCGAGGTCCAGCGCGGCGATCACGCGACGGCACTCCGGCTCCGACAGGGCGCCCAACGCCTTGGTCGGGTCGCCGAGCAGCACCACCCGGGTGACGCCCTGCGGGTGCCGCTCGGTCGGCGTGGTGACCACCCCGGCCACGATGGCGGCGCTGTTGCGCCCCTTCGGCCGTTGCACCGGCACCAACGCGTGGTCGTCGTCGAGGTCGTGCTCGACGAAGTCACCGAGCCGGCCGGTCAGCTCGTACGGGTACACGGTGTTGCGGCTGCTCGCCCGCAGCACCTTCAGCCGGTACTCGTCGAGCGGCTCGATCGGCTCGACCGGCGGCTCACCGACGGCCAGCTCCGCGCCGCCCGCGGCGTCGAACGAGATCCGTACGGCGATCTTGGTCAGCTCGCCGGTCCGGCGGTCGCGCTGCCGCGCGATGAACAGGATCTCCTCCAGGCCGGCGCCCACGGTCGTCGGGCGGACCCGCCCGGCGATCATCTCCATCTCCTCGCGGGTCAGCTCGCTCGGCGGCCAGACGTAGACCACGATCCGGTTGGTGTTGAAGCGGGTCTTCGACGGTCGCCGCGACTGGGCGCGACGGATCGAGTCGAGGCAGGCGGCGATCGCGTCCTCGGTCGTCGGCAGCGCCACCAGGCGGCCGTCCTGCTCGCGAAGCTCGGTCAGGTCACGCACCTGCGCGAACGCGACGAGGCGTTCGTCCGCCCGGTTGTCCCGGGCCACGCACTGGAAGAGGTAGACCTCCTCGTCGGACGACGGCAGGCGGGTCAGGTCGAACTTGTGCAGCCGCTCCAGCTGCATCCGCTGCGCGATGTAGGGGTGCAGGCCCCGGATCAGCCGGTCCTCGGTCAGCACGTCGTTCGACGGGCGGAAGGTGAAGTGGTGGTGCATGACCGCCCCGCCGCGACCCGCGACGGTGGTGGTCACCCGACGGACCTGCGGCGGCAGCGGGTGCGCGGCGACGACCTCGGCCAGCGCCGCCGCCATCGAATCGAAGTCCTCCGGCTGGTTCTCCCAACCGAGGTAGATGTCGGCGTCGACGGAGTCCTCGTCACCGGCCAGCTCGGCCAGGCCGCGGAGCGCGCCGCCCAGCGCGTCGAAGCTCACCGCGGCGGAGACCACGCTCGAATCGGCGCGCTCGGCCACCACGAACGTGCAGCCCGCGACCTCCTGGGTACGCACGCTGGTGAGCGCCCGGTTGCCGTAGTACCGCCGGGTCAGCACCTCCAGCATGATCGCGTTGTCGAGGTGGTCGCGGACGAGCCGCTGACCGAGCAGCCGGACCAGCGGTTCGGTGCTGCGGACCATCTCGGCGACGCGCTCGGCGCGGTCCGCCGCGTCCGGGTGGGCGTCCAGGTGCCGCAGGTGCCCACGGACCCCGGCGTAGACGCGGGCGCGGTTGCGGCGCAGCAGCGGCTGGGCGAACCAGGCGAACACCACGCCCCGGGCGAGGTCGGCGATCGCGGGGAAGCGGACCTGCGTGGCGGCGATCAGCCGTTCCAACGCGAGGCCGGCGGGCTCGCGAAGCGCCTCGTCCGGCGGGGTTTCCCGCAGCCAGGCGCGCAGCAGCGTCGCGACGACAGTGGCGTCGGCGGTCGCCCGTTGCTGGGCGAGGAAGATCCGGAAGACGGCGGCTTCGAGGGCGGGGGAGCGCTCCAGGTCGGTGACGCCGTAGTGGCCGAGCGCCTTGGCGAGTTTGGTCTGGAAGGCGTCCGGCAGCCCGGCCCGCTCGACGTCGAGGCTCTGCAGGTAGGTGTGGAAGTACTCGCGGGCGCTGTGCACGTGCGCGGCGCCGCCGTCCTCGCCCGTCGGCCGGTTGCGGCTCAACTCGGCGAGGTCGGCGAACACCTCGATGAGATCGAGCTCCGCGGCCAGTGGCCGAGGGCCGGCCTCGGTGGCGGCCCGGCGGGCCGTGAGGTAGCCGTCGAGCACCCGGCGGTCGTCGTGCGGGTCGACGTCGAAGCCGAGCAGCAGGCCGCGCAGGTCCTCCTGGCCGCGCCTGCTGCGCTCGGCCGCCGGAATCTCCTCGGCGGCGGTCGGCAGGTCCAGCTCGACGGCCTCGCTCGTCGGGTCGGCAGTGGCCTCGGCCTCGTCCGCGAGCGGCTCCAGGCGCAGCAGCGGCGCACCCGCCTCCACCTGGCTGCCCACCGAGACGGCGCACTCCTTCAGCCGCGCCTTGAACGGCGCCCGCAGCACCGTCTCCATCTTCATCGCTTCCAGCACCAGCACCGGCGCGCCCGCCTCGACCTCGGCGCCGATCTCCAGTGGCGTGGCGACGACAAGCGCCGGCATCGGGGAGCGCAGGACGCCGCCCTCGTCGCGGCTGACCCGGTGGGTCACCCCGTCCACCTCGACCAGGTGGGTCGGTCCGTGGGTGCCGGTGAGCAGGCGGTACCGGATGCCGTTGACCACGATCTGACCGGTGTGCCGGTCGAAGCGGTCCAGCTCGACGTCGGCGGTGCGCACGGCGGCGCCCGCCTCGATGCCGACGCGGAACCGGTGCGCGCCGACCCGCGCCACGCGGGTGCGGTAGCTGGCGCCGCGCAGCTTGAGGTCCAACGGTCGGCCGCTGGCGTGCTGCACCTGCGGGCGACCACCGGAGGCCGTCGACAACAGCCGCTGCCGCTCGATGCGCTCGTCCTCCTCGTACGCCTCGATGGCGGCGGCGGCCAGCGCGACCGCGGAGTGGCGGTGCGTGACGAGCCGACCCTCACCGCGGACGCGGTCGATCCAGCCGGTGTCCGCGCTGGCGTCGATCACCTCGGGCTGGTCGAGCAGGTCGAGCACGAAGCTCTTGTTCGTCGCGCCGCCCTCGATGATCACCGTGGTGTTCGCCATCGCCCGACGCAGCCTGCCGAGGGCCTCGTCACGATCACGGCCGTACGCGATGATCTTCGCGATCATCGAGTCGAAGTCGGCCGGGATGGTGTCGCCCTCGCTGACGCCGGTGTCCACCCGGATGCCGGGGCCGCTGGGCAGGTCCAGCCGGGCGATGCGGCCGGGCGACGGCGCGAAGTCGCGGTCGGGGTCCTCGGCGTTCAGCCGCGCCTCGATGGCGTGCCCGCGCTCGGCTGGCGGCGCGCCCTCGAGTCGGCCGCCGGAGGCGACGTGCAGCTGCGCCTTGACCAGGTCGAACCCGGTGGTCAGCTCGGTGATCGGGTGCTCGACCTGGAGGCGGGTGTTGACCTCGAGGAACGCGAAGAGCCGATCGCCGGGGTGGTACAGGAACTCGACTGTCGCCGCGCCCCGGTAACCGACAGCGATGGCCAGCCGCTCGGCCGACGTCTTGAGCTCGGCGGCCTGCGCCGGGTCGAGCACCGGCGACGCCGACTCCTCGATGACCTTCTGGTTGCGTCGCTGCACCGAGCAGTCCCGGACGCCGAGCGCCCACGCGGTGCCCTGCCCGTCGGCGATCACCTGGACCTCGACGTGCCGAGCGCCGGTGACCAGGCGCTCCAGGAACACGATGCCGCTGCCGAACGCGCGCGCCGCTTCCTGGCTGGTGCGCTCGTACGCGTCGTCGAGTTCGGCCTCGTTCCGGATCACCCGGATGCCACGGCCGCCGCCGCCCGCTGTCGCCTTCAGCATCAGCGGGTAGCCGACCTCGGCCGCCGAGGCCCGAGCGGCGTCCAGCGTCTCGACGGCGCCACGGCTCCACGGCGCGACCGGCACGCCGACCTTCTCCGCGATCAGCTTCGAGCCGATCTTGTCACCGAGCTGGCGCATCGCGTCCGCGCTCGGTCCGACGAAGGTGACGCCGATCTTCTCGCACAGCTCGGCGAACGCCGGATCCTCGGCGACGAAACCCCAGCCGACCCACGCGGCGTCGGCCCCGGTCTCGATCAGCGCGCGCTCCAGCACCGCCAGGTTGAGGTACGGGCGGGCGGACGCCGGACCGAGATCGTAGGCGATGTCCGCTTCGCGGACGAAGGTGGCGGTGCGGTCGACGTCGGTGTAGAGAGCGACGGTTTCGAGCTGTCTGCCGGTTTCCGCAGCCAGCTCGCGGACCGCGTGGATGAGCCGCATGGCGGCTTCACCTCGGTTGACGATGGCGACACGGTTGAACACCCGACTGACCCCTTAACTAGACCTCGAACTGCGTGCCGCGAGACGACGGCTCCCAGCAGTGATCACCCTTCCGGCTGACGGCGGCCAGCGCTATGGCGCTACCACCGAAGCCACCGTCCCTCAGTTGTAGGAAGTGCACAAAAGTTTTTGGCGGCCCCGGGCCGGCTTCGGCAGTTGATCAAGAAGGTGCGGATGGTTCACGTCGCCCGCCTCTCCCGTTCACCCCCGCCTGATCGGCTGGTTCGAACGATCATCGCTGGTCCGGTCAACCGCCGGTCCGGCTCGAACATCCCGGCGCAGGCCGGGATCGCACCAAGAAAGGGAGCGCAGTGCGGCCCTTCAACCTCGTGCGCCCGAGTCTGGCGCTGCTGCTCGCCGCAGGGCTGAGCACGCTCGTGACGCCCACCGGCGCAGCCCACGCCTCGGCGGCAACCGTATCCGGGTCGGGCACGCCGATCAGCGTCACCTCGACCGAGCAACTCGCCCCGGGCGTCACGTACGGCTCGTTCCAGGTGATGACGCCCCGGGGCGTCACCGTCGGCTACCTGCTCACGGCCGACCTCAGGAAGAACAAGGTCTCCCTGGACCTGCTGCACCCCGACGCTGTCGCGCAGCGCAAGGTCATCTCCTCGATGGCCAACGACCAGGGCGCCATCGCCGGCGTGAACGGAGACTTCTTCAACAACAGTGAGACCCACGCCGGCGTCACGCCGACCTACTCGTCGTCCGGTCCAGAGATCGCCGACGGCGAGGAGTTGAAGTTCGCGGTGCCGACCGCGCAGCGCTTCGGCCCCGGCCTCGCCCCCGGCACCTCGACCCGGGACGTGTTCGGCGTGGGCGTCAACGGCGAGGCGCGCGTCGACACCCTCCGCCTGGCCGGCGAGGTGCGCAGCGGCAAGGGCACGATCGCCCTCAGCGGCCTCAACCAGTACGCGCTGCCCGTCGACGGTGTCGGCCTGTTCACCTCCGCGTGGGGCGCCGCCTCCCGGGTCCGGTCGACCTGTGGCACCGACACCAGCCGCAGCGACCCGTGCAGCACCCACACCTACGAGGTGACCGTCCGCGATGGCGTGGTGACCACTGTCGGCCAGACGCCCGGCGCGGGCGCGATCCCGGCCGGCACCCAGGTGCTCGTCGGCCGGGAGGGCGGCGCGGACGCGCTCGACGACCTCGCCGTCGGCGACCGGGTGCAGGTGCGCGAGAAGCTCGACTCCGCCGGCAAGCCGAAGCTGACCTTCGCCGTCGGTGGCGCGCCGATCCTGCGCGGCGGCGCGCCGCTGGCCGGCCTGGACACCAAGACTGCGGCGGTACGCAGCTCGGCCGGTGTCAGCCCGGACGGCCGGACCGTCTACCTCGTCGTCCTCGCCGGGCGTGCCCCGGCCAGCGCCGGCTTCACGATCGCCGAACTCGCCGACCTGATGCGCTCGCTCGGCGCGCACGACGCGGTGAACCTGGACGGCGGCGGTTCGAGCACTGTCGCCGTACGGGAGCCGGGTCAGGCCGCGGCCACCGCCCGCAACAGCCCGTCCGACGGCGCGGAGCGCTTGGTCGCCAACGGGATCGGCATCTTCGTGGGTCGCCCCTGACCGGTCGACCTCGTACGGATTCGCCCCGCCCGGTGCTCACCGGTCGGGGCGAATCCGCGTCCGGCCGCCTCGACTGGGACTGTCAGCCCGGGACGGAGAATGAGAACGTGACAGTCCTCGACTCGCGGGCGCTCAACCGCGCGACGCTCGCCCGGCAGTTGCTCCTCGACCGCGCCGAGATGCCGGTCCCCGACGCCGTCGTGCACCTCGGCGGTCTCCAGGCCCAGGAGCCGCAGGAGCCGTTCGTCGGGCTGTGGTCGCGGCTGCGGGGCTTCGACCCGGTGGTGCTGTCGCACCTGCTGACCCAGCGACACGTGGTGCGTACCCACCTGATGCGTCGCACCGTCCACCTGGTCGTCGCCGACGACGCCGTGGCCTGGCGCTCCCGGCACGACGCCATGCTGCGCCAACGCGTTCTCGGGGTCTACCGTGGCGAGTTGAACGGCGTCGACCTCGACGAGCTCGCCGCGGCGGCCCGGGAGCTGCTGGCCGACGGTGAGCCGTGCTCGATGCCGGAGCTCGGGCGGACGCTCGCCGCACGCTGGCCGGCGTCGGGGCCACGGGCGTTGGGCGAGATGGCCGTCGCGCTCCTCCCGCTGGTCCAACTGCCACCGCGCGGCGTGTGGCGTGCGAAGGGGGGCCCGCGTCACGTCCTGCTCTCCGCGTGGGTGGGCCGGAAGGTCGACCCGCCGGCTCAAGACGGCTCCGATCCGGTCGGGCAGGTGCTCGTTCGTCGTTATCTGGCCGCGTTCGGACCGGCTGCCACCGCCGACCTGCGCGCCTGGTGCGGTCTCGCCGGCCTGCCGGCCGCGGTCGCCGGGATGCGCGACGAGTTGGTGACCTTCCGCGACGAGCGCGGCCGGAAGCTGATCGACCTGCCCGACGCGCCGCGACCCGATCCGCAGACACCCGCCCCGGTGCGGTTCCTGCCGGCGTTCGACAACGCGATCCTCGGTTACGACGACCGCAGCCGGATCATCGACGACGCGCACCGCCTCCTCTCGGTGGCCGGCGCGCGCGTGGTGCTCGTCGACGGCCGGGTCGCCGCGACCTGGACCGTCGAGGCGGGCACCGTGACCGTCGACCCACTGACCAACCTCAGTCGAGCCGACCGCGCCGCCGTCGCGGAGCAGGGGCACGCGCTGGCGTTGTTCCTCTCCGACAACGAGAGCGACAGAGTGCGGGTGGCCCCGTCTCCCGGGACGTGACCCCGGAACGCGTGCCCCCTGTGACACCGGTCGGAGCCTGCGCTGGGTTCCGGTCCACAACTCGATCAGCTGATGCCGTAGACGAGCGTGCTGGTGCGCGCTTGCATCGATGTGTATCGACTGCGATGCTGTGGTTCGGTCGTGCTCGGGAGCCAGCGCGCACCACACTTCTCCGGCCCGCGGGGCGCACGAGGTGGTCAGGTCACCCGTGCCGGGCAGCCCTCGTCGGGGACCGGAAACCCGAGCGCGGCACCGTCACCCACCTTGGTCATCGGTGCCCGGTAACCACCGGAGGTACCGATGCTTCGCATTTTCCTCGCCGCGACGACCGTGGCGCTCGCCCTCGCGGGCGGGGCGGCCGGCACCGCAGAGTCGACGCCCATGCCCACGTCCACGCCGTCGCCCACCTCCACGTCCACGCCGTCGCCCACCTCCACGCCCACGCCGTCGCCCACCTGCCCGCCGGCGATACCGATCACCGCCGGCGTGGCCGGGGTCACCACCACCAGCGTGACCATCTCGTACTCGATCTTCTTCCGGCCGCCGTGCGGCTACGACCCGCCGATGACCGTCAGCCTCTTCGCCAGCCGCGAGGACGCCCAGCAGTGGCGGGCGCCGGTGGCGTCGGCCGTCTCCGGGCCGGAGCGCGCCGGCACGGTGACCATCGACCAGCTGACGCCCGACACCGAGTACTGGTACCGGTTCACTGACCCCAACGGCAAGCGGGACCCGTACACCATCGGGTCGGCTCGGACCGCCCCGCTGGCCGCGTGCCGCGCCACGGCAACGATCGACGCCCACTGGGGCAGCGGGTTCGTCGCCACGGTCACCGTCCGCAACACCGGGACCGAGCCGCTGGACCGGTGGCGCGTCTCGTGGCGGTGGTCCGGAGACGAGCGCATCCAGTCGGTCTGGGGTGGGGTGGCCGAGACCGTCGGCGTCGACGTCGCGGTCCGCAACGCCTCGTACAACGGCAAGCTGGCGCTCGACGGTGTGACGACGTTCGGTCTGCTCGTGGCGACAAGCGCGGTGCCCGACGGGTTGACGATGGCGTGCGCTCCGTGAGCGAACCCCGGCCCGCTTCCGCCGTCACGGCGGAGGCGGGGCGGGGGCCCGCGGATCAGGGTTTACGGGCCACCGCGCCGTAGGCGTCGATGCCGACGGCGTCGGCATCGACCGGTCGCCAGAGCGGGATCGGCACGAGGCCCGGCTCCACCTTCGTCAGCCCGGAGAAGCAGGTGTCGAGGTCCTCCGGGTTGCGCAGGATGTACGGAACGCCGCCGCTCTGTGCCAGCCGCTCGGCGCCGGACACCACGGCCGGGCTGGTGTCGGTGCCGTCCCAGAGCACGAGATAGCTGCCGGACGGCACCGCGTCCATGGTCCGCTCGACGATGGAACGCACCACGTCGAGGTCGGGCTCGTAGCCCATGACGCCCATGAACATCACAGCGATCGGCTTGTCGAAGTCGAGGGTCTTCGCCGCCTCGGCCAGGATCTCCTCCGGCTGGTGGTAGTCGGCGGGGACGTAGGTGGTGACACCCTCGGACGTCGTGCTGGCCAGCAGAGCCCGCGCGTGCATCAGCACCATCGGGTCGTTGTCCACGTAGACGATTCGTGAGTCGGGCGCGATGCCCTGGGCGACCGCATGGGTGTTCTGCATGGTGGGCAGGCCGGTGCCGATGTCCAGGAACTGCCGGATGCCCGCCTCGGCGGTGAGGTGACGCACGACCCGCGTCAGGAACAGGCGCGACTGCTGCGCCATGAGGACGATCTCCGGGTAGACCTCGGCGACGGCGTCGCCGGCCGCCCGGTCGGACGGGAAGTTGTCACTGCCGCCCATCCAGTAGTTCCAGATCCGGGCCGCGTGCGGCACGTCGGGCTGAAGCTTTGCGGCGAGTTCGGCGTCGGTGCCGGCCATGCCAGGCTCCTATCGAGGGGTCGTCGGTGGGAGATCACGGCTGCGGTACGAGCGGGATCGTACTCCGCGGGTGTCCACTGTCGACGTTTTCGCGCGGGCCCGGGTCCTCGCCCTGCTGGCCGAGCCGCGTGCCGTCGACGGCACCGCGACCGTAGGGTCCGTCAGGGCCGGGCGACCCCGTTCTGGTACGCCCACACGACGGTCTGCAACCGGTCCCGTGCGCCGATCTTGGCCATGGCCCGCCCGAGGTGCGACTTGACAGTGCTGGTCTCGATGAAGAGCCGGTCGGCGATCTCGACGTTGGACAGCCCCTGCGCGAGCAGCTGCACGATCTCGGTTTCCCGCGCGGTCAGCTGGTGGGCCGCCGCGGCGTCCGAGCGGGGAGCCGGGGTGCGTCTGGCGAACTCCGAGATCACCCGGTGGGTGACGGCCTGGTCGACGAGGCCGTACCCGCCGGCGAGGCGACGCACCGCCTCGATGAGGTCGTCGGGCTCGCAGTCCTTGAGGATGAATCCGCTGGCGCCGGCCTCCAGCGCGCCGAAGACGTACTCGTCGAGGTCGAACGTCGTCACCACGAGCACCGCCGGTGGCGTTCCGGTGGCGTCCGCGACGATCTGTCGGGTCGCGGTGAGCCCGTCGCCGTGCGGCATCCGGACGTCCATGCAGATCACGTCCGGTTGCAGCCGACGGGCCAACTCGACGGCGGCCGTACCGCTCGACGCCTCGGCCACGACCTCGAGGTCTGCGGCCTCTTCGAGGATGACGCGGAAGCCGGCGCGGACGACCGCCTGGTCGTCGACGAGCATCACTCTGATCATGCTGGGGACTCTCCCTTCGGCTGCGACGCGACGGGGTCGTTCGTCGGTAGCGTCGCGGTGACCGACCATCCGCCGGCCGCGGTCGGGCCGGCCGCGAACGTCGCTCCGATCAGCTGCGCGCGCTCGCGCATCCCGACCAGGCCGACACCGCCGGTCCGCGCCGCCGGCACGGTACGCCGGGCGGCCGGTTCGTTCACCACCTCCAGCGACACCGAGCGGGGCTGGAAGGTGAGCACCACCCGCGCCGCCGCGCCCGGGGCGTGCTGACGGGCGTTGCTGAGCGACTCCTGCGCGATCCGGTAGAGCGCGACGTCGGCGATCGGCGACACCTCGCGCTGCTGCCCCTCGCGGACGAGCTCGACCGGACCCGCGAGGTTGTCCGCGGTGCGGACCAGGTCGTCGAGCATGCCCAGGCCCGGCACCGGTGCGGCGCCGTCGCCGCCCTCGGGTCCCGGACGGCCGCGCAGCACACCGACGACCAGCCGCAGGTTGTCCAGTGTCTCCTTGCCCTGGCTCCGGATCCAGGCCACCCCGGCCTTCGCGGCTGCCGGGTCGCGGTCGATCAACCGCTCGACCGCGGCCGCCTGCACGACCATGCCGGAGAGGTGGTGGGCCGCCACGTCGTGCAGCTCCCGGGCCATCCGGGTGCGCTCCGCGCCGATCGCCCCCTGGACCTTGGTCTGCTGTTCCCGGATCGCCTCCTCCGCTCGCACCTGGACCAACTCGACGTAGCGTCGGGACGTGGCCACGTAGCTGCCGACGAAGGTCGCGCTGAGGTAGGTCAGCGCGCTCGCGGAGACGTACGCGATCGCCGTCACCACGTCGGGGGTCACCACGAAGGCCGCCCCGATCGACTCCGCCAGCACCGCCGCGCCGACGGCAAGCAGCGCGCGCCGAAACGGCAGCAACGACCCGATGGTGTACGCCACGACGAACGGCGCGACGCCCCGGATTGTCGCCTCGGGCAGCGAAACGCCGATGACGAGCAGTTGGAGGCCGACGACGAGCGCGAGGCAGAGCAGTGGGCGGACCCGACGCAGGCACAGCAGCATCGCCTGGGCGCAGCAGACGGCGATGAGCAGTCCGGCCCGCGTCGGGTCGAAGGACACCCCGTCCTCGGGCGCCACGAACCGGAGCAGCACCGTCAGCAGGACGAAGGTCGTGACGGTCAGCGCCACCGCGAGCAGGCAGTCCCGAGGGAACACCCCTGTCACACCGAGTCGGGTGAGCCGTTTGTCGAGCCACCTCGTCGGTCGCGGCGAGCCGGGGTCGGTGCCGGTGTGGTCCCTCATGCGGTGCGCATCCTCGCTCCGGGTCGTCCCGGGTCAGGCGGGTCAGTAGGAGATGCTAGGCGCGAGCAGCCGGAACTCCACGGCGAACCAGCCCGCACCGGCGAGAGCGAGCAGGAGCAGGGCGCTGCCGGCGATCCTCGGCCAGCCGACGTGGCGTCGGACGTCGTCGGCCAGCCGGACGGCGGCGGGCAGCACCCCGAGCAGGCCGACCAGTTGCAGCACCTGCACGGCGCGCAGGACCGGGCTGGGAACGTCGTGCAGGCTCATGATGCTGCTGATGCTCAGCACCCAACCGGCGAACGCGAGGAGCGTACCGGCGACGGCGACGCGGCTCAGGATCCGTGCGGTGCGCCCGGCCCGCTCGCGGGGGGCGCGGCCGAGCCGGCGGCGGACGAGCGCGCCGATCGGCCAGGACAGGACGGCGAGCAGCAGCACGACGGTGGACCCGGCGAGCACCGGAACGGCCACCGCGGAGCCGCGTGCGGGCGCGACGGGCAGCAGGGCGAACGCGGAGTCGAAACCGATGGCCTCGACCCGGTCGTCGGTTGCCCGCATGGCGATCGTCCGTTGGCCGCCGACCTCACGCCAGACCCACGGCGACACCTCCTCGTAGCGGGCGGGCGAGTCCGACAGCGGGCCCGGCTCGAACAGCAGCCGGTTGCCGTCGGCGATGCTGACCGTCGTGCGACCGACAAGGCCGATGGCGGTCAGGAAGTTGCTGCGCACCGCGCGTGAGGACTCGTACGTGCCGGCGGCCAGCGCGGCGTGCTCGGCAGTGGTCGCCGGGTCGACGCCGGCGGTCGGCCGCCCGTCGCGGGCGGGGAAGTAGCGGTCGGCGAAGCCGTTCACCACCGACTGACGGAGCTCGTGGCTGGCGAGGGCGCCGGAGCCGTTGCTGTTGAGGGAGAGGAAGATGCCGGCCCGGTCGTCGGGGTAGATCTGCAGGTGGGTGTGGAAGTACGTGGTGTCGCCGCCGTGGCCGAGGATCCGGTGCCCGTTGCGACTCTCGTCGAAGAAACCGAGAGTCATCCGGGGTCCGTCGGCAAGCGTGCCGAGCGACGTCGCGTCGAGCGCCGGACGCTGCATCAGTTCGCGGGTCGACCGGTCCAGCAGGGGTCCGAACCCCACCGGCTCACCGAGTTGGGCGAGCATGAACCGTGCCATGTCCGTCGCCGGGGCGCTCAGCGCGCCGGGCGGGGGAGTGCCGACGATCTCGAAGGGCGCGGCGGGCGCGGCGGAGGTGTCGTACCCCTTGGACATCCGATCCCGCAGCGCCGCCGGCAGCGGCTGCTCGAAGCTCGACGACGGCATGCCCGCCCGGTCCAGGATGTTGCGCCGCACGTACTCCTCGAAGCGCGTCCCGCTGACGCGTTCGACGACGTAACCGGCGACCGCGTTGCCGTAGTTGGAGTACGCCGGGACGGTGCCCGGTTCGTAGATCTGCTCCGGCGGGTCGGTCACCAGAGCCCGGCGTAGGTCGACCTCGCTGTCGTCGGTGCCGATGAGGCCGGCGATCCGCTCCTCGAAACCGGCGGTGTGCGTCAGCAGGTGCCGCAGGGTGACGGCCCGCTCGTAGCGGCGCGGCAGGTCGAAGTCGAGGTACGTCTCGACGTCGGCGTCGAGATCGAGTTTGCCGCTCTGGACGAGTTGCAGGACGGCGGTGGCGGTGACGAGCTTCGACACCGACCCCATCCGGAAGAGGTGCCGGTCCGGGTCGACAGGTACCGCCCCGGTGCCACCGTCACCGGTGTCGGCGTGGCCGTACCCCCGGGTGGTGATGATCCTGCCGTCGTGGACGACGGCGACGGTGGCCCCGGCGATGTCGGTGCGGTCGAGCGCGGCCGGCAGCAGGCCGTCGAGCCAGGCGTTGGCGTCGGCCTCGGTCAGGGCGGGGCCAGGGCCGCTCGGGCCGGCGGGAGCGGCCGGAGTGTCGACCGGCGGGGCCGGGCTGCCGGGCGACGCGCCGCAGCCCGCGGTGGTCACCGCGACGAGGGCCGTGGCCGCCAGCATCGCGCCGAGTCGGCCGATCGTTGCCGGGGGACGGGGTGGGTGGGGTCGAAGAACGGTACGAAAGCGCATGTCTGCCGGTGCCTCTCCCGGCGACCGGGTGTCCGGAGCGGGTCCGTACGGCGTCACCCGATGCCATGGCCCCAGCCTGTTCGACCGGACGGGCCGAACCATCCGGCGCGGGACGGCAATGCGGGTGCGACCTGAGGAGGAGGACCGGTGGTACCGACGGAGGAAGGATCGCCGCCCCCATCGCGTGAACCACCGCCCGTGCCGGGGCATCAAACCCTGTGACAGATCCCGCAGAGGAAAGGACCGCCCATGCGCGGCAAACTGCTCGTCGGTGTGGCGCTCACCGTGACGTTCGTGGCCGGCTGCACGCCGTCGGTCGACCGGGTCGACGGCGACGCGGCGCCCGCCGGCTCCCCGTCCGCCAGCGCGAGCCCGCCGGCGTCGACGGCACCGACAACCGCCGACCCGAGCGCTTCGGCCACCCGTGGTCCCACCCCGGGCGAGCCGGTCAGCCGCACCTCCGGGCCGGCCGCCGAGCTGAGCGAGATCAGGCGGACCAACTGGCCCGACGCGGTGATCCGCAACCTGGACTTCTGTGGCGAGTCCGACGACGCCGTGGCGTTCCGCGACGGGTCGAACGGGTTCGACGTGCCGTGCCGGATCCTGCCGGGCGGCGCGCGGCCGGTGTACGGGGAGTTCATCGTCGAGGAGCCGGCGAACGCGCCGTCGACCGAGGACGCGCTCGTCCTCGTCGAACTGGGCAACCCGGACGCCGCACGACGCCAGGCGCTCGTGCCCGTGCAGCTCTCGGACAACGGCCGGGGACGGTACGCGTGGCCGGTCATCAAGGGGGACGAGCCCAGCTCCGCAGGTGACCGGGTGATGACGTTCGTCTCGTACCGGCTGGTCGGCCAGAACGTGGAGGCCACAGTGCGCAGGCTCGACGGCGGCACCGAGACCCGCCGGTGGCGCAAGGCCGACGGCAGCGGGAACTGGGAACGGTACTAGGCCGTGGGGGCGTCCAGGCGCAGCGTGTCCAGGATCTCGTCGGTGCGGTCGGCGCCACCGGTCTGTCTGATCTGGACGTAGACGCCGAGAGTGGCCTCGGCCGCGACCAGGGTGACCTCGCTGAAGGACAGCGCGGTGTCGGCGCACCGCGTCCAGCGCCGGGCGCTCCCGCGGAGGCTGCCGACCGTGACCGTGCGGTCGGCAGCCCGGGTGCAACCGGGGTGGTCGGGAAGCGCCGGCTGGACCGCCGTGCCGGTGAGCGACGGGCTCACCCCGACGAACACCCCGGGCGTCGGACTGTCCACGTCGGCCCAGTCGCCGAGGTCGGGCCCGACGAGCAGGCCGGGGCCGTGGTCGTCGGGCAGTCCGAGCACTGCCGGTTTCCAACCGCCGTCGCGCAGCTGCCTGGCCCAGTTGTCGGGTACGGCGACGGAGACGGTGCCTGTCACGTCGCGCACCCGGGTCCAGCCCGGGGGTGTGGCGGAGGCGGCCGACGAACCGGTCATGACCAGCGTCGCGGCCACCGCGCCGACGGTGGTGAGGGTCCGGCGGATGCGTCGCGGCGTCGGCCGGACCGGACCCGTTCGGGCCGCCAGCAGACCCTCCAGCGCGGCGGCGTACGCGGCCGCGGTCGGCCAGCGGCGGCCCGGATCACGATGCAGAGCCCGCCGGACGACGCGTTCGACAGCGGCGGGCACACCCGTCGCCTCGGTCGTCTGCCCCGGCGGCAGTCCGGTCATCATGTGCCGGGTCAGGGCGCCGATCGCGTAGACGTCGGCACGCGCGTCCAGCGCGCCGCCAGCGACGAGCTGCTCCGGCGCCATGTAGCCGGGCGTGCCGGCGACAAGCGTGAACCCGCTGGCGTGCGCGAGTGCCTTGGCCAGTCCCAGGTCGGCGACGAGCACCCGGGCGCCGGTGGCGGTGGTGTCGAAGAGGACGTTGGAGGGCTTGAGGTCGCGGTGCAGCACCCCGTTGTCGTGCAGGACGGCCACCGCCCGGGCGATGTCGGCGGCGGTCCGCAGCGCCTCGCGTACCGGCATCGGGCCGTCGGCCAGCCGATCGGCGAGCGTGCCGCCACCGGCGTACGTCATCACCAGGTACGGCCGGCCGTCGGGCAGCTCGCCGATGTCCAACACACGGACCAGGTGGTCGGAGTCGACCTGCCGCATGAACCGGGCCTCCTGGCGGAAACGCGCCCGGATGTCGGCCCGTTGCGACCAGTTGTCGGCGAGCACCTTCACGGCCACGGGGGCCTGTAACTCGTCGTCGTACGCCAGCCACACGGTGGCGAACGCGCCGGCGCCGACCGGGCGTGCGACGCGGTACCGGCCGATCTGCGGCGGGATGGACACGGCCGTATTATCCGGCAACCGGAGCTGCGGTGTCGCACGAGCGGGGGGAGCGCCAGTGGTGGACGGGTCGTCGACCGAGGAGCTGGCGCGTCGGGCGGCGTCCGGCGACCCGGCGGCACTGGACGAGCTGCTGGCGGCGATCGGTCCGCGGGTTCTTGAGCAGTGTGGGCGGTTCCTGCCCTGCCGGCAGGACGCGGAGGAGGCGGCGCAGGACGCGTTGATGCAGGTGGCCAGGCACATCGAGCGATTCGAGGGACGGTCGCTCTTCTCGACCTGGTTGCACGCCGTGGTCGCCAACTGCGCCCGCCAGACCTACCGGTCGCTGCGGCGACGGGCGGCCGAGCGGCCGAGCCCGCTGCTGCCCGTCGAGGTCGCCGATCCCCGTACGACGAGCGTCATCGCCGGGTCACGTCTCGACCTGCTCGACGCGTTGGACCGGCTGGAGGCCCACCGTCCGGAGTTGGTGACGGCACTCGTGCTGCGGGACCTGTGCCAGCTGGACTACCAGGAGATCGCCGAGCAACTGGGCATTCCGGTCGGCACGCTGAAGTCCCGGATCCACCACGCCCGCCGGCACGTCCGAGAGTCGTTGCGGGGCAACTGACCCGCCCGCGCTGCCCCGCGTCCGCCGGACATCGCATCGATCTGGGGCTTTGTCACCGATCGAGTGACATCGTTTGACATGCACCGTCAACCCATCTTTGATTATCGATGGTCATAGTTCGACTTGGTCGGGCGTCGGGTCGTCCGGCGCCGGGTCGGTCCGGTCGACGCCCCGATCCTGGAGGACGGATGTCAGCCTTCGCGCGGCCCAACCCACGTCAGGCACGACGACGACGGCTGCTGCCGGCGGCGATGGCGGCGGTGACGCTGCTGAGCGTCGCGGTCGGCGTGCCGGCATCGGCCGCGGTGGCCTCGACGGTGGTCGGCGCGGCGTCGGGCCGCTGCCTGGACGTCGTCGGCAACGTCCGGACGGCCGGCACCGGCATCGACATCTACGACTGCAACGGTCAGGCCAACCAGGCCTGGACCTTCACCTCGGCCGGGGAGCTGCGGGTCTACGGCGAGACGATGTGCCTGGACGTGGTCGGCCAGGACACCACAGCGCCGGCCTCGTTGCAGATCAACTCCTGCACCGGTGGCGCCAACCAGCGCTGGCGGATCAACACCAACGGGACCATCGTCGGCGTCCAGTCCGGCCTGTGCCTGGACGTCAACGGCGCCGGCACCGCCAACAGCACCCCGGTTGGCCTCTGGACCTGCAACGGGCAGGGCAACCAGCGGTGGACGACGGCCCTGGGCAGCTCCGACACCTCCCCGCCCACGGCTCCGGGCAGCCCGCGGGTCAGCGGCCTGACGTGCAACTCCGTGACGTTCGCGTGGAACGCCTCGACGGACAACGTCGCGGTGGCCTTCTACGACATCTACCACGACGGTCAGCTGATGACGTCGGTGAGCGGCTCGACGCTGTCCACAAGCCTCACCGTGGTCGCCGGAGCGACCTGGGGCCTGTACGTCAACGCCCGCGACGCCGCCGGCAACGTCTCCCAGGCGAGCGCCACAGTGTCGATCACGCCCCCGCCGTGTCAGTCCGACACCCAGGCGCCGACCGCGCCGCAACAGCTCACCGGCAGCGCGTCGGGCACCACTGTGACCCTGCGCTGGACCGCGTCCACCGACAACGTCGGCGTCCGGGCGTACGACATCTTCCGGGGTGGCGCGCAGGTCGGCACTGTCACCGGCGCGCCACCGGTGACCACCTTCACCGACAGCGGGTTGGCGGCGAACACCGCGTACCAGTACTACGCGGTGGCCCGGGACGCGCAGGGCAACGTCTCGTCGCGCAGCGCCACCACGACGGTGACCACCGGCGCGGGCTGCGGCAACCCGGTGTGCGGGGTGCGTCAGGTGACCACCGACACCGACATCCCGTGGGGGCTTGTGACGTTGCCGGACGGCACCGTCCTCTACAACCGCCGCGACGCGCACGACATCATCCAGCTCAACCCCACCACCGGGGCCAAGACCAACCTGGGCACGGTGCCGAACGTGCAGAGCACCGAGGGTGAGGGCGGCCTGCTCGGGCTCGCCGTCTCGACCAGCTTCACCAGCGACCGCTGGCTGTACATCATGCACACCTCACCCAGCGACAACCGGATCGTCCGGATCAGGTTCGAGAACGGCCGACTCAACACCGCCAGCGAGCAGGTGCTCGTCAGCGGCATCCGGCGCAACAAGTACCACGACGGTGGCCGCCTGCGGTTCGGCCCGGACGGCAAGCTGTACGCCAGCACGGGCGACGCCCAGAACGGCAACTACGCACAGGACCGGTCGAGCCTCGAAGGCAAGATCCTGCGGCTCAACCCGGACGGCACCGTCCCGTCGGACAACCCGTTCGGCAACTACGTGTGGAGCTACGGCCACCGCAACCCGCAGGGGCTGGCGTTCGACTCGCAGGGCCGCCTGTGGGAGCAGGAGTTCGGCAACTCGATCATGGATGAGACCAATCTGATCACGAAGGGCGGCAACTACGGCTGGCCGGCGTGCGAGGGCACCAGCGGCACCTGCGGCACCGCTGGGTTCATCGCGCCGGCCCGCACCTACCCGACCTCGGAGGGGTCCTGCTCCGGGATCACGATCGTGCGGGACGCGCTCTACGTGGCCTGTACGCGGGGTGCTCGGATGTACCGCGCGGTGATCAGCGGCAGCAGCCTGACGAACGTGCAGACGTACTTCAGTGGCACCTACGGTCGCTTGCGGACGGTGGAGCCGGCTCCCGACGGCGGGTTGTGGTTGACCACCACCACCGTCGGCGACAAGGACAGCACCCCGAACAACAGCAACGAGAAGATCCTGCACGTCACGCTCGGCAACTGACGCTGCGGGCCGATCGGCCAACCGGGCGACTCAGCGACTCGTCAGGACGACGAGTCGCTGGGTCGCCCGGGTCATCGCGACGTAGCGGTCCACAGCGCCCTCGACGCCCGTGCCGAACGCGGCCGGGTCGATCAGGACGACCAGGTCGAATTCGAGACCCTTGGCCCGCTCCGGGCTCAGCGATCGGACGCGCGACGTCGGCGGGAACGCCGGGTCACCGATCACGCAGGCCGTCCCGTCGGTGTGCTCGGTGAGCCAGGCGTCGAGGATCGCGTCCAGCTCGGCGACGGAACCGTGCACGACGGGGAGCCCGTTGCCGCGGATGGAGGTCGGCACGTTGGCGTCCGGGAGCACGGCCCGGATGACCGGCTCGGCCTCCGCCATGACCTCCTGCGGGGTGCGGTAGTTGATGCTCAGCGAGGCCAGTGTGATCCGGTCGAGCCCGATCCGCTCAAGGCGTTCCTGCCACGACTCGGTGAACCCGTGTCGGGCCTGGGCGCGGTCACCGACGATGGTGAAGCTGCGCGACGGGCACCGGGCCAGCAACATCTGCCACTCGGCGTCGGTCAGCTCCTGGGCCTCGTCCACGACGATGTGCGCGAACGGGCCGGCCAGCAGGTCCGGCTCGGCGGTGGGCAGCGCGGACTCGTCGACAAGGGCGTCGCGCAGGTCGGGCTGGCGCAGCATGGTCAGCAGGCCCTCGCCGTCGTCGTAGGTGTCGGCCGCGAGCAGCTCGTCGATGACCCGGGCCCGGTGCTCGCGTTCCATTGCGGCGGCGGGGTCGTGCCGGCGGTGCCGCGCCGCGTCGCCGAGGCGCCGCCGGGCCGCGTCCAGGAGCGGCAGGTCGGACACGGTCCAGGCCCGGGGGTCGTCGCGCTGCAACGTCCGGACCTCCTCCGGGCTGAGCCAGGGCGCGCAGGTGCGCAGGTACGCGGGCACCGACCACAGGTCTCCCACCAGGTCTGCCGCGTCGAGCAACGGCCAGGCGCGGTTGAAGGTGGCGCGCAGCTCCCGGTTCCGCGACAGCGACCTGCGCAGCACGTCGTCCGGCTCGTCGCCCTCGTACCTGTCGACGAGGATCGTGAGCAACTCCGCCCAGATCTCGTCGCGCGCCTCGTTGTGCGGGGTGCCCGGCCCCGGCGCCTGGAACGCGTCGGCCCAGTCGTCGGCGCTCAGCCAGAGGTCGGCCTCGTCGGTCGTGACAGTCATCGGTTTGACCGGCGGGTCCTCGTAGAACCGGACCGCCGCGTCGATCGCCCCGACCAGGTCCGCCGAGGACTTCAGCCGGGCCACGTCCGGGTCGGCTTCGACGGTCGCCGCGCCGCCCTCCTCGACGAGGTCCCGCAGGGTGCAGGTCTGCACGTCCTCCTCGCCGAGGCTGGGCAGGACGTCGGCGACGTAGGCCAGGTAGGGCTGGTGCGGCCCGACGAAGAGCACGCCGCCCCGGCGGTGGCCCAGGCGGGGGTCCGAGTAGAGCAGGTAGGCGGTGCGGTGCAGCGCGACGACGGTCTTCCCGGTGCCCGGGCCGCCGTCCACGACCAGCGCGCCGGCCGATCCCGCCCGGATGATGGCGTCCTGGTCGGCCTGGATGGTGCTGAGCACGTCCCGCATCCGGGCCGATCGGGCGCTGCCCAGGCTGGCGATGAACGCGGACTGGTCGTCGAGCGCGACGGCGTGCCCCACGAACCCGTCCGGGGTGAACACCTCGTCCCAGTAGTCGCTGATCCGGCCGCGTGTCCACCGGTAGCGGCGACGGCTGGCCAGCCCCATCGGGTTGGCGTGGGTGGCGCCGAAGAACGGCTCGGCGGCGGGGGAGCGCCAGTCGAGCAGCAGCCGCTGACCCGTGCTGTCGGTGAGGCCGCGCCGTCCGACGTACACGGGCTCGGGGTCGTCGGCACCGACCACGTGGCCGAGACACAGGTCCAGGCCGAAGCGACTGAGCGTGCGCAGGCGGCCGGTCAGCCGGCGGATCTCCTCGTCCCGGTCCATCGCCTGCCGGCCCTTGCCGCCGGGCGCCCTGCGCTCGGCGGCAAGGCGCTCGGACAGCTCGGCGTTCAGCCGTTCGAGGCTCGCCGCCATCGTCGCGAAATGCTGCTCGTCCCGGGCGATCAGCGCCGGGTCGGCCTTGGGGGAGAGGTGCGGGGGGAGAGCGAACACGGAGGTAGGCGAGGAATTCAAATGATGACTTCCATTTCGGCAGATTCTGGGCCTCGGCCGACGATTTTGCGGCACGACCCGGGTCTTGCCGCAAGCCCCCCAGTGCGCTATATGTTAGAAGTGGCGGGGGACTGGGAGTCCCCATCTCCCGAGCTCAGGGCAGGTCCACGACCTCGCGGCCGAGGGGCCAGAGCGCCGCCGGCACGAGCTTGAAGTTGGCGATGCCGAACGGAATCCCGATGATCGTCACGCAGAGGGCGATGCCCGCGACGATGTGGGACAGCGCGAGCCACCAGCCCGCCAGCACCAGCCAGAGGACGTTCGCCAACCCGGACGCGACGCCCGCGCCGGGCTTCGGCGCCAGGGTGCGGCCGAAGGGCCACAGCGAGTAGACGGCGAGTCGGAGCGACGCCACACCGAACGGGATCGTGACGACAAGCAGGAAGCAGACGAGTGCGGCGACGCCGTACCCGACCGCCAGCACGATGCCACCGCCGAAGATGAGCCACAGCACATTCAGTACGAAGCGAATCACCACTCCAGCATGAGCGATGCTCGCCACCGGGGAGCGCGAGCGTTGCCGCCGCCCGTGCGACGCCCGCCGGGCGAGCCTGACGGGGGGTCACCGCGAAGGTGAGCGCTTGTTAGACTCCGCCATTGATGATCATGGACGGTGTGGCGCGGCGAGCTGACGGCACCGAGGCTGGCGGTGATTCTGGTGAACGACGGGTTCGCGGTCGACGCGGATGAGATCCGCGCCCACGCGCGCAACATCGAGGCGCTGGCGGGGCGCTTCGCGGCGGTGAAGGCGGCCAGCGCGCACATCACCCAGGACGACTCGGCGTACGGGTTGCTCTGCGGCTGGATCGCCGGAGTCCTGGCGGGCAAGCACGCTCGGCAGGACGAGCTGTTCGCGGAGGTCGAGGAGAATCTGACGCTGGCCGCCACGGGGCTGCGGCAGACTGCCGACGGCTACGACACTGTCGACGGCGACAACGCCACGCTGATGAGCGGCGTGGAAAGCCAGCTGACCCGATGAGGGCGACGCGATGACCGACATGTCACTGGTCGCCGACGTCACCTCGACCCGGGAGGCCTGGACGGGCGCCTCCCTGGCCGACAGCGTCGAGGGCCTGGTCGACGCGATCAGGAGCGAGGGCTGGGTCGACGACCTGCTCGCGGGCGCCGCGTTCGGGCTCGACGCGGCGGTGACGGTGCTCGATCCGTTCAGCGCGCTGCTCGCCAACGGTCTGGGCTGGGCGATGGAATACTTCGAGCCGCTGCGGGAGATGCTCGACAACCTCACCGGCATGCCCGACGTGGTTGCCGCACACGCCGCCACCTGGAACAACATGGCCGCCGAGCTGCACAGCATGGCCAACGACCTGCGGGCGCACCTCGACGGCGACCTGCCCGAGTGGTACGGCCAGGCCGCGGTGGCCTACCACGGCCTGATGGACCACAACGTCGAGGCGCTCGGCGGGCTCGGCGCGGTCTCCGCGGCGATGGCGGCGGCCACCGAGGGCGCCGGCAACCTGGTGGCCTTCACCCGCGACATCGTGCGCGACCTCATCGCCGACCTCGTGGCCCGCGTGATCGTCTGGGCGGTCGAGGCCATCTTCGTCGTCACGATCCCGGTCATCGCCGCGCAGATCACGGCCGCCGTCGTCAAGTGGGGCGGGCGCATCCTCATGTACGTCGGCGCGTTGATCACCAGCCTGACCAACCTCACCCGCATCCTGAACGGATAAGGCGTCAATGGCGAAGCCCGGAAAACCCGGCGGCGGTAGCGGCGGCACGGGTGGCGGTGGCGGCGCGGGAAAGCCCCCGAAGAGCTACGGCGGCATCAACGCCGGCAAGGGCATCTCCAGTGCTCAGCAGGCCACCGGCCAGGCGGCGAAGCAGGGCCATCCACCGGGGGTCGGCCAGGGGCCGGGCAACACCAAGCCGGCGAAGCCGACCCCACCACCCGCGCCGACCAAGCCGCCGACGGCGGACGGCATCCATCACAGTGACGCGTCGAGGAAGCACATCATCGAGGGCGACGGTGGTCGACAGGGCGGCCACCTCGCGGGCACCGGCTTCTCCAACAAGACGGAGTTCCCGAAGAGCTGGGACGAGGCGAAGATCCTCGACGCCGCGCACCAGGTGACGCAGCAGGGGCCGCCGAACAAGGGGCCGTACCCGACAAAGGACGCGGACGGCAACCCGGCGTGGGCCTACGACTACGTCGGTGTCGTCGATGGTGTGCAGGTCAAGACGACGGTGCTCGCCGACGGCGAGATCCGTACCGCCTTCCCGCCGGACAAGACCAACCCGGGCGTCATCAGCAACCCGCCGGCGCCGAACCCCGCTCCGCAGGGAATCCCGATGGGCAACCCTCCCCGTTACAGTAATCCCGACGTCGGCGGCGACGGCAGCTGGACCTGGGAGGGCCCGAAGGGCAACAAGATCATTAGGGTGGTCCAGGACGACCAGGGCACTGTCACGCGGACCGAGCTCGGCGACTACAAAAAGAAATGAACGCAATGGATGCGAAGACGTACGCGACGGTCGCCGACGTGTGCCGGCGGCTCGCGGGCCGGCTCCCCGACGATGTCCTCGGCACCGTCCGGGAGAACTACGCCGCGGGCGAGTTCGACCTGGCCGACGCCACCCTCCTGCTCAGCCTGGCGTTCTACGGCGTCGGGATCACCAGCGAGGAACGGGCCCTGCTGCGCGCCTTCATCGGTGAGCCCGACGGCGCCGACCTGGCCGACGTGCCGGCCATCGCGCAGGTGCCGCCGCTGTCGTACCGGTTCAGCGTCGACGGCCCCGCGGACGCGCCCGACCCGGCTCCGGCCGACACCCTCCTGTCCGTCGACGCCCCACGCCGCCACGGCCGTAGCCTGCACCGCGCCTGGCGGACGCCACTGGACGGCGCACCGGACGCGGCGGCGTGGACGTACGTGCTGCGGGTCGCCGAGGGCGCGGATGAGCTTTCGACGTACTCGGGCGTGACGTCGAATCTCTGGGTCGCGCTGCGGCAGAAGTGGCCGGTGGAGGTCATCGCCGCGGACTCGCCGCGGACGCCGTACCAGGAGGCCGCGCTGGCCGGCGCTCAGGTGATCTGGCGCGCCTGACGGGCGCGGCCCCGACCGACCACCGTCCCGGCACCAAGGGTCTGCTGGGTGGAAAACCTGAGGCGGGACCCAGGGCCCGGCGAGGGATCTTCCCGGAGGTCGGCGGGGCGCCGACGGCCAGATGATGACCGGCATGAAACGCGCTGCGCTCTCCGTGATCGCCGGACCGGTCGGTATCGCCGCCTACGGCCTGGTCCGCCTGTGGGCACGATCCGACGACGTGTACGGGCCGGGGATCGACTGGCAGGCCGCGCACCTGGTCGCGCTCGCCGGCATGGTGTGCTTCGTCCCGGGTGTGCTCGCGCTGTCCCGCCTCCTGCCCCGCAGCCCCTGGCGCACCGGGGTGGTGGCCCTCACCATGGTCGGGCTCGCCGCGACGATGGTGCAGTTCGGCGCCGACATCGTGGAGGGGCTCCTGGCCGCGGACCGGGCCGAGATGTCGGCGCTCGGCGCGGACTTCAAGGACATCCCCGGCGTCGAGGTGGCCTTCTACGACGTCGTACCCCAGTTCTTCTTCCTCGGCCTGGTCGTCCTCGCGGGCATGCTCGCGGCGCGTCGGCGGCTGCCGTGGTGGAGCGTGCCGCTCCTGTGCGCCGGCATCGCCCTGCCGGTTGTCACCCTCGACCTGCTACCCGTGGCCGGCCTGGCCATGCTGCTGGCGCTCGCGCCGGCTCTGCCGGCCCTGCGCCAGCAGCGCGAGAGCGCTGAGCCGCCCGTCGCGGTCCACTGAGGACTTCCTCAGTCGGGCAGACCGGTGCAGGCGGCTCCGTCGATGGTGCACGCCTGGGGGGCGGCGCCGGCGGGCGCGCCGTTGACCCGGAACGTCACCCGGACCGACCCGCTGCCGGGCAGCTGGCCGGCGCTCTCGTCCGGCGCGAACGTCCACACCGCGCCGTCGTGGCTGACCCGCGCGCCCTCGACAGCGCTGACCCGCAGTGACTCCCGGGGCAACGTGAGCACCAACGTCCACTGTGGTTTAGAGGCCGGCCCGGGGTTGGTGATCGTCACGGCAGCGCCATAGCTGAGCAGGGCGTTGTCCTCGATGGCGAAGTCGGCGCTCAGGGCGGCCGGTGTGGGTGCGACGGGCGAACCCGTCGGCGCGGGCGTGGTCGTGGCCCCGACGGTCGGCGGGACCGCGGTGGCCGAGGCGGTCGGCGGGGGAGCGGCCACCGCCGGGCTGGTGGCCGCCGGTCGCGCCTGCGCCCGGGGTGTGCCGGCCGGCGGTGTGCCCACCTGGTCGACCGACAGTGGCGGGTCGAGCGTCACCGGGGCCAGCTTCTCCGGCGTCCGCAGCACCCCGCCGACGAGGACGGCTGTCGCGACCAGCACCCCGAGCACCGCGATGACGGCCACCCAGGTGACCCGCGAGGCGTCGTCCCGACCGGTGAGCACCCGCCGGGCAGCCGTGGCGAGGGCCACGATCCGGTCCAGCAGGATGATCGCCACGGTACGGCGTGGCTGGGGTGGTGTTGCCGGCACTGCCTGTCTCCCCTTCAGTTCGTCGCCGGATGCCCGCCCGCGATCCGTCCCGGTCGCGGATGGCACCTGCTCTCACAGCGCGCGGAGCCCGACGAGTATCGCCTCAAGCAGATCCTCGGTCGGCAACTCCGACAACATCGGCGGGTCGTGCGTTTCGATCAGCCCGGCCCCGAGCAGGTCGCCGAGCAGCACCCGGACCGTCCCCAGTGGGAGGTCCAGCTCGGCGCCGACCTCGGCGACCGACACTGGATGGTGACACAGCTCGACGATCCGCGCCTGTTCGGGGAAGAGCGGTGTGGGAGGCGTGGCCGCCCGCCGGGCGACGACCAGTGAGATCAGGTCGAACTGGCCACGGGCGGGAGACGTACGCCCGCCGGTCATCGTG
This sequence comes from Micromonospora sp. CA-240977, assembly GCF_050942285.1. Classification (NCBI taxonomy): domain Bacteria; kingdom Bacillati; phylum Actinomycetota; class Actinomycetes; order Micromonosporales; family Micromonosporaceae; genus Micromonospora; species Micromonospora sp. CA-240977. The sequence continues at coordinate 4,441,637 of NZ_CP192055.1, read as the reverse complement.
TAGGGCCGGGCGACCGGACCCGCGTCGTCGTCGTACCACGCCTCGTCAGCGGTGCCGCTGGTGTGCACCAGTGTCCCCGATCGTCGCGGAGGAGGCCGGTCCCAGTGTGATCGGCAGGTGCCGCTCGGCCTGCCCCACGAAGAGCGCCACCTCGTACGCCATGTCGCCGACCTTCATGTCGTCACCGGCGATCCGCACGGTGAGGATGGTCCCGTTCGGGATGGTGGCGACGAACAGGAAGGCGCGCGCCATCTGCACCACTACCTGACGCAGGCCGCCCGCGTCGCAGGTGCGGGTGGCGGCCAGCCCCAACGCGATCAGGCCGGCGACGACGCCGGAGATCTGCTCGGCCAGCTTCGCCTCCACCCGGCGGGAGCCGCCGAGGGGCAACCCGTCCGGGGAGAGCACGACGGCGAAGTCCGCGCCGTGCACTCGGTCGACAAGGCGGTCCAGGGCACCGGTCAGGCCGTCGTCGGTGACCACTGCGGAGGTCATGGGTGTCTCCTCGCTGCTCTGGCGACCGGTATCTCGACCGTGTCGAGGCCGGCCCTGCCGTTTTCGGGGCCGGTTGGCCCGGCCTGACGGACCCGGGTCGGCAGCGCGCCGTCGCCGCCCGGATCGGACCGGCCGGCGCCGTGGTGCGCCGGCGGGTACGGGGTGGTGGGGGGCGCGGTGGACGGTCCCCGGCCGGTGTCGGTCACCGAGACCAGTTGGGCCGGCAGGAGCACGACCGCCGCCGTGCCACCGCGCCGGCTGGGACGCAGCGAGACGTGGGCGCCACAACGGTCGGCCAGCACGGCGACGGTGTACAGACCGGTGGGACCCGTGGGTGGACCGGCCGGCGGGCTGTCGAGCAGTTGGTTCGCGTCGGCCAGCGCGGCGGCGTCCAGGCCGGGCCCGTCGTCGACGACCACGACGGCGCACCCCTGCGGTCGGTGCTCGCCGCTGATCCGGACTGTGGTGTCCGCTGGTGCGAAGGCGAGGGCGTTCTCGATCAGCTCCGCCAGCAGGTGGACGACGTCGGTGACGGCCGGGCCCGCGAGCGACCACGGCCAGTGCGGCGCGATCAGGACCCGGTGGTAGTCCGGCACCTCGGCGACCGCGCCGCGTGCGACGTCGAGCAGCGGCACCGCGCGCCGCCAGCGGCGGGCGGGCCTCGCGCCGGCGAGGACGATCAGCTTCTCCACGTTGCGCCGGACCCGGGTGGTCAGGTGGTCGAGCTGGAACAGCTCGCCGCTCTCCTCGGCGGACCGCTCCCGACGCTGCATCCCGTCCAGCAGGTTGAGCTGGTCCCGCAGCAGGACCTGGTTGCGGCGGGTGATCCGCAGGAACAGCTCCCGGTCGGGACCGGCGGGCGTTGCCACGACATCCGGGGGCGGGGTCGGGGCGTCGACGACCGGCCGGGTCAACGCGTCGGTCAGCCGCCGGACCGTGCTCGCCCAGCTCAGCAGGAGCACGAGCACGACGATGAGGCCCAGCCCCACCACCGCGCCGGTCCGGGCGACGAGCACGGCGGCACCCGGCGTGGCCCGCTCGACGCTGCTGCGGGCGGTGCTCGTCACAAGTGTCTGTAGCGCGCCGAGGGCGGCGTCCGCGGCGGCCCGCCAGTTCGCAGTGGTGGTCCCGGCCAGGGCGTTGGCGGCGTCCGCCCGCACCAGCCCGTCCTCCAGGGCGATCAGGTCGGCGAACTCGGGGCCGTTCGCGATCCGCTGGTACGCGACCGGCCCGTCGGCGGGCAGCCCGGCCGCCGCCTCGGCCCGCGCGAAACGCTGGTTGTCGACGAGTTCGGTCAGCCGGCGTCTGTCGTCCACCCCGAGCCGTTGGGCGGTCAGGGCCGCGCTGACCAGGGTGTCCTCCCGCGCGAGCAACTCCCGGGCGCGGGCCATCGCGATCACCGCACGGGTGTCGGCGGCCAACGTGGTCTCGTACGCGCCCCACTCCGGGCCGTACACCCGGAAGGCGACGTCGACGACCTGGTCGTACCCGTCGACCGCCTCGGCCTGGTCGAGTTTCCCGGCGTCCACCTGGGACCGGATCGTGCTCAGGCCGTCGAGCCGGCGGACCAGCTCGTCGGCCCGGTCGCGCACCTCGCCGGCGCTGAGCAACCGGACGTCGCGGCCAGCGGTGAACCGGCGGAGCTCGGCGGCGGCCCGGTCGGTGACCTCGCGCGCCCCGCCCAGCGGGGTCGCCGGCGCTCCGGCGATCGTCTCGGCGCTGGCCCGGCGTTCGGCCTGCAGGCTCAGGATCAGCCGGTCGATGGGCTGGCCCAGGGTGTCCGCCAGGGCCCGCACGCGCAGCAGGTCGATGGCGTCCTGGCTGGTCACGTAGGCCGCGTACGACCAGAGCGTGACCAGGACGGCGGCCAGCACGACGAGCCTGGTCCGGATCAGCCGGACCTCGGTGGGCGTCACGTCCCGCTCCGCTGGGCGCGGCGGCGTCCCCGGCACGGGCCCCTCATCGGGTCGCCCGCTGCGGCCACGGCTGCCCTGCCGTGTCGCTGGACCGGTCGGCGACGAGGGTACGCAGCAGAGCCAGCAGCTCGGTGCGGTTGGCGCAGTTCAGTCGGTTGCGCATCCGCGCCACGTGGTGTTCCACGGTCTTGGCCGAGATGAAGAGCCGGTCGCCGATCTCGCGGTAGGTCAACCCGGCCAGCACCAGCTCGGCAACCTCGTACTCACGGTCGCTGAGCCCCTGCTGGGTGGGGCCGGTGGCCCGCGCGGTGCTCTCGGTGGTGGTCGTCGGCGCCTGCTCACCGTGGCCGCCCGGTGGTCGCCCCTGTAGGGCCCGCGCACACTCCAGCAGGGCGGTCATCGCCCGCCGGTCCGCGGTTCGGATGGCGGCCTGGCCGGCGAGGCGAGCGCCGTCCCAGCGCAGTCCGGTGTCGTGCAGCGCTCGGGCGGCGGCCTCCACGCGGGCCGGGTCGACGACACCCCGGAGCACCTCCACCCAGCACTCCGCGGCGGCGGCGACGACGGCGGCGTACCGGCTGTGGTCGGCCGCGGCCAGCAGGGCCGCGACGTGTTCGTCGGCGACGGACGGCGCGCCGGTCAGGATCGCCGCGTGCAGGCCACTCCAGTGCAGCGGCACGCTCCACAGTGGTGGGTCGCCGAGCCGGCCGAGCAACGCGCGCGCCTCCCGCAGGTACGGTTCGAGCCGCGCCAGGTCGCCGAGGCGCGCGCCCGCGATGGCCAGCTCACCCAGCGGCAGGAGCGTGAACAGGTCGACGGGGTGCCGGACCACCGCCTCCAGCGCCTGCCCCCAGCCACCCTTGAGCGCCCCGATGTCGCTGGTGCGGCGGCCGACGCCCATCCGGATCGCGGCGGCGAAGAGCAGGTCGCGCGACTCCAACTGCCGACCGTCGAGCGTCACCGCGGCGAGGTGCTCGGTCGCGGCGCGTGTCTCGCCCCGGACCATCAGGATCCAGGCCTGCAACAGGCGGTGGCGGCGAGCCATCAGCGGACCACCGACACCGGCGGCCAGGGCCCGGTGCAGCACCTGCTCGGCGATCTCCAGCTCACCGCAGTGCACGGCCGTCAGCGCGGCGAGCGCGGCCGGGCTGTCCGGGAGGAGGGCCGCCCGGCCGTCCGGTTCCAGCAGCGCGGCGGCCTGCACGAGCGCGGAGAGCGCCGCGGTCGGCGGGCCGCTCACGCTCTCGCGGACCCCGTTTGCCATCAGTCGGGCGGCGCTGGCGTGCAGGGTCGGTGGTTCGCCCAGCGGGTCACCCGTCGGCGACTCGGCGGTGGCGTCCGGGTCGCCGGTGGCGAGCCCGCCGACGACGGCGAAGGCCATCGCGGAGGCGGTGCCCGACCACCGGTACAGCTCCACGCTGCGGCCGACGTGGCCCCGGTGCGCCAGGGCGGTCGCCGCCACCACTGCCGCCTCGGAGCGGTCGGGCGGGGCGGCGGTGGCAAGCAGTCGGTCGGCCAACCGCAGGGCGTCGTCGAGGTTTCCGGCGAGCGCGGCGGCGAGCGCCTGCTGCGCGCTGGCCGGCTGTCCGGCCGCGGTGGCGGCGGCGAACAGTTCGGCGGCGAACGCCGGCTCCTCGGCCAGGGCCTCACCCGCCGCGGCGGCCAGGGTCGAGGCCGGGCAGTCGCCGAGCGCGCCGACCGCGAGCAGGGAACGGACCAGCGGCAGCACCGCGCCGCCCCGGGCGAGCTGCACCTCGGTGAGCCGCCGCCACACCGCCGTCCGGTCGGTGGTGGGGCTGAGCGTCGTGACCGCCCGCCGCACGATCGGCGCGAGCCGGCCGTCGGCGCCGAGCAGCCCGGCCGCGCGCGTCGTGGCGATCAGCTCGTCCACCGCCGACGGCTCCACGCCGAGGAGCGTGGCGAGCATGTTCGCCGGCAGCGGCCCGCCGGCCGCGACGGCGAGCAACAGTCGTCGTACGGCGGCGGGCTGCACGTCCAGGTCCGGGCCGAACTCGGCGACGACGGACCGGGGTGGGGTGACCACCGGGCCGGTCCGGGTCTCCGCGCCGGCCAGGCCGCGGGCCAGCCGCTCGACGTCCCGGGGTACGCCGGAGGTCTGCGTGTGCACGAAGTCGACAAGGTCGTCGCGGCGGCCCAGCTCCGGCGTGCCGGCGAGGTAGCTGGCGGTCTGCTCCCTGGTGAACGGCGTGAGGAGCACTGCCTGCCCGTCGCGCCGCAGGGTGTCGACCAGCTCGCTGAGCGCCGCCGACCGGGGCCACGGGCGGTGGGCGACCACGAGACGGTGCCGGCGGGTGCCGACCAGGCGCAGCAGCACCTCGACCCGGGCGTCGTCGAGCAGGTGCGCGTCGTCGACGAGCACCAGCGTGTCGGGGTCGACCGGCTCGCCGGGCTCCGGGGCCGCCGTGCGTACGGTGATCCCGGCCCGCTGGTGGACGCGCGCCAGCTCGGCGAGCAGCGCGGTCTTGCCGTGACCGCCGGGGCCGGCGATGCCGACGGCCAGCGGGCCGCTCGGGTCCTGCGCGACAGTGTCCAGCAGGGCCTGTGGCCCCCTGTCCAGGGTCAGCCCCGGTGCGACGATGTCATTCATGATCATTGGGGTCATCCTTCGCGTCCCCGGCTGCGGGCAAGCGCCAGGCGGGACGGCTTCGGCAGGTCCAGTGGGAGGACCCGGACCGGGGGCCGCGGTGGCGGATCGCCCGGAACGGTGTCGTGATGGGGGCGGCGCGGCGCCGGGATGGTGGCCCGCCCGGCGCTGCGCACCGGGTCGTGAACCGGTGCCGGCGGGCGAGGGCGTGGCGACACCACCTGAGCGGCGGCCAGCGCCGCGCCGGCGGCGGCGGTCAGTTGCGAGTCCGGTTCGACCTCGACGGGCACCGGGAGGGCCGCGCTGATCAGCTCGACGACGAGCGGCACCCGGGTCGAACCACCCGCCAGCAGGACGCCGTCGAGCTGCGCCGACGTCAGGTTGGCGCTCTGCACGGCCCGGAGCAGCAGGTCGACGGTGGTCTGCACCATCGGGCGGATCATGTGCTCGAACTGCGCCCGGGTCACCGGTATCCGTGCGGGGCCGCCCGGCAGCGCCAACACCACGTCGGCCGTCAGGTCGACGGTCAGCGCCCGCTTGGCCCTGTCGCACTCGGCGCGCAGACCGCGCAGCGCGGCCTGGGTGCCGCGGCGTGCGGTGCTCGCCAACTCCCGGGCCAGCATCGTACGGGTGTGCGCGGCCAGCGCCTCGTCGAAGTCGGCGCCGCCGACCGAGTCGAGACCCTGGGGCGTGCCGAACGTCTCGTAGGTGCCGCGCGGGGTGCGACGCACCAGCGCGGCCTCGAAGCTGTTGCCGCCCAGGGCGTAGACGGCGGCAGTGGTGCCCGCGAACCCGCGGGCCGCGTGGCCCTCGGCCACCGTGACCGTGCGTGGCAGCAACGTCACGTGCCGCAGGCCGAAGTCCGACAGTGCCCGGTGCAGCACCTCCCGCCGGTATGGGCGCCACCCCGCCGGATGGCTGAGCACGACCGCCTCGGCCGGGCCGCCCTCCAGGGCGTGCACCCGCTCCACCACCCACGCCGCGAGCTCCGCGGTCAGCGTCTGCGGTGTGCACGCTTCGCCGCCCAGCAGCAGTGGCACGTCATCACCGATCCGGTGGACGAAGTCCCGGGTGGTGCGGCTGCCGTCGTCGGTCACGGGCTCGCCGACGTGCAGCGAGCCGTCCTCGGCCAGGCACAGCACCGACGGCACGACGGGGGAGCCGACGTGCAGCGGGACGGGCTCGGGACGCGTCCAGGTCGCGCCGGTGCGCCGGGCGACCGCGGCGGCGGTGTTGGTGCTCCCGATGTCTATCCCCAGGACGTACGCCATCGTCTCTTCTCCCCCCGTGAGTTGGCCGGCCGGTGGCGATGGTGTCGGTGCTGCCGACGACCCACCCCCGGCGAACCCCGCGGGCTCCTACGTTCGTACCAGAGATCAGCCCCTGGTCGGGACCCTAATCTCGTCGGGACGGTTTCCCCCTGTCCCCCTAACGTACGAGGTGGCGGAGCCCCTAGTTCAACCGGGCCGGATGCGGGCTGAGCCCCGATGCCCGGGGGTGGGCCCCGGCAATAGCGTCACTGTCGACGTACGACACCCGTCGCCGCCACTTCCGAGGAGAACCGGCACATGGATTCGCACCAGACCCTCCACGACTTCGTGCTCGACCTGCTGACGAACCCCGACGCGCGGTCGGCGTTCGACCTCGACCCCGAGGGCGCGCTGCGGGGCGCGGGGCTCACCGACATCACCGCGGCGGACGTGCAGGACGTCGTGCCGCTGGTCGTCGACTACGCGCCGGGGGCGGGTATCGCGCCGTTGGCCTCGCCGGTCGGTCAGCTCGGGCTGGACCCGCTGCTCACCGACAGCACCGACGTGGTCGGTCAGTTGCAGAGCGTGGCGCAGCAGATCAGCGTCACGAGCTCGCCCACCGGCCTGGACGTCAAGGCCGGTGTGCTCGGTGCCATCGCGGTCGACCCGTCGGCGGCGGCCGCCGGGGTGACCGTGCTGCCGGGGATCGGCCTGGGCGTCGGTCCGTCCGGCCTCGACACCGACTTCGCCGGCGTCTCCGACGTGGCGTACACCCTCGACGCGGACGTGGTGCAGCCGGTGGACGCGATCGCGGACCCGGTGCTCGGCGACGTCACCGGCACCGTCGGCGACCCGAGCGGTCTGCTCGGCGGCACCGACTCGAATCTGATCGGCGGCGACCTGACCGGCGGTGTCCTCTCCGGCGCCCACGGTCAGATCGGCGGGGTCGTCAGCTCCCTCGGTGTCGGCGACACCCTCAGCGGGCTGGGCCTCGGGCACGGCGACGGTGTCGTCGGCGGCGTGGTCCCGCCGCTCGACGTGCCGTCGGCGGTGGGCGGCGTGACGCACCACGTGGACAGCCTCCTCCCCGGTGTCACCGGCACGGTCGGTGACGTCACGGGCGGGGTCACCGACGGTGTGCTCGGCGACGACTCGCACGCCTCGACCGATCACGGGCTGCTGGGTCTCTCCGGCGGCCTGCTCTGACCCGGTTCTCCGGTCGGAGCGGAGGGCTGGATCGCCTCGGGCGATCCGGCCCTCTCCGCTTCCACGTCCGCTACCTCTTGATAATTGAGCCGAAACCCGCACACTTGGTGCGGTGATGGCCGGGATCTGGTTGGACGTGCTGGATGACATCGCCCGTACGTGTAGTGCGCACGGTCGTGGTGACCTGCTCCAGACGGTCCGGCAGAAGCGTGCCCAACTGCTGGATCCGACGCTGCGCGTCCTGGTCATCGGTGAGCCGAACCAGGGCAAGAGTCAGCTGATCAACGCGATCATCAACGCGCCGGCCTGTCCGGTCGGCGACGGCCGCACGACGGTCCTGCCGACAGTGGTGCGGCACGCCGAGGCGCCGGTCGTCGCTGTCGCCCAGGCTCCGCCACCGGCCCGGGGCGGCGCCGCCGTCGCGGTGGCCGTCGAGCGGACCCCGGTGGCGCTGAACCAGGTCGCGGAGAGCGTCGCCGGCCTGGTCGGACGCCGGGCGGGTGGCGGCCCGGCGTACGTCGAGATCGGGGTGCCCCGCGCCCTGCTCGGCGCCGGGCTGGTGCTTGTGGACACTCCCGGCACCGACGACGTTTCCGGTATCGGTGGCGCCGCCTCGGTCGCGGCGCCCGCCCGCGCGGACACCGTGCTGCTGGTCTCCGACTCCACCCGGGACCTGTCGGTCGCCGAGCTGAACATGCTGCTGCACGTGATGCGGTCGCACCCCAACGTGGTGGTGGTGCAGAGCAAGACCGATCTGGTGCCGGACTGGCGCGCGGTCGCCGACCGCAACAGGCAGCACCTGGCCGAGGCGGGCATCCCGGCGACGCTGATTCCGGTCTCGGCGACGCTGCGTCTGCGCGCCGCCGGGGCCGACGACCGGGGCCTCAACGCCGAGTCCGGCTTTCCCGTGCTGATCGCCCGACTGCAACGGGACCTGGCCGGCAAGGCCGACCAACTGGCCCGGGCGTCGGTGCAGACGGTGGCCCGGACGGTGGTGGAGCAGTTGGCCGCCCCGTTGCGCGCCGAGTTGGCGACCCAGGAGGCCGAGGAGCAGTCCGGGCCGATCTCCCGGCTGCACGCGGCGCAGCGTGAGGTCGACGAGCTGCGCCGCTGCTCCACCCGGTGGCAGAACACCCTCAGCGACGAGATCGCCGATCTGCTGTCCGACATCGAGTACGACCTGCGCGACCGGACGCGGGAGATCCTGCGTACTGTCGACGAGGCGTTCGACACGGCTGATCCGTTGGTCGCCTGGGACACCTTCCAGGACTGGCTGGAGCGGAGCATGGTGGAGGCGGCGGAGGCGAACCACGAGTGGCTGATCCAGCGCTGCGACTGGATCGCCCGCCGGGTGGCCGCCAACTTCAACAGGTACGGCTACGACGTGCTGCCGCCCTGGTCGATGACCATGCCGGAGGACATCGGGCAGCGACTGCCCGAGTTGCAGATGCCGACGATCGACAGGTTCACCACGGGCCAGAAGCTGTTCACCGGCATGAAGGGCTCGTACGGCGGCATGCTGATGTTCGGTCTGGCGACCACCCTGGCCGGCATGCCGATGATCAACCCGGTCTCGGTCGGCATCGGGGCGCTGTTCGGCGGCAAGAGCATCCGCGACGAGAGCAAGCAGCTGCTCCGTCGTCGTCAGGCGACCGCCAAGACGGCCATCCAACGACATGTCGACGACTTCTTCGTCCGGATGATCCGCGACTGCCGGGACACCGCCCGCCAGGTGCAGCGGATGCTGCGGGACCACTTCACGGGGCTGACCGAGGAGCTTCAGGAGGCCATCGTCCAGTCGTTTCGCAGCGCCAAGCAGGAGGCCGACACCGATGCGTCGCTGCGTGAGCAGCGGCAGCGCGAGATCCGGCTGAAGATGACCCGGTTGGCCGCGCTCTACGAGCAGGCCCAGCAGTTGACCGGCACCCGTTCCGCCCCGCTGCTGCTGGAGCCGCAGGGATGACCGTCGGCCTGCGCCTGGACGAGGCGGCCTGGGGCCTGTTGCACCAGGCCATCGACCTCTACCAGGACCACCCGCGGGCCGTCGGGCAGCTGCGCCACCAGGTGGCCCGCCTGGAGCAACCGCTGCGGATCGCGGTCGCCGGGCCCTGGCGATCCGGCAAGTCGACGGTGCTCAACGCCCTGATGGGCGAGGAGGTCGCGCCGGTCGAGCGGGCGGACGGGGCGTTCACCTGGTACGAGGACGGCGCCGAGCCGCACGCGACCGCCTATCCGGCCGGTCAGCCTCCGCAGGAGTTGGCGGTGGTCAAGTCGGCCACCGGCCTGCGGGTGGATCTCGGCTGGGGCGCGGGGGACGTGCGCGACATCGTGGTGCGGTGGCCGACGCGGGCGCTGCGACAGGTCACGCTTATCGACACCCCGGCGGTCACCGCCGGCGCCGAGCAGGGTCGGTCGCCGGTGTTGGAGCGGGTGTTACGGGACGCGGACGCGGTGTTGTATCTGACCCGCGACGCGCGCGACAGTGATCTGCGGGTGCTGGAGTCCGGCCGGGACAGCGTGGTCGGGCAGGCCGCCCCGGTCAATGTGATCATGGTGTTGTCCCGGGCGGACGAGATCGGCGGGGGCCGGATCGACGGCCTGCTCACCGCCCGGCAGCTCGCCCGTCGGCACTACCGCGACCCACGGGTGAGCGCGCTCAGCGTGAACGTGGTGGCGTGCAGTGGGCTGCTCGGCCTGGCGGGCCGGATGCTCGGCGAGTCGGACTTCGCCGCGCTCGCCACCATCGCCCGGGTGCCCCGGGCCGAGCTGGACGCCCACCTGATCTCCGCCGACCGTTTCCTGCACGGCGAGCTGCCGGTACGGCTGGAGACCGAGGTGCGTGCCGCGCTGCTGGATCGGTTCGGGCTCTTCGGCGTCCGGTTGGCGGCCACGTTGGTGCGCAGTGGCTTCGACAGTCGGGTGACGCTCTCGGCGGAACTCATCAGGCGCAGCGGTCTCACCGAGCTGCGTGAGTCGGTGACGCGCTGCTTCATCGACCGCGCCGACGCCCTCAAGGCCCGGTCCGCGCTGGCCGCGGTCGAGGCGCTGCTGCGGTCCGAGCCCACCCCGGGTTCCGCGGAGCTGGCCGGCGCGGTCGAGCGGATCCTCGCCGGTGCGCACGAGTTCCGCGAGCTACGCCTGCTCGTCGCGCTGCGGAACGCCCGGCTCGGCTTCGACGCGGAGTTGGCCGCCGAGGCGCAGCGGCTCGTCGGGGGTGACGGGGTGGGCCTCGCGGCCCGACTGGGCGTCGAGCACGAGGCGACAGTGCAGCGGCTCTGGGAGGTGGCCACCGACGCGCAGTGGCGGTGGCGGGACCGGGCGGAGGACCCGCTGCTTCCGCTGGCGCAGCGGCGCGGCGCCCAGGTCGTCGTCCGTAGCTGCGAGGGGATGATCGCCGAGTTGGTGGCGGGCGGCCGTTGAGCGGACGGCGTCACCCGCGAGCCGGCCGGTCCGTGGCTTCCGCGGCCCGAAAACCGTTATTCGATCTTGCTTGGCACAGTCGCCCGTGACCTGCGGAGATAACGCTCTCACGGATGACGGAAGAGGCTTGACGCGCCGGTGATCCGGACGCCACGATGCATTCACATACCTCGTTCCACCGCCAGGCGTGATCGGCGCACGCCGTCCCCGCACCACGAAAGGACAACCGTGCGCAAATCCCTGAGATCGTGGCTCGGCGTCGCGCTGAGCGCGATCCTCGTGGCGGGCGGCATCGTCGCCGCGCCACCCACGGCCAGCGCCGCACCGTTCACCGTGCTGGTCTTCAGCAAGACCGCCGGATTTCGGCACGGATCCATCGCCCCGGGCATCACCGCCATCCAGCAACTCGGCGCCGCCAACGGTTTCACAGTCGAAGCCACCGAGGACGCCGCCCAGTTCACCGACGCCAACCTGGACCGGTTCGCCGCGGTGATCTGGCTGTCCACCACCGGCGACGTGCTCAACGCCGCCCAGCAGGCCGCGTTCGAGCGCTACATCACCGGCGGTGGCGGGTACGTGGGCGTGCACGCCGCCTCCGACACCGAGTACGACTGGCCCTGGTACGGCGGGCTGGTCGGGGCGTACTTCGCCTCGCACCCGGCCGAGCAGACCGCCACCGTCAAGGTCGCCGACCAGGTGCACCCGTCCACCGCGACGCTGCCCCAGCGGTGGAGCCGGTTCGACGAGCTGTACAACTACCGCACCAACCCCCGGGGCGCCGCGCACGTGTTGGCCACCCTGGACGAGAGCACCTACACCGGCGGCAGCATGGGCGCCGACCACCCGATCTCCTGGTGCCAGAACTACTCCGGCGGTCGAGCCTGGTACACGGGTCTGGGCCACACCGACGCGTCGTACACCGAGGCGACCTTCCGCCAGCACCTGCTGGGCGGGATCCGGACCGCCGCCGGCGCGGCCGAGGCCGACTGCGGCCCCACCGTCACCAGCAGCTTCCAACAGGTCGAGTTGGCCAAGGGCGCGGCCGAGACCGGTGAGCCGATGAGCCTCACCGTCCTGCCGGACCGGGGCGTGCTGCACACCTCCCGCAACGGCGTGATCCGGCACACCGACGCCGCCGGCAACACCAAGGTCGCCGCCACCCTGCCGGTCTACACCGGCGACGAGGAGGGCCTACAGGGCATCAAGGCCGACCCGAACTTCGCCACCAACCGCTGGGTGTACGCGTACTACGCCCCACCGCTGAACACTCCCGGTGGCGGCGCCCCGGCCACCGGCACCCCGGCCGACTTCGCCGTCTGGGACGGCGTCAACCGGCTGGCCCGGTTCACGGTGAACGCGGACAACACCATCAACCTCGCCAGCGAGACGCTGATCCTGAACGTGCCGACCAGTCGGGGCATGTGCTGCCACGTCGGCGGCGACATGGACTTCGACGCGGCCGGCAACCTCTACCTGTCCACCGGTGACGACACCAACCCGTTCGACTCGGCCGGGTTCACGCCCATCGACGAGCGGGCCGGACGCAACCCGGCCTCGGACGCCCAGCGCACCGCGGCGAACAGCAACGACCTGCGCGGCAAGGTGCTCCGGATCAAGCCGAGCGCGGCCGGTGGCTACACCATCCCGGCCGGCAACATGTTCGCCCCGGGCACCGCGCGGACCCGCCCGGAGGTCTACGCGATGGGCTTCCGCAACCCGTTCCGGATGAGCGTGGACAAGGCCACCGGCGTCGTCTACCTCGGCGACTACGGCCCCGACGCGGGCACCGCCGACCCGAACCGGGGACCGGCGGGCAACGTGGAGTTCGCCCGCATCGACCGGCCCGGCTTCTACGGCTGGCCGTACTGCACCGCCCGCAACGACGCCTACAACGACTACACCTTCCCGTCCGGTCCGTCCGGGCCGAAGTTCGACTGCGCGGGCGGGCCGGTGAACAACTCGCCGAACAACACGGGCATCACCCAGCTGCCGCCGGCCATCCCGGCGTGGCTGCCGTACGGCGGCTCCGGCTCGCCGCCGGAGTTCACCGGCGGCGGCCTGTCGCCGATGGGCGGCCCGGTCTACCGGTACGACCCGAACAACACCTCGCCGGTGGCGTTCCCGGAGTACTACGACGGGACCTACTTCGCCGGTGAGTTCGGTCGCCGCTGGATCAAGAACATCAAGCTCGACCCGGCCGGCCAACCGCTGAAGATCAACCCGTTCCCGTGGACCGGCACGCAGGTCATGGACATGGAGTTCGGGCCGGACGGCGCGCTCTACGTGCTCGACTACGGCACCGGCTGGTTCAACGGCGACGCGAACTCGGCGCTCTACCGCATCGAGTACGCCCGTGAGGGCAGAGCGCCCGTCGCCAAGGTGTCCGCCACCCCCACCAGCGGCACCGCGCCGCTGACGGTGGCCTTCTCCTCGGCCGGCACCCTCGATCCGGACGGTGACCCGTTCACCTACGCCTGGGACTTCGACAACAACGGCACCACCGACTCGACAGCGGCGAACCCGAGCTTCACCTACACCACCAACGGGACCCGCAGCCCGACACTGACGGTGCGGGACACCACCGGCAAGACGGCCACCGCGAGCGTGGTCGTCACGGTCGGCAACAGCGCGCCGGTGGTCACCGTGAACACCCCGTTGAACGGGCAGACGTTCGCCTTCGGGGACGCGGTGCCGTTCAGCGTCACTGTCACCGACGCCCAGGACGGTGCGATCAACTGCGCCCGGGTGAAGGTGAACTACGTCCTCGGCCACGACTCGCACGGCCACCAGCTCGGCAGCGCGCAGGGCTGCACCGGGGTCATCCAGACCACCGCCGACGGTGAGCACGACACGGCGGCGAACATCTTCGGCATCATCGACGCCGAGTACACCGACCTGGGCGGGGGCGGCCAACCGGCGCTGACCACGCACACCCAGGCGGTGCTGCAACCCCGGGTCCGTCAGGCGGAGCACTTCGGTGACTCGTCCGGCGTCCAGATCGTCGCCGGGGCGGCCGGGCACGGCGGCGCGGCGGTCGGCTACATCGACAACAACGACTGGATCTCGTTCCGCCCGTACAACCTGACCGGCGTCCAGTCGTTCAGCGCCCGGGTCGGCGCCCCGGCCGGCGGGGGCGGCACGTTGGAGCTGCGGGTCGACTCACCCACCGGGCCGCTGGTCGGCTCGGCCACCGTCACCCCCACCGGTGGGTACGCCACCTTCGCCACTGTCACCGGCGGGGTCACCGCCCCGACCGGCACCCGGACGCTGTACCTGGTCTTCAAGGGCGCCGGCCCGTGGTTCGACATCGACGAATTCACCCTCTCCACCAGCCCCGGTGGACCCGGCCCCGACCCGGACCCGCCCACCGGGAATCTGGCACGGGGCAAGCCGGCCCGCGCCTCCAGTTTCGAAGGTGGGTATGTCGCAGCCAACGCGTTCGACGGCGCGACCGGCACCCGGTGGAGCAGCGCGTTCAGCGATCCGCAGTGGGTCGACGTGGACCTGGGCGCCTCGTACGCCATCAACCGGGTCAAGCTGACCTGGGAGGCGGCGTACGGCAGCGGGTACCAGATCCAGACCTCGCCGGACGGGGTCACCTTCACCACGATCCGCACGGTGACCGGCGGCGACGGCGGGGTGGACGACCTGACCGGGCTCACCGGGACCGGCCGGTACATCCGGCTGTTGGGCACCACCCGGGGCACCGCCTGGGGTTACTCGCTGTTCGAGTTCGAGGTGTACGGCGGCACCGGTGGTTCCACCGGCGGCAACCTGCTGCTGAACAAACCCACCTCGACGTCCAGCAACGAGGGCGCCGACGTGTCGGGCGCCCAGGCGGTCGACGGCAGCCTCACCACCCGCTGGTCGAGCACCTTCTCCGATCCGCAGTGGATCCGGGTCGACCTCGGCAGCCCCACCGCGATCGGCCGGGTCAAGCTGAACTGGGAGGCGGCGTACAGCAGCGCGTACCAGATCCAGACCTCGAACGACGGCACCACCTGGACCACCGCGAAGACGGTGACCGGGGCCGACGGCGGCGTGGACGAGCACACCGGGCTCGGCGCCAACGGTCGCTACCTGCGGATCTACGGCACCGCCCGGGGCACCGGATACGGCCATTCGCTCTGGGAGGTGGAGGCGTACACCAGCTGAAAAACCGCCGCTGACGTGGCCGGCACGGGCACCCCGGGCCGGCCACGTCCGGCACTCAGCTGCTGGGGGTCGGTGCGGGCGTCCGGGTGAACGGCCACGGGTAGTCCCCGAACAGGTTGGTGCACGCCGTGAGTAGACCCTTCCGCGCGGTGGCGACGCGTTGGGTGGCGGGTCCCTTGTCAACTGTGGGGTCGTTCAGCACCCAGAGTTCGGCGACCTCCTTGGCTGTCGACCCCAGCCGCTGACCGGCCTCCCGGACGCCGGGATCGGTCGATTCGATGGCGCGCACCGCGGTGCCCGCGTCCCCGAACGGGGGGGCGTCCGACTCGATGTCGAGGACCACGCGGGTGCACGCGTTGGCGGCGGACTTGTCCGAGGGGGTGGTGGAGCTGGGCGTGGGGGAGGGCGCCTCGGCGGAAGAGCAGCCGGCCAACAGAAGGGAAGCGACAACGAGGGTGCGGATCACGGCCGGGAGCTTAACCATCGTCGGCCCGCCAGGCGACATTGCATATACCGATCATCGGTATATGCTCCTGCCATGACCGACAGCCCCCTTCGGGAACCGACGTTCCTGGTGCTCACCGCGCTCGCCGAGGCGCCCAAACACGGATACGCGGTCATCGAGGACGTGCTGCGTATCTCCGACGGCCGGGTGCGCCTGCGCGCCGGCACCCTCTACGCGGTCCTCGACCGGCTCCGCGCCGACGGCCTCATCGAGGTCGAGCGGGAAGAGGTGGTGCAGTCACGACTGCGTCGCTACTACCGACTCACCGCCCTGGGCGCGCGACGGCTCGCCGACGAGGCGTCCCGCCTGCGACACAACGCGGAAGCCGCGCGCACCCGGCTGCGCCGCGGCGGCCTGCTGGCCGACGGGGGGATGGCGTGAGCGGCGACGATCTGGAACGCCGTTACCGGCGCCTGCTGGCGGTGTATCCGTGGGAGCACCGTCGGGTGTACGAGGACGAGATGGTGGCCGTGCTGCTCGCCGAGGCGCGGCCGGGGCAGCGCCGACCGGCCGCCGCCGACGTGCGGAATCTCCTCGGCGCCGGCCTGCGGGCTCGGCTCCGGGTGGGCGCACGGGGGCTCACCACGTCGACCTGGGCGGACGCGGCGGCGGTGACGGGTCTGCTGGTCGGGCTCGTCCTGCTCGCCCTGGCCGGGAAGGCGACGCTCGACCAGCTCATCCACTCCCCGAGTCTGCCGCCCGGGTACCAGCCGGGCGGCCCGGACCTCGTCGACTGGCTGCGCGTCGCCGGTTGGGCGGGCGTCTGCGCGGCGGTGCTGCTCGGGTGGCGGTGGCTGGCCGCGGGCCTGGGCTGGGCCGGGGTGGTCGGTTGGGCTGTGTTCGTCGCCCCCGAGGCGAGCGCCAACCCGACGTACGTGGTGGACACCCTGCCGCAGTTCCTCCTCGCCGTGGTGGCGGCCGCCGCGCTCACCGTGCCGGCGCCGCGCCGCCGGGTGGTCGTGCTGTTGGGCGTACGCCGGCTGGTGGTGCTGCTGCTCGCGCCGGTCGCGATGGTCGCTCTCCTTGTGCTCAATCGGGTGACCAGTCCCACGTTCGACTTCGTCGACGAGGTGTCCTTCCGGGTCTTCTACGGCATCGAGGCGGGCAGTGCGCTGGTCCTGTGGCTCTTCGTCGCCGGCCTGGCGGTGGCCGCACTGGCCATGCTGGTCGCGGTGGCCCCGCTCACCCCGGGCGTACGCCGACGGATCGTCGTCATGCTCTCGCCCGTGGCGACCCTCGCCCTGGTGATTGACAGCACGCTCGCCGGGTGGTCCACCTCGACGATGAACATGGGACACGTCATCCCGCTGGTGCCGGCGCAGTGGGCGGTTCTGCTGCTCGTCCCACCGGTGACCTTCCTGGCCGGAGCACTGCTCGTCGAACGTCGAGAGGAGACCCTGCGCATGGTCGCCCTCGGCCGCGACGCGGACCGGGAACAGCCGGTGGACCGGTAGGCGCGACGCTCGGGCCGGTGGCGACGTCAGTCGTCGGCGACGGCCACCGGCTCCGAGCCGATGCAGCGCACCTTCAACTCGTACTCGCGGGTCGACCCCGCGAACGTGACCTCGACGTCGTCGTCCGGGCCCCGGTCCACGTCGCGGACCCGGTAGCCCTGGGCCGGCGCCCAGGAGACGAGGCGTACGCCGCCGGCGCCGCACTCGGCCACGGCCGTGCCGCCGTCGGTGGCGAACCCTCGACGGACCCCGGGGCTGGCGCTCGGTGCGGTGCCCGTCGTGCCCGGAGCGGCCGAGCCGACGCCCGTGGTGCCGGTGGGCACCGGCTCCGGCGAGGCGAGCGCCCGTTCGATCTCCGCGGCGCTGCGCACCCCGCCCGGGGTGCCGGTGATGCTCTCCCCGACCAGCTGGATCGCGCCCAACCCGATGAGGGTGGCCACGGCGACAGTGGCCACCCACCCGGCGGCGACGAGAATCGAACGACGGCCCATGCGCTGACTATCCCCGATCCGTCCTTGTCGTTGGCACATCCGGACGCTAAGGCATGGTTAACGTGCGCCTCACCGCCAGCGGTAGCGGTTAACCTGCCAGCTGTGGCCCGCCTGCTGCTCATCGAGGACGACCTGACGATCCGTACGCCGCTGATCCGGGCGTTGCGGGAGCGCGGGCACGCGGTGGCCGCCGCCTCGACCGCGATGGCCGGCCTCCGTGACGCCCTGGAGGACCGACCCGATCTCGTAGTGCTCGACCTGGGTCTGCCCGACCTGGACGGCCGCGAGCTGCTGCGGATGCTGCGTGCGGTCAGCTCCGTGCCGGTCATCGTGGCCACCGCGCGCGACGACGAGGCCGAGATCGTCCGGGCGCTCGACGCGGGCGCCGACGACTACGTGGTCAAGCCGTTCACCGCCGCGCAGCTCGACGCCCGCGTCCGGGCGGTGCTGCGGCGGGGCCCCGCCGGCGCGGACGGGCAGGACCCGTCGCTCGTCGTGGGCGGCCTGCGCGTCGACCCCCGGTCCCGACAGGTCACCCTGGACGGGAGCACTGTGGAGCTGACGCCGCGCGAGTTCGACCTGCTGCACCACCTCGCCGGCCGTCCCGGCCAGGTGGTGACCAAACGGGAACTGCTCACCGAGGTCTGGCAGATCCCGTACGGCGGCGCGGACAAGACCGTCGACGTGCACCTGTCCTGGCTGCGCCGCAAGCTGGGGGAGAATGCCCAGCAGCCGCGCTACCTGCACACCGTGCGCGGGGTCGGGGTGCGTCTGGAGGCGCCGGCGGCGCAACCGTGAGGGCCCGGCTCGCGCTGCTGGTCGCCGCGGTCAGCGTGCTCACCCTCGTCGCGTTCCTGGTGCCGCTGGCGCTGCTGGTGCGCACCGTCGCGGAGGACCGGGCCACCGTCGCGGCCACCGCCGACGCGCAGAGTCTGGTGCCGGTGGTCGGCACCGCCGACGCGGCGACGATCCGGCTCACCGTCGAGCAACTTGCCGCGGAATCCGGGCGACCGGTGAGCGTCTTCCTGCCTGACGGTTCGGTGCTGGGCGCGCAGACCCCCCGTACGCCGGCGGTGGCCCTGGCCGCGCGCGGGCAGAGCCTCACCGGGGAGTCGGCGGCCGGCCGGGAGGTGGTCATCGCCGTGCAGGGGCGGGCGGACGGCACGGGGGTGATCCGGATCGTGGTGCCCCGGCACGAGCTGACCGCCGGGGTCACCCGGGCCTGGTTGGTGCTGGCCCTGCTCGGCGTGCTGCTGGTGCTTATCGGTCTGTTTGTCGCCGACCGGCTGGCCCGTACCCTGGTCCGGCCGATCAGCGACCTCTCCGCCGTGTCGCACCGGTTGGCGAACGCCGAGCTGGACGCGCGGGTCACCCCGGCCGGCCCGGCCGAGCTGCGCGAGGTGGCCGGTGCGCTCAACCATCTCGCCACCCGGATCCAGGTGCTCCTGGTGCAGGAACGCGAACAGGTAGCCGACCTGTCGCACCAGTTGCGTACCCCGTTGACGGCGTTGCGGCTGGAGGCGGAGTCGTTGCGCGACCGCGACGACGCCGCCCGGATCACCGCTGCGGCCGACGGTCTCGAACGCGCGGTCACCGGGCTGATCCGGCAGGCCCGGTGGCGGCACTCGCCGACGGCGCAACCGGCCGCCTCGGACGCGGCGGCGATCGTCGCCGACCGGGTCGCGTTCTGGTCGGTGCTGGCCGAGGACACCGGCCGGGCCGTCACGCTCGACCTGGTTCCCGGTCCGCTGCCGGTCGGGGTGGCCGCCGACGACCTGGCGGCGGCGGCGGACGCCCTGCTCGGAAACGTCTTCGCGCACACCCCCGACGGAACGCCGTTCGCCGTCCGGCTCGCGCGCGACGCCGGGCAGGTGGTCCTCACCGTCGCCGACGAGGGGCCGGGCCTGCCGCCGGGCGCGGTCCGGCGGGGCGCCAGCGCGGCCGGGTCGACCGGACTCGGCCTGGACATCGCCCGCCGCGCCGCGCAGGCCGGCGGCGGTCGCCTGGAGTTGCGGACCGGCCCGACGGGCGGGGCGCGGGTACTGCTGCGGCTCGGTCCACCAGGCGCCCGGCGGGAGGCATAGGCGCTGCGGTGCCGGGTAGCTGCCAGCTATGGCGCGGTATACGAAACCCGAGCTCAGAGAGCAGATCAAGGAAGAGGTAAAGGCTTCCGACAAGGGCGGTAGGCCGGGGCAGTGGTCGGCGCGCAAGTCGCAGCTTGTCACTCAGGAGTACAAGAAGCGCGGCGGGGGATTTCTTGGCGAAAAGGACGAGCGGCAGAAGTCGCTCCAGCGCTGGGGCAACGAGAAGTGGCAGACGAAGGAGGGCGACACCCGCGCCCGCAAGGGCGACACGACGAGTCGGTACCTGCCCAAGAAGGCCTGGGACGAGATGTCGGACAGCCAGAAGCGCGCGACCGACACCAAGAAGCGGGCCGCGTCCCGATCCGGCAAGCAGTACGTCGCCAACACCGGGCCGGCGAAACGGGCCCGTCGAGACGCCACAACGGCCGGCCGGATCTCGGAGATGTCCGTCGCCGAGGCCGCCAAGTTGGTCCGTGGCCTCGACACGCGGCAGCTCAGGACCGCCCTGCGCAACGAGCACGCCGGCAAGGACCGCAAGACGCTCGTCCAGCGACTCGAAGCGGAACTCAACAGGCGCGGCTAGCCGCGCCGGTACGGTCAGGGCGCCTGACCGGCGGCCTCGAAGCCCGTTGCGGTGATCCGGTCGTCGTCTCGGCGGCGTACGATCCGCACCTCGGTGGTGGCCCCGGTGTCGGTCAACGGCAGCACTCCCACCGAGGCGGGCACGACGGCGGCGATGCTCGCCGGCGCGATCGTCACCCCGAGGCCGGCCGCGACCAGGTGCGCCACAGTCGTCCAACTGCTGGCTTCCTGGACGATGCGCGGGGTGTACCCGGCTTCCAGGCACGGCCGGAGATTGCGCTGGTAGGCCCGCTCGCCGGCGACCCGTGGGATGAAGACGAAGGGGTCGTCGCGCAGTACCGCGGCGTTGATCGCGAGCCTTCCCGCGTGCGGGTGGTCGGCCGGCAGGACGGCGACGAAGGATTCGGTGGCGAACGTGGTGGCGACCAGGTCGTCGTGGTCGTCCGCGTCCCGAACCACGCCGAGATCGACCTCGCCGTTCAACAACCGGTCGACGATGTGCGCCGTGTACGCCTCGTGCAGGCGCAGGTGGACGGCCGGATAGCGTTCGCGGAACCGACGGATCGGCCCTGCCAGCCCGAGGTGGATCGCCGAACTGACGAAGCCGATGTCGAAGCGCCCCTGCTCCCCGCGTCCGATCCGGCTCGCCTCGTGCACGTCGTCGGCCACGGCGGCCAGCACCCGCCGGCACCGGTCCAGATACGCCTCACCCGCGGGCGTCAGTGCCACCGACCGGGAGGTGCGAACGAACAGCGGCGTACCGATCATCGCCTCGAGTTGGCGGATCTGCTGCGACAGTGGCGGCTGGGCCATCCGCAGGCGCACCGCGGCCCGACCGAAATGGAGCTCCTCGGCGACCGCGACGAAGTAGCGCAGGTGGCGCAACTCGGGTTCCATACGTCAAGGATACGAATGACCCCGAACAAGATATTGGACGTTCGAATGGCGGCGGCCGGAGAATCGAACCATGAAGCCGAGCACGCTGACCGTCACGTCCATGACGACCGCCGAGGAGGCCGAGGCCTTCCGCACGCTGAACGAAGAATGGATCTCCCACTTCTTCACCATCGAGGAGTCGGACCGCAAGACGCTCAACGACCCGTTCGCCGCCATCGTCGACCGGGGCGGCGACGTGCTGATCGTCCGTGCCGGCGGGGAGATCGTCGGCTGTGTCGCGCTGGTCCGCAGCTCGGACGACGTCTTCGAACTGTCGAAGATGGCGGTGGCTCCGGCGGCGCGCGGCAGGGGCCTCGGGCGTCAGCTCATCGAGGCGGCGATCGGGCGCGCCCGCCAGCTCGGCGCCGCAACCCTGTTCCTGGGCAGCAACAGCAGGCTGGCGAACGCCGTGCACCTCTACGAAACTACCGGTTTCCAGCACGTCAGCCCGGAACAGATCCCGTTGCCGCCGTACGCCCGCGCCGACGTCTTCATGCGGATGGCGCTCTGACCGGTGCCGGCTGACGCTCCGGCTTAACCCGGTCTTAGCGTTCGGACAGCGCGGTGCTATCGCGATTCGACCGATCCTCGGAGTCGACAACCGAGGAAAGGTGGACACCACGATGAAGCGCACCAATCTGCTTCTGGCGACGGTCGGCGGGTCGGCGGTGCTGGCGGTGGCCGGGGTCGCGCTGGGCGTCGAGGCCGCGAACGACACGCGGCCGGGCGGCACGGCACTCGCCGCGGCGACCGTCGCCCCGTCGGCCACTGACGCGCCGGAGGGCGGGGCGACCACCGCCGCGCCGGGAGCCAGCGGTACGCCGTCGGCCGGCACCCCGTCGGGTACGCCGTCGAGCGTCGCGCCGACCACCGGCAGCGCTGTCGACGAGAAGCGCGCCGGTGAGATCGCGCTCGCCAAGGCCGGTGGCGGCCAGATCGTCGAGGTCGAGGCCGAGCAGGAGAACGGCCGGCCGGTGTGGAGCGTCGAGATCGTCGCTGGCGACACCGAGCACGAGGTGGACGTCGACCGGGACAACGGCTCGGTGGTCAAGGCCGAGCAGGAGCCGGTCGACGGCGACGACGAGGACGACGACGCGGACGACAAGTCCGACGACGATGACGACGACAGCTCCGACGACGACTGACACCCAGCCAGCGGCGCCCCGACCGGATCCACCACCCGGCTCGGGGCGTCGCCGTGTTGTCGCCGAGTTGTCGTGGCGGGGGAGCGGACGCCGCGCGGGCCGCGCGGTGGCTGGCTAGCCGGCAACGCCCTCGACGCCGGAGCGGGGCTCGAGCACCACCACTGCGGTTTCGGACGAGCGCAGCGCGGCGAAGGCGTCCAGGTTCGTGTCGATGTCGCGCCAGCGGGCCCAGAGGCGGGCCCGCTCCTCCCCGGTCGCGGCGCGCCCACGGACCAGCCGCTGACCGTCCACCAGGTCGACTGTCGCCTCCGGATGTGTCAGCAGGTTGAGCCACCAGGCGGGCTCGCCCTCGCCCCACCCGTTCATCGCCAGCGTGAACAGGTTCGGCCCATCCTCCAGGTACGCGACGATCACGCCGCGTTGCTGTCCGGTACGGCGGCCGGTGGTGGTCAGCCGCAGGGTGCCCCACCGGTCCGGGCGGGGCCGCCAGAGCCCGACTCGGCCGCGGAAGACCCGGTAGAGGCCCCGGTGCACCGACCAGGCCGTCCGGATGAACCAGCGTGGCGGTAGCTTCGGCTTCTTTGCTCGATCCTCGATCGACACGACGACCTCCCGCACCTGTGGGGCGATGGTACGAACAGGATGCCAGCCGCGCCCGCAGCGCGAAATGGGGCGATGCCCTGATCGGTGGGCGCCGGGGCGCCGCGCGTTCGTCCGGTACCGTTGGCGGGCGGTGTGCGGACACTGTCGAGGTCCTGGTTGAGTGGTGGAGTGGGTGGTGGCTGTGTGGGCGGCGGGTAAAATCATCCGGTTCGACGAGGCGCGGGGTTACGGCTTCATCGCGCCGTCGAAGGGCGGCGAGGACATCTTCGTCCACGCTAACGATTTCGGCGAGCAACGGCATCTCGTGCATCCCGGCATGCGGGTCGAGTACCAGGTGGAGGCCGGTGACCGCGGGCTGAAGGTGGCGTCCCTGCGGATCATCGAACCGGTCGCGGTCGCCCGGCCGGAACGGGTGCCGGACGTCGCGCCGACGCGAACCGGGCAGACCGGTGAGGACGACGGCATGTGCGACGTCCTGTCGCCGCGCGAGTTCAGCTACGAGGTGACCGAGCTGCTGATCGAGCGGGTGCCGACGCTGACCGCGGCCCAGATCTCCGCGATCCGGCAGTCGCTCGTCGACCACGCCCGATCACACGGCTGGGTCGAGAGCTGACCCGGTGGCCCGTTCCGGTCGACGGTGACCGCCGGTCACCCCGGTCCTGAGTGGGGCGCTACTCGTCTAGGCGTGTGCGCGCAGGTAGGTCTCGGCCAACTGACGCAGGCGGGTCCGGTCGAAGCTGTCCCCGTGTCCCGGATGGACGACGGACACGTCGAGGTCGGCGAGAGACTCCATGCTGCGCCGGTAGGCAGCCACGTCGGAGTTGGGCAGGTCGTCGATCAGGGCGCCCTCGTAGATGATGTCGCCGGAGTACAAGGTCCCGGTGCGCTCCTCCAGCAGGGCGATGCTGCCCGGTGTGTGGCCGGGGAGGTGGAGCACTGTCAGTGTTCGGTCGCCCAGGTCGACGCGGTCGCCGTCGTCGAGCAGGCGGTGCAGGGTCAGGGGTGCGATGCGGTAGGCGGCCGGGTCGTAGCCGGGATCGGGCAGGACGTCGATCATCAGCTCCGGGACCGGTTCTCCCGCTGCGTCGATCCCGAGCCTGTCGTAGAGTTCCGCGCCGTACAGGCTGGCCGGCACCCCCGCCGCCAGGACTTCCGCCTCGGCGGGATGCGCGGCCCGGTCCGCGAACTCGGCCGCCCCACCGACATGATCCAGGTGCGCGTGGGTGAGCAGGACCATCGGATCGCGGTCGAACAGGGCCGGAATCGCCTCCCGGAGGGCGACGACCCCGAGCCCGGCGTCGATCACCAGGTCGCGATCGTCGCCGCGCAACCACCAGAAGTTCGCCGACAGAAGCTCGTTGACGTGCGGTTCCGAGATCCTGATGACGCCACTACCCGCCTCGGCACGGGTGTACCAGTCGACCATGTCGACAAGTGTGTCAGTGGCGAGCCGGCGGGTCGGTCACAGCCCGGCGTGCATGGTCAGGCTCTGCCGCAGGTGCAGTTTCGGCCTGGACCCGACGATCGAACCGACGACCTCGCCCCGGCGGAACACCAGCAGCGTCGGCAGGGACATGACGCGGTAGCGCCGCGTGGCCTGCGGGTTGTCGTCGGAGTTGAGCTTGGCGATGACCATCCGGTCGCCGAACTCCTGCGCCAGCTCGACGAGGCTCTTCTCGATCATCTTGCAGGGCGGGCACCACTCGGCCCAGAAGTCGACAACGACGGGCCGGTCGCTGGCCAGCACCAGCTCGGCGAACGTGGTGTCGGTGACGGTGATCAGGGAGCCGACTGTCGTCTCCTGGGGCATGTTTCCTCCCGGTGTGCGATGGCGTGGGTGAGCTGGGCGCGCAACTGCTGACGGACCGCTGTGAGCCGATCGAGGTAGTCGTCGACCTCGGCGAGCTTGCGTCGCAGCACCAGCACGGAATCGGGGCAGACGTCGCCGGACGCGTTGCCCGCGCGCAGGCAGGCGACGAACGGACGGACGTCGTCGAGGCCGAAGCCGACGTCGAGCAGCGCCCGGATCTCCCGGACGACCCGCAGCTCCGCCTCGTCGTAGACGCGGTAGCCGTTGGCCGAGCGCTGCGGGCGGACCAACCCGTGGGCCTCGTAGTAGCGCAGCGTCCGGGTGCTCGTGCCGGCCCGTTCCGCCAGCTCACCGATCAGCATCAGACCTCCTCGACCTGCCCGTCGCGACCAGGCTAAACCTTGTCATCAGCGTCAAGGCAAGGTCGCGCCCGGGGACGGCTCAGGGCGCCGCGAGGCGGCGCCCTGAGCGTCTGCGCGTACCGGAGGAGAGTCAGCCGATGCGGAACTGTTCGCCGTAGACGGCGAACGTCAGTGGCGTGTTCAGGTTGAAGTTGCCGTTGTTGAGGAACACCCGCTGGGCCGTGTCGACGCGGGAGGTGTCCGAGTGGGCCTCCTCCTTCTTCATCTCGACGACCCTCTCGTCGAGGAACGCGTTGAGCCAGGTCCGCTCGTCGCCGCCCTGCGCCGGGGGCTTCGCCCGGGTGAGGGCGCGGCTGCGGATCTGACGCATCCCCTCGTACCCGTGCATGACCGCCGCGTCGTAGTAGGCGAACTGACCGAGTGCCCGGACCTGGTCGTTCTTGCCATCGCGTACCGACGGGTTGAAGTAGACCCGGTCCCGCTCGGCCTCCTGGGCGGCGCGGAACACCGAGTCGTTTGCCGCGGTCCGCCAGTCGCGGGGGAAGTTGGGGTCGAGACCCGAGTGCGAGGCGGTGCCGTTGACGGCGCGCAGCGCCGGCAGGTACCCGGCCAGCACGTTGCCGGGCTTGGTGGCCGTGTACGCCTCCACGAGTTCGAGCATGTCGCCGGTGCCGGAGCAGAAGCCGATGATGCCGGCGGTGTAGCCGCGACCGTCGCCGATGTCCTCGATGTAGGAGAACTGCGCACGCCAGTCGAGCGAGGAGTTCTCCGCGGCCGAGACGAGCTGCATGGCGACGTCCTTCTTCGCCGGGTCGTCGAGGTTGGCGCCGGCCGGCGCGGTAGCGGTCGGCGTGGGGGTGGGTGTGCCGCCGCCGGGCAGCGTCCACTGCTGGTTGGTGGTGCCCCCGCAGGTCCAGATCTGCAACCGGGCGCCGTTCGCGGTGCTCCGGTCGGTCACGTCGAGGCACTTGCCCGAGGCGGTGTTGACCAGGGCGCCGTTGCTGGGCGTCCACTTCTGCGCGCCGGTGTTGTTGCAGTCGTACAGCTGGATCTTGGCGCCGTTGGCGGTCGACGCGGCGGTGACGTCGAGGCACTTGCCGAGGGCCCGGATCGAGGCGTCGGTGTTGCCGACCGTCCACGTCTGGGCCGCGCTGCCGTTGCAGTCGTAGAGCTGGACCGGCGTGCCGTTTGCCGGGTTGGCCCCGGCGACGTCGATGCACTTGCCGCCGAGGCCGATGATCGGGCCGGCGGTCGCGGCGCTGGCCGACGGCAGGCCGTAGCCGACCGCCGCGACGCCGGTCAGCAGGGTGCCCACGACGTAGGCGGCTGTTCTCTTGCGCACCATGGTGTTCCTCGGGGAAGGGGCGGCATGCCGCCGGCCGGTCGGTGGCCCGGCGCGGCGATCGGCCCCGGCGGGCACCGCGAGCATCAGGAAACTGTATTAACAGATATCAGTACGTCGGTGCGCCGTCAATCGACGACCGCAGGCCGTGACGACGCGTGTTCGTCTCGTTGTCGGCGGGCGTTGCGCGCGAGGACGGCTACCGGGGTACCCAGTCGCCGGAGCACCCAGTCAGATGGCGTGAGCAGTGCCGCACCGCCCAGGTCGGGTAGGGCGACGGGAACGCGGACGGCACCCGCCGGGGTGCCGTCCGCGTGCTCACTGCTCGCGATAGGTGGCCAGGTCGAAGTCGGCGTACGCCCCGTCGCCGCCGAGATCCTGCACCCACAGGCCGACGAACGCGCCGGTGAAGCCCCAGGCGGCCGGCTCGCCGTCGATGATCAACGCGGCGTGCTCGTCGGACAGGATTGTCGCGTCCAGGTCGACCGGGAGCCGCTGCCAACCGGCGCCGAGGTCGTAGTCGAAGCGCACCACCGGCCCGTCGAACACCGCCCGCAGACCGACCCGGGTGATCCCGCTGGCGTCGACGGTCAGCTCGGGGTACGGGGTGCGTCGCCCGTTGTCGGAGCTGAGCAGCTCCAGCACCGCCCGCCCGTCGTCGGCGCGGGTCAGGTAGAGGTGGTGCCAGTTGAGGGTGTTGTAGTAGGCGGTGATCCCGGCGAGCTGACGGTGGTCGGCCGGGTCGAACTCCACGACCGTCTCCAGGGAGCAGTGCGTCGCCTCCACGCGTCGCGCGACCAGGCTGGGGGCCTGCCGGCCGACCGGTGACTGCCCGCCGTGCACGCGCAGGTGCGACGGACGCGACCGCAGGTCGATCCAGTCGTCGGCGGCCGGCCGGCGCAACGTCGACCAGCACGAACCCAGCTCGGGGGCGTCGAAGTGGTCGGTGTCGGGCTCCGCCGGCCACGGGTGCGCGGGCAGGTCCGGCGCGACGACCTCGTCCGCGGGCACCCCGCCGGGGATCCGGGGCCAGCCGGCCGCCGGCCAGTCGACCCGCTGGATCGCGGTCTCCCGGCCCAGCACGCAACTGCCCAGCGGTGAGTAGGGACGAGCCACCAGGTGGGCCAGATACCACTCGCCGCCCTGGGTGCGTACCAGGCTGCCGTGGCCGGCCTTCTGCAACCGCAGGTCGGGCCGGCCCACCGAGCTGAGCAGCGGGCCGTCCGGGTCCACCTCGTACGGCCCGAACAGCTCCCGGGACCGTGCCACGGTGACCTGGTGCTCCCAGCTGGTGCCGCCCTCGGCGGTGATCAGCCAGTACCAACCGTCGTGGCGGTACAGGTGCGGACCCTCGGTGACCCCGACCGGGGTGCCGGTGAACAGGATGCGGGGGCTGCCGACCAGTCGGCGCGTTGCCCTGTCGTACTGCTGGATCTCGATGCCGCCGAAGCGGTCCCGGCCGGGTCGCCAGTCCGCGCTCATGCTCAGCAGCCAGGTGCTGCCGTCGTCGTCGTGGAACAGCGCGGCGTCGAAACCGCGCCCGTGCAGTTTCACCGGATCCGACCAGGGGCCGGCGATGTCGTCGGCGGTGACCAGGAAGTTCTGTGGGTCCCAGTAGCCGCTGGCGAAGCTGGCCACGTCGCTGTAGACCAGGTGGAACTGACCGTCGTGGTACGTCAGGTCGGGTGCCCACACCCCGTTGGAGTCACCGCAGCCGCGCAGGTCGAGCAGCCGGCGGTCGGTGATGATCCCGCCCAGGGTGCGCCAGTTCACGAGATCACGCGAATGGTGCACACGCACGCCCGGGTACCACTCGAAGGTCGAGGTGGCCAGGTAGTAGTCATTGTCGACGCGCAGGATCGACGGATCTGGATGGAACCCGGCAAGGACCGGGTTGCGGATCGACCGGGCAGCGGTCGCCACGTCAGCGATGTCGGTCGACACGGGGGCTCCTCTGGACGGCTGTCTGGAACTTTCGGAAGAATTCTCCGGAAGTCCTGCCTACGCTAGCCGGTCTTTTCGCAATAGGACAGAGGTATTGACCGTCGCGGCCGCAGCTCGTAGCGTGCCGGCCATCGATCGTCGTTATCGGCGAAGCAATGAAAGTTCCGGAGATCCATAAGTCCCACCCCCGCTGACTTGGCGGGCGTCCGAGCACCCCGTGAGTCCCCGAAAGGATGGATCATGTCTACGCACCTCTCCCGCCGAACGCTGCTCGGCCTCGCCGGTGCCGGCGCCGGCGCCTACCTGCTGAGCGCCTGCGGTGGCGACGACAAGTCCAGCGACCCCAACGCGCCGCAGACCATCAACTGGTGGCACATCCAGAACACCGAACCGATGCTTCCGGTCTGGGCGGCGCTTGCCAACGAGTACAAGACCGCACACTCGAACGTCACGATCGATATCCAGCCCCTGGAGAACGAGGCGTTCAAGGCCAAGCTCACCACCGCCACCCAGGCCGGCGACCCGCCCGACCTCTTCCAGTCCTGGGGCGGTGGCGTGCTCAAGCAGCAGGTGGACGCGGGCCTGGTCAAGGACATCACCGACGACGTGAAGCCGTGGATCGGGGGCCTGTTGCCCGCCGCCATGGAGCCGTACACGATCGACGGCAAGATCTACGGCGTCCCGTTCGACATCGGCATGGTCGGTTTCTGGTACAACAAGGACCTCTTCGCCCGCGCCGGCATCACCGCGACACCCACCACCTGGGCGGGCGTGCTCGAGGCGGTCGGCAAGCTCAAGGCCGCCGGCATCACCCCGGTCGCCCTCGCCGGCAAGGACAAGTGGCCGGCCCACTTCTACTGGTCCTACCTGGCCATGCGGATCGGTGGCGTGGGCGCGCTGCAGAAGGCCGTCGACGACAAGAACTTCGACTCCCCGGAACTCGTCGCCGCCGGCGAACGCCTCAAGGAACTGATCGACCTCCAGCCGTTCCAGAAGGGGTTCCTCGGCGCGGCGTACGGCACGCCCGACGGGCAGGCCGCCACGATGGGCAACGGCGGGGCGGCCATGGAGCTGATGGGGCAGTGGGCGCCGGCGGTGCAGGCGTCCAGCTCCACAAGCAAGAAGGGCATCGGCGACAAGCTCGGCTTCTTCCCGTTCCCCACAGTCGACGGCGGAAAGGGCGCCACGACCGAGGTGTTCGGCGGCGGCAACGGCTTCGCCATCGGCAAGGATGCCCCCGCGGCCACCGTCGACTTCCTGAAGTTCCTGCTCAGCGCGGACAACCAGCGCAAGTCCGCGCAGACCGGCGCGGTGCTGCCGACAGTGAAGGACGCCGCGTCGGCCATCCCCGACGCCAACGGCAAGCTCGTCGCGCAGACCCTGGCCGCCTACACCGGCTTCCAGCTCTACCTCGACCAGGCGTACGCGCCGGCGCTCGGTTCGCAGATCAACGACAGCGTCGCCGAGCTCGTCGCCGGCAACAAGCCGCCCGCGCAGATCGTCAAGGACATCACCCAGGTGGCGAAGACCGTCTGACCGTGACCACCCACCCATCCGTAGCCGGCAAAACCCCAGTGGAGTAGGCATGACCAGGCCATCGACCGTGTCGGAGACCAGGCCCGGCGACACGGCGACGGACCCACCGGCACCGGGGCCGGGCACCGCGCGACAGCGCGGCCGCCAGCCCCGGCCGGGCCGCGGCGGCGTCCTCGCCATCTTCCTCACACCAGCCCTGGTGCTGTTCCTGCTGCTGGTCATCGCCCCGATCCTGGTGGCCAGCTACGCCAGCCTCTACAAGTGGAACGGCTTCGGGCTGCCGGAGAACTTCATCGGGCTGGACAACTACACCCGCGCCTTCCAGGACCCGACCTTCCGGGGCGACCTGTGGCGCGGCGTGGTGCTGGTGCTGCTGTCCCTGCTCGTCCAGCTGCCCGCGGCGCTGGCCCTGGCCATGCTGCTCAATCAGCCGCTGCGCGGCCGGGCCGCCTACCGGCTGATCTTCTTCGCCCCGTACGTGCTCTCCGAGGTCACCACGGCGGTCCTGTTCGACCTGGTGTTCTCACCAAACCGGGGCCTGGGCGACGCGATCGCGACGTGGTTGAGCGCCGACGCCGGCGCGGTCTTCGCCGACCCGGACACCGTGCTGTACGCCGTCTTCCTCGTGGTGTCCTGGAAGTACTTCGGCCTCTACATGATGCTCTTCCTGGCCGCCCGGCAGGGCATCCCGAAGGAGTTGTCCGAGGCCGCGGTGACCGACGGCGCCTCCGAGTGGCAGGCGTTCCGGCACGTCACCCTGCCCCTGCTCGGGCCGACGATCCGGATCAGCGTGTTCCTGTCGGTCATCGGCACCATCCAACTGTTCGACATGGTCTGGGTGCTCACCCGTGGCGGCCCGATCCACTCGTCGGAGACCATGGCCGTGACGATGTACGAGTTCGGCTTCCGCCGCTTCGAGGTCGGCTACGCCAGCGCGATCAGCATCATCATGTTCCTGCTGAGCCTCGTCTTCGCCCTCTTCTACCAGCGCATCGTGCTGCGTCGGGACACCGCGGGCGCGATCACCAACCAGGGAGGCCAGCGATGACCGGCACGGTGCGTAGCGCCCAGCGGAGCCGCAGGCTCGTACTGCACCTCGTCTGCGTCGTCGTCGGAGCGCTCATCGTCGTACCGGTCTGGTTCGGCGTGCTCGGCGGATTCAAGGACAACGGTCAGCTGTCCACCAATCCACTGGGGTGGCCCGACCCGTGGACGCCGTCGAACTACACCGACATCCTGACCTCCGGGGTGTTCTGGCGGCAGCTCGGCAACAGCCTGCTCATCGCCGTGAGCAGCACCTTCATCGTCGTCGCCGCCGCGGCGATGGCCGCGTTCGTCTTCGCGCGGTACGCCTTCCGGGGCCGCGAGTTCCTGGTGACCCTGTTCGCGATCGGTCTGATGTTCCCGTTCGCGGTGGCCATCCTGCCGCTGTTCGTCCTGCTGCGCGGCATGGGCCTGCTGGACAATCCGCTCGGCGTCATCCTGCCGCAGGCCGCGTTCGGGCTGCCGATCACCATCATCATCCTGCGCCAGTTCTTCCGCACCATCCCGGCCGAGGTGGAGGAGGCCGCCGTCCTGGACGGCTGCGGTTCCTTCGGGTTCTTCTGGCGGGTCCTGCTGCCGATGGCCCGTCCCGCCCTGGCCACCGTGTCGGTGCTGGCCGTGGTGACCAGTTGGAACAACTTCATGCTCCCGCTTGTCGTCTTCACCGACCAAAGCTGGTGGACCCTGCCCGTCGGGGTCCAGGCGTTCCAGGGCCAGTATTCGGCCGAGACCGCACGGGTGCTGGCGTACGTCGTGCTGTCCATGCTGCCGGCCCTGGGCTTCTACGCCGTGGCCGAACGGCAGCTCATCGGAGGCCTCACCGGCAGCGTCAAGGGATGACACCGCACCACAGCGAGCAGGCCTGAGGATTCCCGGCAGACGAAGGAGCGACAGTGGGCGCGGAGAACGGCCGAAACGTCACCATCGCGATGATCGCGCGGTTGGCCGGTGTCTCCGTGCCCACGGTCTCCCGGGTCATCAACGGACGGTCCGACGTCGCCCCGGACACCCGGGAACGGGTCGAGGCGCTGCTCAACCGGCACGGCTACCGCCGCCGGTCGCCGGCCCGGCGCACCGACGCGGCCCTCATCGACCTGGTCTTCAACGACCTGGACAGCCCGTGGGCCGTGGAGATCATTCGTGGGGTGGAGGACGTCGGCCAGACCAGCGGCGTGGGCACCGTCGTGTCGGCCATCCACTGGCGCATCTCCTCGGCCAAGCAGTGGCTCGACAACATGCGTACGCGCTCCACCGAGGGCATCATCTTCGTGACCTCGATGGTGAACCCACCGTTGCAGGCCGAGCTGCGCCGCCTTCACCTGCCGGTGGTCATCATCGATCCGGCCGGCGTCGACCCGCAGGAGTCGCCCACCATCGGCGCCACCAACTGGGCCGGCAGCCTGAGCGCCAACCAGTACCTGATCAGCCTCGGCCACCGCCGGATCGGCTTCATCGCCGGGCCACCGCACCTGATGTGCAGTCGGGCTCGGATGGACGGCTACCGTGCCGCCCTCGGCGCCGCCGACATTCCCCTCGACGACAACCTCATCCGTCCCGGCAACTTCTACCACGAGGCCGGGTTCAGCGCCGGTACCCAGTTGCTGGCACTGCCCGACCCGCCCACCGCCATCTTCGCCTCCAGCGACCAGATGGCGCTCGGCGTCTACGAGGCGGTCCGCAAGCGCGGGCTGCGGGTGCCCGACGACATCAGCGTGGTCGGCTTCGACGACCTGCCGGAGGTCCGGTGGTGTTCACCGCCGCTGACCACCGTCCGTCAGCCCCTGGCCGAGATGGGCATGTTGGCCGCACGGACCGTGCTGCGCCTCGCCGGCGGGGAGCGGACCGAGAGCCCTCGGGTCGAACTCGCCACCGAGCTCATCGTGCGCGACAGCGCCGCGCCACCGCGGCGGCCGGCGCCGTCGGGGCGACCCCGGTCGTGAGGCCGGCCAGCTCCCCTCGCGGTGGCGGGGTTCGGTGGGCAGGGGAGAGCCTGCCGCGCCTCGACGGTTGACGCCCTCTCGACACTGACAATCGTCTATGGACATACGTGTCCTGTTAGCGCTAACGTGACGGACAGTCGTCGATTCTCGACTGGCTCCGGGCGATGGTGAGCGTTGTGACTCCTGGTCCGGAGACGCCGACGGCGGCGTGGGGCGGGTGGGACGTGGCCGACGCGGGACGGCCCCGGAACCACCACCGGGTGACCCGCGCGCCGTCCGTCCGAGGCGTGGTCGGCCACAGATCGCGCAGGGCAGAGCAACGGCCGGGACCGTCGTGTGACAACGGACCTGCCCGCCGTGCGCGGCTGAGCGTTGGCCCTGGCTGCGCCGGGGATCGTCGGTCCCGGCCCGGGTGGCCGGGTCGCGTCTGGTAGTCCCGCTGTTCGGAGTCCGGGCCCGAGCAGCGGGACTCCACCCGGGCTGAGGTCCACCCACCGAACGCACCCACCAGGAGACCTCGTGCGACAAAAACCACTCCATCACCGGCGGCCGGCGATCGCCGCCGTCGCCGCCACCATCGTCCTCGTCGGCGCGGCCGTCAGCCAGACCAGCGCCGCGGCGGCGGCCACCGGCTGCCAGGTCACCTACTCGGTCAGCTCCCAGTGGCAGGGCGGCTTCGGCGCCAACGTCACGGTCACCAACCTCGGCGACGCCGTCAACGGGTGGCGGCTGACCTGGAGCTTTGCCGCCGGGCAGACCATCACCCAGCTGTGGAACGGCAGCCACACCCAGACGGGCGCGCAGGTCACCGTCACCAACGCCGCCTACAACGCGGCCATCCCCACCAACGGCAGCACGAGTTTCGGCTTCAACGGCGCGTGGAACGGCAGCAACCCCGCGCCGACGTCCTTCGCCCTCAACGGCACGACCTGCACCGGCGCGGTGGACCCGACGACCCCGCCACCCACCACGCCGCCACCCACGACCCCGCCGCCCACCACGCCGCCACCCACGACCCCGCCGCCCACGACCCCGCCGCCCAGCACGAGCCTGCCCTGTGACATCTACACCGCAGGTGGCACGCCCTGCGTCGCGGCGCACAGCACCACCCGTGCCCTCTATGCCGCCTACAACGGCTCGCTCTACCAGGTGCGCCGCTCGTCGGACAACACCACCCGGAACATCGGTGCGCTGACCGCCGGCGGGCGGGCCAACGCCGCCAGCCAGGACAGCTTCTGCGCCAACACCACCTGCGTCATCACGGTGATCTACGACCAGTCCGGGCGCGGAAACAACCTCGGCTACCAGGGTGCCGGTGGGATCGGTGGCGCGGTCCAACCCGCTGTCGCGACCAGGGAGTCGTTGACGGTCGGCGGCGACAGGGTCTACTCGCTCTACATCCCCGGCAACAGCAGCTACTGGCGTGACGGGCACCTGACCGGCATCCCGACCGGTGCCGCGCCCGAGGGCATGTACATGGTGACAAGCGGTACGCACGTCAACAGCGGCTGTTGCTTCGACTACGGCAACAGTGAGACCACCCGGCGGGCCGACGGCCGAGGCACGATGGACGCCATCTACTTCGGCACGAGTTGCTGGTTCGGCGGATGCTCCGGCAGCGGTCCGTGGGTGCAGGCCGACCTGGAGTGGGGTCTCTACCCGGGCGGCAGCAGCTCCTGGAACCCGAATCAGCGAGCGTTCACCAGCAAGTTCGTCACGGCGACGCTGAAGAACAACGGGACGTCCCGCTTCGCCATCAAGGGCAGCAACGCCCAGTCCGGCAACCTCTACACGCTCTGGGACGGCGCGCTGCCCTCGGGCTACAGCCCGATGAGGAAGCAGGGCGCCATCATCCTCGGCAGTGGCGGCGACTGCTGCATCGACAACTCCAACCAGAGCGTCGGCACCTTCTACGAGGGCGCGATGGTGGCGGGCTATCCGTCCGACGCGACCGAGAACGCGGTGCAGGCGAACATCACCGCCGCCGGCTACCGCTGAGCCCGCGTGGCCGCCACCCCGCCCGCCGGCGGGCGGTGGCCCCGAACAGACCGGTGGCCCGGCCCGGGATCCCTCCCGTGCCGGGCCACCGGCCGTCCGAGCAACAAACGGGGTACGTCGGCGTCGGTCACCGCATCAGCTGCGGCTCCACCGCTGGCTGTTCGTGCCGTTGCAGGTCGAGAGGACCAGCTGGGCGCCGTTGGCGGTGCCGCCGGCGTTCGGCGCGAGGCACAGGCCGGACTGCACGCCGGTGACCGTACCGTCGGTGTTGAGGTTCCACTGCTGGTTGGTGCCGCCGTTGCAGTCCCAGATGATCGCCCGGGTGCCCGACGTGGTCCCCGCGCCCTCGGCGTCCAGGCACTTCGTGCCGTACACCTGGAGTTGCCTCGCGGAGGTCGGCGTCCACTGCTGGTTGGTGCCGCCGTTGCAGTCCCACAACGTCACCTGGGTGCCGTTCGTCTGCGACCTCGACGGGACGTCCAGGCACCGACCCGCGTTGACGTTGCGCAGCGGCCCCGCCGTGCCGCCCGGTGGCGGGGTGGTCGGGTTCGGCGGCGGGGTGGTGGGACTCGTGGTGTCGAAACCGAGGAACCGGATGGCCTGCGCGGCGTCGAACGGAATCGAGTGGCCGTACCCCTGGAAGCTGATGGCTTCGACCGGGGCCGTGCCGCCGGTGCCTCCGTACCGGGTACGGGTGGCGCTGGCCTGCGGGGAGTCGGTGTAGGCGGGGGTCTGGGACACGCCCGTGACGTTGGTCCACTGCTTGATCTGTTCGCCGAAGTTGACGTAGCTCAGCGTGGTGTCAGTGGTGCCGTGCCAGATCTGCATGCGGGGGCGCTTGCCGGTGTAGCCGGGGTAGGCGTTGCGCACCAGATCGCCCCACTGTTGCGGGGTCCGGACGATGCGCCCGCCGGAGCACTCGCTGTTCCACTCGGCGCCGTTGGTGGTGGCGAAGCAGCCGAACGGAACCCCGGACGAACTGAACCCGGCGTTGAACAGGTCCGGGTAGAGGCCGGCCATCACGTTTGTCATCATGGCGCCGGAGGAGAACCCACCGACGGCGATCCGGTTGGCGTCGACCGGGTAGCGGCCCCGGACGTAGTCGACCATGGACTTGAGGCCGATGGGGTCGCTGCCGCCGTCCCGCCGGAGCGCCTGCGGGGAGGAGACGTCCCAACACTTGCTGCTCCGGGTCACCGACGGGTAGATCACGATGAAGCCGTAGCGGTCGGCGAGGGTGCTGAGCCCGAAACCGGAGTGCACCGCCGGGCCACTGCCGGTGCAGTAGTGCAGGGCGAGGAGGAGGGCCGGCTGGGCCGCGACCCGGTCCGGCACGTACAGGTGCATCTGTAGGTTCGTCGGGTTGGTGCCGAAGTTTGTCACCTGGGTGAGCGTCGCGGCCGACGCTGGGGTGGCGGCCGTGACCACGGCCGTCGCCGTCGCCAGGGTCGTCGCGAGCGCGGCGGCCAGCAGTGCGATCCTTGATTTCATCGGCGCTTCCTCTTGTGCTGGGTCGGGGACTCGGCGGCAGCACGGGGTGCTCTGGTGGGGGTGCGGACGCGCGTCGTCCGCCGCGCGTCGTCGGCAGCCGCGGTCAGGTCCTGATGCGACGTCCGCCTGCCCGGGGGACGTCCTGATGCCGAGGCTGACCAGCGGGGGCTCACCCGGCGAGCCGCGAACGCTGTTCGCCTCGACATCGACTGTGAGCGATAACATGCCGTTCGTCAAGCTGTAACGTATGACGTCTGTCGACCGGCGCGGCCTTGAGTTTGCCGCGCCGACCGTGACATTCTTGTGCGTCGATGATCGGCCGCGCGCGGGCCGAGGTCCGTCCAATGGGCAACAGGATCCGGTACGGATGCTGGGGGACGGTGCGACGAGCGATGGACCGTGGAGAGCCATCCGTGCACTCATTCCCACGAAGGAACCCCAGCCCATGCAGAACCAGAAGAGGCGCGCGTCAGCGCTGGCGAGCGCGCTGCTCGTCGCGACCGCGCTCGTCGGCATCAACCCACCGGCGGCCAGCGCGGCTCCCGACCCGGTCACCGTGACAGTCAACGCCCGCGCGGGGCTGGCGACCGTGCCCGACACCGCGCTGGGCGTCAACCACGCCATCTGGGACCAGAACCTGGGCACCACGGAGACGTCGGACCTGCTGCGTGACGCCGGTGTGCAGATGATGCGGTACCCCGGCGGGTCGTACGCCGACATCTACCACTGGAAGGACCACACCGCTCCCGGCGGCTACGTCGCGCCCGGGACCGACTTCGACACCTTCATGGCGGCGGCCCGGCGGGTCGGCGCGCAACCAATGATCATCGCGAACTACGGCACGGGAACTCCCACCGAGGCGGCCGACTGGGTGCGGTACGCCAACGTGACGAAGGGTTACGGCGCGCGGTACTGGACGGTCGGCAACGAGAACTACGGCAACGGCCACTACGGGTCGGCCTGGGAGGCCGACGACCACCCGGACAAGAGCGCGACACAGTACGCCCGGCTGGTCGTCGAGTACGCCGACGCGATGAAGGCGGTCGACCCGAGCATCAAGGTCGGCGCGGTGCTGACGATGCCGGGCAACTGGCCGGACGGGATCACCGCCGGCAGTGACCCCGGCCCGTGGAACCAGACGGTGCTCTCCCTCGCCGGCCCGAAGATCGACTTCGTGGACGTGCACTGGTACCCGGGCGGCACCGCCGCCGAGTCCCTGGCCCGCACCAGCCACATCCCCGACGCGACGTACCTGCTCCGGCAGCAGATCAGCAGGTACGCCGGCCCGAACGCCGACCGCATCGGCATCAGCCTCACCGAGGTGAACGTCGACGTCGGCCGGACCACCCAGCCGGCCGCGCTCTTCCTTGCCGACGCCTACAGCGCGCTGCTGGAGAACGGCGTCTTCACCGTCCACTGGTGGAACGTGCACAACGGCATCGGCGCCGTGTCGGAGGTGGCCGGCCAGACCGACTACAACGACTTCGGGATGCTCTCCAGCGGCACCTGCACCGCGGACGGCTCGGTCTGCGAGCCGCCACTGAACACACCGTTCGCGCCGTACCACGGCCTGACCATGATGAAGCGGTTCGCCACGGCCGGCGACCAGTTCATCCGCGCCGGCACCGACGAACCGCTCGTCACCGCGCACGCCGTGCGCCGGAGCAACGGTGATCTCGCGGTCCTGCTGGTGAACAAGGACCCGGACGCGGCACACGAGGTCGCCATCGACTACGCCGGGTTCACCCCGTCCGCCGCCGCGCCGACCGTCTCCACCCTCACCAACGGCGCCACCGGCATCGCCACCAGCCAGTCCGGCTCCGCGACAGGTGCGACGCTGCCGGCGTACTCGTTGACGACGCTCGTGCTGCGCCCGGCCGGCGCGACCGCCGGCCGCCCCTCGGCGCCGGGGCAGCCGACCGCCAGTGACGTCACCGACCGCGCCGCGACGATCTCCTGGCCGGCGGCAACGCCGGGCCGCAGCCCGATCGCCAAGTACGAGGTGTACCGGCAGCACGGCGCGGTCAGCGAGCAACTCGGCGAGTCGACGACCACCTCGTTCACCGTCGGCAACCTGGTGCCGGGCAGCAGATACACAGTCAACGTGCTGGCCCGCGACACCGCCGGCCGGGTGTCCTGGGCCTCACCGCCGCTCACCTTCGCCACCGGCAGCCCCGCCGACGGCGCGTGCACCGTCCGCTTCACCACGAACAACGACTGGGGCAACGGCTACATCGGCGGCGTCGAGATCATCAACAACGGGACCAGCCCGATCAACGGCTGGACACTCACCTGGACCTGGCCCACCGGCTGGCAGCAGGTGAGCAGTGGGTGGAGCGCCACCTGGGAGCAGACCGGCACCGCCGTCCGGGTCACGCCCACCGACGACAACCGGCAGATCGCCGCCGGCGGCAGCGTGAGCGCCGGCTTCGTCGGGGCGTACAGCGGCCCGAACGTGCTGCCCACGGCGTTCACGCTCAACGGCACGGTCTGCACGACCGGCTGACACCCCGGGCCCGCCGCTGGTCCGCCGTCGCGTCCATCGTGCCGCCACGAGATCTTGGACAGTTTCCGTTACCCCCTGACGGAAACTGTCCAAGATCTGCGCGGTGCGGGATTCGTCAACCGGCCACTGACCGCAGCGGCACTCGCGCGTCACGCAGCGCGCGTACCAGGTCGGCGGTGAACGGATGCTCGTCCACCTGGAGTCCCTGCGGGTTCGGGATGACGACGTACGCGGAGGTGCCCTTCGCGGACGTCCGGGCGTCGGTGGTGAAGCGTTCGACGATGGCCCGGGCGCGCGGCAGGTCCGTTGCCGCCACCTCGATGGTGATCGGTCGCCACCCGCCGCCCAGGTCCGCCGGCGCCGGCGTGGCGGCGGCGCTGGCGCGGGCCGGGTCGACGCCCGCCGTGCGCCGGGCGGCCGGCGTGCCCGCTGGGTAGAGCAGCGCGTTGGCCACCAGGTGCAGGCCATTCTCGTTGTACGCCCGGAAGAGCGGATTGAACGCGAACAGCACCGCCCGACCGGCGCCGGCCGGCTCGTCGACCACTGCCGCGGTCCCCTTCAGTGTGTCCGCGCCGACGGTGTAGCCGTTGGCCCAGAACGTGTCACCCGTCGGGTAGCTGAGCACGTTCGTGCCGGTGGTGCTCGGGTTGAGGATCGGGTCGCTGTTGTTGAACTCGAAGTCCTCGGCCGGGCGACCCAGGGCGACCGGGTTGGCGGTGTCCACGTCGACCCGCAGGTGCGAGCCGATCACCAGATAGTCGGCGGGCTTGGTCTTCTCGGTGGTGGAGGTGAGCCCGGCCGCGCGGGCCAGCCGGGTGCCCTCGTTGCGCAGCCCGACGTAGGTGTGGCCCTGGGCGATCCAGTCGCGCAGGTTGGCCTGGCCGGTGGCGGTCAGGCCGCCGGTCGCGCTGCTGCCGTCCGGCACCAACAGCACCGTCCGACCGGTGAACGCCTCGGTGTTGTCGTTGATGTCGGCAGTGGTGACCGGGGTGAGGTCGAGCCCCCACCGCTTGCCGAGCACGTAGCGGGCCTCGCCGTGTGAGCCGGAGGTGGTGGAGATGCCGGTGCCCTGGAACAGGCCCACGTCGGGCAGGGCGAGCGGGGTGCCGGTGGGGCGTCCGCCCGGAGTGAGGGTCACCCCGAAGGACTCGGCGAGCTCGTCGACCGTACGGCTCAGCTTGGCCGCCGGGAACGCGACCCGGCTGGTCGCCAGGTCCCGCACCAGCGGAACACCGCGACCGAGCAGGTTGAACGTCAGCTCCGCGGCCGCCGCCGAGTCGAGCGGGTACGTGTACGAGCCCCACGGCCACGCCGGGGCGGTCCGTCCACCGGAGACCGCGCGGACGAGCTGGGCCTGCGGCCGGACGTTGTCGCCGGTGTAGATGGTGGAGACGCCCATCAGCAGCGGGTTGCTCCAGGACGACACGTCGTAGAAGTAGGGGAACGGCGTGTACGGGTCCTCGCCCATGATGGCCTGGATCCAGTGCTTCTGCGGCTGGTCCATCGGGATCCAGTACGCGCCGGCGGGCACCGTCACGTTGGTGGCGCTGCGGCCGCCGAAGACCCGCGCGGTCGGCACCCGGGTCGGCTTCCGCACCTCGTACACCTCGACGTCCATCCGGCGCAGCCGCTCGACGAGTTGGCGGACGTCGGCGAGCTGCCGGTCGGGCAGCAGGAAGTACGAGCGGACCCTGATGTCGGGGACCGGGAACTGGACCTCGTTTGTGGGTTGGACCACCTCGTTCGGCTCCAGCGTGCCCG
Source organism: Micromonospora sp. CA-240977 (assembly GCF_050942285.1). Classification (NCBI taxonomy): domain Bacteria; kingdom Bacillati; phylum Actinomycetota; class Actinomycetes; order Micromonosporales; family Micromonosporaceae; genus Micromonospora; species Micromonospora sp. CA-240977. Next base: position 4,401,059 of record NZ_CP192055.1, on the reverse strand, counting down.
CCCGGCCCTGGGCGAGCGCGTCGGTCCAGATGTCGAAGTAGCCGCTGAGCACCTCGCGCCTGTTCGCCGCGGCCCACCCCAACGTCGACCACTGGGTGTGGAACTGCTGCTGGACGCGGTCGGCCACCGCCGACGCGCTGCCCTTCTCGTACGTCATGCCGGCCGCGCCGAAGCCGGTGGTGGGCACTGTGTCGCCGTAACCCATGAAGAACATGTCGTACGTGTCGTAGTTGAAGTAGCACTCGGTGGTGACGGTCTCGTCGCAGGCGCCGTTGTAGCCGAAGCCGGCCTTGTTGGCCTCGCCGATCCGGTTGATCCAGTCCACCGCCTCGCCGGCGATCTCGTGGTGGATCGGGTCGGCGTTGGGCGGGAAGAAGTACTGCCGGCCGCCCATCTCGTGGGCGTCGACGAAGACCTGCGGCGGGTAGCGGCGCAGCAGTTCGAGCTTGCCGTCGGTCTCCTGCTGGGTGCGGGCGAACCAGTCCCGGTTCAGGTCGAAGCCGAACTCGTTCTGCCGCCGGGTCGCGTCGCGGCCGTCCGGGTTCTGGGTCGGCACGATGATGGTGACCAGGTTGTCGTTGCGCCGTGCGACCTCGCAGGACAGGCCCGCCGCCAACTCGTACAGCGTCTTGAGCGCCGCGTCGGTGCCGCTCTTCTCGCCGCCGTGCACGTTCGCGGTGACCCACACGATGGCCGGGCTGTCCTTCGCCGTCCGGGCGGCCGTCCGTGCGCTGGTCCGACGGGGATCACGCAGGTCCCGTACGTCGTCGGCGATCCGGCGCAGCTCGGCGGGCCGCACGTTGCGCTCGTTGGACACCACCGCGTACGGCAGGGGCTGGCCGGCCACGCTGGTGGCCAGCACTCCGGTGACGACCCGGTCCGAGGCGCGGTCGACCGCCGTCAGGTAGGTGCGGACCTCGTCGTTGGTGACGACCCGCTCCTGACCCACCCCGAGCGGGAAGCCGAACACGGCCTCCGGGGCGGGCACCGTGCCCAACCGTGCGGTCGGGTCGTCGCCGCACGGCGCGGGCCGCGCGGCGCTCGCGGCGGGCGTGCCGCTGAGCAGGGGAGTCAGGCCGAGCAGGAGCGCGATGGTGGCGGCACCCGCCAGCCGTCTCGGGGGGACCGTCCAGAACGAGCGCATCGATGGGGCCATGTGTCGTGTTTCCCTTCTGGGGAACAGCCTCGCAGTGGCCGGAGCCTATGAACCCGCCGACGTGGCGGTCAAGCGTTTGATCGACGATGGCGACTACACGGCGTGCCGGCTCCGACGCGGAGTGGCAGGATGACGACAGGTGCTTGTTGTCGTCTGAGGAGGAGGACACATGCCAGAGATGATCACGCTCTCGGTCCATCCGGACCTACCGTCCGCCGATGCTCGGCGCTCTCTGGCGTCCTGGTTGCGCGCCGAGGACAGGCTGCGCGACGGGGTGGCGTCGACGCCGGCCGGTGAGACGTCGACCGACGGCACGGACCCGCTGAGGGTGGCGGTCGACGGCGCGGGCGCCGCCATGGTGCTGGTACAGGCCATCGCCGGCTGGCTTGTCCACCGCCGCGAGGACGTGACGGTGCGGCTTGCACGGCCCGACGGGTGGACGGCCGACGTGGACATCCGCCAGGCGCGGGACATGGACCAGGTGACAGCGCTCATCGAGGCCGCGGTGCGCGCGGTCACCCCCGAAAAGGAGCGGCTCCCCTGATCACGTGATCAGGGGAGCCGCGTGCGGTAGCGCTAATGGGTTGTCAGGCCCAGGTTGATCGTTCTGGTCAGCGTGGCGTTGTCGTCGTCTCCGTCCAGTGACCAGATCATCGCGCCGGCCAGACCGGCCCGACGGATGTAGAGCGTCTTCTGCAACACGACCGCCGGATCGTCGTACGTCCAGAACGTCGTACCGTCGAACAACCAGGCGTGCCCGGCGCGGAGGTCGCGGTGCACTGTGTAGCCGTTGTCGGCCAGGGTCTTGAGCTGCTTGTAGTCCTCGTAGCCCGCCTCGAAGGTGGCCGGCGCGGGCCCGGTGGCCGGTTGGAAGAGGCCGTTGCCGCCGCCGGTGACGCCGGTCCAGCCCCGGCCGTAGTACGGGATGCCGAGAACGAGTTTGTCGCGCGGCGCGCCGCGGGCGATCCAGCCGTCGATGGCCACCTCGACGGAGAAGTCGGGGTTGTCCGGCGATCCCGCCGGTACGCGCAGCGCCGACTGCTGGTTGGCCACCGCCTCCCAGCCGCCGTGGAAGTCGTACCCCTGCACGGTGGCGAAGTCGAGGTACTTGAAGATCTTGCGGCCCTCGTAGCCGGCGTCCATGGTGGCCGGGTTGGCGGGCAGGAACGCGGTCAGCGGGTGGTGCGACCGGGTCGTGCGCCCGTACGCGTCGAGCTGCCGGCGGAACTCGGCGAGCAGCTTGGTGAAGTTCTCCCGGTCCTCCGGGCGGATGACGTTGCCGGGCTCACCCGCCCAGTTGGGCCACTCCCAGTCGAGGTCGACGCCGTCGAAGACGCCGGCTGCGGCGCCCGGGCTGCCGGGGAGGTTGCCCTTGAGGTACAGGTCGATGCAGGACGCGACGAACGCCTTGCGGGAGGCGTCGGTGCGGGCCGCGTTCGAGAAGTACGTCGACCAGCTCCAGCCGCCCAGCGAGATCAGCACCTTCAGGTCGGGGTGCCTGGCCTTCAGCTTGGCGAGTTGCCCGAAGTTGCCGTTGAGCGCCTGGCCCGGGGCGTCCGCGACGCCGTCGACGCTCTCCTCCGCCGGGACGGGCCGCTGGTAGTCGGCCCAGGCGTCGCCCTCGCCCGGCCCGCCGTCCAGGTAGCAGCGGCCGTCCTCGCTGACGTTGCCGAAGGCGTAGTTGACGTGGGTGAGGCGGCTCGCCGCCCCGGAGGTGTCGAGCTTCTTGACCGGGAAGGCCCGCCCGTAGATGCCCCACTGGGTGAAATAGCCGACCCGGTGGTAGCCGGCCCGGCGCTGCTGGTGCTCGCCGGCGCTGGCGGCGGAGGGCGGGGTGGCGGTGATCAGCAGGGTCGCCAGGGCGACGACGGCGGTGACACGGCGGTGGCGGAGTTGTCGCATCGGCACACTCCCACGACGGGTGGAGCACGATTAGTAAAGACACTTATCTGATTGATGAAGTTAAGCCGACCACACTCCACCGTCAAGAGTCGACCGCCCGCACTGTCAGCCGACCTGGTCGTTGTCCTTGAGCGAACCCCAGCCGTGCCACCGGTCGATCTCGATCAGGGCGCTGACCCGGGCCCGCTCCCGCCGCGGGTACGCGTTGCCCGTGTAGTGCAGGGACAACCGGTCGATGTCGGCCAGGTCCTCGTCGGCGCGCAGTTCGCCGACGTGCCCCACGATGCTCACGTGGGTGTACCAGCCGGCCTCGTCGAGCACGGTCAGGGACACCCGCGGGTCGTTGCGGATGTGCTGCAACCGGCGGCGGCTCTCGTCCAGGTTCACCAGGATCCGGCCGTCCTCCCACAGGTACCAGGTGGCGGCGGACACCGGCTGACCACCGTTGCGAAGCGTGGTCATCACGGCCGGGTTCGGCTTCCGGAGCATGGCGATCGCGGCCTCGGGAAGCGGTGGCTTGGACATGCAGTCTCCTCGTCGCGTCAGCGTTTACCCCTGCACGTTACGCACCCGCCGGTCGCGATCATGGTTGGACGCGCATGTCCATCGCGGGAACTGCCCGATGTGGCGGGCGAGTCCCGGTGGCAGCTCCCCGGCGCGCCGGGTGGTCAGCCGAGCCAGCGGCCGTCGCGCATGAGGACACGTCCCCGCAGCTCGTTCGCCTCACGCCAGGCCTGGACGCGTCGCGGCCGGATCAGGAAGTACTGGTACGGCTCGTCCAGCGCGCTGGGGTCGAAGCCGGTCTGGGTCGCGAACCTCTCACTCACCTCGGGGCCGAGGTCGGCGATGTCCACCGGCTCGGCAACACCGTCGACGATGACGACGTCGCGCGTCGGCCCGAGGCTGAGTCGTACCCGGCCGTCCGCCAGCAGGTTGCGGCTCGTGATCGAGGCCCGCGGCGTCGAGACGAGAAACGTGCTCCCGTCCCAGAGGAACGAGAGGGGGATGAGGTGCACGCCGTCCGGGACGCCCGACGTCGCGACCCAGAGGTCGATGTCGGTCTCCAGCCTGGCGCGCGTGTCCCGCAGCCTCTGTTCAAGCCCCCGCGGAGTCTCCGCCATGCTTCCTCCAGTCACCTCGGTGCCGCCGACGAGCACGCTACCCGTGGACAGGTGACCGGTGCCGTGGGTGAGTGCGGACGCCCACCCAGGCCGGCTCGGCACCCGCGTGCGGGTCCCCGTCCACCTCCGGAGAGGATGTCGTCATGACCAACTCCGCACTGCCCAGGCGTGTCGTCGTCACCGGTGCCACCGGCAAGCTCGGCCGTGCCGTGGTCGCCCACCTGCGGGCCGTCGGCGTCGACGTGCTGGCGGTGGACCGCGCCGGTGGCCGCGACCCGCGCGCCGTGGGCGGCGAGTTCCTCCTCGTCGACCTGACCGACTACGGGCAGGTGGTGGAGGCGTTCACCGGGGGAGCCGACGAGCACGCCGGTGGTGTCGACGCGATAGTGCACCTGGCGGCGGTCCCGGCCCCCGGGCTGATGCCCAACGCGACAACGTTCGCGAACAACTCCGCCGCCACGTACAACGTCTTCGCCGCGGCCCGGGCGGCCGGGATCAAGCGGGTGGTGTGGGCGTCGAGCGAGACGGTGCTCGGGCTGCCGTTCGACACCCCGCCGCCGTACGCGCCGGTCGACGAGGAGTACGCGCCGCGGCCCGAGTCGACGTACTCGCTGAACAAGGCCCTTGAGGAGGAGATGGCGCGGCACTTCTGCCGCTGGGACCCGGAGCTGGTGATGGTGGGTCTGCGCTTCTCCAACGTGATGGATGTCGAGGACTACGCGCCGTTCCCCTCGTTCGACGCCGACCCGCGGCTACGCCGGTGGAACCTGTGGGGCTACATCGACGCCCGCGACGGCGCCCAGGCGGTCGAGCGGGCGCTCGCCCACGACCGGCCCGGCGCCGACGTCTTCATCATCGCCAACGCCGACACCGTGATGAGCCGGTCCAGCGCCAGCCTGCTGGCCGAGGTCTACCCGGGCGTCGAGGTCCGCAAGGAGTTGGGCGAGCACGAGACCCTGCTCAGCATCGACAAGGCGCGCCGGGTGCTGGGTTACGAGCCGCGCCACTCGTGGCGGGACCACGTGGACCAGAGGTAGCCGAGGTCAGCGCGCGGCCTGGTAGGCGCGGCCGACGGCGGTCGCCTCGCTGCCGGTGCGGAAGAGCCCGGTCTGGTCCCTGTCGGTGGCGGGCAGACCGAACCACGCGTACCGGTGCAGCCAGGACAGGCCGCCCAGCATCCGGGTCGCCGCGGTCAGGAACGCGGCCTGCTGTGCCTGGGTCGGAAAGCGGACGCCGTTCGAGAAGTCGATCAGGGCGAACTCGGTGAGCCAGACCGGTAGCTGGTAGCGGTCGTGCACCGCCTGGAGGTACGACCTGAGCTGGTTGACAGCGTTGGCGGTGGTGAAGTCGCCGCCGTACCAGTGCAGGGCGATGAAGTCGACGCGGTGACCGCGCTGCTTCGCCCCGGCCATGAAACGGTCGAGCCACTCGCCCGGCCGGTCACCGCCCCAGGCCACCGCCGGGCTGCCCAGCGGCAGCCCCGTCGCTTCCAGCTGCGGCCACAGCTCCAACGCCTGCTCCACTGTCATCTCCGCCTGACCCTTCAGGTCCGGCTCGTTGAACCCGAGCAGGTAGCGGCCGTTCTGCCGGGCCTTCTGCAGGTTGCTGGCGGTGACGCTCTTCGCCCCCCAGATCATCGGGACGAACTCGGCGTTCTTCGGGCTGGTGACGCCCGGGTGGGCCACGTCCCAGGTGTAGTACCAACTCGCCCCGGAGCTGGCCAGTGCCTGGCTGACCCCGTCGAAGGTCCACACGCCGACACCCTTGCGTGTCGAGGTCACGGCGGTCGCCGCCGGGGCGGCCGGACGGCCGGTCGTCGGCGTCGCCGCCGGCCTGGTCGTCGGCGTCGCTGTCACCGCCGCCGGGCTGGTCGTCGCGGCCGGCGTGGTCGCGGTGGGTGCGCTGGGCTCCGGGCTCGTCGTCGGCGGCGTGTCGAGCGCCTGCGTGGCGGCGGGAGCGGGCGTCGGCCCGGTCGGTTGCACGACGACGAACACCCCGGTCACCAGTACGGCGACCACGGCCGCCACGGCCAGGGGCCACCACAGGCGTCGAACACCGATCGGGAGGCGGCGGGACAACCCGCGTCGGGGCTCCGCGTGGACGCCCCGGGTCCCCCTCGGGGTGTCCGCCTCACCCTGGCCGGTTGCGCGCATCGTCTCGACTCCTTCGTGTGATCGCACCGCTGATCGATGCTCGGTCGGCGGGAATCCCGCCAACGCCTCACCTCAGGAGACTGACCAGCCGCGCCCGGATAACAGTTTCGACGGTGGTCGGCCGGACGACAGTCAACGGCGCAGGGTCGTGGACGGCGCCTCGCCGAACCGCGTCCGATACTCGGTCGCGAACCGACCGAGGTGCACGAACCCGTGCCGCAGCGCGACTGTCGTCACCGAGACCCCCGGCTCGGCCGCCCGCAACGATCGGTGCGCCGCGTCGAGGCGACAGGCCCGCAGGTACGCCGTCGGGGTGGTCCGCAACTCCCGCCGGAAGCAGTCCTGCAACGTGCGGACGCTCACCCGCAGCGCCTCGGCGACATCACCGACGGTCAGTGCCTCGCCGTGGTGGTCGGTGATCAGGGCGCAGGCCCGGCGGACCAGTCGCCCAGGGTTGGCGTGGTCGCCCGGCGCGGCGAGCAGGTCGGAATGGCTGTGCCGGTGGGCCAGCAACAGCTGGCCGATGAGCCCCTGCTCGAAACGGGCGGCGACCTGCGGATGGTCGAACAGGGACGCGTCCGTCGGCTGTGCCAGCTCGTCGGCGAGGAACGCCACCCCGCGTGCCCACGCCCGCGCGGTCGGCGTGGTCATGGCCATGCCGATGTCGAGGCGGACCGGATCGTCCACCGGGCGGCCCAGCAGGCGGGCGAGTTCCCGGTCGACGGCGCGCCGGTCGGCGTAGAAGATCCGATGTGGCGACCCCTCGGACCACCGCATGTCCGAGGGGTCGTACGGGGACAGGACCGAGGCGACGTCGGGCGTCGAGGTCACCGTGTGGCCGGAGTGCTCGACCACCGTGCTGCCGGCCCGGGGAATCTGGACGAGATAGAAGCTCTCCAGGGCGGGGGGCTGGATCCGTACCGTCTGCCCGTAGTCCAGGTCGATGACGCCCACGCCGCCCACCCGGCGTGCCGCCATCCGCAGCTGGACGGCGCGTACGCCCGCCTGCGGGGTGAGTCGGTGCGGACAGAAGACCTTGCCGACCTCGGCGCGGGCCTGGTCGACGTCGTCAGTGCGGACCGTCACCGCATCCATCCGGCCCCTCCCGGGCGTCCTGGTGCGCTGACCATACGGCGGGACCGGAAGAACGGTGCCGCAAAGCCGCGCACCCGACACCGAGCCGGTCGGCTGCGCGCAGCGGACACACCTCGCGCGCAGCGGATAGCGACGACCGCGGTCCGCTGGTTAGCGTGCGCTCACCACCGCTGCCGCAGTGGTCCACGCGCCTCGGAGGATGCCATGAGGATTGCCGTCGTCGGTGCCGGATTCGCCGGACTGAGCGCAGCCAAGGTGCTGCGGCAGAGCGGGTTCGACGTCACAGTGTTCGAGAAGGCCCCCGACGTCGGTGGGGTGTGGAGTCGCACCCGGCGTTATCCCGGTCTGCACACCCAGAACAACAAGGGCACCTATCACCTCTCCGACCTGCCGATGCCCGCCGACTGTCCGCAGTGGCCCTCGGGTGAGCAGGTCCAGCGGTACCTCGAGAGCTACGTGGAGAAGTTCGGGCTCGGCAGCGTGCTGCGGCTGTCCACGGAGGTTGCCTCGGCCGAGCTCATCAACGACGACACCGGGTGGCTTGTCACGTCGCGGCCGACGGGGGCCCAGGACCCGGTGACGGTGCAGCGGTACGACCACCTGGTCGTCGCCAACGGCATCTTCTCCGACCCGGTCGTGCCGTCGTTCGACGGGCACGAGGGCTTCGCCGCCGCCGGTGGGCGCGTCCTGGCCACGGGGGAGTTCCACGACGTCGAGGCGGCCCGGGGCAGGAACGTCCTCGTCGTCGGGTACGGCAAGTCGTCCTGCGACGTGGCGGTCCCGCTGAGCGATGTCGCCGCCCAGACCCACGTGGTGGCCCGGGACCTGCTCTGGAAGATGCCCCGCAAGCTCGGCGGGGCGCTCAACTACAAGTACCTGCTGCTCACCCGGATGGGTGAGGCGCTGTTCCGCTACCTCGACCTGAAGGGCTTCGAGCGGTTCCTGCACGGTCCGGGTAACGGCCTGCGCCAACGGATGGTCGACAGCGTCGGCGCGGTTGCGACCAGACAGCTCCGACTGCGTGAGCTGGGTCTGGTGCCCAGGGGCAGCTTCGAGGACATCGCCCGCAGCACTGTCAGCCTCGTCACGGAGGGCTTCTTCGAGCGGGTCGCCGACGGCCGCATCACCGTGCACCGGGAGCAGATGATCACCGAGCTGCTCGTCGGCGACGACGGCCGGCCCGCCGCCCGGCTGGCCGACGGCACTGTGCTCCCCGCGGACCTGGTGATCTGTGGCACCGGCTTCCGCCAGCACGTGCCGTTCTTCGACGACGCCCTGCACGCCCGGCTACAGGACGACGCGGGCAACTTCCAGCTCTACCGCCAGATTCTGCCGATCGGCGTGCCACGGCTGACGTTCGCCGGCTACAACTCGTCGTTCTTCAGCCCGCTCAGCGCGGAGATGGCGGCGGTGTGGACGGCCGCGTACCTGCGGGGTGGGATCGCCCTGCCCGCCGAGGACCGGATGCGCGACGAGGTGCGCGCCCGGCTGGCCTGGATGGCGGCGCGCACCAACGGGCGGCACGCCCGCGGCACGAACATCATCCCGTTCTCGATGCACAACATCGACGAGGTGCTCAACGAGCTGGGGCTCAACGTCGGTCCGCTGACCCGGGCCTGGCAGTGGCTGCTCCCCGTGGACCCGCGCTCGTACCGGCGGGTGACGGCACGAATGATCGCTCGTACCGCCGACGGGGGCGCGACGGGCGAGGGGGCGTCGGTCCGGTCCGCGGGTGGGGCTATCCGGCATAACCACGAAGACTCTCATATTTCTGGATAAAGTACGCAGACAGGAACTGGGGGGCACGGTCGGTAGGAGGGTCGGGGACGATGGCAGCGGAGCAGGTCGCCGAACACCGTCACCGCACCGGCGTGCCCGTGCCGGCGGCTGTGGCCGGCTGAGCTGTCCCGCCGTCCGTGCAGACGCGCCCCGGGTTCCTGCGTGGGCTCGGCGACAGCAGGAGCCCGGACTCGGCGACCGTCCTGGAACTGCTGTTCGACATCGTCTACGTCTTCGCGCTCGCCCGCCTCGCCGGGCGGGTGGCGGACGACCTCACCATCGTCCGACACACGCTGCTGTCGGAGGCGGGCCAGACGGTGCTGTTCTTCACGGCGATGTGGATGATCTGGTCGCTCAACGCCCTGCTGGCCAGCACCTACGACCCTCGCCGACCGGACCTCCAGGCCGTCCTGCTGGCGACGATGTTCGGCACACTGGTGCTTGCCGTCTCGTTGCCGGAGGCGTTCGGCAAGCGCGGCGTGGTGTTCTCCTGCACCTACGTCCTCATCCAGATCGGCCGACCGCTCTTCCTGACGTTCGCCCTGCGTGGCCACCCGGGTCGGGCGTTCGCGGCCCGGGTGCTGACCTGGCACACCGCCTCCGGCGTGCTCTGGATCAGTGGCGGCATCAGCGGGGGCCTCGGTCGGGGCGTCTTCTGGACCCTCGCCCTCGCCATCGAGCTCATCGGCGCTGCCACGGCCTGGCCCGTGCCGTCGTTCCGTCCGGGGTGGTTCGGCAGGACGGGGGCCGACATCTCCCACGTACACCTCGCGGAGCGGTACAACCAGTTCTTCATGATCGCGCTCGCCGAGGTGGTGCTCGAAGCCGGCGCCGCCGTCAGTTTTCCGGGCTTCACCAGGGAGGGGACCATCACCCTCGTCGCCGCCTTCGTGACGGCGGTCTCGTTCTGGCGAATCTACTTCTACCACGTCCGGTCCGGTCAGGCCGCGACCCCGGGTGGGCAGGGGATAGAGCTGTCGCGGTGGGCGAGCTACAGCCTGCTGATCATCGTCGGAGGCATCATCTGCACGGCGGTCGGCTTCGGGCAGGTCATCGAGGACCCGCACTCGCCGATCGACTGGGCCCTTGTCGTCATCATGTTCGGTGGCCCGGTGCTGTTCCTGGTCGGGCGGAGCTTCCTGGAGAGGGAGAGCCGATCCGCGCCACGCTGCCGGATGCTGTACGTCGGCGCGGCGGTGCTGGTCGTGGCGGCGCTCCCGATGGTGCTGCTCCCGCCGGTGGCCGTGGCGGCCACGGCCGCGGTGATCCTGGCCGCCATCGCCGTCTTCGACCAGAGAGCCCACCGGCGTGGGTCGGAGACCAACCCGACGCTGTGATAATCCATTGCGGCTCGACGACCGCCGCGCGTATCGTCTGCCGGCACGCCGTCGAGCTGGGAGGAGGTCAGAACAATGTCCGATGTTCTGCGCCCCCTCCGCGCTCCGGCGTCCGCGCGGATCTGATCCGGGGCGCGCGCTTCCCGGAGGCCCAACCCATGACTGATCTGGTCATCCGTCCGCTCGTCGCGGGCGAGGAAAACCTGTTCGACTCCATGCCCGATCCACTGCCCCAACTGCGCCAGGTCGCCTACGCCGACGGGATCGCCGGCGGCGGCTACCGACCCGAGACCACCTGGGTCGCCCTGCGCGCCGGCCGGGTGGTCGGCCGGGCCGCCTGGCTGCTCCCGCCGGGCGCTGTCGGAGCCCCCTGGCTGGACCGGTTCGATCTGGACGCCGAGCCGGAGGTGGGCGCCGAGTTGCTGCACGCCGCCCACGAGGCGCTGGGCGGTCCCGGCCGGTACTACGCCGCGCTGCCGGCGCACTGGCGGCGTCGGCCGGAGGTGCTTGCCGTGGTGCGGGCGCCGATGGCGGCCGCCCGGCTCGCCGGGCTGGTCGAACGGGGGGAGCGGCTCAGGTGTTCCTGGGCGGGCACCCCGCTGCCGGCGTCCTCCGGGCGCTACGACTTCCGGCGGCCCGCCGACGCAGCGGAGATCAACGCCCTGGTCGCCCGGATCGCCGAGCCGGACGTGCTGACCGGCGTCGAGATCGCGCGGGCGGTCGCCGGCGTCGACCTGGCCACCCACCCCCTGGCCTGGCTCGGCGACGCGACCGAGGAATGGCGGATCGTGCTGGATGCCGGGGAGCCGGTGGGTCTGGTCGGCACGGCCGGAGACGCCTGCTACCCGCTGCTGGCCTATCTCGGCCTGCTCGACGAGGCGGCCCGACCCGAGTTGCTGGCCGAGGCGGTCCGGGTGCTGGCCGCCGGCGGTGCCCGGGAGGTCATCGCCGACGTGGACGCCCACCAGGTGGCGGTGCTCGCGGAACTGGAACGGACCGGGTTCCGGCAGTTGCGTGCCAGGGTCGCCTTCGCGCCGCCGGACGCCCAGGAATAGCGGACCGGGGTGCGCCCTGTCACCAGGGCGCACCCCTCGGCCGGCACCGACCCGCAGCCCTGTCAGCATCGGAGCATGCCGGAGATCATCGCCCTCGTCCTCGGTGGGTTGGCGCTGGTCGTGGCGCTGGTCGCCGGGTTGTATCTCTGGCCGCTGCGTCGCCGTGGGTTACGCGTCGCGCCGTCACCCCCGCTCGACTTCGACACCGCCACCCGCGCCGCCGAGGCCATCATCGCGGCCGAGGCGGCGGATCCAGCGGTCCGGCCGGAATCACGGAGCCGCCTGCTGAGCCACGGCGGCCGTACCGGCCGGGTCGTTCTGCTGCTGCACGGGTACACCCTCGCGCCCGAGCAGTACGACGAGCTGGCCGAGGAGTTCTTCGACAGCGGGTACAACGTCTGGATTCCACGGGCGCCCCACCACGGGACCGTCGACAGGGTGGCCCACCACCGGGTCGAGGCCGAGGAGCTGACGACGTACGCCGCGCGGGCGCTGGCCGTCGCGGCGGGCCTCGGCGACGAGGTGGGCATCGTGGGGATCTCCGGCGGCGCCGTGCTGGCCACCTGGCTGGCCCAGGTGCCGGGTGACGTCGTACGGCGGCTGCTGTTGCTGTCGCCGTTCTTCGGCCCGGACCCGCGTCAGGCGCCGGCCTTCGCGGTCCGACCGCTGATCACGCTGTACGGGCGGCGCATCCTCCCGGATCGCGTCACGTCCCGCGGCTACTCACTCTCCGCCGTCACCCAGTACCTGACGATCGCGCGTAGCCTGCCGAATCCGCCGCGCCGGACCGGTCTGCGGACCGCCGCGGTCGCCATCAGCCCACTCGACGGCGTGGTCGACCTCGCCACGGCGGTGAGCGTGCCCCGCCGGATCGCCGACGCGAACGCGATCCCGCTGCGGGTCTGCACCCTGCCCGAGGCGTTGGGCGTCGGCCACAACGTGCTCAACCTCGCCGCGCTCGGCGCGGAGGGGTCCGAGCTGCGCCGGCGGTACGTCGCCCTCTACGAGGGCGGTCCGACGCCGACGCCCGAACTCACCGGCGCGGCCAGCGGCGACGAGTGAGGTGGGGCGCGCGCCGGTGCGCCGGCGTCTAAACTGCGCCGTGTCGTGCCTCGTGCGGGCGGGTCACACCGGTCCGGCACGGCTATTGACTGCGCGAAATGTTAGCGCTAACGTGCCGCGCTACCGCACCGCGCTGCGCCGGATGCCACCCCTCACCCGAAAGGCGTCACCTGCAATGAGTACGGCCGGATCAACCGACTTGCGCGCCGCAGTCCTCGCCGCGAACCGCCTCATCTCCCAGGCCGGCCTGGCCGCGCTGACGTGGGGCAACGTGAGTGGGGTCGACCGCGAGGCAGGCATCTATGTGATCAAGCCTTCCGGCGTGGCGTACGAGGACCTCACCGCCGACCTTCTGGTCCCGGTGGACTTGGAGACCGGGCAGGTCGTGGCCGGAGAGCTGCGGCCCTCCGTCGACAGCGAGACCCATCGCGCGTTCTACCTGCACTGGCCGTCCATCGGCGGAGTGACCCACACCCACTCGACGCACGCTGTCGCCTTCGCCCAGGCCGGGCGGGACGTGCCGGTGCTCGGCACCACGCACGCCGACACCTTCGCCGGCCCGATCCGGGTGACCCGGGACCTGACGGCCGACGAGTGCGCCAACGACTACGAGTTCAACACGGCTCAGGCGATCATCGAGCTGATCGGGGGAGAGGCCGAGGCGCTGGCCAACCCCGTCGCCCTCGCCGCCAACCACGGCCCCTTCACCTGGGCGAAGGACCCGCTCAAGTCGGTGGAGAACGCGATCGTCTGCGAGGCGGTCGCGGAGATGGCCCTGAAGACGCTGTCGCTGAATCCCGCGGCGGCCGCCCCGCAGTGGTTGCTGGACCGCCACTTCACCCGTAAGCACGGCGCCGGCGCCTACTACGGCAACCAGCTTCCCGAGCAGAGCCGTCCGTGACCGTCGCGCCGCGGTGACACCGGCACGGGCACCGCGCCCGTGCCGGTGGTGCTCGCCGTCTGCGGGGTCTCTCACGTCGTGGGTGGGGTGGCCCCGTTGAACACCGGCGGGGCGTAACCCGCCGGCTTGTCGCCGATGCCGAGGCCGGGGCTCACCACCCAGGACTGGTACTGCGGCGTGAACATGCCGTACGGCAGTCCGAGGTCCGGGGCGCTGGCCTCGTCGAGCCGGCGACGGGCGTCGGCAGGGATCTCGAAGTCGAGCGCGCCGACGTTGCTGGCGAGCTGCTCGGGGCTGCTCGCCCCGACGATCACCGAGGCGACGGCGGGCTGGGTGGCCACCCAGTTGATCGCGACCTGGGCCATGCTGCGGCCCAGTTCGGCGGCCACGCTCTCCAGCGCGTCGATGACCCTCCAGTCGCTGGGGTTGATCTCCCGACCGGCGGCGTCGGGGTTGGTCAACCGGCCGGTCCCGCTCATGCCCTCGCCGGTCCGTCGGTACTTGCCGCTGAGCAGCCCGCCACCGATGGGGCTCCACGCGGTCAGCCCCATCCCCAGGCTCTGCGCCATCGACACGAACTCCGCCTCGATGCCCCGAGTCACAAGGGAGTACGGAAGCTGCATATTGATCATCGGGGCCAGCCCGTGTGCCTCGGCGTAGCTCTGCGCCCGGGCGGCGTACCAGGCCGGCACGTCGGAGAGCCCGGCGTACCGGATCTTGCCGGCGCGCACCAGGTCGTCGAGGGTGTGCACGACCTCCTCGACCGGGGTGATCCGGTCCCAGGTGTGCAGCAGGTACAGGTCGATGTAGTCGGTGCCGAGCCGGCCCAGCGACCCTTCGACCGCCCGCATGAGGTGCTTGCGACCGTTGCCGCCGGCGTTCGGGTCGGTCGGGTCGACGGTGTTGGTGGCCTTGCTGGTGAGCACGAGCCGGTCGCGCACGCCGGCCCGGTCGATCAGCCGGCCGAGGATCCGCTCGCTCTCCCCGGCGGTGTAGAAGTCCGCAGTGTCGATGAAGTTCCCGCCCGCCTCCAGGTATTGGCGGAAGATCGGCTCCGCCTCCTCCTCGGTCTTGCCGTACGCGGCGTGGAACCCGTCGACCCCGAAGTTCATGGTGCCCAGCGCCAGCCGGCTCACCCGCAGGCCGGACCGCCCGAGCAGGTAGTAGTGGTTCACGGTGGTGCCCCTCCCGATCGTGGTGTCGGCCCGGGTCGGGCCGCGCTGCAGACCTTTGCTCGGCAAAAATGGACCCGCAAGTCCAAACTCCGAGCTAGTGTCGGATCGGCAGGCACGGCGCGGAGACGGTGACGGAGGTCGCATGACACGGGCGTTCACCCGCAAGGGCGAGGCCACCCGGGCGCGGATCGTCACCGGCGCTGCCGCCGAGGTCCGCGACCGCGGCGTCGACGAGGTACGCCTCGAGGACGTGCTGGCCCGCACCGGCACCAGCAAGGGCCAGCTCTTCCACTACTTCCCCGACGGCAAGGAGGAGTTGCTGCTCGCGGTGGCCCAGCACGAGGCCGACCAGGTGCTCATCGACCAGGAGCCGATGCTCAGCAACCTGACCTCCTGGCCGGCCTGGCTGGCGTGGCGCGACCGTCTCATCGAGCGCTACCTCGCGCAGGGCGTGAAGTGCCCGCTCAACGGGTTGCTCGGTCAGACCGGCCGACGCGCACCGGGCGCGCAGGCGATCGTGACCGCGCTCATGTGGCGCTGGCAGAAGGCGATCACCGAGGGCATCCGGCACATGCAGTCGACCGGGGACATCGCCGCGGACGTCGACGCCGACCGCGCCGCCGCGGCGCTGCTGGCCGGCATCCAGGGCGGTGTGCTGCTGCTGCTCTCCACCGGGAAGATCGACCACCTCCAGGCGGTCCTCGACCTCACCATCGACTCGCTGCGCTCGGGTGCCCGAGTGACCGGGGGACAGGAAAGGAACGGCAATGGATAGGGACGACAATCAGCCACCGTTGGTGCTGCTGCACGGCCTCACCTTCGACAGGCGACAGTGGGACCCCGTCCGGCGCGAGCTCGCGGCGATCGATCCTGCCCGGCAGGTCCTCGCTCTCGATTTGCCCGGCCACGGTGACGCACCCCGGCGGTCGTCCTACGGGATGGCGGAGGTCGCCGACGTCGTGCACGAACAGGTGACCGGGGCGGGCCTCGCCCAGCCGATCGTGGTGGGCCATTCGGTCGGCGCGGTGGTCGCCACGACGTACGCGGCCCGCCACCCGGTACGCGGCGTGGTGAACCTGGACCAGATCCTGCTGCCCGGCCCGTTCGGTGTGGCCGTACGCCAGGCCGAGCCCACACTGCGCGGCCCGGACTGGCGGCGGGTGTGGGACGGGATGCTGGCCGGGATGGGCATCGACACGTTGCCGGCCGAGGCGCGCGAGATCGTGACCACCGCGACCGATCCCCGGCCGGACCTGCTGCTTGGTTACTGGGGTGAGATCCTGCGCGGGTCCGACGAGGGGATCGCCGCCGAGCGGACCCGCGATCTGCGGTCCCTCGGCGAGCGGAGGATTCCCTACCGCTGGGTGACCTCGTCCGAGCCGCCACCCCGCTATCTGGCCTGGCTGACGGATGCCCTGCCGGAGGTCGTGGTGACAGTGTTGCCCGGTAGCCACTTCCCGCACCTGGCGGAGCCGGCGGCGATCGCCCGGCTGCTGGCGACCGGAGGATGATCGGCATGTCGGCAGGAACGATGGCAGCGGTGTTGGGCAGCGGGATCGCGCTCTTCGCCGCCCTGCTGCTGACGATCATCGGCGTGCTGGGGCGTCGGGCGCGGGCCGGGCGACTGGCAGGCCGCTACACGTCGCGCCCGGGCAACTCGTCGGACAACAGCTCGTCGAGCATGGGCGGCAGCTGAGGCCCGGCCCGCCGGCGTGAGTTAACCTCGGACCCGAGTTGCCGGAGATCGGAGCAGGCGTGGCAGGTGACGACGACATCTCCGGGTGAGCACCCGGACCGGCCGCCGACGGACGCGTGATCGCGTCGCCGTCGCCGCGGCCCCCGTCGTCATGTCCCGCTCCCGCCGGGCCACCCGGGTGCGCCCGGATCTCCGTTCCCCGAGGTCCCCATGTCTGTTCGACCCGCTCTCATCGCCCATGACCTGGTGCGGATCCGCGGCACCCGCCGCGTGCTCGACGGCGTCTCGCTGACCGCCGCGCCCGGTCACCGGATCGGCCTCATCGGCGAGAACGGCACCGGCAAGACGACCCTGTTGCGGGTCCTGGCCGGCGTCGACGAACCCGACTCCGGCACCGTCGTACGCCCACCGGGCCTCGGCTTCCTGCACCAGGAGCTGCCGTTCGTCCCGTCCGCGACCGTCGCCGCGATCCTCGACGACGCGCTCCGCGAGGCCCGGTCCGACCTCGCCGAGCTGGACCAGCTCGGTGTCGCGCTCGCCGACTCGCCGGAGGGCAGCGAGGAGCACGACCGGCTGCTTGTCGCGTACGGCGAAGTCCTGGAGCGGGCGCAGGACCGCGACGCCTGGGATGCCGACCGGCGCGCCCGGACGGTGCTCGCCGGCCTCGGCCTCGGCGGCATACCCCACGGCCGGACGCTGGCCGCCCTCTCCGGCGGGCAACGGGGCCGCCTCGCCCTCGCGGCGATGCTGATCCGCCGGCCGGACGCGCTCCTGCTCGACGAGCCCACCAACCACCTCGACGACGCGGCTGCCGCGTTCTGCGAGGACCAGCTCCGCGCCCTGCCCGGAGTGGTGGTGCTGGCCAGTCACGACCGCGCCTTCCTGGACGCGGTCTGTACGGACATCATCGACCTGGACCCGGCGGTCGACGGGCCGGTCCGCCACGGTGGCGGCTACACCGCCTACCTGGCGGCCAAGCACGCCGAGGCGCAACGCTGGCGCCGACGCCACGACGACGAGCAGGCGCTCCTCGCCGAACTGCGCGAGGCCGCCGCCGTGACCGGACATCAGGTCGCCCACGGCCGGGGCCCCCGCGACAGCGAGAAGATGGGGTACGGGCACACCGCCGGCCGCGTGCAGAACCAGATTTCCCGCCGCGTCCGCGACGCCGCCCGTCGACTGGCGACGCTGGAACGCGACCAGGTCCCCGCGCCACCCGAGCCGCTGCGTTTCCACGCCCCGGTCATCGCCACCGGGGACGGCGCCGAGGCCATCGTCACGGCAGACCGGTTGGAGGTTCCCGGCCGGCTGCGGGTGGCGCACCTGGAGATCACGGCCCGGGACCGGCTCCTGGTGACCGGCCCCAACGGCGTGGGCAAGTCGACTCTGCTCGCCGTCATCGCCGGCCACCTGAACCGCGGTGGAGCCATCTGGCGGCGTCCGGATCTTCGTATCGGGCTGCTCGGTCAGGACAGCGTCTTCGCGGATGCGCAGCGCACAGCCCGGCAGGTCTTCGACGCGGCGGTCGGAACGGAACGGGCCGAAGCGGTGCCGTTGTCGGCACTCGGGCTGCTCGCGTCGACGGACCTCGACCGTCCGGTGGCCGAACTGTCGGTCGGGCAGCGTCGTCGCCTCGGTCTCGCGGTGGTCGTCGCCAACCCGCCGGAGCTGCTGCTGCTGGACGAGCCGACCAACCACCTCTCGCCGCGGCTCTGCGACGAGCTGGAGGAGGCCCTGGGAACCGGACCGGGCGCCATCGTCGTCGCCAGCCACGACCGGCGGCTCCGCTCCCGTTGGCCCGGCCGGGAACTCGCCCTACGGTAGGTGCGCGCCGCCTGGCGGCATGGGCCAGCGACGTCCGACGGATCGCGTCCCGTCATTCGCCGGTGCTGTCCCGGACGGCCGCGCCTGCCGCGCTGCTCGACGAGAATCCTCAGCGGGCCGCCATCACTGCTGCTCCAAGCGAGCGAGCCCGGCGAGGTCGGCGTTTCCCGTCCGGACGACCGCCGAGGCCAACACCCTGGTAGCGGGGTGGACTCCACCTCGCTGCTCGGCGGTGGCGATCCGGACCGCCTGGTCCAGGTGCGCTCGTACGTGCTGGCCGGCCCGCCGCTGGAAACCGACACCGGTGGCCGACCGTAACGTGGCCAACTCCCCGTCGG
Organism: Micromonospora sp. CA-240977; assembly: GCF_050942285.1. Taxonomy (NCBI): domain Bacteria; kingdom Bacillati; phylum Actinomycetota; class Actinomycetes; order Micromonosporales; family Micromonosporaceae; genus Micromonospora; species Micromonospora sp. CA-240977. The sequence continues at coordinate 4,382,465 of NZ_CP192055.1, read as the reverse complement.
TGACCATGCCGGGCATGTCGTGGCCCTCGTGCGGGTTGGTCGTGGGCGCGCCAGACTCGGCAAGCAGCCGGCGGGCCGTACTCAGGTCGGCGCGGTGCGCCGTGCCGAGCCGGGCGGCGAACCTCAGCCACGCCGGGTCGGTGGTCCGGCTCGACATCAGGTCCAGCACCGGCAGCAGGCGTTCGTTCATCGCCACCGTCAGCTGGAGCCACGCGACGTCGGTGGGGCTGAACAGGCCGGCCGAGCCGCCGGGTGCAGCCGACCCGACCGGTACGGCGGTCGTAGCGGAAGACGGTGCGGCGGCGGCGGTCGTAGCGGTGGGTGGTGCGGCGGTCGTCGCTGCGGGCGTGGGCGGTGGCCCGCTGGCGCAGGCGGTGACGAGCAGCAGCGCCGCGAGGGCCAGGCACCCGGCCGTGCGCAGGGGGACCTTTCGCATCCGGCCTCCTCTCGCCCCGGACGGCGGGCCCGGCGTGACCGGACCCGCCTCCGCGGGGTGTGCCTGTCGGCTCAGAGCGGTCGGCCGTCGGCACCGCACTTGATGACGGGACGGATGCAGTCCTGCACGCGCCGGGCCATCTCCGCGACCGGCCAGGCGTTGAAGAAGTCGCCGTGCATGGTGTAGCCGGGCCCGGAGGCCAGCCGGAACCGCGACGGGTCACCGTTGACCGGGTACCGCAGCACCTGCCGCAACTTCGGCACGTGCACCGGGTGGGTGCTCGGGCAGGCCTGGTTCACCGGGTACGCCAGGTGGCTCTTGTGGTCCGGCGAGTCCAGGTCGCGGCCGTTCCAGCACTGCGGGAAGTCCAGGTACGACTCCAGCATCGTGCCGGACGGGCAGGTGACGAAGTCCTTCGACGGCGCCACCTGTCCCGCGTGCAGACACGACCACCGGGCGATGCTGTCGTTCGATCCGGTGGCCTTCGCGTTGCCGGCGACGAGTCGCAGCCCGAGCGGGAACGGCTGGGTGTTCGCGACGACGTCGGAGCGCACGCCCTCGCCCAGGTAGTAGAACGTGGCGATCGCCGGCTCCACCGGCACGTTGTCCCGGTAGAGGGTCGGCACCCAGTAGGACGAGACGTCCACCCGCGGGTTGCAGGTGCTCTGGGAGTTCACCAGGTCGGGCAGTGTGGTGTTGGCGTTCGTCACCGTGCTGCCGAAGAAGCTGTGCATGTGCGACGCCCCGGGCAGGCCGGGGAAGACGATCGGGTCGTCCGGCAGCCGGTGGCTGTAGGTGCAGTCGGCGGGGAACTCGGCAACCCGGATGGCGTTGGCGACCGGGGCGGCGTCGGCCCGCTGGGTGGTGGAGACGACGTACGTGCCGAGTAGCACCAGCAGGGCGCCGATCGCTGTGGCGAGGCGCAGTCGGCGGTGGTTGGCGGAGAGGGGTGCGGCCCTGTCCATCTCGTGACTCCTGTCGGGGGAACGGGTCAGGGGTAACTCCGGCGCCGCCGCCGAAGACGCCGGAGATTGCCCTGGCCAGACTGGTGGTGACCGGTGGAGCTGACACGAGAGAGCGCTCTCACCGGCTGCCCAAGCCTCGCCCTTTGGTTGAAACTTGTCAATACGTCCCGCAGTTGGTGGAAAATGACGACGCCGAAAGGGCCGGTCCCCGTGGTGGGGTCCGGCCCTTGTCGGTGTTGCGGTGCTGCCGTGGTGCGGGTCAGCTGGTGGCGTAGCCGCGGGTGGCGATCCAGTCGGCGAGGTGTTCGATGCTGATCTGGTAGGAGGCGGTGTTGGGGTCGGCGGAGTCGGCGATGGTGACGGTGGTGCCGTTGTCGCGGTAGCCGACGACGCTGATGTAGTGCCCGCCCTCGTAGGAGTGGGTGTTGCCGTCGGTGTCGGTGCTGGTGCCGGCGATGTTCGCGACCACGGCCCGGCCGTCGTCGACAGTCTTCACGATGTCGGCGCGCAGTGTGTCGGTCTGCTTGTCGTCGGCGTTGGGGTTGCTGATCTCGACGCTGTGGTACGCGTTCTTGCCGGTTTCCTTGTTCAACACCGGGGTGATGTCGTTGATCGAGTTGGTACCGGCCTCGGTGGTGCCCATCTCCTTGGCCATGTCATCGACGTTGATGTTCTTACCCTGCACACTCAACGCGTTACGGGTCGCGGCGGGACCGCAGTAGTAGAAGTTCGGCTGCGCCTCGTAGCGCACACCCAGCTGACGCTCACCCGAGGGCTTACGGTCGGTCTGGGTCTGGGTGGCCGGCTTGGCCTCCGACGCGGCGTACGCGGCGGTGACCGGACCGGCGATCGCACCACCGGTGAACGCGAGACCAGCAGCGGTCAGAGCAGTCTTACGAATCAGATCGGTACGCATGATGGCGTGCTCCTCTGCATCGGGGGAAACCCACACCACACAACCGGGGGACGTGTGCGGGCGGGGAAAGTTCGCGGGGATCAGCCCGGCGGCCTGGGTGGGCCTGCTCGGAGGTGTCCCGGAGGATGGTGCAACGGTCCAGGGCGGCGGATCATTCCGCCAGGGTTCTTCCGGACCGGGCCGGGCTGGTGGTGCTCGGCTCTGCGGGGGATGTAACGGTGGCGGCTGCGCGGGTGTTCCCCGGGGGCTGCCACATGCCCACGACCCGAGGTCGCGGCGGCATGCCAGGTATAACGACCCCGCCCCACCCACCATTCCGCGACCGGGGTGCCCCCGACCACGGCACACCCCCGACAAAGCGGACACCCACCCCACAACCCAACCCGTGAACCGGACACCACACCCCAGCAACCCCACCCGCACCCAAGCCAAGATCCGAGCAACTTCAGGGATAGTGCTGCCTCGCGGCGAGTTGAGGCAGCACTATCCCTGAAGTTGCGCGCACTGGGACCCGGACGGCGATACGGACACCGGCCGCCGGCGCACCCCGGGACGACACCCGCCCCAAGATCGCGCTCGAACCAGGAAACAGGCCCCTCCGCGCGCGGACGAGACCACTACAACCAGGATCCAGCACGATCACGCAGGGAGGCGGTCTGTCGCCGCCACCGGCGACGAGTGGGCAGCGGCGCGGACGTGCATGCGTGCCCCGCCTGCGGGCGCATCGGGTGTGCGGAACGTGCCTGGCGTGCCCGGCGTGCCCGGCGTGCGGGGCGTGCGAGGTGCGGGCATGCGGGGGTGCGTAGTCGCGCGGGTGGGGCAGCCCGAACGAGTCGAGCTGCCCCACCTGGACACGAGGACGGGATCAGAACCCGAGGACGCCCCGCCCGCCGACCACCGGCAGCCGCAGTTCGCTGTCGTTCGGCGCTACCCGCAGCTCGGTGCCGCCCAACGGCAGGAGGGTGTACTCCTGGTCGGTGGAGAAGACGACAACGCCGATCCGGTGCCCGGCCGGGAAGATGTAGTCCTTCGGCTCCATCGTCCACCGGTAGTCGGACAACTTGCCCTGCTTGACCGGCTCGGTGCGGGCGGCGCTCTTGCGGTTCTGCGGGTCCATCCAGCCCCGGGTCACCACTGTCGGCGCGGCGGTCGATCCGGCCGGGCCGTAGTCGACAAGGTACGCGGTGAGGTTCGCGTCCGGCTTGTTGTCGATCGCCATCCGCAGCCGCATTTCCGGACGTCCGGAGATGCGGACGTCCTGCGTCAGTGCGGGGGAGCGGTAGGCGAGCCGGTTCGCGCTCGCCGTGTCGGGGTTGGCGACCAGGGTGTCCGGGTGGATGGTCCGGCCCTCGTCGACGAAGCTCTGCTCGATTTTCGCCTTTGGCGGCTTGCCCGTGGTGAGGGCGCCCGGCGCGGTGGCGTCGGTGGCGGCGAACCGTAGGCCGACAGCGCGTGCGGCCGGGTCGGGCCAGTTGGCGTACGTGGTGTAGGCGCGGTCCTCGCGCTGGAGCACCGCTGTCGGTTCGTCCATAATGCCGTTGCGCACGTTCCACAGCCAGAAGTCGAACCAGCGGTTCTCGGTCTGCTTGTAGGTCCACGTCTGACCGCTCGGCAGGGTCACCGACGCGCTGTTGCCCGGGCCGCCGTGCCCGCCCTGGTGCAGCCAGATCTTGCGCGGTACGTCGTGCTTGGCGAGCTGGTCCCACCAGCCGGCGAAGTGCTCGGTCTTGACGTTCCAGTCGTTGAGGCCGTGCACCACGAAGACGCTGGCCTTGACGTTGCCGGCGTCGAGGTAGTCGCGGTCCCGCCAGAACGTCGAGTAGTCGCCGGTGACCCGGTCCTGCTCCGCGGTGATCGACGCCAACTCGTCCGCGCAGGGTCCCTCGGCCCGGGCCTGCCCGGCGGTGTACTGGGCCAGGATGTCGAGGTCCTCACCCTGGTACGTGCCGGGCGCGACGACCAGACCGTTGGCCCGGTAGTAGTCGTACCAGCTGCTGATCGCGGAGACCGGCACGATGGTCTTGAGTCCCTTGACCCCGGTAGTGGCCACCTGGTTGGGCAGCGTCCCGTTGTAGGAGACGCCGGTCATGCCGACCGCCCCGGTGGTCCAGCCGGCGGTGATTGGGGCGCCGTTCGCGTCGTAGCCCTTCGCCCGGCCGTTGAGCCAGTCGATGACCGCCTTGGTGCCGAGCGTCTCGGCCTGGTCGCCGCTGGTGGGGCAGCCGTCCGAGTCGCCGGTGCCGACGCTCTGGCCGAGCACCACCGCGTACCCGCGGGGCACGTAGTAGTCGTCAAGCGAGCCGGGCAGGTTGGCCTTCGCCTGGGCCCGCTGGACGCCGGCGTCGAGCGCCCGCCGCCCGGAGTGGTCGGTCAGACCGTTCTGCGGCAGGTCGTCGACAAGCACGCTCGGGTACGGCACGTCACCCCAGGTGCCCTTGCGGTACGGGCTGTGCTCGAAGATGACAGGCACCTTGAAGCCCTGCGTGGCGGTCTCCCGGGGGCGGGAGATGTCGATCGCCACCCGGTCGAGCCGACCGTCGTGATCGGTGTCGACAGGGGTCTGGACGAACACGCGCTCCTCGATCGCGTCGGCGAGCGAGAACACCGGTTGGGTCATGCCGTCGCTGACCACGATGCCGGTGGGCGTGGTGGTCGTGGGCGGGGCCGCAGTCGCGGTGGGGGCTGCGGTCAGGACCAGGGCGCCGGACACGCCGACGCTCAGTAGGGCCAGATGGCGGGGTCGACGCATGCGCGTCTCCCTTCGGTTGGGCTGGTCGCCGGGTGTCGGCAGGGCCAATCTCGAAGATCCATTCGTGGCCATGCTAGGTCCGGGCTCGGGTCCCGTCGATCCCTTCGGACGGGGATGCGCTCTTCATCCACAATGTGCTGTTTCGGAAAGCGGCGGGCGGCAATCGAAACGTCATCGAACCGAGCCCGGCGGTGACATGCTGCGGAAATTCCGGCCACAGCAGCGGAAAAACCAGTCATCGAAGGCCTCTGAAGATCGCGTACCCGTGCATATGATCTTGCGGGAAGTCGCCCGAAGAGGCGCTTTCGTCCACATAAGACGAGGAGCAGCATGCTCAGGACAACACGGTGGCTGTTGGCCGTCGCCGTCACGGCCACGACGCTGACCGCCCTACCGGGCGGCACGGCCACGGCGGGACCCAGCGGCATCGGCCTGACCGGCCCACCCGCAACCTCGATCGACGGCAAGACGCACACCGTCACCCTGCTGACCGGGGACGTGGTGACCGTCCGCAGCACCGGCTCGGGATGCCCGCACGCCACCGTCCGGCCGGCCGACGAGAACGCGGTGATCCGCCAGACCTGTGGCCCCGACGGCCACCTGCACGTCATCCCCGCCCGCGTCGCGTCCCAGATCGGCTCGGTGCTCGACCCCGACCTCTTCGACGTCACCACGCTGATCGCCGACGGGTACGACGACGACAACTCCGCGGAGCTGCCGCTCATCGTGCAACCCGCCACCGCGTCCGCCCGGGTCGCCGCCCTCGGTGACGTACTGCCGCTGCCCAGCATCGGCGCGGTGGCCGGCCGCGTACCCAAGAAGAGCCCGGCCACCGCGAAGCTGGCGACCAACTCGCTGCTCGCCGGCGCGAAGAAGGTCTGGCTCGACCGCAAGGTGCGCGCCACCGCGCTCACCGGCGGTGGACAGCAGCCGGACCTCGACCGCAACCTGCGGCAGATCGCCGCACCCGAGGCGTGGAAGTCCGGCTACACCGGCACCGGCGTCCGGGTCGCGGTGCTCGACACCGGCGCCGACTTCACCCACCCGGACCTGGTCGGCCGGGTCGCCGACCGGTCCGACTTCACCGCCGAGGGCGGTGACGCCGTCGACCACAACGGCCACGGTACGCACGTCGCGTCGACAATCGCGGGCACCGGCGCGGCCGCACACGGCCAGCGTCGCGGCGTGGCGCCGGACGCCAAACTGGTGATCGGCAAGGTCCTCGACGACCACGGCTCGGGCGACGACTCCGGGATCATCGCGGGCATGGAGTGGGCCGCCACCCGGGCCGACGTCATCAACATGAGCCTCGGCGGCAGTGACCCGGACGACGGCAACGACCCGCTGTCGCTCGCCGTCGACGGTCTGAGCGAGCAGACCGGCGTGCTGTTCGTCATCGCCGCCGGCAACACCGGCGGGGCCATCTCCTCACCCGGCTCCGCCGCCAGCGCGCTGACCGTCGGCGCGGTCGACAGCGACGACAAGCTCGCCGACTTCTCCAGCCGCGGACCGCTTGTCACCAGCAACGTGGCAAAGCCGGAGCTGGTCGCGCCGGGCGTCGACATCGTCGCCGCGCGGGCCGCCGGCACCAACCTGCAGGACCCGATCGACAAGCACTACGAGGCGATCAGCGGCACCTCCATGGCCAGCCCACACGTCGCGGGCGCCGCCGCGCTGCTCGCCCAGCGGCACCCGGACTGGACCGGCGCGCAGCTCAAGGCCGCGCTCGTCGGCGCAGCCGACCCGCTGACCGGCGTCGACGCGTACGCCGTCGGTGCCGGCCGGCTCAACGCGGCCCGCGCCCTCGGCGGCCCGACCAGCAACCAGCCCGTGGTCAACCTCGGCACCTTCGCGTACCCGCAGTCCGGGACCAGCGAGGCGAAGCTGAGCTGGACCGGCGCATCCACGCCCGCGACGACCGTTCTCGACCTCGACGTGTCGGTGGTCAACCACGACGGCCAGCCGGTGCCGCGCGGCGCGGCGTCGCTGTCGACGAACCGGCTGACGCTCAAGCGTGGCGCCACCGCCGGGGCGACAGTGCGGGTCAACCGTGCGGCGCTGGCCGCCCGGCCGGGCTTCTACCTGGCCACCGTCACCGCCCGGACCGCCGGCCGCACGCTTGTCGCGACGACACCGGTGAGCTTCTACGTCGAGCAACCCAGCTATGACCTGACGATCCACACGAAGCCGTTGTCCGGGCTGAAGGACGGCGCGCAGAGCTGGATCAATCTCGCGATCACCAACCTCACCGACCCGGTGATCTTCTACGGCGGGGCCGGCGGTGCGCCCGGAGACGACTTCACGCTGCGGGTGCCGGCCGGCCGGTACTCGGTGCTCGGCGCCTCGGTCGCCTACTACGTCGACAACGACGTGCTGGAGACGACGCTCGTCGGCGAGACCGACCTGAACGTCACGGGCAACCGGAGCGTGACGCTCGACCCGGCGCGGGCCAAGCCGGTGACGGCGACTGTCGACGGAGTCGCCACCAGGGCCACCAAGATCGATTTAACGAACGTCCAGACGTCGGTGAACGGTCTGTCCTGGTGGAACCAGATCAGCGGGTACGGGAACGCGACCGCCGTCCGCACCTCCGCACTGCCGAAGCCCGGTGTCGGATCACTGCGCAGCTGGGCCGCCGTCAACCTCGACTCACCGGCCGGCACGGCCACGCCGTACCGCTACAACCTCGTCCACGAGTACCCGAAGGGCGTACCGGCCGATCCCGCGTACCGGGTGAACGCGGCCGAGCAGGCGGAACTCGCCCGGATCGAGGAGCGGTTCCACCAGACCGACTCGGAGGGGATGGTCACCCAGCTGGTCCGCAGCGGCTTCACGCCGGACGGGGTGTGGCTGACGGAGACCCACGAGGGGAACCTGCCGCCGTACCGCACCGACTACCTGTCGCCCGGCTACCTCTGGGCCGACGAGGGCGTCTACGGTGGCCTGTCGGCCCAGGAGGCGCCCCGCAGCTACCAGCCGGGCAGCCGGCAGTCCAAGGTCTGGGCGCGGCAGCCGCTGCACTCCGGCTGGTACGACGACCCGGCCGGCGCCGACTACAGCTGCGCCACCGCGCCGTCGCGGACCCGGGGCAACCTGCACATCGACCTGGTGACCCTCACCGACAAGCACCAGCGGGCCGACTGCCTCCAGGGTGACTCGATCGGTGTGAACCGCAAGCTGTCGTTGTACCGCGACGGCAAGCTTGTCGACGAGCGGAACCGGCCGCTCGCCGACTTCACGGTGCCGCAGCAGATGGCGGACTACCGACTGACCCTCGACGTCGACACGAGCCTGATCCTGCCGATCTCGACAAAGGTCAACACCTCCTGGACGTTCCGGTCCGCCGGGCCGGACGGAACGGAGAGCGTGCCGTTGCCGCTGCTCGCCGTGGACTACGCGCTGCCCATGGACACCGCCAACCACGTGACCGGCACGACGGCCGAGGTCGCCGTCCGGCAGGCGCACGGCGTCAAGGCGCAGAAGGTGACGTCGTTGCAGGCCTGGACCTCGACCGACGACGGCGTCACCTGGACGTCGGCCCGGGTCACCGCGAGCGGCGACAGCTACCGGGTCGCCCTGCCGAAGGCCACCACCGGGCAGGCCGTCTCGCTGCGGGTGAAGGCCGCCGCGAACGGTGGTAGCGGCATCGACCAGACCATCATCCGGGCGTACCACGCCGGCTGACGGTCACCGTGCTGGTGCGGCCCGACCGGGCCGCACCAGCACCCCGCCAGATTCGCAGCCGGGCGGTGTCGATCCGGGCTCGCCTCGTTCGTCGTGACGGGTAGAGCGTGACGCCGACCCGAGAGGTACGCCCATGACGTCCCGGACGACAGTCCCCGAGACCCACCTCCGTCGAACCGAGCTCCTGCTGCGCTGCGGCACGATAGCCGGCGTGCTCTTTCCCGCCCTGTCGTTCGGGCAGGCGTTCACCCGACCCGGGTTCGACCTGCGCCGGCACGCGGTGAGCGCACTCACCCTCGGTGACCTCGGCTGGCTGCAGTTCATCGCGTTCGTGGGCACCGGCGTGCTGGCCGTCGCGTTCGCGGTGGGCCTGTGGCGGGCACTGCGTCCGGGCCGGGCCGCGACGATGGTGCCGGTGCTGGTCGGCGTCTACGGGGTGGCGATGGTCGGCGGCGGAGTCTTCGTCCCCGATCCCGCGCTCGGCTGGCCACCCGGTGCACCGAGCGGGCTGCCCGTGCAGGCCAGCACGGGCAGCATCCTGCACACGGTGTGCGGCGCGGCCGCGTTCCTGTCGCTCATCGCGGTTCCTGTCGCTCATCGCGGCCGAACTGCTGATCGCCCGACGCTTCGCCGGCCAGGGCCGCCGGGGATGGGCGCTCTACAGCGCGGCCAGCGGTGCCGTCGCGTTCGTGCTCACCGCCCTGCCCTGGAGCGAGGAGAGTGCGAGCATCCGCTTCGCCGTCGGAGCGGTGCTCATCTCCGGCTGGCTCGTCGCGCTGTCCTGGTGGGTACGCGACGAGGTGGCCTGAGCGTCACTGCCCCTCCCAGACCGCCTTCGCGCCGGAGTCGCCGGTGCGGATCACGTAGTACACGACGATGCCGGCGGCCACCACCGACAACACCTGCAACGCCACGGTCAGCGCCCGACCGGGTCGCCCGTCGTCGGTGGTGCCCGCCTCGGCGGCCCGCGGCGGGACGAACCGGACAAGCGCCAGCGCCACGATCGCCAACCCGAGGGTCGCCCACAACGTGATGTCGCCGAAATCCTGATGCGCCTCGATCTTCGGGACGAACTCGGGGGTGACTCGGTTGGCGGCACGCATCCGCTCGAAGAAGGCATCCCCGGACAGCTTCGCCAGCAGGGCGGCGACCGGCGCGCCCACGGCGAGCAGGCCCAGCACCCAACGGGTGTGCGGCCGGATGGGCGCGACGAACGCGTAGCCCACCGTCAGGAGGGCCAGCAGCGGCACGAACACGACGGCGGCGTGCAGCACCAGAGGGTGGGCGGGGAGGCCCATGAACTCCTCGAACATCGACGGTCTCCTCCGGTGGCGTCTGGTGGACGTCAATCGTCCAGAGATGGACGGTATCGGTCCCGCCGGGGCATGTCAGCCCCCGAGATCATCAGCAGCGCCCCGCCCGGCCCACCACGCCGGCGACCGGCCTGGGCCGGGGACGCCACAGCGTTCAGCGGTCGCAGCGCAGCACGGCAAGGTCGACGGCATCCGCCATCGCCTGCATGCCCCTGTCATTCGGGTGGAGATGGTCACCGCTGTCGAAGGACGGCAGGAGCGTGCGCGGGTCGTCCGGACTGCGGGTGATCTCGTCGAAGTCGACAACGGCGTCGAACACGCCGCTGTGCCGGATCCAGTCGTTGACGCCCTGGCGCACGGCCTCACCGGCGTCGTCGTACTCGGGCCAGCCCTGGTAGGGCATGGCCGTGGCGCCGACGACGCACGTGCCCGCCGCGTGCGCCCGGTCGACCAACTGCCGGTAGCCGGCGGTCAGGTCGTCCACAGTGACGCCGGTGTGGGCCTTGATGTCGTTGATGCCCTCGTGGACGAACACCGTGTCGACACCGGAGTGGGAGAGGACGTCGCGATCGAACCGGCGCAGCGCGGCCGGTCCGGCGCCGCCGGCGAGCACCTTGTTGCCGGAGATGCCCTCGTTCGCCACTCCCCGAACCGGGTTGCCGGGCGCGGCCTGGAGTCGGCGGGACAGGTAGTCGGGCCACCGACGGTTGGTGTCCGTGCTGGAGGCGAACCCGTCGGTGATGGAGTCCCCGAGGACGACCACCGAGCTGATCGCCGTGGACGTCCGCACGCTGACGGCGTCCAACCAGTACCAGGAGGTCAGGGTCTCGGTCCAGTTGGTCGCCGCCTCCTCGACGGCGTGATCACCAGTGGTGGCGTACGACGTCTGCAGGGCCAGGAGGTGGCCGCTGCGCATGCCCAGCGCGCCGGTGACGTGGAGGCTGACGACGAGATCGCTCTCGGGGGCCACCTCGCCGGGCAGCGGGTCGCTCAGAATGATCTCGCCCGCCGGCACGGTGACCGAGGCCTGCCCGCCGAACGTCAGCGGCCGGTTGCTGCCCGGGACCAGCTCCGCACCCTGCCGCCGCAACCCCGCGTAGGCGCTGGCGAAGGTGACCGAGTGCTCGCCGAACGCGTTTGTCAGCCGGATCCGCAGGGCGTCCCCACCGACACTGGTCCGGACGACGAACCGGTAGCTGCGCTCGGCCGGCCCGGCGCCCTGCCGCTCGGCACTGGCGGCCCAGGTGACAGCGAAGTGCTGCTGGTCGTGGCTCGCCGTGGCCGCCGGGGTCCGCGGCGCCCGCGCCAGCGCCGGGGCCCTGTCGTGCCGCTCCCGCGCCAGGTGCACGACCAGGGGTACGCAGAGCGCCGTCAGCAGCGCCGCGACGGCGGACGCCGCCACGCGCCGGGCCGGCCCGGCCCGCATCAGCGGGCTCCCGGGACAGCGAGGCTCACCGAAGTCCCTTACCGAAATTGCTGCTCAGGGCGACCCGCGCGGCGCACGACAGCTCGCCCGGGGCCAACTGGGTGTGCGCCGGCCGCCACAGCTCCGCGCCGTTTCCGGTGACCCGGGCCAGGATGCAGTCGTACTGCGCCGCCCGCAGGGCCACGCCGACCCTGCCGTCCTGTGCGGTCACGTCCACAGCGATGGCAGGATCCAGCTTCAGGCCGTCGATCGCCGTACGAACCGCGGCCCCGTCCGGGTCGACGGCCTCCAGAGCGGTCTTCAGCCGGTCGTCGACCCCGTCGAGCGACGGGTCCTCGGCAACCTGGACGGGATCGTCCGGTGGGCACTCGATGTCGTCGTCGCGGCTGTCGTCGCGCGGGCCGAGCTGAAGGCGAAAGCAGATCGCCTCGTCACGTTCGTCGATGACCGAGCCGTCCGCGCCGATCTCGACGCCGTGCCCCGTCACCCGCAGCACCAACGTCACGCCGGTCTGCCAGTGCGTGTCACCGCTGACAGTGAGAACCGCGACGTCGGGGTCCTGGCTGGCCGAGTGCACGTACTTGTCGGCCTGGTAGAGGTGGTCGTACTCGAATCTGGACTGGACCCGGTCGACCTTCTTCGCGGCGTCGACCACGGCACTGTCGTGAGTCGGGTCGTCCGGTTCGTGGACATGGCGCCACAGACCGGCACCGACAAGCGCCACCACCAGCAGCGCGACCCCGCCCAAGATCCCCCGCCGTTTTCCCTTCCCCACAGACGGGATTATGTCGCAGCCGGGACCACGGCGATGCCCCCGCTTACCGGGAGCGCGGCAGGCAGTCCTTCTTGTACTTCAGACCCGAGCCGCACCAGCAGGCGTCGTTGCGCTCCGGCGGCCAGGGGATCCGCGCGCTGGGTCGTGCCTGCACCTCGGCCGCGTACCCCGCCCGGACCGGCGTGTCGGTCGGGTCGCCGTCACGTCGACCGGCGAACGCGTGCAACCCGTCCACGGTGGCGCGGAACACGCCCAGCCCGGCCTGACCGGCGCCCCTCAGCCGGACCAGTTCCGTCTCCAGCCGGCCCCGGTGCGCGTCCCAATCCGACCCGTACACCTCGCTCAGCGTCGCGTGCTCGGCAAGCAGCCGGTCGAACTCGGACCGTGGCCAGAAGAGCAGGTCCGACTCGGCGTCCCGGCGCTCTCCGGCCCGGCGCACCAACTGAGTTTCCAGCCGGTCCGCCAGGTCGTCCTGCCGATCGTGCGGCAGGTTCAGATTCCGGCGTACCCGGTGTCGCTGTTGCAACAGGAAGAAGAGGACACCCGGCGCGTCCGGCGGACCGAGATCCGCCACCGGGTCGATCGCGGTGCTCGCCGCCCCGGACGCCGCTGTCGCGCGGTCGCCCAGCACTGTGTCGACCGCCTCGCTCAGCCACGTCTCGGCGGTCGCCGAACGACCGCCCGCGTCCAGCGCGGCACTCACGTAGGCGGGCGCGTCGGGCTGCACGAGCAGCAACGGGCGCAGCGCTGTCAACTCGGCCATCGCCTCGTCGTCGCGACCGCCGGCCCGGAACAGGGCCCGGGACCGCAGCGCCCGGGCGAACCCGGCGCGCGGATCATCTCCGGACGGGTACGCCGCCAGGGCCCGCTCCGCGTACCGCAGGGCGGCCTCGGGCCTCGCCCGGATCTCGGCGATCTCGGCGGCCAGGGTCAGGGCGTCCCCGGCGTCGTCCGGATCCTCCAGCCGGCCCTGCTCGGCCGCCTCGGCGACGTCGGCGGCGACACCCAGCGGGTCGGCTGTCCCGAGCGCCGAGCGGCGCAGTTCGGCGAGGTCAGCCTTGGTGAGTACGTCTCTCGTCGGCACGTTCTCACGGTACGTCGGGGGGCTCGCGATATGCGGGCAGATCACCCGTTACGCCGCTCGTGCGCTCCCGGAGGGGCTACGCCCAGGCCCCGGCCGCCGCGGCCCGGGCGGCGTAGCTGTCGAAGTCGATCGGGTCGCGTCCGAGAACCCGACGCACCCCGTCGGCCGGCTCGGCGAGATGGCCCGCCCGCATCCCGGCGAACAGGATGTTCAGCGCGGTGGCCGCCTCCTCCGGATAGCCCTCGGCCAGCAGCTCGGCCCGGTACTGCTCCGGGGTGAGTTCCACGTAGCGCATCGAACGGCCGGACGCCGCCGCGATCGTCGCCACCGCCGCCGCGAAGGTGAGCCCGCGAGGACCGGACAGGTCGTACACCTGTTCGTGGTGACCGGGTGCCGTCAGCAGCGTCGCGGCCACGTCGGCGATGTCCTGGGCGTCGACGAACGGCTCCGGGGTGTCGTCCATCGGCAGGGCCAGCCGACCGTCGAGCAGTGGTTGGCGAAAAAGGTCCTCGCTGAAGTTCTGACTGAAGTTGTTCGGCCTGATGATCGTCCACTGGACGCCGGACTTCCGTACCGCCTCCTCGGCGGCGACCATGCCCGGGGAGAAGTCACCGACCCGGTCGATCCCGCGCCCGGACAACGCCACGAAACGACCGACGCCCGAGTCGACCGCCCGCGCCACGAAGTCGCCGGCCAGCGCCGGGTCCTCCGGTGCCAGCAGATAGACCGCCGAGACTCCCTCCACCGCCGGTCCCCAGGTGGCCTGCCGCGACCAGTCGAACCGCACCTCACCCGAGCGGGAGGCGGCCCGCACCTGCTGACCCGCCGCCCGCAGCGTCCGGACCAGCCGACGACCGGTCTTCCCGGTCCCGGCCAGAACGAGTATCGAACCTGCGTCTGTCGTCATGACAACGAGTCAACCGACCCGGTCGCGGACGGTACATGTGCCGTCGTACGCCGCGCATGTCCGATCGTCCGGGCACTGTCGTCGGCGATCTATCCTCGATGTCATGGACCCGTTCGACAGTCTGCTGCGGGGCGTGCACGCCGACGGCGCGGCCTTCGGTCGGTCGGTGCTGACGCCGCCGCGGGCGCTGCGGTTCGTCGACGGCGCCCCGCTGACGCTCTGCGTCCCCATGCGCGGCGAGGGGTGGATCTTCCATCCCGAGAGCGACAAGCCCCGCCTGGTCCGGGTCGGGGAGGCCGCCACCGTGCGCGGTCCAGCGCCGTTCGTCTTCTCCGCCGAGCCACGGTCGAGCTTCGCGCCCGGGGAACTGCGCGACGTTCGGCGTGGGCACACCGGCCCGGCCGACCCCACGGACCACGCCGACCACCTCGTGCTGCTGGTCGGGGTGTACCACGTTCGAGGTCTGGTGCCCCAACGGCTGCTGGGCGCGCTGCCGCCGGTGCTTGTCGTACCGGACGACCAGGACTGCGCCGCGCTCCGCGACTACCTGGACGCGCAGCTCGACGCGGGTCGGCCCGGCCGGCAGGTCGTGCTGGACCGCCTCCTGGACTGGCTGCTGGTGTGCACGGTGCGCGACTGGTTCGACCAGCCGGACACCGAGGCTCCCGGCTGGTACCGCGCGTTGAGCGACGACACCGTCGGTCCCGTGCTGCGCGCCATGCACGACGCGCCGGGCCGGCCGTGGACCCTGGCCAGCCTGGCCACCCGGGCCGGAGTCTCCCGATCCACACTGGCCAAACGGTTCACCTCGTTGGTCGGCGAACCACCGCTCACCTACCTGACCGACTGGCGCATGACACTGGCCGCCGACATGCTTGCCGAATCCACGGCGACCGTCGCCGCCGTGGCACGACACCTCGGGTACGCGGACGCCTTCGGCTTCAGCGCCGCCTTCAAACGGGTGCACGGGATGAGCCCGAGCGCGGCCCGCAGCCGGTCGTCGAGTGGCCGCAAAACCAACTAACCACGGTCATCTGCCGTCAACCCGCCCTCGATAGCGTCCGGTCGCCAGTTTCTCGACCAGGTCGCACAAAGGCGGAGTTATGGGCACGGTAGATCGACGTACCTTCCTCAAGGCGATGGGCGTTCCCGCGATCGGCGCGGCGCTCCCGCTGGACCTCAGCAAGGCACTCGCCATCCCGGCGAACAACCGGACCGGCACGATCAAGGACGTCGAGCACGTCATCATCCTGATGCAGGAGAACCGCTCCTTCGACCACTACTTCGGCACCATGCGCGGCGTACGCGGCTTCGGTGATCCGCATCCGGCGACCCTGCCGTCCGGCAAGGACGTGTGGCACCAGCCCAACGGGGCCGGTGAGCTGCTGCCGTTCCGCCCCGAGGTGCAGGATCTCGGCCAGACCTTCCTGCCGGACCCGCCGCACGGCTGGAACGACGGCCACGCCGCCTGGAACGACGGCCGGTTCGACAAATGGGTGCCGAACAAGGGCGTCACGGCGATGACGTACCACACCCGCCAGGACCTGCCCTACCACTACGCGCTCGCGGACGCCTTCACCGTCTGCGACAGCTACCACTGCTCGCTGATGGGCCCGACCGACCCGAACCGCTACCACATGTGGAGCGGCTGGGTCGGCAACGACGGCAAGGGCGGCGGCCCGGTCATCACCAACGCGGAGGCCGGCTACGACTGGTCGACCTACCCGGAGCGGCTGGAGCGCAACGGCATCTCCTGGAAGATCTACCAGGACGTCGGCACCGGCCTCAACGCCGCCGGCTCCTGGGGGTGGACGAACGACCCGTACATCGGCAACTACGGCGACAACTCGCTGCTCTACTTCCACCAGTACCAGAACGCGCAGCCCGGCACGCCGCTCGCGGACAAGGCCAAGACCGGCACGGAGATCCGGACCCAGGGCCGCGACCCGGAGGCGCTGCTCGCCGACTTCCGCGCCGACGTCGAGGCGGGACGCCTGCCGGAGGTCTCCTGGATCACCGCGCCCGAGGCGTACTCCGAGCACCCGAACTGGGAACCGGCGTACGGCTCCTGGTACATCTCGCAGGTCATCGACATCCTCGCCGCGAACCCCGAGGTGTGGAGCAAGATGGCGCTCTTCATCACGTACGACGAGGAGGGCGGCTTCTTCGACCACGTGGTCCCGCCGACGCCGCCGCAGACCCGCGAGCACGGGCAGTCGACGGTGCCGACCACCAACGAGATCTTCCCGGGCAACGCCGACCACCCGGCCGGCCCGTACGGCCTCGGTATCCGGGTGCCCATGGTCATCGTCTCGCCGTGGACGCGCGGCGGTTACGTCAACTCGCAGGTCTTCGACCACACCTCACTGATCAAGTTCCTGGAGGCGCGGTTCGGGCACGGTCGTCCGGACCTGATCGAGAAGAACATCACCCCGTGGCGGCGGGCCGTCGTCGGCGACCTGACCAGTGCCTTCGACTTCCGGCACCCGAACCGCTCGCGCGACGTCAGGCTGCCCGACACCGACGACTTCAAGCCCGAGGATCTTATCCGGCATCCCGACGAGGTGCCGGTTCCGCCGGCGGACCAGCGGCTGCCGAAGCAGGAGCACGGGGTACGCCCGGCGCGGCCGATCCCGTACACACTGCACGCCGACGCCCGGGTCGACGGCGACGCGCTCCGGATCGACTTCCGCAACTCCGGTGGGGTCGCCGCGGTCTTCCAGGTCCGCCAGGTTGGCAGCGCGGACGCCCCGCGCAGCTTCACCGTCGAGCCGGGCAAGCAGCTCACCGACACCTGGCGGGTCGAGTCCTCCTACGACCTGTCGGTGCACGGCCCGAACGGGTTCTTCCGCCGGTTCACGGGCGGCCGCTCCCACCTCGACGTCACCCCCTCGTACGACGAGCGCGGCTACCAGCTCGCCCTCACGCTCACGAACCGTGGGTCGAAGCGGGTCGAGGTGACCGTCCGGGACGGGTACAACGCTCGTCCGGTCACGCTGTCGCTGCGCCCCGGCGGCACCGAGCGCGCGACGTGGGCGCTGGCCCGCTCCCACGGCTGGTACGACCTGACGGTCGCCGTCGCCGGTGACGGCGACTTCGCGTACCGCTGCGCGGGTCATGTGGAGAACGGCAAGGACAGCATCAGCGACCCGGCCCTCGGCGGGCTCGTGTAGGTGCCCAGGCCGGCGTGCCGATGACGCTCGGCGGTCGGCGGCGGACGTGGTGGTGAGCGTTATGACTCAGCGGTATATCCATACCCCGGAGTCATAACGCTCATCAGAACTCCTCGTACACCGCCGGGTCCTGGTCGGCGAGCCGCCCGTCCGGGCGGCCCAGCGCGGTGATGGCCTCCACCTCGGCGTCGGTGAGCTTGATGCCGAAGACGTCCAGGTTCTCGGCCTGCCGCTGCGGGGAGGCGGCCTTGGGCAGCGGGATCACCTGACGGGCCACGTGCCAGGCGAGGATCGTCTGCGCCGGACTGACGCCGTGGGCGGTCGCGATCTCCGTGATGACGGGGTGCTCCTGGAGGTCGTTGCCGTGGCCGAGCGGGCTCCAACCCTGCACCAGGATGCCGTGCTCACTGTGGTAGTCGAGCGCCTCCTGCTGCGGGAAGTACGGGTGCACCTCGATCTGGTTGACCACCGGGGTCACCCCGGTCTCGGCCACCAGCCGGTCGATGTGCTCCGGCAGGAAGTTGGACAGACCGATGTGCCGCACCAGACCGCGCTCGCGGGCCTCGATCAGCGCCCGCCACGCCTGCACGTACAGGTCGACCTTCGGGTTCGGCCAGTGGATCAGGTACAGGTCGACCCGGTCGAGGCCGGTGCGGAACACACTCTCCTCGATGGTGGTCAGCGCCTCGTCGTGGCGGTGGTGCCGACCCGGCAGCTTCGAGGTGACGACCAGCTCGTCCCGCACGTCGCCCGCCGACCGGGCCGCGCGGCCAACGGCGCCCTCGTTCTCGTAGTTGACCGCCGAGTCGAGCAACCGGTAACCCGTTCGGATCGCCTGTCCGATCGCGTCGACGCCCGCCGAGCCGTTCAGCTTGTACGTGCCGAGCCCGATCGCCGGCAGCGTGGTGCCGTCGGCAGCCGTCAGATGGGGAATCGTCATGATCGGAACCCTACCCGCGCGAGCCGTCGCGCAGGCCGTGTCCGCCGCCCGAACGGTTCAGGCAGACCCGTCACCGGCGGGGGCGTCCCGGATGGCGAGTGCGGCCTGGATGAGTGCGGCGTGGGTCAGCGTCTGGGGGTAGTTGCCGAGGTGGGCGCCCGTCGCGGGGTCCACCTCTTCGGGGTAGAGGCCGAGAGGACTGGCGTGGCCGACCATGGCCTCGAACAGCTCGACTGCCTCACGGCGACGCCCGGTGCGGGCGAGGGCCTGAACGAGCCAGAACGAGCAGGGCAGGAACGCGCCCTCGGTGCCCGGCAGGCCGTCACGTCCGGGCGGGTAGCGGTAGAGCAGTGCACCGCCGGCGGACAGCCGGTCCCGGACGGCGTCGACAGTGCCGCGTACCCGCTGTGACTCGGCCCGGTCCATGCCCAGCAGCGGTAGGACGAGCAGCGCCGCGTCGAGGTCGGACGAGCCGTAGGTGCGGACGTAGCTGACCGCCGTCGGGTCGAAGCCGCGCGTACGGACCTCGGCGGCGATGGCAGCACGGGCGTTCTGCCATCGTCGACGTTGACGCTCCGGCAGGTGGTGCGTGTCGGCGATGGCCAGGGCGCGGTCCAGCGCGAGCCAGCCCATGAGCTTGGAATGGACGTGTTGGGCGGGCTCCCGCACCTCCCAGATACCGGCATCGGGCTCCTGCCAACACTCGGCGACCACGTCGGCGAAACCGCGCACCGCCCGCCACGTCTCGGCGTAGAGGGCGTGTCCGGCCTGGGCGAACGCCCAGGCGGCGTCGATCACCCAGCCGTACCCGTCGAGCTGATGCTGACCGGCGGCGCCGTTGCCCATCCGCACC
Source organism: Micromonospora sp. CA-240977 (assembly GCF_050942285.1). NCBI lineage: Bacteria > Bacillati > Actinomycetota > Actinomycetes > Micromonosporales > Micromonosporaceae > Micromonospora > Micromonospora sp. CA-240977. Next base: position 4,363,244 of record NZ_CP192055.1, on the reverse strand, counting down.
GGGACGCTGTCGAGGTAGCCGGGCCAGCCGGACAGTTCTCGCTCCGCCGGCACCTGCCTGCCGTGCAGGGTGAGCAGCGCCGGCAGGCGTGGCCGTTGCAACCGGCTCGCGTGCAACAGCCACGCGAGGAAACCACGGGCCTCGTCGGTCTTGCCGACGCTGAGGAAGGCGCTGACGCCGATGCTGGCGTCCCGGGGCCAGACATAGCGGTAGTCCCAGTTTCGTCCCCCACCGGGATCCTCGGGCAGTGACGTGGTCGGTGCGGCCACCGGCGCTTTGCAGGGCGAGTAGGTCAACAGCCGCAAGGTGAGCAGGCTTCGTACGACGTGTTCCCGGAACGGCAGCCGCTCGTCGATCTCCGCGGTCCAGGCCCGCCAACGGCTCTCGTCCTCGACCAGCAGGTCCCAGGCGGCCGTCGGCTCGACGTGGATCAGCGGTTCGCGGTGGGCCACGGCCAGCACGAGAGTGACCGGACGGCCCGGCCGGACCGTGATCGAGCTGGGCCGACCCGGTTCGATCCTGAAGGTTGGCGTGCTGTCCAACGCGACAGCGAGCGCCCCCCACTCACACACCAGACCACGGCGCCGGTGCTGCGCTCGGGGTCGGCGGTGCCGTACGCCGAGACGCGGATCGAACTCCACCACCGCCTCGACGGCCGCCCGCTCGGCCGACAACCGTCGCACGATCAGCGTCGCGGGCAGCAGGCGACCGCTGACCTCGGCCACCATCGCCTCCGTGAGGCGCAGTCTGCCGCCGCCCACCGCCCAGGTGGTCTCCATCGTGGCGGTGTGCTGCCGGTACCGCCGTTCCACGACAGTTGCCGGCCCGGCCGGACCGACCCGGAACGTTCCGGCGTCCGGGCCCCCGACCAGTCGGCCGAACAGGGGATCACCGTCGAAGCGTGGTACGCAGAGCCAGTCCATCGCGCCGTCACTCGCCACCAACGCGGCGGTGCGCGTGTCGCCCAGCAGCCCGTAGTCGCTGATCGGTGGCCCGTCAGTCATGGAGATCGCTCCCCGCCGAGCAGCCTGTCACCGGGCTTGCAGAAGCAGCCCGAGGAAGACCCCGTAGACGACGTGGACGACAGCAGTGACCAGGGGAGTCTGGATGCCGTAGTTGACGGCGAACAGGCCGGGCGGCTCCAACACCGCCGTACTGGCCGGCCCTGCCCGCTGCGAGGCCATCCGCGGGTGCGCACCAGGAAGCAGCGGCAGGATCACCGTCAACGCGATCCCGACGTGCACGATCCCGAGCAGCGCCCCGATCCACCAGGAGGCGCGGTGCAACAACGCGAACGTGGCCGCGTAGCCGAGGGCGAAACCCTGGCCGGCGCAGAGGTGCAGGAAGAACCCGACGACCCGGGCCCGATCGGGGTCCTCGGTGACGAACGCCCCGAGCACCAGGGGAAGGTCGAGCCGGGTGAGACCGGCCAGTTGGGCGGTGATCATCGCCGCGGTGAGCGCCGCGGTGGCGACCAACCCGAACAACGCCCATCCGGCCCAGTCCATCTCAGCAGTCGTCGACGCCGCGGGCGTACTCGGTCATCGGTCCACCCTCCGGCTGAACAGTGTGAATCCCACGGCCCGGACCGGACACCCGCGCACCGGGTGCCCGATTTATCACCATAGGCCACTGGAGCCGTCGCGCTGACCTGCTCGCCCAGACGTCCCTTGACGGGTCTCCGAGGGCCGTCTCGTAGACTGTCTCGACGGGCCGGATCACCTGATGACGCTGCTGACGGCTATCGCTTCGCGGCCGACCCGCGAGCCTGGTCGACCGGGTAGCGACGAGCCACCTCCTCGAGTTTGGTCGAAGCCGCCTCGACCAGGTCGATGCCGAGGACATCGGCGAGCCGGGTCAGATAGATCATCACGTCGCCGATCTCGGCCTTGACCCGGTCGCCGGCTTCTCGGTCGGACATGACGGCCGCGGCCTGCTCAGGTGTGAGCCACTGGAATTCGGCGATCAGCTCACCGACCTCACCGGCGAGAGCCATGGCCAGGTTCTTGGGCGTGTGGAACTGTTGCCAGTCCCGTTCTTCGGCAAACGCCCGCACGCGGCCTGTCAGATCATCCATGGCGGGGAGCATCGCAGACGTCAGGTACCAGCCTGCGTCGTGCTCTCACTTGTCGGGGAGGCTGACCGACTTCACGGCGGCTGTGAACATGAGCCAGGCACGGTGCTCGAAGCGGAGAGCTGGACCGTCAACATGCTTGGAATCGCGTACGGCGACCAGGTCAGGGATGTTGGTGGCGACCTCGACGCACGCGCCGCCGTTGTCGCCGCTGCGGGTGCTCTTGCGCCAGACGGCGCCGGTCAGGTCAGTCATGCCGCATCTCCCCAGCGATCCGCTTGATCATGTCGGTCGATTCTGCCTCGCCGAGGGCCAGCGCATCCAGCCCTCTCCAGACGCGGTCGTAGGCGGTCAGTTCGTCGGGCTTGTCGAGGTAGAGCGCTCCGGTCAGCGACTCGCTGTAGACGACGGACGGCTCGGGGGCCGTTCGACCGCCCTTGGTGGCGGGAAAGTCGAGAATCATGAAGGTGCCGGCGACAGCGCCGGGCTGTGGCCCGGCGGCCAGCGGCAGCACCCGAACGGACACGTTCGGCAGCTGCGACAGCTTGAGCAGGTGGTCAAGCTGTGCGGTCATGACGCTCGGCCCGTCAACCGTGCGCCGGAGCACCGCTTCCGACAACACCGACTCCAGCCGAGGTGCGGGAGGAAGCCGCCGGCTGAGGAGCGCCTGTCGTTGAAGCCTCACCTGGACGGCACGTTCCCGTTCCTCATCGCTGAGCATCCTGCCGAGCCGAAAGAGAGCGTCGGCGTAGCCCTTGGTCTGCAGGATGCCAGGGATCAGAGTCTCGTCGAAGCCTCTGAGGCGCGAAGCGGCGGACTCCAGGCCGACGTACAGCTCAAACCAGTTCGGCACCGCATCGCCGTACGCGTGCCACCAGCCCTTCGACTTTGTCTCCGCGGCCAGGCCGCGCATCGCCTCGGTCATCTCGGGCGACACCCCGTACAGCTCGCACATCGCCTTGACATCGAGCACCCGAACCGACCCTTGGCCGCATTCGAGGCGCCAGATCTTCTGCCGGCTGTATTCGAGGGCTTCGGCGGCGGCGTCGAGCGTCACCCCGGCCTCGTTGCGGAACTGTCGCAGCAGCCGACCGAGTTGCCGGCGCGGCACTGTCGATCCGATGTCGTCGGGCATCGCACACTCCCTGGTTCCAGGACGCAACGCTGCGTGACCTGCTCCTGCAACTCCTACGGGTTTCAACAAAGAAAGTCAATGCACAACAGCGAAATTGCGGTTTAGAACGTTGCGTTTCCACTGCGGACTGTCGCAGGCTGATCACAGCGCGGCGGCCGGCCGGTCCCCCCGAACGGCCGCCGTGCTTCCCCACACACTCCTCGCCCCTCCGGCTCGGAAGGCAGGCCGACATGAACGTGAACGCCAGAAACCAGCGACCAGAAACGGCGAGCAGTGGCGCGACGTACCGCTCCGCTGCGTACACCAGTCTGCTGCCGTGGCAGGTGCGCGAGCGCCGGTTCGCGCTGGTCGGGCTCGGACGTCGCGGTCTGAACCCCGACGACGTGTACGCCTTCCTCGACCGGGTCGCCGGCGACATGGCCGCCGTCTACTCCGCGCTCGCGGAGAGCCGCCGCGAGACGGCCCGGATCAAGGCCGGGCTGCGTCGCTGGCAGGCCGATCAGGCCGGCGCCCGCAACGAGCGGGGCCAGGCTCGATGAGCCAGCGGTACGTCATTCACCTGCCGGTGGCCGCCGCCGACCTGCCCGCCGCGCAGCGCCTGGCCCGGGTGATCGGCCGGTGGCTGCTGGTGCTGCCGCAGACCGACCCCGGGGAGACCACCCTCTCCGCCGAGGACCTCCAGAACGTACGTCATCGGGTCTTCTGCGACCTGCTCATGCCCGGCGGTCGGCGCTGCCTGCTCCGCGCCGACCACGACGGCCCCTGCGCCCGCCGCCTGCGCCGCTGACCCGGATTCGCCCGATGGGGATGAGGCAGGGTCACCCCCCGCCCCAGGAGGCTGTCGAGGTACCAGTTCGCTCGGCACCCGAGCGGTTGAAGTGTGCGACAGCGGCACAGGGCTCGTAACTGGCGGTTCGACGGCGATCGGGCCGGAGAGGAGAATCAGGTGGAATACGAGGATTTCATCAACCTAGTGGCCACGCGGGCGAAGGTGTCGACCGATCAGGCGGCGACACTCACCCGCGCGACGTTGGAGACATTGGCAGATCGGATCAGCGCCGGCCAGGCTGAGGACCTTGCCTACCAGCTTCCCGACGGGCTTGACGATCACCTGCGCAAACCGCCACCGCTTAACAGGCAGGAACATGCCCAGCCGTTCGGGCTCGAAGAGTTCGTGCGGCGGGTGGCGGACCACCCGGCCATCGACCGTGCGCTCGCCGGCACCGGGGTCCGCGCCGTGCTCACCACGCTCCGTGAGGCTGTTTCCCGTGACGAGTTCGAGGATGCGATGGCCCAGCTTCCAAAGGAGTTCCGGCAGGTGATCGAGCCGGTGGGTGCCGGTGGCGGGCAGCGCCCCAGGTAGCAGGCACGGACCCCGCGACGCACCCCAACTGGTCACCGGTGAACTACGCCGAATTTCTCGAAGCGGTGGGGAAGCGGGCCCGAATGCCGGCGGCGGAGGCGGCGAACGTCGTCGGAGCCACGCTGACGGCCTTGGGGAAGTGGCCAGTGGCGGCGAGGGGCGGTTGCTGGCCAACCAGGTGCCCGAGGAGTTGCGGGGGTACCTGCACAAGGATATGGACGTCGCCGGACGGATCGACCTCGTGGAGTTCCTCAATGAGGTAGGGGTGCGGTGGGTGTCCTCGGCCGGGGGTGAGGGGGAAGGTGTCCGTCAGGCGGCCGGGCCCTCTCCGCCGGTCGGGTGACCGCTAGGCTGGCCCTCCGTGGTCTCCCCACCTGGAGAAACGCCCATGTCCGACAGCGTCTTCGCGCAGTTCACCGCCGACGACGACCAGCTCGAGGTCGGGTTGCTGGTGCAGCCGGCGATCAACGCCGCCCTGGTGCACAACCGGGTGCCGCTGGTCCGTCACCTCACCCTCGTCAACCGGGGCGCGGTGCCGCTGACCGACGTGACGGTGACGCTGGAACTGCGCGGCCCGGACGGCGCGCTGACCGAGCCGTGGGCGCGTACCCTCACCGCGCCGTTGCGACCGGGGGCGAGCACGAGCTGGGACGACTTCCGGGATTTCACGCCCGACCGGGTGCTGCTGTACCGCACCGACGAGGCGTTCCCGGTCGACTACACCCTCCGGGTGCAGGCGCAGGAGCAGATTCTGCGGCTGGTCGCCCCGTCCAGGGTGTTGGCGCACAACGAGTGGTTCAACAGCCCCGCCCTGTACGACAGCCTGGCGGCCTTTGTGCAGCCGAACACCCGGGCGGTGGAGGCGGTCCTGCGGGCGGCGGCCCAACTCCTGCTCGCAAAGACCGGCTCCGGCTCGTTGCAGGGCTATCAGGAGGGTTCGGAGCGGGCGGCGCTGATCGCCGGCGCGGTCTACGAGGCGCTGCGCCAACTGGAGATCACCTATCAGACGCTGCCGGCGTCGTTCGAGAACACCGGCCAGAAGGTACGGACGACAGCCGCCGTCCTGGACGGACGACTGGGCAACTGCCTCGACCTGTCCGTCACGTACGCCGCGTGTCTGGAGGCGGCGGGCCTGCATCCGCTCATCTTCGTCAGCGCGGGGCACGCCTTCGGTGGTTTCCTGCTGGAGGAGGAGCGGCTGGGCTCGGCCGCGGTGACCGAGACCAACCTGCTGATCTCGATGGTGGACTCCGGGCGGGCCGTGCCCGTGGAGCTGACCCGCATCGGGCCGGGCGCGCAGTCGGCGACGTTCACCGAGGCGGTACGCGTCGGCCTCGGCCACTTCCGTGGCGACGGCGAGCGCATGCAGGGCGTCGTCGACGTGCACCTGGCCCACCGCTCGGGGATCCGCCCGCTGCCGTCGGCCGACGAACTGGTCGCGCCCGCCGCGGTCGACGCCGAGGCGACGCCAGAGATAACAGCGTCCCTCGCCCTTCCACCCGGCGTCGCCGCCGCGAAGCTGCGTCAGTTCGCCGACGACGGCGAGGAGGTGCCGCAGCAGTCCGACGGGTCGCCGGCCCGGATCCAGCAGTGGAAGAAGTCGCTGCTCGACCTGAGCCTGCGCAACCCGCTGCTCAACCTGCCAAAGCGCGGGCGTGGCCTGGACCTGCACGTGCCGGCGGGTGCGCTGGCGCTGCTTGACGACCTGATCCACGACGGCAAACAGGTGCAGGTCATCCCGCAGGACAACATCAGCCACGTCCACGAGCTGGCCGGGACCCGCCGGGCGCAGGACCTCGACGCCGAGATCCTCACCCGGGAGCTACGCACCGACCGGCGGGTGTACGGCGCGGTCACCGACGCCCGGTACAAGACGGCGATGCGCGCGTTGCAGCGCGAGGCCCGCACGATGGAGCAGGAGACCGGCAGTAACTACCTCTACCTGACCATCGGCACCCTGGTGCACACGAAGACGGCCGGGGGAGAGGCGTACGCGCCGCTGTTCCTCCTGCCGGTGCGCATCGAGGGTGGTAGCGGTCGTCGTCCGTACGCGATGGTCATCGACGGCACCGAGGTCGCCAGCCCCAACTACTGCCTGATCGAGTGGTTGCGGGTCAAGCACAGCGTGCGGATCCCGGAGCTGGAGCGGCCGGTCCTCGACGAGCACGGCATCTACATCGCCAAGACCCTGGCCGCGATCAACACCGGGTTGCTCGACAACCGGCTCAACTACCGCATCGACGAGACCGCCAGCCTCCGCCTGTTGCAGTTCTCCACCTTCCAGATGTGGCGGGACCTGACCGACCACTGGCCGCGGTTCATGGAGAACCCTGTCGTCCGGCACCTGGTGGAGTCGTCCGGTGCCACCTTCGACGACCCGGCCCGCCCCGACGACGCCGAGATCATTGTCGACGAGGCGGACCTGCACCTGCCCATCCCCGCCGACGGGTCGCAGATGCAGGCCATCGTGCGCGCCGAGCGCGGCCACTCCTTCGTCCTGGAGGGCCCGCCCGGCACCGGCAAGTCCCAGACCATCACCAACATGATCGCCCGGGCGGTCGGCACCGGCCGGTCGGTGCTGTTCGTCGCCGAGAAGCAGGCCGCGCTGGAGGTGGTGAAGCGTCGCCTCAAGCAGATCGGCCTCGGACCGTTCGCCCTGGACCTGCACGGGCGCAAGCAGTCCCTCAACGCGATCCGCCAGCAGCTGCGCGACGCCCTGGACCAGTACGACCAGGGCGGCGACGGCACCTGGACGGCTGTCGAGACGGCCTACCGGACGCGGCTCGCCCCGCTGACCGAGTACCCGGCCCAGGTGCACACCACAAACCCCGTCGGGATGTCGCTCTGGTCGGCCTACGAGCAGACCCTGGCGTACGGGGACGGCCCGGTCGCCCCGATCCCGGTGGCGTACCTGCACGCACCGGCCGAGGCACGCGCCCAGGTCGAGAAGACACTGCGGGAGTTTCCGGCGGCAGCCCGGTCGGCGCGGCTTCGGGCCGCGCACCCATGGGCGCTCAGCGGCTGCCGCACCCTGGACGGGCTGCACGGCGCCGCGGTCACCGAGATCGCCGGTGAGCTCGAACGCCTCCGTGCCGACCTCGCCGCGTACCCCCGCCTGGTCGAGCTTCTGCGGACGCTGCCCGCCCCGGAAACCGTGAGCGAGCTACAGGCGGGCGCCTGGCTCGCCGTACGCGGACTGCTGCCGGACCGGCCGACCACAGTGCACGCCAGCGACCGACGCTGGGACGAGGCGATGGCCCGCCTCCAGGCGGACCTGGCGACCTTCCGGCAGGGCTTCGCCGGTGAGCTGGCGACCTTCCGGCCGGACGTGTTCGCCCGACCGGAGCTGACCGCCTGGCACGGCGAGGCCCAGGAGGCGGCGAAGCGCCTGTTCGGCAAGCGCAAGCGCCGCCAGGCCATCGTGGACCGGTTGGCGGTGCATGTGGTCGCCGGTGCGACGCTCGACGTGGAACAGGTGGAGGTGCTCACCGGCCGGCTGGTCGCCGCCCAGGCGCAGGCCGCCGCGCTGCACCAACACCTGCTGGGGCTCGGTGGGCTGCGGCTGTCGCGGTGGCTGCCCACGGACCCGACCGCGCAGGAGCGGCTGACCGAGGCCATCGAGGCGACCCGGGTTGGCCGGACGCTGCTGAGCCAGCACCCGCAGGCCTGGGAGCTGTTCCAGAGCGGGTTCACCGATGTCGACGCGACGGTGCTCGACCGGTTCGCCGCGCGGTGGCGGGCCTGGCGTGGGGTGTTGCGCTCCGGCGGGCCGGAGCTGACCCGGTGGGCCGCCGGTTCGCACTGGATGGACGCCTGGCAGCGCGACGGCGCGGTCTGGCTCCAGGAGCTGCGGGCCGAGGAGCTGTTCCCGCTGCGCCGATGGGCGACCGTCCTGACCCATGCCGACGTGCTGGCCTCGGCCGGTCTCACCGACTACCGGGACCAACTGCTGCGCGCCGAGGTGTCCGCGCAGGTCGCCGAGGAGGTCTACCGGCGGGGAGTAGCGACGGCGTCCCTCGCCGAGCGGGTACGCGCCGGCGGGCTGCAGTACTTCGATCCCGAGCTGCACGACGACGAGATCAGCCAGTTCGAGGCGGCCGCCGGTGAGCTACGGTCCGCGCTGCCGACGCAACTGCCGTCGGTGCTGGTCCGTCGCCGCCCCTTCAGCCCGACCGACCGGCGGGGCCGCTTCGCCGACTTCGCGGCGGAGCTTCGCCGCAAGCGGGGCGGACGGTCCTTCCGGGAGCTGTTCGAGCAGTACCCGGACGCGGTGCTCGCACTGACTCCGTGCGTGCTGGTCAGCCCCGCGTCCGCGGCGAACTTCCTGGCCCCGGGGAGCCAACGCTTCGACCTTGTCATCTTCGACGAGGCCTCGCAGATCCGGGTGGCGGAGGCGATCGGCGCGATGGGTCGGGGCAGCGCCGTGGTGGTGGTCGGCGACTCCCGGCAGATGCCGCCGAGCAGCATCATGCAGGCCAGCCACAGCACCGACGAGGTCGACGAGGGCAACGGCCCGGTGCCGGAGGACCTGGAGAGCATCCTCAGCGAGGCCGTCGAGTCGGGGCTGCCGCAGCGGTGGCTGTCCTGGCACTATCGCAGTCACGACGAGTCGCTCATCGCCTTCTCCAACCGCTACTACTACGACAACAAGCTCTCCAGCCTCCCGTCGCCCGGCGCCGCCAGCTCGGCGGGCGTCAGCTGGCGGCGCGTCGAGGGCCAGTACGACCGGGGCGGTTCCCGCACCAACGAGGTCGAGGCGCGGGCGATCCTCGCGGACATCACCCGGCGGTTGCACGACCCGGCGACCGCCACCCAGTCCGTCGGCGTGGTCACCTTCAATATCCAGCAGCGGGACCTCATCCTCAATCTGCTGGAGGAGAGCACCGATCCGATCATCCGCGAGCAGCTCTCCGGTGCGGTCGCGGAGCCGATCTTCGTGAAGAACCTGGAGAACGTGCAGGGCGACGAGCGGGACGTCGTCCTGTTCTCCCTGGCCTTCTCCACCAACCTGGAGACCGGCCAGCTCCCGCTGAACTTCGGCCCGCTGAGCCAGGCCGGTGGCGAACGGCGGCTCAACGTGGCCATCACCCGCGCCCGCCGCCAGGTCGTCCTCTATTCGTCCTTCGACCCGTCCGACATCGACCTGTCCCGTACGTCCGCGCTGGGCACGCAGCACCTGCGGGCGTACTGCGAGATGGCCGCCGCCGGCGCGGACCGCCTGGGCGACCTCGCCACCGACCGCACCGAGCGGCGCAGCCGGATCCGCGAGGAGGTGGCCGCGGCGCTGCGCGAGCGCGGCCACGAGGTCCACACCTCGCACGGCCTGTCCGACTTCACGGTGGACATCGCGGTCCGCAGCCCGGGTTCAACCCGGTGGCAGGTGGCAGTCATGCTCGACGGCCCGGACTGGAGCGCACGCCCGACGGTGGCCGACCGGGACTCGGCGCCCGCGCTCCTCCGCTCGATCATGGGCTGGCCGGAGGTCGTGCGGTTCTGGCTGCCGGCGTGGATCCACGACCGGTCGGCGCTGCTCGACCGGGTCGACGAAGCGGTCACCCGGGCCGACGCCCCCACGACCGCCGAGCCGGAGCCCGAGTCGTGTGCGGTCACAGAGGGCATCGACCTGCCGCAGCCGCGTCCCGTAACGGACGTGGAGCAGCCACGGTCGGCACCGGCCGCCGAGGTGCCACAGCCGCGTCTCGGGGCTGACGAGGAGCGGCTCCTGAGCGCGTCGGCGCCACCCGTCACCGCACTCGCCGCGCTGCCGGTCACGGCGACGTCGGCCGCTGACACCATCACGGTGAGCCCATTCGTTCCGTACGTCCCGACCTCGCTCGGCGACCAGGCCGACCTCGACCTGCTGGCCACCGATCGGCGGGTACGTGATCTGATGCGGAACGCGCTCCGCGAGATCATCGAGGCCGAGGGGCCCATCGAGCAGCACCGGCTCGCACGCCTCGCCCTCGCCCGGTTCGGGTTCCTCCGGACCCGGGAGGACCGGCGCATTGCCGTGCTGTCGCTCGTCGACTCCCGCCGCCTGTACCCGCACCCGACAGTGAGCCGGTACGCCTGGCCCGAGGGCGTCGACCCGCTGACGTACCGCGCGTACCGGGTCACCCAGGCGAGCAACGACCGCGCGTTCGAGGAGGTGCCACCCGAGGAGGTGGCCAACGTCTTCGTGCACGTACTACAGGGCGTGCCGAGCATGGACGAGGAACGGCTGCTGCGCGCCAGCCTGGAACGGCTCGGCTACCGCCGCCGCACCGAGAAGATCGACAAGCTGCTCCGGTACGGGCTGCACGTCGCAGTGACCGGCGGTCGCGTCCGCTTCGACAAGGACGGTCGCCTCACCCTCGGCTGACGAAGTCACCAGTAGCGAGCTGAGGCGGTCGCACCAGCGTGGGCGAGGTCTGGGCCGATTTAGCCGAGGCCGTGCTCGTCCGGCCGGGTGTTGAGGACCCAGGCGAGCGGCATGGTCGCACGGACGACGTACCGGTCGCCGTCGAGGCGGTGCATGGTGACGGTCTGCGCCGCGTCCTGGTCGACCACCCAATATTGGGGGATGCTGGCGGCGGCGTATTCACTGCGTTTGGTCACGGTGTCGACACCCTCCGAACCAGGTGAAACGATCTCGATAACAAGCAGCACGTCCGCGACCGACAGCCACACACCGTCTGCCTGAGCCTTGCTCCACACGACCAGGTCGGGGATGCGCCCGCCGACACCGCCGTCACGGCCCGGTATGCGTAGCCCGACTGCTTGGGCGATGTGTTCGGCTGGGACACCGCCCTGAGCGAGCCACACCATGAGCCGGGTCGCGATGATCGCGTGGTTGTAGCCCGGCGGAGGCTTGATCGAGACGACTCTCTCGGGGCTGATCTCGTATCGGTGATTCTCGTCTGCGGCCATCATGGCCGTCAGGTCATCGAGCGTCACGACCGGGGGGCATGTACCTGCCAACCGCCTCTGAGCTCATGGCTGCATCGTACCGGTTCGCAGCCCAGCCCCTCTGATGATGGGACCGCTCAGCGTCATCGACTACCAGGATTGCTCGAGCCGGGGAATCCGGCTGAGTAGGTGGCGTCGACGAGCTCCTGAAGATGGCGGATGACGTCGACCTTGTGCTCGGTCTCGGGCAGTTGCCGTTCGCCAGTCGTCACCAGGTCGTTCCGCCAACGCCGTACCGAGAAGATCGACAAACTGCTCCGGTACGGGCTGCACGTCGCAGTGACCGGCGGTCGCCTCCGCTTCGACAAGGAAGGTCGCCTCACCCTCGGCTGACGAGAGTCACCAGTAGCGAGCTGAGCACCTAATCGGGAACGGTGGGACAAGTCAGGTCGGTGCTGCCTCAGCGTCCGGATCAGACGTGACCGCCGTGGATTGCGTGGGCGTGGATGCCGGCGACAACGTTGCTGTTGTGTCGCTCGACGCCACGGGCCGCGAGGAGAGGACCGAGGACCAGGTACGCGATCCAGGTCAGGGGCATCGTCACGAGGCCGACGACGGCGAAGATGAGCAAGAAGTTGATCCAGAAGAGCCCCCAGAAGGACAGCATCAGAATCACACCGTGAGCCGTCCGGCCGGCGTACAGGTTGCCCACACCGAAGATGCCGAAGAGGCCCAGGACCAGCTCAAGGGCGATGGCCGCACCGGCGGACTTCTGCGATACGAGCACCGCCTGAGGCCCGACGTACACCGGCTGTACCAGAGCCGGCAGGCGCTCGGTCGGCGGCAGCTGCCACTGTTGGTAGGGATCGGGATGAGTCACCGCACGAGTCTCGCGTGGGGACGGTCGATGAGTCACCCGCCGTTTGGTCCCGTGCACCGACTGCAAGGGCCGGCCGCACGTCCATGTGGCCACGAGGACATCCGACTTCAGCGGGTCGGCATGTCGCTGAAAACCCGCCGACGGGAGATAGGCGTTGCGCTATCAGATCCACTTCGAGCAGGAACTACCCGCCGAGGCGCTACGCCGATTTCTGTACGAGGGCTACGGCGTCGCGCCGCACGCGGTCTACGTGGGGCGGATGGAGGACCGGGCGGTCGACGACCCTCGGCCTGTCGTCATGCTCAATCCTCCGGACGAGGACGAGGAATTCGGCTGGATCCTGACTGGTGACAGCGAACTCGCCGACGCCACGGGTCAGGACGAACGAGAGCTGGCGGCAACCCTGGCCCGGACCTTCCGGGTGCGGGCGTTCATTGACGACGGTGGCATCTACCCCGATCGGTGGGTGTTGGTCAGCACCGACGGCAGCAGTGGTCGGGTCCTGACCGACGAGAGCGCTGCGGCCGACGGGAGCCTGCGGGTCGTGCACGCTCTCGAACCGATAAGTGGAGAGCCGCATCTCGCTGTCGTACCGCCGCCGGACTGGGCACGCGACTGGTGACCAACTGACGGAACGACCAACTATCCGCCTCGGTGAACTACCTGGTCGGCGCGGAGCGTGACCATTGCGACGGTACGGCCATCGGGGTCGGCGAACTCGACTTCGTAGGCGATCGGGGGGCCGTTGAAGACATCAACGACGGTCCCCACCGCCCCGGCGGGCAACTGTTCCTCCGGAATTGCTTCGCGAAGCTCAACCACGTCGTACAACTCCAACATGTCGTCCTTGTCTAGGGCGGGAACGAGATGGTCACCAGCCGAGGCGCAGATGCCCCGCTCTCCAGTATCCAGGCTGTGCGGACGGTGACCGTGCCACTGGGCCCGGTCAGGGGAAGGTCCACGGACCACCGCTGGCCGAAATTGTCAGCCTTGCCCAGCAGGGGCTCGCCAGCTCGTACACCGTCGCGGATCTGCTGCATGATCAGGTCTGCGTCGTCGGGTCCGAGGCCGGTGGAGGAGTTGATGACGCGGTACTTGTTCTTGCCCACCGGGTGATCGGGATTCATGGCGTAGGCAGTGATTTTTCGGGGATCGATTTCGGCCTTGGTGAAGTCCGGTCGGCCGGGATCTATCGAGGTTCTTGGTGGCTCGGGGCCGTCGCGCCGCTGCGGGGCGGGCGCCTGATTGCGGAGCCGCCCCAGCGTCTGCTTGAGCTTTTCGATGAGGTCGCCGAGGCGGCGTACCTCCGGGATCAACCGGCGCAGGCTGGCCAGCAGCCCGCGCAACAACCGCGCGATCCGCGCCCCCCACGACGCCACCAGCGTCGTGACCTGCTCCACGACCAGCGGCGCGGCCAGTCCGCCGGTGACGACGAGTTCGCCCGCGTACGTGATGAGGCGGGAGACGCAGGTGGCGATGGCGTCGCGGACCAGGAGCCGGACGGCGGCCACCAGGCCGGCGGCGCCCTCGGTGATCGCGGCCATGGTGTCGGCGCCCTGGGCGAGGCCGGTGATGGCCTGCTGTTGTTCGGCGGCCCAGGCGCGGTAGGCGGGTCCGGCGCTGCCGCCCCAACTGGCGACGTCGTTGCGGACGGTGCGGGTCAGCTCGGCGGCTTCGTCGCGGAGCGAGGCGGCGACGTTGCGCCAGGTCTGGGCGTGTGCGGTGATCTGTGCCGGATCGCCGGCGAGCCAGTCGAGTCCCTCACTGAGCGGCTTGACGTGCTCGATGAGCCAGGCGATCCCGTACTGGAGCAGGGCGCCGACCGGGTCGGAGACGAAGGCGAGGGCGTCGAGGCCGGCACTCACCACACCGAGGCTGCCGTCGATCCAACTGCCGTTGCGGACGCCCTGGGCGATGAGGTCGATGTCCTCGCAGATCCACACACCCGCCCAGGCGCTGGGCGGGGTGTCCGCCGCGGCGGCGACGAGCGGGTTGGATGTCACGGGCGCTGCCGCACCCCGTCGAGCAGCTGCTTGGCGTGGGCGTCGGATCGTCGGTAGCGATCCGCGCTGGTGCGCAGCTTCCCGGCGGTGTCCCGTACCGAGCCGGCGGCGGCGCCGACGCCGTCGACCAGGGTCCGTTGCAGGTCGCCGAGCAGCGTCGGCATCATCGCGCAGAGTTGCCCGTAGGCGTCGGCACCCAATCGGACGTGTTGGCCTGCCTGCTGGGCGGTGGCGAGGCTGTCGGCGCAACTGTCGAGGTGCGCGGCGTGGGTGGTCAGGTCGTCCGGGACGACCCGGATGCCGTCACCGGCCGGCATCGCTCGGCCCCGGGTCGCCGACCAGGCGGCTCCGGTACGAGTCGACGATGGCGCGGGCGCTCACGTCGTCGCCGAACGTATCCGCAGCGATTTCACCTATCTGCCGGAGCAGGTCGGCGCGCGCGGCTCTGGTGGTGTCCATGATCTGCCGGGCGGTGTGCGCCGCGGCCTGTTGCCGGATGCGCTCGTCGAGCCGCAGGTCGGTCAGGAGGCCAGCCGAGTCGACGGTGACTGCGACGCTGCGGTCGGCGTTGTGGGCGGTGCCGGCGAGCGCCTGCATCCGTGCCGACAGCGTCCTGGCCCGTTCGGCCCGTTCGACAAGCGACGACTCCCACTCGTCGAGCCGGCGTCCCGCCGCGTCGAGCGCGGCCTCATCCGCCCACATGGTGACCCTCCCCAGGGGACCACCGCCGGCGGCGACCGGCGGGATCACCGGTACGTTATCAACCGGTGGCACAACGTGTACGTCCCGATCGCCGCCCAGATGCTCGGACATCGCACCCCGACGGAGGATTCAGCGCCAAATCGGTAGCAGATCGACAAGGATTGTCTCCGTGACGAGCGACAACATGCACCGGGGATGGACCAGCCGAACCGCCTGGGAGGGGCGGCTCAACGCTCCGCTGCGCGCGTTCCTGCGCACCGAGACCGGCGGCGCCCGGGTGGTGCTGGTCGCCGCGGTGGCCGCGCTCGTGTGGGCCAACCTGCACCTGTCGTCGTACGAGTCGGTGTGGGGCACCTCGCTCTCGGTTCGGCTCGGCGACTGGTCCCTGTCACACGACCTGCGTACCTGGGTCAACAGCGGCCTCATGACCTTCTTCTTCCTGGTAGCCGGGTTGGAGTTGCGCCGCGAGTTCGACATCGGCGAGCTGCGGGAGCGGCGTCGACTGGCGTTGCCGATGTTGGCCGGGTTCGGTGGCATGCTCCTGCCGGTCGGGATCTATCTCGTGATCAACGCCGGGCACCCCAGCGCAGCGGGCTGGGGTGCGGTGATGGCCACCGACACGGCGCTCGCTCTCGGTGCGCTGGCCGTCTTCGGGCCGCGTTTCTCGGATCGGCTGCGGGGTTTCCTGTTGACCGTCGCCGTCGTCGACGACGTGGTAGCGATCGCGGTGCTGGCCATCGCGTACCCGCATCATCCCTCGCTGTCGGCGCTGCTCATCGCGGTGGTGATCTTCGGTGTCGTGCTGCTCGTCCGGGCCTTGGGTGTGCGGTTCGGGCAGGTCTACGCGCTGCTGGGGGTGGCCGCCTGGGTGGCGGTCTCGGAGTCCGGCGTCGACCCGGTGGTCGTGGGTCTGGTGATGGGGTTGCTGAGCTACGCCTACGCTCCCGGCCGCGGCGACCTCCAACGGGCGAGCGACCAGTTCCGTCTCTTCCGGGAGCAGCCCACCCCGCAGCTCGCCCGGATGGCGCGGGCCGGGCTCATCTCGGCGGTGTCGCCGAACGAGCGGCTCCAGAGCATCTACCACCCGTGGGCGAGCTACGTTGTCGTGCCGCTCTTCGCGCTGGCCAACGTGGGGATCGTGATCGACGGCGACCTGCTGGCCCGGGCCGTGGTCTCGCCGGTCACCATCGGCGTCGTGGTCGCGTACGTCGTCGGTAAGCCGGCCGGGATCGTGGCCACCTCGTGGTTGGTGGCCCGGCTGAGCGGTGACCGGTTCCGACCACCCGTCGGCTGGCTCGCCGTCGTGGGGGTCGGCACGGTCTCCGGCATCGGGTTCACCGTCGCGCTGCTCATCGCCACCCATGCCCTGAGCGGCCCGGCCCTGGACGAGGCGAAGCTCGGCATCCTCGTCGCGACAGTTGGCGCGTCCCTCGTCACCTGGCTGGTGTTCCGTACCGTCGGGCGACTGTCGCCGGCACGGCGGGCGCGGGGGCTGCTGGGCGTCACCCAGGGGATCGTCGACCTGATGCTGCCTGTCGACCCGGAACGCGACCACCTGCGCGGATCGCTGGACGCGCCGGTGACGGTCGTGGAGTACGGCGACTTCGAGTGCCCCTACTGCGGGCAGGCCGAGCCGGTGGTCCGGGAACTGCTTGCCGACTTCGCCAACATCCGGTACGTCTGGCGGCACCTGCCGCTCACCGACGTCCACCCGCATGCCCAACTCGCCGCCGAGGCCGCCGAGGCGGCGGGGGAGCAGGGCGCGTTCTGGGAGATGCACGATCAGCTGCTCGCGCACCAGGACGCCCTCGGCCCCGACAATGTGGTCGGCTATGCCGAACAGCTCGGCCTGGACCTCGACCGGTTCCGGGAGCACATGGCGAAGCGGAAGGGCGTCGACCGGGTCGCCGAGGACGTCGACTCCGCCGATCTCAGTGGTGTCACAGGCACCCCGACCTTCTTCATCAACGGCCAGCGCCACCATGGCGCGTACGACATCGCCGCGCTCTCGGCGGCGGTGAAGGGGGCGTTCGCCAGCGCGAAGCTCCGCCCGGAGTACCACCCTCGGCCGCCCGGACGGCGCGAGGGCGGGCCGCCGAGCTGACCGCCCGCACCCTCGGCCTGAAGGTGGCAGACGCAACGGCGGGACGTGTTCGTGGAACCACGCTGGACCCAGGGTCTTGACTCTCACGAAACATCGGGCCACGATCTGACAACGTTGTCACGGACCCTCATCTGACAACGTTGTCCTGTCTGGAGGCACGATGTCCGAGCTCCCGCCCCTCTCGCGGCGTACCTTCCTCTCCGCCGGCGCCACCCTGCTGGCCTCCGTCGGGGTGGCCGCGGTCCTCCCGGACGGCGTCGCGGCCGCCGCGCCGGCGACGCCGGCCGCCACGCCGCCGGCCACCGACCTCGCCCGGTACCGCCCGGTGGCGGTCTCCTCCACCGACTACGCCCCGACGCCCGGCACCTTCGCTGTGGACGGCCTGCCGCAGGTCGGCGTGCGCGGGACCGGGTGGCGCGCCGCCACCGGCGATCCGCAGTGGATCTCGGTGGACCTCGAGGCCCCGTGCCGGATCGAGGCCGTCACCCTGGTCTTCGAGGCCACGCTCGCCGACGGGCCGTTCGACGGCAACTACACCGACACCGACGGCGACGAGATTCTCTCCAGCGCCGCTACCGCGTACCGGATCGAGGTCTCCACCGACGGCCGGGACTGGCGGTCGGTGTACGAGACGACCGAGGGGCGGGGCGGCGTGCAGGCCGTCACGCTGCCGGAGCCGGCCACCGCCCGGTGGATCCGCATGACGGTCACCAAGCGCTCGAACAGCAACCCGGTGGGCCTCAACGGCTTCCAGGTGTACGGCGTACCCCTGGCGGACCGACCGAAGGCCGAGGGCTGGACCAGCTGGGAGGGCGGCAACACCGGTCCGGCCCCCGAGCTGAGGGTGGCCGCCGACGGCACGGTGCCGCTGGAGTCGGGCTGGTCGCTGACGATTGACGACTTCGCGGGCACCGCCAACGGCGCCGACCTCTCCCGCGCCGGCGTCGACGTGCGGTCCTGGTTGCCGGCGACGGTGCCCGGCACCGTGCTGGGCACCCTTGTCGAACAGGGGCACCTGCCCGACCCCGTGGCCGGGTTCAACAACATGCGCATCCCGGAGGCGCTGTCGCGGCACACCTGGTGGTACCGGCGCGCGCTGCGGCTGCCGCGCGGCCTGGACACCTCGGCCGGCCGACGGGTCTGGCTGGAGTTCGACGGGATCAACCACGAGGCCACCGCCTGGGTCAACGGCGTCCAGGTCGGCAGCGTCGAGCACCCGTTCGCGCGGGCGGCCTTCGACATCACCGACGCCCTGGCCGGTCACCGCGGCGAGCACGTCCTCGCCGTCCGGGTCACGCCGATGCCGCACCCGGGCACCCCCGGCGACAAGGGCGCCGACGGTCGCACCTTCCTCCAGTCGGCCCACCACTACCTCGACGCGCCCACCTACCTGGCGGTGTCCGGGTGGGACTGGATGCCCGCCGTCCGCGACCGGGTCACCGGCCTCTGGGACCACGTCCGCCTACGCGGCACCGGTGCCGTGGTGATCGGCGATCCGCACGTGCAGACCACGCTGCCCGACCTGCCGGACACCGGCGCCGCCGAGGTCACCATCCGGGTGCCGGTCCGCAACGCGACGGCCACCGCCACCACTGTCACCGTCCGCGCGGAGTTCGACAGGGTACGCGTCGAGTCCACGGTCACCGTCCCCGCGAACGGCAGCGCCACCGTCACCTTCGCACCGGAGCGTTTCGGTGGGCTGCGCCTGCGCAACCCCCGTCTGTGGTGGCCCAACGGCTACGGCGAGCCCCACCTGTACGACCTGACGCTCACCGCCACCGTCCGGCGCGCGGTCAGTGACCGGCGTCAGTTGCGCTTCGGCATCCGGGAGTTCGCCTACGACTGGCACCAGCCGATCGTCATCTCGCCGCCCGGTAGGCCTCCGCTGGAGTTCGTCGACGGCGCCGCGGCCCAGACCGTCACGTTCGACAGGCAGCACGCCCGGCACGTGCGCATCCAGGCCGGCCAACGCGCCACCGGCTGGGGCATCTCGATGTTCGCGTTGTCGGTGGCCGACGGGACCGGCCCGGATCTCGCAGTGCGCCACGACGCGACAGCGTCGACCTCGGAGAGCGACAGCAACGGGCCCGACAAGGCCGTGGACGGTGATCCGGCGACCCGCTGGGCCTCGCAGGCCGAGGACAACCAGTGGATCCAGGTCGACCTCGGCGCGGCTGTCGACTTCGACCGGGTCACCATCGTGTGGGAGCAGGCGTACGCGCTTGACTACCGCGTCCAGGTCTCCGTCGACGGCGACGCCTGGAGCGACGTGCAGGCGGTGAACAACGACACCCCGCTGGGCAGTCGTGCCACCCAGGTCGAGACGTTCGCCAGCCAGACCGCACAGCACCTGCGCATCCAGACCGGCGCGCGGGTGACCTCGTGGGGTGTGTCCATGTGGGCGCTGTCCGTGCAGCGGCAGGCCGAGCCGGACGTCGACCTGGCGCTGGGCAGGACCGCCACCGCGTCGTCGTCGGACAGCGACTCGAACGGCCCGGACCGGGCCGTCGACGGCAACCCGCGGACCCGGTGGTCGTCGAAGTTCGAGGACAACCAGTGGATCCAGGTCGATCTGGGTGCCCCGGTCGCCTTCGACCAGGTCACGATCGTGTGGGAGCAGGCGTACGCCCGCGACTTCGTCATCCAGGTCTCCGACGACGGGCAGCGGTGGATCGACGTGAAGTCGGTGAGCAACGCCGTCACCCAGCTCAAGATCAGCGTGAACGGTGTGCCGGTGTTCGCCCGGGGCGGCAACTGGGGCTGGGACGAGCTGCTGCGTCGGGTGCTGCCCGACCGGTTGGCCGACACGGTCGAGATGCACCGCGACATGAACTTCACGATGATCCGCAACTGGCTGGGCAGCAGCAACCGCGAGGAGCTGTACCAGGCCTGCGACGAGCAGGGCATCCTGGTGTGGAACGACTTCTGGCAGGCGGGCGCGTTCCTGCCGAACCCGCCCGGCTACGTGGACATCGCCGCCGACACCATCCGGCGCTTCCGCCACCACCCCAGCATCGTGGTGTGGTGCGGCGCCAACGAGGGTGACCCGCCGCCGATCGTGGACGCCGGGCTGAAGCAGGCCGCCGCGACCGAGCACCCGGAGATCCTCTACATCCCCAACTCGGCCGGTGGCATCGTCAGCGGCCACGGCCCCTACCACTGGGTGGAGCCGGCGACCTACAACAACAAGAACACGTACGACACCGGGGCGTTCGGTTTCCACACCGAGATCGGCATGCCGGTGGTGTCGGTGGCGGAGAGCATGCGCAACCTCGTCGGCGACGCCCCGGAGTGGCCGATCGGCGAGGTGTGGAACTACCACGACTGGTCGACAATCGGCAACCAGCGCGTCGGCACGTACCAGGCGGCGATCGACGCGCGGCTTGGTGAGTCCGGCTCGCTCGACGAGTTCGCCACCCGGGCGCAGTTCGTCAACTACGAGAGCCACCGCGCCATGTTCGAGGCGTGGAACGCCAACCTGTGGCAGGACGCCACAGGTCTGCTGCTGTGGATGTCGCACCCGGCGTGGCACAGCACGGTCTGGCAGACCTACGACTACGACCTCGACGTCAACGGCGCCTACTACGGCGCCCGGAAGGGTTGCGAGCCGGTGCACGTGCAGGCGGACCCGGGCACCTGGCAGGTGCGGGTGGTCAACCACACGGCGGCGGCGCTCACCGGCGTCACCGTCACCGCCCGCCGGTACGACCTGAGTGGCCGCTCGCTGGGCTCGCCCCAGCGCCAGCGGGTGGACGTCCCCCGGTCGGCCACGACGCCGGTCTTCCCGCTGGCCGCGGCGGACGGTGGCGGGCTGCACCTGGTCCGGCTGGAGCTGCGGGACAGCCGGGACCGGCTGCTCACGGAGAACACCTACTGGCGCTACGACAAGGCCGAGCAGATGCGGGCGCTCAGCGACCTGCCGAGCACCCGACTGTCGACGTCGTCGAATGCGGTCCGCGTCGTGGACGGGCGGAACACCCTCACCACGACGGTCCGCAACCTGGGCCGGACGGTCGCCGTGTTGGTCCGACTCGCCGTCCGCGACAAGGGCGGTGCCCGGGTCCTCCCGGCCCGCTTCGACGACAACTACTTCTGGCTCCTGCCGGGGGAGACCCGTCAGGTGGGGATCTCCTGGCCGGCGCGGTCGGGCCTCGCCCGGCAGGTCACGGTGACCGCGCAGGCGTACAACTCCTAGGGGTACGCGGTGGGAAGCGGCGTCCCGATCGCCGCTTCCCACCGCGGCCGGGCCGGTCCGCCGTCGTCAGTGGATTGCCCCGGCCCTGTTCACGGGGTGTTCCGGCGGGCGTCATGTCGGACAGTTGGGATCAGGAAAGCACAGGCAACACCGTCTGCTTTCCGGAAGGTATCCCTCCATGTCGCAGTCACCCCGGACGCTGCCGCGTCGTCACTTCCTCGCCCTGGGAGGTGTCGCCGCCGGCGCGACGATCCTCGCGGCGGCCGAGCCCGCGTCGGCGAGCTCCGGCGCGTCGAACGACCACCTCACAGTGCCCGGCTACGTGTTCACGCTCGGTGTCGCCTCCGGCGACCCGTCGTCCGACGGCGTCGTGCTCTGGACCCGCCTGGCGCCGGACCCGCTCGCCCCCGACGGGCTCGGCGGCATGCCGGACCGCACCGTCCCCGTGCAGTGGGAGGTCGCCGAGGACGAGAGGTTCCACCGGGTGGTACGGCGCGGCGTGGAGCACGCCACTGCCGACTGGGCGCACTCGGTGCACGCCGAGGTGCACGGCCTGCGGCCGGACCGCGGATACTGGTACCGCTTCCGTGTCGCGGGCCAGATCAGCCCGGTCGGCCGCACGCGTACCGCCCCGCGGCCGGGGGCCAACCTGCACTCGATGACCTTCGCGTTCGCGAGCTGCCAGGCGTACACGGACGGCTTCTTCACCGCCTACGAGCACCTGGCCCGGGAGGACCTGGACCTGGTGGTCCACCTCGGTGACTACATCTACGAGGGCGCGGGCGCCGGCACGATCGGCCGCCCGCACGTCCCGGCGGCGGAGACGTTCGCCCTGACCGACTACCGGATCCGGTACTCGCAGTACAAGCTCGACCCGGCGCTCCAGGCGGCGCACCGGGCCGCTCCCTGGGTGGTCGCCCCGGACGACCACGACGTGGAGAACAACTGGGCCGGCGACCACTCGCAGCCGGACACCGAGCCGGACCAGGACCCGGCGGTGTTCCGGCTGCGTCGGGCCGCCGCCTACCAGGCGTACTACGAGAACCTGCCGCTGCGCCGCTCGTCCATGCCCAGGGGGCCGGAGATGCAGGTCTACCGACGCCTGACGTTCGGTGACCTGCTCCAGCTCGACGTGCTCGACACCCGACGCTTCCGGGACCAGCAGCTCACCGACCAGTCGCTGCGGTGGGACCCGAACCGGCAGATCCTCGGAGCGAAGCAGGAGGCCTGGCTGTTGGCGGGCCTCGGCGCGTCGCGGGCCCGCTGGAACGTCCTCGGCAACCAGGTCTTCGCGATGGAGGCCGACCACACCGACGGTCCGACCGAGACGTTCGGCATGGACACCTGGGACGGGTACGCGGCGGCGCGGCAGCGGCTCTTCGACGGTCTGGCGACGCGGAACGTGGAGAACTTCCTCGTCGTCACCGGGGACGCGCACCGCAGCGTGGCCGCCGACCTGAAGCTGAACTTCGCCGACCCGGCGTCCCGCACGATCGGCACCGAGTTCCTCGGCACCTCGATCAGCTCGGGCGGCAACGGCACGGACATGGACGCGCTCGGGGTGACCTGGCTGGCCGAGAACCCGCACATGAAGTTCCACAACTCCCAGCGCGGATACCAGGTGGTGCACCTCGGCCGTAGCGAGATGCGCACCGACTACCGCGTCGTGCCGTACGTCGACGTGCCCGGCGCCCCGGTCGCGACGCGGGCCAGCGTCTACGTGCAGAGCGGCCGGCCCGGGGTGGCGCACGTGTTGGCGTAGGCGGGCGTGCGCCCGGCGGTTGGCCACCGACACCGCGGAAGCGGCTCGGTGGCCAACTGCCGGGTGGCGCGGCGGGCGCCACCTGATGAGGGGCGTTTAGGGCAGTTGCCGCACCCGCACGGCGGGCCAGGACCCATGCTGCACGGGGGGACAGGAGCGCGATGGCCCACGGCAGGGGCGTCCGAGCCCGAAGGGACCGATCATGTCCAACGCCAGCCGTGCCGATGGCGCAACGACGCGGTCGGGTTCCACGTCCGGCGCGGCGCGGGTCACGTTCGCCTTCTGGATCACGCTGGTGGGCACCACGGTGCCGACCCCGCTCTACCCGCTCTACGAGATGGAGTTCGGCTTCTCGTCGTTGACAGTGACAGTGGTCTACGCCCTGTACGCGTTGGGCGTGGTCGTCGGGTTGCTGGTCTTCGGTCGGCTCTCCGACCAGATCGGCCGACGCCCTGTCATCCTCGTCGCGCTGCTGCTCTCGGTCGCCGCGGACGCCGTGTTCCTGGCTGCCGTGGACCTGGCGATGATCGTTGTGGGTCGGATCCTGGCCGGTCTCTCCGCCGCGCTGATCATCGGCGCGGCGACCGCGGCGCTGGCCGAGTTGATCAGCCCACGGCATCCGAAGCGTGCCGCCACCGTGTCGATCTTCGCGAACCTGGGCGGCCTGGCCACCGGCACCCTGCTCTCCGGGATCGTGGCGGACGTGGCGCCCGGCCCGCTGCGGCTGCCCTGGGTGATCGTGCTGGTCCTGGCGGTGGTCGCGATCATCGCGCTGCGCGGCGTCCCGGAGACGGTGCGGGAGCGCTCGCCGGTGACGTTGCGGGTGCAACGGTTGCACGTGCCGGCGAACATCCGCGGCGCCTTCGTCCGCTCGGCGATCACCGCCGGCGCGGGGTTCGCCGCGCTCGGGGTGCTCACGTCGGTGAGCGGGTTGTTCCTCGGCATGGTCCTGCACGAAACCTCGCACACCCTGGCCGCGCTGGTGGTCTTCGTGGCGTTCACCGGTGCCGCGTTCGGGCAGTTGCTGACCCGCGCGCTGTCCTCGCGCGCCGCGCTGGCCAGCGCCGCCGTCGGTCTGATCATGGGGGCGGGCCTGCTCGCGTTCAGCATGTGGATGGCGTTGCTGGCGACGCTTGTCATCAGCGCGGCGATCATCGGCGTGGCGTCCGGGGTGGCGGTCGGCGACGGCATCGCGACGATCACGACGAAGACCGAGCCGCGGCATCGGGCCGAGGCGGTGTCGACCTTCTTCGCCATCCTGTTCGCCATGCTCGGTGTGCCCGCCGTGGGGGTGGGCCTGCTGATCCAGGGCGCCGGTCTGCGTCCCGCCGGCGAGATCTTCAGCGCGGTCGTGGCGGTGCTCGCCCTGGTCGTCCTGCTCAGCCTCGTGCGGGGCGGCCGGGCCCGGCCCGCGCACTGAGCACCGGTCGGGCCGGTGCGCGGGCAGCCCGGGAGGTCTTGCGTTCGCACCGCGGATCCGAGTGAGGTGTGGTCATGACCTTCACCACCCGGCCCACGCTGCGGGGCACCTTCGGCATGGTCTCCTCGACGCACTGGCTCGCCAGCCAGTCGGCGATGGGCATCCTGGAACGCGGCGGCAACGCCTTCGACGCGGCGGTCGCCGCCGGGTTCGTCCTGCACGTGGTCGAACCGCACCTCAACGGGCCGGGCGGCGAGGTGCCGGCCATCGTGGCCACCGCGCAGGACCCCACGCCGAAGGTGCTGTGCGGGCAGGGTCCAGCGCCGGCCGGCGCCACCATCGCGCACTTCCGGTCCCTCGGAATGGACCTCGTCCCGGGCGCCGGACCGCTCGCGGCAGCCGTACCCGGCGCCGTGGACGCCTGGCTCCTGCTGCTGCGTGAGCACGGCACGCGCACCCTCGCCGAGGTGCTGGAGCCGGCCATCGGCTACGCCGGCGCCGGACACCCGCTGGTGGGCCGGGTCGGTGCCACGGTGGCGGCGGTCCAGTCGCTGTTCGAAGAGCACTGGCCCACGTCCGCCGCGCTCTGGCTGCGCGGCGGCCGGCCACCGACGGAGGGGGAGCTGGTCGCCAACCCGGCGTACGCGGACACCCTGCGCCGGCTGGTCGAGGCGGGACAGGCGGCCGGCGGGGACCGGGAGGCGCAGATCGAGGCCGCCCGCCGGGCCTGGAGCACGGGGTTCGTCGCCGACGCGATCGACGCGTTCAGCCGGAAGCCCTTCCAGGACTCCAGTGGACGGCCGCACGCCGGGCTGGTCACCGGCGACGACCTGGCCGCGTACTCGGCGACCTGGGAGGCGCCCGTCACCCTCGACTGGCACGGCTACTCGGTGGCGAAGACCGGTTTCTGGGGCCAGGGCCCGGTGTTGCTGGAGGCGCTGGCCACCCTGGACGCGCTCGACGATCCCGGCGCGTTCGACCCGGCGACCGCGGCGGGTGTGCACGCCCAGGTCGAGGCGCTCAAGCTCGCCTTCGCCGACCGGGAGGCCTGGTACGGCGACGGCGTCGAGGTGCCCGCCACGGCGCTGCTCTCCCGGGGGTACGCGCGCGAGCGGGCCGCCCTGATCGGCGATCGCGCGTCGGCGGAGCTGCGGCCGGGGAGTCCCGACGGGGCGCGGCCACGCCTGCCGGCCCACGTCCGACCCGAGGCCGCGCGGCGGGCGCCCGCGACGGATCCCACGACGGGGGAGCCGACGGTGCGGGCCGACGGGGTGACCCGGGGCGACACCTGCCACGTGGACGTTGTCGACCGCTGGGGCAACATGATCTCCGCGACCCCCAGTGGGGGCTGGCTGCAGAGTTCGCCGACCATTCCGGAACTCGGCTTCCCGCTGGGCAGCCGGTTGCAGATGTGCTGGCTGGAGGAGGGACTCGCCTCCTCGTTGGCGCCGGGCCGTCGCCCGCGTACGACGTTGAGCCCGACGATGGTGCACCGCGACGGCGAGCCGGTGCTGGCGTGCGGCACCCCCGGCGGCGACCAGCAGGACCAGTGGCAGTTGCCGTTCCTGCTGCGGCATCTCGTCGCTGGTCAGTCGCTCCAGGAGGCGATCGACGCGCCGGCGTGGCACACGCTCGGCCTGCCGGGGTCGTTCTATCCACGCGACATGGAGCCCGGCGTGCTGGTGGTGGAGGACCGGCTCGACGAGGGCGTGCGGGAGGCCCTGCGGGCGTACGGGCACGAGGTGCGGGTCACCGACGGGTGGAGCCTGGGTCGGCTCTGCGCGGTGACCCGTGATCCGGCGACGGGCGTGCTGTCCGCCGGCGCGAATCCGCGGGGGATGCAGGGCTACGCGTGCGGTCGTTAGGCCGGGCCGTCAGACGCCGCGGGCGAACAGGGCGAGGCGGACCCGGTTGGGGCTGTCGGTCTTGGTCATCAGGCTGGTGATGTGGGTCTTGACCGTGGTGACACCGATGTGCAGCCGGTCGGCGATCTCGGTGTTGGACAGGCCCTCGGCGACCAGGTCCAGCACGTCATGCTCGCGGGCGGTCAGACCCCGCACCGGCAGTGGCGTCTCGGGTCGGGCGTGCACCGCGCGCTGGACGAGACGCCGCAGCACCTCCGGGCTGAACGGGCTGTCACCGACGGCGGCCCGCCGGATGCCGTCGAGCAGTTCGGTCGGGGGCGCGTCCTTCAGCAGGAACCCGCAGGCGCCGGCGGTCAGGGCGGGGTAGAGGTGGTCGTCGTCGCCGAACGTGGTCAGCACCAGGATGCGGGTGCTGGGGCGTTCGGCGAGGATCCGGCTGGTCGCGGTGATCCCGTCGACACCGGGCATCCGCAGGTCCATGACGACGACGTCGGGCAGGAGCCGCCCCGCCAGCGGGATCGCGTCGCGGCCGTTGTCGGCCTCACCGACGACCTCGATGTCGGGTTGGGCGTCGCAGAGCATGCGCAGCCCGGCGCGGATCAGGTGCTGGTCGTCGACCAGCAGCACCCGGATCACGCCGGCTCCGGCGCGGGCGACCCGGCGGGGGCCGTGCGGTCCCGGGGCACCGGGCGGCCGGGCTCGGCGGCGGAGGCCGGGAGCACGGTACGCACCCGCCACCCCGTCGGGGTCGGGCCGGCCTCCAGCCGACCGCCGAGGACCTCGACGCGCTCGCGCATCCCGGTGATGCCGTGCCCACCGCCGGTCGGCATCCCCGCCGGCACCCCGCCGGGTCCGGTGTCGGCGACCTCCCAGTGCACGCACCCGTCGCGGACGGCGATCACGAGGCGCGCGAGCGCGGACGTCCCCGCGTGTTTGGCCACGTTGGTCAGCGCCTCCTGGGTCAGTCGCAGCACTGCCATGCCGCGTACCGCGTCGAGCGAGCCGATCGCCGGGTCCAGGTCGGCCTCCACTGTGACGCCGGCCTGACGGGCCCGGTCGATGGACGCGCCGATCGCCGCCGGCAGCGCGGACGGTTCGATCGCGGTCAGCGCCGCGTCACCGCGTACCCCGTCGGGGTCGCGCAGCACCGCGACCAGCCCGCGCAGCTCGGCCAGGGCGGCGGTGCCGGTGCCGTGCACGTCGTCGAACACCTCGCCCACCCGGGGGTCCAGGTCGGTGAGCACGTGCCGGGCCACGCCGACCCGCAGCACCATCGACGCCACGTGGTGAGCGACGACGTCGTGCAACTCGCGGGCGATGGCGCTGCGTTCGTCGGCGCGGGCCGCGCGGCTCTCCGACGCGTGCTGGCGTTGTTCGGCCACGGCTCGCTCGACGGCCTGTCGGCTCAGCTCCCGGTTGGTCCGGATGACGAGGCCGAGCAGCACCGGCACGCCCACCTCCAGGGTCAGGCCGACCACACCGGGTCCCACCTGGCTGAGCGTGTCGCCGATGGAGTCGGTCAGGTCGACAACGACAAGCAGGGCGGTGGCCAGCCAGATGACCCGGGGGCGGTGGACCCGCATGGTGACCTCGAGCAGCGCCCAACTGGCGCCGACCTGGTTGATCGTGAAGTCGTCGACGAGGCCGATCGCGACCGCCAGCAGGGCGGCCTGAACCACCAGGTTGGCCACCGGCCGACGGTGTGCCGCAAGCGCCACCGCGAACGCGAGCACCGCGAGGATCCACTGTGTCGCGGTGGTGGCGCGGGCGTGCGGGACGAGGAGCAGGAAGCCCAGCCCACTCAGGTCGAGCAGCACCATCCGCACGAGCGTGTCCCGCAGGTCGAACAGTCGCCCCAGCCATCGCACGGTGGTCAGCCTAGGTGCTGGGGGCCGGTGGCGGCGCCCGACGGCGGCCGCCACCGGGTCCGGACCGCGAGGTACGCGGCCAGGCCGAGCGGCCCGAGCAGGATGGTCAGCAGCAGCACCGGAGCCATCACCAGCGCCGGTACCCCCCGTTCCCTGCTGTCCCACCACGCCCAACGCCCGACGAACAGGTCGAACGCGATCATGTGCGCCCAGCCCGCCGCCGCCCCGACGGAGGTGCCGAGCAGGTCCCGTACCCCGGCCAGGGTCGGCGACGTCACGGCCGGCAGCACGTCGCCGAACGCCGGCAGCACCAGCAGCGCGTAGATCACCACGACCGGCAGCACGATCAGCGGCGAGGCGATGATCCGGGCGGTCCACGACCAGCGCGGCAGCAGGATCATCAGCGCCCAGAACGGCGCGGCCACCGCGAACGTCAGGGAGAACAGCGTCGCGGTCACGCGGCCAACGCCAGTTCCGGGCGGCGTCGCCGGGCCAGCACCAGCCCGCCGGCGGTCGCCGTCGCGACCACCAGGGCCGTGACCGCGATCAGCGTGCCCGCGTCCGGGCGCAGCAGCGGCTGTCCGCGCAGCGCCTGCCAGGTCAACAGCACGGTGAGGACGCCGTACGCGCTGCCCGCGACGACAAGCAGCCGAGCCCGGGTGCGCTCGTCCAGCCGGGTCGCGAACCGGCTCAGCAGGATCGCCAGGATCGGCAGCGCCTGGAGGGCGTGCAGCCCCACGAAGTGCCCGATCCGCAGGTCACCACCGGTGGTGCTCCAGCCGAGAACGGGCAACCCCGGCCCGCCGTCGGGCACACCGACGCTGTGGGCGCCACCGATCCCCTCGATTCCCGGGTCCTGCATCGGCAGCGCCATGGGCACCGCCGCGAGCATGCCCAGCAGGGACA
The DNA here is from genome assembly GCF_050942285.1 of Micromonospora sp. CA-240977. Taxonomy (NCBI): domain Bacteria; kingdom Bacillati; phylum Actinomycetota; class Actinomycetes; order Micromonosporales; family Micromonosporaceae; genus Micromonospora; species Micromonospora sp. CA-240977. Next base: position 4,334,079 of record NZ_CP192055.1, on the reverse strand, counting down.
GGCCGAGACCCCACCCGACGGCGGTCGCGGCGACCCGGTCGGGGATCCGCTGGATCAGGACCACGACCCCGATGACGAGATGGGCGAAGAACAACAGCATGATCGCCGCGCCCATCGACGCGAACAGCGCGGTGTTCAGGGGGGTGCTGTCGTTGAAGTGGCTGGTCTGCCCGCGGAGCACCTGGGCGACGATGATCGCGTTCTCGACGACCGCCACGGCGACGATGACGATGACCGCCCCCTCGACGGCGCGGCTGCGGCGGGGCAGCAGGGAGAGCATCCAGGCGAGGGTCGCGCCGTACAGCACGAAGGACACCCCGAACTTCAACGGCTTGAGCCAGATCGGCGCCCCGGTGAGGACGCGTGCGTCGACGAGGATGCCGACCGCGGCGACGACGGTGAGCACCGTCATCGCGGCTACCAGGAGCATCAGGGGGCGGTTCCAGTGTGTCGCCCGGCGCAGGAAGGTAATCATGTCTGTAGATGCTGGTGGTCGGTCCGGTGCAAAGCGTCCGACCGCGAGCCCCGGTTGCGGCCGACGGTCGGAGCGGCCCTCCTCCCTGGGTAGGAGACGAAAACCGGGCGGCGCTCGTCGCCGCTGCTGGCAGAATGGCCGACCTGCCGAGCGGACGGGGGACGACAGGTGTCGACACATGAGGACCGGGTCCAGCCGAACGAGACGACGGTGCCGCTGCTGCACTGCGCGGCGCCGCAGGAGACAGTGGCGTTCTGGCGGGCCCTTGGCTTCGAGGTGGCCTACGAGCAGCTCAAGCCGTACGTGTACCTGGCCTTCACCTGGAGTGGGTTCCAGCTGCACTACGGGCCGGCGCCGAAGGACCTGGACCCGGCGAAGGAGGTGTCCGGCGGCTGCCTGGTGATGGTCGACGCGGTCGCGGCGTACCACGCGGCGTTCACCGAGGCGATGCGGCGCGGCTACGGCAAGGTGCTGGTCAAGGGCCTGCCCCGGATGACCCGCTACCGCGCCGGGGCGTCCCGGTTCAGCATCGTCGACCCGTCGGGCAACACCATCATCTTCATCCAGCGGGACGAGCCGAAGGATCTGGAGTACGGCGGATCGATGGAATTGGCCGGTCTCGCGCGGGTGCTCGACAACGCGCGCATCCTGCGCGAGTTCAAGATGGACGACCGGGCGGCCTACCGGGCGCTCGACTCGGGAATGCGCCGCCGCGCCGAGGACGCGCCGGTCGTCGAGCAGGCGATGGCGTTGGCCGCCCTGATCGAGTTGTCGATCGCGCTGGACAAGGCCGACCGGGTGCCCGAGTGGGGAGCCCGCCTCCAGGCGCTGTCCCTGACCCCGGAGCAGCGGACGCGGGTTGAGCAGTACGTCGCCGATCCGGCCCTGCTCACGCAGTGGATGCCGCCAGCGCGTTGATCACCGGGCCGCCGCGTTTCGCCCCTGTCGGGTCGGGCGTCCGCTTTGCGATATGCCATCCGAGCGCGTACGTCTGCTCATTCCACGGAACGGCACAAAATTACCGCTTTAGGGTAAGGGTGCCCATCACGACTACATCCTCCGATAGCTTTCGAAGCAGAGGAAAACTCGTATTCCTCCCTTCGTGTGCGTAAGGAGTCAGTGATGAAGCGCAGCGTTGCGCTCGCGGCAGCCCTCCTGGCGGGTCTGACCAGCGTCGGATCGACCCCCGGAACCGCTCTCGCCGACGGTGGCGGCCCTGGACACCACGACGACCGCAAGGGAGGTGAATACCACCACGGTGACGAGGGCGCGCTCTTCGTCCAGACCAACAAGGCCGAGGGCAACACCATCAAGGTCTACGACCGCGACGAGGACGGCCGTCTCACCAAGGCGGGTGAGTACGAGACCGGTGGGCTGGGCGGCTTCACCATCGGCGCGCCGCTCGACGCGCTGGCCTCGCAGGGGTCCCTGATCTACCACAAGGGGTTGCTCTTCGCCGTGAACGCCGGCAGCAACACCGTGACCGTCTTCCGTGTCGAGGGCACCAAGCTGCACAAGCTCCAGGTCATCTGGTCCGGGGGTCTGCTGCCGGTCAGCATCGCGGCCCGTGGCGACCTCGTCTACGTCCTCAACGCCGGCGGCGAGGGTTCGGTGCAGGGCTTCGAGCTGCACAAGGGCCGCCTGTCGCGGATCGAGGACGCCAACCGGTCGCTCGGGCTGCACAACGGCAACCCGCCCGCCTTCGGCACCGCCCCGGCGCAGGTCAAGATCGACCCGGACAGCGAGTTCGTCCTGGTGTCGACAAAGGGCGCCAACGTCATGTTCAGCTACGAGATCGGTCGCCACGGCGAGCTGGCCTCGAACCCCGTGATCAGCGACGCGGGGAACACCCCGTTCGGCTTCACCTTCGACACCGAGGACTCGCTGCTGGTCACCGAGTCGGGCGCGAACGCGGTCAGCCGGTTCGAGCTGGAGGACGACGGCACGCTCGACCAGGTCGGGCCGTCGGTGCCGAACGAGCAGCAGGCACCGTGCTGGATCCAGCGCGTCGGCGACTACTTCTTCGTCGCCAACGCCGGCACCTCCACCATCAGCTCCTACCGGGTCAACGACGACGGCAAGCTCGAACTCGTCAAGGCCGTCGCCGCCGACACCGGCGGCGGGTCGATCGACATGACCACCAGCGACGGCTTCCTGTACGTACAGAACGCCACCGCCGGCAACGTGCAGGGCTACGAGGTGAACGAGGACGGCTCGCTGAAGCTCGTCACCACAGTGGAGGGTCTGCCGAAGTTCGAGAACGGCATCGGCATGGAAGGCATCGCCGCCTCCTGAGCCGTGTCACCCAGCTGGTCCCGGTCGTCCGCCGACCGGGACCAGCTCTTTGTGGTGCGCGGCGCTAGGAACCATCGGCCCGTCGGATCGCGGCAGCCATCTCCGCCGAGCTGTGGCCGGCGTCGACCCCCTCGACGAGGATCACCTCGCCGGCCAGGTGCCTCGTCCGCAAGGGCTTGATCTCCTGGTACGCGCCGGAGTGATACCAGGAGCGGGCCTTGGTCGAGTCGGGAAACTCGATGACGACCAGATCGCCCGGCCAACTGCCCTCCAGCACCTCGATGGATCCGCCGTGGACGATGAACCGACCTTCGAAGGGCGCCAGGGTGGCATCGATGCGCTCCAGATATTCGAGCACCTCGGCATGGACGGGGGCCCTGCGCAGATGAGCAAGCGCGTACGCGGTCATGATTCTCCGATCGTTGCGGACGGCTCGTTGCCGTCGAGGAGATGATCGCGAACGCTGGCGCCCGCTGTCGATTACGTCGCAGGTAATGGGGCGTACCCGGTGTGGTCACTAGACTCGGGGGGTGACGACCAGGACCAGGCCGGGCCGACCGGTGGGGCAGCTGCTGCGTGACTGGCGTCGACGTCGCGGTGTGAGCCAGCTCGACCTGTCGATCGAGGCGGGCGTGTCGGCCCGGCATCTGAGTTTCGTGGAGACCGGGCGGTCCCGGCCGAGCCCGGACCTGATCCTGCGGCTGGCGGAGCGGCTGGACATGCCGCTGGCCGAGCGCAACACGATGTTGCTCGCCGGCGGCTACGCCCCCGCCTACCCCAGCCACGAGCTGACCGACCCGGAACTCGCGCCGTTCCGGGCCGCGGTACGGCAGATTCTCGACGGGCACAGCCCGTCCCCCGCAGTGCTCGTCGACCAGCACTGGCAGCTCGTCGAGGCCAACCCCGCCGTCGCCCTGTTCACCGCCGACGCGAAGCCTCACCTGCTCGCCCCACCGGTCAACGTGCTGCGGCTCAGCCTGCACCCCGACGGCATGGCCCCGCGAATCCTCAACCTCCCCGAATGGCGGGCCCACCTGCTCGCACGGTTGCGCCAGCAGGCAGCGACGACCAACGACCCGATCCTGTCCGACCTGCTCGAAGAGCTTCGGGGCTATCCCAGTGGCGACGACGTCGTGGCGCCGACCAGCCACGACCTGTCGCGTGTCGTCATCCCACTGCGGTACCGCCACGGCGACCGGGAGCTGTCCTTCATCAGCACCACCACGCTCTTCGGCACTCCGCTGGACGTCACCGTCTCCGGGCTGGCCGTCGAGGCGTTCTTCCCGGCCGACCCGGTGACCACCGACACGCTCCAGGCCCTTGCCACGCCCACAGCCGGCACCGGCTGACCGCATCACCCACCGTCGCGTCCGTGGTGTCGGTCGACTGCGACGAGCTGCGGTCACGGTGGACGATTAACCGACCACTGAAGGGGCACGTCCCTCCGCAGCGCCCTGCGAGGTCGTGTTCAGAATGAACCGATCGGTCATATTTTCCGTGATGACGGTCAGGGTCACCCACCAGAGTCGCGGAGGCACGATGTCAACGGTTCGAACTGGTCCGGTCATCGGACTGATCGTGCAGGGCGCTGTGCTGGCGGCGCTTGCCGGGACGGTCGGCCTCGGCGCCGCCGGGTGGGTGGCGGGGCTGGCGTACGGGACGGTCCTGTGCCTCCTGCTCGGCCGGGGGTTGTCCCGCTCGGGTGCGCGTGGGCTGGGCCCGGCCGACCGGGTGACCCTGAGCCGGGCGATCCTCGTCGGCGGCGTGACGGCGCTGGCCGCGGACGCGTTCACCCGGCCGGCGCCGATCACCTTGATGGTCGTGTTGACCGCCGTGGCGCTGGCCCTCGACGCGGTCGACGGGTACACGGCCCGCCGCACCGGGACCACCAGTGAGCTGGGCGCCCGCTTCGACATGGAGATCGATTCCTTCCTTGTGCTGGTGCTCTGCCTCCACGTCGCGCCGGCGGTGGGCGGCTGGGTGCTCGCGATCGGCGCGATGCGCTACGTCTTCGTCGCCGCGAGCTGGGTGCTGGGATGGATGCGCGGGTCGCTGCCGCCGCGCTACTGGCGCAAGGTCGTCGCGGCGGTCCAGGGTGTGGTGCTGATGGTGGCCATGGGAGACGCGCTGCCCGGACCGCTGACGACAGTCGTGCTGATTGCCGCACTGGCGCTGCTCGTCGAGTCGTTCGGCCGCGACGTCACGTGGCTGTGGGTGACCCGGCACCGTCGCCGCACCCCGCTCCACGGCACTCCGGGCGTACCGGCCACGATGGTCCACGTGAGCAGCCACCGCCCGGCGGTCGCTGCGGCCCGCGGCGGCATCGCCCGCGTCTGAACCGCCCCTACGCCGCACTCCCCAGTGACCACGGAAGGATGCCCGGGTTGTCGCTCTTGACGCGAGTACGTGAGCTGCCGAGCCAGAGACGAAAGGCGATGGGGGACGGACTCCCGGGTGCTGCCGCCGACGACGGCACGGGTCGGGCGAGGCGCTCCGTCGCCACCCGGCTGACGACCGTCCTGGCCGCGCTGCTCGTGCTACTCGTCCTCACCATGCCGTACGACTTCGGTCACCTCACCGCGACGGCGTTCGTGCGGATCCCCCTGGAGGCGCTGCTGGTCGTGGCCCTCCTGCTCGCCCTGCCGCCGCGTGGCAGCCGGCTGGTCGCCACCCTCGCGGGCGTGGCCCTCGGCCTGCTCGGCCTGCTGAAGCTGCTCGACCTGGGCTTCTCCGCGGCGCTCAGCCGGGCGTTCGACCCGGTGCTCGACTGGGCGTTGCTCGACGAGGGGTTCGCCTTCCTCAGTGAGTCGTACGGCCGGCCCGCCGCCATCGGCGCCGCGACCGTCCTGGCGGTGGTGCTCGTGGGCCTGCCCGTCCTGGTGACGCTGTCGGTGCGGCGACTGCGACAGCTGGTGGTCCGGCACCGCGGCGGGACCACCCGGACGGTGGCCGCGCTGGTGGTCGTCTGGGTGGCCTGCGCCGCGTTCGACGTGCGGGTGGCGTCGGCGGTACCGGTGGCTGACACCTCCGCGACGACCCTGGCCAACGGCCACGGCTTCCAGGTGCGCGTGCGTCTCGACGACCGGAGGACGTTCTCCACCCTCGTCGACGCCGACCCGTTCCGCGACACCCCGGGCGACCAGTTGCTGACCGCGCTACGGGGCAAGAACGTGGTCATCTCCTTCGTGGAGAGTTACGGCCGGGACGCGGTCGAGGACCCGGAGTTCGCCCCGCAGGTCGGCGCGGTCCTCGACGGCGGCACCAGCCAGCTGGGCGCGGCGGGGTTCGGCGCGCGGAGCGGCTTCCTCACCTCGCCGACCTTCGGCGGCGGCAGTTGGCTCGCGCACGCCACGCTCCTCTCCGGCCTCTGGATCGACAACGACCAGCGGCACCGCACCCTGCTGGCGAGTGACCGGATGACCCTCAACGGCGCCTTCCGGCGCGCGAGCTGGCAGACAGTGGGCGTGATGCCCGCCGTCACCAAGGCGTGGCCGGAGGGGTCCTTCTTCGGCTACGAGCGGTTCTACAACGCCAAGGCGCTCGCGTACCGGGGCGAGAAGTTCAGCTTCGGCACCATGCCCGACCAGTACACCCTGGCCAGTTGGCGGCGGTTGGAGCAGGCCCGGCAGGTCGACGCGCCCACGATGACGGAGCTGGCGTTGGTGTCGAGCCACGCGCCCTGGACGCCCGTCCCACAGATGGTCGACTGGGCCGGCATCGGCGACGGCGCGGCCTTCCACCGGCCGGGCGGCGAGTCGGACGACAAGCGGCGCACCACCAAGCAGATCCGGGCCGACTACCGGACCTCCATCGAGTACACGCTGAGCACGCTCATCTCCTACGTGCGGACCTACGGTGACGACGACCTGGTGTTCATCTTCCTCGGTGACCACCAGCCCGCCGCCGTCGTCACCGGCGAGAACGCCAGCCACGACGTCCCCATCACGATCATCGCGAAGGACCGGGCCGTCCTGGACCGGATCTCCGGGTGGGGCTGGCAGGACGGGCTCAAGCCGGGGCCGCAGGCGCCGGTCTGGCGGATGGACACCTTCCGGGACCGGTTCCTGACCGCCTTCGGACCGTGACCCGGCCCCCGTCGCACCCCTCTCACGAACTGGACCCAGACGCATGACGGCTACCACCGACACCCGGATCGCCGCGCTCCGCAGCGATCCGGGAATGTCCCTGCTGCACCGGTCGCTGGACGTCTACTACGGCGACCCCGAGCGGGACGCGCGGATGGACGCCTTCTACTCCCGATTCGTCAGCGATGGGGATCTCGTCTTCGACATCGGCTCCCACGTGGGCGACCACATCGGCAGCTTCCGTCGCCTCGGAGCCCGGGTCGTCGCCGTGGAGCCGCAGCCGCTGTGCCTGCGCGCCCTGCGGGCGATCTACGCCGACGACGAGCAGGTGACGCTCGTCGACGCCGCGTGTGGCGCGCTCCCCGGCAGCACCCGGCTGCACGTGAACTCCGCCAACCCCACGGTGTCGACCGCCTCGCCCGACTTCGTGCGGGCGGCCCGGGGCGCGGGCGGCTGGGAGGGCGAGGTGTGGGACGCGGTCATCGAGGTTCCGGTGGTCACCGTCGACGCGCTTATCGACGAGTACGGCACGCCACGCTTCACCAAGATCGACGTCGAGGGTTTCGAGGACGAGGTGCTGGCCGGCCTGAGCCGGCCGCTGCCAGCGCTCTCGTTCGAGTTCACCACCATCGCGCGCGCGGTCGCCGATCGGTGTCTCGACCGCCTGACCGTGCTCGGGTTCGACGGCTTCGACGTCGCGCTCGGCGACAACAAGTCGATGACCTTCGAGAGGTGGCTGGCCGCGAGCGACATGGCGGCCCACCTGCGCGACCTGCCGCACCGGACGAATTCCGGCGACGTGTATTGCGTGACCGGTCGGCACCCGACGGGCGCCTGACCGGCGGTCGGGTGCGGCGCCGGCGGCGGGGCGGATCAGGACCCGGGCCCGCGGACATCGGATCGCGTACCCTCCGTGGATGGCACTCGATGATCTTCCGCTGGCCGAGTTCGCGTTTCCGGGACCGCTGCGCGACAGCCTCGTCGCCGCGATCCTGTCCGGTGCGAAGACGTCGACGACCGGCCTGCTGATCGGGTACGAACGCGCGAACGACCCGCTACCCGAGGTGGGACAGCGCTCCGCCGTGGTGGACTCCGCCGGCCGGCGCGTGGCGGTCATCGAGCTGACCGACGTACGGGTGGTCCGGCTCGCCGACGTCGACCTGCCGCACGCCGTGGCCGAGGGCGAGGGGGACGAGTCGGTGGCGCAGTGGCGGGCGGGGCACGAGACGTTCTGGCACAGCCCGGAGGTGCGCGCCGAGCTGGACGATCCCGGGTTCACCGTCGACGACGACACCCCGGTGGTCACCCAACGCTTCCGGCTGGTGCACGTCGTCTGAGTGCGCGATCAGTCCGCAGCGGAATGACGGGTTCCCTGTGCTCGGCGCGTGAACACCGCTCACCGGGTCGGCTGAGCGTTACAGCATCGCCAGCGGCGCCAGGGGGGTGACGTCGACGCCGTCGAGCTTCATCAGCTCGGACACACCGGACCCCTCCTTGGTCAGGGGCATCTCGAACCGCCACGACTCGTGCGTCATCTGCGGTTGGAGTTGGGCGGCGAGGTCGCCCTTGCCCTGGCACCGCTTGCGCAGGCGCTCGTATGCGGCGTCGCGGTCCTCGAACGTGACCGACTTCGCCGTCGGCAGTGCCCGGACGGCCTTCTCCGCGGCGGCTCGTTGCTCGCCGGTCGCCGACGGTTCGAGCTGGACGATGACCCCGATCCGGGATGGCAGCGGGTCGACATCCGCGATCCTGAGCACCACCTCGTCCACGCCGTCAACCTCAGTCAGCACCAGTTCGACCGCCTCGGCGATCGAGGCGTCGGTGACGGTGGCGCGGAAGAGCTCGGGCATGTGCTCCGGCTTGAGGGACGCCAGCAGGTCGGGCTGGTCCTGCAGATCCGCCTTCTGGCGCTCGAACGTCTGCTCGCGGGATTCGAAGGACACCTCGGTGACGCTCGGCATCGATTCGAGTCGCTGCCGCACTGTGCTCTTCTGCGTCACCGTCACGTCGTTGTCGAGGAAGACCGACAGGGCGACGTCCGCGGTCTCCTCGGGCTTCGAGGTGCAGGCGGAGAGGGCCAGGAGGGCTGCGAGTGCCAGGGACGACGCGGTGCGACGCATGATCGGAGATCGTAGTTGTCGTTCCCGGCCTTCGCGGCCCGTGCGGGGGTCGTCAGGATCTCCGGGCCGTGGCTGGTGTTCGTAACCTGGATCCGCCAGACTCCGCGGTATGGGTGATCGTTGGCGCCGGTGGGCGTGGGCCGGGGTGCTCGTCGTCGGGCTGATCCTCTACCTGGCGGTGCTGCGGACCCTGGTCAGCACCAAGAATCCGAACTTCGTGCCGGCGTTGATCCTGCTCGGGGCGACGCTTGTGCCGTTGACGTTCCTGACGTTCGCGCAGGCGCGTACCGGTCGGTGGCAGGTGCCGGCGTCGGCGCTGGTGACGTCGGCGTTCTTCGGCGGGGTGATCGGCACGGTGGTCGCCGGCACGCTGGAGTACGACACCCTGCGCGGCCTCGGCGCCCTGCCCATGCTGTTCGTGGCACTGATCGAGGAGTCGGCGAAGCTGATCGTCCCGGTGGTGCTGCTGTTCACGGTGGTGGCCCAGCATCGTCGTCGGGTGCCCTCCGACGGGTTGGTCATCGGTGTCGCCGCCGGCATGGGTTTCGCCGCGCTGGAGACGATGGGCTACGCCTTCACCGCGTTGCTGAGTTCGCAGGGCAACATCGGCGCGGTGGAGCAGACGCTGTTCATCCGTGGTCTGACCGCGCCCGCCGGTCACACCGCGTGGACCGGGCTCACCGCCGGCGCGCTGTGGGCGCTGTTGGCCAGCCCGAGCGTCCGCCGGCTGGTCGGCTTCCTCGGCACGTTCCTGGGCGTCGTCGTCCTGCACACCCTCTGGGACACGTTCACCGGCTCGCTTGTCTTCGTCGTGGTCGCGCTCGTCAGCATCGGCTGGCTGTTCTGGGAGCTGCGCCGCTACCGGACGTTCAACGACCGTCCGGTCGGCCAGCTCCAGCCGAGCTGACCCTCGCCGTACCCCATGCCTTTCCCGGCCCGCGTGAGAAGGCCGGGGAAGGCATGACTCTTTGTGATCTCGCTGCGATCGGGCCGGCGCCTCGTCTACTGTCAGGCTGTTCACATTTGGTGTGATTAGTCGGGAAGGTGCGGCGATGGGGGTGCGGACCTGGATCGAGGGCTGGCCGGTCTACCGCCAGCTCACCGGCACCGACCCGCTCGGCCGGGGCACGGCGGCCGAGTCCGACGGGTCCCGGGCGCTCACCGCCCGCACCGAGACGGCCGACTCGATGGCCCGGTCCGTCTGTCCGTACTGCGCCGTCGGCTGCGGCCAACGGGTGTACGTCAAGGACGGGCAGGTCAGCCAGATCGAGGGCGACCCGGACAGCCCGATCTCGCGGGGTCGGCTCTGTCCCAAGGGTTCGGCCAGCAGGAGCCTGGTGACCAGCCCGCTGCGGCAGACCACGGTCCGCTACCGCAGGCCGTACGGCACCGAGTGGGAGGACCTCGACCTCGACACGGCGATGAACATGATCGCCGATCGGGTCCTGGCCGCCCGGGACGAGACCTGGGAGGACGTCGACGCCGAGGGTCGACCGCTGAACCGGACGCTGGGCATCTCCAGCCTGGGCGGTGCGACGCTGGACAACGAGGAGAACTACCTCATCAAGAAGTTGTTCACCGCGATGGGGGCGCTCCAGATCGAGAACCAGGCCCGCATTTGACACTCCGCCACCGTCCCCGGTCTGGGGACCAGCTTCGGTCGCGGCGGCGCCACCCAGTTCCAGCAGGACCTGTCGAACTCCGACGTGATCGTCATCCAGGGCTCGAACATGGCTGAGGCGCACCCGGTGGGCTTCCAGTGGGTGATGGAGGCCAAGCGCCGTGGCGCGAAGGTGTTCCACGTCGACCCGCGGTTCACCCGGACCAGCGCGCTTGCCGACTCGTACCTGCCGATCCGGGCCGGCACCGACATCGCGCTGCTCGGCGGGGTGATCCGCTACATCCTGGACAACGAGCTGGACTTCCGGGAGTACGTCGTCGCCTACACCAACGCCGCGACGATCGTGACCGACGAGTTCGTCGACACCGAGGACATGCACGGGCTCTTCTCCGGCTTCAACGACGACAACGCCACCTACGACCAGGCCAGTTGGCGGTACGAGGGCCACAGCCAGAACCAGACGACCCGTGACAGCGAGACGCAGCGGGAGACCGCCGCCGGGCTGGAGAACGAGTCGCACGGCGCGCCGGTCGGCGGCCAGACCCAACGCGACGAGACGTTGCAGGACCCGCGCTGCGTCTACCAGATCCTCAAGCGGCACTTCTCCCGCTACACCCCGGAGATGGTGGAACGGGTCTGCGGCATCCCGCAGGAGAAGTTCCTCGAACTGGCCCAGGCGTGGACGGAGAACTCCGGTCGGGACCGCACCGGCATGCTCGTCTACTCGGTGGGCTGGACGCAGCACAGCGTCGGTGTGCAGTACATCCGTACCGGCGCGATCATCCAACTGCTGCTCGGCAACATGGGCCGCCCTGGTGGCGGGGTCATGGCCCTGCGCGGGCACGCCAGCATTCAGGGCTCCACCGACATTCCGACGCTGTTCAACCTGCTTCCGGGCTACCTGCCGATGCCGCACCACGCGGAGCACCCGACCCTGGACAAGTGGGTGGACAGCATCGCGCACCCCGGGCAGAAGGGCTTCTGGGGCAACGCGCGCACCTACGGCGTCAACCTGCTCAAGGCGTACTGGGGTGATGCCGCCACCGCGGAGAACGACTACTGCTACGGCCACCTGCCGCGGATGACCGGTGACCACGGCACCTACCAGCAGGTGCTCGACATGATCGACGGGAAGATCAAGGGGTACTTCCTGCTCGGGCAGAATCCGGCGGTCGGTTCGGCGCACGGCCGGGCGCAGCGCCTCGGCATGGCCAACCTGGACTGGCTGGTGGTCCGGGACCTGTTCGAGATCGAGAGCGCCACCTTCTGGAAGAACGCTCCGGAGATCGAGACCGGCGAGATCATGACGGCGGAGTGCCGGACCGAGGTGTTCTTCCTGCCCGCCGCCTCGCACGTGGAGAAGGAGGGCACGTTCACCCAGACGCAGCGGTTGTTGCAGTGGCGGGAGAAGGCCGTCGAGCCGCCGGGCGACGCCCGCTCCGAGCTGTGGTTCTTCTACCACCTCGGGCGGATCATCCGGGACCGGCTGGCATCCTCGACCCGGTCGCGCGACCGCGGGCTGCTCGAACTCAGCTGGGACTACCCCACGCACGGTCCGCACGCGGAGCCGAGCGCCGAGTCGGTGCTCTATGAGATCAACGGGTACGACGTGGCGTCCGGCCGCCCCCTGTCGTCGTTCACCGAGATGAAGGACGACGGCTCGACCGCCGGCGGTTGCTGGATCTACACCGGCGTGTACGCCGACGGCGTCAACCAGGCCGCCCGCCGCAAACCCGGTGCGGAGCAGTCCCTGGTCGCCCCGGAGTGGGGGTGGGCGTGGCCGGCGAACCGGCGGATCCTCTACAACCGCGCCTCCGCCGACCCGGACGGAAACCCGTGGAGTGAGCGCAAGAAGTACGTCTGGTGGGACGCGGAGAAGGCCGAGTGGACCGGCTACGACGTGCCGGACTTCGAGAAGACCAAGCCGCCGTCGTACCGACCGGCCACTGACGCCTCGGGAGTGGCGGGCATCGCCGGCGACGACCCGTTCATCCTCCAGGGCGACGGCAAGGGCTGGCTGTACGCGCCCACCGGCGTGCTCGACGGCCCGCTGCCCACGCACTACGAGCCGGTGGAGTCGCCGGTGCGCAACCCGCTCTACCGGCAGCAGGCCAACCCGACCCGCAAGGTCTACACCCACCCGATCAACACGCTCAACCCGAGCCCACCGGAACCGCACAGCCAGGTGTTCCCGTACGTGTTCACGGTCAGTCGGCTCACCGAGCACCACACCGCCGGGGGGATGAGCCGGACCGTCCGGACGCTTGCCGAGCTGCAACCGGAGATGTTCGTCGAGGTGTCACCGGAGTTGGCGGTCGAGCGCGGGCTCACCCATCTGGGGTGGGCGCACCTGGTGACCGCCCGCGCGGCCATCGAGGCGAAGGTGCTGGTGACCGACCGGCTCACCCCGCTGCGCGTGGACGGTCGGATCATCCACCAGCTGTGGTTGCCGTACCACTTCGGTTTCGAGGGTCTGGTGACCGGCGACTCGGCGAACGACCTGTTCGGCATCAGCCTGGACCCGAACGTCCTGATCCAGGAGAGCAAGGTCGGCACCTGCGACATCCGTCCGGGGCGACGCCCCCGCGGACTCCAGCTCCAGGAACTCGTCGTCGACTACCGACGGCGGTCCGGGGACCTCAACCCGCACTACCCACCGCAGGTCACGACCGACTCCGCCGACGGCGGCCCGGACCAGGAGGTCTGACCCATGGCCCACGCCAACGCCCTGTACGGCCCGTTGGATCCGGCGCCGGACGCCGGTTACGAGAACCCGCCGCCCCGGATGGGGTTCTTCACCGACACCAGCGTCTGCATCGGCTGCAAGGCCTGCGAGGTGGCCTGCAAGGAGTGGAACCTCGTCCCGGAGAGCGGTCTGGACCTGCTCGGCATGTCCTACGACAACACCGGCGCGTTGACCGCGAACTCGTGGCGACACGTCGCGTTCGTCGAGCAACCCCGCCGGGCCGGCCTGGCGACCCCGGCGTTCGAGCAGGACCCGGACGGACCGGCGGTCAGCCCGGCAACGGCGGCGCTCGGCGCGCTGACCAGCGTCGACACCGGAACTGACCCGGGGCTGCCCACCGGGTCGCCAGCGGCGGCGGCGCGGATGTCGGCCGGCCCGAAACCGGAGTTCCTGGGGATGCCGGGCGCGCAGCCGCCGGGGCGGGGCTCCGGTGTGGAGGGGCGTTCGGATTTTCGGTGGTTGATGATGTCGGACGTTTGTAAGCACTGCACGCATGCGGCGTGTCTGGATGTGTGTCCGACGGGTTCGTTGTTCCGGACGGAGTTCGGGACGGTGGTGGTGCAGGAGGACATCTGCAATGGGTGTGGTTACTGCATTTCGGCGTGTCCGTACGGGGTGATCGATCAGCGTAAGGATGACGGTCGGGCGTGGAAGTGCACGCTGTGTTACGACCGGTTGGGTGCGGGGATGACACCGGCGTGTGCGCAGGCGTGTCCGACCGAGTCCATCCAGTACGGGCCCTTGGACGAGTTGCGGGAGCGGGCGGCCACGCGGGTGGCGACGTTGCGGGGGCGGGGGGTGCCGGAGGCGCGGTTGTACGGGCACGACCCGCACGACGGCGTGGGCGGTGACGGGGCGTTCTTCCTGCTCCTCGACGAGCCCGAGGTGTACGGGCTGCCACCGGACCCGGTCGTGGCGACCCGGGACCTGCCGGCCATGTGGAAACGCGCCGGACTGGCCGCCCTCACCATGGCGGCGGCCACCGTGTTCGCGTTCCTCGGGGGGCGGCCATGACCGACCTGCCACCGAACGAGCCGGCCGGCGCCCGGTTCCGCGAGTTCCAGGCCCGCGTCGACGAGGCCGTCGGGCAGCGCCGGCGCGGCCGGGGTCGCGGCCACGACGGTGAGCAACTGACAGTGCCGGTGGCCGACTTCACCTCCTACTACGGCCGGCCGATCCTCAAACCGCCGACGTGGAAGCACGACATCGCCGGTTACCTGTTCACCGGGGGTCTCGCCGCCGGGGGCGCGCTGATCGGCGCGGGCGCTCAACTGACCGGGCGGCCCGGCCTGCGCCAGGTGGGGCGGTGGACGGCCCTCGGCGGCGTCACCGCCAGCACGTACCTGCTGGTGCACGACCTCGGGCGGCCGGCCCGGTTCCACCACATGCTCCGGATCGCCAAGCTGACCTCGCCGATGTCGGTCGGCACCTGGATCCTCGCCGTGTTCGGGCCACTGGCCGGGGTGGCCGCGATCGCCGAGATCGCGCCGCGACTTCCCCAACACGGCGTGCTCGGCCTCGCCCGCCGGCTGGCGCCCCCGGTCGGCAACGTCGCCGGCCTGGCCGCCGCGGCCGCCGCCCCGGCGTTGGCCACCTACACCGGGGTGCTGCTCGCCGACACCGCCGTACCGTCCTGGCACGACGCGTACCCGTCGCTGCCGTTCGTCTTCGCCGGCAGCGCGCTCGCCGCCGCGTCCGGGGTCGGACTGATCGCGGCGCCCGCCGCGGAGACCGCCCCGCTGCGGCGACTCGTCCTCGCCGCCGCGAGCACCGAACTGGTCGGCGGTCGCCGGCTGGAGCGGATGGGTCTGACCGGTGAGCCCTACCGGCACGGCCGCAGCGGCCGACTGGTCCAGGCGGGCCGGGCGCTGCTGGGTGTGGGCGCCGTCGCCGCGTTGTTCAGCCGGCGCAGCCGGATGCTGTCCGCGCTCTCCGGCGCCGCGCTCGTCGCGTCGTCGGTCGCCACCCGGTTCGGCGTCTTCGAGGCGGGCATGGCATCGGCGCGCGACCCGAAGTACACGGTCGTGCCGCAACGGGAGCGGCGCGAGCGCAGGGAGGGCCGGTCGCCGGCCGAGAAGGGGACATAGCTCGACAAGCAGGCGCCAGCCAATGAGCAAGCAGACGGGGGACTCAGCTCATGGCACACACCGCAAGCGATCAAGGAAGATCCGTGCCGACGCGGGGCCGATGGGGTCTCGTCGTCGCCGCTGTGCTCGTCCAACTCGCGCTCGGCGCGGTGTACGCGTGGAGCGTGTTCAACAAGCCGTTGCAGGCCGAATTCGGCTGGGCGAAGTGGGAGGCCGTCCTGCCGTTCGAGGTGGCGATCGGCACGATCTTCATCGGCAGTCTGGTCGGCGGGCGCATCCAGGACCGGCGCGGCCCGCGACCTGTCGCGCTCGGCGGCGGCGTGCTCTACGCGATCGGCAACATGCTTGCCGCGCTCACCTCGTCGGCGGACCAACTGTGGTTGCTGGTGCTCACCTACGGCGTGTTGGGGGGAATCGGCCTGGGGGCGGCCTACATCACCCCGATCGCGATGCTCGCCAAGTGGTTCCCGGACCGGCGCGGCCTGATCACCGGCATCGCGGTCGCCGGGTTCGGCTTCGGCGCCGTGATCGTCGCACCGGTGGCGAAGGGACTGCTCAACGGCACCGACGATCCCACCCACGTGTTCTTCCCGCTGGGCGTCGCCTACCTTGTCGCGATCCTGCTCGGGGCGTCCTTCTTCCGTAACCCGCCGGCGGGCTACCAGGTGCCCGGGTTCACGCCGAAGACCACCGGTCGGGCCCTCGCCGGCACCCGGGTCTACACCCTGCGGGAGGCGCTGCGGACCCGGCAGTGGTACCTGCTGACCGGCATCCTCGCGCTCAACGTCACCTGCGGCATCGCACTGATCTCCCAGGCCTCCGACGCCGCCCAGGTGATCACCGGGGCGAGCGCGGCCGCCGCCGCCACCCTGGTTGGCGTCCTCGGCCTGTTCAACGGCGCCGGACGGGTGGCCTGGGCCTGGCTGTCCGACCGGATCGGCCGGATGCCGGCCTTCCTCGGGATGCTGCTCCTGCAGGCGATCTGCTTCTTCATCCTGCCGCACGCCGCGTCGCTGGCGCTCTTCGCGGTCCTGGCCGCGCTGGTCTACCTCGCGTACGGCGGTGGGTTCGGCACCATGCCCGCCACCGCGGCCGACTACTTCGGCACGCCCAACGGCGGTGCCATCTACGGCGCGATGATCGTGGCCTGGAGCATCGGCGGGGTGGTCGGCCCGCTTGTCACGTCGCTGCTCTACGAGGCGAGCGGCAAGAGCTACACGCTGCCGTTCACTGTCATCGCGATCGTCGCCGTCATCGCCCTGATCCTGCCGCCGATCACCCGGATGCCGTCCGAGCCGGGACTGCCCCAGTCGCTGGGCGGCGGCACCGGACGCTGAGCCGGCTGGCGAAGAGCGGCGCGGGGTGCGGCGCCCCCTTACCCGCTCGTCGCCGGCACCGGCACGGCTACTCGGTCGTCGGCGACGACCCGTCCTGCCGGCGCGACGTCTGCCGCGCCGGCAGGACCGACATCCGCTGGCGGAGCAGTGCGGCTTCTCCGGTGCGACGTTGGACCTGCAGCAGATCCACCGCCTCCTGCCACGCCTGCTGGGCCTCGGCCCGCCGGTCCATGCTTGTGTACAGCTCGCCCAGGCTGGTCAGGCAGTCGACCTCGCCCCTCGTGTTGCCCACCTCGGCGTACACCGTGCGGGCCTGCTGGTAGTAGGCCAGCGCCTCGGTGTGGCGCCCCGTCTGGTGGTCGATGTAGCCGAGGCTGTGCAGGGTGTCCGCAGCGGCGTCCGGGTGCTCGTGGCGGCGGTACAACTCGACGGCCTGCTCGCAGGCGGCGCGGGCCTCGTCGTACCGTCCGAGCTGGGCGAGGGACCAGCCCACTCCGTTCAGACCCCGAGCCTCCTCCACCGCGTCACCGAGTGACCGGAATATCCCCACCGCGAGCCGGTAGTGGGCCAACGACTGCTCGTGGTCGCCCTCCAACCCCCACGTGACGCCGAGCGCGAAACAGGTGCGGGCCTTCTCGGCGAGGTCGCCCGCCTGCTCGGCGTACGCGATGGCGACCTGAAAGCGCGCGACGGTGGCCCGGATGTCGCCCAACCACTGGATGGCCTGCCCGAGGAAGCGGTGTGCCATGGCCTGGACGGCCGGATCGCCCTCGGAGTCGGCGGCGGCGACTCCGGCCTGCCAGACCGTCACCTGGTCGCGCTTGCGGCCCCGCCGGGCGTGGAAGGTCGCCAGCGTCCGGGCCAACTGCCACACCTGCCGATGCCAGCCGTGCGTCACGCTGACCTGCTGGGCGCTCAGCAGGTGCGGATGTTCCCGATCGAACCACGCCATCGACTCCGCCACGCCGCCCATGCGTTCCGGGGCGCACCCCGGCGTCGGACAGCCGACCGTGAGGGGCGGACGCCACGGGTCCAACAGCCGATCGGCCGCGTAGGCGGTGTGCAGGTAGAACTCGACAAGTCGCCGCAGCGCCGCCTCGCGCGTCTCGGCGTCCACCGTCTCGGTGGCCTGCTCGGCGGCGTGCAGCCGGACGAGGTCGTGCATCCGAAAACGGCCCGGCGCCTGCTGGTGCACCAGGTAGGTGGCCTCCAACTGTCGCAGCAGCTCCCCGGCCCTGGTCGCCGGCACACCGATCAGGCTCGCCACGGCGGCGAGGCTGATGTCGTCGGTCGGCACCAGGCCGAGGAGCGCGAACACCGTCGCCGCCGCGCCGGGCAGTGCGGCGCAGGACGAGGAGAACACGGCCCGCAGATTGACGTTCAGCTCGCCGGCGTCGAGGGCGTCGAGCCGGGCGGAGGCGTCCCGTAGCTCTCGGGCCAGGGTGGCCAGCGGGAGCTGGGGGCGGGTGGCGGCGCGGGCGGCGACGATGCCCAGCGCGAGCGGCAGCCCGGCGCACTGGTCGACGAGGGTCGAGACCGCCGCGGGCTCCGCGCGGACCCGATCGGGTCCGAGATGCCCGATCAGCAGCTCGCGACTCTCGTCCGGGGACAGCACGTCGAGAGCGATCGGGCGGGCCCGGTGGGTGGCCGTCAGGGCGGCCAGCTCGCGCCGGCTGGTGACCAGCACCGTGCAGGTCGGGCTGCCGGGGAGCAGCGGTACGACCTGCTGGGCGTCGCGGGCGTTGTCCAGCACGATCAACATTCGTCGGCCCGCCAGCAGGCTGCGGTACAGGGCGGCCTGGGTGTCCGGATCGACGGGTATCGCGTTCGGGGCGACGCCGAGGGCTTCCAGGAAGCCGCGGATCACGGTGCTCGGCGAGACCGGACCGAATCCGGGACCGAAGCCACGCAGGTCCGCGTAGAGCTGGCCGTCGGTGAACCGGTCGAGGTGGGTGTGTGCCCACCGCAGCACCAGCGAGGTCTTGCCGATCCCGCCCGAGCCGCCGATCGCGCAGATCCCCACCGCCGTGTCGGACCCGTCCGCGACGGCCGCGGTGAGGTACGCCAGTTCCTCGGCTCGGGCGGTGAACAGGCCCGGGGGAGCGGGCAGTTGACGGGGGACCACCGACAGCGCCTCCCGGGGAGCCGGCTGCGGCCCGGCCAGCGTGGGGTCGGCGGCCAGGATGCGCTGGTAGAGGTGTTGCAGCGGCGGACTGGGGTCCGTGCCCAGGTCGTCGGCCAGCCGCAGCCGGATCCGCTCGTAGTGCTCCAGCGCCTCGGCCGGCCGGCCGCGTCGATACAGGCTCAGCATGAGCTGACCGGCGATGCGCTCGTCGAGGGGGCGCGCGGCGGCCCGCGCCGGCAGGTCGGCCAGCAACTCGTCGTGCCGACCCCGCAGCAGCATCAGATCCGCGTGGTCCGACTCGGCCTCGATCCGCTGCCGGTCCAGACCCGCCCGTACGCCGTTGAACCAGGGACTGTCCAGCCGGGCGAACGCCTCACCCCGCCACAGGGCGAGCGCCCGCTCGAACAGCGTCAGCGCCTCATTTTGGTCACCCGTCGACCGGGCCCGGTCGACGAGGTCGTGGAAGCGGCGCAGGTCCACCGACTGCTCGTCCACGGCGAGCACGTAGCCGCCCGAGCGGCGGACGAGGTCCACCCCGGGGGCGGCCGTCAGTGCCTGACGGAGCCGGGAGAGATAGCCGTAGAGCGTGTCCCGCACGCCGTCGGGAGGCTCTTCCCCCCACACCCGCGCCACGATGCTCTCGACGGAGACGAGCTGGTTGGCGTCGGTGAGCAGGGCGGCGAGCACGGCTCGCTGACGGAGGGTGCCGAGCGGCATCTCCCGGCCGTCGAGGTGGGCCTGGATCTCACCGAGCAGACCAAACTCGACCGCCACAGCAGACTCTCCTCGGCTCGACACCGCATCTATTGATACACCTGGCGTCGGCGCGGGGGCAGGCGGTGCCGTGGGCGGGACGGCCCGTCGAGAAAACCACGGTGCCTGCCCACATCAGGCAGGCGTCAGGCTCTTTCGACGCGCGGATGCCGACGATCGGTCAGCCGCAGCCCGACGCCCCGCACCGCTTCGATGCTGGCTCCGGTGTCCAGCTCGTGCAGCTTGCGCCGCAGCCGCTTCACCAGGGACTGCACGTCCGCCTTGCGCTCCCGCCCCTCGTCCCGCCAGACCGAGCGGTGCAGGTCGGCGTAGCTCCAGACCCGGACCGGCTCGGTGGTCAGGCAGATCAGCAGGTCGTGCTCCAGTCGGGTGAGGTCGACCTCGCGATCGCGGTAACGGGCGACGGACCGGGCGGAGTCGATCACCAGAGCCGAGTTGGCTCCGGTCGCGGTGGGTGTCGGCCCGGCCGAGGTGGTGTCCGGCTGCTGCGGTGCGGCGATCAGTCGGCGTAGCTCGTCGAGGTCGGCCACCAGCAGCAGCGGAGCGATGCCGTCGAGGCGTTCCGCGAGCCGGATCCGTTCGGTCGGTGAGGAGGTCACCGCGATCAGCAGCGGGAACGGCTCGTCGGCCGGATCACCCCGATTCAACGTCGCCTCGTCGTCCTCGGCCACAGCACCGCCCGGGATCGATGGGCATCCCTGCCCAGCTATCGTCATGGTCCTGACAATGATTGGCAAGCGCGTCGCCAGCGGGGCAACTCTTAGCGACAAGTTACTCACGGCAAGTTCTTGATCGTCCGTTCTTCTCGATCATAGTGTCCAGTCGGGCAACCGGCGTGACCCGCGCGGTGCATGGGGAGGCATGGGGGGGTTCGATCGCTCGGCCCGCCGAGCCGACTCTCCCGCACCCTCACCATGGCCCATTGACACCCTGGGTCGTTCTGAGGGAGGCAGCACCAATGTTCAGACGTCCACAATGGGGACGCGCGGCCAGATCACTGGTCAGCGCCGGGGCGGCGACGATCCTCGCCGCCACATGCCTGGTCACCGTCGGGTCCGGCGCGCAGGCCGCGCCCGGCGGCGCGGTGGGGGCGGGGGACAAGATCCGCCCGGAGCTCGCCAAGCAGCTCCAGGCCAAGAGTGAAGGGGACTTCTGGATCCGGTTCAAGGACCGGGCCGACCTGAGCAAGGCCAGCGCCATCAAGGACTGGTCGAAGCGCGGCACGGCGGTCGCGGACGCGCTGCGCAAGACCGCCGCCGCGAGCCAGGGCAAGATCCGGGCCGACCTCGACAGCTCGGGCGCGAAGTACCAGACCTTCTGGGCCACCAACGCGATCAAGGTGAACAGCGGCTCGCTGGCGATGGCCCAGAAGTTCGCTGGCCACGCCGAGGTCGAGGGCCTCTACGCCCCGGTCGCCTACAAGGTGCCCGAGACGATCAAGGGCACCGACGAGAAGACCGTGAACGCCCTGGAGTGGGGCATCGCCAACATCAACGCCGACGACGTCTGGTCCCAGTACGGCGTCAAGGGCGAGGGCATCACCGTCGCCAGCATCGACAGCGGGGTCCAGTTCGACCACCCGGCGCTTGTCAACTCCTACCGCGGCAACAACGGCGACGGGACGTTCGACCACAACTACAACTGGTTCGACGCCGCCGGCACCTGCCCGACCGCCCCCTGCGACGACGACGGCCACGGTACGCACACGATGGGCACCATGGCCGGCTCCGACGGCGCGAACCAGATCGGTGTCGCCCCCGGGGTCAAATGGATCGCGGCGAACGGTTGCTGCCCCAGCGACGCCGCTCTGATCGAATCCGGTCAGTGGATGCTCGAACCGCTCGACCTCAACGGTCAGAACGCGGACGCGAGCAAGCGACCGAACGTCATCAACAACTCGTGGGGCACCCGGGACCCGTCCAACGAGCCCTTCATGGAGGACGTGACGGACGCCTGGGCCGCGTCCGGGATCTTCGGCGTCTGGTCCAACGGCAACAGCGGGCCGGCCTGCCAGACCAGCGGCTCGCCCGGCAGCATCGTCAGCAACTACTCGACCGGCGCGTACGACGTCAACAACAACATCGCCGGCTTCTCCGCCCGGGGCACCGGGCAGAACGGCGAGATCAAGCCCAACATCTCCGCCCCCGGCGTGAACGTCCGGTCGAGCATTCCGGGCAACGCCTACGGCAGCATCAGTGGCACGTCGATGGCGGCACCGCACCTCGCGGGTGCGATCGCGCTGCTGTACTCGGCGGCCCCGTCGCTCATCGGTGACATCGACGCGACCCGTGCGCTGCTCAACGGCGCCGCGATCGACAAGGCCGACGACCAGTGCGGCGGCACCGCGGCCGACAACAACGTCTACGGTGAGGGCCGGCTGGACGCCCTCGCGTTGCTCGCCGCCGCGCCGACCGGCGACATCGGCACCCTGGCCGGCACTGTCACCGACGCGGCCACCGGCGCCCCGATCGCCGGCGCGACAGTGACGCTCACCGGCCCGACCGCCCGTGAGGTGACCACCGGCGCCGACGGCAAGTTCTCCACCCAGCTCCCGACCGGCGACTACCAGGTCGTCGTGGCGGCGTTCGGTTACGGCAGCGCCACGCAGCCGGCGACGGTCACCAAGGCCGCGACCACGACGATCAACGTCGCGCTGACGCCGGTGCCGAGTGTGAACGTCACCGGGGCGGTCACCGACGGCTCCGGCCACGGCTGGCCGTTGTACGCGAAGGTGACAGTGACGGGGGTGTCCGGCGTCTACGACTACACCACGCCGTCCAACGGCCGTTACAGCCTCAAGCTGCCGGCCGGGCAGACCTACACCCTGAAGTACGAGTCGCAGTACCCGGGTTACCAGACCGTCACCAAGCAGGTCGTCGTCGGCTCGGGCAACACCACGGCGAACGTCGCGGTGCCGGTGGACTCCACCACCTGCACCACCGCGCCGGGCTACACGTTCGGCTCCGACGGTGAGTACGAGTCCTTCGACGGCACGACCACGCCGTCCGGCTGGACCGTCGTGGACAACGCGGGCAGTGGTCAGGTCTGGAAGTTCACCGACGACGGCGACCGGGGTAACCTGACCGGCGGCAGCGGCAACTTCGCGATGATCGACAGCGACGACTACGGCGCGGGCACCAGCCAGGACACCTCCCTGGTCAGCCCGGTGGTCGACCTGACCGGCGTCACGGCCCCGGTCATCCGGTTCAACCAGGACTTCAACCAGCTCAACGACGACACCGCCGACGTCGATCTGAGCATCGACGGTGGCGCCACCTGGACGAACGTGCTCCGTCAGGAGACCGACGTCCGGGGCCCGAAGGTGACCGAGATTCCGATCCCGCAGGCGGCCGGCCAGGCGAAGGTGCAGGTCCGGTTCCACTACTACGACGCCTCGTACGAGTGGTGGTGGGAGGTCGACAACGTCCTGATCGGCAGCCAGATCACCTGCGTGCCGGTCGACGGCGGTCTGGTCGTCGGCAACGTCCGCGACAAGAACGACAACAGCTACGTCAACGGCGCGACGGTCACCAGCAAGGACCGGCCCGCCGAGAAGGCCGTCACCGTGGCGACCCCGGACGACCCGGAGTTGGCCGACGGCTTCTACTGGATCTACTCGACGCTGACCGGCACGCACCCGTTCACCGCGACCGCCGGCAACTACGTCAGCCAGACCAAGCAGGTCGACGTCGAGGCCGACTGGGCGACCGCCGCGAACTTCCAGCTCGCGGCCGGCCGGCTGTCGGTGACGCCGACGCAGGTGAGCGCCACGCTCCAGATGCCCAGCGGCAAGGCCAGCAAGACGTTCACGGTGACCAACACCGGCGGCGCGCCGGTCGAGGTGAAGTTCGGTGAGCGGGACAACGGCTTCGAACTGCTTCGGGCGGACGGATCCACTGTCACCAGGCAGCAGGTGCTCGGTGGCTCCGGCGCGCCGGAGCAGCGGCTCACCGCCGCGACCTCCTTCGCCGCGAAGGCGTCCAGCAAGCAGGCCAAGGCGGCCACCGCCGCGGTCGGCCCGCAGGCGGCGCCGTGGACCGACATCGCCGACTACCCGTCCACCATCATGGACAACCGGGTGGTGAGCCTGGGCGGCAAGGTCTACTCGCTCGGTGGTGGTGACGGCAGCGCCTCCACCACGAAGAACTACGCCTACGACCCGGTCGCGCAGACCTGGACCGCGATCGCCGACCTTCCCGGTGCCCGCAACGCTCTGACGGCGGGTGTCGTGGAGGGGAAGATCATCGTCACCGGTGGCTGGGGTGAGGCGGGGCCGGACTCCGCCACCTGGTCGTACGACCCGGCGGCCAACGCCTGGACGGAGCTGGCCGACAACCCGGCGCCACGGTCGGCGGCCGGTCAGGCCGTCGCCAACGGCAAGCTGTACGCCATCGGCGGCTGCACCACGGCCAGCTGTACGCCGATGTCGAACAGCGTCGTCCGGTACGACCCGGGCAGTGACACCTGGGAGACGCTCGCCAACTACCCGAAGTCGGTGGCATTCGCCTCCTGCGGCGGAATCGACGGCATCGTCTACTGCACCGGCGGCAACGACGGGGCCGCCGCGCAGAAGTCCAGCTACGCCTACGACCCGGGCGCCAACGCCTGGACCACGATCGCCGACGCGCCGACCGACAACTGGGCCAGCTCGTACGCCGTCGCCAACGGCAAGCTCCTCGTCGTCGGCGGTTCGCAGGGTGGGGCCATCAGCAACGCGGGCTTCGCCTTCGACCCGGCCGCCGGTTCGTGGTCCAACCTGCCGAACGCCAACACGGCGCGGTACCGCGGCGGGGCGGCGTGTGGCTTCTACAAGATCGGCGGCTCGTCCGGGAGCTTCGACGCGGCCCCGGACAGCGAGGTGCTGCCCGGCTTCGAGGGCTGCGCCGAGTCGGCGGCCGACGTCAGCTGGATGGCCATCGACAAGTCGGCGGCCACCCTCGCGCCGGGTGAGAAGGTCACCGTCACCGTCACGATGACGGCGAACGTGGACCAGCCGGGCACCTACTCCGGCTCGGTCGCGATCACGGAGAACACGCCGTACCCGGTCGCGCCGGTCGCGGTGACCATGACCGCGAACCCCCCGAAGACCTGGGGCAAGCTCATGGGTACGGTCACCGGCACCAGCTGCCAGGGTGCGACCTCGCCGCTCACCGGCGCGGTCGTCCAGGTCGACTCGTGGGCGTCGTCGTGGACCTTCGCCACCGACGCCGAGGGCAAGTACGCCTACTGGGTGGACCGCCGCAACAACCCGATCACGATGATCGTCGCCAAGGACGGCTGGAAGCCGCAGACCCGTCAGACGAAGATCAACACCACCACT
Organism: Micromonospora sp. CA-240977; assembly: GCF_050942285.1. NCBI lineage: Bacteria > Bacillati > Actinomycetota > Actinomycetes > Micromonosporales > Micromonosporaceae > Micromonospora > Micromonospora sp. CA-240977. The sequence continues at coordinate 4,309,094 of NZ_CP192055.1, read as the reverse complement.
CCCACTGTGGAGAACTTCGGGTTGGCGCCGATCCGGTGCTGACACCTGAGCGGTAGCGAACGACTCCGGCCCGCCTGGTCTTCGACCGGGCGGGCCGGACCGTGTCGACCGGGTCAGACCGGGACGAGCCGGAAGCCGACCCCGCGGACCGAGTGGATCGTCGCCGCGGCGTTCAGCCGGGCGAGCTTGCCGCGTACCCGGCGGACCACCGAGTGCATGTCGGAGCCGCGCCCGAGGTGCCGGTTGCCCCAGACCTCGAGGTGCAGGCGCTCGTAGGTCCAGATCTGCCCGGGGGCGTGCACCAGGCAGAGCAGGACGTCGTGCTCCAGCCGGGTCAGATCGATCTCCTGGTCGCGCCACCGCAGCACCCGCCGGTCGGAGTCGACGGTCAGGTCCGGTGGTGGCGGCGGGCTCGGCGCAACCTCGGCGAGGATGCCCGGGGCCGGGGGAGTCGGAACGGGAGGCGTCTCGACCACCCCGAGGAACTCCCGCGCCTGCTCGACGGTCGAGACGATCAGAAAGGCGTCGCTTCCGCCGAGTAGTCGCGCCAGTTGTCGACGTTCGGCCGGCGACGACGCGATGCCGATGACCAGGCTGGCGACTGGAGTTCCCCGCATTCCCCCAACCCCTTCCGGTTCCCCAACTGACTCCGGATGGATTTCTCGCACCGTCGACTGAGACATCGATCGGCGTCCTGACCCTAGTGGCGGCTCGTCTCGGCCGGGTTAAACATCGCTGCATGCAAGCAGATGAATTTCACCACGTCGCAGCGGTTGCCAGCCGGCCTTCGGCGGTCCGGAAGCAGTTGTGACAGAACCAAGACAATCCGCGCACGCCGTACGGACCTGGCCGGGCGAGCATGGTCGCCATGTCCATCGGATCGTCGTACCCCGTCGGATGGTCGACGCCCGGCCCGCAGCCGGCGCGGCCGCTGCCGCCCACCCGCGCGGCGGTGCCGCTGGGTCTCCGGCTGCTCGCGGCGTCGCTGTGCGGCCTGCTCGCCCTGACTGTCACCGCCGCCGTCTTCGTGCGCACGTACCCCGGTCAGTGGTGGGACGGTGCGCTCCTGCCGCGCGCCGAGCGGGGCGGAGGGTACGAGCAGCAGACCGTTCTGGTGGGTCCGGCCAAGACCGTGCTTGCCGCCTTCGGCAGCCCGACACTCCTCGCCGCCCTGCTCGGCGCGGTGCTGGTGGTGGGTGCGCTCCGCCGACGGCTGGTGGCCGGCGTGGTCGGCGTGGCCCTGGTCCTGTGCGCGGTGGTGGTGGCCGGCGCGGTGAAGTCGGCGCTGCCCCGCCCGGATCTCCAGATCGAGAGTTCGACCACCCACAACAGTTTTCCCAGCGGCCACGTCGCGGCGGCGACGGCGCTGCTGCTGGCGTTCATGCTGGTCCTCCCCGGGTGGGCCCGACGGTGGCTGGCGGTGCCGGGCGCGGCGGGTGTCGCGGTCATCGCCTCGGCCACGATGATCGCCGGGTGGCACCGGTTCAGTGACGCGCTCGGCGGCGTACTGCTGGGGGTGGCGTTGTTCTGCCTGGCCGCGGCGGCGCTGGTGGCGTGGCGGGGCGACCGGGGCGTGGACGGCCGACCGGACGGCGGCGGTCTGTGGCGCGCGCTGGCCGAGGCGGCGGCCGGCCTGGTCGTGCTGGTCGGGGCGCTGGTGGTGGTCGTGCCCGAGCTGGCCGCGACGGTGCAGCGCGGAGCGCTCGTCGCCATCGCGGTGGCCGGCGCGGTGACGATGTTCCTTGTGGGGTCGGTGGTGTTCCTGGTGCGGGCGACCGACTTCGCCGGTCCGCTTCCCGCGCGGCCACGGCCGTCGACCGGATCTCAAAAGATCTCATGATGGGATACTTGACGACATGTCCCAGGTGCTGCTGATCGAAGACCACCAGACGGTGCGCGACGGACTGCAACTGGCGCTCACCCGACAGGGCCACACCGTGCACGCCGTGGGAACCGGGGAGCAGGGGTTGGACCGGCTGCGCACGACCTCGTCCGACGTCGTGGTCCTCGATCTCATGCTGCCCGGGATGGACGGGTTCGAGGTCTGCCGCCGCATTCGGCAGCTCGGCGACCTGCCGATCATCATGCTCACGGCCCGCAACGACGACATGGACGTGGTGGCGGGCCTGGAGGCCGGCGCCGACGACTACGTGGTCAAGCCGGTGCAGGCCCGAGTGCTGGAGGCGCGTATCCGCGCGGTGCTCCGACGCACCGGTGGCGAGTCGCGGCGTTCCGCCGGCGAGCGCGCCGGTGTGGAACAGTACGGTCCCCTGACCATCGACCGAGCCGCGCTGGTGGTCAGCAAGGACGGTACGCCGGTCAGCCTGGCCCCGACCGAGCTGCGCCTGCTGCTCGAACTCTCGCAGACGCCGGGCCAGGTGCTCAGCCGCCAGCAACTGCTGGAGGCCGTGTGGGAACACGGGTATCTCGGGGACTCCCGACTCGTTGACGCGTGCGTCCAGCGGTTGCGCGCCAAGATCGAGGTCGACTCGTCGGCGCCGGTCTTCATCCAGACCGTGCGCGGTTTCGGCTACCGGTTCGGGCCGCTGTGACCCGCTGGGCCAGTGCCCGCGTCCTGGGCCTGCGGCTCCGGCTGCTGTTGACGTTCGCGCTGCTGGGCGTGACCACGACGGCGGTGGTGGCCAGTGGGAGCTACGTCCAGGCCCGCACCGTCATCCTGCAACAGGCGCAGGACGCCGCCGTGATGTCGCTGACCGACCAACTCACCAAGGTCTACCCGATCGTCCAGCTTCCGCCGACCCAGGGTGACCTCGACCTGCTGGCCCAGCGGCTCTCCGACCGGGAGGGTTTCGCGGTGGTCGTCTACCGGGGCATGCGGTCACAGGGTGGCGCGGAGGTCGCCGACCCGCTCACCCCCGAGCTGCGTGAGCAGGTCGGCGACGGCCGGATCGCCTGGCAACGGGTCTCGTTCGACGGGCAGCCCTGGCTGCTCATCGGCACCCAACTGGACATTGACCGGCCCGGCGTCCCGTCCCGGCCGTCCGGGCTGGAGGTCTACTCGGTGCGCAACCTCGTGCCCGAGCAGCAGAGCATCAACCGCCTCGCCACCCGGGCGTGGCAGACCGGCGCGCTGTCCCTGGTCCTCGCCGTCCTGCTGGCCCTGCTGGCCGCCCGCGGTGTGCTGCGACCCGTCCGCGACCTGGGCCGGGCCGCCCGCCGCCTGGGCGAGGGCGACCTGAGCACCCGGTTGACCGTCCGGGGCGCCGACGAGCTGGCCGACGTGGCGCGGACCTTCAACGACACCGCCGGGACGCTGGAGCGGCAGGTCGGGGAGCTGCGGCGGATGGAGTCCGACGCCCGCCGCTTCGTGGCCGACGTCTCGCACGAACTCCGTACGCCACTGGCGGCGATGACGGCGGTCACCGACGTGCTCGACGAGGAGGCGGAGCACCTGCCCGGTGACGCGGGCCGGGCCGCCCGGCTGGTCAGTCGGGAGACAGAGAACCTCACCCACCTGGTCAACGACCTCATCGAGGTCAGCAGGTTCGACTCCGGCACCGCACGGCTCGCCCTGGACGACGTGGACGTGGCCGCGGCGGTGACCGCGACCCTGCGGATCCGGGGCTGGGCCGACCGGGTCCGCGCCGAACTGCCGCCCGGAGTCGTGGCCCGCCTCGATCCCCGTCGGCTCGACGTGATCGTCGCCAACCTGGTCGGCAACGCCTTCCGGCACGGTGCCGAGCCGGTGTCCGTACGCCTGCGCGCGGATGCGGACTGGGTCACCATCGAGGTCGCCGACCGGGGGCCGGGGCTGGACCCGGCGGTGCTGCCGCACGTGTTCGACCGCTTCTACAAGGCCGACACCGCGCGGACCCGTTCCGAGGGCAGCGGCCTCGGGCTCGCCATCTCCTGGGAGAACGCGCGCCTGCACCGCCACGGCGAACGACGGGGGAGTCTCGTCGCGGGCAACACCCCCGGCGGCGGCGCGGTGTTCACCCTCTGCCTGCCCCGCGACCCGGCGGACGTCGGAGGCGCCCGGTGACCCGACGCGAGCTGCTCGCCGGAGGCGTTCTGCTCACGCTGCTCGCGACGGGCTGCGGGGTGCGGCCCACCGACGTCATCACCGGTCGGCCCGCGGTCAGTGGCCCGTCCCAGGGCATCGGGCTCTACCTGCTCGCCCGGGGCGAACTCGCGCTGGTCCTCCGTCCGGCACCGGAGGACGCCTCGCCCGCCAAGACGCTCGCCCTGCTCGCGGCCGGTCCGCGGGAGAACGAACGCGGCCAGGGTCTCACCAGCGAGGTGCCGGCCGGGCTCGATCCGGTCAGTGTGACGTCGGCGGCCAACCCATCCGGTGGGCTCACGGTGCGGACGACCGGCCCGGCGCGGACCCTGTCGCCGAAGGCGGCCGACCAGGTCATCTGCACGGTGGCCGACGCCGCCGCCCGGACCGGCCTGGCGGAGAGCTTCGCCCCGGTCACCGTCACCGGGTCCGACGGCGCCCGGCCGGCCCGGCCGTGCCCGATCAAATGACCGAGCGCTGACCACCACTTTCCACAAGGTCGCCCGGTCGAGCCTGCCGGGGCAGCCCGGTGCGCCGGCTCCGCTCCTGGTCGACGAGCGCGCCGGCGATCAGGATGTCGATCAGCGCCGCGAATCCGAGACCGGCCTGCGCCCAGATCTGCGGGAACTGCGACGCGGCGGTGAAACCGGGGAACGTGTTGACCTCGTTCACGATGGGCTCGGGTGACCCCTCGGCGGGCAGGAAGAAGTCGACCCGGAGCAGGCCACGGCAGTCGAGGGCGCGGAAGGCGCGGATCGCCCGGTCCTGGAGCACCTCGGTGGTCGCCGCGTCGAGCGGGGCGGGGATCTGGAACGCCGCACCGCCGTCGTACTTCGCGTCGTAGTCGAAGAAGCCGGGACCGGTCACCCGGATCTCCAGCGGCGGACCGGCCTGCACCCGCCCGTCCGGGTACTGGAGGACGGCCACGTCGATCTCACGCCCGCGCGCCCCCTGCTCGACAAGCACCTTCGGGTCGACCCGACGGGCCTGCTCCAGCGCGGCGGGCACGCCCGCCCACTCGTCCACCTTGACCACGCCCAGGCTGGAACCGGCCCGAGCCGGCTTGACGAAGACCGGCAGGTCCAGCCGTTGCCGGTCGGCGGGCGACAACTCCTCGCCGGGACGCAGGGTCACCCCCGGGCTGACCCGCAGGCCCTCCGCCGCGAGGAGCCGCTTGGTGACACCCTTGTCCATGCCGGCGGCGCTGGCGAAGACACCGTTGCCGACGTACGGCACGCCGAGCCACTCCAGCAGCGACGACACGGTGCCGTCCTCGCCGTAGGGGCCGTGCAGGGCTGGGAACACCACATCCTGGGCGCGCAGCACGCGCAGCGCCTGGGAGAGTGTCGTCGGGCGACCGCCGACGTGCCAGCCGCCGTCCCGGTCGATGAGCACCTCGGTGACCTCGTACCGTTCCCGGTCCAGGTTGGCGAGGATGCTCTCCGCCGAGCGGCGGGACACCTCGTGCTCGCCGCTCTGCCCGCCGTACAGCACTGCCAGTCGGGTCGTCATGAATTCCGTGCCCTTTCGTGGAGGTGGTCGCGGGCCACCCGGGGCCCGATCCCGGTCAAGATCTCGTGCGGGTTCGTGTCGGCCCAACGGGCCCACTCGACGACCGTCGGTGGGGCCTGGTCACCCTCGCCGGGGCCGAAGACCACGACCGGGTCGCCGACCGCCACCGGGAGCTCCCCGGCGTCGACCACGCACTGGTCCATGGCGACGCGCCCGACGATGGGACACCGTCGGCCGCCGAGCCACACCTCGGCGCGACCGCCGGTGGCGCGGGGCAGCCCGTCGGCGTAGCCGAGCGGCAGCAGCGCCAGTGTGGTCGGCGCGCCGGTGACGTGTTCGGGCCCGTAGGAGACGCTCGTGCCGGCGGGCACCCGCTTGACGTTGACCACAGTCGTGCGCACCGTCATCGCGGCGGTCAGCCCGAACTCGCCAGAACCGCTCGCCCCGAACGGGTCCACGCCGTACAGCGCGATCCCGATCCGGCAGAGGTCGAAGCGCGTCCGCGGTGCGCGGAGCGCGGCCGCCGAGTTGGCCAGGTGAACCAGATCCGGGTCGAGGCCGGCCCTGCGGGCCACCCGCAACGCCTCCTCGAAGGTCGCCACCTGCCGGTTCAACTCCGGGGTGCCCGGCAGGTCCGCGTCGATGAGGTGGGACCACACCCCGCGTACCCGGATCGCGCCCTCCCGCTCGTACTTGCGGGCCCAACCGACCAACTCCGGCCAGTCGTCCCCGGCGGCCCCGTTGCGGGACAACCCGGTGTCCGCCTTGAGCTGCACCATCGCCGGTACGCCGAGCGGGTGGGCCGCGTCGACGACGGCGTGCAGGTGCGTCGTGGTCGACACGCCGACGTCGACGCCAGCCTCGATCAACGCGCCGAAGTCGTCGTTCGGCCGGTGCAGCCAGCTCAGCGTGGGCGCCGTCACCCCGGCCGCCCGCAGGGCCAGCGCCTCGGCCGCCGAGGTCACCCCCAGCCAACGGGCGCCGGCGCGGAGCGCGGCACGGGCCACCTGCACCGCGCCGTGACCGAACCCGTCCGCCTTCACCACTGCCATCAGGTCGGTGTTCGTGATCGACGCGATGGCCCGCACGTTGTCGGCGATCGCCCCGAGGTCGACCACCGCCTCGGCCAGGGCGCTCATCCGGCCGCCCCCACCCGGCGGGAGCCGGGGAGCGCGAACAGCCAGCGTGCGTGTACCGCCAACAGCCCGCGGTGCAGGGCCAGGCTCAGACCGATCACCAGTCCACTCAGCAAAATCGGATAATTGAGCACGATCAGGCCCTGGGCGGACCGGTCCAGCCCGGAAACCGGTACGAGCAACAGCCGGTGCAGCAGGGCCAGGACCGGCATGTGGATGACGTAGATCGGCAGTGTGATGCGGCCGAGCCTAGCCAGCGGTTCGCTGAGCGCCGACCACCGGGCCAGCCGTGCAGCGGCGGTTATGCCGAAGATCACTGCCAGCACGGAGACCGCCGTCCATACGCCGAACCACTGCTGGGCGCCGGCCGCCGCCATGGCGGCGAGCGCGAGCCCGTAGGCGCCCGAGGTCAACAGGAGGCGGCGTCTGCTGGCGGTGGCCGCCCACCGCTCGATCTGCGGCCGCAGGGCCAGGCCGGCGAGGAAGAAGACAAGGTTCTGGTAGAGGCCGGCCCGGTTGCCCGGGGTGTCGAGCAGGCCGGCGGCGGTGATCGCGGACAGCGCCGCGGCGGGTACGAGGACCAGCACCCGGGGCGCCCGGCGGGTCGCCTTGGCGACTGTGAAGTACAGCGCCAGCGCGTACAGGTACCAGAGGTTGGACGGCGTGATGGTGAGCTGCTCCAGCAGGCCGAGGGCGGAGGTGGCGCGGTCGGTCGGCAGTTGCGGAGCGGCGGCGAGGACCGCGGTGTGGATCAGCAGCCAGACGACGTACAGGTAGAGGAACCCGGCGATCCGGCTGCGGGCGACGACCCGCCACGGCCGCTGGACGGCGTTCGCCGCGAAGATGCCCGAGATGGTGAAGAACAGCGGCATCCGCAGCGGCAGGAACTGCTCACCCAGCGTTCCCCACAGGCCCGGCACCGGTACGCCGACGTGCCAGTCGATTTGCAGGTAGTCCTTGACCACGACGTGCCACAGCACGACGAGAATGATGCACACGCCCTTCGCCGTGTCGGCCCACTGTGCCCGCTGTGACTGTCGGCCGGCGGGTGCGGTCCCGGTGCGGTACCGGTGGCGAAACCGGACGCGCGTCGCCGCGGGCCGCATTTCGGCGGACCTGGACTCGGGGGCAGACAACTGTTGGATCACTCAGCAGAAGCTGCCAGCCGGATATCCGCGCCTGATCCACGAATTGTCATGAACCGGTAATGGACGCGCGGCCCGCCCGACTCGCGGGCAATGACGGGTCGCCAACGTGACCGCCCCGGACGGGTGGCTTCGCGCAGGTGGTTCTGGCTCGCTGCCGACCACCGCTTCCGAGACAGGTCGCGCGACGTCCCCTAGGCTCGGTGCGGAGGTGCCGAACATGAAGCTCGGGCTGCACTACTGGAACTATTCGGTCCCGGCCGAACCGACAGCGATCGCCCCGACCCTGGCGGAGGCGGCGACCACCGCCGAGCAGGCCGGCGTCGCGTCGTTCACGGTGATGGACCACTTCTTCCAGATGGACGCGGTGTTCGCCGCCGAGGAGCCGATGCTGGAGGCGTACACCACGCTGGGCTACGTCGCGGCGAAGACTCAACGGATGACGCTGGGCGTGCTGGTCACCGGTGTGATGTACCGGTACCCGGGGTTGCTGGCCAAGACCGTGACGACCCTCGACGTGCTCTCCGGCGGCCGGGCCCGCCTCGGCATCGGCGCCTCCTGGTACGAGCGGGAGCAGCTCGGGCTGGGCGTGCCGGTGGTCCCGGTGGCCGAGCGGTTCGAGCGGCTGGAGGAGACGCTGCGCATCTGCCTGCAGATGTGGAGTGACGACGACGGCCCGTTCGACGGACGGCACTACCAGCTCGCCGAGACCATCAACTCGCCGCAGCCGTTGCGCCGCCCGCACCCGCCCATCATGATCGGCGGCGGGGGCGAGAAGAAGACGCTGCTGCTGGTGGCGCGCTATGCCGACGCCTGCAACCTGTTCGGCCGCGGCGGCAGCGACGACGTGGCGCGCAAGCTGGACGTGCTGCGCGGGCACTGCGCCACCGAGGGCCGCGACTACGACACCATCGAGAAGACGGTGGTGGCCCACCGGTCGCCGCTTGACGACACCGACGCGTTCCTCGCCGAGGTGTCCGACTACGCCGCGCTCGGGGTGAGCGAGGTGCAGGTGACGCCGGATCGGCACCCGGTCGAGTTCGCCCAGCGGCTCGGCGACGAGGTGCTGCCACTGTTGGCCGACATCGGCTGACTCCGCGGCGACCGGGCGAGTGGCCACTGTGAACACAGGGCCAATTCCTGGTTGACAAACGGTGCCTCGGGCGTCGGAATCGGCGGTCCCGGCGGCAATGAGGCGGATCACATAAGTGCCCGTTGCGACTGCCCGGAATTGTTCGCGCGGCACGCCAGGTAGCCTCTCCGGGTGCCGCAGATGCTACCGCTACTTGTTACCGATCGGTATGACGTCGTGGGGCTTCTCGGCCAGGGCGGAATGGGTCGAGTGTGGAAAGCCCGCGACCGAATGCTGCAACGGGACGTCGCCATCAAGGAAATCGTCCCACCGCCCGGCCTGACCAATGAGGCGCGACAGGAATTGCGAGTCCGGTCACTCCGGGAGGCTCGGGCGATCGCGCGGCTCGACCACGTCAACGTCGTCCGGGTCTTCGACGTGCTGCTGAGCGCCGACGGTGACCCGCAGATCGTGATGGAGTACGTGCCGTCCCGTTCGCTGCACGACGCCATCACCACCGACGGCCCGATCCCGCCGGTGCGGGCGGCCGCCATCGGGCTGTCCGTGCTCGGCGCGCTCCGGGCCGCCCACCGCGCCGGCATCATGCACCGCGACGTCAAACCGGCGAACATCCTCGTCGGCGCGGACGGCCGGATCGTGCTCACCGACTTCGGCCTGGCCACCGCCGTCGAGGACGTGAACCTGACGCTCAGCGGAGTGGTGCTGGGCTCGCCCGCGTACGTCTCGCCGGAACGGGCCATGCGCGGCACGGTGGGTCCCGAGGGGGACTTCTGGTCGCTCGGCGCGACCCTGTACGCCGCCGTCGAGGGCCAGTCGCCGTACGCCCGACCGTCCAGCCTGATGAGCCTCACCGCGCTGGTCACCGAGCCGCCACCCACCGCACGGCACGCGGGACCGCTCGCGCCGGTGTTGGCCGGTCTCCTGCGCAAGGACCCGGCCGAGCGGATGGACGCCGACACCGCGGAGCGGTTGCTCCGCGCGGCCCTCGACGGCACCGGACTGCCCACTGCGGGAACGCGCCCACCGGGGACCACCGCTCTCTCGCTGGCGACCGTGTCCGGCACCGACGGCGTACCTCCGGCCGGGCCTGACTCCGGGATGGACGGTGACGGCCCCGCGACCGGCCGCCGCCGGCGGACCTGGCTGCTCGGTGGGGTCGCTGTCGTGCTGGCGCTCGGCCTGGTGATCGGCATTCCGCTGGCCGTCCGGCGCGCGCCGCGCCCGAGCGACGGCGGGTTCGAGCCGGCGCAGGCCGCCGTGGCGGGCGCGACCCCCACGCCCGGTGACCCACCGAGCGCCGCCGCACCGCGGCCGATCGCCTGGTCGGTCTACCGGGACGGCACCGGCTTCTCGGTGCCGGCGCCGCGCGACTGGCAGATCGTCCGCCGGGGCCAGCAGGTCGAGTTCCACGAGCCGGACGGTGCGCGGATGCTCGTGGTCAGCCAGACCGACGCGCCGCGTACCGACCCGGTGGCCGAGCTGACCAGCCACGAGAAGCAGCCCGCCGTCGTCGGGCGCTACCGCGACTACCGCCGCATCGCGCTGCTCGCTGTCAACTACCAGCTCGCGGCGGCCGACTGGGAGTGGCGCTACACCGGCGACAGCGGCACGACGATGCACGCCCGTCAGCGCACCTTCCGAACCGCGGACCGGAAGGGCTACAGCCTCACCTGGTTCACGCCCGAGGCCACCTGGGGCGTGGACGAGTTCCGGCAGGTCACCTCGGGGTTCCGGCCGGCGTCGGCGATGGTCGGCGCCACACCGACCGGCAGACCCCCGACCGGCGGGTCACCGACGCCGAGCGCACCACCTGCCCGGTCGGGTTACCGGCTCGTCGGGGTGGCGAGCAGCCGGTGCCTGGACGTCGCGACGCCGCAGTCACCCGATCCGGTCCGGCTCCGGCTCTGGGACTGCCGCGACGACCGTGCCGCCAACCAGCTCTGGGCGACGCGACCGGACGGCAGCGTGCAGCTCGGCGGCCGGTGCCTGGACGTGCTCGGCGCCTCCAGCGACGTCGGTGCGGCAATCCAACTCACCACCTGCAACACGACCCCGGCGCAGCAGTTCACCCTCACCGCGGACCGCCACCTGGTCAACGCGCACAGCGGACTGTGCCTGGGCGCGGTCGACCAGAGCACCGCGGACGGCGCGCTTATCGAACAACGCGGCTGCGACGCCGGTACGAACGACCTGCGCTGGACCCGGAGTTGACGGCGAGCGACTGACCGAGGCGGCCGTCCCTCGAGTCCGGGGTGGTACTCGTCGGCCCCGGGACTGCCCGAGGGGCTGCCCTTCCCGGTGCGGGAAGGACAGCCCCTCGGCAGGTGGGTCAGGCGACAGTGGCGGGGAACCTCTCCCACACCCGGTGCGCGGCCATCAACTGCTGCACGGCCGCCAGCGCCTCGGCACCCGAATCCGCCGTCACGACGCCGGGCGTGCCAACCACCCCGGCCTGCTCCAGCACTGTGACGCCGGCGCCCCAGGCGCCAACCGCCTTGGCGTGCCGCCAGCACTCCTCGACGAGGAGCAGCACGCGGGGATCGACGCTGGTCGGCCCCGGCTTACCCGCCTTGGCGTCGCGGGCCGGGACGGCATCCGGCGCGGGCGCCGGCGCTCCGGCCAGCAGGACCACGTCGAACTCGACGGACCGGCCGGTGGCGAAGGTGCGCTGCACCGGCATGTCGCCCACCAGGCCGCCGTGCGGGGCGATCAGCAGCGGCACCATGCCGGCCGCGAACACGGCCCGCCGGACCTCGTCGACGCCGTCCAGGTCGCCGTCCGGGTCGACGACGATGCCGACCACCCGACCGTCACTCGGCCACTCCCGGCCGACCTGCGACAGCGCCGGGCTGGGCGTGACGTCGGCGAGCGGTACGGTCGGCTGCGGGGCGGGCAGACCCAGCCCGGTGGCGACCTCCGCGCAGAGCACCGGGTCGATGTTGGCGAGGCACTGGAGCTGGCGCTCCTTGATCGCCTGGTGGTAGCACTTGCCCAGCTCGAAGGTGTACGCCCGGATGATGTGCTCCTTCTCGACCGGCGACATGCTCGACCAGAACAGGCGTACCTGGCTGTAGTGGTCGTCGAACGAGGCTGGGTTGGCGCGCACCTTCGGCGCCTGTGCGACGGTGACCGGCACGTCGACGAAGGCGTGCTCGGCGTCCCCGGCGGGGAACGGGTTGCCGCCGTCGAGCGAGTTCGGCCGGTACGGGGCGACGCCCGCGTGCACGGCGTGCTGGTGGAAGCCGTCGCGCAGCATGTCGTTCACCGCCGCGTGTGGCCGGTTGATCGGGATCTGCGCGAAGTTGGGCCCGCCCAGCCGGGTGAGCTGCGTGTCGACGTACGAGAAGAGCCGGCCCTGCAACAGCGGGTCGTTCGTCACGTCGATGCCGGGCGGCAGGTGCCCCAGGTGGAAGGCGACCTGCTCGGTCTCGGCGAAGAAGTTCGTCGGCGTCCGGTTGAGCACCAGCCGCCCGATCGGCTGCACCTCGGCCAGTTCCTCCGGCACGATCTTCGTCGGGTCCAGCAGGTCGATGTCGGCGAAGGTCTCCTCCGCGGTGTCGGGAAAGACCTGGATGCCGAGCTCCCATTCGGGGTACGCGCCGGCCTCGATGGCGTCGTAGAGGTCGCGCCGGTGGAAGTCCGGGTCCATGCCCCCGAGCAGTTGGGCCTCCTCCCAGGTCAGGGAGTGCACACCCAGCTTGGGCTTCCAGTGGAACTTGGCAAGCACCGTCTCCCCGGCCTCGTTGACGAGGCGGAACGTGTGCACACCGAAGCCCTCCATCGTCCGGTACGACCGCGGGATGCCCCGGTCGGACATGTTCCAGATGGTGTGGTGCTGCGCCTCGGTGTGCAGTGAGACGAAGTCCCAGAAGGTGTCGTGGGCGCTCTGTGCCTGGGGGATCTCCCGGTCCGGGTGCGGCTTGCCGGCGTGGATGATGTCCGGGAACTTGATCGCGTCCTGGATGAAGAAGACCGGCATGTTGTTGCCGACCAGGTCGAAGGTGCCCTCGTCGGTGTAGAACTTGGTGGCGAAGCCGCGGGTGTCGCGGACCGTGTCGGCCGAGCCCCGCGAGCCGAGCACTGTGGAGAACCGCACGAAGACGTCGGTCTCGCGCCCCTTCTTGAGGAAGCCGGCCCTGGTGACCGCCTCGGCGGTGCCGTACGCGGTGAACACGCCGTGCGCACCGGCGCCCCGGGCATGCACCACGCGCTCCGGGATGCGCTCGTGGTCGAAGTGCGTGATCTTCTCGCGTAGGTGGTGGTCCTGGAGGAGCACCGGGCCGCGCGGGCCGGCCTTGAGCGAGTGGTCGGTGTCGCGTAGCCGCGCTCCGTTCGCGGTCGTGAGGTAGGCCCCCTGTTGGCCCTTCGCGGTCGTCGGCGCGCCGGTCTCCGCGCCGGTCGGCGTCCGCGTCTGCGGTGCCCCCTGCTCCGGCTTCGGTGGCAGCGGGTCGTGCGGCGTCGTCGGCTCCGCGAGGGGCGGCGGCGCGCTCCCCGGCGCACCGGGGACATCCGGGGTGAGGGCGTCGGCGATCTTTCCTGAGGCGGTCTTCACTGCGTTCTTGACCGCCTCGGCGGGCTTGCTGGAATCCACTGAATGAACCTCTCCGTGGCGCGTGTGCGGGCCGGCGCCTGCCCTGCTACCCCTGGTCAGAGGGTCGAAACACGACCGATCCCGGCAACCTGCGCCGGAACTGGTGATTTCGCCGATGCGCGGACCGGTGGACCGGCCAAAACTGACGTACGTCGATATCCCTCGACCCTAGGGAGTGCCCGACGTGTCCTCACCAACCACCACCCGTCCCCGTTCCGTCGCAACCCGGCTCGCGGTGGCCGCCGTCCTGGTCGCCGGCGGCGTCCTCGCCGGCCCGACCGGTGCCGCCCAGGCCGCTGGCCCGTACGAGCGGGGCCCGGCCCCGACCACCGCGATCCTGGAGGCCAGCCGCGGCCCGTTCGCCACGGCCTCGCAGAGCGTGTCGTCGCTGAGCGTCACCGGCTTCGGCGGCGGTGTCATCTACTACCCGACAAGCACCAGCGAGGGCACCTTCGGCGCCATCGCCATCTCGCCCGGTTACACAGCGGCCTGGTCCAGCATCAGCTGGCTGGGGCCGCGGATCGCCTCGCACGGGTTCGTGGTGATCGGCATCGAGACCAACACCCGGCTGGACCAGCCGGACAGCCGGGGCCGGCAGTTGCTCGCCGCGCTGGACTACCTCACCCAGCGCAGCTCGGTGCGTACCCGGATCGACAGCAGCCGGCTCGCGGTCGCCGGTCACTCCATGGGTGGCGGGGGCACCCTGGAGGCGGCCTCGTCGCGGCCGTCGTTGCAGGCCGCGGTGCCGCTCGCGCCGTGGAACACCGACAAGAGTTGGTCCGAGCTGCAGGTGCCCACGCTGATCATCGGTGGCGAGAGTGACACCGTCGCGCCGGTCGCGACGCACTCGGTGCCGTTCTACAACAGCATCCCGGCCTCCGCCGAGAAGGCGTACCTGGAGCTGAACGGGGCGAGTCACTTCTTCCCGCAGACGACGAACACGCCGACCGCCCGGCAGATGGTGGCCTGGTTGAAGCGGTTCGTCGACGACGACACCCGCTACGAGCAGTTCCTGTGCCCCGGCCCGAGCGGCTCGGCCATCGAGGAGTATCGCAACACCTGTCCCAGCGCCTGAGCGTGGTCGCGGGGCGGTCGCCGGTGGCGGCCGCCCCGTCGACGTGCACGAAGGGCCATTGAAGGTCTTGACGCGATACCCGAGAAACGTACACTGCGAGTGTAAATAAACACCCGCCACGACAGAGGGATGGGTGATGGAGCGCGGCCTCGAACTGCACCACATCGGCGTCCGTTTCGGCGGCCTCACCGCCCTCGACGACGTCTCCCTGCGGGTGCCACCCCACCGGGTGGTGGGAGTGATCGGGCCCAACGGCGCCGGCAAGACCACGCTGTTCAACGTGATCTGTGGGTTCGTCGCTCCGGAGACGGGCTCGCTCACCCTCGACGGCCGACCGCTGCGGCCACGGCCGCACCGGCTGACCCGGCTCGGCATCGCCCGGACCCTCCAGGGCACCGGCCTCTTCGCCGGTCTGACCGTGCTGGAGAACGTGATGACCGGCGCCTCGCACACCGCCCGGGCGGGCTTCGTACCGGCGCTGCTCGGGTTGCCGGCCAGCGACCGCGACGAGCGCCGGCTCCGTCGGCACGCCCTGGACATCCTCGACGACCTGGGGATCGCCGAGCACGCCGAGGCCGCGCCGACCACCCTGCCCTTCGCCGTACGCCAGCGGGTCGCCCTGGCCCGCGCGCTCGCCGCCCGGCCCCGGCTGCTGCTGCTCGACGAGCCCGCCGGTGGCCTCGGCGCCGACGACATCGCCGAGCTGGCCGAGCTGGTCCGGCAGCTGCCCCGGCGCGACGACGACCCCTGTGCGGTGCTGCTCGTCGAGCACCACATGGACCTGGTGATGGCGGTCTGCGACGAACTCGTGGTGCTCGACTTCGGCCGGGTGATCGCCGCCGGCACCCCGGACGAGATCCGCGACGACCCGGCGGTCACGGATGCCTACCTCGGCGCCGCCGTCGAGGAGGTCTCCCCGTGAGCGCGGCCGACCTGCTCGTCGTGCGCGGGCTGGTGGCGGGTTACGGCGCCGCGCCCGTGCTGCGGGCCATCGACCTCACCGTTCCGGCCGGCACCATCGCCGCGGTCGTCGGCGCGAACGGCGCCGGCAAGACCACCCTGTTGCGCGCGCTCTCCGGCATGATCCGCCCGGCCGCCGGCCAGGTGATCCTCGCCGGGGAGGACCTGCGCGGTACGCCGGTGGAGCAGCTCGTTCGACGCGGCATGGCGCACGTCCCGGAGGGGAGGGGCGTGATCAGTGAGCTGACTGTCGACGAGAACCTGCGGCTCGGCGGGTTGTGGCGGCGCGACCGGGCCGACGCGGGGCGTGCCCTCGACGAGGTCTACGACCTGTTCGAGCCGCTGGCCCGACGTCGCCGGCACCTCGGCCACCAGCTCTCCGGCGGTGAGCGGCAGATGCTCGCGCTCGGCCGGGCCCTCGTCGGCCGACCCCGCCTGCTGCTGCTCGACGAGCCGTCGCTCGGCCTGGCGCCGCGGGTCGTGGCCCGGACCATGGCCCTGCTCCGCCAGTTGCGCGACCGCACCGGCCTGACCGTTCTGCTGGTCGAGCAGAACGTGCGCAGCGCGCTCGCCGTCGCCGACCAGGGCGTCGTGATGTCCCTCGGTCGGGTGGTGATCGCCGCCCCGGCGGCGCAGCTGCGTGACGACGTCGACCTGCGCCACGCGTACCTCGGTTTCTGACCACCACCTCGTCTTCCGGAGGGAGGACTGTTGGACCGCTTCGTCTTCCTCACCATCGACGGCCTGTCCCGGGGCGCGGTGTACGCCGCGTTCGCGCTGGCCCTGGTGCTCATCTGGCGGGCGGCGCGGGTCGTCAACTTCGCCCAGGGCGCGATGGCCGTTGCCGCCGCCTACGTCGCCTACACCGTCAGCACCGCGACCGGCTCCTACTGGCTGGGCTTCGTGGTGGCGATCGTCGCCGGGCTGCTGCTCGGCGCGCTTGTGGACCGCGTCGTGATGCGGCACGTCGACCACGCCTCACCGCTCAACCCCGTGATCGTCGCACTCGGGCTGGTGTTGTTGATCCAGGCCGTGCTGGGCATGGTGTACGGCAACGAGTTCCGCCCCGCCGAGGCGCCGTTCAGCCGGTCCGCGCTCACCGTCGGCGGGGTGGCCGTGCTGTCGCCGTACGACCTGTTCGTCTTCGCCACGATTGCGGTGGTGGTCAGCGGCCTGGCCTGGATGTTCGCCCGTACCCCGGTGGGGTTGCGGATGCGCGCGGCGGCCTTCGCCCCCGAGGTGTCCCGGCTGCTCGGGGTCAACGTCGGTGGCATGTTGACCCTCGGCTGGGCGCTCGCCTCCGGGGTGGGCGCGCTGGCCGCCATGCTGGTCATGCCGACCGAGCTGGGGCTGCACCCGCACGCGATGGACCTGGTGTTCGTCTCGGCGTTCACCGCGGCGGTGGTCGGTGGGCTGGACAGCCCGCCGGGGGCGGTGGTCGGCGGCCTGGTGGTGGGTCTGTTGCTCTCCTACGTCAGCGGTTACGCCGGCAGCGACCTGACGCCGCTCGCGGTGCTGGTCCTGCTGCTGGCGGTGCTGCTGGTCCGGCCCGGTGGGCTGTTCGCCCCGGTCGCGGCGAGGCGGGTGTGAGCGCCACGAGGGCGGCAGTGCCGCCGAAACAGCAGCTCGTCGACGCGGGCCGACCCGTCGACCGGCGTCGCGGCTCGACAGTGCTGCGCCACCTTGCGATCGCGCTCGTCGTCGGGCTCCTGCTGGTCGGGGTCAGCTACGCCGTCGAGCCGTTCCGTAACTTCCAGCTCGCCACGGTTGCCGCCTACCTCTGCGCGACCGCCGGCCTGACCGTCCTCACCGGACTCAACGGTCAGCTGTCGCTGGGGCACGGCGCGTTGATGGCCACCGGGGCGTACACCGTGGCGCTGTGCCAGAACGCGTTCGCCGACCGGGGGATGACCGGCGGCTGGCTGCTGCCGCTCTCGCTGGGGGCGGCGATCGTCAGCACCGTCGCGGTCGGCGCGGTGGTCGGGGTGGCTGCGGCCCGGCTGCGCGGCCCCTACCTGGCCGGGGTCACCCTGGCGGTGGCCGTCGTCGTGCCGGCGCTGGCCGTCACCTTCGACGGCGTCTTCAACGGTGAGCAGGGGCTGTCGGTGCCGGTGGAGCCGCCGCCGATGTCGCTCGGCCCGTACTTCCCCTACGAGCGGTGGCAGCTCTGGCTCACCGGCGCGGCCACCCTGCTCGCGCTGTTGCTGCTGGCCAACCTCATCCGCAGCCGGTACGGACGTACCTTCCGGGCGGTTCGGGACGACGAGGTGGCGGCCCGCCTGGCCGGCATCCACGTGGCCCGCACCCAGGTCCTCGCGTTCGTGGTCAGCGCCGCCACCGCCGGGCTCGGCGGCGCGTTGCTGGCGGTGCTCGCGCAGAGCGTCTCGCCCGGGGCGTTCTCGCTGACCCTGTCGCTGTTCCTGCTGATGGCCGTGGTGATCGGCGGTCTCGGCCGGCTCAGCGGCGCGCTCTGGGGGGCCGTCCTGCTTGTCGCCCTGCCCGACCTCACCCACTCCGCGACCGAGTTGCTCACGCTCTCGCCCGCGGTGGCGCAGCGGCTGGAGGGAAACCTGCCGCTGGCGATCTTCGGCCTCACCCTGATCGTCGTCATGATCGCCGCACCCGGTGGCGTACAGGGACTGCTGTCCCGTCTTGGTCGGCGCCTGCGGGCCCGGCGTTCCTGAGCTGCCCCGAGCCCGGCCCCGGTCGGGCGTACCACCACCCACACCGTTCCCTCAGAACCGGACCGAGAAAGGTCGGTGTTCTCCATGCACCGTTTGGCACAACGTGGTCTCGCGATCGCCAGCACCATCGCCCTGTTGGCCGCCGCCGCTGGTTGCAGCGGTGACGACGGCTCCGGTCCCGGCGGGGCGTCGGTGCCGGGCGTCACCGACGCCGAGATCGTCGTCGGCACCCACATGCCGCTGACCGGGCCGGCCTCGGCCGGCTACTCGAAGATCGCTCCCGCGACGAAGGCGTACTTCGACTACGTCAACGCCAACGGTGGCGTGCACGGTCGGAAGATCACCTACAAGATCATGGACGACGGCTACAACCCGGCGAACACCCAGCAGGTGGTGCGCCAGCTCGTCCTGCAGGACAAGGTCTTCGCCGTCCTCAACGGTCTCGGCACGCCGACGCACACCGGGGTGCTCGACTTCCTGAAGAGCAACCGGGTACCGGACCTCTTCGTCGCCTCCGGCAGCCGCAGCTGGGACCAGCCGGACAAGTATCCCGGCACGTTCGGCTTCAACCCGGACTACACGGTCGAGGGCAAGATCCTGGCCAACTACGCGAAGACGAGCCTGGCCGGGCAGAAGCTCTGTTTCCTCGGCCAGGACGACGACTTCGGCCGGGACAGCCTGGCCGGTGTGGAGAAGGTGCTCGGGGCCGCGGCCGTGGCGGTCAAGCAGACGTACGTCACCAGCAACACCAACGTGGCGCCGCAGATCGGCGCGTTCAAGGCGGCCGGGTGTCAGGTCGTCGTGCTCGCCACCGTGCCCGGCTTCACCGCGCTCTCCGTGGGCACCGCCGCGCGGCTGGGCTTCAAGCCGCAGTGGCTGGTCTCCAACGTCGGCGCTGACCACCCCACCCTGGCCAAGCAGCTCGGCGCCGCCGCCCCGCTGCTGGAGGGCATGGTGGGCACCAACTACCTGCCGATGCAGAACGACACAGCGAACCCGTGGATCCAGCTCTTCACCAGGATCAACAAGGAGCACAACGGGGACGCGCCGTTCGACGGCAACACCGTCTACGGGATGTCGGTCGGTTACCTCTTCGTGCAGACGTTGCTCGCCGCCGGCAAGGACCTCACCCGCGAGAAGGTGCTGGAGGCCGTGCAGAAGGGCGGCTTCCAGGGCCCCGGGCTCGTGCCGCTGCGCTTCTCCGCGAAGGACCACTCCGGGTACGGCGGTCAGCGGCTGAGTCGGGTGACCGGGGGAGTGCAGAGCTACTTCGGGCCGGCGTACGAGACCGACGAGGCGGACGGGCCGGTCAACGAGTACACCGCCGCGGCGGTCGCGCCGCCGGCGAACGGGGTGCCGACCGTCTCCTGAGGACCCGTAGCGCCGCCGTCCGACCGGGCGTGGTCCCCGCGTGACCACGTCCGGTCGGACGCTGCGCGCGCGGTGGCGCGGTGTGCCGGGCGGCGGTCCGAGACGTTGACCGACACCGATTAGCGCTCCTACTATCTGCACCGTGAATGCATATTCAGGTTGGCTCGTGGTTCGAGCCGTCATCGGGTGCGGCACCGGGCGGACCGTCGCCTGTGACGGCGGCCTCGCGCCGAGCGGCCGGGCCGGATGAGCACGCCGGCGGTCGGCCCGGGCCCGCTGATCACCGCCTGTCTAGACTCGGCGGTGCGTCAGGAGGCGCCGTGGCGGTGAGAGGGCGGGGGCGGATGGACGGGGTCGAGGTCGCGAGCCGGGTCGACGGGCGCACCGCTCGGGCCGAGCGCACGCGGGCGGCCATCGTCGAGGCCCACCTCGCGCTCATCGGTGAGGGGGACCTGCGCCCGACCGGGGAACGCATCGCCGAGCGGGCCGGGATCTCGCTGCGGACGCTCTGGACCAACTTCAAGGACATGGAGACGCTCTTCGAGGCCAGCGGCGCGGAGGTGCTCCGTCAGCAGGACGCCGCCTACCGGCCGATCTCGCCCCGGTTGCCGCTGGCGAAGCGGGTCGACGCGTACTGCCGGCAGCGGGCCCGGCTGCTCCAGCTCATCGCGCCGTCGGCGCGGGCCGCCCAGATGCGCGAGCCGGTCTCCGACCAGCTGCACCGCAACCGCCTCAAGCACATCGACCGGGTGCGCGACGAGGTCGAGGAACTCTTCGCCGTCGAGCTGACCCAGGCCGGCCCTGGTCGGGAGCAGCTGCTCAGCGCGCTGGTGGCGGCGAGCATGTGGCCGGCCTGGTCGATGCTGCGCTACGGCCTCGGGCTGGGCGTGGACCAGGCCCGTGGCGTGATGACCCGGACGGTGGGTGCGCTGCTGGCCGAGGTCGCGGCCGACTGATTCCGGCTCGGCCCGATATCGACCCTCTTTCCATTCGGTTACCGATGAGTGACACTGGCAGGCATGGTTACTGCATCGAGAGTGCAACTAACCGTGCTGCGTGGCCGGGACGACGAGTGCCGCGCCGTCCGGTGCCTGCTCGACGGCGTGACCAACGGCGGCGGTGCCCTGCTGCTGCACGGTGAACCGGGCTCAGGCCGCACCGCGCTTGTCGGCCACGCCCACCGGTACGCCGTGGGCTGCACCGTGCTCGCCGCGAGCGGACTGGCCGAGGAGGCCGCGCTGCCGTACGCGGGTCTGCAACGACTGCTCGACCCGGTGCTGCGCCACGCCGCGGCCCTGCCAACGCCGCAGCGTGACCTGCTCCGGCGGGCGCTGCGCGGGGACGGTTGCCCGGCCAACCGCCGGCTGGCCCTGTCGATGGCCGTGCTCGGGATGCTCACCGACGCGGCACGGGACCGACCGCTGCTCGTCACGATGGACGACGTCGACCGGGGCGACCCGCTGACCGGACAGGTGCTGGCCTTCGTGGCCCGCCGGCTGCGACGCCTACCGGTTGTCGTCCTGCTCACCGCGGACGTCGGGGTCACTGTCGACGGGGTGCCGGCGCACCGCCTCCGGCCGCTCGACCAGCGCGGCAGCGTCGCCCTCCTCACCGACCGGCTGCCCGAGCGACCCGCCGCGTCGGTGGTGACCGCCCTGGCCGCGATCGGCGGCGGCAATCCGCAGGCCCTGGTGGACCTCGCCGAGGTGCTCAGCCCGGCACAGTGGCGGGGCGAGGAGCCGCTGCCCGCCGCGCCACCGGAGGACGGTGCGCTGGGCCGCGCGTACCGGGCCCGGCTGGACCGGTTGCCGCCGGACACCCGGCGGATGCTGCTGCTCGCCGCGCTCGACCAGGATGGTGCGCCGGGCACGCTGATCCGGGCCGCCGGCGCCGCCGGCACCGAGGTCGAGGCGCTCGCTCCCGCGGAGGTCGCCGGACTGGTCCGCGTCGAGCCGCAGGGCGTCACCTTTCCGCAGCCGTTGGTCCGCACGATGATCGCGGCCAGCGCGCCACTCGCCGAGCGCCGCGCCGCACACCGGCTGCTCGCCGGGGTGCTGGTCGCCGACGGGCAGCGGCTGCGCCGGGCGATGCACCTCGCCGCCGCCACGGCGGGCGCCGATCCGGCCCTGGCCGCGGAGCTGGAGGAGGCGGCCTCGGGCGGAGCCGGCGGCTGGGCCGTCGCCTCGGCGGCGCTGCGGTGGGCCGCCGACCTCAGCGATCATCCGGCCCAGACGGCCGCCCGGCTGGTGAGCGCCGCCCACTGTGCCTGGGTCGGCGGGCAACCCGAGGTGGCCCGGCAGTTGCTCGACCGCCTGCGCGCGGTGTCCACGGACCCGGCCGTGCGGGGCCGCGCCGACCTGCTGCGCGGTGAGTTGGAGCTGCGGTGCGGCGCGGCGTCGGATGCGTCGGCCCGACTGCTGGCCGCGGCCGCGGCGGTGGCCGACACCGACCGGGCGCTGGCGTTGTCCGGGCTGGTACGGGCCGGCGAGGCCGTCTGCTTCGCCGGCGACCAGTACCGGTACGCCGAGGTCGGCCGTCGGGCGCTGGCCCTGCGACGGCCGACCGACCCGCCGGCGATGGAGCTGATGGGCAGTCTGGTCGCCGGGGTGGCGGCGACCCTGCGGGGCGACCACGAGCGGGCCGGCCCCACGCTGCGCCGCGCCGTCGTGCTGGGGTCCCGGTTGAGCGGGTCGGCGGTGACCCCCACCGCGCTGACCTGTGCGGCGGCGGCCGGCCTGGTGGTGGCCGTGGACGGCGCGGCGCACCGGCTCGCCGAGCGTGCCGTCGCGCTGGCCCGGGACCGGGGCGAGTTGTCAATGCTGCCCCGGGCGCTGGAGTTGCGGGCGGTCGCCGAGTACTGGCAGGGCCGGCACGAGGCGGCGGCGGAGACCTCCCGCGACGGGTTGCGGGTCGCCCGCGCCTCGGGTCAGGTCAACTGCGCCAACGTCCACCTGGGCATGCTCGCCGTGCTCGCCGCGATCCGGGCCGACCGCGACACCAGCCTGCGGCAGATCCGTGAGATCGGCGAGTCGCCGACGCCCGGCAGCCGTCCGCACGCGCTCGCCGGGTGGGCGCTGGCGGTGCTCGACCTCATCGATGGACGGCACGCCGAGGCCGCGGACCGGCTGGCGTCGCTGGCCCGGCTCGGCACCGGCCGAGGTCAGGTCCTGGTGCAGGTGATGGCGACGCCGTATCTGGTGGAGGCGGCGGCGCACCTGGCACACCGACCGGCGGCCGCCGCCGCGCTCACCGTGTTCGACAGGTGGGCCAGCAGCACGGCGAGCCCGCTGCGCCGGGCCCTGTCCGCCCGCTGCCACGCGCTGCTCGCCCCCCGGGGAAGTGCCGAGGCGGAACACCACTTCCAGGCGGCGCTGCGGCTGCACCCGACGGAGGCCGGCACGTTCGAGCTGGCCCGCACCGAGCTGCTCTTCGGCCAGGAACTGCGGCGCAGCCGACGCCCGCGCGACGCGCGTACGCACCTGCACCGGGCCCGGGAGATGTTCACCCTGCTCGGCGTGGCGTGCTGGGCCGAGCAGGCCACCACGGAGCTGCGGGCCGCCGGGGAGTCGGTCGGTCCGCCGGACCTGCCGGCGGCGCGGCTGCTGACCGGCCAGCAACTGCGGATCGCGGAGCTGGTCGCGGAGGGTGCCACCAACCGGGAGATCGCGGCCCGGATGTTCCTCTCGATCCGCACTGTCGACCATCACCTGCGCAACGTGTTCCACCGCCTCGGCATCCGCTCGCGGACCGAGTTGGCCCGCGCGTTCGCGGGCGAGCGGCACGCCGGCCTGGCCTCGGACCGGTGACCGGGGAGCCGTCGACGGTCCGCTCTGGACGGCATAAACTATCACCGCTAGTTTGAAGGCCATGGACCTCACCCTCTCCGCCGAGCAGGCCGCGGTCCGCCAGCTGGCCGCCGAGTTCGCCGACCGCGAGCTGGCGCCGCACGCCGCCGCCTGGGACCGGCGCGAGTCGGTCGACCCCGCCATCGTCGGCATGCTCGGCGACCTGGGCTTCCTGGGGCTGACCATCGCCGAGGCCGACGGCGGTTCCGGCGGCGACCACCTCGCGTACTGCCTGGTCCTGGAGGAGCTTGGCCGGGGCGACTCGGCGGTGCGTGGCATCGTGTCGGTCTCCCTCGGGCTTGTCGCGAAGTCGATCGCCGCCCACGGCTCGGCCGAGCAGCGGACCGAGTGGCTGCCCCGACTCTGCGCCGGCACCGCGCTCGGCTGTTTCGCGCTGACCGAGCCGGACAGCGGCTCGGACGCGGCCGCGCTGCGGACCCGCGCGGTCCGCGACGGCACCGACTGGCTGCTCACCGGCACCAAGACCTTCATCACCAACGGCACCACCGCCGACGTCGCGCTGGTCTTCGCCCGCACCGGCGGCCCGGGGCACCGCGGCGTCACCGCGTTTCTGGTGCCCACCGACAGCCCGGGGCTGGTCCGCCGGGAGATCCACGGCAAGCTGGGCCTACGCGGCCAGGCCACCGGCGAGCTACGCCTCGACGAGGTACGCGTCCCCGACGCGGCCCGCCTCGGCGCCGAGGGCGGCGGGTTCCGGCTGGCCCTGGCCACCCTCGCCAAGGGCCGGATGTCGGTGGCGGCCGGATGCGTCGGCATCGCCCAGGGCTGCCTCGACGCGGCGGTCGGCTACGCCGGGCAGCGCACCCAGTTCGGCAAGCCCATCGCGGGGCACCAACTCGTCCAACAACTGCTCACCGCGATCGCCGTGGACACCGCCGCCGCCCGGCTGCTGGTGTGGCAGGTGGCCGACCTGATCGACAGGGACCAGCCATTCGCCACCGAGGCGTCGATGGCCAAGCTCTTCGCCAGCGAGGCCGCCGTCCGCGCGGCCAACAACGCGGTCCAGGTCTTCGGCGGGTACGGCTACATCGACGAGTACCCGGTCGGCAAGTACCTGCGCGACGCCCGGGTCGCCACCCTCTACGAGGGCACCAGTCAGATCCAGCAACTCCTCATCGGACGCGCGCTCACCGGCGTCAACGCCTTCTAGTCCCAGGGAGACCTGACATGAGAGTCTTCAGCTCGTTCGAGGAACTGGCCAGCGCGGTCGGCGAGACCCTCGGACCCGGTCCGTGGGAACGGATCGAGCAGAGTCGGGTCAACCTCTTCGCCGACGCCACCGACGACCACCAGTGGATCCACCTCGACCCGGCGCGGGCGGCGGCGGGGCCGTTCGGCGGGACCATCGCCCACGGGTACCTGACGCTGTCGCTGCTGCCGGCGCTGGCCGGCCGGCTCTACCGGGTGGAGGGGGTGGCGATGGGGGTCAACTACGGGTTGAACCGGGTGCGCTTCCCCGCCCCGGTGCGGGTCGGCGCCGCCGTCCGCGCCGCCGCGACAATCGCCGAGGTGTCCCCGGTGACCGGCGGCGTCCAGCTGGTCGCGACGGTCACCGTGGAGAGTGACAGCGGCGGCAAGCCCGTCTGTGTGGCCGAGACCGTCAGCCGGCTCTACCGCGCGACGGACTCATGACCGTCTAGCTCGGCGCTCGCCATCCGCTGTGGCTGCCCGGCCGTGCTGCCGACGTCAGCTCAGCGCCGCCGCCTTACCCAGGAGCACCGAGCGCTCGCGCTGGTTGGCGCAGAGCCGGGCCGCCAGCTCCAGCTCGGCGCGCGCTTCCGGTCGCCGGCCGAGGCGGGTCAGTAGCTCACCGCGTACGGTCGGGACCAGGTGCGAGCCGGGGAGCCGGTTCGCGGCGATCAGCTCGTCCACGATGGTCAGGGCCTGCGCCGGACCCGAGGCCATGGCCACGGCGACGGCCCGGTTGAGCTCGACCACCGGCGAGGGCGCGGCCCGGCCGAGCGCCTCGTAGAGCACCACGATCCGATCCCAGTCGGTCTCCTCGACCGAGGGCGCCGAGGCGTGGATGGCGGCGATCGTGGCCTGTAGGCCGTAGGGGCCGAGGCCGCGAGTCGATGCCCTGGCCAGCGCGGCCAGCCCGCGGCGGATCGCCGAGAGGTCCCACAACCGGCGGTCCTGATCCGCGAGCAGAACCGGCGAACCGTCCGGGGCGGTCCGGGCCGGGAAGCGCGCGGCCGTCAGCTCGCACAACGCGAGGAGGCCGTGCACCTCCGGTTCGTCCGGTTGCAGCGCCGCCAGCGTGCGGATCAGCCGGACCGCCTCGGACGCGACGTCCGGGCGCACCAGCCGGTCGCCCGACGTGGCCGTCGACCCTTCGGTGAAGATCACGTAGAGGACGCTGAGCACACCGCCCAGCCGTGCCCGACGCTCGCCGGCCGGCGGCAGCTCGAACGGCACCCGGGCCGCCGCGATCGTCTTCTTGGCCCGGGTGACACGCGCCTGCACGGTCGGCACCGGTACCACGAACGCGCGGGCGATCTCCTCGCTGCTCAGGCCGCCGACCACGCGCAGGGTCAGCGCCACCCGGGCCGCCGGGGAGAGCACCGGGTGGCAACTGACGAACATCAGCGCCAGGACGTCGTCGTCGATCCTGTCGAGATCGACGTCCTCGTCGACCGTCGGGTCGGCCGCCAGCAGGGCGTATCGGTCCTGTAGGGCGACCCGGCGGCGGATCGCGTCGATCGCCCGCCGCCGGGCCGTGGCCATCAGCCAGCCGGCCGGGTTGGCCGGTGCGGCCCGCGGCCACGACACCAGCGCCTCCGCCACCGCCTCCTGCGCGGCGTCCTCGGCCAGCCCGAAGTCGCCGGTGAACCGGGTCAACGCGGCGACGATCCGGGCCGACTCGACCCGCCAGACGGCCTCGACGTCGGCCGTACCCATCAGCTCCGGCCGTTGCTCTCGCTGCCGGGCGGGACCTCGTCGGCCTCGGCCACCCGCCGGACCTCGATCTGGGACCCGCGGACGGCCGGCATCCGCGTGGCCCACTCGACCGCCTCCTGCTTGGTGGCGACATCGAGGAGGAAGTAACCACCGAACAGTTCCCGGGTCTCACCGTACGGCCCGTCGGTGACCACCGGGGCCTCGCCGCTGAAGTCGACAACGACGCCCCGGCCCGGATCGTCCAGCCCCTCGGCCGCGACGAGCACACCGGCCTCCATCATCTCCTCGATGAACCGGCCGGTCGCGGCCATCGCCTCGTCGATGGAGGCCATCATGGCCGCGTTCGTCTCGTCGGTGCCCCGCATGATCAGCATGTACTTCGACATCGCGTTCTCCTCGTCCGGCGGGACCGCCTCCCGGCCCTCGCACCCCCACGTCGAACGAGCGGCGCGCGGATCGACACGGCGCGTCAATAATCTCTCGCCGGGGCGGTGCCGGGCCGGTGCGACCCGGCACCGCGACGGAATCGTCAGGCGACGGTGCAGGCGGTGCCGTTGAGGGTGAACGCGGACGGACGGTCGGCGTTCCCGGTGTGGGTGGCCTGGAAGCCGATGTCGACAGAGGTGCTCGGCGCGATCGTCGCGTTGTAGGAGACGTTACGGGCGGTCACCGCCCCGCTCGACGGGGAGTAGCTGGCATTCCAGCCGTTGGTGATGGTCTGCCCGCTGGGCAGCGTGAACGCCAGCGCCCAACCGTCGACGGGGGTGCTGCTCGTGTTGGCCACCGAGACGGACGCGGTGAGACCGTTACCCCAGGAGTTGACCGTGTACGTGACCCGGCACGCACCGGTCGGCGGCGGGGTGGTCGGCGGCGGCGTGGTCGGAGGCGCGGTGGTGGGTGGCGCGGTGGTGGGTGGCGCGGTGGTGGGTGGCGCGGTGGTCGGTGGCGCGGTGGTCGGCGGCCCGGTGGTCGGCGGACTGTTGCTGCCGATGCTGCCGGGCACCGCCCGGAGAGCGTCGTACCAGGCCATGGCCATCTTGCGGTAGCCGGTCGCGTTGGGGTGCACCCCGTCGGCCAGGTCGCTGAGCGTCAGGGCGCGGTACATGTCGACAAGGTGGACGTGTTTGCCGGCGGCGGCCCTGGTCTGCACGATTCCGGGAATCGCCGCGTTGTACCCCCGGACCTGGTTGTCCGCGCCGGACTTCGGGATGATCGTGGCGACGAACACGTCAGCGTTGGGGGCGGTGTTGGTGATCCGGTCGACAAGGGTGGCCAGCCGACCCGGGGCGCCGGAGGTGTCGCCGTACATGTCGTTGGTGCCGATGTGCAGCAGCACGGTCCGGGGATTCGTGGCCCGCAACCAGTTGACGACGTTGGCGTCGATCTGGGCGATGGTCCAGCCGGAGTGGCCCTCGTGATCGTGGTCGCCAAGGCTGGACGGGCCGTTGAACTGGGAGCCGACGAAGTCGATCCGGTAATTGCCGGACATGAACCGCTGCCAGAGCTCGATCCGGTAGCCACCCGCGACGTTGAACCCGTCGGTGATCGAGTCGCCCAGCGGCATCACGCGTACGCCGCCGTTGGATTCCGCGATGGCGGGAGCGGTCGCGATCGGTACGGCCGCGGCCACGGCGGCGACGGCGGCCAGGGCCGCCCACCAGAGGCGGGCTCGTCGGGGCCTTGGCGTCGTCGCGGTGGTGGGGGGTGACGGAGGGACGGGATGGCCGAGCGTTGCACTGCTCATGGGACTTCCTCTGGTGGTGAGGGTGCGCGACGACAGCGGCCACCAGGAGGACGGTCGCCGTCAGGACGCGGTACGCGGGGGAGCGGGCCGCGCGGAACGACCACGAACCCGGACGTCTGCACTGGTGGTCGTGGCGCTATCGCGGACACCGGTCATCGATGGTCGGGGGCGACAGATCGATGAGCCGGGGCGGAAGTGTGCCCTGCACCTCGCCTGACGCACCCTAACGTGTTATCGCTAACACCGGCAATAGATCGGCGCCCGACTATGCGTTGCGACCCGGGTCCCGGCCGGGCGGCGGGCTCACGTTCCGGCTGGACCAGCCGGGTGCAGCGTCGAGGCGAGCCAGCGCAGTTGACGCCGGACGTGCACGGCTTCGCCGCCCTCGTGACCGTTGAACGGGTAGACGTGCATCTCGCGCGCGGGTGGCACCGGCAGCCCGGCCGCCGCGCCGTACTGGTTGTACGCGGCGAAGCCGGTGCTCGGCGGGCAGACGGTGTCCCGCAGCCCGACCCCGAAATGCGCCGGCGCCGTCGCCCGTCGGGCGAAGCTCACCCCGTCGACGTAGGACAGGGTGCGCCACACCGCGTCCTCGGCCTCCCGGTGCACGGCCAGGAACCGGGCGATCTCGCCGTACGGCGCGGGGTCGCTGAGCTGGACGGCCCGCCGCATGTCGCAGAGGAACGGCGCGGTGGTCAGCACCGCGCCGAGATCGCCGACCAGGCCGGCCACCGCCAGGGCGAGGCCGCCGCCCTGGCTGTTGCCGGCCACGGCGACCCGGGTCGCGTCGACCCCCGGCAGGGAGCGGACCGCCTCGACCGCCCGGACCGCGTCGGTGATCAGACGCCGGTAGTGGTAGTCGCGCGGGTCGAGGATTCCCCAGGTGGCCGGCCAGGGCCCGCCGGGTGCGCCGTGCGGGTCGGGGGTGTCTCCGGCGCCGTACTGACCCGCCTGGCCCCGGTTGTCCATCAGCAGATGGGCGTACCCGGCCGTCGGCCAGGTCAGCCGCTCGTGGGGCAGGCCGCGACCACGGCCGTAGCCGGCATACTCGACGACGGCGGGCAGTGGCCCCGACGCGCCGGCGGGGCGGGTGTACCAGGCCCGGACCGGGTCGCCACCGAAGCCCGCGAACGTGACGTCCCAGGAGTCGAGCAGCCGCAGGTCGGTGGACTCTGGACGGACGTCGACGAGCACCGGCCGGGCGGTCGCCTCGACGAGGGTGTCGCGCCAGAACTCGTCGAAGTCGTCGGGTTCGACGACCTGGGGGGCGTACCGCTGGAGTTCGTCGAGCGTGGCGGCGTGGGGCACGGGTCCTCGCAGGGGGCTCGGGTCAGTGCGGGCTGGCGGGGGGTGCGGTGCTCTCCCGGACGACCAACTCGGTCACCAGGTCTATCCGGCTGGTCGCCGGCTCGTTGCCCCTGGTCAGGTCGAGCAGCATCTGGGTGGCGATGCCCGCCATGTCGCGCAACGGCTGGTTGATCGTGGTGAGGGCCGGGTCGGTCCAGGTGGAGACCGGCAGGTTGTCGTACCCGATCACCGACAGGTCCTCGGGCACTCGCAGGCCGCACTGGCGGGCGGCCCGGAGCACCCCCATGGCCTGGATGTCGGAGCCGGCGAAGATCGCCGTGGGTCGGGACGGCAGGCGGAGCAGTTCCAGCCCGTGGGCGTGCCCGGCTCCCGCGGAGAAGCTGCCGTAGCGGATCAGCTCGCGGTCGACCACGAGCCCGGCTTCCTCGTGGGCCGACTGGAAGCCGGCAGCGCGGGCCCGGCTGCACAGCACATCGGGCGGCCCGGAGATGATGGCGATCCGCCGGTGCCCCAACTCCAGGAGGTGCCGGGCGGCCAGCAGGCCACCGTTCCAGTTGTTCGACCCGACGGTGGGTACGGAGGCCGAGGTCGCGCTGTCGGTGTCGACGACGACGAACGGTATGCCCTGACGCCGCAGGTGCTGCTGTTGTGCCTCGGCCAGGTGGGAGAGGACGAACACCACGCCCAACGGGCGGTCGGCGAGGATCGCGTCCAGCCAGCGGGCCGGAGGGCGGTGCGCGCCGTTGAGCTGAGCGACGGACAACCCGATGCCGGCCGCGGCGGTCACCGCCTCGACACCACGCAGGATCTCCATGGCCCACCCGGTGTCGAACTCGTGGAACACGAGATCGATCCGCCCTCCGCTGGTCGAGGGCCGTCGGGCGCGGCGTTGGTACTGGTGGCGATCGAGGCTCGCCTCGACGCGCGCTCTGGTGCTGGGGGCGACATCGCCGCGTCCGTTGAGGACCTTGGACACCGTGGCGACCGAGACGCCGACGTCGTGGGCGATTGTCGCGATGGTGGTGGAGGCGGGTGGATCGAGCGGGCGGTGCTCTGTCATCGCAGCCCCATACAGCATCCGAAATTTTCGGGAGACCTTAACACGATCGGCCGATCACGCCAGCCGTTGCGGCAGCCGGCCGGCCCGTTCGCCGGTCAGTTCGCGGCGGATTCGCGACGGTGTGCCGATGGTGGCGTCACCGTGTGCAGGGAGTGGTCGCTGGAGTCCAGCTGAGACCCTTGACACTCATCGATGGGGCACTTAGGTTGCCGAAAAGGTTGCGCAGGCTTCCGGAAAGTTTCGGATCGCGTGAACGTCCGCCACGGAGCTGGTTCCACGAGGGCACGGGGATGTGGCCGGAGCTAAGGGGTCATGGCATGAGAAGTCAGTTGCCCGTGCACAGCGACGCCGCGCCGTGGCGCGATCCGCAGCTGTCGCCGACCGAACGGGCCGAGGCGCTCCTGCCGTTGATGACACTCGAAGAGAAGATCGCGCAACTGATCGGGGTCTGGGTCGGCGCGGACGCCTCCGGCGAGGGCGTCGCCCCCCACCAGTCCGACATGATCAGCGAGCTTCCGCCGTGGAGCACCATCATCCAGCACGGGTTGGGTCAGCTCACCCGGCCGTTCGGCACCGCGCCGGTCGATCCGGTGCTCGGCGCCCGGTCGCTCGCCGCCTCCCAGGCGCAGATCGTCGCCGCCAGTCGGTTCGGCATCCCGGCCCAGGTGCACGAGGAGTGCCTCACCGGGTTCGCGGCCTGGCGGGCGACCGTCTACCCGACCCCGCTCGGCTGGGGCGCGTCCTTCGACCCGGACCTGGTCGAGGCGATGGCCGACCGGATCGGGCGCTCCATGCGCGCCGCCGGCGTGCACCAGGGGCTCGCGCCGGTCCTCGACGTCACCCGCGACTATCGCTGGGGCCGCACCGAGGAGACGATCGGCGAAGACCCCTACCTGGTGGGGACGACCGGCGCCGCGTACGTGCGGGGCCTGGAGGGCGCCGGTGTGGTGGCCACCCTCAAGCACCTCGCCGGCTACTCGGCCTCCCGGGGTGGACGCAACCTCGCCCCGGTGCCGATGGGCCGCCGGGAGTTGACCGACGTGATCCTGCCGCCGTTCGAGATGGCCCTGCGCCTCGGGGGCGCCCGCTCGGTGATGAACTCCTACGCCGAGATCGACGGCGTGCCGGTTGCCGCCGACGAGGAACTGCTCACCGGCCTGCTGCGCGACGAGTGGGGCTTCACCGGCACTGTGGTCGCCGACTACTTCGCCGTCCGGTTCCTGGAGACCCTGCACGGTGTCGCCGGCGACGCCGCCGACGCCGCCCGGCTCGCCCTGCGGGCCGGGATCGACGTCGAGCTGCCCACAGTGGACGCCTTCGGCGCCCCGCTTGTCGAGGCGGTCCGCCGCGGCGACGTCGACGAGGCGCTCGTCGACCGGGCGCTGCGGCGGGTGCTGATCCAGAAGATCGAGATCGGTCTGCTCGACGAGGACTGGCAGGAACTGCCCGACGACGTGGCGTCCCTGCGACTCGACGATGAGGTCAGCCAGGACGTGGCCGTCCGCCTGGCCCGGGAGTCCGTCGTCCTGCTGCGCAACACCGGCGTTCTCCCGCTGGCCGTCGGCAGCCGGGTCGCCCTGATCGGGCCGGCCGCCGACGACCCGATGGCCATGCTGGGCTGCTACTCCTTCCCCAACCACGTGGGCATCCACCACGTCGACCACGGGCTCGGCCTGGAGATCCCCACGCTGCGCGACGAGCTGGCCCGACGCGTCCCGCTGCTCAGCCACGAGCCGGGCTGCACCATCACCGGTGCGGACACCTCCGGCATCCCGGCCGCGGTCGCCGCGGCCGCCGCCGCCGACGTGTGTGTGCTCGCCGTCGGCGACCGCGCGGGAATGTTCGGCCGGGGCACCTCCGGTGAGGGCTGCGACGCCGTCGACCTGCGGCTGCCCGGCGTCCAGGCCGAACTCGTCCGGGCCGTCCTCGCCACCGGCACCCCGGTCGTCCTGGTGCTGATGACCGGTCGCCCCTACGCGCTCGGCCCGGAGTTCGACACCGCGGCGGCCGTGGTGCAGGCGTTCTTCCTCGGGCAGCTCGGCGGGCAGGCGCTCGCCGAGGTGCTCACCGGTGCGGTGAACCCGTCCGGCCGGTTGCCGGTCAGCGTTCCCCGCGACGCCGGCGGCCTGCCGGGCACCTACCTGGCGCCGCCGCTCGGTCGCCGCAACAAGGTCTCCTCCGTCGACCCCACCCCGGCGTACCCGTTCGGGCACGGGCTGAGCTACACCACCTTCGACTGGTCCGACGCCGGTGTGCTGGATCGGGCCGACGCGACGCCGGATGCGCCGGCGGCCTGGCCGGTCGACGGCGAGGCGCGGGTGCGGATCACCGTCACCAACACCGGTGACCGGGCCGGCACCGAGGTGGTGCAGCTCTACCTGCACGACCCGGTCGCGCAGACCACCCGCCCGGTGGTCCGGCTGGTCGGCTACACCCGACTGACGCTGGAGCCCGGTGCGGCGGCGCACGTGACCTTCGGCGTACCGGCCGACGTGGCCTCGTTCACCGGCCTGTCCGGCCGGCGGGTCGTCGAGCCCGGCGACGTGGAGCTGCGCTTCGGCCGGTCGAGCGGCGACGCGGCGGCGACAGTGCCGCTGCGGCTGACCGGCGTCGAGCGCCAGGTCGGCCACCAACGGGAACTGCTCACGTCGGTGCGGGTGGAGCCCCTCGTGGCCGTCCCGCATCCCGTCTAGGAGGGGCCGAGGATGACATCGACCTTACGGCCACCGCCGCCGGCGCCACCCCGGTCCCCGGCGGAGGCGGCCGGCTCCGCCCCACGGGCGCCGCGCCGCCGCCAGAGCTGGCGGCAGGCGCTGCGGCGGGACTGGCAGCTCTACTCCCTCGCCGTCCTGCCGCTGCTGTTCTTCCTGGTCTTCCGGTACCTGCCGATGATCGGCAACGTCATCGCGTTCCGCCGGTTCAAGCCCGGCGGCAGCATCTTCGGCGAGTACTGGGTCGGCCTGCGGTACTTCCGGATGTTCCTGACCGACTCGACGTTCTGGGATGTCTTCACCAACACGCTTGTGCTCGGGGCGCTGACCCTGCTGTTCTGCTTCCCGTTGCCGATCGTGTTGGCGTTGCTGCTCAACGAGGTGCGTGCCCGCCGGTTCAAGCGGTTCGTGCAGTCGGTGTCGTATCTGCCGCACTTCCTGTCGATCGTGATCGTGGCGGCGATGGTCATGCAGTTGACCTCGATCGAGGGCACCGCCAACCAGCTCGTCCGGTTCTTCGGCGGCGACGCGGTGGCGTTCCTGCAACAGCCGGGGTGGTTCCGCACCATCTACGTGTCGTCCGAGGTCTGGCAGACCGTCGGCTGGGGCACGATCCTCTACCTCGCCGCCCTCACCACTATCGACGAGGACCTGTACGAGGCGGCCCGGATCGACGGCGCCAACCGGCTGCGGCAGACCTGGCACGTGACGCTGCCGGGGATCCGACCGACGATGATGACGTTGCTGATCCTCAACATCGGCAGCTTCCTCGCTGTCGGGTTCGAGAAGATCCTGCTGCTCTACAACCCGTTGACGTACCCGACCGCCGACGTGGTCTCCACGTACCTGTTCCGGATGGGCTTCCAGTCCAGCAACTTCAGCTACGCCGCCGCCATCGGTCTCTTCGAGGCGGTGATCGGGCTGGTCCTGGTCCTGACGGCGAACCTGATCTCCCGGCGGACGGTGGGGACGAGCCTGTGGTGATCCTCGGTACGAAGAGCGACGCCCCGAAGACCCGGGGCCAGGTGGACAGTCGGGGCTACCGGATCTTCCGGGTCGTCAACACGATCGTCCTGCTCGGCGTCGTGGTCGTGACGTTGTACCCGTTCCTCAACATCGTGGCCCGCTCGCTCAGCGACGAGGCGTACATCCTCGCGGGGAAGGTGACAGTCGTCCCGCGCGGGTTCGACCTGACCGCGTACAAGCTGGTGATGTCCGACGGGATGTTCTGGACGAACTACCGCAACACAGTGGTGTACACGGTGGTCGCCACGCTCATCTCGATCGTGCTGACCACCTGCTACGCGTACGTGCTGTCGAAGCCTCAGCTCAAGGGGCGCGGCGTCCTCGTCGGCATCGCGCTGTTCACCATGTTCTTCTCCGGCGGCCTGATCCCCAACTACGTGCTGGTCACCAGCCTGGGCATGAAGAACACCATCTGGGCCGTCGTGGTCCCCAACGCCATCAGCGTGTTCAACCTGCTGGTCATGAAGGCGTTCTTCGAGAGCCTGCCGACCGAGTTGGAGGAGGCCGCCGCGGTCGACGGGCTGAACACGTACGGCATCCTGCTGCGGATCGTGCTGCCGCTGTCGAAGGCGATCATCGCGACGATGGTGCTCTTCTACGCGGTGTCCTTCTGGAACTCGTGGTTCGCCGCGTTCCTCTACATGGACAAGCAGGACCTGCTGCCGGTCACCGTCTACCTGCGCAACCTCATCGCGGGCGCCACCAGCGCCGAGTCCTCCGCCGCCGACGCCGACAAGGTCCAGGCCGCGGCCACCTTCCAGGCCGTGACGATCGTGCTGACCACCCTGCCGATCCTGGCGGTCTACCCCTTCGTCCAACGGTACTTCGTCCGCGGCGTGATGCTCGGCGCGGTCAAGGGGTGACGCCACACCGTTCCACAGTCGAATCCCACCACCGAAAGGACGAGCCATGCTCCACAAGACGTGGCGCCGGGTGGCGATAGCCACCGCGGGTGTGCTCGCGCTCACCCTCAGCACCGCCTGTTCCGAGGATCCCGGCGAGTCGAAGGACCTCTCGGAGAACAAGGTCGGGGCGATGGCCAGCTACGGCGTCGGCGACCAGTTCAAGGCCACCGAGGCGCTCTCCTTCTCCACCCTCTACAACAACCACACGTTCTATCCGCTCAAGGAAGACTGGCTGTTCTGGTCGGAGCTGACCAAGCGGACCAACGTCAAGATCGAGCCGGTCGCCGTTCCGCTGAGCGACTACGAGCAGAAGCGCAGCCTGCTGATCGGCGCCGGGGACGCCCCGATGATCATCCCGAAGACGTACCACCCGCAGGAGGACGCGTTCGTGGCCTCCGGGGCGATCCTCCCGGTGAGCGACTACCTGGATCTGATGCCCAACTTCAAGGAAAAGATCACCAAGTGGAACCTCAAGCCGGAGATCGACAACCTGCGGCAGGCCGACGGTAAGTTCTACCTGCTCCCCGGCGTCCACGAGAAGCCCACGCAGGACTACACGGTGCTGGTGCGCACCGACATCATGCAGGAGCTCAACCTGCCCGTCCCGAAGACCTGGGACGACCTGTACACGGTGCTCAAGGCGATGAAGGCCAAGTACCCGAACGTCTACCCGTACTCCGATCTCTTCAGCAAGCCCAACCCGACCGGCGCCCTGCTGGGGATCCTCGGCTCGTCCCACGGCACCTACGCGGGCTGGGACTTCCAGCACGCCACCTGGGACCCGACGGCGAAGAAGTTCACCTACACCGGCTCGTCCGAGCAGTACAAGCAGGTGGTCACGTACCTGCACAAGCTCGTCGCCGAGGGCCTGCTCGACCCGGAGAGCTTCACCCAGACCGACGACCAGGCCCGCCAGAAGCTTGCCAACGGCAAGTCCTTCGTGGTCACCGGCAACGCGCAGACGCTCGTCAACAACCACCGGCCCGACCTGGCCAAGACCCTGCCGAACGCGAAGATGGCCAAGATCCCGCTGCCGATCGGCCCGGCCGGCGAGGTCAATCCCTTCCCCCGCCTGGAGAACGGCATCATGATCTCCTCGAAGGCCCGGGAGAGCAAGAACTTCGTCGCCATGATGCAGTTCATCGACTGGCTGTGGTATTCGGACGCCGGCATGGAGTTCGCCCGCTGGGGCGTCGAGGGCACCACCTTCACCAAGGACGCGTCCGGCAAGCGAACGCTCAACCCCGGTGTCGACTTCCTCGGCCTCAACCCGAAGGCGCCCAAGCACCTCCAGAAGGACTTCGGTTTCCACAACGGCGTCTTCGCCTACGGCGGCACGCCCGATCTGGTCCGCGGGTTCTTCTCCCCGGAGGAGCTGGAGTTCCAGAAGGTGATGGACGCCCGCAAGCCGAGGGAGGTCCCCCCGCCGCGCCCGTTCACCGATGAGGAACGCGAGCAGGTGTCGCTCTGGGAGACCCCGCTGAAGGACTTCGTCACCCAGAACACGCTCAAGTTCGCCCTCGGCCAGCGACCCCTGAGCGAGTGGGACGCCTACGTGGCGGAGCTGAAGTCCAAGAACTCCGAGCAGTACATCGACGTGGTCAACAAGGCGTACGAGCGGTTCCAGAAGGACAACGGCTGATCAGCGGGGAGTCCGGTCGGGCGGTCACCACGGCCCGACCGGGCTCCCCGACGACCACCGGCCCGGGGCGCGCGGGTGACCCGCCCGCCCTCGGGCGAGACGAGCGGAGGGGGCAGCCGTGAGCGCCGCGCGCACCTGGCGACAGTTCGGCGACGGGCCACTGTCGCGGATCACCTCGCGGGTCTACATCCTGCTCGTCGTCGAGTTGCTGCTCCTGCTCACCACCCTGCCCGGCCTGCTCCCGATGCTGCTGCTGGGTCGCGATCCCAGCAACCTGCCGCTGGCCGCCGTGCTGCTGGTGCCGGTCGGCCCGGCGCTCTCGGCCGCCCTGTACGCCCTGTGCCACCAACCCGCCGACCTGACCGACCTGCGGCCCGCCGCCGTGTTCTGGCGCGGGTACCGGACCAATCTGTCCGGCGTGCTGCGCGTCTGGGTGCCGACGCTGCTCTGGCTGACAGTGCTCGCCGTGAACCTCGCCTACCGGGACGCGGTCGGCCTCCCGGGCTGGTGGGCGGTGCCCCT
The DNA here is from genome assembly GCF_050942285.1 of Micromonospora sp. CA-240977. Taxonomy (NCBI): domain Bacteria; kingdom Bacillati; phylum Actinomycetota; class Actinomycetes; order Micromonosporales; family Micromonosporaceae; genus Micromonospora; species Micromonospora sp. CA-240977. The sequence goes on along the minus strand of NZ_CP192055.1, from coordinate 4,271,821 downwards.
GGTCCTGCTCGCGGTGGTTGTGACGCTCTGCGCGGCGAACGCCCTGGTGATCACCTCGCTGTTCGACTTCCGCACCCGGGACGTGCTCCGACTGGCCGTGCACTTCCTCGTGCGTACCCCCGGTGTCACAGTCGGCAACGCGCTGCTGCTGGCCGCGGCGGCCGCGGTCACCGCGGTCTTCTCCGAGGCGGTGCTGGCGATGCTCGGTGCGGTAGCGGTCCTGGCGTTCCTGCGCGTCAGCGACCCGATGGTCCGGCTGATCCAGAAGGAGTTCATCCGATGAGCCTGCCCGTCACCGCCAAGGTGCCCTTCGGGGGCGACTACAACCCGGAACAGTGGCCCGAGGACGTGTGGAAGCAGGACTACCGTCTCTTCGACACCGCGCGGATCGACCTGGTCACCATCGGCGTGTTCGACTGGGCGCTCTGCCAGCCCGCCGAGGACAGGTACGACTTCACGCTGCTGGACCGGATCATCGAGCGGGCCGCCGCCGAGGGGCGCGGGATCTGCCTGGCGACCGGCACCGGCGCCCACCCACCGTGGCTGGCCAAGGCGTACCCCGAGGTGACCCGGACCGACTTCGAGGGCCGCAAGCACCGGTTCGGCCAGCGGCACAACTCCTGCCCCAGCTCGCCGGTCTTCCGCCGGCTCTCCGTCGAGTTGGCCCGCCGGATCGCCGGCCGGTACGCCGACAACCCGGCGGTCATCGCGTGGCACGTCGGCAACGAGTACGGCGGCGCCTGCTACTGCGAGCTGTGCGCGGCCGGCTTCCGGGACTGGCTGCGCCACCGCTACGGCACCCTCGACCACCTGAACGCGGCCTGGTACACCAGCTTCTGGTCGCACACCTTCACCGACTGGGACCAGATCGAGCCGCCGTCGGCGCTCACCGAGCACTGGCGCGGGCCGGACCACACCGCGTTCCAGGGCATCACCCTCGACTACCTGCGGTTCACCTCGGACGCCATGCTTACCAACTTCCACGACGAGAAGGCCGCCATCCGTGAGTCCAGTCCGGACCTGCCGGTGACGACCAACTTCATGGGCCTGTACCGGCCCGTCGACTACCACCGCTGGGCCGCGCACCTGGACTTCGCCTCGTGGGACAACTACCCGCCGAACGACGAGTCGGCGGCCCGGATGGCGCTGACCCACGACCTGATGCGCGGGCTCAAGGACGGCCAGCCGTTCTGGTTGATGGAACAGTCCCCGGGGGTCACCTCGTGCCGGGACGTCAACCCGCTGAAGCGGCCCGGCCTGATGCGGCTGTGGAGTTGGCAGGCGGTGGCGCACGGCGCCGACGCGGTGCTGTTCTTCCAGCTCCGCGCCTCCCGGGGGGCGAGCGAGAAGTACCACGGCGCCGTCATCGGTCACGCCGGTCGCTCCGACACCCGGGTGTTCCGGGAGGTCGCCCAGTTGGGCGTCGAGCTGGACCGGTTCGGCCCGGTGTCGCTGGGCGCGCGGACCCCGGCCCGGGTGGCGCTGCTGTTCGACTGGGACAGCTGGTGGGCGTTGGAGATCTCCGACGGCCCGTCCCGGCTGGTCCGCTACCAGGAGGTCGTGCTCGCCTACCACCGGGCGCTCTGGGACGCCGGCGTGGACCTGGACGTCGTCGCGGTGACCCAGGACCTGTCCCGCTACGACGTGGTCGTCGCGCCGGCCCTGCACATGCTCAAGGGTGACCTGCCGCAGCGGCTGGAGGCGGTGGCGGCGCGCGGCGGCTCGGTGCTCACCACCTACCTGTCGGGTCGGGTGGACGAGAACGACCAGGCCTTCCAGATGGACGTGCCCGGCCCGCTCGGTCAGCTGCTGGGCGTCCGGGTCGACGAGTGGGACGCGCGCGGACCGGAGACGGTCAACCCGGTCCGTCTCGGCGCCGGCCCGGACCAGCTCGACGTGGAGGCGCGACTGCTGTTCGAGCTGGTGATTCCGCAGGGAGCGGCGGTGGTCGGCACCTACCAGGCCGACTTCTACGCGGGCACCCCGGCGGTGACCCGCAACTCCTTCGGCGCCGGCGACGGCTGGTACGTGGCCGCCGGTCTGGACCAGGCCGGCGTGTCCTGGGTGGTTCGGCAGGTGCTGGCTCGGCACGACGTCCTCGGCCCCTACCCGGACACACCCGACCTGGAATCCGCCGTCCGCGTCGCGCCGGACGGCACGCGGCTGCTGTTCCTGCTCAACCACCGCGCCGAGCCGGTCGAGGTGACCGCTCCGAGCAGCGGCGTCGACCTGCTCACCGGTCACCGCACGACGACAGGTGCTTCCTTGCCGCTTCCGGCGTACGGTGTCGTCGTGCTACGGGAGGATCGATGAACGCCGAAGAGTGGGTGGACCTGGAGCAGCTGATGTTCGTCGAGGAGCCGCTGGACGGTGACGAGCCGCGGGTACACCCGGCCTGGCTGCCACCGGAGGCGTTCCGGACCCTCGGCGCGCGTCGAGTTCTCGTCCACGGTGACGGGTTGCTCGTCGACACCGTGCTCGACGAGGTCTCGCGGGCCTGCGCGCGCTACGGCGGGCGGGTGTGGCACAACCCCTCCTGGGACGTCGACGTCGACCTGGTGCTCGCCCTGCGTGGCGCGGGTGAGCTGCCCGCTCCGGCGGTGGAGGCGGCACGCGACGACGTCGGTGACGGGACGCTCGGCAAGGAGGGGTTCCTGCTGACCCACGCCGGCCAGGTGACGGTGGTGGTGGCCGACGCGCCCGCCGGCCTGCTGTACGGGCTCTTCCACGTGGTCCGGCTCTGCGCGGCGGCCTTCGACCCGACCCGCCCGCCGGAGCGGCACCGGCCCGCGCTGCGCCGGCGGATGCTCAACCACTGGGACAACGTGGCTGTGCACCCGGTGATGGGCCAGGTCGAACGGGGTTACGCGGGCGGCTCGATCTTCTGGCAGGACGGCCGGCCGCGCGGCGACCTCTCCCGGATCCGGGAGTACGGACGACTGTTGGCCGCGAGCGGCGTCAACGCCATCTCGGTGAACAACGTCAACGTCTCCCGTACCGAGGCGCTGCTGCTCACCGATCGGCTCGGCGACGTGGCCGAGATCGCCGACGTGCTGCGCCCGTACGGCATTCGGGTGCACCTGTCGGTCACCTTCGCGGCGCCGATGCTCCTCGGTGGCCTGTCGACAGCCGACCCGCTGGACGAGGAGGTGCGGAGCTGGTGGGCGCAGGTCACCCGGACCGTCTACGACCGCATTCCCGACTTCGGCGGCTACCTGGTGAAGGCCGACTCGGAGGGGCAACCCGGCCCGTTCAGCTACGGGCGGGATCACGCCGACGGGGCGAACCTGCTGGCGGACGCGCTCGCCCCGCACGGGGGAGTGGTGCACTGGCGGGCGTTCGTCTACAACCACCACCAGGACTGGCGGGACCGGTCGACCGACCGGGCCCGCGCCGCGTACGACCACTTCGCCCCACTCGACGGGCGGTTCCGCACCAACGTGATCCTCCAGGTGAAGTACGGCCCGGTGGACTTCCAGACCCGAGAGCCGGTCTCCCCGGTGATCGCCGCGATGCCCGCCACCCGACTGGCCGTGGAGTTGCAGGTCACGCAGGAATACACAGGCCAGCAGCGACACGTCTGCCACCTCGGCCCGTGGTGGAGTGAGGTGCTGCGGTTCGCGCCCTGGGGGCCGGGCGGACGGTCGGTGGCCGACGTGGTGGCGGGGGCGGAGGGCGTTGGCGGTGGCCTCGTCGCGGTCGCCAACACCGGCGACGACCTGTTCTGGACCGGGCACCCGTTGGCGCAGGCCAACCTGTACTCGTTCGGGCGGCTCGCCTGGGACCCACGGCTGGACCCGACGGCGGTCCTCGACGAGTGGATGACGCTGACCTTCCCGCCCTCGGCCACCGCCGACCCGGACCTGGTGCGACGGACGCTGCACGAGATCATGGACGACTCGTGGCGCACCTACGAGCGGTACACCGCCCCGTTGGGCGTTGGCTTCATGGTCAACCCCGGCGACCACTACGGCCCCGGCGTCGACGGGTACGAGTACTCGCGGTGGGGCACCTACCACTTCGCCGACCGCGACGGCGTGGGCGTGGACCGCAGCCGCGCGTCGGGCACCGGCTTCGCCGGCCAGTACCCGCCGTACTGGGCTGAGAGGTACGAGACGCCCGAGAGTTGTCCCGACGAGCTGCTGCTCTTCTTCCACCACGTGCCGTACCAGCACGTCCTGCACAGCGGCTCGACAGTCATCCAGCACATCTACGACACGCACTTCGCCGGTGTCGAGGAGGTGGCGGCGATGCGACGGAGGTGGCAGACGCTGAACGGGATGATCGACCCGGCCGTGTACGAGCGGGTGGCCGAACGCCTCGACGAGCAGATGCGCTCCGCCACCGAGTGGCGCGACCAGGTCAACACGTACTTCTTCCGCAAGTCCGGGGTGCCGGACGAGCGGGGGCGGCGCATCTACTGAGCCGGCCGGGCCACTGTGGCGCGGTCACCAGGGGTGGACCGTGCCGTCCTCCAGCCGGTTCACCGGCAGGTACGCCGGCGAGTACGGGTAGCGGGCCGCCGCCTCCTCGTCGATGTCCACACCGAGACCGGGCGTCTCGGCGGGGTGCAGGTAGCCGTCGGCGAAGTGGTAGCCGTGCGGGAACACCTCGTCGGTCTGCTCGGTGTGCCGCATGTATTCCTGCAGGCCGAAGTTGGGGATGGAGATGTCGAGCTGCAACGCGGCGGCCATGCAGACGGGGGAGAGGTCGGTGGCGCCGTGCGATCCGCTGCGGACGTGGTGCAGCGCCGCGAGGTCGAAGATGCGGCGCAGGTGGGTGATCCCGCCGGCGTGCACCACGGTGGCCCGGATGTAGTCGATGAGCTGTTCCCGGATGAGCTGGGCCGCGTCGAAGATGCTGTTGAACACCTCCCCGACGGCGATCGGGGTGGTGGTGTGCTGCCGGATCAACCGGAAGCCCTCCTGGAGGTCGGCGGGGACGGGATCCTCCATCCAGGTCAGCGCGTAGGGCTCCAGGCTGCGGCCGAGTCGGGCCGCCTCGATCGGGGTGAGCCGGTGGTGCACGTCGTGCAGCAGCCGCAGGGTGGGGCCGAACTCGTCGCGTACCTGGGCGAACACCTTCGGCACGTGGCTCAGGTAACGCGGCGTCGACCAGGTCGCCTCGCTGGGCAGCGCCGCGTCCGCCGGCTCGTAGAAGAACTTGTCGGTGCTGACCCCGTAGGTCTTGGGTAGCCCCGGCACCCCGCACTGCACCCGGACCGCCCGGTAGCCGAGGTCGACGTAGCGGGCGACCTCCACAAGCACCTCCTCGACGGTCTCGCCGTTGGCGTGGCCGTACACGGTGACGCCCTCGCGGGAGCGGCCGCCGAGCAGTTGGTAGACCGGCAGGCCGGCGACCTTGCCCTTGATGTCCCACAGCGCCGTGTCCACGGCGGCGATGGCGCTCATCGTGACCGGGCCGCGCCGCCAGTACGCCCCCTGGTACAGGTACTGCCAGGTGTCCTCGATGCGGGCCGGATCCCGGCCGATCAGTAGCGGCGCCACGTGGTCACGCAGGTACGACGCGACGGCCAGCTCCCGGCCGTTGAGGGTGGCGTCCCCGACGCCGGTCACCCCCTCGTCGGTGACGATCTTGAGGGTGACGAAATTGCGGCCCGGAGAGGTCAGGATGACCCGGGCGTCAACGATCCTCACTGAATCTCCGTCCGGCACGTTTCGAGAACATCCCGATAATAGCCCGCCAGCCGCCGCCGGCGGCCGGGCCCGTCGGTGTCCCCGGTTGCGCAGGTGGGCCCGGAATCCGTTGCGGCGAAAGGTTTCCGGAAGTCTTGACAATCGAGTGTCCTCGATCGAAGCTGACCTGGTCACGCGAGCCGCGGTCAGGGTCGGGCGAAGGGCAGTCCTCGACTTCAGTCCCCTTCCACGCGCCTATCTCCCGAGGGATCGCGATCGATGACACTCAAGACACGGATGCTCGGCGCCGCCATGGCGGCTCTGACGCTCGCCGCCGCCGCGCTGACCTTCGCCACCCCGGCGTCGGCGGCGACGCTGACCCAGGTGACCGGCTTCGGCACCAACCCCACGAACCTCCAGATGCACCTGTACGTCCCGGACCGGGTGGCCACCCGACCGGCGATCCTGCTCGCCCTGCACTACTGCACCGGCACGGGTCCGGCCTTCTACTCCGGCACCCAGTACGCGTCCCTCGCCGACCGGTACGGGTTCATCGTGATCTACCCGTCGGTGACCCGCAGCAGCAAGTGCTGGGACGTGGCCTCACCGCAGGCCCTGCGCCGGGGCGGAGGCAGCGACCCGGTCGGGCTCATGTCGATGGTCGAGTACGTGCGGCAGCGCTACGCCGCCGACCCGGCGCGGATCTTCGCCACCGGCACCTCGTCCGGAGCGATGATGACAAACGTCATGCTCGGTGACTACCCGGACGTGTTCGCGGCGGGCGCTTCCTTCGCCGGGGTGCCGTTCAGTTGCTTCGCCACCGGGGGCAGTTCCGAGTGGAACAGCGAGTGCGCGAACGGGCAGCTCATCAAGACCCCGCAGCAGTGGGGGGACCTGGTCCGTGGGGCGTACCCGGGCTACACCGGCCAGCGACCACGCATGCAGATCTGGCACGGCACCAACGACGAGACGCTGCGCTATCCGAACTTCGGTGAGCAGATCAAGCAGTGGACCAACGTGCACGGGTTGAGCCAGACCCCGACGTACACCGACTCACCGCAGTCCGGTTACACCCGCACCCGGTACGGCAGCAGCGGCCCGATGGCGCCGGTCGAGGCGATCAGCATGCAGGGTGTCACGCACAACCTGCCGGTCGACGCCGCGCAGGTCATCCGCTTCTTCGGGCTGGACGGCACCACGCCGCCGACGACTCCGCCGCCGACGACTCCGCCCCCCACGACTCCGCCGCCGACCACGCCGCCGCCGACGACCCCGCCCCCCACGACTCCGCCACCGACCACGCCGCCGCCGACGACTCCGCCCCCGACCACGCCGCCGCCCAGCGCGGGCGCCTGCCGGGTCGGCTACACGGTGAACGCCTGGAACAACGGGCTCACCGCGAGCGTGGCCATCACCAACACCGGCACGGCCGCTGTGAACGGGTGGACGCTGGCCTTCACGCTGCCCAGCGGCCAGACCATCACCAACGGCTGGAACGCCACCTACTCCCCGACGAGCGGTGCGGTGACCGCCCGCAACGTCTCCTACAACGCCACCATCGCCCCGAACGCGTCGGTCGAGATCGGCTTCCAGGCCACGCACGGAGGCGGCACCGGCAAACCCACCTCCTTCACCCTGAACGGCGCGGCCTGCTCGGTGTCCTGAGTTTCCTTTCCCTGCCACTCCACCACCACACAAGGAGTCACCCGATGAGAAGGACGAGATGGAAGGCGGCATCGAGAGCCGTGATCGCGCTGACCGGCGCGGGGGCCCTCGCCGCCGGCATGGCGCTGTTCGTGACGACACCCGCCTCGGCTGGGACCACGCTCGGCGCGGCCGCCGCCGAGAAGGGTCGTTATTTCGGTACGGCGGTGGCTGGATACAAGCTCTCGGACAGCGCGTACACCACGATCCTGAACCGTGAGTTCAACATGGTGACGGCCGAGAACGAGATGAAGATCGACGCCACCGAGCCGCAGCAGGGTCGGTTCAGCTACGGCTCGGCGGAGCAGATCGTCAACCACGCCCGCAGTCGCGGGATGCAGGTACGTGGGCACACCCTGGCCTGGCACGCCCAGCAGCCGAGTTGGATGCAGGGCATGAGCGGCAGCGCTCTGCGGCAGGCGATCCTGAATCACGTGACGCAGGTGGCGACGCACTTCCGGGGGCAGATCTATTCCTGGGACGTGGTGAACGAGGCGTTCGCCGACGGTAACTCCGGCGGCCGGCGCGACTCGAACCTGCAGCGTACGGGCAACGACTGGATCGAGGCCGCGTTCCGCGCCGCACGGGCGGCGGATCCCGGTGCGAAGCTCTGCTACAACGACTACAACATCGACAACTGGACCTGGGCCAAGACCCAGGGCGTCTACAACATGGTGCGGGACTTCAAGTCCCGTGGGGTGCCGATCGACTGCGTGGGTTTCCAGTCGCACTTCAACAACGACTCGCCGTACGTGAGCAACTACCGCACCACGTTGTCGAGCTTCGCGGCGTTGGGGGTGGATGTGCAGATCACCGAGCTGGACATCCAGGGCGCCCCAGCGAACACGTACCGCAGTGTCGTCGAGGACTGCCTTGCGGTGCCCCAGTGCAACGGGATCACGGTGTGGGGCATCCGCGACAGTGACTCGTGGCGGTCCTCGCAGACGCCGTTGTTGTTCAACAGCAACGGGTCCAAGAAGGCGGCGTACGACGCGGTCCTGGCCGCACTGAACAACGGCACTCCGCCGCCGACCACTCCGCCTCCCACCACCCCGCCGCCCACGACCCCGCCGCCCACGACCCCGCCCCCCACCACCCCGCCGCCGACCACCCCGCCGCCCACGACTCCTCCGCCGGGGCAGGGTGACTGCACCGCGACGGTGACGGTGAACCAGTGGACCGGCGGCTTCGTGGCGAACGTACGGGTGACGGCCGGCTCGTCGGCGCTCAACGGCTGGACGGTGACGATCAACTTGCCGTCCGGCGCGACGGTCACCAACGCCTGGAGCGCCAACAACAGCGGCACCACCGGCACGACGAACTGGACGAACGTGGCCTACAACGGCCAGGTCGGCGCCGGGCAGTCCACCGAGTTCGGCTTCCAGGGCAACGGCACCGCCGGCAGCCTCAGCCCAACCTGCGCGGCCAGCTGACAGGATCATCGGCCGGTGCGGAGGCATCCCGCCCCCGCACCGGCCTCCGGCCCTCGCACCGGCCCTTGGCCCTCGCACCGGCCCTTGGCCCTCGCACCGGCCCTTGGCCCTCGCACCGGCCCCCGGCCCTCGGCCCTCGGCCCTCGGCCCCGCCCTCTGGCAAACGGCGGCTGAGGTGGGGCTGGATGAGGGCGGACGAAGCTCAGCAGGGGACTGATGAGGCCGCAGAGGGCGGCGCGGTCAGGGGAGCAACCTGTCGGTTGGTGCCTGTAGAGCTGCCCCGGATATGGGGCGGCGGGCATTCGCTGCCGCCTCTCCCGGACGCCGCTCGGATCTCCCGGACGTAGCTCGGATCTCCTGGACGCCGCTCGGACCTAGCGTGCGACTCGGGTGGCAGGTGCCGCCCCATTTCTGGGGCAGCTCTACAGGCGTTCCGGGGACTGGTTGAGCCCCCGCGTCGAGGCTGGCCCCGCGTCGAGGCTGCCGGCGCGCCGAATCGCCTGTTCCGCCGTGACCGACTCGACCGAGGTGCAGAGTTCAGCCGTCGATGCGGGTGATGTTGCGGATCTTGTTGGACGCGTCCAGGGCGGCCACCTTGTACGCCTCGGCCAGCGTCGGGTAGTTGAACACCGCGTCGACCAGGTAGTCGATCGTGCCGCCGCAACCCATCACCGCCTGCCCGATGTGGACGATCTCGGTGGCGGCGGTGCCGAACACGTGCACCCCGAGCAGTCGGCCGTCGTCGGGGGAGACGAGCAGCTTGAGCATGCCGTACGAGTCGCCGACGATCTGGCCCCGGGCCAGCTCCCGATAACGCGCGATGCCGACCTCGAACGGAGTCGATGCCTCGGTGAGCTGCGCCTCGGTCTGCCCGACGAAGCTGATCTCGGGGATGGTGTAGATGCCGATCGGTTGCAGGCCGTGCATCTCCCGGATCGGTTCGCCGCAGGCGTGCTGTGCCGCCAGTCGGCCCTGCTCCATCGAGGTGGACGCGAGCGCGGGAAAGCCGATCACGTCGCCCACCGCGTAGATGTTCTCCACCGAGGTGCGGTAGTTGACGTCCACCTTGATCCGGCCGCGCCGGTCCGCCTCCAACCCGGCGGCCTCCAGGGCCAGATCGTCGGTCTGGCCCTGCCGACCCGCCGAGTACATGACCGTGTCCGCGACAATCTTCTTGCCGCTCTTGAGGATGCACAGCGCGGCGGTCTGGTGCTTCTCCACGGCGGCGACCTCCTCGCCGAAGCGGAACGCCACCGACAGGTCGCGCAGATGATATTTGAGCGACTCGACGACCTCGTCGTCGCAGAAGTCGAGCATCCGGTCGCGGCGCTCCACCACCGTCACCTTGGTGCCCAGCGCCGCGAACATGGACGCGTACTCCATGCCGATCACGCCGGCGCCGACCACGACCATGCTGCGGGGTACGGCCTGGAGGTTGATGACGCCGTCGGAGTCCACGATCGTCCGATCGTCGAAGTCGACGCTGTCCGGGCGGGCCGGGCGGGTGCCCGCCGCGATGATGGCCTTGTCGAAGGTCACCTTCGACTCCCGGCCGGAGCCACTGTCGACCCAGATCGAGTGCGCGTCCGCGAACCGGCCGGTGCCGGTGATCATCGAGACCCGGTTGCGGGCCAGTTGATTGCGGATGACGTCGGTCTGCCGCGTGATCACGTGCTGCGTCCGGGCCGCCAGGTCGCTGACCGTGATCTCGTCCTTGACCCGGTAGCTGCTGCCGTAGAGGTCTCGCTGGCTCAGCCCGGTCAGGTAGAGGACGGCCTCCCGCAGCGTCTTGGAGGGGACCGTGCCGGTGTTGATGCACACCCCACCGATCATGTCGCGGCGGTCCACGATGCCGACCCGCCTGCCGAGCTTGGCGGCAGCGATAGCGGCCTTCTGACCGCTGGGTCCGGAGCCCAGCACCACCAGGTCGTAATCATCCACAACCGATAGCGTCGCAAGATGTCGTGGCTGGCGCCAGACCCCGGAGCCGAGCGTTATTCGTCTGCCACCACGCAGAGGCCGCCGTTCAACGTGACCTCCTCCGGCAGTTGCGTGCCGGTGGCGACGAGCCCCAGCGACACGCTGCCGCCCGGCGGAATCAGCGCGTTCCGGTTGGTGTTGCGCACCCGCAGATAGCTGTTGTTGAGGCGATCGACGACCGTCGCGCCCCAGATGCCGCGGACCTGCTGGCTGGCCCAGAACCGCCAGGTCATCGTCCACCCGTCGACCGCAGTGGTGCCGGTGTTCTCGACGACGAGGTTTGCCACGAAACCGTCCGACCACTGCCGCACCGTGGACCGGACCGTGCAACTCGGCGGCGGGGGCAGGGTGGTCACGGTGACCGGCGCGGACAGGGGAGACAGGTGGCCGGCCTCGTCGCGGGCCCGCACCACGAAGGTGTACGTGGTGTTCGGCGTCAACCCGCCGATCTGGGTGCTGTTTCGGGGCGGGTACTGGGACACGTCGCGGACCAGGGTGAGAGCGCCGCCAGCGTCGACCCGGAACACCTCGTACCTGTCGAGCACGACGTTATCCACCGAGTGCGTCCACCGCAGCGAGACCTGTGTGGCGGCGACGTCGTACGCTACCGGTTGGCCCGGCGCGCTCGGCGGTTGGTCGTCGCCGGGTGGCATGGTCAACCGCAGGGTCGGGTTGGACAGCGAACTGTTGCCGGCCGCGTCCAGCGCCCACACCGAGAAGGTGTACGTGCGTGAGGGCCGCAGGCCCTCGATCCGGATGCTGTTGGTGTCTGTCGAATACTGGGCGCCGTTATCCTCGAATTGCGCGCCGACCGGGTAGCGGACCACGCCCACGTTGTCGGTCGAGGCCGCCCAGGTCAGCTCGATCCAGGTGGTGTCGATGGCGACGACTGTGATCGCGCCGGGGGTGGTGGGACGCTCGGTGTCCGCCGCGGCGTACGCCGGGGTCGCGCCCGTCGCCACCAGGGCCGCCGTGAGCGCGCAGGCGGCCAGTGCGGCGGCCCTGGAACGGACGCCGCGCCACGGATGATCGCGCATGATGATCGCCTCGCCTTCGGGGTGACCGCAGCGGACCAGTCATCGACTGATGACGATGATAGGTCAGTGGCGGTAGGGCTGCTGTCCCCTCAGCCGACGAGACGCCGTTCCCAGGCCCACGCGGCGATCTCGACCCGGTTGCGGGCCTTGAGCTTCATCTGCACGCTCGCCAGGTGGGTCTTGACCGTGCCGACCGCGATGAAGAGCCCGGCGGCGATCTCGGCGTTGGTCAGGCCCCGGGCGACGAGCTTCACGACGTCGAGCTCCCGTGGTGACAGCCCGGTGTCGCCGCGCGCCGGGGTCGGCGAGCTGAGGTGCTCCAACAGCCGTACCGTGATGGAAGGGCTGATCAGCGCGTCACCCGACACGGCCGCGCGGACCGCCTCCACCAACAGCGTCGGGCCGGAGTCCTTGAGCAGGAAACCGCAGGCGCCGTTGGCGAGCGCGGTGTGCACGTACTCGTCCAGGTCGAAGGTCGTCACCACGACCACCCGGATTGGGTCGGCGACGCCCGGCCCGGCGATCAGCCGCAGCGCTTCGAGGCCGTCGAGGCGGGGCATCCGGATGTCCAGCAGCACCACGTCCGGGCGCAGCCGCCGGGCCAACTCCACGGCGACCACCCCGTCGGCGGCCTCGCCGACCACCTCCATGTCCGACTGGGCCCCGATGATCATGCCGAAGCCGGTCCGGACCATCGCCTGGTCGTCGGCGATCAACACCCGGATCATCGCCCCACCGCCGTGCGCAGCGGGAACGCCGCATCGAGCACCCAGCCACCGGCGACGCCGGGTCCGGCGCTGATCGTGCCGCCGAGGGCGCGTACCCGCTCGGTGAGGCCGATCAGGCCGAAGCCGTGCCCCCGGGCGGGCGTGGTGCGCCCGGCCGCGCCGTCGTCGGCGACCCGGACCAGCAACCAGTCCGGGGTACGGCGCACGGCGACGTCCACGGCTCGGGCGTCCGGGGCGTGCTGGCGGGTGTTGGTCAGCCCCTCCATCACCACCCGGTACGCCGACGTCGAGACCTCCACCGGCAGTCCGTCCAGGTCACCGTCGACGTGCAGGCGGGCCGGGGCGCTCGCCGTGCCGTTGAACCCCGCCAGCAGCGGCGGCAACTCGGTCACGCCGGCCAGTGGGGCCAGCGGCGCGTCCGGCGGGGTGTCCGGGTTGCGCAGGATCCCCACCATCCGGCGCATCGAGGCCATCGTCTCCGTGCCGGCCCGCTCGATCTGCTCCAGCGCGACGATGACCCGATGCGGGTCCTGCTCGGCGACGAACCGGGCGCCCTGCGCCTGCACCACGATGCCGGTCACGTGGTGGGCGATGAAGTCGTGCAGGTCCCGGGCGAACTCCGCGCGCTGCTCGGCCCGAACCAGCGCGATCGCCCGGTCCCGACCGGCAGCCATGATCCGCAGGTAGAGCCCCACCCCGGCGGCGCCGGCCGCGGCGAGCACCTGGAGCAGACCGAAGATCACCAGCAGGTTCTCGGTGCCGGAGCGCAGCGGCAACGCGGCGACGGCCAGCCCGACGGCCACCGCCGCCCACGTGGCGAGCCGGGGCGCGCCCCAGCGGGTGACCACGAAGGCCACCCCGATCAGCCCGGCCGACTCGGCGAGCCCCCAGCTGCCGCCCGGGGCGTACGTGCCCGCGGAGAGGAACAGCAGGGCCGCGGTCACGGCCAGTGAGGCGCCGGCGAGCGCCAACGCGGCAAGCGGCACCACCCGCGACCCCGGTCGGTGCACCGGCAGCCAGAGCGGCACCGTCGCCACCGCCAGCCCCATGCGTACCAGCAGGAGCAGGAGAGCGGCCAGGCTCTCGGGCGCGCCGAACCGAAGGTCGAAGAGGGCGAGCAGGCCAAGGGCCAGCAGGCCGGCGGCCTGGGCCAGGCGTACCCACCAACGTCGAAGATCCGGCGTGCTCATGGTGACCCAGCGTAGCCAGCGGACGGCACCGGCAGATCGGCCGAAAGACAGACCCGACGCCGGCGATACCCGGCCACGGGCCGATGCGCCCGCCCGCCGGTGGCGGCGACGCTGTCCGGGCCACATCGCAGCCACTGGAGGAACAATGACAACCCACGCCCCGCCGGAGACCAGCCACGCCGCGGTCGCCGCGGTCGACCTGGTGAAGGTGTACGGCAGCGGCGACACCGCCGTCCGTGCCCTGGACGGGGTCTCGGTCGGCTTCGGCCGGGCCGAGTTCACCGCCATCATGGGCTCGTCCGGGTCCGGCAAGTCGACACTGATGCACTGCCTCGCCGGTCTCGACACCGCCACCTCCGGCCGCGTCCTGCTCGGCGGCACGGAGCTGACCGGCCAGTCGGACCGGACGCTGACCCGGGTGCGCCGGGAGCGCATCGGCTTCGTGTTCCAGTCCTTCAACCTGCTGCCGCAGCTCACCGCCGCCCAGAACATCACACTGCCGCTGGACCTCGCCGGCCGGGAGCCCGACCGTCACCTGCTGGAGCACCTGGTGCGGGTGCTGGGCCTCGGTGACCGGCTCAACCACCGGCCCAGCGAACTCTCCGGCGGCCAGCAGCAGCGGGTCGCGATGGCCCGCGCCCTGGTGGCGCGGCCCGAGGTGGTCTTCGCCGACGAGCCGACCGGCAACCTCGACTCCCGCTCCGGCGCGGAGGTGCTCACCATCCTGCGCGACTCGGTGCGCGACCTCGGCCAGACCGTCGTCATGGTCACCCACGACCCGATCGCCGCCGCGTACGCCGACCGGGTGGTGCTGCTCGCCGACGGCCGGGTCGCCGGCGAGATCGACAAACCGGACCAGGTGTCGGTCACCGACGCGCTGCGTGATCTGGCGGCCCGCGCGTGAGAGCGACAGTGCTGCGTACCCAGACGAGCGCCGCCGCCCGGCGGCCCGGCCGGCTGATCCTGACCGGCCTGGCGATCCTTGTCGCGTCCTTCGTCGTCTTCGGCACCGTGCTGGTGCAGCAGATCACCGAACGGACCGTGCGGGACAACCTCAGCGGCACCCCGGCCGTCACCGACCTGGTGATCGGCGCGGTCGACGTGCCGCCACCCACCGTCGCGGACCTGCGGCAGATCCGGGCCGTGCCCGGGGTGGCCGAGGCGGTGGCCCGGGTGGCGACCGGGGTCTCCATCGGCCAGGGGTACCTCAACCTCCAGGCCGACCCGGGGAGCGGCCCGCTGACCACGGTCCGGGTGATCGAGGGCAGCTACCCGGACCGGCCCGGCGAGATCGCGATCACCCCGCGTACCGCCGAACGGCTCGGGCTCTCGGTCGGCACCACCACCAGCGGAACCGGCGGTGAGGTCACCTCGCCCGCACCACTGACCGTCACCGGCCTTGTCGACGCCGGCCGCGACGCGGGCTACGACGCGTACGCCCCGGACAGCGCCGTGATCGGCTGGGCGCGACTGACGGCTGTGGAGCGCGTCGACGTGCGGGTGGCCCCCGGGACCGCGACCGACGCGGTCCGCCAACGGGTGACCGCGGCGGTCGCCGGCCAGCCGATCCGCTCCGGCGCCGAGGTACGTGACGCCGAGGCCAACGCGGCGGCCCAACAGGTCGGGAAGCTCTTCATCCTGGTCGGCGTGTTCGTCTCCATCGCGGTCGTCGCTGCGGCGCTGGTGGTCACCTCGACCTTCCGCATCGTCTTCGCCCAGCGGATGCGGCAGCTCGCGCTGCTGCGGGCCGTCGGCGCGGGTCGGGGCACCCTGGTGGGCGCGTTGACCGCCGAGGGCGCCCTGACCGGGCTGGTCGCCGGGGTCGTCGGGGTCGCCAGCGCCCTCACCCTCGGGTACGCGCTGCCGGCGATCCTGCGCGCCACCGGTTACCAGGTCTCCTCGCCGGGCCTGCCCCTGGCGGCGGCGGTCACCGTGGTGATCGGCGCCGTCGTGCTCACCGTGCTGGCCGTGCTGGCACCGGCGTTCTCGGCTGCCCGGGTCTCCCCGTTGGAGGCGCTGCGGACGGCGAGCACCACCACCGCCGGCCGGCGCGGCATCGGGGTGCTGCGTCTGATCGTCGGGCTGATCCTGGCCGTCGGCGCGGTCCTGGCGGCGGTCGCCACGGTCAGCCAGTTGCCGAAGCCGGACCAGGCGAACTACGACGCCTCGAGGCCACTGCTGCTGCTCGTCGCGTCCGGCGCGCTGGCGTTCTTCGGGCTGGTGGCCCTCGGTCCGCTGCTGGTGCGCCCGGTGCTGGCCGTGGTGGGGTGGCCGCTGCGCCAGCTCGGGCCGCTCGGGCGGATGTCGGTCGGTGGGATCGGCGGGGCTCCGCGCCGGGCCGCCGCGGTCTCCGTCGTTGTCGCGCTGGGCGTGACCCTGATCTCCGGGGTGGTCATCGGCGGCGCGTCGTTGCAGATCCTCGCCGACCGCGAGATGGCGCTCTCGGCGCCGACCGACTTCGAGGTCACCGGGAACGTTGGGCCGCTGCCGCCGGCAGTGGTGACCCGGGCCCAGGCGGCGCGTGGCGCACTGGCGCGGGTGGTGCCGTACCGGATGGTCGGTGACGCCACGCTGCTGCGCGGCGCCGACAAGCTGGGTGACGTCGAGTCCGGCTACGCGACAAGCGACCTGGACCTGGCGGCGCTGCCGAGCACCGGCGCTCTGGACGTGGCCCAGGGCTCCCTGGCCGATCGTGGCCCGGGTCGGATCGTGCTCACCAGTTGGGTCGCCCGGGACGCGGGTCTGCGGGCCGGCGACAGCGTCACCCTCGCCGTCGCCACGGGGAGGATCGACGTGCGGGTGGCCGCGGTTCTGCCCGGTGACGGCCCGCTGCACGCCAGCATCCTCGCCGATCCGGCCGACCTGGACCGGATCGGCGTGCCGGCGGCGTACAGCGGTCTGCTGGCCGACGCGGCCGGGTCCGGTGAGGACGGTCGCACCGCCGGCGTGCGGGCGCTGCGCCAGGCGATCGGGGGCAGCGACGGGGTGGGCCTCGCGGTGCTCGCCGACGAACGGGACCGCAACGACAGTTTGGTGCGCACCCTGGTCTGGATCGCGGTGGGCCTGGTCGGCCTGACCGTGCTGATCGCTGTCGTCGGCGTGGGCTCCACGACCGCGCTGTCGGTGGTGGAGCGGGTACGCGAGTCCGGGCTGCTCCGCGCGATCGGGCTGTCCCGGACCGGCCTGCGCACGATGCTGACCGTCGAGTCCGGCCTGTACGGGGTGATCGGCGCGACGATCGGCCTGGTGCTCGGTGTCCCGTACGCCTGGTTGGCGGTCCAGACCCTCGGGATCGAGGCGCCGCTGACCGCGCCGCTGCTGCCACTGGCCGGGCTCTTCGTGGCCCTGGTCGGGCTGACCGCGCTGGCCGGGGTGCTGCCGGCCCGTCGGGCGTCGCGGGTCAGCCCGGTGGTGGCGTTGGGGGCCGACACCTGAGCACCGTCGTGGGCCGGCACCGGAACGTGGCGCCGGCCCACGACGGCCCGGTCAGTTGGGGTTGTTGGCGTGGGTGAGCGTCTCCCAGGCGACGAAGAGGTTGTTGGTTCCGGCCGGACGTTGTTGCAGCGTGAGGGTCTGGGTGTTGGTCATGACGTTGCCCAGCCGGGTGCTCATCGCGTTGAAGCCGACCTCGGTGATCGGGCCGAGGCCCCGGGTGAGGCTGCCGCCGCAGAGCCAGGAGGGCGGCGCCTCGCCGAGCTGGTAGCGCGAGTGGAAACCGAGCGCCTGGCGCAACCGCTCACCGACCTGTGGGTACAGGTCCTGTCCCTGGATGCGGGAGGTCTCCGCGACGTGCGAGATGGCGGAGATCCCGTACCCGGTGTGGACGAAGTCGCGGCACGTCTCCTGGGCGAGGCCGGCGACGAAGGTGGACTGGCCCTGCCAGTAGCCGATGATCTCCGAGCTGGTGTCCAGACCGCTGCCGGGCACCGTGTAGGGCAGCGCGCCGTCGCTGGGCAGGTAGACGAAGGCGCGGGTGCGGTTGAGGAAGCGGGTGACCGCCGCGTCGTAGGCGCTCCGGTCCTCAAGGAAGACGGCGATGCCGACGGTCGCCTCCATCATCGTCAGTTCCCAGTTGCCGTTGCTGTTGGAGCCGTTGCGCACCATCGGCAGGTAGACGGTGCGCAGCATGGTGGCGAAGCGGTTGGCGTTGGGCCAGCTGGTGTACGTGTACTTGATGATCTCGGCGGCCCGGGGCCAGACCGAGGCCGCCCAGCCGGTCTGCAACGGGGCGTTGCTGCCGGTGTGCGCGGTGATCGTCGCCGACCACGCGTCCATGATCTGGATCGACTTCTGCGCGTACCGGGCGTCTCCGGTGACATACCAGGCGAGCGCGTCGGTGTACGCGGCGATCGCGTCCTCCCGCTCGTCGGTGCAGCCGTTGTTCGGGTTGGAGTAGGACCCGCACTCGACCACCGACCGGGGCGCCGGGGTACGCGACAGCGAGGCGTACCGGCTGCCCATCATCTGGCTGTGGGCCGACGCCCACGGCTGCGCGCCGGCCTGCACCCGGCCCCGGACGAAGTCGAGCTGGCCCCGGCTGACAAGCACGCCGGGGTGCGTGAAACCACCGGGCGGCGGTGGGGTGGTGCCGCCGCCGGGCAGTGTCCAGGTCTGGTTGGCGGTGCCGGTGCAACTCCAGATCTGGAGCGGGGTGCCGTCGGCGGAGCTCTGGCCGGTCGCGTCGAGGCACTTGCCGGAGATGGGGTTGACCAGCTGGCCGGCGTTGGCCGACCACTGTTGCGCCCCGGTGCCGTTGCAGTCGTAGATCTGCACCCGGGCGCCGTTGGCGGTGCTGGCGGCGGCGATGTCGAGGCACTTGCCCAGCGCCCGGATCGTGCCGTCGTCGCCGACCGTCCACTGTTGCGCGGTCGAGCCGTTGCAGGTGTAGAGCTGGACCGGGGTGCTGTTGGCCGGGTTCGCGGCGGCCACGTCGACGCACTTGCCGCCGTACCCGGTGATGATGCCGGTGCTGGCGGCCGTCGCGGAGGGGGCGCCGACGACCAGGCCGATCGGTACGGCGAGCACTGCGGCAGCGAGTGCGGAGGTCAGTCTGATGCGGGGGCGGCGGGGCGCGGGCCCGGCCAATCGTCGCGCCATGTCGGGGTCCTTCCGGGGCGGCGAAACAACTGTAAAGTGTGTTAATCATTACAGTCATACGGACCGATATCAATGTCTTCGCCGCCCCGGATACCGTTACGGGTGCATCGACGCCCCCTTGAGCACCTTGTCCACCACGGCGCGCGGCGCGTGCAGCGCCAGGCCCACCAGGTCGAGCTTCTCCCGACCGACAGCCTGGACGGCGGCGCGGTTGTCCCGGTCGTTGCCGGTGGCGAACAACTCGGACGTGAAGATCGCCATCCGCAACCCGCGGGCCAGGGCGCGCGAGTGCGCGCCGACAAGCGTCGTCCGGTCACCGGCGAAGACCAGCACCGGCTGGCCGAACATCGGCAGGTACGCGGTGCCGTCCGCGTCGCGGTACTCCTCGCCGAGCAGCTCCGGTACGGCGTTCGCGATGCCACTGACCAGAAAGGCCGTGACGTTCAGCCGTTGCCAGCCGGCCAGGTCGTTGCGGAGCAGCACGGCGATCTTGGTGGGAAATCGGATCGGTTCGGTCATGGCGTCGAGCCTGCCGACCTCGACGCCGGCCGGTCTTGTACGTTCTTAGCGTGGCCACCCGCCCGCCGGGCTCGCACGTGAACGCGTGGCGACCTGCGGTAGCCGGGGTCGCCGAGGTCTTCCACGCCCACTTCGTGGACCACGCCTACCCCCGGCACATCCACGACGTGTGGACACTGCTGATCGTCGACGACGGCGCGGTCCGCTTCGACCTCGACCGACACCGGCACGGCGCGCTGCGCACGTCGGTCACCCTGCTGCCGCCGTACGTGCCGCACGACGGAAGCTCCGCCACACCGGACGGCTTCCGCAAGCGGGTCCTCTACCTCGACACCTCGGCGCTCGACGCCGACCTGGCCGGCCGGGCCGTCGACGAACCGGATCTGGCCGATCCGCAGCTGCGGGACCGGATCCACCACCTGCATCAGGCGCTCGCCGCGCCCGGGGACGAGTTCGAGGCCGAGAGCCGCCTCGCGCTCATCCTGGACCGGCTGCGCCGGCAGCTGCGGCAGCGTCCCCCGGTCGTCGGCCAACCCGCGGGACGCGGCCTCGCGATCCGACTACGGGAGCTGCTCGACGCCCGGACGGTGGAGGGCGTCACGCTGGGGGAGGCCGCCGAGTTGCTGCACGCCCACCCGACGCACCTGGTCCGGACGTTCGGTCACGTGTTCGGCGTGCCACCACACTCGTACCTGACCGGTCGCCGGGTTGAGCTGGCACGTCGCCTGCTCCTCGCCGGGCGGCGGCCCGCCGACGCGGCCGTCGCGGCCGGGTTCTTCGATCAGGCGCACCTGACCCGCCACTTCCGGCGCTACCTGGGCGTCAGCCCAGCTCGGTTCCCCGCCGGCAGGTGATCGCGGTCAGACGAGCTGGCCACCGATGACGGAGAGCAGCCGCAGCTTCTCGTCGCTCGGCGACCCGGGCACCGCGGTGAAGACCAACAGTGTCTGGGACTGGTCGGGGTCCACAAGCGTCTGGCAGTGCAGCTCCAACGCCCCGACCTCGGGGTGCACGAAGCGCTTCGGCGGACAGTGGCCGGCCGGCACCGGGTGCTCCCGCCAGAGCTGGGCGAACTCCGGGCTCCTGGCCAGCAGGTCGTCGACGAGGGCCGCCGCCCGCGACCCCCGGCCGTCGCGGGTGTACGAGGCGTGCAGGCTCGCCACGAGCAGGCGGCTCTGCGTGTGGTGGTCCTCCGCCGGGTGCAGCCGCCGTGCCGTCGGGTCGGTGAACCAGCGGTGGTGCGCGCTGCGGGCCAGCCCGGTGTGCCGGGTCTCGTCGCCGAGCAGGGCGACGGCCGGCGCGGTCTGCGCCAGGGTCTCGCCGAGGTGGTTCATCACCTGGGCCGGTGTGTCCTGCATCCGGTCGAGGATCCGCATCATTCCCGGGTTGACGTGGTCGGCCCGCACCGCCCGGCGCGGGACGGCGTGGCCGGCGAGCTGGAACAGGTGGTCCCGTTCGGCAAGGGAGAGCCGCAGGCCGCGGGCCAGGGCGGCGAGCATCTGCTCCGATGGGTGCGGCCCGCGCTGCTGCTCCAACCGGCTGTAGTAGTCGGTGGACATCCCGCTCAACGTGGCGACCTCCTCGCGCCGCAGCCCACCGGTGCGCCGGCGCGGGCCACGGGGCAACCCGACGTCCTCGGGCTGGAGCGCCTCCCGTCGCGTGCGCAGGAAGCTGGCGAGCTGGGCGCGGTCCACGGTGCCTCCGATCGGGGTGCCGGCGGTGAACCGGCACGTCGAGTGCAACAGGCGAGCCCGGCCGGGGTGTTCCGCCTCGACCACCGTGCCGATGGTCACCGCCTGATCGACACCCCGACGTCCGGCTCCAACGGGACGGCCGATCGGTTTTCGCCACCGGCCGGTCACGAAACCCGGCGGCGAACCGTCACAGCTGACGGTTAGTCTGCCAGCGCGCGTCGTCGCCCAGCACGTCGCGTCACGCGCCGGTGCAGGCGCGGCACATCGCCACCACCCACCAATCGGCGCTCAACCGACTTCAGGAGAGTTAGTGACACAGCAATCTGTCGCGACATCGGACAAACTCGACGCCGCGGTGCTCAAGGTGGCCGGCGTCGTCGTCCTCGGCGCGATCATGTCGATCCTCGACGTGACGGTGGTCAGCGTGGCGCTGCCCAAATTCCAGAGCGAGTTCGACGCGTCGTACGCCCGCGTCGCGTGGACGATGACCGCCTACACCCTCGCGCTCGCCACAGTGATCCCGCTCAGCGGCTGGGCGGCTGACCGGTTCGGCACCAAACGCCTCTACATGGTGGCGCTTGCCCTGTTCACCATCGGCTCGGGGCTCTGCGCCACTGCCGACACGATCGGCGAGCTGATCGGCTACCGGGTGTTGCAGGGCCTCGGCGGCGGCATGCTCATGCCGCTGGGCATGACCATCATGACCCGCGCGGCCGGCCCGCACCGGATCGGCCGGCTGATGGCCGTCCTCGGCATTCCGATGCTGCTCGGCCCGATCGGCGGCCCGATCCTCGGCGGCTGGCTCATCGACACCGCGAGCTGGCACTGGATCTTCCTGATCAACCTGCCGATCGGCGTCGTCGCCCTGATCTACGCGCAGATGGCGCTGCCGAAGGACGCCCCCGAGCCGTCCGAGTCGTTCGACTTCGTCGGCATGCTCATGCTCTCGCCGGGCCTGGCGCTCTTCCTCTACGGCATCTCGTCGCTGCCGGAGGCGGGCACCTTCACCGCGGCCAAGGTGTGGGCGCCGATGCTTGTCGGTGGCGCGCTGGTGGTGGCGTTCGTGCTCTACTCGTTCAAGCCCCGGCACCCGCTGCTCGACCTGCGGCTGTTCCGCAACCGCAGCCTGACCATCGCGTCGGTGACGCTGTTCGTGTTCATCATCGCGTTCATGGGCGCGGGTCTGCTGTTCCCGAGCTACTTCCTCCAGGTGCGCGGCGAGACGACGCTGACCGCCGGTCTGCTGATGGCCCCGCAGGGCCTCGGCGCGATGATCACCATGCCGATCGCCGGCACGTTGGCCGACCGGGTGCCGATCGGGCGCACCGTCCCGTTCGCGCTGGCGCTCATCGTCGTCGGGTTCTTCGGCTTCACCCAGGTCGACCCGCAGACCTCGTACTGGCTGCTCGGCGGGTCGCTGTTCGTGATGGGCCTGGGCATGGGCGGCACCATGATGCCGATCATGACTTCCGCCTTGCGGACGTTGTCGGCAAACGACGTGGCGCGCGGCTCGACGCTTGTCAACATCCTCCAGCAGATCGGCGGCTCGGTCGGCGCCGCCGTGATGTCGGTGATCCTCACCAACGAGCTGAACGGATCCCGGCCGATCCCCGGCCTGGTGGACGAGAGCGGCAAGCCGATCACGGAGGCCGGGCTGGCCATCGCCTCCCAGCAGCGGCCGGAGCTGCTCCAGCAGATGCCGGTCGACCCGTCGATCATCGAGCGGGGGCTGGACTTCGCCGCCAGGTCGTTCGGCAACACGTTCTGGGTCGCGTTCGCGCTCGTCGTGCTCACGTTCATCCCGGCGGCTCTGCTGCCGCGCCGACGTCAGCCGGCGCAGCTCGACGACCCGCAGGCCGAGCAGGTCAGGACGCCCGTCGTCATCCACTGACCGACGCCGCCGCGCTCAGCACCCGGTGCGGTGCTGAGCGCGGCGGGTACGGCGTCAGCGCAACGGACCGTCGCCGGGCCCGTCCGGGTCCTCGACCACGTGGATCGCGGCCTCCTCGGCGCTGGCAGCACCGGCGTCGATACCGGCGTCCCAGGCCACCGACTCCGCTTCGTCGTCCTCGCGGACGCCCTCGTCGTAGGCGACGAGACGGCCCGCGCGGGCCTCGCTCTCGTACCCCCGGCGGGTCAGCTCGTCCTCGTCGTCGCCACCCTCGGCGTAGGGGTCGACATCCGGCACCTCCTGAGCGAGGTGCTGTGCCAAGGACTCGCCCGCCCGCTCCTCGGCGGGCGTGGTGCCGAACCGGTTGGCGGCGGTCCAGTGGTCCTCGGCCACGATGCCGGTGTCGAGGGGATCGCCGACCCGGTCGTCGTCGAGGGTGTCGGAGGCATCCAGGACGCCGTCGTCCTCGACCACGTTCCACTCGTCGACGGAATCCATCCGCTCGGTCTGGCTCACGGCGGTCTCCTCTTCGTCACGGTGCACCAAAATGCCCAGCCTATGACCGTGCAACGCCGGCGGGCGCGCAGGCCTGCCCGCTGTGACAAACCGACCTCGGGGTCCGGCCGCGCCGCGCCGGGTCAGCGCGTGAGCAGCCCCACCACGGCCTCGGTGAACTCCGCCGGCTGCTCGATGTGGGCGAAGTGCCCGCTCCGCTCCAGCAACACCAGCCGCGAGTCCTTGAGCCCCGCGTGCAACTGCTCGGCCCAGCGCGGGCCACAGATGAAGTCGTACGCCCCGACGATCACCACGACGGGCACGGTGACCTCCGCCAGGTCCTCCCGCACGTCGAAGGGCGTGGGATCCTGCGCGCCGGCCGGCGCCGAGGAGATCCGGACGGCGGCCTGGAACGGGGCGAACTCGTCCTGTCGGCCCCAGAAGTCCGCGAAGTACACCGGGAGGGCGGCGCGCAGGGCGGCCGCCAACGACTCGTCGTCAGTGGCGCCGCCGATCTGGCCGAAGGCGGCCGGGACCGCCGCCGCCTCGGGCCGGTCCGGGTGCCGCTGCGGGTACGCGGCCAGCCCGGCCATCGCCTCGGCCCAGAACTCGGCGCCGGTGACGGGTGAGGTGTCGTACAGGGCGAGACCGGCGACCCGGTCCGGGTGGGCGAGGGCGTACCGCTGGACGACGAAACCGCCGTGCGAGTGCCCGAGGAGGTACACGCGGGGCTCGCCGAGGTGCTCGACGACGGCGTGCAGGAACCGGACATACGTGTCGAGACGGTAGTCGGCGGGGTCGTCGAGACGTCCCGAGGCGCCAGTGCCCACCGGCTCGACGTACACCATCGTGAAGTGCTCCTCCAGGCTCGGCGTCCGCAGGTAGGACCACTCGATGCCGGGGCCGCCGGAGTGCGCCACGCACACCGGGCCGGTGCCGGCGACGTGGTAGACCTGCCGGACGCCGTCGACGGTGAAGGTGTGGGCGCCCGGTGCGAGGGCACTGGTGTCGTGGCTGATGGAACCCATGAGCTAACTCCCGATCCGAGACCCGCGCGGCGTGTGCCGGCGCGGCAACTGGTGCATGACGCGGACCAGATGCGCGGGCGGCGGGAAAAGTTCGCTCGGTCGGGGAGGTTTTTTCAGACCCGCGCCGGGATGGGGTGGAAGAGGGTGAGTTGGCGCACCCGCCCCTCGCGCAGTACCTGCAACCACAGCGCCGCGGGCGGGCAGTGCTCCGGGTCGTCCGGCGGGCTGATCAGGTCGGTCTCCCAGATCAGCACGTCGCCACTGGCCACCACGTTGCGCAGCCGCTGGCGTACCCCGGCGGTCAGGTCGCGGTTCATGCCGTTGACCGCCAGGTCACGGCCGCCGCGCGGGCCGCCCGGCACGATCATCTCGGCGTCCGGCCACCAGCTTTCGCGCACCACCCGGTCGAAGTCGCCGACCATCGCCGTGGCGATCATGTCGCGACCCTCCCGCCAGCGCGAGTCGTTAGCGGTGGCGACGTCCGGGTGCGCCGCGCTCGCCGCCGTGCGGAGGCCGCCGGCGAGCGCCCGGCGGGCGTGGCTGAGGCGGCTGCGGACGGTGCCGACCGGCACGCCACACACGGCCGCGATCTGCTCGTACGAGGACGCGTCGCTGAAGTACCGCAGCAGGGTGACAAGTCGGTCAGATTCGGACAACCGCCCGATGGCGTGCCACACCCAGTCGCGCATCGCACCCCGGTCCAGTGCCTCCTCCGGGGTGGGTGTGTCGGCGGGGCCGGCGAACCACTCCGGCTCGGCGACCGGGACCGCTCTGGGGTCGCGCAACGCCATCCGGCTGTTGTTGCGGACGATGGCCCGCAGCCACGGGCCGACGGCGGCCGGGTCGCGAACCTCGCCGATGCGACGTAACGCCACGACCATGGCGTCCTGCACCGCGTCCTCGGCGTCCGGCCCGTAACCGAGGACGCTCAGCGCCACGGCCCGCATCCCGGCCTCGTGCCGGGCCAGCAGCACCCCGAGCGCGGCCGCGTCTCCCGCTTGGGCGAGCACGACCAGCTCCGCGTCGCTCTGCGTCACGCCCAGTTCCTCCCCAAAAAGCCAGTTTCGCCGGCTTACGCCCCATCAATCGTACGGCGGGCCGGCGTGTCGATGCCCCGAGCCGCTGGCCGTCCTACGCCGCGGAATGGCTGGCGGCGCGGGTGGCCCGGGCGCCGATCTGCCGCAGGTGCGCGACCAACTCCGGCGGCTCGTGCACCTCCAGGTCGCAACCGAGGGTCAGCAGGCGCCACGCCAGCCACTCCAGCGTGTCGGCGTTGCTGCGCAGCCGGCACGAGGTCGCGTCGATCGGCTCCAGCTCGACGCCGGCGCCACCGAGCGGGCCCGCCATCTGCTCGACCGGCGCGTACAGCGTCACCACCGCCCGGTAGACGGGCGTCAGCTCAAGCAGCTTCTCCGTCATGAACGAAGCGGCGTCGGGCGCCGGCAGGCGCCGGGCGGCGACCCGGACCCGGGTGGGCCGCAGGTCGGTGATCCGGTCGACCCGGAAGATCCGCCAGTCGTCGCGGTCGTTGTCGTAGCCCACCAGATACCAGCGCCGACCCGCCGACACCAGCTTGTACGGCTCGACGAGCCGTTCGGTGTCCGCGCCGTCTCGACTGCGGTAGGTGAACCGCAGGCGCTCCCGGTTGTTGACGGCGGCGGCCAGCGCGCTCAGGTGCTCCGGGTCGACAGTCGGTCGGTCCCAGGTGAGCAGCGGTTCGGTGGCCGCCCCCAGCGCGCTGACCCGGTGCCGCAGCCGGGACGGCAGCACCTGTTCGAGCTTCGCCAGCGCCCGTACCGAGGCTTCCTCGATGCCGGCCACCGCGTGACCGGCGGCGGTGCGCAGACCGACAGCGATCGCCACCGCCTCGTCGTCGTCGAGCAGCAGCGGGGGCATCGCCTTGCCGGCGACCAGGCGGTAACCGCCGATCGCGCCCATCGTCGCCCGCACCGGGTAGCCGAGGTCGCGCAGCCGCTCCACGTCGCGGCGGATGGTGCGCAGGCTGACACCGAGCCGGGCGGCCAGTTCGCTGCCGGGCCACTCGCGGGGCGTCTGCAACAGCGACAGAAGGCCCAGCAGTCGGGCGGGGGTGTCGGACACGGCTCCCAGAATGCCAGCGATGTGTGCCAGAAGCTGTCCTATATCGGCCGTAGCGTTTCCGGCATGACGCCCTTCCGCATCGACATCCCCCAGTCCGACCTCGACGACCTGCGTGACCGGCTCTCCCGAACCCGGTGGCCCCGCTCGTTGCCGGGCACCGGCTGGAGCCGCGGGGTGCCGGTGGACTACCTCCGTGAGCTGACCGACTACTGGGCACGTGGTTACGACTGGCGGGCGCACGAGGCGCGCCTCAACGACTTTCCCCAACTCGTCACCGAGATCGACGGCCTCGACGTGCACCTGCTGCACGTCCGCTCGCCGGAGCCGGACGCGTTGCCGCTGCTGCTGACGCACGGCTGGCCGAACTCCGTTGTCGAGTTCACCGAGCTGATCGGCCCGCTGTCCGACCCGCGGGCCCACGGCGGTGATCCCAGCCAGGCGTTTCACGTGGTGGTGCCGTCGGTGCCCGGCTACGGTTTCTCGCAGGCGCCGCCGGCCGGGTTCACGATCGACCGGCTCGCCCGCATGTGGGCCGAGCTGATGGCCCGGCTCGGCTACCACCGCTACGGCACCCAGGGCGGTGACCTCGGCGCGTACGTCGCGCCGCGGGTGGCGGCGGTGGCGCCGGAGCGGGTGGTCGGCGTGCACATCGACGGTGGGTTCGGCTTTCCGACAGCCGCCGACGTGCCGGAGATGAGCACGGCGGAGCGTGCCGAGTGGGAGCAGATGCAGCGGTGGATGAGCGGTGGCGTGGACCACCACGCGCTGCTGCGGGCAGCGCCGCAGACCTTTTCGTACGCCTGGAACGACTCGCCGGTCGGGCTGCTGGCCTGGATGATGCAGAAGTTCAAGGAGTTCACGATGACGGTGCCGACGCCGGAGCAGGCCATCGACCGGGACCACCTGCTCACCAATGTCAGCCTCTACTGGTTCACCGGTACGTCGGGAACGTCGTCGTGGCCCATGTACGAGCGACTCACCGTTGCCGATGATGGCGGTTTCGCGTGGCCGACGGGCCAGCGGCGGGTGCCGTCCGGTGTGTACGGCGGCGGGTCTGCGCTGATGCGCCGCCTCGCCGAGCGGGACAACACCATCGTGCACTGGCCGCAGGGCAACCCGGGCAGCCACTTCGTGGCGATGGACGAGCCGTTGGCGCACGCCGCGGACATCCGCGCGTTCTTCACGGGCCTGCGATGACCGAGCTGAGCTGGGCCCAGGTGTCCGTCCGACGTCTACAACGACACCGGCTCTCCCCGTCGGCGGCGGACGCGGCACCGGACGCCGGGCGCATCGCCGAGGTGGTGTCGACGATGTGCGGCGCGCACGCCCAGATCGCCTCCGCAGCCGAGCTGTCCATCGGGCTGCGGGTGCCGGGCGCGACCCGCGCCCTGGTGCGCCGGGCACTGTGGACGGAACGCACACTGGTCAAGACCCGGGGGCCGCGCGGAACGGTGCACCTGCTCGCCGCGGCGGACCTGCCGATGTGGGTGGGCGCGCTGTCCGCGTTGCCGGCCCCGTCCTGGGAGCGGAGTGTGGTCCTGCTGACGCCCCGGCAGACCGACCAGGTCCTCGCGGCCATCGCCGACGCGGTCGCCGAGGCCGACCTGACCACCGCCGAGCTGACCGAGGAGATCGTCGCCCGTACCGGCCCGTGGGCGGGTGATCTGGTCATGGAGGCGTTCCAGGACACCTGGCCCCGGTGGATCGCCGCGATGACCGCCGCGACCCGGGGCGGGGTGGTCTGCTTCGGCCCGAATCGTGGTCGGGTCACCACGTACACCAGCCCGGCCCGGTGGCTGCCCGACTTCGCGCCGATGCCCGGTCGCGCCGCCCTGGCCGCCCTCGTCCGCAGCTACCTGTACGCGTACGGGCCGGCCACCCCGGCGCAGTTCGCGAGGTGGTTGGGGGTGCCGCCGGACTGGGCGACGTGGCTGTTCGACTCGGCCGATCTGGCCGAGGTGACGGTGGAGGGCAGCCGGGCCTGGGTGGCCGCCGACGACACCGAGTTCCCCGACGATCGACCGTCCGGGGTGCGGCTGCTGCCCTACTTCGACGCGTACGTGGTGGGCTGCCACCCCCGTGAGCGGCTCTTCCCCGGTGCCGCCGCCGAGCGGGCCCTCGCCGGTGGTCAGGCCGGCAACTATCCGGTGCTGCTTGTGGACGGGGTGGTCGCCGGTGTGTGGCACCAACGCCGCTCCGGGCGCTCGATCCGGGTCACCGTCGAGCCGTTGCGGGCGCTCGACGCCGCCCGGCAACGGGCGCTGGGGGAGGAGGTCGAACGGGTCGGCGAGATCCTGGAGGGTAGGGCGTCGCTGACCATCGGCACCATCAGTGTCGGCCCGCACGCCTGAGACCACGCCGGCCCACCGCCTGGGCGAAGATGAGAGTGTGCACCCCGAACCGGTCGACCACTCGCCCCGGCAGTCGTTCCCCTGGGCGGTCCTGGGTCAGCGCTGGGAGGATCTCACCTTCCTGCACTGGGCTGTCGCTCCGGAGCTCGTCGCACCGCTGCTGCCCGCCGGCACCCGTCCGGACATCCTGGACGGGGTCAGCTACGTCGGCCTGATCGGTTTTCGGATGGTCGGGCTGGGCTTCGGCCGGGGCCCCGGGGTGCCCTACTTCGGCACGTTCTGGGAAACCAACGTCCGGCTCTACTCGGTCGACGACACCGGCCGGCGGGCCGTCGTGTTCCGGTCGCTCGACGCGTCCCGCCTGGTGCCGGTGCTTGTGGCGCGGGTGACGCTGCGGCTGCCGTACCTCTGGTCGTCGATGCGGATGGACCGCGACGGTGACCGTCTCACCTACCGGTGCCGGCGACGGTGGCCCGGCCCGGCGGGCACGACGAGCCGGATGGCGGTGCGGGTGGGGGAGCGGATCGTCGACCCGACCCCCCTGGAGCACTTCGTCACCGCGCGCTGGGGGCTGCACACGCGGGCTCACGGGCGCACCCTGCACCTGCCGAACTGGCATCCGCGCTGGCCGCTGCACCGGGCCGAGCTGCTGCACCTGGACGACGAGCTGGTCGCCGCCGCCGGGTTGCCGACACCGGTCGGGCCGCCGGTCAGCGTGCTCTACTCGCCCGGCGTCGGGGTCAGGTTCGGCCCGCCGGTGGCACTGCGGCGGCCCGGCTGAGTAGTGCCGGGCCGCCGCGGCCTCAGTAGCGACCGCCCTCGGGTGCGGGCAACGCGTCCAGGTCGGCGAGATCTTCGGCGCTGAGCCGCACGTCGCCGGCGGCGCAGTTGTCCACCAGGTACTTCGGGGTCTTGGTGCCCGGGATCGGGATGACCCGGTCCCCCTGGGCGAGCACCCAGGCGAGGGCGACCTGCGCGGGGCTGGCCCCGGCCCGGTCGGCGATCTCGCGGACCCGGGCGACGATGGCGAGGTTGGCGCGCAGCGCGTCCTGTTGGAAACGCGGCAGGCCGCGACGGAAGTCGTCGGCGGGCAGATCGTCGAACGAGGTGAACCGGCCGGCGAGGAAGCCGCGACCGAGTGGGGAGAACGGCAGGAAGGCGATGCCCTGCTCGGCGCAGTACGGCAGCACCTCGGTCAGCGGGTCGCGGGTCCACAGCGACAGTTCGGACTGCACCGACGCCACCGGGTGCACCGCCTGGGCCCGCACGATCTGGGTCACGGTGACCTCGGACAGCCCGATCTGCCGGGCCTTGCCCGCCGCGACGACCTCCGCCATCGCACCCCAGGAGTCCTCGATGGGCACCTCCGGGTCGACCCGGTGCAGCTGGTAGAGGTCGACGTGGTCGGTGCCCAGCCGGCGCAGGCTGTCGTCGATCGCCCTGCGGATGTGCTCCGGGCGGCCGTTGTTGCCGATCGTGGGGGAGTTGCCGGGACCACCGGCGGGGGAGGTGGCCACCAGCCCGGCCTTTGTCGCCAGGACGGCACGCTCGCGGTGACCGCCGGCCAGCGCCCGTCCGACCAGCTCCTCATTTGTGTACGGCCCGTACACGTCCGACGTGTCGATCAGCGTGGCGCCCAGGTCCAGGGCCTTGTGGATGACAGCGATCGACGTGTCGTCGTCGCGCGGGCCGGTGATGTCGTAGCCGTGGCTCATGCCCATGCAGCCGAGGCCGATGACGCCGACCTCGGGGCCTGCGCTGCCCAGCGTGGTGGTTCGCATGCGCCCTACGCTACGACCGGCGCGGGCGGCCCGCACCCGACGTGCCGGGCCAGCGGTCGCGGCCGGCCACGCCGGGTGGGTCCCTAGCGGTGCAGGGCCGAGCCCGACCGGTGCACGACGCGACGGATCTCCTCGGGCGACAGCCGCCGTCCCTGCTCGTAGGCCGTCGCGAAGTCCTCGTCACCCAACGCCGCCACGGCCCGCGCGGTCGCCCGCTCGACGTCGGGTCGATCGGCCGGCGCCAGCGGGAGCCCCGTCGCCTCCCGGCTCGCCGCCGCCGCGCCCAGCAACCGGGCCGCGTCCTGTGGTCGGTCACCGGCGGCGGCCACGCCGACCAGGACCTGCCACGGTGCCTGGTCGGCGCCGAGTTGTACGGCGACCTCGGCGGCCCGCAGGTGCCAGTCCAGGGCCGCCCCCCGGTCACCGCGCAGCTCGGCGACGTACCCCAGCTCGCCCAGGACCCCGGTCAGGTAGAGCGGCTGTCCGGGACCGTCCTGCTGCCGCCCGGCCGCGTCCAGCAGGTTGCGCAGGTGGGCCTCCGCCGTGTCGAGGCTGCCCGCGCGGCGCGCGGCGGCGGCGAGACACAGCTCCGCGAACACGATGCCGAGCGGCGCCCCCTGCTCGGTGGCCAGCCGCAGCCCACGACCGCTGAGCTGCCGCGCCCGCGGGTAGTCGCCCCGCTGCAACGCCACCCAGCCCAACCAGCAGAGCTGCCCGGCCACCTCGAACCCGAGTCCCAGGTCCTCGGCGACGCGCAGGCCCTCCTGGTACAGCCGATCGGCCTGCTCGTAGTCCCCGGCCATGCCCGCCTGGGCGCCGAGCCACTCGGTGGCCTGCAACAGCCCCCACCGGTCGCCGAGCCGGCGGAACAGCGCCGCGCTCTCCGCCCCGGCGCTCACCACCATCGCCCCGTCGCCCCGGACGTGCGCATGCTTGGCCCGCAGGCCCAGGGTGGCGGCCACCACCCACTCGTCGCCCAGCACGCGCGCCTCGGTGAGGACCCGGTCGAGCAACTCGCCGGTGGCCGCCACGTCACCGAGGTCGACCTCCGCGTAGGCGAGAAACCACTGCGCCCGGAGCCGGCCGTGCGGGTCGTCGACGCCCTCGTACCGCCGGACCGCGGCGTGGTGGCGACCGGCCCAGTCCGCGACGTCGCCGGACAGGAGGGCGAAACCCAGGTGCCACGCCGCGGCGCGGGCGCGCTGGGCGGTGGACCCGTCCGGCGCGCAGTCCAGGGCCGCCGCGAGTCGCCGCCGGGCCTCGGCGAACCGGCCCCGCAGGAACCAGTACCAGCTCAGCGCGGTGGCCAGGCGCAGCGCGAGGTCCCCGTCGCGCTGGCGTACCGCGGCGTCCAGCGCCCCGCGCAGATTGGCGGACTCGGCGTCGAGCTGCCGCAGCCACGAGAGCTGACCCGGACCGTGCAGGTGCTCGTGCGCCCGGTCGGCCAGATCGGCGAGGTGCCGGTGGGCGCGCGCGTGGATCTCGTCGAGCTCGCCGGCCGCGCGCATCTGCTCCGCGCCGAAGGCGGCGACCGACTCCAGCAGCCGGTAGTGCGGGCTGCCGTCGCGCGGCGCGACGACGACCAGACACCGGTCGACGAGTCGGGCCAGCAGATCCGCGATGCTCGCGGCGGGCACGCCGTCGGGCGCGCAGACGGCCCGCACCGCGTCCACGCGACCCCCGTCGGCGTACGCGGCCAGCCGCCGCAACACCACCCGTTCCGGCTCGGTGAGCAGTTGCCAGCTCCAGTCGAGCATCGCCAGCAGCGTCCGCTGGCGGGCGGGTACGCCCCGGTGCCGGGCGCCCAGCAACCGGAACCTGTCGTTGAGCCCGGCGACCAGACCCGGCACGCCCAGCCCGCGGACCTGGGTGGCGGCCAGCTCCAGCGCCAGCGGGATCCCGTCGAGCCGCCGACACACCGTGGCGACGGCTGCCGCGTTCTGCGCGGTGAGCACGAATTCCCGGTCCGCGGCGGTCGCCCTGGCGACGAAGAGCCGTACCGAGCCGGAGCGTTGCAGGGCAGCCAGGTCCGTGCCGCCGGACGGGTCGGGAACCGGCAGCGGCGGGACGGCCCACACGACCTCGCCGGACAACCCGAGCGGTTCGCGGCTGGTCGCCAGCACGTGCACCCCGGGCGCCGCCCGCAGCAGCGCGGCGGTCACCTCCGCGACCGGTTCCACCAGGTGCTCGCAGTTGTCAAGCACGAGCAGGAGCCGTCGGTCGCGCAGCACGCGGGCGAGCCGGTCGATCGGCGCGAGGGCGGTGCCCGCTTCGGCGGCGTCCCGGACGTCGAGCACCGCCAGCACCAGGTCCGCCAACGCGTCCACCGTTTCGGGCGCGTCGGACCGGGCGACTCCCGCCAGCTCGACAAGCACCACCCCGTCCGGGTACGCGGCCGTCCGGGCGCGGGCGACCGCCAGGGCGAGTCGGGTCTTGCCGACCCCGCCGACGCCGATGAGGGTGACCAACCGGTTGCGCCCCGGCTCCGCCAGCTCGGTGATCGCCGCCTCGCGACCGATCAGCTCGGTCAACGGGGTCGGCAGGTTCGTCCGGGTGGGAGCGACTGGCTCGGCCGCCCGGTGGACCGTGTCGAGGGCTGCTGGTGGTGTGGCGAGCGCCGGATCGTGGGCGAGAATGGCCCGCTGCAACGCGACAAGCTCGGGGCCCGGATCAAGCCCCAGCTCCTCCCGAAGCCGGACCCGCAGCTCGTCGTAGCTGCCCAGCGCCTCGGACTGCCGTCCCGCCCGGTACAGGGCGAGCATGTGCAGCCCACGGGCACGTTCGCGCATCGGCTGCCGGGCGAGCAGGTCGCCGAGGTCACCGGCGACCGCCCCGTGCTCGCCCAACGCCAGGCGGTCGTCGAGACAGTCCTCCAGGGCGAGGAGCCGCTGCTCCTCCAGACCGGCGGCCGCCGCGGCGGTGAACGACTCGTCGCGGAAGTCGGCGAAGGCCGGCCCCCGCCACAGGGCCAGTGCCGTCGTGAAGAGCGCGACGCGAGATCGGATGTCCCGCGCGCCGCGCGCCTCCGACACCAGCCGGTGGAAGCGGCGCGAGTCCACCTCGTCGTGCTCGACCAGGATCCGGTAACCGGGTGGCGGCGACCGCACCAGCTCCCGACCACCGGGCTCGGCCTCGGCCAGCACCCGGCGCAGCTGAGACACCTTCACCGACAGCGCCGCGGCGGCGTTCGTCGGCGGGGCGTCACCCCACAGGTAGTCGATGAGCCGATCCGCCGCAACCGGCTGCCCCTCGTGCAGCAGCAACGCGGCGAGCAGGGCCCGGACCTTCAACCCCGGGACGGGAACCACGGCCCCGTCGGTGGTCCACACCGTCAACGGGCCCAGCACCCCGAACCGCATGGCGGCCAGGATACGGCGCTGCCCACCGTCTGGAGGACCGGCCGGCCGGTCGGCACCGCCAGCACACCGTAAAGAAACGGTAAGGCGCCCGGAGCAGGGTGAACCCCATCGGTCGGCCACCGCGAGCGGGCCGTTCACCCACCAGCAGATTCCCGAAGGGACACTCCCGTGTCGATGTCGACAGGTCGCCTCCTCCCCGTACTCACCGCCCTGGTCCTGCTGGCACCGGCCGCCCCGGCGAACGCCGCGACCGGCCGCGCCAACCCGGACAACTGGTCGGCGGCCTGGTCGGCCGCCCACCACCACCCCGTGCCGGGCAACGACTGGTTCGGCGCGAACTGGTCAGTGCCCGGCTTCGCCGACGAGTCGGTCCGGCAGGTGGTCCGGGTCAGCGCCGCCGGTTCCCTGATCCGGATCCGGGTGTCCAACCGGTACGGCAGCCAACCGCTGCGACTGACCGGCGCCACAGTGGGCCGGCCGGACGCCGGTGCGGCGGTACGGCCCGGCACCCTGCTCCCGGTCACCTTCGACCGGCGGCGCTCGACCACCGTGGCCGCCGGCGCCGAGACCACCTCCGACCCGGTGCTCCTGCCGGTACGGGCGCTGGAGGCGCTCACCGTGACGCTGTACTTCGCCGGCGCCACCGGCCCGGCGACCTACCACCAGGACGGACTCACCAGCACGTACCGCGCGACGGGTGACCACCGCTTCGACCACCGGGCCGCCGCGTTCGCCGGCGAGACCAGCCAGTCGTGGTACCACCTGACGGGAGTGGACGTCGCCGGGTCGCCGAACACCAGAGGCACGGTGGTGACGTTCGGTGACTCGCAGACCGACGGCTACGGTTCCACGCCGGGGGCCGACAACCGTTACCCGGACCAGTTGGCCGAGCACCTGGTCGCCGCCGGTCGCCCGCTGGCCGTGGCCAACGCCGGCATCGGCGGCAACAAGCTGCTCACCGACTCGCCGTGCTTCGGCGAGCGGGGCGTCGACCGGTTCCGCCGCGACGCCCTCGGACAACCGGGCGTGCGCACGGCGGTCGTCCTGATCGGCATCAACGACATCAGCGGCGGCGGCTACCCCGACTTCGGCTGTGGCGCCTCACCGACGATCACCGCCGCCGCACTCGTCGAGGGCCACCGGGCGCTGATCCGGGCCGCCCGCGCCCACCGGGTCACCGTCATCGGCGCCACGATGCCGCCGATGAAGGGCTCCGCGGGCTACACCCCGGAGAAGGAGCAGGTACGCGACGAGGTGAACCACTGGATCCGCACCAGCGGCGCGTACGACGCCGTCGTCGACCTCGACCGGATCCTCGCCGATCCGGCCGACCGGGACGCCCTGCGACCCGCCTACGACCACGGGGACTTCCTGCACCTCAACGACGCCGGGGCGAGCGTCGCCGCTGCCGCCGTCGCCGCCCGGATCCGCTGAACCAGCCGGTCGAGTGGGAAAGAATCAGCTGGACGTGTCGAGAGCGGCGGCGCTGGCTTCGACCACGGGGTGAGGGCCGGACACACCCGGCCCCACCCCACGGCCGACACGGCACAGACCAAGGAGTGGATCGATGACGAAGGTGACGACCGGGGCGACGATGTCGTTGGACGGCTACATCGCGGACCCGTCCCACGGTGGCTTCGAGTACCTCTTCCAGTGGTACGGCAACGGCGACGTCGAGACGCCGACGGCCAACCCGGAGATGACGTTCCGGACGTCCGCGGCGAGTGCCCGGCACCTGCGGGACCTCAACGAGCGGACCGGAGCGCTGGTCGTCGGCCGGCGGCTGTTCGACATGACAAACGGGTGGGGCGGCCGGCACCCGATGGACGTGCCCGTCGTGGTGGTCACGCACAGCGTGCCGGCGGGCTGGGAGCCGGAGAACGAGTCCTTCGTCTTCGTCACCGACGGCATCGTCAGCGCCATCGACCGGGCGAAGGCGCTCGCCGGTGACAAGGAGGTCGGCGTCAACGGCGGCACCATCGCGGCCCAGGTCGTCGAGGCCGGCCTGCTCGACGAGGTGCACGTCGATCTCGTCCCGGTGGTGCTCGGCGGCGGCGTCCCCCTCTTCGCCGACCTGAAGATCGCGCCACTCCAGCTCGACGGCCCCCTGCGCGTCGTCGAGGGCACCGGCGTCACCCACCTGGCCTACCGGGTACGCCGCACGGCCTGAGCGCACCGGGGACCGGCCCGGCCGGGCCGGTCCCCGCTCGAGCCGAACCGTCGTCGTCCTGCGGCTCTGGCGGACTCGGGACCCAGGGCGGGACCATCGGGCCGCACTGAGTCCGACGAGCGGCCGACGCCCCGGCCAGCGAGAAATCAGCGGCCCGAACTTGAACCGAATAGCGAATGATCGATATTGTCTGCCGCAGGCGCCGCCCCGCCCCAGGCCATCACCGTCGATTGACCGAAGCGGGTTCAGCATGCGCGCACTGAGACTTGTCACGACTCTGGCCGTCGCCGGCCTGCTCGCCGGTGCGGTGGCGATCGTCGCCACACCGGCCAGCGCGGCGACCGTCGTGTTCTCCGTGACCAACAACTGGGGCAGTGGCTACCAGGGGCAGGTCACCGTCACCAACAACACCGCCACGCAGATCAGCGGTTGGCGAGTCGAACTCGACCTGCCGGCCGGAACGAGCATCAGCCAGTCGTGGAACGCCCAACAGACCACCTCGGGCAACCACTACACCTTCAGCAACGTGTCGTGGAACGGCACTCTCGGCGCCGGTGCGTCGACGTCGTTCGGCTTCCTCGTCAACGGCTCCGGCACCCCGGTGAACTGCACAGTCAACGGCAGCAGCGTGTCCTGCACCGGCGGCACACCGCCCACGACCCCGCCTCCCACCACCCCGCCGCCCACGACGCCGCCGCCCACCACCCCGCCTCCGACGACCCCGCCGCCGACCACCGGCACGCCGGTGCAGCGGTACGGGCAGCTACGGGTGTGCGGCACGACGATGTGCGACAGGTCCGGCGCGCGGGTGCAGTTGCGCGGCGTCAGCAGCATGTGGCTCAACTGGGAGACCGCCCCGTACGCCGAGAACCTCTCCGCGCTGACCTGGATGCGGGACAACTGGAACCTCCAGGTGATCCGCGCGGCGATGGGCGTGGAGCCGGCCGGCGCGTACCTGAGTGACCCGGGCAGGGCGCGGGCGCAGGTGGAGACCATCATCAACAACGCCGTCAGCGCCGGGGTGTACGTGATCGTCGACTGGCACGCGCACGAGGCGCAGAACAACCAGTCCCAGGCGGTGGCGTTCTTCGGCGACCTGGCCCGCCGCTACGGGCACCTGCCCAACGTCATCTGGGAGCCGTACAACGAGCCGTTGCAGGTGAGCTGGACCAACGTCATCAAGCCGTACCACCAGGCGGTGGTCGCGGCGATCCGCGCCGCCGACCCGGACAACATCGTCGTGCTCGGCACGCCGACCTGGTCGCAGGACGTCGACGTGGCGGCGGCCAGCCCGGTGACCGGCACCAACCTGATGTACACCCTGCACTTCTACTCGTGCACCCACGGCGCGTCGCTGCGGTCCAAGGGTGACGCGGCGATCCGTGCCGGCCTCGCGCTCTTCGTCACCGAGTGGGGCGCCAGCAACGCCGATGGCGGCCTCGACGGCCGGTCCTGCCTGCCGGAGGCACAGTCCTGGATCGACTGGATGAGGGCGAACGGCATCTCCTGGACGGCGTGGAAGCTCGACGTCGGCACCGACACCACCAACCTGCTCAGCCCCGGCGCGCCGGTGACCGGTGGGTGGACCAACTACCTGCACGGCCATGCGCCGTTCGTGGTGGCGAACATGAGGTGACCTCGGCCCTCGATCGTTCAGGGCCAACCCGTGGCGGGGCATCCGGGCCGGCGGATGCCCCGTCACGGGCGACCCCCTGCGGGCGGCCCGCGAGGTGCCGCTGAGCGGGCCGGTGAGAACGGTCCGCCACCTTAACGCACCCGAAACACACCCGGTACCAACCCTGGGAACGCTCGTCGGACAGCCACGACCACCGATACGCGAACCGGGGTGACCATGGCCGACAACACCACGAACGCGCCGACGTTCGACGGGCCGATCAGCCGATCCGGCAACGGCCGGGCACTGCCCACGCCGCGCGCCAACCCGGCCGCGACCCTCGACGACGGCGACCCGGCGGATCTCGCCACGATCGGTGTGGAGGAGGAGTTCCACGTCGTCGACCTGCACACCAGGGAACTGGTGCCCCGGGCCGGGGAGTTGCTCGACCGGCTACCGGCCGACTCGTTCACCGCGGAGTTGCAGCGCAGCGTGGTGGAGACCAACACCGCGGTCTGTCGCACCCTGGACGAGATCCGCGCCGAGCTGACCCGGCTGCGCCAGCTTGCCGTCCAGGTCGCCGACCGGGCCGGGCTGGGCATCGTGGCCGCCGGCACGGTGCCGTTGCGCGCCGAGGGCGACCCGAGCGTCACCCCCACCTCCCGTTACCGCCGGATGCTCGACGAGTACCAACTGCTCGCGCGGGAGCAGTTGATCTGCGGTGCGCAGGTGCACGTCGGGGTGTCCGACCGGGACCTGGCCGTCGCTGTCACCCGCCGGGTCCAGCCATGGCTGCCGGTGCTGCTCGCCCTGTCGACCAGCTCGCCGTACTGGATGGGTCAGGACAGCGGCTACGCCAGCGTCCGGTCGCTGGTCTGGCAGCGCTGGCCCACGGCGGGTGACCCGGGCGAGGTGACAAGCGCGGCGGATCACGAGGCGTTGGTGGCCGAGCTGATCTCGTCCGGCACGATCACCGACCCTGCCATGATCTACTTCGATGTCCGGCCGTCGGCCCACGTGCCCACCGTGGAGCTGCGGATCACCGACGCCAACGCCGACGTGGAGACCATCGTCCTGCTCACCGGGCTGTTCCGGGCGTTGGTCCGGCGGGAGGTCGCCGCCCTGCGCGCCGGGGTGGAGCGCACCGCCGTGCGGCCCCCGGTCCTGCGCGCCGCCGTGTGGCGGGCGGCCCGCTCCGGGCTCGAGGGTGACCTGCTCGACCTGCCCCGCTCGGCCCGGCCGGTGCCGGCCGCCGAGGCGGTCCGCCGCCTGGTGACCGACCTGCGCCCGCAGTTGGAGGCGACCGGTGACGGGGAGCAGATCCGGGAGCTGACCCGGTACGCCCTGGAGCGCGGCAGCTCCGCCGCGCGGCAACGACGGGCGTACGAGCGCCGCGGCCGGCTGGCCGACGTGGTGGACCTGCTCCTCGACGAGACCCGGGGCCGGGTCCGCGAGGCCCCGCCGGGCGCGCCCACACCGCCGGCGCTGTCCACGTACGCCGATGCCGGCGACGAGGTCTTCGGAACGGCCGGGCCGGAGCCGGCGTACGCCCCGATCCTGGCGGCCCTGCGCCACCTCGGCGCCGGCGTCCTCCGGCAACGCGAGCACGACCGGGACGAGGAGCAGCGCGCGCGGGGCGTGACGTTCAGCGTGGCCGGCGAGGCGAGCACCCGACTGTTCCCCGTCGACCTGGTGCCGCGCGTGGTGCCGGCCGCCGACTGGCAGACCCTGCGCACCGGCCTGGTGCAACGCGCCCACGCCCTGGACGCCTTCCTCCGGGACGTCTACGGCGACCGGGCCGTGGTGGCCGACGGCGTGGTGCCGGCGTGGGTGGTGGAGTCCTCACCCGGGCTGCGCCCGACCGGCGCGCTGATGGGCCGGCGGGGCACCCGCGCCCAGGTGTCCGGGACCGACCTCGTCCGGGACCCGGACGGCGGCTGGTACGTCCTGGAGGACAACCTGCGGGTGCCGTCCGGGATCGGCTACGCGGTGCAGAACCGCCGGCTGACCCAGGCGGTGCTACCGGAGCTGCCGGTGCCGGAGGACCTGCTGTCCGCCGACGAGACGCCGGCGATGCTGCACCGGGCGCTGCTCGCCGCCGCGCCCGCCGCGGCCGACGATCCCGCCGTGGTGGTGCTCAGCAGCGGCCCGGGTGACCCGGCGTGGTTCGAGCACCGTTTGCTCGCCGACGAGATGGGTGTGCCGCTGACCGAGACCGGCGACCTGCTGGTGCAGGAGGGGCGGGTCTGGCTGGTCCGCGCCGGCACCCGCGGCCGGGTCGACGTGATCTACCTGCGGATGGACGAGGAGGCGCTGCTGCACGCGCCCGGCGCCGACGGGGTGCCGCTGGGCTGGCCGTTGCTCGCGGCGGTGCACGCCGGACGGCTCACGCTGGCCAACGCGCTGGGCAACGGCGTCGGCGACGACAAGGCGCTGTACGCGTACGTGCCCCGGCTGATCGAGTACTACCTGGGCGAGAAGCCCCTGCTGGGGGACGTGCCGACGTACCTGTGCGGGCTGCCCGAGCAGCGGGCCGAGGTGCTGGACCGGCTCGACCAGTTGGTGCTCAAACCCGTCGACGGGTACGGCGGCGACCGCGTGGTGATCGGCCCGCGGGCCGAGGCGGAGGAGTTGGACGCCGTCCGGGAGCAGATCCTCGCGGCCCCGCACCGGTGGATCGCCCAGGAGATGGTCTCGCTCACCACCCACCCGGTGTTCGACGGCACGGCTCTCGCTCCCCGCCACGTCGACCTGCGGGCGTTCGTGTTCCTCGGCGAGAAGGCCGAGGTCGCGCCGGTGGCGCTGACCCGGGTGGCGCCGGCCGGCAGCATGATCGTCAACTCGTCGCGAGGCGGTGGGTCGAAGGACACCTGGCTGCTCGGCGGAACCGCGCAGAATTCGGTGTAACGCACGGTTGACCTACCCGTCATCGGTACGCAACCCGGTCCGCCAAACCTGGACCGGTCAGCGGCCCGAGCGGATCCGAGCCGATGAGAGGTGAGTGCCATGTGCGGTATCGGAGGCGAG
The DNA here is from genome assembly GCF_050942285.1 of Micromonospora sp. CA-240977. NCBI lineage: Bacteria > Bacillati > Actinomycetota > Actinomycetes > Micromonosporales > Micromonosporaceae > Micromonospora > Micromonospora sp. CA-240977. Next base: position 4,230,986 of record NZ_CP192055.1, on the reverse strand, counting down.
TTACGCCTCGACGGGGCGCCACCGGACCTGGCCGCCGTCGAGCGGATGCTCCCCGCCCTGACCTCCCGGGGCCCGGACGGGGAGGGGCGGTGGCAGCACGGGCCGGTGGCCCTGGTGCACCGTCGGTTGCGCATCATCGACCTCTCCGACGCCGGCGCCCAGCCCATGGTCGACCCCGAGCTGGGCCTGGCCGTGGTCTTCAACGGCTGCGTCTACAACTACCGGGAGCTGCGCGACGAGCTGACCGCCCTCGGCTACTCCTTCCGGTCGACCTCCGACACGGAGGTGATCCTGAAGGCGTACCACCGGTGGGGGACGGCCTGCGTCGAACGGTTCTACGGGATGTTCGCGTTCGCCCTTGTCGAGCTGGCCACGCACACGGTGGTGCTGGCCCGCGACCGGCTCGGCATCAAGCCGCTCTACCTGACCGAGGGGCCGGGACGGATCCGCTTCGCCTCGACCCTGCCGGCGTTGCTCGCCGCCGGTGACGTGGACACCGACCTCGACCCGGTGGCGCTGCACCACTACATGACCTTCCACTCGGTGGTGCCCCCGCCGCGCACGATCCTCGCCGGGGTCCGCAAGCTCCCACCGGCCACCGTGCGGGTGATCACCGCGGACGGCCGGAGCACCGACACGCGTTACTGGCAGCCGGAGTTCAGCCGGGCCGCAGCCGCCCCGATGTCCGCCGACGAGTGGCAGGAACGGATCATGGCGGCGTTGCGCACCGCCGTACGCCGACGGATGGTCGCCGACGTGCCGGTCGGGGTGCTGCTCTCCGGCGGTCTCGACTCCAGCCTGATCGTCGCGCTGCTGGCCGAGCAGGGCCAGACCGGGTTGGCCACCTTCAGCATCGGGTTCGAGGCGGCGGCGGGGGAGAGCGGCGACGAGTTCCACTACTCCGACCTGGTGGCCCGCCACTTCGACACCGACCACCAGCAGATCCGCATCGGTGCCAGCCGGTTCGTCCCCGCCGTGCACGACGCCATCGCGGCGATGAGCGAGCCGATGGTCAGCCACGACTGCGTCGCGTTCCACCTGCTCTCCGAGGAGGTCTCGCAGCGCATCAGCGTGGTGCAGTCCGGGCAGGGCGCCGACGAGATCCTGGCCGGCTACGACTGGTACCCGCCGATGGCGAACGTGGCCCGCGCGGACGCCGTCGAGGCGTACGCCCGGGTGTTCTTCGACCGTCGCCACGACGCGCTCGCCGGGCACCTGGCACCCGAGTGGATGCTGGACCACGACGCGAGCCTGGAGTTCGTCGCCGCCCACTTCGGCGCGCCCGGCGCGGACACCGCGCTGGACGCGGCGCTGCGCCAGGACAGCCTGGTGATGCTCGTCGACGACCCGGTCAAACGGGTCGACAACATGACGATGTCCTGGGGGCTGGAGGCCCGCGTGCCGTTCCTCGACCACGAGGTGGTCGAGCTGGCCGCCGCCTGCCCACCCGCGCTGAAGCTGGCCCACGGCGGCAAGGGCGTGCTCAAGGCGGCGAGCCGGGGCATCGTCCCGGACGAGGTGATCGACCGGCCGAAGGGCTACTTCCCGGTGCCCGCCATCCGGCACCTCTCCGGCCCACTGCTCGACGACGTCCGGGACGCGCTGACCGCCCAGCCGGCGCGCGAGCGGGGCCTGTTCCGCAAGGACTACCTGGAGGAGTTGCTGGACGCGCCGAACGCCCGGCGGACCACGCTGGGCTCCAACGCGCTCTGGCAGCTCGGGCTGCTGGAGCTCTGGTTGCAGCGGATCGGGGTTTAGATGAGCGTACGGACCGAGGTGCCGCGCACCACCCGACGGGCCCGGCCCGCGAGTCACCGCCCCGCGCCGCCGTCGCTGTCGCCGCACGGCGAGGACTTCGCGCCCGCGCCGTCCCCGGACGGCCGCCGGGTGGCGTACCTCTCCGACCGGGCCGGCGCCCCGGGCGTCTGGGTCCGCGACGTCGACGCCGCCGAGGCGGTGGCGCTGCCCACCGGTGACGAGCCGGTGCTGGCGCTGAGCTGGTCCCCGGACGGGCGGTGGCTGGCCTGCGTCGTCGCCCCCGGTGGCGCGCCCCGCACCGAGCTGTGGGTGCTGCGCCCGGACGGTTCGCGACGCCGCCAGGTCGCCGGGTTCGGCAGGCGCAGCGCCGCGCTGGCCGGCTGGCTGCCCGACGGCGCGGTCCTGATGGTCACCGAGACCGACGAGCAGGGCCGGGCCGTCCTTGTCGACGCGGGCACCGGGCACCGGCGGGTCCTCGCCGAGGGCAACCTGCTCACGCTCCTGGACGTGACAGCGGACGCCGGCTCCGCGCTGCTGCGCCGTGGCCCCCGCAACGCCCGCTGGTTGGAACTGCTCGACGTGGCCACCGGCGTTCGGCGGCGATTGTTTCCGGACACCGGCCAGGGCAGCACCGACCAGGGCTGGTTCGGCCCGGACGGCACGAGCGTGCTGGCCCGCACCGACGCGTTCTCGGAGCTCGCCGCGCTGGTGCGGGTCGACCTGACCCGACCGGAGCGGACGCCGACCCGGCTCGCCGGGCGGTCGGACGCCGAGTTGGAGCACGTGGCGCGGAGCCCGGACGGGCGCCGTGCCGCGCTGCTGTGGAACACCTACGGCGGGCGCAGCGAGCTGAGCCTGCTCGACCTCACCGACGGCGTGCAGCGGGCCGTCGGCGCGCCCGGGGAGGTGCTCGACGACGTCGTCTTCGCCGCCGGCGGCGACCTGCTCTGCCTGACCGCGCAGGGGCCGGTGCAGCCCCGGGAGGTCTGGCTGGTCGACCCGCCGACCGGCGCGCCGCGCCCGTTGCGGCCGAGCGCCACGACCGCCGGCACGAACGGCGGCGGGGTCGCGCCACAACTTGTCGACCTGCGCGCCCAGGACGGGTTACCGCTCTCCGGCTGGCTCTACCGCCCGGCCGGGCCGGGCCCCTGGCCGACCGCGATCAGCCTGCACGGCGGTCCGGAGGCGCAGGAGCGCCCCGGCTACAACCCGCTGTTCCAGGCCCTCGTGGCGCAGGGTGTCGCGGTGTTCGCGCCCAACGTACGCGGGTCGTCCGGCTTCGGCCGCTCCTTCGTCGCCGCCGACAACCTCGCCGGCCGCTACGGTGCGATCGCCGACGTGGCGGCCTGCGGTGAGTTCCTCGTCGACGCCGGTGTCGCCCGACCCGGTCAGCTCGGCTGTCTGGGCCGTTCCTACGGCGGTTACCTCGTCCTGGCGGTGCTCGTGAACTTCCCCGGGCTGTTCGCCGCCGGGGTCGCCGAGTGCGGCATCTCCGACTTCCACACCTTCTACGCCGGCACCGAGCCGTGGATCGCCGCCGCCGCCGTCAGCAAGTACGGCGACCCGCAGCGGGATGCGGAGCTGCTGCGTGACCTGTCGCCGCTGACCCACATCGACCGGCTGGACGTGCCGGTGCTGCTCATCCACGGCGCGAACGACACGAACGTGCCGGCCGGGGAGTCGGCGCAGGTGGCGCAGGCCCTCGCCGCCCGGGATGTGCCGCACGGGCACCTGGTGCTCACCGGCGAGGGGCACGACTTCCTGGCGCGGGCCAACCAGGAGACGGCCCGTACGGCCACCACCGCCTGGCTGACCCAGCACCTCGCCGTGGCCGCGACCACCGTCGGCTGAGGCGTTATCCTGCGCCGGTGGAGGTCACGACGCAGGGCGAGCGGTTGGCCGCCGACCTGGGTCGCTGGTTGGCCGAGCTGACCTTCGTCGACCTGGACGTCGACGCGGTCACCGCCCTGGTGATCGACTCGGTGGTGCGGTGGGCCGAGGCGCAGGGCTGGCGGGTCTACCGGCGCGCGCCAAGCGTGCTGCCGCTGCCGCCGCCGATGGAGCAGCGTCACTCGGTCCTCGACGTGGCGTGTGCCCGTCCGGACGGCCCGCCGGTCGTGGTGGAGGTCGACCACACCGACCGGGCCCGTACGGTGCAGAAGCTGCGCGCCGAGGCGGACGCCGGTCGCATCCCCCTCTGGGTGCGGTGGGGTGTCGGGCGGTTCACCGCGCCGCCACCGCCGGTGCGGATGGTGACCGTCGAGGTGACCCGGCGGGCCGGGCCCGCCGGGCGCGGACGGCTGCACAGCCGCACCGGGGACCGCCCCGCGCCGGCGCACTCGACCGGCGGTGGCACGCTGGCCGCGCAGGCACTGCCCATTCCACTGGCCGGCCCGGACGCGGACGACGGTAAGGGCGTCTGAAGCGGATCGTAAGTGGAGATCGGCAGAGTTCTGGGTGTCACCGGAGAACACGACCGACACCCAGGAGAATTTCGATGCGCAAGCTCATCAACTCGACCTACATCACCCTCGACGGCGTCATCGAGAACCCCATGTGGACCGCGCCGTACTTCGACGAGGAGGCCATGAGCCTCGCCGGGGCGCAGACCACCGAGGCCGACGCGATGCTGATGGGACGGGCCACCTACGACGGCATGTCCGCCGCCTGGCCGAAGATGGACGAGAGCGACCCGAACACGGGCGCCGCGTACTTCAACAACGTCAAGAAGTACGTCGCCTCGACCACCCTCACCAACCCCACCTGGAAGAACACGGAGGTGCTCCAGGGCGACCTGGTCGAGGAGGTCACCAAGCTCAAGGCCCAGGAGGGCAAGAACATCATCCAGTACGGCTTCGGCTCGGTCACCGCCCAACTGATCAAGGCGGGCCTGGTGGACGAGGTCCGGTTCTGGATCCACCCGGTGCTGGAGGGTGGTGCCAACCTGACGGCGGCGCTCACCGATTTCAAGGCCTCGTTCGATCTGGTCGACACCCGGGTGCACAAGAGCGGCGTGATCGTCGCCTCGTACGCGCCGAAGACGCCGGCCTGACCGGAGATCAGAGCTGAGCCCGGGCCTCGCTCGGGCTCAGCTTCGCGCCCTCGGCGAGCAGCGCGTCGAACCGTTCCGGCCCGAGTTCGGCCCGCAGCCGTGCGGCCGTCCGGTCGGTGTCGTCGCGTTCGGCCGGCGCGGCGGGGGACTGCGTGGTGAGCCGGGCGGCGGCCGCCGCGCCCAGCAGCCGGGCGGCCACCTCGGGGGAGCGCGCCGCCGCCGCCATCCCCTCCAGCGGGCCGACCGCGTCGCGCATCGTCGCCATCGCCTCGGCGGCCTCGAACGCCTCGATGTGCAGGGCCAGCGCCGCGTCCGGGTCGCCGCCCTGCTCGATCGCGTAGCCCAGCTCGACAAGGACCATCGGCAGGTAGAGCGCGGGTTGGCTCTCGCCCCGGCCCTGGTCGACGAGGTTGGTGAGGTGGGTGACGGCCAGGTCGAGCTTGCCGTCGCGGCGGGCGGCCAGGCCGAGGCTCATCTCCGCGAAGACCAGCGCGCCGGGCGAACCCTGCTCAACCGCCAGTCCGTACGCGCGTTCGGCCAACTCCCGACCCTGGGCGTAGTCGCGGGTCTGCACGGCGAGCCAGGCCAGCCAGGACAGCTCCGCGCAGACCTGCGGCCACAGCGCCAACTCCTCGGCCCAGCGCAGCCCTTTTCGGTGCAGCGCGACGGCGCGCTCGTGCTCGCCGCGCATGTCGGCGAGCCCACCCACCCACTCGGTCGCCCGGAGTCGACCCCACCGGTCGCCGAGGTCGGCGAACAGTGCGGCGCTGCGGGTCGCCGTGCGCTCCAGGGCGGCCTGGTCACCGTTGGCGTGCGCGAGGTGGGCCCGGGAGGTGAGCACCGCCGCCTCGGTCCACGTGTCGACGGCGGCGGTGGGTAGCAGCTCCGCCGCCAGGGCCAGGTCGCCGTGCTCGATCACCGCGTTGGCCGCGAACCAGGCGGCGTGGCCGTGCGGGTCGACCGCCACCGCGGCGCGTACGTCGTCAGGTGCGATCGCCTCGCCCTGCGACAGGGCGAAGCCGACCCGCCAGGGGGCCGCACGGGTCTCCTGTCCCGGGTCACCGGGCACGGCCAGGGCTTGCCGTGCCTCGGTGAGCCGGCCGCGCAGATACCAGTACCAGCTCAGGGCGACCGCCAGGCGCAACCCGCCGCCGTGGGCCAGCGCCGAGCGCAGGTTCGCCGTCTCCGCGTCCAGCAGCGCCAGCCATCGTTGCTGGTCGGCGCCGCGCAGCTCGGGGTCGGCGCGTTCGGCCAGCTCGGTGAAGTAGGCGGCGTGCCGCGCGCGTACCTCGTCGGCGTCGGTCAGCCGGTCCAGGCCGAACGCGGCGACCGATTCGAGGAGCCGGTAGCGCGGGTCGGCGCCGGAGTCGTCGAGCACGACAAGCGACCGGTCCACAAGCCGCGCGAGGGTGTCCAGGTCGGTGCGGCAGACGTGCTCGGCGGCCTCCGGGGTGCAACCGTCCCGGAACACCGCCAACCGGGCCAGCACCTCCCGGTCGGCCGGGTCCAGGAGGTCCCAGCTCCAGCCGATCACCGCGGTCAGTGTCCGCTGCCGGGTGGGCACGTCCCGTTGCGCTGTGGTGAGCAACCGGAAACGGTCGTCGAGCCGGTCCACCACGCCCCGCACACCGAGGGCGCGGACCCGGGTCGCGGCCAACTCCAGTGCCAGCGGCAACCCGTCGAGGCGGCGACAGAGCTGCGCCACCGCAGGTGCGGTCTGCTCGTCGAGCCGGAAACCGCGCTGCTGCGCGGCGGCGCGGGCGGCGAACAACCGGGCCGCCGCCGAGCGCCGGACCGCGTCCAGGTCACCGTCGGCCGGCACGGGCAGCGGGGGTACGTCCCAGAGCAGCTCGCCGGTCAACCCGAGTGGCTCCCGACTGGTGGCCAGCACGCTCACCCCGGGCACGTCCCGCAGCAGTCGGGCGACCAACTCGGCGACCGGCTCGATCACGTGTTCGCAGTTGTCGAGCACGAGCAGCAGGTGCCGGTGTCGCAGGGCGGTGACCAGGCGGTCGCCGGCCGGCAGGCTCGTGCCGGCGGCCTCGTGGGCGCCCAGCGCCGCGAGCACCTGCTCGGCGACGCGCGGGTCGCCGGCCGGCAGCGGAGCCAGCTCCACGAGCTGGACGCCGTCGGGGAAGGACTGGGTGCGGGCCGTCTCGGTGGCCAGTCGGGTCTTGCCGACCCCACCCGGCCCGACCAGCGTGACCAGCCGCTGCCGGGGCAGCAGCGCCCGCAGCTCGGCCAGCGCCTCCGCTCTGCCGACGAGTTCGTCGAGCTGGGCCGGCAGGCTGTTGCGGATGAGCGCGGCCTTCGGCGGTGCGCTCAGGCCGGCGTCCTGTTCGAGGATCCTGCGGTGCAGGGCGACCAGCTCCGGGCCCGGGTCGAGGCCCAACTCCTCGGCGAGCCGCTCGCGCAGGTCGGCGTAGCTGTCCAACGCCTCGGACTGGCGGCCGGCCGCGTACAGCGCGCGTAGCTGCACGGCGCGCAGGCCCTCGCGCAGCGGATGCCGGGCGACCAGTTCGGCGAGGTCGGCCGCGACCAGGTCGTGCTCGCCCCGGGCCAGTCGGGCCTCGGCCAGCCGCTCGTGCACGGCGAGGCGCTGCTCGGCCAGTCGGGCCGCCTCGGCGCGGACGAACTCGGCGTCGGCCACATCGGCGTACGCCTCGCCGCGCCACAGCCCGAGCGCCTCGGTCAACCGGTCGGCGTCGCTGCTGCGGGCCAACTCGGCGAACCGGTCGGCGTCGACGGTGGCGGTGCGCAGCAGGTAGCCGGGCGGTCGGGACTCGACCAACTCGCGGGCGCCCGGTTCGGCGTCGTTGAGCGCCTTGCGTAACTGGGACACCCGCACCTGGAGGGCGCCCAGGGGGTTGGCGGGGGAGTCAGCGCCCCACAGGTCGTCGACGAGGCGGTCCGCGGAGACCACGTGGTTGCGGTTGGCCAGCAGGTCGGCCAACAACGCGCGCACCTTCGTGCCGGGCACCACCACGGGCTCGCCGTCGTCAGTGGACACGGCGAGCGGCCCGAGCACCCCGAACTGCACGGCCGACATCTTACGACCTGGTGCGCGAATGAGTCCGGAGCGCGCCGGGTTGGAGGCCCGGCCCCCGGTAGGAAGCCGGGCCATCCGAGGGCTCAAAGTCCGGCGCCGCCGGTTGCGTCGATCACTCTGCCGGTGACCCAGCGGGCGTCGTCGGAGGCGAGGAAGGCGACGATGTCGGCGATGTCGGCGGGTTCCCCGACGCGTCCGAGGGCGGCCAGGGAAGCGGCGTGGGCTTGGGCGCCGGGGTTTCCGCGCAGCCATCCGGCGTTGATGTCGGTGTCGACGATGCCGGGAGCCACCGAGTTGGCGGTGATGCCACGCGGGCCCAGGAGCTTGGCCAGGTTGAGGGTGAACGTGTCCAGGGCGCCCTTGGTGGACCCGTAGGCGATGGCCTCAGGCATGGACAGGCGGGCCGCGCCGCTGGAGATGTTGATGATCCGGCCGCCGTCGCGCAGCCGCTTCAGCCCTTCCTTGACGATGAAGAACGGTGCCCGGACGTTCACGGCGAAGACCTCATCGAACCCCTCCTCGGTGAGCGAGGCCAGATCGGCGCTACGGCCGATCCCGGCGTTGTTGACGATGATGTCGACGCCGTCGCCGGGCGTGTGGGTGCCGATGTGAGCGTCGAAGGCGGCCCACAGCGCGGCCGCGTCGCCGTGGCCGCCCAGTTCCGTCCGGATCGCGAAGGCCCGGCCGCCGTTCTTGCCGATCCGCTCGACGACCTCGGTGGCGGCGGTCTGGTCGCGGGCGTAGGCGACGGCGACGACGGCGCCGTCTCGGCCCAGTCGCTGGGCGATGGCCTGACCGATCCCCCTGCTGCCTCCGGTGACCAGTGCGACCTTGCCGTCCAGTGCGTGCGCACCCATGGCTAGTCCCTCCTATTTGTTGATCGATGGCTCAACAAATAGACTAGCACCCATTGTTGAGCGATAGCTCTACAATGGGGGTCATGAGTACGGCAGGCGCGACACGGGGACGCCCCCGGACCTTCGACCGCGACGCGGCGCTGGCCGCGGCTACACGGCTGTTCTGGGAGCGCGGCTACCACGCCACGTCGGTCAGTGAACTCACCGAGGCGATGGGTATCCGGCCAGCCAGCCTGTACGCCGCGTTCGGCGACAAACAGTCGCTGTTCAAGGAGGTGGTGGCCGCCTACGGATCCTCACCCGTCGGCGCCTTTGTGGGTGCAGCCCTCGGGGAGGAACCCACCGCCTACGCCGCGTTCGCCCGCATCCTGCGCGAGGCCGCGGAAATCTACCCCGACCCCTCCCACCCGGCCGGGTGCCTGACCATCACCGCCGCCACCAACGTCGCCGTCCAGGACGTCGGCATCGAGACGTTCCTACGCGACCTGCGCAACGCCAACCTCAGGGTCTTCCAGGACCGCCTGACCGCCGCACAGCAAGCAGGAGAACTACCCCGGGACACCGACCCCCACGCCCTGGCCGGATACTTCGCCGCCGTCATCCAGGGAATGTCACAACGCGCCCGAGACGGAGCCGACAAGACCGAACTCACCCAGGTCGCCGAGCTGGCCCTAACCGCATGGCCCACCCACCGACCATCTGGACGCGTACGCTCCACCAACGCGCACCAGGTTGTTAACGTCGGTAAGCCGACCGGAAGCCAACCGTAAGCGCGTCGGCGCACCGTGTGGTCATGGACATCTATCACGAAGAGCACGGCAACGTCACTGGTCGCCCGCTGGTGCTGATCCACGGAGCGCTCTCCGGCATCGACACCTCGTTCGGCACGATCCTGCCGCTCCTGGCGAAGACCCGGCGGGTGATCGCCGTCGAGTTGCAGGCACACGGCCGCACCCCGGACGTGGATCGCCCGCTGACCGTGGAGCACTTCGCCGCCGACGTCGTGGAACTGCTCGACCGGCTGGGCGTCGAGCGCGCCGACGTGTACGGCTGGAGCATGGGCGCGGCGGTCGCGCTGCGGCTCGGCACCGATCACCCCGACCGGGTCGGGCGGTTGGTGCTCGCCTCGGTGAGCTTCGACGACGACGGCCTGCACCCCGGGCTCCTGGACGGCATCCAGGACCTGCAACCCGAGCACCTGCACGGCTCGGAGTTCCACGAGGAGTATCTGCGCACCGCGCCGGAGCCGGCGGGCTGGGCCAACCTGGTCACCAAGATGAAGGTGCTGGACGCGAACCTGCCGCAGTGGACGCCCGAGCAGATCCGGGCGCTCGCCGCACCGACCATGATCGTGCTGGCCGACTCGGACATCGTCCGGCCCGAGCACGCGGTGGCGATGTTCCGACTGCTCGGCGGCGCGGTGCCCGGCGACCTGACCGGTCTGCCGGCCTGCCGGCTGGCGGTCCTGCCGGGCACCACGCACACCTCGATCCCGCAGCGCGCCGACTGGCTGGCCCCGATGATCGACGAGTTCCTCACCGAGGTCGGATCGTCCGTCTAGCTCTGCCGGTACGGACCGCATCCTCGCTCTGGTCGATCCTGTTCGGATCGGCGGCGGATGGTCGCGAGCATCCGTCGGACGCCGATCACGTGACCGCCGGACGTCAGCAGCATCTGCCGGTAGAGGCCGCCGGTGAGGCCGGGAAAGGCGGCTCGCGTCTCGGCCCGCAGGCGGGATCGGCCTGGCTCGGCTGGTTCGAGGCGGAAGATGAGCGCGTAGGTGGAGAACCGGTGGCTGCCTCGCAGTGCCAACGTGCGGCCGGGGATCGCGGTGGCGACGTGGAATCCGGGGAATGTCGACCCCTCGGTGAGTGGTCGTGGCCCGGACGTGACGGGGTCGGCGGCACTTACCAGGCGGGCGTACTCGCTCATGCCGCGCCGCGAGAACGACCTCTCGACGACGTCGGTGAGGTGGGGCCAGACCCGGTCGGTGTTCGCCGCGATGAGCGTGGCGTGTTCGTCCAGGTGGGGCAACGAGTCGATCTGCATGTGCGCCTCCTTGCGTCACCTCCCATCCTCACCCGTACGGCCGGAAGTTCGCCGCCCCCGGTCATGGCGTGGGGTCGATCCAACGGGTAGAAACATGTCTACCCATCAGAGAGCGCTCTCACCGCCCCAGCTGTGCCGGGAGTACGCCGCCGGCCAGCGGAGAGGACGAACCACATGGCAAACCCCTCCCGACGTACCCTCATCCTTGCCCTTCTGGTGACCACCGCGGTCGCAACGACCGGCACGGCCGCCAGCGCCGGCCGCCCGACGGTCGGCGCACCCGACTTCGGGCCGAACGTGACGATCTTCGACCCGAGCATGCCGGTCGGCGAGATCCAGCAGACCCTCGACGCGGCGCACGCCCGGCAGGTCGACAACGAGATGGGCACCGAGCGGCACGCCTACCTGTTCAAGCCGGGCGCGTACGGCACGGTCGAGCAGCCCCTCCAGGCCAGGGTCGGCTACTACACCGAGGTCTCCGGCCTGGGCGCCTCGCCCACCGACGTCACAGTCAACGGCAAACTCGAGGTCTACAACCGCTGCCTGGCCGACGGCGGCACCGGCAACTGCCTCGCGCTCGTCAACTTCTGGCGCACCCTGTCCAACCTGTCGCTCACCATCAACGCCGCCGGTCAGGACGACTGCCGGTCGACTGCGAACTTCTGGGCGGTGTCCCAGGCGGTGTCGATGCGCCGGTTGAACATCAGCGGCGGCGGTCTGTCGCTGATGGACTACTGCACCGCCGGCCCGCAGTACGCCAGCGGCGGGTTCATCGCCGACTCGCGGCTGCCGGCCACCACGAACGGCTCCCAGCAGCAGTGGCTGACCCGCAACAGCGAGGTCGGCGGCTGGTCCAACGCGGTGTGGAACCAGGTCTTCGCGGGGGTCGAGGGCGCGCCGGACGACGCCACGTTCCCCGACCCGCCCTACACGACACTGGACACCACCCCGCTCAGTCGGGAGAAGCCGTACCTCTTCGTCGACGACAATGGTCGCTACCACGTGCGGGTGCCGGCCGCGCAGCGCGACAGTCGGGGCGTCTCCTGGGTCGACGGCATGACGCCGGGGCGGACCCTCGACATCGGTGACTTCTTCATCGCCAAGCCGACCGACTCCGTGCGCGTCATCAACAGCCACCTCGCGCGCGGCAAGCACCTGCTGCTCACCCCCGGCACGTACGACATCGCCCGCAGCATCGAGGTGCGGCGCCCCGGCACGGTGGTGCTCGGCATCGGGCACGCCACCCTCACCGCGGTGAACGGCGCCATCCCGCTGGACGTCGCCGGCGTCCCGGGCGTGATCGTCGCGGGCGTCACGATCGACGCGGGCCTCGTCGAGTCGCCGGCCCTGCTGCGGGTGGGTCGCCAGCACGGTCACAACGCCAGCAGCCCGACCAACCCGACCACGCTGTCCGACGTGTACTTCCGGGTCGGCGGCCCGCACATCGGGCGGACGAACACCGCGCTGGAGGTCAACAGCGACAACGTGCTCATCGACCACACCTGGGTGTGGCGCGGGGACCACGGTGTGGAGGGCTTCACCGAGGGCGTCAACGGTGACACCGACCGCTGGCGCACCAACACCGGCCGCTACGGCGCCGTCATCAACGGCGACCACGTGACCGCGACAGGCCTCTTCGTCGAACACTTCCAGCGCTACAACACGGTCTGGAACGGCGAGCACGGCACCACGATCCTTTACCAGAACGAGCTGCCGTACGACCCGCCGACGCAGGCCGACTGGATGAACGGCCCGGTCGAGGGCTGGGCCGGGTACAAGGTCGGTGACCAGGTGCGGCACCACATCCTGCACGGCGGCGGGGTGTACGTCTTCAACCAGAACAACCCGTCGATCCACACCGAGAGCGGCTTCGAGGTCCCGGACCGGCCGGGCGTGCGGCTGCACCACGTCATGACCGTCAACCTCAGTGCCGGCACGATCGACCACGTGGTCAACGGCGTCGGCGCCGCGGCCGACATGACCAAGGTCGGCGCGCCGGTCTACCTCGCGCAGTACCCGGCCCCGTAACGGATCCGGCGGAGCGGACGGGGGTCGGAGCCGACGGGGCTCCGACCCCCGCTGTCGTCCCCGCCGCGCGCACGGCTCCGCTGCCGGAGTGCCCTCGATCCCCAAGGTGGCGATCGAGTACTTCCGATTTACTGGCAGATAATTTCACCGTTCAGTCGTGCTCTTGCGGTGCAGCATTCACTGCTGCCACGATGGCCGTCAATGCCTTCCGTCCCGAAGGAGTGGTCCCCATGGCGGTCTCCCGCCGCAGGTTCGTCACGTCGGTGTTGGCCGGGTCCGCCCTCGCCGCCACCTCCACCGAGCTCTTCGCCAGCCCCGCGCAGGCCGCCAGTCCCCCCGGGGACGTGGTCGGCAAGGTGACGGTCGGCTACCAGGGCTGGTTCAGCGCTCCCGGCGACTCCGCGCCGATCGGCGGCTGGTGGCACTGGAGCCGCGACCGGTTCCAGCCGCCCTCACCCGCGAACACCACGATCGTGTCCTGGCCGGACATGCGCGAGTACACGCGCAGCTATCCCACCGCCTACCCCAACCTGGGCAACGGCCAGCCGGCCACCCTCTTCTCCTCCTACGACCAGCAGACGGTGGACACCCACTTCCGGTGGATGCAGGAGTACGGCTGCGACACCGCCGCCCTGCAACGGTTCAACCCGACGGGCGACGAGGGGCCGACCCGCGACGCGATGACGCTGAAGGTCCGCTCGGCGGCCGAGCGCTACGGCCGCAAGTTCTACATCATGTACGACGTCACCGACTGGTTGACGATGCAGTCGGACATCAAGACCGACTGGACGACGAAGATGTCCACGCACACCGCGTCCAGCGCGTACGCCAGGCAGAACGGCAAGCCGGTCGTCTGCATCTGGGGCTTCGGCTTCAGCGAGCCCAGCCGGCCCTTCACCCCAGGGCCCTGCCTGGAGGTCATCAACTGGTTCAAGGCGCAGGGCTGTTACGTCATCGGTGGCGTGCCCACCTGGTGGCGGCAGGGCATCGAGGACTCCCGCCCCGGCTTCCTCGACGTCTACCACGCGTTCCACGCGATCTCGCCGTGGATGGTCTACCGGGCCAGGACGGTGGAAGAGCTCGACTCGTACTACAACAACGTCAACGTCGGCGACATGGCCGACTGCGCGGCACGCGGCATCGACTACCTGCCGTGCGTGATGCCCGGTGACCTCGCCGGTGGGCACCGCAAGCACGGCGACTTCTACTGGCGGCACATCTACAACATGGTCCGGCTCGGCTCCCAGGGCCTCTACGTGTCCATGTACGACGAGTACAACGAGGGCAACCAGATCGCCAAGACGTCCGAGACCCAGGCCACCACCCCGGCCGGCGCGAACATCCGCGCCCTGGACGAGGACGGCGTGTCCTGCTCGGCCGACTACTACCTGCGGATCACCGCCGACGGCGGCCGGATGCTCAAGGGGCAACTCGCGCTCACCGCGGTCCGTCCCACGCCACCGATGACCGGCACCCCGCCCCCGACCGGCGGGAACCTGGCCGCCGGTCGGCCCACCTCGGCCAGCAGCCAGGGTGGCGGGTTCCCCTCAGGGAACGCTGTCGACTCCGACGCCGGCAGCTACTGGGAGAGCGGCGGCGGCGCGTTCCCGCACTGGTGGCAGGTCGATCTCGGCGCCAGCCACCAGGTCAACAAGCTCGTGGTACGGCTGCCCGCCGGCTGGGGCGCGCGGACCCAGACCATCACCGTGCAGGGCAGCGTCGACGGCGGGTCCTTCGCCACCATCGCCGGGGCCTCCGGGTTCACCTTCGACCCGGCCACCGGCAACACCGTCACCCGCACGCTGCCGACCACCACGACCCGCTACGTCCGGCTCAGCATCGGCGCGAACACCGGCTGGCCGGCCGCCCAACTCGCCCAGGTCGAGGTGTACGCCACCGGCGCCACCACCGACAACCCGCCGACCGCGCCGAGCGGCCTCACGGTGACCGGCAAGACGGCGGGCAGCGTGTCTTTGGCCTGGACGGCGTCGACCGACGACAACGGGGTGACCGGTTACCAGGTGCGCCAGGGCGGCACGGTCGTCGCCACGGTCACGGGCACCACGGCGACGGTGAGCGGGCTCAACGCGTCCACCGCGTACACCTTCACTGTCACCGCGCGCGATGCCGCCGGCAACACCTCCGGCACGTCCAACGCGGTCACCGTCACCACGGACGCCGCGGCCAACGCGGACCTCGCCCGCGGACGGTCCACCAGCGAGAGCAGCCACGTCCAGAGCTACGGGTCGGGCAACGTGGTCGACGGCGACGCGAACAGCTACTGGGAGAGCGCCAACAACGCGTTCCCGCAGTGGGTCCAGGTCGACCTCGGCGCGACGCGCACTGTCGGGCGGGTGGTGCTGAAACTGCCGCCGTCATCGGCCTGGGGGAGTCGGACGCAGACCATCGCCGTGACGGGCAGCACGGACGGGAGCAGCTTCGGCACCCTGTCCGGGTCGGCGGGGCGCACGTTCGATCCGTCAAGTGGCAACCAGGTGAGCCTCACCTTCAGTGCCGCGCAGGCCCGGTACGTGCGGGTCACCGTCACCGGCAACACCGGCTGGCCGGCCGGGCAGCTGTCAGCGCTTGAGGTGTACGCAAGCTGAGCGGGCGTGGGCGGTCGCCGGGACGCCGACCGGCGGCCGCCCACCCATCGGCGAATCACATTCTTCCTCGTCGGATCGCGAAGGGGATGCCGACGGCCGCGATGAGCGCGCAACCCGCACCGATGACCATCAGCTCCACGCCGTTGTCTCCACCGTCGGCCGCGGTGATCGCTCCCCAGACGAGGACGAGCACGCCGAAGAAGCCCGTCGCGAGACCCAGCGCCCACATGGTGTTCTTGCTGTACGGTCCGGGGTTGGCCGATCGCTCTTCCATCTCACTCCCTGCCCATCGGCGGCGTGTGCGGTGCCTGCTTGCCGGTCCACGATGGACAATTACCCGCAGGGCATTGTCGGCAACCGTGTGCGGGACACGGTCATCAAACCCCCGCCCCGGTCGCCGATCCCGGAGAACAAGATTACCGAGACGACCGACAGGGATCGGGGTAGCCAAATCTCCTTGGGCTGGTTACATTGTCACAATGTAAGCCGACCTTCGTCTTATCGCGGCGAGGGCGGAAATCAGAACGACGAGGAGGGCGAATGATCGTCAAGCGTAGGCTCACGGCAGGACTGTCCACCTTCTTGCTGTCGATCGGAGCTGGCGCCTTCGTGGCGTCAACTCCGGCTCAGGCAGATCTTGTCTACTGCTACGACAACCCGCAGTTCTGTCTGTATGACCGAGATGGCTTTTATTCCGAAGGCTACCCCGGGAACACGCCCCGCAACACGTGCATCCCGCTGAAGAGCTTCGACGACAACGTCGTCTACAACCTGACCAGCACGAGATGGTACGTGTTCCACACCACCACCTGCGACGGCGCCCACGAGGAGGTTCCCCCCGGCTACGTGGGCCTGATCCCAGGCGGCTACCACTACGGACAGACTCACGCGATCATGCGAACCAGCAGGACCAGCTAACCCCGAGATCACATTAATCGTGCCGCGCCCGGG
Organism: Micromonospora sp. CA-240977; assembly: GCF_050942285.1. NCBI lineage: Bacteria > Bacillati > Actinomycetota > Actinomycetes > Micromonosporales > Micromonosporaceae > Micromonospora > Micromonospora sp. CA-240977. The sequence goes on along the minus strand of NZ_CP192055.1, from coordinate 4,214,636 downwards.
TGAATGACACTGGCTGTTGTCAATCGGATGACCATTGACATCCAACTCGTCAAACGCTCGGGCGGCATCGGTTTGTCGCGACGACGGATGCGCTGACGGCCCCGTTTCGTCCAGCGTCAGACGACACCAGAACGAGTCGACCTGTACGCCACAGCGTGTTCACGCATTCTGTGATCGATGCCCTGCTTCGTGTTCTCTGTTGCCGAAGGACAGTGGGACGACCGAGCCGCCAGCAAGGTACAGCGCTGCGTCCAGGTCACGCGCACTCATCACCGCACGGACTCGTGTGGCTACGTGGCCGGGAAGGTGCCGCTCGGCCTCTCGGGGCGAGAAGAGGGCGACGTCCTCCAACTCCTGTCCCGGCAGATCGAAGCCATCGAGGTTGTCAAACGACCCGCAGTCGATCGACGTCGCGCGGGCGTACCTCCGGGTGGGTGACCTGCGCGGGGCCGCCCGCGCCCTGGTCGACGCGGACCACGTTGCGCCGGCCGAGGTACGGTGCCGGCCGTTGGCGCGTACCGTGATCGCCGAGATCGCTCGCGTGCGGCCGGCACCGGCCGGTGTGGCGCGACTGGCGACGGTTGTCGGTCTTACCCGCTGACGCCGACCGGCGGCCGTCACCCACCCGGCGAGCGGGCAGGGCACTTCGAACCCCTTGAGTACGTCATGATGTGACCATCCATCGCGACGACCGGGTTTTCTCGTCGGCTGCCGCCGTCGCCCAGCACCGGTGAGGAGCACTGTTGGCGAAGAACAAGCCGCCGTTCAGGATGAAGGCGATGCTCAGTCTGGAACGCGGCATCGGAACCGCCACCGACGCTCTGCGCCGTTACGCTCCGCTCGCCGACGAGATCGGCGCCGACGGGATCGACGTCGACGTCGACCGCGCGGACCTGCTGCTGTCGGGCTACCGGGTCGCCGCCAACGAGGAACGCGCCATGCACGACTTGGCGCAGGGCCTGCTGCACCGCTTCGGCTGGCGCGATCAGGACTTCAGCTACGCGAGCAACGTCCGCTACGCCGAGACCGACGTACCCCCGTCCGGTCCGCCGGCCACTCGCCTGGTGATCAACCGTGCCGACCAGTATCTGGGCTGGGAAGGCGAGACCCACGGCTGTGCCCTCACTCCCGACCGCACCCTGGACATCGGGCCGACCGAGGCCGATGTCGTCGCCCGGCTCTTCGTGACCGTTGCGGCGGCCACGATCGCCGAGAGCGTACAGGCGCTGGGACCGTGGCTGGCTCGCGTCGGGCCGGCCGCCGTCAGTGTGGACCCGGGCCGTGCGGCCCTGCTCTACCTCGCCCGCGCCGACCTGCGGACCGAGGCGGAGATGCTTGGCCTGGGCCCGGTCGAGACCGACCGCATCGAGGGGGACACCGATCACGTCATCGAGACCGCGACGGCCGCCGACGGCACGACCCTCTGGCTGCGTCGGGGCACCGACCCGGTTTCCCCGCGCTGGCCCGGCATCTTCGAGCCCCGAGAGTTGATGATCTCCGACTCCTATCCGGACTAGCTCGGAAACGGTGGCCGGGGCCGGGCAGTTCCGCCAACTGATCTGCGAAGCCAACGGCGCTTGCGCTGGCCGGTACACCCGTAATCAGGTGGACGGGCTGGCTCGGCAATGGGCAGCATCGGGTGGTGCACATCGCAACGGACGGGGAAGTCGTCGACATCATCACGGCTGCCGACCACTGGCAGTCTTCCTGGTATCCGCCGTCGGACGTTCCCACTGGCACTGCACATGGATCGACCGGAGTCTGCGTTGTCGATGGTCAGGTGGTCCTGGTCAGCGATGACGGCACGTACTGGCAATTCCCCGGCGGACGCCCGGAGGCCGGCGAGGACTGGTCCGACACCCTGGCCCGTGAGGTCAGCGAAGAGGCGTGTGCGACGGTGCTCGGCTGTCGATTGCTGGGCTTCAGCCGTGGGCTGTGCAGGAGGGGGCCAGAGCAGGGTCTCGTGCTCGTGCGGGCACTGTGGGGCGCGGATGTCCGCCTGGACGCGTGGACGCCCGAGCACGAGATGGTCGAGCGTCGCCTCGTCCCTCCACAAGGTGTGTGGGATGCGTTGACTGTTCCGACTGGCTGGGAGCCAATTTACCGCCGAATCGTGATCGAGGCAGGCATCCCGGCTGGTCGATAGTGAGGTCCGGTGCCGGCCGTTGGCGCGTACCGGGATCGCCGAGATCGCCTGCGCGCACCCGACGCCGACGTGGCGCGACTGGCGGCGGTGGTCGGCCTCGCTCGGCCGTGAACAACCGGTCCGGACGTGTTCGAAGGGGGTTGCTCGTGGGCGGGAGCGCCTGGCATGCTCTCGGCATGATCGACAGAATTGAGTCCTCCGTCCGCCGGTGAGCGTGACACCCGAGCCTGGACTGCTCGGAACCCCGCTGTCGTTGTTTGAGCACGCGTTGCGGTTGCATCGCGAGGATCCCGACTCGCCCCTGTTCCGTGACGGCGTGCCCTACCCGGACGACGGACAGCACCGAGGTCGGAAGCTTCGTCCTCCAGTACCGGACGACCGGCGCCACGTTGGTGTTGAGGTCGCCGCCGTCTTGGACGCGCATTTTGCTGAGCCTCTCGCCGCTCCAGGCGATCTCGCCGAAGCGTTCCATGGCCTCTACATTCCGATCCATCGCAATGACCACATCGCGGCTGCGGCGTCTCGCGTTGATGCTGACCGTGTCCGGCAGACCGGTCGCTGGCTTGTCCGGCACGCCACCGATCGGTGCGCTGCGACCGTTGGCCTGGCGCTGTTGGGCACCCTCTGGGATGACGACGACATCGAGCTGATCAAGACGATCGGGCTGTTGTCGAACCACTTCGGGCCGCTGGCCGCGCATGCGTTGGAACGGCGGTTGTGGTGCGGTGGCGCGGATGCCCTGCTGTGGCTGGCTGAGCGGGTCACGGACTGGGGCCGGGTGTATGTCGTGGAGTCCCTGTGCAAGGTCGGCGGCACCGGTGCGCGGCCGTGGATGCTGCGTCGTGCATGTGACGGCGACTACCTCAACCGCTACTTCGCCGGAGAAGTCGCCACCGCCGCGCACCTGCACGAGGCGATCACCGCTGCGGATCCCGACAGTGCGGTGATCGACCACACCGGCCTGCTGCTGGCCACCATGGCCGACAGCGGCGGCACGGGCATCACGCTCGATCGCTACCCGTCCGCCGCGGCCGTTCTGGAGGCCCACTGTGAACGCGCCGGTCGTCTGGAGCCGTCGGTGGGGCGCTTTGTCATCGCTGCGCAACTGGCCGGGTATCTGCATGGGGCAGCGGCGGACCGAATGGCGTGGCCCGAGGGGGGACGAGAACGAGTCTTGGGCGGCTACCTTGCTCTCCTGAATCGTGCGGACTGGTGCGCTGTCGCCCGCGCTGGGCTGGCCGAGGGCGATCACCGCGTCACCTGGCTTGCCGGGGCGCTGGCACCGCGCCTCGGGTTGCGTGCGTTCAGTGACTGAGGGCGCGCCGGTGCATCGTGATCGGCTCGGTTTCAGTGATGTCGCGGTGTCCGGGTCGGTGGGATGCCGCGGTTTTGCCGAAAGCGTGTTGATCTCGCCTCGTCCGCGTTTCCGGGTCAGCCTGCCGTCTGCCGCATCCGGCGGAGGTCCGCCGCCGGGTTGATGGTGCGCACCGGATCGGGCACCGAGCCGCGCCGCCGCCACTCGCGCGGGTAGCCCAGCGAGACCTCCTCGAACCGCACCTCGTCATAGAACGTGGTGCGGGGGATGTGCAGGTGCCCGTAGACCATCGTGGACGCGCCGAAGCGCAGGTGCCAGTCGCGGGTGCGGACGGTGCCGCACCACTGGGCGAACTCCGGGTACCACAGGACGTCGGTGGGTTCGCGCACCAGCGGATAGTGGTTGACAAGCACGGTCGGCAGGGCCGTGTCGAGTTCGGCCAACCGGCGCTCGGTCTCGGCGATCCGGGCGTCGCACCACGCCTCCCGGCTCGGGTAGGGGTCGGGGTGCAGCAGCGCCTCGTCCGTGCACACCACCCCGGCCTTGTACGCCAGGTCGAGTGACTCCTGCTTGGTGTTCGCCCCGGGCACCCGGAACGTGTAGTCGTAGAGCACGAAGAGGGGCGCGATAGTGGCCGGGCCGCCCACGCCGTCCCAGACCGGGTACGGGTCCTCCGGGGTGACGACGCCCAGCCCGCGGCACAGCCGGACCAGTTCCTGGTAGCGCGCCTCGCCGCGCAACTGCACCGGGTCGTCGGGTGGTGTCCACAACTCGTGGTTGCCCGGCGCCCAGACGACCTTCGCGAACCGCGTGCTCAGCAGCGTCAGCGCCCACTCGACGTCGGCGTACCGCTCGGCCACGTCGCCGGCGACGAGCAGCCAGTCACCGTCGTGGGCCGGGCGCAGCTCCTGGACGAACGAGCGGTTCTCCGGGTGGGCGATGTGCAGGTCGCTGACGGCTCGCAGTCCAGGAGTTGGGCTCACGCTCCGAGGTTAGGCCTTCGTGGCCCGATCGGAACACCCCTGTTGGGCCTGCTGGGCGTTTCCCGCCGCCCGCATATCCGCCGACTCGACGGGAAAGCCGCGACGTCCGACAGCCCGAGACCGGAGCAGGAGACAAACATGCCTTTCATCACCGTGGGGACGGAAAACTCCGCGCCCATCGACCTGTACTACGAGGACCACGGTTCCGGTAAGCCGGTGGTGCTGATCCACGGCTTCCCGTTCAACGGGGCGACCTGGGAGAAGGTGACCACCCAGCTGCTCAACGCCGGATACCGGACGATCACCTACGATCGGCGCGGTAACGGCAACTCCGCCCAGCCGGCGTTCGGGTACGACTACAACACGTTCGCGGCGGACCTGGACGTGCTGATGACCGAGCTGAACCTGAACGAGGTGACCCTGATCGGTCACTCGATGGGCACCGGCGAAGTGGTCCGCTACCTCGGTAACTACGGCTCGCAACGGGTGAGCCGGGCCGTGCTGCTCAGCCCGCTGCAACCGATGTTGGCGAAGGCCAGCGACAACCCGGAGGGCGTCGACCGGAGCCTCTTCAAGGGTTTCCAGGACGCCATCATCAAGGACCGCTTCGCCTATCTGACGTCCTTCTGCGACGCGTTCTTCAACCCGGACCAGAACATGGGCAAGCGGGTCAGCGAGGAGGCGTACCGGGCGCACTGGCAGATCGGCGCGATGGCCTCCGGTAAGGCCACCCACGACAGTGTGGACGCCTGGCAGGAAGACTTCCGCCCGGACCTGCCGAAGATCAATATTCCGGTGCTGATCGTGCAGGGTGACCAGGACCGGGTGCTGCCCTATCCGGTGACCGGCCAGCGGCTCGGGCCGATGATGCCGACCGGTCAGCTCGTCACGCTCAAGGGCGCGCCGCACGGCATCCCGTGGACCCACGCCAACGAAATCGGCAAGGCGATCATGGACTTCATGAAGCAGCCGGCCAAGGCTCGCGCCTGACCCGTACCGGTGGCCGATCGGACACCCGCGCCGTGAGGCGCCACGACACCCGGCCCAGGGTTCGCACCGGGGCCGGGTGTCGCCGTCGGTCAGGGCCGGCGGGCCACCACCGCGCCGTTGGCGCCGGGGGCGTCGAACGGCACCGTGCGCACGTCGACGAAACCGGCGTCGGCGAGCCAGGCGCCGTACTCCGCGCCCGAGTAGTTGCGCCCGCCCTCGGTCTCGACAAGCATGTTCATGCCCATCAGCGCCGCCTCCGGCGGCCCGGTGCGCTCGTCGTTGAGCAGCAACTCACACACGACGATCGCACCACCGGACGGCAGTGCCGCGTGGCAGCGGGCCAGCAGCGCCCGGTTCGTCGGCTCGTCCCAGTCGTGCAGGATCATGCTGAGCAGGATGACGTCGTGCCCGCCGGGCAGCGCCGGGTCGGCGAGGAAGTCCCCGGCGACCGCGTCGATCCGCCCGGTCAGACCGGCCTCGGCGATCCGCTCCCGCGCCCGTACGCAGACGTGCGGCAGGTCCAGCACTGTGGCCCGCAGGTCGGGCAGGCGGCGGCAGAACTCGATAGGGAACGCGCCCGCCCCGCCGCCTACGTCGAGCAACCGGCGGTGCGCGGAGAAGTCGTACGCGTCGGCTAGGGCGCTGGCGGTGAAACTGGACGTGGAGAACATCGCGTCCCAGAACTGGGCGAGCATCTCCGGGTCGGCGGTGTCGAACATCGACTGTTGGGACTCCGGGTCCCAGGTCAACGGCCGATCCGTGCGCAGGGCCTCGCCGATGCGGTGCCAGGGCAGGTAGGTGCGCAGGTCCGAGTAGCGGACCTGCGCGCCGAAGTAGTACGGGCGACCCTCGACAAGGAACTGCTCGGCCAACTCGGAGTTGCGGTAGCCGTCGCCGGCCTTCTCCAACAGGCCGAGCGAGGCGCTGGCGGCCAACAGCAGGTCCGCGGGCCGGTCGGGCAGCCCGAACTCGGCGGCGACCTCGTCGACTGTCATCGTCCGCCCGCCGGCCAACCGGGTGAACAGGCCGAGCTCGACGCCGGCCGCGAGGGTCTTGAACCCCCACACACCGGCCACCAGGCGCATCAGGGGAGTGGGAGTGGTCACGAAAACATCAGACCATACGTCGGCCCCATCCACGATGGTCGTTCACGCCCGGATGAGCGTCACCAACCCGGCCGCGACCAGCACGCCCGCCCAGAGCCGATCCACGTTGAACCACGCCCGACGCAGCACCCCGACCCCGAGCACCTGGTAGACAAGCAGCGCCACCACCAGGGCGGTGCCGAGCATGGCCACTGTGTGCACCCCCGCCGCCGCGAGCCCGGACAGCGCACCCACCGGCGCGGCGGACAGGTGCCCGGCATGACCCCCGGGCACCGGCTCGGCCACCAGCAGCGGCAGCAGCATCAGCCCCGCGCCGTGCGCCGACGACATGAGGAACGACCAGCCGGCGAGCTGCGCCGAGGACAGCCGCATCCCCGCCCAGTGGAAGTGCCGCTCGGAGAGCAGCCGCCACAGCCCGAACGCGACGAGCAGCACACCGCCGACCACCGCCAGGGTGGTGCTCGCCGTCACCGAACGGGTAGCGGTCACCAGCGCCGCGACGATACCCACCGAGGCGAGATGCCCTGCCGCGATCGGCGGCAGCGACCGCAGCAGGGCCGCCCGGTCGCGCTCCTGCAGGCCCCGGGCCACCGCGAACAGCCAGCCCATCGCCGGGTTCAGACCGTGGAACGCGCCGAGCGCGGCGAGCGCCGCCCAGGTGGCGACGGTCACGGGAAGCAGTACGAGTCGGAGGACGCGTCCCCGCCCTGCAACCGGGTCTGGTGCACCCGCAGCCCGCGGAACTCCTCACCGTGCGGGAAGAACCTCTCGTCGGGGGTGAGCCCACCGGCGTCCACGTCGACGTCGAGCTTCGCCAGCCAGGCCCCCACCCCGTCCGGGTAGAACTGGTCGTCCCACGAGCCGTAGAGGGAGTTGCTGACGTAGACGCGCCGGCCGTCGCGGCTGACCTCGACCATCTGCGGGCCGCCGGCCAGCGCCTCGTCGGGCGCGGACGGGTGCGCGGTGCGGCGGACGATCCCACCGAGGCGCACCGAGCCGGTCTGCACGGGGTGCAGCGGGTCGCTGACGTCGTACTGGCGGAGCTCGCCGGTGCCCCAGCAGGAGACGTAGAGGAAGCGGTCGTCGACCGACAGGTCGATGTCGGTCACCAGCGGCGGCACCGCACCGAACGGCTTGAGCAGGTCGGGCAGGTCGGCCGGATCGGCCGGCTCCGCCGGAATGTCGATCACCTTGGTGACCGCCCAGGCGTCGCCGTCGCGGTGCCACAGCCACACCGAGGCGGACAGGTCCTCGACGCTGATCACCACCCCGACGAACCCGTACGACTGCGTCGGGTCGTGCGCCGGGCGCAGCTCCAACGGCATCTGGTACTGATCGCCCAGGTCGACGCGCTGCACGTGCCGGCGCTTCGCGAGGTCCCAGAAGTGGATCGCGTGGCCGTAGCGTCGGCCCAGCAGCAACTCGCCGACGATGCCGTCCTCGATCATCGACGGGGTGCCCCACTCGCTGGTGACCAGCACGTCCTGGGTGAGGTGCCACCACACGTCGTACGCCAGGAACTGCGGACCCCGGTCGGACTCCCACGCCGCGCGTACCTCGAAGGTGGTGTGGTCGAGGATGGCGATGCCGCCCGGCCCCTCCGCGCCGTCCGCGCCGCCGAGGGCGGAGAGGTAGATGCCGTCCGGACCACAGTGCACCGTGTGCGGGCGCGAGTAGCCGGCCTTCTTCGCCAACTCCTCCGGCCCGATGACCTTGACCACCTGGGGCTGGCGCGGATCGGGCTGCGTGTCGATCACGTGGATCCGCGACGACCGCAGACCGGGCACGATCAGGTAGCGCCGCTCGACGTGCGGGTGCGGGGCGGTCGGACAGAGCGCGCTGCTGCACGCGTTCCACCCGAAGTGGTGCAGCTCGTCGCCGAGGTGCGGCAGGTCGGTCCAGCCGACCACAGTGCCGTAGGTGGGGGAGTCGGGGTCGGTGTCCAGCACCACTATGGCGTCCGGACGGCTGGCCGTCCGGTCGAAGGCCGCCACGTAGGCGAGCTTTTCCGCCGGCGCGGCCACCGCCTCCCGCGGGGAGGGGTAGAAGGTGGGATCGGGGGTCCAGCGGGTCATCGGGTCTCCGCTCGTCAGAAGGTGGGAACGCCGAGTCGGTCGAGCAGGTGCCGGCGCAGCGCGCCGAAGGCCGGATCGTCAGGCGTACGGGTGGGGGCCAGGTCGACGGGCAGTTCCGCGGCGATGCGGCAGTCGTCGAGGAGCAGGATCCGGTCGGCGAGCAGCAGTGCCTCCTCCACGTCGTGGGTGACCAGCAGGGCGGCGAAGCCGTGCTCGGCGCGCAGCCGACGCAGCAGGACCTGCATCCGCAGTCGCGTCAGCGCGTCCAGGGCGCCGAACGGTTCGTCGAGCAGCAACAGGTCCGGTTCGCGGACCAGGGCCCGTGCGACGGCGACCCGTTGTGCCTGCCCACCGGAGAGCTCGGCCGGCCAGGCGCGGTGCCGTTCGGCGAGCCCGACCTCGGCCAGCGCGCGGTGGATCCGACCGGCGGTGTCCGCGCCGGACAGCCCGAGCCCGACGTTGGGCGCCACCCGCTTCCACGGCAGCAACCGGTGTTCCTGGAAGACCACGGCGGCGGTGCCGTGCACGACGATCTCGCCGCTGGCCTCGCCGTCCAGCCCGGCGAGAATCCGCAGGAGGGTGCTCTTGCCGGAGCCGCTGCCGCCGAGCAGAGCCACCACCTCGCCACGGGCGATGCTCAGGTCGACTCCGGCCAGCACGACCGTCGGCCCGAACGCCCGGTGCACCGCGTGCGCGGTCAACACCGGCGTCGTGCCGGTCAGGTGGCCCGCAGTCCGCGACGCCATGTCAGCATCCTCCTCTCCACCACCCGCAACGCACTGTCGGATATCAGCCCGAGCAGCGCGTAGACGAGCAGGCCGAGCACCACCACATCGGTCTGGCTGAACTCCCGCGCCTCCATCATCAGAAAGCCGATCCCGGTCTGGGCGTTGACCTGCTCGCCGACGACCAGGCTGAGCCAGGCCGCGCCGATCGCCAGCCGCAGGCCGAGGAAGAGGGAGGGCAGCGCGCCGGGCAGCACCACGTGCCGCAGCCGCGCCGCCTGCCCCAGCCCGCAGGTACGGGCGGCCTCCACCAGCCGCTCGTCGATGTCCCGGATGCCGGCGTAGGTGTTGAAGTAGAGCGGGAAGAACGCCCCCAGGGCCACCAGGCTGATCTTGAGTGACTCGCCGATGCCCACCCAGATGATCAGCAACGGGACCAGGCCCAGATGTGGCAGCATCCGCGCCATCTGCACCGGTGGGTCGACCAGGTCGTCGCCGAGCCGCAGCAGCCCCGCCACAGTGCCCAGAAACAGCGCCAGGACGCCGCCGATCAGCAGCCCCGCTCCGGCGCGGGTGAGGGAGTCCAGCAGGTGCACGAGGAGTGTGCCGTCCCGGGCCAGCCGCCAACCGGTGGCCAGGACGTCGCTGGGCGCGGGCAGCTTCTCCGGTGCCAGCAGCCCGGTCCGGGCGGCCACCTCCCACCCCAGGACCAGCGCCACCGGGCTGATCAGCCGCCGGTAGCGTCGGACCGACCGAGGGCGCCGAGGCGGAGCTGGCGCCGCGGTCACGACCTCGCTGGGGGCCTCGGCGAGCGTGGCGCGGCTCATTGGAAGACCGCGCTGAACCGGTCGTCGACCCGGGATCGGAGGTCCACCGGCCCGGGAATGAGATCCAGGGCGATGAAGCCGTCGGTGATCGCCTGAAGCTCGTCGCCGATCGCCGGGGTGACCGGGGCGAGGGGCCGGGCGCTGCGAGCCAGGGCGCGGCTGGTGACGTCCTGCGGGATCTTCAGCTCCGGCGCGAGGGTGCTGGCCCGCTCCTCGGGATGGGCGATGCCCCAGTCGGTCACCTCGCGGTAGCGCTGGAGGAAGGCCCGGACCTCGTCCGACCGCTTCGTGACGGCCTCCGGGGCGGCCAGGACGTACTCCCGGTTGCTGGCCAGACCGGTGGCGTCCGCGAGCACCCGCACCCCCGGTTGTTCGGCAAGCGCGAAGTACGGGTCCCAGATCACCCAGGCGTCGACCTGCCCGCCGTCGAACGCGGGCCGCCCCTCCGCGGGCTTGAGGTACGTGACCTGGATGTCCTTCAAGGTCATGTGGTTCGCCTTGAGTAGCTGGACCAGCAGCCAGTGCACGTTGGACCCCTTGTTCAGGGCCACCGTCCGGCCCTTGAGGTCGGCGAAGCTGCGGTAACCACTGTCGGCCTTGACGAGCACGGCCTCACCCTGCGGGATCGGCGCCGACGTGCCGATGACGGAGAACGGGATCTTCCCGGCCGCGGCGAAGACGGGTGGCGCCTCGCCGACCTGTCCGATGTCGATGGAGCCGGCCTTGAGCGCCTCGGTGAGCGCGGGGCCACTCTCGAACAGCGACCACTCCACCTCCGGTGCGGCGCCACGCGCCTTGACCAGACTGAGGCCGCCGAAGCGCTGGTACCCGACCCGGAGCTTGCCCGCGCCGTCCCCGGCGTCGGCCGAGCCGCCGCAGGCGCTCAGGACGGCCGTGGCGAGCACGGCCACTGTCGTCAGCGCGGCGGTGACCAGGCGACTGTGGTGCGGGGGACGGCGGACCGAGGGGGTACGCATGGCGGCTCCTTGGGGGTGCGCGGATGTGCCGGGCCGCGTCGACCGGCGTGGGTGCGTGGGCGGTAGCCTACTAACCCGATAGGTTTTATGGGTAGGCTGTCCGCGCGATCGTCCCACCCCTCAGGAGGTGCCCGCCTCACCGCGCGCGCCGACCGTCCCCGCTGGAGGAAAGAGCCGCCATGACCCTCACCTTCCACTGGTTCCTGCCCACCAACGGCGACAGCCGGGACATCGTCGGCGGCGGACACGGCGTACCGACCGGCGCCGCCGGCGGTGCCCGCCCGGCCAGCGTGGCGTACCTGGGACAGATCGCCCGCACCGCCGAGCAGCTCGGCTTCGTCGGCGCGCTCACCCCGACGGGCGCCTGGTGCGAGGACGCCTGGCTGAGCACGGCGATGCTGACCGAGGTGACCGAGCGCCTCAAGTTCCTTGTCGCCTTCCGCCCCGGGCTGCTGGCGCCCACGCTGGCCGCCCAGATGGCCTCGACCTTCCAACGGCTGTCCCGGGGCCGGCTGCTGCTCAACGTGGTCACCGGCGGCGAGTCGTCGGAGCAGCGGGCCTACGGTGACTTCCTGGACAAGGACGCCCGGTACGCGCGGGCCGACGAGTTCCTGCACGTGGCGCACGCGCTCTGGCGCGGCGAGACGGTCGACCACGCCGGCGCCCACGTCCGCGTCGAGCAGGCGCGGCTGCACCGGCTACCCGAGCCGGTCCCGCCCGTCTACTTCGGTGGGTCGTCCGCCGCCGCCCTGCCGGTGGCGGCGCGGCACAGCGACGTCTACCTGACCTGGGGTGAGCCCCCGGCGCTTGTCGCCGCCAAACTGGCCCGGGTTCGGGCGCTGGCCGCCGACGCCGGGCGCGAGCTGCGTTTCGGCATCCGGTTGCACGTCATCGCCCGGGACACCGCCGAGCAGGCCTGGGCGCAGGCCCACCGGCTGCTCGACGGGATCGCCGAGGCCGACATCCGGGCCGTGCAGGACGGGCTGCGCCGCAGCGAGTCCGAGGGGCAGCGCCGGATGCTCGACCTGCACGGCGGCTCCCGCGACGGCCTGGAGGTCGCACCCAACCTGTGGGCCGGGGTCGGGCTGGTCCGTGGTGGGGCCGGCACCGCCCTTGTCGGCAGCCATGCCGAGGTCGCCGACCGGATCGCCGAGTACCACGCGCTGGGCATCGACGAGTTCATCCTCTCCGGCTATCCCCACCTGGAGGAGGCGTACTGGTTCGGCGAGGGGGTGCTGCCCATCCTGCGCGACCGTGGGCTGTGGCGACACCCCGACGGACCGCCCGGCGTGGCGGTGAACGTCGACGTGCCGTTCGCCGCGATGCCCACGCCGCAGCCGGCCGCGGCCCACTGACCGGCCGGCCCGGCTGGGGAGCGGCGGCTCACGGTGTGAGATTGACCGTGTGGTTGTCGCTGGGTATGTAGACCTCGCGGAGCCCGACGACCCGCGCGTTGGTACTGCCGACACTCGAGCACCAGTTGAAGGCGGTCTGCGGGACGTAGATGGGTCCGTACTGGCCGGTCCACACCGCGCCGTCGGCGGCCTCGGCATAGTAGTAGGCGTAGCGATTGTTCGTGTTCAACACGTACGCTTGGCCGCCGTTGTCAATGGTCCACCAGCCCCGGGTCGCCCACGAGGAACCGTCGGAGTTGCAGCCGGTGTCGTAATACATGATCGCGACCCAGATCCGTGGGCCGTAGCTGTTGCGGAAATGCAGCTGCATCGCTCAGTCCTCCACGGTCCACGGCGCCGGGCGGCGGCTCAGCGGGGTGGCGATGATGCGGCTGTGGTTGGGGGCGAGACGGGCCCCGGAGGCGGTGCCGGGCTCGGGCCCCGTCGCCTGGCCCGGCCGGACGTTGGTCATGCTCCCGGTGTGGGCCCGGCTCGCCTGCTGGCGGGCGATCCCCGGTGCCGGCGGGGCGCCGAAGCCGCCCGGCGCGTCCGGGACAGCCGACGCACCGGTGTCATTCGCTGACGCGGCGGCACCGACCGCGGCGATGCCGGCGGCAGTCAGGCCGAGCACGCCGCCGATGCGTAGGAGTACGCGCCTGGTGAACGACGCGTCGGCGGGATCGGGTGGATGAGGATGCGGGGCATCAGGCATAATTCGGTCCCTTTCCGATTACCTTCTCCGGCGGGGCGGATCTGGCCGTTTTCGGCCGATCGTTCATCCGACCGGCGATAAGGATATTGGCGCTCCCGTATCGAAGGTATGACGCCTGTTATGAGCCGGTCCAGGGTTTGGAAGAAAGGGCACAACCCGAAAAATCCCGAATGACCACGCTGAATGCCTCGGCCAATTCTCCAACTGTCCGAAATTGGCCTCTCGCATCGTGCGCACGCTCGTCGATCAAGGGCAAGCGCGCATGCTTCGATCTCCGATCCGCGTGCTCCTGCTCACAGTCACGGCAAATCCCTCGATCGACGCACATTCCGGATGACGGGCGCACGCGCAGACCGCCTGCTGGGCGACGCGCTGGAGTCCCCGGTGCACCGCCGGCGTTTCGGGCCGAACGGCCTGTGTGTCAACCGCCCGGACGGCAAACCGGCCGAGCTGCTCCCCGTCCGGGAAGAGGCGGGTTACCTCTGGCTGCTGCCCCCGGGCCGGGCCGCTGACTCCGGCGCGGGTGTTCCGGCCTGATCAGCCGGGCTCGCCCCCGGGAGCGGCGAGGACGCAGAGCTCATGTCCGTCAGGGTCGGTCAGGCAGATCCAGGAGACGTCGCCGCCCTGGCCCACGTCGAGATCGGCGGCACCGAGTGCGCGCAGGCGAACGGCCTGGGCGGCCTGATCGTCGCCGGTGTCGGGCCGCAGGTCGAGGTGCAGCCGATCGAGTATGGGCGTGGTGCCGGGGACGCGGACGAAGGTGAGGTCCGGTCCGGTGCCGCGGCCGGACCGCAGGGTGGCCCGCTCGCCGGTGACGGCAACCACGGGCCAGTCGATCGCCGCGCCCCAGAAGCGAGCCATGGCGGGCGGGTCGGTGCAGTCCATGACCACCGCGGAAATGGGACCGGTGTCCCGGCCGGTCTCCTGCGGTCCTGGTACGCAGAACTCGTTGCCCTCCGGATCGGCCAGCAGGGCGCAGGACGCGCCGAGCCGATCGGCGCCGACAGGTTTCGCGCCAAGCCTCTCCAACCGGGCCAGCAGCTCGGCCCGGTGTCCGGACGAGCTGCTGGCGAGTTCGAGACGCATACGGTTCGTTGTCGCTGTCTTCGGCTCGGGGACCGGAACGATGTCGATGCCCAGGAAGTCCGGGTCCGGCCAGACGAGCTCGGCTCGGGGCCCGACGTACGTGGTGACGCCGGGGTGGAACGCGTTCCAGCCGAGCGCCTGAGCCCAGAACTCGCCGACCGCGACGGGATCGACTGCCTTGATGTTCACATGAGCCGGTCGCAGGGCCATGCCCCGATTCTAGGGGAAAGCGGGCATGCGGTCATCGGCGGCCGCCGTGCCCAGCAGCACCAGAATCCCACCAACCACCCACAACCCGCCGTCGTCGGTCGATGCGGCCCGCCACGACCAGGCCGCCGTGAACGCCACGGCCATCACCGGCGCCACCAGCCACGGGCTGAGCCGCGTTCCGGCTAGCGCGGCCAGCAGCACGAGCGTCAACACACAGCCGATCACCTGCCACGGCTCGTACGGGCCGCTGGTCGCGCCGGTCTGCTCGTCGACCCGTGTACCGGGTGTCCCAGCCCAGCCAGAGGATCCACCGCCTACAGGTCCATCGCGTAGACCCGGACCCGGCGGCCGGTGTCCGGCTGCACCGTCTCGCGCTCCAGCGACATGCCCAGCTTGACCATCACCCGCGCCGACGCCTCGTTGCCGACGACGTGGATGCTGACCAGCCGCCGCAGGGCGAGCGCGGCACGGGTGTGGGCGACAACGGCCTGGGCCGCCTCGGTGGCCAGGCCCCGACCCCAGTACGCGCGGCCGAGCCGCCAGCCGATCTCCACGGCCGGCATGATCTCGGGCAGGAAGGTCGGCGTCGCCAGTCCGGTGAAACCGGCCAGCTCGCCGGTCTCTCTGACCTCCACCCCGTACAGGCCGAAACCGTGCTCGTCCCAGTGCCGCTGGTAGGTGGCCAGACGCTCCGCGGTCGCGGCCCGGTCCAGGGTGCGGCCGTCATGGATGTAGCGCATCACCTCGGGCTGCGCGTTGACCGCGGCGAACGCGTCCAGATCATCGCCCCGCAAGGGGCGCAACAGCAGTCGCGGAGTCGTGAGGGACGAGGCAGCAGGGAAACCAGTCAGGTCAGGCACGTCCTCTTCGTAGCATTTCGGCGTCCACCGGGTTGTCCCCGAACGGTCCGGTACGGCGAACGCCCGCACCGGAACAGCCGTCCCGCGCGCCGACCTCAGACGCCGGTGGCGTCCCAGACCACGACGTGGACAACGAACACCTGATCCCTGCCGGGCGGGGCGATGGTCGCGAACCCCACGCGCCCCTCCGAGGTGCGGAAGCAGAAGTCCGCCCCCGGTGTGAACGACGCCCGCGCCGACCCGGAGCCGCCCTGGGCGCAGTCCTGGTACGCCCGGCGGGGGTCGCCGCCCGAGAACTGGTAGACGTTCGGCGGGTTGGCCACCTGGATGTTGTCCGACCGGATGTCCGCCCAGTCGTGGTACAGGTCGAGCCCGTCGGTGGCCCCGCCGGCGTGTTTCACGACGACCTGCTGATTCGGCTTATCCACGTCGATCGCGGCAGCGCGGGGCAGCATCACGTTGCGCTCCACGAGGACGCGCGGCGTGTCCGGGTCGACCACGGCCGTACCGTTGGCGCTCGGGGTGGCTGGCGTCGGAGAGCCCCCCACGGTCGGGGTGGCGGCGGTGCTCGGCGGGGAAGCGCCGCCCACTGCCGACGGTGTGGGCGTCGAGGCGTCACCGGCGACGGGTGGGGGCGCCGACGAGCGGCCGAGTTGTGTCGCCACGACACCGCCGAGCAGCACACAGCCGAGCGCGAGCAGCGTGATCGCCAACCTGGTCCGTTGGTACCAGAACCAGAACCCTCCGAGCAGCAACACGGCGGTGAGGGCGAGGGCGATCAGCAGCGCGTCCCGGCGCAGCACGCTCTCCACCGCCGTGACCACACCGAGGACGTTGGCGGCCACCCCGACCACGGTGAGCGTCCGCAGCCGCCGCTCGCCGTCACCGTTCGCCGCGGGCGCTGACTCCTGCATCGGATGCCTCCCCAGTGGCCGGTGCCCGATCGCGCCGCAGCCCGACCGGGACGGCGGAAAGCCCGCCCAGGTCATGCTCTCACCGGACCGCACGCCGCCGCGGACCAGGACACGCGGGTGCCCGACCCATCCGTGGTCGACTGTTGCCTTGGTCGGTGGCGATCCTCTACGGTCTGCTCAGCGGTGGGCGGTGCGGTCCGCATCCGACCGGACACCGCCGGTTGCCCGTCGTTCGGGCCGGGATGGTGGAGTCCCGGGTCGACCCGTCGACGGCGGCTCGGCGGTCGTGTGACTCCAGCTCGTACTCCCGGGTGTGTTGCCGCCCGGCGTGGCTCAGTGCGGAGCCGACGACGAGCGGGGCACGCTTACCCCACCGGGAGAGCCCTGTGTTTCTCAGCCCGCACGAGCAGGACCGCCTGCTCGTCCATGTCGCGGCCGATGTCGCCCGCCGCCGCCGCGAACGCGGCCTGCGCCTCAACTATCCCGAAGCGGTCGCGCTGATCACCGCGTTCCTGCTGGAGGGGGCCCGCGACGGCCAGTCGGTGGTCGACCTGATGTCGACGGGCCGGACCGTGCTCACCCGCGACGACGTCCAGGACGGCATCCCCGAGCTGCTGAGGGAGGTGCAGGTGGAGGCAACGTTCCCGGACGGCACCAAGCTGGTGACGGTGCACCACCCGATCCCGTGATCCCGGGGGAGATCCTGCCGGCCGCCGGCCCGGTCGAGATCAACGCGGGTCGTCCGGTGACCACAGTGCTCGTGCTGAACACCGCCGACCGGCCGGTGCAGGTGGGTTCGCACTACCACTTCGCCGAGTGCAACCCGGCGCTGGCGTTCGACCGGGACGTCGCCTGGGGGCAACGGCTCGCCGTGCCGGCGGGCACCTCGGTCCGGTTCGAGCCGGGCATCAGCCGCAGCGTCGACCTCGTCCCGTTCGGCGGAGCACGGATCGTGCCGGGACTGCGGGGGGAGTGCGCCGGCCCGCTGGACCCGGCGCCGACCACGCCGACGGCCGACGGGTCGTCGCGGTGAGCGCCGTGCGGCGGGACCGCTACATCGACCTGTACGGGCCGACGACCGGTGACCGGATCCGGCTGGCCGACACCAACCTGTTGATCGAGGTGGAGACCGACCACTGCGTGGGCGGTGACGAGGCGGTCTTCGGCGGCGGGAAGGTGATCCGCGAGTCGATGGGGCAGTCCCGCGCGACCCGCGCCGAGGGGGCGTTGGACACCGTCATCACCGGCGCCGTGGTGCTCGACCACTGGGGTGTGATCAAGGCCGACGTGGGGCTGCGCGACGGGCGGATCGTGGCGCTCGGCCGGGCCGGCAACCCGGACACCATGCCCGGGGTCCACCCCGACCTGGTCATCGGCCCGGCCACCGAGGTGATCGCCGGCAACGGGCGGATCCTCACCGCCGGCGCGGTGGACACCCACGTGCACTTCATCTGCCCGCAGATCGTCACCGAGGCGCTGGCCAGTGGCATCACCACGATGGTCGGCGGCGGCACCGGGCCGGCCGAGGGGACGCGCGCCACCACCGTCACCCCGAACGCCTGGCACCTCGCCCGGATGCACGAGGCCCTGGACACGCTGCCGGTCAACGTGCTGCTGCTCGGCAAGGGCAACACCGTCTCCAGTGAGGCGCTCTGGGAGCAGTTGCGGGCCGGCGCGGGTGGTTTCAAGCTGCACGAGGACTGGGGCACCACACCGGCGGCGATCGACGCCTGCCTGCGGGTCGCGGACGCGTCCGGGGTCCAGGTGTCGATCCACACCGACACGCTCAACGAGGCCGGCTTCGTCGCCGACACCCTGCGCGCGATCGGTGGCCGGGCCATCCACTCGTACCACACCGAGGGCGCCGGCGGCGGGCACGCACCGGACATCATCACCGTCGCCGGTGAGCCGAACGTGTTGCCGTCGTCGACAAACCCGACCCGTCCGTACACCGCGAACACCCTCGCCGAGCACCTGGACATGTTGATGGTCTGCCACCACCTCAACCCGTCCGTGCCGGAGGACCTGGCGTTCGCCGAGAGCCGGATCCGACCGTCCACGATGGCCGCCGAGGACCTGCTGCACGACCTCGGCGCGATCTCCATCATCGGCTCCGACGCGCAGGCGATGGGCCGGGTCGGCGAGGTGATCATGCGGACCTGGCAGAGCGCGCACGTCATGAAGGACCGGGTCGGCGCGCTGCCGGGCGACGGCGCCGCCGACAACCACCGGGCCCGCCGGTACGTCGCGAAATACACGATCTGTGCGGCGATGGCCAACGGGTTGGAGGACGAGGTCGGCTCGGTCGAACCGGGCAAGCTCGCCGATCTGGTGCTGTGGGACCCGGCGTTCTTCGGCGTACGACCGCACCTCGTCCTCAAGGGCGGCATGATCGCGTACGCCCAGATGGGTGACGCGAACGCGTCGATCCCCACGCCGCAGCCGATGTTGCCGAGGCCGATGTTCGGGGCGTACGGCGCGGCGGCGTCCGCCACCAGCCTGGCCTTCGTGGCGCCGGCGGCCCTGGAAGCGGGGCTCCGCCTCGACGTGCGACGTCGGGTGGTGCCGGTGCGCGACGTGCGGTCGCGGGGCAAGGCCGACCTGCCGGAGAACAACGCGATGCCGCGGATCGAGGTGGACCCGGACACGTTCACGGTCCGCATCGACGGGGTGGTGGTGGAGCCGGACCCGGTGACCCGGCTGCCGATGGCCCAGCGGTACTTCCTGTTCTGATGGTGACGCCCAGCCTGCTGTTGCTGTTGGCCGACGGACGCTTCCCGGCCGGGGCGCACGCGCACTCCGGCGGTCTGGAGGCGGCCGTCGCCGCCGGCCGGGTCCGGGACCTGGCCTCGTTGGAGGCTTTCCTGGTCGGACGGTTGGCCACCGCCGGCCTGGTCGGCGCGGCCTTCGCGGCGGCCGCACACCGGGCGGCGAGGCCCGGGAGTGCCGACGGGGCCGAGGCCGTCGGGTCCGTCGGCGGGGCCGAGGTCGCGGAATCCGTGGGACGGTCCGCCGTGCTGGCCGGGTCCGCCGCGCGGCCGCGCATGCTCGCCCAGCTCGACCTGGAGCTGGACGCGCGTACCGCGTCGCCGACGTTGCGGGCCATCTCCCGCCGGCAGGGTCGGGCGCTGCTGCGCGCCGGCCGGGCCATCTGGCCGGACGCGCCGTTCGGTGACCTACCCGCGACGTCCTGCGGCGTGCACCAACCGCTGGTGCTGGGGCTGCTCTGCGCCGCAGCCGGGCTGTCCCGCGTCGAAACCGCCACGATCGCCGCGTACGGGACGCTGACCGGGGCGGCCAGCGCCGGCGTACGCCTGCTCGGCCTCGACCCGTACCAGGTGCAGGCAGTGCTTGTCGGTCTTGCCGACGTCTGCGACGGCACTGCCGCCGACGCGGCGCGGGCCGCCGACGATCCACCGGAGCGGCTGCCGGCCGCGGCCGCTCCGCTCGCCGACATCCATGCCGAAATCCATGCCACCTGGGAGGTGCGTCTCTTTGCGTCCTGACACTGCTGTGCCGAGCGCTGGGTCCGCTGTCGAGCCGATCACGCCGGCACCGAACGGCCAACCGCACGACGAGAACATCCCGC
Organism: Micromonospora sp. CA-240977; assembly: GCF_050942285.1. NCBI lineage: Bacteria > Bacillati > Actinomycetota > Actinomycetes > Micromonosporales > Micromonosporaceae > Micromonospora > Micromonospora sp. CA-240977. The sequence continues at coordinate 4,194,727 of NZ_CP192055.1, read as the reverse complement.
ACACCCACCCCGAACCGGGGGTCGACCCGCATCCGCCGCTGGCGCGCGCGGGTCGAGCCCTGCGGGTCGGCATCGGAGGCCCGGTCGGGTCCGGCAAGACGGCACTGGTGGCCGCGCTCTGCCGTGCCTTCGCCGACGAGTTGCGGCTCGGCGTGGTGACGAACGACATCTACACGACCGAGGACGCCGACTTCCTCAGGCGGGCCGGAGTGCTGGACCCGGCGCGGATCCGCGCGGTGGAGACCGGGTGCTGCCCGCACACCGCGATCCGCGACGACATCGGCGCCAACCTGGACGCCGTGGACGAGCTGGCCGAGGCGGTCGGCCCGTTGGACCTGGTCCTTGTGGAGAGCGGTGGGGACAACCTGACCGCGACCTTCAGCCGGGGTCTGGTCGATCGGCAGATCTTCGTGGTCGACGTGGCGGGAGGCGACAAGGTGCCGCGCAAGGGCGGCCCCGGCGTCACCGCCGCCGACCTCCTCGTGATCAACAAGACCGACCTGGCGCCGATGGTGGGGGCGGACCTCGCCGTGATGGACCGCGACGCGCGGGCCCGACGGGGCGACCTGCCGACCATCTTCCTGTCCATCGTGGGGGACCCGACGGCGAGTCGGGTCGCCGACTGGATTCGGCACGAGTTGGCCCACCACGCCACCGCGCACCCACGTGCCGTGCCGGTCGGCCCGCTCTGATGCGGGCGTCCGCCCGGCTGGTCGCCCGGGTCGACGGTCGGGGCGGGACGGTCCTCGTCGAGTTGCACGGCGAGACGCCGCTGCTGCTGCGCCAGACCCCGACCGACGGAGGTGTCGCCACCGTGCACCTCGTCGGCGGGGCGGCCGGGCCGATCGCCGGCGACGATCTGCGGCTGGACATCGAGGTGGGGCCGGGCGCGGCGGTCCGGGTGCACACCGTCGCCGCGTCGATCGCCCTACCGGGCCGGCCGGGTGCGGTGTCCCGGATGGCGGTGCGGGCGGTGGTGGGTACCGGGGCCACGTTGCACTGGCTTCCCGAACAGTTGGTCGCGGCGGCGGGCTGCGCACATCTCGCCGAATCCACTATCGACCTGGCGGCCGGGGCGAGCCTGCGCTGGCGCGACGAGCTGATCTGCGGACGGTACGGCGAGGCGCCCGGTGGGGCCGTCGTGCACACCCAGGTCGACTACGCGGATCGGCCGTTGCTGCGGCAGTCCCTCGCCGTCGGACCACAGGCGCCCGGCTGGGCCGGACCCGCGGTGCTCGACGGCGCGCCGGCCACCGGTTCCTTGCTGGTTGTCGACCCGTCGCGACCCGCCGAAGCGGCGCACGTCCGGCCCGACGCGACAGTCGCCCGACTGCCGCTGGCCGGCGGTCCGGCGACACTGTGGACCGCCACCGCCCCGGACGCCCACACCCTGCGCGCTCACCTGACCGCCTAGCGACGCCGCCCGCCGGCCGCCCGCTGCCGGCTGGCGGGGTCGGTGGGTCAGTGGAGAGAGGCGTGGGCCGGGCCGGCGTGGTCGCGTCGGGAAGCGGGATCGAGACGGCTGATCAGGTCGTCGAGTACGCCGACCAGGTCGGCGGCCTGCGTCACACCCGATTCGGCGGTCTGCGCGATGCCCAGCTCGGCGAGGCTGGCCTGGACCCGCTGGTCGAGGCGGTCGTGCTCGCGTCGCCCCCGAGCCGTGAGGTAGGCGCGGATCCGTCGGCGGTCCGCCGGATCGATCCGGCGGAAGACGAGGTTACGGTCGACAAGTTGGTCGACCAGCTTGGTGAGGGTGCCCGGAGGCAGCGACGCCTCGGCGGAGACCTCACTCATCGGGTGACCCTGGCCATCGGCGAGCAGGCAGAGCACCCGCCACGCCTCGATGGTCAGTGCGTCGTCGGCCAGGACGGCGCCAAGTCGGCGGGAGAGCAGCCGCTCGGCGCGGGTGAGCGAGCGCAGCAGGTCAGCTGGCGCCCCGGGCACGTCTGACATGAAACTCCCTGGTCCGGTGGCCCTGTCATGCTACCGAGTCGTCCCGGTCCGTGGTGAGCTCTGGCCTTCCGTCGTGGGCCGGGCAATCATGTGCACATGTCCGCGCCGGCACCGCCGTGGCTGACCGTCGACCGTGCCGTGGTCAGCATCGCCCTGGTCTATCCGATGCGCGGGCCGGCCGGCATGTTCGGCCCCACCTGCGAGCTGTGCGCGCAGCTCGCGGTCGAGGAGATCAACCGGTGCGGCGGGGTGCTGGGTCGGGAGGTGCGGCTGGTGCTCGTCGACGGTGGCGCGCCGCCGGCCGAGGTGGCCGCCGAGGTCGAGGCGCTGATATCGGTGGGGGCCGTGCAGGGTGTGACGGGGTGGCACATCTCCTCGGTGCGCCAGGCGCTGGCACCCCGCGTCGCGCACCGGGTGCCGTACGTCTACACCGCACTCTACGAGGGTGGCGAGCGTACCGAAGGGGTCTTCCTGACCAGCGAGACGCCGGACGCCCAACTGTGGCCCGCGATGCGGCTGCTCGCCGGTGAGCAGGGGGTGCGTCGCTGGTTCGTGGTCGGCAACGACTACGTGTGGCCGCGGCGCACCGCCCGTGCCGCCCAGTTGTACGCGCTGCGCGGCGGCGGGCAGGTGGTGGGCCAGCACTTCCTGCCGTTGGACGCGCACCACTTCGACGAGGTGCTGCGCCGCATCGAGCACAGCGACGCCGACGCGGTGCTGATGCTGCTGGTGGGCGCGGACGCGGTGCGGTTCAACAGGGCGTTCGCCCGCTCCGGGTTGGACCAGCGTTGTCTGCGGCTGAGCACCCTCATGGACGAGAACATGCTGCTGGCCAGCGGTGCCGGCGCGACCCGCCGGCTGTACAGCACCGCGGGTTTCTTCGCCGGGCTGGTGACCCAGGAGAACCTCGACTTCCACGGCGAGTTCGCCCGTCGGTTCGGGATCGAGGCGCCGCCGCTGGGCAGTCTGGGGGAGTCCTGCTACGAGGGCGTGATGCTGCTCGCGGCGCTGATCGGCCAGGCCCGCACCCTCGACGTGCGGGCCATCGAGACGGCCGCCGACACCGTGGCGTACCACGGGCCGCGCGGGCGGTTGCGGTTGCGCCGGCGGCACGTGCGGCAGCGCATCTACCTCGCCGAGGCCGACGGGCTCGACTTCACGGTGCTCGCCCAGCTCTGACCGGCGGCCGGGTCGAGGCAGCCCTTGACAGCCGCACCCGACCCGGCCCTAAGATGCTTCCTGTGTGAAGTATCTGCCTCTGCGGGCAGCTGCCACCAATGTGTGTCCACCATCGGCGACATCATTCGCCGACCATTGTGATGGCAATTTTTCCGTGATTTCCAGCGGCCGGCACCGTCTTTCCCCGACGGCGTCGGCCGTCTTTTGGTGACCCTGCCGCGCCGGCGGCGGGAAACACTCAATTAAGGGCTGGGAAACACGATCGCAATGATGCCGGTCGACGCTTTCCCTGCCCGTATCCGCTGCGGTGCCCCGGTGGCGTCCACCCGTCGACCCCGGCATCGCCCACGTCAGATCCACCGGACCGCACCGACCGTCCTTTCGCCACGTGAGTGCACCGCAGGGGAGAATTGATGTCATTATTCCGGGGCCGCCGCATCCTGGCGGGTGCCATGACCCTGGTCGCCGCGGCCGCGATGACCGCGTGCGGCAGCAAGACCACCGACGAGGGCGGCGCGGCCGGCGTCACCGCCGACGTCTCCGGCGACACCGTCAAGGTGGGCCTGCTCAACTCGCTCTCCGGGACCATGGCGATCAGCGAGGTCACCGTCCGCGACTCCATCATGCTCGCCGTCGAGGAGATCAACGCGGCCGGCGGCGTCCTCGGCAAGAAGATTCAGCCGGTCGGCGAGGACGGTGCCTCGGACTGGCCCACTTTCGCCGAGAAGGCCGAGAAGCTCATCTCCGAGGACCGGGTCGCCGCCGTCTTCGGCTGCTGGACCTCGGCCAGCCGCAAGGCGGTCAAACCGGTGTTCGAGAAGAACAAGGCGCTGCTGTTCTATCCCGTGCAGTACGAGGGACTGGAACAGTCGCCCTACATCTTCTACACCGGCGCGACGACAAACCAGCAGATCGTTCCCGGGCTCGAATATCTCAAGGCGCAGGGCGCGAAGTCGGTCTATCTGGTCGGCAGCGACTACGTCTTTCCCCGCACCGCCAACAAAATCATCAAGGCGTACGCGGCCGCCAACGGGATGACCGTGTCAGGCGAGGACTACGCGCCGCTCGGATCCACCGAGTTCGGCACGATCGTCAACAAGGTCAAATCGGCCGGGGCCGACGCCGTGTTCAACACCCTCAACGGTGACAGCAATGTGGCCTTCTTCAAGGAGTACAAGTCGGCCGGCCTGACCGCCGCGGCGATGCCGGTGGTGTCGGTGTCGATCGCCGAGGAGGAGGTCAAGGGGATCGGCACCCAGTACCTGGAGGGCCAGCTGACCGCCTGGAACTACTACCAGACCACGCCCGGGGCGGCGAACTCGAAGTTCGTGGCCGCGTACAAGGCCAGATACGGGGCGGACAAGCCGACAAGTGACCCGATGGAGGCCGCGTACGTGGCGGTGTACCTGTGGAAGGCGATGGTCGAGAAGGCCGGCGCGTTCGACGTGGAGAAGGTCCGCGCCGCCTCCGGGGGGATCACCTTCGAGGCGCCGGAGGGCACTGTCACTGTCGACGGTCAGACCCAGCACATCGCCAAGACCGCCCGGATCGGCAAGATCGGCGCGGACGGCCTGATCAGCGAGGTGTGGAACTCCGGCAAGCCGGTCCAGCCCGACCCGTACCTCAAGACCTACCCCTGGGCGAGTGGCCTGAGCTGACGATGCCGGCCCGGGCGGAACGCGTTGCCGCGCGGTCCGCCCGGGCCCCCCGACCAGCAGTACGGAGTCCCCACCGTGACAGTTCTCTTCGGTCAACTCTTCACCGGCATCAGCATCGGCGCGGTGCTGCTGCTCATCGCTCTCGGCCTCGCGCTGACCTTCGGCCAGATGAACGTGATCAACATGGCGCACGGTGAGTTCATCATGGCCGGCGCGTACACCACCTACGTCCTGCAACAGAGCATCACCGGGGCCGGCCTGTCACTTGTGGTCGCGCTGCCCGTGGCGTTCGTGGTCGCCGGCACGATGGGCGTCCTGCTGGAGATGTTGCTCATCCGCCGGCTCTACGCCCGACCGTTGGACACCCTGCTCGTCACCTGGGGTGTGTCGCTGATGCTGCAACAGCTGGCCCGCGACGTGTTCGGCAGCCCGAACGTGCAGACCCGCGCCCCCGACCTGCTGACCGGCAACGTGGCGCTGCCCGGTGGGCTGACCATCGCCAACAACCGGCTGTTCATCCTGGCCCTGGCGTTGGCGGCCGTCGCGGCGCTCACCCTGGGGCTGCGGCTCACCCCGCTGGGCCGCCGCATCCGCGCGGTGGTGCAGAACCGCGACCTCGCCGCGGTGTCCGGCATCCCGACCGCCCGGGTCGACCGGACGACCTTCTTCGTCGGCTCCGGCCTGGCCGGGCTGGCCGGGGTGGCGCTGACGCTGCTCGGCCCGATCGGCCCGACAATGGGCACCAACCTGATCATCGACGCCTTCCTGGTCGTCGTTGTCGGCGGGATCGGCCAGCTCAAGGGCAGCGTGATCGTCGCCTTCGCCCTCGGCGTGCTCCAGGCCACCGGGGAGTACCTGACCACCCTCAGCGTCGCCAAGGTGATCGTGTTCGTGGCGATCGTCGCGTTCCTCCAGTGGCGGCCACAGGGCCTGTTCACCCTGCGGACCAGGAGCCTCGCATGACCGCCGTCACCCCCGCGCCCCCCAGCACCGCCACCGGTCCGGCGCCCACCGGCCCCGCACCCGCGGCCCGGCCCGGTGGTCGCGCCCCACGGCTACGGACCGCCGCCGGCTTCGCGTTCGGCGCGGCGCTGCTGTTCGCCGTGGCGCCGCTGGCGCTGTCGGACTTCCGGCTGGCCCTGCTCGCCAAGTATCTCTGCGTCGCCATGGTGGCGGTCGGCATCGGGATCGCCTGGGGCCGGGGCGGGATGCTGACCCTCGGCCAGGGCGTCTTCTTCGGCCTCGGCGGCTACGCGATGGCCATGCACCTCAAGCTCGCCGACGCGGGTCCCGGTGGGATGCCCGACTTCATGCAGCTGTACGGGCAGCTCGACGAACTGCCACTGTGGTGGCGACCGTTCGCCAGCCCGTGGTTCGCGCTGCCCGCGACGGTGCTGTTGCCGATGGCTGTCGCCTTCGGGCTCGGCTCACTGGTCTTCCGCCGCCGCGTTCGGGGCGCGTACTTCGCCATTCTCAGCCAGGCGCTCGCGGCGGCGATGGTGATCCTGCTGATCGGGCAGCAGGGCACCACGGGTGGCACCAACGGGCTGACCGACATCAAGGGCTTCTTCGGCTACGACCTGGACGATCCGGTCAACCAGCGAATGGTCTACTTCATCATCGCCGGCACGCTGTTGGCGTTGCTCGCGCTGGCCCGCCAACTGATGCAGAGCCGCTACGGGGAGCTGCTGGTGGCGGTCCGTGACGGTGAGGAGCGGGTCCGTTTCCTCGGCTACGACCCGGCGTCGGTCAAGCTTGTCGCGTACGTCGTGGCGGCGGGCATGGCGGGGCTTGCCGGGGCGCTGTTCGTGCCGGCGGTGGGCATCATCTCGCCCGCGCTGATCGGCATCGTCCCGTCGATCGAGTTCGTCATCGGGGTCGCGGTGGGCGGCCGGGCCACCCTGCTCGGCCCGGTGCTCGGCGCGGTGGCGGTGGCCTGGGCGCGTACCGCCCTGTCGGAGCGTTTCCCCGGCACCTGGACGTACCTGCAGGGTCTGCTCTTCGTGGTGGTGGTGGCGTTCCTTCCCGGCGGCCTGGCGTCGCTGTGGGCGTTAACCCGCCGCCGGGAGGGCGGCGCGGAGGCCCGTGGGCGTGGGTGGTTACCGCCGGGACGACGACGCGGCGAGCGGGCGGAGGTGCCGGCGGCATGAGCGACGAGCGGCTGGACGGGTTGTCCGTCCGTGACGTGCGGGTCACCTTCGACGGGTTCACCGCCGTCGACGGTGTCTCGTTGGAGGTGCCCGCCGGTGACATCCGGTTCCTGATCGGGCCGAACGGCGCCGGCAAGACGACGCTCGTCGACGCGATCACCGGCCTGGTCCGGGCCACCGGGTCGGTCCGCTTCGGTGAGCACGAGCTGCTGGGCCGCCCGGTGCACCGGATCAGCCGGCTGGGCATCGGGCGCACGTTCCAGACGTCGACGGTCTTCGAGGAGCTGTCGGTGTTGCAGAACCTCGACATCGCGGCGGGTGCCCGGCGCAGCTGGGCGACCCTGGCCCGTCGTCGGCGCGACATCCCCGACGAGGTGGCCGCGGCCCTGGAGACCATCGGGCTGACCGGGCGGGCCGGGCACCTCGCCGGGACGCTCGCGCACGGCCAGAAGCAGTGGCTGGAGATCGGCATGCTGCTGGTGCAGGACGTCCGGCTGCTGCTGCTCGACGAGCCGGTCGCCGGGATGAGCCACGAGGAACGCGACGCCACCGGCGCCCTGCTGGAGACGGTGAGCCGGGACCGCACAGTGGTGGTGATCGAGCACGACATGGATTTCCTGCGCCGGTTCGCGCGCACCGTCACCGTGCTGCACGCCGGTCGGGTGCTCAGCGAGGGCACTGTGGCGCAGGTCCAGGCGGACCCTCGCGTCCAGGAGGTCTACCTTGGCCACCCGGTCGACGCCGGGTCGGCCCCCACCGTTCGGGAGGCATGATGCTGACGCTGCGCGGGGTGCACGCCGGGTACGGGCGCTCGCGGGTGCTGCACGGGGTGGACCTCGCCGTCCCGCCCGACGGGGTGGCCGCCGTGCTCGGGCACAACGGCGCCGGCAAGAGCACCCTGCTGCGGGTCGCGGCGGGGCTGCTGCGCCCGACCGCCGGCACCGTCGAGCTGGACGGCGAGGACGTCACCCGTCTCGGGCCGCACGAGCGGGTGGCGCGCGGCATGGCGTACGTCCCGCAGGGTCAGCAGAGTTTCCCGCACCTGACCGCCGCGGAGAACCTGCGGCTCGTCGCCGACGGGCGGCGCGACGGCGCGGTGGCCACCGCCGAGGTGCTGGACCTCTTCCCGGCGTTGCGCCAGCTGCTGCGGCGGCGGGCCGGGTTGCTCTCCGGCGGTCAGCGACAGCAACTGGCCATCGCCCGCGCGTTGATCACCCGGCCGAGGTTGCTGATGCTTGACGAGCCGACCGAGGGCATCCAACCGTCGGTGGTCGCCGAGATTCAGGAACGGATCGTCGAGTTGACCCGGCAGTCGGGGTTCAGCGTGTTGCTCGTCGAGCAGCACCTGGGCTTCGCGTTGCGGGTGGCGAATCGCTATCACGTGCTGGAGTCCGGGCGGGTCACCTCGCACGGCGACGGGGGTGTCACTGCGGAACGGGAGGTCCGGGCGGCCCTGGCCGTCTGAGCCGGCGAGCGGTTCGACAGGTCAGGTCGTCGGCGCGGGCCCGGTCGAGTCGCGGACGACGAGCAGGTGCCCGGTGGGGCGGCGGCGAGGGCGGGCCGCGCGCGGCTTCAGCGCGAGGGCGAGTGCCGTGCGGCCCATCTCGGTCATCGGCAGGCGAATGGTGGTGAGGCTGGGCGCGAGGTCGGCCGCCACGGAGACGTCGTCGAACCCGACCACTGACATCCGTGCGGGCACCGGCACACGGCGGGACCGCAGCGTCGACAGCACACCCATGGCCATCGCGTCGTTGAGCGCGATGATCGCCGTCGTCTCGGGATGCTCGTCGAGGATCTGCTCGGCGGCGGCGCGCCCGCCACCGCGGGTGAAGTCGCCGTGCACGACGGCGAGGTCGGCGGGGGACCGCCCGCGCCGCCGCAGGGCCGACGACACTCCGGCCAGCCGGTCGGCGACAGTGGTGAGACCGGCGCTGCCGGCGGCCACCGCGATCCGCCGGTGGCCGAGATCCAGCAGATGCTCGGCGAGCGCGACGCCGCCGGCCTCGTTGTCCGGCAGGACGGCGTCGATGCCCAGCGCGTGCCGTCCGATGGCCGCGGCCCGTCCGCCGTGGTCCTGGAACGCGGCCAGCTCGGCGCGGGCGGCGGCCTCCATGCGGCTGTCGTCGTAACCGGAACCGCTGATCAGGACGATGCCGACCCGCTGGGCGATCAGGTGGCGCAGCTGTTGCAACTCGTAGCCGGGGTCGCGGCCGGACTGGCAGATCTGCACCAGCAGCCCCCGCTCGGCGGCGAGGTGGATGACCCCGGCGGCGATCTCGGAGAAGTACGGGTCGTCGACCTGATGGACGATCAGCCCCACGGTGGAGGTGGCTCCGCTGGCCAGGGTGCGGGCGTACGGGTTGGCGACGTAGCCCAGCTCACCGGCGACCTGTCGGATCCGGTCGGCCACCTCGGCGCTGACCCCCGCGCGGCCGGCGAGGGCGCGGGAGGCGGTCGCCAGTGAGACGGCGGCGTGTTCGGCGACATCCACGAGGCGCGGCCGCTGGCTGGCCCTGGGCATCCGCAACCCTCCGGAAAGCATTCATGTCACCCGATCTATTGCGAGCGACATTGATCGAAGCCTAGGGTACGTAAGCGCTTACGTAAGCGCTTACGTGACCGGCATCCGGCATGCCGCGAAACGAGGTGACAGCCATGTCCATGGCCCGACGAGCGGCCGTCTCCCTCCTGGCGGTCGGCGCACTGGCCGGCGCCGGCACGCCACCGGCGCACGCGGATCCCCGCATGTCGTCCGACGTCCACCCGGCGCTGCGCGCGCACCTGGTCGCCGCGTACGACTTCGACCACCCGGTGCCCGGCGACCCCGCTCTGGAACGCGACCAGGGGCGTTCCGGCACCGAGATCGAGCTGATCAACGGCGGCGCCGCCATGCGGGTGCCGGACCGCGCCTACCGGGGCAGCCGCAACGCGGTGCAGACCCGGCAGGTCGACCCCACCGTCGCCGGCAACGACGACTGGAAGGCCGGCACCTGGTCGGCCAGCGGGGTGCGGACGCTGCGCGCCTTCGGCGCCACCGCGGGCACCACCGTGATGGGCTGGTTCAAGCTGAACATGGACAGCCCGCTGCCCAACTCCACCACCGCCGACCCGGACGACAGGTACAACGCGATCGGGCTGGCTGGAGTGCTGACCGGCGACTCCGACGGCCACGGCGTCCGCGCCCTGCTGGAGCTGATCGACGTCGACGGGGAGTTGCGTCTCGTCGCGCTCGGCCGGCGGCTCGACGGTGGCAACTCGCAGACCTTCGCCGCCAGCCAGGACTGGCGCGAGCTGCTGCCGGTGGGGCAGTGGGTGCACCTGGCCGCCACCTTCGACTTCGACACCGGCGCGCTCGCCCTCTACCGCGACGGCGAACCGGTGGACGGGTTCTACACCCGCGCCGACGACCCGTGGCTGGTGGCCGGGCCCGGCCCGCACCTGACCACCGCCTCCGACCCCCGGGGCATCAAGATCGGCGGCAGCTTCCCGCAGGACACGCTGGAGCGCAACCCGTGCGACTGCCGCATGGACGGTCTGATGTTCCTCGACAGTGTGGTCTCCGCGACCGACGTGCGGAGGCAGTACCACCACCTTGCCCGCTGACCACCCTCGGCACCGTCCCACCGAGAAGGAGACACGCGTGCACACCCTGCGCCGCCGTGCCGGCAGAGACCGCCGGCCCACAGTGAGGGCCGGCCTCACCGCCCTCGTGCTGATCCTGTCCGCCCTGGTCGCCACCCCCGCACGGGCCGCCGACGCGGTCGACGACCCGATCCCGGAGATGCCGATCCAATCCCGCCTCGGGCTGGTCCTCAGCGAGTACGCCAGCTTCCCGCAGTCGTACCCCACTCCCGCGCCGACCGACGCGCGGCTCATGCGTACCGCGCGGATCAACACCGTCATGGAGCTGCCCGACGGCTCCGGCCGGCGGGCGGTGCCCGACCTCAACGGCAGCCTCTACCTGGTCGAGGGCGGCGTGCCGCACGTCTACCTGGACGTGGCCGCGACGTTCGCGCCGCAGTTCTTCTCCGGTCGTGGGCTCGGCCAGGGCTTCGGGTACGTGGCGTTCCACCCGGAGTTCGGGGTGAACGGCCGGTTCTACACCATCCACACCGAGTTGGCGTCGACGACGACCGCCACTCCGGACCACGCCCAGCCCAACACGCTCTTCCACGGCGTCATCACGGAGTGGACGGCGACCGATCCCGCCGCGGCCACCTTCGCCGGTACGCACCGCGAGGTGCTGCGCATCGGGTTCGGCGGGCAGATCCACGGCATTCAGGAGATCAACTTCAACCCGACGGCCACCCGCCACGACAGCGACTACGGCCTGCTGTACCTCGCCGTCGGCGACGGCGGCCAGGGCGCGCGCAACACCGACCCGCAGAACCTGGCAATGCCCCACGGCAAGCTGCTGCGGATCGACCCCCGGGGCACCAACTCGGCGAACGGGCGCTACGGCATCCCACCGACGAACCCGTTCGTCGGCCGGGCCGGCGCGCTCGGCGAGATCTACGCGGTGGGTTTCCGGGACCCGCACCGGTTCAGCTGGGACCGGGCGACCGGCCGGATGTACCTCGGGCACATCGGTGAGCACGCCGTCGAGGCGATCTACGAGGTCCGCGCCGGCGACAACTTCGGCTGGAGCGAGCGCGAGGGCTCGTTCGTTTTCGACAAAACGGCCACGAACCCCTGCGACCGGCTGCTCCCACTGCCCGCCGACGACGACCGGTACGGCTACACGTACCCGGTCGCCGCGTACGACCACGACCCCGCCGCCGGCTGGAACTGCACCGACGACGTCGGTGTCGCGGTGGCCGGCGGTTTCGTGTACCGGGGGCGCACGCTGCCCGCGCTGCGCGGCAAGTACGTCTTCGGTGACCTGGTCGACGGCCGGGTGCTCTACACCGAGGCGAACGAGATGCGCCGGGGTCGAGGGCTCGCCACGATCCACCAGCTCGCGCTCTTCGGCCCGGCGGGCACTCCGGTCCGGATGCGGGACCTCTCCGGGCCGGGCGCGCCCGGCGACCCCAACCGGGTGGACCTGCGCTTCGGCACCGACGCCGCCGGTGAGCTCTACCTGGTCGCCAAGGCCAACGGAAAGATCTGGAAGGTCACCGGCACGCGGGAGTTCGCCAGCGGCGACGTCGGCGACACCACGCTGCGCCGCACCGCCGGGGCGTCGAACTGGGCGCCGGTGACCCCGGCCAAGTGGCAGTTCACCCACGACCAGGTCATCCTCGCCGAGGCCGGCGAGAGCCGGCCGGGCCCGCGCCGGCCGTTCGAGTACGCCGTGCTGACCGCCGGCCCGGCGTGGACGTCGGCGCAGATCGACGCGCGGGTACGCCTGGACACCCCGGTGGAGGTCACCAACCGTGACGTGATCATCGTCTTCGGCTGGCGGTCGGACACCGAGTTCTACTACGCCCACCTGTCCACCGACAACACGATCTATCCGCACAACGGCATCTTCAAGGTGAACAACGCCGACCGGGAGCGCATCGACCACCAGTGGAACGGCCGTTCCCGGGGCGCGAACCCGGCGATCACCGATGCCGACTGGCACCGCGTCCGGGTGGTGCACCTGCCGGCCACCGGCGAGATCGCCGTCTACGTCGACGGGCACCGGGACCCGCTGCTGACCGCGAAGGACACCACGTTCGGCTCGGGGCGGGTGGGCTTCGGCTCGTTCGACAACGTGGGCCGGGTACGGAACCTGACGGTGACCGGCACGCCGGCCTGAGCCGTGTCGCGGTGGGGACGGCGGGGTTCGTGCCGCCGTCCCCACCGGGTCATCCGTCGACCTGCCCTCCAGGAGCCGGTCCGCTTCGTAGAATCCCTGCCATGCCGGAGATCGTCGAGTTGCTGGCCTCGCCCGTGCACCGCTTCCTGGGTCGGCCCGCCGACGGCCCCGCGCCCGCCCCACCCGGGGAGCTGGTCGACGCGGTCCGGATCCGGGCGCACCTGGGCATCGTCGGCGACAGGTACTTCGGCCAGCAGGCGCACCGCGACGCCAGCGTCACTGTCATCGCCCAGGAGTCACTGCCGGTCGGCATCGGCCTGGCCGAGGTCCGGCGCAACATCCTCACCAGCGGGATCGCGGTGGACGAGCTGATCGGCAGGGTGCTGGTCCTGGATTCCGGAGACGGCCCGGTGAGCCTGCGGGTCAACCGGGCAGCCCGGCCCTGCGCCTGGATGGACGTCACAGTGGGCCCGGGGACCTGGAAGGCGTTACGCACCACCGGCGGCATCCGCTGCACGCCACTCACCGACGGAACCCTGCGCATCGGACCCATCGACGCCGTGGTCAGCTGAGGAAACGACTCGACGGTAACGCCCCCCGACAGGCAAGGTGTGCACCGGACACCGCCCGGTCGGGGCGGCCGACCAGCGCTCGGGGGCAGCGGCAATGGAGCAGACGCTGACGGATCAGCAGGTCGACGACCGGACGATCCTGCAGGTGGTGGTGGGGTCCCGCGCGTTCGGCCTGGCCGGCGGCCCGGCTGGCCGATTCGGCGAGGTGACGCCCGCGCCCGCTGACGCGTGGTAGAACCGACACGCGCACCGGTTCGCGAGCTGCGGGCAGAGCCGGGCGACCGGACGGGACCTGATCCGAACAGAGGTGGTGGATTGATCCCCGAGCTGCGGCAGCTCATCGAGGAGCTGCGGGTGGATCTGGCCGACCAGCCGGCGAGCCTGGCGTTCGCCGAGTTCGCCGAGGGGGCCGCCATCGATGCCGTTCCGGCGGGTCTGCCGGACGACCTGCGGGATCTGCTGCTGGTCGCCGACGGGCTGCGCGCCGGTCGGCTCGAGCTGGCGTCCACGTCGACCCTCACGGGGATCCAGTACCACCTCGACTACGCGCCGGACTTCTCGTCGATCCCCGAGGACCGGGCCGGCTGGCTGGTGGTCGGCACCCGCAGCGACGAGCCGATCTTCATGGACCGCGGCACGGGTGCCATCTGGTACTTCCCACCGAACGGCACCGAGTGGTTCATGTCCGACGCGTTCGAGGAGCTCGCCCCCGACCTCGGCTCCTTCGTGGACTACTACCTGCTCGGCCCGGGTTACGCCGAGCTGACCCCCGGCGACGACAGGTGGTTCGCGTTCCTCGACGAGCAGGGCCTGCTCGACGCCGACGACGACGCCGACGACGAGACCTGACCTCGGTCAGACCGGGCTGACGTGCGCGGCGAGGACCCGCCAGCCGTGCGGGTCGTCGTGGACCCAGGTCCGGGTGTAGCGCAGGCGCGCCGCGAACGCCGTCCCCTCGTACACCCCGGCCACCCGGCCCAGGAAGAACGTCACCCCGGTCTTTCCGACGACGAGCAGGTCCAACTCCTCCTCGACCAACTCCTCCACCACCGAGCGACGGTCCCGGTAGGCGGCCAGGTCATCCTGCTTGGTGTACGCCCGGCCGTCCGGGCCGATGGCGATCAGCTGGTCGACGAGCAGTTGGTCGAGGGCGGCCACGTCGCCGGCCCGCTGGGCGGCCTGCAGGGTCCGCTCGGCATCGAGCAGTTCTGCCTCGCGTGCGCTGTCCGGCATCGTGGCGTCCTCCCGATCGGTGTGGACCCGGCGTCACCGTCGGCCCGGGCTGTCCGCATTGTGGCAGCCGGCGGGCCCCCGAGCGGGCGGATCGCCGGCGGCGGTCACAGGCTCAGGCGGATCCGCACGACGGTCTCGCCGGGGCTGGTGAGCACGGCGACCTCGTCGCAGACCTGCTCCACGATCGCCAGCCCCCGACCCCGGATCGCGTCGGCTGCCGGCATGCGCCGGCCCAACGCCCGCGTCGGCCCCCGGTCGACGACGTCGCAGAACAGGTGGCCCGCCTCGGCCCAGAGACGGACCCGGCCGCCGCCGGTGGCGTGCTGCAACGTGTTGGTCGCCAACTCGCTGACCGCCAGGACCAGCAGCTCCACCCGATCGGGCGGCAGGCCCCGGGCGAGCGCCCCGACGCTGACGAACGCGCGGAGCGCCCGCACGTCCGTCGCGACCTGGTACGACATGGTGTCCGTGAGATGGGCGGGGACGCTCTGCTCGGCCACGGCCTCCGGTCGCTCGGCCGGCATCAGCCCGCCATCCGCGGGTCGGCGGCGAGCGTCACCACGACAGACCCGGGTGCGGGGAACGTGCGAGCCGCGAAGTGCGCCATCGGGCAGCAGCAACCCTTCTCCTAGCGACAGCTGTTTGTTGGCACATCATGTCACCTGTTGTCGCGCCGGCTGCCCCACCCGTTCGGCGGTCGATCCGGCGACGCCCGGTCAGGCCGCCCGATGGCCGCGTCGGTCCGGGGCGTCGGGAGGTCAGGGGGCCGGGTCGAACGCGATGGACTCGCTCAGCTCGCGCCACCGCGCGTCGGACGCGGCCAGGGCCTCGGCGGCAGCCGAGGCGCCCGCCACGGCATCGGCGCCGAGCAGCAGCCGCAGGGGCGGGTCGTCGACCCGGGTGATCCGGATGATCGCCTGGGCGGCACGGGCCGGGTCGCCCGGCTGGTTGCCGCTGGCCTGGCGGAGCCGCTGCACTGCCGGATCGATGACCGGTCGGTACGGATCGCTGATCGGCAACATGCTCATCGACGAGCCGGCCCAGTCGGTCCGCAACGCGCCCGGCTCGACGCTGGTGATCCGGATCCCGAACCCCTCGACCTCCCTGGCGAGCACGCCGGAGAAGCCGCTGACCGCCCACTTGGCGGCCTGGTACGCGCCCAGGCCGGTGCTGGCGACCCGGCTGCCGACGCTGGAGATCTGGAGGATGTGCCCGCGCCCCTGGGCGCGCATCGCAGGCAGGGCCGCGCGGGAGAGATTGACCACCCCGTAGAAGTTGGCCTCGATCTGGGCCCGGAAGTTGTCCTCCGGCATGTCCTCGATCGCGGCGACGTCGGCGTATCCGGCGTTGTTGACGAGGATGTCCAGGCTGCCGAACGTGTCCACGGTGGTGCGGGCGACGGTGTGGGCCGCCGCCGGGTCGGTGACGTCGAGGGCCACCGTCCTGAGCCGCTCGCCGTACCTGTCGCTCAGGGCGTCGAGCTGGGCCGGGTTGCGGGCGGTGGCGACCAGGTGGTCGCCGTCGGCCAGCACGGCCTCGGCGAGCGCCCGACCGAGACCCCGGGAACACCCGGTGATGAGCCAGACTCGCGACACGTGGTCTCCTCCTGTCGGGCGGGTCAGCGGCTGCTACGAGCGGATGTCCAGCGCGCCGACCAGGTCGTCGCGCAGGGTGAACCGGTAGCGCAGTTCGATCGGGCTGCCGGGAAAGTCGCCGGACACCCGGGTGCGGACCAGGTACGAGTCGCCCGCCTGCGGTGTGACACCGAGCGGCTCGGCCGTGTACGAGTAGGCATCCATCGTCTTCTGCCGCCAGGCGCGGATCGCGGCCCGTCCGTCGTAGAGCCGGTCCTCGTCGGCGACGCTCGCGGTGTCCGCGAAGCAAGCGACGAAGGCATCCAGGTCCCGGTCGTTGACGGCCCGGAAGTACCTGTCGATCACGTCGGGCAGGTCCACCGCCATCTGCTCCTCCTGCGGCACGGGCCGCCGTCGGGCAGCCGTCGGGTTCCCGGTCCGACCTCACCGTACGAGAAGCGGACGGCATCGCGCCGAGCAACGAACAGAACGACCGGGCGCGCGTTCCGGGCGGGCCGCCCACGGCGCGGTGGCCGTCCGGGCCGGTGGGCGGGGTTTGCTACCGGTGGGTCCGGGTAGGCACGCCTTTCCGGAACGAAGGGCGGGAGCATGGCCGAGCTGAGGTTCGTCGACAAGGTCGCGGCGCGGGCGGGGATCCCGCCGGAGCAGGCGCGCGCACTGACCGAGGCTGTTCTGCGGACCCTCACCGAGCGCCTCAGCGGCGGTGAGGCGGGCGCGTTGGCCCCCCACCTGGCCGCCGAGCTGAGCCCGCTGCTGGTCAAGGCCGCGGAGCCGCCGGAAGCGTTCGGCTACGACGAGTTCCTGCGCCGGGTGGCCGACCGCGCCGGGATCGACCGGCCCGCCGCCGAGCGGGGCGCCCGCGCCGTCCTCCAGACGATGCACCGGGTGGTCGGGCACCGGGAGTTCGAGGATGCCCTGGCCCAGCTCCCGTCGGAGCTGCGGGCGCTGGCACAGCCCCTGCCGCACGGCCCCTGAGGGGCGTGGCCTGACCCGCCGGTCAGACCACGCCCCTCGCCGAGGTCAGCCGGTTACCCCGCTACCGATCACCCACTTCTGGTGCGCCCCGCCCGAGTACGTGCCGAGCTGGATCTGGGTGCCGTTGGCGGTGCTGCCGCCGGCGGCCTCCAGGATCTTGCCCGACTGCGGATTGCGGATCGACCCGTCGGACT
Source organism: Micromonospora sp. CA-240977 (assembly GCF_050942285.1). NCBI lineage: Bacteria > Bacillati > Actinomycetota > Actinomycetes > Micromonosporales > Micromonosporaceae > Micromonospora > Micromonospora sp. CA-240977. Next base: position 4,177,475 of record NZ_CP192055.1, on the reverse strand, counting down.
GCGGCTGCCAGACCTGCGCGCCGGTGCCGTTGCAGGTCCAGAGCTGGACCTTCGTCCCGTTCGCCGTGCCGCCGTTGTCGATGTCCAGGCACTTGCCGAGGACCCGGTACGTGTCGTCGACCCGCGTCCACGACTGCGCGGCGGTGCCGTTGCAGGTGTAGAGCTGGATCTTCGTGCCGTCGGCCAGGCCGGAGTTGTCGACGTCCAGGCACTTGCCGCCGGCGCCGGTGATGGTGCCGCCGGTCGGCGGCGGGGGACTGCCCGGGATGGAGTTGAGCGTGTACCACGCCTCGGTGCTCCACAACGACTGGCCGCTGGTGGAGGTGAACGGGCGCGGCGAGCGTAGGTACACCACCCGGCCGGCCTTGCGACCGGGCACCGTGAGGCTTACCTTCTTCCCGTCCGACGAGAGGGTGGCCGAGGTGACGGTCAGCGTCTCCTCGTCGATCTTCGGCCCGCCGTAGTTCGACGTCGCCACGTACCGCCACTGCTTGACCTTGTACCGTGCGGCCAGTTCGGCGGCGGTGTCCGACGAGACGGGCTGGGTGTACTCCACCTCGAAGCCGGTCGTGGTGGCCCGCATGGCGAGCATCTCGAACGCGGTGGTGCTGGTCGGGGTGAGCTTCTGCAGGCCGTACGACAGCTTGCCGGTCTGACCCCAGTTGCCGCCCGCGCCGAGCCCGCCGACGTAGATCGCGCCGTCCGGGCCGATGTTGACCTCCGAGACGCCCGCCTCCAGGCCCTGCGTGAGCCGGAACAGAGCGCCCTGGTACTCGCCGTTGACCTTCTCCACATTGGCCCGCTGGAGGCCGCCGTAGGTCACGTCGCCGATGACGAACTGGCCGGCGTAACGGCCGCTGGTCAGGTACAGCGGCGTGCTGGGGGAGTTGGCGATCTCGTTCTGCGGCATCCAGAGCACCGGCTGGGTGACCTGGGCGGTGTCGAACGGGCCGGCCGGGTTCGTGTAGTGGTTGAAGAACCGGCCCTGCTTGATGTGCAGCAGCTTCGACGAGGGCAGCCAGCCGCCCTGGTTGTCGGTGACGAAGATGCCGCCCTCCGGGCCCCACCCGATGCCGTGCGGGGTGCGCAGGCCGCCAGCGACGTAGCTGACCGCGCCGGTGTCCTTGTTGACCTTCAGGGTGGTGCCCCGGTTGACGGCGGGCTGCGGGTTGGTGGTGGCGCCGCCGGAGTTGATCGACACCGACAGGTTCAGGTAGAAGAACCCGTCCTGATAGAGCAGCCCGAACGCGAACTCGTGGAAGTTGCCGCCGTACGGCCAGGTGGCGACGGTATCCAGGCGCTCGGCCACCTCGTCGCCGCCGGTGTTGACCAGCCGGGTCAGCCGCTGCTTCTCCGAGACGTACACGACCCCGTCGACGACCTTGAGCCCCTGCGGCTCCTTCAGCCCGCTGGCGATCTTCTTCGTGGTCACAGCGCCCGGAGTGGTCGCGCCACCGGTGTTGCCGAGGATCCAGACCTCACCGTCCTGGGAGGTGCCGGACTGGTCGCTGCCGCCCCAGGTCGAGATGACCAGCCGCCCGTCGGCGAGCCAGTCCATCCCGGTGACCTTCGGCTGGAAGCCGCTGGGCCGCAGGTTGGTGAGCGTGTAGCCGGGGTGCACCCCGGTCAGGGGCAGGCCGTCGCCGGGGGTGTCGGCGATGCCCTCGCACTCCTTGCGGCCGGGCGCGGTCACCCGGACCACGCCGGCGTCGGTGCTCAACGCCGAGTTCGGTACGACAACGAAGGACGACGAGCCGGGCGTCCTCCATTCCAGGGTGATCTGCTGCCCGCCGCCACGCTCGAAGTGGTCGATGCGCAGCGGGTGCAGGCCGGCGGTGAGGGTGACGGTGCCCTCCTTCGGCGGGGTCGCGCCGTGCAGGCCGTCGTGGTTGATCACGACGGTGTTGTCGATCGCCAGCTTGGATCCGTCGTCACTGCTGAGCCGGAACGTGTAGCTACCGGCCTGGGTGGTGGTGATGTTGCCGAGCACCTGCGAGACGAAGTTGTCCTCGAAGCCGAAGTCGGACGCCGAGGTCCAGTTGATTGTGGACATCAGTTTGTCCACGTTGGGGGTTTGCGCGGGCTTGAGGGTGCAGAGTTCGGAGAGCGGCACCTGCACGTCGAAGACGCGGAGTGTCACGCCCGGTTCCTGCGCGGGGGCGGCGGTGGCGGGGGCGGCCCAGAGTCCGGTGGTGAGGATGAGTGCGAGCGCACCCAGGACGGGATTGTGGAGTCGGCGTTGCAGGCGTGGGCCCATCGTTCCTCCAGGAGGCAGTGGAGTGTCCGACGGCAGGTGCGAGGCTGCGGTGAGGATGGCCGTCGGCCCCGGATCCGTAACGTCCTCGACGCCGACGAGTGACATTGCGGAAACACCGGGTTGATGGGTCGAGACATTAAGGTGTTTCGATTGGACTGTCCATGGCTTCGCGTCGATACACCAAAAGTTACTCATGTCCGTGCGAAAGTTGGCGCTGCTACGCGAAGAGTGTCCGGTTTTCACAGCCGGCCTGGGCGGTGAGTCCGGCCCGGCACCGGGCCAGCGCGGCGGCGGACCCGGTGCTACGCCGGCCGGTCGCGCCGATGCTGGCGGCCCCGGTAGACGCGGTGCCCGATGCTCCCGGCCTCATCCACGAATCGAAGTGGGACGGGTGGAGGTGTATCGCGTTCCGGGAGTCGGACCGGGTGTACCTGTAGTCGCGTGCCGATGTGTCGGTCAACGGAACTTCCCTTCACGCAAGGTGACGAGTCGCCCGAAGCTGGACGCGTGTTGTCAGCGGCAGAAGAGCGTACGCAACCGGGTGCCGGCTGTGCCGGTCTGTGATGGCGGCTTCGGCACGAGGGGTGACTGGCGACCCACCGGGGCCAGATCCACTCGGGTAGCGTCTCACTGTGTATCAGGCGATCTTGCTGGACGTGTACGGCACGCTCGTACACGATGATGAGAGCGCGGTCAATGACGTCTGCGTGCAGGTAGCGGATTTGATCGCAGTTGATCCGTCTGCTATCGCGGCGGAGTGGTCCCGACGGCTGGAGGCCAGCGCCGAGATGGCGTATGGGGCCGGTTTTCGTACGCTCGCAGACCTGACGCTCGGCAGCCTCGCCGAGGCTGTGGCGAACTTCGGGGCCTCCGTGGAGCTTGAGCCGATCTGCCGGAAGCAGCTGCACTCCTGGCGTCATCCACCGTTGTACGACGACAGCCGGCCGTTCCTCGATGCGGTGAAGGTGCCGGTGTGCCTGGTCTCCGACGTCGACCAGGACGACCTGACGGCGGTGCTGCGGTGGCACGGCGTCGCCGTCGCCGCCGCGGTGACCAGCGAAGAAGCCCGCGCATACAAGCCCCGCCCCGAACCGTTCCAGCTCGCGCTGGCCCGCCTCGGCCTGGGCCCCGGCGACGTAATCCACATCGGCAACTCCGTATCGTCCGATGTTGCCGGAGCCGCCGCTCTGGGTATCGACACGGCATTCCTCGACCGTGCCGGAGGCGGCCTGCCGCCGGGGGTCACGGCAACCTACACCGCGGCGACGCTGACGGCGCTGCTGCCCCAGGTGTTGCCATGTTGAAAATCCTGGTCAGCGGCTGCCTGGGTGGCGCACCGATCCGGTTCAACGAAACCGGCGTGCCGGTCGCCTCTCCGATTTGGCAGCGCTGGGCTTCTGAAGGGCGCCTCGTGTCGCTGTGTCCAGAACTGGCCGTCGGATTCCCGGTGCCGCGTTCGCCAGCCGAGATCGTCGGCGGCAGCGCGGCCGATGTCCTCGACGGCCGCGCCCAAGTACACGAAGCATCGGGCCGTGACGTCACCGAACTGTTCCAGGCGGCGGCGCAGCGGGCGGTCGACAAGGCACTGCAGGCTGGCGTCGGGCTCGCCATCCTGGTCGAGGGCAGCCCTACCTGCGGTAGCACCTACGTTCACGACGGAACCTTCACCGGCGTCACCGTCGCTGGGCGTGGCGTCGCGGCCGAGGCGTTGCGCCGCCGGGGCATCCCTGTGTTTCCTCACTACGACCTGGACAGGGCAGCGGCTGCTCTGGCGGAGCAGGAACGGCAGCATGGCGGACACGCCTGAGGCCACCTGCCAACTGCCAGCCCGCGTCGGACCGGACCGCCTGCCTACCGCCGTCCGCGTCGGGCCGGACCACCGGAGCGATTGCCGGGCCTGCGGGCCGGGGTGCCGCCCTTGCCCGGCGAGCCGGCTGGCCGACGGCTCGGCGTGGCGGCCCCGCGCGGGGCGGGTCGGCGGCGCGCCGCCACCAGCACGATCGCGGAGACCACGACGACGATCAGGGCCGGAACCAGCCAGGCCGGGAACCCGCCGCCGGACTTCTCCTCGGCGGCACCGGCCGGATTGTCCGTCGGAGCGCCGGTCGGAGCCACCGCGCTGCCGGTCACCCCGGGGCTGGCCGAACCCTCGCCCTCGGCGAGGGCCACCAGCGCCGGCTCCGGCCCGGCCGTGGGCGGCGTCCAACCGGCCGGCGCCGCTGTGGTGCGCCCCTGGTAGTCGAAGGTGACGGTGCCGCGGACCGCCTCGCCGTCGGAGGCGACGGAGAGGTAGCTGGCGGTGTAGCGGCCCTTCGCCGGCCAGTGCGCGACGGTCACCATGGCCGGGAACCCGGTGTGGTAGAGCCGGGGCTCGAACACACCGTTGACCATGAAGTATTCCGTTACCGGTTTGTCCAGTCGCTTGGGCTCGCCGAAGGACCAGCCATTGTCCACCCGCGACCCGTTGGGCCCGCTGATGGCGAAGTGCGCGTTGGAGGCCGGCTTCTCGGTGAAGTACAGGGCCAGCTGGGCCAGTGGCGCGCGCACCACGGTGCCGGTCAGCGGGGTGGAGGTCGCCAACTGACCGTGCGCGGACGCCGGAGCGGCGGGCAGCAGCAACGACACCACAAGCGTCGCGGCCACCGCCGCCATCGCACGGCTCAGGGTGTTACGCGCAGTGACCAGCCTCGATCGCATTCGTTCATCATGGTCATTTCCCCTCCGCCGAACAAGACGTAGAGTTCTCCTCCCCGACGATCACCCCGACACCCGTCCCCCTCGCGTCGTTCGGAGTCCGCCCGTGCCCCTCCGTACCCCCGCCTCTGTCGCCCTCGCCGCCAGCCTCGTCGCCACCCTGCTCGTCGCCGGTTGTGGGCAGGACGACGACCCCTCCGTGGCCACCCCCTCCGCGCCGGCCACGTCCGCCGCCCCGCCGAGCGCCGCCACCACCGCGCCGAGCCCGACGGCCAGCCCCACCCCCAGCGCACCGGCAGCGGACCGCGAGATCGTCGTGACGATCGCGAAGCGGCGAATCAGTCCACCGACCGGTCGGATCACCGTGGGTAAGGGCGAGTTGGTCCGCATCACTGTCACCTCCGACGTGTCGGACGAGCTGCACGTGCACGGCTACGACCTGGGCGCCCGACTGCCGGCCGGCACGCCCGGCTCGGTGGAGTTCCGCGCCGACAAGACCGGGCTGTACGAGGTGGAGACACACGAGACCGAGCTGGTGCTGTTCCAACTCGTCGTCCGCTGAGCGGGATGGCCACCCCCGCAACGCTGCTGGCGCACGGCGTCGGCGGCCGCCAGGACCTGCCGATCACGCTGCCGCAGCTGGTCGTCGCCGCCGCCCTGACCCTCGTCGTCACATTCCTCGCGCTGGGCCTGCTCTGGCGCGAACCCCGACTCGACCGGGACGCGGCCGGCGGCCACCCGGTGCCCCGACGGGTCGCCCGGCTCCTCGACTCGCCCACGTTCCGCTGGGCGTCGCGCGGGCTCGGCCTGCTCGCCGCCGCCTGGTTCTGCCTGGGTCTGCTGGGCGGGCCGGACACCGCGGACAACCCGACGGCCGGCGCGCTCTACGTGCTGCTCTGGGTCGGGCTCGCGCCACTGTCACTGCTGCTCGGCCCGGTCTGGCGGGCGCTCAACCCGCTGCGTACCGTGCACCTGCTCGCCGCGCTGGCGTTGCGCCGCGACCCGGACTGTGGTGTTCGTGAGCTGCCGCCCGGTGTGGGCAGCTGGCCGGCCGCCGCCACGCTGTTCGGGTTCGTCTGGCTGGAGCTTGTCGCACCCGATCGGGCCACCCTGCCGGTCATCACCGCCTGGCTCACCACGTACACGGTGGTCATGCTGGTCGGGGCGGTGCTGTTCGGCGCCGGCTGGTTCGACAGCGCCGACCCGTTCGAGACGTACAGCGCCCTGATCGGTCAGCTCGCCCCGATCGGCCGCGCCGCGGACGGCGTGCTGGTCTGGCGCAACCCGCTCGACGGGATCGCCGGGCTGCGGCCCCGCCCCGGGCTCGTCGCCGTGGTGATCGTGCTGCTCGGCTCGACCATGTACGACAGCCTCTCCAACGCGCCGGGCTGGCTGCGCTTCAGCCAGGAGAACGGCCTGCACCCGGCGGTCACCGGCAGTGGGGGACTGGTCCTGGTCATCGCCGCCGTCGCGGTGGCGTACCTGCTCGCCACCGCGGCGGCGGCCCGCATCGGCCGGGCCGACCCGGCCGACGCCCGAGCGGTGCCGGGCGAGATCGCCCACTCGATCGTGCCGATCGCGGTGGGCTACGTGGTGGCGCACTACTACTCGCTGCTGATCCTGGAAGGCCAACGCACCGTCGCGCTGCTCTCCGACCCGCGGGGCACCGGCGCCAACTGGCTCGGCACCGCCGACTGGGAGCCGCACACCGGGCTTGTCACGCCCTCCGGGGTCGCCACCCTCCAGATCACCGTCATCATCCTGGGACACCTGGTCGGCACGCTGCTCGCCCACGACCGCGCCCTGTACCTGTTCCCCCGGGCACGGGCGGTGGCCGGTCAACTCCCGCTGCTGGCGCTGATGGTCGCGTACACCGTCGCCGGACTGCTGCTGCTGTACGCGGGGTAGTCCCGCCGGGCTCCGACCCGTGCGTCATGATGGCCCGTGGACTCCGACCTTCAGCACTACCTCGACGACCTGGTCGCCGCCGCCCGCGACGTGCTCGGGGCCGACCTGGTCGGCGCGTACGCGGCCGGCTCGGTGGGGCTCGGCGCGTACCAGGCCGGCCGCAGCGACGTGGACGTGGCGCTGGTCAGCGCCGGGCCGCTCACCGACGCCGCCAAACGGACGCTTGTGGCCCGGCTGCGGCACGAGGCCCTGCCCTGCCCGGCACGCGGCCTGGAGCTTGTCACCTACCAGCGTGCGGTGGCCGCCTCCGGGACCCCCGAGCCGGGCTTCGAGGTCGAACTGAACACCGGCTCCGGCATGCCGTTCCGGTGCACCCTCGACCCCGCCGACCGGCCGGCCGCCGACGGCCGCTTCTGGTACGGCCTGGACCGCAGCATCCTGCACCAGAGTGGACTGCCGCTGCTCGGCCCCCCGGCGGGGGAGGTCTTCGCCGACCTCGCCCCCGCCGACCTGCGCCGCCTGCTCGTCGACGCGCTGTCCTGGTGGCTGGCCCTGCCGACACCGCCGGACGACCAGCCCGCGCCCGGCACTGAGGACGCCGTGCTCGGCGCCTGCCGATCGCTGGTGCGCCACCGCGACGGCGTCTGGCTCGCCAAGGTCGCCGCCGGTCAGCGGCTGATCGACACCGACGACCCGGCCGAGGTGATCCGCCAGGCGATCACCGCGCGGCACGGCGGGCCGCCGCCCACCGGGGCGCAGGCCCGCGCCTTCCAGCAACGGGTACGCGACGAGATCGCCGCGTAGCAGGGCCCGGCAGCCCGGTAGTCGTGCGGCCGCCGCCGTGCGGAGGTCAGCGGACCGGGCGGGACGTGAGCGAGGCGAAGAGCAGGTTGAGCCCTTCGGTCATGGTCGGGTGGGTGATGATCGCGTCGCGCAGGGCGGTCCACGGCATCCCGGCGAGCATGGCCAGCTGCACGGAGGTGATCACCTCGCCGGCCTCGGCGCCGAGCAGCGCCGCGCCGAGGATCCGGTCGGTGCTCGTGTCGATGACCGCCTTCCACATGCCCTCGGTCTGGCGCAGGGTGCGCGCCCGGGGGATCGCGGCGACCGGCAGGTGGGCGACCTGGATGTCGTACCCGGCGCGGCGCGCCTCGGTCTCGGTGAGCCCGACCCGGGCCAGCTCCGGGGTGGTGAAGACGGTGTACGGGATCAGCCGGTCGGCGGTGCTGCGCTGGCCACCAGCGAGGTTGGCCCGGATGATCCGGTAGTCGTCCAGCGAGACGTGGGTGAACTGCGGGCTGCCGGCGACGTCACCGGCAGCCCAGGTCCGCTCGGCGCTGGTGCGTAGGTGCTCGTCGACAAGCACGAAGCCCCGTTCGGTCCGGCGTACGCCGGCCGCGTCCAGGTCGAGCCCGTCGGTGACCGGTTCCCGGCCGGCGGCCACCAGCACGTCATCCCCGGTGACCAGGCTGCCGTCGTCAAGCGTCACCCGGAGCGTGCCGGTGACGTCCCGGTCGACACGGGCGACCGCGACGCCGAGGCGCACGTCGATGCCGTCGTCGAGGAAGACGCGGAGCACCGCGTCGCTCACGTCGGGATCCTCCCGGGTGAGCAGCCGCGGGCCGCCCTCGACGAGGGTCACCGCGCTGCCGAACGACGCGAACATCTGCGCGAACTCCACCCCGACGGTGCCGCCGCCGAGCACCACCAGCCGGGCCGGCAGCTGATCCAGGCGTAGCAGCTCGTCGCTGGTCAGCACCCCGGCCTCGGCCATGCCGGGCACCGATGGCAGATGCGGACGCGTACCCGTGTTGATGACCACGTCGTCGCCGCGTAACAGTCGCTCACCGCCGTCGGCGAGGGACACCCGTACGGTCCGGGGGCCGACGAACCGCGCCTCGCCGATCACCAGGTGCAGGCCGGAGTCGAGGAACTGCTGCCGGTTGGCGGCCACCATCCCCTCGACGACGTCCTGCTTGTGCGCGCGCAACAGGTCCACGTCGACCCGGCCGCCCTCGACCGTCAGGCCGAGCGCGGACGCGTCGCGCAGGTGACGTGCCGCCCGTGCGCTTGTCACAAGGGCCTTCGTCGGGATGCACGCGACGTTGATGCAGCTGCCGCCGATCATGCCGCGTTCGACCATGGCGACCCGTTGCCCGGACCGGGCGACGTCCATGCTCAACGTCTTCCCGGCCTTGCCGCCGCCCACGACGAGCAGGTCGAACTCCTCCGGTTGGTCGGTCACCGGGCGCTCCTCTCGGTCACCGGGCGGGCCGGCGGCAACCGCTGGTGCGCGGCGGCCAGCCCAGCCTGCCAGTTCCGAGGAGACCGGCGGCCCGGTTCGGCGCAGAATCGTCCCGGACCCGTGCGAGTTCGCCGCGGGCCCGGGACGACAGTGGTCGAGGTCAGTGCCGGGCTGCGCCGTTCTCGCTGACCGGCTGCCCGAAGGCGAGGAACGGCACGGGCGTCGGGGCGTCCGGCCGGGTGAAGATCCGCTCGGGCTCCTGGATGTGCCCGTCGGGGACGGCCGGTCGGTCGGCGGACGCGGGCACCGGCTCGTCCGCAGTGGTCGGTCCGTCGGCGCGCTCACCGTCGGACCGGTCGGCGGCGGACTGGTCGGCCCTCGACTGATCGGTGGCGGACTGGTCGTCGCCGGGTTGGTCGCCCTCGGCCCGCCCACCAGCGGCGCGCTCGACGAAGGGCCGGTCGGCGCTCGACCGGTCGAGGTGCGACCGGGCACCCACCATCGGGTACTCGGCGGTCTCCGGACCACCGGCCGCCGCCGCCATGACCGCGGCGGCGGCGAGGTCGGCCACCCGCTTCGCCTCGCGCTGCACCCGGGCGCGTACCTCCTTGGCGTGCCGCTCGGCGGAGTCTCCGGCCCGACGGGCCTCCTCCAGCCGGGCGCTCTCGGCGGTCAGGTCCCGGCGGACCTCGCTGAGCCGCTGCTGCATGCGCGACAGCTCGTTCTCCAGCGTCTCGCCCTCCTGCTGGATCTCGGCGAGTTGCTGGCGGGCGGTGTCCAGCTCGGCGTGCAGCTCCTCGGCCTCCTGCCGGCGCTCCCCGATCTCCTGCTGGAGGGCGGTGAGTTGCTCCTGGTGGCTGGCAGCCTGCTCGTCGGCCCGGTTACGCAGCTCGGTCACGTGCTGCTGCGCCTCGGCCAGCAGCGCGGCGATCTGCTGCTCGGTCGCGCTGCGCTGCTCGGCAAGCTCCTGCTCGGCGGCGGCCTGCTGCTCGGCGAGGTCCTGCTCGGCGGCGGTCCGCCGCTCGTTGACCTCCCGCTCCACGTTGGCCTGCCACTGGGCCATCTCCTGCTGGTTCTTGGCGCGGGCGGACTGGAGTTCCTGCTGGATCTGGGTGCGGGCCGACTTCATCAGCGCGTCGGCGGCGACCCGGGTCTGGTTGAGCTGCTGGGCGCTCTGCTCGGTGATCCGTTTCGCCTCGTGCTGGGCGCGCTCGTGGGCGGCCTCACCGTCGGCGCGCAACTGTTCGGCGTGCTCGCGGATCGCTGTCAACTCGGCCTCGGCCAGGGTGCGCCGCTCCTCGTGCGCCTGCTCCTGTTCGGACCGTCGGGTCGACAACTCCTCGGACAGGTCCTGCCGTGCCTGCGCGGCCCGCTCCCGGGTGTCGGCGAGGATCCGCTCCGACTCGCTGCGCAGCTCGTTCGCCCGGTCGGTGGCCGACTCGATGATCATCGCGGCCTGCTTGTCGGCGAGCGTCATGATCTCGGCGACCATCGGACCCAGATCGTGGATGGAGGCGCGATCCACCTGCACTGGTTGCTCCCGCATCTCGGCCAGTTCGGTGCGCAACCGCTGCACCTCGGCGGTCAGCTCCCGGACCCGGACCGCGGAGCGGCCGTGCTCGCCGCTCAGCATCGCGATCTGGCCGTCGAGCTGCTCCAGGTGCCGGTCCACCTGGCGTTTGTCATAGCCGCGCAGGGCGAGCTCGAAGCTCGGCCGCGAGGCCGCATCGTCGCGTACTGCGTGCGGCTCAGCGCCGATGGACATGCACCATCCTCCGTACGATCGGGGGCGTGAGGGTCGGCGGTCGCCTGCCCCGCGGGCCGTCAGTGTGGCGCAACGCTACCGCCGAGCCGACCACATGCGAAGTCCCGCCCCACCACGTCTCGTAACGCCGCCCGGTGGTGCCCCGATCCCGCGTCGACCATGGGTTTGTGGGTGTCGGAATGGCGGTGGTCCGCCACCTTTGTGACCGACCACAGCGCCATGGTCGACGCGGCGTGACCTCCGGCTAGCGGCGGCGGGCCAGCAGGACGGCGTCGTGCAGGGTGAGGGGCTTGCCGTCCGGGTCGGTGGCCGGACGGGGGCGGGCCTCGGCGGCCAGCACCTCCCAGCCGGCCGGGTCCAAGGTGGCGGCCACGTCCTCCGCGGTGAACATCATGTCCGGCATGTGCATCCGGCGCGCCGACGTCCACAGGTCCGACGGGTGGTGCCCGACGATCAGCAGGACGCCGCCGGGCGCCACCGCCTCGGCCAGCCGGGCGAACAACTCCCGCCGCTGCACCGGGGGCAGGTGCATGAACTGCGCGGACACCAGGTCGTACGCCTGCTCGGCGGGCGGCTTGTCGCGCAGGTCGGCGTGGGTGAACTCGATCCGGTCGCCGACGCCGACGGTGTCGGCGTGCGCGGCGGCCCGGTCCAACGCCGTGGTGGAGATGTCCACCGCCGTCACCTGCCAGCCCCGCTCGGCCAGCCACACCGCGTCGGCGCCCTCACCGCTGCCCACATCCAGCGCGCGCCCCGGGGTCAGGTCCGCGACCTCGGCGACCAGCTGCGGGTTCGGCCGGCCACTCCACACCGAGGGCCGCGACTGGTAGCGCTCCTCCCACGCCGGCTCCTCGAACGCCGTGGCCACCACCTGCCGGTACGCGGTCACCGCCGCACGGGTGTCCTCGGCGATGAGGTCGGCGTTGATCGCCGCCGCGGCGGTCAGGCCGGCGGCGGCGGACGTGATCACCTGGCCGCGGATGTCGGCCACGTTGCCGGCCACCCAGACGCCCGGGACGCTCGTCGCGCCGGTGGGGTCGGCCGGAATCTGGGCGCCGATGACGTGCTCACCCATCGTCACCTCCTCCGGGGCGAGGCCCAGCCCCACCAGCAGGCTGGCGCGAGGAGTCAGCCGCGTCGCGACGACCACCGCGTCCAGCGCCACCACCCGGCCGTCGGCCAGCCGTACGCCGGTCAGCGCGTCCCCGGTCACCTCCACCGCGGCCACCGGACCCGGCACCACCGCGATGCTGCGGGCGGCGAGCCGCTCGGCGGTCTCCGCGTCCGGCGCCGGAGCGTCGTGCAGCAGGAGCAGCACGCTGGAACTCCACTGTCGCCACATCTCGGCCTGGTGCACGGCCAGCGGCCCGGTCGCCAGCACGCCGATCCGCTGGTCCCGGACCTCCCAGCCGTGGCAATACGGGCAGTGCAGCACGTCGCGCCCCCACCGCTGGGCCAGGCCGGGCACGTCGGGCAGCTCGTCGGTCAGACCGGTGGTCACCAGCAGCCGGCGGGCCCGCACCGAACCCCCGTCGTCGAGGTCGAGCCGGAACCCGTCGTCGTCGCGGGTCGCGGCGTCCACCCGTCCGGCGCGGAACTGCCCGCCGTACCCGGCGACCTCGGCCCGCCCGACCGCGAGCAGCTCGCCCGGAGGCGTTCCCTCGCGTCCCAGATAGTTGTGCACATGGCCGGCGGGCGCGTTGCGCGGCTCGCCGGCGTCGATCACCAGTACCGACCGTCGCGCCCGGCTCAGCGCCAGGGCTCCGCTGAGCCCCGCGGCGCCGCCGCCCACCACCACCACGTCGTATGTCTCGTCCACCGGTATCTCCCTGTCACCTTGTCGGCTGGGCCCACCATCCGTCGTCGCCGGTAACCTGGCAACTATTCTTGCCGTTATGGCAAACGAGGACACCGCCGCGCTGGCGGCCGTCGGCCCCCGGCTGCGCGCCCTGCGCCAGCAGCGCGGGACCACGCTGACCCAGCTCGCCGACCTGACCGGCATCTCCGTGAGCACCCTGTCCCGGCTGGAGTCCGGCAGTCGCCGGCCCACCCTGGAGCTGCTGCTCCCGCTGGCGAGGGCCTACCAGGTGGCACTTGACGAACTGGTCGACGCGCCGGCCACCGGCGACCCCCGGGTACGCCCCAAACCGATAGTCATCCACGGCGTGACGCACCTGCCGCTGACCCGCCGACCGGGCGGTGTCCAGGCGTTCAAGCAGATCTTTCCGCCGGACCCGTCAGCCGGGGGCCGGATCCCGCAGGTCCACGAGGGGTACGAGTGGCTCTACGTGCTCTCCGGCCGGCTGCGCCTGCTGCTCGGCGACCGTGATCTGACGTTGACCCCCGGGGAGGTGGCCGAGTTCGATACCCGTATTCCGCACCTCTTCTTCAACCCCGGCCCCGGCACCGCCGAGGCCCTCAGTCTCTTCGGGCCGCAGGGGGAGCGGCTGCACGTGCGGGCCCGACCGGCCGCGCCGCGCGACAAGCCCGGTGATCGCTGACCGGCACGAGACCTCCGAGCCCGAGGCCCGGTGCGAAGATGGCGCGATGACTGACGCGGCATACCGGCACGGGAGCGACCGGATCGAGTACCGCGACATCGTCGTGAACGAGGTCCCCGGATTTCGCCCGCTGACGTTGGACCTTGTCGTGCCGGCGGCGGTTCCCGATCCGGTCCCGGTCCTGGTCTGGATCCATGGCGGAGCGTGGCTGTTCGGCTCGCCCAAGCATCCGGCGGACTGGCTCATGCGAGCGGATCCGTTCACCGCCGCGATCCGCGCCGGATTCGCGGTCGCCTCGGCGCAGTACCGGCTCAGCGGCGAGGCGCCTTTTCCCGCCCAACTCGACGACGTCAAGGCGGCCGTGCGCTGGCTACGTCGCAATGGCGACCAGGTGGGCGTGGATCGCGGACGGATCGCGGTGTGGGGAGAGTCGGCCGGCGGGCATCTGGCCTCGCTGGTCGCGCTGACCGGCGTCGACCAGGACGACAGTCGGGTCGATGCGGCGGTCTGCTGGTACGCGCCGGCGAACCTGTTGACAATGCAGTCGCAGGCACACCCGTCGGCGACGATCGACCACGACGCGGCGGACTCGCCCGAGTCCCTCCTGATCGGCGCCGCGTTGACCGAGCACCCGGAGCTGGGCCGGGCGGCCAGTCCGATCACCCACGTGACCGGCCAGGCCCCGCCGATGCTGCTGGTGCACGGCGACCAGGATCTGGTCGTACCGGTGGGGCAGAGCGAAGAGCTCGCCGCCGCCCTGGCCGCCGCGGGTGCCGAGGTCGAGCTGTCGGTGGTGCCGGGCGCCGACCACTGCTTCGCCGGCGTACCGCTGGAGCCCGTGGTCCGCGACAGTCTGGCGTTCTTCACCCGCGTCCTCTGAGCACTGCCCGTTCGTGCCCGGCGGTCGTGCCGACTCGGTGCGGCGATGGTGCTGACGTGCCGCGAGGGCCGGACCGGTTCCCCTCCGGTCCGGCCGTCGCGCGCTCACGCCGGGCCAGGTGTCACCCCTTGTGCTTCTCCTGGCACGGCACGCAGAAGCGCACGTGCGGGAGGACTTCGAGGCGCTCGGCCGGGATGCTCTCGCGGCACCTCTCGCAGGCGCCGTAGCTACCATCCGCGATCCGGCTCAACGCCCCGGTGATCTGCTCCAGGTGGCGGCGGGTGACCGCCAGCAGAGCGGCGTGGTTGTGGGCCTCGCCCGGGTCGCCGGTGTCCGCGTTGAGTTCGGTCAGTTCCCGTAGCCGCGCCGTCTGCGTGGCGAAGTCGTCCGCCAGGGACGCTCGTAGATCAGCCAGCCAACCGTGCTCGACAGCGCGTTGATCGGTGCTCATGGTCTGCCCTTCAGAAAGAACGGGAAAAAGAAAAAGGGCCGAAGCCTGAGTAGCTTCGCCCTGCGGTCGTTCTGGGATGCAACGATTCCGCGGGAGGGCCTCGGCCGGTGCGCGCCGGGCGCGACGTCCCGCGCGTGGGCACGATGTACAAGGCGCCGACAACAGGCACTCCCATGCACGCCTTGCCGCGCGCAGCCGTCACGACGCGGGCAGCACTGCCAGCCGTCACGTCAGTGACGGCTGGCGAGCGGAGGATCACCCACGGCATGCCCCCACCATAGGGCGGCGAACGCCCGGAAGCCAACGTCCCCTCATCGATCACCAGCATCGGGACAGGCGATGGCGCCCGGGGCCGTATCGGACTTCTGAGCACGGTCGAGACACGAGACCGCTGCCGCGTTGTCAGCACGCTCGGCCCGAGCACCGGACAACGTCGAACCGTGCACGCCGTACCTCCGTGTTTATGATCGACGACCCGACCGGGGACGGCCGGCCTGCTCGGCCGGGAGCAAGAGGTGAGGTGCGCGACGGTGATCCGCGAGGCGTACGCCTGCTGGGTGCGCGAGCCCGGCACGGCGGAGATCCGGCCGGTGTCGCTGCCGACACCAGGCCCCGACGAGGTGCTGGTCCGGGCCCGCTACTCCGGTGTCAGCCGGGGCACCGAGACGCTGGTCTTCGCCGGCCGGGTGCCCACCGACCAGTACGCCGCGATGCGCGCGCCCTTTCAGGAGGGTGACTTCCCCGGCCCGGTGAAGTACGGCTACCTCAGCGTCGGCGAGGTCGAACAGGGTCCACCGGAGCTGCTCGGGCGCACGGTGTTCTGCCTGCACCCGCACCAGAGCGCGTACGTCGTGCCGGCCACCGCCGTGGTGCCCGTACCGGACGGGGTGCCGCCCGCGCGGGCGGTGCTCGCCGGCACTGTGGAGACCGCGATCAACGCACTGTGGGACGCCGCGCCACTGGTCGGCGACCGGGTCACAGTGATCGGCGCGGGCATGGTGGGCTGCTGCGTCGCCGCCCTGCTCGCCCGGTTTCCCGGCGTACAGGTCGAACTTGTCGACATCGATGCCCGCCGGGCCGGGGTGGCGGGCGCGCTCGGCGTCGGATTCGCCCAACCGGCCGACGCGACAGGCGACCGGGACCTGGTCGTGCACGCCAGCGCCACCGGCGCCGGCCTGCAACACGCCCTGGACCTGCTCGCGCCGGAGGGCACGGTCATCGAGCTGAGCTGGTACGGCGACCGCCCGGTGCAGGTGTCGCTGGGCGGGTCGTTCCACTCCGGTCGACTCACCGTACGCAGCAGTCAGGTCGGCATGGTCGCTCCCGCCCGGCGGGGACGGCGCAGTTACACCGACCGGCTGGCGCTCGCCCTGGACCTGCTCGACGATCCGGCCTTCGACGCGCTGATCACCGGCGCGTCCCGGTTCGCGGAGCTGCCCGACGTGCTCGCCAGACTGAGCGCGGGCGACCTGCCCGCGCTCTGCCACCTCATCACCTACGACGACGGGGAGTGACAGTGTTCAGCGTGACCGTTCGGGATCACATGATGATCGCCCACAGTTTCCAGGGCGAGGTGTTCGGTCCCGCCCAACGCCTGCACGGGGCGACGTTCGTGGTGGACGCGACGTTCCGCCGTGCCGACCTGGACGCCGACAGCATCGTTGTCGACATCGGCCTGGCCACCGAGCAGCTGCGGGCCGTACTGGGCGAGCTGACCTACCGCAACCTCGACGACGAGCCGGCCTTCGCCGGGGTGAACACCACCACCGAGGTGCTGGCCCGCACCGTCGCGGACCGGCTGGCCGAGCGGGTGCACGCCGGCCAGTTGGGCGAGGGCGCACGCGAGCTGGCGGGCATCACCGTCACCCTGCACGAGTCGCACGTCGCCTGGGCGAGCTACGAGCGGTCACTGTGATCGATGCGGGTCGGGCGGCGTCCCCCGCCGGCTCGGGTAACACCGGCCGTACGGTGCACGTCGTCCTGCCCGGCGACATCGACGACCCGGCCACGCCCAGTGGCGGCAACACCTACGACCGGCGGGTCTGCGCGGGGCTCGGCGACAGTGGCTGGACGGTGCGCGAGCACGCGGTGCCCGGGGCCTGGCCGAGCCCCGAGCCGGCCGATCGGGCGGCGCTGGCCGCGGTGCTCACCGCCGCGCCGGACGACGCCGTGGTGCTGCTCGACGGGCTGGTCGCCTCGACCGTGCCGGACCTGCTCGCCCCGCACGCCGACCGGTTGCGCCTTGTCGTCCTCGTACACATGCCGTTTGACGACGAGGCGGAGGGCCGGGCGCTGGCCGCCGCGCGGGCCGTCGTCACCACAAGCGAGTGGACCCGCCGCCGCCTGCTGCTACGCCACCCGCTGCGCCCCGACCGGATTCGGGTCGCGCCGCCGGGCGTGACTGCCGCTCCGCTGGCGCCCGTCGGCTCGACCGCCGGGGTCCGGCTGCTCTGCGTGGCCGCGGTCACCCACCACAAGGGCCACGACGTGCTTGTCGACGCGTTGACGGTGCTGCCCGAGGTGCCCTGGACGCTTGTCTGCGCCGGCACGCTGACCCGGGAGCCCGAGCTGGTGCGCCGGCTGCGCGACCGGCTCGTCGGCGCGGGCCTCGCCGACCGGGTGCGGCTGGCCGGCCCGCTGACCGGCGCCGCGCTCGACGACGCGTACGCCGCCGCGGACCTGCTGGTGCTGCCCTCGCGGGGCGAGACGTACGGCATGGTCGTCACCGAGGCGCTGGCCCGGGGCCTGCCGGTGCTGGCCACCCGGGTGGGTGGTCTACCCGAGGCGCTCGGCCGGACCGCCGACGGTCACCTGCCGGGGCTGCTGGTGCCGCCGGACGATCCGGCCGCCCTGGCCGGCGCGCTGAGCCGGTGGTGGGGCGACGACGTGCTGCGGGCCCAGCTGCGGTGGGCGGCTGTCGGCCGGCGCCAGACCCTGACCGACTGGACGGTGACGGCCGCGTCGCTGGCCGCCGTGCTCGAGGAGGTGGCGGAATGACCGTCGAGGAGACCCTGCCGTTCGCCGACTGGTTGCGGTTGCGGGAGCCGGCCGACGCGGCGGCGCGGGCCGAGGACCTGCTGGACGCCATCCGTCCCCGGCTGACCGGCGCCACGCCGACGGTGATCCACGACCTGGGCAGCGGCACCGGCTCGATGAGCCGCTGGCTGGCCACCCGGCTGCCCGGCCCGCAGCACTGGGTGCTGCACGACCGCGACGCCGACCTGCTGGCCCGCGCCGCCGAGGGCATGACCGGGGTGGTCGCCGCCGACGGCGCCCCGGTCACCGTCAGCACCCGGTGCGGCGACCTCACCCGCCTCAGCGCCGCCGATCTGGCCGACGGGCGCCTGGTCACCGCGTCCGCGCTGCTGGACATGCTGACCGCCGAGGAGATCGAACGGGTGGTGGCGGCCTGTGTCGGCCGGCCCACCCTGTTCGCCGTCTCGGTGACCGGGCGGGTTCGACTCACCCCGGCCGACCCGTTGGACGCGGCGGTCGAGGCCGCGTTCAACGACCACCAACGGCGCGTCGTCGACGGCCGACGACTGCTCGGCCCGGACGCCGTCGCCGCCACCGCCGCCGCGTTCGCCCGACGCGGCGTGGAGGTGCGGGAACGGCCCAGCCCGTGGCGGCTCGGCCCGGACCAGGCCGACCTGGCCGCCGAGTGGTTCCGGGGTTGGCTGGGCGCGGCCTGTGCGCAGCGTCCCGACCTGGCCGGCCCGGCCGAGGCGTACGCCCGGCGTCGGCTGGCCGACGCGGCGGCCGGCCGGCTCACCGTGCTCGTCGACCACAGTGACCTCCTCGCCGGTGGATGAACCGTTCACACCCTGGGTACGTGCACTAGGGCAAGTGGACGATCTTCAAGGGGAGGGCCGCGGTCGATGTTCTGGGCCTGGGCACGAGTGGTCGGTGGGGTGGGTCTGCTCGCCGTCCTGTTGTGGCAGGTGGGCAGCGGCCCGTTCCTCGCCGGGGTGCGGTTGATCGACGCCCCGGCGTTGGCCGCGGCGCTGGTCATCGGGGTGCTCACCACTGTCTGCGCGGCGTGGCGGTGGAGCCTCGTCGCCGGTGGCCTGGGCGTGCGGCTGCCGCTGGCGACAGCGGTGGCGCACTGCTACCGGGCCGTGTTCCTCAACGCCACCCTGCCGGGCGGGGTGCTCGGCGACGTGCACCGGGCGGTCCGCCACGGCCGGGACGCCGGTGACGTCAGCCGGGGCATCCGCGCGGTGGTCTGGGAACGTGCCGCCGGGCAGGTGGTGCTGGTCGGCGTCGCCCTGGTGGTGCTCGCGGCCTTCCCGTCGCCGGTACGACCGTATCTGCCCGTCGCGGCGGCGCTGCTTGTCGCGGCCGGGCTGGTCGCCGTGCTGCTGGCCCGCGCCGTGCCGAACGCCGGCCCCTCGCGCTGGGCGCGGGCGCTGCGCACCGCCGGGGCGGACGTGCGGTCCGGGTTGCTGTCCCGGCGCACCTGGCTCGGCGTGCTGATCGCCTCCGCGGTGATGGTCGCCGGTCACCTGGCCACCTTCCTGGTGGCGGCCCGCACCGCCGGATCCGACGCCCCGCTGTCGCGGCTGCTGCCGTTGACGCTGCTCGCCCTGCTCGCCATGGGCCTGCCGCTGAACGTCGCCGGGTTCGGACCGCGCGAGGGGGTGGCGGCGTGGGTGTTCGGCGCGGCCGGGCTCAGCGCGGCCGAGGGGGTCGCCACCGCGACCGTCTACGGTGCACTGATCCTGGTCGCCAGCCTGCCCGGCGCCGCGGTGCTGCTGATGCGACGGAACCGTAATCCGGTCGCCGCCCGGGAAGCCGCCCCCGCTGGCGGCTGTTGAATCGGTGGTGAGGAACACGCGCCGCCGCGCGTCGGTGGCGCCGGACAGAGGAGTCCCATGCCCGAAGCATTGCCGGTCGCCACGATCCGCACACAGGTCACTGTGCCGTTGACGTTTCCCGACGGCTACGCCACGACGGTCCGGGTGTTCTCGTTCAAGGGCCTGGTGGACGGCCGGGAGCACCTCGCGCTCGGCCTGGGTGACTGGGCGGGCGCGCTGGACCGGCTCGCCGCCGGGGGAGAGCCGCCGCTGGTCCGCCCGCACAGCGAGTGCCTGACCGGCGACGTGTTCGGCAGCCAACGCTGCGACTGCGGGCCGCAGTTGCGCGAGGCGGTGCAGCGGATCGCCGAGGCCGGTGGTTTCCTGCTCTACCTGCGGCAGGAGGGGCGGGGCATCGGCCTGTACGCCAAACTCGACGCGTACGCGTTGCAGGACGCCGGGCTGGACACCTACCAGGCCAACGTCGCGCTCGGCCGGGGCGAGGACGAGCGGGACTACACCGCCGCCGCGCAGATGCTGAGCACGCTGGGGGTGCCGCGGGTCCGACTGCTGAGCAGCAACCCGGACAAGGCCGTGCAGCTGACCCGCCTCGGCGTGGACGTCGCCGAACAGGTGCCCACCAGCGTCTTCCTCTCGCCGGCCAACGCCGACTACCTGGCCGCCAAGGCCGCCAAGGCCGCCAAGGCCGCCAAGGCGGCGGAGGTCGCCTCGGCCGCGCCCGACCTGCCCGTCGACAAGTGAGCCACACGCCGGCGCCGACGCGGCCGTACGTGCTGCTCAGTTGCGCCACCTCGATCGACGGGTACATCGACGACACGTCCGACAAGCGGCTGCTGCTGTCCAACGAGGACGACCTGGACCGGGTCGACGCGGTCCGGGCCAGCTGCGACGCGATCCTGGTCGGCGCCGGCACCGTCCGCCGCGATGATCCCCGGCTGCTGGTGCGCTCCGCGAGCCGCCGCGCCGAACGGGTGGCGTGCGGTCGGCCCGCCTCGCCCACCAAGGTCACCCTGACCGCCCACGGTGACCTCGACCCGACCGCCCGGTTCTTCACCGCCGGTGACCCCACCCGGCTCGTCTACTGCGCCACGGGCGCGCTGGAGAAGACCCGGGAACGCATCGGTCGACTGGCCACAGTGGTGGACGCGGGGGAGCCGGTCCACCCCGCATGGCTGTTGAGTGACCTGGCCGCGCGGGGCGTACGACGGCTGATGGTGGAGGGCGGCGGGACGGTGCACGCCCAGTTCCTCGCCGCGGGTCTCGCCGACGAGCTGCACCTGGTGGTCGCCCCGTTCTTCGTCGGCGACGGCCGGGCGCCCCGGTTCGTCGGCGAGGGGCGCTTTCCCTGGCACCCGGGCCGCCGCGCCCGGCTGGCCGAGGCCCGCCAGATCGGCGACGTGGTGCTCCTGCGCTACGCCCTCTCCGACCGCTGCACCGAAAGCTGACGCCACCGTCCTGGTTGATCATGAGGTTGGCGGGTCATGTGATCTCTGGAGAACCCGCCAACTTCATGATCGCCGGTGGTTGCGGCGTTGGTAGGCGGCGGGCGCCGGGGCCTTCGCGGCCGAGCACGTCGCGGGGGTTGGTGAGGTGGCAGGCCCGCAGCGAGAGGCAGCCGCATCCGATGCACGCGGTGAGGTCGTCCCGAAGTGCCCGCAGGTGCTCGATCCGCGCGTCGAGGACGCCGCGCCAGTCGGCGGACAGGCGAGCCCAGTCCTCGGGGGTCGGGGTGCGTTCGCTCGGCAGTCGATCCAGGGCCTCCCGGATCACCGTGAGCGAGATGCCGACGTGCTGGGAGGCCCGGATGAACGCCACCCGACGCAGCGTGTCGCGACTGTATCTGCGCTGGTTGCTCGCCGTCCGGTTGCTGCGGATCAAGCCCTTGCGCTCGTAGAAGTGCAGCGCGGAGATGGCGACGCCGCTGCGGTCGGCGACCTGGCCGACGGTGAGTTCGTGAAACGTGGTGCGAGCCCTTGGCATGGGGCCCAGCCTAGGCCTTGACCTCAATCGAGGTTGAGGCCAGAGAATCGGCGGCGTCCAGAACCGCGAATCAGGGAGCACCCCTCATGACCAACGTTCTCGTCATCGGCGCCACCGGCAGGCAGGGCGGCGCCGTCGCCGACCTGCTGCTTGACCACGGCCACGACGTCGTCGCCTACGTGCGGTCGCCCGAGTCGCCCGCCGCGGTGGCCCTGTCCGCCGCCGGGGCCCGGCTCGTCACCGGCGACCTGGCCCACCCCGAGGGCCTCGCCGACGCCGCCAAGGGCGTCGAGGCGATCTTCGGGCTGTCCGTACCGTTCGGGTCCGGCGGCAAGGACGAGGAGGTCACCCAGGGCCGCCACCTGGTCGATGTCGCGGCGCGCGTCGACGCGCACCTCGTCTACTCGTCGGTGCGCGGCGCCGGCCGGGTGGCGCGGACCGATCTCGACCACGCCGACAGCAAGCAGCTCGTCGAGGCGTACCTGCGCGATCGGCAGGTTCGGGCGACAGTCCTCGGGCCCGTGTACTTCATGGAGAACGTGCTCAACGTCGGGTTCAGCCGCCTGACCGACGGCGTCCTGGCCAACCCGCTCACCGCCGGCAAGCCGCTGGACCAGGTGACCGTACGCGACATCGCCGGTCTCGCCGTGCACGCCATCGAGCACCCGCACCGGTTCGTCGGCGAACGGATCGACGTCGCCTCCGACCGGGTCACCGGCGACGAGGCGGCCCGCATCCTCAGCGACGTGCTCGGTCGCGAGATCCCGTACCAGCAGATGCCGTTGGAGCAGGTCCGGCAGTGGGCCGGCGACGAGATCGCCGACATGTTCCAGCGGTTCGAGGAGAACACCGACTTCGTCGACGTCGACGGGCTGCGCGCCAGGTACCCGGAGGTGACCTGGCACCGCTACGCGCAGTGGGTCCGGACGGTCGACTGGGACCGGGTCCTCGCCAGCCGGCCGACCTGGCAGTAGGCCCTCAGCCGTCGATCCCGGCGGCAACCAGGTCGTCGGGGTACGGCACCTGACCGAGTGATCAGCGGGGCGGCGCCGCCTGCGTACGATGCGGGGTCGAGCTCCCCTCGTCGCCGCGGAGGTATCGGGTAGATGGCAGGCCAGCACGAGGGTTTCGCCCTCGGCGTCGACCTCGGTACGTCCAACACGGTCGCGGTGCTGCGCTGGCCGGACGGGCGGACGCGTCCGTTGCTGATGGACGGTCAACCGGTCAGCCCGTCCGCCGTGTACGGCGACCCGGACGGCACCCTGCACGTCGGCTGGGACGCCCGCCGGTTGGCGCAGACCGACCCGGGGCGGTTCGAGGCCCACCCGAAGCGTCGGGTCGACGAGCCCACAGTGCTGCTCGGGGACCGCTCGTACCCACCGTCGGACCTGCTCGCCGCGGTGCTGGCGGCGGTCGCGCGGGCCGCGGTGGCCACCGTGGGGTTCCTGCCCCCGGCCGTGCTGACCTGTCCGGCGGCCTGGGACGCGCGGCGGCGGCAGGTGCTCGCCGACGCGCTGCTGCTGGCAGGCTGGCCGCAGGCGGCCGAGCACACCCTCGCCGGTCCCACGCCACCCGGCACCCGGCTGCTGCGGGAGCCGGTGGCCGCCGCCCGCTACTACGCACAGGTGCTGCGTCGCCCGGTGCCGGTCGGCGGGGCGATCGCCGTGTTCGACTTCGGTGGCGGGACGCTCGACGTGGCGGTGCTGCGCAACGAGGGTGCCGATCCCTGGGGCGATTCCGGCTTCACAGTGGTCGCCGACGGTGGCCTGCCCGACCTCGGCGGCCTGGATCTCGACGCCGCGCTGGTGCGGCGGGTCGGCGAACTGGTCGGCGAACGGCACGCCGCGCAGTGGGCCCGGCTGATCCGACCGGAGGACCCGGCGCAGCGCCGCGACCAGGTGCGGCTCTGGGACGAGGTACGAGGTGCGAAGGAGACGCTGTCCCGGTCGACGGTGGCGCCGGTCGTGGTGCCGGGGGTGGCCGAGGCGGTCCAGCTCACCCGGGCCGACGTCGAGCGGGTGGCCACGCCGCTGCTGCGCCGCGCGGTGGACCGGGCACGGGAGGTGATCGCCGCCGCCGGGCTCAGCCCCGACCAGCTCGCCGGGCTGTTCCTCGTCGGTGGCTCGTCGCGGATCCCCCTGGTGGCCCGGATGCTGCACACCGAACTGGGGGTGGCGCCGACGGTGCTCGACCAGCCGGAGTTGCCGGTGGCCGAGGGCGCGCTGACCGACCTGCCCCTGCGCCGACCGGTGGCCACACCGGCGTACGCCGGGCCGCAGCTCGCCGCACCCGCACCGGCTCCGGTGGGTCCGCCGGCGCCGGCTGGGCCGGCCGGGGGCGGGCCGGCCGTACCGTCGCAGCCCTGGCCGGGGTCGCCCGCGCCGGCGGGACCGGGTGGGGCGGGTGCCCCGCCGGCGGGTCCGCCCGCGCCGGGGTGGGCGGGTGCCGCGCCGCCGAATCCGGCGGGCGCGGCGCGCTGGCGGCGGGCACGCTGGGTGGTGCTGGGCGCGGTGCTGGCCCTGCTCGGGGTGGGCACCGCGGCGACGCTGTATCTGACCCGGGACCGCTACCCCGACCTGGAGTTCGCATCGCTGCGCGTGTTGTCCCGGCCGCCGGCCGGCGGGGAGCGGCCGGCCGGCATGTGGACGGCGGTGCTCGGCGACCGGGCCTACCTCGGGTATCCGCTGCCGGACGACCGGCTGGAGGTGGTGGCGGTCGACACCGCTGGCGGTGGGGAGCTGTGGCGCAGGGCGACCGACGTGCGGGCCGACGACTGGGAGGCGATCATCGCCGTGCCGGGGGCGGTCGCGGTCCTCGCCGACGCGCCGGGCGACAGTACCCTGCGTCCGCTGGCCGTCCTGGACGGTGGTTCCGGCACCCAGCGCTGGCAGCGCCCGGTCCGCGGGGACGACGAGATCTACGTCGCCGACGACACGGCGGTGCTTGTGGACCGGGCCGCGGCCCGGCTGGTCGGCCTGCGCCTGAGCGACGGCACCGAGAAGTGGAACCAACCCAACCCCCGCGACCAGTACGACGGCAGCCGCACAGTGGTCCGGCCGGTGGGCAACGATGAGGCGGCGGGTGGGCCCGCCTTCCTCGACGGCAGGCCCCGCGACCCGTGGACGGGCCGGGGGCGGCGACTCGTCCAGGTGGGTGCGGACCGGTCCGTGCGGCTGCTCGACATGGCATCCGGCGCCGTGTTGCGCCGGTGGGGCAGCGTCGCCGACCTCGACGATCTGGTGGTCGCCCACGAGGACCGCCTGTTCGTGGCCGCCAACGAGGGCGGGTACCAGCTGCTGGCGTATGACCTGGGGTCCGACGCGGAACCGGTGGTGCTCTACCGCTCCGGGAACGACGAGCAGCGGCCGAAGGAACTGGTGGCCTGCGGCGAGCGGAGGGCATGCCTGTTGCAGGTGCCCGACAACGACGTCGAGCGCACCGAGGTGGTGGCCGCCACCGAGGGCGAACGGACGGCCCACTGGCCGGCGCCGGGCGTGACCGACCTGGTGTCGGTGGGGGAGCGGCTGCTCGCCCAGCGGGAGTACCCGGAGCCCACTGTCACCCTCTTCGATGCCGCCGGAAAGGCGGTGCTGCGGGACCGGGGCGGTGTGGCGGTCCGGCTGGACGAGGGCAACCTGCTGGTCTTCGCCAAGCCGCCCAGCGTGGTCGCGGACAACCGGGTGCTGGCCGGGGTGTGGGCCGAGTCCGGGGGGGTCGACGAGTTGGGCGAGCTGAAGGACGTGCGCAGCTCGTCCTGCTCGTGGAACACCCACGTGATCGCCTGCGGCGCGGACAAGGACTTCGTGCTGTACCGCTTCACCGACGACTGACGTTGGCGGCCGCCGGGCCGGCTCGTACGATGCTCCGGTGAATCTTCGGGGAACGGTCCGGTCCGATCGTCCGCTGGTGGTGCTCGCCGTCGGCGAGGAGGCCCGCTACCTGCCGCCTGACCTGCCGGTCCTGTTGACCGGCATGGGCAAGGTGAACGCCGCGAGCGCGGTGGCCGCGGTGCTGGCCACCGGGCCGCGTCCCGCCCTGCTGCTCAACCTGGGTACGGCCGGCGCGTTGCGCCCCGGGCTGGCCGGCATCCACGAGGTCGCCACAGTGCTCCAGCACGACCTGGACACCGACCTGCTGCGCACGCTCACCGGCGAGACCTACGGTGCGCCGCTGACCCTGGCCACCGAGGGCGCGGTGCTGGCCACCGGTGACACGTTCGTGGCCGACGACGCCGCGCGGGACCGGTTGGCGCGGCGCGCCGACCTGGTCGACATGGAGGGGTACGCGGTGGCCTGGGCCGCCGCGCAGGCCGGCGTGCCGTGCCGGTTGATCAAGCAGGTGAGCGACGAGGCGGGCGACGGCGCGGCCCGGACCTGGAAGGAGTCGGTGGACGCCTGCGCCCAGAACCTCGCCGACTGGGTCGGTCGGCACCTGGCGTGAGCGTCGCGGGTCATCCGGCGGGCCGTCGCGGTCCGAGCCCCTGCCTGGTCTCCCGTTCACCGGCCCTCGGGGCCAGGACGTGCCCGGCCAGCGCGAGGGCCACGATCGCGGTGACCAGCACCGGTGGCCAGCCGCCGGCCCAGGGCAGCACCAGCAGGGGGAGCAGTTGCGACGCCACTCGCCGCCACGGCACGCGGGCGGAGAGCAGGTAGGCGAACACTGCCCGGCCGAGCACGAACACCAGCGGTCCGCCGATGATCAGCATTAGCCACCGTACCGGTGTCGTTCCGGTCGGTCGGTCGACGACAAGATCGAAGGAGGCCGCCGTGACGAGCACGCCGACCAGTAGTACCAGGTGGGTGTACGGAGCGATCCGGGAGGACCGGCCGGGCATTGACACGGACGCGGTTTCGCGCAACTCACCGGCCCGATAGACGTAGATCTGCCAGAGCAGCAGCATGATGGCGAACGCGCAGAGCAGGGCGACGATTCTGAGGCGGTCGAATTCGCTGCGGCTGACTTCCAGGGTGGGCACCAGGATGATGTCGCCGAGAGCCAGGATGACGAACTGCTGGTACCGCTCGCCCAGGTGCGCCGTGGTCCGGTCGTACTGGTCGAGCGGCACCCGCCCGAGCCAGGGTGTGGGGTAGCGCGCCGCCGCTGAGATCAGGTCGATCGCGATCGCGATGATCCAGATCCACCACCGCGCGGTGTCGGCCAGCGCGCCGATGATCCAGAGGACGCCGGACACCAGGAACCAGAACAGGAACCGGGTGGCTCGCGCCATGGCCGAGCGGTGCTGCTGCCGGTACAACGTGCTGACCAGGACGATGCCGCGCACCACGTGGGTGCCGACGTAGGCGAGCGCGAAGGCAATGGCCTGCCCTGTGGTGATCATCGGCAGCGATGCCGCCATCCCCACCGATCCGACCATGGCGATCATCAGGATGGCCTGGATGGGGCGCTGCTGCGGGTCGTAGAACTCGGTCGTGGTGGAGGTGACCGACCAGGTCCACCAGATGGCCGTCAGCATCAGCAACACCGCCGCGCTGCGGGCCCAGGATTCCTGGTCGGCGAGGAGCTTCGAGGTCTGCGCGAGCGCGGCCACGAAGACCACGTCGAAGAGCAGCTCCAGCAGCGTCGCCCGGGTCGACCCGTCCAGCCGGCGTACCAGCGCCGCGGTGCCTCCGGTGGTCATGC
This sequence comes from Micromonospora sp. CA-240977, assembly GCF_050942285.1. Classification (NCBI taxonomy): domain Bacteria; kingdom Bacillati; phylum Actinomycetota; class Actinomycetes; order Micromonosporales; family Micromonosporaceae; genus Micromonospora; species Micromonospora sp. CA-240977. The sequence goes on along the minus strand of NZ_CP192055.1, from coordinate 4,150,337 downwards.
CCGGCCTCCCGCCGTTTCTCCCGAGAATTATCGGCGGTGCCGGCGGGGACCGTCCCCGGATCGGCGATTCCCGCCGGCCGGGGAGAGGGACGGTCCGAGGTTGCCACGGCGTCGGAGCGGGGGCGATGCTTGACGGCATCCATCACGCTCGATCCTCGCGGAGGTTCGGATGCGCCGCTCCCCGCTCGTCGCCCTCGTCCTGACCACCCTCCTGCTCGTCGCGCCCAGCACGGCGCGGGCGGCCGGCCCCGACCGGGCCGCCGACGCGGCGGCAGTGCTCGCCGGGGTACGCACCGCGGGCACCGCCTGGGGCCTCGACCCCGCCACCGGCCGGATGACCCTCACCGTCGACGACACCGTGGCCCCCGCCGAGCTGACGGCGCTGCGGGCGACCGCCGAGCGGGCCGGCGCGCTGCTGCGCCGCGAACCCGGAACCCTGCGCCCCCTGATCGCCGCCGGCCAGGGCATCTACGGCGGCGGCGGTCGCTGCTCACTCGGCGCGAACGTGCGCAGCGGCAGCACCTACTACGTCGTCACCGCCGGGCACTGCACCACCACCGCCAGCACCTGGTACGCCGACAGCGCCCAGACCACCGTGCTCGGCACCCGTACCGCCACCAGCTATCCCACGAACGACTACGGGCTGATCCGCTACACCGGTCGGCTCGCCCATCCCAGCGCGGTCTACACCTACCCCGGTCTGCTGACCATCAACGGGCCCGGCACCGCGTACGTCGGGCAGGCGGTGTGCCGCAGCGGTGTCACCACCGGGGTGCGCTGCGGCAGCGTCACCGGGCTCAACCAGACAGTCAACTACGCCACCGGCGTGATCTACGGCCTGATCCGCACCAACATCTGCGCCGAGCCGGGTGACAGCGGCGGACCGCTCTACGTGGCATCGACCGGCACCATTCTCGGCATCCTCTCCGGCGGCAGCGGCAACTGCACCTCCGGCGGCACCACCTACTACCAGCCGATCGGGGAGGTGCTCGCCGCGTACGGGTTGACGTTGCCCTGACTCCCCGCGCAGCGGGTTGCTCGTCTCGCGCCCGACACCTAGGCTCGGCGACGCCCAGGATCCCCGCCGCGAGGACGTGTGCCCCCGATGCCTTCCGACCCCCGACCTGACCAGGCGAGCGTCCCGGCGGGTTCCCCGTCGGTGGAGGTGGCAGCGGTCGGGGAGACGATGGTGGTGCTCTGCCCCGCGCCGGGCGAGCCGTTGGAACACGCCGGACAGGTCGCTGTCTCGGTCGGCGGCGCCGAGTCCAACGTGGCCGGCTACCTGGCCCGGCTGGGGCACCGGGCGGCCTGGGTGAGCCGGGTCGGCGACGACCCGTTCGGCCGGGCCGTCGTCCGGCACGTCGCCGCGACCGGCGTCCTCGTCGACCAGGTCAGCGTGGATCCGGCCGCCCCCACCGGCCTGTACGTCAAGGACCCGGGCCCGGAGGGCACCGCCGTGCACTACTACCGGGCCGGGTCGGCGGCCTCCCGGATGGACCCTGACACGTTGGCCGCCCCGGGTCTGGCCGGTGCCCGTGTGCTGCACCTGTCCGGGATCACACCGGTGCTCTCCGCCTCCTGTCGGGCGCTTGTCGAGCACGCCGTGGCGGACCGGCCGCTGGCGGGGGCGCTTGTCAGCTTCGACGTCAACCACCGGAGCCGGCTGTGGCCCGCCGAGCAGGCCGCCGAGGTGCTCCGCGACCTGGCCGACCGCAGTGACCTGGTCTTCGTCGGCCAGGACGAGGCGGAGACGCTGTGGGGCACCGCCGACCCGGCGGCCGTACGCCGGCTGCTGCCCGGACCGGAGACGGTGGTGGTCAAGGACGGCGCGGTGGGCGCCACCGCGCTGAGCCGGGACGCCGAGCCGATCTTCGTGCGCGCGCCACTGGTCACGGTGGTGGAACCGGTCGGCGCCGGGGACGCGTTCGCGGCCGGCTACCTGGCCGGGCTGCTGCGCGGCCTCGACCCCGTGCGGCGCCTGCGCCTCGGGCACCTCGTCGCGGCCCAGGCGTTGACGAGCAACGGCGACAACGCCCCGGTGCCGCCGTGGGCCTGGTTCGACAAGCTTGTCGACGCCCCCGACGAGGCCTGGTCGCCGCTCGACCTGACCGGCGCACCGGCGACGGCCTGAGCCAAGCCGGCGGGCCCCGACCGGGTCGACCGGGCCAGCAGGCAACAGATTCACCGCGATCTCGGATGGAGTGCACCATGACCACAGCGGATTTCGAGCACATCTTCGGCGGCGCCCGGGTGATGGCGATCCTGCGCGGCCTGCCGGTCGCCGAGACCGTTCGGCTCGCCGAGCGGGCCTGGGACCTCGGCATCGACGTGGTGGAGGTTCCGGTGGCCACCGCGGACGCCGTGCCGTCGCTGCGCGCCGCCGTGGCGGCGGGCGCCGAGCGGGGCCGGATCGTCGGCGCCGGCACCGTGCTCGACGTCGAGCAGGTCGCCGCTGCCGCCGACGCGGGCGCCCGGTTCACCGTGGCTCCCGGGCTGGACCTCGCGATCGCCGACGCGGCCGCCGCGCGTGGCCTGCCGCACCTGCCCGGTGTGGCCACTCCCACCGAGGCTCAGCAGGCGCTGCGGCACGGCCTCACCTGGCTCAAGGCGTTCCCCGCGATCTCGCTCGGGCCGGCCTGGTTCAAGGCCATGGCAGGCCCGCTGCCGCAGTTGCGCTTCGTCGCGACCGGTGGCCTGGACGCGGGCAACGCCGCCGCGTTCCTCCAGGCCGGAGTGCGGGTGGCGGCGGTCGGCTCGGCGCTGTCCGACCCGAACCAACTGGATCAACTGGCCGCCCTGACCACCGCCGGGCGCTGACCCCCGCACGCCCCACCCCGCCGCGGCAAGGCCGGAGGGCGCCCGACCGGGGTGGGGTGGCGGGTTTGCGTCATGGCGTAAGTGCGCCGAGGTTCGGTGGGCGTCAGGAGTGGGTGTTGCGTCGATGCTGTGCTGCGTACCACTTCTCGACGCAAAGAGGTCATCTTGGCTCTGTCTCACCGGCGTCGCCGATCCGGGCTGATCGCCCTCGGCACCGCCCTCACCCTGGCGGCCGGGTTCACCCCACCCGCCGCGGGGGCGTCCGCCGCCCCGCCGACCACCCCCGACCGCCCGGTCGGCCTTCCCCCGGCCGCAGCCGGACGTGCGTCCACCGTCACGCTGATCACCGGTGACACGGTCACGGTGACCACCGCGGCGGACGGCAGCACCGTGACGACCGTACGCCGCCCGGACGGCAGCACGCCGACCTTCCACCGCACGGTGTTGGACGGCGACACGTACGTCTACCCGGACACCGCGCTGCCGTACGTCACCAGCGGCGTGCTGGACCGCCAACTGTTCAACGTCACCGAGCTGATCGGCGACGGCTACGACGACGCCCACACCGACAAGCTGCCGCTGATCGTCACGATGACCGACGCGGCGGCCCGCGCCCGCACCCGTCCCACAGTGGACGGCGCCGAGCTGGTCCGCCCGCTCGACAGCGTGCGGGGCGCGGCGCTGACCCGCCAACGCGCCACCGCCGACCGGTTCTGGACCGCCCTGACCGCCGGCGCCACCCGGCGTACGGGCGCCGCCCCGACCTTGGCCAGCGGCATCGCCAAGGTCTGGCTGGACGGACGGGTCCACGCCGACCTGGCCGACTCCACAGCGCAGATCGGCGCGCCGACCGTCTGGGCCGAGGGCAACACCGCAGCCGGGGTCGATGTCGCGGTCCTCGACTCGGGCGCCGACGCGGAGCACCCGGACCTCGCCGGTCAAATCGCCGAGTCCAGCAGCTTCGTGCCCGAGGAGCCGGACATCCTCGACTACAAGGGCCACGGGACGCACGTCGCCTCGACGATCGCCGGCACCGGCGCCGCGTCCGGTGGCGCCGAGCGGGGCGTCGCCCCCGGCGCCCGCCTGCACATCGGCAAGGTGCTCAACAGCGAGGGCAGCGGGCAGAACTCGTGGATCATCGCCGGTATGGAGTGGGCGGCCCGCGAGCAGAAGGCCCGGGTCGTCAGCATGAGCCTGGGCGGTGAGGCCACCGACGGCAGCGACCCGATGAGCCAGGCCGTCGATCGGCTCAGCGCCGAGACCGGCGCCCTCTTCGTGATCGCCGCCGGCAACAGCGGCCCGGCCTCCATCGGCAGCCCGGGTGCCGCCAACTCCGCGCTCACCGTGGGCGCCGTCGACAACACCGACCACCTCGCCGACTTCTCCAGCCAGGGCCCGCGCGCCGGCGACGGCGGGCTCAAGCCCGAGATCACCGCCCCCGGCGTGGACATCCTGGCGGCCCGCTCGCACCTGGTGCGGGGCGGTTCCGGGGACTACACGCTTATGAGCGGCACCTCGATGGCCACCCCGCACGTGGCCGGCACGGCCGCGCTGGTCGCCGCCGCGCACCCGGACTGGACCGGTCAGCGGATCAAGGAAGCGCTGGTCAGCACGGTCAAGGCCACCCCCGAGTACACCCCGTACCAGGCGGGTGCCGGCCGTGTCGACGCGGTCGCAGCCGCGCACGCCACGGTCTTCGCCACCCCGAGCGCCTACTCCGGTTTCCAGGCGTGGCCGCAGCAGCCGGGCGCGACAGTCGACCGTACGGTCACCTACACCAACCTCGGCAGCACGCCGGTGGCCCTGAAGCTGGCCCTCGACGCGGCCACCGCGCCGGCCGGCCTCTTCGCGCTCTCCGCCGATCGGGTCACCGTGCCGGCGGCCGGCACCGCCACCGTGACGGTGACCGCCGCGTATGACAAGCTGCCGGTCGAGAAGCAGGTCAGCGGCATGATCGTCGCGACCGACGACACCGGTACGGTGCGCGGACGCACCCTGGTCGGGGCCGGCAAGGAAGGCCAGCGGCAGAACCTGACGCTTGTCGCCAAGGACCGGGACGGCAAGCCACTCGTCGGCAAGGTCATCCTCACCACCGACACCCTGTTCACCGCCGTGGACCTGCCCGAGAGCGGCACCGCCACGCTGCGGCTGCCGGTGGCGAGCTGGAACGGTTGGATCTCCGCGGACGTGCGCGGCGCGCACGGGCCGCACTCCAAGGGCATGGCGATGCTCAGCTTCACCGACGTCAACCTGGACCGCGACCGGACCGTCGTCCTGGACGCGCGGGCCGCCCGACAGGTGCAGGCCCGGGTGCCGCAGGAGGCCACCGCCAGCGCGCTGCGGATGGACATCCACAGATCCACGAAGAACGGTCTCACCGAGAGTCAGGTGCTGCCCGACGACTCGTACGACAGCATGTGGGCGTTGCCGACGAGCCGTCCGGTCACCGACGGCGAGTTCGAGTTCGGCGCCCGGTGGCGGCTGGAGCAGCCGGCGTTGACCGTCTCGACGGGCGGACACTCGTACGACGATCTGTTGGTCAAGCGGGCGACCCCGGCGCTACCGGCCGGTCGTCACCAGCTGGACGCGGTCTACGTCGCCGACGCGTCGGCGACGGGGCTGGCCAAGCGGCCGGTCCGGGACCGGGCCGTGGTGGTGCGCCGCAGTGACAGCGTGGACATCGCCACCCAGGCGCAGGCCGCCGCGGCGGCCGGGGCGAAGCTGCTGCTCGTGGTCAACGACGGCATCGGTCGGCTCCAGCCCTGGGACGAGGCGGCGTGGAGCCCGGAGAGCCCGGCCCCGGTGACAGTGGCAACCCTCGGCGCCGACGAGGGTGGGCAGCTCATCGCCGCGCTGGAGCGCGGCGCGGTGCGGCTCACCGTCGAGTCGCACCCGGAGACCAGCTACCTGTACGACGTGGCGCACCACTGGGCCGGCACGGTGCCGGCCGACCCCACCTACCGGCCCACGAAGCGGCAGTTGGCCCGGGTCGACGTGGAGTTCCGCAACTACCGGCAGGGCAAGGCGCTGGAGTTCCGCACCGACATCTGGCGCGGCTGGGCGTCGAGCAACCAGGAACCGGCCCCGGCGCAGGGCCGGCGAACCGACTGGGTGAGCGCCGACCAGCGGTGGATCGACGACGCGTTCATCGTCCGCGAGACCGGTCAGCACCTGCAGGCGGTGACCACGTACCCGGCCGGCAAGCCGAGCGCCGTCACCTGGTTCGGGCCGATCCAGCGGCCCCGGATGGGCGGCAGCTACGTGCCGGTCCGCTACCTCGACACCGTCTACCTGCCCGCGCCCGGGTGGGGCGACGGGGGCGGCCACATCGGCGAGGCGTACGCGAACTTCGACATGGTCAACCGGACCACCCTCTACCAGGGTGACAAGGAGCTGGACTGGGGTAACGCCGAGTACCTCCAGGTCTCCGGGCTGGCGGGGGAGCGACTGCCGTACCGGCTGGTGGTGGAGAACGACCGGGCCGCCTGGACCAACCCGTACTCCCGGCAGACCCGTACCGAGTGGGGCTTCCACTCGGCGGTCACCGGGGAGGAGTCGGCCGAGGTGCTGCCGATGATCCAGCTGGACTACCAGGTGGCCATCGACTCCGCCGGCACGGCGTCGCGGCGGGCACCGCTGACCGTTGTCGCCTCCCACCTGCCCGATGTCATTGGCACGATCGGCGCGGTGACCGTCGAGGTGTCCTACGACGACGGGGCGACCTGGCAGAAGCAGCGGCTGACCCGGCACGGCGACGGCTGGCGTACCTCGTTGGCCGCACCGGCGAAGGCCGGTTTCGTGAGCCTGCGCACCACCGCGCGGGACACCGCCGGCAACACCGTGAGCCAGAGCATCACCCGGGCGTTCGGCCTGCGCTGACGCCACTGCGGCCGGCCGCCGCCGGGTGCCTCGCGCACCCCGGCGGCGGCCGGTGCCGTCAGTCGCGTTCCTCGACGAGCTGGTCCCAGTCCGTCACGATCGGTAGCAACTCACCGGCCAGCCAGGCGGCGCTCTGGTTGTCGTGGTGCGGGTCGCCGGGCAACCCGCAGGCGCCCAGCGGGACCACCCACCGGCTGTCCGAGCGGCGGGCCAGGTCCCAGACGAAACGCGCCGCCGGCCCCCGGAAGCACCAGTGGGTGACCCCGGGCACGCTGGAGGTGGCCAACACGCAGTCGTGGTCACCGTCGAGCCGGGGGCCGGGCCCGGCGTCCGGGCCGGGCAGGGCCCGCCACGGCGCCAGCCGGTGCAGGTCCCCCCACGGCACCTGCCCGGCCGCCGCGTCGCCGACCTCCTCGGCCGCCGCACCTACCAGCGCGGTGATGTCCACACCGGGCAGCGGGGTCGCGCCGAGCAGGTGCTCCAGCGCGTACCCGACCCGCGGCGTCAGCGCCAGCCAGGGCCCGAACACCTCGGGGTACGCGGGCGGCTCCGCCAGCGCGGCCAGCGTCGGGTGGGCGGCGATCCGGCGTACGACAGCCGCCCGCAGGATGGCGTAGGCCGCCGCGTCCGTGCTGTCGGCGGCCATCCGGCGATCCCAGCGCAGCAGCCGTTCGCGCAGCGCGGCGGCGGCCGGGCCGAGCCCCGTCGACTCGGCGAGGACCGCCAGCAGCGGCCCGGACGCGCCCAGGTACGTATCGGTGTGCACCGTGGCCATCCCGTCGGCCGTCCAGGCCGAACCGGCGTCGAGCAGCTCGGCGATGCGATGCGCCCGGTGCGGTGGGGCGAACTCCACCCCGAACGGCGCCGCCAGCCCGCGCTCGTTGGCCATCACCGCCCGACCGACCACCTCGGCGCGGGGCATCGGCGCGTGCCAGCCCTGCCAGGCGTGCGCGGCGTCCCACCCGGGGACCACCCGCCGGCCGTTCTCCGGGTGCCGCACCGGCACCGCCCCGGCGACCCGGTGCAGCAGCCCTCCGGCGGTGTCCGCCGCCTGGACCACGTTGACCGGCTCCACCCAGTGCCGTAGCGCGTGGTCCACCTCGGCCACGGTGCGGGCGCGCAGCAGCTCCGGCAGCGTCGCGAAACCGAGGTCACCCCGGACCCGGGGCGGGTAGCGCAGGCTGACGGCCGTCTCGTCGTCCGGCCCACCGGCGATCACCGGACCGCGGTCGGTCTCCACCACTTCGACCTCGACCGGGTCGGCCCCGGCCACCTCGATCGTCTCGACGTGGCGGTGCGCCGGCCGCCAGCCGTCCGGGCCGAGCGCCTGCACCCGGGGGCCGTCGCGGCGCAGCCGCTCCGCGTACACGTCCTGGTAGTCGGCCATCGCGTTGGTGATCGCCCAGGCCACCCCGCCGGTGTGCCCGAAGTGCGCGATACCCGGCACGCCCGGCACCGCCAGCCCGACCACGTCGTACTCCGGGCAGGCCAGCCGGATCTGCTGGTAGACGCCGGGATCCTCGATGAACCGGTGCGGGTCGCCGGCGAGCAGCGCGGCCCCGGTGCCGGTGCGCTCGGCGGCGAGCAGCCACCCGTTGCTGCCGGCCACGGCCGGCCCGTCGGTGGCGAACAGGTCGACCGCCTCCGGCCCGAGCCGCTGCGCCACGTGCTCGCGCCAGAGCTTGCCCGGGAACCCCGCGAACAGGATGTGGTGGCCAAGCCAGACCGCGAGCGGTGTCCACGGCTCCCACCGACCCGGGCTCAGCCCGGTCGCGGCGAACTCCGGCGCGCGGGCCGCCCCGGCGGCGAGGCCCGCGTTGACCCCGTCCACGTACGCGCCCACCCACTCGGCGGTCACCGGGTCGAGTGCCGCGTGGCAGCGGCGCGCGGTGTCGTCGAGCCGGACCTGTCGGGCGAACCGGTCCCAGCCGAGCGCGTCGACGCCGAGGAAGGCGGCGCTGCTGCCCTGGGCCCGGTGCCGTTCCACCTCGATCTGCCACGCCCGGTCGTACGCGGTGACCCGGCCCTGTGCCGCCGCCAGCGTGAGCGGGTCGTCGGCCCGCAGGTGCGGCACCCCCCACGGGTCGCGGAACCGCCGCGCGCTCATGCCGGCCCCGCGACGGTGGCGCGCCGTCGGGCGGCGGGCACGACCAGCGGAGTGCCGCTCTCCGGGTCGTCGATGACCCGGCAGGGCAGCCCGAACACCTCGGCCACCAGGTCGGCGGTGACCACCGTCGTCGGCTCTCCGGCGGCCACCACGCGTCCGTCGCGCATGGCGATCAGGTGGGTGGCGTAGCGGGCCGCGTGGTTCAGGTCGTGCAGCACCGCGACGAGGGTGCGCCCCTGCTCCTCGTGCAGCCGGGCGCAGAGGTCGAGAATCTCGATCTGGTGGGCGATGTCGAGGTACGTGGTCGGCTCGTCGAGCAGCAGCAGCGGGGTCTGCTGGGCCAGCGCCATGGCGATCCAGACACGCTGCCGCTGGCCGCCGGACAGCTCGTCCACCGGCCGGTCGGCGAGGTCGGCGACGCCGGTCGCGGCCATCGACTCCTCGACCACCCGTTCGTCCTCGCGCGACCACTGCCGCAGCAGCCCCTGGTGGGGGTAGCGGCCCCGGGCGACCAACTCGGCGACGGCGATGCCGTCCGGCGCGATCGACGACTGCGGCAGCAGGCCGAGCGTCCGGGCCACCTTGCGGGCCGGCAGGTCGTGGATGTCCCGCCCGTCCAGCAGCACCGCGCCGGCGCTGGGCCGCAGCATCCGGGACAGGGCGCGCAGCAGTGTCGACTTGCCGCAGGCGTTCGGACCGATGATGACGGTGAACGAGTTGTCCGGGACCGCCACGGTCAGGTCCTCGGCGATGGTGCGCTGGTCGTAGGCGAGGGTCAGCGCGGTGCCGCCGAGCCGGGAACTGCCGGGGTGCATCTGTGCTCCTTCGAGGGGGGCGCGGGTGTTCACAGCCGACCCGCCCGGCGTTCCATGGCCAGCAGCCAGACCAGGTAGCCGCCGCCGATCACTCCGGTCACCACTCCGACCGGAAGTTGGTGCCCGGCGAACGCGCGTTGGGCCAGCAGGTCGGCGCCGACCAGCAGCGCCGCGCCGACCGCCATCGACGGCACCAGGTTCGGGCCCGGTGCCCGGGTGAGCCGTCTCGCCACGTGTGGCGCGACGAGCGCCACGAAGGACACCGGCCCGGCGGCGGCCGCCGCGAACGAGACAAGCAGCACCGCCGCGGCGAGCAGCACCAGACGCAACCGGCGCACCGGCACGCCGAGGGCGCCGGCGGTGTCGTCGCCCAACTCCATCATGCGCAGCGCCGGGGCGCAGCCCACCAGAACCAGCGGCGTCAGCACGGCCGTGACGGCGAGCAGGGGACCGGCGTTCGCCCAGCCCCGCCCGTCCAGGCTGCCGGTGAGCCAGAGCACCGCGCGGGCGGCGTCCATCAGGGGCGCCCGGGTCAGCAGGTAGCCGTTGACGCCGGTGAGGATCGCGGAGACGCCGATGCCGACCAGGATGAGCCGGTAGCCGTGCACTCCGCGTCGCCACGCGAGCGCGTAGATCACCAGGCCGGTGCCGAGCCCACCGACGACCGCCGCGCCGGCCAGCGCCAGGCTGCCGCCGCCGAGGACGACCACCACCAGCGCGCCGGTCGACGCGCCCTGGGTGAAGCCGAGGATGTCCGGGCTGCCCAGCGGATTGCGGACCAGCGACTGGAACACCGTGCCGGCGAGGGCCAGCGCGGCACCGACCAGCAGGGCGGTGACCAGCCGGGGCAGTCGTAGCTCCCGCACGATGAACTGCTCCGCCGGGGTGCCACCGCCGGTGAGCGTCCGCAGCACGTCGGCCGGGTCCATCGGGTAGTCGCCGCTGCCCAGGGCCACCAGGCCGAGCCCGGCCGCGAGCAGCGCCGCAGCGACGCCGACGGTGAGCGCGCGGGGGCGGAACCGCACCGACAACCCGCCAGGAGTACGCAGAACTGTCATGCCACCGCTCCGCTTCGCTGCGCGCCGGCGCTGGGCCCGCTGCTCCGCCCGCTCACGGCTGGGCCACCCGTGAGCGGCTGACCAGCCACAGGAAGAGCGGGCCGCCCAGCACGGCGGTGACCATGCCGACCTGGAGTTCACCGGGCCGGCCCAGCACCCGGCCGAGCACGTCGGCGCCGAGCAGCAGCACCGGCGCGAGCACCGCGCAGTACGGCAGCAGCCAGCGCAGGTCCGGGCCGGTCAGGGCCCGGACCAGGTGGGGCACCAGCAGCCCGACGAAGACCATCGGGCCGCACGCGGCGGTCGCCGCGCCGCAGAGCAGGGTGACCGCGACGATCACGGCGGCGCGGATCAGCGCGGGTCGGGCGCCCAGGGCTCGCGCCGCGTCGTCGCCGAGCGCGAGCGCGTTCAGCGGGCGGGCGGCGCCGAGCGCGACCAGCAGGCCGACCAGGATGAACGGCAGCACCCGGGTCACTGTCGCGGAGTCCGCGCTGGCCAGCGAGCCGACCGTCCAGAACCGCAGCCGCTCCAGCGAGGCGGTGTCCAGCAGCATCACCGCGCTCACGTACGAGTAGAGGGTGGCGTTGAGCGCCGCGCCGGCCAGCGCGAGTCGGGCTGGGGTGGCCCCTCGCCCGCCGCCGACGGCGTAGACGAGAGCGGTCACCACCGCCGCGCCGAGCAGCGCGAACCAGACGTACCCGCCGATGGCGGTGACGCCCAGGAACGCGGCGGCGGTGGCGACGGCCGCGGACGCGCCGGCGTTGATGCCGAGCAGCCCGGGGTCGGCGAGGGGGTTGCGGGTGAGGGCCTGCATGACCGCGCCGGCCACGCCGAGCGCGGCGCCGGCGAGGAGGCCGAGCAGGGTGCGGGGCAGGCGCATCCGGTGCACCACGGCGTACTCGGTGGCGTCGCGGTGCAGCAACCCGGACCAGACGTCGGCGAGCGGCATCGCCTTCGCGCCGACCGCGATGCTGAGCACCACGATCACCGCGAGCAGTGCCCCGGCGGCGACCAGGCCGGCGGCGCGGATCGCGTGACGACCACGCCGGCTCGGGGGTGCGGCCGTGTCCCCGGTCGGCACGGGTGGTGCCGGTCGGGTGACGGTGGGTGTGGCGTCCAGTGTGGGCTCCGGGGTGGTGGCGACTCGGCGAACCGCTGTTGACAATGACCGAGGTTAGGCTAACCTAACCCCGCTGCCCTGGTCGACCCCGGCCAACCCCTGATCGAAAGACACCACCATGCCCGATGCCCTGTCCGCCCGTCGCCTCTCTCGTCGTGGTCTGCTGACCGCCGGTGGCGTCGCTACGCTGGCCACCCTGCTCGCCGGCTGCGGCACGGACGACACCGCGAAGCCCGCCGCCAGCAACGGAGGCGGCCCCTGGTCGTTCACCGACGACCGCGCCAGGAAGGTCGAGGCGGCGGCCCGTCCGACCCGCGTGGTGGCCTTCACCGGGGTGGCGGCGGCTCTGATCGATTTCGGTCTGGACAAGCGGCTCGTTGGCGTGTTCGGCGAGACCAGGCGGGCCGACGGCACGGCCGACCCGCAGGCCGGCGACCTCAACGTCGAGACCGTCGAGATCCTCGGCAACGTGTGGGGCGAGTTCAGCCTGGAGAAGTACGCGGCGCTGCGTCCCGAGCTGCTTGTCACCCACATGTACGACCCGGACGCGCTCTGGTACGTGCCGGACGAGAGCAAGGACAAGATCCTCCCGCTCGCGCCCAGCGTGGCGATCACCACCGCCCGGGTGCCGATGACCAAGCCCATCGAGCGGTACGCCGCACTGGCCGAGTCGCTCGGCGCGGACCTGTCCGCGAAGAAGGTCACCGACGCGAAGGCCCGCTTCGACGCCGCCGCCGAGGCGGTCCGGCAGGCGGTCAAGGCCAACCCCGGCATCAGGGTGCTGGCCTGCTCCGGCAGCCCCGACCTCTTCTACGTCTCCAACCCGAAGGTCAGCACCGACCTGATGTACTTCGCCGAGCTGGGTGTCGACATCGTCGTCCCCACCAAGCTCGAAGCCGGCGACTACTTCGAGGCGCTCAGCTGGGAGAACGCCGGCCGATTCCCGGCCGACCTGATCCTGCTGGACAACCGCGGCACGGCCCTGCAGCCCAAGGACCTCACCGCCAAACCCACCTGGCAGCAGCTGCCCGCGGTCAAGGCCAACCAGGTGACCCCGTGGGATGCGGTGCCCCGCTTCTCGTACGCCGGCTCCGCCCCGCTGCTGGAGAACCTCGCCGCCGCGATCCGCGCCGCGAAGAAGGTCAGCTGACGCGCCGACCGGGCGACAGTGCCCGAGTGCCGACCCCCACCGCACGGCAGCACAGCCCCGAGGCGCGCGACAGCGTCCAGGGACGGTTCCGGCTGCCCCTCGTCGAGAACGTGGAAGGACATCCCGTGACCGTGCCGACGTACCCCGTCGAGACCACCGCGCCACCCCCGGCGCCGGCCGCCGCGCGGGCCCACCTGCTGCACGACGGCTCGGTCGAGCAGTACCGGCGGACGATCGCCGACGGCGTCGACCGGGTCGCCCGCCGGGTGGCCACCGTGGACCGCCCGGTCACCGGCATCACCCCGGCCGAGCTGGCCCCCCTGGTGGACCGGGTGGACCTGGACCGGCCACTGGGCGACGCGAGCGCCGCGCTGGACGAGCTGGAGGACGTCTACCTGCGCGACGCCGTCTGGTTCCACCACCCGCGATACCTGGCCCACCTCAACTGCCCGGTGGCGATCCCGGCGCTGCTCGGCGAGGCGGTGCTCACCGCCGTGAACTCGTCACTGGACACCTGGGACCAGAGCGCCGGAGCCACCCTCATCGAACGGCGGCTCATCGACTGGACCGCCGAGCGGATCGGCCTCGGTCCCACCGCCGACGGCGTCTTCACCAGCGGTGGCAGCCAGTCCAACCTCCAAGCCCTGCTGCTGGCCCGGGAGGAGGCGTGCGCCGACGCGATCGGACCGGCGGCGCGCGCCGAGCTGCTGCCCCGGCTGCGCGTGCTCACCTCCGCCGCCGGTCACTTCAGCGTGCAGAAGTCGGCCAAACTGCTCGGCCTCGCCCCGGACGCGGTGATCGCGGTGCCCACCGACGCCCGGCGGCGCATCCGTCCGGCCGCCGTCCGGGAGGAGATCGCGCGGTGCCGGCAGGCCGGACTTGTGGTGATGGCCGTCGTGGCCACCGCCGGCACCACCGACTTCGGCTCCATCGACCCGCTCCCGGAGCTGGCCGAGATCCGCGCGGCGACCGGCGTCTGGCTGCACGTCGACGCCGCGTACGGCTGCGGTCTGCTCGTCTCGCCGACGCGTCGGCACCTGCTCGACGGCATCGAACGGGCCGACTCGGTGACCGTCGACTTCCACAAGTCGTTCTTCCAGCCAGTCAGCTCCAGCGCGCTGCTGGTCCGCGACCGGCAGGCGTTGCGGCACGCCACCTACCACGCCGACTACCTCAACCCGGCCCGGATGGTGGAGCAGCGCATCCCCAACCAGGTCGACAAGAGCCTGCAGACCACCCGCCGTTTCGACGCGCTGAAGCTCTGGCTGACCCTGCGGGTGATGGGCCCGGACGCCCTCGGTGCGCTCTTCGACGAGGTGGTCGACCGGGCCGCCGACGCCTGGCAGCTGGTCAGCGCGGACCCCCGCTTCGAGGTGGTGACCCGCTCCGACCTGAGCACCGTGGTCTTCCGTTACCTCCCCACCGGAGCGGGCCGGGGCCTGGCCGACGCCGCCAACCTGCACGCCCGGGAGGCGCTCGCCGCCTCCGGCCTCGCCGTGGTCGCCGGGACCCGGGTCGACGGCCGGCACTTCCTGAAGTTCACACTGCTCAACCCGGCCACCACCGTCGACGACGTCGGCTACGTGCTCGACCTGATCGCCACGCACGCCGGCCGGTACGTGCACGACCACGTCGTCGCCGAGCTGACCTGCCACGTCGGCGGACGCCGGTGAACCCGCACTCGCGCCTGGAGACCCGGATGTCCACCCACGACTTCATCGCCATCGGGCTGGGCCCGTACAACCTGGGACTGGCCTGCCTCACCGCGCCGATCGACGACCTGGACGGGGTGTTCCTGGAGGCCCGGCCCAGCCTCGCCTGGCACCCCGGCATGCTGCTGGAATCGGCCCGGTTGCAGACCCCGTTCATCGCCGACCTGGTCAGCCTCGCCGACCCAACCTCGCCGTACTCCTTCCTCAACTACCTCAAGGAGATCGGCCGGCTCTACCCGTTCTACATCCGGGAGAGCTTCTACCCCCTGCGCAGCGAGTACGACGCGTACTGCCGGTGGGCGGCGGCGAAGCTGCCGAACCTGCGCTTCGGTCAGACCGTGACCACAGTGGAGTTCGGCGCCTCCGACGAGCGGTACGTGGTGCGGGCCAGCACCGGCGCGGGGGAGACCGTCGAATACCGCGCCCGGCACCTGGTGCTCGGCACCGGCACCCCGCCGCACCTGCCCGACGCGGTCGCCGACCTGCCCGGCGACGCCGTGCACAACTCCCGCTACCTGGAGCACCGCGCGGCGCTGCGCACCAGGCGCAGCATCACGGTGGTGGGCAGCGGGCAGAGCGCCGCCGAGATCTACCACGACCTGCTCGGTGACATCGACAGGTACGGCTACCAGCTCAACTGGGTGACCCGGTCGCCGCGGTTCTTCCCGCTGGAATACACCAAGCTGACCCTGGAAATGACCTCGCCGGACTACGTGGACTACTTCCACGCGCTGCCCGAGGCGACCCGCTACCGGCTGGAGTCCGACCAGAAGGGCCTGTTCAAGGGGATCAACGCGGACCTGATCAACGACATCTTCGACCTGCTGTACGCGCAGAGCGTCGACGGGCCGGTGAACACCCGCCTGCTCACCAACACCGAGTTGGTCAGCGCCGCGCACCAGGACGGCGCGTACACGTTGGGGTTGCGTCAGGTCGAGCAGGAACGGGACTTCACACTGCGGACCGAGGGCCTCGTGCTGGCCACCGGCTACCACTACCGGGTGCCGGAGTTCCTCGCGCCGGTGCGCGACCAGATCCGCTGGGACGCGCACGGCCGGTTCGACGTGGCCCGCAACTACAGCATCGACCACACCGGGCGGGGCATCTTCCTGCAGAACGCGGGCACCCACACGCACAGCATCACCTCACCGGACCTGGGCATGGGCGCCTACCGCAACTCCTGGATCATCCGGGAACTGCTCGGCCGGGAGCACTACCCGATCGAGAAGACCATCACCTTCCAGGAGTTCGGGGTGCCGTCGTGAGCGCCGTCTTCACCCGCGTCGACGATCGGCTCGGTGAGTTCGCGCTGCGGACGCTCGACCCGGACGCCGACGCCGCGCTGCTGCACACCTGGGTGACCCACCCGAAAGCCGCGTTCTGGCTGATGCAGGACGCCGACGTGGCCCGGGTGGCCGAGGAGTACCGGCGGATCGCCGAGCACCCGCACCACGACGCGTACCTGGGGCTGTGGCGGGGGAGTCCGGTTTTCCTCGCCGAGCGCTACGACCCGGCCCACGTCGAGCTGGTCGGCCGCTACGACCACCAGCCCGGTGATGTGGGCATGCACTTCCTCTGCGCGCCGGCCGACACCCCGGTGCACGGCTTCACCCGGGCGGTGCTCACCACCGTCATGGCCTGGCTCCTCGCCGATCCGGCGACCCGGCGGGTGGTGGTCGAGCCGGACGTCCGCAACACCGCAGTGCACGCGCTGAACGCCGCCGTCGGCTTCGAGGTCGTCGGCCCGATCGTCAAGCCCGAGAAGGACGCGCTGCTCAGCGTGTGCACCCGAGCCCAGTTCCAGGCCGCCGCCGACCGCGCCGCCGCCACCCGAACCGAAGGAGCCCCGGCGTGACCGCCACCGCCGTCCCCGCCCAGAGCACCGTCGCCGCCACCCCCGGCGACCCGGTCGGGCATCTCACCCCCCAGCGGTGGGCCCGGGCCAACCGGCTGCTGGTCCGCAAGGCGCTCGCCGAGTTCACCCACGAGCGGCTGCTCACCCCGCAGCCGGTGTCGGGCCCGGACGACCGCCAGTGGTACGAGGTGCGCAGCGACGACGGCACTGTCACCTACCGGTTCGCCGCGCGGGTCCTCGCCCTGGCGCACTGGCAGATCGACGCGGACAGCATCACCCGGCACCGCGACGACACGACGCTGCCGCCCGACGCGGTGGATCTCATCGTCGAGCTGCGCGGCGCCCTCGGGCTCTCCGCGCGGGTGCTCCCGGTCTACCTGGAGGAGATCACCTCGACGCTGGCCGGCACCGCGTACAAGCTGGCCCAGGCCGCGCCGAGCGCCGCCGAGCTGGCCGACGCGGACTTCCAGACCATCGAGACGTCGATGACCGAGGGCCACCCGTGCTTCGTGGCCAACAACGGCCGGCTCGGCTTCGGCGTCGACGAATACCACAGGTACGCCCCGGAGGCCGCCGCCCCGGTCCGGCTGGAGTGGCTCGCCGCCCACCGGGACCACTCGACGTTCAGCAGCGCCGCCGACCTCGACTACGACACCCTCGTCGAGAGCGAGCTGGACGCCGAGACCCGGGCCCGGTTCGCCGCCACGATGACCGACCTCGGGCTGGATCTCGCCGACTACCACCTGATCCCGGCGCACCCGTGGCAGTGGTGGAACAAGCTGGCGGTCACCTTCGCCGGGGAGTTGGCCGCGCGCCGGCTGGTGCACCTCGGCCCGGGACCGGACGTGTACCTCGCCCAGCAGTCCATCCGTACCTTCTTCAACGTCAGCGCGCCGCACCGGCACTACGTGAAGACGGCGCTGTCGGTGTTGAACATGGGCTTCATGCGGGGGCTGTCGGCCGCGTACATGGCGGCCACCCCGGCGATCAACGACTGGTTGGCCGACCTGATCGCCTCCGACGAGGTGCTGACCGGCACCGGCCTGACCGTCATCCGGGAGCGGGCCGCCGTGGGTTACCGACACCGGCAGTACGAGGCGGCGACCGACCGCACCTCCCCGTACCGCAAGATGTTGGCCGCCCTGTGGCGGGAGAACCCGGTGCCCGACCTGGCGCCGGGGCGTCGACTGTCCACGATGGCCGCGCTGCTGCACGTGGACAGCGACGGCGGCTCGCTGGCGGCGGCGCTGATCGCGCGGTCGGGCCTGCCCCCCGAGGTGTGGCTGCGCCGCTACCTGGACGCCTACCTGACCCCGTTGCTGCACAGCTTCTACGCCCACGACCTGGCCTTCATGCCGCACGGCGAGAACGTCATCCTGGTTCTCGACGAGCACGACACGGTCGAGCGGGTGATCTTCAAGGACATCGCCGAGGAGATCGCGGTGCTGAGCGCCGACGTCGAGCTGCCGGCCGAGGTGGAGCGGATCCGGGTCGACGTGCCCGACGACACCAAACTGCTGACCATCTTCACCGACGTGGTGGACTGCTTCCTGCGCCACCTCAACGCGGTGCTCGTCGAGGCCGGCGTGCTCGCCGAGGGCGACTTCTGGCGTACGGTCGCGGCCTGCGCCGCCGACTACTTCGACCGGGTGCCGCAGTTGGCCGAGCGGGTCCGCCACTACGACCTGTTCGCGCCGGAGTTCACGCTGTCCTGCCTCAACCGGCTCCAGCTGCGCGACAACCAGCAGATGATCAACCTGGCCGACCCGTCGGCGGCGCTCCAGTTCGTCGGCACCCTCATCAACCCGTTGGCCGCGCACGCCCCGGCCCGCTGAGGGGCACCCCCGTCCGGTCAGGACGCGCGCCAGCGGGTGCAACGGGCCGATGCCTTCGGGCTGCTGGCGTGGGCGCTGGTCGCCGCGGCCCGGCTGCCCGGCTGAGTCGCCGGGGTGACCGGCTGGGCTCAGCCGGTCGTCTCGGTCGTCTCAGCGGCGCCGGCCCGTTGGAACGCGCGCGCCAACTGGGCGAGGTCGAAGCTCTCGAAGTGCTGGAGGAAGCGCCGGCGGACGGCGTTCAGGTGACTGGGCCAGGACTCCTCCAGGCGGGCGAGTCCCGCGTCGGTGAGGACGGCGTTCCAGCCGCGCGCGTCCTCCGCGCAGCGCTCCCGCTTGACCAGGCCCTGCGTCTCCAGCCGGATGATGGTGCGGGTCATGCCGCTCAGCGAGAGGTGGCAGGCCGAGGCGAGCTCGTTCATCCGCATCCGCCGGCGCGGCGCCTCGGATAGGTTCATCAGGGCGGTGTATTCGGTGAGCGGTAGCTGACGGTCACCGACCATGTCGGCATCGATCGCGCGGGGCAGCACGTGCATCACCTGGCCCAGGGCGCGGACCAGGGCCTCCTCGTCGGGGTTGAGGGGTTGCAGAGGTTCTGCGGCGGGGTTGGACATCCTCATATCATACTTGCTTGACTGAGCAATTGCTTACTCAGCGTGTGATCGTCGCCACGAGGACAACATTTGCTTGACCAAGCAATCACCGGTTAGCGTCGGCCCGTCAGCCCACGTACCGAGGAAAGGCGCCACCATGACCAGGATCGGGATCATTCTCGGCAGCACCCGCCCGGGGCGTAACGGTGAAGCCGTTGCCCGCTGGGTGCTCGAGATCGCCAAGCAGCGCTCCGACGCGGAGTACGAGCTGATCGACCTGCTCGACTACCAGCTGCCGCACCTCGACGAGGCGTACCCGCCGTCGATGGGCCAGTACACCCAGCCGCACACGCTGCGCTGGGCCGAGACGATCGCCTCCTACGACGGGTTCATCATCGTCACCCCCGAGTACAACCACTCGACCTCGGGCGCCCTGAAGAACGCGATCGACTTCCTGTACGCCGAGTGGAACAACAAGGCCGTGGGCTTCGTCAGCTACGGCTCGGTCGGCGGCGCGCGCGCCGTGGAGCACCTGCGGTTGATCTCCGGCGAGCTGCAGATGGCCGACGTGCGGTCGCAGGTCGCGCTGTCGCTCTTCACCGACTTCGAGAACTTCAGCGTCTTCAAGCCCAACCAGTTCCAGCAGGACGCGCTGACCACCACCCTCGACCAGGTGGTCGCCTGGAGCACCGCGCTCGCGCCGCTGCGCCAGGCCTGATCGTTTCGAGCACGTTCGCAGACGGCCGCGGGATCCTCCCGCGGCCGTCTGCGCCTTTCCGTCTCCCGGTCGGTCAGGCCTGGCGCACGTCGGCGAGCAGGTCGAGCGAGAGCTGCCACAGCCGCGCCGCCGCCGCCGGGTCGGTCGCGTGGTCGGCGACGCCCTGCAACGGCGTCTCCGGGCGGTGGGGCGCAGCCTGGTTGCAGTCCTCGAAGTAGCGGCCGCCGACGCCGTCGAGCTGCGGCCAGGCGGCGAGCAGCACCGAGGTCGCCGCCCCCTGCTCCGGGGTCTTGAAGTCGAACGCCGGCAGCTCCGCGTAGTCCTCCTCGGTGAGGTGTCGCCCCAGGTTCGTGATGACCGCGCCCGGGTTGGCCGCGTTGACAGTGATGCCGTCGTCGGCCCAGCGCCGGTTCGCCTCGACCGCGAACAACGCGGTGGCGGTCTTCGACTCGCCGTAGGCGAGCATCCGCTCATAGGGGCGGGCGCGGAAGTTGACGTCCTCGAAAACCATCGGCGCCTGCACGTGGGCGATCGAGCTGAGCGACACCACGCGGGCCCGGCCAGCCGCCGCGAGCGCCCCGTGCAGCCCGGTGGTGAGCGTGAAGTGGCCGAGATGGTTCGTGGCGAACTGCAGCTCCCAGCCCTCCGGCGTCCGCATCTCCGGGGTCGCCGACACTCCGGCGTTGTTGACCAGGATGTGCAGGGGACCCGCCCAGGCCGCGACGAAGGTCGCGATCGACCGCTGGTCGGACAGATCCAACGGTACGACCCGAATCGACCGGTTCGGCGCGCCGGCCCCGATGTCCTGCGCTGCCCGCTCCCCGGCCCGGACGTCCCGTACCGCAAGGGTCACCTCGGCGCCCGCGGTCGCGAGGGCCCGAGCCGTCTCCACGCCGATGCCCGACGAGGCGCCGGTGACGATGGCGCGCTGCCCGCTGAGGTCGACACCGGCCACGACGTCACTGGCGGTGGACCGGGCGTTGAACGGCGTGGTGAAACGTGTCGCAGTCATGATCGGCTTCCTTCGTGGGTGTCGTCGGGAGGCCGTTGCCGCCTCCGGAACGATCGTGCGCGGAGGTCCGACCAGACGGCCAACACAGGCTTCCTGACCTGGCTACAGTCTGTTCCTGTGGCCATCCCTGAGCTGCGGCAACTGCGATACTTCCTGGTCCTCGCGGAGGAGCTGAGCTACACCCGTGCCGCCACCCGGCTGATGATCGCCCAGCAGTCGCTGTCCCAGCAGATCACCGCGCTGGAACGCACCCTCGGGGCGAAGCTGTTCGACCGCGACTCCCGCGGCACCACCCTGACCGACATCGGCGCGCTGTTCCTGCCCGAGGCGCGCGCCGTGACGGACCGCGCCGACGCGGCCGTCGCCGTCGTGGGGCGGGCCCTGCGGGGCGAGGTCGGCAGTCTTCGACTGGCCTTCCTGACCACCGTCGCCAACCACCTCCTGCCCCCGGTGGTCCGAGCCGTGCACCAGCACCTTCCCGACCTTCACCTGGCCACCGAGTCCACCGGCATCGCGCCGCTGGTGCGGGGCGTGCTCGGCGGGCAATACGACGTCGCCTTCACCAGGACCCCGTTGGTCCCCGGCCTGGCGTCCAGGAGGCTGACGACCGAACCGGTGTGCGCGGTGCTGCCCGAGGGCCACCCGCTCGCCGGTCGCGCCGAGTTGACGCTCGCCGACCTGGCGGACGAACCGTGGGTGACGACGCCGCGCAGCTCCTGGGAACCCTGGCACCGCACCTTCGAGGACCAGTTCCGGGAGGCGGGGTTCGTGCCGAACATCGTCCAGGAGGAAGCCAGCGTGCAGAGTCTCCTCGGCCTGGTCGCCGCCGGAGTCGGCGTCACCCGGCTCGCCAGCTCGGCAGCCAGCCTTCGCCGCACCGGCGTGGTGTTCGTTCCGCTGACCGGCGCATACGCCCACACCGAGATGGTGTGGCTACCGGGCAGCACCGCCCCCGCCCTGCGCCGGCTCCTGGACGTGGTGACCGACCTCGCGACCACGACCGACCTCACCAGGACCGGCTGACGGCCGGTCGCCTCCCGGGGCGGCTCAGCTCGTCCGCAGCTGGTGAGTGGTGCCGTCGGCGACGGCGCGGAGCTTGTCGGGGTTGGCCACGTTGTGGATGGCGGTGACGCGGCCGTCGGCGTCGATGTCGAGGCAGATGGTGGCGACCACCCGGCCCGCACCGCTGAACACCAGGCCGGGAGCGCCGTTGATCTCGACCAGGGCGGCGTGCAAGTCGTGCGGCTCGACGCCCTGGTAGGTGACGGTGCCGAGGGCCGCGAACCAGGTGGCGACCGGCTCCGCGCCCCGGACGGGACGCCGGGCCTGGCGGACCTTGCCGCCACCGTCGGTCCACAACGTGACGTCCGGGGACAACAACTCCAGCAGGGTGTTGATGTCGCCGCCGGTCGCGGCGGCGAGGAACCGCTCGGTCACGCCGCGCTGCTGCGACCGGTCCACAGTGAAGCGTGGCCGCTGGGCCCGTACGTGCTCGCGAGCGCGGTGCGCGGTCTGACGGACCGCGGCCTCGGAGCGTTCCACCGCCACGGCGATCTCCGCGTGACTGAAATCGAACACCTCCCGCAGGACGAACACCGCACGTTCGAGCGGGCTGAGCGTCTCCAGCACCACAAGCATCGCCATCGACACGGACTCCGCGTCGGTGACGGCGTCGGCAGAGTCCCCACCGGTCAGGACGGGCTCGGGCAGCCACGGTCCCGGATAGGTCTCGCGTTGCCACCGGGACGAGCGCAGACGTTGCATCGCGAGGTTCGCCACGATGCGGGCCAGGTACGCCTTCGGGTCGGCGACCTGGGCGCGGTCGGCCGAGGACCACCTGATCCAGGCGTCCTGCACCGCGTCCTCGGCATCGGCGGCGGTGCCGAGGATGCGGTAGGCCACCGAGAACAGCAGGTTGCGATGACGGTGGAAGACCTGCTGGTCACTGTCGGGTGGGTGCGTCACCGCGCGTCGTCCCGCAGGCGGGTGAAGCGACCGCCGCGCGGCCAGAAGGCGCCGGACGAGGGCATTGTGGTCATCCGGCGGTACGTCGGCCAGGGCGAGGCGCTCACGGTCTCCTTGTACCAGACCGCCGGACGCCCGGTCAGGCACCCACGGCGGGGGCTGTCGTCGGGGTGGGTGAACTGCACCACCGCATCGTTTCGGCCCAGACTCACCGGCGTGTGGTAGTAACCGAACCGGAACTGCCGGGGCTGCTTGCCCCGCAGCGTACGGGCGATCGACACCGCCGCGTGCACCCCGGTCGGCATGCCGCTCTGGCAGGTCCCGTGCAGGACGCCGTAGCCCTGCCGGACCGCCGCCGCGTCGCCGATCGCGTACACGTCGGGGTGCGACACCGACCGCAACGTCGGGTCGGTGACGACGCGACCGCGTTCGTCCACTGTCAGGCCCGCGGCGGCGGCCAGCGGCGACACCCGCGTACCGGCCGTCCAGAGCACGACGTCGGCCGCCAGGGTCTGCGCGCCGACAAGTTCCACCCCGTCGGGCAGCACCTTCGTGACCGCCGTTCCGCTGATCACCCGGACACCGAGTCGGGCGAGCGCGGCCCGCAGGTGTGACCGGGCCTTCGCGGTCATCGTCGCCCCGGGATCCTGCCGGCCCACCAGCACGACGTCGAGCTCCGGGTGCTGTTCGGCGATCTCCGCGGACGCCTCGACGCCGGTCAACCCGCTGCCGACCACGACGACAGTGCCGCCGCCGAGCCGCGCCAGCCGGTCCGCCAGCGTCGTCGCGTCACCCACACCGTCCAGGGTGTACGCGTGCTCCTCCACGCCCGGCACCGCCGCCGTGTCGGTCACGCTGCCCAACCCGTACACCAGGGTGTCGTAGCGCAGCACCCGGTTGTCGTCGATCCGGACGGTCTTCGCGTGGGCGTCGACCGCCGTCACCCAGCCGCGGACGAAGTGTGCGCCCGTCTTCGCCAGCAGCGTCGGGATGTCCAGCTCGGCGACGCGTTGCCCGGTCGCCGTCAGGTGCAGCCGGAGGCGCTCGGTGAACCGCTCCTGCGCGTTCACCAGTGTCACCTGCACGTCTGCCTTCCCGGTCCGGGCCGCGAGCTGGGTCGCCGCGGCCAGGCCCGCGTAACCCGCGCCGAGGATCAGAACGCGGTGCGTTGTGCTCATTGTTTCGCCTCTCCCTGTCTGACGTGACGACCACGAGATGCGCGGCGCCCGCCGCTTCGTGACATCGGGTCGATGTGACGCCCGCCACGGCCGGCGCCGGGATGGTCGTGCCCACTACGCTCGTCGCGATGAGCAGTTCCGCCGCTGCGGGCCGGCCTCCGCTGTGGCGGGACCGCACCTTCGGCACCTACTGGGTCGCGCAGTCGCTCTCCGCGGCCGGTGACTCGTTCGCCTACCTGGCGGTGCCGCTACTGGTGCTCCAGGCGACCGGGTCGGTGGCGCGGATGGGCCTGCTCACCGCCGTGGCGGGGGCGGCGTCCGTCGTCGCCGGCATCTTCGGCGGGGTGCTTGTCGACAGGTACGACCGCCGCACCCTGATGATCGTCGCGGACCTGGCCCGGTTGGTGCTCTACGGCCTGGTGCCACTGGCCTGGCTCGCCGGCCCACAGGTCTGGCTGCTCTTCGTCGTGCTGCCGATCTGCGAGGCGGCCGGCATGGTGTTCCAGGTCGCCGCGGTGACCGCGGTCCGCAACCTCGTCGACTCCGACCGGATCACCGAGGCCAACGGCCGGTTGCAGGCCACGTACGCGGCGTCGGCCGTCCTCGGGCCGCTGCTCGCCGGCGTGGTGTCGGCCCGCTTCGGCCCGACGCTCGCCATCGCCGTCAACGCGGCGAGTTTCGTCCTCTCGGCAACCGGTCTGTGGCTGATCCGGCTGCGACCCGCGCGGGCCGACGCCGCCGCGCCGGCGGTCCGGGAGCGGCCACTTGCCGAGTTCCTGGCCGGGGCGCGGTTCCTGTGGCGGCAGCCCGTGCTGCGCGCGCTCACCGTCCTGTTGTCGGTGTTCATCTTCCTGACCTACGGCTTCACCGACGTGCTGATCTACCACATCACCCACGACCTCGACGGCTCCGACGGCACCGTGGGAGCGGTGCTCGGCCTGGCCGCGCTGGGCACCGTCGCCGGTGCGCTGCTGGTGGCCCCGCTACGCCGCCGCCGTGGCTTCGGCGCGACCTGGATCGGCGCCCACTCGGTCTGCGGCTTCGCGGTGGCGGGCGTCGGCCTCGCGACGAGTGTTCCCGCGGTAACCGCGCTGACCGCCGTGTATCTGTGCTGCCTGAGCGTCGGCGGGATCTGTTCGATGTCGCTGCGTCAGGAGATCACCCCGGATCACCTGCTCGGCCGGGTCACCTCGGCGTTCTGGAGCACGCACTACGCCCTCGGGCCGATCGGCGCAGCCACGCTGACCTGGGCCGCCGGCCGGTACGGTGTCCAGGCTGTCACGGTCGCGGCCGGCGCGGGATGCCTGCTGGTCGCCGTCGGTGGCCTCCTCACCCCGGTTCGCCGCGCTGGCGCGGAGCCGCCTGGTCCGCCCGCCGGGGCCGTGGTGGGTCAGGTGGTCAGCCACCGGTGAACCGTCCGCCAACGGCGTGAGCCGGCGCGGCACCTGGGCGGTGACTCCAACCCGGATGTCTCCTCATTGCCTGTCGAGCTGCCCCACTTGTGGGGCAGTCACGGCCGTGGCCCGCCGGCATAAGGGTGGCCCGCAGTCACGGCCGTGGCCCGCCGGCATAAGGGTGGCCCGCAGTCACGGCCGTGGCCCGCCGGCACGGTCGTGGTTCGCGGGCATGGGGTGGTCCGCAGGCATGGGGGGCGGTTCGCCGGCATGGCCGTGGTCCGCTTGTCGCCGCGGGCACGCAGCCCCCGGCTGACCGCGACGAACGGGCTGCCCCGCTGATGGGGCAGCTCGACAGGCATTCGACAGACACACCGCACCCCACCCGCCGCGAACCGGTGTGCGCTGGATCGTCCCGGTCAGAACTCCTGGTACATGACGTGCAGACCGACCCGGCCGAGGGTGGGATGGCGGAACGCCCCGGGCACCGTGCCGACCACCGCGAAGCCCTCCCGCCGGTACAGCTCGACCGCCGACCGGTTGCTCTCGACGACGGCGTTGAACTGCATGCCGGCGTACCCCCGCTGGCGGGCCCAGGTCAGGGCGTCGCGGCACAGCGCGGTGCCCACGCCCCGGCCCCGCGCGTCGGCGGCGACCATGAAACTGGCGGTGGACACGTGCGCGCCCGGCCCGGGTCGGTTGGTGCCCATCTTCGCGGTGCCGAGCACCCGCTCGCCGTCGACAGCGACGACGGTCCGGCCCGGCGGCGCCTCCGCCCACATGCCGTACGCCGCGTCGGCGGTCATCGCCGGGTCGTAGGGGAAGGTCTCCCGAGCCCGGATCACCTCCTCGATGATCGACCACACCTGGGACCAGTCCTCCGCCACGAAATCCCGAATTCGCACGTCGAGCAGGGTACGAGCGGCGAACCGGCCGGACAACGGGAATTGCGTCAGCCCGCGAGCGCGTCGAGTTCCGCGTCCAGCAGCGCCGCGAGCCGGGCGTGCCGCTGCGGATGGCTGCTCGGGGTCATGCCACGGCTGGGCATCTCCACCGTCATCAGCAGGTACAGGTGCAGCCGGTAGAGGCCGAGCCGGCGGCGCGCCGAGGCGTCCAGCACCAGTGGTGTGCCGGCGGCGCTGCGGTAGCCGCGCAGCAGCGGATGCTCCGGCTCGTCCTCGACGCGCCGGAAGAGCAGCGGTGAGACCAGGTCCAGCAGCGGGTCGCCGTAGAGGAACCGTTCGCCGTCGACCAGGCCGCACAGCCGGAGCCGACCCTCCCGGTCGGGCGCGGCCAGCACGTTGCCGTCCCAGCAGTCGAAGTGCAGCAGCGCCGGTCGGCGTACCTCGTCCAACGCGTCGGCGTGCCGTCCCACAAGCGTGCGCAGGCGATCCGGGGTCACCGGCAGTGCCACGTTCCAGTCGGTCGCGTCGGCGAGCAGCGCGTCGAGCATCGCCGTGAACGCCGCCCGCCAGGTCGTCCCGCCGGCCCGGTCGTCGTCGTACCCGAACCGGTCGCCGGTGACCCGGTGCAAGCCGGCGAGGGCGACGCCGAGGTCGTACCGCGCCGGGCCGTCGTCGACCGCGACGCCGGCCCCGGCCAGCTCGGACAGGGACCGGCCGGGCAGCAACGCGGTGACCAACCACTCGCCGTACGCGGGGTCGGCGCCGTGCCACAACACCGGCGGTACGGGCACCTGCGGGGCGTGTTCCGCGACGAGGCGGAAGTATCGCGCCTCGGCGGCGCAGAGTCCCCGTTCGTAGCGCAGCAGCGGTGTCCCGGCCGGCGGGGCGAGCTTCAGCACCACCTTGCGGTCGTCGTCGAGGCGTGCCCACCAGACCGTCGCGTATCCGCCGCCCGTCAGCGGTCCGGCGTCCCGGACCCGGGTGTGCGGGCCGAACGACGCGCGGACCAGGTACGCCACGTCGTCGCTGGTGAGCAGACGCTGCGTCGGACTGACGCCGGTCACGAGGCGGAGTCGCCCCGTCGAGCGCGCGGCGCGGAGCCGGCGCTCACGCGGGCGGCGAGCGGGACGGGACCGGCGGTGTCCCTGCGGACCAGTTCGGCGGGGAGCACCTCGACCCGCGGGGCCGCGACCTCCGCGCCGAGCACCAGGGACATCGCCCGGACTCCCATGTCGACAAGCGGCAGCCGCACGGTGGTCAGCGCCGGGGTGACGTCCCGGGCGATCGGCATGTCGTCGAACCCCACCACGGAGACCTGCTGTGGCACGGCCAGCCCACGTGCCCGCAGGGTGGCCAGCGCCCCGATGGCCATGGAGTCGTTGAGGGCCACGATCGCGGTCAGCTCCGGGTCGGCGTCGAGCAGTCGGGCGGTCGCCTCGGCGCCGCCGTCGCGGTCGAACTCGGCGTAGCGGATGCGCCGTTCCGGCAGGTCCCGGCCCTGCTCGGTGAGGGCCTGCCGCAGGCCGGCCAGGCGATCGGTCGTGGTGGTCAGGATGCGCGGACCGGCGACCACACCGATCACCCGGTGCCCCAGTCCGCACAGCTCCCGTCCGGCGAGGTAGCCGCCGGCCCGGTTGTCCGGCATCACCGCGTCGCCGGAGTGCTCGTGCCGACCGATCACCGCCACCCGCCCGCCGGTGGCCTCGTACGCGGCGAGCTTCTCGTTGAGCTGCCTGGTGAAGGCCTCGTCGTGGTAACCGGATCCGGCCAGGATCAGCGCCGCCACCTGGTGGCCGCGCAGCAGCTCCACGTACTCCAGCTCGCGGTCCGGATCCCGGTAGCTGTTGCAGATCATCAGCAGCCGGCCCCGGTCGGTGGCGACGCGTTGCAGGCCGCGGGTGATCTCGGCGAAGTACGGGTCGGAGACGTCGTGCACGATCACGCCGACCGCGCTGCGGTGCGAGCGGGCCAACAGTTGGGCGTGGGCGTTCGGCACGTACTGCAACTCGGCGACGGCGGCGAGCACCCGCTCGCGCAGCTCGTCGGTCACCGGTTTGCTGCTGCCGTTGATCACCCGGGAGGCGGTGGCGGGGGAGACGCCCGCTCGGCGTGCCACATCGGACAGGGTCGCCATGGCCCGCCCCCCTCGGTCTGTTGACGGCGTTTCGCCGTGCCGGCTAGCGTCACGGTACCGCAGAGAAAGCCCTTTCCCGCAGGGAGGCCCGGCCATGTCCGACCGCTTCGCGGCCCCGCTGCCCGGCGGGATCGGGGTGTCCCGGCTACGCGTCTACGACACCGTCGCCCCGGACGGCCTGGTCGGCGGCACCCCGCACGTCCACCTCTGCTGCACGGAGGGGTACGTGGTGACCGACGGCGAGGGCGCGGTGCAGACCCTGACCACCGCCGGTTTTCGGGAAACGCCCCTGCGCCCGGGCGCGGTGGTCTGGTTCGAGCCGGGCACCGTGCACCGCCTGGTCAACGGCGGCGGGCTGACCATCGTGGTGCTCATGCAGAACAGCGGCCTGCCCGAGGCCGGCGACGCGGTGCTGACCTTCCCGCCCGACGTGCTTGCCGACCCGGCCGCGTACGCCGCCGCGGCGGCGCTGCCGGACGGGGGAGCGCCGGGCGCGGACGTGCGGGCCGCGTACCGCCGACGTGATCTCGCGGTGACCGGCTTCCAGGCGCTGCGGTCCGGCGGGCCGACGGCGCTGGCCGCCTTCCACGCCGCCGCTGTCGCCCTGCGTCAGCCGCTGCTGGCGCGGTGGCGGCAGCGGTGGGCGGCCGGCGCGGGTCGGGCCGCCACCGGCACCGGCGTCCACCTCGACGCCCTGGAGCGGGGGGATGCCCGCCACCTGGGCGAGGCCGGGGTGTACGCGGTGGACGAGCCGATCGAGCGGGGTCGGCTGGGCATGTGCGGCCTGCTCGACACCTATCCGGCGGCGAGCTGACGTCGCGGACGCGCGCTGACGTTACCGACGCGCGCTGATCCACTCGGTTTCCTTGAAGGCGCGGTCTCCGAGGGGTGGGGAAGGCCCGGTTTCCAGGAAGTCGAGTCAATTTTGGAGGGACGCCGGTGTGCTGGCCCGGCAATCGGTGAATAGATCAAGGAAAGGCCTTGCCCGGCATCGAGGGGCCGCCTACAGTCCAGGAAAGCGTTTGCCTGATCCGCCGACCGGCCCGGTCCACGGGTGCCGTGCCGGGCCCCGAGGAGGTTCCGCGTGACCGAGAACTCTTTGGACACGGCGGGCCGGCAGGCCGCCGCCGACCAGGCGAGCGGCGCACAGGCGGCCGCCGCCGCGTCTGGGCCCACGTCCGCGTCCGGTCCTGGGCCTGCGTCCTCGTCCGGGTCGGCGTCCTCGCCCGGGCCCGCTGACGCGACGGACGTCGTCGACGGCTCGACACCGTCCACGGTGGCCGCGTCGCGACCCGGCACCGGGGGCCGCCCACCCCGCCCGACGCTCGGCCGCCGGGCGCTGACCCTCGCCGACTCGCTCTGGCGCCCGGCGCTGGTGCTCGCGGTCTTCTTCGCCGTCTGGTGGTTCGTGGCCGCCCGGGAGTACGTCCCGAACTACCTGGTGCCCACGCCCGGCCAGGTCTGGGAGACGATGACCGGCCAGTGGTCCGAGTTGGCCCGACACACAATGGTCACCCTCTACGAGACGGTGCTCGGCTTCGTGCTGGCCGCCGCGCTGGGGCTGGCCACCGCTGTCGCCATCGCCTACTCGCGCACCCTGGACAAGGCGCTCTACCCGATCGTCCTCTTCGCACAGGTCATCCCGAAGATCGCCATCGCGCCGCTGCTGGTGGTCTGGTTCGGCCTCGGTCTCACCCCGAAGATCATCCTGGCGGTGCTCATCGCGTTCTTCCCGGTGGTCATCTCCGGTGTGGCCGGGCTGCGCTCCACCGACCCGGAGCTGCTCGACCTGGCCGCCACCATGGGTGCCGGGCCGTGGCGCACCTTCCGCAAGATCCGCTTTCCGAACGCGTTGCCGCACCTGATGGCCGGCCTGAAGGTGGCCGTCACCCTCGCGGTGGTCGGCGCCGTGGTCGGCGAGTTCGTCGGCGCCAGCGAAGGGCTCGGCTACGTCCTGTTGCTGGCCAACGGCAACCTCGACGCCCCGCTGCTGTTCGCCGACCTGATCCTGATGTCCGCCATCGGCATCGTCCTGTTCGTCCTGGTCGAGATCGCCGAGGCACTGCTCATCCCGTGGCACGCCAGCCGCCGCGCCGGCGTGTCCCTCACCACCTCCTGACCGACCCCATCACGGAGGCACCGATGAAACGCACCGCCACCACCATCCTGGCCACCGCCGCCCTGCTCCTCACCGCCGCCGGCTGCGGCGGGGACGACTCCGCCGGCAAGACCGGCGCCGACGGCAGCAAGCAGGTCACCCTCACCCTCAACTGGGTCCCCTACGGCGAGCACGCGCCGTTCTACTACGGCCTGCAGAAGGGCTACTACTCCGCCGAGGGCATCGACCTCAAGATCCTGCCCGGCAACGGCTCCGGCAACACTGTCAAGCAGGTCGCGCAGAAGCAGACCGACTTCGGCTGGGCCGACAGCCCGGTGCTGCTCAAGTCGGTGGCCAGCGGCATGCCGGTGCGCAGCCTCGGCGCGTACCTGGAGAAGGGCCCCTCCTCGGTGGAGTTCTTCACCGAGGAGGGGATCAAGACCCCGGCCGACCTCAAGGGCAAGACCGTCGGCGGCACACCCGGCGACGCCCTGTACGCGACCTTCCCGGCCTGGCTGGAGAAGAACGGCGTCAAGCAGAGCGACGTCAAGGTGGTCAACGTGGACGCCGCCGGCAAGATCGCCGCCCTGGCCGAAGGCAAGGTCGACGCCATCATGGGCTTCTTCCACGACCAGGCGCCCACCATCGAGAGCAAGACCGGCAAGAAGGTGGACGTGCTGCTCTTCGCCGACTACGGGATGAACCTGCTCGGCACCGGCCTGATCGCCAACACCCAGACCCTGCAGAAGGACCCGGAGCTGGCCCGCAAGTTCGTCCGGGCCACCCAGAAGTCCTGGGCCGACGCCGCCCGCGATCCGGCCGGCGCGGTGGGCGCGATGACCGCGCTCGCCGAGAACGAGCCAGCGCCCGAGGTGCTCACCAAGCAGCTCACCCTGGTCCTGCCGCTGCTCGGCAGCGAGGGGCCGGCCGGGGTGAACACCGAGGCCCAGTGGACCGAGACCATCGACCTGATGTCCCGCTACGCGGAGCTGAAGGACCCGGGCGCGCCGAAGGCGTACTGGGACTCCTCGTACGCGGCCCAGGGGTGACCCGGTGACCGCCGCACCCACCGCCACCGGCGCCGCCATCGGAATGTCCGGGGTGACCGTCCGGTTCACCACCCGGCGGTCGCAGACCACCGCGCTCGACGACGTGTCGCTGGACATCGAGCCGGGGGAGTTCGTCACGATCGTCGGCCCGTCCGGCTGCGGCAAGTCCACCCTGCTGAAGATCGTCGCCGGCCTGGTCAAGCCCACAAGCGGCGAGGTGTCGCTGCTGGAACGCCCGGTCCGCGGCCCGCAGAAGGACATCGGCTTCGTCTTCCAGAAGGCCGCGCTGTTGGAGTGGCGCGGCGCTCGGGCCAACATCCTGCTGCAGGCCGAGATGCGGGGCATGGACCGGGCGCAGGCGGCCCGCCGGGCGGACCAGCTGATCGAGATGACCGGGCTGACCGGCTTCGAGAAGGCGCTGCCCCACGAGCTGTCCGGCGGCATGCAGCAGCGGGTGGCGCTGTGTCGCGCGTTGCTGCACTCCCCGCCGGTGCTGCTGATGGACGAACCGTTCGGCGCCCTGGACGCGCTGACCCGGGAGCAGATGAACGCCGAACTGCACCGGATCTGGCAGGAGACCGGCACCACTGTCGTGCTTGTCACCCACTCCATCGCCGAGGCGGTCTTCCTCGGCACCCGGGTCGTGGTGATGAGCCCCCGGCCCGGCCGGATCATCCGCATCTCCCCGGTCGAGTTGCCGGCGCACCGCGACTACGCGCAGGTGATGTCGGACTCCCGCTTCGACCGGCTCGCCACCGACCTGCGTGGGTTGCTCGGCAGCGCGGCCGCCAACCACTGAGCGCGGATCGGCACGACCAGCACGACGGAAGGAACACCATGACCCGCAGGTCGATCGGCATCATCGTCAACGGCGTGACCGGACGGATGGGCTACCGGCAGCACCTCGTGCGCTCGCTGCTGGCCATCCGCGAGTCCGGCGGTGTGACGGTGGCCGACGGCACGACCATCTGGCCGGAACCGGTCCTGGTCGGGCGCAACGAGACGAAGCTCCGGGAACTCGCCGAACGGCACGGGCTCACCGACTGGACGACCGACCTGACCTCGGCGCTGGCCCGCGACGACGTCGAGATCTACTTCGACGCCCAGGTCACCCAGCAGCGGGAGAAGGCGATCCGGCAGGCCATCGAGGCCGGCAAACACATCTACACGGAGAAGCCCCTCGCCGAGGACACCGCCGCCGCGCTCGACCTGGCGCGGGCGGCGGACGCGGCCGGCGTCCGCACCGGCGTCGTCCAGGACAAGCTCTTCCTGCCCGGTCTGCGCAAGCTCAAGCGCCTGATCGACGGCGGCTTCTTCGGCCGGATCCTCTCGGTGCGCGGCGAGTTCGGCTACTGGGTGTTCGAGGGCGACTGGCAGCCCGCCCAACGTCCGTCGTGGAACTACCGGGCCGAGGACGGCGGCGGCATCACCTCCGACATGTTCCCGCACTGGCACTACGTGCTGGAGGAGCTGTTCGGTCGGGTCGCCGCCGTCTCCTGCGTGACCGCCACCCACATTCCCGAGCGGGTCGACGAGGCCGGCCACGGGTATCAGGCCACCGCCGACGACGCCGCGTACGCCGTCTTCGAACTCGACGGAGGGATCATCGCGCAGATCAACTCGTCCTGGGGTGTGCGGGTGTACCGCGACGAGCTTGTGGAGTTCCAGGTCGACGGCACCGAGGGCAGCGCGGTGGCCGGGTTGCGCAACTGCCGGGTGCAGCACCGGGCGGTCACGCCGAAGCCGGTGTGGAACCCGGACCTGCCGGCCACCGAGGACTTCCGGGCCCAGTGGGTCGAGGTGCCCGACAACGAGGAGTTCGACAACGGCTTCAAGGTGCAGTGGGAGGCGTACCTGCGGCACGTCGTGGCCGGTGAGCCGTTCCGGTGGGACTTCCTGGCCGGCGCGCGCGGCGTCCAACTCGCCGAGCTGGGGCTGCGCTCGGCCCGCGAGGGCCGTCGCGTCGAGGTGCCGGAGCTGCGCTCGTGAGCGTCGAGGTGGCGCTGCCGGGCGGGCGACGGCACCGGCTGGCCGGGGGGAGCGGCTTCGCCCGGCCGGACGCGCCGGCGAGCAGCCGGATCGCGTACGCCGCCGCGCACGTGGTCGCCGACCCGACCGCGGAGAACGTGCCGGGCGCCCCGGCGGCGGTGGACTGGGACACCACTCTCGCGTTCCGGCGGCACCTGTGGTCGTACGGCTTGGGGGTCGCCGAGGCGATGGACACCGCCCAGCGGGGGATGGGGCTGGACTATCCGGCCACCCGGGAGCTGATCCGTCGCAGCGCCGCCGAGGCCCGCGCGGTCGGCGGGCGGATCGTCGCCGGCGTCGGCACGGACCAGCTACCGCCCGATGCGGCCACCCTGGCGGCGGTCACCGCCGCGTACACCGAGCAGCTCGGCGACGTCCGCGCGGCCGGCGCCCGGCCGGTGCTGATGTGCAGCCGGCACCTGGCCGCCGCCGCCCGCGGCCCGCAGGACTACCTCCGGGTGTACGACGAGCTGCTGAGCGCCGCCGACGAGCCGGTGGTGCTGCACTGGCTCGGCCCGATGTTCGATCCGGCGTTGACCGGTTACTGGGGTGCGGTCGACCTGGACGTGGCCGCCGACACGGTCACCGAGCTGATCAAGGCGCACGAGTCCAAGGTGGACGGGATCAAGGTGTCGTTGCTGGACGCCGGGCGGGAGGTGGCGCTGCGCCGCAGGTTGCCCGCCGGGGTGCGCCTCTACACCGGTGACGACTTCCACTACCCGCAGTTGATCCGGGGTGACGAGCTGGGGCACTCGGATGCGCTGCTCGGGGTGTTCGCGGCCATCGCGCCGGCCGCCGCCGCCGCGTTGGCGGCCCTGGACCGGGGGGACCTGGCCGCGTACGCCGAGATCTTCGCGCCGACGGTGCCACTGGCCCGGCACCTGTTCGCGGCGCCGACCTGGCACTACAAGACCGGGATCGTGTTCCTGGCCTGGCTGGCCGGGCACCAGGACCACTTCACGATGGTCGGTGGCGCGCAGTCCGGCCGGTCCCCGGCGCACCTGGCGACCCTGCTGGTCCTTGCCGACGCGGCCGGGTTGCTGCCGGACGCCGACCTGGCCGCCTCCCGGGCGCGCGCGTTCTTCACGGTGGCGGGGGTGGCCCAGTGAGCACCGGAGCGGTGAGCCTCGCGCGGTTCTCGTTCAACCAGGCCACCGCCCAGCGGTGGCCACTGCCCGACGTGGTGGCCGGTTGCGTCGCCGCCGGGGTGCCGGGCATCGGGCTGTGGCGCGAGCCGGTCGCCGAGTACGGGTTGGCCCGGTCGGCGAAGCTGGTCCGCGACGCCGGCCTCACGGTCACCTCGTTGTGCCGGGGCGGGTTCTTCTCCGCCGACGACTGGCGGGCGGACAATCTGCGGGCCATCGAGGAGGCGGCGACGCTGGGCGCCCCCGAGTTGGTGCTGGTCTCCGGTGGGTTGCCGCCCGGCAGCCGGGACCTCGACGGCGCGCGCCGCCGGGTCGCCGACGCGATCGGAGAGTTGGCGCCGCACGCGGCGGCGGCCGGGGTGCGGCTGGCGATCGAGCCGCTGCACCCGATGTTCGCCGCCGACCGCTGCGTGATCGCGACCCTCGGCCAGGCGCTGGACATCGCCGAGCGGTTCGACCCGACGGTGGTCGGCGTGGTCGTGGACGCGTACCACGTCTGGTGGGACGACACGGTGTACGCGCAGATCGAGCGGGCCGGGCCACGGATCGCCGCGTTCCAGGTCTGCGACTGGGTGACGCCGCTGCCGGAGGGGGTGCTGCTCGGTCGGGCGCTGCCCGGCGACGGCTGCATCGAGTTGCGTCGGCTGCGCGAGGCGGTGGACGCGGCCGGGTACGCCGGCCCGATCGAGGTGGAGGTCTTCTCCGCCGAGGTGTGGGCGCGTCCGGGCGCCGAGGTGTTGGACGCGGCGCTGACCGGCTACCTGCGCCACGTTGTCTGAGCCGCTCGACCGGCGGTGGCCGGAGGCGGTCGGCGCGTGGCTGGGCATCGGGACCGCGCCCGCCACCCTGGTGCTGGGCGCGGCGATGGCGGCCCGGCACGGCGGTGCGGTGCCGGTGGCCGGGCTGTTGCTCGGTGGGGCGCTGATGGCGGGGCTGCTCTGGGGGCAGGGCCGGATCGGTCTGCGCCGGCCGCTCGGTGACGGCGGGACGCTGACCGCGGTGCTGCCCGCGTACCTGGGGAACACCTCGCGTCTGCTGCTGGCGGCGGTGCTGACCGTGTCGATGGTCGGCTGGAACGGGTTCAACGTCGGGCTCGGCGGTGCGTCCCTTGCCGCGTTGGCACAGCTGCCGGGCTGGGCGGGGCCGGTGCTGTTGGAGGTGGCTGTCCTCGCCGTCTCCTGGGGGCCGGCCCGGCTGGGCAACCGGGTCGCGGTGGTCACCACGCTGAGCGCGGTGGTGCTGGTCGGGTGGTGCCTGATCGCGCTGCCGCCGCCCGGCGCGCCGGTCCGGCTCGCCGCCGGTGGTCTCGGCGACGCCGCCGCGCTGATCGGGTACGCGGCGGTGTTCGCGCTGCGCGCGCCGGACTTCAGCGTCGGCCTGGCCCGGCGGCGGGACCTGGTCTGGTGCGTGGGGCTGCTGATCGGCCCGGCGCTGCTCGGTGTGCTCGCCGGTGCCGGCCTGTGGCTGCGCACCGGCTCGGCGGACGTGGTCGCGCTGCTCGCCGCCGGGTCGGGGCTGGCCGCGTACGCGAATCTGTTCGTCGCGGTGGCGGTCTTCGCCGCGGCGCTGACCACCACGTACTCCGGTGCGTTGGCGATGCGCGGCCTGCTGCCGCGGGTGCCGGCCCCGGTGTCGATGCTCGCCGTCGCGGTGCTCGGCGGAGTGCTGGCGGTGGCGCGTTTCGACCGCCTCGTGCTGCCCTGGCTGACGGTGCTGGCCGCCGCGCTGCCGGTGCTGGTGGTGCCGATGGCGACCGAGGCCGCGGCGCGGCGGCGCGGTCGTGCGCCGCGGACAGTGCCCGCCTGGTGCTGGATGCCGCCGGCGGTGCTCGCGGTGGCCTGCACGCTCGCCGGGATCGGCGTCGCGCCGCTGCTCGGGCTGGCGCTGGCCGGGGCGGGCACGCTGCTCTGGCGCCGGCGGGAAAACGCGGCTCTAGCTGGCGCCTGAATGGGTGAA
Organism: Micromonospora sp. CA-240977; assembly: GCF_050942285.1. NCBI lineage: Bacteria > Bacillati > Actinomycetota > Actinomycetes > Micromonosporales > Micromonosporaceae > Micromonospora > Micromonospora sp. CA-240977. Next base: position 4,113,817 of record NZ_CP192055.1, on the reverse strand, counting down.
TTCTCTACCGGGTGGCGTGCGAGCCGGAACTGACAGGGGCTCGACCGGGCTGGCGACCTTGGCCGCCCTACTCGGCTGGCCGACCCGGAGCGCGCGAGCCGTACGCCGGACCGAACACCACAAGCAGCGCCAGATCCTCGGTCACCTCGTCGAACCGGTGTTCCTCACCAGCCGGCACGAAGATCACCGAACCCGGGCCCACCTCGGCCGCGCCGTCCGGGGTCACGACCCGCGCCCGCCCCGTGGTGACCACGTAGATCTCATCCTCGGTGTGCGGGCTCTGACCGTCGCGGCCGCCCGCCGGAATGCAGTACGTCCCCACCGACAGGTCCGGCACTCTCAGCTGTTCGACCCAGTCGTTGGCGGCCCCGGCGGGCGCGGTCCACCGGCCCGCGCCTTCGATGATCAGCATGGCGGAAGCCTAGTGCCGCAACGGCAGCAGCAGAACCGCCGTCGGGACGCTGCGTGATCGCCGCCCGCAGCAGGGCGCCGGATGTCCACCGACCGGTACCGGGGAAACATGATCTAGGCGTGGCCGACGGAACGTGATCTTATACGCACCAGCGATCCGTAACACCGCGCAAACCATCGATTAACCGTCGGCGGCTTAGGTGGGGGAGCGCTCCCATGAGCGGATCGTGATCGAGGAACAGCTCCACAAGGGAGCCATCGAAAGGAGCCTCGTGGCTACAGGCACGAGCGGAAACAGGCGGCGACGACTGGCGATACCGACGCTGGTCGTCGCGCTGATCACCGGCACCACCGGGGTTGCGGGATCGGCGTCGGCCGCCCCCGGCGGGGCGTCGGGCAGCGGCACCGGCGGCTACTTCACCACCGGGCAGGACAAGAAGGTCACCCTGACCGACGGGGCCGATCGTCGACCCGACGGCCGGAACGCGGCAGGCCAACGGGCCGCGACGGACGCGACAGGCGCCGGCATGTACGTCGTCGAGCTGGCCGAGGAGCCGCTGACCGCGTACGCCGGCGGTGTGTCCGGGCTGGCGCGCACCCGTCCGGAGGCGGGCCACCGGCTGGACGTGACGTCGGCACCCTCGCGGGCCTACCGGGGACACCTCGACACGCAGCGCACGGCAGTCGCCGCCGCCGCCGGGGTCACCGTCAACGCCGCGTACACCACCGCCTTCAACGGGTTCTCCGCGAAGCTGACCGCCGAGCAGGCGGCCGCCCTGCGGGCGGACAAGCGCGTTCGCGCGGTGACCGCCTCGCGGGCCCTCGGCACCAGGACGCCGCCGCCCTCGGCGCCGTCGACCGCGCCGACCCCCGGCGCTCCGGCCGCCGCCGCCCCGGCCACGCCGGAGCAACCCCCTGCGGGAGGTCCCGCCGGCAAGCCGGTCAAGCCCGGCCCCGGCACGGGCGCGGGCATGGTGATCGGCGTCCTGGACACCGGCATCTGGCCGGAGAGCGCGTCGTTCGCCAAGAAGATGGCGGCCCCCGCGACCTGGCACGGCACCTGCCAGACCGGTGTCGCCTTCGTGGCCGAGCACTGCAACGGCAAGATCGTCGGTGCCCGGTACTTCGCCGACACGTGGCTCGCGGGCGGCGGCTCGGTGCCCGAGGGTGAGGTGTTGTCTCCCCGCGACATGGCCGGGCACGGCACGCACACCGCGTCCACGGCGGCCGGTCTGCCGATTCCGAACGTCACCATCGACGGTCGGGGCTTCGGCCCCGTCTCCGGGGTGGCGCCGGACGCCCAGATCGCCGTCTACAAGGTGCTCTGGGGCGGCATGGGCTTCGACGCCGACATCATCGCCGGCATCGACGCCGCCGTCGCCGACGGCGTGCAGGTCCTGAACTTCTCGATCGGCAGCGACCTCGGCGACTGGGAGGCCAACACCCCCATCGGCATCGCCTTCCTCAACGCCACGCTGGCCGGAGTCTTCGTCGCGGCGTCGGCCGGCAACACCGGCATCGTGAGCGGGGCGATCAGCAACGCGGCGCCGTGGGTGACCACTGTCGGCGCGGCGGTGACCAACCTCGACGAGGCGACCGTCAAGCTGGGCGACGGCACGAAGCTCGTGGGCGGCTCCCTGGACGCACTGCCCGGCGGAGACTCGCTGCCGATGGTCTTCGGTGAGCAGGCCGGGTCACCGGACCTGGGTGCGGTCTACTGCGAACCGGGCAGCCTCGACGCGGCCAAGATCAAGGGCAAGGTGGTCGCCTGCGCGCTGTCCGACATGTTCGGCTCGGCCGCCGAGATCAAGGCCAAGGGCGGCGCGGCGATGGTGGTGTTCGAGCCGGCCGGCAACTACCGGATCAACTCGATCTTCAATTTCCCGGTCGTCTACCTGCCGACCGAGAAGCAGGCCGGCACGCTGTTCAACTACCTGATGCGCCACCCGACCGACGCGCGGGTGTCCCTGCGCAGCGGCGGTGACGGCTCCAGCGTCCCCGGCGTGCCAAGCGTCGCGGACTTCTCCTCCACCGGCCCGGACAAGGTGACCCTCGGCGTCCTGAAGCCGGACCTGGTCGCGCCGGGTTCGGACATCATCGCCGCGGTCTCACCAGCAGGCAACTTCGGGCGGAACTACGACGCGTACTCGGGCACCTCGATGGCCTCGCCGTACGTGGCCGGCGCCGCCGCGGTGCTGCGTGCCGCGCACCCGGAATGGTCACCGGGCGCGGTCGCCTCGGCGCTGCGGACCACCGCGACCGACACGGTCGGCACCACCAGTCCGCTCGACCAGGGCAGCGGTTTCATCAACCTGGCCGGGGCCACCGACCCCGGCCTGGTCATCCAGCCGGCCGCGGCGGACCTGGTCGCGTTCAGCGAGACGGCCGTGCCGGACGGCAAGGAGCTCAACCTGCCGGCCATCTCATTGCGCGAGTACGACGGGACCCGCCCGGTGACGCTCACCCGCACCCTGACCAACGTGGGCAAGGTGAAGGAGACCTACCGCTCGTCGGTGTCCGGCCTGCCCGGCATGAAGGTCACAGTGACGCCGGCGTCGGTGACGCTGGCGCCCGGCACGTCCGCGACCGTGACCATCACGCTGCGTCGGGGCAGCGCGCCCTGGGACCGGTACGTGACCGGGTCGATCGCCTGGCGCGGCAAGGCCCACAGCGCCCGGATCCCGGTCGCCGCCCGGCCGTGGGGGATCATGCCCCGGCCGTACGGTGACGACGGGGAGGAGTTCGGCCGGATGACCAGCGGGGTGTCCGGCTCGATCCAGCCCGGCTTCACCGGACCGCTCGCCGGTCGCAGCACCGGGTACACGCCGATGCAGCGCGCGTCGTACTCGATGCCGGCCGGCGTCTACGGCGGCGTGTTCGACCCGGAAGCCACCGGGGTGAAGAAGTTCGACTTCACGGTGCCGGCGAACACCGCCGGCATCATCGTCGACGCCAACACCGACGACCCGAACACGAACCTGGACCTGTACCTGTACAAGGGCGACACCCTGATCTACAGCAGTGACAGGTTCTGGACCAGCGCGGAGCAGGCGTACAAGTTCCTGCCCGAGCCGGGGCGCTACACCGCGTACGTGTTCGCGCAGTACCCGGGCAGTCCGGTCGTCGACTTCCAGTTCGGTCACGCGATCATCGGGCAGAACGCGAAGTATGCGGGTGCCGCGTTGACGCTCCCCGCCACCGCGGAGCGCGGTGCGACGCAGGGATTCACGCTGAAGCCGAACAAGCCGCTGCCCGAGGGCGACTTCTGGTCGTACACCGAGTTGAGCACCAACGGCACGGCCATCCCTGGAAACCTTGTCTACACGCAGCAGAGCGCCTGGGAGTAAGCACCATCGACGGTGGGGCGGTGCCGACCGGCGCCGCCCCACCCAGACATCCTTCCTGGCAATCTTGGACAGTTTCCGTTCGGGCCGAACGGAAACTGTCCAAGATCTGTTCTGCCGGCTCCCGTCCGGGCCGCGCGGTGGCGGGCGGGGGTACGCCGCGTCCGCCACCGCTCGACGGTCAGGTGACAGTGATTGTCAGGTTGATCGAGCGGGTCTCGCCGCTGCTGTAGGTGGTCGTCACCCGGGCGGTGAAGGTCCCCCTGCGGTTGTAGGTGTGCGTCGTCGACCGCACTGTCGCCCCGTGCGTGCTGGCGCTGTTGTCACCGAAGTCCCACGCGTAGTCGGTGATGCTCTGCCCGGCCGGCGCTGCCGCGGTGGCGGTGAGCGTGGTGGTGAGCGTTCCGGTGCCGCTGGCCGGGTTGGCGGCGAGGGACAACGTCCCGCCCGGTTCCTGTTTGACCCCGGCCCCGTTGAACCGCAGCCAGTCCAGCGAGAGCAGGTCCGGGGTGCCGCCGACCTGGGCGGCGTTGACGAACTTCGCGTACAGCGTGGTGGTGCCGGCCGGCTTGTTGGTGAGCGTGACGGTGGGGGAGACCAGGTTGTCCCACCCGCCGGTCGAGGCGATGGTGGCCGAGCCGATCAGAGTGCCGGTGGGTGAGCCGGTGCGCAGCTCGACGGTGCCGCCGAGCCCGCCGTTTGTCACCCCGAGCGTCACCGAGCCGATGTTGCGCAGGTCCACCGGCCCGTACGCCGCCCAGTCGTTGTGGTCGACCTCGCCGAGCCGCTTGCCGGCGCGGGCGGTGGCCCGGTCGTTCACGACGAGGCCGGACTGGGCGCTGAAGTGCTCGGCCTCCTTGCTCTTCGGCTGCAACTGCACCCGGGTCGAGCCGGTCAGTGCCGGTACGCCGCCCGCCGCGCCGCCGTCGGTGTACTGCGCGGTGACCAGGGTGTAGAGGTTCTGCCCCGGCCCGTGTCCGTCACCCGCGTCGGCCTCGGTGGCGAGCAACCCCGAGCAGCCGGTGTAGACGTCCAGCGGGTGGGCGTGCGAGTCGTGGCCGAGCTGCGTCTGCACCGTCACCTTGGCGCAGTCGATGCTGGTCTCCTCCGGGTCGGTGACCGTCACCGTGTACGGGATCTTGTCGCCGAAGTCGAAGAACCCACCGTCGGGCACCGTGATGGTCACCGTGGGCCGGGTGTTGCCGACCACCACGTCGGTGACCGCTGTGGCGGTCAACCCGTTGCCGCCGTTGCGCACGGTCAGCCGGGCGGTGTGCTTCCCGGCCGTCGAGTAGGTGAAGCTCGGGTTGGCGGCGGTCGAATCGGTGCTGCCGTCGTTTGTGAAGTCCCAGGCGTAGCTGAGCGTCGACCCGTCACCGGCTGTCGATCCGGCCGACGAGAACGTCACAGCGAGCGGTGTGCGTCCGCTGTCCGGGGTGGCGGCGATCTTCGCGGTCGGGGGCCGCCCGTTGGCGACGTAGTCGATCCGGTAGATGCCGGCGCCGGCGTTGCTGCCGCCGCGACCGCTGCCGGTGCCCTCGCCGAAGTCGATGACGTAGAGCGACCCGTCGGGGCCGAACTCCGCCTCGAACGGCTGGATCCAGCTCATGTTGTCGAAGATCCCGTTGATCGACTGGAGATCACCGACGGCGGTCGGGCCGAAGCGGGAGTTGCTGAAGGTCTGCGCCGTCTGGTGGATCGAGAGCGTCTTGAACCACCTCCGGGTGAACTCGTACGTGATCCACTTGCCGTCGAAGTACTCCGGGAACTTCGTGGTGCGGGTGTTGGCCGGGTCGTAGTCGTAGACCGGCCCGCTCATCGGCCCACCACCGCCGGTGCCCAGCTCGGGGAACTGGGTCGAGGCCGAGTACGCGTACCAGACCAGTGCCGACCTCGACGCCGGCAGAGTGGTCAGGCCCGTGTTGTTGGGGGAGTTGTTCACCGGTGCGGCGCAGTTGAACTTCGCCCCGGAGGTGCTTGTGGCGAAGTTGTAGTCGGTGAACGGGATGTTGTTGCCGACGCAGTACGGCCAGCCGTAGTTGCCGGCGCCGGTGATCCGGTTGAACTCGACAGTCCCCTCCGGACCCCGGTTCGGGTCGGCGGCGCGAGCGTCCGGGCCGTAGTCGCCGACCAGTACGGCGTTTGTCTGCGGCTCGATGGTGATCCGGAACGGGTTGCGCATGCCCATCGCGTAGATCTCCGGCCGGGTCTTCGCGGTGCCGGGCGCGAAGAGGTTGCCGCTCGGGACGGTGTACGTACCGTCGGCCTGCGGGGTGATTCGCAGGATCTTGCCGCGCAGGTCGTTGGTGTTGCCGGCGGTGCCCTGCGCGTCCCAGGCGGCCCGACCGGAACGCTCGTCGATGGGGGTGTAGCCGCTGGAGCCGAACGGGTCGGTGTTGTCGCCGATCCCCGCGTAGAGCCGCCCGGCCGCGTCCATGGCCAGCGAGCCGCCCATGTGCGAGTTGGCCCGGCCCTCACCCCGGTAGGTGGGGATGGTGAGCAGGCGTTTCTCCGAGGAGAGCGCGACGCTGTTGCTGGCGACGGTGAACCGGGACAGGTTGAGCTGTTTCAGGGTCTTGTCCGACCAGAGCAGGTAGACCCAGCCGTTGCTGGCGAAGTTGCGGTCCAGGGTCATCCCGAGCAGCCCGTCGGACTGGTCGGTCATCGCCGAGGTGTACGCGAAGTCCAGCAGCGTGGTGACCTGGAGGGTGTCGGAGTCGACCACCTTCAACGCGCCGGTGCGCTGGATGTAGTAGACCTTGCGGTCCGGGGCGACGGCCAGCTCGAACGGGTCGGCGAGGTTCTCGGTGACCAGCCCCACCCGCTCGAAGTTGCCGGTCTTGGTGGCCGAGCAGTCACCGGCGACCGCGCCGGCCGCCCACTCGATGCCGTAGCGCAGGTGCTCCAGGAACGTCGGCGTGCTGAACTGGGAGCTGGCGTGCCCACCGGCGGTGAACCAGGACCGGCCGCCGTCGTAGCGCTGACACCAGGAGTACGCGTGGTCGACGCCCTCGTCCAGGCCGCTGATCCCGTCGCGCACCTTGATCTGCGCGAGGGTGTGCACGTTGCCGGTCGGGTTGGTCCGCCAGTTGTACCACTCCTCGCTCTGCTCCCAGAGCTCCGGCAGGTTACGCGTGGAGGGGTGCGCCCGGTCGAGCACCTTGACCCGGCCGGGGAAGGTGCCGCCGGTGGCCGAGAAGTCGGGGTGGTAGTCGAAGATCGTGCCGACCAGCCCTTCGTACCACGGCCAGTCGCGTTCGCTGGCCGAGGCGGCGTGCAGGCCGGCCCAGCCGCCGCCGTTGCGGATGAAGGTCTGCAACGCGGCCCGCTGGCTGGCGTTGAGCAGGTCGCCCGAGGTCGGGAGCGAGTTGGTGTTGTTGAAGACCAGGGCGTCGAAGGTGGCCAGGTTGGCGTCGGTGAACGCGGCCGCGTCGGTGGTGGCGACGACCTCGAAGTTGTGCGCCGTGCCGAGCTGCTGGATCGCGGCGATGCCGGCCGGGATCGAGTCGTGGTAGAAGTTGGTGATCTTGGAGAAGACCAGCACCCGGAAGCGGGGGGCGGCCTCGGCGGGCAGGGCGGTGGTGGTGCTCACCACGGTGGCGATGGCGAGCAGGATGAGGCAGAACGCGCGGAGGTGTCGGGGCATGGGGGCGCTCCCTGTCGGACGGTGAGGGTCGGAAAGCGCTTTCTCGCTGCCCGCATCACGGTACTGACAGCCAGTGATGACCGTCAATAGCGCTAGGTAAGCGGTTTCCTGTTCCGGTCGCGACACGCGTCGGCGAACCACGCCCGCCTGTCGCCTGCCGAGTCTCTTGATCCACCGGTGCGTCTGGTCGAGAATCGGCGCCGTGGCAGACGGGGATTCTTCGCAGGGCTGGGTCCAGGTGCTGGGCCACCTCGACCGGCAGGTGTCCTCCGGTCAGCTCTCGCCGGACACGGCGACGTTGTCCGACCTGATGAGCGTCTACCAGGTGCCGGGGGTCAGCATCGCCGTCGGTCACCTGAGCGGGTGGGTGTGGGCGGCCGGGTACGGCGTCACGGGTGGCGAGACGTCGACGGCGGTGACCGAGCGTACGACGTTCGCGGCCTGTTCGATCAGCAAGCATGTCGCCGCGTTCGGCGCGCTGCGGCTGGTCCAGGACGGCGTCCTCGACCTGGACACCGACGTCCGCGAATACCTCACGTCGTGGCAACTGCGCGACCGCGCGGGCCGGCAACCAGTGGTCACCGTACGACAGTTGCTGGCGCACACGGCGGGCCTGTCCGACACCTGGTACCGCGGCTACGGCGCGGATCGCGCCCCGTCGCTGGTGCAGGTTTTGGAGGGCAGCGGCCCGACGACCACCGCGCCGGTACGGTCGACAGTGTTGCCGGGCAGCCGTTTCCGTTACTCGGGCAGCCACTACTCCGTCCTCGAGCAGTTGATTGTGGACGCGACCGGGATGCCGTTCGAGGACCTCATGCGGACTCTGGTGCTGGACCCGGTGGCCATGGCCGACAGCAGCTTCGACCAGCGGTTTCCGCACCAGCGACAGCAGGTGGTGGCGCGCGGCCATCACCTCGGTGGCACCGGGGTCCCCGGCGGGTGGCGGGCGCAACCGGAGACGGCCGCGGCCGGGCTGTGGAGCACCCCGACCGACCTGCTCCGGCTCGACCTCGAAATCGCCCGAGCGGTCTCGGGGAGTTCGAAGCTGCTCGGCCGCGACCTGGCCACCCAGATGTGGACACCGCAGCTTCCGGGCGCCTCCTACGGGCTCGGCACCGAGATCGACGAGCGCGCCGGGCATCGGCGTTTCGGGCACACCGGGATGAACGTCGGGTACACCTGCTTCTCCTTCGTGTGGCCGGACACCGGCACCGCGGTCGCGGCGATGACGAACTCCGACGACGGCTGGGAGCTGCTGAGCAGCATCCGCGTCGCCGCGGACCGTCGGTACGCCACCAGGCTCACCACCGCACCCGTCGGCGACGTGTCGGGTCACTACGTCCTGCGCGACGACTATCCGATCGACATCGCGGTCACCGACGGTCAGCTGATCTTCTCCGCCGCTGCCCAGCAACCGGTGGCGCTGGTGGCCGGCCCGGACGGTAACTACCTCCACCCCGGACTCGATCTGGAGATGCGGTTCGTGCCGGCCGACGACCAGCCGCACGTCCTGGAACTGCGGCAGGAAGGAGTCACGCAAACCGCGACACGATCCACCGCTGCGCCCCACTGACAGCGGCGAACAGCAACTGGATCTTGCCGGTAGGCTGCGCGCCATGCCTCTACGTCCGGACCAGTTCCACGACCACGCGATCGCCGTCGCGGACGACGAGCGGCGGCTGCCGCTGGCACGCATGACGGGCTGGGACATCAGCCCGTTCGAACAGGACGGGTTGCGCGTCGCGCCGCTGCGCCCCCCGGTGCTGCCCGAGCCCGACCGACACGGCGAGGACCCGGCGCAGTGCAGCCCCTGCCAGGAGCGTGACGAGGGGATTTGGTTCAACGATCACTGGCGGCTGGCCCGGGTCACGGGTGTGGGCGTGCCGCTGGCGCTGATGCTGTACCCGCGCGACCACTACGACATGGCCGACCTCCCCGACGATCTCGCCGCGGAGCTGGGCCTGTTGACCACGCGGATCGTCCGCCACGTGCAGGCCCTGCCGCACATCTCGCGAGCCCACGTCTACCGCATCGGTGACGGCGCCGCCCACCTGCACGTCTGGTTCTTCGCGCGGCCCGCGGGCCAGGCGCAGCTCTTCGGATCGTGGCTGGTCGTCTGGGACGATCTCCTGCCGGAGTATCCCGCCGACATCGCCGAGGCGGACGCCGCGATCGTGGCCGATGCTCTGGTCACCTCGCACGGCGGCCAGAGGTCAGCCACCACCCCGCCGCCCGACTGACCGGAGCGCCAGCAGCAGACTCCTCCAGGCTGTCCTGATGGTGATCTGGGGCGTCCTCGCCACCCGCACCGGCCCGCTCGCCGCGATCACCGTCTCCGGCGTACCCCGGCTCGCCACCCCGCTCCTGCTGCCCCGGCGGATACGTTGGTCGACCGGGCGCCAGCCCTGCGGGCCGTGGGAGCCGGCCGTCGCCGCCGTGACGGCTTCCCGTCCCTGCCGGGCTGAGCCAGGTGCTTCGTGCACGGTCGGCTGGGGTGCGGTGGATGATGGCTCGATGGAGGGACGAGCGTACCTGGAGAAGTACGTTGCCGATCGACTGCCGGCCGATCATGGTCAGCCGCCGGAAGGGGGTGGCCTGACGTTGGACCGTTCGGAGGTCCGCGGAGTGGCGATCGGGTTGGTGGCGGCCGGTGCCCTGGCTCAGGAGGAGATGGAACGCATCCTCGCCGGCCTGGACGAGGAACTGGAGCGACGTGGCCGGTTGACCCGCGTCGAGACGCGCATGTCGGCCGAGGGTCGCGTGTCGCCCGTTCATTGGGCGCCTCTGTCCGTCGAGGCCCGGCAACAGTTGGTGTTACAGCAGGGTCGTGAACGCGCGCAGTGGCGGGAGCCGGCTGTTGACCCTGCTCAGTTGCGGGAGGTGATCCCGCTTGCCGGTCGCCGGGCAATGCTTGATGCGGTGCCCGCCACTCTGATCAGCCTGGAATGCTGGTCGACAATGGTCGTGGCAAGGCTGGCGTATGCCGGCACCGACGCCCACCATCCGGGTTTGCCAGACAGCAGGCAAAGTCGATTGAAGCGGTGGCGCGGGTGGGACGACGCGGGAACGCAGTATCGGTCCCACAGCGGCAGCGTAGAACGGCGTGGGGGGCTGTTCATGGAAAGCGTGGTCTTCGAACCCGGCGCTCCGGACGAGGCGCGCACGTTGACGCTGGCGTTTGACCACGACGGTGGGTCGGAACGGGTGACAGTTGGCATCGGCGGCCGGACAGCGCCGGCCTGACGGGATCACCATCGGCTCCGGATCGAACCGACCATGGCCGGCGAAGGCAGAAGTCCCCGTTCGGTGGGGATCACCGGTCCTTGCGAAGCAGAAGAGTCACCGCCTGTCCGTCGGCCGTGCCGAAGGTGCCGTCGGTGGGATGTCCCAGCGCGGCGGCGAGGGTGCGGACGTGCAGATCGACCACCGCCTCCACCAGGTCGGCCAGCACGGACACCGTGCCACGGCCCTGTCGCCAACCCGCCACGCACAGGCCGAGGCCGAGGACCGCCGCGGGCCACCACAGCAGGCCGAGCGCCAGATACAGCAGCCCCCAGCCCACTCGTCGGGCCGCGGCGGTGAAGTCGGCCTGCGCGAGGGCGAGCGGGTCCCGGGTCTCCTCGGGCAGCAGCAACCACAGTCGGGGCCAGGCGGCGACCAGGTCCAGGCCGTAGCAGGCCCGTACCCGTACCGCCGTGGCGAGCATGCGGTCACCGATCCAGGTCGGCCGGTCCGGTTCGGTCAGGGCGATCCGGTCGCAGGCACGGGCGAGCGCCTGGGTGTCCGGCAGCGGCCCGGTGGCGTCATCGGCAGACCGCAACCGGCGTGCCTTGTCCCGCAGGGCATTCTCGTACCGGTCGACGGCCGCGTTCCACCGGTGCCGCCGCCGGCGGGTTACGGCCTCGCCGGCCCGGCCCCAGTCCTGGGTCCACAGGGCCACGACCAGACGTCCCAGGCTCTGGGCGGCGGTCGCGGCGACGACGCTGGCCAGCACGACACCGAGCACGATCAGCAGCGCGGAGCCGGTGCTCCGGGCCGGTGACCCGAGGACGAGCCGGTCCACCTCCTGCCGCAGCAGCCGCAGGTCCCACCAGTGGGCGTGGCCGAGCCGCACTGCCGCGGCGGCCACCGCCACGAACACCACACCGGGCAGCGCCAGCCCGGCGAGCCACCGCTCTGCCAGCTTCCCGCCGAGCGACGCGATGAGCGCGTTCACCGGTCCATCCGGAATGTCGGCAGTGGGCAGTCCCACACCGCGCAGCGCGGCGGCGGGCCGGCGTCCGCCCGGGGGATCTCCACCCGGTCACACAGGTCGCCGGGACACACCTGGACGACTTCCGGGCGGCGGCCGCGGACGCCGGCCAGTGGCAGGTAGCGGTGCCCCCGCACGGCCGTGTCGCCGCCGACCAGCCCGCCGCGGCGCATCAACTCGGTCACCTCGGCGAGCACCGCGTCGACGCCCTGGTCGGACAGCGACCGGTCCCGCAGGCGCGCCATGGCCTGGGCCGGTTCCGGCCCGAGCAGGTCACCCACCTGCGCGATGTCCGCGCAGATTCGGGCCAGCCGGGACGCCCGGTCGTCGTCGAGTCGTCTGCCCGGCACCGATTGACTCATCGGCTGATTATCTCCTGTCGATGTCGACGCGCGGCTGGCAGGCTGGGGAGCAACCGCGACGGGGAGGTGCGCCGGTGGGTGGCTACTCGAGGCACGCCGTCGACCACTGGCGTCGTGCCGCGGCCGGGCTGCCGCGCGGCGACCGGCGATGGGCCGAGGCCCAGGTGGAGCTGGGGGCCGCGCTGCTCGGCCGGTACGCCGCGGACCGCGCGCGGGAAGACCTGATCGAGGCCACCGTCGTGCTGGAGGCCGCGATCCGCACGATGGCCGACTCCTGGCTGGCCCAGGAGTTGGGTACCGGGCACGGTGTCCGCGCGCTGGCCACGTTCACCGATGTGCTGCTGGCCAGAGCCCAGGTGGACAGTGATCCACAGCTGCTGGACATCGCCGAGCAGTATCTGCAGTTCGCGGACGACGTCTCGGCCGACCTCGGCAACAGCGCGTTGCTGAGGCTCAAGACCTGCCAGGTCTATCGGGCCCGGCACACCTTCGACGGCTCGGTCGACACGCTCTACCGGCTGACGGGCATCGCCAAGATGGCCGAGCGGTGGATCAGCGAGGAGCACCGGCCCGCGCTGCGGGGCATTCACGCGGAGGCGCTGCTGCGCGCCTACCAGCTCACCGGGGTGGAGGACTACGTCGACGAGGCGATGGAGCTGATGTCCTCGGTGGACACGACCGGGCCCAACCAGGACCAGATCGTCGTGCTGAGAGCCCGGTGCCTCCTGGCCAGGGCGGCCGGGACCACCCACACCGTGGATGCCGAACGGGCCGTCGCGTTGCTGCGGGAACACACCCCGCAGAGCAATGCCCCGCGTTTCCTGGCCGGGCAGACGTTGCTCACCCTGGTCGACCGCACCGGCCGCGCCGAACTGCTCGGCCAGGCGTGGGAGGAGTTCCTGGCCGCGCTGAACAGCGTCCCCGAGCGGCATCCGGACCATCGGACAGCGCTCGCCAGCCTCGCCAGCGTCGCCCGGAAGACGCACCAGCTGACGGGCGACATCTCCGCCCTGGAGACGGCGATCGGCCTGCTGCGCCGGGCGCTCGCACTCTCCGTGCGCGGCGAGGCCAACCACGCCCTGTACCTGGACCAGTTGGGCTACGGCCTCCGGTTGCTCTACGACGCCACCGGGGAGCCGGCCTACCTGGAGGAGGCGATCGTCCTGCTGCGGAGGGCACTGGACGCCCTGCCCGCGGGCGATCCGCAGCGGGTCGAGACCGGGTTGTCCATCGCCCAGGCGTTGCGGGCGACCTACCTGCGTACCGGTGAGCCCACCCTGCTCACGGAGGCCGCCGAGCGGGCGCGCGCCGCCGGCCGCACCGACTCCGGAGCCGTGCCGGTCCGGATACAGGCCTTCGACAAGGCGGCCTACACGCTGGCGGCGCTGGGCCGGTGGGAGGCCGCGACGGAGGCCTTCGACGAGGCCATCACGCTGCTGCCGCGGCTGGCCTCCCGCGGACGTACCCGGCACGACCAGTACGCCGACCTCGGCTCGACGGCCGGGTTGGCGGCGACCGCCGCCTCCTGCGCGGTCGGCGCCGGGCAGCCCGAGCGGGCCCTGGAGCTGCTGGAGCGCGGCCGGGGCCTGCTGCTGCACCAGCGGTTGACGGCGGACGGCGAATGGGCGGCGCTCCAACGCGCCGACGGGCGCCTGGCGGCCGACTTCCAGCGCATGCGCCGGGACTTCGAAGCGCCAGTCCCCGAATCGTCCCGGCCCACCACCTTCGGCCGGGACCGGGAAACCGAGTGGAACGTGCTGCTGGCAACGATCCGGGAGTTGCCCGGCCTCGGTGACTTTCTGCGCCCGCCCAGCGCCCGGCAGTTGCTCGACCGGGTCGACGGGACCGTGATCGTGCCGATCGCGAGCGAGTTGCGCTGCGACGCGCTCATCCTGCGGCAGCACCGCGTGACGGTGCTGCCGCTGCCGGATCTGTCGTTGGCCGACGCGATGACACACCTGCGGCTGCTCCAGGAGGCCACCACCACGGCGTACGATCCGGCGGCGGATGCGCGGAGCCGGCTGCGCGCCCAGTCGGTGCTCACCGGCGTACTGGAATGGTTGTGGCACGCCCTCGTCGGGCCCGTGCTGGACCGGGTCGACGCGCCCGGGGCAGCCGGCGAGCTGCCGCGCGTCTGGTGGTGCCCGGTCGGCCCGCTGGCGTTCTTCCCCCTACACGCCGCCCAGGCCGGCGCCGGCCGGTCCGCCCTCGACCGGGTGGTCTCCTCCTACACCCCGACCGTGACCGCGCTCGCCCGCAAACGCACCGGGCCGCGGCAGTCCCGACCGGACGCCCGGTCCTGCGTCGTGGCGATGCGTGCCACCCCCGGTGGCCCGGGGGCGCTGCCCAGCGCCGAACTCGAGGCCACGTCGGCGGCACGGGCGCTGCCCGCGGCGTGGCTCGGACTGGACGCGACGGCCACCCGACAACAGGTCCTGGACCGGTTGGCCGGCTCGGCCTACGCGCACTTCGCCTGCCACGCGGTGGCCGATCCGCACGACCCGGCGCAGGGCCGGCTGCTCGTCCACGACCACCGGGACAGCCCGCTCACCGTGGCCGACGTGTCCCAGCTCGACCTGGACGCGGAGTTCGCCTTCCTGTCGGCCTGCGCGACCGCCCAGGCCCCGCTGACCCTTGTCGACGAGTCGCTGCACATCACCGGCGCCTTCCAGCTCGCCGGGTTCCGGCATGTCATAGGCACCCTGTGGGAGATCGACGACGCGGTCTCTCTCGCCCTGACCACCGCCTTCTATGAGCACCCCGACGCGACCGGGGCGGCGGCGTACGCGCTGCACTCGGCCGTGCGGGGGCTCCGGGACCGCTACCCGCTGGCGCCGACGCTGTGGGCGGCGCACATCCACACCGGCGGCTGACCGCCGCCCGCCGGGCCAACGACCGTCGACGTCAGCGGGTGAGCCGGACCAGCGCCCGAGCCTTCTCCGTCTGGGGATGAGCCGGGCCGTGCACGCGTTCGCACCCGGCCAGCGCGGCCCGCGCCTCCTGGGCCGCCCGCCGGTCACCCGCCTCGACAAGCAGCAGGGCGAAGAGCGTACGCATCTCCAGGGTCGCGGGGTGGTCGACGCCTCGGCCCCGTTCACTGTCGGGCAGCGTGTCGGCCAGCAACCGGATCGCCTCGCCTCGCCGCCCCACCCCGGCCAGCGCTCTGGCCAGGGAGTGCCGGGCGTGCAGGAGCACCCCGTCGGTGCTGCTCAGGGTGCGCGCGGCGTCGTCCGCCAGGGCCCGGGCCGCGTCGACCGCCTCGGCCGCCCGGTCGTTGTCGAGCAGGACGACAAGCAGGTTGCTGCGGGCCTGGAGCGACACCGGACTGGTGGGGCCCAACGTCCTGGTCAGCCGCTTGACCACGTCCCGCAGGGCCCGCTCGGCCTGCTGGCTGCGGCCCTGCAGGTGGTGCAGCCCGGCCAGCTTCAGCTGGCAGGACAGGGTGTCCGTGTCGTCCCTGCCCAGCGTCCGCGCCATGCCGTCGGCGACCCGCCGCAGCAGCGGCTCGGCCTCGTCGACCCGACCCAGCTCGATCAGCAACCAGCCGAGGTTGTTGCCGCTGCGCAACGTCTCGGCGTCCTCGTCGCCCAGCACCCGGCGCCGCGCCTCGTAGACGTCTCGTTGCACCCGTTCCGCCTCGGCGTGGGAGCCGCGCTGCCAGAGCGCGAAGGCCAGGCTGTGCTTGCTGCGGAGGGTGTCCGGATGCTGCGGCCCCAGCGCCGAACTGCGCAAGCCGACGATCTCCTGATAGACGGCCACGGCTTCGTTGATGTCGTTGCCGCGCATCAACTCCTGCGCGTAACGCGACCCCGCCTCCAACGTCCGCGCGTCGGTCGCGCCGTACTGCTCGTGGTAGGCGTGGTATTGCAGCCCGAAGGCGAGCGGACCGCCGACCGTCTCGGTGACCGACCGGCCGCCCGTGGTGACGGTGATCTCGATGACCGGCCCGGACGACGACCCCGACTCGCGCGGTGGCTCGTCGTCGCGTTCACGGCCGCGGTTGAACCATCTGCCCACCGCCACACCATATCGCTCTGGATCGATTATGCGTCGGGTTCTCGGCGTCGACCGACTGCGGGCCCCGGGGCGGCGGGTGGTGGCCGGACGTCGGGGCCGTGACGACGTATCGTGGCGCCAACGTTCGGCTCGACCTGGCCGTCGTGGACAACGCCTTCGGCCAACTCGGACTGCGTCGGGTCGACGGCCGGGAGGTCAGGAGTCCGGAATATGCACGTCAGCCTGGCGACGAGCGCCGGAAGGATTGACCGGCGCAACGAGGACTTCGTCGGCGCGGTGCCCGGTGCTGTCGTCCTACTGGACGGCGCCGGCATTCCCGGAGCGGAGTCGCTCTGCCGGCACGGGGTCGCGTGGTACACCCACCGCCTCGGCGGCGCGCTCCTCGGCCACCTGTCGCCCGACGACGGACGGGACCTCGCGGCCGTGCTCGCCACCGCCATCGACGATGTCGCCGCTGCGCACCGGCACAGCTGCGACATCGCCGATCCGAGCAGCCCGCAGGCGACAGTCGTGCTGGCCCGTGCGCACCGGGGCCGGCTGGACTACCTGCTCCTCGCGGACTCCTTCCTCGTCCTCGACCAGGTCCACGGTGGCCCGCAGGTGATCACCGACGAGCGGGAGGTGGTCGCCCGGCGCAACTGCTCCGCCCCGCTGAGCGGTGTCGCCCGGCACACACCGGAGTACGACCGCGTTCGCGCCGCCTGCGCCACGGCCCTGCGAGGCCGCCGGAACCGGCCGGGAGGTTACTGGATCGCCAAGGACGACCCCCGCGCGGCGCGGGAGGCGGTGACCGGCAGCCGGAGCCTTGCCGACCTGAACGGCATCGTGCTGCTCAGCAACGGCGTCAGCCGCATCGTCGATTCGTACAACCAGACCGACTGGCCCGGCGTGTTGGACCTGCTCGCCGCCGACGGCCCAGTCGGCGTCATTCGTCGCCTCCGACGGGCCGAAACCGACGGCGGCCCCGACGGTTCGGCCCCGGACGACGCCACGGTGGCGTACTGCACGCACCTGCCGCGCTAGGGCACTGTTTCACGAGAACTGGCCGGCCTGCGGCGGGCCCGGGCGACGACCGGCGGCATTGCGATCTTGTCCGGATGGAACACCGGTGTCCGATCAGGAGCACCTGGATGCGGATGTCGAGCCGGAAGCATGCGGAGTGCCGAGGCCGATGGTGCGCGGATCAGGCTGCTTTGTGCTGACCGTTGACGGCAGGGGTGACAGTGCCCTGGCTTGCCGCGTCCAGCCGGGCGGAAATGGTTTTCGGGAGGTCGAAGGTGAGTCCGGCGAGATTGGCAGTCAGCTGGTCGGTGGAGCGAGGGCCGAGGATCACCGATGTGATCTCGGGTCGGTCGCGGAGCCAGGCGAGTGCGACGGTTGGGGCGGTGGTTTGCAGTTCGGTGGCGACAGCGAAGACCTCGTCGGCGATGTCGAAGTGCCGTTCGGCGAGCAGACCGGTCACGAATGCGCGCGCCATGGGGCTGGGCATCGCCGCCCAGTGGGCGAGCCGAGATCCGGCGGCCGGAGCGGTGCCGCGCTGGTAACGCCCGGCAAGCAGGCCGCTGCCGAGCGGGCTGTAGGCGAGGATACCGAGCCCTTGCTCGTGGCAGGTGGGGACGATCTCGGCCTCGATGGCACGGGTGATGAGGGAGTAGTTGGCTTGCAAGCTGACGAAGGGTGTCCCGCCGACACGTTGCGCGGCCCATTGGGCGCTGATGATGCCCGCCGCGGTGAAGTTGGAGCAGCCGATGTAACGCACCTTGCCGGAGCGTACGAAGTCATCAAGCGCGGCCATGGTCTCGTCGATCGGGGTGTCCGTGTCGGGTACATGGCACTGGTACAGGTCGACGTAGTCGGTGCCCAGCCGGCGCAGGCTCGCCTCCAGGGCGCGAGTCAGGTGAGCACGGGACAAACCCCGGTCGTTGGGTCCGGCACCCTGTGGCGCCGCCCCTTTGGTCGCCAGGACGACCTCGGCGCGACGGTCGGCGATGGCTCGGCCGACGACTTCTTCGCTGGTACCACCTCGGTAGGTGTCTGCCGTGTCGATGAGGTTGTGCCCGGTTTCGAGAAACGTGTCGATGATGCGGTTAGCTTCGGGTTCAGGGGTCGGGGCCTGCGGGTCCGTGCCGAAGTTCATAGTGCCCAGGCATACCTGGGAGACGCGAAGGCCGGATCGACCCAATGTCCTGTACTGCATGCCATCCTCTAAAATCGGAATCATGATTCCGCTTGAAGATACGGAACCTGGATTCCGCTTGTCAACGCTGTTTGTCCATGAGGGTTCGGCATGATCCGCTCCGACGCGGCGCGCAATCGCGCGAAGGTGCTCACGGCGGCCGAGGCCGTGCTGGGTGAGCAGGGGTTGGCCGCCCGCATGGACGAGATCGCGCGCCGAGCCGGAGTCGGAGTCGGCACGCTGTACCGGCACTTCGCCACCAAGGAAGTCCTGTATGCGGCCATCGTCTCGGCCCGGGTGGACCTGTTGCTGGAGGAGGCTGCCCGGTTGCGTACGGCCGCAGAGCCACAAGCCGGATTCTTCACATTCTTCGCGCAGATCGTGGCGGATGCCGCACGCAAGAAGACTCTTACCGACGCGCTGCAAGGCGCAGGGGTCGATGTCAAAGCAGAGCAGGCAGACCAGCGAGCGCAGATGCGCGAGGCGTTGGCGGACTTGCTGCACGCCGCTCAACGCGTAGGCGCCGTACGCCCCGACGTCGGCATGTCCGAGACACTCGCCCTGCTCCGAGGCGCCAGCATGGCGGCGGAAACCGGCGACTATCCCGGCCCGGTCCTCGACCAGGCCCTCGCCGTCCTGTTCGACGGCTTGCGCCCATCCGCGGCCTCTGCGGAGTCCGCGCAGACCGCTTGACGCGCGCTCGTCGGCAGAAACGGCTGGGGGAGAGGTACGGCCGCCGGAGTGCGTTGGCCACCAGCCAACGCGGGACCTGTCGGCCGGCGAGCGGCAGTACCCATGCGGGCCAGATCCGGCCGCAGCGGTGTACCAACGCCAGTGGCAGCAGGGTGCCCGCGAGGAGCATCAGGACGATGAAGGTGACCATGAAGGTCCAGGGGATCGCCGGTGCCTTGCTCGACACGAAGCCGTGCGCGATCTCGGCGAC
Organism: Micromonospora sp. CA-240977; assembly: GCF_050942285.1. Taxonomy (NCBI): domain Bacteria; kingdom Bacillati; phylum Actinomycetota; class Actinomycetes; order Micromonosporales; family Micromonosporaceae; genus Micromonospora; species Micromonospora sp. CA-240977. The sequence continues at coordinate 4,094,666 of NZ_CP192055.1, read as the reverse complement.
GAAGCGTGCCAGGCAGGCGTCAGGGGAACCCCCTACCCCGGTCGGGGAGTGGCCGCGCGGTCGAGCTGGACCGGCTCCTGTCGGGGCGAGTCCCCCACCCCCAGTAAGCTCGTCACGTTCTGGTGCGGCCAGACGCGACTGAGGCGGGGTTGGTGGCGGTCCTACGGGTGACAACTCGCAACGCACGGTTCCAACAGTGGGAGGCGCTGTTGGGCAACCGCACCAAGCGCCAGCGCAGCGGCGAGTTCCTCGTTCAGGGCGTCCGACCCATCAAGCTGGCGATCCAACTCGGGTGGCAGGTCCGCCAGCTCCTCTACAACGCGGACGCGCACCTGTCGGCCTGGGCGCACGAGACCCTCGACGCGGCCCGCGCGACGAAGGTTGCCGTCGCCGGCGAGTTGATGTTCGAGTTGGGCGGCAAGGTGGACGTCGCCCCGGAGCTGCTCGCGGTCGTGGCGTTGCCCGATGACGACCTGGGTCGCATCCCGGTGGGTCCCGACCTGCTCGCGGTCGTGTTCGACAGGCCCACCAGCCCCGGAAACATCGGGACGCTGGTCCGGTCGGCGGACGCCTTCGGCGCCGGTGGCGTCATCCTCACCGGCCACGCCGCCGACGTCTACGACCCCAAGGCGGTTCGGGCCAGCACGGGCTCGCTCTTCTCGGTCCCCGCGGTGCGGGTGCCCTCACACCGGCCGGTGCTCGACTGGGTCGAGGCGATCCGAGCCGGGGGCGTCGATGTGCAGGTGGTGGGGACCGACGAGAGCGGCGCGGCGGAGGCAGCGGAGTACGACTTCACCCAGCCGACGCTGCTGGTGGTCGGCAACGAGACGTCCGGGCTGAGTTCGGCGTGGCGCGACGCCTGCGACCACCTGATCCGGATACCCATGGTGGGCACGGCCAGCTCCCTGAACGCCGCCACCGCCGGATCCGTCGTCCTGTACGAGTCGGCCCGGCAGCGGGCCCGCGGGAAGCGCGGATAGCGGACCCGCGGGTCAGGGGATGAGCCGGTCGAGCAGGTCGAACCGCTCGTACGGCTGGTCGTAGTCCCCGAAGTGCCCATCGTCGCGCACGATCTGGGTGCCGCCGAGTCGCTCGAACATGGCGCGCCCCTGGCGGTCGTCGCAGCCGTACGGATCCTTGCGGGAGTTGATGAAGTAGATGTCCCGCACGTGGGATCGGATCGCGGCCCAGTCGTAGCTCTCCTGCAGGACCGGTTCGTCGCTGGCGTTGGGCCGGGTGCAGTAGCCGGCGACAAGGATCGCCTGGGCGACTGTCGCGTCGACATGTTCGAGGAGCGCCAGGAGGAGCGCCGCGCCGCCGGAATGCCCCACCAGGACCGTGTCCTCGTCGAAGCGGTGCCCGTCGAGCACCTTTGGCAGGAACGTGGCGATCGGCTCGACGTTGATGCCCGGAAGGTGCGGCACCTCGACGGCGTAGCCCCGGGCCTCCAGCCGTTGCGCCAGCCAGCGATACCAGACGACGTCCGGATTGCCACCGGTCCCGTGAAAGATGATCGCCCTGCGCCCCACCGGGCCCCCTTTCGGATCGACGTGCAGATCAAACCACGTGATCCGCGCGAGCGGCTGCGGCACCCGTGCCCGTTGGCGGGGGAGCAGCTACCGATCAGGCGGACGGGCGGGGGCGGGGCTTGTCGCTCAGGCCAGCGGCACCTGTGGGGCACGGTCGCCGTCGGCCCCGGCGCGGACCGGGACGGGAGCGGCGATCGGGGCGGCGACGATCCGGCTGGGCAGCACCGGCGCGTCCCGACCCGTGCCGCGCCGGTCGCCGCCGGAGGACTGCTCGTGGTAGTCCTGCTCGACGTTGACCGTCCAGACGTCATGCGTACTGCCGGTGGCGATGTTCTCGGCGGTGAGCATCGCGGTCAGCATCGAGTGGTCCTGGTTGTTGTAGCGGTGCATGCCGTTGCGGCCCACCGGGTGCACGTTCGGCACCGCCTCGGCCAGCCACGCCCGGATCACGTCCACGTTGTGCTGGTAGCGCTCGTCGTACACCGGGTAGGCCTTCGGCATCCGCACGACGTAGCCGGCCTCCACCACGCCGGGCCGCGCCAACCCCAACCGCTCCAGCTCCGCGGTGGCCAGGGTCACGAGGTCGGCATCCGGGGTACGCCACATCTCGTCGTCCTCGAACACGAAGTACTCCAGGCCCAGGCAGGTGCGGCCGTCCTTGACGAGGTACGGCGACCAGGAGCCGAAGTTCTGGATCCGGCCCACCCGCACTCCCGGATCGTGTACATAGATCCAGTTGTCCGGGAACGAGAACTCCGCCGGTACCACCAGCGCGACAGTCAAAAAGTCGCGGTAGCGCAGGTCGGCGGCGCAGGCCAGCACCTCCGGCGGCGCCGCCGGACGCAGGACGGACACCAGCTCCGAGATCGGCATCGACGAGATCACGTGGTCGGCTGGTTCGGTGCGCTGCCCGCCCGCGCCGTTGACCGTCACGCTGATCGCCCGCCGTCGCGTCGGGTCGCGGTGCACCGCGGTGACCCAGGTGCCCGTCGACAGCTGCCCGCCCCGGTGGCGCACCTGCTCGGCGCAGCGTTCCCACATCATCCCCGGCCCGTACTTCGGGTACTGGAACTGCTCGATCAGGCTCGTCACGTCCGTGCGGTACCGCTTGGGCAGCAGCGCGTTGCGGATCGCCTTGGCCAGTGACAGGTTCTTGATCCGCTGCGCGGCCCAGTCCGCCTGCAACCGGTCCGCCGGCATCCCCCAGACCTTCTCCGTGTACGTCTTGAAGAAGATCGAATACAGCCGCCAGCCGAACCGGGCCGACACCCAGCCCTCGAAGTGGGACTGGTCCCGGGGCGGCCGGAGCCGGGCGTGGGCGTACGAGCCGAGGCAGCGGGCCGCCTCCGACAGCCCCAGGTTGCGCAGCGCGTTGACGGCGCTGAGCGGGTAGTTGAACAGGGCGCCCCGGTAGAAGATCCGGCTCATCCGGGGCCGGGTCAGGAAGTCCTCGTCCGGCAGGATCTCGTGCCAGAACGCCTCCACCCGGGGCACCTTCGTGAAGAACCGGTGCCCGCCGATGTCGAACCGCCACCCGTCGCGTTCCACGGTCCGGCTGATCCCGCCGACCACCTCGTCGGCCTCGAAGACCCGGACCGTCCGGCCGTGCCGGAGCAGTTCGTACGCCGCCGTCAGCCCTGCCGGTCCCGCGCCGATGACCACCGTGCCGTGCTGCTCGCTCATGCTGCCGCACTCCCTGCTCTACGCCATCGTCGGAGGCGCCGTGCCTACCCGTTCTGCGCCGAATGTCACTTCCGGTCAACGATCGTTTCCGCTCCGGAGTGGCGTCTGGCGGCGTACAACGGGTTGGACCACACTCCTGTGCGGCGGGTGGGCCGGCGAACCGGGGGGCGGGGGCGGATGCACCGGTGGCGGAGCGGCGCGGCGACGCTGGCCGTCCGACTGGTCGCGGCGGGCCGCGCCGGAGCGCGCGTGGCCCGTCGGGTGCCGGCGCCCTGGCCGTACGTGATCGGCCTGTTCCTCGGCGCGAAGCTGCTGCTGACCCTGCTCGGGCTCCTGGCACTGCACGCCTGGGACGGCGTGCCGGGGGCGCCGCCGCCCGACGACGCGCTGATGTGGGCGCAGCAGCGCGACGTCTCCGGGCACCGGTGGATCTCCTTCTGGTTCGCCTGGGACGGGCTGCTCTACCTGCGGCTGAGCGAGCTGCCCCTGACCGGGCCGTGGCGGGACTTCGGCTTTCCGCTGCTCTACCCGTTCCTGGCCCGGCCGGTCGGCGCGCTGCTCGGCGGCGACAACGCGCTGGCCCTCCTGTTGATCAGCAACGTCGCGTTCCTGCTGGCGCTCTGGTACGGCTACCGGCTGGCCGAGGTGCTGCTCGGCGATCCGCCCGCGGCCCGCCGGTTCACCAGGTACCTGGTGCTGCTGCCGACCGCGTTCCTGTTCCAGGCAGCGCTTACCGAGTCGCTCTTCGTCTGTCTCGCGTTGGCCGCGTTCTACCACGCCGAGCGACGCCAGTGGCTGCTGGTCGGTGTGCTCGGCTACTTCCTGGCGATGAGCCGCTCCGTCGGCCTGTTCGTCGCGCTGCCGCTGGCCCTGGTCCTGCTGCGCCAGCACGACTGGCGGCTCGGCCCCCGCGCCCTGCTCGGCTACCTGCGGATCGGCTGGCCGTTGCTGCTGCTGCCCGCCGGCTGGTTCACCTTCATGGCGTTCTGCCGGTGGCGCGGCGGGGACTGGTTCGCCTACCAGCACGCCCAGCAGACCGGGTGGGGCATCGAGGTGCAGAACCCGCTGCCGGTGCTGCTGAACGGGCTGGCCGGGGAGCCCCGCGACGTCGCCCGGGTCCTCTTCGCCGTGGCCGTGCTGGCCGTGCTGGCCGCCGGGTTCCGCCGCCGGGAGCTGGCCTACCTGGTGTACGGCGTACTCATGGTGCTGGTGCCGCTGTCGATGGGCCCGGCGGTGTACCGGAGCCTGCTGCGGTACCTGCTCGCCGCGTTTCCGGTGGCCCTGGTGCTGGCCCGGTGGGCCCGCCACGCCGGCGTCGACGTGTGGCTGACCGCGACGCTCGCCGTGGTGCAGGGCGCGCTGTTCGTGCTCTGGCTCACCTACTGGACCCACATGATCATCTGATTGGTCGGCCGCCGACGGGGCAGAATGTGGCGGTGAGTGAGCCGCGGGTGCGCCTCGACGACCTCGGGGCCTGGCTGATCAAGGGCAACGCCGACCTGGTCGACCTGACCGCCCGGTTCGCCCGGGACCCGCAGGTGACCAGCTGGTGCGTACGCCCCGGCTACCGGGCGCGGCTGATGAGCGCCGGACAGGTGGTCGTCTTCTGGGCCAGCGGCAGTCGCTGTCGACTGCCCTACGGGCTGTGGGGGATCGGTCGGGTCACCGGGCTGGCCGAGCCGGGGCCGCCGGGGCAGCCCTGGTCGGTGCCGCTGGACCTGCCCATCCTCGCCGAGCAGGACCGGGTGCCCCGGCGGCGACTCCGCGCCGACGAGCGGCTCGCCGCCCTGGAGGTGTTCCGTCAGCCGCAGGCGGCCAACCCGTCGTACCTGACCGTGGCGCAGTTCGCGGCACTGCGTACCCACCTGCCCACCTGAGCGCGCGGACGGCCGGGCCCGGCGCGGACCACGGCGACGAGCCTGTGCGAGGCTGCTCCCCGTTCCTGGCGCGCGCCCGAGTGGAGGTCCGGTGTTCACCCTGCCGCTGACCGAGGAGGTCGAGCTGCGCCCGCTGAACCCGTGGCGGGCCGAGGAGTTCCTCGCCCACCTGGATCGGGCCCGGGAGCACATCCAGCCCTGGGTGTCGCCGTCGTTCGTCGCCACCGACCTGCCGTCGGCCCGCGCGGTCCTGCAACGGTACGCCGACCGGTGGGCCAGCGACACCGGCGGCATCTGGGGGCTGTGGTGGCACGGCACGCTCGTCGGCGGCGTCATGTTCGTGTCGTTCGACGTCGTGCTGGGGATCTGCGAGGTCGGCTGCTGGGTGGAGCCGGCGGCACAGGGACGGGGCATTGTCGCCCCGGCGATCCGCCGGATCGTCGACTGGGCCGTCCGCGAGCGTGGCATCCAGCGGGTCGAGTGGCGGACCAACGCCGCCAACGCCCGCAGCATCGCCCTGGCCCGCCGACTCGGCCTGCGCCACGACGGCACCCTGCGCCAGCTCTACCCGAGCCCTCGCGGACGCATCGACCTGGAGGTCTGGTCGGTGCTCGCCGACGAGTGGCTGGCCCAGCCCGCCACCTCGTAGCCGACCGTCCACTGACGACTACGATTTTTGTCGTACCCCGGCGGCACCATCCATCCATGGCCGTCCCCGCGCTCACCCCCCACCCCGACCCGCCGCGTTCCGTGCCGCTGCGTGAGGCGCGCACCCGGTTCAGTCAGCTTGTCGCGCTCGCCGAGCTGACCGACGCGGTCACCGTCGTCACCCGCGACGGCGATCCCCGCCCGGTCGCCGCGATCGTCCCCGCCGCAGCCGCCCGCAGCGGCGCCCAGGCCCGCGCCGACGCCGACCGGCTCGCCACTGTCACCGCCGGCTGGGCACGCCGCCTCGACGAGCAGCACCGCCGCAGCACCCAGCGGCACGCCGCCGAGCTGGCCGCGATCCGCGCCGCGTTGGCCGAGGCGTGGGCCGAGCTGGATCGTCGGGTCGTGCCGGGCAGCGACCCCACGCTGGCCCGGCTGCGCGCGGCGCACCACGACCTGCTCGCCGGCTGACCGCGTCCGCGCTGCTGGCTGGCCGGTTCTGCGCTGCCGGCTGACCGGGTCCGCGCTGCCGGCTGACCGTGTCCGCGCCGGCGGTGCCAGAGGCGTTGCCAGGGGTCAACCGGTAGCCGGGTACGCGTGCGTCTCGGTCGCCTTGACCGCCACCCAGACCCGCTGACCGGGGATCAGTCGCAGTTGGGCGGCGGCGGCCGGCGTGACGTCGGCGGCCACCCCGATCGGGCCGTCCACCTGCACCCGCACGTTGTCGCCGTGCCGCTGGACGCCGACCACGGTGCCCGCCCAGGTGTTGCGCGGGCTGCCCTCCGGCCGGGACGGGTGCAGGGCCACCGCCGCCGGACGGAACGCCACGAACGCCTCGCCGGCCAGCCGGTCGGCGACGGTGAGGGTCAGGTCCGGCGCGACGCGTACCCCATGCCCTTCGGCACTGCCCCGGTAGAGGTTGAGCCCGACCAGCCGGGCGACGTAGTCGGTGCGCGGGCGGGCGGTGACACTCGGCCCGTCGCCCTCCTGCACCACCCGGCCACCCTCGACGATGACCAGCCGGTCGGCCAACGCCAGCGCGTCCAGTGGGTCGTGGGTGACAAGCACCGTGGCGCCCGGGTGCGCGGACAGGTGTCGGTGCAACTCCGCGCGGGTGTCCAGCCGGGTGCGGGCGTCCAGCGCGGCGAGCGGCTCATCCAGCAGCAACAGAGCCGGCGCCACGGCCAGCGCGCGGGCCAGCGCCACCCGCTGCGCCTGGCCGCCGGAGAGCTGCCGGGGGCGTCGGTGCGCCTGCGTGTCGAGCCCCACCCGGCCGAGCCAGTCCCGGGCGGTGGCACGTGCGGCCCGCCGGTCCACGCCGTGCCGGCGCGGCCCGAAGGCCACGTTGTCCAGGGCGCTGAGGTGCGGAAAGAGCAGGTAGTCCTGGAAGACCACACCGATCGGCCGGCGTTCGGTGGGCACCCAGCCCCGGTCGGCCGGCCGATCCAGGTCGACGCCGTCGAGCGTGACGTGCCCCGCCGTGAGAGGGTGCAGCCCGGCCAGCGCGCGCAGCGCGGTGGTCTTGCCGGCGCCGTTCGGCCCGAGCAGCGCGACCACCTCGCCGGGCGCCACCCGCAGCGGGACGTCGAGCCGGAAGGCGCCCCGGTCGACGACGAGCCGGGCGTCGAGCAGCGGCGGCCTCATGCGCTTGTCATCCAGCGATCCCGCAACGCCACCAGAATGCCCACCGACACGACGAGCAGCACCAGGCTGAGCACGATCGCGGACTCCAGGTCGGTCTCCAGGGCCAGATAGACGGCGAGCGGCATGGTCTGGGTGCGGCCGGGATAGTTGCCGGCGAAGGTGATGGTGGCGCCGAACTCGCCCAACGCCCGCGCCCAGCAGAGCACCGCCCCGGCGGCCAGCCCGGGTGCCACCAGCGGCACCGTGACGTGGGTGAAGGTGGTCCACCGGCCGGCACCCAGGGTGGCGGCGGCCTCCTCGTAGCGGTGGTCCGCGGCACGCAGCGCCCCCTCCACCGCGATGACCAGGAACGGCATGGCGACGAACGACTCGGCCAACACGACGCCCGCGGTGGTGAAGGGCAGGGTGATGCCGAACGTGGCGTCCAGCCAACCGCCGAGCAGCCCTCGCCGGCCGAACACCAGCAACAGCGCCACCCCACCGACCACCGGCGGCAACACCAGTGGCACGGTGACAAGCGCGCGGACCAGTCGGCGGCCGGGAAACTCGACCCGGGCCAGCATCCAGGCGAGCGGCACCCCGAGCAGCAGGCAGAGCACGGTGGCCAGGGTCGCGGTCTGCACCGACAGCCGTAGCGCGGTCAGCGCCCCCGGTGTGGTGAGCCGCTGCGGCAGGGTCGTCCAGGGCGCCCGGATCACCAGACCGACGAGCGGCAGGACGAGGAAGAGCAGCCCCAACCCGGCGGGGATCAACAGCGCCGCCGGCACCCGCCCGCGCCGTCGGGGCGCGGCGTGATCGAGAACCCGACTCATGGGGCCTGGAAGCCCGCCTCGGCGAGGATTTCCTGCGCCGGCGCCGAGCGGACGTACGCGACGAAGGCCCGCGCACCGGCCGGATTCGGCGCGTCCCGCAACGCGACGATCGGATAGTCGTTGACCGCCCGCGTCGACTCGGGGAACTCGACGCCTGTCACGTCGGCGCTCGCGGCCCGCGCGTCCGTGCGGTAGACCAGGGCCGCGTCGACCTCGCCGAGCTTCACCTTGGCCAGCGCGCCCTTGACGTCCTGCTCCAGGGTGACCGGGGTCAGCGCGACCCCGGCCGCGTCCAGGGCCGTGCGGGCGGCCGCGCCGCAGGGCACCTGGTTGGCGCAGAGTGCCACCTTCACGCCGGACCGGCTCAGGTCGACCAACCCGGTCACCCCGGCCGGGTTGCCCCGGGGCACCGCGATCACCAACTGGTTGCGGGCGAAGATGCTCGGTGTGCCATCGGCACTGCCGGCCTCGGTGACAGTGGTCATGGTCGTCGGGGCGGCCGAGGCGAACACGTCCGCCGGCGCACCCTGGTTGATCTGGTTGGCCAGCGCGGAACTGCCGGCGAAGTTGAGAGTCACGGTGCTGCCCGGGTGGGCGGCCTCGAAGTCCTTGCCGATCCGGGTGAACGACTCGGTCAGCGAGGCAGCCGCGAAAACCGTCACCGTGCCGGTGACCGGGCCGTCGACGGCACCACCGGACGCCCGGTCGCCGCCCGCCCCGCAGCCGGCGACGACAAGCGTCACCAGTACGGCCACCGCCGTACGCACCGCCCGCACGCTCATCCCGCGGACCGTCCCCGGGCCGCAGCGGGCGCGGCCCGCTCCACCACCACCGTCGTCGACTTGATCACTGCGACGGCCACCGAACCGACCCGCAGATCCAACTCGTCGACCGCCTCCCGGCTCATCAGCGACACGACCCGGAACGGGCCGGCCTGGATGTCGACCTGGGCCATGACGGCGTCCTTACGAACGTCGACCACAATGCCGCGCAGCCGGTTACGGGCCGAGGAGAACTCGGCGCCCGCATCCGGGTCGGCGGCCTGGGCGCGGGCGAAACCCGCCAGGTCGGCGCCGTCGATGATCCGATGGCCGTGCTCGTCGCGCCCGGCGGAGAGCCGCCCGGCGTCCACCCAGCGGCGGATGGTGTCCGCGCTGACGCCGAGCAGGTCGGCGGCCTCCCCGATCCGGTACGTCGTCACCCGCTCACCCTAGCGCCCGCACCTGCGAGCCCATAAGGCCCTTCCGGGCGGTATCCACATAGGCAATGGGGCGGTAGTGCCGGCAGTTGCGGCCACTGTGTGGCGCGTCACCGCCGCCGATGCCGTCGCCGCCGCCGTCGCCGCAAGATCGTGCTCGATCCAGGAAGTAGTGGCATCGGTCTGCTGGTGAGGCCACTACTTCCTGGATCGAGCGTGACCAACGAACGGCGAGCCACCCGAACCCGCGCTCCGCGGTCCGTGCGCGCCGTGCGCCGTGCGCTCGGTGCTCCGTGCGCCCGTTCTCCCTGCGCCCCGTACTCTGTCCCGTTCCGTACTCCGGGCGCCCCGTGCTTTTTGCGCCCCGTGCTCCGTGCTCCGCGTACCCGCACGCCGCGCCAAGATCCGCGCACCGGGTGCCCCCGCGCGCCGCGCCCCCCGCGCCAAGATCCGCGCAACTTCCCTGATGTTGCTGCCTCCGACGTGCGAGAGACAGCAACATCAGTGAAGTTGCGTAGATCTTGGTGCTGAAGCGCTGAAGCGCTGAAGCGCTGGAGCGCTGGAGTGCTGGAGTGCTGGAGTGCTGGAGTGCTGGAGTGCTGGAGTGCTGGAGTGCTGGAGTGCTGGAGTGCTGGAGTGCTGGAGCGCTGGGGTGCTGGGTGCTGGAGCGCGCAGGTCTGGAGGTCTGGAGGTGCGGAGGTGCGAGGCGAGGCGAGGGGCGCGGCGCGAAGGCGCGTGGCGCGAAGGCGCGTGGCGCGTGGCCCGTGGCGCGGGGTGCGTGGCGCGCGGGGGCGCGGGCGCGGGACGCGCGGGGCGTACAGGGTCGGCGGGTCGGCAGGGGCGGGCGGGCCGCAGGGGCTCCGCCCGCCCCGACGACCCCTCAGCAGTTGCGGAGTTCGGGTGACTGGTTGAGCAGTTGGCCACGGGTCGACACGAAGCGGCGGTACCGCTCCCCGTCCACCGCGGACGGGCGGAACGCGGCGACGCGGTGGCAGTTCTGGAAGGCCAGGCGTACGCCGAAGTGCCGTTCCAGGCCGGCGCGGATCGCGTCGCTCGCCAGCGCCCGGAGCAGTTGTCCCCGGTCGGCGTCGGTGGGCGGCGGGACGACGTTGTCGGCCAGGTCGGCGTCGCCGGCCTCCAGTTCGGCGACCACGCGGCTGACGGTGGCCCAGGCGTACGGGAGCGAGTCGCGGACGCAGGCGATGAAGGCCTCGTCGTCGACGGGGCCGCGTTCGGCGGCGTCGAGCAGGGTGGGCGGGACGGTGAGCGACATGGTTCTCCTCCGCTTCAGCCAATGATTACCGTTTTCAATAACGGCGTCGACTGAGCAGACCACGTCATCGGACGGACGTCAACGACCGGTGGGCGCGCCGCGCCGCGACCCGCGCGAGGGGATCGGGAATGACAGCAGGTCAGGGGCGGCGGGGATGGCCCTTGAGGTGCCGGCCCAGCTCGCGGGCGATCTCCCGGTTGGCGTCCCGCTCGGCAAGCGTCTGCCGCTTGTCGTAGGAGCGCTTGCCCTTGGCCAGGGCCAGCTCGACCTTGGCGTAGCCGTTCTCGAAGTACATCGACAGCGGGACCATGGTCACCCCGCCCTCGCGAACCTTGTCCAGGATCCGGTCGATCTCGGCCCGGTGCAGCAGCAACTTGCGGTTGCGGCGCGGGGCGTGGTTGGTCCACGTGCCGTAGGCGTACTCGGCGATGTGCAGGCCGTACAGCACGATCTCACCGTCACGCTCGTGCGCGAACGCGTCCACCAGCGAGGCCCGCCCCTCGCGCAGCGACTTCACCTCGGTGCCGACCAGCACGATGCCCGCCTCGTACGTGCGCAGCACCGTGTACTCGTGCCGGGCCTTCTTGTTCGAGGCGATCAACCGGCGTTCGGGCTGCTTGGACGGGCTCACCCCGCGACAATATCCGGCCGTCGCCTCAGCCGGTCGTCCGGCGTTCGGGGCGCAGCCGCCCGGTCAGTTCCCGTACCGCCTCGGCGAACTCCTCCTGCGACTCACACGGCCAGTGCCCCAGGATCGGTGGGGGAACGCTGTCGCTGGGCGCCGGCACCACATCCTCCGGGTCGACCAACCGGCGATCCACCATCGCCGCGGGCCCGGTCAGCGTCTCCGCCTCCCCGGGCCGGTCGGAGGCGAAGATCCAACCACCGATCGGGTCCGTGTCGCGCCACAGGTTGATCCACCGCCAGCCGACCCGTTCGCCGATCTCCCGCAGCGCCGGGTCACCGGCGTAGGCCGGGAACAGCCGCGAGTACAACCGATTCAGTGGCGACCCGTAGGTCAGCAGGGCGACCCGGTCGGTGATCCGGGTGGGCAGTTGCAGCACCGTGGCGGCGAGCAGCACCGAGCCGTGGCTGTGCCCGGCCAGCAGCACGCCCTGCCCCTCTTCCACCAGGTAGGAGATCCGCTTGGCCAACTCCGGCACGGCCCGCTCCGCGTAGCAGGGCGGCGCGAACGGGTGCGCCGCCCGGGGCCAGAACGTGCCCAGGTCCCAGAGCACACCCACGTACCGGCGGAACTGCGCGGTCCGGTACGCGAAGATGCCGCCCACCACCAGGCCGATCAGGATCGCGGCGATCGCGTAGCTACCCGACCCGATCAGGAAGTTGACCATGCTCTCGGGTATTCCGACGTAGCGCTGCGCCAGCTTGCCGGGCAGGAGCTGGAGCAGACCGAGCACGCTTGTGGACAGGCCGAGCGCCGCCAGCCCGGCATACACCACGGAGAGCGGTTCCAGCCGCTCGGTGAACCGGGCGCGGGCGATCGCCTGCTCGACCCGGCGCAGCCGGTCCGCCGCCGACGGGGGAGCGTGCGGGAAGTCGGCGGCCACGATCGTCCGGGCGGCCCGCCGCCGGCCGCGCCGGGTCAGCCTGGTCACCACGGCGGCCACCAGCAGAGCGGTCAGCACCGCCAGGAAAAACCCGAAGATCGCCCACTTGTACGCCAGGGGAGGGCTGGTCGCCAGGCCGTCCGCGGTCGTCCCCTCGCGATCGAGCAGGTCCGCCACCCGGTAGACCAGCTCGGCGGAGAACGCCACGGCGAGGCCGGCCGCGATCGTGACGAAGACCGGCGCTCCCAGCGCGCGCAGCGGCGCCCCGTGCTGCCCGCCGCCCCGCCGCCAGATCACCAGCGCGGCGAGGACGGTCACCAGCATCATCTGGCTGACGAACAGCCAGGCCACGATCGCCCCGTAGCCGGGCAGCGCGCCGCCCCGCGGCCACGGGGCCGGGCTGATGACGATGTGCACGATCACCAGCATCGTCACGCCGCAGGCGATCGTGCGCAGCCCGCGGAAGAGGGCGTCCACCCGGGGCGCCGGGCCGGGCCGGTCGATGCTCGGCACCACGGTGAGCAGGACCAGGCAGGCCAGCAGCACCGCCCCGGTGGCCGCCAGCAGGATCACCATCACCCACGAGCGGTGCTGGCTGGCCCGGGCGGCCAGCAGACTGCCGTCGAGGGTGGCGAACGCCGCCGCGACGTGGACCGAGCGCAGCCGACCCACAAGTGGCTCCCCGTCCCACTGGCCGACAGCGCTCAACTGGTGCTTCGAGGTCGGGGTCGACGGGGTCCGGAACGCGTCGAACGAGTGGCCGGGGCGCGCGCCCAGCCACCAGACCAGACCGATGGCGGCGACCGGCACCAGCGCCAGCACACCCAGGCGCAGCCCGGGCGGGCGTCCGCCGAGCCAGGACAGCCAGCTCCGCCCGGCCAGGCACGACGGGCTGTCCATGCAGCGCCAGGCGACCAGGTCCAACGCCACCCCGACGATGGAGAGCACGTACAGCATGGTGAGGGTGAGGGCGAGCACCCGGCTCAGCGCCATGAAGCCGAGCTTCGAGGCGGGGGCCGCCGGGCGCATCCAGAGCGCCACGTTGCACAGCATGAACGGCAACAGGAACACCAGCGAGAGCGTCCGCACGGCCGTGCCGGACGGCAGGTCGCTCCACCGGTACGCCTCCAGCGTCACCCCGTCCGTCCCGGTCGAGTCCGGGTAGCCGGGGCGCGGTCGGTAGAACCCGCCGCTGCGGTCCCCGGCGACCTGGTACACGTACGGCCGGTCCAGAATCTGGTCCGCTCCCGAGCCGGAGACGCCGTGCACCCGCAGCTCCACGATCCCGCCCGACGTGGTCGGTCCGGTCGGCGACACGTCCGCCATGGGCCCCCCGAGGTGTGCGCGGCAGCCGGGCGTGTCGTCGATGTCCGACCACCCACGCGGCTCCCCGGCTTACCCATCCCGAACCCGGTCAACCGTGCCGCAGTGCCCGGGGCGGTGATGCGGCCGACCCGCAACAGGTGATTTCATGGCGCCATGGCGAACCCGGTGATCCTGACCGTCGACGACGACCCCGTGGTGTCCCGTGCGGTGGCTCGGGACATCCGCCGCCGTTACGGCGACCGCTACCGGGTGCTGCGGGCCTCCTCCGGGCCCGAGGCGCTGGACGCGCTGCGGGAGGTGAAGCTGCGCGGCGAACAGGTGGCGCTGCTGCTGGCCGACCACCGGATGCCGGAGATGACCGGCGTGGAGTTCCTGGAAGCGGCAATGGACATCTTCCCGGCGGCTCGCCGGGTGTTGCTCACCGCGTACGCGGACACCGACGCCGCGATCGAGGCGATCAACGTCGTGGACCTGGACCACTACCTGCTCAAGCCCTGGCATCCGCCGGAGGAGAAGCTGTACCCGGTGGTCGACGGGCTGTTGGAGGCGTGGTCGGTCACCCCGGACGCGGCGAGCGCCGAGATCCGGGTCGTCGGGCACCGCTGGTCGGCGCCGTCGTTCAAGGTCCGTGACTTCCTGGCGCGCAACCTGGTGCCGTACCGGTGGATGTTGTCCGACGACCCGGAGGGCGCCCGCCTGCTCGACGCGGCCGGGGCCACCGAGGCGGACGTGCCGCTTGTGGTGACGGCCGACGGTAAGGCGTTGATCGCCCCGAGTGAGGCCGAGTTGGCCGCGCTGGCGGGGCTGACCGTGGTGCCCGCGTCGGACTTCTACGACCTGGTGGTGATCGGCGGCGGCCCGGCCGGCCTCGGTTCGGCGGTGTACGGCGCGTCGGAGGGGCTGCGCACCGTGCTCGTCGAGCGGCGGGCGACCGGTGGGCAGGCCGGGCAGAGCAGCCGGATCGAGAACTATCTGGGCTTCCCCGACGGCGTCTCGGGCGCCCAGTTGACCGATCGGGCCCGGCGGCAGGCGGTCAAGTTCGGGGCCGAGTTGCTCAGTGCCCGGGAGGTGGTCGGCCTCAGTGAGGCCGGGGGCGCCCGGCTGTTGCGCTTCGGCGACGGCTCCGAGATCGCGGCGCACACAGTGGTGCTTGCCACCGGGGTGTCGTACCGGGTGCTGGACGCTCCCGGGCTGGCTGACTTCACCGGTCGGGGGGTGTTCTACGGCGCCGCCGCGACCGAGGCGCCGAGCTGCGTCGAGCAGGAGGTCTACATCGTCGGCGGGGCCAACTCCGCCGGCCAGGCGGCGGTGCACTTCTCCCGGTACGCGTCGAGGGTGCACCTGCTGATCCGGGGCGCGGACCTGACCGCCTCGATGTCGCGTTACCTGATCGACCAGTTGGAACGGATCGACCGGATCACCGTGCACCCGCATACCGCGGTGGTGGGCGGGGCGGGTGAGGACCACCTGCAACGGCTCACCCTCTGCGACACCCGCACCGGGGAGGCCCGCTCGGTCGACACCTCCTGGTTGTTCATCTTCATCGGCGCGGAGCCCCGTACCGACTGGTTGGACGGGGTGCTGGTCCGGGACGGGCGCGGCTTCATCGTCACCGGCCCGGACCTGGTGGCCGGCGGGCGCCGGCCCGCCGGCTGGTCGCTGTCGCGCGACCCGTACCACCTGGAGACCAGCGTGCCGGGCGTGTTCGCGGCCGGAGACGTGCGGGCCGAGTCGGTCAAGCGGGTCGCCTCGGCCGTCGGTGAGGGCGCGATGGCGGTGTCGCTCGTGCACCGCTACCTGGAAGCCCAGTGAGCGCGAGGAGTGAGCCGGTTGTGCGAGCCCCGCAGTCGCGAACGAAAGGTGGCCCAGTGAGCGCGAGGAGTGAGCCGGTTGTGCGCCCCCCGCAGTCGCGAACGAAGGAGACCCCGTGACCACCGCGTCTGATCGGCTGACACCCGCGCAGTTGCGCACCCTGTTCCTGTTCGAGGCGCTCGACGACGGGCAGTTGGACTGGCTGGCCGAGCGTGGCCGCGTCGAGCAGCGTGCCGGCGGCACCCTCGTGTACGCCGAGGGTGAGCCGGCGACCTGCTTCTTCGTGCTGGTGCGCGGCGCGGTGGCGCTGAGCCGGCAGGTGCGGGGCGACGATGTCGAGGTCAGCCGGACCGACCAGCGCGGCGTGTACGGTGGGGCCGTCCAGGCGTACCTGGGTGACCAGGTCGACCAGGTCTACCGCAACAGTCTGCGGGCGGTGACCGACGCGGACTTCTTCGTGCTGCCGGCGGAGGACTTCGCGCACGCGCTGCGGTCCTGGTTCCCGATGCCCATGCATCTGCTGGAGGGGCTGTTCTTCGGCATGCGGGACTCGCAGACCATCGTCGGCGAACGGGAGCGGCTGTTGGCGCTCGGTTCGCTGTCGGCGGGGCTGACCCACGAGCTGAACAACCCGGCCGCGGCGGCGGTGCGCGCCACCTCGGTGTTGCGGGACCGGGTCGCCGGGATGCGGCACAAGCTTGCCATGATCGCCGATGGTCGGCTCGACGGCACCGCCCTGCACGGCCTCGTCGCGTTGCAGGAGGAGGCGGTGGCCCGGGTGGCCACCGCGCCGACGTTGACCCCGATGGCCACCGCCGACGCGGAGGACACCCTCACCGACTGGTTGGAGGAGCACGGGGTCGACGGCGCCTGGGACCTGGCGCCGATCCTGGTGGGCGGCGGTCTCGACGCGGCCTGGTTGGCGCAGGTGAAGGCCGCGGTCGGTGCCGCGGACCTGGAGGCGGCGGTGCGCTGGCTCACCTACACGGTGGACACCGAGCTGCTGATGCGCGAGATCGGGGACTCGGTCACCCGGATCTCCGGCCTGGTCGGCGCCGCCAAGCAGTACTCGCAGCTGGACCGCGCACCCCACCGGGTGGTGGACGTGCACGACCTGCTCGACGCCACGCTTGTGATGTTCAAGGGGAAGATCCCCGCCGAGGTCAAGCTGGTCCGCGAGTACGACCGCGGCATCCCGCCGGTCCCGGCGTACGCGGCCGAGCTGAACCAGGTGTGGACCAACCTGATCGACAACGCGTTGGGCGCCATGGGGGAGAAGGGGGTGCTGACCATCCACACCGGACGGGTGGGTGACCTGCTGGCGGTGGAGGTCACCGACACCGGCCCGGGTATCCCGCCCGAGGTGCGTCCGCGCATCTTCGAGCCGTTCTTCACCACCAAGCCGGTGGGCGCGGGCACCGGCCTGGGGCTGGACATCTCGTACCGGATCGTGGTGCACAAGCACCACGGCGACATCCGGGTGGAGACCGAGCCCGGACGGACCACGTTCCGGGTGCTGCTGCCGATCACGGAGGGCACACCGGAGGCGCCACACGACGCGCCGACTACCTAGAGACAACGGGCGGTCGCCGCCGAGCCCCGCGCCCCGCGCCCCGAGCCCCGCGCCCCGCGCCCCGCGCCCCGCGCGCCGCAAGATCGTGCTCGAACCAGGAAGTAGTGGCCTCGCCGGCTCGCGATGCCACTACAACAAGGATCGAGCACGATCTTGCTCGATCGAGTGGGTGACGCGCGCTCGGGGTCGCGTGCGAGCGGGGCGGGCTCAGACGTGGCGGGTGCAGACGTGGCGGGTGCAGACGCGGCGGGCTCAGACGCGGCGGGGTCACACGCCGCGCGGGGTGACGCGCGGGGTCAGGTTCTGCGGTCGGGGGTGAGGAAGTCGGCGAGGACCCGCGTGTGGGTGGAGAACGCCAACTCGACCGGGTCGGTGAGCACCAGCCACTCGGTCGCCTCCTCCGTCGCAGTGGACGGCGGCAGCTCCTCGGCGGCGCGCTCGGGCAGCACTCCGAAGACCATCATGGTGCCGCCCGCCGGGGCGCCGTGCACCGCGAACAGTCGGGCGTCCTCGGCCGCCGCGACCAGGCCGGTCTCCTCCCGTAGCTCACGCACGAGCGCGTCGGACCAGTCCTCGCCGTACTCGATGAACCCGCCGGGCAGCGCGAGCAGGCCACGGGCCGGCTCGATGTCCCGGCGGACCACCACCACGCCCAGGCCCTCGCTCGTGCGGACCGGCAGCACCGCGACCGCCACCGGCAGCGGGTTGCGCCAGACGGTCTCCCCGCAGACCGCGCAGACCCGCGGCCACCCGGCCGCCGCCGGGTAGGCCGCACCGCAGTAGGAGCAGTGCGCGTACGGCGTGCCGGTCATGCCGCAGCACGTTACTCCGATCGCCGCTCGGGCAGCCGTGCCGCGGTTGAGCCGCTGCGCTCAGGCCTCCGGGGCGCCGGTGTAGAAGGCGGTGGTGCGCGCGGCGGCGGCGTTCGCCTCGTCGGGGTCGGTGCCGGCGGCGATGCTCGCCGCACACCACAGTCGGCTGCTCAGCTCCATGGCCCGTCGGCCCTCGGCGGAGGCGGTCCACTCGGCGGCCTGCTCCGGGGTGACCCCGCTGCCGTCGCCGGCCAGGTGGGAGGCGAGACCGAGCAGCCCGAGATCCCAGCCGACGCCGACTGCGCCCGGCCCGAACTGGGCCCACCGGTCCTGGTCGACGTGCGCGATGTGGTCCAGGTCGAGGCGGGCCCGCTCGTCGTCGACCGGGGTGATCCGCACCTCGATCCAGCTCACCTCGCCGCCCATTTCCCAGGTGGCGGTGAAGCGGTGCGGCGGCTCGCAGCTCTCGATGACGCCGTGGGCGTTGCCCTGGAGTTCGTACTTGCCGTGCAGCCGCAGGTCGCCGGAGATCGGCAGGAACCAGCGGGGGATGCGCTCGGCGTTGGTGCAGGCGTCCCACAGATCCTCGGCCGTCGCCTGGTAGGTCTGGCTGATCGTGGTCACCCGGGCCTCGCCGGCCTCCAGGGTGCGGCTGCCGACCGTGCGCCGTACGGCGTTGATCTGCTCGGTGGCGTCGAACATCAGGTGTTCCTCTCGTCGGGTGGGTCGGCCAGCTCGCGGAGCCGACGGTCGCGTCGGCCCCGGGCCAGCTCGGTGGCGAGTGCCGCCAGGGGCGGGGTCCAGAACCGGCGGAAGTGCTCCAGCCAGCCGTCGACCTCCCGCAGTGGCCGTGGGTCGACCGCGTACAGCCGCCGGGCGCCCTCCGGCCGCACTGTGGCGAAACCGTTGTCCCGTAACACCTTGAGGTGCTGGGACACGGCGGGCTGGGAGATGCCGAACTCGTCGCGGATGACCGCGCTGACTGCGCCGGCGGTCTGCTCGCCGGTGGCGAGCAGCTCCAGGATGCGGCGCCGGACCGGATCGCCCAGCACGTCGAAGGCGTGCACGGGACCTTTATATCAGTACTGGCTTATTTAAGCCAAGCGTGATGACCCGATCAGCTTGTCCAGCCGGATCGGCAGGTCCCGGACCCGCACGCCGGTGGCATGGTGCACCGCGTTGGCGACCGCCGCCGCCGCGCCGACGATGCCGATCTCGCCGATGCCCTTCACCCCGGCCGGGTTCAGCTCGTCGTCCCGCTCGTCCAGCCAGTACGCCTCGATGGACTCAACGTCCGCGCAGCCGGTGATGTGATAGGTGGCCAGGTCGTGATTGACCCAGTCGCCGTACCGCTCGTCGAGCAGGCCCTCCTCGTGCAGCGCCATCGACAGCCCCATCGTCATGCCGCCGATGAGCTGGCTGCGGGCCGTCGTCGGGTTGACCACGCGACCGGCCGCGAACACCCCGAGCATCCGGTTCAGCCGCACCTCGCCGGTGTCCGCGTCCACCCGCACCTCGACGAACTGCGCCCCGTACGCGTACCGGGGCAGGGTCGGCTGCCCGGCCACCTCCTCGGCGGTGTCGACCTCGACGGTCATCTCGCCGGGGTTGTCGCGCAGCTTCTCGCGCACGCCCTGGCAGGCGCGGATGACCGCCCAGCTCCAGCTCGCGGTGCCCATCGAGCCGCCGGCCAACGGCGCGACCGGCAGCGCACTGTCCCCGATCCGGATCTCCACCCGCTCCGGCGGCGCCCCGAGGGCGTCGGCGGCCACCTGCCACATCGCCGTGCGGGCGCCGGTGCCGATGTCGGTGGCGTTGATCCGGACCAGGAAGCTCCCGTCCGGGCGGGCCGTGGCGGCGGCCGACGACGGCCGGGCCCGGGCCGGGTAGCTCGACCCGGCCACCCCCGTGCCGATCAGCCAGCGCCCGTCGCGCCGGGAGCGGGGCATCGGGTCCCGGTCGGTCCAGCCGAACCGCTGCGCGCCCTCGCGCAGGCAGGCCACCAGGTTGCGGCTGGTGAACGGTCGCCCCTGATCCGGGTCGACCGCCGTGTCGTTGCGGATGCGCAGCTCCACCGGGTCGATGCCGGTGGCGATGGCCAGCTCGTCCATCGCCGACTCCAGGGCGTACGCGCCGGGGCACTCGCCGGGGGCGCGCATCCAGAACGGCGTGGGCACGTCGAGGCGGGCCAGCCGATGCGTGGTGCGGCGGTGCGGTGCGGCGTACATGCTGCGGGTGTAGACGGCGGTCTGTTCGGCGAACTCCCGGATGGTCGAGGTCTGACTGATCGCGTCGTGGCAGATCGCGGTGAGTCGCCCGTCGGCGTCGGCGGCGAGGCGGACCCGTTGGATGGTGGGGGTGCGGTAGCCGACCGGCCCGAACAGCTGCTGCCGGGTCAGCGCCAGCTTGACCGGCCGGTCCACGTGCCGGGCGGCGAGGGCGGCCAGCACCACCGAGGACTTGGCGTACCCCTTGCTGCCGAAGCCGCCACCGACGTGCTCGGCGACCACCCGGATCGACTCCGGGGGCAGCTCGAACAGTTCGGCCAGGGTGGCCCGTACCGGTGACGCGCCCTGGGTGGAGTCGTGCACCAGCAGCCGCCCGTCGCGCCACTGCGCCGTCGTGGCGTGCGGCTCCATCGGGTTGTTGTGGTACGCCGGCGTGCGGTACGTGGCGTCCACCCGCACCGGTGCCGCCGCGTACCCGGCGTCGAAGTCACCCTCGGCGGTGTCGGTGGGATAGCTGGGGTTGACGTGGTCCGGCCGGTACAGGCCGGGGTGCTCGTCGGTGAGCACGGTGCTGTGCGGGCCGGCGTCGTAGTCGATCCGGACCAGCCGGGCGCCCTCGCGCGCCGCCTCCAGGCTGGTGGCCACCACGACGGCGACGTACTGCCCCCGGTAGTGCACCGCCGGCGACTGCAACAGCCACAGCTCCGGCTCGGGGCCGGGCGCGAGGCGGGGCGCGTTGCCGTGGTGCAGGACGGCCAGCACGCCCGGCGACGCGAGCGCCTCGGTGGTGTCGACCCGGGTGATCCGGCCCCGGACCACCGCCGACGGCACCGCCCAGCCGTAGGTGACCCCGTCCACCGGGTACTCCACCGCGTAGCGGGCCGTGCCGGTGACCTTTTCGCGACCCTCCAACCGGGGGTACGCGCGGCCGACGGCGTCGGTGGTCACGACGACGCCAGCTCGCTGAGCGCCCGCACGGTGATGGCCCGGGTCAGCGGCACCTTGAAGCCGTTGTGTCGCAACGGGCGGGCCTCGGCCAGCTCCGCGTCGGCGGCCCGCGCGGCCAGCTCGGGGCTGAACGGTCGACCCCGCAGCTCCTCCTCGGCCCGGTAGGCCCGCCATGGTCGGTGCGCCACCGCCCCGTACGCCAGCCGCACGTCGCGGACCACGTCGCCGTCGAGGTCCAGCACCGCCGCCACCGACCCGGCGGCGAAGGCGAACGAGGCCCGGTCGCGCACCTTGAGGTACGTCGAGCGGCGCGCGGCCGGCAGCGGTGGCAACCGGACGGCGGTGATCAGTGCGCCCCGGGCCAGGGTGGTCTCCCGCTCCGGGTGCGTGCCGGGGGAGCGGTACAGGGCGGCGATCGGGATGTCGCGGGGCCCGTCGGTCTCGTGCACCTGCACCACGGTGTCGAGTGCGGTCAGCGCAACGGCCAGGTCGGACGGGTGGGTGGCCACGCACTGTTCGGACCAGTCCAGCACCGCCAGGTCGCGGTTCTGGCCGTGCAGCGCGGCGCAACCGCTGCCCGGCGCACGCTTGTTGCACGCCTTGCCGGTGTCCTGGAAGTAGACGCAGCGGGTGCGCTGCAACAGGTTGCCGCCGGTGGTGGCCATGTTGCGCAGCTGCCCGGAGGCGGCGGCGAGCAGGGCGCGGGCCAGCACCGGGTAGTCGCGGCGGACCATCGGGTGGGCCGCGAGGTCACTGTTGCGGACGGTCGCGCCGATGCGCAGCCCGCCGTCGGGCAACTCCTCCACGGTGTCCAGCGGGAGCCCGGTCACGTCCACCAGCACGTCGGGGCGTTGCACCCCGAGTTTCATCAGGTCCACCAGGTTGGTGCCGCCGCCCAGGTAGGCCGCGTGCGGCTCCGCGCTGAGCACGGCGACCGCGTCGGCCACGTCGGCCGGCCGGTGGTAGCGGAACGCCCTCATCGCGTCGCTGCCGTCTCGCGGACGGCCGCCACGATGTGCGGGTACGCGGCGCAGCGGCACAGGTTGCCGGCCATCCGTTCGCGGATCTCCGCGTCGGTCAGCTCAACCGGCGCGGTCAGGTCGTCGGTGACGGCGCTCGGCCAACCCCGGGCGACCTCGTCGAGCATCCCGCGGGCGGAGCAGAGCTGCCCCGGCGTGCAGTAGCCGCACTGGAACGCGTCGTGCGCGATGAACGCGGCCTGCAACGGGGACAGCTCGTCCGGCCCGGCCAGCCCTTCGACGCTGACCACCGAGTGGCCGTCCACGGTGACCGCGAAGATCAGGCAGCTCTTCACCCGGCGACCGTCCAGCAGCACGGTGCAGGAGCCGCACTGGCCGTGGTCGCAACCCTTCTTCGCCCCGGTCAGGCCGAGGTGCTCGCGCAGCGCGTCGAGCAGGGTGGTGCGGTTGTCCAGCGTCACCGCCCGGGCCGAGCCGTTGACCTCGACCGTCACCCGGGACGAGTGCCGCTCGTCGGTCGTCGTCGCGTTCTCGGGTCCGCCCTGCACCGGCCCAGATTAGCTTTACCGGTACGAACAGGGGCGAATAACGCGGGAGGTGGTCCGGGTGCCGGATCTGCCGATGATCGCCGGGCTGCTGCTGGCCGCTGGCGCCGGACGACGCTACGGCCGGCCCAAGGCGCTGGTCGAGCTGGCCGGGGAGCCGCTGGCGCGACGTGGGGTCCGGTTGCTGCGCGCCGGCGGCTGCGCGCCGGTGCACGTGGTCGTGGGCGCTGGCGCGGACGAGTTGCCCGAGCTGCCCGGCGCGGTGCCGGTACGCCACGAGGGCTGGCGCGAGGGTCTGGGCTCGTCGCTGCGCCGGGGTCTCGCCTCGCTGCCGGACACGGTGCCGGCGGTCGTGGTGGTCCTCGTCGACCAGCCACTGCTCAGCCCGCTCGCGATCCGTCGGGTGCGGGCCGCGTACGCCGGGGGCGCCGTCGTCGCGGTCGCCACCTACGCCGGCCGGCCGGGGCACCCGGTGCTGCTGGGCCGCGCGACCTGGCCGCTGCTGGACAGCTACGCCGTCGGCGAGCGCGGTGCCCGAGACCTGCTGCGCGCCCGCCCGGACCTGGTGGTCGAGGTGCCCTGCGACGACGTCGGCTCGCCGGTCGACGTGGACACCTCGGCCGACCTGTCACGAGCTGTGGCGATCAGGGCGGTGCCGCCGCCGGGGTGATCAGCGGCGGCGACCGGCCGAACGTCGTCGCGGCCGGCGCCGCAGCCCCTCGCTGGTGACCGCATGGTAAACGATCATGACGATGATGCCGACCAGCCCGAGCAGTGGGTTGACGAACCAGCCGAGCAGGCCACTCAGCGCGTACAGGACCAGGCCGGTCACCGGCCGTAGTCGCTGCGCCCGGACGTGCTCGGGGCCGACCTCGCGGTCGAGCAGGGTGGGGTGGCGGTGCAGGTAGCCGAAGAACAGCAGCCAGGGTGCCGACATCAGCGCGGCCGACAGCGCGTACAGGGCGACGGCCGTCCGGCGGTCGTCGGTGTCGCCGTGGGTGAGCGCCGACGCCAGCACCGCTGTCGGAAACGGGATGATCACCGCTCCGAAGAGGATGCCGAGGTTGATCCAGCTCAGCGCGAGCGTGGTCGCGCGGACCAGCCTGAGCAGCGCCTGGTGGTTGAGCCAGATCACCCCGACGTAGACGAAGGACACCACGAAGGCCAGGTAGGACGCTCCCTCGTCGAGCAGCGCGCCCAGCAACTCACCCTCGTGGTACGCCGGCACCCGCAGTTCGAGCACCAGCAGGGTGATGACGATGGCGAACACGCCGTCGCTGAACGCGGTCAGCCGGTCCGTCCCGGATCTCTGTGGCCCGGCGTCGGACTGCTCGACCTCGTCAGGTGCTGCGGCCATTGGCGCAGGCTAACCGCTGCGCGCACCGTCGGCGGCGGTTTGTCCGGTGCGGGACCCGTTGGCGACCGGGTCCACCCAGCAAAGAATACTGTGTATTATACCGAGTATGCTGACTCAGGGTGATGGCTCGTGAGCATCCGGCACGCCATGCTGGCGCTGCTCACCGAGGCACCGAAATACGGTCTCCAGCTCCGGCAGGAGTTCGAGGCGCGCACCGGCGAGGTCTGGCCACTCAACGTCGGGCAGGTCTACACCACACTGCAACGTCTGGAGCGGGAGGGGCACGTCGAGTCCGACGACGCCGGCCGTGACGGCGCGCAGAAGCGCTACCGGCTCACCGCCGACGGCGAACGCGAGCTGCACGGTTGGCTGCGGACGCCGCCCCAGGCCGGGCCGCCACCGCGCGACGAGCTGGTGATGAAGGTGCAGGTGGCGTCGCGGCTGCCCGACGTGGACGTGCACGAGATCCTCCAGGCCCACCGGCGCCGGATCGTCGAGGAGATGCAGCGCTACACCCACCTCAAGGCCGACGCGGCGCCCGAGGACGTCGGCCTCGGCCTCGTCGTCGACGCCGAGCTGTTCCGGTTGGAAGCCGTCGTCCGCTGGCTGGACGCCGCCGACAGCCGGCTGCGCAGCCACCCGCCGACCCGCGGCGAGGCACGACGAACACCGGACACCCCGGCGACCGGTCCGGCCGCGGGGCACCGCGACGCTCGCGACCGCGCGGCGGAGGCCCGCCGATGAGCGCCGTGTTGAGTCTGCGACAGGTGTCCAAGGTGTACGGCAGCGGCCCGGCGGCCGTGCACGCGCTGCGCGGGGTCGACCTCGACGTGGACGCCGGTGAACTGGTCGCGGTCATGGGTCCGAGCGGCTCCGGCAAGAGCACGCTGCTGACCATCGCCGGCAGCCTGGAGGAGCCCACCGCCGGTCAGGTGACGGTGTGCGGGTCCGACCTGACCACTCTCTCCGCCGACGCGACCGCCCGCCTGCGCCGCCGGTCACTGGGCTTCGTCTTCCAGGACCTGAACCTTCTCGCCGGCCTCTCCGCAGTGGAGAACGTGGCCCTGCCCCTCGAACTCGACGGCACTCCGGCCCGCGTGGCCCGCGCCGCCGCCCTGGTGGTGCTCGCCGAGCTGGGGCTGACCGACCGCGCCGGTCATTTCCCGGACGACCTGTCCGGCGGTGAACGGCAACGGGTCGCCATCGCCCGGGCGGTGGTGGGCCAGCGGCGACTGCTCCTCGCCGACGAACCCACCGGAGCGCTCGACGCGACGAACGGTGAGGCCGTCATGCGGATGCTCCGCTCGGCCTGCAAGCGCGGCATCGCCGGAGTGATGGTCACCCACGACGCCCAGCTCGCGTCCTGGGCCGACCGGGTGATCTTCATCCGCGACGGCCGGGTGGTCGACCAGACCGCGCCGTCGTCCGGACCGGACGCCCTGCTCACCCCGGACCTGGCCCCGTGAGCACCGCACCGGCCCCGGCGAGGCGCGGGAAGGCGACCCCGCCGGCCGGCGGTGGTCTCCCGGCCCGCCGCGCCATGATCCGTTGGGCGCTACGGCTGTTCGGCCGTGAGTGGCGTCAGCAACTGCTGGCCATCACCCTGCTCAGCGTGGCGGTCACCGGCGCCACGTTCGGCGTCGCCGCGACCTGGAACCTGGCCGCGTCGAGCGACGCCACGTTCGGCCGCGCCGACCAGCTCATCCGGCTACCCGGCGACGACCCGGCCGTGCTGGACGCCCGGGTGGCCGCCGCCCGGGCGTGGTTCGGCGCGATCGACGTGATCGGGCACCGGCACGTGCCGGTGCCCGGGCGCTTCGACCCGGTCGACGTCCGGGCCCAGGACCCCGCCGGGGCATACGGTCCGCCGATGCTCGCCCTGCGCGAGGGCCGCTACCCGGCCGGACCCGGCGAGGTGGCGGTGACCGACGGGGTGGCGCAGGTCCTGCGCACCCGGCTCGGCGCCCGGGCCCACCTCGGGGACAGCGACCGCCTGGTCGTCGGGGTGGTGGAGAACCCGGCGGACCTGCACGACGAGTTCGCCCTCACCGATCCCGTGCACGCCGACCGGCCGGAGTCGGTGACCGTCCTGGTCGGCGGCAACCGCGGCACCATGGAGGCGTTCCGGCAGACCATCGACGGTCCCCTGGTACGCGAGTCGCGGCCGGTGGACGAGCGCACCGCCCTGACCGTCGCCGTGCTGGCGCTGGCCACCGTCGGGCTCCTGCTGGTGTCGCTGGTCGCCGCTGCCGGGTTCGTGGTGCTGGCACACCGTCGACTGCGTCAGCTCGGCATGCTGGCGGCGATGGGCGCCACCCGTCGCCACCTGCGACTGGTGCTGCTGGCCAACGGCGCGGCGGTCGGCGCGGTCGCCGCGGTCGTCGGCACGGTCGTCGGCGTCGCCGCCTGGCTGGTCACCGCCGGCTTCGTGGAGACGGCCGCCGGGCACCGCATCGACCGGTTCGACCTGCCCTGGCCGCTGCTCGGCGCGGGCGTGCTGCTGGCCGTGATGACCGCGACCGCCGCGGCGTGGTGGCCGGCCCGGGCGGTCACCCGTACCCCGATCATGAGCGCGCTGTCGGCCCGGCCGCCGACACCGCCGCGGGCCCGGCGGACCGCCGTGGCCGCGGTCGTGCTGCTCGCGGCGGGCCTGACCGCGCTTGTGCTCTCCGACGGGTCGAACCCGCCGTTGATCGCCGTCGGCAGTGTCGGCACCGCGCTCGGGGTGCTACTGCTCGGCCCGCTGGCCATCGCACTGCTGGCGGCGGCCCGGGGCGGTCTGCCGGTGGCCGTCCGGCTCGCCCTCACCGACCTGGCCCGTTATCGGGCCCGCGCCGGCGCGGCACTCGCCGCGATCAGTCTCGCGGTGGGCATCTCGGCGGCGGCGGTGGTCGGGTCGGCTGCCGCCGATCACCACAGCCGCCAGGAAGCCGGGCTGGGCAACCTCGCGGACAGCCAGTTACTGATCCGGATCGGGCAACCGGAGCCGGTGATTCCGGACCGCACGGCGGCCGAACTCGCCACCCTGCAGGCCCGGGCCGACACCATCGCGTCCACGGTGGGCGCGTCCACCGTCATCCCGCTGGACATGGCGGTGGTGGCCTCGTACACCGAACCGGGTGGTAAGGGGGGATCGACCGGTCACCCGGCCGTCGAGATCGGGCCACCGAGGGCGCCCGGCGAGTCGACGACCTCGCATCCGCTCTACGTGGTCAACGACGGGCTGCTCCGGCTCAACGGCGCGGCGGGCTCGGTGGTCGATCCCGGCACCGACGTGCTCACCACCCGCACCGGCGTGCTGGAGCTGATGAACATCCCGGAGCGCGACGTCCGGCCGACAGTGCGCAGCCTGCCCCGGTCCGGTTACACCGGGCTGCCCGACGCACTGATCACCCCGGCCGCGCTGAGCCGGCACGGCTGGCAGCCGGCACGGGTCGGCTGGTTCGTCGCGGCCGACCACGCTCTCACCACGGCGGAGCTCTCCACAGTGCAGGATCTGGCCGCCACCGCCGGGCTCACCGTCGAATCGCGCCGGGAGCAGCGGTCGTTGACCGGGCTGCGTACCGGCGCGACCATCGCCGGCGCGCTGCTCGCGCTGGGCGTGCTGGCGACCACCGTCGGGCTGATCCGGGGTGAGGGAGCGGCGGATCTGCGCACGCTGATCGCCACCGGTGCGCGGCGACGGGTACGCCGGACCCTCACCGCCACCACCGCCGGAGCGCTCGCCCTGCTCGGCGCCGTGCTGGGTGTGGGCGGCGCCTACCTCGCGCTGGCCGGTGCGCTGCACCGCGACCTCGACCCGCTCGGCACGGTGCCCGTCGTGCACCTCGCGGCGATCCTCGGCGGGCTGCCGGTGCTCGCGGCGGGCGGCGGTTGGCTGCTCGCCGGCCGGCTGCCACCGAACTTCTCCCGCCGCCTGCTCGACTGAACCCGGGACGCCCCGGGTGCCGCCCGACCGCACGGCACCCGGGGCGTCCCGCCCCCCGCTCAGGCCACCGGCGCGGCCGTCCCGGTCGTGCGGGCCAGCCGCTGGTGGGCGCGGATCAGCTCGGCGTAGCGCAGGCCGCTCGCCTTCATCGTCCGCCGCTGGGTGGCGTAGTCGACGTGCACCAACCCGAAGCGCTTGTCGTAGCCGTACGCCCACTCGAAGTTGTCGAGCAGCGACCAGACGAAGTAGCCGTCCAGGGGCACCCCCCGGGCCACCGCCGACGCGCACGCCGCCAGGTGCTGCTCCAGGTGGTCGGTGCGCTCCTTGTCCTCCACAGTGCCGTCCGCGGTGACCTCGTCCGGCCAGGCCGAGCCGCTCTCGGTGACGATGATCCGGCCCGGCCGGTACTCCTCGTGCACGTCGACGAGCAGCCGCTCCAGGCCCGCCGGGTACATCTCCCAACCCATCGCGGTCTCCACCGAGCCGGGCACCGGCACCTGCCGGGCGTACGGCGCCGCGCCGGTCGGGTCGTCGACCACCAGTTGCCGGAAGTAGTAGTTCACCCCGAGGAAGTCGGTGGGCGTGGCGATCACCGCGAGGTCGTTGTCGCGTACCGGTGGCTCGACCCCGTAGGTGGCGATCATGTCGGCCGGGTAGCCACGCCCGTGGATCGGGTCCAGCCACCACCTGTTGACGTGCCCGTCCGCCCGGCGGGCAGCCGCCACGTCCTCGGGCCGGTCGGTGGCCGCCTCGATCGGGCTGAGGTTGAGCACCAGGCCCACCGACGCCGGCCGGGCGGCGTTGGCGCGGATCGCCTGGGTGGCCAGCCCGTGCCCGAGCAGCACGTGGTGCGAGGCGTGCACCGCGCGGGTCAGGTCCCGCTCGCCGGGGGCCATCTTCCCCTCGAGGTGCCCGATCCAGCACACGCAGAGCGGCTCGTTGACAGTGTTCCAGTCGGCGACCCGGTCACCGAGGCGACCGGCGACCACCGCCGCGTAGTCGGCGAACGCCTCGGCGGTGGCGCGTTCCGGCCAACCGCCCCGGTCCTGGAGAACCTGCGGCAGATCCCAGTGGTAGAGCGTGACGAACGGCCGGATCCCGTCGGCGAGCAGCCTGTCGACGAGCCGGTCGTAGAAGTCCAGCCCGGCGGGGTTGACCCGACCGACGCCGTCGGGCATCACCCGGGGCCAGGCCACCGAGAAACGGTACGCGTCCACGCCGAGCCGGCGCAGCAGCGCCAGGTCCTCCGGCCACCGGTGGTAGTGGTCGCAGGCCACCGCGCCGGTGTCGCCGTTGTCGACGTTGCCGGGGATCGCCGAGAAGGTGTCCCAGATGGACGGCGCCCGGCCGTCGACGTCGACGGCCCCCTCGATCTGGTACGCCGCCGTGGCGACACCCCAGAGAAAGTCGGGTGGCAGCTTGGACAGGTCGGGCACGGGACGGGTCTCCTCTGGGATTGACTGACTCACTTGACCGCGCCGGCGGTGAGACCGGCCACGAAGTAGCGCTGCAGGGCCAGGAACCCGACGACGACCGGGACGCTGACCACCAGCGAGGCGGCCATGATCTGGTTCCAGTAGACGTTGAACTGGGTGGAGTAGCCCTGGAGGCCGACGGCCAGGGTGCGGCTGCCCTCGTCGGTCATCACCGACGCGAAGAGCACCTCGCCCCAGGCGGTCATGAACGCGTACACGGTGACCGCCACGACGCCGGGCACGGCGGCCGGCAGGATGACCTGGAACAGGGTGCGCAGCGGCCCGGCCCCGTCGACCTGCGCCGCCTCGTCCAGCCCGCGGGGGATCGAGTCGAAGTAGCCGACGAGCATCCAGATCGAGAACGGCAGCGAGAAGGTCAGGTACGTGATCACCAGGCCGGTCCGGCTGGCGTACAGCTCGATGCCTGTGGCGTTGCCCAGGTTGACGTAGATGAGGAACAGCGGCAGCAGGAACAGGATGCCGGGGAACATCTGGGTGGACAGCACCGTCACCGAGAACACGCCCCGGCCCCGGAACCGGTACCGGCTCACCGCGAACGCCGCGAAGATGGCCACCGCCACCGAGCAGATCGCCGCGATGCTCGACACCACAAGGCTGTTCACCAGGTACCGGGCCAGGGGCACGGTGCTCCACATGTCCACGAACGGTTGCAGCGTGGGCCGGCTGGGCCACCAGGTGAAGCCGTTCTGCACGTCCTGCAACGGCTTCGCCGCGGAGGTGACCATCACGTAGAGCGGGATGACGACGAAGAGGGTGAGCAGGGTCAGCACGATGCGCCGGCCCCAGCGCTCACCGGCGGTCTCACGCATGGTCGTCCCTCCGACGGTTGGTGATCAGCAGGTACGCGGCCGAGACGATCATCAGGAACAGCAGCAGCGCCACCGACATGGCCGAGCCGGAGCCGAAGTCCCAGGTCTTGAAGGAACTGCGGTAGATGTGGATGGAGATGAGGTCGGCCTGCGCGGGGGCGGAGCCGCCGAAGAGCACGAACGGGGTGTTGAAGTCGTTGAAGGTCCACAGGAACAGCACAAGCAGCAGCACCAGGTTCACCGGCCGCAGCATCGGCAGGGTGACCGAGCGCAGCCGACGCCAGAACCCGGCGCCGTCGATCGCGGCGGCCTCGTACAGTTCGCCGGGCACGTTCTGCAGACCCGCCATCAGGCAGAGGAACGCGAACGGCCAGTTGCGCCAGACCGACACCACAAGCAGCGACCAGAAGCTGTTGTCGCCGATCAACCAGAACGGCCGCTCGCCGAGCACCCCGAGCTGGTCGACGAGGACGTGGTTGACCAGGCCGGTGTCGCGTTGCAGCAGGAAGCTCCAGGTGATCACCGCGGCGTAGACGGGCAGGGCGTACGGGGTGAGGAAGAGCGCCCGCAGGATTGCCCGGCCCCGGAACGGTCGTTGCAGGACGACCGCCGCCGCGATGCCGAGCAGCCAGGCGAACCCGACCGAGAGCAGGCTGTAGGCCAGGGTGATCCAGAACGAGTGCAGCAGTTCCTTGCCGGCGGCGCTGTTCAGGTCGAGCGTCGCCCGGTAGTTCTCGAACCCGACGAAGGGCGCGGTGGACCAGTCACGGATGTGGAACTGGGTCAGCTCCAGCAGGCTCATCCAGACCCCGACGACCATCGGGATCACGTGGATGGCGAGTTCCAGCACGATGGCCGGGGCGAGCAGCAGATACGGCAGGAGTGAGCGGCGGGGGCCGCGGGGCCGGCGGGCCGGCCCCCGGGCCGGTGACCCGGCCCGGGGTTCGCGCCGGTCGGCGTCCGGCGCGGTGGTGCTGGTTGCCATCGGGGTCCTCTCGGAGGCGGTGGCCGTGGCCAGGCTCAGCACCTGACCACGGCCACCGGTGACGCCTGGGTCAGCGCATCTTCTGCTGCGCGTCGGTCAGCTTCGCCTTCACCGAGGCCTCGGTGACCGGCTTGCCGCTGGCCGCGTCCGCGAACAGCTCCTTCATCGCGGTGCCGACCAGGGTCTCGAAGGTGCTCTCCTCGGGCACCTGCGGCAGCGGGGCCGCCGTGGTGACCAGGGTCTCCTGGATGGTCTTCTGCTCCGTGGCGCTGAACGCCGGGTCGGAGCCCGCGGTCTTCACCGCCGGCAGCGAGCCGTACGTCTTGTTGAGGATCGTCTGCTCCTCGTCGCTGGTCATGAACTTCACGAAGCTCAGCGCGCCGTCCTTGTTCTTCGTGTGCTTGAAGACCGCCATGTTGATGCCGGCGACCATGCTGTTGACCTTCTTGCCGCCGGCCGGCGGGCTGGCCAGGAACGGCACCGGGGCCACCCCGTACGCGTCGGCGGGCATGTTCTGCGTCTTGAGGTTCGAGCCGGCGGACTGCCACAGCAGCATGGCGGCCTTGCCGTTGGCGAAGTCGGAGACCGACTGGTTCTGCGCGTACTCCGCGTTGCTCGGGTTGGTGATCTTGTCGGCGGCCATGAAGTCGATGTACCGCTTGATCGCCGAGACGTTCTGCGGGGTGTCGAAGGTCGGCTTGCCGGCCGAGTCGAACCACTCACCGCCGTACTGCTGGCTGAAGGTGAACGCGTGGTGGGCGTTCTCCGACGGGTTCGCCCCCTCGATCGCCAGGCCCCACTTGCCGCCGGTGCTCAGCTTCTTGCCGTCCTCGGCGAGCTGCTCCCAGGTGGTCGGTGGCGCGGTGATGCCGGCGTCGGCGAACGCCTTCTTGTTGTAGTACAGGCTGTACGCCATGCTGTAGAGCGGCACGGCGGCCGGCGGCTTGCCGGGGGCGCCGGCGGCGGCGAGCGCGGCGGGCACGATCCGGTCCTTGCCGCCGACGGCGGTCAGGGCGGCGTCGTCGAACTCGACGAGCGCGCCGGTGGCCTGCAACGACGCCGACCAGGTGTTGCCGATGTTGACAACGTCCGGGCCCTTGCCCGAGGCGGCGGCGGCCAGCAGCCGGTTGAGCAGGTCCGACCAGGGGACCACCTCGACGGTGACCTTGATCCCGGTCTGCTTCTCGAACTTGTCCAGCTCGGGCTGGAGGATCGTCTTGTCGGCCTCCAGGCTGGCGCCCTGGTTGCTGGCCCAGTAGGTGAGCGTCTTGGGCGAGGCGGCGGAGTCGTCGCCGGAGCCGCCGCAGGCGGTCAGCGAGGCCGCGGCCAGTACGGCGGCGGTGAATATCCCGAGGTGTCGTCTCGACACGGGTCAGCCCTTCCGGTGCGTGGTGGGGGTCCGCCGACCTCCGTCGCCGATAGGGGTCGAAGGCGACGGGCGGCCGGCTGCGGACAGGGTTCGGGGTTGCGCCGTCGGGGTCCGTCGGCGTTTCCCGGGAGTTACATCACGGCTTAAATTATGTCGTCATTAAAGTGGCTGGTCAGTGGGTCGTCAAGCACGGGGCGGTTACAGTCGCCTCGAACGGCCAACGGGAACGAGGTGTCGAGTGGAGCTGGCGCGTGCCACCAACCGCAGCGTGCGGCTGCGCAACCGGTCCGCCCTGCTGACCAGGCTCTTCCTCGACGGCCCGCTCACCCGCCAGGACCTGGTGCGCAGCACCGGGCTGAGTCAGCCGGCGGTCAGCAACGTGGTGGCCGACCTGATCGACGAGGGGTTGGTCGCCGAGGCCGGCGCCGCCGAGTCCGACGGCGGTCGGCCCAGCATGCTGCTGCGGATCGCTCGCCGCTTCGCCTTCGTGGTCGGCGTGGACGTCGGCGAGACCCGGGTCCGGGTGGAGCTGTTCGACTTCGCGATGACCCTGCTGGCCAGCATCGAGTACCCGCTCGACCCGGCCCGGACCGAGCCGGACCTGGTGGCCGGGCACGTGCTGGCCGGCATCGACGCGGTGACCGGGCAGGCGCAGGTGGCCACCGGCGACGTGCTCGGCGTCGGCATCGGCGTCTCGGGGGTCGTGGAGCAGGGCGTCGAGGCCGTCGTGCACGCCCAGGCCCTCGGCTGGGACCGGGTGCCGCTGGAGCGGCTGATCGGCGCGGGCACCGACCTGCCCCTGCACATCGACAACGGCGCGAAGACCCTCGGTCAGGCCGAGATGTGGTTCGGCGCCGGCCGGGGCGCCCGGCACGCCGTCTTCGCGCTCGTCGGCTCCGGCGTGGGCGCGTCGGTGGTGACCGGCGGCGCCACCTACCGGGGCGCGTCCAGCAGCGCGGGGGAGTGGGGGCACACCACCCTGGTGTACGGCGGCCGGGCCTGCCGGTGCGGGGCGCGCGGCTGCCTGGAGGCGTACGTGGGCGCGGAGGCGATCATCGACCGCTACCGGGAGGCGCGCCGGGGTCGAGCCGTGCCGGGCGAGGACGAGGAGTCCCAGCTCGCCGCGCTGGTCGCCGCCGCCGACACCTCGGTGACCGCGCGGCGGGTGCTGGACGAGACCGCCGGCTACCTCGGCGCGGGCGTGGCCAACCTGATCAACCTCTTCAACCCGGAGCGGGTGGTGCTCGGCGGTTGGGCGGCGATGGCGCTTGGCGACCTGCTGCCGGCCGTCCGGGAGGCCGCCGGTCGGCAGGCGTTGCGCCAACCGTTCGAGCAGGCGTCGATCGAGCTGTGTCGCCTCGGCGTGGACGCGGTGGCGTTGGGCGCCGCCACGCTGCCGATCGCCCGCTTCCTCACCGAGGGTGGCGTCCGCCGCTGAGGGGTGCGACTCCGCGGGCCGACGGCAAATTACCCAAAAAGAATCCTCGGGATAAATAACGAAGTTATAGATCGATGTCTTGACGCCGCCGCAATCTCGCCGCAACACTCCTACGAGAGCGCTCTCCGACCCGCGGCGCCGCATCGGCGGCACCATCCACGGCACCACGGGGCGAGCCCGATCCCACCCTCGCGGCATCCGTAGCCCCCTATCGACAGGCGATGTCATGACATCTCGTGCAACATCCGTACGCCCGCGTCCCCGACGGGCCGTTCGACACCTGCTCGTCGGGCTCACCGTGGCCCTGGTCGCGGCGCTCACCCCGGCCGGTCCCAGCACCCCCGCGCAGGCCGCGCCCACCCTGCTCTCGCAGGGCCGGACGGCCACCGCCTCGTCCAGCGAGAACGCCGGCACCCCCGCCAGCGCCGCAGTGGACGGCAACACCGGCACCCGCTGGGCCAGCGCGTTCAGCGACCCGCAGTGGCTCCAGGTCGACCTGGGCAGCCGGGCCACCATCAGCCAGGTCAACCTGCTCTGGGAGGGCGCCTACGGGCGGGCCTTCCAGCTCCAGACCTCCGACGACGGCGCCACCTGGACCACGATCTACTCGACCACCACCGGCACCGGCGGCACCCAGAACCTCACCGTCACCGGCGCCGGCCGCTACGTCCGGATGAACGGCACCGCCCGGGGCACCGGCTACGGCTACTCGCTCTGGGAGTTCCAGGTCTACGGCGAGACCGGCGGCAGCACGCCGACCTGCGGCAGCACCAACGTCGCGCAGGGCAGCCCCGCCACCGCGTCGTCCACCCAGGACGCCGGCCTCGCGGCGTCCGCCGCCGTCGACGGCAACACTGGCACCCGGTGGGCCAGCGCCGCCAGCGACCCCCAGTGGCTGCGCGTCGACCTGGGCAGCACCCGCACGATCTGCCGGGTGGTGCTCACCTGGGAGGCCGCGTACGCGCGGGCCTTCCAGCTCCAGACCTCGGCCGACGGCGCCACCTGGACCACGATCTACTCCACCACCACCGGCACCGGGGGCACCCAGTCGCTGACCGTCAGCGGCAGTGGCCGCTACCTGCGGATGTACGGCACCGCACGGGCCACCGCCTACGGCTACTCGCTGTGGGAGCTGGCCGTGAACACCACCGGCGGGACCAGTGAGCCGCCGGTCGACGGGACCGACCCGCGCAACCCGAACCTCGGGCCGAACACGTTCGTCTTCGACCCGAGCACCCCGACGTCGACAATCCAGAGTCGACTGAACACGCTCTTCACCCAGCAGGAGACCAACCAGTTCGGCCCGCAGCGCTACGCGGTGCTGTTCAAGCCCGGCACCTACACCGCCGACGTGAACCTCGGCTTCTTCACCCAGGTCGCCGGCCTCGGGATGAGCCCGGACGACGTCAACCTCAACGGCCACGTCCGCACCGAGGCGTTCTGGATGGGCGGCAACGCCACCCAGAACTTCTGGCGGGCGGCCGAGAACCTCTCGGTCACCCTGCCCGCGGGTCAGACAGTGGAACGGTGGGCGGTGTCCCAGGCCGCCCCGTACCGCCGGATGCACCTGCGCGGCGGGCAGAACCAGATCCAACTCTGGAACGGCGGCGACGGCTGGTCCAGCGGCGGACTGCTGGCCGACACCCGCATCGACGGCCTGGTCGTCTCCGGCTCGCAGCAGCAGTGGTACTCCCGCAACAGCGAGTTCGGCAACGGCTGGACCGGCTCGGTGTGGAACATGGTCTTCCAGGGCGTCACCGGCGCACCCGCGCCGAGCTTCCCCAACCCGTCGCACACCGTCATCGCGCAGACCCCACAGGTACGCGAGAAGCCGTTCCTCTACGTCGACGGCACCGGCGAGTACCGGGTGTTCGTGCCGGCGCTGCGCACCAACTCGACGGGCACCAGCTGGTACAACAAGACGCCGGCCGGCTCGTCCATCTCGCTGTCGCAGTTCTTCGTCGTCCAGGCCGGCACCAGCGCCGCCACCATCAACGCGGCCCTCGCCCAGGGCAAGCACCTGCTCTTCACCCCGGGCGTGCACCACGTCACCGAGCCGATCCAGGTCAACCGGGCCGACACTGTGGTCCTCGGCCTCGGCCTGGCCACCATCCAGGCCGACAACGGCAGCGTCGGGATGCGGGTGGCCGATGTGGACGGCGTCAAGGTCGCCGGCCTGATGTTCGAGGCCGGCACGACCAACTCGCCGGTGCTGATGGAGGTGGGTCCGTCCGGTTCGTCGGCGAGCCACGCCGGCAACCCGACCTCGCTGCACGACGTGTTCTTCCGCATCGGCGGGCCACACGTCGGCAAGGCCACCAACACGTTGACCGTCAACAGCGACAACGTGATCGGTGACCACATGTGGCTGTGGCGGGCCGACCACGCCGCCAGCGGCGTACCGACCGGGTGGACGTTGAACACCGCCGACACCGGGCTCACCGTCAACGGCGACGACGTCACCATGTACGGCCTCTTCGTCGAGCACTACCAGAAGTACCAGACGGTCTGGAACGGCAACGGCGGCCGGACGTACTTCTACCAGAACGAGCTGCCGTACGACGTGCCGAACCAGGCGGCCTGGATGAACGGGTCGACCCGGGGCTACGCCGCGTACAAGGTCGCCGACTCGGTGACCACTCACCAGGCGTTCGGGCTGGGCAGCTACAGCTACTTCAACGTCAATCCCGCGGTGGTCGAGGAACGGTCCTTCGAGGTGCCCACCAACCCGAACGTGCGCTTCACGAACATGGTCACCGTCTCGCTCGGTGGCGTCGGCACCATCAATCGGGTGATCAACAACGCCGGTGGCACCGCGAACGCGGCCAACCAGACGGTGTACCTGACCACCTACCCCTGACCGGGGCGCCCGCGCCGGCCCGGCCGTCCAACGGACCGGGTCGGCCGGGTCGCACCGTGGGCCGAGGCCGGCCCGGTCCCGCCGAGACCGGGCCGGCCCTGGTCGTTGCGATCTCCACCGGCCAGCACCTCGGCCGCCGCCCGCTCACCGGCGCGCACCGCGCCCTCCAGGTAGCCACTCCAGCGGGTGGCCGTCTCGGTGCCCGCCCAGTGCACCCGCCCCACCGGCGCGCGCAGGTGCGGACCGTACGTCCGCCACGTGCCCGGGGTGAGCGCACCGGAGAAGCAGCCGCGGGTCCACTCGTCGGCCGACCAGTCGTACTCGACGACGTCCACCGGATCCGCGGCGTGCGGCCCGACCACGCTGGCGAACGCCTCCAGCAGGCACCGCCGACGCCCGGCGGGGGACATGCCGCGCAGCGTGGCGGCGTCGGTGGAGTAGCTGAATCCGGTCAGCACCCCGAGCGGCGAGGTCGGGGTGGAGTTGTCGACAGTCTCGGTGAACGGCCCGGCGCTGCTGGTGGCCACCCCGGAGCGCCCGTCGGCACGCCAGAACGGCTCCGGGTAGACGGCGTGCACCTTCAGCGCCGACCCCATCGGCATGCGCTGGGTGAGCCCGTCGCGCAGCGGGGGCAGCGGCGGGTCGTACCGGATCCGGCCGGCCAGTGCCGGGGCCAGCGCGACCACCACGGCATCGCCGTCGACGCGCCCGGTGTCGGTCCACGCGGTCGCGCCGCCGACTGTCTGTTCGATGGCCCGCACCGGCGCGGCCAGCGTCAGCGCGCCCGGCGGCAGGGCGGTGGCCATCCGCTCGGCCAGCGCCGACGGCCCGCCCACGATCCGATCCTGCTGCGCGCCACCGGCCATCCCCAGCAACGGCCCGGTCCCGCCGGCGCTGCGCAGGTAGAACAGCAGGTGCAACAGGGACAGCTCGTCCGCGCCGGTGGCCAGCAGCCCGCCGGCGAGCAGCCGTCCCAGGTAGTTGGCTGTGTCGTCGTCCCCGGCCGTGGTGGCGAGCCACCCGCCGAGGGTCGTCCGGTCCCACCGCGCGGCCTCCGGCGTCGCCCAGGGTGCGGCCGGGTCCAGTCGTGCGGCGTAC
This sequence comes from Micromonospora sp. CA-240977, assembly GCF_050942285.1. NCBI lineage: Bacteria > Bacillati > Actinomycetota > Actinomycetes > Micromonosporales > Micromonosporaceae > Micromonospora > Micromonospora sp. CA-240977. The sequence goes on along the minus strand of NZ_CP192055.1, from coordinate 4,056,870 downwards.
TCGTCGAGCAGACCGAGCACCCGGCCGACCTGCGCCGGCGGCTCGGCCCGGCGCTGACCGGCCCAGAGCAGGGTGGGTCCGCCGACGGATGCCGAGGCGAAGGTGGCCAGCCCGTGCTCGGCGACCAGCTCGTACATCCGGTCCTGGGTCGGGCCGATCCACTGCGCCCCCAGGTCCACTTGCGTGAGCTCGGGCAGCCACCGGGTCAGCACCCGACCGCCCACCCGGTCGCGGGCCTCGAGCACCCGCACCTGGGCGCCGGCGCGGGTGAGCGCCAGCGCGGCGGCGAGCCCGGAGAAACCGGCGCCGACCACGACCACCCGCAAGCCGTCGGTCACGGCGGGGTCTACCCACAACCGCCGCCGGCATGACTACCGGCGTCGGTCGCGGCACCGGTTCCGGGTGGGCTCCGGGTCGCGGCAGGAGCGGATGTTCCTCGTGTGACCCGTGTCCGAGGCGCTCGCGGCGGTGCGGCAACATGATCGTCGTGCAGACGGTTGTCGCGCTCCGGCGTTACCCGCTCAAGAGCGCCCGGGGTGAGGTTCTCGAGGCGGCTGATGTCGAGCCGACCGGTCTGCGTGGAGACCGGACGTGGGCCTGTATCGACTGCCACGACGGGACGGTCGGCAGCGCCAAACATCCACGAAGGTGGGGTCGCCTGCTCGATGTCGGTACGACAGTGCGGGATGACGGCCCGGAGACGATGGTGACGCTGCATGTCGACGGCAGCTCGCTGCGAGCCGGAAGCGCCGCGGCAGATGCCGCACTCAGCAACCACCTGGGCCGTCCGGTGCGGCTGAGCCGGGAGCTGCCGCCCGACGCGAGGCTGCACCGGACGTTGCCTGCTGACGTCGGCATGGTGCCGGACTGGATGGCCGGTGCCCGGCCCGGTCAGGACACCATCACGGAGATCGCGGGCGCGGGGCGGGTCGGCCGGTTCGTCGACTTCGGCGCCGTTCATATCGTGACCACCGGTGCGCTGTCTCTGCTGGGTGAGCGCATGGGAGGTGTCGGTGTGGCCCCGGCGCGGTTTCGCCCGAACCTGGTCATCGACGCACCGCGTGACCCAGAACCGGGGCAGGAGCTACGGCTGGGCGATGTCGTGCTCCGGCTGGTCCTGCCCACTCCACGGTGCGTCATTCCCGGACTCTCCCAGGCCGAGCTGCCGGCCGACCTCTCCGTGCTGAGCGCCCTGGCCCGGCACTACCGCATCCCGGTGGCCGGGCTGGGGCGGGCAGCCTGCTTCGGGACCTACGCCGATGTCGTCCAGCCAGGCCGACTCCGACTGGGGCAGGTCGTCCGCTGAGCGACTCCTCCGTTACGCCGATGCGGTCGTCGTGGCGACCGCTCGGCGGCAATCGAACGCGCGACGCTGCTCGATTGCTCCGGAAAACCGCCTGGCCCCTACCGCGCTGAACTGCGACGATCCGCCGATGTCCCACAACACGAGGCAGCGTCGGCTGGCCGCGCTGCGCGCCTGCGACCGAATCCTTTCCGGCATCCGGCCCACGACGATGAGGGAGCGGCTCGCCGACCTGGACGCCGGTGGTGATCTGGACGATCAGCCCGACTTCTACGGCGACGGCCCGGTGACCGTGCTGGAAGAACGCGTGGCGAGTCTGCTGGGCACGGAGGCCGCCGTCTTCTTCCCCACCGGCACGATGGCCCAGCAGGTCGCGTTGCGCTATGGCGCTGACCGCAGCGGGCACCCGACCGTCGCTCTCCACCCGCTCGGCCACCTCGAGGCGGACGAACGGCATGCCTATGCCCACCTGAGCGGCCTGCGCAGTACCTGGCCGACGACCGCGTTCCGCAACCCCACCGCCGAGGAGATCACCGCGCTCGCCGAGCCCGTGAGCACCGTCGTCATCGAACTCCCGCTGCGCGACGCCGGCTTCGTCCTCCCCTCCTGGGACGAGCTCGCCGCCGCATCCGCCGCGGCGCGCGCCATCGGTGCACGCGTCCATTTCGACGGTGCCCGGCTGTGGGAATCCACCGCACACCTGGCGCACACCCTCAGCGACATCGCCGACCTCGCCGACAGCACCTACGTCTCGTTCTACAAGACGATCGGCGGTCTCAGCGGCGCGGCGCTCGCGGGTACCACGCAGCTCGCCTCCTACGCCCGCATCTGGCGGCACCGCTACGGCGGCGAGGTGTTCCAGCAGTGGCCAGCCGCTCTGAGCGCACTCGCCGGCCTGGACAGGGAATTGCCGCGTATCCCCGATTATGTGCGGCACGCGCGGACGGTCGCCGCGGCGCTCACCGCCCTTCCCGGCGCGCGGGTGTATCCAGAACCTCCGCACACCCATCGATTCCGCCTCTGGCTACCCCACCCGGCGCAGGCACTGAACGACGCTGCGCTGGCGCTCGCCGAGGAGGAAAAGGTGTGGTTTGTCGCCGGCTGGCAGGAAACACACCTACCGGGCATGGCGATGACCGAGATCACCGCCGCCGCGCCCGCCCTCGAGTGGACCACCGACGACATCGCCGAGGCTGGTGAGCGCTTTCTTGGCCGCATCGTCGATCGGTGACCACCACGTGCCTGCCACAGCGGTGCGTGGCGAACTCGCGCATCCACACTGCGGCCAACACGTCTGAGCAGGCGTTTGCCCTCGGGTCGGGACGGGAACCCGAGGCGCCGGCCGCAGCAGTGGAGGGGAGGCGCCATGGCGTACCGTTCGGCGACCGCCGGCATCGTGCCCGACCTGGCCACCCTCACGCTCGGCGTCGAGGAGGAGTTCCTGCTGCTCGAACCGGACAGCGGGCGTAACCTGCCGGTGGCCGACCAGGTGCGGGACGCGCTGCGCGGCCCCGCCCGGGACCAGAGCCGCCAGGAGTTCCGGCACAGCATGGTGGAGATGGTCACCCCGGTCTGCGCCGACCTCACCGAACTGCGCGCGCACCTGGTGGCGCTGCGCCGCTCCGCCGCCGATGCCGCCACGGCGGCCGGGGCCCGACTGGTGGCCGTCGGCGCCACCCCGGTGGCCGAACCGCACCGCACGGTCCCCGACGAACCGCGCTACCACGCGATGTCCCGCCGGTACGGGCCCGTGGCGCACGACCCGGCGGTGTGCGGCTGCCACGTGCACGTCGGGCTGCCCGACCGGGAACTGGCTGTGCGGGTCTGCAACCACCTGCGGGTGTGGCTGCCCGTGGTCCAGGCGATCACCACCAACTCGCCGCTGCACGACGGGTACGACACCGGACACGCGAGCTGGCGTTCGATGCAGTTGGAACGCTGGCCCAGCATCGGCCCGACGCCGTACTTCGACTCGGCCGTCGACTACGACCGCACCGTCGACGAGCTGATCGCCGCCGGCATCATGCTCGACGCGGCGATGGTCTACTGGTACGCCCGACCGTCGTCGGCCTACCCGACGGTGGAGGTGCGGGTCGGTGACGTCTGCACCGAGGTGGACGACGCGGTGCTTGTCGCCGCGCTGGTCCGGTCCCTGGTCGCCACCCTCGCCGACGACGTGCGCGCCGGGGTGGCCGCCCCGCCCGTCCGCGACTGCCTGGTCGCCGCCGCGCACTGGCGGGCCGCCCACGACGGCCTCGACGGCGAGCTGATCGACCTGCGCGCCGGCGGCACCCGGCCGGCCTGGGCGCTTGTCGACGAGATGATGGCGGTGATCGCCCCGGCCCTGCTGCGCCACGGCGACCTGGGGTACGTGTTGGCGCAACTGGCCCGGGTGCGCCGCGACGGCACCGGCGCGACCCGGCAGCGCCGGGTGCTGGAGCGCGCCGGTGACCTGCGCGCCGTCCTCGACGACCTGGCCGCCCGCACGACGACCGGGTGACCGGCGGCGCTCAGCGGATGTCGTGCGTCTGTAGCCACAGCTCCAGCAGGCCGAGCTGCCACAGCTTGTTGCTGCCGGCCGCCGCCCCGGCCCGGTCCGGCTCGGCGAGCAGGCGTGCCACGTACTCCGGGCGGAACAGCCCTCGCTCCCGCGCGGCGGGCGCCTGCAACGCCTCGGCGACCAGCTCGCGCACCGGGCCGTCCACGTTGCGTAGCGCCGGCACCGGGAAGTAGCCCTTGGGACGGTCGATCACCTCGGCGGGCAGCACCTCCCGGGCGACCTCCTTGAGCACGCCCTTGCCGCCCTGGGCGACCTTGTGGTGCGGGGGGCAGTGCGCCGCCAGGGTGACCAGGTCCTGGTCGAGGAAGGGCGTGCGCACCTCCAGGCCCCACGCCATGCTCATGCTGTCCACCCGCTTGACCGGGTCGTCGGGCAGCATCAGGTGGGTGTCCAGGCGCAGCACCGCGTCCAGCGCGGTCTGCGCCCCGGGCGCGGCGAGGTGCTCGGTGAGCAACTCCCGGCTGGCGTCGTGCTCCAGCGCGTACGCCGGGCCGACGATGGCGCGCAGCTCGTCGTGGTCGCGGTCGAAGAACGCGGCGGCGAACGTCTCGGCGGCGCTGTGCCGGGGCGCCTCGGTGAGCGGCTGGTGGTAGCCGTAGCCGGCGAACACCTCGTCGGCGCCCTGCCCGGACTGCGCCACCTTCACGTGCCGCGCCACCTGCTCGGAGAGCAGGTGGAAGGCGACCACGTCGTGGCTGCCCATCGGCTCGGTCATCGCCAGCACCGCACGCCGGACCGCGGGCACCAGATCGTCGTCGGCCAGCCGGATCCGGTGGTGGTCGGTGTCGTACGCGCGGGCCACCAGGTCCGAGTAGTGGAACTCGTCGCCGGACTCGCCGTCCCGGCTGTCGAAGCCGATGCTGAACGTCCGCAGGTGCTGCTGACCGGCCTCGGCGAGCAGCGCCACGATGAGGCTGGAGTCCAGTCCACCGGAGAGCAGCACGCCCACCGGGACGTCGGCGACCAGCCGTCGGCGTACCGCAGTGCGGAGCGCGTCGCCGACGGCGGCCCGCCAGTCCGCGGCGTCCATTTCCGCGTCGGCGGGCTCCCGCACGTAGTCGGGTCGCCAGTACACCTCCTCGCGGCTGCGCCCGTCCGCCTCGATCACCCGCAGGGTGGCCGGCGGCAGCTTGCGCACACCGCGCAGCACGGTCCGGGGCGCGGGCACGATGGAGTGCCAGGACAGGTAGTGGTGCAGCGCCACCGGGTCGATGCCGGTGTCCACGTCGCCGGCCCGCAACAGCGCGGGCAGGGTGGAGGCGAACCGCAACCGCCCGGGGGACTCGGCGAGATAGAGCGGTTTGATGCCGAGCCGGTCGCGGGCCAGGACCAGCCGCCGCCGCACCCGGTCGACAAGCCCGATCGCGAACATGCCGACCAGGTGGTCGACGAAGCGTTCACCCCAGTGCGCGTACGCGACCAGGATCACCTCGGTGTCACTCGTGGAGTGGAAGGCGTACCCTGCGTTCTGTAACTCCTCGCGCAGCTCCGGGTAGTTGTAGACGCAGCCGTTGAAGACCAGCGCCAGGCCCAGGTCGTCGCGGACCATCGGCTGCCCGCCCGCGTCGGACAGGTCGATGATGGTCAGCCGGCGGTGCCCGAGGGTCACCCAGCCGTCGGCGAACAGGCCCTCGTCGTCCGGGCCGCGCGAGCGCATCGCCTCGGTCATCCGGGTGACCGCCGCCGCGTCGGGCGGCCGGCCGTCGAAGCGCGCCTCCCCGCTGATCCCGCACATCAGCCGGGGTGGTGGTTCGGGTGTGGCACCAGCGGCACGAGCATCCTCCTGTCACCTCGCCCCCGGCCGGTGACGGCCGGTCCCGCCGACCGGACGGGGCCGCTGGCTACCCGTGCGCGGAGCGGGCAAACCCGCTCGGCAGGCCCGCCGCGTGTGCGCGAGGCGGGTCTCCCGCCTGTGCGGGGCGGGCCTGCCGAGTGTGCGGCGCCGGTCGCCCGCCTCTGCGGCGCGGGTTTGCCGCCGGACGTGTGGGGGGCCGGCGGGTCGCCGTCGGTCAGGCGCGGAGGGTGCGCAGGATGCGGGCCAGCTCGGCGCGGTCCGTGTCGTTGAGGTGGCCGAAGAAGCGGTCCGCCTCGGCCCGGCGGGCGGTCCGGATGGCGGCGCTGAGGCGCTCACCCTCCTCGGTGAGCGCGACCAGGGTGGCCCGCCGGTCGGCGGGGTCGGGTCGGCGTTCGACGAGCCCACGGGCCTGCAGGTCGTCGACGACCTCGGTTGCCGAGCGGGCCGCGATGCGCAGGTGCTCGGCGAGCGTGCCGGGGCGCACCTCACCGTGGCGGCCCAGCACACCGAGGGCTCGGGACTGGCTGGGGGTGATGTCCCAGGGGGCCAACGACTCCCGGGTCTGCCGACGCAGACGGGACGCCACTGCCCAGAACGTCTCGGCCAGGCTGTCGTCGTCGCCGGTCCCGGTGGTGTCCTCGGTCACCGGAATACCGTAGCAGCCAATGCGGTTGTTCCCTCATGTTGAGGTAACCTCAGCATATCCGAACGAAAGGCAGTGCCCCTTGGAACCCACCCCGATGGGCCGCGAGCGCGGCCACCGCGCCCTCAGCGCCGAAGAGAAGACTCAGGCCCGCCAGGTGTCACTACGTCGCATCGGCCGCCTGTTCACCCCCCACCGGCCCGCGCTGGCCGTGGTCACCGTGATCATCGTGCTCTCCTCGATCATCGCGATGGCGACTCCCTTCCTCCTGCGTACCGTGATCGACAGCGCCCTGCCGCAGGGCGACGTGACCCTGCTGGTCTGGCTGGTCCTCGGCATGGTCGCCGTCGCGGGCGTGACCTCCGCCCTCGGCGTCGTGCAGACCTGGATCTCCACCCAGGTCGGGCAGCGGGTCATGCACCGGCTGCGTACCGACGTGTTCAGTCACCTCCAGCGCCAGTCGCTGGGCTTCTTCACCCGCACCCGCACCGGCGAGGTGCAGTCCCGGATCACCAACGACATCGGCGGGATGCAGTCGGTGGTCACCTCCACCGCCACCGCCGTCGCCGCCAACCTCACCACAGTGGTCGCCACCGCCGTGGCGATGGTCGCGCTCTCCTGGCAGCTCTCCCTCGTCTCGCTCGTGGTGCTGCCGCCGGCGATCTGGCTGACCCGCCGGGTCGCCCGGATGCGCCGGGAGATCACCGCCCAGCGGCAACGCGAACTCGCCGACCTCAACGTCACAGTCGAGGAAGGCCTGTCGATCAGCGGCGTGCAGCTCGCCAAGACCCTCGGCACCGGCCCCGCGCTCGTCGACCGGTTCACCGCTTCCTCGGAACGACTCGTCGACCTGGAACTGCGCAGCGAACTGGCCGGCCGCTGGCGGATGGCCTCGATGAGCATCATCTTCGCCGCCGTACCGGCGGTCATCTACCTCGCCGCCGGGCTGCCGGGCACCGCCGGCACGCTGAGCATCGGCACCCTCGTCGCGTTCACCGCCCTGCAGGGCGGCCTGTTCCGGCCGCTGATGGGCCTGCTCAACGTGGGCGTCTCGCTCACCGCGTCGCTGGCGCTCTTCGCCCGGATCTTCGAGTACCTCGACCTGCCGGTCGACGTTGCCGACCCCGCCGAACCGATCCACCTCGACCCCGCCCGGGTCCGTGGACACCTGCGCCTGGAGGACGTCACCTTCGGCTACCCGGGCAGCGACACCGCCGCCCTCGCCGGAATCACCCTCGACGTGCCCGCCGGCACCAGCCTCGCCCTGGTCGGCGAGACCGGCTCCGGCAAGAGCACCCTCGCCGGACTGGTCAGCCGCCTGCACGACCCGACCGCCGGCCGGGTCACCGTCGACGGGGTCGACCTGCGCGACCTGCGCCTGGCCGACCTGGCCGTGATCGTCGGCGTGGTCAGCCAGGAGACGTACCTGCTGCACACCACCGTCCGGGAGAACCTGCGCTACGCACGCCCGGATGCCACCGACGCCGAGATCGAGGACGCCGCCCGCGCCGCCCAGATCCACGATTTGATCGCCGGGCTGCCCGACGGGTACGACACGATGGTCGGCTCCCGTGGCCACCGCTTCTCCGGCGGTGAGAAGCAACGGCTCGCCATCGCCCGTACGCTGCTGCGCGACCCCCGCATCCTGGTCCTCGACGAGGCCACCAGCGCGCTGGACACCGAGACCGAGCGGGCCGTCCAGCGGGCGTTCGACGTGCTCGCCGAGGGGCGTACCACGATCACCATCGCCCACCGGCTGTCCACAGTGCGCGACGCCGACCAGATCGCGGTGCTCGACCACGGGCGGATCGTCGAGGCCGGCACCCACGACAGCCTGCTGGACCGCAACGGCCGCTACGCCACCCTCGCCGCCTGAGCCGGCCACGGCGGTGGCCGCTCGGGTCCCTGCTGATCCTTGGCAGCTGAGCAACTCGACACGCCGATATCCGTCCTGAGCTGCCAGCGATCAGCGTGGCTAACACAAATCAGGCTGGGTGGGTCGTTGTCCACAGGTGGACGCGTTTCCACAGGGCAGACGCGGGTGTGGTTGCCGAAGGCCAGGGCGGGGCGGCACGGTCCTCGCGTGCAGGTGGCGCTTCGGGAGATGGTTCAGCTCGGCGGCGGACTGGTGACGCTCGGGGCCCTCCGGCAGGTCGTGCCGCAGTGGACGTTGCGGCAGGCTTGTCGTAACGGTGAGCTGGTGCGCGTACTGCCCCAGGTATTCGTGGGGGCGTACCTGCTCGGCGATCGACCCGGCGCCCCTGCCATCAGCGGCTCGACCCTTCTCTGGCGCAGCGCGCGGCCCTCGCCTGGGCCGACGGCTGCGGCGCGCTCAGTCACCTCAGCGCGCTCGATGTGTGGGGGTTGCGCCCGTCGACGGCCGGTGACCCGGTGCACCTCAGCACACCGGCGAGCGCCAGCCTGCGCAGCCGACCCGGAGTTGTCGTGCATCGACGCCGCGAATGTACCTCGACAAGTTCGCCGACCGGGAACGGGTCAACCTCGAACTCGACGGTGCGACCACCCACGGCGACCCGCACCAGCGGGAAGTCGACCTGCGCCGGGACGCGCTGCTCGCGACCATCGGAATCGTGGTGGTTCGGTTCGCCCACCGTCGCCTGGTCAACGAGATCGCTGCGGTACGTCGGGAGACCCTGGCCATCCTGGCGATCCGCAGGACATGACGTGGTAGCTGTCCGGCGGCGACTGGGATCCTGGCTGGGCTGTCGGTGCGTGCCGCCTCGCGAAAGTGGCATATAGCATGATTAGGGCGTGAATGCCCAAAGGGTTACGTCCCCATTGACCCGTCAGCCGGGCCGGTTGGTGTCCTTCAGCGACGGAGTCTTCGCCATCGCCGTGACGCTGCTCGTGCTGGAGATCCAACCGCCAGCGGACTTCGGGCACCTCCTGCGGGGCCTCGGGGCACTCTGGTCGTCGTACCTGGCCTACGCGCTGAGCTTCCTGCTCATCGGGCAGGTATGGGTCAACCACCACGTCATGTTCGACTGCGTTCGACACGTCGACCGTGGAATCCTGTTCCTCAACACGCTGCTGCTGATGGTCATCGCGTTCCTGCCGTTCTCCACGTCGCTCCTCGCCGGCGCGCTGCGCGCGGAGCAGGGACTGCGAACCGCCGTCCTCGTCTACGGCAGCACGCTGTGGATGGCCGCGGCCCTGTTCAACATCATCTGGTTCTATCTGCGCCGCGCCAAACTGCTGGCCCCCACCCTCGGCGCGTTCGGCGTCCGGGCCATCGGCCGCCGATTCGCGCTCGCGCTGATCTGGATCGGCTCCGGCATCCTCGTCGGCGGGTTCGTGCCGATCGCGGGCGTCGCCATCATCGCCGGCTTCCTACCCGCCTACTACCTACCGATCCGGGGCGAGTACGGCGAGGGTGACCCGACGGCGGGATGACAGGCTCGACACATGGAAAGCGTTCTGACGCAGTTGCCCGCCCTGCTCGGCGTGTTGCTCGGCACCATCGGCACGATGGTCGCCACCACGGTCGCAGAGCGCGGCCGATGGCGGCGCGGCCAGACTGTCCGCTGGGACGAGCGGCGGCTGGACGCGTACGCCGATTTCACTCGTGCCGTGAAGGAGATCCATCTGCTCTCCCTGGGGATGCTGAGCGGTCACCGCCCCGGCTCCCGTACGCCCGCCCTGGACCGCGAGGACGGGCTGGCCCGGCTGGCCGAGGCGGACGTGCGTCACACCCTGACCTGGGAGACGGTCCTGCTGCTCGGTGACGCGGCCACGGTGCGGGCGGCCTCCACCTGGCGGCGAGCCGTGCGCGACCTGGAGCAGGCGGCGCGGAGTCTGCCGGACCAACCGGAAGGCCTGGCCGCCATGGTCCGTCAGGCAGACGAGGCCCGCGACGACTTCTACCAGGCCGCCCGCGGCGGCCTCGGCGTGCGCGGCGGAGGCGTCGAGCAGTTTCGGCGTCCAGCCGAGGGACGGGTCCCGGCGGCGCGCACCTGAGCAGCGTGGAAGCGACACGAGCTGCTTATCCGTGAGCCATCGGCTGGCTTCGCTGATCGGCCATGCATGGTCGCGACGCCTGTCACTCACGCGAGAGGCACCGCGATCCGAGGCGAGCACGGCGACCGCCGCGGCAAACATTAGCCCGACGCACTCCCACCGGGCAGCGCTCTGACAGTCCCGTCGCTCGGAGATCGCTGTCCTCCCGCGCCCGATCAACGGCTCTGGTAGACGAAGTGGACGCGGGGTCGTGTGTCCCGACGGGTACATACCACAGCCGGTGCCGCCTCGGGTCGCTGTCCACAGGTGCCTTCCGCTGTCCACAGCAGCCCCGGCGGGACAGCGCACGGGGGCAGGGTGGGCGCGTGGACCCGAGGCTGCACGCTCTGCTCGTACGCCATGACGGCCTGGTCACCCGACAGGACGTGCTGCGTGTGGCGCCGGCCTGGACGATCCAGACCGCCTGGCGTGCGGGTCGAGTGGTTCCGGTGCTGCCCGGGGTCTACGTCGACGCCGCGCTGATTCGCGCCCGGGACGCCGACCTGCCGATCCTGGCCCGTGTTGAGCCCGAGTTGGCCCGTCGGGCGGCTCTGGCGTATGCCGGTGGGCGGGCGGCGCTCAGTCGCCTCACCGCCCTCGACGTGTGGGGCCTACGCCGCCAACCACCTGGGGAGCCGGTTCATCTCGACCTGCCCAACGGGTCAGGCCTGCGGACTCGGCCACACCTCGTGGTACGCCATCGCTCCGACCTCGCGATTGCGCCACCGCAGGTGGTGACCCGGACGGGAGTGCCGGTTACCCGGCTCGACCGGACTCTGGTGGACTGTTGGCCGTTGCTCGAACCGGTTGACCGGCCGGGCCCGCTCATCCGTGCGGTAAATGACCGGCTGACCACCCCGCAGCGCCTCGTCGCCGCTGTTGCCGAGGTGCCGAGGATGAACGACCGCGTGACGTTGCGGCGTCTGCTAGATCGGCTCGCCGCTGGTTGCCGCAGCCCACTGGAGATCTGGGGCCACGACCACGTCTTCACAGGTCCTGGTATGCCGACGTTCACCCGACAGGCGCGGGTGCGGGTCGCGGGCCGAACCATCTATCTCGACATGTTCGCCGAAGCGGAGCGAGTCGACATCGAGCTGGACGGCGCCACCAGCCACGGTGATCCGGCCGAGCGGGAGATCGACCTCCGCCGCGACGCCCTTCTGGCGACCATCGGGATCCTCGTGGTCCGGTTCACGCATCGCCGGCTCACCGCGGATCCGCTCCAGGTCCGCCGGGAAACCCTCGCCATCCTCGCCGCACGCTCCTGCCCCCCATGATCAATTGATGAAAAGTAGGTTCCAGACGCGCCCCAGACCTACTTTTCATCAATTGATCATGGAATGCGGTGGGTGGGAGGGGGAGCGGGAGGGGCGGGGCGGGTGGGGAGAGGGCGGCGGGGCGGGGGCGGGGGCGGGGCTAGGTGGGGGTGGGGCGTTGGTGGGGTGGGGCCGGCGGTGTGTTTACCGGGTCGGCGCGGTGGTGGAGGAGTTCGGTGATCCATCTCGCGGCTTCCCGCTGGGTGCTGAGCAGGTGGTCGCGGGCGTCGGCGATGTCCTGGTCCTCGGCGTGGGCGCTCAGGATCGTGGTCCACTGGCGGCTGAGTTCCTCGGCGTAGCGGGCCTTGCGGAGCTGCTCGTCGAACTGGTACTCCAGCTTCAGCATCCGGTCGACGTGCGGCTGGAGCGCCGGCATGATCCGCTCGTCGAGGCGGACGGCGGCGTCGGGGCGGCAGGTGATGACGAGGTCACCCCGCTGGTAGGTCCACTCTGGTTCGTCGGCCAGCGCCTGTTGCAGCGCCACCTCCAGGTCACCCGCCCGGTGCGGCGCCAGGTCCCGGGCGGCGTCGGCGGCGAGCCGGGTCAGTCGCTGCACGGCGGTGGGCTGGAAGTACCGCACGTACCAGCTCAGTACCTCGGAGCGGAGGCTCACCGGCGACGACCAGGCGAACGTGGCGCGGATGTGGAACGAGTACACGTAGCCGCGCGCGGGCACCGCGATCAGCCGGGGCGCGTCGCGTTGTTCGACGAGCGGGCCGGAGGGCGACGGGTCGGCCGCGGAGCCGACGGGGGCCTCGTCCTGGAGGGCGGCGACCAGCCGATCCCAGGTCCGCGCCCACCACCGCCACCCGCGGACACTCACGTCGCGGGCGACGGTCAGCCCGCGGATGCCCCGGTGCCGCCACTGGTCCGCGGGCCTCGGCCTCCCATCGGGGGCGTCCGTCATGGCACCCCTCCACTGTCACGGATCCGCAACCCACGCTAACAACCGGTGACCGATATGTCCGCCGCCACGCCGGTGTCACACTGCTGGCCTCTGCCGCTCTGGTCACCCCCTCTGCAGGCGGGTACGTGTGGGGCAGCGTCGGGATGCTCGCGCTACTCCCGACCGTTCGCGCCGACGCGAGGGAGGCGCACCGGGGGTTCACCGAGCATTGTGGTGCGGTTGGGGCGACGGGGGCTGTCGTCGTCGACCGGCAACGGCGAGACTGGGTCATCGATCCGATAGTGACGCGGATCGATGACCCGACTGGTCTGGAGGCAGCCTGTGTCCACCCTCGTGTCCCCGCTGGCCACGCTCGGCGCGATCCGCCGGCGTACCACCACTCTCGCCCTGCTCCTCACCATGGTCGCCGCCGCGCTGGTCGGCCCGTCCGTGGTGGCTCCGGGGCTGGCCGACTCCGCCTCGGCGGCGGTCTACAGCTCCTGCACCGTCAGCCGCTGCGCGGACGCCCGCACCGCCCGCTCCGGATGGGCCGCCAAGGGGTTCCCGACCAGCCGCGGCTGGTACTCGTGGAGCGGTGGCCTGTCCAACTTCGCCGGTGGTCGTTTCTACAACTACGAGGGTCAACTGCCGACCAACGCCACCTACTACGAGTACGACGTCTACCCGCGCACCCAGGGCGCCGCCCGGGACGCGTACCGGATCGTGGTGAACCGCAGCACCGGGGTCACCTGGTTCTCACCCAACCACTACACCGACTTCTACCGGCTCTGACCGATCCCAGGCCGGTCGGTCGCGGTCTCGCGGCTGGCCGGCCCTGCGGTTTCGGCGCCCGACAGACCAGGAGACACGTGATGGCCGACGAGGACGACGGACGATGGCCGGACTGGCTGACCGTGTGCCGTGACGACGCGCAGGAAGTGCCGGGAGCGGTAATGCTGGCCGGCGCGGCGACCCGGACCCGGCCCGCGCTCTTCGCCGCGATGGCCGACGCGCTGACCCTGCCAACCCACCTCGGACACACCTGGGACGCCCTCGCCGACGTGCTCCGGGACCGGCTGGACGCCGGGCCGCTCACCCTGTTGGTCGGCGACGCCGGTCAGTTGCTCGTCGACGAGCCGGCCGATCAGTACGCCCTGCTGCTCACCGTGCTCGGCGATCTCGCCACCACCGCACCCCACCCGCTGCGCGTCGTCCTTCGGGAAGCCCCGCCCTTCTGACCGTTCGCCCCGCTCACCCTCCGCGCCGCGGCGGTGCGCCGGCTGCCAGCCGCGGGGTCGATGACGTCGCACGGCGGGTGGCGGCGTCCGGAGTCGCATGGTCCGATGAGCGATATGACCCAGAGGTATAAATATGACGCTGAGGTATATCGCTCGTGAGCAACCCGGCCCGCCCGCGCCGTGCTGGGCGCTGGCCGGCGGCACGAGTGGGGTCACCCGCGCCGCCGGCCATCCCGGTCAGTGTGTCGCGGGCGGGATGCTCTGCTCGTACTGGAAGACGTTGTGCGGGTCGTACTTCGCCTTGATCTTGCGCAGCCGCGGGAAGTTGCGCCCCCAGTAGGCCTCCTCCCACTCCGCCATGCCGATGTTCGGCACGTTGACGTAGGCACCGTCCACGTAGGGGCGCAGCGCCTGGCTGAACTCGGCGATCCAGGTCTGGGCGATCGGGGTGACGGCGTCGTCGCTGTCCGGCTCGCCGCGCTTGCCCCAGCCCACGCCGGGCTCGGAGTAGAAGAGCGCGTCCCGGTGCGGGAACGCCGCGCCGCCGAACGGCTCCTTCCGCTGGGCGCCCCGGCCGAAGGCCTGGGTGAAGAAGTTGCTGTCCGGCGACGGTGACTTCTCCATGAACTGGCGGACGATGCTGATCGCCTGCGCCGGGAAGGGTTCCCTGGTGAACTGCGAGAAGAACTTCCACTTCGCCGGCTCTTCGTCGTTCGGGATCTGGAACCCGGCGTACGTCTCGCTCCAGCCGCCGATCTGCACTGTGACCTCGGGCGTGCCGATCGAGAGGAGCGGTTCCAGCAGCCTCCTCGCCTCGGCCTCCGAACCCTCGGCGAGCACCGCGAACAGCAGGATCTCGGTCGGGTGGACCTCGACCTGGGTGCCGAGACGAGGGTCGCTGAACGGCGCGGTGTGCTGCCAGGTGTCGAAGACCTCGTGCAGGTCGTCGAGACCCGGCCAGGTCACCTGGAGGTAGGCGACGCTCTTCAGCGGGGCCACCTGGTAGGTGAGGGACGTGACGATCCCGAAGTTGCCGTTTCCGGCGCCGCGCAGGGCCCAGAGCAGGTCCGCGTGGTTCCACGGGTCCACCTCGAGCACCCGGGCGCCGTTGGCCCCCGACGCGACGACGATCTCCGCCCCGATCAGGTTGTCGCAGGCCATGCCGAGGTAGCGGGTGAGGAACCCGAAGCCGCCCCCGAGGGTCGCACCGGACAGGCCGACGGTCCCCTCCGTGCCGGTCGTCGCCGCGAGGTCGTACTCCCCGAGCGCGGTGATCGCCTCGGACTGGTTGAGCCCCGCGCCGAGCTTCGCCGTGCGGGTGGCGGTGTCGATGTGGACGTCCTTCAGCTCACTGACGTCGATCACGATGCCGTTGTCGACGTTCGACCAGCCCTCCAGGCTGTGCCGCCCGCTGCGCACCCGCAGCGCGACGTCGTGCTGCCGAGCCCAGGTGAGGGCGTTGACGACGTCCTGGGTCTCCTGGGCGAAGACGATGACCAGCGGGTACCGCACGAACAGCTCGTCCCAGCCGAGGCTCGCCTGCGCGTAGTCGGGGCTCTGGGGACGGACGATCCGGCCGGTCAACGTGGCGGGCGGGGACGTGTCACCGAAGGACGGGCCGTCCGCCGCCAACGCCGAACTGCCGGCGATCATGCCCGGGAGGGCGACCGCTCCGGCGCCGACGGCCGTCGCCTTGAGCAGATCGCGACGAGAAAGGTCGCGCATGGTCCGAGTCCTCTCGATCGGGGTTACGTCAGAAACTTCGATCGAGAGGACTTTTGCCTCCCAACTGACGCAAAACCACCGTAATGCCGCAGGGTGCGGCAAAGATCCGAGAGATTGTCACGGAACCCGGTCGGGTGATGAAATCGCAGGTCAGGTGGAGTGCGCGGGCTGATCCAGGATGGCGCTGAACCGCTCCTCGGCGAGGTCGAGCTGACCGAAGATGTGCCGCTTCACCACCGGGGACAACGGGGTGTCCGGCCGGCCGATCAGGTCGCGGAAGAGCGGCACCAGCGGCCGGTACTTCCGGGCCGACGAGACGACCTTGGGCCCGATCGTGTGGATCACCCCGACGCCGTTGTCGGTGAAGTCCGACACCTTGATCACCCGGGCCCAGGGCTCGCGGTCCAGGCTGACCGCCAGGTGCTCCCGGTACTGCGTGTTGCGGTCCCGCTCGGGGTCGTACACCGGGTTCGTGACGGCGGCGACGAGCGTCGCGACGCGCGTCCCGAACCGCGCGGCGAGCGCGGCCAGCGCGGCCGCGGTCGGGTCGGCGCCGACGTCGCCGGCGGCCAGCTCGACCGGGTGGTCCTCGACCGCGTCGTGCAGCAGGCCGGCGACGATCACGTCCACGTCGCGCACCTGGTAGTGGTGCATCAACCGGATCGCCACCCGCAGCAGGTGGTTGAGGTACGGCTCGCGGACGCGCCGGTCGTCGCGGTGCAGCTCGGCGGCGAGGTCGAGCGCGGCGGTCAACCGCTCGCGGGCGGCGTCGTCGAACTGCTGGACCTCCAACCGGAAGCGCTCCAGCAGGCCCGGTTCGCCGTGGATCTCGGTGATCGCGTGCATCGGCATACTGCCCAGGTGCGGCGGGAAGTCCATGCGTCACTTATAGCCGATCTTCGCCAGATCGATGAGCCCTTACGTCGCCGACCCGACCGCGAACCCGACCCGGGTCGAGCCGTCAGCTCGGCAGCCGGTCGGCCCCGGCGAGCGGGTCCACCAGGAGTGGGACCAGCGGCGCCGGCAGGACGGGGTCGCGGCGCAGGGTGGGCGTCCAGCCCGCGTCGGCGGCCAGGTCGGGATCGTGGCCCGCGTTGTACGCGGCCAGCAGGTCCACAGGTCGGGCCCGCCCGGCGCCCTGGCGCACCCAGGAGCCCCGCTCGGTCAACCCGGTGCCACCCCAGTCGTGGAGCAGGTCGGCCGGGTCGACAGTCGGGTCGAGTGTGAAGAAGTTGTTCTCCGCGTGGATCGCCGACTGGACGCCGACGCCGAGCGCGTACTGGAAGCCGTCCCCACCGAGCCGGTAGTGGTTGTTGTAGACGTCGACCTGACCGAAGCGCACCCGGGGCAGCCGTTGCAGGACGCCGTCGAAGAGGTTGTGGTGCACTGTGACCCTCAGCCGGCCCACGTCCGGGCCGACGGTGTTCGACGAGCCGATCAGCATCAGCTTGTCCCGCCGCGTGAAGCGGTTCCAGGAGGCGGTGACCAGGCTGGCGGTGTGGGTGACGTCCAACGACCCGTCGTGCACCTGGTAGGGCCGCCCGAAGTAGACGGGCTGGGCGCTGTCCGGGTTGTCGCCGTCGGTGAAGCTGTTGTGGTCGACCCAGACGTGCTCGCTGCGACGGACCGAGATCTGGTCGTACTGGCTGTTCCAGTTGCCGGCCTCGCCGTCGGTCGGCGACCAGGCGGGGAAGCAGTCCCGGGCGGCGACGAAGGTCAGGTTCCGGACGATGACGTTCGACGCGCGGTCGATCATGAGGGTGAGCCCGGTCAGCCGGGCGCCGCGCAGGCCGACGATCGTGGTGTTGGGGCCGACGTTGATCTGGGTCTGCCGGGTCTGGTTGGTCACCGAGCGCACCCGGGCCTCCTCCACCGGTCCGGCGGGCGCCACCCGACCCCACACCGCCGGGTCGTACGCGGCCAGGTAGGCGTCCAGCCGGTACCCGGGGTCGGCCAGGTCGGCGCAGCTCAGCGTCGTGCCGTCGGGTCCTTCGAAGCCGTCGATGGCGCCGTCGACGTAGATGAGCTTCGGTGTGGCATCGGCGGCGTTGCTGGCGTTGTCGCCGCCCAACGCGGCGACCAACTCGGCCCGGCTGCGCACCACCCGGGTGCGTTCGGGGGTGGCCGCCGAGCCGCCGGTGGTGCCGGGGCCCTCGGCCGCCCAGCCGTCGCGCTCGGGCAGCGCCTGCCGGCCGAGGTGACGGGCCAGCCAGGAGAGCCGCTCGGTGGACGGAACGTCCGGGCGGGCGGCGGCGGCCGGTGCGGCGCCGAGCAGGAGGGCGACCACCGTGGCGCCGGTGAGGACTGCGCGCATCGACTCTCTCCATTCGTCGGTGGTGGGTCTCCACCCAGGTGATGTCTGTCCGTTCGGCTAGCGGGCCAGGTCGGCGCGGTACGCGGCGACCGCCCACGGCACCGCCAGCTCGTTCGGGAGCGCCCCCCGCTCGGCGGCCCGGCGCAACACGTCGACCACACCCCGCAGGTGGCGGACCCGTTCCCCGCCCTCCCCGACGGCGGTCACCAGATCGCCGTCGAGCAGTCGCGGCTCGGGAGCGGCCCGCAGCGCGTCCAGCAGGGCGGTGAACGGCGCGGTACGGGCCAGCGGGGCGATCAACGGCACCCCCGACGGGTCGGCCCGGTGCGCGAGCAGGTTCTCCAGCAGCCCCTGTCGCCCCGGGATCCGGCGGGTCACCACGTCCCCGGGCAGCCGCAGCCGGTCCGTCGGGTACTCCAGCACCGCCTGTCCCGCCGTACCGGTCACCACCACCTCGCCTGCCACGAACTCCTCGGCGACAAGGGTCACCGCCACCAGCACGGGCGGGCCGGCGCGCAACAGGATCCGCAGCACTGCGGTGTCCTCCACCTCGATCGGCCGGACCCGGTAGCGCTCCACCTCGATCGTCACCGGCCAGGGCGTCGCCCCACCGAGCGCCTCGGCGACCGCCAGGCACTGCATCACCGCGTGGGCGAGCGGGTTGACAAGCGCGCCGTCCAGCACCGGGCGGCCGTCCAGACTCCGTCGGCCGGCCCAGGGGGAGCGGGCGTAGTAGGCGTCCGGCCGTTGCCAGGCGGCGACGGTGCGGATGCCGGTGACGGTGCCCAGTCGGCCCGCCGCCAACGCGTCGGTCAGCGCGGTGAGCGCCGCCGAGCCGAGCGCCTGGAAGCCGACCTGCGCCACCCGGCCGGCGGCGGCGAGCGCCCAGGTCAGCTCCTCGTGCTCGGCGAGGGACAACACCGGCGGCTTCTCCAGCAGCAGGTCCGCCCCGGTGGCCAGGGCGTCCCGGGCGATCGCCAGGTGGGTGTGCGGCGGGGTGCAGATCACCACCACCTCCGGCCGGGTGGCGGCGAGCATCGCCCGGTGGTCGGTGAACACCTCGACCCCGGGCGGCACCGGCGCGACCGGGTCGTCCTCCACGGGCCGGACGTCGACCAGGGCGACAAGCCGCAACCGGCCGCTGGCGTGCAGCGGCGCGAGCACGCGCCGGTGCCAGCGGCCGTGCCCGTTCGCCCCGATCACCGCCACCCGGGGCGGCGTCGCGCTCGCCAGCCCGCTCACCGCGCTCCGACCGACCACGTCACCGGGCACCGGCCAGGGTGGCCTCGACGCCGTGTCGTTCCAGCGCGGTCAGCCAGGCGATCACCTCGGCGCGGACCTCGTCGTCGGCGGCCACCTCGGCCGGGATGACCTCGCGGAGCGCGAAGACGGCGTCCACCGCGCCGGCCGGGGTCCGCGCGCCGGCGTCCAGGGCGGCCCGGATCGGCCCGGCGAGGGGGTCCTGCAACGGCAACGGTCGGCCGTCGTCGGCGTACCCCAGCGCGAAGCGCAACCAGGACGCCACGACCAACGCCCCCCAGCGCGCGGACCGGCCGCTCGCGCGCAGGTCGACGATGGTGTGCAGGATCCGCTGCGGCAGCTTCTGCGAGCCGTCCAGCGCGACCTGGAGGGTGCGGTGGTGGATCGCCGGGTTGCCGAACCGGGCGAGGACCTGCTCGCCGTAGTCGACCACCCGGACACCGTCCGGTGGGGTGAAGCTGGCCGCGACATCCTCGGCGATCAGCCGGCGCAGCACGTCCGCCAGGTACGGGATCTCCAGCGCCTCGGCGATCGTCTCCCGCCCGGCCAGCGCGCCCAGGTACGCCACCGCCGAGTGCACGCCGTTGAGGGCGCGCAGCTTCAACCGCTCCCACGGGCCGGCGTCGTCGGTGAGCACCGCCCCGGCGTGCTCCCAGCCCGGCCGGCCGCCGGGGAAGTCGTCCTCGATCACCCACTGCGCGTACGGCTCGGCGGCGACCGCGGCCAGGTCGGTCACGCCGAGCGCCCGGCGGGACGCCTCGATCGTCGCCGGGGTGCTGGCCGGCACGATCCGGTCCACCATGGTGCCCGGGCAGGTGACGTTGCCGGCCACCCACTCGACAAGCCCGGCAGGCACCCCGGCGGCACGACCGACGGTCTGGTCGAGCATCCCGCGCAGCCGTCGGCCGTTGGCCGGCAGGTTGTCGCAGCTCACCAGGGCCACCGGTCCGGCGTCCGCGGCGGCCCGCGCGGCCAGCCCGCGCAGCAGCAACCCGGGCACCGTGGTCGGCGGCCGGCCGCCGGCCAGGTCGGCGGCGAGCGCCGCGTCCGGGGACAGGTCCCCGGTCACCGGGTCGAGCTGATAGGCCTTCTCGGTGACGGTAAGCGTCACCACCCGCACCGCCGGGTCGGCGAGCAGCGCCACCACGGCGTCCGGGTCGTGGGGCGCGTGCCGCACGCCGCTGAGGGCGCCCACCACCCGGGTGCCGCTGCTGGCGGCGGAGAGGGTGCTGACGCTGAACAGGTTGTCCTGGGCGGCGAGGGCCTCGACCACCGCGGCGCTGCGCGGCGCGACGGCCACGATGCCCCAGTCACCGCCGGCCGCGCCGACCGCCGCCTCGGTGTAGACGGCCTGGTGCGCCCTGTGGAACGCACCAAGCCCCAGATGGACGATGCCGGTCGGCACGGTGCCCGGCCGGACCAGGGGGCGGGCCTCGACGGGGAGTCGGCGCAGCACGCCCAGGCCGAGTCGGGCGCCGACGGTCACCGCCATGCCGGACCGTCCGGGAAGCGGAACTCGGCGATCGACGCCGGCTTCATCGTGGCGCTGTAACCGGGCCGCTCGGGCAGCAGATAGCGGCCACCGCGGGTGCGGACCGGGTCGACGAAGTGTTCGTGCAGGTGGTCGACGTACTCGATCATCCGCCCGTCCAGGCCGGTGCCCACCCGCAGGTAGTCGAAGATCGCCAGGTGCTGGACGTACTCGCAGAGGCCGACGCCACCGGCGTGCGGGCAGACCGGCACCCCGAACTTCGCCGCCAGCAGCAGCTCGGCGAGGACCTCGTTGACACCGCCGACCCGGCACGCGTCGATCTGCATCACCCCGATCGCCTCGGCCTGCAACAACTGCTTGAAGACCACCCGGTTGGCGGCCACCTCACCGGTGGCGACCCGGCACCGCCCGCCGGTCAGCTCGTCGACGGCGCGGGCGATCCGGGCGTGCCCGAGGATGTCGTCGGCGTGGGTCGGCTCCTCGATCCAGTACGGATCCACCTCGGCCAACGCGCCCATCGCGGTGATCGCCTCGTCGACGTCCCAGGCCTGGTTGGCGTCCATCATCAGCAGCGCGTCCGGGCCGATCTCCTCCCGGATGATCCGGGCCCGGCGCACGTCGTCGGCGAGCGGACCGCCGACCTTCATCTTCATCGCCCGCCAGCCGTCCTGGTACGCCTGCCGGGTCAGCGCCCGCACCTTGTCGTCGGGGTAGCCGAGCCACCCGACCGAGGTGGTGTACGAAGGAAAACCACTCTGCGTGAGTTCCGCGAGCCGGCCATCCCCTCCGATCAGTCCCTTGTCGAGGATGGTGGCCGCCTCGTCGGGGGTGAGCGCGTCGGTGATGTGCTTGAAGTCGATGCTGGCGACGAGGTCGTCGGTGGGCAGCTCGGTGAGGAAACGCCACATCGGCTTGCCGGCGAGGGTGGCCCGCAGGTCCCACACCGCGTTGACCAGGGCGCCGGTCGCCATGTGGATGACGCCCTTCTCGGGGCCGAGCCAGCGCAGCTGCACGTCGGCGCTGAGCGAACGCCAGAACGTCACAGGCTCGGCGGTGATCTCCTCGATCGTGCGCCCCCGGACGTGGTGGGCGAGCGCCCGGACCGCCGCGCAGGTGATCTCGTTGCCCCGGCCGTTGGTGAAGGTGAACCCCGCGCCGCTCGGCCCGGCGTCGGTGCCCAACTCCACGTACGTCGCCGAGTAGTCGCCGCGGTTGACCGCGTCGGAGCCGTCGCCCCGGGCGGCGGTCGGGAACCGCACGTCGTGCACCTCGACGGAGGTGATGGTCACCGTCACCGGTCCACCTTTCCGAAGTTGAAGACCCGCTTGGGCAGCCGGTACGCCAGGTCGACGATGGTCTCGGCGGCCTCGTCCATCGGCAGTCGGTGCTCGGCGACCAGCCGGGCCAGGAAGCCGGCGTCCACCCGGCGGGCCACGTCGTGGCGTACCGGGATGGAGCAGAACGCCCGGGTGTCGTCGACGAAACCCGTGGTGTTGTAGAAACCGGCCGTCTCGGTGACCGTCTCCCGGAACCGGCGCAACACCTCGGGGGAGTCCAGGAACCACCAGGGCGCGCCGAGCAGCACGGCCGCGTACCCGCCCGCGAGGGGCGCCAGCTCGCGGGTGAAGGTGTCCTCGTCGAGGGTGTAGAGCACCAGCCGCAGCCGCGGATCGTTGCCGTGGCGCGCCAGCAGCGGGGCGAGGGCGTGCACGTACTCGGTGGCCTGCGGGATGTCCCCGCCGACGTCGCGGCCGTGCCGGGCGTGCAGCCAGCGGTTGTGGTTGCGCACCGCGCCGGGGTGCAGTTGCATCACCAGGCCGTCGTCGAGGGACATCCGGGCGAACTCCATGAGCATGTGCGCCCGGAACGCCTCCGCGTCGGCGGCGTCGGCCGTGCCGCGCCGGCCCCGGTCGTAGAGCCGCTCGGCCTCGGCCGGCGTCAGGTCCAGTGTGCGCGCGGTGGGGTGGCCGTGGTCGGAGGAGGTCGCCCCGGCGGCGACGAACGCGGCCCGCCGGGTCCGCAGGGCGGCCAGGTAGCCGGCGTACGTGCCGGTGTCCTCGCCGGCCAGCTCGCCGAGCCGCGCCACGTTCGTGGACCAGCCGTCGAACTCCATGTCCACCACGTCGTCCGGGCGGAACGTGGTGACCACCCGGCCGCCCGGCCCGCCCCAGCCGTCGGCGGCGAGCTTGGCGTGCTGGCTCAGGTCGTCGAGTGGGGATTCGGTGGTCGCGAGGACCTCGATGCCGAACCGTTCGAACAGCGCCCGGGGCCGGAAGTCCGGTTCGGCGAGCCGGGCCGCGATCTCGTCGTAGACGGTGTCGGCGGTGGCCGGGCCGAGCGGGGTGTGCACGCCGAACACGGTGCGGAAGGTCTGCTCCAGCCAGAGCCGCGACGGGGTGCCCCGGAACAGGTGCCAGTGCGCGGCGAAGCGTCGCCAGATCACCCGGCCGTCGGTCTCCACCGGACTGCCGTCGCGGGTGGGCACGCCCAGGTCCGCCGGCGGGACGCCCTGGCTGAGCAGCATCCGGGTCAGGTAGTGGTCGGGTACGATGAGCAGCCGCGCCGGGTCTGGGAAGGGCTGGTCCTCGGCGAGCAGGGCCGGGTCGACGTGCCCGTGCGGCGAGATGATGGGTTGCTCCGCCGCGAGCGCGTACAGCTCCCGGGCCAGCGCGCGCTGGCCCGGTTCGGGCGGCAGGAGCAGGTCGGTGTGGTCGAACGTCGGCACGGGGATGGGCTCCTCGTCTCCTGGTCAGTGGGGGGTGAGCAGGTCGGCGACCCGGACCGGTTGACCGGTCTCGAAGGACCGGTTGGCGGCCAGGCCGGTGAGCAGGGCCAGCGCGCCGTCGTCGGCGGTCGCGGCGCGGCCCATCGGGTCGGGTTGACCACCGAGGAGTACCCCGGTCATCCGGGCGTCCGCGCCACCGTGGCCGTGTCGGGTGCGGCCCTCGACGGGGATCTGCCGGGGCGGGGCCCAGAACGGGCGCAGGGTGAGGGTCGCGCCGCCGCCCTCGGCCGGCGCGTCGACGCCGTGCAGGGCGGCGCCCTTGACCGCGCCGGCGGTGCCCGGGTCGACGAAGTCGTTCTCGGTGACCTCCAGCTCCAGCCGACCCCGACTGCCGTTGACCATCACCCGGTAACCCTCCCAGGGCGCGTAGGCGGTGAGGTGGTACGTCATGGTGGCACCGGTGGAGTAGCGGGCGAGCACCGCCATGTCGTCCTCGATGGTGACGCCGGGGGCGAAGACGTTGCGGTCCCGCTGGTAGCCGTCCTCGGCCTCGGCATCGAGGTACAGCTCGCGCAGTCGGGGGTGGGCGTCCAGCCGCAGCGCGAACGGGTCGTCGGCGGCGGCGGGGGAGCCGTGTGCCCGGTCGTAGTCGCGGGCGTAGCCGTGCCGCCGGCCACCGTCGCCGTAGAAGAACAGGCGGCCGGCCGCGTACACCTCCACGGGGGTGGCCGCCAACCACCAGTTGACCAGGTCGAAGTGGTGACTGGCCTTGTGCACCATCAGCCCGCCGGAGGTCGCCTTGTCGCGGTGCCAGCGGCGGAAGTAGTCAGCGCCGTGGCGCACGTCGAGCAGCCACTCGAAGTGCACCGAGCCGATCTCGCCGACCGCGCCGTCGGCGAGCAGCCGGCGGACCTGTTCGTGCAGGGGGTTGTAGCGGTAGTTGAACGCGACAGTCACCCGGCCGCCGGTCTCGGTGACCGCGTCCAGGATGCGCCGGCAGCGCGGCGCGTCCACCGTCATCGGCTTCTCGGTGATCACGTCGCGGCCGGCGCGCAGCGCGGCCACCACGTACTCGTCGTGGGTGACATCCACGCTGGTGACCAGGACGACGTCGACGTGCTCGGCGTCCAGCATGGCCTCGACATCGCCGGCCGGGTAGGTCGGCACCGGACGGTGGCCCAGCTCGGCCAGCCAGCGGTTGTGTGTGTCCATCCGGGTCTGGTTGACGTCGGCGAACGCGACGAGCTCGGCGGTGTCGGCGTGGTCGAGCACCAGGGCCCGGACGAACATCTCGGCCCGCGCGCCGGTGCCCACCACGGCGTACCGGACCCGGCCGCCGGCTCTCGGTGACATGCTGTCGCCTCCCCGGTGATCCTGCAAAGGTTTGCAATGAAGTAATCACGATCAATGCGATGGCGTCAACGACGGCGATGCAAACGGCGGTAATTATCCGGTTTTGAGAGGCAGTAGGTCACCGTGGGAAGTGGTGGCGCAACAAAGCCGCAACCATTGACCGTTGACACTGGCGCAACCGTTTGCATTAATGGGCCACACCCACGTGACCGCCACCACATCGGACGAAGGGCCAGCCGTGCCAGTCACCATCCGGGACGTCGCCCGGGCGTCCGGTGTGCACATCTCCACCGTGTCCCGCACCTTCTCCGCCCCGCACCTGGTCAACCCGGAGACCCGGGTCCGGGTGCTGGCCTGCGCGGAGGATCTGGGCTACCGGCCGAACCGCGCCGCCCGAGCCCTGATCACCGGACGTACGCACAACATCGGTCTGATCATCGCGGACATCGCGAACCCGTTCTTCCCGCCGCTGATCAAGGCGGCGGAGAGTCAGGCCCGACACCGCGACTACCACGTCTTCGTGGCCGACACCAACGAGGACCCCGCCGCCGAGGAGGAGTTGGTCCACGCGCTGGCCAAGCAGGTGGACGGCGTGCTGCTGTGCAGCCCTCGGATGAGCAACAGCCTCATCGGGCAGCTCAGCCGCGAGGTGCCGCTGGTGGTGGTGAACCGCCAGGTGACCGGCCTGCCCTGCGTGCTGATGGACGTCGGGCAGGGCGCCCGCTCCGCGATCGAGCACCTGGTCGGCCTGGGCCACCGTCGCATCGCGCTGCTCGGCGGCCCACGCAGCTCGTGGACCAACCGGGAGATGCGTCGCGCCGCCGGCACGGCCGCCCGATCCGGCGGCGCGGAGCTGACAGTGCTCGGCCCGAACGCGCCCACCGAGACCGGCGGCGCCGCCGTCGCCGAGCAGGTGCGACACAGCGGTGTGTCGGCAGTGCTCGCCTACAACGACCTGATGGCGATCGGCCTCATCGAAGGGCTGGACGCGCTCGGGGTTCGGGTGCCGCAGGAGGTGAGCGTCGTCGGGGTCGACGACATCACCCTGAGCCGGCTCACCCGACCCAAACTGACGACGGTGGCCACACCCACCGGGGCCGCCGGCCGGACGGCCGTCGACATGCTGCTGCAACAGGACATCGAGTCACCGCGCGGCGCGCGGGGACCCGGTGCCGGCACGGCGCTCGGCGTCCGTCGTACCACCGCACAGGTAATGCTCCAGACCGACCTGGTCATCCGCGACTCGACCGGACCGGGCCCGCACGCCCGACCGGCACGTTCCCTGGCCTCATCGCATGGCCCGGACCCGCATTGCCCTGCGGGCCCGGGCATCCCGACCGCGGCCACCGGTGACGCCGTCGCCTCCTAATGCCGAGGAGTGAGCGCACATGCACCCCGCAACGCCCCCCACCGTTGACGCGCCCGTCGGGCGCAATGACCGTACCCCGCTGCCTCGGCGGCGCCTGCTGCGCGGCCTGCTCGCCATGACGGTGGCCGCGCCGCTGATGCTCGGGGCCGCCGCCTGCGGCGACGACGGCGGCTCCGCCGACCCGAACGCCCCGGTCAAGCTCTCCATCTTCTGGTGGGGCGGCGACGCCCGGGCCAAGTTGACCGAGGACGCGCTGGCCCTCTACACCCAGAAGCACCCGAACGTGACATTCGAGAAGACCTGGCAGGCCAACCAGGGCTACTTCGACAAGCTGGCCACCCTCACGGCCGGCGGCAACCCGCCGGACCTGTTCCAGATCGACGACAACTACCTGGCCGAGTACGCGGCCCGCAACACCACGCTCGACCTGACCTCGTACCAGAAGTCGGGGAAGCTGGACACCTCCAAGTTCCCCGAGAGCCTCTGGCAGTACGGCGTGGTCGACGGCAAGCTCGCCGGGCTGGCCGCCGGGGAGAACACCCAGGGCCTGGTCTACAACAAGACGCTGCTGAAGACGCACAACCTGCCCGAGCCGACCACCGGGATGAGCTGGGAGCAGCACATCGCCTGGGCCGAGCAGGTCACCGCGAAGACCAGGGTGCCCGGCACCCAGGACCCGAGCGCCGACTACAAGGCGTTCTGGGTGTGGCTGCGCCAGCAGGGCAAGGACCTCTACCGGGGCAAGGAGTTGGGCTTCACCGCCGACGACGTGACCAAGTGGTTCGAGCTGTGGAAGGGCGCCCGGGACCGCAGGGCCACCCCGACCGCCGACGTCATCCACGAGGGCAACTCCAGCGACGTCACCAAGCAGCTGGTGGTCACCGGCAAGTCGGCGACCTCCTGGGTGTGGGCCAACCAGATGCCCGACCTGAAGAAGAACACAAAGGACGAGCTGGGCGTCATCGCCTATCCCGGTGACCCCAGCGCGCAGTGGGCCCGCGCCTCGATGTACTGGTCGGTCTTCAAGGGCAGCAAGAACAAGGACGTCGCGGTCGATGTGATCAACTTCCTGAACAACGACGTCGGGGTGGTCAAGCTGCTCGGCACCGACCGGGGCCTGCCGTCCAACCTGGACCTGCGCCGGGTGGTCAGCGACGACACCACCGACCCCGCCATGAAGCAGTCGATCGCCGTCGAGGCCGAGCTGACCCAGAAGTTCGGCCCGTCGCCGCAGGTGCCGATCAAGGGACACAGCAAGGTCAAGTCCGAGCTGATCAAGGCCGCCGAGAACGCCCAGTACGGCCGGGCCACCCCCGCCGAGGCCGCCACCCAGTTCGTCGAGGCGTGCGCGTCCGCCATCGCCTGACCGCCCCACCGGGCGAGGAGAGGAGCCGTTCGTGGCGTTGACCACGGCGCCCGACCCGACCCGACGCGGCCCCGGATCCGTCCGGGCCCATGCCCAGCGGCGTGGGCCCGGACGCCTCCGGCACAGCGAAGGTCTGGCGGGGTACGTCTTCCTGTCGCCGTGGCTCATCGGCCTGATGGGTGTCACGGCGATCCCCATGCTGCTGTCGCTCTACCTGAGCTTCACCGACTACGACGTCCTCACCCCCTTCTCCGAGGCGCGGTGGGTGGGGCTTGCCAACTACGAGCGGATGTTCACCGCCGACCCGTCGTACTGGCACGCGGTGCGGGTGACAGTGACCTTCGCGCTGGTCGCCGTACCGCTGAAGCTGGCCGCGGCGCTCGGCGTGGCGCTGCTGCTCAACCGCGCCTGGCGCGGCGTCGGGTTGTTCCGTGGGCTGTTCTACCTGCCGTCGCTGCTCGGCGGCAGCGTCGCGCTGGCCATCGTCTGGGTCAACATGTTCAACCGCGACGGGGCGTTCAACTCGCTGCTGAGCCTCTTCGGCGTCACCGGCAGACCGTGGGTCAACGACCCGGACTGGGCCCTGGAGACCCTGATGGTGCTCGCCATCTGGCAGTTCGGCGCGCCGATGGTGATCTTCCTGGCCGGGCTGAAGCAGGTGCCCACCGAGCTGTACGAGGCCGCCTCCGTCGACGGCGCCGGCCGGTTCCGCCAGTTCCGCAACGTCACACTGCCGATGCTCTCCCCGGTGATCTTCTTCAACCTGGTGCTGGAGACGATCAACGGGTTCCAGGGCTTCACCGCGGCGTTCGTGCTCAGCAACGGCACCGGAGGCCCTGTCGACTCGACGCTGATGTACACGCTGAACCTCTACATCACCGGCTTCACCGAACTCCAGATGGGCTACGCCTCGGCGATGGCCTGGGTGTTCCTGCTCGCCATCGCGGTCATCACCGCGATCTTCTTCAGCACCGGACGGTTCTGGGTGCACTACTCCGACGGGGAGGACCGGTGACGGTGACGGTGACCCCGACGGCCGACGTGCCGACCGGACCGGCGCCCAGCACGCGCCGACGCACCGGCGGTCGCTCGGTGCTGCGACTGCTGATCCTGGTGGCGATCGTCGCCGTGGTGCTCTACCCGCTGATCTGGATGGTCGGCACCTCGGTGAAGTCCCAGGAGGAGATCGTCAACAACGTCGGCCTGCTGCCGGAGCGGTTTTCCCCGGGCAACTACACCGCCGGGTGGTCCAACTTCGACGTCAGCTTCGGCCGGTTCTTCCTCAACAGCGCGATGGTCAGCCTGCTCACCGTCGTCGGCAACGGGCTCTCCTGCCTGCTTGCCGCGTACGCCTTCGCCCGGCTGCGGTTCCGGCTGCGCGGGGTGTGGTTCGCCGTCATGATCGGCACGCTGCTGCTGCCGCAACACGTGCTGATCGTGCCGCAGTACATCCTCTTCCGGACGCTCGGGCTGGTCGGCGGCGAATGGCCGTACCTGCCGCTGCTCGTCCCGCAGTTCCTGGCCACCGAGGCGTTCTTCGTCTTCCTGATGGTGCAGTTCATGCGGGGCATCCCCCGCGAACTGGACGAGGCGGCCCGGATCGACGGCGCCGGCCCGTACGGCATCTTCCGGCACATCATCCTGCCGCTGAGCCGTCCCGCGCTGGTCACCACGGCGATCTTCTCCTTCATCTGGACCTGGAACGACTTCTTCCGCCAGCTGGTCTTCCTGTCCCAGCTCCAGGACTACACGGTGCCTGTCGCGTTGACCCTGTTCATCGACTCGACGAGCCAGAGCGCGGTCGGCCCGATGTTCGCCATGTCGGTGCTGTCCCTGCTGCCGGTCTTCCTGTTCTTCGTCGCCTTCCAGCGGATGCTCGTCGAGGGGATCAACACCAGTGGCATCAAGGGCTGAACCGGCGACGGACACCGTCGGTCGGCGGGACTGGCGGGACGTCGCCCGCGACGCCGCCGACCTGGCGCTGCTCGGCATCCTGCTGACCCTCGCCGCGGCGCCGCTGTTCACCGCGGCGGCGGCGGCCGGCACCGCCAGCGCGGCGGTGCACGACTGGACGCGTACCGGCGGTTGGCCGTCGGCGCGGGCCACAGTGCGCCGGTTCGGCAGTTCGGTGCTGTCGGGCGTGCCGGTCAGCCTGCTCGCGCTCGCCGTGGCCGGGCTGCTCGCCGCGGACCTGGCGGCGCTGGCCACCGGCCGGGTGCCGGGCGGGCCGCCGGCGCTGCTGGTGACGGCCCTGGTCGCGGCCGGCCTGGCCGGATACGCCGGGCTGGTCGTCGTCGAGGTGGGCGGCAACGGGGGTGGGTGGTGGCGGGCGGCGGCCCGGTCCGCCGCCCGCGCCTGCCTCGACGCCCCCGCCCGCTGGGCCGCGCTCGCCGGGGTGACCGCGCTGGCCGGGCTGCTCGCCGTGCTGGTCACCCCGGTCGCGGTGCCGATCCTCGCCGGGTACACAGTGGCCGCGCTGCACGCCGTCGCCGGTCGGCGGCCGGCCCCCGTCGACCGGGAGGCACAGTGAGCACCGAGGTCGGGTCCCGGTTCCCGGCGGGCGACGGCGGCGAGCAGCCGGCGCGGCTGGTGGTCGGGGGCACGGAGGTGGCCCGGTACGTTGTCGACCCGGCGCTGGACGCGCGGCACGGGCCGCGGCCGTACCTGCATCCGGTCCGCACCCTGGGCGGGACGGTGGTCACCGACGCGCTGCCCGCCGACCACGTCTGGCACCTCGGCGCCTCCCTGGCCGTGGCGGACGTCAACGGCGCCAACCTCTGGGGTGGGCGCAGCTACGTGCGCGACGTCGGCTACACCTGGCGTGACGACCACGGGCGGATCGCGCACACCGGGTGGTCGGAGCGGTCCGCCGACCGGCTGGCCCACCGGCTCGAGTGGCGCGACCCGCAGGCGGCCGTGCTGCTCACCGAGGACCGTCGGCTCAGCGCTGTCGCGGTGACCGGGGACGTGCCGGCCTGGCGGCTGGACGTGGACTACACGCTGCGGGCCCCGGCCGGGCAGGACGTGCGGCTGGGCAGCCCCACCACGAACGGGCGTCCGGACCGGGCCGGGTACGGCGGGTTCTTCTGGCGGGCGGTCTCAGCCGCGCCCGCGTCGGTGTTCAGCGCCTCCGCGACGGGGGAGGAGGCGGTGAACGGTTCCGTCGAGCCGTGGGTCGCCCTTACCGGCACCGGGCCGGACGGGCGGGCGTACACCCTGGTCCTCACCGGTCTCGGCGACGGCGACCGGTGGTTCACGCGGACCGCGATGTACCCGGGCGTGGGGGTGGCGTTCGCGTTCGAGCGGCCGGTCACCATCGCCGCCGGCACCCGGCGGCGGGGCCGGCACGCGGTGGTCGTCGCCGACGGGGTGCTCGACCGCACCACCGCCGCGGCCCTGGCCGCCAGCGCCGACCCCGGGCGGTCGGACGGTGCTACTCCTTCGTGAAGTAGGCAGCGCTCTCCGGGTCCGCCGGGTAGTAGGACTCGATCGCGATCTCGTCGATCGTGATGTCCATCGGGGTGCCGAACGTGGTGATTGTCGAGAACAGCCGCAGCTCACGTCCGTCGATCCGCAGGATCATCGGGATCACCACGTCGGCGTCGACCCGTTGGCCGACCGGGTCCTCGGGACTCAGCAACTCCTCGTAGAGCGCGGTCAGCTCCGGGTCGGGAGCGCTGGCGAGCTGCCGCGAGATCCGGCTGCGGAACACCGCGCGTACGTCCGCCAGGTTGACGACCAGGGGAGCGAACCCGCGCGGGTCGAGGCCCAGCCGCACCAGGTTCACCGGTGGCCGCAACAGCTCGGGGGCTACCTGCGCGAAGAACGGGTCGATCGCGCGGTTGGTCAGCACGATGTTCCACCGCCGGTCGAAGACCAGTGCGGGATACGGCTCGTGTGCCCGCAGCACCCTGCGGACCGAGTCGAGGGCAGCCGACAGGGCGGCGTCGTCGAGTGGACGCTCCGGGTAGCGGGGTGCGAAGCCCGCGGCGAGTAGCAACCGGTTGCGGTCACGCAGTGGCACATGGAGCTGGTCGGCGAGCCGGAGGATCATGTCCGCGCTGGGCGTGGACTTGCCGGTCTCGACCAGGCTGACGTGCCGGGCCGAGACGTCCGCGGCGATCGCCAGGTCGAGTTGGCTCAGCCCCCGGCGTCGCCGCCACTGCCGCAGGAGGTCCCCGACCGCACACATGATCATGAGCGTACTCAGCTTCGCGCCGAACGCCATGAAGTGCGATGTCATCGACAACCACCGGGGCCGGCGAAACACTTGCTCCCGTGACCACCGAAAACAAGATCATTGTCCAGCGGGCGCTGGCGGGGCTGGCCGAGACGGGCGACGTCGACGCGCTCGCCGCGCTTCTGAGCGACGACTTCATCCACCACCGGCCAGATTCGACCCGCTCCACCAAGGCGGAGTGGCTCGCTGCGGTCCGGGCCGCGTTGGGTCCGACCGCCGGCATGCGGGTCGATGTCCTCCACCTGTTGGCCGACACCGACCATGTCGTGGTGCACTCGCGGCGTCGGCTGCCCGACGGCGGACCGGAGATCGTGGTCGTTGACGTCCTTCGGATCGCCGACGGGTCGATTGCCGAGGTGTGGGAGATCATCGAACCGGTGGCCCAGGCGACCGCCAATCTGGCCTGGTGGGACTCGGCTCGGCGATGACCGGGTCGTGGCGGCCCGGGACGTGCGCCGGCACGTCCCGGTGCCGCCTTGTCGGTCATCTTCGCCCCGGACCGGTCGGCAGCCCCATATCCTCGAGCGGATACGCCAACCGGAGCGGGTGCCGTCTGCGCGACGGCTTACAGGGGGCCGTGATGAGCGGAGCGGATCGGCCGCAGGGCATCAGCCCGACAGCTGTGGAGGGAGCGCCCGGGTTGTGGCGCGTCGACCTCCAGCGACACGATCTCAGCATTCCTGGACGGGAGGTCATCCAGAGTCGGGTGGAGTTCACCCCGGACTCGCCGCCGTTCAAGCACTTCCACCCCGGCGAGGAGATCATCTGCGTGCTCCAGGGGTCGCTGGAGTACACGCTCGAGGGCCAGCCGCCGGTGGTGTGCAATGCCGGTGATGCTCTTACCGTTCCCTACGGTGTCCACCACCAGGCCCGCAATGTCGGCAACTCCGTAGCTGTCGAACTGGCCACCTACGTCGTCGAGAAGGGCAAGCCGCTCCTCACCAAGGTGGAGTGAACCGGTGCCGGCCGGCGGGAGCCGGCACGCCGCGGTGGGCCGGGCGGTGCGCTCAGCGGGACCGGTCAATCAGCTCGCGGACCGCCACCTGGTACGCGGCCTGGGTGTGGTAGGGCCAGTGCCGCTCGATCGGAGGTGGCACGGTGTCCGCCGGGTCGATGGTCAGACTGCGGGGATCACGGAGTCGGATGTCGACGTCTCCGGCCGCTGGGTCGGCGCAGGGCGGCGCGGTGCCCGGGGCACGGGGAAAGGTCGGCCCGCCGATCGGGTCGGTGTCCCGCCAGAGGTTGCGCCACCGCCATCCGATCCGCCCGCCCAGGTCGCAGAGCGTCTCCGGCCCCAGGTAGGCCGGATAGAGCCGGGCGTAGGTGCGCCGCAGCGGTGAGCCGTAGGTCAACAGCGAGAGCCTGGCCCGCACGGACGGCGGTAGTTGCAGGATCGTGGCGGCGGCGAGCACCGAGCCGTGGCTGTGCCCGGAGAGGACCACCGGCCCTCGCGCGGTGAGCCCGGTGATCCGTTTCGCCAGCTCCGGGACCGCGCGGGCGGCATAACAGGGCGGCGCGAACGGGTGGACGGTGCGGGGCCAGAAGGTGCCGAGGTCCCACAGCACCGCCACCATTCGGCGGGTCTGGGACGACCGGTACGCGCGGAAACCGAGCACCATCAGGCAGATCACCATCAGGCTGATCACCCAGACGCCCGCGTCGGTGACGTAGGCGGCGAGGACGGCGAGGGCGCCGCCGTGCCCGCCGAGGCGGGCGGCGAGCTGGGTGGGACCGATCCCGATCACGTCGAAGGCGACGGTGGCCAGCCCGAGCGACGCGATCACCAGGAACGCGATGAGCACCGGGCCCAGTTCCTCGGTCAACCGGGACCGCGCGATGGCCTCCCGGACGAGGCGCAGCCGGCTCGCGTCCTCCGCCGGCACGTCCGGGTAGTCCCGCTCGATGATCCGCGCCGCCAGCCCACGTCGCCGACGCCGGGTCAGCAGGAGAGTCGCCGAGGTCGCCGCCGCGCCGATCAGCAGCGCGGCGAGCCCGGCGAGCGCGGCCCACCAGTAGGCGACCGGCGGATCCAGCGGGCCGACGATCGGCGCGTTGGGCCGGATCGGATCGGGGATGTCGCCGTGGTCGAGGACGTCCGCGACACGGTAGACCAGGGTGGCCGTGAAGGCCGCGCCGACGCTCGCCGACGCGGCCGCCATGATCGGAGTGCCGAGCCCGCGCAGAGGAGGGCGGTCGTCGCCGCGGGCAGCACGTTGGCGGACGTACGTGACGACGGTGAGCACGACGAGCAGGACGCCCTGCGCGGCGACCACCCCGGCGGCGGCCCCCTCGTACCCGGGCAGTTTGCCCGAGCCGGACGGCGCCGCGCCGGCCAGCACGGCGGAGATGAGACACAGCGCGGTCACCCCCGCGGTGGCCGCCCACAGGGGGCGCAGGACCCGTCGGGCCTTCGCCGGGTTGGCCGGAGTGGGCAGGGCGAGCAGGACCACGCCGACCACGAGCAGCCCGACGGCCACGCCGAACAGGGCGAGGTGACCGGGCGCACCGACCCCACCGGGCGAGACGCCGGCGAGCAGGGCCACGTTCAGAGTCCCGACGCCGAGCGCCACGTGAACCTGACGCAGCCAACCGGTGGTCTGCTCGTCGTGCCAGAAGCTGGCATCGGCGAGGCGCTCGGTCCGAGCGCCGCTGAGTGGTTGCGCCGATGGCGGGCCGAACCCCTCGAAGGCCCGCGCCGACCGGGCGCCGATGGCCCAGACGGTCCGCAGCGCCAGCAGTGGGACGACCGACAGCAGAGCCAACCGGGGGCCGGACGGGAGCGCGTAGAGCCAGGCCAGGTAGGGGCGGCTGGCCCGGCACCCGGGGTACGGCACGCACTGCCAGCCGACCAGGTCCAGTGCGACACCCACGATCGCCAGCACGAACGTGGCCGTGAGGGTGCCGGCGAGCAGGCGGCACAGCATGCCGAGCAGGCCCCACCGGTCCCGCCCCGGCGGTCGCAGCCAGATCGCGAGGTTGCTCAGCATGAAGGGCAGCAACAGCAACATCGAGGCCGTCCGTACCGCCGCCCCGGCGGTCAGCGAACCCCACCGGTACGCCTCGACGGCGACTCCGGCCGTCGCCCCGCCGGCGACGCCGCTCGCGGGCCGGGGCCGGAAGAAGCCCGCGTGCGGGTCCCCGGCGACGCGGACCACGATCGGGTGGTCGAGAATCCGTTCCGCGCTGACTCCGGAGATGCCGTGCACGCGCAGCTCCACTGCGTCGCACTGCGGCGTCCTGTCCACGCCGTCAGGGTCACAGACAAATGAGCCTGCCGTTGCCGATACCGCAAACGTTCAACGGGCCGGCAGTGCGGCGGTGACCCGGATGGCCTTCACGATCGCCGGGATCGACCCGATCAGCAGCACCAGCCCCCAGATGATCGCGATCACCGCGAAGACCAGTGCCGCCACGTCGTCGACGATGCTGACCAGGATCACCGGCACCAGGTGGTGCAGGAACTCCAGGACGACGGTGCACAGCAGGGTGGTGAGGATCAGCAGGACGAGGCCCTTGTTCTGCAGGAAGCGCGGCTGGGCCAGCACCAGCAGCCCGGCCCACACCAGCTTGAGCAGCAGCACCAGCCCCAGCAGCAGCGCCGCGTCACCGACCGGGAAGAACCCCCACAGCGCCAGGTACGCGAGCGTGCCGAACGGGACCGCCAGGAACAGCGACACCATGATGGACAGTTCCACGAACGCGACGACCAGCGCGACCAGTCCGACGATGATCAGAATGATCGAGAAGATCAGGCTGGCGACGCCCTGCACCCGGCCCTGGACGCGTTCGGGCAGCAGCATGCCCAGGCAGAACAGCGCGGTGCTCCAGACCGCCACCACGTCGATCAACGCCAGGTAGCCGGTGCCCCGGCCGGACGGCTCGCTGACCCCGGACACGTCGTCGAGGTCCACGTCCAGCGATCCGGCGCTGTCCGCGAGGGCCGCGCCGGCGTCGGCGCCGCCCAGCAGCAGCCCGGCGCCCAGCTCCACGCCGATCACCAGGACGATGGCGAGCATCGCCAGCAGCAGGAACGGCTTACGCAGGTCACCCACGGCGGCACCCTCCAATTCCGGCCAGGTCCCCGGCCACGGTGATCAGGTCAGGACGTGGCCACGACGACGGTGCAGCCACCGAGGCCGGGGCAGGTCAGGCCCACCTCGGTGGCCTGGTCGACGGCGACCTTCGCCACCGCGCCGGTGCCGTCGGGCGCCGGCTCGACCTCGTCGCGGATGGTGAGGTCGGCGTCGCCGGGCGCCGGGGCGACCACAGTGAACCGTGCCTCGCTGCGCAGCACCAGGGTGCGCAGCCCGCCCGGGTCGGCGACCCGCACCACGCACCTGCCGGAGAACGTCAACCGGCCCGTTCCGTCGGCGCAGTCGGCGTCGACGGTGGCCGGGTCCACCGCCGCCCGCTCGCCGCCCAGCGCCGCCAACCGGTCGACAAGCCCGTGCCGGGCCCCCGGATCGCCCCGGTCGTCGCCGCCCACGCCGACAGCTACCACGAACAGCGCCACCAGCAGCACGGCGAACAGCGCCAGCAGCGCCTTCTGCCGGCCGCTCATCGCGCCACGGCCTGCGCCACGAGCTCGGTGAACCGGATCTCGTCGACGCCCGCGAAGTATCGGTTGGTGCCCTGCGTCTTGCCCACCACCGCCAGGGTGACCCGGTGCGGGCCCTTGGTCAGCCGGACCGTGCCGACGTCCAGGAACTCCGTCGTCTGCACCTTCGGTGTGAAGCCGAGGAACGCCCCGCCGACCTGCGTGCCGTCGATCGCGAAGACCGTGTTGGCGTAGTCGAACGACGTGGTCCGCGTCGCCGCGAAGCGCCAGGTGCCGTCCGCCGGGATCTGGACCGTCACGGTGACCTGATCGCCGATGGCCAACCCCTGGAAGAACAACTGCTTGTCCCCGGACCAGGTCACCCCGCAGCAGTTGGGCTGCGCCCCCACGACCGCCCCGCTGGTCCGCGGCGACTCGACCACCGCACCGTCCACCAGGCTCTCCGCCTCGATGGTGACCACCCGCGGTTCGCCGGGAGCCGGCTCGCCGTCGCGGGTCAGCAGCACCACCGCCACGCCGGCGACCACCAGCACCAACGCCGCCGCGGCGGCGATCCACAACCACGGGGTACGCCGGGGCGGCGCGACCGCCCGCACCTCGTACGTGACCCGACCGCTGGACCGGGAGCTCTCCTCCGGCGCGGTGTTCGCCGAGTACGCGAACCCGGTCATGTCGTAACGCCGAGGCGGGGTGCCGGCGGGCACGGCGAGCTTGACCAGGAACGACACCGAGCCCTGCCCCTGTACCACCCGCTGTGGCTCGGCGACGGTGAACCACGCCCGCTGGGAGCCGTCACCGGGCGCCACGTCGAACACCACGGTGTCCGGCGCGTTGCCCGGGTTGGAGACGGTGAACGTCAGCTCGCCGCTGTTGCGCGGGTCGAGGGTGAACTGCTCGGCGGCGGCGACGACCGCCCATTCGGTGGTCATGACGACTCCTCTTCCAGGACGATCTCGACGGTGGTCGAGGCGGGCTTCTCCGCCTCGACGATGCGGGTGATCACGGCGAGTTGGCCGGCGGCGGCGGCCGGGACCCGCACCACGACGTGGAAGGGCCGTTCGGCTGGCTCGTCCAGAGCGAAACCACTCAACCCGGTAGCCACCTCGAGAGCTCTTCGCATGCCGTACGGGGTGCCGCGCCACCGGGCCAGCAGCGCGGCGTTGGCCACCAGGTCGCGCAGCCGCCCCACCGGCAGCGGCAGCGGGGCGTCCGGCCGGGGCGAGGCCACCACGTGGTCCATCGCCACCCAGCGGGTCAACCGCACGACCAGCCCGTCCGGCGCCCGGTACGGGTCGAACAGGGCGTCCACCTCGGCGAGGATCGCCTCGTCCGGGGCGTGCAGCCCCTCCATCACGTCCAGCAGCGCCCAGAGCACGCTGCCGGGCACGCAGGCCCGCTGGTAGGCGGCGGGCAGCAGCCGTTCAATCGCCGAACGTCGCATCCTGGCGCACCACCTCGATGTCGTGCTCGCCGGAGCAGAGCAGCCAGGTATCCGGGACGGTCACCACGTCGGCGGTGGCCTGGTTGGCGCTGGGCGTCCAGTCCACCGCGTTGGCGCTGCGGTGCACGCCGCGTTCGCCGCCGGCGAGGATCAGCCGCTCCGCCGCCCCGGCCGCCGGGCCGCCTGTGCCGTCGCCGGTTGGGCTGCCGCCGGGCGGGCCGCCGACGGCGATGGCGTCCACCGGCACGAACCGGGTCCGGTCCCGCAGCGGCAACCCGCAGTTGACCGACACCGATTGCCACTGTGGCTGTGCGGCAAGGGTGTCCAGCCGCAGCACCCCGCCGCTCTGCGTCGCCGCCACCGCGAGCTGGCCGGCGAACGCCAGGTCGCGGCAGGTGCCGCCGATCCAGCCGGCCTGCACCGGCTGCCACTTCACATCGGACTCGAACAACCGGGTGCGGTGACAGCCCTGTCCCGGCTTCTTCGGATCCGGCTCGCCGGCGCCGCTCCACAGCAACGTCGCCGGGCCGTCGTACTGCACGGCGAGCACCCGGTTGTCCACGTTGGCCAGGCCGACGTGGACGAAGCTGCCCGGTCGACCACCGGCTGTCGACAGGTACACCCCGAAGCCGGCCTGCGCGGCCACCGCCACCCCCGGCGCGCCCCGCTCCGAGACGAACGCGCGCACCGCGTAGAACCCCCGATCGGCATCCGACGGGTCGACAAGGATCTGCAACGGCACCGCCCCGGGCAGCAACGACACCTCGTACAGGCCGGTGTCGGTGGCCACCAGCAGCGCGCCCGCGCCGTCGCGGTCCAGCCAGGCCACGTCGGAGATCCGCGCATCCAGGTCGGTGAGCAGGGACCACGTCTCGCCCAGGTCGGTGCTCAGGTGCACCCGGGAGCCGCCGGACGACCGGAGCGTCACCACGGCCACCGAGCCGGGGCGCGCGACGATTCCCGGTCGTACCGGCGCCGGCGCGGGCGCCACCCGCAGCACCGTCTCACCGTCGAACCGGCCGGCCGGCTCCCAACCGGCGCCGCCGTTGCTGGAACGGAACAGCACCGGGCCGCGACCGGCGTACCAGGTGCGCGGCTGGTACTGGTCGACGGCGAGGGCGCGTACCTCGGCGTCGGGGGCCTCGTCGACAACGAACCGGACCGACTCGACGTAGCGCACGCCCGGCTCGGCGTGCTCCAACAGCCGGTACACGTTTGACGCCCGCAGGGGCTCCCCGAACGGCCAGCCGGTCGGGTTGAGCGCGGTCGGCAGCGGGCTCAACGTCTGGTGCAGCCGGTCGTGGATCCGGCGGCGGACCGCGTCCACGTCCTCCTCCCGGCGGACCACCACCCGGGCCCGGACCGACACCGCCTTGAACCGGGCCCAGGTGGCCCTCGACCGGATGCCGACCATCCGGCGTTCCTCCAGGTCCGCCTCCACCCGGTGGCGCGCCTCGGGCACCTCGTGCTCGCGCAGCACCGCCACCGGCAGCCGGCCACCGGGGCGGGCCGTCGGCGGCACGTACGGCACCAGCACCACCTCGACCTCCCCGGGCCGGGCGAAGCTGTACACCGCCGCCCGGGTGAACGCCCGAGCCCGCGCCACCGCCCCCGAACTGGTGGCGAGGATCTCGAAGTCGCGGGCGGTGACCGCCCGTTGCTGGGCGAAGAACTCGTACGGCCCGCGCAGCAGCACCGACTCCAACGCCTCCACCTCCCGGCCGCCGGCGGCCGGGGCGGGGTTGTCCACGCGGACCCCCGGTAGCGGGTCGCGCAGGCTGGTCAGCGTGCCCGCGGCGACGTTGCCGGTGGGTCCGCCGCCGGAGCGGTACCAGAGCCGGACCTGCCGCCCGGCCGGCGGCACCGCCGCCACCGTCACCGGCGCCGGGCCGGCCGGCGCGCTGTCGCCGGGCGCGGCCGGCGGTCGCAGGTCCAGCGCCGGGGCGAAGGTGACGGTGCCCGAGCAGCGGTCCACCAGGTACGCCTTGGCCTGCGGGCCGAGCCCGGCGAAGCTGTCCACCGGCCGCCAGATCTCGAACGTGCGGCCGTCGTGCTCCCGGGCCGCCGCGCCCAACTCGACGGTGCCGGCCGGTACCTCCACGCCGAGCAGCAGGTCCAGCGCCTCGGCGGTGTGCGTCAGCGGCGCGTGGGCGGCCCGCAGCACCTGCCCCGGCTGGCCGGTGCCCACGCCGAGCAGCTCCGCCTCGACCGGTTCGCAGTGGTGCATCCGTACCGTCACCGACGTCTCGTCGGCGGGCAGCACCGTCGGCTCGG
The DNA here is from genome assembly GCF_050942285.1 of Micromonospora sp. CA-240977. Classification (NCBI taxonomy): domain Bacteria; kingdom Bacillati; phylum Actinomycetota; class Actinomycetes; order Micromonosporales; family Micromonosporaceae; genus Micromonospora; species Micromonospora sp. CA-240977. The sequence continues at coordinate 4,016,995 of NZ_CP192055.1, read as the reverse complement.
TGGTGACGAACACGACCGGCCGGGGATCCGCGCCGCGCGCCGCCGCGACCCGCAGCCCGGCCGGGATCCGGATGGCGCCCCGGTCGCTGCCGCTGCGGGTGAACAGGACGTCCGCCCAGGCCGCGGTGGGTGCGTGCCGGGTGACCCCGAGCAGGTTCAGAAACGAGACGTACGCCTTCTCCGGCAACTGGTTCAACCGGTAGATCATCACCTCGGTCAGGTGCGCGAACGCCTCCACAAGCGCCATCCCGGGGTCGTGCGCCGACAGGTCGGTCCACGCCGGGCAGGACTGCCGGATGCGTTCCCGGGCCTCGGTGACCAGGTCGAGGAACCCGCGGTCGTCCAGGTGCGGCACGGGCAGCGTCATGACGGTCCTCCCTGCGCGGGCTCGTCGGCGGGGAGCAGATCCACGGAGAAGACCAGGTGCCCGGGCGTCAGGCTGGCGCGCACCCGGTAGTCCAACCGGATCACCAGCCGCCACGCGTCGTCCGGGTCCGGGCCGGCGTCGGTGTCGATCACCTCGACCCGCGGCTCCCACCGGGCGATGGCCTGCCGGACGTAGTGGATGGCCAGACCGGCGGTGGTGTCGTCGTTGGGCGCGAAGACGAGCCGGTGCAGCCGGGAGCCGTACCCGGGTCGCATCAGCCGCTCGCCCGGCGTCGTCGACAGGAGCAGGAACAGCGCCTGCCGTACGCTCTCGTCGCCCTCGGTCATCGCCAGGCCGCCGGCCGCGGTGAGGGCCGGGCCACCGCCGCGCCCCGCGTCGAAGCCGGCGCCGACGAAGCGGAAGGCCCTCACCGGTCCGACCCCAGGAACTGCTGGCGGGGATCCCGGACGGTGTGGTGGACCAGCCCCGGTGGGGTGCCGTCGGTGAACCCCTCCAGGTGGGACAGCACTACCCGCTGCCCGTCGACGCGGAGCCAGTCGCTGTAGCCGACCCGGACGTTCACCGTCCTGCCGCACGGCTTGATCGTCGGGCCGTAGTTGGGGCAGGCCGTGATGTCGCGCCCCTCCGGGTCGTCGTCCACCAGCACGGGTACGCCGGTGACTGTCACCCACTGCTGCGAGGGTCGGTTCTCGACCCGGCCGTCGTGATCGCAGGTGATCACGGAGTCACTGTGGATCCAGCGCATCAGCCGCCTCCTTCGTGGTGGGCGCGCGCCAGCGAACGGGCCTGCCGCGCCGCGGTGGTCGGGTCCTCGGTCGACTCGGCACGCAGGAAGTCCACGCTGCGGGCGCGGACCACCATGGCCCGGCCGGGAGCGGAGATCACCAGGTCCGACGCCGCGTGCAGGGTGGCCAGATCGGGGGTCAGTTCCAGATAGCTGCCACCCTCGGTGGCCAGTCGCAGGCTGCGCCGCACGTCGTCGACGACGATCGACTGCCCGCCGGCGCTGCGCAGCGTCCAGCGCCGCGCCCGGCCGTCGTCGATGCCCGCGTCGTACGGCTCGACGGCGCCGAACAGCGCACCGAGCACGACGCCCGAGGCCGGCTCGCCACCGGGCAGCACCACAAGCACCGTGTCGTCCGGATCCGGCAGCGCCACCAGACCCTTGCCCCGCCCCGCGCCGACGCAGAGCACGGCGAGCCAGCCGGCGTCCAGGTCCCCGTACGCCGGCAGGGTCAGGCGCACCCGGCCCAACCCGTCCGGGTCGGCGACGTCGGTGACGGTGCCGAGGGTGACCACCGCCGCGCCGGGCGGGGCCGCCGGGGTGGCCGGCGGCACCGTGGAGAACCGCGTCAGAAACCCGTTGCCGTCGACGGTGTGCACCACCTCGGTCAGCACGTACGCCCCGGCGACCGGGTCGGGCACACCGCTCAGGTCGACCCGTCGGCCCGGCCGCAGCGCCGGATCGCCCTCGGCCACCCCCTCGGCGGTGACCAGGGTGGCCGCCCGGGTGTCCAGCCGCGCCTGGGCCAGCGCCGCCAACTCGTCGTCGCTGCGGCCCGGCTGGTCGACCGCGGTGCGGACCCCGTCGGCGCCGACATCGGCCGGGTCCGGTCGGTCGAACGCCGGTCGGCCGCACCGCGCCTCGTCGGCCTGCTGGCTGATCACCTCGGCCCGCTGCGGGTGCCAGCCCAGCGCGGCGCTGGCACCGCTGGCCTGGTCGGCGTTTGTGGACAGGCGCAGGGTGTGCACGCTCGCGCCGAGGGCCAGCGCGACCGGCTCTCCGTAGCCCGCGAGGGTGACCAGCCGGACCGCGTCGCCGTCGGCGGCCAGGTGCAGCCCGGCCCGGCCGGCCACCTCACGCAGCAGCTCCAGATCACTGTGCCGGTGCTGCAACAACCGGTCCACCAGTGGCCCGTCGACCTCCGCGCTCACCTCCAGCCCCACCGCGCCGCACAACTCCCGGGCCAGCTCGACGGCGGTCACCGACGTGAAGACCCGCAATCCCTGCCGCTTGCGCAGCCGGTGCAGCGGGTCGTACGCCCGCAGCCGCAGCACCGCCGCTCCGTCGCCGGCGTACTCGACCTCCACGGCGGTGACCTCCCCGCCGAACAGGGCGTCGTCCTGGTCGGCGAGCCGGACGTCGAGCGTCGTGCCGGGGCGCACGGCCGGGTCGAACGCGCCCACGCCGACGGAGGTGGCGAGCACCAGCTCCGCCTGGGTGGGCTGGTCCAGCCGTGCCGCCACCCGCAGCGAGCGGATCCGCTGACGGGCCGCGCCGGTCAGCTCGACGCCGTCGAGCAGGACGACCAAGGCGCGGGGCGCGACGCTTGTCACGGCGTCCCCCCGGGGTTGCCCGGCCGGGGGCTGACCGCCGCGGTGGCGTCGGCGGTGCCCGGCCCGATGCCGGCGAGCGACGCGCCCGTGCGTACCGCGCCGGCCACCGCCTGAGCCATCCCGGCCAGCGCACCGGCGACGGCCGAGCCGTTCCCGGGGACGCCGCCGGGGCGGGTGCCGGCGGGTGGTGGCACGGCCAGCGTGGTGCCGGCCGGCACCGCCAGCGGGTCGGTGATCCGGTTGTGTTCGGCAAGCAGACGCCAGCGCAGCGGCGAGCCGAGCGCGTCGTTGGCCAGCAGGTCGAAACGCACGCCGGAACGGCCCGGCTCCGCCGCGCCGTCGCCGGCCGCGATCACCGCGCTGCCCGGTGCGGCGGTCGGTGTGCTCGTCGCTGCCAACTCCTCGGCGAAGCCGGCCTCGGCCTGGTCGGCCGTCTCGGCGGCGCGGACCAGCTTCAGCCGCAGCCAGGAACGCCGGGGCGAGCCGGTGCCGGTGAACGCGTCGAACCGCTCCGCCACCGCGATGATCACGCCGGGCACGTTCCAGGTCTTCCCCCAGACCAGGCGAACCAGCGGCGGGCGCAGCCAACCATGCTCGGCGGCCGAGTTCTCCGCGAGCATCCACAGGGGACGGGTGAGTACCCGTACGTCGGCCGGACGGACCTGCGCCTGGACGAACTCGACGTCGAACAGCAGGTCGAGCACCAGCTCGGTCCGGCCGCCGCCGGTGAAGACCAGCGGGTCGTCGGCCAGCCCGGACCCGGTGAGCTGCCCGCCGCCGGCACCCCGATGGCGTACGCCGGCGAGCCGGGTCACCTGCACGGTCTCCGGGTTGAGCAGGCAGTCCACCCGCTCGCCGGAGGAGTCGATGAGGAACGCCACGCGCTCCATCAGCCACCCGCCTGTTCCCGGTCGAGTCGACCGAGTTGGGTGGTGTCCAGCGCGTCGGCCGGCACCGTCCACAGGGTCGCGTCGTCCGGCAGCGCCGGCCACGGGTCGGTGAGTGCCGGCTCGACAGTGCCGGCCCATGGCCCGGCGCCCGTCGTCCGTCCACCGCCGGTCGGACCGTGCCCCCAGCCACCGGCCCGGGTCCCGCCGCCGAGCGCGGCGGTCTCGTCGGCGTGCCGTCCGAGCGGGTGTCCACCCGGCCGCCGGGGCCGTGCCGGTTCGTCGGGCCGTGCCGGTTCGTCGGGCAGTGCCGGCCAGGGCCATCGGTCCGCGGCGCGCCCGTCGATCGTCGTGCCCCCGACGCCCGCCGGCACTGTCGCGCCCGCCGAACGCGTCCACGCCGCGCTCCCGTCGGCCGGGTCGGATTCCGACGCCCCACCCGGTCGCGACAGCCGTGTCGGGCCCGGCGCAGGGCCAGCCGGACCGCTCGGAAACCCGCGTCGGTCGTCCGCCGCCCCGGGTTGGCCCGCTCGACTCCGGAGCGGGCCGTCACCCGACCCGGCCGGGTCGTCCCGGACCGGGTGCGGACCACCCGACCGGCCGTCAGCGACGGCGGCAGGGTCCGACCACAGCGAACCGAGGGTGGCGCGGGGCGTGGTTCGGGTGGGTGCGGGGGTGCTGTCACCCCACCCGTCCCGTCGCACCGATCCCTGCGGCCCCGCCACCGCGCCCGGCCCGACGTCCCGTGGCGAGGTGTCCGGCAGCGATGACGCGTGGGTTCGGGGCGCTGCGCCGCCGCCAACCGGGCCGGCGTCACCGATCCCCGTACCGTCCGGTCCGGCGTCGCCGGCCCGCGTGCCGAATGAGCGGGCGTCGCCGGCACGCGTGCCGTCCGGTCCGGCGTCACCGGCCCGCGTGCCGAATGAGCGGGCGTCACCGGTCTGTGCGCCGAATATGCGGGCGTCGCCGGCCCCCGTGCCGGCCGAGCGGGCGTCGGCGATCCCCGTGCCGTCCGGCTCGACGCCCGTCGGTGACGAGCGGCCCGACCGACCGGTCCCGATCGCCGAGCGCGTCCCGTCCTGACCCGCGAACCCATGCCCCCCAGCAGCGCCGGTGCCCGTCGCGCTGCCGGTACCCGTCGCGTTGCTGGTGCCGTCGAACGGGCCGGGCGTGGCGGGTCCCGCAGCGTCGGCGGCGGTCGCCCCGGGATCGCCGGGCCGGTCGTCGCGGACCTGCGCGTCGTCGGAGCCGCGCGGGGACCGGGCGAGGTCCACATCGTGCAGCAGGCCGGGCGCGTGGGCGGCGACCAGGTCCAGCCAGTGCTGCGGGGGTTCGCCGAAGCGGCGCGGTGCCGTCGGCCGCGCATCCACCGCCACCGCCACCGCCGACGCCGCCGTCGACAGCGCCGGCGTCGGCGCGTCCGACGGTGAGGGTTGCCCGGCGGGCTCGACCCGCCCGGCGAGGCGCTGCACCGCCCCGGCCGCCGAGCGCAGCCGGCCGGCCAGCCAGCTACGCGGGTGTCGGCGCGGTGGCACCGCCGGTCTCCAGCTCCAGACCCTCGTAGCGCAGGGTCAACGCAGCGATGGCGATCTCGTGGCTGAGCGTGTTGAGGTGCGCGCCACGCCACCGGGTGGGCCAGGCGTCGATCAGGTTCCAGCGCAGCACCTCGGCGGTCCCGACCGAGTCGAGCAGCACCACCGAGACGTTGCGCCGGTTGAGGGTGCCCTGCGCGGTGGCGTTCACCCAGTCCCACAGCTCGCGGGAGGCGGTGAGTCCGAAGTGCAGCGTCACCGGCTCGTACTCGGCCTGGCCGGGCACCATCCGCATCCGGCCCAGGCCGTGCTCCCGGTACGGCTGCCCGGGGATGTTCACCTCCAGCCCGGTCATCTCGGTGAAGTGGCCGTTGGTGACGCCGTTGATGAGCAACCGGAAGTTGTACGCCCGGTACGGGTCGACCGGGGCGCCGGGTTGCGGGGTGGCTGTGGTGGGCATGTCAGCCTCCGATCGTCTCGGTCTCGGTGCCGCCGGCCCACTGGCTCAGCTTGAACACCACGAATTCGGCGGGCTTGACGACGGCGATGCCGATGTGGGCGATCACCATGCCGGCGTCGCGGACATCCGCCGGGTTGGTCTCCTCGTCGCACTTGACGAAGAACGCCTCCTCGGGGCTGCGCCCGAGCAACGCGCCGTCGCGCCACACCCGGGTGAGGAAAGCCCCGATGTCGCGCCGGATCGAGCGCCAGAGGGTGAAGTCGTTGGGTTCGAAGACCATCCACCGGGTGCCGTTGGCGATGGCCTGTTCGATGGCGATGCTGAGTCGCCGGACGTTGAGGTAACGCCACTCGCTTGCCTCGGCGGCGAGCGTACGGGCGCCCCAGACCCGGATGCCCTCCCCGGCGAAGTAGCGGATCACGTTGACGCCCTTGGGGTTGAGCACGTCGTGTTCCGGCCTGGTGACCAGGTAGGCCAGGTCCACGGCCCCGCGGACGGGTTCGTTTGCCGGTGCCTTGTGCACTCCGCGCAGGGCGTCGGTGCGGGCCCAGATGCCGGCCAGGTGCCCGCTCGGCGGGGTCAGCTCCAACTCGCCGCTGATCGGGTCGCGGACCCGCAGCCAGGGATAGTAGAAGGCGCCGAACTCGGACTGCCGGGGTCGGTACGCCGCCCCCTCGTGCCCGCCGGAGCCGCCTGGCTGGGCCGCGCCGCCGCCGGGACCGGCCGAGCCGCCGCCCGTACCCTCGGCGGGCTTGGGGGGTTTGCCGGAGGACGGTGTGGCGACCCGGGTCAACGCGGCGATGTCGTCGATGTCGGGTGCGGGGTCGCAGATGGCGACCATGGTGCGGGTCCGCTCGGCCATGCTGAGCAGCGCCTCGTGCGACACCACGTCGTGGAAGCCGGGTGCGGCGATGATGGAGATCTCGTCGATGGCCTCCAGTAGTTGCAGGCCTCCGCGCCGCTGCCCGGTGCCGGTGATCGCGCCGCCCTCGCCGACGTTGACCACCCAGCAGCGGGCGCCCCCGTTGTCCAGGAAACCGAAGACCGCTCGGGCCAGCGGGGTGCTCTCCACCCGTTCTCCGTCGGCGAAGAGTCGCAGGAACTCCGTCCAGTTGTTGACCGGCACCGCTCGGCCCAGTTGGGCGTCACGGTTCGGGGCGAGGCCGACGAAGGCGGCGATGCTGGTGCTCGCCGGGCCGATCGGTCGGGCGCCGCTGGGGACCTCCTCGACATAGATGCCGGGGGAGAAGTAGCTGGGCATCGGTCCTCCTGTGTGGGCGGGCGTCAGTGGGTCGGTGGCGCGCAGACGATGACGAGGTCGGGTTCGCCGGGGTCGACGTCGGCGGTGAGGACGAGCCCACGCCCGGTCAGTTGGAGCCGGGTCGGGCTGGGGTGTTCGGGGTCGTGCGGGACGCCGACGAGCTGGAACCGGCCGTTGGTGTCGGTGCGGGTGGCGGACCCGGTGGCCGCCAGCTCGACCCGCATCGCGGCGAGGGGTTGGTCCTCGGGGCCGACCACCCGGCCGGTGAGGGTGCGTACCTCCAGTTGCCGCAGTCGCAGCGGTTGCCGCACCGGCGGCGCGGCCGGGGTCGGGTGGGTGACCTGGGCGGGTACGTCGATCAGCAGCGCCGGGCGGGGTGCGGCGTCGAACGCCGTCCACAGTGCCGCGTCGCCCGCCTCCAGGACGACCGCGTAGCTGCCCGCACCGGTGGCGGTGGTGAGCACCCGGTCCAGCTGGGGCAGCCCGGCCGGCCCGGTCACGCAGAGCAGGTAGCGGACCGTGAACCGGTACGGTTCGCGGACCGCGCCGCTGGAGGGGGTCTGCCGGGCCGGGCGCAGTTCCAGCGGCCAGAGGGTCAGGCCGGTGGCGTCGCCGCCGGTGCGGGGCGGGCCGATCGGGACGGGTTCCCCCGCCGCGCCGGTCAGCCAGGCGGCCAACTCGGCGGTGCACGTCTCGATCGGTCCGCGCCCGTTGTCGCTCATCGGGGCGGCGTCCCCTGGATCCGGTACGCGATGGCCTCGTTCCACACGTGCGGGTAGACCCCGATCTCGAAGTACCTGGCGAACCTGTTGATCGGGGCGTTGGTGTGGTCGTGGTAGAGCAGCCACACCGGGGCGATGGTGAACAGGACGTAGTTCGCCAGCACCAGCGGGATGTAGAGCGGGCCGAGCAGCCGACCCTGGAAGATGTGCACGTCCTCGTGCCGTTGGATGCCCGAGCTGGAGCCGGCGCAGACGGTGCCGATGGTGGTGGCGTAGCGGGGCGAGACCCCCTCCACCACACTGACCCGGCCGCTGCCCGCCGAGGTGGGCCGGTCCAGGGAGTGCCCGAAGACCAGGTGCACGGTCAGGTATATGGCGCCGACGACAGTGTTGAGCAGACTCCAGGTGTGGTCGACGACGAAGAGGAAGATGCCGCGGGCGTCCGCCGCGTACACCCCGGCGGACGTCACCGCCCAGCCGAAGACCGCGCCGAACAGCAGGCCCACGACGGCGCCGACCAGGAGCCCGATCGGGCCGCCGGCGAGGAAGCCGAACAGGGCGCCGAGGATGACCTGGACCGCCGCGCTGAGAATTCCGAAGATCATGACGTCATCCCCTCAGACCCAGGATCGGAAGACTCGGGGCTCGCGACCGCTCGCGACCTGGGTTGGCGTCGCCTGCCGGTTGCCGGGCGGGAACTGGTTGACGCCGAGCGCGGCGGAGAAGATGACAAGCGCGTTGAAGAACGCGATGACCCACTTCTCGCCGCCGGCCTCGTCGGCGAACGCCGCTGTCACGTAGGACAGCAGGAGCGCGATGGCGATGGCGATCCACTTGCGGAGCTTGTCGCCACCGGGGCCGATCAGCCCGCCGATGACGTTGGTGGCCAGCAGGGTGGCGGCGCTCGCGCCGGCGATGCTCCCCAGGGCTGCCCAGGTGAAGAGATCGTTCATGACGATCCCCCTTTTCTGCGATGGTGCGACCGGGATGTGGTGGTGAGGTCCGGTGCTGCCCGGTGAGAGCACCGGGTCCGGGCGTGGCCGGCGGAGCCGACCACCGGGTGGATCAACCGGGTCCCGGGGCGCCGGCGGGCGGGCCCGGCGGTGTCGGTCCGGGCGAGGTCGGGCCGGGCGAGGTCGGTCCGGGCGCAGCCGGCGCGGTGGGGCGTCGGCGTCGCAGCAGGAGTACGCCCCCCGCGGCGAGCAGCAGCAGGAGGAGCACACCGCCGACGATCAACGGCCATCCGATCCCGCCGTCGTCACCGGCGGCGGCGACCGGCGAGGTGGACGGTCGAGGCGGCGCCTCGGCGACGGCGCGTAGCTCGGTCGGCTTGTCCTGGTTGGAGTCGACCTTCCAGCTGACCGACCGGCCGTTGACGGCGCCATTGCTGTCGATCACCCGGCCGGGAAATGTCACCGAGATCTCGAACGACATCAGTTTGAGGAACGCCTGCTGTTGCTGCGGATTCTGCTGCGCCACCTTTCCGCCGTATTTCGACGGATCGAGCGGCAACGTGAAACGGTACAAGTCGCCGTCCCGGACCAGTTTTACGCTCGCCGTGTCGAAACCTGCCAGCGGCGCCCTGCGATAACTGATCTGGGAGCCGAAGAGTTTGTCGTCCTCGTAGCCGGTCTCTTCCCCCGCCGGAAGGGCGGGAATGTTCTGCCGCAGCTCCGCGAAGGCCGCCGCGATGTTCTTGTTCTGCGAGGCCAACACGGACTTCTCGGCGGTCAGCAGCAACTGCCCGTCGACAGTGTCGTCGGCGTTGACGGTGAGCCCCATGTTGAGTTGCATGCAGCCGCTCAGCGCGGCGACCAGAAGGAGACACACCGCGACGCGGAGTGCCTTACCGCGGTTGACTCTCCTGTTCATGGGCTCAGTGTGTGTGATCCATTTCACCATCAGCAGTCAGCCATCGGTCACAAGGCAGTCGCCGATTGTACCGACGCGCTGTCATATGTGACCGCTGTCGACCGGGGCGCAATTGACTATTCTGGAGCTTTGGGTCAGGAACAGTTTTGCGGTGGTGATCCCCCGCGCGGGGGAGGCCGGTCCGGGCCGGGCTGGGGCAGGCTGGACGCACCCGTTCGACCACCCCCGAGGATCGCGATGACGCCAACTCAGCGCCACACCCCGAAGATCGAACTACATGTCCACCTGGAGGGAACGGTCCGTCCGCCGTTGCTCGCCGCGCTGGCCCGCGGCCATCACCTCCCGGTGCCGGCCGAGACGCCCGGAACGTTCGACGACCTGTACGACTTCATCACCACCTGGAACGCGATGACGACGGTGCTGCGGACACCGCGGGACTACCAGCGGGCGCTGCTGGCCTACGCCGCGGAGGCCGGCCGCGATGGCGCGGTCCACCTGGAACCGATAGTGGACGCCGAGCCGCGGCTCGGGTTGGCCGGCTGGGCGAACCTGCTCGCCGCCCTTGTCGACGCGGCGGCCGAGGCCCGCGAGTCGTACGGGGTGTCGATCGGGTTGACCCCGCAGGTCTGCCGAGGTCACGACGTGGACTTCACCGAGAGCGCGGCCCGCATCGCCACCCGGTTCGCCGGGCGGGGCGTGGTCGGCTTCGGGCTGTCCGGCGCCGAGGGGCGGCACCCGACCGCGCCGTACCGCCGGATGGTGGAGCTGGCCCGCGACGGCGGCCTGCCGTTCGTGCCGCACGCGGGCGAGGCGGCCGGGCCGGAGGCGGTCCGCGAGGTGCTGGAGATGGGCGCGGTCCGGATCCGGCACGGGGTGCGGGCCGTGGAGGACCCGGAACTGGTCGCCGAGTTGGCGGCGTGCGGGGTGGTGTTGGACGTGACGCCCACCTCCAACCTGCGCCTCGGCGTGGCCCGACCGGACCGTCCGCATCCGTTGACGGTGCTGACCGACGCCGGGGTCACCTGCTCGGTGTCCACCGACGACCCCGCCATCTTCGATATCACCCTGGCCGACGAGTACGCGTTCGCCGCCCAGCTCGGGGTGGCCGCCGCGACCGCCTTCGCCGCCGGTCTGCGCGGCGTGCTGGCGGACGCCGCCGACCACGCGCGGCTGGTGGCGCTGGGGGAGCAGGCGTACCAGGTCGGCACACCCGCCTAAGCTGAGCTGGTGATTATCGTCGCGTGTGTGCTGCTTGTGGATCCCGACGGGCGGCTGCTGCTGCAACTGCGCGACGCCGACGCGATGCACCACCCGGACGTGTGGGGGCTGCCCGGCGGCCATGCCGAGGCGGGGGAGACGCCGGAGCAGGCCGCCGAGCGGGAGCTGTGGGAGGAGACCGGCCTGCGCGCCGACGGGCCGCTGCGCCTGGTCGCCGTGCAGCCGAATCCCGAGCTGGGTCGGGAGATGCACTACTTCCTCGGCTCCACCCGGGCCCGACAGGAGGACGTGGTGCTCGGTGAGGGCGCGGCGATGGTCTTCGTGCCCGGCGACGAGGTGCTCAACGGTCGTCCCTGGACGCCGGGCACCCACGAGGTGCTGACCCGGTTCCTCGCCGCGCCCGACTACACCGCGTTCACCGGCCGGCTCGTCTAGCCGGCGGGGGGTCGCCAGTCGGCGTACCGGGCCATCCCCCGCAGGGCGGCCCGGCCCGGGGTGAGGCGCAACGCGGTGTTGCGCGCCGCGACGGCGAAAGGGTTGCGCAGTTGCTGGCCGTACCGGCCGGCGGTGTGGGCGGCCCGCGCGATGGCCTGGCTACGCGGGCGGCGCTGCCCGTCGTACGCGGCCAGGGCGGCCGGCACCCCCTCCGCGCCGTCGGCGCAGACCGCGCCGAGCACCACGGCGTCCTCGATGGCCTGCCCGGCGCCCTGCCCGAGGTTCGGCGTCATCGCGTGGGCGGCGTCACCGAGCAGCGCCACCCGTCCCCGCGCGTACGAGGGCAGCGGCTCGGCCAGGTAGTGGATGTCGTGGCGCAGGACGACCCCGGGCGCTGTCGCCGCGAGGATCGCGGGGATGGGCGCGTGCCAGCCGCCGAAGTGTTTCCGCAGGGCCGCCAACTCGTCGGGGGCGTGACCGCCGGCCGGGGCGTTGAGCGCGCCGTACCAGTAGAGCTGGCCGTCGCCGAGGGGCACCATGCCGAACTCGGCTCCGGGACCCCAGCTGATCGCGGCCGGGACCGGTTCGGGGAACGCGATGGCCGCCCGCCAGGTCGTCGACCCCGCGTACACCGGGCCGGGGTGCCGCGGGAAGAGCTGGGCGCGGACCCGGCTGCGCAGGCCGTCGGCGCCGACCACCAGGTCCGCGGTGAGGGTGTGCGGGCCGTCCGCACCCCGATAGCGCACCTCGGCGCGGTCCGGGCCGGACTCCACGTGCTCCACCTCGGCGCTGGTGCGCAGCACCGAGCCGGGCAGCGCCTCGCGCAGGGTGCGGTGCAGCGTGGTCCGGTGGACGCCGAGCGCCGCGGTGCCCAACTGCCGGATCATCTCCGCCCCGTCCACCCGGGACAGCCACCGTCCCTGCCGGTCGCGGATCCCGCCGGGCGCCTCGGCCCCATCGCGACGCACGGCCGGGCCGAGGCCGAGGGCGTCCAGCCCGTGCAGTGCGTTGGCCATCAGGGTCAGTCCGGCGCCGATCTCGCGCGGTTCGGCGGCACGTTCCAGCACGGTGACCCGCCACCCTCGCCGGTGCAGGGCGAGCGCGGCGCTCAACCCGCCGATGCCGGCGCCGACCACCACCGCGTGTGCGTCATCCATGCCGACCACCCTTCTACATCTGTAGAAGAGCGATACTACCTGCGGACCATCGGAGGGAGGGAGTGCCGTGACGGCCCGCACGAACCGGATCGCACTGCTGACCGACGCGGCCATCGAGCTGATCGCCGAGGGCGGCATGCGGGCCCTGACCCATCGGGCGGTCGACGGCCGGGCCGCGGTGCCGCCCGGCACCACCTCCGCGTACCTGCGCACCCGACAGGCGCTGATCGAGGCCGTGGTGGGACGGCTCGCCGAACGGGACCGAGCCGACCTGGCGCACCACGACCTGCCCACCGGTCCGCCGCCCCCGACACCCGCCCCCCGGCTCGACGGAAACGATCTCGACGGTCTCGCCGTCGGCGTCGCCGAGGTGCTCGACCGCTGGTTGAGCACCGGGCGCAGCCGAACCCTGGCCCGCTACGCCTGCCTGCTGGAGGCGGTGCACCGGCCCGAGCTGCGCGGCATCCTGCAACACGGCACCGGCCTGCGGGTGCAGGCCCGCGACCTGCTGACCCGGGCCGGGGCCGCCGACCCCGATCGGCAGGGCGACCAGTTCGTCGCGTTCGTGGACGGGTTGCTCTTCGACCGGTTGGTCGGCGCGGGCGCGCTCAGCGCGCCGCAGCCCGGCAGCGCGGCCAGCCGTGCCGACCTGAGCGCCGCGGTCCGTACGCTGCTGCGCGCCCTCACCGGGAAGTGACAGGCCGTCCCGATCGGCGATCGTGCCCCCGGGCACGCCAGCCCTCCGCACCTCGGCACCCCCGAGCGCCGGTACCCGGCGGCAGGCGCGGAGCAGCCCCGGTGAGCTGGCCCGTCGCGTGATGGGAGACGATCGCCCCGGGGTGCCACGGGTTGGCAAGCGGTGCCCGGTCCGGCGCTTCGGAGCTGAATCGCGTATGACGTCGGGCGCGATGCGGTCGTCGTGGTGGACCGGCCGGTGGGTGGGAAGGAGGGTGGGGATGGTGCGGCTCGGTGGGCTGCGGACGGCCGGTGGGCGGCTGCGGCACGGCTGGCGGCCGGTGCTGGAGGCGACAGTCGCGGCGACAGTGGCGTGGCTGCTCGCCACCCGGCTGCTCGGGCACCCGCAGCCCTTCTTCGCGCCGGCCGCCGCGCTGATCGTTCTCGGTCAGGCCCGCGGTCAACGTATCCGCCGGGCCGTCGAGGTCGTGCTCGGGGTCGCCGCCGGGGTGCTCGTCGCGGACCTGGTGGTGCAGGCACTCGGCCCGGGAAGCACCTGGACGGTCGGCACCGTCATCCTGCTCACCGTCGTGCTCGCGGTGGCCTTCGGCGCCACCGGCGTGACGCTGGTGCAGGCCGCGGTCTCCGCCCTCTACCTGGTGGTGGTCGCGCCGCCGGACGGGTCGTTGGTGCCGTTCCGCTTCGTCGACGCGCTGGTCGGCGGCGCGGTCGCGCTCGCGGCCAGCCTGCTTGTCGACGCCCGGCACCCCCTCGCACCGCTGGTCGCCGAGGTGCGGCGGACCTTCGACGAACTCGCCGGGCTGCTGGGTGAGATCGCCGACGCGCTGGACCACAACGACGAGGCCGCCGCGTTCGCGGCGCTGACGCAGGCCCGCGGAATGGACGCCCGGGTGGACGGGCTGCGCGACGGGGTGCTGGCCGCCGGTGAGGCACTGCGGCTCAACGTCCGACGACGCCGGCACATCGGTCGGCTGAGGTCGGTGGACGAGTCGATCCGGCAGATCGACTACGCGGTCCGCAACGTCCGGGTGCTGGCCCGCGCCGGCGTGACCCTCAGCCGGCTGCACACCCCGGCGCCGCCCGAGCTGGGTGCCGCCCTGCGATCGCTGGCCGAGGCCGTCCGCCAGGCCGGCGCCGCCCTCGCCGCCGACCTCGACGGCCAGGACGGGGCCGCCGACCGGCACGGCGCCCGGGCCGACGAGTCGGCGCTGGCCGCCGTGCACACCGCCGGTCAGCTGTTCGGCGCCACGCCGACCCTCCCGCTAGCCATGATCATCGGTCAGGTCCGGGCCACGGCCATCGACCTGTTGCGGGGCGTCAACCCGGAGGACGACGCCGCCGTTCTCGCCCGCGTCGACGAAGCCCTCGGCCTCCCCGCCGTCTGACGTCTCCCCGCGCGTGCGCCGGGCGCTGGGTGTGCTGGTGAGCCAGGTGGTGGCGCGGTCGCGGATCGAAGCGGGTATCTCGTGGCCGCCGGGAAACTCCTCGTACGCGACGTCGTAGCCGAGGCCGCGCAGGTGGGGGACGAGGCGGCGGCTGCACACGTCGATGGGCAGCACCCGGTCGTCGACACCGTGCGACACGAAGATCCGTGGTCGGCCGTTGGTGGTCGGCGGCGCGGCGAAACCGGGGGAGAAGGCCAACACCCCGTCGACCAGATCCCCGTTGGCCAGGCCCAGCGAGAGCGCGTACGAGGCGCCGTCGGAGAAACCACCGAACGTCACGTCCCCCACCGGGTAGCCATCGAAGACGGTCGCCAGGAGCCCGTCGATACGCCGGACGTCCGCCCCGAAACCGCCGGCGATCAGGTCCCAACTGGCGGCCGACGAGTCCGGGGCGACAAGCAGCAGGTGCTGCGCGTCCGCCACCGGCGACAGCAGGTCCAGCCCCTGGCGCGCGGAGCCGCCCGCGCCGTGCAGGAGCAACACCAGCCGGTACGCCGAACTGTCGGGCGCCGGATCCGGGACGTACGCCAGCGCCAGCGGTTTCCCGTCGGGGCCGGTCATCCGCAGCGGGCCGGTGGGCCCCGGCGTCACCGGCGGGTGGGGACGCGCGGTCAGCCGCCCGTGCCGGGGACCCGGGTACGGCGGCGCGGAGTCGGACACAGCCTGCGCTCCTCGCGGTCGACGCAACGTCCGACGCGGTTACCCGGGAGGCCGGGGCTTAACCGTCGGCGTCGGGCGGGGGCGCAGCGACCCGCCGACGGTCGGGGTTCAGGCGCTGGACCGGGCCACCAGGGTGGACGGGAAGAGGGTCACCCGGGCGGCCGGACGTCCGTCCAGCAGGGCGGTGGCCGCGGCGACGGCGATCCGCCCGACCGGGTGGCTCGCCGTGGTCAGCGCCGGGGCGGTCATCCCGGCCAGCGGAATGTCGTCGAAGCCGGCCACCGCGACGTCGCTGGGCACCTGTACACCGGCGTCGCGCAGCCCCGCGATCACCCCGAGCGCGGTGTCGTCGCTGATCGCGAAGATCGCGTCGACGGTCGCCCAGCGGCGCAGTGCCTCGCCGGCCGCCACCCGGCCGCGCGCCGCCGTGAAGTCCCCGGTGATCTCCCACTCCGGCAGGCCGGCCTGGCGCATCAGCCGGCGGTACGTCTGCACGGGGCGTTGCGCGCAGGGCAGCCACCGGGGGCCGGTCACCATGGCGATGCGGCGGCGACCCGCGGCGTACAGGTGGCGCAGCACCTCGTCCGAGCCGGCGGCGTTGTCGACGTCGAACGACGGCACGGTCGCCGAGCCGACTCCGATCGAGACCACCCGGCCGCGCAGCGACGGGGGCACCGCCGCCAGCAGGTCCTCGGTGGTGTTGACCAGGATCACCCCGCACACGGTGCGGTCCGCGGCGAGTTGGTGCAGGCCGCGGGGGTCGCCGAGGGGCAGCCAGTGCAGCGCCACCCCGACACCGGCGGGTGTGCACACCCGGGCGGCCGAGCCGACCACCTGGTGGACGTACGGGTCGTCCAGCACCGCCGCGCTGGCCCCCTGCGCGGCCACGACAAGTCGTACGCCGCCGCCGCGCACCAGCGCCCGGGCGGCCGGGTTCGGCACGTAACCGAGCTGGTCGACGGCTGCCGTGACCTGTTGTCGGGCTGCCGGCGAGGCGAACCCCGTGCCGGCGATCACCCGCGACGCGGTGGACCGCGACACCCCGGCGATCCGGGCGACGTCCTCGAGAGTGGCCGGTCGTTGTGCCGCTGCCGTCATCATCGCCTCCCCGCGGCGACCCGTCCGGTCGGACAAACGCCTGTTCACATCATGCCCCGACCGATCCAACGGCGGTAAGGGGCGGTTGCCGGTTGTGGTGGTAGCGCTCTCAGGTGTGCGATCGTGCCAGGAGATCACCCCGAGAAAGAGGACCTGACCCCGTGAGCGCCCCCACCAGCAGACCCGTAGCCCCCGACACCGCACCGCCCTCGCGGGCGGTGCTGATGGCCCGCAACGGCGTCGCTGTCACCTTCACCCTCAACGGGCTGGCCGTCGGTAGCTGGTTCTCCCGCGTGCCAGCGGTGCGCGAGGCGTTGGACCTCTCCGCCGGCCGCCTCGGCCTGCTCCTGCTGGCGATGAGCGTCGGCGCGCTGCTCGCCATGCCCACCTCCGGTCTGCTCGCCCAGCGACTCGGCGCGGCCCGGACCGTGACCCTGGCCACCGTGCTTGTCGCGCTCGGCCTGACCGTGGCGGGGCTGGGCGCCACGATGACCGGGTCGTTCGCCGTCGTGGCACTGGGCCTGGTCGCCTTCGGCTACGGCTCCGGCGCCTGCGACGTGGCGATGAACGTCGAGGGCGCGGCGGTGGAACGGCGCCTGGGTCGTACGATCATGCCCCGTTTCCACGCGGGGTGGAGCCTCGGTTCGGTGGCCGGCGCGGCGCTCGGCGCCGGCGCGGCCCGGTTCGACGTGGCGGTCGGCACCCACCTCGTCGCGGTGGCGGTGATCGTGTTGGCCGGCACCGTGCTCGCCTCCCGGACGTTCCTGCCCCCCGCCGGCGAGCACTCCGGCGACCCGGCGGACGCCACCCCGGCGGCCCGCCGCCGTGCGCAGCTCGCCGCCTGGCGGGAGCCGCGCACCCTGCTGATCGGGCTGTTCGTGCTGGTGGCGGCGTTCACCGAGGGCACCGCCAACGACTGGCTGGCCGTTGCGTTCATCGACGGACGGGACCTGAGCGAGGCAGCCGGCGCGGCCGTCTTCGGCGTCTTCGTCGTGGGCATGACCGCCGGGCGCACCGTGGGCACCGTCGCGCTGGACCGGTGGGGTCGGGTGCCGGTGCTCACCGGCACCATCGGGCTCGCCGTGGTCGGCGCCGGCCTGGCCGTGCTCGCCGGTTCGGGGCCGCTGGCCATCGTCGGCGTCGCGCTGTGGGGCCTCGGCGCGTCGCTGGGCTTCCCGGTCGGGATGAGCGCCGCCGCCGACGAGGAGGCCCACGCGCCGGTGCGGGTGAGCGTGGTCGCGGTGATCGGCTACACCGCGTTCCTGGGCGGGCCGCCGCTGCTGGGGCTGCTCGGCGACCAGGTCGGCACGCTGCGTGCCCTGCTTGTGGTGCCGCTGCTGCTGCTGCCGACCCTGCTGCTGGTGCCGGTGCTGCGCCCGCCGCACACCGCCGAGCCGGCTCCGGCAGCACACAAAAACTAACCCACCCCACCGCCGAGCGGTATCGGGTGCGCGGCCGACTGCGCCGCGTACCCGCGCTGGTTAGGGTCGCCCGATGCCAACCGACGAGATCACCGCCGCCGCGGCGGGCACCTGGACCCTGGGCGACCGCACCGTGCGTCGGATGGGCTTCGGCTCCATGCGGATCACCGCGAACCCCGACCGGGACCGGGCGGTCGCCCTGCTGCGCCGCGCCGTGGAACTGGGCGTCAACCACATCGACACCGCCGCGTTCTACGTCTCGCCCGGCGGCGCCCTGGGCGTCGGCACCGGCCCGGCCCGCCACGCCACCGAGTTGATCCGCGCGGCGCTCGCCCCGTACCCGGACGACCTGGTCATCGCCACCAAGGTCGGCTTCGGGTACGACCCGGTGGCCGGCTTCACCGAGGCGCTCACCCCGGCCCAGTTGCGCGCCCAGGTCGAGGAGAACCTGCGTCGGCTCGGCCGCGACCAGCTCGACGTGGTGAACCTGCGCCTCGGCCGGGGGCCGGGCGCGGTGCCGCTTGTCGACCGGTTCGGCGCCCTCGCCGAGTTGCGCGCCGCCGGGCTGATCCGGCACCTCGGGCTCTCCAACGTCCGGCCGGAGCACCTGGACGAGGTGGCGGACATCGCACCGGTGGTCTGCGTGCAGAACAACTACGGGGTGGACGCCTACCGGGAGCAGGACGGGTTCGTCCGGACCTGCGGCGAGCGGCGGATCGCCTACGTGCCGTTCTTCGCGTTGGCCGGCACCGGCCGGGAGGCGGGCCCGAGCGCCGCGCGGAGCGACGCCGTCGAGGCCGTCGCCCGCGCCCACGGCGTCACACCGCAGCAGGTACGCCTGGCCTGGACGCTGCACCAGGGCCCCCACGTGCTCGCCATCCCCGGCACCGCGGACCCCGAGCACCTGGCGCAGAACGTGGCCGCCGGAGCCCTGCGCCTGACGCCGCAGGACCTGGCCCGGCTGCCCTGATCGTCCACCCCGGCGTCGCTCAGGCCCGCACGACGTGCACCACGATCTCCTGACCGTCGCCCACCGTGCCGGAGAAGCCCTCCGACAGGGCGTCCACCACGGTCAGCGTGAGCGCGAGGGTCTCGTGCGCGATGAGCTCCTGGTGCGTGGTGATCGCCGCCGCGACCTCCGCGGGCGCGGCGATCGACACCGTGATCCGGTCGGAGACCGCGAAGTCGGCGTCGCGGCGGGCCTGCTGGACGATGCGTACGACGTCGCGTGCGACGCCCTCGGCGGCCAGTTCGGGGGTGATCTCGGTGTCCACCGCGATCGTCACCCCGCGCTGGGATTCCACGACCCAGCCGGTCCGCGGCACCTCCGTGACCAGGATGTCGTCCGGGCCCACCTCGACCTGCGCCCCGTCGACAGTCAGCGGGAACGACCCGTTCGCCCGGACGCCGTCGACCAGCTCCCGCGCGGGCACGGCGGTGATGGCCTTCGCGACGTGCTGGGTACGGTTGCCGAACCGGCGGCCCAGGGTCCGGAAGTTCGCCTTGACCTGCACGTCGATGACCCCGCTCTGGGAATCGAGCGGCTGGAGGACCTTGACGTTCAGCTCGTCGCCGATGTCGTCGAGCAACGCCTGCGGGAGCACCGTGCCGGCCGGTAGTCCCACAAGCGCCCGGCTCAACGGCTGACGGATCCGCAGGCTGCTCGTCTTACGCGCCGAGCGGCCCGCCTCGGCCAACGCCCGCGCCGTGGCCACCTGGGCCGACAACTCGGCGCTGATCAGGGCGGTGTCGGGCGTGGGCCAGGTCGCCAGGTGCACCGACTCCGGGGCCGACCCGTCGCCCCGCCGGACGACCTGCTGCCACACCTCCTCGGTGAGGAAGGGGATGAACGGCGCGAGCAGCCGGGTGAGGATGTCGAGGCACTCGTACAGGGTGGTGAGGGCGTCGGGGTCGCCCTCCCAGAAACGTTGCCGCGAGCGCCGCACGTACCAGTTCGACAGGTCGTCGATGAAGTCGGCGAGCAGCCGGCCGGCGCGGGCGGTGTCGTAGTTCCGCATCCGTTCGTCAACGGCGGCGGCGAGGGCGTGGACCTCGCCGACGATCCACCGGTCCAGCACCGGTCGTTCGGCGACCGGCTGCGCCAGCTGCGGCGCCCACGTGGAGTTCGCCGCGTAGAGCGAGAAGAACGCCGCCGTGTTCCAGTAGGTCATCAACACCTTGCGGACGATCTCGTCGAGGGGACCGGGCCCGATCCGGCGCGGCGACCACGGTGAGCCGGAGCAGGCCATGAACCAGCGCACCGCGTCGGCGCCGTGCGTGTCCATCAGCGGGATCGGCAGCAGGATGTTGCCCAGGTGTTTGCTCATCTTGCGGCCGTCCTCGGCCAGGATGTGCCCGAGGCAGACGACGTTCTCGTACGGGGACCTGTCGAAGACCAGGGTGCCCACCGCCATCAGCGTGTAGAACCACCCCCGGGTCTGATCGATCGCCTCGCAGATGTACTGGGCCGGGTAGGTGCGCTCGAAGAGCTCCTTGCTGCCCGGCACGTGGGGGTAGCCCAACGACGCGAACGGCATCGCTCCGGAGTCGTACCAGGCGTCGATCACCTCGGGCACCCGGTTGGCGGTCTGGCCGCAGTCCGGGCAGGCGAAGGTGATCTCGTCGACGTACGGGCGGTGCGGATCCAGCTCGGACAGGTCGGCGCCGGCCAGCTTCCCGAGCTCGGTGCGGGAGCCGACGGCTGTCACGTGGTTGTCCGGGCAGCGCCACAGCGGCAGCGGGGTGCCCCAGTACCGGGAGCGGGACACCGCCCAGTCGATGTTGTTCTTCAGCCAGTCGCCGTACCGGCCGTGTTTGATGTGCTCCGGGAACCAGTTCGTGTTCTCGTTCTCCCGGGTCAGCTCGTCGCGTACCTCGGTGGTCCGGATGTACCAGGACGGCTGCGCGTAGTACATCAGCGGGGTGTGGCACCGCCAGCAGTGCGGGTAGGGGTGCTCGAACGGCTCGTGCCGGAACAACCGACCGGACGTCCGGAGGCGGTCGATGAGCAACGCGTCGGCGTCCTTGAAGAACACCCCTCCGACCAGGTCGATGCCGTCGTTGAACCGCCCGTTCGGGGCGACCGGGTTCACCAGCGGCAACCCGTAGGCGCGGCAGACGGCGAGGTCGTCCGCGCCGAAGGCGGGCGCCTGGTGCACCAGGCCGGTGCCGTCCTCGGTGGTGACGTAGTCCGCGAGGACCACCAGGTGCGCGTCCGGGATGTCCACCAGGTCGAACGGCCGCTCGTACCGCAGCCCCTCCAGGGCCGACCCCGGCACGGTGGCCAGGATCTCCGCCTCGTCGCCGAGCACCCGCCGGGTCAACGGCTCGGCGACGACGAACGTGCCCTGCCCGGTGCGGGCGATGGTGTACGTCACCGCGGGATGGACGGCGACGGCGGTGTTGGACACCAGGGTCCACGGGGTGGTGGTCCAGATCAGCAGCTCCACACCGTGGTGGCCGGCCACCGCCCCGCGCACCGGAAACCGCACGTACACGGACGGGTCGGTGACCGTCTCGTACCCCTGCGCCACCTCGTGGTCGGACAGGGTCGTGCCGTCGCGGGTGCAGTACGGCGCGACCCGGAAGTCCTCCACCAGGCGCCCGCCGTCGTGGATCTGCTTCAGTGACCACCAGACACTGTCCACGTACTCCGGGGACATCGTCTGGTACGGGTGCTCCAGGTCGATCCAGTAACCCATCCGCTGACTGAGCTGGACGAACTCGTCCACGTGCCGCAGCACGGAGGTGCGGCACAGGGCGTTGAACTCGGCGATGCCCATCTTCTCGATGTCGGGCTTGCCGGCGAGCCCCAGCTCCTTCTCCACAGCGAGCTCGACCGGCAGGCCGTGACAGTCCCAGCCGGCGCGGCGGGGCACCGAGAAGCCCCGCATCGTCCGGTACCGGGGGAAGAGGTCCTTGAAGACCCTCGCCTCGATGTGGTGGGTGCCCGGCGTGCCGTTGGCGGTCGGCGGCCCCTCGTAGAACACCCACGGCGGACCGTCGGCCGTCCGTTCCAGGCTCCGGTTGAACACGTTGTTCGTCTGCCACCACTCGATGACCGCACGGTCCATCCCACCAAGGTCGATCTTGGTGGGCAGTGGCACGAATGGCGACTTCGAAGGACCGTCCGGCACCGACGTTCTCCCTACACTCCACAGTCCGCTCGCGCGGGCATCAGCTCACTGCCCACGCGGGGACGAAGTGCCAGGCGTATGGCCGGGACTCCGCGGTACCACCCCGCTTGCGCCCCGACAGTGCGGGCGCCGCTCCATTTCGCGACGTGACGTGCCGCGACGTCCGGTTCTACTGGGGCGGCCGAGCTGCCCGTTCTTCCGGAGGCTCCCCGGTGATGGCCGGATCGGTGCCGATGCCGCCCAGCATAGCTGTCCGTGCGCGGAGCCAGACGCGCAGCGGGCCGGTGGGGAGGAAGCCGGTTTCCAGGGCCGGGGCCAGCTCCGGGGTGGTCTCGTAGCCGACGAGCGGCGCGTCGGGCACTGTGGCGCACACCGCGCGCCAGATGTCCCGGGGACGGTCGGTGTGGGTGAACAGGTTGGAGACGCCGTACTGGCCGTCGCCGCTGAGCACCGCTCCGCCGGTGATCGCACCCCGGTCGTCGTGGCGGGCGAGCACCCGTACCCGGGGGTTGGTCAGGAGCGCGGGTCGGAACAGCTCGCCACCGCCGTGGGCCGCCGCCCACGCCGCCAGGTCGTCGGCTGTGGTGACCGGGTCCAGCGGTGTGTCGACGGGTGGTGCCGTGGGTGGCCGGTGGATCCACTGCGCCTCGAAGAGCACCCGGAACCCGTACCCGGACAGGTCGATGTCGGCGAAGCTGTCCTTCACCGACGCGCCGGGCCCCGCGTCGATCCGGGCCAGCAGGGTCACGGCGTCGACGCCCGGCCGCAGGGTGACCGCGTCCGGGTACCACTGTGGCGAACGGTGGGAGACCGACCAGGCATCGGCGTCGGTACGGCCGGTGAGCCCGTGGCTGCCGCAGACGATGTCGCACCATTCGGCATTGTCGCTGGCCGCCGCCGCTCGCGCGTCGATCGGCATGCCCGGCATTCCGGGCAGCCCGGGGGCCGACGTCATGGGGCGTAGACCAGGTCCATCGTGTCGGTGTGCCCGGACCAGCGCAGGTCGAGGTGCCAGCACCCGGCCTGCGGCATGTCGATGATCGACGGCCCGGGACCGCCGGCCACCTCCCGGGTCACCCGGGTGTCGGTGCCGTCCAGTGTCGCGGTGATCACCAGGGTCGCCGGTGCGGTCGGGTCGGGCGAGGTCGTGGCGGCGCGGGCCACCCACAGAATCTTGTTGTTCGACCCGTCCTTGCGGACCTGCCGTAGCGGATGGGCGAACAACACCGCCACGATGTCCCCCTTCGCGCCGAAGACGTGCGGACCTCGGCTGTCCCCATGGAATCCGGCGTCCGCCCAGTCGGGCAGCGACGTCGTCTCGACGGGCGAGTGGCAGCCCGTCGCGGCGCCCGCGCCACTCGCGCCGCCGGCGGCGCCTTCGGCATTCGTCGTGGTGGCGGTGGTGGCGGTGGTGGCGGGCGGCGGAGCCGACCCGCCGCTGGTCGCGGTCGTGCACCCCGCCAACAGAAGCACCGATGCTGCCAGCAGCGACCTGCCCCGTGAACCCATCTCAACCCTCCGGTACGCGTCGACGACCTCTTGCATCTTCAGGACACCGGCCGAGCCCGGCAGGTTCCTAGCGCAGTGAACGGGCGATCTCGAGGGCCTCGGCTTTGGTGACGGCACCCTCGAGCCGGTAGCTCACGTCGGCGTCCTGCCAGATCAGGGTCGAGGCGGCAAGTCGGGCGGTCTCCTTGCGGACCGTGCCCGAGCGGTCCACGTACGACAGCACGTGCGGACTGCCGACCCACACCGCGAAGTCGCCGTTGACGTCGACCCAGTCCATCCCCGGCGGCATGACCTCCTTGTGGAAGGACAGGTTGAGGCGACCGTCGAACGCGTCGATGCGCAGCGCGCCGCCGTCGTAGAGCAGCGTCGCGACGCGACAGGTGCCCGTCGGGTCGGGGTCGGCGACCAGCACCCGCTCGGGCGGACCCAGCTTCGACGGTAGGCGGATCGGGAACCGTACCGCCCGTTGTGCCTCTTCCAGGTCGGCGGCCCGCTGCGCGGGCAACGGCGACGGGACGCCGCTGGGCAGCGTCGGCGTGGGTGCGACGGCGATGCTGACGCCGGCGAAGCGCAGCAGCCCGGTGACCGCGTCGGCGACGGCGGCACGGGTCGGCGGCACCACCGCCACGAGCACGGCGACGAGCGCCGCCGCGGCGAGCGGACGCCACCGCCGCACCGGCCGGCGCAGCCGTCCACGGACGGCGGCGCGCACGTCCGGCGGCTCGGGCGTCTCCAGCCAGGCGGACAGGTCGCGCAGGTCCCGTTCCAGGTCACCCATGCCGCACCTCCTCCCGGTCGAGCAGGCCGCGAAGCTTCGCCAGCGCCCGGGACGTGCGCGACTTCACAGTTCCCCGGGGCCAGCCCAGGGCCGCCACCGTCTCCTCCTCGCTGAGATCGAGGAAGAACCGGCAGACGATCACCTCGCGGTCCCGTACCGGGAGTTGCCGCAGGGCCTGCACCAGCGCGGCCCGGCGCTCCCCGGCGAGGACCGCGTCCACCGCCCCGTCCTCGGCGATCTCCGACGTCGGGTCCGCCGCCGCGGCGCGCAGCACCAGCCCGTCGCGCCGGCCGCGGGACCGGTGCAGGTTGCGGGTCTCGTTGGCGACGATCGCGAGCAACCATGATCGGAAGGACGATTCGCCCCGATATCGGGACAACTTGCGGTACGCCTTCACGAACGCCTCCTGGATGACGTCCTCGGAGTCCGAGCCCGCGCCGAGCAGCACCGCCGTCCGGTACGCGGACGCGGTGTGCCGAGCGACCAGCAGGTCGTACGCCGCCAGGTCGCCGGAGCGGGCGCGGGTGACGAGCGCGTCGTCGTCCAGGGGAACCTCCGTTCGGGTCACACTCATGACACCGCCCACGGCTGGCGGGTTCCAGCCCTCGTCGGGTCAGCCTTCTCCCACCCGGCGTGCAGCGTATTGCCAGGATTCGGTGCTGCACTGGAGGGGCGTCGAGGGAAGGGGTGGGGCATGAGCTGGTTCAGTCGACGGTCCCGGGGTGCCGAGGCGACCCCGACGAAGCTGGACCGGGAGGCGACCCGGGACGACCTCGCCGCGCTGGAGGAGTTCGTCCTGAGCCGGCGCGGGGTGGAGTTCTACCTGGAGCCGGAGACCACCGCGACGGACACCACAGTCGTGGCGATCGCCCACGACGGGGAGTGGATCCGTCGCCGTACCGGCACGCCCCGCGCGGCGGGGTCCATCGCCCGCAAGCACGCGGTGCCGCTGTACGAGGCGGGCCGCACCGGCTATCCGGAGCGGATGCGGGTGTGGAACCGTGCGCACCCGGAACGGCACGCCCGCTGAGGCTCGCCTGCCCAGGCAGCCTCGACGGCTGAACGGCCCGCTGAAATTCGCGGCTGCCCCCGGGTCAGGTTGCCGCGCCTGCGAGTGCGCGCCGAACGAGCGCGAGGATGGGCGGAAGGAGCAGGTCGTTGCCGCCGACTGTGGCGACGGCATCCACGCTGTGGTGCGTGCCGTCGATGTCGACCACCAGCGCGCCAGCCTCTCGGGCGATCACGACGCCCGCGACAGTGTCCCAGGGCTTGTTGTTGAGCATGATGAAAGCGTCGATCCTGCCGTGGGCCAACCAGGCGAGGTCGATTGCGGCGGAACCATGCATGCGTATCCGTTGGACGTGCTGGGTGAGCTGCTCGGTGATGGCAAGTCGTTCGGTGTTCTTCCGGCTGGCCCCGGTCCCGACCGCGTAGTCGCCGATGGCGACGACGGCGTCCTTCAGGTCGGTGACCCCGCTGGCGTGAATGCGTCGGTTGTTGGCGTAGGCGCCGTGACCCTGGGCGGCGTGGTACCGGGTGCCGAGGAACGGGAGGTCGATGACGCCGAGGACGCTGTGGGTGCGGTGGATGAGGCCGAGGGAGATCGCGCACAGGGGTGAGCCGTGGATGAAGTTGACGGTGCCGTCGACCGGATCGAGTGCCCAGGTGAGTGCGCTGGTGTCGCCGCTACTGCCGTACTCCTCGCCGAGGAACCCGATCTCAGGCGCCTTGGCGGCCAGATGCTCGCGGACGGCTCGCTCGATGGCGTAGTCCAACTCGGAGGCCATGTCGCGGTCACCCTTGAAGGTCAGCGCACCGGGCTGGAGCGTCCGCATCAGATCGCGCGCCAGGTCGACGGCCTCCTGGGCGAGGGGAAGAAGGCGGGCGTAGTCGTTCATAGCTGGCGGCTGCGGTCCCACAGTGAACTGAACATCCCGTCGAATATCGGGTAGAGGCCGGACGGGCTCGCGTTGCGCTCGATGACCATCGTCGGACAGTCGACGCCCCGCATCTGCGGCAGATAGTGCTGAACAACGCAGAGCCGGTCGTCGATCAGAAGGATGTTGGCCCGGACGGATTCGTCGTACACCCGAACGGCGAGGCGGTCACGCGCTTCCGACGGGAGCCGGTTGCTGATTCGGCAGGCCAGGTTCTGGATGTTGAGTTCGGTGAGTGCGCTCAGATGCCCCTCTGGATAGTCGTCCTCGCGCTCCAGCCGCCGTATCGTCTCGCCGCCTGGATCGAGGAACAGGCAGCGGAGGCGACTGCCGGCGGCGAGGAGCTTCAGGAGGTGATTGTCGGCGTATTGCTGACAGATGAGGTTGAGTGACACACCCGCCGCGCGGACGTCCCTGGCCTGGTTGAAGAGGACCTGCGGCGGCAACGCCGCGCTGAAGTCAGATCGGTTGGAATAGATCGCCGTGACGTCACCCAGCCGGTCGCGATCAACAGTGTCGAGCTGGGGGTGCCTGAGGCCCTGCTCTGTTGGGGCCCGGTGACGTTCGCCGAGGAGAAGCGTCATGCGGGCGTGGCTCGGCATGGACAGGCCGGCGCAGATGCGGGAGAGGACGTCGATGCTGCTGACCCGTCGGGCGCCGCTGGTGATCTCGCTGACCTGAGCCTGGCTGAGACCGGTGGCGATACCGAGATTGGTTTGGCTGGCGCGGGTGGCTCGTTGCACAAGCCGGAACACCTGAGCGATGTCGCGAGCGGTCAGGGCGTCGAGCATGTCGGAGGTCTCCCACAGCAGGTGAGGGATGCTGAACGGTGGGGCCGTTCGAATGCTCACGCCACGCGTCCTTCCCGCCGGTGGGGTGAGGGTCAGCTTATCCAGCGGGCAAGCGGCGTGGCCCGGACGACATCCGGAGAGCGGGTAGAAACTATCCCCTGAGGAACCACCCGCCGTGACGGATGCCGACGATCGCGGCGATCAGGCTCGGTACGTGAGACCTTCGTACCGCCCGCACCTGCCGATGCGCCCAGCCTGGCTGTGCCGAAACTGCGCCGCCCCATGGCCGTGCTCGCGCGCGCAACTCGATCTCGTCGCCGAGTTCTACGGTCATTCCCTCGCGCTGGCGCTCTACCTGGCGTCCTGCATGAACGAGGCGATCCACGACCTGCTCAGCCTCGGCGGTCGCCCTGACCTTGCCAAGATGCACGCGCGCTTCCTCGGCTGGTTGTCGCTGACTCGTCGCCCTCGACGCGATGGAGCCGACTAATGCGCCTCGGCGGCGGGGCGTTGAGGTAGCGGTGACTCCAGGACCGCCTCCGGGTCGGGGTCGGCCGGACAGAGCCAGACGCGGCCCGCCAAGTGGTGGAACCGCGGGGCGATCACCGTGATCGACCTCCGGTATTGATCGCGGACGCTGCCGGGTGTTCGCCGATCCTAGGCGCGGGTGCCGCGGGTCACCGCCCCATCGGGCGTGGGGCATTGACCTGGGTTGTGCGAGGTGCGGGTTCGAGGGCGCGGAAATCGGTCCACCTCGATGGGTTGCGTTCGGCGGGCGGGGCCGGGCCTGCGTTGACCGGCGGCGCGGCGGTGTGGCAGCATTCGCGGCCTGACGGCAGTGAAGGAAGTCGGTGCGAATCCGACGCGGTCCCGCCACTGTCACCGGGGAGCGATCCCCCCTCGTGAGTCACGGCCGTGTGTCTGCGGCTGGAAGGCCGGGGGAGAGCTGCGATCCGGAAGCCAGGATACTTCGGCCGTCGGGATGTACCCCAGGGCGTGGACACCCGAGGAGGACCCGATGACGCACGGCGTCGCATGCACCGACGACCATCGCCACCACAGGCGCCGCACCGCGCCCACGACCGGCCGCGCCCGCCTGCTCCGGGGCGGCCTCGTCGGCGTGCCCCAGGTCGACCGAGCCGACCGCCGGTCCCGCTGAGCTGAGCGCCCGGCGCTGACGGCCCCGACGTCCGCGTCGGCGAGTCGGCCGCGCCGTCGTACCGGCTGACGCCGTACCCACCCGCTTCGTCCAGGTCGCCTCCGTGGCCGCCCGGGCGTCACTCTCCGGAGCCTGCCGTGCGCATCCTGCTGCTGTCCACCGCCGACACCGACCTGCTGGCCGCCCGCGCCAGCGGGGCCGACTACCGGCTCGCCAACCCCGCGCGGGTCGCGGCCGACGAGGTGCCCGCCCTGCTCGACGGGGTCGCCCTCGTCGTCGTACGCCTGCTCGGCGGCCGGCAGGCGTGGCCGGACGGTCTCGCCGCGGTGCTCGCCACCGGTGTGCCGACTGTCGTGCTCGGCGGCGAGGCGCTGCCCGACGCGGAGCTGATGGCGATCTCCACAGTGCCGTCGGGGGTCGTCACCCAGGCGTTGGCCTACCTGGTCGAGGGTGGGCCGGACAACCTCGGGCAGTTGGCCCGCTTCCTCTCCGACACGGTGCTGCTCACCGGCGAGGGGTTCGCCCCGCCCGCGCCCACCCCCGCGTACGGCGTGCACGGCCAGCACCCGACCGATCCGCAGCGGCCCACAGTGGGGATCGTGTTCTACCGGGCGCACGCCCTGGCCGGCAACACCGGGTTCGTCGACGTGCTCGCGGACGCGGTCCACAGGGCCGGCGGCAACCCGCTGCCGATCTTCTGCGGCTCGCTGCGCGGGCTGACCACGGGCGCGGGCCCGCTCGGGCTGTTCGCCCGCTGTGACGCGCTGCTGGTCACGGTGCTCGCGGCCGGCGGCGCGGTCGCCGCGGACGCCTCCGGAGGCGGCGACGAGGACGCCTGGGACGTCGGCGCCCTGGCCGCCCTGGACGTGCCGATCATCCAGGCGCTCTGCCTCACCAGCACCCGCGCGCAGTGGGCCGACAGCGACGCCGGGCTGTCCCCGTTGGACGCCGCCATGCAGGTGGCCATCCCGGAGTTCGACGGCCGGATCGTCAGCGTGCCGTTCTCGTTCAAGCAGATCGACGCCGACGGGCTCTCGGTCTACGCCGCCGACGCCGACCGGGCCGCCCGGGTCGCCGGGATCGCCGTGCGCCACGCCCGGCTGCGGTACGTGCCCAACGCCGACAAGCGGATCGCCGTGGTCCTCAGCTCGTACCCCACCAAGCATTCCCGGGTCGGCAACGCCGTCGGGCTCGACACCCCGGTCTCGGCGGTCCGGCTGCTCGGCGCGCTCGCCGAGGCCGGCTACCACCTGGGCGACGCGCCGGTGCCCGACGACGGTGACGCGCTGATCCACGCGCTGATCGCCGCCGGTGGTCACGACGTGGAGTGGCTCACCCCGGAGCAGTTGGCCGCCGCCGAGGCCCGGATACCGGGGACGACGTACCGGCGGTGGTTCGACAGGGTCCCGGCCGAGCTGCGCGAGCGGATGCGCGAACACTGGGGTGAGCCGCCCGGCCTGCTCTACACCGAGGGCGGGGACATCGTCCTCGCCGGGCTGCGCTTCGGCAACGTGGTGCTGCTGATCCAGCCGCCGCGCGGCTTCGGGGAGAACCCGATCGCCATCTACCACGACCCGGACCTGCCGCCCAGTCACCACTACCTGGCCGCGTACCGCTGGCTGGCCGCGCCGAGCGCGGACGGTGGCTTCGGCGCGGACGCCGTTGTGCACCTGGGCAAGCACGGCACCCTGGAGTGGCTGCCCGGCAAGGGCCTCGGCCTGGCCGCCGACTGCGCGCCGGACGCGGTCCTCGGTGACCTGCCGCTTGTCTACCCGTTCATCGTCAACGACCCCGGCGAGGGCACCCAGGCCAAGCGCCGCGCGCACGCCGTGGTGATCGACCACCTGGTGCCGCCGATGGCCCGCGCCGAAACCTACGGTGACCTGGCCAAACTGGAGCAACTGCTCGACGAGTACGCCACCGTGCAGGCCCTCGACCCGGCGAAGGTGCCGACCGTGCGGGCGCAGATCTGGGACCTCGTGCGCGCCGCGGAGCTGCACCACGACCTGCACGCCGAGGCGATGCCCGACGCTGACGACTTCGACGACTTCGTGCTGCACCTCGACGGGTACCTCTGCGAGGTCAAGGACGTGCAGATCCGCGACGGGCTGCACATCCTCGCCGACGCGCCCACCGGTGAGCCCCGGGTCAACCTGGTCCTCGCGGTGCTGCGCGCACCCCAGATCTGGGGTGGCGCCCACGCCCTGCCCGGCCTGCGGCAGGCGCTCGCGGTCGCGTACGGGCTCGACGAGCAGGCGCTGCTCGCGGCACCGGGAGAACGACTGGCGGTGCCCACGGCGCTGACCGACGTGGTGGACGGGCCGGCCGGCACCGCCGCCGACGCCGTCGACCTGATCGAGGCGCTCGCCCGGCGGTTGGTCATCGGAATGGAGACGCTCGGCTGGGACGCCGAGGCCGTCGACGCGGTGGTCGCGGAGGTGACCGGCCAGCCGATCCCGGACGTCGCCGCCGTGCTGCGCTTCGCCGCCACCGAGCTGGTGCCCCGGCTGGACCGCACCACCGACGAGCTGACGAACACCCTCGGCGCGCTCGACGGGAGGTTCGTGCCGCCCGGCCCGTCCGGCTCACCCACCCGGGGCCTGGTCAACGTGTTGCCCACCGGCCGCAACTTCTACTCCGTCGACCCGAAGGCCATTCCCAGCCGCAACGCCTGGGACGTCGGGGTGGCCCTCGCGGACTCCCTGCTGGCCCGGCACCTCGCCGACACCGGGGCGTACCCCCGCTCGGTGGGGTTGACCGTGTGGGGCACCAGCGCCATGCGCACCCAGGGCGACGACATCGCCGAGGTGCTCGCGCTGCTGGGCTGCCGGCCGGTGTGGGACGACCGGTCCCGGCGGGTCACCGGCGTCGAGGTGGTGCCGACCGCCGAGCTGGGTCGGCCGCGCGTCGACGTGACGGTGCGCATCTCCGGCTTCTTCCGCGACGCGTTCCCGCACGTGGTGGCGCTGCTCGACGACGCCGTCCGGCGCGTCGCCGCCCTGGACGAGCCGGACGACGACAACTACCTGCGCGCGCACGTCGCCGCCGACCTCGCCGAGCACGGCGACGAGCGGCGGGCCACCGCCCGGATCTTCGGCTCGAAGCCCGGGGCGTACGGCGCGGGCCTGCTGCCCCTGATCGACGCGCGGACCTGGCGCAGCGACGCCGACCTGGCCGAGGTGTACGCGGTGTGGGGCGGCTACGCGTACGGCCGGGGCCTGGACGGGCGGGAGGCGCGCGCCGACATGGAACGCTCCTTCGCCCGGATCGCGGTGGCGGTGAAGAACCAGGACACCCGCGAGCACGACATCGTCGACTCCGACGACTACTTCCAGTACCACGGCGGGATGGTGGCGATGGTCCGTCACCTGACCGGCTCGTCACCGGCGGCGTACGTGGGTGACTCGGCGATGCCGCACGACGTGCGCACCCGGACGCTGGGCGAGGAGACTCGGCGGGTGTTCCGGGCCCGGGTGGTCAACCCGAAGTGGATTGCCGCGATGCGCCGGCACGGCTACAAGGGCGCGTTCGAGCTGGCCGCCACGGTGGACTACCTGTTCGGCTACGACGCCACCGCCGGGGTGGTGGACGACTGGATGTACGAGCACCTGGCCGCCGCGTACCTGTTCGACGACACCACCCGGGAGTTCCTGGAGCAGTCCAACCCGTGGGCGCTGCGCGGCATCACCGAGCGGCTGTTGGAGGCCGCCGACCGGGGGCTGTGGGCCAAGCCCGAGTCGGCCACCCTGGACCGGCTGCGGGACACGTACCTGGCCAGCGAGGGCGATCTGGAGGACCGGGCATGACCGTCACCTATCCGTTCAGCGCGGTGCTCGGCATGGCCGACATGCGGTTGGCCCTGCTGCTCAACGCGGTGTCCCCAGCGATCGGCGGCGTGCTGGTCCGGGGCGAGAAGGGCACCGCCAAGTCCACCGCCGTGCGGGCGCTCGCCGCGCTGCTGCCCCCGGTGCGCCGGGTCGCCGGCTGCCGCTTCGGCTGTGACCCGGCCGAGCCGGACCCGTCCTGCCCGGACGGGCCGCATCCCGCCGACGCCGCCGCCGAGACGCGTCCCGCCCGCCTCGTCGAACTGCCGGTCGGCGCCGCCGAGGACCGGGTGGTCGGCTCCCTGGACCTGGAGAAGGCCCTGGGCGAGGGGGTACGCGCCTTCGAGCCGGGTCTGCTCGCCGCCGCCCACCGGGGGGTGCTCTACGTCGACGAGGTCAACCTGCTGCACGACCACCTCGTCGACCTGCTGCTGGACGCGGCGGCGATGGGTCGTAGCCACGTCGAGCGGGAGGGCGTCTCGGTCAGCCACGCGGCCCGGTTCCTGCTTGTCGGCACGATGAACCCGGAGGAGGGGGAGCTGCGCCCGCAGCTGCTCGACCGGTTCGGGCTCACCGTCGAGGTGGGCGCCAGCCGGGACCCGGCGGTCCGCGTCGAGGTGGTCCGCCGTCGGCTCGACGCCGACGCCGACCCGGCCGGGTTCGCCGCCCGGTGGGCCGACGCCGACGCGGAGATCGCCGGCCAGGTGGCCGCCGCCCGCCGCCGGCTGCCCGGGGTACGCCTGCCGGACGCCGCGCTGCGGCAGATCGCCGAGGTGTGCGCCGCGTTCGACGTGGACGGCATGCGGGCCGACATCGTGACCGCCCGTACCGCCCTCGCCCACGCCGCCTGGCACGGCCGGGACCGGGTCAGCATCGACGACGTCCGGGTGGCCGCCCGGCTGGCCCTGCCGCATCGCCGCCGCCGCGACCCGTTCGACACCCCCGGGCTGGACGAGAAGCGCCTGGACGAGGCGTTGCAGCGTGCCCAGGACGCCCACCCCGACGACCCGGACGACCGTGGCCCGGAGGACCGTGGCCCGGACGACGGCGGTCCGGACGACGGCGGCTCCGACCGGCGTGGCCCGGACGGCGGTGGCCCGGCTGGCAGCGGCGCCGACCGCAGCGGCCCCGACGGTGGTGGCCGCTCCGACGGCAGCGGCGATGCCGTCGACAACGGCGCATCCGGCGCGGTCCAGGACCGGGCGTCCGGTGGCGACGCCGGCCCGGACGGGCGTACGGAGGGGCCGACCGGAACGGACGACGGGTGGCCGCGGCCCTCGACCGACGACCCGGGCGGACACGGTCAGCGCCCCGCGGCGCACGGCGGTCGGGACGCGGCGGCCGGTGGTGACGACGACCCGGCCCGGAAGCGGGGCAGCGGCGGGGATGGTGGGCCGGTGGCCGTACCCCGGGGTGGGTTGCGGGCGCGGGTGCTCACCGCGCCCGGCGTGGGTGACGGGGTGCCCGGCCGGCGTTCCCGGGCCCGCACCGGACGGGGGCGCACCACCGGGGCGCGGGTGCCGACGGGCCGGGTCGCGGCCCTGCACCTGCCGGCGACGGTTCGCGCCGCCGCGCCGCACCAGGCCTCCCGGGGGCGGCGGACCGGCCCGCTGCGGTTGCGCCCGGACGACGTGCGCGAGGCCGTCCGGGAGGGACGGGAGGGCAACCTGGTGCTGTTCGTGGTGGACGCGAGCGGCTCGATGGGCGCCCGGCAGCGGATGACCGCCGTGAAGGACGCGGTGCTCGCCCTGCTCACCGACGCGTACCAGCGGCGGGACAAGGTCGCGGTGATCGCCTTTCGGGGGGCCGCCGCGCGGACGTTGTTGCCGGCCACCTCGTCGGTGCTGGCCGCCTCGACCCGGCTGGCCGAGTTGCCCACCGGTGGGCGTACGCCGCTGGCCGAGGGGCTGCTCGCGGCCACCGGTCTGCTGCGGGTGGAGCGCCTGCGCGACCCGTTGCGGCGACCCCTGGTCCTCATCGTCACCGACGGCCGGGCCACCGCGGGCACCCGCCCGCTGGACCGCGCCGCGGCGGCCGCCCGGGTGCTCGCGGCGACCGGCGCGCCCTGCGTGGTCGTCGACTGCGAGACCGGCCCGGTCCGTCTGCACCTGGCCCGTCGGCTGGCCACCCAGTTGGGTGCCCCGCACCACCCCCTGGCCGCCCTCACGCACCCGCCCGGTGGCGCGCTTCCCGGCGCGGCGTGAGCGACGACCGGCACCGATGACAGACCGAGACCGCACGATCGCGCGAAGGGGAGACCGCTGATGCCGCAGGGACAGCCGAGCGTGGTGCCCGCCGACGGGTTGACGACCCGGCAGCGGCGGCACCGGCCGCTACTGATCGTCCACACCGGACAGATGAAGGGAAAGTCGACAGCCGCCTTCGGGCTGGCGCTGCGGGCCTGGACGGCCGGCCTGCCGATCGGCGTGTTCCAGTTCGTGAAGAGCGCCAAGTGGCGGGTGGGCGAGGAGAACGCCTTCCGGGCGCTCGGCGAGGTGCACGAGCGCACCGGCCAGGGCGCGCCGGTGGCCTGGCACAAGATGGGCGAGGGCTGGTCGTGGATCCAGCGCGGCGGCGAGGCCGACCACGCCGCCGACGCCCTGGAGGGCTGGCGGCAGATCCAGCGGGACCTGGCCGCCGAGCGCTACGGGCTGTACGTGCTCGACGAGTTCACCTACCCGATGAAGTGGGGCTGGGTGGACGTCGACGAGGTGGTCGCGACCCTGGCCGACCGGCCCGGCTTCCAACACGTCGTGATCACCGGCCGGGACGCCGACCCCCGTCTGGTCGCCGCCGCCGACCTGGTGGCCGAGCTGACCAAGGTCAAGCACCCGATGGACGCCGGCCAGAAGGGCCAGAAGGGCATCGAGTGGTGAGCACACAGTGGGCGCTGCCCCGGCTGGTGGTCGCCGCGCCGGCCAGCGGCCACGGCAAGACGACAGTCGCCACCGGGCTGCTCGCCGCGCTGCGCCGTCGCGGCCTGACGGTCAGCCCGCACAAGGTCGGCCCCGACTACATCGACCCCGGCTACCACGCCCTCGCGGCCAGCCGACCCGGGCGCAACCTCGATCCCTTCCTGGTCGGGGCCGAACGGATCGCCCCGCTGCTGCGACACGGCGCGAGCGTCCCCACGCCCGCCGACATCGCGGTCGTCGAGGGTGTCATGGGCCTGCACGACGGCGCGGTCGGCCGCCGCGACTACGCCTCCACGGCGCACGTCGCCCGGCTGATCGAGGCACCCGTGCTGCTGGTGCTGGACACCACCGCGCAGGGCCGCTCGGCCGCCGCGCTGACGCTGGGCATGGCCGCCTTCGACCCGGCGGTACGGATCGGTGGGGTGATCCTCAACCGGGTCGGCTCACCCCGGCACGAGACGCTGCTGCGCGACGCCCTCGCCGAGGTGGGCGTACCGGTGCTCGGGGCGGTCACCCGCGCCGCCGAGGTGGCCGCGCCGGCCCGGCACCTCGGGTTGGTCCCGGTCGCCGAGCGGGCCCCCGAATCCGTCGCGATCGTCACCGCGCTCGCCGAGCTGGTCGAGGCCACAGTGGACCTCGACGCCGTGCTCGATCTGGCCCGCACCGCACCGCCGCTGACCATCCCCGCCTGGGACCCGGTCACCGCCGTCGGCGGGCCGGCCGACGCCGAACGGCCAGTCGTCGCGCTCGCCGGTGGTCCGGCCTTCACCTTCTCGTACGCGGAGACCGCCGAACTGCTCACCGCGGCCGGCGCGGACGTCGTCACCGTCGACCCGCTGCGCGACCCGACGCTGCCCGCCGGCACCCGCGCGGTGGTCATCGGCGGCGGGTTCCCCGAGGCGTACGCGGAGGCGCTGGCCGGCAACGCCACGCTCCGCGCCGAGCTGGCCGACTTCGACGGGCCGATCGTGGCCGAGTGCGCCGGGCTGCTCTACCTCGGGCGGTCCCTGGACGGCGTGCCGATGTGCGGTCGGCTGGACCTGACCGCCCGGATGACCGGCCGGCTCACCCTCGGCTACCGCGAGGCGCTGGCCGTCACCGACTCCCCGGTGGCCCGTGCCGGCGAGCCGGTACGCGGCCACGAGTTCCACCGCACCACCACCGACCCGACGCACGGTGACCGGTCGGCGTGGCGCTGGGACGACGCGGAGCACGGCTTCGTGAGCGGTCGGGTGCACGCCTCCTACCTGCACACCCACTGGGCCGGTCACCCCGCCGCGGCCCGCCGCCTCGTCGAGGCGTGCCGATGAGCGCCGACGCCACGCTGACCGGGGTGGGGGTCGGCCCGGGTGACCCGGAACTGCTCACCGTCAAGGCCGTGCGGGTGCTGCGCGAGGCCGACGTGGTCTTCGTACCCGTGCTGGCGGGCCGGGTCGAGACCACAGCGACCGCCGGTGCGACGCCGCCGGGCGCGGAGGCCGGGCGGGCCGAGACGACCGTCCGGGAGCACGTGCCGGCGGACCGGCTGCGCCGGCTGCCGTTCGCGCTGGACGACCGGGGTGGGGTGACCGCCCGGCGGGCGGCGGCCTGGGACGACGCGGCCCGGGTGGTGGTCGAGGCGATCGACGCGGGCGCGCGGGCACTGGCGTTCGCGACAATCGGTGACCCCAACGTCTACTCCACCTTCGGCTACCTGGCGCAGAGCGTCCGGGCCCTGCGCCCGGCGGTGCGGGTGGCGACGGTGCCCGGCATCACCGCCATGCAGGAGCTGGCGGCCCGCAGCGGCGTTCCGCTCTGCGAGGGACGCGAACCGCTGACCCTGCTGCCGGCCACCGCAGGTCTGGCGCTGTTCGCCGACGCCCTCGCCGGGCCGGGCACCGTTGTCGCCTACAAGGGCTGGCGGCGGCACCCCGAGCTGCTCGCCGAGCTGCGCCGGCAGGGCCGGCTCGCCGACGCGGTGCTCGGGCGCAGCCTGGGGCTCCCCGGTGAACACGTCGGCCCGGTCGACGACGGCACGCACGACCTGCCGTACCTGTCGACGCTGCTGGTCCCGGCCCGCCGCGACCACCGAGGAGGAAAACTGTGACAAGCGACGGCAAGGTCTGGTTCGTCGGCGCCGGCCCCGGGGCGGCGGACCTGCTGACCCTGCGGGCCGCCCGGGTGATCGCCGAGGCGGACATCGTGATCTGGGCGGCCAGCCTGGTGCACGTCGACGTGCTCGACCACGCCCGGCCCGGCGCGGAGATCGTCGACTCGTCGCAGCTGCCCATCGAGGGTGTGCTGCCGATCTACCAGCGGGCCGCCGAGCAGGGGCTGACAGTGGCCCGCATCCACTCCGGCGACCCGGCGCTGTGGGGCGCGGTGCAGGAGCAACTGGACGTGTGTCGGGCGCTCGACCTGGCCGTCGAGATCGTGCCCGGGGTGTCCTCGTTCACCGCCGTCGCGGCGATCGTCGGGCGGGAGCTGACAGTGCCCGAGGTGGCCCAGTCGGTGATCCTCACCCGCCTCGAAGGCGGCAAGACCCCGATGCCGCCCGGCGAGCGGGTCCGCGACTTCGCCCGGCACGGCACCACAATGGCGCTGTTCCTCTCCGCCGCCCGCTCCGGGCAGGTGCAGGCCGAGCTGCTGGCCGGCGGCTACCCGGCGGACACCCCGGCCGTGGTGGCGTACCAGGCGACCTGGCCGGACGAGCTGGTGGTGCGGTGCACGGTGGGCACCCTGGAGGCGACGGTCAAGCAGCACAAGCTGTGGAAGCACACCCTCTTCCTGGTCGGGCCGGCACTGGCCGCCGAGGGCACCCGCTCGCACCTGTACCACCCCGGGCACTTCCACACCTTCCGCAGGGCGGAGCCGGCCGCCCGTGCCGAGCTGCGCCGCCAGGCCCGCACCGGGGGAACAGGCACACAGTGACGTACGTCGAGCCGCCGCTGCGTGAGCCGGACCTGCCGCGTACCGCGAAGGTGCGGCCCACGGCGCTGCGTACCGGCTGGACCACCGGCGCCTGCGCGACGGCGGCGGCCAAGGCGGCGGTCACCGCGCTGGTCACCGGGGAGGTTCAGCCGGACGTGGAGATCGGCCTACCCGCCGGACGCCGGGTGCGCTTCCCGGTGGAGCGTTGCGAGCTGACCGGCACGCCGCCGGTCCGGGCCGAGGCGGTGGTGGTCAAGGACGCCGGGGACGACCCGGACGTCACCCACGGGGCCGAGCTGACCGCCACAGTGGACTGGACCGACGTCCCCGGTCTGCGGCTGGCCGGCGGTGCCGGCGTCGGCACCGTCACCAAACCCGGCCTCGGACTCGCCGTCGGCGGCCCGGCGATCAACGACACCCCCCGCCGGATGATCGGCGAGGCGGTGGCCGAGGTCGTCGACCTCAGCGAGGTCGGCGTCCGGGTGGTGATCAGCGTGCCCCGGGGCGAGATCATGGCCCGCAAGACCACCAACCGGCGGCTCGGCATCCTCGGCGGCATCTCGATCCTCGGCACCACCGGTATCGTCCGTCCCTTCTCCACCGCCTCCTGGCGGGCCAGCGTCGTGCAGGCAGTGCACGTGATGGCCGCCCAGGGTGAGCGGACCGTGGTGCTGTGCACCGGCGGGCGTACCGAGCGGGCGGCCCGTGCGCTCCTGCCCGACCTGCCCGAGGTGTGCTTCGTCGAGGTCGGCGACTTCACCGGGGCCGCCGTGACCGCCGCCGTCGGTGACGCGATGACCGGGGTGGTCTTCGTCGGCATGGCCGGCAAGCTGGCCAAACTCGCGGCCGGCATCCTGATGACCCACTACACGCGCTCGAAGGTGGACCTGTCCCTGCTCGGCGCGGTGACCGCCGAGGCCGGTGGCGACCCGACGCTTGTCGCCGCCGTGACCGAGGCGAACACCGGGCGGCACGCGTACGAGCTGTGGGAGGCCGCCGGGCTGCTCGGTCCGGCCGGTGACCTGCTCTGCCAGCGGGTCCGCCAGGTGCTGCGGCGCTTCGCCGGGCCGACCGTCACAGTGGACGTGGCGATGGTCGACTTCGCCGGCTCGGGCGTCGTCGCCTCGTCCGGCCGGTGGCCCCGATGACGCGGCTGACGCCGACGGCCGGCGTGACAGTGGTCGGGATGGACGCCGCCGGCGCACCGCCGCACCCGGCCCTCGCGCCGGTGCTGGCCGCCGCCGGTCTGGTCGTCGGGGCCGCCCGGCACCTGGCCGTGGCGCCCGTACCGGCCGGCGCGGACACCGTCGCCCTCGGCCCGCTCGCCCCCGCCCTGCATCGGCTGACCGAGGCCGTCGCCGCCGGGGTGCCGTCCGTGGTGCTGGCCAGCGGGGATCCGGGCCTGTTCGGCATCGTCCGGCGGCTGCGCGCGGCCGGGCTGCCGCTGCGGGTGGTGCCGGCGGTGTCCAGTGTGGCCGCCGCGTTCGCCGGCGCCGGCCTGCCCTGGGACGGCGCCGCAGTGGTCACCGCCCACGGTCGCGATCCCCGACCGGCAGTGAACGCCTGCCGGGCGCTGCCGCTTGTCGCGGTGCTCACCGCGCCCGGCGCCGGGGCCGCCGAGCTGGGCGCGGGCCTGATCGGCTGGTCCCGCCGCCTGCTTGTCGCCGAGCACCTGGGCACCGACGCCGAACGGATCCGCGCGGTGACCCCCGAGCAGGCCGCCACCGAGACCTGGGCCGACCCGCACGTCGTGCTCAGCCTCGCCGACACGGACCGGCTCGCGCCGGGTGGGATGCGCGCCGACAACCAGCCGGCCGCCGCCCCGGCCGGGGGCTGGGCGTTGCCGGAGAGCCGGTACGCCCACCGCGACTCCATGATCACCAAGTCGGAGGTGCGCGCCCTCGTCGTCGCCCGGCTGCGCCCCCGACTGGGCCGGCTGATCTGGGACGTCGGTGCGGGCAGCGGCTCGGTCGGCGTCGAGTGTGCCCTGCTCGGCGCGGCGGTGCTCGCCGTCGAACAGGACCCCCGGGCCGGCGCGACCATCCGCGCCAACGCGGCAGCGCACGCGGTGGACGTCCGGCTCGTCACCGGTCGAGCCCCGCAGGCGCTGGCCGGCCTGCCCGAGCCGGACGCGGTCTTCGTCGGCGGCGGCGGGGTCGACGTCCTCGCCGCCGTGGTGGCCCGCCAGCCCGAGCGGGTGGTGCTCACCCTTGCCGCGCTGGACCGGGTCGCACCGGCCGTGGCTCTCCTGCGCGCCGCCGGCTACACGGTGGAGGGCAGTCAGCTCTCCGCCGCCCGCCTCGCCGACCTGCCCGGTGGGTCGATCCGCCTCGCGGCCACCAACCCGGTGGTCGTCCTCACCGGGGAGCGCCCGTGCCTGACCTGACAGTGACCCCCCGGATCGGGCTGGTGGCGGCCACCGCCGCCGGCCGCCGACACGCGCACACCGTCGTCGCCGCCTGGCCGCACGCGCGGCTGGTCGAGGGGGAGAGCGCCACCGACGCGCTGCGGACCGCCTGGGCGCAGTGCGACGCGGTGGTCGCGTTCCTGGCCACCGGGGCCGTGGTGCGGATCCTCGCGCCGCTTCTCGCGGACAAGCGCAGCGACCCGGCCGTGGTGGTCGTCGACGAGGCGGCCCGACACGCCGTGGCGCTGCTCGGCGGGCATGCCGGCGGTGGCAACGACCTCGCCGAGCAGGTCGGCGCGCTGCTGGACGCCCGACCGGTGATCACCACCGCCACCGACACTGTCGGCCTGCCGGGGCTGGACACCCTCGGCTGGCCCGTGCAGGGCGCTGTCGCCGCGGTATCCCGGGCCATCCTGGACGGCGAGCCGGTCCAGTTGATCGCCGACGCCCACTGGCCGCTGCCCGCCCTGCCCCCGAACGTCCACCCACAGCCCATCGCCACGCCGATCGCTGCCGACGGCGTCGACAGCGGCGCCACTGCGGACGGCGGTTACCGGCTTCTGGTCACCGACCGGGTGGTGCCGCTGGACGGGCGGACCGCCGTGCTGCGACCACCGTCGCTGGTCGCCGGGGTCGGCGCGAGTCGGGGCGTACCGGCCG
This sequence comes from Micromonospora sp. CA-240977, assembly GCF_050942285.1. NCBI lineage: Bacteria > Bacillati > Actinomycetota > Actinomycetes > Micromonosporales > Micromonosporaceae > Micromonospora > Micromonospora sp. CA-240977. The sequence continues at coordinate 3,976,380 of NZ_CP192055.1, read as the reverse complement.
CCGAGGTGGCGGAGCTGCTGCGCCGGGTGCTGGCCGAGGCCGGCCTCGACCCGGCGAGCCTGCGCTGCCTGGCCAGCGCCGACGTGAAAGCCGACGAGGCGGGCATCCTCAGCACCGCCGACGCGCTCGGCGTACCCCTGGTGACCTGGCCGGCGACGCGGCTGGCGGCGGTCGACGTGCCGCACCCCAGCGAGGTGGTCCGCGCCGCGGTCGGCACACCGAGCGTGGCGGAGGCCGCGGCGCTGCTCGGCCCGGCGGGCCGGCCCGCCGACGCCACACTGCTTGTGGGAAAGACCGCGACGGCGATGGCCACCGTGGCGGTGGCCCGGCACGCGCCCCGCGGCCGGCTCGCCGTCGTCGGGCTCGGACCCGGCGCCGCCGACCTGCGCACCCCCCGCGCGGTGGCCGAGCTGCGGCGCGCGGCGGTGGTGGTCGGTCTGGACCAGTATCTCGACCAGGTCCGCGACGTGCTCCGGCCGGGCACCCGGGTGCTGTCCAGCGGGCTCGGCGCGGAGGAGGCGCGGGCCCGCGCGGCCGTCGCCGAGGCCGTCGCCGGCCGGGCGGTCGCGCTGATCGGTTCCGGTGACGCCGGGGTGTACGCGATGGCCAGCCCCGCCCTGGAGTACGCCGACGAGCGCATCGACGTGGTCGGGGTGCCCGGGGTGACCGCCGCGCTCGCCGCCGGGGCGCTGCTCGGCGCGCCGCTCGGCCACGACCACGCCTACGTGAGCCTGTCCGACCTGCACACCCCGTGGGAGGTCATCGAGCGGCGGGTGACCGCGGCCGCCGAGGGTGACTTCGTGACGGTGTTCTACAACCCGCGCAGTCGGGCCCGGGACTGGCAGCTCGGCAAGGCGCTCGGCATCCTCGCCGCGCACCGGCCACCGGACACCCCGGTCGGTGTGGTGCGCAACGCCAGCCGTCCCGGTGAACGGGTGCACCTGGACACCGTGGCCACCCTCGACCCGGCCGTTGTCGACATGTACAGCGTGGTGGTGGTCGGCAGCAGCGACACGAGGCTGGTCGCCGGCCGGATGGTCACGCCCCGGGGGTACCGGTGGCGATCGTGACGATCGGCGCCTGCCAGGGCTGCGGCGCCTGCCTGCTCACCTGTCCCACGCACGCGATCCGGCCGGTCGCCGGCGGCCTGACCGTCCGCGCCGACCGGTGCACCGGCTGCCTGGAGTGCCTGGAGATCTGCCCGGTCGACGCGATCCGCGTCGCCGACGACACCGACCCCCGCGAAGGAGCCCGATGAGCCGGGTGGTGCATCCGATCGAGGTCGAGTCCTACCGCATCCTGCGCGAGCGGGTCGACCTGTCGCACCTGCCGCCGCTGAGCCGCGCGGTGACCGAGCGGGTGGTGCACGCCAGCGCCGACCTCGCGTACGTCGATGAGCTGGTCTGCGACGAGGCCGCGCTGGAGTCGGGGCTGGCCGCGTTGCGCGCCGGCGCGCCGGTGGTCACCGACGTGGCGATGGTCGCCGCCGGCATCACCCGCGCCGGCCTGGAGTTGGTCTGCCCGGTCGCCGAGCCGGCCGCCGCCGAGCTGGGTCGTACGGCGGGAATCACCCGTTCGGCGGCGGCCGTGCGGATCGCCCTGGAGCGGGTCGGTCCGGGCGCGGTCTGGGTGGTCGGCTGCGCGCCGACCGCGCTCGTCGAACTCCTCACGGTGGACGCCGCGCCGGCCCTTGTCGTCGGTCTGCCGGTCGGCTTCGTGGGGGCCGCCGAGTCGAAGGCGGCGCTGCGGGCCAGCGGCCTGCCCGCCGTGTCCAACGTGGGGGAGAAGGGCGGTTCGGCGGTCGCCGCCGCCGCCCTCAACGCCCTGCTCTACATCGAGGAGAAGTCATGACCGGGTTGGTCATCGTCGGGCACGGTACGCGCAGCGCGGCCGGTGTCGACCAGTTCGCCGCCCTCGTCGAGCGGGTTCGTCGACGCGGGGACGTCGGGGACGTCGAGGGTGGCTTCATCGAGCTGTCCCGCCCGCCGCTGACCGACGCGGTCGGCGCGCTCGTCGCGCGCGGGCACCGGGCACTCGTCGCGCTGCCGTTGGTGCTCACCGCCGCCGGGCACGGCAAGGGTGACATTCCCGCCGCCATGGCGCGCGAACAGGAGCGCCACCCCGGGCTGACCTACCGCTACGGTCGTCCGCTCGGCCCGCACCCGCTGCTGCACGAAGCCCTGGAACAGCGCATCGACGCGGCGTTGGCCGCCCCGGACCGGGCCGACGCCGCGCCGGCCGGCGCCGACCGGGCCGGCACGTGGGTCGCGTTGATCGGGCGGGGGTCCACCGACCCGGACGCCAACGCCGAGGTCGCGAAGGTCGCCCGGCTGCTGTGGGAGGGGCGCGGCTACGCCGGAGTCGAGCCGGGCTTCGTCAGCCTCGCCCAGCCGTCGGTGCCGGCGGTGCTGGAACGACTGCGCCGGCTCGGCGCGCGGCGGATCGTCGTGGCGCCGTACTTCCTGTTCGCCGGGGTGCTGCCGGACCGGATCGTCGCCCAGTCGGCGGAGTTCGCCGCCGCCCACAGCGACCTCGACGTGCGGGTGGCCGAGGTGATCGGCGACTGCGACGCCCTCGCCGACCTGGTGCTCGAACGCCACGCCGAGGCGCTCGGCGGCGACATCCGGATGAACTGCGACACCTGCGCGTACCGGGTGTTGCTGCCCGGCTTCGCCGACAAGGTGGGCCGCCCGCAACGCCCGCACGACCACCCCGACGACCCGGTCGGCCACCACCATCACCACCACGGGCACGACCACCACCACGACGGCGGCTCGGTCGCGGTGGTCGGCGGCGGGCCCGGACCCGACGACCTGATCACGGTACGCGGAAAGGCGCTGCTGGACGCCGCGGACGTGGTGGTGGTCGACCGGTTGGCCCCGCAGGGGTTGCTCGCCGGGCTGCGCCCCGACGTGCTGGTCATCGACGCCGCCAAGGTGCCCCGTGGCCCGTCGATGGCCCAGGACGCGATAAACGCGGCACTGGTGTCGCACGCCCGTGCCGGTCGCCGGGTGGTACGGCTCAAGGGCGGCGACCCGTACGTCTTCGGACGCGGCCACGAGGAGGTGCTGGCCTGTGCGGCGGCCGGCGTGCCGGTGACGGTGGTCCCCGGGGTGAGCAGCGCCCTCGCCGCCCCGGCCCTCGCCGGCGTGCCGGTGACCCACCGGGGCGTGGCACACGACGTCACAGTGGTTTCCGGGCACCTGCCGCCCGGGCACCCCGACTCGCTCGTCGACTGGGCGGCCCTGGCCCGCGCCCGGGGCACCGTCGTGCTGCTGATGGCCGTGGACACCATCGCCAAGATCGCTGCCGTGCTGGTCGAGCACGGTCGTGCCCCGGAGACGCCGGTGCTCGCCGTGCAGGACGCCGGGCTGCCCGACCAGCGGGCCGTGCCGGCGCGACTGGACGAGATCGGCGCGGTCGCCGCCCGGGAGGGCATCGGCCCGCCCGCCGTCTTCGTGCTCGGCCCGGTGGTCGCTCTCGCGGCCACCGGGCCGGGCGCCTGACGGCTACTCGCTGCGGGCCGTCTCCGGCCCGGTGACGCGTTCCAGCAGCGGCATCGTGGAGGCGATGACGCCGAGGCAGGCGACCAGTCCGACGACGACGATCACGTAGAACCGCGGCTCGGGCGCGATGAGCGTGTAGTGCATCTGCGCCCGCAGGAACAGGTGCGCGGCGAGCAGACCCATGCCGATGGCGACGGCGGCGACGGCGAGCATCGGTACGGCGCTCTCCAGCGCCACCACCCGGCGCAGCACCCGCACCGGAGCGCCGCTGAGGCGCAGCAGGCTGAACGGGCGACGGCGTTCGGTGAGGCCGCCGATGACACTGACCGCGAGGCTGCACCCGCCGAGCGCGAGGCTGGCGATGATGACGACGTTCGCCAGTTGTTCCCAGCCGCGCAGCGTGTCGGCGAAATCCGACTCGAAGTCGCCGGGCACGTTCGGCCCCACCCAGAAGGTCGGGAAGGCGACCTCCAGCACGGTGCGGACGCGCTCGACGGCGGCGGCGGAGCCGTCCGTGCCGACGACCACCGAGGTCGCCGGCAACCGCTGCAACTCGTCGAGGGTGAGCGACGCGGCGGGCCAGACCGTCGCGGCCGATGCCGACTCCCCCCAGCGGCTGAGGCCCAACGGCACCTCGATGACGCTCGCGCCGTCGGCGCACCGGCCGTACGCGCTCGGCAGGTCGGTGCACGCGATCATTCCGCCCTCGCCACCGTTCGTCGGGTCCGGGTCTTCCCGGATGGCGGTCGCGGACCGCACGCCGCTGATCGTCCGCAGCTCGGCGAAGAGCGTGTCCGGCACCGACGTCGCCTTCTCGTCGAAGACGGTGGTCACCGTGCCCGCGTCGGTCGAGCCGACCGGGGCCGGACCACGTTCGTCGACGATCGTGGTGATCACCCCGACGGCGACGCTGGTGACGAAGAGCGCGAGCATGATCCCGCTGATCGCCCGGAAGCCGGCCTTCGGGTTGTCGGCGAGGCGTCGCGCGGCGATGAGCGTGGCCGGGCGGTTGGCGTACCGGGCCATCACCCGAGCGCCCACCATCGTCAGCCACGGGCCGGCGAGGACCAGGCCGGCCATGATCAGCAGCAGGCCGGGCAGGAACACCGCCGCCTGGCCGTCGGAGGTCTCGGGCCGGTAGCCGATGGCGAACACCAGCACGGCGACGCCCAGCACCATCGGGATCAGCCGGTACGCGCGCGGCGCCCGGGGGGTGACCCGTCGGGTGACGCCCAGCGGCGAGATCCGGACCCGGCGGAGCGAGACCTGCGCGGCCAGCGCCGCGCCGGCCGGGACGCCGAGCGCCACCAGCAGGACGTTCAGCAGACCCAGGGACAGGTCGCCGGGGAAGAACGGCATGCCGGTGAACGGGATACCCGCGAGCGGCTCGCGGAAGGCGTAGAACAGGCCGAAGCCGACGGCGGTGCCAGCGACGGCGGCGGCGGCCGCCTCCACCGCGGCGACCGTCGAGATCTGCCGGGGTGTCGCGCCGACCAGGCGCATCGCGGCGAAGCGCTGCTCCCGGCGGGCGGCGCTGAGGCGGGTGGCGGTGCCGATGAAGATCAGCACCGGGAAGAGCAGCCCACCGGCGATCACGCCCAGGATGAGGTTCACAGTGGTCTCGGGGAGAGCGGGAGTGTCGCCGACGCTGGTGACCTGCTTGGCAGCGGGCAGAGCGGCGACCTGGTCGGGGGTGCCGCCCACGATGATGAGCAGGGTGTCCGGCGAGGTCAGCGCGGCCGGACCCACCGTGCCGAGGCCACGCCCCGGATAGCGGTCGCCCAGTTCGGCGGCCGGGTGGGCGGCCAGCAGATCGCGGAACGCGGGCGAGGCGAAATACTCCCCGGGTGCCGGAACGCGCGGGACGCCGACCGGGATGGGCGACGTCGAGCCGGTCGCGGCGACGTCGATGCGGATGATCTGCTTGCCGCGGAAGTAGTCCTGGCGGGTCGACCACCACAGCGGGTCGACGTCGCCGGCCGAGGCGTTGGGATACATCGAGGCGTACCGGGTGAGCTGGGCGTTGACGGCGTTGACCCCGGCCAGGGTGGTCAGCAGCAGACCGCTGCCGATCGCGACCGCGGCGGCGATGACGAGCAGGCGGGTGAGCGCCTCCCGACCGCCGGCCACGGCGAGGCGGAGCCCGAAGCGGATCATGAGGCGATCCGGTCCGGCGCGTTGACGCGCCCGTCGCGGACCATGACCTCGCGGTCGGCGTACGCGGCGATCCTGGCCTCGTGGGTCACCAGGATGACGGTGGTGCCCTGCTCACGGGCCGCGCCGACCAGCAGGTCCATGACGTGCTCGCCGGTGAGCGAGTCGAGCGCGCCGGTCGGCTCGTCGGCGAAGAGCACCCGCGGCTCGGCGACCAGGCCCCGGGCCAGGGCGACGCGTTGCGCCTGCCCGCCGGAGAGCTCACCGGACCGCCGCTGCTCCAGGCCGTCCAGGCCGAGGCGCGCGAACCAGGCGCGCGCCCTGGGCAACGCCTGCGCCCGGCGTACGCCGCTGAGCAGCAGCGGCAGCGCGACGTTCTCCACAGCGGTCAGCTCGGGGACGAGTTGGCCGAACTGGAACACGAAGCCGAACCGGTCGCGGCGCAGGCTGCTGCGCTGGGTCTCGGGCATGGCGTCGACCCGGGCCCCGTCGAACAGGATCTCGCCGGAGCTGGGCACGAGGATGCCGGCCAGGCAGTGCAGCAGAGTGGACTTGCCCGAGCCGCTGGGGCCCATGATGGCGAGGATCTCGCCGGCGTCCACGGCGACGCTGGCCCCGCGCAGGGCGGGTGTCTGGCCGAAGGCGAACTCCACGTCCCGTGCTTCGAGCATCACGCTCATGGCCGCACCTCTTTCCGCAGGGCGTCCAGGCGGGCGCCGGTCATCTCGATCCACCGGAGGTCCGCCTCCAGGTGGTACAGGCCGTGGTCGGCGAGCAGCGCGTCGACCAGGCTGCCGGAGCGCTTGATCTCGGTCAGCTCGCGCATCCGGTGCAGGTGCGCGCTGCGCTGGGTGTCGAGGTACTCGGCGGCGGGACGGTCGAGCATCAGCGCGAGCACGACCTTGGCGAAGAGCACCGTCTGCAGGTGCGGCTCCGGGTCGACCGGCTGGGTCAGCCACTGCTCCACCTCGGTCGCGCCGACGTCGGTGATGACGTACCGCTTGCGGTCCGGGCCGGAGCCCGGCGCGACGTCGCTGATCACCACCTTGCCGTCGCGGGCCAGGCGGCTGAGGGTGGAGTAGACCTGGCCGAACGGCAGCGGCTTGCCCCGGCCGAAGAAGGCGTCGTAGTCGCGCTTCAGGTCGTAGCCGTGGCTGGGCTCCCGTTCGAGGAGGCCGAGAAGGGTCAGTGGAACGCTCATGGGAGGAGACTACACCGGGGGTATACCTCGCGTATATACCCTCGGGGTGTTCTCGGTGGGTCCCCTGCTCAGGGCATGGCTTCCGGAGGTTCAGCCCAGCAGGGCGCGGGCCAGGGCGTAGCCGGCGGCGGCCGCGGCGAGCCCGGCGGCGACGCTGCCCACGACGTTGGCCAGCGCGAGGAGGCGGTGGTCGCCCCGCGTCAGCCGCAGCGTCTCGTAGCTGAACGTGGAGTAGGTGGACAGCGCGCCACAGAACCCGGTACCGAGCAGCGCGGTGACCGCCGGGTCGACCGGCCACCCGGCCAGCGCGCCGAGCAGCAGCGAGCCGACGACGTTGACGGTGAGCGTGCCCCAGGGGAACGCCGAGGCGTGCCGGGACTGCACGGCCCGGTCGGTGAGGTAGCGCAGCGGCGCGCCGACGGCCGCCCCCAGGGCGATGAGCAGCACTGTCATCGGGCCGCCCTCCGGCGCAGCAGCGAAGCCGTGACGGCGTCGCCCAGCCCGACCGCGACGAGTGCCCCGAGCGGCGTCGCCACCAGGTACGCCAGTGCGGTGCCCGGCGCGCCCGCGACCAGCGCCTGCTGGACGTCGACCGCGTAGGTGGAGAACGTGGTGAACCCGCCGAGCACCCCGACCCCGAGGAACGGGCGGGCCAGGGGATGCCCACCGTCGAGGTGGGTGAGCGCCGCCATCAGCACACCGATCAGCAGGCAGCCGAACAGGTTGACACCGAACGTCGCCCACGGGAAGCCGGTCGGCGGGTGCGGGGCGGCGTGTTGCAGGCCGGCCCGGGCCAGCGCGCCGAGCACCCCGCCTGCCGCGATCGTGGCGAGAATCGTCGCGGGGCGCGCGGTCAACTCGCGGCGGTCGGCGGGGAGGTGTAGGTCGACGTCGGGGTCGGTACGCGGCTCGAACGGCTCTGGCACGGCTCCTCAGCGTAGTGCCGGCGTCAGCGGCGTCAGCGCACCGCCGCGACGGCGGCGTCCGCGCCGCCGCGCCAGACCGTGCCGACCTCACGGAAACCGGCGGCGCTGAGGGCGGCGAGGTGCCAGGAGGCCGGCGGGTTCCACTCCGGGCTGTGCCCGGTCGGGTAGATGTCCTGTCGTTGCCTGACCAGTGGCGCCAGCGCCGGGTCGGCACCGGCCCGCTCCCACCAGTCCGACCAGGACAGCACCGAGCCGGCGGCGTACCGGGCGTTGCGCCGGTCCCGGGCCCGGTCCATCAGTCGCTTTGTCAGTTCCGGCAGGGTGTCGTCGGGCATGTGGTCGGCGTTGACGAAGACCCCGCCCGGTCGCAGCACGTCCCGCAGTTCGGCGTAGAGCTGCCCGAGCCGGTCGGCCGGCAGCCAGTGCAGGGCGGTGGCGGTGAGGACGGCGTCGTAGTCGCGGTGGGGGAGCGCGGAGCGCCAGTCGGGGGTGCCGAGGTCGGCCGTGACGATGGTGGCCCGGTCGGCAAGCGAGGCCCGGGCGATGGCGAGCAACGCCGGGTCGAGGTCCACCAGGGTCGTCTCGGCGCCGGGGAAGCGGGCCAGCGTGCGTAGCGAGATGCTGCCGGTGCCGCCGGCCAGGTCGAGCACGCGTGGCGGCCGACCGTCGAGGACCGCGTCGACGGTGTCCAGCATGGTGGCGAGGCGGTGTTCCCGGTCCGGCAGGTAGGCCTCCTGCTGACGGTCCCAGCTCTCCTGCCAGGCCCACGGATCCGCGATGTAAGGACTCATAGCGATCAGGCTAGTTACGTTTCGAGCGCGTTGTCCAGACCTTGTTGCACATAATTTGCAACTGCGAGAAGATGGCAGGGCGATGATCAGAGTGACGCCGGGCCGGGCGGTTGCCCGACCCGGCGTCCTCGTCGCCGACGGTCAGGCCGCCGTGTCGACCAGGGCCGCGTCGGCCTTCGCCGGCTCCCGGCGGCGGGCCAGCCGCAGCGCCGCCAGCAGGACACCCAGGCCGGCCAGGGTGAGCGCCGCGCCGGCCCAGATCGGCGAGGTGTAGCCCAGCCCCGCGGCGATGGTCACCCCGCCGATCCAGGCGCCCAACGCGTTGCCGAGGTTGAACGCCGCGATGTTCGCCCCGGACGCCAGGGTCGGCGCCTGGTTGGCGTAGTGCATGATCCGCATCTGCAACGGCGGTACGGTGGCGAACCCGAACCCGCCCATCAGTACCAGCGACACGACGGTCAGCACCGGGCTCGACGCGGTCAGCGCGAACCCGACGAGCACCGCGGTGAGCACCGCAAGGACGGTGACCAGGGTGCGCGACAGCGACCTGTCCGCGGCCCGCCCGCCGAGCAGGTTGCCGGCGAAGAGCCCGGCTCCGAAGAGGACGAGCAGCCACGGCACGGTGCTGCTGGCGAAGCCGCTGACCTCGGTGAGCGTGTAGGCGATGTAGGTGAACGCGCCGAACATGCCGCCGAAGCCCAGGACCGTGATCACCAGCGACAGCCAGACCTGCGAGTGGGTGAAGGCACGCAACTCGCCGCGTAGCCCACCGGTCGGCCGGTCGGCGTTCGCGGTGTCGCCGGCCGGAATGAGCAGGGCCAGCCCGATCAGCGCGACCACTCCGATGGCGGTGATCGCCCAGAACGTCGACCGCCAGCCGAAGTGCTGCCCGAGGAAGGTGCCGAAGGGCACGCCGAGCACGTTCGCGATGGTCAGGCCGGCGAACATCATGGCGATGGCGCCCGCCCGGCGGGCCGGCGCCACCAGGCCGGCGGCGACCACCGCGCCGATCCCGAAGAACGCGCCGTGGCAGAGCGCGGCGACGATCCGGCCGGCCATCATCACGGCGTAGTCGCCGGCGACCGCGGAGAGCAGGTTGCCGATGATGAAGAGCACCATCAGGCCCAGGAGCACCGGCTTGCGCGGAAGTCGGGTGACCGCCGCGGTGAGGGCCACCCCGCCGACGGCCACGCTGAGCGCGTAGCCGGAGATCAGCCAGCCGGCGACCGGCTCGGTGACCGCGAAGTCGGTGGCCACCTCGGGCAGCAACCCCATGATCACGAACTCGGTGAGCCCGATGCCGAAGGCGCCGATCGCCAGCGCGATCAGGCCGGGCGGCAGGGACTTGGGGCGTACGGACATGGTTTTCCCATCGGGGAGGGAGCAGATATGCGGCGCGTGCAACTACACGCGCCAGCAACGAAATACTTGCACACGCTTTATATGGGCGCAAGCGTGCTAGCCTGGGGCCGTCGAGAGCACACCCGAGGAGGGCCGGCATGGGCATCGCCGACGACGCGGTCGAGATCCGCGCGCAGGGTTGGCGCACCCTCGCCGCCCTGCACGGGCTGATCGAGACGTCGCTGGAACGGGCGTTGCAGGCCGACCATGACCTGTCCGTTGTCGAATACACGGTGCTCGACGCGCTCTCCCGGCAGGACGGCTGGCACATGCGGATGAGCCAGCTCGCCCGCGCCGCCGCGCTCTCCGGCAGCGCCACCACCCGCCTGGTCACCCGACTGGAGCAACGCGGCCTGCTCACCCGCATCCTCTGTGCCGACGACCGGCGCGGCATCTACACCGAGCTGACCCCGGCCGGCTCCGAGTTGCTCGCCCAGACCCGCCCGACCCACGACCGGGTGCTCACCGCGGCGCTCGCCGAGGCCGAGTCCACCCCCGAGCTGGCCCCGCTTGTCGACGCCCTGCACCGGCTGCCCGCCGTCCGCTGACCGCGCCGCCGGCCTGGGCGACGGCCGGCGTACGGTACCCGCAGCCCGCACCGGGGCCGCCGCGCCAAGGGAGACACGCGATGCAGGACCGCACCCCTCGTCCGGAGGAGCTGGACCCGATCGAGCGCGCCGGCGTCGACGAGCTGCGCGCCCTGCAACGCGAACGGCTGCGCTGGTCGCTACGGCACGCGTACGACAACGTGCCGCCCTACCGCCGGGCGTTCGACGCGGCCGGGGTGCACCCCGACGACTGCCGCGATCTCCACGACCTGGCCCGCTTCCCGTTCACCGGCAAGGCGGAGCTGCGGGACAACTACCCGTTCGGCATGTTCGCCGTGCCCCGGGAGCGGGTCGCCCGTCTGCACGCCTCCTCCGGCACCACCGGCCGCCCGACAGTGGTCGGCTACACCCGCGACGACCTGCGCACCTGGGCGCGACTGATGGCCCGGTCGATCCGCGCCTCCGGCGGCCGTCCCGGCGACCGGGTGCACGTCGCGTACGGCTACGGGCTCTTCACCGGTGGCCTGGGCGCGCACTACGGCGCCGAGGAGCTGGGCTGCACCGTCATCCCGGTCTCCGGTGGCATGACCGAGCGTCAGGTCATGCTGATCCGCGACTTCGAACCCGAGGTCATCATGGTCACCCCCAGCTACATGCTCGCCATCGTGGACGAGATGCAGCGCCAGGGCGTCGACCCGCGCGCCACCTCGCTGCGGGTGGGCATCTTCGGGGCGGAGCCGTGGACCGAGGACATGCGCCGGGAGATGGAGCAGCGGTTGGACATCCACGCGGTGGACATCTACGGGCTCTCCGAGGTGATGGGCCCCGGCGTGGCCACCGAGTGCGTGGAGACAAAGGACGGGCTGCACGTCTGGGAGGACCACTTCTACCCGGAGATCATCGACCCGGTGACCGGGGCGGTGCTGCCCGACGGTGAGCGGGGTGAGCTGGTGTTGACCTCGCTGACCAAGGAGGCGATGCCGGTGGTGCGCTACCGCACCCGCGACCTGACCCGGCTGCTGCCCGGCACCGCCCGTCCGATGCGCCGGATCGAGAAGATCACCGGTCGGACGGACGACATGATGATCGTGCGCGGGGTGAACATCTTCCCGACCCAGATCGAGGAGCTGATCCTGCGGACCGCGCAGCTGTCGCCGCACTTCCAGTGCGTACTCGATCGGCAGGGCCGGTTGGACACCCTCACGGTGCGGGTGGAGCGGCGGGCCGGCGTCGCCGTGGACGCCGCCGAGCGGGCCGGCGCGGCGCTCGTGGAGTTGGTGAAGAACACCATCGGCGTGAGCGTGGCGGTCGACGTGCTCGCCCCGGACGCGGTGGAGCGGTCGACGGGCAAGATGCGCCGCGTCATCGACCAGCGGCGACCCGTCTGAACGCCGGCCGAGCGGTCCGCCGCCCTCGGCCCCGTCGGTGCTGTCTCCTGTAGAGCTGCCCCGGATGTGGGGCAACCGGCCCGGTCCCGTGTCGTCGGGTGTCCTGCGCGATGGTGACCTCGGCGCCGGCCGGGTCAGGCACGGGGCGATCCAGGTGTCGTCATCGACATAGGATCGCGTCCATGCGTGTCCTGGTGGTCTCCGCCCCGCTGGTCGGGCACACCTTTCCGCTGGTGCCGCTCGCCGTCGCGCTGCGCGACGCCGGCCACGACGTGCTGCTGGCCACCGGGGGCGGTGGCCTGGCCGCCGCCAACGCGGGTCTGCCGGTGCACGACATCGCACCGGGCTTCGACTTCGGCCGCATCGCGCTGCGGGTCTTTCCCCGGCACCCCCTGGTCGCCCGCGCCGAGATGGCCGGCACCGCCGGCACCCGGGGCGCCGGCCTGCTCTTCGGCGCGCTCAACGACAAGCTCACCGACCCGGTCGTCGCGTTGGCCGCCGAGTGGGAGCCGGATCTGGTGCTCTACGAGCCGTTCGCGGTCGCCGGTGCGGTCGCCGCCGCCCGGCTGGGGGTGCCGGCCGTACGCCAGGAGAACTCCCTCTTCGACGGCCGGGAGCTGGTCCGTGCCAGCAGCGCCCGACTCGGTGCCGCCCTGCGGCGGCACGGCCTGACCGAGCTGCCGCCGCCCGCCGCGGCCCTCGCCGTGGCCCCGCCCAGTGTGGCCGCGCAGGATGGTTGGCCGATGCGGTACGACTCCTACGTCGGTGGCGGCGAGCTGCCGGCGTGGTTGCGCGAGCCGGGTGAACGGCCCCGGATCCTGGTCACCCGCAGCACCCTGACCGGCCCCGGCGACCGGGGGCCGATGCCCGCCGTGGTGGCCGCCGCCGCCCGGGTGGACGCCGAGATCGTGCTCGTCCGCCCGGATGAGCGGTCGGCTCGTTCGCTGCCCGGCAACGTGCGGGTGGTCGACTGGATTCCGCTGGACGCGGCGTTGCCGGCGAGCGCGGCGCTGGTTCACCACGGCGGGGCGGGCAGTGCCTTCGGCGCCCTCGCCGCCGGGCTGCCCCAGCTCGCCACAGTGGGTCCGGGGGACCGGCGGCACAACGCCGAGCTGGTGGCCCGCCGGGGCGTCGGCCTGGCGTCGCGCCCCCGGGACATCACCGCGCAGGCGCTGACCCGGCTGCTCACCGACGAGCGCCTGCGCACCACCGCGGCGCAGGTCAGCCGGGAGATCGCCGCGATGCCGCCGCCGAGCGACCTCGTCGCGCGGCTGGCGGCGTTGGTCTGACGTCCGTCCCGCGTGCCCACACCGGACGGACCCTCCACTGCGGCAGGATGACGTGATGCGACACGTCGTGCTGTTCCACTCCGTGTACGGGCTGCGGCCCGCCGTGCGCGCCGCCGCCGACCGGTTGCGCGCCGCCGGGCATCAGGTCGGCACCCCCGACCTGTACGGCGTACCGGCCGCCGACACCGTCGAGGAGGGCTTCGCACTGCTCGACAAGATCGGCCAGGAGGTGGTGCTCGACCGGGCCCGGACGGCGCTGCGGGACCTGCCACCGGAGACGGTGCTCGCCGGCTTCTCGATGGGCGCCGGGGTGGCCGGGGCGCTGCTGGCCGAGCGCCCCGACGCCGCCGGTCTGCTCCTGCTGCACGGCACCGGTGGCGGGCCGGACGCGGTCCGGCCCGGGTTGCCGGTGCAGCTGCACCTCGCCGACCCCGACCCGTACGACGCGCCGGACGAGGTCGACGAGTGGCAGCAGGCGCTCACCGACGCCGGCGCCGACCTGACGGTCTTCCGCTATCCCGGTGCCGGGCACCTGTTCACCGACCCGGACCTGGCCGAGCATTCCCCGGACGCCACCGCGGCGACCTGGCCGCGGGTGCTGGCCTTCCTGGCCGCGTCCTGACTGCCGGGCCGAGCGGCGGCCACGGGGCGGGCGCGTGGCGTGCGGGCCCCGGTCCCTGTTGCCTCCCGGGTGGCGCGACCGCGGCGCCCCCTCGACGACGCGGTCGACCCCGGCAAGCCGCCGGCGCGTCGGATCCCCGGGTGCGGCCTCGCTCAGTGCGCATCGGCGCCGGCGCGTCGGATCCCGGGTGCGGCCGCGCTCAATGCGCTGGCCCGCATCGGCGCCCGCGCGTCGGATCGCGGGCGCCGGCCTCGCTCAGTGCGCGCTGGCGCCGATGCGTGGGGGAGTCGCGGTGCCGTGCACCCGCTTGGCGTGGGCGGCGAAGAGCCGCGGTGCGATGATCGGCATGAGGAGCCGGGCCGGCAGCGGGGCGTGTGCCAGCACCGCCCTGATCACCTCGGGGTCGCCCTCGTACATGGCCAGGCCGAAGGCCAGCGGCAGCCGCTTCTTCGGGGTCTTGCTCATTCCGTGCTCGCCGAGTTCCATCCACTCCGCGGCGGTGACGTGCCGGCCGGCAAGCGGCAGGATCTCGCTCTCCTCCAGGGCCATGTGCTCGATCAGCGCGGCGCGGAGGTGCTCGAAGGCGTCGGCGAGCTGGTCACCACCGCGCCCGGTACGCCGCCACGCCGGGAGCAGGGCGACCACCGCCGCGTGGGCCTCCTCGATGGCGTGGTGCTGCGCCTCCATGGTGGGGACGATGGCCGCTGCCTGCGCGCCGCCGCGCTCCAGCAGCAGGGGCCACAGCAGCAGGTCCTCGCCCTCGTGGTGCAGGTGCAGGGTGTGACAGAGCATCTCGGCGTGGGCGCCGACGACCTCCGCGCGGCTGACGTCGCCCGGCCTGACGTCGCGGACGAGCTGCGGTAGCAGGCTGAACTCGCGACGGAAGACGGCGTGCGCCATGTACATGTCGCGGACGTCGGCCATGGCTTCGCGGTGGTTCTGGTTCACGGTGACCTTTCCGGGGGAATCAACTGACACAGATCTGTTGATCATGCTTGGTGGCACTTGGAATCGGCTTGGAAGCCACCAACCGGGAGGTCAGCCGGTCAACGCGGCCGTCGCCTCGGCCAACCAGTGCGGCGATCCCCACCGGCGGGCCACCCCGGCGGCCAGCGTGAAGTGCCGGGCCGCCTCGTCGGTGCGGCCCAGCAGCCGGAACAGCTCCCCGAGCGTCAGCGCGACCGGCTGCACCACGGCCGCGGTGGTGGAGAAACCGGCCAACTGGTCGCGGACCGGGAGCAGGGCGTCGATCACGGGCTGGGCCAGGTCTCGCCGACCCAGTGCCACGATGACCATCGCGCGCACGCTGAGCAGCGCCGACTCGAAGTAGTCCGGGCGGTAGGTGTGCCGCCCGATGGGCATGGCCCGCGCCTCGTCGACCCGTCCGCTCTCGATCAGCGCCAGCGCCAGCAGGTCGTCCACGATCGGCCCCAACGACCTCCGCACGCGGCGGGTCGCCTCCAGATGCTCACCGAAGCGTCCCTGGCTGATCAGCAGCGTCCCCAGCGAGAAGTAGTGGAAGGCCTCGGCGTGCAGCGAACCCTGTCGCCGCATCTGCGCGGCGACCTCGTCGTAGTGTCGCCGCGCCGCGACGAAGTCGCCGGCGACGTGCGCGAGCGCGCCCAGCGCGCACAGGTGGATCGTCTGCGCCTCGTTGAGCTGGTACGTCTCGGCCAGCCGCCCGTGCCGGGCGACGCTGAGGCGCAGGTCGTCCGGCTCGTTGAGCGCGGCGGCGCTGTGACCGAGCACCTGCTCGGCGACCGAGCGGTAGATCACCAGCCCGTGCTCGTCGGCGAGGTCGCGCAGCTCCAGGGCCAACTCCCGACGGGCCGGCGCCTCCCGCTCGTAGCTCATGCTGCGGACCCGTGCGGCCAGCCCGAGGGCACGCAGCTCGGGGTCGTCAAGCCGCCGGCTGAGGGCCAGCGCCTCCCGCCCGGCCGCCCCGCCCCGCGGGTCGGACTCGCCGTCCAGCTCCGTGGCCAGCGCCTCCAGCAGCCGGCAGCGGTCCACCGGGTCCAGGTCGTCGGCGCGCAGGAGCCGGGTGAGCAGCTCGACGACCCGATGGTCCACGACGCCGTACGCGTGCGTCAGCCAGGGCGTGGGGACGGTCCACGCGGTGAACGCCGCGACAAGCAGTTCGTCCCGGCCGGACGCGACGGCGACGTCGACGGCGCGGGCGCGGGTCTGCCGGGCGGCGGCCACCGCACCGGCCCGGGCCTGGGCGCGCAACAGCCGGCCGAGCAGGTCGACCCGCAGCGCGTCGCGATCCCCGGTGACCGACCGGGCGGCGTCGACGGCGTTGTCGAGCACCTCGATCGCCGCGTCGTACGCGTACCGCCGCTCGGCCAGCTCGGCGGCGCGGACCGCGTAGTCGACGGCGAGCGGCGCGGTGTCGGCCGACGCGGCACGGGCGTAGTGGTGGGCCAGGGCCGGATAGTCGTCGGGCGTCAGCCGGCGGGTGGCGGCGGCGATCCGGGCGTGCAGGCGGGTGCGGCGCAGTTGGGGCAGGTCGGTGTAGATGGTGTCGCGGACCAGCCCGTGCACGAAGCGCACCCGCCCCGGCGCCGGTTCGGTGAGCAGCCCGGCGGCCAGCCCGGCCTCCAGCGCTTCGAGGGTGGAGGTCTCGTCGGTGCCGGCGGCGTCGATGAGTGTCGGCACGTCCGCCTCCCGCCCGAGCGTGGCGGCGAGGCGCAGCACCGCGACCGCCGACGACGGCAGGCGGGACAGTCGCCGGCGCAGCACGTCGCGGACCCCGTCCGGCACGTCGCAGGTGGCGACGAGGGTGCCCTCGGCGGCGAGGAGCCGCGCCGACTCCCGGACGTAGAACGGGTTGCCGCCGGTCCGCTCGGTCAGCGCGGCGACCGTCTCCGCGTCGACGGGTCTCCGGGCGAGCGTCCCGAGCAGCGTCTCGATTTCGGCCGTCGTCAGGCCACCCAACCGGATCCGGTACGGAGACCGACGGGCCAGGACGGCCATCGTGTCGGCGAGCCGCTCGCGGTTGTCGGCGGGGCGTAACGCCGCGACGAACAGCACGGCCCCGGTGGTCAACTCGATGACGCTGTTCAGCAGGAGCAGCGTCTCGGCGTCGGCGGCGTGCAGGTCGTCGAGGACCACGGCGACCGGTCTGCGGACCGCGGCCGCGTCCAACCAGGCGCCGACGGCGTGATGCAGCCGGAACCGGCCGGCGGTGACGTCGCCCCCCGGTGCGCCGGGGCTGCCGCCGAGCAGCGGGGCGAGCGCCGGTGCGAGATCACCCGGCGGCGCCTGCTCGGCGAGCTGCCGCAGCGCCTCGACCCACGCCCAGGCCGGCGGGGCGCCCTCGACCTCGGGGCAGCGACCGACGGCGACCAGCCAGTCGCGGGCGGCGAGCACCTCCCGGAAGCGGGCGAGCACGCTCGTCTTGCCCGCGCCGGCCTCGCCGCTGAGCAACGCCACCCGTGGTCCGCCCGCCAGCGCCTCGGCGGCGGCCCGCCCGAGAGCGGCCAGCTCGGCCTCCCGCCCGACGAACACCTCAGCGCTCGCGGATTGCCCGGCGTCGACGCGTGCCGCGCTGGCGGGTTGTCCGGCGTCGAGGTGCGCCGCGCTAGCGGGGTGCCCCGCGTCGAGGTGCGCCGCGCTCGCGGGTTGCCCGGCGTCGACGGACGGCGCGCTCGGCGGTCCTCCGGCGTCGACGCGCGCCGCGCTCGCGGCCACCGGTGGGAGCAGGTCGAGGCGCTGGCCCAGGATCGCCGACTCCACCTCGACCAACGCCGGGCCCGGATCCAGGCCGAGCTCGTCCACGAACGTCGCCCGCGCCCGGCGCAGGGCGGCGAGCGCGTCGCCCTGCCGACCGGCCCGCCACAACGCCAACGCCAGCAGTCGCCAGCTCTCCTCCCGCAGCGGCGCCTGCCGGGTCAGCACCTCCGCCTCCGACACCGCCTCGGCGGCGTCGCCGGACCGCACTATCGCGTCGAGGAGCAACTCCCGGGCGCCGAGCCGCAGCTCCTCCAGCCGCAGCACCTCGGCCTGCGCCCAGGGCTCTCCGGCGAACTCGGCGTACGCCCGACCGCGCCACAGGTCGAGCCCGCTGGTCAGCAGAGCCCGCGCCCGCGCCGGATCGGCGCGGCTGACCGCGCGCGCCTCGACGAGCAGCGCCTCGAACCGGCCGGCGTCGACGGCGTCGGTGGGCACCCGGATCGCGTAGCCGGGCGGCGCGGTGACCAGGACCCGGGCCGGCGCGCGGCGCTCCCGGGACGGCTCCAACAGGCGGCGCAGGTGCGAGACGTACGCCTGGACGGAGGCGATCGCCCGCGGTGGCGCGTCACCCCGCCACAGATCCTCGATCATCTGACCGACGGAGACGACGTCGCCCCGGGCCGCCAGCAGCAGCGCGAGCACGGCGCGTTGGCGGGGGCCGCCGAGGTCGACCGGTCCGCCTGTGTCGACCTCGACCTCAAGCGGCCCGAGCACCCGTAGCAGCATGACCGGGCCAATCCTAGTGGTCCTCCTCGGCGGCTCCTCCGCTGCCGGTGAACAACGGACACCCAGCTCACCGTGGGTAGGGGCGGCGTCCCGCCAGCGCGCGGGGCACCTGCGGACGCATCGCGTTCGATATCGTGGCGCCACCACCAAGATCCTCTGAACGGGGTGTGGCAGTGCCGACGACAGCCTTCGACGAGCACGAACGGTCGCGCTGGGCCGGGCGTGCGGCGGCGTTCGACAGCAGTCTCGCCGCCCTCTGTGCCCATCCCGCGCCAGCGTTGCTGGACGCCGCCCACGTCGCCGCGGGCGTGCGGGTGCTCGATGCCG
Organism: Micromonospora sp. CA-240977; assembly: GCF_050942285.1. NCBI lineage: Bacteria > Bacillati > Actinomycetota > Actinomycetes > Micromonosporales > Micromonosporaceae > Micromonospora > Micromonospora sp. CA-240977. Next base: position 3,957,766 of record NZ_CP192055.1, on the reverse strand, counting down.
GCACCGGCTCCGGGACCGTGGCCGGGCTGGCCAGCGCCCGGGGCGCCAGCGTCGTGGCCGTCGACGCCGAACCGAGCATGGTCGAGCTGGTCCGCGGCCGCGTCCCGTCCGCCGCCGAGGTCCGCCTCGCGGCCCTGCCCCACCTGCCGTTTCCCACCGGCCACTTCGACGCGGCCGTGGCGAACTTCGTGATCAATCATGTCGGCGATCCGCTGGCCGCGATCAGCGAACTGCGACGGGTCGTCCGGCCGGCCGGACGGATCGCGGTGACGGTCTGGCCCGATCCGCCGCCCGAGGCGCAGCGGCTGTGGGGCGCGATCTTCGACGCCGCCGGGGTCGACCGGCCGACCTCCGTGCCGACGGTGGACGCGGAGCGGGACTTCCCGCGTACCCCCGACGGGTTCGCCGGCCTGCTCGACGCGGCCGGTCTGGCCGACGTCCGCTGCGACACGATCACCTGGGCGCATCGCACCCACCCCGAGGCCTGGTGGAGTGGGCCGGCCAACGGCATCAGCAGGCCGGGTCTGCTGATGGAGTCCCAGCCGCCGCAGGTGATCACCCGGATTCGTGCCGCGTACGACGAGCTGACCGCCGCCTACCGCGACGTGGACGGCCTGCTCGTGCTGCCGACCGCGGCGCTGCTGGCCTCGGCGTCCGTGCCGTAGCCGGCCGGGCGACCGGCCCGTCGGCGTGAGCCCGGCCGTCCGCGACCGCTGGCGGTCCGGACGGGCGGACCACCGGCCTGTCCAGGGACCCTCAGGCGGAGGCGGCCAGGCCGTCCGGCCGGCGGATCAACGGCGGGCCGGGTACGACGCGGATCGCGGCGGGCGGAGCGCCGACACCGGTGAGCGCATCCTGACCGGCCGACTGCGGCACGGCACGGATCACCACCGGGGTCCGGTCGACGTTCGAGGGCCAGTGACCGCCCGTGTTGGAACGCGTGGCGGGCGCCGTCACCGCCGGGGTCGCCGGCACGTCACCGGCCGGCGCGACGGGTCGGAGCCGGTTGGCGCCCGGCACCCGGTTCGTTGGTCGGGGCAGCGCGGCCGGCGGGGTCGCCATCGTCGGGGTGGGCAGGCGCGACGGGCCGGATCCGGGCGCTGGGGCCAGCGCCACGAGCGGGGCGTCGCGACCGACCCGGGAGCGAACGGCGTCGAGGCGCACCACCTCGGCGGGCCGGGTGGCCGAGCCGTCGCCGACCGCACGAGCGGCGCCGGTGGACGTCGCGGCAACGCGATCCGGCCGGAGGGCGTCGGCGCGGACGGTGTCGTGGCGTGCGGCGTCGGCGGCCCGGCGGGCGAAGACGGCCCGCAGCGCACGGGGCAACCGCTCGACGGCGACCTGGCGCAGCGCGGGCGCGGCGAACGCGTACCCGTTGGCGTGGTGGGGGAGCAGCAGTCCGGCGGCGACCAGCCGGCGTAGTGCCGGCGCGGACCGGCCGGGCGTCCAGCCGAGCGCCCGGTCGACCGCCGCGCCGGAGATCACGCCGCCGAGGACGCCGGCGACCATCAGGACCGCTCGCCGCTCACCGTCGAGGTGGTCCAGCTCGACGCCGACGGCTCGGCGGACCGCCTCGGGCAGCGGGAGCGCCGCCGGGTCGGCCCCGGCCACGATCGACGCGACGTACGCCGCCGCGTGCCCCGGCCGGCCGCCCACCAGTGGCAGCAGCCGGTCGACCAGGGCCACCGGCTGGCCGGCCCGGGTCAGTAGTTGGCGCAGCAGCCGCCCGGACTGCACAGTGGCCAGCGGTCGGATCGCCACCCGGTGGGCCGAGCCGGGCCGGGTGTCGGCCCACTGCGGTTGGTGCAGGGTGACCACGGCCAGTGGCAGTCCCCGGGCCGTCGCCGCGTTGAACAGCGCATGCAGGAATCCGCTCACCGCAGGCGCCGCGCGGTCCACGTCGTCCACCGCGACGATCAGCGGCACCCGGGTGGCCACGCGCAGCAGGACCTCCCGGCAGATCGCCGCGCCGGCCATCGCCGCGGCCGAGCCGTCCGGGTTGGACAGCAGCTGTTGGAGCGCCGGCACCGCCGTGGCGACCCGAGCCGGTGGGAACACGGCGGTCAGGGTGGCGACGAGCCGGTCGTGGACCGCCGCCGGGCCGTCGCCGCGACGCACCCCGGCGACGCCGCGGAGGAGTTCGGCGACCGGTTCCAGGACCTGATCGGGGTACGGCTGGCAGGCCGCCACACACCAGTGCACGGGCGCGCCGTCCACCGTGGTCAACCCGCGGGTCAGCTCGTGCAGCAGGCGGCTTCGGCCGCTGCCGGTGGGCCCGACCAGGGAGACCCAGCACGGGTTCTGCTCCCGGAGGGCCACGGTCAGCTGGTCGCGGATGGTGGCCAGTTCGCGGCGGCGACCGATCAGCGGGCCGTCATGCCGGTCGACGCCGGGGCGCACCGGGCCGACGGCGTGCCAGACCGGCGCCGGCGGCACCCGGCCGGCGACCGGCACCGGCGGCAACTGCCGCTGGGTGATCAGGCCAGCGGTGGCCCGTGCCGTGGCCGCGCAGAGCGCGACGGCGCCGGGTGGCGCGTACTCCTGGAGGCGGGCCGCGGCGGTGATCACCGCGCCACTTGCGACGCCGTGCCCGCCGCTGACCGCGCCGCCCAGGTCGACAACGACCTCGCCGGTGGCGACACCGACGCGCACTCTCAGTCGGATATCCGCGACCATCGGCCGGCAGTCCAGCGCGGCCTGGATCTCGAGTCCGGCGCGCACCGCGCGGTACGCGTCGAAGCCGTCGGACTGCCGGGCGCCGAAGAGCGCCATCACCGCGTCGCCGACGTACTTCTCCACCACGCCCTGCCACCGGTGCAGCACGCCGGCGACGGTGTCGAAGTAGACCCGCTGCAACGCGCGGACGTCCTCCGGATCGAGTCGGTTCACCAGCGCCGTGGAGCCGACGATGTCGGCGAAGAGCACCGTCACGGTGCGTCTCTCCTCCGGTACGGGCCAGTGCGGGGTCACGGGCCGCCGCGCGTCGCCGACGATGATGCTGGTCGTGGTGGTGGTGGTCATGGTTACGCACCAACCCTTCTCCCCGCTGATGCCTGGTGACCTCCGGAGATTGGCATTCCTGGGCTGACGGGGGATCTGCAGAACGACGTATGTCGGCCACCTGCAACCTTTAGTCGCAAAGTCGACGCGAGGAGTACCACAAGCGGCAGATGGCCGTAGAACGGTTCGGCGACCTGTGATTAGGCTGCGTGCCATGGCCAGCGATGTGGACACCGCACCGCTCGTGGGCCGGACCGAGCTGCTGCAGACGGTTCGGTCCGCGTTGCTTGGTGACGCCGCGCACGGGCAGACGGCCGCCGTCTTCCTGACCGGTGAGAGCGGTGTGGGCAAGACCCGGCTGTTGGGTGAGGTCGGCGACCGGCTGCGTGCGCAGGGCGCCGTGGTGCTCACCGGCAGCTGCCTGGACATCGGCGACGCCTCTCCGCTGCACCCGCTGTTGCAGGCGCTGCGCCGCTTCGACGCCGATCTGTCCACCTCGCACGCCCGCACCTCGTCCGCGGTGCGGGGGCTGTTGCAGATGTTCGCCGACGAGACCGCCGGCCCGGACGGCGCTGGCGCGTTGCTGGAGCGGGTCAGCCGTGGGCTGCACCTGATCGCCGAGGGCCGACCACTGGTGTTGATCCTCGACGACCTGCAGTGGGTCGACCGGAGCACCCGACAGTTGCTGCTCTACCTGTTGGCCGGGCTCGGCGACCTCCAGCTCTCCGTGCTGGCGGCGGTACGTGCCGAGTCGTTGCAGGGCGTTCACCCGCTGCGCCGGGTGCTGACCGAGCTGCGTCGCCTGCGGACGGTGCGGGTGCTCGACCTGGCGCCGCTGGGCCGGGCCGACACCGAGAAGCTCGCCGCCGCCGTGGTCGGCCGGACGCTGTCCGCCGAGGCGGCCGAGCAGGTCTGGCAGCGCAGCGGCGGCAACCCGTTCGTCATCGAGGAGCTGGCCCGCGATCTCCGCGACGGCCGCGACGGCCTGTCCGAGACGCTGCGGGAGATCTTCCTCGACCGGGTCGACGCGCTGCCCCAGCACGCGCACGCGGTGGTGCACGCGGTCGCCGCCGGGGTCGAGCCGGTACAGCACTGGCTGCTGGCCGAGGTGCTGCGGTTGCCCGAGGAGGAGCTGATCGACGCGGCCCGCGCGGCGGTGGCCCACCGGCTGCTGGTCGGGGCCGACGACGGTTACCGGCTGCGGCACCGCCTCGTCGCCGAGGTGCTCGCGCACGAGCTGCTGCCGGCCGAGCGGTCCGGTCTGCACCGCCGCTACGCCGAGGCGCTGACCGCCGCGCCGGGCGAGCTGCACCAGGCCCGGCTGGCGCACCACTGGCGGTTGGCCGGCGAGCCGGCGCGCGCGTTGCCGGCGGCGGTGGCGGCGGCGCAGGAGGCCGAGCGGCTGCACGGTTACGCCGAGGCGCACCGGCACTGGTCGGCAGCGTTGCAACTGGCCGCTGACCAGGGCCCGCTGGCGGTGGACCGGGTCGAACTGCTCGAGAACGCCGCCGAGGCGGCCCACCACTGTGGGGAGCACGCCCGCGCGTTGGCACTGCTGGAGGAGGTGGCCGCGCTACCGGGCGGCGGCGCGCCGAGCGCGTTGCACATCCGCCGGGCCCGCTACCTGGCCGCCGCCGGTCGCTCGGCGCTGGCCGAGGAGGAGTACCAGCGGGCGCTGACGGCGGCCGACTGTTCCCCGCGCGACCGCGCCACCGCCGCCGCCCGCCTCGCCGAGCTGCTCCTGCATCTGGGCCGCTACGCCGACGCCGGCCAGCGGGCCCGGGAGGCGCTGGCACTGGCCGCCGACGTGGAGGGTTCCGCCACCGAGGTGGTGCTGGCCAGCTCGGCGCTGGGCTTCAGCGACGCCTACCTGGAGGACCCGGACGCGGGGCTGGCGGTGATGCGCGACGCCCTCGACACCGCCGAGCGCGCCGGCCAACCCGAGGATGTGGCCTGCGCGTACCTGCACCTGGCGGAGCTGTTGACCGGGCCACTGAACATCCTCGAAGAGGGTGTGGTGGTGGCCCGCCGTGGCGCCGAGCGGGTCGCCGAGCTGGGGTTGGGCCGCACCTGGGAGACCCGGCTGCTGGCCGTCGCCATCAACGGGCTGTTCCGGGTGGGCCAGTGGGCCGAGGCGGAGAAGGTGGTCGCGACCGCGCTGCGGCACCGACCGTCCGGTGCGGACGCCGTCGAGCTGCTGCTGGCCCGGTGCCGGCTCTCGGTGGGCTACGGCGACATCGACGCGGGCAGCCGGGACCTCGACGCGGTGGCGACCCTGCTCGCCGGCGGCGGGGCGCGGCACGTCATTCCGCTGCTCACCCTGCGCGCCGGGCTGGCCATGTGGGAGGGCCGGCACGATGTGGCCCGGTTGGCGGTGCAACGCGGCCTCACCGAGAGCCGTTCCGACGACGTGACGATCCTGTCGGCGCTCATCTGGCACGGCCTGCGGGCCGAGGCTGAGGCGCACACCAGCCGCACCATGGCCGTGGATCCGACCGTGGTACGCCGGCTGCGCGACATGGCGGACCGGGTGGCCCGCAAGAGCGTCGGCGCGGCCCGTCCGGTGCGGTCGGTGGTGGCGGGGTTCCTGGCCCTCTGCGCCGCCGAGGTGAGCCGCCTGGACAGCAGTGACCCGGACCTGTGGGCCGCGTCGGTCGCCGAGTGGGATCGACGCCACCACCCCTACCCGGCGGCGTACTCGCGGCTGCGGCAGGCCGAGGCGCTGCTGGCCCGCCGCAGCCGGCTGGCCACCGCCGGCAAGCTGTTGCGGGAGGCGTACCGGGTGGCGCAGGGGTTGGGCGCGGTGCCGCTGACCTCGGAGATCCGCGAGCTGGCCGGGCGGGCCCGGGTGTCGCTGGAGGAGCGCGAGCCCCTCGGCGGTACGCGAGGCGCGCCGGCCGAGGCGTCCGACGACGAGTTGGCGGCGCTCACCGCACGGGAGCGGGAGGTGCTCGCGCTCGTCGCGGAGGGGTTGACCAACAAGGAGATCGGGCAGCGGCTGTTCATCAGCGAGCGGACCATCGGGGTGCACGTGTCGCACATCTTCGACAAGCTCCAGGTCCGTACCCGCGTCCAGGCCAGCGCGATCCAACTACGCAACCTCCGGGGCTGACGCACCGCGCCACACCACGTGTGCGCGCCGGGATACGTCGTTCTACTGATTCGGCGGGTGGGTGTCGGCTGAGAGGCTGGGCCGCGTCGACGACGGCACGGGGGATGCCGCCGACCACTATGGAGGAGAGATGACCGAACCGGTCTGGGGGCCCGTCCACCGGGACATCGTCGACCTGCTCGCCGACCATCCCGCGGACGTGCCGGCCGTTGTCGACCACCTCACCAAGCTTCAGGACATGCTGGTGCGGTTGCCTCCGTTGGAGGCCAGTTGCCCGCTGGCGGACTTCAACAGGCTCTACCTGACCATCACCAGCAGCGTGTTGGACGGGCTGTACGACGACCGCTTCGTCGACCCGGCCTTTCTCTCCCGGCTCGACGTGGAGTTCGCGGCGCGGTATTTCGACGCGATGCGGCTCTGGACCGACTCCAGTCCGGGCACGCCGAAGGCGTGGTCGTGCCTCTTCGAGCGGATGCGGGGGCCGGACGCCCGCCCACTGCCGTCGGCGGCGGCCGGGGTCAACGCCCACATCAACTTCGACCTGCCCTTCGCGCTGGTGACGACGTTCGACCACCTGGAGTCGGAGCCGGTCGACGGCAGTGACCAGCACCACGACTATTTGGAGATCAACAAGATCTTCGCGGACAAGATCCCCGGCCTGCGCCGGGGCTATCTGGAGCGGTGGCAGCTGCTCATCGACATGCTCAACGGCGACATCGACGACTGGTACCAGGGGGAGCTGGTCGAGTACACCCGCGACGTCGCCTGGCGTAACGCGCAGAAGATCTGGCGGTGCCGGCACGACCCGGACGCCCGTGAGTGTGAGCGCACGCGGTTGGACGACAACGCCGCGGCGCTCGGCCGGCTACTGCTCTCGCCCCTGGGAGCGTTTCTGCAGTAGCCGGGACGGGGGGTCCCCGCGCTCCGCCCCGTGGGGGGCGGCGGAGCGCGGGGGCGCGTTTCATCAGATCCGCCCCACCGGGGTGGCCGCCGGCAAGCGGTCGCCCCGGGGGGTGCAGCCGGTCGGCCCCGGGGGGTGTCGACCGTCTGCCACCGTCGGCCGGCTCGGGGGGCCGGCCGACGGTGGGGGAGAGGGCGTCGGGTTCGTCCCGACGGCGGCGGATATCGGGGGTGTCGGCGGGCTCGTACCGGGTACGCCCGCGCCATGACCGTCCTGGCCCGGCGTCGGCCCGCCGCCCGCCCCCGGCCCGCGCGGCCCGGCCCCCTGCGGCCGGGTGGCCCGGTGCCGCGACCCACCGTCCGACCCGGTGCGCGATGACCGGTGCCGCGACGCGGTTCGCGTTCCGCTTCGATCCGCTGTTCCGCCCGCTGTTGGCGCTGCTGGGCGTCCGCCCGGCGACGGCCTGGGTCGCCGTCACCGACCGGGATCTGTTGATCCGGTACGGGCCGTGGCGGCTGCGCACCGCCCGGGAGAACGTGACAGCCGTCGAGCTGAGCGGCCCGTACCGCTGGTGGCGGGCGATCGGGCCACACGTGTCGCTTGCCGACGCGGGCGCGAGCTTCGGCAGCAGCACGGCCGGCGGGATCTGTCTGCGGTTCGGCACGCCGGTGCCGGCGGTGGTGCCGGGCGGGCGGCCACGACACCCGGCGGCCACCGTGACCATCGCCGACCCGCCCGCACTGGCCCGCCTGCTCGCCGTGCCGGACCTGCCCTGAGCTGGCCATCCACCTGCCCGGTTCGGCCGGTCGGGTCCTGCGCCACCGCCTACCGTCGGATCAGGACCTGTGAGGGTGGGACTGGCGATGGGTGACGAGCACCGGGCGAAACCACGACGTTGGAACGGGCGCCGCCACGCGCCGACGGGGCCGGACCCGGCCCTGCGGGCGGCCCGCGATCCGGCCCGCCCGCACCGGGGCGGCCGGCCGGGTGTCGTGGTGCCCGACCGCGTGGCGACGGCGGCGCGGTCGGCGCCGCCGGCCAGTCCGCTGCGTCGGTGGCTCTTCCAGCACCAGGTGCAGCCGCCGGGCCCGGAGGCGGGCGAGGGACAGAACCGTCGGCACGCCTGGTGGCAGGTGATGTGCCTGACCGGCGTCGACTACTTCTCCACGCTGTCGTACCTGCCGGGTATCGCGGCGGTGGCGGCCGGTGCGCTGTCCCCGCTGGCGACCCTGCTGATCGTCGTGCTCACCCTGTTCGGCATGTTGCCGATGTACCGGCGGGTGGCCCAGGAGAGCCCGCACGGGCAGGGGTCGGTGGCGATGCTGGAGCGTCTGCTGCCGTTCTGGCGGGGCAAGATCTTCGTACTCGTGCTGCTCGGTTTCGTGGCCACCTCCTGGATCATCACGATCACCCTCTCCTCGGCGGACGCCACAGTGCACCTGCTGGAGAACCCGTACCTGCCCGACGCGCTGCACGGCCCCGCCGTCCCGGTCGTGGTCACCGTGGTGCTGCTGCTCATCCTCGGCGGCGTGTTCCTGCTCGGCTTCCGCGAGGCGGTGGTGGTGGCCATCCCGTTGGTCGCCGTCTTCCTGGTGCTCAACGCGGTGATCGTCGTGGTCGCGGTGGCCCGGATCGTCGCCGATCCGGGCATCGTGTCGGACTGGACCGCCGCGCTGACCTCCGGCGGCGGCGGGCCGGGGCACGTGCTGCTCACGGCCGTGCTGGCGTTCCCGCTGCTGGTGCTGGGGTTGTCCGGGTTCGAGACCGGGGTGAGCATGATGCCGCTGGTCCGGGCCGACGGGGCGGACACGCAGGCCCGGCTCGCCGCCCGGATCCGCAACACGCGCCGGCTGCTCACAACCGCCGCGCTGATCATGTCGGTGTACCTCATCTCGACGACCTTCGTGACCACGGCGCTCATCCCGGCGGAGGAGTTCCGGCCCGGCGGGGCCGCCAACGGGCGGGCCCTGGCGTTCCTGGCGCACGCCCACCTGGGCGAGGCGTTCGGCACCGTCTACGACGTGAGCAGCGTGCTCATCCTCTGGTTCGCCGGCGCCTCGGCGATGGCCGGGCTGATCAACATCGTGCCGCGCTACCTGCCCTCGTACGGCATGGCGCCGGAGTGGGCGCGGGCGGTGCGTCCGGTGGTGATCGTCTACACGGTCGTCAGCGTCGCCATCACGATCGCCTTCCGGGCCGACGTCAACGCCCAGGCCGGGGCGTACGCGACGGGCATCCTGGCGATGATGGTCTCCGGCGCGGTGGCGGTGACGATCTCCGCGGCCCGCCACCACCAACGCGCCGTCGCCCTCGGCTTCACAGTGCTGACCCTGGTGCTGCTGTACGCGTTGCTGGAGAACGTCATCGAGCAGCCGGACGGGATCACCATCTCCGCGCTGTTCATCCTCGGCATCATCGCTGTCTCGTTGGTCTCCCGGGTCACCCGGACCACCGAGCTGCGCGCCGAGCGGATCGAGTTCGACGAGCCGGCCCGTCGGTTCGTCACCGAGTCGCTGGCCCACGACGGGCAGCTGCACCTGATCGCGAACAAGCGGCAGAAGGGCTCGGTGAAGGAGTACACGGTCAAGGAACGGGCGCAGCGGGGGATGAACCCGGTGCCCGGGGCGGCGGATGTGCTGTTCCTGGAGATCGACGTTGTCGACCCGTCGGAGTTCAGCCAGGTGCTGCGGGTGCACGGGATCGAGGTGGGGGGCTTCCGGGTGTTGCGGGCCAGCAGTCCGGCCGCGCCCAACGCCATCGCCGCGATCCTGTTGGCCCTGCGGGACGCCACCGGGGTACGGCCGCACGCGCACTTCGAGTGGTCGGAGGGGAGCCCGATCGCGCACCTGGCGCGCTATCTGATCCTCGGTCGGGGCGACACCCCGCCGGTGGTGCGGGAGATCATCCGGCGGGCCGAGCGGGACCCGCTGCGTCGTCCCGGCATCCACGTCGGCGGCTGACGGGTTGCCCGTTTGACGGGGCTGAAAGATGAATAGGGGCACTATTCACGTTCACGCCTTCCTGTCCGTATTGCGGACTTATCGTGACGTCTGGTGGTCGGCGCTACGTCGAGCCCCCCGCGCCCGGATCGGCGCGCGGTCACGTCTTGCAGGCAGGAAGGCAGGCACCTTTGATGTCCACGTACCAAGGAGGAGACCGCGAGATCCGACCCAGACGTCGGTCCCGATGGTTCTTGGCCAGCGGCTTGCTGGCGGGAAGCCTGGTCGTGGGAGCGGCCGGCGTGGCCGGTGTGGCCGCGGCGTCCGACCGTGACCTCTCCCTCCCCGGTCTGGGCCGGCTGAGCGCGGCGGCCGGATCCGACGACGACCGCCGTGCCGGCGACGAGAGCGGGGCGGAGCGCGACCAGGGCGGCGGGGATCGGGGCCACGCGCCCAGCCCGGGCACCGGCAAGCGGGGCGTGGTGTCGGTGCCCTGCGACGCCGCGAAGCTGGTGGCGGCGCTGGTGACGGCCAACGCCGAGGGCGGCGCGGAACTGCGGCTCGCGCCCAAGTGCCGCTACCTGCTCACCGAGGCGTTCCACGAGACCGACCAGTACGACGGGGGGATCCGCGACGCGCGGGAGACGGCCGACGCCGCGGAAACCCCCGGTGACGCCGACGCGCCGCCGCACAACCCGGCCGACGACACCGCGGGCCTGCCGGTGATCTACCAGCCCATCACGATCGACGGCGCCGGCGCCACCATCGCCCGGGACGCCCAGGCCGCGCCGTTCCGCTTCTTCACGGTCCGCGACGGTGGCGAGTTGACACTGCGCGACATGGAGTTGCACAACGGCCGCTCGGCCATCGAGGGCGGCAGCGTGCACGTGGTGCACGGGGCGACCGCCGTCGTGGAGCGGGTCACCGTCTCCCAGAGCACCTCGCTGTCCCCGGAGGGCGGCGGCGGTGGGATCTTCAACGACGGCAACATGGTGGTCAGCGACTCCACCTTCGTCGGCAACAGCGCCTCCGGCGCCGCGGGCAAGGGCGGGGGCCTGCTCAACGGCGGTGTGCTGACGCTGAAGCGCTCGGAGTTCCACAGCAACAGCGCCAACGGCTACGGAGGCGGGCTCGGCAACTACCGCGGCGCGGCCGACGTGGAGAGCGTCTCGTTCACCCAGAACAGCGCGGGCCAGGGCGGCGGGCTGGCCAGCTTCTCGGCCCGGACGAAGGTCTCCGACACCGAGTTGCTGAACAACACCGCGCAGGTCGGCGGCGGCGCCGCCAACTCCGACGCGGTGCTGGTGATGCGCAGGATGACCATCCGGGGCAACACGTCCACCGTCAACGGTGGCGGCATCTCCACGGTGAAGGGTCTGACGCCGCTCGACGACAGCGTTGTCGACGGCAACACCACCCACGGCGTCGGCGCCGGCATCTACGCCGAGAAGGCGAACCTGCAGGTCCGGGGCAGCGACGTGACCCGCAACGAGGCGGTCGGCGCCGCGTCCAGCGGCGGTGGCATCTACGCGTCCGCGGGCTCGGTGGCGCTCTACACCAGCAAGGTCACCCACAACGCGTCGACGGTGAAGCCCGGTGGCATCTTCGCCGCGCACGCCCAGATCAAGATCGACGACGAGAGCGTGGTCGTCGAGAACGAGCCGACCAACTGCGAGGGCAGCGCGGTACCTGTCGCGCACTGCTTCCGCTGAGCAGACCCGCGCGCCCAGCCGGCCGCCCGGACGATCACCGCGATCGTCCGGGCGGCCGTCGTCCGTGCCGCCTGGCGTCGCGGTCCGCCGTGCGGCCGTCGCGCTGGCGGCGTCAGGCCATGGCGCGCAGCCGGGCGGCGAGGGTGCCGGCGAAGAAATCGAGGAAGCCGTCCGGGTCGGGGCCGGCGTTCTGCAGGACGATGTGGTCGAAGCCGGCCTCGACGTACGACCGGACCTTGGCCACGTGCGGCTCCGGGTCGGGCCCGATGGCGAAGAGCTGGCGGATGTGCTTCTCCTCCACGTGCGCGCTGGCCGCGTCGAAGTTGACAGGGTTCGGCAGTTCGCTCATCACCTTCCAGCCGGTGACCATCCACCGGCTGGAACGCAACACCTCCTGTACCGCCTGTTGCTCGTCACTGGCCCACGCCAGCGGAACCTCCGCGTAGCGCGGGCCGGAGCCGTGGGCCCGCCGGTAGTGCTCGACGATCGAGGCGTCCGGCTCGGTGGCGAACAACCCGTCGCCCAGTTCCGCGGCGAGCCGGGCCGACGCCTCGCCACTGGCCGCCACCGCGATCACCGGCGGGGTGTCCGGCAGGTCGAAGACCCGGGCGTCCTCCAGGTGCAGGTGCCGGCCCTCGTAGGACTGGTAGCCGCCCTGCCAGAGCAGCCGGATGATCTCCAGCGCCTCGCGCAGCCGCTCGTGCCGGCCCTGGACGCTGGGGAAGCCCCGACCGACCACGTGCTCGTTGAGTCGCTCACCGGCCCCCACCCCGAGGGTGAACCGCCCGCCGGAGACCAGCGCCATGGTCGCCGCGGCCTGCGCGATGATCGCCGGGTGGTAGCGGACGGTTGGGCAGGTGACGCCGGTGGCCAGGCGCAGTGTGCTGGTCTTGGCGGCGATGGCGCCGAGCACGCTCCAGGTGAACGACGAGTGGCCCTGCGCGTCCAACCAGGGGTGGAAGTGGTCGCTCATCTCGACGAAGTCGAAACCAGCCTGCTCGGCCAGGACGGCCTGCCGGATGATCTCCTGTGGGCCGTACCCCTCCGCGGCCAGCTTGTAGCCGATCTGCATGCCCCGCCCCCGATTTCCATCCGCCGACTGACGCGGGTCGGTTCCCGACCTCCGCGTCGACAAACACCGACGACGCTCGCAGACCAGCCTCCTAGGATGCCGTACGGGGTGTGATCCCCGAACGGATGCCGGCCCTGCATACCCCGGGGCGACTCGCGTCGACCACTCGCTGACCCTGGAGGGCACACGACAGCCGCTGACGGTGCGTCCCGTTCCGGTACGTCTCCGACGGCTGATCCACCCCCGTACATACGTCGGCCCGCGCCCCGGGGTCGAGGGGCGCGGGCCGACGTACGTCTGTCCTACTTGGAGGGCTCCGGCAGCTTGCAGTCGACCTTGGGGTTGGCGCCGATGTAGTTCAACGGACCGGCCACGATGGTGACCAGGATGGTGCCGGCTTCGGCGCAGTTGGTGTCGTCGCCGCTGTAGTAGCCGCGTTGGCCGGCGGCGATCGCGCCGATCAACAGCCAGATCACGACGATGACTCCGAGTATCGAGGTGCCGCGCATCGCTGCCTCCTGAGGAAATGTGGTGGATCTGAGGTGCAGTCGTTGTACCCAATTGGGTCGTGCGGCTAACGGACACCGGGGCGGGGCCGCGCTGGATCCCCCGTCCGGCCGATGCCGTTCGCCGTTGCGTACCGCCCGGGATCGGCCGCTCGCACGGGGTAACGCGTGTCGGCTATCGGATCGGCGACCGACCCGGCCGTCGTGCCGTTCGGCGGACGTAGAACTGCCTCACGGCCCCGCCGAGGAGGACTCATGGACGCCCCCACACCGCCCCTGTACATCGACCGTCCCGAGGACGTCGCGGTCGCGGCCCGCGCGTTGGCTCGCGGCGCGGTCGTCGCGGCGGCGTTCGCCAACTTCTACGTCATCGTCACGCGTCCCGACGCGGCCACCGTCCGCCGGGTCAACCTGGCCAAGGGTCGCCCAGCCCAGCAGGTCGGCAGCATCACCACAGCGATCGGCCGCATCCCGGGGATGTTCGACTGGACGCGGATCTCGCCACGGCTGCCGGTCGGTCGGGTGCGGGCGCTGATGGACGCCCTCTACGGCGCCGGGCCGTTCGGCTTCCGGGGGCCGGCGGCGGAGCGGCTCCCCGAGCACCTCACCCAGGTCGATCAGGGACTGCGCACCACCCAGGTGATCGCACCCGGCCTGACCTGCCCGTCCAACGTCTTCTTCGAGCGGGCGCTCGCCGAGACCGGATCGGACCACCTCTACATCACCTCGGCGAACCGGTCCCGGCATCTCACCGGCGCGGCCGAGGAGCCGGCGCACTGGAAGGCCGGCGCCCTCGCCGCCGACTTCGCCCACCTCGACGACCTGGTGGTGCTCGCCCACCGGGACGAGTCGGCGGCCCGCGCCGCGTACCCGGGCTACCTCACCACCTCCGTCACGCTGCTGTCCTTCCACGCGCCGGAGGGCGAGCTCGAGGAGCCGCCGGTGCTCACCGTGGACCGGCACGGATCGCTGCACCTGGATGACGTCCGCCGCGCCGCCGCGCCGCTCGGCCTGCAGGTACGCCTGGGCGGCACCGGCGTGCAGCGACTGCGGGTCCGCGCGTACGCCGGGGCGCTGGTGTGAGCGGTTACCGCGTCGGCCTGGTGGTGCCCAGTTCGAACACCACGATGGAGACCGAGATCCCGGCCATGCTGCGCCGCCGGGAGACCGTCGACGCGACGGTCCGCTTCACCACCCACTCGAGCCGGGTACGACTGCGTCAGGTGACCCCCGACGAGCTGGCCCGGATGAACCGCTCCGCTCTGCGCTGCGTCGCCGAGTTGGCCGACGCCCACTGCGACGTGCTCGCGTACGCCTGCCTGGTGGCGGTCATGTGCGAGGGCCCTGGCGCGCACGAGCGGGCCGAGCGGCGGTTGGGCCGCGCGGCCGGTCGCGCCGGGCACGACATGCCGGTGGTGAGCAGCGCGGGCGCCCTGGTCGCCGGGCTGCGCGCGCTGGGAGCCCGCCGGGTGGCCCTGATCGCGCCGTACCTGCCGCCGTTGACCGCGACCGTCGTCGCCTACCTCGCCTCGCACGGTGTGCGGGTGACCGAGGCGGTGAGCCTGAGCGAGCCGGACAACGTCGCGGTGGGGCGCGTTCCCACCGCTCACCTGGTCGAGGTGGCCGAGCGGCTGGACGTGACCGACGTGGACGCGGTGGTCCTCTCCGCCTGCGTACAGCTGCCGTCGTTGGCGGCGGTGCCGCGGGTGGAGGCCCGACTCGGCCGTCCGGTGCTCACCGCGGCCACCGCCACCGTGCACCAGTTGCTCACCAGGCTGGGTGTCGAGCCGTACGTGCCGGACGCCGGACGGCTGCTCGCCGGTTCGACGTCCCAGTGAACAGGGCCGGTGCCGGCCGCCTGGCTCAGTGCGGTGGGGATGGGGCCTCCGGCGGTTTGCCGTAGCTCCGCCGGAAGTCCGCGTAGGCCACGCCGATCAGCACCAGGAGGGCGCCGAGGGAGGCGAACACCGGCGACACGTACAGCACGGCGGGCGCGATGGTCAGCAGCGCCAGCACACCGCCGGGACGGGACCAGGACACCCGGCTGAACACCTCGTACTCGAAGGAGGCCCGACCGGCCAGGAAGAGCGCCGGGCCGCCGAGGATCACCGCCGCCCAGGCCGGCGGCGTCCGCCCGGTCGGCTCGTGCAGCACGAGGTCGAACCCGGTCGTCGTGGTCACCACCCCGGCGACCATCACCAGATGGGTGTACGGCGCGGTGAACAGGAACTTACTCGGTGACCCCGACCCCTTGATGGCCTTCGGCAGCAGCTGACCGGACTTGTGGACGTAGATCCGCCAGAGCAGCAGGGTGGTCAGGAACGCCACAGCGAACACGCCGATGTTCTGCGCCTCGCTGTGCGCCGCGCTGAACATGGTGCCGATGGTCAGGATGGCGTCGCCGAGGGCGATGATGAAGAACTGCTGGTAGCGCTCGGAGAGGTGCTCCGCTGTGACGTTGCGCTGGGGTTCCGGCACCACCCCGAGCCCCGGCACCGGGTACGCGAGCCGGAAACCGACGTAGTCGATGGCGAGCGCGACGGCCCAGCACGCCAGGCGGGCGTCCGCGCCGACGAACGCGCCGATGATCCACGGGATCGCGGACACCGCGAACCAGAGAAAGATGCGTGCCGCGCGGCGCTGGGTCTGCGGTTCGCGGCGGACGGCCGGCATCAGGAACAGTCCGCGCCCGAGGTGGATCGCCACGTAGGTGCCGGCGAACACCAGCCCACGATCGTTGAACGCCTCCGGGATCGCCGTGGTCATCAGCAGCGCGCCGAACATCACGGCGCTGATCAGCAGCTTGATCTCGGCGCGTTCCGGGTTGTACAGGTCGGTGACCAGGGTGGTTATCACCCACGTCCACCAGACGGCGGCCAGCATGATCAGTGCCTGCCCGGCCCGGTGCCAGTCGAGCTGGTGGACCATGCCCCGGGAGATGAGCGCCAGGGCGACCACGTAGACCAGGTCGAAGAAGAGTTCGAGGAGGGTCACCCTGCGCGGGGCCTCCGGGTCACGCACCGGGGGACGACGGGACCGCGGGGACCCGGGCTCCGGCGCGGGGAGGTGCACGGGTTACTCCTGCGGAACCGGTCGACTCGACGGACCCGTCCGGCCCACCTGAACGGACGGTAACGATCGGTCGGCGGTGGGGCCGCCGAATCGCCGGGTCTTCCCCCGACCGGGGGGACGATCGACTCGAGTTCCCGGAAGTCGGGGCATCCGGGAAGGCCGAATGCCCCGACTTCCAGGAACCCGAGTCGACCATGGTGCGCCTCGTCGGTCGGCCCGACCCCGGGCGAGCCCTCGACCTACCGTCGCGTCGGACGGTCGGCCGAGGGCTCGATCGCCGGCGTCAGGCCTGGTTGCCGTTCGGCAGCACGGTGGCCATCTCGTCGCCCGCGCCGGCGAGCACGCGGGCCTGCTGTGGCCAGGTGGCCAGCCCGGGGGCGGCGCGCAGGCCGGCGGCCCGGATCAGATCGCGCAGCGCCGCCTCGTCCAACGCGCCGAGCTGGCCGTACGTCCGCACGCCGGCGTCCTGCAGGGCGGCCGCCATCTTCGGCCCGACCCCCTGGATGCGGCGGAAGTCGTCCGCCGGACCCGTCGGGTCGACATCCGTGTCGTTGGCGCTGTCGACGTCCGTACCGACCGGCGGCGTCGCGGTGGCGCTCGACCGGACCGGAGGCGCGGCAACCACGGGCCGCGCCGAGTCCGACTCCGCGTCCACCGGCTCGGTGCCCACCGGCTCGGTGCCCACCGGCTCGGCGTTCACCGCGCCGGCGTTCACCAGGTCGGCGCCCACCGCGTCCGCGTCCACGCCGTTGGTCCTCACCGCTTCGGCGTCGACCGTGTCGGTGTCCACCGGCTCGGTGCGCACCGCGTCCGCGTCCGTCGAGCCCGCGTTCGCCGCGTCGACGGTGACCGCAGCCTCCGCCGGCGCCGCGTCGGCCACCGTGGCCCTGGTCGCCGCGTCGTCGGCCGGGGTGGCCGCGCCGGGCTCGTCGGCCAGCGGCGCGATGTCGTCGGACGGGAGGTCGTCGGCGGGTTGGCGGGGAGCGACAACGGATGCCGGGTCGGGCTGCTCGGCGTCCGGTACGGGCGGCGGGGGCTCGGTCAGCGCCATGTCACCCGGGTCGACGGTGCTCGGGGCGTTCGCCGGGACCTCGACCGGCGTGGACGTGGAGTCGACGCCGTTCAGTGCGGTGATGGCGGCGGGCGCGCTGACCGTGTCCACCGGCACCGGTTCGTCGGCGACCGCTGTCGGAGCGGGGTCGACGGTGGCGGCGGGCCGGGCCTCGTCGGTGGTGGCCGCCGGCGTCGGCGTGGAGATCACGGCCAGGCCGGCCACAGGATCTCCGTCCACTATCGAATTGCCCTGTACGCCCCGCCGGCCGCGCAGCAGCCACCCGGCGGCCAGGCCCAGCAACAGTGCCAGTACCACTATCAGCGAGTGTCCGATAGACCACGCCACGGCGAACCTCCCTCTCAGCTCGTTGGAAAAGTCACGAGAAAAACTCGCCGCAGCTTCGCACACGCGTATTGCGGACGACAGAGAGGATCCGCCCCAGGTGTCCCGGTTGGGGCGGTCGCCTCAGGCGGTGCCCGCCGGGTCACGCAGCGTCGCACCGAACAGCACGAAACCCGGGGACACGACGAGACCCGGGCACGGCACGACGAAAGCCGGGGACACGACGAGACCCGGGCCCGGCGGGGGACGCCGGGCCCGGGTCGACGGGCCGAAGCCGGACTCAGTCCTGGTCGCCCTCGTAGGTGTGGAAGTCGTCGACGAACCGGCGACGCAGCCGTGGGACCCGGCTTGTCACTCCGAAGTAGCCGCGCGCGCCGAGGAGCGCGAGTCGACCCACCACCGGCCGGTACATCCGGTCGTCGCCGCTGGTGCCGCTGCGGTTCAGCGACTCGGCGACCCGCGCGAAGCCGTACGGCACCATCGCGGCCTCGTAGTCGGCAACCGCCTGCACCAGCGTCTTGTCGCCGGTGACGGCGCGGCCGAGTTGGTCGCAGAGCAGGCGGGCGTCGCGCAGCGCGGTGTTCGCGCCCACCCCGCGGCCGGGGGTCATTGTGTGGATGGCGTCGCCGAGCATGGTGACGGTGCTGCTCTTCCACGGCGGCGTCGGCTCGGACGTGGACACCCTGATCGGTAGGGCGCTGTCCGGGTCCGCGCGGGTCAGCAGCTCCCGCAGGTTCGGATGCCAGTTGGAGGTGAGGTCCAGGGCCACGCTCACCAGGTCCTCGCCGCGACGGTCCATGACGTCGGTCGGGAAGCGGCGACCCGTGCTCCAGATGATCAGGTTGATGTTGTCGGTGGTGGTGTCGTGGGACAGGCCGGGCCAGTTTCGCAGCAGCGCCGCGTCGGCGTCGCTGACGCCGGGTTTGACCGCCCGCCGGGCGTCCCACTTGAACTCCATGACGTGCAGGACGCCCATCATCCCGCCGACGCCGAAGATCAGCGAGATGCCCTGACGGACCCGCTCCGGAACGAGGCCGCGGGTGTGCGGGGTGAGCGGGATCCGGGTGGCGATGTTGATGGTGCCGGCGTCGCGGGTGACGGCGTGCGGCAGGTACTGCCGGCGCACGGCCGAGTGGGTGCCGTCCGCGCCGACCAGCAGGTTGCCGGTGGCGCTGGTGCCGTCGGCGAAGTACGCGGTGACCGTGCCGTCGTCGCGCTGCTCGTAGCGGGTGAAGGTCTTGTCGAAGTGCACCACGTCGTCCAGACCGGTCAGCAGCACCTGGCGCAGCACCATCCGGGCCACCGAATGTTCGGTGCGCACCGGGTCGGCGCTCGGTCGCAGTGCGAACGACGCGGTCTGGCGGAGCCCCTGGGTGACCACGTTGAAGTAGTGCGGCGGCCGCGCGCAGGTGGCCAGGAAGGTGGCGAACAACTCCGGGGACAGGCACTGCCGCAGGGCCCGGCTACCGGTGGGGCCGATGCCGACCCGGTAGCCGAGCAGCCCTTCGGCGCGGTCGCGGTGCCGCTCGTAGACGGCGACGCTGATCCCGGCACGGCGCAGGCCGTGCGCCAGGCACAACCCGCCCGTGCCGGCGCCGATGATCAGGACGTGCGGTGGCGCGGCGGGCATGTCAGCCCGCCGGGTGTGCCGCGGGCGCGTCCGTACTGGCCGGACGCGCCGTGGGCGCGTCGGAGCTGGCCGGACGCGCAGTGGGCGCGTCGCTGCCGGCGGGACGTGCCGCGGGCACGTCGGTGCTGGCCGGGCGCGCCGTGGGCGCGTCGGTGCCGGCGGGACGCGCCGCGGGCACGTCGGGGGCGTCCCACCGGTAGAAGCAGCCGGCGATCGCGTCCCGGGGGGAGCGCCAGGTCGGCAGGTACGGCGACGTGTGCGCGGAGAGCCGCTCGTTGACCTGTTGGAAGAGCGGGTGGTTGCGGGCCGCCGCGAGCGCGTCCGGATCGACGTCCGAGGTCTCCAGCAGGTGTACGCACAGGTCGTGCAGGCAGTACAGGGATCGGTGCGTGACGCCGGTCAGACCGGGCAGGTCGGTGGCGTCGGACTCGGCGAAGATCTGTGCGACCCGCCCCTCCGCGCCCGGGATGATCCGGCTGACGATCAGTAGACGACTCATGGGACCCCTTCCGCCGGTGGCTTCCCGATCCGCGGATCGGCGCCACGTGCTCTGTGCGCCTACCGTGCCGCAGCGTCTGTCACATCACCGTCACGTCCGCCGGCCCGCTGGTGACGGGCGGTCGGTGACGGCTTCGCGGCTGGCCTGGCGGATCGGGGCGAGCGTGTCGTCGAGCAGGGCGCTCATCGCGGGGCTCGGCTCCAGACTCAACTCCCGGCGCAGCAGGTCCCGGTAGACGTAGAAGGCGTGCACGGCCTCGAAGGCGTTGCCCTCGGCCAGGTGGATGCGGACCACCAGCCGGTGGGGCGTCTCCCGTAACGGCTCGGCGGCCATCGCCTCCAGCGCGGCTTCGAGGGCCTCACCGTGCCGCCCCGCGGTGAGGTGCTGCCCGGCCACCTGTTCCAGCATGTGCAGGCGAAGTTGGCGCAGTCTCTCCCGGTCCAGCAGCACCCAGTCGTCGTACCAGCCGGGCAGGAGGTCGTGCCGTCCGGCGGCGAGCGCTCCCGCGGCGATGCGCGGGTCGTCGCCGTCACGGACCCGGGCCGCGGTGCCGACCAGGTCGTCCACGTCGAGGCGGACCGTCGGGCCGAGCCGTACGGTGTCGCTGGCCACGGTCATCGGGCAGCACGGATCCTGGCGGAGTCGCCACAGCGCGGTGCGGAGTGAGGACAGCGCCCGTTCCTCCGACGCGTCCGGCCAGAGCAGGCCCGCGAGTTGGCTGCGGGTGGCGCCGGGGCGCAGCCCGATCAGGGCGATCACCCGTTGCAGCCCGCGCGGCACCACGACCGGCACCGCCTCGCGCAACAGTCGGAAACCGCCGAGCAGGTGGAGTGAGACGCCCTCCCCGGGCGGCTCGCCGGCGGTCGGGACGGACTGGTCAGCGGTCACGGCGGCACCCCCTGCGGAACGCTCGTCCCGACTGTCTGCTGTGTCCCGGATTGGTTGCCCGCGACACCACTGTCGGCCCCACCGGTGCGGGCGCGGCCCCCGGATGCCGGGCGCGGCCCCGCCCGCCGGGGCGGCCGGGCTGACCACTGTGAAGATTATCAATAGCAGTCACGGTGAGTCAACGACGCGGTGAACCTTCTATTGGTCGGCAGTCAATCTGAGATCAGTTCTGAACTGCGCAAATGGTCGGCGGTCCGGCCGCCTCGGGTGCAGCGTACGCATAGCTGGTACACAGGATGCGTCAACGCAGCGTCACCGTCATACGTCCCTGGCCGGTGCGGCGCGGTGACGCCGCCGTGACGAGGGCTGCCGCATCGTGTCCGCAGTCGTCCAGCGCGTCCGGGGCCACCCGTCGCCGGCCGGACGCCGTGGGGGGGAGGCCCAGTATGGACCGATCACTGATCGTCGCGAAGGTGGATCCGACCGCCGAGGAGCGGGTCGCCGAGATCTTCGCCGAGTCGGACGCGACGGAGCTGCCGCGCCTGGTCGGCGTCCGGCACCGTTCGCTGTACCGGCTGCACGATCTCTACGTGCACCTGTTGGAGACGGAGCATCCGGCAGCGGACGCGGTGGAGGGCGCCCGGGGGCACCCCGAGTTCATCCGGGTCAGCGACCGTCTGCGCCCGTACGTGTCGCCGTACCTGCCCACCTGGCGCTCACCGCGGGACGCGATGGCGCAGTGCTTCTACCGGTTCGACGCCCCGGACCCCCGGCGGCGGTCGTGACCGCCACCGCGTCCGAGGAGCAGCTCTGGTCCCGCTGCGTCGGCTGCGCCAGCCTGCTCTACCGCAAACGGTTGCGCCGCAACCTGGACGTCTGCCCGGAGTGTGGGGAGCACGCCCGACTCGGCGCCCCGGAACGTCTGCGTCAGCTCGTCGACCCGGGGTCGCTGCGCCTGTTGCCCGACCAGCTCCCCGAGACCGACCCGATCGATTTCGTCGACGTGCTGCCGTACCCGCACCGGCTCAGCGCCGCGCGCGCCAGCACCGGCCTGGCCGAGGCGGTCGTCTGCGCCACCGCCACCATCGGCGCGCATCCGGCCGTGCTGGCCGTGATGGACTTCCGCTTCCTGGGCGGCAGCCTGGGCTGCGCGGTGGGGGAGCTGATCACCCGGGCCGCCGAGCGGGCGCTTGACGACCGCGTCCCGCTCATCCTGATCACCGCCTCCGGCGGGGCGCGGATGCAGGAGGGCGTGCTGTCGTTGATGCAGATGGCCACCGTCAGCCAGGCCATCGCCGCGCTGCGCGAGGCGGGTCTGCTCACCGTGAGTGTCCTCACCGACCCGACCTACGGCGGGGTGGCCGCGTCGTTCGCCACAAACACCGACCTGGTGCTCGCGGAGAGCGGCGCGCGGATGGGCTTCGCCGGTCCCCGGGTGATCCGCCAGGTCACCGGTCGGGCGCTGCCGGAGGGCTTCCAGAGCGCCGACGTCCTGCTCCGGCACGGACAGGTCGACATGGTGGTGCAGCGCCGGTCACTGCGCGGACGGCTGGGGGCGCTGCTCGCCGCCACCCGCGCCACCCGCCCGGCGCGTCCGCCCGTACCCCGGCAGGAGCCGGCGCCGCGCCGCGAGCGCCTCGCCGACGCGGCGCCGGCGGCCCCGGCGGGCGGGGGTGACACCCCCGCGGTACGCGACGCCTGGGACACGGTCCGGCTGGCGCGACACCCCGGCCGACCGACCACACTGGACTACCTCGACTCGGTCTTCGACGGGTTCCTGGAGCTGCACGGCGATCGGCTCGGCGGGGACTGCCCGGCCGTCGTGGGCGGGGTGGCGCGACTGGCCGACCGGCACGTGATGGTCATCGGCCACCAGAAGGGGCACACCACCGCCGAGCTGGTCGCCCGCAACTTCGGCATGGCCAGCCCGGCCGGGCACCGCAAGGCGCTGCGGTTGATGCGCCTCGCCGCCCGGCTCGGCCTGCCCGTCGTCACGCTCGTGGACACCCCCGGCGCCGACCCCGGGGTGAGCGCCGAGGAACAGGGCCAGGCGGCGGCCATCGCGGAGAACATCCTCACCCTCACCGTGCTGCCCACCCCCGTGCTGGCGGTGATCACCGGGGAGGGCGGCAGCGGCGGAGCGCTGGCCCTCGCCGTCGCCGACCGGGTGTTGATGCTGGAGAACGCCGTCTACTCGGTGATCAGCCCCGAGGGTTGCGCGGCCATCCTCTGGCCGGACCGGTCGGCGGCGCCGCAGGCCGCCCGCGCGCTCCGACTGACAGCGCCCGACCTGTGCCGGCTCGGGGTGGTCGACGAGGTCGTACCGGAGCCGACCACCGCCGCGCACGACGACCCGGCGGAGACGGCCCACCGGTTGCGCGCCGCCCTGCTGAGCAATCTGCTGCCGCTGCTGGACGTGCCGCCCGCCATGCTGGTCCGCCTGCGTCGACAGCGCTTCCGCCGGTTCGGGATGGCGCGCGGCGGCGCTCGGGCGGGTGCCCGGTGACCGCCGGGGACGCGACGGTGTCGACCGTCGAGGCACCCCACGACGCCGGGACGGACGGCGAGGAGGCCCTGGCGGGTCTGCGCCGGCAGGCCCAACACCTGATCGCCGAACTGGCCGGGCCGGTGCGCCGGATCCGGCTGCGCAGCGGTCCGGCTGTGCTGGAGGTCGAGTGGCACCCGGAGGAGCCGACCCGCGCGGACGTACCTCCTCAGGTGGCCGAGGCGGCGCGGCCGGGCGTGCCGGCCGCCGGCCCGTCGGCGACGCCGGTCCGGCCGACGGTGCCCGGACGGGCCGCGGTGCGGGCGCCCATCGTCGGCACCTTCTACCGGGCGGCGGAGCCCGGCGCCAAGCCCTTCGTCGCGGTGGGCGACCTGGTCCGTCCGGGCCAACCCGTCGCCATCGTCGAGGCGATGAAGCTGATGAACGAGGTGACAGCCGATCGCGCCGGTCGGGTGGTCGCGATCCTCGTCGAGGACGGCCACCCGGTGGAGTACGACCAGCCGCTGGTCGAGTTGGATCCGGCATGACGGCGCAGGGTGGATGACCATGTTCGAGACCGTGCTGATCGCCAATCGGGGCGAGATCGCCCTGCGGGTGCTGCGCGCCTGCAAGGAGCTGGGCGTGCGGACGGCGGTGGTCTACTCCGCGGCGGACGCCGACTCGGCGGTGGTCCGTCTCGCCGACCAGGCCGTCCGGATCGGGCCCGCGTCGAGTCGGCGCAGTTACCTCAACGCGGCGGCGATCGTGGAGGCGGCCCGGCAGGTGGGCGCGCAGGCAGTGCATCCCGGCTACGGCTTCCTCTCCGAGGACGCCGACTTCGCCGAGATATGCGTGGACAACGGGCTGACCTTCATCGGCCCACCACCGTCGGTGATGGCCGCGCTGGCCGACAAGTCCTCGGCCCGGGCACTGCTCAGCCGTGCCGGCCTGCCCCTGTCGCCGGGCAGTGTCGCACCGGTGCCGACCGCCGCCGCGGCGGCCGAGGTCGCCGCCGCCATCGGCTACCCGGTGATCGTGAAGGCCGCCGCCGGGGGCGGCGGTCGGGGCATGACAGTCGTGCGGACGCCGGGCGAGCTGCGCCGCGCGTACACGCGGACCCGGGCGGCCGCCCAGGCCGCCTTCGGCGACGACCGGGTGTACGTCGAGCGCTACCTCACCGAGGCGCGGCACGTCGAGGTGCAGGTGCTCTGCGACTCCCACGGCAACGGGGTGCACCTGGGCACCCGGGACTGCTCGGTGCAACGCCGGCACCAGAAGCTTGTCGAGGAGGCGCCCGCCCCGGCGCTGTCCGCCGCCGTGCTCGACACCATCGCCGAGGCGGCCCTGCGGGGCGCGCTGGATGTCGGTTTCGTCGGCGCCGGCACCCTGGAGTTCCTTGTCGACGCCGAGGAGAAGTTCCACTTCCTGGAGATCAACTGCCGGATCCAGGTCGAGCATCCGGTCACCGAGATGGTCACCGGGATCGACCTGGTGCACGAGCAACTGCACATCGCCGCCGGGGTGCCGCTGCGCTGGCGGCAGGAGGAGATCCGCCTGCGTGGCGTCGCGGTGGAGTGCCGGGTCAACACCGAGGACCCCGCACGGGACTTCGCGCCGACCCCCGGCCGGTTGGAACGGTTCACCCCACCCGGCGGCCCGTTCACCCGGGTGGACACCCACGCCAGCGCCGGCTACCTGGTCGGCCCCTGGTACGACTCGCTCCTGGCCAAGGTGATCGTCTGGGCGCCGGACCGGGAGCTGGCCCTCAACCGGCTGGAGCGGGCCCTTGACGAGTTCGACATCGCCGGGCCGGGCGTACACACCACCATCCCGTTCGTCCGGCGCGTGCTCGACGACGCCGGATTCCGCAAGGGCCGCTACACCACCGGCCTGGTCGACCGTCTGCTCGCCGCGCCCGACGCGGCGTCCGCGCAGCGGCCGGCGACCGCCCCCGCACCGCGCCCCGCGTCCGCCGCGGAGCCCGACGTTACCCTCAGGAGGACCCGATGACCGTCACCCATGGTCGCCCGATGACCGCCGAGATCACCGACATCCTGGTGGCGCACTGCGGGCTGGACGCCGACGCGGCGGCGCGGGCGCCCGCCGCGTCGCTGGAAGAGCTGGGAATGGACTCCCTCGCACTGCTGGAACTGTCCGCGGTCGTCGCCGACCGGTGGCAGGTGAGCATCCCCGAGCAGGCCGGGGAGCTGAGCATCCCGGCGGTGGCCGACCTGGTCGCCCGCCGCGTCGACCCACCCGGGCACACCGAGAACACGGTGGTCATCGACGCGCCGCTGCCGCTGGTCTGGGAGGTCACCAACGACGTGGCGAACTGGACCGAACTGTTCACCGAGTACGCCGTTGTGGACATCCTGCACCGCGAGGGGCACACCGTGCGGTTCCGGCTCACCATGTACCCCGACGAGAACGGGGTGTCCTGGAGTTGGGTCAGCGAGCGCACCTCCGACCCGGTGAGCAGGCAGGTCCGGGCGTACCGGGTGGAGACCGGGCCGTTCGAGTACATGCGGATCCACTGGGGCTACACCGAGGAGGCCGACGGCACCCGGATGACCTGGACGCAGGACTTCGCGATGAAGCCGACCGCGCCGGTCGACAACGCCGGGATGACCGAGCGGATCAACACCAACAGCGTCATCCAACTCGCGGTGATCAAGGACCGGGTGGAGCGGATCGCCCGGCAGCGCGCCGACCAGGACGCCCCGGCGGCCGGCGCCGACCCGACGGAGGCCGACGATGAGTGACCTGAGCACCCGGCCGATCGCCGCCGCTGACGTACCCGCCGACCGACGACGCGGCGGTGAGCTGCGGGTGTTGCTCGGCCCCCGCACCGTCGGCAGCACCTCGGGCTTCCTCGGGGTCGCCGCCCTCGCGCCGGGGGAGCGGATCGCCGAGCACTACCACCCGTACAGCGAGGAGTTCCTGTACGTGGTGCGCGGCGCGATCACCGTCGACCTGGACGACCAGCCGACGCTGCTGGCCGCCGGTGAGGCGCTGTTCGTGCCGGTGAACGTGCGGCACCGACTCCGCAACACCGGCGTCGAACCGGCCGAGGTGGTCTTCCACCTGGGCCCGCTGGCCCCCCGCCCGGAGCTGGGGCACGTCGACACCGAGTTGGCCGAACAGCGCGGTGGGTCGTGAGCGGACGCCGCACGGTGGTCACCGGGATCGGGGTGGTCGCCCCCGGCGGCGCCAGCCGGGACCGGTTCTGGAAGACCATCACCGAGGGGCGGACGGCCACCCGGCGGATCAGCTTCTTCGACCCGTCGGCGTTCCGGTCCCAGATCGCCGCGGAGTGCGACTTCGACCCGACCGCCGCGGGCCTCACCGAGGCCGAACGACAACGGGCCGACCGGTACGTGCAGTTCGCGCTGGCCTGCTCGGTGGAGGCCGTCGCCGACGCCGGACTGGCGCTCACCGACGCCGAACGGGACCGGGCCGGGGTGGTGCTCGGCACCGCCGTGGGCGGCACGATGGCGTTGGAGCAGGAGTACGTCACCGTCAGCGAGCACGGCAAGCGCTGGCTGGTCGACGCGACGCGCGGTGGCCCGTACCTCTACCAGGCGCTGGTGCCCAGCAGCCTTGCGGCGGACGTGGCCTGCCGGCACGGGCTGCACGGCCCGGCGCAGGTGGTGTCCACCGGCTGCACCTCGGGCATCGACGCCATCGGCTACGCCCACCAGTTGATCGTGGACGGTGAGGCGGACGTGATGCTGGCCGGCGCGGCGGACTCGCCGATCTCGCCGGTCACCGTCGCCTCGTTCGACGCGATCAAGGCGACCAGCCCGGACAACGACGACCCGGCGCACGCCTCCCGCCCGTTCGACGCCGACCGGCACGGGTTCGTGCTGGCCGAGGGTGGGGCGGTGCTGGTATTGGAGGAGATGGGGCACGCCCGCCGGCGGGGCGCGCACATCTACTGCGAGGTGGCCGGCTACGCCAGTCGCAGCAACGGTTACCACATGACCGGGCTGCGCCCGGACGGCCTGGAGATGAGCCTCGCCGTCAGCGACGCGTTGAAACAGGGGCGGATCCTCCCCGAGCAGGTCTCCTACATCAGCGCCCACGGCTCGGGCACCCGGCAGAACGACAGGCACGAGACGGCCGCGTTCAAACGGGCGTTGGGTCAGGCCGCGTACCGGGTGCCGATCAGCTCGATCAAGTCGATGGTCGGGCACTCGCTCGGCGCGATCGGGTCGATCGAGATGGCGGCGTGCGCGTTGGCCATCGAGTTCGGCGTGGTGCCACCGACGGCCAACTGGAGCACCCGGGACCCGGAGTGCGACCTGGACTACGTACCGAACGAGGCTCGGGAGGTCCCGGTGGACGTGGCCCTGTCGGTGGGCAGTGGGTTCGGCGGCTTCCAGTCGGCGATGGTGTTCCGCCGCCCGTTCGGCCCGGTGGCGGCGTGAGCGCCGCCCGGGCGGTGGTGACCGGCATCGGGGTGGTCGCGCCGAGTGGCATCGGCGCGGACGCGCACTGGCGAACGGTGCTGGCCGGCACCCGCCGGACCGGACCGATCACCCTGTTCGACCCGGCCGGCTATCCGACCCGCCTCGGCGGGGAGGTGCCCGGCTTCACCGCCGACTCCTACGCCGACAGTCGGCAGGTGGTGCAGACCGACAGGTGGACGCACCTCGGCTTCGCGGCGACCCGGCTGGCGCTTGCCGACGCCGGCCTGCCCGACCGGGCCCCCGACCCGTACGGCTACGCGGTGACCCTGGCCAGCTCGTCCGGGGGCAACCTGTTCGGCCAGCGGGAGCTGCAACGGCTCTGGGGCGGGTCGTCGCGCACCGTCGGGGCGTACCAGTCGATAGCCTGGTTCTACGCGGCGAGCGTCGGGCAACTCTCCATCCACCACCAGTTCAAGGGCCCGAGCGGGGTGCTGGTCGCGGAGGCGGCCGGCGGGCTGGACAGCCTCGCGCACGCCGCCCGCGCGGTACGCCGGGGCACCCCGGTGGTGATCGCCGGGGCCACCGAGTGCCCGCTCAGCCCGTACGCGCTGGCGTGCCAGCTGCGGTCCGGGCTGCTCAGCGACGTCGCCGATCCGCAGCGGGCGTACCGGCCGTTCGACGCCTCGGCCAGCGGCTACCTGCCGGCCGAGGGCGGCGCGGTGTTCGTGGTGGAGGAGTTGGGGCACGCCCTCGCCCGGGGCGCCCGGGTCTACGGCGAGGTGAGCGGGTGGGGATCCACCCACGACGCCGCGCACACCACGGCGGACAGTGCCGGCGACCCGACGCAGTACGCGCGGGCGATGCGGCTGGCCCTGGACCGGGCCGGCGTCGCGGCGGCCGGGATCGACGTGGTGCTGCCCGACGCCCTCGGCGTACGCCGTTACGACCGCAGCGAGGCCGAGGCGCTGCGCGCCGTGTTCGCCGACCGGCCGGTCCCGGTGACGACGCAGAAGCCGCTGACCGGGCGGGCGTACCAGGGCGGGTCGGCGTTGGACGTGGCCACCGCGCTGCTCGCCTTCGCGCACGACACGCTGCCCGCGTCGGCCGGCCCGCAGGAGGTCGCCGAGGGGTGCGAACTGGACTTCCTGCGCGAGCACCGCCAGCCGCGCAGCCGGCTCGCGCTGGTCTGCGCGCGGGGTTTCGACGGGTTCAACAGTGCGCTGGTCCTGCGCGGGGCGGTGCCGATGAGGGGAGAGACGCCATGAGCGGACAGCGGGCGCGGGTGGTGTTCCTGGTGCGGGTGCCGGAGCCGCGCACCGAAGAGTTCCTCGCCGCCTACGAGCAGGTGCGGCACCTGGTCGCCGACGGGGTGCCGGGACACCTTGTCGACCAGGTGTGCCGCTCGTCGACCGACCCGGAGCAGTGGTTGATCACCAGCGAGTGGGTGACCCTTGCCGACTTCGAGGCCTGGGAACGCAGCCCCGAGCACCGGGATCTGGTGCGCCCGATGCGGGAGTGCTTCACCGACGCCCGCTCGCTGCGTTTCCACATCCACGCCCAGACCCCCGCCCTGGTCTGACGCTCCCGCGCGGCCGACGGCGACGCGGCTCATGTGCTTTCTCGTACTTCAGCCGCACTTGCGTGATGTGGAGTTTCGGCAGCTCATCGGCATACCGCGGGGCCCTGTCAAGCCTCGAACTTGGGACGACGAGGCATCCACTGCGGGTGATGGGTTCGGAGGAATTCGACCATCCCTTCGCGCATTTCGCACCGCAGGTTCCAGGCACTCGCTCCATCCCTGGCCGTAACGGTAATGCGCACGGTTACGGATTGTTGGCCCATGTCTGTCATCTGAAGCTCCCAGTCATTGCGATCCCACGCAGTCGATGCTTCCAGTAGCCGCTGCGCTTCATCCCGCAACTCTTTGAGGTCGGCAGTGTAGTCCAGGATCAGATCCACCGAACCGGCGACGGTGCCACCGAAGCGAGTCCAGTTCTCGTACGGCTTACTGGTAAAATACGTGCTCGGTATGACTAGTCTGCGCTTATCCCAGGTTCGAACCACGACGTGGGTGAGTTCAATCTCCTCGACCTGCCCCCAGTTGCCTTCGACAACGAGGACATCGTCGGCGTGCAATGCGCCACTGAAGGCCATCTGGATGCTGGATATTGCCATCTGAAGGGCTTGTCGTGCAGTGACTCCGACCAATAAAGTGAAAACGCCAGCAGATGCTATGACGGTGATTCCCAGCACCCGAACTGGGCGGAAGGTCAGAAGCATCAGGCCAACTGTGAGCAGGACTACGAGGGCAACAATGGTCTGCCCGATCACCTTGGTTTGTGTGCGTGTCCGTCGGATTCGTTCGTCCGCGGGCGTGCGGGGGTAGCGCCGGAAAACGAGCTCCTCGGCAACATGTAAGAGCTTGGTGACGAACCAGCCCGCGGTCCCGATCGCCACAAGTTGATCCCAGTGGCGGAGATGAAAGAGCGCTTCGGGCGGTAGCCCCGCCACTGGCAATGCGTAATACAACGCCGAGGCCACCGCCAGGGTGCTGAACGCGCGTTGGCTGCGCACCTGGGCCATACTCAGAAAACGTTCGAAGCGGCCTCGGGTGAGTCGCTGCACTGATCGTCCGACCAGCCAGCTCAGGAGGAGGGCACCGACAGCGACGCCGACGAGAACAAACACGGCACGAGTGGGCATTGACGAATTCACCTCACCACCGTTCTAACACACTTCGTTGGCGCCGCAACCGTGGTTGCCGTTAATTTGGCCGCGGCCGTTTCAAGGTCATGATTCCCGTGCCGAGTAGCGAGGACGAACCGCCGCCGCGCCGACCGTCTGGCCGCCGACCTGCCCGCCACCGCGTGGACCCGGCGCGGTGCCGGTGACGCCGCCCGCGCCTACCTCCAGGCCGGTGACCTCACCGCCGCCGGGCACGCTTTGGCCGACGCCGACGCCGACGCCGACGCCGACGCCGACGCCGACGCCGACGCCGACGCCGACGCCGACGCCGACGCCGACGCCGACGCCATCGGCCGTCCGGCTGAGGCCACGAAGGTCGTCAGAGGTGACCGCCGGACGGGCCGATCGCGGGACGACTCGCGGGCTGACACACCGCGTTCACCGGATGGCAATGCGCGACGGCCGGCGTACCGTCGTCCTGGGTGGACGGTCATAATGGGCCGCATGGTTGCCTGGGAGTACGCCCTGCTCGTCCGCCGCTATCAGGGACAGGGCCGCAATTTCCACGTCTCGTTCGTCTGGTACGCCCCGGACGGGTCCCGCAAGGACATCACCGCCTACGGTGACACCGCCATCGCGCACCTCAACCGCGCCGGTCGGGAGGGGTGGGAGCTGGTCTCCGCGGCCGAGGACGTGAACAACGTCCAGGGCAGCACCGAGGTGCACCGCTACCACCTGAAGCGTCCCCTGGCCTGAGGCGCGGCCCGGCCTCGCCGTTGCTCCTGACAGCGACGTGCCGCTGAGTCATCGTCATGACTCAGCGGCACGTCGTTCGGTGGGGCGGGTGTCGCGACCCACCCGGACGAGCCGTCAGGCCAGGTCGATGGCCGGGTAGAGCGGGTGCGGGGCCAGCAGGTCGGTCGCCTGCCGGGCGATCTTGTCGGCCAGGTCGGCGTCGAGCGTGTACTTCGCCTTGGACGGGGTGCCGTCGGCGTTGGCGCCGGCCGTGGTCTGGGTCAGCACGGTGTGGATCAGCTCCGCGGTCTGGTCCATCTCGGCGGTGCCCAGGCCCCGGGTGGTCAGCGCCGGGGTGCCGATCCGGATGCCGGACGTGTACCAGGCCCCGTTCGGGTCCTGCGGGACCGAGTTGCGGTTGGTGACGATGCCGGAGTCGAGCAGCGCCTGTTCGGCCTGCCGGCCGGTGAGCCCGTAGCCGGACACGTCGATCAGCACCAGGTGGTTGTCGGTGCCACCGGTGACCAGCTTCGCGCCCCGGCGCAGCAGCCCCTCGGCGAGTGCCTGCGCGTTGTCCACGATCCGCTGGGCGTAGTCGGCGAAGTCGGGGCGGCGGGCCTCCGCGAGGGCGACGGCCTTCGCGGCCATCACGTGCGGCAGCGGGCCACCGAGCACCATCGGGCAGCCGCGGTCCACCTGGTCGGCCAGCTCCGGCTGGCAGAGCACCATGCCGCCGCGCGGGCCGCGCAGCGACTTGTGGGTGGTGGTGGTGACGATGTGCGCGTGCGGCACCGGGTCGAAGTCGCCGGTGAACACCTTGCCGGCGACCAGGCCGGCGAAGTGCGCCATGTCGACCATGAAGGTGGCGCCGACCGAGTCGGCGATCTCCCGCAGGATCCGGAAGTTCACCTTCCGCGGGTACGCCGAGTAACCGCCGACCAGGATCAGCGGCTTGAACTCGCGGGCGGCCTCGGCGACCCGGTCGTAGTCGATCAGGCCGGTCGCCGGGTCGGTGCCGTAGCTGCGCTGGTCGAACATCTTGCCGGAGATGTTCGGCCGGAAACCGTGGGTGAGGTGACCGCCGGCGTCCAGCGACATGCCGAGCATCCGCTGGTTGCCCAGCTCGCGGCGCAGCGCGAACCAGTCGGCCTCGGTGAGGTCGTTGACCTGGCGGACCTGCGCCTTCTTCAGCGCGGGGGACTCGACCCGGTCGGCCAGCACCGCCCAGAAGGCCACCAGGTTGGCGTCGATGCCCGAGTGCGGCTGCACGTACGCGTGCGGGGCGCCGAACAGCTCCCGGGCATGTTCGGCGGCGAGCGCCTCGACGGTGTCGACGTTCTGGCAGCCGGCGTAGAACCGGCGGCCGACGGTGCCCTCGGCGTACTTGTCGCTGAACCAGTTGCCCATGGCCAGCAGGGTCGCCGGGGAGGCGTAGTTCTCGCTGGCGATGAGCTTGAGCGACTCCCGCTGGTCGGTCAGCTCGGCGCCGATGGCGTCGGCGACCCGCGGTTCGACGGCCCGGATCACCTCGAGGGCACTACGGAATGCGGTGGACTCGGCGTTGTGCGACATGCGACCTCCAACAGACGTGCGGGAAGGCCCAGGCGCTCGGCAAACGTCCTCGTGACGGGGCCGCTCCCCGATGGTTGTCCATCCCCACGCGCCAGTAACGGCCCGCGCCGATCCTACCGGGCCGGCCGGGGCCGTCCCGGGCGACCTCCGTACGCCACGCGCCGGAAGGGTTGCCCGGCCGATGTGGGGGCACCTCCTAATGAGCGGGTACGCCACCCGCAGGAGAGGAGTCACCCATCATGACCACACCGTCCACCGACCGGCCGCTCGCCGTGGTGACCGGGGCGTCCAGCGGAATCGGGTACGAGCTGGCCGCGCAGTTCGCCGAGCACGGCTTCGACCTGGTCGTGGTCGCCGAGGACGACGGCATCTCGGCGGCGGCCGAGAAGCTGCGCCGCGACGGCGGCCCACAGGTCCAGCCCGTCCGCGTCGACCTGGCCCGGGAGCAGGGCGTGGAGGAGCTGGCCTCGGCGATCGCCGCCACCGGGCGTCCGGTGGACGCCCTGGCGCTCAACGCCGGCCGGGGCGCCGGCGGCGCCTTCGTCGGCGGGACCGACCTGCGCGACGAGTTGGAGATCGTCGACCTCAACGTGCGCTCGACGGTGCACCTGGCGAAGCGGCTGCTGCCCGGCATGGTCGAGCGGGGCGCGGGTCGGGTGTTGTTCACCTCGTCGATCGCCTCGACCATGCCGGGGCCGTTCCAGGCGGTGTACAACGCCTCCAAGTCGTTCGTGCAGTCCTTCGCCGAGGCGCTGCGCAACGAGCTGAAGGACACCGGCGTCACGGTGACCGCGTTGATGCCCGGGCCGACCGACACGGCGTTCTTCGACCGGGCCGACATGGCGGACACCCGGGTCGGCTCGGGCTCGA
This sequence comes from Micromonospora sp. CA-240977, assembly GCF_050942285.1. NCBI lineage: Bacteria > Bacillati > Actinomycetota > Actinomycetes > Micromonosporales > Micromonosporaceae > Micromonospora > Micromonospora sp. CA-240977. The sequence goes on along the minus strand of NZ_CP192055.1, from coordinate 3,924,280 downwards.
AGGACGACCCGGCCAAGGTGGCCGCGCAGGGCTTCGAGGCGCTGATGAAGGGCGATCAGACGGTCACCGCGGGTTCGCTGATGAACAAGGTGCAGACCGCGGCCGGCAAGATCATCCCGGACAGGCTCAAGTCCGAGCAGCACCGGCACATGGCCGAGCCGGGTTCGGGCAGCTGACCACGCACGACGAGGGGCCCGGCAGCACGCCGGGCCCCTCGGTGTCCGTGGTCGACTCAGGCGGTCATCGCGTCCATCGCCTTCTTGATCGCCTTCGGAGCGGTGGGGGTCCGCGGGGCGTCCGCCCGCAGCGCGATCATCTTCTCGCCGATCTCCTGCAACTGCTTACGGCCCAGGGCGTCGCGGACCTTCGGGAACCACTCCTCCTCTTCCTCCTCGACGTGGTGGGTGACGTTCTCGATCAGCACCGTCGTCTTGGCGGTGAAGCGTTCGTCGCTGGCGTCCATGCTTGCCAACTCGGCGCAGAGCACGTCGGCGACGTGGTGCTCCTCGTACGACTCGAGGATGTCGTCCTCCAGGTCGGGCAGCAGGCGGCGGACCTCCGGGTACATGACCTCGTTCTCGAGGTACGTGTGCACGGTGAGGGCCTCCAGGATCTGGTTCACCAGCTTCTGCCGCTGGCTCGCCGGCCCCTCCTCGGCGTCCTGGAAGGCCTTGAAGAGGCGGCGCATCTCCTTGTGGTCCTCTTTGAGCAGGACGATGGCATCGGTCGACACGGGTATGACCTCCCTGGATCTCGTCTGGTGTGAATCCGGTACCCAGCAGGTCAAATGCGGAAACAGCGGATATCGGCCGATCAGACCATCGACAGCGTTCCGGGGATCTCGTCGAGCAACTCCCGGGCGAGGAAGCCGATCCGGCCGTACCGGGGGATCAGCCGCTGACCGCTCACGGCGTGCGCGAACGACCCCCAGCAGGCGGCCTGCGCCGGGTCGGCGCCCCGGGACAGCAACCCCGCCAGCAACCCGGCGAGCACGTCCCCGCTGCCGGAGGTGCCCAGCCCGGCGTCGCCGCTCTCCTCCCGCCAGCCCCGCCCGTCCGGGGCGGCCACGTGCCCGTACAACGAGACGACCGCCTCGTACCGGTCGGCCAGCTCGGCCGCCTCGGCGTCCAGGTCGTCGCCCGGTTCCCGGCCGAGCAGGTGCCCGGCCTCGGTGACGTTCGGGGTGAGCACCACCTGCCGACCCGAGCCGACCAGCAGGTCCGGTGCGTGACTGAGGGCGCCGAGGGCGTACGCGTCGAGCACCAGTGACGTCTGCGGCCGGGCCGCGTCCAGGACCAGGCTCAGCAGCTTGTTGGTCTCGTCGATCGCCTTCAGCCCGGGTCCCAGGGCCACCACGTCGGCCTGTGCGACCAACTCGCCGAGCTGGCCGTTGCGGTCGGCGGCCACCGCGCCGTCGGCGGTCTCCGGCAGGCCGACCACCAGCGCCTCGGGCACCTCGATGCTCAGCGTGGCGGCGGTGGACTCGGCGGCGGCGAGCTGGAGCACCCCGGCTCCGGCGCGCAGCGCGGCCACCCCGGCGAGCAGCACCGCACCGGGGGTGAAGCGGGAGCCCCCGACGACCAGCACGGTGCCGCGGCTCTCCTTGCCACCGGCCGGCACCGGCAGCGCCCAGTCCCGCAGCAACCCCGGCGTGATCACCTTCACCTCAGACCGGCTCGGCATGGATCTCGTCCTCCCTGGTCGGCTGGGCGCCCTGCCGCCGCAGGTGGCCGACCTCGTTGAATCCGCCAAGGGTCAGTTGGCCGTGCGCGTCGGCGGACCAGTCGGTGATCGAGCAGTTGGCGATCACGTGCTCGCGGGTCAGCGCCATCAGGTCCGGCTCGGTCAACCCCTCCACCAGATAACGCAGCAGGAAGACCAGCGCGTCGTGGCCGAAGAGCAGCACCCGCTGACCCTCGTGGTCCCGGCGCAGGTCGCCGAGGAGCGTCCGCAGCCGCAACGCCACGTCGGTCCAGGACTCCCCGCCGGGCGGACGGTAGTAGAACTTGCCGAGCCGGGCCCGCCGCTCGGCCTCGTCGGGGTACCGCCGGCGCACCCCGTGCCCGGTCAAGCCGTCGAGGATGCCCAGCTCCCGGTCGCGCAGCCGCTCGTCCCGGCTCATCGGCACCCCGGTGTTGTGCAGCGCCAACTCGGCGGTGGAGATCGCGCGCAGGTACGGCGAGACCACCGCCACGTCCGGCCGGCGGTCCGGGGGAAGCCCGGTCAACCACCGACCGGTCGCGCGGGCCTGCTCGGCGCCGGTGGGCGAGAGCGGCACGTCGGCGTCGCGGTGACTGAGCCCGATCAGCTCCTCCCCGGACGCCTCGGCGTGCGTCGCCGCCACGTTCGCGGTGCTCTCACCGTGCCGGATGATCCAGAGCGTCGCCAGTTCCGCCATGCCGACCCCCTACCCGGGCGCCGGCGGCGGTAACCGCGCGGTCAGCCGCGCCGTTGCAACAGGGCGACGGTCAGCCCGGTCACGTGGGTCAGCCGGGCCAGTTGGTAACGCTCGCCGAGCAGGGCGGCGGGCTCCTTCGACAGCGCGGTCAGCGGCGCGTCGGTGACCGTCGGCACCACCAACCAGAGCCGCGGCTCGTCGCGCAGGCAGCTCGCCGGGTCGCCGCAGTCCGCGCCGAACAGCTCGTCGCGCTGGGCCGCCGTCCGCTTCTGGAACACGTTGCGCGGGGAGATGTCCGCCGGGAGGTAGTACCGCACGCCGGGCTCGGTCATCCACCACCAGACGCCGCCCACGACGAGGCCGTCGCCGGGCTCGTACCCGGCCTCGATGACCCCGGCCGCCTGGGAGTAGGAGAGTGGCTCGAAGGCGCGTGCCCGCGGGTAGGTGTACCAGCCGTGCGAGTACTCCCCGCGCAGCGTGAGTTGACCGGGCACGGACAGCGCGGCGACGACAACGAGCCCCGCCGCCACCAGCGGGGTACGGCGCAGCGCGGCGATCCCCGCGCCGGCCAGCACCGCCCAGGCCGGCAGCAGGAACAGCAGGTACTTGGAGAAGAAGTAGTTGATCTCGCCGGTCGAGGCCAGCAGGATCACCGGCACCGGCAGCACTGCGACAAGCGTCGCGCTCACCGTCCGGGCCGCGGCGTCGCGGCGCAGGTGGGTCAGCAGACCCGCCGTGGCCAGCGCGGTCACCGCGGCGGCGAGCAGCGTCGAGCCGTACGCCTGCTCCCAGACCGTCCAGGGCGAGCTGTCCGGAATCCAGCTGATCTGCCGCCCGGCCTGTTTCATGCCCCGCAGGATCACCGGCGCGGCGATCGCCACCCCACCGACGGCGGCGAGCGGGAACCAGGCGAGCGACCACCAGCGACGCTGCCGCCAGCAGTGGATCAGAACGGCGGTGCCGTGCCCGAGCAGGAGGGTCAGCGCCACCACGTTGACCAGGCCGATACCGGCCACCGCGAGCGTGTACGGCACCCAACGCGGCCACCCGGGCCGCTCCAGCGCGCGGAGCAGGAACAGGGTGGCCGCCGCCGCGGCGAGAACCACGAAGGCGTACGAACGGGTTTCCTGCCCGAACCGGGTGACGGTGGGCACCAGGGCGAAGACGAAGCCGGCGGCGACACCCGCCGGGTGGTTGAAGAGCCGCCGTCCCGCCAGCGCCACGCAGGCGGTGGCCAGGGTCATGGCCAGCGCCGACGGCAGCCGTACCGCCACGGGGCTGGTGCCGAACAGCGTCGTCCAGGCGTGCATGAACAGGTAGTAGGCACCGTGTACGGCGTCGACGTTCGCCAGCATGCCCCGGATCTGACCGGTGGAGCGCGTCGCCACGTCGATGGTGACCAGCTCGTCGTGCCACATCTCCGGGCTGCCCAGCCGCCACCCGACGGCGAGCGCGGCGAACGCCGTCGGCCAGAACCAGACGCTGAGCGCCAGCCGGCGGGCGAGGGGGACCGGCTCGCGGTCCGGCCCGGCGGGCGGGGGCGGATTCTCCCCGTCGGTCTGCGCGGGCTGCGCGTCCGTGGCGACGGCGCGGTTCGACATCGGCGTCCGATCGGGGGGCGGGGTTACGGGGCGCGACGATGATAGCGCCCGCCAGGGCCGGCGTCGGAGCGTGATCGGTGCGGTCGGGGTGGGCGCGCCGCCCGGTTCGGCGCTGGCCGATCACGGGGGTGGGCCTGATAATGTGGCCGCGCCCGTCGAGCATTTCCACCACGCACAGTGAGGCCTACCGACCCAATGATTGTCGACATTATGCTGCCGTACTACGGAAGCGTGCCCCTCATGCAGGCGGCGGTGCGCAGCGTGATGGCGCAGAGTGACCCTGGTTGGCGCCTCACCGTTGTCGACGACGGCACCGAGCCGGGCGTGCCGGAGTGGTTCGCGGGCATCGACGATGAGCGGGTCAGCTACCAGCGCAACGAGCACAATCTCGGGATCACCGCCAACTACCGCAAGTGCGTCGGTCTCGCCGAGCACGAGTACCTGGTCATGATGGGCACTGACGACATCATGCACCCCAACTACGTCGCCACCGTGCGATCGGTGATCGAGCAGTACCCGGGCGTCGGCATGGTCCAGCCGGGGGTCGAGATCATCGACGCCAACGGCACGGTGGTCAACACCATCGTCGACGAGGCGAAGCGGCGGATCTACGCCCCCCGGATCGACTCCCGCGAGCTGATGGGAGGCGAGGACCTGGCGGCCAGCCTGCTGCGGGGCTGCTGGTTCTACTTCCCGTCGATCTGCTGGCGGACCGACGCGCTCAAGGCCGTCGACTTCCGCGAGGAGTTCCAGGTCATCCAGGACCTGGCCCTGGTGATCGACCTGATCCAGCGTGGCGAGCAGATGGCCGTCGACAACACCCTCTGCTTCCAGTACCGGCGGCACGCGGTCAGCAAGTCCGCCGCCGACGCGGTCACCGGCTCCCGGTTCACCGAGGCGCGGGCGTTCTTCCTCGACGTCGCCCGGCGCATGGACGAGCAGGGCTGGCCCCGGGCGGCCCGGGCGGCCCGCAGCTACACCTCGTCCCGCCTGCACGCCATCACCCTGCTGCCGACGGCGGTCCTCTCGGGCAAGATGTCGGGCGTACGTAGCCTGTCCCGGCACGCGTTCGGACCGGGCCGATGACCGACGACAGCCAGGGAGACGCCATGACCGTCAGACCACGACGTTCGGCGGAGGACGCCGTGCAGCCCGTCCGGGTGGTGGTGCTCGGCGGCACCGGTTTCCTCGGCCGCCCGATCTGCCGCGCGCTTGCCGACCAGGGTCACGCCGTGGTCGCCGTGGCGCGTACCCCGAAGACGATCGGCCCGGGTGTCGTGGTCCGTGCGCTGGACCTGGCCGCCGCCGACGTGGACGAGATCACCGCGGTGCTGCGTGACCTCGACCCGGACGTGGTGATCAACGCGGCGGGCGGGATGTGGGGCCTCTCCGAGGCGCAGATGCTCGCCGTCAACGTCACCCTCGTCGAGCGGCTCCTGGAGGCCGCCGGCCGACTGCCGGGACGGGTCCGGGTGGTCCAGATGGGCAGCGTGCACGAGTACGGGCTGGTCCCGGTGGACACGTCGATGCCCGAGCAGCTGACCCCCGCGCCGGTGATGCCGTACGGCGAGTTCAAGCTGCGCTGCACCGAGGCGGTCACCGCGGCGGACCGGCAGGGTCTGATCGAGGGCGTCACGCTGCGGGTCGGCAACGTCATCGGCGCCGGTCAGCCCGGGCACAGCCTGCTCGGGGTGGTCGCGGGTCGGCTGCGCGACGCCCAGCGGGCCGGCGAGCGGGCCCGGCTGGAGCTGGCTCCGCTCGGCTCCCGGCGGGACTTCATCGGTCTCAGCGACGTGGTCGCCGCCGTGCAACTGGCCGCGACCCGCCCCGACGCCGCCGGCCGCGTGATCAACATTGGTCGGGGGGTGGCGGCCAGCGCGCGTGATATGGTCCGGCTCCTCATCGACGTCAGTGAGGTGCCGACCGACCTCGTCGAGGCCGAGCAGACCGGCCCCGCCGAGACGAGCTGGCAGCGGCTGGACGTCGGGTTGGCCGCCGAGGTGCTCGGCTGGTCGCCGAGCGATGACCTGCACACCGAGATGAAGCAGTTGTGGGAGCACGCCGGCGCCGAGGTGCCCGCCTGATGCCGAGAGGTGCCTGACCGCATGACTACCCCCACTCTCATCCGGTCCCGCGGCACGTTGGCCGACCTGCTCTCCGGCCGCAGCAACGGCATCGGGCTGATCCGGCTCTGCCTCGCCGTCGGCGTCGTGCTCTCGCACTCCAAGCCGCTCGGCTTCGGCGCCCACGACCTCGGCTACTACCTGACCGGTCGGCAGACAAACGTCGGCACCATGGCCGTGTACGGCTTCTTCGTGCTCTCCGGCCTGCTGATCACCCGCAGCGCCCGGCGTACCGGCCTGATCCGGTACGCCTGGCACCGGGCCCTGCGCATCTTCCCCGGGCTCTGGGTCTGCCTGCTTATCAGCGCGCTGGTGGTCGCCCCGCTCGTCGCCCTGCGCGAGCACGGCACCATCGCCGGCTTCTTCGACAACCCCTGGGACCGGGGCGGTCCGCTGGCCTACCTGCAGGCCAACTGGTGGACCGGCGTCCGCCAGTACGGCGTCCGGGACCTGTTCACGGAGACCACCCCCTGGGGTCAGAAGGTCAACTACAGCGTCTTCAACGGCGCCCTGTGGTCGCTCAAGTACGAGATGTTCTGCTACGTCGTGGTGGGCGTGCTGGCGGCGACCGCCGTGCTGCGCAACGCCCGCCGGTTCGTGCTGTTCCTGACCGTCGCGCTCTACCTGAGCATCGTGCAGGACTGGGTGAGCTCCGGGCACTTCAGCGGCCCGGCGTCGACGGCGAGTTGGAGCTTCACCTCGCCGCTGGTCGGCGGGATGACCTTCTACTACATCGTCTACCTGGGCTTCCTCTTCGCCCTCGGCGCGACGATGGACCTCTACCGCGAGCGGGTGCCGATCAACGACGCGCTGGGCATCGGCTCGGCGGTGGCGCTCGGGTTGTCGCTGCTCTTCGGTGGCTTCTTCGTCATCGGGCTGCCCGCGTTCGCGTACCTGCTTGTCTGGTTGTCGGTGCGGATGCCGCGTCAGCTGCACTGGGTGGGTCGCAAGAACGACTACTCGTACGGCATCTACATCTACGGTTTCGTGTTCCAGCAGGTCATGACCAGCCTCGGCTGGAGCCGCTGGGGCTACGTGCCGTTCGCCGCGATGTCGGTGGCGGTCGCCTTCGCCGCCGCGTTCCTGTCCTGGAAGTTGGTCGAGCGGCCGGCGCTGCGGTTGAAGGACTGGACGCCGGGCTTCGTGGCCCGCCGGTCCTCGCAGCGGGTGCCGGTCGAGCAGCAGACCGCTGTGGCCGAGGAACCGCCGGCGCAGGTCGGCGGCCAGACCGAGGAGCTGCCGCAGCAACCCGCCACGCTGGTTCCCGGCCGGTAACCCGCCGGCCCGCCCCCGAGCCGTACGCTCGGGGGCGTGGCCACGGTGGCGGAGGAGATTCAGGTGGGGGAGCGGCTGGTCCGCGTCTCCAGCCCGGACAAGCCGTACTTCCCGGAGCGCGGGCTGACCAAGCTGGATGTGGTCCGCTACTTCCTGGCGGTGGGTGACGGGATCCTGCGCGCCCTGCGAGACCGGCCGACGATGCTGGAACGCTGGCCGCGGGGCGTCTTCGAAGGCGCGACGATCGCCACCCGGCAGACCAGCCGGGGCGACGCGTTCTACCAGAAGCGGCTGCCGGCGGGCGCGCCCGACTGGGTGCGCACCGCGCACATCACCTTCCCCAGTGGCCGGACCGCCGACGAGGTCGCGCCGAGCGAGCTGGCCGTGGTGATCTGGGCGGCCAACCTGGGCACCCTGCGGTTTCACCCGTGGCCGGTCACCGCCGCCGACGTGGAACGACCCGACCAGCTGCGCATCGACCTCGACCCGCTGCCCGGCGTCGGTTTCGAGCAGGTGGTGCCCGTCGCCCGGGAGGTGCGGGCGTTCCTCGCCGAGTTGGGGCTGACCGGTTACCCGAAGACCACCGGCGGGCGGGGCCTGCACGTCTACCTGTCGATCGAGCCGCGGTGGAGCTTCGGCGACTGCCGTCGGGCGGTGCTCGCGTTGGGCCGGGAGATGCAGCGCCGGCTGCCGGAGCTTGTCACCACCACCTGGTGGCGTGACCAGCGGGACCGCCCAGTCTTCGTCGACTACAACCAGATGTCCCGGGACCACACGATGGCCTCGGCGTACTCGATCCGCCCGACGCCCCAGGCCCTGGTGTCGGCGCCGCTGACCTGGGCGGAGCTGGACGACGCCCGACCGGAGGACTTCGACGTGCGGTCCATGCCGGCCCGCTTCGCCGAGTACGGCGACCCGCACGCCGGCCTGGACGGCGACCGGCACTCGTTGGAGCCGCTGTTGGAGTTGGCCGACCGGGAGGGGCTGGAGGCCCCGCCCGTTCGGTGAGGTCCGACAGTGCCGGAGCGGCCCGGCGGGTCACAGCTCGGCGAGCACGGGTCTGAGCGCGGCGCCCACCTGGGGTGCGAGGGTCGTGGAGTACGTGGCGCTCAGGTGGTGCGCGTCGCGCCAGACGAGCACGCCTCCGATGACGGGGGCGCACCGGTCCGCGGGGCAGATCCAGTCGTTCAGGTTGATCAGGTGGGCGCCGGGGAGCCCGTCGGCCGCTTCCTCCTGAGCCGGACCGCCCCCGCGACCCAGGGCCTCGGCGCGGGTGGTGGCGCACTTCGTCAGGCGGTTCGGGTTCTTCGACACGCACTCGGCGATGTCCTTCAGGTGCAGCGGCGTGTCCCGCAGCACCACCACCGGGACCTTCTCCGCGATCATGCCGCTCCACGTCTCGCGCAGCTCGCGGACCAGCGCCGACCGCCATTTCGCGGCGGGCTCGCCGTTGATCGGGTACTCGGCGCTGGTGACGACGAGCAGGTCGGGGCGACCCGCGCCGAGCAGCGTCTGGCGGACCCTCTTGTTCCATTCCGTGCAGGAGGAGTAGGGCCTGTCGTTCAGGGAGATCTCCGCCGTCAGGAACGGGCAGCCGCTCTTGGTGTAGGTGGCGAGGCGCCATCCGTTGGTCTCCGCCGCCAGCCGCATGGCGGGGACCCACTGGTCGGCGTGGGAGTCACCGGCGAGCGCGATCGTGGTCGCCGAGTTCATCTTCCCGTAGACGCACACCTCCGGCGTCGCGGACTCCAGCGACACGTGACAACTCTTCGCCTGCGACAGTGACTGCGACTGCGGGGTGTCCCGGGCCGCCCGAGCCGGGTCGGGGATGATCGAGGCGACCTTGTCGACGGGCACGCCGGCCCGACTGGTGCGGGGGGATCCGCCGAGCGCCGCGGCGCCCGGCGCGGCCGGTGGCACCGCCTGCGGGGAACCCCCGGGCACCTGGCCCATGATGACCGACGGGGAGGTCGTGCCCGTCGTCGTCGGAATGGTCAGTTGGAAGGTCAGGCCGGCGAGCGCTGCCGCGCCGGTGCAGATGGCGCCGACACGCAGGGCGGCGGACGGCCGGTCGGCGAGGGTCGGGGACCGACGGACCGGGTTCTCGATGAAGTGGTACGTGAGCGCGGCGGGGATCGCCGAGGCGGCAACGACGGCGAGCGCGGGGCCGACGCCGAGGTCACCGAAGTACGCCTGCGCGGCGACCAGCACCGGCCAGTGCCACAGGTACAGCGAGTAGGAGATCCCACCGACGTAGCGCCACGGCTGCCGGCCCAGCAGGACGGCGGGACCGGCGCGGCCGGCGGCCGGACCGAACGCGATCACCGTGGCCGTGCCGAGGGTGGGGCCGAGCGCGACGTAGCCGGGGAAGCCGGCCTCCGTGGTGATCAGCGCGGCCGAGGCGCCGACGGCGATCAGCCCGGCCCAGGCCAGCGGAACGGCCACCAGGCGCGGTGACCGGCCCCACCAGACCGCCGTGACGGCGACTGCGCCGCCGAGGGCCAACTCCCACATCCGGGTGGTGGTGACGTAGTACGCCGACGGGTCGGTCGGTGAGACGTACAGCGCCCAGGCGAACGAGGGGACCGCGATCAGCGCCAACCCGAGCAGGTAGAGGCCGCGGCTGGCACGTCCGTGGCGGTGGGCGAACCACCCGAGCGCGATCAGCAGCAGGGGCCACACCAGGTAGAACTGCTCCGCGACGGCGAGGGACCAGAAGTGCTGGGCGATGCTCGCGGCGTCGTTGGCGGCCACGTAGTCGGCGGACTGCTCGGCCATCCGCCAGTTCATGGCGTAGCAGGCGCTGGCGATGACATCCCAGGCGGTGGCCGACCAGCGGCCCCGGGGCAGAAAGACGTAGGTCAGGACCAGGGTCGCGACGAGGACTGTCGCGGCGGCGGGGAGCAGGCGTTTCGCTCGCCGGGCGTAGAAGTCGGTGAGCGAGAGCCGTCCCCGTCTGTCGAGTTCCTCCAGCAGCAGGCCGGTGATGAGGAAGCCGGAGATCACGAAGAACACGTCGACACCGACGAAACCGCCGGGCAGGTACGGCACTCCGGCGTGACCGAGCAGCACCAGCAGCACGGCCACCGCCCGCATGCCTTCGATGTCCCCGCGGAAGGACCGTGGGCCGGTGGACGTCGGCCTGGGCGGCGCCGGCGCGGCGACCCGGGCCTGCGCCCACAACTCATTCGATATAGCCACGTCGCGGATAGTAGCGGCGTCCTACGGTAATTCGCCTATTTCGGCATTATGCCAATGAATTCGTGTTATGGCTTCACTGCCACGGACTCTGCGTACCGCCGAACTCCTCGAAGACGAGCCAGGACCGCGTCGACAACACCCCGGCGATGCGCTGCACCCGGTCCAACACCACGTCCCGCAGGGCGGCGTTGTCCGGAGCCCGGACCAGAGCCAGCACGTCATGCTCGCCGCTGAGCAACGCGACGTGCTCGACATAGCGGACCTGGGCCAGTTCGGCAGACACCTCCCGCCAGGTGTTCTGCTCGATCGTCAGCGCCATGTACGCCGAGGTGCCCAACCCGGCGGCCTCGGGCGCCACCTGGGCGTGGAACCCGGTGATCACCCCGTCGCGCAGCAACCGCTCCACCCGCGCGTACGCGTTGGTGCGGGAGATGTGGATCCGTTCGGCGAGGGTGCGCACCGACGTACGCCCGTCCCGGACCAGCTCGTCGAGGATCCGCCGGTCCACCTCGTCAAGGGCTCGAACCGATCGTCCCGATCCCGCCATCCGGTCTGCTTCGTCGCCGGTTTCCTGGCTCACTGATACGCCTTCCGCATGCCAACCGTCCCGCCTTCTGCGTGGATCTTGAGTCAATCATCCGACACGCGGAAGCATAGGCTCACCACACGTCCCAGGAGGTTCCGCCGTGACGACCACTCCCCAGGCGGTCCGCAGGGCATCCCCGCGTACGCGTCGAGCGGCCACCCCGCCCGACCCGGCGCGCCCGCTACTGCCGGACGCCGAGCCGGTTCGCCTGCTCGACCCGAACGGCACACCGTTGCCCGCCCGCCCCCACTACCCGGAGCCCCCCGTCGAGGTGCTGCGCGAGCTGTACCGCCGGATGGTGCTCGGCCGCCGGTTCGACACCCAGGCCACCGCCCTGACCAAGCAGGGCCGGCTGGCCGTCTACCCGTCCTCCCGGGGGCAGGAGGCGTGCCAGGTCGCCGCGGTGCTCGCGGTCCGCGACACCGACTGGGTCTTCCCCACCTACCGTGAGTCGATGGCGCTTGTTGCCCGGGGCATCGACCCGGTCGAGGTGCTCACCCTGCTGCGCGGCGACTGGCACTGCGGCTACGACCCGACCGAGGTGCACACCGCGCCGCAGTGCACCCCGCTCGCCACCCAGTGCGTGCACGCCGCCGGGCTGGCGCACGGCGAGGCGTACCAGGGCCGCGACACCGTGGCGCTGGCCTTCATCGGCGACGGCGCGACAAGCGAGGGCGACTTCCACGAGGGGATCAACTTCGCCGCCGTGTTCAAGGCGCCGGTGGTCTACTTCGTGCAGAACAACCGCTATGCCATCAGCGTCCCGCTGTCCCGGCAGACCGCCGCGCCGTCGCTGGCCTACAAGGGCGTCGGCTACGGGGTGCCCAGCGAGCAGGTCGACGGCAACGACCCGGTGGCGGTGCTCGCCGTGCTCACCCGCGCGGTCGCGCACGCCCGCGCCGGCAACGGGCCGTTCCTCGTCGAGGCGCACACCTACCGGATGGAGCCGCACACCAACGCGGACGACGCCAGCCGCTACCGCGACGGCGCCGAGGTCGACGCCTGGCGGGACCGCGACCCGGTCGCCCGCCTGGAGACCTACCTGCGGGCCCGCGGGGTGCTCGACGACGCGGCGGTCGCCGAGGTCGCCGAGCAGGCCGAGGCGTACGCGGCGGACCTGCGGACCCGGATGAACGAGCAACCCACAGTGGACCCGCTGAGCCTCTTCGACCACGTCTACGCCCAGCCCACCCCGCAGCTGATCGAACAGCGCGAGCAGGTCCGCGCCGAGTTGGCCGCCGCCCGCGCCGAGGAGGGTGACGCCTGATGGCCACCACCATGGCGAAGGCGCTCAACACCGCGCTCGCCGACGCCCTCGCCGCCGACGACCGGGTCGTCGTCTTCGGGGAGGACGTCGGTCAACTCGGCGGCGTCTTCCGGATCACCGACGGCCTCCAGGCCCGCTTCGGCGAAGACCGCTGCTTCGACACCCCGCTCGCGGAGGCCGGCATCGTCGGCTTCGCCGTCGGTCTGGCCATGTCCGGTCTGCGGCCGGTTGTCGAGATGCAGTTCGACGCGTTCGCGTACCCGGCGTTCGAGCAGATCGCCTCGCACGTGGCGAAGCTGCGCAACCGCACCCGGGGCAAGCTCAGCGTGCCCATCGTGATCCGCGTGCCGTACGCCGGTGGGATCGGCGGGGTGGAGCACCACTGCGACTCGTCCGAGGCGTACTACGCGCACACCCCGGGCCTGAAGGTGGTCACCCCGGCGACCGTCGAGGACGCGTACTCGCTGCTGCGCGAGGCGATCGACGACCCTGACCCGGTGGTCTTCATGGAGCCCAAGAAGCTCTACTTCACAAGCGACGACGCGGTCCTGCCGGCCCGTGCCGAGCCGTTCGGGCGGGCCGTCGTGCGCCGGCCCGGCCGCGACGCCACGCTTGTGGCGTACGGGCCGGCCGTGCCTGTCGCGTTGGAGGCCGCCGAGGCCGCCCGCGAGGAGGGCTGGGACCTGGAGGTGGTGGACGTCCGCACGATCGTCCCGTTCGACGACGACACCATCGCCGCCTCGGTTCGTCGCACCGGCCGGTGCGTGGTGATCCAGGAGGCGCAGGGCTTCGCGGGGGTCGGCGCGGAGATCGCCGCCCGGGTGCAGGAGCGCTGCTTCCACGCGCTGCACGCCCCGGTGCTGCGGGTCGCCGGGCTGGACATCCCGTACCCGGCGCCGATGCTGGAGCACACCCACCTGCCCGGTGTGGACCGGGTGCTCGACGCGGTGGCCCGACTGCAGTGGGACGACCAGCCGGATTCGCGCTGGGCGGCGCAGGGCAGCGCGGCATGACCACCGTCGAGCGGACGCAGGTCTTCCTCCTGCCCGACCTGGGGGAGGGGCTGAGCGAGGCCGAGATCGTCGAGTGGCGGGTCGCGGTGGGCGACGTGGTCACCGTCGACCAGAGCGTGGTCGAGGTGGAGACCGCGAAGGCGGTCGTCGACGTGCCCTGCCCGTACGCCGGCCGGGTGGTCGCCCTGCACGGCGCGGCCGGTGAGGTACGCCCGGTCGGCCAGCCGTTGATCACCATCGCGCCGCTGGACGGCGGCGACGAGCCCGCCGGGCACGCCACCTACCGCGAGGAGGAGCGGGCCGGCTCCGGCAACGTGCTGATCGGTTACGGCACCGGCCACGGCGGCCCCACCCGGCGTCGGCGTCGGCCTCGGCTGACGCTCGCCCCCGCGCCGGGCGACACCGCGCGGACCGACACCGCCCCGACCGACACCGCGCCGAGCGAGGCCGCCGCGACCGGCGGTTCGGCCGTGACCGGCGGGATCCGGGCGGCCGCCGGCAGCGCCGCGGGTGCGGGCGACGCGTCCGGCCACCCGGCACCGCCGACCGCCCTGGTCATCTCGCCGATCGTCCGGCGGCTGGCCCGGGAGCGTGGCGTCGACCTGAACGCGGTACGGGGCACCGGGCCCGGCGGAGTGATCCGCCGTGCCGACGTGGAGGCGGCGCTGACCGTGCCCGCCGCCCGGCTCGCCGCCGTGCCGGACGCGCCCGTCGCGCCGGCCCTCTCCGGGAACGACGACGTGATCGTGCCGCTCACCGGCGTCCGCAAGGTCATCGCCGACAAGCTCTCCCGCAGCCGGCGGGAGATCCCGGAGGTGACGATCTGGGTCGACGTGGACGCCACCGGGCTGCTGGAGACCCGGGCCGCGATCAACGCCGCGACGCCCGACGCGCCGGTGAGCATCCTGGCCCTGCTGGCCCGGATCTGCCTCAGCGGCCTGCGCCGGTTCCCGCAGCTCAACGCCCGGGTCGACACCGAGGCGCAGCAGATCGTCCAGTCCGCCGGGGTGCACCTCGGCATCGCCGCGCAGACCGACCGGGGTCTGCTGGTGCCGGTGCTGCGCGACGCCCAGCGACTCACCACCGCCGAGCTGGCCGCCGAACTGGCGGCGACCACCGCCGCCGCGCGGGCGGGCAACCTGCCGCCGGCCCGGCTGACCGGCGGCACGTTCACGCTCAACAACTACGGGGTGTTCGGCGTGGACGGCTCCACGCCGATCATCAACCACCCGGAGGCGGCGCTGCTCGGGGTCGGGCGGATCGTGGACAAGCCGTGGGTGGTCGACGGGCAACTCGCGGTCCGCAAGGTGACCCAGCTCAGCCTCACCTTCGACCACCGGGTCTGTGACGGTGGGGTGGCCGGTGGCTTCCTGCGGCACGTCGCCGACTGCGTGGAGCGCCCGGCGCTGCTGATCGCCGCCGTCTGACGGCGTACCCCCGGCCCCGGCGCTGCCTGTGCGGCGCCGGGGCCGGCGCACGTCCGGGCTCCCGGCGGTGCCCACGGGCGGGGTTTCCCGGCGGCGTCATCGGGAAGTCGGCCCCGCCGGAGCGCACCGCACGCGTCGAAGGGAGCCGGCCTGTGGCCGTGGCGAACGAGCTGCTACTGAACTCGGTCCGGGTACGACGGCCCGCCGCGGCCGGCGCGCCGCTCTACTGCGACGCCCTGGAGTACGGGCTGACCGGCGACGGCGCGACGAACGACCAGCCGGCGCTTGCCGCCCTCGTGGACCGCCTGGGCGCCGGGTACGCGTCGGACGGGCGCGCCCGGGTCATCTACTGCCCGCCGGGCATCTACTCGATCCGGGACGCGGGCACGGTGTGGCGCAGCGGGGTGTCCCTGATCGGGGCCGGCCCGGCGGCGACCCGGTTCATGCTCAGCAACGAGGGCAACCGGGCCGACCCGACCCCGTTGGCCTTCTGGACCACAGTGCAGCACGGCGCCGACCGGGACCGGCACATCGCCGACTGCACCTTCTCCGACTTCCAGATCGACGGCTCCGGCGTGGCCATGGCCGAGTACAACTACCTGGCCAAGGGCCTCGGACTCCAGTACGTGGTGCGCGGCGTGTTCCGCAACCTCTACATCCACCACACCGCCGCCACCGGGCTGGGCTGCGACTTCCTCCAGGACTCCCTCATCGACGGCGTGGTGGTGGTCGGCTGCGGCCGGCTGGACAACGGCGAGCAGATGGGTGGCGCCGGCATCGGGGTCGGCATCGGCGGCTGGGGCGCGGTGGAGCGGCTGACCATCGCCAACTGCACCACGTTGGCCAACGGCACCAACGGAATCTTCCTGGAGTTGCAGAAGGACTACTGGGCGCCACCGCGTGGCTACCGCATCGTCGGTTGTCACAGCCAGGGCAACCGGTTCGGCATCTCCGACTGGGGCGCCGACGGGCTGATCGTCTCGGCCTGCACCATGACCGGCAACCTGGAGACCGGCTTCGACGTGTCGGCGCAGGGAACCTCGTCGGTGGCCGGCCGGGGCGGGCTGCTCACCGACTGCGTCATCGACGGCAACATGCGCGACGGGGTCAGCATCGGCAACAGCCCCGGCCCGTACACGGTGCGGGGCAACCGGATCAGCGGCAACGGGCGGCACGGCTACCACGCGCACGACCTCGGGCGCGGTTACCAGGGCGCGATCCGGGACGTGGTCATCGAGAGCAACGAGTTCTGGGGCAACGGGCTGGACGCGGTCCGGATCGACCACCAGATGACCGACGCGGTGCTGCTCAACAACCGGATCCGCAACAACGGGCGGCAGTGTGCGGAGGGTGCCGGCGGTGTCGGCGATGCCGTCCGCTACAGCGAGCGGTGCCTGGTGGACCGGTCGGCCAACTGGCCGCACGACGGGCACCGGGGCAAGGTCCTGCGGGTGGGACGAGCCGTCGCCATGGTCGCCTCCAACACCGGCGACGAACTCACCCTCGCCCCGGTACGCCCCGACGGCTTCACCGCGTGGAGCGGGGACGTGCCGCCGCCCGGCTGCGGCTACGAGCTGTCTCCCGCACCCCAGCGGCGGGCCGGGATCACGATCGACGCGCCGTTCGACTCGGCCACCGTCCGCGGCAACCGGATCTGGGACAACCACGACGACCAGACCCAGACGCACGGGCTGTGGATCACCGAGCGGGGCAGCTGCGTGGGCTGCCGGGTCGAGGACAACGACCTGGCCGGCAACGCCGGCGACGGGATGGCGCTGGACACTCCGCCGGTGGGCGGACGCTGGCGGGACAACCACGTCGACAGCGACTGGACCTGAGCGGCGACCGGCGGCGGCCCGCACCCCGCGCCGGCCGGGGCGGAGACGACGAGCGGCGGCGACCGGAGTGATCCGGTCGCCGCCGCTGTCATCGTGCGGTGGTTCAGCCGGCCAGACCGGCCACCGGGGTCGGGTCCAGCACGACAGTGGCCGAGGCCGACTGCGGCGGCACACCCGGCTCGGTCGGCGCGTCGGTGTACTCGGCGACGAAGACCGCCGTCAGGTTGTCCGCGCCGCTGTGCCCACCGTCGACGAAGGTGGGGATCGTCCCGGAGCACCCGGTCGCCGTGGAGAGCGGGTGCCCGTGCTCGTCGTGCCCGAGCACGTAGGTGACCTTCACCCGGGAGCAGTCCACCGGCAGGTCGTCGGTGACCTTCACCTGGTACGCGACCGTCTGCCCGAACTGGAACGGCTGCCCGGCGACCGGGGCGACGAACTCGACGACCGGCGCGGTCGGCCCGACCACCAGCGGCAGGGTCGCCGAGGCGGACCGTCCGGTGCGGTCGGTCACCTTCAACGTCGGGGTGTACTTGCCGTTCTCCTGGAACGTCCAGGTCGCGTTCGCGTCCGTGCTGTCCACCGAACCGTCGGCGTTGAAGTCCCACGCGTAGCTCAGCTTGTCACCGTCCGGGTCGGTGGTGCCGGCGCTGGAGAACGCGACGGTCAGCGGGGCCTGCCCGACGGTCGGCGTGCCGCTGATCTTCGGGATCGGCGTCCGGTTGCCCCGGACGAAGTCGATCCGGGACAGCTGCGCGTCCGGGTTCTCGGCGAAGTAGCCGTCGCCGTACTCCAGGACGTAGAGCGCGCCGTCCGGGCCGAACTCCATGTCCATCGGGTTGTCCACCACAATCGACGGCGCGACCGGACGGATGTCCTGCACGTCCCCGTCCTCGTCGAGGCGGAACTCCTTGATGTAGTCGCGGGTCCACTCGTAGAACAGCGGGACCCCGTCGTAGTAGGCCGGCCAGCGGGTACGCGACGTGCTGGTCCCGTCGTACTCGTACGCCGGGCCGCCCATCGGGGCGATGCCGCCGGTGCCCAGCTGCGGGAACTCGGCCGAGGGGGCCGCCGCGTACCAGACCTGCGGCTGCTCGACCGGCGGCAGCACGCGCTTGCCGGTGTTGTGCGGTGAGTCGTTGACCGGGCGCTTGCAGTTGAACTTGGCGCCGGACTCGCCGGTGGCGAAGTCGTAGTCGCGGTAGGCGATCGTCGGCGTCACGCAGTACGGCCAGCCGTAGTTCGCCGGCTTGTCGACGAGCAGCCACCGGCCGTGCCCGGCCGGGCCGCGCTCCGGGTTCGCGGTGGAGGCGTCCGGGGAGTAGTCGCCCACGTACACGTTGTCGGTACGCCGGTCGACGGAGAAGCGGAACGCGTTGCGCAGCCCCATCGCGTAGATCTCCGGGCGGGTCTGCGCCGTGCCCGGCTTGAACAGGTTGCCGGCCGGCACCGTGTAGCCGCCACCGTTCTTCACCTTGATGCGCAGCAGCTTGCCGCGCAGGTCGTTGGTGTTGGCCGCGCTGCGCTGGGCGTCGAACGCCGGGTTGCGGTCGGCCCGCTCGTCGATCGGGATGTAGCCGTCGGAGGCGAACGGGTTGGTGTCGTCACCTGTCGACAGGTACAGGTTGCCCTTGCTGTCGAAGTCGATCTGGCCACCGACGTGGCAGCAGATCCCCCGGTCGGTGGGCACGTCGATGATCTGCTGCTCGCTGGCGAGGTTGAGCTTCATCCCGTCCAGCTTGAACCGGGACAGCCGCAGCGCGCCCTTGAACCGCTGCCAGTCCGCTGCGGTGCCGGTCTCCGGCGCGTCCCCCTCGTTGACGTCGGGGGTCGCCGGGTCGTCCACCGGGGTGTCCATGGGCGGCGAGTAGTAGAGGTAGACCCACTTGTTCTGGGCGAAGTTCGGGTCGATGGCGACCCCCTGCAACCCTTCCTCGTCGTGCTCGTAGACGGGGATGTCGGCGGCGAGGGTGTTCAGCCCGGTGCGCGGGTCGTGGATGCGGACCTCGCCGGTGCGGGAGGTGTGCAGCACCCGCAGGTCGGGCAGGACGGCGAGGCTCATCGGTTCGCCCGGGAAGTCGTTGAGCGTCACTTTCTGGAAGCTGCTGTCCGGCGGCGCGGCCGGCGCGGCGGCCGCAGCTGACGGTGGTACGGCCAGACCGGCCGTCACCAGCAGCAGGGCGGACACGAATGCGGTCCTGTTCATCAAAACTGTCCCCCGAGGTGTTTCAGTACCGGAGTGAGGCGAGGTAGTCGAAGCCGACCCGGGCGGTGTCCAGGGCGTCGGCGGGGGAGCGCGGCGCGGTGCCCGCGTCGTCGCGCTCCACGATGTACTCCTCGATGCCGGCCTCCCGCTCGTTGGCGAAGATGCGGCCGAAGTCGATGACGCCGTCGCCGAGGTCGGCGAAACCGCCCTCGACGTCGAGGTCCTTGACGTGCACCTGGCGGATCCGGCCGCGGTTGGCCCGGAACACGTCGACCGGGTCGTGCGCGCCCCGCCAGGTCCAGTAGAGGTCGAGCTCGAAGTGCACCAGGCGCGGGTCGGTCTGCCCGGTGAGGATCTCGAAGCCGGTCGAGCCGTCGGTCAACGGCACGAACTCCAGCTGGTGGTTGTGGTAGCCGAAGTCGAGCCCGGCACGTTCGGCCAGCCGGCCGGCCTTGTTCAGGTCGCGTGCCAGGGCCCGGTAGACGTTGGGGTCCCGGATCGCCTGACCGCTGGCGTCCCGACCGAAGTACGGGTGGACGATCTTCTTGCAGCCCACGACGTTGGCGTCGGCGAGGGACTGCTCCCAGGTGGCGGCGTCGAAGGGCTGCGGGATGCCGGTGTGCCCGGAGGTGGCCCGCAACCCGGCCTCGTCGAGCGCGGCCCGGAACTGCGCGGCGGTGCGTCCGACGAAGCCGGCGTGCTCCACCCGCCGGTAGCCGATCCGGCGCAGCGCGTCCAGGGTGCCGGGCAGGTCGGCGGCGAGCTGGTCGCGCAGGGTGTAGAGCTGGATGCTGATCCGGTCGACCGGCACCCGACGCCGGCCCTGGGACTGCCCGGCGGGTGCGGCGGTGGCCGGGCCGGCGAGCAGCCCGGCGGTGCCGACGGCGGCGGCGGAGACGGTCGCGGCGCGCAGCACTCCGCGCCGGCTGATCGGCTCGGACGCCGGTGTCGGTCGGTTGAGCTGTTGATCCATGGTGGTGGTCCCTTCCTGACGGCAGGTACGCCGTCGGCGGCGGTCGACCTGGCTGCCGTCACCCGGGCGCGCCGAACCGGCCGGAGGCGGGCTCCGGCTGGACGGTGAGGACGGCGCGGCCGGTGCGGCCCGGCCCCCGTCGGGGGCGGAACACGGCGACCCGGCAGGGGTGGCGGCAAGCTGATCGACGAATGGGCAACCCTCTATCTAGATCGTGACCTTACCCTTGCCCCCGGACGAAGGCAAAGCTTCGTCGCGTTCGGCAGAAGTTTCGCTTCAGTCGACAAAAGTCCGCCCCCGAGGTGCGCCCCCCGCCGTGACCTCCTCCTTCCCGCTCGCCGAGCCGGGCGCGGACGTGCCGGGGCGAACAGGCCGACCGGGGCGAGCCGCGGCCAGACGCCCGTCATCCGGACAGCCGGGGTGGCGTCGCTCAAGCGGAGCAGAGGGCACGACACGGGTCGGTTGAACGCCTCATCCGCCAAGTGGAACATCGTCGGCAAATTGCGTCGGTAAATGCGCGGACGATTATTTCGAAATACCGCGGATACTCCCTGCTGAGCGGGTGAGAATGTGGCGGAGGGCAGTCGAAAACGGGGGGACTGAACATGACGTCTAGGCGGCGATTGACGCTGTTGGCGGTAACCATCGCAGCCGCACCACTCATCCTGGGTGGCTGCACCGCCGAGCGGGACCCGGCGAATGGTTCGGCCAAGGACCACGTCGCCGGCCCGGACCTCGCCGTGACACCGACGGACAAGGCCCGGGACGTCCCGGTCAGCGCCGAGGTGGGCACCGTGGTCAAGGGTGGGCGGGTCACCGGTGTACGCCTCACCGACGACAAGGGCAAGCAGGTCGGCGCCGAGCCGCGCGACGACGGCTCGGGTTGGGTGCCGACGGCGCCGCTGCAACCGCGGCGGACGTACACCGCCGAGGTGACCGCGACCGGGGACTCCGGCGCCACCACCACCCGCACCAGCACGTTCACCACCATGGCCAAATCCACCAAACCGCAGATCACCAGCACCCTCTATTTCGTGGGCAATCGGACGTACGGCACGGCGATGCCGGTAACCGTCGCGTTCGACCCGGCAATTCCGAAAGAGGCCAGAGCAGATGTTCAGCGGCGGTTGTTCGTGAAGACGAATCCTCCGCAGCCGGGCGCCTGGTCGTGGCTCGAGGACGGCAGTCAGGTCTATTACCGGGCGCCGGATTTCTGGAAGCCGGGGACCACGATCAGTGTCCGGGCCGGGCTGGAGGGCCTGCCGATCGGCAAGGACCGGGTCGGCGACGCCGAGCGGACCGCGACCTCCAAGATTGGACGCCAGCTTTCGCTGGAGGTCGACAACGCCACCAAGCAGATGACGGTGCTGCGGGACGGCAAGCAGATTCGCCGGATCCCGGTCAGCCTGGGCAAGCCGAGCACGCCGAGCTCCAGCGGCAAGATGGTGATCATGGAAAAGCACGAGCGGACCACCTTCGACACCCGGGGTGAGCCGAACGGTGGCTACGTGGTCGACGTCGACGACGCCCAGCGCTACACCTGGGGTGGCGAGTTCATCCACTCCGCGCCGTGGTCGGAGGGCGACCAGGGCTCCACCAACGTCTCGCACGGCTGCGCGAACGTCTCCGCGGCAGCGGCCGACTGGTTGATGGGGGTGACGCAGGTCGGTGACCTGATCACCGTCAAGGGCACCGAGGTGGAGTTGCAGCCGGGCAACGGCTGGACCGCGTGGAACGTGAGCTGGGACGAGTTCGTCCGGGGCAGCGCCCTGCCGGTGGCGCCCGGGCTCAAGCCCGCGCCGCCCGCCCCGGCGCACCCGGGCGCGGTGGCCGGCGGTTCGCCGGCCCCGGCGCCCTCGGTCACCGGTCGCTGAGGCGCTGGCGCCGACACCCGGGCCGGCCCGCCACCACGGCGGGCCGGCCCGCCGGGCGTTTCAAGCAAGCGGTACGCGGGCCACCCCTGGCCCGACCAGGCTGCCCAGCCAGAGGTGATCGCCGTGCTGGCGTACCCCGGTGATCATCTGATACCGCCCGGTCGGGCCGTGCAGCGTCCGGTGGACCCCGCCGTCGCCGTCGACAAGCGCGACGAGCCCGTAGCGGCGCGGCTGCGGCTGCAACGCGTCGGGCAGCAACGCGGCGATCTGACGCAGTCGCGGGTGCGGCAGCAGCCGCTCGGCGATCGGCACCCGTGGGCTGGGCAACGCGATCCAGTACGTCCCGTCGCCGACGGCGGAGAGATTGTCCGGGTACGCGGGCAGGTCGGCGAGCACCCGGACGCCGCCGCCCAGGTCGACGCGGAGCAGGCGGTGGGTGCTGGTCTCCACGAGCATCAGCGCCGACTCGTCCGGGGTCAGCGCGATCCCGTTGGGAAAGTACAGCCCGTCGGCCACCACCTCGGTGCGACCGCTGCCCGGATGGTGGGCCAGCACCCGACCGTTGGGGCGATGCTCCAGCAGGTCCCGCTTCCAGTGCGAGACCGGGAACCGGTCGGAGGAGTCGGTGAAGTAGATGGTGCCGTCGCGGGCCACCGTGGCGTTGTTGGCCAGGTGCACCAGGGGCGTCGTCCCGGTGAGTTCGCGTACCGTGCCGTCGGGTGTCACCCGCAGCAACCCGCGGTACGCGTCGCAGACGATGAGGGCCTCGCCGGAGGCGTCCACCTCGATGCCGAGCGGTCGGCCGCCGGTCTCGGCCAGCAGTCGGGGGTGGGTGCCGACCGGCGCGTCGACCGGCCAGCACCAGAGCCGGCCGTCCTCGTCGCCACTGATCACCCGGCCGGCGTCGTCGACGAGCACGTCCTCCGGGCCCACGGCCCCGTCGGGAAGCGGCAGCAGCTCGGCCTGGTCGAGCCTGCGGTCCGTCGGCGCCCAGGCTCCGGCGAACGCCGGCGGTACGGTGGTCGGCTCGCGGACGGGACGAATCAACCGGGGCGGCCGGGGCCGAGGGATCAGCATCGGCCTATTCTCCACCGCCGACGCCGACCGACGCCCATGATCAACACAGGATCCGTGACGTCGGGGTGTCCCGCTGCCGCGGACACCCCGATGTCACCAACCCGGAGTCGATCACGGTCCGGCCCGGCGGTCGGCGGTCGGATGCTCGGCGAGGAGCGAGGCTCCGGCCTGCACCCCGAGGGGGAGAGGGGGCACCTCGGGGTAAGACCCTGGGCGTACCCGGAATCACTCCGCGAGAGGCCGAAACTGTCGGGGGGTGCGGCTAGATTTCTCGGCATGGGAGAGCGGAGCGACCGGCTGGACGTGCAGGTCAGCGTGAGTGACCAGATGGTCCTCGTGCGGGTGGCCGGCGAGGTCGACATCGCCACGGTGGCCGCGTTCCGGTCCGCGCTGTGGTCCGTGCCGGCCCGTCCGGTGCTCCAGGTGGACCTGTCCGGGCTGCGGCTGCTCTCCGCCGCCGGCGTCCGCACCCTGCTCGCCGCGCACCTGCGCGTTCGGGCCTGTGGTGGCGCACTGGTCCTTGTCGACCCGAGCCCGGTCGTGGCCCGGGTGCTGCGCGCCACCGGCCTGCACCGGGTGATGCCGATTCTGGAGCCGACCCGGGTTGTCGAGGCTGCCCGTCGCCCGGCCGTCGAGCCGGCGCACCTGCAACTGGCCGCCTGAACCCGGCCCCGAGAGGCCCACGCGACCCGGGTCCGCCGCGGGGCCGCCGGCGCGCGCCGACGACCCCCGAGCATCGGTCAGCGCACGCCGAGCAGGTCGACGACGAAGACGAGCGTCTCGCCCGGCTTGATGACGCCGGCCGCACCGCGGTCGCCGTACCCCAGGTGTGGCGGGATGGTGAGCCGGCGACGGCCGCCGACGCGCATGCCGACGACGCCCTGGTCCCAGCCGGCGATGACCTGACCGCCGCCGAGCGGGAACTCGAACGCCTCGCCCCGGTTCCAGGACGAGTCGAACTCGCCGCCGGTGGAGTGCGATACGCCGACGTAGTGCACGCTGGCCAGCTGGCCCGGTTCGGCCTGCGGTCCCTCGCCCACGGTGATGTCCTCGATCACGAGGTCGGCCGGCGGCGCACCCTCGATCGGACCCACCTCGGGCTTGCCGGATCGGGCGCCTGCTGCCTGGTTCATGCGGGGATCTCCTGCCGTGTCGGTTGATGTGTCCGGTCACCTCGATCCTGCCGGATCACCCACCACCGATGTGCGGCAGACCCGCCGCCCGCCCGGTCAGTCCTCGTCTGATCGTGCACGTCCGGTGGTCGATACGGACGCCGTGGCCGCAGGATCGGCGAGTGCGGCCGGGGACCCGGTGCGGACATGCGGCGCGGGTCGGCGGGCGTCGCCGTGGGGGACGCCCGCCGAGGGGGTGCGTTGTGGTTCAGCGGAGCCAGGGGACCCGCCGCACGATCGGCAGCTTCGCCCACGGCCGGCCGAGGCCCCAGGTGTCACCGGCGTTCAGCAGCGCGAGGACCGCCAGCACCGCCGCGTAGACCAGGTGGTCGTCCATGAACGGATTGTTCTCCGGAGGCAGGACGGCGGTCCACATCAGCACCAGCAGCAGCCCACCGGCCACGGCGGCGACCCGCATGCCGATGCCGAGCAGCAGGGCGACCCCGATTCCGGCCAGACCGGCCATGAAGAGCCAGTCCGCCCAGGCCGCGCCGGCGATCCCGGTGTAGACGTCCGTGAACGGACCCGACACACCGAAGGTCAGGAAGCCCTTGGTGGGGCTGCCCCCGTTGATCCAGGCGCTCTTCGACTCGGTGGCCATCCCGAGGCCGAACATCTTGTCGACGAACGCCCAGAGGAAGATCCAGCCGAGCGCGAGCCGGGTGCCGGCCAGGATGTACCGGGCAGCCCGCTCCCGCGTCGTGCCGGTCGTCGGTGCCGTGTGCGTGTCGGTGACCCGCTCGATCGTCGTGACCATGGTCTCCACGTCCCTTCTCCGCTTCGCACCGCGCTTGCCGGTGACATGTCCAGTGGACGCCTGTCCCGCCGGTGGCGGCAGGGCCGACAGACCAGGGCGGCCCGGGGCATTGGACCCCCTCCGGCCCGGTCCGGCGACCCTCACGACGACCGTCGGCGGGCGCCGACTTCACCGGAGCCACGGTGTGGGCGGGGCCGTTCGCCTAGGCTCGACTCAGCCGGCGATCGAGGTGTCGGGCGGTGGCCGTTGTCGATGCGGAGGGCGTCGGTGGCTGAGGCGACGGTCACGGTGCCGCTGTGGGCCTGGGCGGCGGCCGGCGCGCTGATCGCCGTCATGCTCGCCGTGGACGTGCTCCTGCACCGGGACAACCACATCATCGAGCTCCGCGAGGCGTTGCTGTGGAGCGGTGTCTGGATCGGCGCGGGCCTGCTGTTCGGGTTGGTCCTCTGGTGGGGCCTCGGCGGCGACCCGGCCATCGCGTACTTCTCCGGCTACCTGTTGGAGAAGGCGCTGTCGGTGGACAACGTGTTCGTCTTCGCCCTGCTCTTCGGCTACTTCCGGGTGCCCTCGGGTTACCAGCACAAGGTGCTGTTCTGGGGCGTCGTCGGGGCGCTCGTCTTCCGCCTGCTGTTCATCTTCGCCGGCGCCGAGCTGCTGGACCGGCTCACCTGGGCCGGGTTCGCGCTTGGCGCCTTCCTGATCTGGACCGGCTGGCGACTGGCCGTACGCGGAAAGCCGGACGTCGACCCCGACCGCAACGTCGTGGTCCGGCTGTTCCGAAAGCTGGTGCCCACCGACGCCCGGTACCACAACGACCGGTTCACCGCCCGGGTGGCCGGCCGGCGGGTGGCGACGTTGCTGTTGGTGGCGCTCGTCGCCATCGAGGCCACCGACGTGGTCTTCGCCATCGACTCGGTGGCGGCGATCCTCGCCATCACCACGAACACCTTCCTGGTCTGGACGGCCACCGCGTTCGCCGTACTGGGGCTGCGCAGCCTCTACTTCTGCCTCGCCGGCCTGCTGCGCCAGTTCGGCTACCTGCGCTACGGTCTCGCGCTGCTGCTCGGCTTCGCGGGGCTGAAGCTCATCCTCGCCGAGACGCCGGTGGGCAAGCTGCCGGTCTGGTCGACCCTCGCGGTGGTGGTGCTGACCCTGGCGGTCTGCATCGGGGCGAGCGTCGTGGCCGCGCGCCGCCCCGGCGACGACGGCTGAGCCGCACCCGCGCGGGTCAGGGCCGGCCCGGCTCGATGTGGGCGGTCACGTCCAGGTGCGCCGGCTGGCAGTCGGTCGTCGCCGCGAACCGGCGGACGGCGCAGCGAACGTGGTCGCGGACGCCTGCGGCCGTCGCGTCGGCCGTCAGGTCCACCCGGATCCACACGTCGGGGTGCGGCGGCTCGCCGGTGAGCACCACGCGGGCCCGGCGTACCCCGGGGTTGCCGGTCAGGTCGCGGACCAGCGCGTCGGTGAGGACGTCGGCGGCCAGCCGGGTACGGCCCGGTCGTCGCCCGGGGTGGCTCAGGGTGCCGCGCAGCGTACCGCCGGGTCGCCGCACCTCCCGGGTCAGCAGGCGCTGCCCGGCCAGGGCGAGCAGCGCCCCGCCGACCGCCGCGGCCACTGTGCTCCACGGCGCGGCCGTCCGCCACCGCTCCAGCAGTCCGGTGCTGAGCACCACCGCCTGTGGATCGACGCCGGGCAGGTTGCCGTGGCCGGCCGCCAGCGCCGCTGCCCCGCCCGCCACCAGCACCAGCGCGATGATGGTCCACAACAGGCGGTGCCCCGCGTTGGTCATGCCGGGCGCCGACGGGGCTGTAGCCGGACGTCGATGTGGCCGGGGCGGGGCGCGGTGAGCCGGTACAACTCCTGGTGCACCGCGTACTCGATCTCCGCCCGGGCCGCCGGGTCACCGGTCGCGCGCACCCGGGGGCGCCACTGGCCGCCGCGCCGGCGGACCCGGACCCGGGCGCGGCGTACGCCCGGCACCGCGCCGGCGGCGTCCGCCAGTCGCCGCTCCACGCTGCGCCGGTGCAGGTGCCAGCCGTCGCGTTCGTCGGTGCGCAACCGCACCGGCGTCCAGGGGAGCAGTTGGGCCACCAGGATGGCCAGGCCCAGCAGGACGGTGCCGCCGGCCACCGCCTGGACGGTCGGGTCGCGCCACCGGGTGCCGCTCAGGGCGTCGAGCCAGCCGGTGGTGTCCAGCGGCGTCGGCCGGTTCAGGGCGAGGAGCAGTGCCTGGACGGCCACCAGCGCCCCGCCGGCGAGCAGGGCGGTGGCCAGCAGCAGTGAGGCGACCCGGTTGACGCTGCGCATCTCAGCCGCCCTCGGCGGGCACTGTCGCGGGGGCGGCGGAGACGTCGACGCCCGGGACGAGCAGGTCGTCCACGGTGACGGTCACCATCGCCACGCGGAGCCCGGTGGTGGCGGCCACCCGGTCGGCGACCACCGCCCGGACCGCCTCGGCGATGGCGGGCACGCTGTGGCCGTACCAGGTGATCAGGTGCAGGTCGAGTCCGACGGACCGGTCGTCCAGGCGGACCGCCGCCGGACGGACGACGGACACGCCCGGCACCAGGCTGGCCGCCTGGACCGCGATCCGCGCGACCTGCGCGGCGTCGGCGGAGCGGATGGTCATCGGCGTCGCCGCGGGTCGGGGTGGCGGTCGCCGAGGCCGGTCACCGTGAGGTCGCCGTCGAGCACCCGGACCACCAGCCAGCCGAGCAGGCCCGCGAGCAGGGCGAGGGCGGCCACGCCGATGCCGGCGAGTGCCCAGACCGCCACGGCGAGAAACCCGGCGAGGAAGCCGAACTGCTGTCGCGACATGGTCACCTCCGGCCGGTCCGGTACCGGCGGTCGCTGGATACACCCGCCGGCCGTCCCTGGAACGTCAGCCGTCTGTGATCCCGGTCACATCGGAACTCGGAGTGCCATGATCGACCACCTAGACTCGGCCCGGCTCGACCGACCGGCGGATGGATCAGGCAGATGACGAGCATCGGCAGCGACAACCCCGGCTGGCTGCGGGCGCTGCCCGCCGACGGTGGGCCCGAGCCCCTGCTCAGTCGCGCCGGCCACCGGGTCCATCGGGCCCGCCGGCTCAGCGATCTGGTCCAGGGTCGCCCGCCCGGGGTCACCGGCAGTCAGTGGAGTTCGGCCAGCCGTGCCAGCTTCGACTTCGTGGTCTGCGCCGCCGACACCGGCCGGGCGATCGTCGCCGTGGAGATCGGTCCGGTGGCGTCCGCCGGCTCGGCGCAGCAGCGCGTCGAGCGACTCACCGACGCGGTGAGCGCCGCCGCCGGCCTGCCCGTGCTGCGGATCGGGTCGTCGACGTTGCGGGCCGCCGAGCACGGCCGGCGTCTCGTGGAGTACGTGATCGACGCGCGCGCCTACGCGGCGGGCGCTGCCGGGGTGACCGCCGGTGGGGACGACGAGCCGGCCCCGGTGGGCTTCCGGGACATCCTCGGTCGGCTGCCGGACGGCCGGACCGGGCCGGTCAACGACCTGGGTGCGCTGACCCGCGCGGCGGCGGTCGAGGCGTACGTGGCGGGACAGGTGGCCGACCCGATCGTGCGGGGGCTGCACGTGCGTTGGGCCGACGGGCCGGCGCAGGGGTGGAGTTGGGTGCAGGTCCGCCCCGACGCGTGCCTCCTCGAGCGGGTCTCGGTGACCGCGCACCGCTTCTCCTGCGGCGTCGACCTGGCCCAACTGGCCGAGGATCTCGCCACCGTCGCGGTGGGGGAGCGGCTGCGGGCGAACATGGGCACGGACCTGCTGCCGCGCGCCGAGTTGACCGCACAGATCGTCGCGCTGAGTCGGCGCCGCGACGAACTGGTCGGCGGGTTCGCCTTCGACCACCTCTGCGCCGACTGACCGGCGCCCGTTCTCCCTGCTGACACCGGCTCCGGATCCGGATCGGCAATTTCCTGCGCGACGGTTGAACCTTCCCGGTCGCCGTCCCGTACTCCTGCGCGAATGAACAGGATCTCCCCATCCGCGTCCATCGGGCGCGGGAGACGGTGCGGAAAGGGCATCGTCGGCCATCGACGCATTACCCGGGTAGGTCACGGTGCTCACCGCCGTGGCGTGCCATCTCACATCCGTCGGTCCGCCGAGGGCAGGAATCCACTACCGGATCGAGAAGGAGAGCAATTCGATGCGCAGGTCCACACGGGCGCGCCGGTCATCCGGCAACGCGCGGAGCAAGCGTCTGCTGGCCGTTGTCGGCACGCTCGTGGTCTTCGGCGGAGTCGTCGCCGTGACCCAGATTTCGTCGGCCCAGGACCGGCGGACAAATAAGCCGCGTCCGGCTGCCGGGCAGTGCGTGGAGCCGAGCCCGGGTTCGACGGCGCCGGCCGGCGCCGCCTCGACCAGCCGGACCTGGCAGAACGGTCGGTGGGTGCGTAATCACTGGGGTGACGGGCAGCAGTCCGTTCCCGAGTGCGAGGACGGCAAGGACGGCACGGTGGGCACCGGCACGGCCATCGCCTGTCCGGATGTGACGGCGAAGTTGCCGCAGGTGCCGGCTCAGGCGCGGGCCGAGGTGGACCGCGGTCTCGCCCAGTTGCAGGCCCAGATCGCCGAGGCGGACCGCCGGTTGGCCGCCGAGGGCAACAAGGGTGAGGCGTTCATCCGCAACGCGATCCTGCAGCCGCTGCGGGACAAGCGGCGCGCGGTGCTGGACCGGATCACGGCCGCGATCGACCGGGTCGGGCCCCGGCCGCAGGGTCTCGCGCAGCTCGCCGACTGCCAGGTCCAGCCGACCGGCAACACGGGCGGCAACAACGGCGGCAGCAGCACGCCCACCACCACCCCCGGCGGTGGCAACAACGGCGGCGGCAACACCGGTGGGAACGCCCCCGGTGCCGGGCTCGGCGTGCTGGCCAACGACTGCGACGAGAGCCGGCTCCAGGCGCACGACGGTTTCCAGATCGGCAACCGCTGCGTGAGCACCGAGTTCGGTGAGGTCGGCGCCGCCGCAAACAACCCGTCCCTGCTGATCACCCAGTTCCCCGACCAGGTGGGGCGCAACCAGGCGTTCACCCTCCGGGTCAGCACCCGCAACCTGGTCCGGGACCGCTTCCTGGCCGCCGGTCAGGGCGGCTACTACGTGGAGAGCTCGCTGCTCAACGCCCAGGGCCTGGTCCGGGGTCACTTCCACACCGCGTGCCGGATGCTGGACAGCCTGACCACCCCGCCGGAGCCGCAGGAGGTGCCCGCCTTCTTCGTCGCGACCGAGGACGGCCGCGGTGGTGCCCAGCCCGACGAGGTGACGATTCAGATTCCGGGCCTGCCGGAGTCGGGAACCGCGCAGTGCTCCGTCTGGGCCGGTGATGGCTCGCACCGCCTGCCGATGATGGAGCGGGCCAACCAGACCCCCGCCTTCGACTCGGTACGCATCGACGTCAACTGATTCATCTCAACCGGCGGTGGCCGGTCACCCGGGTGACAACCCGGATGGCCGGCCACCGCCGGTTCCCGCCGAGACAATCCGACGGGGCCCCGCCGTCGCAGCGGGACCCCGTCGGCAACTCGCGTGTCAGCGCGCCTTGTAGGCCTCGACGACCTCAACCGGGATCCGGCCCCGCTCGGAAATCTTGTAGCCGTTCTTGACGGCCCATTCCCGGATGGCCCGGTTCTGCTCCCGATCCATTCCGGCGCCGGTGGGTCGCCCCGGCCTCCGGACCGATCGGGTGCTCTCCACCGGACCGCGCCCGATCCGCCGACCCGCATTGATGTACGGATCCAGTGCCTTGCGCAAGACGCCGGCATTTTCGTCCGAGACGTCGATCGTGTAGGCCACTCCGTCGAGACTGAACTCGACCGTCCGGTCGGCCTTGCCGCCGTCGAGGTCGTCGGTCAGGACCGTGATTACTTTTCTCGCCATTGCCGATTACTCCCTGTGTGCGGCGGGATGTGTCCAAAGTCTGACCTATCACCCCGGTAATCCGCAACAATATGCGTCCCATTCGGCGCGTCGTGATTCCGTACCGAGAAAAATCGTGAATCGGTGCGTTGACGGAGCCTCAATGGTCGAGGAGGCCGCTGTGCCCGGCCACGGCGGCGGCCTCCGACCGGTTGGACACCCGCAGCCTGCGCAGCAACGCGGCGGTCATCCGTTTCACCGTCCGTTCCGAGACGTGCAGTTCTTCGGCGATGTCGACGGTCTTGCGGCCGGCGGCGATCGCGCGCAGCAGCCGCCGTTCCTCGCCGTCCAGGTCGACCGACGGGGAGTGCATGGGCCGCAGCATGGCACGCAGCAACTCGGCGGGGAGCACCGCCCAGCCGTCGAGGATCGCCAGCAGCGGGGGCAGCAGTTCCTCCGGTTCGCTGGTCTTCGGCAGGAACCCCTCGGCGCCGGCCCGCAGCGCCGCCAGGGCCGGCGCGGGGTCCACGGCACCGGACATCGCGACCACGCGTACCCGTGGGGTGGTCCGTCTGATCGCGGCCACCGCCCGGATGCCGCCGGGCGCCGGCATGTGCAGGTCGACAAGGGCCAGGTCGGGCCGGCAACGACTGGTCAGCGCGGCCGCGGTGGCGGCGTCTCCGGTCGAGGCGACCACCTCGGCCCGACCGTCGGTGGTGATCGGAAGCAGCAACTCCAGCCCGCGGACGAAGAGGGGGTGATCGTCCACGACGACGAGTCGAATGGTGGAGGCTCCCGGCATGTCTGCGCCGTTCCCCAGCGGGTACCGATCATGCGGGTACGCACCGAACGAGGGGATGCGGGCACGCCACGGTCTGCGGGGTCTGTTGCGAGGATCGCGCCGCACCCGGCCCGATCGGAGCCTGGGTGAAGTGGTCTGGGTCACAGTCCGGAACAAGGGGAACGCTTTGTTACTTGAGTGAGACACGCTCAACTCAACGCGATAGCAGGTGTTCGATGGCAACTCTTCCGGTACTTCCCCTGACCGACGCCGTGCTGCTGCCCGGCATGGTCATCCCGGTGACCCTCGACCCGACCACCCAGGCCGCGATCGACGCGGCGCGGGCGACCGGCGATCGCAAGCTGCTGGCCGTGCCACGGATCGACGGCGAGTACGGCCCGGTCGGCGTCGTCGCCACCATCGAGAAGGTCGGCCGGCTGCCCGAGGGCGAGCCCGCCGCCGTCATCCGTGGCCTGTCCCGGGCCCGGATCGGCTCCGGCGTGCCCGGCCCCGGCGCCGCACTCTGGGTCGAGGCGACTGAACTTGACGAACCCGCTCCCGCCGGCCGCGCCCGGGAACTCGCCCGCGAGTACCGCGCCCTGGTGACCTCCGTGCTTCAGCAACGGGGCGCCTGGCAGGTCATCGACGCGGTGGAGCGGATGACCGACCTGTCCGAGCTGGCCGACTCGGCCGGCTACGCGCCCTGGTTGACCCTGGACCAGAAGACCGAACTGCTCGCCGCGCCGGACGTCACCGCCCGGTTGGAGCTGCTTGTCGGCTGGGTGAAGGACTACCTGGCCGAGCAGGAGGTCACCGAGCAGATCAACAGTGACGTCCGCGAGGGGCTGGAGAAGTCCCAGCGGGAGTTCCTGCTGCGCCAGCAGCTCGCCGCGATCCGCAAGGAACTGGGCGAGGACGAGCCGGACGGCTCGGCCGACTACCGGTCCCGGGTCGAGGCCGCCGAGCTGCCGGACAAGGTCCGTGAGGCGGCCATGCGCGAGGTCGGCAAGCTGGAACGGGCCAGTGACGCCTCACCGGAGGCGGGCTGGATCCGCACCTGGCTCGACACGGTGCTGGAAATGCCGTGGGGCACACGTACCGAGGACAACACCGACCTGGCCGCGGCCCGGGCGGTGCTCGACGCCGACCACGCCGGCCTGGCCGACGTGAAGGACCGCATCCTGGAGTACCTGGCCGTGCGCAACCGGCGCGCCGAGCGCAACCTCGGCGTGGTCGGCGGTCGCGGCTCCGGCGCTGTCCTCGCCCTCGCCGGTCCTCCCGGAGTGGGCAAGACCAGCCTCGGCGAGTCCGTGGCGCGGGCACTCGGGCGCAACTTCGTCCGGGTCTCGCTCGGCGGCGTCCGCGACGAGGCGGAGATCCGCGGTCACCGGCGCACCTACGTGGGCGCGCTGCCCGGCCGGATCGTCCGCGCGCTGCGCGAGGCCGGCTCGATGAACCCGGTCGTGCTCCTCGACGAGGTGGACAAGGTCTCCGCCGGCTACGCCGGCGACCCGGCCGCCGCCCTGCTGGAGGTGCTCGACCCGGCCCAGAACCACACCTTCCGGGACCACTACCTGGAGGTCGACCTGGACCTGTCCGACGTGCTGTTCCTGGCCACCGCCAACGTGGTGGAGTCCATCCCCGGCCCGCTGCTGGACCGGATGGAGCTGGTCACGCTGGACGGCTACACCGAGGACGAGAAGGTCGCCATCGCCCGCGACCACCTGCTGCCCCGGCAGCGGGATCGGGCCGGGCTGACCGCCGACGAGGTGAGCGTCGCCGACGACGCTCTCGCGCTGATCGCGGGGGAGTACACCCGGGAGGCCGGAGTCCGGCAGCTCGAGCGTGCGCTGGCCAAGATCCTGCGCAAGGTGGCGGTGACGCTGGCGACCGACCCGACAGCGGTACGCGTCGACACCGACAACCTCACCGGCTACCTGGGGCGGCCGAAGTTCACCCCGGAGTCGGCCGAGCGCACCGCCGTGCCCGGCGTGGCGACCGGCCTCGCCGTCACCGGCGCCGGTGGGGACGTGCTCTTCATCGAGGCGACAAGCATGGAGGGCGAGCCGGGGCTGACCCTGACCGGCCAGCTCGGCGACGTGATGAAGGAGTCGGCGCACATCGCGCTGTCGTACCTGCGCTCCAACGGGCGGCGGCTCGGCATCGACCCGAACGCCCTGGCGGGACGGCGGATCCACCTGCACGTCCCGGCGGGCGCGGTGCCCAAGGACGGCCCGAGCGCCGGCATCACCATGGTCACGGCCCTGGCGTCGCTTGTCACCGGTCGTCCGGTCCGCCCGGAGTTCGGGATGACCGGCGAGGTGACGCTCTCCGGTCGGGTGCTGCCGATCGGTGGGGTGAAGCAGAAGCTGCTCGCCGCACACCGGGCCGGCCTCACCGAGGTGATCATCCCGGCGCGCAACGAGCCCGACCTGGACGACCTGCCGACCGAGGTGCGCGAGGCGCTGACCGTGCACACCCTGGCCGACGTGGCCGACGTGCTCGCCCTGGCGCTGCGCCCGGCCGACGTCGAGGCGCTGGACGGTCCGGCGCTCTTCACGGTCTGACCATCAACCACAAGGACCCCCGCCGGCTTCGCAGCCGGCGGGGG
This sequence comes from Micromonospora sp. CA-240977, assembly GCF_050942285.1. NCBI lineage: Bacteria > Bacillati > Actinomycetota > Actinomycetes > Micromonosporales > Micromonosporaceae > Micromonospora > Micromonospora sp. CA-240977. Next base: position 3,890,246 of record NZ_CP192055.1, on the reverse strand, counting down.
TCCTGTGGTACGCGGGCAGAGGTCTACTGTGCCGCCTGAAGCGTCAACCACCTCTCCGCCGCGAGGCGGTCCCCTGGAGGAACCCCCGTGAACCTGGTGCTCTGGATCATCCAGATCCTGCTCGCCGCCGTCTTCGCCGGCGCTGGACTGGCCAAACTGACCCAGCCCAAGGACAAGCTGCGTGAGCTGATGCGGTGGGTGGACCCGGTCCCGCCGACCCAGGTCAAGGCGCTCGGCGCGGTCGAGCTGCTGGCCGCGGTCGGACTGGTGCTGCCCCCGCTCACCGGCGTCGCCACGGTGCTCACCCCGCTGGCCGCCGTCGGGCTGGTCGTCGTCATGGTCGGCGGCATCCGCGTGCACCTGCGCGACCTGAAGAAGCAGGACACGCGGGAGGGGCGTCGCACCGAGATCCAGGGCGCGATCACCTGCGCGGTGCTGCTCGTGCTCGCCGCCGTGGTGGCCTGGGGCCGCTTCGGCCCGTACTCCTTCTGATCCGCGGCGCCGGCGACCGTCGTACCCCGGCGGTCGCCGGCGGCTTGCTCAGCGCTCGTCGCCCCCGCGGTCGCGGCGCACGGTGGCCTTGCGGCCCTTGATCGTGCTCTGCCGCAACCCGGAGATCACCTCGTCGGCCACCCCCTGCGGCACCTCCACCAGCGAGAACCGGTCGGCGATCTCGATCGAGCCGATGTCCCGGCCACGGATCCCGGTCTCCCCGGTGATCGCGCCCACCAGATCCTGCGGGCGCACCCCGGCCCGCCGGCCCAGGCCGACGAAGACCTGGACGGTGTTGCCGCCGCCCGAACGAGGCCGGCCCCCGCCCCGCCGGTCGCCGCCCCGGCCACCGCTCTCCGGTCGACCCTCGCGCGGACCGCGCACCGGCACCTGCGGGATCTCCTCCTCGTCGTCGGAGCCCGGCGACGTCACCTCGTGGGCCAGCTTCACCGCGGCGAGGGCGACCTCCATCAGGTCGAACTCGTCGGTCAGCGTCTCCACGATCACCCGGTACGGGTCGAGGTCGTCCTCCAGCAGGCTCTCCCGCAGCGCCGCCTGGGTCAGCTCCAACCGGCGGGTACGCATGTCGGCCACGGTCGGGATCTTGTCGATCGTGATCCGCTGACCGGTCACCCGCTCGATGGTCTTGAGCATCCGGTGCTCACGCGGCTCGGCGAGAGTGATCGCCACGCCCTCGCGGCCGGCCCGGCCCACCCGCCCGATGCGGTGCACGTACGACTCCGGCGCGGACGGCACGTCGTAGTTGACCACGTGGGTGAGCTGCTCGACGTCCAGCCCACGGGCCGCCACGTCGGTGGCGACAAGCAGGTCGGCGGTGCCCGCCCGCAGCCGGCCCATCACCCGGTCGCGCTGCTCCTGGCTCATTCCGCCGTGCAGCGCCTCGGAGCGGTAGCCCCGGCCGTTCATCGTCTCGGTCAGCCGGTCGACCTCCTCCCGGCTGCGGCAGAACACGATCGCCGCGGTGGGCGACTCCACGTCCAGCACCCGGCCCAACGCGGCCGGCTTGTGGGCCCGGGTCACGATGTAGGCGCTCTGCCGCACCCGGGGCGCCTCGCCCGCTACCGTCTGCTCCCGGCCGATCTCGATCCGAACCGGCTCGCGCAGGTGCTGGCGGGCCATCCCGTCGATGCGCGACGGCATGGTGGCCGAGAAGAGCACCGTCTGACGCTGCGCGGGGGCGTGCTCCAGGATCGCCTCGATGTCCTCGGCGAAGCCCATGTCGAGCATCTCGTCGGCCTCGTCGAGCACCACCGTGGCCAGCCCACCGAGGCGCAGGGTGCCCCGGGCGATGTGGTCGAGGGCCCGGCCCGGGGTGGCCACCACCACGTCGACGCCGCTGTCCAGTGCCCGCAACTGCCGCCCGATCGGCTGCCCACCGTAGATCGGCAGCACCCGCGCACCCAGGTCCTTGCCGTAGCGGTGGAACGCCTCGGAGACCTGCACCGCCAGCTCCCGGGTCGGCACCAGCACCAGCGCCACCGGGTCGCCGTCGCGGCGGTGGGGCGTCATGAGGTTCAGCAGCGGCAGCGCGAACGCCGCCGTCTTGCCGGTGCCGGTGGCCGCCTGACCGAGCAGGTCCCGCCCCTCCAGCAGTGGGGGGATCGCCTCCCGCTGGATGGGGGTCGGCTCCTCATACCCGAGGGCGGCGAGCGCGCCCAGCAGTTCGGCGCGCAGCCCGAGCTCGGTGAAGGCGCTCACCTCGTCGGTGCCGCCGGGGGTGGCGTCAATCGGTGCGTCGGTCGGTGCGTCGTGCTGTGCAGGTGCGGAACTCATGCGCCAAGCCTTTCATTACGCGGTCCGGGCCGCTGCGCCGACCGGCACAACCCGCCGCCGACACCCCCACCGGCGCCCCGGCCGCCGCCCGCCGAGGGTGGTCGGTGGGGGTCGGTCAGGTGTTGGTGGTCAGGATCGCCAGGACCATCACGGCGGCGAGGGCGGTGTCGAGCACCGCACACCATTCGGCGTAGCCACGCGGCACCACCTGGGCGGTGCGGTGGTGTACCAGGTCCCAGCCGGCGTGCGCCAGCCACCCGAACGCCACAAGCCAGTCGGCCGTCCGCCCGCCGACCGTGACCGCGGCCAGCGTCAGGGCGACCCAGGCGGCCAGGCCGGCGAGTTGGGTGGCGAGCACGCCCGGCCCGCGCAGGGTCCGGCGGGCCACGCCGATCAGCAGGTAACCGCCGGGCAGCACCAGCATCGTCCACGGGCTGAGCACCCCCGGGTCGAGCCACATGTCGACGGTCATCAGCAGCGCCAGCCCGGTCGGCCAACGGCGGGCGAGCGCCACCACGGCCGGGTGTCGACGTACCGCAACCGGCGGCTCGTGCCGGTGGCGCACAGCGACAAGCACCATTGCCGGCACCATCAGCAGATGGCCGCCGAGCAGCAGGGCGTCGCCGTCCAGCAGACCGACCCGAAATGGTACGAGCAGCAGCAGGAACGGGACGTACATCGCGGCGGCCATCTCACCGACCCCCCGCCAGTGGTGCGCCCGGTAGCGCATCCACACCGTCATCCCGACTGTCATGTTCGTGGCCATCACCAGCGCGGCCACCTCCGGGCGACCCAGCGTCGCGCCGACCCCGAGCAGGGTGCCGGCCGCGTCCCACAGCGGGCCGAGCAGCAGCATCCCGACGAGCATCGCGACCGCCATCTCGCCGAGGTGCCACCACCACCCCCGCCTGCCGCCGGTCGCCGCCGGCACCGGGGGTGCCGGCTGGCCGGTCGGCACGGGCGCGGCCGACGGTACGACGGGTGCGGTCTGCGCGTACATCTGTGTGTTGTCCATGCCTCGACCCTGCCGGCGGCGCGGCGGCAGGGGCAGATGTGTCCGTCACCGGAAGTTCGTGCGGGCCGCACGGTTCGACCGTGACACCTCGCAGGGGTGGACCGTGCGACCAGCGGTCCTAGGATCGACGCGTGCTGAGCGAGCAGGGGTCTCCGCGGGCGGACCGCCGGTTGCGCCTGGCCCGCCAGGCGACGCTGCTGTCGCTCGTCACCGGCGTCTGGGCGAGCATCCTGTTGCCCACGGTCGGTCTGGCCCGTGAGCCCGATCCGGGTCGGGCGGCGCTCGGCGGGTTCGGTGTCCTCGCCTTCGTGATCGCACAGACCGCCGTGCTGTACGCGGCCGTGACGCCGTGGCTCGACCCGCGCTGGCGTCACCGCGCCCATCTGGGTCTGGCCGGGGCGGCCGTGCTGACCGTTCCGCTGGTGGGACCGGTGGCGGCCGGCGCCTGGCCGACGTGGGCCTGGCTCGGTGCGGCGCTGATCGGCATGGCGCCGCTGCTCGTCCGGCCACGGGCCGCGCTCGCGGTGGCGGCCGCCGTCCTGCTGGTGTCGGTGGCCGTCGCCGGGTGGACCGGCGGTTCCGTCGCCCGCCACCTGGCGGTGACCGGCGGGGTCGGAGCGGGTGTCGCCGCCCTCAACGGTTTCCAGGTCTGGTTCTGGGATCTCCTGGTGGACGCCCGGCAGGGCCAGGCGGCCCAGGCCCGGCTGGCCGCCACCGAGGAGCGGTTGCGCTTCGCCCGCGACGTGCACGACGTCCTGGGCCACCGCCTCACGGTGATCGCCCTGAAGGCCGAACTCGCCGCACGGCTCGCCCCGGTCGACCCGGAGCGGTCCGGTCGGGAGGCCGCCGAGGTCCAGCGACTCGCCGCGTCGGCGCTGACCGAGGTACGCGAGACCGTGCACGGCTACCGCGTCGTGGACCTCGACGAACAGCTCACCGCGATCGTGGGGGTACTGCGGTCCTGCGGCGTCCGGTGCACCGTCGTGCCGCCGCCGGCGGACCTGCCGCAGTCCGCCGCCACGGAACTGGCGGCGGTGCTGCGCGAGGCCGGCACGAACGTGCTGCGGCACAGCCGGGCCGACTGGTGCCGGATCCGCATCGACCGGGAGGACGACGTGGCCAGGATGACGGTGGTCAACGACGGCGCCGACGACCGGGGCCCGGACGCGCACAGCCACGGCCTGCGCGGCCTGGCCGACCGGCTCGCGGCCGCCGGGGGAGACCTGCGGGTACGCCAGGCGGACGGCGTGTTCACGCTTGAGGCCACCGTGCCGGTGACGACGTGATCCGCGTCCTGCTCGCCGACGACGAGGAGCTCGTCCGTGTCGCGGTCGCCGCGTTGCTCGGCCTGGAGCCGGACATCGAGGTGGTGGCACACGCCCCCGACGGGCCGACGGCGGTCACCGCGACGCTCGCACACCGCCCGGACGTGGCAGTGGTCGACCTGGAGATGCCCGGTCTCGACGGCATCGCGGTGGCCGCCGAGCTGTCCCGCGTCCGACCCGAGTGCGCGGTGGTGGTCCTCACCGGACACGGTCGGCCCGGTCACCTGCGGCAGGCGCTGACCGCCGGCGCCCGAGGGTTCCTGCCCAAGGGCTCGCCCGGTGGCGCGCTCGCCGACGTGATCCGCCGGGTGCACACCGGCGGCCGGTACGTCGACCCGTCCCTGGCCGCCGACGCGTTGACGCTGCCGGCGTGCCCGCTGACACCCCGCGAACTGGAGACGCTGCGGCTGGCCGAGTTCGGCGCGCCGGTCGCCGTGATCGCCCGCCGGGTGCACCTGTCCACCGGCACCGTGCGTAACCACCTCTCCGCCGCCGTGCAGAAGCTCGGCGCGACCGACCGCGCCCAGGCGGTGCGCGTCGCCCGCGACAACGGCTGGCTCTGACCCGCGCCCGCCCCGGCTGGCGCTGATCAGTGGGATGAAGCCGTTCTGCGGCGATCGGCGGACGGCGACCGGTCTCTCATGCGCGACCAGTGCACGTACCTCGTCCAGTGGGCGCAACTTTCTTCGGTGCAGATCTACGTCGTGCCGACCTCGGCGGGGATGTATTCGGGTCTTGGCGGACCGTTCATCGTTGCCGAATTGGAAGGCGGTGCACGCGTTGCCCATGTGGACAGCCAGGCGCAGGCGCAGATAATCGATCAGTCTCCAGAGATTGCTACCCATGACCGACGGTGGGAACGCATCCGTGGAGAAGCTCTCTCGCGCGGGCAGTCCCTAGACCTGCTCAGGGAAGCGGCATCCTCATGGACCTGATCGGTGCGCAGTGGCGCAAGAGCACCAAGAGTGGCAACAACGGCGGGGCCTGCGTGGAGGTCGCCGACAACCTCCCGGGGGTCGTTCTCGTTCGGGATACGAAGGACCGTGACGGCGGGACGTTGACCTTCGCGCCCCAGGCGTGGCGGGGTTTCATCGCCTTCGCGCGGGCCCAGCGCTGACCGATAAGACAAGTCAGGCCCTTGTGTCCGAATTGGATGCAATGATGGCTTGATGCGCAGGAAGGTCGCCGCGGGTCCGGTCAACCCGGTACGCGCGAGCGCCGTCGAACTGTTCTTCGATCTCGTCTTCATCTTCACCCTCGGCCGTCTGTCGTCGACCCTGGCCGAGGAGCCCAGCTGGGTTGCCGCCGCGCAGGCCGTGATCTTCCTGCTCGCCTTCTGGTGGATCTGGTACAACACCAACCTCGCCACCGACAGCCTCGACTGCGAACGGCCCACGGTGCAGGTCCTGATCATCTGCGTGATGCTCGGCAGCCTGCTGATGTCCATCAACGTCCCGGAGGCGTTCGGCAAGCAGGGATTCGTCTTCGTGGGCGCGTACCTCGGGATCCACCTGGGCCGTACCCTGGTCATGGCCTTCTACCTGCGCAATACCTCCGCCTGGCGGCGGCCGGTCCGGGGAGTGATCTGGTATCTGATCTCCGGGACGATCTGGTTCGCCGGGGCCGCGTCCGACGGCGACACGCGCACGCTGTGGTGGGCGTGCGCGCTGGCGATCGACTACTCGGCGCCGGCGTTGCGGTGGCGTCTTCCGCGGCTCGGCCGGGCCACGGCTTTGGAGTGGCGCCTGTCGGGCGAACATCTGGCCGAGCGGTACCGCCAGTTCATCATCCTGGCTCTCGGCGAGACGATCCTGGCCACCGGCAACTTCTACCGGGAGTCGTCGCGGGACCTGGAGGACACCGCCGCCTTCCTGGTCACCTTCTGGACGGTCGTCTTTCTCTGGTGGACCTACTTCTATCGAACGACGAGCAACCTCGCCGTGAAGATCAACGAGGCGGTCGACCCGTACCGGGTCAACCTGCGGGCCTGCTACACCCACCTGGTGATGGTGGCGGGCATCCTGCTCACCGGCATCGGCGGGGAGCTGATGCTGAAGGCGCCCGGCGGGAAGATGTCGGCCGGTAACGTGGTCGCGATCCTGGTCGGCCCGCTGCTCTTCCTCGTCGGGCGGCTGATCTTCGAGGCATGGGTGTTCGGCCAGTTGACCAAGTACTGCCTCACGGCCGTGGTGGGCTGCCTGATCCTGAGCCCGGTGGCGGCACAACTCCCGCCCCTGGCGGTGGGTCTGCTGGGCGCCGCGACCATCACCGCCGTCGCCGTGTTCGACCTGACGATCCGGGCGCGGGTCACGGGCGCGGTCAACCCGACGGCCGGCGGCGGGGCCGGTCACCTGTACGGCCGGGCCGATTGACGCGTACGGGCTAGCGTGTCTGCGTGCGTACGGTGGAACTGGTCTGCTCGCCCGGGTTGGACGCCGCGATCCGGACGGCCTGGGGTCGGTTGGCGGCCGCCGGGTTGCCGAGCCTGGCCCGCAACATCCATCCGACGAACCGGCCGCATCTGACCATGGCGACCGTTGACGAGTTCCCGGCCGGTGTCGAGCACCGCCTGGCCGCGTTGTTCGACGCCGCGCTGCCGGTGCCGGTGACGCTCGACCGGGTCGTCGTCCTCGACGGCAGCGCCCCGCTGGTCTGGCTCGTGCGGCCCACACCGGCGTTGACCGCGCTGCACGCCGCCGTCTGGGACGTCCTCGACCGGGCCGACGGACACCGCCCCTGGCACGCACCGGGAGCGTGGGTGCCGCACCTCAGCCTGGCGCTGCGGTTCCGCGACGCGGACCTGCGGATGGCCCGCGCCGTGACCGGTGGGCAGCGTCCGGTGGGCGCGTTCGTCGCGGCCCGCAGCTACGACGGCACCGACCGGACGGTGACCCCGTTGACGCAACCGTCCCGGCCCTGACTCGGGCCGGGACGGTCCAGCGGGGATCAGAAGGTGGCGACGTTGAGCAGCTTCTCCTGGGTGCCGTCCGGGTCACCGGCCGGCCAGCTGTAGTTGGTGGTGCCGGCCGCCTGGAGGGCCGACTTGACCGCGCTCGGGGTGGCGGTGGGGTGGGTGGCCTTGTAGAGCGCGGCCCCGCCGGCGACGTGCGGGCTGGCCATCGAGGTGCCGGAGATGGTGTTGTAGGCGGCGCCCTTCCAGGTCGAGTAGATGCAGACGCCCGGCGCCATCAGGTCCACGTCCGCGCCGAAGTTGGAGAAGTCGGCGATGGTGTCGTCCACGTCGCTGCGGCAGGTGGCCGCCGCGCCGCCGCCGGGCACCCCGTTGAAGTCGGCGAGGGCGCTCACGGTGATGACCTCGTCGTAGGCGGACGGCACGTGGTTGGCGGCGTTGTCGGTCTCGTTGCCGGCGGCGACCACATAGGTGACGCCCGCGGCGACGGACCGGCAGATCGCCTCGTGCATGGCGTCCTTGTTGCTGCCGCAGGCGCTGTCGGAGCCGGATCCGCCGAGGCTCATGTTGGCGACCTCGATCTCGCTGGCGTGGGCCGTCACGTAGTCGATGCCGCAGATGATGGCGGAGAACGACCCGCTGCCCGAGTTGTTGAGCACCCGCACCGGCCAGATCCGGGCGCCCGGCGCCACGCCGACCACTCCGACGGTGTTGTCGAGCGCGCCGATCGTGCCCGCGACGTGCGTGCCGTGGCCGTTGCCGTCGTCGGCGCTGTTGCCGGTGGAGCAGTTCTTGGCGCCCGCGGTGTAGACGTTCAGGTCGGGGTGGTCCAGGTCGACACCGGAGTCGATGACGGCCACGTCCACGTTGACCCGCTCGTCGAGGCCGTTGATCTTGGCGGTCGGGCTCAGCTCGGCGTCGGCCCGGTTGATGCCGGTGGGCGTCGTCTGGGCGCTGGCCGTGGCCACGCCGTCGGGCTGGACGAAGAGCACCCGGGAGTCCCGCGCGATCCGCGCGGCGGCCGTGGCGCTCATGCGGGCCGAGTAGCCGTGCAGGGCGTTGGCGTAGACGTACCCGACGGTCGCCCGGTCGGCGCGGGCGTGCTCGGCGGCGACCGATGGCGCGTCGACGTCCGAGCGGAGGACGACGATCCAGTCGCTTGCCGCATCGGCGGCGGTGGCGGCGGTGGCGCCGAACGCCGTGGCGGCGGCGACGACGATGCCGGTCAGCATCGCGACGCCCAGCTTGTTGCGCATGGGGGTTCCTCTCCACGTGCGGTGCGGGCGGTTGGCCCAGGTCGAGGCTGTCGCATCCAGCACGGGTGAACCAGGCAGCGGCGGCATTCGTTATTAGAAATATACAAATAGCACTAAATGGGGCATAATGCTTGACTCGACGTCGGTGACGCCGAGCGCGAAGCCTCTGCTGACTTATCGGCGGCCGGCGCCTCCGTGTTTCACCCCCGGGCTCTCTTGGTGCGCCGAGACCGAGCGGCTACCGTCGGACCAGCCGCAGGAGAGGGGTCCGCCGGGCCGATGGACACACCGGATCCCGACGTCGTGCGTCGCGCAGCCGGGGGAGATCCGGCAGCCGTCACGCAGGTCCTGACCCAGATCAGGCCGATCGTGGTGCGCTACTGCCTGGCCCGCCTCGGTCGGGCCGGCGCCGCCGGTGCGACCGCCGAGGACGTGGCGCAGGAGGTCTGCGTCGCCGTGCTGCGCGCCCTGCCCCGCTTCACCGACCAGGGTCGTCCCTTCCTCGCCTTCGTCTACGGCATCGCCGCCCGCAAGGTCGCCGACGCCTGCCGCGCCGCGAGCCGCGACCGCACCGAGAGCGTCGCCCACGTCCCGGACGCGCCGGACCCGGCTCCCGGCCCCGAACTGCGGGCCCTGACCGCCGACCTGAACGCCAAACTGGCCGGGCTGCTGTCCCAGTTGCCGGCGACCCACCGCGAGATCCTGGTGCTCCGACTGGCGGTCGGCATGACCGCCGACGAGGTCGGTACGGTGCTGGGCATGACGGGAGGCGCCGTCCGACTCGCGCAGTACCGCGCTCTCACCCGGCTCCGCGCCCTCGTGGGCGACACCCTCGCCGGGGTGATCCTGTGACCGCCGCCGAGCCCGTGCCGACGCCGCCGGACCCCGTCGAGCAGGCCGACCAACTGCTCGACGCCATCGGCCGTGGCGAGCGTCCGCCCGCCGGCCACCCACACGACGACGCTGTCATCGCCCTGCTGGCCGACTGGCACGCGGACGTGGTGGGGCGGTCGGAGGAGTTCGAGGCGGCCGGGGAACCGGCAGCGCCGGCAGCAGTCCCGCGCGCCGCTCAGCCGGACGTGGCGACGGTGGCGCACCGGCCCGCTCCGAGCCGGCCACCGTGGACGGGCCGCCGCCGGCGCCCCTTCACCGACGCCCCGGCCGGCGTCGCGCGCCGGCGAGGCAGGCGACCCGCGTACGCCGCCGCGGCGCTGGCCCTGGTCACCGTCGTCGGCGGTCTCTGGTTCGGCGCCCTTCGTGCGGAGCCGGGCGGCCTGTTGTGGCCGGTCACCGAGCTGGTCTACGCCGAGCGGGCGCAGTCAGTGGTCGCCGAACGTGAGGTCGGCCGGATGCTGGAGCAGGCCCGGCAGGATCTTGCCGACGGGCGCCACGACGAGGCGCGCCGACAGTTGGAGCGCGCCGAAGGTCTGTTGAGCGCCATGGGCGCGGACACGACCGCCGTTCGCCTGCGCAGAGAGGTCGAGGAGCTGCGGCTTCTGCTCCCGCCCGCCCCCGCCGCCGAGCCGTCGTCCCCCGCCGGGGACATCGCCACCGGTGCCACGCCGGTGCCCTCCGTGACGGAGCCGGCCGCCTCGACGAGCCAGGGATCCCTGGCGGCTGTTCCCAAGCCGACCCGTACCCCAGCCGGGTCGCGATCGACCACACCGGCCACGAGGACGCACCCGACCGGGCCGCCCGCTGACGTGCCGGCCGCCCGGCCGAGCGCCCCGGCGGCGAGCTCGAAGCGGCATCTTCCGCCGACCCCCACTGCCCGTCCGAGCGACGTACCGTCCCGTGCGGGCGACGTACCGTCCCGTGCGGGTGGCGCACCGTCCCGTCAGGGTGGCGCACCGTCCCGTGCGGGTGGCGCACCGTCCCGTCAGGGTGGCGCCCAATCGCACCGGGACACGACAGCGACGACGCCCGACCGTGCCGCGAACCTGCGGGCGAGCCACAACGGACGGCTGACGGAGAGGTGACTGGGCGATCCGTCGGTGTGAACTGGTGGGAACCGAATCACGGATGGTGGTCGCTATGAACGCGCTTCGCAGTGACTGGATCACCATCGCGGCCTACCAGAACACCCATGGTTGAATACAACGTTGTAAAGAGGCGTCGGGCGGCCGTTCCCGGTGCTGACGCTCGGCGGTGGTTCAGGCGGAGACGTGGACGGCGGCCAGGTGGGCGAGAGCCTTGGCGCTGGGGCTTCCCGGCTCCGGCGTGCCGACAAGCAGTTGCTGACCGGGCGCGTCGCGGACGTCGAAGGTCTGGTAGGTCAGTTCGATCCGGCCGACGTGCGGGTGGTGCAGGACCTTGAACATGCGGCTGAGCCCGCCCACCGTCTGGTCCTCCCAGAGGAGGCGGAACTCCGGTGAGCGCTGCCATTCGTCGGCTACGAGCGCCTGGATCCCTGGGTCGTCCGGAAAGAGGCCGGCGTTGAGCCGCAGCGCGTGCACGACGTTCTCCGTCAGGGTCGGCCAGTCCGGGAAGAAGGCGCGCGCCTGCGGGTGCTCGAACAGCACACGCACCATGTTGACGGTGTCCCCGAACGGTGCCAGCAGCGCTGCCGCCACACTGTTGGTGGCCAGCACGTCGAACGCCGGACTGAGCACGTAGGCGGCGGACGTGGGAAAGGCGTCCAGCAACCGCAGCAGCGCGGGATGGACCGACTTCCGGGAGCTGTCCGGGCCCCGGCCGGGGTTCAGCCCGGCCAGCCGGAACAGGTGACCGCGCGCGTCCGGGTCCAGGCGCAGAGCCCGTCCGATCGCGTCGAGCACCTGCGCGGACGGGTTGCGTTCCCGGCCCTGTTCGAGGCGGGCGTAGTAGTCGGCGCTCACGCCGGCCAGCACCGCGATCTCCTCCCGGCGCAACCCGGCCACCCGCCGGTCGCCGCCCCCGCGCAGCCCGACCTCGCGCGGGTCGACACGGGCGCGCTGGGCCCGCAGGTACGCGCCGAGACGATTGCTGGTGGCGGCCATGTCCACCAGCCTAGAGCTCGCGTTCCCCGGTCTCGGTGCGCTCCACGGCGACGACGGCGGTGACGGACGACGCCGGCCGCCGATAAACGGACGTCGCCCCTGAAACGTGCCTCACCTGCGTGAACAGGTCTGCCGAGAGCGCCACTGCCAGGGTGCCGCGCACCCAGGAAAAGCCGCCCTTCCGGGGCGCGGGGCCCCGCAGGATGGTGGAACGCGCGGTACGTCGCCGCAGGCACCGACCGAGACCCGGAGCAGTGATGACCAGCCCACCCACCAAGATCGTTCTTATCACCGGCGCGAGCAGCGGCATCGGCGAGGCCACCGCCCGCCGTCTCGCCGCCGACGGCCACCACGTCATGCTCGGCGCCCGCCGCGTCGACCGGCTTGCCGCGCTCGTCGACGAGCTGCGCGCCGCCGGCGGCTCCGCCGACCACCAGGAACTGGACGTCACCAGCCGCGACAGCGTGGCCGCGTTCGTCAGCGGGGCGCATGACCGGCACGGTCGCATCGACGTACTGGTCAACAACGCCGGCGTGATGGCCCTGTCCACCCTCGACGCGCTGCGGACCGACGAGTGGGACCAGATGATCGACGTCAACCTGCGCGGCACCCTGCACGGCATCGCGGCTGCCCTGCCGCTCATGCGGGCACGCGGAAAGGGTCACATCATCACCATCGGCTCTTCCGCCGCCTACCGCGTCGACCCGACCGCCGCCGTCTACTGCGCCACGAAGTACGCCGTCCGGGCGCTCGCCGAAGGTCTGCGGCAGGAGAGCCGCGACGTGCGGATGACCCTGGTGAGTCCCGGCTACACCCACTCGGAACTCACCGAGCGTGGTGGCGATCCGCAGATCCGGGCCGCGGCCCGCGCTGCGTCCGACGAGCTGGGCATGCCGGCCTCCGCGGTCGCCGACGCCATCGCGTACGCGATCGCGCAGCCCGACACCGTCGACGTCAACGAGATCGTCATGCGGTCCACGGCGCAGGGCTGACCTTTCACCACAAAGGATTACGACAATGAGCGAAGCACTCGAAATGACGACGTTCCGCCTCGTCGCCGGCCTCACCGTCACGGACTTCGTCAGGGCGAACGAGGACATCGACGACTACCTGCGGCGTCAGCACGGCTTTCGGTGGCGTCGCATCACCGAGGCCGACGACGGCACGATCACCGACATCGTCGCCTGGGACTCCGCCGCCGACGGCCGGCGTAGCGCCTCCGGAATCATGACGCAGATGGCCGACTCGCCGGTGCACGCGACGATCGACCACTCCACCGTCGACTTCCGGATCGTCCCGGTGCGGCACCGCATCCCGTGATCCACCACGGCGGCGAGACAGTGACCCGCGTCGACGCGCGGCGTCCACGACGACCGGACCCGCCTGATCGGCGCGCTGGTGGTCGGCGATGATGGAGCCATGAGTGGTGGCGTCGGCGGCGGGGGGATGGCCGAGCTGGCCGCCCTGCTGGCCGACGGCACCCGGGCCGGCATCTGCCTGGCGCTGCTCGACGGGCGGGCCTGGACCGCCGGCGAGTTGGCCCGACGTGCCGGAGTCGCCCCGTCCACGGCCAGCGAGCACCTCACCCGGCTGGTCCGGGGTGGGCTGCTGGTCGAGGAGCGGCAGGGCCGGCACCGCTACCTGCGCCTGGCCGGGCCGTCGGTGGCCCAGCTGATCGAGGACCTCGCCGGACACGCGCCCGCCCCTCCCGCGCCGACCACGTCACTGCGCGCGGCGAGTGCCAGCGCCGCCCTGGCGTACGCCCGGACCTGCTACGACCACCTGGCCGGGCGGCTGGGCGTCCTGTTGTACGACGCGCTGCTGGCCGCCGGCCGGCTGGACCGATCCAGTGGGCTGGCGCTGACGCCCGACGGATGGGACTGGGCGGCCGGGCTGGGCGTACCGGTGGACGTTCTGCACGCCACCCGCCGACCGGTGGTCCGCGACTGCCTGGACTGGACCGAACGCCGGCCGCACCTCGCCGGAGCGCTCGGCGCGGCACTCCGCCAGCGCTTCGCCGAGCTGGGCTGGATCACCCAGGGCGCCGGCCGGGCGGTACGCCTCACCCCGATCGGCCGCGCCGCCCTGGCCGAGAGCCTGGACGTGCCCGTGCACACCCTCCTCCCCGACCCGCCCGCGGCGCCGACCAGCGGCCGAGCCTGACCCGCCGGCCGCCGCGCTCACGGCACGGCACCTCGGATCGAGCACGATCCTTGTGGAGTGCCGCGGAACTGTTCGGTGGGGAGCGAACGGTTCGGGTTCTACGGTCGAGCGGTGATCGACATCTGGCCTGACATCGCCCCCGTCGCGGGAACACCGGCGTGCGGCCCGCCCTCGTTCGCGCCGGAGCGCGGGTGGTGGGTGACGCGGCACGCGGACGTGCGGGCGGCGCTCACCGACCCGGCCTTCCGGGTTCCGCCGGTCGACAGCGGTCCGCCCGGCACGCTCGCCTGGCTGCGTGCCTCGGTGAGCAGGTTCAGCTCGCCGCGCCGGCACCCCGAGCGCCGGTCGATGGTGGTCACCGCGTTGGACGCGCTCGACCCGGACGAGCTGCGGCAGGAGGCGGCCCGGCGGACCGCCGCCGTCCTGGACCGCGCCGCCGGCCGCCTCGACGTGATGCGGGAACTGGCCCGGCCGGTGCCGTTGTGGGTGCTGGCCGGGCGTCTCGGTTTCGCCGATCCGGTCGCCGCCGGGACGGCGGTCGCGGTCGTCGCCGCGGCGTACCACCCGGGGGTTGACGTGGCAGCGGTCCGGCGGGCCGACCGGGCGGTCGCGACGCTGCTGGCGGCGGTGCCGCCGGCCGCGCCGGAGGTACGCGCGAACCTGATCGGCCTGCTGGTCCAGGCGTGCGACGCGACCGCCGGCCTGATCGGCGCCGCCGCCCACCACCTGCTGCCCCGGCCGGGCGGACACCCGCCGGGTGTCGCGGAAACGGCGGAGCTGCTGGCCGAGGTGCTGCGGCTCGACCCGCCGGTACGGGCGACCCGGCGGGTCACCGCGAGCGCGGTGCGACTCGGTGGGCGAGAACTGCCGGCGGGCAGCCCGGTGCTGCTGCGCTTCGACGCGGCGAACCGGGACCCGGCGGTGTTCGTCGACCCGGCGGCGATGCGGCCGGGCCGTCCCGGCGGTGGTCTGCTGACCTTCGGGGCGGGGGAGCGCGGCTGCCCCGGCGACCGGCACGCCCTGGCCCTCGCCACCGGGGTGCTCGACGTGCTGCGCGAACGCTGCCAGCGCACCCGCGCGCCGCTGTGCCACGAGCCGCACCCGACCCTGACGGTGCCGACGAGCCTGGAGGTGAGCGTCCGATGACCGACCGGCGTGCGGAGTTCCGCGCCCTGCACCACGGCGGCCGGCCGCTGCTGCTGCCGAACGCCTGGGACCACGCGTCGGCGGCGGCCCTCGCGGCGCGCGGCCACCGGGCGATCGGCACCACCAGCCTCGGGGTCGCCGCGACCGCCGGACGACCCGATGGCGCCGCGGCCACCGCCGCGGAAACCCTGGCCCTGGCCGGTCGGCTGGCCCGCCTGCCGGTGCTGCTCACCGTCGACGTCGAGGCCGGGTTCGACGACGACCCGGCGGCGGTCGCCGGGTACGTGGAGGAGCTGGCCGGGCTGGGTGTGGTCGGGATCAACCTGGAGGACGGGCGGGCCGACGGCACCCTGGCCGATCCGGCGTGCGTCGCGGACAAGGTCGCCGCCGTGAAGGCGGCGGTGCCGGACCTGTTCGTCAACGCCCGCGTCGACACGTGGTGGCTCGGGGTGCCGGACCCGTTGCCGCAGACGCTGGCCCGGGCCCGTGCCTACCGGGCCGCCGGGGCGGACGGGATCTTCGTGCCCGGCACCGTCGACCTGGCGACGCTGCGGGTGCTCGGCGAACGGATCGACGGTCCGCTGAACGCGCTGTACCAGCCGGGCGGGCCGGCGCTGGACGAGCTGGGCGGGGCCGGGGTCGCCCGGGTCAGCACCGGCTCCCTGCTGTTCCGGGCCGCGCTCGCCGCGGCCGTCGCCGCCGCCGACGCGGTCCGCGCGGACGGGTTCGCCACCCCGGCGGGGCTGCCGTCGTACGCCGAGGTGCAGGGCCTGGTGCCGGCGGACGGCGCACCCGGCCGGCGGGATCGGCGCTAGGCCGGCCCGGGACGCCACAGGCCGACCTCGAAGGCCTCGCACAACCCTCGATCGCGGCCCGCGACCTGTGCCCACCACCGACTCTTGACCCGCAGGTACTCCTCGGTCATGTAGTCCCGGTCGAGGATCTGCCGGTACGCGGCGAGCGCCTCCATCTTGGCGCACCAGACGTTCGTGACGTCCACGAAGAAGGTCGGGCGGAAGTCGGTGGTGGCGAAGGTCGGGTGGCCGAGGAGGAGCAGCGTCGGGTGCCGGCTGCGGCTGACGGTGATCCGCACGGCGTGGCAGATCGCGTTGTGGTCCTGGTTCTGCCCGGCGCCGGGCCCGTGGGTGATGATGACGTCCGGGCGGCGCGCATCGATCAACGCGTCCGTGATGGTGACCAGGTCCCCGTCGGTGCGCAGGTCGTTGGAGGTCAGGTCGCCCACTTCACCGGATGCCCCGAGGATCTCGCAGGACGCGTCGAACGCCTTGTCCCGGCCCTGCCCCCCGCGCGACAGGGCGGCGACGTGGACGTCCATCCCGGCCCGGGTCATGCGCGCGATGGTGCCGCCGCAGAGCAGCGCCTCGTCGTCCGGGTGCGCGACGACCACCAGAGCCGTCCGCAGTGCGGTCGTCGCGAAGGGGTTCACCGCGCCAACCACGTCGTTCGCCGTCGTCGAGGTGGAAGCCTCCACCGCCCATCGTGTCGATGCGATGTCGTCAGCCATTGACGAAGTATGGCGGCAATCCGTCAGCGTCTGATCACGCGCTGGTACGCCCCGTGCCGCCGTTCGGCGTACCGGCGGGCGTGAGGTCCGGCTCTCTTGGGGGTTAATCGGAGGATTGTTCGATCCATCCCGGTCCGGCTGATTACGGTGTGTTTCAGGGCGATCCACCCAGTGCCGTGAGCGGAGAAGGGACCCCGTCATGCGAGTGCCCAGCCGTAGTTCGGGACAGCAGCCTGGTTCGCCCGTCTCACCCACCGCGCCGCCCCGCCGCCGGCCCTCCGGCACGACCCCGCGCCGCCGGTCCGCCGTCGAGCCCGACCTGGCCGCCTACCGGACCGCCGTCGCCGAACTGCTTGTCGAGGTGGGCGCCCTGGCCGACGCGGCGAGCACCCGGGCCCGCCAGGTGCTCGTCGACGAGCGGTTGCGGGAGCCAGCGCTCGCCGCCGTCCTCGACGCCACCCCCCAGGGGCTGATCGGGGCCCGCGAGACGCTGCTGCTGGAGATGGCCCGCTACCAGCCCAACGAGCGCACCTCGGCGCGGGACCTCAGCGCGCTGGTGCGGATCTACCTGCTCTCCCGCATCGACGTGCTGTGGTGGCAGGACGCCCCGACGTTCGTCACCGACGACCAGGTCAACGGCAGCGTCGAGTTGGTGGACCTGGAGTGGCTGCGCCGCCGCGACCTGCTGCGTTTCCGCTACCAGGAGCAGCCCGCGACCCTGCTGGGCCGCGCCGCCCGCGGGCTGCGACGTCGACTGCGCCCGGACGCCACCCCGCAGACCGCCGGGCTGCTGTTCCGTCGTGCCCGCCGGGAGGTGGTGGCGCTGCTCAACGACCTCGCGCGGGAGTTCGCCGCCGCAGCCCCGCCGAACACCCCGCCACTGTGGGTGACCAGCCTGGTCCGCAGCGCCGAACACCAGTACCGGCTGCGCCGGCTGGGCTACGCCGCGATGCTGCCCAGCGGGCACTGCCTCGGCTACTCCGTCGACGTCGAGCTGAGCTGGTTCGAACGGTTCGGCGCGCGCCAGGCGCTTGCGGAACTGCTGCTGGCCCGGCAGGAGGCCGGCGAGATCAACGTGATCGACGAGGGGCAGGCGTGGCACCTGTGCCTGGCGCCCGCCGCCCGGCGCCGCCTGCGCCGCGCCTACGAGGCCGAGATGGGGGTCTGAGCCGGTGTGCGGCATCGCCCTGAGCATCGGCCCCGAGGCCGACCCGGCGACCTTCCGGCGGATGCTCGCCGTCCTGGCCCCGCGCGGCGAGGTCACCGAGACCCGGTCCGAGCGCGGGCTGCTCGCCGGCACCCGCCGCCTGCGCGTCGTCGACCGGGACCGGGCGGTGCAACCGTGGACCTCGACCGACGAGCGCTGGCTGCTCTGCTTCAACGGCGAGATCTTCAACTACCGGGAGCTGCGGACGCAGCTGACCCGGCTGGGGCAGGCGTTCCGCACCGAGAGCGACACCGAGGTGCTGCTCGCCGCGTTCCAGCAGTGGGGTGAGTCGGCGGTGACCCGGCTGCGCGGCGAGTACGCGTTCGCGGTCGTCGAGCGCAGCACCGGCCGGGCCTACCTGGCCCGCGACCCGCTCGGGGTCAAACCGCTGTACTGGGCCCGTCGGCCCGGTTGCCTGCAACTCGCCTCCGAGGTCAAGGCCCTCGTCGGGCACGGGGCCCCGATCGTCGAGGTGCCCCCCGGGCACCACGGCTGGGCGGAGGCGGACGGACACGTCCGCCTCGACCCGTACGTCGACCTGCTCACCATCGGCGCGGGCCTGCCGGTCATCGACGACCCGGACGAGGCCGCCCTGCTCGTTCGTGCCGCGCTGAGCGACGCCATCCGGATGCGGGTGGAGACCGACCTGACCGTCGGGGTGGTGCTCTCCGGTGGGCTGGACAGCTCGTTGACCCTGCGGCAGGTGCGCGACATCCACCCGGACTGCGTCGCGGTGACGGTCGGCGTCGCGGACAGCCCCGACGTCGCGTACGCCCGGCGGCTGGCCGCCGACCTCGACGTGCCGCACGTCGTGGTCGAGCTACGCCCGCGCGACATCCGGCTCGCCGACGTGCGTGAAGCGATCCGGATCTCCGAGCTGACCGAGTACGGCGACATCATCAACGCTGTCGTCTCGGTGCCGATCTTCCGCCGGCTCCGCGACCTGGGCATCAAGGTGGTGCTGACCGGCGACGGCTCCGACGAGCTGTTCGGTGGGTACCCGATGTACCACCAGGTCGACCCGGCCGCGGCGCGCCGGCTGTTCCTGCACCGGATCCGCAACCTGTGCCGCACGGAGTTGCAGCGGGTGGACCGGACCGCCATGGGGCACGGGGTGGAGGCGCGGGTGCCGTTCCTCGACCTCAGCGTGGTGGAGTTGGCGATGCGGCTGCCGCTGAACCTGAAACTGCGCGACGGGCAGGAGAAGTGGATCGTCCGGCGGGCGTTCGCCGACGTGCTGCCGGACTACATCCTGCGCCGGCCGAAGAACCCGATGTCGTACTCGTCGGGGTTGCACGAGCGGGTCCGGCTGTACAAGCCGCTCTTCGCCCGGCTGCACCGCTCCTTCGGCTACGACCTGCAGGAGCCGGTGCGCCGCGACTTCGACTCGGTGCTGAGCCGGTGTGGCAACGACCTCGACCGGGCCATCGCCGACGGGCTCGACCGGCCCGACTACACGGTCCTGGAGCACGCCCGCGATCTGGTCGGCGCCGCCAAGTGGAACGCCGCGCCGATGGTCCGCCGGTTGGTCGGCCCGCGCCCGGCCCGCCGCTCGTCGGTCGGTTGACCCCACGCTTGACTCTGACACCGTGTCAGGGACGAGGGTGAGGGGACCATGTTCACCATCGGAGACTTCGCCCGACTGGGCCGGGTGTCGGTGCGGATGCTGCGCCACTACGACAGCATCGGGCTCCTGCGTCCGGCCGCCGTCGACCCCCACACCGGATACCGGTTCTACCGCGCGGACCAGCTGCGCCGGCTCAACCGGGTGATCGCCCTGAAGGAGCTGGGCCTCACTCTCGAGCAGGTGCGGGTCATCGTGGACGACGCCGTCGACGTTGTCGAGTTGCGCGGCATGCTGCGGCTGCGTCGTACCCAGTTGGAAGATCAACTGGCGGCGGACACCGCTCGGCTGGCCGCTGTCGAGGCGAGGCTCCGGATGATCGAGTCGGAGGGCACGATGAGTACGCAGGACGTCGTCCTGAAGGAGGTCGCACCGGTGCGCCTCGCGGAGTTGACAGCGCTCGCGGCGAGTTACCAGGGCCAGGACATCGGCCCGGTGATCGGGCCGCTCTACCCGGAGCTGTTCCGCCGGCTGGCCGTCGCCGGAATCACCCCGGCGGGGCCGACAATCGCCTGGTACGAGCCGGTCGCGGAGGGCGACGGCGAGGCGGTGCTTGTGCACGCCGGGGTGACCGTCGCGGTCGGGGCGTCGACAGTTGCCGATGTCGAGGTACGCGACCTGCCCGCGCTGGGCGCCGCCGCCACGATCGTCCACCATGGCGCGATGGACGACGTCGAGCAGAGCATGCAGGTGCTGGCCCGATGGATCGACGACAACGGCTACCGCGCCGACGGCTTCGCCCGCGAGGTGTACCTCGACTACTGTCCGGACCAGCCGGAGAAGGGCGTCACCGAGCTTCAGCTCGCGGTGCGCCGGGACTGACGCGCCCGTGCCGTCGGGTCGCCGAACCGGTCACCCGACGGCAGTCGGGTTCCGGACAGCCACCGCCCACGTTACGACACTCCCATCGCCGAGATGTCGTCTGAGCTGGGAAAACTGGTAGAAGTAGATAGAGGCTCGTCGCTCAGCACGTGAAAGCCGTTCCGTGAGCGACAGTCGGGTTTCCGCCAGTTGCCCTGCGGCCGGGGGCATCAGACGCGTGGCCGCCACAGGACTGTCAGCCGGTCGCCTGTCTCCCCCCATCCGCGGTGGTCCTCATCCCCGGGAGAGGGAGAAAACATTCATGTCCCCAGTGCTCCGTGCCCGTCCACGGGCCGTCACGGCCTGCGCCGCAATCCTGGCGCTGATCGTCGGTCTGCTCGTCGCACCCACGGCGGCCGCGGCGCGCGCCCCGAGTCGTACCCCCACACCGCTGACGGCGCCGGTGACAGCGCCGGCTGTCACCACGCAACGCGCCGCCCCGGCGCAGCCACCGGCCGCCCCGGCCCGACCGAACGCGTTCTGGCGCGCCGGCACGGCCACTGTCACGTGGCAGGCGCCCGCCGACCACGGCTCCGCCCTCACCGGCTACGTGGTCACCGCGTACCGCAACGGTAGGACGACGAGGACGGTGACCTTCGACGCGTCGACGACAACCCAGAAGGTCGAGGGGCTGACCGCCAGGGGCACCTACACCTTCACGGTCGCCGCGCGAAACGCGGAGGGCACCGGCCCGACAAGCAAACCCTCCGCCGCCGCCAAGATCATGGCGTTGCCGGACGCGCCGACCATCATCGCGGTCACCGCCGACACCGCCACGGCGCTGCTGAGCTGGACGCCCGGCCCGGACGGCGGGGCGCCCATCACCGGCTACGAGGTCACCCCGTGGGTCGCCGGGGTGCGTCAGGCCACCCAGACCTTCGGCCCGGCCAGCACGCAGACCGTCACCGGTCTGACCCCGACGGTCGCCTACCGGTTCACCGTGGCCGCCCGCACCGTGGCGGGGACCGGGCCGGAATCGGCCCCGTCGCACGAGGTCACCGCCAACATCTCCCCGACGCTGCTGTTCAACTCGCCGGCCTCCGCCACCGTCGGCGTCGCCTACACCGCGACGTTGAACGTCACTCACGGGGTGCCCCGGTACATCTGGTCGCTGGCGTCCGGGACGCTCCCGCCGGGGCTGAGCCTGAACCCGGTGAGCAACGGCATCTCCGGCGTCCCCACCGACGAGGGCGTCTACCCGGTGGTGGTCCGGGTGGTCGACTCCGCCGGCAAGACCGGCACCCGGCTGGTCGTGCTGACCGTCAACAAGGCGCCCGTGCTGCACTTCCCGCCGCCACCGCTGGGTGAGGTCGGCGCCCCGTACGCCGACCAGCTCGCCGTCACCGGCGGCACCGCCCCGTTCACCTGGGGCATCGCGGCGGGGTCGTTGCCGCCCGGTCTGAGTCTCGCTCCGGACGCCGGACTGCTCTCCGGACGGCCCACAGTGGCCGGGGCGTACCTATCCACCATCCAGGTGACGGACGCCAACGGGTTCGTCGCCACCCAACCGGTCCGGATCGTCATCCAGCCGGCCAGCACTGTCACGCTGACCGCGTCCACCAACGCCGTCACCTTCGGCACCCCGGTGCACTTCGAGGTCCTGGTCGGGCCCGGTGTGGCAAACGGCACCGTGTCGCTCGTCGACGAGCTGCCCAACGGCGTGGAGACCCCGCTGGGCACCTTCCCGCTGGCGCTCAACGTCGCCTCGTTCGACCTCCAGATGCCCGCGTTCGGGCTCAACCGTTTCCGGGTCCAGTACGACGGCGTCAACCCGAACGCCGAGGCCGTGTCGAACACCGTCACCATCGAGGTCTCCGCCGCGTCCGGGCAACTGCTGATCGAGCAGTTCGCCCAGTCCGGCATCGCCGGCGTCGCCGACCAGTTCGTCTCGGTGGTCAACACCACAGCGTTGACCCTGCCGATCGCCGGCTTCAAGGTGCAGGCGCCCGGGGGTCTCTCCGTGACGATCCCCGGCACCGAGCGCGCACTGCCGCCGAACCGAGGGTGGCTGTTGGCGGCGAGCGACTACTCCCTCACCAACATCCAACCCGACCTCGTCGTGCCGAGCCTCGGTCAGGGGGGCATTCGACTGATCGCCCCGGACACCGCGCAGACGGTCACCGACGCCGCCGGCTCGACGCCCGGCTACGTCGAGGGCAAGGCCCTGCCGCCCTTCGGAAGCCCACCGTTCGTGAACTTCGCCTGGATCCGCTTCAGGGTCGCCGCCGTGCCCCACGACACCAACGACAACGCGACAGACTTCCGGCTGGCGGCCACCGTGCACGGGCCGATCAACGGGGTACCGTCCGCCCTGGGCTCACCGTCGCCCCACAACAGCCTCGGCATCTACGAGCAGAACGCTTCGATGCAGTCGACCCTGCTCGACCCGAACGTGGCCCAGTCGGCCGAACCCAACCGGGTACGCGCTCCGGGCCGGCTGGTCATCCGGCGGACGATCACCAACCGGTCGCTCTACCCGATCACCCAGGCTCGGGTCCGGATCAGCAGCCTCAGCCAGGTGAACGGCGCTCCGCTGCCCGGCGGTACGACTCCGGCCGTCTACTCCCACCTGCGCCTGATCAACCCGCCGATGCCGACCAACTCGATCACCGTCAGCGACGGGCGGACTCTTGTGGTGCGCAACCTGTCGATGGACGCGCCGGCCACCAGTCCACCCGGTGGCGGTCTGTGCACGACCCTGAGCATCCCGCTCGAGCTGGGCGGTCTGGCGCCCGGCGCGTCGGTGCACATCGCCCTGACGTTCGCCGTCGACACGCTCGGGCCCTTCTGGGTCGGCTACAACATCGACGCGCTGGGCGGCACTCCCGCACCCGTCGTGGCGGCGTTGGACCGGAAGGGCAGCGGGACGCCGGCCCGGCAGAAGGCCGAGGCCCGCCGGCTCGCCGAATCCGACAAGTTGCGCCTGGTCAGCGGCAAGCTGCGCTGACGCTCGTCGGGCACGCGGGCGGGTGGCGCGTCACCACGAGCGCCACCCGCACCGCGTCGCCGTCCATGATCGTTGACCAGACAATGAGCGGGGAGATCATGCCGACAGCCGGACGAGGCGTGTACGGGCTGCGGGTGCACGGGCTGGACGGGGTGACCGAGCTGCCACCGGCCGACGGCGCCGCCCTCGGGTGGCCCGCCGTACGGGTCGGCCAGCGGAACACACCGCCACCACCGCCGGTGCCCCTGAACGACAGGCGGGGCACCCGGATCCTCGCCGACGGTCGAACTCTCTGCGTGGACCGGCTGCGGGGCACCGCCACCTTCTACGGACCACCGCTCGCTGCGGACGTGCTGGCCCACCCGTACCTCGCGCCGGTGGCGACGACCGTCAACCGGTGGACCGGTCGGGAGACGTTCCACAGTGGCGCGTTCGTGCTCGCCGGTCGGGCCTGGGCGGTGCTCGGGCCGCGTACCGCCGGCAAGAGCAGCCTGCTCGCCGCCCTGGCCGCCCGGGGTGTGCCGATCCTGACCGACGACATCCTGGTCGTCGACCGCGTCGACGCCTTCGCCGGCCCCCGCTGCGTCGACCTGCGCCAGCCCGTGCCGGGCGCGGCAGTGCCCACCCGGCCGGTCCGGGCCGGCGGCCGGCTGCGGGTGGGCCTGCCCCCGATCGCGCCCCGGGTTCCCCTGGGCGGTTGGCTGTTCCTGCGCTGGGGTACCGCGCTCACCCTGACCCGGCTGCCCGGCGCCACCCTGCTGGCGCGGCTCGCCAGCCAGCGGTCGTTCGGGCAGCTGCCCTCCGACCCGGCGGTGCTGCTGTCGCTCGCCGCCCGGCCGGCGTGGGAGCTGACCCGGCCGCGCGACTGGGCCGCCCTCGACGACACCCACCGGCTGCTCGCCGACACCGTCGCCGCCACTTCGGCCGTGGGCGCGACCCGGTGAGCG
Organism: Micromonospora sp. CA-240977; assembly: GCF_050942285.1. Lineage (NCBI taxonomy): Bacteria > Bacillati > Actinomycetota > Actinomycetes > Micromonosporales > Micromonosporaceae > Micromonospora > Micromonospora sp. CA-240977. The sequence goes on along the minus strand of NZ_CP192055.1, from coordinate 3,866,055 downwards.
CCGTGCCGGAGGCGGTCCGCTGCCTGAGCCTCGACACGGCCGCGGTCCGCGTCACCGCCGCGCTGGCCGAACGCGGCGTGGAAGCCGTCCTGCTCAAGGGTGCCGGGCTGGCCCACCGGCTGGGCCAGCGGCGGCACCGGGTCTACACCGACATCGACCTGCTTGTCGCGCCCGGCTCGTTCGGCCTCGCGCAGCGGACGCTGGCCGACCTCGGCTGTCACAGCGCGTTCCCGGAGGGCCGGCCCGACCACCTGTCGCACTGGTACGAGCGACCGTGGCGGCTGCCCGGCCCGCTGTCGCTCACCATCGACCTGCACCGCGGTTTTCACGGGGTGGCCGATCCGGAGGCGCTGTGGGCCGGGCTGTGGCCGTCGGCGGAACGGATCAGGTTGGCCGGCGGCCGGGTCGCGGTGCCGGACGAGGTCGGCGCAGCCCTGCTGGTGGCTTTGCACGCCGCCGCGCCGGGCCGCTCCGACCGGCCGCGTGCCGACCTGCGCCGGGCGCTGGAGGTCTTTCCCGTCGACACCTGGCGATCGGCGGCCGGTTTCGCCGTGCTGACCGGCGCCCTGCCGTCGTTCGCGCTCGGCCTGCGCCTGACCACGGCGGGCGCGGCAGTGGCCGCCACGCTGGCCCTGCCCCGACAGGGCACGCCGGCGCTGTGGTTGCGGGCCCAGCACGCCTCGCCCGCCGCCCTGACGATCGCGCAGCTCGCCGAACTGTCCGGTGTGGCCGCTCGACTGCGGCACCTGGGCCCGCGGCTGTTCCCGACGTCGGCGTCGATGCGGCACGCCAGCCCGCTGGCCCGACGTGGCCCGGTCGGCCTGCTGCTGGCGCACCTGGGCCGGCTGGCCCGCAACGCCGGGCGGCTCCCGGCCGCGCTGAGCGAGGTGCGCGCGGCCCAGCGCAGCGATCGCGGCTGACCGCCGTTCTCCCGTCCCGACCGCCCGGGCGGGCGGCGGTGCGGCTGCTCGCGCCGACCCGCCCGGCCGCGCCCGGTGTCCGCCCGCCCGGGCGGCGAGGATCGGTCAGGGCCGCTGCACCAGCAGCCCGTGCCCGCGAAGGTCCGCCAGGAACGCGGCCACGTCGGCTCGGGCCCGCTCCCGGTCCACCGGGGCGCTCTCCACAAGTGCCGTGACCAGCTCGGCGGTGGTGGCCCCGGTCGCCAGTCGTTGCCACAGCAGCGCCCCGGTGGCAGCCAATCCGAAGTAGACCGAGTCGCGGGTGTCCAGCACGACCACCTCGTCACCGGCGACCCGCCAGGCCACCCGGTCCGGGTCGACCCGGTGCACGATCTCTTGCTCTGTCACGACTTGACCTCCACGTCGATGTCGGCACGCTCCGGCCGGCGGGCGGAGTCGGGCGGGTTGGCGGCCAGCCAGAGCTGTTGGACCAGGCTGGCGGTGCCGCCGGGGATCGGCCAGTGGGACCAGACCCGGCGAAGGCTCTCCGCGTCCACCAACTCCTCGTCGACGCCGGTGCCGTCCCAGCCGTGGACGAACTCCCTGGTCGGCGCCCGGAAGAACACCTCGAGGAAGCGGGCCTTGCGGCGCGGCGCGGTGACCTCGCTCGGGAGGGCGCCCCGGACGATCTCCGCGAGCAGCCGGTCCCGGCCGATTCCGCGGTGGTCGCCGCAGCGCACCGCCAGCGCGGCCAGGAACGCGTCGTCGAGCAGCGGCTGAATCGTGGTCGCCTGGTGCTCGGCGGCCAACGCGGCAAGCGTCGAGCAGGTCATCCGGAGGTCCCGCCGCCGGGTGTGCCAGGCGATCCGCTGCCGCAGGCGGCGCGGTTCGGCGCGCCACTCCGCGCGTTGCGCGCGGTGCGCCTCCCGCGCGACAGTCGCACGCAGCCACGGAAAGACCTCCGCCGGCCCCCGCCGGGTACGCGCGGTGTGCCGTAGCCACCACAGCCGGCCGCGCAGCGAGGTCGCCGGTGGGCGACGCCACCCGGCCAGGATCTGGTCGCCGCCCGCGCCGGTGAGCAGCGCGCCGCCGGTGGCCAACTCGGCGATGGGCAGGTGCAGGTGCAGGTTGACCGGATGGACCACCCCGTGGCGGTGCAACAGCCGGCGGGCCACCGGCCCGACCAGGTCCAGATCGTCGTCGGCCCGCAGGATCTGCCACGACCCGCCGATCCCCAGTGCCCTGATCACCCGTTGCTGCCAGTCCGACTCGTCGGCGCGGGGGGCCGCGGTGAACCGCCAGGTCACCGGGACCGGGTCGGGCAACCCTTCCCGGCGGGCCGCCCGGACGGCCACCGCCAGGATCAGCGACGAGTCCAGCCCGCCCGAGAAGCTGACGACGCACGGCGGGCGGGTCAGGCCGGCCAGCACGGCGGCGTCGAGCGCGTCCAACGGGTCCGGTACGCCGGCCGGCACGGGCTGACGCGGCAGTGGCGCGGCGACACCGAGCAACGTCCCGGTGGCGAGGTCGAACGGTGTCGGACGGAGCATGTCGTACCTCAATCGCGTTTCAGGGCGCCGCGGCCGGCGGCGACCCGCAGCGCGCCCGCGAAGGCCCAGCTCGACAGCGGTAACAGGAGCGCTGTGGCGCCGAACAGCGCGCCGGCCGACCAGGCCCAGTCACCGCCGGCCAGCGCGGCGCGCAGGCCGTCCAGGGCGATCCGGCTGGGCAGCGCGGCGGTCAGCCCCGGCAGGGGACCGGGGAGTTCGGAGACCGGGAAGTACGTGCCGGACACGAAGGTGAGCCCGACGACGAACAGCCGGGCGGCGGCGTCGCCGTGCCCGACCGCGACGGTGAACGCCGCGAGCGCGATGCCGATGCCGAGCACCGAGGCGGTGCCGGCGACCAGTAGCACCGCGACTCCCCACCAGTCGGTCCGGTCGGTACGCAGGCCGAGCACGCTGCCGAGGACGGCCAGGTAGACGCAGGAACGCAGCAGGGCGAACAGGAAGGGGTAGCCGGCGGTCCCGATGGCCAGCGCGGTGACCGGCACGGGTTGGGCGGCCAGCATCTCCAGTGTCCCGCCGCGCTGTTCCCGGATCACCCGGCCGGTCAGTTGTGTGGTGGCGGTCTGCAGGACGAGCAGGAAGGTGATGCCGACCGCCACGAAGTCGAAGTAGCTGGGCGAGTGGGCGAGGTCGGTGCCGGAGGAGGGGGTGAGCACCCGGGAGATGAACAGGAAGACGACAAGGTTCAGCACCCCGAAGGTGAGGTCCAGCAGCAGTGGCAGCCGGAACTGCCGCGGGTCGCCGAGGTCGCGGCGGACCAGGGCGAGGATCATCGCGAGCGGACCGGCCCCGACGGCCCGGCGACCGACCGGTCGGTTGGTGGTCGCGGCCGAGGTGGTCGGTGTCGTCATCGGGGCGCCGTGAGGGTCAGGGCGGACTGGCACCGTGCGCGGTCGTCGGCGAGGTGCGAGGCGATCACGCAGCTCAGCTCGGGCCGCCGGTCGAGCGCCTGCCACAACAGCTCCCTCGACGTCTCGTCGAGGGAGCGGCCCGGCTCGTCGAGGAGCAGCAGCGTGGGCTCGGCGACGAGGGCCCGCGCGATGCTGACCCGGGCCCGCATCCCCGCCGAGCACCGTTGCACGGCGACGGTGGCGTAGCCGGCCAGGTCCAGTTCGGCTTCGACCCGCGCGACGGCGGCGCGGACGGCCCGCCGTGGCAACCGGAGTCGGGCGACGAGAGCCACGTTCTCCCGCGCCGACAGTTGCTCGTAGAGGCCCTGTTCCGGGGCGAGGCAGACGCCCGTCAGGCGTCGGGCGGGCAGTGAGCCGACCGGGTGGCCGCCGACGGTGGCCTGTCCGGCGCTGAGGGTCAGCGTGCCGGACAGGCACCGCAGGAGCGTGGTCTTCCCGGATCCGTTGCTGCCGCCCAGGAACACCCGGGCACCGACCGGGACGTCGAGGTCCAGGTCGGTGAAGATCACCCGACGGCCGAACCGACGCTGTGCCCGGCGGATCGTGAGCAACGGCGGTCCTCCCACGGTGACGGGTCAGAGTGAACCGTCGCCGCCGCCACCCAGGCCGTCGTCCGGACCGACGGTGCCGCCCTTTGTCAGCTCGGCGAGGGTGCCCAGGCGCTGGATCGTCGGCGGCCGGTAGTCCGAAGTGGCCGTCTGGGCGGTGTCCAGCTCGCGGTGCGATGTCATCGGGTCTCCCACTCGTGTCGGTGTCGGGCCAGCATAAGCGGTCATCTCGCCCACGAGGCCGCTAACACGCCTTCGACGGGCATACACCGCAACAGGCCGAGAATCCCTCAATAGTGATGGAGAGTGGGCCCAGCTCACAGCGCCGCCCACCTGCCGCGGGAGGCGATGGCCAGTCGGCTGGCCAGCACGTCGAAGACGCCGGCCACGGCGGTCAGCTCGGCGAGCACGATCACGGTGCCCAGGAAGAGCAGTAGCGGCAGGATTCGGTGCAGGGTGGCGGTGGCCTCCGCCCGCGGCAGCAGCCCGCTCAGCGCGCAGCCCGCGCCAGCCACCGCGAGGACGACAGCCACGAGGTCGAGCGGATGGGGGTGCCAGCGCACGGACGGCTCGGGCGGGGCTGCGGGCTTCACGTCTGCCCACGGTGGCACAGCTGCCGGCCGGCTGGCCGGCAACCTCCGCCCGGGTGACGGGCCGCACCCGCGTGGCCGGGCCCGGTCCCCCGTGGATCGGGGGAACCGGGCCCGGTGTGGTGCGCGGTGCCTACCAGCCCAGGTAGCTGGGCTGGGTCTGCACGTTGAGCTCGTTGTAGCGGGTCAGCTTGGCCGTCCAGGTGCGCCAGTCGTTCAGCTCCAGGACGTCCAGGCCCTTCACCATGTCGTTGGAGTAGATGTGGCCGTTGTAGTAGTACGCGGACCAGGTGCCGCCGCCGACGAACGTGTCGGCCGAGAGCGGGCCGCGCTCCCAGAAGGCGATCTCCTTCGGGTTGGCCGAGTCGGTGAAGTCCCAGACCGAGATGCCGCCCTGGTACCACGCCTGGACCATGATGTCCCGACCGAGCACCGGGACCAGCGAGCCGTTGTGCGCCACGCAGTTCTCGGTGTCGGCGTTGACCCGGGGGATCTTGTAGTAGCTGCGGAAGGTCATCGTCCGGGTGTTGCCGCGGCCGGTGATGTCGTAGATGGCGTCCGCGCCCCGGTTCGGTCCGATGGCCTCGTTGCAGGTCGCCGCCCCGCCGCCGCCCAGCTCGTCGGTGAAGACCACCTTGGTGCCGGAGTTGTTGAAGGTGGCCGAGTGCCAGAACGCGAAGTTGACGGTGTCCCGGACCCGGTTGATGACCCGGGGCGCCTCCCGGTTCTTGATGTCGAGCAGGATGCCGTCACCCATGCAGGCGCCGGCGGCCAGGTCCTTCGACGGGTAGGCGGTGATGTCGTGGCAACCGGTCGTCGCCGAGCCGGTCCCGCTGCCGGGGAAACCGCCGTCCGGGAAGAGGTTCGGCGTCGCCACCACTGCCGCGTCGGTGGGCTTCTTCAGCGGCACCTTGATGATCGAGATGGAGTCGTGCGGCGGCTGGCAGTCCGGGAACTCGGCCCGCGGGCTGTACGACGAGACGTACAGGTAGATGGCCTTGCGGTCCTTGCCCGGCACCAGGGTGTGGGTGTGCGAGCCGCAGGCCGTCTCGACGGACTTGATGTACCGCGGGTTGGCCTTGTCCTTGATGTCGAAGACCTTGATGCCCTCCCAGGACCCCTTCACGTCCGCCCCCTGCGTGGTGCTGTTGCAGGAGTCGTCGCTGCGCGACGAGTCGGTGGAGAGGAAGAGCAGGTCGCCGTGGACGGAGATGTCGTTCTGCGACCCCGGGCAGAGCACCCGGGCCGTGACCGTCGGGGCGTTGGGCCGCGAGATGTCGTAGATGACGAAGCCGTTGTAGTTGCCGGCGAACGCGTACTTGCCCTGGAAGGCGATGTCGCTGTTTGTCGCGTCCAGTGGGGCGACCTTGGGCACGTTGGCGATCTGCCGCAGGTTGGGACTGCTGACGATCTCGTCGACGCCGGGGATCGTGTTGGTGGTGGGGGCAGACCGCGACGCCACCTGGGCGTTGCTGGCCGGGGCGACGAGCGCGCTGGCGACGAGGAGCCCGGTTGTGGCGAGCGCCACGATGCGCAGGTGTCGTAGCCGTGGCATGTGGAGTTTGATCATCGGCGAGGCCCTTCGCAAGGGGAAGATGATGGTCGACACCTTACCGTTCGGCGATGAACGTCGATGTGACCGCGGTCACATCGAAGTGCCTGCGTCAATGGATAGCATCGCGGTGACCTCGACTCCCGGGAGTGGCCCATGACCGATCGGCGCGCACGAACCCTGGCGATCGTCACACTGGCGGTCGTGCTCGCGCTTGTGGCTTTCCTCGTGAGCCGTCCCGGGGGCGACGCCGCGACGGGCGCCGCCCAGTCGGCCTCCGCGCCCGCGTCCGCCTCGCCGACGGTCAGCCCGGTCCCCACCGACCTGACCGTCATCGCGCCCGGCCGCCCGGGTGAGGCAGCGGCCACCCGCGCGGCCCACGAGGTCCGCGACGCCGGTCCCGCGCCGCACAACTCGTTGGACGTCTTGTTCGTCCGGATGATGATCCCGCACCACGCGCAGGCCCTCGCGATGGCGGAACTCGCCGCGGACCGTGCGGCCGACCCTGACATCCGTGCCCTCGCCGAGCGCATCCGGGCCAGCCAGGGCCCGGAGATGGGCATGATGCGGGGCTGGTTGCAGACCCGCGGCCTTCCGGCGGAGGTCGAGGGGCACGACCACGGCGCCATGCGCGGCATGCAGTCGCCCGAGGCGATGCGGCAGCTCGCCGCCAGCCGGGGCGCCGACTTCGACAAGCTCTTCGTCCGGATGATGACCGAGCATCACCAGGGCGCCATCGAGATGGCCACCAACCTGCTCACCGTCGGTTCCGACCTCACGCTCAACGAGTTCGCCACCTCGGTCGCCACCGAGCAGACCGTCGAGATCGACCGGATGCGCGAGGTCCTCGCCCGCTGAGCGTCGGGCCGGTCGCCCGGATCGCGTACGGCTTGACCCGGGCGAGGCGCGCGGGCCGCGAGTCCCGGCACGTACGCTGGGTGACCGTGAGACGCACGATGTTCGGTCGCCCGCTGCGCGGCGTCGCCTTCGACGTGGCCGTTTCCGCGGTGGTGGCCCTCATCGGGCTGGCCGGCGCGGCGAACCTGGCGGGCGGTTGGGCGGCCGCGCTGGTGGCTGCGGGGATGGCGGTGGCGCTGCTGTTCCGCCGCGCGCACCCGGGCGCGGTGACCGTGGTGATCGCCGCGCTCGGCCTGGTGCAGGTGATCGCCCAGTGGGGTCCGCTGCCCTTCGACGTCGCCGTCCTGGTCGCGCTCTACAGCGTGGTGAAGTACGGCGAGCGGCTGCGCGCCGCGGTGCTCGCCGGTGCGGCCGCCGCCGTGGGAGTGCTGCTCGCCGCCGTGCAGACCCCCGGTGTCATCAGTTGGTGGGTGACCGCGCTGTGGTACGCGCTTGTCACCGGCGCGGTGTGGTTGGTCGCGCTGAACGTGCGGACCCGCCGGCTCTACGTGCTCAGCCTTGAGGAACGGGCCACCACCCTGGAACGTGAACGGGAGGCCGAGTCCCGGGCGGCGGTCGCCGAGGAGCGCACCCGGATCGCCCGTGAGCTGCACGACGTGGTCGCCCACAGCCTGGCGGTGATGATCGTCCAGGCCGACGGCGCCCGGTTCATGCTCGACCGTGACCCCACCCAGGCCCGCACCGCAGTGAAGGTGGTGGCGGACACCGGCCGGGCGGCGCTGGAGGAGATGCGGCGGTTGGTCGGCGTCCTGCGCGACGCCGGTCCGTCCGGCGGCGACGGGCTCGTGGCGGCCGCCGACCCGGAGCACCGGCGTCTGGCGCTGGCCGAGCTTCCCGACCTGCTGGCCCGGTTCGGTGACGCCGGGCTGCACATCCGCAGCACCGTCACCGGCGAGCAGCCGGCCCTGCCTCCGGGTTTGGAGCTGACCGTCTACCGGGTGGTGCAGGAGGCGCTGACCAACGCGCTCAAGCACGCCGGCGTCGGCGCCGGCGTCGAGGTCGCGCTGACCCACACCGCCGGGGCCGTCGCGGTCCGGGTGCGCGACGACGGTCGGGGTCGCCCGCTGGTCAGCCCGGCGCCGTCCGGCGGTCACGGTCTCCTCGGGATGCGGGAGCGGGTGACGGTGTACGACGGCAGCCTCACCGCCGGCCCCCGGCCGGCCGGGGGCTGGCAGCTCGAAGTGCGGCTACCGCTACCGTCGGAGCCGGCAACGGAGGTGATCGCGGCATGACGGTCCGGGTGGTGATCGTGGACGACCAGGCGCTGGTCCGCGCCGGGTTCCGGATGGTGCTGGACTCCCAGCCCGACCTGGAGGTGGTCGGGGAGGCGATCGACGGTGCCGACGCCCTGCGGGTGCTCGCCCGCACCGAGGCCGACGTGGTGGTGATGGACATCCGGATGCCGACGATGGACGGCGTGGAGGCGACCCGGCGGCTCTGCGCCGACCGGCCCGCCGGCCCGCCCCGGGTGCTGGTGCTGACCACCTTCGACACCGAGGCGGACGCGTTCGCCGCGCTACAGGCCGGGGCGAGCGGGTTCCTGCTCAAGAACGTCCCGCCGGAGGAGCTGTTGGCCGCGATCCGGGTGGTGGCCCGGGGCGACTCGGTGGTCGCCCCGTCGATCACCCGGCGGCTGCTGGACCGGTTCGCCGGGCAGCTCGGCGCCACCCCGAGCGCGGACCCCCGCCTCACCCAGCTCACCGAGCGGGAACGGGAGGTGCTGCTGCTCGTCGCCCAGGGCCTGTCCAACGCGGAGATCGCCGCCCGGGTGCACGTGGCCGAGGCGACGGTGAAGACCCACGTCGGTCGGATCCTGGCGAAACTCCAGCTGCGCGACCGGGTCCAGGCGGTGGTCCTGGCGTACGAGAGCGGGCTTGTGACACCCGGCGGATGACGCCGCGTACGACCTGGGTCGTAGCGGGTGGCGGGCGCACCGCGACCCGGGGCGCACGCAGGTCGAGCGCGCAGGTGGAGATCAACCGACCCGTCGCGGCCATAGCGTCGGAGGGGTCCGATCCACCACCTGCACCGGGAGCCCCGCATGATCCGCCTGACCCTGCGCTCGTTGCGTGCCGAGGCGCTGCGCATGCTGCTCTCCGCGCTGGCCGTCGTGCTCGGTGTCGCGTTCGTCGCCGGCACGATGATCTTCGTCGACGGGATGCGCGCCGGGGCGTACGAGCGGGCCGGCACCTTCGACAGGCACACCGACCTGGGTGTCTACTCGGCCGGCCGGGAGTTGTTGTCCCCGGCCCTCGTCGACCGGGTGCGTGCGGTCGACGGGGTGGCCGCCGCGGCCGGCGAGCTGACGAACACCGCCGGGATCGTCGGCGCCGACGGCCGTCCGGTGCTCGGCTTCACCATGCTGGTGGCCATCCCCACCGAGCAGGCTCTGCGCTCGTACGACGTGGTCGCCGGCCGACTGCCCGACCGGCCCGGGGAGGTGGTGCTCGACGCGCCGACGGTGGCCGAGGAGGGCTTCGCCCTCGGCGCCGAGGTCCGCGTCGGCGGCAGCGGCGGCGCGGCCCGCCCGTACACCCTGGTGGGCACCGTCGACGTGGCCGGCACCGTCCGCGACGTCGGCGGCCCGTTCGTCGGTCTGGTCGGGCCGGACGCGTTGGCCCTCACCGGCGAGCGGGGCTACGGCCGCGTCATGGTGGCGACCCGACCGGGCGCCTCCGTCCCGGCGGTGACCGAGCGGGTGCGTGCCGTGGCCGGCGGTGAAGCCACAGTGAAGAGTCGTCAGCAGATCCTCGACGACGCCGTCGAGGAGGCGGTCCGCAACGTGGACCAGTTCCGGATGCTGCTGTTGATCTTCGTGGCGGTCGCCGTGGTGGTGGCCGGCTTCGTGATCGCCAACACCTTCGCGATCGTGCTGGCCCAGCGCACCCGGCGCACCGCGCTGCTCCGCCTGATCGGCGCCACCCGGGGGCAGGTCTTCCGGGCCGCCCTGCTGGAGTCGGCGGTCCTCGGGCTGGTCGCCTCCGCGGCCGGGGTGCTGCTCGGGGTGGCCCTCGCCGGTGGACTGCGGCAGCTGATGTCCCAACTGGACGTACCGGGCGTCGGCGGCCTGACCGTGCGCGGTTCGACGGTGCTCACCGGCCTGTTGCTGGGCACCGGGCTCACCGTCTGCGCCGCCCTGCTGCCGGCCTGGCGGGGCACCCGGATCGCGCCGGTGGCCGCGCTCACCGACGCGGCGGTGCAGCCGAGCCGGGGCGCCGGTCGACTTCGGTTGGCCTTCGGCGCGGTGCTGCTGGCCGCCGGTGTGGCCGCGCTGGCCGGCGCCGCCAGCGCCGGCCAGGTGGTGCTGGTGGCGGCGGGCGGGGTGCTGACCTTCTTCGGGATCGTGCTGTTCGGGCCGGTGCTCGTCCCGGCGCTGGCCCGGGTGTTCGGCTGGCCGGCCCGTCGCGTGCTCGGGGCCACCGGCGCGCTGGCGGTGGCAAACACTGTCCGCAACCCGCGGCGGGTCGCCGCCACCGCCACCGCCCTGGTGATCGGGATCGGACTGGTGTCGGCCTTCATGGTCGGCGCGAGCAGCACCAAGGAAGGCATCGAGCGCAGCGTGGACGCGCAGATCGGAACGGACTTCGTGGTCAGCGGAATCGGTCAGGACCTCCCTGCCGCGCTCACCGGCGAGCTGGCCGGGCGCCCCGAGTTGGGGGTGGTGCACGAGCAGCGCCACACTGTCGTCGCCGACGTCGAGATCCGGGCGGCCCACCCGGCGCTGGTCGGCCGGACACTGGGCGGGGTGCTGGCCGGCGACGCCACCCGGGTCGGACCCGGGCAGGTGCTTGTGCACCGGGAGTTGGCGCAGGCACGCGGCCTGCGGGTCGGTTCCCCGGTGACCGTCGCGCAGCGGTCGTTCCGGGTGGCGGCGGTGGTCACCGACGACACGCCCGCCGACGGCGCGCCCGCGGGTCACGTCATCGACATGGCCGACGCGGACTTCGCCGCGCTCTTCCCCGGTCAGCGGGGCTTCCTGGCCGAGATCGACCCCGCCGCCGGGGTGAGCGCCGAGCAGGCCCGGGACGTGATCGAGGCGGTGCTGGCCCGCTACCCGACGGTGAACCTGATGGACCAGGGCGCGTACAAGAAGATGCTCACCGGCACGGTGGACATGCTGCTCGCCTTCGTCACCGCGCTGCTCGGCCTGGCCGTGGTGATCGCCCTGGTGGGTGTGGCGAACACGCTGAGCCTCTCGGTGGTCGAGCGGACCAGGGAGAACGCCGTGCTACGGGCGGTCGGGCTCACCCGCGGACGGATGCGGGCGGTGCTCGCCGTCGAGGCGGTGCTGATGGCGCTTGTCGGTGCGGTGCTCGGCGTGGGGCTGGGCACCGGCGTCAGCGCCTCCGCGATGGCCCTGTTGAGCCGACTCGGCGGAGACTTCCACGTGGTGCTGCCGCTCGGCCAGCTCGGGCTGATCCTCGGCGTCGCGGTGCTGGCCGCCCTGCTCGCCTCGGTCCTGCCGGCCCGTCGGGCCCTGTCCCGCCCGGTCGTCGAGGCGCTCGCTGACCAGTGAGCGATGCTGCCGGCCGGCCCCGGCGACGGGCCCGGCCGGCCGGGACGGAAAGACGGACATCCGCCGGCCGGCCCCGCCGTCTTCCCCGGCGGCGGGACCGGCCAGCGGTGCCGGGTCTACAGGCGCTCGACCATCGGGCCGACGCACCGGTTGCGGGTGTCGAAGACGTAGCGCGCGTGCCGGACCACCAGGTCGTAGTCGAAGCTGTCGTGGTCGGTGACCACCACCACCGCGTCGGCGGCGCGGACCTCCTGCTCGGTGAGCCCGACCACGGCGACCCCGGCCGGGATGTGGTGCGCCTCGGCGTACGGCTCGACAGCGTGCACCTCGGCGCCCAGCGCCCGCAGCCGGAGGGCCACGTCGACAGCGGGGGAGTCGCGCATGTCGCCGGTGTTCTTCTTGTACGCCAGACCGAGCAGCAGCAGCCGGGCGCCGCTGACGGCCCGGCCGTCCCGGTTCAGGCCCGCCATGATCCGTTGCGCGACGTGCTCGGGCATCTCGTGGTTGATGTCGTTGGCCAGCTCGATGAACCGGAACTGCCGGCCGAGGCGGCGCTTGACCTGCCAGGACAGGTAGCACGGGTCGATCGGCAGGCAGTGCCCGCCGACTCCGGGCCCGGGTCGGAACGGCAGGAAGCCGAACGGTTTGGTCTCGGCGGCGTCGATCGCCTGCCAGACGTCGATGTCGAGGTGGTGCGAGAGCATGGTCAGCTCGTTGATCAGCGCGATGTTGACCTGGCGGAAGGTGTTCTCGATCAGCTTGGTCAGCTCGGCCACCTGGGTCGAGCCCACCGGCACTGTGCGTTCCACGAGGCGCTGGTAGAACTCGTCCACCCTGGCCAGCGACGCCGCGTCCACGCCGGAGACGACCTTCGGCGTGTTCTCCAACTGCCACGTCGGGTTGCCCGGGTCGATCCGCTCCGGGCTGTAGCCGAGATGGAAGTCTCCGGGGCTGCGCAGCCCGCTCGCCGACTCCAACAGTGGGCGCAGCAACTCCTCGGTGGTGCCCGGGTAGGTGGTCGACTCCAGGATCACCGTGCACCCCGGGCGGACGTACGGGCCGATGCCCACCCCGGCCTGCTCGACGAAGCTCAGGTCGGGGGTGCCGTCGCGCAGGGGGGTCGGCACGGTGATGACGCAGATGTCGAAGCCCTCGGCATCGGTGTACTCCGTGCTGGGGTTGTACCGGCCGCTACCCAACGCACGGCCCAGCCGGTCGGTCGGGATGTCCTCGACGAACGACTCGCCGGAGGCGAGACGCTTCACCCGGTCGGCGTCGACGTCGAGGCCGACGACGTCCAGCCCCGCCTCCACCGCGCGCATGGCCAGCGGCAGCCCGACGTACCCCTGACCGATCACGACCAGCTTTTCAGCGTTCACCCAGGCTCCCGCGGCAGATGGTGGATATGACCTGCTGAGGAGCCTAGAGGGGTGTTCGGCGACCCAAGTCCGTTTTGGGGATATCGGTGCTGGTGGGACTATCCGCGCTGGGCGAAACCGGCGCGCTCAGTTGAGCTCCGGTCCCTCCGGGACGGTCGGCGGGCTCTCCGGCGCGGTCGACGGAGGCGCCGACGGCGGGGTCGTCGGGGCGCTCGGCGGGGTGGTGGTCGGCGCCGTGGTGATCGTCGGCGGCACCGCCGGTGTCGGCGGGCTGGTCGTCTGGCTGGGGGCCACGCTCGGTGTGGCGGAGATCGACGTCGAGGGGGAGTTGCCGGGCGCCACCGGCCGGTCGGGCCGCGTCGGGCCACCGGTGGCGATCTGCTCGTTGCCCGCGGGCAGGTCCAACGGGCCGCTCGGCGCCGCCGTCGGCGAGCTGGTCGGCAGGTTGACCGCCGGGTCCTCGCTGGTCCGGTGTGTCGTGGCCAGTGCCACCCCGAGCCCGACCAGCGCCACCAGCACCGCCACCGCCGCGCCGACCAGGGGGCCCCGCCGTCGCTCACGCCCGGTCTGGGCCGCGCCTGCCACCGCCGCGCCAGCCGGCACGTCGGTGCGGGTGCCCGGCCCGGCGTCGCGCAGCGGAACGGCCGCCGCCATCGCGGTCGGCGGCTCGCCGCCGGTGACAGCGGTCCGGGCGGCCTCGGCCATCGCCGCGCCGCTGCTGAAGCGGTCCTGCGGGTCCTTGGCCAGGGCCCGGGACACCAGGGCGCGGACCGCCTCCGGAATCTCGTGCGGCAGCTCCGGCGGCTCGTCGTCGAGGTGCCGGACGGCAACCTGGAGCGGGTTGTCGCCGGTGAACGGAGGACTGCCGGTGAGGCAGCAGTAGGTGACCGCGCCCAGCGCGTAGATGTCGGTGGCACCGCTCACCGGTCGGCCGGCGGCCTGCTCGGGGGCCATGTAGAGGGCGGTGCCGGGCACCGCGTTGGTGCTGGTGATGCTGGTGATGTCGAGCGAGCGCGCCACGCCGAAGTCCACCAGGACGACGGTGCCGTCCTCGAGCACCAGCAGATTGCTGGGCTTGACGTCGCGGTGCACGATGCCGCCTCGGTGCGCGGCGTTCAGCGCCGCGGCGGCCTGGGCCACGATCGACATCGTCTCGGCCACGTCGAGGCGGCCGGCCGTCTCGATCCGCTTGGACAACGGCTCGCCGGCGACGAACTCCATGACCAGGTAGTCCGCCCGACCCGCGCCGTCGGGCAGGTCGTCGGCGCCGCAGTCGAAGACCTGCACGATGCCGGGGTGCCGCAGCGCCGCCATGATCCGGGCCTCGGCCCGGAACCGGGCGATGAAGTCGGGGTCGGAGACCAGTGTCGGCAGCAGCACCTTGACCGCGACCTGCCGGCCGAGGATCAGGTCGGCGGCAAGCCAGACGTCGCCCATGCCGCCCGTGGCGACACGTTCGTCCAGGCGGTACCGACCGCTGAGCACGACCTCCGATGACAACACCGCAATACCGTACCCAGAGTGGCGCGCGGGAGCGTGACACGGGCCGTCAGCCGAACGAGTGACAGCGGCGGCGCATTCCGCTGACCTGTGTGGACATCCCGTTGTTGTGACGCTGCGACAACGTGCCGTGACGAAAAGTGACATATTTCGGCGCGACGTTCGCCGGTCGTGGCCGAAAGGTGTGCCGCAGCCTGGTTTGCGCGATCTGATCACGGGCAGTGATGACGACACGCCGACCCGGAGGGTTGATAATTGTCACTCTTCCGTGACAACGTGCCGGCTTGTCGCGTCAGTGGCCCCGTCCTAGCGTTAGCCCGGCTCGCGCCGCCCCGGTCGCCTCGACCGTCGGCGCGCCGAGCCGGCTACCCTGGCGTGGGCCCACCAGAGACCCCGGCCCGACGACCTCGGTCACGGGTGGGACCAGATTGGCGGAGGGCGGTGCGGGGGCGGGTGTGGAGCGGGCGGACAATGCGTACCGCGTGGTCTGCCGCACCGCGGCAGAGCAGCGCGCCGCGAGCCGGACAAGCCGCGGGCCGCGGATGACCGGCGAGCTGTCGGAGGCGGTCAGCGCGGCGCAGGCGGGGGACGAGGACGCGTTCCGGCTGCTCTACCGCAGCCTCCAACCGGGCCTGCTGCGCTATCTGACCGCCCTGGTCGGCTCGGACGCGGAGGACGTCGCCTCCGAGACGTGGCTGCAGATCTCCCGCGACCTGCCCACCTTCACCGGTGGCGAGTTCCGCGCCTGGACCGTCACCATCGCCCGCAACCGGGCGATGGACCACCTGCGCCGGCTGCGCCGCCGACCGTCCCTGCCGGTCCCGGTGCACGCGCTCGTCGACCTGGCCAGCGAGGCCGACACCGCCGAGGGCGCCAGCGAGACGATCGGCACCGAGACCGCCCTGGCCCTGATCGCCACCCTGCCTCCCCGCGAAGCCGAAGCAGTCCTGCTGCGGGCCGTGATCGGGCTGGACGCGGGATCCGCCGGGCGGGTGCTGGGCCGTCGGGCCGGTGCCGTCCGGACCGCCGCCCACCGTGGTCTGCGACGGCTCGCGGCAGTGCTGGAGCGCCAGCGCGCGGCCGAGCCGTCCGTCGAGGTCGACGGGGTGCCGCCACCCCGCACGGGCGGCAACCCACCCCTGCGGGCACCGCACGCCGAGCCGGCGGACGGCTGACGTGAGGGGATTCTGGATGAACCCGTTCCGGCGCGTCGACCATGCCGAGACCGAACGGCTGCTCGACTCGGCCCGCGCCGCCGTGGACGCCACCGCGTACCAGTCCCGCCGGGCCGACGCGGCGTCGTCGCCGGCCCCCGTACCCCCGGCGGACCCGGTGGCCGGCGTCCTCGCCGCCGCCGCCGCTCCGGCCCGGTCCGGCGAGTTGGCCGGCGAGGAGGCCGCGCTGGCCGCGTTCCGGGCCGCCCGGGCCAATCCGGCGCCGTCCGTGCCCCACCGGCCCGGCCGTCGCCGCCTGACCACCGGCGCAGTGGCCTGGATCGGCGCGGTGGCGGCCACCGCCACGGCCGGCGCCGCCTTCGCCGCGGTCACCCTGGACCGGACGCCGGACCCGGTCGCACCGGCGCCGACGCGGACGTCGTCGAGCCCCGACCGGAGCTCCACGTCCGGCGAGCGGACGGCGCCACCCGGCCCACCGTCGCCGGGTCACCCGTCCTCCGGCGCGCCGGTGGGCCCGCCGTCGCCCGGCCCGCCGTCGCCGGGTCACCCGTCCACCCCTGGCGCGCCCCCCGGCGAGTTGCCCGGCCTGTGCCGTTCGTGGCAGGCCAAGAAGCCCGAACAGCGGGAGCAGGCGCTGCGGACGCGGGCCTTCGAGCGGTTGGTCGCCGCCGCCGGCGGCGTCGCCGAGGTCCCGGCGTACTGCCAGCGGATGGCGCCCGAACCCCGGCCGTCCGAGCCGGCGAAGCCCAAGGCGCCACCTCCGTCGACGGGCCACCCCGCGCCCCGGTGAACGACCGGCGGTCGGCGCGTTTCCGTTCCGCCCTACGCGGGAAATTCGTCTGTTAGACAGGGGTGGGTGGCGCCGTGCACGCCCCGACGGTGTCGGTGGGTGGGTTTACGGTGGCACGGTGTCCCGGAGTCGGCACACGGAGAGGGGTCCCGACCGTTGGTGACGTCACCCGAGTTGGACCGCAGCGCCATCCTGCGCGAGTCCGGGGCCGCGGGCCGGCACCTCGCCCGGATCTGCTTCAAGACCGGCCCACCGACACTCACCGGCGTCGAACTGGAATGGACAGTGCACGACGCCGCCGATCCCGCCCGCCCCGTCGACCCGACGCGGCTACGGGCGGCGCTGGGGCGGCACAGCCCCGCCACGCTGGATGCCACAAGCCCCGCCGAGCCGCTGCGACACGGCGGCCTGGTGACCCTCGAGCCGGGTGGCCAGGTGGAGATCTCCACCCCGCCCCGCCCCTCGGTCACCGCGTTGATCCAGGCCACCGAGGCCGACATCGCCCAGGTCACCGACCTGCTGGCCGCCGCCGGGCTGATCCTGGGCCGCAGCGGCATCGACCCACACCGACGGCCCCGCCCGGTGCTGGAAACACCCCGCTACCGCGCGATGCGCGGCGCCTTCGACAAACACGGCGCGGCCGGCCGCACCATGATGTACAGCACCGCCGGCCTGCAGGTCTGCCTCGACGCCGGTGAGCCGGACCAGGTCGCGGCACGCTGGGCGGCCGCCCACGCGGTCGGGCCGCCGCTGCTCGCGGTGTTCGCGTCGGCCCACCGGCACGCCGGGCGGCGCACCGGCTGGGCCTCCGCGCGGATGGCCGCCTGGCTGGCCATCGAGCCGGCCCGCACCCGCCCGGTCTGGACACCCGGCCGCGTCGACGAGGATCCGACCGCCACCTGGATCCGGTACGTGCTGGCCGCGCCCCTGCTCTGTCTGCGCCGGCACGGCACGGACTGGACCGCGCCACCCGGCGTGACCTTCGCCGACTGGCTCGACGGCGCGTTGCCCCGACCGCCCACCACCGACGACCTCGACTACCACGTCAGCACCCTCTTCCCGCCCGTGCGTCCCCGCGGCTATCTGGAGCTGCGCTACCTGGACGCCCAGCCCGACCGGGACTGGCGGCTCCCGCTGGCGGTGCTGACCGCTCTCTTCACCGACCCGGGCACCGTGCGCGCGGCGCACGCCCTCGCCGCGCCGGTGGCGCACCGCTGGTCGGCCGCCGCCCGGCACGGCCTGGCCGACGCCGCGCTGGCCGCCGCCGCGGCGGCGCTGCTCGACCTGGCCCTGCGCACGCTGCCCCGGCTCGACCTGCCGGCGGGCATCCACGACGAGATCCAACACGGACTACGACGGCGGTTGACCGCCGCGACGAGAGGGCGGGACAGGTGAGTACGAGCACGACGGAACACACCGACGGGGAGCGGTTGCGCGACCGGATCGCGGGGGAGTTGGCACGGGCGCGTGCCCGCACGACGCTGCTCACCGAGGTGGTCGACGACGCGGATCTGCTGCGCCAACACTCACCGCTGATGTCGCCGCTGGTCTGGGATCTCGCCCACGTGGGCAACCAGGAGGAGCTGTGGCTGGTCCGTGACGTCGGAGGCCGCGAGCCGGTCCGGCGCGACATCGACGAGCTGTACGACGCGTTCAAGCAGCCGCGACGGGACCGTCCCGCCCTGCCGCTGCTGCCGCCCGCCGAGGCGCGCGCCTACCTGCACACCGTCCGGGACAAGGTGCACGACCTGCTCGACCGGGTGGCCTTCACCGAGCGGCCGCTGGTCGCCGACGGGTTCGCCTTCGGCATGATCGTCCAGCACGAGCAGCAGCACGACGAGACCATGCTCGCCACCCACCAGTTGCGGTCGGGGCCGGCGGTGCTGCACGCCCCGCCGCCGCCCGAGCCCGCCGTCCGGGTGGGCGGTGAGGTGCTGGTGCCGGCCGGCGAGTTCACGATGGGCACCGACACCGACCCGTGGGCGCTGGACAACGAGCGCCCGGCGCACACCGTCGACCTGCCGGCGTACGCCATCGACGCCGCTCCGGTCACCAACGGGCAGTACGCGGCCTTCATCGCCGACGGTGGCTACGCCGATCAGCGGTGGTGGAGCGCGGCGGGCTGGTCGCACCGGCTCGAGGAGCAGCTCAGCGCGCCGATGCACTGGCGGCGGGACGGTGACGGGTGGTCGTACCGGCGCTTCGGCCGGTGGAGTCGGGTCCGCGCCGACGAGCCGGTGGTGCACGTGTGCTGGTACGAGGCGCAGGCGTACGCGGCGTGGGCCGGCAAGCGGCTGCCGACCGAGGCGGAGTGGGAGAAGGCGGCAAGGTGGGACCCGGCGACCGGGCGGTCCCGTCGGTATCCCTGGGGGGATGACGACCCGACCGAGGCACACGCCAACCTCGACCAGCGTCACCTGTGGCCGGCGCCGGTGGGCGCGTACCCGGGTGGCGCCTCGCCGCTGGGCGTGCACCAGCTCATCGGTGACGTCTGGGAGTGGACCTCGACCCCGTTCGACGGGCATCCCGGCTTCACCGCGTTCCCCTACCGCGAATACTCGGAGGTCTTCTTCGGCGACGACTACCGGGTGCTGCGCGGCGGCTCGTTCGGCACCGACCGTTCGGCCTGTCGGGGCACCTTCCGCAACTGGGACTATCCGATCCGCCGGCAGATCTTCAGCGGCTTCCGCTGTGCCCGCGACGTCCGGCGGGACGAGTCGTACCAGTGATCCACAGCACGGCCGGCGGCCCGGCGGGGACGGGGTGCTGATGTGTCGCCACCTGGCCTACCTGGGGCCGCCGGTCACCCTTGCCGAGGTGCTGTTCGATCCGGCGCACTCGCTGGTGCGGCAGTCCTGGGCGCCCCGCGACATGCGCGGCGGCGGCACCATCAACGCCGACGGGTTCGGGGTCGGCTGGTACCCGGGCGACGGTGAGCCGGTGCGCTACCGACGGGCGCAGCCGATCTGGAGCGACCCGACCATCGCCCAGCTCGCGGCGGTGACCCGCACCGGCGCGTTGCTCGCGGCGGTGCGCTCGGCCACCGTCGGGATGGCGGTGCTCGACAACGCCGCCGCGCCGTTCGCCGAGGGTCGGTGGCTGTTCAGCCACAACGGCGTGGTCCGCGGCTGGCCGGACGCGGTGGTCCCGCTCGCCGCCGGGCTGCCGGTGCGTGACCTGCTCACCCTGGACGCCGCCACCGACTCGGCGTTGCTCTGGGCGCTGGTGCGGCATCGGCTGCGCGGCGGCGAGGACCCGGCCGAGGCGGTCGGGCGGACGGTGGCGGACGTGGCCGCGGCGGCCCCCGGGTCGCGGCTCAACCTGCTGCTCACCGACGGCCACCGGGCGGTCGCCAGCGTGGCCGGGCACGCGTTGTCGGTCCGGGAGACGCCGGGTTCGGTGCTGCTGGCCTCCGAGCCGCACGACGACGATCCCGGGTGGCGGGCGGTACCGGAGGGGCACCTGGTCCTGGCCACGGCGGGCGAGGTGCGGGTACGCCCGTTGCCGACCCGGTGAGCCACACCGGTCGTGACACCAACTGTTGTTCGAGCAGAGAGGCGAATCGATGACCGCGGAACCGTTGGAGATCTACCTCGAAGAGGGCGACCTGGAGCGTGGCCTGCGCGACGACGTCCGGGCCGGGCTGAGCGCCGCGCAGAAGTGGCTGCCGCCGAAGTGGTTCTACGATGCCCGGGGCAGCGAGTTGTTCGAGGAGATCACCCGGTTACCCGAGTACTACCCGACCCGGGCCGAGCGGGCGGTGCTGGCCGAGCGTGCTCCCGCCATCGCGGCGTTGACCGGGGCGAAGACCCTTATCGAGTTGGGTTCCGGGTCGTCGGAGAAGACCCGGCTGCTGCTTGACGCCTTCAGCCGGCGTGGCGGGCTGGGCACGTTCGTCCCGCTCGACGTGTCGGTCAGCGCGCTGTCGAGTTCCACGGCCCAGATCGCCGCCGACTATCCGCGCCTGCGGGTCCGCGGCATCGTGGGCGACTTCACCCGGCAGTTGGACCGGCTGCCCACCGGCGGCCGTCGGCTTGTGGCGTTCCTGGGCGGCACCATCGGCAACCTGCTGCCGGCCGAGCGGGCCGAGTTCCTGACGGCGATGCGCGGCGCGCTGGAGGTCGGCGACTGGCTGTTGCTCGGCACCGACCTGGTGAAGGACCCGTCGGTGGTGGTGCCCGCGTACGACGACGCCGCCGGGGTGACCGCCGAGTTCAACCGCAATGTGTTGCGGGTGATCAATCGGGAGTTGGGGGCCGACTTCGACCCGGGGGCGTTCGAGCACGTGGCCCGCTGGGACCCGACCCACGAGTGGATTGAGATGCGGTTGCGGGCGACCCGGCCGATGCGGGTACGGGTGCTGGACCTGACAGTGGACTTCGCCGCGGGGGAGGAGCTGCGCACCGAGGTCTCGGCGAAGTTCCGCCCGGAGGGGATCGCCGGGGAGTTGGCCACCGCGGGCTTCGCCACGACGGAGTTCTGGACCGACCCGGACGGGCTCTTCGGGGTCACGTTGGCGCGGGCGCGGTGAGCCGGTTCACCCACCCCGGCCCGGCCCAGTGGTGATCCGATAGGCTGGTCCGGCGAAGGGGAGTAGCCCCCAATGTCGTGGTCGACATACTGGTGCGTTCCGCATCCGGCCACGCGGCCCCGGTCTTCTCCGGGGCGGGCGAGACCTTCGACTCAGGCTGTTGCAGCCGGGTCGAGGGCACCCCTGTACCTCCTCCCGGCGTGAACGGGAAGGATGTCATGGAGGGATTTTTCGCCGCGCTGGTGATCAGCTTCGGCGTCATCTTCGTCGCCGAGCTGGGGGACAAGTCCCAGTTGATGGCGCTGACCTTCGCCACGCGGTTCAAGCCGATCCCGGTGCTGATCGGCATCACGGTCGCCACGGCGGTGGTGCACCTGGCGTCGGTGGCCATCGGCGTGGGCCTCGGTGCGGTGCTGCCGACCGACTGGATCTCCCTGGTGGCCGGCGTGGCCTTCCTCGGCTTCGGCGCGTGGACGCTGCGCGGCGACAAGCTCACCGAGGAGGAGAAGCGCAAGGCGGAGAAGACCAGCAAGACCGCGATCGTGGCGGTGTCGGTGGCGTTCTTCCTGGCCGAGCTGGGCGACAAGACCATGCTCGCCACGATCACGCTCGCCACCAAGTACGGCTGGTTCGGCACCTGGCTCGGCTCCACCATCGGCATGGTGGCCGCGGACGCGCTGGCCATCCTGGTCGGCCGGATGCTCGGTAGGCGGCTGCCGGAGAAGGCCATCAGGTACGGCGCCGCGATCCTGTTCGCCATCTCCGGTCTCTGGCTGATCCTGGAGGCGGTCAACGAGCTGACCTGAGCGCCGACTAGCTGGCCCGAGGGCGGGTAACGGCCCGGGGTGGAGCCGGCCGAGCTGTTGCGCCAGGGCGACCAGGTGCTGGTTGCCGTGGTGGAGGTGGCCGGCGCGCTTGTCATCTTCGTCGGAGCGGTCTGGGCGGCGGTGCGGTTCGTTGTCGAAGGGCTGCGACACCGCACCGCCGCCCGCTTCACGCCGATCCGGCTCTCGCTGGGTCGCTTCCTGACCCTCGGCCTCGAATTCCAGCTGGCGGCCGACGTCCTGCGGACGGCGGTGTCCCCGTCGTTCGACCAGATCGGCCAACTGGCCGCGATCGCGACGATCCGAACGGCGCTGAACTACTTCCTGGGCCGGGAGATCCGTCAGGAGCAGCGGCAGGTGGCCGAGGGTGAGCGTCGGCCGTGACGGGCGTCCTGATCACGGTGGTCACCGCGCTGGCGTTGGTCGCCGGGGTGGTCACCGCGCTCAGCACCGGGGCGCTTCGGGTCGCCGTCCGGGTGCTGCTGGACCTGCTGACCGCGACCGGCCTGCTCCGGCTGGCCGGCGATCCGGGGTGGAACGGTCTGGCCGGCGCGGTGGCGATCATCGCCCTGCGTCAGCTGCTCGGGGCGGCGCTGGGCACGGCACGGCCGTGGTCCGGGCGACAATCCCGGGCGCGCTGCGCCGGCGACGATCAGCACCTACCGTTGGCGGTGAGAGGCCAGACCGGGAAAGCGGGAGGATGACCAGATGAGCCGGCACGACGAACCGAACGAGTACGGCTACGCCGGCGGCGCCACCGCTCCCGAGCCGCCGCCCGGCGGCAAGGCCGACGAGCAGGATCGGGTCGAGGCGGTGGCGGTGCCGGGCGACGACCTCACCGCACCGACGGTGGAGGCGCTGGCCGAGGAGACCGAGGACCGGCCACCCGCCGAGCGTCGTCGCTGAGCGCGCGGCCTGCCGGGTGAGCGCCCCGCCGGCGCCCGCGGCCACCGTTCACCGGTCGGCGGGCCGCTGGTAGACGTCCGGCACGCCGTCGCCGTCGGCATCGAGCCGCTCCCGCTGCGCCACCCGGCGGTACACGGCGTTGCGGCGGCGGAGCACCGTGGCGGCCAGCCCGGCGGAGACCACCGATCCGAGCAGCACCGCCACCTTGACCCGGTCGTCGGCCGTGCTGCCCGCGCCGAAGGCCAGGTCGCCGATGAGCAGTGACACGGTGAACCCGACGCCGGCCAGCAGGGCGATCCCGCCCAGGTCCGACCAGGTGATGTCCTCGTCCAGCTCGGCGCGGGTGAACCGGGCCAACAGGTACGTCGAGCCGAAGATGCCGATGCTCTTGCCGAGCACGAGTCCGGCGACGATGGCGATCACCACCGGGTCGGTCAGCAGGGCGCCCAGGTCGGTGCCGCGCAGTGTGACCCCGGCGGCGAACAGGGCGAAGATCGGCACCGCGATGCCTGCCGACACCGGCCGCCACCGGTGCTCCAGGTGCGCGGCGAGCCCGCCCTCGTCTGTCCCCGTGGCGCCGGTGCCCGGCTGGCTGTCGCCCGCCGGCCGGTGGCGGGCGAGCACCGGGACCATGAAGCCGAGCAGCACACCGGCCACCGTGGCGTGCACCCCGGAGGCGTGCACGAGTGCCCAGGCCGCGGTCGCCAGGGGGATCAGCGCCCACCACCACGTGCGGCCGCGTCGCACCAGCGCCGCGAAGACCCCGATCGGCGCCAGCGCCGCGAGCAGCGGTACGGGATGGAAGTCGGCGGTGTAGAAGATCGCGATGATGGTGATGGCGAACAGGTCGTCGACCACGGCGAGGGTGAGCAGGAAGGCGCGCAGGCCCTGGGGTAGGTGCGAGCTGACCAGCGCGAGCACGGCGAGCGCGAAGGCGATGTCGGTGGCGGTGGGAATCGCCCAGCCGCGCAGTCCCGGCCCACCCCCGGTCACGACGACCGCCACGTAGATCAGCGCCGGCGTCAGCATCCCGCCGAGGGCCGCCACCACGGGCAGCGCGGCCCGACGCGGGTCGCGTAGCTCACCGGCGACGAACTCCCGTTTGAGTTCCAGACCCACCACGAAGAAGAAGATGGCCAGCAGGCCGTCGCCCGCCCAGGTGGCCACGTCCAGGTCGAGGTGCCAGGGCGCGCCGCCGGGCCAGGGCACCCAACCACCGAGCCGGGTGTACGAGTCGGACCAGGGCGAGTTGGCCCAGACCAGCGCTGCCACGGCGCCGAGCAGCAGCAACGCCCCACCGACGGTCTCGGTGCGCAGCACGTCGGCCAGGTGCCGGGCCTCGGGCCAGGACGATCGCGAGAACAGCCGAGGCTTCGACGGTGGGGAGGGGGAGGTCATCTGCGGTGTTCACCTCGGAAGTCGGGACGGCAGGAATCCACTCGCCGACCAGACTTCCCGGCACACACCGCTGGCGACCCTATCCGGGTTCGTGTGCGGCGGCGACCGCAGGGGCCGTTCGGTCGGCATCCGACCGGCGCCGACTTTTCCCGGGTCTCGCCGCTGCCGAATGCACCTTCGCCCGGTTGGTTATGCGGGCGCACGTGTCGGAGGCAGAAACGCCTAACTCCGGACATAAGCCGTATGAGCGGCTTTAATGGTTTCACGAGTTTACAGCGACCTTGGGGGTTTTCGTGAAGTTTTTTGGCGTAACCGGACCGACGCGGAGGCGCTCCTGATGGACCTGCTCCGCCAATTGCGCCACGTGCGTCGGCACTGGTGGGTCGTGCTGGTCACGGTCATGGTGGCCCTGGGCGCCTCGGCGTTCCTGACCGTACGGGCACAACCCCGGTACGTCGCCTCGGTGACCTTCTTCGTCACCACCCCCAACTCCGGCGTCAGCGATGCCTACCAGGGTGGGCTCTTCCTCCAACAGCGCGTCAAGTCGTACGCCGACCTGCTCACCAGCGACCGGCTGGCGCAGAGCGTGGTGGCCGAGACGCCGGTGGGCCTCACCGCGGACGAGGTGCGTAGCCGGGTGAGTACCTCCACCGAGACGGGCACCGTCCTGCTGCGCGCCTCGGTCACCGACACCGACCAGACCCGGGCGTTGCGGGTGACGGAGTCGCTCGCCGCGAAGTTCGTCGACCTGGTGCAGAAGGTCGAGACGACCCCCGAGGGCAAGGCCCCGATCAAGATCGAGGTGGTAAGCGGCCCCCGGGTCACCGCCAACCCGGTCTCACCGCAGCCGACGCGCAACCTCACCCTCGGCGGCTTGATCGGCCTGATGCTCGGCGTCGGCCTGGCGATCCTGCGCGGCGTCGCCGACGTCCGGCTGCGGGACTCCGCCGGTCTGCAACGCGCCACGGGCAGCCCGCTGCTCGGCGAGATCCCCTACGAGGGCAGTGCCCGCTCCGAGCCGCTCATCATCGGCGACGCCGCGACCTCGGCCCGCGCCGAGGCGGTGCGCAAGCTGCGGACCAACCTGCGTTTCGTGGACGTCCACGAGCCGGCCCGGGTCATCGCCGTGACCAGCGCGTTGCAGGGCGAGGGCAAGACCACGCTCTCCTGCAACCTGGCCATCGCACTGGCCGAGGCGGGTTGGCGGGTGTTGCTCGTCGACGCGGACCTTCGCCGGCCGAAGGTCGACGAGTACCTCGGGCTGGATGCCGGGGTCGGCCTCACCGATGTGCTCGTCGGCGACGTGAAGGTCGGCGACGTGGTGCAGCGCTGGGGCGACAAGTCGATGCTGGTGCTGCCCAGCGGTTCCGCCCCGCCGAACCCGAGCGAGCTGCTCGGTTCCAAGGCGATGTCGGATCTGCTGCTGGCGCTGCGGGAGTCGGCGGACATCGTGATCATCGACACCGCCCCGCTGCTCGCGGTGACCGACGGCGTGGTCGTGGCCGTGCAGGCCGACGGTGCGCTGCTGGTGAGTCAGCAGGGCCGTACCTCACGGACCCAGGTGGCCGCTGCGGCCCGCGCGCTGCACTCGGTCTCGGTCCGCCTGCTCGGCTGCGTGCTCAACATGGCCAAGGTGGCCAAGGCCGAGGCGTACCAGTACGAGGCCTATCGGGTGGTCGCCTCGACACCCCCGGCGTCGGTACCGGCGGACCGGGTGGCGTCCGGCCGGCACAGCGACACCACCACCGGGGTCAACGGCGTCGCCGACCACACCCAGGAACTCACCCGGCTGCCCCGATGAGCGCGGCGAGGGGTCGCAGCGACCGTTCGATCTCCTCGGCGCAGCGTCGGAAGTCGGCGGATGTGCCGCCGATCGGGTCCCGAAGGTCGTCCGCGTCCGGGGCGGCGGGTTGCAGCCGTCCCCGGGCCTGGGCGACGGCGGCGATCGCCGCCCCCAACGTGTCGTCCGCCGCCCCGGCGGGCGGCTCGGCCGCCGCGGCCAGCCGACCGAACTGGCGCAGGGTGAACGTCCGGTGCAGGGCGCTGGGCGCCAGCGCGGTACAGATCGAGCGCTGGCGGCGGGTGGCGGTCAGCACCAGCGTCGCGTCGATGAGGTACTCGGGCCGCAAACTCCGGGTCCGGAACGCCGACGCGTCCGCGCCGCCCTCGGTCGCGACCTCCAGGGCGTACGGATGCATGGACAGCCCGTCGATCGCGTCGGTGCCGGCGCTGGCCACCGTGACGGGCCGGTCGGCCAGCAGCCGGCGGGCCAGATGTTCGGCCATCGGCGACCGGCACAGGTTGGCGTGGCAGACGAACAACACGCGGTCAGCCATCGGTGCCCCTCTCGTCGGTGCGGACGCGGGCGGGCACACCGTGCGAACGGTGCGTCGGTGCCGGCGGCCGCGCGGGGAGGGGTTGTCGGAATCGTACGCGCGCCGTGCGCCCGTCGGTCAGGGTGCCGCGCCGGTCGACGCCGATTCGCAGCGGACGGGGGCGCGGCGATGAAGATCGGCATCCTGTCCTACCACTTTCCGCCCGAGCCGGCGTTCATCCCCGGCAGCCTCGCCGAGGAGTTGGCCGCGCGGGGGCACGAGGTCCGGGTGCTCACCGGGTTTCCGGACTACCCCGGCGGGCACGTCTATCCCGGCTGGCGGCAGCGTTGGCACCACGAGACGCACAGTGAACGGCTGACCGTGCGCAGGGTGCCCCGCTACCCGGCCGGCGCCACGTCCACCGGCGCTCGGATGGCCAGCTACCTCTCCTTCGCCGGCAGCGCGACGCTGACCGCCCGTCGGTACTTCAGCGACCTCGACGCCCTGTACGTCTTCCAACTCCCGGCCACGACGTTCGCCGCCGCCGGGGTGCTCCGGCTGCTCGGGCAGGTGCCGGCGGTGCTGCACGTCCAGGACGTCTGGACCCGCGACGGCGTCGACGAGGCCGCCGAGGGGCGCTGGGTGGCGCGGATGGGCAGCGCGATGACCCGGATCTACCGGTCCGCCGCGCGGATCGCGGTCGCCGCGCCGTCGATGCGGGATCTGGTCGTCGCCGCCGGCGCCGAACCGGACCGGGTCCGGTTGGTGCTCAACTGGACCGACGAGCGGATCTTCTATCCGGCGACGCCCGGCGCGGCGGCCCGCCAGCTGGTCCGGCGCGACGGTCGGTGCGTGGTCATGCACGCCGGCACGATCGGCCCACGGCAGGGCCTGGAGACCGCGGTCCGGGCGGCCGCGGCGCTGGACCGGACGATGGACCTGGTCCTTGTCGGTTCGGGCTCGGCCGAGCGGCGGGTCCGAGGGCTCGCCGCCGAGTTGGGCGCGGACAACGTCCGCTTCGTGGAACGCCGGTCGCCGGTCGACATGCCCGAGCTGTACGCCGCCGCCGACTATCAGCTGGTCATGCTGCGTGACCTTCCGGAGCTGCGCGGCACGGTGCCCGGCAAGCTGCAGGCGGCGCTCTCCTGTGCCGCACCGGTGGTCGCGTCGGCCGGCGGCGACACCACCGAGCTTGTCGAAAGGGTCCGGGCAGGACTGTCGTGCCCGCCGGAGGACTGGGCGGCGCTGGCCGACCGGTTCTGGTTGGCCGCCACCATCCCGCCGCCGACGCGTACCGAGATGGGTCGCCGGGGGCGGGCCGCGTACCTGCGGGAGATGTCGCTGCCGGCCGGCGTGGACCGGATCGAGCGGCTGCTGCACGAGGCGGCGGGACGGGTCCCCGAGCCCGCCGGTGAGCTTCGAAGGAAATTCGCTTAAAGGGCGAAGAATCTAATAACGGTACGAAGTTCCCCGACGCGTGCTAAGAACGTCAGGGAACCGACCTTCTGTCCGGTTCCGCGAACGGGAGTGTGGTGTGACGGAAAGCGAACGGCCGACCCGGCGACGGAGCCGGTCCCGGCGTCGTCGGCGTGCCCGACTGCGACGTGCCCTCCTCGGCGCCCTGGTCGTCGGCTCGCTGCTGCTGGCGACCGGCGGATGGATCGGCTTCCGCGGCTGGCAGGCGCGTACCCACCTGCTCAACGCCGCCGGCCTGGCCCGGGAGTTGAGCGCCCAGGTGGTGGGCGGGGACACCGACCGCGCCCTGCGGACGCTCGCCGCCCTCCAGGAGCAGTCCGGCGCCGCTCGGGCGGCGACGGCTGATCCGAGCTGGCGACTCGGTCGGCGCACGCCGATCGCGGGCGACGACCTCGACGCCGTCCGCCGGATCGCCGTCGCCATCGACCAACTGGCCCGGGAGGCGTTCCCGAGTCTTCTGCGGACGGATCTGACCAGCCTGGTGCCGACCGGCGGACGGCTGGATCTCGCTGGGCTCACCGCCGTGTCCACCGAGCTGACCGGGGTCAACGAGTCGGTGCAGCGGACCCGTCGGGACCTGGCTTCGGTGCCGGCCGACCGCCTGGTCAGCCAGGTCCGGCAGGCGTTGACGGACCTGCGCGACGAGATCGACCGACTGTCCAGCCTCACCACGGCCGCCGACCAGGGAGCCCGCCTCCTGCCGCCGCTCCTCGGCGCGAACGGACCGCGACGGTACCTGCTGGTCTCGCAGAACCTCGCCGAGCTTCGCGCCACCGGGGGCATGTTCGGCGCGTACGCGATGATCGAGGCGGAGAACGGCGCGGTGAAGATGGGCAAGCAGGGCAGCAGTGCCTCGCTGGGCCGGTTCACCCCGGCGCTGAAGGTGCCCGCCGAGACCCGGGCCCTCTGGACCGACCTGCCCGGCATCTATCCCGCCGACGTCAATCTGTCTCCGCACTTCCCGACCGCCGCCACGCTGTACCGCGAGATGTTCCGACGCTCGACGGGCATCACCGTCGACGGGGTGCTCGCCGTCGACCCGGTGGTGCTGTCCTACCTGCTCAAGGCGACCGGCCCGGTGTTGGTGCCCGGTGGCGTCCCGCTGGCCAGCGAGAAGGTCGTGCAGACCTTGCTCAACGACAGCTACCAGCGGCTGAACGTACGCCAGCAGGACGCGTTCTTCGCGGCGTCGGCCGCGTCGGTCTTCGACGCCTTCTTCAAGAAGAATGTCAACCCTCGTGTGTTGTTGTCCGCATTTGACCGTGCTATCACTGAACGCCGGATATTGTTCTGGAGTGCCCGACCTGAGGAACAGCGGACATTCGGCGCGAGCCGGATGGCCGGGACGCTTCCGGAACAGGACACCGTGCCGACCGTCGGCGTTTTCCTCAACGACGGCAGCGGCGCGAAGCTCGGCTACTACCTGCGGCCGACGGCGAACCTGACGGTCGGCGAATGCCGGCCCGATGGCCGCCGTGAGCTTCGGCTGCGGGTGACCCTGCGCTCGACCGCGCCGAAGTCCGGACTCAGTGAGTCGGTCCTCGGTCTCGGCATGGCTGGTGATCCGTACACCGTCCGCACCTTGGTGTCCATCTTCAGTCCTGCGGGCGGAGCGGTGCTCGAGGCCCGGCTCGATGGGGCCGAGACGGCCGTTGGTAGCGGCACCGAACGCCGGCGTCAGGTGGCGACCGCCAGCGTGGACGTCGCCCCCGGCGCCGAGAAGGCGTTGGAGGTCACCGTGCTGACGGCCAAGACCGGCGTCGGGCAAGCCGAGTTGTGGCTGACCCCCACCGCCAGCCCCTGGACCACCCAAGTTCATTCCGCACCAAGCTGTGACCAGTAGGAGGGAACCAATCATGCGGCTATCCCGCATCATCATGGCGCTCACGGTCGGCCTGGCCGTGGTGGCCGTGCCGACGGCAGCGGGGGCGGCACAGCCGCAGCCGGCGCCGACCACGACCGACCCGACCCAGCCGCCGCCGTACACGCCGCAGAACCCGGCCCTGACCGTCAACCGACCGACGATCTTCCTTGGCGAGACGGTCGTGCTGACCGGCACCGGCTTCGGACCGAACGAGACCGTCGACATCTCGGTGACGGTGGCTCCGTTGGCTGCTCCGGCCGGCGGTCAGGCTCCGGCTCGCCGCAGCGACGGCAGCACCGTGGCGATGGCCCCGGTGGCCTACCAGGCGAGCGCGCCGCTGAACTTCACGGCGTACACCAACGCCCAGGGAAGGTTCACCAAGAGCTACAAGCCGTCGGTGACGGGTCTGCTGACCTTCACCGCCACGGGTCGGGAGTCCGGCCGTACCGCCAGCACCGAGCTGCGGGTGCTGCACAAGAAGCAGCCGCTGCCCGTCACCGGTGACAGCATCGGCACGCCCATGAAGCTCGGCGGCGGCCTCGTCGGCGCCGGAGCGGTCATGCTGCTGCTGACCCTGGCCTGGCGTCGCCGCCAGCGCCTCGGTGGGGCTGCGCACTAATCCGCACACCACCGGGCCCTGCCCGGATCGCACCTCAAGCTGGCGCCCGTCGGAACACTCCGGCGGGCGCCAGCACCTGTTGCCCATGCGTCTGGTTCCCGGATGTCCCTGGTCCTTAGCGGGTTCGGCCTCGACCAGATCCAGGGCCGACCAGATCCAGGCCAATCAAGAGCCTCGTTCGGGCAATTCGTCCGTTTCGGAAGGGTTGGCCGTGCTCGAGGCCTCTTGATCGACTCGGGTTTCATGATGTCGCGGTGTCGGAGCGTCCCGGATGCCCCGGTATCAATGACGTCGAGTGGATCATGTCCGCCCGGATAGGCCTGGCGCGGGTGTCGAGCCGTCTGGCGACGCGGACGGCAGATCATTGGGGTATTTTGTCGAGTTTGGGCATATCCGGCATTGTGGCGGGCCGCACCCGCGGCCTGGAATCATGGCCGGGCCGGGGTCGTTACATACTCTGACGATCGCAGCACCACCGGCTCGCCGCCCCGCCCAGCGGGGTTGGAATGCGGGCTTCGGTCCGGTCGTTACAGTCCCCACGAACGACCGCCCGGTCACCGCCTTGACGAGGGTGCCGGTGGATGGGCCGCCCCCGGAATGACCCCGGCCCGCAGGTCGTTACACCTGGACCCGGCACCACAAGCCACCGCTCAGCCGATGGATGGGCCGGCCTCTGGAATGACCCCGGCCCGCCGGTCGTTGCACCCGGGCCCGGCACCACAGGCCCCCCGCTGGCCGGTCGCCGAACCAGGCACCATGAGCCCCCGCTTGTGAGATCGCCGCAATTCGGGCGTCGTGAGCCTTCTGGTTTGCCGGTCGCCCACCCCTCCCGACTTTGCCCCTGTTTTGTGCAGCGCCGGACGAGGTGCTCACACCCGTGCCGCCGACCCCCCGGTCAGTGGTTTGGGTGTTCCTACCCCCGAAGGAGCTACCCCCATGAACACGATCATGCGTAAGAGTGTCCTGTCCGTTGCTGGTCTCGCGTTCGCCGGTGGTGTGTTCGCCGGTCCGATCGCCGCCCACGCCAACCCGGTCGACACCAAGCCCGTCGCGGCCACGGTGCAGAGCACCGCACCGAAGCCGCAGGGTGAGCAGTCTCGGATTCCCCTGAACGGTGAGCAGACGGCCAACGTCAAGGCGATCATCGCCGCGACGAAGAAGGCCGGCCTGCCCGAGCGGGCCGCGGTGATCTCGATCGCGACGAGTCTGCAGGAGTCGAAGTTGGAGAACCTGGGTCATCTGGGTGACAGCAACGACCACGACTCGTTGGGCCTGTTCCAGCAGCGCCCGAGCTCGGGTTGGGGTACTCCGGAGCAGATCACTGACCCGGCTTACTCGACGACGGCGTTCCTCAAGGGCCTCACGCAGGTCGACGGTTGGCAGGACATGCCGCTGACCGAGGCCGCGCAGACCGTGCAGGTGTCCGCCTACCCGGACGCGTACGCCCAGTGGGAGCAGCAGGCCACCGACCTGGTCAGCCAGCACTGGAACAGCTGACCCCCACCGGCTGAACACCGACCGCTGGCCGGCACCCCACACCCCGGGGTGCCGGCCAGCGGCGTACCCCTGGTGTTGTCAGGTTTTCTGATGGCGCGTGCGGAAGATGTCGATCAGCGCGCAGATCAGCGCGAGTGCGATGATGCCGGTGGCCAGCATGAGCGACCGTTCGAAGGACGTGGTCCAGTTGCCGCGGCTGTCGGCAAGCGATGAGAAGAACATCGAGCCGACGGCGGCGATGCCGGCGGCGGCGCCGATCCGCTGACCGGTCTGGAGCATGCCCGCGCCACTGCCCGCCTGCGCTACCGGAACGTCGGCGAGGGTGATCGTCTGGTTGGGTGCGATCACCAACCCGCTGCCGATGCCGGCGACGAGCAGGGGGCCGGTGGTGACCCAGGGTGCTGGGGCGTCCGGCGCGAGGTGCAACGCGACGACAGTCGCGGCCAGCCCGACCACGACGGTGACCAGACCGATGGCGACCAGTGGTCGGCCGACGCGGTTGACGATGCGGCCACCGAGCACGGCGGCGGCGGCCGAACCCAGGGCGAACGGGGTGATGGCCAGGCCCGCGACGAGCGCGCTGTAGCCGAGACCCATTTGCAGGAACAGGGTGAAGATGAAGAAGATCGCGGTGAAGCCGCCGAAGTAGACGAGCGCGATGAGCGACCCCAGGGTGTACGACTGGAGGCTGAACAGTCGAAGGTCGAACAGTGGTTGGTGCTGGCGTTCGTATCGCCGCTCCCAGAGCCCGAAGGCGATCAGCACCGCGGCACCGACCGGGATGAGCGCCCATTTCCAGGGGGTGCGCCACTGCTGCTCCTGCACGAGTGGAAGCAGGACGAGGACCACGCCGACACCGAGCAGGAGGACCCCGACGGGGTCGAGTTGACGCCAGCCGGGTTGACCGGCGGGGCGGCCGGGCAGCAGACGCCAGCCGAGGATCACCGCGAGGACGCCCACCGGGACGTTGACGAAGAAGACCCACCGCCACCCGTGTTCCTCGCCGCCGATGGCGATGAGCAGCCCGCCGAGCAGCGGCCCGACGGCGGTGGAGATTCCGATGGTGGCGCCGAGCAGCCCGAACGGGCGGGCCCGTTCCGGCCCGCGGAAGAGTTGCTGGATCAGTCCGATCACCTGTGGGTTGACGATGCCGGCGGCGGCGCCCTGGAGCAGTCGGGCGATGACCAACCAGGTCGGCGAGGTGGCGAGGCCGGCGAGCGCGCTGGTCACGGTGAACAGGGCGATGCCGAAGACGAACGCGTTGCGCCGGCCGCGGGCGTCGCCGAAGCGGCCGGCGGGCACCAGCGCCAAGCCGAAGGTGAGCGCGTACCCGGAGAGGATCCACTGGAGGTCACTTGACGAGGCGTGCAGTGCCCGGTCGATGGACGGCACCGCGACGTTGACGATGCTGACGTCGAGCAACGTCATGAACGCGGCGACCAGTCCGACGCCGACGGCCTGCCAGCGTCGCCGGTTCGCGGCAGCGTCCACCGGCTGCGGCGGTTGCGCCGCACTCATCGTGCCCCCCGTTGACCGTTGCTCGCGCATCGTTGACCCCTACCCGGGTCAGCGGGGGGCGAATCGTCCCGGCTTGTTCCGCGGGTCACGCCATCTGGCGGGCGCAGAACCGGGGACCGAAGTCGAGGCCCGCCATCGGCGAGTCCTCGCGGTGCAGCAGGCCCTTCTCGGTGAGCAGGTGCAGGGGGCTACCCACCTGTTCCTCGGTCAGCCCGGACTCCTCGGCGATCAGGTCCGGATAGGGCACCTGTCCGCGTGCCTCAAGGGTGGTGACCGCCTGGTACACCCGTTGCTCGGCCTCCGACAGTGGCACCTGCTGCATGGTTCCTCCTTCGTTCGTCCGCCGTCGTGCGGCGGTTGCCGTGCGCCGGTTACCCCCTGGCCGACCGAAGATGCGCACCCGATCGGGCGGTGCGGACCAGGCGCGGCACGCGGGTAGCCGCGCGGGATCACCCCGACGGCAGGCGGTTGCGCAGCTCGGCGGGACCTTCGCCATCCCCTAGGCTGCTGTCGTGATCGTTTGGGACCTGGTTGTCGTCGGCGCCGGCCCCGCCGGGTTGTCCGCGGCCCACGCCGCTGCCCGCGCGGGTGTCTCCACCCTGGTTGTCGAGCGGGCCGCGCACCCGCGGTACAAGACCTGCGGTGGTGGCCTGATCGGCACCTCGCTGGCGGCCGTCGACGGTCGGATCGAGGTGCCCGCGCAGGACCGGGTGGACCGGGTCACGTTCACCCGGGACGGTCGTCGGGAGTTCACCCGCCGCAACGGCAGTCCAGTGGTGACAATGGTGCGCCGCGAGGAGTTCGACGACCGGCTGCGCGCGGCGGCGGTCGCCGCCGGCGCGCAGCTGCGCGAGCGGGTCGCGGTCCGCGCGATCGAGCAGGACCCCGAGGGGGTACGCCTGCGGCTGGCCGACGGTACGACGATCGCGGCCCGTGCGGTGATCGGGGCGGACGGTTCGTCGGGGGTGACCGCGCGACACGTGGGGGTGCGGTACCGGCAGGTGGACCTGGGTCTGGAGTTGGAGATCGCGGTGCCGCCGGTGGAGCAGGAGCGGTGGCGGGGTCGGCTGCTGCTGGACTGGGGTGCGATGCCCGGCTCGTACGCCTGGGTCTTTCCCAAGAACGACAGGTTGACCGTCGGTGTGATCGCGGCTCGGGGCGCGGGGGAGGGGACCCGGGACTACCTGCGGCAGTTCGTCGACCGGTTGGGGCTGACCGGGTTGCCGGCGGAGCACGACTCCGGTCACCTGACCCGGTGCCGCGAGGAGGATTCGCCGCTGCGTAACGGTCGGGTGCTGGTCGTGGGCGACGCGGCGGGGCTGTTGGAACCGTGGAGCCGGGAGGGCATCAGCTTCGCGTTGCGCTCGGGGGAGTTGGCCGGTGCGGCGGTCGCCGGCGGGGATCTGGCCGGGTACGAGCGGGCGGTCGCCGAGCGTCTGGTGCCGGAGATGCGGGCGGGGTTCCGGCTGCTCGACGTGTTCACCCGGCGTCCGGAGGTGTTTCACGCGCTGTTGGCGACCCCGCCGGGTTGGCGGATGTTCGTCCAGTTCTGTCAGGGTCGGGCGAGCTTCGCCGAGATGCTGCGACGGCGGCCGATCCGGGCTGCGCTCGCGGTGCTCGACCGGCTGCCCGACCGGCGTTGACCGCCCATCGTTGTTCACCCAGGATCCTAGGATGCTCTACGCGGTGTGACGTCACCCTGGCACGCAGCACCCCGCACCCCGGACAATGACGAGGGAGCACCAGGAGGCACCCATGGCCGAGCAGCCGTTCACCGACGACGAGTACGCGTTCCTGCGGTACGCGCGCTTCGGGGAGTTGCCGCCCGCCGTCCGGCCGGACGAGCGGGTCGAGCTGACCGAGACCGATCCCGGGCGGGACCGGCCGGAGAAGGCCGAGGACCCGGTCCGCTGGAACGTGCAGGGCTGAGAGACGCGGACGGGCCGCGGGTGTCGCCACCCACGGCCCGGCTGCGGTCGGCGATCAGAAGACCGGCACGCCCTCGCGTACCAGTCGCCAGTTGGGCTGGAAGAAGTCGGCCGGGTTGATCGTCCCCTTGGCCTGCGCCCAGTCGATGAGCAGCTGACGGATCTCCTGCTGCGCGTTGTAGACCTGGGTCTTCACGATGCCGGGGAAGTTGCCGCCGCCGCTGCGCCGATAGTTGTTCACCGCTATCACGAACTGTGCGTCGTCCGCGACGGGGGTGTCGGTGCCGGGCAGCACCAGCCGGGTGATCCGCTGGCCGACCGGCTTGGCGATGTCGATGTCGTACTCCAGTCCGGAGAGCGCGTCGTAGTTGTAGTCCGGCACCGACGGGTCGTTGATCTGCTCCGGGTCGACCGGTGCGCCCGGCGCGAGGGTCCGGAAGTACTTCGCCGAGTACTCCAGGTAGGCGCGCACCTCGGCGCCGCTGAGCACGACCGCTTCGAGCGTGTTGTCGAACACGTACAGCCCGGCCACGTCACGGATCTTGACGTCGCCGGCGGGGAAGACCGCGGTACGGCTGAACGGCGAGGCCTGCGACAGCACCGGCAGGTCGGCGTACTGCGTGCCGGCCAACGCCTCCGTGACGGTCTGGGCCTGGACGTGGTTGATGAAGTCCAGGATGGGGGTGTCCTTGTACCGGGACTCCACAGTGGACATCTCCACGGTCGCCTGGGCGACCACCTGGTTCACGTACGCGATGGTCTTCTGGTGCTGGGACCGCACGGCGGCGAGCACCTTCGGGTCCTCGACCACCGTGTTGGTGTTCAGCATGGTGGCGGCCTTCTTGGTGATCGTCCAGCGGCCGCGCTCCCGGGCGAGGGTGAAGTCCATCCGGGTGAGCCGCTGGCCCCACTTCGAGGGCTCGGAGAGCAACACCTGCTCGCCGGTCCGCTCGTTGGTGACGAACCGCTCGACCACCTCGTTGTGCGCGTGACCGAAGAGGATCGCGTCGATCCCCGGCACCTGCTGGGCGATCAGCGCCACCGGGTTCTCGTTCGGCAACTCCGGGCCGTAGCTGGAGGTGCCGCTGTCACCGCCGTGCGCGGAGATCAGCACGAGGTCCGCACCGCGGGCCCGCATGATCGGCACCCACTTCGCGGCGGTCGCGACCATGTCGTCGAAGCGCAGCTTGCCCTCGACGTTGCCCCGGTCCCAGATGGCCACGCCGGGGTTGGTCAGCCCCAGGATGCCGACCCGCAGGGTCGGCGCGGCGAAACCGAGGGAGACCTTCTTGATGACGTACGGCAGGAACGCCGGCTTGCCGGTCTTGGCGTTCACCGCATTCGCGGCGAGCGCCGGGAAGCCGAGCTGGCGGATCCACAGGTCCAGCAACGGCAGGCCGTAGTTGAACTCGTGGTTGCCGAGCGTCACCGCGTCGTAGTCGATGACGTTCATCGCCCGGGCCATCGGGTGCTTCTCCCCGGTGGCGGTGATCGGCTCCTGCTTGGCGTAGTACGTCGCCAGCGGCGTGCCCTGGATCGTGTCACCGGCGTCGAGCACCAGCGTCGCCTTGCCGCGCCGCTCCTGACGGATCTGGTTGATCAGGGTCGCCAACTTCGCGACGCCGATGTCGTTGTGCTTGCTGTCGTCGTACTCGGCGTCTCGGTAGTAATCCCAGTTGTAGACGTTGCCGTGGGTGTCCGACGTGCCCAGGAGGGTGAGGTCCCAGGTGCGCGGCCGGGCCACGCCGGCCGCCTGCGCGGGCGCGGCGGCGATCAGCGGGGCGGTCGCCGCCGCGGCGGCGGCGACGAGCACCTGGCGGCGCGACGGGCCGGAGGGAGAGGTCATGACGTGCCTTTCCATGGGGTGGACGCGCCTCGTGAGCGCCTTGCGCACCATAACCAGCAGCCGTCACGCCCGCCACGCCAGCCCCAGGCGCTCCTGCGGTTTCCGCAGGCCACAGCGGGGTAGGGCGGTCGGGGAGGACATTCGCGGGAGAGCCCCGCTTCCCGCGCGCAGCGAGGAGTTGTCAGTGACTGAGGACCAGCACACCCAGCAGGACCCG
Source organism: Micromonospora sp. CA-240977 (assembly GCF_050942285.1). Lineage (NCBI taxonomy): Bacteria > Bacillati > Actinomycetota > Actinomycetes > Micromonosporales > Micromonosporaceae > Micromonospora > Micromonospora sp. CA-240977. The sequence continues at coordinate 3,828,770 of NZ_CP192055.1, read as the reverse complement.
ACCAACCAGTACGGCCAGCAGTCGGGCCAGCCCGCTCAGCAGCAGTCACCGCCCGGCTCGACCGGGGACATGAGCCCGAAGCCCGACCACGGGGAAGCCTCGTACCGGGGCAGCGGCAAGCTCGACGGCAAACGGGCGTTGATCACCGGTGGTGACTCGGGGATCGGCCGGGCCATCGCGATCGCCTACGCCCGGGAGGGCGCCGACGTGCTCATCTCGTACCTGAGCGAGGAGGAGGACGCCGACGCCCGGGAGACCATCCGACTGGTCGAGGACGCCGGCCGGCGCGGCATCGCGGTACGCGGCGACATCACCGACGAGGCGCACTGCCAGGAGTTGGTCGATCGGACGGTCCGCGACCTGGGTGGCATCGACATCCTGGTGAACAACGCGGCGTACCAGGTGTCGCAGGACAAGGGGATCCTCGGGATCAGCACCGAGCAGTTCGACAGGGTGCTCAGGACCAACCTGTACGCCATGTTCTGGCTCTGCAAGGCCGCCATCCCGCACCTGGCCGAGGGGTCGGCGATCATCAACACGGCGTCGATCCAGGCGTTCGACCCGTCACCGCAGCTGCTGGACTACGCCACCACGAAGGCGGGGATCGCCAACTTCACAAAGGCCCTCGCCGCCGACCTGGCCGAGCAGGGCATCCGGGTCAACGCTGTCGCACCCGGCCCGGTCTGGACGCCATTGATCCCGTCCACGATGCCCGAGGAGAAGGTGAAGCAGTTCGGCACCGACACCCCGGAGGGGCGCCCCGGCCAGCCGGCCGAGCTGGCCCCGGCGTACGTCTTCTTCGCGTCGCAGGAGTCCAGCTACGTCACCGGCGAGATCCTGGGAGTCACGGGCGGTCGACCGACCAAGTGATCCACTGTTGGGGCGGGCGCCGGTCGGCCGCCCGCCCCGGCGCGACGCCGTGTCCCTCCGGTGGCGCGTGCCTCGGGCGTCCGGCGTGGCGCTGGTCCGGTGCGCCTGCTGTGGCGGTCCGGCGCTGCGCTGGTTCGGCGTCTCGTTGCGCGGTTCGTCGGCGGCGGTCGCGTCAGCGCGGCCACGCGGCGAAGCGTTGGCGGACCTGGGCGATGTCGGCCGCGCTCAGGCCGTAACGACCGAAGCGCTGCTCGGACAGCCGGTCCAGGTAACGGCCGGCGGCTCGCACGTCCGCCGGATCCAGCGCGGGATCGACCTGCCGTGCCAGCACCAACAGCTCGGTCACGTCGTAGTGCTCCAGCGCCGCCGCGACGTCGATGAAGTCACGGACCTCCCGTCGGTTCACCAACGCCGCGATCTTGTTGGCCACCAGGTCCCGCACGTCCATGACCGGGCCGAGGTCCATCACCACCGGGCTCTGCTGACGGTCCAACCGGGCGAGGCTGAGCCGGATCTGCCGCCCGTCCCGGCTCACCACGAAGTCCTTCATGTCCTGGCCGTACCCGTCGAACAGCTCGGCCAGCTCACTGTCCGGGTCCGCGTCGGTGACGGTGAAACCGGAGCGTTCCAACGCCACCCGTACCCCGGTGGACGCCGCCGCGGCAGCGCCCTCCACGTCCGCGAAGAGGTCGACGTCCTCCGTCGGGCGGGCGACCAACCCGTGCGCCGCCCAGGCCACCCCACCACCCAACACGAACCGGTACGGCCCGGCGGCGGTCAGCGCCACCCGCGCCACCTCCCGGTAGAACTCGTGCAGGTGAGGCTCGGTCACGCCGCGCGCAGGCCGCGGTGCCGGGACTCCCACGCCTGCCGTACGCCCCGGGGCAGGTTGAGCAGTCGCCACACCCGACGCAACGTCCGCCCGTTGATCAGCGCCCGCAGATCGTCGGCGCGGGTGGTCTCGCGGAGCACGTTCTCGTACATCCAGAGCAGTTGGTCGGGGTCGCCGAGGTCGAAGGTGCGCTCGGCGTTCCACATCAACCGCACGGGCAGTTCGACGACACCCCGGGTCGGGCCGGCCAGCTCGGCGAGCGTTCTCGCCACCACGGCAGGGCGACCCGGACGCGCCAGGAAGGCGACGTCGGTCGGGGTGGGAAAAACGGCCTGCATGGTGTCAGGGTAACGCCCGGCAGACCCGGTGTCGCTCAGGACGATCCCCGCGCCCTGCCGCAGGCCGGTGCGGTCCCGCTCCGGCAAGGCCGGTCGCGACCCTGTCGTGCCCCGCCGGCCGACCGCTGCTCTCGACGCTGTGGTCTGAGCGGTCCGTGCGTCATCCGCCGTCCCTGGGGGCGTCAATCCCACCGTTTCTGTCTGGCGGCTCCACCTACGGCCCCGCCCACCGCCGGAAGGGCTGCCCGACCCGGTCCCGGTGACCTGGCGGTTCACCGCGGCCCCTCGCGCCCGACGGGTATTTTACCCCGTTTGCCCGGTCTGGGTGGTCGGCGACACTCTTGATCGACTCGGGTTTCGGGAAGTCGGGGTGTGGTCCCGCTGGGATAGGCCGATCTTCATGAAGTCGAGCGGATCTCGCCCCGCCGGGCTGCCTGATCCTGGTCCCGGCCGGCGAGATCGCCGGCGATGTTCGCGCCCGGGCGGTTTGTCCGGTTCCGCAGTTCTGTTGGCCGTGGCGGGCCGCACCCGTGGGTCGGAATGATGGCTGGGCCGGGGTCGTTACATACCCTGACGATCGCAGCACCACCGGCTCGCCGCCCCGCCCGACGGGGTTGGAATGCGGGTCGCGGTCAGGTCGTTAGAGTCCCCACGAACGACCACCCGGTCACCGCTTCCGCGAGGGTGCCGGTGGATGGGCCGCCCCTGGAATGACCCCGGCCCGCCGGTCGTTACATCTGGACCCGGCACCACAAGCCCCCGCTCACCGAACCTGGTACGAGCCCCGCTTGTGAGGTCGCCGCAATTTGGGCGTCGTGAGCCTTCCGGCTTGCCGGTCGCCCACCCTCCAGACTTTCCCCGTTTTTGTGCAGCGCCGGACGAGGTGCTCACACCCGTGCCGCCGGCCCCCCGGTCAGTGGTTTGGGTGTTCCTACCCCCGAAGGAGCTACCCCCATGAACACGATCATGCGTAAGAGCGTCCTGTCTGTTGCGGGTCTCGCGTTCGCCGGTGGTGTGTTCGCCGGTCCGATCGCCGCCCACGCCGCCACCCCGGTCGAGGGCAAGCCGGTCGCCGCTACGGTGCAGACCAGTGCGCCGAAGCCGCAGGGCGACCAGTCCACGATCACCCTGAACGGTGAGCAGACGGCCAACGTGAAGGCGATCATCGCCGCGACGAAGAAGGCCGGCCTGCCCGAGCGGGCCGCGGTGATCTCGATCGCGACGAGCCTGCAGGAGTCGAAGCTGGAGAACCTGGGTCACCTGGGTGACAGCAACGACCACGACTCGCTGGGCCTGTTCCAGCAGCGCCCGAGCTCGGGTTGGGGTACTCCGGAGCAGATCACCGACCCGGCTTACTCGACGACGGCGTTCCTCAAGGGCCTCACGCAGGTCGACGGTTGGCAGGACATGCCGCTGACCGAAGCCGCGCAGACCGTGCAGGTGTCCGCCTACCCGGACGCGTACGCCCAGTGGGAGCAGCAGGCCACCGACCTCGTCGGCCAGTACTGGAACAGCTGACCCCCACCGGCTGAACACCGACCGCTGGCCGGCACCCCACACCCGGGGTGCCGGCCAGCGGCATACGCGGCTGCGGCGACGGGTTGTGGGGCTGACGCGACGCAGTGTCGGGCGCGCGGGCAGCCGATCACCCCGGCCTCCGACGGCGGTTGGTCGGAGATCTTGGACAGTTTCCGTCAGCGGCTAACGGAAACTGTCCAAGATCTCGCGGCCGGCCCCGCCGTTCGTGGCTAGTCTCGCGCCCGCGACGGGCTTCGTGCCCACGACGGGCGCCGCGGCCGGCACCTGCCCGCGACCGGCCCGTGCCCGCGGCCGGCCCGTGCCCGCGGCCGGCACCTGCCCGCGGCCGGCACCTGCCCGCGACCAGCCCCCGCGCCCGCCCCCGCGACCAGCCCCCGTGCCCGCGGCCGCGGCCGGCTCCGCAACCGCCCTGTGCCGGGTCCGTGCCCGTGCCGCGCCCGCGACCGGCCCGCGCCCGCGCCCGCGACCGGCCCGCGCCCGCGCCCGCGACCGGCCCGCGCCCGCGACCGGCCCCGCCACCCTGACCGGCCCGACGCGGGGAACAACGCCGGGGCTTGGCTGGTTGTGGAGGGTGTCGGTGTGACTCAGTGTCCCCGGGCCTCACCTAATATCGCCTTCGCGGAATACCGTTCGGCTGGAGCCGCGTCGTGCCACTCGCCGAGAGGCGACCTGCACACCGACACCAGCGCCGCCCCCGGCCCACAAGGCCGGGGGCGGCGCTGTCTGCCTGCCCCCGCTCGCGAAGATGTCTCGGTTGACCTATGTTCATGGGGTCGCTCGCGTGGGAGGGGGTGTCGGGGCATGGGTCTGCGTACCTTCATTGAGGGTTGGCCGGTCTACCGGCAGCTCACCGGCACCGATCCGCTCGGTCGGGGTGCCGCGGCCAAGTCCGCCCGCTCGGCGGAGCTCACCGCGCGCACCGACGACGCGGATTCGATGGCCCGGTCTGTCTGTCCGTACTGCGCTGTCGGTTGTGGTCAGCGGGTGTACGTCAAGGATGGGCAGGTCAGCCAGATCGAGGGCGACCCGGACAGCCCGATCTCGCGGGGTCGGCTCTGCCCGAAGGGTTCGGCCAGTAAGAGTCTGGTGACCAGCCCGCTGCGGCAGACGACGGTGCGGTACCGCCGTCCGTACTCGACGCAGTGGGAGGATCTGGACCTCGACACCGCGCTGGACATGATCGCCGACCGGATGCTCGCGGCTCGTGAGCAGACCTGGGAGGACGTCGACACGCATGGCCGGCCGCTCAACCGGACGCTGGGTTTCTCCAGTCTGGGTGGGGCGACGCTGGACAACGAGGAGAACTACCTCATCAAGAAGTTGTTCACGGCGATGGGGGCGCTCCAGATCGAGAACCAGGCCCGTATTTGACACTCCGCCACCGTCCCCGGTCTGGGGGCCAGCTTCGGTCGTGGCGGTGCGACGGATTTCCAGCAGGACATCGCCAATGCTGACGTGATCGTCATCCAGGGTTCGAACATGGCTGAGGCGCACCCGGTGGGCTTCCAGTGGGTGATGGAGGCCAAGCGCCGTGGCGCGAAGGTGTTCCACGTCGACCCGCGGTTCACCCGGACCAGCGCGGTGGCGGACGCGTACCTGCCGATTCGGGCCGGCACCGACATCGCGCTACTGGGTGGTGTGGTGCGGTACATCCTGGACAACGAGCTGGACTTCCGTGAGTACGTGCTGTCGTACACGAACGCGGCGACGATTGTCAGCGACGAGTTCGTCGACACCGAGGACGGCGACGGGTTCTTCTCCGGGTTCGATCCGGAGACCGGCAGCTACGTGCAGGACAGCTGGCAGTACGCGGGGCACGAGGGTTCGTCCGGCAGCGGCCACACCGCCCAGGAGCGGGACAGCGCCGCGGGGCTGACGCACGAGTCGCACGGCGCGCCGGTCGGCGGCCAGACCCAACGCGACGAGACGTTGCAGGACCCGCGCTGCGTCTACCAGATCCTCAAGCGACACTTCTCCCGCTACACCCCGGAGATGGTGGAACGGGTCTGTGGGATTCCCCGGGAGCAGTTCCTGGAGTTGGCCGAGGCGTGGACGCGGAACTCTGGTCGGGACCGCACCGGCATGCTGATCTACTCGGTCGGGTGGACGCAGCACAGTGTGGGTGTGCAGTACATCCGTACCGGCGCGATCATCCAGCTGCTGCTCGGCAACATGGGTCGCCCGGGTGGCGGCGTGATGGCCCTGCGGGGGCACGCGAGCATTCAGGGCTCCACCGACATTCCGACGCTGTTCAATCTGCTGCCCGGGTACCTGCCGATGCCGCACCACGCCGAGCACCCGACCTTCGACGAGTGGGTCGACAGCATCCGGCACCCGGGTCAGAAGGGGTTCTGGGGCAACGCGCGGTCGTTCGCGGCCAGCCTGCTCAAGGCGTACTGGGGTGACGCGGCGACACCGGAGAACGACTTCTGTTACGGCTACCTGCCGCGGATGACCGGTGATCACGGCACCTACCAGCAGGTGTTGAACATGATCGACGGGAAGATCAAGGGGTACTTCCTGCTGGGTCAGAACCCGGCGGTCGGTTCGGCGCACGGCCGGGCGCAACGTCTCGGCATGGCCAACCTCGACTGGCTGGTCGTGCGGGACCTGTTCATGATCGAGAGCGCGACGTTCTGGCAGAGCGGCCCCGAGGTGGCCACCGGGGAGATCGTGCCCGAGGAGTGCCGGACCGAAGTGTTCTTCCTGCCCGCCGCCTCGCACGTGGAGAAGGAGGGCACGTTCACCCAGACGCAGCGGTTGTTGCAGTGGCGGGAGAAGGCCGTCGAGCCGCCGGGCGACGCCCGCTCCGAGCTGTGGTTCTTCTACCACCTCGGGCGCAGGCTGCGGGAGAAGCTGGCCGGCTCGGAGCTGCCGCGCGACCGGGCGCTGCTCGACCTCACCTGGGACTACCCCACGCACGGTCCGCACGCGGAGCCGAGCGCCGAGTCGGTGCTGCGCGAGATCAACGGGTACGACGTGGCGAGCGGCCGCCCGCTGTCCAGCTTCGCCGAGGCCCGCGCGGACGGTTCCACAGCGATCGGCTGCTGGATCTACACCGGCGTGTACGCCGACGGTGTCAACCAGGCGGCGCGGCGCAAGTCCCGACACGAGCAGGACTGGGTGGCCGCCGAGTGGGGGTGGGCGTGGCCGGCGAACCGGCGGATCCTCTACAACCGCGCCTCCGCCGACCCGGACGGTAACCCGTGGAGCGAGCGCAAGAAGTACGTCTGGTGGGACGCGGACAGGGGAGAGTGGACCGGTTACGACGTGCCGGACTTCGAGAAGACCAAACCGCCGTCGTACCGGCCGCCGCCCGGGGCGTCCGGGACGGAGGGCATCGCCGGTGACGACCCGTTCGTCATGCAGGGCGACGGCAAGGGTTGGCTGTACGCGCCCAGTGGCGTCCTGGACGGCCCGTTGCCCACGCACTATGAGCCGGTGGAGTCGCCGGTGCGTAACCCGCTCTACCGGCAGCAGGCCAACCCGACCCGCAAGATGTACGCGCATCCGGTGAACTCGGTGAACCCGAGCCCGCCGGAGGAGCACAGTCAGGTGTTCCCGTACGTGTTCACGGTCAGTCGGCTCACCGAGCACCACACCGCCGGTGGGATGAGTCGGACGGTGCGGACGCTTGCCGAGTTGCAGCCAGAGATGTTCGTCGAGGTGTCACCGGAGTTGGCGGTCGAGCGCGGGCTGACCCATCTGGGGTGGGCGCATCTGGTGACCGCGCGTGCGGCCATCGAGGCGAAGGTGTTGGTGACCGACCGGCTCACTCCGTTGCGCGTGGACGGTCGGATCATCCACCAGCTGTGGTTGCCGTACCACTTCGGTTTCGAGGGTCTGGTGACCGGCGACTCGGCGAACGACCTGTTCGGCATCAGCCTGGACCCGAACGTCCTGATCCAGGAGAGCAAGGTCGGCACCTGCGATGTCCGGCCGGGCCGGCGGCCCACCGGACCGGCGCTGCTCGACCTGGTGACCGACTACCAGCGGCGCGCGGGCCTCACGCCCGGCCAGAACGCCCCGGCGGTCACCACCGACAGCGCGGGGGAGGGGCACTGTGATTCCTGACCCGAACAGCCTGTACGGCCCGTTGGATCCGGCGCCGGACGCCGGTTACGAGAACGCGCCGCCCCGGATGGGGTTCTTCACCGACACCAGCGTCTGCATCGGCTGCAAGGCCTGCGAGGTGGCCTGTAAGGAGTGGAACGGCGTGCCCGGGAGCGGCCTCGATCTGCTCGGCATGTCGTACGACAACACCGGCGCGTTGACCGCGAACTCGTGGCGACACGTCGCGTTCATCGAGCAGCCCCGCCCGGCCGGACACCGCGCCCCGCCGTTCGCGGGTACGCCGACCGAGGGTTCGGTCAGCGCGGCGTCGGCGGCCGTGGCGGCTGGCACCAGCGCGCGCACCGGCACCGACCCGGGTCTGCCGACCGGCACGCCGTCCGCCGCCGCCCGGATGGCCGCGGGCGGACCGGCGGACGTGCTCGGCGCCCCGCTCGCCGCCGGCCCGACCAACCCGTCCGCCGCCGACCCAGCCGACCCGCTCACCGCCGACCCAGCCAAGCCGCTCGCCGCCGGCCCGACCAACCCGATCGCCGTTGGCCGTGGTGGCGCGGGTCCCGAGTTCCTGGGGATGCCGGGGGCGCAGCCGCCGGGGCGGGGTTCCGGTGTGGAGGGGCGTTCGGATTTTCGGTGGTTGATGATGTCGGATGTCTGTAAGCACTGCACGCATGCGGCGTGTCTGGATGTGTGTCCGACGGGTTCGTTGTTCCGGACGGAGTTCGGGACGGTGGTGGTGCAGGAGGACATCTGCAATGGGTGTGGTTACTGCATTTCGGCGTGTCCGTACGGGGTGATCGATCAGCGTAAGGATGACGGTCGGGCGTGGAAGTGCACGTTGTGTTACGACCGGTTGGGTGCGGGGATGACGCCGGCGTGTGCGCAGGCGTGTCCGACCGAGTCCATCCAGTACGGGCCCTTGGACGAGTTGCGGGAGCGGGCCGCGCAACGGGTCGAGACGCTGCACGAGCGGGGCGTGCCGGAGGCCCGCCTGTACGGGCACGATCCGAACGACGGCGTCGGCGGTGACGGGGCGTTCTTCCTACTCTTGGACGAGCCCGAGGTGTACGGGCTGCCACCTGACCCGGTCGTGACCACCCGCGACCTGCCGAAGATGTGGAAACGCGCGGGCCTCGCCGCCCTCGCCATGGCGGCGGCGACCGTCGCCGCGTTCGTCGGAGGTTCCTCGTGAGTCCCCAGCGCCCAGAGGTGGGCGACCTGTTCCGCCGCTTCCGCGACCGGCTCGCCGCCAACGGACCCGGCCCGTCGGCCGCGAACGGACCCGGCCGGCTGACCGCCGACGGACCCGGCCCGTCGGCCGCCGACGGACCCGAGCGGAGGCGGCGCGGAACGGCGGACGCCGACCTGACCTCGCCCCAGCCACGGTCCGCCGGTCGGCGGGCTGGTCGTCGGGGTGGGCGTCGCGGCGGTGGCGAGGAACTGCGAGTGCCGGAGGCCGAGTTCACCTCGTACTACGGTCGGCCCATCCTGAAGGCGCCGGTCTGGAAGTGGGACATCGCGGCGTACCTGTTCACCGGTGGGCTGGCCGCCGGCTCGTCGCTGCTCGCCGCGGGTGGGCAGCTCACCGGGCGGCCGGCGCTGCGTCGCGCCGGTCGGGTGACCGCACTGGCCGCCGTCAGCGCCAGCGCCGTCTTCCTGATCAGGGATCTGGGCCGGCCGGCGCGGTTCCACCACATGCTCCGGGTGGCCAAGCCGACCTCGCCGATGTCGATGGGCACCTGGATCCTCACCGCGTACGGGCCGGCCGCGGGCGTCGCCGCCATCGCCGAGGTCGCCGGTCGGCTGCCCCGCCACGGTCCGCTCGGGCTGGCCGGCCGGGCGTTGCCGTCACTCGGGTCCGCCGCCGGGCTGCTCGCCGCCGGCACCGCGCCCGCGCTGGCCACGTACACCGGGGTCCTGCTCGCCGACACGGCGGTGCCGTCGTGGCACGAGGCGTACCCCGAGTTGCCGGTGATCTTCGCGGGCAGTGCCCTGGCCAGCGGCGCGGGCGTGGGTCTGCTCGCCGCGCCGCCGGAGCAGGCGGGGCCGGCCCGGCGGATGGCGGTGGCCGGCGCGGCCCTGGAGTTGTACGGCGCGCATCGGGTGGAGACCCGCCTCGGTCTGCTCAGCGAGCCCTACCGGCAGGGCAGCCCTGGTCGGCTGCTGCGCGCCGGCCGGATGCTCACGGCCGGTGGCGTCGCCGGCGCGTTGCTCGGTCGGCGGAGCCGGGTGGTCAGTGGGCTGTCCGGCGTCGCGCTGCTGGCCGCCTCGGTGCTGACCCGGTTCGGCATCTTCTACGGCGGCGTCGCCTCCGCGCGCGACCCTCGGTACACGGTCGTGCCGCAGCGCGAGCGGGCCGACGCGCGGCGAACCGGCCTGGATCTTCCATCTGGTCGGGCGGCCCCGCCCGCGGTGTGATCGAATGTCCGGTGGAGGCGTTCAGGCGGCTGGTGCCCCTCCCGGTCTTCAAAACCGGAGTGGTCCGGGACCCGGGCCAGGCGGGTTCGATTCCCGTCCGTCTCCGCCAAACCGCAGCAGGAGATGACGCGATGGGCGACGGGCCGGTGGACCCGCGACGCCGCGTGCCCCGCACCGACACGCTCCTCGCCGACCCGCTGCTGGCCGCGGCCAGCGCGACACTGGGCCGGGACCAGGTCAAGGCGGTCGTCGTCCGCGCCCAGGAACAGGCCCGCCGTGGCGAGATCAACCCCGACGAGGTACGCGACGCCGCGGTCGCCGCGTTGCCCGCGCCCGGCCCCCGGGTGGTCCTCAACGCCACAGGCGTCGTGCTGCACACCAACCTGGGCCGGGCGGCACTGTCGCCCGCCGCGGTCGCCGCCGTGGTGGCCGCCGCCGGGCACACCGACGTCGAGTTGGACCTCAGCACCGGCCGACGGGCCCGTCGTGGCCGCGACGCGCTCGACGCCCTGGCCGCCGCCGTGCCCGACGCGGGCGCCGTGCACGTGGTCAACAACGGCGCCGCCGCGCTGGTGCTGGCCGCCACCGCCCTGGCCGCCGGCCGGGAGATCGTGGTCAGCCGCGGCGAACTCGTCGAGATCGGCGACGGCTTCCGCCTGCCCGACCTGCTGGAGAGCACCGGCGCTCGACTGCGGGAGGTGGGCACCACCAACCGCACCACCCTCGCGGACTACGCCGCCGCGCTCGGCCCGCAGACCGGCTTCGTGCTCAAGGTGCACCCGTCGAACTTCCAGGTCACCGGGTTCACCTCGGCGACCCCGGTCCGCCACCTGGCTACCCTCGGCGTGCCGGTGGTCGCCGACATCGGCTCCGGCCTGCTCACCGCGGATCCGCTGCTGCCCGACGAACCGGACGCGACGAGCACCCTGCGCGCCGGGGCCGCGCTGGTCACCGCCAGTGGCGACAAGCTGCTCGGCGGCCCGCAGGCGGGGCTGCTGCTCGGCGACGTCGAGCTGGTCGACCGGCTGCGCCGTCACCCGCTGGCCCGGGCGCTGCGGGTGGACAAACTCACCCTGGCGGCGCTGGCCGCCACCCTGCACCAACCAAACACCCCGACGCGCACGGCCCTGCACGCCGATCCGGCCGCCCTGCGCGAGCGGGTGGAGCGGCTGCGCGACCGGCTCGGCGCGGACGGCCGTAAGGCGGAGGTGGTGCCGGCCGTCGCGGTGGTCGGCGGCGGCGGCGCTCCCGGCGTCGAGTTGGACTCGTGGGCGCTGAGCCTGCCCGAGCGCTACGCGGCGCCGCTGCGCACCGGAAACCAGCCGGTGTTCGGCCGGGTGGTGCGGGGCCGACTCCTGCTCGACCTGCGCTGTGTGCCCGCCGACGCCGACGAGGCGGTCCGTGCGGCCGTGCTGCGCGTACCCGGGGACGACTGAACGTGTTCGTCGTCGCCACCGCCGGGCACGTCGACCACGGCAAGTCGACACTGGTCCGGGCGCTGACCGGAATGGAACCCGACCGGTGGGCCGAGGAACGCCGCCGGGGGATGACCATCGACCTGGGCTTCGCCTGGACGACGTTGCCCTCCGGCGGCACCATCGCCTTCGTCGACGTGCCCGGCCACGAGCGGTTCGTGCCGAACATGCTCGCCGGGGTCGGCCCGGTGCCGGCGGCGCTGATCGTGGTCGCCGCCGACGAGGGGTGGATGCCGCAGTCCGCCGAGCACCTGGCCGCGCTGGACGCGCTCGGCGTCGCGTACGGCCTGCTGGTGGTGACCCGCGCGGACCTGGCCGATCCGGGGCCGGCGACCACCCGCGCCCGCGCCGAGATCGGCGCGACAAGCCTCGGCGCGGTGGAGGCGGTGGCGGTCAGCGGCCGCACCGGCGCCGGTCTGCCGGAGCTGCGGGCCGCCCTGGACCGGCTCACCGCCCGACTGCCGGCGCCCACTGTGGACGACCCGGTCCGGCTCTGGGTGGACCGCAGCTTCACCGTGCGGGGCAGCGGCACCGTCGTCACCGGCACCCTCGGCGCCGGCCGGCTGCGGGTGGGTGACGTGCTGGAGTTGGCCGGCGCCGACGAACCGGTCCGGGTCCGTGGCCTGCACTCGCTCGGCGAGGCCCGACCGGAGGCCGCCGCGGTGGCCCGGGTGGCGGTCAACCTGCGCGGTACGCCCCGCGACCGGCTCGGGCGCGGTGACGCGCTGCTCACCCCGGGACGGTTCCACCCCACCGACCTCGTCGACGTCCGGCTCACCGGCGACCCGGCCGCCGACCTGCCGGCCACCCTCACCCTGCACGTCGGGTCGGCGGCGGTGCCGGTCCGGGTCCGACCGCTCGGCCCGGACACCGTGCGGTTGCGCCTGTCCCGCCCGCTGCCCCTGCTGGTGGGCGATCGGGCGCTGCTGCGGGACCCGGGGCGGCACCACGTGACCGGCGGGGTACGGGTGCTGGACGTGGCACCGCCGCCGCTGGGTCGCCGGGGCGCCGCGGCCGCCCGCGCGCAGGTCCTCGCCGAGTTGGACGGTCGACCCGACCTGGTTGGTGAGCTGCGCCGCCGGCGACTGGTCCGGGCCGGTGAGTTGATCCGGATGGGCGTTCCGGTGCACGCCGCGCCGGTGGCCGGTGACTGGCTGGCCGACCCCGAGCACTGGCGGCGGCTCGGCGACGAGGTGACCGAGGTGGTCACCCGCTACGCGCGGGACCACCCGTTGGAGCCCGGGATGCCGGTGGACGCGCTGCGCCAGCGTCTCGCCCTGCCGGACCGGGTGCTTGTCGAGGCGCTGGTCCGGCCGCCGCTGCGGATCCACGCCGGGCGGGTCGGCGCGGCGGGCGCCGACGCGTTGCCGGAACCGGTGGCCCGAGCCGTGCGGCGGGTCCGCGCCGAGTACGGCGACCGGCCGTTCCGCGCCCCCGAGGCGGACCGTCTCGTCGACCTCGGTCTGGGCCCCCGGGAGATCGGCGCGGCGGTGCGGGCCGGCGCGCTGCTGCGGTTGGCCGACAACGTGGTGCTGCTGCCCGACGCGCTCGACGACGCGGTCCGGGTGCTGGCCGGGCTGCCGCAGCCGTTCACCCTCTCCGCGGCCCGGCAGGCGTTGGACACCACCCGCCGGGTGGCGGTGCCGTTGCTGGAACTGCTGGACCGTCGCGGTGCGACCCGGCGACTGCCCGACGACGCCCGGATCGTCGTCGACTGAGCCCGGTCACACGCCCTCCGGTCACCCGCTGCCCGTGGAGCTGAGCCGCTGGCGACCGGGTGTCGCGCCGATCCGGGTGCCGGGCTGAGTCGGTGGTGCCGGGCCAACCGGCCCCCGGGTCGGCGGCGGTCACCTACGGTGACGCCATGGACCCTTCGGCGGTCTGGCGGGATCGGCAGCACCAGTGGCGGATCGAGGCGTACCGCGCGCCCGATCTGCGGTTCGCCATCTACGCCACAAACGGCCCCACCGAATCGGTGCCGCTCTGGCTGTTCGGCATGTCGGCGCTGGCCCGCTGGTTGATGACCCACTCCATCTCGCTTGACGACCTGGAGGTCGACTGAGCGGTGGCGCGGGCGCAAACCGGACCCGGGACCGGCTCCGCTGCGGTTGAGTGACCTGAGGCGGCGGACGGGGGTGCGCGATGGGTGGTCAGCTCGTGCAGGTGGCGCTGGTGGCCGTGCTGGTGCTCGTCAACGCCGCGCTCTCGGGCAGCGAGATGGCGTTGGTGACGCTGCGCGAGGGGCAGTTGCGGCGGTTGGGGCGGCGGTCGCGCGCCGGGGACCGATTGGTGCAGCTGTCCCGCGACCCCAACCGCTACCTGGCCACCATCCAGCTCGGCATCACCCTGGCCGGTTTCCTCGCGTCGGCGGCGGCCGCGGTGTCGCTGGCCGAGCCACTGGTCGGTCCGTTGGGTTTCCTCGGCGGCGTGGCCCGTCCGGCCGCGGTGCTGGTGGTGACGGTGCTGCTGACGTTCGTCACGCTGGTGCTCGGCGAGTTGGCGCCCAAACGGCTGGCGATGCAGCGGGCGGAGCGCTGGGCGTTGCTGAGCGCCGGCCCGCTGGACCTGCTCGCCCGGGTGTCCCGGCCGGCGGTGTGGCTGCTCAGTCGGGCCACCGACGCGGTGGTACGGCTTGTCGGCGGTGACCCGCGGGCCAACCGCGCGGAGATGACCGAGGAGGAGTTGCGGGAGATGCTGGCCAGCCAGCGCGGCCTGTCGGCCCAGCAGCGGGAGATCCTGACCGGGGCGTTCGACATCGCCGGCCGGACGTTGCGGGAGATCCTAGTGGCCCGGCGGGAGGTGATGACGTTGCCGGCCGGCCTGACCGCCGACGAGGGGGTCCGCCGGCTCGCCGCCGCCGGGCGGTCCCGCGCCCCGGTCACCGGTCCCGGTGGCCTGGACGAGCTGATCGGGGTGGTGCACATCCGCGACCTGGTGCAGGCCGGCACGGCGTTGGTGGGGGAGCGGCTGCGTTCCCCGGTGCTGCTGCCGGTGACCCTGCCGGTCGCCGACGCGTTGCGTCAGCTCCGTCAGGAGCATCAGCAGTTGGCGCTTGTGGTCGACGAGCACGGTGGCATCGACGGCCTGGTCACCATGGAGGATCTGCTGGCCGAGGTGGTCGGCGAGTTGTACGACGAGACCGACCGGGACGTGCGCGGGGTGATCCGGGAGGAGGACGGCGCCCTGCTGGTGCCCGGTGACTTCCCGCTGCACGACCTGCCCGACCTGGGGGTGCGGCTGAGCTTCCCGTTGTCCCGGGAGTACACCACGGTGGCCGGTCTGGTGCTGGCCCGGCTGCGGCACCTGCCCGGCCAGCCGGGCGAGACGGTACGGCTACCCGGGCTGACCCTGGAGGTGGTGGAGGTCGCCGACCGGGCGGTGCGCCGGGTGCGGCTGCGCGGGTTCACCGCCGACCGCTGACCGGGTCGCCCGGACGGGGGACACCAACGCCGATCAGTCCCGCGGCGGACGCGACTCCGCATACGGTGCGATTCGTGAAGGACCGAGGTTTGCGGACGTTCGTCACGGTGCTAGCGGGTCTCGCGGTGATCTATTTCGGCAGCGCCGGGCGTAGCCCCGAGGAGGGGCGTGGGATCTCCGGTGGGGTGGTGGTCCTGGCGTTGCTCGCCGCGTTGCTGGTGTGGCACCTGACCAGGCCGGGGGACAAGACGGTGAAGTGAGTGTGTCAGCGGGCGGCGACGCGGGTGATGTCGCCGGCGGACTCCTCGCCGAGCGCCACCCGCACCAGCGCCGAGGCGAGCCGGCCGAAGTCCGGTTCGTCGACCAGGCCGGCCAACCCGTCCGGGGAGCCCGGCAGGCCCAGCCGCTTCGCCCCGGCCAGCGCCCGGCGGTCCGCGTACGGGCGCAGGTCGGACCAGACCGCCTGGGCCTCGCGCAGGTAGATGTCCGCGCCGGTGGGGCCGATGCCGGGAAACTCGGTGAGCCGTCGACGCAGCCCGGCCGGGTCACCCTGGGCCTCCCGGTGGAGTCGACGCAGGTCACCGTGCCAGCGGTCCAGGCACAGTCGGGCGCCGGTGCCGAGCATGGTGGCCGTGCGCTCGTCGTAGCGGCGGTAGTGACCCCGGCCCAGCGCGTCGACGCGGTCCTGCCAACTGGCCGCCTCCATCGCCTGGGGGGTGCGGTAGCCCGCGGCGAACAACTCCCGGGCGGCGTCCACCGCCACGCAGGCCCGGATCCGGGTGCTCAGCAGGGTGGCCAGCACCAGCAGTTGGTAGAGCGGACCGGGGCGGTCGGCGAGTCGGATGCCGGCCTCCTCCGGGTACGTGCGGTCACGCCGGTCCAGCAGGACCCGCACCACAGTTCGATCGTTGCCCACCCCGACCGGTTACCCGATCCGCGTCCCGCTAGCCGTCGGGCCGGCGACCGGCGTCGGAATGCCAGCGGGGCGGGCGGGTATGCCGGCGGTGGAGGCGGTCGATGCCGCCCGCCGTACCCGGAGGGAGACACCTGTGGTCAACCCGCAGCAGGAAGAGTTCCGGCGTAACGCCAAGGGAGCGACCAGCCAGGACAGCAAGGGGCCCCAGCCGACCGGGCACCCGCTCAACCGTGGCTCGTCGCGCGGCGACGAGGGTCGGCCGGTGCCCAAGGGGCAGGTGTCGCCGTACGGCCCGGCCGGTGAACCGGTGGCCGAGGACGACAGCGACACCCGGTAACGGCCCCTAACGATCGCGACCTGACGGCCGCCGCAACCTGTTCCAGGTGGCGGCGGCCGTCAGCCCGTACGCGAGGTGCGGGACGATGTCGGAGATCCAGTCGGAGCGCCGCCAGGTACGCGGGTCACTGATCCCGAGCGCGGTGATCGACCCGTCGGTCATGGTCATCACGCCGGCGCCGAGCAGGCCGGTGGCCATCGGCAGCGGTTGGCGTCGACCGCCGGCGTAGAGCGCGAACGCGACGCCGGCGGCGATGCCCAGCCCGTAGCCGATCAGGGGTCCCAGGCCCGAGCGGCGGTTCGCCGCCCGGACCCCGGACCCCAGGTCCACGTGCGCGATCCCGGCCAGCCGGTCGACGGTCTCCTGGGGGACGTCGCTCTCCGGCCGTCCCCGCAGGGCCATGTCGAGGTAGCTGACCACGTTCAGCGCGGTGCTGCCGACGGCGCCCGCGATGGCGCCGTCGGCCACGTCGACCCTCCTCACTTCGGGTCGCCCGGTTCGCGCTCACTCTTGGGGCCGTAGGTGCGGTCGCCGCGTACCACGCCCCGCTGGCCGCGATCCTCCTGGAGGATCCGGTTGGCGACCTGGTTGGCCTTGCCGTCGGGCACCCGGCGTCCGGAGTCGTCGATCGCGTTGCGCAACCGCGCCCGCTGCTTGTCGTAGGCGTTGCTGCCCGGCCGTGGTCCTGGCATCTGGTGCCTCCTTCGTCGGTCTGGGCATGTGCTGGCGCCCTCGTCGCGGTCGGCGTACCGCGGCCGTCTACCCGTCTGGCGGCCGGTGAACCTCGGTCCTAGCGGGGGGCGTGGACCACGGCGACCGGGCACCGCGCGTGGTGCAGCATCGACTGGCTCACCGACCCCAGCAGCAACCCGGTCACCTCGCCGCGCCCCTGACCGCCCACCACCGCCAGTTGCGCGGAGCCGGACGCCTCGGTGAGCACGGCGCCGGTCCGGCCGCGTACCGCCCGGCAGGTCAGCCGCAGCTCCCGGTGGTGCTCGGTCAGGCCGGTCAGCCACCCGGCGAGCATCCGCTCCTGCTCGGCGTGCAGCTCCGCCTCGTCGTACACCAGGGGTTGCATGTCGCCGGGGCCGCTGCTGCCGGGGTGCCGGTAGGCGTGCACCGCCAGCAGCGGCACGCCGCGCGACACGGCGGTCTCGGCCGCGAAGTCGGCCGCCAGCCGGGAGGCCGGCGAGCCGTCGACAGCGACCAGCACCGGCTCGTCGGGTCGCTGCGCGCCGCGGGCCACCAGCACCGGGCAGTCGGCGTACGCGGAGACCTGCACCGCCACCGAGCCGACCACCAGCGCCGAGAAGCCACCCAACCCACGGTCGCCGAGCACGATGAGCGCGGCGGTGGGCGACTCGCCCACCAGCACCGCGGCGGCCTCACCGTCGATGATCTCCCCGGAGATCGACAGTCCCGGTACGGTCGCCTCGGCCTCGGCCACCGCGGCCTGGACCAGCTCCTCGGCCCGGTGGCGCAGCCCGCCGCCGGGCGGGGCGTCCGGGGCGGGGGAGACCGGCACGTGCAGCAGCGGCCAGATGAACCCGTGCACGATTCGCAGCGGCCGGCGCCGGCGGGCCGCCTCGGTGGCGGCGAGGCGCACGGCGCGCAGGGCTGGCTGTGAGCCGTCCACGCCGACCACCACCGCCGCGCTGTTCGCCGAGTTCACCGCCCACCTCCCGCTCGGGCCAGTATCGCGGGCGGGAACGTCGCCGCGCCGCGATACCGCTGAGCACGTCGGGGTCGGTACGCTGGCGACGACCGGTCCGGAGGGAGGATTGTCGATGGGTGAACCGGACCAGCCGAGCACCGGCCGCATGATCGACTTTTGGCTCGGCGGGGAGCACCATTTCCCTGTCGACGTGGCCGCCGCTGGCGCGTTCGAGCAGGCGTACGGGCCGTGTGCGCCGGTGTTCCGGGAGTTGCGCGCGTTCCTGGGTCGGACGGTGCGGGCCATGGTCGGGCAGGGCGTGGACGGTTTCCTGGTGTTCGGCGCCGGGGTGCCCACGATGGGCAACGTGCACGAGGTCGCCACCGACGCGACGGTGCTCTACACCGACGTCGACCCGGTGACCATCCGGCTGGGGCAGAGCATCCTCGCCGGCAGCGACCGGGCCGGCTACGGCTTCGGGGACGCGACCGACATCGGCACCATCGACCCGGCGCAGCTGCACCGTTTCGTGCCGGGCTGGGGCCGCCGGCCGGTCGGGGTGGTCTTTCTCGGGCTCGCGGCGTTCCTCGACGACGCTACGCTGACCCACACGCTCGACGAGCTGTACGCCGGCGCGGCGCCGGGCAGCCTGCTCGTTGTGGACTTCGACACCGAGGAGCTGGCAGCTCACCCGCGGGCGTTGGCGATGATGGGGCCACAGTTCCGGATGCGTCCACCGGCGGCGTTCGCGCCGCTGCTGGGCCGCTGGGTGCCGACGGCGGACGGGATCGTGCCGGTCGCGCGCTGGCGGCCGGTGGGTCCGCCGGCCCAGGTGCCCGACGCGTTCCACGGCGTGCTCGCGACCCGTGGTGACGACTGACCGCGCAGAGTCGCCGTCCGGGGGTGTCCGTATGATGCTTGCCCTATAGCAAGCTTCTGGAGAGGACGACCATGGTGGAGCCGCCGGACGTGGTGTCGCGCGCGCTGCGCGAGGCCCCGCCCGACCAGTTGGCGGAGGCGGCGGACCAGGCGATCCGGTCGACGCTGGGCGCAGTGCGCACCGACGTCTTCGTCGCCGACTATCGGATCAGCGGGCTCTGGCCGGTGCTGGACCCGGACCTGCCGGCGGCGGGGTTCCTGTCCTGCCACACCATGGCGCAGCGGTGCTTCAGCAGCCAGCAACCGGTGCGCGACGCCGCCGGCGAGGGTCCCTGCCGGCTCTACCTGCCGTTGACGCTGTGGGGGGAGCGGCTGGGCGTGCTGTTGATCGAGTTGCCGACCGCGCCGAATCCGACGGTCACCGGCCACGCGACCGACATCGCCGGTGCGATAGCGGTGGCGATGCGGGCGGCGGACCGGGGGACCGACAGGTACCGGCGGGCCCGCCGCCGTGAGCGACTCACGATGGCCGCCGAGATGCAGTGGGATCTGCTGCCCGGTCGCAGCGTGGCGCACCACGCGTTCCAGCTGGCCGGGCAACTGGAACCGGCGTACACCGTGGGTGGGGACCACTTCGACTGGTCTCTGGACGGCGACCGGCTCACCGTCACGGTGCTCAACGGCGAGGGCAGTGGGCTGGCCGCGTCGATGTTGACCGCCGTCACGGTGAACGCGATGCGCAACGCGCGTCGCTCCGACGGCGGCCTGGTGGAGCAGGCCGAGCTCGCCTCGGACACGGTCTTCTATCAGCACCGGGGCCGCCGGTACGTGGCCACCCTGCTGCTCGATGTCGACACTCGCACCGGTCGGGTCCGGGCGGTCGACGCGGGTTCCCCACACCTGCTGCGGATGCGCGGGGCCACGGTGGAGCCGATCAAGCTGGATCAGCAGTTGCCGCTGGGGATGTTCGCGGAGACCCGCTACGAGGTGCAGGAGCTGCGCCTCGAGCCGGGTGACCGCCTCTTCGTGGTCAGCGACGGGGTGTGGGCCGCCGAGCCGCCGGGCCAGGAGCCGTACGGGGAGCGGGTGATGGCGCGTTCGCTGCGCGCGACGCGGTTGCAGCCGCCGACTGAGGCGGTTGGTACGGTGATGCGCGAACTGCACGCTTATCACGCGGACTCCGATCTCCGCGACGACGCCGTCGTGGTGTGTCTGGACTGGCACGGTCCGCGTGAGCGGGACGGCGGGTGAGGGTCGCCGCCGCTCCGTCTGGCGGGCACCAGCGCGACGACGGCAGGGGACATCGGGTGGAGCGACCTGCGGATCTCGCCGCGGCGATCGACGCGGCTGCCGGGACGCTGATCGCTGTGCTCGACTCGTCCACGTCGCGGCATCAGGTGCCACCCACCCAGTTGCGGGTGTTGACGCTGATCACCAGCCGGGCGGAAACCAACGTCAACGGGTTGGCGGAGCTGCTGGACGTGGTGCCGTCGTCGGCGAGCCGCCTCTGTGACCGACTGGAGGCGACCGGGCTGTTGCGCCGGGTGGCCGATCCCCGCGACCGGCGCGAGGTGCGGTTGGTGCCCACCCCCGCGGCGTTGGCGCTGCTTGCGGACCTGGCCGAGCGGCGGCGACGGGCGGTGCAGTCGGTGCTGGATCGGATGCCGGCGAGGACGCAGCACGATCTGTTGCTGGCGTTGGTCGCGTTCGGCCGGGCGGCGACCCAGTCGGTGCCCGAGCAGCAGGCCGATCCGGCGGTCCAGACGGCCTGAGGGCCTCAACCTTCGCCCACGCTTCCACTAGTGTCCTAGGACGCTTTACGCGTGGTGATCCACGCCACAGTGCGGCAGAGCCGCACCGAACGCGCGGCGACGGCGCCGGGCAGGCGGAGGCAGGCCCGATATAGTGACAGCGCACTTACCCGGCCCGTGATCTTCGAGATCGCGGGCCGGCTCAGGGAAGAGGCCCCGCCCGGGGCCGCAGGGGAGCCGGCGCTGGCCGGCCCGACAGCGCGTACGACCCTCCGCCGCGCCCGACGCCGGCCGGAGGGTCCGTGCCGTGGAGGAGGATCGGTGTCGCGTCCGGCTCGGGCAGAGCAACCGCGGGACACCGGTGACCAGGCCCCCGGCAACCAGGTGCTCACCCTGCCCAACCTGATCAGCTTCGTGCGGCTGCTGGGCGTACCCCTCTTCCTCTACCTGTTCCTGGTCGAGCGGGCCGACGTGGCGGCCATCGTCGTGCTGGCCATCGGCGGCACCACCGACTGGGTCGACGGCTGGATCGCCCGCCGCCTGCGCCAGGTGAGTCGACTGGGGGAGTTGCTCGACCCGTTCGCCGACCGGCTCTACATCCTCGCCACCCTTGTCGCCTTCACCGTGCGGGAGGTGGTGCCGTGGCAGTTCACCGCGGCGCTGCTGGCCCGCGAGCTGCTGCTGCTCGGCTCGCTGGCGGTGCTGCGCCGCTACGGGTATGGGCCGCCGCCGGTGCACTACGTGGGTAAGACGGCCACGTTCCTGCTGCTGGCGGCGTTCCCGGTGCTGCTGTTGGCAAGTGAGTGGAGCGCGGCGGCGACGGCGACGGCCGCGATCGGCTGGGCGTTGGCGTGGTGGGGTCTGGTGCTCTACTGGGTGGCCGGCGGGATGTACGTGGTGCAGGCCGCGCGGCTGGTGCGCGCGACGCGCGGCCCGGGAGCGGCGGCATGAGCGCGCCGCAGCCGGGCAAGCCCCGCCAGGACCGGGTGTACGCGCCGGATTTCCTCACCGAGCTGTTCCGCAACCCCCTCGATCCGGGGTATGCGGATGCGGCGGCTGCCCGTCGACGTTCGGCGTCCACCGAGTCGGTGCGGGGGTGGCGGGCCTGGCCGGCCCGGTCGGTCAGTCTGGTCGTGGTGGTGCTGCTCGGGTTCCTGTTCGCTGTCGCGTACCGGCAGACGATGGCGGACGAGCCGGGGCGTGCCCAGGCCCGTTCCGGTCTGGTGGCGCAGATCAAGGAGCGGGAGGGCACCACCGACCGGTTGTCCACGCGCGCGGACCAGCTGCGCGAGGAGGTCAGTCGGCAGCGTGACGCGGCGTTGAGCGGGTCGGCCGCGGCGCGGCTGCGGGACCTGGAGGCGAGCACCGGGCTGGGGCGGGTGCGCGGCGACGGCGTGGTGGTGCGGTTGGCGGACGGGCCGGGTAATGCGGACGCGGTGACGGGTGCCGGCGCGGGGCCGTCGCGGGTGTTGTACAGCGATCTGCAGGGTGTCGCGAACGCGCTGTGGAGTGCCGGTGCCGAGGCGATCGCCATCAACGGGCAGCGGTTGACGTCGACGTCGACGATTCGTACGGCGGGTGACGCGATCCTTGTGGATTTCCGGCCGGTGATGGGGCCGTACGAGGTGTCGGCGGTCGGGCCGGGTTCGATGCGGCGCAAGTTCGAGGACAGCCGGAACGCGGATGTGATGCGGGAGGTCGCGCAGAAGACCGGGTTGTCGTTCGGTGTGCGGGAGGCTGATGACCTCACCCTGCCGGCGGCTCCGGAGCCGCAGCTACGCTACGCGAAGCCGTCGGTCAGTCCGAGCCCTTCCGCGTCGGGTGTCCGGTCCGGCAGTCCTGGGTCGTCCGGTCCGACGACGACCGTTAGCCCCTCCGGAGGTGGCCGATGATCGCGGTGCTGGCGTTGCTTGCCGGTGTGGTGCTGGGTGTGTGGCTTGATCCCACGGTGCCGGCGGCGTTGCAGCCGTACCTGCCGATCGCGGTGGTGGCCGCGTTGGACGCGGTGTTCGGTGGGGTGCGGGCCCGGTTGGACCGCATCTTCGACGACAAGCAGTTCGTGGTGTCGTTCATCTCGAACGTGCTGGTGGCCGGTCTGATCGTGTATCTGGGTGACCAGCTCGGGGTGGGCGGGCAGCTGTCCACGGGTGTGGTCGTCGTGTTGGGTGTCCGCATCTTCGGCAACGTGGCGGCGATCCGTCGGCACCTGTTCCGGGCGTAGGTTTGACAGCGATGAGTGACGAGCAGAGCGACACGGGGACCGGGTGGCCGCAGCCGGGTGGGCCGACGCGGCCGGGTGGGCCGGCGGGTGAGCCGGATCCGCGTCCGGACGCGCCGGATCCGGACGAGTTGAGTCCGTTGGCCCCGCAGGAGCCGGCGCCGCCGCCGCAGGAGCGGCCGGACGAGGAGCCGGCGGTGGAGCGGGTCGACGACGGTGCGACGGTGGACCTGATCGCGATGTCGCGGCCGGGGGAGCCGGTGGCGGTGTCTGACGGGTTGGCCGAGCCGGCCGGGGAGCCGGTGGTGGCGCGACCGGTGGCGGCGGGTCGGTTCCGGTGGAGTACGGCCGGTGTGATGATCGTGGCGTTGTTGGTGCTGCTGGGTTTCACGTTGGTCGTGCAGTTGAAGACGACGTCGACGGATCCGACGTTGGGGGCGACGCGCCAGGAGGACCTGGTGCGGATCCTGTCGGATCTGGATGCGCGGGAGAGTCGTCTTCAGCAGGATATTCGTGCTCTGGAGGACAGTCAGCGGCAGTTGCGTTCGGGTGAGCAGGGTCGTCAGGCGGCGTTGGACGAGGCGACGCGGCGGGCGAACGAGTTGGGCATCCTGGCGGGTACGTTGCCGGCGGTCGGTCCGGGGTTGACTGTGCAGTTCGAGGCTGGCATCAAGCCGATCACCGCGACCCGGGTGTTGGACGCGGTGCAGGAGTTGCGGGGCGCGGGCGCGGAGGCGATGCAGATCGCCGGTGGTGACCGGGCGACGGTGCGGATCATCGCGTCGACGTACTTCCTCGATGGGGACAACGGGTCGTTGATGGTGGAGGGGCGTCGGTTGACGGGGCCGTACACGATCACGGTGATCGGTGATCCGGCGACGATGCGTACGGCGTTGAACATTCCTGGTGGGGTGGTGGCGTCGGTCCGAGGTGTCGGCGGTAACGTGACGTTTGGGGAGCGTGAGGTTGCCGAGGTTTCGGCGCTGCACGCGCCGATCAAGTTGGAACACGCCCGTCCGGTCTCCTGACCGGCGCGGCCGCGCCGGGCCCGGGTGGTCCGGGGCACCGATGGATGAAGGACGCGTCTGGTGATTCCTGAGGATCTGCGATACACCGCCGAGCATGAGTGGGTGGCGGGTGACGGCACGGGTTCGATCCGGGTCGGTATCACGCACTTCGCGCAGGACGCGCTGGGTGACATCGTGTACGTGCAGTTGCCCGAGGCGGGTGCGGTGGTCGCGGCCGGTGATTCGTTGGGTGAGATCGAGTCGACGAAGAGTGTGTCGGAGATCTACGCGCCGGTGGCCGGTACGGTGGTGGCGCCCAACGAGGCGTTGGGTGACACACCAGAGCTGATCAACACTGATCCGTACGGTGCGGGTTGGTTGGTGGAGATCACGCCGAACGATCCGACGGCGACGGATGGGTTGCTGACGGCGGCCGCTTATCAGAAGATCACCGAAGGCTGAGTGTGCGTGATCCGGTGCGTGGGCTGTGTGCGCGCGTCCGGTTGCCCTGCATTTCGGCGCTGGCTAGGCTCGCCCAGTCGACCGAGAACCCAAATAGTTGAGCGTTGCGGAATTGCCTTCCCGGGCACGGGGAGCCAGCCGCCGGGTGTTCACATGCCCGGCGGCCAGACCCGCCATTACCCGACGCCGACCGAACAGATCCGTGAGGTGGTCCCATGACGCGGCCAGACGACGAGTTCCCCCCGCTCGACGTCACTTCGACGCTCAATCTCGGTTCGCTCGACGAAGTGCTGGAAGGGCCGGACACCGATGTGGTGCCGAGCCGGATGTCCGGCTCGTTGCCGCCGGGTATGGCGCTGCTTGTGGTTCGTCGAGGTCCGAATGCGGGTGCCCGGTTCCTGTTGGACCACGATGTGACGACCAGTGGCCGGCATCCGGACAGTGACATCTTCCTCGACGACGTGACGGTGTCGCGTCGGCATGCGGAGTTCCACCGTGACGGTGGAACGTTCACGGTGCGGGACGTGGGTAGCCTGAATGGCACGTACGTCAATCGTGAGCGGGTCGAGGCGGCCACGTTGAGCAATGGTGACGAGGTTCAGATCGGTAAGTTCCGGGTGGTGTTCATCGCCGGTCCGCGCCCGGA
Source organism: Micromonospora sp. CA-240977 (assembly GCF_050942285.1). NCBI lineage: Bacteria > Bacillati > Actinomycetota > Actinomycetes > Micromonosporales > Micromonosporaceae > Micromonospora > Micromonospora sp. CA-240977. Next base: position 3,803,940 of record NZ_CP192055.1, on the reverse strand, counting down.
GGAGGAGGCCGGCCGGGGGTGAACGAGCCTGCGGCGTCCACGTCACCCGGGGCGGCTCGGTCTGAGCCGCTGATGAGCATCGGTGAGGTGCTTGGGCAGTTGCGGGTGGATTTCCCGGACACCACGATTTCGAAGCTGCGGTTTCTTGAGGCCGAGGGTCTGGTGGAGCCGCAGCGGACGGCGGCGGGTTACCGGAAGTACAGCTGGGACGATGTGGCGCGGTTGCGGTTCGTGTTGACCGCGCAGCGGGACAAGTACCTGCCGTTGCGGGTGATCCGTGAGCAGTTGGCCCAGTGGGATTCGTCTGGTGAGCAGCCGGGGCGGTCGCGGCCGGCGTTGGTGGCGGTTGGTCCTGATGGTGCGGTGCCGGGTCGTGAGTCGGTGGAGCCGGCCGAGTCGTCGCAGGTGCGGCTCGGCCGGGCGGATCTGGTGGCGCGCAGTGGGATCGACGAGTCGACGCTTGTGGAGTTGGAGCGGCTCGGTGTGCTGGTGTCGGATCCGCCTGGGTGGTATGACGCGGATGCGTTGATCATCGCTTCGGCGGTGGCGGGGTTGGCGTCGTACGGGTTGGAGCCGCGGCACCTGCGGGGTTACCGGACGGCGGCGGATCGCGAGGTCGGTTTGTTCGCCCAGTTGGTGGCGCCGTTGGCGCGGCAGAGTGATCCGGCGGCGCGGGCTCGGGCGGCGGAGACGGCGCGTGAGTTGGTGGCGTTGTCGGAGCAGTTGCACGCGGCGTTGGTGCGGGTGGGTTTGCGCTCGACGTTGGGGCGGTGAGGGTGCCCGGTGGGTGGTGGCTGAGCGGAAAGATCTCTTCCGGGAAGCGTGCCGTAGGCTTGCCGGGGTAACCCCTTTCTGGCGCGGGCGTGGTGCGGTAGCGCACGGGACGACCGTGTCGCGGTCCGTGTACCGTGCAGGGAAGGGCGCGGTGCGGCGTAGGTGACAACGACACGGAGGCGGCGGTGCGCGAGCTGAGCGTGGTCGGAGTTCGGGTGGAGCTGCCTAGCAACCAGCCGATCGTCCTGCTCAGGGAGGTCGAGGGGGACCGCTATCTGCCGATCTGGATCGGTGCGGTCGAGGCCACGGCTATCGCTTATGAGCAGCAGGGGGTCAAGCCGGCCCGACCGTTGACGCATGATCTTCTGCGGGACGTGTTGGCGGCGTTGAAGGCGCCCTTGCAGGCGGTGGAGATCACCGAGCTCAAGGAGAACGTGTTCTACGCGGATCTGTTGATCGGCGATGGGGTGCGGGTGTCGGCGCGGCCGAGCGATTCGATCGCGTTGGCGTTGCGTGTCGGTGCGCCGATTCGTTGTGCTGAGCAGGTCCTCAGCGAGGCGGGGATCGTCATTCCTGATGAGCAGGAGGACGAGGTGGAGAAGTTCCGGGAGTTCCTGGAGCAGGTGCGTCCGGAGGACTTCGCGGGCTGAGGTGGGCCGTGGGCTCTGCTCCCGGGGGTGGCTGTGGGTGCTGCCCCGGTTCGGTTGGTGATCTTTCTCGGTGGCTGCGCGGCGTGTCGTGTCGGTTCCTCCGTGGTAACCCCTGAAGGTGGCTATAGGGTTGCCGTGTCGAGGGGTGCGCGTCCCGGAAACGACGCGTCGCCACACTGACGGGGGAGGTTGTCCGGATGCACGAGCCGCGGGATCCCGATCCGGGTGGAGAGTTCGACGAGCCGGGTGCCTCGTCGCCAGGTGTGGCGATTGAGGGTGACGGTTCGGTCGGCTACCGGGGTGTGACGGCCTGCCACGCGGTGGGCATCAGTTACCGGCAGTTGGATTACTGGGCGCGGACGGCGCTGGTGGTGCCGAGCGTGCGGGATGCCTCTGGTTCGGGGACGCAGCGGTTGTATTCGTTCCGGGACCTGGTGGTGTTGAAGGTCGTGAAGCGGTTGTTGGATGCGGGGGTGTCCCTGCAGAACATCCGTAAGGCGATCGAGGCGCTGCGGTCGCGTGGTGTGGAGGATCTGGCCGGGATCACGCTGATCTCCGATGGGACGACGGTGTACGAGTGCCGGTCCCCGGAGGAGGTGGTCGACCTGTTGCAGGGTGGCCAGGGTGTCTTCGGGATTGCCATCGGTGGGGCGTTCAAGGAGATCCAGGGCTCGTTGTCGCATCTGCCGGCGGAGCCGGCGACAAGCGCTCCGGTGGAGCCCGCGGTGGCGTCGGGGTCGGATCCGGTGGGTGACGAGTTGGCGGCGCGGCGGGCGCGGCGGCGGGCTGGCTGAGCGCGGCGTTCGGTTTTTTCGGTTGGTTTTTTCGCGACCGTCGGTGACGGCGTGCTCTCGTCGGTGGGTGACTTCTCTCCACTGTGGACACCGTGTGTGTCGTTCTCGTTGCCGACTGTGGAGATACCGGTCGGTAGTGGTGACGCTGCGTTTCGTGCAACTGTCGGGAACGCGATAGGGGGGCAATGACCCCAGACGACTGACACGCTATGGTCCGTCACGGTTATCGACCCTTCCCCCCGGAGGAAACGACCATGACGGTTACCGAAGAGGCAGCCCCGAAGTCGCACTACGACCGTATTGGCGGTGCCAGCTCGGTCAAGGCGGCTGTTGAGCTGTTCTATGACAAGGTGTTGGCCGACCCGGCCTTGGCGGGCTATTTCGTCGAGGTGGAGATGGTGGGTCAGCGGCGGCACCTGACGTTGATGTTGACCACGGTGCTGGGTGGTCCGAACGAGTACACCGGCCGTGGGTTGGCCGAGGCGCACCAGCCGTTGGACATCCCGGTGGAGCACTACGCGAAGGTGGGCGAGCACCTCCTGGCGACGCTGACCGAGCTGGGTGTGCCGGCGGACATCCTGGCCGACGTGCAGACGGTGCTGGGGCAGGTGCAGGACCAGGTGGTGGCCTCCGGAGACCGGTCAGGCGCCTGAGCGTGGACGCAGCCCAACTCAAGCAGAGCTGGTCGGTGGTCGCCGAGCACGGCGATCAGGTGCCGCTCTATTTCTACTCGACGTTGTTCCTCGCTCATCCTGAGACGCGGCAGATGTTCCCGACGAACATGGCCGGGCAGCGGGACCGCCTCGTGACCGCGTTGGGGCACATCGTGTCCAACGTGGACCAGGTGGACCGCCTTGTGGGTTTCCTGCAGGACCTCGGTGCCGACCACCGCAAGTTCGCGGTACGGGCGGAGCACTACCCGGCCGTCGGTGAGGCGCTGTTGGCGACGTTGCAGCATTTCCTCGCCGACCAGTGGACCGACGAGTTGGCTGCGGACTGGGCGGCGGCGTACGGGTTGGTGGCCCAGGTGATGTCGGAGGCCGCTCAGGCCGCCGAGGCGGTGAACCCGCCGTGGTGGGTGGCGGAGATCGTGGCGCACGAGCGGCGGGCGTTCGACGTGGCGGTGCTGACGGTACGCCCGCAGTATCTGCTGCCGTTCACCCCGGGCCAGTCGATCGGGGTGTCGCATCCGTCGGTGCGTTCGTGGCGGTACTACTCGCCGGCGAACGCGCCGCGCTCGGACGGCACCCTGGAGTTGCATGTGCGGGCCGCGCCGGGTGGCGCGGTGTCGTCGCGGCTGGTCTACGGGTCGGCGGTGGGGGACCGGATCCACCTGGCGGCACCGGTCGGGGAGCGGCTCGGGTTGTGGTCGGCGGGCTCCAGTGATCTGTTGCTGTTGGTCGCGGGCACCGGCTGGGCGCCGGTGAAGGCGCTTGTGGAGCAGGTGGCGGCGGAGGGTTCCCGCCGGCGGGTGGACCTGTACGTGGGGGCCCGTTCCCGCAGTGAGCTGTACGACAGCGACGCGATCGACAAGATGGCGTCGTCGTATCCGTGGTTGACGGTGACCTACGTGGTGGGTGCCGATGTGAACCGGCCCGGGGAGTTTTCGCACGCGGTGGATCGGGCGTTGGCCGACGGTGACTGGCGTTCCCGGCACGTGTTCGTGTGCGGGTCGGACGAGATGGTGTCGTACGCGGTGCGGGCGTTGCTGCAGGCGGGTTTCCACGCGGGTCAGGTGCACCACGAGGGCCTGGGTGCGCAGTGGTACGGCCCGGCGTGGCGTACGGCGGTGCAGCAGTCGCCTGTCGGTGACGTTTCGGGAGGTGGGCACAGGTGAGCGCGACCCCGATCAGCCGGTACGACGGGATGCAGGTTTCCGGCACGGTGCAGGTGCGGATGACCGCCGATCGGGTTCGGCGGTGGCAGTTCGCGGCGGCGTCGTTCACGCGGCGTGGCTACGACAACGCCGACGTGGACCGGTTCCGGATGCAGATCGCCGACGAGTTGGACGCGCTGGCGACGCAGCTCGCGACGTTGCGGGCGGAGAACGAGCGGCTGACCGACCGGGTGGAGCTGCACCGGCACGGGGTGATCCCGAGCACGGGGGCGGCGGGGAAGGCCCCGGCGGCGCGGGAGGTGAATCTGCTGTCCGCGGCGCAGCGGGAGGCGGAGCAGATCATCGCGCAGGCGCACGACTACGCGCGGCGGGTCGCCGAGTACGCCCGGGTGCAGTACGAGAGTTACCTGCAGGCGGCGGAGGCGGAGGCGAAGCAGGAGGCGGAGCGGGCCGTGGCGGAGTACCGCAGCGCGGCGGGGCCGAGCTTCGACGACACGGTGGCGACCCGGGAGGCGTTGCGGATCTTCGGGGAGATGATGGTGTCGCACATGCAGGCGGCGGCGCGGCATCTCGATGACGGCAGTGAGGAGTTGGCCCGGACGATGGATCGCATTTCGGCGGAGACGCCGGGGGCGCCGTTCGTCGGCGGTGTGGTGGGTCAGTCGGCGTTGCCGCGCCACCATCAGCGGTGAGCACCCCGGGTGGGGCGATCCCCACCCGGGTGCTCAGCTGAGGCGTTGTTCGAGGTGGAAGCTCACCTGATCGCCGGCGTCGCTCTTGCCGATGGTCTTGCACAGGGCGGCGCGGATGGGCAGCCAGTGCGGGCCGGCGCCGGAGGGCATGAGGGTGGCGGCGAACGGGTGGCCGTCGATGGTGCCGGTGACCTTGACGGCGCGGCGGGTGCCGAGCAGCCGCGCGGAGTCGGGGACGGTCACGTAGGTGGCGAACGCGCCGTCTTTCTCGATGGGCGCGGTGAAGCGGTGATCGAGTGGTTGCGGGTCCATTGCTCTCCTCAGGTGGTGGCGGCGCGGATGGCGTCGGCGATCGGGGTGGGCCCGCTGACGAGTTCGAGGGTCGCGCCGGTGGTGGCGGGTTCGTCGAGCAGGGCGACGAGGACGTGGGCGACGTCGGCGCGGCTGATCGCGCCCCGCCCGGCGTGTCGGGTGAGGGTGACCCGTGCGGTGGGCTGCTCGTCGGTGAGCCGGCCGGGTCGCAGGATCGTCCAGTCGAGGTCACGGCCGCGTAGGTCGTCCTCGGCGGCTCGTTTGGCGCGTAGGTACGCCGCCCACACGTCGTCGGTGCCGGCGGCCGGTGGGTCGTCGGCACCCATGGAGGAGACGAGCAGGTAGCGGCGGACACCGGCGCGGGTGGCGGCGTCGGCGAGGAGCGCGGCGGCGGCCCGGTCGACGGTGTCCTTGCGGGCGGCGCCGCTGCCGGGGCCGGCGCCCGCGGCGAAGATCACCGCGTCGGCGGTGTCGAGGTGCGCGGCGACCTCGGTGACGGTGGCGTGTTCCAGGTCGCAGACGACGGGGGTCGCGCCGGCGGCGCGCAGCGTCGCGGCCTGCTGGGGGTTGCGGATCAGGCCGACCGCGGTGTCACCGCGCCCGGCGAGGTGACGTTCGGCGAGTAGGGCGATCTTGCCGTGGCCTCCGGCGATGACGACGCGCATGCGCCAAACCTACCGGCGGTGTGGGTGGGGGCGGCGTCCCCCGCCGCCCGGGTCGGGCCGGGGAGCTTGACCTTGACCTTTGGGTAACCCTCAGCCTGGTGTGTGCCGGTCGCCGTGGCCGGCACGAGGAGGCTGTGGACATGGGGCTGGTGACCATCGGGGTGTTCGCCCGGGAGGCGGGACTGACGCCGAAGGCGCTGCGCCTGTACGAGCAGGTCGGGCTTCTGCTGCCGGCCGCGGTCGATGCCGAGTCCGGGTACCGGTTCTACGACTCGCGGCAGGTGCGGTTGGCCCGGTTGGTCGCCCGGTTGCGGCGCATCGGCATGCCGCTGGCGACGATCGGCGTCGTGTGTGGGTTGCCGCCAGCGGCGGCGGCGGAGGCGGTCACCGCGTACTGGCGGCAGGTCACCGTCGACACCGCGGCTCGTGCCCGGCTCGCCACCGTCCTCGTGGAGGATCTTCTGGAGGGTGACGCCATCATGTCTCGACCGAATCCTGTGCTTGTCGTCCGTTGTGCCGCCGGTTGTGAGGTCGGGGCCGGGCGGGACAGCAACGAGGACGCCGCGTACGCCAGCGAGCGGTTGTTCGCCGTCGCCGACGGTATGCGGGGGCCGGGCGGGGCCGCGGCCAGCGCCGCGGCCATCGACGCTCTCCGGGCGTTGGCGCTGACCGACGTGCCGGCTGTCGAGCTGTTGACGATGGTGGTGGGTGCGGTCGCCGACGCCGACCGGACGGTGCGGGCGCTGGGCACCGAGGAGCACCAGCCGGCCAGCACGCTGACCGCGTTGCTGCGCAGCGGTTCCCAGTTGGCGCTGGTGCACATCGGTGACAGTCGGGCGTACCTGCTGCGCGGTGGTGAGCTGTCCCTGCTCACGCAGGATCACACCTGGGTGCAGACGCAGGTCGATCAGGGCCACCTCGACCCCGTTCAGGCCGCCGCGCATCCCCGGCGGGCGCTGCTGGTGCGTGCTCTCGGTGGGGGCGGGCAGGTCGAGGCCGATCTGGCGTTGCGGACCGCCCTGCCCGGTGACCGGTACCTGCTGTGCTCCGACGGGTTGTCCGCGGTGGTGGACCGGGCGCGGCTGTGGTCGACGCTGCGTGCGGGGGCCGATCCGCAGGACACGGTGCGCGCGTTGATCGACCTGGCTCAGGCGCACGGGGGGCCGGACAACATCGCCTGTGTGGTCGCCGACGTCGTCGCGGGGTAGGCCGCGCGGCCCGCCGACGCCGAACCCCGTCCGGGGTTCGGCGTCGGCGGGTGGGTTGAGGCAGCATGGAGGGGTGACGGAGAGCTTCGAGGCGGTGCGCGCGCTGGTGGCCGATGGTGGGGTGGTGGTGCTCAGCGGCGCGGGCCTGTCCACCGAGTCGGGCATCCCGGATTACCGGGGGCCCAGCGGGGTGGCGCGGCGGCACACCCCGATGACCTTCCAGGCGTTCACCAGGGATCCGCTCGCCCGGCGGCGTTACTGGGCGCGCAGTCACCTGGGGTGGCGGTTGATCGCGGGTGCGGCGCCCAATGCCGGGCACCGGGCGGTGGCGGGGCTGCAGCACGCCGGTCTGGTCGACACGGTGATCACCCAGAACGTCGACGGTCTGCACGGTGCGGCCGGCAGCACCTCGGTGATCGAGTTGCACGGCCGCCTGGACGAGGTGATCTGCCTGGACTGCGGCAACCTGACCTCCCGGGAGGAGTTGGACCGGCGGCTGCGCGAGGCGAACCCGGACTTCGTGGCCCAGGTCGCCGCGGTGAACCCGGACGGTGATGTGGATCTCCCCGACGAGCAGGTGGCGGCGTTCCGGACTGTGGATTGTGCGATCTGCGGCACGGGGATGCTGAAACCGGACGTGGTGTTCTTCGGGGAGACGGTGCCGCCGCAGCGGGTCGCGCGGTGTTTCGCGGCCGTGCAGGAGGCCCGGTCGTTGCTGGTGCTCGGGTCGTCGTTGACGGTGATGTCGGGGCGCCGGTTCGTGATCCGCGCCGCGAAACGGGGCATTCCGGTGGCGATCGTCAACCAGGGGCCGACCCGTGGTGACGGCCACGCCACCGTATGCGTCGACGCGCCCCTGGGCGCCCTGTTGCCGGAGTTGGCCGCGCGGGTCGGCGGAAACGCGGCGACGGTTGGGGTCTGATCCGGGGGAGTCGGGACGCCCGGGGGAGGACATCTGCCGGAAACACCGGCGCTGGTAGCGTTGACCATGCCGGTAACACCCACGTGGGAGAGACCGCCCGCCAGCACGGCAGGGCGGCGCCGAAGGGGCAAATCCTCCCCGGAACCTCTCAGGCAAAAGGACCTCGTGGGCAGGCACTGTGGAGCGCCCTCTCGCGGGGTGCGACAGAGGGGGAGGCCGACACGTCGACCTCGCCCCGGGAGTGCCCCCATGACCGTAGAGCAGTTCGCCACCCGTCACATCGGTCCCGGCCCCGACGATGAGCGTCGGATGTTGGAGGTCGTCGGGCACGGCTCGATCGACGAGCTGATGGACGCCGCGATCCCCGAGGTGATCCGCTGGCACGGCACCCTCGACCTGCCGGAGGCGGCCACCGAGGCCGAGGCGATCGCCGAGTTGCGGGCCCTCGCGGCCCGCAACACCGTCGCCGTTTCCATGATCGGGCTGGGGTACCACGGCACGCACACCCCGGCGGTGATCCGCCGCAACGTGCTGGAGGACCCAGCCTGGTACACGGCGTACACGCCGTACCAGCCGGAGATCAGCCAGGGCCGGCTGGAGGCGCTGCTGAACTTCCAGACGATGGTCACCGACCTGACCGGCCTGGCCACCGCGAACGCCTCCATGCTCGACGAGGGCACCGCCGCCGCCGAGGCGATGACCCTGGCGCGGCGGGCCTCCAAGAGCAAGAGCCGGGTGTACGTCGTCGACGCCGACGCGTTGCCGCAGACCATCGCGGTGATCACCAGTCGCGCCGAGCCGCTCGGCATCGACGTGCGGGTCGTCGACGTCGAGCGCGACGAGCTGCCGGCGGAGTTCTTCGGCCTGCACCTGCAGTACCCGGGCGCGTCCGGGGCGGTCCGTGACCACACGGGCCTCGTCGACGCCGCGCACGCTGTCGGGGCCCTGGTGACCGTCGCGGCGGACCTGCTGGCGTTGACGCTGCTGCGGGCGCCGGGGCAGATCGGCGCGGACATCGCCGCCGGCACCACCCAGCGTTTCGGCGTACCGATGGGCTTCGGTGGGCCGCACGCCGGTTACCTGGCGGTGCGCGCGGGCCTGGAGCGGATGCTGCCCGGGCGCCTGGTCGGGGTGTCGCGCGACGCGGACGGCAACCCGGCCTACCGGTTGGCGTTGCAGACCCGCGAGCAGCACATCCGGCGGGAGAAGGCGACGAGCAACATCTGCACCGCGCAGGTCCTGCTGGCGGTGATGGCCGGCATGTACGCCGTCTACCACGGCCCGGACGGGTTGCGGGACATCGCGGCGCGTACCCATGCCATGGCGGCGCGGCTCGCGGCCGGGCTGCGCGCCGGCGGCGTGGACGTCGCGGACGTCGCGTTCTTCGACACCGTCACCGCGAGCGTGCCGGGCCGGGCGGCGCGGGTCGTCGCGGCGGCCGCCGCCGACGGGGTGAACCTGCGGCTTGTCGACGCCGACCGGGTGGGGATGTCCTGCGACGAGACGACGACCGACGCGCACCTGGCGCGGGTGTGGGCGGCGTTCGGGGTGCCCGCGTTCGACGGGGCCGCGGACACGGCGCTGCCCGCCGGCCTGGCGCGCGACAGTGACTTCCTCACCCACCCGGTGTTCCGCAGCCACCACTCGGAGACGGCGATGCTGCGCTACCTGCGGCGCCTGTCGGACTTCGACTACGCCCTGGACCGGGGCATGATCCCGCTCGGGTCGTGCACGATGAAGCTGAACGCGACAACCGAGATGGAGCCGGTCAGCTGGGCGGAGTTCGCGAACATCCACCCGTTCGCGCCGGACAACCAGACCGCCGGGTACCGGGAGATGATCGGTCAGCTGGAGTCGTGGCTGGCCGAGGTGACCGGCTACGACGCGGTCAGCGTGCAACCCAACGCCGGGTCGCAGGGTGAGCTGGCCGGGTTGCTGGCGATCCGCTCGTACCACGCGTCGCGGGGTGAGTCGCACCGCGACGTGTGCCTGATCCCGTCGTCGGCGCACGGCACCAACGCGGCCAGCGCGGTGATGGCCGGCATGCGGGTCGTCGTGGTCGCCTGCGACGACGACGGCAACGTCGACCTCGTCGACCTGGACGCGAAGATCGACAAGCATCGGGACGCGCTCGCCGGGATCATGGTGACGTACCCGTCGACCCACGGGGTGTACGAGACGGGCATCGCGTCACTGTGCGCGAAGGTCCACGACGCCGGCGGTCAGGTGTACGTCGACGGGGCGAACCTCAACGCCCTTGTCGGGTTCGCGAAGCCGGGCAGGTTCGGCGCGGACGTGTCACACCTCAACCTGCACAAGACGTTCTGCATCCCGCACGGCGGCGGTGGCCCCGGGGTGGGTCCGGTCGCGGTGCGCGCGCACCTGGCGCCGTTCCTGCCGGGTGACCCGCTGGGCGCGCACGAGGACTCCACGCCGGCGATCTCGGCGGCCAAGTACGGGTCGGCGGGCATCCTGCCGATCCCGTGGGCGTACCTGCGGATGATGGGCGCCGAGGGGCTGACCCGGGCGACCGGGGTCGCGGTCCTCGCCGCGAACTACGTGGCGGCCCGGCTGCGCGGGCACTTCCCGGTGCTGTACGCCGGCAACAAGGGCCTGGTGGCGCACGAGTGCATCCTCGACCTGCGGCCGCTGACGAAGGCGACCGGGGTGAGCGTCGACGACGTGGCGAAGCGGCTGATCGACTACGGCTTCCACGCGCCGACGATGTCGTTCCCGGTGGCGGGGACGCTGATGGTGGAGCCGACCGAGAGCGAGGACCTGGCCGAGCTGGACCGGTTCTGCGACGCGATGATCGCCATCCGCGCGGAGATCGAGCAGGTGGGTTCGGGGCAGTGGCCGGCGGGGGACAACCCCCTCGCGAACGCGCCGCACACCGCGGCGATGGTCAGCGGTGACGACTGGGCACACCCGTACCCGCGGTCGGTGGGCGCGTACCCGGCCGGGGTGGACCGGGCCGGGAAGTACTGGCCGCCGGTGCGGCGCATCGACGGCGCCTACGGCGACCGGAACCTGGTCTGCTCGTGCCCGTCGCCGGAGGCGTTCGAAGACTGACGACGGGCGAGCCGGGGCGGGCGGTGTCGGCCGCCCCGGCAGCCGCTCCGGCCTGGCCGAGAACGTCCCCTACCGGGGGGACTAGCCTGGCCGACGGCGGCTATTCGGTGACGCTGGGTGGTCAGTCAGGCCACGAGGGCGTGGCGGGCGGGACCGCGGTGCGGTGCGATGCTGCTGCCGTCGGGAAGCAACTCGCCGGTGTCCTCGAAGACGATCACACCGTTGCAGAGCAGGCTCCAGCCCTGCTCACGGAAGCAGGCGAGGACTCGCGCGGCTTCCCGGTCGGTGGCTTCAGCGGAGGGGCAGGTCGGTTGGTGCTGGCACATCAGGGTCTCCGGACTGTGGGGGCACTGTGTCATGGTTCACATGACCAGTGACGCACAGTACCAAGCGAAAGTGTCCAGCATCGAGCAGGTGTCGGCCTGGCGCACGGGAAATCCACTGAACGGATGAGGAAGGTCGGACCATACGGCGTGGAAACGCTCCCACAGGTGCTGGTCGATGCGCCCGCGGCGCCGGCCGCCTGCCGTCCCGGGCTCACCGAACGGGCCCGCCTGCAATGGCACCTCGCCGACGGCGGCGACCCCGCCGCCCTCGCCGAGGAGTTCCTCGCCGCGCACGACCTGCCCCTGCACGACCTGACCCGCCCCACCCCCGCCCACCAGCGCACCGGGGCGTGCGGCGCCGCGCTCTACCTGTCCGCCGCGGCCGGCGCGTACCTGGCCGGCGCGCCCACCACCGCCCCCGAACCCGCGCCCACCCTGCCCGACCTCACCGTCGTCGTCTACGGCCACGGCCCCACCCGGGCCACCCCACCCCGCCCACCCACCCCCTGGTGGCTCGGCCCGTGGACCGAAAGCTGGACCCCCCGCCAACACGCCGACGCCGTCGACGCCGTCCGCGCCGCCATCGGCCGCGGCGACGTCTACCAGACCAACCTCGTCGGACACGCCGCCGCCCGCTACACCGGCGACCCCCTGCCCGCCCTGAGCCGCCTCAGCGCCCTCCCCGGCGCCCGCTACGGCGGCGTCCTCACCGGCGACGGCTGGGCCATCGGCTGCGCCTCCCCGGAAACCCTCATCGAGGTCACCGACGGGCACCTGATCACCCGCCCCATCAAGGGCACCCGCCCGGCCACCCCCGCCGGCCGCGCCGAACTACTCGCCAGCGCCAAGGAACGCGCCGAACACATCATGATCGTCGACCTGGAACGCAACGACCTCGCCCGCATCGCCCGCACCGGCACCGTCACCGTCGACGACCTGTTCACCGTCCGCCGCTGGTGCGACCTGTGGCAGGCCGAGTCGACAGTCCGCGCCGCCGCCGCTGACGGCCTCGGCCTGGCCGACCTGCTGCGCGCCACCTGCCCCGGCGGCTCCGTCACCGGCGCGCCCAAACACGCCGCCCTCACCCAGATCACCACCCTCGAGCCCGTCGGCCGCGGCGCCAGCATGGGCGCGCTCGGCTGGGTCACCCCCGGCCGCGTCGACCTCGGCCTGACCATCCGCACCGCCGCCGCCGACACCGAGTTGCTGCACACCTGGGCCGGCGGCGGCATCACCTGGGACAGCGACGCACACGCCGAGGTCGCCGAAGCCGCCGCGAAGACCGCCCCGATCCGCGCCACCCTGGCCGGACGCGGCACCCCCCACCACCGGCGATAAACTGCCCCCTATGACCATGCGGCCCATCCGGATCATCGGCGACCCCGTCCTGCGCACCGAATCCGAACCGGTCACCACCTTCGACGCCGAGCTGCGGGCCCTCGTCACCGACCTGATGGACACCCTGCTCGGCGCCCCCGGCCGCGCCGGCGTCGCCGCACCACAGATCGGCGTCAGCGCCCAGGTCTTCGTCTACGACGCCGACGGGCACCGCGGCCACCTCATCAACCCCACCCTGGAACTCTCCGACGAACTCCAGGACGACGACGAGGGCTGCCTGTCCATCCCCGGGCTGTACTTCCCCACCCAACGGGCCCTGCACGCCACCGCCCACGGCGTCGACCAACACGGTGAGCCCCTCACCATCGCCGGCAGCGGATTCCTCGCCCGCGCCCTGCAACACGAAACCGACCACCTGCGCGGCACCCTCTACGTCGACACCCTGCGCGGCGACACCCGCCGCCGCGCCCTGCGCGAGATCCGCGCCGGGCGCTTCGACTCACCCAGCCGCCGCGGCTGACGCCGTCAACGTCCACTCCTCGTAGTCGGCGACCCGGGCGAAACCCACCCGCTCGTACAGGCGCACCGCCGCCACATTGTCCGCCTGCACATTGAGCGTCACGTGCTCCACGCTCCGCCGCAGGCGAGCACACAACGCCGCCACCACCGACGCGCCCAAACCCCGCCCCCGCCACCGCGGATGCGTCGTGACGTTGCCCAACGCCGCCACCCCGTACGCCGGCGAGAACACGTGCACCCCGGCCACCGCGACCAACGCATCCCCGTCGAACATCCCCAGGTACTGCCCGGTCTGCACCATCCGCTCGTCGAACCAGTTGCCGGGGTACGCCCGCGCGTACAGCTCCCGCAACCGCGGCAGGTCCGCCGCGCCGAGCACCACCCCCGCCGGGTCCACCGCACCCAGCGCGGCCGGGTCGGTCAACGCCATCCGATGGTGCCGGCCACCGGCAGCCATCCGGAACGACCCGGCCAGCGCGCCGGCCAGGCCGGGGGACAGGTGCGCGTACAACCGGGCCGGCAACACCGGCGCCAACTCCGCCAGCAACACCGACAGCGCCGCCGTGTCCGCCGGCGCGGCGAACGCCAACAACGTCGGCAGGTCCACGCCGTGGTACAGCAACACGACCTGCTCACCTCGGCGAAACCACGACGTGTACGGCCAGAAGAAGTCGTCCAGGTCACCCAACTGGTAGGCGTGCAGCACCGGGTCCCGCCCCAACAACCGCGCCAGCACCGCACGATCGTGCTCGGCCCGCACCGCCATCAGCGGGCCACCCACTGGTCATGGCCGAGCTTCGCGACCAACGCCGCCACCACCACCAGCAACACCACCCGCACGAAACCCGACCCCCGGCGCAACGCCATCCGCGCCCCCAGCACCGCCCCGGCGATGTTGCACACCGCCATGCCCGCGCCCAACAACCACCACACGTGCCCGGTCACCCCGAACACCACAAGCGCACCCAGATTCGTCCCCGCGTTGACGACCTTGGCCATCGCCGAGCCGTGCACGAAGTCCGCGCCCACCAACGCCGTGAACGCCAACACCAGGAACGTGCCGGTGCCCGGACCGATCAACCCGTCGTACAGGGCGATGCCCACACCGGCCACCGCGACCGCCGCGCCCACCCGCACCGGCGTCCGCCTCGCCGGCACCGCCACCACCCCCATCCGGGGACGCAGCAGCACGAACACCGCCACCGCCACCAACACGACCAACACCACCGGCCGGTACGCCGACGCCGGCACCGCCCCGGCCAACGCCGCACCCACACCCGCGCTCACCACCGCCAGCCCCGCCGCCGGCGCCACCACCCGCCAGTCAACCTTCGTCCGCCGCGCATACGTCGCCGCCGCCGTTGTCGTACCGAAGATCGCGGCCAACTTGTTCGTGCCCAACGCGGTGGCCACCGGCAACCCCGGAGCGGCCACCAGCAACGCCGGCAGCAACAACAACCCACCACCACCAACCACGGCGTCAACCCACCCCGCCATCGCGGCGGCGGCCAGCAGAGTACTCAGCGATACGGCGTCCACGGGCGGCAATTCTCCCGACTACCACCGCCCGCACAGCAACCCGAGTGGCCAGATTCACCCCGGTCAACGACCCCGCGAGCGCCGCAACCACACTCCCAACGCGCCAACCGCCACGAACACCAGCACGGAACACACCAACACCTTCGCCACCGGGCAACCATGCCACGGGGACGTATGGTGCAGAAGTGCGCCTGGCCACCTTCAACCTGCTGCACGGACGATCCCTGACCGACGGGCTCGTCAACTCCGACCGACTCACCGCCGCCATCAGCGCCCTCGACGCCGACGTCCTCGCCCTGCAGGAGGTCGACCGCGACCAACACCGCAGCGGCAAACTCGACCTCACCACCATCGCCGCCCGCGCCCTCGACGCACCCCACCACCGCTTCGCCGCCGCCGTCGTCGGCACCCCCGGCGAACACTTCCGCCCCCTGCGCCACGACGACGACGGCCACGGCGAACCCTGCTACGGCATCGGCCTGATCAGCCGACACCCCGTCCGCAGCTGGCACATCACCCGCCTCAAACCCGCCCCCGTACGATCCCCGGTCTACGTGCCCGGCCCCCGCGGCGGCCTCATCCTGCTGCACGACGAACCCCGCGTCGTGCTCGCCGCCGTCCTGGACACCCCGCACGGCCCACTCACCGTCGCCGCGACCCACCTGTCCTTCGTTCCCGGCTGGAACGCCCGCCAACTGCGCCAGACCGTCCGCGCCCTACGCGCGCTACCCGGCCCCCGCGTCCTGCTCGGCGACCTCAACCTGCCCGCCGGCCCCGCCCGACTCGTATCCGGCTGGCACCCGCTGGGCCGCCGCCCCACCTACCCCTCCGGGCAGCCCCGCGTCCAACTCGACCACATCCTCGCCGACCGGCACGCCCTGCATCAGCTCCCACCGGTACGGGCCGTCACCGCGCCGGCGTCCACCATCTCCGACCACCGCCCCCTGCTCGTCGACCTCGGCTGAACCCGTCGGCCACCCGGCCGGGAATGCGTAGGTTGGAAACCACCGCCGTCGCGCCATCGCCATCCCCGACACCACGGAGCCGCCATGAGCGACACGCCGGACACGATCGTCCTCATCCACGGGTTCTGGGTCACCCCCCGCAGCTGGGAACACTGGGTCACCCACTACCAGGACAAGGGCTTCCGGGTGCTCACCCCCACCTACCCCGGCCTGGAGGGCGAGGTCGAGGCGATCAACGCCGACCCCAGCCCGCTGGAGACGCTGACCGCGCCACAGATCATCACGCACCTCGGCGCGGTGCTCGACGCACTACCCACGCCGCCCATCCTCATCGGCCACTCCGCCGGCGGGGCGTTCACCCAGGTGCTGCTCGACCGCGGCTACGGCGCCTCGGCGGTCGTGCTCAACTCGGCACCCACCGAAGGCGTCACGGTGACCCCCCTCTCGCAGCTGCGCTCCACCTTCCCGGTGCTGCGCAACCCCGCCAACCGGCACCGGGCCGTCGGCTTCACCTTCGAGCAGTGGAACTACGCGTTCACCAACACCTTCGACGAGCGGACCGCCCGCGCCCTGTACGAGCGCTACGCCATCCCCGCCGCCGGCGGCATCCTCTGGGACAGCACGCTGGCCAACCTGCTGCCCGGCCGGCAGGACATCGCCGTCAACTACCACAACCAGCAACGCGCGCCGCTACTGTTCATCTCCGGCTCCGAGGACCACCTCATGCCGCCCAGCGTGCAACACGCCAACGCCGCGCACTACCAGGGCGACACCATCACCGAGGTCGAGCTCTTCGAGGGGTACGCCCACCTGCTGCCTGCGCAGCACGGCTGGCAGCAGATCGCCGACCACGCCCTCGACTGGGCGCTGCGGCACGCCCGGTGACCACCACACAGCCACCGCGGGCGCCCGCTGTCACTGTCAGGGGCGAAGAACCACCTTCCCGCGATTGGCCCGCGCCTCAATGATCTCGTGAGCGGACGCGGCATCGGACAGGGCGATCTCGGCGTGGATCGCGGCGCGCAGCTCTCCGGTGCGGTGCAACTGCCACAGCCGCTCATGGTGGCGCTCGTAGAGTTCCCGTCGGGTGCTGGCGAACCGGGCCATCGTGAGCCCGGTGATGGTCTTGCCGCCGGCGAGCAGGTCGAACGCGGGCACCGTCCCGCCACCGGAGTTGAAGAAGATGAGCCGTCCACCCGGACGGAGCGCGGCGATCGCGCGCGGCAGAAGGTCACCACCGACCGCGTCGAGGACGACATCGACCGGGTCGCTCCAGGACTCGTCGTGGTAGACGACGACCTCGTCGGCGCCGAGACCCCGCACGAAGTCCGCCTTGTCAGCGGCGCCGACGGCCGCCACGACGCG
The DNA here is from genome assembly GCF_050942285.1 of Micromonospora sp. CA-240977. NCBI lineage: Bacteria > Bacillati > Actinomycetota > Actinomycetes > Micromonosporales > Micromonosporaceae > Micromonospora > Micromonospora sp. CA-240977. The sequence continues at coordinate 3,786,962 of NZ_CP192055.1, read as the reverse complement.
CGTGACTCCCTGGATCTTCGCCAGTTGGACGGCGAGATGCCCCACGCCGCTGGCCGCGCCGGTGAGCAGGACCGACTCGGCCGCGGTGATCTCCGCGGTGGCCAGTGCCGCCAGGGCGACGTGTCCGCCACCCACCACCGTCGACGGACGCCCACGCAGCCGACCGCCCACCGGGTCGCCGCGCGCTCAGTCCCGGTCCGCCGCCACCAGCGACGCCAACACCCGGTTGGTACGGTTGGCCCGCACCGCGTCGCGCTGCTGCCCGGCCGTCACCTCGATGTACGTCTGCGACGACGCCAACGACGCGTGCCCCAGCAACCGCATGATCTCCGCGGCACTCGCCCCGTCCTCGGCCAGCCGGGTCGCGAACGTGTGCCGCAGCGCGTGCAACCGCGCCCCCCGCGGCACCCGGTCCCCGATGCCCGCCCGCCGATAACACGACTCCACCAGATACTGCAGCCCACCCCGGCGTAGCGGCTCACCGTGGCGATCCACAAGCAACGCCGAGTCGGGGCGCACCGACCGCGCCCCGAAACGCCGCCGCCGACTGTCCAGGTAGTCGGCCACCACCCGGTCCAGATCAGCCTCGATCGGCACCACCCGGGGCCGCCCGCCCTTGCCCGACACCTCGACGCGCCGCTCACCCGGCCGACCCGCCACCGAGCCGACCCGCAGCGCCAACAACTCCGACAGGCGCAGCCCGGCACACAACGCCACCGCCAGCACCGCGACGTCCCGCTCCGGCCACGGGTCGCGCTGCCGACCGTCGTCGCGGGCCACCGACGCGAGCAGCACCTCGGGGGTGTCCGTACCGCGCAACGGTTTCGGCTGGGGGAGTAGCGCCCGGGGCCGGCCGACCGCCGGCATCGGGTTGCCCGCCAACACCCCCTCGGCGACCAGGAACGTGAAGAAACTGTTCCAGGTGGACCAGGCGCGGTGCACCGACGCGGGCGCCCGGGGCGCGGCGAAGCGGGCGAACGCCGCGCGCATCACCCGGGGGGAGAGGTCGGTGATCGACAGGTCGTCCAGGGGGAGGGGAGTGGTGTCGTCGGTGATCAGGGCGCCCACCGTGCGCAGGTCCCGCCGGTACGCCGCGAGGGTGTGCGGGGAGGGCTTGCGGGTGGCTCGGGCCGTCAGGAACTCCTCGATCAGCACTCCGAGCGATTCGTCCTGTTTGTCATGCATAAGGGATATTATGCAGCATTTTCGGGTTTCCGGGAAGTGGGGGCGTAAGCGAGGGGAGAGGACCCCATCCGGCGGCGGACCCGACTGTGCTGGTGAGTGCCTGTCGAGCTGCCCCACGAGTGGGGCAGCTGGTGACGGTCGCTGGCCGGGGTGACCGCGGCCGGCGAAGCTAGGCGCTTCCGGAACCGAACCGAACCGAACGCCTTCCTGCCCCGTACGTGGGGCAGCTCGACAGGGATTCAATGCCACCCTGCGCCACGGCTCGGGCGGCCCCTCACAGCGGCTCGGCGGGGCCGCGCCGCCATGAGCGCGGCTGAAACTGATCGATGAGCACGTACCGTGCGCGGCTTGACGTCGCCCGCCGCCTATCCCACCTGTGGTCGGCTTGGAACACCCATCGCGTACCGGGACGCTCCAACTGATCTGGCCTGCTCTGCAAGGCATCGGTGGCGGGCCGCCGGCCGACCCGGGTGGGCTTTACCCGCGTCGCCAACCGTCGCCGGCCGCGACCGCGAGGATCCGGACGGAGCCCACGCACGTCAGCAAGGACGGGCGACGCTGGCGGATCGCCACGGCCAGCGACGCCGGTCAGCTCGCCGGGCACAGCGCCCAGAACCTGTCGATCACCACCGCGATCCCGCCGGTGTTCGACGTTATGGCACCTTCTACCCGCCCGATCATGTCGATTCCGGCAGCCACGAACACGCGGTGATTGACGGACTGGCCAGCTGCACCATGGATCAGCGCGGGTGACCGTGAGGGGACCGCCAGAACACCTTACTTTACATAATGTGCATTATCGAAGGTGCCTCAGCCACTCCTGGGTGAGCGAGCGCAGCACCGCGGGCTGTTCGTACGGTAGGTAGTGACCAGCCTCGTCGACCATCGTGAAGCTGCCACGGGGATAACGGCGCATGGCGCGGAACTGGTCGGCGTAGCCGATGATCCGGTCCTGGCGGCCGGTGAGCACGCTGACCGGACCGGCGAAGACGACCGCGGCGTCCTCGTCGGGCAGCGCGTAGCCGGGACCGGACTGCAGCTCCTGCTGGAACGCCGCGTCGCCGGGGCCGCCGGACTCCAGCGCCGCGAGCACCGTCGCGACCACGGCTGGGGTACGGCGGCCCAGGGCCGCGTCGAGGTGCCCGTGCAGGGCGGCGGGCGCGGCGTCGAGCCACCCCGGGGGCGCGTCGAGCGGCGCCTCGTCGGGTAGGTCCCGCGAGTCGCGGGCGATGGTGACGCCGGGACAGACGAGGAGCAGGCCCCGCACGAGGTCGGGTCGTTGCCGGGCGATGCCGGCGGCCAGGTATGCGCCGTAGGAGGCGCCCGCCAGCAGCACCGGTGCGTCGACGTGGTCGTCGAGCCACCCGCACACGGTGTCCAGCACCGCCTGGGACGTGGGTGCGCAGGTGGCCGGGGTGTCACCGTGGCCGGGCAGGTCCAGGTAGGTCTCCCGCAGGTTGACGCCAGCGAGGGCGGGGCTGAGGGCGGCCGCCGTGGCGGCGCGGCTCATGCTGAACATGGGCAGGCACACCACCTCTGGGCCGGTTCCCGCTGATCGGTCGAACGCCAGGTTCATGAAGACGGTCCTCGGTGCGGGTCGCGGGTGGGAGATGCGGTACGAGCCTACAAACGGTGAGGGGTGCGCGGTGGGCGATGTCCACAGTGGTGCCTGCTCCCCCGTGGTCTGGGGCCGCGCTCATCCGTACCGTGGAGGGTTTTTTCGCAGTCGGTGGAGGGTGCCCGCGCCGTTGTAAGGGTGCGTCGGGGGCGTTACCCGCGTCACACCTGGGCTGCAAACCGTCGTCTGGGCTGTAACCCTTCTTCAAGGTAAGCGCCGTCGCTGTCGCCGACCTCACGTGCGCCACCCGCGGGGGAATTCTCGGTGCGGGTCGCGCGGTTCTCCGTTCGGAAGATCAGGATTACATGATCGAATGGAAGTGCCATGCACCTGCGCTCAGATGCGGTAGTGCTGTTCGGCGTCACCGGCGACCTCGTCTCGAAGAAGCTGTTTCCGGCGCTGTACGAGTTGACCCGGCGCGACCGTCTCGACGTCCCGGTGATCGGCGTGGCCCGCTCCCCCTGGGATGATCAGCAGCTGGTCACGACGGCCCGCAAGTCGGTCGCCGAGGCCAACGACGAGGTCGACGACGAGACCTTCGACCGGCTCGCGAACCACCTTTCGATGATCTCCGGTGACTACGCGGACCCGGCCACGTACCAGCGGTTGGCCGAGCGGCTGCGGGGTGCGCAGCGGCCGTTGTTCTACCTGGCGATCCCGCCGGCGGTGTTCGGCGCCGTGGTCGAGGGTCTCGCGGCGGCCGGCCTGGCCGATCGGGGTCGGGTCATCGTGGAGAAGCCGTTCGGGCGTGACCTGGAGTCGTCCCGCGAGCTGGATCGCACGCTGCGGGGGGCGTTCGACCAGGAGCGGGTGTTCCGCATCGACCACTACCTGGGCAAGGAGGCCGTCGAGGGCCTGTACGCCTTCCGGTTCGCCAACCGGTTGTTCGAGCCGCTGTGGAACAACCAGCACATCGACAACATCCAGGTCACCCTGGCCGAGGGTTTCGGCACCCAGGGTCGGGCTGGTTTCTACGACACGGTGGGTGCCACCCGGGACGTGTTGCAGAACCACATCCTGCAGGTCGTCGCGCTCATCGCGATGGAGGCGCCGGACGGTGACGACACCGCTGCGTTCCGGGAGGCGGAGGTGCGGGTGCTGCGGCAGATCGCGCCGTTGGCGCCGGAGTCCACGGTGCGGGGGCAGTACGCCGGCTACCGGGACGAGCCCGGTGTGGCGGCGGAGTCGAACACGGAGACGTTCGTGGCGACCCGGTTGACGATCGACTCCCCCCGCTGGGCGGGCGTGCCGTTCTACCTGCGGACCGGTAAGTCGCTGCCGGGGACGGCGACGGAGGTCGTCGTCGAGTTCAAGCAGCCGCAGCGGTCGTTGATCCCGGCCGAGCGGGGCACGGCGACCGTGGCGAACCTGCTGCGGTTCCGGTTGGGCCGTGGTGACGGCATCACGATGTCGATCCAGGCGAAGAGCCCGGGTGCCGAGGTGGCGAGTCGTCCGGTGGATCTGTCCGTCGACTTCGGTGCGGCGCTGGGTCGTCGCCAGGAGGCGTACGAGCGGTTGCTCGACGACGCGATGGATGGGCAGCACCTGCGTTTCGCGCGGGCGGAGACGATCGAGCAGGAGTGGCGCATCGTCGAGCCGATTCTGGATCTGCCGGCGGCGGTGCAGTCGTACGACAAGGGCAGTTGGGGTCCGGCGGACGCCGACGCGCTGGCCGGTGGTTGGCACACCCCGGACCTGGGGTAGCGGCGGCGTCGCGGTCCGGTTCCGGTTACCCGGTGGTGCGGGCCGCGGGGCGGATGCCGCGGATGCCGGCGACGGCGAAGTCGATGCCCAGTTCGTAGTAGGTGTCGCGGTCTCCGCAGAGGGTGAGCGCGTCGGCGGCGGCGATGACGTGCGGGTATCGCTGTGGGGAGAGCGCGTGCAGCGCGGCCCGCTTGGCGCGGATGGCGTCGTCGCGGGTGTCGGGGTCGGTGCTTTCCGTGAGGCCGGGCTCGGTGGCGACGAGGGTTACCAGCGAGCAGAGTGCCTGGCTGCCGATCTCGGTGGCCTGATCCGGTGGGAAGCCTGCCGTGTCGAGCAGGGCCAGGGTGCGTTCCACCAGTGTGAGGCCGGGTTCCGACAGCAGGACGCGGGTGGGAATGAGCCCGGCGATCGTGGGGTGCGGGCGCAGCGCGGCGAGGCAGGCGGCCAGGACGGCGCGGATCTGCTCGGCCCAGGGTGCGGTGCTCGGCTCGGGTAGGCGGATGTCGGCGAGCAGGCGTGCGGCGAGCGCGTCGAGCAGGTCGTCCTTGTCGCGGAAGTGCCGGTAGAGCGCCATCGGGGTGACGCCGTGCTCCTGAGCCAGCCGGCGGATGGTGATCGCGGGCAGGCCTTCGGCGTCGGCGATGCGCAGCGCGCTGGTGACGATCGCGGCGGGGTCGAGGCGCTGGGGAGTGTCCTTGCTCATACTGACCACGTGTCCAGTCTACTACGTACACACGTAGGTATACGTTGTAGATGTACGGCGTATACGCCGTCGTCCCTTCCCTGATGAGGTAGGAAATGCGACGTAGTCCCTGGGCAACCCTGGCGGTGCTCTCGTTGGCGCAGTTCATCGTCATCCTCGACGTGACGATCGTGAACGTGGCTCTGCCCAACATCCAGACGGACCTGAGTTTCACCCCCGACAACCTGCAATGGGTGATCAGCGCGTACACCCTGCTCTTCGGTGGTTTTCTGCTGCTCGGCGGTCGCGCCGCCGACCTGCTGGGGGCTCGCCGGATATTCATCGTCGGGCTCGTGCTGTTCGGGGCGATGTCCCTGCTGGGCGGGCTGGCGACCTCGCCCGAGTTGCTGATCGCCGCGCGCGCCGTCCAGGGTCTGGGCGGGGCGTTGCTCTCCCCCGCGGCGTTGGCCATCCTCACCGTCACCTTCGCGCACGGACGCGAGCGCAACATCGCCATGGGCATCTGGGGTGCCCTGGCCGGGCTCGGCGGAACACTGGGCGTGGTCGCCGGAGGTCTGCTCGTCGACGCCCTGAGCTGGCGGTGGGTGTTCTTCGTGAACGTACCCATCGTCGTCGCGCTGGTGGCGATCGTTCCGACCTTCGTGGTCGCTGTGCGGCACTCCCAGCCCGGACCCCGGAGCTTCGACGCGCTCGGCGCCGTCCTCGGCACCGTCGGTCTGCTCGCCGTGGTCTTCGGTGTGGTCCGTGCCGAGTCCGCCGGCTGGGGCTCGGCGCAGGTGCTCACCGCTCTCATCGGTGGCGTGGCCCTGCTTGTCGTCTTCGTCGGTGTCGAGGCGCGCTCGGCCGCGCCGCTGGTGCCGCTGCGACTGTTCAACTCCCGGGCGTTGAGTGTCTCCAGTGGGGCGCTGGCGCTCAACGGCGCGGCGTTTTTGTCGATGTTCTTTCTCACCGCGCTGTATCTGCAACAGGTACGCGGCGCCTCGCCGTTGACCGCCGGCCTGCAGTTCCTGCCGATGGGCGCGACGGCCATCGCCGGCGCGGCGATCGCCACCCAACTGGTGCACCGGCTCGGCACCCGCACCCTGCAGGTCATCGGCGCGCTGCTCAGCGTGATCGGTCTGCTGTTGCTCGCTGGCGCCGGCGCAACCGGGTCCTACGTCAGTGAGCTGCTGCCCGGTCTCCTGCTGTTCGGTCTGGGCATCACCACGTTGGGTGTGCCGGCCCAGATTGCCGCGATCTCCGACGTCGAACACCATGAGGCCGGCGCGGCGTCCGGTGTGGTGACCGCCGTGTACCAGGTCGGCGGGGCCCTGGGGCTGGCCATCGTCACCACGTTGTCCATCACGCACGTCACCGATGCGCTCGGGCGTGGGGCGGGTCAGCAGCAGGCCCTTGTCGACGGGTTCCACCGTGGGCTGTTGATCGCGGCCGTGTTCGCGATCGTCAATGTGGTCATCTCCCTCGCCACGCCGCAACTGCGTCCCGACGCCGAGCGGGTCGCCGAGGCGGCGGTCGCGGCCTGAGCCGGCGCGCGGCCTGAACGCGCACCTGCCGCCGATGGCACAGGTGATCGACTCGGGTTTCGGGAGGTTGGGGCGCCCTCGTCGCTATCCGGCTTTCCGCAACCCGGGTCGATCCGGCTTTCCGGGGTTCGAGTCGATCAGGCAGACGCTGATTGACCGCTCAGCTCAGCGGGGTGACCGTCCGGCGATGGTGAGGTTTGCCGCAAGCGTGTGGTGTGGGCACGTTGTGCGGGACGTCTCTCGTCCTCGTCGGAGAGGAAGCAGCACATGCTTTCCGCACTCGATCGTCGGCACACCGTCGCGCCGCCCGGCTACAGCCGGTGGCTCATCCCCCCGGCGGCGTTGGCCATTCACCTCTGCATCGGTCAGGTCTATGCCACAAGCGTCTACAAGAACTCGCTGATCGCCCACTTCGACACCAGCCAGACCGCGATCGGGGTGATCTTCAGCATCGCGATCGTGATGTTGGGGTTGTCCGCGGCGGTCGCCGGGACGTGGGTGGAGGCGAACGGGCCGCGTAAGGCGATGTTCGTGTCGGCCTGCTTCTGGGCGGCGGGCTTCCTGGTGGGTTCGCTGGGCATTGCCACGAAGCAGCTGTGGTTGCTGTATCTGGGCTACGGGTTGCTCGGTGGCATCGGTCTGGGCATCGGTTACATCTCCCCCGTCTCCACGTTGATCAAGTGGTTCCCGGATCGGCCGGGCCTGGCCACCGGGTTGGCGATCATGGGGTTCGGTGGTGGGGCGATGGTGGCCTCTCCCCTGTCCCGGCAACTGTTGTCGTTCTACGACCCCGGCTACGACCCGGCAAACGCGGGCTCGACGGCGTCGGGCAGCGCCCTGGTGTGGTTGTTCGTGACGCTCGGCATCGGCTACTTCGTGATCATGATGTTCGGGGTGGCGAACGTGCGGGTGCCCGCGGAGGGTTGGCGCCCGGCCGGCTTCGACCCGGCGAGCGTGGCGGCGAAACCGCTTGTCACCACGGCGAACGTGTCGGCGGCGAACGCGGTGAGGACCCGCTCGTTCTGGCTGCTGTGGGTGGTGCTGTTCTGCAACGTGACGGCGGGTATCGGCATCCTGGAGCAGGCCAGCCCGATGATCCAGGACTTCTTCCGGGACAACGGCACGTCGGCGGTGTCGGTGGCGGCGGCCGGCGGGTTCGTGGGGCTGCTGTCGCTGTTCAACATGGCGGGCCGGTTCGTGTGGTCGTCCACCTCGGACGTCATCGGCCGCAAGCCGATCTACCTGGTGTACCTGGGGGTCGGCATGGTGCTGTACGCGCTGCTGGCCCTGGTCGGGCAGAGCGCGACGGCGCTGTTCGTGTTGTTGGCGTGCGTGATCCTGTCGTTCTACGGCGGCGGGTTCGCCACGGTGCCGGCGTACCTGCGGGACCTGTTCGGCACGTTCCAGGTCGGTGCGATCCACGGCCGGCTGCTGACCGCTTGGTCGGCGGCGGGGATCGCGGGTCCGCTGATCGTCAACGGGTTCCTCGACGCGCAGGGCGAGCCGGGCTCGTTGACGGCGGCGGCGTACCGGCCGGCGCTGTTCACGATGGTGGGCGTCCTCGCGGTGGGCTTCGTGGCGAACCTGCTGGTGCGGCCGGTGCCGCAGCGCTACCACGAACCGTCGGCGGAGGACGGCGTGGATGAGGACACGATGGCGGAGAGGAGTGCCACGCGATGAGCGACGACAGTCGATCCGGGCAGCGGGCCCGGTTGTGGATCTCCTGGTTGGTGGTGGCGGCGCTGCTCGGCTACGGGGTGGCGCAGACCGTCATCACGGCGGCGAAATTGTTCACGCACTGAACCGGGTCCGGCGGTCTCTGCCCGCGCACGCGAGGTCAGAGGCCGCCGGAGACCCGCAGGACCGTGCCGGTGGTGTACGAGGCGTCCGGGCTGAGCAGCCAGGCGATGGCGGCGGCGATCTCGTCGGGTTCGCCGGCGCGGCCCAGCGGGATGCGACCGGCGGCGGTGTCGGCGCGGTCGGGTACACCGGAGACGGCGTGGATGTCGGTGCGCACGAGGCCGGGTGCGACGGCGTTGACCCGGATGCCCTTCGGGGCGAGTTCCTTGGCCAGGCCGACGGTGAGGGTGTCGGTGGCGGCCTTCACCGCGGCGTAGTGCACGTACTCCCCCGGGCTGCCGAGGGTCGCGGCGGCCGACGAGACGTTGACGATCGCGCCGCCGTCGGTCAGTCGGCGGGCGGCCTGCTGGGCGCAGAGGACGTAGCCGACGAGGTTGACGTCGACGACCCGGCGCAGGTCGTCGACGCGTAGCTCGGTGAAGGGTCCGATCGGGCTGGTGACGCCGGCGTTGTTGACCAGGCCGGTGAGCGGGCCGAGTTGGGCGGCCGCGTCGAACAGGGCGTTGACCTGGTCGGGGTCGGTGGTGTCGGCGCGTACCGCGAGGGCCTGTGCGCCGGCGGCGCGCAGGTCGGCCAGGACGGCGGTGGCGGCGGCGTCGTCGCGGCGGTAGCACAACGCGATGTGGTGGCCGCCGCGGGCGAGGCGGCGGGCGGTGGCCGCGCCGATGCCACGGCCGCCACCGGTGATGACGGTAACGGGTGCCACGGTGCCTCCCGAGCTTCTCCACGGCTGCGCGACTGTCGCGCCGAGGCTACCGTGACCGGCGCGGGCCGGGCCGCGGCGATGGTGGACGAGGTGACGGCGCTCTCGGCGTGATCGCTTACGCTCACCGCGCGTTCGATCGACAACGGAGGTGCGCGGTGGCGGGTGTGGGTGTCGGCGACGAGGTGCGGGATTTCGAGCTGCCGGATGAGACGGGCACGCCGCGGCGGCTGTCGGAGTTTCTGGCGACCGGGCCGGTGGTGCTGTTCTTCTACCCGGCGGCGATGACCCGGGGGTGCACGGCGGAGAGCTGCCATTTCCGGGATCTCGCGGCGGAGTTCGCGGCGGTGGGCGCGTCGCGGGTGGGCATCAGCCGGGACCCGGTGGCCAAGCAGGCGCAGTTCTCCCAGCTGCACGGCTTCGACTACCCGCTGCTCTCCGATTCCAACGGGACGGTGGCGCAGCAGTTCGGGGTGAAGCGGCGGGTGCCGTTGGGGCCGTTGAGCACGAAGCGGATGACGTTCGTGATCGGCGTCGACCGGCGGGTCGTCGAGGTGATCCACAGCGAGGTCAGCATGAACGACCACGCCGACCGGGCGCTGCGGGCGTTGGGCGGCTGAGTGGGCGTGAGCCCCGTGCGGCGGGTGTCGCAGTCGGCTGGTATCAAGACAGCAATCAAACAGGTGTACGGAAGAGGGTTGTGATGGATGCCGGCCAGGGTTTGTCCACTAGCGAGGTGCAGAGCATCCGGGAGTCGTTGGCGGCCGGGCGTAAACCGCGGGTGGTGTTCACCGCTGCGGCGGGGCAGATCGCCGGTCAGGTCGGTCAGGTGATCGAGCTGACCGACCCCGAGGTGTCCGACGAGTTCGTGGTGGTGCGTTTCGGGCGGGACGAGTTGCCGTTCTCCCCCGCCGACCTGGCCGTGGCGCCCAAGGGCGCGACGCGTCGGGTGGTGGAGCCGAAACCGGAGCCGGAGCCGCAGGAGTCGCCGGCGGTGGCGGCGCCGGAGTTCGTGTTGGACACGCCGCGGGTGCCCGCGCAGCGACAGGAGGAGCCGAAGGTGGAGCAGACGGAGAAGCCGCCGGCGCGCAGGGCGGTCAAGGCCGTCAAGCCGAAGGGCCCGGCGGGGTTGACGGTGACCCTGGCGTACGCCGACGGTGAGTGGACCGTCGCCGCGCAGCAGGGCAGCAAGGCTCTCGCGAAGCCGTACGTGGTGAAGCCGGCGGAGGCGTTGAAGATGGTGGCCCTTGTCGACGTGCCGGGGGTGCAGGAGGCGGTGGAGCAGATCCTCGGCACCGAGCGGGCCGAGGCGGAGCAGCAGGCGGAGAAGCTGCGCGCCGAGTTGGCCGAGATCGAGGCCCGGTTGGCGGAGCTGCGCGAGGCACGCTGAGGCGGGTCAGTGCCGGCTGTGGTGTTCCAGCAGCCGGGTGAGCAGGCGGGTCAGCTGCTCTCGTTCGTTGGCGGACAGCGGGGCGAGCAGGTCGCGTTGGACGCGGTCGAGGGTGTGGCCCAGTGTGCGGGCCTCGGCGGCGCCGGCGTCGGTGACGCTGATGACGTTGCGGCGGCGATCGGCCGGGTCGGGGGCGCGTACGACGAGCCCTCGGCCGGCCAGGTCGTTGATGGCCGCGACGACGTCGCTGCGGTCGATGCCGCAGCGGCGGCCGAGGTCGGCCTGGCTGGCCGGGCCGTCCTCGGTGAGCGAGGCGAGCAGCCGGTAGTGGTAGCCGCGCAGGTCGTGCGCGGCGAAGCCCTCGGTGAGCAGGCGGGTGGCGTGGCTGGCGGTCTGGTTGAGCAGCCAGGTCGGGGTGGTGCGCAGCCCGGCGGGTGACTGCGGGGCCGCGGAATCCATTGGCGCAGCCTACCAGTAATCGTTGGCGCGACCCACAATTTGGTGTAACGTTGGCGGCTCCAACGTTGGCTCGGCCAACGTTCTGAAGGAGGCGTCATGTCCACTGTCCCCACCCTCAACGGGCAGGTCATCGGCCAGGCCCACTACGCCACCCGCGCCCTGCTGGAGCGCGCCGTCACGCCGCTCGGGCTCAGCTTCGGTCAGGTGCTCGCGCTCAACGTCCTCGCCGCCGGCCCCATCGAGCGGGACCGGTTCGTGCACCGGATCACCAGCACGCTCAAGGTCGACGAACCGGCCGTACACGAGGTGATCACTCAACTCGTCGACGCCGACCTGGCGCGGGTCGACGGCCCAGCCACCGCGGCCGACGGCCCCGAGCCGCAGGTGGCGCTCACCGACGCCGGTCACGCCGCGCGGCGCGGCGTGGCCGCCGCCGTCGCCGGGATCGGCGCCCGGCTGTACGCGGACATCCCCACCGACGAGGCCAGCACGGCGGCGCGGGTGCTCGCCCTCGTCACCGAGCGCGCGAACGCCGAGCTGGCCGCGAGCCCGGGCTGACGGCGATCCCGGACCGGCCGCTTCACCGTCGAGCGCGGGGTTGAGGAGAGCCGTCGTCGCCATACGATCGCGTTTCCGCTTCAGGGAGGTGTGGACCGTGACCGAGCTGTACCCGCCGATCGCGCCGTTCGAGACGGGCATGCTCGACGTCGGCGACGGCAACCTCGTGTACTGGGAGGTGTGCGGCAACCCGGCCGGCAAGCCGGCGCTGGTCGTGCACGGCGGGCCCGGTTCCGGGTGTGGGACCGGCTGGCGTCGGTACTTCGATCCGGACCGGTACCGGATCGTCCTGTTCGACCAGCGTGGTTGCGGCCGCAGCACACCACACGCGAGCGACCCGGCGACCGACATGCGGCACAACACCATCTGGCACCTGGTCGCCGACATGGAGCGGCTACGCGAACGCCTCGGCATCGACCGCTGGCTGCTGCACGGCGGCTCCTGGGGTTCCACGCTCATCCTCGCCTACGCGCAGCAACACCCCCGGCGGGTGTCGGAGATCGTCATCGCCGCCGTCACCATGACCCGGCGCGCCGACATCGACTGGCTCTACCGGGGCGTCGGCCGGTTCTTCCCGGAGCAGTGGGAGCGATTCCTCGACGGCGCCCCGGGCACACCCCGCGACGGGGACGTCGTCGCCGCGTACGCCGACCTCGTGGACCATCCTGACCCCGCCGTACGGGAGAGGGCCACGATCGACTGGTGCGCGTGGGAGGACGCGGTCCTGTCCGGAGAGACCGGTGGCGCGTCCCATCCGTACGGCGACCGCCCTTCCTCGGCTCGGCTGGCCTTCGTGCGTATCTGCGCGCACTACTTCTCCCACGGTGCGTGGCTGGAGGAGGGCGCCCTGCTGCGCGACGCCGAGCGGCTGGCCGGCATTCCCGGCGTCCTCATCCACGGCCGACTCGACCTGGGCGGGCCGCTGCAAACCGCGTGGGACCTGCACCGTGCCTGGCCCGACTCGACGTTGACCGTGATCGAGAGCGCCGGACACCTCGGCACCACCGAGACGCGGGAGCACGTTCTTCGTGCCCTCGACCGGTTCGCGGCCAACGATGCCCCTGGCGGGTAGAGCCATCGTCGGGTCGGTGCCGCCGCGCGGCCGGCCCCCACGTCAGAAGTAGTCGAGCAGCTGCGCCGGCCCCCCGGCGCCCAGCAGGTCGAGCGCGCTCGGGTCGGCACCCGGGCCGTGGTGCAGCAACCCGGCCTGCGCCACCGAGCGGGCGTGGGCCGCCCCGGCGTAGAGCAGGGCGAAGCCGCGGACGTCCAGCCGCAGGTCGACCTCGCCGCCGACCCGGGTCAGCTCGGCGGCACCATCGGCGACGGTCAACCGCCAGGCGCCGGTGTTCCACTCGGCGAGCGCGTCGGTGAGGCCGAAGTCGACGACGCCCCGGACGTGGGCGGGCCACCCGCGCGCGCTCACCGCGCGGACGACGTCGACAGGTCGGTGCATCCACAGGTCCCGCTCGTGGTCGCGGGCCGACTCCAGCGGCAGGTGCGGGCTGACGGCGTCGCCGTCGAGCGGGCACAGCCGCAGGGTCGGCGCGACGCTGGCCCAACTGCCCAGCACCGCGACGAGTTCCCGGGCGGCGTCGGCGGTGACGGCCAGGGCCTCGTCGACGGTGAGCACCGAGTCGGCGCCGTAGCCCCGGCCCCGCCGCCAGGTGGCGTAGCCGACCAGGTCGCCGTCGCGCTCGACGAGGGTGAGACCGTCGCCGGGCAGACCCCCGTTGGCGGCGAAGAAGTCGAACAGCTCACCCCGGCGGGTCAGCATGCCGTTGCGGTGCCGGGTGACCCGCTCGTACAGGTCGGCGACGGCGGGCAGGTCGGCCACGGTGCCGGCCCGCACCGCCAGATCCGGGCAGGGCCGGTGCCGGGGCAGCGCGGCGGTGGCCACGTCGACGGTACGCAGCACACCGGCGGCCTCCCACCCGCAGGCCCGGTACGGGGCGGCCACCGTCGGGTAGAGCGCGCTGACCGCCGCCCCCCGCTCGCGGGCCCCGCGCAACAGGCCGGTGAGCATGGCACGGGCCACGCCCCGGCCACGGGCCTCGGGGGCCACCGCCACCCCCGCGACATCGGCGGCCGACACCGCCCGGCCCGACCACCACTGGTCGTGGTGCAGGTCGACGGCCTTGCCGACGAGCCGACCGCTGTCGTCGAACGCGCCGTAGCGGGTCATGCCGGCCGGCGTGGTTGTGGCGTGCGCGGGGCGCTGCGGATCGGAGCCGAACGCGAACCGGCCCAACTCCCAGGCGGCGTCGAGGTCGTCGGCGGTGAGTTCACGAACGTGCACGGCGTCGGGCATCGGCACACCCTAGCGGGGCGCACTGTCGGCGACCGCCGGTTTTTCGGCCGGCAGCGGCCTCGGGCCGAGGGTCAGTGCTGGGGGATGTTGGCCACGCCGATGCGCTTGCGGAACACCCAGTAGGTCCAGGCCTGATACCCGAGGACGACCGGGGTGAAGATCACCGCCACCCAGGTCATGATCTTCAGGGTGTACGGGGTGGAGGCGGCGTTGGTGGCCGTCAACGTGCCCGCCGCATCCAGCGTGGACGGCAGCACGTTCGGGAACAGCGCCGCGAACAGGGTCGCCACGGCCAGGCCGATCGCCACGGCGGTGCCGGTGAACGCCCAGCCCTCCCGGCGTACCCGGGCGGCGGCCAGGCCACCGAGCAGGGCGAGGACCGCGCCGACGGCGAGCACGACGGCCGCCGCGCTGGAGCGGATGCTCAGCGTCCAGGTCAGGAAGGCGACAGCGAGCACGGCGGCGGCGACACCCAGGCGCACCGCGAGCGCGCCCGCGCGCTCCCGGATGTCGCCGGCGGTCTTCAGGGCGAGGAACACCGCGCCGTGGGTGAGGAACAGCGCGAGGGTGGTCGCGCCACCGAGCAGGGCGTACGGGTTGAGCAGGTCCACGAGGCCGCCGACGTACTCGTGGTCGGCGTCCAGCGGCACGCCGCGCAGGATGTTGGCGAAGGCGACGCCCCACAGGATCGCCGGCAGCAGTGAGCCGACGAAGATGGCGGTGTCCCAGCGGCGCTTCCAGGACGCCTCGGGGCGCTTGTGCCGGTACTCGAAGGCGACGCCCCGGGCGATCAGGGCCAGCAGGATCAGCAGCAGCGGCAGGTAGAAGCCGGAGAAGAGGGTGGCGTACCACTCGGGGAACGCGGCGAACATGGCGCCACCGGCGGTGATCAGCCAGACCTCGTTGCCGTCCCAGACCGGCCCGATGGTGTTGATCAGGACGCGGCGCTCGCGGTCGTCGCGGCCCAGGACGGGCAGCAGCATGCCGACGCCGAAGTCGAAGCCCTCCAGGATGAAGTACCCGGTGAACAGCACGGCGACGAGGAGAAACCAGATGGTGGTCAGTTCCACGATGGGCTCCGGGATCAGTAGGCGAAGGCGAGCGGGCGCTCGGCGTCGTCGGTGTCGTCGGCGGGGGGTTGTTCGCTGACGTCGGGCACGCCGGCCTTGGCGTAGCGCAACAGCAGCTTCACCTCGATCACGGCGAGGGTGGCGTAGATCAGCGTGAAGGCGGTGAACGAGGTGAGCACCTCGGCCAGCGAGACGCTGCGTGACACCCCGTTGCGGGTGAGCATCTCGCCGAAGACGATCCACGGCTGGCGGCCCATCTCGGTGAAGATCCAGCCGAAGGAGTTGGCAAGCAGCGGCAGCACCGGCATGGCCAGCCCGGCGCGCAGCAGCCACCTGCTGCTGGGGGTGCGGCCCTTGCGCTGGCTCCACAGGACCAGCAGGGCGATGGCCCCGGCGGCCAACCCGAAGGTGATCATGAAGCGGAAGCTCCAGTAGGTGACCGGGATGATCGGGGTGTAGCTGCCCGCGCCGTACTGGGTGGCGTACTGGGCCTGGAGGTCGTCGATGCCGCGCACGGTGCCGTGCGGGTCGCCGGTGCCCAGGAACGACAGCAGGTACGGGATCTTGAGGGCGAACACCTCGCGGCTGCCGTCGAGGCTGCCGATGGTGAGCACGGAGAACGAGGCGGGGCTCTCGGTGGTGTAGAGGCCCTCGGCGGCGGCCATCTTCATCGGCTGCACATCCGTCATGATCTTGCCTTGGATGTCGCCGGTGAACAGCACGGCGGCGGAGGCGACCAGGACCACCCAGGAGCCGAACTTCGTGGCGAAGCGGTACGCGCCGGTGTCGGCCGAGTCGCGGTTGCGGATCACGTGCCACAGGCCGACCGCGACGATCAGCGACCCGGCGACCAGGAACGAGCCGGCCAGGGTGTGCGGGAAGGTGATCAGGGCGACCTTGTTTGTCAGCACGGCCGGGAAGTCGGTCAGCTCGGCCCGCCCGGTGTCCGGGTTGATGCGGTAGCCGACCGGGTTCTGCATGAACGAGTTCGCCGCGAGGATGAAGTACGCGGACAGGTTCGTGCCGATCGCGGCGGCCCAGATGCTGGCCAGGTGTGCCCGCTTGGGCAGCCGGTCCCAGCCGAAGATCCACAGGCCGATGAAGGTGGATTCGAGGAAGAACGCGACGAGCGCCTCGATGGCCAGGGGCGCGCCGAAGATGTCGCCGACGAAGCGGGAGTAGTCGCTCCAGTTCATGCCGAACTGGAACTCCTGCACGATGCCGGTGACCACACCCATGGCGAAGTTGATCAGGAAGAGCTTGCCGTAGAACTTGGTGAGTTTCAGGTAGCGCTCGTTGCCGGTGCGGTGCCACATCGTCTGCAGGATGGCCACCAGCACGGACAGGCCGATGGTCAGTGGAACGAAGAGGAAGTGGTAGACGGTGGTGACACCGAACTGCCAGCGGGCAACGTCCAACGCGTCCACCTGAGAACCCCCATGCCATTCGTACTACGAGACGTAGTAAATACTACTGCTCGTCGTAGAGAAAACAGCAGGGCCGGGCGGCCCGAAACGACCCGGGACCAATGACCCTGATCACCCCGACCCGCCCTCGCGACCACCCCGGCGCATGCGACGATGGCGCGCTGATGGACACCGCGCCCTCCCCCTGGCAGCCGCCGCTGATCTGGCGGGGCGCCCTGCTGCTGGCCCGCGCCCTGGTCGGGCTGCTCGCCCGCCTCGAGGTCACCGGCGACGTCCCGGCGCACCTCCGCCGCGGCCCGCTGGTGCTGGCCGCCAACCACATCAGCCCGTTCGACCCGCTGGTGATGGCCGCCGCCTGCCAGACCCGCGGCATCGCCCCCCGGATCATGGCCACGGCCGGGCTGTTCCGTGCGCCGGTGCTCGGCGCCGCCATGCGCCACGCCGGCCACATCCGGGTCGACCGGGGCAGCAGCGCCGTCCACCGGGCCCTCGACGACGCCGCCAGCGCCGTCGCCAGCGGATCGGTGATCCTCATCTACCCGGAGGGGCGCATCGGCCTGGACCCCGGCATGTGGCCCGAACGCGGCAAGACCGGGGCCGCCCGACTCGCCCTGGACTGCGGCGCGCCGGTCGTGCCGGTCTCCCAGTGGGGCGCCCACGAGGTGCTGCCCTACCGGGCGCCCCGGGGGATGCTGCGCGGCATCGCCCGCGCGCTGCGGCGCCGTCCGGTGATCCGGGTGCACTTCGGCGCGCCCGTCGACCTGGGCGAGACGTCCGCCGCCACCCCCGGCGCCGCCCGCCGCGCCACCGACCGGATCATCGACGCGCTCACCGACACCCTCGCCCCGCTGCGCCCCGACGAACCGGACCTGCCCCGCCACGTCGACCCCGGCCGCCCGAGCGACCCCAGCCGCGCCCACCGCCGCAACCCCGACTGACCCGCCACGGCGATCGCGTCGCTCCCCCACCCGGCCGGCCTGGGGGAAATCCCCCAGCCGAAGACGGCTGTCAGCCGGCTCCTTCCCGGACCACCGCGCGCCTAGCGTGATCTTCCGTAGCCACCCGGACAACGGAAGGAGATCGAAGGAGATCGGGTGATCGAGGCCCGAAACCTCACCAGGCGATACGGACCGATGGTCGCTGTCGACGCGCTCAGCTTCGACGTACGGCCGGGCAGCGTCACCGGCTTCCTGGGCCCGAACGGCTCGGGCAAGTCCACCACCATGCGGCTGATCCTCGGGCTGGACCGGTGCGACGCCGGCCAGGTGCGGATCGGCGGTCGCCGCTACCGCGAGTTGCGCTGGCCGCTGCGGGAGGTCGGCGCGCTGCTCGAGGCCAAGGCGTTCCACAGGGGCCGCAGCGCCCGCGCCCACCTGAGCGCGCTGGCCGCCAGCAACGCGATCCCACCCGCCCGGGTCGACGAGGTCCTCGACCTGGTCGGCCTGACCGGCGCGGCCGGACGGCGGGCCGGGACGTTCTCCCTCGGGATGGGCCAGCGCCTGGGGGTCGCCGCGGCGCTGCTGGGTGATCCGGCGGTGCTGCTGCTCGACGAGCCGGTGAACGGGCTGGATCCCGAGGGGGTGCGCTGGATTCGTGACCTGCTGAGGTCGCTGGCCGCGCAGGGCCGCACCAGCGGCCTCTACGACTCCACCGGCGACCTCGCCGCCCTGCGATCGGCCGACGAGTTCCTGGCGCACCGCTTCGACCACTACACCGAGGCGCAGCAGGTGGCGACCGCGATGGGGCACCCGCCGCTGTTCGCCGCCGGCACCGCCTGGAGCTACTCGAACACCAACTACCTGCTGGCCGGGATGCTCATCGAACGCGTCACGGGACACCTGTGGCACACCGAGGTGCGCTCCCGGATCCTGCTGCCGCTGCGCCTGACCCACACGTACTACCCGGGTGACCAGCCGACCCTGCCCCAGCCACACGCCAACGGATACCGGCAGTTCGCACCGGGCGGGCCGATGGTCGACACGACAGTGTTCAACCCGACGGTGACGGCCTCGGCTGGCGGCCTGGTCAGCACCCCGAGCGACCTGGCCCGCTTCTGGCAGGCGGTCGGCCGCGGCGAGCTGCTGCGGCCCGCGCAACTGGGCGAGCTGCGCACCACCGTGCTGGCCGACGGGTTCCAGGGGATCCGGGCCGGCATCCGTTACGGGCTGGGCGTCATGTGGATACCCAACCGGTGCGGCGGCTCCTGGGCGCACGTCGGCTCCATGCCCGGGATGAGCACCCTCGCCGCGGTCAGCCCGGACGGGCGTCGATCGACGGTCCTGTACCTGGCCACCGAGCTGGCCGACCCGGGCCCGGCGATGGCGGTCGTCCAGCGGCAGATGACGCTGCTGGACGACCTGATCTGCGGCTGACGGCCAGCGCGGCGGCGCAGCCCATGTCCCGATTAGACTGCCGAACCCAGTAAGCAGGACGATGCCAGCGGGGGGCGACGATGAACACCGACGACCGCATCGAACGGGCCCGAGAGGCCTACCAGAGGGCGGTGTTCGACGGCGACACCAGCGCGCTCGCTGACGCCGAGCGTGGCCTGGACGCTGTCGACGCCGACACGGCGCTGGCGCGTGGACTGATACTCCACGCACGGTTTCAGAGCGCGTCGAGCGATCCAGGCTCGTCGCCCGCGGAAGATCCCGCCCAACTGCCGTTGTTCGAGCGCGCGCTCGGGTTGTACCAGGCGCTGGGTGACACGCGGGGTGAGGCCGAGGCATTGTTCTGGATCGGCTGTCTCCACCAGTTCATTCGACGGGACAACGAGACGGCGGTTCCGTACCTGGAGCGGTCCCGTCGGCTCGCGGCCCAGGTCGGCGACAAACCGACCTGGTCCGAGGCCCTGCGGCACCTGGGCATCGTGGCTCACACGGCTGGTCGGCTGGACGAGGCGCGCGAACTGCTGCAGGAGTCATGCCGGCTGCGTCGGGAGACCGGGGCAATGGCCGGCGTGGCCTCCAACATGATCGGGCTGGCCTACATCGCCGCGGCCCAGGACCGCCGCGCGGACGCGCTCGCCACCCTCGACGAGGCGTACGCCATCGCAAGCACTCATGGTGCGAACGCCATCGTGGGCCACATCGAGCAGGCGAGAACACGGATCTGAACGTCCGAGCGGGGCGGTACGCGGTGCATGACGCCGAGCCGGGGTGGGCGCCGGGCTTTCCGACACCCACCCTCGCCGACCTCGACGGCTCCGCGGTGGCCCGGCTGACCGGCTGGCCTGACCGGCGCCGTCGAACGACGAATGTCGCCGGCAGGCCATCCGGGGTCCACCGGCAGCGGGCATACTGCGTCGCGTGTTGACCCGATTCGGCTACCTGGACGCCCCCGCGCCGCTGGCGTTCGCCCACCGCGGCGGTGCCGCCGAGGGAGACGAGAACACCACCGAGGCGTTCGCCCGCGCCGTCGGGCTCGGCTACCGGTACGTGGAGACCGACGTGCACGCCACCGCCGACGGCGTGCCGGTGATCTTCCACGACCCGACGTTGCTCCGGGTCACCGGTGAGGCGGGGCGCATCGCCGAGCTGAGCTGGGCCGATCTCGCCTCGGTACGGGTCGGCGGCGCTGCCGTCGTACCCCGGCTCGACGAGGTGCTGGGCGCCTGGCCGCAGGTCCGCTTCAACATCGACGTGAAGGCCGACGGCGGCGTCGAGCCGACGGTCGCGACAGTGACCCGGGTCGGCGCCGCCGACCGGGTGCTGCTCGCGTCGTTCAGCGACGCCCGCCTGACCCGGCTGCGCGCCCTCACCGACGGACGGGTCGCCACCAGCCTGGGTATGCGCGGGGTCGCCCGGCTGCGGCTCGCCTCCCTGCACGGGCGGCCACTGCGGCTGCCCCCGTCGGTGGTCGCCGCGCAGGTGCCACCGCGCTACGGGCGGGTGCCGGTGGTGGACCGCCGGTTCCTCGACTACTGCCACCGACTCGGCCTCCAGGTGCACGTCTGGACGATCGACCAACCCGCCCAGATGCACTACTTACTGGATCTCGGTGTGGATGGCATCATGACCGATCACGTCGGCGTGCTGCGCGACGTCTACCGCAGCCGCGGCCACTGGGCCGCCTGACCGATCGAAGGACCTCCGGATGGCCGAGACCGTGACCCCCACGGTGGACGACACCCCGCCCCCGGCGAGCACCCGTCGCGAGCGCAGGGGCTGGTACGTCTACGACTGGGCCAACTCCGCGTTCCAGACCACGGTGATCACCGTGTTCCTCGGCCCGTTCCTGACCACCGTCGCCGAGCTGGCCGCCGGCTGCGAGCTGGGCGCGGACACCTGCGACGGGTACGTGCACCCGCTGGGCATCCGGGTCGCGGCCGGCTCCTACTACCCGTACCTGATCTCCCTGTCGGTGTTCCTCACCGTGTTCGTGCTGCCGGTCATCGGGGCGATCGCCGACCGGTCGGCGCACAAGAAGCGGCTGCTCGGCGGGGCGGCGTTCACCGGCGCCGGCGCGACAATCGCGATGGCCTTCGTCACCGGCGACCGCTACCTGCTCGGCGGGGTGTTGTTCCTGATCGCGAACATCTCGTTCGGCGCGGCGGTCGTGGTCTACAACTCGTTCCTGCCGCAACTCGGTGGCCCCGACGAACGCGACGGCATCTCCAGCCGCGGTTGGGCGATCGGCTACCTCGGCGGCGGCCTGCTGCTGGCGCTGAACCTCGTCGCGATCACAGTGCTCGACGAGGGGGACAACCCGCAACGCACCCTGGACCTGGCCCGCTGGTCGATCGTGTCCGCCGGGGTGTGGTGGGCGGTGTTCACGCTGGTGCCGTTGCGCTGGCTGCGCGAGCGCCCCAGCGTCGCGGCCCTGACCGGCGGCGGCAACGTGGTCACCGACGGGTTCCGGCAACTCGGCCGCACCATGCGGGAGATCAAGGCGTACCCGTTGACGTTGTTCTTCCTGCTCGCCTTCCTGGTCTTCAACGACGGCATCCAGACGGTCATCACCCTGGCCAGCCAGTACGGGACCGAGGAGCTGCGCCTGGAGCAGAGCACCCTGATCATCACGATCCTGCTCGTGCAGTTCCTCGCCTTCGGTGGCGCGTTGAGCCTCGGCGCGCTGGCCAAGCGCATCGGCGCGCACAAGACCGTGCTGCTCAGCCTGGTGCTCTGGACCTTCGTGATCATCGCCGCGTTCCGGCTGCCCGCCGAGGCGCCGGTGCCGTTCATGATCCTCGGCGCGGCCATCGGCCTGGTCCTGGGCGGCAGTCAGGCGTTGAGCAGGTCGCTGTTCAGCCAGCTGATTCCGGCTGGCAAGGAAGGCGAGTACTACGGTTTCTACGAGATCAGCGACAAGGGCACCAGTTGGCTCGGCCCGCTCGCCTTCGGTCTGGTGTTCCAACTCACCGCCTCCTACCGGGTGGGCCTGGTCTCCCTGCTGATCTTCTTCGTGGTCGGCTTCGTGCTCCTGGCCGCCGTGCCGATCCGCCGCGCCATCGTCGCCGCCGGTAACACCCCACCCCGGGTGCTCTGAGCACGCGTCCCGCGCCCGTCAGATCGGGGTCGGCCGATCGGCTAGGCTGCCCGACCGTGACAGACGACGCCGCCACCGCTCCGACCTGCCTGGCCCACCCGTTCCCCGGCCAACCGCACGCACCCGCCGGGTGCGCGGCCGCGCGGGGGCTCGACGGGCGTCCGGTGCACGCTGCGGCGTTGAAGTTCTTCTGGGGGCCGATGGACTGCGGCAAGTCGACGATGGCGTTGCAGATGAACTACAACCACGCCCGGCAGGGCCGCCGCGGGCTGGTCACCACCCGCATCGACAGGTCGCTGGGCCCGCAGGTCACCACCCGCATCGGCCTGGCCCACGAGGCCATCGAGGTCACCGACGACCTGGACCTGCGGGCCCTGGTCCGCGGCCGGTGGGCCGACGGGGTACGCGTGGACTACCTGATCTGCGACGAGGCGTGTTTCTACACCGTCGAGCACGTCGAGCAGATGGCCGAGCTGGTCGACAGCTACGACGTCGACGTGTTCGCGTTCGGCCTGGCCACCGACTTCCGGTCCCGCCTGTTCCCCGCCGCGCAACGGCTCTTCGAGTTGGCCGACGAGGTGGCCCGCATCCAGGTCGAGGTGCTCTGCTGGTGCGGCCGGGAGGGGCTGCTCAACGCCCGCGTCGTCGACGGGCGGGTGGTCCGCGAAGGCGCCCAGGTCGTCATCGGCGACACCGTCGACACCGCCGAGGTGCGCTACCAGGTGCTCTGCCGCCGGCACTACCGCAGCGGCGACCTCGGTCCCCGCGACTGAGCGGCTTGCCGCGCCGACCGGGTCACCCGGACCCCGCCGCCCGCCGCCGCGGGCGCACCGCCCGCGACCGGTCGGCCACGATGACGGCGACGGTCACCGCCAGCGCCGCCGTGGCGCACACCGCCACCGACGCGCCCAGCCCCACGCCTACCGGTATCAGCGCCAGCAGCAGCACCACCGCGCTGATCCGGCTGGTCGGCAGGGTCCGCCACAGCAGCGCCTTGTAGGCGGCATGCCCGGCGAGGAAGAGCGCCGGACCGCCCAGGGTGAACAGCGCGGCGACCGTGGTGGCGGGCGCGCCGGGCTCGCGCAGCAGCCGCTCGTCGCCCGCCGATGTGACGATCACGCCGGCGACGATCACCGGGTGCAGGTAGTTGAAGGCGACCCGGCTCAGCGCGCCGGTGCGCTCTCCGGCGTGCGCGACGACCTCGGTCGCGGCCGCGGCCGACCGGGCGAAGTACACCCACCACAGCGCCACCGACCCGGCGAACGCCACCAGGAACGCCCCGAAGGTCACCAGGTCCACGTGCTGGGTGAGGGTGCCCCCGGTGACCAGGATCGACTCGCCGAGCGCGATCAGGACAAACGCCCCGCACCGGTCGGCCAGGTGCCCGCCCTCGACCATCCACCGCTCGGGGCGGCTGCGCCCCCGCTTCGGCAGCGGGTAGCCGATCCAGAGCCCGACCACCTCGATCACGATCACCGCCGCCCACAGCACCTCCCGCGCGACCCCGCCGACCAGGCCGCCGAGCACCACCAGCACCGACGTCCCGGCTATCCACGGCAGTGACTGCTGGAAGCCGGCGACCAGCCACGGGCTGCCCTGCGTCGCCCACAGGCCGAACATCGTCCGGCCCACCTGCACGCTCACGTAGACCACCGCGAAGAGCAGACCGGTCTCGGCGAACGCCTGCGGGATCGCCGCCGACAACGACAGGCTGCCCAGCGTCACCCCGATCAACATGGCCCGGACCGGCCCCTGGTCCGGTTGCAGCCAGTTGGTCATCCAGGTGGTGTAGACCCAGACGAACCAGACAAGCGCCAGCAGCAACGCGGTACGCAGCGCGCCCCGCCAGCCCGGGTGCTCGATCAGGTAGTGCGACAACTGGGTGATGGAGAAGACGAAGACCAGGTCGAAGAAGAGTTCCGTCGAGGTGGTCGGCTGCACTCCCTGACGGGGTCGCAGCAGCTGCGGACGCGCCGGGGCGACGACCGGTGGTTCAGAAGGGGTCACCGCACACCCGCCAGTCCCCGCCCTCGCGGACCACCGGTAGGCGCCGTTCCTCGCTGAGCCCGCCGTCGCGGGTCACCTTCACCGTCACCGTGCCGTGTGGTCGTCCGCCGCGGGTGGCGACCGACACGTCGGTGATCTCGTAGCCGGTGACCATCGGCGGCGTGCGTACCCAACTGGTGAAGCCGATCGCGCTCCACCGGCTGCGCGCGTCCGCGCAGAGCCGCTCGTAGGCCTGGTCGCTGTCGCCCAGGGCGACCTCACTGAGGAAGTCGTCGGCGGTCTCCCGGATCGGGCCGGCGGCCTGACGGACGGTCTGCAGGTTCCAGGCGGCCAGCCCGGCCACCCCGACACAGCACAGCGCCACACCGAACCCGGCGAACGCCAACCCGGTGCGCATCGGGCGGCTGCGCCGGGCCGGTCGGCTCCACGGCTGGCCGGCACCCACGACTACCGACCGTAGAGAACACGATCGCGCTGAAGTGCGACAAGCCGGAAATCAGCGGTACCCGGGTGCGTGGGACTGCCCTGTTCGGATCGGCAGCGGATCGTCTACCGTCGGCGCACACCCCCGAGCAGTGCCAGGAGTCGATCGATGAGCCGCTTCGTGCAGCCCGTACTACCTCCCGTCGACCCGTACGCCGGTGACGGCCTGCTGCGGTCCTGGCTGGAGCGCCACCTGGGCCCGGCGGGGCACGCCGACGCGAAGGGACGCCTCGCCGACCTGGCCGCCGACGTCACCGGGCCGTTGCGCGCGGCGCACGCCGACGCGGAGGCGCACCCGCCGACCCTGGTCCGCTACGACCCGTGGGGCGCGCGGATCGACCGGATCGACACCTCCGCCGGCTGGCAGGCGCAGCGCGTCGCCGCCGCCCGGCACGCCGTGGTCGCGCTGCCCTACCTGTCCGACGCGCGCGGCACCTGGGGCGCCGCCGCGCGGGTCGTGCAACACGCCCTGCTGCACCTGTACGGGCCGGAGTCGGCGACGTTCTCCTGCCCGGTGGCGATGGCCGACGGGGCGGCGGCGCTGCTCAGCATGCCCGACGTGGACGCCGCGGTGCGCGACGCGTGGCTGCCCCGGCTGATCTCCACGGACCCGGCGACGGCGATCACCAGCGGGCAGTGGATGACCGAGTCGCAGGGCGGCTCCGACCTGGGCCGGTCGAGCACGATCGGCCGACCGGCGGCGGACGGGTCCTGGCGGCTGACCGGGGAGAAGTGGTTCTGCTCGGCTGCCGACGCGGCGATGGCGGTGGCGTTGGCGCGACCGGAGGACGCCGGGCGCGGCAGCCGGGTGCTCGCGCCGTTCCTGGTCCCCCGCTACGCGGCCGACTCGCCGTTGAGCATCGGTGGGGCGCCGGACGCGCCCGCATCGGGTGTCATCGTGCGCCGGCTCAAGGACAAGCTCGGCACCCGTGCGCTGCCCACCGCCGAGATCGGTCTGCACGACGCGTACGCCCTCCCGCTTGGTGATCCGGCGGTGCCCGGCCTGGTCCGGGCGATGACACTGGTCGTGGTGACCCGGGTGCACAACGCCGCCGCGGCGGCCGGTGGGATGCGACGCGGGCTGGACTACGCCCGCGCGTACGCCGAGGTGCGGCACGTCGCCGGCGGACCGCTGGTGTCCTCGCCGCTGCACCGGGCCACCCTGGGCACCCTCGCTGTCGACGCGGCGGGCGCGTTCGCCCTCGCTGGGCACGCGTTCGCCCTGCTGGGGCGGGTCGAGGTCGGCGCCGACCCGGCGGCCGCGGCGGAGCTGCGGATCGTGGCGCCGCTGGCGAAGCTGGCCACCGGTCGACTGGCCGTCAGCTCCGCCAGCGAGTACGTGGAGAGTTTCGGCGGGGCCGGTTACGTGGAGGACACCGGCGTGCCCCGGCTGCTGCGCGACGCGCAGGTGCTGCCGATCTGGGAGGGCACCACAAACGTGCTGGCCCTGGACGTGCTGCGCGCGTTGACCCGGGAGGACGCCGGCACGCCGGTGCTGGGTCGGCTCGCCGCAGCGGTCGACCTGGCCCGACCGCTGTCGCCGACGCTTGCCGACACTCTGGCCGCCGCGGCCGCGCGGTTGGGCGACACCATCACCTCGGTGACCGCCGATCCGGGCGCCGCGGCGGTGCAGGCCGGCGCCCGTGGTCTGGCGCTGCGCCTGGCGTACGCGCTGACCACCGCGTTGCTCGTCGAGCACGCCGCGTGGGGTGACGAGCAGGCGGAACTGGCGGCCCGGCTGTGGGCGCGCCGCTGGCTGCGGCACGAGGACATCGCCGAGGACGCCCACCACCACCTGGACCTGCTCTGCTGACGTGTCGGCGCTGATCGAGCGGGGCGGCCCGCGGGTCGCCGCCGTCCCCCGGTGTCACCGCAGCGGCCCGCGGGCGACGGCGGCGCGCATGGCCGCCGGATCGCCGACGGGGACGAACTCCAACCACCAGGTCGCACCGGCCGCCGCGAGCTGACCGAGGTACGCGCGTTCGGCACGGTCGTCGGGTCGTCGCCGCCGGCCGCCGATCGCCACGTCGAACGGCTGGCCGTCGGCGCGGGTCGGCGGCAGCGTGGTCACCAGGTCGTGGACCTCGTCGGGGGTGAGGTCGGACCACCCCTTGGTGTCGGTGAGTTTGTACGGCACGATGCCGTCGGCGCGGGCCGCGCGGCGACGGACCGCGCCGGCCTGGATGCTGCCGCCGACCCAGACCGGCACCCGGGGCGACTGCACCGGCGGAGGTCGTAGCGCGACCCCGTCGGCGCGGTAGTGGTTGCCGTGGTGGTCGACCCGCTCGCCGCTGAGCAGCCCGGTCAGCAGGTCCAGACCCTCGTCGAGCATCGCGGCGCGCACCGACACCTCGGTCTGCTCGCCGAACGCGGCCAGCCCACGGTCAGCGGGGTCACCGACGCCGACCGCCACTGTGGCGCGGCCCGCGCTGAGGTGGTCGAGGGTGAGGACCTCCCGCGCCAGCTTCGCCGGCCGGCGGCGGGGCAGCGCGGTGACGGTGGTGCCCAGCCGCACCCGGTCGGTACGGCCGGCGATCGCGGTGAGCACCAGCCACGGGTCGTAGGTGAACGGCTCCTCCCCGGAGTAGTGGATCAGGTAGTCCTCCAGGAACACGCCGTCCCAACCGGCGTGTTCGGCCAGCTCACCCAGCTCCACCAGAACGGACACCCCGATGGCGGCGCCACCGCAGGAGATTTCCAGACCGTGTCTCATCCGTCGACCGTAGGGCGGGGGTCCGACGCGCAGGTGCGCGGAGATGTCGGGCCCCGGCGGCATACTGCTGGCGTGACAGTCTCTGCGGACCTCGCCATGGTCAACCTCGACAGTTCCGACCCCGCCGGCCACGCCGCGTTCTACCACCAGGTGCTCGGCTGGGAGATCACCCACAGCCAACCCGAGTACGCGATGATCAATTCCGGTGTCGTCTCCATCGGTTTCGGTCTGGTCGAGGGCTACCAGCCGCCGGCCTGGCCCGATCCCGACGGCGACAAGCGCTACCACCTGGATCTGTATGTCGACGACCTCGCGACGGCGGAGGCCACCTTCGTCGCGGCGGGCGCGTCCAAGCCGGATTTCCAGCCCGGCGGTGACCGGTGGGTGGTGCTTCTCGACCCGATCGGGCAGCCGTTCTGCATCTGCCCCCGCCCGCAGAGCTGAGCGGGTGAGCGGCGGCGGGTGACCGTCAGCCGCGGCGACGGGACCGGGCCGCCCACACCACGTAGGCCGGGTCGCGGTCGAGGTTGTGCCGGTCGCGGTCGTAGCGGCGGGTGGTGCGCGGGTCGGCGTGGCCCATCGCGTCCTGCACGTCCTCCAGCGGCACGCCCTCGGAGCGGGCGGTGGTGGCGAAGGCGTGTCGCAGTGAGTGCGGTGACAGCTTCGCCCAGGCCGCGATGCCGGCGGCGCGGGCGAGCCGGCGGACCATCCGGAACACCGAGTGCCGGTCCAGCCGGGCGCCGCTGGCGGTGACCAGCAGCGGCCCGGTCAGCTGTGGCACGGGCACGCCGGTGGCGGCGGCCCGCTGGGCCAGGTAGGCGTCCACGGCGTACCCGGTGCCGGGGGTGAGGGCCCGGCGGCGTTGCTTGCCGCCCTTGCCGACGAAGCGCACGCTGCGATGGCCGCGTTCGGCGCCGAGGTCGCTCAGGTCCAGCGAGATCAGCTCTCCGACGCGCAGGCCGAGGTCGGCGAGGAGCGCGATCGCCGCCCGGTTGCGCAGGGCGGTCGGGCCGGTGTCCGCGTCGGCGGCGCCGAGCAGGGCGTCCACCTCCTCCGGGCTGAGCCCGAGGGTGGCGGAGTGGTCCCGGTCGACGCGCGGCCGGTCCGCGCCGGCTACCGGGTTGGCCGGCACCGCGCCCAGCTTCGCGAGGAAGTCGTACCAACTGGACAGCGCGGAGAGCCGGCGCGCCACTGTCGCCGGGGTCAGCGGTCGGCCGCTGCGGGCGGCGAGTGTGGACTCCAACGTGCGGGCGTACTCGTTGACGTGCAGGAACGTGGCCCGCAGCGGGTCGAGGTCGCGCCCGGCGCACCAGGTGAGCCAGCCGGTGACGTCGCGTCGGTACGCGTCGCGGGTGTGCTCGGACAACCGCCGGTTCCGCAGCCACGCCTCGGTGACCTCGAGCGGTCCACTCGGCAGCGCGGGTGGCGCGGACGGGCGGGTCAGCACCGGAGCGTCGGGGAACACCATGTGAAAAAGGCTCTCAGCCTCGGGTGGGATCAGCGCGAAGGCGCGCCGATCCCACCCGACACCGTGATCATGCGTTGATCTGCCGGCGTCCGTCGCCGTTGGCGGTGATGGTCACGCGGCGGGCAACCACGGACATCCCGCTGGTCGAAGGCGACGCCTTCAACATCAGCGTGTTCAACCCGCCCGGCGACCGTCTGGATGGGGCGGACCGAGACACCTGCATTTGTGCTCGGCGTCGGCGGGCAGGACTTGGCCGATACGCACCGGCCTCACCCTCGGGGCAATCTCCAAGAAGACCGGCATCCCGAAGACCTCACAGCACCGCTACATCCAGAGCTGATCTGCCAAGATCACCGATAGCGCCAATCTCGACATGAATCTTCCTCAACCGCTGTCCAAGGCCACCGAACGGGACCTGGTCGAAATGATCCGCGCCCGGTCCCAACCGTCCCCGTGACTGCCTGGCTGCCTCCCCCTCCAGGTGGGGAGGCAGCCAGGCATCCTACGGCGCGCTTCCGCGCCGATGCGTCAGCCGTTGTTTACGGTCGTCCGGCTGGTGTAGCACGAGTCATAGGGGGCAAGGCACACGTGCCAGTACAGTCGACTGCCTTTTAGGCCGAAGTAGTTCGTGCTGCTGTTTTCGTAGTAGTCCTTTTCGCAGGTACTCCATTGAGAGGTGCTCGGCGCCGCAAGACACTGCCCGTCTCGGTAAACCTCATAATTGGGTGTACCCAAAGGTCCCTGATAGGCGGCCAGTTCATTTTCCCACTCGATGTACGCCCGCGTCGTGATGTCATTCCCGATCTGGCGCACCCACCAGCGGTCGCCGTACTTCTGGAAGCAGCCCTCGATGTAGTACGACGAAGAGATTTGAACTCGGTCGCAGATTGCGTCCGAGGGGGGACTTGCAGAGGTCAAGGCAGCTTGGTTGGTCTCGTAAGGGTAGAACGGGGACGCCGAGGCGGGGGACGGTGCAACCATCAACGCAACACTGCCGGTCAGGACGAGTGACAGCAGCCGGCCGATCCGTCTCGCAGTAGACACGTGTTCTCCTAAAGTCAATGTTCGAATGGGATGGCAGCACGATTAGTGCCATCGCCAATCAATCAAATACCCCGAAGGGCATGACACCAAAGGGCGGCAGACCCACATCGGATCTAAATGCCCAGCCGAGTCCCCTGAACTCTGGGCCAATCAATGCCGCTCGCAGTGATCATATACGGACACCCGTCGATTTCGCTAGAGGCGGCAATAAAGACCGCGGCTAAACGCTGCAAATCACCAGCAGCATGCCCCGTGTCGTTGCAACGCCACCCGCCCCGCCGCCTTCTTCAGGTGAGGCGGGCGGGTAGCGGGCATCCACAATCACCGGCTCACGCGAGGAGTAGCACCGTGCCGGCACTCACCCAGACCGAGGCCAACCGGCTGCTCGACGCCACGTTGGGCACCTCCGCGCACACCGCACCCACCACCCCGATCCGGCTGGCCCTGGTCACAGCCAACGGCAGCGCGACCGCCGCCGGCACCGAGGTCACCGGCGGCTCCTACCTCCGGCAGACCGTCACCATGGCCGCCGCATCCGCCGGAGGCGCAGCCAACAGCGGCACCGTCACGTTCAGCGGCCTCTCCGTCGGGACGATCGTCGGTGCCGAAATCTGGGACTCGGCCGGCTCCCCGCGCCGGCTGTACTACGGCGCGCTCAGCGCACCGAAGGCCGTCGGGGCGAGATTCCCTGACCTTCCCGGCCGGAACCATCGTCGCCACCCTCGGCTGACCCGAGCGGGGTGAGCCGAGGCAGCATCGTCGTACGTCGCGTCCACCAGCAGCTCGGCTACCCCCGGCACCACCGTCAGCATCTCGTCCTCTCGGACGGCGTGGCCAGGGCGCAAGCCGGACACTTCGCGGTCTTGGTGCTGTCGCTGGTCCCCGGCCTGCCGACGACGGACATGCCCGCGCTCGGGTGGACAACACTCGCCGGCACGCCGACGGTCGACACCGCGTCGAGCGGAAACCTGTTGGCGTGGACCAAGACCCTGACCAGCGGGGACATTGGCGCCACCCTCAACATCGGGCTCGACTCGTCCTGCCGGTACGCGACGGGGTGCTGATCGGCAGCGCGGGTGGCGCGGACGGGCGGGTCAGCACCGGAGCGTCGGGGAACACCATGTGAAAAAGGCTCTCAGCCTCGGGTGGGATCAGCGCGAAGGCGCGCCGATCCCACCCGACACCGTGATCATGCGTTGATCTGCCGGCGTCCGTCGCCGTTGGCGGTGATGGTCACGCGGCGGGGCTTGGCGCGCTCGGCGACCGGGATGCGCAACGTCAGCACCCCGTGCTCGTAGCCGGCTTCCAGCTTGTCGGTGTCCAGTGTGTCGCCCAGGAACAGCCGCCGGGTGAAGGTGCCCATCGGGCGTTCGGCGGCGACCAGCTCGACGCCGTCGCCGGTGGGCCGGCGGCGCTCGGCGCGGACGGTGAGCACGTTGCGCTCGACGGTGCAGTCGATGGTGTCCGGGTCGACGCCGGGCAGGTCGAACGCCGCGTAGAAGTGGTCGCCGTCGCGGTAGGCGTCCAGGTGCATCGTCGCGGGACGGGCTGCCGTACCGAAGAACTGCTCGGCGAGCCGGTCGATCTCGCGGAACGGGTCGGTACGCATCAACATGGTCATGCCTCCTCGGTTCTCCTGGCCGAAGGTGATGAGTTGAGCCGGGGTGACTCAACTTCCTCTTCTTATTTAGCGCATCCGCTGACCGGCGTCAACCGCTCACCGCAGCCGTTTCTCGAACCAGTGATCGGCGTAGGGGCCCTGCGAGTACGCCGGGATCTCGACGTAGCCGTGCCGGGTGTACAGGGCGCGGGCCTCGACCAGGTCGGCGCGGGTGTCGAGCCGAATCCGGTCCGCGTCGGCCACCTCGGCGTGCTGCTCGGCGGCGGCCAGCAGCGCGGCACCGCCACCCGCGCCCCGATGGGCGGGTCGGACGAACACCCGGGTCAGCTCGGCCCAGCCGGGCTGCCAGCGCAGTCCGGCGCAGCCGGCCAGGTCGGCGTCGTGGTGGGCGAGCAGCAGCACACCGCTCGGGTGGGTCAGGTCGTCACTGGACATCTCGGCGAGCGCCTCGTCGACCTCGCCGGGCAGGGCCGGCCGGTGGTGGTAGCGCACCACCATCTCGGTCATGTACTCGCGCAGCAGCAGCAGGGCGTCGGGCTCGTCGGGTCGACTGACGCTGATTGTCCAGGTTGGCCGGGTGGTGATGGTCACCAGTCGATGATCACCGCCCGGTCAACCTCTTATCGAGATGGTCAGCGGCGGCGGGCCGGCAGCAGAGCGACAAGTGGGACCGCCACGGCCAGGTGCGTCGCGGCGAGGGTCAGCTTGGCGCCGCCGGTGGCCTCGACACTGAGCAGAGGGACGAAGGACAGCAGCGTCACCACGACGGCCAGCGAGACCCAGACCGGTCGGGCGACGCGTGCGGCGAACCGCTCCAGCAGGGCCAGGGTCGCCCAGCCGAGCAGTGCCGCCCCCAGGGAGACCATGACGATCGCGCCGGCCCCGATGACCGTGGCGGGCTGACCCGGGCTCTCCACAGTGAAGTCGACGCCGGCGAGCGCGCCGATCGCCCAGATGGCCAGGCTGGCCACGACGGCGACGCCGACGCCGAGGGCGCGGCGGCGCAGGTTCGAGGTGGTGGGGCTCGCGACGGTGGCAGCGCTCATGACGGCTCCTCGTTCAGGGGGAAACGAACGAGTAAGACCGTAACAGATAGTCTTGTTCGGAACTATCTTTCTCGGAACTAACAGCCGGAGCGACCGCCCGGCGCGTACGGGGAGGTGTTGGCCAGTGGACCGCCCACCAACGCCAGCAGAGCCCGCAGGAACACCTTTCGGTCCTGCTCGGGCAGGGTGGCGAGCAGGTCGTCCTGAATGCGCCGGACCACCTGCTGCGCCTGTTGCAGGACCTGCTCCCCCGCCGCTGTCACCACGACCAGCCGGGCCCGCCGATCCGTCGGCGCCGGCCGCCGCTCGGCCAACCCGGCCCGCTCCAACTGGTCGAGCGTGACGACCATCGTGGTCTTGTCCACGCCGCACCGCTCGCCGATCTCCCGCTGGGTCAGCTCACCGGTACGGGCCTGTGCCAGCACGTAGTGCGCCCGCGGCGAGATGCCCAACTCGGCCAGCCCCGCGGCGTGCTCGGTCTGCAACGCGTGACTCGCCCAGGAGAGCAGGAACAGCAGGTCCGGTGGGCCGTCAGCGGGCGTGCAGGAGGTCATGCGCCGAGGCTAGCAAGATCCTCCGGGACGAGACGATGCGCGCGCCCGACGATCAGAGCCGCTGGTAGATCCCGTGCTCGCGGGTGAGCAACCGCTCGTCGATGAGATACCGGCGCAGCGTGGCGTGATCCGACCCGCCCGCCGCGCACCACGGCTTGAGCGCGTCGTCGACGGCCCGCTCCGGATAGCGGGTGCCCGGTGCGAAGGACCGCTCGGCGATGTGCGCGAGCAGGACGCGCCGCCGTTTCGGTTGCGCCGGCAGGCCCACCAGGACGTCGCCGCGCAGGAACGTCCGCAGCACCGGATCGGCGGCCAAGTCGCTGTCGTCGGCGGGGCGGCTGTCGCGGGCGGTCGCCCGCAACGACGCCTCGTCGGCCGCGAGCGCGCCGTCCGCGCCGGTGACGAGGCCCGCGTCGGTGAGCCGGCGGACCCCGGTGAGCACCACCCGCGCCGGCAGACCGGTGCGCTCGGCGACCTGCGCCGCGCTGGTCGCGCCCAGCACGATCGCCGCGAAGATCCGTCGTCGTCCGTCGTCGGCCAGGGCTCCGGCCAGAGCATGCGCGGTCACGCCGGTCACCCTCGCATCGGCGGTACGCGGACCGCCAGGCGTTTTCCGGCCCGCTCGGTCGGCAGCCGGCGTGCGCCGGCTCACCCGGCCGACCCCGCCGCTGTCCGGTGACCCGGGCCGTACGCGGTGACCGACCCACGCAAAAGGCCCCCGACCAGCGCCGGGAGCCTGCGTACGGGGTGGTCGGTCAGCCGGCGTCGCGGGTCATCGCGACGAAGCCACGCCACGACTGCGGGCTGAAGGTCAGCGTGCCGCCGTCGCGATCCTTCGTATCCCGCACGAGAACCACCCCCGGGAGGTTGTCGGCGACCTCGACACAGTCACCGCCGTTGCCGCCGCTCTTCGTGCTCTTACGCCACCGCGCACCGCTCATGTCCATGATGCTGCCGCTTCTCTGAGAAGGTCCAAGGAACGCCCTCGGGGCAGTGCCTCTCCGCGAATACGCTCCCACCGTCGTTCCAGGTTAACAAGCTCCGATGCCTGATCGAGGATCTGCGCCTGGGCCGGGCCGTCGACGTGCGCGACCCGCGACCCGTCCGGCATGTCGGCGATGGTGAACGGGCCGTCCAGACCGGGGTAGCTGGGCGCGTCCGCCGGAACGATGTGGAGCTGGACGCTGCCCGTCTCGGCGTGCCCGAGCAGGCGGGCGAGTTGCGCCGCCATCAGGGCGCGGTCGTCACCGACGCGTCGCCGGAGCACCGCCTCGTCCAGCACGGCGATCAGCAGAGGTCCACTGTCCCGGGTGAGGATCGCCTGCCGGCAGATCCGAGCCTCGGCGAACTCGCCGACCGCGTCCGGTCGCAGCACCCCGCCCGCCAGGGTCGCCCGCGCGTACGCCTCCGTCTGCAACAACCCGGGCACCCAGGCCAGCTGAAACGACCGCAGCGTCACCGCCTCGCGTTCGATATCGACCCACGGCCGGAACCACACCGGTTCGCGACGACGCACGACGTCCGGCCAAAGCGCGTCGGTGTCCTTTGCCAGCAACTCCGCGACGGTCGAGCGGTGACGGCTCTGCGGAATGTGGCCCGGGTTTGCCCATCTCGCCACGGTCTTCGGGTGCACGCCGATGCGACCTGCCAGGCTCTCGGCGGTGTGCCCCGCCTCGGCGAGCGCCGCAACAAAGGCGTGGTTCATGCCGTCCCTCCCCTGGAACAAACCGACCGTCCGAAGAAGATTACACAACGCTGTGTGATTGTCCAGCAACCCTCGGCAAGGTGCTCTGTAGACGGCGTGGCCGGCAGGGACCCGAACCCGGCGGACGCGTTCGTAGCGGGGCCGCCCCGTCGGGGCGGCCCCTTCCCAACGCCCAGCCAGGGGGAACACCAATGCCAGCCGAGGAAGCCGCGCCGACCGACACACTGCGGGCGGGAGACGTGATCCTCCTGACCACCGCCGCCAGCGTCCAGTTCCGGAAACCGATAGTCGTCCGGGTCATCCGCGAGTTACCCGACCGGCACACCTACGACGGTTGGCTCTGGCTCGACGCCTACGAGCTGAACCCGAAGGGCGACGCGATAGCACGGCGCGAGTTGTTCGTCATGCGTGCGGGTGTGCGGATCCAGGTGTCGTCCCCGCGCCGCGCCGACGAGACCCGCCGGCCCAGACCTGCCCGGCGTTCCGGCGCGGTGGGGGTCGGCTGATGCCCCAGCGCCCACCGCACTCCCCGCTGCGGCCGTCGTGGCGGTGCCGGGCCTGCGGCATCCGGTGGCCGTGTTCGGCCGCGAAGCTGCGTCTGCTCGGCGAGTACCGCGAGGATCGGCCGGGGCTGGTGGCACACCTGGCCGGGCTTCAGGAAGCAGCCGAAGCCGACCTCACCACCCTCAACCCGGGCGTCGCGTCGCCCGATCTCACCCCGCGCTTCGTCGGCTGGGCCGAAGCCCGCTGATCAGATCGGGGCGTCGGTGCGCAGCCGCGCGTGCAGGTGCATGTCGTGCCAGCCGTCGGTGTGCCGAACCGACCCCCGGAGCAGGCCCTCCACCGCGAAGCCGGCCCGCGTGGCCACCCGGCACGACGCCGCGTTGGCGGTCGAGTGCTCCAGTGCCAACCGGTGCAGGCCGGCCTGGAGGAAGCTCCACCGGGTCAGTGTCGCCAACGCGGCGGTGGCGATCCCCCGACCGCGCGCGCCGGGCAGCAGCCAGTACGACACCTGGGCCGACGCCTCGGCCAGCAGCAAACCCCGTAGACCCACCTGCCCGAGCGGCCGGTCGTCGGCGTCGACGATCGCCCAACTGGCCGCCGTCTCATCGCGCCAGCGGCCCGCCCACTGCGCCGTCCACGCCCGCGCCTCGTCGTCGCAATCGAGGCGGAGGACGTGCCACCGCTGGATAGCCGGACAGTCGAAGGCGACCCGGACCGTCGGAGCGTCGTCGTCGCGCCACGGCCGCAGCGCCAGCGCGGGGCGTACCGGAAGATGGGGTTGCTCCTGGGCGGCGAAGCTCCCGGCGGGCAGAGCTGGCGCGACGAGCAGCGGCATGCGCCCATTATCGCGTCAGTGCCACTCTTCGCGGATCTTGGACAGTCTCCGTTAGGCCCTAACGGAAACTGTCCAAGATCTGGTGGTGCCGCTGCCCGACGGGATCACCGCCGACCCGGCGAGATGCGCCATCTTCCCTCGGCCGGCGCGGGTCAGCGATTGAGCAAGGGAAACCGCTCGTTCACAAGAACGAAGCCACGGGGGTGACGAGCAGCGGCATCCGCCAAGTATCGAGCCGGCGGCCTCACTCCCCGGTCGGGCCCCCGGCGAGTTCGGTGACCACGTCGAGGTGACCGAGGTGGCGGGCGTACTCCTGCACCAGGTGGAACAGCACCCGCTCCAGCGACGCCGGTGCCGCGCCGTCCCAGCGCGGCCCCGGCGCGCCGACCTCCGCCAGGTCGTGCGCCGTCACCACCGCAGTGGTGTGCGTGCCCTGCGCCCGCAGGGCCGCCACCAGGTCCTCCCGCGTCTCGTCGGGGGCGACGTACCAGCGGTCCTCGCGGCGGTCGCCCCACGGCTCG
Organism: Micromonospora sp. CA-240977; assembly: GCF_050942285.1. Taxonomy (NCBI): domain Bacteria; kingdom Bacillati; phylum Actinomycetota; class Actinomycetes; order Micromonosporales; family Micromonosporaceae; genus Micromonospora; species Micromonospora sp. CA-240977. The sequence goes on along the minus strand of NZ_CP192055.1, from coordinate 3,750,466 downwards.
GCGACGTCCCGGCCCTGGAAACCCCACTCGATCCAGCGCCGCTCGACGTGCCGCAGGTGTGTCAGCAGCTCCAGCGGTGTCCACCCGGACGGCAGCCGGCTGTGCCGCAGCTCCGACTCGGCAAGCGCCGACACCCGGGCCACAGTGGACTCCCGGAAGTAGTCCAGGTAGCGCAGGAAGACCTCGGTGCGACTGCCGGCCGGGACGGTCGGCTCGGGAAAGGGAATCACGACCCGGTCGGCAGGTCCCGGGCGCGCTGTCGCACACCCGCCCCGCCGTACGGGTAGTCGCCCACCAGCGGGGCGCTCGCCTCGTCCAGCAGCCGCATCTGCTCGGCGTCGAGAACCAGGTCGGCGGCGGTCAGGTTGTCGTCGAGCTGCTCGGTGGTACGCGCGCCGAGGATCACCGAGGTGACCGCCGGTCGAGCCGCCAGCCAGGCCAGCGCCACCGCCGACATGGACACGCCACGGTCCCCGGCCACCTGGCGCACCGCGTCGAGCACCCGCCAGGTGCGCTCCTCGGCGTTACGACCGGCGTACGCCTCGACGCCGCGCTGCGGGTTCTCGCCGAGCCGGGTCGCGCCGGTGGGCGTGCTGTCGCGCTGGTACTTGCCGGTCAGCCAGCCGCCACCCAGCGGCGACCACGGCAGGATGCCGATGCCCTCGTTCTCGCAGACCGGCACCAGCTCGAACTCGATCTCGCGGGCCAGCAGGTTGTACTGCGGTTGCAGGGTCACGATCGGGGTGAGGTTGAGGTGCTGGGTGAGCAGGGCCGCCTTCTGCAACTGCCAACCGGTGAAGTTGCTGACGCCCGCGTAGCGGATCTTGCCCGCGCGCACCGCGTCGTCGAAGAACCGCAGCGTCTCCGGCAGCGGGGTCAGCGGATCCCAGGCGTGCGCCTGGTAGAGGTCGACGGCCTCGACGCCGAGGCGGCGCAGGCTGGCGTCCAGGGCGCGGGTGAGGTGCACCCGGGACAGGCCGGCGTCGTTCGCCCCCGACCCCATCGGGAACCGCCCCTTGGTGGCGATCACCAGTCGATCGCGCAGGTCGGGCCGGGTCCGCAGCCAGCGCCCCACGATGTCCTCGGAGACACCGGCGGAGTAGACGTCGGCGGTGTCGACGAAGGTGCCACCGGCCTCGACGAACCGGTCGAGCTGGGCGAAGCTGCCGGCCTCGTCGGTCTCCGCGCCGAAGGTCATCGTGCCCAGGCAGAGGGTCGACACCACAGTGCCGGTGGCGCCCAGAGTGCGATAGCGCATATCGTCCTTTCGGTCCGAGTGACAAAGCCGATCTTCGCACCCGGTGGGGCCACCCGCACACGGAGGCCGCCGGGCCCCGGCACGGGCACCCGCGCGGCCACGGCGCCGGTCATCATGAGCGGGTGAGCGAGCCCGCGATCGACATCGACCGACCGCAGCAGCCGACCCAGTCGCCACCGCCGGCGCAGCCGGGTTCGCCCACCCGCGGCCCGTGGCTGGTGGCCCTGACGACAAGCGTGATCCTGCTGCTGCTCGCCGGTCGCTACGGCTATCACCGTGACGAGTTGTACTTCCTGCTCGCCGGCCGGCACCTCGACTGGGGTTACGTCGACCAGGGCCCGCTGGTCCCGGCGCTGGCCCGGCTGCTGGACACGATCGCGCCGGGCAACCTGGTGATTCTGCGGACCCCGTCGGCGCTGCTGGCCGGCGGCGCGGTGCTGCTTGTCGCCGCCATCGCCCGCGAGCTGGGCGCCGGTCGCGGCGCGCAGACCTGCGCGGCGGTGCTGGCCGCGCTGTCCGGCATCGTGCTCGCCAGCGGGCACCTGCTCAGCACCACCACCGTCGACCTGCTGGTCTGGCTGGCCGCGGCGTGGTGTGCGGTGCGGTTGCTGCGCACCGGCGACAGTCGCTGGGCCCTGGGCATCGGGCTGGCGCTCGGCGTGGGCATGCTCAGCAAGCTGCTGCCGGCGCTGCTGGCCGTGGGCCTGGTCGCCGGGGTGCTCATCGCCGGGCCGCGTCGGCTGTTGCGCGACCGCTGGGTGCTCGCCGCCGCCGGGATCGCCGTGGTGCTTGCCGCGCCGAACCTGATCTGGCAGGCGGCGCACGGCTTTCCGCAGCTCGGCGTGGCGGCCTCCATCGCCGACGGCGACAGCTCATACAGTGGCCGCCTCGACGCGTTGACCCTCCAGTTCGTCATCATCAGCCCGTACGCGGTACCCATCTGGATCGCCGGCCTCGTCGCGCTGTTGCGCCGACCGGCGTGGCGGGCCTACCGGGCGGTGGGCTGGGCCTGGGTGGTGGTGGTCGGCATCGTGCTGATCGCCGGTGGCAAGGGCTACTACGACGCGCCGCTGCTGCTGGTGTTGACCGCCGCTGGCGCGGTGGTGACCGTCGGGTGGGCGTCGCGCGGGTCGGTCCGGCTGCGTCGGGGGCTGCTCGCGCTGGGTGTGGTGCCGTTCCTGTTACCCAACATCGTGCTGCTGCTGCCGGTGCTGCCCGCCGAGCGGCTGCCCGGTTTCGTTGTCGACGTCAACTACGACGCGGGCGAGACGATCGGTTGGCCGGCGTTCGCCGACTCGGTCGCCGCGGTCCATCGTGCGCTGCCGCCCGAGGACCGCTCCCGGGCGGTCATCCTGACCGGCAACTACGGCGAGGCCGGCGCGCTGGCCCGTTACGGTCCGGTCCGTGAGCTGCCCCGGGCGTACTCCGGGCACAACAGCATGGTCGACTTCGGCCGGCCGCCCGCCGACGCGGACGTGGTCATCGCCGTCGGCTGGGAGCGCCCCGACCAGCTCGACGCGTGGTTCGACGAGTGCACGCTCGCGGGGCGGGTGGACCAGCGGGTCGAGGTGGACAACGACGAGAACGGCGGCCCGATCCACGTGTGTCGGGGGCTGCGGCGTCCGTGGGCGCAGATCTGGGACACCGAGGTACGCCACACCGGCTGACGATGGTCAGCCGGCTCCGCTGGTCAGCCAGGTCTGGATGCCGGCCAGGGCCTCGGGGCCGGAGTTGGTGTCGACGTCGCGGGCGAGGTCGGCGATCGTGACCGCGGCGAGCGCCTGACGCCAGGCGTCCTCGGCTGCCCACATCGCGCGGGCGACCGGGCACGGTGTGGTGCAGGCGTCGGCCGGGGTCGCGAAGGGGCCGCGCTGGCGGATCTCCGTGCAGACGAAGGTCGGGCCGGGGCCGTCGACGGCCCGGACCACGTCGAGCAGGGTGATGCTCTGCGGCGCCCGGGTCAGGACGTAGCCGCCCGACTTGCCCTGCACCGAGTGGATCAGGCCGGCGCGGGCCAGCGACTGGAGCTGCTTGGCGAGGTAGCTGCTGGAGACGTCGTGCAGCTCCGCCAATTTGGCCGCCGGGACGGGCGCGCTGCTGGCGGTGAGCACCACGCAGCAGTGCAGCGCCCACTCGACCCCGCCGGACATCTTCATGCTCTCACCCTAGCCACCCCGCTACTCGGACTCATTGTGTCCGAGTATAGTTCTCGGACAAGAGAGGTCCGAGTTTGTTTCGCGTCAGCGACCGGGCCTCACAACCAGGGGAAGGTGCATGGGCATGAAGATCGCCGTACTGGGTGGGACCGGGCTCATCGGGTCGCAGGTCGTCAAGATCTTGCAGGCCGCGGGGCACGAGGCGGTGCCGCTTTCGCCGTCCACCGGGGTGGACCTGCTCACCGGGCAGGGCCTGGTCGACGGGCTCACCGGCGCCGAGGTCGTCGTCAACCTGACCAACTCACCGACCTTCGACGACGCCTCCCCCGCCTTCTTCCAGACGACCATGGACAACCTCCTCGCCGCGGCCGGTCGCGCGGGCGTCGGTCACGCCGTGGTGCTCTCCATCGTCGGCGTCGACCAGGTGCCCGACCTGGCCTACTACCGCGCCAAGGTCCTCCAGGAGGACATCCTGAAGGCCGGGCCGATTCCGTACTCGATCGTCCGCGCCACCCAGTTCTTCGAGTTCGTCGACGCGATCCTGTCCTGGACGTCCGACGACACCACCGTCCGCCTGCCCAGCACCCCCGTGCAGCCCATGGCCGCTGCCGACGTGGCGCAGGCCGTCGCCGAGGTCAGCATGGGAGCACCCCTGCGCGGTGTCCGCAACGTCGCCGGCCCCGACGTCTTCGCCCTCGACGAGCTGGGACGGATCACGCTCGCCGCGCGCGGCGACAAGCGCACCGTCACCACCGACGACAGCGCCGGCATGTTCGCCGCCGTACCCGGTGCGGTTCTCATCGCCGCCGACGACGCCGTCCTCGCGCCCACCAGCTACCGGGAGTGGCTCGACCGCCAGGGCTGACGTGTCCACCGGCCCGCACGCCGCCGTGGCCGTCGAGGACCACGGCGGCGTACGGGCCGGGGCGGTCGTCAACCCCCGCTGCCCGTGGCTGGGGCCGCGAAGACGAACCGGTGATGGATAGAGTTCGCGTCGTGATCGACACCGGAGCCGAGGTCGACAGGCGCGTCGCCGAGGCGTGGGCGCGGATCGAGGCTGGCCTCGGTCGCGTCCTGCCGTCCTCCCTACGGCAGCTCAACGCGCCGGCCCCGGCACACGCGATCGATGCGGTGGAAACCGCCCTGGCCCTGACACTGCCGCCCGATTTCCGGGCAAGTCTCCGCATCCACAACGGGACCGACCCCGGTACGACACTGCCGTCTGTTGAGCCCACCCCGGTACCGCTGGACAACCTCTGCGACACCGACCAGATCATCGAGATGACCCGGATGTGGCGCGACAACTACGGTCCGGAGCCGGACTGGGACGACCCTCAGGTCTGGGCCTACCTGGTCGACAGGGGAATGCTCTGCCTGAACGGCCCGGTGCGGCCAATCGTCGGCACGCCGGGCGCAGTGGTCGTGGGGCACATGAACGGCGACGTGCTGTGGCTGCTCGACGGTGATCCGGCACCGGGGGGCACGCCCGGACAGGTGGTCCGGGTGGATGTCGAATGCGCCTCATGGGACGTGTTGGCTCCATCGTGGACGCTGCTACTGGTCCGCTACGCCGAGGATCTGGCGCTGTTCTCGGCGGACCCGGCCACCTCGCCTCTCAAGATCGATCCGTTCGTGGGGCCGGAATGCGAGTGGGGCAGCACCCCGTCGGCCTCGTGGGGGACGCGTCCGGCATGGCTTCGGGACGTCCAGGCGCGCAGCCCCTACACCTGATGCCCGTCGACGAGACCCGCACGGGGCGGTCAGTGTCGCAGCAGGCCGGTCGTGCGGATCGGCTCCACGTGCCCGGTAGGTGGCGCGCTGCGGTGCAGCTCCAGACCGATGTCGACGACGACGGAACGCTCCAGGGTCACGACCCGCGCCATCGGCACCCACTGCGCCAGGTCGGTCGTGCCAGCCGTCTCGGATCGAAGCGCACCGCCCACGACCCGGGCCCGATAGAAGACCGCGAGCATGTGCAGCTCGACAACGTCGTCGTCGAGCCGCTCCACGTGCCTCGTGCGCGAGTTCACCCCGAGCAACTGCTCGACCCGCGCCGCGTACCCCGTCTCCTCCGCCACCTCGCGCACGACGGCGTCGAACGGATCCTCGGTGTGCTCGACCCCGCCGCCGGGCAGCGTCCAGTGCCGCCGAGCCCCGTCCGGCGACACCCAGCGGGCGAGCAGCAGACTCTCGTCGCGCAGACACACCGCGTACGCGGCCACCCGAAGCCGTTGTGTGATCACAGTGACCAGGATCGCGCAGTTGCCGGGAACGCGCCCCCCTGCACACCCGTTCGGCAGGCCTTTTCTCCTCTTTCAGGACGATCACCGGACGTCGGGCCGGCTCGGTAGCTCGCTGCCCTCGTCGGTGTCCTGGCGCTCAGGAGGGCTGGACGTGGTCGAAGAGGGCGAGGGCCTCGGCGGGGTCCGGGCTCACGAGGCGTTCCAGACCGGCCGTCGTGATCTTCGCCCACCGCCCGGCCCGTACCCACATCTGTTCCTCGAAGGCGCGGACGGCCTCGTCCAGATTGTCGGGGTCGGCAGCGATGAACTCGGCGAGCTCGGCACCGTCGAGCATCGCGAGGTTCGCGCCTGCCCCCAACGGTGGCATCAGGTGGGCGGCGTCGCCCAGGAGCGTCACCCCGCGCACGTGGGCCCAGGTGTGGGATTCGGGCAGGACGTAGAAGGGGCGGTAGGTGAAGGCGGCGCCGTGGCCGAGCAGGTCGAGGACGGGAGCCGCCCAGCCGTCGAACAGCGCCAGCAGGCCCGATCGTGTGGCCTCGACGTCGACCAGGTCCAGGTCGGCGTGCCAGTCCAGCGGTGCGCGGAACTTGGCGTACACCTTGACGTGACCGCCGCTGTTGCGCTGGGCGACGAGAGACCGGTTCACGCCGTACACGGCGACCGAACCGTCGCCGACCAGCCGGGCGAGGTCAGGGTGGCGGGTGTCGATGTCGTCGAGGGAGGTCTCGACCGAGGTGACGCCCGTGTAGTGCGGAGTCACCGGCGAGACTGCCGGGCGGACCCGGGACCAGGCGCCGTCCGCGCCCACCACGAGATCGAACGTCTCCTCTCGCCCGTCCGCGAAACGAACCAGTACGCCGTCCTCGGTCCCGGGCACCACCTGCGCCACCTCGTAACCCCACCGCACGTCGAGAGAGTCGAGCAGCAGGTCACGGAGTTGCCCGCGGTCGATCTCCGGATTGGCCCGCTCGTCCGGAGAGGGTCGCCAGTCGCGCAGAACGGTCCCGGCGGCGTCCAGGATGCGCATGGCCTGCCCCTCGGGACGAGACAGCGCCTCGAACTCTGCCCGCAGCCCCGCCTTGTCCAGTGCCAGCTGGCCCAGCCCGTCGTGCAGGTCCAGCGTGCCGCCCGGGGGGCGGGAGTCGGGCGCGGGATCGCGTTCGAGGACGGTGACGGGGTAGCCGTGGCGGTGCAGGACGCGGGCGAAGGTAAGACCCCCAGGGCCACCCCCGACCACCGCGATACGCTGTCTCATAGCGATACACCGTATCTCACCCGTACAATGCATCGCAACAACAGGGAGTGATCATGACCGTGTGGGACCGGCCGGAGCCGCCGAATCGCCCCGTGCCGCTCAGCCGGGAACAGATCATCGCCGCTGCCATCGCGCTGGCCGACGAGGGCGGCCTGGAGGCGGTGTCGTTGCGCAAGGTCGCCGCCCGGCTGAACGCCGGCCCGATGCGGCTGTACGGATACATCTCCACCAAGGACGAGCTGCTCGACCTCATCGTGGACGAGGTCCACGCCGAGATTCTCCCCGAGAAGCGGCCCGGTGACTGGCGGGAGGCGCTGCGCATCCTCGCCCACCGCACCAGGCAGGCCGCCCTGCGACACGTTTGGCTGGCCGATCTGCTCGGCGGCCGCCCCACCCTGGGACCCAACGCCATGGCCGTGACCGAGGCCAACCTGGCCGCCCTCGACGGTCTCGCCGACGTCGACACCGTCCTGCGCGCCGTGCAAACCGTCAGCGCCTACGTCACCGGTGCGATCAGGCGCGAGATCGCGAACCTGCGGGCCGAGCGCGCCACCGGCCTGTCCAAGCGCGACTGGCAACGCGCCTTCGGCCCGCACGTGACGAAGATGTTGGCCACGGGCCGCTTCCCGGCGCTGGCCAAGGCCGTGCACGACGGCACAGAGGTGGACCCCGAGGAGTCCTTCGCGGCCGGCCTGGACTGGGTCCTCGACGCCGTGGCCGCCAAAATCACCCGGCCGCCGGCGTGACGCTCACCTCCCGCCCAACCCTCGGACACGCAGGTAGGCGCGGTCATCGAAGCTCACCTGACCAGGCAGCACCGCCTTGGTTCCGGCGAGTTCGGCCACGCACCACGGGTCCTTCTCCAGGAGCAGGGCAAGCGTCGACTCGGACTCGGCCAAGGTCTCGCCGATGACCGGATAACCGTCGCTGGCGATCACCAGCTCGTCAACGTCGTCAGGCACCGGATGCACAATCACCAACGACGGCGGAACCGGACGGCCGTCGATGGCGGCATACGCGTACGGTCCGGTGCTGTTGCGCAGGGCACCCTGCCGCCCGGTCAGCGCTCGCGCCGCGAGTTGTCCCGGATCCACCTCCACCGGCCGATCCATGCTGATCGTCCCGGCGGCTACCTCCGCGGCGAGAACCGCGGCGCGGAAGGACGCCGCGACCTGGTCGACCAGCTTGCGCGGCTGACCGACCGACGTGGGGAGCCCACGGTACGCGAATCCGACATCACCGACCTGCCAGATCTCTCGACGCGCTCGCGAGTAGACGGTTACCGCCGCGCTCGGCCGTTCCGCTGCGCTCAACGTCGAGTCGATGCGGGCCGCCAGCTCGGCGGTCATGGCCGCGACCGCGCTGTGCGAGTCGACGTCGCGCGGAAGCCGCCGCACGGCGTCCCGGCAAGCCGTCATGGCCCACCACCCGCCCGCCCCGTTTCCGTAACGCCTGCCGCTCACGTCCGTAGCGCCATCGATAACCGCGACGTGCTCGGCGGTCACGACGATCGCGTCCTCACACACGTCAGGATCCCCATGCTTGCCCAGCACGAGCTGTTCGACGATCTCCACAGATCCGATGCTCTCCCACAGTCCCCCGACTCAGGCTCAGGCCTGAGCGGTGACCAGGTAGAGGGTGAACCCGGCAAGAAACGGTCCGGAGGCGCTGAAGCCACCCCGCGGCATCCGTTTCGGCGACCACACCTGCCTCGACGGCCCGCGCCGAGTTGCCACCACAGACCGGCGTTGTTGATCAGGATGTCGAGTCGCTCGAAGCGCTCGTGCAGGTCGCTTGCCGCCTGCCGCACAGTCTGGAGGCTGGCGAGTTCGAGTGCGAGGACGCTGCCTCTGCCGGGTAACGCGCGTAGGGCGTCCGCACCGCGTGCCGCGTTGCGAGCGCCGATCACCGCGTGGGCTCCTTGTGCGCTCAGAGCTATCGCCGTTTCCAGGCCGATGCCGGCGGTAGCTCCGGTCCTGGATGCCGCCTACGAGACCTTGGCCGCCGAAGGCCTGAGCGTGCCCATCGACGAGATCGCCCGCCGCGCGGGCGTCGGCGCCGGCACCGTGTATCGACACTTTCCGACCAAGGAATCGCTCATCGAGGCCGTGGTGCTCGACCGCCTCCAGGCCCTGACCGACAAGGCCCGTTCCGGCATCGACTTCGCCGGGTTCTTCACCGTCATGGTGGAGGCCGGCCTCACCAACCGCGCCATCGCGGACGCTCTGGCCGGCGGCGGATACCAGATACCCGCGGACGCTGACGCCGCCCTCAACGCGGCCATCGCCGAACTCCTGAACGAGGCGCAGCAACGAGGCACCATCCGTCCGGACGTCACGCTCGACGACATTCAAGCCCTCGTGATCGGCTGCGTCGCGACGGCGCGGCACCGCGGCGCCACAGTCCTCGTCGAGATCGTCGTCGCCGGCCTACGCGCCTGACGCCCGGAGTACGGTGGCACCGTGCTTTCGGCCGTGAAGGGTCTGTCCCGGTACCACACCGAAGAGTCGCTGCGGACCTACCTGCTGGAGCGCTCGCATCGCACCGAGGACGGCTGCCTTGTCATCGAAGGTTACGGGCGGCGACGCGGGGTGCACCAGAAGGTCGCCGGTCGCGCGTGGGCGCACATCGCCGCGTACGTCGTCCTCGTCGGCGGGTATGACCCCGCTCTCGACGTCGACCAGACCTGCGGCGCCGCCGACTGTATCGAGCCGACACATCTGCGCCAGCTCAGCCGGGCCGAGGCCTGCCGCAGCCGAAACCAGCCGGCACAGTGCCGCAACGGTCACGACCGTGAACTCGACCCGGCGACCGCCCGCTACCGTCGAGTCTGTCGGATGTGCAACCAGGAGGCTCAGCGCCGGTGGCGTGAACGCGAGGCCGCCGAGGTAGCCCAGGCCCGCTCCGCGTACGGCCGCTCGTAGTCAGCCCGGCCACGTGGTCCGACGCCGGGACCGCCACTCACGGCTGCAATTCGGCGCTCGGGCACTTCCGAGACAGCGCGGAGGCGCTAGGCCGCACATTGGACTACCTGCAGTCGGGACCGCTACCCGTGCCGCCCCGGCTCACCAAGGGTACTACACCATCCTAAATCCTTACGCACAAGAACTGTCATTATGATGCGCGCACCTTTCGCCCCTTTTGTAGGGACGATTTATCGGATTACTGTTACCGGCAAACCATTAATGACCGCAATGGGGTCGATGACGTCGACCGGGGGGCGGTACGGGGGAGGTGTCGCTCCACGGTTGAGGTGGCGAGTTAGCTCGCCGTGTGGCGCGAACTCTCGACCATGGCGAGCAACGTCAGGCGGGGCGCGCTTCCCCACGAGATCCTTCTGGGGTCGTGACATCAGCTCAGGTCAGTAACGACCGGCCGGGAAGCGACAACACCTGCGGCCGCACGTCGACGCTGACCACGCCGCGGCAGGCCCACCCAGTGAGCGTCGTCAGGGACGGCGGAGGCGGAGGGCTACGAAGCTCGAACGCTCGGTCAGCCGCTCGTAGCGCTCCGGGTTTATCGCGCGAAGCGACTCGACCGCCCTCGGTTCGACGAGGAACCGGGCCCGGTCGGTCAGGTGATGCAGGACCAGCGCGCAGACGACCCCGTCGAACGACGCGTCGGCCGCGAATTCCAGCGGGGCCTCCAGGTCGTGCTGCTGGACTTCGGCGCCTCCCCCGACGTCGACCTCCGCTTCTTCGCCCGGACGGCGGGTTCGCGAGGATGAACGCCTCCTGCGACGCTGAGCGGGATCGTGCAATCCCGCGGTCAGGGCATGAGCCAGCGATCAAACCAGGCACGGGTACGGCGCAGGACGTCAAGTTGGTGGCGGCGTTCCCGGATCGAGTGGCCCTCCCTCGGGTACATCACGAACTCGTGCTCGACGTCGAAGTGGCGCAGCGCCCGGTGGAGGTACACGGCCTGTCCGAGGGGAACGTTGGTGTCCTCGGCGCCGTGCAGGATGAGCACCGGAGTACGGATGCGGCTGGCGAAGGAGATCGGGCTGACCGCGTCATGGGGGTGGGGGCCGATGCCGGACCAGCCGGTGCTGCCACCGAGCGCGGCTTCGAACTGGCCGTTGTCCCCCGTCGCGGCGAGCATTCCCCAGTCGACGATGCCGGCGCCGACCAGCGCGGCGCGGAAGCGGTCGGTCTGGCTGACGGCCCAGGCGGACAGGAAGCCACCGTGGCTCCAGCCGGCGATGCCCAGCCGGTCAGGGTCGGCGATGCCCTCGGCGATGAGCAGGTCGATGCCGGTCAGGATGTCGGTCCACTCCTGCTGTCCGACCCGGCCGGCGACGCTGGCGGCGAACTGGTGGCCATGGCCCTGACCACCACGCGGGTTGGGCAGCAACACGGCGTAGCCGGCGGCGGCCAGCCACTGCGCGCTGGGGAACCAGAACAGCTGGCAACGATCGGCGTAGCGATCGTACGGGCCTCCGTGCACGATCGTGACAAGCGGGAACGGGCCTTCCGACGCGGTTCTTTCGACCGGCAGTACGAGCAGGCCGTCCAGGTCGAGGCCGTCGGCGGCACGGTAGGCAAGCGGTCGTTGCGTGCCGAGTGCGATGCCGTTCAGTTCCGGGCGGGTGTCGGTGATTCGTCGCAGCGGCCCGGTTGGCGGTCCGACATGCACGTTCGGAGGTTGGTAGCGGGTGCCGGTCAGGGCGGCGATCTCGTCACCGGCGGGGGTGGTGGTGAGGGCGTCGAGGCGTCCGGGGTGATGCGACAGAATCGTGAGGTCGGTGGGGCCGAGCCGGGCCACTGTCGAGTTCAGGCCGTCGGCGAACACAACGAGCGGGGCACCGTCGGTCTCACCGAGGGTGGTGGGGCACATCGAGAGACCAGCGGTGCGGTTGCGCAGGACGCGGCTGTCCACGGCCAGGTCGAACACGGCGGTGCCGGCCTGCAGAACCGGTGGGGTGAGCGCGAGGTAGCAGAGGTGCCAGCCGTACTCCCCCGGCCACCAGGCCAGAGATCGTGCGTCGGCTCCGACCGGTCCGAGGTTCTCGGCGGTCCCGGTCGCCGGGTCGAACAGGTGCAGGTGGCCGGTGCGGGGGCCGTAGTCGCTGTCGGCGCTGGCTCCGGTCAGCACGGCGAGTGGCCCGCCGTCGGGGCGTTGCCGCAGTTCCAGGACGTGCCGGTCGGCGAACACGTCCGGGGTGGTGATCCGGCCGGTGCGCAGGTCGAGCAGGCGCAACCGGGCCCGCGGCTCGCCCTCGCCGACGACGATGGCGTCGTCGCGGTCCCGGGCGCGGCGCGCGTCGTGCTCGGTGGGTTCGTCCTCGGCGAGCAGCGCGACCAGGTCGGGGTCGACGAGCGGCAGATGGTCGATGACGCCGGCGCGCCAACTGGTCAACGTGGACGTCGTACCGTCGGCGAGGTTGAGCCTGTGCAGCTGCGGGGTGCCCCGCTCGGCGCGGTCGGACAGGAAGAACAGCGTCGCCGAGTCGGCCGACCAGCGTGGCCGGGACTCGGTTGCGGTGTCGGCAGTCGCCCGGCGCGACGCGGCGGCGTCTTCGGTGTCGACGAGCCAGAGTGCGGTGTCGAGGCGGTCACCGGTCCGGCTGATGGGGGCGAGGACGTAGCAGACAAGGCGCCCGTTCGGGGCGAGCGCCGGGGTCCGCGGTTCACGACCATCGACCACGAGCTCGGCGGTCAGACCACTCATGCGATCAGTCTGCCAGCACGACAGGGCACCGCTCGATCGGCCGGTTGCTGGACAGCGGCACGGCAAAGGCCGGCCTGGTTGGGCGCGGCATCCGTGCTCAACCAGGCCGGCTCCGAACTCGTGACCGCTGTCCCCTACTTCGGGCTCACACCGCTTGCACCACCGGCCGCCCGCGCTGCCAATCCGTCGGTGGCGGGCTCGCCGAACCAGCGGGAGAGATGGTCGTCCAGGTCCTGCTGGTTGTCGCCGATCCAGGCGACATGGCCGTCGGGGCGCAGCAGGACGCAGGGCGCGTCAAGCTCCGCGGTGGGATCGGCCAGGTAATCGACCCGGTCTGACCAGCCGCCGACGGTCAGGCGTTCGGTGCGGTCCAGCAGCAGGCCCCGGCCGCGGTGCAGCAGTCCGTAGAGGTTGCCCTGTTTCACCGCGAGGTCGCGCACGCGGCGGCCGACCAGGTCGGGGCCTGGGCCGAAGTCGTAGCGGATGCCGACCCCGGCGATCTTCTCGATCAGGTGGCGGTTCACCTCGTCGAAGTCCATCAGTTCGGTGAGCAGCCTGCGCACGGCGCGCGGGCCCGGTTCGGTGGAGAGCAACTCGGTCTGGGCGCGGGTGTTGTCCAGCACGTCCGCGGCGACCGGATGACGTTCGGCCTGGTACGTGTCCAGCAGAGTCTCCGGCGCCCAGCCGTGGACCTGTGCGGCCAGTTTCCAGCCGAGGTTGACCGCGTCCTGAATGCCCAGGTTGAGGCCCTGTCCCCCGATGGGCGGGTGGATGTGTGCGGCATCGCCGGCCAGGAGTACCCGACCGACGCGGTAACGCTCGGCCAACCGGGTGGCATCCCCGAAGCGGGACAACCAGCGCGGGGAGTGCACACCGAAATCGGTTCCCGCGATGGCGCGCAACTGTTGTTGGAAATCCTCGAGGGTGGGCGGCACCTCGCGGTCGCTGACTCCCGCGGCGGGGACCAGGACGCTGTAGACCCCGTTGCCGAAGGGCCGGAGCCAGAAGGGATGAATTGTTGCGCTGATCTCGGCGACCTTGGCGGCGATCTCCGCCTGTGGCGCGCGTACTTCCATCTCACCCATCAGCGTCTCGGTGCGCGCGGGCTCGCCGGGGAAGCCGACGCCGAGGAGTTTCCGCACCGTGCTGCGCCCGCCGTCACAGCCGACGAGGTACCGCGACCGCAGCCGTTCCCCGTCGGCCAGCTCGACTGTCACGCCCTCGTCGTCCTGCTCGATGCTGACGACCGCGCCGCCGCGCCGGACCTGCGCGCCCAGTTCGGTGGCGTGGTTTTCGAGCAGGTCGACGATGACCGGCTGCGGGATCCCCAACAGATAGGCGTACGCGGAATCCAGGCCCTTGGGCACGGGTTTGGCGATGGCGGCGAAGAAGCCGGCGGCCGGGCGCTGCCTTCCGTGCGGAAGGATGCGATCCAGCAGCCCGCGCATCGCCATCAGCTCAAGACTGCGAATGTGCAGACCGACGATGCGCACGAACGACGCGGGCGCTGTTTCCCTTTCGAGAACGAGTACCCGCACGTCGTGCAGCCGCAGTTCGGCGGCCAGCATGGCACCGGTCGGCCCGCACCCGGCAATGATCACATCGAAGATGAGGGGCCCGCGACCGGCGCGGTCGGTCGACGGCTGCTCGGCGGTGGATTGCAGAGAACGCATAGGTGTTGCCCTTCGAGAGTGCCTTGTTGGCGAGGCGCTCCCGGCGACACCTACGTCAGTCGCGCGGCCATGACGGGAAGGGGAGCACCCACGTCGATACAGCGTTCATGGGTCTCACCTCCTCGGGCGGTGTCACGGTCAGCTGCAAGCTACAAGCCGAGCACCATCTCGTCCAGTGCTTTTGCCGCCACGTGATCAGGGGTTCTCGTGCGGCGAGGTCAGCGATCGGTGGAGCCACTCCGTCATGAGCGCGCGTTCGGCGTCGGTGAGCCCCGGGAGGTCGGGCACCACAGTGGCGAACGTGACCGCCACGGCGCTCACCGTCGTGTCGGGTGTCGCCGGAGTGCTCACGAGGATGCTGCTGAGCACGGCGTCGAACATGGCGTCACCCAGGCCACTGTCGCGCTTCGCCGGGGGCGTCTCCAGCAGGGCGAGCACTGTTCCGTTGCCGGCAGCGTGGATCATCGTGAGTGCGCGCCGCTCGTCGACAGCCAACAGGCCGGCCGCGGCCAGCCGCCGTACGCGGGTGCGCAGCACCTCGATGCCGGCAGCCGTCGCCGGCGACAGCCCGGCGGTCCCCCGACCGGCGATGAGCGCGTACAGCTCGGGATTCGCCAGGCCGAACTCGAGGTGCGCCCGCCATCCGAACCGCAGGTCCGCTACCGGATCACCCTCGGCGGCGTGCACGGCGGCGGATTTGGCAGCGACGTAGGTGGCCATCACGTGCTCCGCGACGGCATCGATCAGGCCGTTCTTGTCACCGAAGAGGCGGTAGATGGTGGGCGCCTGCACGCCGGCCGCCTGGGCGACGGCCCGGGTCGTCACCGCGTTCGCGCCCTGCTCGCGCAGCAGCTGACTGGCTGCCGCGACGATGCCGAGCCGCACCTCGTCCCGGGATGCCGTGTCCTGCGCCGCAGTCATGAATCAATGCTAACAGCATCTTGTTATCTCTCTGCTATCGCTGCTAACGTCTCACCCATATCGACGATAACAAGGAGACGTCATCATGTTCGTCATCACCGGCGCCACCGGTCAACTCGGCTCGCAGATCGTCGATCGGTTACTCGAGCGGGTGCCCGCCGAAACCGTCGGCGTCAGCGTGCGCGACGTGACAAAGGCCGCGGATCTCGCCGCACGCGGCGTACGGGTCCGCGCCGGCGACTTCACCGACCCGACCACGCTGCGACACGCCTTCGAGGGTGCCGAGAAGGTCCTCGTCGTGTCCGCCGCCATTCGCGGCAGCGGCGCGGTCGTCGCGAACCGCGCCGCCATCGACGCCGCCCACGCCGCCGGGGCGAAGCGCGTGCTGTACACCAGCCACCAGGCGGCGTCCAAGGACTCGCTCTTCCCCGCCCAGCTCACGCATGCCGAGACCGAGGAGCATCTGGCCGGGCTGGGTGTCCCCTTCACCGCCCTGCGCAACGGCTTCTACGCGAGCACGCTCAGCTTCGCCGTCGGTGCGGCCCTGGAGACCGGTCAGCTCGTGGCACCGGCGGACGGTCCGGTCTCCTGGACCGCACACGCCGACCTTGCCGAGGCCGCGGCCATCGCCCTCGCCGAGGATGGCGCGCTCGACGGGGTCACGGCCCCGCTGACCGCGCCGGAGATGCTCGACCTGGAGGCGGTGGCCGGCGTCCTGAGCGCCATCACCGGCCGCACCATCCGGCGCGTCGTCGCCGAAGACGAGCAGTGGCGCGCCGATGCCATCGCTCGCGGCCTCCCCGCGGCAGCAGCCGACTTCACCCTCGGGCTGTACCGCGCGGCTCGCCGTGGCGAGTTCGCCGTCACCGACCCGACCCTGGAGACCCTCATCGGTCACCGTCCGACGTCCGTCCGTTCGGTGCTCACGGCCATCGCCGCCCAGGCCTGAGGGGGCCTCGTCCTCCGTACGGTTCGCTGGGCCGCCAGCCAGCGGCCGTACTCCCCCGACCGCGCGGTCGGTGTGCGTCGCGGCCAGGCCGCCGCTCAGCTCGCGCCGGCGGGCCGGACCGTTGACGGCGGCGTCCCGGCCGTGGCCAGCGCCTGGAAGCACGGACGAAGCAGCTCGATGATCTGGTCGGGCGAGGCGTCCGCGAGGCGGCCGAGCCGAAGCAGGTAACGCTCGATGATCACGCCGTGGACGATGGCGCTGAGCAGGCTGGCGCGCAGGTCGGCGTCCTCGGTGGGTATCGCGGCGGTGATCCGACTGAGCTCGGGCCCGGCGGCGGCCCTGTATCGCTTGGCGGCGTCGCTGTTGGTGAGCATGGAACGCAGCACCGCCAGTGAGGCGACCGGTTCGCCGTCCAGGCGGCTGGAGAGCGAGGCGAGCAGGACTTCGACGATCTCGTCACTGCCGCCGCCGGGCAGCTCCTCGGCGGACGGCTCGGCGGCGGGCAGTTCGGCGGCGCGGGAGAAGAGGTTGTCCTTGGTGCCGAAGTAGTGCATCACCAGGCCGGCGTCGACCCCGGCCACGGTGGCCACGGCACGGATCGTGGTGCGCTCATAGCCGAGTTCGGCGAACATCTGCCGGGCCGCCGCCAGGATGCTCTCTTCGGTCTGGCGGCGTTGCTGGGCTCGAGTCAACCGGGGGCTCGGTTCAGTCACCTGGTCATCCTACGGTCGTTGACCGGCCCGCCCGTTCGTTCTACGCTCGTTCAATCAACGCTTGTTCAACCAACGTCGGCCCCGGGAGGTCGCGATGACACCCTCGTCCCGCACTGTCGTCGAGAAGGTCCTGCGGGCCGGCCGCGAGGTCGACATCGAGACGTTCGTGGAGTTGATGGCGCCGGACGGATACCTCGAGTGGCCGTACCGCCCGCCAGGCGTGCCCGGCCGACTGCGGGGGCGTGCGGAGATTCGCCGCCATCTCACCGAGACGGCCGGCGCCTTCATCACGTTCGACGAATACCGCGACGTGGTGCTGCACGAGACCACCGACCCCGAGGTCGTCATCGTGGAGTACGAGGCGTACGGCAGCGTCGTCGCCACTGGCGGGCCGTTCGTGCAGACGGTGATCGCGGTCATCCGGGTCCGGAACGGCCAGATCGTGTCCTATCGCGACTACGTCAATCCCCTGCCACTTGTCGAGGCGCTGGCCAGCGTCACCGCCGCGCCGTCAGACTGACGTCTGGAGAGTTCCCGACGACCCGCGCCGAACAGGGGACATGGTCCGTGTACGCCGAGGTGGTTCTGGTCCGTCACGCCTTGTCCGTCCCACGAGCGGCGGACGGCCCGGACGAGTCCACACGTCCGCTCACCCCGAGCGGCCTCCAGCAGGCACGCGACCTGGTGGACGCGCTCGTCGGGCCGAGGCCGGTGGCGGTGTGGTCCAGCCCGTACGACCGCGCGGTCCAGACCGTCCGGCCCGCCGCCCAGGCGCTTGGCCTTCCGGTCCGCACCTGCGCGGGCCTGCGGGAGTGGGACGACGGGCTCCCGTTCACCACCGACTGGGAGCCCCACTACGAGCGGAGTTGGGCCGATCCGTCGTTCGCGCGGCCCGGTGGCGAGAGCCTGGACGAGGTCACCGCCCGTGCCGTTGCGGCGGTGCGGGCGCTGGCCACGGCGTACCCCGGTCGGGGTGTCGTCGCGGCCAGCCACAGCACCCTGATCGCCCGAGCGCTCGGCGGTCTCGGCGCTGCCGCGGACCAGGCCTTCGAGCGGCGTATGCCCATGCCGGCGGTCTATCGCCTCCGCTTCACCGACCCGAGCGCCAGGCCGACGATCCGCGGCCCCCACCTGACGGAATGAGGCACGGTGGCTGGTCAGGTGCCACGACTGCCACACGGTTATTTGACCCTCGACCGGGTCGAGGCCCGAGCATCGCCGACATGGACGACCAACCGACACCCGACCCGACCATGACGCGCATCATCGAGGCGGTGCAGCTCGGCCAGTCCGGTCGGCAGGCCCAGGCCCGCGAGCTGCTCAGCGCGTTGTGGGACGAGATCGGCCCCACCGGCGACCCCCTGCACCGCTGCACCCTCGCGCACTACCTGGCCGATCTCCAGGACACCACCGAGGCGGAGCTGAGCTGGGACGAGCGGGCCCTGGCCGCCGTGTCCGACCTGACCGACGAACGCGCCAAGCGGTACCTGTCCTCGCTCCAGGTTCAGGCGTTCCTGCCGTCGCTGTATCTCAACCTGGCCGACTGTCACCGGCGGCTGGGTAACACCGCCCTGGCCGCCGAGCACCTGTCCCGGGTCCGCGCATACCTCGGGCAACTGCCGGACGACCCGTACGGCGAGTCCATCCGCGCCGCCGTGCGCGACTTCAGGGTGGACGACCCGACCGACCTGCGGCGGTAGGGCAGGCCGACCGTTGCCCGCGGTGGGTCGGGCTGCCGAGCGCAGCCCGTCGACAGTTACGTGATCCGGGGCGGCAGATTCCTCGCCGTGGGCCCTTCCCACTGATACCCCCGGGGGGTATGGTCGGTGATGACCAAGGAGGACGCCATGACATACCCGAGGGGCCACCAGGCTCACCACGTGGCGACGGCCGCCCATGCCGGACACGCCCACCACGCCCCGGCGGGCGGGGGTGCGGGCGCGTCGTGGCGGATGGCGGCACAGGCGACGCTGCACTGCTTGACCGGCTGCGCGATCGGCGAGGTCCTCGGCATGGTCATCGGCACCGCGCTGGGCTGGCACGCCGGCCCGACCGTTGTGCTGTCGATCGCCCTGGCCTTCGTGTTCGGCTACGCGTTGACCATGCGGCCCTTGCTCGCCGCGGGCCTGGGGCTGCGGGCCGCGCTGTCGGTGGCATTGGCCGCGGACACCGTCTCCATCGCGGTGATGGAGGTCCTGGACAACACGATCATGGTGGTGGTTCCCGGGGCGATGGACGCCGGGCTGTCCAGCGTCCTGTTCTGGGCGGCGCTGGCGTTCTCCCTGGCCGTGGCGTTCGTGCTTACCGTGCCCGTCAACCGGTGGCTGATTTCGCGGGGCAAGGGCCACGCGGTCGTGCACCAGTACCACCACTGAGCTTCGACCGGACGAGCGGCCGGGCACCCCCAGGGGGTGCCCGGCCGCCGCCGTGTGCGGGTCTGCACCTTGGCGAGCAGGTCCTTCATCACCGTGATCTCGGCCTGCTGATCCGTGACGATCTTCGCGGCGAGTGCCTTGACCTGCGGGTTCGGGCATGGACTCGTGCCCGCTGCCGTGACCCACCGCCGGAGCGGACTGCCGCAGGTCCGTCACCGAAGCGTCCATCGTCGCCGGATGCCCGTGTTCGGGCCGAGCTGGGCTCGTCCGCGACCGGGGAGTCAGCGCAGCATCGCCCGGGTCATGCGACGGGTGGCGACGGACATCGCGATCGAGCCGAACGCGACGAGGTAGACCACCGGGATGAGCAGGTCCCAGCCGAGTCGGCCCAGGGCGGGTTCGCGAACCAGTTCGATGCTGTGGTAGAGCGGCAGCGCCTGGATCAGGGGCCGGACCGCCTCCGGATAGACCGACAGCGGATAGAACGTCGTCGCGAACAGGTACATCGGCAGCATGAAGAGCTGGATGTACTGGAAGTCGGGGAAGTCGCGCAGGTACGTCGTGACGGCCAATCCGCCCGCGGCGAACGCGTACGCGATAAGCACCGACGCGGGTAGGGCCAGCAGCACCCAGGCCGAGGTGACAAGCCCGCCGACCGCCATGAGGGTGAGGAATCCGATCGACGTCAGCAGCGCGTTGATCATCGCGCTGGTAACCTCGCCGACGGCGATGTCGGTGACGGACAGCGGTGTCGGCAGGATCGCCTGGTAGGTCTTCTCGATCCTCATCCGGGTGAAGACGCCGAAGCTGGTCTGGTTGAACGCGGTGTTCATCGCGGTCGTGGCCAGGATCGCCGGGGCCACGTAGCTGGCGTACGGGACGTCGACCCCGGGCACGGTGCCGACGAGCAGCCCGACGCCGACACCGATCGACAGCAGGTACAGGATCGGCTCGACGAGAGCGTTGAGCAGCGGCGTGACCGACCGACGGTAGATCATGAAGTTGCGTTCGATGAGCGCGAGAGCTCGGCGTGCCGTCCAGGCGGGTACGACGACGGTGCTCATGCTGTCTCCACTGGGCTCGGTGGGTGGGCCGTCACTGGTGCAACCGTCGGCGGTAGGTGATCCGGGCGACAAGGAAGCCGCCGAGGGCGAGCGTCAGCAGGTAGGCGATGTGGACGCAACTGCCGGTGATCGTCGCCGTGCCGAGGCTGAGGGTGCGGCACAGCTCCACCCCGTGCCACAGCGGCAGCACATAGGACACCGGGCGGATCCACTCCGGTAGCTGGGAGACGGCGAAGAACGTACCGGAGAACATGTACAGCGGCATGATGACGAAGCGGAACACCGTGTCGATGTGGCGCAGCTTGCGGACCCCGACCGCCCACGCGGCGGCCGGCGCCGCGAACGCCACCCCGGTCAGTGTCGCGCCGAGCAGGGCGCCGAGCGCCCACCACCCTCCGACCAACCCGAACGCGGCCATCACCACGACGAAGGCGCCGCTGGCGATGAGCACCCGGAAGGTGATGAAGAGCAGGTGCCCGGCGGCGAGTTGCTCCGGGTCGAGTGGCGTCGGGGTGGCGCTCCGGTAGGCCCCGAAACCCGCGGCCCGGGCGACTCCCCCGGCCCCCTCCAGGAACGCGTTCTGCATCGCCGCGGCGGCCAGCATGCCGGGGGCGAAGAACGCCGCGTAGGAGACGCCGGCGATCTGGGCTGGCGCGTTGTCGTCGACGAGGGCGCCCAGGCCGGCGCCGATACCGACGAGGAACAGCAACGGGTTCAGTACGTTGATCACGATCGAGCCACGCCAGGTGCGCCGGTAGCGCATGGCCCAGTATCCGAATGCGTGCAGCACCGTGGTCTCTCCTGCTACTCGATGAGCGATCGGCCGGTGAGCGTGAGGAACACGTCCTCCAACGTCGCGCGGCGGACCAGCGCGGTGAGCGGGGTGAGCGACATGGCGTGCACCGCGGCGAGGGCGGCCTCGCCGTCGGCGGTGTAGACGAGCACCCGGTCGGGAAGCGACTCGACGCGGCCGTCGGTGGCGTTGCCGCCGGTGACAAGTGCCGACGTCCGGAGCTTCTCCGCGACGGTGTCCCGCTCGTCGAGGCGGAACCGCAGTTCCAGGACCTCTCGGGTCGCGTACCTGGTGATCAGGTCCCGGGGGGAGCCCTGCGCGACGATCCGGCCGTGGTCGACCACGATGAGCCGGTCGCAGAGCTGTTCGGCCTCGTCCATGTAGTGCGTGGTGAGGATGAGCGTGACGCCCTCCTGCTTGAGCTGGAAGAGCCGGTCCCACAGGATGTGCCGGGCTTGCGGGTCGAGGCCGGTGGTGGGCTCGTCGAGGAGCAGGATGTCGGGTTCGTTGATCAGGGAACGGGCGATGGTGAGCCGTCGGCGCATACCGCCGGAGAGGGTCTCGACCTGGTCGCCGGCCTTCTCCTGCAGTTGGGCGAAGTCCAGCAGTCGGGTCGCGCGGTCCCGGATGACGGCCCGTGGCAGGCTGAAGTACCGCCCGTAGATGTGCAGGTTCTCCCGGACGGTCAGCTCGTTGTCCAGGTAGTCGTCCTGCGTCACGACGCCCAACCGGGCGCGGATCTCCGGCCCCTGTCGCATCGGGTCCATGCCGAGCACGCGCAGGCTGCCGCCGCTGATCGGCGAGGTCGCGGCGATCATTCGCATGGTGGTGGACTTGCCGGCGCCGTTGGGGCCGAGCAGCCCGAAGGACTCGCCCCGTCCGACCTCGAAGTCGATGCCGTCGACCGCGTGGAACTCCGCTGTGGACCCTCGTGGCGGATAGATCTTGGTCAGCTGTCTCGCGTGGACCAGGGGCTCTGCGATCACCACGGCAGCCTACGGAAATTCAACAGCAGTCTGCAAGATTTGAGCATGGGCTTGAAATTTTCGGTGCGGCGGCAGATTTCGCTTGCTCCGCCCGACCGGCGCTGCGAGAGTCGTCGGATGTCAACGGTGACCAGTGCGGACCTACTCCAGGCGGCCGACGAGATGACAGGGGTGTTGCACCCGCACCGCGAGCGCGACTGGTCAGTGCCCGCCGGCCCCCTGACGTGGAGCTGCTGGACCACCGCCGCGCACGTCGCGCACGACCTGCTCGCGTACGCCGGCCAGGTCACCGGCCGTCCGGAGGACGGGTACCTGCCGTACGACCTTCGGGTCTCCCCCGACGCGAGCCCGGCGCGGACCCTCACCGTGGTACGGGCCTGCGCCGGGTTGCTCGCCGCCGCCGTCGACGCCGCCGCACCGGACACGCGGGCCTGGCACTTCGGTCCCTGCGACCCGGCCGGCTTCGCCGCGATGGGGGTGGCCGAGACGCTGCTGCACACCCACGACATCACCGTCGGTCTCGGCGTGCCCTGGCAGCCGCCGCGGCGGTTGAGCGCGGCGGTGCTGCGGCGACTCTTCCCGGACGCCCCGGACGGCGCGGCGCCCGAGGTCCTGCTGTGGATGACCGGCCGCGGTGACCTGCCCGGCCGGGCGCGACGCACCTCGTGGCGGTGGCGCGCGGCGGTGGACTGAGCAGCGCTAGCCGGCGCTCAGCGAGTGCCGGTGACCGTCCAGCGGAAAGGGCGGCCGGGCCGGCAGCACCTCCTGGAACACGTAGCCGCTCTTCTGCGCCACCCGGCAGGACGCCACGTTGTCCACCTGGTGCAGCAGGTCGAGGCGCTCCAGCGCGGGGAACTCGTCGAACGCCCACCGGCTGAGCGCGGTGACCGCCCGCGGGGCGACGCCGCGGCCGCGCGCCCACGCCGCCGTCCAGTAGCCCACCTCGGGCGTCGGCCAATCCACGCTGACCTTCTTGAGCACCACGTTCGCCGCCAGCCGTGGCTCGTCCGCGTCGTCCTCGAGCACCGCGAAGCTGTACCGCCGACCGGCGTCCCAGTCCTGGCGCGTGCGCTCCAGCCACTGCCGGCCCTCGGCCGGGTCGGTCACCGGCACGCGGGTCCACCGGCGCAACACCGGGTCCCGGTACGCGTCCAGTAGGGCGGCCAGGTCGTCGTCCCGCCAGGGACGCAGGACGAGGCCCGGCGTCGAGGAGGTGCCGGGCACTCGTAGGTCGATCACCATCGGTACAGTCTGCCGGTGCCGGGCAGGGCCCACCCGGACGGGTCAGCGCGACCGGCGGCGCCACGGCAACCACCAGGCGCGCCGCGGCCGGTCCGGCGCGACGACGGTCACCCGGTCGGTCGCCGGCGACGCGAGGCGGGGCGCGGTGTGCTCGGCGCGCCAGCGGCGTACCACCTCGTCGACGTTCACCGGACGCACCGCGACGCGGGGCCCGTCGGGGTTGCGCAGCCACGCCACGATCTGCGCGTTCAACTGCCCCACGAAGTCGCGTACGGCCTGTTCGGTGGGCAGGTCGCGGACCTCGTCGGGGACCTGCTCGACGCGTCGGCGCAGTTGCAGCGGGGTGGGCAGCAGCAGGTCGCTGGGCAGCGCCTCCCGCTCCAGGAAGCTCTTGATCCACCACGACTCGTCGTACGGCGCGCCCCGGCCGGGGATCGGCTTGCCCATGCCGGGCAGGTCGTCGAACTCGCCGCGTTGCACGGCTCCCCGGATCTGCGCCTCCACCGTCGCTTCCCACGCCTCGGTCACTCTGCGGCACCTCCCCCGGCCACCGTAACGCGCCGCCGCGGCCCGGCGACACGCACTCGCACCAGGTCAGCGCGCCCACGCCGGTGGCCATTCCCGGCGGCCACCGGCCGAGGAGGTTCCGGCCCGGGTGACCGGATTCAGGGCCACGGCCTGCCAGGTGGCCCTGGGCCGGCGCGGTCACCTCGGCCTACGGTCGGTGCGGGAGCTGTCGAACGGGGGGAATCGTCATGGTGAGCACTGGGGCGCTGCTGGGCATCGCGCTTGTCGCGTTGGGGCTGGTGCTCACGCCCGGCCCGAACATGGTCTACCTGGTGTCCCGCTCGGTGGCGCAGGGCCGCCGAGCCGGGCTGATCTCGCTGCTCGGGGTGGCCGCCGGTTTCGGGGTGTACCTGGCCGCGGCGGTCGCCGGCCTGGCCACCGTCTTCGTGCTGGTGCCGACCCTGTACGCCGTGGTGAAGCTGGCCGGGGCCGGTTACCTGCTCTGGCTGGCCTGGCGGACGCTGCGTCCGGGCGGCCACTCGCCGTTCACACCCGCGCCGCTGCCGCCGGACGCGCCCCGGCGGCTGTTCACCATGGGTCTGGTCACCAACCTGCTGAACCCGAAGATCGCGATCCTCTACGTGTCGCTGCTGCCGCAGTTCATCGACCCGGCGCGGGGGCATCTGGCGGTGCAGAGTCTGGTGCTGGGCCTGACCCAGATCGCCGTCGCGCTGAGCGTGAACGGGCTGATCGTGCTCAGCGCCGGCACGTTGGCCGGGTTCTTCGCCCGCCGACCGGGCTGGCTGCGGGTGCAGCGGTGGGTGACCGGGACGGCCCTGGCCGCGCTGGCCGTCCGCATCGCCGCCGACCGGTCGCGCGCGGCGGTCGCCACGCCCTGACCGCGCAGCCTCACCGTTCCCGGTGGCGGCGGACCATCCCGGCGGCCAGCGGCGCGGCGTCCAGGTCACCGGCGGCGAGCCGGGCGGTGAGGGTACGACGGACCAGCCGGTCGGCCAGCGCGGGCGCGTGCCGGCCGACGGCCAACTCCAGCCGACCGCGCGTCGTGGTCGCCACGTCGCGGGGAGCCCGCCGGGCGGCGGCGGTACGCAGGATCGCCGCGACCACCCCCTCGACGGGCTCGGGACGGGACACCCCCCGCAGGGACAGGCCGGCCTCGGCGGTGCTGTGGTGGATGGGTGAGACGACCATGCTCGGGTAGACGACGCTCACCCCGACGTGCGTGCCCACCTCGTGGCGCAGCGCGTCGGCGTACGCGACAAGCGCCCGTTTGCTGACCCCGTACGCGGCGGCGAGCGGCAGCGGTAGCACCGCCATTCGACTGGCCACGAAGATGACCCGTCCGCGCGCGGTGAGCAGCGGTGGCAGCGCCGCGGCGGTGGTCCGCCAGGCGGCGAGCAGGTTGACCTCCAGTTGTCGGCGGACCACCTCGTCGGGTGGCAGCTCGGCGGGGGCGGGACCACCGACACCGGCGTTGTTGATCAGCAGGTCCAGCCCGCCGAGCCGGTCGACCGCGGCGCGCACCGCCGGTGCCGCGGCGTCCGGGTCGGTCAGGTCGCAGCCGAGCACCGGCGGGTCACCGTCGGGGCGCGCGTGCAGGTCGAGCCCCACCACCTGGGCGCCGGCGGCGGTGAACGCCGCGCCGAGATGCCGGCCGAAGGTTCCGCTCGCGCCGGTCAGCAGCACCCGGCGGCCGGCCAGCCGACCGGTCACCGCTCCGCCCCGGCCGAGGAGGCCCCGCTGGCGGCGCGGGCGCGGCGGGTTCCGGCGGCCAGCTCGCGGGCCAGTTCGGCAAGGTAGACGTCGAAGTCCACGCGCATCGCCGGACGGCGCTGGCCCCACCGGGCGGTGGCGGCCCGCAACTCGGCCCGGCACGCGGCCCGCTGCCGGTCCGGCTCCGGCAGCGCGTAGCGGCCGGCGAGGTGCGCGGCGATCACCCTGGCCTGCGCCTCCACCAGGGGGAACGCGGAACCGGTGGACTGCATCAGTCCCACGAAGCTCAGGCCCGGGGCGTCGGTGTGGAACACGTGCCGGTACAGCGGCAGGGTGTCGGCGCCACCGCCGAGCAGCGCCGGGTCGAGGAACGGGATCTCCACCCGGTAGCCGGTGCACCAGATGATCAGATCGACGCTGTCGCTGCGCCCGTCGGTGAACTCGACCCGGTCCCCGTCGAGGGCGGCGACGCCGGGTCGGGCCTCGACGTCGCCGTGGGTCAGCCGGGACAGCAGCCCGTCGGAGAGCGTCGGATGGTCCTGCAGGAAGCCGTGCGTCGGCGCGGGCAGCCCGTAGCGGGCGGGGCTGCCGACGGTGGCGCTCAGCGTCGCCTGGCTGATGCGTTGACGCAGCCGCCACGGCAACCGCCGGGCCAGCGCCCCGTTCAGGGTGTCCGAGGGGCGGCCCAGCAGGTACTTCGGCACCACCCAGACGCCCCGGCGCAGCGAGAGCAGGGTGCGGGCGGCGGCGTACGAGGCGTCCACCGCGATGTCCATCGCGGAGTTGCCGCCGCCGACGACAAGGACCCGCCGGCCGGCCAGCTGCTCCGGGCCGCGGTAGTCGTGGCTGTGCAGCTGCTCGGCGGTGCACCTGCCGGGGTACGGCGGGTCGGGCAGCCGGGGCACCCGGTTGTGCCCGTTCGCGACGACAACGGCGTCGACGGTGACAGTGACCGGCCCGTCCGGTCCGCTCGCGGTCACCGTCCAGGTGCCGCCGGGATCCTGGGTGACCCGCTCGACGGTGTGCCGCAGCCGGATGTCCTCGCCCAGCCCGAAACGGTCGGCGTAGTCGGCGAGGTAGCCGGCGACCCGGCGGTGGTCGGGGTAGTCGGGCCAGTCGGTCGGCATCGGGTGGTCGGCGAACTCGGTGCGCCCCCGGCTGGTGTTCAGGTGCAGCGTGCGGTACGCGGGCGAGTCGGGTGCCCCGTACACCCAGAGCCCGCCGACCTGCTCGGCGGCCTCGAAGCCGAGCACCGGCACCGCGGCGTCGCGCAGTGCCTTGACGGCGGCGAGTCCGGCCGCGCCGGCGCCGATCACCGCCACCTGAGGTGGTACGCCCATCGCCGCCCCCCACTTAATCCAACGTCTGATGGATAATCGTCGGGCGGCGGTGACGCGTCAAGTGCGCGACGACCCGTACAGGCCGTCGAGCAGACGGTGCACGAACGCCCGGAACTCGCGGCGCTCCCGAGCGCCCGGCGCGCCCGAGGCCAGCGCGACCACGTGTCCGTGGGTCGCCCACACCAGGCTGCGGACGGTGATGTGCGGGGTCGGCTCCACCAGCGCCCCGGTCGCCGCGGCGGCGGTGAGCAGCTCCGCGACCAGCCGGTACAACGGCTCGGCGTAGCGCGCGTCGAGGTCGGCGTGCCGCTGCGGTTCGAGCCAGCGACGCAGCCACAGGGCGGTGGTCTCCGGGCGGTCCTCTAGGAAGTCGACGAAGACGTCGACCAGCTCGTGCAGGGCGCGCCGGGCCGCGTCCGGGCCCGCGTCGAGCGCCGTGCGGGCCTGCGCGGCGGCCTGGGTGAGCACCTCCTGCTCGGCGGCGAAGACCCGGGCGAAGCAGGCGTCGTAGAGCGCCGCCTTCGTACCCGTGTGGTGCGCGACAGTGGCGACGTCGACCCCGGCGGCGGCGGCGACCTCCCGCAGCCCGACCGCGTCGAAACCACGCTCGGCGAACAGCGCGGTCGCCGCGGTGAGCACCACCTCGCGGGTGGGCCGGGTCTCGTCGCGGCGGGGCCGACCCGGCCGGCGTCGGGGCATGGTCATGGCCGCCATTCTGCCCCTAGAATCCAGCAACCGTTGGATTACCGAGGGGATGCGGCGATGACCGGGCTCGACCGGCGGCCCGCGGCCGCCACCCACGCGACGCTGGCCCGGGGCCCCCTGGCGGGCTTCGCGACCGGTTCGCTCGGCATGGGTGTCTGGGTGACGGTGCCCGGCCTGCTGCTGCTGTACTTCCTCACCGACGTGCTGGCGGTCGGGCCGTGGCTGGCCGGCCTCGCGCTGCTGCTGCCGAAGATCGCCGACGTGCTGCTGCACCCCTGGGTGGGGCACCGCGCCGACGTCGAGCAGACCCGTCGGGGCGACCGGCGTCGCCTGCTGCTGCTCGGCTGCGCCCTGCCGATCGCGTTCGCGGCGCTCTTCGCGGTGCCCGGCGGGTTGACCGGCGTGCCGGCGGCCGCGTGGGTGGCGGTGTTCTTCGTCGCCGGCAACCTGCTCTTCGCCGCCTACCAGGTCCCCTACCTGGCCACCCCGGCCGACCTGCGGATCGGTTATGACGAACGCACCCGGCTGATGGCGTTCCGGATGGTCGTGCTGACCCTGGGCATTCTGCTCTCCGGGTTGCTGGCCCCGCTGCTCACCGGCGGCGACGCCGCGACCCGGGGCGGCTACCAGCGGATGGGCGTGCTCCTCGCCGTCGGGATGCTGGCCGCCATGCTTGTCGGTGTCGCCGGCATCGCCCGGCTGCGCGGCGGCGCGGCGGACCCCACCCCGGCGGGGCACGGCGGGTGGCGGGCCCTGCGCACCGCGCTGCGCGACAGGCAGTTCCGCTGGCTGGTGACCGCGTACCTGGCCATGTCCACCGCCACCCACCTGGTGCTCGCCGGGGTGCCCTACTACGCCGAGTACGAGCTGCGCGCGCCCGGTCTGACCACGGTGCTGGTGGCCGCGTTCGTGGCCCCGGCGCTGCTGGTGACCCCGGCCTGGCTGGTGGTGGCCCGCCGCGTCGGTAAGCAGCGGGCGTTGCTCGGCGCGCAGGGCGCGTTCGCGGTCGGCGCGCTGGTGCTCGCGGTGGGTCGCCCGGCCGGCCTGCCGGTGCTCATCGGCGCGGTGGCGGTGCTCGGGGTGGCGTTCGCCGGTATGCAACTGCTGCCCTTCTCGATGCTGCCCGACGTGATCCGCGCCGCCGCCACCGGGCGCGCGGCGACCGGCGCCGGCACCTACACCGGGGTGTGGACGGCCACCGAGGCCACCGGCGCGGCGCTGGGCCCGTACGCGTACGCGCTGTGCCTGGCCGTTGGTGGTTTCGTGGCCTCCACGGCCGGTGCGTCACCGGCGCAGCCCGACGCGGCGCTGGCGGCGGTCCGCTACGGCTTCGGGGTGCTGCCGGCGGTGGCGATGCTCGCGGCGCTGCTGCTGCAACGCCGCTACACCCTGGACGCGAGCGCCCGCACCGCGAACTGACCCCCGGCGCGGTGCGCCGGTCGCCGCGGCGGCACTAGACTGCCACCTCGATGGACGCCCAGCCCACCACCACCGAGACCCGCCCGTGCGCCCACTGTGGACAGCCGGTGCCGCAGCGTGTCGGCGCGGGCCGGCCATTCCGGTACTGCCGGGACAACGACGGCGCCTGTCAGCGGGCCTCCCGCAACAGCCGGATGCGCCACCGCAACGCCCCCGGCCTGCCGGGGCAGGTGGCCCGCACCTGGGAGGCGGTGGACCGTCTCGACCAGATCGTCGAAACGTTGACCGAGTCCCTGCACGCCGAGTTGTCCCCGGTGGGTGTGCAGCGCCAGATCGCCCAGGCCCGCGCGGAGGCCGCCACCGAGGTCGCGGCGGCGCAGACCGAACGCGACGAGGCCCGCGAGGACGCCGAGACCGCCGCCGCCGACGCGGCGCGTGCCCGGGAGCAGGCCCGTACGGCTCTCGCCGAGGCCGACGAGGCCGGGCGGCGCGCCGAGCAGGCGCACCAGCGGGCCACCGCTGCCGACGAGCGGGCGCGGCACGCCGAGGCCGTCCGCGACCAGGCGCGCCACGACGTCAGTGCCGCCGAGGCGTTGCGCGCCCAGGCCGAACGCGACCGGGACCAGGCCCGCGCCGAGGTGCGGGACCTGCGCACCCAACGCGACGCCGAGCGGCAGCGGGTGGCCGACCTGACCGGGGAACGCGACGCGCTGCGCGCCGACGCCGAGCGGGCCACCCGGGTCGCCGCCGACGCGACCGAGCGGGCCGGGCGGTGGCAGGCCGAGGTGCAGGACGTGCGCCGCCAGATCGAGCAGGCCCGCGCCGACGCGGCGCGTGCCCGCGCCGAGGCCGCCGACGCCACTCGCGCGCGGGAGCAGGCCGACCGGGCCCGCGACCGGGCCCAGGTCGCCGCCCGCCAGGTCGACGACGCCCGGCAGGAGGTCGCCGAGGTGGCGGCGCGGCTGCGCGCGGAGCTGGCCGCCACCGCCGCCCAACGGGACACGCTCACCGCCGAGCTGAGCGCCGCCCGGCAGGCCGCGGCCACCGCCGAGAGTCAGGTCACCGCCCTGACGGTACGGCTCGACGCCGCCGAGGGTGACCGGGACCTGGCCCAGCGGCGGGTGGCGCAGCTCGGTGACCAGGTCAGCGACCTGGCGCTGGCGCTGGCCCGGCTGGGCTCGACGCCGACGCCCGGTTGACCCGGCCGGGGCGCAACCTTCACTGCCCCGGGTCGGTTAACCTCCCCGGTGGCAGCGGGCGGCATCGCCGTTGCGACCCGCCCGGGGGATCACCTGGCCGGGTGCGCGTCCCGGCCGGCTACCCTTGGTCGCGGCCCACCCGTGGACGCCTCACGCCCTCGGGCGGGAATGGCTCGACGGGAACGCACCGTTACACCCAGAAGACCAGCACCACGAACGAGGGGAAGTCGATCATGGGCGAGCGTATGCTGCGCGGAAGCCGCCTTGGCGCGGTGAGCTACGAATCCGACCGCAACACGGAGCTCGCGCCGCGTCAGACCCGCGAGTACCTCTGCGCCAAGGGCCATCAGTTCGAGGTGCCGTTCGCCGTCGACGCCGAGGTCCCGATGACCTGGGAATGCAAGTTCGACGGCAGCGTCGCCCGACTCGTCGACGGCAACGAGCCGGAGCAGAAGAAGGCCAAGCCGCCGCGTACCCACTGGGACATGCTGCTGGAGCGGCGCTCGATCGCCGAGCTCGAGGACATCCTCGAGGAGCGCCTGCAGGAGGTCCGGACCCGCCGCGGCCGCGCCTGAGCCGCACGACAACAGCGCCCCCGGGGTCATCCCCGGGGGCGCCGTCGCGTCTGCGTGCGGTACGCGGCCTACTGGCGACCGGGCTCGATGATCTCGCCCTCGATGGCCCGACCGCCGTCGACCACCACCGGCTGCTGCGGTTGCGGGGCCGGTTGCGGCGCACCCTGGCGCACCCGCACCGTGCGGGGGCCGAACAGGTCACCGGCGACCATCGACGACACCCGCCGCTCGGTGGCACGTCGCACCCCGGCGCGGGCCAGTCGACGCAGCGGCGGCACCAGCAGCAACAACCCGACCAACCCGCTGACCAGGCCGGGCGCCGCCAGCAACAGGGCGCCGGCCAGACCCACCAGCCCGTCGGTCACCTGCCCACCCGGTGGCTGCCCGGCCGCCGCGGCGGAGCGGAACCCACGCCAGGCGCGCATGCCCTCCCGGCGCAGTAGCACCAGCCCCAGCAGGGACGCGGCGAACACCAGCAGCACCGCCACCCCGAACCCCAGCGCCCGCCCGACCCCGACGAACACCGCCAACTCCAGCACCACCGCCAGCAACAGGGCCAACGGCACGAACCTCAGTCCTCGGCGCATCTCACCTCATCGCCATTCCCGCGACACCATGGGCGTGTCCCGCTCATCCAGCATGACACGGCCGCGCTCACGGCCACCGCGCCTGACCGGTCGAGGTGCCGTGCAGGCCACGGCGTACCGCCTGCCGCCGGTCCCGCACCCCCCAGGCGGTGATCCGCCACAGCGCCTCGGCCACGATCCGCGGGCTCATCTTGCTGTCCCCGCGTTCCCGTTCGGCGAAGGTGATCGGCACCTCCACGATCCGCACCCCGGCCCGGTGCGCCAGCCGGGACAGCTCCACCTGGAACGAGTACCCCTGTGACGTCACCGATTCCAGGTCGATGGCGTCCAACGCGCTGATCCGGTACACCCGGTAACCGCCGGTGGCGTCCGAAACGGGCATGCCCAGGGCGAAGCGGGCGTACAGGTTGCCGCCGCGCGACAGCAGCAGTCGCCGCAGCGGCCAGTTGAGCACCCGCGCGCCGCTGGTCCACCGCGACCCGATCACCACGTCGGCGTCGCGGGCGGCGTCCAGCAGCGCCGGCAGGTCCTCCGGCGCGTGCGAGCCGTCGGCGTCCATCTCCACGACCGCCTGGTAGTCGCGCTCCCGGGCCCAATCGAACCCCGCCAGGTACGCCGCGCCGAGGCCCTCCTTGCCCTGGCGGTGCAGCACCTGCACGTGCGCGTCGCCGTCGGCAAGGGCGTCGGCGATCGCGCCGGTGCCGTCGGGGCTGTTGTCGTCGGCGATGAGGATCCGCACCGCCGGAACGGCACGCCGGACCCGGCCCACGATCGCGGCGATGTTGTCGGCCTCGTTGTAGGTGGGGATCACCACCAGCACCCGGCCCACACCCGGCACCTCGTCCGGGCGTCGGATCGTATCGGTCGCCTGGATCACGGTTCCTCCGCTCCCGCCGGCGTACCGGCTGTTGCTATCCGGGCATGACCCGTTGCCGCCGGCGCAGCACCGCCGCGCCGACCAGGGCCGCCGCGGCCAGCGCGGCGAGCGTCACCTCCGGCCACCAGCCGAGGCGGGTGGCGAGGGTACGCCCGTCGTCGAGGCGCACCTGCCGCACCACGACCTCCCGGGTGTTGAACCCGGTGGCATCGCTTACCCGCCCGTCGGGTGCGACGAACCCGGACACGCCGACCGTGGACGCCATCAACGCCGGTCGGCCGTGCTCCACCGCCCGCAGCCGCACCATGGCCAACTGCTGCCGGGCCTCCGCCACGTTGAAGGTGGCGTTGTTGGTCTGCACGACGAGCAGCTGCGCGCCGCCGGTGACGGTGTCGCGGACCACCTGGTCGTAGGCGACCTCGAAACAGATCACGTCACCGAGCACGGCCGGGCCGGCGCGTACCACGCCCGGGGTGCTTCCGGGGACGAAGTCGCTGCGGATCAGGTCGACCTGCTTGCTGACCCTCCGGGCGATGTCGCGCAGCGGCACGTACTCGGCGAACGGCACCGGATGGCGCTTCGTGTACAGCTGGCTGAGGTCCGCGCCGGTGCCGGGCCGCCACAGGATGCCCGCGTTGCGGACCTGCCCGGGGCCGGGGCCGAGCAGTACCGCCCCGACGAGGATCGGCGCGCGGATCGTGTCGGCGGCCTGGGAGATCCGCGCCCCGGCGGCCGGGTTGCGCAGCGGGTCGATGTCGCTGGAGTTCTCCGGCCACACCACCAGGTCGGGTTGACGTTCCTGACCGGCGGCGACCCGCGCGGCCAACTCCAGGGTGGCGTCGACGTGGTTGTTCAACACGGCCTGCCGTTGGGCGTTGAAGTCCAGCCCGAGGCGCGGCACGTTGCCCTGCACGATGGCCACTGTGGCGGTGGCGCCGGACCCGGCGGTGGCGACCGGCACGAGCAGGCCCCCGACGGTCAGCGCGAGGGCCACGGCGGCCGGTACGGCCACGGGCGCCCACCGCCGTGCCGGCCCGACGGCCGTCGCGTTGCCGGTGGTGGCCGTCTCGGTGGTGGCCGGCTCAGGGCTCGCGTCGGTGCCGCTGGGGCCGGTGAGCGGGGTGGGACGCAGGGAGACCCCGGCGTGCCAGGCGGCGGTGACCAGCAGCCCGCCGAGGAGCGCCACGGCGAAGGTCACCAGCGGCGCGCCGCCCAGCACGGCGAGGCGCAGCAGC
Source organism: Micromonospora sp. CA-240977 (assembly GCF_050942285.1). Lineage (NCBI taxonomy): Bacteria > Bacillati > Actinomycetota > Actinomycetes > Micromonosporales > Micromonosporaceae > Micromonospora > Micromonospora sp. CA-240977. The sequence continues at coordinate 3,716,993 of NZ_CP192055.1, read as the reverse complement.
GGGGAGGTGTCCTGGCTGAACGCCAGCCGCCCCCACGGGAACCCACCGAACGGGGTGCGGTCGCGCAGGGCCTCCTGCCCGACCCACAGCAGCCCGGTCAGCACCGGCCACGACCAGCGGACCCGGTCGACAAGCGGTGACACCCAGGCGGTCGCCGCCCCCAGCAGGGCCAGGTAGCCGGCCTGCAGCAGCGACAGCAGCACCCACGGCAGGTAGCCGGTGTGCAGGTTCGTCCAGGCCAGCAGGGGGGCGAACAACGCCACCCCGGTGAGGAAGCCCAGACCGGCGCCGGCGCGCAACCGCCGCCGGTGCGCGGCGGCGGCCAGCAACGCCACCCCGACGGGCGCGAGCGGCCACACCCCGTACGGGGGGAACGCCACAAGCAGGGCCAGCCCGGCGGCGATCGCCAGGGGCACGGCGACCCGCAGCGGCAGCGACCGACGACCGGTCCCGACCGGCTGACTCGGCGCGGCCGGGCTGTGGGTGTCGTCCCGGTCCAGAATCGTCACCGCTTCACCTCGATCACGGGGCGAAGGCTACCTGGCTGGCGGTCCCGGCGGCCGCATCGGGCGGCCGGAAGTGAGCGGAGGGGCGCGATGATCAGATGATGAAAAAGAGGTAAGTGAAATCGGGGCGCGGCTTGCGCCGCGCCCCGATGCTCCCAGGCCCTTCCCGGCCGGTGTGGCGAGGATGGGGCACGACGACCTTCGGACCGACCGGACGTGGACTGGCTGCCCCCGCCGGGCCGTTGTCTACTGGCCGTGCACCTCACCCTGCCCGTACACCGGTAACCGCGGCCGGTTCGCGCCGCCCCGCCGACCCCCGCCCGCTGGACCTGGCCGCCGCGACGATGACGCTGAAACATGTCGCTCGGCCAGCGGACGAGAGGACGAAGCGAACAACAGCCGCTTCCCGTGGTAGGACTCAAAGACGGTACGTGCCGACCCCCGTCGGTTGTCAACCCACCCCCGGCCTGTCGTGTGTTGCGCCACGGCGTGTCGGGTCGGCGAGTCTCAATGCGTGCGCAGATGGTGGCGCAGTAGCGCCCCCGCCGCCGCCCGGTGCTCCTCGGCGAGCAACCCCCCGGCGGCCAACACGTAGTCGGCGTCGACGACAGTGGCGGCGGCGCGGGGCAACGCCCACCCGCCGGCGTGGTCGGCGAGGACCGTCGCCAACACCTGCCCGGACGTGCCCGTCGGCGCGTGCCGCAGCACCCCACCGGAACCCACGAGCAGCCGCACGTCGCGTAGATCCCGCCCGGCCCGTTCGCCGGTGGCGGCGCCCCGGGCGTGTCGGCGTAACGCCACGGTTGCCGCGAGGGTGGCGATGCGGGCGTCGACGGCCCGCTCCACCGCGTCGGCGGCCAGAAACGCCGGGTCGGCGGCCCGGCGCGCGGCGGCGGCGCTCAGGTCGTCGGACTCGTCGGCGGTGAGCAGCCGTTCCTCGGCGGCGGCCCGCACGACGCCGGGGGCGCTCCACCGCATGCCCAGGTCACCCTCCACCGTGCGGGCCCGCCACAGGTTCCCGGCGACCTCCCGCGCGGGCCCGGTGGCCCGCTCGTCGGGGGTGAGCACCGAGTACACGTCGGTGGTGGCGCCACCGACGTCGACAACGGCGAGGTCCCCGCCGAGGGTGTCGGCGAGCACCTCCACACCGGTGAGCACCGCGTCGGGGGTGGCCGCCCGGACCAGCCGCGCGAACCGGCCGCCCTTCGACAGCCGCTTGCCACCGATGACGTGGCGCAGGAACACCGCGCGGATCGCCGCCCGCGCCGACGCCGGGGCGAGCACCCCGATGCGGGGCAGGACGTTCTCCGCGCCCGTCACCGGCACCCCGGCGGCCTCCAGCAGCCCGGTCAGCTCCGCGCGCACGTCAGCGTTGCCGGCGAACACCACAGGCACCCGCCACCGGGCCCGCGCCAGCCGGGTCGCGTTGTGGGTGATCGTCTCGGCGTCACCGCCGTCGGTGCCACCCACGAGCAGCACCACGTCCGGCCGGGCGGCCCGCACCGCCGTCAGGTCCGCCGCGCCGAGCCGACCGGCCGCCACGTGCACCACGTGCGCGCCGGCGGACAACCCGACCCGCCGGCCCGCCTGCGCGGTGACCAGCGGCTCGTAGCCGATCACCGCCAGCCGCAGCCCGCCACCGGCCGACGAGCACACGTACCACGGGGCGTCGCGCACACCGAGGCCGGCGGTGGCCGCCGCGACCGCGGCGTCCAGGCCGTGCAGCACATCGGTGCCCACCGTGGTCGGCGCGGCCGCCGATCCGACAAGCACACCGGCGCTCAGGTCCACCACCGCCACCTTGGTGTACGTGGACCCGACGTCCGCGCAGACCGCCAGGCTCACGACGCGGCGGGAACGACCACGGTGCCGGTCGCGGTGACCGCCACGATCGGCGGGTCGAGGACCTCCGCGGCGGACTCGGAGCGGTCCGGGCGGCCCCGGCACACCACCACGCACGACAACTCCAGGGTGCGGCTGCGGGTGCCGACCCGCGACACCTGGGCGGTCACCTCCACCACGTCACCGGCCCGGATCGGGGCGCTGAACCGCACGTCGGCGTACCCGGCGAACAGGCCCTCGTCGCCGTCGGTGCGGATGCACACCTCCGTGGCGACGTCCCCGAACAGCGCGAGGGCGTACGCCCCGTCGACGAGGTTGCCGGCGTAGTGGGCGTGCGAGTACGGCACATACCGCCGGTGCGTCACCGTCAACCCGAGCCGTGCGTCGGTCATGCCATCGCCTTCCGTTGCGTGATCAGGGCGTGCACGAGGTAGCTGGCCACCTCGCCGGGCGTGGTGCCCCGACCGAAGATCCGGTCCACGCCCAACTCGTCGGTCATCGTCTCGTCGAACCGGGGGCCGCCCACGATCAGCAGCGGCCGCCGCCCCGCCGGCATCGCCTCCCGGAACGCCGCCGACATCTCCCGGGTGTTGTGCAGGTGCGCGTCGCGTTGGGTGACCACCTGCGACACCAGCACCGCGTCGGCCTTCTCCGCCCGGGCGGTCTCCACCAACTCCGGCACGCTGACCTGCGCACCCATGTTGGTGACCTTCAACTCCCGGTAGTACTCCAGGCCCTTCTCCCCCGCAATGCCCTTGACGTTGAGGATCGCGTCGATGCCCACGGTGTGCGCGTCGGTGCCGATGCACGCCCCGACCACTGACAACTTGCGCCGCAACCGCTGCTTGATCACCGTGTTGACGTCCTTCGCCGACAGCAACGCGAAGTCGCGTTCCACCACCTGCACCGCGTTCAGGTCGACGAGGTGGTTGACCCGCCCGTAGACCACGAAGAACGTGAACCCGCCACCCATCGGCTTGGCGTGCACCACCATCGCCGGGTCGATGCCCATCTTGTTGGCCAGCTGCACCGCCGCGCCCTCGGCCCGCTTGTCGTGCGCCACCGGCAGCGTGAACGACACCTGCACCATCCCGTCGCCGGTGGTGTCCCCGTACGGGCGCACGATCGCCTTGCCGGTGGGCACGCTGCCATGCTGGCCGCCGTGCTCGCTCATGCCGCCGCCTCCAGGATGTCGGTGGCCGGGTTGTAGTAGTCCGCCTCGTGCGCGGCGACCCCGGCCAGGCCCTTACCCCGGTCCGCGGGCCGCTTCATGATCCCGAAGGTGCCCTCGGCGATCGCCGTGAGCAACGTCTGCTCCCCGATGCGCTCCAGCAGGTCCAGCGCCTCACCGAGGACCTGGTTGGCGCGGCGGCGGATGAACCCGCCGGGCGCCGGCACGAAGTCCTCGTGCAGCCCACCGGCCGCGCCCAGCACGTACCGCACGTTCTGCAACGCGATGTCCCGGTCCGACAACCACGGCGTCACCACCGCCTCGGTCATCATCCCCACCAGCAGGATCCCCTGACCGGTCAGCGCCCCCGCCAGGTTGAAGAACCCGTCGAGCAGGTTGCCCCGGAACACGTCACCGGTCATGTGCTTCGTCGGCGGCATCCACTTCAGCGGCGCGTCCGGGAACAACTCCCGGGCCAGCAGGGCGTGCGCCAACTCCAGGCGGAACGACTCCGGCACCTCCGGGTTGATCTCGAACGCGTGCCCCAACCCCAACTGCCAGTCCGCCAACCCCGCCTCGTGCGCGAAGAACTCGTTGAGCAGCTGCGACACCGTCACCGTGTGCGCCTCGTCGACAGCGTCGGCGGTAGTCAGGTAGTTGTCCTCACCGGTGTTGATGATGATCCCGGCGCGGGCGTGCACCTGCCGGGAGAACCGCTGGTCGACGAACGTGCGCACCGGGTTGATGTCGCGGAACAGGATCCCGTACATCGAGTCGTTCAACATCATGTCCAGGCGTTCCAGCCCGGCCAGGGTCGCCATCTCCGGCATGCACAACCCGGACGCGTAGTTGGTCAACCGCACGTAGCGGCCCACCTCCTTCGACGACTCGTCCAGGGCCGCCCGCATCAGCCGGAAGTTCTCCTGCGTGGCGTACGTGCCGGCGAACCCCTCCCGGGTCGCGCCCTCGGGCACGTAGTCAAGCAACGACTGCCCGGTGGAGCGGATCACCGCGATCACGTCCGCGCCCGCCCGCGCCGCCGCCTGCGCCTGCGGAATGTCCTCGTAGATGTCGCCGGTCGCCACGATCAGATAGATCCACGGCCGCTGCTTCGGGTCACCGTGACGCCTGATGAGCCGGTCCCGCTCGGCGCGCCGCCGGTCGATGCGCCGGACACCCGCGCCGACCGCTCTGCGCGCCGCCGACCGGGCGGCCGTGGCGGCCCGACCGGACGGCACGGCGAACCGCACCGACCCGGCGGCGGCCTTCTGCGCCAGCAACGTCACGTCGGCGCTGCCCTCGCGCGCCAGCGCATCGAACACCGGCACCGCCACCCCGTGCCCCAACCCCACGTCCGCGACCACCGCGTCGACGAGCCGGTTCACCCACGGAATACCGTCCGGGTCCGCACCGGTCACCCCGGCCAGCCGCAGCACCGCCCGCTCCACCGACACCGTGGTGTGGCTACGCGCCAGGTCCACCACCGGCTGCCCGGCACGGCGCGCCAACTCCCGCGCCCGCCCCACCAACACCGGATCAAGATCAAGCTTGCTCATCGACCATCCACTCGTTCCTGTGCCCGATGGGTCGCTCGCTCACGACGACCCCTCCTCGTAGATGACCTCACCGCGCAGCACCAGCCGCCGGCACACCGGCAACGGCGTCGGGTCCTCCGGACCCCGCACCTCCGGGTCCTCGGCCAGCAGCACCGGCAGGCCCCGATCCACCCCCGCCGGCGTCGACCACACCGCGAACGTCGCCGGCGCACCCAACGCGAGGACCCCCTCGACGTCCAGGTGCACCGCCCGCCACCCACCACGGGTGTGCGCGGCGAACGCCGCCCGCACACTCATCCGCTGCGCCGGGTTGTGGTGCGCCGCCGCCGCCCGCACCGACCCCCACGGGTCCAGCGGCGTCACCGGCGAATCCGACCCGAACGCCAACGCCACCCCCACCGAGTGCATGGCACCCATCGGGTTCGACTCCAACGACCGGTCCAACCCCAACCGGGACTCGTACATCCGCCCCGCACCACCCCACAACCTGTCGAACGCCGGCTGCATGCTCGCCACCACCCCGTACTCCACGAACCCGGCGATCAACCGCTTGTTCATGATCTCCGCGTGCTCGATGCGGTGCCGGGCGGCGCGCAGCCGCTCCACACCCAGCGTCCGCGCCGCCCCGGCGAAACCGTCGAGCACCGTGCCGATCGCCGCGTCACCGATCGCGTGAAACCCGCCCTGCAGGCCGTGCGCCGCACAGTCCAACAGGTGATCACGCACCTGCTCGGCCGTCAGGTACCCGTGCCCACACCCGTCACCGTCGCCGTACGCCTGCGACACGTGCGCCGTCCGCGCACCCAACGCCCCGTCGGCGAACAGGTCACCACCGGCGCCCACCGCACCCAACTCCCGGGCCCGCGCCGCGCCACCCAACTCACCCCAGTACCCGTACACCTCCGGCAACCCCGCACCCGAGATGCCCAGCAGGCCGGTGAAGTCCTCCTCGTCGGAGATCTCCGGGCCACCACACTCGTGCACCGCCGCGATCCCCAACGACGCCGCGTGCGACAGGGCCACCCGCTGCGCGGCGACCCGCTGCGCCCGACTCACCGACCCCTGCGCCGCCGCCCGCACCACGTGATGCGCGTCGCGCCGCAACCACCCCGACGCGTCGTACCCGACCGCCCCGACCACCTCCGGGCACGCCGCCAGCAACGCCGACGACACCACCGCCGAGTGCAGCGACGCCTGCGACAGGTACACCCGCCGCCCACCGGCCGCCCGGCCCACCGCCGCCGCGTCCGGCACCGTCGGATCCGACCAGCTCGACTCGTCCCAGCCGTGTCCCAACACCACGGCGTCCGCCGGCAGACCCGCCGCGAACCCGGCCACCGCGTCCAGCAACTGCGCGGCCGTTCGCACCCCGGCCACATCCAGCCCGGACAGGGCCAACCCGGTGTCGGTGGCGTGTACGTGCGCGTCCACGAACGCCGGCGTCACCAGCGCACCGTCCAGATCCACCACCCGGTCGGCCGGCGGCGCGTCACCGTCGGTCCCCAACCAGGTGATCCGCCCACCGGACACCAGCAGCGCGGTGGCGCTCGGGTCGGCGGGGCAGTGCAACACGCCGCCGCGGTACAACGTCGAGGGGTTCGTCATGACCTCAGTCTGCCGCGATCCGCGCCGCGAACAGCTGACGCACCCCCGGCTCGGCCCGCAGCAGGCCCAGCGCCAACTCCGCGTGCCCCGGCACGTACCCGTTGCCCACCAGCATCGTCACGTCCGCCGCCAACCCCTCGGCGCCCAACGCCGCCGCGGAGAAGCTCGTCGCCATCGAGAAAAAGATCACCGTGCCGCCGTCCGCGGTGGCCAACACCGCCCCGTGCTCACACCCCGGCACGTCCACGCAGACCACAGTGACGTCCGCCGGGACCCCCAGGGCCGTGGTCACCGCCGTGGACAACCCCACCGGGTCCCGCGCGTCGGCCAACGCCACAGCCGACGCCAGCCCGGCGGCCGTCAGCGCGTCGCGCTCCGCCGCCACCGGCACCACCCCGACGGTACGCGCGGCGCCCGCCCGTCGTGCCGCGGCGAGCGACAGCGACCCGCTCTTGCCCGCCCCGCCGATCACCGCGACCCGCACCGGCGTCGGGTCACCGGCACGCCGACGATCCTCGACGTAGCGCGACACCACCCGGGCGGTCAGCGCGGGCGCCCCGCACACGTCCAGCACCGCCAGGGACAACTGTGGGTCCTCGTCGTCGGGCAGCACCGCGGCGATGGACCGCGCGAACAGGATCGCCCACCCGTCGCACGGCACCTGCTCGCTACGCCCGTCCCAGCGGGCCAGCCCGTCGGTGATCACCAGCGGGGTCAGCGTCAACGACACAAGCGTGGCGACCCGCTCGCCGGCCTTGAGCCCGAGCGGGGAGCGCCGACCGGCCTCCTCGACCGTGCCGATCAGCATCCCACCGGACCCGGTCACCGGGTTCTGCATCTTCCCCCGCGTGGCGATGATCTCCAGCACCTCGGCGCGGACCGCGTCACCGTTCCCGCCGTGCTTCTCCGACAACTGCCGGAAGCTCGCCGCGTCCAGGTTGAGCCGCTGCACCCGGATCCGCACCTCGTTCGGGGCGATCGCCGCCGACGTGTCCAGCCGCCAGGCCGCCTGCGGCAGCACCCCCGCCGGCTGTACGACGCGGTGCAGTCCCACCGGTGACGTCACGCCAACCTCCCCCTGCCGCCGTTCGAAGCCCCGGTCAAGGCTCGCGTAACGGGAAAACTTACGGCAGACTAATTTCTTCGCCGGATATTTTCCAGTAGCCTTCGGACTTCGATGATCAGCTGCACCACCGAGGAGGGGCCGTGACCCAGACCATCCCGCAACCCCGTCACGCCCCGGTCGCCACACCGACCGCCGGGCAGCCCTACGAATACCACCGCCGCCCCCTTGTCGAACCCGACTGGACCCGCTTCCCCGGCTGGCGCCACGTCACCCGCGACCAGTGGGAATCCGCCCAGTGGCAACGCGTCAACTGCGTCAAGAACACCAAGCAGCTCCGCGCCGTCCTCGGCGACCTGATCGACGAGACCTTCTACGCCGACCTCGAGGCCGACCAGAAGGCCCTGGCCACCATGTCCATGCTGGTGCCACCCCAAATGATCAACACGATGGTGCCGTTCGCGACCCCCACCACCGAGGCCCTGCTCGCCGACCCCATCCGCCGCTACATGATCCCGGTCGCCTCCGACCGACGCACCGACTGGCCGTCACACCCCTACGCCAGCCGCGACAGCCTCCACGAGCACGACATGTGGGTCGCCGAAGGCCTCACCCACCGCTACCCCACAAAGGTCCTCGCCGAACTGCTCTCCACCTGCCCCCAGTACTGCGGGCACTGCACCCGCATGGACCTCGTCGGCAACTCCACCCCCACCGTCGACAAACTCAAGCTCACCCTCAAGCCCGTCGACCGCTACGACGCCCACATCGCCTACCTCAAGGCCCACCCCGGCGTCCGCGACGTGGTCGTCTCCGGCGGCGACGTGGCAAACGTCCCGTGGCGCAACCTCGAGTCGTACCTCATGCGCCTGCTGGAACTGGAAACCGTCCGCGACATCCGGCTCGCCACCAAGGCCCTCATGGGCCTGCCGCAACACTGGCTGCAGCCCGACGTCGTCGAGGGCCTGGAGCGCGTCGCCCGCACCGCCGCCCGCCGCGGCGTCAACCTCGCCATCCACACCCACGTCAACCACGCCCAGTCGCTCACCCCACTGGTCGCCAAGGCCGCCCAGACCGCCCTCGACGTCGGCGTCCGCGACGTCCGCAACCAGGGCGTCCTCATGCGTGGCGTCAACGCCACCACCCCGGAACTGCTCGACCTCTGCTTCGCGCTCCAGGGCGAGGCCGGGATCCTGCCGTACTACTTCTACATGTGCGACATGATCCCCAACGCCGAACACTGGCGCGTCCCGGTCTGGCACGCCCAGCAACTCCAGCACGACATCATGGGCTACCTGCCCGGCTACGCCACCCCGCGGATCGTCTGCGACGTGCCCTTCGTCGGCAAGCGCTGGGTGCACATGCTCACCGACTACGACCGCGAACGCGGCATCTCCTACTGGACCAAGAACTACCGCACCTCCATCGAGTCCGCCGACCTGGAGGCGCTCAACAAGCGCTACGCCTACTACGACCCGATCGACACCCTCCCCGAGGGCGGCCAGCAGTGGTGGACCGACCACCGCGACGACTGACCCACCACCCACGGCACCCCCGGGAGAATCACCAACCCGGGGGTGCCGTGCATTTGGGACGACTACCGTCCACCCCCAGGGGACACCCGCGCCCCGCCGACCGGGCCACCCCCGTCGAGGTCTTCTTCGACGTCGTCTTCGTCCCTCACCATCACCCAGGCTCACCCACACCCTGGAGACCGACCTCACCTGGGCCGCCCTCACCGACGCGGCACCCGCGGCACGCAGCCGCATGGCAACCCGCACCTACGTTCTGCCGCACTTCCTGCTGCTGCTCGGCGTCATCCCCACCGTCGCCGGACTGCACGCGGCCGTCGCACATCCCGGCGAGCCGGCCACCCCGGGCGGCGCCCTCGCCCTCAGCGGCGGCGTCGCGCTCTACCTGGCCGGCGTCTCCGCCGCCCGCCGCGCCCTGCACCTGCCCATCCCACGCAGCCGGCCCATCGCCGTCCTGCTCATCCTCGCCACCGCCGCCGTCCCCCTCCCCGCCGACGTCCAACTCGTCACCGTCACCGCGGTGCTGATGCTGCTCACCCCCGACCGGCGGGCGCTGCGCTCATCCCGGTAGGGGCGGCAGGCCCTCCGGTCAGTCCGGGGCCAGCACCTCGGACAGCGGCGCCGGAACCAGACCACGCGCCCGCAATCCCGCCAGGATGTGCGGCAACGCCTCGTCGGTCATCGCCGCGTTCGCCTCGGTCACATGCATGATCACCACCGAGCCCGGGCGCACATGATCCAGCACCGCCCGCACGATCGGCTGCCACGCGGTCGCGAACGGGTCACCGCTGACCACGTCCCCGTCCACCACCGTCACACCCAGCGGCGCGAGCGCGGCCAGCGCCGCATCGTCGTGACACAGCCCGGGAAAGCGGAAGTACCGGGTCTGCCGCCCGCCGTACGGCTCGATCACCCCGAACGTCCTTGCCACATCGGCGGCCAGACCGCCCACCGGCGCCGACGGCAGGTCGTAGCAGCCGCTCGTGTACGCCGCGTGCCCGTACGTGTGGTTGGCCACCTCGAACCGCGGATTGGCGGCGATCCGTCGCGTGACATCCGGATACCGCTCGACCCACTTGCCGGTCAGGAAGAACGTGGCCGGCACCTGCTCGCGCTCCAGCAGATCCACGATGCGCACGTTGGCGTACGACCTGACCCGGCCCGCGCGCAGGTTGCCCAGCATCGCGTCGGTCATGTCGGCGTCGAAGGTCAGCGCCACCCGGCTCCCCGTACGCGGCCCGTGCTGCACCACCGGCGGCCGGCTCCCCCGCGACGTCGCCCCGGGCAGCGTGATTGGCGAACCGCCCGGAGTGGCGCCGCCCGGCGGCATGCTCAATTCGGCAGACGCGCCACCCGACGGCCCAGCCGACGTCGCGGGCCGAACTGGCACGCCGGCGGACGCGCCGCGGCGCACTGGCGCCGTGGAGAGTCCTACCGCCGACACGGCGATGGCGACGACCGCCGTCGCCATGAGCACACCGAGCAGCGAACCCGGCCGAGGTCGAAACACGCCAGCGATCATCCCAGACGCGAGAGACGCTCACTGTCCCCGTGGCGGTACCCACCGCGCTGGTGTCGACGGCACCCCGACGGATGGCATCATGACCCGATGACATGGACCGCCCCTGATGTGAACCGTCCCAGCGACGTCCTCAGCGCGCCGGAGGCGGACCACCTGCGCACCCTGCTCGACTGGCAGCGCGCCACACTGCTGCACAAGTGCGCCGGCCTCGACGGCGACCAACTGGCGCGAGCGCCACTGGCCTTCTCGAACCTCTCCCTCCTCGGCCTGCTCCGGCACATGGCCAAAGTGGAACGCACCTGGTTCCGGACCCTCTTTCGCGGCGAACCGTTGGAGACGCTCTACTCCACCCCACAGTGGCGCGACGCCGACTTCGACGGCGGTGACCCGACGACCGCGCAGTCCGACCACGCCCTGCTGATCGAGGAGACCGAACTCGCCCGCACGGCCGTGGCCACGGCCTCGATCGACGACACCTTCACCTTCCCCGACGGGGACGTGGCGTCGCTGCGCTACGTGTACCTGCAGATGATCGCCGAGTACGCCCGGCACAACGGGCACGCCGACCTGTTGCGGCAGGCCATCGACGGAGCGAAGGGCGTCTGACCCCGTGTTCCTCGTCCTGCTGCGTCGGTCCGGTCCCCGGTGGGACCCGGCACGAACCATCCAAGAGCAGTCCGAGTGGCCCGCGCACGCCGCGTTCATGGACGAGCTGGTGACCAGCGGCTTCATCGTCCTCGGCGGGCCGCTGGCGGACGAGCACCGGGTGGTGCTCGTCGTCGACGCCGAATCCGCCGACCACGTCCGCGCCATCCTCGCCCGCGATCCGTGGAGCGAGACTCATCTGCGGGTCGACAGCGTCGAGCCGTGGACCATCCGCCTCGACGGACGGTCCACCTGACGACACAGGTCACGCCGCGCCTCCGCGCGGCGCGTACATGATGACCGCGACGCCGAGTAGGCAGAGCGCCGCACCGGCCAGGTCCCAACGGTCCGGGCGGAAGCCGTCGACCACCATCGCCCAGCCCAACGAACCGGCCACGAACACCCCGCCGTACGCGGCCAGGATCCGGCCGAAGTTCGGGTCCGGCTGGAACGTGGCGACGAAGCCGTAACAGCCCAGCGCCACCACGCCGGCAGCGATCCACAGCAGCCCGCGCTGCTCCCGCCAACCCTGCCAGACCAGCCACGCCCCGCCGATCTCGGCCAGGGCGGCCAGCACGAACAACACCAGGGAACGGAGCACGGTCACGCCGCCGACCCTAGCGGCCCACACGCGTCGGGTCCCCGGGCAGCACCTGCCCGGGGACCCGACGACCGCTCAGGTCACTTGTTGAAAGCGTCCTTAATCTTGCTGCCGGCATCCTTCATGCTCTGCCCGGCCTGCTTGGCGCGCGCGTCGCCCTGCTGGCTCGCGCCCCCGCCACGCATCGACTCGTTGTCGGTCATATCGCCGACGCGCTCCCGCGCGGCACCGGCCATCTGCTCAACCTTGTTCTTTGCCTTCTCGGTGAAGCTCATCGCGCCTCCTCGGTCTGGCGGTTGTCCCGGCTCGCTTGCCCGGTCTCCGGGTGCCGAAACCGGTGGTGCCGGTCGGCACACCCCGTAAGGCATCCTAGGAAGATAGGTTGAGGGAGGGTCGCCTGACGGGAGCGGTCACGATGGTTAACTGGCCGTATGGGAGAGCTCCTACTGATCCGGCACGGCGAGACCACCTGGAGCGCCAGCCTCCGGCACACCTCGTACACCGACCTGGAGCTGACCCCCGACGGCGAGCGACAGGCCCGCACCCTCGCCGCGTTCCTCGCCGGCCGGCGGTTCGCGACAGTGCTGTCCAGCCCCCGCTCCCGGGCGCTGCGCACCGCGCAGCTGGCCGGTCTCACCGTCGACGGGGTCGACGAGGACCTCAGCGAGTGGAACTACGGCGAGTACGAGGGCCGCACGACCGTCGACATCCACGCCGACCAGCCGCACTGGAACATCTGGACCGACGGCTGCCCCGGCGGGGAGTCACCCGCACAGGTCGGCGAACGGCTCGACCGGGTGCTGGCGCGGGTCACCCCACTGCTCGACCGGGGCACCGTCGCGCTTGTCGGTCACGCGCACAGCCTGCGCGTGCTCGGCGCACGCTGGATCGGCCTGCCCCCGTCCGCCGGCGGACGACTGCGCCTGGAGACCGCCACCGTCAGCGCGCTCGGTCACGAGCACGGCCGCCAGGTCATCCTGCGGTGGAACCAGCCGGCTCCTCCGGCGCCCGGGACCGCGACCGACTCGGTGCCGCGGCACTGATCTTCGGAGGCCGGTTCTCGTACGGGGTGGACAGCACCACGGTCGTCCGGGTCGTCACGTTCGCCGAGGTGCGGATCTCCTGCAGCACCCGCTCCAGGTCGGTGGGGCTGGCCACCCGCACCAACAACATGTAGAAGTCCTCCCCCGCCACCGAGTAGCAGGAGTCGATCTCGGGCAGGTGGGCCAGCCGCTCGGGCGCGTCGTCCGGCTGCGACGGGTCGAACGGGCGGATCGCCACGAACGCGGTGAGCGGCAGGTCCAGCGCCTCGAACGACACCCGCGCGGCGTACCCCTTGATCACCCCGCGCTGCTCCAGCCGGCGCACCCGCTGGTGCACGGCGGACACCGACAACCCCACCTTCTCGGCCAGGTCCGTGTACGACAGTCGGCCGTCGGCGGTCAGCGCGGCGACGATGGCGCGGTCGATCTCCTCCACGGCGTGCAACCTACCGGGAAAACCGCCCGACGGCGACGAGGTACCCCGCCGGGGTGGCCGCGGTGGATCCACCGCGGCCACCCCGGCGCTGCTCACCGGCCCGCTCAGCCCTTCGCCAGCGCCCGCGAGATCACCATCCGCTGGATCTGGTTGGTGCCCTCCACGATCTGCAACACCTTGGCCTCGCGCATGTACCGCTCCACCGGGTGATCGGCCACGTAGCCGGCGCCGCCGAGCACCTGCACCGCATCGGTGGTCACCCGCATCGCCATGTCGGTGGCGAAGAGCTTCGCCTTGGCCGCCTCGACCGAGTACGGGCGGCCGGCGTCGCGCAGCCGGGCCGCGGCGAGGGTCAACGCGCGCGCGGCGGAGATCTGGGTGGCCGCGTCCGCGAGGAGGAAACCGAGCCCCTGGAAGTCGATGATGGACCGGCCGAACTGCTGCCGCTCCCGGGCGTAGGACACCGCGTAGTCCAGGGCAGCCTGGGCCAGCCCGACCGCGCAGGCCGCGATGCCCAGGCGACCGGAGTCCAGTGCGGACATGGCGATGGTGAAGCCGACGCCCTCGGCACCGATCAGCCGGTCCACCGGCACCCGCGCCTCGTCGAAGGCGATCTGCGCCACCGGGGAGGAGCGCAACCCCATCGTCCGCTCGGCCACCTGCGGGTTGATGCCGACAGTGCCCGCGTCGGCGAGCAGGCAGGAGATCCCCTTCGGCCCAGGCCCCCCGGTACGGCAGAAGATGTTGTAGAAGTCGGCGGTCCCCGCGTGGGTGATCCACGCCTTGGTGCCGGACACCAGGTACGCGTCCCCGTCCCGAACCGCCCGGGTGCTCAACGCGGCCGCGTCCGAGCCACCCTGCGGCTCGGAGAGGCAGTACGCGCCAAGCAGCTCGCCGCCGATCATGTCCGGCAGCAGCTTGCGCTGCTCGTCGGTACCGAACGCGAACACCGGGTAGCAGGACAGGGTGTGCACGCTGACGGCCTCGGCGACCGCCAGCCAGCGGCTGGCCAGGATCTCCAGCACCTGCAGGTACACCTCGTAGGGCTGGGCCGCGCCGCCGTACTCCTCGGGGTAGGGCAGGCCGAGCAGGCCGGCCCGGCCGAGGGTCCGGAGCACGCCGCGGGGGAATTCGGCGCGCTCCTCGAAGGCGGCGGCTTGCGGCGCGAGCTCACGATCGGCGAGCTCGGTGGCGAGACCCAGCAGGTCGTGGGCCTCGTCGGTGGGGAGGATCCGGTCGACAGTCATAGCGCGATGAGCTCCGTGGGGGTGGTGTTGAGCCGTTGCACGCCGTCTGTGGTGCAGACGACGATGTCCTCGATGCGGGCGCCGTGCCGGCCCGCCAGGTAGACGCCCGGCTCGATGGAGAACGCCATCCCGGCCTCGAGCGGGCGATCGTTGCCGGCCACCAGGTAGGGCTCCTCGTGACCGTCGAGACCGATGCCGTGCCCGGTGCGGTGCAGGAACGCGGAACCGTAGCCGGCGGCGGCGATCGGCTCCCGCGCCGCGGCGTCGGCCGCCGCCCCGGTGACCCCGGGGCGCACCGCGGCGACCGCGGCGCGCTGGGCGTCGTGCAGCACCGCGTAGTAGTCCAGGAAGTCCGCCGGCGCCGGCCCGCCCACCACGTAGGTGCGGGTGCAGTCCGAGCGGTAACCCGAGGCCATCGTGCCGCCGATGTCGACCACCACGGGCTCGCCGACGCCGATCGGCCGGTCCGAGGTGCCGTGGTGCGGGCTGGCGCCGTTCGGCCCGGCCGCCACGATGACGAAGTCGACCCGGACGTGTCCGGCGGCCCGGATCGCCGCGGCGATGTCGGTGGCGACCTCGGCCTCGGTGCGCCCGGGGCGCAGCCACTGCCCCATCCGCAGGTGCACCTCGTCGATCGCCGCGCCGGCCTCGGCGAGCGCCGCCACCTCCGCCGGGGACTTGCGCACGCGCAGCTCGCCCAGCACCTCCCCGGCAAGACGTTGCGTGACGCCGGGAAGGGCGGCGCGCAACGCGAGGACCTGCTCGGCCCACATCCGGTCGGCCAGCCCGACCGCCGTGACCGGGCCGTCGAGGGCGGCGACGACAAGGGGGTACGGGTCGGTGCCGTCGACGTGGTCGACGATGCGGACGCCGGTGTCGGGCGCCGCCTCGGCCGCCGGGCGTTCCAGCCTGGGCACGATGAGGGTCGGCTCCCCCTCGGCGGGCAGCACGAGGCAGGTCAGCCGCTCCCCCGCGTGGGCGTCGTACCCGGTCAGGTACCGCAGGTCGGAGCCGGGGGTGAGCAGCAGGGCGTCCAGTCCGGCAGCGGCGGTGGCGCGCTGCGCGGCGATCAGCCGATCCGGCGGGTACAGCTCGTCGAGTCCCACACCACCAGCTTAACGGTCGTTTGGGTAAACCCCCATATTGGTGCCGGTACCGGGGAAATCCACAGATGTTGATTGACGGGGACAGTTAACACTCTTTAAGATTTGGCTGCCTCGAGGCCCACCCGTTCCTGCGTCCCCCACCACCCGCCCGCGACAACCCGCGCGGACGGGTGTCGTCCCCCGCCCACGGGAAGGCCCCCGATGTCCTCACCACTGCGCCGCGCCCTCGCCGCCGGCCTCCTCGCGCTGGCCACCGCCGGCGCCACCCTCACCGTCACGTCCACCGCCGCGCAGGCCGTGGTGCTCCCGAACAACTTCAAGAGCGTCGGCTACATGCCCTCCTGGGCCGGCAACATCAACACCATCCAGTACAACAAGCTCACCCACATCAACTACGCCTTCATCCTGCCCAACGGCGACGGCAGCCTGCAGGGGGTCGACGGAGCGCGACTCTCCTCGCTGGTCTCGCAGGGACACGCCAACAACGTCAAGGTCTCGATCGCGGTCGGCGGCTGGAACGACGGCAACGACTCGGCCTTCGAAGCCCTGGCGGCGAACTCCGGCAGCCGGACGAACTTCGTCAACAACCTTGTCAACTTCGTCAACCAGTACAACCTCGACGGCGTCGACATGGACTGGGAGTACCCCGACCCGGGCGCCTCGGCCAACAACTACACGGCGCTCATGACGCAGCTCGGCAGCGCCCTGCACAGCCGCGGCAAGCTGCTCACCGCCGCCGTGGTCTCCGAGGGCTACTCCGTCGACGGCGTCCAGACGGCAGTGTTCAACCAGGTCGACTGGCTCAACATCATGGCGTACGACGGCGGCAGCCCACACGCCAACTACGACTGGTCGATCAACAGCGTCAACCTGTGGAAGGCGCGCGGCCTGCCGGCCAGCAAGGCGGTGCTCGGCATCCCGTTCTACAGCCGCCCGGTCTACTACAACTACTCGTACCTCGTCGGTCTGGACCCGGCGAACGCCAACCGGGACTGCGCCAACGTCGGCGGGTCGCAGCAGTGCTGGAACGGCATCCCGACGGTCAAGCGCAAGACGCAGTGGGCGTTGGCCAACGCCGGCGGCGTGATGAACTGGGAGCTGAGCCAGGACACCAGCGGCTCGACCTCGCTGCTCAGCGCCATGTACGACACCATCATGGGCGGCACCACCCCGCCGCCGACCGGCCGGACCGGCCGGATCACCGGCATCGGCGGCAAGTGCGTCGACGTGGCGGCGGCCAGCACCGCCAACGGCGCGGCAATCCAGCTCTACGGCTGCAACGGCACCGCCGCGCAGACCTGGACGGTCGCCAGTGACGGCACGCTGCGCGCCCTCGGCAAGTGCGCCGACATCGCCAGCGGGTCCACCGCCAACGGCGCGAAGGTCCAGCTCTGGGAGTGCAACGGCAGCGGCGCGCAGGTGTGGCAGGCGCAGTCCAACGGCACGTTGCGCAACCCGCAGTCGAACAAGTGCCTGGACGCCACGGACAACAGCTCCGCCGACGGCACCCGCCTGCAGATCTGGGACTGCTTCGCCGGCGCCAACCAGCGCTGGACGCTCCCCGCCTGACCGAACGGCCCGCGCGGTCCCCGGTCGACGCCCAGCGTCAGCCGGGGACCGTCGCGTGCTCGCGGGCCAGGGTGAGCATCTCCTGCACCGAGCCGGCCGGGTCGGTGACCGGGAACTGCACGGCGCGTACCACCGCCGTCGGGTCGACGAGCAGCGTCAGCCGCTTGAACCGGGTCACCCCACCGGCCCGGAAGACCGGCAGCAGCAGCCCCGCGGCCAACCGGCCGTCCTGGTCGGACAGCAGCGGAAACGGCAGCTCGGCGTACGCGGCGAAGTCGGCGAGCTGGTCCGGGCGCTGGGTGCTGATCCCGTGCACCCGCACCCCGGCGGCCTCAAAGTCGGGGTGCCGCCTGGCGTACGTCGTCGACTCCAGGGTGCAGCCCCGGGCACCGGGGATCTGCGCCCAGCCCGGCGGATAGCCGGGTGTTCCCGGCGCGTAGGCCCCGGGGAAGAAGTAGAGGACCGTCCAACTGTCCGTCGCGGCGAGCGCGACCGGCCGCCCGTCGGGGCCGGGCAGGACGACCTCGGGCAGTCGTCGCCCGACCAGGTGGTGCGCGCGGCGCGCCTCGGCGGAGTCGGCGTCGGCCGTCGCGGTCAGTCCACCGTCACCCATCAGGTGCCTCGTTCCCCAGTCCTGCAGGGCGATCAGCACCGGCAGCAGCCCTTCGCCCTTCGCGGTGAGCAGATAGTCGTACCGGGGTGGGTGTCGCGAGTAGGGCCGGCGCTCCAGCACGCCGTGCTCGACCAGGGCGGCGAGGCGGTCGGTGAGCGCCCGCCGGCTGACGCCCAGCTCACGTTGCAGCGCGTCGAAGCGGGTCGTTCCGCCGGCGACGTCGCGCACGATGAGGAACGTCCACCAGTCCCCCAGCACGCCGAGCGCCTGCGCGATGCCGCAGTCCGCATCGGCAAGATCCTCTCGCCGCACCCGCCACCTCCCTCGGCCCCAGCCGACTATAGTGCGTTCCAGTTTGAAACGCATTGGTTTGGCGAACGGGGGCCGACGACACGCGCGTCGACGATCGAGCCAGACGTGCCGGCGCCGGTGGCCTCACCGACCACGACCGGACGACGACCCAGGCCGGGTCGCGTCGCCCGGCACCGTCGTGCGGCGGTGCGGCCACCGCCCGACCAGACGCCCCCGCCGCGGCCAGCAGCAGCGGGAGGCAGTGGGTGAGCGACGGATCACCTGGCGCGGGACGACGCCATCCGCAGCGCGGTCGCGGCGTCCGGCGGACCGAGCACGATCCAGGAACCGTCGGCGAAGAGCAGCGCGAGCCGCCCGATGGTGCCACCGGGCAGCGCGTCGAGGCGGACCAGCGACTCCACGCCCACCTGCCAGGCCACCTCCAGTGGCTGGTCGCGGGCCGCCGGGCCGGGCCCGTCCCAGGCCGCCCGCACCTGCCGAGCCGCCGCCGAGAGGCGGTCCCGGAGACCACCGCCCGCGGGCGGCTCCACGCCGGCCGGCCGACCGCTCTGCCGGCGGAGCACCAGCACCCGGCGGTTCGTCAACGCCAGCACCTGGGCGATCCTGGGCTCGGGCAGCTGCTCGTCCAGCCCGACGCCCACCGAACCCGGTGGACCGCCGAGCACCCCGTTGCGGGCCGCCTGATACCACTCCACCCCCGGCCCGGTGGAGGCCGTCACTCCGGCGGCATCCCAGGCCAGCCCCTCCGCCACCCGCAGCGGGTTCAACTCGGCACGGAGCACCTCCCCCGCCGAACGGCGACCCGGGACGCGGGTGAACCAGCACGCCTCCCGCAGGGCCTCGCCCGGGAGCAACTGGGTCTCCACCTGACCGAGCAGCTCCGCTCGGCGCGCTGCCGGCTCGTCCATCGCCCCTCCCCGCGTCACGGCGCCCGGTCGGCTGCCGGGTCCGTCCAGGAACTCACCGTACGCCGCCAGCGGCTGCCGTCGCCGTCGTCACCGCGCCGCTGATCCTCGTACTCGTCCGCGGAGGAGTTGATGACCAGGTCACCGACCGACTCCAACCCCTCGCCGACGATCGACCCGTCCAGCGGGGTGGCGAGCTTGATGCCCACCTTGAGCCAGTGCTTCGGGCCGTACAGCTTGTTGATGGTCCAGGCGGCGATCTTGCCGACGGTGCCCAGCGCCTTGAGGGCCTCCATCATGGCCTTGTACGCCTCCAGCGCCCGGTGCAGCTGCGCCAGGATCCGGGTGGTCCGACTGACCGCGATGCCGGTCTCGGCCGCCGAGGCGACGGCGGCGGCCGCCTCGGACGCACCGGCGGTGATGATCGCGAGCGCCTGGGCCGCGAGCCAGGTGATCACCAGCCACTCGACCAGCTCCCGGATGACGGTCCGGATGATCTCCTCGCAGTCGCGCAGGTCCATCGCGGTGTCGCCGAGGCTGTCGGCGGTCCGGGCCATCTCCCCGGCCGCCGTCTCCAGCCCCTCCACCAGCGCGGTGATCCGCCGGGCGTACGCCTCGGCCGCCTGGCCGGTCCACTCCGGACGCAGCGCCTCCAGGCCCTGCCGCTCCTGCTCGGCGACCTGCCGCAGTTGGGTGGCCGCGGTGCGCCAGGCGCCCGCGTGCGCGTCGAGCTGGTCGGGGTCGCCGACGCAGAGCTCCAGCAGTTGCAGCAGCGGCCACACGAACGGGTAGAGCAGCGTGTCCAGTCCGGTGTTGAGCGCCTCGGAGGCGGGGCTGGTGACCTGGTTCCAGGTGTCCCGGACCTGCTGGTAGCCCTTGGCGACGTCGACGGCGTCCGGCTGGGTCACGACCCCTCCCGGTACTGGCTCGCCAGGTGGTCGGCGTTGCCCGAGTCGGTGTGCTCGTACGCATCGGCGTTGCCGCGCAACCCCTCGGCCAGGTCGTGCAGGTGCTGGACGAGCGCCTCCAGCGAGGCCACCTCGTCGGTCACCCAGCCGCGGTAGCCGGCATCCAGGCCGGCCATCTGCCCGATCACGCCGAAGAGGTTGCCCTGTGCGGTGGCCGACTCGACGGCACGGGCTGTCGACTCGGCCGTCCCGGCCGCGGCCTCCTGACCGGTGGCCGCCGCGCGCAACGCCGCCGGGTGGACGGTGAAGCCGTCGCCGCTCACCGGCGCCTGCCGAACTGCTCGTCGGCGGAGTCGAGCCGCTCCTCGGCCTCCCGGAACCGGCCCTGGTCGAGCGCCCGGTCGACCATCGACCGCACGTCGACCGCCCCGCCCGTGGCCGGGCCGATCAACTCCTGGACCGCCTCGGCCTGCCGCCGCCCGGCCTCGGCCGCGGCCTCCCGCTGCGTCGCCACGATGCGCTCCGCCAACTCCTCCGGCCCCAGCCGCATCGCGGAGGCGCTCAGCGTGAGCCGTACCGGCATCCCCCCGGGTGCCACCACCGCGACGACGCCGTCCGAGGATCGCGCCTCGCCGTACAGCCGCTCGGGGTCGTCGCCGAGCTCGGCCAGCCCCGCGAACCGCTCCCGGGTGTCCGCCACCAGGCGTCCGAACCAGGCCCGGGTCTCGTCACTCACACTCACCGTCGCCCCCCGTCACAGTCGTACGAGCGACGAGCGTACCGATGCCGGTCCAACCTGGCTGCCCCGTCACCGGGCGCGGCCCGGGTCGTCCACGCGCACAGTGGTTTTCCCGTTCCAACGGCGGACGGGGCCATAGCCTGGATCCGGGGGATGCCCGCACGGGCATCCCGGGCCGGGAGGATCGCGTGGCAACGAACGAGGAGGACCGGGCGGCGACGCGCCGACGCCGCCAACTGTGGGCGGGGGTGCTCGCGCTCGTCGGCCTGGTCCTGCTGATCATCGGTGTCACCGTGGCCGACGGCGTCGCGGCCTGGGTCGAGGTGCTTGTCGCGATCGTGCTGCTGGTGACCAGTTACGTCGTGCAGCACCTGGCCCGACGGGAGACCGTCTACCGGCACGACGAGCGGCGCTGACACCGCCGACGGCCGGGCGTACCCCGGATCGTCGGAGGCTTGTGCCAGGCTGTCCGGCGTGGCACACCGACCCCCGATCCTGCTGATCGACGCAGCCAGCCTCTACTTCCGGGCCTACTTCGGCATCCCGGAGTCCGCCGCCCGCACCGAGGACGGCACCCCGGTCAACGCGGTGCGCGGCTTCCTCGACATGCTCGCCACCCTCATCCGCGGTCGCGGCGCCGACCGGATGGTCTGCGCTCTGGACTACGACTGGCGGCCCGCGTGGCGGGTCGATCTGTTGCCGTCGTACAAGGCGCACCGGGTCGCCCCGCAGGGCGGCGAGATCGTCCCGGACACCCTCTCCCCGCAGGTGCCGATGATCCTGGAGGTGCTGGCCGCGGTGGGCATCACCGCTGTCGGCGCGACCGGCTACGAGGCCGACGACGTCCTCGGCACGCTCTCGGTCACCCAGCCGGGCCCGGTCGAGGTGGTCTCCGGCGACCGCGACCTGTTCCAGCTCATCGACGACGCCCGGTCGGTCCGGTTGCTCTACGTGGGGCGCGGCGTCGCCAAGCTCGACGACTGCGACGACGCCGCGGTGCGGGCCCGCTACGGCGTGCCGGCCGACCGGTACGCCGACTTCGCCGCGCTGCGCGGCGACCCGAGCGACGGGCTGCCCGGCGTGGCGGGCGTCGGCGAGAAGACCGCCGCCCGGCTCATCGAGCGCTACGGCAGCGTCGCCGGCATCCTGGCCGCGCTCGACGACTCCGACTCGTCGTTCGCGCCGGGCCTGCGCACCAAGCTGGCCGCGGCCCGCGACTACCTGGGCGTCGCGCCGACGGTGGTCCGGGTCGCGCTGGACGTGCCGCTGCCGGAGCTGCCCACCGCGCTGCCGACCGCGCCTGTCGATCCGGACCGGCTGGTCGAGCTCGCCGGCCGATGGAACCTGGCCGGCTCCACCCGCCGCCTGGTGGACGCCCTCGCCGCCCGCGCCGACGCCTGACCGCCGAGTCGGCTGTGCCGACCCCGGACCGCCGGCGCGGCTGTGCCGACCGCCCACGCCCGACCGGCGGCGCGGCAACGCCAGCCTCGCCTGAACGCCGCCGCCGGCGGTGGCGCGGCGGTCGGCCTCAGGCGCGCAGCCTCGCCGCGAGGTCGCCGATCGCTCCCATCGCGAAGCGCTGCATGCCCGGGCCGAAGGTGATGCGGGTCGCGCCCCGCCGACCCAGCTCGGCAACGGACTCGCGGTCCGGGCCGGCGGCCATGTTGATCGGCCCCGCGATGCCCGCACGCAGCACCGGCAGGACCTCCGGCGGCGCCAGGATCGGGTAGACGCAGTCCGCGCCGGCCGCCACGTACCGGCGGGCGCGGTCCACCGCGTCGGCCGGGTCACCCGTCCCGACCAGGAACGTGTCGACGCGCGCGTTGATGACGAGCGCGTCCCCCGCCTCCGCCCGCACCTCGGCCAGCCAGTCCGCGTGCCGCTGCGGGTCCTTGAGGGTGGCGTGCCCCTCCGAGTCCTCCAGGTTGCAGCCGACGACGCCCGCCTCCAGCAGCCGTCCGACCAACTCGGCGGAGGCGAGACCGTAACCGCCCTCGACGTCGGCGGACACCGGAACGGAGACGGCCCGGACGATCCGCGCCACCGCCGCGAACATCTCGTCCGGCGGCGTCGCGCCGTCCTCGTAACCGAGCGACGCGGCGACCCCGGCGCTCGGGGTCGCGAGCGCCGGGAAACCGGCGTCGGCGAACACCTTGGCGCTGGCCGCGTCCCAGGGGCCGGGTAGGACGAGTGGGTCGCCCGCGGCGCGGTCGTGGTGCAGGGCACGGAAGGTGGCGGCTGTCATCGTTGTGGTCTCCCGACGGGACGTGCGGCGGCGGAGGTCAGGCGGTGTACCCGCCGGTGGAGTCAAGCACGGCGCCGGTGCGGTACGAGGCGGCGGGGCTGGACATCGACACCCTGACCGCGACCACCCGCGCCCTCGCCGCCACGCTCCGGCCGGACGCCTGACCCGGTCGGCGCGGCGGCGCCGGGGAGGGGAAGGGCCGGCCGGCTACTTGATCTTGCGGGTGGACCGGACCACGATGCTCTCGTACTCCGGGTGCTTGACCAGCCAGTCGGCGAGAAACGGGCAGATCGGCACGACGGTCCGCTTTCTGGCCCGCGCGTCGTCCATCACCGCGCGCGCCAGCGTCGACCCGACGCCCCGGCCCTCGAACGCCGGATCGACCTCGGTGTGGGTGTAGGCGATGATCGAGCCGGTCAGCTGGTAGGTGACGAACCCGGCGACCGCACCCGCCTCGTCGTGCGCCTCGAAACGCTCCCGCTCCGGCGCGTCTGTCACTGTGAACTCCACCCGACCATCCAACCACCCGCCCCGGCCGCGCCGACCGCGAGGCCAGCGGGGGCGCCGTACGCGCATTCTCTCCGTGGGAACGGGAATCCAGCGCCGCCGCGCCCCGTGGGAGGAGAGACGCCACAATGACGAATCCAGCGACCGACGGCGGCTTCGCCGTCGTGGAGATGTTCACGTCCCAGGGCTGCAACAGCTGCCCACCCGCGGAGGAGTTGCTCAGCGAGCTCGAGCACGACGCACGGGTTCGGGGGCAGAACGTCTTCGCCCTCGGGTTCCACGTCGACTACTGGGACAACCTGGGGTGGCCCGACCAGTTCGCCGACCCGGCGTACACGGCGCGGCAGGAGGCGTACGCCCGCGCGTTCGGCACCGGGGGTCTGTACACCCCGCAGATGGTCGTCAACGGCACCGTGGAGTTCGTCGGCTCCGACCGTCGGCGAGCGGCCGGCGCGATCATGTCCGCCATGTCGTCGACCGCCTCCGCGCCCCTCACGCTGTCCAGGGCCGACGGGGATGGCCACCGGGTGCTGCTCGACTACCGGGTCGAACACCCGCCGGCGGGGGCCGTGCTGAACGTGGCGATCGTGGAGCGGGGCCTGGACAGTGCGATCGCCCGGGGCGAGAACGCCGGGCGGACGCTTCGGCAGGACAACGTCGTACGCGCCTACGCGTCGGTGGGGCTGGACGCCGAGCGGGGCCAGGTGCGGTTGGTGACACCACCCGATCTCGATCCGCGCAACGCCGCGGTGGTCGGTTACGTTCAGGAGGACGGCAACCGGGCGATCGTCGGCGCCACCGCCATCGAGGTGTCCACGGCGTAATCTCGGCGCATGCGGATGGGGCGCGGCGCGAGGGGGCACTGTGGTTGACGCCGACGACGTACGACGGGTGGCGCTGGCCCTGCCGCACACCGTGGAGATCGCCAGTGACGGCTTCGACTTCCGGGTGGCCGACAAGGGCTTCGTCTGGTCCTACCCGGAGCGGGTCCCCGGAAAGCCGCGGGTGATCCGGCTCGACATCGCCGTGCTGTTCGTCGGCGACGAGGCCGAGAAGCAGGCTCTCCTGCTCGGCGAGCCCGACCTCTTCTTCACCACGCCCGGCTACGAGGGCCTGCCCCTGGTGCTGGTGCGCCTGGCGGAGGTCGGCCCCGATCGGCTGCGCGAGCTGGTGACCGACGCGTGGCGGATGCGCGCACCCGAGGCGCTCCTGGGCGACCTCGACGACGGTGGCGCGTCGGCCGTCGCGGCGGACGCGGGCGCTGGCGCATAGCGACATCAGCACGCAACGGGTTTGACACATTGACGGGGATCTCGGTACTCCACTACCGTTGCTGTGAGAGCGCTCTCTCACCTGACCTTCCCCCCAATTCAGACGCACGCGTCGGAACCGGCAAAGGGCCGCACCCCGGCGCGCGATGGAGGCACCATGAAACCTCCCGTCCCCCACCGCCGCTGGGCCCTGGCCACCGCGACCGCCCTGGCCCTGGTCGTCGGCGGTCTCGCGATCCCCGTCACCCGCGCCGCCGAGGCCGCACCTGTCGGCGCCGGCAGCTACACCACCACCCCGGTCGGCGCACTCCCCAGCGGCTGCGGCGCGATGTCCAGCAACCCTCGGCAGTTCGCCACCGCCAACGCGCCGGCCGGGCCGATACCCACGAACGACTGGTGGTCCTCCCTGCTGTGGAAGCGCACCGACTGCTCCTTCAGCGAACCGCTGCACGCCCACCCGATCTCGTACGACACCTTCACCGACGGCCTTGGCTTCTCCGCCAACTCCACACCCGCCATCAGTGGCACCGCGACCGGCGTCGGTGAATACCACTACCCCTACGTGCAGGACATCCGGGTCGGCGTGGCCGGGCTCGGCGCACCCCAGGTCAAGGTGGACGGCTGGACCGACTGGACGGTCAGCCCACACTGGAGCGACGGCACCCGCACCATGCGCGCCACCATCGGCCACGGGCTGCCGTTCGCGTACTTCCAGACCACCGGTGGGGACGCGGTGATCGGCACCGCCGGCACCCCCGACGTGTGGTCCACCAACGGCGCCACCATCGGCTTCCGGGTCAACGGCCACGACTACGTCGGGTACGCGCCCAGCGGCGCCACCTGGACCGTCGCCGGCGGCCGGATCTCGTCCACCCTCGCCGGCCGGGGCTACTTCTCCGTCGCCCTGCTGCCGCCGACGTCCAGCGCGACGGAGCGCGCCGACCTGGCCGCCACCTACGGCCGGTACGCGCACGCCCACGTGACCGGCACCCAGGTGTCGTACGCGTACGACCCGGCGACCAGCGGCCTGACCACCACGTACGCGTTCACCACTACCGCCCGGGAGGGCTCCGCCACGCAGACCGTGGTCAGCCTCTACCCGCACCAGTGGAAGTCGCTGAGCGGGTCCACCGCCATCACCCCGACCTACCCGTCGGCGCGCGGCCGGATGCGGGTGCTCACCGGCGTCAACCAGTTCCGCACCGCCATGAAGTTCCAGGGCGTGCTGCCGGAGCTGCCGGCCGTCGGCGACGGCAGCGGAAGTGACCTGGCCACCATCACCGGTCAACTGGCCGCCGCCCGCGCGAACCCGATGGACCAGCGCGGCAACGACACCTACTGGACCGGCAAGGGGCTCGGTCGGGCCGCCCGCATCGCCGAGATCGCCGACCTGGTCAACGACACCACGACCCGCGACAGCGCGCTGAACGCCATCCGCAGCACGCTCACCGACTGGTTCACCGCTTCCAGCGGCAAGACCAGCCGGGTCTTCTACTACGACAACAACTGGGGCACCCTGATCGGCTACCCGGCGTCGTACGGCTCCGACCAGGAACTCAACGACCACCACTTCCACTACGGCTACTTCATCGCCGCCGCCGCCACGCTCGCCAAGTTCGACCCGGCCTGGGCCACCGCCAGCCGCTACGGCGGCATGGTGGACCTGCTCATCCGCGACGCCAACAACTACCAGCGCGGCGACACCCGTTTCCCCTACCTGCGTGACTTCGACATCTACGCCGGCCACGACTGGGCGTCCGGGCACGGCTCGTTCGGCTCCGGCAACAACCAGGAGTCCTCGTCCGAGGGGATGAACTTCGCCAACGCCCTCATCCAGTGGGGGCAGGTGACCGGCAACGCCGCCGTCCGTGACGCCGGCGTCTTCCTCTACACCACGCAGGCCGCCGCCATCCAGGAGTACTGGTTCGACGCCAGCGACCAGAACTTCCCCGCCGCCTTCGGGCACTCCACGGTCGGCATGGTCTGGGGCGACGGCGGCGCGTACGCCACCTGGTTCAGCGGCGAACCCGAGATGATCCAGGGCATCAACCTGCTGCCGGTCACCGGCGGACACCTCTACCTGGGCAACAACCCGGCGTACGTGCGGACCAACTACGCGGAGCTGGTCCGCAACAACGGCGGGCAACCGACGGTATGGCAGGACATTCTCTGGCAGTTCCAGGCCCTCGGCGACCCCGACGCGGCGCTGGCGAACCTGCGCGCGAACCCCGGCTACACCCCGGAGGAGGGCGAGAGCCGAGCCCACACCTTCCACTGGATCCGCAACCTCGCGGCGCTGGGCACCGTCGACACCACGGTGACCGGCAACCACCCGCTGTCGGCGGTGTTCTCGCGCAACGGGGCGCGCACCTACGTGGCATCGAACCCGACCGCCGCGCCGATCACTGTGACGTTCTCCAACGGCACCAGCCTCACCGTGGCAGCGGGCCGGACGGCAACCACCGGGGCGTACACCTGGAGTGGTGGCAACGCGTCCGGCGGCGTACCACCGGGGTCGACGCCGACGACCGCGCCGCCACCGACCACCGCGCCACCCACGACGGCGCCGCCGACGTCCGCGCCACCCACGACCACCCCGCCGACGACGGGTGGTCCCACCCGGTACCTGCTGCCCGGGGGCGGGTTGGGCGCCGCCGGCAGCGCGGCCACCACGACGGTCGCGGCCGCCAACGGCAACCACGACGGTACGCCCACCAACCCGCAGGTCTTCACGGCGACCGGCCTGAATCTCGCCTACTCCGGCGGGCAGACCACGTTCGACCTGTTCGTGGATGCGGGGACGGCGGTCGGTAACGGTGTGCAGGTGCGGATCTCCTACGACCTCACCGGCAACGGCAGTTGGGAACGGGTGGAGACCCTTCGCTACTTCGCCACCGACCCGGTTCCCGGCTACGAGCACTACACCCAGAGCGCGGGCCTGGCCTCGGCCACCGGCACGTTGGGCACGCTGAGCAACGGCACGGTCCGGGTGGAGGTCTGGTCGGCGATCGGCAACAACCCCAGCACCGTGGGCATCGGCAACCAGTCGGTGCTGCGGCTGCCGTACTCCTGATCGACCCCGCACGTGGCGACCGGCCGGTGCGCGGGACCACTCTCGGTCCCGCACACCGGCCGGTGTGCGGAGTCAGTCAGGCATCCGCGGTCAGGAGGCGGCGCAGGTGGGCGTCATGCCCGCGCCGCTGCCGGTGCCCTGGAAGCCGAACTCGGTGACCTGACCGGCGCCGAGCCGGCCGTTGTAGTCCACGTTGGTGAACCGCACAGTGCCGGTGGAGCCACTTGCCGTCGCGCTCCAGGTGTTCGTGACACTCGCGCCACTGGGCAGCGTGAAGCTGACGTTCCACCCGCTCGTGCCGCCGGAGCCCGCGGTGACCTTGACGGTGGCGACGAAGCCACCGGTCCACGAGTTCAGTGACACCGACGCCGAGCAACCACCCGGCGGAGGCGTGGTGGGCGGCGGGGTCGTGGGCGGAGGCGTGGTGGGCGGCGGGGTCGTGGGGGCAGGCGTCGTCGGTCCCGGGGTCGTCGGCGACGGGGTGATGCCCGGGCCGGCGTTGAGGGCGTTCAGGACGCTTGTGTACGCCGCCTTCTTGTTGCCGCTGCAGTCGAAGAGCAGGGCGTTGTCCGACCCGCGCCACGAGTCGCAGTCCCGCACACCCCAGGTGGTGA
Organism: Micromonospora sp. CA-240977; assembly: GCF_050942285.1. Classification (NCBI taxonomy): domain Bacteria; kingdom Bacillati; phylum Actinomycetota; class Actinomycetes; order Micromonosporales; family Micromonosporaceae; genus Micromonospora; species Micromonospora sp. CA-240977. The sequence continues at coordinate 3,688,362 of NZ_CP192055.1, read as the reverse complement.
TGCCGGTGCACCGCGAGACGTTCATGCACGCGCGGGTGACCGAGCCGAAGATGTTCGCCTGGTTGCCGCCGGTCATCACGTCCAGCTCGGTGATCTGCACGTCCACACCGAGATCGGCGAAACGCTGCAGGTTGGCCTGATAGTCACCGGCCAACGACGTGCCCAGGTGCGACTGGAAACCCACGCAGTCGATCGGCACACCACGGGACTTGAAGTCCCGCACCATGTTGTAGATCCCCGTCGACTTCGCGTTGATCCCGTCGGTGTTGTAGTCGTTGTAACACAACTTCGCACCCGGATCCGCCGCCCGCGCCGCCCGGAACGCCGCCTCGATCCAGTCGTTACCGGTGCGCTGCAGGTTCGAGTCACGCCGCCCGCCACTGCCACCGTCGGCGAAAGCCTCGTTCACCACGTCCCACGCGTAGATCTTGCCCCGGAAGTGGGTCGCCACCTGCGTGACGTGGTTGATCGCCGCACTCCGCAACGCGCTACCGGACATGGTCTGCGCCCAACCCGGCTGCTGCTGATACCACAACAGCGCGTGGCCCCGCACACTCATGCCGTTGGCCTGCGCGTGACTGACCAGCCGATCACCACCGGTGTAGTTGAACCGGCCCTGCTGCGGCTCGGTCGCGTCCCACTTCATCTCGTTCTCGGCCACGACACTGTTGAACTCGCGGTTCAGGATGGTCGCATACGTGTTGTCGGAGAGCTTGTTCGTCGCGACGGCCGCGCCGAAGTAGCGGCCCTTCTCGGCCGCCGACGCCCTCAGGGTCGTGCCGGCACTGGCCGTGGAGGTCAGCGTCATCGTCATTCCGGCGGCGAGTGCGCCGGTGGCTGCGACGGTCACCGCCAATCGCAGAACTCTCTTGTGATTCATGCGAATTCCTTGTCTGTGGTGGTTCGGTGATGGACGTGCAGCGCCCGAATCTGCTCCTGCGAAGTCGGCGACATCGACACGGCGATGTCGACGCCGATGCCAGTCCAGCCGCGGGATCGGTCCGCAGTGGTCGGACCATGACGAGCGGAGGCACAGTCGCCGTCACGGCACCGGTGGTGGGAGACCCCGACACGACGTCCGGCATGCCCTGGGCGGACGTCACGCTCCGAGGTGCGACCAGCAGGCTCGCCCGGTGAGCCACAGGTGCGGCCGCCCTCAACCATCGACTGTGAGCGATAACATGCCGTTCGTCAAGTCGTAACGAATCGCGCTGCGGACGGGTTGCTCCGGTCGCGGTGTCGGAGAGCGGCGCTGCCGGAGCCGTACGCGGACGGCTCCGGCAGCGGGCGTCACTGGAACGAGACGTCGTCGACCAGGAGACTGTCGGTGCCCTCGGCCGTTTCGACGTAGAAGGTCGCGTTGGACAGCGTGCCGCTCCACGACACGGTCGTCGTGCCGGTGAGCAGGGTCCAGCCGTTGACGTTCACCCCCACGGCGGGGGTGAGCTGGAGATAGCTCGTCGTGCCGTTCGCGGTCAGCGACAGGGTCGCCTTGGCCGAGGGCGTGCCGCTCTGCGCCCGTACCCAGACGTTTGTGGTGTAGCTCTTGCCGTTGGTGAGCTTCGAGGTCACGTCCTGACCGGGGCCGTTCCACGCGGCGGTCCGGCCGGTGATCGACAGCGACCCGCCGCCGCCGTGGGCGGCGGCGGTGGTCCGGGAGAGCGTTCCGCTGCCGTGCACACCCCAGCCCGTGGTGCCGTTCTCCACGTCACCGTTGGTGAGCACGGTGCCGCTGCCGCCGGTGCCGCTGAACTGCCACCAGTTGATATTGAACAGGGTGCCGGTGCCGCCGGCGAAGCGCAGATACAGGTCATGGGTGCCGGTGGCGCCGTTCACCGCGCAACTGGTGGTGGTCCAGGCCTGCCAACCGCCGGTGCCCGCGACAGCGCAGGTCCCGACGAGCGGGCCGGTGGCACTGTCGAGACGGACCTCGATGCGCCCACCACTGCTCGCCGACGCGACCCGGGCCGTGAACGACGACGCGCCCGCGCCGAACGCCACACCCTTGACCTTGACGTAGTCGCCGTTCTCGATCCAACCGACGTTCATCCCACCCTCGGTGGAGACCTCCGTCTCGATCCCCGAACCCCACGCGATCGTCTCGGCCTCCTGCCGCACGTACGGATTCAGCGTGCCCACCTGCGGCACCCCCGCGGTACTCATCGTGATCGTCGGGAACGTGCCGTTGGAGTTGTACGAGAACTTCTCCACCGCCACCGACCGGGTGTAACCACCACCACCGGGCAACGCCCCGTTGTGATAGAAGAAATACGACCCACCACCAAAATCGACGACCCCGGCGTGATTGGTGAAACTAGCGCCCTGCCGCGCCATGATCGTCCCCCGGTACGTCCACGGCCCCGTCGGACCAGGCGCCGTCGAGTACGCGATGAACTCCGAACAACACTCCGCCGCGAACACGTTGTAATACAACCCGTTGCGCTTGAACACCCACGGCCCCTCCTCATACAAGGTCGGCCGACTCGCGTTACCACTACGCGTACCGAACCCCGCAGTGGTCAACGCGATCCGCGTCGCGCTCCCCGAGTAGGAAACCATGTCCGCGTTCAACCGCACATACCACAGACCCGGATTACCCCAGTACAGATACGCCTGCCCATCATCATCGATGAACACCGTCGGATCGATCTCGTTGTTCCCCACCAACGGCCGACCGATCGCATCCCGAAACGGACCCGTCGGCGAGTCCGCCACCCCCACCCCGATGACCATCTGCCCGTTCGACCGCTGCCGCACCGGCACGTACCAGTAGAACTTCCCGTTCCGCGCCACCACCTGACCAGCCCACGCGTTGGCATCCGCCCACGCGAACGTCGCCAAACTCATCGGCGAACCATGATCAGTCCAATTCACCATGTCCGCCGACGACCACACCCGCCAGTCCCTCATCGTGAAATACGTCGAGCCATCCTCATCATGACCCGTATACAGATACACCCGACCGTTGTACACCAACGGCGCCGGATCAGCCGTATAAATATGCTGAACAATAGGATTGTCCGCCTTCGCCGCGCTGGCGGGAACCAGGGCGAGAACGCAGACGAGGCTGGCGAGCCAGGCGATGGCTTGCCTGGCCCGGGTTGTGGTTCGAGCATTCACCTTCACGATTACTCCCACCGAGAGTGCGCCGTGCGCGGGTCTGAGTCGACGGGCCACCGCTACCCGGGTTGCCGTCGAGAGGGGCTTCACCGTGCGCGTACGAACCGGCACGGGCGGCAACCGTGTTAGCGCTAACAGATCTGTTTCGACACCTGCTCTCCGCTGGTGACCTGGACTTTTGAGTGGTGCGAGATGACCGTCGTAACCACATCGCAGCATTGATGTATCGACGTTGACATCCAAGATTTACGATGCACCGTACTGAGCGGCGTGACGGGCGTCAACGGACGGCAGCCGGCTCTCCGTCATCGGCCCGCCCGTTACGCACGGTTACCATCTGCCGGCCACAAGCCCCATACCGTCCATTTCGGATCGCGACCGCCGCCGCGACCGCCGCCGGCCAGGCACCAGGGTGGGCTGCCACCGGGCCGGCGCGCCCCGGATGGCCCGCCCGGCGACCTCGGGGGTTGCGAGCGTGTTAACGAGCAACTATGTTAGCGATCACATTGATGTACCACGATTAGGCCTTCCGCAGGCGTGCCCCTGGCGTCCACGGTGGCAGCTCGTCCGCTCGACGCGCGTTCGCCCTGGGCGCACCCTCCGCCGCGGCCACCGCCAGCGCGCACCGAGCCCTCCGAGCGCCGCGGGCCGCCCGGACACCACCTTCCGCACCACCCCGCAGCGCACCGTCCCGTACCGAATCTCCCGGAGGTTCCCATGCCACCCCCGCCCCTCAGCCGCCGCCACCTCCTGCAGGCCGCCGGAGCCACAGTGGTGCTCTCCGCGACCGGCACCACCTTCGCCGCCGGCAGCGCCGCGGCCGCCGTGGTTCCGCCGGCCCGGCCGGACATCGGCGTCTCGGCGTACCCGTTCGACCTCGGTCAGGTGCGGCTGACCTCCGGCCGCTGGATGGACAACCAGTCGCGGACGCTCAACTACCTGCGGTTCGTCGACGTCGACCGGATGCTCTACAACTTCCGCGCCAACCACCGGCTGTCCACGAACGGCGCCGCCACCAACGGGGGCTGGGACGCGCCCAACTTCCCGTTCCGGACCCACATGCAGGGCCACTTCCTGAGCGCGTGGGCGTACGCGTACGCCGTGCTGGGCGACACCACCTGCCGGGACAAGGCGAACTACATGGTCGCCGAGTTGGCCAAGTGCCAGGCCAACAACGGTGCCGCCGGGTTCGGTTCGGGCTACCTCTCCGGCTTCCCGGAGTCCGACTTCACCGCGCTCGAGGCACGGACGCTGTCCAACGGCAACGTGCCCTACTACTGCATCCACAAGACCCTCGCCGGGCTGCTCGACGTCTGGCGCTACACCGGCAACACGCAGGCCCGTACGGTGCTGCTGTCGCTGGCGGGCTGGGTCGACACCCGGACGGCCCGGCTGAGCTCCAGCCAGATGCAGTCGATGCTGGGCACCGAGTTCGGGGGCATGAACGACGTGCTCACCGACATCTACCAGCAGACCGGCGACAGCCGGTGGCTCACCACGGCGCAGCGGTTCGACCACGCGGCCGTGTTCAACCCGCTGGCCGCCAACCAGGACCAGCTCAACGGGCTGCACGCGAACACGCAGGTCCCCAAGTGGATCGGCGCCGCCCGCGAGTACAAGGCCACCGGGACCACCCGTTACCGGGACATCGCCAGCAACGCGTGGCGAATCACCGTCGGCGCGCACACCTACGCCATCGGCGGCAACAGCCAGGCGGAGCACTTCCGGGCGCCGAACGCGATCGCCGGATACCTCAGCAACGACACGTGCGAGCAGTGCAACACGTACAACATGCTCAAACTGACCCGGGAGCTGTGGCTGCTCGACCCGAGCCGGGCGGACTACTTCGACTTCTACGAGCGCGCGCTGATCAACCACCTGATCGGCGGACAGAACCCGGCCGACAGCCGCGGCCACATCACCTACTTCACCCCGCTGCGGCCGGGTGGTCGTCGGGGCGTGGGCCCGGCGTGGGGTGGCGGCACCTGGAGCACCGACTACAACTCGTTCTGGTGCTGCCAGGGCACCGGCCTGGAGATCAACACGAGGTTGATGGACTCCATCTACTTCTACAACGGCACCACGCTGAGCGTGAACCTGTTCGCACCATCGGTGCTGGACTGGACGCAGCGCGGCATCACCGTCACCCAAACCACCAGCTTCCCGGTCAGTGACACCAGCACCCTGACCCTGAGCGGCACGATGAGCGGCTCGTGGAGCATCCGGGTGCGGATCCCGTCCTGGACCAACGGCGCGACGATCGCTGTCAACGGCACCGTGGAGAACGTCACCACCACGCCGGGCAGCTACGCCACCGTCACCCGCACCTGGGCCGCGGGCGACACCATCACCGTACGGCTGCCGATGCAGGTCGTCGTCCGGGCCGCCAACGACAACGCCAACGTCGGCGCGGTCACGTACGGCCCGACAGTGCTCGCCGGCAACTACGGCAACACGGCCCTGAGCACCCTGCCCACCCTCACCGTCTCCTCGGTCACCCGGACCAGCACCAGCTCGCTCGCGTTCACCGCCAGCGCCAACGGGTCCACGGTGAACCTCGCCCCCTTCTACGACGCCCACGGCTACAACTACACGGTCTACTGGAACACCAACGGCAGCGGCGGCCCCACCGGCAGCTACCGCCTGCTCAACGTCGGCACCGGGCTGGTCCTCGGCGTCCAGAACATGTCCACCGCCGACGGTGGTCTGGCCGTGCAGTGGAGCGACAGCGGTACCGCCGACCACAACTGGGTGGTCGTGACCGACGGCAACGCGGTCCGGTTCCGCAACGTCAACAGCGGCAAGGTGCTCGGTGTGGAGAACATGTCCACCGCCGACAACGCTCGGGTCCTGCAGTGGGCGGACAACGGCACCGCCGACCACCGGTGGATCCTCGTGGACAACGGCGACGGAACCTACAAGATCCGCAACGTCAACAGCAACAAGCTGCTCGGCATCCTGAACGCGTCGACCGCCATGGGCGCACAGGCGGTACAGGACTCGGACAACGGCAGCGCGGACAACCGGTGGCGGCTGGTCCGCAACGCCTGACGATCCGCCCAGCTCGCCGGCCCACCGGCGCGGTCGCCCCGATGACCGCGCCGGTGACGCCGGGCGGGCGGTCGGCTGCGGTCGTACAGTGGGCAGGGTCCTGGCCCCAGTGATCGTGGCGGATCTGTCGGCTCGCGCCGGCGCCCGCCCGGAAGGAGCACAGTGCACCGACCCCTTCGGGCCGCTCTCGGCGGCACCCTGACCGCCGCCCTGCTGACCTGCGTCGCCGTCGCGCCCGCCCAGGCGCATCCCGCGGAACGGCTGCCCACCGTCCTCGCCCTGCCCGACGGGTTCGCCCCCGAGGGCATCGCCACCGCCGGCCGGTACGCGTACCTCGGCTCCCGCGCCACCGGCGCCATCCAGCGCGTCGACCTGGTCACCGGTCGGGGTACGACGATCGGTGCGGTCACCGGCACCCCGTCCCTCGGTCTCAAGATCGATCCACGCGGCCGGCTCTTCGTCGCCGGGGGCACCGCGGGCGACGCCCGCGTGCTCGACACCCGTACCGGCGAGGTGCTGGCGCGCTACCAGTTCGCCACCACCCCGACGTTCGTCAACGACGTCGTCCTGACCCGCGACGCCGCGTACTTCACCGACTCGCACCGACCGGTGCTCTACCGGCTGCCGCTCGGTCGCGGTGGCGCGCTGCCACCCGCCGACGGGTTCACCACCATCGCGCTGACCGGCGCGTACGAGCAGGTCGGCACCGGCGTGAACCTCAACGGCATCGCCACCACACCGGACGGGAGGGCGCTGATCGTCGTCCAGTCCAACACCGGGACGCTGTACCGGGTCGACCCGGCGACCGGAGCGACCACCGTCGTGGACGTGCCCGGTTACACGTTCACCAACGGCGACGGGCTGCTGCTGCGCGGACGCACCCTCTACGTCGTGCAGAACAGCCTCAACCAGATCGCGGTGGCCACGCTGAACGACGCCGGCACCACGGGAACGGTCACCGGCACCATCACCGACCCGAACTTCGACGTACCCACCACCGTCGCCGAGGCGCTGGGCAGGCTCTACCTGCCCAACGGCCGCTTCACCACGCCACCGACGCCGACCACGCCGTACACGGTCGTCGCGGTCCGCGCCCGCTGAGCGACCCGAGGGGGTACGCGCACCGCGGGTGTCCCCTCGGCCCTGCGCGCGGGGGACCTGCCGTCAGTAGGATCGCGGGCACCACGGCGAAGACTGTCGCCTCCTGCACCCGGAGCCCGCGTGGCCGACCGCCGCACGCACCGTCTTCTGCGTCGAGCCCTGGCCGTCGGCTGCCTGATCGCCGCCGCCGGGCTGCCCGCCGGGCCGCCGGTGTCGAGCCCGACGGACCGCACCGGGCCGACGATCCTGCGGGTGCTGCAGATGAACCTCTGCAACAGCGGCCGCGCCGGCTGTTACACCGGCCAATCCCTGCAACGGGCCACTGAGGTGATCAGCGCCGAGGCACCCGATCTGGTCACCCTCAACGAGATCTGCCAGGACGACGTGGCCGTCCTGGAACGGGCGTTCGCGACGGTCCACACCGGGTGGCGCGTCGTCTCCGCCTTCCAGGCGGCCGGTGACCGCCCCAGCGGAGGCGACACCCTGTGCCGCAACGGCCAACCGTACGGCGTGGGACTGCTGACCCGGGCGCGGACGCCGGACACCGTGCCCGCCGTGTACCGGGGGATCCACCCGACGCAGGACCTCGCGGACCCCGAGGAACGCGCCTGGCTCTGCGTCGACGTCGACGCGGTCCTGCTCGCCTGCACCACGCATCTGGCAGCCACCAGTTACGCTGTCGCGCTCGCCCAGTGCCGCCAACTGCTCGACACGATCCTGCCGACGATCCGCCGGCGCACCGGGCACACGCCCATCCTGCTGAGCGGCGACCTCAACCTCCACGACGGCGGCGACCCCGATGTGCGGTCCTGCGCGCCGCCGGGTCACCAGCGCATCGACGACGGCGCGCGGCAACACATTGTGGCGACAACCGACATCGGCCTCTGTTGCCGCAGGTCGGTGCCCATGCGCGGGGCGACCGACCACCCCGCCCTGCTGGCCACCCTCAGCATCGACGGCCGACCGCCGACCTGACCACACCCCGGCCGCGCCGCGTCCCCGTCAGCGGGGTGGGGTGTCCCGGCGGGACGGGAACGGGGTGCCCGGCTGGCCGAGGGTGGAGCGGGCGCGCAGCCCGACCGGGTCCGGGGCGACGGTGGGCGTCGCGGCGGCCGGCTCCGGGACCCGTCGCCCGTTCAGGTAGGCGGCGGCGGCCCGGTCGTCGTCGGTCGGGGCGGCGAGCAGGGCGTAGAGCAGACCGACCACGCCGAAGATCACCGCCGCCATGATCGGCACCAGCAGCGTGCTCACCTGGGCGCCGGTCACCCCGTCCGCACGTTCGTGCCGGTGCACCGACAGGGCGCTCATCCCGGTGAAGTGCATACCGTTCACGGCGATGCCCATGACCAGCGCGGAGGCGAAGATCGCCAGCCCGCGTCGGACGGTCATCGCGAGCCACAGCGCGACGGTGGACGCCACGACAGCGATGACCACCGAGAGCACGACCCGGACGGTGTCGTAGCCGAGACTGCCGTTGAGGCGCATCGCCGCCATCCCGGTGTAGTGCATGGAGGCCACCCCGACGCCGGTGAAGACACCACCGGCGACCAGGCGTACCGGATGCAACCGGCCGGTGCCCACGATGGCCAGGCCGATACCGACCGCCACCACGGCGATGGCCGTGCTCGCCACGGTCAGCGGCACGTCGTAGCGGATCCGGGTGCCGTCGACGGCGAAGCCCAGCATGGCCATGAAGTGCATCGCCCAGATGGCGGTGCCGCCCAACGCCCAGGCCGCCAGCAGACCCCACCAGGCCCGCTGGCCGGCCGTGCGGGCGGTACGAATGCGCCCGGCGCAGACCAGCCCGAGGATCGAACCGAGCACGGACAACGCGTAGCTCGACGCGGGCGTGATCCACCCGTACTCAAAGTGATTGATGTCCGCCACAGCGGCCTTCTCCCGTTCGTTACCGGCGCGTCAACAATGAGCGCTCGGCAATGATCAGGGGTGGTGTGATCAGGCGCAACAGCGCCCCCCGAGCTGTTCGGGGGGTGCTGTCGCGGTGACTGTCCGACGCGTCGATTCGCCGGGGAGCGTCACTGAGAGTGACGTTAGGCGGAGGTGTGGTACGCCAGCACACCCCGGTTGACGGCCGCGATGGCCTGCCGGGCGGTGGACCGCAGCTCCGGCGAGGCGCCGCCGGAGTCGGCAAGCTGACCGAGCAGGTCGACCACCTGTCGCGCCCACCGGACGAAGTCACCGGCGGGCATCTCACCGTCGATCTCGTGACCGCTGCCGAGCACCTTGGCGAGCGCCTCGCCCCGGGCCCACCGGTAGACCGGCCAGGCGAAGCCCAGATCCGGCTCCCGGGTCGCGGTCAGCCCGCGCGTCGCCTCGTCGGCCTCGATCTCGCTCCAGAGCTTCACCGTCTCGTCCACCGCGTCGGCCACCGGCCCCCGCGGCAACGACGCCCGCTCGTCGACGTCGCGGCGCGCCTCGAAGACCACCACCGACACCGCGGCGGCCAACTCGGACGGGGACAGGCCGTTCCACACCCCCCGGCGCAGGCACTCGGCGACCAGCAGGTCCGCCTCGGTCCAGATCCGACCGAGCATCCGGCCGGCGTCGGTGACCGCGCCGTCGCGAGCGAGATAACCGCGGTCGGTCAACAGCGCCACGATCCGGTCGAAGGTCCGCGCGAGGGACCCGGTCCGCCCGGAGACCCGCTCGCGCAGTTCCTCCGTGTCGCGCTCCAGCCGCCGCCGGCGCTCCGCCCAGCGGGCGTGGTCCTCCCGCTCCGGGCAGGCGTGGCAGGGGTGGTTGCGCAGCTCGGTGCGGAGCTGGGCGATCTGGTGGTCCTCGCCGGCCGACTGTCGGGACCGGCCACCCCGTCGGCCGCCGTGCCGATCCAGGCCGGTGCCGCTGACCTCGGCGGCGAGGTCCCGGCGGGCGCCCGGCGACCGGTGGTTGAAGTGCTTGGGCACCCGGATCCGGGCCAGCACCTCGGCCGGAGTGGTGAAGTCGCCGGGGCTGACCCGGCCCGCCCACCGATCCTGGGTCAGCACCAGCGGCCGAGGCTCACCGAACCCGCCGGTCGCCGGGTCCAGCACGACGGCCAGCCCGGCCCGTCGGCCCGACGGCACCCGGATCACGTCACCGATCCGCAGCCGCTCCAGCGACGCCACCGCGGCGGCCTTGCGCTGGGTCTGCCCCTGCCGGGCGATCGCCTTCTCCCGCTCCGCGATCGCCACCCGCAGCGCGAAGTACTCGTCGAAGTCACCGTGGTGGCAGGCGGCCTCCGCGCCGTACGCCTCGATGGTCTCGGTGTTGCGCTGCACCTGCCGGGCCAGGCCGACCACCGACCGGTCTGCCTGGAACTGGGCGAACGAGGACTCCAGCAGCGCCCGGGCGGGCTCCGCGCCGACCGTACCAACCAGATTCACCGCCATGTTGTACGACGGCCGGAAACTGGAACGCAGCGGGTACGTGCGGGTGGACGCGAGCCCGGCCACGTGCCGCGGGTCGGTCTCCGGGGACCACACCACGACGGCGTGCCCCTCCACGTCGATGCCACGGCGGCCGGCCCGGCCGGTGAGCTGCGTGTACTCCCCCGGCGTCAGGTCGACGTGCGCCTCACCGTTGTACTTGACAAGCCGTTCCAGGACCACGCAACGGGCCGGCATGTTGATGCCCAACGCCAGGGTCTCGGTGGCGAAGACCGCCTTGACCAGGCCGCGGACGAACAACTCCTCGACGATCTCCTTGAACACCGGCAGCATGCCGGCGTGGTGGGAGGCCAGGCCCCGCTCCAAGCCGTCGAGCCACTCCCAGTAGCCCAGCACCGACAGGTCCTCGCCCGGGATGGCGGTGACCCGCGACTCGACGACCCGGCGGATCTCGGCCCGCTCGTCGGGCGAGGTGAGGCGCAGACCGGCGGCGAGACACTGCTGCACCGCGGCGGCGCACCCGGCCCGGCTGAAGATGAACAGGATCGCCGGGAGCAGACCCTCCCGGTCCAGCCGGTCGACGATGTCCGGGCGCATCGGGCCACGCCAGCGCGGACCCCGCCGACCGGCGCCGGGCCCCGCGCTGCGACCCTCGCCCAACTCCAGCCGCCGCGCTGTCTCCCGGGTGTAGCGCAGCAGCTCCGGGTGCACGTCGTGCTTACGGGCGGCGTCCGCGTCGTGGAACAGGTCGAACATCCGCTTACCGACGAGCATGTGCTGCCACAACGGCACCGGTCGGTGCTCGCTGACCACCACGGCGGTCTCGCCGCGCACGGTGACCAGCCAGTCGGCGAACTCCTCGGCGTTGGACACGGTCGCCGACAACGAGACCAGGGTGACCGAGGCGGGCAGGTGGATGATCACCTCTTCCCACACGCCACCGCGGAACCGGTCGGCCAGGTAGTGCACCTCGTCCATCACCACGTACGCCAGCCCCTGCAGGGTGCTGGAGCCCGCGTAGAGCATGTTGCGCAGCACCTCGGTGGTCATCACCACCACCGGCGCGTCACCGTTTATCGCGTTGTCGCCGGTCAACAGGCCGACCTGCTCGACGCCGTACCGGGCGACCAGGTCGTGGTACTTCTGGTTGGACAACGCCTTGATCGGTGTCGTGTAGAAGCACTTGCGCCGGGCCGGCGGGTCGTCGCCGGGCGCCGGGTCGCCGGGCCGCCCGCGCAACGCCAGGTGGACCGCGAACTCCCCCACCACTGTCTTACCGGCGCCGGTCGGGGCGCAGACCAGCACACCGCTGCCCCGCTCCAGTGACTGACACGCCTCCCGCTGAAAGTCGTCGAGGTCGAACCCCAGGTCAAGGGCGAACTCGTCCAGCGCCGGAAACTCTGCGGCCTGTGCGGCCCGGCGGCGCGCCGCTGCGTACCGCTCGGCGGGGCTCGACATGGCACCAAGATTAGTGCGTGCCGCGACGGGACACCCAGCAAGGCCGACCGGTTGGGCCGTCCGGGGCGGTCGGTAGGGTGCACGGCGTGCCGGACCATGCCGAACCGCCCCAGACTCGTTCGCCGGGCAGCCCCGAGGCCGCCGCCCCCCGGGCGTCCCGACGGCCCGTCAAGGCGGTGCTCTTCGACTTCCACGGCACCCTGGCGCAGGTGGAGGAGCCCCGGCAGTGGGTGCTGGCGGCCGCGGCGGCGTGCGGGGTCACCCTGGACCGGGTCCGCGCCACCTCGCTGGCCGACCGGCTGCTGACCGCCGGGCGCGCCGGCGGGCCACTGCCGGCCCGGGTGCCACCCCGACTGGCCGAGCTGTGGGCCGACCGGGATCTCTACCAGCACGCCCACCGGGGCGCGTACACCGGGCTGGCCGAGACCGTCGACGCGGGCATCGAGGGCTTCGCCGACGCGCTCTACGAGCGGCTGCTGACCGCCGAGGGCTGGTTGCCGTACCCGGACACCGCGCCCACACTGGCCGCGCTGCGCGCCGCCGGAGTGCCCGTGGCGGTGGTCAGCAACATCGGCTTCGACCTGCGACCGCACTTCGACGCCTGGGGGTTGACCGACCTGGTCGACGCGTTCGTGCTGTCCTACGAGGTGGGGCGCTGCAAGCCCGACCCGGCGATCTTCTGGCGGGCCTGCGGGATGCTCGGCGTCGACCCGGAGCAGACGCTGATGGTCGGCGACACCCCGGCGGACGCGGGCGCGGTGGCGGCCGGCTGCGCGGTGTTGGTGCTCCCCACGGCCGACCCGGGTCGGGAGAACGGGCTGGGCGCCGTGCTGGACCTCGCCCTGCCGGGCTGACCGGCGTTTCGTACCGTCAGTCGGGAATGTGAATCACCGGTAGCTCGCCGTCGCCGTACCGGTCCTCCCCGGTGAGGATCGAGGCGTCGTGGTCGAGGCAGGCGAGCGCTGTGGTGGCGAGATCGGCACGACCGGTCACCGTGCGCCAGTAGCTCAGCTCGTGCCAGTGGTGCCCCTCGGTGGCGAGCACCTCGCAGGCGTCGAGGGTCAGCAGCCGGTGCAGGGTCGCCCGTTCCTTGGGGTCGCTGACGATCGCCAGCGCCTCCGCCACGGTCACCGCCGTGACACCGAACCGGTTGCGGTCCTGGATGACCTCGTGCAGCGGCTCACCGACGTGCACCGACCCCGCCAGGTAGGCAAGCAGCGCCGAGCGGTCCAGCACGAGCCGGACCGGACGGTCGTCCCCCGCGCTCACGCAGCCGACTGGTCGGCGGTGCCAGCGGCGTCCAGCGCGTGTTGGCGGGCCCGCTCGCGAAGCGCGCTGCGGCGCTCGGGCGACCACTCGGCCTCCACCGCGGCACGACGAGCGCGCGCCTCGGCCACGCCCTGCTCGGTGATCTGGATGCCCTGGTGGGCCAGCTCCGCGTCCAGGGCGTCCAGACGCATGCGGTCCCGGACGGCCTGGGTGACGTACGCGCTGGCGTTGGACTCGTGCTCCAGGCGCTCCGCCACGTCGGGTGGCACGGAGATCGACAGTTTCCGCATCGCGCTGGTCATACCCCGGACGGTACGCCGGTAGCACCGGGTTGGCGACCACCGACGGCCGTGTCGGCGTCGCGGTCCCCCGTGCACGACCAGAGCGGTCGGGCGTGGCGCCACCCCACCCCGCCTCCGACGGGGGCTCGCGTTTCGGCAGGTGGATACCGCCGTGCGGCAGTCGGAGCGGACCGCCTACCGTCCTGCCCGTGACCGAGATCCTGCTGCCCACGCCACCGCCGACCGACACGCCACCGACCCGGCGCGGTGGCGTCGTCGCCGTGGGGCTGGTGCTCGGCGGGGCCCTGTCGGTGCAGTTCGGCTCCGCCGTGGCCGCGTTGCTCTTTCCGCGTACCGGGGTGGCCGGCGCGGTGACCCTGCGACTGACCATCTCGGCGGTGCTGCTGCTCATCGTGTGCCGGCCCCGGCTGCGTGGGCACGACCGGTCGGCCTGGCTCGCGGCGGGCGCGTTCGGGCTGGCGCTGGCCGGCATGAACTCGCTGTTCTACCAGGCCATCGACCGCATCCCGCTGGGTCCGACGGTGACGCTGGAGGTGCTCGGCCCGTTGGCGCTGTCGGTGTTCAGCGCCCGACGACTGGCCAGCTGGGGCTGGGCGGGGCTGGCGCTGGCCGGGGTGGCCCTGCTCGGGCAGGGCGGCTTCGACCGGCTCAACCCGGTCGGGGTGGCCTTCGCGTTCGGCGCCGGCGCCATGTGGGCCGCGTACATCGTGTTGAGCGCCCGGGTCGGCAGCCGGTTCCCGGGCGCGGACGGGCTGGCCCTGGCGTTGGCCCTCGCCGCGCTTGTCACCCTGCCGCTGGGCATCGTCGACGGCGGCGCGGTGCTGCTCGACCCGCCGGTGCTGGCGCTCGGCACGGCCCTCGCGGTGCTCGCCTCCGGGCTGCCCTACACCCTGGAGCTGGTGGCGCTGCGACGGATGCCGACCGGCACGTTCGCGGTGCTGATGAGCCTCGGCCCGGCCATCGCCACGCTCGCCGGGTGGCTGGTGCTGCGGCAGGCCCTGACCCTGCTGGAGTGCGCCGCCATCGTGCTGGTCATCGCGGCCAGCATCGGAGCGGTACGGGTCAACGCAGCAGCCGCAGCGCGCCCGGAACGGCGCTGATCGTCACCGGCAGTTCCAGGGAGCGTTCCCCGTCGGCGTACGTGACGATGCCGTCGGCGGCCACCTCCACAATGCGGGCCCGGTAGCTGGTCACCAGCGGATGGCTCACGTGGGTGCCCTGGTAGATGCGCGGCTTCACCCGGATCAGGGTCCGGCGATCGACCCGACCCGCCACCACCACGTCGAGCAGCCCGTCGGTCGGGTCGGCGTCGGGGCAGATCCGCATCCCGCCGCCGTACGTCGGGCAGTTGCCCACCGCCACCAGCACCGCGTCCAGCTCGTGCGCGACCCCGTCGAGGCGCAACGTGTAGCGGCGCGGGCGCAGCCGGGCCAGCTCGACAAGGATCGCCAGGTCGTACCGGCGGGGGCCGCGCGGCCAGCGCATCCGGTTGGCCCGCTCGTTGACTATCGCGTCGAACCCGGCCGCGAGGACGGCCCCGAACCACCGCTCGGCGCCATCGGCCCCGGTCATCCGCGCCAGGTCGACGACCCGGGTGCGGTCGGCCCGCAGCGCTGACGCGATCACGTCCACCGCCGCCACCGGGTCGGCGGGAAAACCGGTGTCGAGGGCGAAGTCGTTGCCGGTCCCCGCCGGCACCGGGCCGAATGGCACCTCGGTGCCGGCGACCGCCTGCATCGCCCGGTGCACGGTGCCGTCCCCACCGATCGCGACGAGCGCGCCGATGCCGTCGGCGACGGCGGCACGGCAGGCCGCCTCCGCCTCACCCGGAGTGGCCGCCGGCAGCACCCGGACCGGCCGGCCGGCGGCGGCCAACCCGTCCAGCAGCCGGGGCAGCAGGGCGCGGTGCCGCCCCCGACCGGCGGTCGGGTTGGCAAGCACCGCCACGGGGCCACCAGCGAGCGGGGCCGGGCCGCCCGCGGGCGGGCCGGGAAGGTGATCGTCTGCGGTCACGGGCAGCACCGTACCGGTCGGACACCCGACGTTCACCGGGGGCAGGCGCGGTCGCCACCGGTCCCGCCACCGAGGCCGCGGGTAACGCGGCGACGCCGCCCCCGGACAACGGGGACGGCGTCGGCTGACCGGGCGGCGCGGGGCCGTCAGGTCATGTCGTCGTAGCGGCGCTCGATCGGGGCCGGCTTGGCGATCGGCTCGGGCACACCGATCGGCGCGGTCGCGTCGACCCGTTGCCCGGCCACGACCGGGTCCGCGTCGAACTCCAACGGCGACACCTCGTCGTCGTCGAGGCCGGCGTAGATCTCCTTGCCCCGCCCACGCCGCTTGTCGTTGATGAACGCCACGCCCACCGCCACGAAGTACAGCAGCGAGAGGGAGACCGCCAGCAACGTCATGCCGAACGGACCCGGATCCGGAGTCGCGATCGCGGCGAAGGCGAAGGAGATGAAGATGACCGCCCGCCACCAGCTCAACAACCGGCGTGCGCTGGCCACCCCGGTGAAGTTGAGCATCAACAGGATCAGCGGAAACTCGAACGCCACCCCGAACAACAGGATCATGTTGGTGACGAACGAGATGTAGCGGGTGACCTCCAACTGGGTGGAGAGGCCGGTCACGCCCGCCTCCAGCAGGAACGCGAGGCCCTTGTCCACGACGAGGTAGGCCAGGACGGCTCCACCGGCGAACAGCGGCGCCGCGATCGCGACGAAGACGTACGCCCACTTGCGCTCGTGCCGGTGCAACCCCGGAGCGATGAACGCCCAGAGCTGGTACAACCAGACCGGCGCCCCGACGATCAGGCCGATCCAGAGCGCCAGCTTCAGCTTCAGGATGAAGCCGTCCGCGGGCGACAGCTGAATGAACGAGTGGCAGTCGCCGAACTCGTCAATGGCGCCCGGCAAACTGCAGTAGGGCTCCTTCAGCAGGTCGAACGCCGGCTGAGCCAGAAAGAAGCCGACGATCAGGCCGGCGACGATCGCCAGTGAGGCGCGGAACAACCGGTCGCGCAGCTCGCGGACGTGCTCGATCAGGGTCATCGAGCCGTCGGCGGCCCGCTCGAACGACTTGGGGCCGCGTTTGCGCAGTGCGAAGGCCACGGTGGTGGGGCCCTTCGGTCAGTTGTCGCGGACGCGGTGCACCGGGTCGACGACCGGCTGCTGCGTCGGCGCCTGCTGGTACGGCGCCTGCTGCGGCTGCCCGGCGTACGGCGCCTGCTGCGGCTGCCCGGCGTACGGCGCCTGCTGCCCGGCGTGCGGCGGCAGCGGCTGGTAACCGGCCTGCGCGTCGGCCTTCTCGGCGAGGTCGCGGTCGTCGTCCTGCAGGCTCTTGGTCTCGGCCTTGATGATCCGCAGCGACCGACCCAGGGAGCGGGCAGCGTCGGGAAGCCGCTTCGCACCGAAGAGCAGGATCAGCACAACCACGAGAACAGCGATGTGCCACGGCTTGAGGGCACCCATGAGAAGCTCCAGTCGCTCTGTGTCCGGGGGGTGGTACGCAGCCCATCGTACGTGCGGATCGGCTGCCTGCCACCCGCCGGGTGGGGGTGGTTCGACCCGAAGGGTGAAGTCTTGACCAACGCGCGATGATCCGTCAACCATCGCCAGGTGCGGCTCGATCAGCCGCGCCTGGCCCTGATCACCGCGAGCCGCCGCGCCGTGGTGTCGAGTTGGCGTTGGACCTCCTCGGCGCGCTGCTGCAACACCTCGGCGGTCCCCCGCAGCGCCTCGGCCTCGGCGGCCCGCCGCTGCAACGCCACAGCGGCGCGACGCAGCCGAGGCAGCCGGGTCAGCACCGGGCGCACGGCCAGCGCGAGCGCCACCAGCGGAAGCAACACGACAGCGAGCACGATCCAGATCAGCACGGCGGTCAGCCTACTGGGTGCGGCCGGCCACCGCCGGGTCACCCGACGGCGCGTCCAGCGGCACACCGGGGTGGGCCGGGACGGCGTCGGACGCGGGCAGCCGGGGCGCCGCCGTGGGGGCGGGCACCGCGTACGCGTCCAACGCGGCGGCCGCCGCCGCGCGGACCTGCTCGGCCAGCTCGACCGGGGCGACCACGACGGCGTCCGGGCCGAGGCCCAGCACGAACCGGCGGGCCCAGCCCAGGTCGGTCACCCGCAGGGAGACCAGCCACTGCTCGCCGTCACCGGCCTCGACCCGCTCACACGGGTAGTACTCAGTGATCCACCGCTCGCTCCGACCGATGCGCAGCGTGATCAGCGGCAGGTCGGGCGAGGGGCGGAAGACGCCCTCGGTGCGGTCGTGCGGGACGGCCTGCGGCGGGACGGCGGCCGGCTCGGCCAGCTCGGTGATCGCGTCGATCCGGTCGGCCCGGAACAGACGGACAGCCTCCGCGCGACGACACCACGCCTCCACGTAGGCCCGACCGCCGACCATCAGCATCCGCAGGGGGTCGATGACACGCTCGGTGGTCTCGTCCCGCGCGGCCGTGTAGTAGGTGATCCGCAGCGCCCGGCCGCCCTCCACGGCGGCACGCAGCGCCTCGACCCGCCGGGTGTCGCCGGGCAGCCGGACCGCCACCGGCGCGCCCACCAGGTCACCCGCGTCCTCGATCTTCGCCAGGGCCCGTTCGACGGCCTCGCGGTTGGCCACCCCGGGCGTCTCTGCGAGCATCCGCAACGCCACCACCAGCGCGAGGGCCTCGTCCGGGGTGAGCCGCAGCGGCCGGTCGATGCCGGCGTCGTAGGTGATCGTCACCCGGTCACCGTCGAACGCCATGTCGATCAGGTCGCCGGGACCGTAACCCGGCAGCCCGCAGACCCAGAGCAGCTCCAGGTCCTCGCGCAGTTGGCGCTCGGTGACACCCAGGTCACCGGCCGCCTCGGCGATCTCGATGCCGGGTCGGGCCAGCAGGTAGGGCACCAGGTTGAGCAGGCGGGCGAGCCGGTCGGCGGACGCGCGGGAACCGCCGCGGGCGGACGGGCGGGTCATCGGGCACCCCCGCTGACGGCCAGCTCGTCGTGCCGGACAGCGATCTCCTTGAGTCGTTGGATGACCGCCTCGCGGACCTCCGGTGGGTCGAGCACCCGCACGTCCGGGCCGTAGCCGACGAGGTGGCCGGCCAACCCGTCCGGGTCCGCGTACGGCAGGACCAACCGGTCGCCGTCCGGCCCGGTGGTCACCTCCACCGCCCAGCGGCGCAGCCCGGCGGCCCGGCCCGGCGCGGCCAGCACGGTGGCCCGGCCGGTGCGTTCCACCGGACCCGACCAGCGGGCCACGTGGCTGATCAGGTCGACGTTGGGCGGCGGCTGGTACGCGCCGGGCACACCGGTCACCCGGACCGTGCCCACCACCCGGGACAGTCGGAAGCAGCGGGTCGCCGCCCGGTCCAGGTCGTGGCCGACCACATACCACCGGCCGCGCCAGCAGACCACGCCCCACGGTTGCAGCCGCCGTCGGCTGGGCGCGTCCCGGTCGGGCACCCGGTAGTCGAAACCGACCTCGCGGCGGTCCCGGGCCGCGGCCGTCAGCGGCGCGAACGCCGGATCGACAGTGACCATCGGCTCCAGGCCCAGGGTCGCCTGCGGGTCCACGTCCACCCCGGCGGCGCGCAGCTTGGCCAGCCCGGACGACGCGGCGGCGGCCAGCCCGGCGTGCTGCCACAGCCGTGCGGCGATGCCCACCGCGGCGGCCTCGTCGGGCTCCAGCAGGATGTCGGGCAGCGCGTACTCGCGGTGGGCGATCCGGTAGCCGGGCTCGGCGTCGAAGGCGCTGGCCGTGCCGGTCTCCAGTGGCACACCCAACTCGCGCAGCTCGGCCTTGTCCCGCTCGAACTTGCGTTGGAACGCCTCGTGGTCGCGCGCGTCCTCAGGGTCGTGCTCATAGCCGGGCACGGTCGCGGCGATCTGCGCGGCGGTCAGGAACCGTCGCGTGGACAGCAGGCAGATCACCAGGTTGACCAGGCGTTCGGTGCGGGTCCGCGACACCCGGTAGACGCTAGCAGCCGACACGCCCGCGACGTGCACCCACGCGGGCGTGCCGCACACTTGTTCGGATCGGACCTCCCCCGGCGCGTCGCCGTTCCCGGTCATAGGGTGATCCTCATGGCGCAAGCGGAAACCAGGCCGGGAAGCGAGAGCGTCGGCACGGTGATCGTCGCGGGTGCCGCCAACCTGGCCATCGCGATCGCCAAGCTGATCGCCGGGCTGATCTCCGGATCGGCCGCGATGCTGTCCGAGGCCGCCCACTCGGTCGCCGACACCACCACCGAGGTGCTGCTCTTCCAGGCGCTGCGCCGGGGCGCGCGGCCGGCCGACCAGCGACACCCCTTCGGGTACGGCAAGGAAAGCTACGTCTGGGCGTTCTTCGCCGCGATGT
Organism: Micromonospora sp. CA-240977; assembly: GCF_050942285.1. Taxonomy (NCBI): domain Bacteria; kingdom Bacillati; phylum Actinomycetota; class Actinomycetes; order Micromonosporales; family Micromonosporaceae; genus Micromonospora; species Micromonospora sp. CA-240977. The sequence goes on along the minus strand of NZ_CP192055.1, from coordinate 3,668,322 downwards.
TCACCTTCGTCGCCGGGGCCGGTTTCGCCGTCACCCACGGCGTCACCACGATCCTGGTGCACGAGCACAGCGGCGACTACCTGGTCTCGTACCTCGTCCTGGCGGTGTCGTTCGTCATCGAGTCGATCTCCCTGGCCCGCGCCCTGCGGCAGGTCCGACGGGCATCGCAGCGCTGGGGCACCACGCCGCGGCGGTTCCTGCGGCTGACCGCGGACACCACCGTCAAGGCGGTCTTCCTGGAGGACAGCGCGGCGCTGATCGGTCTGCTGCTGGCCGGGGCCGGCGTCGGCCTGTCGCACGCCACCGGCGACGAGGTGTGGGACGGCGTCGCGTCGATCCTCATCGGGCTGCTGCTGCTCACCGTCGCCGGGATCCTCGCCGGCAACAACCTGTCGCTGCTTGTCGGCCGCGCGGTCCCCGAGCGACTGCGCCACGAGATCGAGCGGGAGCTGAGCGGGCTGCCCGAGGTGGAGCGCATCGACACGCTGTTGACCATGCAGCTCGGCCCGGAGGACATCCTGGTCGCCGCGAAGGTCGACTTCCGCGACGACGCCACCGGGGCGCAGATCGAGGCCACGGCCGACCAGGCCGAACGGCGGCTCACCGGGCGGTACCCGGAGATCCGCTTCGTCTTCCTCGACCCCACCCGCTCACTGCCGGGGTCCACCGGCACCGCCCGCCACACCCAGGCCGGGCCGACCCCGGACGCCGGCGGCCCCGCGCCGACCTGATCCACCACCCGGGCGCGGGCCGTCGGGCCCGCGCGGCTAGCGTGCCCGTCATGGTGCGATGGCGTACGGGGACGGTGGCGACGCTGCGACGGCAGTGGACCGGGGCGGTGGAGCTCGACGTCGACCTGCCCGACGGCACGCGCATGCGGGCGCTGGCCTACCCGGAGCTGGTCGGCGCACCCGAGCCCGGCGACCGGGTGCTGCTCAACGCCGGTGCGCTGCTGATGGGGTTGGGCACCGGCGGGTACGCCCTCGTGGTGGCCCTGCCGGACCGGCTGCCGCCGGACCCGCCGGAGGTCGCCGACACCCGCGACGCCGGGCACCTGGTCAAGGCCCGGTACACGCCGTTGCAGCCGATCCTGCTGGGCGTCGACGAGGAGGCGTCCCCGCACCGCGCGGTGCTCGCCGACGCGGACGACCTGGGCGGCCTGCCCGTGGTCACCGCCGACCTGCACTCGGCGCTGCCGGCGATCCTGGCCGGCATCCGGGCCGACGCCCCGCAGGCCCGGGTGGCGTACCTGCTCACCGATGGCGGGGCGCTGCCGGCCTGGTTCTCCCGCACCCTCGCCGGGCTGCGCGCCGACCTGGCCGGCACGATCACCGTCGGGCAGGCCTTCGGCGGTGACCTGGAGGCGACCACCCTGCACGGCGGCCTGCTCGCCGCCCGGCACGTGCTCGGCGCCGACGTGGCCATCGTCGCCCAGGGACCCGGCAACCTGGGCACCGGCACCCGGTGGGGGTTCTCCGGTGTCGCCGTCGGCGAGGCGGTCAACGCGATCGCCACGCTGGGTGGCCGGCCGGTCGGCTCGCTGCGCATCTCCGCCGCCGACCCCCGCCCCCGGCACCGGGGCGTGTCGCACCACAGCCTCACCGCGTACGGCCGGGTGGCCCTCGCCCCGGCGGAACTGGTGGTGCCCGACGACCTGGACCCGGCCCTCGCGGCCGAGGTGGACGCGTCGTTGGCCCCGCTCGCCGCCCGGCACCGGATCGTCCGGGTGCCCACCACCGGCCTCGACGCCGCGCTGCGCGCCAGCGCCGTGCCGCTGTCCACCATGGGCCGTGGTCTCGACGCCGACCACGCGTACTTCCTGGCCGCCGCCGCCGCGGGCCGCCACGCCGCCACAGTGCTCGGCTGAGCGGGCCCGGCGGACGGGCGCCGGTCAGGCCAGGAAGATCAGGGCGAGCCAGCCGCCGACGATGAGCACCAGCGCCAGGGCCAGCACCCACGTCGGCACCGTGTATTCACCGCGGCGGTTACGGTCGACCTCGGCGCGGATCTTCTCCCGCCGGCGTTCGACCCAGTTCTGCCGCTCGGCGCCGCGCTCAGGGCGGTCGGAAGGTCCAGAAGTCGTCATGGCGCGCTCAGCTTAGCCGCTCGGCGCGCCGGGCTGGCCGGCCCCGGCGGCGGACCGCTCCGCCGGGGCCGGCAGACCCGTCACATGCTGGCGATCAACCGCTCGACCCGCTCGTCGTACGCCCGGAACGGGTCCTTGCAGAGCACCGTGCGCTGCGCCTGGTCGTTGAGCTTCAGGTGCACCCAGTCGACAGTGAAGTCCCGCCGCTTCTCCTGGGCGTGCCGGATGAACTCACCGCGCAGCCGGGCCCGGGTGGTCTGCGGTGGGGTCTCCTTGGCCTCGAAGATCTCCGGGTCGGTGGCGACCCGGTCGACCTCGCCGCGCCGTTCCAGCAGACCGTAGAGGCCCCGACCGCGACGCACGTCGTGGTACGCCAGATCCATCTGCGCCACCCGGGGGTGCGACAGCGGCAGGTCGTGCTTGCGCTGGTAACGCTCGATGAGCCGCAGCTTGCTGACCCAGTCGATCTCCCGCGAGACCGGCTCCAGGTCACCGCTCTCCACCGCGTTCAACACCCGCCCCCACAGCTCGACGACCCGCTTGGCGGCCTGGTCGCCGCCGCGACGCTCGACGAACTCGGTGGCCTTGGCCAGGTATTCCTGCTGGATGTCCAGGGCACTGACCTCCTTGCCGGAGGCCAACCGCACCTTGCGCCGGCCGGTGATGTCGTGTGACACCTCCCGGATGGCCCGGATCGGGTTCTCCAGCGACAGGTCGCGCATCACCACCCCGGCCTCGATCATCCGCAGCACGATGTCGGCGGTGCCGACCTTGAGCAGCGTGGTGACCTCGTTCATGTTGGAGTCACCGACGATGACGTGCAGCCGCCGGTAGCGCTCGGCGTCGGCGTGCGGCTCGTCGCGGGTGTTGATGATCGGACGGCTGCGGGTGGTCGCCGAGGAGACGCCCTCCCAGATGTGCTCGGCCCGCTGCGACAGGCAGTAGACCGCGCCGCGCGGGGTTTGCAGGACCTTGCCGGCCCCGCAGATCAACTGCCTGGTGACAAGGAACGGGATGAGGACGTCGGCGAGCCTGCCGAACTCCCCGTGCCGGGAGACCAGGTAGTTCTCGTGGCAGCCGTACGAGTTACCGGCCGAGTCGGTGTTGTTCTTGAACAGGTAGATCTCACCCGCGATGCCCTCGTCGTGCAGCCGCTTCTCCGCGTCGACGAGCAGGCCCTCCAGGATCCGCTCGCCAGCCCGGTCGTGGGCGACGAGATCGGTCACCGAGTCGCACTCCGGTGTCGCGTACTCCGGATGCGACCCGACGTCCAGGTAGAGCCGGGCTCCATTACGCAGGAAGACGTTGCTCGACCGACCCCAGGACACGACGCGACGGAACAGATACCGCGCGACCTCGTCCGGGGACAGCCGCCGCTGCCCGCGATAGGTGCAGGTGACGCCGTACTCGGTCTCGAGGCCGAAGATTCGCCGCTCCATGGTGTGACATTAGCCGCCCGGAGGCCCGGTTCGTCACTGTCACACCACAGGTCGTGCCCCGGGGGCTGTCACATACCGGTTGAGTGCGACATTCCGTCCGGACCGAGGCTCGCCACGAACCGCCGGCAGTTGTCGTACTCCGGCAGCAGACCGCTCTCGCGGGCCTGGGCGAGGGTCGGCGCCGCGTCGTCCCGCGCGGACAGCAGCGGCACGTCGGCGGGCCACTCGATGCCCAGCTCCTCGTCCAGCGGGTGCACCGCGTGCTCGCCGGTCGGGTTGTAGCTGGCCGAGCAGAGATAGCTCAACGTGGCGTCGTCGGTCAGCGCGCAGAAACCGTGCCCCAGCCCCTCGCTGAGGTAGACCGCGCGACGGTCGGTGTCGTCCAGCCGGACGCCCTCCCACCGGCCGAAGGTCGGCGAGCCCACCCGCAGATCCACGATCACGTCGAGGACCGCGCCGCGCACACAGGTGACGTACTTGGCCTGGCCCGGCGGAACGTCGGCGAAGTGGATGCCGCGCACCACGCCACGGGCGGAGACCGACAGGTTGGCCTGGGCCAGCCGCATCGGGTGCCCCACCACGTCGGCGAGCTTGTCGAAGCGGTACCACTCCATGAACATGCCGCGCGGGTCGCCGTGCTGCTGGGGGGTGATCTCCCAGGCGCCCTCGATGCTCAGCTCCCGGATCTTCACCACGCCGCCCTCTGCTGGCCGTCCGGCTCGGCCAGCAGGCCGAGCAGGTAGTCGCCGTAGCCGCTCTTGGTCAACGGCGTGGCCAAGGCGCGCAGCTGGTCGTCGTCGATGAGGCCGGCCCGCCAGGCCACCTCCTCGACACAACCGATCTTCAGACCCTGCCGCTCCTCGACCACCCGGACGAACTCGGCCGCCTGCATCATCGAGGTGAACGTGCCGGTATCCAGCCAGGCGGTGCCGCGATCCAGCACCGTCACCGACAGCTCCCCGGTCTCCCGGTACACCTCGTTGACCGCCGTGATCTCCAGCTCGCCGCGGGCGCTCGGGGTGAGCTTGCGGGCGATGTCCACGACCCGGTTGTCGTAGAAGTAGAGGCCGGGCACCGCGTAGCGGGACTTCGGCCGGGCCGGCTTCTCCTCGATCGAGAGCACTCGACCGGCGTCGTCGAAGTCGACGACACCGTATTCCTGCGGGTTGGCCACCTGGTAGGCGAAGACCCGCCCGCCGACCGGGTCGCCGTTGGCCGCGAGCTGCCGGCCCAGACCACCACCGTGGAAGATGTTGTCGCCGAGGATCAGCGCCACCGACTCCGCGCCGATGAAGTCCGCACCGAGGATGAAGGCCTGCGCGATGCCCTCCGGGCGCTCCTGGCTGACGTACTCCAGCCGCAGCCCGAACTGGCTGCCGTCGCCGAGCAGCCGACGGAACTGGTCCTGGTCGTCCGGGGTCGTGATCACCAGGATCTCCCGCACCCCGGACATCACCAGGGTGGAGAGCGGGTAGTAGACCATCGGCTTGTCGAAGACCGGCATCAGCTGCTTCGAAACCGCACGGGTGATCGGCCAGAGCCGAGAACCGGTGCCGCCAGCAAGTAGGATTCCACGCACCGGGGCAGCCTAGCGGCACAAAAGCAGGATGTGCGGGGGGGTCGTGCCCCGCGTAGCGCACCCAACTTCGCGTACACTTCCCGACCCGTGAGGATCCTCGTCACCGGCGGAGCCGGATTCATCGGGTCGGAGTACGTTCGCCTGCTGCTGGGCAAGCCCCTCGGCAGCGCCGAGGGCGTGCCGCCACTCGAGCCGGCGGTCGTGACCGTGCTCGACAAACTGACCTACTCGGGCAACCTGGCCAACCTCGACCCCGTCCGCGACGACCCGCGGCTACGGTTCGTCCAGGGCGACATCTGCGACCCGGTCATCGTCGACGAGGTCGTCGCCGAACACGACGTCATCGTGCACTTCGCCGCCGAATCCCACGTCGACCGCTCCATCGCCGGCGCCGCCCCGTTCGTCACCACCAACGTCCTCGGCACCCAGACCCTGCTCGACGCCGCCCTGCGCCACCGCACCAGCCGCTTCGTGCACGTCTCCACCGACGAGGTCTACGGCTCCATCGACGAAGGCTCCTGGACCGAAACCTGGCCCCTGGCCCCGAACTCCCCCTACTCGGCGTCCAAGGCCGGCTCCGACCTGCTCGCCCTGTCCTACCACCGCACCCACGGCATGGACGTCGTCGTCACCCGCTGCTCCAACAACTACGGCCCGTACCAGTTCCCCGAGAAGGTCATCCCCCTGTTCGTCACGAACCTCCTCGACGGCGCCACCGTCCCCCTCTACGGCGACGGCGGCAACATCCGCGACTGGCTACACGTGCACGACCACTGCCGCGGCATCGCCCTGGTCCAACAGAAAGGCCGCGCCGGCGAGGTCTACAACATCGGCGGCGGCACCGAACTGACGAACAAGGAACTCACCGGCCGACTCCTGGACGCCTGCGACGCCGGCTGGGACCGCGTCGTCCCGGTCACCGACCGCAAGGGCCACGACCGCCGCTACTCCCTCGACATCACCAAGATCCACCAAGAGCTCGGCTACACCCCCAGCATCACCCTCGACCAGGGCCTCGCCGACACCGTCACCTGGTACCGCGACAACCGCACCTGGTGGGAACCCCTCAAGACCACACCCACCGCATGACCCGACTACTCGTCACCGGCGCCGGCGGGATGCTCGGTCGGGACCTGGTCAGCGTGCTGCACGCCCGGTCCGACCTCAAGGTGACCGCCGCGGGCCGCGTCGACCTCGACGTCACCGATCCCACCGCCGTGCGGGCTGCGGTCGCCGAGCACGACATCGTGATCAACACGGCGGCGTGGACAAATGTCGACGGCGCGGAGGCCAACGAGGCCGCCGCCACCGCCGTCAACGGTCACGGCGTGGCGAACCTCGCGTCGGCGTGCGCCACCAGCGGCGCCCGGCTCATCCAGATCTCCACCGACTACGTCCTCGCCGGGGACGCGCGAGCCCCCTACCCGGAGGACGCCCCCACCGCGCCGGTCAACGCCTACGGCCGGGGCAAGCTGGTCGGCGAGCAGGCCGTCGCCCGGCTGCTGCCCGACACCGGCTACGTGGTCCGCACCGCCTGGCTGTACGGCGCGCACGGCCCGAACTTCGTGGCCACCATGCTCCGGCTCGCCACCCAGCGCGAGCACATCGACGTGGTCGACGACCAGCACGGCCAGCCCACCTGGTCCTACCGGCTCGCCGAACAGCTCGTCGCGCTCGCCGAAGCCGCCCTCGACGGCCGGGCCGCCGCCGGCATCTACCACAGCACCTGCGCCGGCCAGACCACGTGGTACGGGTTGGCCCGCGCGGCGTTCACGCTGGCCGGTCTGGACCCGGACCGGATCCGACCCACCACCAGCGACCGGTATCCTCGTCCTGCTCCCCGGCCGGCGTACAGTGTGCTAGCACACAGCCGCTGGGCGGCCGCAGGTCTGCCGTCGCTCCCCGACTGGCATGCCACCCTCGTCGACGCGTTCGACTCCCCCGCTCCGCCCGCTCCGTGGAAGGTCGCATGAAGCTCACCCTCGTCACCGGCTTGACCGGCCTGATATTGCTGGCCACCATCGTCGAGCTGCTGCGCCGCCGGCAGCTCCGCGAGAAGTACGGCATGCTCTGGCTCGGCGTCCTGGTGATCGTCATTCCCCTGTCGCTCTTCCCCCGCCTGCTGGACAACGTCGCCGAACTGCTCGGCGTCGCCTCCGGCGTCAGCCTCGTGCTCTTCCTCGGCATCATCTTCCTGCTGCTGGTCTGCGTGCACCTCAGCTGGGAGGTCAGCCACCTGGAAGAAGAGACCCGCACCCTGGCCGAAGACTTCGCCCTGCTCCGTACCGAGATCGACGCGGACCGGGCGGCCCGAAACGAACTGGTGTCCCACGATGGTTAACGGCAAGCGGGTCCTGATCATCATCCCGGCGCTCAACGAGTCCGGCTCGATCGCCGACGTGGTCGGCGAGGTCCGGGGTGAGCTGCCCGGCGTCGACGTGATCGTCGTCGACGACGGCTCCACCGACCGCACCGCCGCGGTCGCCGCCGCAGCCGGCGCCCGGGTGGCCAAGCTGCCGTACAACCTCGGCGTCGGCGGCGCCATGCGGGTGGGCTACCGGTACGCGCGCGACCACGACTACGACGTCGCCATCCAGATCGACGCCGACGGCCAGCACGACCCCCGGTACGTGCCGAAGCTCGTCGACCTGCTCGACGAGACCGACCTGGTGATCGGCGCCCGGTTCGCCGGCGAGGGTGACTACAACGTCCGCGGCCCCCGCCGCTGGGCCATGGTCATGCTCTCCGGTGTGCTGTCCCGCGTCGCCCACACCAAGCTCACCGACACCACCTCCGGGTTCCGGGCCGCCAACCGTCGGGTCATCGACATGTTCGCCACCTGGTACCCGGTGGAATACCTGGGCGACACCGTGGAGACGCTGGTGCACACCGCCCGACGCGGCTACACCATCCGGCAGGTGCCGGTGGCCATGCGCAAGCGGATGGCGGGCACCCCCAGCCACTCCCCCGCCAAGGCCATGATCTACCTCGGCCGCGCCTTCGCCGTCCTCACGTTGGCGCTCATTCGCCGGTGATCCGCAAGCTCCTGAGTCTGGTCCCACCGGGCACCGTCGCCGTCGGCGCCGGCCTCGCCCTGCTCGGGCTCGCCTCCTACGTCCACCTGGCGGTCGCCGGGCACAGCCTCACCGAAGCGGACTACAACTCGCTCTCCGTGCTCTGGTCGATCGTCTTCACCCTCGGTATCGGCCTGTTCATGCCGGTCGAGCAGGAGGTCGCCCGACTCGTCGCCGCCCGGCACAGCCAGGGCCTTCCCCCCGGGCCGGTACTGGCCCGGGGGGCGGCCCTGGCCGCCGGCCTGCTCGCCGCCGTGGTCGCGCTGATCATCACCTTCCGGGACACGCTCGCCGACCGGCTCTTCGCCGGCGACGGCACCATGACCACCGTCCTGATCGGCGCGCTGGCCGGGCTCGCCGTCGCGCACACCACCCGTGGCGTCCTCTCCGGCCTGCAACTGTTCCCCTGGTACGGCACCCAACTGGGCATCGACGGCGGCCTGCGGATCGTCATCGTCGCCGTGCTCGGCCTGAACGGCGTCACCGATCCCGTCTGGTACGGCGCGGTGCTCGTCATCGCGCCCGTCGCCGGCGCCATCCTCACCGCACCACCGGTCCTGCGAGCCATCGGCGGCGGCGTCCCCGTCGCCTGGGCGACCCTGCTGCGCGGCCTCGGCCTCCTCACCGCCTCCAGCCTGCTCGCCCAGGTCGTGGTCAACATCGGCGTGATCAACGTCAAGGTGTTGGACCCGTCCGACGTGGCGACCGCCGGCGCGCTGCTCTCCGCACTGGTGCTGGTGCGGATCCCGCTGTTCGTCTTCGCCTCGCTCCAGGCATCGCTGCTACCGGGCCTCTCCACCTCGGCCAGCACCGGCGACCTCGCCGGCTTCCACAGCCTGCTGCGCCGCGCCCTGGGCATCGTCAGCGCGCTCGGCCTCACCGGCGCCGTACTCGCCGTGCTCCTCGGCCCACGACTGGTGCAGACCCTCTTCGACGCTCCCGGCGTCCTCGGCTACGCCGACTTCGCCTGGCTCGCCGTCGCCACCCTCGCCTACCTGTGGGCGATGGTCCTCGGCCAGGCACTGCTCGCCCTCGACCGGCACCGGGCACAGGCCCTCGCCTGGGCCATCGGCGTGGCCGCACTCGTCGTCGCGACGCTCGCCCCGGTCTCCACCGCGCTGCGAGTCGAGCTCGGCTACGCCATCGGCTCCGTCGTGGTCGCCGCCGTCATGGCCGTGCTGCTGCGCACCAGCGCCACCCGCCCGGCAGCACCCACCCACGCCCCTACCTACGAGACCGCCGCGCCGGGATTGACCGGCGGGGCCTGACGGGCCCGTACCCCCGCGCGTCGTTGTCACCACCGTCCTGCGGCTGGCCCGCCCGCCGCAGGACGCCGGACGTACTGCGGCGGGCGGCCCCTGACCTCGGGCCGCCCGCCGCATCCGTCGGTGCTACTTGCCGTCCGCCGGCTTGTCCTCCAGGTCCGCGGACGCCGCCGACGTCGTCGGCTTGTGCGACTCCGTGGTCGGCTGCGCCGGAGTGTCCGGGCCACCCGCCTCCGCCGGCTGCTCGGCGTCGGACACGTCGCCGTCCAGCAACACGGTCAACGCCGCACCGGTGATCCGGCGGAACGTGCGCCCCACCCGGTGGCGGTCCAACACCGCCACCTCCAACTGGTTGGCGGCGATCGTCCGGGCCGCCCCGCCCTCACCACCCACCGAACTCAACGCCTGCACCGCCACCCGGGCCGCCTCGGCGAGGGACATGTCCGCGCGGTGCTGCGACTTCAACACACCGGTGATCGCCTCGGCCTGGCCACCCATGGCCATCCGCCCCGGCTCGTCGTTCACCGAACCGTCGTACGTCAACCGGTACAGCTCGTCATCGTCCGCGGTCGCCCCGACCTCCGCCACGCAGATCTCCACCTCGAACGGCTTCGACTGCTCGGTGAAGATCGCACCAAGCGTCTGCGCGAACGCGTTGGCCAGGGCCCGCCCGGTGACATCACGCCGGTCGTAGCTGAGCCCGTTCAGGTCGGCCATCCGCACCCCGGCCCGGCGCAGATTCTCGAACTCGTTGTACCGACCGACCGCGGCGAACCCGATCCGGTCGTAGATCTCGCTGACCTTGTGCAGGGCGCTGGAGAGGTTCTCCGCGACGAAGAGCACCCCGCCGGAATAGCTGAGGACCACCGCGCTGCGACCCCGAGCGATGCCCTTGCGGGCCAACTCGGAGCGGTCGCGCATGATCTGTTCGGGCGAGGCGTAGAACTGCATGGCCACGGCGGCGGTTCTCCTTACGGCGCGGTGCTGACGACTGCTGACTGGTGGGGGTGGACGGGGCTCAACCGCCCGGGTTCTCCATCCGACCGGCGACCACGCCCTCGGCGATCGCCGCCGTCTCGGCGTCGGTCAACCGGCGGGTGCCCTCGGCGGTAGCGGTCATCACCACCGGATAGATCCGACGGGTCAGGTCCGGTCCGCCGGTGGCGGTGTCGTCGTCCGCCGCGTCGTAGAGCGCCTCGACCGCGAGGCGGGTGGCGTCGTCGACCGACAGCCCGGCCCGGAACCGCTTCTTCAGCGCCGACTTCGCGAAGAGCGAGCCGGAGCCGATCGCGTCGTAACCGGTCTCCTCGTACGGACCGCCTGTCACGTCGAAGCTGAAGATCCGACCAGCCCGCGCCGGGTCGGCGGCGGCCAGGTCGAACCCGGCGAACAGCGGCACCACGGCCAGGCCCTGCATGGCCGCGCCCAGGTTGCCGCGGATCATCGACGCCAACCGGTTGGCCTTGCCGTCGAGCGAGAGCATCGCGCCCTCGATCTTCTCGTAGTGCTCCAGCTCCACCTGGAACAGTCGCATCAGCTCGATCCCGATGCCCGCCGTGCCGGCGATCCCCACCAGGGAGTACGCGTCGGCCGGGTGCACCTTCTCGATGTCACGCTGGGCGATCAGGTTGCCCATGGTGGCCCGCCGGTCGCCGGCCATCACGACGCCACCGGCGGCCGAGATGGCCACGATGGTGGTCGCGTGCGGCGCCAGGTCCGCTGCCATGCCCGGCGGCAACGGCCGCCTTCCGGGCAGCATCTCGGGGGCCACCCGACTCAGGAACGTCGTGAAGGAGGACGTCCCCGCGTTGGTGAACACATCTGGTAGACGCCCGGATGGATCAAAGCCCGCTGCCACGTGGTTCCTCTCAGATACGTGATCGCCCTGGCCAGCCTCATGGGACTGTCACGGAACTGGCCAAGACCACCGTTGCAGTTGAAGCAGAGTATCCCGCGCACCCACCCGGTGCGATGATCGTGGTCCAGATGTTGCGGGTCCGCGCCGCCACAGATCGCGCAGACCCCGCCCTGCTCGGCCAGGAGCTCCTGAAACTCCTTCTCCCCCACGCCATACCGCCGCCGCAGGTGGTACTCGCGAGTGCCGCCGTAGAGCCGCTGCGCCGACTCTTTGCCGCGGGCGTTGTGGCAGGGCTTGCAGTAGCTGTGCCGGCCACTCGCCTTGGTCGTGGTGGTGGGGAAATCGTCGAGCGGTTTGATCTGTTCGCAGTCCGGACACCACTTCAGACCCTCACCTACGGGTGTCGGCGACTTCCTCTGGGCAGCGATGCCTCGTTTGCGCCGGCTCGCCTCCGACCGGACGTTGGCGCACACCTTGCAGTAGAAAGCGAGGCCGTCCACCCGGCGGCGATCACTGTGGAACTCGGCGCGGGCCAACAGTCTCTTACACTGCGGACACACCTTGTCCGGAGGGTCCGTCAAATCGGACATATGCCCCTATTCCCCCCCTTTCTGGACGTAACCTCTCACGAACTCCTCTGCGTTCTCTTCGAGGACGGAGTCGATCTCGTCGAGGAGGTCGTCGACGTCCTCGGTGATCTCGGCGTGCCGCTCGGCCACCTCGGGGTTGGCCTCGGTGGTGACGTCCTCGATTTCCTCGCCCTGACGGGACTTGCCGGACTGCGACTGGCCGCCGCTGTCATGAGTGGCCACTGCTGCCTCCTCCACGATCGTCTGCGATGAACTTACCTCGCGCGGGCGACGAAAAGCCCGCCGCGCGCCGGCTTACGGCACGCGACGGGCATAAGGACGTACGTTCAGCCGCCGGTCAACGTCTCCAGCAGATCCTTCGCGCTGGCGCAACGGTCGAACAGCGCCCCGACGTGCGCGCGCGTGCCGCGCTCCGGTTCCATCATCGGCACCCGGACGAGTGACTCCCGGCCCACGTCGAAGATCACCGAGTCCCAGCTCGCGGCGACGACCTCGGACGCGTACTGGGCCAGGCAGCGGCCCCGGAAGTAGGCCCGGGTGTCCTCCGGCGGCTCGGTCATCGCGGTGCGCGTCTCGTCGTCCGTGAGCAGCGTCTTCATCGCCTTTCGGGTGACCAGGCGGTGGTAGAGGCCCTTCTCCGGCCGGACGTCGGAATACTGCAGGTCGACCAGCTGGAGCTTGTGCGAGCCCCAGCCGAGCTTCTCCCGCTCCCGGTAGCCCTCGAGCAGCCGCAGTTTGGCCACCCAGTCCAACTCGTCGGCGCAGAGCATCGGGTCCCGGCCGAGCCGGTCCAGCACGCTCTCCCAGCGGTCGAGCACATCGACGGTCTGCTCGTCGGCGTCGGTGCCGTAGCGGTCGTCGACAAAGGACCGGACCCGCTCCAGGTACGCCCACTGCAGGTCCAGTGCGGTGAGCCGGCGACCGTCGCGCATTCGCATGAGGTGCGACAGGCCGGGATCGTGGCTGACCGCGCGCAACTCGCTGACCGGGTCGGCGATGCCGAGGTCGGCGCCGAGCGCCTTCTCCTCGATCATGTTGAGGATCAGCGAGGTGGTGCCGACCTTGAGGTAGGTGGAGATCTCGGAGAGGTTGGCGTCGCCGATGATCACGTGCAGTCGGCGGTATTTGTCGGCGTCCGCGTGCGGCTCGTCACGGGTGTTGATGATGGGCCGCTTGAGGGTGGTCTCCAGCCCCACCTCGACCTCGAAGAAGTCGGCGCGCTGGGAGATCTGGAAGCCGCTCTGCCCGCCGTCCTGGCCGATGCCGACCCGGCCCGCGCCGCAGACGATCTGGCGGGTGACGAAGAACGGCGTCAGGTACGCCACGATGTCGGCGAAGGGGGTCTGCCGGCGCATCAGGTAGTTCTCGTGAGCGCCGTAGCTGGCGCCCTTGTTGTCGGTGTTGTTCTTGTAGAGGTGGATCGGCTGGCTGCCCGGGATGGTGGCGGCCCGGCGGGACGCCTCGGCCATCACCCGCTCGCCGGCCTTGTCCCAGCGCACCACGTCCCTGGGGGTGGTGACCTCCGGGGTGGAGTATTCGGGGTGGGCGTGGTCGACGTAGAGACGGGCACCGTTGGTGAGTATCACGTTGGCGAGGCCGAGGTCCTCGTCGGCCAACGCCTCGGCCGGGTCGTAGGCGGCCCCGGAGTAGGTGAAACCGCGGGCGTCGCGCAGCGGCGACTCTTCCTCGTAGTCCCAGCGGGCTCGACCACCCCGGTTGAGCTCAGGGCGTGCCCCGTAGGCGTTGACCACCTGTGATGAGGTGACCATCGGGTTGGCTCCGGCCTGACCGGGCACGGAGATGCCGTACTCGACTTCGGTGCCCATGATCCGACGTACCGTCATGCGACCACTCGCTTCGCTCGCCCCTGGAGCCGGCGTACCCGCCGCTCACACCATCGAGACTAGTCTGCGCGGTGGCCCACCGCGCGGCCCTGCCGGTCGGCGCGGCGCGGCTACCGTGCCGTGGCGGCCCCCGGTGGCACCGCGCTCAGCCGGCGCGCCGCGCCCGTCCATCCCGTGAAGTTCCGTCGATGGCCTGCTGAGCGCCCGGGTCGGCCACGACGAGCCACCGTGGGCGGGCGGCGACGCGGCAGGATGCGCGGGGCCCGGCCGGGCCGGTGGGACGCACGCAGCGGCGGCACCGGACGGGTCCGGTGCCGCCGCTGGCGGTCAGAGGTACTGGCCGGTGTTGCTGGCGGTCTCGATGGACCGGCCGGCCTCGGCGCCCTTGCCGCCGGAGACGAGCGTGCGGATGTAGACGATCCGCTCGCCCTTCTTGCCGGAGATGCGCGCCCAGTCGTCGGGGTTGGTGGTGTTGGGGAGGTCCTCGTTCTCGCGGAACTCGTCGACGCAGGCGTCGAGCAGGTGCTGCAGGCGCAGCCCCTTGCGACCGGAGGTGAGGAACTCCTTGATGGCCATCTTCTTGCTCCGGTCGACGATGTTCTGGATCATCGCGCCGGAGTTGAAGTCCTTGAAGTAGAGGACTTCCTTGTCACCGTTGGCGTAGGTGACCTCGAGGAAGCGGTTCTCCTCGGTCTCCGAGTACATCCGCAGCACCACGGCGTCGATCATCGCCGCGACGGTGGCCTGGGGGTCGGCCGAGTGCTCGGCCAGGTCGTCCGGGTGCAGGGGCAGCCCGGAGAGGATGTACTTGGAGAAGATGTCCTTGGCCGCCTCGGCGTCCGGTCGCTCGATCTTGATTTTGACGTCGAGCCGACCGGGGCGCAGGATCGCCGGGTCGATCATGTCTTCCCGGTTGGAGGCGCCGATGACGATGACGTTCTCCAGCCCCTCCACGCCGTCGATCTCGCTGAGCAGCTGCGGGACGATGGTGTTCTCCACATCGGAGGAGACACCGGAGCCACGGGTCCGGAAGATCGAGTCCATCTCGTCGAAGAACACGATCACCGGGGTGCCCTCGCCGGCCTTCTCCCGCGCCCGCTGGAAGATCAGCCGGATGTGCCGCTCGGTTTCGCCGACGTACTTGTTGAGCAGCTCGGGGCCCTTGATGTTGAGGAAGAAGCTTGTGTGCTTCTCCTTGCCCTGCCGTTCGGCGATCTTCTTGGCCAGCGAGTTGGCCACCGCCTTGGCGATGAGCGTCTTGCCACAGCCGGGCGGGCCGTAGAGCAGGATGCCCTTGGGCGGGCGGAGCTGGTGCTCGCGGAACAGGTCCGCGTGCAGGAAGGGCAACTCCACCGCGTCGCGGATCTGCTCGATCTGCGACTGGAGGCCACCGATGTCGCCGTAGTCGACGTCGGGCACCTCCTCCAGGACCAGCTCCTCGACCTCACTCTTCGGGATCCGCTCGTACGCGTACGCCGAGCGGGGCTCGATCATGAGCGAGTCGCCGGCCCGGATCGCGGAGCCGATGAGGGTCTCGGCGAGGTGCACGATGCGCTCCTCGTCGGAGTGCGAGACCACCAGCGCCCGGTCGCCCGGCCCGCCGCCGGGCCCCTCCAGGATCTCCTTGAGCATCACGACCTCACCGACCCGCTCATAGCCGAACGCGTCGACGATGTTGAGCGCGTCGTTGAGCAGGACCTCCTGGCCACGGCGCAGGTCACCCACGTCCAGCGAGGGCGAGACCGCGACCCGTAGTTTGCGGCCGCCGGTGAACACGTCCACCGAGCCGTCCTCGTGCTTGGCCAGGAAGACGCCGTAGCCACTCGGCGGTTGCGCGAGCCGGTCGATCTCCTCCTTGAGCGTCACGATCTGCGTGCGAGCCTCCTTGAGGGTGCTCACCAGCCGGTCGTTGTTCTCGGTCAGCCGCGCCAACTGTGCCTGGGTGGCCGCCAGCCGCTCTTCGAGCTGCCGGACGTGTCGGGGGCTTTCGGTCAACTTGCGCCGCACCAGAGCGAGTTCCTCCTGAAGGAACGCGACCTGCGTGGAGAGATCGTGGGCTTCCTTCTCCCACCGTGCGGCGCGCGAGTCCGCGTCGTCGCTGCGTGCTGCCACGTCCCACCTCCCCGGGGGGCTTGAACGTTCTGCCCTAACACTAGCCGCTATGAGGCCGATTCGGTCCCACGCAACACCCTCGTCACCGAACCTTGATCGCCAAGGGTGGCCTGACGGGCGGTTACCGGCGTTCGGGTACCGTCGGAGTGTAGGACGGGAGAACATGGGGGGTGCGCCGGTGACCGAGGTCGCGACCGATCAGCTGCAGGTCTGGGTGGACCAGGATCTGTGCACGGGCGATGGGCTCTGCGTGCAGTACGCGCCGGAGGTTTTCGAGTTCGACATCGACGGTCTGGCGTACGTCAAGGGCGCCGACGGCGAGCTGCTGGCGGCGCCGGGCAGCCGCGTCGACGTGCCCGAGCACCTGCGGCTCGAGGTGATCGACTCCGCGAAGGAGTGCCCGGGCGACTGCATCCACGTGGTGCGCGGCGACGGTGTCGAGATCGCCGGTCCGGACGCCGAGGACTGAGCCGTCCGCCGGCCGGGCCACGCGGCCCGGCCGGCTCCAGGAGGGGTACGCCTCAGAGCATCGGACGGCCGACCACCGAGGCGACCAGCCGCGCGAACTCCTCCAACCGGGCGATCTGCCCGGCCCCACCGTCGTCGAGCGTCTTGCCGAAGCGCAGCGCGTCGTGCCGTGGGGTGCCCACCATCTCCTCGCTCGGCGGCGCCTCGTCCAGTGAGGTGAGCAGCAGGTAGACGTCGATGCTGTCGACCCGGATCTCGCCGCTGTCGGCGCGGTTGAGCCGCCGCCGGCAGCCGACCTCGGTGACGGTGGACACCGGCACGACCCGCAACGACGAGGTCATCGAGCCCGGGGGGCCCTCCTCCGGCGGTACGTCCTCGCCGTGCCAGAGGATCAGCCGGCTGCCGTCGCAGACGACGACCTCCTGCCACACGCCGTTGACCTCGTTGACGAAGCGTTCCAGGGTGAAGCCGAGCACCGACGCGCCGCGCAGCACGCCGCCGAGCGCCTCCAGGGCGACGTCCGGGTCGCGCAGGTAGGCCCGCGCCGCCGATTCCAGATCCTGGTAGGGCGACCAGTCGGGAAAGACCGCGGGGAGGTCACCGCCGCCGTAGCCCGGTCGGCTCATGCCAGCGCCTCCCCCTGCTCGGCGGTGCCGCCGGCCAGCTCGATGGTCACGGCCTGTCCATCTCCCCCGTACCGTCGGACTGCGCACCCGCCGCCACGGCGGCGGCCTGCCGGGCCGCCTCCGCCGCGCGCAGGTCCTGGCGACGCTGCGCGTACGCCTCCGTGCCCTTGCTGGGCTTGCGCCGGCGCGGCGGCGCGGTGACCCCGGGGGCCAGCTTGCGCGCGGACACCAGGAACGCGGTGTGCGCGATCATCCGGTGGTCCGGCCGGACGGCGAGGCCCTCGGCGTGCCAGTCGCGCACCAGGGACTCCCAGGCGCGCGGCTCGGTCCAGCCGCCGCGCTCGCGGAGCGCCTCCACCAGCTCGGACAGCTGCGGCGTGGTGGCGACGTAGCCGATGAACACCCCGCCGGGGACCAACGCCCGCTCGACCATGTCGAGAGTTTCCCAGGGGGTCAGCATGTCCAGGATGATCCGGTCGAAGCCGGTCTCCTGGCACTGCGCGACGTCACCGACGTGCAGGTGCCACGACGGGTGCGGCCCGTTGAAGAACGCCTCGACGTTGCGCTTGGCGATCTGGGCGAAGTCGTCACGCAGCTCGAACGAGTGCAGCTCGCCCTCGGTGCCGACGGCCCGCAGCAGGGAGCAGCTCAGCGCGCCGGAGCCGGCGCCGGCCTCGAGGACCTTCGCACCGGGGAAGATGTCACCCATCGCGACGATCTGCGCCGAGTCCTTCGGGTAGATCACCTGGGCGCCGCGCGGCATGGACAGCACGTAGTCCGACAGGAGGGGCCGCAGGGCGAGGAACGCGGTGCCGCCACCGGCGGTGGTCACCACGCTGCCGTCGGGGAGCCCGATCAGCGTGTCGTGCGCCAGGATGCCGCGGTGGGTGTGGAACTCCTTGCCGGGCTCCAGCGTCACGGTGTGCATCCGCCCCTTGGGGTCGGTCAGCTGAACCCGGTCGCCGGGCCGGAAGGGCCCACGGTGCACCGGTGTCAGCGCCGGGGTGGTGGGGTCGGCTCCGACGGTGGAGGGAGTTGCGGTCACTGTGTCATCTTCCGGTTGGGTTCGAGGAGCTGTGCAAGGTCCGCGATGTGCAGAATGCCGACGACATCTTCGCCTGACGTCACCACGTACTGCGCGCCCGGGTGGGTCTGTACGGCCTCCATCACCCGCTCGCCGTCCCAGCCGACCGGCAGCGCGGGAAGTGTGCCGAGTGCTCGGGCGACGGCGTCCACCGCCAGCCACGGCCGGCGGTCGACGGGCACCGCGTCGGCGGCGGCCGGGTCGACGAGCGCCACCGGTCGGCCGGTGGAGTCGGTGACCAGCAGGGCCGCGGTGGGCTGCCCGCCTTCGGCGCGGCGGCGCTGGGCCTCGGCCAGGGGTGTACCGGTGGCCACCGGCCAGACCGGGCGGGCCAGCCGGGAGAGGTCGATCAGCGGGAACCGGCGGCTGACGCGGGCGGCCCGGACCGCCTGCCCGGCGCCCCGCCACAGGGTGACGGCGACCAGCAGCATCAGCGGCAGCGCCAGCGGCGCCAGGTAGTCGGCGACGGTCAGCAGCACGACCAGGGCGGCGGTGCCGACCGCGACGAGCCGGCCGGCCCAGCCGGCGACCTCGGTGCCGAGGTGCCGGTCGTGGGTCAGCCCCCACACGGCGGCGCGCAGCGCCCGGCCGCCGTCGAGCGGCAGTCCGGGCAGACTGTTGAACAGCGCGACGATGACGTTGCTGACCGCGAGTTGGAAGGCGAGTTGGTGCGCCAGCGTGCGCTCGGGCAGGGCGAGGGTGGCGGCGACCGCGAGGACTCCGAGCACCGCGGAGACGGCCGGGCCGGCCAGCGAGACCAGCAGGTCGACACGCGGGGACGGGGCGTCCCGGTCCATCTCGGTGTAGCCGCCGAGCAGTTCCAGGGTGATTCCGCGCACACCGATGCCGTGCCGGCGGGCGGTGAGGGCGTGGCCCAGCTCGTGCAGCAGCACCGAGCCGAGCAACGACACCACGAACCCGAAGCCGATCAGGTAGCCGCTGATCTGCGGCAGGTCGAGCTGTCGGCGGGCGAACTCGGCGTACAGCACGGCGATGAGCACCGAGAGCAGGACCATGGAGCCGTTGAGGTGCAGCGGCACCCCGAACACCCGGCCGACGTTCAGGCCGAGACGCCGGTGGGGTCGGCGCGGTGGGCGGGATGTCTGCTCCATCGCCACGATGCTACGGACCGTCGCCGGGCGGGGCGGGCGGCGGTCGGTGTCACACCGGTGCCCTAACCTTTGCGGACATGACGGCGGAACCGGTCACCACCTCCCAACCCTCCTCCCCGGCGCAGGCGCCGCCGACGGTGCGGGCCTCGCTGTCGCCGTCGCGGGCGGCGGATTTCAAGACCTGCCCGCTGCTCTACCGGTTCCGCAGCATCGACCGGCTGCCCGAGCGCACCACTATCGAGCAGGCCCGGGGCACGCTTGTGCACGCGGTGCTGGAGCGTCTGTTCGACCTGCCCGCGCAGGACCGCACGCCGGCGGCGGCGGGCGACCTGGTGGCTCCCCAGTGGGACCGGCTGGTGACCGAGCAGCCGGAGCTGGCCGGGATCTTCGACGGCGCGGAGCCGGCCGGGCCGGTGGAGTTCCTGCGCTCGGCCGCGGGGCTGTTGGAGGGCTACTTCGCCGTGGAGGATCCGACCCGGCTGGAGCCGGCCGAACGGGAGAGCCTGATCTCGGCGGTGGTCGACGAGGAGTTGCTGATCCGGGGCTACCTCGACCGGCTCGACGTGGCTCCGGACGGCGCGCTGCGGGTGGTCGACTACAAGACCGGGGGCGCGCCGCGGGAGGCGTTCGAGGCGCGGGCGCTGTTCCAGCTGAAGTTCTACGCCCTGGTGTTGTGGCGCACCCGGGGGGTGGTGCCCCGGGTGCTGCGGTTGCTCTACCTGCGCGACGCCGAGGTGTTGGACTACACGCCGGACGCCGAGGAGCTGGTCCGCTTCGAGCGCACTGTGGTGGCGCTGTGGCGGGCGATCGAGCAGGCCACCGCCCGGCAGGATTTCCGGCCCCGGCCGAGCCGGCTCTGTGACTGGTGCAGCCACCAGGCGCTGTGCCCGAGCTTCGGCGGCACCCCGCCGCCGTTCCCGGTCACGGCGGCGACCGCCGATCCGCTGCGCGACGCCCGGTCCGCTCCGGTGGTGCCCGGCGCCGACGAGTGACGCCGGCGGCGGGCCGCTCGGGCCCGCCGCGGGCGTGGGCGTGGCCGGTCCGGGGGGCCGTGCCCATCCGTCGTGGGCGCCCGGCCTCGCCGACGGTCCCGACCGAGGCGGCGCCCCGCCGGTCGGGACGCGCACCGTCGGCCTCCAGCGTGGTCCGCGACGCATCGGCCGCCGTACGCGAGGATGAGCGGTGCCAGCACGACGTCGGCGGAACGGGAGACGAGATGACGGATCGGGTGGCCTCGGCGCGGCCGGTGCGGATCCTGCTCGCCGACGACCAACCGTTGCTGCGCACCGGCTTCCGGATGGTGCTGGGGGCCGAGGGTGACCTGGACGTGGTGGCCGAGGCCGGCGACGGTGTGGAGGCGGTCGAGCTGTCCCGACGGCTGCTGCCCGACGTCGTGCTGATGGACATCCGGATGCCCCGGATGGACGGGGTGGCGGCGACCCGGGCCATCGTCGACTCCCGGCTGCCGGTGCGGGTGCTGGTGCTCACCACGTTCGACCTGGACGAGTACGTGGTGGGGGCGCTGCGCGCGGGCGCCAGCGGGTTCCTGGCCAAGGACGTTCCCGCCGAGGAGTTGATCGCGGCGATCCGCACGGTGGCCGGTGGGGACGCGGTGGTCTCGCCGCGGATCCTGCGGCGGCTGCTGGAGCGCTTCGCCGACCTGCTGCCCGATCCGGCGGCGACGCCCGCGCCGGTGCTCGACGCGCTCACCGACCGGGAGCGAGAGGTGCTGGTGCAGGTGGCCCGGGGGTTGTCCAACGCCGAGATCGCGGCGGCGCTGTCGGTCAGCGAAACCACTGTGAAGACCCACGTCGGGCGCCTGCTGACGAAGCTGCGACTACGGGACCGGGTGCAGGCCGTGGTGCTGGCGTACGAGTCGGGCCTGATCCGCCCCAGGGCGTAGCCGGCGTCCGGCGGCTACCCCACCTGGCGTACCCAAGGATCCCTCCGCGGGGGGACGGCACCGTTGCCGCGGTCACCTACCGTGACCGGAGACGGCTCGGCGCGGTTGACCCTCCTGTGGCGCGCGGGGGCAGAGTCGGGTTCGGCGCTGTCACCGGTCGCGGGAAAAGGGGTCGACCGGCCGTCGGATCAGGGGCAACCCTGATCCGATATCGGGGGCCACCCGCAGCGGGAAATCCGCGCCGGGTCCCCCCGTGGGCGGACGGAACGGGCGTGAACAGCGCCGATGATGGAACAGTCGCGCCGGACCATCGGGGGGCGGCGTGAACTTACGGACAGACGGAAGAGGTAGATGACGTGACCGCGACGGTAGGCCAGCAGGCGCAGGCCGCGGCCCGGGCGAACGACGTGTGGAAGGTGTACGGCAGCGGCGAGGCTCAGGTCAGCGCCCTGCGGGGGGTCAGCGCGGAGTTCGAACGTGGCCGGTTCACCGCGATCATGGGACCGTCCGGTTCGGGCAAGTCGACGCTGATGCACTGCCTGGCCGGCCTGGATTCGGTAACCCGGGGAACGGTGGCGATCGGTGAGACGACCGTCACGGGGCTGGGCGACGCCGGGCTGACGAAGCTGCGCCGCGACAAGGTGGGTTTCATCTTCCAGCAGTTCAACCTGCTGCCCACGCTGACCGCCAAGGAGAACATCCTGCTGCCGTTGTCGATCGCCGGGCGCAAGCCGGACCCGGCCTGGTACGACACGGTGATCACCACGGTTGGTCTGCGGGACCGGCTGGAGCACCGGCCGGCGCAGCTCTCCGGCGGGCAGCAGCAGCGGGTGGCGTGCGCGCGGGCCCTGGTCTCCCGCCCTGAGGTGATCTTCGCGGATGAGCCGACCGGCAACCTGGACTCGCGCTCCGGCGCGGAGGTGCTCAGCTTCCTGCGCAACTCGGTCCGCGAGCACGGCCAGACGATCGTGATGGTCACCCACGACCCGACCGCCGCCGCGTACGCCGACCGGGTGGTCTTCCTCGCCGACGGGCAGATCGTCTCGGAGTTGATCGAGCCGACCGCCGAGACGGTGCTGGACACCATGAAGAAGCTGGACACTCCGGCCGAGGTGGGCAGCTGATGTTCCGGGCGACACTGAAGAGTCTCCTGGCCCGCAAGGTCCGGTTGATTCTGTCCGGCCTGGCGGTGGTGCTCGGGGTGATGTTCGTCTCCGGCGCCTTCGTGTTGACCGACACGCTGGGCCGTTCGTTCGACTCCGTCTTCGCCGACGGCTTCTCCGAGATCGACGTGAACGTCGCGGCGAAACCGAAGGTGGAGCTCAGCGAGATGGAGGGCGAGCAGACCTCCGCCCCGCTGCCCGCCGCCGTCGTGGAACGGGTCAAGCAGGTGCCCGGGGCGGCCTCGGCGACCGGCATCGTCAACGCCGACGGCGCCCGCGTGATCGGCAGCAACGGCAAGGTGGTCACCTCGTTCGGTCCGCCGCAGTTGGGCGAGAACTGGACCGGCGAGAGCGACCTGATGCAGTTGCGGGAGGGGCGCGCGCCGCAGGCCGAGAACGAGATCGTGGTCAACAAGGCGCTGGCGACGACCGCGAAGGTGCAGGTCGGTCAGAAGGTCGGCGTGCTCACCGCGTTCGAGTCGAAGAAGCGGGACTTCACTCTGGTCGGCATCCTCGGTTACAGCGGTGACCGGGACTCGATCGGTGGGGTCAACGAGGTCTTCTTCACCACGCCGGTGGCGCAGCGGCTGATGCTCGGCGAACCGGACACCTTCAGCAGCATCACAGTGACCGCCGCCGACGGCGTCTCCGACGAGAAGCTGCGCGACGACGTGGCCCGCACCCTGGGCGCCGACTTCGAGGTGAAGACCGGCAAGCAGGTGGCCGCGGACGCCTCGGCCAGCCTGAAGGAGGGCCTGTCCTTCTTCAACAAGATCCTGCTCGGCTTCGCCGCGGTGGCGCTGCTTGTCGGTACGTTCCTGATCCTCAACACCTTCTCGATCATCGTGGCCCAGCGCACCCGGGAGTTGGCGTTGATGCGCGCCATCGGGGCCAGCGGGCGGCAGATCATCGGTTCGGTGGTGCTGGAGGCCATCGCGGTCGGGTTGATCGCCTCGGTGCTCGGCCTCGCCGCCGGCATCGGTGTGGGGGCGCTGCTGGCGTTCCTGTTCGGCAAGCTGGCCGGAGGCCTGACCCTGGCCGGGATCGGTGTGCCGGCGGCGGCGGTGATCGGGTCGTTCGCCGTCGGGTTGGTCATCACGGTGGTGGCGGCGCTGCTGCCGGCGCTGCGGGCGTCGCGGATTCCGCCGATCGCGGCCATGCAGGACGTGGCCACGCCGGACCGGCCACTGACCAAGATCACCATCACCGGCTCGGTGGTCACCGGCATCGGCGCGGTGCTGCTGTTCCTCGGGCTCAGCGGCAACGCCGGCGGGCAGACGCTGACCACCATCCTCGGTGGGGTGCTGTTCGCCTTCATCGGCGTGGCGCTGCTGACCCCGCTGATCAGCCGGCCGGTGGTGAACCTGCTCGGCACGATCTTCTCCTGGTCGGTGCCGGGCAAGCTGGGCCGGCTCAACTCCGGGCGCAACCCGCGCCGCACCGCGATCACCGCCGCGGCGCTGATGGTCGGCATCGCGCTGGTCACCGGCGTCACGGTGATCCTCGACTCGGCGAAGGGCAGCATCAGCGCGCTCGCCCAGGACACCATCAAGGCCGAGCTGGTGATCTCCGGTCAGCAGGGTGGCCCGCGTCCGCCGAGCTTCGACCCGGGTGTGCTGGACCAGGCGAAGGCGTTGCCCGGCGTGCAGCTCGTCGACGGCGAGTACGGCGACATGGCGAAGGTCGACGGCGAGAGCACCTGGGTCGCGGCGAGCAGCGACGTCGCGTCGCTGCGGCAGATCTTCGGGGCGAAGGCCACCGCCGGTGACATCGACCGGCTCGGGCCGACCCAGATGCTGGCCAGCTCGGACACTGCCACCTCGCGTGGCTGGTCGGTGGGTTCGACGGTCAAGGTGCAGCTGCCCCGGGGTGAGGCGCGGACGTACACCGTCAGCGGCATCTACGAGTCGTCCCAACTGACCAACCCGGTGACGTTGCCGGTGCAGGCCGCGAAGGACTTCACCATCCCGCAGCCCATCCAGGGCTTCATCCAGCTCGCCCCCGGTACCCGGGTCGCCGACGTGCAGCCCCAGGTGGAGACGCTGCTGGCGGACAGCCCCGAGGTGTCGGTGGCCGACCGGGACGCGTTCATCAAGCAGCAGACCGGTCAGCTCGACGGGCTGCTCACGATGATCCAGATCCTGTTGGCCCTGGCCATCGTGATCGCCGTGCTCGGCATCATCAACACCCTGGCGCTGTCGGTGCTGGAGCGGACCCGCGAGTTGGGTCTGCTGCGGGCGATCGGCCTGCGCCGGGGCCAGACGATGGGCATGATCACCGTGGAGGCGGTGGTGATCTCCGTGTTCGGCGCGCTGCTGGGCGTGGCGGTCGGCACCGGTCTCGGTGCCGCCGTGGTCGAGGCACTCAAGGACGAGGGCATCACCGACCTGATCCTGCCCTGGGGGCAGATGAGTGTCTTCCTCGGTCTCGCCGCGATCATCGGGGTGGTGGCCGCGGTGCTGCCAGCCATCCGGGCGGCCCGGATCAACGTCCTGGGCGCGATCGCCCACGACTGATCGGCACCACCGATGCCCCCGGTCGCGCACCGCGATCGGGGGCATCGGCTGTCCCGGGCTGAGCGATTCGTCCCCGGCCCACCCGACCGACTGTCAGGCTGGTGGTGCCGGCAGGGCGCTGGCCCGCCCGCGACTCGGGCGGCGGACCGTCGGGGCCGGTGACATGACCGATCAGGACGCGTACCAGCGGGCACTCGACAACGCCGAACGGCTGCTCGGCCAGCCACTGGTGCTGCCACTCGGCGAGGGTGAGCCGCCGGCCGGGCACGATTTCCGTCGGCTCGCCACCGTGCAGACCTTCGGCGAGGTATGGCCCCGGGAGGGCCTGGACCTGCGCAGCCGATGCCTGGTGTCGGTGGCGATCGCCGCCGCCCTCGGCACCCACGAGCCGCTCCGCGGCCAGCTACGCATCGCGTTGCACTCGGGCGTGACCAAGGAGGAGATCGTCGAGTTGTTCATCCACCTGGCCGCGTACGCGGGGGCCGCGCGGGCGTTCGACAGTTACCAGGTGGTGGGGGCGGTCTTCGCCGAACGCCCCTGACCCGCGCCGGTCGCTCAGCCGGTCGCTGCGGCCCTGTCGGTCAGCAGCGCCGTGAGCAGCGCCAGGTCCACGCCGGTCAGGCTCTCCACCTGGTGTACGCCGGCAGTCCGGGCGAGCGCCACCTCCGCCGGTACGGCCAGCACCGCCGCGCCGGAGGCGAGCGCGCTGGCCACCCCGGTCGGCGAGTCCTCGATCGCCACGCAACGCTCGATCGGCACGCCCAGCAGTCGGGCAGCGGTCAGGTAGGGCTCGGGGTGCGGTTTGGCAGCGACGACCTCGTCGCCGGCGACCACCGCGTCGAAGTTGTCCCGACCCAGGGTGTCCAGGGCGATCTCGACAAGCGCCCGGCCACTGGAGGTGACAAGGGCGGTGGGGATCCCCGCCGCCCGGACCGCGCCGAGCAGGGCGAACGCGCCCGGCCGCCAGCGCAGGCCGCTGCGGAACAGCTCCAGGATCCGCGCGTTGATCCACTCGGCGCTGAGCTGCGGGTCCCGTTCGGGCTGCCGCAGGTCGTCGTGCAGGATCCGCATCGACTCCGCCATGCTGGTCCCGATGATCGACCGGCGGGCGGCGGCGGAGAGCTCCCCGCCGTACTCCCGGGCGAGTTCCTCCAGCGCGACGTCCCACAGCTTCTCGCTGTCGACAAGCGTGCCGTCCATGTCGAAGAGCACGGCGGCGGGGTGGTGGCTGCTCAGCGGATCCTCCAGGGTCGTGGCCGACACCGGCGATCCTTCCAGGCCGGACCACCGCCGGTGACCGTGACGGGCGGCGACGTGATCCGGGCAACCCGCTCAGCCCAGGTCGCAGGCCTCCAGTGAGCGCTCGTAGCCACGGAAGAACGACTCGGTGCGCTGCTCGGCGGTGCCGTGCGAACCCTCCGCGAACCACGGCTGGTCCGGGTCGTCGCCGACGGCCGCCAGCCCCTCGCGGAACTCGTCGAGGTCACCGTCGGCCAGGGTCAGGGCCTCGGCGCGCACCGAGTCGCCGAGGAACGCGCCGGCCATGCAGTCAGCCTGCAACTCCTGCTGGATGGTGAAGCTGTAGTTGATGCCGAGCCGCACCTGGATGCCGTGGGCGTACTCGTGGCCGAGCAGGTAGAACACGAACGCGTCACCGACCTGGCGGAACGCCGCCACCGACCAGGCGACGTCGTACGCGATGAAATCGCCCTGCGAGCAGTAGACGGCGTTGTTGCGGGGCAGCTGCTGGCCCCCGCAGGACACCTCACCCGCCCGCTGGTACGGGGTGATCCGTCGGATCGGTCGGAACCGCTGCCCGGACTCCTTGAACTGGGCCGACCAGTACCGCTCGGCGATGTCCTGCGCGTCGGCGACGTCCTGCTCGAACTCGGCGACGCTGGTGGTGCTGTCGGCCCGGGTGGTGCCCGACGTCGGAGCCGCCGGCGACCGGTCCCCGGCGGGCCGCTCGCCCGCCGGCTCGGCCAGCCCGCCGCCGGCGCAGGCGAGCGACACCAGGGCGGCGATCAGCAGACCCGCCAACAGGCCCCGGGCGTCGCGTCCGGACCGTGTGCCCACTGTGCCTCCCCAGACATCGGTGTTCGCGCTGCTAGTACCCCGACGGTGTGACCGACACGCCCGTCACCGGATTCACGTGTGGCACGGCCGGGCGGTTCACGCCGGTGCGCCGCGGCGCGGTGCCGCTCAGCCGCCCGACTCGCGGCCGCGCTGCCACGTGTCGCCCTGGTCGCCGTGCCGCTCGGCCTCGTAGCGCTGCTGCCGCATCCGCGCGTCCCGCCCGGCCGTCGGGTCGTCGCCGGACGCACCTGCCCCGGACCCCCGCCCCCGCCGGGCCACCACCCCGAACGCCGCGCCGGCCACGACCACGAAGACCCCCAGCACCACCCACACGGTCCCCATCGCGCCACGCTAACCCACACCCACCACCCACGCCCTTCCCGATGATCGGGAGGTCGTGTCAGCCGCCCGACGGCCGCGCTGGCGGAGCGGGTCAGGGGCTCGCGGCCAGGAAGACGAAGGCGGCGAGCAACACCAGGTGCACGCCACCCTGGAGGACGTTGGCCCGGCCCGGCACGACGGTCAGCACCGCTGTCACCGCGGTCAGCGCGAGCAGGGCGAGCTGGGTGCCGCCGAGGCCGAGCAGCAGCGGGCCGTCCAACCAGATCGAGGCGATGGCGATGGCCGGGATGGTCAGGCCGATGCTGGCCATCGCGGACCCGAGGGCGAGGTTCAGGCTGATCTGGACGCGGTCGCGGCGCGCGGCGCGGGCGGCGGCGAGGGTCTCCGGCAGCAGCACCAGCAGGGCGATGATGACACCGACGAACGCGTGGGGCAGGTTCGCGGCCGCGACGCCGGCCTCGATGGTCGGCGAAACGGTCTTCGCGTCGCCCACCACGGCGATCAGCGCCACCAGCAGCAGCCCGAGGCTGATCAGCGCCGCGCGGGTCGTCGGCGGTTTGGCGTGCTCCTCGGCGTCGATCACCCGGCCCTGACTGTCGACAGGCAGGAAGTAGTCGCGGTGCCGGCCGGTCTGCACGAGCACGAACAGCCCGTACAGGGCCAGCGACGCGACGGCGGCGAAGGCGAGTTGGGCCGGACTGAACTCCGGGCCGGGGCGGGCCGTGGTGAAGGTCGGGATGACCAGACTCAGTGTGGCCAGGGTGATCACGGTGGCCAGCGCGCCGCCGGTGCCCTCCGGGTTGAACACGGCGACGCGCCGGCGCAGCGCCCCGAGCAGCAGCGACAGGCCAAGGATGCCGTTACAGGTGATCATGACGGCGGCGAACACGGTGTCGCGGGCGAGCGACTGGGTCTTCTCCGGCCCGCTGATCATCAGGGTGACGATGAGGGCTACCTCGATCACGGTGACCGCGACGGCGAGCACCAGCGAACCGTACGGCTCCCCCACCCGGTGGGCGACCACCTCCGCGTGGTGCACGGCCGCCAGCACCGCGCCGCCCAGCAGCACCGCGACCACCGCGATGATCAGGCCCGGCAGGTCCCGCCCCCAGGTGACGACCAGCACCAGCACGGCGAGCACGGGCACGGCGACGGTCCAGTCGGTCATCCGGGAACGAAGCAGGGTGGCCATGCCGTACAGAGTGCCAGGCCAGCTGATCATGTGCCCACCATCGACGCGGCGGGGGTGACCAGACTTGTAACCTGTGGGTTACGCTTTCGGGATGGATGAGGTGGCCGCCGCGATCGCGGACCCGGTGCGCCGGCACATCCTGACCATGCTGCGCGACGAATCCCTCTCCGCCGGCGACATCGCCACCCGGTTCGCGATCAGCCGACCCGCGGTCAGCCGCCACCTGCGGGTGCTGCGCGAGAGCGGGCTGGTCCGCGACGAGCTGGTCGGTCGCAAGAGGATCTACCGCCTCGACCCCGGCCCGCTCGCCCCGCTGGCCGAGTGGCTGGCCGGGCTCGCCGGCGGCGACCGGTGGGAGCGGCGCCTCGACGCGCTGGAAACCGAGATCTACCGCACCCGCCGAGAGCGCCGCGCTCGCGGGCCGGTGGAACACCGAAGGGAGCACACGGCATGACGCGCACACCCGCCGGACGCCTGTTTCGCACCGCCACCGGCCACGATCTCGTCCTCACACGGATCTTCCGCGCCCCGGCGGCGGATGTCTGGGCCAGCCTGACCGAGTCGGAACGCACGGCCCGCTGGTTCGGCCCGTGGGAGGGCGACGCCGTGCCCGGACGGACCATCCGGGTTCAGATGGCGTACGAGGAGGAGCAGCCCTGGTGTGAGGTCCACATCGACGCGTGCGAGCCGCCGCGACGCCTCGCCGTATCGATGATCGACAGCTACGGCACCTGGCGGCTGGAGCTGGCGCTGACCGAGACCGACGGCGCCACCGAGCTGCGGTTCGTCCAGCACCTCACCGGCGTGGAGGGCATCGCCGAGGTCGGCGCCGGCTGGGAGTACTACCTGGACCTGCTCGTCGCCTCCCGGGACGGCTCGCCCCGGCCCGAGTTCGACGAGTACCACCCCGCCATGCGGCAGTACTACCAGGCCCTGGCGACCGACGAGGCGCTGCCGCACGCCTAGGGGCCGGTCTCGCGCCGCAGCTTGGCGAACTCGGCGGTCAACGCCGGCAGCGGAAAGTGCGCGTTCAGGCCGCTGGGGTTGGGCAGCACCCACACCCGGGCCGGGCCCAGCCGATCCGGCTGCGGCCCCAGCCCGGCCTTCGGTCGGACAAACGCGATCCGGTACGCGGTCACCCCGAGGATCGCCACCCAGCGCGGCCGGTAGCGCTCGGCCTTCACCGCCAACCCGGTGACCCCGGCCACCAACTCCGCCGGGGTCAGCTCGTCGGCGCGGGCGGTGGCGCGGTTGCTCAGGCTGGTGATGCCCAGGCCCTGGCGCAGCAACTCGTCGGGTTCCCACGGGTGCAACTCCCGGTCGGTGAACCCGCCGCCGTGCAGGGCCGGCCAGAACCGGCTGCCCCGGCGGGCGAAGGGCAGCCCCACGGCGGCGGAGTAGAGGCCCGGGTTGAAGCCGCAGAACAGCACCCGCAGGTCGGGGCCGATCACGTCGGGCAGGCCCCGCCCGGCCGCCGCCGCCACCTCCTGCGGGGTCGGCCGCCGAAACGGCCCCGACCGCTGCGCGTCCACCCCACCGATCCTGCCGTACGCGCGGACACCGGACCCGGCGCACGCCGACGATCACGACTTGGCACCCTCAACGGATGCAGTCAGCCGACCACCTCGCCGCCAGCCGCTACGCCCGGATGCGCTGGAACACGCCACTGGCACCGGAGCATGCGGCGTTGCTGCTGCAGCGACTCGACGTCCGGCCCGGCGCGCGCGTACTCGATCTCGGTTGCGGTTGGGGTGAGCTGCTGCTGCGGGCGGTCGCCGCCGGGGGCGTGTCCGGCCCGGTCGCGACGCGGGGCGTCGGCGTCGACACCGACGGCGCAGCCCTCGACCGGGGGCGGCGGCTGGCCGCGGACCGGTCGCTGAACCGGCACGTCGCCTTCGTCAAGGGCGAGGTGGCGGCCTGGCAGGAGCCGGCCGACCGGGTCCTGTGCATCGGATCGGCGCACGCCTTCGGCGGCACCCGGGCCGCGCTCGACGCGCTCGCCGCCGTGGTCCGACCCGGTGGCCGGCTCCTGTTCGGTGACGCGTACTGGGACCGTCCCCCGACACCGGGGGTCGAGCAGATCTTCGGGCCGGGGGTGGTGTCCCTCCCCGAGCTGGTCGAGGCCGCCCGGGAGCGCGGCTGGCGGGTGCTGCACCTGAGTGTCGCCGACCAACGGGAGTGGGACGACTTCGAGTCCACCTGGCTCGCGGGCCGGCAGGAGTGGCTGCTGGCGTACCCGGAGGATCCCCGCGCCGCCGAGGTCCGCACGCAGCTCGACGACCGGTTGCGCCAGTACGTCGGCGGCTACCGGGGCGTCCTCGGCCTCGCCTACCTCGTCCTCGGTCGCTGACGGCGCACGTCGCCGCCGCTGGTGACGCGAGCGTCGGCGTTTTGCCCCCCGGGCGGTCCGGCGTGCGGAAGAGTGGCAGGCGAGAGCTGTCGTCGACGACCCAGCGGTGGCATGGCGACGCCCCGCCCGCGGAGGTTCCAGATGAGCGACACGTCCCCGGCCACGCCCGCGCGCAACGTCGTGCTGGTCCACGGCGCTTACGCCGACGGCTCCTCCTGGTCCGACGTCATCCCCCTGCTGCAGCGGGCGGGGCTGACCGTCACCGCGGTGCAGAATCCGCTGACCTCCCTGGCCGACGACGTCGCCGCCACCAACCGCGCCCTCGACCGCCAGGACGGGCCGACGGTGCTGGTGGGCCACTCCTGGGCCGGCACGGTCATCAGCGACGCCGGCAACCATCCGAGGGTCACCGCCCTGGTCTACGTGGCGGCCCGCGCGCCGGACGCCGGCGAGGACTTCACAGCGCTCGCGGCGAAGTACCCCACACCGCCGGCGAACGCCGGTCTCGTGCACCACGACGGGTACGCACAGCTCAGCGAGAGCGCTTTCCTGGCCGACTTCGCCGGTGGGGTGGAGGAGACCCGCGCCCGCGCCCTCTACGCGGTGCAGGGGCCCATCGCCGCGGACCTGTTCCAGGGCCGCACGACGACGGCCGCCTGGCGGGACCGGCCCTGCTACTACTCGATCTCCACGCAGGATCGCACGAGCGCTCCGGAGCTGGAGCGGTTCCTCGCCGATCGGATGAACGCGACGACGATCGAGGTCGAATCATCCCACCTTGCCATGGTCACCCATCCCGAGACGATCGCCGATCTCATCCTCATGGCGACCCGGGGAACTCGTGATCGCACGTCCAACGGCTGAGGCTGACCGCCCGAGCCGCAGCGGGGTTGGTGGGTAAACCAGCAGCGCCACGCGTTGTCCCGCGCGACGTTCTCGTCTTAGTGGGTGGACCTGCCGCTGGGCACGCGGCGTGCCACGCCGCCTGCGCCGGCCGCGCCACCGGGCACCCGGGCCGGAGCTGGTGGGCTTGACGAGGGCCAGACATCGGAGGTTTACTGCGTCAGCGATACCAGTCGATACAATCTGACCGTCCACAGTGTCGGTCGGGGTGATCGACTGGCACAGCGCCCCATCCTCCATCACCCCCGCACCACCTCAGCCGAGCATCGGCGGCCCGGCTTCCGCACCACCGCCACTGCGGCCCCGGCCTGCCCCCGTGCACAGCCTGAGGTCGACGCTCAGCAGAGGAGCAAGACCATGCGTTCCCGTCCCCGTTTGTTGGCCTTCGTCATCGGCTTGGCCGTGTTGATGGCCAGCCTGCTGGTCCTTCCCACACCATCCTCGGCCGCACCCCTGACCAAGGTCCTGGTGTTCAGCAAGACCGCCGGCTTCCGCCACTCCGCGATCCCGAACGGAATCGCGGCCATCCAGCAGCTCGGCGCCGCCAACGGCTTCAGCGTTACCGCGACCGAGGATGCCAATCAGTTCACCACCTCCAACCTGGCCCAGTACCAGGCGGTGGTCTTCATGTCGACGACCGGCGACGTCCTCAACTCCAGCCAGCAGACGGCCTTCGAGTCGTACATCGCCGCCGGCGGCGGCTACGTCGGCGTGCACGCCGCTGCCGACACCGAGTACAGCTGGCCGTGGTACGGCCAGCTGGTCGGCGCGTGGTTCGACTCGCACCCGGCGATCCAGACCGCGACCGTGAAGATCGAGGACCGGAGCAACCCGTCGACCGCGCACCTCGGCGCCACCTGGGTCCGCTCCGACGAGTGGTACAACTACCGCACCAACCCCCGGTCCAGCGCACGGGTCCTCGCCAGCCTCGACGAGTCGTCCTACAGCGGCGGCAACATGAACGGCGACCACCCGATCACGTGGTGCAAGGCGTTCGGCGGCGGTCGGGCGTGGTACACGGGTCTCGGGCACACCGAGGCGTCGTACACCGACCCGAACTTCACCCGGATGCTGCTCGGCGGCCTCCAGGTCGCCGCGGGTTCGGTGAGCGCCAACTGCTCGCCGGGGACGAACCCGACGACCCCGCCGCCCACCACGGCCCCGCCGACGACCGCTCCGCCGACGACCGCGCCGCCCACCACGGCCCCGCCGACCACCCCGCCGCCCGCCGCCACCGGCTCCACCCTGCGGGCCCGCGCCAACAACCAGTACGTGAGCGCGCCCAACGCCACCACCGCGCTGATCGCCAACAAGAGCTCGGCCGGGACCAGCGAGCGGTTCGAACTGGTCAGCCTCAGCAACGGCAACGTCGCGCTGCGCGCCAAGAGCAACGGGCAGTTCGTCGCGGCGGAGAACGCCGGGGCCGCCGCGCTGATCGCCAACCGGGCCACCGCCGGCGCCTGGGAGACGTTCCAGCTCATTCGCAACTCCGACGGCACGGTGAGCCTGCGGGCGAACGTGAACAGCCGGTACGTGGCCGCTGACAACGCGGGCGCCTCCCCGCTGATCGCCAACCGGACCTCCATCGGTCAGTGGGAGAAGTTCGACCTCGTCACCAACTGACCGCGCCGCGGTTCGATCCTCACCACCCCCACCTGGTCGTGGTGCGCCCCCGCGCGCCCGTCCCCCGGTCGTCGAGAAAGGACGATCATGCTCTCGTACCCCCGGCGCTGGTCCCGGGCACTCGTCGCGGCGGTCACCACCGTCGCGAGTGTGGCCCTGGCCGTGGCCGCACCCTCCACCGCCGCCCAGGCGGTGGTGATCCCCGCAAGCGATTACCAGCAGGTCAAACTCGCCACCGGCTCGGCTGAGCTGGGCGAGGCCATGTCCCTGGCCGTCCTGCCCAACCGTTCGGTGCTGCACACCGCCCGCAACGGCGTGCTGCGGGTGACCGACGTGGCCGGCAACACCAAGGTCTCCGGCACCCTGTCGGTCTACACCCACGACGAGGAGGGGTTGCAGGGCGTCGCCGTCGACCCCAACTTCGCCACCAACCGGTGGATCTACCTGTACTACTCGCCCACGCTGAGCACCCCGACCGGGGACGCCCCCACCACCGGTACGCAGTCCGACTGGGACCGGTGGAAGGGGCACCTGCGGCTGTCGCGGTTCACCCTCAACAGCGACGACACGCTCAACCTGAGCAGCGAGAAGATCGTGCTCCAGGTCGCCAACGACCGTGGGCAGTGCTGCCACGTCGGCGGTGACCTGGACTTCGACGCCGCCGGCAACCTGTACCTGACCACCGGTGACGACACCAACCCGTTCGAGTCGTCCGGCTACGCGCCGCTCGACGAGCGGACCAACCGCAACCCGCAGTTCGACGCCCAGCGCTCCGCGGGCAACACCAACGACCTGCGGGGCAAGCTGCTGCGGATCAAGCCGCAGGCCGACGGCACGTACACGATCCCGTCGGGCAACCTGTTCGCGCCCGGCACGGCCAACACCCGTCCCGAGATCTACGCGATGGGTCTGCGCAACCCCTTCCGGATGAGCGTCGACAAGGGGACCGGCGTCGTCTACATCGGCGACTACGGCCCGGACGCGGGAAGCACCAACTCCAGCCGGGGGCCGCAGGGTCAGGTGGAGTTCAACCGCATCACCGCGCCCGGCAACTTCGGCTGGCCGTACTGCACCGGCAGCAACACGAGCACCGAAACATACAATGAATACACGTTCCCGTCCGGGCCGTCGCAGTCGAAGTACAACTGCACGGGCGGGCCGACGAACAACTCGTTCCGCAACACCGGGCTGGGCACGCTGCCCGCGGCGAAGCCGGCCTGGATCAAGTACGCCGGCGACTCCGGTTCACCGTCGGAGTTCGGCAGCGGCTCCGAGTCGCCGATGGCCGGGCCGGTCTACCGGTACGACGCCTCGCTCAACTCCAGCATCAAGTTCCCGCAGTCGCTCAACGGCCAGTTCTTCGCCGGTGAGTACGGCCGCCGCTGGATCAAGCCCATCGCCATCAACTCCGACGGCTCGCGCGGGGAGATCTCCAGCTTCCCGTGGAGCGGCACGCAGGTCATGGACATGGCCTTCGGCCCGGACGGCGCGCTCTACGTGCTGGACTACGGCACCGGCTCGAACAACCAGGCGCTGTTCCGGATCGAGTACATCGGTGGGGGCAACCGCAACCCGATCGCGATCGCCTCGGCCAACCCCACCTCGGGCGCCAACCCGCTGACCGTCAACTTCTCGTCCGCCGGCAGCTCCGACCCCGAAGGTGGCGCGCTGAGCTACCTGTGGACGTTCGGTGACGGCACCACGTCGACGGCGGCCAACCCCACGAAGACGTACACCACCAACGGCACCTACTCCCCCACCCTGAAGGTCACCGACCCGACCGGCCTGTCCGGCACGGCGAGCCTGGTCATCACCGTGGGGAACACCGCGCCGACGGTGACGCTCACCTCGCCCACCGACGGGCAGCTGTTCAGCTTCGGCGACACCGTGCCGTACCAGATCTCGGTGAGCGACCCGCAGGACGGCACCATCGACTGCTCCAAGGTGAGCCTGACCTACGCGCTGGGCCACGACAGCCACGCCCACCAGATCACCTCGAAGACCGGGTGCAGCGGCTCGATCACCGTCCCGACCGACGGTGAGCACGACGCGGCGGCCAACATCTACGGGGTCTTCGACGCCGCCTACACCGACAACGGTGGGCTGACCACGCACAGCATCAAGACCCTGCAGCCGAAGCACCGACAGGGTGAGCACTTCAGCGCCCAGTCCGGTGTCCAGGCGACCGACCACACCAGCGCCGAGGGTGGTCGTACCGCCGGGTTCATCGAGAACAACGACTGGATCTCGTACCAGCCGTACAACCTGTCGAATGCCAACCGCATCACCGTGCGGGCGTCGTCGGCCGGCGCCGGTGGCACGATCGAGGTCCGGGCCGGTTCGGCCACCGGCAGCCTGCTGGGCACCGTCACGGTGCCGGTGACCGGCAACTGGGAGACCTTCACCGAGGTGTCCGGCACGATCAGCAACCCGCCGTCCGCGTCGACCACGCTGTACCTGGTGTTCAAGGGCGGGTCCGGCTACCTGTTCGATGTCGACGCGTTCACCTTCACCACCGGCACCGGTGGCAGCACGCCGGTGAGCACCCTGCGGGCGCAGATCAACAACCAGTACGTGTCGGCGGTCGGCTCCACCGCGTTGATCGCCAACAAGGCCAGCGTCGGCACCACTGAGCAGTTCGACAGGGTGGACGCCGGCAACGGCGCCATCGCTCTGCGGTCACGCGCCAACGGGCTCTACGTCTCGGCCACGAGCGCGGGGGCGGCACCGCTGGTTGCCAGCGGCACGTCGATCGGGGCCGCGGAGACGTTCCAGCTCATCACCAACTCGGATGGGACGGTGGGCCTGCGCGCCACTGTCAACAACCAGATCGTGTGCGCCGAGAACGCCGGGGCCGGTTCCCTGATCGCCAACCGTTCGTCGGTGGGGGCTTGGGAGAAGTTCATCCTGACCACCGGCTGAGCGGCGCTACCCGGCCTGGTCGGCGGCCGGGTCGCCGAACGGCGGGAATCCGGGGCGGGCGGTGAAAACCGCCCGCCCCGGTTCTTTGACACCCGCCGTGGGCACTACCGCTAGGGCAGGCCGGCGGCCAGCAGCATGGACGCCGCGCCGTTACCGAGGCGGCCGCCGTCCGGCCCGGACAGGCCGGTCAGAGCGTGCAGGCGTTCCAGGTCGGCGGTGCCCGGGTCGGCGAAGTAGACCATCAGACTGTGCCCCGGCTCGTTGACCAGGTCGAGCTTCATGGAACGCAGCGCCATCCGGCCGACCCGGGGGTGGTTGAAGCGACGCACCGACGAGGTGAACGACACGACGTCGTGGGTCTCCCAGAACCGCCGGAACGTCGGGCTGGTGGCCCCGAGATCCCGGACCATCTCCCGGTAGCGGGCGTCACCGGTGTTCGCGGCCAACTCACCGCGCAGCAGCGCCACCAGCCGCCGCGCCTCGTCCTCCCAGTCCACCAGCAGTTGCCGGGCACGGGGCTCGTGGAACAGCAGCCACAGCGCGTTGAGCTCGTGTTCCGGGCGGCCCTCGATGTCGACCAGCAGCGCCGCACCGCTGTCGTTCCAGGTGAGGATGTCGAAGTAACGGTCGAAGACCCAGCACGGGTACGCGCCGAGCAGTTCGACGAACCGCAATGTGTCGGCGCTGACCGCCCGGCGGGTCGTCCTGCGGGTCGGCGCCCGCTCACCGGCGAGCAGGAACAGGTGGTCGCGTTCGACCGGGTTCAGGAACAGGGCACGCGCGATGCTCGCCAGCACCTGCCGCGACACCCGGATATTGCGTCCTTGTTCCAGCCACGTATACCAGGTGATACTCACTCCGGCCAATCTTGCGACCTCTTCGCGACGCAGTCCCGGCGTCCGTCGCTGGCCGGTCACCCCGATACCGGCGAGTTCCGGTCGTAGCCGGTTACGGCGGGATCGCAGGAATGCACCGAGCTCTCTTCGCGCGAAATGCGTTGTAGACGTCACATTGCCCCCGTAGAACAAAGTTCCCGTCATTGTATGGAGTGGAAACGCGCCTCGTCGTGCGTCGCGGGTGAGCGTACAACAGGCTTGTAAACACGAGATATCTGCGACGGGCAATGTCGTTGACGTCACCGTAGCGCGGATGACCCGCGCCGTACGGGCGACGCCGAACGGCACTGTCCAGCAGGTGAGTCGGCCTCTGACGGCGCCCGCCGGGGGCCGCCAGACGCCATGGCCGGTACGGCGTGACGGCGGATCGAGGACCGGATTACCTCGGCGAATAGCATGACGTCCCGTCGCCCGGCCGGTGCCATCCCGGCGGCGGATCCCGAACGGCGGGCGGGAGCGGATACGTACGCTCGTGCCGAAGAATCCGGAAGGGGTTATCTCGAATACCGGGACGCCGGGATATTGCGGATTTCCGTCCGAGATGCCGCACGGCGGGCGCAATTCCCTCACCGTCCGGCGGTCCTGTCGGTGAGGAGAACTTTCGGTGATTTGTGGCCCGCCCGGGTCCGTTTCCGGCACGCCCGCCCGGCGAACCCGGCGGGCGCGCCGGGTTCGCCGGGACGGCCACGCCGGCGGGGGGCGGCGTGGTGGAACCCGCTGGTCGGGGCCTACTTTCTGGCACGGCACATGGGGGTGGCGCCGTGGGCCCCGACCGGCGGGACGCTCACTCGCTGACCGGCGCCGCCGAGCTCAGCCGCGCCATCGGCTCCGGAGAGGTGGCCGGTACCGCGGCCGGTTCGGACTCACTGAGGCCGATGCGGCGGTGCAGCCGGCGCAGCGGACCGGGCGCCCACCAGTTGGCGGTGCCGGCCAGCCGCATGAACGCGGGCATCAGCACGGCCCGGATCAGGGTCGCGTCGACGAGCACGGCCAGCGCCATGCTGACCCCGAGCATCTGCAGGAACCCGACCCGGCCGGTCGCGTACGCGGCGAAGGTCAACGCCATGATCCCGGCGGCGGCGGTGATCAGGGGCCCGCCGCGCTGGATGCCGGTGGCCACCGAGCGGACCAGGTCGCCGGTGCGGTCGTACTCCTCCCGGATCCGGGAGATCATGAAGACCTCGTAGTCCATGGACAGGCCGTAGGCGACGCAGAACATCAGGATCGGGATGCTGGGTTCCATCCGGCCGGTGGCGGTGAACCCGATCAGTCCCGCCCCGTGCCCGTCCTGGAAGACCCAGACCAATGCGCCGAACAGCACCGACAGGCTCAGGACGTTGAGGATGGTCGCCTTCACCGGCACCAGCAGGCTGCCGCTCATCAGGAACAGGATCACGAACGTGACGACCAGCACCAGCACGATGACCAGCGGCAGCCGGTTCAGCAACCGGTCACGGAAGTCCGTCATGTCGGCGGGGAACCCGCCCACCAGGACCGGGAAGGGTGCCGCGACGGCCCGTACGGAGCCCACCAGGGCCGGCACGTCCCCGTCCAGGGCGGCCGTGGTCGGGATGACCGACAGATAGGTGCCGCGCTCGGCGTCGAACCGGTCGGTCGGCGGGCGGACCTGCTCGCCGCCGCTGAACGAGCCGGCGCGGGAGTCCACCTGGAACACCCCGGGCAGCCGGGACAGCGCGGCGGCGTAGCTGGCGATGTCGGTCTCGCGCGTCGCCGGGTCGGCCAGGTCCGCGGCGACGACCTGGATCGCGTCGCTCTGCTCGACGGCGAAGTCGGCGCGGATGTGTTCCTGCACCACGCGACTGGTCGCGTCGGCGGGCAGGATCCGCTCGTCGGGCAGCCCGAAGCGGACGCCGAGGAAGGGCGCGCCGAGCAGCAGCAGGATCACCACCGCGGCGCCGCCGGTCAGCAGCGGCCGGCGCATGACCGCGAGGGCGAGGCGGTACCAGCGGCCGCGTTCCACGTCGGTGGTCGCCGTGACACCGCGCCGGGCCACCCGGGCACCGAGGCCGGCCAGCGCCGCGGGAAGCACGAGCACCGCGCCGAGCACCGAGGTGGCCACGACCAGGACCCCGGCGTACGCGAAGGAGCGCAGGAACGGGAACGGCAGGGCGAGCAGGATCGCCAGCGAGGCTGCGACGGTGACGCCGCTGAACACGACCGTCCGGCCGGCGGTCTGGGTCGCGCGGGCCGCCGCCGAGGCGGCGTCCAGGCCGCGGGCGAGTTCCTCGCGGAACCGGAAGATGACGAACAGGCTGTAGTCGATGCCGAGACCGAGGCCGAGGACCAGGGTCAGGTTCGCGGCGAACGTGGACACCTCGGTGAAGAGGGTGATCGCCCGGAGCAGGGCGAGGGTGGTGAGCATCGCGAACAGCCCGACCCCGATGGTGAGCAGTGCCGCGGACAGCCGGCGGTAGACCCAGAGCAGCAGCAGGAACACCACCGGCAGGACGACGATCTCGGCGCGGATGAAGTCCATCCGGGCCTGGGTGGAGACCTGGCGGAACACCTCGTCCTGCCCGCCGACGGCCACCGTGATCGGGCCGCTGTCGCGGGTGAAGCGCGGCGAGAGGTCGGCCAACGCCTCGCGCGCCTCGGTCGCCGAGCCTGGCAGCCAGGCGACCACCAACGCCCGGGTGCCGTCCTTGCTGCGCAGTGCCGGGCTGGAGTCGTACGTCCAGTAGGAGCCGGCGTCGGCGACCTCGGCCTGCCCGCCCAGTTCCGTGGTCAGCGCCCGACCGGCCTCGGCGACCTCCGGGCTGTCGACGGTGCCGCTCTTCGCGGTGACGAGCAGCAGCAGGTTGGGGCTGCCGGTGCCGAACCGCTCGTGCAGCAGGGCGTCCGCGCGGACGGACTCGGCGCCGGGCGACTCGAAGCGGGACAGGGACAGGGCGTTCATCGCGCCGGCCCCGAAGACGCCGGCGAGGACGGTGACCAGCGCGGCCACCACGAGGACGGTGCGCCGGCGGGCGGCCAACAGGCGGCCGAGACGGTACAGCCGCGAGGCTTCGTGGTGCTCGGGCGGTGCGGGGTGCGGGTCCTGGGCGGACATGGGGCTCTCTCCTAGCTCGGGTACGGGTCGGGTCAGAGCCGGTGCGCGTCCAGCCAGGACGCGAGCGTGTCGTGGACCAGCGGGGCGTTGCGCTCCAGGCCCATGTAGTGACCGGCGTTCGGCACGTCGAACAACCGAACGTCGGTGGTGCCGGTGAACAGGGCACGGTGCTCCTGCCCACCGGAGACGCGGGCGTCGCGCTCGCCGTACATCAGCAGGACCGGGACCTTGATCTCGGACAGGTGCCGCAGGTCCACGAAGACGGAGCTGAGCTGGGAGGCCATGTCGCCGCAGGGGTGCCGGTTCTGGTGCGGCAGGGCGGCGTCGAGTACCGCCGGGTCGGTGTCGTGGAAGTTGCCCGTGCGGAACTCCTCGCGGCCGAGGTCGTAGTAGGCGTACCCGTCGGCGCCGTCGTCGCCGCCCGGCGAGCCGCCCCGCATGCAGGTCTGCAGCGAGCTGAAGAAGCGGGCGTTGGCCTGCGGGGTGAGGCCAAGGTCGGTCCAGTCCATGATCACCAGAGCGTCGACGTCGCGGAACGAGTAGGTGGAGATCTGCGCGATCTGGCCGCCGTTGGACTGACCGGCGAGCGCGACCTTGGCGAACCGTGGCGTCGCACGCGCCCCGGGTACGGAACCGAGCAGCTCGTACGTGCCGGCGCGCAACTGCTGCACGATCTGGTGGGCCACGTCGGCCTCGCCACCGATGCACAGCGACAGTCCGTTGGGCTTGCTGCTGGCGCCGTAGCCGAGCCGGTCGAGGGTCAGCGAGGCGTGGCCGCGCTTGGCCAGCTCCTCGGCGTGGTGGTAGCCGGGCACGTCGAGGCGCCAGTACCACTCGCCGGCGGCGATGCCGTGCTGGTAGAGGGTGATCGCCGGGTTGGGCGCCGACAGGACCCGCTCGGGCGCGGTGAGGTGGCCGCTGACCTGGTAGGTCCGGCCGTCGACGTTGCACGCGGCCAGCGAGCGGTTGACGTTGCGGACGGTGAACCGGACCGGCACGTCGACGATGTTTTGGGCGGCGAACCGGGCCGGATCGGCCTGCTGCCGGGTGACCGCGACCTCGGTGGGGAGCGGCGCGGCCGAGGAGTCCGGTCGGACCGCGAACGGCAGCGCCATGAGCGCCGCCGCGGCGAGGATGGTGGTGATGGTTCTGCCTCGGGCCATGGGAGTCGTTCCTCCGGGAAGTCGGTGCGGCGGCTAGTGGGTGGCGGGAGCGGAACCGTCGGCGGTCCGGGTCGCGCGGCGGCCGGTGGTGGATCCGGGCGGTGGCAGCAGGCCGTGGGCCCGGTACCAGGCGGCCTCGTCGGCGAGGGTGTCGGCCAGCGGCCGGAAGCTCACCCCGAGCTCGCGGACGGCGCGTTGCGAGGAGTAGCGGGCGCGGTTGCCCTCGACGAGGACCCGGACGCCGGCCCGGGTCGCGATCGGGGGCCGGCGGCGCAGCCGGGCCGAGAACTCCAGCAGCGTGGCGAAGGTCATCGCGACCGGGGCGGGCACCGAGCGCGGCGTCGGCGCCTCGGTGGCGGCGGCGATCCGGGCGCAGATCTCCGGCAGCGGGTACCAGCTGCCCGCGACCACGTACCGGCGCAGGCTCTGCCCGTCGATCGCGGCCTGGACGCAGGCGGCGGCCACGTCACGCGCGTCGACGAGGTGGTTGCCGACGCGGGGTACGGCGCGCAGCTCGCTGCGGGCCACCGCCAGGAACAGCCGGCCGGCGGAGGTGGGTCCGGCGTCACCCGGTCCCCACATCCAGCCGGGCAGGACCAGCGGTACCCGCAGGCCCGTACGGGCGCAGGCCCGGGCGACCGCCTGCTCGGCGCGGACCTTGCTCGCCCGGTAGCCGTTGCTCTCCCAGTCCGCGTCCGCCGGGGTGTCCTCGTCGGCGAGGGACTGCCCCGACCTGCGCCCCAGCACCGCCGTCGAGGATGTGTGCACCACCACCGGCACGCCGGCGGCGGCGCTCGCGTCGATCAGGTCCTCCACCGCGGTGACGTTGGTGCGGTGCAGCAGGTCCGGGTCGTGGCCGGGCTGGTAGTACTCGCGGAAGTAGGCGGCGGTGTGGATGACGGCCGCCAGGCCGGGCAGGTGCCGGCGGTAGCTGTCGACGGCGGTGACGTCGCCGGTGACGATGGACAGTCGCGGGTGGGCCGGCAGCAGGTCGCGGGCCCGCCCGGCGTCGCGGGCCAGGGCGAGGACCTCGCCGCCAGCGGCCAGCAGGTGCGCGACGACGGCCGAGCCGAGCATGCCGGTCGCACCGGTCACCAGGGTCCGGGCGGGTACGGGCGACGGGTCCTCGGGCATGGCGGGACTTCCTCCTCGGGCGGTTGGCGGCGGTGGGCCCGGTGCCGGAGGGGTCACCGGGCTACCGGGTCGGTCAGGGTGCTGTCGTCGGCACCCGCGGCCACGGCGACCGGGGTCCGGACCGGTGGCGTCGGTGGTGCTGCCGCCAGGCCGTCCTCGCGCAGCCCGACGCGCCGGTGTACGCGGCGCAGCCA
Source organism: Micromonospora sp. CA-240977 (assembly GCF_050942285.1). Lineage (NCBI taxonomy): Bacteria > Bacillati > Actinomycetota > Actinomycetes > Micromonosporales > Micromonosporaceae > Micromonospora > Micromonospora sp. CA-240977. Next base: position 3,625,738 of record NZ_CP192055.1, on the reverse strand, counting down.
GGACGGCGCCCACCAGGTCGCTCGGCCGGTCAGCGCCATGACGGCGGGCACCAGCAGGCAGCGCACCACCGTCGCGTCGACAAGCACGGCGAGGGCGACGCCCAGGCCGAGCATCTTGATGTTGGTGATCCGGGAGGTGCCGATGATGGCCAGCACGAGGGCGAGGATGACGGCGGCGGCGGTGATCAGACTGCCGGTGCGTTGGATGCCGAACGCGATCGCGCTGCGGTTGTCGCCCGTGCGCTCGTACTCCTCCCGGATGCGGGAGAGGAGGAAGACGCCGTAGTCCATGGACAGTCCGAAGGCGACGCAGAACATCAGCACCGGCAGTGAGGTCTCGATGTAGCCGGTCTGGGTGAAGCCGAGCAGCCCGGCGCCGTTGCCGTCCTGGAAGATCCAGACGACGGCGCCGAACATGGCGGTGAGGCTCAACGCGTTGAGCACCAGGGCCTGCAGCGGGATCAGCAGGCTGCCGGTCATCAGGAACACCAGCAGGAACGTGGTCGCCGCGATGAGCGCGACCGCGGCGGGCAGCCGGTCGCCGATCGCGGTGCGAGTGTCGACCAGGGCGGCGGCCTGCCCACCGACGCGCGCGGGGACCGGGGCCGCGACGGAGCGCAGGTCGCGTACCAGGGCCTGACTCTCCGGCGAGATGTCCTCGATGTCGGCGGTGGGGGTGACCGACAGGTGCGCGACGCCCCCGTCGGTACGCAGCGCGTCGGCCGGACCGGCCGCGTCGGCGCGCGCGCCACCCCGGTAGGTGCCCTGCGGGCTCTCCACCTGGGCGACGGCGGGCAGCGCGGACAGCCGGGCCGCGTAGTCGCCGAGCGCCTCCGGCTCGGTCCGCCTCTCCAGCACCACGTCGATGACGCCGGTCGGGCGTAGCGCGAAGTCGTCGCGGATGGTGTCCTGTACGGCCCGCGCCTCGGTGCCGCGCGGCAGCTGCCGGTCGTCGGTGGTGCCGAACTCGACCCGCAGAAACGGCAGGCCGAGCAGCACGAGCACGCCGGCGACCAGCAGGGTCACCACGGGAGCGCGGCGCATGACGGCGGTGGCCAGGCGGTACCAGCGCTGGCCGGCGACCCGGTCGGCGGTGCCCGAGCGGCGGCGGCGCAGCAGTCGCCGCAGGTCCAGCGCGTCGACGCGCGGGCCGAGGAGCACCAGCAGGGCCGGCAGGAGCAGCAACGCGGCGGCGGCGGCCAGCAGCACGACCGAGATCCCGGCGTACGCGAACGAGCGCAGGAAGTACATCGGGAAGATCAACATGGCGGCCAGCGACACGGCCACGGTCAGGGCGGAGAACAGCACCGTACGTCCGGCGGTGGCCAGGGTGCGGGTGACCGCCGCGCGGACGTCGGCGCCGGCCTGTTGCTCCTCGCGGAAGCGGCGCACGATGAACAGCGCGTAGTCGATGGCCAGCCCGAGACCGAGCGCGGTGGTCAGGTTCTGCGCGAAGATCGACACGTCGGTGGCGCGGCTGAGCAGGCCGAGCACTCCGCCGGTGCCGAGGATGGCGACGATGCCGACGGCGAGCGGCAGCAGCGCGGCCACCAGGCTGCCGAAGACCCAGACGAGGATCAGGAGGGTGAGCGGCAGCGCGATCAACTCGGAGCGGACGATGTCTTCCTGGATGGTGCTCTGCACCTGGTCGCGTACGGCGGTGGCGCCGCCGAGGCGGACGACGAGGTCGCCGGTCTGGCCGCGGTAGCGGGGCGCGATCACGTCGAAGACGGCGGCGGAGGCGGTCTCGTCACCCTGGATGCGGGCGAGGACGAGCGCGTAGCGGCCGTCGCGGGACTTCAGGTCGGCCACGCCGGTCTGCCAGTACGAGGTGACGCCGACCAGGGCCGGCTCGAAGGCCAGCCGCTCGGTGAGCTGGGCGCCCTGTTGCGCGATGGTCCGGTCGTCGACCGTGCGCCCGTCGGCGGCCCGCACCAGCAGCACCAGGTTCGACCGGCTGGTGGGGAAGTGCTGGTCGAGCAGCCGCGCGGCCTCGGTGGACTCGGCGGCAGGATCGTCGGTGCCGCCGTTGCCGAGCCGGTCGGCGACGCCGGAGCCGAAGACGAGGGCGTTGACCAGGAAGGTCGCAGCGAAGAGCAGGACGGCCCAGGGGCGCGCGGTGCTCAGCCGGGCGATCGCGGAAAACATCGCGGTGGGAACCCTTCCTTAGACCATGCGTACTGCACACCATGCGTACGTTATGCATACCATAAATATGACGGATCGTATGTCTAGCATACGAATATTGCCGAGACCTAAACTGGGCGCATGGCGCAACGGAACGGTGCACAGCAACCCGCGGGTACGACCAGCCCGGGTTCGGCGATGTCCGGCCGGACGGGTTTCCGGTTGATCAAGCTGGGCGAGCTGGCGATGGTCACCGCCGAGCGCGCCCTCGAACCCCTGGGCGTACGGCCCCGGCACTTCAACGTGCTGGCCACCCTGGCCGCCGACGACACGCTGTCGCAGCAGGACGTCAGCCGGCTGCTCGGCATCGACCCCAACGTGCTGGTCGGCGTCATCGACGAGCTCGAGAAGCAGGGGCTGGCCGAGCGCCGGCGCAATCCCCAGGACCGGCGCCGGCACGTCGTCGCGCTGACCGCCGCCGGCCGGCAGGTGCTACGCGACGGCGCCGCCCTGCTCGACGAGGCCGAGGCGGCGTTCTTCGCCGAGGTCCCCGCCGCCGAACTGGCGGTCCTGCACGAGGTCGCCGCACGGCTGTTGGCCCGGCATCCGGCGCCGATGAAGCGCTGACGGCGGGACGAAGCCACCGCCAGCGCTCCCCGGCCGACGTGCCCGGCTCCCCTGCCCGGACTCACCCGGTCTTCACCGGGGCTGCCCGGCGCGGCAGCAGCGCCACCAGCCCGTCGACCTGCTCCGTACCGGCCCGCGCCCCGACGACACCGTCCGGGCGCACGTACACCAGCCAGGACCGCTTGCCGCCGCTGAGCGCGGCAGGCGGGCCCTCGTCGCGTACGTCGAACCCGCCGCCGAACGGCCGCTCGATCAGCGACCCGGACGGGCGCAGCCAGAGCACGTCGACGACGTCGGACACCCCGCGCCCGACCAGCAGCGGTACCACGCGCTCGACGGCGTGCGCCGCCGCCCGGCCGCCAACCGCCAGCACCACGTGCCGGCCGCGCGCCAGGTAACCGTGCAGCGTTCCGGCAGCCGAGCCGTCGGCGGCGACCAACTCGGTGTCGGGCATCCGGCGGCCCAGCCGCACCGCCGGCGGCGGCGCCGCGTCCGGAAGGTCCACCACGGCCGTGCTGCCGGAATGGTCCAGGTGCAGCTGGGCGAGCTGGGGGACGATGCGCCGCCTGGGCAGCGCCGTGCGCAGCAGCCGGCGCATCACCCCGTCCCGCAGCGCCCGGGCGAGCGGGGCGCGCAGCATCCACAGTCGGGTCTGCTGATCGGCGCTGCGTACCGCCGCCGCCGAGGCCGGCCGCCGCTCCGCCGGGTAGCTGTCCAGCAGCTGCTGATCCGCGCCGCGTACGACGCTGGCCAGCTTCCAGCCGAGGTCGTACCCGTCCTGGACGCCGGTGTTGAGTCCCTGGCCGCCCGCCGGGCTGTGGCAGTGCGCCGCGTCGCCGGCCAGGAACACCGGACCGCGCCGGAACTCGCGCGCCAGCCGGGCGTGCACCCGGAACCGGCTGGTCCACCAGGTCTCGGTCAACGTCAGACCGCCCGGCCCCCGGGTGTCGAGCAGCCCCTGCAGCAGCTCGACGTCCGGGGCGCCCTCGGTCGCGTCCGTGCCCGTCGGACCGTCCGGCAGGTCGAAGAACACCCGGTGTCCTCCGTCGGGCAGCGGCACCAGCACCAGCACGCCGTCCGGGTGCAGGTGGTACTGGGCCTCCCGGGCCGGCGCCGGCCCGCGCAGCCGACCGTCGCCGAGCAGGAACACCCGCGGGTACGTGCTGCCCTCGTACGGGATGCCCAGCGACTCCCGTACGCGGCTGCGGGTGCCGTCCGCGCCGACCACCCACGGCACCTCGACCTGCTCGCGCTCGCCGTCGCCGTGGCCCAGCTCGACCCGCGCGCCATCCGCCGTGATCTCGACGCCGACAGCCTCGGTACGCCACTGCACCGACCCGCCGAGCTGCTCCAGCCGGTCGAGCAGCAACCGCTCCAGGACCGGCTGCGGCAGGCAGACCGGGCCGGGGAACGCCGTACCCGGCAGGTCCCCGAACCCGATCCCGCCGATGCGCCGCCCCCGCGACCAGTAGCTGGCGCCGGTCAGCGCCAGCGCCCGCCCCACCGCCTCGTCCGCCACGCCGGTACGGCGCAGTGCCTCCAACGCGCCGCTCCACAGCACGAGTGCCTTCGGCTCGTCGCCGAGGCCCTCGCGTCGGTCCACGACCCGGCAGTCCACACCAAACCGCCGTAGCGTGCACGCCAGCGTCAGACCGGTCGGTCCGGCCCCGACGACCAGCACCGATGGCTCCCGGGTCACCTCGGCTCCCGTCGCGTGCGCAGGATCTCGTCCAGGGACTTGACCGCCTCGGCGGTGTGAGTGAACTGCACGGTGCGGATGCCGAGCTGGCGCGCGGCCGCGCAGTTCGCCGCGTCGTCGTCGACGAACATGCACTGCTCAGCCCGAGCGTCGAGCCGGCCCAGCAGGATCCGGTAGATGCGCGGGTCCGGCTTGCGAACGCCCTCGTGCGCCGAGTTGACCACCACCGAGAACAGCTCGCCGACCGGGATCTGGGCCCGCCAACGCTGCTCCCACTCCCGGACGTTGTTGGTCAGCAGGGCCAGCCGGTAGCCGTCGGCGCGCAGCTCCCGCAGGTAGTCCAGGAACTCCTTGTTCGCCCGGCGGCCCTGGAACCACAGCTCGCCGAAGGGCCGGCCGGCCAGCGGGTCGCCGGTGCCCTCGGGCAGCTCGGCGAGCAGCTCGTCCACCATCTGCCGCTCGGTGATCGCCGCGACCTCCAGCGCCGCCATCGGGGTACGTCCCAGCCGGCGGGTGGCGTCGGCGAAGGCCCGCATGATCTCCTCGATCGGGATGCCGACCCGGGCCGCGAAGGCCGCGTACGTCTCCCGCAGTGGGTTGGTCAGCACGCCGCCGTAGTCGACGACGATGGTGTCGATGCCGTCCGGCCGGTTCACGCCCATACCGCCACCTGCACCTTCGCCGAGGCGACCGCCACACCGGCCTGGGTGAGCGTCACCGACACCGGAGCGACGACCAGGTCGGTCTCCTGGTGCGATCCGAGTTCGCCGACCTCGGCGGTCACCCGCGTGATCAGGTCGATCTCCGCGAACTCACCGAACTCCACCTCGGCGCCGAGGACCGTCAGGCTCTCCGCGGCCAGCCCGTACTGGCGGGCGACCGAGGCGATCGCCGCCTGGCGGGCTGCCTCCAGCGACAGGTTCCCGGGTACGTGGTCGAGCGGGTGGTCGAACATGTACGGGTGGCTGACGTCGATGACCAGGGACATCGCGTACCGCTGCCCGCCCAGCGCCGCCGCCTCGGTGACGACGACGTTGCGGACGTCACGGCGCCCGACGCCCTCCGGGCGGGCCGGCGTGAACCGCAGCGCCGCCGGCCGCTGCCGGGCGAGCTTGCCATCCCGGCCCCGCTGACGCAGCGCCTTGAACGTGTCCCGGCTGACGAACAGCAGCTTGCCGGACCCCTGCAGGGCCGGCCGGCCGTCGATCGCCACGCTGCCCTCGAACGACAGGCCGCGTAGCCGCCCCGCGCCGGTGCGCTCGGGGGAGACCGTCATGGTGATGACCACCTCGCCTGGCGAGGCGCCGACGTACACCGATCGCAGGTCGTTGATCTGCAGGGACAGCCCTCGGAAGATGAACGCCGTCTGCAGCGGTACGTCGAGGCGGGTGTGCGCGACCAGCACCCCGGCCTGGCGTACCACCTCGACGAGGATCAGGTAGTCGTACAGCCCCGCGTTCTCGCCGACGTAGTGGCCACGGGGCAGGAGGGCGGCGACCTGGTAGGCGTTCTCCCCGATCTCCACGGAGTCGGTGACGAAGACCTCGGCGATGGAGGCGCGGTGCACCAGGTACCGGGGCACCGCGGCGTCGAAGGTAAGGATCTGCGGGCCGGCCGGCGTGGAGGCTAGTCGCAGCGGTGTCGACAGCACGCGGGCCGCCGGGTCCGCCAGCAACGGTACGGATGGGGCTACGGTTCCCTCTACAGTCATGATCCACCACCATTAGTAGATTGCGTTACACGAATTGGCGGTTCGGGCCGCCGGAATGGTTCGGATCCAGCGCGTTGACGCGCGTACTCGACATCGAGCGGCGACGCACTGACCCATGACGGTAATTGCCGCAAAACAAATGTCGATAATGCGACCGCCGGTGATTCCGGCGCGAGGACTATAAGATCAACTTAGGCATGCCGCGATTACCCCCGAGTACGACGACTTGCTCCCCGATACTGCGGCAACGATGACAACGCGGCCGAGTGGGAGTCAACCAGGGAATGGCGTTTTATCCCTTCTGCAGGGATTGCCAGCGGGGTGGTATCAGCACCCCCTTGCGCCGGGGGGACCCGGGCCTCACCATGCGGTCGGGCACCGATGGCCGTACGGATGATGCCTCGTGACGCGGGGAATCGCCGACCGTGTTCACCTGCTCACACGCAGCGATTACGGTGCCTGTGGTCGGCGGGTGCCACTCGTCGACGACGACGGTCGCCCGTCGCCGGCAGCGGCTCGGCACGCGCCTGCCGGTGTGCCCGACATGCGGCGGGATACGGCCGGGAAACGGCCGAAATCCGGCTCAGCGCGATTTGTCGTCACAGCGACGCGGCGGTTGTCCGGGTCAGTCGACAGAGGGGTGGCGAAATGGCCGGCGCGATTCGCGGGTGGCACAACGTTGTCGCTCGGCCGGTCGACCCGCGGCGCGCTGTCCGGCGCGCACCAAAAATCAGCGCGGGCCCGATGCGCGACGCCACCGCCGGTTGTTCCGGGAAAGCGGAAAATCGCCGTCGTTCCCCGGCCCAACGTTTGCGCCGGCCCGGACCGCGACGGTTCGGGCTGCACAAAGCTGGACGACGCCCGGGTGCTCGCGGGCCTCCGCCAATCGCCCGAGCATCCGTAGCGCCATGCCCAGGTTGTACTAGGGCGCGGGCACCCCGGCGTCGAGCTGGCCGATCATCGGCGCGAGAAGGTCGTTGAGCTCCCGAGCCAGCACCACCACTGCTCGACGCGCCGCGGTAGAGACCTCGTCGGCCGGACCGTCCGGGGCCGGTGGCAGCTGGTCGAGCGGCACCGGCGCCTCGACGTGGAGCATCGCCCGCAGGTGTGGGCTGCGCGTCTGATCCTGCTCCGTCGGGGTCGTGTACTGGCCGAACAGTTGGGGCCAGTCCCGCCAGCCGCGGTCGCGCTGCCACTGTCTGGTCCAGGTGAGCTCGGCTGGCCAGCGGGAGATCACTGTCACCGCGCAGACCATGCTGCCGTCCCACGGGCTTCTCGTGCAGGTCGCCGAGACGATGCGCCGATGCCAGCGGACGAAGCCGGGCGACAGCTCGGTGGCGACCCGCCAGGCCGTCGCCGCGAAGCCCACCGGCGAGATGTCACCCCAACTGTCGGCGAAGTCGTCGAGCCGCCTCTGCACCTCGGCCTCGAAGCGGCCGCCCGCGTCGGTGCCGCGCTCGCGGTCGAACTGCTCGTCCAGCCAGAAGGCGCGCGGCTCAGGCATCCCCTACCCCGGATTCGTGAAGGTTTCTCAGGCACGATGCGGCACGTTCCGCAGTCAGGCAACCGTCACCGACCGTACACGACAGGACCACTGTGGACCGACCGGCAGCACCTAGCGTGAGCGGTGCGATGTCGGAGCGTAGTGGCTCTGACCACCAATCTCAGGGGGTCCCGTGCGCAGGAAACTCGGCTTCGTCTCGGTGGGCGCCATGCTGCTGGCCAGCATCGCCGTCGCTCAGCCGCCGGCCCGGGCGGATGCCGCGCCGGCGGGCTCGTCCACCGCGTCCGCGACCGTGGCCGAGGCGCGCGCCACCATCCACGGACGGGTGTCCACCGACGCGGACGCCGCGGCGTCGTTGGGCCGCGCCTACTGGACGCCGGAACGCATGCGCGCGGCACGACCCGCCCCCTTGCCGGACGGGGCCGACACCCTCGACGGCGAGGCCGCCGACCGCCCCGGCCGGATCGGCGCCCCACGCGACGTGGCCACGCCCGCGGCGCCCCGGTCCCCGGCCTCCGGTCCGCTGGCGACATCAGCGGGCGCCGGCCCGGAAGCCCAGGCGGTGAACGCCTCACCCGGCGTCGGTCGGGTCTTCTTCACCCACAACGGCGACGACTTCTTCTGCTCCGGCGGGACCATCAACAACCCCCAGGCGAACCTGGTGTCCACCGCCGGGCACTGCGTACACCCGGGGGACGGCGGATCCGTCTGGTACGACAACTGGGCGTACGCGCCGGAGTACACCGAGGGCGAGGAGCTGCACGGTCTCTGGTTCGCCAAGGAGTTCACCTCGGTCGAGGGTTGGGTGGACTGGGGTTACCTCTGGTGGGACTTCGCGTTCGTCACCATGCACCCGCTCCACGGCGACCGGCTCGTGGACGTCACCGGCGGGCAGGGGCTCAGCGTCAACAAGTCGAAGTCGCTCTCGGCTCTGCTGCTCGGCTATCCGGCCGAGGCCCCGTACGACGGTCTGTCGCAGTACTACGCCCAGGGCAACATCAAGGCCGCCGGCGTGCAGCGGGTCAAACTGAAGGACTGCCCGCTCAACCGAGGCGCCAGCGGGGGCCCGTTCCTGCGCGCCTGGGACAACACCCTCCGGTTCGGGTACGTCAACTCGGTGATGTCGTACAAGTTCTCCGGCAACATGTACGGCCCCTACTTCGACGACGACGTTTGGGACATCTACAACGTCGCGAAGAACAAGCAGTGACCGGCGTCGGGTCGACGGCTCACGCCGTGGCTTGACAAGCACCCGGGTCCAGACTGGACGATGCACCGTGCGGATTCTCGTGGTGGGTGGCAGTGGCCTGATCGGCGCTCATGTCGTGGACGTGCTGCGCGAGCGCGGCCATGCCACCACCACCGTGGCGCGGACGGCCCAGCCGGGGGTCGATCACCGGCTCGATGTCGGGTCGACCTCGATCGACGAGCTGCGACAGTTGCTCGCCGGCCACGACGGTGTCGTGTACGCCACCCGCACCGACGAGCAGCGGCCGCTGCCCAAGCCGATCTACCCGGAGTTCCGCAACGCCAACGTCGAACCGGTGGTACGCCTGTGCACCGCCGCCCGCCTGGAGGGTCTCACCCGCGCGGTCGTGATGGGGTCGTACTACACCTATTTCGACAGGCTGCATCCGCAGTGGCGGCTCGCCGAGCGGCACACGTACATCAGGTGCCGCATCGAGCAGGCCCGGGAGGGGCGGGCGGCCGCCGGCGCGGACCTGCCGGTCGCCGTCCTCGAACTGCCCTTCGTCTTCGGTCGGGCCGGTGACCGGCTGCCGAACTGGGCGGGGCCGCTGGACCGGTGGGCGCGGTCACGTACCCCACTTGCCGCGCCGACCGGCGGGAGCGCCGCGGCCTCGGCGCGCAGCGTGGCCGAGGTCGCGGCGGACGCTCTGGAGCAGGCCAGCGGCGCGAACATCCCGGTCGCCGACGAGAACCTCACCTGGCCCGACATGATCGGGCGCATCGCGGAGGCGGTCGGCCGCCGCCGCCGGGTCACCCGACTGCCGGCCGGCGCGGCACGGGCCGCCCTGCGACTCGGCGGCGCGTTGCAGGGCCTCGGGGGCAAGGAGTCCGGCATCAACCCCACCTACCTCGCCGACCTGCTGCTCGCCGACCTGTTCGTCGAGCCGACGACCGGCCGGTCACTGGACTCCGCGCTGCGCGAGACCTTCCCCGCCTAGCTTCCGGATGCCGGTGGTCGGGCGAGGTACGCGGTCTTGACGTCGGCCGAGAACCCGCAGGCGCGGTAGAAGGCGTGCGTCGCGGGGTTGCGCGAGCCGGTCATCAGCATCGCCTTGTAGCAGCCCGCGTCCCAGGCGGCCTGGAGCGTGCCGGCCATGATCTGCCGGCCGAGCCCGGTGCCGCGCCGCGACTCGTCGACGACCACGTTCTCGATGACCGCGTAGGGCGACGCCGACCGGCTGAGGTTGGGGATCAGGTTGAGGTACGTCGTGGCGACGACGACCCCGTCCAGTTCGAGGACGAACAGGTGCAGCCCTGGTGTGCCGACGATCTGCTGGAAGGCCGCCTCGTCGGAGCCGTCGTCGAGCACCGGATCGTCCGGGTTCAGTTGCCGGTAGAGGCGGATGATCTGCGCGAAGTCGTCGGGCCGGGCCGCACGGAACATGCCCCGAGCGTAACCAGAACCCCCACCGCGGCCGGTGCGGGGACCCGCGGGGTGCCCTGCGCCCGGCGCGCGGCGAGGTCTGGTCCTGTGACAGGGTGTGGCGGTGCATGACGTCGATGTCCGCGCCGCCACCGCCACCGACCGCCCGTTCCTTGTCGACATGCTCATGGAGGCCGTGAACTGGCTGCCGGAACGCAACTGGTCTCGCGAGCGGATCCTCGCTGACCCCGCGCTGGCGCACTACGTCACCGGGTGGATGCGGCCGGACGACATCGGGGTGGTCGCGGTGGAGTCGGCCGGTCAGCCGGTCGGCGCGGCCTGGTTGCGGCACCTGACCGCCGCCGATCCGGGTTACGGGTACGTGAGCGACGATGTGCCGGAGCTGACCATCGGCGTGGTGGAGTCGTGGCGCGGCCGGGGGGTGGGTCGGATGCTGCTGCGCGCCGCCCTGGACGCCGCGCGCGCACGCGGCATCCGTCGGGTGTCGCTGAGTGTGGAGCGGGCAAACTTCGCAGCGGGGCTCTACGCCGCCGAAGGGTTCCGCACTGTCGAGTCGTTCGAGAACGCGGACACGATGGTCGCCGACATCCCGGCCTGACCCTCGCTGCGCAGGCCCTCAGCTGAGCTGTTCGGCCAGTCCGACGATGATGCCCTCCGGGCCACGGACATAGCAGAGCCGGAAGATGTTCTCGTACTGCGCCACCTCACCGACGAGTTCGGCCCCGTGCGTACGCAGGCGGGCGATGACGTCCTCGACGTCGTCGACGGCGAACATGATGCGACGAATGCCCAGCGTGTTCGCCGGGGCATCCTTCGGCTCGGCCCTGATCGCCTCGGGCGTGTGAAACATCGCCAGCTCGACCTTGCCGTGGCCGTCCGGCGTCCGCAGCATCGCGACCTCCTGCCGAACGTCGTCGATCCCGATCACCCGCTCCACCCACCGCCCCTCGACGGGCCCCCTGCCCTCCACCTCCATGCCGAGTTCGACGAAGAACGCGATGACCGCGTCAAGGTCCTCGACCACGATGAGGACGTTGTCCATCCGCTGGATCGCCACGCTGGATCTCCCTTGGTCTGGTGCGGTGCTGTTGCCGCATCCGCCCCTGGGACGGAGCCGCCCCGCCGTTCTCGACATCCGCGGCGCATGTTGCACGTGGACTTGAAGGCATTCTTGTCGAGCCTCAGCCGACCGGTGCGTCGTCCAGCAGGTCGACCGCTCGGTCGAGAGTGGCCGCGAAACTGTCTGGTGGGATTCTGGCGACGAAGATCTTGCCCACGTCGTCGGGAAAGAGATGGCTCGCTCGCCCGAACGCGAAGACGATCGTCAGGTCATCGTCGAGGTAGGCGTAGGGCGTCACGTTGTCGACGATCTCGCTCCACTGCAGGAACCAGTACCGCTCGCGGAATTCTGTTCCGTCGGCCTCAAGCCGCCGGAAGATCTCCTCCGGCGATCGTCCGGGGAAGGGGCAGGGCCGAATCTCGCGCCGACGGACCTGCGCGGAGGCAGAGCGCAGGTAGTGGCAGAGGGACGGTACGTAGGCGACGTTGTCATAGGCCGTCAGCCTTTTGCCTGCCGCCCACAGGTCGACGACGCGGAGGTTGGGAGACACCGGCTCGCCGACCTCGACGGCGAAGGTGTCCCGATTGCCGATCTGTGTCATCAGCGCAGCAGGCTAGCAGCCTGACGGTGCCGCGGTCTTCCAGCGGAACTGGTGGTCGGGCTCGTCGCGGTGCTCCAGAACACCTGCCCTCACCAACGTGTGCAGCATGTCGAGGAGCGCCTCACCGACCGGATTGTCCGACCAGAACACCCATTTGACCTGTAAGAACGTGCGATCCGCAAACAGGCCCACAGTCCTGCCCAACTCGTACTGGGCGCCGTCCACGTCCGTCCACTCAGCGAGAGCATCGGCTAGGCCCATGGCCACGGATCCTCGCATCCGAGCAGCAGCCTAGGCAGCGCGACGGCGACAAGCCACGGATAACGACTGTGGCAGCGCCACCCGATACGGCAGGATCCTCGTCCGTGACGCTCGTCCTGCCACCGCGACTGACCGCCTCGGCACAGCAGTTGCGCGATGCCGCACATCGACGAGGGCTGCCCACCGTGCAGCTCGCCACCTTCGAGGTGCCCGCTGGTCTGCACGCCGACCACCTGCACGCCGGGCCGGCCTTCGCCGATGTCGTCGCCCCACTGCTCGGGATCGCCCCGCTGGAGGCCCCACCCGACTGGCTCGCCGGACTGCCTCGGGACGTCACGCTCCGGGAGATCAGAGTGCTCACGATCGGCGAGGCGTACGGCCTGCGTCGACCCGCGTTCGTCAAGTCACCGAACGACAAGACCATCCGGGCCATGATCTATACGGACGGTTCCCGCCTGCCGGGCCCTGACGCCGTCGACAGGCAGACTCCCGTCCTGGTCAGCGACATCGTCGACTTTGCCGCCGAGTACCGGCTGCACCTGCTCGACGGCGCGGTCCATGCCGGCAGTCAGTACGCCGAGCAGGGAAAGCTGCGCCTCGGCCCCGCACCAGCCGACGCGCTCGCCTTCGGAGCTGACCTGTTGGCCGGATTCGGTCACACGCTTCCCACCGCCATCGTGGTGGATGTGGGGGTCATCGACGGCCGCTGGGCGGTGATCGAGCCGAACGCGGCCTGGGCCAGCGGAGCCTACGTAGCCGACCCTGACCTGGTGCTCGACGTCATCCTGCGCGCTGCCGGCCCCGGGGCCAGAGTCAGTGGCCGTGATCGCCAATTCATTAGGCCACCACAGCCTCTTCCGTAGCAAGATTGCCGGCCACGGCTCGTTGGTGACGACCCAGCGGTGCCAGGCGGGTGCTGGTGACGATGCGATCCTGGCCCAGGCAGGCACCGGCGAAGCGTCCCGTAGCCTCGGCGCGTGGATGACGACCTCCTTCGCCGGCTCCGGACCGAACAGGCCCGGGCGTTGATCGACCACGTCGACCCGCACCACGCGGTGATGCTGGCCTGCGATCTTCTGGTGGCCGGCGTCGACGGCGACGCCGTGGTGGCGCTCGCGGCAGAGTCAGCTCGGACACTGCCGCCGCATGACGCGAATCGGCACCTGGCCGCGGTCACCGTCGAACTCGGACTCCCGGAGCCGGAGCTGTCGACGGCGGTGGCGCTGCTCGCGGCCGACACCTGCGAGCGGATTCTCGATCGCAGCATCCCCGCCGAGGTGGGAACCCATCGTCTCTACGTCGTGGGACACGAGGGCAGCACGCTGGACGACCTGCTCCCGTCGGTCGCCGCCCTGGCCAGGCGTCTCGAGGACGACCTCGGCGGGCGGGCCGACGACGACCTGCGAACCCGGCTCGCCGCGCTGGCCCGAACCATCCTGAACCGGCTGACAGCTCAGAATTCGACGTGAGGCCGCGCTGCCCGAAGGCTTGACGACCGCCGACATGGGCGCCTGGTCGCCGGCCGATGAACGAGACATCGCTCAGAGTGAGCTTGTCCCAGGCCTGTGCTCCAATCCCGCCATGCATGTCGTCGTCACAGGCGCACTCGTGGAAAACGGCGCGGTCCTGCTGGTACACCGCAGGCCGACCAAACGGGCATACCCCGATGTCTGGGATCTGCCCGGAGGGCTGGTCGAAGCGGGTGAGTCGGAACTACAGGCCCTCGCGCGTGAGATGCACGAAGAGCTCGGTGTCCACATCGCGACGGAGTCGGCCGCACGGCTGGGCGTCCTGCATGACGGCACCGGTGCGGACGCCGTCCACGTGGGCGTCTGGCAGGTGGCGAACTGGGTGGGCTCTCCCACCAACCGGGCACCTGAGGAGCATGACGACATCGCCTGGTTCGGGATCAGCGAGTTGGGCGGCCTTCCCCTCGTGCATGGCGTCCTGGCGGCAATGGTCCACTCTCGGCCCGAGTTCGAGTGCGCCCGCAGGCACTCAGAGGTTCCCGACGGAGGCACCAGAGCCAACTGTCGTGCGTGTGCGGAGACGGATTCGTCCCACACGTGGTCGGACCAGCCAACGCCGCAGCACAGTCTCCTGTCTGAGGAGCTGCGGGATAGATCGTTGTCAGAACCTGGGTGACACACGGCCCCTGGCTAGACCTGTGGATCGGCCGGCTGGTCCCAGCAGCGGGGCAGCCCGTCATCGGCAACGTCGGGATTCGCGAAGAAGAACGTCCACCACGAACCCTGTTCCTGCACGGCCCCAGTATCACCAGATCGCCGAGGTCGTCCCGGCAAACACCTGCTGCTCGTCGTCCTCGGTCGTGGCCATGTGAACGACGGTAGGACGACAGCCGGGCCGGGAATGCGCCCGCCCGTCACGCTTCCCCGCCGCCGGCGACACGCGAAGGGACCCGCCGGTGATCTGCACCCCGGGCCCATCCAGGCCCGCACCCCCGGTCGAGGTCGACCGGCTCGTCAACGAGGTGCAGGTCAGCGCAGCCACACACATCAGCCGCGTTCAGCACGAGCACCGATCCGGGCACGCCGAGCAGTGTGGGAGGCAACCCACGGACGACTGCCGGCAGGACCGCCGGCATGTTGACTCCTGCCGGGCGTCCTGCCTGTCTCCCGGCAGCGGACGTTGCTTGACTCAGCGGCATGACATCAATACGGAAAGCGATCACCCGTACGGTGGTCGTCGGGGCACTGGTCGGCGCGACGGCGCTCACCGGTCCCACCTCCGCGTACGCGGAGTCCGGCCAACCGGGGGCCGCCGGGGCCGCCAAGTCCCTCCTCGACATCATCCCGGCACAGACCCTGGACCAGATGGTCGCCCAGGCCCCACTGGTCGACGCGGCCAATGTCATCCGCACCGCGGTGGAACGCGGGCCGGCACGAGGCTATGCCGGCATCGGCCTGGTCGACGACCACGTCACCCTGTGGTGGAAGGGTGCGCCGCCCACCGACATCGCCGCAGCCGTCACCGCCGCCCGCCGCACCGCGCAGGTCGAGGTGGCCAACGCCACCTACTCCCGCGCCGAACTGCGCAAGGCGGCCGCCAGACTCACCCCGGTGGTGGAAGCCGAACCGGCGGACGCCAGCCACTCGGTCAGGCTGCGCACAGACGGTACCGGCATCGAGATCGCCGTCGACCACACTCCGGGCGCCAAGCTGCCGAAGCTACCGGTCACCGGCGTCCGTACCAGCTTCGTCGAACGCGACCGGATGGTCGAACGGTCACGGGCCAACGACTCCGCGCCGTTCGACGGCGGGGCGGGCATCGGGTTCACCACGCCCGGGTGTACCGCAGGCTTCGGCGTACGCAACGCGGACACCAACGCCGGTTACATCCTCACCGCCGAGCACTGCGGAGCCATCGGCTCGCCCTGGCACGTCGGCTGGAACACCACCACCGGCACCGGCACCCTGGTCGGCTACGCGGTCGACAGCAATGACAACCACGACACAATGATCATTTCGACGTCGACGCCCGGCGGCCACCTCTACGTCGGCGGTCAGAATGACGAGGTCCGCGCCCAGGTGGTCGGCTGGACCGAGGTCTTCCCCGGCCAACTGCTGTGCCAGTCCGGGTACACCTCCGCGGGTGAGATCGGCGGTCCGGTCTGCAACCTGCGGGTCGATTACCACTACGACGACATTGAGGACCTCGTCGAGGCCACCCAGCTAGACGGCGACGAGTCCGCACGGGGCGGCGACAGTGGCGGCCCGGTCTACGCCGTCAACGCCAACGGCACCGTGCTCGCCGCCGGCACCACCACCCGATCGGCCGGTCCGGGCTTCGGGTTCCAGGACTTCGCCACCGCCCGCGACGACTACGGCAACCTCGTGCCGGCGACGACGATCGCCAGCACCTGCCGGGTCTCCTTCGTCGTCACCAACTCGTGGGGCACCGGCTACAGCGCCAGCGTCACCGTCTACAACGACGGCCCGGCCACCAACGGCTGGTCGCTGGGCTTCGCCTTCCCGGGTGGACAACTCGTCCAGGGCCACTGGAACGGCGTCTTCCAGCAGGCCGGCCCAGCGGTGACCGTCACCAACGAGAACCACAACGCCACCATCCCGACCGGCGGCGCCGTCAACTTCGGCTTCACCGCGAACGGCTCGCCCGCCACCCCGGCACCGTTCACCCTCAACGGCACCACCTGCAACTGACCCCTGTCCATGCACACCGGGCCCCGCCGCATCGTCGGCGGGGCCCGGTGCGTGTCCGGGATCAGGACTCGGCCAGTTCGCGTCGCAGGGTGGCGCGCAGGGTCCGCACCTCCGGGGCGTCCAGTTCGCCGCACCGGTCGAGCGCCCGCTGGCGCAGCAGCCGGGCGTCGGCGGCCCGGCCTGGAGCCGAGCCGGCCAGCGCCGCGAGCGCGGACAGAGTCTGCGCCTCCCACCACGGGCAGGACAGCGCGGCATACAGGGCCAGCGCCGCCCGCAGCGCCTCGGCCGCCGCGTCGACCTCGCCCAACTCCTGAAGCGCGAGCCCGTAGCGATGGATCGCGATGGCCTCACTGAACGTCGCGCCGCACCGGTTGAACACCCGCCGGGCGCGGGCGTACTCGTCAGCGGCGTTCCGCCAACGGCCCATCCCGGCCAGATCCGCGCCGAGACTCATCATCGCGCCGGCCCGGGCCACCGCCGCGCCGGTACGGCTGAGACCGTTGCCCTGGACGTAGAACGCCAGCACGTCGCGGTGCAACTCGGCCGCTTCGGAGAACCGGCCGAGCGCGGCCAGCGCTCCGCCCAGCGCGCTCGCCGCGCTGTGCTCGCCGAGGGCGTACCCGATCTCGCGGAACAGGCGCATGGCCCGGCGGCAATGGTCGATGGCCGACCCGCCGCGGCCGACCCGGATAAGGATGGCGGCGGTGTAGGTCAGCGCCCACGCCTCCTCCCGGCGGTCCTCGATCCGCCGGGCCAGTTCCAACGCCCGGGCCAGGGCCGCCAGCCCGTCAGTGTTGCGGTCC
Organism: Micromonospora sp. CA-240977; assembly: GCF_050942285.1. Taxonomy (NCBI): domain Bacteria; kingdom Bacillati; phylum Actinomycetota; class Actinomycetes; order Micromonosporales; family Micromonosporaceae; genus Micromonospora; species Micromonospora sp. CA-240977. Next base: position 3,608,532 of record NZ_CP192055.1, on the reverse strand, counting down.
CGGCAGAAGTACCGGGCCCAGCCCAGGAAGTTCAGCAGTACGGCCTCGTCGCGGGGGCTGCCGGCGGCCCCGGCCGCGGCCACTCCCAGCGAGAAGATCTCGTCCCAGGAGTGCCGGTGACTGTTGGCGTCCGAGTACCAGTGCAGAGCCCTGGTGACCGCGACCACGTCGGCGTGCCGACCGCGCCGGGCCGCGTCGCGCAACGCCGCCAGCCAGTTGCCGGACTCCCGATCCAACCAGTACGCCGCCGCCCGATCGTCGTCGAACGGGGAGTCGGCCCGACAGGCGACCGGTTCGAACATCAAGCCGGCCTGCCGGGTACGCCGCAGCAGCCAGCCGACCATCTGATCGTGCGCCCCCGTCCGGCAGGCCTGTTGTTCCTCGGCGTCGAGGCGTTCCTGGGCGTAGAGCCGGACCAGGTCGTGGAATTGGTACCGGTCCCCCACGGTCAGGAGGACACCGGCCTCGACCAACTCCTCCAGGGCCGCCGCCGCGGCCTCCTCGCCGGTGCCGGCCACGGCGGCGACCAGCGCGGGTTCGAAGTCGGTGCCGGGAATCAGCGAGGCCCGCCGGAACACTCGCGCGACCATGGGCTCCAACTGCCGGTAGGAGACCTCGAACGCTGATCGGACGCCCAGGTCTCCAGCGGTCAACACGGTCAGCCGCCGACGCTGGTCGCGGAGCAGGTCCACCAGCCAACCGACCGACCACTGCGGTCGGCTGGCGAGGCGGTTGCCGGCGATTCGGACGGCCAGCGGCAGCCGGCCGCAGAGTTTGACGAGTTGGTCGGCCGCTACCGGCTCGGCGGCGATCCGGTCGGCACCGACGATCGCCGCGAGCAGCAGTCGACCGGCTGCCGGGGCGAGCAGGTCGAGCGGCAGGCGGACCGCACCGGCAAGACCCGTCAGTGGGCGCCGGCAGGTGACCAGCGCGAGGCATCCCCGCCCGGCCGGCAGCAGTGGGCGTACCTGTGCCTCGCTTGCGGCGTTGTCCAGGACCACCAGCAACGGACGGTCCCGGGTGAGGGTGCGGAACAGACCACCCCGCTCAGCCGGCGACACCGGCACCCGGCTGTCCGGCACCCCGAGCGACCGCAGCAATCCGGCCAGCGCATCGGCCGGGTCGACCGGGCCGTCCGGCGAGGCGCCCTGCAGGTCGACGAAGAGCTGTCCGCCGGCGAAGGCCGGGCTGAGTCGATGTCCAGCGACGACGGCGAGGCTGGTCTTGCCGATCCCCGGCGGCCCGTGCAGCACCACCACCGAGGCGGTGTCCGGCCGTCCCGCGGTAATGTCGTCGGCCAGCGCCGCGAGTCGTTCCAGGATCTCCGCCCGGCCGGCCAGGTCCGGAACGGCGGCGGGCAGTTCCCCAGGTACGACCACGGCAGGGCGGTCATGCGGCACCTGCACGCGATCGTGCGGCACCTCCGCGCGGTCGCCCGGCACCGCGACACGGTTGTCCGGTACCGCCGCTCGGTCGTGCGGCTGCCGCTCGACCCGGGCCAGGGCGACGAAACGGTCGCGGTCCGCCCCGGCCAGCCGCAGGGCGTCGGCGAGCAGCACCACCGTCCGTCGTTGTGGGCTGCGCACCCGGCCGCGCTCCATCTCCCGGATGCCGCGGACACTGGAACCGGCCGCCTCGGCAAGCTCCTCCTGGGTCAGCCGCCGCTCCAAGCGGAGGGTCCGGAGGAGGCCTCCGAACTGGTCACGCCGCACCTGACTCTTGGGCATGTTCCCCCAACCACCCAACGGCCGCACTTACGTAGCGTGCGTCGATGCTCGCATATGCGTGACGGATTACCGGCCACTGTGCACCGAGTGTGAGTATCGCCATGGCGAATCCTGGAGGAGTCAGCGTGACATGGTCGACTTGGTCCGCTCGTCGGGCCGGACGCGGTTCGGTGACCAGCCGCTTCCTGTTCATCTCCACCCACCGCGCCGCCTTCGGCGTCAAGCGGCTGTGCCGGGTCCTGGCGGTGTCCCGCTCCGAGTTCTACCGAACGATGGCTACTCGTTGATCCAGCCGAGCTCGACTGCCTGCTCGCGCATGACGTCTTCCATCACGGGCAGCGTGAGGAACGAGACGGCATACAGCACGGCGAGGAGCCCGATCGGAACAAGCCAGGCACGAGGACGGATTTCCCACGCGCGAGGACGGATATCCGGCGAACCGGCGTCACCCTGCCCAGCGACGGCAAAGCGGTCCCGACGGAGCCGCGTCTGCGGGAGCCGACGGTCGGCTGGCCTCAGCACCCACGACGCGATGGCGCAGGCACCGAACATCAAGGGCACCCCCCACGATTGAAGACCGTCACCGACTGACAGGTGCGACACCACGGCACCCGACCACAGGAAAAAGGCGCCCACGTAGGCCCATTCCTTGAGCAACGGGAGCCCCGGCGCGATGATCGCGACGGCCGCACCCGCCTGCCACGCACCAAGGACGTAGGCGAAGAAGTGCGGGTATCCCAGGTGGTGCAACTGGACCTCCACCCATTCGATCGTCAGCAGGTTCCACACCGATCCGGCAGTCAACTCGAAACCGACGACGAACGTGGTGACCCAAAAGGCGATGGAGCGGGCCCGGCTCCAGGTCCAGCCGCTTCGTGTGATGATGGCCGACTTCCCGTCGGCGGAATGCTGGAGAGCTTTGGCCATGCGAGTCTGCATCTCACTCTTCTCGTCACATCGATCTCATACGTGCAAAGGTTTTCTCGTTGCCAGGCGGTGAGCGACTTCGGTCGTGACGATCGGCGATCCTCTAAACGGGAGCGGCCAGTCAGGTTCGAGGGCGAAGCCCGCTGGATGTGTGTTCGTCTCAGTAGTACGACAACAGAGCCCCTCGAAATGTGAGGCGACGAGCGAACCTCACAGTTCGGTGTGCTGTCTTGTCGAACCAACTGAGGGCAGAAGCGACCAGAAGGAGCCGGCGAGATCATGACCACCCGATCCGAGCCAGGACAGGCCCGACCCGATCCGAGCCTGACCGCGGTCATGAACGAACGGCGTCAGCTGATCAATCTTGCCTACCGGCTCCTCGGCTCCCTGGCCGACGCCGAAGATTCAGTCCAGGAGACCTACGCCCGCTGGTACGCCATGCCCCGAGAACAGCAGGAAGCCATCCAGTCCCCCGGCGCCTGGTTGACCAAGGTCGCCAGCCGGATCTGCCTCAACGTGCTCTCCTCGGCACGAGCCAGGCGAGAGACCTACGTGGGCGAATGGATCCCCGAACCGCTTCCCGAACCTACGGAATGGATCGCCGGACGGACGGACGTCACCACCGTCGACCCGGCCGACCGAGTTACCCTCGACGAATCGATCAGCATGGCCTTCCTCGTATTGCTCGAATCGATGACCCCGGCCGAGCGCGTAGCGTTCGTCCTGCACGATGTCTTCCGCTACTCCTTCGCGGAAGTTGGCGATATCGTCGGCCGTACCCCGGCGGCATGCCGCCAGTTGGCCTCCTCGGCCCGCCGACGCGTTCGCACGGCGCAGGCCCCCGCGACCTCGACAGCCCGGCGCGCCGACATCGTCAGGCGTTTCAAGCAGGCCTGGGAAGCCCAGGACATCGACGCCCTGATCGGCCTTCTCGACCCGGACGCGACTGCGATCGCCGACGGCGGCGGCGTCGTCGGCGCCGTGCTCCGCCCGATCGAAGGTGCCGAGCAGATCGTGCGCTCCCTGGTCCATCTCGAGGGCAGACTTCGGAACCTGACGATTCTGGAGCGTACGGTCAACGGCCAACCCGGCCTGATCGCCCAGCAGGACGACGTCACCGTGTCGGTGTACGCGTTCGAGGTCGTCGACAATCGGATCAAGCGCATCTGGGCGGTACGCCATCCCGACAAGCTCCGGCCGTGGACGGATCGCCGGCCGGGTGGTCGAGGTCGGGCATCGGCGGCCCCGGCACACGGACCCTCAGCCCCCGCACCGCAAAGGCCGATCGGAAATTGATCAGGCGCTCGTCGACGCGAAATGCCCCACGGCGGCGACGGCGAGGACGAGGAAGACCGCGGGAAACGCGATGTTGTGGAACACCCGCGCGCGGGCGTGAGCCAGGATCGCGCCGACGAAGAACAGGACGAGGCCGACGGCTGCGGCCAATCCGAAGGGACGTACGCCGAGAAGGCCGAGCACCAGACCGACGACGCCGGCCCCCTCGACCACCGCCAGGTAGGGGATCCACCGCGCGGACAGCCCGACCTCGGCGCAGTTGCGCATCACGAAGTCCGCCCTGATCACCTTTGCGGTCACCTCGATGGCGTTGGCGAGGGCGCAAAGGATGGTCACGACGACCAAGACGCCCTCCAGTACGGCGATCATGACGCGCGCCGGCGCGATCGAGCAATCGGTAAACTCATAGGTGCCTCCACGTGCGCGGGTTCATCAGGTTGTGGTCTCTCGCCCCTTCTGACGCCCAGCACGCACGAAAGGTGACCAGACGTGGAACTCGTCGAACACTTCGAGGCTTCGAGGGCCCGACTGATGTCGTTGGCCTATCGCATCGTCGGCTCACATAACGATGCCGAAGACGCGGTGCAGGCCGCCTGGCTGCGCGCGCGGTCGGCCGACCGCGCGCAACTGGTCAACCCCGAGGGCTGGCTCACCACGGTGACGGCACGCCTGTGCTTCGACCAGCTTCGCGCCCGCCATCGCCGACACGAGGTCCCGCTCAAGGCCGACGACATCCCCGGCGAGCAGCTCGCAGCCGACGAGGCGTTCGTCCGCCGTGAGGACGTCTCCCGGGCGCTGCTGGTCGTGCTCGACGAACTGTCTCCCCCGCAGCGGGTGGCCTACGTGCTGCATGACCTCTTCGCCGTCCCGTTCGACGAGATCGCGCCCGTGCTCGACACGACGGTGGCCGCGGCGAAGAAGCTCGCGAGTCGAGCGCGGATCCGGCTCAGGGACGCTCGCGCGGTCGACCTGCCGAGGTCCGCCCACCAGATGGAGATCATCGACGCGTTCCTCGCCGCGGCGCGTGGCGGCGACATCGCTCGGCTCGTCACGCTCCTGGCGCCTGACGTCGTCCGCACGGCCGACCTCGAATTCCTCGCGGACGGCGCCGCGCCTGTCGTCCGGGGCGCTTGGGCGGTCGCGGAGGAGACCAGGGCGTTCGTGGACCGCATCGCCGCCGCCGCCCCGGTCCTCGTTGAGGGTCACCCGGCCGCAGTGATCGCCCCTGGTGGGCACCCGTTCGCATTGATCCGGATCGGCGTCCGCGACGGCCTCGTCATGAGCATCGACATCACCCCCTACCAGCGCGGCACCGTGTCCCTCCCCGCTGCCTCGGGTGCGTGATTCTCAGTCCGCTCAGGATCAGAGTGACAGCTGTGCCCACGCAGGCCATCGAGCCGGCCGAGCGCAGGACCGACGAGGGACCGGCGGGTCTGCGGATCGACCGCCTGGCTGCCCGCCTCGGCCTGACGAAGGGGTCGTTCCAAGTCACTCTGCTCCATGGGCTGTCAGACGAGCTCGCGACCGTCGATCCGGTCGACGCCCTGCGGGCCCCTCCCTCGCGGCTCGACGAGCTGTTCGACGCCGAGCTGGATCGGGCGCTGCGGGCGTGGGCGATCGGGAACGACGGTGCGCGTGCCGTGGTCGAGCGCGTCGACAGCGCACGGCTCACTTTCCTCGAGACCCTCTGGAACCGCGCTGTGCCCGACCCGACCCGGGCGCGCGCCGCAGCCCTGCTGCCGCATCTGCTCCTGATCGGAGCGAACGCCATCCGCCCACCGCTCGACGCTGCCAGTCGACGTGCTCTGAGGTCCCGTTCGGGGCCCCCGCCCGCGCACAGGCGCCGTGATTGCCGTCGCTGTTGCGAATTGTTCAGTGTGTCGGGTGGGGGTCCTCGGTGAACGCTGTGGCGTGGTCGGCGACCCACTGCCGGAACGTTCGCGGTGACGTTCCGAGGATGTCGGCCACCGTGGAGGTGACGTACGCCGGCTGTCCCATCGCGGCGTTCCATGCGGCCAGGAGCATGTCCACCGCCGGGCGCGCGGCTTCCGGGGTCTCGCGCCGGAACTCGTCGGGCGGCAGATCCTCGAACACGATCGGGCGGCCCAGGACGTCTCCGATGATGCCTACCTGTTCGGCCTGACTGAGGGACTCGGGGCCGGTCAGGACGTAGTCGCCGCCGGCGTGTCCGTCCTCGTGCAGCGTCCGTGCGACAACCGCCGCCACGTCTCGATCGTCGATGGGGGCCGTCTCGGCCGCGCCGTACGGCCACCGGACCGGGCTGTCGGCACGGATCGCGGCGGCCCACCAGAGCAGGGTGTTCGACGCGAACATTCCCGGCCGGATGATCGTCGAGTCGAGTCCGGTACCGGCGATGAGCCGCTCGATCTCGGCGTGCAGCGCCGCCATCGGGTTCGGTTGCCGGAAGAACGGGTGCGGGGCGGACAGGTAGACGACCCGCTGTGCGTGGGCGGCCAGCCGGTCGACGACGGCCGCCGCGGTCTGCGGCGGGGCGGTCCAGACCAGGAAGACCGTACTGACGGCGTGCATCGCGGCGTCGAGTGATTCGGGCACGGTGAGATCGCCGGTGACGATCTCGATGTTGGTGGGCAACGTCGCCGCCGCCTCGGAGCGGCGCACGAGGGCGCGGACCGGCACGCCCGTGTCGGTCAGCAGGTCGATCACGGAGCGTCCGACCCGGCCGGTCGCCCCGGTGACGAGCACGGAGGTACGTCAACAGGCGTCATGGCAGCCTCGCCATCGTTGGCGGGGTGCGGCGGTTGTCTGTCTGTTTCATGGTCCCATAAAATCGTTACCGAGTTAAAAATGCAACCCGGTAATGGATGTTACCTTGGCAGGGTGATCGAACCGGTCGGGCTGCGGGCCCGCAAGAAGGCGCGAACCCGGGACGTGATCGCTGACGCGGCGATCTCGCTGTTCCTGGCGCACGGCTTCGACCAGGTGTCCGTGTCCGACATCGCCGCGACGGCCGAGGTGTCGAAGCCGACCCTGTTCCGCTACTTCGCGACGAAGGAAGACCTGATCCTGCACCGGTTCGCGGACCACCAGGGCGAGCCCGCACGCGTGGTACGCGACCGCCAGCCCGACATGGCACCGATGACGGCGTTGCACCGGCGCTTCCGGGCCGGTCTCGATCGCTTCGAGCCGGTCACCGGCCTCAACGATCATCCCGAGGTGGTGGCGTTTCACCGACTGGTGTTCACCACACCGAGCCTGGCTGGACGGCTCATGCAGTACATGCTCGACGACGAGGACGCGCTGGCCGCCGTCCTCGACCGAGGCATCGGGGCCCGACTACAAGCCGCCCAGGTGATCGCGGTTCAACGCGTACTGGCCCGGACCAACTGGCAGAAGATCGCAGACGGGCGGACCGCACACGATGTCCAGCCCGAGGCAGTCGCCGACGCGGACCGGGCCTTCGCCCAACTACGTCATGGGACGGGCAGCTCCTAGCCCCGCTGACGCCGCAGTAAGTTCGCCGACCCGATTCACAGCCGCTTCGCCGTGAACGGAGTGAGGTCGGCTGGCCTGTGGCACTCGCCTCCTGGCGTATGTCCGGCTGACCGTTCACGGGTGGGTCCCCACCGCAGACGGCAAGGGCTACACCCATGGGGCACGTTTCTCCGCGTGCCGCGGGAGCGTGGCGCACGGGATCCTGACCGCTCTACCAGAGCCGAGGCATCGCCACCGCAGCCGGCACCGCCCTGATCACCACCGTCCGCGAGGTTGCCCGCCACCCCGATCGACCGAACTAAACTCATCGATCGGGCCCAGCTTGCGAGACGCTCGACCAACCCATACCCGGAACTCTCTTCAAGAGAGAGCCGGATCATCCGGCCACCTCAGGCCATTGCGCCCACTGTGCGACACGCGCCGATGAAAGAACTGGTGATTCGACGGACGCCGTTTCCTACAAAGGACGACGTCGCACAACGATCGAGGCGTGCCGAGATCCTTTTGACCGGCAAGGGCAAGTCCGACGACATCCGATGAGCGAACAAGGGGCAGTCTGCCGCGCCGTACCGCGCAATGCCTATCGCGCTCCCTGATCCTGCGGCCATACTCTACGCGTCCAATCGCACGCCCTGGGTGATTTACCCGGGGGTCTGCTGACAGGAGATGACGTGCTTAGACGCGCTTCCACGCTGGGGGTCGCCCTGCTGGCCTGTTTCGCGTTCATCGGCGTGAACGCCTTGCCGGCGCAGGCGTGGGTCCCCGAGTGCCCCATCGATTCGGAATGCGGCGGTGGCGGCGGCGGTGAGGGCGGCGGCGGCACCCCACCCACCCCGACCTACAACCTGCAGGGCGTCATCCAGCTGGAAGACACCGGACACGAAGGAAGCTGGCCACTGCGTCAGGGTGGCATAAAGGTCCGCGGATACTCCCGGCTCGCCACCTGGGGCAACGACCGGGTGGACGCCAACTACATCAACGTCCGGTGTTCCGCCACAGTGCTCAGCTACTCCACCCACGACTATGACTCCGAGAACAACGGCGCCCTCGTTGACGTGACCTTCTGGTCTCCGACCGTCCCGGTCACCGGCGTTCCCGTCCAGTCCCGCACGGTCACGATCAACTGCATCCACCACGCCGAGAAGAACGGCGTCAATTACGACACCACCAGCACCGCCCAATTCATCATCCCCGAGTGATTCCCGGCGGCAACCCGAAGCACTCCCAGCGCTGCTGGTGGTGCAGGAACATTGGCAAGCGGTGGCGCATCGGCCGCCGGGTGTGAAACCGGGATGCGACAGAAGCACCCCGATGCCAGCTGATGACCCAGCACGACGTACGGCCCGCCAGGTGCGATCCTGGCGGGCCGTACGCGGATCCGGGGTGTCAGATAGGTGTTGCAGCCGCAGCGCTGCCCTGGGCGAGACGATCGGCGAGCGGCTGCCACTATTTGGCGTTGAAGTAGCTGGCCTCCGGGTGGTGGACCACTATCGCGTCGGTGGCCTGCTCCGGCATCAACTGGAACTCCTCGGACAACTCCACGCCGATCCGCTCCGACCCGAGCAGATCCACGATCTTGGCCCGGTCCTCCAGGTCGGGGCAGGCCGGGTAGCCGAACGCGTACCGGCAGCCCCGGTAGTCGTTGCGCAGGATTCCGGCCAGGTCCGTCGGGTCGCCGTGGCCCAGCGGGCGGCCGTCGGGCAGGGTCATCTCGGCCCGGATGCGCCGGTGCCAGTACTCGGCGAGCGCTTCGGTGAGCTGCACGGACAGCCCGTGCACCTCGAGGTAGTCGCGGTACTCGTTGCGGGCGAACAGCTTCGCCGCGTACTCGCTGACGGGTTGCCCGACGGTGACCAGTTGCAGCGCGACCACATCGAGCTGGTCGCCCCTGGGCTTGAAGAAGTCCGCCAGGCAGAGCCGTCGCTCCTGGCGCTGCCGGGGGAACGAGAACCGGGCGCGCTCCGCGTGCCCGTTCTCGTCGAGCACCACCAGGTCATTGCCTTCGGAGTACGCGGGAAAGTAGCCGTACACCACGGCTGCCTCCAACACCTGGTCGGCGATCAGCCGGTCCAACCAGTACCGCAGGCGCGGTCGACCTTCCGTCTCCACCAGCTCGTCGTAGGAGGGGCCGTTGCTGCCCCGGGCGCCGTTGAGCCCCCACTGCCCGCGGAACGTGGCCCGCTCGTCGAGCAACGCCGCGTACTCGGCCATCGGCACACCCTTGACCACCCGGGTGCCGAAGAACGGCGGAGTGGGCACCTCCACGTCGACGGCGACGTCGGAACGGACCGAGGAGTCGTGCAGCTCCGGCAGCGACTCGCTGACCATCGACCGCTGCCGTTCCCGCCGGGCCCGACGGGCCGCCAGGGCCGCCTCCCGCTCCGGGTCGATCACCGGCGCCCCACCACGCTTGGCGGTCATCACCTTGTCCATGAGGGACAGCCCCTCGAAGGCGTCCCGCGCGTAGTGCACCTGCCCGGGGAACATCGACCGCAGGTCGTCCTCGACGTACGCGCGGGTCAGCGCCGCGCCGCCCAGCAGGACGGGCCAGCGCTCGGCGACCCCGCGCGTGGCCATCTCGGCCAGGTTCTCCTTCATGATGACGGTGCTCTTGACCAGCAGCCCGGACATGCCGATCGCGTCGGCGCGGTGCTGCTCGGCGGCGTCCAGGATGGCGTTGATCGGCTGCTTGATGCCGATGTTCACCACCTCGTAGCCGTTGTTGGACAGGATGATGTCGACAAGGTTCTTGCCGATGTCGTGCACGTCGCCGCGCACGGTGGCGAGCACGATGCGACCCTTGCCGCCGTCGTCCACTGTCTCCATGTGCGGCTCCAGGTAGGCCACCGCGGTCTTCATCACCTCGGCGGACTGGAGCACGAACGGCAACTGCATCTGGCCCGAGCCGAACAGCTCACCGACCACCTTCATGCCGTCCAGCAGGATGTCGTTGATGATCGACAGCGGGGACCGGCCACCGGCCATCGCCTCGTCCAGGTCGGCCTCCAGGCCGTTGCGCTCACCGTCGATGATCCGCCGCTTGAGCCGCTCGTCCAGCGGTAGCGCGGCCAACTCCTGGGCGCGGCTGGCGCGGGCGCTCGTCACGTCGACGCCCTCGAACAGCTCCAGGAAGCGCTGCACCGGGTCGTACCCCTCGCGCCGCCGGTCGTACACCAGGTCGAGGGCGACCTCGCGCTGCTCGTCGGGGATCTTCGACATCGGCAGGATCTTGCTGGCGTGCACGATCGCCGACGTCAGGCCGGCCTGCACGCACTCGTGCAGGAACACCGAGTTGAGCACCTGCCGGGCCGCCGGGTTGAGCCCGAAGGAGATGTTCGAGATGCCCAGCGTGAAGTTGACCCCCGGGTAGCGGCGGGTGATCTCCCGGATCGCCTCGATCGTCTCGAGGCCGTCGCGGCGGGTCTCCTCCTGCCCGGTGGCGATCGGGAACGTCAACGCGTCGATCAGGATGTCGGCGCGGTCCAGGCCCCACCGGCCGGTCAGATCGTCGATGAGCCGCGCCGCGACCCGCACCTTCCACTCCTGGGTACGCGCCTGCCCCTCCTCGTCGATGAGCAGCGCCACCACCGCCGCGCCGTGCTCACGGACGATCGGCATCACCCGCGCGTAGCGGGAGTCGGGGCCGTCACCGTCCTCGAAGTTCACCGAGTTGACAACGCACCGCCCGCCGAGCATCTCCAGCCCCGCCTCGACGACCGCCGGCTCGGTGGAGTCCAGCATGATCGGCAGCGTCGACGCGGTGGCGAACCGCCCGGCCAGCTCCCGCATGTCCTGCGTGCCGTCGCGGCCGACGTAGTCCACGCACAGGTCGAGCAGGTGCGAGCCGTCGCGCGCCTGACTGCGGGCGATCTCCACACAGGCCCGCCAGTCGCCGGCGAGCATCGCCTCGCGGAACGCCTTCGACCCGTTGGCGTTTGTCCGCTCCCCCACCATCAGCACCGACGCGTCCTGGGCGAACGGCACCGGGTGGTACACCGAGGAGACGCCCGCCTCGTGCCGCGGCTCGCGGGCCGGGGCGGAGACGCCGTGCAGCCGCTCGGCCAGCACCCGGATGTGCTCCGGGGTGGTGCCGCAGCAGCCGCCGACCAGCCCCACGCCGTACTCGGTGATGAACCGCTCCAGGGCCTCGCCCAGCTCCACGGGAGTCAGCGGGAAATACGCCCCGTCGGCGGTCAGCACCGGCAGGCCGGCGTTCGGCATCACCGACAACGGGATGCGGGAGTGCTGCGACAGGTACCGCAGGTGCTCGCTCATCTCGGCCGGGCCGGTCGAGCAGTTGAGCCCGATCAGGTCCACGCCGAGCGGCTCGATCGCCGCCAGGGCCGCACCGATCTCGCTGCCGACGAGCATGGTGCCGGTGGTCTCCACTGCCACGTGGCAGATGATCGGCACCGACTGGCCCAACTCGGCCATCGCCCGCTTCGACCCGACCACCGCCGCCTTGACCTGGAGCAGGTCCTGACAGGTCTCGATGATCAACGCGTCGGCGCCACCGACGATCAGACCGGCGGCGTTCTCCTGGTACGCGTCGCGCAGGGTCGCGTAGGGGGCGTGCCCGAGGGTGGGCAGCTTGGTGCCCGGCCCGATCGAGCCGAGCACGAACCGGGGCCGCTGCGGAGTGCTGGCCGCGTCGGCTGCCTCCCGGGCGATGCGCGCGCCCGCCTCGGACAGCTCCCGGATGCGCTGCGGGATGTCGTACTCGGCGAGGTTGGCGAGGTTGGCGCCGAAGGTGTTGGTCTCCACGCAGTCCGCGCCGGCGGCCAGGTAGGCGTCGTGCACCCCGCGCACCACGTCCGGCCGGGTGACGTTGAGGATCTCGTTGCACCCCTCCAGCCCGTCGAAGTCGTCGAGTGTGAGGTCCGCGGCCTGCAACATCGTGCCCATTGCCCCGTCGGCGATGAGAATCCGGTCAGCCAGCACATCCATCAACGAAGTCCGCACCCGTCCAGGTTAGTGCGACAGCCGTCCCGCTCACCCACCCTCGGCACCCGATCCCAGATTGTGTCAGCGGGATCACGCTGTCCGGTCCGTTCGTGTATGACCGGGCCTCGAAGCGGCCGACCGGCGCGGCCGACAGGCCGTACCTCCGCCCGGGACGTAGGCTGACGGACGTGAAGGACAACAGGGACGCCGCTGTGCCCCACGGTATGACGACCGGGCGCCATCCCGGCGCCGGCCGCGACGAGCAGGGTGAGGTGACGGCGTGACCGAGTTCGACGGACTGCCGGTGCTGCGGTCCCCGGTGGCCATCGCCGCGTTCGAGGGCTGGAATGACGCCGCCGACGCGTCCACCGCCGCCGTCGAGCACCTCGAGCAGGTCTGGAACGCCCGGCAGATCGCCGAGTTGGATCCGGAGGACTTCTACGACTTCCAGGTCAGCCGGCCCACCATCACCATGGCCGACGGGGAGACCCGCCGGGTGGAGTGGCCGACGACCCGGTTCATGGTGGCCAGCCCGGAGGGCACCGACCGCGACGTGGTGCTGATCCGCGGCATCGAGCCGAGCATGCGCTGGCGGACGTTCTGCGAGCAGGTGCTGGAGATCTGCCACAGCCTCGAGGTGGAACGGGTGGTGCTGCTCGGCGCGTTGCTGGCCGACGTTCCCTACACGCGGCCGTTGCCGATCAGCGGCAGCGCCTCCGACGCGCAGGCCGCCGAGCGCTACCAGCTCACCCCCACCCGCTACGACGGGCCGACAGGGATCGTCGGCGTGCTGCACGACGCCTGCACCCGCGCCGACGTGGATGCCGTCTCGTTCTGGGTGCACGTGCCGCACTACGCCAACAACCCGCCCTGCCCGAAGGCCACCCTCGCCCTGCTGCACCGGGTGGAGGAGGTCGTCGACCTGCCGGTGCCGATGGCCGACCTGGCCGAGGAGTCCGCCGAGTGGGAGCAGCGGGTGCGCAGCGCCGCCGAGCAGGACGCCGAGCTCGGCGAGTACGTCCGCGAGTTGGAGGAACGGGTCGGCGACGAGGGCATCACCCCGCTGACCGGTGACGAGATCGCTCAGGAGTTCGAGAAGTACCTGCGCCGCCGGGGCGGCTCCGCCGGCCCCACCGCCGGTTCCTGGTAACACCGTTCGCTGCGGGCCTTCGGACCTTCGTGGTCCGGGGGCCCGTTTTTCGTGTGTCAGGGGTAGCGTCGTCACACCCTGTAGGGCATCCTAGGAACCTAGATGTGATCAAGGAGGCGGGTGTGCAGATCAATCCCGGGGCCGCCGAGTTCCCGCACCGACAGATCGCCGCGCAGCTCAAGGCCCAGGTCCGCCGCGGCGACTGGGGACCCGGCGAGCGGCTGCCGTCCATCCCGGCCATCGCCGAGATGTTCGGCGTCGCCAAGCAGACCGTGCAACGCGCCGTCGACCAGCTGCGGGTCGAGGGCATCCTGATCACCAAGCCCGGCTCCGGTACGTACGTCCGGGGCACCCGTCGCCGGCTCAACCGCCTCTCCCGAGGCCGGTACGGCGGCTTCCGCGGCTACCACACCGACCTGGCCGCCCGGTACCGCCAACAACTCGTCTCGGTCGGGCACGCCCCCGCCCCGGCCGAGGTCGCCGACGCCTTCGGCGTGTCCGACGGCACCAGCCTGCTCTGCCGCCGGCACCTCGTGCGCACCGACGACTCCCCCGTCGAAATGGGCGCGTCCTGGTTCCTGCCCCGCGACACCGCCGGCACCTCGCTGGAGCGCGCCGAGGCGTTCGGCCGGCCGCTCTACCAGGAGGCCGAGGAAGCCCTCGGACGGCGGTACGTCTCGGCCACCGACACGATCAGCGCCCGCCAGCCCAGCCGCGAGGAGGCCGAGACCCTTCAGATCCGGCCGGACACCCCGGTGCTGCACCTGCTGCACGTCGCCTACGACGCACACCGCAAACCGATCGAGGTGGCCCAGGCCACCTGGCCCGGCCCGATGACCACCCTCACCGAGGAGTACAAGATCCCCGGCCCGACCCCCGATCCGGAGCCCGACCCCGGCCTGGTCCTCGGCTGACCCTCCCCACCGGTCGACGGGCTGTGCGGCAAGCCTGCGGCGGAGGACGGAGTTGGTAGTTGTTCCCTGTCGAGCTGCCCCAGATATGGGGCAGCGCTACCCGGACGATCGGGTCCGCAGCGACCGAAGGCGACCTGGGGGCCGCTCGACCGGAGACCGCATCACCACGCGGCTCCCCACCGCCCCGCATCGGGCCACCGCCGCACAGCTGGCCACCGCCGCACATCCGGCCACGGCGCCACATTGGGCCACCGCCGCACATCCGGCCACGGCGCCACATTGGGCCACCGCCGCACATCCGGCCACGGCCCCACATTGGGCCACCGCCCCACAGCCGGCCACCGCCGCACAGCCGGCCACCGCCCACAGCCGGCCACCGCCCACAGCCGGCCACCGCCCCACATCCGGTCACCGCCCACATCCGGCCACCGCCGCACAGCCGGCCACCGCCGCACAGCCGGCCACCGCCCCACAGCTGGGGCAGCTCGACAGGGGCACAGCACAGCCAGGCCCGCCCGGTCGGAGAGGTTCCCTCGGCAGGTGCTGCCGAATCGCGCCAGCACCTGCCGAGCGGGTGGGACCACGAGCACTGCCGAGGCTGGCGGTTAGAGGCGGACTCCCAGGAGGGCGTCCACCGTCTTCGCGAAGAGGGCGGGCGCCTCGGAGTCGTCCGTCGCGCCGGCGAGGGTCGCCTCGGCCCAGCGGTCGGCTACCGCCAGGGCTCCCGGGGTGTCGAGGTCGTCGGCCAGGCGTTCGCGTACCCCGGCCAGCAGCTCAGCCCCGGACGGCCCGGCGGGCGCGGCGGCGGCCCGCCGCCAGCGGTCCAGCCGCTCCTGCGCGGCGGTGAGCAGGTCGTCGGTCCAGGTGCGGTCGCTGCGGTAGTGCCCGGAGATCAGCGCCAGCCGGATCGCCATCGGGTCGACCTTGTCGGCGCGCAGCCGGGACACGAAGACCAGGTTGCCGCGGGACTTGGACATCTTCTCGCCGTCCAGGCCGATCATCCCGGCGTGCACGTAGTGCTCGGCGAACGGCGCCTGACCGGTGAGGCGCTCGGCGTGCGCCGCGGACGCCTCGTGGTGCGGGAACAGCAGGTCGTTGCCGCCGCCCTGCACGTCGATCCGGTCACCGAGCAGGTTCAGCGCGATGACCGCGCACTCGATGTGCCAACCCGGGCGGCCCGAGCCCAGCTCCCCGCCCGGCCAGGACGGCTCCCCCTCGCGGGCGCCACGCCACAGCAGCGGGTCCAGGGGGTCGCGCTTACCGGCCCGGTCGGGGTCGCCGCCGCGCTCCGGGAAGATCTCCAGCATCTGCTCCCGGGTCAGGTTCGACTCGTAGCCGTACCGGCCGGTGGCGGAGATGTCGAAGTAGACGTCGCCGGTGCCGTCGTCGAGGCGGTACGCGGCGCCGTCCTTGACCAGCACCTCGACCTTGTCGGCGATGTCCGGGATGGACTCGACAGCGCCCACGTAGTGCGCCGGCGGGATGATCCGCAGCGCCTCCATGTCCTCCCGGAACAGCGCCGTCTCCCGCATCGCCAGGACCACCCAGTCCTCGCCGTCGCGGGCGGCCCGCTCCAGCAGCGGGTCGTCGATGTCGGTGACGTTCTGCACGTAGCGCACCGGGCGGCCGGCGTCCCGCCACATCCGCTGCACCAGGTCAAACGTGATCATGGTGGCGGCGTGACCGAGGTGGGTGGCGTCGTACGGGGTGATGCCGCAGACGTACATGCTCCCCGCGTCGGCCGGCTCGCTCGGGTGGACACCCTGCCGCGCCGAGTCGTACAACGCCAGTGGCTCGCCCCTGCCCGGCAGCCGTGGCACCTCGTGTCCCGCCCAAGACTCCATGGGCTCAGCCTAGCCAGCCCGACGACGCCGCCGGAGCGCCCCACGGGTGATCAAGATGACAACCTGTCACATGGGCGGCCAGGGGATCGCCGGCCAGTCCTCCGGCGGCTGCGGGAAGCGGCAGGTCTCGCGCAACCGGTCGATCCGGGCGGCCATCTCGGTCACCTCGCTGATGGTGAGGTGGTCGGCCAACTCCGCGCCGAGCGCGCCGGCGAGCTGCCCGGCGAGCCCGTCGAGCATCTCGACGGCGTCCGTGGGCAGCTGCTTGCCGGCCCAGCCCCAGAGCACCGTCCGCAGCTTGTCCTCCACGTGGAAGCTCACCCCGTGGTCCACGCCGTAGATCCGGTCGTCGTCGCCGACCAGCACGTGAGCGCCCTTGCGGTCCGCGTTGTTGATCACCGCGTCGAGCACCGCGAGGCGGGCCAGCCGTGGGTCGTCGGCGTGGGCGAGGGCGTACGCGGCGCCGTCGTCGTCGCGGGCCGCGGCGATCGGGAACCAGCGTGGCGGTAGCTCCCCGGCCGGCAGGAACCCGACAAGTGGCTCAGCGTCCTCCGGCTCGTCGATCCACAACTGGCAGGAGCCGGGGCCGAACGGGCCGTCACGCAGCACGGTGGGCGGCACTAGGTCCCAACCCGTCGCGCGGGAGACCAGGTACGCCGAGACCTCCCGGCCGGCCAGGGTGCCGTCGGGGAAGTCCCAGAGCGGGCGCTCGCCCCGGACCGGCTTGTAGACACAGCGGGCGGTGACCCCGTCCAGGGTCAGGATGCCGCGCAGCGTCGTGTTGGACGCGTCGACCAGCCGACCCTCCAGGTCGAGCGCGCCGTCACGCAGCAGCCGCAGCGCGGCGTCGCCGTCCTGGCGAGGCTGGAGGCCGGACGAGGTCACCGGTGATAACCGTTGTGCCGCGGGCACAGGTGCCCGGCGGGGTCCAACGGTTGGCCGCAGAGCGGGCACGGCGGCCGGCCCGCGTTGACCACTCGCCGGGCCCGCTCGATGAACTGGCGGGTCGCGTGCGGGGTGAGCCGGACCCGGAGCCGGTCCAGGTCCTCGTCCGGCTCTTCGTCCTCGTCGTCGTCTTCGTCCTCGTCGTCCGCGTCGCCCAGCTCGACCTCGGGCTCCACCTCGCCCGCGGCGATCGCCTCGATCACCACTGTCGCGGTGTCCACGTCGAAGGCCAGCCCGAGCGTCCCGACCCGGAACTCCTCGTCGACCGGAGTGTCCAGCGGCTCGTTGTCGCCGATCACCGGCGCCAGCTCGGGCAGATCCACCCCGAAGCGACGCTGGGCCTCGGTGAGCAGCTCCTCCAGCTTCTCGGCGAGCAGGGACACCTGGACCTTCTCCAGCGCGACGCTGACCAGCCGACCGCCGCCGCGAGCCTGCAGGAAGAACGTGCGCTCCCCCGGCGGCCCGACAGTCCCGGCGACGAACCGCTCCGGCGGTTCGAAGGCGTGCACCTGGTGGGTCATACCCACGACCCTATCCGGCCCGCCATGGCACCGCGCACCCCACCGACCCGAATCGCCCCAGGGGCGGCGCGCCCGGCATACCAGGGGCGATGGCCGGGCGTGGCGGCCCGCCGGCGGGCCTCGGTCGACCTGGGCCGGCCGTCAGGCGAAGGTGTCGCGGCGTGCCGGCCGCTCGACCGCGGCCTCACGAGGCCGCACCGGCGCCGCCGCCGACCGCGGCGTCGGAGTCGGCCACGCGGGTGGCCTGCCGACGCCGTTTACGCGGTGGCGGCACCAGGGCGCGGAGATCACCACCGGTGTCGTTGAGCCGGACCAGGAACGGCCGCAGCGGGGTGAACCGGATCGCGGTCACCGACGCCGGGTCGGCCACGATCCGCTGAAAGAGATCCAGGTGTACGCCCAGCGCGTCCGCCACGATGGCCTTGATCACATCGCCGTGGCTGCACGCCAGCCACACCGCCTCGGGCCCGTGTTCGGCGCTCACCCGGGCGTCCCACGAGCGAACCGCCGCGACCGCCCGCGCGGCCATGTCCGCCATCGCCTCCCCGCCCGGGAACACCGCCGCACTGGGTCGCTGCTGGACCACCGGCCAGAGCGGCTCCTTGGCGAGCTTCTTGAGCTGCTGACCCTCCCAGTGGCCGTAGTCACACTCGATCAGCCCGTCCTCGACGACCGGGGTGGCCTGCGGAAGCGCCAACTCCAGGGTCTGCCGGCAGCGGATCAGCGGGCTGGTCACCACGGCGGCCAACGGCACCGCCCGCAACCGCTCGCCCACCGCGGCGGCCTGGGCGCGCCCGGTGTCGTCCAGCTCGACCGGTTGCCGGCCAGCCAGGCCGCCGTCGGCGTTCGCCGTGGTCCGGCCGTGTCGCAGAAGCAGAAGGATCGCCACGGGACCACCCTATGACCCGTCTCCGGCGCCGGGGACGGCGCGGGTTCCGGAGCAGCCTCCGAGATCTTGGACAGTTTCCGTCATCCGCTAACGGAAACTGTCCAAGATTTCGTGACGGGCGGCGGTGGCGGGTGGCGGGTCGTGGGTCAGGTGGCGTCGATCGCGCCCGTCAGCAGCAGGGCCAGGACCAGGGTGCCCAGCGCGACCCGGTACAGCACGAAGACGTACAGGGTGTGGTGGGCGACGTAGCGCAGCAACCAGGCGATGGCCGCGTACCCGATGCCGAAGGCGATGAGGGTGGCCACGATCGTCTGGGCCACGGTCGGCACGGAGGTGCCCGGGGCGGACGGCTCGAAGACGTCCCCGAGGCTGAACACGCCGGACATCACCACCGCCGGGATGGCCAGCAGGAACGAGTACCGTGCCGCCGCCTCCCGGGTGAGGTTCAGCAGCAGGCCGGCGGTGAGCGTGCCGCCGGAGCGGGACACCCCGGGGACCAGCGCCATGGCCTGGGCGAAGCCCATGACGATGCCGTCCTTCATCCGGAAGTTCTCCAGGGTGCGGGTCTGCCGCCCCCAGTACTCCGCGAACGCCAGCACGAAGGCGAACACGATGAGCGTGGTCGCCACCACCCAGAGGTTGCGCCCGGCGGTCTTGATCTGGTCCTTGAACAGGAAACCGAACAGCCCGATCGGAATCGAGCCGACGATCACGTACCAGCCCATCCGGTAGTCCAGGCTCGACCGGACCGACGTGTCGCGGATGCCGACCAGCCAGGTCCGGGTGATCCGCCAGATGTCCTTCGCGAAGTAGATCAGCACGGCCGCCTCGGTGCCGAGCTGGGTGACCGCGGTGAACGACGCGCCGGCGTCCCGGTCGAAGAAGATCGCCGAGGTGATCCGCAGATGCCCCGACGAGCTGACCGGCAGAAACTCGGTCAGTCCCTGGACGATGCCCAGGACGATGGCCTCAACCCAGGTCACTCGCCGACTCCCGAAAGATCAAGTGCCTCGGCGACGGTACGCAGGGTCTGCACACCACTGTCCCGGTCGGCCACGAACAGATTCACCGACAGCGTGGTGACGCCGGCGGCAGCGTACTCCCGCATCCGCTCGGCGACCCGCTCCTTCGGGCCGAGCAGCGAGGTGCGGTCGATGAACTCCATGGGTACGGCGGCGGCGGCGTCACGCTGCCGCTTGGCCAGGTACAGGTCCTGCACGTCGCGGGCGGCGTCGCCGTACCCCATCCGGGTGGCGAGCTGGTTGTAGAAGTTCTGCTCACGGCTGCCCATGCCGCCCACGTACAACGCCGCGTACCAGCGGACCAACTCGGCGCAGGAGGCCACGTCGTCGCCGATCACCACGGGCACCGAGGGCACCACGTCGAACCCGGCCAGCTCCTTGCCGACCTTGGCCCGTCCGGCCCGTACCGAGGCCAGCTGCTCCTCGGCGAACTCCGGGGCGTAGAACACGGCCAGCCAGCCGTCGGCGATCTCGCCGGCCAACTCCAGGTTCTTCGGGCCGACCGCCGCCAGGTAGATCGGTATGTGTTCGCGTGGTGGGTGGAAGCCCAGCCGCAGCGCCTTGCCGGGGCCGTCCGGCAGCGGCAGCGTGTAGTGCTGCCCGTCGTACGCCACCTCCTTGCGGGCGATGGCCAGCTTGACGATGTCGACGAACTCGCGGGTCCGGGCGAGCGGCTTGGCGAACCGCACACCGTGCCAGCCCTCGGAGACCTGCGGGCCGGAGACGCCCAGGCCGAGCCGGAACCGGCCGCCGGAGAGCGCGTCGATCGTGGCGGCGGTCATGGCGGTGGCCGCCGGCGTACGGGCGGGGATCTGCATCACCGCGGCGCCGACGTCGATCCGTTCGGTCTGGCCGGCCATCCAGGCGAGCATGCTTGGCGAGTCGGAGCCGTAGGCCTCCGCCGCCCACACCACCGAATAGCCCAGCCGGTCCGCCTCCTGGGCCAGGGCCAGGTGGTCGGCCGGTGTGCTCCACGCCGTCTGGTATCCGAGACTGAGCCCGAGTCGCACTGGTCCTCCCCCATCCGTGGCACAGGTCGCACCAGGTTACGCAATGCCGAAAACGGACTCGATCACCGGCTCGACACCTTCGCTACCCCCTCCATCGGGGCAGCCCACGGCGGCGGAACCGGCAGAACCGGCAGAGATACGGGAGCGAGGATATCGGTGGCGGCAGGTTCGAAATAAGGTTCACCCATGCAACAGCGACCGCTCGGCCGAAGCGGGCTGGCGGTTTCCCGGCTCGCGCTCGGCACCATGACCTGGGGCCGGGACACCGACGCCGACGACGCGGCCGCCCAGCTGAAGAGTTACCTGGACGCGGGTGGCAACCTGATCGACACCGCCGACGTGTACGGCGACGGCGACGCCGAGTCGGTGATCGGCTCGCTGCTGGGCACCCTCGTGCCCCGCGACGAGCTGCTGATCGCCACGAAGGCCGGGTTGCGCCCGGGCAGTGGCCGCCGCCGCGACGGGTCCCGGGGGCACCTGCTGCGGACGTTGGACGCGTCGCTGCGCCGGCTCGGCACCGACCACGTCGACCTGTTCCAGGTGCACGGGTACGACCCGGACACCCCGCTGGAGGAGACCCTCGCGGCGTTGGACCACGCGGTGGCCAGCGGCAAGGTCCGCTACGTCGGGGTGTCGAACTTCTCCGGCTGGCAGACCGCACGGGCCGCCGCCTGGCAGACCGCCTGGCCGGGGCGGGCGCCGGTGGTCGCGTCCCAGGTGGAGTACTCGCTGCTGGAGCGGGGCGTGGAGCGGGAGGTGCTGCCCGCCTGCGACGCGCTCGGCCTCGGCCTGCTGCCCTGGTCACCGCTGGGTCGCGGAGTGCTCACCGGCAAGTACCGGCACGGCCGTCCGGCGGATTCCCGAGCCGCGTCGCCGCACTTCGAGCGGTTCGTCTCGACC
Organism: Micromonospora sp. CA-240977; assembly: GCF_050942285.1. Taxonomy (NCBI): domain Bacteria; kingdom Bacillati; phylum Actinomycetota; class Actinomycetes; order Micromonosporales; family Micromonosporaceae; genus Micromonospora; species Micromonospora sp. CA-240977. The sequence goes on along the minus strand of NZ_CP192055.1, from coordinate 3,586,969 downwards.
TACCTGGAGCCGCGCTGTTCCAGCATCGTGGAGGCGGTGGCCACCGCGGCCGGCGGCCTGGGGGTGTCGCCGCTGGAGGTGGCGTTGGCCTGGATCCGGGACCGGCCGGGGGTGACCGCGCCGATCCTCGGCGCGCGGACCGTCGGGCAGCTGCTCGGCGCGCTCGCTGTGGAACGGATCACCCTGCCGGAGGAGATCACCACGGCGTTGGACGACGTCTCGGCGGTGCCGCTCGGCTACCCCGAACGCGACGGCTGACCGGCCGGCCGGGTCACGGGGTCGGGCGCTGCCCGGGGAGGTCCTGGATCGCGGTCAGGAAGCGCGACTGGTCGTCGCGCAGCGCGGGCTGGGTGAGCCGGATCCACGAGCCGTCGTCGAAGACGATGGTGGAGGTGAGCTGCACGAGCCCGCTCGCGCCCCGCTCGGAGTCGACCCGGGACACCCGGTCGCGGCGCACACTCCACAGCACCCGCGGTTGACGCCGGTCCGGCCGGTCGGCGTCCGGGCGCGGACCCATCCGCAGCAGGTGCAGGTGGGTGTCGGTCACCGCCAACGGGGTGCCGCTGTAGCGCTCCAGGAAGAGCAGCAGGCTGCCGGCGAGGGTGGCGAGGTCACCGCTGAAGACGTAGCGGCGACGGTAGGCGATCTCGGCGAGCTGGTCGGCCAGCGGGCGGTACTGGCTGAGCCGGAACAGCGCCCGGAACGCCTCCTGCTCCTCGGTGAGCGGGATCGGTTCCCGCTGCTCCCGCTGCGCTGGTGGGCCCGGCTCCGGCTCGGCCGCCGGCGGCAGACCGGCGGCGAGCGCGCCCGCGCGGCCGGGCAGCAGCAGCACGCCCGCCGCCAGCCGGACCGGCGCCAGCACCGCGTCCACCCAGACCACCGGGTTGACGATGTTGAGCAACCCGAACAGCACCTTCGGGTCGAGCGAGTCGGCCAACTCGTCGCCCATCACGTCGGCGAGCTGTCGGCCGGCCTTGTGGGTGTCCGGGGCGCGGACCGGGCCGAGCCCCACGTAGCGCAGCTCCTGCCCGGTCAGCAGCGGCGCCACCAGGGCGCGCTCCGGCTCGTCGCTGGTGCGGAACTCGTCGCGCAGCTCGCGGGCCCGGTCCCGGGCCGCCCGCGCGCCGCCGAGTACCGCGTCGGTGAACCGACCCAGCCGACCCCGGTCCCCTGACATCACCCGTCGCCTCCTAGCGGCCCGCCGGCTGATCTGCCGGCGGCTGCCCGAAGACATTCTTGTCGATCCAGTCCGCGCCGCCCTGCACCGCCTTGTCGACCTGGTCGCCGATCTGCTCGGCGCCGGGCACGGAGAGACCGCTGGTGAGGGCGACAGTGCCCCAGGTGACGCCGTGGACGACCGAGTTCGGCACGTTCCACGGCAGGTGGGTCGCCCAGTCCCGGGCGATCACCCGGGCGCCGTCGGCGACGCCGTGCGCCCGCAGCGCGGCGGCCCGGTCCAGCGCGCCCATGTCGAACGGCGAACCGGACTTACCCAGCTTGTAGGTGCCCTTCGTGGGGTCGAGGACCTTGTGGAACCACTTGTCGGCCTTGCCGGCGGCGTGCCGCTTGTCGGCGTACTTCTGGCCGGTGCGCAGTCCCTTCTGGAGGTCGACCAACTTGTCGAGGTGGGTGCGCAGCTTGCGCAGGTACAGCATGACCCGCTGCAACAGGCGGATGACCTTCTGCAGATGCGTGGCCAGCGGCCGGATGACCTTCAACATCCGGGTGACGACGATCAGGCCCCGGGTCGCGGCGACCCCCAGGCCGGCCGCCCACGACGCACCGGCCGTGAACGGTGCCATCAGCAACGCCGTCACCAGCGTCACCAGGAGGAAGTTGATGAACTCGACGCACATGTCGACGAGCACGTCGTGCACGATCTGCAGGCCGTCGGCGACACCGCGCAGGTATTCGGCGGTCGCGGCGAACTGCCCGGCCACGTCGAGGAGCTGCTGCTCGACCTCGGCCAGCCGGTGGCCGTACGCCGTGCCGGCGGGCGAGCGCCACCCGGCCTGGGCGGACTCACGGACGCCCCGGTGCCCCTGCGCCAGGTCGCGCACCTGCGCGGCCAGCGCATCCCACTCGGCGGCCTTCGCCCGCAGGACCTCGGGCTCCCCGTCGACCAGGTCGACGAGTTGGATGAGCGGCCAGGCCAGGGTCCGGCAGACGCTGTCGACCGCGTCCTGCACGCCGGAGAGCACGTTGTCGAGGCCGTTCCACAGCTCGACGGCGCTGCCGGCCGGCCCGCTCATCCGGGCAGCCCCGACTGGATGACCTTGAACCCGGCGTCGAGGTCCTGCTCGTTGCGCTCGTACGCCTCGACCGTGTCGCCCAGAGCGGTGGCGACCCGCCCGAACGCGGCACTCGCCGCGCCGAACAGCTCCGTGCCGCCGGTGACCTGCTCGGCGTACGTGGAGCGGAGCATGTCGCTGGCGAACGGCAGATGGCCGAAGGCGCCCGACGGCACGTCGCCCGCCGAGACGATCTGGCCCTCCAGCCCGGCGAGCGAACTGTCGAGGCGTCGGGCGGCTGTCTCCAGTCGACGGATCGCCTGTACGTCCACATCGATATCCGGCGGCATGCCGTTCCTCCCCCATGAGTCGAGCGCACCGACGATACGATCTCCCGGCCACCGGGCACCACCCCGTGGCACAGTCCACTGGGGAGGATTCTCATGACTGACCCGACGTCCGCGTTCGACGCGCTCGCCGGGCGGATCGCCGACATCGAGGGCCGGTTCGCGGGCCTGGGCGACGACCTGGCCGAGCTGTCCGGCACCGCCGCCGACGAGAGCGGGCTGGTCTCGGCGACCGTCGACGCCACCGGCGCGCTGACCGGCCTCACCGTCGCACCCGCCGCCCTGCGCGTCGGCACCGAGCGGCTGGCGGAGTTGGTGCTCGACGCGTACCGCAACGCCCGGACGGTCGCCACCGAGCACGTCGAGGAACATGCCGAGGGGTTGCAGGTCGCCATCGGCGCGGACCTCACCGACCTGTTCGGCAAGCCCGGCGACTTCTCCGCGCTGGGGCGGCTGGAGGACACCGTCGCCCGACTCGGGCGCCTCACCGACCGCCTGCCGCCGGCGTGACCTCGCCGACCTGGCCGGAGATCGCCGCGCGGCTGCGGGACACTGTCGCCCGCTGCGACCGCGACACCGACCTGGAGCTGTCCGCCGGTCCGCGCGGGATCCGGCTGCTGGTGCGCCGCGAGGTGGTGCGGGTGCTCTGCCCGGGCCACGACGAGGCACGCCTGGCCGCGCTCGGCTGGCACCGCCCGACCGGTGACGGGAGCTGGTGGTACGAGGCGCCGCGCACCGCGCAGCAGGTGGAACGCCTCAGCGTGTTCGTGGCCCGGACCGCCGCCGAGGTGCTGACCGACCGGCCCGGTGCGCTCTCCTGTCGGGTCGTACCACCGGCCGAGCGACCCGCCACGGCGACACCGCCGGTCCCGCCGACCGTCACCCGGCCCGCACCCGCCGAGGCGGCGGTGGTCGGACGCCTCGCCGCCGCTGTCGAGCGACGGGACCTGCCCGGCTACCTCGCGGCCCTGGCCGACGCCACAGTGTGCGTACCCCTGGCCGGGGCACCGACGGCGGACGCCGACTTCCCGTGGACGGTGGTCGGCGACGCGATCGGCGCGCCACTGCTGCCGGTCTTCACCTCCCCCGGCGCCCTTGCCGCGTTCGCCGGGGACGGCGTGCCGTTCGTCGCGCTGCCCTGCGCCGACCTGCTGGAGGACTGGCCGGACCCGTCGTGGGGGCTGGTGGTCGACCCGGGCGGGACTCAGGCCTTCGCCCTGGCCGCGCCGGCGCTGACGACAGTGCTCACGGCGAACGTTGACAGGCACCTCCCGGCCGGAGCGGAGGGCCATCCGCCCCGGCCGGTCACCGCAGCGCCCCCACCGTCTCGTCCGACAGGTCGAACAGTCGCTTGATCGACCCTCGCAGGTCGGTCACCTCGGTGCGGAGCTTCGCCAGCCGCTGGCGGCGCGGGTGGTCACCGCCGCCCTCGCGCTCCCTCCAGGCCGTGTCGAGAGCCTCGTCGACGTCGCCGATCCGCCTGGCCATGTCGGCGACCACGGCAAGGGCCGCTGCCAGGCCGACCCGGTTGGATTCCAGATCGTCGGCCAACCGGTGCAGGCTCAACGCGGCAATCTCCGCGCGGGTGAGGGCGCTGACCAGCCAGACACTGGTCCAGTGGTCGGGCGTGCCCTCGTCGACGACCGCGTCGATCTCCTCGCGGACCTCACCCGCCAGCCTCCGAATCCGCTCGAACGTTGTCCCGTTGTCCTGCTGGCGGCGGGCGAGGACGATCAGGCGTCGCTCGTCGGTCGTGCCCAGGGTGTCGCGCAGCCTGTCGTCGTCGTACCGCAGCGCGAGCCAGCCGTCGGGCACGTCCCCGTCAGCGCCGACGATGGCCGCGAGACCCGCCTCGACGTCGAACGTGGCGCCCTGCTCCTCGACGTACCGGTGGTAGGGCTCCTCCAGGAGGATCTCCCGAAGACCCGCCGCGAGATCCCAGGTCTGGTCCAGCCGGCGCTGGATAGCGCCGAGCTCGGCCAGGGCGGCCGTGGTGAGCGCGTCCGGCGCCTGCGTGGTGTTCATCGTGCCCCCCTCGGTCACCGGGCATCCCCTTCCCCGTCCCGGAGCAGCTCTGCGAGCGCCTTCCTGCCCTTGTAGCGGCTGCTGCGCACCGCCTCCGAGGTCATCCGCAGCTGCGCGGCGATCTCGGCCGCGGTGTAACCCTCGAACGACCAGGCGAGCACCTGCCGCTGCCGTGGCGGTAGCCGCCGCAGGGCGGCCCGGACGTCCTGTGTCAGGTCGGCGAGAGCCGACCCGCTGGGCAGCGGCGGCAGGCGCTCGGCGATCTCCTCGACGGGGACCGGGTCGAGCCGCGCCAACCGTTCGGCGTACGCCCGGGACGCCGTTGCTCTGGCCCACGCCTTCGGGTGCTCGATGGTGTGCCAGTGGCGGTACGCCCTGTGCATCGTCTCCTGCATCACGTCGTAGGCGTCGGCCTCGGAGGCGCCCTGCAGGATCAGCCAGCCCGCGAGGCGGGTGGCGAAGGCCCGGTAGAAGGCGCTGAACTCCTCGACGACCTGGTCGCGGTCCATCGCCCAGGCCGTGGTGGACGTGTCGGGACCGGGAAGCAGGGCCTTGACCTGCTCGGCGATCTCCTTGGCGAGGGTGGGAAACGCCTCGGACACCGACCGGGGCCGGTCGGCGGTGCGGTCATCCACGGCGACCCCCCGACTGCGCGGCGGCGGGCACCGTCAGGGTGAGGCACGAGCCGTCGGCGCGCTGGTCGCGGAGCCGGCCGCCGCCGGGCAGCGCCTCGGCGATCGCGACGAGCGCGTCACCCCGGGTCTTCTCCTGCTGGTCGCGCCACCGCACGCGGATCCACAACGCCCCCAGCACTGTGAGGTTGCCGGCGACCGCGGTGACGACCCACCCCCAGCCGATGATCTCCAACCCTGGGCCTCTTCTCTCGTCGGCCGGCGCCTGTCGCGCGGCTCTGCAAGGTAGAGGGGTCACGACGGGCCGACCGTGAACCGCGGTGACCAAGATTTTTTGCGGCGGCGCCCCGCCGGGGCGGGTCACCGCCGTGGCAGCACCCCCGGCGCGCCGACATGGGCGGCGAGCGCCAGTTGTCCGTGTCGGTGCCGGCCGCACGCCACGCGACACCACCCGGGCGCGCACACCGGGACACGAACCACCCACGGCAGCGGCGTCGATCACCCCCGAGGGGGTGGCGAACACCCGCTGGGCTGGGCAGCATGGATGGCATGGACTACGAATACGCGCCGCTGCGGCTGCCGCCGAACGTCGACCGGTTGACCGCCGCGGCGCAGTTGGCGATCCAGGCGGAGTTCTCCGGATGGGAGTTGGCCCGGGTGCGGCTGTACCGGGACGGCACACGGCAGGTGGTGCTCCGGCGGCGGCGGGTCAACCAGCCGCAGCCGGGTCTGTCGTACTGACGGCCGAACGCCCGGGGCCCACGTGGACCCCGGGCGTCGAACGGCCCTAGTGCTGGTGCCCGGCGTGGTCGTGGTCGTCGTCGAGCTCCAGGAACGGGTGCTCGTCGAGCCGGCCGACCAGCCGGTCGTCGACCGCCGGCTGGAACGGGCCGACCGCGTCGTCGTCGTCGAACGACTCCAGGTCGACCGGGGTGCCCACCTCGCTGACCATCACCACCCCGTCGAGGGGCTCCAGCTCGGGGACGTCCAGCGCGCCGAGCGAGCCGTCGCCGCTCTGCAGCAACTCCAGGACCGCCTCGCCGACACCCTCCACCGGCGCCGGCTCGTCGTCCTCCGGGGTGCCCTCGCGGCGGGCCGCCTCGGCCACCCGCAGCAGCGCGGCGACACTCGGCACCCGGTAGTCGCGACGCTGCCGCACCGAGATCACCCGGGGGTGCGGGTCGCTGGCCTCGGAGCCCTCCGGGCCGCCGAAGCGCTCGTCGGCCTCGTCCGGGTCGATCGAGTCGACATCCCACGGCGTCACCTCGCCGAAGGCGTCGAGCAACCGCTCGTCGTACGCGAAGGAGGCGTTGTTCAACGCCACGTAGGCCTGCCAGACGTCGTCGTCGTCGACGCGGCCCTGCGCGGCGCGTACGGCGGCCAGGTGGTGGCGGGCCGCTTCGATCACCCGCTCGAGAGCGGCGTCCAGCTCACCGTGCTGGTCGGTCATGTGGGGCAGTCCCTTCACGTTGGGGAGGTCGCGCGCCGGATGCAGCGCCGGGCGCGGCTAGCAGGTGCGGAGGAACCGGTCGAGAACCCGCACGCCGAACTGTAGTCCGTCGACCGGAACGCGCTCGTCGATGCCGTGGAACAACGCCGAGAAGTTCAGGTCGGCGGGCAGCCGCAGCGGTGCGAACCCGAAGCAGCGGATGCCGAGCTGGGAGAACGCCTTGGCGTCGGTGCCCCCGGAGAGCATGTACGGAACCGGTCGAGCCCCCGGGTCCTCGGCGCGCAGCGCTGCCGACATGGCCTCGACCAGGTCGCCGTCGAAGGTGGTCTCCAGCGCCGGCTGCCGCTGGATGTACTCGATCGCGATGTCCGGGCCGACCAGCTCACGCAGCTGCCGTTCCAGCAGCTCGGACTGGCCGGGCAGGCTGCGGCAGTCGATGGTGGCGGTGGCCCGGCCGGGGATGACGTTGTCCTTGTAGCCGGCGCCGAGGCGGGTCGGGTTGGCGGTGTTGCGGATGGTCGCGCCGATGATGTTGGCGATCGGGCCGAGTTTGGCGATGGCCGTCTCCGGGTCGTCCGGGTCCAGTTCGACGCCGAGCAGGTCGGAGACCTCCTCCAGGAAGGCCCGCACGGTGTCGGTGACCACCACCGGGAAGCGGTGCCGGCCGATCCGGGCGACCGCCTCGGCGAGCGCGGTGACCGCGTTGTCGTCGTGCACCATCGAGCCGTGCCCGGGGCGGCCCTTGGCGTGCAGCCGCAGCCAGTCGATGCCCTTCTCGGCGGTCTCGATGAGGTAGAGCCGCTGGCTGTCGTTCACCGAGTAGGAGAAGCCGCCGACCTCACCGATCGCCTCCGTGCAGCCGTCGAAGAGGTCACTGTGGTTCTCCACGAGGAAACGCGCGCCGTAGTCGCTGCCCGCCTCCTCGTCGGCGGTGTACGCGAGCACGATGTCGCGCGGTGGCCGGACGCCGGTGCGCTGCCAGTGCCGCACCACGGCGAGCACCATCGCGTCGAAGTCCTTCATGTCGATCGCGCCCCGGCCCCAGAGGTAACCGTCGCGCAGCTCGCCGGAGAACGGGTGCACCGACCACTCGTCGGCGTCGGCGGGCACCACGTCCAGGTGGCCGTGCACCAGCAGCGCGCCCCGGCTCGGGTCGGTGCCGGGGATGCGGGCCACCACGTTCGACCGGCCCGGCGCGGACTCGTGCAGGACGGACTCCACGCCCACCTCGGCGAGTTTCTCCGCCACGTACTCGGCGGCGCGGCGCTCGCCGACGCTTGTGTCGTTGTCCCCCGTGTTCGTGGTGTCGATGCGCAGCAGGTCGCGGCAGAGGTCCACGACCTCTGCGGTGGGGTCGGGTCGGGCGGAGGCCGCATCGCTCGTCATCGCCTCTTCATACCAGTCGGCGCGGGCCGACCGGCCGGCGCACCGGTGCGGACGGGCCGGCGCGCCGGTGTCCGGGGGGCCCTCGCATCGACGGGCCCGGTTTCGCCGGGACCGGGTTCGGGTACCGCCGCCCACGACCGCACATCCCTGCCGGAGCTTCCGCCCGCCAGTCGAGGAGGGCACCATGTCCGCCGTTCCCCTGCCGCCGCTGCCGCCCGCACCCGCATCCGAGGAGGGCTACCGGCCCGGTGGCCGCAACATCGCCGACACCGTCGACCGGGAGCACCGCCAACTGTTGGCGCTGCTGGACCAGCTGACCGGCCCGGGCGCCACGCCCCAGGAGGGACTGCCGGTGCTCACCGCCGCGCTGTCGCGGCACCTGTCCGCCGAGGAGCAGTACCTGCTGCCGGCGGTACGCGCCGCGCTGCCGGCCGCCGCCGAGCGGGTGGACGCCGAGATCAACGCCGACGCCAGTCTGCTGAACGCCCTGAAGGGGTTGACGGACGACGCGTTGACCGAGGTCGCCGAGCGGGTTCGTCAGCACGTCGAGGGCGTGGGCAGGCTGGTCACCGAGCTGCGCGCGGTCGCGACCGAGGAGGAGCTGATCCGGCTGGGTAACCGGCTGGAGATCGCCGAGGAGGCGGCGCCGACCCGGCCGCACCCGGGCACTCCGGCCACCCCTCCGTGGAACCGGATCGTCGAGCCGGCGGTCGGGGTGGTGGACAAGATGCTGGACGCGGTGACCCGCCGGCCGACGTACCTGGCGGACCTGCCGGAGTCACCGCGGGACTGAGCGACGGCGACGATCCCAAGTGCATTCATTATCACCGATCCGCTCGGGCTATTCCGCCGGCTGACGCGTAGTCCTACCGTCACGGTATGAACCTGGAGCTGCGTCACCTGCGGGTGGTCTGCGCGATCGCGGAGACGGGGAGCGTGACGAAGGCGGCGTCGGCGCTCGGCCTGGCCCAGCCGGCGCTGACCGCCCAGCTCCAGCGCATCGAGCGGACCCTGGGCGGCCCGCTGTTCGACAGGGACCGGCGCGGCGCCCGGCCCACCGCGCTCGGTGAGCTGGTGCTGGCTCGGGCCCGGGTGCTGCTGCCGGCCATGAAGGGGTTGCAGGACGAGGCGGCCCGGCTGGCCGGGGCCGGCGACGCGCCGCCGTGCTACCGGTTCGGCGGGGTGAACAGCCCGATCCTGGGCCGGATGGTGCACCGCCTGGCCGCCGAGCAGCCGCCCGCCCAGATCACCACGTTGGCGTCCTGGTCGGTGGACGAGCTGGCGCAGCTGGTGGCGGGCGGCCGACTCGACTTCGCGCTGACCGGGGTGTGCGGCGACGCCAGCCCGTCGGCCGGGTTCGGGTTGAGCTGGCAGGAGGTGGCCATCGACCCGGTGCTGGTGCTGCTGCCGGAGACGCACCCCCTGGCGGCGAACGACGAGGTGCGCCTCGCGGACCTGCGCCACGAACAGTGGGTGGCCGCCCCGGGCGACGGGTGTTTCGCCGACTGCTTCGCCGCCGCGTGCGCCCGCGCCGGCTTCACCCCCCGCAAGGTGTACGAGACCGACATCCGCGGCTGCGTCGACCTGGTGGAGGCCGGTGTGGCGGTGGCGTTGTGCCAGGCGACGTTCCGCCCGGTGTCCGGGTTGGTGACCCGCCGCCTCGCCGGCATCCCGCTGCGCTGGCGGCTCCTGCTCGGCTGGCATCCGGACTCCCCCGCCGCCCGGGAGGCCGACCTGATGGTGCAGACGGCGAAGGCGGCGTACGTCGACTCGTTGGCCCCGCATCCCGAGTACCTGGACTGGTTGCTGCGCCACCCGGCGTTCGGCGTCCGGCAGCCGAGCGGGGTCCGACCGGGCTGAGCGGGAGGTATCCGGCCGTTGGCGGTGCGAACCGCCGTTGGCCGGGTATCTGGCGGACATGACCGACCTCTACCCGCCCGCCGACGACCGGGAACTGCTCCGCGAGGCGGCCGCCGCGCACACCGCCGCCACCCGTGCGGTGGAGGCGTTCCTGCGCCGCCTGCCGCAGGTGCCCGACCCGGCCGCCGTCACCGAGTACGCCAACCTGCTCACCCGGGAGGACCAGACCCGCGCCGACCGCGACGCCGCCGCCGACGCGGCGGGGCTGACCATCGCCAGCCTGGAACCGGACCAGGGCCAGTAGCCGAGACGCGACGGCGCCGTCCCCGCCCGGGACGGCGCCGTCGCGCGTGGTCTCGTTCAGCGTTCGACGAGCGGGTCGTGCCCCAGGTCGAGCAGGGAGTGCCGCCAGTCGTCGTCGGCGTTGCCGCGCGACGGCTTGGCGTCCATCAGCTCACGGATCCGCTCGACCGCCTCCCGCATCACCTCGATGTCCTCCGGGGTGAGGTCGACCTTGCGCTTGTTCAGCACCTTGAGGATCTCCCGGCCCGGTTGGGGCAGGTCGAGGTTCGGGTTCGGGCTGAACGACTCCTCCCCGGAGCCCCGGGTCAGCAACCACGTCCGCAGCTGCTCCGACGGGACGTTGACCTCGGCGTGGAAGTCCTCCCAGAGCACTTCCACCTCGGGGTCGAGCCGCGCTTCGCGTACCATCAGGTCTCCTCTCCGGGCGGTTTCCCGGACGTCTCCGGGTCGTCCTTGTCGGTCCTGGGATGCAGGCCCTCCGCGGGCACCCGCGTCCGGCGGGGGTTCGCGGTGGGCGGCGCCAGGATCGGGTCGGGATGGTCGTCCTCGTCCCGGGGTTTCGTGGGCTCGTGCGGGTCCTCGTGCTCGTCGCGTCGCGCCGGCCCGCTCATCGCGGGTGGGTGGTCGTGGCGGCGGTGTACCCCCGCTCGCCCGCGCTCACCTCGAAGGTGAGCGCCCCGTCGCGGACGTCCACTGTGACCTTCTGCCCCGGCGAGATGGCCGACTCCAGCAGCATCCGGGACAGGTGGTTGTCCACCTCCCGCTGGATGACCCGCCGCAGCGGACGGGCGCCGAACTCCGGCTGGTAGCCGTGCTCGGCGAGCCAGTCGATGCCGGCGGTGGTGAACTCCACCTGGAGATCCTGGGCGTGCATGCGACGGCGGGTCTCCTCCAACAGCAGCGCGGTGATGTCGCGCAACTGCTCGGCTTCCAGCCGGCGGAAGATGATGACCTCGTCGATGCGGTTGAGGAACTCCGGGCGGAAGTTCTCCTGGAGGCGGCGCATCAGCCGTTCCCGCAGCTCGTCGTTCTCCTGCTCGCTGCCCACGTCGCCGGTGCCGAAGCCGACCGAGCGCTGGGCCCCGGTGATCAGCTCCGAGCCGAGGTTGCTGGTCATGATCAGTACGGTGTTCTTGAAGTTCACGGTGCGGCCCTGGCTGTCGGTCAGCCGCCCGTCGTCGAGCACCTGGAGCAGGATGTTGAACACGTCCGGGTGGGCCTTCTCGATCTCGTCGAGCAGCACCACCGCGTACGGGCGGCGACGCACCGCCTCGGTGAGCTGGCCGGCCTCCTCGTAGCCGACGTATCCGGGTGGCGCGCCGACCAGCCGGCTGACCGTGTGCCGTTCCTGGAACTCGCTCATGTCCACCCGGACCATCCGGTCCGCCTCGCCGAACAGCGCCTCGGCCAGGGCGCGGGCCAGCTCGGTCTTGCCGACGCCGGTCGGGCCGAGGAACAGGAAGCTGCCCATCGGCCGTTCCGGGTCGGCCAGCCCGGCCCGGGAGCGACGGACGGCCTCGGCGACGGCGGTGACCGCGTCGTCCTGACCGACCACCTTCTGGTGCAGGTGTCCCTCCAGGCGCAGCAGCCGGTCCCGTTCCTCCTCGGTGAGCTGGCTGACCGGAATGCCGGTGGCCCGGGAGACCACCTCGGCGATCTCCTGCGGACCCACCTCGGGCACCTGGGAGGAGGACAGCCCGTCGTCGCCGTTCGCCCGCCGGATCTCCTGCTCCAACTCGGCGATCCGGTCCCGCAGGGCGGACGCGCGCTCGTACTGCTCGTCGGTGACGGCCTGTTCCTTGTCCCGGCGTACCTCGTCGAGCTCCTGCTCCAACTCCCGCACGTCGGAGGCGGGGGTACGGGTGCGCAACCGCACCCGCGCGCCGGCCTGGTCGATCAGGTCGATGGCCTTGTCGGGCAGGAACCGGTCGGTGACGTACCGGTCGGACAGCTCGGCGGCGGCGACGAGCGCCTCGTCGGTGAAACGCACCTGGTGGTGGGCCTCGTACCGGTCGCGCAGCCCGCGCAGGATCGCGATGGTGTCGTCGACGCCGGGCTCGGGCACCAGCACCGGCTGGAAGCGCCGGGCCAACGCGGCGTCCTTCTCGATGCTCTTGCGGTACTCGTCGAGCGTGGTCGCGCCGATCACCCGCAACTCGCCGCGGGCGAGGGCGGGCTTGAGCATGTTGGACGCGTCCATCCCGCCCTCGCTGCCGGCGCCACCCGCCCCGACCAGGGTGTGGATCTCGTCCATGAAGATGATCAGCTCGTCCCGGTGCGCCCGGATCTCGTCGATCACCTTCTTCAGCCGTTCCTCGAAGTCGCCCCGGTACCGGGTGCCGGCGACCAGGCCGGCCAGGTCGAGTTGGACGACCCGCTTGCCGAGCAGGGTCTGCGGGACGTCCCCGTCGCAGATCCGTTCGGCCAACCCCTCGACGATGGCGGTCTTGCCGACGCCGGCCTCGCCGATCAGCACCGGGTTGTTCTTGGTGCGCCGGGACAGGATCTCGACGGCCTGCTCGATCTCGTCGGCCCGGCCGATCACCGGGTCGATCTGGTCGTTGCGGGCCAGGTCGGTGAGGTCCTGCCCGTACTGGTCGAGGGTGGGCGTGCCGCGATCCGGCTTCGGGCCGTTCATCGGCCCGCGCTCGGCGTTGGCCGCCTGCAACGACTCGGGTTGGATCCGGCCGGCGGCCAGCATCCGACCGGCCGGCGACTCGGGGTTGAGCGGCAGCGCCATCAGGATGTGCTCGGGGCCGATGTAGTTGGCGCCCATCGCCCGGGACAACTGGTGGGCGTCGAGCAGCGCCCGCTTGGCGGCGGGGGTCAGCGACAGGTTGGGCGGCACCTCTCCGCGCGGCGCGCCGTCACCCTTGCCGCCGAGGGCGTTGAGCAGGGTGTCCGGGTCGGCGCCGGCCCGGCGTACCAGGTCACGTAGCGGTTCGCGTTGCAGCGCCGCCCAGAGCAGGTGGTCGGTGTCCAGGTCGTTGCTGTGGCGTTGCGCGGCCCGCCGGGCCGCGTCGGCAAGCATCTCCCGGGCGTCCGCCGTCATCAGTCGGGTGATGTCGACCCGGTGCGGCGGTCGGCGCCCTCCCTCGCCCCGACCGAAGTACCTGGCCAGGAATTCGTCCCACGGGTCGGAGCCGGTGTCACCGGGTCCCATCATGTCTGTCCTCCGCATTCGGGCGCGGCACGGTCGGCAGGGGCTACCCGGCGCGCGCCCCGACAAACGCCGTGGGAGGCGGCGTACCGGCATCCCGGGAGTGGCGTCGGACCGGGGCCGGCCGTTGGTGGCAGGCTGACCGGATGGATGAGACCCCGTTGCTGATCGTGGATGGCGCCAACGTGGTGGGCTCCCGCCCGAACGGGTGGTGGCGGGACCGCGCCGGGGCGGCGACCCGCCTGCGCGACTCCCTCGCCCCGGTGGCGACGATCGGGCTGCCGGCCCGCCTGCCCGCCCCGGTCGAGGTGGTGCTGGTGGTCGAGGGGGCCGCGCGGGACGTGCCCGGCACCGACGACGTCCGGGTGGTCTCGGCCCCCGGCTCCGGCGACGACAGCGTTGTCGACCTGGTCGCTGGCGCACCGCAGCGACGCCGGTTGGTGGTCACCGCGGACCGGGAGCTGCGCGAGCGGGTCACCGCCCTGGGCGCGGAGGTGTACGGGCCCCGCTGGCTCCGCGAGAATTGAGAAGTTCTCGCACTGGGAGTCCCACAGAACGGACTCCCGGCACTTCGGGGGGCCTTCCGGACAGGCGGGCAGGAACACCGACAGGGCGGATGTTCTTTCGCGGCGGCCGATAGGCTCTAATGGAGATCTCCCCGCCCCCAGGAGGTTCCGCCGTGGCGAGCGTCGCCGAGCTGAAGGCCGCCATCGATGTCGCCCTCCAACAGATCGGTGACGGGCAGACAGCCGTGCAGGCGGCCGGCGAGAAACTGGCCGAGGCGCAGCAGACGCTGGCCGGCGCGCTGGAGGGCAGCGGGCACGAGACGGTGGAGGCGGCCCAGGCGTCGCTGACACAGGCCAGCCAGGAGCTGGAGGAGTGTCTCGCCGCGACACTTGTCGCGGTCGAGCAGGCGCAGCTCTACGTCGCGACCCTGTAGGCCGCCATGTCCATCATCGAGGACGTCGGTGGGCAGGTCCGCGCCGCCAGCGAGGAGTTCCCGCTGGCCCTGCTCGGGCAGGCGCTGGAGAAGTTCGGCCTGGCCGCGGAGCGGCTGCGCTGGGTGCGCCAGGAGTCGGCCAACCCGATGGGCGTGCCCGAGTTGTCCGCCGCGACCGAGCACGCCGAGAGCGCCGGATACGCGTTGCGGGTGGCCCAGGAGCAGCTCTCGGCGTACCTGTCGGCGATCGGGCTGGGCGCGGACGGCGCCCCGGCGCCGCGCCCTGAGCAACGCACTCCCCGACACGACACACCACCGCCCGCCGGACCCACCACGGTCGCGCCGGAGCCGGCCGAGCAGGTGCGGATGAGCCGCTGGTGGTCGGTGCGGGTGGCCGAGCTGACCGGCGGGCGCGAGGGCACCGACGACGGACCAGACGAGCGGGTGGACGACTCCCAGGAGTTGTTGCGCCGAGTGGTGGGCGGTGTCCGCTCCGGCGACCGGGACCGGCTCCGCAAGGAGCTGCGCCGGGCACCTGCCGACGTGGGGCTGGGGATGGCGGCGCTGGCGCCACCGCTGCTGCGCGAGCTGGCCGGGGAGCTGCTGGGGCACCCGCCGCGCGCCGCCGACCTCGGTCGGCTGCGCCGGGAGTTGGACGGGCGGGTCCGGGACCTGCTGCCCGGGCTGCCGCCGCCGGTGCTGGAGACGCTGCTGACCCGGGTGTGCCGGATGCCGCCGCCGCGCGCCTCCGGGGAGCCGCCGCACGCCGCCGACTCCGCGGTGACCGCCGGGGTGGCGACCGGGGTGCTGCTCGCCCGCCTCGGCCGGGACCTGCCCTCCGGCGACCGGGCCCGACAGTCCGCCCCGGACCAACAGGCCGGCGCGGACCAACAAGCGGGCGCGGACCGACGAGCCAGCGTGGACCAACGAGCGGGCGCGGGCCAACGAGCGGGCGCGGGCCAACGAGCCGGCGCGGGTGCGCGCGCTGATGGTGCGGTCCGGCGGTCGGGGGACGCTGGTGGACAGCGCTCCGGTGGGCTGCCGCCGCCACGCGCGGGCAGCCCGTGGCGGGACGCGCCGACTCGGCGGGGCTCCGATGGCTGACCGGCGTGGCCAGTTGGCCAGGCGGATCCGGGACACGCTTGCCGAGGCGTTGGGCGCCACCCGTACCCGGCTGTCCGCCGCCCAGGCGGAGCTGACCTCCGGGCGGGAACGGCTGGCCCGGGTCCAGCGGGCGGCGGCCGCCGTTCCGGAGCGGGTGGGCGCCCAGCGGGACCGCCGCATCGCCGAGATCGACGCCCGCTACTCCGCCCGGATCGCCGAGCTGGCCCGGCGCGCCGCCGAGGCGGCCCGGCAGGAGGCGCCCGGCTGCGCGGGGGCCGACTGGGCGGGGTGGACACCGACCCCGACCCGGCGGGCGGAGCCGCCCGGCGCGCTGCGGGTCGGCACGGTCCGGATCGACGGCGTCGACCCGGTGCCCGCGCTGGTGCCGCTTCTCGACGCCGGCCACGTCCACCTCTCCGGAGACGATCGGGCCGGCTGCGACGCGGTGGTGTCCGCGCTGCTGCTGCGGGCCGCCGGCCGCGCCGACCCCGGGGCGGTACGGCTTGTCGGGTACGACCCGGAGCAGCTCGGCGGCGGCCTGGCCGGGTTCGCGCCGCTGGGCACGGCGGGGCTGCTCACCTTCGTCGGCCCCGGCGGGCTGGGCCCACTGCTCGACGACCTGGTGGAGCAGATCCGCCGGATCAACGAGACGGTGCTCGCCGGCGAGTACGCCTCGCTGCGTGAACTGGCCGCGGCGACCGGCCGGCGACCCGAGCCGTGGCGGGTGGCGGTGCTGCTCGGCGGCGACGAGCTGAACCGGCACGAGCGCGGCCAGCTGGACCGGGTGGTCCGCGCCGGCGCGGCCTGCGGGGTGCACCTGGTGGTGCACGGTGTGTCGGTGCCGGAGGACCCGACGGTGACCCGGGTGGTGGCCGGGGCCGCCGGTGCGCGGATCGGCGGGTCGGCCGGGCTGCCGGTCCGGCTGGACCCGCCGCCACCGGCGACGCTGGTGACCGAGACCTGCCGGGAGATCGCCGCCCGGGTGAACGCGGGCCCGCCGCCGACGCCGTTCGCGGACCTGCTGCCCCCACCCGAGCTGATGTGGCGGGAAGACTCCGCCGACGGGTTGACGGCGCCGATCGGTGAGGGACCGCAGGGCCGGCCGGTACGGCTGACCTTGGGCGACTATCCACCGCACGCGCTGATCGGCGGGCCGTCCGGCACCGGCAAGACCAACCTGATCTTCGCGTGGATCGGCGCTCTCGCCGCCCGCTACTCCCCCGCCGAGCTGGAGTTCTACCTGCTGGACTTCAAGGAGGGGGTGTCCTTCGCGCGGTTCGCGCAGGGCCGGCGTGACCCGAGCTGGTTGCCGCACATGCGCCTGGTCGGCATCAACGTCAACACCGACCGGGAGTTCGGGCTGGCGCTGCTGCGGTTCCTCGCCGAGGAGCTGCGCCGGCGGGCCGACGCGGCCAAGAAGCACGAGGTGACCAAGCTGGCCGAGCTGCGGGCGGTCGACCCGACCGGGCACTGGCCCCGCATCGTCGCGGTCGTCGACGAGTTCCAGATGCTGCTCGCCGGTCGGGACGTGGTCGCCCGGGAGGCGGCCGACCTGCTGGAGGACCTGGCCCGGCGCGGCCGGTCGCAGGGCATCCACCTGGTGCTCGCCTCGCAGGACGTACGGGGCATCGAGGCGCTGTGGGGTCGCCCCGCGCTGGTCGCCCAGTTCACCCTGCGCATCGCGCTGCCCAAGGCGCTGCGGATCCTCGCCGAACGCAACGACGCGGCGCAGTCGCTGCCCCGCTGGCACGCGGTGGTCAACGCCGAGTCGGGAATGGTGGAGGGCAACGAGGTCGCCCGGATCCCGTCGGCCAGCGACTGGGAGACGTGGAGCGGGTTGCAGCACCGGCTGTGGCGGATGCGTCCGGCCGACGCGGCGCCGGCCCGCCTCTTCGACGGCGACGCGATCCCCCGGCTGGCGGACGCCCCGGACTTCCGGACGCTCACCGCGCCGCCGGACGGCAGCGTGCCGCGCAGCCCGGTGGCCCTGCTCGGCGAGATCATCGACGTGCAGTCCCGCTCGGCGGCGCTGCGCCTGCCACGCGCCCCCGGTCGTAACCTCGCGGTGCTGGGCACCCGGGTGGACGAGGCGTGCGCGGTGCTGGACGCGGCAGCCCGGTCGCTCGCCCGCCAGCATCCGCCCGGCACCGCCCGGTTCTCCATCGCCTGCCTCGACGCGGACGCCGACCCGATGGCCCGTGCCCTCTACGACGACCTGGCCGACGACGCCGCCTGGTACGACGAGGAGACGGTGGGCGAGCTGATGGCCGAGACGGCCGACGGGCTGACCGGGCCGGGCACCCCGCACTACCTGCTGCTGTTCGCTGTCGACGCGGCGGCCGGCGCGCTGGCCGCCCGCGTGGGGCGACGCACCGGCCTGGAGCAGCTCCGCCGGATCCTGCACGACGGGCCGGAACGACGGACGCACGTCCTGGCCTGGTGGCGGGGGGTGGCCCGGATGCGCGCCGACCTCGGTGGGCCGGCCGCCCGCACCGACCAGATCGGCGCCTGGGTGGCGCTGGACGCGCACGGCGGCGAGCTGGGCTCCTCGCTCTACCCGGGCACCGGGGGCCCGGACTGGTATCCGCGCCCCTGGCGGGGGCTCTTCTTCGACCGGGCGGTCCACCGCACCGGACAGGTGATCATCCCCTATGGACCGTCGCGATGAACGAACCAGTGGCCAGTGAGACGTACGCGGCGCAGTTGCGGCGACTCGCCGAGCTGACCGCGCGGGTGGGTGAGCAGCGCGCCGAGGCGCACACCTGGTACGAGCGGCAGTGCGCGGCCGCCGAACGGGCCGTCGCCGACGCCGCCGAGCAGGTCCGGTACGCCGAGGTGGAACTCGTCGAGGCGCGCGAGCAGCAGGAACGGGTCGACGCCGAGGTGGCGCACCTGTGGCAGCAGGTGCGGACCCGCCTCGGCGCCCGTCGTCTCGGCGGCCCACCCGCTCCGGCGAACAGCGGCGGGGCCACCGACGCGGTGGTGCTGCTCACCCGGGCCCGGGACCTGCTCGACCGGGCCGGGCAACCGGGTGAGCTGCCCGGTTCGGTCAACCCCCTGCTGGCGCTCTGCGGGGTGGCCGGCGCGGTGCTCGCGTACGCGCTGGGTGTCGGGGCACGGGCGTTGGGCGTCGGGTACGGCGGCGACCTGGCGGTCGGGATGCCGGTGCTGGCGTTGGTGGTGACCCTGTTCGGGCCGTTGGTCGGGTTGGCGCCGGCGCGGGTGCTTGCCGACCGCCGGCACGCGGTGCTCGGTCCCCGGCCGATCACCGTGGTGCTCGGCGCGGGCCTGCTGACCACCGCGCTGCTGCTGGCGGTCGGCCGGTGACCGATCAGTCCACCGAGGCTGTCGAGAAGCTGACCACCGGCGCGGCCGCGATCAGAGCGCGATCTTCGCTACGGTACGTCCGATGGTCAGCTTCCTCCTGAGTTACCGAGCCGCCGCCGACGACGACAGCGTCGCACGCCAGCTCGATGACGCGCTGACCGCTCGATTCGGCAGCGGCAGCGTCCTTCGCGACGATCCCAGCGCGGTCATCTCCGCCGCCGAGCGTCGGCGCCGCCTGTCAGCCTCGGCGGCACTCATCGTCGTGATCGAACCTCGCTTACCCGGCGAGTCGGCAGTACTCCCGGGCATCAGCCGACGGACGATCGCAGCCGCCCTCCAACAACAGGTTCCGGTCATTCCGGTGCTCGTGGACAACGCCGAACTGCAACGCGGCACGCGCCTACCCGAACCGCTCAGACCGCTTGGCGAGCAGCACTACCGGCGGGTCCACCGGACCAGCGCTCCGGCGGACATCGGCTACCTGGTCGACGACCTGGCGACGAGTTTCGACCCGGAGACCGCACCGGCCGGGCCCGCGATCCCGCTGATCCTCAGCGTGGAGCCGGTGCGATGGTCCATGCCGCCTCCCAGTCACGGGCCAGCGGCGATCGTCTACTCGACCCGTCGGGATGGTCTGGAGGTCGCCGACAGTGACCGACTGCTGCCGTGGCAGCACCTAAGGTTCGTGACACGCTACGAGGTGGACACCAGCGACCACTCGGTCGTCGTCGACCTCCGGCTGCCCACCGAGGGTGGCGCGTACCACTTCGAGGCGTCGATCGCCGTGGGCTTCCGGGTGACCGACCCGGCGCGGATCGTCCGACGCGCGATCACGGACGCCGCGGTCCTGGTCCGCGAATTCCTGCTGGACACCTGCCGGCCGATCACGTCAAGGTACGCCATCGACGAGGTGATCCGAGCCGAGGCAGCCATCCGCCGACGGCTCGGTCCGGAAACGTCCACTCCCGACGGCATCACCCTGCACCTGAGAAGTGTGCGGCTGTCCCTCGACGAACGAGTCGGTCGCTATGTGCGGGAGCGCGAGGTGACGCGAGCGCAGGACGACCTGCGCGAGCGCGCGCGCACCGTGCAGCGGCCGGGGCCAACCGCGAGGGCCGATGCCGGCGAGCAGACCCACGATGTCCGGCTCGGGTCCGGCGGGTTCGACCTCGGTCTGTTGGCGCGTGGTAACCACGCCAGGGCTTCCAACCGTGACGCCGACGTCAGCGAGGACCGGGCGATACCGACGTTCACCGGACCGCCGACCTCGTCATTTCCGGACGTCACCCCGACGCCGGAGCGGCTGTTGGTGGCGCGCGCGCCCACCCAGGTCCCGGCGGGGCAGGACCTGAGCGTCGAGGTCCGGCTCGTCACCGAGGGACGATCGGTTCATCCGGACGCCGTGACGGCACGGATGCGACCCTTTCTCGTCGCCGCCGCCGGCACACCTGTGACAGTGACCGTTCACGCGCCCGCCGGCCTGCACGCCGAGGGCCCGCTCCAGCAGACAGTGCTGGTCCTGCCGGACGACGATCCGGATCCGATCCGCTTCGGTTTCGGGGCGCGTACCCCTGGTCTGCATCGCGTCGACGTGACCGCCTGGACGGGCGGCACGTTCCTCGGCGAGGTCTCGGTCGAGGTCTCCGTCGCCGACGGTGGGCCGTTCCGCGACGGCCAACCGAAGACCGCGCCGATGGACGCGCCGCGGGCGCGGCCGGGCGAGGTCACCATGGAGGTCCGGTTCGACGGCAGCCGGTACACCTTCCAGTTGCGGTCCGAGGCGGCGCTGTTCGCGCCGGTTGTCGAGTCGGTCACGAACACGCCGAACGCCGCTGTGGAGAACGCCATCAGGGAGTTGCAGCAGGTGGCCGGCGGTGGTTCCCGCTACAACGCGACGATGACCCGCGAGGTCATCCGGTCGGCGGGGATCCAGCTGTGGTCGGAGCTGGTGCCGGCCGACGTGCGGGACCAGTTCTGGGAGGTCGGCGCCGACATGAGCGCCTTCACGATCGCCACCGACCACGACGTGGTCCCGTGGGAGCTGCTCTATCCGCTCAGCGCCCAGCGCGATGCCGGGTTCCTCGTCGAGCAGGTCCCGGTGGTCCGCCGCACCTACGGTCAGCGCCGCACCGCGACGATCGGCCTGCGCAATCCGCGCTTCGTGGTGTCCACGAAGGCCCCCACCGGCGCGCACGAGGAGATCGCCACCATCCGCGCGATCCTCGGCGCGGCCGACAGCGAGCCCATCACCACTGCCGACGAGCTCCTCGCGCTGATCAACTCGGGGGTGCTGGGGGCGACCCACTTCGCCTGCCACAACACCTTCTCGGCGGACGGCTCGTTCATCGACCTGGACGGCGGCCGGTTCAAGCCGACCCTGCTCGCCGAGGCCAGCATCCGGAAACTGCTGGCGGAGACCGGTCCCCTGGTGTTCATCAACGCGTGCCGGAGCGCGGGCGTGGCCCCGACGTACACCAGGATGCTCGGCTGGGCGCAGCAGTTCATGTCGTCCGGTGCCGGCGCGTTCGTCGGCACGCTCTGGGCGGTGCGCTCGGACAGTTCGGCGCGTTTCGCCACCGCGTTCTACCGCTCCCTCGCCGACGGCGCCACGCTCGGCGCGGCGGCCCTCGCCGCCCGGGTCGAGCAGCAGAACGACCCGCTCGACCCGACCTGGTTGGCCTACACCGTGTACGGCGACCCGTTCGCCACCGCCGCCTTGTGAACGGTCGGCAATTCAACTAGCGCAAGGGTGGTGCGACATGGACGTGGACGACTACAGCGTGCCCGTCGAGCAACTGGTGTCGGCGGTGAAGGACGCGGTCGAGCAGGCCGGCATCTCCACCACCGACGAGGGCCGGGACCTGCGGGTCGCCTCCGTTCAGCTGATCCTGAGCGCGGTCGTCACCACGAAGGCCGGCGGTGGCGTCGACTTCCGGGTCCCGGTGATCGGCTGGAAGGTCAAGGTGGGCGGCAGCCGATCCCACCAGCGGACCCACACGATCGACATCACGCTCGTCGCCGAGGATCTTCAGGATCGGCACGAGCTGCGGCACAGC
Organism: Micromonospora sp. CA-240977; assembly: GCF_050942285.1. NCBI lineage: Bacteria > Bacillati > Actinomycetota > Actinomycetes > Micromonosporales > Micromonosporaceae > Micromonospora > Micromonospora sp. CA-240977. The sequence goes on along the minus strand of NZ_CP192055.1, from coordinate 3,565,148 downwards.
GCGGTCGCGGCGACCCTGGTGGACGCGATCACCACGATCCGCGCGGTGGTGGCCGCCGGCAGCGGCGGTGACGACCCACTTGTGTTGAAGGCCGGCACCGTGGAGCTCGTCTTCGGCGTCACCGACCAGGGCACGATCTCGGTCGGCGCGGAGGGCGAGCTGACCGACGAGATCACGAACACGCTCCGGATCGAGCTGGTCGCGACGACCGCCGGGTAGCTCGGGCCGGGACCAGGACGGCCTCCGGGCGGGCCGCCGGCCAGGTCCGCTGGCGCAGTCGCCCGGCGAAGCGTGTGCTACGCCGGCAATGCCGCGACGGTGGCCGCGACAAAGCCGTCGGGGTTGTCCAGCATGATGTTGTGGCCGCTGTCCGGCACGGCGACGACCCGCACGCCGGCGTCGGACAAGGCGCGCGCACCGACCGGTTCGTCACCGGCGGGGTGGAGGTAGGTGCGCGGCACGGGCAGTTCGAGCAGCAGTTCACGGATGGTGGGGGTGCTGCCGCGGCCGAGGTGGACCGCCGTGCGGTAGAGCGCCTCCGGACCGGCGAGCCGCATCGTCGCCGCCCAGGCCGCGCCGACGCGGGTCAGCGTCTCGGATCGGCCGTCGCCGTGTACGAACTGCTCCTCGGTGTAGCGGGCCCCGATGCCGACGCCCGGAGGCTGCGGGTCGAGGGTGGCGTGAACGAGAACCAGTGCGCCGACAAGATGCGGATGGCGGGCGGCCAGGACGATGGCGACGGCGCCGCCCATGCTGTGGGCGATCACCTCTGCGGCGCTGACCCCGGCCGCGGTGAGCGCGGCGGCGGCGAGGTCGGCGTGCTCCTCGAGGGTGTACGAGGCGTCGGCCGGCCGGTCGCTGATGCCGTGCCCGAGCAGATCCATCAGCAGGCTGCGCCGTCCGGCGAGGGCGGAACTGGTGGCCACCGCCGTGTAGTACGCCGGCGAGGAGGCGCCGAGGCCGTGCAGGTAGACCCGAGTGGGTTCGGCGCCGGGAAGTTCCACCCAGCGGATCGTCGTGCCATCTGGTCGGACCTGGGCGCCACGCATCACGGACCTCCTGACTGATACCTCGCGTTCGAGGTATTCCGTTGCCGAGGTAAGTTAGCACGGTGTTGGAGTTCGCGATATTGGGCTTCCTGGCCGACGCCCCGCTGCACGGTTACGAGCTACGCAAACGGGTGGCTGCGCTCACCGGCCACGTCCGGCCGATCGCGGACGGGACGCTGTACCCGACTATCAAGCGGATGGAACGTGCTGGCCTGCTCCGTCGGGACGTGCAGGCCGGCCAGGTGGCGGCACCACGGCACATGCTGATTTTGAGCGCGGCCGGACAGGCGGAATTGCTGCGTCAGCTCCGCACACCCGACGAGCTCTTCATCACCGACGAGAACCGCTGGTTCACGCTGCTGGCCTTCCTGCATCATCTCGACGACCCAGCAGCTCAGGCGGCCGTCCTGCACCGCCGCCTCGACTTCCTCACCCAGCCGGCGAGCTTCTTCTGGGACGGCGACCGACCGCTGCGCGCTGACGACTTTCCCCACGACCCCTTTCGCCGAGGACTCTTTCGCATCGCCACCGCCACCAGCCGCACGGAGATCGCCTGGCTGCGAGAGATGCTGACCTCACTCGCGCGGTAACTCAGGCCGGGACCACCACCGCCTCGCGGAGCAGTCGGCGGGTCAGGGTGACCCGGTCGGCGTCGTCGGGCAACCCGGGCAGGTCACCCACCCGGGTGACCGCGCCGCTGAGCAGCACACGAGCCGCCGGCTCGCAGCTCACCGGCAGGGTGATGGTGCGGTCGAACAGCCGCAGCGCCACCGTGTCCGACCCGTGCGGCGCCAACTGCCAGCGCAGGCCCGGCCGCACTGTGACCCGGGCGTCGGCGTCCAGCGCGGCCAACGCGTGGGCCTGGGCGAGCGGCCGGATGGGTGCCGGGCGGGCAGCCGGCCAGGCACGCTGGCGCAGGCGCGCGGCGACCGCGCCCGGGTCGGCGCGCAGCAGCCAGTCGCGCAGCGCCTCCACCGTCTCGGTCAGCTCCGGCTCGATGCCGTCCGGGTCGGCGACGTCGGTGCCGAACGGCAGGCTCGCCCGCAGCCGCTGGTCCTCCGCGGCCAGCGCGAGCAGCTCCTCGACAAGGGCGTAGCGGGTGAGCGCACGGATGCCCACTGTCAGGTGCAGCGAGCTGGCGTCCTGCGCCTGCGCACTGTGCAGCCACCCCCGGGGCAGGTAGAGGGCGTCGCCGGGGGCGAGCACCACGTCCAGCGCGGCGGGACCCTGCGCGGTGGCCCCGACCTCGTCGGCGCGGCCACCCCACGGCTGCCGTTCCAGCGGGTCGGGCAGCACCGGCGGGTGGATCCGCCAGTGCTTGCGACCGTCGACCTGGAGGACGAACACGTCGTGCGTGTCGTAGTGGGTGGCGAATCCCTGGCTGCCGGCCGGGGTGAGGTAGGCGTTGATCTGTAGCGGCTGGTGGAGCGCGAGGCCCAGATCGCGGGCGAAGTCGACAAGCGGTGGCCAGATCCGGTGCAGACCCTGCAACACGAGGGTGGCTCCGGCGGCGTACTGCTCCAGGACCCGCTCGTCGAGCACCTGGTCGCCGATCTCGGCGCCGGCGCCGCCGCCGCCGGTCCAGCGGGCCGCGGGCACCAACTGGCCGTCCCTGGCGACCCGCAGAAAGGGGGTACGCAGACCGCGCCGGCTCAGCAGCTCGTCGGCGTCGGCGGGGCTGAGCAGGTCGGTGAAGCCGGCCGGGTCGGGCAGCTCGGCGGCGCGGGACAGCAGCGGGGTGTGGCCCCAGTGCGCGGCGGCGAACTTGGCCGGCTCGACCGATACGCAACGGGCCAGCGCCGCGGTGGCGGATGCGGACGAAACCGCCGGGCGGCCGTGGCCGCCCGGCGGGTCGAGGTGCGTCATGATGTGCCGCTACCGCGCGCTGCCGTCGGCGCCACCGTCCTGCTGACCCGGCGTCGCACCGCCGTCGGCGGGACCCTCCGCGCCACCGTCGGCGCCACCGTCCTGCTGGCCGGGAGTCGCGCCACCGTCGGCCGGGCCCTCCGCGCCACCGTCCGCGCCACCGTCCTGCTGGCCGGGAGTCGCGCCACCGTCGGCCGGGCCCTCCGCGCCACCGTCCGCGCCACCGTCCTGGTGACCGGGAGTCGCGCCACCGTCGGCCGGGCCCTCCAGGCCGCCGCCGCCAGTGGTCTGCATGTCGTCGTCGTTGAGTGCCATCGGTACTCCCTCGGGTGTGCCGCCCCGCCGTACGCCGGGGTCCGTCGTGCTGCGGGTGGTACCCCACGCGCGATCTTCTCTAACCCTCACCGTAGACGCCGAAGCGGGGCGACACGGGCGGTTCGCAAGCGGCGGCGGAGAGTGTCAGGATGGGACGGTGATCCTGGTGGGCACGTCCGGCTGGCAGTACCGGGACTGGCGGGGCCGGTTCTATCCGCAGCAGGTGCCGCAGCGGCTCTGGCTGGAGCACTTCGCCGACGGCTTCGCCACGGTGGAGGTCAACAACGCCTTCTACCGGCTGCCGGAGCGGGACACCTTCGCCGCCTGGCGGGCACGCACCCCGGCAGACTTCTGCGTGGCGGTGAAGATGAGCCGCTATCTCACCCACATCAAGCGGCTGCGGGATCCGGCCGAGCCGGTGGCTCGGTTCCTGGGTCGCGCCACCGCGCTCGGTGACCGGCTCGGCCCGGTGTTGCTGCAACTGCCGCCGAACCTGCGGGTGGACGTGGCGGCGCTCGACGCCACCCTGCGGCTGTTTCCCGCGGACGTGCGGGTCGCGGTGGAGCCCCGGCACCCCTCCTGGTGGACCGACGCCACCCGGGCCGTGCTGGAACGGCGTCGGGCGGCCCTGGTCTGGGCGGACCGGCTCGGACGACCCGTCGCCCCGCTCTGGCGGACCACCGACTTCGGCTACCTGCGGCTGCACGAGGGCCGAGCCCGACCCTGGCCCCGGTACGGTCGCGCGGCGCTGCGGTCCTGGGCCCACCGGCTGACCGACACGTTCGGCGTCGACGAACCGGCGTACGTGTACTTCAACAACGACCCGGGCGGCGCGGCGATAGTGGACGCTGTCGCGTTCGCGGCGTTGGCCGGGCGGGCCGGGCACCCGGTGTCCCGGGTGCCGACCGCCGCCGAGGCGGACCCCTCCAACGGCTGAGAGCCCGCCCGACGGGTTCGTCGGGCGGGCTCCGGCGCGTCAGTCGTCAGGGCATCATGGTGGCCAGGTCGGCCGGCATGGTGTCCTTCACGTCCTGCCACTCGCCCTGGGTGACGTGTCGGCGCAGGGTGTCCAGCACCACCTGCGTCACCCGCTCCGGGCCGCCCTCCACGTCGTACGGGAAGCCCTGGCGGACCTCGTAGAGGAAGTCGTCCCGGTTGAGCTTGATCGGCACGTCCGACGGGACCCACCCGTCGAAGTAGATGCCCCGCACGAGCACCGGCAACTGCTGGGCGAACTCCACGCTCTCGTCCACCGGCAGCCGGTCCCGCAACAGGTGCAACACCGTGCGCAGCGCCGCGTACGACTGGTTGCGCCGATCCTTCGGCCAGCCATAGGCGTTCTCGATGTCCTTCAGAATCAGGTTCGTCTTGTCCAGCGAGGATTCGAACGCTGAGATCATCGCGTCAGCCATCGGTGGCCCCCCGTTCCGTGTTGTCCCATCGGCGGTCGTCGGTGCGACGTGGCGGCCCCACCGGGCCGCGTCGGGCCCGCACCGGGCTGCCCTGCGGGGCGCGCCGGGCGTCGTCGGGTGTGCCGACCACGTGCAGGACGGCTCCTCGCCGTCGATCCGTCACCACTCGAACCGTCATCCCCCGTCACCTCCGTGTCGTCTCCGGCGTCGGCCGTCCACGCAGCCGGCCGTACCCACCGCGTCCACCCTCCCCGCGCGGCGGGTGAGGCCGCCCCACCCCGATCGGGTGAGGTCAGTCGCGCTGGGCGCTCCCCGTCCGGCCAGCAGGCACCGCCTCGGCCGGGATGACCCGGGCTGGCACCGCCGCGCTCAGACGCTGCCGGCCGGCACGGGTGCGGGCGCTAGACCACGCTGTCGGGGATCCGGTCCGGGGCCTTCGGGTAGTACTCCTCGTCCGGTGCCCCTAGCTTGATCAGCAGGTCGCGGATCACCTGCGCGCGGGCGTCCGCCCACCGCCCCACCTCCCGCTCGGTGGGTGATGTCGACGCCGCACCGTGGTCGCCTGTCTCCGCATAAGCGTCGAGAGCACCCTGCAGGGCGTCGATCATCGCTGCGCGCTCCGCTGGCGTCACCACCGCGTTGTCGGCAGGTGGGCAGCCACCCGCGTCACTCCCGGGCACCGCCGCACCCCCTGCCCCGCTTGCGCGGTTGCCGGACGCCCACCGGGTAGCCATCGCGGCCCGGCGGCAGCGGCGGCGGCCTGTCAGCCGCCGACAGGTCGCGCGCCGAGCGATCTGACTTCCACGAGTCGTACAAGAACCATTCCACCGCGTTGCGCAGCGCCACGAAATCGTGGCCCTGTGGGCGTGGGAAGCCGTGGTCGATCAGCACCTCGGCCATGGCGAGAAGGCAGCCGTACGAGAGGTAGGGCCGTTCGCAGATTTCCTCGGCGCGGATCACCGGATACGCGCGGGGTGTTGGCCCAGCTCCGGGCCGCGTAGCTTCGTTCACTGGGGCGCCTCCTAGCGGCGATCAAGGCCCCGGGGCGGCTTCCGCCGGTCGGGTCCGGCACCCCACCCGGTGCCGAGGTGCAGGCCGTCTGTGCAGACAGCGTCTCCCCGGGCGCCGGGGTGATCCAGACTGGCGATGTCCGCTGGTTGTCCGCGCTGTCCGCGGACAGCAACGCCGCTAGGGTGTGGCACGTGAGCGACTACCTGCAGGTGTCAACGGCCACCGAGACGCGCGACGTCGGCGTCCGGCTTGCCGAACGGGCGATCAGCGCTCGACTCGCCGCCAGCGCGCAAGTCATCGGACCGGTCACGAGCGTGTTCTGGCACCACGGGAAACAGGGTTCGGGCGAAGAGTGGCAGGTACTGCTTTACACCACGGCAGAGCGGTACCCGCAGCTGGAGCGGTTCGTTCTGGACGAACATCCTTGGACGAACCCGCAACTCAGCGCAGTGCCGGTCGTGCAGGGCTCTGCGGAGTACCTGGCATGGTTGAGCCGCTCAGTCGAGGACGCGTAGACGCGGCTGCCGCGAGGGCACGCAGCTCGACGACGCAAGGCATCGCGGCGTGCGGCTCCAGGCGGTGCAGGAACGCGTCGAGGCGTTGGCCCGGGCGAATGGATCCGACGCCGCCAGCGAGGCGGACTGCGCTGCCGGCTGCCTGGCAGGCCTGCTCAACCTCGTTCGCGTCGAGGTAGGCGTCGGCAAGCCATGACAGGTAGAGCGCCTTGTCGCGGGCCTGCGTGTCGCAGTAGGTGCCCAGCGCCCGTTCCAGAACGGGAATCGCACGGATCGGCCGGTGAAGTACCGTCCAGCACCGACCCGTCATGATCTCGCCTTCGAGGCGATCCACCCAGTACACCCAATCTGGCTCGGGCCGCTCGTCGTGCTCGGCGAGGAAGGCCGTGCCGGTGCCGAGGTACCGGTCCGCAGCCGGTGCGTCGCCAGTGACAGCGAATGCCCAGGCGGCCCGCAGATGCAGCAGCGCGCGCACTCCCGGCGTGGCGGTAGTCCCAGCAGCATCGCAGGCCGCAGTGGCGGTGTCGGCCGCCCGGCCACCGCTGACGAGCTGCTGATAGGCCAGGAACGCCAGACCGTTGCCTGTAAGCGCCTCGTCCTTGGCATCGCGGGCGGCGGCGAGGCTGACCCGGTAAAACCGCTCGGCCTCCGAATGATCACCAGCGTCGAACGCCGCCCACCCGGCCAGCTGCGCCTGTTCGGCAAGAATCACCAGCAGCTGCCGGCCGGTGGCCTCGCTGTAGGCGCCGTCCTGAATCAGCTGGGTCGTAGCGGCAACCTCAGCCGTGTAGAGCTGGTGGGTGTCGGCGCCGCCGAGGTAGTTGTCGAGCCGCCGCAGCCGGGCGGTGCGATCAGCGAGCCGTCCGGGAACGGCGTTGCCAACGTGTCGTCCGTGAGCGAGCAGAGTATGCGGTAGAGCGGCAGCCAGCCCAGCGGCGGCGACGAACTCGCGGCGTCGGATACCCGGACGTGCCGCGGCGAGCGCGGCCAGCTCCCCGCGGGCTTGAAGAGCATCGTCGACGCGTTGGGCGACCTGTGGGCTGGGCATCTTCGCGCCTGTCTCCAGCTCGTGCAGGTACGTCTTGCCGTGGTAGGTGAGCCTGGCGAGGTCGCGCAGGGACAGGCCACGCTCTCTGCGCAACTCAAGCATCCGGCCAGGAAACGATGGTTCAGTCACAGCTGTCACCCCAGGTAGAGGGCTGGGCGCGGCTTCGCCGGTCGCTACCTCGACGGGCCGCCGTCACCGACCGTACCGCCGGTGTGCCCACCCGTCACGCTTCCTCGCGGCCGGCGAGAACGAACAGGCCCACCAGCAACGCCCTACCGTTTATCGGACTTGGAGCTACATGCCAGACGCCCAACACGGCGGATCGGGAGCATTTACCTGTTCAGCAGGCCGATCAGCGTCGTCGCGTTGGTCTGCGCGTAGTCGCGGTAGCAGTTGTTCATGAGCACGTGCGTCTGCCCCGCCTGTTCGGCCAGCTCGCGCAGCTTCGGCGCCCAGTCGGCCAACTCCCGTTTCGAGTAGTGGTAGCCGAACTTCTCGTGGATGTCCTTGCTCGTCCACTTGTCGCTGTGGCCGTGGAACCGCACCACCGCGAGGTCCGCGGTGGCGGCCAGGACCGGGGGCAGCGACGAGCGGTGGCCCTGCGGCATGTCCACGCAGACGTACGGCAGTTTGTGCTCGCGCAGGAAGGCCAGGGTCTCGTCGGCGTTGTCGCCGTCGAACCAGGAGGCGTGCCGGAACTCGTAGACCGGGCGCAGCGGCGCGCAGCGCTTCGCCACCTCCAGCAGGTACTGCTTGTTGGCCCGCTTGATGGTGAACCAGGGCGGGAACTGGAACAGCAGCGCGCCCAGCTTGCCGGCCTCGACAAGCGGGTCCAGCGCGGACAGGAACCGCGTCCAGACCTCCTCGTACGCCTGCGCGGGCAGGTCGTCGGGGTAGACGTTCTTCTTGTCGGTCTCCGGCCGCAGGTCCTTGTAGAGCGCGCTGACCCGGGTGGGATGCCCGGTCAGCAGGCTGAACGCCTTGATGTTGAAGGTGAAGCCGTCCGGGGTGCGCTCGGCCCACAGCCGCGCTGTCGCCTCGGCCGGCGGGGAGTAGTAGGTGGCGTCCACCTCGACGAGCGGGAACTTCCGGGCGTAGTAGGCAAGCCGCTTCTCCGGTGTGTCAGCGGTCTGCGGATACCAGCCCGAGTCCAGCAGGGTGCGGTCGGTCCAGGACGCGGTGCCCACCAGGATGTCACCCATGGGTGCAGTCCATCGCGTTGTGGACCGACCGGCAACCGCTGGCGTCGCTCAGGCCGCCCGCCGTTCACGGGTCTGCTTGCAGGACACACAGGTGGTCGCAGCCGGGAAGATCTCCAGCCGCTCCACCGGGATCGCCGCCGAGCACCCCTCGCACCAGCCGTAGGTGCCCTCCTCAAGCCGGCCGAGGGCGTGCTCGTACTGGGCGCGGCGGTCGAGGATGGTGCGCAACAGCGACTGGGCGGTGTCCCGCTCGGCGGTCTTGGTGCCGCTGTCGGCCTGGTCGTCGCCGGCGGTGTCGCCGACCTCCACCAGCCGCAGCACCTGGCTCTGGAGCACGGCCTGGTCGTACTCGGCGGTCAGCTCGTCGTAGCGCGCCTGGAGGGAGAGCCGGATCTGGTCGATCTCCGTCTGGGGACGGGTCGCGCCGACCGTGTCGTGGACGAGCATCGCTGCCTGCCTTTCCTGGGCATGTGGCTCACGGTGAACCGGGTGCCGGCGGCATCGAGCCCGGTCGCACTGTCGCGTTCGGTACGCGGGCCATCACCCGCGCTCTGTGAGCCGGGCGAGTACCCGCCGGACGGGCCGAGCAAACCGACGACTTTCAGGCGTCGCCGCCGGGCTCCACGAGCGCGGGATGGCGGGGGTCGTCGGCCCGCACCACCACGTCGGCGAAGCTCGCCGGGACGACCTCCTCGGCGTACCTGTCGAAGGCCGGCAGCGCCCACTCCTGAGCGGTTTCGGTGCGGCGGCGCAGCGCCGCCGAGGACAACTGCAGGTGGACGGTGACGTCGAAGGGCAGACCACCGCCGAGTAGCAGCGGGCCGCTGACCAGGACGACGCCCCCGGGCGGCAGGTGGACGTAACGGGCGCGGCTGGCCCGGTCGGCGTCGGCGTCCCAGAGCGACGGGAGCAGCCGACCGGTGCCGCCCGGACCGGCCGGGTCGAGCACCTCACGGCGGAGCCCGGCCTCGTCGACCCAGTTCTCGTAGAAGGAGTCCGGGTTGGTGCGGCCCAGCTCGAAGCGCAGCGACGCAGGGCGGAGGAAGTCGGTGGCGCGGACGTGCAGCACCGGGCGGCCCTGGGCGCGCAGCGGGTCGACGAGCGCGGCGGCCAGGTCGTCGACGCCGGCGGCGGCGGCGCCGTCCACCGCCACCCGCAGCCGCGCGGGCCCGGCGGGATCGGTCGCGGCGCGTGTCGCGGCGTCGGCCAGCCGGCCGGTCAGCTCGTCGACGAGCAGGTCGGGCGAGATGGGGCGGATGCGCACCGGACCATCCTGCCCCGCGCCGGGCGGATGGGTGACGCCGGTCAGCCGGTGCGGTCGATGGTGACCCGGGCGTCGTCGGCCAACCGGTAGCCCACGCCGTAGACGGTGGTGACAAGGGGTACGTCCACGCCGACCTTGCCGCGCAGTCGACGCACGTGCACGTCAACGGTGCGTACGCCGGCGTGCTCGTAACCCCACACGGCGTTGAGCAGTTGCAGCCGGGTGAACACCCGGCGGGGGTGGGCGACCAGGTGCAACAGCAGGTCGAACTCCAGCCGGGTCAGCGGCAGCGGCTCGTCGTCGCGCAGCACCGAGCGGGACGACGCGAGGATGTGCAGGGCCGGGATGGTCGGGCTGAGCGCCCGGGTCGACGACCGGTTGGTGGAGGCCTGGTCGGGGCGGCGCTCGGCCGGGACGGCCCCGATGATCACGCCCTCGCCCCGCTCCACCATCTCGCGGGCGGCTTCGAGCAACCGACGTGCGGCCGGGGTCAGCGACTCCTCACAGGCCAGCGGGATGGACAGTGTCACGGTGAGCACGGGCGCGGCGGTGTTCGCCGGGCGACGCTGGCCGCCGGGAGGTCGACCGGGCACCGGAGGTTGGGACGTATGCCATCCGGCGCGCGACGAGGCAGGGCTGACCGACATGGTCCTCCTTGGGCTGATCCGGGTATCTCCCCACGGCCCGGGACGCCGCTTCATCGATGTTTCCCGGCGCTTGGGCGAGGGTCAAGAGGCGGCCGCGTTGCATGACTGTGACAATTGACTTACACATCGGAGCCAGGTGCTCGCTCTGCGTGTGAAGTCAGATGATTACAGCAGAGCCCGCGGGATGCCCCGATACGGGGGTCCCCGTCCTGTTCAACCGGACGTTCGGCGGAGGGCCGGAGCGGGGTTCAGCGGTTGTGGTCCACGCTGATCCGCGCCTCGTCGGCCAGCCGGTAGCCGACCCCGTAGACCGTGGTGATCAGCTCGGGTCCGGGCAGTTTGGCGCGCAGCCGGCGGACGTGCACGTCCACGGTCCGGGCCACCGCGTGCTCGTAGCCCCACACGCCGGACAACAACTGCAGGCGAGTGAAGACCCGGCGTGGCCGCTCGGCCAGGAACAGCAGCAGCTCGTACTCGATGCGGGTCAGCGGGACGACCCGGCCGTCGCGGCGGACCAGCCGTGAGCCGGCCAGGATGTGGACGTGGTCCGCGGCGACGGACGCCTCGGCGACGGCGGGGCTCGGGGCCGGTCGCGGCCCCGAGGCGACGTTCTCGACGGTACGCAGCTGGCCCTCCCCCGACTCGGCCAGTTCGCCGAGCAACTGCACCAGCCGGGCCAGCCGGGGACTCAGCGGCCCGGGAACGAGGTCGAGGGTGATGGTCAGTGTCGGCCCGGTGCGCGGCCGCGCGGGGCGCACCCCGGGGTGACGGCGGGTGGGGATGGCGACGACGGACATGGTGCCTCCTGAGTGGCGGTACGCCCACCACGCCGGGTACGGCGTGACGGTCAGTGGCGCGTCCGCCCGGTGTCGACCGGGGGCGCGAGTGGGGTGGCGCGGTGCAGCGGGGTCGGGCCGAGGGCCGGCAGACCGGCGATCCGCCAGGCGGCGAACCCACCCGCCACGTCGGTGGCCCGGCGCAGGCCGATGTCCTGGAGGGCGGCGGCGGCCAGCGACGAGGTGTAGCCCTCCTGGCAGAGGATCACCACCGGCACGTCGTAGTCGACCGCCTGCGGCAGGCGGGCCGGACAGCGCGGGTCGAAGCGCCACTCCAGCACGTTGCGCTCGACCACGAGCGAGCCCGGCACCATGCCGTGCGCGGCCCGCTGCGCGGCCGGCCGGATGTCGACAAGCAGCGCCCCGGCCCGGTACGCCAGGTGCGCCCGCTCCGGGTCCAGCCGGTCGAGGCGGGCGCGCGCGGCGCCCAGGATCTCGTCGATGCCCCGAGAGCCCGGCGGCGGCACGGGGGCCGGGCAGTGCTCGGCGGTTAGCTGCATGAGGTGTTCCTTCCGCTGACAGGTAGGGATCGTGGCTGGCCGGCGCTCACCAGGACCGGCCGGCCTCGGCGACCTCGGCGACCCGCAGTCGTCCGTCGACGAGGTGGTAGCGGGTCATCCGCAGCAGCGCCGGCCGGTAGACGTGCACGCTGACCGCCGGCACCGACCCCCGGTTGGTCACCCGGTGGACGTGCCGGGGGCCGAAGCGACGACCGGCGCCGGCGGGCAGCAGCCGTGGGCGCAGTCGACCGGCGCTGACCGTCTCCTCGGTGAGCGTGCCGTCGACGACCCGGAACGCTCCGGCGGAGCCGCCGTGGTCGTGCAGGTCGGTGCCCTGCCCGGGCAGCCAGCTCAGGGCCCACACCTCGTGGTCGTCGCCGGCGTCGAGGCGCGCGTACCAGCGCTCGGCGCTGTCGAAGCGCAGCGCGACCGGCCAGCCGGCCGGGTCGGCCCACCGGGCGGCGACGGTGCGCAGGTCGGGCTCCGGGCGGTGGTGCGTCATGGCGGTTCCTCGCGGGTCGTTCGGCGGGGTGCCCTCGTACTCTAGACGGCAAAGCCTATAGGTTTAGTAGGTAATACCGCCTGGTGGGACGCCGGCTCCACCCGCGACGATCAGCGCAGCACCGGCGGGTCCACCCGGTAGCCCGGCAGCGAGGGCCACCGCACGGTCAGCACCACCGACGCGCGCTCGGCGAACCAGGAATGGTCCACCCCCCGGGCCCACACCACGTAGTCGCCCGGTGTCGCCAGCCGTACCGTCCGGTCCGGAAGCTCCACCCGGAAACACCCCTCGACGAGAACCAGCAGTGTGGTACGCCGCTCTCCGGTGGCCCACCGCGACCGGGTCTGCCCGGGCGGATGCACGCCCCACTTCACCTCGACCTCGGTGCTGTGCCGGATCTCCCCCGGCGGCACGAAGTGCCCCAGCAGCCAACCGGCGTCGGCGGCACCGTCGACACCCGCGTTGCCCACGTACACCGTCTCGGCCATCGGACCCTCCCCCAGCGCGCCGGCCGAGCAACCTATCAGGACCGCGACGACTAACCTGGACCGGTGACCGACCACCTCGACGCCGAGACGCTGGCGTTCGCGCACCGGATGTTCGACCTGGCCCGGGCCGGCTCCACCGAGGAGCTTGCCGCGCAGCTCGACGCCGGCCTGCCCGTCAACCTCACAAACGACAAGGGCGACACGCTGCTGATCCTGGCCGCGTACCACTCCCACCCCGACACGGTGGCCGCCCTGCTCGGTCGGGGCGCCGACCACTCCCGGGCCAACGACCGCGGTCAGACCGCGCTGGCCGCCGCGGTCTTCCGCAGCAGCGCCGAGGCGGTCCGCGCGCTCCTCGCCGCCGGCGCCGACCCGGCCCACGGTAACCCGTCGGCCCTGGACACCGCGGCGTTCTTCGACCTGCCCGAAATGACGCGGCTGCTGCGCGCCGGCTGACACCGACGCCGACCGGCCGGTATACAGGGTCGGTGGAAGATCCTCTGCCCGAGCAGATGCGCACCGCCAGCACCGCGCTGCTGGCCGCGCTCGACCCCGCGGCCCGCGACAGCGCCGTGCACCCCTTCGACGACGAGTCGGCCCGACGCTGGCTGGAATACCGGCCCCGACCCCGACCCGGCGTCTGCCTCGCCGAGCTCGACGTCGCCGGCCGCAAGGCCGCGCACCGGCTGCTGGCCACCGCGCTCAGCCCCTCGGCGTACGCGCAGGCGATGGCGATCATCTCGCTGGAGGAGGTGCTGGACCGGGCCGAGGACTGGCAGCGTGGGCGGCACAGCGGTGACTACTGGGTGGCCGTCTTCGGCGATCCGGCGCGTGACGACCGCTGGGCGTGGCGACTCGAAGGGCACCACCTGTCGGTCAACATGACGGTGGTGGGTGACCAGGTCTCCCCCGCGCCGATCTTCTTCGGCGCCAACCCGGCGGCGGTCCGGTACGCCGGCCGCCCGGTCTCCCGCCCGCTGGGCGTGGAGGAGGACCTGGCCCGTGCGCTGCTCGACGCCCTGGGGCCGGCCGAGCGGGGCGCCGCGATCATCGCCGACGAGGCCCCGGCGGACATCATCAGCGCCACCCGCGGGCGGGTCGACGGGCCGTTGGAGCCGCTCGGCGTCCCGGCGGACCGGCTGGGGCCGACCGGCCGCGCGTTGCTCGACCAGGTCGTCGCGGTCTACCTGGACCGGCTGCCACCCGAACTGGCCATCCGCGAGGCGGCCCGCCTGGACGCCGGCCCGCTGCACTTCGCCTGGGCCGGCCCCACCCACCCCGGGCAGCGGCACTACTACCGCGTACAGGGCGACGACCTGCTGATCGAGTACGACAACACCACGGCGGACGGCAACCACGCGCACACAGTGCTGCGCCGCCCCGCCAGCGACTTCGGCGCCGACATCCTGGCCACCCACCACCAGGCCCACCGACACTGAGGCGTCGACGGGCCCCCGTCACCGGGGGCGGGTGGCCTCGACGAGGAAACGCTGGGCGTGGGCCACGAACGGGCCCTCGCTGGCGATCCGGTGGTGCAGGGCGCGCAGTTGGTCGCGGTAGCGGTCGACGGTGAACCCGGGCACCGTCCAGATCACCTTGCGCAGAAACCAGACCACCGCCCCGACATCGGCGAAGGTGGCGCGCAGGGTGGCCCGTCGCAGCTCGACCACCCGCAGACCGGCGGCCTCGGCGGCGGCCACCGCGTGCTCGGGGTGCCGCTCGCTCGGCGGCGGCAGCGGACCGAGGATCGCCTCACTCAGCTCCCGCATGGTGCCCGCCCCGATCTGCTGCGACAGGAACGTGCCGCCCGGCCGCAGCACCCGCGCGGTCTGCGCCCAGTCGGTGCGCACCGGGTGCCGACTGACCACCAGATCGAACGAGGCGTCGCGGAACGGCAACGGTCCGTTCTGCGCGACCGCCACCACCGTCGCGCCCACCCGCCGCAGGGTCCGCCGGGCGACAGCGACGTTCGGCGGCCAGCCCTCGGTGGCCGCCAACAGCCTCGGTGGACGTGGCACCTCGGCGAGCACCTCCCCACCACCGGTGTCCACGTCCAGCGCCGCGTCGGCGCGCGCCATCCGGTCCGCGACCAGCCGCGCGTACCCCCAGGGTGGGCGCTCCTCGGTGGCGCGGCCGGCGAGCCAGCCGAAACCCCAGCCGTCGACCGGCGCGGCAGCGCCCTGAGCGATCAACTGCTCGGCGTCATCAGTGGCGTTCACGGCGATCAGCCTCGCCGGCCGGCAGCGCGGCCGGCAACCCATTTGCCGCGGACCGGTACGCCGCGGGTGGTCGGCGGTGCCGGCAGGGACACCTCGCAGATCTCAGCCGAGCCCCAGGTGGTGCTCTTCGAGGGCGGCCTGGAGGATTCCGAGCGCCTTCGGCCCCATGCCGTGCAGCCTCGCCAGATCCGACCGGGGGACGCCGGCGAGTTGGCGCAGGGTGGTGTAGCCGGCGCCGTGCAGGGCGCGCGTCGCGGGCGCGCCGATCTTCGGCAGGCTGTCCAGATCCGAGGTCATGCGCGGATGATAGGCGGCCCGGCCGTCCCGGCGCCGGCCTGGCTGCCGGATCGGCGACGGCCCGGTTGGCGCGGCAGGCGCGGTCGGATCAGGACCGGGGGCGGGACATTTCGACAGTGGAGCCGGCGAGCGTCTCCAGGCCACCGGTCTCGGCCCGGCCGGTGTCGAACTGGCGCATCAGCCGGGCCCCCAGGTGAACGCCGACCCCACCGACGGCCAGCGCGACCAGCTCGGTGATCAGGATCGCGACCGACGCGCCACGCTGCGGGGAGTTCGACCGGACCAGGCAGGTGAGGAGGAACATGGCGGCCATCACGGTGTTGACCAGGTTGAAGGCGACAGCGGTGCGGCGGGTGCGGTCACCCGGCACGTCCCACAGGTCGACCATGCCGGCCACCGCGGTCATCGCGGCGGCGACGAGGGCGGCGACTGCCGTCCAGTAGCCGACCTCACCCAGGAACGCCGGCCCGCCGGCGACGTCGGTGAGGTCGAAGACGGCGGCGCTCACGAAGAGCCCGAGCGGGAACGTCACAAGCATCGGTTGGATCGGGTGGCCCCGCACCCGCAGTCGGCTCTGCATCGGTCCTCCCCCGGGTCGGCGCACCTCACCTGACCAAGGGTGCTACCCGAGCCCGGTCACCGTGAAACGATGCCGCCCGACTCGCCGCTGGCAGGGAGAACGGGCACCCGTGGCGACCGCGCCGGGCCGCCTGGCGGCTGATCGACTCGCGTTCCGGGAAGTCGGGTCATCGCCGAGCCCCGGACACCGCGATGTCAAGAAACCCGAGTCAATCAGCCGGCGGCGCCGCGGTCAGGTGTCGCGCTGGCGGGAGACCGTCCGGACCAGTCGCTCGGCCACCTCGCGAAGCGGGATGTCCAACGACGTCGCGGCGGCCCGCAGCACCTCCAGGGCCTCGACCGGTGGGCACCCGCGCTGGGTCATGATCACGCCGACGGCCTGGCCCACCACCCCCTCCTGGAGCAGCGAGGCGTCCCGTTCCCCGGCCAGAGCGGTTTGTCGGCCGCGGTCGCGGACGGCGGCCAGGAGCAGGCCGGCGTGCTCGGCGAGCAGCATCGCTGTCAACTGGTGTTGGGGGGTCAGGACGTCCGGCGAACCGGCGTAGAGGTTGATCGCCCCGATCACCTGGTCGTCGATGTCGACCGGGGCGGAGATCACCCCGTGTACGCCGAGGTCGCGGGCGCGGGCCGTCCAGACCGGCCAGCGCGGCTCACCGGCCAGGTCGACGGCGAGGATCATCTCGCGGCGGCGGATCGCGCTCATCGCCGGCGAGTCCGGCCCGTGCCGCAGGTCGTCCAGGCCGGCCAGCCGCCCGTCCGAGGCGGCCACGCCGGCCGGTTCGCCGGCGCGCAGGGCGGTGAACCCGCACCAGCGCACGCCGGCCACCGCGTCCCGGGTGACCCGGACCAGCGCCAGCAACGCCTCATCGAAATCGGTCAGCGCGATCAAGCCGGCGGTCAGTTCCCGCAACAGGGCTGCCGTTTCCAGGACGCCGAGACTCTGCACCGCCGGTTCCCGCGTGTCGAGGTTCACCGGTTCGCAGCCTCCGTACACCCTCGCGCCTGCCCAGCGGGCATCGTCACCTGTGTCATCGTCTGCTCTCTTCCCGACTTGACCGACCAGCCCTACTACCCTGCGAAAGCCGGGTCGAAACGGCGCAATCAGGGCCCCGGCCACCCGGGGATCAGGGTGGCCGGGGCCCCGACTTGCATACGTCAGCGCGAGGCGCCGCTGAGCCGTCGACCGATCGAGGCGATCAGCCGGTCGAGTTCCGAACCGAACGGGTTGTCGTGCACGAGGTACGTCCAGGTGGCGGTGGGCCGGACCAGGGTGCCGTCGTCGGGCTGCCAGTCCTCATCGAATTCGGTCTCGTTGAAGGTGGCGATGGTGCGGGCCTCGATCTCCGGGATGAGGTCGTTGAACGCCGGCACGGCGGCCCGGTGGAACTCGTCAAGCGGGTCGAGCCGGCCCAGCGCGCGCAGGTGCACGCCCTCGCGGACCTCCGACAACTCGGCCAGGTGCTCGGCCCAGAGCCGGTCCAGGTGGTAGAGCGCGATCGACCGGGCCACCCGGGCCAGCAGGTCCTCGTCCATCTCGCTGGCCTTCTCCGGCGCCTTCTCCAGCAGCATGACCGCTGCCACGTCGCTGGTCAGCAGCCGCTCCCGGCGCGCGGCGAGGGCCTTGCGCTGCTGCTCGATCACCACGCTGTAGCGCCAGGTGTTGCGGTGGATCTCGTGGTTGACGCCCTCGGCGACCCGCTGGGCGTGCTCCACCGCGTAGTCCACCTGCTCGTCGGTGACCAGGCCGTCGGCGTTCATCCGTGGCGACGCCGGCACCGAGTCGGCGGCGTGCCGGACCACCAGGTCGTCCTCCAGGCTGACGAGGAAGACGGAACCGCCCGGGTCGCCCTGCCGCCCGGCCCGACCACGCAGCTGGTCGTCCACCCGGCGGCTGTCGTGCCGGCCGCTGCCGATCACGTAGAGCCCGCCCAACTCGGCGACCCGCTCCTGGTCGCTCTGGTCGCTGCCGCCGAGCCGGATGTCGACGCCCCGACCGGCCATCTGGGTGGAGACCGTCACCGCGCCGTACGCGCCGGCCTCGGCGATGATCGCCGCTTCCTCGTCGTCGTTCTTGGCGTTCAGCACCACGCAGGGCACCCCGGCCGCGTTGAGCCCGGCGGCGAGCCCCTCGGACTCCTTGACGTCCAGCGTGCCGATCAGCATCGGTCGTCCCTTGGCGTGCCAGCGCTGGATCTCGTCGATCAGCGCCTCGTCCCGCTCCGCCCGGGTGGCGTAGATGCGGTCCGGCTCGTCCTCGCGGATGCACGGGGTGTTCGGCGGGATCACCGCGACCTCGAGGTCGAAGAACTCCCGCAACTGGTCGCCGACAAGCACCGCCGTGGCGGTCATCCCGCAGACCTTCGGGTAGAGCGCGATGTACGCCTGCATGGCGATCGTGCCGAGCACCTCGCCCTCGGCGGTGGCGTCCAGACCCTCCTTGGCCTCGACCGCCGCCTGGAGCCCGTCCGGCCAGCGGCGGCGCTGGGCCACCCGGCCGCGCATCTCGTCGACCAGCTCGACCGAACCGTCCCGGACGATGTAATCCACGTCACGGTTGAGCAGGGCGTGCGCGTGCAGCGCCACGTGGACCGCGGAGAGCTGGGCGACGTGCTCCTCGTCGTACAGGTCGATGCCGAGCTTGGCCTCGACGGCGGCCAGGCCGGCGGCGGTGAACGCCACGCTGCGCCCGTCCTCGGCGACCGTGTAGTGCTTGCCCTTGCGCAGCCCCCGGACCAGCGCGGCGGCGGCGTGCACCGGGTCCTGCTCGCCCGGCACCGCGCCGGCGAGGACCATCGGCACCCGCGCCTCGTCGATCATGATCGAGTCGGCCTCGTCGACGATCGCGGTGCTCAACGGCGGCTGCACCCGGTCCTCGACGTCGGTGACCAGCTGGTCGCGCAGGTAGTCGAAGCCCGCCTCGCTGACCGAGACGTAGGTGACGTCGCAGGCGTACGCGTCGCGCCGCTCCTGCGGGGTGGAGGCCTCGTTGACCCAGCCCACGGTGAGGCCGAGCAGGGTGTAGACCGGCTCCATCCACTGGGCGTCGCGGCGGGCCAGGTAGTCGTTGATGGTGAGCACGTGCACCGGCCCGTTGCCGAGCCGGACGTGCCCGTACGCGGCGATCGTGGCGGTCAGCGTCTTGCCCTCACCGGTGGCCATCTCGGCGACCTTGCCGGACAGCAGCGACATCGCGCCGAGCAGCTGCACGTCGTACGGCCGCTGGTCGAGGCCACGGCGGGCGGCCTCGCGGCCGACGGCGCAGATCTCCTCGTAGCCGACGGCGGCACCCGCGGCCTCGGTCAACTCGGCGTCGTCGAGCGCGGCCAGCTCATCCGCACGCGCCTCGATCGCCGGCAGCAGCTTCTCCAGCGGAGCGAGATCCACGGTCGAGCCGGGGCGCTGGAGGAACCGCCGGAACTTGCTCTTGAACCGTTGCGACACACCCATGAGCGGCAACGGTACGCGATTCGCGCCGGCTTGCGCGGCCCGGCCGCCGGCAAGTTGACAGCGATCCGACGGTGTCAGCCAACCAGCAGCTGATGGGCGGCGAGTTCCCGGTAGAGCGGGTCGGTGGCGGTCAGCTCGGCGTGGGTGCCGACGGCCACCACCCGGCCGCCGTCGAGGACGACGATCTGGTCGGCGTCGACAACGGTGGCGAGCCGGTGCGCCACGATCAACAACGTCCGGCGGACGGCCACCGCGTCGATGGCGCGGCGCAGCGCGACCTCGTTGCGCGAGTCGAGGTTGCTCGTCGGCTCGTCGAGCAGCAGCACCGGCGGGCTGGCGAGCAGCGCGCGGGCGATGGCCAGCCGCTGCCGCTCACCCCCGGAGAGCAGCACCCCGCCCTCGCCCACCTGGACGTCCAGGCCCTGGGCGGTGCGGTCGACCAGGTGGCTCAGGTTGACCTCGCGGAGGACGGCGCGCAGCCGGTCGTCGGTGGCGTCGGGGGTGGTGATCAGGAGGTTCTCCCGCAGCGTGCCGGCCAGCACGGGAGCCTCCTGCTCCACGTAGCCGAGCCGGGCCCGCAGCGCGTCACGGGGCAGGTCCCGCACGTCGCTGCCGTCGATCCGGACCGCCCCGGCGCTCACCTCGTAGAAGCGTTCGACGAGGGCGAGCAGCGTCGACTTGCCGGCGCCCGAGGGCCCCACCAGCGCGGTACGGGTGCCGGCGGGCACCGCGAAGCTGACCTCGCTCAGCACCGGCTCGCCGCCCGGGTAGCCGAACCCCACCCGATCGAACTCGATCATCGGGGTGCGGCCACGCGGGGTCGCCGTCGCACCGGCCGGCGCCGGCCGGTCCGCCGCGCCCTCCGCCGGCACGGCCAGGATCTCCTCGATCCGCTGCAGGGCGCCCAGACCGGACTGCAACTGGGTGTACGCCCGCAGCACCTGGGCCAGCGGCACCGCCAGCAGGAACAGGTACATGACGAACGCGACGAGGTCGCCGACGGAGATCGCCCCGGCGGCCACCCGCGCCCCGCCGATGCCGAGGACCAGCAGGAACGCGCCCTGCACGGTGATCGATCCGATCGGGCCGACGACCGCCTGCACCCGGGCGACCCGCAGCCCCGCCGTGTACGCCTCCCGGGCGCTGTCGACGACGGCTTCGGCCTCCCGGGTCTCGGCGCGGCTGGCCCGGATGGTCCGGGCCGCCGAGATGGCCCGCTCCACCGCCGAGGTCATCTCGCCGATCCGCTCCTGGGCGGTGCGGGCCAACGCCCGGACCCGCCGGGCGAAGGTGGCCGCGAAGCCCAGCCCCAGCGCCACCCCGAGCAGGGTGATGCCGAACAGCAGCGGGTCGAGCAGCACCATGGCGGTGCCGGCGCCGACCACCGTCACCGCCCCGGTGACCGTCTCGAAGAGCCCGGCGGTGACGACCGCCCGCAGCAGCGTGGTGTCCGAGCCGACCCGGGAGAGCAGGTCACCGGTGCGCCGGCGGTCGTACTCGGCGATCGGCAGCCGCAGCAGGTGCCCGGCCAGCCGCCGCCGGGTGCCCAGCACCAGCCCTTCGGCGGTGCGTTGCAGCAGGTAGTCGCGCAGGCCGCCGATCGCCGCGCCGAGCACCACGAGGACCACCAGCACCACCACCAGCCGGGTGACGCTCTGGTTGGCGCCGATCCGGTCGAGCACCGACCGGGTGAGCAGCGGTTGCGCCAGCGACGCCGCCGCGCCGACAAGCGACAGCACACCCACCACGACAAGGGTGCCGACGTGCTCCCGCAGGTACGGCAGCAGCGCGGCAAGCCCGACCGGCCGCTCCTGCGGGGTGCTGCCGACCGACCGGTCGCTCAGGGTGCTCATGTCGGGAACGGTAGCCCGCGCTGTCACCCGGCGAGCGCGCTCCGGCGTCCGGTCAGGCGGACAGCACCACCTGAAGTTCCTGGCGGCGCCGGTCGGCCAGGTCGGTGAGCAGGGTCGGCGCCTCGTCGAACGGCACCACAGCGGAGACGAGGTGCTTGCGGATCACGTCCCCGTACGCCCGGAGCAGGTCGACGGTTTCGGCGGAGAGCCGCTCCCGGTCCCAGCTGGGGGCGAGCCCGCGCGGCACCCGGCCGATCTGCGCGCAGCGCAGCGACAGGCCGTTGTGGTGGAACTCCTCACCGAGCCGGACCGCGTCCGCCCCGCCCTGGTAGAAGGCGAGGTCGATGACGGTGCCCTGGGGCCGCAGCAGCCGCAGGGCGAGCTGCAACGCCCACGCCTGCCCCCGGCACTGGAACACCACGTCGGCGCCCCGGTCGCCGGCGGTGTGCGCCCAACGGGTCTTGAGCACGACCGCCGGGTCGTCCGCGTCCGGGTCGAGGGTTTCCAGACCGAGCGCCTCGGCCACCTGACGGCGGTGCGGGGTGGGGTCGAGCACCACCACCGAGGCAGCGCCGTGGCGTCGGGCGAACAGCGCCGTCAGCAGCGCCACCACGCCCGCGCCCACCACGGCGACCCGCCGGCCGCGTACCCCGTCGCCGAGCGCGCGGACGTCGACGCCGTGCAGGTCGGCGGCGGCGTGCAGCAGACCGTTGGCGCAGATCGGACCCATGTGCGCGACGTAGACGCCGAGCAGCGGGTCCAGGTCGTCGGGCAGCGCCACGAACCGCTCGGCGACCGGGTCGGCCAGCCAGCCGGTGCGGTGCCCGTACGTCATCGCGCCGACAGTGCCCACCGCGACGGCCGGGGTGTCGCTCTCCACCACCCGGCCGACCTGCATGTAACCCAGCCGGGTCACCGGGTACGGCGTGCTCGCCGCTCCCGGTTGGAACAGCCCCAGGTCGGCGTTCCAGGTGACGTTGAGGTAGGGGTTGGTGCCCTTGACGTAGCTCAGCTCGGTGCCGGCCGAGACGCCGCTGAACAGCGTCTCGACCCGGAACGTGCCGGGGCGCAGCGGCGCGGCGTCCTGCTCCACCAGCTCCACGCGGCCCGGACCGGTGACCACCACGACCTTGTCACGCATCGACTGTCACCCCCGCCCCGAGGGCCGCCGGCAGGCCCGGCGTGGTGAGCCGCACTGTCGCTCCGGTGCGGGCCGAGTCGGCCACCGCGAGGGCCAGCCGTTGGGTGGCCAGCGCCTCGGCGTAGGGGACGCGGATGTCGTCGCCGATGCCCCGCACGGCGTCGACGAAGGCGCGGTCCACCGCCACCCGGGCGGCGTCCGGGTCGGCGGGGACGTGGCGTTCTCCGTCGGCGTCGCGGATCGACAGACCGTCCTCGCCCAGCGCGAGGGCCAGCCCGTCGGCGAGGATCTCCAACCCGGCGCGGTGCTTCCAGCCCAGCACGCAGGCGGCGCTGAGCGTGCCGACCGCGCCGTCGGCGAAGCGCAGGGAGGCGGTGGTCACCGAGTCGATGTCGGCGCCGTCGACCGGCGGCGGCGTGCCGTTGCCGTACGCGGTGACCTCGGTCACCTCGCCGGCCAGCACGCGGATCAGATCGAGCACGTGGGCGGCCTGCTCGACCACCGGGCCACCGGAGCGGTCCCGCCGCGACCACCACGCCACCGGGGGCACCTTGTCCAGCCAGGCGCCGCTGACCATCCGCACCGGACGGTCGGCGAGCAGCTCGCGGGCCTCGTCGAGCACCGTCAGGTACCGCCAGTGGTGGCCGACCGCGGTCCGCAGCCCGCTGCGGGCGACCAGGTCGGCGATCCGCTCGGCGGTGTTCAGGTCCACCGATACGGGCTTCTCCACGAACATCGGCACGCCGGCGTCGATAACGGCTTCCTCGGCCGGACCGTGCGCGAACGGCGGCACGCAGATGTAGACCGCGTCCGGACCGGTGGCCAGCAGCTCGGCGACGTCGGCGCAGGCTCGCCCGCCGTGCTGCCCGACCAGCGCGGACGCCGCCTCCGGCGTGACGTCGGTGACAGCGACCAGCTCGACGTCATCGAACCCGGCCAACACCCGCGCGTGACGTTGTGCCACCCCGCCGGCTCCGACCAGACCCACCCGGCATACACGCATTCGACACCCCTTCGAAGACCTTTCATGTGCGATGGGAGCAGTCCCCTGGGGGGTGTGCAATCAAACGTTCATCCCCCGGGAACGCGGTCATGTCACCTTTGTGATCAAGCTGTTGCCGGGAAAGCGGTTAGAGCGTGATGGCGAATGGGAACAACCTATTTCGGTTTTTCCACGCACGAACGGAGGGGTGCCCGTGCGGGATACAACGAGCGTGTCGCCGGTGGTGGAGGCGTGGGCCACCTACCGGACGACATCGGCGGCGGACTGGCCGGCACGTCGGCTGCTGCGTGCCAAGGGAGCGACCCGGGTCAGCGTGGTGCTGCCGGCCCGCAACGAGGAGGCCACCGTCGGCGCGATCGTGTCGACGATCCGGGAGCACCTGATGGATCGGGTCCCCCTGGTCGACGAGCTGATCGTCGTGGATTCCCGGTCGACCGACCGGACCGCGCAGGTGGCCCGCGCCGCCGGCGCGGAGGTGGTCAGCCAGGACGCGATGACCCGGGGGCTGCCCCGGCTGACCGGCAAGGGCGACGCGCTCTGGGCCGGGTTGGCCGCCGCCGAGGGTGACGTCGTGGCATTCATCGACGCCGACCTGCGGGAGTTTCGCCCGCACTTCGTCAGCGGGCTGCTCGGCCCGCTGCTG
Source organism: Micromonospora sp. CA-240977 (assembly GCF_050942285.1). NCBI lineage: Bacteria > Bacillati > Actinomycetota > Actinomycetes > Micromonosporales > Micromonosporaceae > Micromonospora > Micromonospora sp. CA-240977. The sequence goes on along the minus strand of NZ_CP192055.1, from coordinate 3,541,311 downwards.
ACCGACCCGTCGGTCGATTTCGTGAAGGGCTTCTATCATCGCCCACTGGTGGGCGCCGCCAGCGTGGAGCAGGACGGCGGGGGCCGGGTGACGGAGCTGATGGCCCGACCGCTGCTCAACCTCTTCTGGCCCGAGCTGGCCGGCTTCGTGCAGCCCCTCGCCGGGGAGTACGCGGGCCGCAGGGACGTGCTGGCCCGGGTGCCGTTCGTCTCCGGGTACGGGGTGGAGACGGCCATGATGATCGACCTGCTCGACCTGGTCGGCCTGGACGCGATGGCGCAGGTCGACCTCGGTGAGCGCAAGCACCGGCACCAGGACACGGCGGCCCTCGGCCGGATGTCCGCGCAGATCATGCTGACCGCCTGGTCCCGGCTGCAGCGGCGTGGCTGGGCGACCCCCGGGCTGGTGCCGGAGGCGTTGCTCACCCAGTTCCGTCGCGGTGGCTCCGACACGTTGCCCAACCTCGACCGGGAGATCGTGGTCAGCGACGTGTCCATCGAGGAACGCCCACCACTGGCCGAGCTGCGCCACCGGGTGCCCCGTCGCCGGGTGGCCGCCGCGTGAGCGGCAGAGAGGGACGGGCACGATGAGCCTGACCGTGCTGATGAACGCCGGCCCGTGGCTGTCCGTACCGCCGCCGGGTTACGGCGGCATCGAGAACGTGATCGCCACGCTGGTGCCGGAGCTGCGGCGACTCGGCGTACGGGTGGTGCTCGCCTCGGTGGGCAGCAGCACCCTGCCGGTGGACGAACAGGTGTCGGTCTTCCCCGACGGGCAGTTCGCCGCGTTGCAGCGGCCGTACAACCAGGTCTGCGGGATCGCCCAGGCGCACCTGGCCGGGGTGGTGCGGGAGCTGCACTCCCGCGACGACATCGACCTGGTGCACGACCACGTGGAGGCGGTCGGGCTGGCCACCCTCGCCGCGATGGGACCGGCCGGCCCACCGACCCTGCACACCCTGCACTGGGACCTGGCCAAGCACCCGGCGCTCTACGGCGCCCTGGACGGCGGCGACCGGGTCCGGGTCAACGGCGTCTCCGCGTCGCAGTTGGCCCGCGCTCCGCTGGCGTTGCGGGAGCACTCGGTGGGACACGTGCACCTGTCCACGCCGCTCGCCGTCGACGCCGACCGGCGGCCCCGACCGGCGAAGGGCGAGCACCTGCTCATCCTGGGCCGGATCAACCCGGGCAAGGGGCAGGACGTGGGCGCCCGGCTCGCGCACCGCGTCGGGTTCCCGCTGGTCCTGGCGGGGCCGGTCGGCCCGTACCACCGGCCCGCCGATCTCGCCGCGGCCGGCGACGAGGCCCGGCAGAACCCGGACGTGCGGTTCTTCCTCGACGAGGTGGCGCCCCACGTCGACGGCGACCTGGTCCGCTGGATCGGCACCGTGGCCGGTCAGGAGCGGGACGACCTGCTCGCCAGCGCCCGCGCGTCGTTGTTTCCGCTGCGCTGGGAGGAGCCGGGCGGCACGGCGGTCGTCGAGTCGCTGGCCCTGGGCACGCCGGTGGTGGCCACCGCCCGGGGCTGCCTGCCGGAGCTGATCGAGCACGGCCGCACCGGGCTGCTCACCACCGACGAGGAGGAGCTGGGTGACCTCGTACTCTCCGCCGAGTTGCTCGACCCCGACGAGTGCCGGCGGGTCGCCGCGCAGCGGTTCACCCCCGCGGTGATGGCGCGGCGCTACGTCGAGCTGTACGACCGGGTGCGCCAGCTGGCCAGCACGCCGACGCTGCTGCCGGCCTGACCGACGACCGGGCCGGACCGACGACCCGGCCGGACCGACGACCCGGCCGGACCCGGCCGCGCGGTTTGGCGGTGGCGGCAGCGGGTAGGCCGGCAGCCTCATGCCCGCCGCGCAGCGAGGAGCCGGTGATGGTCGGACCGATGGCGCACTCCCGGGCGCGCCCGAACCCGGCCGACGGCAAGCCGCCGGTGCGTCGCGCGGCGGCATCGGTGGGGGTGCTGTTCCTGCTGGTCGGGGCGCTCGGCTTCGTGCCGGGGATCACCAGCGGCACCGACGCCCTGCGCTTCGCCGGCCACGGCTCGGGCGCGTACCTGTTCGGCGTCTTCCAGGTGTCGGTGCTGCACAACCTGGTCCACCTGGCGTTCGGGGTGGCCGGTCTGGCGCTGGCCCGGACGGTCAGCGGCGCCCGGACGTTCCTGATCGGCGGCGGCGCCGTCTACCTGGTGTTGTGGCTGTACGGGCTGGCGGTGGACCACGACACCGGGGCGAACGTCCTGCCTGTCAACAACGCCGACGACTGGCTGCACCTGGGGCTCGGCGTCGGCATGCTCGTGCTGGGTGTCGGCACCGGCCGGCGCCGTTCGTGACCCGCCGCTTCGGCGCGTGACCTGGCCCGCGTCCGCCGATCCAGTTTGACGCGGCGGTGCCTCGGGTAGTTGGCAGATCCCGACCCAGCAGCGAATCGAGGGCGCCGATGTCCAGCCGGATCACCTGCGACGTGCGCACCACGGCACCGGTGGCGGTCGTCCGGCTCAGCGGCGTGCTGGACCTGGGCACGATGCGGTCGGTGCACCAGGCCCTCAACGGCGCTCTCGTCGGACAGCCGGAGGCCCTGGTGGTCGACATGGCCGACGTCGACGTCCGCGACCGGCTGGCGCTGTCGGTCTTCGCCGCGACCGCCCGCCGGGCCGAGGAGTGGCCGTCCGTGCCGGTCGTGCTCTGCGCCCCGTCGCCGGTGGCCGCGCGGTGGCTCTCCGAGTCGACCACCTGCCGGGTGGTCCCGGTGTCGCCGGACTGCGCCGAGGCGACCCGGGTGGCCGGCGCGACGTCCACGTTGCGGATGCGGACCCGGCTGGAGCCGGTGGCCGGGGCCTGCCGGCGGGCCCGGGACCTGGTCACCGACGCGTGCGCGCGGTGGAACCTGCCCGATGCGGCCGGGCCGGCCGCGCTGGTGCTCAGCGAACTGGTCGGCAACGTGGTCCGGCACGCCGGCACGCCGATGCAGGTGACGGTGACCCTGCGCCGGCCGTACCTGCACCTCGCCGTGGTGGACGGCAGCAGCGCCCAGGCCCGGGCGCGCGGGACGGACCTGCACGCCGAGGGCGGCCGGGGGCTGCTGCTGGTGCGGGAGCTGACCCAGCGGTGGGGCAGCGTGCCGGCCGGTCCGGGCAAGGCCGTCTGGGCGATGCTGCCGGCGACCTGAGTGTTCGAGGCGCTCGCGCCGGTACTGGCGATCTGACCGAAATTCCCGCTCTGGGCTGGTTACATGGTGCAAGGGTCGGGTAGGCACGCCCGTCCTTTCTGCCGTCACGACGGGGTGAGCAGCCATGCCCAAGCGGGTAACCACGGAACCCGGTCGCGATCGGGGCCCGGCGATCCTGGCGCCGGCCCGCTTCGGGGGGTTCCCCGGAGCGGTACGAGCACCGGTCCCCGGCGGCTCGTTGATCAAATTTCTCGCGACCACCGACCACAAACAGATCGGTCTGCTCTACCTGCTGACGTCCTTCGGGTTCTTCCTGCTGGCCGGGCTGCAGGCGATGCTGATGCGCGCCGAACTGGCCCGCCCGGGGATGCAGTTCCTCTCCTCCGAGCAGTACAACCAACTCTTCACCTCGCACGGCGCGGTGATGCTGCTGCTGTTCGCCACGCCCGCGGCGTTCGGGTTCGGCAACTTCATCGTGCCGATCCAGATCGGCGCGCCGGATGTGTCGTTCCCCCGGCTCAACGCGCTCGCCTACTGGCTGTACCTGTTCGGTGGGCTGATGGTGGTCGGCGGTTTCCTCGCTCCCGGCGGTTCGGCGGACTTCGGGTGGACCGCGTACAACCCCCTCAGCAGCGTCGAGAACAGCCCCGGGGTGGGCGCGAACATGTGGGTGGTCGGCCTTGTCATCTCCGGGCTGGGCACCATCCTCGGCGCGGTCAACCTGATCACCACGATCCTGACCCTGCGCGCGCCCGGCATGACCATGTTCCGGATGCCGGTCTTCACCTGGAACATGCTGTTCACCAGCGTGCTGGTGATCCTGGTCTTCCCGCTGCTGGCCGCCGCGCTGCTGGCGCTCTCCGCCGACCGGCTGCTCAACGCGCACGTGTACGACGCGGCCACCGGCGGCCCGATGCTCTGGCAGCACCTGTTCTGGTTCTTCGGCCACCCCGAGGTCTACATCATCGCGCTGCCGTTCTTCGGCATCATCACCGAGATCATCCCGGTCTTCTCCCGCAAGCCGCTCTTCGGCTACACCGGTATCGTGCTGGCCACCGTCGCGATCACCGTGCTGTCCATGACGGTCTGGGCGCACCACATGTTCGCCACCGGCCAGGTGCTGCTGCCGTTCTTCAGCATCCTGAGTTACCTGATCGCCGTGCCGACCGGCGTGAAGTTCTTCAACTGGATCGGCACGATGTGGAAGGGTCAGCTCACCTTCGAGACGCCGATGCTGTTCGCCATCGGGTTCCTTGTCACCTTCCTGCTCGGCGGCCTCACCGGCGTGCTGCTGGCCAGTCCGCCGGTGGACTGGCACACCCACGACACCTACTTCGTCGTGGCGCACTTCCACTACGTGGTGTTCGGCACCGTGGTCTTCGCCCTCTTCGGCGGCTACTACTTCTGGTGGCCCAAGATGACCGGGCGACTGCTCGACGAGCGGCTCGGCAAGGCGCACTTCTGGACCATGTTCATCGGGTTCCACGGCACCTTCCTGGTGCACCACTGGCTGGGCAACGAGGGCATGCCGCGCCGGTACGCCGACTACCTGCCCAGCGACGGTTTCACCACGCTGAACACGATCTCCAGCATCTTCGCGTTCATCCTCGGCCTGTCCACGTTGTTCTTCATCTACAACGCGTGGAAGTCCTGGCGGTACGGGGCGGTGGTGACCGTCGACGACCCGTGGGGCTTCGGCAACTCGCTGGAGTGGGCGACCAGCTGCCCGCCGCCGCTGCGCAACTTCGACCGGATGCCCCGGATCCGCTCCGAGCGCCCCGCGTTCGACCTGAAGTACGGCCCGCTCGTCGCGGATCTGGGCCGGGACCTGCCGCAGCGCACCACGAAGCCGCCGCAGCACTTCGCCGAGGAGTTGCGGATGGAGCACCACGCGCCGGAGTCACCGGCCGCCGAGGGCGCGCACGGCGCGCGCGAGGCGACCGACTTCCAGCCGGCGCCGCGATCCGGCGCCCGGCCGGTGGACGTGCCGGAGCCCGAGGGCGTCCGCCGGCCGAGCTTCGAGCAGAGCGACGCGCCAAAGGACGCCGACGACCCGCCGAAGCCGCACGAACGTTGGCGGCACCCGCACAGCGACGACAACCCCGAAGAGCACTGAGCGGCGTACGCGCAGAGGGCCGACACCTGGCGGTGTCGGCCCTCGTCGCGTCGGTCGGTGCGTGCACCCAGATCGCCCCCGGGCGACTCGGTCCCCGCCCAGGAGCCAGGGGCGACGGCTCAGGTGCGGCGGGGCGACGGCTCAGTCCCGGACGGGAGCCAGGCCGGCGGCGGTGAGCGAGCGGCGTACCGCGGGCTGGACGCGGGTCAGCCGCAGCGGCACGCCGGTTCGCTCCGCGGCGTCCCGCCCCGCCATCAGCGCGGCGATCCCCCCGGCGTCGAATCCACCGGCGCCGACCAGGTCGACGACCACCTCGCTGGGCTGGCCGGTGACCGCCTCCAACATGGCCCGGCGCAACTGGTCCGCGCCGTCGCGGTCGATCTCACCGCCGACCTCGACCACCACGCGGTCGCCGTTCTGCTTCACCGAGATCCGGGTCTTGCCCGGGTCGGGCTCGGCGGCGCCGTTCTGCCACGGTGGGGGCGCGTCGGCGAGCATCGCCTGACGCAGCCAGGTCAGCGCCCGGGACAGCAGCCGGGACACGTGCATCTGCGAGATGCCGAACCGGGCGGCGATCTCGGCCTGGGTCTGGTTGCCGTAGAAGCGCATCGCCAGGATCCGCCGCTCGCGCCAGGGCAGTCGGTGCAGCAGTCCGCTCACCGTGACCCGGTCGTCGACCGACTCCAGGGCGTTGTCCGACTCGCCGACCAGGTCGCCGAACTCCGCGGAGCTCTCACCGCCGACCGGGGCGTTGAGCGAGGCCGGGCTGTAGCCCGCCGCCGACTCCAGCGCCGCGAGAATCTCCTCCTCCGGCGTCTCGAGTCGGGCCGACAGTTCGGCCACCGACGGCGCCCGGGACAGCTCGCTCGTCAGTGCGGCGGTGGCCTGTCCGACCTCGAGGATCAGGTCCCGCAGCCGGCGGGGCACGTGGACGCCCCAGGTGCGGTCCCGGAAATGCCGTTTGATCTCCCCCACGATGGTGATCGCGGCGTACGCCGTGAACGAGCCCCGTTCCGGGTCATACCGGTCGACGGCGTTGACCAGCCCCAGCCGGGCCACCTGCTCCAGGTCCTCCAGTGGCTCCCCACGCCCCCGGTACCGGCGGGCCAGCCGTCCGGCGAACGGCAGCGCGAAGCGCACCAGGTCGTCGCGGGCCTCCCCCCGCCGCTCGGGCGGAAGCCCGGCGATCCGGGCCGCGTACGCCAGTGCCGCCGCGTCGAGGTCCTCCAGACCCCGGTCGGTGGGTGGTGGTGGTGTGGTCGTGGTCGTGCTGGTCTGTCCGAACATCCGCGCCTCCCTCAGGAAGGTCCCCCGCCCGGATCGGGAAACCGGTCGTGCGCGTGGTCGAGCCACGCACCGGGCCGGAAAAGTGGGTCAGTGACTGGGATGCCAGCGGGCGACACCGCCTCTACGCTGCGCAATCAGGCCGTCGCAGCCAGCGATGTTCCCGCTCCGTAGGTACTCAATCACGGGACCCCGGGTTCGCGAGGAAGTTTCGGCGTGCTCCGCCTCAGGAGACCAGCAACCCCTGGTGGCCGCCGCTGTCGCGGAGCACGGCGAGGGCCTCGGCGGCCCCCAGTGGGGGCGGCACGGGCAGGTCGTACGGCTGGGCCCGCAGCAGCTCGGTGGCCCGGCGGGTGGGCACCGAGGTGACCGGGTAGCCCCGGGCGGTGGTCCGGTCCAACGCCCGACGGCGCCGCCCGAAACCGGCCACCGCCAGCCACTGCGGCAGCCCGGCCAGCGCCGGTGAGCGCATCCCGGGCGGCTCGGGCAGCACGTCCACCGAGCTGAACGCCTCGCTGCCGGCCAGCCACCACTCGGCCTCGTCGACGCTGCGCCGGGTGGCGTTCTCACACCAGTACGGCACCAGCCCCGCCCGCACCACCTGCCACGGGTCGAGCAGCCGGCCGCACTCCACCACCAACCGGTCACCGGTCTTGCCGGCGCCGCGCAACCACCGCCGGTACAGGTCGGCCACGGCCGCGCTCAGTGCCGCCGGCCGGGGCGCCAGCACCCGGTGCAGCGGGTGCTGGCGGCGGGCCGACCAGTCCCGCACTGCCGGTTCGAAGCCCGGGTCGACGTCGTGCTCGGCGTACCCCGACGGGACGGAGACCTCCGGCGGCTCCCAGCGGGCCGGGTCACCGCCGACGGAGCGCAGCACCTGCCGCAGCGCGTGGCTGTCCGGGTGGAAGTCGACAGGGTCCAGCCCGCTGGCCGGGCAGCCGACCTGGAAGCTGTGGCCGGGACCGCGCTCCAGCACCGGCCAGGTGCGCGCGTCGCGGACCAGCAGCACCGGGGCGCCCGGGAGCAGCCGGTCGGTCAGAAACTGCGCGTACGCGGCCGGCAGGGCCCTCCACGCGGCGGCCAGCGACACCGTGACCCCGGTCAGCGGTCCCCGGCTGGCCGGGCAGTGCACCTGGCGCAGGTGCACGTCGGCGTTGCCGGCGAGGAGCCGGGCGGCGAGTGCCGCGCCGTGCTCCAGCGCGTCCGCCGGGCGGTCCACCGCGCCGTCGGTCCAGTGCACTGTCATCTCGAAGCCCGCCGGCAACCACGGCACGCCGAGGGCCACCGCGAGGTGTGCCGCCGCGCCGTGCGGCGAGCCGAGCAGCACCCCGGGATAGCGCCGCCGGGGATACTGGTCGACGAACCAGCGGGCCACCCGGGCGGCGTCCACCTCGTCGACCTGGGCCACGGTGAGCGCGACCCGACCGGCGGCGCGGGTGACAGCGGCGCGGCGTACCGGCTCGGGGGCGCCCGGGAAGCGCGACATCGGCCCGGTGTGCCCGAGGTCGGCGCAGTCCTCCCCGCGCAGCGCCCGGGCGGTGGCGGCGACCAACACCCGGGCGGCACTGCCCGCGGCCACGACCCGGTCGCCGGCCAGACCGGCGCCATCGGCCGTGAGCCCCTTGTGCACCTTGTGCACCGGCCCCACCTTGCCTCGTTCGCTCACCACGCGGCCCGGCTTCCCGTACCGATGGGGTTCAAACGGGGCATCACCCACCCGGCAGCACATTCCGCTGGTCAGCGGGGTGCGCCGGTCATCAATGGCGTTCGGTCCCTCGGGTTTCGGTGGGGCCAGGGCGGGCACTTCCGGGTCCATGGGCACCGACGACACCAGTGAGCCAGCCGCCGCCACGATCACCCCGTACGAGGACGGACCGCTGCTGGTCCGCGGCGACTTCGCGCTTGTCACGCCGGACGGTGAGCTGATCGACGCGCGCCGGGGCACTGTGGCGCTGTGCCGGTGCGGCAAGTCGGCGCTCAAGCCGTTCTGCGACGGCACCCACAAGGCGATCAACTTCCGGGCGGGCACCGCCCGCGAGCGCTGATCCGGCCGTCGCCACGTCCTGCGCCAGGAGCGCGCCGACAGCTCCCCGTCCCCCGCCGGCCTCGGCGCGGCCAGTTCCTCCGGTCAGACGAGCGCGGTCGGAGCCGGCGGGGCCACCGGGGCGGACGCGACGAGCGAGACGGTCGGCGGCACTGTCGGCGGGGCGGGTGGCCGCAGGGAGCTGCGGGCGGCGGCCCAGCTGTCCAGCAGGTGCGCCGCGAACAGCCGGTCCACCGCGAGCCCGGCCGCCGCGCCGAAGAGCACGTCGGGGGCGAGGGCCGGTTCGACGCGGACCAGGCCACCGCACATGTCGTGGGCGGCGATCTGCTCGTGCACCGCGTCGGCCTCGACGTGCTCGTCGTAGAAGCGGGTGGCCACCTCGTCGAGGCCGAGCCGGCGCAGGCCGTTGCCGTAACGGCGGTTCGGCAGCGAGGAGGTCATCTCGAACGCGGCCAGGTGCCCGAGCAGCGCGCCGCGCCACCGCCGGTGCAGCCCGAACAGCGACATCAGGTTGTTGGTCGCCAGGGTCACCGCGGGTGCCGCGTCCAGGTGGGCGCCGTACGCGATGTCCAGCCCCAGCCGTTCGAGGGTGCGCCGGAACAGCTCGGCGTGCATCCGGTCCAGCCGGCCGTTGCCGTACTCGTCGGTCTGGATCTCCACGAGGGCGGCCTTGGCCGGCCCGCCGAGGCGGGGCAGCGCCCAGCTGTGTGGGTCCGCCTCGCGCAGGTGGTAGACGGAGCGGTGGGTGACGAACTCGCGGAACTGGGTGAGGTCGGCGTGTCGTTGCAGCGTCGCGGCCAGCGACGGCCCGTCGTCGGCCGCGACCAGCTCGGCCAGGCCGGCGGCCACCCCGGCGGCCGGCACCGGCGGCGCGCCGACCAGCCGGCGTAGCGCCGCCTCGAACGGCCGTTCGGCTTCGGCCCGCAGTGCGAGCAGCGTCGGCTGCCACTCCCACGCCTCGTCCACCCCGCACCAGCCCCGGTAGTGCAGCTCGTAGCAGAGGAACAGGGTGAGCTGAAGGTCCTCGTCCGTGATCGGGTCGGCGGGGTCGAGGTCGGCGCCGAGCCCCGCCGGCAGGTCGTGCGGCGGCCGTCGGAGGGCGTCGAGCACCGCGGCGGAGACCGGGCCGCGCGAGCGCGGCAGTGTCGCCGGACCGTAGCGGCGGTCAGCGGGCTCGGACATGGAACCTCCAGCGTCGTCGGGCCGCTACTGATGCCCTGGCCCGGAGCGGCTAAACGAGGTCCTCGGCGTTCACGGTGACCTCCACCTGCTCCCGGACCTTCCGGGCCGGAGCGCCGTCGGCGTACAGGCCCCGCAGGTCGGCGAACGCCGGCTCCGGCGGCGCCAGCGACACCGCCGGGTCGACAACCGCCTCCAGTACGCAGGGACGGTCCGCGGCGAGGGCTTCGTCCCAGGCCGCGCCGACCAGTTCCGGGCGGTCCACCCGCACACCGTGCAGCCCCAGCAGCCGGGCCCAACCGGCGTACGGCACGTCGGGGCGGCGGTGGGTCGGGTCGGAGGACGGCTGCCGCCCGCCACCCATGCCGTTCTGGTCCCGGTTGTTGAGCACCAGCACCACCAGCCGAGGGTCCGACCACCGTTGCCAGTGGTGCGACACGGTGATCAGCTCGGCCAGCCCGTTGAGCTGCATCGCCCCGTCGCCGACCAGCGCGATCACCGGCTGGTCGGGAGCGGCGAGCTTGGCGGCCACCGCGTACGGCAGCGCACAGCCCATCGAGCCCAGGGTGCCGCAGAGCTGCGCGTTCACCCCGGGTGGCAGGGTGAGGTGCCGGGCGTACCAGTAGAGGACCGAACCGACGTCGACAGCTACCGCTCCGGTGCTCGGCAGGCGGGCCGACAGCTCCTGGAGGACGAGCTGCGGGTTGACCGGGTCGGCGGGCGCGGCCACCCGCTCGGCGGCGACCTCCCGCCACCGGTCCACCGAACTCTCCACGGTGGCGCGCCACCCCTGTTCGGGTCGACCCCGCAGCCGGGTCAGCAACGACCGCAACGTCTCGGCGGCGTCGCCGACCAGCGGCACGTCGGCCGGGTAGCGGGTGCCGATCCGGCGGCCGTCGATGTCGATCTGCACGGTGCGGGCCTGCTCGGGCATCGGGAAGTAGTCGGTCCACGGGTCGTTGGTGCCGACCATCAGCAGCGTGTCGCAGCCACCCATCAGCTCGGCGGCGGCCGTGGTGCCGACCTCGCCGAGCACCCCGGTGTGGAACGGCAGCCGCTCGTCGAGCACCGGCTTGCCCAGCAGTGAGCTGGCCACCCCGGCGCCGAGCCGGTCGGCCATCTCGATGATCTCGGCGGCCGCGTCCCGCCCGCCCTGGCCCACCAGGATCGCGACGCGCTGGCCGCCACCGAGCAGTTGTGCGGCGGCGTCGAGGTCCTCGTCGTGCGGCAGCACCCGGGCCAGCGGCTCACCGGGGGTGGTCGAGACCACCCCGACGGCGGACGGCTGCACGTCGGGCACCAGGGTTTCCTGCAACAGGCGGGGCAGCACGACACAGGTCGGGCTGCGGGTCGCCGCCGCCGTACGGAACGCCTGGTCCAGCAGCACGGCCACGTCCTCCGGGTTGCGGCCGTAGCGGACGAACTGGTTGCAGACGTCGCCGAAGAGCCGGCTCAACCCGATCTCCTGGTGCGCGCCGCCGAGCGGTCCGGAGATGTCCTCCCCGACGATCGCCACCACCGGTTTGCTGTCCAGCTTGGCGTCGTAGAGGCCGTTGAGCAGTTGGACGGCGCTGGGCCCCTGGGTGGCGAGGCAGACCCCGATGCCGCCGGTGAACTTGGCGTGCCCGGTGGCCATGAACGAGGCGGTCTCCTCGTGTCGGGCCGGAATGAACGCCGGCTCGCCGCCGGCGCGGTCCAACGCCTCGACCAGCGGGGCGATCGCCTCGCCCGGATAGCCGAAGGCGCGGGGCACCCGCCAGGCCAGCAGCCGCTCCACCACGAGATCCGCCACCCGACGCTCAGCCATTGCCGCGCCCCGGTGTGCTGGGGTCGACGTAGCGCAGCACCGCGCCGACGCCGTCGGTGAGCTCGGGAGCCTCCTCCGGGCCGAGCACTGTCAGCGCCGCGTCGGTGCCGACGAGCGCGCGGACCAGCGCGGCGTCGGCGCGTACCCGCTGCGGGTCGGCCACCGACATCGCGGCCAGCTGCCCCGCGTCGACGGCGATCTCGGTGGGCTCGGAGCCGATCCACAGCTCGCCGTCGGCCGACGGGTCGTCCACGATGATCATCGTGTCGACCTGGTTGCGTTGCAGGGCCGAGACGACCGCGTCGAGGCCGGCGCCCACGTCCTCCTGCACCCCGAACCGGTCCAGTGCGGCGCTGATCCGCTGGTCGGCGACCTCCGCGATGGTCTGCACGGTGAGGTCGTCAAGCATCGTCTGGTCGGCGCCACCGGCCCGCGACCCGGCATCGGTACGGACCACGAGGTCCTGCCACCGCTCCGGCATCTGGGCGGCGATCATGCCGGTGGCCCGGACGTCACCGGCGACCACCACCACGTCCGCGCCGACCCGGTCAGCCAGCTCCACCGTCGCGGCGGTGACGTCACCGGCGTTCTGATGCCACGCCTCCATGGCCGCCCGCTGGTAGCGCGACTGGGACCAGCCGCCGGGCTTCGACCGCCGCAGCGGGTACTCGTCCCGCCCGGCGACGTGCGCCCGCCGGGGCACCCCGCCGGCGCTGACGGCCATCGCGTCGGCGCCCAGCCGGTCGGCGATCACCCGCACCCAGGCCACCTGTTCGCCCCGCTGGGCGAGCAGCGGCATCACGTGCGGCAGTGGCGCGAAACTGGCCAGGTCACGCCGTGGCGGCGCGGACAGGTACTCGGAGAGCACCACCCGCCCGTGACTGGCGAAGACCGCGAGTCCGTAGTCCCCGACCATCGGGTCGTGACCACGGATCACCCGGTCCAACGCGGCGATGCTCGCCTCGTCCGCGCCCTGTTCGGTCAGGCGACGTTGCAGGGCGCGCCAGCGCAGGTCCAGCGCGGGATGGGCGTCCTCCGTGTCGGCGGAGGCGTCCAGGTACACCGAGCACCACGGCCCGGGACGGTCGTAGAGCGGGCGCAGGAAGGACAGCTGCATGCTCGACCCCTTTCCAGCTCGGCCCCCCGCTTACCCGGGTCGCCCGGGATGTCACCTCGCAGCCGTGAGCCCGTGACCAGGTTTCATTCACGTCGTTCAACTCAGGACGTCGATACGATCTGTGCACACACGCGGACTCTCGGTGGTGGGAATGGACAGCGGACTCGAAAGCCGACGGATCGTGCACCCGACGGAAAGGATCGTCACCGGGCGGTTGATCCGCCTGCTCGACGGTTACACCCGCGAGGTCCGCATCGGCCAGCCGGTGCTGGTGGCGGTGCTCGCCGCGGCGGCGATCGCGCGACTCCCCGCCCTGTTGCTGCGCTCGCTGTTCTCCTTCGGCGGTGGCGGCACGCGCCGGCGCTGGAAGGAGCTCAAGCAGGGCCCGGAGTACCTGGTCATCCCGGTGCGCCTGCGCAACACCGCCGGCCAGCTCTGCGAGGTGGAACTGCACGGGCACCTGCCGCAGAGCGCCCTGCACCCGGCGGACCAGGTGCAGCTCACCCTGCGCCCGCAACGCGACCCGGACCTGCCGCCGCGCATCGAGCGGATCGTCAACCTCACCACCGGTCAGTTGCTCACCCCGCGCACCGCGACCCTGTGGTCGCACCTCGGGCCGCCGCTGCTGTTGCAGGCATTCCTGGGCGCGCTGCTCCTCGCCGGCATCACGGCCTGCTCCGCACTGACCTGACCGCTCCGCCCGGCTCCGGGGCCGGGCGGCGGTTCAGCCGGCCCGGGGCGGGCTCGCGTCAGCGAGCCGAGGCGGAGTCGCGGGTCAGCCGACCGGGGCGGGCTCGCGGGTCGGCCGCTCGGCGGCGGTGTCGAGCATGCCGCGGCGGCGGGCCCAGCGTTCGAAGATCAGGGTGGCGAACGGCGGCACGGCGCAGACCAGCGCCACGACGGTGGCCGGCAGGCTCCACCGGCGCAGGCGGGCCACCGCGAGCACCAGCAGGACGTACGCGATGAACAGGCCGCCGTGGATCGGCCCGAAGATCTTGACACCCAGTTCGTTCTCCGGCGGGCCGTACTTGGCCAGCATGCCGACCAGCAGGGCCAGCCAGGAGCAGGCCTCGGCGATCGCCGCCGCAACGAACAGCCGGGTCACCTTGTCGCGCATCGCCATGCCTCCACCTCTCGGGCGGCAATGGTAGCGGCGCGGGCGCGTCGCCATCCCACTGACCAGATGGACGGGACAGGGATCACCGGACCCGCCACTGGGTAGGAAAGAAGCCTCAGGTATTCCCCTGCCCGACGAGGACGTGCGAGGTTAGGGGGACCAGCGGTGACAGGGTGGTGACGATGGGCGAGGACGTCGGCGTACGAACCTTCAGTCGGGAGGATCGGGCCCGCTACCGCGACAAGGTCCGCCGCTGTCTGGATGTCTTCGCCGAGATGCTGCGCGAGTCGCGCTTCGACGTCGACCGGCCGATGACCGGCGTGGAGATCGAGCTGAACCTGGTCGACGAGGCGTCGAATCCGGCGATGCGCAACGCCGACGTGCTGGCGGCCATCGCCGATCCGAGCTTCCAGACCGAGTTGGGCCAGTTCAACGTCGAGATCAACGTGCCGCCGCGGCGGCTGACCGGCACCGGCACCGCGGACTTCGAGGAGTACGTCCGGGCCAGCCTGAACGCCGCCGAGGTGAAGGCGCGCACGATCGGCGCGCACATGGTGATGATCGGGATTCTGCCGACGCTGCGCCCCGAGCACCTGACCGCCGAGACGCTCTCCGCCAACCCCCGCTACAAGCTGCTCAACGAGCAGATCTTCGCGGCGCGCGGTGAGGATCTGCCGATCGCCATCAGCGGCGTGGAGCGGCTGGCGGTCACCGCCGACACGATCACCCCGGAGGCGGCCTGCACCAGCACCCAGTTCCACCTGCAGGTCAGCCCGGCCCAGTTCGCCGACTACTGGAACGCCGCCCAGGCGGTCGCCGGCATCCAGGTGGCCGTCGGTGCCAACTCGCCGCTGTTCTTCGGCCGCGAGCTGTGGCGCGAGACCCGCATTCCGCTGTTCCAGCAGGCCACCGACACCCGGTCGGAAGAGATCAAGGCCCAGGGGGTACGCCCCCGGGTCTGGTTCGGCGAACGCTGGATCACCAGCGTGTTCGACCTGTTCGAGGAGAATGTGCGGTACTTCCCGGCGCTGTTGCCGGTCTGCGACCCGGAGGACCCGGCGCAGGCCCTCGCGGCCGGCGAGGTGCCCAATCTCGCCGAGTTGCGCCTGCACAACGGCACCGTCTACCGGTGGAACCGCCCGGTGTACGACGTGTCCCGGGGTCGACCGCATCTTCGGGTGGAGAACCGGGTGCTGCCCGCCGGCCCGACAGTGCTGGACACCATCGCCAACGGCGCCTTCTACTTCGGGCTGGTCCGGGCCCTGGCCGAATCCGACCGGCCACTGTGGTCGCAGATGTCGTTCAGCGCCGCGGAGGAGAACTTCACGAGCTGCGCCCGGCACGGCATCGACGCCCAGGTCTTCTGGCCCGGCCTGGGCTATCTGCCCGTCACCGAGTTGGTGCTGCGCCGGTTGCTGCCGATGGCACACCACGGCCTGGACCGGTGGGGGCTGGACTCGGGCGAACGCGACAGGCTGCTCGGCATCATCGAGCAGCGCTGCCTGACCAGCCGCAACGGGGCGACCTGGCAGGTGGAGACGCTGCACCGGTTGGAGTCCACCGACCACCTGGACCGGCCGCAGGCGCTACGGGAGGTGGTCCGCCACTACGTGGACCTGATGCACAGCAACCGGCCGGTGCACGAGTGGCCGATCCCGTAGGTCCCCCGCCGGGCTCAGCCTCGCGGGGTGGGCACGCCGAAGAGGTCGATGATGCCGCCGGGAAGCTGGGCGAGCAGATCGTGCCGCTCGTCGTCGTCGAGCGCTTCGGCGACGGTACGCAACACCGCCTGAGCGTGTTGACGCACCTGGTCCGCGTTCGCGACCTGCTCGCGGTCCCCGACGTTCTTCAGGAACTCGCCAACATCCCACCGGCGGCCCTGCGGATTGCGAGTGACGGACCCGTTCAACCGCTCCGGTAGCTGGGCCGCCAGGTTGTCCGCCTCCTGTCCGGCGAGCCGTTCACCGAGCACCGACAGGACGGCCTGTACGGACCGCACGGCCTCGTTCTCACCGAGGCCAGCGCGCTGTCGTACCGTGGCGATCATCTGCTCGTACTCCATGCTCCGCTCCTTCGGTCTCCTCGACATGCCGTCGGGCCTGCCTGCGGACGAACGGGGCGAGTTCCCACGCTCCCTGGTGACAAACGGGTGTCGTGCGGACCTGGACTTCTCCGCCATCGGCGGGCGGGACCGCACAAGCCGCCGCGAACCAGGCGCGGCGCCCGGGTTGCCTGCTGAGCCAGGTCGGGCCGTGCCGGAAGCCGGCCCGCCGACCCTGGGGGCACCGCGCGTTCGCCGGAGTGGACGGCGTCCTTTGTGGATTCCCCCGCGACATCGATGAATGTCGTAGGCTGTGGCAGCTCGCACATCGTCTGATCACGATGAGGGGATGCCGGTGGCCACTTGTGGAACAGACCCAGCTCCGACCCGGGGGCCCGGTCGGGTGCCCCTGTCCCGTCGGCACATGCTGCGGATGGGAGCGGCGGCGGCCGGTGGCGCGGTGCTCGCCGGCGGGTTGGGGACCGGGTCCGCGCAGGCCGCGCCGGAGGCCGCGAAGCGCGCGCTGCGGGCGCCGGTGTTGGCACCCGGTGACCGGGTTCGGGTCGTGTCGCCCGGCGGCACCCCCAACCCGACGACAATGGCCCGCGGCGTCGAGATCCTGCGGAGCTGGGGCCTGGAGGTCGAGCTGGGCAGCCACGTCTTCGCCACGTACGGCTACCTGGCCGGCACCGACGCGCAGCGGCTGGCCGACCTGAACGCCGCGTTCAACGACCCGGGGGTTCGTGCCGTCTTCGCCGCCCGTGGCGGCTACGGCACCCAGCGGATCGTCGACCAGATCGACGTCTCCGGGCTGCGCCGGGACCCTCGGGTGGTGGTCGGCTTCAGCGACATCACCAGCATCCAGGGCAGGCTCTGGCGCGAGGCCGGCCTGGTCACCTTCTACGGCCCCATGGTCAACTGGAACGACGCCCGCACCGGGCCGGAGTCGGCCGAGGCGCTGCGCCGGGCGGTGATGACCACCGCGCCGGTCACGATCACCAGGGATCCGGCCGAGACGGCCGCGCCCGTCCTGGTGCCCGGGCGGGCATCCGGTCCCCTGCTCGGCGGCTGCCTGACGTTGATCTCCACCTCGCTCGGCGCGGAGGACGCCCCGAGGTTCGACGACGCGATCCTGTTCTTCGAGGACGTGGACGAGGCCCCGTACAGCATCGACAGGATGCTTACCGAGTTGCGCCGGGTGGGTGTGCTGTCCCGGGTCGCCGGGGTGGCCATCGGGCAGATCACCAACAGCGTCGGCGGCCCGGGTGAGTGGGACGCCGCGGCGGTGCTGAAGGACCGCCTGTACGACCTCGGTGTGCCAGTCCTGGGCGGGCTGCGACTGGGGCACGGCAACGGGCAGCTCACCGTTCCGCTCGGCGCGCGGGCCACTATCGATGCCGAGGCGGGGACCCTGACGGTGGAGCCCGGGGTCCGGCAGCGCTAGCTGGTGGCGCCCGCGTCCCAGGGTGACGGGTCGTCGCGCAACCGGCTGTAGAGGTATCCGTCGCGCCACTGGCCGGCCCGAAACTCGCTGGCCCGCACGACGCCCTCGAGCTGAAAGCCGGCCTTCTCCAGCGCCCGCTGCTCGGCGACGTTCTCCGGGTGGGTGCCGGCCTGGACGCGTTGCGCCGGGGTGTGCTGGAACAGGTAGTCGCAGAGCAGCGCCTGCGCCCGCCAGCCGATGCCCCGCCCCCGCCAGGGCGGCAGCAGGACGATTCCGATCTCCCAGTACGACGCCCGCCCTGCGTACCGCCCCGAGGTGTAGCTGACGAGCCCGGCGGCGGCCCGCTCCTGCTCCACCTCGACGATGAGCCGCCCGTCGTCCTCGCCGAGGTAGCCGTCGACAGCGAACCGCCGCGCCGGCGCCTCGGCGTCGCGGAAGCCGGCCCAGTCCAGGCCGAGCAGGCCCGGCTCGGTGCAGAACCGCCGCAGCATCGCCAGGTCGGGCTCGGCGACCGGTCGCAGTCGGACGGTGAGATCGGCCGTCACCGGCACCGAGGGGCCACAGTGGTCCATGGCGACACGCTAGCCGCCAACCCGGCCCTATGTCGGCACTGGTTCGCCGGTCAGACGCTGAGCAGCACCTTCGTGCACTCGTCCTGCTTCTTCTGGAAGATCTTGTAACCCTTCGGGGCGTCGCGCAGCGGCATCCGGTGGCTGACGATGAAACTCGGGTCGATCTCGCCGCGCAGGATCCGCTCCAGCAGCGGCCGGGTGTAGCGCTGGACGTGACACTGACCGGTGCGCATGACGAGCGACCGGTTCATGAACGCGCCCATGGGGAACTTGTCGACGACACCGCCGTACGCGCCGACGACCGAGACCACCCCTCCCGAGCGGCAGGCGAGGATGGCCTGGCGCAGCGCGAACGGTCGTTCCGTCTCCACCCGGGCGGCCTGCTTCACCCGGTCGTACGCGTACAGGGCGGCGTTGCCGTGGTGGCCCTCCAGGCCGACCGCGTCGATGCACGCGTCGGGCCCCCGGCCGGCGGTCAGCTCGTTGAGGGTGTCCAGCACGTCCACCTCTTCG
The DNA here is from genome assembly GCF_050942285.1 of Micromonospora sp. CA-240977. Taxonomy (NCBI): domain Bacteria; kingdom Bacillati; phylum Actinomycetota; class Actinomycetes; order Micromonosporales; family Micromonosporaceae; genus Micromonospora; species Micromonospora sp. CA-240977. Next base: position 3,522,910 of record NZ_CP192055.1, on the reverse strand, counting down.
TAGTTGATCGTCTCGGCGTCGGTGTGCTCCTCGGCGAGCCGCAGCCGGTACGGGTACCTGTCGATGACGATCACCCGCTCCGCGCCGAGCAGCCGGGCGCTGGCCGCGGCGAACAGCCCGACCGGCCCGGCGCCCCAGACGGCGATCACCTGTCCGGGTTTGATGTCGCACATCTCGGCGCCCATGTAGCCGGTGGGAAACACGTCGGCGAGCATGACCGCCTGGTCGTCGCGCACCTCGTCGGGCACCTTGACCGGGCCGACGTCGGCGAACGGCACCCGGGCGTACTCGGCCTGACCGCCGGCGTACCCGCCGAGCAGGTGGGAGTAGCCGAAGATGCCGGCCGGCGAGTGACCCATGATCTTCTCGGCGATGCCGGCGTTCGGGTTGGAGTTCTCGCAGACCGAGTAGAGGCCGCGTTGGCACGACGAGCAGTGCCCGCAGGCGATCGGGAAGGGCACCACCACCCGGTCGCCGGGCTTGAGGTTGCGCACCTGCGGGCCGACCTCGACCACCTCACCCATGAACTCGTGACCGAGGATGTCGCCCTTGCGCATCGCCGGGATGTAGCCGTGGTAGAGGTGCAGGTCGGAGCCGCAGATGGCGGTGGTGCTGATCCGGACGATCGCGTCCCGGGCGTTCATGATCTTCGGGTCGGGTACGTCGATCACCTTGACGCTGTCGGTGCCCATCCAGGCGGTGGCCTTCATCCTCGGTCCCTTTCGGAGCGGGCGGTCATCGGCGCGACGGCGGCAGCGGCTGGGCGGGACGCTGCATGGCCTGTTGGCGTACGGAGATGCCGTTGGGGCTGCCGTCGGAACGGACCACCTCGCCGGTCTCCAGCACTTGCTTGAACCGGCGCAGGTCGTCCCGGACCTGCTGCTCGGGTTCCTCGCCGAAGAGCTTCGCCACCGCCCGGCCGAGCGCGCCGGCCGGCGGCGCGTAGCGCAACTCCACCCGGACCTCGGTGCCCCGGTCGCCGGGGGCGGGCACGAAACGGACCCGGCCGGCGTTGGGCACCCCGGTCCCCGCCAGCGAACGCCAGGTGATCGACTTGTTCGGCTGGTCGTCGATGATCTCGGCGTCCCACTCGACGCGGTGACCGGCCGGTCCGCGAGCGATCCAGTGCGAGCGGCGCAGGTCGTCGGCGCGCACCGACTCCAGGTGTGTCATGAACCGGGGCAGGTTCTCCACGTCCCGCCAGAACCGGTACGCCTCGGCGGGTGACCTGTTCACCGTCACCGCGACCCGCATCCGGATCATCCGCGCCCGGGCGCGTCGAGCCCGGCTGATCCGCACTGCGGAGAACACGTCGACGGCCGCGATGCCGGCGACCGCGAGGGTGGTCAGCGCGACCCGGCGGCGTCGGTCACCGCGGCGGTCGGCGAGGGCTCGGCCGAGCACTGTCAGGTCCATGGCGTCGCCGGCCACCCGGCTCCAGGCCCAGCCGGCCGGGCGACGACCGCCGAGCAGGCCGGCGGCACTGCCCAACTCCCGCACGCCGATGGACGGGAGCACCATCCGCGCGGCGGCGGAGTCGTCCACCCCGGCCAGTCGCGCGAGAGGGCCGGGCGCGACCAGGGCGCCCACGCCCAGCGCCAGGCTCAGCAGGCCCAGCGCGCTCGGCAGCGTCGCCGGCACGGGCCCGTCCAACTCCGGCAGGAGCACACTGTCGACCCGGTCCATGTCCGGTCCCCCTCCGGTCGGCGTAGCCGGCTGCGGACCGGCGCAGGGGCGCGGCCGCCACCCTGACGCTATGTCGTGAAGGCTGCCGGTGCGCCCGGTTCGCGGCAGAAGGTCCGTTCCGGGCGACGCCGTCAGCTTCGACGTCTCGACCCCGGTGCGGGTCCGGCGGGCGCCGACGGTGGTGGACTTCGACCTCAGGTGACCCGAACGAGGCACGCCGCCGGACGTTAACGGCGAGCCGCACCGGGTAGCCGGCATCCGCTTCGACGAGCGCCCGGGGAGGTGGGATGACGGCGACCAGCGCGTTCTTCGAGCGGTTGACGGTCGCCGGCCAGGATCCGCGGTTCAGCAAGGTGTGTGGGAGCGTGCGGTTCGACATTCGCGACGGCGACCACCTGGAGCAGTGGCTCCTGGTGATCGATCACGGCCGGATGCGGGTGACCCGCGGCGCCGAGCCCGCCACCACTGTGATCAAGGTGTCCGCGCAGGTCGCGGAGGCGATGGCGCGCGGTGAGGTGAACGGTCTGGCGGCGATCACCCGCGGCGAGATCCTTGTCGACGGCGACCTGGGCCTGGCGTTGCGGATCGGGCGGCTGTTTCCGCGATCGCCGGGACCGTTGCAGAGCGGCGGTCCGGGCAGTGGGACGTGACCGATGAGGGACATCGCGGGCACCGTGTCGTGTATCGACGGGAACACCTTCATGGTGTCCGACGCCAGTGGCGATGTGGAGTCGTCCCCCGCCACGCCGGTCGGGCTGTTCGCCGCCGACACCCGCTTCCTGTCCCGCTGGATGCTCTTCGTCAACGGCGAGTGCATGACCGCGCTGTCGGTGGACGACAGCCAGTACTACGAGGTGACGTTCTTCGTGGTGCCGGGCGCGGCGGTCGACTACGTGCAGGCCGACCTGTCCGCCATCCGGCGCAGGCGCATCGGCCCGGACCTGACCGAATCGCTGACGATCTTCAACTACGGCGAGCGGGACAGGGACCTCGACATCCGGCTGGAGGTGGCAGCCGACTTCGCCGACATCTTCGAGATCAAGTTCGACATCGGTGAAAAGACCGGCACGCACTACACCCACGTGGGCCCGAACGAGTTGCGCCTGGGCTACCGACGCGGCACCTACCGACGTGAGGTCGTCGTCTCGGCGAGTGAGCCCGCCGAGTTCGACGCGGACGGCCTGCGGTTCGCGATCCGACTGCGCCCCGGGGAGCAGTGGTCGACGCGGTTGCAGGCCGCCATGCTGGCGCTGCGTCCCGACGGCGTCGACCTGCGCTCCGCCCTGCGGGCCCAGCGGCCCGACGAGTCCACCCTGCCCACCAGCCTGCGGGCCTGGGTCGCGGCGGCGCCGACCCTGGACACCGAGAGCGCCGCGCTCCAACAGGTATACCACCGCAGCCTGGTGGACCTGGGGGCGCTGCGCTTCGCCCCGCTCTCGCTGGGCGGCGCGGCCGTACCCGCGGCCGGGTTGCCCTGGTTCATGACCCTGTTCGGCCGCGACAGCCTGCTGACCTGCCTGCAGACCCTGCCCGTCACCCCGTCGTTGACCCCGCCGACGCTGCGGATCCTCGCCTCGTTGCAGGGCGCCCGCTCCGACGACGTGCTGGAGGAGGATCCCGGCCGGATCCTGCACGAGCTGCGCTACGGGGAGTCGGCCGCCTTCGAGGAACAACCGCACTCCCCCTACTACGGAACCGTGGACGCCTCACCGCTGTTCGTGGTGCTGCTCGACGAGTACGAACGGTGGAGCGGCGACACCGCGCTGGTGCTCGAGTTGGAGCAGGAGGCGCGCGCGGCCCTGGCGTGGATCGACGACTACGCGGACCTGACGTCCACCGGTTACGTCTGGTACGAGCGACGCAACCGCGCCACCGGCCTGGAGAACCAGTGCTGGAAGGACTCCTGGGACAGCATCTCCTACGCCGACGGAAGGCTGCCGGGCTTCCCGAGGGCCACCTGCGAGACCCAGGGGTACGCCTACGACGCGAAGATCCGCGGGGCCCGGCTGGCCCGTACCGTCTGGAATGACCCCGCCTACGCCGACCGGCTGGAGCGCGACGCGGCAGCGCTGTACGACCGGTTCAACAGGGACTTCTGGCTGGCGGACCGCGGCTACTACGCCCTGGCGCTGGACCACGACGGCACTCCCGTGGACAGCCTGTCGTCGAACATCGGGCATCTGCTGTGGAGCGGCATCGTGCCGCCGGAGCGAGCCCCACAGATCGTCGAACACCTGATGGGCCGGGCGCTCTTCTCCGGTTGGGGCGTACGGACCTTCGCCGAGGGGCAGCGCCGCTACAACCCCCTCGGCTACCACAACGGCACGGTCTGGCCGTTCGACAACTCGTTCATCGCCTGGGGCCTGCGCCGGTACGGGTTCACCAGCGAGGCGGGCCGCATCGCCGAGAGCATCCTGTCCGCGGCCACCTTCTTCGAGGGTCGGCTACCCGAGGCCTTCGGCGGGTTCGACCGCAACACCACCCGCTACCCGGTCCGGTATCCCACCGCCGGCAGCCCGCAGGCGTGGTCCAGCGGAGCGTCAGTGCTGCTCCTGCGCACCATGCTCGGCCTCAACCCGCACGAGGACCACCTGGCCGTGGACCCGGCGCTACCGTCCGCCTTCGGCCGGGTCGCGCTGCTGGACATACCCGGCCGCTGGGGCAAGGCGGACGCCTTCGCCCGGCACCGCCCCGACCAACGCTAGGGCCACGGTCAGCCGCCGGCCCGGTGGTCCGGAAATCAACACACAATTCGTTACGCGGAATCCGTAATCCGCGAACGACACCGCTTTCGGCGAGTTAAGGAAGACTTAAGATCGCGCGGGCGAAAAACTGTTATTCGGAGCGCGTTCGGCGGCTACCAGGAAGCCTGCGGAGCGGCCCCCTTAAATCTTTCCCCGCGAGTTGATGCGGGCTCTCGACGTGCACATACTCCCTTTCGACAGGAGCGTAATCACCGACGCAAAGGACAACACTGGTAATGCGGACTCCCCCCGCACATGTCGCACCGGCGGACCGGGCGCGAAAGCGTCGCCGCCGTACCCGCATCTCACTCGCCGCCGCCGTCGTGGCGGCACTGGGCGCCAGCGGCATCTACATCGCCGGCGCCCAGGCCGAAGAGGTCGCCGTGCCCAGCCGGGTCCAGGCCGAGGCCTTCGCGGCACACTCCGGGGCGCAGACCGAGGGCACCGGCGACGCCGACGGTGGCCGCAACGTCGGCTGGCTGGCCAGCGGCGACTGGCTACGCTACGACGGCGTGTCGGTCACCGACGCCAACCTCGCGGCCCGGGTCGCGTCGCACAACGCCGCCGGCGGCACCGTCGAGCTGCACCTCGGCGCGCCGGACGGTCACCTGCTGGCGACCTTCCCGATCGCGCAGACCGGCGGCTGGCAGAAGTGGACCACCGTCACGGCGAAGGCGTCCGCTGTGCCGGCCGGCCCGCAGACCGTCGTCGCCGTCATGAAGAGCACCTCGACGGCGGACTTCGTGAACCTGAACTGGTTCACGTTCGGCCCCGCGACGGGCCCGTCGCCGAGCCCGTCGCCGAGCGCCTCGGCGACGCCCACCGCTTCGTCCGCGCCGAGCCCCACCCCGTCGGCGTCCGCCTCGACGTCCGTCCCGCCGAGCGCGCCGGCCGGCGGCTGGGTCCCGGTCGACCAGGCCCGGTGGAGCAGGGAGCTGGCCGCCTTCGACGCCCTCACCCCGAAGGCGGTGACGCCGGGAACCACCCGGGTTCCCGAGTTCCACACCGACTGCGAGGTCGCCACCTCGGCACCGGACGACCCGATCGTCGTGCCCGCCCTGCCGGGCGCCTCGCACATGCACACCTTCTTCGGTCCGAAGGTCGACGCCTTCACCACGACCGACAAGCTGCTCTCCGCGACGACCACCTGCAACGCCCCGGGTGACAACAGCGCCTACTGGACCCCGGAGTTGCGCAAGGACGGTCGACCGGTCCCGATCAAGAGCATGCGCGTCTACTACGGCTCGCGGGTCAAGGACCCGTCGACCGTCAAGCCCTTCCCGCCGGGCCTGCGAGTCGTCGAAGGCGACGCCAAGCGGCAGGTGGACACCCCGAAGAACGCCGGCAGCAATCAGTTCTGGTGCGCCGGCAGCGCCGAGATCGGCCGCAGCGCCGACGGCAACTGGCCGGTCTGCGCCCCGGGCGGCAACCTGATCTTCCAACTGGTGTTCAAGGACTGCTGGGACGGCAAGAACATCGACTCACCCGACCACAGGTCGCACATGGGCGACCCGGTGAACGGTGTCTGCACCGGCAGGTACCCGGTGGCCGTGCCGGACCTGTCCTTCATGGTCAACTACCAGTCGCTTGGCGGTGACGGTCTCACGCTCTCCTCCGGCAAGCCGTCGTCCATGCACGGCGACTTCATGAACGCCTGGGAGCCGACGCGCCTCGGCGCCCTGGTGAAGTCGTGCCTCAACCAGAACGCCAAGTGCGGCACCGAGGTCACGTTCGCCGGCGGCTGACCACCGCGTCCGCCGGACGGCCCCCTCGCCCACGCGAGGGGGCCGTCCGCCGTGGCGTCCGGCCTCGTTCGCACACCGCGTCACCGTCAGCGGCGGTTCACTGTCGCCCACTGATCGTCACCTGGTGGGCGGGGCTCGCCGGTTTCCCCTTCGGGAAGGGCGGAAACGGCCGGCGGAAACATCCCACCCTTGTGGACGACGGGCTGGTAGGAAGTAGCGAGTCGCCTCACCTCAGGGAGATCATCGTGGCACGTTCCCCCCTGTCCCGTCGTTCGCTGCTCGCAGCCGGTGGCGCCGCCGCCGTCGCGCTCGGCGCGGCCAGCCCGTCCGCCGCCGCCGCACCAGCCGACAACCCGGTCGGTACGCCGGCCGAGGCGCTGCGTCGGCTACAGGCCGGCAACCGGCGGTTCACCTCCGGCCACAGCCGGCACCCGCACCAGAGCCTCGCCGACCTGCACCGACTCGCCGCCGGGCAGCACCCGTTCGCCATCACCGTCGGCTGCGCGGACTCCCGGGTGGCGCCGGAGGTGCTGTTCGACCAGGGGCTCGGAGACCTGTTCGACAACCGGGTGGCCGGCAACATCGTCGACGACCTGCTGCTGGGCAGCGTCGAGTTCGCCGTGGAGGAGTTCGGCAGCCTGCTGATCGTCGTTCTCGGCCACGAGCGCTGCGGCGCGATCACCGCCACCATCGACGCCATCCACAGCGGCGGCACGGCGCCCGGGCACATCGGCACCATCGTGGACGCCCTGCGTCCGATCGTCGAGCCGGTGCTGGACCAGCCCGGCGACCCGGTGGAGAACGGCGTCCGCGCCAACATCGTCGCGCAGGTGGCGGCGCTCTCCGCGCGCAGCACGATCATCGCCGAGAAGGTGCACCAGGGTGCGCTGCGCGTCGTGGGCGCCCGCTACGACCTGGACAACGGTCGGGCCTCGCTGGTGGCCTGACGGGCGCTGCGCGGTCACCGCGGCTCAGCGGCCATCAGTGGTCGCGCCGGGCCGTGGTGGCCGCGCCGTCGTGCTGCGGGACCCGGCCGCACCTCGCCGGCACAGACCCTGCTGATCGCACTGGTGATCTTCGCGGCGCTGCGCGCCTGGACCCACCGGGACAGCCGCCGCAACTAGGGTGCAGGAATGGTCGACCGACACCAGGTGCTGAACTTCCGCGTCCGGGCCCAGCAACTCGACCGCGCTGAGGGCACGCTCGCCGACACCGCCGTCCTGGACCTCGGGGTGCAGAACACCGGTCCGGACGGCGCCCGATGGGCGCTGGCGGCGCGCGGGGTCGACGTGACCGCCCTGTCCGGCGAGGAGGTGGTGCTGCTGTGGACGGTCCGCGGCGCCCCGCACCTCTACCGCCGGGGCGACGTCGGGCACGTGGTGGCGGCGATCGAACCCTTCTCCGACGCCGACGCGGGCAAGCGCATCTACGACGCGGCCAAGCCGTTGAAGGCGGCCGGCATCGCCAACCTCGCTGCCCTCGACGAGGTGGCCGCCCGCATGCGGGCCATCGTCACCACGCCAACGGTCAAGGGCGACGTCTCCGGCCGCCTGGCCACTGTGCTGCCCGAGCCGTACCTGCGGTTCTGCCGGCCGTGCGACGCCACGCACCTCTACGAGATGCCGTTCCGGCTCGCCGCCGCGCGGGCCGGACTGGAGCTACAGCTCGACACCTCACCCCCGATCCTGCAGCGCATCGCCGGGTTCCGGAAGGCGTCCGCCCCGGGCGACCGCCTCGACCTCATCCGCGCCTACCTTCGCCTGCTCGGCCCGGCCACCCCGAAGCAGGTGGCCGACTATCTCGACGCCGCGGTGAAGGATGTGAAGGCGCGCTGGCCCGACGACGTGATCGACGTGACGGTCGACGGCGAGGTGCGCTCGCTGTTGGCCGCCGACGAGGAGGCGCTGGCATCGGCCGACTCCAGGGCCACCCGCCTGCTCGGCCCGTTCGACCTGTTCCTTCAGGCGAAGGACCGGGCGACGCTGGTGCCGGACGCCGCCCACGCCAAGGAGTTGTGGCCGGTGCTGGGTCGCCCCGGCGCGGTCCTGGTCGACGGCGAACTGGTCGGCACCTGGCGTCCCCGCAAGTCCGGCCGGACGTTCACGGTCGCGGTCCAGCCCTGGCGCCGGTTGTCGGACGCCACGCGCAAGGCCGTCACCGCACAGGCCGAACACCTCGCCGCGCACCGCCGCGTCCCCCTCGGCGGCGTCGACTTCGCCAGCTGACGGTGGCGGCCAGGCGGGTCACTCCACCGTCCAGGAGATGGCGGGTGGGTGGACCCGAGCGCAGAGCGGGCCGCCCCTGGCATCGGTCAGGCCGACCCGGCCGACCAGGACCCCGCCGCCCTCGTGTGCCGCGCGCAGCAGGTCGGTCGGGATGTCGGTGAACATCAGCTTCGCCCGGCGGAACATCGCGAAGCCGTCCTCGGTCACCGCGCCCCAGCCCAGATACAGGAAGCGGGCTCCGGGGCGGCCGTGCACCCACGGGCCGCCGACGTCAAGCATCCCGTCGACCTCCCGGCTGGACACCTCGAAGCTCCAGGTGGCCTGCTCCGCGTCGGCCGGCACCTGATCGACGACCTCGGCCTTGCGTTGGACCCCGACGTGCACGTTGCCGCGCCGCAGCGCGTCGGCCTCCGCGCCGGCGCGCCGCCCGGGGAGGTCGCTGCCGTCGATCCGGATCCGCATGCCACCGACTCTAGTTACTTGACCGATCCGGTCGGCCGTGCGCTCGTCCGCGCCGCAGCGTGCGCGCCGCGGTCGACGACACCGCGACCAGTTCGGGCCGCGCGGGCAGGAACACCGTGGGAACGCCCAGCGACTGGTTCATCGCCGCGAGCTGGTACTCGGCCCGAAGGTCGGTGGGGTTACGCACGCCACGGACGATCACCCCCGCGTCGTGGCGACGGCAGTAGGTGGAGGTCAACCCACTCCAGGCCACCACTGTGACGGAGGTCCACCCGACCGGCACAACGGCCCGGACGGCGGCCGCCCGCCGCTCCTCGTCGGCGCCGGGATGCTTGCCGCTGTTGACCGCGACGAGCACGACCACCTCGTCGAAGAGCCCCCGTGCCCGGTTCACCACATCCAGGTGCCCGGCGGTGAAGGGATCGAAGCTGCCGGGATAGACGGCTCGTACGCGTGCTCCCGAAGGTCGCCCCGCCGACGCGTCGGATATCACGACCGCAGGACCCGCCGCGCGGCGCGGATGACCTGCTCGGAGGCGAACGGCGCCCAGGCGGCGAAGAGGTTCCGGAAGTAGTCGCCGTGCCGGTCCGCCACCGCGGGATCCTGCTCGATGACGTCCAGTTCATTGACGATACTCAGGTCCATGAGCGACCGAAGCTGAACCGGGTTCGGCGTTCGCACCTGACCGACGAAACGGTCGAACACGTCCCCGGTCGCGGCCAGCTCCGGCCAGCTGCGGCTACGGTCGCAGGCGCCGTACAGGTAGACGAGCTCCTCGGCGTCGACCCCCACGAGATCCCGCAACACTCCCCGATCGGCCCGATCCAGCAGGGCGAGGTCGAACCCGTCGGTGCCGTAGGCGGCGTGGGTGAGGCCCGCCGCCTGCACGTCACTGCCGCAGCCGAGCAGGGCGAGTCGTTCGCGGACTCGACACAGGTGGGCGTACAGGTTGCCCCCGGGATGCGCGATCTGCTCAGCTCCCTGCCGGCGCAGCCAGACCCGCACGTCGTCGTCGGTGCCCATGGCCCGACTCTAGGGACCGGCCGTCGAATTCACCGGCCCTGGATGTGGGCAATATGTCACAGCGCGCGGGACGGGCTGAGAGACTGCGAAGACCCCTCGGCCGTCGACACCGCTCGGTGGGTCCCTCCACGTTCGGCTGCGGATCGCGCCGGCGCCCGGCCCGCGGAGAGGGGCGAGGATGCAGCCAACCTGGCTCCTGGCGGTGTCCTGGGTCTCGCTCGCCGTCGGGATCGTCAGCGGCGTGATCGTCGTCGCCGACACCTATCTTCGCGGGCACCGTCAGCCGGTCCGGATCATGGAGATCGTCTGGCTGGTGACCGTCCTCTACGTGGGCCCGGCCGCCGTCCGCCTCTACTGGAACTGGGGTAGGCCCGAGGCGTTCTCCCGGCGGCGGCAGGAGGGCCAGCCCCGAAGGCCCCGGCGCGGCATCGTCGTCACCCACGTGTCCCGCTGCGGCGCCCACTGCGCTCTCGGTTTCGTCGTCGCCGAGGTCGCCCTGTACGTCGTCAGATTCGAACCGGCACAGGAAAGCCTGTGGGTCGACTACGCCGGGGACTACCTGGCGGCGGTGGTGATAGCCGTCCTCTTCCGGTACTTCGGCGCGCCCGGCCGCAGCGTCCCGAAGATCTGGCACGCCCTGTCCACGGTCGCCACTGTCGAACTGCTGACCATCACCTCGTTCGAGCTGGCGCTGTTCGGATGGCTGACGCTCGCGCACCGGGTGGTCTTTCCGGACCCACCCCTGCGACCGGACAGCGCCATCTTCTGGTTCGCGGGCCAGTTGGGGCTGATAGCTGGCTTCCTCGCGGCGTGGCCCACCGCCTCCTGGCAGCTCGGCCGAGGGCTGCGAATCGAACCCCGCCGACTCCCCTACGACTGAACGCGGTACGCCGCGCCGCTCGCGGGTCGGCATCCGCACCGCGCTCCCGCACGACCTCGACGTCGACAGGCGCGCGCGACCGTAGGGTTGGTGAAGATCAGCCGCGACGATCGCCGCACGCTGACGAGGAGGAACGATGATGACTGTCGCTGTTCGACGCCTGGCGGCCACGGTGGCCGTGACGTCGGCCCTGGTGTCGTTGCCCGGATGCGGCGCCGGTGCCGCACCCGAGGCGCGCGCGACGCCGAGCCCGGCGGAGGTCACCCTATCCCCGTCGCCGGCCGCCGAGCAGGAGTTCCAGCGGCTGGAGCGGACCTTCGGCGCGCGACTGGGCATCTTCGCCGTCGACACGGGCACCGGCCGCACCGTGCACCACCGGCCGGACGAGCGGTTCGCGTACGCCTCGACGTGGAAGGCGTTGGCCGCCGCCGAGGTGCTCGACGACACCACGGACGCCGAGCTGGACCGGGTGGTGCGGTACTCGGCGCAGGAGCTGGTGGCCCACTCCCCCGTCACCGAGAAGCACGTCGCCGAGGGCCTGAGCCTGCGCGCCCTCGCCGACGCCGCCGTGCGCTACAGCGACAACACCGCCGGCAACCTGCTGCTGCGTCACCTCGGCGGGCCGCAGGGGTTCGAGACGAAGCTGCGTGCCCTCGGCGACACCGTCACCGACGCCGCCCGCTACGAGACCGCGCTCAACGAGGCGACGCCCGGCGACCGGCGGGACACCAGCACCGCGCGGGCCCTGGCGGGCGACCTGCGCGCGTACACAGTGGGGGACGCTTTGACGCCCGCGGACCGCGACATCCTGCGCGGCTGGCTGCGGGGCAACACCACGGGCGCGGCGCTGGTCCGCGCCGGGGTGCCCGCCGCCTGGGTGGTCGGGGACAAGACCGGGACCGGCGGGTACGGCACCCGCAACGACATCGCCGTGATCTGGCCGCCGGACCGCGCCCCGATCGTGCTCGCCGTGTTGACCAGCCGCGACACGAAGGACGCCACCCCCGACGACGCCCTCGTCGCGCAGGCCACCAGGGTGGTCGTCGCCCAGCTCTGAGCGGGACGCATGCCTACTCGGTGCCGTCGGCCGGCAGGCGCTCGGGCAGGCCGAGCCGCGGGAACTGGTCGTCGTGTCGGCGAACCCGTCCGCCACCCAGCCGTTGACCACCGCGTCGCGGCCGACGCACCGTCGTTGCGGTCACCGACCGCGCACCTGACCGGCGCCTACCGGCACGCGGGACTCAACGCTGCCGTTGGCCTCGCTCTACGCGAGGACCAGCACGGCCTCGAGGTGCCGTCAGTCGGTGGTCAGACCTCGGGTCGCCAGCTCGCTGAGCGACGCGCCGCTGTGACCGCCGAGCGCCGCGCGGGCGACCGCCGGCTGGCACAGCTCGAACGCCTCCACGAGGAACGTCGGCGAGTTGGACCGGTGGCGGATCCCGTCGACCTCCTGCCGGTCCGGGTTGAACGGCAACGTCTTCCACTGGTCCGCGGTCTGCTGCCAGCCGGACGAGATAGCCGCGACCAGGCCGTCGAGCAGGCTCTCGTAGTCTGGCGCGGTGATCCGTCGGCCCAACCCGTATCGCTCGCGCAGGGCGAGGATCTCGGCGGTGGGCGTGCCGGAGTAGCTGTCGTCCAGCCCGAGCCACCACTGGGCGAAGTAGCTGCCCTGGTAGCCCTGGGCGAGGTAGCGCGACCCGTCGTGGTGCGCCTCGATGATGAAGTTGTGCACCTGCGGGAACTGGCAGTCGAGCAGCAGGACGGTGTCCGCGCTGGCGGGCAGGGCGAGCAGGGCCTTCTTGAGATCCGCGCCCTGGCCGACGCCGTAGGCCTGGAGTGACTGGCGGACAAGTTTCCCGCCCTTGGCCTGCAACTGCTCGCGGATCTGGAACGCGGCCAGGCCGCAGTTGGCCCACCTGCGGCTCTTGTCGCGCAGTTCGATTTGCGGGTCGCCGGTCCGCCCGGTGCTCAGCACCGCCTCGCCGAGCTTGTCCAGCACGGTGTTCTCCAGGGCCTCGCCGCGCTGCCGTTGGTCGGTGTCGCCCGCGAACTCGTCCCGCGCGTAGGTGGTCGCGGCCTTGACGGCCTCGGCCCACGTGTCGAAGCTCTGGGGGCGTCCCAGGGTGCTCCCCGACCAGGTGATCAGCTGCCCGAGGACGTCCCCCTCGAATCCTGTGGGCAGGAGCGACTTGATCCGTTCGCCGATCTCGGCACAGGCCTTCTCGTCGTCCTCCAGGTTGGGGATCTGGCCGTTGGGCGGGTATGTCGCCTTGTCCGCGGCGATGATCAGCATGCCGACCTCCTCAGTCCCTTGCCTTCGGTCACTCACGGTCGTGAGCCGACTACAAGAGTGGGACATCCGAGGGCCAGCGGACTCCCTGCGTCGGGATTCCGTCGCGCCGGCCTGCTGACCGGCACCGTCGAGCCGATCGCGAGCAGCGTCAGCCCGACGCCGAAGAGGTGGCCGGGTGGGCGGCCTCCTCGGGGTAGCCATCGTCGACTATCCGTGCGATCGACTAGCCGGGCCGTGCCACGCCGACACGTCCACGGCTGGCCCGGGAACGACGACGGTCGTCCGACAGTCGCGCAGGGTGACCCTCGGCGTCAGCGCAGCGAGTGGACACAACGAGGAAGGGTGGCATCCCCGGGGGGCGCGACGTCCCCCAGTGAGCGGTATACCTGTGAGTCATAGTTATGACTCACAGGTATACCGCTCATCATGGAACGGCCCGGTCGCCGGAGGCACGTCACCCTGCGGGCCGGTGGACCGGGCAGAAGGCCCACTGCCGGCAGGGCCCGGGAAGCGTTCGTCCGCGCTCCAGCCGAGCAGTCCTGGCGGAGAGTCCCTCAGAGAACCAGATCGACTCCGGCTGCCTCGCACAAGGCGGTGACGTCCCTGCCGGCCTTCAGGTAGGCCGGGTTGTCGGCAGCGGACGCCGGGTCCGCCGCCGCCGCGGCCTTTGCCGCCTCGGCGCCAAACGGCCGGAGGGCAGCGGCAACCTTGCTCTCACCGCCGGCCGAGGCCAACGCGGTCACCCTCTTCCCCAACTCCGTCAGGATCTTCTTGAAGTCCGCCGGAGTTGGCTCACCGGCCGTGGCGATCTTCACCAGCTCGGCCTTGAGCTCGTCGCTGGCCTGCTTCATCGACGTACAGAGTTGCTTGTCGCTCGCGGCCCCCATGGCGGCGGACGACGCCGGCGCGGCGGTCGGGGAGGCAGGCGCCAAGGTTGCGGCGGCGGACGTGCTGGCAGGCGGCGTCGATCCGGCGGTCGTCGCCGCATCCGGGTCACCGCAGGCGGTCAGCGCGGTCGTAGCGGCAAGGATCAACACTGCGGAAGCAATTCGGGAGTGATTCACGGACGCGCACGCTAGCCGACGAAGAAGAGATCATGGAACCACAGGGGACAATTGCCGCGCACCACCGCGCGCTCCGCGACTGGCAGACGCCACGGTCACGAGACGCCCCTGACGTTCGTGAGGAGGCCGGGCCGGCCCGATATTCGATGGTCATGAGGCTGTCCGTGGTCTAGCATCCCCCGCCGTGCTCTCCACCCAAAAGATCATCCGACAGGCCCTGGACCGGATCGAGGCAGGGTACGTCTTTCCTGCGAAGGTCGCCGACATCGTCGCCGCGATCCGGCGTCGTCTCGCGGCCGGCGAATACGACGACCTGGACGGGCCGGCGCTCTGCGAGACGGTCACCGCTCACCTCCAACAGGTGTGCCCGGACAAGCATCTGCGGCTGCTGTGGTCAGACCAGCCGCAGTCGCTGGATCCAGCGGACGAAGACGGTGGGCGGGCCGCGTTCCTCGCGCTGCTCAGGGCGGAGAACCAGGGGATCCGCCGGGTCGAGCACCTGGACGGGAACGTCGGGCTCATCGATGTGCGGCGCATCGCGTACGCCGACGAGGGCGCCGCCGCGATCGGCGCGGCCATGCAGCTGGTCGCCCTCAGCTCCGCGCTCGTCCTCGACCTGCGCGCATGCTCCGGCGGAACACCGGAGGGAGCCGCGATGTGGTGCAGCTACTTCTTCCGCGACGACCAGGTGCACCTCAACGACTTCTACGAGCGGTCCACCGGCGCCACCCGCCAGTTCTGGACCACCGCGCACCTTCCCGCGCCGCGCTACGCCGACCGACCGGTCCATGTGCTCACCAGCGCGATGACGTTCTCCGGGGGCGAGGACGTGGCATACACCCTCCAGGCGCACGGCCGAGCCGTCGTCGTCGGTGAGACGACGCGGGGCGGCGCGCATCCGACGGCCCGTCACCCGGTCACCGAACACATCCTCGTGACCGTGCCGACCGCCCGGACCATCAACAGCGTCACCGGCACCAACTGGGAAGGCGTCGGCGTGCTTCCCGATGTGCCGGTTCCGGCGGCGCAGGCACTCGACACGGCACTCAGGGCCATCTCGGGCGCCTAGCCACGGCCGCGTCGGCGGCCGGTGGCTCGAACGCGGGGCTCGGGTCCATCCGAGCCCCGCTCCGGAGGGCCGCCGCTGTCCGGCCAGCGCACCCGTCGCCGTGCCGCCCCGCACCGGTCAACGGGTGCGGCCGAGCGGTGTCGCCGGTCGCGCCACGCCGGCCGGTGTCGACTGCGCGCACGCGACCTCTAGATACAAATCTCCATGTCGGACTTGGCGACCGTCAGCTCGATGTAGAGGTTCGGTTCCGGTGCGCCGTCCGGAACCGCATGCAACCGCAGGTAGGTGAGGTCATCCCCGGTCGAGGACCCGTAGCAGACATGCGCGGCGTCGGCGGCTCCCTCGTCGCGGGATGACGAGGTCCTGAGCTGCCACGGCCCGCCCTGCGTCGTCAGTCGCTGGCCGAGTTGCCGCACATCGTCCAACGACAGCAGCCCATCCGTCCGGAACCTCTGGCCATAGGTGATGCTGGCCTCGTCGCCGGTGCAGGGCAACTCGGAGTAGTCCCCCAGGTCGGTGCCGACCCCGTCCGCCGTGCTCCAGAGACCGTCCTTCCGCAGTGCGCCGGCGATCTCCTCCTGCCGCTCACACGACCAGTTCTCCTCCCGCCTGGAACAGGCGGAGGTGGTCGCGAGCAGCGTCAGGAGCAGCACCGCAAGACAGGGGAGGCGACGACTCACCACTCAACCACCCGTCAGGTCCAGCCGCCCGGATCGGACGGCCTTCTTGCATTCCTTGCAGATTGCCTTACGGGCGGAGTTGACCTGCCACCGGTAGTACTTGCGATCCACCTTGGCTCCGATGTCCCGACCCACGACGTTGTTCCTCGTGGGCGTCGTCCCACGCCTTGGCTTCGCTCTTCGAGCCGAGCATGACGGTGAGCATGGCCTGCCAGACGCAGCGGCCGGTAGGCGGGTCCCACCATCCACCGTCCCGCGAGCGACATCTTAAGAAAATTAAGCTTCGACTCTTGGAAGTTGAGGATTATTAAGCTACAACTTTAGGTATGACAGAACAGGCGATGGACTGGCAGGAACTGACAAGCCTGACGCGGGGGCAGCCGTTCGTCGTCGAGCGGGTGCGCCTGGCGAGCAACGGCGTCGCGATCGAGGGCGAGTTCGAGCTGCCGCAGCTGGCTCAGCTCAACGTCGAGGACCAGGTCTTCGTCACCGCGTTCGTGCGCTGCCACGGTTCGATCAAGGAGATGGAACGCATCTTCGGGGTGAGCTACCCGACGATCAAGTCACGCCTCAACCGGATCACGCAGATGCTCGACTTCGTCGAGACCGACCCGGCGCCGTCGCGGGCCGACGTCATCGACCGGTTGCGCCGCGGCGAGATCACCGCACAGCAGGCGTTGACCGAGCTGGACAGCCGGCCGTGATGCCGCAGTTGGTGACCGTCAAGGTCGACCGCCCGGACCGCCGGCCCATCCGCTTCTGGGTTCCGGTGCTCCCCGTGGCGCTCCTGCTGCTCCCGGTCGTGGTCCTGGTCGTGCTCGCGGCGATCGTGGCCTGCCTGGTGTTCCGCATCGGTGTGGTGCGGGCGCTCGGCGCCGGTTGGCGCGTCGTCTCCGCGCTGCCCGGCGCCCGTTTCGACATCGAGCAGGGCCGCACGGCCGTGCTCGTGGCTATCCGATAGGAGAGGTTCGAATGACCGAACAACGCAGGGACATCCTCGACATGCTGGCCGCCGGCAAGATCACCGCGGAGGAGGCGGAGCAGCTCATCGCCGCGCTCGAACGGGACCAGGCACCGGCGGCGGCAGGTCACGACGTCCGGCCGAAGGGCAAGGTGAAGTACCTGCGGGTGGTGGTGGACGCCACCGACAACGGCGAGCCGTCGCGGGTCAACGTGCGGGTGCCACTGCAACTGCTGCGGG
The DNA here is from genome assembly GCF_050942285.1 of Micromonospora sp. CA-240977. Lineage (NCBI taxonomy): Bacteria > Bacillati > Actinomycetota > Actinomycetes > Micromonosporales > Micromonosporaceae > Micromonospora > Micromonospora sp. CA-240977. The sequence goes on along the minus strand of NZ_CP192055.1, from coordinate 3,505,838 downwards.
CCGGCGTACGGCTGGCGGCGCTGGTCCCGCCGCAGGCCCTGGTCAAGGCCAACGCCTCCCTCAGCGACTCGGGCGTGCCGATCGACCTGACGCAGCTCAAGCCCGAGCAGTTGGAGGCGCTCGTGGAGCACCTCGACGAGGTGACGGTGGAGGTGGACTCCCCCGATGCCACGGTGCGGGTCTTCTGCGAGTAGGCGTCGTCCGATGGGACGGCCCCTCGAGAGGGTGCGGGAACACCCTCCCGAGGCCTGCGTCCGCCGCAGCAGAGCACAGGTGAACTGCCAACCTGAAGTCTAGCCACTCACCGACGACCAGCGGAGGGACCACTCGGCACGGGTGGTCCCTCCGCTGCGTCCGGCCGGACGGGTCGCATGTCGGCATTCCGTCGTTGTCCGGGCGTCGGGGCACTCCGTAGCGTCGCGGTTACGTACCGATGCCCAGCGGAAGGACTCCTCGTGACCGAACTCGTCGCTCCGCAGCTCGTCGTGAACAGCAGAATGATCTACTTCGGTTGGCTGCCGGCCAACCCCGGCGCGGTGGCCGCCCTGGTCCCCGACGGGCTCACGCCGGCACCGAACCACCAGGTCTTCATGAACCAGTACGTCGTCGACGACGACGGGCAGACCTCCGGCTTCGGCGCGTACTCCCTGACGTACATCGGGCCGGACCTCTCCGGGCTCGACGCACCCGACGGCGTCACGCCCGGCCGCTGGTGGACCCAATATTTCAACTCCAGCTCCGTCGTCCGGGCCTACGCCGCCGCCCGGGGCGCGCCGGCGACCCCGGGAAAGACCACAATCGAGGTACGCGGGCAGCGGCTGATCGCGACCACCGAGGCCGACGGCGTACCCGTGATCAGGACGACGGCCCGCGTCGGCCGCACCGGCGACGCCGTCAACCGGGGCCAACTGCGCTACCTGACCCGGCTGGGCGGTCGGCTGCACAGCGGCAACTACCCGTTCGTGGCGGAGCCGGTCGACCCGTTCGCTGTCGAGTCGCTGGAGTTCCTCGAACCCGACCATCCGGTGTACGCGCTGCGCCCGGCCGATCCGTTGGAGATCGTCTGGGGTTTCTACTCACCGCGCGCGTCGTTCGCCTACCCGGGCGGCGAGTCGGTGCTCGACTGAGCCCTGCTCTTTCCCGGCCGGTTCGGGCACCATAAGCGCGTGACCCCAGACCGGAGGCTGGTGCGGTGCATGTCGTCGTACCGGATCGTTTATCGGGACCGGCGGCGTCGGTAGGTGATGACCGCCAGGGTGGCGGCGGTGCCGGTGACGGCGAGGACCGGTAACGGTTTCGTGCGCACCGAGCTGCCGACCTTGCTGGTCATGGCCCGAGCGGAGGTGACCAGGAACGACTCCGCCTTGCCGGTGGTCTGCGCGCCGGCTTCCGCCGAGCCTCGTACCGCGCCGATGGTGTGCTCTGATTTCTGCCTGACCGACGTGACACGCTGGGAGGCCTTTTGGCTCACCGTGCGGGCGAGCTGCGTCGCTCTGGTCTTCGCCGACTGCCCGGCCTCGGTGACCCGCCCTCGGAGTCCACCGACGGTGGTAGTGGCTTTGGTGCGTGCACGGGTTTTGACGTCGGCCTTGGCGCTCAGTGCGGCCACTGTCTCGCCGAGTTCCGCGCGGGTCTGCTGAATGTCGCGCCGGGTCTGGTCGCTGTTTCCGGACGGCGTGCTCATGGCTGCCTCCGACCCGCTGCGCCACGTATCGTCTCGGCGTCGGCTCGCAGGCTGTCCATGGTGGCGCTGGGCGTGGCGGGCATGGCCTGGCTGACCTGCTTCTTACCGCGTTGGGCGGCGATGGCGGCGGCGATGGCCAGGATCACCGTGACGATCAGGGTGGCCACAGCGTCGGGCATGATCGCGGCCAGGGCCACCACGACCGTGGCGACGGCGGTCCCGCCGGCGAAAATGCCGAGTATCGCGCCGCCGCCGAGCATTCCCGCGCCGACGCCCGCGCGTTTGCCCTTGGCGGTCATCTCCGCCCGTGCCATCGTCAGCTCGTCGCGCACCAGGCGGGTGATCTGCTCGGTGGCGCGCTGCACCAACTCTGCGACCGGCGTGTCAGCAGACGCGGCGCCGGGGTTGCCGCTAGGCCGTTCTGGCATCAGTACTCTCATCTCTCTCGCACACCGCGGTGGTTCCAGGGCTGCCCGGGTCAGCCGTGCTGCGCCGCGGGCATGCTCACCGGCCCCTGGGGCGAGGCGTCGAAACGCCCGCCGAGCGACGGAGCGACGCTCTCGTCGAGCTGCCCGGCGACATCACCTCCCAGGAGGTCGCCATCCTGGCGGGAACGTCGCAACGTGAGCATGCCGGCCGCTCCGGTCAGTGTCCCGGCCGCGAAGGCGAGGATGAGTGCTTGCCTCGCCGTGGACCTTCTCTTACGTGCCATGACGACCCCCTGAATCCAACGCGGCTGCATAGGGCTGATTGTCGAACTCGCCGGACGGATCCCGCAGGAATTCGGCAGACTTGCACGAGAGGGGGCATTGCCCGCGTATCGGTTGCCCAGCTGCCGGTTTCCTCGCGTAAGGGCACTGCTGCGGGGAGACTGGGCCCATCAGCGGCGGTTAGCTTGTTCGATCCCTGTCGGACCACTGATGAACTGCGCGAGTGCCCGGTCATGGCTGACGGCGGAGCCGGCGAGCTGATCGGCGTGGCTGACGAGGAGTGGCGACGGTGAGTGACACGGATCTTGGCGCCCGCAGCGACCGGGGTAGTGAGTACGCCGACCTTTCCCGTCTGGTCCGAAACGCCGGTCTCCTCGACCGACGACCCCGCCGCTACGCGGCGCGGGTGACGGTGATGCTGGGCTGTCTCGTAGTGCTGGGCGTGCTGTTCGTACGGCTCGGGTCGTCGTGGTGGCAGATGGCTACCGCGGCCGGCGTCGCGGTGCTCCTCGCGCAGCTGGCGTTTCTCGGTCACGACGCCGGGCATCGACAGATCTTCCGCTCCCGCCGGGCGAACGACGTGGTCGGCCTGGTGTGCGCCAACCTGGTGACCGGGATCAGTTACGGGTGGTGGGTCGACAAGCACAACCGCCACCACGCGAATCCGAACACCGAAGGCCGCGACCCCGACCTCGCGGTGACTCCGCTGTCGTTCACCCCCGGTCAGGCTGCGGCGCAGCGTGGCCTGGCGGCGCTGTTCGTCCGGCACCAGGCGGCGCTGTTCTTTCCTCTGCTGCTGGCGGAGGGTCTGCATCTGCACGGTGCCAGCGTCCGGGCGGTCGTCAGCCGCGGCGGACTCAGGCGCCGACGAACCGAGGCCGGCCTGCTCGTCCTGCATGTCGCCGGCTACCTCGGAGCCGTGTTCCTGGTCCTGAGCGTTCCGCAGGCGATCGTGTTCATCCTGGTCAACCAGGCCCTCTTCGGGCTCTACCTGGGCAGCTCCTTCGCCCCGAACCACAAGGGCATGCCCATCCTGACCGAGGCCGACAACCTCGACTACCTACGCCGACAGGTCCTCACCTCCCGCAACGTGCGCGGCGGCCCGTTCCTCGACGCACTACTCGGTGGGCTCAACTACCAGATCGAACACCACCTCTTCCCCAGCATGCCCCGACCCAACCTCCGCCACGCCCAGCCACTCATCCGCCAATTCTGCGCGGAACACGACATCGCCTACCACGAAACGACCCTCATTCAGTCCTGGGCGCAAGGGCTGGCACACCTACGGGCAATGGGCACCAGAGCGACCCGACCGGGCAACGACTGAGACGTGTTGGTCACCGGTCGCACCACGACAGTGCCAGCGCCGGCAAACAGGCCGCCCCCGCCCCTGCTCCGGTGATCATGAGGTTGGCGGGCGGTTTGATCTCTGTACGGCCCGTCAACCTCATGATCACCGAAGCGGGATGAGGCGAGGGCGGTGGGGGTGGGCGCGCCGCTCGCTAACGCGCGGATCAGCCAGGCGGGGGCGGGCACTCCAGGACCGCTATCGAGTTGCCGGCGAACAGCCCCAGGTGTGGGTGCCCGGAGAAGATCCGCACCGCCTCGTCGTGCGAGTCCGCTTCGACGATGGTGTAGGCGGTCAGCGCGTCGGTGAAGTCCTCGACACCCTGCGCCGTAACCAGCTTCTTCGCGTTCAGCGGAGCGCCGGGGTCGACGATGGCCTGCTCGTTGGCCTGCGCCCACGACGCCCAAGCGTGCATGAACTCGGTCTGCTGCTGTTCGGTGAGTTCGGCCTTGCCGACCTCGTCAGCCGCGCCGTTGAAGAGCGCAAGGAACTTGCCCATCCCCGCATCGTAGTGGCGGGCTGGGCAGGCCGCCGTGTCCGGTTCGCAGGTTGTCCGCCGGTGGCACCATCGTTCAGATGAACGTCCGTCGCCTGGCGGCCATCGACATGTACGGCAGCCGGGGAACCATCCGCCGACGGTGGATCATTCTGGTCGAGTTCCTCGTCGGCGTGGTGCTGATGGTGACGTGGGGCAGCTGGCTACTGGCGTCAACGAACGGCTTCGGCACCCGAGCACTCGGCCTGTGGTTGGTCGGCGCGGGTCTCAACTACGCGCCACTGTCCCGCTACGCGCTCGCCCTGATGCGGCCCGGTGCCCTCAATGCCGAACTGGCCGGCGTCGATGCCGGCGGGGAACTGCGCCGGTACACGGTGCTTCAGCTCTGGGTCTTCGTGCCGCTCGCCCTCGTCGTGTTCGCCGTCCGCGACGCGCTCGCCCGACGGAGGACACGAACGACAGCGTCCTGAGTGGCCCGCCCGGCGGACAGCCATCGTCGATCCCTCTCGGGTCGGACGACGGCAGCCGTGTCGTCTTGCTGTCCGTTCGATGGACTCTCGTTCCGCCATTTACCTACTGTGTGGAGCATGGCGGATGGCGAGTACGGAGACGATCCCGTGATGGAGACTGCGGAGTCTCAGGGATCCGGCGGCTCCATTTTCGACGATCTGCGCTGGCTCCGGCATGCCCATGCCGGTTCGGGCGAAGGTACGGGGTCTGCCGGGCTGCCCGCGCACGACACGGTGTTCCTGGTCGACTCGTCCGGCCGTGTGGTGGGGACCGCGCACCACAACCCCGAGACGGGCGTCCTGGAGACCGACACCAGGGAGACGATGACGATCTACCGGACCTCCCATCCGGACATCGTTCCGTTCGTACCAGCCACCGTTCCCGCGGACCTACCCATCCCGCGGCAGGCCGAGGCTCCCGAACACCACCCCGAGCCGGTCGCGCAACCGCAGGAGGCGGGCGAGGAGACGCCAACCACCGATGTCGTCGATCCCAGTGTTTTTCTCTTTCGGGCCACTGGGGAAAACTGGCAGGAGACCGGCTGCGTGAGAGCGGTGGTCTTCCGCCACGGGGGCTCGGCCTTCGCTCCGCCGACAGAGATCGTGGTGGGCGTGAACATCGGAGTGCCGCGGCGACTTCGCGACGGTACGCCGGTGACCTGGCAGGAGGCGCAGATCGACTCCGGGGTTGCCGCGCAGGGCGCCGCCGACAAGATCAAGGCACTGCTGAACACCCACGCGATCGTCCCGTCCCAGGTGCAGCCACTGTTCGCCGGCTACATGGGCGGAGCGCTGATGGCCCACGGGATCGGATACCGCCTTAATCAGTGCTGGCCGGGCTGACGCCAGTCGGTTGCGGCTATCCACAGAATCGGCACTGCTGAGGTCAGCGCGTGAGGCCGACCAGCGTCGCCAGTCGCGCCACGCCGGCCGGCGCCGGCTGCGCGCGGGCGACATCGGCGATCACGGTACGCGCCAACGGCCGGCACCGAACCTCGGCCGGCGCGACACTGTCCGCGTCCACAAGCGCCCGTGCCGCCCCGCGCAGGTCACCCAGTTGCAGGTACGCCCGCGCGACGTCAACCAGGTACGCGCCCCGGTACTCGGCCGGCAGCCGCCGCCACGCCTCCCGCCGCACGATCGCCGAATGCCGCCGTACCGCCTCAGTGGCCTCACCGCGCGAGGCCGCCACCAGCACCCGCGCCACCTCGACGGCGGCCGGCCCGAAGCTGGTGCGGTGCGGGTCGTCGTACCCCCGAAGGTTGGCGGCGACGCCCGCGGCCCGGTCGGTCAGCTCCTCGGCGTGGCGGTGCTCGCCGCTGCCGGCGGCGGCAAGCGCGGCCTGCACCAGCAACGTCCCACCCACCGCCCTCCCCCGGCGCTCGCCCCCGCCCCCGCCCTCGCCGGCACCCACGCCGATACGCCGGTGATCATGAGGTTGGCGGGCGGCTTGATCTTCAAAAGGACCGCCAACCTCATGATCATCGGGGTGGGTTGGGGGTGGGAGGACGCGGTTGGCGGCGGGAAGCAGCGCGGCCAGGGCCAGGTGGTTGCGGTTCTGCGCGCGGAGCGCCTGGGCTACCTCGATGGTCGCTGTCGCCGCGAGCAGCGGGTCGTCACCGGCGGTGGCCATCGCGCGGTCGGCGGCCAGCCAGGCCAGGTCGGGCTCGCCGAGCTTGACCAGCAGGGAGGAGGTGATCCGGTACGCCTGCACCAACAGCTCCGCCGACCGCGCACCCTGGGCGGCGTCGAGCAGACCCGGCACCAGGCGCACCAACTGCCCGTAGTGCGCATGCTGGTAGGTCAACCAGGCATGCCCGACCTGCCGTCTCAGCTCGTCCGTCTGCGGCGGAGCCTGCGGGGTGTCGTAGCGGGCGAGCGCGGCCCGGATGTCGTCCACCCCGTCCGGCGTGCCCGCCGGGGTGCTGCGCGGCTGGCCGAGCAGCACCTCCGGATCGACCCGCAGGACGTGGGCCAGCTCCTGGATCACCGAGTACCGGTCCAGGGGGCGGGCACCCCGCTCGATTTTGTCCACCCAGCTCTTCGACCTGCGCAGCCGGTCGGCGAGCATCTGCTGCGTCATCTGCCGCCGCACCCGCCAGCTCGCCACGCGGCGGCCGATGGGGAGGTCATCGCTGATCACGCCGCCACCGCCGGTCCGGGACCGCGCGAGTCGTGTCGTCCACGGGTACGCGCTCCGCCTCGGCCTGGGCGAGGAGGCGCTGTTTGGCGGCCTCCTGCTCGGCCGCTTCACTGTTCTCCGGAGCGTTGTCGTCCTGACCGCTCATCCCGCCTCCTCCGGTGGAGGCCCAGCAGCTCAGGAACGACCGTTGCCACGCTGGACCATCAGGACGTGCACACGTCCCAAACCGGACAGTAGGGCGGATTGGTGATGTCGTGATTACTTGCAGTTATGTGGCCAGGTTGATGCCGATACGGCCGGCGAGCTGGCGCAAGTCGTCGGGGATGGCTCGGCGCTGGGCACGCTGCGCCAAGGTCACCACGGCGTCGCGGGCGAGGGGGTTGATGGCGAACGGGATCGGAGCTGCTCGCTCGGCCTGCACGAAAGCGGCCAGCGCCTCAACGTCTCGGCGACCGCCGTCCGCCAGGGCGCGACCGAGGTCGAGCCAGTAGGACTGTTGGCGGATCGACGCTGCGAGGACCTGCGGTCGGACCGTCCGGGACAACTCGATGACTCGGCCGGACTCGCCTTGCTCGGCGGCGATGGACATATCCCACAGCCCGACGTTGGTTGGCCCGAACCCACAGCCGTTGAAGCCCGCGCCGTCGGCAGGATCCCCAAGGGTTGCCGCCTCGCGGGCCGCCTCTACGAGATGGTCGCGTGTGGCGTCCAGGCGCCCACTCACCGCCGAGGTGAGCGCGGCAGAGAGGTGAAGCTGGCCGAGCATCTGTCGGACTCGCTCGTCGGCCGCGTGGGCTTGAAGCTCGGCCAGCGACCTGTCGGCAGCGCGGGCCGCGACGGGAGCGGACTCGATCGGCAAGCTCTGCGCATAGGCGAAACGGGATGCTGCGATCCACGCCGGGTCCCCAGCGTCCTCGGCGACCGTCCCGGAAAGCCGGGCCGCATTGAGAGCCAGGTGACGGTATCCGAGGTTCCGCAGGCAGGTGGCGACTTGGTAGGCCACCTGAACGAGCGCGGTGCCCCCCACGGCGGCCGCATCAAGCAGCAGGCCGGGGAGCAAACGAGCCATCGCCGGGTAGTTGCAGGACGTACGGAGTTGTTCGGCGCGAGCAATCTCGGCGGCCAGCCGATCCGCTGTGTAGGTCGACGGGCGGCGCTCGCCGGCCTCAATCTCGATCAGGGCTGACCATATTGCTGGCACATGCTCGGCGGCGCTCTCGCGGGCCGGATCGCCGGACTCGGTGCCCTGACCAAGCAGGTCGGCCACCGTGACCTGGAGCGCGGCGGCGAGCGCGACCAGAGTGGAGCGACGGTCGATGGTTTTCCGCCCCGACTCGACCTGCGAGATGTACGACTGGGTGACACCGGCGAGCCCAGCGAGGACAGCCTGAGTCATCCCGCCACGGCGCATACGCCAGTAACGGATCCTGGTACCGATGGTGTCCGGCTTCGTCACCATGCCTCAGCCAACCCCCAGGTAGAGGACAGGGACAGCGACCACGCCATGCTGTCCCTGCACCTTGGACGGTACACCGAGAATGCGTGCAAGTGACGGCAGCCACTACAGAGGTTGGCTTGGCCCGGTTTGTGCATCGCTATCTATCGAAGATCTCGCAGCATCACTCCCTTGCCAGGGAAGTTCGATCTTACGAGAGGGGGATCCTTCGAACCACGCCTCCTGCCGCTCATTGGCATATAGCGATTCATACTGCACGTAAATCCTGATCCGCCGGGTCACCGCCGCCCAAAACTCGGCATCTCTCGTCGGATCGTAATCCTCTATCGCAAGGAGCATCAGTTCTTGGCCGACCGGGATGGGCTTACCTGGGCGAAGGGTTGAAAAATTTGGCCAGACCGCGAACGTGCCACGCAGTGGATCGACAACCTGCTTCTCCCACGGCCCAACTTCCTCGCCATCGAGGAACAGAGTAGTTACCCGAATGATAGCCGGACCAAGGCCGGCATTTCGGATTCGAATGCCTGCCAAGCCGCTATTCAACCGGAGGCAGTCCAGGCTCAACAATGGACGGACAGATTGGAAGTTGTGTCTTCGACTTGCTCTTGCCTCCGTAATCGAAACCACAAGTGAAGCGACCGCGATCACCGTTGCGCAGATGGCAGTAACCGAGTTCGCGTCCACGGCTCTCCTCGTCACAGGGTGCGTCGAGCATGCCATCGGTCAGGAGGCACCGTCTTCCAAGCTACGTCGCTCGGGCAAGCTGAAACGGTCGCGCTGTCGGTTCGCGGTCGGCCAACTGCCGGTCCCCAAGTCCGGTGCGGCATGCGTACCCTTAACCACGATTCGACCTTGACGTCACAACGCGCCGACGGCCGATCGGCACGTCATCGCTGCTCACGCTGCCACGGCCGGTTCGGGACCGCGCGGGTTGCGTCACCATGGGCGCACGCTCCGCCTCGGCTTGTGCCAGGAGGCGCTGTTTGGCAGCTTCGCGCTCGACCGCCTCGCCCTTGTGTTCCGCATCGTTGTCGTCCGGGCTACTTTTCCCCACCTCCTTCGACAACGGCAGTTGCGGAGCTGGTCGGCTCTGGCGATCTCGGCTGCCAGGCGTTCCGCTGTGTAGGTCGACGTGCGGCGCCCGCCGTTCCTCTATCGATCAGGGCCGACCAGATCGCGGGCACGCACTCAGCAGCGCTCTCACGGGCCGGATCGCCGGGCTCGGTGGCCTTGACCGACCAGATCGGCAACCGTGATTTGGAGCGCAGCAGCCAGAGCTACCAGAGTGGAGCGACGGCGCCCCTGACCACGCATTACTCACAACGCCACGATCGCCGCAGTCTCCGCCGGCAACTGGATCCGGTCCCGCATAACGGTGACCCCCTCCCCCGTGGCCAGCAGCACCCGCCGCGCCACCCCGGGCAGGCTGATCCCCTGCCCCCGCCCAGCAAAGTTCGCCACGACAAGCGTGTCCCCCCGCCGCATCACCAGGAACTGGTCCCCATGCTGCACAGACACCTCGTGCATCCGAGGATCTGACAGGTCCGAAGACGAGCGACGCAAGGCAATCAACCGCTGGTAGAACGCCAACATCGAGGCATGCTCAGGCTTGTCCAGCTCCGCCCAGTCCAACCGCGACCGCACGAACGTCTCCGGGTCCTGCGGATCGGGCACGTCCCCCTCCGGCCACCCGTGCGAGGCGAACTCCCGCCGCCGCCCGGTCCGCACCGCAGAAGCCAACTCCGGCTCAGGATGCGAGGTGAAGAACTGCCACGGCGTAGAGGCAGCCCACTCCTCCCCCATGAACAACATCGGCGTGAAGGGTGCGGTCAGCAGCAGAACAGCGCCAACCCGTAGCAACGCAGGCGACAACGAGGCAGAGATCCGATCCCCAGTAGCCCGGTTCCCGATCTGGTCGTGATTCTGCAAGTAGGCGACGAGCCGATGACCAGGCACCCGCGAGTCCAGCGGCCGCCCATGGTGCCGGTTACGGAAGCTCGACCAGGTCCCCGCGTGGAAGAATCCGCCGGTCAACACGTCCGACAGCGTCTCCAACGAGCCGAAATCGCCGTAGTACCCCTGCCGCTCCCCCGTCAGCAACGTGTGCAGCGCGTGGTGGGCGTCGTCGTTCCACTGGGCGTGCAGCCCGAACCCGCCAGCCTCCCGAGGCGTGATCAGCCGCGGGTCGTTGAGGTCGGACTCCGCGATCAGCGACAGCGGCCGACCCAGGTGCGTCGACAGCGACTCGACCTCGATGGCCAGCTCTTCGAGCAACGGGATCGCCCGGGTGTCCGGCAGCGCGTGCACGGCGTCGAGGCGCAACCCGTCCACGTGGTAGTCGCGCAGCCACATGAGCACACTGTCGATGATGTAGCGGCGCACCTCGTCGGAGTGCGGCCCATCCAGGTTGACCGAGCGCCCCCAACTGTTGCTCTGCTCCGCGAGATACGGGCCGAACTGCGGCGCGTAGGCCCCGGAGGGCCCGAAATGGTTGTAGACAACGTCGAGGATCACCCCCAACCCGCGGGCGTGGGCGGCGTCGACGAACCGTTTCAGGCCGTCGGGGCCACCGTAGGGCTGGTGGGGGGCAAACCAGCAGACGCCGTCGTACCCCCAGTTGTGCTCGCCGTTGAAGGCGTTGACCGGGAGCAGCTCGATCAGGTCGACGCCGAGGTCCACCAGGTGGTCGAGGCGGTCGATGGCCGCGTCGAAGGTGCCCTCCGGGGTGAAGGTGCCGATGTGCAGCTCGTAGAGGATGCTGCCGGGCAGTTGCCGGCCGGTCCACGACGTGTCGGACCACGCGTAGGCGGAGTGGTCGTAGCGGCGGCTGGGCCCGTGCACACCAGCAGGCTGCCACGGTGACCGGGGGTCGGGCAGTGGGGTTTCGTCGTCGTTCAGCAGAAAGGAGTAGTCCAGGCCGGCGTCGGGCACGTCGACCCGCCACCAGCCGTCGGCGGCGGCGCGCATCTCGTGGTCGGCGTCGCCGGTCAGCCGCAGCCGCACGCGGGTGGCGTCCGGTGCCCACACGGAGAATTCGGTCATGACGCAGCCTCCACGGCAGCGGTGGGAGGGGCCAGCAGTGCGACGGGATAGTCGGACAGAAGGTCGTCCAGAGAGGTCTCCCCGCCACTGTAGACCCGACCGGTGAACAGGTCCTTAACCTCGTTAACGGGAAGCGACAGTGCGGTGTTGCACCAGCCACCGGCGCGTGCCAGGCCCAACGGCAGCCGGGTCGCCACGGTGATCGCGCCACCCCGGTCGAACGCCACGGCGTGCCGGCCCAGCGGCCCGTGCGCCGGCACCGGCCGGTAGCCGGTGAACAGCTCCGGGTGCGCCCGCCGCAACCGCAGGGTCCGCGACACGACGAGCAGCTTCGCCGCTCCGTCGGTATCGATCGGGGGACGCCAGCCGCCGTCGAGACGTGCCAGCAGCTCTCGGCGTACGTCGAAGTCGACAGGGCGGCGGTTGTCCGGGTCGACGAGGGAGTTGTCCCACAGCTCGGTGCCCTGGTAGGTGTCCGGCACCCCGGGCATGGTGAGCTGCACGAGTTTCTGCCCGAGGGAGTTGCACCAGCCGGCCGGGGCGATCGCGGCGGCGAGTTCGGTCAGCTCGTCGTGCAGGCTCGGGTCGTCGTACATCCGGTCGATCACCGCGTGCATGGCCTGCTCGAACGCCGGGTCCGGGTCCGCCCAACTGGTCGAGGCCGCGGCCTCCCGGGCGGCCTTCTCGGCGTACGCGTGCAGCCGCTCCCGCTCGATCGGCCACGCGCCGACGGCGGTCTGCCACAGCAGGTGGGCGAAGGCCGGGTCGGGCAGCGGCGCGTACTCCATCCAGGTTGTGACCTGCTCGGACCAGCGGCCCGGCAGCTCGCTGAGCACGGCCAGGCGGGCGCGGACGTCCTCGCCGCGCTTCGTGTCGTGGGTGGAGACGGTGGTCATGCTCGCCGGCCAGCGGACCTGCTGGGCGGCGGCGAAGCGGTGGAACTCCGCCGGCGGCACCCCGAAGTGGGCGGGGCTGCCGCCGACCTCGTTGAGCGCCACGAACCGGGTCCAGCGGTAGAACGCGGTGTCCTCCACGCCCTTGGCCATCACCGCGCCGGTGAGCTGCGGGAACCGCTGCGCCAGCTCGTCGGCGGGGTCGCGCAGCCGGCGGGTGACAGCGTCCAGGGCGCCGGCCAGGTCGGGGCGGCGGCGGCCAGCCTCGGAACGGGCGGCGGCGAGGTGCCGGGCGCCGTGCGGCGGGTACCCCCGGTAGACGGCGAACGCGGCGGCCAGCTCGGCGAGCGCCGCGCGGGCCTGCTCGGTGGGCACCTCCGGGGCGAGCGCGGCCAGCCGGGTCAGCTCGGCCGCGAGGAGCTGGGTGGCGGCGGCCAGCTTGGTGGCGTGGGTCAAGTCCTCCCAGGAGGTGTGCCGCCCGGTCAGTCGGGTGTCCAGCACCGTGAAGTCACCCTCGGCGTCGGTGTCGACGAAGAGCCCGCCGACGGCGGCCAGGGCGTCGTAGCCGGTGGTGCCGTCCACCGGCCAGTTCGGCAGCTCCTCGCCGTACTCCAGGATCTTCTCCACCACGAGCCAGGCGTCCGGCGCGGCCTCCCGCAACCGGGTCAGGTAGCCGGCCGGGTCGCGCAGGCCGTCCGGGTGGTCGACGCGGATGCCGTCGACCTCCCCGGCCGCGGCCCAGCGCAGGATCAGCTCGTGGGTGGCGGCGAACACCGCCGGGTCCTCCACGCGCAGACCGGCAAGGCCCGCGATGGCGAAGAACCGGCGGTACGTCAGCTCGGCGTCACCCCGACGCCAGGAGACCAGCTCGTAGTGCTGCCGGTCGTGCACCTCCCGGGCGGTGCCGTCACCGGTGCCGTCGGCCACCGGGAAGCGGTGCTCGTGGTAGCGCAGCTCGTTGTCGACCACCTTGAGGTCGTCCAGCGCGCCCGGGTCGTCGGCCAGCACCGGCAGCAGCAGCCGGCCCCGGTCCCAGTCGATGTCGAACCAGTCGGCGTACGACGAGTCGCGCCCCCGGCGCAGCACGTCCCACCACGCCGGGTTGGCCGGTGGCACGGCGACCCCGGCGTGGTTGGGCACGATGTCGACGACCAGGCCGAGCTGCTTGTCCCGCAGCGCGGCCAGCAGTCGCTGCCGGGCAGCCTCCCCGCCCAGCTCCGGGTTGACCGCCCGGTGGTCGACCACGTCGTAGCCGTGCTGGGAGCCGGGGGTGGCGGCCAGCAGCGGGGCGGTGTAGAGGTGGCTGACGCCGAGGTGGGCGAGGTAGTCGACGATCGCGGCGGTGGCGTCCAGGTCGAAGCCGGGGCGGACCTGGACGCGGTAGGTGGCCCGGGGAGGGGTGGCCGGCATGTCAGATCGTCCTCTCCAACACGACGAGGGACCGGTCCGGCACCCGGATGGTGCCGCCCGCGCTGATCACCGTGGCGTCGCCCGGCTCGGGTTCGGCAGTGCTGATCACCCGTTCCCACTTCTGGCCGTACTCGCTGCCGGGCATCGTGAAGTCCAGCGGCGCGTCGTGGGCGTTGAAGCAGAGCAGGAACGACGCGTCGTGGTGTTTCTGGCCGTACTGGCCGCGTTCGCGGATGCCCTCGCCGTTGACGAACAGCGCCACCGAACGGCCGAAGTCGTTGCCCCAGTCCTCGCCTGTCATCTCCCGCCCGTCCGGGGTGTGCCAGGCCAGATCGGGCAGCGGCTCGTCGATCCCGCGCCCGTTCACCGGCAGGCCGGTGAAGAAGCGGCGGCGGCGGAACACCTGGTGCCGTTTGCGGAACGCGGTGAGCGTCTGCACGAACTCCAGCAACTGCTCGTCGACGTTGTCCCAGTCGACCCAGGCCAGTTCGCTGTCCTGGCAGTAGACGTTGTTGTTGCCGTGTTGGGTGCGACCCAGCTCGTCGCCGTGGCCGATCATCGGCACCCCCTGCGACAGCATCAGGGTGGCCAGGAAGTTGCGCCGCTGCTTGGCCCGCAGCGCGAGCACCGCCTCGTCGTCGGTGTCGCCCTCGACGCCGCAGTTCCAGGACCGGTTGTGGCTCTCGCCGTCCCGGTTGTCCTCGCCGTTGGCCTCGTTGTGCTTGTCGTTGTACGACACCAGGTCGTTGAGCGTGAACCCGTCGTGCACTGTGACGAAGTTGATGCTGTGGAACGGGCGGCGGCCGTCGTCCTGGTAGAGGTCGGCGGAGCCGGAGATGCGCGACGCGAACTCGGCGAGGGTGGCCGGCTCGCCGCGCCAGAAGTCCCGCACGGTGTCGCGGTACTTGCCGTTCCACTCCGTCCACAGCGGCGGGAAGTTGCCCACCTGGTAGCCGCCGGGGCCGACGTCCCACGGCTCGGCGATCAGCTTCACCTGGCTGACCACCGGGTCCTGCTGGACCACCTCGAAGAACGTCGACAGCCGGTCCACCTCGTAGAACTCGCGGGCCAGGGTGGCCGCCAGGTCGAAACGGAAACCGTCCACGTGCATCTCGGTCACCCAGTACCGCAACGAATCCATGATCAGTTGCAGGGAGTGCGGGCTGCGCACGTTGAGGCTGTTGCCGGTGCCCGTGTAGTCGACGAAGTAGCGGCGGTCCTCCTCGCTGAGCCGGTAGTAGCTGGGGGCGTCCACGCCCTTGAAGCTCAGCGTCGGGCCGAGGTGGTTGCCCTCGGCGGTGTGGTTGTAGACCACGTCGAGGATGACCTCGATGCCGGCCGCGTGCAGCGCCTTGACCATGCCCCGGAACTCCTGCACCTGCTGGCCGGTCCGGCCCAGCGCGGAGTAGCCGTGGTGCGGGGCGAAGAACCCGATGGTGTTGTAACCCCAGTAGTTGCGCAGCCCCAGGTCGGCGAGGCGGTTGTCGTGGATGAACTGGTGCACCGGCATCAGCTCGATCGCGGTCACCCCGAGCCGGGTCAGATACTCGATCATCGGCGGGGAGGCGATCGCCGCGTACGTGCCGCGCAGCTCCTCCGGGATGTCCGGGTGGCGCATGGTCAGCCCGCGCACGTGTGCCTCGTAGATCACCGAGTGGTGGTAAGGGGTGCGCGGCGGCTTGTCGTTGCCCCAGTCGAAGTACGGGTTGACCACCACCGACTTCGGCATGAACGGCGCCGAGTCGGTCTCCGACATCCTGTCCGGCTCCGCCATGTCGTAGTCGTAGACCGCCGGGTCCCAGCTGACGTCCCCGTCGATGGCCTTCGCGTACGGGTCGAGCAGCAGCTTGTGCGGGTTGCAACGCAACCCGTCCGCCGGGTCGTACGGGCCGTGCACCCGGTAGCCGTAGCGCTGCCCCGGCTCGATGCCCGGCAGGTACGCGTGCCACACGTAGGCGTCCACCTCACGCAGCTCGACGCGGCGCTCCGCGCCGGTGTCCCACTCGTCGAAGAGGCAGAGCTCGATCCTTTCGGCCACCTCGGAGAAGATGGCGAAGTTGGTGCCCATCCCGTCGTAGGTGGCGCCCAGGGGGTACCGCTCGCCCGGCCAGACCTGCATGTTGCTCCTTAACCCATGGTGGTGCGCGCACCGGCCGACGCATGCCCGCGCGCACTGCACGTAGTGCCCCCGGCCCGGGCGCGCCAATCCATCCTTTCAGGCGGTGCCTGAAAACCACCTGTCTGATGCGGGCTACACCCTCAGGTGTCCTCCGTCACGATGACCCTTTTCGAGGTGCGTTCTCGGGCTCGATGCACTTTCCTTGACCGGGGACAAGCGTTCGCGCGCGTTCCGCCTGGCCCTCCGCCACCCCTTACACCTCACTCCGCCGCCACTGACGCCGGCGTACCACCATGCCTGGACGGAGATTGATGTGACCCCGCGGGTCGACGAGCAGCACACAGCCACCAAGGACCGGGCGCACCGGCCCACAGTGACCTCCCGGTCCCCGCTCCCGACCCAGCCCGGTCACTCCGCGCAGCCCGGCCTCTCCGCGCAGCCCGGCGCGACAGTGCCGGCACGGCCCGGCCCCGGGGTGCCCCCGCAGACCCGCCGCATCCTGATGCTGTCCTGGGAGTACCCGCCGGTGCTCGTCGGCGGCCTCGGCCGACACGTGCACGCCCTCTCCGTCGCCCTCGCCGCCGCCGGCCACGAGGTCACCGTCGTCACCCGCCACACCGACGGCGCACCCATGGAGGAGTACGCCGACGGCGTCCGCATCCTGCGCGCCCCCGAAGACCCGGTCACCTTCCCCCTCGCCACCAGCTCCCTCCTGGCCTGGACCATGGCCTTCAACCACACCCTCACCCGCACCGCGCTGCGCGCCACCCAGGCCGGCGCCTACGACGTCATCCACGCCCACGACTGGCTCGTCGCCCACACCGCGATGACGTTGCGCGACCACCTGGACATCCCGCTGGTCAGCACGATCCACGCCACCGAGGCCGGGCGACACCAGGGCTGGCTGCCCGAGGAGATGAACCGCACCATCCACGGCGTCGAGCAGTGGCTCACCAGTGAGTCCGGCCGGGTGATCGTCTGCTCCGGGTACATGCGCGACGAGGTGAACGCCCTGTTCGACGTACCGGCCGGGCGGGTCGACGTGGTCGCCAACGGCGTGGAGCCGCACCGCTGGCGGGTGCCGGCGCGCGCGGTGGCCGCCGCCCGCGCCCGGTTCGCCGGGGACGGCCCGCTTGTCACCTTCGCCGGACGCCTCGTCTACGAAAAGGGCGTCCAGCACCTGATCGCCGCGCTGCCCCGACTGCGGGAGCGGCACCCCGGGCTGCGTGCCGTGATCGCCGGCGACGGCCCGTACCGCGCGGAGTTGGAGGCCGAGGTGCACCGCCGCGGCCTGGGCGGCATGGTCACCATGCCGGGCTTCCTCGGCGGCACCGACCTGCCGGCGTTGATGGCCGCGTCCGACTGCTTCGCCGTGCCGAGCATCTACGAGCCGTTCGGCATGGTGGCCTTGGAGGGCGCCGCGGCCGGCGCACCCCTCGCCGTCGCCGCCACCGGTGGCCTCGCCGAGATCGTCGAGCCGGGCGCGACCGGGATGACCTTCCGCCCGCACGACCCCGACGGGCTCGCCGACGCGGTGGACGCGCTGCTGTCCGACCCCGACCGGGCCCGGGTCATGGCCCGCCGCGCCCGCCGGATGGTCCACGACCAGTACGGCTGGTCGGCGATCGCCCAGCGCACCGCCGCCAGCTACGCCGCCGCCATCGCCACCGACGCCGCGTTCACCGCGCAACGCGCCGAGCAGCGCATGGCCCAGGGTCGGGCGCTCCCGGCGCTGCCCGAGGGCAACCTGCTCGCCGCCGCCGGCCTCCGCTGACCAGCGGCGCTGACCGGCGGCGCGCGCTGACCAGCGCGCGCTGACCGGCGGGGCGCACTGGCCCTTGATCATCTCGGTTTCCTTGAAATCGGGGTGTCCTAGACGCAAGGACACCCCGACTTCAAGGAAACCGAGTCGATCACGCGCCCCTGGCTCCATCGCGCGGCGGCCGCCGCGCCTCGCGGCACGACGACCACCGCGCCCCGCCGCACGACGACCACCGCGCCCCGCGGCACGACGACCACCGCGCCCCGCGGCACGACGACCGCCGCGCCTTGCCGCACGACGACCATCGCGCCCCGCCGCACGACGACCACCGCGCCGCGCCGCTCGGCGGCGGTCTGTCGGGGCTGTCAGAATGTGCCGATGTCTCGCCCTGTCGACGCCCTGGATTCGGCGTTCCCGGTTGCCGCTTCGATCGCTCTGGACCTGATCCGCCGCCCCGAGGTGTCGGAACAGTGGTCGCGCCCGAGCGTGCTGCCGCACCTGTCCGTCGGCGGCCTGGCCTGCCACCTGGGACGTCAGGCGGTCCGGGTGGCGGAGCTGCTGCCGACGCTGACCGACCTGCCGGTTCTGGGGTCGGCCGACAACCACTACGAGCGGGCCGCCTGGGTCACCGAAGGAGTCCCCGACCAGGCCTCCGTCGCCACGAGCGACGACGAAGCCGACGCGGCCCGGGGTCCCGCCGACCTGCACGCCCGCTCGGCCGCCGCGCTGGAGGAGGCGGGCAGCCTGCTGGCACGCGGCGTGGCCCGGGACGTCGTACCCATTCCGTGGCAGGGCTGGGCCCTGCGGCGCGGTGATTTCCTGCTCACCCGCCAGTTGGAGATCGTGGTCCACTCCGACGACCTGGCGGTGAGCGTCGGGGTACCCACGCCGGAGTTTCCGGCGGAGGTCTTCGACCCCGTCCGCGACCTGCTGGTCCGGCTGGCCGTTCGCCGCCGGGGCCAGTCCGCGCTGATCAGCGCGTTGAGCCGCAGCGAGCGGACCCAGGACATCTCCGCCTTCTGACCTCGGCCGGGCCGGCAGTCGCCCTTGATCGACTCGGTTTCTTCGAAGACGCGGTATCCCAGCGCCGTTGATGCCCCGGCTTCTAGGAAACCGAGTCGATCAAGCTCTACGCGACCGGCCGCGCGCGCGACAACGGCGGCAGGCCGCCGACCCGGGCGGGTCGGCGGCCTGCGGAGGCGCGGTAGTGCGGTGGTGCGGTGGTGCGGTGGTGCGGTGGTGCGGAGTCGAACGGTCAGCGCTCGTTGAAGGGGACGTAGTCCCGCTCGGGCGCGCCGACGTAGACCTGCCGCGGGCGGCCGATCTTGGTCTCCGGGTCGCCGATCATCTCGCGCCACTGGGCGATCCAGCCGGGGAGCCGACCGAGCGCGAAGAGCACAGTGAACATCTTGGTCGGGAAGCCCATGGCCTTGTAGATCAGGCCGGTGTAGAAGTCCACGTTCGGGTAGAGCCGACGGGAGACGAAGAAGTCGTCGGCGAGGGCGATCTCCTCCAGCTCCATGGCGATGTCCAGCAGCGGGTCGGGCTTGGCCATCCGGCCCAGCACGTCCTGCGCGGCCTTCTTGACGATCGCCGCGCGCGGGTCGTAGTTCTTGTAGACCCGGTGGCCGAAGCCCATCAGCTTGACGCCGTCCTCCTTGTTCTTGACCTTGCGGACAAAGGAGCGGACGTCGTCGTCGCCGGCGTGGATCTGCTGGAGCATCTCCAACACCGCCTGGTTGGCGCCGCCGTGCAGCGGGCCGAACAGCGCGTTGACCCCGGCGGAGACCGAGGCGAACAGGTTGGCGTTGCTGGAACCGACAAGGCGGACGGTCGACGTGGAGCAGTTCTGCTCGTGGTCGGCGTGCAGGACGAACAGCATGTCCAGCACCTTCGACATCACCGGGTCGACCTCGTACGGCTCCGCCGGCACGCCGAAGGTCATCCGCAGGAGGTTGTCCACGTACCCCAGCGAGTTGTCCGGGTAGAGCAGCGGCTGCCCGATGGACTTCTTGTAGGCGTACGAGGCGATGGTGGGGACCTTCGCCATGAGCCGGACCGTGGAGATCTCCACGTGCTCGGAGTCGAACGGGTCCAGGCTGTCCTGGTAGAAGGTGGACAGGGCGCTCACCGCGGACGACAGCACCGCCATCGGGTGGGCGTCCCGGGGGAAGCCGTCGAAGAAGCGGCGCATCTCCTCGTGCAGCAGCGAGTGCCGCCGAATCCACTCGGTGAACTCGGTCAGCTGCTGCTCGGTCGGCAGCTCACCGTAGATGAGCAGGTAGGAGACCTCCAGGAAGGAGGACTTCTCGGCCAGCTGCTCGATCGGGTATCCGCGGTAACGCAGGATCCCCGCGTCACCGTCGATGTAGGTGATCGCCGATGAGGCAGCCGCGGTGTTGACGAAACCGGGGTCGTACGTCGTCATCCCGGTTTCCTTCAGCAGCTTGCTCACCCCGATACCGGCGGGGCCCTCGACCGCTGGGTGTACCGGCATCGACAGCTGCCCACCGGGGTGATCGAGCTTGACTTCCGTCATGTGGTTCCTCGCTTCGCCGGCAGATCTACGTTGAATTGCCTTCGCTTCTACCGTAATTGCGGCTCGGGGGACAACGCCCGCCATGGTTCGGCGGTGAGGTATGCGTCACCCGATTCCCGACCAGGGCACCGGGAAACCCGGCTTCCCGGTAGGCGGGACGAGCCCGGGACCGGGTCAGGACAGTGCGAGGCGTCGCAGCGTACCGTCCGTCGCGACCTGGAAGACGTCGAGCTGGTTGCTACCGGCGCGAAACAGCTTGTCGTCGGTGAGCAGCGCGGCGAACCGGCGTCCGCCGGGGTCGGGCGGCACCACCGGGACGACCGCCCCGATCCGGCCGTTGACGGCCACCGCCAGCAGCGTGCCGTCCGGGATCCGGTCCGGGACATCCCCCCAGACGAGGGCCGGGAGGGTGCCGGTGTCCGGGTCCGTGGCCGTGAACGCGGCCAGGTCGGCCACCCGGGCGTTGCCGCCGGCCGGCCCGGCGCGTACCTCGGTGCCGACCAGGGGGTGTGGTGTCGGCAGCGGCGGCGGGGCGGGCACCCCGCCGGGGAAGGTGACAGGTTCGCCGGGGCGGTCGTAGAAGTGTTTCGTGCCGTCGGTGCGGGGGGCCTGCCGGGCGGAGCGGCCGTCGACCCGCCAGGGCAGCCGAATGTTGGCCTCGTCGGCCACCGTCGGCAGTAGGTCGACGTGTTCCCAGTTGCGGTCGTCCACCCGCCCGGTCTGCTGCCGGGGCTCCTTGACGAACGTCGGCACCCAGGCGACCTCACCGGCGGCGGCCTTGATCGCGTCCATGCCCCGGCCCTGCGCGCCGGGGCGGAAGCTGACCCCGTGGTCGGCGGTGACCACGACGAGGGCCTGGTCGTAGAGGCCGCTGGCGCGCAGCGTCCGCAGGGTCTCGCCGATCAGCCGGTCGGTGTAGCCGAGCTGGGCGAGGTGGCGTTGCCGGGCCAGGTCGATCCAGCCGGCGCCGTCGTTGGGCAGGTCCTCGGGGGCGTCGTAGCGCGCCCCGGAGGGCAGGTACGCCCACGGCGAGTGCGGCATCAGCAGGTGCAGGAAGTGCAGGGTGGGCCGGGCCGTCGGCGTCAACCCGGCCAGGAAGGTGGTGAACCGGGCCGGTTGGTTGTCGTCCAGGCTGTCCCAGCGGAACGTCGGATCGGCCGGCACCGGCTCGGCGGCGTCCAGGCCGGCCTCGGCGCGGGTCCGCTCCCGGTAGGAGTCCTCCGGGTCGACGGCGCTCTCCGTCGGCCCGGCGAGGCGGCCCAGCAGCTTGCCGGTCTCCCGGACCAGCACGCCGAGCCCCTGTTTCGGGGCGACCGGTTGTTCACAGCGGCTGGGCGGGCACAGTCGGGTGATGCTCTCCTCGGCGCGGATGTCGTACAGGCCGCCGAAGGCGGTGAAGAGGTTGTCCGGGTACTGCGAGTAGTGCGGGGCGACCTGCCGCGCCGGGTACCGGCCGGTGAGCATCGCGGGTAGCGCGTTGGGTGTCCAGCCGCTGACCCCTGTGGAGTTGCGGTACCAGGTCGAGCCACCGGCCAGCTCGGCGAAGTGCGGGTACCTCGTGGCGTCGATCCGCCCGTCCGCGCCGAGCAGGCTGACCAGCGGCAGCTCGTCGAGGATCAGCATGACCACCGGCGGGTGCACGCCGGTGCCCTGCGCGGTGCCGGCCGCGCCGCCGTCGCCGCGCGGCAGGACCACCGCGGAGGTGGGTGAGACGAGCAGGAAGAGCGCCACGAACGCCACCGGTCCGGCGGCGGCCAGTCGCAGCACCCGGCTCGGCGCCCGCCACCGCCGGTGCGCGGCCGCGCCGCCGACACCGGCCAGCACGGCCACCAGCAGCAGGGGTACGCCCCGAAGCGGCGTCACGTGCCGGCCCACCTGCACGGCGAGGGCGGCGAGCAGCAGCCCGACCAGCCCGGTGTGGGTGAGGGCGCGGGCGGTCCGGCCGGCCAGTCGACTGAGTGCGCCGAGCACTGCCACCGCGACGGTGGGCAGCACCGCCACCAGGGCGGTCAGCAGCAGGATCTGGGCCGGGCCGGCGCGGTGGAAGAGGAAGAAGTCGGGGCTGCGGCCCAGCACGTCCAGCAGGGGCTGGGTGACGACCAGCCCGACCAGCGCGACCACCTCCAGCAGCCGGCCCAGCTCGCCCCGCCAGCCCTGGCCCCACCGCCCGGGGGCCGAGCGCGGCGGGTCGACCGCTGCCGGTTCAGCCACCCATCACCGTCCGGTAGAGCGTGCGGGTGCCCGAGGGCAGTTCCAGCCGGTCGGTGATCCGGCCCCGGGCGGCGAGCAACGCCTCGAAGGTGTCGCGTCGGTAGTCCGGGAAGAGGCCCGCGGGTTTGTTGGCGAGCAGTCGGGCGGCCATCGGGTCGTCCGGTGCGACGAACTCCACCACCACCGCGCCGCCGGGCGTGCTCAGCCCGGTCAGCCAGTCGAGGACCTCCGGCAGCGGCACGTTGCGCCCGATCGCCAGGTGGTGCACCACGGCCAGGGCGAGCACGACGTCGGCGGCGGCCCGTTCGGCGAAGCCGGCCCGCTCGACGCCGCGCCAGCCTCCGCCCGGTGACGGGTCGGCGAGGTCCAGCACCAGCGGCAGGATGCGGCGCTGTCCCTCGGCGCGCAGTTTGCGGTACAGCTCGTCGACCACCGCCGGCTCCTGCTCGACGGCGACCACGTAGTCGGCGTGCCCGACGGCCAGTCGGGAGTACCGGCCGTCGTTCGCGCCGAGGTCGAGCACCAGGCGGGGGCGGGCGCCGGCGGCCACCGCGGCGGCGACGAACTGCTCCTTCGCCACCCGGTCGCGGGCCGAGTAGCCGCAGGTGTGCTGGTAGTCCGACCACTGGTTCTCCGCCGGGCGGTGATCCAGCTTGCGGACCAGTTTCTGCATGCGACGGACGGTGGCCAGCAGCAGCTCCCGGGAGAAGCCGGCGGCCCGCAGTTGGTCGCGGACGTCGGTGGTGCTGGCGGCGGCGTTGCGGCGCTGCATGGCGCCGTGCAGGTGCAGGTGGGTCAGCACGCCGGGGCGCAGCCGGCGGGCCCCGCCGAACAGCGGCCGGAGTTCGTCGGCCTCGATGCCGTCGACCCGGGCGCGCAGCCAGGGTTGGAAGTCGACGCCCAGGTGGGCGGTGAGCAGCAGCGGATAGAGCACGGTCTGGCAGAACTGCCGGTAGCCGGCCCACGGCTCGCCGTCGCGGACCGGCTCGAAGGAGCCGATGTCGATGAAGACCGGCTCCGCGCCACGCCACTGCAGGTTGTACGCCGAGCCGTCCTTGGTGGTGAAGCCGTCGGTGAGCGCGGCGCGCAGGATTTCCAGGTGCAGCAGGGCGGCGTCGCGCAGCATGCCGAACGACCACTCGTACGGGTGGGAGACGAACGGGATGCGCTCGTGGCGCAGCACGGCGGCCCACGGCGCGCCGGCCCCGGCGGGCACCAGTGTCGACGGGGCGTCCTCGGTGGCGCAGACCTTCCGCGCGGCGACCAGGGCCGGGAAGAAGGTGCTGCCGGCCAGGGCGCGCCAGTGCGCGGCGGCCTGCGGGTCGAGCCCGCGCAGCACCTCGTCGCCGACGTGGAAGACGCGGTTGGCGGGGTCCCGGAAGGAGGCCGGTTCGGGTCGTACCTCGGTGGGTGAGATCGCCATCGTCGGGGCCGGCCCGTTCACCGCTGGTCGGTCGGTTGGCGGCGGAACCGGTCGACGAGGCGTCGCCAGTAGAGCTTGGCGGCGACCGCGGCGCCGGCCACCCCGCCGACGACCGCCTGCACGATCAGGCTGCCGGATCCCGCGTCCAGGTAGGCCAGATGTCTCACCGATCGCTCCTTGCCCTCGCCCGTCCCGACCCCGGTCCCAGGCGTACACCATGAGGCTTTTGACCTAGAAAGCCGGACTTGTCCCTCACCGTACGCTGGTCGTGATCCGCGTCGCGGGCACATTCGCGGACTCCCAGCCTCGCCACAGAATGGGACCGGGACACCGACCCCGCCGGTACGCTGCGGACGTGCGCTGGGTGGTGGTGGACGCGCCGTTGGACTCCTCCGGAGCCCGGCGCGGTGAGGAACGGGCGCCCGACGCGTTGCGCCGGGCCGGCCTGTTGGCCGCGCTGCGGGCCGACGACGGTGGGCGGGTGGACGAGGCGCTGTTGCGCGACCCGCTGCGCGATCCGGCGAGCGGGGTGATCGACGCCGCCGGCCTGCGCCGGGCGGGCACGGCCATCGCCGCACGGGTCGCCGCGCTGCTCACCGGGGACCACCGACCGCTGGTGCTCGGCGGGGACTGCGCGATCCTGCCCGGCATCTGCCAGGCCCTGCCGCCGGCGACCACGCTCTGGTTCGTCGACGCCCACCCGGACTTCCTCGACGGCGGCACCTCCCCGACCGGCGAGGCCGCCGACATGGACCTCTCCGTGGTCACCGGGCACGGCCCCGCCGCCATCGGGCCGGACGGCGCACTGCTCGACCCGGGCCGCGTACACCTGCTCGGGCACCGCCCGGCCAGCGACGAGAGCAGCCGGGTCGAGGCGGCGCGGATCGACCCGGCGATCCACCAGGTGCCCGCCGACGAGCTGCTGCGCCGGGGCGCCAGTGCGGTCGGGGCCGCGCTGGCCGCCGACGGCGACGCGCCCGCCTGGCTGCACCTCGACCTGGACGTGGTGGACCCGCGCGATCTGCCGGCGGTGACCTACCCCGAGCCGGACGGGCCGCGCTGGGCCGACGTCATCGCGCTCGTCACCCCGCTGGCCCGCGCCGACCGGCTGCTCGGGATGAGCGTGACCGACCTGAACACCGACGAGGACCCCGACGGACGCCACACCCGGCGCGTCGTCGAGGTCCTCGCCGAGGTGCTGCGCGGCTGAACCCCGTTGGAGCCGCGCGCCGACTAGGCGTCCGCTGTGGGATTGGGCAACCGGACGGTGAACACGGTCCGCCCGGGGCGGCTGTCCACCGCGACAGTGCCGTGGTGGGCCTCCACCACCGCCGCGACGATCGCCAGGCCGAGGCCGGTGCTGCCGTGCTCCCGGGACCGGGAGCTGTCGCCGCGGGCGAACCGTTCGAACATCTCCGGCCGCAGCTCCGCCGGCACCCCGGGCCCGTCGTCGGCGACGGTGAGCACGGCACTGTCGTCGTCGACGGTCAGCGTGGTGACGACGGTGCTGCCGGGCGGGGTGTGCACCCGGGCATTGCCGAGCAGGTTCGCCACCACCTGGTGCAGCCGCGCGGCGTCGCCGGGCACCCGGATCGCCACCTCGGGCAGACCGAGCTGCCAGCGGTGGTCGGGGCCCGCGACGTGCGCGTCGCTGACCGCGTCCACAAGCAGGGCGGTCAGGTCGACCGGGTCCGCCGCGAGCGGCCGACCGGAGTCGAGGCGGGCCAGCAGCAGCAGGTCGTCGACGAGGCTTGTCATCCGGGTGCTCTCCGACTCCACCCGGCGCAGCGCGTGCGCCACGTCGGCGGGCACCTCGTCCCGGCCGCGCCGGGCCAGCTCCGCGTAGCCGCGGATCGCCGCGAGGGGCGTCCGCAGCTCGTGGCTGGCGTCGGCGACGAACTGGCGTACCCGGGTCTCGCTGGCCTGCCGGGCGGACAGCGCGTCGGCGACGTGGCCCAGCATCCGGTTCAGCGCCGCGCCGACCTGGCCGACCTCGGTACGCGGATCGGTGTCCGCGGTCGGGACCCGGACGGCGAGCGCCACCTCGCCGCGGTCCAGGGGCAGTTCGGTGACCCGGGTGGCGGTGGCGGCCACCCGGTTGAGGGGGCGCAGCGTGACCCGCACGATCAGCGCCCCGGCGGCGCCCGCGACGAGCAGTCCGATGGCGACCACCGCGGCCTGTGCGGCGAGTTGCCGCCGGACGGTCTCCCGCACGCCGGCCAGCGGGACGGCGACGACGCGTACCCGGCCGTCCCAGTACTGCCGGGCCACGGCCCGGTAGTCACCGCGGGCGCCCAGGTCGACGGTGCGCGGTCGGGCGTCGATCGGCAGGTCCGCCAGTGTGGCGACCTCCCCGACCGGGACGGTCTGCTCGTCGGGGAACGGATCGTCGCTGGACGGGCTGTCGGTCAGGGTCCGTGCGCTCGTCACCCGGCCGTCGGTGATCTCGGCGACCACCGTGCCGGACGGGGACCCGGGTGGGATGGCCGGGCCACTGCCCGGGAAGGCCGGTCGTCCCGGGCGGTCACCGCGCAGGACAGTGGCGGGCGCCAACTCGGCGTCGAGCCGCTCGATCAGGACGTGCCGCAACGCCACTGTGGTGAGGCCGGCGACGGCGACGCTGACCACCGCCAGCAGCGCGACAAGGGCGAACACCAGCCGGGTACGCAGCGAGCGACCGGCCAGCCACCGGCGGAGGCGCGGCGGACGGCGGCTACTCGGCGGGCTTGAGGACATAGCCCGCACCACGCAGCGTGTGGATCATCGGCGCCCGACCGGCGTCGATCTTCTTGCGCAGGTACGAGATGTACAGCTCCACCACGTTGGCCTGGCCGCCGAAGTCGTAGTGCCACACCCGGTCGAGGATCTGCGCCTTGCTCAGCACCCGGCGCGGGTTGCGCATCAGGTACCGCAGCAGCTCGAACTCGGTAGCGGTGAGGGTGATCAGGTGCCCGTCGCGGCGTACCTCGTGGCTGTCCTCGTCGAGGCTGAGGTCACCGACGGTGAGGACCGCGTCCTCCCGGGCGGCGATGGCGAAGCCGGAGCGGCGCAGCAGCGCGCGCAGCCGGGCGATCACCTCCTCCAGGCTGAACGGCTTGGTCACGTAGTCGTCGCCGCCGACGGTCAGGCCGGCGATGCGTTCCTCGACGGCGTCGCGGGCGGTCAGGAAGAGCACCGGCACGGTGGGGGCGTGCTCACGCAGCCGGCGCAGCACCTGGAAGCCGTCCAGGTCGGGCAGCATCACGTCGAGGACCACGGCGTCCGGCTGGAACTGTCGGGCGGCGCTCAACGCCGCCATGCCGTTGCCGGCGCTGCGGACCTGCCAGCCCTCGTAGCGCAACGCCATCGACAGCAGGTCGGTGAGTGTCGCCTCGTCGTCGACGACCAGCACCCGGACGGGTTCGCCGTCGGGGCGACGCAGCTCGATCCGGCTCGGCGCGGCCTGCCCGTTAGTGACCATGGCCCCCATCGTGGCCGCGACGTCTGTGCCACGCCCCTGCGGGAGCTGTGTGCCAGCTGTGCGGCCGGTCCGACGGGACGCCGGCGTCACCACCGGTCAGCCCCGCCTCGTTGTCACTCGGACACCCCGTACGCGTCGGTGCGCACGAACCGCATGCGCCAACCGCCCGCGTCGTCGGGGCTGTCGCGTTCGTAGAGGTGGTCGGGGCCGGGCTGCACCGGCCCGGTGCCGTCCGGGTGCCGCATGATCCAGCGCGGTGGTGGGGCGCCGTCCGACCCGGCCGGCAGCAGGCGGACCAGACCGTCCGCCGGCCCGCCGACGAAGCGTACGGTGACCTCGCCCATCGCGGCGCCCCCTTGGGTGAGCGTGCCGGCACAGTCAGTGACGCGGCTCTGGCTCGCAAGCTACCGCACCCACCGCGGTCGGCGCAGCGCGGTGCGCGCGGAGATCACCCCGGACGCCGCTGCGGTTTGCCCAGCTCGGCGGTCGGGTACCGCGACCGAAACACCCGCCGTCGGCGGAGCGAGGGCGAGGAGTGGTCGATGCGCACACTGGACGGGCGGTACCAGCTCGAGCAGCGCATCGGCGTGGGCGGGATGTCCGAGGTGTGGCGGGCGCACGACCAGGTGCTGGACCGGCCGGTCGCGGTGAAGCTCATCCTTCCCGGTTCGGACGACGAGGACGGTCCGGTGGACCGGATCCGCACGGAGGCCCGGTCGGCCGCCCGCCTGGTGCACCCGAACGTGGCGAGCGTGCACGACTTCGGCACCGCCTCGACCTGGCCGGGCCGTCCGGTGCCCTACATCGTGATGGAGCTGGCCGAGGGCGAGACGCTCGCCGCGCACCTGCGGACCGGGCCGCTGGACTGGCGGATCGCGGTACGGGTCTGCGCCGAGGTCGCCGCCGCGCTGGCCGCCGCGCACGCCGAGGGCATCGTGCACCGCGACGTCAAACCCGCGAACGTCATGCTCACCCCGTCGGGCGTGAAGGTGCTCGACTTCGGCATCGCCATCCCCACCGGCACACCCGATCCGACCCCGACCGGAATGGTGTTGGGCACCCCGGCCTACCTGGCGCCCGAGCAGTTGGAGCGGGCGCCGGCCACCCCCGCCGCCGACATGTACGCCCTCGGCGTGCTGCTCTACTACTGCCTCACGGCCCGCCTGCCGTACCAGGCGGTCACCATCAACGAACTGCTCGGCGTACGCCGCCGTCAGCCACCGGAGCCGCTGCCCGAGATCGACGGGCTGCCGCCGGAGGTGGCCGAGTTGTGCGACTCCTGCCTCGCCGACGATCCCGCGCGCCGTCCGAGCAGCATGGTCGCGGCGCTGCTGCTGGCCGAGGCCGTGGACGCCCGGGTGTACGTGCCGATGACGATCCCGACGCCCCGCCGGCCGATGCCGACGTCGGCGTGGACCGAACGGGCCGCCGCCGAGGCGACCGAGGCGATGGTCCTGCGCGACGAGCCGGAGCGGGCTTCCGGGCGCTGACCACTGGCTCAACGGCGTTTCGGCGGGCGGCGGCCGGGTAGCCGACCTGCCGAGCGACGGGAGAAACGCGATGCCGGATCAGAGTTCCTGGCTGCGTGAGGCCACCGCGACCGCCGAGGGCGGTCACGTACGCACCGACGACGGCGGGCTCTCCACCCCGCTGGCCTCTCCGCTGGCGGCGCACTGCACGGGGCTGAGACCAGAGCAGTTGCTGGCCGCCGCCTTCGCGTCCTGCCTGCACCACGCGGCGGTGGAGGCGGCCGGGGAGATCACCGACGAGGCGCACACCGTGCAGGTGCGGGCGGAGGCGAAGCTGGGACGTGACGACGACGGTCTCTACCGGGCGGACGTGCACGCCTCGATCTCGTCGGCGGGCCTGAGCCGAGATCAACTGGCCGACCTGGTGGAGTACGCGGACCGGCTCTGGCCGTTCTCCAGCGGCGACGCGAGCCGGCACCGGTTGACAGTCACGCCAGCGGAGAACGGTCGACACTGACGTCCATCGCCGGCCGGGGCCACCGGGCCGCCCGGCCACCCGGCCTGCGGGCCAGCGCAAGATCGTGCTCGATCCTGATTGCAGGGGCATCCCGGTCGTGCCGAGGCCCCTCCTTCCTGGATCGAGCGCGATCTTGCGCGGCTACCGGGCCACGCCCACCGACGGGTGGGCCGTTCGGCGGATTGGGTATCGGCCGTTCGCACCACTCCTGAACAGGAGCCCACCGCACGGCCGGCGGATCGCCGTCGAGACCTTATCGGCCGGCCAATCGGAAATGCCGGTCTGGCCCGATCCGCGAGGTTGATCGGTCTTGCTCCACCTTCGCCCTCCGGAATCCCCAAGATCGGGGCAAAGTGTGGCGCAGGCCACCGTACGGACAGCCGATAACGAGCAATTGGGTCTTTAGCCTCGTCAGGTGCATCCCGACGACCCCTCCGACCAGAAGCTGACCGACACGCACCCGAGCACCCGATCGGGCGAAGTCGCCTCAACCGAACGGCCGATCGGCCGGCACCGCGTCCCCGAACTGCCCCGGCGTCCCCTGCTGGCCTCGACCCCGATCCGGGTAGCCCTGGCCACCGGTGTCACCTGCTGCCTCAGCCTCGTGGCGGTCGCCACCGCCCGGGGCAACGACGACATCCCGGCCCGCACTGTGGAGCCGCTCGCCGAGGCGGTGGCCGACCGCGCCGCCATCGCCGACGAGCGCGCCTCCCGGTCGCTGGATCGCGACCTCGCCCCCGCGCGGGTCCTGCCCAGCCCGACGGCGACGCCCAGCCCCACACCCACCGTCGTGCGCAAGGTGCCCAAGAAGCCGGTCAAGCCCCGCCGACCCCGACCGGTCGCCGGCCTCGACCAGGCACAGATGGACAACGCGAAGATCATCGTGGACGTCGGCCTGGACATGAAGATGCCGCGCCGCGCCCTGGTGGTGGCGCTGTCCACCGCCATGCAGGAGAGCAACCTCTACAACCTGGCCAGCGACGTCCTCCCCGAGTCGGCTGACTACCCGAACCAGGGCAGCGGCTCCGACCACGACTCGCTCGGGTTGTTCCAGCAGCGGCCCAGCAGCGGCTGGGGCACGGTGGCGGAGCTGATGCGCCCGTCGTACGCCGCGCGGGCCTTCTACAGCGCACTCAACGAGATCCCCGGCTGGCAGGACATGAGCGTCACCGCCGCCGCGCAGGCCGTGCAGATCTCCGCCTACCCGGACGCGTACGCCCAGCACGAGGATCGGGCGACCACCGTCGCGGCGGCGCTCACCGCCTGAGCCGACCGCTCGACGGTCGCGGCGAGGAACCACCTAGCCCGACGCGCTCGCGCCGGCCGCTCTCAGCGCCGGTCGGACGGCGGCTCCGCGTCCGCGTCACGCCCGCCGACTCCCACCCGGTACGCCAGCAGCCGCGGTCGGGGTGTCGGCGGGCACCTGATCCTCCGTCACCTGACCGAGGATCTCGTCCACCCGCGCCTCGCGCCGCCGCCGGGCGTGCAGCGCCGCCTCGAAGTCGCGCCGGGCCTGCACCGCTTCCTCGTACGCCCGCTCGCGCACCTGCCGGGCCTCCGCGCGAGCCTGGGCCAGCTCGGCGCGAGCCTGGGCCAACTCGGCACGGGCCTGGCCCAGGGCCTCGGCGGCCACCCGTGGCTCTCCGGCGGCGTGCCGGGTGCCGGCGCTGTGGCCGAGGTCCAGCCGCCGCAGGAGGCCGCTGAGCCACTCCGCCTCCTGCCCGATCTCGTCCCACTCGCCGCTCGCCTCGGCCGCACCCGCGGCGCGCGCCGCGAGCCGGGACAGCCGGACCCCCAGTTCGTCCAGGCAGGAATCCACCTGCCGCTTGTCGTAACCGGTCTCAACGATGGAGAACCTCATCCGTCGCCCCCAGGCAGCCGCTGTTACTTCCCCTCCTGGATCCTCGGCCGCGACAGAGACGGCCGAGGAGGTTCGGGAAAAATGTTCAGCATGCGCGCACGGGGGCTGCGTCAGACGCGCTTGGGCAGCACGACCACCCGGCCGAAGAACTCGTCGATGCGGCGGACCACGTCGTTGAAGTCGTCAAGGTCGATCGGCTTGGTGACGTACGCGTTGGCCTGCAACGTATAACTGCCGACGATGTCGGTGTCGGCGTTGGAGGTGGTCAGCACCACGATCGGGATGGTCCGCAGGTCCTCGTCCTGCTTCACCGCCCCGAGCACCTGCCGGCCGTCCATCCGCGGCATGTTGAGGTCCAGCAGGATCACGTCCGGCCGGCGGGCCTGCTGGTGCCGGCCCTCGGCGCGGAGGAACTCCATCGCCTCCTCGCCGTCGCTGACCACGTCGATGACCTTGTCGACGTCGGAGTCCGCCAACGCCTCCTCGATCATCAGTACGTCACCGGGATCGTCGTCGACCACCAGGATGCGTACCGGCTGCGGGCTGTCTGCGCCCATCACTACCTGCCTCGGGTCGACGGGGACGGGACCTGACGGTCACCGCGCTGGCGGGGAAATCTAGCCCATCAGGGGGCGGTGCGGGACGCGGGGTCGACCGATTCCGGTTCGTAGCGCAACACGTCGGCCAGACCGGTCATCCGCAACACCCGCTCGACGCGGCCGTTGGCGCCGACGAGCCGAAGCCAACCCCCGTCGGCCGCGGCCTGATTGTCCCCCCGGACGAACACGGCCATCCCGGTGGAATCGCAGAAGGTGAGGTCGGTGAGGTCGAGCAACACCCGGGACTCACCCGCGGCCGTGAGGCGGTCGATCGCGGCGGTCAGCTCGGGCGACGTGCTCATGTCCAGCTCGCCCGCCAGACGCAGGCAAGCGCCACCGCCGTCGCGCTCGACGTGGCTGACGCTGAACGTCACCGTTCTCCCCCTCGCTCCACCCGGCAGGTGGGACATTTGCAGTGCGGCAAGTATACGCAGGGTCGCGCCGCGAACCGCAGGGCGCGGTGATCGACAGCGGCGTGGGCGGATGGGCGCTCAGCGGGCGACGCCGGGCAGCGCGGCGCGCCCCCGGGCCAGCATGCGCTCCGCCCGGGGGAAGTCGCGCAACGCGACAGCGTAGTGCTCCAGGGACCCGGCGACGGCTGCGGCGGGCACTCCCCGACTCACCAGGATCCCCGTCAGCCACTCGACGAACTCGGTGAACAACGAGGCGTCGTCGACGTAGACCGCCGCGGCCAGGAAATCCACTATGTGACCCAGGTCGCTCACCGTGGAGTCGAGCTGACTGGCGCTGTAGGCGCGCGTCGCCGGCACCCGCTCCCGCAGGTCGGCCAACGCGCTGTCGATCAGCTCGCCGCGACGCCGCACCAGGCTGGCGTACTCGTCGTCGGCCAGGTGGGCCAGCCGCGCCGGCGGCACCCTCCGCAACGCCCGCTCGTCGGAGATCAGCTCAGCCGCCGAGGGCGCGTCCCTCGCCCAGGCCACGCCGAGCCGACGCGCCCACCGGCCGTCCGCACCGAACCCGCGCCCACCGACAAGCACCGGCACGTCCGAGCGGCGGCAGGCCTCGATCATGCGGTGGGCGTGCGGCAGCCGCATCGGCAGCGCACACGCCAACGCGACGGCGTGCGCGTCATAACGGTGCAGGTACGACACGAGGTGAGCCGCTGGCACACTGGCGCCCAGGAACGTCACCTGCCAGCCCCGCAACCGCAGCACCTCGGCCACCAGCCGGGGCGGCAGCGCGTGCCACTCGCCATCCATGCACGCGACAACGACCCGACCGCCGGTCGGGCGCGGGTTGACGTGGGTGGCCACCGCCGCCACCACCCGTTCGCTGACGTGGGTGGCCGCGTGCTCCTGGGCGACGCTCCACTCGTTGCGCGCCCACCGCTCACCCACCTCGGACTGGGCGGGCGCGACCAGGTCGAGCAGCACCCGCTCCGCCGGCACGCCCGCGTCGAGCAGGTCGATCGCCACGTCGATCGCGGCGTACTCGTCGGCGTCGGCGAGGCAGTCCAGATAACCGGCGTAGGCGTCGCTCGGGACGATGGCGGCGGTGGCCGCGGTCACGCGTCGACCTCGCCCGGCGGGTCGGTGCGGAACGGTGCGGGCACCGAGTGCAGGTGCCGCGACACGCGCCCACCCGGACCGGCCGCCCGCAACGCCAGCACCGCGATGTCGTCGTGGTCACCCTGCGCCAACCAGTCGCAGGTGACCTGCTCGACCCGCTCGGCCAGGGCTGGCGCCGGCATCCGTTGGCAACCGGTCACCGCGGCGACCAGCCGTTCCACACCGAACTGCTCGTCGCCACGGCGGCCACCGCGGGCCTCGGTCACCCCGTCGCTGTAGAGCAGGCAGGTCTCGCCCGGCGCCAGCCGGACGGTCACCTCGCCGACGCGGGGGTCGGGCACCACCCCGATCAGCATGCCGCGCAGCGGCACCGACTCCACCTCGCCGGAGGCGCGCAGCACCAGCGGCGGCAGATGTCCACCGCCGGCCATGGTGAGGGTGAGGCCACCATCGCGGTCGGGACGGGCCACGCCGAGCACGATCGTGGCGAAACGGCCCTGGCCGTGCGCCTGGGTCGTCTCCAGCAACGCGTCGTTGAGCAGCCGCAGCAACCGCCCGGGGTGCGACTCCAACCGGTGCAGTGCCTGGAGGCACTGGCGCAGCTGGCCGGTGAAGACGGCCGCCTCGACCCCCTTGCCCGACACGTCGCCGAGGAAGAACACCGAGCCACCGTCGGCGAGCCGGTGCGAGCCGTAGAAGTCGCCACCGATACGCAGCCCCGCCTGCGCGGGCCGGTACGCGGTGCCCCACTGCACGCCCGCGGCCTCGGCCGGCTCGACCGGCAACAGGCTGGCCTGGAGGGTGTCGGCGACCTCCGTCTGGTCGCGGTAGAGCAGCGCGGTTGTCATCGCCGCGCCGGCGCGGGCCGCGAACGCGCGGATCAGCTCAGCGTCGGCCTCGTCGTACGAGTCGGGGGCGCGACGGGCGACAAGCAGCACACCGACCGGCGCGTCCCGGCCCGGCAGCGGGACGACCCGGGCGGCGGTGCCGATGCCGGCGAGCTCGGGCAGCCAGCCGGCGTCGACCGCCTGCTCGACCAGCCAGTCCAGAGCGTGCGGCTCGACCCCGGTCAGCCCGTCGGCAATGGCGGCGGGCAGCTCACCGCCGGCCAGCACGCCGTTGTCCACCGACGCCGCCTCGTCGTCGGTGCCCGCGGCCCGCCACCAGCGGGCCCGACCGGCACGCGGCGCGAGGACCAGCACGGCCACCTCGGCCAGGGTCGGCACGGCGAGTCGGACGATCGCCGCGGCGGACCGGGCGGGGTGCAGCGGGTTGCCCAGCTTGTCACCGACCACGGCCAGGAAGGTCGAGCGGGACCGCTCGGCGAGCAGCGCCTCGGCGCGGCCGACGGTGTCGGTGACGTCCTCGACGTACCAGCAGCAGCGGGCCCCGGAGAGGGGCACCCGGCGGGCGGTCAGTCGGCGTC
Organism: Micromonospora sp. CA-240977; assembly: GCF_050942285.1. Lineage (NCBI taxonomy): Bacteria > Bacillati > Actinomycetota > Actinomycetes > Micromonosporales > Micromonosporaceae > Micromonospora > Micromonospora sp. CA-240977. Next base: position 3,471,232 of record NZ_CP192055.1, on the reverse strand, counting down.
CGCGGTAGGTGAAGCCGCCGGGGTCGCCCTCGCCCAGGCCGGGCACACCGGCCGCGCTGAGCAGCTCGCCGGGCGTCACACCGGGCAGCAACCGCTCGGCCACCGGGCTGACGTGCCGCACGACGCCGTCGGCGTCACAGACCACCAGACCCTCACGGAGGTGCTCGACGACCTCGAACCAGTCGGGCGCGGCGGCATCGCGTTCGAGGGCCATCGGCGGTGGATCCGCGGCGGGCCGGGGCGGCGGGGCCGCAGTGGGCCGGGGCGGCTGGGCCGCGGCGGGCCGGGGCGGCGGAGCCGCGGCGGGCCGGGGCGACGTGTCGGCGGGCCAGGCCGGGGACTCGGTCGTGCTCGGCGTGAAGATCCGTCCGTCGCCCGGGTCGCAGTCCCTGACGTCGGAAGCAGTCACCAGCTGAGCCTCGCTCCTTGTCGTCCACCCGAACCCGTACCGGAACCGGCGTCCATGGCCAAAACTCTCCAGCCCACCCTACGCCGGGACGCACAGAGCGGCATCTCAGCGTGGCTGGCGAGGTGTCGCCGCCAGGGGCTGAGCGGAAGCGGGCGGACGTGTCGCGGGCCCCCGATTTGCGTTCGTCCGCCCGGCTGGGAACATGGTGGAATGTCCGACCAGCTGTTGACCATCGAGACAACTCGGCTCGACGCCGGGCACGTCCGACTGCGGCTGACTGGCGAGCTCGACTACGCCTCCGCGCCCGAGCTGATCGCCGCCGCCGCGGATCTGCACGGCCAGCAGGTGCTGATCGACCTGACCGGCGTGAGCCTCTGCGACTCCTCCGGGCTCAGCGCGCTGCTGGTGGTGCACCACACCGCCGGGGCGATCCGGCTGACCGGGGCCGGCCGACAGCTGCAACGGATGCTGGACCGCACCGGTCTGACCGAGTTGCTGACCGTCGAGCACGCCGCCGACGACCTACGCGCCATCGGCTGATCCACTGCCGCCTGCGCCCAGCCGGGGTGGCCCCCGACCCTGGGACCTGGGGTCGGGGGCCGGAGGAATGTCTAGGGTGTCGTCATCGGCTGGAGGCGCGGCCCGGTCTCGCGCAGCTCGCCCGTCGGGGGCGGATCGACGTCCTCGGGCTCACCCGAATCAGGCGTCTGGTACAGGTAGCGGACGAACTGCCCACCCGCCTCGTTGTCGTCCGCGCCGGGCCATTGGCCGATGCAGTCCATCCCGATGACCTCACGGCCGGTCCCGTCGGCCTCCTCCAGCAGCGCCCACAGGCTCACCGGGTAACACCTGGTGACCTCCGGCGTGAGCTGCCAGCGGGCGTACCAGCCTTGTCGGGCGGGGACGATCTCGACGATCTGCTTCATGACGACCTTCCTTCCGCGTACCTCGGAAGAACTTCGGTCCTGACCCGATCGTGCGGGCCGGGCGGGTGAGCACCCCTCACCCCCGGCGGATGAAGCGTCGCGGACACCGGGCCGACCCGCCCGGCGACGTCCGTTTCGGCTCCCGGGACGGCGGGAAGGCGGCTGACACAGCCCACGATCCCCAGCGGAAGGGGTGCCACCATGCGCAAGCAGATGGAGGGCGACAACCAGCGGCGTCGGGCGCTGGCCCGACAGGCCCGTGACCAGGGTCGCCAACCCAGCGAGATCGGCGCCAGCCTGAGCGCCTCCAAGCAGCTCACGAGCCTCGAGTCGGGCAAGCGGGCCGGCCCACCAGCGGCCGGACCGCACAAGCCGGACAGCACCCGCGGCGGGCCGGCGCCGCCGCAGGTCGGCACCGCCGACAATCCGAGGCCGCAGCCGTCCCCGCCGACCGGCACAGCCGGGGTACGCAGCATGGGTTACCACGACCTGGTCGACGACGTCCGGCGTCGGGCCGGGGTCGACTTCAAGACGGCCAAGGTGGGCACCGAGGCGACAGTGCTGGTCCTCGCCTTCGCCCTGGATGCCGCCGAGCGGCAACGCCTGCTCGCGGCGGTGCCGGCGTCGCTGCACGACGTGCTGCCCGTCGACGGCATCGAACGGCACCGCGACCTGCCCGGCTTCCTGGCCGAGGTGGGCCGGATCAGCGGCAACACCCCCGAGCAGGCCCGATACCAGGCGGAGGCGACGATCGCCGCGCTCGCCGAGCAGGACGGCGACCTCGTCGAGTCGTTGCACGTACCCGACGGGTTGCGGGACCTGCTCAACCCACCGGAGGCCGGCGGCGGTCTGGTGGGCGCCTCCACCACCACGCCCACCCTGGACCCGGACGCGATCGACGCGGCGCTCGACGACCTGCCCTACTGGACCGGCGACGGTCAGGGTCTGCACCGCGTGGTCGCGCTGCCGCCGGACAACCTGGACCGGGTGTTGGACCGGCTCGACCGGATGCGCCAGGACAGCGGGCGCGGGCCGAGCATCGGACGTCCGGGGGACACCGCCGCCGTACTGACAGTGCGCACCAGTCAGGCCGACGGGGTGACAGCGCTGGACGTGGATCTCGCCCACCGGATCGACGACGCGATCGACGAGGTGGGAGCCGGGATGGCCGGCGGCTGACCGGCCGCAGCGGTGCCGACGGGCCGGTGGACGCGGGACATCCCGCTCCGCCGGCCCGTCGGCAATGCCGTGCCGCCCGCCGGCAACGTGCCTGGGCAATACCGCTAGCGTGCCGGTCATGAGCCGCGCCGCCGACCGGCTGGAGCTGGTCGCCGACCCGGTCCGGCGGACCGGACGGACCCTCCTGTCCGCCGGGGTCGAGCAGTCGTACGTGGACGTCGAGGATCCCCGGCACCTGCACTTCGAGTACGTCCGGCGGATCGCCTCGGCGGTGGAGTCGGCCGCCCCGGCGGGCGCCCCGCTGAGCGTTCTGCACCTGGGTGGTGGCGCGTTGACGTTGCCCCGCTGGCTGGCCACCACCCGGCCCGGCTCCCCGCAACGCGTCGTGGAGCGGGACCCGGCGGTGGTCGAGCTGGTGGCCCGGGAGTTGCCGCCGCTGCCGCCGCAGGTACGGGTGGAGGTCGCCGACGCCCGGGACGCGCTCACCGCCGCCCCGGCCGGTTCCTACGACGTGGTGATCGCCGACATCTACCGGGCGGCCCGGATGCCCCCGCACGTGCGCACCGTCGAGTTCGCCGCCGAGGTGGCCCGCGCCCTGCGCCCCGACGGGATGTTCCTGGTCAACGTCACGGACCTGCCGCCGCTTGTCGCCACCCGGGTGCAGGTGGCAACGGTGCGGGCGGTCTTCGCCGACGTGTGCGTGCTCGGCGACCGGCGGATGCTGCGCGGCCGCCGGTACGGCAACCTGGTGTTGGCCGCGACGTCCCGACCCGGCGGGTTGCCGGTCGGCCGGCTGGCGGTGGCGGCCCTGCGTGACCCGGTGCCGGGCGGCCTGCTGCACGCCGCCGCGCTTGACACGTTCGTCGCCGGCGCCCATCCCCGCACCGACGCCGACGAGCGCCCCTGAGCCGGCTTCGTCCTTGCCACGCGGGCGGAGCAGAGCGCCCGTCGCGTCCGCAATGCCGGGTTTCCGACGGCGAGCGCGGGGAAGTCGCGGCGGATGAGCAACACCGACGACCGGGTGACCGCCCGCCGGACCCTGATCGTGATCGGTCTGGTGCTCGCGACCGCGCTCGCGCTGGCCCTCGTGTACGCGACCCGCCGGGTGCTGGTCTGGGCGGTGGTCGCCGCGTTCTTCGCCGTGGCGCTCAAGCCCCTTGTCGACCGCCTGCAACGCCGCCTCGTGCGGCGGCGCTCGGTGGCCACGCTGCTGGTGTTCCTCGTCGTGTTCGTGCTGCTGGCGATCCTGGCCGCGCTGATCCTGGTGCCGTTGTCCGGGGAGCTGGCCCGGTTCGCCGACCGGGCGCCCGGGTTGCTGCACGACGCCCGCGCCGGCCGGGGGCCGCTGGGGCAGCTGCTGGAGCGCACCGGCGCGCGGCGGTACGTCAGCGAGCACTCCGACCAGGTGCGCGACCTCGGCACCCGACTGCGGCAACCCGCCGTGGGCGTGCTGCGCGGCCTCGTCGAGACCGTCGCCGGGCTGGTCACTGTCATCGTGCTGGCGTACCTCATGGTTCTGGAGGCGCCGCGGCTGACCCGCGGTCTGCTCGCGGCGGCCGGGGACGGTCAGGGTGAGCGACTGCGCCGGGTGGGCCGGGAGGTGTCGCGCACCGTCACCGGCTACCTCACCGGCAACCTGTTGATCAGCGTCGTCTGCGGGGTGTTGACCTTCGTGGTGCTTGTCGTCACCGGGGTGCCGTTCGCGGCCGTGATCGCCCTGCTGGTGGCGGTGGCCGACCTGATACCGCTTGTCGGTGCGACGCTCGGCGCGGTCATCGCGGCCGGGGCCGGCTTCCTGCACTCCCCCACCGCCGGGGTGGTGGTGCTTGTCTTCTTCGTTGTCTACCAGCAGGTGGAGAACCACCTCCTCCAGCCGGTCATCCTGTCCCGGGCGGTCCGACTCAACCCGTTGACCGTGCTGGTCAGCGTGCTGCTGGCGGCGGAGCTGGCCGGTCTGCTGGGCGCGCTGCTGGCCATCCCCGCCGCCGGCATCGCGCAGACCCTGCTGCGCGAGTACGGCCCGCGCCGGCTGCGGCCCGCGCCGCCGGCCGGTCCCGGTGCGCGACGACCGGCCGGTCCCACCCCGCGGGGCTGACCGGCCGGCACGCGTGTCGCCCGCTCACCGGGCGCGGGACGCGACCTCGGGTGTGGTGCTCTCCAACGGCACCGCGTTCGCCGGGACCAGCCCCAACTGGACCGCCGAGCGGGTCAGCGCGGCGTCGAGCACCCAGTCGGCGCTGACCCGCGTGCGGTTCCCCGGCATCGCCATCAGGTGGTACGCCCGGGTGACCGTCTTGGCCGGCAACCCGGCCAGGTTCACCTGCAACGGGTTCGCCGCCGCGTCCTTGCCCCCCAGGTCGACGACCCAGCCCAGGTCGTGGTGCTTGTACGGCTTGCGCCGCCCGAACCCGTACGACGCGGCGATGTTGTGCGCCGCGCGCTTGCCCTGCCGCTGCGCGTGCTGAGCCGTCATCCCGCAGATCTTTCCCGGGTTCACCAGGTCGGGCACCGCCGCGGCGTCGCCGCAGGCGAACACCTCCGGGTAGCCGGGGACGTTCAGGAACTCGTCGACCACCAGCCGCCCCCGGTCCGTGCGCAGACCCAACTCGTTGACGAACGGGTCGGGGCGCACCCCCACACACCACACCAGGGTGCAGGTCGGCACATACTCACCGTCGGTGAGCTTCACCCCGTCGCAGGTCGCCTCCGCCACCGACGTGCCCATCCGGACGTCCACCCCTCGGCGGTTCAGCACCCGGTGCGAGGTGTTCGACATCCGCTCGTCCATCTCGGGCAGCACCCGCTGCGCCACGTCGAGCAGCATCCACCGCGGCCGGACCGTGAGCCGGGGCCGCTGGGCGTGCAGCGCGTCGGTGAACAACTGCCCGTGCGCGGCGACCTCGGTGCCGGTGTAGCCCGCCCCGACCACCACGAACGTGGAGCGGGCCTGCTGCTCGGCCGGATCCTCGGCCTGCTCGGCCAGTTCGAGCTGACGGACGATGTGATCATGCAGGTAGACGGCCTCGGGCAGGCCGCGGAAGCCGTGCGCGTACTCGGTCACCCCCGGGATGGGCAGCAACTTGTTGACGCTGCCCACGGCGAGAATCAACCTGTCGTACGCCAACCGGTTCTTCTCCCCCTCGGCCTGGGTGAACCCGACCCAGCGGTTCTGCAGGTCGACGTGGTCCGCCTCGCCGACCACCACGCGTACGCCCTTGAGCGTCCCGGTCAGGGGCACCGCGATCCGTTTGGGCTCGACGACCCCGGCCGCCACCTCGGGCAGCAACGGGAGGTAGAGGAAGTAGTCGGTGGAGTTCAGCACCACGATCTCGGCCCGGTCCCGGGCGATCCGGCTCAGCGTCTTCGCCGCGTGGTAACCGGCGAACCCGGCCCCCACGATCACCACACGAGGTTTCGTCATTGCGGGCCGTTTCCCGTCGACGCCCGGGACAAACGTGGAACAGCCGGTCAGGGTGCGAGTCGCAGAACATCCACGACCGGTGATATAGACAGACACCATCGTCGATGGGCAGGATGCCGGGATGGGATCAGACGACACCGGCGCACGGCCCACGAGGCCCACCCGCCGCACCTTCCTGTCCGCTTCGGCAGCCGCCACCGCCGCGACCGCCGCCACCGTCGCGATGCCCGCGCTCGCCGCACCGGCCGCCGCCGACACCCTCCCCGCCGGCCCCGGGCGCCCGGCCCGCGCGCAGCGGCCCGACCGTGAACTGCGCGAACTGCTCCGGCAGGTCGACCCGCGACGCATCGAGGCGACGGTGCGGCGGCTGGCCGCGTTCGGCACCCGGCACACCCTCTCCAGCCAGGACGACCCCCAGCGGGGGATCGGCGCCGCCCGCGACTGGATCCACGCCCGCCTCCAGGAGTACGCGGCGACCTCAGGCGGCCGGATGACCGTCGAGCTCCAGTCATACGTGCAGGAACCCGCGTCGCGGATCCCCACCGCCACCCGGATCACCAACGTGGTGGCCACCCTGCGCGGCCAGACGGCACCGAACCGCACCTACGTGGTGACCGGCCACTACGACTCCCGGGTCACCGACGTGATGGACGCCGTCAGCGACGCGCCGGGCGCGGACGACGACGCCTCCGGGGTGGCCGTGGTGCTGGAGTTGGCCCGACTGATGGCCACCCGGCCCACCGCGGCCACAGTCGTGTTCGCCGCGGTCGCCGCCGAGGAGCAGGGCCTGTACGGCTCGGCGTACCTCGCCCAGCAGCTCAAGGCGGCCGGCGCGGACGTGCAGGGCATGTTCAGCGACGACATCGTGGGCAGCAGCACCGCCGACGACGGCACCCGCGACCCGCACGCGGTGCGACTCTTCGCGGAGGGCGTGCCGACGGCGGAGACCCCGGCCGAGGCCACCACCCGGCAGTCCGTCGGCGGCGAGAACGACTCACCGTCGCGGCAACTCGCCCGGTTCGTTCGCGACGTGGCGGAAAACGACGCCACCGACATGCGGGTACGGGTGATTTACCGGCGGGACCGTTACCTGCGCGGCAGCGACCACATCTCGTTCCTGCGCGAGGGCTGGCCGGCGGCACGGTTCACCGAGCCGAACGAGGACTTCGCCCACCAGCACCAGGACGTCCGGGTGCAGGACGGCCAACAGTTCGGTGATCTGCCGGAGTTCTGCGACTTCGCGTACATCGCTCGGGTGGCCCGGGTCAACGGCGCGGCGCTCTGGTCGCTGGCCCAGGCACCCGGCACACCCCGGGGCGCCATCATCGTGACCACCGACCTGACCAACAACACGACGCTGCGCTGGCAGCGCGGCGACGAGCCCGGCCTGGCCGGCTACGAGGTGGTGTGGCGGGAGACCACGGCCGCCGAGTGGCAGCGGATGATAGGCGTCGGTGACGTCACCGAGGTCAGCATCGACCTGTCCAAGGACAACGTCTTCTTCGGCATCCGCGCGGTCGGCCACAACAACCTCCGCAGCCCGGTGGCCTTCCCCCGCCCGGGCGCCTAGGCGTTCTGCCGATCAGGAGGTCTGCGTCCCCGCCTGGCGTCGGGACGCAAACCTCCTGATCACGTCGGCGACACGGGTGCGTCGGGCTGCGGTGGGGTGGGGCCCTGTGGTCGCTGCCAGCGCACCGTCACCGTGAGCTGACCCTGCACGCCGGTCCGGGCGATCACCGCGCCGGCCTCCGCGGTCAACTGCACGCCGAAGGTGATCTCGACCTCGTCCGGACGGTGGGCCATCGACTGGAACTGGCCGAGCGCGGCGGAGGCGGCGTCGCGTACCTCCGAGAGCGCCCGGTCGAAGGTCGCCCGCGCCTCACGGACCACCTTGCCGGCATTGCCGGCCGGCGTCACGCCGGCCCTAGCGTCGACCTCGACCACCACCGAGCCGCCACCGTCGAGGTCGAATCTGCGCAGTTCCGTCATCGTTCAGTTTCCTTTTTCCCGGCCGGCACGCAGGTGAGAGCCATCCACTCGGCACTGGGCGCCAGCCTGGATGCTTCGAGTTCGGCCAGCAGACTGTCCAGGCGCTCCGGCGCTTCCAGGTAAACCAGAACCGCCCGTTCGAACGCCGTGGCCATCGCCGCCGGCATCAGGTCCGACCCGTCCCAGCACAGGGTGCCGGTGCGCAGCCGCTCGGCGACCGCCGCCAAGGCCTTGTCCTGGTACTCGGGTGCATGGCTACGTCGGCTGAAGGCCACGTCCTGGGTGTGCTCGCGCCAGTCCGCCTGCGCCTCTGCGGAGGCGAGGTACGTCATCAGTTTGCTGGCCCGCTCGGTGTCCTTGTTGTCCTTGCTGTCCTCGGTGTCACTGAACATGACCGCGACGTCGTCGGAGACCTCGCGGAGGGCCGACGTGTCCGTCAACCCGATCGGCGGTGTCGGGAAGAATGCCAAGGGCCGGGCAGCCGAGCCGGTAGGCGTCGGGCTCGGTGTTTGTGATGGCTTCGGCCGGTATTCGCGGATAGCGAAGGAACCCTGGTGGTCCAGGTGACATCGCCTTGGCTCGGACTCTGCCGCCTCCGCAGGCGGGGAGGCGGACGACTCAGCCGCCTCACCGCTCGGAAGCAGGCCCTTCGCCGCCGTTGCGAAGGTGGTGTAGAGGCTGGCGCGGGCCGTCCCCTCCGACGAGGCCCGCAGCAGGGCGCCCCAGGTTTCCCAGGCCGCCTTGACCTGCGGGGAGTTCCAGGCGAGGTCACCGCGCGTCCACTGCTCGTAGAGGGCCTGGCCGGACTGATGCAACAGGATGTCCTCGATCCAGTCAGTGCCCGGCCAACCGGAGACCGGCTGGGAACTCATGGCGAGGCACCAGCGCACCTGCTCATCACCGATCTTGCGCTGGGTCAGGCTGACCAGCTCGTCCCAGGTCCTTGGCGGGTCCTCGCCCAAACCTTTCAACTCGGTCGGGTCGTACCAGACCACGCTCTTCAGGTTGGTGGCGATCGCGACCCCGTAGGCGAGTTCGTCGCCGTCCCCTCCCGATTTGGGGGCGACCTTGATCAGCTGCGGAGCGGCGCCCGGGTCGGTCGTGACGGCGCCCGTCAGCGGCGCCAACTGTTTGGCATTGACGTAGCGTTGCAGGTCGTTGACGCGGGGCAGGACCGCGACGTCGGGCGGGCGGCCGCGCTCAATCGCCACCTGGAGCACCTGGCTGACGTCCCGGTGCCCCTGATAACGGGGTTGGAAACCGAACCTGTCCCTGAAGTCCTCCAGCACCGCCTTGAACGCCACCTCCTCGTCGCCGGTCCACGGGCCGAGGACTGTCAGCTCCTCAGCCGGCTCGGCGGAGCACCCGTTCAGCGCGACACTGGCGATCAGCACCGTGACCATCGCCAATGCCGTCCGAGTCACCCGTCCGCTGTGCTTCATGTTCACCGCTTTCCATATTCCGCCAGGCGGGGCTGGAAGCCCAGGAAGACCAGCACCGCGATGACGAGCGCGAGCACGGGCAGCAGGATTTCACCGAAGCGGCTGTTGGCCGCGGCATCGGCATCGTTCGTGATGGCGTCATCGGCCGCGACTTCGGCTTTGTCTTCGACGGCGGAGTCGGTCGCGACCGACCCCAGCGTCGAAGACGGGGACGGGGACGGAAACGGGCTGCGAAGCTCAGCAAGAGTGTCGGCGCAGGCATCTCCACACTGCGACTCCACCTGACCTGCGAGGCCGTAAGCGGCAAGGGATCCCACGTCCGTGAGCTGCCGCTTTCTGCTGTCGTCAACACCATGGACTCCCGCACGGGCCTCGTCCAACTTGTCCGCCGACAGGAGGCTCAGCGCGGTGAGGGCCATCATCCCCACCACCGCGGCCGTGGCCAGCAGCAGGGGCGCGTTCACCGTCCGGCGGAACCGGCGGGTCAGATAAGCCTGCGTCCGCACCAACAACACGCCGAGCACGACCAGCGGCAGTAACCAGACGACCGCAGTCAGCTTGTTCGTCCACGGGTTGTCCACCTGGTCGTCCAGGGCGAGCAGTTGCTTGCCCCGCAGCATCTCGAGCCGGACCAGGATGTCGTCCAACAGGCTCGCCGCGTCCCGGAGCGCGGCCACCCCGAGCGCACCCAGATCGGCGTCCCGGAAGCGCGCGTCGGCCTGGCCGATGAGCCCGGTGTACGTGACAAGCAGCGCCTCGATCGTCTGGATGTCCTGGGTGCCCTCGTCGCCGGCCGCGTTGTTCTCCGCCACCAGGGTGAGGTACTGGCCGGCGGCGGCGATCTGGCGCTGGTAATCCACCCCGGGGCCACCGAGGACGACACCACCGCGGCTGAGGTTGTCCACCGCCGCAAGGTGCGCGTTGCGCAGCGCTTCCTGCGCGTCGTAACTGGCGAGGATCGCCGGCACCGACCGCTCCCTGGCGACGTCGGCGTTGCCGGCGACGCCGAGGAAAACCGCCAGACTGGTCACCAGGGTGATCGCGGTGACCACAAGCAGCCACCCGCGCAGACCGACAAGGGTCTGCCGGGTGGTGCTGACCCACGGCGGTGTACGCGCGTCCACCGTCATGCCCGCACGCTCGCCGTCGGATCGTCAGTGAACGGCGTGCCACAGTTCTCGCAGATCTCCGAGCCGGCCGGCGAACTCTCCAGACAGGCGCCGCAGATCTTCTCCGCGACCGCCGGCCCCCGTGGCACCGGTGGGTGCGTCGGGTTGCGCACCGAGCCGACGATGCTGACCTTGATGTCGGTCTGGCTGAGATTTTCCCTGAGCCGGACGATTCCGCCGGGCTCGATGTCCACCAGGTGCCTCAGCTGCGCCAGGGCGGCCTCGTCCCGTGCCGCGGTTGCCAGCGTCACCGCCTGGGCCCACTGCGCGTGTGCCTCGACCCGGTCACCCCGGTCGTACGCGTCGCAGCCGGCGTTGATGGCCTGCCGGACGTCCTCCTGCCCGGTCACCTGGGAGACACTGAGATCGATCCGGGCCGACTTGGCCATGTCCACAGTCCAGTTCACGAGGACGGTAGCGGCGGCGGCCCGCACCTCCCCGTCGACCACCAGGTCGACCCGGGCGGCCAACCGGTCCTGCTCCAGGATGTCGTCGGGCGCCTCGACCCGCAGGCAGAGGTGGAAGTCCCGGCGCTCGGCGCCCCACGAGCCGGTGGCGAACTCCCAGGTCCGCTCGTCGACAGCGCCGGCGTACCCGGTGAGGTCCTGGATGGTGGGGCTGCTCTGTTTGAAGAAGACCAGCTGGGCGTACGGCATGGTCCGCAGCCGGATCCGGACGTCCGGCAGGAGCTTGGTCAGCGCGGCGAGAACGGACTCCCGGAAGCTGGCGGCCAGGTCGCCGGGCCGCCGTACCGCCTCGGCGGTGCCGTGCAGCGCGGCGGCGATCCGGAGCAGGTCCGCGGGGTGCCAACCCTCGCCGATGCCGCGCGGGTCGCAGACGAACCGTCCTGCGCAGCTGCGCAGGACGCGCGCCAACTCCTCCTCGGTCTCGTGCTCGTTGATGCCGTCGGTGAGCAGCAGCACGTGGTTGATCGTCGACGCGGAGGACGGGAGCAGGTCCCGGGCGGCCGCGAGCCAACCGCCCATCGCCGTCCCGCCGCTGGCGCTCAGGCGGGCGACCGCGGCGCCCGCCTCTTTGCGGGTGGCCGGTGAGGCGGTCGCGAGCGTCCGGGTCGCCGGGTAGACCACAGTGGCCTCGTGGGTCCCCTGGATCACCGCGAACCGGACACCGTCCGGCAACACGGTGATGGCCGCGGCGGCGGCCTGCTGCGCGGCGGCCATCTTGGTCGGTGGGTCGGCCATCGAGCCCGAACAGTCGATCACCAGCACCTCGACCAGCCGGGACGGATCCGTTCGGGCTGGCGTGTCGTCCGCAGCCGCCGTCTCCGGTCCGGTCACCGAAAGGACCGCGTGCATGTCCTGGCCGCCCACTGGCAGAAACTTGTTCTGGTTGACTTCCAAGGCGAACTGCATCGCGGTATCCACCGGTTCACGCTCCGTTCCGGGTCGGTCGGTCACCATCGGGTGCGGGGTCGGACGGCGTTCGCCCGGTCGACGAGTACGTCGTGGGCGGCGCGGCGCGCAGTGTCGTTGGTGCGGCCAACCCGCCGGAAGCGGCCCGGGCGCGCCGCCACCGGGTCGGGCAGGTCGGCGTGTTGCGCCTGCTGGCCCAGCGACCGATAGGACCTCTCCAGCAACTCCCGGATGGCGCGTTCGGTCGGCGGTGCGCCGAGCACCGGGCCGCCAACCAGGTCGGCGGCGTCGCCGGCGTGGGTCAGGTCGAGCGCCATCTCCCGGATCGCCGTGGTCAGCCGGTCCCGCGACTCGCCGTCGATGTTCAGCGCGGCCAGCCGGTGGACGGCGTGGTTGAGCTCACCGGCGGTGGGTGGGCCGCCGGGCAACCGGGACGACAGCACCCGCACCGCGGCGACCCGCGCCGCGTCGTGGTGCCGGGACAGCGCCGGAACCTCGTCGAGGACGGCGACCGCCCCGGCCCGGTCGGTCGCCGCCAGGCGGAGCCGGGCCAGCCCGAACGCGGCGCTGGCCTGGAACGGGTCGCGCAGCCAGACGGCCGCGTAGTAGCGGGCCGCCGACCCGTGGTCGCCGGCACGCTCGGCGCAGTAGCCGAGCGCGAGCTTCGGGGCGACCTCTCCCGGGATGTCGCTGTAGACCGCGTCGAACTGCTGCCCCGCCTCGTCGATCCGGTCGGCGGCGAGCGCGAGCAACCCGCGGTGCCAGGCGATCCGCCAGTCGACGTCGGCGCGGGTGCCGGTCGACGTCTCGGCGCTGGCCAGCGCCGCGGCGGCCGAGTCGGGATCGCCCAGCGCGAGGTGCGCCCGGCACCTGCTCAGCTCGACCTCGACCGACGTCTGCTCGACCATCGACAGCTCACCCAGCAGCGCCTGGGCGTCCGACGCGTCGACGGTGCGGAGCACGCCGACGGCCGGGTCGTCCGGGTCGGGTCGGGGCACCGGCAGGCCGAGGGCCACGTCGACGGCGGCGGGCCGGCCGTCGTCCAGGAGCGTGCCGTCGCCCGCGCCGATCCAGGTGACAAGCGGCAGGGCCAGACCCAGGCCCGCGTCCAGCAGCTGCGCGGCGGGCTGGAAGAGCGAGATCGGTTCGGGTTGGCGCCGCTCCGGCTGGCCCGCCAGGATCTCCCGCAACACCCCGAGGAGTTGCTCGGACATCTCGGCGGCGGAGGCGAACCGCCGGTCCCAGTCCGGGCGGACCGCCCGGGCGACGAGCCGGTTGAACGACTCGATGCCGAGGGCGTCCGGGGCCGCGCCCGGGGTGTCCGGGCCCGGTGTGCGGGACCGGTACAGCTCCTCCAGCGTGCGGCCGAGGGCGAACAGGTCGGAACGTTCGGTCGGCCCCCGGGTCTGGTATTCGGTCCTGCTGACCGAGAAGTCGACGGAGTGGACGATTCCCTCGAACCCGCTGTCGGCCCTGCGGACCCCGCCCAGGTCGATCACCTTGATCCGGTCGGCGGTGCGCATCACGTTGTCGGGCTTCATGTCGGTGTAGAGCAACCCACGCGCGTGCAGGTAGTCGAGCGCGGCGAGGATCTCGTGACCGTAGGCGAGGATGTGGTCGATCGGCAGCGAGACATCGGGCCGGCGCGGATCCTTCGCGGCGACCTGCAACCTGCGCAGCGACATGCCGTCGAGGTAGTCCATCACGATGTAGCCGGTGGGGCCGGCGACCGGGTCGTCGTGGGTGGCGAAGTCGATGCTCCGGACGATGTTCGGGTGGTCCAGCACGTTGAGGAACCGTCGCTCCTCGACCGCTGCCTGGAGGGAGGCCTCGTCGGCGGCGTGCAGCACACCCTTCAGCGCGACGTCGACGTGGTCGTTGTGGGTGTCGTGGGCGAGGTAGACCCAGCCCTGGCCGCCACGGGCCACGCAGCGGACCACCTCGTACCGGTCGGCGACAAGGTCGTGGGGTTGCAGGCCGGGAAGGAAGTTGAACGGTGTCGGGGTCGGGCAGTAGGGGCAGAAGCCCTTGTCCCGACCCGGTCGCCCGCCCCGGCTCCGACCGACGGGGTGCCCCTTGGGGCAGAAGCGGAACTCGTCGGGCACCCGCAACGGCGGCGTGCTCGTGCCGTCGGGCGAGAAGGTCAGCACCGGTAGGGAGACGAGACTGGCCACCGTCCAGATGTCCCGAGCGGTCGTCCGGGACGGGGTCGTTGCCGGCGTGGCGCTGCCGGTGGCGAGTGGCGCCAGGCCGCAGAGGTCACAGAAACCGGTCTCGTCGACGGCTCCGGCGCAGCCTGGCCAGTCGCAGGGTGTGGTCACGACCCGTCTCCTCCGCGCCGGCCGTCAACGTGATGGGAGACCGCCTCGGTGTACCGGCGTACCGCCGCCTCGGCGGCCACCAGATCGCACGGCGCGGTCAGCAGCAGGTCGTACGCGCGGCGGTAGGAGGTGCCGAGCGCGGGGTCCTCGGCGAGCCGGTGCTGCACGGCCATCGCGCGATAGGCGCCCAACCGGCCGTGCAGCTCGGACCACAGATCCTCCCGGGCCACGATCTCCCGCCGGACCGACTCGGCGTTACTGAGCGCCCGGTCGGTGGCCCGCTCGGTCGAGGCGAGCAGCGCGGCCAGCGTGTCGCCGTCGGTGGTGGCGGCAGCGGCCCGCAGCTTGGTCAGCTGGATGCGCAACTCGGTCGCCCTGGGCTGGAGTCGGGGCACGTCGGCGACCACGGCGGCCGCGCTGCGGTACGCCCGGCGGGTGGCCTCCTCGGTGGCCTGGAGGCTGGCGACGCGACTCGCCAGCAGCGTGGTGCGCAGCGGGATCGACTCGCCGCGGAAGGTCAGCAGCATTCGCAGGTCCCGGGTGGGCGCCTCGCCGACCAGCGGAAGCACCACCTCGGACAGCAGAGTCTCGGGCTCGGCGGCCTCGTCGATGTTGTTGATGATGATCGAGCGCGGCGCCGTGTCGGCGGCCCGGTCGTGGCCCGGCGCCGTGCTCGCGGCGTCCGCCTGGCCGGCCCAGTCGGCGATCCGCCGGGACACGTCCTTCGTGCTCCGGTCCGTCGCGTCCACCGCGAGGTCGATGCTGCCGATCGGCGGAGCGTCCGGGATCGTCTCCGGGTCGATCGATGGCCGCAGCTCCCGGCTGGAGAGCACGGCGGCCTGCCGCACCGCCGCCGCGACGTCCGACTCACGGTGGTCGACGACGATGACCAGCACGTTGTCCGAGGAGAGGCGGCCGAAGAAGTCCGCGAGCTGGCGGAGGACCCCCTGGTTCGCCGGAGTGTCCTCGGCCGACCGGAAGCTCGGGTCGACGGAGGATTCGCCGGGCACCTGGGCGCGCAGCCGCGGGAGGCGGCCCAGGATCGTCTCGACCGGGATCATCCACGACAGGCCGCTGCCCGGGTCGGCGCCGCCGGCCACGTCCTGGTTGCGGCCGCCATCGCGGTACGTGCTGACCACCATCCCGACGACGTGCCCGGTCTGCGCGTCGACCACCGCCGAGCCGCTGAAGCCGGGGCTGACCTGGGGTCCGGTGGTCGCCGAGATCATCTCGACGCGTTCCCGTCCCGCTCCGGAGCGGCCGGTGAGCCGGGCCTCGACGTAGACGCCGTGCACCACGGTCTCGGGAAAGCCGTACATGACGACGCGGCGGTCCCAGGTGCCCCGCATGCGGCGCAGTGGCGCGAACGGGCCGTGCGGCGCGGGTGCGGCCAGCTCCAGCAGCGCGATGTCGTCCCGCCCGTCGCTGGTGGGTGGCCACCAGCAGCCGGCTACGACCTGGGCCGGGACCGTCGGGTCGCCCGGTTGGCCGACCAGGTCGGCCAGGACCGTCCACGTCGGCTCGGCACCGGCATGGCTCGGGTCGCCGGCCGCGGCGACGACGTGGGCGCAGGTCAGGACGTGGCGGTCGTCCAGCGCCATCCCGGCGCCCAGGACCCCGCCGTGCTGGTCACGGAGACGGACCGGCCATGGCTCAGTGCCGAGGCTGACGATCACCTTGCTGAGGGTAATCGAACCCGATCATATATGTTGACCGTCGTCACTGCTTATGGCCGCTTTCGGACGTTTTATGGGCTATTACTGTCACTCATGCGACGGGACCTCACTGCCGTCCGGAGACCCCGCGGGCTCGCTCGGCGCGGTGATCGCCCAGCGTTCGTGGTCGCGCCAGGCGCCGTCGATGAACAGGTAGTCCCGGGAGAAGCCCTCCAGCCGGAAACCGAGCTTGCGGGCGACCCGGCGGGACGGCTCGTTATCCGGTTGGATGTTCGCCTCCAACCGGTGCAACCCGACAGTGCGGAACGCGTGGTCGATCACCAACGCGACACCCGCCGACGCGTGCCCGGTTCCGCTGTACGGCTGGAACGCGGCGTATCCCAGGTAACCACCCCGCAGCGCGCCGAGCACGATGCCGCTGATGTTCACGTAGCCGGCGATCTCGCCGCTGGCCCGGTCACAGATCAGGTAACCGGCACTGTCCCGGCGGCGGATCCGCCGCAGGTAGCTGTCGTACTCCTCGGGGCTGGCCGGCGCGACCAACCACGGGTGGTGCAGGTCCCGACTGCGCCGCGCGGCGGCGACGAACTCGTCGACGTCGGTGGGCCGGGGCCGCCGGATCGCGGCGGGACCACCGGTTCGCAGGTATCTCACGGCCGACCACTCTGACCGACCGGTGCCCCTTTTGTCCAACCCACCCCGACCCGGCGCACCGGCTGCATCCGGCGGTGGCTCCGGCCCGCGCTAGCGGGGCGTCCGGAGCGAGAACTCGCCGCCGTCCGGGTCAGCCATCAACACCCGCCCACCGGCATCGCCGGGATCGGCGTCGACGACGGTCGCGCCGAGCGACAGCAGACGGTCGATCTCCGCCGGCCGGTCGACGCCGACGCCCGGAGTGATGTCGAGTCGGACCCGGTCCCGGCCCCCGTTCGGCATGTACGGCGGACCACCCCAGGAGATCTTCGTACCGCCGCGCGGTGACTGGATCGCGGTCTCCTCGTCCTGGTCCCAGACCAGCGGCCACCCCAGCGCCGCGCTCCAGAAGTAGCCGACCTTCGGCGATCCGTCGCAGGCGAGGGCGCCGATCGGCCCGGTGTCGGCGAGGAAGTTGTTGCCCGGCCCGATCACGTCGAACTCGTTGCCCTCGGGGTCGGCGAGCACCACGTGATCGTCCGTCGGGTCCTGGCCGATGTCGATGTGTCGTCCGCCGAGTTCCAGCGCCCTGGCCACCGACCGCTGCTGGTCCTCCAGCGAGCTGCTCGTCAGGTCGAAGTGCATCCGGTTCTGGACGACCTTGGGCTGCTGGTACGGGGCGAAGTGGATCCGGAAGTCGGGGTCGCCGATGGGCAGCAGCAGGACGCCGTCGTGTGGATCGTCGACGATCTCCCGGCCGAGGAGCCCGGCCCAGAACCGCGCGAGTCG
The DNA here is from genome assembly GCF_050942285.1 of Micromonospora sp. CA-240977. Lineage (NCBI taxonomy): Bacteria > Bacillati > Actinomycetota > Actinomycetes > Micromonosporales > Micromonosporaceae > Micromonospora > Micromonospora sp. CA-240977. Next base: position 3,453,905 of record NZ_CP192055.1, on the reverse strand, counting down.
CAGCGGCTCACGCGCGTCGAAACTGATCGCGAACAGGTGTGCGGTCATCGCGTCACCATCTCCCCTCCGACCGGACACCGCGCCGGCCGTTGAAGCGGAAGCCTAGGGGTGGGCCTGGTCACCCGCACCCGAGTTTTCCGGTGCGGCGGCAGGCCGCTGCCACGCGACGCCGAGCGCGCGCTCAGCGGACGGGATAGGCCGCGGCGGTGAAGGCGAGCAGGGCGATCTCGGCCGACTGTTCCAGTTTGCCGCGCGGCGCTCCGGCCGCGGCGTGGACGGCGTGGCCCTCGGTGACGAATGGGCCAGCCGGAGGAGATCGCGAACGCCGCGCTGTTCCTGGCCTCCGACGAGAGCAGCTTCATCACCGGCGGCGAGATCTTCGTCGACGGTGGCGCGAACCAGGTCTGATCGATCCCGCGTCGATCCACTCGGTTTCCTTGACGTGGGGCCAACCAGGCCGTCTGGACACCCCGAGATCAACGAAACCGAGTGGATCACGGGCGATGCGGCGTACCGCGCCAACGGCCGGTGCTCATCCGGCGAGCGCGTCGGCGAGACGGGCGATGCCGAACTCGTACGCCTTGTCGATGTCGCCGCCCAGCTTGAAGGCGCCGGCCAACTCCATGCTGATGAACCCGTTCGCCCACGCGGTGAGCGTGCGCGCGGCGTCCAGGGCGTGCGCCTCCCCGGCGAGGTTCCCGGCTACCCGCAACACCGCCACGCGTCATCAGCCTCCCCGGTCACTCACCGGGCAGCATCGCCATCCACGTGCCGATCGCCGACGCCGTCTTCGTCGGCGACGCCCTGACCACCCGGCATGTGCTGACCGGGCAACGGGGCCCGCAACCCGCGCCCTTCACCGACGATCCCCACCAGGCGCTGGCGTCGCTGCACCGCCTCGAAGGCGTTCAGGCGTCGTGGGTGCTGCCGGGCCACGGCACGCCCTGGTCGGGTGGAGTCGCCGAGGCGGTACGCGCGATCAGGACCGTCGCCGGCCCCTGACCCGGCCGGGACGATCCGTCAGAGCGGGCCGGGGAACGTCTGCTGCATCGGCATCGGCACCTGGAGGAACGTGGTGCCGCGCAGGTCCAGCCAGGCCCGGTCCGGGCCGCGGACCAGTCGCAGCATCACCGCCTCACAGGAGGGGCAGCGGGCGACGAGGCCCGGGGCGTGCGAGTAGACGTGCAGGCTGGCCATCGAGCCGGTCGTCCCGCAGTTTTCGCAACGGCCCATCGCGGCGCTCAGGTCGACGGTGAACAGCTCACGCATCGGACCGTCGAGCATGTTGCCGTCCAGGTACGACATCTCGGTCATCGGATCTCCTCGGCGGTACGGGAGCGGGTGGGCGGTCAGCCGGTGGGGCCGAAGCGTTCGGTCTTGACCCGCCGCGACGGATGGCCCAGCCCCACCAGTAGGTCGGCCACCGTCTCCACGAACGCCGTCGGACCGCAGACGTAGGTGAGCGGTTCCAGGTCCGGGGGCCAGCCGTGCGTGTTGACGTCGGCCAGCCCGATCCGGTGCGGCTCGCCGCGCCAGCCCTCGGGCGCCTCGCGGGTGTAGACGTACGCGATGTCCAGGCCGAAGTCGTCACGGACCCGGCGGCGCAGCTCGTCGGCGTAGATCACGTCGCCCGGGGTGCGCACCGAGTAGATCAGCCGGAACGGGGCCTTGCTGCCGGCCGCCCGCCGGGCCCGGATCATCGCCATCAGCGGCACGATGCCGGAGCCGCCGGCGACCAGCTGCACCGGCGCGGCCTCCTCGGGCCGCCAGATGAACCAGCCACCGAGCGGTCCGCGGATTTCCACCGGGTCGCCACCGCCGAAGACATCGATGAGGTACGGGGACACCTCGCCGTCGTGTACCCGCTGGACGGTCACCTCGATGCGCGGTCCGCCCGGGCCGTCCACGACGGGCCCGGCGATCGAGTACGACCGGGCCGCCTGGTAGCCGTCCGGGGCGGTCAGCCGCAGGTCGACGTGCTGCCCCGGCAGGTGCCCCGGCCAGTCCGGCACCTCCAGGACCAGGGTCTGCGCGCTCGGTGTCTCCACGCGGCGCTCCACCAACCGGCCGACCTGCCACCGGTTGGCCGTCCGGGGCGGACTGCCCGTCGCCACGGCGCGCTCAGTCACCCTGGTACCGCTGTTCGCGCCACGGGTCGCCGTAGTCGTGGTAGCCGGCGGTCTCCCAGAACCCCGGCTCGTCCATCGTCTTGAGCCGGAGGCCGCGCACCCACTTGGCGGACTTCCAGAAGTACAGGTGCGGCACCAGCAGCCGGGCCGGCCCGCCGTGCTCGGCGGGCAGCGGCGCGCCGTCGAAGGTGTGCGCCACCCAGGCCTGGCCGCCACGCAGGTCGTCAAGCGGCAGGTTGGTGGTGTACCCGCCGTAGGAGTGCGCGAGCGCGAAGTGCGCGCCAGTGTCGACGCCCTCGAGCAGCGTGTCCAGCGAGACGCCCTGCCAGGTGGTGCCGAGCTTGGACCACCTGGTGACGCAGTGGATGTCCACCATCGGTGTCTCCTGCGGCAGGGCCATCAACTCCTGCCACGACCACCGGTGTTCGCTGCCGTTCTCGGCGGCGATGACGAACTCCCAGGTGTCCAGCGACACCCGGGGCGTCGGGCCGGCCGAGAGCACCGGGAAGTCCTCGGTCAGGTACTGGCCGGGTGGCAGGGCCGGCTCCTGCGTTCGGGGTCGACCCTGAAAGCCCGGTGACACGATTCCCATGGCACAGTCGTACCACCCGCGCCGGTCCGCCGGGAGCTTTCCGCCGTACCTCCCGGTCGTCCCGGCGCGGCGCGGTCAGTGCCGCTCGGTGACGACCTGGCGGTCCTCGGGCACGTCGCCACCACGGGTGGCGCGCAGGCTGGTCACGGTGACCACCACCAGCACACCGATGATCACGCCGAGCGAGGCCAGGGTGGGGATCTGCGGCACGCTGTCCCAGATGCCGTGCGCCCAGTGCAGACCCAGCTTCAGGCCGATGAACGCAAGGATGACGGCCAGGCCGTAGCTGAGGTGCACCAGCCGGCTCAGCGCCGCGTGCAGGACGAAGTAGAGCGCCCGCAGGCCGAGCAGGGCGAACGCGTTGGTGGCGAAGACCAGGTACGGGTCCTCGGTGATGCCGTAGACCGCCGGCACCGAGTCGACAGCGAAGACGATGTCGGTGGCCAGCACCGCGACCACCACCAGCGCGAACGGGGTGAGTGCCCGCTTCGCGCCCTGCCGGACGGTCATCCGGGTGCCGTGGTACTCGTCGACCACCGGCATGACCTTGCGCAGCAGCCGGACCGACCGCATCTTGTTGATGTCGACCTCCTGCTGGTGCCCGGACATGGCGTCCCGCAGCAGCTTCACCGCCGTGGCGATGAGGATGATCGCGAAGAGCAGGAAGGCGAAGTCGAGGGTCTGCAGGGCCGCCGCGCCGAGGGCGATGAAGACGGCCCGCAGCACCAGCGCGCCGGCGATGCCGTAGAGCAGCACCCGCTGGGCGAGCACCGCCGGCACCGCGAACGCGGCAAGCAGCAGCATGAAGACGAAGAGGTTGTCGACCGAGAGCGACTTCTCCACCAGGTAACCGGTCAGGTACTCCACGCCCTGCTGGGAGCCGTAGCGGGACCAGAGCCAGCCGCCGAACGCCAGCGGCAGGGCGATGTAGAACGCCGACCAGCCGATGGCCTCCCGCATGGACACCTCGTGCGGGCGGCGCGTGACCAGGAAGTCCAACACCAACAGCAGGAGCACACCGATGATGGTCACCGCCCACAGCGTGGGCGTGCCCACCGACGACAGGTCGCTGGCGGCGGACAGGTACGACACTTCGCTCATTGGGGTCTCCTCGAACACCGTCATGTTCGAGGTCTCCTTCACCCATCACCTGATGGGCAACCACCCGAGGCACGCCGGGCGCGCCGTACTGACCGGAATGGTTCGTGGGAAGTACTCCCCTCGCACGACAAGGTTAGGCCAGGCTGAATCCCCGCGCCAAGCGGGACATCGATGGTTGCCCTGATCAACCGCTGTGCGCGCCCGGAAACAACCCGCGTCACCGTCGGCGGTCAGCCACGGCGCAGCGTCGCCCCCGGCGCCATCGCCTGCTCCACCAGGCCCCGATAGTCACGCGGCAGTTGGGTGACGACATCGTCGAACTCACCACCGGTGATCGCCTCCCGCAGGGTGGTGAAGACCGCCCGTGCGGCGTCCCGGGCGGCCGGCTCCTGCACTCCCCCGCGCAGCGCCACCCGGGCGACGAACTCCGCCGCCCCGAACCGGTCCGCCTGCTCGGTGCTCGGGCTCGGCTTGAGCACCAGTTGCAGCGGCTGCGGCAACTGGGCGGCCAGGTCCAGGACCTCGCCACCGGTCAGCCGCTCGGCGAACGTCTCCAGAACAGCCCTGGTCAACTCGACAGCCTGCGTCGAGGACGTCGAGGTGCGTTGGGAAACCTGGTCGATGAAGGTGTCGTAGTTCATCGCGTACTCCCTCGGGCTCGCGTCGGCGCCTGCGGGTACCCGCGGCGGCGCTGTGGAAACGGCGCCGGGTTTCCTCCGCCGGGCGGGCGTGACCGGCCGGCGGGTGGGTAACCGCCGCCGGTCGTGACCGCATCGATGCCCCGAGGGAGCCCACGCCATGGCGAGCTACGCCGACGTCCTGCAGTACCTGTCGAGCCTGGACTACCCGGCCGAGAAGGACGACGTGGTCCGCGAGGCCGAACGCGAGGGCGCCCCGCCGGACGTGCTGAAGGCGTTGCGGGCCCTGCCGCCGGTGGACTACGCCAACGGCACCGAGGTGGCCCGGTCGGCCGGCATCGAGGCCGCGCCCGAGGTCGGTCCCGCGCAGCGCGCCGAGCAGGCCCGGGACAAGACGCACAACCGGGTCTCGCAGCATCTGCGCGGCATCTGACCCCGCGGTGGCGGCCACGGCTCCGGCCCCGGGGCGTCGCCGGTGACCCACACCGGCCCAGCATCCCGACCGCCCGACCTGGGCTTCCCGGCCGCGGTGCAACTCGCCGTGGTGGCGGTGGTCGGCGTCATCGCCGGCTTGCTCTTCGCGCTGCTGCTGCCGGTACCGCTGGCCGCGCTCGCCGGCTGGGACGTGGGCGCGCTGAGCTGGCTCGCCCTGGTCTGGCACAAGCTCTGGCCGATGGACGCCGAGCGGACCGCCCGGCTGGCCGTACACGAGGACCCGAACCGGGCGACCCGCGACGCGCTGCTGCTCGTCGCCTGCCTGGCCAGCCTGCTGGCCGTGGGCCTGGTGGTGGCCAGCGCCCAGAGCGCGCCGCCCGGACTGGGCCGGGAGGCGCACGGCGCCCTCGGCGTGCTCAGCGTGGTGCTCTCCTGGTTCGTGGTGCACACCGTGTTCGCCGCCCGGTACGCCCGGATCTACTACACGGGCCCCGACGGCGGGGTGAACTTCAACCAACCCGAGCCGCCGTGCTACTCCGACTTCGCGTACGTCGCGTTCACCATCGGGACGACGTTCCAGGTCTCCGACACCAACCTGACGAGCAACGAGATGCGTCGCACCGTGCTCCGGCACTCGATGGTGTCGTACCTGTTCGGCGCCTTCATCATCGCCGTGACCGTGAACCTGTTGGCCGGTCTGGCCCGCTGAGGGGGTGCACTGGCCCCGGGGACGGCACGGGGCGGAGCGGAACGAAGGGCCGGGACAGGCGGGCGCCCCTGGTCACGAACCGCGACCCAGGGCGCCACGCAAGCCTGCCCAGGCGGTGAGCCGCGTCCGAACCGGCCGCGGTCACCAGGCGGTGGATGCCCACCCGAACCGAGCGGTCACCACTGCCGGGACCAACCATACGACAGAACATCCTCCGTTTGGTCAGATTTTGACCAAGTGTGGGCCAGGGCACGTCACTGTCGACCTGTCAGCTCCGCGTACCGGTGCTCCAGGTCGACCCGGGCCAACGCCCCCACCAGCCAAGCCAACTGCTCCGACTCGCCGCCGGCAAGGCCGGCCAGGTCGTCCGCCGACCGGCCCAGCCCGAGCCGACGGGCCGCGGCCAACGCCCGGCGGTCCGCGACCGGGGCCACCTCCCGCCACAACGCCTGCGCCTCGCGGAGGAACAACTCGACGACCTGACCGTCCACGCCCGGAAGCTCGGCAAGAAGCGCGCGCTCCCGGACCGGGTCGTGCCGCCCCACCGCCCGCAGGCGGCGCAGATCACCCCGGTACCGCTCCACCACAGTGCGGGCCAGGTCACCCAACACGGCGGCCAACGCGTCCACGTCACCGCGCTGACCACTGGCGCGCAGCACCCGGACCCGATCCTCGTGCAGGGACCGGGCCAGCCGGGCGGCGCTGTCCCACCCCTCGTCGCGCAACGCCCGCGTTCCGTCCAACGCCCGGCGGAAGTCACCCCGACGGGCCAGCAACACCGCCAGGTAGAGCACCTGGAACAGGCTCGCGGGGTTGTTCGTCACCCGGAAGCCGTACTGCTCGGCGAAGCCCCGCCCGCTGCCGGCAAGGCGGCGCGCCAGGCGCTTCCGGTCCGAGACGGGTGTGATCAGAGTGGTCGGCATGTGGGCGACTACCCGCGCGACCGTCGGTCACACCCGGCACCCGTCCGCTCCGCCACGGCGTCAGCCGAGCAGGCCGCCGGTGCGGTCGCGGGCCTCAGCCGTGCAGGCCGCCGGTGCGGTCACGGGCCTTGAGGCGGGTGGTGGGCAGGGCGGGCGCCGGCAGCGGAGGCGCCGAATCGTCGGCGACCACGCCGAAACGTCCACTGCCAGCCATCCAGTCCTCCCGGGCGGCGGCGATCTCCTCGTGCGAACGGCCGACGAAGTTCCACCACATCACCAACGGCTCCTCGAATGGCGCACCGCCCAGCAGCAACAACCGGGCCCCGGCCCCGCCGCGCACGGTCAGCTCGCGGCGACCCGAGCCCAGGTAGAGCAACTCCCCCGGCTCGAACCCCACCTCGGCGGCCTCGGCGGCGCCGGACATCGCCAGCAGGGCGTACTCGAAGTCGGGCCGCAGCGCCAGCGTCGTCGGCGCCTCGCCGCTCAGCTCCACCTGCACACCGACCAGCGGGGTGTGCACCACCGCCGGTGACCGCCGCCCGGCGAACTCGCCGACCAGCAGGGTGAAATCCAGAGCGCCGTCGCGCCAGCGCGGCAGGTCGGCGTGGTGCGCGAAGTCGGCAGCCCCGGCCCGCGCCGGGTCCGGCAGTGCCACCCAGAGCTGCACGCCGTGCATCACCGGCGGGTGGACAGCCGGCGACCGCTCCGAGTGGGCGATGCCGTTCCCGGAGGTCATCACGTTCAGTTGACCGGGCCGGATCGGCTGGACGTTGCCGAGGCTGTCGCGGTGCAGGATCTCACCGTCGAGCAGCCACGTCACCGTCTGCAGGCCGGTGTGCGGGTGCGGCGGCACCTCCATGCCAGGCCGCTGCGCCACATCGTCCGGGCCGAAATGGTCAACGAAACACCACGCGCCGACCATCCGGCGAACCCGCTGCGGCAACAGCCTCCGCACCGTGGTGTACCGACCCAACGGCACGTCGTGGCCGGGCAACAACACACTGCCGGGATCCACGTCGGCCACGCCAGGTGGCCGGGTCTGCGCCAGCATTGATTCGGTACGCTCCACCGCCCGACTGTACGCCCACGCCCACGAGCCGCCGCGGCGCTTCCTGGTCAAGGCGCACCGAGAGCCGGACGCCTGTTCCGGCCCGACACCGGTCGAGGTGGATCCGCTTCGGCGAAGCGGTCCCTCATCCGGGGGTGCCGAGCACCGCACCCGGGGCCCTCCCGTCTCCCAGCGCTCCGTGCGGTCCCCGGGCTCCGCGGTCCGTGGTCCGTGGTCCCCGCGGTCCCCGCGCTCCGCGCACTCCGCGCATCCCCACGGTCCATGCGGTCCGCGAACCCGCGACCGAGCGGATGCCCTCGGGATCACCATCCGGCTGACTGTCGGTGCCGCTGCCTGCCGCCGTGTCGTCGCCACGTCGCCGGTCACCGCGCCGGCAGGTACGCACCCACCGGCCGACCGCATCACTCGGCGCCAATGACGCACTGCCACCCGCTGCCCGGCATAGATCTTGGACAGTTTCCGTTAGCCGCTGACGGAAACTGTCCAAGATCTCCGACCAACCGCCGTGGCACGCCGGGGTACCGGTGCCCGACGACGCGTCGCGTCCCCCGCAACCCATCGCCGCAGCCGCGAATGCCGCTGGCCGGCACCCCGGGGTGTGGGGTGCCGGCCAGCGGTCGGTGTTCAGCCGGTGGGGGTCAGCTGTTCCAGTACTGGCCGACCAGGTCGGTGGCCTGCTGCTCCCACTGGGCGTACGCGTCCGGGTAGGCAGACACCTGCACGGTCTGCGCGGCCTCGGTCAACGGCATGTCCTGCCAACCGTCGACCTGCTTGAGGCCCTTGAGGAACGCCGTCGTCGAGTAAGCCGGGTCAGTGATCTGCTCCGGAGTACCCCAACCCGAGCTCGGGCGCTGCTGGAACAGGCCCAACGAGTCGTGGTCGTTGCTGTCACCCAGATGACCCAGGTTCTCCAACTTCGACTCCTGCAGACTCGTCGCGATCGAGATCACCGCGGCCCGCTCGGGCAGGCCGGCCTTCTTCGTCGCGGCGATGATCGCCTTGACGTTGGCCGTCTGCTCACCGTTCAGGGGAATCCGAGACTGCTCACCCTGCGGCTTCGGTGCGGTGCTCTGCACCGTGGCCGCGACGGGCTTGGTGTCGACCGGGTTGGCGTGGGCGGCGATCGGACCGGCGAACACACCACCGGCGAACGCGAGACCCGCAACAGACAGGACACTCTTACGCATGATCGTGTTCATGGGGGTAGCTCCTTCGGGGGTAGGAACACCCAAACCACTGACCGGCGGGGCCGGCGGCACGGGTGTGAGCACCTCGTCCGGCGCTGCACAAAACAGGGGCAAAGTCTGGAGGGGTGGGCGACTGGTAAGCCGGAAGGCTCACGACGCCCGGCATTGCGGCGACCTCACAAGCGGGGGGCTCGCGCCAGGGTCGGCGACCTACAAGCGGTGGGCTTGTACCAGGTCGGCGAGCGGTGGGTTCCGGTGCCTGGTTCGGCGGCCGGTGAGCGGGGGCTTGTGGTGCCGGGTCCAGGTGTAACGACCGGCGGGCCGGGGTCATTCCAGGGGCGGCCCATCCACCGGCACCCTCGCGGAAGCGGTGACCGGGTGGTCGTTCGTGGGGACTGTAACGACCGGACCGCGACCCGCATTCCAACCCCGTCGGGCGGGGCGGCGAGCCGGTGGTGCTGCGATCGTCAGGGTATGTAACGACCCCGGCCCAGCCATCATTCCGACCCACGGGTGCACCCGGTCACCGGTCAAACGCCGCAAACCCGGCACGCGGCCCAGACAACCCGGGCGGGCGGCGACCTCAGGCACACAGGCGGGCAGGCGGGCAGGCGCACAGGCACTCAGGCGCACAGGCACTCAGGCGCTTAGGCGGGAGCGCACCTTCGCGGCGCAGGCGTCCAGGACGGTCTGCGCGTCCAGGCCCAGGCTCTCGATGGCCACCAACGCCGTGAAGGCGACGTCCGCCAACTCCGCCGCGACGTCCTCGCGGGTGTGGGTGACACCTTTGCGAGGATTCTGCCCGAGCAGACCGATCCAGGCGGCCGATGCCTCCCCCGCCTCCTCGGTCAGCTTGAGGATGCGGCAGGTCAGTTCGGTCTGCCCGGTGCCATTCGCCGTGTCCAGCCAGTTGCGCGACGCCCGGGCCGCCTCCCAGATCAACTCGTCCACGCCGACCAGTCAACCCGACCGGCCCACCCCCGCCGGCAACCGGGTGCGCCCGCCTGGTCCGACCGGGAGCACCTGGCCAGCGACGGTTGACCAGCCGATCAGCGCAGCCATTGACACTCATCGACGGCGGTCCTAGGTTCAGGACGCTACCGGCCGGTAGGCAACCGTCCCGCCTGGTCGCCCCGAGGGCGACATCCGTCCGATGGGGAGCAATGATGCTGTCCGCACCCGTTCGTACCCTCCGCCGGCTGCTCGCCGCCACCGTGACGCTGACCCTGGCGGTCGGGGTGGCTGGTGCCGCGCCGGCCAGCGCCACCGGTCGCGACCCGGGTGGCGGCCAGCCACTGCCCGGGTACACCATCGAGAACCCGCCGCTGGCCCCGCTGGTCGTGAGCGGCAGAGCGACGACGGTACGCCAGGGCGTACACCGCCACGCCGGCTACCTCATCGAGGTCCCCGCCCGCTGGAACGGCAACCTGGTGCTGTGGGCGCACGGCTACCGGGGTCAGGGCACGGTGCTCTCGCCGGAGGCGCCGGCCTTCGGGTTGCGCGAACGGCTCCTGGAGCAGGGGTACGCCTGGGCGTCGTCGTCGTACGACCGCAACGGCTTCGACATCCGCTCCGGTGTGCTGGGCACCAAGGATCTCGCGGACCACTTCGGACGGACGGTTCGCCGTCCACACCACACCTACCTGGCGGGGGTGTCGATGGGTGGGTACGTCATCGGTCGCTCGCTGGAGCAGTATCCCGGCTACTACGACGGGGCGCTGCCGATGTGCGGGGTGCTCGGCGACCAGACGCTGCTCGACTTCTACCTGGACTACAACCTGGTCGCGCAGGCGCTCGCCGGGGTGCCGGCCTATCCCACCCCGGCCGACTACCTGACCAACGCGGTGCCCCGCATCCAGGTGGCACTCGGTCTGGCGGGGTTGACCCCCACCGGGCCGGACACCACCACCGAGCGGGGCAGGCAACTGCGGGCGGTTACGGTGAACCGTTCGGGCGGGCCTCGTCCCGGTGCGGACGCCGCGTTCGCGGTGTGGAAGGACTTCCTCTTCTCGATCAGCGTGCCCACCGGGAGCGGCGACTCCCCCGCCCAGCGGCCCGGTCAGCTGTCCACCAACCTGCTGACCCGCTACACCCCGAACAGTCCGGTGAACGTCAACGCCACGGTGCGGCGGGTCGCTCCGGAGAACGTCGTGCAGCGGCTCCTGCCGACGCTGACCGAGGTGCCGCGGATCGCCGGTCGGCCCAGCGCGCCGGTGCTGAGCCTGCACGGCCTCGGTGACCTGTTCGTCCCGTTCAGCATGGAGCAGGCGTACGCCACTGACGTGGCGCGCAACGGTCGCAGCGGGCTGGTGGTCCAGCGGGCCATCCGGGCGACGCAGCACTGCGAGTTCACCCCGGCCGAGGCCGGCGCCGCCTGGGACGACCTGGTGTCCTGGGTACGCACCGGCAAGCGCCCGGCCGGCGACACCGTGACGGACCCGGCGGTGGTGGCGCGACCCGACTATGGCTGCCGGTTCAGCGACCGGGACGCGTACGCAGCAGGGGTCGGCACCCGCCGCCTCTACCCGGCCTGCTGACGGACACGGGTACGACGACGCCGGTCGGCCCCCGTGTCACGGGAGCCGGCCGGCGGTTGTGCGGGTGTCACCACATCTGCTGGACGATGTCCGCCGCCTGCTCCTCCCACTGCGCGTACGCGTAGGGGAAGGCGGAGACCTGGACGGTCTGCGCGGCGGCGGTCAGCGGCAGGTCCTGCCAGCCGCCGATGTTCTTGAGTGCGGTGAAGAACGCCGAGGCGGCGTACTCCGGGTCGGTGATCTGCTCGGGCGTGCCCCAACCGGACGACGGGCGCTGCTGGAACAGCCCCTGCGAGTCGTGGTCGTTGTACGCGCCGAGGTGGCCGAGGTTGTAGAGCTTCGACTCCTGCAGCGAGGTGGCGACGCCGATCACCGCGCCCCGGTCACCGACGCCGGTCTTCTTGGCGGCGTCGACGATCGCCCGGGCGTTGGCCAGCTGCGCGTCGTCGAGCGGGATGCGCGACTGCGCGCCTTCGACGCCGTGCGGGATCAGCTGGTCGCGGCTGGGCTTACCGGCCGGCGGCTTGCCGGTCGGCGAGCCGGTGGTCAGCCCCGACTCGACGGGCTGGTCCTCGTGGCGTGGCGAGGCGGCGGCCTTGCCGGTGGCCAGGTCGATGGCGGCCACGGCGCCCTGGTGCGGCCCGGAGGTGACCGGGGTGGCAGCCGCGGTCGGCGCGAGTGCCAGACCGCCGAGGGCGGCCACGCCCACCACGCTCAGCGCGGTCTTGCGGTACGAGTCCTTGGCGATGGCGGGGAGCCATCGAGTGAAGTCGACCTTCACGATGGTTGCCCTCTCGATCGCGGAGCGCTCCGGGGTGAACACTCCTCGGGAGATGACCGCGGGAAGGGGTTTGGACTCCGGCGGTACGGGGGACACAACCGGGTTGACGTGTCGGGCATTCCGGAGATGCCGGTTTCTCCGGACGCTGCGGTCCCGGTCACCTCCGGGAATCGGACACGGCACGCACGACCGGCACGGCCGCACATATCGCCGTCGCAGCGTTCATCGGACCGGGATCACGGACTGTCGCCCCAACCGCGCACCGCGGTGTCACGAAACCCGGGTCGCGCCAGCGCGCTCCGCTCAGGCGTCGCCGTCGTGTCCGGGGCGATCGTCGTGCGTCCCGGTGCGCAGCTCCTGGAAGATCGTGATGTGCAGGTCGGCCGGGGCGTCGAGGCGGGCGTTGAGCGACTGCCACGGCGTGCGAGCGAGCGGGGCGATCTCGTGGGCCCCGGCCGCGACCAACCGGGCGGTGGTCGCCGCGGCGTCGTCCACCTCGAAGGCCACCCGGATGCGGGGCGCCACCTGTCGACCCACCTCGACCTCGTCGATCATGCGCTTCTGCGCCGGGTTGGCGATCTCCAGGGTGGCGCGGCCGGCGTCCAGGATCACCACCCGGGCGTCTCCGTCACCGGTGAACGCCGCCTCCTCGGGCAGGCCGAGTGCGTCGCGGAAGAACGCGACGGCAGCGTCGTGGTCGGTGGCCTCCACCACGAGCCGCAGCTGGCGGACAACGGGGGCGGGCGGGTCGGCGGCCATGTTCGCGATCCTAGCGCCGCGACGGGTTTAGGCTGGCACCGTCCAGGGAGGAGCGACAGTGGTCGAGTCGACGAGCGATGACACGTACCTGCTGCGCCCGGTCGGGCGGGTCGCCTCACCGCTGACCGACGCGGCGAGCGCGCCACGACAGGGCGACGAGGGCTCGCCGGTGGCCTGGCTGGTCTTCGACGCGCCTGTCGCACCGGCGCTGCGCGACCTGCACGCGGGCGCGGAGCTGTTGGTGCTGACCTGGTTGGACCGCGCCCGCCGTGACGTGCTGGCGGTGCACCCACGGGGTGACGAGAGCCGGCCGGAGACGGGCGTGTTCAGCACCCGCTCCCCGCACCGACCCAACCCGATCGGGCTGCACCGGGTGCGGGTCCTGACGGTGGACGGCCTGCGGGTCCAGGTGGCCGACCTGGAGGCCCTCGACGGCACCCCGGTCCTGGACGTCAAACCGGTGCTGGGCGCGGCCGACGAGCGCTGAGCCCGTCGACCACGCGCCAGCGCGCCGGCAGGGCTCAGTGGCCGCGGGCCAACCACTCCGCCAGGTGCGGCGCCTCCGCGCCGATCGTCGTGTCGTCGCCGTGGCCGGTGTGCACGACCGTCTCCGCCGGCAGGGTGAGCAGCCGGGTCCGGATCGACCGGACGATGGTGTCGAAGTCGCTGTAGGAGCGACCCGTCGCGCCCGGACCACCATTGAAGAGGGTGTCCCCGGTGAACACCACGCCCAGGTCCGGGGCGTGGAAGCTGCACGCGCCGGGGCTGTGCCCGGGGGTGTGCAGCACCCGCAGCGTGGTGCCGGCCACCTCGATGTCCTGCCCGTCGTGCAGTTCGCCGTGCGGCGGCAGGTGCGGGTGGACCATGTCCCAGAGGACCCGGTCGGCGGCGTGCAGCAGCACCGGCGCGCCGGTGGCCTCGGCCAGCTCGGGCGCCACCCGAACGTGGTCGTCGTGGGCGTGCGTGGCCAGGATCGCCCGGACCCGCCGGTCACCCACCAGGGCGAGGATCGCGGCCACGTCGTGCGGCGCGTCCAGGACGACACACTCGCTGTCGTCGCCGATCACCCAGACGTTGTTGTCCACGTCGAACGTCTGCCCGTCCAGGGAGAACGTGCCGGAGGTGACCGCGTGGTCGACCCGGGCGGTCATCAGAACACCACCACCGAGCGGAGTACGTCGCCCTGGTGCATCCGGTCGAAGGCGGTCTCGACCTGGTCGAGCGCGATCTCCTCGGTGACGAACGCGTCCAGGTCGAGCCGGCCCTGCAGGTACAGCTCGGTGAGCATCGGGAAGTCCCGGCTGGGCAGGCAGTCGCCGTACCAACTGGACTTCAGGGCGCCACCGCGCCCGAAGACGTCAAGCAGCGGCAGCTCGATCTGCATCTGCGGGGTCGGCACGCCGACAAGCACCACGGTGCCGGCCAGATCCCGGGCGTAGAACGCCTGCTTCCAGGTCTCCGGTCGGCCCACCGCGTCGATCACCACATCGGCGCCGAAGCCGCCGGTGGCGGCGCGGATCGCCTCGACGGGGTCGGTCTCGGAGGCGTTGACGGTGTGCGTGGCGCCGAACCTGCGGGCCCAGTCCAGCTTGCGGCTGTCGGTGTCCACCGCGACGATCGTCGTGGCGCCGGCGAGGACCGCACCGGCGACCGCCGCGTCTCCGACGCCGCCGCAGCCGATCACCGCGACCGAGTCGCCGCGGGTGACGTTGCCGGTGTTCATCGCGGCGCCCAGCCCGGCCATCACTCCGCAGCCGAGCAGGCCCACGGCGGCCGGGCGGGCGGCCGGGTCGACCTTCGTGCACTGCCCGGCGTGCACAAGGGTCTTCTCGGCGAACGCGCCGATGCCCAGCGCCGGGGCCAACTCGGTGCCGTCGGTCAGGGTCATCCGCTGGGTGGCGTTGTGGGTGTTGAAGCAGTACCACGGGCGGCCCCGGCGACAGGCGCGGCAGACGCCGCACACCGCACGCCAGTTGAGGACCACGAAATCACCCGGAGCGACGTCGGTGACGCCCTCGCCCACCTGCTCGACGATGCCCGCCGCCTCGTGGCCGAGCAGGAACGGGTAGTCGTCGTTGATGCCACCCTCGCGGTAGTGCAGGTCGGTGTGGCAGACGCCGCAGGACTGGATCCGGACGATCGCCTCGCCGGGGCCGGGATCGGGCACCACGATGGTGGTCACCTCGACCGGCGCGCCCTTGCTGCGGGAGATGACTCCCCGGACTTCCTGGCTCACTTCGCCTCCTGCTGGTGGTGTGCGGCAGGGCCGGGCGCCGGGTGGGCGGGTGTGCCACGGGCTCGGCGGTGGGCCCCCGGCGAACCTACCGCGACCACCACGGCCAGCCCAGCCGGCCGGACGGGTTATCGCGGGCGGTGCCGGGTACGCGGGCCGCATTCGACAACGGCCACACGGGGAGTGATCATGAAGCTCGCGCACCTGCCGCTTCGGCTCAGCATCGGCGCGTACTTTCTCAACTCGGGTCTGGGCAAGCGGAACCTGGAGGGTGCCGCCGCGGAGGGCATGCACGGGATGGCGGTCGCCGCCATGCCGCAACTCGGCCAGTTCGACCCACCGCGCTTCGCGAAGCTGCTGTCGTACTCGGAGATCGCGCTGGGGGCCGCGCTGCTCGCGCCGGTCGTCCCGGCCCCCCTTGTCGGGTTGGGTCTGACCGCGTTCGGCGTGGGCCTGGTGCAGCTGTACCTGAAGACGCCGGGCATGCGCGAGCCCGGTAGCGTACGCCCGACCCAGCAGGGCGCCGGGCTCGCCAAGGACGTCTGGCTGGTCGGTGCCGGGCTGACCCTGGTGTTGGAGGGGTTGACCCACGGCCGTCGACGCCGCCGGTGAGCCAAGCCTGAGGAGCGGCGGTGACCCATTCCCGTTCGGTACGGCCGTTCTACCGTCCGATGCGGCCCCGACGTCGCGACGAGCCACACCGCGCGGCCACCCCGCTGGAACTCTTCTTCGACCTGTGTTTCGTGGTGGCCGTCGCGCAGGCGGCCAGCAGCCTGCACCACGACGTCGCGGAGGGCCACCTCGGCCACGCCGCGACCAGCTACGCCATGGTGTTCTTCGCGATCTGGTGGTCGTGGGTGAACTTCACCTGGTTCGCCTCGGCGTACGACACCGACGACGACGTCTACCGGATCACCACCCTGGTGCAGATCTCCGGGGCGCTGATCCTGGCGGCCGGAGTGCCGCGCGCCTTCGCCGACGGCGACTTCGCCGTCATCACCTACGGGTACGTGGTGATGCGACTGGCCGCCGTCGTGCACTGGATCCGAGCCGCCGCCGGCGACCCCCGACACCGCGCGGCGGCGACCCGCTACGCGATCGGCGTGACAGTGGTGCAGCTCGCCTGGCTGCTGCGGCTGGCGCTGCCCGCCGACTGGGGCATCGCGACGTTCGTGCTGCTGGCGCTGGCCGACGTGCTGGTGCCGGCGGTGGCCGAACGCCCCGGCATGACCCCCTGGCACCCCCGGCACATCACCGAACGGTACGGGTTGTTCACCCTGATCGTGCTCGGCGAGGCCGTCCTGGCCATCTCGATCGCGATCCAGACCGGGCTCGACGCCGGGGAGCACGACCTCTGGTCGCTCGCGGCGGCCGGCGCGATCATCGTGTTCGCGCTGTGGTGGCTCTACTTCGACCGGCCCACCGAGGCGCCCGACCGCCTGCCGTACTCCCTGATCTGGGGCTACGGCCACTACCTGGTCTTCGCCGCGATCGCCGCGATCGGCGCCGGCCTGGGGGTGTCGGTGGACGTCGAGCGGCACCTCGCGCACGTCTCCGCGGGCACCGCCGGGTACGCGGTGGCCATCCCGATCGCCGTCTTCCTGCTCACGGTCTGGGTGCTGCACGTACGCCGGCAGCAGCACGGCGCGGTGGTCGTCGCCTTCCCCGTCGTCGCGTTGCTGGCGCTGCTCGCGCCGCTCGGCCCGGCCCCGGTGTACGTCCTCGCGGCGCTGCTCGTCGCCCTCGTGACGCTGACCGTGCTGCTGCGCGGCCGCGACGTCGGGCCGAGCGCCGCGGTCAACCCGTCCTGACTCGCCCGCCGGGGCAGCACACCACCGTTACCGCGCCGCCGGTCAGGCCACCTCGCGGGCCGGGTCGGCGTCGCCGGGCCGCGGCGCCGGCACAGCGGGCGTGGGTGCCGCCGGCACAGCGGGCGTGGGTGCCGCCGGCCGGACGACGCCCCGGTTCAGACCGGCGACCAGAACCCGGTTGTACGAGGCCGGCAGGACCCGGGCCAGCAGGTCCGGCAGCTTCGCCGACCAGCCGATCAGCACCCGGCCGCGACGCCGCTCGACGCCGCGCAGGATCACCTCCGCGGCCCGGCCCGGCGCGATGGTGAGCAGCTTCTCGAACTGCGCCCGGCCGACCGCGTACTCCTCGGGCGAGACGCCACTGCCGATCCGGGCGTTCTCGGTGATCCGGGTGCGGATCCCGCCGGGGTGCACCGAGGTCACTCCGATGCCGTCGTCGACAAGCTCGTGGCGCAGCGCCTCGGTGAAGCCGCGTACCGCGAACTTGCTCGCCGAGTACGCGGTCTGCCCGGCCGGCGCGATAAGGCCGGCGCCGACGATGAGCACGTCGACGTGGTCGGAGGCCATCGCGTTCCTCCATCCGGGGCGGTGGACGGACCCTAACACCGCGAAGGGCGGGCGCCATCCGCTGCGGCCCGCCCGCCATCTCGGTGTGCTGGTGGGCGGTATACCTCAGAGGTATGAATATGACTCTGAGGTATACCGCCCACCACCGCATTCGCCCCCGCGGAGGTGACCGACGGTCACCGCCGGCCACGGGCCACACCAGGATCGTCTAGTCGGACGCTTTGGTGAAGGTCATGACCCAGTTGGTTTCCCAGGTCAGCTCGCCGTCGGTGGAGAACGCCTGTTCCCAGCGGGCGGTGGTGGCGCTGATGTCCGACCAGATGAAGCGGCACCGCACCGGACGCCCCTCGTGCTGGTCGTCGGCGTAGAAGCGGCCGACCCCGTCGACGAAACGACCCACCATCGGGGGCTGCCCCAGCACCCCGTCAACGCTGCTCATCCAGTAGATCGACCACTCCTGCCGGGCCGGGTCGAAGACCCGGACGGTGGCGCCCGCGGAACCCTTGGTCGGGAAGGTGATCTCGTCGAAGTGGCCGCCGCCGCCGAAGAAGCCGTGCGCGACCGACACCCCGGGAAACTCCTCCCACTCGTCGGAGCCCACCAGCCGCTTGCGCAGCCGCCGGTTCACGACGTTCCAGGTGCCTACAAAGAAGTCGAAGTCGCCCATCAGCGGCCCACCGGCCCTTCCGCTCGCGTGTCGTTGAGATATCCAGTCAGGTCGGGGGCCTCCGGCGCAAGCATGTGCCGAACCCAGGCGGCCCGCTCGTGCTCCAGCACCGCCAGCTCCCACACGCAGCCGACGGTGGGTCGCCGTACCTCCACGAACCGGGTCGGGTCCTCGTCCGGGCAGTCCAGCGCCGGCTGCCCGGCAGCGGCGACCCGGACCTCCACCGCGTTGTCCCACGCCCAGGTGTACGCCAGCAGGTAGGCGCCGCTGTCCGCTCCCCGGTGCAGCACCACCCACCCGGCTGCCGGGGTGCCGTCGTCGACGATGTCGACGAGGAGCAACGGCACGTGGTCGTACGCGGCCTTCTCCACCTCCGGTTCGATCGGCTGCTCCGGCTGGTCTATGTGGTAGCGCTTGAGGTGCCGGCCGTCCACCAGCACCGGTCCGGGCGTGCGCAGTTGCTTGTCGCGAAATGCCATGCCGGGACGGTAGGACCGGTCCCCTGACAACTAGTGTCAGTGAAGTGCGGGCTTCTCGACTCCTCTCTCTGCTCCTGCTGCTCCAGCAGCACGGCCGGCTGACCGCCGCGCAGCTCGCCGAGCGGCTGGCCGTCTCCCCGCGCACCATCTACCGGGACGTGGAGTCGCTGCACGCCGCCGGCATCCCGCTGTACGGAGAGGCCGGGCACGCCGGCGGCTACCACCTGGTCGACGGCTGGCGGACCCGGCTGACCGGGCTCACCGCCGAGGAGGCCGACCGGCTGTTCCTGGCGGGGCTGCCCGGCCCCGCCGACGAGCTGGGCTACGGCGACGTGGTGGCCGCGCTGCGACTCAAGCTGCACGCCGCGCTCCCCGCTCCCCTGCGCGACCGGGCCATCCAGCTCCAGCACCGCTTCCACCTGGACACTCCCGGCTGGTACGCCGACGGCGACGCCTCGCCGGAGCTGGCCCGCACGGCCGAGGCGGTCTGGCGGCAGCACCGCGTCGAGGTGCGCTACCGCGGGTGGAACGGCGAGGTGACCCGGGTGCTGGAGCCGTACGGGCTGGTGCTCAAGGGCGGCCGCTGGTACGTGGTCGCCGACCAGCCCGGCCGAGGCGCTCCGGCGACCTACCGGGTCAACCAGATCCTCGCGCTGACGCCGCTGCCGCAGGAGTTCGTCCGACCGGCCGACTTCGACCTGCCGGCCTGGTGGCGGGCGCACGTGGTGGGGTTCCGGGCCCGCCTGCACCGCGACGAGGCCACCGTCCGACTCTCCCCCGCCGGTCGACAACGGCTGCGCGAGATCGGCAGCGATCCCGTGGTGACCGCGGTGGACGCCAGCGCCCAGCCTCCGGACGCGCACGGCTGGGTGACCGCGGTGCTGCCGATCGAGTCGCTCACCCACGCCCACGGCGACTTGCTGCGCCTGGGCGCCGACGTCGAGGTGCTGACCCCGGTCGCGCTGCGCGAACGCCTGGCCGCCACCGCCGCCGGCCTCGCCGCGCTCTACGCACCCGGCTGACCGGCTCCCGGTCAACCGGGCGGACCGCGTGACGTAGGTCGCTCGGGTTGGTCGGTGGCACCGGTCTGGGAGACTCTGTGCTCGTGGATGCGCTCTCGGTACGGGGACTTAGCCGCAACTTCGGCGACCTGGTCGTGCTCGACGACGTGAGTTTCACGCTCCCGGCGGGCCGGATCGCGGTGGTGCTGGGCCCCAACGGCAGCGGCAAGACCACACTGCTGCGCTGCGTGGTCGGCGCCGACCGGCCGGACGCGGGCGAGGTGCTGGTGCAGGGCCGCCGGGCCGACGAGACCGACCCGCAGGTACGGGCGCTGGTGGCAGCCGCCCTGGACGACATCGACTTCTTCCCGGATCTGTCCGTGGTCGAGCACCTGGAGCTTGTCGCGTACGCCCACGGGAGCACCGCCGAGCCGGCCGAGGAGGTGCTCGCCGAGTTGGGGCTGGAGCCGGCCCGCGACCAGCTGCCGGTGACCCTGTCCAGCGGGCAACGCCGCCGGCTGGCGCTGGCCTCGTGTTTCGTTCGGCCCCGCCGGGTGCTGATCCTGGACGAGCCGGAGCAGCGCCTCGACGTACGCGGGCGACAGTGGCTGGCCGAGCGGCTGTTGCGGGAACGCGAGGCCGGCACCGCCGTGCTGCTGGCCTCGCACGACCCGGAGCTGATCGACGCGGTGGTCGACGAGCGCATCGAGATCGGCCGGTGAGCGCCCCGCCGGTCACCATCGCCGACACGCCGAGCGGGGTGCCCACCGCCCGGCAACTGCGTACCCACCTGCGCCGGGCCCGCAGCCGGCACCACGATCACTCCCTCGGCGACGTGCTGGGCGACGCGTACGTCATCGTCCTGTTCACCGGCATGTACGGCTGGTTCGCGATCAGCGCCAGCCGCGACCTGCTGGACTCCCCCACTGTCGGGCAGGCGGAGCCGGGGGTGCGCTGGTGGCTGGCGCTCGCCGCGCTGCTGGCCGGCGCCGGCCTGGCCTGGCGTGGCCTGCGCGCGCTCGGCCCGCTGCTTGTCACCCCGGCCACGCAGAGCTGGGCGACCAGCGCGCCGGTCGACCGGCGGGCGTGGCTGGCGCCGCGGTTCGGCATCCTGCTGGTCGGCGCGGCGGTGGGCACCGCGGCGCTCGGATTGGCCGTGGCGGCGCTCGGCGGGGTCAGCGACCCGGCGGCGCTGGGCTGGGCGGCCGCGGCCGGCGCGGGATGGGGTGCGGCGGCGCTGGCGCTCAGCGTCGTCGCCCAGAGTAGCCGGGCAGGGCGGCGGTGGCCGACGGTGGTCGGCGCGGCGCCGATGGTGCTGGCCGCCGTCCTCACCGCCGCGGTGGTGCTCCTCGGTCACGTCGATGACGGGCTGCCCCGACCGACGGCGACGCCGGTCGTCGCGCTGTTCGCCCTGGCGGTGCCCCTCGCGGGCCTCGGCACGATCCGCGCCGTTCGGGCGCTGCCCCGGGTCGACCGGGCCACGCTGACCACCGGCGCGCAGTTCGCCAACGCCGCCGCCACGGCCACGATCCTGCTCGACCCGAGCCTGCTCGCCGGCCTGGTGGAGAGCCGGCGGTGGCGTCGGATCGGCCGGGTCGGCAGCCGCCGGTTCCTGCCCGGCCCCGGCTGGTGGGCGTTTCTGCAGGCGGACGTGCGCCGGTTGCGCCGCCACCCGAGCGCCCTGCTGATCTGGGCGACGCTGGTCGGCGTGCAGTACGCTGCCGCGCTCGCCCTGCCCGGGTTGGCCGGGGCCGCGCAGGTGGTGTTCGCGTACCTCGCCGCCAACCGGCTGACCGGTGGCCTGCGGTCGATCAGCCGCTCACCCGGATTGCGCCGGGCACTGGGCGGCAGCGACGCCCTGCTGCGCGGGATCCACCTGGTGGTGCCGGCCGTCGGCGCGGGACTGTGGTGGCTGCTGACCCTGCCGACCGTCGAGCCGGGGCCGTCCTGGCTGGCGCCGACGCTGGCGCTGGGAGTGGTGGCCGCCGCGTTCCGGTCGGGCACCCGCCCGCCGATCAACTACGGTGGCGCGACGGTCAACACGCCGTTCGGCATGGTCCCGGTCGACCTGATGCGCCAGGGCTCGCGCGGGCCGGCGCTGCTCGCCGTGCTGGTGCTGGTGCAGCTGTTCCTGGGCTGACCACCGGTCGGGGTCAGCCGGGCCCCCGGCGGCGGAGAACGGCGGCGACCTCGGCGACGCCCTCCTCGATCTCGGTCGTCGTGCGGGCCGCGTAGCCGAGGACCAGGCCCGGTCGGTACGACCGCTGGCAGTGCCAGGACAGGGGCTGCACCTTCACCCCACGGGCCAGCACCGCGGCGGCCAGGTCGGTGTCCGCCCCGGCCCCGTCCAGCGTGATCATCAGGTGCAGTCCGGCGGCGGCCCCGTGCACTGTCGCCGCGGGCAGGTGCCGGGCCAGCGCGGCGATCATCGCGTCCCGCCGCCGGATGTGCCGGCGGCGCAGCAACCGCAGGTGCCGTTCCAGCGCTCCGCTGCTCATCAGCTCGGCCAGCACCAGTTGCGGCAGCACCGCGTTGCCCAGGTCGGCGTTGCGTTTGGCGGCGATCACCGCCGCGCGCAGGCGCGCCGGCACGAGCAGCCAACCGACCCGTAGCGCCGGGGCGAGCAGCTTGGACACGCTGCCGGCGTAGCAGACGTGCTCGGGCAACACGCCGCGCAGCGCCGGCACCGGGGGGCGGTCGTAGCGGTGCTCGGCGTCGTAGTCGTCCTCGATGATCAGGCCGCCGGCGTGGGCCCAGTCGACGAGCTGGCGGCGGCGGTCGCCGTCGAGCACGACGCCGGTCGGGAACTGGTGCGCCGGGGTGAGCAGCACGGTGCGCGCCTCGCTGGCGACCAGCTCGTCGACCCGGATCCCGGCGTCGTCGACGGCGATCGGCGGGGTCCGGACCCGCCAGTTGTTCAGGTGCTGCCGCACGCCGAGCGAGCCGGGGTCCTCGACCGCGACGCTGTCGACGCCGGCCGAGCCGAGCGCCTGGGCGAGCAGACCGAGCGCCTGGGACACGCCGGCCACGATGATCACTTCGGCCGGGTCGACGGCGATGCCCCGGCTGCGGGCCAACCAGGCGGCCACGGCCCGGCGCAGCACGGGCGTGCCGCACGGGTCGCCGTAGCCGAGGTCGGCCGCGGCGAGGCGGCGCAGCACCGTCCGCTCGGCACGCAGCCAGTCGGTGCGGGGAAAGGCGGTCAGGTCGGGTACGCCGGGCGTCAGGTCGATCGTCGCGCTCGCCGCGCGTACCGCGTCGAAGATGTCGCTGCCCGGAGCCGGCGGGAACAGCGCGGCCGGGGGCGGTACGGCGGCCGGGGCGGTCACCGGCGCGGCCGGCGCGGCGACGACCACAGTGCCGGCCCGGCCCCGGCCCGCGACGTGCCCCTCCTCGGTCAGCCGCTGGTAGGCCTCGGTGACAACGCCCCGGGAGACGCCGAGGTCGGCGGCGAGCACCCGGGTGGGGGGCAGCCGCTCCCCGGCCGGCACCCGCCCGTCGGCGATGGCCTGCCGCAACCGGTTGGTCAGCCAGTCGGCCCGCCCGCCCGGCGGGGCGTCGGCGATGGTCAGGTGCAGAAAATCCGACCCCGCCGTTATGGACCTGTCGGACGCCCTCGGTTTGGCTCTGCTCATCGGACCATCCTGACAGCAGAGTGGAACCGGGACCGCCCCACCAGACCCATCGGAGGACGACAGTGACCCTTGCCTTCCTGGTCACCACGCTGGTCGTGGTGGTCACCCCGGGAACCGGGGTGTTCTTCACCCTCTCCGCCGGGCTGTCCCGGGGCGCCCGAGCCGGCGTGCTGGCCGCGTTCGCGTGCACGCTGGGCACGCTGCCGCATCTGCTGGCGGCGATGACCGGGCTGGCCGCGCTGTTGCAGACCAGCGCCGTGGCGTTCGACGTCGTCCGGTACCTCGGGGTCGGCTACCTGCTCTATCTGGCCTGGTCCACCGCACGCGACCGCAACGCCTTCACTGCGATGACCGACGCCGCGCCCCGCTCGGCGACCCGGGTGATCATCTCCGGCGTGGCGGTCAACCTGCTCAACCCGAAGCCGACGCTGTTCTTCGTCGCGTTCCTGCCCCAGTTCGTCGGCGCCACAACTGTCGGCTCGACCCGGGCGATGCTCGCCTGCGGCGCGGTGTTCATGCTGCTCACCTTCGTGGTGTTCAGCGGCTACGGCATCTTCGCGGCCCGGGTGCGGGACCGGGTGCTGACCCGGCCCCGCGTGACCGACTGGCTGCGTCGATCCGTCGCCGGCACGTTCGTCGCGCTCGGCGTGACGCTCGCCCTCACCCAACGATAGGAGTGCCGTGCAGTTCGAACACTCGGCGCGGCTGCGCGCCGCGTACCCCGATCTGGTCGCCGGCGTGGTCCACGCCACCGGCATCACCGCCACTGCCGACGTGGCGCGACGGACGGCCGGCTACCTGGCCGTCGCCCGCAGGCGGTTGGCCAGCGGGTCCGAGAGCCGCTTCCCGGAGATCCAGGCGTGGCGGCGGGCGTACGCGGCGATGGGGTTGCCGCCCACCCGGTACCGCTGCGCGGCGGAGGCGCTGCTGCGCCGGCTGCGCCTGGACGGCGAGTTGCCCCGGCTCCACCCGCTTGTCGACCTCTGCAACGCCGTCTCGGCCGCGTACGCCATTCCGATCGCCGCGCTCGACCTGGACCGGATCGACGGTGACCTGGTGGTCCGACCCGCGCACGGCGACGAGGAGTACCAGACCTTCGCCGGCGACACCGAGCATCCCGACCCGGGCGAGGTGACCTTCGCCGACACCGCCGGGCGGGCCCATGCCCGACGCTGGACGAACCGGCAGAGCGGGTGGTCCGCCGTGCGGGCCGGCACGTCGTCGGTGCTGATCGTCGCCGAGGCGCTGCACGCCGAGGCCGAACCGACAATGACCCGCCTGGTCGCCGCGCTGGTGCAAGAGGTGACCGACGGATGGTCCGCGCCGACCGCCAGCGCGGTGCTGACCGCCGCCGCGCCCCGCTTCTGCGCCACGACCTCCGGTGGCGATGTCGGTCAGGCGGTGTCGCCGGGAACGAGGTGACGGTAGCCGGGGATCGTCTCGCCGAACCAGCCGGCGACGCTGGCCAGGCCACGCTCGTTGAGCTGCGCGTCGTGGATCGGGTACGCGGCGGCGGCGCCCACGGCACCGGCGAACCGGATCGCCTCGTCGAGGCGCAGCCACGAGCCCTGGGCCGGGACGAGCACTGTGTGCACCGGCTCGTCGGGCACGTGCAGCGCGTCGCCCGGGTGGTAGAGCCCGTCGCCGATCAGGTAACCGAGGTTGGGGCAGTCCGGTTGACCGCCGTGGATGGCGGCGTGCCGGCCGCCGTGGGCGCTGACCTCGATGCCGGCCGCCGTGAAGCGTTGCCCGGCGCGGACCCGGGTCACCGGCAGCGGCGCGAGATCCGGCAGTCGGGCGCCCTCCGGGGCGTACACGGGGACGCCCAGGCCGGCCAGGCGCAGCACGTCCACGTGGTCGGTGTGTTCGTGGGTGACCAGGACGGCGTCCGCGCCGACGAGGGCGCGCGGCTCACTCCACGTTCCCGGGTCGACGACCAGCACCCCGCCGTCGTGCTCGACGCGGACGCAGGCGTGCGTGAATCGGGTGATCCGCATCCGGTGACGGTACGCCCGCGGAGGCGGCCCGGTCGGGCCGGCGGGTCAGCGCCGGTCGCCCGCGGCCGTTCGCAGGATGTAGAGGAACTGCGCGGCGAACGCGGCCAGCACGGCGACCACCCCGACCGGAATCGCGAACACGTGCCCGGCCCCGGCGAGGCCGGTCAGCAACGCCTGTTCGCGTTCGCTCTCGTTCATCCGACCCCACCGTCCGCAGTCGCACGACCCCGTTACCGTCACCCTATGAGCGGTGGTGACGGTCCGGTCGGCGAAACCGCCGGTCCTGTTCGGGACAGCGAGCGGTAGAGCCGGCACGTATCCTCCGCATTCTGGTGATTTGTGGGCGGCGGTGGGCCGGCCGACGAGGAGAGGGGACCGGATGCCCGGGTGGGCTGGTCGGGGCGGGCGGCAACGACGCGCCTTCGTCGTCGGTGGGGCACTGCTCGGGGTCGCCGTCGTCATGCTGGTGGGCGCCTGGCGCAGCACCGGCTTCCTGAGCGACCTGCTGCTCAACCTCGGCGCCAGCGTCGTGCTCGCGGCCATCTCGTACGTCATCTTCGACCCGCTGTTCGAGGAGGCCCGCAAGGCGCGGGTGCAGGAGCACCTGAGCTTCGACCAGCAGGCGTTCGTGACCCGGCTGCACCGCTCCGGCCGCCGGGTGCGCATCCTCGACACCTGGACGATCCTGCTGGAGCAACGGCACCGCGAGGAGACCCTGAGCGCGATCCGGGCGGCGCTCGCCAACGGCGCCCAGGTTCAACTGCTCCTGCTCGACCCGGACTGCACCGCCGCGCAGCAACGCTCCGAGGAGCTGGAACGGCAACGGGTCGACGTCCCCCGGCAGATCCGCACCAACCTGCGCCACCTGGCCGCCTTCACCGACGCCCTCGACTCCCGGTTACGACAGCGCCTACAGGTCCGGCTCTACGACGCGTCCCCGTCGATCCAGCTCTACCAGTGGGACGGCCGGGCGTTGATCTCGTTCTTCCCGATCGGGAAGCTGTCGTTCAACGTCCCGCAGCTCGAGGTGGACATGGACAGCCCGTGGGGCGGGTTCGTGCACGCCCGGTTCGAGGAGTTGTGGGAGCACGAACAGGCCACCCTCAACCTGGAGCGATACTGGTCGGTCGTGGTCACGCTGCGCCACGACGACTCGGACGTGGTCGAGGTGCGCGTGCCGTACGTGACGGTGGACGGGCAGCACTACGTCGACTGCCGAGGGTTCCGGGTGACCGGGCCGCTGACCGTGCGCGCCATGCTGCCGCCCCGCGCGCCCGGGGCGTCCCCGGCGGTGTTCGCGCTGGCGGAGCCCGCCGACGGCGACCACACACCGGCCGACGCCGTGAAACGGCACTTCGACCAGAAGTACGGGCACGACGACGGGCAGCGGGCGATCTACCGGTTGGTGCCGCCCCCGGGCACCTCCCGCCCCCCGGCGCCCCGCCCGGCGGCGGCCGGCGACACGCACGGACGGTGACCCCCCGGCCGACCGGTCGGCTCGGCGCGCGGAACAATGACGGTCTCGCCCCGAACGCCAGGAGGACCGGCCACGTGTCGCCCCGCACCGCACCGTCGCCCGGGTCGGCGCAGCTGCGCGCCGACTGCGGACGCTGCTTCGGCCTGTGCTGCGTGGTGCCCGCGTTCGCCCGCTCGGCGGACTTCGCCATCGACAAGCCGGCCGGGCAGGCCTGCCCCAACCTGCGCCCGGACCACCGGTGCGGCATCCACACCGAGCTGCGGCAACGCGGGTTTCCCGGCTGTACGGTGTTCGACTGCTTCGGGGCCGGGCAGCAGGTCGCCCAGGCCACCTTCGGCGGACGGGACTGGCGGGACGCGCCGGAGACGCTGCCGGCCATGGCGGAGGCGTTCGCCGTGCTACGACCCCTGCACGAGCTGCTCTGGTACGTCACCGAGGCGCTGGCCCTGCACCCGCCGGCCGGCCTGCGTGACGAGCTGACCCGCGCCCGCGCCGAGACGGCGGCACTCACCGAGGGTGACCCCGCCCACCTGCGCACGGTGGACGTCGCCGCGCACCGGGACCGGGTCAACCCACTGTTGTCCCGGGCCAGCGACGCGGCCCGCTCCCCCGGGGGCGCCGACCACCGGGGCGCGCACCTGCCCGGCGTCGACCTGCGCCGGGTCGACCTGCGCCGGGCCAACCTGCGCGGGGCGCTGCTGATCGGCGCCGACCTACGCGGCGTCGACCTGAGCCTGGCCGACGTCACCGGGGCGGACCTGCGCGGGGCCGACCTGCGCGGCAGCGACCTGCGGCGCACCCTCTTCCTGCACCAGTCCCAGCTGGACGCCGCCCGGGGCGACGCGCGCACCGGCCTGCCAGCGACCCACACCCGGCCGGCGCACTGGACGGCGCTGCCACTCACCCCGGTCCGCCAGCCGTCGCGCTCCGGTGCCCCCGCCCGGCGCGGCCGACGACGCTGAACACGGCGAGTCGGGCATCCGGGCACCGCGCGACGACGCCCCCACGCCGGGCGTGAGGTTTCGGCCGGGACGACGCCGGGTAGCCAGCGCCGACGCGAACCGGCATCGACGGGGGGCACGGCGTGGGCTACCGAAATCGCCAAGGTGAGCAGCCGGGCAACCCGCAGCACAGCGAGGATGAGGCCGGCCAGGTGCCGTTGGTGCAGGTCGAGGCGGACACCGAGGTCCCCGCACCGGCGGACACCGACGTCCGGCCGGACATCGTCACCGAGCCCGACAACTCAGGTGTCGCCGGTGGTTCGTCCGGCAGCAGCGGCGGCGGGTCGACAATGCCGGGGCACCCCGACGCGAACCGCTGACCCGGGATCAGCGGCTGGCCAGCGCCGCCCGCGCCTCGGTCATGCCCTTGTTCGCCAGCCCGTCGGCCCGCTCGTTCTCCGGGTGGCCGTTGTGCCCCTTGACCCACAGCCAGGTGACCTCGTGCCGTTCGCAGGCCGCCTCCAGCCGCTGCCACAGGTCGGCGTTCTTCACCGGCTGCTTCGCGGCGGTCCGCCAGCCGTTGCGCTTCCAGGACGCCAGCCAACTGGTGATGCCGTTGCGCACGTACGTGCTGTCGGTGTGCAGCTCGACGGTGACCGGCCGGTTCAGGCTCTCCAACGCCTGGATGGCCGCCATCAGCTCCATCCGGTTGTTGGTGGTCGGTGTGGCCTCGCCACCGCACAACTCCCGCTCGTGGTCGCCGTAGCGCAACAGGGCGCCCCAACCGCCCGGCCCGGGGTTGCCGCTGCACGCCCCGTCGGTCCAGATCTGCACGCCCCTGCCGGCCGCCACGTCCACCATGCCCGGCAACCTACCGGGCGGTGACGGCGGGACTGCCGCGCGGGGCCGGGGCCGGCGCGTCGGCACACGACACCACCGGGTCGCGTCGACCACCCGACGCGGGGCGTCCCGCCCCACCCCTGGGGCACGACACCGCGAGCGTCCTGCCCCACATCTGGGGCACGACACCGGGACGTCCTGCCCCACATCTGGGGCAGGTCTACAGGCGCTGGAGGACATCAGGCCGGGGTTGGCGCGGCGCGGTGCCCGGCGCTGGTTGGCGCGGCGCGGCGCCCGGCGCTGGTTGGCGCGGCGCAGCGCCCGGCGCTGGTTGGCGCGGCGCACTACCCGACGGGAGGTGTGCCGGGCTTCGCGCCGACGGTGTCGCCCACCACCGCGGGCGGGACGGCCGGTGCGGGACGCGGCGGGCGCAGCCGGTCGCGGACGCGGTGCGCCGCGTCGCCGGCGGTGGCGGCGATCATCGGCAACAGCCGGGTGGAGTTCATGATCGCGACCTCCTCGGCCGGGGTGGTGCCGCCGTCGAGGAAGCGCAGCACCCGCTCGGCCGGGTTGCGGTCGAAGAGCCGGTCGAAGAACTCCGGACCGCTGACCCCGCCCCGGTCCAGCGCGCGCAGGGCCACCGCGTCCATCCAACGGTGCCGGCGCGGATACGCCGCCTGCGGCACCGGCGGTCGGCCCGCCGCGAGGGCGCGGGCCACCTGGTCGGCCTGGCGGTACATGGCGGAGAACGTGAATCCGGTGGAGGGGCGGGTCGCGCCACCGGCCGTACCGAGCCGGACCACCCGGGGCGAGGGCCGGACCGGGAACGGCGCATCGGTCATCGGGATCACCCCGTTCTCCACCTCGCGCACCCGCAGCCCGGCCGGGTCGAGCCCGAGCAGGTCCCGGTAACCGGCCAGCGCCGCGTCGTACCCGGCGTCGGTGAGCAGGTCGGGTGAGAACTCCGTGTACTCGACAAGGGCGTACCTGTCGCTGACCGGCAGCACGTACCCGAAGGAGACGCCCCGGCGTGGCTGCGGGGTGCGGAAGTCCATCAGCACCGCGCGGGCCGGGTCGAAGACGGGCCGCTCGGCCGCCAACCACCAGCCGCGGAAGTGCTGCAACCAGGTGGTCCGCCCCGCTCGCGCCGGTGGGCGGGGGCGGGAGTCGAGCACCCAGGCGGCCCGCACGGCGCGCCCGTCGCCGGTGCGCACCAGCACCCGGGCGCCGTCGTCGGTCACCGTCTCGGCGGGCGCGACGATCCGGGTGGCGTCCAGTCGGCGCTCGGCTGCGGCAGCCCGGTCGTAGACCGGGCCGGAGCGGAGCATGGCGTACCGCAGCGGGGTGAGGTCCAGGACGCGGCGCCGGGCCGTCGTCGCCACCTCGACCTGCTGCCAGCTCGCGCTGAGCAGCGGGTCCAGGTCGGTGCCCGGTTGGCCCCAGAACGCCCAGGTGCGGTCCTGACCGCGCCGGCGGACCGGATCGACGACGGCGATGCGCAGGCCCCGGACGCCGTGCCGATCCAGCGCGGCGAGCAGCAACGACGCCGCGCCGCCACCGCCGAGCAGCGCGAGGTCGACATCGAGCGGCGCGGAATCGGTCACCGCACCACGCTGCCACACCGCCACGCCCGGTCGCGCGCCGCCACCCGACGCAGGGCTCAGGGCACCAGCGTGGGTCGCTGCTCGACCGGGGTCGGGTCGGCGTAGGCACGCGCCACCACCGCGCGGTCGAAGACCCGCCAGGTGGCGGCGGAGACGCCGATGGCCACCGCCAAGCCGACCCAGTACGGCGCGGTGATGCCGAACCGGGCGGCGAGCAGCCCGCCCAGCAGCGCGCCGACGCAGTTGCCCCCCGCCGCCACGAAGAGGGTCGTGCTGGCCACCCGTCCTTGCAGTGTCGGTGGGGTGAGTCGTTGGCGCAGGGAGTTCGCCACGATGTTCCAGAGCGCGCCGTGCACGCCGAAGGCGAAGAGCGCGATCCCGACCACGATGGTGCTGCGGGACGCGGCCAACGCCAGGTGCAGCCCCGCCTCGATCAGCAGCCCGACCCGGATGGTCCAGGTGGGGCTGATCCAGGCGATGAGCCGGTCGCCGAGGAGCGCGCCGAGCACCCCGCCGACGGCCATGCAGGTGAACAGCAGCCCGTAACCGACGGACCCGAGTCGCAGCCGCTCGGCGGCGAGCAGCACGAGCACCGCGAGCGCGGCGGTGAGGGTCACGTTGAGCAGGCCGATCAGCATGGCCATCGTGCGCAACAGCCGCTGGTGGGCCAGCCAGCGCAGCCCTTCGACGATCTCGGCGCGCATCGATCGGGTCGACCGTGCCTCGGAGTCGGTCGCGGCGGCCCGGAAGTCACCGCCGATCAGCGCCACCAGTACGGCGCTGAGGGCGTACGTGACGGCGTTGACGAGGAACGGGCTGCCCGCCGAGACCGCGAACAGGAACCCGCCGAGCGGGCCGGCGAGCATCCCGTTCATGAGGGTGGTGCCGCCGCCGAGCCAGCCGTTGGCCCGCTCCAGGCGGTGCCGGGGCACCACGGTCGGCAGCATCGCCTGGCTGGCCGAGCGGAAGACGATCTCACCAGTGTTGATCACGAAGAGCACCACGTACAGCAGTGCCACCCCGGAGTGACCGGTCATAATCGCCGTGGCCAGGACGGCGAGCGCGACCACCCGCACCAGGTCGATGACGATCATGAGGCGGCGGCGGTCCATCCGGTCCACCAGAACGCCGCCCGGCAGGGCGAACAGCAACCACGGCAGCCAGGCCACGGCGGACGCCGCGGCCACCACGAGCGGATCGTCGGTACGCGACGCGACGAACAGCGGCGCGGCGACGGTCGCCAGCCCGCTGCCCAGGGCCGACAGGGTGCTGGCCGCCCAGAGGCGGGCGAACACCGTTCCCAGACCGGCCGTCGTTTCCTGTGTCACGGCGAGCGAACCTATCAGTGCCCTCCCCGGCTCCCCACGGATTTATCGCGGAGGCAGAAGCCCTGACGAATTGACAGGCAACCGTCTGGTTGCCTACGTTGACATGCAACCAAATGGTTGCCTGTTGACGGAGGGGCGATGGACGACGTTTTCCGGGCGCTGGCCGATCCCAGCCGGCGTCGACTGCTCGACCGGCTCAACGAACGCAATGGCCAGACCCTGCGGGACCTCTGCGACGGGCTGGCGACGAGCCGACAGGCGGTCAGCAAGCACCTCTCGGTGCTGGAGGCGGCCCACCTCGTCACGAGCATCCGGCGCGGCCGGGACAAGGTGCACTACCTGAACGCCGCGCCGATCAACGCCATCGCCGACAGATGGCTCAGCCGATACGACCGCGAGCGAGCCGCCGCGCTCGCCGACCTGAGCACCGCATTGGAGCAACAGCCCATGGAGAGCCCCACGTTCGTCTACACCACCTACGTCAGGACCACCCCGCAGCGGCTCTGGGCCGCGCTCACCGAACCGGCCTTCACCCGCCGCTACTGGGGCGGAGCGGCCCTGGCGTCCGACTGGCAGGTCGGATCCCCGGTGCTGTGGCAGGACGCGCCGGACGCCGAGCCACGCGACCTCGGTCAGCGGGTGCTCGTCGCCGAGCCGTACCGTCGCCTCTCGTACAGCTGGCACGGCTTCCAGCCCGAGCACGCCGAGCACTTCGGCTGGTCACCCGAGGACCTGGCCGCCCGGCTCGGTGAGCGTCGGTCGAAGGTGACCTTCGAGATCGAGCCACACGGGGACGCGGCCGTCCGGCTGACAGTCGTCCACGACGACTTTTCCCCGGACAGCGAGATGCATCGGGCGATCAGCGGTCAACTGGAGGGCAGCGGTGGCTGGCCGGAGCTGATGGCCAGCCTCAAGACCCTGCTGGAGACCGGCGAGCCGATCCCGGCGTAACCCGCCGGCCGACCGCTCGGGTCCCGCCCGATCGCGGACAGCCGACGCCATACCTCGCCATCGACCCAGCGGCGACAGCCCGGGCAGGGGGACATCGATCGGAGTACCGGCGCCGGTCGGGCCGTCCGGGGCTTTGCGCAGCTCTCCCGGCCTTCGGGCGGACACGTGACGGCAACGAGGATTTCTCATTTTCACCTGATCGAGGACCCAACCCACCTAGTGTTGGGCACACCGGTGCTAGTCACGGAGTTGGCCACCCGAACGACGTCCCACGCAGTCAGCGGACGAAAAGTGAGGGAAGACGCGTATGAAGGTCTCAACAGCACTCTGCTCGGCGGCGCTCGGCGTGGGCCTCGGCACGCTCCTGCTGCCAGGCGCCGCACTGGCCGACACCACCGTGTCACCGGCCACCACCCCGGTCGGTGGGACCGTCGTGCTCACCGCGACGACCTGCAACCCGAA
Organism: Micromonospora sp. CA-240977; assembly: GCF_050942285.1. Classification (NCBI taxonomy): domain Bacteria; kingdom Bacillati; phylum Actinomycetota; class Actinomycetes; order Micromonosporales; family Micromonosporaceae; genus Micromonospora; species Micromonospora sp. CA-240977. Next base: position 3,421,052 of record NZ_CP192055.1, on the reverse strand, counting down.
GGCGGGTGACGCCCTCTTCCGGGTCACCGGCCCCAACCGCGACCAGAACGTCCGATCCACAACGGCCGCCGCCGGCGGCGGGCTGAGCGCCGAACTCTTCACCGCCGGATTCACCCTGGGTACGTACACGGTGGCGGCGACCTGCGGCGACGGCAGCTCGGCCGGCACCGCGACGTTCACCGTCACCCCGATCGGCGGCGCACCGGCTGGCTCCGGCGGTGACAGCCGCGACACCGGCGCTCTGGCCGCCGGCGGCACCCTGCTCGGCACCGCCCTCGCCGGCGCGGTGGTCCTGATCCGCCGGCGACGTCCGGTGTCCACTGTCGCCTGATCGGCGACTGCTCCATCCCTGAGGACGGGTGCCCGCACCGGTGACACCGGCGCGGGCACCCCGACGATGCCCTACGGAGGTGTGCCCACGTGTGGTGGCGGCGGACCCTACCGGCCGCGGTGGCCCTGCTCGGTGTGACAGGACTCGGGCTGATCACCGTCGGCCTCACCGCCGACCCGACGCGGCCACCACGACCGCCGGCCGACGCGCCGAGTCGCACCCACCCCGCACCGGACCTGGCACCGCTGCCCCGCGCCGCGCCGGTCCGGGTGCGGATCCCCGCCATCGACGTACGCGCCGAGGTCGTCCCGGTCGGCGCGAACGCCGCCGGCGTGCTGGAGGTGCCACCACTGGATCGGCCCACCCTCGCCGGCTGGTACCGGCACGGGGCCAGCCCCGGCGAAACCGGCAACGCGGTCCTGGTGGGACACGTCGACTCCCCCGCCGGTCCGGCGGTCTTCTTCAACCTCGGTCGGCTGCGCAGCGGCGCGCAGATCCAGATCACCCGTGCCGACGCGCAGGTCGCCACGTTCACAGTGGACGACGTCCGCGCGTACCCGAAGGAGCACTTTCCCACCACGCTGGTCTACGGCCCGGCGGACGCCGCCGGACTGCGCCTGATCACCTGCGGCGGCCGGTTCGACGCCACGACCGGCAACTACGTCGACAACGTCGTCGTCTTCGCCACCCGCACCGCCTGAGCACCGTCGCCCGCCTGTCGCGAGCCGGACCCTGCTCGGCAGAATGCGGTGACACCATCCCTGCGGGCACCGTGACCGGGGTGGTGCGCGGACGACGGGGAGGCACGCGGTGGGTCAGCAACCGGTACGGGACCGGGCGGGTCGAGGCGTACGCGCGCTGGCCCGTCGACTGCTCGGCCGGGCCGAGGGCGACTCCCCCACCCCACGCCGGTCCAACCCGGACGCGGTGGTCGACTGCGCCGTCTACGTCGACGGTCGGCGCGAGCCCGGCCAGCGGCACTACGCCGACGCGTACGCCCGGGCGCGGCACGGCCGAAACTCCTTCGTGTGGCTGGGCCTGCACGACCCGGGGCCGGCCGTGCTCGCCGCGGTGGGCAAGACTTTCGGCCTCGACGAACTGACAGTCGAGCAGGCGCTCGCCGACGGGCACCGGCCCACCGTGCAGCGGCACGGTCCGGTCACGCTGCTGGTGCTGCGCACCGCCGGGTACGTGGAACACGACGAGCTGACCGACACCTCCGAGGTGATCGACACCGGGGACGTGATGGTGCTGCTCGGAGACCGGTTCGCCATCACCGTGCGGCACGGCGCCGCCGGGGCGCTGCGCAGCGTCCGCGCCGACATCGAGCGCCGTCCCGCGCTGCTGGCCGCCGGGCCCTGGGCGGTGGCGTACGCGGTCTGCGCCCGGATGGTCGACTCCTACCTGGAGGTGGCCGGGCACGTGGAGCGGGACCTGGAACGGGTCGAGGAGGCGGTGTTCGCCCGCGACCGCAGTGCCGACATCCAGCACATCTACCAGCTCAAACGGGAGGTGGTGGAATTCAAACGGGCGGTGCTGCCCTTGCAGGCGCCGATGCGGACGCTGCTCGACCCCGACGGCCCACCACGCGCCCTGCACCGCTGGTTCGTCGACGTGGACGGCCGGTTGGGGCGGGCCGTCGACCGGGTCGCCGCGTACGACGATCTGCTCACCTCGATCGTGCAGTCCCGGCTGGCACAGCTCGCCGTCGAACAGAACAACGACATGCGCAAGATCGCGGCGTGGGCGGCCATCGCGGCCACCCAGACCGGCATCGCCGGCATCTACGGCATGAACTTCGACCACATGCCCGAGCTGGCCTGGCGCTACGGCTACGCGGGCGCCCTCACCCTGATGGCTGTCGTCGCGCTGGGCCTGTACCGCCTGTTCCGCCGCTCCGGTTGGCTCTGATCACGTTCCCGCTCCCACCGCGGGGCGTGCGGCGCCGGGCGGGCAGCGGCTAACCTCGCACCCGTGATGTGGCAGCGGTACGTGGCGATCGGCGACAGCACCACCGAAGGGCTCGACGACCCGGACGAGGCGGGTGGCTACCGCGGTTGGGCCGACCGGTTCGCCCTGGCGGTGGCCCGCGCCCAGGGCGGCGGCCTGGACTACGCGAACCTGGCCATCCGGGGCCGGACCACCGCGCAGATCCGGGCCGAGCAGCTCCAGCCCGCCCTCGACCTCGCACCCGACCTGGCCACCGTGGTCGCCGGCATGAACGACGTGCTGCGCCCGTCCTTCGACGCGGACCAGGTCGCCGGCGATGTCGCGGCGATGCAGCAGGCGCTCGTCGGGCAGGGCGCCACTGTGCTGACGTTCACGATGCCGGATCCCGCCACCGTGATGCCCCTGGCCCGGCCGCTGCGGGGTCGGATGCTCGCCCTCAACGAGGCGATGCGGGCCGCCACCGCGCGGACCGGCGCCTCCCTCGTCGACCTGGGCGCCCTCCCGGTCGCCTCCGATCCCCGGCTGTGGAGCGACGACCGGCTGCACGCCAACAGCGCCGGGCACGAGCGGATCGCCGCCGCGCTGGCGTACACCGTCGGTCTGCCCGGGTTCGACGACTCCTGGAAGGTCCCGTTGCCGCCGGCACCGCTGCGACGCCGGGCCGAGGTGCTCGGCGCCGAGCTGGCCTGGACCCGCCGGCACCTGCTGCCCTGGCTGGTCCGGCACCTGCGGGGCCGGTCGTCCGGGGACGACCGGGTCGCGAAACGGCCGGTGCCCCTGCCGGTGGCGCTGGGCCGGTGACGGCCCGCCGTCGCTGTCGCTCGGCGGTGCGGCAGGATGGCGACGTGGGTAAGGGCGCGGGACGACGACGGGCGGGCACGACGACGGGGCCGGCCTGCCCGTGCGGCTCCGGCCAGGCGTACGCCGACTGTTGCGCGCCCGTGCACGCCGGCGACGCGCAGGCGCCGACCGCCGAGGCGTTGATGCGCTCCCGGTTCAGCGCCTTCGCCCTGGGCGACACCGGTTACCTGCTGCGCAGCTGGCACTCCTCGACCCGGCCGGAGGACCTTGAGCTGAGCCCGGGGCAGCGGTGGACCCGGCTGGAGATCATCGACACCGAGCGGGGCGGCCTGCTCGACACCGCCGGCACCGTGACGTTCCACGCCCACTACCGGGACGCGGGCCGCCCCGGCACCGTCACCGAACACAGCAGGTTCGTCCGCGAGGACGGCCGATGGGTCTACCTCGACGGCGACCTGCCCTGATTCCTGCGCCGGCGGTCGACTCTGCCGTAGGCTCGGGGCGAACGGAGACCACCGATGACCATGACATTCATCAACCTGCCGGTGCGGGACCTGACCACCGCCGCCGAGTTCTACCAGGCGCTCGGCTTCACCAGCGACCAGACCGAGCCGGACGGCGACAGCATGATGCTCACCATCTCCGACAGCACCCGACTGATGCTGCACCTCCGCTCGGCCTTCGAGACGTACACCGGCGTCGCCACCACGGACACGGCAACCAACCGGGAGGTCATCGTCGGCCTGTCGGTGGGCAGCCGGGAGCAGGTCGACGAGCTTGTCGACCGGGCCGCGGTCGCCGGCGGGGAGGCGCTCGGGCCGGGGACGGCGAACGGGCCGATGTACATGCGCGGCTTCCGGGACCTCGACGGCCACCAGTGGTCGTTCCTGCACCTGGCCGGCTGAGCTACGGGCACCGCCGCCGGGCCGTCATCGGCCGGGGCCGCCCACGACGCTCGCGGTGCTGAGGGTTGGCGCGGCCGCACCGCGCCGACGGCGGCACAGCAGCACCAGCCCCATGACGAGGTACGGCCCGGCCGTCACCGCGAACGCCACAGCGTCGCCGGCCGCTGTCGCGACGAGCCCGTAGCCGGCGTACGTCCCGATGATCAGCAGGTCGGTGACCATCCCGGCCAGTGACGTGACGGTGGCTCGGCTGGTGCCGACGATGCGTGCCTGGAGTCGCGCGTCGGCCAGCACGGTGGCCAGTTGCGCGGCGCCGAACGCCACCGCGAGCAGCACGAAACCGCCCGGGTGCCGCAGCAGGGCACCCCCGGCCAGCGCGACGCCGACCAGGCCCAGCAGGGCGGCGTAGCCCCGGTGCCTCAGCCGCTCCCCGACCGGGGCGAGCAGCCCGCCGACGGTCACCCCCGCCCAGAGCAGCAGGAGCAGCAGCGGCACCGCCCGCGCTCCGACACCGGTGTCCAGCGCCAGCAGCGGGGTGTACTCGTCAAGCGCACCCCAGTCGGCGGCCACGACGGCGACCAGCAGTACCGCCGCCCGGACCGGCGGTCGCGTCCGGACCTGTGTCAGGCCGGCCCGCAGCGTCTCCCACCAGCCCAGGTCACCATCGTCGTCGTCCCGCTCGGATGTCGGTCGGGTCGGCTCGGCGGCCGGTGGGCGATGTTCCGGGAACCGGGCGGCGACCACCGCGGCGAGCAGGCAGGCGAGCACGCTGGCCACGGCGACCGCCGGGTACCCGCCGACGGCGAACACCGGGCCGGCGAGCACCCCGGAGACCACCGCGCCCAACACTCCCGCCGTGCGGGCACGCCCGAGCACACGGGCATACCGCCCGACGGCGCCGAGCCGGTCCAACTCGGTCCACACCAACGCCTCCAGCGCACCGGACACCAACGCGCCGCCGGCGCCCCAGAGCAGGAAGCCGACAGCGAACGCCGGGTACGACGGCAGCCACACCCAGAGCGCGTACCCGGTGGCGGTCACCAGCGGGGCGAGGCACAGCAGCAGCCGGCGGGACACCACGTCGGCCCACGCGCCGGAGGGCACCTCGAACAGGAGGCCCGCCGCCGACCAGATGACGAAGAGCGACGAGATCTGCCCCACCGACAGCCCGGTGTCGGCGAAGAACACCACGTACAGCGGGTAGAGCAGCACGAGGTCACTGAGGAACGCGTACCCGTAGAGGGTGGTCGTCAGCCGGCGAACCGGCGGGTCGGGCACGCGTGCGGCGATGTGGATCATGAGGCCTTCCCGTGGGAGTGGAGACGGACACCGGACGTGCGGTGCCCGTGGCGGCCCACGGTTTCGGCCTACGGTGCGGGATCAATGTCGCCAGGTCATGTCGGCGATGCTAGCCGCGTCCCGCGGCGTCGGCGAGCGCTTTCGGCGTGCCGGGGAAAAGACCGCGGGGTGGGGTCCCTTCCGGACCCCACCCCGCTGGCGGCGCGGCGAATCAGCGGCGGTTCGGGTCGACCGGCGGGATGACAGTGGTGGTCTCGCTGTCGTCGCCGGCCCGCTGCCCGGGCACCGTTCCGCCGGCACCCGTGCTGATCACCTGGGTCGTGTCGGCGTCGCGCCGGTTGACCACCTGCGTCGTGTCGGCATCGCGGTTGACCCCCTGGGTCGTGTCGGCATCGCGGCTGACCCCCTGGGTCGTGTCGGCGTCCCGGCCGACCACCTGGGTGGTGTCGGCATCGCGGCTGACCACCTGCGTGGCCTCCGAATCGGCCGGTCGGGTCACCACCTGGGTGGCCTCCGAATCGGCCGGTCGGGTCACCACCTGGGTGGCCTCCGAATCGGCGGGCCGGGTCACCACCTGGGTGGCCTCCGCGCCGCTGGTGGTGGCCGACCGGCGGGCCAGCTCGGCCTCGGCGTCGCGGCGACCGGCCCGGTACGCCTGGGCGTGCTCGGCGATTAGCTGCGACTCCTGCTCCGCGCGGGTCAGCCACGACTCCCAACGACTCTGCATCGGACGGATCAGACCGCCGCCGACACCGACGACGAGGATGCCGCCGATCGTGGCCAGCACGGCGATCAGCACGGGCGTGGTGACCGCGGTGGCCACCCCGATCTGGTTCAGCGCGGCGATGACGCCGAGGCCGAGGATGAACACCGAGGCGATGGTGGCAAGCACCCGGCCGTACGACAGCCCGCCGAGCGCGCCACTGATGATGTCCTTTACCGCGTTGGCGATGGCGGCGGCGACCACGACGATGACGATCGCGACGAAGGCTCGGGGCAACCACGAGATCACCGCGGCGAGCAGGTCGGAGATCGGGTTCGGCCCCCAGATGCCGAAGGCGAGCTGGAGGGTGAACAGCAGCACCGCGTAGTAGACGAGCTTCGCGACGATGTCGCTGGCGTCGTACCGGGAGCGGCTCAACGCCCGACGGATGCCGCCGCGTTCGACGGCGCGGTCGAAGCCCACCCGCTCCAGGATCTTCTCCACGATCTTCAACACGGCCTTGGCGATCAGCCAACCAGCCACCAGGATCGCCAGGAAGGCGACGGCCTTGGGCAGGAAGAGCATCACCGAGCGGAGGGCGTCGCCCACCGCGTCGCTGACGTTGTCACTCATCTGGTCATTCCTTTACGCGCAGCCGGGGATGGTCAGTCCCCGACCTACCCTCCACCCGACGTGGGGAAACGCCAGCCACTGATGGCCCGCTCAGCCGGATCACGGGTCCGACCCTCTAGCGCGCGGGCGAGTCCTGGCAATATTCTCCGGAGTGCGTGCGGCCACTGGAGCTACTTTTCATCCCCCGCCGTCGGCCGCAGGAGGAGATGCAATGCACGTCGACCATTCCGAAGTGGATCGCCGGACGCTGCTGCGGGCCGGTCTCGGCGCCGCCACGGTCGCCGTCGTCGGGAGCGAACTCGCCTTCCCGGGCGCGGCCCAGGCCGCCCCGGGCACCGACCTGGACTGGATCATCAGCTGCGACGAGTGGGCCGCCCGCCCGCCGAAGGACCCGCTCTCGGTGAGCGCCATCGCCACCAACAAGATCATCGTGCACCACATGGCGTTCCCGAACGTCACCGACTACTCCCGCGAGCAGGCGGTCAAGCTGGCCCACGACTGCCAGGACCTGCACATGGACGGCAACGGCTGGTCGGACACCGGCCAGCACTTCACGGTGAGCCGCGGCGGCTACGTGCTGGAGGGCCGCCGGGGCAGCCTGGAGCGCCTCGAAGCCGGCGACCGACAGATGATCTCGGCGCACTGCCCGGGAGAGAACGGCCGGGCCATCGGCATCGAGAACGAGGGCACCTACGTCACCGAGACTCCGCCCGAGGCGTTGACCGACTCGCTGGTCAAGCTCTGCGTGGCGATCTGCCGACAGTACGGGCTGCACGCGCACGACATCTTCGGCCACTGGGACTTCCGCACCACCCAGTGCCCGGGCGCGGCCTTCTACCGGCAGTTCCCGGAGCTGCGGCGGCGGGTGCACGCCGCCCTCGGCACCAAGCTCGGTGACGTGCCCGCGCGCCGCTGGCCGGACCTGTGGCGCTTCGTCAACTCCCCCTCCGTCCGGGTGGTGCAGCACCTGCTCGCCCACCGGGGCTACGCGGTGACCGTCAGCGGCACGTTCGACGCCGCGACAGTGGCAGCCGTGCAGGACTGGCAGGCCCGCAACGGCATCGCGGTGGACGTGGACGCCACCCTCACCCCGCCGACCTGGGAGACGCTGGCGCCGGAGTTGGACCAGCACGCCAGCGGAGCCCCGGTCACGGCGGTGCAGGAAATCCTCGCCACCAAGGGGTACGCGGTCACCGTCACCGGGGCGTACGACCACGCCACCCGGACGGCGGTGCAGGACCTTCAGGCGCTGCACGGGCTGCCCCGCAACGGCAAGCTGAGCACGAGCACGTGGTGCGCGATCGTCGGCGGGTCGGTCCGCGAGTCGTTCCGGCACCGCTGAGCCTCGGGTGGCGGTGCGGGTCGCGGCCGCACCGCCACCAGCCAGCTCACCGGTTTGATCCGCCGTTCGGACGGAAAGAGTTCCCGGCATGAGATGGGCCCGTCGAGCCGTACCCGCCGTCGCCGCCGCCGTCGCGGCGCTCGCCGCGCGGGATCTGATCCAGCGCGACCACGCGTTGCTGCGCAACTTCCCGGTGCTCGGCCGCGCCCGTTACCTGTTGGAGGCGATCGGGCCGGAGCTTCGGCAGTACATCGTGGCCGGCAACGACGAGGAGCGGCCGTTCACCCGTGACCAGCGCCGCTGGGTGTACGCGTCGGCGAAGCAGGAGAACAACTACTTCGGCTTCGGCACTGACAACGACATCGAGCACACCCGCGGTTACCCGATCATCAAGCACCGCACGTTCGGCCGGGCGGTGCCGCCGTCGACCCCGACCGCCGGGCACGACGTCCGGTTGCCCTGCGCGAAGGTGCTCGGCGCGGCCCGGGGGCGAGCCCGCGCCTTCCGCCCGGAGTCGGTCGTCAACATCTCCGGGATGAGCTTCGGATCGCTCTCCGGCAACGCCGTCACCGCGCTGAACAAGGGGGCCGCGCTCGCCGGCTGTCTACAGAACACCGGCGAGGGCGGCCTGTCGCCGTACCACCGCAACGGCGGTGAGCTGGTCTTCCAACTCGGCACTGCGTACTTCGGCTGCCGGGACGAGCACGGCCGATTCAGCCTCGACCGCCTGAAGGACCTGGTCGCCGGCGCGCCCGTGCGGGCATTGGAGATCAAGCTGAGCCAGGGTGCCAAACCGAGCCTCGGTGGGCTGCTGCCCGGGGCGAAGGTGTCCGCCGAGATCGCCGCCACCCGGGGCATCCCCGCCGGAGTGGACTGCGTCAGCCCTTCCCGGCACGCCGAGTTCTCCGACTGTGACAGCCTGCTCGACTGGGTGGAACTGTTGGCCACCGAGACGGGTCTGCCGGTCGGCATCAAGTCGGCGGTCGGCGACCTGAGCTTCTGGCGGGAATTGGCGAACCTGATGCGCGACACCGGCCGGGGCGTGGACTTCGTGACGATCGACGGTGGCGAGGGCGGCACCGGCGCCGCACCGCTGATCTTCAGTGACTCCGTGTCGCTCCCGTTCCAGCAGGGCTTCTCCCGGGTCTACCGGGTCTTCGCCGAGCACGATCTGCACGAGCAGGTGGTCTTCGTCGGCGGCGGCAAACTCGGCCTGCCGGACAACGCGGTAGTGGCGTTCGCGCTCGGCTGCGACATGGTCAACGTGGGTCGGGAGGCGATGCTGGCGATCGGCTGCGTCCAGGCCCAGAAATGCCACACCGACACCTGCCCGACCGGGGTGGCCACGCAGAACGCCTGGCTGGCCCGGGGCCTGGACCCGGCGTTGAAGTCGGTCCGGGCGGCCAACTACCTGCGGACGTTGCGCCGCGACCTGACCAAGGTCGCCGAGGCCTGCGGCGTGGAGCACCCCGCCCTGATCGGCACGGACGCCGTGGAGATCCTGGACGGCCGCACCGGCTCCACCCCACTGCACGAGGTGTACGGCTACCGGCCGGAATGGGGGCTGCCCTCGCCGAGCGACCGGGCGGAGATCGTTCGGCTGATGGCGCCGGAGGCGCCGCAGGGCGGCAGCGCCCCGCCCTCGGCCACCGCCGTCGGCTGACGCGCGACCGAACCACGCCCGACGCGGCCCGCCGTCGTCGGGCGCGGTGTCGGACGCACGGCACACGGCGCACGCCGCACCACGCAAGGCACACGCCGCAGCGCGCACGGCGCGACGTTCGGCGGGATAAACGCGTGGAGTCGTCGCCGGGAAGACCCGTATCGTGGCGCGGTGCTGATCAGACGCGAGACACCCGCTGACGTCGATGCCATCCGGGCGGTGCACACCGCCGCGTTCGGCAAGACCGGTGGCGACGGGAACGGCGACGGCGAGAGCCTGCCGGTCGAGGCGACCCTGGTCGACGCGCTGCGCGCCGACGAGGGCTGGCTGCCCGCGTACTCCCTGGTGGCGGTCGATTCGGACGGCCAGGTGGTGGGGCACGTGGTGGCCACCCGCGGCCGGGTGGGCGGCGAGCCGGTGGCGTTGGGCCTCGGGCCGCTCGGCGTGCTGCCCGACGCGCAGCGACGCGGCGTCGGCAGCGCGTTGATGCACGCGGTGCTCGGCGCGGCCGACGCCCGCGACGAGCCCCTCGTGGTGCTGCTCGGGCATCCCGAGTACTACCCGCGCTTCGGGTTCCGTCCCGCCGTCGACGTGGGGGTCACGCCGCCGCAGCCGTGGGGTCCGCAGTACTTCATGGCACGGCCACTGAACGCGTGGCGCGAGTCGATCCGGGGCGAGTTCCGCTACGCCCGCCCGTTCGACGACCTGTGATCGCACCGCGCATCCGCCGGCGGCGCGCCACCGACCTCGACGGATGTGTCGCGGCGCTCGCCGAGGTGCACCGGGTCGACAGGTATCCGCTGAACTGGCCCGCCGACCCCCACCGCTGGCTGCGCGAACCACACCCGGCCCGCGCCTGGGTCGCGGTCGACGCCGACGCCGACGCCGACGCCGACGCCGACGCGGCCATTGTCGGGCACGTCGCGGTGCACCGGGTGCCCAGCCCGGCGAACGGACTGCCCGCCCGACCGACGGCCGAGGTCGCTCGTCTCTTCGTGGTGCCGGCCGCCCGAGGCTTGGCGTTGGGCGGCGCGCTGCTGGCGCGGGCGCGGCAGTGGGCGAGCGCGCGCGGCACCGATCTGGTGCTCGACGTGACCTCCGGCGACGCCGCGGCGACCGCCCTCTACGAGCGCACCGGGTGGCGGTGCACCGGCGTCAGCACCGCACCGTGGACCGCCCCCGACGGCAGTCCGGTGTCGCTACGCCACTACACGCTGCGCCCGGACGCCGCCCCGGCCATCGCGGCGAGGCGGCGGGCGAGCAGCCCGGCCGCCTCGCGCAGCTCCGGAGGCTCCAACACCTCCACCTCGTAATCCAGGCGGGCGAGGTGCGCGGCCAGCCAGTCCAGGCTCTCCCCGCCCACGACCAGCACGCACCACCCGTCGCTGTCGTCCTCGACCCGCCCCACCTGGGGCGGCACCACCGCCCGCACCCGGTCGGCCGGGGCGCGCACCCGCGCCCGGGCGACATACCGGTACGGCGCCCCGGTCACCGACCGCTGCACGAAGGCGACCGGATCCGGGTGTTCGCGCTCCCGGAACCGCCAGGTCGTCGCCACCGCGGCGTCCATCCGATCCAGGCGGAACGTACGCCAGTCGGCGCGGTCGACGTCCCAGGCCATCAGATACCAGCGGCGACCTGTCGTGACCATCCGGACCGGCTCGACCGTCCGCTCCTCCTGGCCGCCGTCACGGGTCGCGTAGGTGAACCGGACCCGCACGGCGTCGCGACAGGCCCGTGCGAGAGTCACGAGCACCTCCGCGTCGATCTCGGCCACCGGGCCGATCAGGGTCTCCGTGGAGCCGTGCACTGCCCGCACCTCGGCGCGCAGCCGCGACGGCATCACCTGGTCGAGCTTCGCGAGCGCCCGCAGCGCCGCCTCGCCCGCCCCGGCGACAGTGCCGCCCGAGGCGAGCCGCAGGGAGACCGCTGTCGCGATCGCCTCCTCGTCGTCGAGGAGCAGTGGCGGCAGCCGGGTGCCCGCGCCGAGTTGGTAGCCGCCGCCCACGCCCGTCGTCTCGTACACGGGGTAACCGAGCACCCGCAGACGCTGCACGTCACGGCGCACACAACGGCTGGTGACCCCCAACTCGGCAGCGAGCTCACTGGCCGTCCAGGACGCTCGCCGTTGCAGCAGCGCCAGCAGCCGAAGGACCCGCTCGGTGGTCGCCTCGACGCTCATCCGCCGATCGTTGCACGGATAGCGGAACGACTCTGTCCGCTATCCGCGAGAGGCTTCGGATCATGACCGACCAGACAGGGAAACAAGGAGCTGACATGGCCCGCGACATCCAGATCACGTTCGACTGCGCCGACCCGGCCGCGCTTGCGACGTTCTGGGCCGAGGCGCTCCGCTACCAGATACAGGCGCCCCCCGGAGACTTCGAGTCGTGGGACCAGGCGCTGGACGCGATGGGTGTGCCCCCGGAGCACCGCAACGACGCCTCGGCGGTGGTCGACCCCGACGGCTCGGGTCCTCGGCTGTTCTTCCAACGGGTGCCGGAGCCCAAGCAGGTAAAGAACCGCGTACACGTCGATGTGCGGGCCGCCCCCGGGCTGGCGGGGGACGAGCGGATGGCGGCCCTGGAAGCGGAGGCGGAACGGCTCGCCACGCACGGTGCCACCCGGCTCGCCCGGCACGAGCCCGCTCCCCCGCTGGGGGCCGGTCACCTCGTCATGGCCGACCCCGAGGGCAACGAGTTCTGCCTGGACTGACCCGGGCGTTCGCCCAGCTCACTGCCGTCGTCGCCGGACGCCATGCGAACATGTGTACGTGTCGTCCGGCGCCCACATCCTGCACGCCGACCTTGACGCGTTCTACGCGTCGGTCGAGCAGCGTGACGACCCGCGCCTGCGCGGGCGGCCGGTCATCGTCGGCGGGGGCGTGGTCCTCGCGGCCAGCTACGAGGCGAAGGCACGGGGCGTACGCAGCGCGATGGGTGGCCAACAGGCGCGCCGGCTGTGTCCGGAAGCGATAGTGGTGCCGCCCCGGATGTCGGCGTACACGGCGGCGAGCCGTGCGGTCTTCGAGATCTTCCGACAGACCACCCCGCTGGTCGAGGGGCTCTCCATCGACGAGGCGTTCCTGGACGTGGGTGGGCTCCGGCGGCTTGTCGGGTCGCCGGCCGAGATCGCCGAGCGGCTGCGCCGGGAGGTGTGGGCACGGGTCCACCTGCCGATCACGGTGGGGGTGGCCCGCACGAAGTTCCTGGCGAAGGTGGCCAGTGGGGTGGCGAAGCCGGACGGGCTGCTGGTTGTCGCACCGGACGCCGAGGTGGCGTTCCTGCACCCGCTGCCGGTCGAGCGGCTGTGGGGCGTCGGCCCGGTCACCTCGGCGACGTTGCGCAAGCACCGGATCCGTACCGTCGGCGAGGTGGCCCGGCTGGGCGAGGCCGCGTTGGTGTCCCTGCTCGGCTCGGGCGCCGGGCGGCACCTGCACGCGTTGGCGCACAACCGTGACCCCCGCCCGGTGCAGGTCGGCCGCCGTCGCGGTTCGATGGGCGCGCAGCACGCGCTCAGTCGTACCCCGCACGCCCCGGCGGAGTTGGATGCCATCCTCGCCGGGCTTGTCGACCGGGTCTCCCGGCGGATGCGGGCGTCCGGGCGGGCCGGGCGCACGGTGATGCTGCGACTACGTTTCGGCGACTACACCCGGGCGACCCGCTCGCACACGGTGGGCAAGGCGACCGCCGACACGACGCCGCTGCTCGCCGCCGCGCGGGCGCTGCTACGGGGCGCACTGACCGAGATAGATCGCCGTGGGGTGACCCTGATCGGCGTCTCGGTGGGCAATCTGGACGACAATCCGGTGCAACCGGAGCTGCCGTTCCACAGCGACCCGGGTGCGGAGCTGGATGCCGCGGTGGACGCGGTCCGGGATCGGTTCGGTTCGGCGGCGCTCACCCGTGCGGTGCTGCTCGGCCGGGACCCGGGCGTGGAGATGCCGCTGCTGCCGGATTGACCGATCCGCGTGCGGTGTCCCGGCGACCGCTGCGACCAGAGACACATCACAGCAGGTCGGCGGTTTAACCAGCGGCTGACGGGTGACCCTTGTGGGGTACAGCCTGAAAAGGGGGGGACCCGCAATGTCCGACGACACCAGCAACCGACCGAGCCGCAGCGCCGAGCGCCCGCACGACGTGACCGACCCTCTGCTGTGGCAGCTGGCGATCGACGTGCTCAGTGCCCACGAGCCGGACGACGAGGGCAACTGCCGCAACCTCCAGTGCGCCGGGCAGTCCTGGCCCTGTGCGGCCCGCGCCGGCGCCGAGCAGTCGATACGCCTGGCCCGCAGCACCCCCGCCCCGGTCGAGACGACCACCGACGGCGGCGACAGCGAGGAGGGCGGCACGGGTTGGTCCGGGGAGAGCAGCGCACCGGCTCCCCGGTGGGGCTGGAACGCCGGTCCGGTCACGTCGCACCGAGGGCCGAAGGCGTCCGCGTCCGCGGCGTGACGGCCTTCCCCGGGGGTAGGAGCGCGTGGGCTGATCGGCATCACACGCACGAACGCTCGGCCGGTGATCCGGCCGAGCGTTCGCGTGTCACCCGTCAGAGGCTGAGCCGCTGCGTCGGGAAGACGATCAGAGGCTGAGCCGCTGACCCGGGAAGATCAGGCCCGGGTCGGCCCCGATCAGCTGCCGGTTGTGCTCGTACAGCGCCTGCCAACCGCCGGTCACCCGGTGGCCGTCAGCGATCTCCGACAGGGTGTCCCCCGGCTTGACCAGGTACGTCTGGCCGCCGGTGGTCGGCGCGGTGCGTTCGTGGCTGCGGGTCGCCGGCTGCTCTCGCCGCGAGGGCCGCTCCTGCTGTTCGGTGGGCTTCGCGGTGGACTTCGCAGTGGGCTTCTGCGTGGACTTCGTCGACGGCTTCGCAGTGGACTTCGTCGACGGCTTCGTGGCGGAGCCGCCCTTCTTGCCGCAGGTCGGCCAGGCGCCGATGCCCTGCCCGTCGAGCACCTTCTCGGCGATCGCGATCTGCTCGCCGCGGCTGGCCAGGTCGGCGCGGGCGGCGTACTTCTTGCCGCCGTAACCGGCCCAGGTGCTCTGGGAGAACTGCAGTCCGCCGTAGTAGCCGTTGCCGGTGTTGATCTTCCAGTTGCCGCCGGACTCGCACGTGGCGATCGCGTCCCAGTTGACCGCGGCCTGCGCCGGGGCGGCCGGCCCGAAGAGGGCGACGGCGCCCGTGACCGCACCGACGGCCAGGGTGCCGACGGCGAGGCGGCGGGTGGTGACCCGTCGATGACGGGGGGTGTAGACAGACGTCATGTGAGCTTCCTCCACGCCGGCGAGGTGAGCTGTCGGGTTCGGGCCGAGGAGCCCGGCCGCACGGTGGCGGCTTCACCCCGAGGTGACATGCACCGAGGAACGTGTGGGTCCCCCGCTCCTGCCCGGTGACTGGGTTCCGACGACCGGGGGCAGGATTTGGCGTTGCCGGCCGTGGTGTCCGCGTTGGCGAACCCGACCGACGTTAGGCACGGTCGGTGACGATCGCCCAACCCCTGTGAACTTCTTCACCCAGGCACGCTGGAGGGTTCGCTCAGCGGTTGCGGGCCTGGTCACTCTGTGCAGTGACCACGATGGACCGTTTGCGATCAGCTGTCCTCCTGGAGCCAGACGCCGACCCCCCGACGGCGACGACCAACAAGACCAGGGACAACAACGGAAACCAATCTCCCGTACGCGAGTAGACAGTGCCCCAGCCCGTCGTCGGAGCGGCAGTGACAAGCAGCTCCGCGTCTGCGCCGGTGGCCTCACCGAGCAGCCTGCCGCCGCCGTCGCTGACCGTCAGCCGGCCGAGCCAGGCGGCGCGGACCACGGTGATCCCGTTCTCCACACCCCGGACCACTGCGATGCGACCGTGCAGCCAACCGTCGGAGGTGAAGTCCAGCGCGGGCACGAGCAGCACCGAGGCGCCCTCCGCCCGATACCGCCGGACCAGGCCGGGATAGTCGAGGTCCTTGCAGATGGCGACGCCGAACCGCCCGCCCACGATCACGTCGTCGTCGCCCGGCGTCAGCCACTCCTCCAGGCCCGGGACCAGATGCTGTTTCTGGTACGTCGTGACGCTGCCGTCCGGGTCCAGCACCAGCGCGACGTTGCTCGCCGTGCCGGCCCGCCACAACACCGCGCCGACGACGACCTGGGCCCCGGCCTGCCGCAGCGCGTCCACGAGCACGGGCAGCGTCGTGTCGGTCACGGCGAACACCTTCTCCGGCAGCACGACGATCCGTGCCCCACGGGCGGTCAGGTTCGCCACCCGTACGCCGTAGCGGGCGAGCAGGTCCCGGCCGGACGGTTCGTCGATCGGGAGCCCGTCCGTGGGCTGCCGCAGGGCGACCAGGCCGACGGTCAGCGGCTCGGCCGGGTCGGGTGAACGGCTCAGTGACCAGGCCGACCACCCGCCGGCGCCGAGCAGGAGGGCGAGCAGGCAGGCGAGGGCGGGGCGGTCGAGCCGGCCGGTGCGGGTCGGCAGTGCGCTGCCGAGCAGGGCGGCGAGGGCGATCGGGACGGCGAGCAGCACGTAGGTGACGCCCCAGACGCCGGTGAGCGCGGTCAGCTGGATGACCGGCCGGACGTCGGCCTGCGTGTACGCGAGACTCCACCACGCCCCCTGCGGGAACAGGTGCGACGCCGCGTACTCGCCGAGCACCCACAGTGCCGGCACGGTGAGGACGGCGCGCACTGTTCGCCCCCGCAACAGCAGGGCGCGGGCGAGCAGGACCGTCCCGGCCGCCAGGCCGAGTCCGAGGCCGAGCACGCCGGCGACCGCGGGGACCGGAAGGTGCAGGGTGCCGAGGTAGTACCCGACCACGCCGAGCTGCCCGATCGACCAGGCGAGGACCGTCGCGCCGAGCGCGGTCCTCTGGCGTACCCGCACGGCGGCGAGGATCAGCGGGATCGGGGCGAGCCAGGTCAGCGCGGCAACGGGGTGCAGCCCGGTGCCGCCGAGCCAGAGCAGGCCACTGAGGAGCGCGGCGACGATCGTCATCATGCGCCAATCGTGTGGCGAGGGTGGCCGGGGCGGATCGCCGTACGGGGTGGAGGTGTTCTGGTCCTGTGGAGGGAGGCGGGGAGGAGCCGGGCCGGACGATACTGCCGTCGTGAAGCGGTACGTCAATCTCGCCGTCACTGTGGCCGCCGTCGCCGCGACAGTGCTGCCCGCAGTGGCCGGCGGGCCAGGTGCGTGGTGGGTGCTGCCGCTCGCCGTCGCGTCGTCGGTCCCGGTGCTGTGGCGGGACCGGGCGCTGGTGCCGGTCGCCGTCGTCGTGGGGGTCGCCACGACCGTCTCGGCCTCGCTCGGCGCGCCCCCGCTGCTGCCGGTCGGCCCGCTCGTCTGCCTCTACACGTTCGCGGCGCGGTCCTCGCTGGCGGTCCGCCTGCTCGGCATCGCGGTCACCGCCGTCGGCCTGCTGTTCTCGCTGCTGTATCCGCACCCGGACGTGGAGGTGCTGCGCTACCTGTCGGTCGCCTACGTCTTCTCGTACGCCCTGGGCACCAGCACCCGCGCCCGCCGTACCCACGCCCTGGCCCGCGCCGAACGGGATCGCCGGGTCGCCGGTGACCTTGCGGCGGCCGTACTGCGCGAGCGCACCCGCATCGCCCGCGACCTGCACGACATCCTCACCCACGCGGTCGGCGTCATGGTCGTGCAGGCGGAGGCGGGGCCGCTCCTGGTACGCCACCAACCCGACCGCGCCGACGCCGCGTTCGCCACCATCGCGGCCACCGGCAGGGACGCGGCCACCCAGCTCCGCCGCGCGGTCGGCAGCCTGCGGGAACCCGCCGACCAGCCGTTCGACCAGCCGGGGCTTGCCCATCTTTCCGTCCTTGTCGATCGCGTCCGCGCCACCGGCCTCGACGCCGTCCTCGAGGTCAGCGCCGGGCCGCCGGTCGGGGGTGCCTCCCCGTCGCCGTTCGCGCCGCCCGCGGACGTCGGGGTCGCCGCCTACCGGATCGTGCAGGAGTCCCTGACCAACGTGGTCCGGCACGCCGGGGCGCGATCGGTCCACGTCCTGCTGGACCACACACCGGACTCGCTTACCGTGTCCATCACCGACGACGGCCGCGGCGACCGGGCGTCCGGCACCGGCACCGGCACCGGCACCGGCACGCCCGGGTACGGGATCGTCGGCATGCGCGAGCGGGCCCAGGCCTGCGGGGGAAGCCTGCGCACCGGCCCGGCCTCCGACGGGCACGGCTTCACCGTCACCGCCACCCTGCCACTGTCGGCGTCGGCGGTCGGCTGATGCTGCGCGTGGTGCTCGCCGACGACCAGGACCTGTTCCGGGCCGGGTTCGCGACGATCCTCGGCGCCGAGCCGGACATCGAGGTGGTCGCCGAGGCCGCCGACGGCGCGGGCGCCGTGCGGGCCGCCCTCGAACACCGACCCGACGTCGTCCTGATGGACATGCGGATGCCCGTCCTCGACGGCGTCGCCGCGACCCGCCAGGTCTGCGCCCGTACGCCGAGCCGGGTCCTCGCCCTGACCATGTTCGACACCGACGACTACCTGTACGCGGCGTTGCGCGCCGGCGCGAGCGGCTTCCTGCTCAAGGACGCTCCCCGAGCCGATCTGGTGAACGCGGTCCGCGTGGTCGCCGCCGGCGACGCGTTGCTCGCCCCCGGCGTCACCGCACGCGTGATCGGCGAACTGCACAGGCGCGGTCACCCGGATCCGGCTCGGGCCGCTGCGGTGACCGCGCTGACCGCTCGCGAGACGGACGTGCTGCGCCTGATCGCGGCCGGTCTGTCCAACGCCGAGATCGCCGCCCACCACCACCTCAGCGAGCACACGGTGAAGACGCACGTCGGCAACCTGCTCGCCAAACTGAACCTGCGCGACCGCGCCCAGGCGGTGATGGTCGCCTACGAGTCCGGTCTGGTGATCCCGGGCCACTGACGTGACCGGCCGGCGGGGTCCGCTGCGCGGGAGGCCCGCCGGCCGGAGGGGTGTCGCCGGTTACAGGGTGCGCGCCAGCCGGTCGGCGAGCGTCCTGGTGAAGCGGGCCGGGTCGGTCAGCTCGCCGCCCTCGGCGAGCACCGCCAGGCCGTAGAGCAGCTCGGCGGTCTCGGTCAGGGCGGTGGGGTCGGTGCCCTGCTCGTGGGCCTTGCGCAGCCCGGAGACGAGCGGGTGACCGGGGTTGATCTCCAGGATCCGCTTGGTCGGGGGCACCTCGTGCCCCATCGCCCGGTACATCTTCTCCAGGGTCGGGGTGAGGTCGTGGGCATCGCCGACGACGCAGGCCGGCGAGGTGGTCAGCCGGGACGACAGACGGACCTCCCGGACACTGTCGGTCAGGGTGGTGCCCAGCCAGTCGAGCAGCGCGGCGAACTCCTGTCGCTGCTGCTCGCGCTCGGCCTCGGCCTGCTGCTTCTCCTCGTCGGTGTCCAGGTCGATCTCGCCCTTGGCGATCGAGCGCAGCGGCCGGCCGTCGTACGTGCCGACCCGCTCGACCCACACCTCGTCGACCTGGTCGGTGAGCAGCAGCACCTCGTGGCCCTTGGCGCGGAACGCCTCCAGGTGCGGAGAGTTCTCGATGGCGGCCCGGGATTCGCCGGTGGCGTACCAGATGTCGCTCTGGCCGTCCTTCATCCGCGACACGTAGCCGGCCAGGTCGGTGGGCTCGGCCGGGTCGTGGGTGGAGGCCACGGAGATGATCTCCAGCAGCGTGTCCCGGTTGTCGGTGTCGTCGATCAGCCCTTCCTTGACCACGGCGCCGAACTCGGTCCAGAAGGTGCGGTAGCGCTCGGGGTGGTTGGCCTTGAGGTCCTTGACCGTGGCGAGGATCTTCTTGACCAGGCGGCGGCGAACGATCTGGATCTGCCGGTCCTGCTGGAGGATCTCGCGGGAGATGTTCAGCGACAGGTCGTGGGCGTCGACCACGCCCTTGACGAAGCGCAGGTAGGTGGGGACCAGCGCCTCGCAGTCGTCCATGATGAACACGCGCTTGACGTAGAGCTGGACGCCGCGGCGGCCCTGCGGGGAGAACAGGTCCAGCGGGGCGTGGCTGGGCAGGAAGAGCAGCGCCTCGTACTCGAAGGTGCCCTCGCCCTTCATGTGCACGACCTCGAGCGGGTCGGCCCAGTCGTGGCTGACGTGCTTGTAGAACTCGTTGTACTCGGCGGCGTCGACCTCGTCGCGGGGCCGCGCCCAGAGCGCCTTCATCGAGTTGAGCGTCTGCTCCTCGCTGGTGGCGTCCGCACCGTCGGCGCCGGGGCGTTCGACGCGCATCCGGATCGGCCAGGCGATGAAGTCGGAGTAGCGCTTGACGATCTCCCGGACGGTCCACTCGGCGGTGTAGTCGTGCAGGTTGTCCTCGGTGTCGACGGGCTTGAGGTGCAGGGTCACGCTGGTCCCCTGCGGCGCCTCGTCGACTCCCTCGATCGAGTACGTGCCCTCACCGGTGGACTCCCACCGGGTGCCGCCGGTCTCGCCGGCCTTGCGGGTCAGCAGGGTGACCCGGTCGGCGACCATGAACGCGGCGTAGAAGCCGACACCGAACTGGCCGATGAGGTCCTGCGAGGCACGGGCGTCGGCGGATTCGCGCAGCTGGCGCAGCAGCTCGGCGGTGCCGGACTTCGCGATGGTGCCGATCAGCTGGACGACCTCGTCGCGGGTCATCCCGATGCCGTTGTCCCGCACGGTGAGGGTGCGGGCGTCCCGGTCGACCTCCAGGGCGACGTGCAGGTCGTCGGTGTCGGCGACGAGGTCCTTGTCGACGAGCGTGGCCAGCCTCAGCTTGTCCAGCGCGTCGGACGCGTTCGAGATGAGTTCCCGCAGGAAGACGTCCTTGTTCGAGTAGATCGAGTGGACCACCAACTGGAGGAGCTGTCGCGCCTCGGCCTGGAACTCCAACGTCTCGGCCTGATTGCTCACACCGTCTCCCTTCTCGGCTCGTGCGGATGTTCGCGGAAAGGATACGAGTCGTCACCGGCCGCGCGGTGACCGCATCCCGGTCGTATTCCCGATCGGGACGGTCGTCGTCGTGAGATGGCTGACTTTGGTAAACAGAAGTCAGGTGGGATAGCGTCACCGCCATGAAGATCGCAGGAAGCATCGCCCTGGTCACCGGCGCCAACCGCGGCTTCGGCCGGCACCTGGCCGCCGAACTCGTCGCCCGTGGCGCCACCGTCTACGCCGGCGCCCGCAACCCGGACACCGTCGACCTGCCCGGCGTGACGCCGGTGCGCCTCGACATCACCGACCCCGCCTCGGTCGCCGCCGCCGCCACGCTGGCCGGCGACGTCAACCTCCTGATCAACAACGCCGGCATCGACACCCACGCCGACCTGCTCGACGGCGACCTGGACCTCATCCGGCTGGAGCTGGAGACCCACTACCTCGGCACGCTGTCCATGATCCGGGCGTTCGCGCCGGTCCTCACCGGCAACGGCGGCGGCACGATCCTCAACGTGCTCTCCGTGCTGTCCTGGTACGGCACCCCGGTCCACGGCCCGTACGGCGCCGCCAAGTCGGCCGAGTGGTCGATGACCAACACGCTGCGCGTCCAGCTCGCCGAGCGGGGCATCCGGGTCGCCGGCCTGCACGTCGGCTACCTGGACACCGACATGGCCGCGGACGCCACCGGCCCGAAGTCCGACCCGGCGGCGATCGCCCGGATCGGCATCGACGGCATCGAGACGGACGCGTACGAGATCGTCGCCGACGACATCAGCCGGCAGGTGCAGGCCGGGCTGGCCGGCGGCGTCGCCGCGCTCTACCCGCAACTCCCCTGACCTCGGACGCGACGAGCCGCCACCGGGAAGCAGCGGTGGCGGCTCGTCCGGTCGCGTACCCGGTCAGCTCGCCAGCAACGTCACATCGTCGATCACGAAGCTGGTCTGCAACGACGAGTCCTCGGTGCCGGTGAACCGCAGCGTCACCGTCTGCCCGGCGAACCCGGCCACGTTCAGACTGCGCTGGGCGTAGCCGGCGGCGGCGTTGAGATTCGAGTACGTCGCAAGCGTTGTCGAACCCACCTGCACGGTGAGCCGGTCGTACGCCGTGGAACCGGTGGTCTCGGCGGTGTCGATGTGCAACCAGAACGACAGCGTGTAGCTGGCGCACCCGGCCGGCACTGTCACCGACTGGTACAGGCTCTCGGTGCGGGTGCTGCCGTTGCCGCCCAGCCACGCCTTGTACGACCCGGTCCGGGCCGGCTGGCCGCTGGCGTTGGTGATCACGCCGGAGGACGCGGTCCACGGGGTGGTGCCGTTCTCGAACCCACCGTTCCCGACCACCTGGCCACCGGCGCAGCTCGGGGTGCCGCCGCCGACGGCGAGCTGCCACAGCGCGTACGCGACACCGTCGGCCGCCCGGTTCAACACCGTGGCGCTGACGTTCGCTGTGGTGTCGCAGGACCGGTGGTAGCACGGGTCGTACGCGGAGTTGGCGGTCCCGCCCCACTTGGCCGCCTGGGAGCTGGTCTTGCGGGCGCTCGCGCCGGCCGCGTAGCCCGAGGTGGGAATGCCGGCCTGCTGGAAGTAGTAGTCGTCGGAGCGGCCCTGACCCTCGACGTTCTCCTCCGGCGACAGGCCCAACGAGTCCCAGTACGCCTTCAGCGGCGCCGCCGTGCTCGAGGTGACCCGGTTGATGAAGTAGCCGCCGTTGATCGAGCCGACCATGTCGAAGTTGTAGTAGCCCTTGATGTATCCGCGCTGGGTGGCGTTGAGCGAGTTGACGTAGAACCGGGAGCCGTTGAGCCCCTGCTCCTCGTCGGTCCACCAGGCGAACCGGACCTTCTTCGTCACTGTCGGGTTCTGCGCGGCCAGGACCAGCGCGTTCTCCAGCAGGGTCGCCGAGCCGGAGCCGTTGTCGTTGATGCCCGGTCCGGCCGAGACGCTGTCCAGGTGCGCGCCGAACATGACCACCTGGTCGGTCGGGCCGCCCGGCCACTCCGCGATCAGGTTGTTCGAGGGGTACGTGCAGCTGGAGCAGTACTGCTCACTGACGGTGTAGCCGGCCGACTGCAACCTGGTCCTGACGTAGCTGAGCGAGGCGGTGTAGCCGGCCGAGCCGGCCCGGCGGTTGCCACCGTTGCTGCTGGCGATGGAGTTGAACTGGGTCAGATGCGCCTGGACGTTGGTGACGGAGATGTCCGGTGCGGCCACGGCGGCGGCGGACGCGGCGATCGGCCGGGCCACTGTCGCGGTGGTGGGCGACGCGGCCACCGGCTGGGCGGCCAGCGTCACCGTCATCCCGGCGAACACGGCGAGCGCGACACCCGCGCTCAGCGTTCTGCCTCTCATGGGGGCTCCTCGGGGTTGGAGAGATACCCGAGACACTTACAGATGTCGATGTAGAGGGCATCGGTCGTTCGTCCCGAACCCCCGCCGCTTCGACGGTAGGTACCGGCTACGGCACAGGTGAGTAGAGGTGCCAGGATGGGTAGGTAACGCAGCAGGGGTCGTTGGGCCCGGAACGGGGGCTTGCGATGGGGCCGGATCAAGCGTGACAGGACCCGGCACCGACCTGTTCACCGGCGGCGGTGACACCGGCCGGCTGATGGCAGAGCTGAACTGGGCCCGTACTCCACTCGGCCCGGTGACCGGCTGGCCGCAGAGCCTGCGCGCCGCGGTCCGCACGGTGCTCTCGTCCCGGTACCCCATGCTGCTGCTCTGGGGAGAGAGCTTCTCCCAGCTCTACAACGACGCGTACTCCGCGCTGATCGGCGACAAGCACCCGGCCGCGCTCGGCGACGACGTACGGGTGACCCTGGCCGAGGGCTGGGACGTCCTCGCCCCGCTCATCGAGCAGGCCACGGCGACCGGAGTGGCCAGCTGGGTCCCCGCCCTGCGGCTGCTGCTGGAGCGGGCCGGCTACCGCGAGGAGGCGTACTTCAGCGTCTCGCACGCCCCGGTCCGCGACGACGACGGCCGGTCCGTCGGCATCCTCACCGTGTGCAGCGAGGTCACCGAGCAGGTGGTCGGCGAACGCCGGCTGCGACTGCTGCGTGACCTGTCCGTTCTCGGCGACGGACGCACCGTCGACGTGCACGCCACAGGCGCCCGGCTGACCGACGCGATCGAGGGCCACCCGCTGGACGTGCCGTTCACCGCCATCTACCTGCGGGACGGCACGGCGCTGCGGCGCGTCGCCTGCACCGGCGGCGACAAGGGGTACGCGCGGGCGCTACCGGACACCGTCGAGCTGGCCGAGCCCGGCTCGGCCGCGGACGCGTGGGGGCTGGCGGACGCCGCGCGGGGCCGAGCGACGGCGGTGCCCGACGTCGCCCACCGGCTGCCGCTGCCCGGCGGCCCGTGGGGCGACCCGGTCCGGACCGCGCTGGCACTGCCGCTGCCCGCCGGCGGCGAGGATCAGCCGCTCGGCGTCCTGCTGGCCGGGGTCAGCCCCAGCCGCGGGCTCGACGAGGCGTACCGATCCTTCTACCAACTCCTGGCCCAGCAGATCGCCGTGGCGCTGCGCAACGCACAGGAGTACGAGCAGGAGCGGCGCCGGGTCGAGGCGCTTGCCGAACTGGACCGGGTGAAGACCGACTTCTTCGCCAACGTCAGCCACGAGTTCCGTACCCCGCTGACCCTGATCCTCGGTCCGCTCGCCGACGCCCTCACCGACGCCACCGCGCCGTTGCCGGCGGTGCAGCGCGAGCGGGTGGAAACCTCCTGGCGCAACGCCACCCGACTGTTGACCCTGGTCAACAGCCTGCTCACCTTCTCCAGCCTGGAGGCCGGACGGGCCCGCAGCGACGCCCGCGTGGTCGACCTGGCGGCGCTCACGGCCGAGCTGGCCGGCGTGTTCCGGGCCGCCGTCGAGCGCGCCGGGCTCACTCTCGAGGTGGTCTGCCCGCCGCTGCCCCGGCCGGTCGCCCTCGACCCGGTCAACTGGGAACGCATCGTCACGAACCTGCTGTCCAACGCCCTGAAGTACACGTTCATCGGCAGCATCCGGGTGGCCCTGGAATCCGACGACGAGGAGGTCCGCCTCACCGTCGCGGACACCGGCATCGGCATCGCCGAAGCGGACCTGCCGAAACTCTTCGAACGCTTCCACCGGGTCCGGGGCGCCCGCGCCCGCAGCCACGAGGGCACCGGCATCGGCCTCGCCCTGGCGTGCGAGTTGGCCCGGCTGGAGGGCGGCACGGTCCGGGTGACGAGCAGCGTGGGTGTCGGCAGCACGTTCACCGTGGCGCTGCCCTGGTCGGCGGCGGGCCGCACGGCGGGGACCGAGCCGTCGCCGGCCGGACGGGGTGACGCGGCCCGGGCCACCGTCGAGGAGGCGATGGGCTGGCTCACCGAGCCGGGCGGCGATCCCACGGAGCCCGGCGACGTGTCCGGTCCGGGCATGGACGAGCTGGCCGGCGCACGGATCCTCATCGCCGATGACAACTCCGACATGCGGGCGTACCTCAGTCGGCTGCTCACTGGGCAGGGCTGGCGGGTGCGGGCCGTCACCGACGGCCGGCAGGCCCTCGACGAGGTCCACCGCGATCCGCCGGACCTGGTCCTCACCGACGTGATGATGCCGGTGCTCGACGGTTTCGACCTGGTCCGCAGGCTCCGCGCGGACCCGGCCACCCGGGGCCTGCCGGTGCTGGTGCTGTCCGCCCGCGCCGGCGGCCAGGCCAGCGTGGAGGGCCTGAACCTGGGCGCCGACGACTATCTGGTGAAGCCGTTCGCCGCGGCTGAGCTGATCGCCCGGGTCCGGGCCGGCATCCGGCGGGCCCGCAGCCACCCGACCGGCGACGTCACCGTGTCGGCGGCCGACGCGACGCCGACGCGGCCCGACCCGGTCACCGCCGTCGCGCCGCCCCGGCCGGTCGCACCCGGGCGGGACGCGCCGGCGCTGGCGCAGGCACCGACCGACCGGAGCGGGCTGGGCGACATCCTGGACGTCGACTGGACCTACCCGTCCGCGCCCACCTCGGCCGCGGCGATGCGTCGGGACGTCCGGCTGACGCTGGACGACCTCGACGTCGACCCGGACGTGTTGGAGGATCTCCTGCTCGCCGGTTCCGAGGCGATGAACAACGCGGTCGAACACGCGCAGCGGCCCAGCCGGCCGGAGGTGCGGGTCCGGCTTCAGGTCGGCGGCGGGCTGATCCGGATCTCGGTGCGGGACTTCGGCACCTGGCGGGACCGCCGGCCGGCGATGGACCGGGGACGCGGCGCGTTGCTGATGAACGCCTACGGCGACGTGCGGCTGGTCTCCACCGCCGAGGGGACGACGGTGACGATCGAGCGCCGGTGGACCGATCCGGCCTGAGCGACAAGCCAGCGCGTCAGAGCCGGCGACCGTCGGCGTCACGGGCGATGATGCCGTCGAGCCGTTGCCCGGGGGCCAACTGGCCCGGCTCGAACCAGAAGATCACCACCTGCTTGTCGATACTCCACCGGGCCAGCCTGGCGTCAACCTGCCGGCCGTCCACAGTGCCGATGATCCGGCGGGCGGGGCCGACGAAGTAGCCGAAGGTCGGCACCGGCGTGGTCGAGGAGCTGTCGTCGTAGCCGATCTCGTGGAACCCGGGCCCGCGGTCGGACCCCTCGACGTCGTTGACCAGGATGTCCGTGGTCAGTGCGCCGTCCGGAGCCTGCCGACCGGCGGCGAGCCCGATGGCCACCTTTGGCGCACCGGGCACGGACACCCGGACGACGTAGTACATCCGCCGGTCGGCGCCGTACCGCACCCCGCTGTCGATCAGCTGGCCCACCGGCTTCGGGGGCGGGACGTCGCGGGCCACCGTCGGCGGCGCCGTCGGCTCCACCGAGTCCGGGGCCGTCGGCGAGACAGCGGCCGATGGCGGGGCGACGGCGGCCGGCGGTGGGCGTTCGGGGGCGGGCGGATCGCCCGGCCGGGCGACGACCCCCACCAGGACGACGGCGACCAGGCCGGCCGCGAGCGTTCCCGCTCCCACTCCGGCAGCCCGCCGACGGGTCCGTAGCCGCCGCCCCTCGCGCATGACCAGGTCCAGGTCGAGCACGGTCTCGGGGCGCTCGGTCGCCCGCATGGCGTCGCGGAGCTGTTCCCACTCGCTCATCGGCACGCCTCGCTGTCAGCCGTCTGCGGCGCGGCGGTGCGCAGCTTCTCCAACGCCCGCGAGCTGGTGCTCTTGACAGTGCCCACGGATACGGCGAGTTCCCGGGCCACCTGCGCCTCCGGAAGGTCGAAGTAGTAGCGCAGCACGACGATGGCCCGCTCACGGGGGCTGAGCGCGCCGAGGATGGTGATCAACCAGCGCCGGGTGGCCACCTCGTCGGCCACGTCGCCGCGCCGCGGCTCCGGCACCTCGTCGGTCGGATACTCCCGCATCGGTCGTCGCCACCCGTCGATCAGGTGGTTGACCAGGGTGCGGCGGGCGTACCCGTAGGCGTCGTCGTCGTGGACGCGCGACCACGACGCATAGGTGCGCACCAGGGCGGTCTGCGCGGCGTCCTCGGCCTGGTGGTGGTCGCCGGTCATGAGGAACGCGGCATGCACCAGTCGCGCGGACGCCGCTCTCGCGAACTCGACGAACTCCGCGTCACCCCGCGCCACCGTGAACCCTTCCCCGTGCCATACCGCTAGGGACGGGCGAGGCCGGGAAAAGGTTGAGTCGACCTCACCTCAACTTTTCGCCGCGGTCACCCGTCTTCTCCCCCGCGCCGCCGCCGATCGGGGCGCGAGGGGAGAGACATGTCGACGAAGGTTACCCGCCGATGGCGTACCGCCTCAGCGGCGTCACTGCTGGTGGTGGCGCTGCTCACCGGGTGCGGAATGCCGGCCGCCGGGCAACCCGGCAGCGATCCCGTCGCCGCTGGGCCGCGGCCCACCGGGCCGGCGGCGGTCACCGCCTCCGGTCGGCCGACCGCAGTCGCCGACATCTCACCCAGTGCCTCGCCGGCCGTCGGAGTCACCTACCCCGCCGCCGGCGGCAACCGCTGGACGACGGCACCCGCCGAGTCGGCACCCACCGGGGCGCCCGGCGGTCAACTGCTGCGCTACCGGATCGCCGTGGAACGCGACATCCGGGGTCTGCCGGTGGGCGACATCGCGACGGCGATCTCCGCGACGTTGAACGACCCCCGTGGGTGGACGGCCGGCGGGACGTGGCGGCTGCGCCGGGTGGGCGCCGGCGATCCGACCGACTTCACCGTCTACCTGGCGACCCCCGTCACCCGCGACACGCTCTGCCAGGACGTGCCCGACGCCTACACCTCGTGCCGCAACGGGGGCCGGGTGGTGCTCAACGTGGCGCGCTGGGTCAAGGGGGTGCCCGGCTACGGCGCGAGTCTGTCCACCTACCGCGAGTACATGGTCAACCACGAGGTGGGGCACAAGCTCGGGTTCGGTCACGAGCGGTGCCCCCGGCGGGGCCGGCCGGCGCCGGTGATGCAGCAGCAGACGTTGGGCCTGCACGGCTGCACCGCGAACGCCTGGCCCTACCCGACGGGCACGGAGCGCTACCGCGGGCCGGTCGGGGCGTACGACGACGACATCCCGCGGCACGAGGGCGCGTACCCGGCGCGGTGAGGCCGCGGTCGTGGCCTCAGGTGGGGCGGCCGCGCTCCCGGGCGAGCCGCTCGTCCAGCCGGCCCAGCTCGTAGACCGCGTTGAGGCTGGTCGGCAACCGGCTGACATTGTCCGGCACGGGACCCGGATCCGGCCCGGGAGCGGGATCCGGCACAGGCTCGGCGGCGGGACGGTGGCGGCGCAGGAGCAACAACGCCAGCAGCACCAGGACGGCCAGGACCAGGAGGTAGGACACCGGCGGCCAGCCGTCGCGGACGGGGTTGGCGAGCGGCGGCGGGGCGACCGGAGCGGGAGGGCCACCGTCGCTGCGGGGCACGGCGGCAGCACGGGAGCCCGTGACCCCGCCACCGTCGGGCCGAACGGAGGCGACGGGGGCGCCCGGGGCGCGGACCGCGGCCGACGGCCCGGCGGGTGTCGGAACCGTGGTGGGCCGCGCCGGGTTGGCCTGGTCGGTGACCGCCGGCGACCTCGGCGTGGAGGTCGGCGTGGAGGTCGCGGTTGGCGGCGCGCTCGGCGCGCCACCCTGGTCGAGGAGGTCGTCGACGATCCGGCCGACGCCACCGAGGAGATCAGCGACCGGACCCGAGGTGGTCGACGGGGACGGCGCGGGCGCGAGGGCGAGGGTCAGCGCGAGGACGACGACGGCAGGCATCAATCCACCTCCGATATGTCGATACGTCAGGCACCGTACCGCATCGTGGGATCGCGTGGGGTGACACCGCCCCGCGGCAAACGGGGGCGTCCTTCGCGCGCCCCCGTTCCGATGCCCTCGCTGGTCAGGCGGGCCGGCTGCCGACCACTGTCGCCCCGAGGTCCGAGACGCCGGTCCAGGTGTACGTCGTGCTGGCCGGCGCGGCCAGGCTGCCGGCGAACAGCGAGTTCACCCGGCTCGCCTCGGTCGAGCTGGGGTTCGCGTTGCGGCAGGAGACCGGGGCGCTGCTGCCGGACATCAGGTCGGAGCAGAGCCCGGTGCGCCGGTCCGGCAGGCCGAGGATGTGGCCGAGCTCGTGGGCGGCGATCCGGTTGCGGTCGTAGCCCTGGTTGACGGCGGTGCGGCCCATCCAGATCCGTCCCGAGCCGAGGCCGGTCGGCTGCGCCCGCGGCCAGCCGTCGTCGACGTAGATGGTGATGCTGGCCGGGGTGCCGGCCAGCAGCCGGACGTTGCTGACCCGGCTGTTCCAAATCTGTGCCGCCTGGTCGAAGTTGGTGCGGAACTCGCCGGTCCGGCTCGCGTCGTAGTAGACGGTCCGGACGG
The DNA here is from genome assembly GCF_050942285.1 of Micromonospora sp. CA-240977. NCBI lineage: Bacteria > Bacillati > Actinomycetota > Actinomycetes > Micromonosporales > Micromonosporaceae > Micromonospora > Micromonospora sp. CA-240977. Next base: position 3,391,705 of record NZ_CP192055.1, on the reverse strand, counting down.
CGGCGGCGGGAGCGCCGGTGGCGACCTGCACCCCGGTCGCCGCCAGCACGGCCACCAGCACGGCCATCGCCGTACGTCTCAGTTGTCGTCGGAACATCACGCACTCCCCTGCGGTCGTCCGGCGGCCGATAACCACCGGTATTGATGTACGTGAATGTTAGAGCGGCGACGGCTGAGGTCCGACATAGCGGAAGCGTCATACCGCCGAGTCGCGCCAACGCCCTGGCGGGCCTCGCCCACCGGCGTCAGGGGGCAGCCGTACCGTTGGCGGCGATCAGCGCCTCGGCTGCGGTTGTGCGGGCGTATAGGACGAAACGCCCGACCCGGTGCGTGCCGACCAGGCCGGCGTCACGCAGCGCGCCAAGGTGCTGGGAAACGGTGCCAGAGGTGAGCCGGCATCGCTCGGCGAGTTCCAGAGTCGAGGTCGGCACGGCCAACTCGTGCAGCAGCGCCGCCCGGGTCCTACCCAGCACCCGGGCGAGCGCGTGCCCGTGCGGGGTCCGACCCCGTTCCCACAGCGTGGCCACCGCCCGCGCCGGGAAGCGCAGCACCGGTTGCCCAGGAGAGCCAAAATTCGACCACACCCGGCGGCCGATGAATACCGACGGCACGAGCAGCAGGCCCCGTCCGTCGAGTCGCACCGAGCCACTCCGGGTGATGTGCTCCACCGACAGCGTGTCGGCCCTCAGCCGGACGAAGGGATCGAGGTGGTTGAGCAGACCATGAACCCCGTCGGTCGCCATGCGCTCTGCGCCGAGCAGCACTTCCCGCTCCAGCAGAGTGCGCATCCGGGGCCAGTAGGGTGCGATGACCGCGTCGACGTACGCCCGAATGGCCTCGGCCAGCCGAGTCAGGTGAGGCGGCGGGTCGGCATAGAGCGCTGCCAGGGACGACGACCGGCGCCCCGGCAGCGCGTCGAGGCTGGCCCGCACCGCTTCGGCAGGGGTGGCGACGAGGGACGCCAACTCGATGTCAAGGGTGGGCTGCGAGGTGGCCGGCGGCGGGCAGACGAAGGTCGGGATGAGCGGCGTCGGCATCCGCACCAGCTCGGCGAAGAGCTGCCACCGCACGCCGACCAAGCGTGGCTGGACCCGCTCGTACCAGGCCAGATGCTCCGGAAACTGGCGCGGCTGCTTGATGATCCGCACGCTCGCCACAGCTTCCCAGAGCGGTGACACCGCGAATCGGGTCATCGCCAGGTCCCGCGCGTTCAGACCGACCAGCATCATTGGAAGCCCCCGGCGGATTCGGCGAGAGTCAAATCTATCGGTTCGAGGCGCTGCCGCCGGCACCGTGGTGGCATGACCACCGCCTCGACGACGACCGGATCGAAGGACCAGGCCAGCCCCTGGCCGCACTCCTTCCGTCTGCTCTACGCCGCCGCCCTCATCGACGGCATCGGCTTGCACATCGGCCAGTTGGCCGTGCCGGTGTTGGCTGTGTCCCTGCTGTCGGCAAGCCCTGTTGAGGTGGGGCTGCTCGGTGCGCTGAGCACCGCCGCGTTCCTGCTGATCGGTCTGCCAGCCGGAGTCTGGGTCGACCGGCTGCCGCGCCGCGCCGTCCTGGTCACCGCCGACCTCGCCCGGGCGGCGTTGGTGGCATCCGTGCCGGTGGCATGGTGGGCCGGATGGCTGACCATCCCGCAGCTGTACCTGGTGGTACTGCTGACCGGCGTCGGCACCGTCTTCGCCGACGTTGCCGCGCAGAGCTATCTGCCGGAATTGGTCGGCCGGGGCCGGTTGGTGGCGGCGAACGCGCTGATGATGAGCACCAATGCGACCATGCAGATCGCAGGTCGAGGGCTGGGCGGGCTGGTCGTACAGGCGCTCACGGCACCGGTCGCGATCGTGCTGGACGCGGTGACCTTCGTGGTGTCCGGGATGATTCTGGCCCGGACCCGTGCCGAATTGCCGAGCCGACGTCCGCCGCGGGTGTCGGGCGGCTTCGCTCAGCAGCTCGGCACGGGCGTCCGGCACGTGACCGGCAACCCCCTGCTCCGCCCGCTCGCCCTCTCGACCGCGAGCATCAACCTGACCATGCAGCTGTCCACCACCCTGCTGCCGGTGGTGTTCCTACGCGAGCTGGGACTGGGTGCCGCCACCCTCGGTCTGTTCCTCGGCGTGGGCGGGATCGGTGCCCTGCTCGGCGCGGTGACCGCACGCCCGCTCGCCGAGCGGATAGGTCACGGTCGCGCGCTCTGGCTGCCCGGACTGCTCGCCGCGCCGCTCGGCGGTTTGGTCACGCTGGTCGACTCCGGGCCGATGCTCTGGGTGGCGGCGGCCGGTTGGCTGGCGCTGGCCTGGCGGACGGGGATTGGCAACGTGATCGGGGTCAGCCTGCGCCAGGGCCTCACCCCGGACGTGTTGCTCGGACGGATGAACGCCACTTTCCGGTTTCTGCTCACCGGGGCGCTCACCATCGGCGCAGTACTCGCCGGGATGCTCGGACAGTTCGTAAGCGTCCACACCGCGCTGGTGGTCGGCGCGGTCGCGAACGCGGTGACCTGGCTTCCGGTCTTCTGCTCTCCGCTGCGCACGCTCGACCGGCCGCCCACGGTCGACTGAGTCTCAGCCACTGTTACTCAGCGGTTACGCCACGGCGAAGCGCCAGTGCCGAGGCAGGACGACGGTGGCGGCAGAGGGTCACCACCACGTGGCCCCGACTCTCGAAGGGAGAACCACGATGAGGATCAGAGGCGCACTGACAGCACTGGCCGTCGTCCTCGCCGGGCTGGTCGTCGGCACGGGCAGCAGCAGCGCGGCCGGCACCACGACCGGGTCGGCGTACTGCGGCATCACCTGGGGCAGCGCGGACAGGTCGGCCGGCGCGCTCAGCGGCGAACCGCTGGTCGAGGTGCGCACCGGCCGACACGACTGCTACGACCGGGTGGTGTTCGAGTTCGCCGGCCCGGTCGACGGGTACGCCGTCGGCTACGGGGAGACGTGGACCGAGGGCGAGGGGCTGGCGTTGTCGCCGTACACCGCCGGAGGCGCGCTGCTGCGGGTCTCGCTGCGCGCGCCGGCGTACGACGACACCCACCAGGGCACCGTGCCGTACGCGGTCGGCGAGCACGTCGCGAACCTGCTGCGCTACCCGACCCTGCGTGACGTCGTCTTCGGCGGCAGCTTCGAGGGCTACAGCACCTTCGCGGTCGGCGTACGGGCGCGGCTGCCGTTCCGGGTGCTCGTGCTTGCCGGACCGGGCACCCACAGCCGGATCGTGCTCGACGTGGCCCACCAGTGGTGATCGGACCCTGACGGTCGCCGGGACGGCTCAGACGTGCAGGGTGGGGCGGTAGACGAGTTCGTGGGAGCGACCGTCGAGGATGCGGCTCTCGACCAGCTCCAGGTCGAAGTCGGCCGCACCCTGGAAGATCGGCTCCGTCCCGGTCTGACCGGTGACCACCGGGAAGATCGTCACCTGGATGAAATCGACCAGACCGGCGGCCAGCAGCGCCCGGTTCATCGACAGGCTGCCGTGCGATCGCAGAGGCACGTCGGACTCCTCCTTGAGCCGGGCGACGACGTCCACGGCGTCACCGGGCACGACTGTCGCGTCCGGCCAGTCGAGGGGGCCTTCCAGCGTTTTCGACACCACAGTCGCCGGGAGGCTCCTCATCCGGGTGACCCAGGCGTCAAGGACCCCGGTCTCCTCGGTGCTCGCGGCCAGCATCTGCGCGAACACCCGGTACGTGCGGGCCCCGAAGACCATCCTCTGCTTCTCGTCGTAGATGGCCAGTCGGTGCGCGAGCAACTCGGGGCCCTGCTTGCCCCAGTAGCCGCCCCAGTTGCCGCTCGCGGTGCCGAAGCCGTCAAGGCTGGAGAAGACGTCGATGGTGTAGGTGGCGGTCATGATGTGCTCCGTTCACTGGTGAGTGCGGTACGACGGGTCCGTAGGTGGGCCCGCTCGGTCTCGTTGGTGGCCAGTGCCATGGCCTGGTCGTAGGCGGCTCGGGCCTCGTCGTCGCGGCCGAGCCGGGCGAGCAGTTCGGCCCGGGTGGCCGGCAGCCGGTGGTAGCCCGGGAGGTCGACACCGTCCAACCCGGCGAGGGCCACCGCCGGTCCGTGCACCTCGGCGACGGCGACCGCGCGGTTGAGCGCGACGACCGGGGTCGGCGTGAGCGCGAGAAGCTGGTCGTACAGTGCCAGGACCTGCGGCCAGTCGGTGGCGGCGCCGTCGGTGTGCACCGCGCCGATCGCGGCCTGGATCTGGTACGGGCCGGGCTGGTTGCGCCGCAGGCAACGCCGGACCAGGTCGTGCCCCTCGGCGATGAGCGCCCGGTTCCACAGTGACCGGTCCTGGTCGGGCAGCAGCACCAGCTCGCCGGACGGGTCGAGCCGGGCCGGGCGGCGCGCCTCGGTCAGCAGCAGCAGGGCGAGCAGACCCAGCACCTCGGGCTCGTCGGGCATCAACGCGGCGAGCTCGCGGGCGAGCCGGATCGCCTCGGCGCACAGGTCCGTTCTGATCAGCGGTCCGGCGGTGGACGCGTAGCCCTCGTTGAACATCAGGTAGAGCACTGTGAGCACGTACGGCAGTCGGTCCGGCAGCTCGTGTTCGGCGGGTACCCGGTAGGGAATGCCGGCGTCCCGGATCTTCTTCTTCGCGCGCACGATCCGCTGCGCGACTGTCGACTCCTGGATCAGGTAGGCGCGCGCGATCTCCGGTACGTCGAGACCGCCGAGCAGGCGAAGCGTGAGGGCGGTCCGCGCCTCCGGGCCGAGCGCGGGGTGGCAGCAGGTGAAGATGAGTCGCAACTGGTCGTCTGTCACCGGTCCCACCTCTCGGGGCTCGTCCTGGTGGTGCAGCAGCAGAGCCTGGGCGTGCCGGGCCTCGCGGGTCGACTCCCGGCGGAGCCGGTCGACGGCGCGGTTGCGGGCGGTGGTCACGATCCAGGCGCCGGGGTTCGGCGGCGGGGTCTGCCACTTCTGCAGCGCCGTGGTGAAGGCGTCCTGGACCGCCTCCTCGGCGAGGTTGATGTCACCGAGGAGGCGGGCCAGCGTGGCGACGCAGCGGCCGTACTCCGCGCGGTAGATGGTCGCCAGGTCCATGTCGGCTGACCGGCTCCCGGTCAGGCCTGGGACAGGTCGTCGAAGGGACGCACCTCGACCGGGCCACAGGCCGCCGCGCACTTCTCGGCCCAGGCCAGCGCCTGATCCAGGTCGGCGCACTTGATCACCCAGAACCCGGCGATGTGCTCCTTCGTCTCGGCGAACGGTCCGTCGCTCATCGTGGTGGCGCCGTTCTCGATCCGGACCACTGTGGCACTGTCCGGCGAGCGGAGCCCTCCGGCGAAGACCCAGGCGCCCGTCGCCTGCATCTCGTCGTTGATCCGGCCGGTCTCCCGGAACATGGCCTGCACCTCCTCGTCGGACGGCTCCGGCGCGCCCTCGACGGAGTGCACGGACAACAGGTACTGCTTCATGACGATCCTCCGGTGGGTCGACTGTGGGATGGCGGTAGGTCAGGCGGCCAGACGGCGTGCGACAGCGGGGATCACGATCGCGGCCGCGACCAGGTGGGTGAGCATCAGCAGCACCCTGGTGGCCACCCCGGCCTCGACGATGACGTCCGGCACCAGCGACAGGACCGTCAGCGCCACCGTCGTGCGGACGAACGTACGCCGCGGATGCCTGGCGAAACGGGACAGCAGCGCGGCGAGGAGCACCCCGACCAGCGAGAAGGCGAAGGTCAGCACACCGAACCCCGTCACCGGAATCGGCGCGTCGGCCACGTCGAGGCTGACTCCGGCCGCACCGCCGACGGTGGCGACGGCCATGGTGGCGGCGCTCGCGGCGACCGTGGCGACGAGACCGGTACGGATCAGCGCGCCGAAGGTCGACGTGGCGGCGGGGGTGGTGGTCGCGGTGGTGGTCATCGTGCCCTCCAGTGGGGTGCGGGGCCCGTCGCTGTGCCGGGCTCTCACCAGGGCTACGAATTGAACCGACCCCGATCGACAGGCACGCCGATATTTCCTCGAAGATTTTCGACACCGGCGTCAGCCGAGGCGGTCTCGGGCGATTCTCGCAGCTCGGCTGTCGTCGGGGGTGGCCTGCCTGCCGACGACTGGATGTGCCGGTGGGCGGTATACCTCAGAGGTATGAATATGACTCTGAGGTATACCGTTCACTACCGCATCCGCCCCCACTGAGGTGACCGACGGTCACCGCCGGCCGTCGGTCACAGCCCGGGCCAGGGTCAGGAACTACTCGTCTCGGCCTGGTCGGGCGCCTCGTCGGCCAGGTGCCAGATCTCGCGCATCGGGGCCCACCAGTCCCCCGAGCCGGGCTCGGCGATCGACTCCTGACACGGGTCGGTCAGCTTCCACCACTCCTGCGTCTGCGGGTCCGCGGCGATCAGCCGCTGGTCGGCCTCGTAGTCGTCGCCGACGTACTCGTAGTAGCCGAAGAGCAGGTCGTCGTGAAGAAAGATGGTGTAGTTGCGGAAGTTCGCCTCGCGCAGCGTCTTCTCGACGCTCGGCCAGACGGCGGCGTGCAACCGCAGGTAGGTCTCCCGCTGTTCGGGGCGGAGTCGGATCACGCAGCCATGACGTTTCACGTCGTGCCCTTTCGTGTGAACTGGTTCAGGGGTGCCGAAGGCACCTGACCGTAGCGGTTGGAGGGTGCCGGGCAGGGGGCCAGCCGGCCGTCGATGTCGACCGTTCCGCCAGGACTACGCAGCGTGGCACCGGGTCTACCCTCGGATGATGGAGGGCCGCGTGCTGGTGGTCGAGGACGACGCCTCGATCCGGGAGGTCACCGCCCTCGGTCTGCGCCGCGCCGGCTTCCGGGTCGACACGGCCGTCGACGGGCGGCACGCCCTCGCGGCGTGGCGGGCCCACCCGGTCGACCTGATCGTGCTCGACGTCATGCTGCCCGGCCTGGACGGCCTGGAGGTCTGTCGCGAGATCCGGCGCACCAGCCAGGTGCCGATCCTGATGCTGACCGCGCGCACCGACACGATCGACGTGGTGGTCGGGTTGGAGTGCGGCGCGGACGACTACCTGCGTAAGCCCTTCGACCTGCCCGAGTTGGTGGCCCGGGTCCGCTCGGTGCTGCGCAGGGTGAGCGCGCCGGTCGCGTCGAGCGTCATCGAGGTCGGCGGCCTGGAGATCGACCCGGGCGGCTTCCTGGTCCGGCGGCACGGCCGGGAGGTGGCGCTGACCGCCACCGAGTTCCGCCTGCTGCTGGAACTGGCCCGCCGACCCGGCCAGGTCTTCACCCGGGAGCTGCTGCTGGACCTGGTCTGGAACCACGGCTTCCTCGGCGACTCCCGACTTGTCGACGTGGCGGTGCAGCGGCTGCGCGCCAAGATCGAGGACGATCCCGCGCAGCCACGGCTGGTCCGTACCGTGCGCGGCGCCGGCTACAAGTTGTCCACGGGCTGACGGGAGGGTCTGCGATGGCCGGACGCGCGGTGTCTCCGGGCCGCCTGCGGCGCCGGCTGACCATCGCGTTCGTCCTGGTCGCCGGGGTCTCGGCGGGACTGCTCGCCGGCGGGACCGGGCTGCTGCTGCGACAGTCCTGGTGGGACGCGTCGCTGCACGAGGCCGCCGCCGACGCCCGCTACCAGCTCGTCCTCGCCGGACAGTTCGTCCCGTTGACCGAGCAACGCAGCACGGAACTGCTCACCAGCTTCGAGGCCAGCGGTCGGCACGTGGTGCTCGTCGACGGTCCGAGCCGTCCCTCGCACCCCGCGTACGCCCCGGTGCTGGGCACCCGGTTGCGGGCCACCGTCGCGGGCGGGCAACTCGGCTACCAGCGCAGCGCGCCGGCGGAACGCCCTCGGCTGCTGGTGGTCGGCGGCCGCGTTCCCGGCTCGACCGCCGAGCTGTACGTGCTCACCGTGGAGGACGACGTCGCCAGCGACCTGGCCCAGCTGCGCACCGCGCTACTGGCTGGCTGGGTCCTCGTGGTGCTGCTCGCGGCCGGGGTCGGTCACGCGCTCGCCCGGCGCACGTTGGAGCCGGTGGGCCGAGCCAGCCGGGCCGCGCAGGCGCTCACCGAGGGCCTGCTCGCCACCCGCCTGCCGGTCCGCGGGCGCGACGAGTTCAGCGCCTGGGCCGCGTCGTTCAACGAGATGGCCGAGGCGCTGGAGTCGAAGATCGCCGCGCTGTCGGCCGCGCAGGCCCGCGAGCGGCGGTTCACCGCCGACGTCGCGCACGAGCTGCGTACCCCGGTGACCGCGCTGGTGGCCGCGGCGTCGCTGCTGCGCGAGCACCTCGACCAGGTGCCCGACGAGGCCCGGCCGGCGGCCCGGTTGCTGGTCGGCGACGTGGTCCGGCTGCGCCGGCTGGTCGAGGACCTGATGGAGATCTCCCAGCTGGACGCCGGGCGGGAGCGGTTGGCCCTGCGGCCCGTCGACGCGTTGGCGCTGCTGCGCGGAATCGTCGCCACCCGTGGCTGGTCGGACCGGGTGCTTGTCGACGGAGGTCCGGTCTCGCTGCACACCGACCCGCGTCGGCTGGAGCGCGTGCTGGCCAACCTGGTGAGCAATGCGGTCGAGCACGGCGGCGGAGAGATCCGGGCCGCCGTGACCGGTTCGGGCCCGTGTGTCGTCTTCGAGGTCAGCGACCAGGGGCCGGGCATCCCGGCGGCGCACCTGTCCCGCGTGTTCGACAGGTTCCACAAGGTCGACCCGTCCCGCTCCGCGCCGGGCAGCGGTCTCGGGCTGGCCATCGCGTGGGAGCACACGGCGCTGCTCGGCGGGGCGCTGAGCGTTCGTAGCGGGCCTGACTCCGGCACCTGTTTCCGGTTGGAGCTGCCGGCCTCCGCTCGGGTCGAGCCACAGCGCGACGACGGTGCGCAGCAGCACCGCGACGACGGCGCGCAGCGGCACACCGGGGCCGCGACGGCGGCGGACGGCGCGAGATGAGCCGGCCCGGTGTCGCCGGGGCCATCGCGCCGGTGCTCGTCGCCGCGGCGCTGCTCAGCGGGTGCGGCGCCCCGCGCTCGGGGGTGCTCGGTCCGGCGCCCACCGTCGCGCCGGCGAGCGCCACGGCGTCGAGCGGCGCGCCGTCGAGTGCCGCACCGACCGAACGCCCGGATCCGCCGTCGGCGCCACCACCGGCAACCACGACACCCCCGCCCGCGCCGGCCAGCACCACCACCCGGGACACCGTGACGGTGGAGCTGTGGTTCGTCCGCGCCGGGCAGCTCGTGCCGACCAGGCGGACCCGGCCCGCCACCGTGGCGACATCCCGGCTGGCCCTCACCGAACTGGCCGCCGGACCCACGCGGGCGGAGTCCGCCACCGGGCTGAGGACCCTCGTCCCGGCCGGCCTCGAGGTCACCCGGATCACCGACGGCACGGCGACGCTGCGGGTCCCCTCCGCCGACGACCGGACGCAGCGACGGCTGCGCGAGGCGCAGGTGGTCTGGACGCTCACCCAGTTCCCCACCGTCCGGCAGGTCCGCGTCGACGGCGCCGCACCCGTCGACCGGACGGACTACGCGGACCTGCTGCCGCCGATCGTGGTCAGCGACCCGGCCCCGGGTGACCGCGTCTCCGCCCCGCTCATCGTCACCGGCACCGCCGACGTGTTCGAAGCCACGGTGAGCGTCCGGGTGCTGGACGCCGCCGGCCGGGAGGTGGCCGCCGGGTTCGGCACCGCCAGTTGCGGCAGCGGCTGCCGGGGCGGATACCGGGTGGTGGTCGGCTGGCGCACGGTCCGGGAGCAGAAGGGCACCGTCGAGGTGTACGAGGTGTCCGCCCGCGACGGCAGCCGGATCAACACGATGGCCGTGCCGGTGGTCCTCGCGCCCGTCAGCTGACCGGCGGGTTCATCCCCCGGACCCCCGTCGGAAACGCGATCGTTTCGTTGACTCGGTGCGATGCAACTCACGAAACCCTGCACCTTCACAATTTCAGAACTAGTGTCGGTACGACATCGTTTCGCGGGGGGTACGGGGATGCTGGGTGGTCAGCAGGTGGGAGCGGGTGCCGGGGTCCCGGCGGCCCGGGTCCCCCGGTGCACCGACGGCGACCTGTTCGCCGTGGTCATCGACCTGCTGCGCGAGGTCGGCTTCGACCGGATGACCATCGACGGCGTCGCGGCCCGTGCCCACGTCAGCAAGGCCACCATCTACCGACGCTGGGACGGCAAGGCCGAACTGGTCGTCGCCGCCCTGCGCGACCGGCACGTGGGCGTACACAACCCGCCCGACACCGGCAGCCTGCGCGGTGACCTGATCGAGCTGCTGCGCGCCACGGCCGCGATCTGCGTTGCCGACTGCGACCTGATGCAGGCGCTGACCTTCGCCATGCGGACCAACCCCGAGCTGGAACGCCTGGTACGCCACCAGGTGCTGCCGGCCGGACGGGTGGCCAGCACCGCCATCCTGGTGCGGGCCGCCGCCCGCGGGGAGATCCCACCGGAGGCCGGCGAACGGGAGTTGTTCCACGATCTCGCGCCCGCGCTCACCATGTCCCGCATCCTCGCGCACGGCCTACCCGCCGACGACGCGTTCCTCACCCAGGTCGTCGACCAGGTGCTGATCCCGGTACTCCGCTACCAGCCCGACCGCCCGTCTCAGGCCTGACTCACCGACATCCGCAACACGGAAGGCTTCACCATGCCCGGAACCACCTCGACCGCACCCGGCGCACCCGGCGCCGGGACGTCGACAAGCGCGCCGCACCCGCGGCGCTGGATCGCCCTGGCGGTCATCGCGGTCTCGCAGCTGATGGTCGTCCTGGACGCCACAATCGTGAACATCGCGCTGCCGAAGGCACAGGCCGACCTGGGCATCACCGACGCGAACCGCCAGTGGGTGATCACCGCCTACACGCTGGCCTTCGGCGGGCTGCTGCTGCTCGGCGGCCGGATCGCCGACTACTGGGGCCGCAAGCGCACGTTCATCGTCGGCATGACCGGCTTCGCGCTGGCCTCCGCGCTGGGCGGCCTGGCCACCACCGGCGGGATGCTCTTCGCCGCCCGCGCGTTGCAGGGCGCCTTCGGCGCGCTGCTCGCCCCGGCCGCGCTCGCGCTGCTCACGGTGCTGTTCACCGAGGCCACCGAGCGGGCCAAGGCGTTCGCGGTGTACGGCGCGATCGCCGGCGGCGGGTCGGCGGTCGGTCTGCTGCTCGGCGGGGTGCTCACCGAGTACGCCGACTGGCGCTGGTGCCTGCTCGTCAACATCCCGGTCGCCGCGATCGCTATCGCGTTCGCGCTCCCGCTGGTGCCGGAGAGCCGGGCACACGGCAACACCCGCTACGACGTGCCGGGTGCGGTCGTGGTGACCGCCGGCCTGGTCTCCCTGGTGTACGGCTTCACCAAGGCCGCCGAGGACGGCTGGGACGCCACCGCGACGCTCGGTTTCATCGCCGCGGGCGTGGTGCTGCTCGCCGCCTTCGTGGTGATCGAGCTGCGCTCCAGCCACCCGCTGCTGCCGCTGCGGATCGTGCTGGACCGCAACCGGGGTGGGGCGTTCCTCACCTCGACGCTGATCGGCGCCGGCCTGTTCGGGGCGTTCCTCTTCCTGACCTTCTACTTCCAGGTGGTGTTGCAGTACAAGCCCCTGGAGGCGGGTCTCGCCTCGCTGCCGGTCACCGCCGGTGTGCTGATCGCCGCCGGTGGCGCCAGCCAGCTGATGCCGCGACTGGGCGCCAAGCCGCTGATGGTCGCCGGCGCCGTGCTCGCCGCTCTGGGCATGCTGGTGCTGACCCAGATCGACGCGGACACCTCGTTCCTCACCCACCTGCTGCCCGCCCAGGTCATCCTGGGCCTGGGGCTGGGCTTCACCTTCGTCCCGCTGTCCAGCCTCGCCCTGGTCGGGGTGCCGGAGCACGACGCCGGCGCGGCCAGCGCGACGCTCAACGCCACCCAGCAGATCGGTGGCTCGCTGGGCACCGCGCTGCTGAACACCTTCTACACCAGCGCGGTCGCCGCCTACCTGGTCGGCCGTGCGCCGAACCCGGTCACCCAGGTCGACGCCCTGGTGCACGGTTACCGGGTGGCGTTCGCCTGGGGCGCGGCGCTGATCGTGCTCGCCGGCCTGGCCACCTTGATCCTGGTGAAGGTGCGCAAGGAGGACGTCCCGACCGGCGGCGCCGTGCACATGGGCTGAGCTGACCGACGTGGCCGCCAGCCGGAACCGCTCCGAACGTGGGGTGGACCCGTCGGCGGCCACGTCGGGTAGCGTCCCGATCATCGTCGAGAATCCGTTTGAGGAGATCCATGTCGACCCCTGCTGACCAGATCATCACGGCTCTGCGCGCGGGCCACGAGGAACTCGCCGCGCTCGTGCGGGACCTCAAGGAAGACGACCTGCTCCGTCCGTCGGGGGCCAGCGAGTGGCAGGTGTCGCAGGTGCTGAGCCACCTGGGCAGCGGCGCCGAGATCGGCCTGGCGACGCTGGAGGCCGCCCGCACCGGCGCGCCCGCACCGGACGCGGACTTCAACCCCGGCGTCTGGGCGCGCTGGGACGCGATGGCCCCGGCCGAGCACGCCGCCGGGTTCCTCGCCGCCAACGAGCGGCTCGTCGAGGCGTACGAGTCGCTGGACGCCGAGACCCGGGCCTCGCTCCAGATCGACCTCGGCTTCCTGCCGGCGCCGGTCGACGTGGCCACCGCGGGCCGGCTGCGGCTCAACGAGTTCGCCCTGCACCAGTGGGACGTCGAGGTGGCGTTCAACCCGTTCGCGGCGGTGACGCCGGAGGCGGTGCCGCTGCTGCTCGACCTGGTCGGCGGCATGCTGGGCTGGGTCAGCCGGCCGCAGGAGCGGGCCGACCGGCAGGCCACAGTGCTGGTTCGGCTGCACGCGCCGGAGCGGACGTTCGGGCTGCGGCTGGGCGAGAAGGTCGAACTTGTCGACGCGCCGGAGCAGCCCGACGGTGAGCTGGTGGCCCCGGCCGAGGCGTGGCTACGGCTGGCGTTCGGCCGGCTCGGGCCCGCGCACACTCCGGAGGGGGTGCGGGCGACCGGCGCGGTGAGCCTCGACGAACTGCGCCGGGTCTTCGCCGGCTTCTGACCGCCGCCGTGCGGGCCGGTCAGCCCGGCCCGCACGGCACGTCAGCCCTTCACGCAGACCACCTGCTTGAGGTGCGCCACCACCTCGACCAGGTCCTCCTGCTGGGCCATCACCTCGGTGATGTCCTTGTACGCGCCGGGAATCTCGTCGACCACCCCGGCGTCCTTACGGCACTCCACCCCGTCGGTCTGCGCGGCCAGGTCGTCGGTGCTGAACGTCCGCTTGGCCTGCGCCCGCGACATCCGCCGCCCGGCCCCGTGTGAGGCCGAGCAGTACGCGTCCGGGTTACCCCGACCCCGCACGATGTACGACCCGGTGCCCATCGAGCCGGGGATGATGCCCAGGTCGCCCCGGCCGGCCCGGATCGCGCCCTTCCGGGTGACAAGCACCTCCATCCCGTCGTAGCTCTCCTCGGAGACGTAGTTGTGGTGGCACGAGATCGGCTCGTCGTACCCGACCTGCGGGAAGTGCTCACGCACCACCCCACAGAGGAGGGCCAGCATGACGGCCCGGTTGCGCCGCGCGTACTCCTGCGCCCACCACAGGTCCCGCCGGTAGGCGTCCATCTCCGGCGTCCCGGCGAGGAACACCGCCAGGTCCCGGTCGGGCAGGTCGGCGTTGTGCGGCAGCCCCCGGGCCACCCCGATGTGCCGCTCGGCAAGCTCCTTGCCGATGTTGCGGGACCCGGAGTGCAGCATCAGCCACACCCGACCCTCGTCGGCGCCACCCTGCTCCAGGCAGACCTCGATGAAGTGGTTGCCCCCGCCGAGCGTGCCGAGCTGCCGCCGCGCCCGCGTCTCCAGCTGCGCCACCCTCCGGTCCAGGCCGGCGAACCGGCCCCAGAAGTCGTCCCAGCCGGCCTGCTCCAGGCCACGGATCCGACGCGTGTCGACAGTGTCCTGCCGCTGGGCGAAGCCGACCGGGATGGTGGCCTCGATCGCGGAACGCAGCCCGGCCAGATCGTCCGGCAGGTCCGCGGCGGTCAGCGAGGTACGCACCGCCGACATGCCGCAGCCGATGTCGACGCCGACCGCCGCCGGTGAGACGGCCTGCCGCATCGCGATGACCGAGCCGACCGTGGCGCCCTTGCCGAAGTGCACGTCGGGCATGACGGCGACCCCCTGCACCCAGGGCAGCGCGCCGATGTTGCGCAGTTGCCGGGCGGCCTGCGGCTCGATGGCGTACGGGTCGGTCCAGACCCGGACCGGTGCCCGGGTGCCGGCGAGAGGGGTGAATCCCATAGCGGTCTCCTTCTGTCGTGCCATGACCGTTAATGATCAGTTTGAGCTGGGCGGTGCCCGGCGGCGGTGGACGGAGACGAAACGGCCGCCCGATCCCGGTGGGATGGGCGGCCGGCGGACGCGTCAGCGTCGCGTCAGTCGCGCCACCCCGGCTCGTAGCGCCGCAGCGCCCGACAAACACAGGTTGTGGTGGTGCCGAGCAGCGCCGCGCGGACAGGGAGCAGACGCCAGGCGGCAGCGGTGCGGATGCGTCGTGGCACGGCGTACTCCCTTCGGGGTGTGCTCGGTCGACCTTGCGTGGACGAGCGTAGGAGGACCGCGACGTGTCCGCAATGGATATCGCCGTTACCGGCCGCCGACCCGGCGGGCCACCGCCAGCAGATACTCCTTGCGGTCCAGCGGATTGTTGTCCCAGCGGGCCCGGGTGGGGGCGGGACCAGACACCGGGCGGTACCTGTCGAACTCGGTCTCCAACACGCCCTCACCCCGGGTCAGCGCGGGTAGCCGACGCTCCAGCGCGTGCGCCAACCCCGCGGGGATCTCGCCCCGCACCAGGTACGAGGTGCCCTGCCCGACGGTGTCGGTCGGCACCGCGTCCAGTCGGGTCAGCGCGGGCAGCAGCGCTCCGAGGACGTCACCGGGCACCTCCAGCCGGAAGCGGTGCACCGGCTCGTGGACCCGCGTGCCGGCACTGGTGAGCGCGGCCATCAGCACCAACGGAGTGAGATTGCGGAAGTCCCCGGCCGTGCTGGACATGCTCTTGTCGAAGCTGCCATGGGAGTGACTCTGCCGCGCCCAGTAGCCGGCGTGGGTCATCGTCACCTCGCAGTCGGGAACCTCCCACCCGCGCAGACCCTGGCGCAGGGTCCGACGCACGGACTCCTCCACGGCGGCGAAGAAGGCCGGTGGCATCGAACCCAGCTCGACGCCGAGTCGGAAACTCACCCCGGCGCCGGTCGGCGCCGGCGCGACCCGCAGCCCGACGGTGGCCAGGAAGGGGTTGGGCGCCACCGCGATCACCTCGACCGCCTCGCCGACGCCGCACACCCGCTCCACGTGCACCGTGCTGCTCTCCCGGAACGTCACCCGCACGCCGAAGTCGTCAGCCAGGGTGGCCTGGATGACCTCCTTCTGCACCTCGCCGTAGAGCGACACGCTGATCTCGTGCTGCCGGTCGTCCTGCCGCAGGTTGATCAGCGGGTCCTGCTCGGCGAGCTGACCCAGCGCCGCGTGCAGCGCGGCCCGGTCGACGGGGCGCGCCGGCACCACCACCGTCTCCAGCGTGGGTGGCGCGAAGTGGCGGCCCGCGCCGGCACGTTCCGGGGGTACGCCGACCGGGTCGCCGATCCGCGCCTCCGTGAGACCCCAGAGTCGGGCGATGTGGCCGGCGCCGACCGACGACGCCACCACGTCGGCCCCCAGGCTGGCGACACGTATCGCCGTGACCAGCGCGGCATCGGCCGCGCCGACGCGGACCCGGTCACGGACCCGGATCGTGCCGGCGAAGAGCCTGACCAGGGCGACCTTCTCCCCCGCCCGGCCCCGCTCGATGGCGAACACGGTGCCGGAGATCGGGGCGTCCACGTCGCCCCGGACGGCGGGCAACAGTTCGGTGATCCCGGCGATCAACGCGTCCACCCCGGCGCCGGTGATCGCCGAGCCGGCGTACACGGGCAGCACCAGCGCCCGGCCGGTCTGCGTCGCCAACGCCAGGCGCAGTCGCTGGTACGGCACCGTCGACGCGTCCGCCACCCAGTCGGCGAGCAGTCCGTCGTCCTGCCCGGCGAGCACGTCGAGCAGCCGGTCGGTGAAGGCGGCGTCGGAAGGACCACACGAGGAGCAGTGGGCGTCGCGGGTCCCCGGCATCGTCACCGAACCCATCGCCACCACGGCCGGGGTGAGCTTCTCCACGACGGCCCGGACGACCCGCTCCGGGTCCGCCCCGGCCCGGTCGACCTTGTTGATGAAGATCAGCGTCGGGATGCGCAGCCTGCGCAGGGTCCGCATCAGCACCCGGGTCTGCGGCTGCACACCCTCCACTGCGGAGATCACCAGCACGGCGCCGTCGAGCACACCGAGCACCCGCTCGACCTCGGTGATGAAGTCCGGGTGACCGGGCGTGTCGATCAGGTTGACTGTCACGTCCTCCAGCACGAAGGAGACGACAGCCGAGCGGATGGTGATCCCGCGTTGTCGCTCCAGGGCCAGGGAGTCCGTACGGGTGCTGCCCGCGTCGACACTGCCGAGCTGGTCGGTCACACCGACGTCGTGCAACAGCCGCTCGGTCAGACTGGTCTTACCGGCATCGACGTGAGCCAGGATGCCGAGGTTCAGGGTTTTCACGCAGCGTCAGGTCCTTCAGATAGGCGACAGATCCCTTCTGGCCGGACATCGACGCAGCGCGCATTGGTGCTCCCTGAAGGTTGGTGGCGGTTTCGGATAGTTCAGCAGGCCGTCGCGGGTCCGGCAACCGGTTAACCGGCGCCGCCGTTCATCATCTGTGCGACTCCGCGACGCCGCGTGCTCACCTGACGCGGCTAGGTTCGCGCGGGCACTTCCGCCCCTGTTCAGGGAGAACCACCATCACCACCACCTGGCCGTTGCGTCGCGCCGCCACCGTCGCCACCCCACCGGACCCACCTCGGGCGGACGCGGAACGGCGGACGAGCGACACCCGGTCCGGCTGGACGATGGCGAGTGGGGTGATCCCCGCGCTTGTCGCGCTGGCGCTGGGCCGGTGGCGGCTGACCGGCCCGGCGCTCTGGGCCGACGAGTTGGCCACCTGGGGCGCGGTCCGGTTGAGCTGGTCGCAACTGTGGCAGCTCGCCGGTTCGGTGGACGCCGTCCTGACCCCCTACTACGCCCTGATGAAGGTGTACGTCGCGGTGGCCGGCACGTCCACTGCCGCGTTGCGGCTGCCCTCGGTCGCCGCCTGCACCGTCGCCACGGTGGTGGTGACCGCGCTCGGACGGCGACTCGGCGGCGCCGGGACCGGGCTGCTGGCCGGGCTGCTCTTCGCGATCCTGCCGGTGACGTCGCGCTACGCGCAGGAAGCCCGGTCCTACGCCCTGGTGATCCTCGGTGCCGCTGTCGCCGTGTGGTGCCTGATCCGGTTGCTGGAGGAGCCCGCGCGCCGTCACCTGGCCGGGTACGCCGCCGCGGTCGGCTTCGTGGGGCTGCTGCATCCGCTGAACGGCCTGCTGATGCTCGCGGGTCACGCCGCCGCGGTCGGCTGGTGGCAGCTTCCCCGACGAGCCGCCGGCTGGCGGACCGTACGGCGGTGGGTGACGGCGGCCGGCGTGGGGGTGCTGCCGGCGCTCGCGCTGTCCGCCTGGGGTTGGGGGCAGAGCGCCCAGGTGTCCTGGATCAAGCTTGTCGATCTGGGTGCCCTACAGGCGTTCCCGGAACGGCTCTTCCACTCCGGGGCCGTCGGCGGGCTCGTCCTCGTCCTCGCGGTTCTCGGCGTCCGCCGCGAACCGGCGTACGTCTGCCTGGCCGGCGCGGCGTTCGTCCCGATGGCGCTGCTGCTGCTCGCCGGCACCCAGCTGCACGTCTGGGTGGCCCGCTACGTGCTTGTCGTGCTGCCGGCGCTGGCCGTCCTCGCGGCCTGCGCCCTGGTCCGCGTCGGACGGTCGCCGGCCCTCGTCGCGACCGGCCTGGCGGCCGTCCTCGCCCTTCCCGCACACGTGACCATTCGCGCCCACGCCGGTCACAGCCAGGACTCGTACCGTGTCGCGTCGGTCATCGGGCCCCGCTACCGACCCGGCGACGTCGTGGTGTTTCCGGACAGCCACCCGAGCATCCCCTGGTCACCACGGGACATCTACGAGCGCTACCTGCCCGCCCCACGCCCCCCGGACGTGCTGCGCGTCGCCCCGCAGCGCAGCGACGGCAGGTTCCTGGCAACGGAGTGCCCGGACGCCGCCTGCCTCGGCACACCACCGCGCATCTGGGTCATCGGGGCCGATCCCGCGGCCGACCCGCTGGGCGACATGACGCCCGGCAAGCGGGAACGGATCAGCGCCGGCTACCGGGAGGCGCAGCGCTGGCGGTACCCGCTGCTGAGCATCAGCCTCCTGGAGCGCGCGACGTGAGAGCCCGGCGAGCGCGACCGCTCGCCGTGGTCCCCGGCAGGGCTGATGTCACCCGCGCCTGCTGTAGAGCTGCCCCGGATGTGGGGCGGCGCCGGACGTGGGGCGGCCCCGGACGTGGGGCGGCGACGGACCGTCGGCGAGCCGCGCTCCCAAGCCGCGTAGGGCAGACTCGCCGGCATGGTGGAGACCTCGGTGCGGCTGCTGCGGCTGCTGACCCTCCTACAGGTTCGCCGCGAGTGGTCCGGCGCGGAGCTGGCCGAACGGCTGGCGGTCACCACCCGCACCGTACGCGCCGACGTGGAGCGCCTGCGGGTGCTGGGCTACCAGATCGAGTCACACCCCGGGGTCGCCGGAGGCTACCGGCTCGGCGCCGGGTCGGCCCTCCCGCCGCTGCTGCTCGACGACGACGAGGCCGTGGCGGTGGCCGTCGGGTTGCGGGCGGCGGCCGGCGGTTCGGTCACCGGAATCGAGGAGACGTCGCTGCGGGCGTTGGCGAAGCTCGAGCAGTCGCTGCCGTCGCGGTTGCGGCACCGGGTGGACGCCCTGCGGGCCGCGACGGTCTCCGCCGCGGGCGGCGGCCCGACAGTGGACGCCGACACGCTCACCGCCATCTCGACGGCGGTGCACCGGGCCGAGCGCCTGCGCTTCGACTACGCCGGGCACGACGGCACGGCCACCGTGCGCGACGTCGAGCCGTACCGGCTGGTCTACACCGGCCGGCGCTGGTACCTGCTGGGCTGGGACACCGACCGGGCCGACTGGCGGACCTTCCGCGCCGACCGGATCCGGCCCCGGTCGCCGACCGGCCCGCGCTTCACCCCCCGGGAGCCGCCAGGTGGCGACGCGGTGGCGCACGTGCTGCGCGGCGTCGGCTCCACCGCCTGGCCGCACCCCGCCCGGGTACGCCTGCACGCGTCGGCCGACCGGGTGGCCCAGCGGATCCCGACCACGGCGGGCCTGCTGGAGGCGATCGACGAGCGGAGCTGCCTGTTGCACACCGGCGGGGAGTCGCTGAGCAACCTGGCCGCCTTCCTCAGCACCATCGAGGTCGACTTCGACGTGCTCGACCCGCCGGAGCTGCGTGCCGTCGTGGGTGCCGTGGCCGCCCGGTTCGGTCGGGCCGCTCAGGTGCCGTAGCTGCCCCGCCGGCGTCGGTGGTAGGCGTAGGCGACCGCGGCGAGCAGTGGTCCCCACAGCAGCAGCGGGAGGTAGCAGGCGTAGAAGATCGCGGCCTCCCCCGCGCCGCCCTGGGAGGGGAAGTCCGCCGGGAGCGGCTCGCCGCCCATGGTCACCCCGGCGAGTATCCGGGCGAAGGCGGTGGTCCACAGGACGGTCAGGACCGTCGCGCCGAGCGTCGCGGGGATGAGGGCGGCCGGCGTCGGTACCCGGCGGCCACCAAGCCCGGGAATCCAGCGCGGAAAGCGTTCACCCCAGGCGGCGATGAGCCCGATGGCGGTGAACGCGATCAACTCCGCCACGATCGAGAGGCAGACGAGGTACACCCGCCCGTCGAGCCCGATGCCGTCGTGGAACGCGACCGGAAGCCGCCAGAGGCCCGACGGCAGCACTGTGAACGGGATGGCGTAGGCGGCGGTTCGCGCCCATCGGGGCACTCCCGCCACCGGGGCGTGGGCGGTGCGCCACGCCCCGGTGAGCTGATCCTTTGGCGTCATGCCGCTCACGCTAGGAATCGCGCGTGCGCGGCACCTCCCCCCGGCGAGGGAGTGGACTCCCCGGTCAGGGCTGCGGCACCAGCCGGAACGACTGCGCCGCGGTGCCGTTGCAGGTGTACTGGATGAGCTGGACGCTGTCCGCGGTGGACGCTCCCGGCACGTCGAGGCACTTGCCGCTGAGCCGGTTGACAAGGCGGTAGTAGCCGCCGCCCTCCGATTCGGCACGCCACTGCTGGTTGTTGCCACCGCTGTAGGACCAGAGCTGGATCGGCGCCGAGTCGGCGGTGGACCGGTCGGTCACGTCGAGCACCTGGGCGCTGTTCGTGCGGTTGTTGACCCGCAGGTAGCCGCCGCTGGTCGGCACGAACTGGTACTGCTGCGCCGCGCTGCCGTTGCAGGCGTACTGCTGGATGGCGGTGCCGTTCGCGCTGGCGGCGGCGCGCGCGTCCACGCACTTTCCGCTGGCCCGGTTGACAGCGGTGTGCCAGGCGGTCGGCGAGATGCCGTCGGTCGGCGGGGGCGTGGTCGGGGGGACGGTGCCGACGCCGGCGAGCCAGTGCAGACCGTCGATCAGCAGCTGGTTCTGCTGCGCGCTGTCGAACGTCGACGACAGCCCGGTGTTGGTGCTGTAGTTCATGGCGTTGTGGCCGAAGTTGGCGTAGAGCATCTTGAACTGCCTGTTGCTCCACACCAGCGGGTAGTACCCGCCGTACCAGGACTGGTTGGGGTCGGTGCCGACCGGGAAGCTTGACGCGTCGACCGAGGCGAGGATGTCGATGTTCGGGTTCTGCCGCAGGTCGTTGCTCCAGGAGTACCACTCGCTTATCGACGAGGGGAACGTCGCGGGCAGGTTCCGGGTGGCCGGGTGGGTGCGGTTGTCGGCGCGCATGGTGACCCGGGTCGGCCCCCAGGTGTTCGTCTGGAACGAGCCGGAGCCGAGGAAGGTGTTGTAGTACCAGCTCCAGCTCGACGGGTTGTCGGTCCACGCGCTGACGTGGAAGCCCAGCCACGCCCCGCCGTTCTGCATGTACTGCTGGAACGCGGCGCGCTGCCCGCTGGGCGGCGCGTCGTCCAGGAACATGACGACCTTGTACTGGGCCAGGTTGGCGGTGTTCAGCAGACTCCAGTTGTTGGTGGCCTCCCAGGAGAAGCCGTACTGGGCGGCGGCCTGCGGGAACCAGGCTCGGGCGTCCTTGACGAAGTCGATGTGCGCGGCGTCCCAGGTGCCGTTGTAGAAGGCCAGGACCTTGAACGTCGGCGCGGCCTGCGCGGACCGCGAGGCGTTGACCGCGAGGCCGGCGGTCACCGCGACGACGAGGGCGACGAACAACGACAGGATTCGTCTGGTACGGGAGGAGAGTTCTGCGATCACCTGATCGTCCCTTCGGTGGGGACGCGCGCCGCCGCGTCGACCTTCATCATCTGTTCACAAGGTTTACAGATAGACGAAAGGTTATGCGGTGGCACCGGTGGCGTCAATCATGGATCGGATGATCGGGTGGGATTCCCGGGACAACGGGTAACCGCGCCCGATGACCAGCCCGGACGCCGTCGACGTCGATCAGCCCCTCGCCGTCGACGTGCCCGCCGCGCCACACGACGCCAGCGGCGAGTGGGTGCCGACCCGTGACCTCGCCGGGCTCGCACCCGCCGCCCGGCCCGCCCGCCGCTGGACCCCGCGCCGGGTGGTGGCCACCCCGGCCGCGCTGGAGCACCCGCACGGCCGGCGGATCGTCGAACGGGTGCAGGCCCAGGGCATCGAGGTGGAACACCTGCGGTCCAACCGGCTCACCGGGGTACGCGGACAGACCGACCGGGAGACCTACGCGAGGGCCAAGGCCACCATGGCGATCGTGGTCAGCCCACCCTCGCGGCGCACCCTGCAACCCATCGCGCCCAGCGCCGACTGGCGGGTCGACCTGGCCGAAGGCTGCCCGGCACACTGCCAGTACTGCTACCTCGCCGGCTCCCTGTCCGGCCCGCCGGTGACCCGGGTGTACGCGGACCTCGACGACATCCTGGCCGGGCTGGCCGCGTACGCCGGGCGCGGGACGGTGACCAGCCGCAACGCGCGACGCGCCGACGAGGGCACCACCTTCGAGGCGTCCTGCTACACCGACCCCCTCGCGTTGGAGCACCTGACCGGCAGTTGGCGGCGGGCGGTGCAACACTTCGCCGCCTGGGACGCGCCAGTGCAACTGCGCTGGACCACCAAGTACGCCGACGTGGACACCTTCGTGGGGCTGCCGCACGCCGGCCGTACCCGGGTCCGGCTCAGCGTCAACTGCGCCCCGGTCAGCGAACGGTTCGAGGGCGGCACCGCGCGGGTGCCGGAGCGGCTGGCCGCGCTGCGCCGGCTCGCGCTCGACGGCTACCCGGTCGGGCTGACCATCGCCCCGATCATCGCGCTGCCCGACTGGCGGGACCGCTACGGCGAGTTGCTCGACCAGATCCGCGCGGCGGTCGACGGGGTACCGGAGCTGGACCTGACCGCCGAGCTGATCACCCACCGGTTCACCCCGGGCAGCAAGGAGGTGCTGCTGGGCTGGTACCCGCGCACCCGGCTGGAGATGGACGAGGAGTCGCGCAGCCGCAAACACGGCAGGTTCGGCGCGGTGAAGTACGTCTACCCGCGCGACACCATGGCCGAGTTACGCGGCTGGTTCACCGCCGAACTCGCCTCGCGGGTGCCGGCCTGCCGGATCCTCTACTGGACCTGACGTGCGGGGTGGCACTAGACGCCCACGGTGCCGTCGACGCCCTCGCGGAGAAGGTCGGCGTGACCGTTGTGCCGGGCGTACTCGTGGATCAGGTGCAGCATCACCAGCCGCAGCGACACCGTCTCGCCCGAACGGACGTTCCGGCCGGTCACGTCGAGCGACGCCGCCGCCCGCTCGATCCGGCGGGCGTGCTCGACCTCGCGCTGCCAGGCGTCGAAGGCCTCGGCCCGGGTGGCCGAGCTGGCGTCGTACGCCTGCTGGAAGTCGCCGGTCTCGGACCAGACCAGCGGGATGTCCGCGCCGTCGATGACCCGCCGGAACCAGGCGCGTTCCACCTCGGCCATGTGCCGCACCAGACCCAGCAGGGACAGCGTGGAGGGCGGCATCGACTGCCGGCGCAGCTCCTCGTCGGAGAGACCCTCGCACTTGAGGGCCAGCGTCGCGCGGTGGAAGTCGAGGAAGGCGCGCAGGGTCTCCCGCTCGTCGCCGGTGAGCGGAGGGCCGATCCGTTCGGTGGTCATTGCAGTGATCCTGCCGGACGGTGCCGCCGGCGGTGCGGTCGGGCGGCCCGTCAACCGACCGACGAGCGGGCGACCGGCGCGGCGAAGAAGGTGTCCGGGTACGGCTCGTCGCGGAGGCTGTAGTGCCACCACTCCCTGTCGTAGTTGACGAAGCCGGCGTCGGTCATCAGCCGTCGCAACAACCGCCTGTTGTCCCGCGCCGTCGCGCTGACGCGGGGGTCGGCGGTGTGCGCCCGGGAGTCGAAGCAGTCGAAGCCCGTACCCATGTCGATGCTGTTGTCGGCGAAGCGCCGCTCCCGGGGCGCGGTGCAGGCGACCAGCGGCTGCCCGGGCCGGTACGCGGGCTGGGCGGCGGCGGGGTCGTCCACAAGCGTCAGGTCCATGGTGCTGCCCCGGCTGTGCGCGGTGGGCGCCCCGATGTAGCCGTCGGCGAAGAGCCGGTCCTTGGCCACGTCCGGGTAGAACTCGGCCTTGGTCTGCTGCTCGCCGGGGCGCTTCGACCAGGCGACGAGGTCGTCCACCGCCGGCTGCGGGCGGTAGCAGTCGTACACCTTGAGGCGGTGTCCACCGGCCAGCGCGGCGTCCTGCACCCGGCGCAGCGACTCGGCGGCCTGCCGGGTGAGCAGGCACAGCGGCTCCGGGTAGCCGGTGATCGGGCGGCCCACGAAGTTGTGCGCCGTGGCGTAGCGGATGTCGGCGTGGATGCGCGGGTCGAGGTCGGTCAGTACCACGAACCCGGGCAGCCGCCCCGCGGCGGAGCGGGACGTCGCGGGGGTGGGCTGGGGGGTGGGACTCACCGGCGTCGACTGCGGCGCGGGGCGGGGCTCCGGCCGCGAGCAACCGGCGAGCAGCGCGGCGACCGCGAGCACGACGGCGATCCGGTGACCCACCCCTCCTGTCTATCAGCCGGGCCGGCACCGCGGGCCTGATGCGCCCGTTCCGGGTCGGCCCCGCTCAGCCCTCGATCAGGTGGGCGCGCAGGAAGACCAGGGCCGACTCGTCGTCGTCGATCCCACCGGCCTCGTGGCCGTTGTAGCGCCACACCGCCAACTCGGTGGGCCCGGCGTGCGCGTTGACCGCCGCGTAGACCGTCGACGGCGGCACGATCTCGTCCATCAACGCCACCGAGTACCGCGTCGGGCGGCGGCAGCGCCGGGCGAAGTTGACACCGTCGACGTACGCGAGGGTGGCCAGCACCCGCTCCTCGGCGTCGCGGTGGATCGCCAGGTAGTCGCGGATCTCCCGGTAGGGGCGGGCGGCGGTGGTCACCACCGCGCGCGGGATGTCGCAGAGGAACGGCACGAACGCGACCACCGCCCGCACCCCGGGCGCCAGCGCGCCGGCCGCGAGCGCCAACCCGCCGCCCTGACTGTGCCCGAGCACCGCCACCCGGGTCGGGTCGACAAGCGGCAGGGTCCGGACGGCGTCCACCGCCCGGACCGCGTCGGTGATCAGCCGTCGGTAGTAGTAGGTCTTCGGGTCGGCGATCCCCCGGGTGGTGACGCCGGGCGCCTCCGGGCCGGCCGCGCCGAGGTCCGGGGTGTCGCCCCGGCTCCATCCCGAGCCCTGCCCCCGGGTGTCCATCTGCAGGTGCGCGAACCCCGCAGCGGCCCAGAGCAGGTTCTCCAGCGGGTGCCCGCGCCCGCCGCCGTAGCCGGCGAACTGGACCACCGTCGGCAGCGCCGTGGCGGCGCCGCGAGGCACCCGCAGCCAGGCCCGCACGGTCTGGCCGGCGAAACCCGCGAAGGTCACGTCGAACACGTCGATGCTGTCCAACTCGGTCGCGACCGGCTCGGCCCGCACCGGCCAGCCGGCATGCCGGGCCTCCGCCAGGGTGTCGGCCCAGAAATCGTCGAAGTCCGCCGGATCCTGGACGACGCCGCGGTAGTCCCGCAACTGTTCCTCAGGTAGATCGGTGTACATGCCGTCCTCGTCCGACGAACTTCCGGAAAGATTCCGTAACTTCGCCGAACGCTAGAACCGACCTGGCATGTCGTCAACCCCCGTCGGTGAGGCAAGATGACGCGTGGAACGGGCACACCGTTCCGGGATCCTCGGTTGACGACATCTCGCTGTCGTTCTTCCGGCTCGGTGAAGGAGACGCGGGTGGGCGCGGACGACGGACGCAGGGTGACCATCACCGCGATCGCACGGGAAGCCGGGGTGTCGGTGCCGACCGTGTCGCGGGTGCTCAATGGTCGCTCCGATGTCGCCCCGGACACCCGGGAGCGGGTCGAGGAGTTGCTACGCCACCACGGCTACCGGCGACGCACCAGCCGCAGCGTCCGCCGCGCCGGCCTCGTCGACCTGGTCTTCAACGACCTGGACAGCCCCTGGGCGGTGGAAATCATCAGGGGCGTGGAGGACGTCGGGCACGGCGCGGGTGTCGGCACTGTGGTCTCCGCGATCCACCAGCAGCCCACCGCGGCCCGGCAGTGGCTGCAGAACCTGCGCACCCGGGCCACCGACGGCGTCATCTTCGTGACCTCGCACCTGAGCCCGCCGCTGCACGCGCAACTGCGCCGCCTCAACGTGCCGGTGGTGGTCGTCGACCCGGCCGGGGTGCCGGCCATGGACGTCCCGACGATCGGCGCCACCAACTGGGCCGGCGGGCTCGCCGCGACCGAACACCTGCTCGCGATCGGGCACCGGCGCATCGGCCTGGTGGCCGGGCCGACGCACCTGCTGTGCAGCCGGGCGCGGCTCGACGGCTACCGGGCCGGGTTGGAGAGCGCCGGGGTGCCGGTGGACGACGCGCTTGTCTACCCGGGCGACTTCTACCACGCCTCCGGGTTCGCCGGCGCGACCGCGCTGCTCAACCTCGCCGACCCGCCGACCGGCATCTTCGCCGCGAGTGACCAGATGGCCTTCGGCGTCTACGAGGCCATCCGGCGCCGTGGGCTGCGGGTGCCGGACGACGTGAGCGTCGTCGGCTTCGACGACCTGCCGGAGGCCCGCTGGGCGTCGCCACCGCTGACCACTGTGCGGCAGCCGTTGGTCGAGATGGGACGGTTGGCGGCGCGGACCGTGCTGCGCCTGGCCCAGGGCGAGGGCATCGACTCGCCGCGGGTCGAACTCGCCACGGAGTTGGTCGTCCGCGACAGCACCGCCCCACCGTCCGGGTCGCCCGGCCCGTCGTGACGGTCGGAACTGGGTCGGAAACCGGTTGGACCAGTTCCGATCCACTCCCGGAACTTTCGGCTTGGCGGGCTGACCCCCGGCTGGCGCTCCCGCCGGAGCGGTGAGCGACCGAGGGTCGCCCACCGCGCCGCGCGATCAGTGGTGGTGGTGCGCCCGGACGGCCCGACGAATGGTCACCGGCAGCGCGGGCGCGCCGTCGACCGGCGCCGGGTCCTCGGCGGTCGGCGCCACTCCCCCGGCGGCGATCCGGTCCAGGGTGGCCAGCCCGGCCGCGTCGACCTCGCCGAAGATCGTGTAGTTGGGGCGCAGCGCCGAGTTGGCGTAGACCAGGAAGAACTGGCTGCCGTTGGTGTCCGGCCCCGCGTTGGCCATGGCCAGCACACCCCTGGCGTACACCCGACGTTCCCCGGTCGGGTCGGTGGGCGCCGGCGGCAGGTCGGTCGGCAGCTCGTCGCGGTACCGGTATCCCGGGCCGCCCTCGCCGGTGCCGGACGGGTCACCGCACTGCAACACGCTCAGGGTGGGGTACGCGGTCAGCCGGTGGCACGGGGTGCGGTCGTAGAAACGCTTGCCGACCAGGTGCAGGAAGCTCTGTACGGTGCACGGCGCGGCGGCCCGGTCCAGCGTCAGCCCGATCGGCCCGTGGTTGGTCGTCAGTGTCACCCGGACGCTGCCCCGGGCCGGGGTGCGCCCCGGGTCGGGCGGCAGCGGCACCGGCCGGGCCGCCGGCTCGTCGGGTGTCTCGGTGTACGCGCACGGGCCGTGGGTGGTGCGCGGCGGTCGGGTGGCGGCGTCAGCGGCGGCGGAAGCGCTGGTGGGGTCGGCTGGCGCGGCGACCGCGCCGGCGGACGCCCCGACGACAAGCGCCCCGGCGAGCGCGGTCACCCCCGCGAGGCGGGACAGGGCGCGCACCGGCCGGCGGGGTGCCGCCCCGCCGGGGCGCGGTTCGAGTTCACTCGACACTGTGATCCTCCTGGACTCGTGGTGCCAGAAAGACCGGAGTCTATGGACGTCAGCGCCCGATGTCGATCCGTCAGGGCAGCCGGCGGCGACGCCGCCACAGCAGCCCGCCCAACAGCGCCAGCACCCCCGCGCCGCTCACCGCGGCCACCGACCACAACCACCCCGAGCCGGTACGCGCGGGCCCGCTGGCCGCCGCCGGCCGAGGCACGCCGGGCCCCGCCAGCGCGGACGGCGCCGCCGACGCGGTGGCTGTCAACTCCCCCGCTTCGACCAGCCGGCCGACGGAGGCGTTCCGGGGCAGCGTGAAACCCCAGTCCAGCAGGGCCGCACCCTGCTCCCAGCCCCGCAGCGGCGCCGATTCGGCACCCAACAGGGTCACCACCAGCCGTCGACCGCCACGTTCCGCCGCACCCACGTAGGTGTGCCGGGCCAGATCGGTGAAGCCGGTCTTGCCGCCGAGCGCGCCCGGGTACCGGTAGATGAGCTGGTTCTCGTTCTGGATCTGGAAACCCTTCGTGCGCTGCGCCGGCTGGGTGGGAATCTGCGTCTGCTCGGTCAGCGCGTACCGGCGGAAGGCCGGCTCGGCGAAACAGGCCCTGGCGATCAACGCCAGGTCGTACGCGCTTGTGAACTGTCCCTTGCCGTCCAGCCCCGACGGGGTGACCGCGTGGGTCTGGAGTGCGCCGAGGTGGTGGGCGTGCTCGTTCATGGCGCGTACGCCGGCGGCGCTGTCCGTACCGCTGCCGAGTCGGGCCAGCGCGTTGGCGGCCTCGTTGCCGGAGTTGAGCAGCAGACCCAGCCAGATGGTCTCGATGGTGTAGCGACCACCAGCGACAAGCCCCACCGCGGAGGAGCCGGGCTCGATGTTCATGTCGTCCTCGGTGACGGTGACCGTCTGCTTCGGGTCCAACCGGGGCAGCATCGTGGCCGCCAGCAGGAGCTTCTGCACGCTGGCCGGGGTGCCGTACTCGTGGGGGCCGCAACCGCCGAGCACCTGGCCGCTGTCCAGGTCGGCGACCAGCCACGACGTGGCGGTGATCGCCGGTGGCGCGGTCGCGTCGGCCGGCACGACCAGGCCGGACGTGTCCAGCGCCGCGCCGCCGACCACCCGCTGCTCGGGCACGGCGGGCGGCGGTGCGGGTCGGGGCGGACGGGACATCGCCGGGGCCGGCGCCCGCGGGCAGCGCACGGTCGGCCCGGCGGACCCTCCCGCGGCGGCGACCGGCGCGGGAGCGAGCAGGATGGCGGACGCCGTGGCCGCCAGCAACGCAGCTCTCATGTGCCCGACCCTAGTCAACAAGATCGGCCGGCGGGACGGGATGCGGTCGGTCAGTCCGCCTCGCCGCGACCGCGCAGGTAGTCGTGCAGCGCGGCAGTGCCCCGCAGCCGGCGCAGGCTCCGGGTGTGCAGGTCCTGCTCGCGGCGGGCAAGTTCGGCGCGGACCCGCTGGGGGCTGCCCGTGGTCCGCAGCTCCCCCAGCACCGCCTCGATGATCTCGAACGGGTACGCGCCCCGGCGGAGCAGCGCGATGACCTGCGCGGCGCGGAGTTCCGCCTCGTCGTACACCCGGTAGTTGGTGCCCGGGGTGCGGCCCGGCCGCAGCAGTTCGCGCTGCTCCCAGAGCCGTAGTTGGGAGGTGCGCACCCCGACCAGGGCGGCGACCTCGCCGATGCGGGCGGCGCGGCGCGGCGCGGGCCGGACCGCCGGTGGGCTGGCCAGCACGGTCTCGAAGGCGCCGAGCACCCGGCGGATCTCGGCGCGTTCCCGGTCCAGCTCGGCGTGGCCGCCGTCGAGCGCCGCGAGGGCCGCCGGCAGGTCGCCCCGGTGCACCGCGGTCATGATCTCCCGGGCCCGGCTCCAGCCGTGCCCCTCGGCCAGCCGCCGCGCCACCCTGAGCGCCCGGGAGTGCTCGGTCGTGAAGATCCGGTAGCCGCTGGCGGTCCGCCGAGCCGGCGGCAGCACACCCTGCTCGACGTAGTTGCGCACCTGCTGCACCGAGATCCCGACGGTGGCGGCCAGGTCCACGGCGCGGAGCCGGTCCTTCGGGGCGACGTCCACGCACGCCACCGTACCGCTTACGTCGTGATTTGAGACTTCCCGGGAGATCCCGCCTCACCCGCCTGCGAAAGTTCGCCAAAAGTCTCTACATGGGGATGAATGAGACAATGGAACCCGCACGCATCGGCGGGGCAGTGCCCCGCCACGACTCCGTGAAGGGTTCGCATGTCGCAGCCAGCAAGGTCCGCCGCCGACAGCCACGAGATGATCGAGGTACGCGGAGCGCGGGAGAACAATCTCGCCAGCGTCTCGGTCGACATCCCCAAGCGCCGGTTGACCGTCTTCACCGGCGTCTCCGGATCAGGCAAGTCGTCGCTGGTCTTCGGCACCATCGCCGCCGAGTCCCAGCGCATGATCAACGAGACCTACAGCGCGTTCCTCCAGTCGTTCATGCCGAACCTCAACCGGCCGGACGTCGACTCGCTGCGCAACCTCAGCGCGGCAATCGTCGTCGACCAGGAGCGGATGGGCGTCAACTCCCGCTCCACCGTCGGCACCGCCACCGACGCGTACGCCATGCTGCGGATCCTCTTCAGCCGACTCGGCCAGCCGTCGATCGGCGGCGCCGGGGCGTTCAGCTTCAACCTGCCCGAGGGCATGTGCCTCACCTGCGAAGGGCTGGGCCGCGTCTCCGACCTCGACATCAGCGAGCTGGTGGACGTCGAGCGCTCCCTCAACGACGGCGCGATCACCGTGCCCAACTTCGCCGTCGGCTCCTGGTACTGGCAGACCATCGTCGGCTCCGGCCTCTTCGACCCGGACGTCAAACTCCAGGACTTCACAGCGCAACAGTGGGAGGACTTCCTGCACAAGCCGGCCACGAAGATCAAGGTGGGCAGCAACAACTGGACGTACGAAGGGCTGGCGGTCAAGGTCAAGCGGCTCCTTCTCGCCAAGGACCGCGAGTCGATGCAACAGCACATCCGCGCCTTCGTCGACCGGGCGGTCACCTTCACCACCTGCGGCGACTGCGGCGGCACCCGACTCAACGCGGCGGCCCTGTCGTCGCGGATCGCCGGACGCACCATCGCCGACTGCTCGGCCATGCAGATCAGCGACCTGGCGACGTTCGTCCGGGGCATCGACGACCCGGGGGTCGCGCCACTGATCGCCAACCTGCGGGACCTGCTGGAGTCCCTTGTCGAGATCGGGCTGGGCTACCTCAGCCTGGACCGGGAGTCCGCCACCCTGTCCGGCGGTGAGGCGCAACGGGTCAAGATGGTCCGGCACCTCGGCTCCAGCCTCTCCGACGTCACGTACGTCTTCGACGAACCCACAGTCGGCCTGCACCCGCACGACATCGCCCGGATGAACGACCTGCTCCTGCGGCTGCGCGACAAGGGCAACACGGTGCTGGTGGTCGAGCACAAGCCGGAGACCATCGCGATCGCCGACCACGTTGTCGACCTCGGACCGGGGGCCGGCATCGACGGCGGCCGGATCTGCTTCACCGGCGACGTGCCCGCTCTGCGCCGCTCCGACACCCTCACCGGCCGGCACCTGGACCACCGGGTGACAGTGCGCGACCAGGTACGCCCACCGACCGGGCAGCTCAGCATCCGCCAGGCCGACCTGCACAACCTGCGCGACGTGGACGTGGACATCCCACTCGGCGTGCTCACCGTCGTCACCGGCGTCGCCGGTTCCGGCAAGAGCTCACTGATCCACGGCTCGCTGCGCGGCCGGTCCGGGGTGGTCATCGTGGACCAGTCCCCCATCCGCGGGTCCCGGCGCAGCAACCCGGCCACCTACAGCGGGCTGCTCGACCCGATCCGTACCGCCTTCGCCAAGGCCAACGGCGTCAAGGCGGCCCTGTTCAGCGCCAACTCCGAGGGCGCCTGCCCGGCCTGCAAGGGGATCGGCCTGATCTACACGGACCTGGCGATGATGGCCGGCGTCGCCAGCGTCTGCGAACGGTGCGAGGGGCGACGCTTCACCGACGAGGTCCTCACGTACACGCTGCGCGGCAAGAACATCAGCGAGGTGCTGGCCATGTCGGTCACCGAGGCGTACACCTTCTTTCCGCACCCCATCCTCGGTCGGCTTGTCGACGTCGGGCTGGGCTACCTCAGCCTCGGCCAACCGTTGACCACCCTGTCCGGCGGGGAACGGCAACGACTCAAGCTCGCCATCCACCTGGCCGAGAAGACCACCACGTACGTGCTTGACGAACCCACCACCGGCCTGCACCTGGCCGACGTGGACCAACTGCTGGCCCTGCTCGACCGGATGGTCGACGCCGGCAACACGGTGATCGTCATCGAGCACCACCAGGCGGTCATGGCCCACGCGGACTGGCTCATCGACCTGGGCCCCGGCGCCGGCCACGACGGCGGCCGGATCGTCTTCACCGGCACTCCCGCCGACCTGGTCGCCCGTGGTGACACGCTCACCGCCACCCACCTGCGCGAGTACGTCAACACGCCGGCGGCCCGACAGGGGTAGGCCCAGCGGCGGGCGGGTGGCGGTCGCGGCGGGCGGGCGGGTGGCGGTCGCGGCGGGCGGGCGTGGCGGGCGGGCGGTCGCGGCGGGCGGGCGGTCAGGCGACGCGGCGCAGCCAGCGCCGCTGCCAGGGAGTTTCCACCGCCCTGGGGTGGTACCCCTCCCGGACCCACGACACCGCCCGCTCGGCCGGCACGCCGTCGAGGATCGCCATCGCGGCCAGCGCGGTTCCGGTGCGACCCACCCCACCCCGACAGGCCACCTCGACGCGCGCCCCGTCGTGGGCACGCCGCAACGCCGCCCGCAGCGCATCCAGGGCATCCTCCCGATCGGTCGGCACCCAGAAATCGGGCCACCGGATCCGCCGGTGCGGCCACGCCGGCTCCGGGCCGGGGGCCAACAGCAGGGCGAAATCGGCAGGCGAGGTCACCGCGGCGATGCGGCGCCCGCGCACCGTCACCCCACTGGGGAGTACGAGCAAACCAGCCTGCTCAGCCCAGGCCTGAGAACCAGTCACCCGAGCAATTGTGCCGCTCCCGGCCCGGCCGGTGGGCACAGACAGCGCCGCCCCCGGCCTTGTGGACCGGGGGCGGCGCTGGTGTCGGTGTGCAGGTCGCCTCTCGGCGAGTGGCACGACGCGGCTCCAGCCGAACGGTATTCCGCGAAGGCGATATTAGGTGAGGCCCGGGGACACTGAGTCACACCGACACCCTCTACAACCAGCCAAGCCCCGGCGTTGTTCCCCGCGTCGGGCCGGTCAGGGTCGCAGTGCCAGCCGCAGGCGCGAAGCCGGCCGCGGGGCACGGCACCCGTCGCGAAGCCCGCCGCGGGCGCGAAGCCCACCGCAGGCACGAAGCCCGTCGCAGGCACGAAGCCCGTCACGGACGCGAAGCCCGCCGCAAGCACAAGCCCGCCGCGGGCGCGGGCCGGTCGCGGGCGCGGGCCGGTCGCGGGCAGGTGCCGGTCGCGGGCAGGCGCAGGCCCCGGACACGGGCGCGGCGCCCGTCGTGGGCACGAAGCCCGTCGCGGGCGCGAGACTAGCCACGAACGGCGGGGCCGCCGCGAGATCTTGGACAGTTTCCGTTAGCCGCTGACGGAAACTGTCCAAGATCTCCGACCAACCGCCGTCGCAGGCCGGGGTGATCGCCTCCCCGGGTGCCCGACACTGCGTCGCGCCAGCCCCACAACCCATCGCCGCAGCCGCGAATGCCGCTGGCCGGCACCCCGGGTGTGGGGTGCCGGCCAACGGTCGGTGTTCAGCCGGTGGGGGTCAGCTGTTCCAGTACTGGCCGACCAGGTCGGTGGCCTGCTGCTCCCACTGGGCGTACGCGTCCGGGTAGGCGGACACCTGCACGGTCTGCGCGGCCTCGGTCAACGGCATGTCCTGCCAACCGTCGACCTGCTTGAGGCCCTTGAGGAACGCCGTCGTCGAGTAAGCCGGGTCAGTGATCTGCTCCGGAGTACCCCAACCCGAGCTCGGGCGCTGCTGGAACAGGCCCAGCGAGTCGTGGTCGTTGCTGTCACCCAGATGACCCAGGTTCTCCAACTTCGACTCCTGCAGACTCGTCGCGATCGAGATCACCGCGGCCCGCTCGGGCAGGCCGGCCTTCTTCGTCGCGGCGATGATCGCCTTCACGTTGGCGGTCTGCTCGTCGTTCAGGGGAATCCGGGACTGCTCGCCCTGCGGCTTCGGCGCACTGGTCTGCACCGTGGCCGCGACGGGCTTGCCCTCGACCGGGGTGGCGGCGTGGGCGGCGATCGGACCGGCGAACACACCACCGGCGAACGCGAGACCAGCAACAGACAGCACACTCTTACGCATGATCGTGTTCATGGGGGTAGCTCCTTCGGGGGTAGGAACACCCAAACCACTGACCGGGGGGCCGGCGGCACGGGTGCGAGCACCTCGTCCGGCGCTGCACAAAACAGGGGAAAAGTCGGGAGGGTGGGCGACCGGCAAGCCGGAAGGCTCACGACGCGCAAAATTGCGGCGACCTCACAAGCGGGGCTCGTACCAGGTTCGGTGAGCGGGGGCTTGTGGTGCCGGGTCCAGATGTAACGACCGGCGGGCCGGGGTCATTCCAGGGGCGGCCCATCCACCGGCACCCTCGCGAAAGCGGTGACCGGGCGGTCGTTCGTGGGGACTGCAACGACCTGACCGCGACCCGCATTCCAACCCCGTCGGGCGGGGCGGCGAGCCGGTGGTGCTGCGATCGTCAGGGTATGTAACGACCCCGGCCCGGCCATGATTCCGGGCCACGGGTGCACCCGGTCACTGGTCAGACCGCCCACGACCGGACATCAAGCCCACATACACCGACCACGCCGACCCCGAAACGCCCCACCGAACCATGATCGACTCGGGATCAGCGAAACCGGGGTATCGGAGCCAACCGGACACCCCCGGTATCGGGGACCCTGTCAGCATCACCCCGACGAGGGCATCAGCTGCCCAGGTAGCGCAGCACCGCGAGGATCCGACGGCTGTACCCGGTGGCCGCTCCGAGATCGAGCTTGTCGAAGATGGCGTTGACGTGCTTCTCCACCGCGCTCTGCGAGACGTGCAGCCGTTGCGCGACAGCGCTGTTCGTGTGGCCTTGGGCCATCTCGTGCAGGACGTCCCGTTCGCGGGGTGTGAGCCTCCCGAACGGGTCAGGTCGCTCCGAGCCGGCCACGACCTGACGAACCACCTCCGGGTCGAGCGCGGTGCCCCCGGCGGCCACCCGGTCCAGTGCGTCGAGGAAGTCGTCGACCTGGGCGACCCGGTCCTTGAGCAGATAGCCGACCCCCTCGGGACGGTCCGCGAGCAGACGGCCGGCGAAGCGCCGCTCCACGTACTGGGAGAGCACCAGGACACCGGTGCTGGGCCAACGTCGACGGATCTCCAGGGCGGCACGCAGCCCGTCGTCGGTGTGGGTGGGCGGCATCCGGACGTCGGTGACGACCACCTCCGGACGGGTTCGTCCGACCGCCTCGACCAGTTCGTCGGCGGTGCCGACCGCCGCGACCACCTCGTGCTCCTCCTCGGCGAGCAGGCGTGTCAGGCCCTCCCGGAGCAGTGTCGAGTCTTCGGCGAGGACTAGCCGCACGGCAGCTCCGCCAGCACGGTGGTCGGGCCGCCGGCCGGGCTGGTCACCCGCAGCCGGCCGTCCAGTGCGGCGACCCGTCGGGCCAGGCCGGCCAAGCCTCGCCCGGTGGGGTCCGCGCCGCCGACGCCATCATCGTGTACGCGCATCCGGACCCAACCCTCCCGTACCCCGATCTCGACCGCGACCAGCGTAGCGGCGGCGTGCTTCGCGGCATTGGTGAGCGCTTCGCAGGCCACGAAGTACAGCACCGTCTCGATCTGCCGGTCGGGGCGGATCGGCAGATCGCAGCGGATCCGCACCGGCACCTCGGAACGACGGGCGACCATGGTGAGCACGGCGCCGAGGTCGCTGCCCTCCAGCGCCGACGGGTAGACCCGCCACGCCACCTCGCGCAGTTCCTCGACGGCCCGCTGCACGTCCTCGTGTGCCTGTGCGAGCAGGGCTGCGGTGCGGTCGGCGTCGCGGGCACGCCGCGCCCGGCCGAGCAGCATGCCGAGGGCGACGAGCCGCTGTTGGAGGCCGTCGTGCAGGTCGCGTTCGATGCGCTGCCGTTCGGCGTCGACCGCCGCGATGACCCCGGCCCGGCTGCTTGTCAACTCGTCGACCCGCCGCGCCAGCTCGGCCCGACTTCCGGGGCCGAGCAGCCGCCGCGCCAGCCGGACGTCCAGCGCGGCGACGCTGGCGAGGGCCTGGACGTTGAGCAGCAGGAGCACCACCCCGACGGCGGCCTGTGCCAGGGTGTCGAGGAGGGACAGCTCGCCACGTACCGCCGCGCGGACCACGATCCCGGCCAACACCAGGCCGACGCCGAGCATCGCGTACGCGAGGAGGCCGAGCGCTCCGGGCAGCAGGCGGGCCGCCAGGTAGCCGACCTGCCGCCGGGTCGCCACCTCGTGGACCGGGAGTGGTTCGCCCTCGGGGAGCAGCAGCCGACGGAGCCGGTCACGTTCCAGGCCGACGAGCCATCCGGCGTACCGCCGGGTGAGCCGGGCGACCCCGCGAGCGGCCGGCGGCACGGGCGCGGACACGGCGAACGCGACGGCCGCGAGAACCAGGACGGCGAGCTCGACGACGCCGGTAGCGCTGCCGGCGGCGACGCCGACCGGCAGCCGGAGACGAGCCCACCACCTGTCGACCCGACGCTCTCCGGTCACCTGTCCTCCCCCGTCCGTGGCGTGTCGGTCGTCATCGGGTCCTGCGGCGACAGGTGGAGCAGAGGCTGGGTAGCGCATGCCGGGCTAGCGCTCGTCCGAGGTCCACGTACCGCTTCGGTAGAGGGTGCCGCGCCCACCCGGATCGGGCACACCGAGCGCCGGTTCGCCGCGCCCGGCGTCACCGGGTTCGGCCCCCTCGGGGTTACGGGCGGCGCGGCGGGCGCGCAGCACACGGGACCCGACGAACCAGGCGACCGCCGCCGCGCAGATCACGATCACGACCTTCTGGAGCGTGCTCGCGTACCCCTCGACGAGGTGCCAGTTGTCGCCGAGCAGGTAGCCGGCGAGGACGAAGGTGGTGTTCCAGATCAGGCTGCCCAGCGTGGTGTAGAGCAGGAACGTGCCCACCGGCATGCGCTCCACCCCGGCCGGGATGGAGATCAGGCTCCGGAAGATCGGGATCATCCGACCGAAGAAGACGGCCTTCACGCCGTGCCGGAGGAACCACGCCTCGGTCCGGTCCACGTCGCTGAGCTTCACCAGCGGCAGCCGGGCCACGATGGCCCGCATCCGGTCCCGACCCAGCGAGGCGCCGACCAGGTAGAGCGCCAGCGCGCCCACCGCCGAGCCCAGCGTGGTCCAGAAGATCGCGCCGACCAGACTCATCCGGCCCTGCGCCGCGACGAACCCGGCCAGCGGCAGGATCACCTCGCTGGGGATCGGCGGAAACAGGTTCTCCAGCGCCACGGCCA
Organism: Micromonospora sp. CA-240977; assembly: GCF_050942285.1. Lineage (NCBI taxonomy): Bacteria > Bacillati > Actinomycetota > Actinomycetes > Micromonosporales > Micromonosporaceae > Micromonospora > Micromonospora sp. CA-240977. The sequence goes on along the minus strand of NZ_CP192055.1, from coordinate 3,354,890 downwards.
GACCGGCGCCCGGCCCGCCGAGTCGTTCCACCAGGTCACTGACGTAACCGACGAGGCCACCCTGCGGTGGTTCCGCAGCGGCGGTGGGGGTTCCGGTGGCGAGCACGGCGTGGGACGTTCGAATCATGCGCCCACCGTACGAAGTGATCCTGAAAGCCGACCATGCGGTTGACCGCCCGGCCGCGCGACCCGACCACACCGCTGGGGGTGTGGAAAACCGCACCCCACTGCGGCTCGCGGTCGCGCAGCCGCCGTGCGTACCCCTCGATGTCGCGGAGAACGCGCGGGCGCACGCCGCCGCGGTCCGCGCGGCGGCGGCCCGGGTGGTGGTCTTTCCCGAGCTGTCCCTCACCGGGTACGAGTTGGACGCGCCGGTCGTGTCGGTCGACGACCCGCGGTTGGTGCCGCTGGTCGAGGCGTGCGCCGAGACGGGCGCGGTGGCCCTGGCCGGGGCACCGGTCGCCGGCGACCACATCGGGGTGCTGGCGGTGACCGGCGCCGGGGTGACGCTGGCGTACCGGAAGATGTGGCTGGGGGCCGCCGAGGCCCGCCGGTTCCGGCCGGGCGACGCGCCGGTCGTGCTCGAGGTGGACGGCTGGCGGGTGGGACTGGCGGTCTGCAAGGACACCGGCGTCCCCGCGCACGCGGAGCGGACCGCGGCGCTCGGGATCGACGTCTACGCGGCGGGTGTCGTGGAGTCCGCGCGCGACGCGGCAGTGACGGACCAGCGGGCGCACCGGATCGCGACCGCCCAGCGGGTCTGGGTGGCGGTGGCGAGTTTCGCCGGCTCCACCGGGGGTGGTTTCACCGAGACGGCGGGGCGGTCGGGTGTCTGGACTCCGGCGGGCGAGGTGGTCGCGCGCGCGGGCACCGAGCCGGGTGAGTCGGTCGGCGTCACGCTCGGTTGACCGGGCTCGACTGGCCTTCCTGCTCGGTGGCGTCCTGCTCGCGCTCTTCCCGCTGCCGGAGCTGGCCGCGGAGGCGGCCCCGGGCGTGCCCGATCCGGCCGGCGGCTGGTCCGGCGTCACCCCTGGCGTGCGTTGTCGACGGTCGCGAGGAGGTCGACCTGGCTTTCGCCGCGGCGGTCGCTGCGGGCGCGACGGTGGTGGCGGCGCCCACCGACCGGCCCTGGGGTGGGCGCTCCGGCTACATCGCCGACCCGGAGGGCAACCGGTGGGAGATCGCCTGGGCGGGCACTGCCGTCTTCGACGAGCGGGGCGCGCTCGTCTCGTTCGGCTGAGTGGAGGGGTTTGCGTCTCGACAATGACCTTGGAATGCTTCGCGGGTGACTTCTTTTCCGGGGACCTTCGCCGACGATGTCGTGAGCCAGCCGGCGCAGGCTCAGCTCGAGGCGTTCATCGACGAGCATCGCCGAGACCTCAACGGCTGTCTGGACGGGCTGACCGAGGAGCAGGCGCGCCGTTCGTTGGTGCCGTCCCGGACCACGCTGCTGGGTCTGGTGAAGCACGCCGCGTTCGTGGAGAAGGTCTGGTTCGACGAGGCCGTCACCTGCCGGTCCCGCTCGGAGATCGGCATTCCCGCGACGCCGGACGAGTCGTTCATCCTCACCGACGACGACACGATCGCCAGCGTCCAGCGGGCGCACCGCGAGGCGTGCGAAGCCTCCCGCCGCGCGACGGCGTCGTTGAGCCTGGACGACATCCTGCGCGGCCATCGGCGCGGCCCGGTGCCGCTGCGATGGGTGTACCTGCACGTGCTGCGCGAGCTGGCGCAGCACTGCGGGCATGCCGAGATCCTGCGTGAGCAACTCCTGGCGGAGTAGCGGGGGCGGTCAGCCGGCGTCCAACACCTCCCGCAACCGTGCCGCGAACTCCTCGGGCTTGCCCGCGTAGCCGAACTCGCCACCGAGGAAACCGCCGTGGTGACTCGGGAACACCACGGCCTCCTGGCCGAGCAGGGCCGCCAGACCGAGGGCCGTACGCGCGGTGTACGTCCCGGCCGACTCCTCGCCGACGGCCACCACGATCCGGGTCGGCGCCGCGGTGAGCCGGTTCGCGTCGGGACGGTAGTCGCTGATCGCCCACGACAGGTCCGACAGCAACGGGTCGTCGCGGTTGCCGTCGTCCTCGGTGGACAGACCGAACGTCGCCGGGTCGGGCGTGGGCTGGGCGAAGTAGGCGTCGGTGAACTCGCCCTGCCACGAGGTCATCGCGATGAACGCGGCCATGCCCGCGCCGGCGCCCTTCGTCTGGTACGCCTGGTAGAAGTCGGCGCGAGCGCGTTCGGCGGCCCCGGCGTCGGGAAGCACCGCGTTGATCGGCGGCTCGTGCGCCACCAACGTGACGACGTCGCCCGGGTAAGCCGCGACGAGTTCGAGCGCCGTGACCGCACCGCCGCTGCTGGCGAACAGGTCGACCGGGCCGGCGCCGAGCGCCTCGATCAGCTGGTGCAGGTCGGCCGCCTGCTGCTGCGGCGTGTGGTCGCTGCGACCGTCGGTACGGACGCTACGGCCGAGACCGCGCGGGTCGTAGGTGACAACGGTGCGGTCCGTGAAGTGCGGGGCGAGCGCGGTGAAACCCTCCGCCGTCATCGGTTGACCGATCATGAGCAGGACGGGGCGCCCGCCGGACGGGGGCAGCGGACCGCGGACATCGTAGACCAGGTCGACGCCGGGCACGGCGAGGGTGTGCGTCTGCGTTGTCGTCATGGTGGTGAGACTACGGCCGACGGAACCGGTGGGCGGCTACGCCGTGCCGTCGACCCGACTGGCCGATCAGTCGGATCCGGCGAAGCCGTTGAGCGCTGGTCGGGTTCGGCGGCGGTACTGGATCACGCTCCAGCCCAGCCGCCGGTGTCGCCGAAGCGCCGGAGCGTCCACCGGGCCGGCGGCCAACCGCCGGGGTCGTGGTCGCTGGTCCATTCGGTGATCGACGCCGGTGCGACGTCCAGGTCGAACGCGCGAAATATCGGCTGCGCGGCGAGCGCGTGGAACGCGCCCTCGACGGTCTCGCTGTGGCCGACCAGGATCACTGTGGCGCCCCGATGTCGATGCGCGATCTCCATGATCGCGCGGCTGACCCGGACCACCAGCTCGGCCCAACTCTCGTTGCCCTCCTCGAACGGCCGGAACACACCCCCGCCGGCCACCGCGTGTTCGGTGCGGAAGCGGGTGGTCGGCAGGCCGTCGGCGTACGGGGGTGTGTGCCAGGTGCACAGGCCGCAGTCGGCCACCGGTCGGACGCCGAACGCCGCGCCGATGGGTTGCGCGGTCTCGACGGCTCTGCGCAGGACCGACGAGTAGACCGCCACCGGTCCGTCGGCAGCAACGTCACGGGTGAGCCGGTTGGCCAGGTCGTGCGCCTGCTCGTGGCCGAGGGCGGTGAGGCCTCGACAACCCCGTGGCCCACCCACGATTCCTTCGACCTGATGAAGCGACTCGCCGTGCCGAACGAAGATCAGACGTGTCCGCATCGGGACATCATGCCAGCGGCATCGACGGCGATATCAGTCGTCCGTCCGGCCCGTGGAGAAGCTGCCGGCCCGGGTCAGCAGGGCGTCCAGTTGGGCGCCGGTCTGCGCTGGCAGCCTGTCGCGTTCCACCAACTCGGCGATGTGGTCGCGCAGGTCGGCGACGCGCTTGGCCCGGTCCCTGGTGTGCCGGTTGAGGTCGGCGAGGTCGTCGCGCAGATCGTCGGCGGTCCTGCGGTCGACGTCGCCGCGGGCGACCGCACCGGCGAGGACGGCGGCGAACTCGCTTGTCACCTCCCGGAGGCTGACCGGCACCTGCTGCCCGGCGGTCGGGGGCTCGGTGCTGGCGCTGGGTCGGGGCGAGGAGGGTGCCGCCGGCGTCGGCGAGTGCGTCGTGGGCGCGGGGTTCGGGGCGGAGGTCGACGGCGGGGCGGCCACCTGCGGCGAGGTGGGCGCGCTCGGCGTGCCGAACGGACCCTCGGCGAGCAGGGCGCCGACGCCGACCAGCACGGCGAGACCGGCCGCGACCAGCACGGCGAGGGGCCGGCGCGACCGGCGGCGGGTCGGCTCGGGGGCGGCCGGGGCGGGGCGGGCCGCCGAACGGTCGATCAGGGTGGGCGGGTGCGCCGCCGGCAGGATCCGCAGCAACTCGGTGGGCGGCTCGACCGGCTGGCCGGCGCCGAAGCGGCGGGCCAGATGGGCGGCGCTCGGCCGGTCGGCCGGGTTGGCGGCCAGGCAGGCGAGGGTCAGCTCGGCGATGTCGGCGGGGAGGCCGGGCACCCGTAGCGGCGGCACCGGAGTGCCGCGCCGATGCACGTCGAGGGCGTCCTCCCAGCTCTGCACTGGCAGCGGCGCCTGCCCGGTGAGGGTGCGGTAGAGCAGCGCGCCGAGGGCGTACACGTCGCTGGCCGGATCGGGCGGGCCGGCGGTCAGCCGCTCCGGGGCGAAGTAGGCGGGGGTGCCCATCAGCGGCTCGCCGGACTGGCCGTCGAGCCCACCGAGCGCGGCGATGCCGAAGTCGAGCACCTTGGCCCCGGTGTCGGTGAGCATGACGTTGCCCGGCTTGACGTCGCGGTGCACCACGCCGATGCGGTGCGCGGCGGCGAGCGCGGCGGCGATCTGTCCGGCCACCCGGACCGCTTCCGGCCAGGGCAGCGGCCCGCCGCGCAGGCGGTCGGCCAGGTTGTGGCCGTCGACGAGCTCCATCACCAGGTACGGGACCACGACGCCGTCGGACAGGGTCGCCTCGGCGTAGTCGTACACCTGGGTCACGTGTGGGTGGGTCAGCCGGGCGGCCGCGCGGGCCTCGCGTTGGATGGTGGCCCGCAGTTGCGGGTCGGCGGCGAGCTGCCCGGCGAGAACCTTGATCGCGACCGGTCGGCCGAGCACGTCGTCGTCGGCCCGCCACACCTCGGACATGCCACCGAGGCCGATCCGCTCGTGCAGTACGTAGCGGTCGTGCAGACGGAGGGTGGGCGTGAAGGGTGACATGGCCTCACCAGTCTGCCTGGCCGCGCCCTCCTCGACCACCCTCCGTGCCCGGACCCACACTGTTCGTCCCGTGCGTACCGGAATGAGTTTCGATCGGCTCAGGAGCAGCGCGGCGAGGCAGGCATCGGTCGCGGCTGGATGCGGTCGGCGAGCCGGCGCAGGGCGACGGCGGCGGCCAGCCGGGTCGGGGCGAGCAGGGCCGGGCGGACGCGTTTGACCTGGACCGGGGCGTCCGGTCGGGCCGAGTTGACGTGCCGGTTCATGGCGTCGAGCGCGGTGACGTAGCCGGTGGGAAGTTCCATGGTCAACTCCTCGGGACAGGTCCGGTGGAGTCCCGGACGACGAGTGCGGTGGGCAACAACACATGGCCGGCCGCGGCGTCCGCGGGCGGGTCGAGCAGGAGTTCGGCGGCGATCCGGCCCTTCTCCTCGGCTGGCTGTCGGACCGTGGTGAGGCCGGCCGCGGCGGCCTCGGGGACGTCGTCGAAACCGGTCACCGAGACCGGCGGGCGGGCGCCGGCCGGCCGCTGCGCCAGCGCGTCGAGCACACCGAGGGCAAGCACGTCGGAGCCGGCAAGCACGGCGGTCGGCGCCGTCGGCCCGTCGAACAGGCCGGCGACGGCGGCGGCGGCCGCCGGACGGCTGTTACCCGGGGCGTTGAGCACTGTCAGTTCGGCCCACCCGACGCCGACCTCGGCGAACGCGTCGGCGAATCCGGCGAGCCGGCCCCGGGTCGTGGGGTGCCCCGCCTCGTGCACACCGGACAGGCGGAGCGGGCCGGCGGGGGCGTCGGGGAGCACGGAGTCGGCGAGCAGGGCCACCCGGCGATGACCGAGTCCGGCCACGTGCGCGGCGACGCCACGCGCCGCGGCGCGCTCGTCGATGCCGACGAACCGCTCGTCGGGGCCGGCGTCCTCGCGGGCGGCGGTGCTGACGAACGGCAGCCCACGAGCGCGGATCACGTCCAACGCCCACTCCTCGTCGGCCACGCAGTAGACGCAGAACCCGTCGACCGCGGCGTTCTCCACCGCCCGCCGGGCGTCGGTCACGGCCGGCGGCAGCGGTACCAGCAGCATGCTGGTGCCGTGCCGCTCGGCCGCCCCGCCGACCCCGGCGAGGAAGCGGACCGCGAACGGGTCGGTGAAGGCGTAGGACAGTCGCGAGGTGAACAGCACCCCGATCGACCCGACGAAGCCCCGGCGCAGGGAACGTGCGGTGGGGTTGGGGCCGGGGTAGCCGAGTTGCCGGGCGGCGTCCAGGATCCGCTCGCGCAGGGTGGCGGAGAGCTGGTCGGGGCGGCTGTAGGCGTTGGACACGGTGCTGCGGGAGACGCCGACGGCGTCGGCCACGGCTTGCAGTGTTGGCTTCACCGGCACCTCTCTGTATCGATCCAGTCTGTATCGATACAGAGACTAGCTCGACCAGTCGGCGTCGGTCAATACGTGGATCCGACTCAGGAAACCGCTATGCCTCTGGGCGCCAGCGCAACCCGGCGGCCAGCCACGACGGCACAGCGGAGTGGCCCGGGCGCGTCGGAAGACCCCGGCGAGCTGGACGCCCTCGGTCGGGACCGTCGCCCGGCCGGGTCAGGGCAGGCGGGCGACAGCGCCGTACATGCCCACCTCGGCGGTCGAGGGACGCGGCAGCTCCTCGCCCTGGGCCCGCCACTCGGCGACCGAGGTGATGCCCGGCTCGACCAGGTCGAGACCGGTGAAGAAGCGGACGAACTCGTCCCGGGTACGCAGGTTGATCAACCCGTGCGGGCCGCCGCCCCGGGCCTTGGCCCTGAAGTCCGCGGCGACCGCCGGCGGAAGGTGGTCGTGGGTGCCGTGCGAGGCGACCAGGTAGCTGCCGGCCGGCAGCGCGTCGAGCAACTGCCGCACCAGCGCGTACGGGTCGTCGTCGTCGGACAGGAAGTGCAGGACCGCGACCAGCATGAGCGCGACCGGCTGCGACAGGTCGATGGCGCGGCGACACTCCGGGTGCGCGAGGATCCGCTGCGGATCGCGCAGGTCGGCGTCGATGTAGGCGGTGGCACCCACCGTCGAGCTGGTCAGCAACGCGCGGGCGTGGGCCAGCACGATCGGGTCGTTGTCCACGTAGACCACCCGGGTTTCCGGCGCGATGGCCTGGGCGACCTCGTGGGTGTTGTTGGCGGTCGGGATGCCGGTGCCGATGTCGAGGAACTGCCGGATGCCGGCCTCGCGGGCCAGGTATCCCACAGTCCGCTGGAGAAAACGGCGGTTTTCCAGGGCCGCGGTGCGCACGGACGGGAAGGCGGCCGTTATCGCGTCGCCGGACTCCCGGTCGGCCTGGAAGTTGTCCTTGCCGCCCAGCCAGTAGTTGTAGCGGCGGGCCGGGTGCGCCACCGAGGTGTCGATCCGGTCGCTCGGCGAGCCAGCCGTCGCGCCCGCAGCATCGGTGGTCAAGGCAGCCCCCGCAATGACGTCTGTCCACTGTCGCCGTTCGCGACCATGCTAGTGCCAGTGCGGGTGGGGCCGTGGCCCCACCCGTCGATCACGCGGGATAGAGGTCGTCAAGCAGGCCGCGGAGAATGTCCGCCGTGCGCTCGGGTGGCTCGGCCTCGACGCAGAGCCGCTCCATGGCCACCGCGTAGTAGTCCAGGTCGTCACGCTTGTCGAGGTAGATCGCGCTGGTGAGTTGTTCGATGTAGACGATGTCGGGCAGCTCCTGGTCACCGAAACGCAGGATGGTGAAGGCGCCCCCGGCGGCAGCGTGCCCCCCGGCGGCGAACGGGATGACCTGGAGCCGGATGTTCGGTGACTTGGTCGCCTCGATGAGCGCGGTGAGCTGGCCACGCATGACCTCGGGGCCACCGATCGGTCGGCGCAACGCCGCCTCGTCCACCACGGCCCAGAGCTGCGGCGGGCCCTGCCGGTGCAGCAACTGCTGCCGCTGCATCCGCAGGGCGACGCGCCTGTCGATCTCGTCCGGACCGGCCGTGCCGTGCCCGAGCAGCACGACCGCCCTGGCGTACTCCCGGGTCTGGAGCAGGCCGGGCACGAACTGCACCTCGTAGCTGCGGATCAGCGCGGCCGCGGCCTCCAGGCCGAGGTACGACTGGAACCAGGTCGGCAACACGTCGCCGTAGCGGTGCCACCAGCCGGGACTGTTGGCGTCCCGCGCGAGCTTGAGCAGCGCGTCACGCTCGTGTTCCTCCGTGACGCCGTAGAGGGTCAGCAGGTCGGAGACGTCGCGCTCCTTGAAACCGACCCGGCCCAGCTCCATTCGGCTGATCTTGGATTCGGAGGAGCGGATCTCCCAGCCGGCGCCCTCCCGGGTCACCCCGCTGGACTCCCGCAGGCGGCGCAACTGGGCACCGAGCAGCATCCGGAGCACTGTCGGCCCGGTTGTCGGGCCACCCTCGGCAGGAACCATCGTCACGTGCGGACCTCCGGACACCGACCCGTGATGGCCGGGCACCCCGGCCCGACCGACGTGTAAGCATGCCATGGACCGACAGTGAGGTGAACTCCTCCGGACCGGCTATTCGGTCCCGTCGCCGGGACGTTCCCGCCGACGAACGGTCAGTTGATGAGGTGATCGAAGTCGCCGTCGCGTGCGCCGAGCACGAAGGCGGTGATCTCGTCCACCGTGTAGATCAGGGCCGGCCCCTCCGGATGTCGCGAGTTGCGGACCGCGATGCCCGCTCCTCCGGGCAGTTCGGCGAGTTCGACACAGTTGCCGCTGGGGTTGCTTCGGCGGCTCTTCTGCCAGCTCAACGGAGGCAGCTGGTGGATCGGTACGCCATTGGGTGGCTGCTGCATGGAGGCGTCTTTCTGCTCACGAGCCCGCCGGTGGCCGTGGGAGGAGCGGTGACGGCGAGGGGGGTGCCATATCGACAGTGGACGGTCATGCACGTGCATCTGCTATTGCATCTGCACCGGACGGCGAGCATGATAACGCACGTGATCGGTGGCCATCCGTTCACTTTGAGTTACCCCTACAGGGGCAACCATCAGGTAAAACGTGGCCCCGACGCGGCACGCCGCGTCGACCGAGGCTGGAGGCGGTCGAGGCGATGGGAGGGTTCGTGCCGGATCCGATGAGTGTCGCCTCCGGCGTCTGTGCCGCCGGCGCCCTGCTCTCCTCCTGGCAGCTGCGGCGACGGGCGCTGCGCGCCGAGGCCGAGATCGGGCACCTGCACGCCGAGCTGGCCGCCGAACGGCACGCAGCGAGTCACGACCCCCTCACCGGGCTGCCCAATCGCCGCGCCTTCTACCGCCTCGCGGCCGCCCTGCTCACCGACGCGGCCGGCGAGCCGTTGATCGCCGTCGTGCTGGACCTGAACGACTTCAAACAGATCAACGACCAGTACGGGCACGCCGCCGGCGACCAGGTGTTGATCAGCGTGGCCGAGCGGCTCGCCGGCTTCGCCGGGGACAACCTCGTCGCCCGCCTCGGCGGGGACGAGTTCGCCGGGCTGCTCTCCACCCCCACCGTCGACCGGCGCTGGATCGAGCACGCCACCCGCCGTCTCAGTGAGACAGTCGCCGCGCCGATCCGACTGAGCGGATGCAGCGTCCGGGTCACCGCGTCCGTCGGGCTCGCCCCGGTGACCGGTCCGGCTCAGCTCACCGACGCGCTCAGCCGCGCCGACGCGGCCATGTACCAGGCGAAGAGCCTCGGCGGCGACCGGTCGCCCCGGCAACTCGTCGACAGCGCCCGCCTGGCCGAGCGCTGACCACGAGCCCGCCCGGCCGGTGACACGGGGTCACCCCGATATCGATCAAGAGTTACCCTCATTGCTCGGTGGAGACCTGTCACGGGGGTGATATGGAATTCCGTGTGTTGGGTCCGGTGGAGGCCTTACAGAACGGCCGGCCCGTACCGCTCGGCGGGCAGAAACCGCGCACCCTGCTCGCGGCGCTGCTTGTCGACCACGGCCGGGTCGTGCCGGTCGACCGCCTCATCGACGTCGTCTGGGACACCAGGCCACCGGGCAGCGCCCGGGCCGTGCTCCAGACCTACGTCTCTTCCCTGCGGCAGGTCATCATGCGGGTGGACCCCACCGCGGAGATCGTCACCCGGGCGCCGGGTTACCTGCTCCGGATCGGCCCCGACTCGCTGGACCGCGACGTGTTCGAGCGGTTGCTCGACGAGGGGCGCGCCGCCTCCCAGCAGGACCGGCCCGAGGACGCTGTCGAGCTGCTCCGACTCGCCGCAGGTCTCTGGCAGGGGACCGCGTTGGACGGTGTCCCCAGCGACCTGCTCTCCGGTGAACGGCTCCGACTCGACGAGCTGCGCCTGGTCGCCGCCGAGGAACGGGTGGCCGCCGAGCTCACCCTCGGTCGGGCCGCCGCCGTGAGCGCCGAACTGACCGACCTCGTCCGGCGACACCCGTTCCGGGAACACCTTCGCGGCCAACTCATGGTCGCCCTCACCGCGCTGGGCCGCCGCTCGGAAGCGCTCGCCGTGTACCGCGCCGGACGCGCCGCGCTCGTCGCGGAGATGGGCATCGAACCCGGTCCGGAGCTGCGTGCGCTCCACGATCGGCTGCTACGGGAGGACGAACAAATCGTCACGTCGGGCGACGCGGCACACCGCCCAACGCGCGCCGGGCCCGACGAACGGGCGACGACCGACGCCGGCGAGCCGGCCGGCCACGACGCCGCCGCCGGGCCGACGCCGGGCCGCGCCCGCCCTGCCCAACTTCCACCCGCGCCCGCCGACTTCACCGGGCGTCGCGACGAGATCCGGCAACTGGTCGGTGCCCTGTCCGCGGCCCCGGTGGTCGGCTCCGCACGGGTGCACGCCATCGTCGGCAAGGGTGGCATCGGCAAGTCGACAATCGCGCTGCGCGTGGCGCACGAGGTGGCCGGCCGATATCCGGACGGTCAGCTCTACGCCGACCTGCGCGGCATCAACAACTCCCCCCGCAGCGCGGACGAGGTGCTCAGTCGCTTTCTCCAGGCGTTGGGGATGGCCGCCGTCGCCCTACCCACCACACTTGAGGAACGCACGCAGCAGTTCCGGACGCTCACCGCCACGATGCGGCTGCTGCTGATCCTCGACGACGCGTGCTCCGAGGGGCAGATCCGTCCGCTGCTCCCGGCCGCGTCCGGGTGCGCCGTGCTGATCACCTCGCGGATGCGGCTGGGTGGCATCGCGGGCGTCGGCCTGACCGAGCTCGACATGATGGACCCGCAGGACTCGGTCGACCTGCTGGACCGGGTGGTGGGTGGCGGCCGTACCGCTGAGGAGCTGGGCGCGGCACGACAGATCGTGCAGCACTGCGGCGGGCTGCCGCTGGCGATCCGGGTCGCCGGCGCCCGCCTCGCCGGCCGGCAGCGGTGGCCGTTGCACCTGCTCGCGGCACGGCTCGCCGACGAGAGGCGACGCCTGGACGAGCTGACCGTCGGCGACCAGGAGGTGCGGGCCAGCATCGCGCTGAGCTACCGCACCCTTGATCCCGCGGCGCAGGAGGTGCTGCGCATCCTCGGCCTGCTCGGCCTACCCGACTTCCCGTCCTGGGTGGTGTCCGCGGCGCTCGGCGTCACCGAGGCCGTCGGTGAGGACCTGATCGAGCGGTTGGTCGACGCGCAGCTGGTCGACGTCGTGCGGGTCAGCGAGATCCATCAGCTCCGCTACCGACTGCACGACCTGGTTCGACTCTTCGCCCGCGAGCTGGCCGAGGCCGACGACCCGATCGAGACCCGCCGCCGCCGGGTCAGTGACCTGGGCGCCGCGCTGATCTGGCTGGTGGACGCGGCGGCCGCGGTCAGCCCGTCCGGCGAGTTCGTCGCCCAGCAGCGCCCGGTCATCGCCCAACCGGCCCTTCCCCTGGCGATCGGGCAGGCACTGGCCGAACCGGCGGCGTGGTTCTCCGGCGAGCACGAGGTGCTCGCCGCGATGGTGGCCGTCGCGGCCGGCCTCGACCTCGACCAGCTCGCGTGCGACCTCGCGGCGCTGCTGATGGTGCCCGCCTTCCCGACCGAGAAGCGCTTCGCCGTCTGGACGGCGGCGCACGACGTCGCGCTCGGCGCCGCGCAACGCGCCGACAACCGCTACGGAGAAGCCATCCTCCTCTATGGTCTCGGCGCGCTGCGCAACCTTCAGGACCGCCACGACGAGGCCACCGAATACCTGTGCCGCGCGCTGGAGTCCTTCCGGCGCAGCAAGGACCGCCGGGGCGAGGCCGCCAGTCTGACCGCGCTGGGGTTGACCTGTCGCGAGCGGGGACGCTTCGACGAGTCGCTGCACTTCCTGGACGCCGCCGCCGTCCTGCTGCCGGAGATCGCCGACGACATCGCAGTCGGGTACGTTCACCGCCTGCTCGGCTCGGTCCGCCTCGAGCAGGGTGACAACGCGCGTGCGTCCGATCATTTCCGGCAGGCGCTGGAGGCGTACGGTCGGGCCGGCAGTCGCCGGGGCCTGTCGCTTGTGCAACGCAACCTGTCGATGTGGCACCTGGCTCGGGGTGAGGCCGACGAGGCGCTGGAGACCGCCCGACAGGCCGCGGCCGGGGCGCAGGAGGTCGGCGACCAGTTGCTCACCGGATACTGCCTGCGCACGGTGGCCAAGGCGCTGATCCGGTTGGGGCGCGGCGCGGCGGCGGAGGAGCTGCTGCGAACGGCGCTGGGTGTCAGCATTCGCGCCGGGGACCGCTGGGGTAGGGCGGCGACCCTTGTCGCGCTCGGCGAGCTGCACCTCTGCGAGGGCGACCTGGACGAGGCCGAGCGGCGGATCGGCGAGGCTGTGCGCATCTGGGAGGCGCTGAGCCTGCCACTGGATCGGGCCCACGCCCTGCGCGACCTGGCCCTTGTCGAGCGCGCCCGGGGCCGGCACGAGGCCGCCGCCGCCCTGCGTACCGAGGTGCTTGCCGTCTTCCGTCAGTACGGGGCCTGGCAGCACGCCGAACTGCTCGCCGAACACGACGACGGCGCTCCAGAGATCCTCCAGGATTTACCGACGACCCTCTGAAGGGCGACTGCAGCCGTTCTGTAGCCGGTCACGGGACCTTCCTTGTGCGCAACCCGCGCTCTGAGGAAGGACGATGACATGACCAGGACGACACGGGGGAGGCGGTCCGTCCGCCTCGTCGCCGCGGCACTGGCGGTGGCCGCCGCCGCCACCGACGCCGTCGTCACGCCCCGCACCCGCACCGGCCGGCAGTTCATGACCGCCATCAGCTGAGCGCGGACACCGGCCGTCGGACCAACAGCACCCCGACGGTGTCCATCCGCCGCACGACCCCGCGTCGACAGACGCCGATGGCTGCTGCCCGGCAGCGGTACCCGCTTGCCTCGTACGACTCTCACCACGACACCCCTGGAGATTTCGATGAAGATCCTGAACGCCCCGATCCGGTACGTGACCGCCCTCGCCGTCGGTGCCGCCTTCCTGAGCACCGGCGCGGTGCCCGCCTCCGCCGCGGAGCCGACCCCGACGATCCCGCCGGCGTTCGCGTCAGCCGCAGTGGCGTACCCGACCGCACCCTGCGACCCGAACGGCACCACCGGCGCCGACAGCACGATGGCCACCCAACTCAACGCCCAGCTCCGATCCGACATGCGCGGATACATGAACGCCTACCGCACATCCTGCGCCCGGATGGTGGTGAACGCGGTCAAGGCCCGAGGGCTCACCTCGCGGGCGGCGGTCATCGCGATCGCCACGGTCATCGTGGAAACGCACCTGCAGAACGTCGACGAGGAGCTGGACCACGACAGCCTCGGGCTGTTCCAGCAGCGGGCCTCCTGGGGCTCGGCGGCCGAGCGCCTCAACCCGACCTGGGCCACCAACGCGTTCCTGGGGAAGATGCTGCGGGAGTATCCGAACAACTCGTGGAAGACCGCGCCGATCGGCGAGGTGTGCCAGGCGGTCCAGGTCTCCGCGTATCCCGACCGCTACCAGACCCAGGCGGCCGACGCGCAGATCATCGTGGACGCCCTCTGGACGCCGCCCGCACCCGAGTTGCCGGACATGTTCGGGGTGTCGGGTGACTTCAGCGGCGACGGCAAGGCCGACATCATCGCCCGCAGCGGCAGCGGCGACCTGTGGCTCTACCCCGGCACCGGCAACGCCACCACCGACGCCGTCGTCAGCCTCCCCCGCATCCGCGTCGGGGTCGACTGGGACAACATGACCACCCTCGTCAGCAGCGACTTCACAAACGACGGCAAGGCCGACCTCGTCGCCCGCGACGCCGACGGCGAACTCTGGCTCTACCCCGGCACCGGCACCGCCACCAGCGACGCCGTCGTCAAGCCCCGCACCCGCATCGGCACCGGCTGGAACACCCTGGCCACCATCACCGCCGGCGACTTCACAAACGACGGCAAGGCCGACCTCGTCGCCCGCGACGCCGACGGCATCCTCTGGCTCTACAAGGGCACCGGCACCGCCACCAGCGACGCCGTCGTCACCCTCCCCCGCGTCCGCGTCGGCACCGACTGGCAGAACATGAACGGCCTCACCACCGGCGACTTCACAAACGACGGCAAGGACGACCTCGTCGCCCGCCACGCCACCGGCGAACTCTGGCTCTACCCCGGCACCGGCATCGCCGCCACCGACGGCGTCGTCAAGCCCCGCACCCGCATCGGCACCGGGTGGAGCACCCTCAACGCCATCACCGCCGGCGACTTCACGAACGACGGCAAGGCCGACATCGCCGCCCGCGAGACCGACGGCGAACTGTGGCTCTACCCCGGCACCGGCACCGCCACCACCGACGCCGTCGTCAAGACCCGCACCCGCATCGGCACCGACTGGCAGTTCATGACCGCCATCAGCTGACCACGAACACCGACGAACCGCTCCGGTGGGGCCCTGGGAACGACAGGGTTCCACCGGAGCGCTGGCGTGATTGCGAGACACACCGTGTACGACACGAGCCGGGAGACCGTGCCGCCCCTACTCCGGCACTGGATGGTTGGCGCGGTGGAGTGCGGTGAGCCGCTCATCGACCTGACCGCCGTGCCATCACTGCGACTCCGCCCGACGCGGCGCACGGACCTGCCCGTCCGGCTCCGTCTCGGCGTGGTCGACCGCATCGTCGCCGCCCAGAGCCTGCTGCCGGTCCATCTCCGACTGCTTGTCGTGGACGGCTACCGAACGGCCAGGGCGCAGGCCGGGCACGCCGAGAGCGCCATGCCCGGCCCCCTGGGTCACCACACCGGCGGCGAGGCCGACCTGACGCTCTGCGATCCGCTCGGCCAGGAACTCTGGCTGGGCTCCGCGGTGTACGACATCGACCCGACGGGGACACCACCGGAGCTGACCGTCGAGATCCAGTGTCGACGCCTCCTGCTGCGCCGCGTGCTGTCCACAGTGGGGATGGTCGGCTCGCCGCACGCATGGTGGCACTGGTGCTACGGCAGTCGGGAGTGGGCCGGCGTCACCGGTGCGCGCACGGCCCCGTACCACGACATCGGCACCGCCGAGCCGTGACGACGGCTCCCGCCACCGGTTCAGTTGACGGGTTCGCCGAACCACCGGGGCAGCTGACCCAGCAGGCCCGCCTGGTCGTCGCCGGCCCACGCCACGTGGCCGTCCGGCCGGAGCAGTACACCGGGCACGTCCAGTTCCTCGCTCACGTCGACCACATGGTCGACCCGATCCGCCCAACCGTCGACCGAGAGCCGGCCGGTCCGGTCGAGCAGCAGTCCCCGGCCGGAGTGCATCAGCTCGTAGAGGCGCCCCTGCTTCAGCCGCACATCCCGCAGGTGGCGGCCGAGCAGCGGGTGACCGTCACCGAAGTCGTAGCGGACCCCGATCGCGGTGACCTTCTCGATCAGGTGGCGGTTCACGTCCTCGAAGTCCATCAGCTCCGACAGCAGCTTGCGGACCGATTGCGGACCCGGAGCGGGTGACAGCAACTCCATCTGCGCGCGGGTGTTGTCCAGCACCTCGGCGGCCACCGGGTGCCGTTCGGTGTGGTAGCTGTCCAGCAGCCCGTCGGGCGCCCAGCCGTTGATCTCCGCGGCCAGTTTCCAGCCGAGGTTGAACGCGTCCTGGATGCCGAGGTTGAGCCCCTGTCCGCCGGTGGGCGGGTGGATGTGTGCCGCGTCGCCAGCCAGCAGCACCCGGCCGGTGCGGTAGCGCTCGGCCAGCCGGGTGGCGTCACCGAACCGGGAGAGCCAGCGCGGTGAGTGCACGCCGAAGTCGGTGCCCGCGTACACCCGCAGTTGGTGCTTGAACTCCGCGAGGGTCGGCGGGACCGAACGGTCCTCGGCGACCCCGTCGGCGGGCACGACGACGCGGTAGACACCCTCCCCGAGCGGCCCGACACCGAACCGGAATTGGGTCCTGCGGACCTCGGCCACCACGGCGGCGACCGTCTCCGGCGGGGCGGTCACCGCCATCTCGCCCAGCAGCGTGTCGACCCGGCTGGGCTCACCGGGGAAATCGACGCCGAGCCGCCTGCGCACCGTGCTGCGACCGCCGTCGCAACCGACGAGATAGCGCGCGCGCAGCCGCGTGCCGTCGGCCAGTTCGACTGTCACCCCGTCGTCGTCCTGGCTGAGCCCGACCAGTTCGCAGCCGCGTCGGATCTCCACACCCACGTCGCTGGCGTGCTCGTTCAGCAGACGGTCCGTGCTGGTCTGCGCAATGCCGAGGACGTAGGCGTGGGCGCTGTCCAGCCCACCCGGCGACGGTTTGGCGATGCCGGCGAAGAAGCCACCGACGGGGTGTCGCGTGCCGAGCGCGAGGAACCGCTCCAGCAGGCCGCGCTGGTCCAACACCTCGATGCTGCGCGCGTGCAGGCCGAGCGCACGCACGAACCTGGTCGGCTCCGCGTCCTTCTCCAGCACGAGGGCCTGCACCCCGTGCAGCCGTAGCTCGCTGCCCAGCAGCAGACCCGTCGGGCCGCCGCCAGCAATAATCACGTCAATCATGAAATCCCCCGATTTTCCCAGGTTTGGGATTCGTCAGGAGATTCTGCGGCACATGGGGGGTCTTGCGGCAAGACCCCCCATGCGATATACGTTGGAAGAGGCAAGGGGCGGGTCCGCTCTGTGGAGCACATCCCGCCAGCTCCGCGGCCACCGGACCAACGGGATCAGTTGGGTCCGGGTCGCACAGCCGCTCGAGCGCCACCCGAGTCGCGGTCACGATCCCCGTGGTACGCCGGCAGCACCCGGCGCGACTCGTCGGTCACCGCACCGCGGTCCGGCTGCCGTGATGTTCGTTGCGCCGTTGCCCGGGTATGGGAAGACAGTCACACAGGTCGACGGCCGAAGGGAACCGACGTGGCGACCATTCGCGCCCTCGTGCTCAACTGCACCCTCAAGCCGTCGCCGGCCCCGTCCAGCGCCGAGCAACTCGGTCGGGAGGTGCTGGCCGAGCTGGCCGCGCAGGGCGTCGAGGGCGAGTTGGTCCGGGTGGTCGACCACGGCGTGCGCTTCGGGGTGTCGACGGACGAGGGTGACGGCGACGGCTGGCCGGCGATCCGCGCCAAGCTGCTGGCGGCCCAGGTGCTCATCATCGCCACGCCGATCTGGCTCGGTCAGCCGGCCAGCGTCTGCAAGATGGTCCTCGAACGCCTGGACGCCGAGCTGTCCAAGACCGACGACGCCGGTCGGCTCCGCACCTACGGCAAGGTGGCCGGCGTCGCCGTGGTCGGCAACGAGGACGGCGCGCACCACACGATCGGCGAGGTGCAGCAGGCACTCAACGAGGTCGGGTTCACGGTCCCCGCTGCCGCCGCGACCTACTGGGTCGGCGAGGCTCTGCACAAGGTGGACTACCGCGACGCCGGCCCCAAGCCCGACACCACCGGCCGCACCACGAAGGCCCTGGCACTCAACACCGCGCACCTGGCACGGCTGCTCGCCGACCAGCCCTACCCACCGCCCGACACGCAGGGCGCCGCGGTCGGCCCGAGCAACACGCCGGCCTGATCACACCCGGCCCCGCCGTCCGGCCACGCCGACGGCCTGATGCCCCGCCCGGTCGGCCGACCGCCGGATGCCACGCCCGATCGGCCTACGGCCGCACGGTCAACGCCAGCCGTAGCCCGCGCGCAGCGCCTGCCCGACCCGGTCGAACCGGGGCCGATCCAACACGGCACCCTCGCGGCGGATGCTGTCCTCCCGCATGGTGAGCACCCGGTCCAGCCGGACCCAGCTCGGCCGGTTGTCCCGGTCCCACTCACCCGGCCCGAGCGCGAACCAGTGCCGCTGCCCGTCCCGCTCACTCTGACTGGACAGCATCAGCCCGAACAGCGTCCGGCTGTGCCGCCCGACGACCAGCACCGGCCGGTCCTTGCCCTGCCGGGGGTCGTCCTCGTACGGCACCCACGTCCAGACGATCTCGCCGGGGTCGGCCTGACCGTCCCGCTCCGGGGCGTAGGTCAGCTCCCGTCGTTGCAGGGCGCTCACCTGACGGCGGCGGGCCACCTGCGCGGGTGCCGGCCCGGTACGTCGGGGCGACGGGATCACCGCGCCCACCCGGGAGATACGAGCCGCGACATTCCTCAACAGACCAGCCACGGCGGGCAGCCTACCCGTCGCCACGCCGGCCGTCGGCGTGGGAGTTGCTGCGGCAGACTGGGGCGATGATTGACGTACCCAACGACCTGCCGATCCTCGAACGGCGTGCGGTACGGGTGGTGGTCATCGACCACAGCGATCGGGTGTTGCTGTTCCACACCCACGACCCGGACCATCCCCGGCTGGGCACCTGGTGGGAGCTGCCGGGCGGCGGCATGGACCCCGGGGAGACCTACCGCGACACCGCAGTGCGCGAGCTGCGCGAGGAGACCGGCATCGTGGTCGCCAGCGACCAGGTGGGCGCGCCGACCTGGCGACGGCGGGCAAGCTTCCTGCACCGTCAGGTGCGGCACGTCCAGGACGAGGTGGTCGTCACCGTACGGCTGGCGGGCCCCGGCCCGGACGTGGACGAGGCGCATCGCCTCGACTACGAGCGGGAGGACTACTTCGGCTTCCGTTGGTGGCCGCTGCCGGAGGTGGTGGCCAGCCCGGACCGGTTCTACCCCGGCCAACTCCCCCGGCTGATCACGCCCTTCCTGGCCGGCGAGGAGATCGACGAGCCGTTCGAGCTGTGGTCGTGAGCCGGCCCGGCGGGCAGAGTGGGGGGATGACGACCGATCCGCACGGGCCGCTCGCCGCGTACGCCGCGCGGTTGCACGCCACGATCGGCGACCGGCACCACGTCGCCTCCCCGCTCGGCGCCTGGCTGCTGCTCGCGGTCTGCGCCACCGCCGCCGACTCCGACCCGGCCGCCGAGGACCTGGCTCGCGCTCTGGGCACCGACCTGGCCAGCGCGGCGGAGGTCGCCCGAACGTTACTGGAGGCGCCGCATCCGCTCGTCGCGTCCGCCACCGCGCTCTGGCAGCGGGCGGGCCAGGGTGGCGGTGGGTCGACCGGTTGGCGGGCCGGCCTGCCCACGACGACCGAGGTCGGCGCCCTGCCCGACCAGGCGGGGTTGGACGCCTGGGCGCGCGAGCACACCGACGGCCTGATCGACACGTTCCCGCTGAAGGTCGGCCCGGATGTGGTCTTCGCCCTGGCCAGCGCGCTGGCCACCCGAATCTCCTGGGCGACCCCGTTCGACAGCGCCGATGCCCGCGCGCTCGGTACCGGCAGCGCCTGGTCGCGCCGGCTACGCCAGGTGCTGCGCAGCCCGGGCCAGGGCCACCGGTGCGCCATCGTGTCCAGCAATCGGGTCGGTGACGTGATCGTGCACGCCGCACCGGCCCAGAGCAGCGACGGCGCGGGGCTCGTCGTCCTCTCGGTGGCCGCCGCACCGCAGGTGTCGCCCGCCGAGGTGCTGGCCGTCGCGTACGACCTCGGTGCCGGCGCGGCCGACGGCACGCCGCCTTCCGGCAGCCGGTCGCTGTTCGACCTGCCGCTCGGCGAGACTCCGCTGTGGACGCTGAGCGAGGAGCGGGTCCGGACCCGGGCCCGCGACGGCCGCGAGGAGCGGCACACGGCGGTGCTCCCCTGCTGGTCGGCCCGGAGCGAGCACGACCTGAGCGCTCCGGCGCTGGGCTTTCCAGCGGCCACGGCGGCGCTGGCGAGGGCGCTGGCCCAACCCGTGCAGGGCTTCGAGGCACGACAGACGGCGCTGGCCCGGTACGACCGGTACGGCTTCGAGGCGGCCGCGGTGACCGGGATGTTCGGGGTGGTCAGCCTGCCGCCGGAGGGCGTGGCACGCACCGCGGAGCTGCGCTTCGGCCACCCGTACGCCGTGCTGGCCGTCGCCACCGACACCCGGCCGGACGGGACCACCGGGCCGTGGCACGGGGTGCCGGTGTTCTCCGCCTGGATCACCGACCCGGAGGAGCTGCCCGACTCCGCGACGTGAGCTCCGCCCGTCGCGACGAGCCGGCTTGATCGGCTCGGGTTCACGGAAAGCGGGGTGTCCCGCCCTCTGCGACACCCCGACGTCAACGAACGCGAGTGGATCTCGCCCCGGACCGGACGGCGCGGGGCGGGGCGGGTTTAGGGCAGGTATCGCACGGCTCCGCCGTCGCCGTCGCGCGGCAGTCGCGCCACCAGTTGCCGGAACTCCCGGACCGTCATCGCCGCACGTAACGTGCTGAAGACCGCCCCGGTTCCCGCTCGGGCGGTGGCCGGGTCCACTCCGGCGCGCTCTCCCACCCGGCGCAGGAACTCCGCCGGACCGGCGTCCGGCGCAGGAGGAACCGCGGCGCCACCGACATCGAGCCCCACCCCGGTGTCCAGCCCGTCCAGGCCGCCATCGGGTCCGCCGACACCGGCCGGATCCGGGGCAGAGCCGACCGCCCCAGCTCGATCCGGGGCCGCGCCGGTCAGATCCGGGGCCGGGCCGGTCAGATCCGGGGCCGGGCCGGTCAGGTAGCCGTCGACCTCGTTCGGCAGGTGTCCGACGAGGTCGTCGGGCGCGCCGCCGGTCACCCGCTCGGCCAACGTCTGGAGTACGGCGCGGGCGAGCGCGGCGGCCTGCTCGGACGGCAGGCCGGACCGGCGGGACACCGCGTCGATGAAGTACGGGAACCCGTCGCGGTCGGTCACGTCCGGGCGGTTACCCCGGGCCGGCCGGGACAAACTGCGCCGTCAGCGCAGCAGGTCCTCGGCCAG
Organism: Micromonospora sp. CA-240977; assembly: GCF_050942285.1. Lineage (NCBI taxonomy): Bacteria > Bacillati > Actinomycetota > Actinomycetes > Micromonosporales > Micromonosporaceae > Micromonospora > Micromonospora sp. CA-240977. The sequence continues at coordinate 3,333,919 of NZ_CP192055.1, read as the reverse complement.
CAGGTGGTCGAAGATGAGGTGGTCGACAGGTGAGGTGCGGTGCCGGTCGGCGTAGCCGAGCCAGGCCATCTCGGCGATCTCGCTGGCCGGCCGCAGCAGTCCCCGGTACCCGGCCCGGTAGCAGGTCATTCGCACTGTGACACCACCCGCGTGCCCGTGCGCCTGGGCGGTGAAGGTGCCCAGGTGCACCGCGTGGTGCACGTCCACCTCGACGCTCAACTCCTCGTCGATCTCCCGGCGCAGGGTCTCCAGGTCGGTCTCCCCCGGCTCGCGCTTGCCGCCCGGCAGGTACCAGACATCCTTGCCGGCCGACCGGGTGCTCAGCACCCGCCCGTCCTCGATGAGGATCCAGGCCACCTTGTCGATCTCGCGCACGCCGCCCCCTCCGGTCGAAGATCCGGCACGCTACCAGCCGGTGGCCGCCGCACGGTCAGTCGGCCAGCAGGTCGAGCAGCAGCGCGGCGGTCCAGCTGAACGCCGGCGAGCCCAGCCCGGCGCCGGTGTCCGGGTGGAAGTACTCGTGGCAGCCGGCCCCGCCGACCAGGTCGATCATCGAGCGGCGCAGCCCGGCGGCCAGCTCCGGGTGCCCGTGCGCGAGCAGCCCGCGCCGGACCAGCCAACCGATGTTCAGCCAACTCGGCCCACGCCAGTAGCGCAAGGGCTCGAAGTCGCGCGCGGTGCGGTCGTAGGTGGGCAACGGCCGGTCCATGCGCCGGGCAACGCCGAACCGCGCCGACCGGGCCTCGACGACCAGCGCGTCGGCCTGCCGCGCGGGCAGGTCGGGCAGGATCAGTGGCGTCAGGCCGAGCACGGTACGGGCGCTGACCAGCCGGTCGGTGCGCAGGTCACGGGGCTGGAACGTCCCGGTGCCGTGGTCCCAGAGCCGTCGTAGCAGCGCCTCGGTGATCTGGACCGCGCGGGCCCGGTGCGGCCCCGGGTCGGCGCCGACCAGCACGGCGATCTCGGCGAGGGCGTGTTCGGCGGACCCGAACGCCGCGTTGAACAGCGGGCACTCCACAAGGAACGGGTGACCGTCGGCGAGCCGGCGGTCGGAGTAGCAGTGGTCCCGGTAGGCCGCGACGATCGCCAGGTAGCGCGCGTAGTCCAGGTCGGTGGGGCGGTGCGCGGCGTCGGCGTGCGCGGTGTCGTGCCGACGGTACGCGCGCATGACGGTCGCCTCCGCCGCCACTGCGGCCATCGGCTCGTCCCAGGCCGGGCTGTTGTCCAACCCGGACTCCCACGGGTGCACGATGCAGACCAGCCCGTCACCGGCCACGTCCCGCCGCGTCGCCAGGTAGCGCTGCTGGGCGACCAGCGCGGGATAGAGCCGGCGCAGCGCGGCCAGCCCGGCGGGGTCCGGCGCCCGCCGGTACGCCAGCCACGCGGCGAGCGCGTGCACCGGTGGCTGGACCAGGCCGGAGGTGTCCACGGCGGGTGTGCCCGCGACGCTCGCCGAGCGCCACAGCTCCGGCCCCGGGAAGTACGTGCCGACCCGCATCGCCGGGTTGAACACGATGTGCGGCACCCGCCCGTCGGCCCACTGCGCCCGGAAGAGGCTCGCCAGCTCCCGCCAGGCGCGCTCGGGGCGGACCTGGGCCAGCCCGACCGCGATGAACGCGGAGTCCCAGCTCCACTGGTGCGGGTAGAGGGTGCGCGAGGGCACCGTGTGGTCGCGTTCCCAGTTGGCGTCGAGGGTGTCGACGGCGAGCTGGCGCAGCCCGGCACCGTCGACCGGCCCACCGGTGCGGGCGGGGTCGGCGTCGGCTGTCAGCCCTCCGGCGGTCACGCGGCGGCCTCCCGGGGCAGCGCGTGTCGCAGGACCGTCGCGGCCTGTTGCAGCGCCCGGACCGGGTCTCCGCGCAGCCGGCATTCCAGGGCCAGCCAGCCCCGGTAGTCCAGTTCCAGCAGGGTACGCACCAGTGCCGGCCAGTCCAGGTGCCCGGCGCCGGGCTGGAACCTGTTCGAGTCGCTGACCTGCACGTGCCCGAGGTAGGGGGCGGCGGCACGCAGCGCGCGGTGCATGTCGTCCTCCTCGATGTTCATGTGGAAGGTGTCGGCGACCACCCGGACCGACGGCATCCCGACGGCGGCGCAGAGCGCGACCGCCTCGTCGAGACGGTTGACCATGTGGTCCTCGTACCGGTTGAGGGGTTCGAGGAAGAGGGTGACCCCCTCGGCCCTGGCGTGTTCGCCCAGCTCGCCGAGGGCGTCGAGGAGGACCTGCCGGTCGCCGGCCGGCGGACGCGGCGGCTCGAACGGTGGTAGCCGTCGGGAGAACATCCCCCAGGCCGCCGGGGTCAGCACGCCGACGCCGCCCACCTCGGCGATCACCGAGAGCTGCGAGCGCAGGTTGCGGACGGCGTCGGCGGAGCGGGCCGGGTCGAAGTCGCCGATGAAGTGGTCCATCTCGACGCAGACGGTGGGCAGCACTGCCCCGTCGGCGCGGGCCCGGCGCAGCTCCGGCAATCGGCGGGCGAAGGCGAGGTCACCGCGCCCGCGTAACTCGATGCCCTGGTAGCCGAGGGCGGTCGCGAGCGCGTACTTCTGGGTCAGGTCGGTGCCCGGCAGGAGTTGTTCCTGGCAGGCCAGCGCGATGGTGGTCATTTCAGAACCTCAACACCACTTGGAGGACGTCACCGGCGCCGCGGTCGAGCAGCGCGAGGGCGTCGGCGACGGCGCTGGCGTCGACGATGTGGCTGACCAGCGGCATCGGGTCGAGGCTGTGCTCAGCCACCAGATCCATGAAGGTCTGCGCCACCCGGTCTCCGGTCCACCGGCCGGCCATGCTCGGCGCGGGGGTGGGCCCGGAGACCTGGGCGGCCACCAGCTGGATGCGGTTGTGGTGGAACTCCTCGCCGAGGCCGAGCGCGTCGGCCTGGCCCTGGTAGAAGCCGGCGGCCACGACCCGGCCGGCGTGCGCGGTGGACCGGATGGCCTCGTGCAGCGCCGGGTACGCGCCGGACAGCTCCAGGCAGACGTCCGCGCCCCGGCCGCCGGTGGCCCGGCGCAGCACGGCCGCGGCGGATTCCGCGCGGGCGTCCACTGTGGCTCTCGCGCCGTAGCGGGCGGCGTGGGCCAACCGACCGGGCACCGGATCGACTGCCACCACCCGGGCGCCGGAGAGCACGGCGAGTCGGGTGGCGAGCAGCCCGATGACGCCCTGCCCGAAGACGCCGACCCAGTCACCGAGGTGCAGGTCACCGGCGAGCACCGCGGTCAGCGCGATGGCGCCGGGCCGGGCGAAGACGGCGGCGAGCGGGTCCAGCCCGGCGGGGAGTGGACGGACCGCGTCGGCGGTGAGCACCGCCTCGGCCCGGTGACCCCAGATGCCCCAGACGAGCTGCCCGGGGTGCCGGTCGGTGACCTCCGGGGCCACCTCGATGATCTCGCCGACCTCTTCGTAGCCGAAGCCGATCAGCGGGTAGGGAACCGGGGTCTGGCGGGGGACGAACATCCGGGCGGTGTCGTCCCAGTCCTTGCTGAGCCGGGGATTGCTGCCCCGGTAGAGGGTCAGCTCGGTGCCGGCGGAGATGCCCGAGTAGCAGGTGCGGACCCGGACCTGGCCGGGGCCGAGCGGATCCGGTGGGCAGGGCTCGAGGCTGATCCGTCGAGGCCCGGCGAGAGAGACGACCCAGTTGCCCATGTGTCACATCCCGGTAGCACTGGGCTCCAGGATAGCAAAAAATCGCCATATGTCTTGTCATTGATCTATCGATGGTGTTGAATCCGGCATGTACCCTTCGAGAGGAGTGCCACCGATGTCAGCACCTCCGAGGCGGATACTCGCCACCACCCTGATCCTGGCACTGGCAACGTCCACCCTGCTGGCCTGCGGAGACGACGAACCGGACAGCAACAGCAAAAAGATCACCGTCTGGAGCCTGGAAGACGTCGCCGATCGGGTGACCGCCACCAAGGCGATCATCGCCGACTTCACCGCCAGGACGGGGATCCAGGTCGACCTCGTGACCGTCAACGAGGACCAGTTCCCCTCCCTGATCGCCGCCAACGCCGCCGCCGGCGACCTGCCCGACGTGGTCGGCTCGGTCTCCCTCGCCGGCATCCGTACGCTCGCCGGCAACGAGCTGCTGCACGCCTCGGCGAACGCCGAGGTCGTCGACAAGCTGGGCAGGCAGACGTTCTCGCCCCGGGCGTTGGAGCTGACCTCCGACGACGGCAAGCAGCTCTCCGTCCCCAGTGACGGGTGGGGGCAGCTGCTCGTCTACCGCAAGGACCTGTTCGCCGCCGCCGGCCTGCCCGCACCGGACACGTACGAGCGGATCACCGACGCCGCGACGAAACTCAACACCGGCGGCGTCGCCGGGATCACCGCGGCCACCTCCGCCAGCGACGTGTTCACCCAGCAGACATTCGAGCACCTGGCCCTTGCCAACGGCTGCCAACTCACCGACGACTCCGGGAAGGTCACCCTCGACTCGCCCCAGTGCGTGGAGGCGATCCGCTTCTACGGCGACCTGATCCGCACCAGCTCGGTCAAGGGCGCCCAGGACGTCGACACCACCCGGGCCACCTACTTCGCCGGCAAGGCGGCCATGGTCATCTGGTCGCCGTTCATCCTCGACGAGCTGGCCGGGCTCCGCAACGACGCCAAGCCGACCTGCCCGCAGTGTCAGAGCGACCCGGCGTTCCTCGCGATGAACAGCGGCTTCGTCACCGCGATCAAGGGCCCGAACGGCACCGAGCCGGCACAGTACGGCGAGATCAGCTCGTGGGCGGTGCTCGACGGCGCGGTGAGCGACCCCGCGAAGTCCTTCGTGGAGTACATGCTCAGCGACGGCTACCCGCGCTGGTTCGGCATGTCCCCCGAGGGCCGCTTCCCGGTGCGCAAGGGCACCACGGCCGAGCCCGAGGCGTACCTGACGGCGTGGAACACCAGCCAGGCCGGGGTGGACGTGAAGAAACCGCTCGCCGAGGTGTTCGGCGAGGAGGTGCTGGCCACGCTGCGCCGCAGCCCGGACACCTTCCAGCGGTGGGGGCTCACCCAGGGGCAGGGCAAGCTGGTCGGCGCCATGCTCGGTGAGCTGCCGGTGCCCAAGGCGCTGACCGACGTCTACTCCGGCAAGTCCGACGCCGCGGCCGCCGCCGGCCGGGCCAAGAAGGACGTCGAGGCCATCAAGGCGGGCGTCAATTGACCACCACCGCGCCCGAGACCGGCCGCTCCCCCGGCGGGGAGCGGCCGGGACGGGCCGACCGCCGTCGCCCACTGACCCTGCGCCGCCGCGAGTCCCGGGCCGGGCTCGCGCTCGTCGCACCGACCCTGCTCGTCACCATCGCGGTCATCGGCATCCCGATCGTGTGGACCGTGGTGCTCGCCTTCCAGCGGGTCCGGCTCGCCACGTTGCGCAAGACCGGCTTGTTCGGCGACTTCACGATCGACAACTTCGACCGGGTGCTGCACACCCCCGGCTTCGCCGAGACGCTGTGGGTCACGCTGATCTACAGCATCGGTGGCACCGTCGGGTCGATAGTGCTCGGTCTGGTGGCCGCGCTGGTGGTCCGCCGGCCGTTCCGGGGCCGCACGCTGGTCCGGGCGTCCATGCTGCTGCCGTACGTGGCGCCGGTGGTCGCTGTGACGTTCGTGTGGCAGGTGATGCTCGACCCCCAGCTCGGCATCGTCAACGCGTGGGGCCAACGCCTGCTGGGCTGGGACGCCCCGGTGCCGTTCCTGTCCCAGGAGTCGACAGCGCTGACCACTGTCATCGCCTTCGAGGCGTGGCGGTACTTCCCGTTCGCGTTCCTGTTCCTGCTGGCCCGGCTCCAGGCGGTGCCCGGCGACCTGGAGGAGGCCGCCCGGGTCGACGGCGCCACCCCCACCCAACGGTTCCGGCACATCCTGCTGCCCCAACTGCTGCCGGTGATCGCCCTGCTCGGCGTGCTGCGCTTCATCATGACGTTCAACAAGTTCGACGACGTCTACCTGCTCACCGGTGGCGCGGCCGGCACCGAGGTGGTCAGCGTGCGGGTGTACGAGTTCCTCACCGCCCGCACCGACATCGGCGCGGCCTCCGCGCAGGCGGTCGTGCTGGCCGTGGTGCTCATCGTGTTCGTGCTGATCTATCTGCGCTTCTTCGGACGGAGGGCCGGCTGATGGACCGCGACGTGGTCGAGACGGTGAGCCTGCGTTGGCTGCGCCGCCTGGTGATCGCCGTGTTCCTGGTGGTCACCGTCTTCCCCTTCTACTACATGCTGGTGCTCTCGGTACGCCCCATCGAGCAGCTGCTGCTCGACCCCGGCAAGCTGGTGGTCGGCTTCGGTGAGCTGACAGTGGGGACGTACGCCGAGGTCCTGAAGGCCACCGACGACGGGGGCCAGGGGTTCCTCACCTTCATCCGCAACAGCGGGGTGGTGGCGGTCGCGGCGACGGTGCTCACCCTGGTGGTGGCGATCCCCGGCGCGTACGCGGTGGCCCGGCTACGGTTCTTCGGCCGGCGGCAGGTCGACTTCCTGTTCCTGGCGGTCTACCTGTTTCCGTCGATCGTCATCGCGATCCCCCTGTTCGTGGTGTTCAGCCTTGCCGAGCTGCGCGGCTCGCTGTTCGGCCTGGTGCTTGTCTACATCTCGCAGACGCTGCCGGTGTCGGTCTACATGCTGCGCAACTACTTCGAGACCATCCCGGTGAGCCTGGAGGAGTCCGCGGCCATCGACGGCGCCGGTCGGCTCGGCATCATCCGCCGCGTCAGCCTGCCCCTCGCCCTGCCGTCGATCATGGCGGTCGCGCTGTACGACTTCATGATCGCCTGGAACGAGTTCCTCTTCGCGCTGCTGTTCCTGATCGACAAGCCCGACCGGTGGACGGTGTCGCTGGGGCTGTCCCTGCTCGCCGACGGGGTGGAGGTGCCCAAGACGGTGCTGATGGCCGGGTCGGTAGTGCTCACCCTCCCCATCGTGATCCTCTTCTTCGCCAGCGAGCGGCTGCTCACCGAGGGGCTGACCAGCGGCGCGGAGAAGGGATGATGGTCTCCTCCGGGTCCCCGACCGCATCCGCACCGGCCCGGTTACGGTGGCCACATGGCCAACCCGACCCGCTGGGCGACCGACACCGGCCCCGAGCACTCACAGTGGTATATCGACAGGTTCCGCAAGCTCGCCGCCGAGGGCGAGGACCTGGCCGGCGAGGCCCGCCTGGTGGACACGCTTGTCGCGCCCGGCTCCCGGATCCTCGACGCCGGCAGCGGCACCGGCCGGGTCGGCGCCGCGTTGGCCGAGCGTGGCCACACGGTGGTGGGAGTGGACGCCGACCCGATGCTTGTCGACGCCGCCCGCGCCGACCATCCCGGCCCGACGTGGCTGGTCGCCGACCTGGCCGAGCTGGACCTGCCGGCGCTGGGTGAGGCGGAGCCGTTCGACGCGGCGGTGCTGGCCGGCAACGTCCTCGCGTTCGTCGCCGTCGGCACCGAACCGGAGGTGCTGCGCCGGGTCGCCGCACACCTGCGCCCCGACGGTGTGCTGACCGTGGGCTTCGGCACCGAGCGGGGTTACCCCCTTACCGCGTTCGACGCCGACGCGGTGGCCGCCGGGCTGCGCGTGGAGCACCGCTTCGCCACCTGGGACCTGCGCCCGTGGCGCGACGACGCGCCGTTCGCGGTGAGCATCCTGCGCCGCCCGGCCGACTGACACCCGACCCGACCCGGCCCCGGTCGGGCGTCACCTCAGTCGGGGGCGGCGACGGCGCGAGCGGCGGCCGGGTCGAGGGTGGCGCCGGCGGGCACCAGGCTGACCAGCCCGGCGGGCAGCCGCAGCGGGCGCACGTCGCGGTAACCGAGCATCGGGAGCACGTCCCGGTTGGCCAGCACGTAGCGTCGGCCCAGGTCGGTGACCACCGAGACCGCGCCGCCGGCCGCGCCGGGCGCCGCGGCGGCCTCGACCACCGCGCCGCGACCCGGCTCCACCACCACGTGGTCGGCCAGCACCGCACCGCCACCGGGCACGGTCCGCGGCGTGGCCGCCAGGTCCCGCAGCCGTACGCCCCAGCGCACCTCGGCAACCCCGCCGTCGTCGGCGACCCGGGTGCAGAGGGCGCCGTCGTCAGCCGCCGCGAGCCGGGGCGGGGTCGGCGGTGGGGCGTTCGCACCGCTCGGCGCGAGGTCGGGCACCGTGGGCAGCGCGGCGAAGCGACCCAACGTCATCGGGGCCGGCTCACCCTGACCGGTGCGCGCCAGCAGCAGCCCGGCCTGCAACTCGGTGATGCCGGCCACGCCGGCGTCGACGGCGACCGCGTACTGCCGGCCGCCACCGGAGTTGCTCACCAGGTAGACAGTGCCGATCGCGGCGCCCGCCACCCGGGTGGCGGGCTGACCCAGCCCGGGCAGGTCGAGTGGGGCGAGGTCGGCGCCGGCGGGCAGTGAGTTGAGCAGGGCGGGCGCCACCTCCACCGCCTGCGCCCGGGTGGTGGCGAGCGCCGCCAGCACCCGGCTGGGATCGCGGACCAGGTAGCGCCGCTGGTGCCAGACCAGGTGCAGCCCGCCGTCGGGGTGCCGCAGCAGCAACGCCTCGTCGCCCAGCGGCCGGCCGCCCTCGGGCTCGGTGCCGATCAGCAGCGCGGAGCGGGGCGCCTCGCCGGCCGGCGTCGTCGAGCAGACGGTCCACGCCGCCGTGGCCAGCCGGCCGGGAGCGGGCAGCGAGTCGGGCGCGTCGGCGATGCCCAGCGGCAGCCCGCGCGGCACGCCGTCGATCGTGCGTCGGGAGACCAGCACGGTCTTGGACTGGTCCGCGCCGACGATCAGCAGCGCGGAGGCGTAGTTGAGCACCGGGTGCAGCTTCTGCTCGCGGTAGACGAACCGGGCGCCGGACTCCTTCTCCACGATCACCGCGCCCGGGTCACGCCAACCCTTGCCGCCCCCGGCGAACAGGCCGTAGAGCGCGAAGCCGCCGAGCCCGATCGCCGCGACCAGGACGCTGGCCAGGCCGGCGCCGGCCAGCCGCCGAAACGGCGACTGCGCGGGGTCGGTTTCCCGCATGACCAGAGCGGCGACCGCCCGCTGGACGCTGAACTGGTAGGAGTGCAGCTGGTCCTGCCGCGACGGCATGAGGTCCCTTCCGGTGGATCGGCCGGGGCACAGAATATGCGTTGCGTCGATGTCTCGGGACCCTGCGTGTCCGGCACGGGGCAACCGGTACCATCCGGGGACGAATCCGGCGGCGAGAGGGCACCCGTGGGCGCGCGTTTCGAGGAGCTGGCCTGGCGGGAGACCCCGATCGGCGCGATCAGCCTGCGCAGACGCCGGGATCCGGCCCTCCAGGTCGAGGTGTACGAGGTCAAGCTCGACGACGAGTACCTGATGTCCAGCCTGTTCCCGGTCGCGGAGATCGAGCTGGCCCGGTTGGGTCTCGCCGAGGTGGCCGGTGACTCGCTCGACGTGGTGGTCGGCGGTCTCGGGTTGGGCTACACCGCCTGCGCGGCGCTCGGCGACCCCAGGGTGCGGTCGCTGCTGGTGGTGGAGGCGATCGAGGACGTGATCGACTGGCACCGTCGGGGTCTGCTGCCGTTCGCGGCGGGGCTCGCCGAGGACCCGCGGACCCGGTTCGTGCAGGCCGACTTCTTCGCGGCGGTGGCCGGTGACGTCGGCTTCGACGCCGAGGTGCCCGGGCGACGGTTCGACGCCGTGCTGCTCGACGTCGACCATTCACCGCGCAACGTCCTGCACCCCAGCCACGCGGCGTTCTACCCGCCGGCCGGTCTGCGTCGTCTGGCCGCGTTGCTGCGCCCGGAGGGGGTCTTCGCGCTCTGGTCGGACGACCCGCCGGACGCCGAGTTCACCGCGGCGCTCGGCGAGGTGTTCGTGGACGTGCGGGCGCACGTCGTGCCGTTCGCGAACCCGCTGACCGGCGGCGAGTCCGCGAACACTGTCTACGTGGCGCGGACCGGGGGCTGAGCCGCCCCTGATCGACTCGGCCGTCCGGAGGTCGGGGCGTCCCCTCCCCCGTCCGCCGCGACCGCGAGGACCCGGGGTCGATCAAGCCTCGACCGCGCGGGCCTGCGGCTTCTCCCGTCGCTCGGGCATGGCGGCGGCCGGATCGGGAAGGTGACCCCGTGCCCGCCGGACGAGGCGCGGCCGGTTACCGGAGGTGGACATGCGTGCACTGCTCTGGGTCGTCGGCGTGGTCGCTGGCGTGCTGATCCTGCTCGGGCTGATCCTGGAGGCCGTCCGCTGGCTGATCATCATCGGTCTGATCGCGCTGGTGATCGTGATCATCCTGGGTGTGGTCAAGGGGCGGCAGGCGATGCAGCAACAGAACCGTCGACGCTGACGGCCGGGCCGCTCAGAACCAGTCCGGGCGCATGTCGAGGGTCGTGCGGTCCCGGCTGTCCAGCAGGTCGAACTGCGGGCCGGTGCGGGGCAGCTCGACCAGGAAGAAGTAGCGCGCGGCCTGGCGCTTGCCGGCGTGGAACGCGTCGCCGGCCCCCTCCGGCGGCAGCGCCAGCACCTGCTCCAACCACATCCACGCGATCACTACATGCCCGACCGCCTCCAGGTAGGCGGTGGCGTTGGCCAGGGCGAGCACCGGGTCACCGTCGGCCCACAGCCGACGGGTGACCGCGGTTGTCCGGTCCACCGCGGCGGCCAGCCGGTCCGCCAGTCCGGCCGCCTCGCCGCCGGCCTTCCGGCCGCGCTCGACAGTGTCGCCGATCGTCGCCGTCAACACCGCGAGGCCGGCGCCGCCCCGCATGGTCATCTTGCGCCCCAGCAGATCCAGCGCCTGGATGCCGTGGGTGCCCTCGTGGATCGGGTTGAGCCGGTTGTCCCGGTAGTGCTGCTCCACGTCGTGATCGCGGGTGTACCCGGCACCTCCGAGCACCTGGATCGCCAGGTCGTTGGCGGTGAGGCACCACTGCGACGGCCAGCTCTTGGTGATCGGCGTGAGCACGTCCAGCAGCAGGTGCGCGCGTTCGCGGTCCGCCTCGACCGGGGCGGTCTTCTGCTCGTCGAGCAGCCGCGCGCAGTAGAGCACCAGCGCCAGCGCCCCCTCCACGTAGCTCTTCTGCGCCAGCAGCATCCGTCGTACGTCCGGGTGGTCGATGATCGGCACCTGCGCCGTGGCCGGGTCCTTCGCACCGACCGGACGGCCCTGCGGTCGCTCCTTCGCGTACGCCAGGCTCTTGAGGTAGCCGGCGTAGCCCAGCGCGGTGGCGCCGGCTCCGACCCCGATCCGGGCCTCGTTCATCATGTGGAACATCTGGGCCAGGCCCTGGTGTGGCGCGCCGACCAGGTGGCCGACCGCACCGGCGCGACCGCCCGGGGTGTGCCCCCCGTCGCCGAAGTTGAGCAGGGTGTTGGTGGTGCCCCGGAAACCCATCTTGTGGTTGAGCCCGGCCAACACGACGTCGTTGCGGTCGCCGAGCGAGCCGCCCGGGCCGACCAGCACCTTCGGCACGATGAACAGCGAGATGCCCTTCACGCCGGGCGGGCCGCCGGGGATCCGCGCCAGCACCAGGTGGACGATGTTCTCGGCCAGCTCATGATCCCCGCCGGAGATCCACATCTTGGTGCCGAAGACCCGGTACGTGCCGTCCGCCTGGGGCTCCGCCCGGGTGGTGATGTCGGCCAGTGAGCTGCCGGCGTGCGGCTCGGACAGGCACATGGTGCCGAAGAACCGGCCGTCGAGCATGGGCCGGACGTAAGTGTCCACCTGCTCGGCGCTGCCGTGCGCCAGCAGCAGGTTGGCGTTGCCCAGGGTGAGGAACGGGTACGCCGAGGTCGCCACGTTGGCCGCCTGGAACCAGGTGAAGCAGGCCGCCGCGACGGCGTGCGGCAGTTGCAGGCCGCCGACCGAGGCGTCCAGCCCGGCGGTGAGCAGGCCCGTCTCGGCGAAGCTGTCCAGCGCCGCGCGGACCTGCGGGATGAGCCGCACCCGCTGCCCGTCGAAGGTGGGCTCGGCGAGGTCGGCGGCGCGGTTGTGCGGGGCGAACTGCTCGGTGGCCACCCGCTCGGCGAGGTCCAGGGCGTCGTCGAAGGTTTCCCGGGAGTGCTCGGCGTAGCGGGGGCGCTCGACGAGCTGACACACCCCCAACCAGTCGTGCAGCAGGAAGTCGAGGTCGCGGCGGGAGAGCAGGGTGGACGGCACGGCACTCCTCAACGGGCGCGGGGGTGGGTCGAGCCTGGACGACGGCCCAGGGTCGCCACGGCCCATCCTCGCGGATCGGCGGGGCGCGCACCACCGGGCCGGGCGGCGGCCGACGAGCGCAACCTGTCACACCGGCCGACTAGGGTCGCTGCCCGTGACCGAACCCGGAGACGTCCCGCCCGAGATGCTCGGCCGGCTGCGGCCGATCTGTCTCGGGCTGCCGGAGACCTACGAGGAGCCCGCGTGGGTGGGCATCCGCTGGCGGATCCGCAAGCGGACCATCGCCCACGTGCGCACCGTCGACCCCGATCGCCAGCCGATCCCCGCACGAGCCGCCGTCCTCGACCAGCCCGCCTGCCTGCTGACCTTCCGGTCGCCACTGGACGAGATCGCCGGGCTCCTCGCCGTGGGGCACCCGTTCTACAAACCGGACTGGGCTCCGAACGTGCTGGGCATGGTCCTGGACGGGGACACCGACTGGGAGGAGGTGGGTGAGCTGCTCACCGAGAGCTACTGCGTCATGGCCCCAAAGCGACTCGCCGCCCAGGTCGGCCCCCCGACGCCGCCGTCCGGCTGAGCGCCGGGGTGCCCTGGCCACCGGCGGGGCGTCGGCATGCCCCACGACCGGCGGTTTCGCCCGGCACGCGGCGGGGATACCGCGCCGGATGGCCGGAGCCGTCGGTTACCGGCAGGAGCCGAGGACGCCGCTGGGCGGGTGAGGAGCGGGTCGATGTCGTCGCTGCCCACCGAGGAGGATCCCCGGTTGACGCCGGTGCTCCACGAGGACCGGGTGTGCACGGGCGTGACCACCCTGCGCGGGCGGGTGTTCCTGAGCTACCCGTCGGCGGACCGGCCTGGCGTGCAGGTCGTCGAGGCGCTGCCGGACGGCCGGCGTGATCCGTACCCGAACGCCGCGTGGAACCAGGCTGACCAGTCACCGGACGGGGCGTTCGTCCACGTCAACGGGTTGCGCGCCGGGCCGGACGGCCGGCTGTGGATCGTCGACTCGGGTGCGCCGTCGATCGGCGACGCCCAGGTGCCGGGCGGCGCTCGGCTGGTCGTGGTCAACCCCGACGGCGACCACGTGGAGCGGGTCTACCACCTCGACGAGGCGGTGCACCCGGACAGCTACGTCGACGACGTCCGATTCAACGGCCCGGTGGCGTACCTCAGCGACGCCGGAGCGGCCGGCCTCATCGTGCTCGACCTCGACTCGGGTCGGCCCCGACGCGTGCTGGACGGGCACCCGAGCACGGCGGGCGGCCCGGTGGTCGCCGACGGCCGCCCGCTGCGTGACCCGGGCGGCGCCGAGGTACGCCTGCACGTCGACCAGTTGGAGGTGTCGCCGGACGGTCGGTGGCTCTACTACCAACCGGCCTCCGGCGGGATGTCCCGGATCGCGACCCGCTGGTTGGACGACTCGTCGGTGTCCGTCGACGAGCTGGCCGGGCGGGTCGAACGGTGGTGTGACACGCCCAGCACCGGCGGCACGGCGATCGACGCGGACGGCACCATCTACCTCAGCGACCTGGAACGGCGGCGCGTCCTCGCCCTGGCGCCCGACCGCAGCGTGCGTACCCTCGTCGCCGACCCCCGGCTGTCCTGGGTGGACGCGATGTGGCTCGATGCCGATGCCCGGCTGTGGATGCCGGCGGCGCAGTTGCACCTGACCGCCGGGCTCAACGGCGGGCACTCGGCCGTCGACTACCCGGTGTGGATCCACCGGATGTCGGTCGATGCCGGGCCGCCCGCACGGGACCACGCCTGAGCGGGATTCCGACCGGCGCAGGAGGGCGCCCCCGGGCCGTCGTCGGCACCGATGGCAGTCGATATGCTGCCGCCATGCACCGGAGTCGTGTCTACGCACTGCTGATCGACGCCCCCGAGGCGGAGGCCGCCCAGGCGGCGGAGTTCTGGTCGGCGGCGCTCGGCGTCAGCACCCGATCCGACCCGGCGGAGCCGCAGTTCGTCGGCCTGCACGAGGCGCTGCCCGGGCTGGTCACGGCGGTGCAGTCGGTGGACGACGCGGCGCGCTACCACCTCGACATCGAGACCGACGACGTGACGGCCGAGACCGCCCGCCTGATCGACCTGGGCGCCACCGAGGTGTCGCGGTGGTTGGAGTGTCGGATCCTGCGGGCCCCCGGTGGGCATCTCCTGTGCGTGCTGCCGGTGGCGAGCCCACCGGAGGTCTTCGCGGCGCAGGCCCGCACCTGGCCCTGAGCCGCCGGGCTGTCGGAGGGCGGCGCTAGGGTGCCGGCCATGGCTGATTTCGTGTTGGTGGCAGGGGCGTGGCTGGGGTCGTGGGCATGGGACGAGGTCGTGCCTCCGCTGCGGGCGGCCGGGCACGACACCTACCCGCTGACCCTCTCCGGTCTCGCCGAGCGGCAGGGCGTGGCCGCCGGCCAGCAGACCCACGTGCGGGACATCGTCGACGAGGTCGAGCGCCGTGACCTGCGCGACGTGGTGCTGGTCGGGCACAGCTACTCGGGCATCCCGGTGGGTCAGGCCGCCGAGCGGATCGGCGACCGGTTGACCCGGGTGATCTTCGTCGACTCCGAGGTGCCGGTCGACGGTGGGTCGTTCGCGTCCGGCTGGTGGCAGGGTCAGGCGGCGTTCGAGGCGCTGATCGCCGACAACGGCGGCTTCTGGCCGCCGCTCGGTGCGGCCGATCTCGACGGTCAGGGGCTCACCGACGAGCAGGTGACCCGGCTGGTCGAGGGCTCCACCGCGCACCCGGGTGCCACGCTGACCGAGCCGGCCGAGTTGACCCGCCCGCTGGGCGAGCTTCCGGCGACGTACCTCAAGTGCCTGCTCGACGGGCCCGAGCCCAACGACACAGTGGCCAAGCTGCTGACCAGCGACCGCTGGCGACTGGTCACGATGGCGACCGGTCACTGGCCGATGTTGTCCCAGCCCACCGAGCTGGCCCAGATCCTGCTGGCGGAGGCCGCCTGAGCCGCCCGACGCGGCTCCGCTGCGGCGCGCCGCCGCGGCGGGGCCAATCCGAGGTGCGGCACCTCAGTCAGGTCGGGCCGTGGGGTCGTCGAGGGTCCTGATGTGGCGCACCGGCGACGCGAGCAGCCACAGCACGGCGAGCACACCACCCAGGCCGGCGACGACCAGGGTCGGTCGCAGCCCGAGGGTGGTGCCCAGCGCTCCACCGACCAGCGCGCCGAGCGGTCGGATGCCGTAGTTGACAGCGCTGTACGCGCCGGCACGACGTCCCCGCGCGTCGTCGGGTGTCACGGCGGCCAGCAGGGCGTTGAGGTTGACGTCCATCAGCATCACCCCGGCGCTGGAGACCAGCTCGATGGCCGCCAGCCCGGCCACCTTCGTCCAGGTCGGTCCGGACACCAGGGCGGTCAGCGCCAGCGGCGCGGGAAAGAGCACCGCGCCGATCATCGCGGTACGCCCCAGTCCGACGGCGCGCGAGATCCGTGGCGCGAGCGCCGCCCCCGCGAGCCCGCCGACCGCCCCGAATCCGATGGCGAGGCCGATCGCGCCGGCCGACAGGTCGAGTTCGCGGCTGGCGTAGAGCACCAGCAGGGCGCTCGCGATGAAGGTGAAGAAGTTGACAGTGCTCGTGCAACCCAGGGCGGCCCGCAGCACCGGGTGCCGCAGCACCAGCGCGAGCCCCTCGCGGACCAGGCCGAGGGTGGACGTCTGACGCGGCGGCGGTGGTGGCTCGGTCACCGGGATGCGGCTGAGCAGCAGCGCGGAGCCGAGGAAGGAGACCGCGTCGACGACGATCGCGACCGGCGCGCTCAGCGCCTGGACCAGCCCACCGCCGACGGCCGGACCGGCGATGAACGAGAGTGAGCGGCTCATGCTCAGCTTGCTGTTCGCGTCCACGTACGCCGATCGCGGCACCAGGGCCACGAAGAACGCCTGGCGCGCCATCGCGAACAGCACCGCCCCGGCGCCGGTGAGCAGTGCCACCAGGTAGAGCTGGGTGAGGGTGATCGCGTCGAACAGGTAGACCACCGGCAGGCTGAGCAGCACCGCGGCGCGGATCAGGTCCGCGATGATCAGGAGTCGCCGCTTGTGGGTGCGCTGGTCCACCCAGGCGCCGAGGAACAGGCCCAGCAGGTTCGGCAGCCAGATCAACGCGGTGAGGACGCTGACCTGCACGGGCGTCGCGGCGAGCAGGGTGACGGCGATCAGTGGCAGGGCCAGTTCGCTGATGCGATCACCGAAATCGGAGATCGTCTGCCCGATCCAGAAGGTGCGGAACCGTCTGTCGCGATGCAGGGCCGGCGGGGGCCCGACACCGGTGGCGGTGCCGGTGGCGGTCACGACGCGGCCGGTTCGTCGCCGGCCTCGGCCGGGTCGTCGTCGCCGGGCTCGGGCAGGAGGTAGCGCAGCATCCGGACGATCCGCGCGCCGTCCGGAGACGACTCCTCCTTGCGCCGCACGTACGGTGCGATCAGCTCTTCGATCGACTCCTCAAGCTGCCGCAGCTCGTCGGCGGTGGCCACGAACCGGGTGTCGGCGATGCCGGCCAGGGCACGCCACTCGGGGTCCAGCCGGGGCTCCTCGCGCAGCAGCCACTGCTGGGGCGCGTCGGCGGTGCGGGCGAACATCTCGCCGCGCAGCAGTTGGCTGGCGGACTGCCCTTCCACGCTGTCGGTAGCGGTGAAACGGAAGCCCCGGGCAGCGGCCTGCCACCAGCGTTCCCGCTTGCTGGTGGCGCCATCCCAGTCGATGACCAGACCGAACGTCGCGAGGTGCCGCAGGTGCCAGCTGACCACCGACGGGGTGGCGCCGACGTGCGGCGACAGCGCGGTCGCCGTGGCCGGGCCGTGCCGCTGAAGGTGTTCGAGGATCGCCAGCCGCACCGGATGGGCGAGTGCCCGCAACGCCTGCGGCTCGGTGATCTCGAAATCCCCGTACGGATTCTTGAGAGACATGTTTCGAAAGTAGTCTCTCACGTCGACCCGGGCAACCCCGAGCCGCGCGCGAGCGCGTGCCGATCAGGCGATGCCCAACCGCGCCAACGGCTCGACCAGCTCCCGCTCCTCGTAGCTCAGGTGCGACAGCAGGGCGTCGGTCAGCAGGTCCACCGCCGCCCGCAACCCGGCGAGACCGTCCGGGGACCCGACGTACGCGACGAGGGCCCGGTCGACGCCCTCCAACACGTCGTGGATGACGTGGTGCTCCTGCTCCAGCCGGTCGACGACCGGGCCGAGCCGGGGGTCGCGCGCCCGCAACCGGGGAAAGAACGACTGGTCCTCAATGGTGTGGTGGGTGGTGACGATCCGGCAGTACGACTCGCAGTAGACGCCGAGCGTCCAGCGGTTCTGTCGCATGGTCATGGTGTTGATGTGGGACCGGGCCGCGCCGGCGTCGATCTCCCCGGCCGCCACCTGGTCGATCAGATCGTGAATCTGGGCCAACTCGGCACGCAGGCCGTCGTGGATCTGCACCAGGTGCGCCCCGGTGGCCTGCTCGTGGGGGGTGTAGGCGCGGTCCGGGTCGGGCGCGGGCCCGGTCGGCCTCGTCGACTCGTCCCAGACCTGCTTGTCGCTGCGCCGCACACCGTCGTCGGGGGTCGGCACCACGGCGAACGCGCCACCGGTCACTGTCGCGCGGCTCGGCCGCACCGCCGGCGCACGCCCCGGCGCGGGGTCCGGCGCACGCTCCGGCGTGGGCTCCACCGCACGCTCCGACTCCGGCGCACGCTCCGACGCCGGCGCCGCACCGCCGTCGCGCTCGGCCGCGACCAGCTCGCGGACCGCCGGAGCCACCTCGCCGGCGAACCGGCGCAGGTCGTCGGGATCGTCGCTGCCGAGGATGAAGGTGCTGACACCCTCCCCCAGCGCCAGCTCGGCCAGTTCCCGCGCCCACTGCTCGGCGGGCCCGTTCAGTGGACCACTGCCGACGGCCGAGAACCGGCCGGAGATGTTGAGCAGCCGACGCACGTCCCGCGGTGACCGGCCGGCCTCCCGCGCGGCGTCGTCGATTGTCGCGTTACCCCTGGTCAGGTCGCCCGGCTGGAGATAGCCCAGCGACGGCAGCCACCCGTCGGCCCGGCGGCCGGTGAGCTGGAGCATCCGGGGTTTGTACGCGCCCAGCCAGATCGGCACCGCGTGGGCCGGCGCCGGCCCGCGCTTGGCGCCTCGCACCCGGTAGAACTCGCCGTCGACACGCACACCGCCACGCGCCTCGGCGTCCCAGAGCTGGCGGATGACCTCGATGGCCTCCTCCAACGCGCGTACGCCCTGGCCGGGGGTCAGGCGTCGGCCGCCCATCGCCTCGATGGCCTCCCAGAACGCTCCCGCGCCGAGGCCCAGGGCGACCCGGCCGCCGCTGAGCAGGTCCAGGCTGGCCACGCTGCGGGCGAGCACCGCCGGGGGGCGCAGTGGCAGGTTCGTCACGTTCGCCGCCAGGTGCACGCGGCTGGTCCGGGCCGCGACGAAGCTCAGCAGGGTCCAGGTGTCGAGGAACGCGGGCTGGTACGGGTGGTCCTGGAAGGTGACCAGGTCCAGCCCGACCTGCTCGGCCAGGACGGCGAGGCCGACCGTGCCGGCCGGGTTGTCACCGCTGGGGGTGACGAACGATCCGAAGACCAGGTCATGGCCGTAGTCGCTCATCTGCGAGCCTCCCGATTCACGCGACGCCCCGATCGACGCGTCCTGACCACGACCTTATGTCATACAGAACATCTTCTGCCAACAAGGTCTGCGTCACTGCGCTATTGTCGGGGGATGACGGGTGCCCCCCACCGACCGGACCGGCCCGATCCGCTCGACGACGACCTGGGCTGGATGCTCGGGATCGTGTTCCGTGGCTACGTCCGGGCGGCCGAGCACGCGCTCACCGACTTCCCCGGCGGCCCGCGCGGCTACCAGGTGCTCACCGCGGCGATCAACGGGCCGGCCCGGAACCAGGGTGCGATCGCGGAGGAGCTCGGCATCGACCGCACCGTGCTCACGTACCTGATCGACGACCTGGAACGACCCGGGTACGTCGCGCGTCGGGCGGACCCGGCAGACCGGCGGAACCGGCTCGTCGACGTCACCGACGTCGGCCGCGCCGCCTGGGAGCAACGGCGTCTGGCGCTGCGAGCCGTCGAGTCACACCTGTTGGGGGCGCTCACGCCGGCCGAGTCGGCGACGCTGCGGGCACTGCTGCAACGGGTCGCCTGCTCCGCCCAGGCGATGGACCCGCTGCGCGACCTCTGCGAGGTGGTGACGCAGGTGCAACCCACGCCGGCGTCGAACCAGACCGACGCGCCGGCCGGCCGCGGCGGGCGGGCCGCCGCGCCCCGTGGCCGTCGCCGCACCACCGACTGACCCCGACGACAGCCGCCGGAGAGAAACGCGACGCGGATCCGGCCGGCTCCCCCGACGTGGTACGTCGAACGGAGCCGGGCGGACCCGCTGTGCCGTTGAATCAGCGCACGTGCACGAACACCGGGTTCGAGTAGAACCACAGGTCGTCCCACGGGCTCTCCAGCCCGTCGGCGAGCGGCTCGGCCTCGTCGGTGCTGGTGCCCCGCACCCGTGCGTAGGTGTCGGTCTCGACGTTGCGCAGCGTGTGCCGGATGACGTAGTCCTCGCCCTGCCGACGCCAGTCCCGCGGGCCGAACCGGGCCACCACCTTGGTGGTGGGGTTGGTGTCGGCGTCGAGGTTGGCGCTCGGGCCGGTGATCTGGCCGACGATCAGGTCGACCCGGCGGACCTCGGGGCGATCCCCGTTGCCGTTCACACCGTTCAACGGGCGGAACGTGATCTCGATCTCGACGTCGGTACGGCTACGACGGCTGAGCGTGACGGTCTCGCCCACCTCGGCTGTCCTGCCCTGGGACCTGGCGGTGACGTCGAGACTGCGGATCAGGTCGCCGGTGGTGACCCAGATCCGGCCGTTGCGCAGACCGTCCATGATGTCGCCGTAGTCCTGGCGGGCGTGTACGTAGGTCTTGCTGTACTCGCCCGGCCAGAAGTCGGAGCCGCCGCGGGTCCAGTGCACGTGCGAGTCCGACGTCGCGGTGATCCACCAGCGCCGCCCCTCACCGAGCAGCGAGTCCCACAACCCGCCGACCCGGGCGGTCATCTGGTCGAAGCCGCCGTAGGTGGGGTGGTTGCCGTACCCGCCGCGCTTGCCACCGTTGAGCGGGCCGGCCTGGTGCCCGGGCGCGCCCTCGAAACCGATGTAGACGTCCGGAGCGGCGTTGTTGCCGTTGCGGAACTCCCGCGGGGTGTCCTGGCCGTAGACGCCGAGCCCGGTCGCCGAGCGGGACGTGTGGTGGGCGATCACCAGCGGCTTGTGCGGCATGCCCCGGGCGACCTTGAGGAACTCCACCATCTTGGCCTCGGTGTCGCGGGCCGGATCGGTGGGGAACGCGTCGTACTTGGCGAACCGGCTCTCCAGCTCGAAGAGCTGCTTCGCCTCGTCGTCGTGGCGCGGGATCATCAGCGTGTGGTGGTCCAGCGAGGGCGTGTCGAACTCCATCCCCCAGAACTGGAGCACCTCGGGGACCAGCTTGCGGGACCGCAGCAGGTCGGGGTACGCCTGCTCGATGTTCACCTTGGAGTGGGTCGGTCCACCGTGGTCGGTGCACATCGCCCAGGTCAGACCGAAGTTCTTCGCCATGATGGCGTTGGTGACGATCGGGTAGACCGCGTCCGCGCCCTTGTGGAAGACGATCGGGCTCTTCGCGGTGTCGAACTCGCCGCTGTACTCGGAGTGGATGTGGTGGTCACCGGCCCGCCACGCGCGGTTCTTGGAGTCGCCCCGGTCGCCCGTGTCGTCACCCGGCCGACGGTCCTCGTCGGCCCAGGCCGCACCGGCACCGACAAGCGGGCTGGCGGCGGCCAGCGTCGCGCCGACGCCCGCGTACTTGACCAGCTTGCGCCGGGACAGCTGCGCGTGCTCGGTCTCTTCGGGTTGCTTGTCTCGCACTGAGAGCCTCTCCTCGATCAAGCGAATGCTCTTTCGATCAAGGAGCCTCGGAGAGGGCGGTGAACGCGCGCCGTACGCCGCGCGTTCCCACAGTGAACACCTCACCCTGACCTGCCGAGAGCGCCGACCACGCGCCGCGACGGGTCATCCCTCGACCGCGCGGAGTGCCGATCGGGCGCCTCCCGGTCGGCACCGGTCAGGGCAGCTGCCGGGTGTCGCGGGGCGTCCGGGCGGCCGACGGGGCGGTCGGCGCGGTGACCACCGGCGGTGCGACATCGACGGCGGGCAGCCCGGCCGGACTGGTGACCGGAAGGACCAACGTGCTGCGGCCGAGGTCGACCCGGACGGTCGCGTCCCGGTCGGCGGCCTCGGTGAACTCCGGGTCGCTCTGGCCGAGGACCAACCCGAGCACGTGCCCGGCGGGCACCACCGCGTCGTACGCGTTCAGTGGGACCGTCACCGTGTACCAGCGGTCCGGTCGCAGCGGCGTGGTGAACCGCAGCGAACGGTGGTGCGCGGCGTCGAGCCACCC
Source organism: Micromonospora sp. CA-240977 (assembly GCF_050942285.1). Lineage (NCBI taxonomy): Bacteria > Bacillati > Actinomycetota > Actinomycetes > Micromonosporales > Micromonosporaceae > Micromonospora > Micromonospora sp. CA-240977. The sequence continues at coordinate 3,312,396 of NZ_CP192055.1, read as the reverse complement.
CCGGGTCAGCACGGCGTGGTCGGAGACAGCGGTGACCTCCTCGGTGTCCCGGTAACAGGCGTCGTCGACGTCCGTGGAGGCACCCCAGCAGGATTCGGTGTCCACTGTCCGCACTCCCCCCGCACCGGTGAGCAGAATTCGCTCGGCGGTCCCGTAGTCGACGAGCCGGGCGGTCAGCTGGGTGGTCGGCCGATCCACCCGGACCCGCAGCCGCACCGACGGGCTGCCGGCGATCCGCAGCGCGGTGGGCAGCGCGCCGGAGAGGAAGACCAACCGGCCGGGGGTCGCGGTGTTCGGCGCGGCGACCACAGTGTCCTCGGACAGCGACTCGTCGACGTACGCCTGCTCCTGACCCGGCCGCGCGCCGCGCCCGCCGAGGGTGCCGGTCACGCCGTCACCGGCACCGAGGGCCACCCGCACGTCCCGGGTGCCGGGGGCGGGCCAGTCGCGCTGCGTCGTCCAGGTGCCCGGCGCGGTCTCCAGGTCGACCCGCGGCTCGTCCATCACCCCGTTGCGCAGCCCCTGCAACCAGTAGTCGAACCAGCGGTGCAGGGCGGCCACCCACTCGGCGCGTCGAACGTCGAACGGGTCCTGGTGGCCGGTTTGGTGCAGCCAGAGCTTGCGGGGCACACCCTGCTCCGCCAGCTCCTGCCACCAGCGGCCGAACTGGTTGGTCGTGACGTTCAGGTCGTTGAGGCCGTGCACCAGGAAGACGCTGGCCCGGACCCGGTCGGCCGCGGGCCGGTAGTCGCGCTGCGCCCAGAACCCGTTGTAGTCACCGGTCTCGTCGGCGCTGTCCGCCCGCAGTCGCGCCAACACCTGCGCGCAGGCCTCCTCGGGGCGGCCGTTGACGTCCGAGTGCAGGTAGCCGGGATAGTCGGTGGCGACCGGCGTCCCCTGGTAGCGCATGTAGTCGTACCAGCTGGAGATCGCGGAGATCGGCACGATGGTGGCCAGCCCCGACACGCCGGTGGCGGCGACCCCGTTGGCGACCGAGCCGTCCCAGGACTTGCCAATCATGCCGACCCGCCCGCTGCTCCAGGCGGCGCTGACCGGCCGCCCGGCGGCGTCGTACGCACGAGCCCGTCCGTTGAGCCAGTCGATCACCGCGGCGGCGCTGCCCACCTCGGCGGGACCGCCGACGTCCTCGCAGCCGGTCGACCGGGCGGTGCCGGCCAGATCAACGGCGGCGAAGGCGTACCCGCGCGGGACGAAGTAGTTGTCGTAGAAGAGCGGAACCTTGGCGATCACGCCGGCCGCGTCGTACGTCTTGCGCTCACCCTCGTTGCCCCGACCGCAGCAGAGGTAGTAGGGCGAGGCGTCCATGATGACCGGTACGCGTACCCCCGCGACGGCGGCCTCCCGGGGCCGGACGAGGTCCACGGCGACGCGGTCTCGCACTCCGTCGCCGTCGCTGTCGGCGCGGGTCTCGACCCAGACGCTCTCCCGGATCGCGTCGGCGTAGGAGTAGGCGGGGACGGTCTGGTCGCCGACGACGTGCGGCGGGAGGGGGCGGTGCCGGGCCGCCGCCTCGGCCGCCGCCGGGGCGGTTGTCCGGGCAGCGGCGACAGCCGGCGCGGGCAGCGCCGCCACGAGCAGGCCGACCAGGACGCTGGCGACCCGGGCGCGGGTTCCGGCGGACGACGGTACGGACCTCATCAATGTCCTTCCCGGAACGACGGGTGGATCATTCGATCAATGGGATCGATGGCCGTCAGCCTAGCGCGTGACGGACAACCGGCCGCCCGGCGACCGGTGGACGGGCAGGGCCGGTCAGATCCGGGCGCGGGGCAGCCAACCGAGGAACCGGAGCCGGACCCGGGGCAGCGGCACCGTGGGCAGATCCTGGGCCGCGGCGACGAGGCAGGAGCCCAGATAGACAGCGAGGGCGGTACGCGCTCCGCCGAACTCGGCAAGCAGTTGGCTCTGCTTCGTGGCGCAGGGCCACTCGCGACCACATCCGGTGCAGGTCCAGCTCGGCGGGTTGGGCAGGTGCTCCGGCAGCTTCGCGCGGCGGTACCGGCCGACGACGCTGTTGTCCGCGCGCACGTCGCGCCGACGCGGCATCGGGCGTCCGTTGCGGGGCGCGATCGGGCGGGCGCCCGGCAGGTAGCGCCCGACGGTGCCGAGCAGCACCCCGACGCGGATCAGGGCGTCCGGCCCGACGTGGTGGGCCAGCAGCGCGGTCATCAGGTAGTGCCCCAGCAGGTCGAACGCCTCGCGGCTCAGACCAAGGTCACGGCAGAGGTCGACGAAGTCCGGCGTGGTCAGCGGCACCCGGTTGTCGAGTGCGCGGCGCACCACCTCGCGCAGATCGGACCCGAGTCGCTCCACCGCGTCGCTCTCGCCCAGCCCCAGGCTGTCCTCGTTCGCCACCCGGGCCAGCGCCTCCGCCACGGCCAGTCGAACGACGCGGTCAGGATCACTACTGTCCAAGGCGCACCCCTGTCGTAGGCCGGTCACCCCGGCGGCGGCCCGATCGCCCAGTGACGCCGGGGGAATCATGAACAAGATTTCGCTGTCGCCCGCGACGATGGCTAGGACAGCAGACGCAGAACCTGCCGACGGGTTAGCCGGAAAGCGAAGTCGACAGGCCGACACAGTGCGGTGATTGGTAGGACGACCGACGGTGATTGTCGTATGGTGACATTCCCATCCACGGATATTGCGCGGCGAAGTCTCTCCACCGATCAGCCCGTCACGACGCCACCTTGACCGGTCGCTGCCGTCCCGCTCGCGACGTTCCACCTCACTGCACCGCCGGCCACCGCCATGCCGGGTCACCGCCGAGCGCCTCGGCATGTTCCGACCCGGCCGCCGGCACCAGTTCACCATTCGGCGGCACCTCCACCGGACGGAGACAGCGGATGACGTCAGCACCACTGCAGACCCGACAGTTCGACAGCCGTGACCCGGTGGCGATCCACGACTTCCTGTCCACCACGTACGACCCGAAACTGAGCCTGGAGAGCAGGAACGGATTCCGGCTCAGTCATCACCGCGTCGACGCCGGCCCCTTCGCCATCGCGACCACCCGGCAGACCGGGCACCTCGACATCGGCGTCAGCACCCTCGGCGGGCTGGTCCTCGGGCGCACCCGCACCGCCCGCGTCGATCGCGTCTGTGCGGGGTCGGCCAACCGGTTCGACCCCGGTGACGTCTTCCTCGTCACCAAGCCCGACGAGCCGTGCACCGTACGCTGGCATCCCGGCGAGGTGGAGCTCTGCGTGCTGGATCTCGCGGTGCTGGAGCAGGTGGCCACCACCGCGCCGGCCCGGCGACCCGGCCGGATCCGGTTCACCGACCTGGGCCCCGCCGACGAGGCCCTCGCCCGGCAGTGGCGCACCACCACCAGCTTCGTCAACGACGTCGTGTTGCACAACCCGACCGCCAGCGCGCAACCGCTGGTGATCGGCAACGCCGCGCGGATGCTCGCGGCGGCGGCGCTCGCGGTCTTTCCGAACACCGCGTTCACCGAACCGACGGCCGCGGACCGGCACGACGCCAGCACCACGACGTTGCGACGGGCGATCAACTTCATGGAGGACTACGCCGACCGGGACATCAGCGCGGCCGACATCGCCGCCGCCGCCGGCGTCTCGCTGCGGGCGGTGCAACTGGCCTTCCGCCGTCATCGCGGCACCACCCCGATGGCGTACCTGCGTCGGATCCGACTCGCTCGGGCACACCACGACCTGCTGCGCGCCGACCCCCGCCAGGAGACCGTCTCGGCGATCGCCAGTCGGTGGGGATTCGCCAGCCACAGCAGGTTCACCGCCCGCTACCACGCCAGCTACGGCGTACCGCCCCGCGAGACGCTGCATGCCTGAGGCCCGGCCGCCGGGCAGCCTGGCCGACCTGGAGGACCGGGTCGCGGCGAGCAGGGGCGAGCCCCAGGTGTACGGGACGCAGGTCCGCTGCGGCCCTCCGGCGACGGTCGCCGGGCTGGGCGCGTCTAGCCCCGATCGCGCTCGTGGCCGTCCCGAGCGGTTTGCAGATCCGGCACCGAGGCCTCCAACAGGTCGGCGAGTCCACGAAGCTGCACCGCGACCCGTTCACCGAGGGGGGTCAGCGAGTATTCCACGCGGGGCGGGATCGCGGTGAGCACCTCGCGGGTGAGCATGCCGTCGCGTTCGAGGGTCTGCAGGGTCTGCGAGAGCATGCGTTCGCTGACCCCGTCGATGCGCCGACGGAGCGCGTTGAACCGGTAGCGGCCCTCACCGAGCGCGAGCAGGGCGAGCGAGGCCCACTTCGAGGTGACGTCCTCGAAGGCGGCGCGGGAGGTGCACCCCCGCGCGAAGACATCGCTGACGAATTCCTGGGTAGGCCCCGCCGGGTCCTGGGCCGGCATGTCGGTCACCTCACCAGCCTATCGCATGCCACTCGCTTGGTTAGTGCTGTAGATTCGTAAGTGCTTGCAATTCGTCACCGCCGTAGCGGAGGTTCTCATGCCCACCTATGCCGTCACCGGCGCCACCGGCCGGTTGGGCCGCGTGGTGATCGAGCAGTTGCTCGACTCCGGCGTACCCGCCGCCGAGATCGCCGCCATCGTTCGCAGTCCAGAGAAGGCCGCCGACCTGGCCGCGCGCGGGGTCGAGATCCGCGAGGCCACTTACGACGACCCGTCGACGCTGCCCGGCGCCGTGGCCGGCGTACGCCGTCTGCTGCTCATCTCCGGCACCAGTCCCGGTCAGCGCGTCGCGCAGCACACCGCGGTCATCGACGCGGCCAAGCTCGCCGGGGTCGAGCGCCTGGTCTACACCAGCATCCTGAAGGCCGACACCACCACGAACCCCCTCGCCCCGGAGCACCGGGCCACCGAGGCGGTCCTCGCCGCGTCTGGCCTGGCCTACACCGTCTTGCGCAACAGCTGGTACATCGAGAACTACACCGACCAGCTGCCGCAGTACCTGAAGACCGGCACGATCCTCGGCGCCAGCGGTGGCAGCAAGATCTCCGCCGCGACCCGGGCGGACTACGCGGGGGCCGCCGTGGCCGCGCTGACCCGCGCGGAGGACGGCAACGCCGTCTACGAACTGGGCGGCACCGCGTTCACCTTCGACGAGTTGGCCGAGGCCGTCACGGAGGTCACCGGCACCACCGTCGTCCACCAGGACCTGGCGGCGGCCGAACTGGCCTCGACCCTGGAGAACGTCGGGCTCGACGCCGGCACCGCCGGTTTCGTCGCCGCGCTCGACCACTCGATCGCCCTCGGTGAGCTGGCGACCGACAGCGACGACCTCAGCCGGCTGATCGGTCGGCCGAGCACCCCGCTGCGCGACGCCATCCGGGCCGCGCGGGCCTGAGAGCCTGGCCACCATTCAAGCCGGTGCCGGGCGGGCGGCGGGGCACCCCTTCCCCGTCGCCCGCCCGGCGTACGACGCCTCCTCCGCCTCGTCCTCCTGGTCGGTGAGCTCGGCCAACACGTCGGCCGCGTCGCGGTTGCCCGCGTCGGCGAGCCGTCGAAGTTCGCCGACGTCGGCCCGCTCCGCCACCAACTCGACAAGCTGGTCGACCGCGTTCCGGTCACCGTTCGCGGCCCGTTCCCGCAGGTCAGCAAGGTCAGGGTCAGCCATCGCACGTCCGCCCGCCGCGGGCGGTTGGGCCACCAGCAGACCGGCCAGCAGCCTGCGTACGGTGCGCGCGAAGAGATTCGTTCGGGGCGCTGACGCGGACGGCTGACCGAACGCCGTGACCAGGTGCGGGTACTAGGCTGGTCGGCATGCCCGCACCCCGCCCGCAGCGCCACGACGATGCCCGGGGACGGGGCCGCACGGCGATCCCGGCGGCCGTGATCGAGCCGTCCGACCGGTGAGTGGCCCATCGGTGCCCGCCCAGCGGCGGGAGCCCGGCCCGCCCGAGCAGCACCGGTCCGGCTGGTCCGAGCACTCTGCCCGGCTCGCCGGCTCACGTCCCTTCGAGATCGTCATCGTGGTGGTCATCCTCGCCAACGGGATCGTCCTCGGCCTGGAGACGTACGACGACCTGACTGCGGCGGGCACGGCACTGCACTGGTTGGAGTTGTTCTTCCGCGCCGTCTTCGTCGTCGAGATCGGCGTCCGACTGGCGGCCTACGGCAGGCGTCCGCAGGACTTCTTCCGGCACGGCTGGAACGTCTTCGACTTCGTGGTGATCGCGGCGATCTTCATACCGGGCCTGCACGGCGATCCCGCGCTACTGCGCGTCGTGCGGGTCGCCCGCATGATCCGGCTGGTGCGGTTCTCGCCGGGCCTGCGGACCATCGTCTCCGCGCTGTGGCGCAGCCTGCCGGGCGTCACCGGTTTCCTCGCCCTGGCCGTGGTGACGCTCTACGTGTACGGCATGGCCGGCTGGCTGATCTTCGGCAGCAGGTACCCGGAGCAGTACGGCGACATCGGCCGTTCGTTGCTGACGTTGTTCGTGCTGCTGTCGCTGGAGACGCTGCCGGACCTCGTCGAGCAGGGCATGGCCATCTCGCCGTGGACGCTGCTCTACTACGTCAGCTACGTAATCATCACCGTCAACCTGCTGCTCAACATCCTCATCGCCGTCATCGTCAACTCGATGGAGGAGGCCCGCCGGTTGGAGATGACCGAGCGACTGGCCCCCGACTACGACGAGGACGGCGACGGCGTACCGGACGAGGTGGACCGCATCGCGCTCACCCAGCGGCTGGACGACCTGCGGGCGGTCATCGCCGAGCTGGAACGCGAGTTACGGATCGACAGGGAGGACGGGCACGGCCGATCGCAGCGGGACGGCGCCCGTACCAGACGGTGATCCGACGCTCGCGTTGAGTGCTCCCGTTCGGATAGTGTCGACGGCGGTCCCACCGCTTCGGCCGAAGGGCACCGCCATGACGACAAGCGTCGACAGCGTCCACTCCGACGCCGACGTGGCAGATCCGCTCGGCACCGTCATCGACGAGGTGATCCGCCCGCAGGCGACCATTGTCGACAGGGAGGGGGCCTTCCCGCGACCGGGTGTCGACGCCCTCGCCGCGGCCGGTCTGCTCGGTCTGGCCTCCTCGACCGAGGTCGGTGGCGGCGGCCACGGCATGCGCGTGGTCGCCGGGGTCGTCGAGCGGCTGGCCGCCGAGTGTGGGTCCACCGCGATGGTGGTGCTCATGCACTACGCGGCGACCGCCGTCATCGAGGCGCACGGCCCGCGCGAGGTCCGCGCGGCCATCGCCACCGGCGGCCATCTCGCCACGTTGGCCTTCTCCGAGTACGGCTCGCGCAGCCACTTCTGGTCGCCGACCGGCACAGCGAGCACCACCGGCGACGGCACTGTCCGCCTCGACGCCCGCAAGAGCTGGGTCACCTCGGCCGGGGAGGCAAACAGCTACGTCTGGTCGAGCCTCCCGGTGTCCCGCGACGCCGGTCCGATGACGCTCTGGCTCGTGCCCGCCGACAGCACCGGTCTGACCGTGACAGGTGATTTCGACGGGCTCGGCCTACGCGGCAACGGTTCCCGGCCGATGACCGCCGACGGGCTCCGGGTCCCGTCGACGGCGATGATGGCGGCCGACGGCGCCGGGCTCGACACCGCGCTCGCGGCGGTCCTCCCCTGGTTCCTGGTGCTCAACGCCGCGTTCTGCCTGGGGCTTTCCGGCAGCGCGGTCGCGGAGGCCGGTCGGCATCTCACCGGGACGACGCTCACGCACACCGGCGCCGCCCTGCGCGACGCGCCCGTCACCCGACGCGACCTGGCCCGACTGATGATCCGCACCGATGCCCTGCGGGCTTTCCTGGGCGACACCCTCACCGCGCTGGAGACCGGCCGCGACGACGCGATGCTGCGGGTGTTGCAGGTCAAGGCGCTCGCCGGCGAGACCGTCGCGGACGTGACCGACGGCGCGATGCAGCTCTGCGGCGGCAGCGCGTTCCGCAGGGAGTTGGGCCTCGAGCGCCGGTTCCGCGACGCGCGGGCGGCCCGGGTGATGGCGCCGACCACCGACGCCCTGCTCGACTTCGTCGGTCGGGTCGCCACCGGGCTGCCGCTCTTCGACTCGGCCAACCGCTGATGCCGGCGCCAGCCGTCCTGATGGGCGCTGTCGCGTACGACCCCAAGGTGGTGACCATCTGGGCGGGTTTCCGGGCCTGGCTGCGCGGCCGGGGCCTGGACTTCGACTTCGTCCTCTACTCGCACTACGAGCGACAGGTCGAGGATCTCGTCGCCGGGCGGATCGACGCGGCATGGAACTCGCCCCTGGCCTGGCTGCGGGCCGAACGGTTGGCGGCAGCCAGCGGCACCGTCGTGCGCGCGCTGACCATGCGCGACACCGACCAGGACCTCACCTCGGTCGTGGTGGTGCGCGCCGACTCACCGGTGCGACAGATAGCGGATCTTGCCGGGAAGAGGGTCGCCGTCGGTGCGGTGGACAGTCCACAGGCGACGCTGATCCCGCTGGATCACCTCGCGACCGCCGGCGTCGAGGTCGACGTGCGTCGGTTCGACGTCGGTGTCGGCCTGCACGGCGACCACGTCGGCGGGGAGCGCGACGCGGCCCGCGCCATGCTGAGCGGGGAGGTCGACGCCGCCTGCATGATCGACGCCAATCACCTGGCGTTCGTGCGGGAGGGCACGCTGCCGCCCGAGGGCACCCGGATCGTCGGGCAGACCGCGCGCTACGACCACTGCACGATGACGGTCCGCGAGCCGGAGTCCGCCGGGGTCCAGCTCTTCGGCACGCTGCTGCTCGGCATGTCGTACGCCGATCCGCAGGTGCGTCCGCTGCTCGACCTGGAGGGGCTGACGGCCTGGAAGGAGGGCCGCACCACCGGGTACACAGTGCTCGCCAGGGCGGTCGACGTCAGCGGGTTCTACTCCCCCGACGGGCGGGTGACGGCCGCGGACTACCGGCCGTGAGCGGGGCGCCGGCCGCCGACGTCGAGGTCCACCTCGGTGACCTGGGCTTCGGCCGGGGAGCGCACCTGCTTGTGCAACGCGCCCTGGCCGGCCTGCCACCCGGAGGTCGCGTGGCGGTCCTCGGCCGTGACCCGGCGTTGCCCGTACACCTGCCCGCCTGGTGCCGGGGCCGGGGTCATCGGGTCGAATGGCCGGGGCGGGGCGACCGGAGCGAGCTGGTGGCGGTGGTCGTCCGGGGCACCGCGGACGACGACAGGTGGTTCGGCGCCGAACGAGCCGGTTCCGCGCTGCCGTCGGCGCTGAGCAGCCGCCCACCGGCGCGGTGGGGGCTCGGCGCCCGGGGCGCGCTGTTCGAGGCCGGTGGTCCCGAGGCCCGGTTCGACCTCGACGATCGCGACCTGGTGTGGGCCGATGTCGCTCCCCAGTTGTACGCGCAGGCCGCCGCGCGACAGTGGGATCCGCAGACCGCTGTGCCGTGGGACGACCCGGTGGTGCTGCCGGCCGACGTCGAGGCGGCCGTGGTGCAGGTGATGACCTACCTGGTGGAGAACGAGCAAGCCGCGCTCGTCGTTCCGGCCCGGTTCCTGGGGCGCATCCACCCGCACTTCCGGGAGGTGGTGCAGCTCCTCGCCGTGCAGGTGGCCGACGAGGCGCGGCACATGGAGGTGTTCAGCCGGCGGGCGCTGCTGCGGGGCGCCGAGCTGGGCACGTCGTCGGCCGGCGGCCGGCAGTCGCTCTTCACGCTCGTCACGGAGTCCGACTTCGCGCTCGCCTCGTTTCTGCTCTCCGTGCTCGGGGAGGGCAGCTTCGTCGATCTACTCTCGTTCCTGCACCAGTTCGCGCCGGACCCGGTGACGCGCCGGATCTGCTGGCTCGCCATGCAGGACGAGCGCCGGCACGTGCTGTTCGGCATGGCGCACCTGGAGCATCAGGCACAGCTCGACCCGGCACTGCGGGATCGACTGCGGGCGGCCGTCCACAGTCGCCACGACGCGCTCGCCGACACCGCCGGCCTCAATGCAGATGTCTTCGACGCGCTGGTGGTGCTCGCGTCGGGGGGCTGGCGCCCGGACGACGTGTCCGCCGGCTACGACCGGGTGCAGGCCCTGCAACACGCGATGGATCAGGGCCGCCAGCGCCGGCTGGTCCGGCTGGGTTTCCGGCCCGACGAGGCCGCCGCGCTCTCGGCCCTGCACACCCGCAACTTCATGTAGGCGCGCCCCCGCGTACGGCGTTTCGTACGCGGGGGCCGAGGTCCAGCACGTCACTGGCCGAGCAGGGTCCGGATCTGCTGCGCGTAGCCGGCCACCGTGAACTCCGGGCCGACCGAGTCCACCAGGATCAGGTCATTGATGGTGTGTGCGGTACGCAGCGACAGGATCGCCTGGTACTCGGGCGAGTTGTACCAGGCCTTCGCGGTCGCCGCGTCCGGGAACTCGATCAGCACGACCGAACCGGGCCAGGCGCCCTCGATGACCTGCACCTCGGCATCGACGGCGAGCCACTTGGCGCCATACGCCTCGGTGGTGGCCTGGACCTGCTCCAGGTACCGCAGGGACTCCTCGGTGGGCACGCCGCCGGGGATACGCAGGTGGTTGATCAGGTACGTGCTCATGTCCGACTCCTCAGTGCGGGTGATGGGTCTGCCGGTCGAAGGCGTACGACCGGTCGTCTTATAACTTGCAAAAACTGCGACATCAGGGAGCAACGCCCCTCGTCACGGCTGGTGATCCACAGGGATCAGGTGAGGATCCGCGTCGTGGTGATCGTGAAGAACTCCCGGAGGGCATCCGGGTTTCCGGAAGCCTTCGCCCGCGCTGCCGCCCCCTCGTAGCCGGAGACCACGAAGCCGGCGAGTTCGCGGGCCGGTTCGTCGCCGTGCAACTCGTCGGCGGCGCGTGCCTGATCGATCGCCACGGTGAGAGCGGCGACCCACCGGCCGAAGCCGGCGTCGACGGCGGCGCGTAGGACGTCGCTGTGCGCCGGGATCTCGTTGGCGAAGTTGCCGAGCAGGCAACCCCGGTCTCCCATGGTGTCGCCGAGGCCGGTGATGCGGCGGAGGTGGTTGACGATCCGCTCGCGCGGCGAGCCGCCCTGCTTCTCGTCGAGCATTTCCAACCCCATCGCCGCGGAATATCTCGCCACCGAGTCGAGGGCGAGGTCCTCCTTGCTGGCGAAGTGGTTGTAGAAGGTGCCCTTTGGTGCTCCGGCGGCGGCGACGATGTCCTGGACGCTCGTGCCGTTGTAGCCGCGCAGGTGAAACAGGTCCAACGCCGCGTCGGACAGCCGTTGCCGCGTCCCGGCGGAGCCCGGCGACTTCGGTCGTGGCATGGCGTGGCGCTCCTTCCGGTCGGGCTTCGGCTGGCTGACACCCAAACGATATGACCAGTCGTCTCGGAATGCCAGAGATGTGACCGCAGTCATCCCCCAGTACGGTGGGAAAGGCCATGAACAGGGATTCCAGCGCGGTCCGTGAGGAGTTGCTGCGGCTTCGCGAGCAGACCGAGGCTCAAGCCACCGCCTTGAACGGCGACCTGCGGAGCCTCTTCGAGGCGTCCCGGTCGTCCAACGCCGACGACGAACACGACCCCGAGGGCAGCACCATCGCCTTCGAACGCGCGCAGCTCACCGCCGTTCTGGACGTCACCCGCCGACGGCTGGCCGAGTTGGACATCGCGTTGCTCCGGGTGGACGACGGCAGCTACGGCGTGTGCGAAGGCTGTGGCCGCCCGATTCCCGCCGAACGCCTCGCCGCCCGCCCATCGGCGCGAACGTGCGTGGCCTGCGCCAGCCGACGGTGACGGCACCAGCTGACCGGGGACGCGGTCCGCCCGACCGCCGGGAGAAACGTCCGACCGCGCGAGCTGTCGCGCGTCCCGCTCCGGGAGCGCTTTTCGCGCCCGCGCCGGGCACGACCTCGCCAGCGCTCAGACAGAGCTACGCCGTTCCAGCAGTACCACGTCACGCCAGCGGCCGTGGTGGCGACCAACCCGTTCGCGTACGCCGACCACCCGGAACCCGGCCCGCTCGTGCAGCGCCAGGCTTGCCGCGTTCTCCGGGAAGACCCCGGACTGGATCGTCCAGATGCCGGCCGCCTCGGTCGAGGTGATCAGAGCGTCCAGCAGCAGCCGGGCGACCCCACGGCCCTGGGCGGCCGGGTCCACGTAGACGGAGTGTTCGACCACCCCGGCGTACACCTCCCGGGTCGAGGTCGGCGAGACCGCGACCCAGCCGAGGACCGCGCCGAGGCGGTCGACGGCCACGAACCGGTGCGCGGCCAGGCGCGCGGCGTCGAACGCCGCCCAGGTCGGCGCGGTGACCTCGAAGCTGGCGTTGCCGGCGTCGAGGCCGGCCTGGTAGATGGCCAGGACCCGGTCGGCGTCGGCGTCGGTCATGGGTCGCACGGTCAGCTCGGTCATCACGCGTTCCTCTCTGGCCGGGGTCGCTGCCTCGACGACGCCGGCCGCCGCTACTCACGGCCAGAAACCACTGCCTGGCCACGCCGGCCGAGACGACCACCCGCGCCGCCGCGCACCAGCGGTGATCGGAAGTCGACCGGGTCGACCGCCTTCCGATCACCGTAGCTGGCGGGAGGCCCTCGCCGCGCTACCGCCGTGCGCCGGCGGGAACCACCGTGACAACCTGCGTTTGGGTCACGCTCTCGCCGATAAAGGGGTCGTTCGGCCAGTAGCTGGCGTGCAGGTATCCCGTCTGGGAGGGCGCCAGGTCGAGTGCGAAGCGCCCCCGGGCATCGGTGTTCACGGGTCCATACTGGTTGTAGCAGCCGTTGTCGTCGCAGAGGACGAACAGGACCGCGAAGACCTGGTTGGGCAGCGGCGCCCACCCGGACGAGGTGAGCCAGGACAGCCGGCCGCTGACCCGGACGGTCTCGCCCGCGACGACCCGGGTGCGGTTCACCGTCGCGGTGACCCGCGTCTTGCGCGGCACGACCGGTAGCTCGAATCGGACCTCCGCGGACCGCTCATAGTCGAACCCGCCGGACGAGCCCGCGTATCCCACCAGAACTTCCGTCTTCGGGCCGTAGGCGTACACGGTGACGGTGCCCTCGAACGAGCCGTCGGCCGCCGTCTGCACCGGGGGAAAGTTGTACGCCGCGTTGATCTCCACGGGAAAGTCGGCGAGCGGGCGAACCTCGCCCGTGCCGGGCCACCGGCCCTTGAGCACGCCGCGCACGGTCACGTCGCGGTGGTCGTAGTCGACGCTTGTGCGGTCGACTGTGACACCCTCCAGGAAGGTGGTGACCCGGTAAAGCAGCGAACCGGCTCGCTCCTGCCGTACGTGGTTGCCCGCAACGTCGGTGACCTCGACGTGCACCTCGTAGTCACCAAGCTCGTCGAGGATCAGGGGAGCCGAGGTTGCCCAGATGGTCGCGTCCGGGTCTGTCGACAGGAGCACGAAGTCCGAGGTTTCGGCGACCGGAGCCCCGGTGTCCTCGGTGACGAGCTCGGCGCGAATGTCGGCGACCGGCTGCGTCGAGGTGATGGAGACGAACAACCGGCCCGGTTCCAGGTTGGAGCTGTAGGCGCGGTTGACCTGCAGGAGGTCGGCGGCCTGGGCAGGTGCCGGCGCGGCGCTGACAACCAGCGCCACGCCGAGCACGCCGGCAGCGAGAACTGACCTTCTCTTCATGAAACCCCCGTTGAGAACCCGTCAGATCGACGGAAGTGAACCCCCAGTTATAGGGATTTGGAGGTCGTCGCGCAACCGGCGCGGAGTTACGGCACCAGCGGCCGGCCCACTCCTTGACGTCCTACCAGCACGGCGGACGGGTGGTGCGACCCGCGGTGCGGGGGCGGTGCCGAGCCGGCAGGGCGAAGTCGCGCCCTCAACGACGCCCGGCGTAGACGGCGCGGTCGCCGAGCTCCTCCTCGATGCGGACGAGCTGGTTGTACTTGGCCGTGCGGTCCGCGCGCGACAGCGAGCCGGTCTTGATCTGGCCGCAGCCGACGCCCACCGCCAGGTCGGCGATTGTGGTGTCCTCGGTCTCGCCGGAGCGGTGCGACATCACCACCCGGTAGCCCGCCTTGTGGGCGGCGTCCACCGTCGCGAGGGTCTCGGTGAGCGTGCCGATCTGGTTGACCTTGACCAGGATCGCGTTGGCGTAACCGCCCTCGATCCCGTCGCGCAGCCGGTCGACGTCGGTGCAGAAGACGTCGTCGCCGACCAGCTGCACCCGCTCCCCCGCCAGCCCGGTCAGCCGCTTCCACCCGGCGATGTCGTCCTCGGCCATCGGGTCCTCGACCGAGCTGATCGGGTACCGGGAGACCAGGTCGAGCAGGTAGTCGACGTGCTCCTCGACGCCGCGCCGCCGCCCCTCGCCGACGTAGTCGTAGACGCCGTCGCGGAAGAACTCCGAGCTGGCCGGATCGAGGCAGATCGTCAGGTCGGTGCCGGGCTCGTAGCCGGCGTCCTCGATGGCGCGCAGGACGAAACGCAGCGCCTCGTCGGCATCAGTGACGTTCGGCGCGAATCCGCCCTCGTCACCGACGTTGGTGCTGTGCCCGGCCGCCGCCAGGGACGCCCGCAGGGTGTGGAAGACCTCCGAGCCCATCCGGACCGCCTCGGCGAACGTCCGCGCCCCGACCGGAGCGACCATGAACTCCTGGAAGTCCAGCGGGTTGTCGGCGTGCGCGCCGCCGTTGATGATGTTCATCATCGGCACCGGCAGCAGCCGGGCGCCCACCCCACCGACGTAGCGGTAGAGCGGCTGCCGGTGCGCCAACGCCGCCGCCTTGGCCGCCGCCAGGGACACCGCGAGGATCGCGTTGGCGCCCAGTCGACCCTTGTCCTTCGTACCGTCGAGCGCGATCATCGTCTCGTCGATCAGCGCCTGGTCCTCCGCGTCGAGCCCGACCACCGCGTCGGCGATCGCACCGTTCACGGCGGCGACCGCCGTCGTGACGCCGCTGCCGTGGAACCGCGTGGGGTCCCCGTCGCGCAGCTCGACCGCCTCGTTCGCCCCCGTCGACGCCCCGGAGGGGACGGCCGCCCGCCCGGTCGACCCGTCAGTGAGCACCACGTCGGCCTCCACCGTCGGGTTGCCCCTGCTGTCGAGGATCTGCCGACCCCGTACCCGGCTGATTGCCGTCATCACACACTCCCTGCTCACGATGCCTTTTCGCAGCCAGACTGGCAGGAAACGGCGGTCCTGGCACCGCGACGATGGACACGTTGACCCGTACCCCGGGGTGCGGGTTTAGGGTCGCGGGATGCGGGTGGGTGAGCTGGCACGACGGACCGGGACGACGGTCCGGGCCTTGCGGTACTACGAGTCGGCCGGGTTGGTCGTGCCGCGACGGCTGGGCAACGGCTATCGCGAGTACGACCCGATCGCGGTGCGGTTGGTGGCCCAGATCCGTGAGCTGATGGCGCTCGGCCTCACCGTCGAGGAGACCCGCCCGTTCGTCGAGTCGATCGCCGGTGGCGCCGACGACACCGACGTGTGCGCGGCGGCGGTGGCCACATACCGCAGCACCATCACCAACCTCCAGGAACGGATCGGCAGGTTGACCGCCCAGCGGAACGCGCTGGACGCGCGCCTCGACGCCGCCGCGACCCAGGTCGTCCCCGGCGGCGCGGCGGTCGGCGTCGACCCCGCCGCGCTGGTCGGGACCAGCCTGCCGCCGCTGTCCTTCTACGGCACCGACGGCCACCCGGTCGACCTCGGCGCGCTCGGCGCCGGGCGCAGCGTCATCTTCGTCTACCCCCTGACCGGGCGGCCGGGCGTCGACCTGCCCAACGGGCTGCTGGAGGTCCACGGCGCCCGGGGCAGCACCGAGCAGGCGGCCTGGTTCCGCGACCACCACGCGGAACTCCGCGCGGCCGGCGCGGCCCGGGTGTACGGCCTGTCCGCACAGTCGACCGGGTACCAGCGGGAACTCGTCCACCGGCTGCGGCTGCCCTACCCGCTGATCCCCGACCCGCGGCTGACCCTGGCCGCCGCCCTGCGGCTGCCGACCCGCACCGCGGGGGACATGACGCTCTACGAGCGGTTGACCCTGATCATCGCCGACGGCGAGGTGGAACACGTCTTCCACCCGATCCCGGACCCGGCGTCGCACCCCCTGCACGTCATGCGGTGGCTCACCAAGCGACGCCGGGCCCCCGGATCGGTCGCCGCCTAGAAGTCGTCGTCGAAGGCGACAGTGCCGGCCACCCCGACCTGGTACGCCGAGACGCGCCGCTCGAAGAAGTTGGACAGCTCCTGCACGTCCTGCAACTCCATGAAGGCGAACGGGTTGCTCGACCCGTAGTGCGGGGCGATGCCGAGCTGGGCCAGGCGGCGGTCGGCGACGTGCTGGAGATACTCCCGCATGTCGGCGAGCGTCAGGCCGGGCACCCCGTGGCCCACCAGGTCCTCAGCGAACTGCACCTCACATTCGACGGCCTCGGCGAGCATCTGCCGCACCTGGTCGGCGAGGGCGTCGTCGAACAGGTCCGGCTCCTCGGCGCGGACGGTGTCGACGACGTCGAACGCGAACGCCATGTGCATCGACTCGTCGCGGAACACCCAGTTGGTGCCGGAGGCGAGACCGTGCAGCAGGCCACGGGAGCGCAGGAAGTAGACGTACGCGAACGCGCCGTAGAAGAACAGCCCCTCGATGCAGGCGGCGAAGCAGATCAGGTTGAGCAGGAACATCCGCCGGTCGTCCCGGGTCCGCAGCTCCCGCAGGTCGTTCAACGAGTCGATCCAGCGGAAGCAGAACTCGGCCTTGCGGCGGATCGAGGGGATGTTCTCGATGGCCGCGAAGGCGGCGAACCGCTCGGTCTCGTCCGGCACGTACGTGTCGAGCAGGTTCAGATAGAACTGGACGTGCACTGCCTCCTCGAACAGCTGCCGGGACAGGTAGAGGCGACCCTCGGGGCTGTTGACGTGCTGGTAGAGGTTGAGCACCAGGTTGTTGGCGACGATGGTGTCGCCGGTGGCGAAGAACGCCACCAGGCGGCTGACCAGGTGCCGCTCGGCCGGGGACAGCTTGTCCAGGTCCGCGAGGTCGGCGTGCAGGTCCACCTCCTCGACGGTCCAGGTGTTGCGGATGGCGTCGCGGAACCTGTCGAAGAAGTGCGGGTAGCGCATCGGGCGGAGGGTGAGGTCCATCCCGGGGTCGAGCAGCATGTGCGTGGTCCTCGTGTCTGGGGTGGTGGGGTCGGCGACGGTCACTGGCAGGCCTCGCACGACTCGGGGTTCTCCAGCGAGCAGGCCAGCGCCTCCGCGTCGGCCGGCACCGGGGCGACGACCGCGACGGTGGCCTGCTGGATCCGCGTGGCGGGGCGGGAGCGCAGGTAGTAGGTGGACTTCAGCCCGGCCTTCCAGGCGTACAGGTACATCGACGAGAGCTTGCCGATTGTCGGCGCGGCCAGGAACAGGTTCAGCGACTGGGACTGGTCGATGAACGGGGCGCGGGCGGCGGCCAGGTCGATCAGGGCGCGCTGCGGCAGCTCCCAGGCGGTGCGGAACAACTCGCGGACGCCGGCCGGCAGCTCGGCGATGTCCTGCACCGACCCCTCCGCCCGCTTGATCGCCGACCGGATCCGGTCGGTCCACAGGCCACGGGCCTTCAGCTCGCGGACCAGGGCGGTGTTGACCTGGAGGAACTCCCCCGACAGGGTCTCGCGCTTGAAGAGGTTCGACACCTGCGGCTCGATGCACTCGTAGCAGCCGGCGATCGAGGCGATGGTGGCGGTCGGGGCGACCGCCACCAGCAGCGAGTTGCGCAGCCCGTCCGCCGCGACCCGTCGCCGCAGCGCGTCCCACCGGGCCGTCTGCGTGCCCTGGACACCCCACAGGTCGGGCTGCAACTGGCCGCGCGCGGCGCGGGTCTGCCCGTACGCCGGGTGCGCGCCGAAGTCACGCGCCAGGTCGGCGGAGGTCTCCAGCGCGGTCAGGTACAGCTCCTCGCTGATCCGGGTGGACAGCTCCCGGGCGGCCGGGGAGTCGAACGGCAGCCGCAGCGCGAAGAAGACGTCCTGCAGACCCATCAGCCCGAGCCCGACCGGCCGCCAGCGCGGGTTGCTGGCCGCCGCCTGCGCGGTCGGGTAGTAGTTGATGTCGATGACCCGGTCGAGGAAGGTGACGGCGGTACGGACCGTGGCGCGCAGCCGCTCCCAGTCGATGCCGCCGTCGGTGAGGTGGGCGGCGAGGTTCACCGAGCCGAGGTTGCACACTGCGGTCTCGGCGTCACTGGACACCTCGATGATCTCGGTGCACAGGTTGGACAGGTGCACCACGTTGCCGTCCTCGGCGGTCTGGTTGCACAGCCGGTTCGCGGCGTCCTTGAAGGTCATCCACCCGTTGCCGGTCTGGGCGAGGGTGCGCATCATCTTCCCGTACAGCTCCCGCGCCGGGACCTGCCGCACGTGCCGGCCCTGCGCCTCGGCCTCCCGGTACGCGGCGTCGAACCGCTCGCCCCACAGGTCGGGCAGCTCGGGCACCTCGTGCGGGTCGAACAGCGACCACATCTCGTCGGCCTCGACCCGGCGCATGAACTCGTCCGGGATCCAGTTGGCCAGGTTCAGGTTGTGGGTGCGCCGGGCGTCCTCGCCGGTGTTGTCCCGCAGTTGCAGGAACTCCTCGACGTCCGGGTGCCACGGCTCCAGGTAGACGCAGGCCGCGCCCTTGCGCCGGCCGCCCTGGTTGACCGCGGCGACGCTCGCGTCCAGCGTGCGCAGCCACGGCACGATCCCGTTGGACTGCCCGTTGGTGCCGCGGATCAGCGCGCCCCGGGACCGGACCCGCGAGTACGCGATGCCGATGCCGCCGGCGAACTTGGACAGGTTGGCGACCTGGGCGTACCGCTGGTAAATGGAGTCCAACTCGTCACGCGGGGAGTCGACCAGGTAGCAGGAGGACATCTGGGTGTGTCGGGTGCCCGAGTTGAACAGCGTCGGTGAGCTGGGCAGATAGGCCAGGCTGGACATCAGCCGGTAGAAGCCGACCGCCTCGTCCGGCGTCTGGGACAGCCCGCAGGCCACCCGCAACAGCCAGTACTGCGGGGTCTCCAGCACCGCCCGGGTGGTGGGGTGGCGCAGCAGGTACCTGTCGTACACAGTGCGCAGGCCGAAGTACTCGAATCGCCGGTCGCCGTCGGGGTCGACGGCGTCGTCGAGCAGCGGGGCGTGTGCGGCCACGAACGCCGCGGTGTCGTCGCCGATCAGACCCTCGGCGTGGCCGAGCCGGATCGCCGCGCTGAACGACGTGACGCCCTGCCGACGCACCTCCTTGTCGACGTAGCCGGACAGCAGCCGGGCGGCGAGGCGGGAGTACTGCGGTTCCTCACCGATCATCTCGGCCGCGGTCTGGATGGAGAGCCGGTCCAGCTCGGCCGTCGTCGCCCCGTCGTACAGGCCGCTGATCGTGCGGGTGGCGACGCGCATCGGGTCGACGTCGGTCAGGTCGTCGGCCCACCGCTCGACCGCCCGGACGATCTTGTTCAGTTCCACGGATTCGGTAGTGCCGTTGCGCTTGCGGACCTGCATCGGCGTCCGCCGCACGGCCGCGTCTCCGCCGGCCGGGACTACCTCGGTGACTGTCACCACTCACTCCTCGCGAGTTCGAGACCTGATGGCCCCTCGGACGCGTGGAGACAGACACCGGCGGACGCCACGCCGGCACGGCGTGGGTCAGATGGCGTCAGCCGTCCCACGCGGCCTCGGACCGCCGCCCACCCGGGTGCGGGTACGCGGCGCGCTGGCAGGTCTTCGGACTCGCGGGCACGACCGGGTTGGCCGGTCTCCTACTGACCGTCGCTTCCCAGACCGATTCGTGGCCCAGTGCTGATGACGGCGGTCGTTCCCACTCACCGCTGCGGGACAGTCCCGGATTCACACCGGGTTCCCTCTTGCCTCGACCGCTCGGGCTGAGCGGCCGAACCAGCTGCGTTCGACACCATATATAGGGACGCTGCCGTTGTCACACCCCACATGTCGGTCCCGGGCGTGTCGGCGGCGGCGCCGTGACGGTCGTCACCGGCTTCGCCAACGAGGCCGATCCGCGCGAACGCGCGGCGGGTCGACGCCCGCGCGGGACGCGGCAGGCGAGCGGGTGTCGACATTCGGAAAGGTGTGATGTATTAAGTCTCTAGATGTAAAGACCCCTACCCATATCCGGCCGTCAATGCGACTATGCGGAGTGGACATCCAATCTTCCGGGCCGCTCTCCGCCCCCGCGCCGTCGTCCCGATCGGGCCGGGAACGCCTCAGCAGCCCACGAGCCGAGGAGGAGCCGCCGCGCCGTTAGGGCGCCTACCAGCGCGACGAATCCTGCCAACAACGCGGTCGGTCCGGCGGGCCGGGCCTGCCGGTCGGGAGGACGACCCGCTGACGAATCCGTACCACGAAAAAAACATTCGATGTCTTCGATTCCTGGGCGATCGACGTCGTTGACGCGTCGGATTGGCCCTCCGTATACTCCCTGAGATCATCTGATCTTTAGCCTAGCCGGGCGAGGAGCGCATGCCGCAGATCACCGCCGTCACCGTCGAGGACGTCCGCTTCCCCACCTCCCTGACCGCTGACGGCTCCGACGCCATGAACAAGGACGGCGACTACTCGGCGGCCTACGTCGTCCTGCACACCGACGGCGTCGACAGCACCGGTGCGCCGCTCACGGGCCACGGTCTGACCTTCACCATCGGCCGAGGCAACGACATCGTCGTCGCGGCGGCCGTCCACCAGGCACAGCGCCTCGTGGGTGTGGACGTCGCGACCATGGCGGCGGACATGGGTGCGGTCTACCGCATGCTCACCTCCGACTCCCAGCTGCGGTGGCTCGGCCCGGAGAAGGGCGTCGTGCACCTGTCGCTGGCCGCCGTGCTGAACGCCTCGTGGGACCTCGTCGCCCGGGTCGCCGGCAAGCCGGTGTGGCGGCTGCTCGTCGACATGTCCCCCGAGCAACTCGTCGACATCGCGGACCTGCGCTACCTGTCCGACGCGCTGACCCGGGACGAGGCACTTGCCATCCTGCGCGCCAAGGAGAGCACGAAGGCCGCCCGCCTCGCCGAGCTCGAGAAGACCGGCTACCCCGCCTACACCACCTCGGCCGGCTGGCTCGGCTACGGCGACGACAAGCTGCGCCGGCTGTGCCAGGAGGCGGTGGACAGCGGCTACGGCTACGTGAAGCTCAAGGTGGGCGCCAACCTCGAGGACGACATCCGCCGGTGCGGCATCGCCCGGGAGATCCTCGGCCCGGACCGCAACCTGATGATCGACGCCAACCAGGTGTGGGACGTCGGCCAGGCCATCGAGTGGGTGAAGGCGCTCGCCCAGTTCGAGCCACTGTGGATCGAGGAGCCGACCAGCCCCGACGACATCCTGGGCCACGCCGCCGTCCGCCGGGCCGTCGCGCCGATCGGGGTCGCCACCGGCGAGCACTGCCACAACCGGGTGATGTTCAAGCAGTTGTTCCAGGCCGAGGCCATCGACTTCTGCCAGTTGGACACCGGCAGGCTGGCCAGCATCAACGAGATCGTCGCAGTGCTGCTGCTCGCCGCGAAGTTCGACATCCCCGTGTGCCCCCACGCCGGTGGTGTCGGGCTGTGTGAGATGGTCCAACACGTGTCGGTGCTCGACTACGTCGCGATCTCGGGGGATCTCACCAACCGGGTCACCGAGTTCGTCGACCACCTGCACGAACACTTCACCGACCCGTGCATCATCCAGGACACCGGTTCGGGCAGCGGTTACGTCCTGCCGCGCCAGCCCGGCTACTCCACGCGGATGCGCCCCGAGTCGGTCGAGCTCTACCGCTTTCCGGACGGCCACTACTGGGCGGCGACAGACACGACTACGGTGTCAGTTTCGGAGCCGTACGTGATCGCGGGTGGGACGGCCACCCCCGCCGGCCGCTAGGGGGTTGTCATGTCGCGCACCGACGAGGTGGTGAACGGCATCAAGCGGATGATCCTCGAAGGGCACTTCAAGCCCGGGGACCGACTGCCCATCGAGAAGGACCTCGCCGAGTCGCTCGGCGTCTCACGGGGTTCGCTGCGCGAGGGGATGTCGGCGCTGTCGATCCTCGGCATCGTCAACATCCGCCAGGGTGACGGCACCTACGTCACCAACCTCGACGCGCCGCAACTGCTGGCCCCGATGGGCTTCGTTGTCGACTTCCAGGGCCAGGGCGACCCGCGGCACGTCCACATCGTCCGGCGGCTGCTGGAGTGCGAGGCCGCCCGCCTGGCGGCGACCAGGATCACCGACGAGGCCCTCGCCCAGGCGGGGGTGCTCCTCGACGAGGCGGCTCGGATCGCCGGTCGGTCGCCGCAGGAACACGAACGGATCATGGAGATCGACATCGCGTTCCACCGGATCATCGCGGTGCACGCCGGCAATCCGGTGCTCGTGGGTCTGATCGAGGCGTTCGCCGGGCGCACCCTGCGCGGGCGGCTCTGGCGGAGCCTGCACGAGGAGGGCGCGGACCGGCGTACCCACGACGAGCACGTCGCGATCCTGAAGGCCCTCGTGGCCCGGGACCCGGAGCGCGCCCGGATCCGGATGGCCAACCACCTGATCGGGGTGGAGGAATCGCTGCACGGGCAACCCGACGACGGTGACGCCAACGTCGAGCCGACACGGTTCTGAGCGCCCGTCCCGGCCCGGCGTCCGACGGCCCGCTTCGCACCCACCGACGGCTCCGGGGCGCGCTTTCGATCACGTGATCGCGCGCGCCCCGGTCGACGATGTCAGCGTTCGTCCCGCTCTCCGCTGGTGCTCCCGGTCATCGCCGCGACCAGGTCGTCGGTGGTGACCTCGTCCGCGCGCAGTCGGGCCGCCCGCCGGCCGAGCCGCAGCACCTCGACCCGGTCGGCGATCTCGAGCACCTGCGGCATGTTGTGGCTCACCAACACCACCGACATGCCGGCGTCGCGGGCCCGCCGGACCACGTCGAGCACCCGGCCGGTCTGGACGACACCGAGCGCCGCGGTCGGCTCGTCGAGGATGACCACATTGGTCGCCCAGATGATGGCCCGGGCCACCGCGACGCACTGGCGCTGCCCACCGGACAACATCGCGATCGGGGTGGTGACCCGGGAGATCCGCACCCCCAGCTCGTCGAGGGCCGCGGCGGCGCCCTGCCGCATGGCGCGCTTGTCGAGCAACCCCAGCCGGCCGAGCGGCCCCGAGCGCAGGATCTCCCGACCGAGATACAGGTTGGCGGCCACGCTCAGGTCGTCGGCGACGGCGAGGTCCTGGTAGACGGTCTCCACCCCCGCGCGCCGGGCGTCGACCGGCGTGGAGAACTGGACGGGACGACCGTCCACCCGGATCTCGCCCTCGTCGGGCGGGTGCACACCGGACAGCGTCTTGATCAGGGTGCTCTTACCGGCGCCGTTGTCGCCGATCAGCGCGACCACCTCACCACGGTGGACCGTGAAGTCGGCGCCGCGCAACGCCTCGACGTGCCCGAACCGCTTGACGATGCCACGGGCTTCGAGGACCGGCGGTTCGTCGGCGGTCGGTTTCTGGTCGCTGTCGGCGGTGGCCGTCGGAGTCGTGCCCATCACTGCACCGGCGGGTTGGCGCAACTCGGCTCGAGCACCGCCTTGATCTCCGCGGAGTCGATGTTCTCCTTGGTGACGAACGTGACGCCGGTGTCGGCGGACGCCAGCGGCGCCTTGTCCCGCAGGTGCTTCACCATCTTGTCGACGCCGAAGTAGCCCATCTTGAACGGGTTCTGCACGACCAGCGCGGAGATCTGGCCGCTGCGCACTCCGGCGATCTCGTCCGGGGCCGCGTCCCACCCGATGATGACAACCTTGCCGGACTTCCCGGCCGCCTGGATGGCCTGCGCGGCGCCGAGCACGCTCGGCTCGTTTGCCGCGAAGACACCCTTCAGGTTGGGGTTGGCGGTGAGGATGTTCTCGGTGACCCGTCGCGCCTCGTTGACGTCGCTCTTGCTCGGCTGTTGGCCGACCAGCTTCAGGTTGGGGTACTGGGCGAGGCCGGCCTTGAAGCCGTCGACCCGCTCGGTGTTTGTCTGCGATCCGGGCTGGAACTCGACAAGCGCCACCTCGTGGTTGCCGGGGCCGAGTTCGGTGGCGAGCAGCTTCGCCGCCTCGGTGGCCGACGCCTTGTTGTCGGTGGCGAAGAGCGGCACGCTCGACGGCTGCGGGCTGGTGCCAGAGTCGATCATGGCGACCGGGATGTTGGCACTGAGTGCCTTGTCGGTCGCCGGCGCCAGCGCACTGGAGTCGGTCGCCGCGTACACGATGCCGTCGACCTTCTTGGTGACGAAGTTCTGGATCAGGTTGACCTGGCCCTCGACATCGGTCTCGGTGGTCACCCCGTCCCACTGCACGGTGACGTCCCCCGCGCGCTGCGCGGCGCACTCCGCGCCCGCCTTCACGGTGTTCCAGTAGTCGGCGCCGACGGCCTTCGGCACGACGGCGAGCTTCAACGGGCCGCTCGCGTCCTTCGTCGCGCCGTCGCCCCCGTCGCGGACCTCGACCCCGCCGCAGGCGCTCAGCAGAGCGGTCGCCGCGGCCGCGGCCAGAACGGCCCGTACACCCAGGATCGACCGTCGCGTCCGCCGGCTGGTGGTGGTGTGCGCCATGGTGTGTGTCCTCTCTCGTTCGGAGTCTCGGAATGGCATGTCAACCCCGTGATTCCAGCCGCCGTCGGCGGTACTGGTCGAAGTAGACGGCGGCCCAGATGATCAGGCCGACGATCACCTGCTGGTAGTGGATGCTGATGTCGAGCAGCACGGCGCCGTTGCGTACCAGGGCGATGAGGAACGCGCCGATGATGGTGCCGACGATCCGGCCCTGGCCACCGAAGAGACTGGCGCCGCCGATGACCGCGGCGGCGATGACATCGAGCTCCAGCGAGATCCCGTAGTTCGGCTGGCCGGAGTTGACCCGGGAGGCGGCGATCATGCCGCCCAGCCCGACCAGCACGCCCGCCAGCACGTACACCCCGGTCAGGTGGCGCCCCACCCGGACGCCGGAGCGGCGGGCCGCCTCCAGGTTGGAGCCCATCGCGTAGGTGTACTGACCGAAGCGGGTCTGGGAGAGCAGGAAGGCGACCCCGACCGCGACCAGGACGGTGATCACCACGGCGAAGGGAATGCCGAGGATCTGCCCGTTGCCGAGCAACTGGAAGGAGCGGGGCAGGCCGTAGACGCCGACCGCGCCGGTGATGATGAAGACGAGACCGCGGCCCACGGACATCGTGCCCAGCGTCGCGATGAACGGCGGGATCCGGGCCACTGTCACAAGCAGCCCGTTCAGCAGGCCGGCCAGCGCGCCGACACCGATCGCGACCACCGTCGCCGCCCAGAGCGGGAAGCCGAGGTCGCGGACGACCATCGCCCCCGCGACACCGGCGAGCGCGGCGACCGACCCCACGGAGAGGTCGATGCCCTTCGTGATGATGACCATCGTCTGCGCCGTGGCGATGATGGCGATCACCGCGGTCTGCGCCCCGATGTTGAAGAGGTTGTCCGCCGTCAGGAAGTAGGGGCTGGCGAAGGTCAACGCGACGAACAGGACGACGAGCGCGGTCGCGGCGGTCAACTCGGAGACGGCGTGGGAGATCCGTTCGCGGAACCAGTCGCTGAGTTCGCCGCGCTGCGCGCCGACGGATGCCTCGGCGGTACTCATCGTCGGATCTGACCTCCCCAAGCGTGGCGCCGGCGCGCGACGGGGGAATCCCGACGAGCCGGCCACCTCTGAGCCACCGAGCCTCCTCGGCCGGGCACGCGGGCTAGTGCCCACAGCACCCGTCGAGATAGGTCGGATGTTTCCCTCGATCAGGCGTTACCTTGCCACGCATTGACTCATGTTGCCAAGGTCTTACGGGGATGTTGTCGTCGTTACCCGGTGCGGATGCGGCATACGTCTGATCAAACTGGCACAACCTGCGGCCCGCCGACCGGCCCGGCCCGCGCTGCGGCCCGCCGGTCGGCGCGGCCGCGGGGTCACGCCGCGTCCAGCCGGTACGCCCGGCGGGCCGTCCGCCGCCAGATCGCCGCCCGCTCGTCGTCGCCCAACGGGTCCAGCAGTTCGGTGAGGACCTCGACCCAGCGCGCGTACGAGGAGGCGAGCAGACACACCGGCCAGTCCGAACCGAACATCAGCCGGTCCGGGCCGAACGCGTCGAGCGCGTGCTCGACGGCGGGCCGAAGGTCCGCCGCCGTCCACGAGGGGCCGTCCACCTCGGTCACCAGACCGGAGAGCTTCGCCGTCGTGTTGGGCTCGGCGGCGAGCGCCCGCAGGTCGCGCGGCCAGTCGCCGAGGCCGGCGTGCCCGAGCGAGGGCTTGCCGAGGTGGTCCAGCACGAACCGCATCTCGGGCAGGTCGCGGACGAGCCGGGTGGCCGCCGGCAGTTGGTGGTCGCGTACCAGCAGGTCGAAGGCGAGACCGGCGGCGCCGACCGCGGCGATGCCGCGCCGGATGTCCGGCCGGTCGAGGTACGCCGGATCGGGCTCGGACTGGACGAGGTCGCGAATGCCCACCAGCCGCTCTCCGCCGCGGGCCGCCCGGAGCCGGTCGAGGCGGTCGCCGACGTTGTCGGCGGTGAGGTCGACCCAACCGACGACACCGGTGATGAGGGGGTCGTCGGCCGCGATGCCCAGCAGCTCGGGCGTCTCCGTCCGGACGGCGACGGACTGCACCACGACGGTCTGGGTGACCCCGGCGGCCCGGGCCGCCGGGGCGAGATCGAGCGGGGTGAAGTCGCTGTCGATCGCGGCCATGGTGTGCGGATCGATCCAGGGCTGCGGGTGCCGTGCCCGGACCCAGAGATGGTGGTGCGCGTCGACGATGCCCTGGCCCGGCGCAGCCTCGGTGGTCGTCATCGGACACGTCCTGGCATGCTCACGTACTTCTCCCCCACCCGCACAGTCATTGGTCAGATGTCCGGGTCGGCTCGGTTGCTTCGAAACCGATCCGGCAGTTTGACCATGTTAGCGGTAACAGGACGCCTGTGGGGCCGCCGAACGGGTGCCTCGGCGCAACCAAGCATCATATCTTTGGAATTTAGCTGTGTCGATACTATCGCTCACCCGAGGCCGACACCCCGTCCGTGGGGCCGGGTTGACCGCCTGCGGCGGCACCGATACCGTCGACCCACTATCTGCGGCGACGCGAGGGAAGCCGGTGTGAATCCGGCGCGGTCGCGCCACTGTAAGCGGTCCCAGCCTCAACGGGTCCGCGAGCCAGGACGCTCGGTCGTCCGCAGCCTTGCGATGGGGACGCGTCATCCCCGGGGAGGTTCGTGATCTCATGTCTGCTTCCACGTCCAGCCAGCCGTTGGTGCGTCCCGCTGGCACCACCCGTCTGCTGTGGACCGTCCTGGCCACCGTCGTACTGCTCAGCCTGCTGGCCTACCTCGTCGCCTTCGATCAGGGAGCGGTCTCGCGCAGCGGGACGTACCTGCACGAGCTGATGCACGACGGCCGGCACCTGCTGGGTGTCCCGTGCCACTGACGTCCACCACCGCTCCCCCGTTCGTCACCGTCCTCGTCCGCGGGCTGCTCGCCGGCCTGATCGCGGGCCTGCTCGCCGGGGCGTTCGCCTACGTCGCCGGCGAACCCCACGTCGAGGCGGCCATCGCGATCGAGGAGGCGGCGACGCACGCCGAGCCCGCGGTCGGCGGGCACGACCACGAGGACGCCCTGGTGAGCCGCACCGGTCAGCGTGGCGGCCTGTTTCTGGCCACCAGCCTGTTCGGCGCCGCGATGGGTGGCCTGCTGGCCACCGCGTACGTGCTGCTGTCCCGCCGGCGGCGGACCTACGACGACGGCCGCTCGGGCCTGCTGCTGGCCGGCGCGGCCCTGCTCGGCGCGGTGATCGTGCCGTTCCTGAAGTATCCGGCGAACCCGCCGGCCGTCGGCGACCCGGCCACCATCAACCAGCGCACCGTCACCTACCTGCTGATGGTGGTGCTCGGCCTGGTGGCGGTGTGGGCCGGCTCGCTCGGCTATCGGGCGGTCGGCGGCACGGCGCCGACGTGGCAGCGCGCCGCCGCGGCCACCGGCGGGTTCCTTCTGGTCGCCGTGGTGTCCTACGTGGTGATGCCCTCCTTCCAGGAGGTCCCGGAGGACTTCCCGGCGGCCCTGCTGTGGGACTTCCGGCTGGCCTCGCTCGGCACGCAGGTGGTGCTCTGGACCGGGATCGGCCTGCTGTTCGCGGCCCTGATGCACCACGACCTGCGCCGCCGGACCGCCACCGCGCTGCCGGGCACGTGACCCCCACCAGCCTCCGGCTGGTCGCCCATGGTCACACCGCCGCCCTGCGTCGGGCCCGCTTCGGCGCGCCCGACGACGGCCTGGACGAGGGTGGCCTGCGTGCCGCTCTTGCTCAGGCCCACGGAGATCCGGGCCGGCGTGGGCACCTCGGCGTGCACGACACCTGCCTGTCCAGCCCGGCGGCCGCGGCCCGGCAGACCGCCGAAACCTTCGGCCTGGTGCCGACGATCGAGACGGCGTTGGCCGACTGTGACTACGGCGACTGGTCCGGACGGTCGCTTGAGGAGGTCGCCGGCACGCACCTACAGGCGCTGCGGGAATGGTTTGCCGCGCCGGACTCGGCGCCGCACGGTGGTGAGTCCGTGACGGCCGTGCGGGATCGGGTCGGGGGCTGGCTGGACGAGCAGCGCGGCGCGGGTCGACGCATCATCGCGGTCACCCACCCGCTGGTGATCCGGGTCGCGGTCGTGCACGCCCTCGGTCTGCCGATGGCGGCGTACCGGCATCTTGACGTGGAGCCGTTGGCGGTCGTCCGGCTCACCAGTGCGGGCACGCGTTGGCAGCTTCGACTGGGCGCTCAGCGAACAGCGTGAGGTCAGCGGGCCGTGCCCACCAGGAGTGGACACGGCCCGCGCGGGTCAGTCGACTGCTCAGTGCTGCCGGTGGGACAGGTGCAGCTCGACCGGCTCGGGCGGAAGGTCGTCGACGCCGACGGCGACGGCCTCCTCGTGGCGGCGACGCGCCGAGGGCAGGGCGAGTGCCGCGAGGACGGCCAGGACCGCGACGCCCGCGCACACCCAGAAGCCGGCGGTGAACGCCGCGTCGGTGGGCAGACTCTGAGGGGTGCTGTTCGAGGTGATGACGGCCGCCACGACCGCCGCTCCGATGCTGCTGCCGATGGTCCGCGCGATGGTGTTGACGCCGCTCGCCTCGCCGGTCTGTCCGGCCGGGACGCTCTCGATGATGGCGTTGGACATCGCCGCGAACGCCAGGCCGATGCCGGCGCCGGTGAGCACCCCGGAGAGCAGAACCTGCCAGGTGGCGCCGTGCGCGACCGCCGGCAGCACGAATGCGACGACGACCGCGACAGTGCCGAGGAACATCGGAACCTTGGGACCGTAGCGTCGGTCCAGCAGACCCGCCAGGGGACCGAAGACCACCATCATCAGGACGGTGGGCAGCAGGAACAGGCCCGCCTGGGACACCGTCTTGCCGAACCCGTACCCGGTGGCGGCGGGGAGTTGAAGCAGGGTCGGTACGAGCACGAACGTCCCGAACATCGCGAACCCGAGGATCAGGGCGACGAGGTCGGTGGCCCAGACACCGCGAATCCGCATCAGGCGCATGTCGATGAGCGGCTCGCGTACCCGAAGCTCGACCCGGACGAACACGATCATCGCGACCACACCGAGCACGAAGAGGCCGATGGTCTTCGGCTCGGTCCAGCCCCAGCCCTGCCCCTTGCTCACGGCCAGCAGCAGCGAGACCAGCGACACCGACAGGATGGCCGCGCCGAGCATGTCGAGCCGCCCGGGCGTGCGGACCCGCGATTCGGGCATCCCGAAGATGGCGCCGAGCAACGCGACGACGACGAGGACCAGCGGCAGCCAGAACAGCCAGTGCCACGACAGGTGCTCCACGATCGGGCCCGCGGCCACGATGCCGACACCGGCGCCGACCCCGAAGATCGCCGACAGCAGGCCGACGGTGACGCCGACCTTCTCCCGAGGCAGTTGGTCACGGACGATGCCGATCGACAGCGGCAGGATCGCTCCGGCGGCCCCCTGCAGCGCCCGCGCGACGATCAGCACTGTCAGGTTGGGCGCCAGGGCGGCGAGCAGGGTGCCCGCGGCCAGGGCCGCGAGGACGCCGATGAGGACCCGACGCTTGCCGACCATGTCACCGAGACGTCCGAGAATGGGCGTCAGCACCGAGGCGGCCAACAGGTACGCCGTGAGCACCCAGCTGATGTCTCCGGTGGAGACGCCCAGGTCCCTTCCGATTGTCGACAGCGCGGGCGCCACCAGCGACTGGAGCACCGCGAACGCCAGGCCGCCCAGCGACAGGTACAGCACCAGGAGGGTGCTGTTGGCGCGCGGGGCCGCGCTGGGCGCGGAGCCGAGGTGGGTCGACTCCTCGATGGTGTGGGTCATGACATCCTCGAACTAGATGTAAACGCTTGCTGACTTAGCCAGTATGCTCGGCCGGCAGCTCAAGTCAACAGTCGTTTACGTCACCTCACGTCCCCGTGAGGAGCTTGCGTCGGCGAGTAAGTCAACATATGTTTACTTACCGACGGACGGCGGCCCACGGTGGAGCAGCCGGGGAGGGAGGCGTCGTGGCAGCAGAACCGCCGGTCCCCCCGACCAGCGACACCGCCGGCGAGCCGGCCCAGCGTCGCCGTCGGGACGCGGCCGAAACCCGGCAGCTCCTGCTCGACGCCGCCCGCCAGCGCTTCGCGCGGGACGGCTACGCGGCCACGACCGTCCGGGACATCGCCGACGACGCGGGCGTCAACGTGGCGCTCATCAGCCGCTACTTCACGTCGAAGGAGGGGCTGTTCGAGGCGTGCCTGCGGGCCGCGGGCGACGAGCTGCGCCGGACGACCGGCCAGACGCCGTCCGACCGGGTGCCCGAAACCATCGCCCGGCACATCGCCGACCCCGGCGCGGCTGGCCTGTCGAGCCAGCTCTCCCTGCTGCTGCGGTCGTCCGGGGACGCGGCGGCGGACGAGATCCGGCGCGGCGTCCTGGTCCGTTCCAGCGAACAACTGGCGGCGGCCCGCGGGTGGCGTCCCGGCGAACCGGGCAGTGAACAGATCCTGCTCCGCGCCCAGATGGCTCTCGCCGCCGGCATCGGGGTCGCGGTGCTGCGGTCGTCGATCCGACTGGATCCGCTGAGTTCCGCCACCGAACAGGACCTGGTCGGCCCGCTGCGCGACCTGGTCGACGCGCTGCTGCCACCGCGCGAGAGTTGATCATCGCGGAACGGCGTGGGCGGGCCGTGGTCACGGCCCGCCCCGCTCGTATCCAGTGCCGGCCCGGCGCTAGCCGGTGACAGTGAACGGCCGCGACACCCTCGTCGCCGACCTGGCACCGCTCAGCGTGACGCTTGTCGCGCCCGCCTTCGCCGCACCCGGAACGCTTACCGTCGCGCCGGCGAGGACACCGTCACCATTCGCGCGCACGGTGCTGACCGTGAGGTCGTTGCCGAGGGCGATGGTGACCGTCTCGTTCGGCGCGAACCCGGAACCGTCGACAGTGATCGACGTGCCACGCGGCCCCGACCTGGTCGTCAGCGCCACCCGCGGCTGGTAGGTCGGCGCCTCGGCCGGCCCGCTCACCTGGACGGTGGCCGTGGCCGGGGTACGCGAGGACGCGCCCGTCGCGGTGACCGCGTACCGGCCGGGTTGTGCGTCATCGGATGTCGGGACCGAGGCGCGGACCGTTCCCGTCGCGGAGGCCGCGACCTTCATGGTCCGGTCCGGGTCGGTGCCGACGCGGACGGTCACCTGCTCACCGGCGGCGAACCCGCTGCCGTCGACGGTGATCGCGCCACCGGTGGTGACGGTGCCGGACGCGGACAGCGCGATCGCCGGCTGCGATCCGCCCCGGGCCACTGTCACGATGAAGGAACGGGTGCTGCTCGACAGCGTGTCCCACACGGTGACGTGCACCGGGTAGGCGCCCTCCCGCGCGTAGGTGTGCTGGCCGCTCATCGCACCGGACGCGTCGATGGTGACGTCGTCCGGAGTCGTGCCGTCACCCCACTGGACGCGGGCCCGGTAACCGGTCGGACCGGGAGCGCCGGCGGTCACCGCGCCGAGGTTCGCCGCGAGGGCCTGCCCGGCGTTCGCCGTCTGGTCCTTCGGGGCGACGGTGGTCAGGGCGGGGGCCGGCGTGCCGTCGTTGGCCACGGCGAACACGTGGATCCGTCCCGCCGAGCGGGGATCGCCGGTCTGCGCCGGCAGGGTCACCGACACCAGCTTCTTGCCGGCCGGGATCTGGTACGGCGCGGTGGCGAACAGGAACGGCTGGGCGCCGTCCCGGCTCGTGCCCTGCAACCGGTACGCCGTCCTCGCGACGATGATGTTGCCGTAGGACGGGGTGCCGTTGGCGTTGCCGCCCAGCGTCCAGTCGCTCAACTGGATCGGGACGCTGGCCGTGCTGCCGTCGCTGAACGTCGCCGTGCCGGTGGTGCTCTGGTTGCCCTGCGTCCCGGCGCCCACGAACGAGATGCTCGTCGCGTCGTCCGGCAGGTCGAGCACGACAGTCGCACCGTTACCCGTGGCGTTGTCCGGCTGCCCGGCCGGAATCGCCGGCAGGGTGAACCGCAACGCGGTCCCGGGGACCTGTTGCCGCTCGCCCTGGGTCACGCCGCCCGCTACCAGGGCGGCCCGCGAGTACGCCCACGACTTCGCGTCGCAGTCCGCGGCCAGGACCCCCTCGTCGCCGACACAGACGCTGTCGAACGCGGCGGTGAGGCCGGAGGCCGGGACGTACCCCACGTCGACGCCGACCGTCGCGGAGTTCTGGCTCTCGCCGTCGGTGACCGTGACGGTGGCCTGGTGGTAGCCCGGTGTGGCGTAGGTGTGCGACCCACCGATGCGGTAGACGGCCCGCGAGTTCAGCGTCACGGTGCCCGCGGTGGCCGGCGTGCCGTCACCCCAGTCGACAGTGGCCTGGTAGTCGCCGGCGGCGCCGCCCGTGACGGTGGCCAGCGGCCCCGAGACCGGTACGCCGGACGTCGCGTGCACGCCGTCGGCGGCGGTCACCGCGATGTCGCCGCCCCCGAGGTCCAGATCGCCCCCGGCGAGCAGCTCGATCTCGGCGAGGTTGGTCTGCGGGGCGCCGACGGTCCTCGACACGGCGAGCCGGAACTGCGCGAAGCGTCCCGGCCTGTCGATCTCGAACGGGCGGGTCTGGTTGCGCCACCGGAACGCCTGGTCCCTGCGGGAGTCCACAGTGGTCCAGGTGAGGCCGTCGTTGGAGCCCTGCAGCCGCCAGTCGGCCGGATCGCCCGCACCGGCGCCGGACGTGACGGTGTAGTACGTCGGCTTCTGCCTGCCACCACGGAACGCCCAACCGATCTGCGGCGTCGCCGAGGTGAAGGTCAGCTGGGTGGTGGACGAGTCGTCGAACAGCTTCGCCGCGTCCTGACCGCCGGTCGCGGTAGCGGTGCCGAGACCGGGGCCGGTGGTGTCCTGCAACGGCTTCGGCGCCTGGTCACCCTTGGTCAGTGACGGCGGCGCGTCGTTCTTGCCGCTGCCCCAGGAGGACGGGTTGGGGCCCATCTGGAAGTCGATGGAGCCGCCCTTGGCGAGCGCTGCCACGTCCAGGGACAGACCGCGCTGCTTCTTGCCGTTGACCTTCACGTCCTGCACGTAGACGTTGCGGTTGCTGTTGTTCGGCGCGTTGACGACGATGTCGCCGGTGCTGCGGCGCACTGTCATCCTGGTGAACTGCGGTGAGCCGATGGCCCACTGCGACGACCCGGCCTGCAACGGGTAGATGCCCAACGAGCTGAGGATGTACCACGACGACATCTCGCCGTTGTCCTCGTCACCCAGGTAGCCCTGGCCGATCTCGCTGCCGACGTAGAGGCGGCGCAGGATCTCCCGTACCGTCGCCTGGGTCTTCGCCGGCGCGCCGGCGACGTTGTACATGTACGGGATGTGGTGCGACGGCTGGTTGCTCATGCCGAGCTGACCCATCCGTACCGCGCGGGCCTCCAGCATCTCGTGGATGACCCCGCCGTACCCGCCGGGGCGGTCGGCGTTCTCCGGGGTGGCGAAGAACGCGTCGAGCTTGTCCCGCAGCGCCTTCTGACCGCCGTACAGGTTGACGAGGCCCTGGCCGTCCTGCTGCGCGGTGAACGCGAAGTTCCACCCGTTGGTCTCGGTGTAGACACCACCCCAGTCCAGCGGGTCACCGGACAGGAAGTTGCCGGCGGCGTCGCGGCCCTGGAAGAGCTTCGACGTCGGGTCGAACAGGTGGACGTAGTTGCGGGCGCGCTCCAGGAAGTAGCGCGACTCCTCGGTGAGCCGGGCGCGCTCGGACTTCGGCGTGGCCGGGTCCCGGGCGAGGGCGGCACCCATGTTGCCGATGCCGTAGTCGTTGATGAACCCCTCCAGCGCCCACGACACCGACTCCCCGGTGGACGTCGGCGTGTAGCCGAGGAACAGCGAGGTCTCGATGCCCTTGCGCCCGACCGCGCCGCGCCCGGACGCGACTGTCGCGTCCTTGACCGCCGCGTCGTACGCCGCGAGCGGGTCGGGCAGCTTGACCCCGGTGAGGTACGCCTGGGCCAGGGCCACGTTCGCGCTGGTGCCGGTCATCAGGTCGGCGTAGCCGGGCGACGACCAGCGGGCGATCCAGCCGCCGTCGCGGTAGTGCTGGACGAACCCGTCGGAGATACGGGCCGCGACGTCCGGGTAGAGCAGCGCGTAGGCGGGCCACACGGTGCGGTAGGTGTCCCAGAAGCCGTTGTTGACGTAGATCTGCCCGTCGACGACCTTCGCGCCGGTCCGGGTGGCTGTCGACGCGCCGGTCGGCGCCGAGACCGGGCTCGCGTACTGCCAGCGCGGCGCGGCGGCGGTGCCGGTGTTCTCGGACTGCGAGTTCGGGTAGAGGTTCAGCCGGTACAGGTTCGAGTACATGGTGACGAGCTGCGCCTCGGTGGCGCCGCGTACCTCGACCCGGCCGAGCCGGTCCTTCCACGCGGCCGTCGCGGCGGCGTGGATCTGGTCGAAGCTCCGGCCGGTGACCTCCAGGTCGAGGTTGCGGCGCGCCTGGTCGACGGAGAGGAACGACGTCGCGAGGCGCATCGTCACCTCCCGGGTCGTGGAGACGTCGAAGGTCGCCGACGTGGCGGTGGTTGCCGTCGGCGCCCGGTCGACGACACCGGACACGAACATCCGGCTCCGTCCGGCGGACAGGCCGCTTCCGTTGTCGACCCAGCCGGTGACGGTGCCGTCGGCGCCGACGATGAACGTGCCGTTGTGCAGGACGAGGCTTCCGGTCGCCTGCCCGGCGGGGAAGGTGAACCGCATGATGCCGCCGTGGTCGGTGGGCGACGTCTCCGCGATCAGGCCGTTCCGCAGCGTGACCCGGTAGAGGTCCGGTTGGGCCGTCTCGTCGTCGTGGCTGAAGGCGAGCGCACGGCTGGCGGGCTCACCGGTGAGCGGCCCGTCGCCGACGACCGGCATGACCGACATCTGGTTGCGGTCACCCATCCACGGGCTGGGCTCGTGGGAGATCGCGAGGCCCTGCAACATCGGCAGGTTGGCCTCGTTGTTGATCCGGTGGTACTCGTACTCCCAGGAGTCCGAGGTCGCGTCGGTCACCGGGGTGAAGAAGTTGAAACCGTTCGGCAGCGCGGTGATCGGCAGGTTGTTGCCGCGCGAGAAGCCGGCCGTCGAGTTGGTGCCGCGCCGGGTGTCGACGTAGTTGGTGAGCGTCGAGCCGTCGATCGACGGCGGCACGGCGGTCAGCTCGATGTCGTCGAGCCAGCCCTGGAACCGGGTCTCGCCGGTGGCCTGCGGGTTGTCGTACGCGAGCAGGATGCGGTCGATCGTCTTGCCCTGGGCGACGGTGCCGAGGTCGGCCTGCACCAGGTTCCACTGGTCGGCGTAGAGCACCTTGGAGGCGCCCTGACCGGCGGCGGTCAGCGGGTAGCCGTGCTGGTCGACGGGTGAGCGCCCGCTCAGGTAGCTGCCGTCGGTGAAGCGCAGGTCGACGGCGGCGTAGGTGGACGGGTACCGGGCGTCCCCACCGGTGAACTCCGGGAAGAGCTTGTACGACAGTCGGGTCTTCGGCCCGACCGGGATGCTGACGTCGAACAGCTTGTTCGTCGCGTACGACCGGCCGTTGCCCTCGGCCCCGCCCGCGTAGCGCAGCGCGGCCAGTCCGGTGAACCCGGCGTCCGGCTTGGTGGTGTAGCCGCCGTTCGGGCCGGAGGTGGCCTCGCTGACCATGGGGGTGGCCGGCGGGCGGACGTTCGAGCCGTCGCTGATGTTCCAGTCGGCGAGCTGCACGAGCGAGTCGCCGGAGTTGGCGGTGACGTTCAACCGGTAGTAGCCGTAGGCGTTCGGGTTGGTGAAGCTGTACGTGTTGGTGGCGAAGCGGCCGCTGAACGTCACCCCGGCGCGCCTGTCCAGGTCGGTCCAGGTTCGGCCGTCGTTCGACCCCTGCACGACGAAGTCCCTGGGGTCCCGGGTCGGTGCGTCGTTGGCGGCGGTCAGCGAGTAGCGCACCACGGTGGCGGGCTTGGCGAGCTGGTAGGTCACCCAGCCGCTCGACTCGAACACGAGCCACTTGGTCGACGGGTCGTCGTCGGTGAGGTTCGCGGCGATCTCGTTCGGCGGGTTCTCCGCGCTCGCGGTCACGGCGCCGACCTGCCCGAGCAGGCTGCCCGGCAGCGTGGTGACCCTGCCGCTCAGGTTCGCCTGGACCGGCTTTCCGTTCGCGCCGACCTCGACGGTGCTGGCGGCGGGTTGCGGGTCGGCGGACTCGAACGAGGAGGCGAAACTGCCCGGGGTCGCCGGCGCGGCGGCGGCGTTGGCCAGGGGCGCGGCGACGAGCAGACCCAGCGGTAGCAGGGCGGCTGTGGCCGCGGCGAGCAGGCGGGGGGACGGGTGACGCGCATGGGGGGTATGCGACATGAGGGACGGTGCCTTTCGACTCGAACCAGTCGAGTACGTCGAAGGTCTGGGCAGAGTGGACGGGGTCAGGCCCTATGACATCGTTGTCATACGAGGTCGTGAACGACGATGGTCGGGGCGGTGGACTGCCGCTGATAGTTCCGGGCGGACCACGGCCCTGTCAACGGGTGATCACCGCGAGACCGCCGCCCGGACCCTGACCCACCGGGGAGCGTCGGACCCCGCACTCCGCACCACGGTCACCGGCTCCCGGGCCTCGACGTCACGCGGCGCCGAGGCCCGGATCGCGCGTCAGCAGGACAGGTTGGCCCCGGCGGGCACACCGAGGATGCCGACGAACTGCTGGTATCTCGTGACCCGGCTCTGCACCTGGGCGGGGTTGCCCCCGTTGCACTCGATCGAACCGTTGATGCTGCGGATCGTCTCGCCGAACCCGGCCCCGGTGACCATCGCGTTGTGCGCGGTCATGGTGCCCGGTCCGTTCTGGGTCATCCAGTACCAGATACCGGTCTTCCAGGCCACCGCCGCGTCGTTCTGCACCAACCACGGATTGGTCAGCAGCGGCAGTTGCAGGGCGATCCCGGCGGCGTTGTAGTTGAAGTTCCAACTGAGCTGGATCGGCCCCCGCCCGTAGTAGGCCGCCTGACCGGCCGGACAGCCGTAGGGCTGACCGGGATCGCAGTAGTGCGGGTAGTTGGCGGTGTTCTGCTCGACGACGTGCACCAGGCCGCCGGTCTCGTGGTACACGTTCGCCAGGAAGGCCGCGGCCTCCTGACGCTGGACGGTGGCGCTGCCGGTCCTGGCGAACGCCGGGTAGGCGCTGAGGGCGGCGACCAGCCCGGAGTACGTGTAGAAGGAGTTGCGGCCCGGGAACATCTGGTTGAACTGGGCTTCGGTCACCACGAAGCCACCGGGGTTGGTGGGCGGCTGGCTGGTGGGTGGCTGGCCGCCACAGGTGTACGGCTCCCAGTACCAGGTGCTGACGACCGGGTCGTACCCGGGATTGTCGTGCTCGGCGACGTAGTACAGGCCGTTGGTGTATCGCACGATCGCCCCGGCGGTGTACCAGGTGCCGGCGGCCCAGTTCGGGTAGGTGCAGCTGCCCGTGGTGGGCGGCGTGCTGCCTCCTCCGCACGCGCCGAGGTCCTCCCAGACCCCGGTCGTGCCCGGCGGCGCCTCGTTCTGGGTCCACCACTTCGCCCGGTAGTTACGACCGTTGTGCGACACCTGGGCGTCTCCCCAGTAGACGGCCGAGGCCTGCCACGATGCGGAGCAGGCCGCCGCCGACGCGGCGGTGGACGGGATGATCGCGACCAGTCCACCGGCGACGATCAGTGCCGCCAGCGCGACCAGCGCGCGCAGTCGTGCCATGTGATCACTCCATTCCTGGGACATCCCGGGCCGACGACCCGGGACAACCATTGATGGAGGTGACTGTAACATCTTCTGTTCACAAACTTTACTATTGCGGTCGGACGGTCCGCGCCCCGCGACGCCCATCGCTGTCGATAGTTCCGAGGCCTTTTCCGGATGGTGCCGCCAGCAACCCCGGCCGGGACGGCCGATCACTCCCCCTCGTGGGCTTGACATAGGACGTCAGACCTCATCCCGGATGCTTCCGGATAGTTCCGGAAGTTGTTGACGCTCCGGAAATCCCGCTGTAATACTCCGATCCATCGAGGTCAATGCGGCCGACGTCGCGATGGTCGGTTCGGCCGCCCCACTTGTCCACACCTGCCCGGACCTGTGCTGCCCGCACCCTGGCGCACGTCCGGGCCCCCGGAAAGGGGCACCAGATGACCAGGATCTCTCCCAGCACGGCCCCGCGGTCGAGGCGGTTGCGCGCGTCGCTGGCCGCCCTCACCACCGCCGTCGCGATGTGCGGCGTCGTTCTCGCCGCCACCTCGGCCCCGTCGAGCGCCGCCACCTGCAACGGCTACGTCGGCCTCACCTTCGACGACGGCCCCACGGGCAGCACCAGCGCGCTGCTCACCGTGCTGCGCAACAACGGCGTACGGGCCACGATGTTCAACATCGGGCAGAACGTCCAGAACAACAGGTCCGCGGCGCAGGCACAGGTGTCCGCCGGCATGTGGGTCGGCAACCACAGTTGGAACCACTCCCACATGACCTCGATGAGCCAGTCCCAGATGCAGTCCGACCTGTCCCAGACCAGCTCGGCGATCCAGTCGGCGACCGGCGTCCGACCGCAGTTGTTCCGGCCGCCGTACGGGGAGACCAACGGCACCCTCCAGTCCGTCGCGTCGTCGCTCGGCATGCGCCAGGTGATCTGGGACGTGGACTCCCAGGACTGGAACGGCGCGAGCGTCAGCCAGATCGTGTCCAACGCGAGCCGCCTCCAGGCCGGTCAGGTCATCCTCATGCACGACGGAATCCAGAACACCCGCGACGCGATCCCCCAGATCATGGCCAACCTGACAAGCCGCAACCTGTGCCCCGGCATGATCTCGCCGTCCACCGGCCGGGCGGTCGCGCCCGACGGCACGACCCCGCCGCCCAGCACCGGCACCCCGCCGCCCAGCACGGGAACTCCCCCGCCCGGCTCCGGCAGCTGCACCGCGACGGCGACGACCCCCAACGTCTGGGGTGACAGGTACAACACGTCGGTGACGGTCAGCGGCGCCAACACGTGGACGGTGGTCGTGGCGATCACCTCCCCGCAGCGCGTCTCCACCATCTGGAACGGCACCGCCACCTGGGACAGCAGCGGCACCGTCATGACGATGCGGTCCAACGGCAGCGGCAACACCTTCGGCTTCACCACGATGACCAACGGCAACAGCAGCGCCCGCCCGCAGATCCGGTCCTGCACCGCGGGCTGACCGCACCCGGGTCGATCCGGTGTCGGCGGGTGCCCGGTTCTCCGGGCGCCCGCCGATTGTGTCGGTGGCGGTCGTTAGCGTGTGGGCACTGTCGCCGCGCCGGTCCGTTCAGGCCGGTCGCTGACCCCCGGAGGCCCTCATGTCCCAGGAGACGACCTACCTCGAACTGTCCGAAGTGGACGGTGCGCACAAGTTCTACGAGGTCATCGTCGACAACGCCACGCTGACCGTGCGCTACGGCCGGATCGGCGACCAGGGGCAGGTCAAGGCCAGCGCCTACCCGGACAACGCCCGGGCCCGCGCGGCCGCGGCGAAGAAGATCGGGGAGAAGGTCCGCAAGGGCTACGCGCCGGCGGTCCCGGGCGTCCGGCAGAAGCGCAGCGTCTCCCGGCGGCAGATCGTCAGCACCCGCTCCACCGCCCACACCGCCCCGGTGCTCTGGCGCTACGACTCCGGCGCCCCCGCCTTCGGCATCTTCGTCGACGGGCGGCACTGCATGGTCGGCAACGAGCACGGCGTGATCACCACGCTCGACCACGACGCCCGGGTGCGCGGCCAGGTCCGCCTTCCCGACGGGGTGAAGTGCATCGTCGCCGACGACGCCTGGATCTACGCCGGCTGCGACGACGGCAACGTCTACGACCTCTCCGGCAAGGTGCCCCGGGTGGCGTACGCGATCGCCCCGGAGATCGACATCTACTGGCTGGACATCCACGACGGCGTCCTGGGCGTCTCGGATGCCGACGGCGGGATCACCGCTGTCGACCACGAGGACGAGTTCCTGTGGCGCCGGCCCGGGCGGGGGCGTTCGGCCTGGATGGTGCGGTGCGACGACGACGCCATCTACCACGGTCACTCGCGGGGCGTGACCGGCTACGAGTGGCGTACCGGCCAGGAGCTGTGGCACACCACCACCGGCTCGGTGCTCTTCGGCTGGCAGGAGCAGGGCAGCGTGTTCGCCGGGACCAGCACCCGCGAGGTGGTCCGGCTGTCCAAGGCCGGTCGGCTCGACGGCACCTACCGGTGTGACGCCCCGGTCTTCTCCTGCGCCACCGCCGAGGGCGGCCGGTACGTCTTCGCCGGTGACAGCCAGTCCTCGATCTACTGCTTCGACGCGGCCGGCACCCGGCTGTGGAAGCTCGGCACCGGCTGCGGCTCGGCGTACTCCATGCAGTACCACGACGACCGGCTCTACGTCGTCACCACCGGCGGTCACCTGGCCTGCATCGACGCGAGCGAGCCGGCGATCCGGGCGGCCCAGGCCGGGGACGTGCCCCAGGTACGCGACGTCACGGCCCCGCGCCAGGCGCCTCGGCAGGCGGAGCCGACGATCGTCGAGGTGACGAGCGACTCGGGTGCGGGCGTGGTCGTGCAGTGCCTGGACGACAGGGGCCGGCTGCGGGTCCAGGTGCTGTCCGACGGCTACCGACGCGACTGGTCAGTGCAGTTTCCGAAGGGGATCCGCGAGCCGGGCGCCCGCTATCTGGTGACCGAGGTCCGCGAGTCCAGCCGGGGCGGGTTCTACCGGGCGTTCGGCGACATCCGCCGCCTGCGCTGAGCGGCGACCTCCGCGGCCGGGCCGGCACACCGACGGGACGCCGATCGGGCTCCCCCGTGTCGTAGGGTGCCGGCATGGCGCACCCCGTCCGGGCCGACGGCGAGGCCAACGGGGCCTGGTGGGCCGCCCCTCCCACGCGGCGGGTGAGTCACCTGCCGGCCGTCGACCCCGAGGTGCTGCGGGTGGCGCTCGACCCGTTGCCGCCCGCGGCGCCGGCGGTCGTGCACTACCGGCCCACAGTGGTGGGTCCGCTCGGCGACCTCGTGGACGACCTCCTCGACCAGGTCGACACCGCGGCGCTCACGATGTTCCCCCGGTGGCTGGCCGGCGCGGACCGTCTCGAGCGCGAGGGCACGCTCGGCGTGGCGGCGGTACGCGCCCTCGCGGCCCGTGCCGCGGCCCGATCCGCGCACTTCGGCCCGTTCCTCGCGGACCTCGCCGAGCGTGGGCTGCGCGGTCCGCGCCAGCCCGCCGGCCGGTCCCGCTTCGCCCCGGGGGTACGCGCCGCCGGGCTCGCCCGGGTGCTCGCCGACGCCTACGACCGGGAGGGCTGCGTCCTCGTCATCGCCCTGCCCGACCTGGGCGCGGACGCCGAGCGGACCCTGGTGGCCGCCGCCGAGTGGCTCGTGCGGCACGGCGACTTCACCGTGTGGTTGGCCGGCGGGCCGCTGCGCCACGCCGACCGGGTGCGGTCGGTGCCGATGCTGGTGCCGGTGCGGTTCGCCGAGCTGGTCAGCTCGACCGACCGACCTCCGGCCACGTCCACACCGCCGGGCCCGACGGTGTTGGCCTGGCCGCCGATCGCCGGAGTGCCGCGCGGTGACAGCGCGGCCGAGCAGGCACTGGAACGCGCGCTCGCACCGCACGACTGGGCGCGGGGCCGGCGGTGGAACCACACCTACGAGTGGCACCTGCTGGGCGCGTCCTACCGACTGGATCTCTTTTGGCCCGCCGAGGGTCTTGCGGTCGAGGTGGACGGCCCGGAGCATCGTGGGCGAATCGCTTTCGCCAACGATCGGCGGAGGGACGTGCAGCTGCAACTCGTCGGGCTGGACGTGCTCCGCTTCACCAACGAGCAGGTGCTCACCGACGTGCCGGCGGTGGTCGACGGGATCCGTCGGCTGCTGACCCGGCGGCGCGCGGACGGCACGCACACCGACGGAGATGAGAGATCATGACCAGCCCGGCGGACGTCCCGCACCTGACGCCGAACCAGATAAACGCCCTCGTGGTGCTGATGGTCGAGGCGCGCCGAGTCAGCAACGTCGAGCTGAAGGAGCTTGCCGGTTTCACGCTGACCGGCCAGGACAACAGGAAGCTCGTCGACCTGGGTCTGGTGGAGACCGATCGGACGCACCGGCCGTTCGCCCACGAACTGACCGACGAGGGCTGGCGGGTGGTCCGTCACCTGCACACCTCCACCCCACCCAGGCAGGGTGGCTCCACGACCCGGTCGCTGTTCGTCGTCCTGTCCAACCTGCACCGTTCGCTGGACCGGCTCCGCATCAGCCACGGTGACTTCTTCACGCAGACCGACGCCACCGCCCCGCCGGCCAGCGTGCCACGGCAGGACACACCCGCCACGGTGACCGCGACCGCGGCGGAGGTGGAGGCGCTGGTTCGGGCGGCGTACCGGGAGCTGGCCGCGGCACCGGGCGCCTGGGTCGGCCTCGCCGACGTCCGGGACCGGCTCGCCGACACCGACCGGGCGTCCCTGGACGCGACGTTGCGGGCGATGGTCGGCCGGGAGGACGTCCGCATCATCCCGGTGGCGAACACCAAGTCGCTGACCACACGGGACCGCGCCGCGGCCGTCCGCATCGGGAACGAGGACAACCACGCCCTGGCGATCGGCGCGGCATGATCTCCGACGACCAGCGGGCCGCGCTGGAGGCGGTGAGTCTCAACCCGGCGGTCACCCCGGACGACGTCTGGCGACCCAGCCCGCACAACGTGCCGGAGCTGCACGAGCAGGTGGTCGCGGAGATCCTGCGCGGGGTGGCGCGGGCCCGCACCGACGACACGAGCATGCCGCTCGGCGTGGCCATGCAGGGCCGCGCGGGCGCCGGGAAGACGCACCTGCTCGGCGCGGTACGCGAACGGATCCAGCGCGACGGCGGTTACTTCTTCCTCGTCGACATGGTCAGCGGCAAGACGTTCTGGGAGAGCGTCGCCCTGGCCCTGGTGGAGGGCATGGGCCGCGCCCACGTCGGCTGGGGCACCCAGCTGAAGACCTTCCTGCGCCGACTCACCACGCAGATCGGCCTGCCGGTGGAGGTCCGCGACGCGGTCGCCGGCACCCGACCGGTGACCCGTGCGCAGCTCGACGCCTTCGTCTGGGCGCTGCGCGCCCGGGACCGGGAGGTCGGACGGGACGCCCAGGACACCGCGCGGGCGCTCGTCCTGCACGGTGCCATCGACTTCGAGGCACAGGACGTCGGGTACGCCCACCTGATCTCCGAACCGGGTGACCCGGCCGCGCGGGAGGCGTGGGGGTTGAGCGGCGCCGTCCGCACCCCGCAGCAGGTCGTGCAGGACATCTCCCGGCTGATGGCCCTGGCCCTGGACCCCACGGTGATCGCCGTGGACCAGCTCGACACGCTGTTCGCCCAGACCAGCACCTCACTGCTCAACCAGCATCAGGGGTTGGAGGACGGCCAGGCCAAGGTGCTCGGTCCGATCGCCGACGGCCTGCTGAAGCTGCGCGACATCACCCGCCGCACGCTGGTCGTCGTCTCGTGTCTGCCGGACACCTGGGTGCTGATGACGCGTACCGTGCCCACTCCGGTCGGTGACCGGTTCCGGGCGGCGACCCTGCCGGACCGGATCCCCACAGCGGAGATCGGGCACGCCATCGTGGCGAAGCGCCTCGCCGCCGCGTACGCGGGTCCGTACTTCACACCTCCCCACCCCACCTGGCCGATCGCCCCGGCTGCCTTCGCCGACGCACCCACCCTGACGCCACGCGCCCTGCTGCGCCGGGTGGACCGCCATGTGGCCTGGTGCCGGGACCGCGACGAGGTGGTCGAGCTGGACCGACTCATCGACGGCACCGACTCGACGCCGACGGCCGGCGCGGCGCGCGGCGCGACGGCGGACCCGACGACCGTCGAACGCCGCCTGCGCGAGCTGGACGAACGGTTCGCCGAACTGGTCGAGGCCGCGGACGTGTCGGCCGCCGTCGATCCGGCGGGCGAGGACGAGCACATGCCACCGCTGCTCGCCGCCGGCCTGGCCGCCTGGATCGCCGAGCAGGCGCCGACCGGCGCCACCTACAAGTACGATCCGCCGCCCGGCCGCAAGCCGGCGCTGCACGGGCGGCTGATCGAGGTGCTCGACGAGGCCACCGAGAACGAGGCGCACTGGTGCTTCCGGGCCGTCGCTCATCCCAACGCCCTGGCCGTGACCGCCCGGGTCAAGGCCGCGTGCACGCTGGCCGGACTGGATCGGGACCTCCCCCAGCGGCGGCTGGTCCTGCTGCGCAACGGCCCGTGGCCGACCGGCAAGCGGACCACCGAGGTGTTGAGCGGTTTCGATGCGGCCGGCGGCCTCCGGCGCGCGGTGCCGGAGGCGGATTTGCGGGTCTTCGCGGCCCTGCGGGTGCTGGCGGCCGAGCCGTCCACTGCCTTGCAGGAGTGGCTGGTGGCCCGTCGTCCGGCCAGCGGCACCGAGCTGTTCCGGGCGGTCCTGCC
Organism: Micromonospora sp. CA-240977; assembly: GCF_050942285.1. Taxonomy (NCBI): domain Bacteria; kingdom Bacillati; phylum Actinomycetota; class Actinomycetes; order Micromonosporales; family Micromonosporaceae; genus Micromonospora; species Micromonospora sp. CA-240977. The sequence goes on along the minus strand of NZ_CP192055.1, from coordinate 3,267,584 downwards.
TGGGCCCGAGCGACCCCGCGACGGCGTGCCGCCGACGGCTCCCGACGACGGGGTTCCACCGCCGGGCGACGCCAGGCCTCCGCCGGACAACGCCGCGCCCTCGTCGGACGACGCCGAGGCGCCCTCTGGTGACGCCGAGGCGCCCTCGGGTGGTGTCGAGGCCGACCGGGCCGGCGCGCCGGTCGCCACCGTGAGCGGCGGGCCGTCGACCGGCTCGGTCTCCGTGGCCGTGCCCGCTGACCCGGTCGGCCTCGGGGCCGGCGGCCGGACCATCGGGCTGGGGCGGACCGCCGACGGTGGCCACCCGTTCACGGTGCCCCTGGAGTCGTTGCGTCGGCACGCCGTCGTGTTCGCCGGGTCCGGGTCGGGCAAGACGGTGCTCATCCGTCGACTGGTCGAGGAGTGCGCCCGCGAGGGCGTCTCCGCGATCGTGCTCGACCCCAACAACGACCTTGCCCGGCTCGGTGACGCGTGGCCCGCACCGCCGAGCGGCTGGGGTCCCGGCGACGCCGAACGAGCCACCGACTACCTCACCCACACCGAGGTGGTGGTGTGGACGCCGCGGGTCACCGCGGGGCGGCCGCTGAGCTTCCAGCCGTTGCCCGACTTCACCTCACTGCGGGACTGGCCCGACGAGTTCGACCAGGCGGTCCGCTCCGCCGTGGAGGCGCTCGCCCCACGGGCCGGTGTCGACCGGACGAGCCGACTCGCCCAGCAGGGCAAGGCCGTCCTCACCGAGGCCCTCCAGGCGTACGCGCGGAGCGGGATGGTGGGGCTGCACGGCTTCACCGAATTCCTCACCGAGTTGCCCGAGGGGGTCAGCCGGCTGGCCCGCGCCGGGAAGCTCGCCGAGGAGTTGGCCGAGGCGCTCAAGGCGGCGATGGTCACCGATCCGCTCTTCGGAGGTGTCGGTGCGCCGGCCGACCCGGGGCTGCTGCTGACGCCGTCGCCGGGGCGGCGGGCCCGGGTGTCGGTGATCAGCTTCGTCGGTCTCACCTCCGACCAGGAGCGACAGAGCTTCGTCAACCAGTTGCAGATGGCGCTCTTCGCCTGGATCAAACGGCACCCGGCCGGTGACCGACCGCTGGGTGGGCTGTTCGTGATGGATGAGGCGCAGACGCTCGCACCGTCGACAGGCACCACGGCCTGCACCGCCAGCTCGATCGCGCTCGCCGCGCAGGCCCGCAAGTACGGGCTCGGGTTGGTCTTCGCCACCCAGGCGCCGAAGGGTCTGCACAACCAGATCTCCGGCAACGCGACGACACAGTTCTTCGGACTGCTCAACGCGCCCGCGCAGATCGACGCGGCCCGGCAACTCGCCGAGGCCAAGGGTGGGCGACTTCCGGACATCGGCCTGCTCAACAGCGGCGAGTTCTACGCCGCCGGGGAGGGTTTCTCGTTCGTCAAGGTCCGTACCCCGTTGTGCCTGACCCACCACCCGAAGGCGCCGCTGACTCCCGAGGAGGTCGTCGCCCGTGCCCGCCCGGCTGAGTAGCCTTGGGCCATGATCTTCATTACCGCCAAGTTCCGGGTCCTGGCCGAGCACGCCGACCGGTGGCCGCAGATCGCCGCCGAGTTCACCGAGGCGACCCGGGCCGAGCCGGGCTGTCTGTGGTTCGACTGGTCCCGCAGCGTGGCCGACCCGACCGAGTACGTGCTTGTCGAGGCGTTCCGCGACGACCAGGCCGGCGCCGCCCACGTGCAGTCCGCCCACTTCCGCGCGGCGCAGGAGACCCTGCCGCCGCACCTGGCCGAGACGCCGCGCATCGTGAATGCCACGGTGCCCCAGTCGGACTGGTCGCTCCTGGGCGAGATGGCCGTCCCGGAGAGCCGCTGACCGTCGCTGGCGGGCGAGCCGCCGGCGGGCGCTGATCCGCCCACCGGCAGGCGCTGATCCGCCGGCCGGCGCGGGGTCTCTCGACCGGCCGTCAGCGGAGCCGACGGGCGGTGAACCGGGTCGGCGGATCGGCGATCACGTTCTGTGCGGCGATGAGCTGGATCTCCCGGGTGCCCGCCGCGAGGGTCGCCTCAAGGACGGCGAAGACGGAGCCGATGGTGCGTTCCAGCGCGGCCGCTGGTGAACCGGTAGTGCACAGGTGCGCGAGGTACAACGCAGCGGTGACGTCGCCGCCGCCGTTCGGGTTGATCGGCAGCAGCGGGGTGGTCACCGCCCAGGCCCCCTCGTCCGAGACGGCAACCACCTCCAGCGAGCCCGGCGGCAGGTCACGGTGCAGCACGCTGGTCACCAGGACGTGGCGCGGCCCGGTCGCGCGCACCACGTCGACCGCGTCGAGCACCTCCGCCAGTGAGTTCGTCGCGCGGCCGGCGAGGAAGTCCAGCTCGAACTGGTTCGGGGTGATGATGTCCGCGCGCGGCACGACGGTGTCGCGCAGGTACTCCGGGATGCCCGGCCGGACGAACATCCCCCGTCCGACGTCGCCCATCACCGGGTCGCAGCAGTACACCGCTGTCGGGTTCGCCGCCTTGACCTTCTCCACCGCGTCCAGGATCACCGCGCCCACGGCCGGGTCGCCCTGGTAGCCGGAGAGCACCGCGTCGGCGCTGCCCAGGACTCCACGGTCCGCGATGCCCGCGATCACCTCGGCCACGTCCGCCGCCGGCAGCATGGGCCCACGCCACGCGCCGTACCCGGTGTGGTTGGAGAAGTGGACCGTCACGACCGGCCAGACCTCGTGCCCGAGCCGTTGCAGGGGAAAGGCGGCCGCCGAGTTGCCGACGTGACCGTAGGCGACCGACGACTGGATGGACAGGATCTTCACCGGCCCATCATCGCCGTCGCGGCCGGTGCCGCACGCACGGCCCGCCGAATCTGTCGGGTGGCCCACTCGCCGGTGACGGCACGACGGGCGGCCCGGACATCGTCGTCCGGGCCGCCCGAGCGGTCGTACGGTCAGCCGCCGAGGCTCGCCGCGGCGGAGGCGATCGACGAGGCGAAGTAGCTCACCTGGGTGTAGACGCCCGGGTAGTTGGGCCGGGCGCAGCCGTTGCCCCAGCTGACGATGCCGACCTGGATCCACGCGTTGCTGGCGTCGCGGCGGAACATCGGGCCGCCCGAGTCGCCCTGGCAGGTGTCCGTGCCGCCGCTGGCGTAGCCGGCGCAGATCTCCTGGGCGGGGATGAGCTCGCCGCCGTAGTTGGCGTTGCAGGTCGAGTCGCTGACGAAGGGAACGGTTGCCTTGAGCAGGTACCGCTGCTGCCCGCCGCCCTCACGCGCGGCGCCCCAGCCGGCGATGGTGAAGGTGCCGCTGTCGTAGGCGGTCGTGCTGGCGATCGGCAGCGTGCTCAGCTCGGTGACCGGGGTGGCCAGCCGGATCAGCGCCCAGTCGCGGCCGGCGCCGTTGTAGCCGGGAGCACGGTAGACGTAGTTGGACCGGACGGTGATCCGGCTGGAGGACTGGAGGTCGACCGTCCCGAGCGTCGCGGTGATGCTGCTGTTGGTGCCGGTCGAGCCCACGCAGTGTGCCGCGGTGAGCACCAGCCGGGGGCTGTACAGCGCCCCGCCGCAACCCATCGAGAGCCGCACCATGAACGGGAATTCACCCTGGGCGGCGGGGGTGCCACCGACGACGTTCGGCGTCATGGGGTTGTCGGCCGCCGCGGCCGGCGCGGTGAGAGTGAGGCTGGCCGCGGTCACCGCGGCCAACGCGGTGGCCAACAGGCCAGTGAGGGTACGCCAGCGAACCATGCATTCCTCCGCATCAGGATGGCACGCCTCGTGAGCGCACCCCATTCGAGATAGCGGTCATCATATTGAGAGGTATGGATCTAGCGGGCCATCCTCTCTGGGTCGTACCACCGGGGCTATGGATCTCGCGTTGGCGCAGAAGCGTTGACGGCGGGACCACCGCGGCTCTATAACGTTGTAGAGGTAATGACGAATGTCGATGCGCCTGTCGGCGGCGGCGCGTGGAGATCCCACCGGCATCCGTCAATGACGCCCGTCCCTCGTCAGTGACCACCCGATGCCCACCACCCACGCGCTTCGGGCCTGGCTGCACCGCCCGCGGCGACTCGCCCCCCGGAGACGGCATGACTCGTCAGGTCCCCATCCGCCCCGCCCTGCCGCTGCTGCTCATCCTCGCCCTCGTCGTCGGCGTTCTCGCCGCGCCGACCCGGCCGGCGCACGCCGCACCGGCCAAGACGCCGCCGCTGACCACCCCCTGGACCAGCCAGGCCCTGGCCGGCACCCCACTGCCCGAGTATCCGCGCCCCCAGATGACCCGCCCGGACTGGCTCAACCTCAACGGCGAGTGGCAGCTACGCCAGTCGGCCACCGACGACGCCCCGCAGTTCGGCACCAACCTGCCCGAGCGGGTCAACGTGCCCTTTCCGGTGGAGAGCGCCCTCTCCGGCATCCAGCGGGCCGCCAACGACAACCGCAACTACCTGTTCTACCGGCGCACCGTGACCATCCCGGCGAACTGGTCGGGCCGGCGGACCCTGCTGCACTTCGGCGCCGTCGACTGGCAGAGCACCGTCTGGGTCAACGGCGTCCGGGTCGGCGCGCACACCGGCGGCTACGACGCCTTCACCTTCGACGTGACGCCCCAGCTCACCGCCGGCACGAACGAGATCGTCGTGAAGGTCTGGGACCCCACCGACACCCGACAGAACGGCAGCCTGCCGGCCATCGGCAAGCAGACGAAGCAGCCCAGCGGGATCTTCTACACCCCCAGCTCCGGCATCTGGCAGACGGTGTGGATGGAGCCGGTGCCCACCGCCTCCATCGCCGGCGTGGACGTCCACCCCAACCTGAGCGCCAACACCCTGCGGGTCCGGGTCCTCACCAGGGGCGACGTGAGCGGGCACAGCGTGCTCGCCGAGGCGCTGAACGGGAGCACGGTGGTCGGATCGGCAACCGGCGGCTTCACCGAGTTCAGCGTCCCGGTGCCGAACGCCCGCCGCTGGTCACCCGACGACCCGTTCCTCTACAACCTCCGGGTGACCCTGCGCGCCGCCGCCGGCACCACCGTGGACCGGACCACGCACTACTTCGGCATGCGGGAGATCACCACCGGCCTGGTCAACGGGGTGCTGCGCCCCAAGCTCAACGGCCAGTTCGTGTTCCAGGTCGGCACCCTCGACCAGGGCTTCTGGCCGGACGGGCTCTACACCGCCCCGACCGACGCCGCCCTCGCCTTCGACCTGCAGAAGCACAAGGATCTCGGCTTCAACATGGTGCGCAAGCACATCAAGGTCGAACCGCAGCGCTGGTTCTACCACGCGGACCGCCTCGGCCTGCTCGTCTGGCAGGACATCCCGTCGCTGACCGCGCAGGACATCGACCCCACCGACGCCCAGCAGGCGCAGTTCGAGACCGAGGCACGCGAGATCGTCGACGAGCACCGCAGTTCGCCCGCCGTGATCGCGTACACGCCCTACAACGAGGGCTGGGGCGAGCGATCCCTCGCCGACACCCGGCGGGTCGCGCAGACCATCAAGAACCAGGACCCGACCCGCCTGGTCAACCCGCACAGCGGCCACAACTGCTGCCAGTCCCTCGGCAACCCCGGCAACGGCGACATCGACGACTGGCACGTCTACCTCGGGCCGGACTCCCCCGTGCCGTCGAGCACCCGGATTGCCGTGCTCGGTGAGTTCGGCGGTCTGGGCCTGCACACCCCGGGCCACGAGTACAGCCCGAGCGGCAGCTTCTTCGCCTATGAGTGGCAGAGCAGCTCGAGCGCGCTCACGGACCGCTACCTGGGCTTGGTGCAGGGCAGCCAGAACCTGATGCTCGGCAAGGGGCTCAGCGCCTCGATCTACACCGAGATCACCGACCTGGAGGGCGAGCTGAACGGTTTCCTCACCTACGACCGGCAGGTCGTCAAGATGGACCAGGCGCGGGTTCGCGCCGCCAACACCGCCCTGATCAACGCCTCGAAGACCATCGGCAGTTCGGCGCCGGTCGCGCTGCCGGTCAACACCCGACGGTCATTGCAGGTGACAACGCCCGGCTTCACCAACCGCTACCTGCGCCACCGGGACAGCCTGGCCTACACCGACGTGGTCGACGCCGCGAGCCCCAGCCTGCTCAAGGCCGACGCCACGTACACGATCCGGGCCGGACTGGCCGATGCCGGCTGCTACTCGTTCGAATCGGTCAACTTTCCCGGGCAGTACCTGCGTCACCAGAACTCCCGGGTCCGCAACTCACCGGACGACGGCTCGGTCCTCCTGCGGGCCGACGCCACCTGGTGCGCGCGGGTCGGACTGACCGGAACGGGTGTGTCGCTCGAGTCCTACAACTTCCGGGGCAGGTATCTGCGGCACTACAACTCGGAGATCTGGCTCAGCAACGGCGCCGGTGGCGACGCGTACAACACACCGACGTTGTGGACCGCGGACAGCACCTGGGCCATCGCCGCCCCGTGGGCGCCCTGACCCCATCGGCGGCGACCCCGTCGCGGTAGGAAGACGTCGCGGGAGGTTCCGGCCCGGCCGGAAGCCTCCCGCGACGCCTGGACCGCCGCCCGGGTACGGGCCGGCAGCCCGACCCGGGCGCGTCACCTGCCGTCCGGGAGATCGTTTCTCCGGTCATGAGGCAGACCGGCGGATCGGTTCACCATCGGTCCTGGTCGGTTGTCGGCGGCAGCCGTCCCCGATCGTCCCGTTGTGGCCGAGCCCGGAGCGGCCTGCCAACCGGCAGTGATCGGCGGCAAGCGCCGATCCGCAACTTGCATCCAGCCGGACTCAACCGTCCAATGCGACATGCAATTAGGCCCGGCAATAAATAGATGCCGGCCAATCTTGACTTGCGCAGCCGCTCAGCGCACCGTAAAGAGCCAGAGGCAGATGAGCGCCATTATCGGCCCGACTGGAGTGGATCGCCGAATGGAGGCGCTGCCGGTTTTCGCGCCGCGTTCACCAGGAGGGGTTCCATGCGGTTGAATCCGTTCGCCGGAGTTTATCTCACCGATCCGGCAAGCACGTGGCGACGAATTCTCGACGACCCCGGCGGGGTGCACCACGCCGAGGATCTGGACCTGTGGTTGATCAGCGGGCACGCCGACGTCCGGCGTGCCCTCGCCGACGCCACGACGTTCGCCAACGCGCTCACCCTCGCCCCGGTCTACCAGGTGTGCCCCGAGGCGATGAGCGTGCTCATGCGGCTCGACGCGCCACCCACCACCGCCGCCGCGGACCCACCGGTGCATCCCCGTACCCGCCGGGCCCTGCGGGCGACCTTCGCGAACACCGCCGAGCGGGTCGAGGCCGAGTACGGCGCGATCGTCCGGCGGCGGGTCGACCAGCTCGTCTCCCGGCTCGCCGCCCGCCAGGGCGAACGGGTCGACCTGATCCCGGAGTTCGCCACCGAGCTGCCCCTGCTCGTGGTCCTGGACATCCTCGGGGTGCCGGACGTCGACATCGCGCGGATCCGCAGGTGGGCGGACGGTCAGATCGCTCTCGTCTGGGGGCAACCGGACCCGGCCGAGCAGGTACGCCTGGCGCAGGGCCTGTTGGACTTCTGGCACTACTGCGAGGATCTGGTCCGCCAGCGGGTGGCCGGTGGGCACCAGGGCGACGACTTCATCGGCCGTGCCCTGGCCTACCGGGACGACGACGACGCGGTGCTGACCGTGCCCGAGGTGGCGAGCCTCGCGTTCAACCTCCTGGTCGCCGGCCACGAGACCACCGCCGGCCTGCTCGCGCACGCCCTCGACCAGGCGCTGTCCACTCCCCGGCACTGGTCGGACCTCGCCGCCGACCGGGGGGCTGTCCCCGCGTTCGTGGCCGAGACCCTGCGGTTCGCGCCCGCCATCGACGGCTGGCTGCGGGTGACCAGCCGAGACGTCACGGTGGGCACGGTGACGATTCCCGCGGGGGCACGCTGCCTGCTGCTGATCGGAGCGGCGAACCGCGACCCCGCGGTTTTCACCCACCCGGACCAGTTTGATCCAGCGCGGGCGGACGCGGGCAATCACCTCTCGTTCGGCCACGGCCCGCATTTCTGTATCGGCGCGGGATTGGCCCGACTGGAGGCCGAGATCGCCATCACCAGACTCACCGAAGCCATTCCCGGCCTCCGCCTGGCAACTGCGCAACAACGCTCCTACAAGGCCAACGTCGCGTTCCGCGCCCACCACACGCTGCTCGCGGTAATCGATAGCCTGGCACCCGCCGACGTTCCGGCGACGCGCGGTGCGGCGGCCACCGAGACAGCCGCCGCCTGACCGTGAACGTACGCCAGCAGGCTCACCTATGGACGGACCGAGTGCGGGCCGGGCGGCGCTGCCCCCGCACCGGCACAGCTCGACCCCGGCACGCACCTTTCCGCTTTTCCCGACGATCCATGCCGGTGAACGTCTTCACACCCATCGCGTCCTGGGTTAAGAATTGCCCTCTATGAATGTTCAGCTCATCGGCGAATCTCGATCTGGCGTCCGCTGCTGATTCCCCGTAGCCACGAAGGTGAGCGCATGGAGCACACGTCCCCGTCGAGTTCTGCTCCCTCTGCGGCCAGTGAACGGTTCCGCTGGGAACTGCGCCACTGCCGGGTTCGACGGGGCCTGACCCAACGGGCCCTGGCGGATCTGGTGCGGTTCAGCCGGGAGACGGTGGCGGCGGTCGAGTCGGGTCGCCGGTTCGGCAGTCACGAGTTCGCGCTGCGCTGCGACGACGTACTCGGCACCGGCGGCCGACTGGCGGCGCTGTGGCCACAGGTGGCGGCCGAGCAGTTGGCGGCCGACGGCCGCCGTGGGCCGCGCGCCCCGGAACCGGCGCGGCGGGATCAGCCGGTGCCGCGCCAGCGCGCTCGGCGCGACGCGCGCGACCCGGGCGCCGTTGTGGACGCGATCGACGAGCTGCGTGAACTGATCGGTCAGGTGCTCAACGGCCCACCCGTCCCGGACGACGCGGAGCGGCCACCCTCCCGGGTCGACCCCCTCGACGACCAGCGCTGACCGCACCGATCCGGATCGGTCTCGCGGTGTCACCGGCCGCTGACGTTGGGTACAGATGCTGGTACGGGCAGTTTGTACCACGGCCAGGTCTGGCCTACGAGCGCGGCTTCCGGCCGAATGGGACTTGCATTCGGCAACGTGCGGATAGACCGTCATCGACGAGTCGTGGGAGTCAATCTTGGCGTCGAGCACCCGGTCCCACGCGGCCAGACCCTACCCGACCCGCCGCCGCGGCTGGAAGATAGCCGGGCGGATGCGCCTCATCGTCGCGGCACCACTCGTCGCCGTGATCGGCTTCGCCGGTCTCGCGCTGACCGAGAGCGCACGCCAGACCGTGCGGGCCGGCGACCTGCAGATCCTGGCACAGGTCGGCGCGGAGGCCGGCAACCTGGCCTACCGGCTGCAACGCGAACGCATCGCCGCCGCCGACCTGCTCACCTACCCCACGCCGGAGCAGCAGGACACCTTCGGCGTGGAACTGACCGCCACCGACGACGCCGTCGCGCGCTATCGCGCACAGCGGGACCGGCTGTCCACCGATGCCGACACCAACCGCCCGCTCCTGCGCCGCATCGACACGGCCCTGGACAGCCTCGCCCCGCTGCGCACCCAGGTACGCACGGCGGCGCACGCCTCGGTGTCGGCGATGACCTTCAGCTACCGGATCGCCATCGCCGACCTGATCAGCTTCCGGGAGAACGTCTCGCACGGCGTCGTCAACGCCACACTCGCCGACGGGATCCGCGCCTCGGCGGCCCTGTCGAAGACGGCCGAGGCGATCGGTCAACAGCAGGTTGCCGTGCTGCGCGCGGTCGCGGGCGGCGAACTCACCCCCGCCATGCAACAGGACATCACCGCGGCCCGGACCAGCTACACCGAGTCGAGCCTGGCGTTCCTGGCCCTGGCCCCGTCCGAGTGGAGCGTCTGGTGGGAGCAGGCCGGCACCGGCAAGGAGGCGCTCACCCTGCAACGGATGCAGGACGAGGTGTCGCGGGCCCAGCCGGGGTCCCGCCTGCAACTGGAGACCGCCGCCTGGGTGTCCACCACCCAGGCGCGTGCCGCCCGCCTGGCCGACCTGCGCGCACGGGTCGACGCCGCGGTCGGCGACGACGTCCGGGCCGCGCACGCCGACCAGCGCCGCCGGGCCGTGGCCGAGGCGGTCGGCGTCCTGCTGGCACTGCTCCTCACCGCGCTGGTGACCTGGGCCGTCGCCCGGCAGATCACCCGGCGGCTGCGTCGCCTGCGGGACGCGGCAAACGCCGTGGCGTTCGAACAGCTCCCCGCCGTCGTGGCGCAGCTCCAGCAGCCGGGCAGTGCCGCCGTCGACCCGCAGAAACTGGCCCACCAACAGGCCTCGGCCGCCCTCGAACCGTCGAGCGACGACGAGATCGGCGAGCTGGGCCAGGCGTTCAGCGCGGTGCACCAGGCCGCCGTGCAGACCGCCGCCGAGCAGGCCGTCATGCGCGCCAACACCGCCGACATCTTCATCCACCTGAGCCGCCGCGAACAGCGACTCGTCGACGCCGTGCTGGCCCAGGTCGATCTCGTCGAACGGGACGAGACCGATCCCGACCGGCTCCACCAGCTGTACACGTTGGACAACCTGGCGACCCGGATGGGACGGATCAACGCCAGCCTGCTCGTGCTCGGCGGCGTCGGTGTCGGTCGCGTACGCCAGCGCGACGTCCCGCTGCAACAGGTGCTCCAGGCCGCGCTGTCCCAGATCGAGCACTACGCGCGGATCCGGCTCGGCATGGTCGACGGGGACGTCGCCGTGGCGGCGAAGACCGTCGACGAGGTCGTGCACCTGCTCGCCGAACTCATGGACAACGCCACGACGTACTCGCCGCCGGGCAGCGAGACCTGGGTGAGCGGTCGCAGCCTGGGTGACCGCGTCATCGTCCAGATCAGCGACGAGGGCATGGGGTTGTCCGCACAGCGGATGCAGCAGCTCAACGAACTCCTGGCCCGCCCGCCGGCCATCGACGTGGCAGCCGTACGGGCGATGGGTCTGGTCGTCGTGGGTCAGCTCGCGGCCCGGCTCGGCGCGACCGTCCAACTGCGACGCGGACCCCGGCGCGGCACCCTCGCCGAGGCGACACTGCCCGCGGCGATCATCCGGTCGCTGCCACCGGAGGAGTACCTGCTCGCGCCCGGCCGCCTCTCCCGGCGGGCGGCGCGGACGGCCAGCCCGCCGCCGCCGTACCAGCCGCGTCCCGAGCCCACCGCCGGACGCCCTCGGGCGGAGCGGACCCTGCCGGCGGCGCCGGTGTTCCGACCGACTCCCGCGCCCCCGGACCGGGGTGACGCGCCCACCGAGGAGTTGCTCATCTTCGAACAGGTCAACCACTGGTTCCAGACGGATGCCGCCGACGGCAACGACAACCGGGAGTGGTCCAGCCCCGCCGACGACGCCTGGCAGACCGCCGCCCAGGCGCACACCCCCGACGTCGCCGCCACCACCACGTCCGGCCTGCCGAAGCGCGAGCCGCAACGGCATCTCGTGCCCGGCGGCGTGAGCGTGCCGCAGCAGCAACAGCGGTCCGAGTACCGCGACCCGGCCCAGGTGGCGACGGCGATGGCCGCGTACGCGCGGGGTGTGGCGAACCGGAGGCGCACCCCGATCAACCTCGGCAACAAATGACGCGACAGGAGAGCACGTGAGCGACCAACAGGACCTCGGCTGGCTGCTGGACAGCTTCGCCGCGCGGGCGACCGAGGTCAGCCATGCGATCGCCATCTCCAGCGACGGCCTGATGGTCGCCGCCACCCGTGACCTGCCCCCGGACCGGGCCGACCAGTTGGCCGCGACGGGCAGCGGACTGGTCAGCCTGCTGCGCGGGGCGGCGGCCTTCTTCGACGCCGGCGCGGTGATCTCCAACGTCACGCAGCTCGAGGGCGGGTTCATGTTCTCGATGGCCTTCAACGACGGCGCCTCGCTGCTGGTGCTCGCCGCACCGGAGTGCGACGTGGGCAAGGTCTCCTACGAGATGACCGAGCTGGCCAACCGCATCGGGGACGCTCTCACCCCCGCGGCCCGCGCGGCACTCGCCCGCAGCCGCTGACCACCCCGGCGCCCCCACGCCGGAGACCCTCTTCCCCTGGAGTTCAGACATGCCTCACATCACCCCTCGGCGTAGCCATGCCCTGACCGCCGCACTGCTTGCGGTCGTTCTCACGGCCAGCACGGCCTGCGGCGACGACGCGCCGGGCACGAGCGCCGGCGGCTCGATAAAGATCGGCCTGCTCGCGTCGCTGTCCGGGACGTACCAGGCGGTCGGCACGGAGATCCGCGACGGTTTCCAGCTCTACCTGGACACCCACGACGGCAAACTCGGCGGTCGAAAGGTCGACCTCGTCGTCGCCGACGAGGGCAACGGCGCCCAGACCGCGGTCCCGGCGGCGACCAAACTGCTCAAGCAGGACCGGGTGTCCGCGCTCACCGGCATCGTCGGTGGCGGCTCGGTCGCCGGGGTCACGCCCCTGCTCGACGAGACCAAGGTGCCGCTCGTCGGGTCCAACGGGCGACCGGAGCTCAAGGACGTCTCCCGGGTCTGGCACACCTCGTACCTCTCCGACGAGCCCGGGGCGGCGATCGCCCAACACGTCCGCGACAACGTGCAGGGCTCGGTGTACGCGATCGGCCCGGACTACCAGGGTGGCTGGGACGAGCTGCGGGGCTTCACCGACGCGTTCGGGAAGATCGGCGGGAAACTCGCGAACACCGACGGCAAGACCACCTTCACCCCGTTCCCGACCACCACCAACTTCACCCCGTACTTCGCCCGCATCAAGGCCTCCGGCGCGGCGGCGGTCTACACCTTCTACGCCGGCAGCGCCGCCGTCGACTTCGTCAAGCAGTACGCGCAGTCCGAGATCAAGGACGTCCCCCTGTACGCGGCCGGGTTCCTCACCGAGGGCGGCGTGCTCAACGCCCAGGGCGAGGCGGCCCGGGACATCTTCTCGGTGCTCAACTACTCGCCCGACCTGGACAACGCGGAGAACCGCGCCTTCGTGGCGGCGTGGAAGGCCAAGCACGACGGGTCGCCGACGACCTACGCGCTCGCGTCGTACGACGCGGCGGCCGTGCTGGACCGGGCAATCGGCGCCGCCGGGAGCAACCCGACTCCGGAGGCCATCAACACGGCCATCGGCCAGCTCGGCCAGATCGCCAGCCCGCGCGGCACCTGGCAGTTCTCCACCACCACGCACTCCCCGGTGCAGAAGTGGTACCTGCGGCAGGTCCGCCAGGACGGCCGGGCGCTGTCCAACACCGTCGTGGGTGACCTCGCGACCGTCGGCCGGTGACCGAGGTGGCGGCCGGCCTGAACCGGATCGACCCGTACCTGATCCCGGCACTGGACGGGGTCGCCTACGGGCTGCTCGTCTTCGTCGCCGCGTCGGGTCTGGTCTTCTGCTTCGGCGTCGCCAACATCCTCAACCTGGCGCACGGCCTGCTCTACGCGATCGGCGGGTACGCCGCCGCGGCGGTGCTCGACGGTGGCTGGGCCAGCCTGGCGTTGGCGCTTGTCGTCGGTGTGCTGGCCGCCGCCGCCGCGGGTGTGCTCCTGGCCGGCCTGCTCACGCCGGTCGCCACCGGCAACCACCTGGGTCAGGCGCTGTTGACGTTCGGGGTGGCGCTGGCCGGCGGCAGCCTGCTCGTCGCCGGCTTCGGCGCCGACGATCCGCAGGTCCGGGTGCCCGCCGCCCTGGAGGGGTCGGTGGTGGTCGCCGGGCACCGTTACGCCGCGTACCGGTTGGTCTTCATCGTCGTCGCGGCGGTGCTCGCCGCCGCGCTCTACCTGGTGGTGCGGCGCACCAGGGCCGGGATGCTGGTCCGGGCGGCCGTCGACGACCCGGAGATGGTCGCCTGCCTGGGCGTGAGTCCCGCGCGGATCCGCGCCGGCGTGCTCGCCGCCGCCGGCGCGCTGGCCGGCGCGGCCGGGGTCCTGGGCGCGCCCATCATCGGCCCCGGCACGGACACCGCCGACACCGTCCTGTTGCTGTCCCTGGTGGTCGTCGTCCTCGGCGGTCTCGGGTCGATGGGGGGCACCCTGCTGGCGGCGCTCGCGATCGGCGAGATCCAGACGCTGGGAGTGGCGCTGCTGCCGTCCGCCGCGCCGTTCCTGCTGTTCGCCGCCATGGCGGCGGTGCTGGCAGTGCGGGCCCAGGGCCTGGCCGGCAGGTGGAGGGCGGCATGAGGGGCGAGGTGATTCGGCGGGCGCGCGGCGCCGTCGCGGCGCTCGTCCTGGCCGGCCTGGTCGTGGCGCCCTGGGTGGTCGACGACTACACCACGGCGATCCTCGCCCGCACGTTGGCGCTGGCCCTGGTCGGGGTGAGCGTGGCCCTGCTCACCGGTGTCGCCGGGATGCCCACCCTCGGCCAGACCGCGCCGTACGCGGCGGGCGCCTACGCCTGCGCCGTGGTCGGCGGCCGGATCTCCGACGTCGGCGTCGTGCACCTCGCCGTCGCGGCGGCCGCCGGTGCGGTGCTGGCGGCGCTCACCGTGCCCCTCGTCGTGCACGCCCGGGGAGTGATCGTCCTGATGATCACGCTGGCCATCGGTGAGCTCGTCGTCACCGTCCTCGGCCGGTGGCGGTCGGTGACCGGTGGCACTGACGGGTTGGCCGGCATTCCCGCGGTCCGCCCGTTCTGGGGGCTCCCGCCGCTCGCCAGCGACCAGGCGCGTTACCTGTACGCCCTGGTCGTCGTGGCCACGCTGGTCGGCGCGGTGCTGGTGCTGCTGCGTACCCGGGCCGGGCTGCTGCTGCGCGCCGGCCGGGACGACGAGACGCGGCTGCGGGCCAGCGGTCACCGGGTGCCGCTCTACGTCGCCGGGGCGCACGTCGCCGCCGGTGCGATCGCCGGTGCGGCCGGCTCGCTCCTGGTGGTCGCCCAGCAGTACATCTCCCCCGCCGACTTCGGCTTCGACACGTCCGCGTTGCTGCTGCTCGGTGTCGTCATCGGTGGCACCGCCTCGGTCGGTGGCGCCCTGGTGGGCGCGGCGCTTGTCATCGCCGTCCGGGACTGGTTGTTCGGGGTGCTGCCCGGCCACGCGCCGTTGGTGCTGGGGGTGCTGTTCGTGGCGACGGTCTACCTGCTGCCCGAAGGAGTCAACCGGGCCCGGGGCAGGTTACGCCCGCCGCGTGCCGCGGCGGACCAGTCGGACCCGCCACCCGCCCGGGACCGGGCGACGATCCCGGAGCTACGCCGATGACCTACCTGCTCAGCGCCGAGGACGTCAGCGTGCGGTACGGGTCGCTCGCCGCGCTGGACGGCGTGGACCTGTCCGTTCACGACGGTCAGCGGCACGCGCTGATCGGCCCGAACGGCGCCGGCAAGACGACACTGCTCAACGTGATCGGCGGGTCCACGAGACCGCGGCGCGGCACTGTGCGCTTCGCTGGACAGGACGTCGGTCGGCTCGGACCGGCGGCGCGGGCCCGACGGGGTATCAACCGCATCCACCAACGACCCGCGGTCTTCGCGACGCTGACCGCGACGGAGAACGTCGTGGTGGCCGCGCTGCCGCGGGTCATTCCTCAGCGCAGCTGGTGGCCGGGCGCACGCCGACGCGGCGCGCACCGCCGGGCGGGCCCGCTGCTGGACCAGATGGGCCTCACCGACGTCGCGGCGGTGCCCGCCGGGCACCTCGCACACGGGCAACGACGCCAGTTGGAGATCGCGATGGCCCTTGCCGGTCGCCCCCGCCTGCTGCTCCTCGACGAACCGGCGGCCGGGTTGTCCGCCGTCGAGGTCGGCCGGCTCGTCGAGCTGCTCCAGGCGCTGCCCCGGGCGGTCGCCGTCTTGCTCGTCGAGCACCGACTCGACCTGGTGTACGCCCTCTCCGACACTGTGACAGTGCTGCGCGACGGTCGGACGTTGGCCGCCGGGACGCCGGACGAGATCCGTTCCTCGCCGCTGGTGCGGCAGGCCTACGCCGATGGGGTGGCCTGATGTTGTCGGTGGATCGGCTCTGCGCCGGCTACGGCGGAGGGATCGTGCTGCACGAGGTCAGCCTGCGGGTACGTCCGGGCAGCATCCAGGCCGTGGTGGGCCGCAACGGGGCGGGCAAGAGCACTCTCGTGCACACGATCGCCGGGCTGGTGCGAGCCTCCAGCGGTCGCATCGAGATCGGCGGTGTGCACGTGGCCGGCCGGCAACCACACCGCATCGCCCAGTCCGGCGTCGGTCTCGTCCCACAGGGCCGACGGGTGTTCTCCCGGCTGACCGTGGCCGAGCACCTGCACCTGGCGGCCGCGCCGTGGCGGGCCGCCGCCCCCGGCGGCGAGGGCTGGACGGTGGCCCGCACCCTCGAACTGCTGCCGCGGTTGGCGGCGCGACTGCGACACCGCGGCTGCGAACTCTCCGGCGGCGAGCAGCAGATGCTGGCGATAGCCCGTGCGCTCCTCGGCCAGCCACGGGTGCTGCTGCTCGACGAGCCATGTGAGGGCCTCTCGCCCGATCTGGCGGCGCGGGTCCGTGAACTCGTCAACGGTCTCGCCGCCGACGGCCTGACCGTGCTGCTCGTGGAGCAGCAACTTCAGCACGCGATCGAGATCGCGGACCGGGTGGCGGTGCTGGAGTACGGCCGGGTGGTCTACGACCGGCCGACGGCCGAGGCCCGCGTCGATCCGGCCCCACTCGCGGCGATGTTGAGCATCGCCGCCGCCCCGCCGCCCCCACCCAACCAAGCGGCCCCTCGGCTCTGGGCCGACACCCCGTAGTCACCCGACCCCGCGGAAAGGTAGACACCGATGACAACCGCTACGAGCGATGGCGCGTACACGTTCGACAACGGCGCACCCGACGCCGTTGCCCAGATGCACGCGCTGGAGTCCTTCCTGGATCCGATCACGACGCGTCGCCTGGCCCGCCCGGTGCTGCGACCGGGCGCGACCTGCTGGGAGGTCGGGGCGGGTGGCGGCTCGATGGCCCGGCGGATCGCCCGCGCGACCGGCGACGAGGGCCACGTGCTGGCCACCGACATCGACCCCACGCACCTGAGCCCGGAGGGCAACCTGCACGTACGCCGGCACGACGTGCGTACCGAACCGCCACCCGGCGACGCGTTCGACCTGATCCACGCCCGGCTGGTGCTGCTGCACCTTCCCGATCGACGGCGGGTCCTGCGGACGCTCACCGGCGCACTGGCTCCCGGCGGGTGGCTGGTGGTCGAGGAGTTCGACTGCACCGCGCCGCAGCGGGTGCTGACCGCGCCATCCGATGACGCCGCGAAGCTCTTCGCGCAGGTCATGGACGCCATGATGGGTGTCCTGGAGGACCACGGCGCCGACCTGGGGTGGGCGCAGGACGTGCACACCGAGATGGCCCTCGCCGGCCTCACCGAACTGGACACGATCACCCACTCGCAGAGCTGGGCCGGCGGTTCGAGCGGAACGTCGCTCTACGAGACGAACTCCCGCCAGTTGGAGCCGGACCTGCTCGCCGCGGGGCTGTCACCCCAGCAACTGAACGCCTTCCGGCGGCTGGTCCGCGACCCCGGATTCGCCGTCATGTCGTACCACTTCGTCTCCACGCGGGGCCGTCTGCCGAGCTGACCGCAGCCGGATCACCGCGCGGAGAGCGGTCGCGCCGTCCGTACCGCTCCTGCCGCAGCACGCCCCCCGCTGCGTCCCGGACAGCTCTACGACGGCGTCGACCGCACCGGCCGGGCTCCCCGCGAGGGAGCCCGGCCGGTCTGCGCCTGCGGTGGCACCCCGCAACGGCGCGGGCGCTGCGGACCGCACCTGCGCCGGCTCACCGAACAGCGAGCGTCGACGGAGGCGTGGCTGGACCATGTCGGCGCGCGACGCCGGCGATACTGTGGGCGTGGAGTACGTGTCCAGAGTGCCGCGACCGCCGCTGGACGGGCTGATCGACGACCTCTACTACCTGGAGGGCGCGTCGCCGTACCCCCTGCTGACGCTGCCGCCCGCGCCGTCGGCGCTGCTCATCGTCAACCTCGCGGCGCCGTTCCGCGTCCGCGGCGGCTCCGACGTCGAGACGTCCGAGTACGCCGACGGCTGCGTGGTCACCACGCCCACCCGCGCGTGGGAGTTCGGCTACCCACTCCGGACCCGGTCCGTCGGCGTGCACTTCAAGCCGTGGGGGCTGGCACCGTTCCTGCCGATGCCCGCTGCCGAGCTGTGTGACCGGCCGGTGACGGTGGAGCAGGTGTGGGGCCGATCCGCCACCGCCGAGCTGCGAGACCGGCTGGCCTCGGCGGACGGACCGCACGAGATGCTGACGCTGCTCGAGGAGGAGCTGATGCGACGGCTCGGCGACGCGGCCGGCCTGGCACTGGTCCGCCACACGAGCCGCGTCATCGCGGCGACAGCTGGCGCCGTGGCCATCGACGACCTGAGGGTTTCCGCAGGTGTCAGCAGCACTCACCTGGCTCGGCGATTCAAGGAGCTCGTCGGCGTCACGCCCAAGCGGCTGGCCCGCACCCACCGCTTCACCGCCGCCGTGTTCGCGATCAACCCCGCTGAACCGGTCGACTGGGCCGACCTCGCCAGTAGCGCCGGCTACTTCGACCAGGCCCACTTCGGTCACGAGTTCCGGGCATTCACCGGGCTCACGCCGACCCGGTACGTCGAAGTCCGGCGGCGGTTCCTGCGCGAGAATCCCGGCCACGCTCTGGACGGCTGGCCACTGCCGGCCGGTTGATTCCTTACAAGAGCGACAGCCCACGAAGCCCTAGCCTGAGGGCGTCCCCCAGCAGAGGAGCGCCCATGGGCACGGTGGTCATGTACGGCTCGGTGTCGGTAGACGGTTTCATCGCGGACGACAACGACCAGCCCGGACCGCTGTTCGACTGGTTGCTCAGCGGTGACGTGCCGTTGGACGAGAGTGGCGTGTTGAAGGTGTCGCAGACGTCCTACGACCACACCCGGTCGTACTGGGACCAGATCGGAGCGACCATCGCCGGCCGCCATGTCTTCGACATGACGGACGGCTGGGACGGGAAGCCTCCGGGCGGGGTCGACCACGTCGTCGTCGTGACCCACCGGGGCAGGCCCGAGGGCTGGGACCCGGAGGCGCCGTTTCACTTCGTCGACGGCGTCGAGGCAGCCGTGGCCCGGGCGCAGGAACTCGCGGGCGACCGCATCGTCGAGGTCGCCGCCGGCGACGTCGGTGGCCAGGCGCTCGCCGCGGGCCTTGTCGACGAGGTACGCATGGACGTCGTGCCTGTCGTGTTCGGGTCCGGCAAGCGCTACTTCGGGTCGGTCCACGCGCAGCACCTGTTGGAGGATCCGGACGTGGTGATTCAGGGCAACCGGGTACTTCACCTGCGCTGTCGGGTGCGCCGTTCACCGATCTGAGCGGGCGACCAGCTGCCGCCGACCCACCGGACAGCCCTGGTGTCAGCCGGTGTCGGTGGCGTGTCGGGGCGGTGTCAGCGGGCCCGCGCAGACTGTGGCGCATGACAAGTGACCTGGTGATCGAGGCCGAGGGCCTCGTGAAGACATTCGGGAAGACGAGGGCGCTGCAGGGCGTGGACCTCGCCGTGCCCCGCGGGACGGTGCTCGGGGTGCTCGGCCCCAACGGCGCCGGCAAGACCACCGCCGTACGTATCCTCTCCACCCTGCTGGCTCCGGACGGCGGAACCGCCCGGATCGGCGGTTTCGACGTGGTTCGGGACGCCGAGCGCGTTCGGCAGAGCATCGGCCTCACCGGCCAGTACGCCTCGGTCGACGAGGATCTGACCGGGCGGCAGAACCTTGAGTTGTTCGGCACCCTGCTGGAGTTGGGGCGCACCGGCGCCCGGAAGCGGGCCGCCGAGCTGCTCGAGTGGTTCGACCTGACCGACGCCGCGAACCGGCCGGCCAAGACGTACTCCGGCGGCATGCGGCGACGGCTGGACCTGGCCGCCAGCCTCGTCGGCTCCCCCGACGTGATCTTCCTGGACGAGCCGACGACCGGCCTCGACCCGGCCAAGCGCGAGGACATGTGGGACGTGGTCCGCTCGCTTGTCGGCAACGGCTCGACGGTGCTGCTCACCACGCAGTACCTGGAGGAGGCCGACGCGCTCGCCGACGCGATCACGGTGATCGACCACGGCCGGGTCATCGCGCACGACACCCCCGAAGGGCTCAAGCGGGTCGTCGGCGGGCAGACCCTGGAGGTCCGCCCGGCCGACGTGGCGCAACTGCCCCGGACCGCCGCGATCCTGACCCAGGTCGGCTCCGGCGCGCAGGCCGACGAGATCCGCAAGGGCGTGCTCGCGGTACCGGTCACCGACGACACGGCCCTGACCGAGAGCGTGGCGCGGTTCGCCTCCGCCGGCATCGCGGTCACCGAACTCTCCCTGCACCTGCCGAGCCTCGACGAGGTGTTCTTCACCCTTACCGGGCGTACGGCGTCCGAAGACGACACCACCCGCCCCACGGAGGTCGCGGCATGAGCACCCTGATCGACGCACCACCCACCAGGAACCGGGCACTCTCGACGACCAGCCCGAACCCGCGACCGTTCCGGTTGGTCCGGCACTCGTTGGCGCTCGCCAAGCGCAGCCTCATCAAGACCTGGCGGACGCCCGAGGCGCTCATCGACGTCACCCTGCAGCCGGTGCTGTTCCTCATCATCTTCGTGTACGTCTTCGGCGGCGCGGTCGCCGGATCAACCCACGACTACCTGCAGTTCCTGCTGCCCGGCATCCTGGCGCAGACCATCGCCACCGGTGCCATCGCGATCGGCGTCAACCTGAACACCGACATCGCCAAGGGCATCTTCGACAGGTTCCGGTCGTTGCCGATCCCCCGCTCCGCACCTCTGGTCGGCGCGGTGCTCGGCGACGTCGTCCGGTACGTGATCGTCACGGTGTCTACCCTCGCGATCGGCTACGTGATGGGCTTCCGGATCGAGACCGACCCGTTCCGGGCGATCGCCGGGTGTCTGCTCGCTGTGTTGTTCGCGCTCTGCCTGAGCTGGTTGCCGGTGCTCGTGTCGATGAAGGTGCGTACCGCCGGTGCCGTGCAGGGGGTGATGTTCGCGCTGATCATGCCGCTGAGCTTCGCGTCCAACGTGTTCGTCGGCGCCGACACCCTGCCTGGCTGGATGCAGGCGTTCGTGGACGTCAACCCGATGACCCACCTGGTGGCGTCGATGCGCGGCCTGTTCCTCGGCACCCCGCTCGGCTCCCACGTGTGGTGGACGCTGGCCTGGTGCGCCGGCTTCGTGGTGCTGTTCATGCCGCTGGCGCTGCGCGCGTACCGCAAGAAGATCTGAGCTACGCGAGCAGGTCGTCCATCAGCTCGCGGATCCGGCTGACGGCCGCGGCGGGCGGCCGCTCGCGCCACGCGGCCAGCAACGGCTCACGCCGCTCCTCGTCCCCGAGGATGGCGCTGAGCCGTTCGCCGTTTCCGGACGGGAAGAACATCTCGATCTGGGTGCCGATCCGCTTCGCGAGTACGGACAGTTCGCGGGCGGTGTCGACGTCACCGCGGTGCGCCGCGAGCTCGGCGCCACCCGACGCCCACGCCCCGATCACCGGCAGGTCCCGTGAGGCCAGCGCGTCGTCGCGGGCGAGCGACAGCATCGCGGCCGCCTGGACCGTGGCGTCGTGCCCCGGCACCCGTCCAGTCTGGGCCACCCGTAGGTAGATGATCGCCGCCGTGGCCCGGAGCATCACACGCGGCTGTGGCTGCGGCCCGACCCAGCCGGCGAGGATACGCATCACCTCGTCGGCGTGGGCCAGCGTCTCGTCGTACCGGTCGCGCTGCCAGGCGAGGTGCGCGAGGCCGAGCAGCGCCTGCGCGGCGTCGATCTGCTCGGCCTGGCCCAGTGCGGCCGTCTCGCCCAGTCGCCGCTCCGCCTCCGCGTCGCCGCTGAGGGCGAGTTGAACGTCCAGCCGGACCCGGATCGACCGTGCGTCCTGCGTGGCGCCCACCAACTCCATGTGCTGAACGCTGCGCCTCAGCCACTCGGCCGACCGGGCATCACCGCCCGGGACCAGGAACTGCCCGACGGCACCCGCCGCCATCGCCATGCCCCAGTGGTCGCCAGCGGCCTCGAAGCGGTGGTACGCCTGCTCGGCGTCGCTGATCGACGCCTCCGGCAGGCCGCCGTTCTCCCGTACCGCCGCGCGCGCGAACAGGCCAAGCCCCTGCACGTACGGGTCCGGGTGCGCGACCATCTCGGTCGCGCTCTTCAGGCTCTGCTCCAGGTCGGACACGTCGAAGCCGGGCAGCGCCGACGCGAGAGCGGTCAGCCGGGGCGACACCTCGCCGGGACGTTCGGCCAGGACCGTCCGCAGCGCCCGCCGGGCGAGCACGGCGGGCCGCAGATCCGCGCTGACGCCGGAGTTGACGCTGATCACCACGCACGTCCAGGCCAGCCGGTCGGCATTGGGCAGTGGCCGGCCGCTGGCCGCTCCGCGCAGGATCGCCGACCGCGGCCGTCGCTGCGGGTCGTCGATGTGCAGCAGCCCGCGCGCCCAGGCCAGGACCTCGAGGTGCAGGCCACGCACCGACCAGAGGTGGAACAGCGCGGTGGCCACGTCGACGGCGGCGGGCTCGTCGTCCGTTCCCAGCGCCCACCGCAGGCCCGCGACCAGGTTGTCCTGCTCGGCGGCGCAACGGTGCAGCGCCTCGATCTGGCCGGGGCCGATGAAGCGGCCGGCCAGTGCGACAGCCTGCTCCCGCGCCCACCTGACCAGGCCGGCCATGGCCTGGTCCCGGGCGCCGCTCGCGTCCAGCCGGGCCTCGCCGTACTCACGGACCGTTTCGAGCATCCGGTAGCGCGGCGGGCCGTCCCCCTCGACCAGGGTCAACAGGGACTGCTCAACGAGTGTCGCCAGGCCGCGACGGACGTCCGGGCGCTGGGCGACAGCGGCGGCGAGGTCCGCGGTGAACGGCGCGGGGATGACCGCGACCCGCTGGAGCAGGTCACGGTCGGCCTCGGCGAGCAGTTCCCTGCTCCAGTCGACCATCGCCCACAGGCTCGCGTGCCGTTCCGGCAGGCCGCGCAGGGCGTCGTCGAGCAGCGCGAACCGATCGGTGAGCCCGGCGAGCACGTCGTCGAGGGGCATGTGCCGCAGTCGCGCGGCGGCCAGTTCGAGGGCCAGCGGCAGGTTGTCGAGCCGGTGGCAGAGCGCGAGCGCGCGAGTGGTGTCCCAGGTCGGCACCGCGCCGCCGGCCCGCGCCCGGGACTCGATCAGCCCGAGCGCGTCGGCGTCCGGCAACGCGGTCAGCCGGTGCACCAGTTCGCCGACCAGGCCCAGCGGGGCGCGGCTCGTGGCGAGCACCGCGACCTCCGGCGAGGCCGCCGCGACCAGATCCGCGACGACGACGGCCACCGCGTCGAGCACGTGCTCGCAGTTGTCCAGCACGACCAGCCCGTCCAGGTCCGGTGCGACGGCGCGCAGCCGTTCCTCGGGGCTGAGGACCCGCCGCTCCAGACCCAGGTTGCCGCCGGTCGCCGTGGTGTCCGCACCGCCGAGCGCGGCGAGCACCGTGGGCAGCACCTCGTCGGGCGAGCGCAGCCCGGCGAGTTCGATCACGCGGACCGCCTGCCCGGCCGCGGCCGTGCGCCTCGCCACCTCGGCGGCGAGCCGGGTCTTGCCCGCCCCGCCGGTCGCCACGACTGTCACGACGGGTGCCTCGGTGAGCGCGCCGGTGACGGCCGCGACGTCCCGCTCCCGCCCGACGAGGGCGGCCATGGGACGACGCCAGGCGGCGGGCAGCGTGATCCGCGCCGGTGGCCGGGGCGGCGTCGCGACGGGCGGGGCGCTGAGCTCACCGCGCAGCAACGCCAGGTGGACTGTCGTGATCACGGGTGACGGATCGCTGCCGTACCGGTCGGCCAGGTCGGCGCGGAGTCGCTCGACCAGCTCCAGCGCCTCCGCCTCGCGCCCCTGGGCGGCGAGCACCCGGACGAGCAGGGCGGCCGAGGGCTCGTCCGGCGGCGTACGCGCGACGAGCCGGCCCAGGTCGACCTCGTCGAACGGGCCCACACCGGCGAGTGCCGCCTGCGCGCGCAGCGCCGTGACATCCGCGAACAGGCGGGTGTCCTCGCTGTTCAGCAGCTCCGGAACCGCCGGGAACAGGGCGCGCGCCTGGTCGGCAAGGCTGCGGGCGGCACGGACGTCGCCACAGTGGAACGAGGTCCGGGCCCGATCGACGAGCGCCCCCGCCTCGACCGCGTCGACGGTGACCTCCTCGGCGGGCAGCCGGTATCCGCCCGGCACGGCGACCACGGGCAGCCCGAGGCGACGCACCCGGGACACGAGTGCCTGGACGGCGCCGGTCGCGTCGTCGGGCGGCGTGCCGTCCCACACGGCGTCCACGAGCAGGCTCGTGGAGACCGCCCGCCCCCGCGCGTCGACGAGCGCGCGGAGCACCGCCGCGAGCCGTTCACCCCGGACGGGCTGGCCGTTGACCGCGAGTGGGCCGAGGGTGGCGATGTGCACGGACCCAGCATCCCCTACCGGCGCACGGACCCGACGACCACCGGTCCGTCGGGCCGGTCCCGGCCCGCGGCCGGCTTGACAGGCCGTCATTTGGTTAGGTTAGCCTAACCTCATGCAGAACGAGTTGGCGTCGGCCAACGGGGGGCGCAGCCTGTCCGGCGTCGATCTCCGTCTGGGCTACCACGGTGTGCCGGTGGTGCACGGCGCCGTGATCGCCCTCCGCGCGGGCGCCGTGACAGCGCTCGTCGGACCCAATGGCAGCGGCAAGTCCACGCTGCTGCGGGCGCTGGCCCGGCTGCACCCCATCGAGGCCGGACTGGTTCACCTCGCCGACGGCGTCGAAGCCGCCACCCTCCCGGCCCGGGACTTCGCCCGCCGGGTCACCCTGCTCGCCCAGAGCAGGCCGGTGCCCAGCGGCGTCACCGTCCGTGACGTCGTGGGGTACGGCCGCCACCCCTACCGGGGGCGCTGGCGCGCGGAGGACCCGCACGGTCCCGCCGCGATCGCCCGCGCCATGGACGTCACCGGCGTCGCGACGATGGCCGATCGCCCCGTCGACGAACTCTCCGGAGGCGAGTTGCAGCGCGTGTGGCTGGCCACCTGCCTGGCCCAGGACACCCCGGTGCTGCTTCTCGACGAGCCCACCACGTTCCTCGACCTGCGCTACCAGGTGGAGATCCTCGACCTCGTCCGGGACCTCGCGAACGATCACGACGTCGCCGTCGGCGTCGTGCTGCACGACCTCAACCAGGCAGCCGCCGTGGCGGACGAGGTCGTCCTGTTGCACCAGGGCCGGGTCCGCGCCACCGGCGCCCCGGCCGCGGTCTTCACCGAGGACGCCCTCACCGAGACCTACGGGATTCGCATCGAGGTGACCACCGATCCGGTCAGCGGACTGGTCACCACCCGCCCGGTCGGGCGGCACCCGATCCGCGCCCTGGTCTGAACACCCCTCATCCTCAGCAGAGAAAGACCGTCATGACCCGTACCCGTTTCACCGCCCTCATCGCCGTCGTGGCCGCGCTGACGCTCGGCGCCTGCGGCACCACCGAGAACGCCGCGGCCCCGGCGACCACCGCCTCGGCGGCCGGCGGCCCGGTCACCCTCACCGACGGCCGGGGCAAGGAGGTCACCCTCAAGGCCCCGGCGACAAAGGTCGTGGGGCTGGAGTGGGGCGAGGTCGAGATGCTCGTCAGCCTCGGCGTCATGCCCGTCGGCGTCGCCGACCCGAAGGGATACGGCACCTGGGTCACCGCCGCGAAGCTCGACCCGAGCGTCAAGGACGTCGGCACTCGCGGCGAGCCCAGCGTCGACTCGATCGTCGCCCTGCAACCGGACCTCGTCGTGATGGAGGACGACCGGGGCGCCAACCTGGTCAGTCAGCTGGAGAAGTACGTCCCCGTCGTGGTCGCCAGGGGCAGTGACGCCACCGACAACCTCGGTCGGATGCGCGCGGACCTCACCATGATCGCGAAGGCCGTCGGTAGGACCACGGCGGCGGAGAAGCTGCTCACCGACTTCGACGCGGCCATCGCCGACGGGAAGAAGAAGATCGCCGACGCGGGGGCCGCCGGCCGACCGTTCGCCATCGCCGACGGCTGGAAGGAGGGCAGCACCGTCAGCATCCGGATGTTCGGCAAGGGCGCGCTCGTCTCCCAGATCGGCATCCAGCTCGGTCTCACCAACGCCTGGACCGGCAAGACCGACGAGGTGTGGGGCCTCGGCCAGACCGACGTCGAGGGCATGACGGTGCTCAAGGATCCCCACCTGCGCCTCTTCTACAGCGCCTCCGACGGCGACGACGTGTTCGCCGACGGTCTCGCCGGAAACGCCATCTGGAAGGCGCTGCCCTTCGTCCGCCAGGGCAACCTGCACAAGATGCCAAACGGCATCTGGACCTTCGGCGGACCGCTGTCCGGCAAGCAGTACATCGACGAGCTCGTGAAGACGTACGCGGTGTGAGCGTGCTGAGCGCACCCCCACGCCCGGAGCCGGCCACCACCCGGCCGGTTCCGGGCGGACGCCCGGCCGCGCCCCGCGTCGCCGTCGTCTTCGTCGCCGCGACCCTGCTGCTGCTCGTGGTCGGCGCGGTCCACCTCACCCAGGGCACCTCCCACGTCGGCGCGCTGGACCTGCTGCGGCTCGCGACCGGGACCGACGACGAGGCGGCCCGCGTCCTGATCGCCGCCCGGCTGCCCCGGCTGCTCGCGGGGCTGGCCATCGGCGTCGCGCTCGGGTTCGCCGGAGCAGCGTTGCAGTCGATCGCCCGTAATCCACTCGCCTCGCCCGACACCCTCGCCGTCAACGCGGGCGCCCACCTGGCGATCGTCGCGGTGGCCGCGTTCGGCGTCTCGCTGCCCGCGCTGCCCGCCGGCGGCCTCGCCTTTTGCGGAGGGTTGGCCGCCGCCGGCCTGGTGATGGCGATGTCATCCGGCGGGCAGTCCGGCACCACCCGCCTCATCCTCGCCGGCTCGGCGACCGCCCTGGCGCTCGGGTCGGTGACCACCCTGCTGCTGCTCCTGTTCGAGCAGGCCACCATCGGCCTGTTCGCCTGGGGGAACGGCTCGCTGGTGCAGAGCGACCTGACCGCGCTGACCCAACTGGCCCCAGTGATCGTCGGCGCCATCGTCGTGCTGGTCCTGCTGGGGCACCGGCTCGACATCCTCGCCCTCGGCGACGACACCGCCACCGTGCTCGGCCTCGACGTGCGGCGTACCCGACTCACCGTCATGGTGCTGGCCGTGCTGCTGTCCGCCGCGGCCGTCACCCTCACCGGCCCGGTCGGTTTCGTCGGCCTGTGCGCCCCGGTGATCGTCCGGCTGCTCGCCCCCGTGGCGCCGGGGGTGCACCGGCACCGCATCCTGCTGCCGCTGTCGGGCATCGCCGGCGTCGTCATCGTGCTCGGCTCCGACGTGCTGCTGCGCGCGGTGCTGGGTGGTCAGGCCGGCGTCGACATCCCCACCGGCGTGGTCACCACCCTGTTCGGCGCGGCGATCCTCATCTGGCTGGCCCGCCGGCACCGCGACGCGGGCCCCACCCGTCGCCCGCCCGGCGGGCACGCTGCCGTCCGCTCCGCCGCGTTCCACAGCGGCGTCGTCGCCGTCACCGCAGTGGTGACCGTCTGCGCCGTGGCGGTCGGCATGCTGGCCGGCGACACCTGGGTACTGCTGGGTGACGTCGTCAACTGGGTCAACGGCAGCACCGGGCCCGCGTACACCTTCGTGCTGGACCAGCGGTGGCCGCGCGTCGCCGCGGCGGTCCTGGCCGGCGCGGCGCTCGCGGTCGCCGGCACCACAGTGCAGGCGGTCTGCCGCAATCCGCTGGCCGAACCCGGCATCCTCGGCATCACCGCCGGCGCGGGGCTCGGGGCCGTCTCCCTGCTCACCTTCGTGCCACTGGCCGGGGTGTGGGCCGTCTCCGGCGTCGCCGGGCTCGGCGCGATGCTGGCCTTCGCCCTGGTGTACGGCCTGGCCTGGCGCGGCGGGCTGAGTTCCGACCGGCTGGTGCTGATCGGCTTCGGCGCCTGGCAGGGCGGCATGGCGGTCATCACCTACCTGGTCGTCGCCTTCGACCCGTGGAACACCGGCAAGGCGTTGACCTGGCTGTCCGGCTCCACCTACGGGCGCACGCCCGCCCAGCTGCTGCCGGTGGTGATCGCCCTGCTGGTGCTCACCCCGGCCGTCGTCGCCGCGCGTCGCGAACTCGACCTGCTGGCACTGGACGACGACACCCCCCGCGTGCTGGGCGTCCGGCTGGAACGCACCCGACTTGTCGCGCTCGGCGCCGCGGCGCTGCTCACCTCCACAGCGGTCTCGGCCATCGGGGTCATCGGCTTCGTCGGCCTGGTCGCCCCGCACGCCGCACGGGCGCTCGTCGGCGGGCGACACTCACGGGTGCTTCCGGTGGCCGCCCTGCTCGGCGCGGCGCTGGTCAGCATCGCCGACACCCTCGGGCGGACGGTCATCGCTCCGGCCCAGGTCCCCGCCGGCCTGGTCACCGCCATGATCGGCGCCCCGTACTTCGTCTGGCTGCTGTGGCGCTCCCGCGCCATGGCGAACAACCCCCGGTAGATGCCGGCCCGAGCCCGGAGAGGCACCATGACCGAGACCCTGCCCATCGCGCCGTGGCGCGTGTTCACCGTCAGCGTCCGCGCGGTACGCCGACTCAGCCCGTCGTTCACCCGGGTGACCTTCACCGGGGCGGATCTCGACAGGTTCGCCGACAACGGATACGACCAGCGGATCAAGCTGGCGCTGCCGCTGCCCGGCGAGCGCGGGGTGGATCTCCCGCAGGGGGCGGACTGGTACGCGACGTGGCGGGCCCTGCCCGAGCACCGGCGTCCCCCGATCCGTACCTACACCGTGCGGGCGGTCCGACCACACCTGGCCGAGGTCGACGTCGACCTGGTGCTGCACGGTGACGGCGGGCCGGCGACGCGCTGGGCCCGCCGGGTGCGCGCCGGTGACGAGATCGCCCTCGTCGGGCCGGACGCCGGCTACGACGGGGACCACGGCGGGGTCGAGTTCCGACCGGCGGCCGGCAGCACCCTGCTGTTGGCCGGAGACGAGACCGCCGTGCCGGCGATCGCCGGCATCTGCGAGCGACTGCCCCGCGATGCCCGGGGCGTGGTCCTGCTGGAGGTGCCCGACGCCGACGACGTGCTGCCGTTGGCGGCACCCTCGGGCGTCCAGGTGCGCTGGCTGCCCCGGGGCGTCGGGGCCTGCGGCAGTCGGCTGACGCCCGCCGTCGCCGTGGCGGCGGGGGAACTGCTGGTCCCCGGCGCGGCCGGGGCCACCCCGCCGGTCGCGGACGTGGACGTGGACACGGAGATCCTGTGGGAGGTTCCCGAGGAGGTGGCCGCGGCGCCGCTGTACGCGTGGCTGGCCGGGGAGGCCGGCGTCATCCGGAACCTGCGCCGGCACCTGGTGACCGAGCGGGGCCTGGACCGGCGGGCGGTGGCCTTCATGGGCTACTGGCGTCTCGGCCGCGCCGACGCCGCCTGAGGCCCGCCACCGCCACCGAGGCCCGCCACCGCCACCGACGTCCGCCACCGCCACCGAGGCGCGCGGAGCACGCGGGGTGCGGTGCCGACCACATGGTGCGTACAGTTTCGGGTCGGACTTGGGGCGGGCCGGCTGGATCCGGCACGGGATACGGGACGAGACACAGACGCATGACGGTGGACAACATTACCGAAAACGGTCAAGAGGGCATTGACCGAAGCCGGCTGGAGGCCTGCCTCAGCGTCTTCGAGGCGTTGGAGGAGCTGCCCTCCGACCACCCCGACGTGGTGCGGGTGCAGCGGGCCACCGCCCGGCTCTACAAGGTGATCAAGCAGCGGCGGCGGGAGGAGCGGCGCGACGCCATCCTCGCCGCCGACCGCGCCGTGACGGAGGCCACCGCCACCGGCGCCCCGGGGCGGATCGACGACGAGACCCAGGGCATCCCCCTCGCGTCCTCCGCCGCGGGCGAGACGGCGGGCTTCCTGCACAACCCCCGCGGCTGCTACGTGTGCAAGCAGCGCTACCGCGAGGTGGACGCCTTCTACCACCAGCTCTGCCCGTCCTGCGCCGCCCTCAACCGGGAGCGCCGCGACGCCCGTACCGACCTGACCGGCCGGCGCGCGCTGCTCACCGGCGGCCGGGCGAAGATCGGCATGTACATCGCGCTGCGGCTGCTCCGCGACGGTGCGCACACGACGGTGACCACCCGGTTCCCGCACGACGCGGTCCGCCGGTTCGCCGCCATGCCCGACAGCGGGGACTGGCTGCACCGTCTGCGCATCGTCGGCATCGACCTGCGCGACCCCGCCCAGGTGATCGCCCTCGCCGACTCGGTCAGCAGCCAGGGACCCCTGGACATCCTGATCAACAACGCGGCGCAGACCGTCCGCCGCTCCCCCGGGGCGTACGCGCAGCTCATCGCCGCCGAGGCAGCGGCCCTGCCGGACGGTCCGCTGCCGGAGCTGATCACGTTCGCCAAGCCGGACGGCCAGGGCGGCCCGGTGGGCAGCCTGACCGCCGGGCCACAGTCGACGGCGCTCACCCCGCACGCGCTCACCGCGCTGGCACTCACCAGCGGCTCCGCCTCGCCGGAGCGGATCGCCGCGTCCACGGCCATCGACGCCGGAGGTCTCGTGCCCGACCTCGACTCGGTGAACAGCTGGGTCCAGCGGGTGCAGGAGGTGGACCCGGTCGAGCTGCTCGAAGTGCAACTCTGCAACGTCACCGCGCCGTTCGTGCTGGTCAGCCGGCTGCGACCGGCGATGGCCGCCGCGCCGGCCCGCCGCAAGTACGTGGTGAACGTGTCGGCGATGGAGGGCCAGTTCGGCCGCGGCTACAAGGGGCCGGGACACCCGCACACCAACATGGCGAAGGCCGCGCTGAACATGCTGACCCGCACCAGCGCACAGGAGATGCTGACCGACGGCATCCTGATGACAAGCGTCGACACCGGCTGGATCACCGACGAGCGCCCCCACCCGACGAAGATGCGGCTGGCGGACGAGGGGTTCCACGCCCCGTTGGACCTGGTGGACGGCGCGGCCCGGGTGTACGACCCGATCGTCCGCGGCGAGCTGGGCGAGGATCTGTACGGCTGTTTCCTGAAGGACTACGCGCCCTGCGCCTGGTGATCACCCGGTACGACGAGGAGAAGAAGCATGTCAACTGATCGTGAACCGTGGCCGACGCTGGACGAGCTGCTGCGCGAGGAGACCGAGCTGGAGCTCGCGGGTCTGTCCGAGACCGACGCGTACGAGCTGGGGCAGCTCGCCGTCGCCGCCGCCCGGGAGCAGGGGTTGCCGGTCTCGGTGGGGGTGTGGCGGGCCGGTCGTCAGCTGTTCCACTGTGGCCTGCCCGGGTCGACGGCGGACAACGACGGGTGGTTGCGCCGCAAGGGGCGGGTGGTGATGCGGTTCGAGCACTCGTCGCTCTACATGGCCCGGTTGTGCCGGGACAAGCAGGTGACGCTGACCGAGAGGTTCGGCCTGCCGGCCTCCCGCTACGCGGCGGCCGGTGGTGCGGTGCCGCTGCGCGTACGCGGCACCGGCGTGGTGGGCTGGGTCGGCGTGTCCGGGCTTCCGCAGCTGGACGACCACCGTTTCGTCGTCGACGTCCTGCGCAAACTGTCCCGCTAGGGCGGCCGCTCGTCAGCGTGCGCGCTGGTTGGCCCGCAGGGCGCCGAGGAGCACGCCGGGCCTGGCCAGCGTGAGCGGGTGTTGCCGCATGGAGACGACCTCGTTGAACCGTCGCGCGATCGCCACGTCGGTGACGGTCGCGGCGATGATCTGCTGGCTGGCCCAGCTGGTGATCCGGTGTCCGCGCGGGTAGGGACCGTCGACGTGGGGCAGCGCCAGGTCGGCCGAGGTCGACGTCGACCACGCGGCGTCGACGACGATCTTCTGCAACGCGAGGTACTCGCGTGCGGGGGCGGTCAGATCCGGGCCGCCGCGCAGGTACGTCGACAGGCAGGCCGCGTGCAGGGCCGCCGCCGTCATTCCCTGCCCGTACACCGGGTTGAACGACGCGACGGCGTCGCCCACGCTGACGAGCCCGCCGGGGAATCGCCGCAGCGCGTGGAAGTCGCGCCGGCGGCTGTCGGCGTGGTGGTAGGTCTCGACGTCGCCGAGCATCTCCTGGTCGGCGACGTCCCCGAACTCGGGTGGGAACTGCTCCCGTAGGCGGCGGACGAAGTCCTGCGCCGTGCGGCCGGGACGGTTGTCCCCGTAGCCGGCCATCATGGCCATCCACCGGCCGTCCTCGATGGCGAAGAACGCGGCGCCGGCCACGTCGGAGCCCACCTTCGGGGTGTTCAACGCCAGGGCGACAGTCGAGGTCGCGGTCGTGTCCGGGCGGCGGAACAGGGCCGTCGCGTAGTTCAGGTGCACTGTCATCCGCCGGGTGACCGGCCGGTCCCAACCGGCCTCCTCCAGCCAGGCGGACAGTTTGCTCGACCGTCCCATGGCGTCCACCACGAGGTCACCGCTCTCCACGCCGGGCACCCCGGCGACGTCGCAGCGCACGCCGGTGACCACGGCGCCGTCGAACACGAGACCCGTGGCACGGGCGGTGACCGTCTTGACGTTCGGCAGTCGCAGCACCTGCTGGCGGATCAGTCCCTCCAGGAGCGGCCGGCTGCCGGCCAGGCTGTCGGCGTCGTCGGGGACGACGACCCGCAGGCGCCCGTCGAGGTAGTTGCGCCGGGCCGCGGGCGGCGCCTCGACCGCGCCGCGCGCCAGGGCCTCCTCGCGGAAGCCCGGAAACAGGCGCTCGAACTGGAGGAAGCCGCCGGGCAGCAGCGCGTGCAGCTGCGTTCCCTGGGGTACGCCGGGACGCGCGCCGGTCGTCTGCGGGTCGTCCCGGTCGATGATGACGACGCTGTCGGCGTAGTCGGACAGCACGCGAGCGGCCAGCAGGCCGGCGACACTGCCGCCGACCACGACTGCGGTGCCCAGCACCGGGGACGGCTGCTCGGGGGGCCGCACCGCGTTCAGCTCGGCGAAGATCCGGGCGCGGGAGAGGGACATCGTGCTCTCCAAGGGGTATGGACGGTCGGTCGACGTGACGCCCGCAGATCGTCGCACAACCATCCACACAGTGACCCTGCGTGTCTGCAAGGTGACCATCTGTTGTCCAGCGGGCGGGCGTGGACGACGCTCCGGGGCTTGGTTGGCGCGCGTCGATGGGAACTGTCACGATTCCCGGCATGCCCGTTGCGCGTCGTACTCTGCTCGGGGCCGGTCTGGCCGTCGCGACCTCCGCCCTCGCCGGCTGCGGTGACGACGGCGCGCCGAGGTCCGGTCCCGGCGACGGGGTGACCGCGACCGACGCCGCCGGAAACCGGGTGGGCTTCGGCTCGGCCGGTGACAGCACGGCCCCGCCCGGCTCGCCGAGCGCCACCGCGGCACCGGGCGGCGGCGTGCCAGCCGGCCAGGCCCCGTACGCGCGGGATGTGACGACGCTGCTGCGCAAGCACCTGCCCGCCACCCCGCAGACGGTTACCCACAAGGGCTTCCCCGGCGCTGTCGCTGTCGTCCTTGTCGACGGCCGGACGACGGTGCACACCGCGGTCGGGGAGGCGCTGCGCTACGGGGCGGGCCCGAAACTCCTCGCCGCGAGCCAGCGCGTCGCGATGCGCCCCGACTCCATCTTCGACCTGGCCTCGGTGACGAAGGTCTACACGGCCATCCTGCTGCTCCAGCAGGTCGACAAGGGCCGCGTCGACCTGGGCGCCCCGGTCCGCGACTACCTGCCGGCCTTCACCGGAGCCGGCAAGGAACGCGTCACCGTCGAGATGCTGCTCACCCACACCAGCGGTCTCCCCGTCGGCGCCAAGGTCACCGGCCTCAGCGACAACGCGGCCCGCTGGAACGCCGTGCTCAGCACCGGGCTGGTCTCCGGCGCCGTGCCCGGGGACACGTTCCGCTATTCCAGCGTCGGGCTGATGGTCGCCGGCAGGATCGTCGAAAAGGTCACCGGCCAGCGGCTCGACCAGGCGCTCAAGAGCAACCTCACCGGCCCACTGGGCCTGCGTGACACCGGCTTCAATCCCCGCACCTGGTTGTCGGGCACCGCACAGGCCGGCCGGCTCGTCGCCACCGACGCCCGGTCGTCCCGGGGCCTGCTCCGTGGCACCGTCCACGACGACGTCGCCAACCACCTCGGCGGCATCGCCGGGCACGCCGGCATCTTCGCGACCGCCACCGATCTCGCGGTCATCGGGCAACTGCTCCTGAACGGGGGCACCCACCAGGGCAGGCGGATCCTCGCCGCGGCGACCGTGCGGCGGATGCTCACCAACCACAACGCCGGGAAACCCGCCGTCGACCCGGAGCGACCCAACCGGACCGCCGCCCACGGTCTCGGAGTCGTCCTCAACCAGAGCTGGTTCATGGGCCGGCTGGCCTCGGCCCGGACCTTCGGCCACACCGGTTTCGCCGGCCCGTCATTCCTTGTCGACCCCGATCGCAAGCTCGTCCTCGCCCTGCTCACCAACCGCGCGCACCCCAACTGGAGCTGGGCGAATCCCGATCCGGTCCGGGCCGCGGTCGGCGACCTGCTCGCCAGAGAGGTCAGCTGACCGAACGCCGGCGGGAAGGTGTGGACCGCCGATCCCCACCCTGACACGATACTTGCGCCAGCAGTGCACATACTTCGTCTCGCACGGTGGAGGATCGATGCGCACGTCTCGCCGGAGATTGCTGTCCACGGTGGCCGGGGTCGCGCTCGCCGCCAGCCTGTCCGTCGCCCCCGTCGCACGTGCCGCCGAGGCCGCGGCCTCACCGGCGTACCGTCCGGTGGTCTTCGTGCACGGCAGCGCGGGATCCGCCGCGCAGTTCCAGTCCCAGGCCAAACGTCTCACCAGCAACGGCTACCCGATCGACATCATCGAGGCCCACGAGTACGACTCGCCGAACATCGCCACGATCCTGCCCCAGGTGTACGCGGGGCTCGACGCACGGATCTCCCGCCTGCTGGCAGCGACCGGCGCGGACCGGGTCGACCTGCTCGCGCACTCCCTGGGCACCTTCGTCATGCAGGGCTATCTCAACAGCTCACCGGAGCGCGCGGCCCGGGTGGCGCACTACGTCAACCTGGACGGACGCACCGCGACGACTCCGCCGGGCGGGGTGCCCACCCTCGCGATCTGGGGTGAGGGCGACCCGGCCCGCGCCATCGTCGGCGCGACGAACGTGCACCTCCCCGACCAGTCGCACACCCAGACGGTGTCGTCGCCGGAGTCGTTCGAGGAGATCTTCCAATTCCTGCGGGGTCGCGCACCCCACACGACCCGGATCGTGCCCCAACTCCTCGGCACCGCCCGGGTGTCCGGCCGCGCGGTGCTCTTTCCGAGCAACGTGGGCGTCACCGACGCGACGCTGGAGGTCTACCCGGTCGATCCGTTGACCGGCGGGCGGCTGTCGCAGCGACCCACGCACCGGGTGCCGCTGAGCGGCGACGGCGCGTTCGGCCCCTTCCCGGTTCTCGCCACGGCCCGCTACGAGTTCGCGATCGTGCGCGCGGGCGCGGCGACGCACCACTTCTACGTCCAGCCGTTCCGCCGCTCGGACTCGTTCCTGCGCCTGACGACCAGCGTGCCGGGCGAGGGCCTCAGCGGGCTGGTCGACACCAGCGACCGGCACACGGCGCTGACGATCCAGCGCCAGAAGGAGTGGTGGGGCGACCAGGGCGACGCCGGCGACCGTCTCTGGATCAACGGCAGGGATGTCCTGAACGCGGCGAACACGCCACGCGTCAAGAGGACGATCGCCATCTTCGCCTTCGACGACGGCAGCGACGGCGTGACCGAGCTGGCCGCACCGCTGCCGGAGTTCTTCAGCCAGACCTTCATCACCGGCGTGGACCTGTTCATCCCGGCCGCCCCGGCGCACCTCGGCCTCGTCGGGATCACAGTGGGTCAACGCGGCGGCGGTTACGAGGTGGTCAACGTGCCCAACTGGAGGTCGAGCGCCCACCGGGTGACTGTCACCGTCGACGACTTGTGATCGCCCGCCCAGAGCGGTCCGGCCACCTCACCTCGCGACGGTGGCCGGAACCCGCTCCGGCAGGTGTCGCCGGACGGTGAAGCTGACCACTCCCAGGGCCAGCCCGAGGACACCCAGGACGATGCCCACCCGGGCCGGCGCGAGGTAACCGAACCCGGCGGCGATGGCGACGCTGCCCAGGGCCGCGCCCAGGCTGTTCGCGATGTTCATTGCCGACTGGTTGACCGCCGCCCCCATCAACTGCGCTCCCGGGGCGACGGTGATCAGACGCGCCTGCAGGACCGGGCCGAGGTAGAGGCTTGTCGCGCCGACCAGGAACGCGCCCACGAACAGGCCGACCCGGGACGACGCGACGAGACTGAACGCGGCGATGCTCACGATCATCGCGACGAACCCGATGATCATGCTGCGCCACAGGTCGCGGTCCGCGAACCAGCCGCCCAGGGCATTCCCGACGGTCATGCCGAGACCGACCGCGACAAGTGCCCACGGCACCGTCGCGGCGGAGAACCCGGCCACGTCGGTGGTAACCGGCGCGATGTAGGTGTTCACCGCGAAGAACCCGGCGAACCCGACAGCGCCCGTCGCGGCGACCAGCCAGACCTGCGAGGTCCGCAGCGCCCGCAACTCGGCGGCCGGCGAGCCGTCGACAGCGGCGGCGACCTCCGGGACGACCGCCAGCACCGCCAGCAGGGTGAGCACGAAGACGCCGGCGATGACCAGGTAGGCGGCGCGCCAGCCGGCCGTCTGCCCGAGCCGCGTGATGAGGGGTACGCCGACCACGTTGCTCACGGTCAGGCCGCTGAGCACGATGGCGAAACCACGGGCCTCGTTACCGGGGCCCATCAGCGTCGCCGCGAGCAGGCCGGCCGCTCCGAAGTACGCGCCGTGCGGCAGCGCCGCCGCGAACCGCGCCACAAGCACCAGGTCGAAGGTGGGGGCGAGCGCGGACGCGACAGTGCCGGCGGCGAAGAGCACGAGCAGTCCGAGGACGAGCTTCTTGCGGGGCAGGCGCGCGCTCAGCGCGGCGATCAGGGGCGCGCCCACGACCACGCCGAGCGCGTACGCGGTGATCATCCAACCCGCGCGGGCGACCGCGTCCGACGACGACCGGGAGTACTCCGGGGAGAGCAGATCGCGCGCGATGTCGGGCAGCAGGCCCATCGCCACGAACTCGGTCAGGCCGATCGCGACGCCACCCAGTGCCAGGGCGACCAGCGCCGCCATCCGTCGTCCGCTGCTCAACTCGATCACCGAGAAAATTTAGCAACAGCGTTGCGTAATAGGGTGGTGAGATGACTCGCGTCACTGCGGACGTCAACTTCCTCCGCGGCTACAACCAGGCGCTGGTCATCGCCGTGGGCCGTACCGCTCGACGGTTCGAGCGGGCGACAGTGGTCCGGGCCACCGGCCTGACCCCACAGGCGGTTTCCAAGGTCATCGCCCGGCTCAGCGCCGACGGTCTGATCCGTTCCACAGGTGTCCGGCGGCCGGGGGTCGGCAAGCCGGCGGTCGTCTACGAACTCGTCCCCGACAGCCGGTACGCGATCGGCGCCCACGTCGCCCGGCGCACGCTGCGGCTGGTCCTGGTCGACCTGGCCGGCACCGTGCGCCACTCGGCGGTCAGCCCGTTGCCCAGCGACTTCACCCCACAGCAACTCCTCGACGCGCTGCGCGCCGGCATCGACACGATGACCAGCGGCACCGACCTACGGGGCCGACTCACCGGCCTGGGCATCGGCATGATCGGCCCACTGGACCACGCCCACGGGCTGGTTCGCGGCGCCCACGGCCTGCGGCACTGGCACGACGTGCCGCTGCGCGAGATCGCCGAGAAACACCTGGGGCTGCCCGTCCACCTCGACAAGGACGTCACCGCCGGGGTCACCGCCGAAGCCTGGCGACACGGCGCTGCGTTCGGCGACGCGGCGCTCATCATGGTCGAGTCCGGGATCGGCGGGGGTTTCTGGCTGGGCGGCACGGCGCACCGGGGGGCGCACACCAACGCGGGAGAATTCGGCCACACGGTTGTCGACCTGGACGGTCCCCGCTGCGTCTGCGGCCGGCACGGATGCCTGGAGATCGTGCACCAGCACGCCATCGAGGCCGGTGACCTGGCACGCGCGGCCCGCGTCGTGGCGGTGGGCGTCGTCAACCTGCTCCAGACCCTCGACCTCGCGCACGTGGTGTTGGCCGGCGCGGATCTCCTGCGGCACCCGCAGACCTACCTCGCGGCCGTCACCGAGGCCGTCCAGGCGGACGTACGACGCGCGCACTGGCTCACCACGCGGGTGACCCTGTCCGGCCTCGGCGCGGACGCCATCGCCGCCGGTGCCGCGATGCAGATCCTCGACAGGCACTACGGCATCCCGGAGCTTGCCCCGACCTGACCGCGGGCGCCGGCGCGCCGGTGACAGCGCCAGCGGACGCGCGCCGAGAGGTCGGAGCGAGCCGTCAGTATTCAGCGCCGACGCGTTGTAGCACTCCGGAGGGAAAGCCCAGGTGCACGCGCCGCTGAGTCACCCATACCGGCGACTCGTCGTCCGACATGATCGCATCGACATCCCATTCGACGCCCGCGTCGCGAAGCAGGTCTCCGACCGCCGCAACTGTGCGCTCTCCCGCCGACAGCAAATTCGTGAACTCGATCCCGCCGGGATCGAACGAGTCCGGATCATCGTCGAGGCCAAGCGAGACCGACACAAGGGTCACGCGAAGGTCACGTAGCCGAACTTCAACATCGCCGTAGAGCAGGTACATCGGACTTGATTTACGAGCAGGCTCCTCATGGCGGGGCGAACCGA
The DNA here is from genome assembly GCF_050942285.1 of Micromonospora sp. CA-240977. Lineage (NCBI taxonomy): Bacteria > Bacillati > Actinomycetota > Actinomycetes > Micromonosporales > Micromonosporaceae > Micromonospora > Micromonospora sp. CA-240977. The sequence goes on along the minus strand of NZ_CP192055.1, from coordinate 3,228,935 downwards.
GGCCATCGATGACATCCTGATAGCCCGCACCAGGACGAAGTGGGCCGAAAAAACCGGAAACAATGAAGTCGACGAGGTCAACCGGATGCATTCCTTATCCTCACATCCCCCGAAGCGCACTCAACAAGAATTTGAATTCGATGGCCTTCGGATGCCCCGAGTTCTTCACCGCCAGCTCAAAGCCAGCATTCGCGTGCTTGGCCAACCAGTCCCGAAATTCGGGTGACTGCAGGGCGCCCTCGCCACGCCGCAGAGCGTCCTCGTACACCTTGCGGGGCAGATCTCGCGCCATTCCCGGGTGCACCGGCTTGAGGACAACCGGGTTGGCCGCGTCACCTGTGGGTCGAACCGCGAACTCAACCTTGCCGACATTGAAATGGACGCCCTTATCCAGAAGGTCGGGAGCGATCTTGCCGCCTGCGTCGCGGCCAACCCCCCCCCCCCCCCCCCCCCGTGTCCACGCCAACAAGCCGCACGACGCATCGAACATAGACGCAGGACGAACTTCTATGTCTGATTCAGTCCTAGATCTTCCTGTAAAGGCCACATCAGACGATGGTGCACGGGCGGAACAATCCGGACCTGCCGAAGGCGAGCCGATGCGCCGCTCTCCACCGGGTAACCCATCGCCCCGGGAGCGTCGACATGCTACGAAGGGACGTGCCTGACCCGACAAGCTCCCGCGATGCCACCTCCCTGGAGACTCCGCGGCTGCTGCTGCGGCGCTGGCACAGCGATGATCTGGACGGGTTCGCCGCGGTCAACGCGCAGCCCGAGGTGATGCGTTACATCCATGACGGCCGGACCCTGGACCGGGCCGCGACCGCGGAACGTCTGGCCAACTACCAGCGGCACTGGGACGCACACGGCTTCGGCCTGTACGCGGTGGAGGTCAAAGAGACCGGCGAGCTGGCCGGTTTCACCGGGCTGGCGGTGCCGACCTTCCTGCCGGAGATCATGCCAGCCGTGGAGATCGGCTGGCGGCTCGGCCGCGCCCACTGGGGCCGGGGCCTGGCCACCGAGGCGGCCCAGGCCGTCGTCGCCCACGCGCGTGCCGAACTCGCCCTGCGGCGGCTGGTCAGCATCCACATCGTCGGCAACGAGGCGTCCGCGCGGGTGATGGTCAAGCTGGGCATGTCGCTGGAGCGCGAAACCGTGCAGCCGGACACCGGCCGCCGGGTCCGGGTCTACGCGATGGACCTGTGACAGCCGACATGGTGGGCTGGCCCCGGTGTTCACCTAGGACACGAGGGCGTCGGTGTCCACCCGGCTGCATTCGCTGGCCGGGCTCTCGCTCGAGGCGATGACCGTGTCGAGCCGATCTCTCGCCTGCCGGAGCTGGGCGATCTGCTGATCGATGCGGGCGCGTTCGGCTCTCAGCAGGGCTCGGGACTCCGGGGTGTTGACCTTCGCGTCGACGCAGGGCAGCAGGTCCAGGATCGTCCGGCTGGTCAGGCCCGCGGCGTACAGCATCTGGATCAGGTGCACCCGATCGACAGCGCTGTCCGGGTAGTGGCGCTGGCCGCCGCTGCTCCGGGCGGCCTTCAGGAGCCCCTGCTCCTCGTAGTAGCGCAGGGCCCGCACTGACACCCCGGCCTGCGTGGCCAGTTCACCGATGCGCATGGCACCTCCCCCGTCGGTGACACCAGTCACACAACCTTGTCTCTCACGTCAACGTCAGGTTTTAGCGTAGCTCGGGTACCGCTCGTCCCTGACCTGCCAGGAGGCAACCCATCATGCGGATCACCGATTCCGTCGCGCTGGTCACCGGCGCCAACCGCGGCCTCGGCCGACACTTCGCCGAACAGCTGCTGGAGCGCGGGGCGGCCAAGGTGTACGCCACGGCCCGCAACCCGGAACGGATCGACATTCCCGGGGTCGAGACGCTCCGGTTGGACATCACCGACCCGCGATCCGTCGAGGAGGCGGCGACCATCGCCTCCGACGTCAATCTGTTGATCAACAATGCCGGCATCTCCACCTACACGAACCTGGTCACCGGTGACCTGAGCAAGATCCGGTCCGAGATGGACACCCACTTCTACGGCACCCTGGACATGGTGCGGGCGTTCGCGCCGGTGCTCGGCGCCAACGGCGGCGGAGGCATCCTCAACGTCCTGTCGGCGCTGTCCTGGTTCTCCTACGACGGGGCCAACGCCTACGCCGCGGCGAAGGCAGCCGAGTGGAGCCTGACCAACGGGGTACGGCTGGAGCTGGCCGGCCAGGGGACTCTCGTGACCGGGCTGCACCTGGGCGCCGCCGACACCGACATGATGGCCGGCTACGACGGCGACAAGATGGACCCCGCCGACGTGGTGCGCGCCGCCCTGGACGGCATCGAGGCCGATCGGATCGAAGTCCTCGCCGACGAGTGGAGCGCGTACATCAAGGCGTCCCTGGCCAACGACCCGAGCGCCTTCTACACACCCGGACAAGCAGCGTGACCACTTCTGCTGCGCCGACGAACCCTCCCGGTGCCCGTTGGCCCGCCGTGTCGGATCGCTGATGAGCGGTATACCTCAGAGGTATGAATATGACTCTGAGGTATACCGCTCCCTACCGCGTCCACCCCGGCGGAGGTGACCGACGGTCACCGCCGGCCGCGTCCACAGCCCCGGCCAGGGTCAGCACCTCCTCGTCTAGAGCTTCGCCGCGCCCGCCTCGGTGGCCTCCCGCGCCGCCGAGGCACGGCGGGCCTCGGCCCGCTCGTCGACGGTGTCCGCGCGGACCGGGCCAGCCGCCCGGGCCATCCGGTTGGTGGCCGGGTCCGCCTGGTCACCGCTCACGCCGCCGCGGATCCGGTTGTTCGCGGCCACCTGGGCGGCCGGGTCGTTGCCCGTCACCGTCAACTGACCGTTGATGATGTTGTCGTCGACGCTGACACCGCCTGTGGTGTTGGTGACGCTGACGTCAGTGCCCCAGTAACCGCCGGACGCGCAGCTGTCGAGGGTGCCGTTCGGGCCGAGCTGCACCCCACCCAGGTTGCCGGCGAAGGTGGCCTTGCCGCGAACCGCGCTGCCGCACACCACGCTGCCGGTGGCGCTGTTCAGCACCGACAGCGTGCCGTCGACGAACGAGTCGTGCACGTCGGTGTAGTAGGTGCCGGTGCTGCTGACGTTGCGTTGCACCTGGGTGCCCCGGTCGAGCCGGACCTCACCCGCGCCGACGTTGACAGTGCCGACGATCGTCGACCCCTCCACGAACAGGAAGCTGTCGATGGTCGCGGTGCCCTTCGGCCGCACCGTCACGTTGCCGCTGCTGGCGTCCTTGAGGAAGACGCCGTACCCGCCGGCCGCCAACACCACCTGACCGTCGATTGTGGTCTCGGTGGCGTCGAGGTAGCCGTCCGCGGCGACGCGTACCTCACCGCTGACCCGGCCGCCGGCAACCACCAGGTTGGCGCCGGCCGCGACTGTGACGTTGCCGGTGATCGTGGTGCCGGTGAGGGCGCAGGACTCGCCGGCGGGCACCAGCAGGTCGTTGGGCACTGTCACGGCGCCGCCGGTGCCGATGCAGTGGGTGACCAGGTCGGCGTGGGCGGTGGGCGCCACCGCCAGCACCGAGGCGGCGATGACGGCGCTCACGGTGGCCAGCTTGGCGACGGTACGTCCGGGCATCGTTGTACTCCCTGTCGATGAGATTCGAGGACTCATGCGCCGACGTCCGATCGGGCCGCGGCCCGGACGATGGCGCCCTGCTGCCGCCAGTTGAGCGTGCCGCTGGTCACGAGCGCGGCGGTGACCGCCTCGACGTGCCTGACGAAATCGGCGTGGCCGGGGTAGCCGGCGTTTTCGTCGATCAGATCGTTGATGGTGCAGCCGTCGCCGGTGTCGACGTTTGCCACTCCGGTGTCGTCACCGTCGATGACCACAGTGGCCCGGGTGTCCGAGGCGGGACAGCCGTCGGTGCCGTCGGCCACCACCGTGAACGTGGTGGACTGCTCGGTGGCGGCGTTGCCCGCGGTGTCGGTCGCGCGGTACCGCACGGTGTGCGCCCCGACGGTCCGGACGGTGACCGGGCTGGCGTACGCGGTCCAGGCGCCGGTGTCGAGCGCGTACTCGATCGACGCCACACCCGAGCCGTCATCGGTGGCGGTGACAGTGACCGTCGCGCCGCCGACGTACGCGCCGTCGTCGTTCTGGTCACCCGCCACCGTGGCGGCGACAGTGGGTGGGGTGGTGTCCTCGGCCTGCGGCTCGACGACTGTGAAGTGCGACATCTGCTCCGCCGAGGTGTTCCCGGCGACGTCGGTCGCCCGGTAGTGCAGCATGTGCATGCCCACGGTGGTCACCACGATCGGGTTCGTGTACGCGGTGAAGGCTCCCCCGTCCAGCGCGTACTCGATGGTGGCGACGCCGGACCCGGTGTCGGTGGCGGTCAGCGTGGCGGTGGCCGTACCGACGTAGTTGCCGTCGCCGTCGCGGTCGCCGGCCAGCGCGGCCGTGACCTCCGGCGCGGTGGTGTCCTGCTCCCCCGGCTCGACGATCCGGAACGACACCGAGCCGACCGCGCTGGTGTTGCCGGCTTGGTCGGTGGCGCGGAACTGCACCGAGTGGTCGCCGACCGCGGTCACCCGCACCGGCTCGGTGTACGGCTGGAAGCTGGTGTCGTCCACCTGGTACTCGATGCTCTGCACGCCCGAGTCGGCGTCGGTCGCGGTCACTGTCACAGTGGCCGCGCCGAGGTAGTTGCCGTCGCCGTCGCGGTCACCCGAGACGGTGGCGTCGACGGTCGGCGCCGTCGTGTCGCCGCCACCTCCGCCGTCGGTGACCACGAATTCGCCGACCATCTGGCTGTGGCCCGGGATCGAGCAGAAGTAGCGGTACCGACCCGGGGTCAGGTTCACCGTCGCCTGGTGGCGGCCGTCGTTGGCGTCGAACGGGCTGGCCAGGATGTTGATGGTGACGTCGTGGTTGTAACCCTCGCTGCTGGTGTCGAAGGTCAGCGTGTGCGGCATCCCGGTGGTGTTGCCGGTGGCCGCGCTGTTCTCCCAGATGATCGTGGTCGCGCCGGCCACCGCCTGGGTGGGGGCCGACTTGTAGCGGGTCGTGTTGTCGTCGGCGGTCCAGGTCAACACCTGGTCCGCGGCGACGCGTGGGGCGGCGGAGGCGGGCTTCGCGGCCAACGGGATCACCGTGAGCAGGAGCGCCGACAGCGCGGCCGTGAGTCGTCGGGTCATCGTTTCTCCTAGAGTTCCCGCACGCGGATGTTGCGGAACTCGGCCAGGTCGTTGTCACCGTGGTTCTGCAGACCGATGAAGCCGCGGAGGAACTGCCGCAGGTCGGTCGGCGGATCGCCGGCACGGGAGGACTGCTTGCCCGGCGTGTTGTCGAACTCGTTGATCACCACGCCGTTGCGGATCATCGTGTAGTGCTGCCCGACCACGCGGATCTCGTAGTCGTTCCACTCGTTCTTCGGAGTGACGCCGGCCTGGGCGAGCGGCACCGGGTCGAAGTTGTAGACCGAACCGGTCTTCTGCGGCTCACCGGTCTCACCGTCGTAGATCTGGATCTCGTGTCCGCAGTAGATCGCCATCCAGGCCGCGGAGGTCCGGGCCGACCCGACGGTGCCGCAACTGTCCGGTGGTCGCTGCTCCAGGGGGGTTCGCAGGTCCGGGAACCGGATGAAGACGCCGGTGTTGGCCCGCCCGGTGCCGGGGGCGATGTCCTTGAACTGGAGCCGCAGCGAGAAGTCGCCGAGCTCCTTGGTGTGCCAGAGCATGCCGAGGCCGCCGCTGGAACGCAGTGCCCCGTCCGGCTGGATGCTGAACGATCCCGTCGGCGCCTGCTGCCAGCCGAGCAGTGACTCGGCGGTGCCGTCGAAGAGGGGCTCGTAGCCGGTGTGGCCGGTGCGCCCGATCTCGGACGCGGCGGCCAGCCGGGTCAGGGTGCCGCTCTCGCGGGCGTTGAGCAGACCGTCGTCCTCAAGCGCGCGGGTCACCGCTGTCACGTGGCGGACGAAGCTGTTGTGGTCGGCCCAGGTGCTCTCGTCGTCGATCAGGTCGTTGACAGTGCAGCCCTGCCCGACGGTGCGGCTGGGCACGCCGGTGTCCGTGTCGCCGAGCCACACGTTCTGCCTGTCGTCCGGCACCGCGCAGCCCACCGTGACAGTGGTCTGCACCGTCGCCGTCTCACCGTCGGCGTACGTGACCGTCAGTTTCGCGGTGTAGGTGCCGACCTTGGCGTACGTGTGCCGGGGGTTCGCCTCGGTCGACGTGGCGCCGTCGCCGAACTCCCACCGGTGGCTGACGCCGCCGGAGCGCGCGCCGTCGAAGGCGATGGTCAGGGGCTTGTTCTGGACGGCGACGGAGTTCGCCGCCGGTGCCGGGGTGGGCGCGCTGCCGGTGTAGGTGATCCGGATGAGCTTCTGGTTGGGGCTCAGGCTGAAGAAGCCGCCGCCGTAGTCCAGCAGGTAGAGCGCGCCGTCCGGGCCGAACTTGGCGTCCATCCAGCTCTGCAGCCGGGTGTCGCCGTTTCCGCTCGGGATGATGGCGCGCAGCGTCTCGGCGTAGACCGGCGGGGTCGCCGTCGGCACCCCGGCCGGGTCGACGGTGACCGCGACCCGGTTGGCCGCGTTCGACTGGTCGCCGATGAACCACTTCTCGTCCCAGTACGCCGGCCACGCCACTGTGCTGTTCGGGTCGACGCGGTCGCGGTGGTAGGTCGGGCCGGACATGATGGCCTGCCCGCCGCCGCGCAGGTACGGCTGCGTGTAGGTGGCGTCGGCCGCCACGTAGGTGGGCAGGTCGCTGCCGTCGGTGCGCTTCGGGAAGACCGGCCCGCCGCCGTCCGGCGAGTACCAGATCATGTTGTCCCGGGCCGCCGGGATGTCCACCAGCCCGGTGTTGCGCGGGGACTCGTTCTTCAGGTTGTCGCAGTCGTACCAGCCGGTCAGCACCGTCGCGTCGGTGGTGCTGCGGTCCCGGTACGGCTGCCGGTTGCCCATGCAGTAGGGCCAGCCCTGGTTACCGGCCGAGGTGATGATGGTGGCCGTCTCGTACTTGGCCGGGCCGAGGGTGGGGCTGGGCGACGAGGCGTCCGGGCCGACCCAGCCGGCGGTCAGCCACTGGTGCTCCGGGTCGATCTGCAAACGGGCGATGTTGCGCACGCCCATCACGTAGATCTCCGGGCGGGTCTTCTCGGTGCCGGGCGGGAAGAGGTTGCCCTCCGGGATGGTGTACGTGCCGTCCGGCTCGGGGTGAATCCGGATGATCTTACCGGCCAGGTCGTTGGTGTTGCCCGAGGTGCGGCGGGCGTCCTGGAAGGAGATGCCCTGGTACTCCTGGGTCCAGTTGTTACCGGAGTAGCCCTGCGATCCCTCGGAGGAGTTGTTGTCGCCGGAGCCGACGTAGAGGTTGCCCTTGGCGTCGAACGCCATGCCGCCGCCGGCGTGGCAGCAACTGTGGATCTGCACCGGGAACTTCAGCAGGTCCTTGCGGGTGGCCTGGTCGATGGTCTGGGTCGCGCGGTCGTAGGTGAACCGCGAGACGGTGCGCTGCCCGACCCGCTGCACCCGGTCGATCGACTCGTGCGGCATCCAGTAGACGTAGAGCCAGCCGTTCTCGGCGAAGGCGGGGTCGGGCACGATGCCGAGCAGGCCCTCCTCGTTCTTCACCAACTCGGAGCCGCTGCCCCGGTTGCCCATCACCTCCAGGGTGGTGAGCAGCTTCACCTGCCTGGTCCGCGGGTCCCAGGAGTGGATGGTGCCGCAGCCCAGGCCGACCTTCGGGTCGTTCCAGTCCGCGATCGGGCCACTCGGACAGGCCGCCTTGCCGACGTAGAAGACAGTGCCGTCCGGCGCGATGGTGAGCCCGTGCGGCTCGCCGATCTGGTCGAGCTGCCCGGTCTGGTTGGCCGCGGTGAGCCGCTCCACCTTGTAGTTCGCGGCGATCGTGGCCTGGCAGTCGCCGCGGACGCGGCCGGTGGTCCAGTTGAGCGCCCCGGTGAGGTGCGTGCGGAACGCCTCCTCACCGTAGCTGCCCTCGGTGTGGCCCATGCCGGTGTAGAACGAGCGGCCACCCTCGTAGTCCCGGCACCAGGACACCGGGTGGAAGGCGCCGTTGGCGGCCGGCCCCGGGTTGTAGTGCCGCTCCTCGACCTGGGCGAGCGTGTGCACGCTGCCGATCGGGTTCGGGTCCCAGTTCTCCCAGCGGTCGGAGCGGGTGATGGTCAGCGGCAGCGACGCCGTGGCCGGATGTTTCCGGTCCAGGATGTCGACCACCGCGCGGTTGACCGCCGGCGGTTCGGGGGCGGTGGTGCTGCCGGTGAACAGGCGCAGGTCGGCGAGCTGGACCAGCGGTTCGCCGCTGTTCGCCGTGATGTTCAGCCGGTAGCGGGTGAACTCCTGCGGCGTGGCGATGTCGAAGCGGCGGGTCTGGAACCGGTCCGGGAAGCTCTGGCCGGTGCGCCGGTCCAGATCGGACCAGCTCTGCCCGTCGTTGGAACCCTGCAGGGTCCAGTCCTTCGGGTCCCGGCCGGCGGAGTCGTTTGCCGACGTCAACGCGTACCCGGTGATCCGCTTGGGTGCGGCCAGTTGGTAGGCCACCCACCCGGTCGGGGTGCGGACCAGCCACTTGGTGTTGGCGTCGCCGTCGGTCAGCTTCTCCTTGGTCTCGCTCGGCGGGTTCTCGCCGCTGGCGGTCACCCCGGCCACCGGCTCGGCCACCGGGATGGCGCCCGCCGGGCGGGTGCCGATCAGGCCGGTGAACCAGGCCGAGTCGACCTGGGCGCGGGCGGCGTCGGCGATGCCGACGAAGCCGCCGCCGGCCTTCATGTAGCTCTGCAGCGCCGACTCCTGGTCGCGGTTGAGCGCAGCGCCCGTCGCGGAGAGAAAGACCACGCTGCGGTACGCCGACAGCCCGGCCGTGGTGAAGACGGCCGGGTCCGTGGTGGCCGTGACATCGATGTCATTACTGGCGCCAAGCTGCTTGATGGTGTCCACCGCGCGCGAAACCGGGTCCTGCTGCTCGGCCACCGGGCCGTGGAACACGAGGACCGCGGTCCGCGCCGCCTGCGGGGCGGCTGCCGTTCGTGGCGCGGCCGCCGATCCCGGTGCGGCTGCCGCCGTCGATGCCGGGATCAGTGCCGCGAAGGCCGCTATCGCGGCCAGGACTCGTCGTGATTGTCTGGTCATCCCCGTCCCCACTTTCGGTTGGGTCAGCTTCCGTGCGTGTGGGTGTGGCCCTGGAACCGGTGGATCGCCTCCTCGGCGCCCGGCGGCATGCTGCCGTCGGCGTTGCGCACCAGGAAGATCCCGGACATGCCGCCGTCGGAGTGGGTCTGCACGTGGCAGTGGTACATCCACGCCCCGGGTCCGACGCCCTCCCCCGCCAGCACCTGGAAGCCGAACGAGCTGCCCGGATTGAGATCCTTGTTGTCGATGACCAGGCTCGGGTCGCTCGGTCCCTCCAGCATCCCGGTGCGGTTGTCCGCCCAGCGGTGGGCATGCAGGTGGAAGGTGTGGAACAGGTTGCCGTGCCCGATGGCGATCCACTCCACCCGCTGGCCCAGGTTCGCCTCGAACATGGGCGTCTCCGGCGCCATCCGGTTGTTGATCATCATGTCGTGGAACACGACGGTGAACTGCTTCTCGGGCAGGATGTCGCCCCGTCGGCGGACGATCAGCGCGCCGTACAGTCCCTTGGCCACCCCGGCGGTGCCGTGGTCGGTGCCCATGGCGTGGTCGTGGTAGTGCCAGTAGCCGGCGCTGCCCGGCATGTACCGCCGGCCAACCGCCGCGACCATCTCCCGCGAGCGCCAGACGTACGTCCGCGTCTCGCCGGGGTTGTTGAACGAGGCGTTCAACGGGCTGCCGTCGGAGTCGGTGCTGTAGTCCACCCCGTGCGGATGGATGGAGAGCCGCTGGCTTGTGGTGTTGACCAGGGTGATCTCCAGGGTGTCACCCTCGTACATCTCCAGCAGCGGTCCCGGCACGGTGGCCTGGCCGGGTGCCAGGCCGTAGCCGAACAGGCCGTCGGGCAACTGCTCGGCGTAGATGGTGACCTTCTTCGTGACGCCGGCGGCGGCCTGTGCGGGGCTACCCCCGAACGCGGTGCCGATCGCGGGGGCGGCCGCGCCCAGCGCGCCGGCGGCGAGCGCCCCGGTGGCGATCAGGGATCTGCGGGACAGCTGACGATGGGAGCCAACGCCGTGGTCGTCCATGGGTCTCCGTTCCCGACCGGGCGAAGACGCGACGAGGGCAGCGTGCAGCGACCGCCGAGCACGGGGCGGCAGCACGACCGAGGTGAGGCTCGTCGCGGACTTTGCTCGGAAGACTCAGAGCTTTCGGTGGATGTCTGCAACTTATGTAGTCCATCGACGAAAGTCCAGGTCTGATTGCAAAAAGATTACCTTGACATCACGACGTCCTTCGATTGACATGATCCTGACACACAGCCCGTCGGCGGCCCCACCAGGTCTTGCGGGCCGGCTCACGCCCGGAGAGGCCGCCCCATCCCACCGGCGGACGCACAGACGACGCCGGGCTGCCCCAGCGATGGGACAGCCCGGCGGACAGACGTACGGGAGGGATCGTCAGAGCTGGTGGCGGTCGTCGGCCGGCAGGCCCGGCGCCGACGGCGGCTCCGGCGACTGGTCGGGCTGACCGAGCTGCGCGACGCGGGTCGGGTCGAGGACCCGGGAGAGGAACGCGCGGGTCCGTTCGTGCTTCGGGTTGCCGAGCACCTCCTGCGGCGGCCCCTGCTCGACCACCACGCCGCCGTCCATGAACACGACCCGGTCGGCGACCTCGCGGGCGAACGCCATCTCGTGCGTCACCACCATCATCGTCATGCCGTCCTCGGCCAGCTTGCGCATGACGGTGAGCACGTCGCCGACCAACTCCGGGTCGAGCGCGGAGGTCGGCTCGTCGAAGAGCATCAGCTTCGGCTCCATCGACAGGGACCGGGCGATCGCCGCCCGCTGCTGCTGCCCACCGGAGAGTTGCGCCGGAAACGCGTCGGCCTTGTCGGTCAGCCCGACTCGGTCCAGGTTCGCCCGGGCGACGCGCTCGGCCTCGGCCCGGCCGCGCCGCAGCACCCGGCGCTGGGCGATGGTGAGGTTGTTCAGCACGGTCAGGTGCGGGAAGAGGTTGAACGACTGGAAGACCATGCCGATGCCACGGCGCACCGCGTCGATCTCGACATCCGGGTCGGTCATCTCGACCCCGTTGACCCAGATCCTGCCGGCCGTCGGCTCCTCCAACAGGTCGACGCAGCGCAGCAGCGTCGACTTGCCGGACCCGGACGGCCCGATCACGCAGACCACCTCGCCTTGGCCGACCTCGAAGTCGATGCCCTTGAGCACCTCGAGCGACCCGAAGGACTTGTGCAGGTCGCGGATCTCGACCGCCGGGCGGGGTGCAGTGCTCGTCATACGGGTCACCGGGCCTTGGCGTAGCGGAGTTCGAGGCGGCGCACCACCTGGGACAGGGGCAGGGTGATGATCAGGTAGGCGAGACCGGCCACCAGCAACGGGGTGGCGTTCACCCGGTCGTTCAGCATGTCCCGACCGAACTTGGTGACCTCGATGGTCTGCGCCGTCACACCCAGCACGTACGCCAGCGACGAGTCCTTGGTGAGGAGGATGAGTTCGTTCGTCAGCGGCGGGATCACGATCCGGAACGCCTGCGGGATGACGATCGTGCGCATGGCGGTGAAGTGCGACATGCCGAGGGTGCGCGCCGCCTCCATCTGCCCCTTCGGCACGGCCTGGATGCCGGCCCGGATGGTCTCCGCCATGTACGCCGCGGCGGTCAGGCCGAGACCGATCGCGATCGAGCCGAACACCCCGCCCGGAATCTCCCGCTCCGGAAAGGCGATGGGGATCCCGTACCCGACGAGGAAGAGCACGAGCAGCGCGGGCAGCCCCCGGAACAGCTCGATGTACGCCGTCGCCAGCCAGCGGTACGGGGCCACCCGGGACAGCCGCATCAGCGCGAGGATGGTGCCGAACACGAGGCCGAAGGCGAACGCGCCGAGCGTGTAGAGGATGGTGTTGCGCAGCGCGACGGTGATGATCGTCGGGAACATCGACTTGATGATGTCGACGCGGAAGAACGCGTCGGCCAGCCTGTCCCAGTCCGCGGCGAAGAGCACCGCGGCGATGACGGCGATGAAGACCAGGTACTGGAGCCCGAGGGACAACCGCTCCCGCTGGCGGCGTCGCAGCTTCACGTTCGCTCGTTGCCTTCCCGGAGGTTACCGACGCGCGGGGCGCGCGAGACGCGCGCCCCGCTGCTGAAAGCTTCGATCACGCGCTCGGCCGCTTGCCGATCCACTTCTCGTAGATCGTGTCGTAGGTGCCGTCCTGCTTGGCCTTGGCCAGCGCCTCGTTGATCTTCTTGAGCAGTTCCGGGTTGCCGTCCTTCTTCACCGAGAAGCCGTACTGCTCGCCGGTGTCGAACTCGGCGGCCACCTGGAAGCCACCCGGGTTCTTCTTGAGGTACTCGCTCCAGACCGGCAGGTCGTTGATGGCGGCCTCGACCTGGCCGTTGGCGACGGCCTGCTGTTCGGCGGCGAGGTCCTCGAACTCGACGAGTCGCAGACCCTTCTCCGCCTCGAACTTCCGGGCGTAGTCCCGGCCGGTGGTGGCTGCCTGGACGCCGAGCTTCTTGCCCCGGAGGTCGTCGAGCGACTTGTACGGCTTGCCGGTCTTCACCAGCATGGCCTGGGTGGCGTCGAAGTACGGGTCGGAGAAGTTCATCACCTTCTGCCGCTCCGCGGTGATCGTCATGCCGGCGGCCGCCGCGTCGCACTTGCCGGTGTTCAGGTCCTGACCGGACTTGATGCCCTCGAACGGGGTGTCGATGATCGTCTGTTGGACGCCCAGGTCCTTGGCCACCAGGTCCATGATCTCGACGTCGAAGCCGGTCACCGTGCCGCTGGAGTCCTTGGACTGGAACGGCGGGTACGGCAGGTGGGTGCAGACGGTCAGCTTGCCCGCCTGGACCAGCTTGACCCCGCTCGCCTGGACCTCACTGTCGTCCTTCTTGGCGCATCCCGCTGTCACGGCGAGGGCGGCGACCGCCACGACGAGTCCGGCCTGCCGAACAGCGCTCTGGAACCTCACGGCTGTGTCCCTCCGGTTCGGCTCACCGGTCACCGGAAGCCAGATTGGTACTGAGACTTGAGACAGGCGACGGTACCTGATTCAGCGAGCCGGTCCCAGATCGCGCCGGGTCGCCCGACCGGTGGACGAGCGCCGGCGGTTGGAGAATCCGACACTCAGGCAGCAACGGGGCGTCAGCCGCCGGTGCCCTCGGCGGCCCCGTCCGGGGTGAAGGCCTCCCCTTCGGGATCTGTGCCGAGGAACACGTGTTGATGGCCGTGGCCGGCGTCGATGCTGACCTGGTCGAGCTGGGTCGCCGCGACCGACCAGCTCGTGACCGCCTCGGCCGCCTGCCGCGCGGTGACGTCCAGCAGGGCCGTCCGCTGTGCGGCCGGCACCTTGGCGGCCAGCGCGTAGGCGTCGACGGCCAGGGCCGCCTGCTGGATCGCCCCGCGCAGCCCGCCTCGCGCCACGTTCGTGCCGGTGCTCCCGGAGGGCGGGTCAGCGAAGGGCTCGGCCGCCTGGCGCATGGTCTCCTGCCACCGCCGGGCCTGCTCCGGATCCGGCGCGCGGCCGGCTGACGTGTCCGCCTTGAGAGCGGTGAGGATGGGAGCGATCTGGGCGCTGACCCGGCGGGCCGTCTCCGTCAGCTCCAGGATCTGCTGAGCGTCCCGCTTCGCCTCGGCCTGCTTGATGGACGCGATGGACGCCTCGGTGGCGTCCGGTCGGCCCACCTGATAGCCGATCAGCCCACCCAACAGGGCGGTGACCAGTGCGATCGCCCCGGCGACCGCCACCAGGCGCGCCGTGCGGCGACGACGGACGTCGGCCTTGTCCGACAGGTAGGAAGGCCGGCCGGTGCGACGCGCCATCGCATCTCCTCACATCGATGGTCTGTGGGGCCACAGGTTAGCCGCCACACCTGACGCCCGTCGATAGCGCCGCCGGCATCGAGGTGGCGGTGGCGCCGCAGACACCGACGAGCCCCGGTCGATCGTTGCCGATCGACCGGGGCTCGTCGCTGTCGAGCTGATCAGGCGATGTCGAACCGGTCCAGCTCCATGACCTTGGTCCAGGCGGTCACGAAGTCGGCAACGAACTTGTCGCGGGCGTCCTCGCTGGCGTAGACCTCCGCGAGGGCGCGCAGCTGCGAGTTGGAGCCGAAGATGAGGTCGACCGCGGTCGCGGTCCACTTCACCTCGTCGGTGGCCAGGTCGCGGATCTCGTACACGTGCTCGTCGGACTTCGACGTGCTCCACCGGGTGCCCGGCGAGAGCAGGTTGGCGAAGAAGTCGTTGGTGAGCACGCCCGGCCGGTCGGTGAGGACGCCGTGCCGGCTGCCGCCGGTGTTGGCGCCGAGCGACCGCAGACCGCCGACGAGGACTGTCATCTCCGGCGCGCTCAGGTTGAGCATGTAGGCGCGGTCGACGAGGAGCACCTCCGGCTGGGTCTTCTCGCCCGGACGCAGGTAGTTGCGGAAACCGTCGGCCCGCGGCTCCAGGACCCGGAACGACTCGGTGTCGGTCTGCTCCTGGGTGGCGTCGGTGCGGCCCGGCCGGAACGGCACCGTCACCTCGACGCCGGCGTCACGCGCCGCCTTCTCGACGGCGGCCGACCCGGCCAGCACGATCAGGTCGGCGAGCGAGATGCGCGCCCCACCGGCCGAGTTGAACTCCTGCTGGATGCCCTCCAGGACGGTCAGGACGGTCGCCAGCTGCTCGGGCTGGTTGACCTCCCAGCTGCGCTGGGGCTCGAGGCGGATCCGCGCCCCGTTGGCACCGCCACGCTTGTCGGTGTGCCGGAAGCTGGCTGCGGACGCCCAGGCGGTGGAGACCAGCTGGGCGGTCGTCAGACCGGACTGGAGAACCTTGTCCTTCAGGGCGGCGATGTCGGCGTCACCCACGAGCTCGTGGTCCACGGCCGGCACCGGGTCCTGCCACAACTGCGGCTCCGCCACCCACGGCCCGAGGAAACGCTCGATCGGGCCCATGTCGCGGTGCAGCAGCTTGTACCAGGCCTTGGCGAAGGCCAACGCGAACTGGTCGGGGTTCTCCAGGAAACGGCGCGAGATCTTCTCGTACGCCGGGTCGACGCGCAGCGACAGGTCGGTCGTGAGCATCGTCGGCTTGTACTTCTTGGCCGGGTCGAACGGGTCCGGGATGATCGCCTCGGCGTCCTTGGCGACCCACTGCTTCGCGCCACCCGGGCTGGTGGTGAGCTCCCACTCGTAGCCGAAGAGGATCTCGAAGAAGCGGTTGCTCCACTGCGTCGGCACGTCGGTCCACGTCACCTCGAGACCACTGGTGATCGTGTCGGCGCCCTTGCCGCTGCCGTGGGTGCTGAGCCAGCCCAGACCCTGCGCCTCCAGCGGGGCGCCCTCGGGCTCCGGGCCCACGTGGGTGTCGGCGACGCCGGCACCGTGGGTCTTGCCGAAGGTGTGACCACCGGCGATGAGGGCGACGGTCTCCTCGTCGTTCATGGCCATCCGGCCGAAGGTCTCACGGATGAAGTGCGCCGCCGCGGCCGGGTCCGCGTTGCCGCGAGGGCCCTCCGGGTTGACGTAGATGAGACCCATCTCGGTCGACCCGACGCCGGCCGCCATCTCCTTCTCGGAGGCGTACCGCTCGTCGCCGAGCCAGGTGTCCTCCGGGCCCCAGAAGATCTCCTCGGGCTCCCAGACGTCCTCGCGGCCGAAGCCGAAGCCGAAGGTCTTGAAGCCCATCGACTCCAGGGCCACGTTGCCGGCGAGCACGAGCAGGTCGGCCCAGGAGATCTTCTGGCCGTACTTCTGCTTGACCGGCCACAGCAGCCGCCGCGCCTTGTCCAGGTTGGCGTTGTCCGGCCAGCTGTTGAGCGGCGCGAACCGCTGACCGCCGTCGCCGGCCCCGCCGCGACCGTCCTCGATGCGGTACGTGCCGGCGGCGTGCCAGCTCATCCGGATCATCAGGCCGCCGTAGTGGCCGAAGTCGGCCGGCCACCACTCCTGGGAGGTGGTGAGCACCTCGACGATGTCCCGCTTGAGGGCGTCGACGTCGAGCTTGGCGAACTCCTTGGCGTAGCTGAAGTCCGCACCCAACGGGTTGCCCTTGGCCGAGTGGGCGTGCAACACCGAGAGGTCGAGCTGGTTGGGCCACCAGTCCCGGTTGGTGCGCGGGCGACCGCCGGTCTTCGGGGTCGGCGAGTCGATCGCCGGGTTCTCGCTCTCGCTGCCGTGCGCGGTCACCGAGTCGTGCGCGACCGGGCAGCCGGAGGCTGCCTTCTGGTCCACGCCCTGCGCACTGGTGGGGCCGTTGTCCTGGGTGTCGCTCATGTGCTTCCTTCCGAGCTTGCGGATCTGTGGGGCGTGCGTTCGGTCGCGCAGCCGGGACAGATGCCCCAGTAGACGACCTCCGCCTCATCGATCACGAAACCGTGATCGACCGGGGCGGTGAGACAGGGGGCGTGGCCGACGGCGCACTCGACGTCGGCGATCGCGCCGCAGGAGCGGCACACGACATGGTGGTGGTTGTCCGCGACCCGGGACTCGTAGCGGGCGGTCGCGCCGGCCGGCTGGATACGCCGTACCAGACCGGCGTCGGTCAGCACCCGCAGCACGTCGTACACCGCCTGGTGGGAGACCGTGGGGTGATCCGCCCGGACCAGTGCGATCACCGCGTCCGTGCCGACGTGCGGATGGTCGCGCAACGCCGCGAGCACCGCCAGTCGGGGCCGGGTCACGCGCAGCGAGGCGGCCCGCAGTTGCGCCTCGAAGTCGGACATCACCCGGCGAACACTAGCTCACTTTTCTGGAACGAATCAAGTTTCGGCCGGTTTCCGCGCCGCCGTGTCGACCGGTTTCCGCAGCGCCGGGCAGCGGGAGTAAAAATAATCCGGGCGGTGATGTCGAGAACCGGCGACCGGCTCCGTCCCCGGGGTGAACGTGGCCACGAACGGCCACACCCGCACCGAGGAGAACACCATGGCGAAGTACCTGCTGCTCAAGCACTACCGGGGCGCCCCGGCCACGGTCAACGACGTACCCATGGACCAGTGGACGCCGCAGGAGATCTCGGCGCACGTCGCGTACATGAACGACTTCGCGGCACGGCTGGAGAAGACCGGCGAGTTCGTCGAAGGTCAGGCACTCGCCCCCGACGGGGTGTTCGTCCGGTACGACGGCGAGGGTCGCCCGCCGGTCACCGACGGCCCGTTCGCCGAGACCAAGGACCTCATCGCCGGCTGGATGGTGATCGACGTCGACAGCTACGAACGCGCCGTCGAGCTCGCCGGGGAGTTGTCCGCCGCCCCCGGCAAGGACGGGAAGCCGATCCACGAGTGGCTCGAGCTGCGCCCGTTCCTGACCGAGCCGCCCACCATCACGGAGTGAACGAGGCGCTGATCCGGAGCCTCACGCCGAGCGTGCTCGGCGTCCTCGTCCGCCGCGGAGCCGACTTCGCGGCGGCCGAGGACGCCGTACAGGACGCGCTGATCGAGGCGGTCCGCGTCTGGTCGGCCGACCCGCCACGGGACCCGAAGGGCTGGCTGGTCGCCGTGGCCTGGCGTCGGTTTCTCGACGCGGCCCGGGCGGACGCGGCCCGCCGCCGACGTGAGGACCGCGTCGACGAGGAGCCGCCGCCCGGTCCCACGTCCGCTGTGGACGACACGCTCCAGCTCTACTTCCTGTGCGCCCACCCGTCGCTGACGCCGTCGTCCGCGGTCGCCCTCACGCTGCGCGCCGTCGGCGGGCTGACCACCCGCCAGATCGCCCAGGCGTACCTGGTGCCGGAGGCGACAATGGCGCAGCGCATCAGCCGGGCCAAACGCACCGTCTCCGGAGTGCGGTTCGACCAGGCCGGTGACGTCGCCACCGTGCTGCGCGTCCTCTACCTGGTCTTCAACGAGGGCTACTCCGGCGACGTCGACCTCGCCGCCGAGGCCATCCGGCTCACCCGGCAGCTCGCGGCCGCCATCGACCACCCCGAGGTGGCGGGGTTGCTCGCCCTCATGCTGCTGCACCACGCCCGGCGCGCCGCCCGCAACGGGCCCGACGGCAACCTGGTGCCGCTCGCCGAGCAGGACCGCGGCCGATGGAACACCGCGACGATCGCCGAGGGCGTCCAGATCCTCCAGGCGGCCCTCGCCCGCGACCGACTGGGCGAGTTCCAGGCCCAGGCCGCCATCGCGGCACTGCACGCCGACGCGCCCACCGCCGAGGAGACCGACTGGGTGCAGATCGTCGAGTGGTACGACGAACTCGCGCGGCTGACCGACAATCCGATCGTCCGGCTCAACCGCGCGGTGGCGGTCGGCGAGGCGGACGGCCCGCGCGCCGGTCTCGCGGCGCTCGCGGCGCTGGACGAGACGCTGCCCCGCTTCACTGCGGTCGCGGCGTACCTGCACGAGCGCGACGGCAGCGTGGGGACGGCCGCACGGCTGTACGCCGAGGCGGCCCGGAAGGCGTCCAACCTGGCCGAGCGCGACCACCTGAACCGCCAGGCGGCGCGGCTCAACGCCCTCCAGCCCTGACCGGGGCACCGGCCGGCTCACGCCCTTCGACCGCGGGGGTGATTGCGGTCCGGAAACTCTCCGGAAGTTTCTGGCCGCCGCTTCGGCCGGCCTCTTCGATCATCGCGGGTCCCCCACGTGCGCCACCGCTTCTGATCGACTACTGACCTGGATAGACATCACCCCGCGGCAGATCGTCGGTCACCGCTGGATTGCGGCCGTGTTTCCGGAATTTGTTGACAAGTAGACGACCCGGTTAATACGGTCGCCATCGACGGGGCTCAATCACCGTCCGCACCAGTCACCGCGACCCACTCCTCCGGTCGTCGCGCAGCACGACCGGCCACCACCACGCGGTACGACGCCGATGGTCGTCCCAGGCCACTGGCAGCCCGCGGGCCGTACCGCACTGCTGGCCCCCGCCAGCCGTCACCAGGAGGCACAGTTACATGACCGACACCAGCCACACCACACCAAGAAGGCGTGGCCGCCTACGGCTGCTCCTCGGTGCCGCATGCGCCACCGTTCTGGCGATCACCGGCACGATGACGGCCACCAACGCGTACGCCGAGGCGGATCGCACGCTCACCTCGAGCCTGACCGGCACGCACAACGGCTACTACTTCTCCTTCTGGAAGGACGGCGGCAACGCCAGCATGACGCTGCGCGAAAACGGTCGTTACTCCAGCAGTTGGGACCGCAGCACCAACAACTGGGTCGGCGGCAAGGGCTGGGCCACCGGCTCCCGCCGGACGGTCAGCTACTCGGCCAACTACAACCCGGGCAACAACAACACCTACCTCGCCCTGTACGGATGGACGCGCAACCCGCTCATCGAGTACTACGTGGTGGAGAACTTCGGCAGCTACAACCCGAGCAGCGGCGCCCAGCGGATGGGCACCGTCACCACTGACGGCGGTACCTACGACATCCTGCGCAGTCAGCGGGTGAACGCGCCGTCGATCGACGGCAACCAGACGTTCTACCAGTACTGGAGCGTCCGCCAGTCGAAGCGTTCGAGTGGCACCATCACCACCGCGAACCACTTCGACGCCTGGGCCCGCGCCGGCCTGAACCTGGGCAGCAACCACGCCTACCAGATCATGGCCACCGAGGGTTACCAGAGCCAGGGCAGCTCCGACGTCACCGTGCAGGAGGGCGGCGGCGGCAACCCGACCTCCGGGCCGACCTCCGGACCCACCACCGGTAACCCGGGGACCGGCAACTGCAACGCGACGCTCTCCGCCGGTCAGCAGTGGGGTGACCGGTTCAACCTGAACGTCGCGGTCAGCGGCACCAGCAACTGGGTGGTCAGCCTCGGCCTCGGTGGTGGCCAGACCATCCAGAACAGCTGGAACGCCTCCGTCAGCGGCACCAGCGGCACCGTCACCGCGAGGCCGAACGGCAACGGCAACAACTTCGGGATCACGATCATGGCCAACGGCAACTGGAACTGGCCGACGATCACCTGCCGCACCGGCTGACCCGACGGGCATCTCCTGAACCACATCTCTGGCGTGGCGGCCTCGGCCGCCACGCCAGCGTGGTGTCGTCAGACCTGCGGGGCGGCCGTCTCCGGTGCCGCCGACTCCTCGGTCGACGGCTCCTTCGTCGGATCCGCCGCTGGCTCCTCGGACTCCTCCTCGGGTTCCTCCGGGGAGGTCTCGGTCGGCGCCGCCGTCGGTTCACCCGCCGGCGCTGTCGTCGGGTCCGCCGGCGCGTTCTCGGACGGCGTGGGCTTGGACGCGCCGCCGGTGCTCCCGCCGGGCGGCGTCGACTGGCCGGCCGAACCACTGGTGGGCGTCGGAGTCGGCGACCCGGGCGCGCTGACCGGCAGGCTGGCAGAGCCGCGGGTGGCCGGTGCACCGCCGCCGACGCCGACGCCGACGCCGACGCCGGGGCCGGGCTCGCGTTGCGACGGCTGCGTTTTCGACACCGTGGGTGGTTTCGACGGTTGCCCGGTCCGGCCCGGCATCATCCCGGTGGGATCGGCGAACACCAGCACGGCGGCCGCGGCGGCCAGCGACCCGAGCAGCACCGCGAGCACCTTCGGGCCGGGACCGCCCGACCGCTTCGCCGCGCCGCCGACCGACCGCAGGACCTCGGTACGCTCGGCCGGCGCCCCGACCGGCGCTGCCACGGCGGTCCGCAGCAACTGGCCGGACGGATCCCCGAGCGTCTGCGCCGACGTTGCCATCGCCGCCGCGGTCGGGAAGCGACGGGCGGGATCCTTGGCCATCGCGGTGGCGACGAGCCGCTGGACCTCCGCCGGCACGTCCTCGGGCAGTGGTGGCGGCTCCTCTTCGAGATGCCGCAGCGCCACCGCGAGGGCGTTCTCGCCCTGGTGCGGGGGCCTACCGGCGAGGCAGTGGTAGACGACGGCCCCCAGCGCGTAAATGTCGATCGCCGGCGTGGTCTCGTTCCGCACGACCTGCTCGGGCGCCATGTAGAGGGCGGTGCCGACGACCTGGTTCGTACCGGTCAGGCTCGCCGCCTCCTGGGTCACCGCGACGCCGAAGTCGACGAGCACGACATGCCCGTCCGGCTCGATGATCAGGTTGCTGGGCTTGACGTCGCGGTGCACGACGCCGGCGTCGTGTGCGGCCTGGAGCGCACGGGCGGTCTGCGCGGCGATCGACATCGTCTCGGCCGCGTCCAGCCTGCCGAACTCGGCGATCCGCTCCGACAGCGGCTGTCCCTGCACACACTCCATCACGATGTATGCGAGGGCCGGCGCGTCGGGCCCGGACACCTCGCCGTAGTCGTAGACCTGGGCGATACCCGGGTGACGCAGGGCCGCCATCGCCCGGGCCTCGCGACGGAACCGCTCGCCGAAGCCCGCGTCGGTGACCAGCCGGTGTTGCAGCATCTTGACCGCCACGCAGCGGTCCAGGGTTTCGTCGACCGCCCGCCAGACGTCACCCATTCCACCGCTGGCGATGCTCTCGACCAGGCGATAACGGCCTCCGACGACTTCCCCCACAATCGGCATGACACTTTCGGTACCCCGGACCACGCCATCTCAAGCACCGCGCGACGTCGTCCGGGTCCCAGGTCGGCGTCGGGGTGCCGGGAGTACCTGATCCGCCGCGAGCCGGCCCCACCGCCAGGGACAGGGCCGGCTCCACCGAGCGCGGGTACGGTCAGCTGTTCAGCCGAGCGAGCAGGGCGGTTGCCATGCCCTGCTCGCCCCGGGCGTTCGGGTGGAAGGGGGCGGCCGAGTTCTGTGGCACCAGCCCCTCGATCCACCGGGTGCTGCTGCTCTTGCACGCGTCGCGCCCGATGGACGGGGCGTAGACGTCGGCGTAGGTGGCGCCGTTGGCCGACGCGACGCTCGCCAACATCGCGTTGAGCGACTTCTCGATGCCGCGCAGGTACGGCACGTCCTGGTAGGCGATCGGAACGACCGGCCAGCAGCCGTAACCGGTGTCCGGCAGGATCGCCGGGTACCCGAGGACCACGACCCGCGCGCCCGGCGCGGCCTGGCGGACCGCCTGCAACACGGCGGTCACCTTCGGCGTGGCGGCGACGATCCGCGCCTGCAACTGGTCGACGCCTCCGGCGGTGTAACGGTTCTTGCACGGCGACCCGAGCGGGCTGCTGAGGCTCGCCTCCGCACAGTCGCCGATGATGCCGGAGAAGCCGATGTCGTTGCCGCCGATCTGCACCGTCACCAGCGCCGTGGTGGACGTGACAGCGCTGAGCTGCGGTGGCAGCGAGCTGCCCAACTGGCCGCTGCCACCGTAGAGGATGTCGTCGGTGGTGGCGCCGGAGCAGCTCACGTCGGCGAACGACGACGAGCCCGCGGCGGCGGCCACCAGCGAGGGGTAGTTGCGGTTGGAGCGCAGGCAGTTCAGGTCGACCTGGGTGGGGATGAGCGGACCGGCGGCGTACGAGTCGCCCAGCGCGACGTACCGGCCGGCGGGGACGGCGGCGCTGGCGGGTGTGGCGACGGTGAGCAGCACGCCGGCGGCGGCCAGGGTGAGTGCGGCCAACCGAGCGGCTGCCCGCAGGCGGGGCAGGCGGGGACGGGTCATGACGCCTCCCAGAGGGATCACCGGGGGTGGTGGTGCCGCGATCCTGTCGCCGCCGACGCCGCGCGTCAATATCGATGGACCTCACTAAATGGTGTTCCGAGGTGTGGGACGGCGCGGTGGCGCTCAGACCAGTGGCGCGTACCACTGGGCGCCGGTGACCCGGACCCGCCGGGACTGCTCGCGGTTCCACTCGACCCGCATGCCGTGCTCGCGCAGGACCGGGAACACGATGTCATCAAGCAGCCGTTCCAGGTCGGCCTGGTAGCGGGCCTGCTTGTCGGCCTCGGTCAGCTCGGCGTAGGCGACCTCGTCGAAGTCGACAGGCGGGTAGGCGCCGTAGCCGAGGTAGACCTCTCCGTCGTCGCTCGCGAGCAACGACTCGGTGTCCTGCTGGTGGTACCAGAGATAGCCGTGCCAGTGTCGGGAGTCGTCCCGCTCGTCATGGATCTCGGCGCTCGCGCAGCTGCCACAGCAGCTGAAGTTCTCCCGGGCCAACACGCCCAGCTCGTTGAGGTCGGCGAAGGCGCGGGTGAGATTGCCGCGCACCTCACCCCACCCCCGCTGCTGCGCCCGCCGAACGGCCGACGCCGCCTCGTACGCCGCGACGAGCTCCTCGTCCGTCGCGCCGCAACGCTCCTCGTCGTCGTCGAAGAAGTCGACGAACTCGTCGGCGTCGCTCTCACCACGAACGATCCAGGCCCAGAGCTCGTCCTCGATCGCCCTGCGACCCGCCTCGGGGATCCGATCGGTCAGGAACCGGGCTCCCTCGGGGCGGTCGTTGTACGTCCATCCAGTCACGGCGACGATCGTCACACGAGCCTACGACGTTCCCCGCGACGCTGATCTACCGCCCGGCCTGCACCTGGTCCTTGACGTCGTCGTAGCCGGCCTTTCCGGGTGCCGCGCCGGGCGCGTAGATCACGCGGAGCACGCCCGTCGGAAACGTCTCGGTCGCCAGCACCTGCAGGTGGTACGCCTGGTCACCCTCGTCGAAGAGCTTGCGGCCCTTCCGCGCCGCCACCGGGTGCACCAGCAGGCGCAGCTCGTCGACCAGCCCCGCGGCCAGCAACTGCTGCACGACGGAGATGGACCCGGGGATGAGGATGCCGCGCACCCCGTCATCGGCCTTGAGCGACCTGACGGCATCGACGAGATCACCGGCGATCAGCTCGGAGTTGCGCCAGGAGAACGTCAGCGGTTGGCGCGAGACGACGACCTTGCGGACGTCTCCGAGTTGCTTGGCGAACGGCGCGTCCTCCCCGCCGGCGGCCTCCCGGCCGGGCCACGCGCCGGCGAAGCTGTCGTAGGTCTCACGGCCGATGAGCAGCACGTCGGCGGTCTCATAGTCCTCGGTGACGGCGCGACCCATGTTCTCGTCGAAGTACGGGAAGTGCCAGTCGGGGTCGATCTCGGCCACACCGTCGGCCGAGATGAACAGCGTGGAGATGACCTTTGCCATCGCGGGAATCCCTTCAGCTCAGGTGATGTCGCAGGTGGACCGGCGCATCATCCCAAACTCTCCCGCCAGCGTCCGCCCCGAGGCGGACTTCGGCGTTTCGCTCCCGTGGCGGGCGGAGGGCCGGCGGCCGGCGGTGACGGTCGGTAGCCTCCGTGGGTCGGCGGATGCGGTAAAGAGCGGTATACCTCAGAGTCATATTCATACCTCTGAGGTATACCGCTCACCAGCACATCGACCTGGTGGGCCAGCCACAGCGGATGACGAGCCGCTGACTGCACCGGGCCAGATCGCGAGGTGTCACCGGAGCACTAGAGGCCCTGACCGATCTCCACGAGATAGCCGTCGGGGTCGCGGAGATAGCAACGGATCTCCGTGCCGTGGTCCTTCGGTTCGGTGATGAAATCCGCGCCACGGGATTTCCACTCCGTGTACAGCTTCCGGATGTCGCGGACCCGGACATTCATCGCGCAGCTCAACGTGTTGGCGTCGACCGGAGCCTTGGCCTGCACCATCGGCTTGTCGTCCGTCGGCCCACCCTCGACGTTGATGATGATGTAGCTGTTGAAGAATCTCATGATCAGCGGGTTCGCGTCGTGGACGCACGTCGCGCCGAAGACCCGCTCGTAATACTCTCGCGACCGGTCTATGTCACGGACGATGAGCAGGGTGGCGAGAAACATGCCGTCTTCGGGCTCGAAATAGTCGGGAGCCGGGTTGGCCAAGGTCATGGTCACCTCTTCGTCGCCTGCGTCGACAGCATGGGCGGCGACGGGCTTCCCGCCAGCATCGGGCTGAAACCTCCGAGCCGGTGCCCGGCCGGCGCACGAGTGGGCGGGCTCGGCATTCGCCGAGCCCGCCCGCCTCGCGGTCAGGCAGGTTAGCGCTGCAGGGTCAGCAGACCCGGCCGGTACGGCAGGAGGCCGTAGTCGACGCCGTCAGAGCTGGGCGAACGACCCTGGTAGAGCAACTGCAGGTTGCAGGCGTCGACCGTCATCGTCTGGTCGGCGCTGGTCCGCAGCAACTCACCGTGGCTGATGTCGTTGGTCCAGGTCGCACCACTGTTGACCTTACCCGCGAACGGGTTGCTCTGCGACGCGGCCTGCGGCGTCCACGAACCGTTCAGGCTGGTCGCCGTGAACGAGCGGAAGTACCGACCCGTCGAACCGATCGCCTCGACGATCATCAGGTACTTGTTCAGACCCTGCAGCTTGTACACCTGCGGAGCCTCGAACAGGTTGTTCGTCGTGTCACTCATGATCGTCGTGTAGCTGCTGCCGAAGCTGCCCGGGAAGTTCCCGATCGGCATGCTGGCCCGGTAGATCTTGCCGTTGTCCCCGGCGAAGAACAGGTACATGTTCGTACCGTCACCGATCACCGTCTGATCGATCGGACCCGTACCCGAACCCGTGATGCTGCCGCTGAACAACGTCTGCGCCGCCGACCAGCCATTCGGGTTGGTCGGGTCACTCGAGGTCCGGTACGAGAACGCCGGCCCACCCCACTGGTAGGTGAGCACCCAGATGTTCTTCGGCGCGAAGTAGAACAACGACGGCGCGACGGTTCCCGAGCTCATCCCGTTCTGACTCGCCGAGGCCATCTGCGAGTAGTTCGTGAACAGGCCGAAGTTCATCGAACCCCACCTGGTCCCGAAGTCGTGCGTGGTGGCGTAGACCAACTGCTGGCCGTTGTAGGGGGCCACCGTGAAGTCCTTCAGCGACACCCACCCGGACTTCGGGGTCGCCAACGAGCCTGTCGACGACCACCGGTACGACGACGGTAGGTCGCAGCCGTTCGGCGGCGGCGTCGTCGGCGGTGGGGTGGTCGGCGGTGGGGTGGTCGGCGGTGGGGTCGTCGGCGGTGGGGTGGTCGGCGGCGGCGTCGTCGTCGGGGGCGGCGTCACCGGGTTACCGGTACACGCCACCCCGTTCAGCGCGAAGCTCGTCGGCGCGGGGTTGCTGCCCGTCCAGGATCCGTTGAACCCGAACGACACAGTGCCGTTGGTAGCGACCGAACCGTTGTAGCTCACGTTCGCCGCGGTGACCGCGGAGCCGCTCTGCGTCAACGCGGTGCTCCACGCCTGGGTGACCGTCTGCCCGGCGGCATAGGACCACGTCAACGTCCAGCCGGTCAGTGGATCACCCAGATTGGTGATCGACACGTTGGCGCTGAATCCGCCCTGCCACTGCGACGGCACTGCGTAGTTGACCGAACAGCCCGCCGCCGCGGCGCCGGCCGGCAGCGCTGCGACGACAGTCGTCGAGACGAGTAGGGCGACGCCGGCCGACGCCAGACCGACATTTGTGTATCTGGATCTGGTCATAGAGCACCTTCCTGGATGGGCGGCGGCCATGCATTGGCGGTGATCGCTGGCGTGGTCGCGTTGTGAGCGTTAACAGGCCGCGACAGGTATGTTACGGGAGCGCTCCCATACCCTCAACCTCGAACTCACGGGTTTCGATTTCTGGCGTGGGTCACGAGTACATGAGGTGCAGCGTCATGCCGGCGTCGGCGTGCGCCAGATTGTGGCAGTGGTTGGCCCACACTCCCGGGTTGTCGGCCCGGAACGCCACCTCCCACACCTCCCCCGGTCGGACGTCGAACGAGTCCAGCCACAACGGACTTCCGGTCGCCGGCCTCCCGTCGCGCGACAGCACCAGGACGTGGTGACCGTGCAGATGCCACGGGTGCACGGTCGGGGACCGGTTGACGATCGTGAACCGGACGGCGTCATTGAGTCGCACGACCTGCGGCGGGATGTCCGGGTCGGCCGCGCCGTTGACGGTGTGCGCGTAGCGCGGGAGCAGGTCGTGCAGGTCGAGACCACGATCGAGAACCAGTGTGAAGTGCCTGTCGAACCGGGACCACGGCACCGCGGCGGCAGCGCCGTAGGTGAGCGGATCCAGCACCGGCCAGTCACCCGTCGGCGTCGACACCGGCCCGGTCGAGTAGACCACCCGTCCGTCGACGAGCAACGCCACCGGCGTGGCTGGTGCGGTGAACACCAGGTCGTAGCGGCCCCCGGCGGGAATCAGCACGGCGGTGTCCACGAGCGACGTCGGGCCTCGCAGATCGACCCCGTCGATCGCGGCGACCCGGAACGCGGTCCCGGCCAGGGCGTAGCGGTGCGTCGTGCTGTCGGTGTTGATCAGCCGCAGCCGTACGGGGCTGCCCGCCTCGACACGCTCGGTTCTTGGTGCGGGCAACGACCCGCCCGCCAGCGTGTGCACCGGCACCGTGACGTCGAGGCCGGCGGCCACCGGCCCCGGGCGGACCACGAGGACTCCGTAGAGGCCCATCCGCACGCCGACGTCGGAGACCGAATGCGTGTGGTACCAGTACGTCCCGGCCTGGTCGGCGCGGAACCGGTAGACGAACTCCTGGCCGGGCAGCACCGCGGCCTGCGTCACGCCCGGCACCCCGTCCTGACTGTTCGGCACGTCGTACCCGTGCCAGTGCAGCGTCACGCCTCGCCCGACGTCCCGGTTGCGCAGCGTCACCTCCACCACGTCGCCGACGGTGGCGGTCAACTCCGGCCCGGGTACCTGCGCGTTGAACGCCCAGGCCGCGACGTCTCGGCCACTCACGCGCACCGTGGCGGTCCCGGCCGTCAGGGTGAACCGCCGCGTCGGTTCGTCGGTGGTCCGCGCGTTCCGATACTGATGATCATGGGGTACGGCGGGCGCGGCAGCCGGGACGACGGTCAACCCGGTCCCGGTCACCAACGCCCCGACCGCCACCACGAGGGCCACCCGGGAGATCGCCCGGGACGAACGCGCGCCGAGAGCCCGCCACGACACGGCCGTCGCCGCGACGGTTGCGGCGACCGCGAGCAGTCCCGCGCCCGCCGACGCCGGATAGCCGTGCAGGACCGTCACGAACAGGGCACTGCTCGTGGCGTACCCGGCGAAGAGAAGCCGGACCGCGACGGCCCGGACGTCGCGCGGGACCCGAAGCAACCGCGGCCCGGCCACGGCCACCGCCGCGAGTGACAGCGGGGCGGTGACGAGGACCTTCTCCGCCGCGAACCACCAGCCGGCGCGAGCGAGCGCGGTGATCGTGACCGCGCGGGCGAGCGTGGCGAGCAGGGCGACGGCCGCCAGCGCCAGGGCGAGCGGACGGCGTCGGACGGCCGCCGCCGCGCCGCCGCCCAGCCAACCGGCTGCCGCGAGGACCGCGAGCACGAGATCGACAACGAGCAGCGAGCCGGTGGTCATACCGGCTCGCCCGCGCGGACCGGCACGGGAGCGGCGTCGACCGGCGCCGCCAGCTTTCGCGCCGCCTGGAGAACGCCGACCACGACGTGCACCGCGATGATTCCGTTGACGGCGTGCAACCCACCGATGGTCAGGCCGAGCGGGGTGCTGACGCCCGCGGCGTCCGTGGACGCGGTGGCGAGCATGGCGATGAGCGCCTGCAGGACGACGAGGCCGATCGGCAGGAGCGCCAGTGCGACGAGCCGTCCCGGCGCCTTCGCCAGTGCCGCGAACAGCGCGGTGAGCAGGGTGAGCACCGGGATGACCGCCATCCCGTTGACGCTGTGCAGGGCGTACGCGCCGTCGGCAGCGGGTCTCGTGAACCCGCCGACGGCGGCGAAGACGAACTGCAGGACGAACGCGACGAGCAACAGGGCGCTGATGATGACGAATGCCTTACGCACAGGGATCTCCTAGAGGTGCGCCGAGGCCAGTGCCCGGGCGACGTGATCGGTGGCCGTGATCGCCCCGTACGCGACAAGCCGTACGAGGTCGGCGTCGGCGGGATGGGAGAGCCGCCAGAGACCGACGTCGCCGACGCTGATCGCGCTCGGTGCGAACGCCGCCAGCAGGGCGATCCGTGTTCCGACGCGGTCCCTGCCCGGCACGTCCCGGACCAGGTCGACGGCCCAGTCCGCCGGCCGGGCCGGGAACCGCCCGTCCTCCCACCGCACGGTGGCCGTGACGGTCTGTCGGGCCACGTCGCCCAGCAGGTCCCCGCCCCGCGTGGCGGCGTCCGTCAGGGCCGCGTAGGCGACGCCCACCGGGCTGTCTCCCGCCCAGGCGGGTGACGCCGTCGTGCCGGCGTCCAGGAGCGCGAGACTCCGGCCGGCCTCCTTCGGTTCCCGGGCCGTCCGGGCGGAGAACCAGCCACCGACCGACCGCACCAGAGGGGACCGTTGCAGGCCGCCGGGGAGCAGATCGGGATCGAGCAGGGCGGACACGACCCGGTTGATGAAGTGGAAGGCGAGCAGGGTGCCGGTGACCTCGGGGCGGTACGGGCTGGTCCAGTCGGTGGCCCTGGGGCTGCGGCTCGCCCGCGCCCAGGCGACGAGTTCCGCGTGCCGCGCTTCGGTGGGGATCCCGTCCCGCACGACGGCTTCGGCGAGCTTCGGCTCGCCCAGGGCGTGCAGCAGCATCGCGTGGGCGTCGACGCAGAACTGGCAGCGGTTGGCCCGGGACACCGTCGCCGCGACGAGTTCCCGGTCGACCCGGGAGGCGTTCCCGGCGAGCAGGGCCTCCCGCATCAGGGCCCAGGTCGCGGCCAGCACCTCCGGCACGGCCGCGAGCACTTGGAAGGTGGGCAGTGGGCCGAGGAAGTCGTCCGACATCTGCCGGTAGACCGCCGCGGTCAGGCCGGTAGCGGCCGAGGCTTTCACTGGAGTGAAGAAGCGGTATGTCATGGTCTCGATGCTGGCCTCGACGCGCCGGGAAAACGTCGTGCCGTCGCAGGCACTCGGCCGGCTGCCGCTACCGCGTCCGCGGTACGCCCTCCTACCGCGGGCGGTGGATGCCCGGTGCGGACGGCCCGTTCTACCCTTCGACACATGCGTCGAGATCTGCCGTACGCCCTCAGTGGCCTCGCCCTCGGCGGCCTCCTGCTCGGCAACGCCGCGCTCGTGCCGGACGCCGCGGCGGTTGGCGCGGTCGACGTCGCCCTCGTCCTGGCCATGTCGGTCGCCCTGGCGGTGTGCCGGCGGTACCCGGCGGCGGCGGTGGGCGTGGTGACCGCCGCCATGCTGGCCCTGCACCTCCGGGTGCATCCGGGGGTGTCCGCCGCGTTTCCGGTGCTCGCAGCCGTCTACGTCGCCGCCTGGCGGGGGCAGCGGGCAGCCGCCGCGGTCGCCAGCCTGGTCTTCCTCGGTGGGTTCCTGGCCCGGGACATCTCGATGGCGCCCGCCGGCCAGTTGGTCGTCGAGCGCACGCCCCTGCTGCTTGGCTGGTTCGTGGCGGCCAACGTGGCGGGGCTCGTCGCGCGGCAGCGCCGCGCGTACCTGGAACAGGTCGAGCAGCGGGCGATCGAGGCCGAACGCACCCGCGAGGAGATGGCGTTGCGTCGTGCCGGGGAGGAACGCCTGCGCATCGCCCGCGACCTGCACGACTCCCTGACCCACAGCATCTCCGTGATCAAGGTGCAGGCCGGGATCGCGGTGCACCTCGCCCGCAAGCACGGCGAGGAGCCGTCGGCCACGCTGCTGGCGATCCAGGAGGCCAGCAGCGCCGCGATGCGGGAGCTGCGCACCACGCTCGACGTTCTGCGCTCCCCCGCCGACGAGGACCGGCTCGGGCTGGCCCGGGTGGACGAGCTCGCCGAGCGGACCCGGGCCGCCGGCGTACCGGTGCACGTCACAGTCACCGGTGAGGCCGGGGACCTGCCCGCCGAGGTCGACCAGGCCGGGTTTCGCGTCGTCCAGGAGGCGCTGACCAACGTCGCCCGCCACGCCGGCCCCGCCACCGCGCACGTCCACGTCGAGTACGCCCCGACGCAGCTCACCGTCTCGGTCGCCGACGACGGCCTGGCTTCACCGGCCCACCCGGTGACACCCGGCGTGGGCCTGCGCGGCATGCGGGAACGGGTGACCGGGCTGGGCGGCACGCTGCACGCCGCCGCCGGCAGCGACAGCGGATTCACGGTACGGGCCACGTTCCCGCTGGACGGCCCCGGCGTCCGAACAGCTCGGTCCCCGACGGAGCCGGCACGACCGAACGCCCCGCGCGAGGTCCAGCCAGCACGGTCCGGCACGGGTCGTGGCGGTGCCGACCGGAGGGAGGAGCCGGCATGATCAGGGTTCTGCTCGCCGACGATCAGGCGCTGATGCGGGCCGGTTTCCGGGCCCTGCTCGACGCGGAGGACGACCTGGAGGTCGTCGGCGAGGCCGGCGACGGTGCCGCCGCCGTCCACCTGTCGCGACGCCTGCGCCCGGACGTGGTGCTCATGGACGTGCAGATGCCGGGGCTCGACGGCATCGAAGCCACCCGCCGCATCGCCGCCGATCCGGACCTCGCCGCGGTCCACGTCCTCATCGTCACCAACTACGGGCTCGACTCCTACGTGTTCGCCGCCCTGCGCGCGGGTGCCAGTGGTTTCCTCCTGAAGGACGCGGACCCCGCGGACCTGTTGCAGGCCGTCGGGGTCGTGGCGCGCGGCGACGCACTGCTCGCGCCGGCCGTCACGCGGACGCTCATCAGCGAGTTCGTGTCCGGTCCGCCGCCGGCCGAACCGGCGGCCGGACGCGGTGTGCTCACCGCGCGCGAGCGGGAGATCGTCGAGCTGGTCGGCAACGGGCTGAGCAACGACGAGATCGCCCTGCGCATGGTGATCAGTCCGTTGACCGCCAAGACACATGTCAATCGGGCGATGACGAAGCTGCACTGCCGCGACCGCGCCCAGCTCGTCGTGTGGGCGTACGAGTCGGGCTTGATCACGCCTCGTCGTCGATGATCGCCGGCCGCGGCGGCGGGGGCACCCGTCGACACACGGGGTGGGGCCGACGCACTAGCATTGCCGCCGTCCGACGACGGCTCTGCTGAAACGAGGCGACATGCGTTGGCTCCGGCGGTTGCTGGGCGGTAGGCGGGTCCAGCTCGATCCGGGACGACAGCAGGCGCTGCTCCGCGATGTGCAGCACCGCTACGGCGTCCACGCGCAGATCCGGTTCACCGAGCAGGTCGATGCGCTCACCACCACCCTGGACAGCGACGACGGCCTGGTGGTGGCGGCCCAGATCGTGGGTCAGGTCGCCGACGAGGCGCACGTGGACCTGCAGTCCCAGGCACAGGAGATCCACCGGCGGACGGGCCGGCGGCTGCTCGTGCACCGCCGCAACTACCGGCCGCTGTGGCGGGAGGCCGGGCCCGCGCTGCGGTGGCCGCTGTTCGCGTTGCCGTCCGGCTTCTACCCGTACGCCCAGGTGGCCGCCGCCGTCGCGGTGCTCGGCAGCCGCGCTCCCCGGCTCGACCGGGTGACCGATCCGAATCCGCTCCTGACCCGGGTGTTCGAGGTGCTCGACCTCACCACCGCGGGCTGGGAGTACGGCCGGGTGCGGGTGGACACCGATGCTGCCGCGCTTGCCGATCGACTGATCACGACCGCCGGGAAGGTTCTCGCCGCCATGGACGATCCGCCCCGGCTGCCGCCGTCGGTGCGGGAACTGATGCGCCGCAACAACACCTTCGACGTGCACGACCCGGCCGGCCCCCGGGTGGTGGGTGGGATCAACCTCGGCGCGAAGATGCGGGAGAACTTCCTGGTCTGAGCACCCTCGGGCGCTCCTGATCGGGGCGTCGGTCGGGTCCGCGCGTCGGCTGCCCGCCGGTCACCGGTCGCCGGTCGGCGGTGTTTCCGCTTGTTCGACCTCCTGGATGAGTCGCTTGAGGTGGGCGATCTCGTCGCGCAGGGCGGCGTGACCGGCGGCGGTGAGGGTGACCCAGGTGCGCGGGCGCTTGCCCTCGTAGCCCTTCTCGATGTGGATCAGCTCGGCCTTCTCAAGGACCGTCAGGTGCTGCCCGAGGTTACCGGCGGTCAGCTGCAGGGTGGTACGGAGGAAGCCGAACTCGACCTGGCGGCCCTGGTGCGCGATGGCCATGATGCCGAGCCGGACGCGCTGGTGGACGACGTCGTCGAGGCCGTTGGCGGGGTGATCGGTCATCACGCGCGAACCGCGGGGGTCGGCCGGAACAGGGCGAAGGCGGCGGCGCCCACGAGCAGCACCGCCGCCGGGACGAGCAGGTGCGGCAGGAAGAACCACGGCGACGACGAGTGAATTACCTGGTTGCCCTGCGCCATCCCGATCGCCAGGTAGACAAGGGTGTACGCCAGCAGCGCCCAGTGGCGTTCGACCCAGGCGAGCACCAGCAGCGCCAGCCCGATCGTCGCCAGGGGACTGGCCAGCCCGTTGACGAGCCACGCGGCCGGCCCGACCTCGATCTGCACCGGGTCGGTGGAGAAGGGGTCGGCGGGCTGGGGAAGGAGCGGGTGGAACGTCAACCAGATCGACACGGCTGTCATCAGCACGGCCAACGCGACGCCGACGACGACGTAGGGGCGGATGGGGGTGCCCACGCCGCGCCGTCGGGACTGCCTGATGTAGAAGGCTGCGATCGCCGCGTAGGCGAGCAGCAGCGCGACTGTCCAGTACCCGAGCTCCACCGGGTTGGGCGCCAGGCAGACCGTGTGCTGCGGGCGGGATCGGCAGGTGCCGAAGACGTCGAGGTAGGGGGCGTACCGGTAGACGGGGATCGCTACCAGGGTGATCGTCGCGAAGACCAACAGCGGGAACCAGGTGCCGCGCTGGGCGACCCGGACCCGGCGCGTCAGCTCACGCACGGACGCCAGCAGTTCGTGCGGGCTGCCCGTCTGAGGAACAGGCTCATCTGTCATGAAGTTAGCTTTGCATTACAGACCTAACTGCGCAAGAGAGCGCCGGACACTCTTTCGTGGTCCGTGCGGGGACGGGGACCCGCCGCGACAACTGCGCGCAACCGCTTGCCCGCCCGCCAAACACCGCTCGACCATGTGCTCATGGGGCCGGAGCGTCGTGTCATCCTCGGGGTCGACGTGGGCACCACCGCCGTGCGGGCGGGCGCGTTCGCGCTGGACGGCTCTGCCCGACACGTGCGGACGCGGGCGTACCCGCTGCTCCAACCGCTGCCCGGCTGGCATGTGCAGGACCCCGACGTGCTGGTGGCGGCCACCCTGGCGGCGGTGTCCGCGTGTGTCGCCGACACCGCCGGGGCGGAGGTCGTCGCCGTCGCGGTCAGCTCCCCCAGGTACGGCGTGATCGGGCTGGACACGACGCTCAGCCCGGTGACGCCGCTGCTGACGGGGCGTGACACGCGGTCCGCGGAGGTGGCCCGCGACCTGCGGGTCTCCGGCCAGAGCCGGGAGCTGCACCGGGTTACCGGCTCGCCCGTGCACCCGGGAAGCCCGCTCTGCAAGCTCATCTGGTTCGCCCGCCACGAGCCGTACCTCTGCGCCGCGACGCGGTGGTGGATCGGCCTGAAGGACTACCTGGTCCATCGGCTGACCGGGACGTTGGTGACCGAGCTGTCGTCGGCGTCCGGCACCGGCATGTTCGACGTCCATCGGCGCGTGTGGAGCGCTGACGCACTCGACCTCGTCGGGGTGTCCGGCAGCCAACTGCCAGCGGTCCTGCCCACAACTGGCGTGTTGCGGCTCTCCTCGGCGGCCGGCCAGGCAGTGGGCCTGCCGTCCGGCACACCTGTCGTCGTGGGCGCCGGTGACGGTCCGTCCAGCAGCCTGGGCATGGCGGCGATCGACAGCACCGTCGCCGGTCTGACGCTCGCGGCCACCGGGGCCCTGCGGACGGTCGTCGCGGCTCCGCTCGTCGACCCGGCGGAGACCTTCTCCTGCGCTGCGCTGACCGAGGACGCGTGGGTGGTCGGCGAGACGGTCAACAACGGCGGCAACGTCGTGTGGTGGGCCGGCAGTGTCCTCGAACCCGACTTTCGCCCGGCGTCCGATGACCAGTTCGGCGCGCCAGGGCTCCTGGCCCTCGCCGAACGGATCGCCCCGGGAAGCGACGGACTGGTGATGCTGCCCTATCTGCTGGCCGACCGGGGCCCGGAGGAAGAATGTGGCCCGCCGGGCGCGTACCTGGGGTTGCGCGGCGAGCACTCCCGAGGTCACCTGGTGCGCGCCGCGCTGGAGGGTGTGTGCCTGCAACTCGGCGGCGTCCGTGACCGCCTGGCCGAGCTGACGCCGATCAGCAGCGTGCGGCTGGCCGGCGGCGCCTTTCGTCATCCGCTGTGGCGTGCGGTGATGGCCGCGGTCCTGGACTGTCCGACCCACGTGGCGGGCGAGGACGACGACGCCGCCCTCGGCGCGGCCGCGCTCGGGCTCTTCGCGATCGGCCTCGCCGCCGATCTCAAGGGGGCCGTCGCCCTGCTCGATCCCGAGGGCGCCCGCACCGAGCCGGTCGCTGTCGACCCGACCCTTGCCACCACCTATCGCGGCCTGCGCGGGAAGCTGCCCGCGCTCCGCACGATCGCGGGCCGGATGGGCGAGATCCTCGACGAGGTGGCGGCCGGCCCGGGCGTTGACTGGCGGGCCACCACGGGGCTCCGGGACGTGGTGGGCGGTTGACCGGGCCAGCCGCCCGGCGTCAGTGCTCGGGGTCCTCCTTGACCTGGGCCACGAGCTGGGTCGGGTTGACGTAGCGCAGCGCGACGACGAGCAGCACGAGCATCATCGAGGTGTAGATGACCGCCATGGCGTCGACCGACTGCTGCGCCCTGATGCCGGACGCGGACATCGAGTAGTAGAGCGCCACGACGAGGGTCTGCGAGTCGGGACCCGCGGTCAGGAAGGTGAGCTCGAACATGCCGACGGTCCGGACGAGGACGAGGATCGCGGAGGCGAGGATGCCCGGCACGAGCAACGGCGTGAGGACGCGGAGGAACACGGTGCGCAGACCCGCGCCGCACATCCGCGCGGCGCTCTCGATCCGCGGGTCGATCTGCTCGATGAACGGGGTCATGGTCAGGATGACGAAGGGCACCGATGGTACGAGGTTGGCGAGCACGACCCCGGACATGTGCCCGGCCAGCCCGAACTTGTAGAGGACTGTCGCCAGCGGGATGCCGTACGTGATCGGGGGCATGAGGATGGGCAGCAGGAACACGAGGAAGGTCAGCCGCTTGCCGGGGAAGGACCGCCGGGCGAGGACGTAGGCCGCCGGCACACCGATCAGCAGCGAGAGGCCCACGACGAGTACGGAGACCTCCAGTGTCACGACGATGACCTGGAGCAGCGCGAACTCGTCCCAGGCCCGCCCGTACCAGTTGGTGGTGTAGCCGTCCGGGAGCCAGGTGTCGAACCAGCGCCTGCCGAACGAGCTGACCAGCACGGACGCCACGACGCCCAGCAGGTTGAGGAAGAAGAAGATGACGACGCCCCACACGATCCAGGCGGCCGGCCGGGCGGTGACGCGCCGACGCCGGTCGTCGGTGGCGGGAGGTCGCGCCGGTGGCGCCTGCGTGATCGAAGCCATCAGCCCTTGCCTCCGGTGGCGCCGGTGTAGAAACGACTGCGCGCGGCAAGCACCACCGCGATGACGACCAACTCGACGAATCCCATGATCATTGCGATCGCCGACGCGTACGGGTAGTCGTACTGCTCGTACGCCGCCTGGTAGGCGGCGAGGGAGATGACCCGGGTCTCACCGGCCGGGTTGCCGACCAGGACGGCCGACGGGAACACGCTGAACGCCAGCACGAACGTCAGGCAGAAGGTGGTGGCCAGACCCGGCATCAGCAGCGGGAGGGTGATCCGCGTGAACCGCCGACGCCAGTCCGCCCCCAACGTCGCGGCCGCCCGTTCCAGGGTCGGGTCGATCCCGGAGAGGTAGGAGAGCACCAGCAGGAACGCGAACGGAAACCCGGTGATCACCAGCGAGAAAAACACACCCCAGTAGTTGTGCGTCAGTCGTACCGGCTCGTCGACGAGGTTCGTGGCGAGCAGGATCCGGTTGAACCAACCGGTCGGGCCGAGGAAGTTCAGCAGCCCCTGGGCGGTGAGGACGGTGCCCAGCGTGATCGGCACGACCAGCAGCGTGGTGACCAACCGCTTGCCCCGGAACCGGCCGCGCATCCGGTAGGCGATCGGCACGGCGGCGAGGACGTTCAGGAGCGCGGCGGGGAGCGCGATCCGCAGCGTGATCCAGATCGTGCCCCGCTCGTAGGCGTCGGAGAAGAACCGGGCGTAGTCGCTGAACGGCCCGCCGTCGGTCGGCTGGAACGAGAGCGTCAACCCGTAGAAGAACGGGTAGAGGAACAGGGCGATGACGAAGACCAGCGCCGGGACCAACAGAATGAGCTGACGGTCGATGCCCCGCTCGGCGAGACGGTGTTGCCAGTGCGCCACCGGTCGGCCGGGTCCGGCGGCGCTCACCGGGTCGCCGCCGAGGCGTCCGCGAGGCGGTCGGTCTCCGCTGTCGCGCCGGCGGGATAGACAAGCAGCCGCTGCGGGTCGATGGCGAGCTTGACCTGGTCACCGGGCGCGATCCGCTGCTCGGTACGCAGGTGCAGCGACTGGCCCGTGTCGGTACGCGCCTCGGCCGCCAACTCGCGGCCCTGATACTCCACCACCTCGATGGTCGCCGACAGGGCGTTGGCGGTCCCCCCGGCCCCGTCGACGCGGATGTCCTCGGGACGTACCGCTACCACCACGTCCGCGCCGTTGGCAGGGTCGCCGACGGCCTCGCCGAGCAGGCGTTGACCGGACGACTCGACGGTGGCCCTGGTGCCGTCGCGCCGCACGACCCGGCCCCGCCACAGGTTCCGGTAGCCCATGAAGTCGGCGACGTGCCAGTTCGCCGGCCGGGTGTGCAACTCGCGTGGTGACCCGATCTGCTGGACCCGCCCCTCCCGCAGCACCACCAGCCGGTCGGCCAGGGAGAGCGCCTCCTCCTGGTCGTGCGTGACGTAGACGGTGGTGAGCCCCAGCGACTGGTGCAGCCGGCGAATCTCGGTACGCATCTCCAGCCGCAGTTTGGCGTCGAGGTTGCTCAACGGCTCGTCCATCAGCACCAGCGACGGCTCGAACACGACGGCGCGGGCGATGGCGACGCGTTGCTGCTGACCACCGGACAGCTGACCGGGCAGCTTGTCGACGTGGTCCTCGAGCCGCACCAGCCGCACCGCCTCCGCCGTACGCCGGCGCGTCTCCTCCTTCGGCAGCCGCCGCATGCGCAGCCCGAAGGCGATGTTCGCCCGTACCGTCAGGTGTGGGAAGAGGGCGTAGCTCTGGAACACCATGCCGAAGCCCCGGCGCTCCGGCGGCAGGGTGTCGATCCGCCGCTCGTCCTGCCAGATGCTCCCCCGGGTCAACGGCAGGAGCCCGGCCAGGCAGTTCAGGGCTGTCGACTTGCCACAGCCGGACGGGCCGAGCAGGGCGATGAACTCGCCCGTCCCGATGGTGAGGTCCAGGTCGGTGAGCGCGTCCTGGCCGCCGAACCGGCGGGACACCCCGTCCAACCGCAGGTGGGAGAAGGCACTCATCCCTGCTTGACCTTCCCGCCGCCGATCTCGCGGTCCCACCTGTTGAACGCGGCGACGAGGCTCTTCGCGTCGAGCGGCACCTCGGTCGGGTTGCCGGCGATCAGCGCGTCGTACTCGGGGCGGCCGTACTCCCGGATCGCGTCCTGGCTCTTCTGCGGCGCCGAGGCGAGCCCGACGTCCCGCACCGCCGGGCCCGGGTAGAAGTAGCCCTCGTCGTACGCCTTGGCCTGTTGTTCGGGAGTGAGCATGAACGCCAGCAGGGCCAGCACCGCCGCCTGGGTGTCGGTCGAGACGCCCTTGGGCAGCACGGCGTAGTGCGCGTCGGTGACCCAGTGGAAGCCCTCGATCGTGGCGATCCTGGCCTCCTTCGGCACCGTGCCCAGCACCCGGGGGTTGATGTCCCAGCCGGTCGTGCTGACGATCAGGTGAGCCGTGCCGTTGGCGAGGTTCTTCATCGTCTCGGTGGTGCCGGACGGGTAGTAGTCCACGTACTGACCGAGCTCCTTGAGGAAGGCCCAGGTCTTGTCCCACCCCGCGGTGGGATCCTTGGGATTGGCGTCGCCCAGGATGTAGGGCAACCCCATCAGGAACGTTCGACCGGGGCCGGAGTTGGCCGGCCGGGCGTACTGGAACTTCTTGGGGTTGGCCTTGGCCCAGGCGAGCAGGGCCGCCGCGGTGGTCGGCGGCGCGGCCAGGCGGGCCGGCAGGTATTCCAGCAGCGGGCCGGACGGGTAGTAGGTGACAGTGACGCCGGCGTTGCCGGCGAGCTGCTGCATCGCCGCGGCCGGTTCCAGGTAGTCGCGCATGCCGCCGAGGCGGTCCTGGAACGTCGGCAACAGGTCGAGCCAGAGCCCCTGTTCGATCCCCGCCGCCAGCCCGTCGACGCCGGTCAGCACGAGACCGATGTCCACCCGGTCCGCGCCCTGCTGAGCCTTGATCTTGCCGGCCAGCTCCGGTGCCGGCGCCTTCGAATAGGTCACCCGGGAGATCACGTCGGGGTTCTTGGCGACGAAGTCGTCGATCATCCCCTGGGTGAGCTGTAGGTTGCCGGCAACGTCGAGGACATTGAGCGGCACGGCCCGACCGGGCCGCTGCGGCACCTCGCCCGTGGTGTCGCCGGTGGCCTTGCCGGGACCGTCCGGTGCTCCGCACCCGACGGTGCCCACGATGAGCGACGATGCCGTGACCAGGAGAGCGCCGCGCCGCGTCATACCCATGAGCTGTTCCCTTCATCGACTACCCGGGCCGGCCAGGTAGGTCCACGTCGTGCTCAGGTGGGGTCGCCAGGACGCGCCATCCCTGAGGCATTCAGGCAGCCGGCGGGGCGCGACGGCAACGGGTTGCCATGTATTTCCTCGCGTGAATGCGTGAGTGGCACCGGTTTGTTGCGAGGGCATTGCCGAGCACTCACCGCCGTCATACCATGATCACGGCGCGTAGCCGGGAGGAGCATGCAGATGCCCGACCACACCAGGCCGCCCGACAAGAGGGTCACGATCTACGACGTCGCGATCGAAGCCGACGTCTCACCGTCCACCGTGTCCCGCGCCTTCTCCAGGCCGAGCCGCGTCAACTCCGAGACCGCCGAGCGGGTCCGGCAGGTCGCCGAGCGGCTGGGCTACCGGACCAGCCCGCTGGCACGCACCCTCGGCACGGCCCGCACGCACATGATCGCGCTTGTCATCGCCGACATCACCAACCCGGTGTACGCCGAGATCGTGCGCGGCGTGCAGGAGGCGGCGACGGACGGCGAATACACCACAGTGCTTATCGACGCCCAGGAGTCCGACCGACTGGAACGGGCGGCGGTCGAACGCACCATGTCGACAGTCGACGGCATCGTGCTGGGCAGCAGCCGGATGTCCGACTCGGCCATCCGGATGTTCGCCAAGCAGCGACCGGTGGTGGTCCTCAACCGCGCCATCGCCGACGTGCCCTGCGTCGTGACGGACAACCCTAGGGGTGTCCGGAGGGCCGTCGAACACCTCGGTGAGCTGGGGCACGACCACATCACGTACGTCGCCGGGCCGGAGGCCTCCTGGCCCAACGGCATCCGCTGGCGGTCGCTGCTCGAGGCCGGCATGGAGCTGGAGATCAAGGTACGCCAGATCGGCCCCTTCAGCCCCACCATCGCGGGCGGCGAACGGGCCGCCGAGGAGTTGTGCGCCCGGCCGGCAACCGCCGTGCTCGCCTTCAACGACCAGATGGCGATCGGCCTCATCCGCGGTCTCGGCAAGCGGGGCGTCGACATTCCGGGCGACGTCAGCATCGTGGGTTTCGACAACATCGTCGCGGCCGACCTCGTCACACCCGGGCTGACCACTGTCGCGGCGCCCCTCTACGCGGAGGGCTCGGCCGCGACCCGACACCTGCTCACGATGATCGAGGGGGCACCCGGGCACACCGGTCGACCGATGGTCCTTCCGGTACGCCTCGTGGTCCGCGACTCGACGGCCGCCCGCAACCCGAACCCGGGTCGGGCACGACAGCCGTGGGCGCGCCAGCGACCGACGCCCCACCCGGCGGCGCACCTGTGGTGAGGGCGCCCGGCCCCGCGACAAGAAACGACAACTCGTTGCCCAGTCCGGGACGCCCCGTTCACCATCGGCACACCGCCCATCCAGCCACGTCACCGCGATCGGGAGACGGGTCCATCGACGTCTCGAGCGGACAACAGAGGAGAAGGCAATGAACCGAGGTTCGGTGCCCAGGCTGCGGCGAGTCCTCACCGTGCTCGGCACGGTGCTCGCCACTGTCGCGGCCACCCTCGCCGTCGCCACCACCCCCGCCGTCGCCACCACCCCCGCCACCGCGGCCCAGTCGCCGGACGACTACAGCGGCTCCGACCTGTGGTTGCGATACGTGCCGGTCAGCGACGCGAAGCTGCTGCGCGACTACCGCCGCACCGTCACGACGATCGTTGTCGAGAACGCCGACACCAATCGGGTCCACCGGCACACGACCGACCTCGCCATGGCGCCCGGCTCCACCGAGAAGCTCGCCGAGACCACGCTCGGCGCGGCCCGGGACGAGCTGGTGCGCGGCCTGGGCGGGCTCCTCGACCGGACGACACCCGTGACGACGGTCAGCGGCGACCGGATCCCGGACGGCGCGGTCGTGGTGGGCACGCCGGCAAGCTCGCCGCTCGTGCGCCGCCTCATCCCGACCCGCGACCTGGCCACTGTCGGCGACGAGGGCTACCTCGTCCGCTCGCTGTCGCGCGGCAGGGACCGGTTCACCGTCATCGCCGGCAACACCCACCTCGGCGCGCTCTACGGGACCTACGCCTTCCTGCGGCTGGCGCAGACGCAGAAGCCCATCGACCACCTCCGGGTCGCGGAGTCACCGAAGATCAAGCATCGACTGCTGAACAACTGGGAGACCGAGCGCCTCTACGCCGGCAACAACGCCTCCGGACTGGGCGGGTTGAACGGGGAGAGCGGGGCGATCTTCAACTTCGCGGCGACCGGAGCGAGCGCCGGCGCCAACCTGCCCGTCATCCTCGACCGCTACCTCGTCGTGGCCCGCGCGCTGGCGTCTCTCGGCATCAACGGCATCACCATCAACAACGTCAACGCCGACAATGCGTACCTGACGAGCGCGCGGATCGCGCAGGAGGCCGCCCTCGCCGACGCCCTGCGTCCGTACGGCATCAAGCTGGGCCTGTCGATCCGCTACACCGCCCCCACGGACAGCCGGTTCGCACCGGACACGCTGACCAACAGCCAACTCGACCCGTACGGCGCCGACTTCCGGGGCTGGTGGCAGCGCCGGGCGCAGCAGATCCAGGCCGCCATCCCGGACTTCATGGGCTTCACGGTGAAGGCCAACTCGGAGGGCCAGCCCGGGCCACAGGACTTCGGGTACGACCACGGCGACGGCGCCAACGCCATCGGCGCGGCGGTCGCGCCACTCGGCATGACCGTCCACTGGCGGACGTTCGTCTACAACGCCGAGGTCGACAACGACCGGCTCAAGCGGGCCTACCTGGAGTTCGGGCCGATCGACGACGAGGTCCAACCGGACGGCACCAGAGGACGCTTCGCCGACAACGTGTTCCTACAGACCAAGAACGGGCCGTTGGACTTCCAGGCCCGGGAGCCCATCCATCCGATGTTCGGCCGGATGGAGAACACCAACCAGGCCCTGGAGCTCCAGGTCACGCAGGAGTACACGGGTCAGAACTGGATGCTGACCTACCTCGGCCCGATGTACGAGGAGATCCTCAAGACCGACACGTACGCGACCGACGAGCACGGCAAGCTGCTGCGCGAGCGCCTGGTCGGCGACATCGTCGACGGGACCGCCCAGCACCATCGGGACACCGCGATCGTCGGTGTCGCCAATCTCGGCAACGCCGACAACCTGACCGGGCACCACTTCTCCCAGGCGAACCTCTTCGCCTTCGGCCGGCAGGCGTGGGACTGGACGCTCGACTCGTCGGACATCGCGACGGACTGGGTCCGCATGACCTGGAGCAACGACCGTCGTGTCGTCGACACCATCCGGAAGATGATGATGGGGTCGTGGGAGGCGTTGGTGAGCTACCAGACGCCGCTGGGCATCGGCCACCAGTTCGCCGAGGGCGCCCACTACCGCCCCGACCCGGCCGACTGGGCGGGCCGCGACGACTGGAGCCCGGTCTACTACAACCAGGCCGACAGCGTCGGTCTCGGCTTCGACCGCTCCCCGACCGGCAGCAACCTGGCCGCCCAGTACTTCCCCCGGCTCCAGCGGCGGTACGGGGACATCGACTCGGTTCCGGAGAACCTGCTGATGTGGTTCCACCACGTGCCGTGGGGCCATCGGATGGACAGCGGCCGAACGTTCTGGGACGAGCTGGTCTACCGCTACCAGATGGGCGTCCAGTACGTGACCTGGATGCGGGAGACCTGGGAGACGCTCGGGACCGACATCGACGCGCGGCGGTTCGCCGAGGTACGCGCCAAGCTGGCCGTCCACGAGGCGGACGCCGCCGACTGGCGGGACACGTCGGTGACGTACTGGAAGGAGTTCAGCGGGCGGGACATCCCGGTCGACGACGCGCCCCTCTCGGCGAAGATCGTCGTCAACGGTACGGAGTTCGGCGGCTTCAACCTGTCCGACACGTCGTACACCATTCCGGTGCCGGCCGGCGGCTCGCCCACCATCACGAAGGTGCGGACGACCGACCGGAAGGCGCGCTACCAGATCGTGTCCCAGGCGGCGAGCGTTCCCGGGCAGGCGATCGTCAAGGTCACGACGGAGAGCTTCTTCGGCCCACTGGTGAAGAACTACGTCTTCAACCTGGTGCCCGACACGACGCTGACGAGCCTGCGCGTCGACGGCGAGCCGCTGAGCTCCTTCGCACCGACGGTGCTGCACTACAACGCCCTCATGCCGGCCGGCACCACGGCGGTGCCGACGGTCACCGCCGTTGCCGCCGATCCCGCCGCCACCGTCGCGGTCGAGCAGGCGGACAGCGCCACCGGGCAGGCTCGGGTCACCGTCACGAACGGCGCGGCGACGTCGGTCTACACGGTGGACCTGAACACCACGAGCACGGGCAGCGACGAGTTCGGCGCGACCCCGCTCGGCGCCCAGTGGCAGTGGGTACGACCGGACGAGAGCCGGTGGCGACTGGCCGACGGCTCGCTTGTCATCACCGCGCAGCAGGGTGACCTGCAGGGCGCCACCAACACCGCGAAGAACCTGGCCCTCCAGGACGTCGACGGTGACTGGACCGCGGAATCCAGGATCGTCTTCTCCCGCCCGCTGGCCAACAACAACGAACAGGGCGGCGTCATCGGGTACGCCGACGACAACAACTACGTGAAGCTCGCCTGGGAGATGGGCAGCGCCACAGCGGCAGTCAACAAGGTGCGGATCGTCCTGCTCCGCGAGCAGAACGGCG
Organism: Micromonospora sp. CA-240977; assembly: GCF_050942285.1. Lineage (NCBI taxonomy): Bacteria > Bacillati > Actinomycetota > Actinomycetes > Micromonosporales > Micromonosporaceae > Micromonospora > Micromonospora sp. CA-240977. The sequence goes on along the minus strand of NZ_CP192055.1, from coordinate 3,184,743 downwards.
CGACGTCGACGGTGGAGATCACCGGCGCGGACGCCCAGCGGATCGTCGGGGCCGACGGCGCCATCTGGCTGCGACTCGCCAAGATCGGAGACACCTACCGCGCCTACTACTCACGCGACGGGAAGGTCTACCGCTTCATCGGCTCCACGACGTTGGACGCCGAGCCGACGAAGGCCGGGCTGCTGGCCTTCAACCGGGCCGGCACCTCCACCGACCTCGACGTCTCGTTCGACTACTTCCGGATCGAGAGCCGGGGTGAGCGCATCCGCTGACGCCCGACGGACGACGTCCGGGCCCGTCCCCCAGTGGGGGACGGGCCCGGACGCGTTCACCGGTGCGGGGACCGAAGCGGTCAGCCCCCGATGGCGATGGCGAAGATGTGCATTGTCACGACGTTGGTCGCCGGCCGGGCGCTGATGTTGGGCAGCACGACCTGGGCGACCGCCTTGCTCTGCAACGCGACACCCACGTAGTAGATGCAGGCGGCCGTGTTCTGCCGCTGGTTGTTGGGCCGGTTCTGGTACGCGGACACGATCGCGGCGGTGCCCGCGGAGCTCGGCCCGCCGTACCAGTCGGGTGTGCTCAGCGTGAACGTCTGGCGGGTGCCGTCGGCGTAGACCACGGTGCCGGTTCCCGACGGGGCGCCGTAGGTGCCGGTCAGGAGGAAGCCGAGCGTGCTGCCCGTGCCGGTCACGCTGATGGTCTGGCCCGAGGCGATGGCGTTGTCGGCGGCCCCGGAGCTGACGTTGGGCCAGCGGAAGTTGACCCCGTTGCGGCTCACCGTGCCGCCCGGGCTGGCGCCGGCCTGCGCCAGGGCCTGCGCGGAGAGCGAGGCCCCGCCACCGTCGAAGTTGCCGACGTTGGTGTTGCTGTCACTGGTGATGCCGACGTTGCTGAAGCTCTGCTCCAGCGTGGGGCTTGTGGTGCCCCCCGAACTGGTGACCCGGTAGGTGCGTCCGGCCTGGACGGTGGCCTCGATGAGGTCGGTCTCGATCCGGGTGGTCCGCGCGGCCGTACCGTCGGCGGTGTCGACCATCGTGACGGTGCCGGTGAGGAGCCGGCCGCGCAGGCGGACGGTGCCGGCGCGATCCGGGCGCAGGAGCAGCTCGCTGGCCAGCCCGTTGCTCCACGTGACGCTGACCGTGTGCCCGCCGCGGCCCCGCAGGCCGGTCACCCGCCCGCTCGGCCAGGCCGGCGGCAGTGCGGGCAGGATGTGCAGTTCGCCGGCGTGGCTCTGCAACAGCATCTCGGCGATGCCGGCGGTGGCGCCGAAGTTGCCGTCGATCTGGAACGGCGGGTGCAGGTCGAACATGTTGGGCGCGAGCCGTGCGGTGGTGGCGAGGTAGCGGATCAGGTCGTGGGCGCGCTTGCCCTCCTCCATCCGAGCCCAGAAGTTGATTTTCCACGCCAGCGACCAGCCCGTGCCGTCGTCACCGCGCAACGCCAGGGTCCGCCGGGCCGCCTCGAACAGCTGCGGGGTGCCGCGCTTGGTGATCTGGTTGCTGGGGGCCAGACCGTACAGGTGCGAGATGTGCCGGTGGTTCGGCTCCGTCTCCACCCAGTCGTAGAGCCACTCCATGATGTTGCCGCGCGAGCCGACCTTCATCGGAGGGAGCCGGTCCCGGGTGGCGCGAACCTGGGCCCGGAAGGTGCTGTCCACGTCGAGGATCTCGCTGGCGCGGGCGCAGGCGTCGAACAGGTCCCGCAGGATCTGGTTGTCCATCGTGGGACCGGCGCACACGCTGGCGTTCGCGTGGTGGCTGAGCTCCGGCGAGTTCGACGGGTTGGTCACCAGGTACCCGAGGGTCGGCTCGGTGACCAGGGTGTTGAGGAAGAACTGCGCCGCGCCCTTCATGGCCGGGTAGTTCGTCCGCAGGAACTCGATGTCGCCGTTGAACAGGTAGTGGTCCCAGATCAACGTGGACAGCCAGGCGCCGCCGGTCTGCCACATGCCCCAGAACGCGCCGTCCACCACCGCGGTGGCCCGCCACGCGTCGGTGTTGTGGTGGGTGACCCAGCCACTGGCGGAGCCGTACTGCACCTGGGCGGTCCGCGCTCCGGCGACGGAGAGGTCCCTCACCAGGTCGAAGACCGGGTTGTGGCACTCGGCCAGGTTTGTGGTGTTGGCCGGCCAGTAGTTCATCGGCAGGTTGGCGTTGATTGTGTATTTCGAGTCCCAGGACGGGGTCAGCGAGTCGTTCCAGATGCCCTGGAGGTTGGCCGGCTGGGTGCCGGGCCGCGAGGACGAGATCAGCAGGTACCTGCCGAACTGGAACAGCAGCGCCGAGAACTGCGGGTCGTTGACGCTGTTGTGCTGGGCGATCCGGACATCCGTCGTCTGGTCGGCGGCGGAGGTGCGGCCCAGGTCGAGGGTCACCCGCCCGAACAGCGCCTGGTAGTCGGCCACGTGCCGGCTGCGCAACTGGTCGTAGCTGCTGGCCCGCGCGGCGGTGAGGCGCTGCCGGGCGATGCCCTGGTAGTCGCCGCCGACGTTGCGGTAGTTGACGTAGCTGGTGCCGATGGAGACCAGCAGGGTGACGCTGGTGGCGCCGGTCACCCGCAGGGTGCCGCCGGAGCTGGACACACTGCCGCCGCTGACTGTCGCGTTGGCCAGCGCGAGGAAGCGGACCTGGCCGGTGATGCCCTCCATGTTTCCGGAGATGCCGTCGAGGCCGATCGTGCTGCCGTCCGGGCTGGACACCGTCGTGCGTTGCGGGCTGTCGAAGGTGGCGGTGAAGCTGATCGAGGCGGTCCGGTCGGCGGTCAGCCGGATCGCGATGACCTGGTCCGGTGCGCTGGAGAACACCTCCCGCTGGTATCGGATGCCGTTCAGCACGTACGTCGTCGTGGCGGTGGCGGTGGTGAGGTCCAGCGTCCGGTTGTACTGCGACGCTCCGCTGGCGGACCCGAAGGCGAGCCGGAGGTTGCCGACGGTCTGGTAGGCCAGTTGGCCGCCGGGGTTGCCCATCATCGTCTGGTTGATCAGATCCTGGGCCTGGGTCCACTGGTTCGCGTTGACCAGCCGCCGGATCTCCGCCAGCGCCGCCGCGCCTCGGGTGTTGCTGGGGTCGTGCGGTCCGCCGGCCCAGACGGTGTCCTCGTTGAGCTGAAGTCGTTCCGTGTCGACGTTGCCGAAGACCATGGCGCCGAGTCGGCCGTTGCCGATCGGCAACGCCCTGAGCCAGTCGGTGCCGGCGGACTCGTCGTACCAGAGCGCGAGGTCATTGGCGGCCAGCACCTGCGGCGGCGCCACCGAGTCCGCTTGGGCCACCGCCGTCCAGGGCAGAGGCAGGAGGGCACCACCCGCACCGGCTGCGCCGATCTTGAGGGCTTGGCGGCGGGTCAGGTCTGACATCGATCCTCCAAACGGTGACCGATCCGGCCACCCCGATGCGTGACAACTGTGGTAACCGAGATGGGTCCGCTTCTCGGGCCGACCAGGACCTTGTGGAGCAGGTCAGTGCCGGGCCCGAGTCAGCCAGACATCTGATGTGTTTCGCGAAGGTTACTCCGGCGCCACGCAATAGGCAACGATCGATTGACGGGTACAATCCGCACCACGAGGCCCTGCGGCCAAGGATCATCGCCGGGAAGTCGGCGGTGGGCCGGCGCGGTCCGGCGGAGCCGGGCGCCGGGAGGATGCCGGCGGATGCCGCTCCGGCGACACATACATCAGATGTACGGCGGCGAGCACATGCGGCCGGCCACCCGGCGAGAGCTGACCCGCCGGTGCACAGGCGCGCCGGGCGCGGGTTTCAGGCGCGGTACTGGTCGTGGCGGGCGAACAGGTCGGTCCACTCCTCTTCGGACAGCGTCCGGCCGGTCGCGGCGATCTCGGCAAGCTCGCGGAAGTACGTTTCCCGGGCGATGCCCGGGGCGAAGAGGATCAGCATCACCGCCTCGGCGTCGCTGTCGTTGCGGAAGCCGTGCACGCCCCCCTCGGGCACGTGCAGGAAGTCGCCGGGACGCCCGTCGATCCAACCCGACCCGCCGTACAGGCGCACCGTCCCGGACACCACATAGAACGACTCGGAGAAGGTCCGGTGGAAGTGTGCGTCGGCCCCGCCGGCGCGGGCCGGCATCCGCCACTCGTAGAGGCCGAAGCGCCCCTGGGTGGCGCTGCCCGGGGCGACGAACCGACCGACAGTGCCGGACCTCATCACCGCTCGCTCCTGTGCGCCCTCCGGATGGTACGCGGCGCTGACCGCGCCCGACTCTGCCGTGTAGGTCATGACGACTCCTCCACAAATAGCTTGGCACTAAGTTACTACTAAGCTAGTTTCCGTCAAGCTATCATGCTGGGCATGACCCACGACGCCGTCGACGCGATCATCGGCCAGTGGCGCGATGAGCGTCCCGACCTCGACGACCTGCTGCCGATGGAGGTCTTCGGCCGCGTCTACCGCGTCGCCGCCGCCATCGGCGAGCGGACCGAGCGGGCCTACCAGCGCCTCGGCATCGGGCGCGGCGAGTTCGACGTGCTGGCCACGCTGCGCCGCAGCGGCGAACCGTTCAACCTCTCCCCCAAGCAGCTCTCCGACACCCTCATGCTCACCACGGGTGGCATGACCGGGCGGCTGGACAAACTGGAGAAGGCCGGGCTCATCACGCGTACCCCCGATCCCAGCGACCGCCGCTCACTACGCGCGCAGCTCAGCCCCAGCGGCCGCGACCTGGTCGACGAGGCCGTCGGGGCTGGGCTCGCTGTGCAGCGCGAGGCGCTGGAAAAGCTCGACCCCGCCGACGCCCGCCGACTGGCCGAGCTGCTGCGTGAACTCGCCCGCGCCGTCGAGCGCTGACGTGGCGCGGCGACGCGGCTTTTGGCCGCAGCGGATCAGGGCCTACGTCGACGGGCAACTGGCCGCCGAGCACACCGCCTGAGCGGTCAGCCGACCAGACGCGGCGCGTCCAGCGCCGTCCGGAGCTGGGTCAGGAAGTCACCGAGCTCCACCGCCGAGGCACCGTCGAGCACGCGACGCATCAGCGCCGAGCCCACCACGACGCCGTCGGCGTACCCACCGGCCTCGGCCGCCTGCTCCGGGCCGGAGATCCCGAAGCCGAGAACCACTGGCAGATCCGTTGCCTGCCGCAGCGACGTCACCAACTGCTCGCCGGCCTCGCCCAACGTCGACTGCTCGCCGGTGGTCGCCATGACACTGACCGCGTAGACGAAGCCCCGGCTGCGCGTGGCGATCTCGATGCGGCGCCGCGGCGCGGTCGCCGGGGAGGCGAGCAACACGAGGTCGAGCAATCGGCCCGCCGCCGCGGTGGAGACCGGCTCCATCTCGTCGACCGGCAGGTCCGGCACGATCAGACCGTCCACCCCGGCATCGGCGAGCGCGGCGCAGAACCGGTCGGCTCCGCCGTGCAGGACCAGGTTGGCGTAGCTGAACGCGATCAACGGCACGGGCGGTGCGAGCCGGGTGACCTCGTCGAGGATCCGCCGGGTGGTGACGCCCCGGAGCAGAGCGCGGTGCGACGACTCCTGAACGACCGGTCCGTCCAGGATGGGATCGGAGAACGGGAGGCCGATCTCGATGGCGTCGGCGCCCGCGTCGACGGCGGCCCGCAACAGGTCGGTCCAGTTCCCTGTGACCCCGCCGGTCACGTACGGCACGAGCAGCTTGCGGCCGGCCGCCTTGGCGGCGCGGGCCCGGGTCTCCAGTGCGTTCACGACAGCTCCATCAGGGTCGCCATGTCCTTGTCGCCCCGGCCGGAGAGCGTGAGCAGCACCGTCGCACCCGGCGGGATGGTGCCGTCACCGGCGGCCCGGATCACCCAGGCGACCGCGTGGGCCGATTCCAGCGCGCAGAGGATGCCCTCCGTGCGGGCCAGTCGGTGGGTGGCCGCGAGCACCTCGTCGTCGTCCACTGTCACGTAGGTGGCCCGGCCCGACTCCGCCAGGTACGCGTGTTCCGGCCCCACGCCGGGGTAGTCCAGACCGGGGGCGATCGAGTGGGCCTCGCTGATCTGCCCGTGCTGGTCCTGGAGCACCAGGGAGCGGAAGCCGTGCAGCACGCCGGGAGCGCCGGCGCTGATCGCGGCGCCACCGGCCGCCTCGACACCGATCAGCCGGGCCGGCGTGTCGATGAAGCCGGCGAACGTGCCGGCCGCGTTGGACCCACCGCCGACGCAGGCCACGACGTAGTCGGGGGTGCCGGTGACGAGGTCGGCCGCGCACTGCGCGCGGGCCTCGTCACCGATCACCCGCTGGAACTGGCGGACCATCCAGGGGTACGGGTGTGGGCCCATCACCGAGCCGAGGCAGTAGTAGGTGTCCTCGACGGAGGTGACCCAGTGCCGCAGAGCCTCGCTGCAGGCGTCCTTGAGGGTGCGGCTGCCAGCGGTCACCGGCACCACCTCGGCGCCCAGCATCTTCATCCGGAAGACGTTGAGCTGCTGCCGTTCGATGTCCTTCGCGCCCATCACGACGGTGGTCGGCATGCCGAGCAGGGCACCGGCGGTGGCGGTGGCCACGCCGTGCTGGCCCGCGCCGGTCTCGGCGATCAGTCGCCGTTTGCCCATCCGCCGGGCCAGCAACGCCTGGCCCAGCACATTGTTGATCTTGTGGGACCCGGTGTGGGTGAGGTCCTCCCGCTTGAGCGACAGGTTGACGCCCAGTTCCGTGGAGAGTCGCGTCGCGGGGGTCAGCGGCGTCGGCCGGCCGACGTAGACAGCGAGCAGGTGGTTCAGTTCGCCCCGGAACAACGGGTCCGCCCAGGCCTCGGTGAAAGCCTGCTCGACCTCGATGCAGGCCGGAACGAGCGACTCCGGAACGAAGCGTCCGCCGTAGTCACCGAACCTGCCGAGGCCCGAGGGCCGGCGGGGGTCGACCGGGGCGGCTGGGCGGGCGGAGCGTAGGAGCTGATCCACGACACATCCCCTCACAGTTCTAGAACGTTGAGGTCTTTATAGCAGAGCTGCCCGTCAACGTTCTAGATCTGTCGCGAGATAGTTCTAGAACAGTCTCGGTGGGCGTGTGGCGGGGACCGCCACCCCTCCCGTCAGCCCTGTCGCGGGCTGGTGACCCCGGACCGCCCGGCGTCGTCGCCAACCGCGTAGCTGACCTGATGGCCGCCGACCTCGCGGACATTCCTGATCACGACGCTGCTCCCCGCGAGGATGGCGACGTCGACAACCAGCGCGCGCCGGTCGGCGTCGCGGGTGACCCGCTCGCTCCGCATCGCCGGTTCGCCGGCGGGCAGTCCGAGCAGGTCGCCGACGCGCTCGGGCATGAGCACCGGCGAGATCGTCTCCTCGGCCTGCGCGGCCACCGCGCCCGCCCGCTCGGCGAGTACGGCGTACAGCTCGTTCTTCTCGAAGTCGACGCCCTTGAGTAGGCCACCCAACGGCTGCGGAAGGTAGGACAGCTGGTGGATCAGCGGAGCGCCCCGGACGACCCGGACCCGCTCCAGCCGGAACACCTCGGCGCCCGCGGAGATCCCCAACCGGGCGGCGATGTCGTCGGGCGCCGCGACGATCCCGTGGCCGAGCACCCGGGTCAGCACCTCGATGCCGTGCGCGCGCAGGTCGTCGGCGAGGCTACGCAGATTGCCCATCGAGTACGGGACCGGCTTCGTCCGGACGTAGGTGCCCTTGCCGGGAAGCTGCTCCACCACGCCCCGGCCACAGAGCTCGTCCAGCGCCTGCCGCAGCGTCATGAGGCTGACGCCGTACTCCTCGCTCAGGTGTCGCTGGCCGGGCAGGGCGTCGCCGGGAGCGAACTCGCCGCTGCCGATCCGCCTGATCAGATCGTCGCGGATGACCATGTACTTCGGAGTCCTACCCGGAATGACGCGCATGCAGTACCCAGCCCTGAGTCGCAACGGAGCGGGCCACGCCGCCTGACGAGTGCGGAGCGCCCGCGTCCTTCTTCCGGGTGCCAGCGTATGGCCGACGTCCGCTCCGGCCTAGGCACGGGTCTCGCCGCGCGGGCGGCCTGCCGGGTGCGAATCAGCCGTGCCGCTGCCGGCGACGTGCCGGCGGGGCGGTCCCATAACTTTACAGCCGTTAGGCGAGCGGCTAAGTTAACGGGCGTAAGTTCAAATCCGCTCCGCGGAGATGGCCCGGAGGTTGTCGCGGCCGCTGCCATTAAGTTAGCCTCTAACATGTTAGTCACTAACTTTAGGGGTCGCGGAATGCTCGTACACATTGACCGTCGCTGGTGGATGCTTGTCGCTGTCTGCCTGGCCGTGCTGGTGCTGAGTCTCGACTTCACGGTCCTGAACGTGGCGCTCCCGAGCATCTCGAGCTCGTTGCACGCCGGCACCGCGGACCTGCAGTGGATCGTGGACGCCTATTCGCTGGCGATCGCCGGCGCGATGCTGCCCTTCGGTGCGATCGCCGACCGCGTCGGACGCAAGAGGATCATGCTGGTTGGGCTCGGCCTGTTCTTCCTCGCCTCGGTCGCGGCCGCGCTGTCGGAGACGGCGGGCCAGCTGATCGCGGCCCGCGCCGTGCTGGGTGTCGGATCCGCGATCATCCTCCCGCTGACCCCGGCGCTGGTCATCACGACCTTCTCCGGGCGTGAGCGGACCCGGGCGATGGCGGTCTTCACCGCCGCGGTCGGCGCGGGGATGCCGTTCGGACCGATCGTCGGCGGCGCTCTGCTCCAGCGCTACTCGTGGTCTTCGGTCTTCTGGATCAACGTGCCGGTCCTGGCGGTCGCCTTCGTGGCCGGCCTGCTGCTGATCGACGAGTCGCGCGGCGACACGCGACGCCCGCTGGACGTCGTGGGCGGCATCCTCGCCGTCGTCGCCACTGTCACGCTTGTCTACGGCGTCATCCGGGGCCCCGAGTCGGGCTGGTCGGACGCCCTGACCGTCGCCCTGCTGAGCACTGCGGTGGTCGCGGGCGCGGGGTTCGTGGCCTGGGAGCGCCGGGTCGCGCACCCGCTGATGGCGCTACCGCTCTTCCGGACGCCGCGGTTCGCCTGGAACACGGTCGCCATCATGATCGTCGCGTTCGCGCTCGCCGGAGTGATCTTCGTCGTGCCGCTCTATCTTCAGGCGGTGCGAGGCTTCGACTCGCTCGGCACCGGCCTACGGATCATCCCGATGATGGCCGGTCTGCTGGTGGCCGGCGCCCTGGCCACCAGCCTGGACCGCACTGTCGGCGGAAAGGGCATCGTGCTCACCGGCCTGGTGGTGCTGGGCGCCGGGCTGCTCCTGCTCGCCCGGGTCGACCAGGGAACCGCGTACGTCTGGCTGGCGGTCGGCCTGGCCGGCTGCGGGTTCGGCGTCGGCGCGGTGATGGCCACCTCGTTGGCGGCGGCGGTAAGCGCGGTGGGCGACGGCGACGCGGGCAGCGGCTCGGCGGTGGTCAACACGCTGCGCCAGGTCGGCAGCGCCGTGGCGGTGGCCGCGATGGGCAGTGTGCTGTCCGGCGTCTACCGGAGAGACCTCGATCCGGCGCTCGGCGGGCTGCCGGCCGCCGCCGCCGACACGGTGCGGGAATCGGTGTTCGGCGCGGCCGCTGTCGCCGAGACCCTGGGACCGTCCGGCGCCGGGCTGCTGCGGACCGCACACCAGGCGTACGTCGACGGGATGTCGACTGTCATGTGGTGCTGCTTCGGCCTCGCCGTGGCGGGTGCCGTGCTGTGCCTGGCGTTCCTGCCGAGCGGCGACTCGCCCGCGGCGGTGGCCGCCGACGACACCGGGGTGACCACTGCCGCGCCGAGCAAGGGCTAGGCTGCCACCGTAGTCAGATGCCTCCGCGCAGATGGAACCCACTGTGAGCAGAGCCGACCTCTCCCGAGCCTCGGGCTCCGACTGGCGTCGGGAAAAAAGGGAACGCACCCGCGCCCTTCTTCAAACGAATGCCATCCGACTGTTTCTGGAAAAGGGTTTCGACGCGACGACGGTCGAGGAGATCGCCGCCGCCGCCGGCGTATCCCACATGACGTTCTTCCGCTATTTCCCCACGAAGGAAGACGCGGCGCTCCAGGACGACTACGACCCGATGATCGCCGACCTGATCGCCGAGCGGCCCGCCGACGAGCCCGCTGTCGACAAGATTCGACACGCCCTCACGAACGGTCTCACCCACCTGTACGACAGCGACCGCGAGGTGCTGCTGTCGCGCCTGAGGCTGGTTCACCGGACGCCCGCGCTGCGGGCCGGCACCGGCCAACGCCGCGACGCCGACCAGCAACTCCTCCTCCAGGCCCTGACGGCCAGCGGCAGCGATCCCGGAGACAAGCTTCGCCTGCGGGTCCTGGTGGCGGCGGCGCTGGCGGCCACCACCGAGGCCATCCGGTACTGGGCGGAGAGCGACGGCGACGGCGACCTGCGTCAGCTGATCAACGACGCGTTCGACGTGTTGCGGACGGAGCTGACCTCGGGCCGGGCGGCCGGCAGATCCTCGGACTGAGCCGGGCGGCAGCCTCCCCGGCTCGGAGACCGTACCCCGCGCGACCACGACCGTGTCGGCCGTCCTCGTCCCGCGACACGTCGCGACCGCCGGCGGCGCGGGAGGGGAAGGAAACTGTCGCTTCAGCGAGCGGAAAGCGATCCAGCCGTTTGTCGTAAACGCGCTCCAGTAGACTCGGCGCATGTCGACCGACCTGTGGCCCCGGAGCCGATAGACCGATGAGGGCGCCCTCCGCCGACACTGTCATCTTCGATTTCGACGGCGTACTCCTGCGCGGCGACGCATTCGGGCTCTTCATGCGACGCATTGTCTTCGCGGGCGCTCGGCTGCCGCTCGCCGTCATCCTCGCCGTTCTCCTCGCGCCCATGGTCGCCCTTCCCGCCTACCGCCCGCGGGCGGCGTGGTGGATGAGTCGGATCGGGTTGTTGGGCCGCAGCGCCGAGCAGCTGCGAGCCGAACTTGGGCGTTTCGGCGCGGACCTCGGCGACGAGCCGGAGCGGATCATCGCGCCCGGTCTGCGGATGATCCGTGCCCACCTCGACGCGGGCGACCGGGTCGTCGTGGTCACCGGCTGCGAGCACACCCTGGCGCGCGCGGTGCTCGACGCGATCGGCCTCGCCGACGTCGAGCTGGTCGCCTCACACATTCGCGGGCCGAAGCTGATCGTGCACAACTACGGGGCGACAAAGGTCGTGGAGCTGGCCGCCCAGGGGGTGACGCCGCCCTGGCGGGTGGCGTACAGCGACTCGCTGTCCGACCTGCCCGTCCTGGCCGGCGCGGAACGCGCGGTGCTGGTCAACGCGAGCGCCCGTCAGGTGGCCCGCGCGCGGCGACTGCTCGGGGCACGGTTGACCACAGTGACCTGGACCGGTGGTCACCTCCCCCACGAGGACAGGGCGTCGGGCCCGGTCAGTTGACCGCGGCGTCACCCGTCGACGTCGTGACGCCGACCCCCGACGCCGGGGGGCCCTCCGGGCAGGCCGGCGGTCGCACGCCGCGGTCGAACTCCTGCCTGGCGGCCTGCGCGTACATGTGCACGTAGTCCTGACCGGACAGAGCCTGGAGCCGTCGCATGATCTCGTCGGTCAGAGCCCGCGAGGCGACGCTTGCCGAGAGGTCCCGATATGGCGTCAGGTCGATGGGCGTACCGACGGCCATCCTGGCCTTCATGACCTTCGGGATCAGCTTTCCCGGCGGCTGGATCTCGTAGGTGTTGAGCATGGCGACCGGGATGACCGGCACACCGGTGGCGAGCGCGATGCGGGCCGCCCCGGTCTTGCCCCGGTAGAGCCGGTTGTCCGGTGGCCGTGTGCCCTCCGGGTACATGCAGACCAGGCCGCCCTGCTCCAGCACTTCCTGGGCGGTCCCGAGCGACGAGGCGGCCTTGCGTCCACCGGCGCGGTCGACCGGGATGTTTCCCATCCCACTGATCACCATTCGCCGCAGCCGGCCCTTGAGCCCGGTGCCGATGAAGTATTCGAGTTTCGCGATGTAGACGACCTTGCGGCGCATGACCGCCGAGAGGAACACCGAATCCGAGAAGGAGGGGTGATTGCCGACCAACAGGGCAGGACCGGTCTCCGGCAGGTTCTCGCGGCCCACCACCTCGGGCCGGTAGACCACCTTCACGGCCGAGCCGACCGTGTACTTGAGTGCCCAGTAGATCATTCCCGCCTCCGATCACACCCGCCGCGTCGACCCGACAACATTGATCAGCTTACCGGCCGTGGCAGCGCGTCGGACTCTTCAGCGGCACCCGAGCGATCGACAGCGTCCGGTGTGCCGGACGCCCTTCGCCCGGTGGGCACCACCCGGGCCGCGAACACGACGCCGACGAGAAGCAACGCGATCGGCACCAGCAACGTCGGCCGTAGCGCCGTCACGAAGCTGTGGGTGTAGACGGCGTGCGCCGCTCGGCCGGCGGCGTCAACGGCCTCCGGTGACGCTCCGCTGCGCCGCACCGCGTCCACCACCTCCCCCACCGTCTCGTCCGGGCCGGCCGCCGACACCTGGCGGAAGGCCGCCACGAACGGTTCGCCGACACCGGCCGGCAGGGTCGGTGCCAGCGCGCCAGCCTCCTCCGGCATCCGCCGTACGAGCTGACCCTGGAGCAGGGCGATGGGCACGGCGGCGGCGAAGACCGAGGCGAGCTGGCGGGCGGTCATCATCAGCGCGGCCGCGGCCCCCGCCTGCGGTGGTTGCACGTCGTGCATCGCGATGGAGTTCATCGGGGCGAACGTGCAGCCAGCGCCGACACCGGCCACGACGAGGCCGGGAACGAAGTGCTGCCAGGGCGTCGCGTCGTTCGCGACCCAGACCACAAGTGCCATTCCGACGGCGTAGAGGCTGAGCCCGGTCATCAGCACGTACCGGGCGCTGAGCCGGTCACTGAGCCGGCCGGCGAAGGGGGCGACGAACGCCATGCTGAGGAACATCGGCGTCATGACGAGCCCGACCTTGATCGGGCTGTAGCCCAGGGCGGCCTGCACGTACAGCGACAACGGTACGGAGGTCCCGACGATGCCGATCGACAGGATCGTGGTCACGATGATCATGAGCCGGAAGTTGGTCAGCTCGAACAGCTCGAACGGCACCAACGGGGTGCGGTCCTGACGCCGCTTCTGCAACACGACGAACGCCGCCGCCAGGACGACGCTCAGCACCAGTAGCAGTGGGATGCTCAGCGGCCCCCAGATCACCCCCCACCCGAACCGGTCGCCCTCCACCAGCCCGAAGGTGAGGCAGACAAGTGCGGCAGTGCTGAGGACGACGGCCAGCAGGTGCAGCGGTTGTCGCCGGCCGCGTTCCAGCGGCGGCACGGCCGCCAGGCAGAGCACGATCATGATCAACCCCACCGGGAGGTTGAGGAAGAAGACGTACCGCCAGCTCAGAATGCTGGTGAGGGCGCCTCCGATCACCGGCCCGAGGATCGAGGCCAGCGCCGAGACCGCCGTCCACAGGCCCAGCGCCCCGCCGCGACGCTGCGGCGGGAACGTGGCCACGATGATCGACATCGACTGCGGGTACATCAGGGCGGCGCCGAGGCCCTGGAGCGCCCGGGCGGCGATGAGCTGACCCTCGCTCTGCGCGAGCCCGCACGCCGCCGAGGCGAGGGTGAACAGCACCGAACCCATGACGAACAGCCGGCGGGGGCCGTACAGGTCGCCCAGCCGGCCGGTCACGATGACCAGCACGGCCACCACGATGAGGTACGCGTTGGCCACCCACGCCACTGTGGTCAACGAGGCGTCGAGGTCGCGGACCACGCTCGGCATGGCGATGTTGATGATCGTCATGTCGAGCGAGGTCATGAACGACGCGAGCGACACCGCCAGGAGGATGTAGCGGGGATTCCCGCGAAGCGGGGTCAACTGGGTCGGCCCTCCAGGACGGCCATGGCCGCGGCGAGCGGCTCCATGAACTCCTCGTGGACGGTGATGTACGAGACGCCGTACCGCTCCCGGCGCTGGACGAGTTGGTCGGCGATCTCCTCCGGCGTGCCGATCAGACCCGCCGGAGCGTCCAGGACCTGCTCCAGGGTGAGGTACGGCGTCCGGGTCTGCTGGGCGAAGGCGGCGGCCGCCTGCCGGTCGTCGGCCAGCACCACTGCGGGGATCATGAGGTTGACCTCGATGTCGTCGTAGCGGTCACCGGCCTGCGTCCGCAGGTACCGGGCGCGTTCCTCAACCGTCTCGGCGGGGAGCGCCCGCCACTTCTCCGGGGTGTCGACCCGGACCACCGGGCTGAGGCCGACGATGTCGGCGTGGCGGGCGGCGATGCCGAGCACCTTGTCGCCGCTGCCACCGATCATCAGTCGAGGCGCCGAGGTGCAGTCCGACCACTGTGCCGGGTCGGCGAACGACGCCGTCAGTCGCTGGACCACTGTGTCGAGCTGGCGCACCCGCCGACCGGGTGACTCGAAGGGGATCTCCGCCTCGTCGAACTCGGCCTTCGCGTAGCCGGTGCCGACGCCGACCTCCAGACGGCCCCCGGTGAGCCGGTGCGTGGTGGCGATCTCCCGCTCCAACAGGCGCGGGTTCCAGAATGCGGCGTTCAGGACGAACGTTCCGAACATCACTCGCTCGGTCGCCGACGCCGCCGCGACGATGGACGGGAACGGCGCGGGCATGTGCAGGTGGTCGGGGATGAGGATGACGTCGTAGCCCAACTCCTCCGCCCGGCGACACTTCTTCGCCCACTCCTCGGCGCCGCAGTTGTGGTGCAGGCTCACCCCGAACCGGAAGGGCCTCACGCCCATAACAGTCCTCCATTCACTTCGAGCACATGTCCGTTGACGTACGAGCTCTCGTCCGAGGCGAGGAAGACCGCCGTGCTGGCGACCTCGTCCTCGTGGCCGGCGCGGCCCATGGCGATGCGTTTCGTGTACATCTCCCAGAGCGCGACGTTCGGCCGCAGGGCCTCGCTCATGCCGCTGTCGATCAGCCCCGGCGAGATGCAGTTGACCTTGATGCCCTTCGGGCCGAGCTCGATGGCGCTGGTCCGGGTGAACGACTCGACACCGGCCTTGGCCGCGCTGTACGCCGCCGTACCGACGGCCACCCGGGTGGCCAGGCCGGAGGAGATGTTGATGATGCAGCCGCCGCCGTTGGCGGCCATCACCGGGATGACGGCGCGGGTGCAGAGGAAGACCCCGGTGAGACTGACCGTCAGCGTCTCCGTCCAGGCCTCCGGCGCCAACCGCTCGATCCGGCCGTCGTGCCGGACGGCGGCGTTGGCGACCAGGATGTCGATGCTGCCCATCAACTCCGCGGCGGTCGTGACGAGGTGCTCGACCGACGCCGGATCGCTCACCTCGACCGGCACGTGGAACGACCGGTCGGGGGCGTCGCGGTGCAACTCCTCCCACCCCTTGCCGGTGCGGGAGGCGCAGGTGACCGTCGCGCCCTCGGCCAGGAAGTGCCGGGCGATGGCCCGGCCCAGCCCGCGGTTGCCGCCGGTGATGACGGCGTTCTTGCCCTTCAGACGCATCCGATCTCCGCAGCCTCTCGAACCATCAGTACCAGGTGACGACGGCGGCGCCGGCGGTCATCCCCGCGCCCACCGCGGCGAGCAGCAGCTTCTCGCCACGCTGGAAGGGGCGTTCCCGATGGGCCTGCACCAGCGTGACGGGCAGGGACGCGACACCGGAATTGCCAAATCTGCTCACCGTGGTCGGCACCCGCTCCGGGTCGATGCCGAGTTTCTTGCCGAGCCCGGCCAGGAGACGCCCGTTCGCCTGGTGGAAGACGAACCGGTCGATGTCGTGCAGGCCCAGGCCGGCCTTCTCCAGCGCCGAATCGATCACCTTGGGCAGCGTCTGCAGGACGAACGCCGCGACCGCCCGCCCGTCCATCCGGGTGAACTGGCCACCCTCGGCGTAGCGTTCCGGCGTCAGCGGCAGCCGGGCGCCGCCCGCGTAGATGCCGATGTTCTCCCAGCGGGCGCCGTCGGTGAGCAGACTGGTGCTGCGGATCCCGTAGCCGTCGGGCACCGAGCCGAGCAGCAGCGCCGCGGCGCCGTCGCCGAAGAGCGCGACTGTGCGTTTGTCGGTGCGGTCCACGATGGAGGACACCTTGTCGGCGCCGATCGCCAGTGCGACCTGCCCGGCGTCGTCGCGCATCAACGCGTTCGCGAGGGCCATGTGGAAGATCACCCCGGCGCAGGCCACGCCGACGTCGAACGCCGGCAGCGCGGGCAGGCCCAGCTTCGCCTGCACCACGGCGGCGGTGGCCGGGGACGGCTGGTCCGGCGAGTTGGTGCTGAGGAACAGCCAGGCCAGCCGTTCCTGTACGGCCGGGTCGGCGACCAGGGGGGCCGCGGCGAGGACCGCGAGGTCGGAGGTGGTCTGCTCGGGCTCCGCGTACCGGCGCTCCTCGATACCGGTCAGGTTGGTGATCCAGTCGTGGGTGGCGCCGCTCCAGGCACAGATGTCGTCGTTCGTCACGACGTGGTCAGGGACGTGGGACCCCATATCGATGATGCCAATCGCCATGCGACCCGTCCTTCGTCTCGCAGCGGCAGAGGTGCCGATGATTGCACGGGTCGGACCGCTCGACCGGGGCGCGAACACCCGCCTGAAGGCATGGGTTTAGCAGGATTTTAGCGGCCTCCCCGAGCCTCGACGGTCATCGGCAAACCCCCCGCTGACGCGGTCACAACGGCCCGCTAACGGCTCACTTCACCGCCGTGCCGAGCACGCACCGGTGGTCCTACAGTGGCGCCTCGCCAGCAACCTGCCCTGCCGGCGCAGAAGGAGGTCACCCGATCATGCCGCCCCGGTGCCTGCTGATCGTCAATCCGCGGGCCACGCGGATGAATCCCGGTGCCCGCGACGAGCTCACCGGCATCCTCGGCGGACTGCGGCTCGACGTGGTGGACACCGCGCGGCGGGGGCACGCGACCGAACTGGCCCGTACGGCGCGCCGCGAAGGGTACGACGTGGTGCTCACCGCCTCCGGCGACGGAGCGGCGAACGAGACGGTGAACGGGCTGCTCGCCGACGGTGTCGCCGACGACGTACCGGTCTTCGCCCCGCTGCCCGCCGGCGGCACGAATGTCTTCGCCCGGTCGATCGGCCTCCCCAACCAGCTCGGCGAGGCGGCCCGCCTGGTGCGGGACGCGGTCACGGCGGGTGGGCAGCGGCGGCTGGGCCTCGGCCTCGTCGGGGACCGTTGGTTCGCCTTCGTGTGCTCACTCGGGCTCGACGCGGAGATCGTGCGGGAAGCCGAGCAGCTGCGTTTCGGCGTCGGCGTCCGCCCGCCGCGGATGCCCGCCGCCGCCTACCTCACCCTGCTGGTGCGGCAGCACCTGCGCACCGACCGCCGGCATCCGGCGCTGACCTTCGACGGGGCCGGCGGCGCGCACGGGGAGGCCATCTTCATGGCGTTCGTCTGCAACTCGGCGCCGTGGACCTACCTCGGGAAGCGGGCCGTGGCGCCGGCCCCCACCGCCTCGTTCGACAGGGGGCTCGACGTACTCGGCCTGACGTCGCTCGGCACGCTGGCGACGATGCGGGTGGTGCGGCAGATGATGACCGCCCAGGCGCCGCTGTCCGGGCCGGACGTGGTGACCGCCGAGGACCAGCAGCGACTGACGATGCTCTCGATCCGGCCGATCGCCGTCCAGGTCGACGGCGACTTCCTGGGGATGCGGACGGAGGCGACGTTCCAGTCCGTACCGGCCGCGCTGCCGGTCCCCCTGCTAACCGGTCGCTAACACGGCCGCAGCCGCCGCGTTGCGCACGCACGCCGAAGGGTGCCGATCCGATCTAACGTCCACCGCGAGTTCGAGTTGAAGGAGAGTGCCGGATGCCGTACGCAGAAGGTCGGGTCTACTACGACGCCGACAGCCACGTGATGGAGCGGGAAGGCTGGCTCACCGAGTACGCCGAGCCCTCGGTACGCGAGCTGCTCCGTTCCTTCGGTGCGGACAAGGTGCAGCGGGCCCGCACCGCCGAGACCGACATCCGGCAGCGCTACGAGGACCAGGACCGTCGCGCGTCCGCCGAGCAGACCCTGATGACCATGAAGGGCTGGGAGAGCTTCGGCGGCACCGATGCGGGCGAACGCAGCCGCGCCCTGGATCTGCTCGGATTCTCGGCGCAGCTGGTCTTCAGCACTGTCGCGAGCGAGCAGTTCTGGTACTACGACCAGCCCGAGCTGATGTACGGGGGCAGTCGCGCCCTGAACCGCGCGATCGTCGACTGGTGTTCGGTGGACCGGCGGCTGCTGCCCGTCGGGTTCGTGCCCCTCGCCGACCCGGAGCGCAGCGTCGCCGAGTTGGAGGCGGCGATCGAGCTGGGCTGCGACGGGGTCATCCTGCCCTCCGTCGCACCGCCGGAGTTCTCCCCTGCGCACCCCGCGTACGACCGCTTCTGGGCCACCCTCCAGGACGCCGACATGCCGTTCTTCCTGCACGTCTGCACGGGCGGCGCGTTGGTGCCGGACGCGTACCGCAACAACGGGCGGACCCCGCCGGCCGACTTCCTCGGCGGTGGCGAGAACATCCGGTCCAAGGACTACCTGGGGATGCACGTCCCGCCGCAGACGTTCCTGACGATGCTCGTGCTCGACGGCGTCTTCGACCGTTTCCCGACGCTGCGCTGTGGATGCATCGAGCAGGGCGGCCTGTGGGTGGCGCCCTGGATGAAGCAGTTGGACATCTCGCAGCTGGCGTTCGGCCGGACCGAGCCCGACCTGCGGGCGTTGTCGATGCGTCCGTCCGACTTCGTCCGGCGGCAGGTGAAGTTCACTGCCTTCTTCGTCGAGCCCCTGGACTGGCTCATCGAGCAGGCCGGCCCGGACCTGTTCATGTTCGGCACGGACTTCCCCCACACCGAGGGCGGCACCGACCCGCTCGGCGCGGCGGAGAAGTTCCTCGCCGGCTTCGACGAGAAGGTCAAGGACCGCTTCTTCGCCGGCAACTTCGCGGAGCTGATGGGCTCCCGAATGGCGAAGGTCCGTCCGTGAGCAGCGCCGTCACCGACGCGCCGAACGCGGCGGCGGGGATGGCGAAGGCCGCCCGTGGCACGAAGGTGGTGCGGCTGGACTCCCTGACCGCGCTGCGCGGCGTCCTCGCCGCCATGGCGTTCATGGTCCACTACACGGCGCTGCAACTCGTCGCCGTCGAAGGCGGCGGGATCGAGTTCGTGGCCCACGCCATCCCGGAGTGGGTCGCCGTCGTCTCGTTCGGCGGCATGAACGCCTTCTTCCTGATGAGTGGCATCGTGCTCACCTGGGTCGTCCGGGACGGCGACACCGCCCGGGTCTTCTGGCGACGCCGGGTGTCGCGGATCTACCCGATCTACGCGACCACCACCGCCGTCGCGGCCCTGGTGCTCGTGGTGCTGGGCATGCCGCCCGGTTGGAAGAACGTGTTGTCGAACATGTTCATGGTCCAGGGCTGGGTGCCGCAGCAGAGCGTCATCTACGGGCTCAACCCGGTGTCGTGGTCGTTGAGCGCGGAGGCGTTCTTCTACCTCATCTTCCCGGTGCTCTTCGCCGCGCTGGTGCCGCTCGGGGACCGGGCCCTGCGTCGGGTCATCGTCGTGGCCACAGTGCTCGCCTGCACGCTGCCGTTCCTGGTGGGCGACATGTTCCTGGTGAAGGACGCCGGGCCACCGTTCTTCAACACCGCTCCGAGCGGCGGGGACTTCGCGTACTGGTTCACCATGGTGCTCCCGCTGCACCGCGCGTTGGACTTCACTGTCGGCGTGGCGGTGGGTCTGCTCCTGCGCCGCGGCACCTGGCGCGGCCCCGGTGTGCCGGGCTGTCTCGCCATCCTGGCGGCGGCCTTCGCGGTGACGCTGCTGCTCCCCGAGCGCGTCCAGCGGGTGGGCGCGCTACTGATCCCGGTCGCGATCCTGCTCGCCGCCCTGGCCACCGCCGACGCCAAGGGCGGCCGATCGGTCCTGCACGCGAGGCCGATCGTCTGGTTCGGGGAGATCTCGTACAGCTTCTACCTCACGCACCTGCTGGTGTTCCTGCCGCTCGGCCCGGTGGTGACGGATCTGCTGGTGGCGGCCGGGGTGATCGGTTCCTCGGCGGAGAGCCCGCCGCTGCCGGTCGAGCTGGCGATCGTCGTCTGTCTCTTCGCGCTCTGCACCACTGTCGCGTGGCTGCTCTACCGCTTCGTCGAGCTGCCCGCGGCGCGACTCCTGCGGCCGAGACCGGTGTCGGTGAAGGAGGCGGTCCGCGAGCCCGGCCCGGAGCGACACAACGATCCCGAGGTGCTGGCGGAGCCGCTTGTCGACGCGGGCTCGACGGCCGACGTGGTGCCGGCCCAGCCGTCGGGCACCGGGCGCTGACCGAGGAGGGCGGCGGTGGGCTGGGCCCGCCGCCGCCCTCCCCCGCTCAGCGCTTCTGCTGGTACTCGTCCACGTACTCCTGGCCGGACAGCTCCGAGATGGCCAGCATGATCTTGTCGGTCACCGTGCGCCAGTCGGCCGGGTCCTCCGAGTCGCGGTACTCGTCGAAGGTCATCGGGGTGCCGAAGCGGACCGTCACCGGACGCCGTCGGGGCACCCGGACGCCGACGGGCTGCATCACGTCGGTGCCGATGACACCGATCGGTACGACCGGGGCGCCGGTGGCCAGCGTCAGTCGCGCCACCCCGGTCTTCCCCCGGTACAACCGGCCGTCGAGCGACCGGGTGCCCTCGGGGTAGATGGCGAAGGCCCGGCCGGCCCGGAGCACGCCCATCGCCGCCTCCAGCGACGACGACGTGGCGTCGCGCGGGCCTCCGCGCTGGACGCCGACGAAACCGAGTTCGCTGAAGAACCAGCCGGCCATCCGACCGCCGAGCGACGGCGTCCGCAAATACTCGATCTTGACGAGGTAGCGGACGGACCGCGGGGTCGCGACCGGGATGAGCCAGTTCTCGGCGAAGGAGAGATGGTTCGCGGCGAGGATGACCGGCCCTCGCCGCGGTACGTTCTCGGCGCCCTCGATCAGCGGTCGGTACAGGGCGCGGGCAACCGGCGAGACGATTGGCCGCAAGGCCTCGTTGAGCAAGGGATGTCCTCCGTCGTGATCAGTCAGCGGCTGGACCACTGCCGAGGCAGCGGATGGAGAAGTACGAGGGCCACGCCTGCGCAGCGCGGACGGCGGACGCGAGCAGCTCCC
Organism: Micromonospora sp. CA-240977; assembly: GCF_050942285.1. Taxonomy (NCBI): domain Bacteria; kingdom Bacillati; phylum Actinomycetota; class Actinomycetes; order Micromonosporales; family Micromonosporaceae; genus Micromonospora; species Micromonospora sp. CA-240977. The sequence continues at coordinate 3,163,750 of NZ_CP192055.1, read as the reverse complement.
GGGCCGGCCCCTCGGCGAGGTCGACGCGCTCCCCGAGGCGCGCGAGCAGACGCTGCAGGGACAACAGCAGCCAGCCCCCGTCGGCGAAGGCCCCGCCGAACGTCTCGCGGTTGGCCAACCACGTCGCCACGCAGGCCGACGCGGCGTGCAGCAGACAGTGCGTGTGCGCCGCGCGCATGGCGACGAGCGACCGGGCGTCCCACTGGGTGACGGAGGCGTACGTCTCCTCGTGGATCCGCGACAGGTGCGCCACGGCCGCCAGCAGCTCGTCGGCGACCGGGGGCCGGTCCGGGCGGGCGCACGCCGTCTCGACCCGCTGGACCAGCCGGGGCCAGCCCTGGGTCAGCTCGTCGCGTCCCTCGTTGGTCAGCCGCAGATCGGCGCCGGCCGGTTGCCAGGTCGGCGCGTCGGAGTGCCAGGAGAAGAGGGTGTCGAACAGCTCGTCGAGCTGCCCGGGCTCGCGCTGCTCGTGCCGGCGCGCGGCGATGAAGGGCAACTGCCCGGCGATGCCGTGCAGGTTGACGTGGGTGGTCCCCTCGAAGATCGCCGCGATCGCGTGGTCGCGCTGGAGCTTCTGGAAGACGCCGTGGGCGACGCCCTCGCGCAGGTAGCTGCGGGCGCCGAGGACGGTGGCCATGCTGAGCACCGTCTCGTCGCCGATGACGGGCACCAGGTACTTCGCCACCGACGACCAGAGGCTGAGCCGTTCCGGCGCCAGGGTCAGGGCGCGGGCCGCGCCGACCGCGACGCACTCGGCGATCAGGAGATCGACGTGACCACGGACGAGGTGGTCGTGGATGACCGGCAGGTCCGCGATGGGCGCCCCGTAGAGGCGCCGCTCGTGGCTGTAGGTCAGGGCGAGTCGCAGCGCCGAGTCCATCGTGCCGAGCGACATCGCCGGGATCGCGGCGCGGGTGATCTGGAGCGCCTTCAGCACCTGGACCACAGCGATGCCCTGGTTGCCGATCGCGGCGGTGGCCGGGATGAACGACCCGTCGAAGGTGATCCCGCTCAGGTCGTGGCCGCGCAGCCCGACGGTCCGGACGAAGGGCAGCTCCTGATAACTGTCGCGGCTCAGCTCCTGCTTGTCGACAAGCAGCAGCGAGAAGCTGCGGGGGCCGGTGCGGGCGCAGGTCGTCAGGAACCGGGCCCGGGTCGCGTTGCCGACCGGCCACTTCTGCCCGGTCAGCACGAAGCCCCCCGCGACCGGCTCGGCGGCCACCGAGGACGCGAGCAGGTCGCTGCCGTGGTCGGCCTCGGAGACGGCGAACGCGCTCAGGGCGCCACCGACGATCTCCTTGGCCAGTCGTCCGCGTTGCTCGTCGTCGCCCCACAACCAGACCGGGTTCGCGCCGAGCAGCGCCGAACCGTACATGACCGCGAAGGCCAGCGAACGCCGGGAGACGGCCCGCGCGACGAAGAGCAACTCGTCGAGGGAGCGCAGCCGGCCGCCGAGGGCGGCGGGGACCAGGAACTCGGCGAAGCCCCAGTCCCGGAGGACCTCGACGGCGCCGTCCGGAAGGGCGTCGCGCTCCTCCGCCTCGACGATCCGTTCGAACGAGAACGGCGTGCCCTCCGCCATCGGGTCACCGAGCAGCAGGTCAAGCTCGGCTGCGATGTCGAGAGCGGCGTATCGGTGTGCCACGACGGACCCCCGCATTGATCAGTGACCAAGGCGACCAGGCTAGCCGTGCCCGCGGGGCTTCGCGATGACGAGTCAACGGCGGGATAGGGCCGCGCAGCTTCTCGCTAAGCCGCGTATTAGCCGGCTCCGTTACGTTGGGGACGCCGTCTGAGAGGGCGGCCGTCCGGTGCCGGGGGGAGGGTTCCGCGACGGTGCGATCGGCCGGGCCGTGGTCGAGACGGCGCGCCGGCACGCCAGCCGTCATCCCCACCGCCACGACCGGTGGCGAGGTGCGTCGCTCGCTGGTGCGCGAACGTCTCACCGCGGGCGAGTTGACGACGTGGTACGCCGGCGTTTGTCCGGTCGCCGCCGGCCCGCCCCGGGCGGTTCCGCGCGCAGGCCGGGGTCGGCTCTGTCGGTGCTGATTGATGGGAGTGGCAGTGATTGACTTTGTGCAGGGGGACTCGGCGGCGGAGCTGAGGAGTTGGCTCACCGAACGGGTGGCCTTCTACCTCGACCGGGGCCCGGAGACCATCCGACCCGACGTGGACCTGGCCGAATACGGCGTCGACTCGGTGTACGCCCTCAGCGTGGTGAGCGACATCGAGGACCGCATCCAGCAGGAGGTCGACCTCGGCGCCGCCCGGCTGTACCCCACCATCGACGCGCTGGTGGGCTACCTGATGACGCTGACCGCCCGTCGTGACGAGACAGCGGACCCCGTGGCTTCCACCGGAGCGTGACGACGGTGCAGCTCGTTTCGATGGGGGACAGCCTCACCCTGGGGCGTGGCGATCCGGATCCGGCCGGGGGTTGGATCGGCTGGTCCCGCCGGCTGGCGGACCTGCTCGGCATCCGGGCCGAGGACGTGGTGAACACCGGCGCCGAAGGCGCCACCACGGCGCAGGTCGCCACGGGCCAGCTGGCTGCGGTACGACAGCTGCGACCCGATCTCGTGGTGATCAACTGCGGGATGAACGACGCGGTCCAGGGCAGCCCGATGAGCACGGTGCGGACCGCGCTGACGGATCTGTTCGACTGGGGTACGCGGGCCGGCGCGCTCGTGTTGATGCCGGCGCTGCCGACGCCCTCGGCGAAGCTCCCGGTCTCCGCGTTCCGGCGGCGGCGGATGGAGCGCTGGATCGCCGAGTTCGACGAGCTGCTCCGCGCGGAGGCGGCCCGGGGCGCGGTCGTCCGCGTGGACGTGGCGCCCCCCGAGGCCGAGGACATGTGGAGCGACGACGGCATCCACCTCAACACCGACGGGCACGTGCGTGTCGCCACGGTGCTCGCGGACACCGTCCGCCGGTTGTCGCCGACCGTGGCCGCGTCCGGCCCGGACAGCGCGTCATGACCGACGCGCCGAAGGTCGTGGGTCCACCGGCACGGAGCCCCGCCGGCGGCCGGTTGCTGCTGACGCCGGGGCCGGTCGCCGTCGCGTCGTCGGTGCGCCAGGCGGTCTCCCGTACCGACCTGGGGCACCGGGAGTGGGTGACTCGACGATGTCTGGCCGAGGTGCGGCGCAAGCTCGCCGCGCTGTGCGGAGGCGCGGACCAGTACACGTCGGTGCTGCTGACCGGCTCGGGGACGGCCGCGCTGGAGGCGGTGCTCTGCTCCGTTCCACCGACGGACGCCGAACTGCTGATCGTGTCGAACGGCCGCTTCGGAGACCGGTTGGAGCAGGTCGCGGCGGTGCACCGGCTGCGCCACACCACCCTGCGACTACCGCCCGGTCGGGCCGTCGATCCCGCGGCGGTGCAGCAGGCACTCGACGCGCGCCCGACCGTCACCCACGTCGCAATGGTGCATCACGAGACCAGTCTGGGCGTCCTGAATCCGGTGCCGGCGATCGCCCGGATCGTGCGCGCCGCCGGGCCCGAGTTCATAGTGGACGGGATCAGCAGCATCGGCGCGGAGCAGCTCGACCTGGCGCGTGACCCGGTGGACTGGCTGGTGGGCTCGGCGAACAAGTGCATCGAGGCGTTGGCCGGCCTCAGCTTCGTCTGTGCCCGGCCGGAGCGCTTCGAGTCTCTCGCCGCGGTCGGCCCGCGGAGCTTCTACCTGGATCTGCACCAGCACTACCTGGCTCAGCAGCGCAACGACGCGCCGCTGTTCACACCGGCCGTGCAGTTGCTCCTCGCGCTGGACGAGGCCTTGGCGCTCGCCCTGGACGAGGGCGTCCCCGCGCGTTCGGCCCGCTATGCGGCCCACTCCGAGCGGGTGCGGGTCGGTCTGGCCCGGCGCGGCCTGCGGCTGTTGGTGCCCGCGCCGGACCGCTCGAGTTCGGTCACCGCGTTCGAGGTCCCGCCGCCGTTGACCGCGGCGACGCTTTGTGACGCGATGTCGGCGGCCGGGGTGGTCATCTACCCGGCGTCGTCGGTGACCCGGGAGGTGGCGATCGTCGCGACGATGGGGCAGTTGTCCGTCGAGGATGTCGACCGCTTCTTCCTGGTGCTGGACGAGACGCTTGCCGCCCTCTCGCCGGACGGCGCACGGCGCGACGCCGGCCGTCTCGAGGCCGGGGTGTACTGAGCCGGGGGCCCGGATTCGGCCCGCCAACCCATCGACGACCGACGAGATAGGTTGGCCCAATTCAACCCCAATCGCGGCGAAGCTCTGCATCCTGACGTCGACCGGCCGCGATCAGGACCAATCACGACGGGCGCGTCCGTATCGACCATCAGAGCGGGCTGAATGCGCACCCTGGCCCGCTATTGGGATGCCCGCATTAATCACACTTTGCATCGTTTTTACTCGATCGATTTTGGTCATCTTAGGTGTCGTGTATGGTGTCGGGGGGGCACTCACGGATCTAATGGGGGGACGGGGGGTTACGGCCAGGTTAAGCATTCATTTCCGCCTACCTGTGGTGGGCGGAAGTTTGCTGCTGCCTAACGGCCGAATCCCTCGGTTGGTCGAGAGGAATGCAAGGTGAGATTCGGTATCCTTGGCCCGGTCATTGTCACGGACGACGGTTGCAATCGGACACCGCGAGCATTGAAACTGCGGTCACTCCTCGCGCTTCTCATAACGCAGGGTGACCAGATTGTCTCGACACAGCGCCTGATTGAGGAGTTGTGGGGCGGCGCGCCACCCCGGACGGCGAACACCGGGCTTCAGGTCTACATCTCCAAGCTTCGCCGGCACCTCGGCGACGGGGTCAACCCCGGGATCGTGGTCAGTCACCCGTCGGGATACCAGCTCTCGCTGGCCGAGCACAGCTGCGACCTCACGATCTTCCAGCAGCATCTGGCCGCCGCCGACCGTGCCGAGGCGGCCGGCCTGCCCGCGGTGGAGGCCACGGAGTTGTCCAGGGCACTCGAGATCTACCGGGGCCCGGTGCTGGCCGACGTGCGTGGTTCGGGCCTGCTCGAGAACGTGGCGCGGCAGTACGACGAGAGTCGGATCATCGCGTACGAACGCCGGATTGACCTCGATCTCCGGCTGGGCTACCGACGCAACCTCGTCGGTGAACTCTACGGCGTCGTCGCCGAACACCCCACCTGGGAAAATCTGCACGAGCACCTGATGCTGGCGCTCTATCGTTCCGGCCGGATCGCGGAAGCGCTGCGGGTCTATCGACAACTGCATCGCCGGCTGGTCGAGGAGCTTGGAATGGAGCCTGGCCCGCGACTCAAGCGGTTGCACCAGATGGTGTTGTCGCGCGACCCGAATCTGGACCCGGCGACGCCGTATCTCGCCAGCTGAACGATTCTTCGGCAATTGTTTGAAAGTGGGGAAACAGTGGGAACGGTTGACGATTTCCGGCGCACCGTGCTGGAAAAGGACGTACCGGGGATCCTTGCGACCCTCTCGCCCGAGGTCACCTTCCACAGCCCGGTCATGCCGAAGCCCTACCGCGGCAGGGCGGCCGTGGCACCACTGCTCACCGCGCTGGCGGAGGTGTTCGAGGATTTCACCTACACGGCGGAGTTCGACGGCCGCAGCATCGGGTCGGTCCGCGCCACCGCCGGCTCCCCTCGGCACGCGCTCGAGTTCACCGCCACCGTGGACGGCAAGTCGATCACCGGGATGGACGTCCTCGCCACCGGGGACGATGGATTGATCAGTGAGGTCACCGTGCTGGTGCGACCGGTGACCGCCGCGCACTCGCTCGCCCGGCTGGTCGGCCGACGGATGACGGAGGCCTGACCTCGCCGGGCGGTCGAGGCTGCTCCGGCTCAGTACACCGGAAGGCTCGGCTCCACCTGCTTGGCCCACGCGATGACTCCGCCCTGGAGATGGGAGGCGTTGGTGAACCCGGCCCGCTTGAGGGCCGCGAGCACTTCGGCCGAGCGCGCCCCGGTCTTGCAGTGCAGCACGATCTGCTTGTGCTCGGGCAGTCGGGACAGCGCCTCGCCCGAGAGGATGAGATCCTTCGGGATGAGCGTCGCGCCCGCGATGTGGACGATGTCCCATTCGGCTGGCTCGCGGACGTCGATGACCTCGATGTCCTCGCCAGCCTTCAGCAGGTCGTACAGTTCGCGCGGAGTGACTGTGGATCCGTCCACCGCGTCGCGGGCCTCGCCGGACACCACTCCGCAGAACTCCTCGTAGTCGATGAGCCTGTCGATCGGCCGACGGTTCGCGGCCGGGCGAAGCGTCATCGTCATGAAATCCATCCGTAGCGCGTCGTAGATCATCAAACGGCCGAGCAGAGGCTCACCGATGCCGGTGATCAGTTTTACCGCCTCGGTCACCATGATGGATCCGACGGTGGCGCAGAGCATTCCCAGTACGCCGCCCTCGGCGCAGGAGGGAACCAACCCGGGCGGTGGCGCCTCCGGGTAGACGTCGCGGTAGGTGATGCCTCGGCCGTTCGGCGCGCCTTCCCAGAAAACCGACACCTGTCCTTCGAATCGGTAGACCGATCCGTAGACATAAGGCTTTCCCGCCAATGCGGCGGCGTCATTGACCAGGTACCGGGTGGCGAAGTTGTCGGTGCCGTCCACGATCAGGTCGTATTGGCGGAAAAGGTCGACGGCATTGTCCGAATCGAGCCTCAGTTGATGGAGACGCACGTGCACGGCGCTGTTGATCCGGCGTATCGAATCTTCGGCACTCGTCGCCTTGGGCTGACCGACATCGGACTCGCCGTGGATGATCTGTCGTTGCAGGTTGGAGCCCTCGACCGTGTCGAACTCCACGATCCCCAGCGTGCCGACACCGGCGGCCGCGAGGTAGAGCAGGGCGGGCGAGCCCAGGCCCCCGGCACCGATCACCAACACCTTGGCGCTGGCGAGTCGCCGCTGCCCGGCGACCCCCACCTCAGGAATGATCAAATGTCGGCTGTAACGCGTTACGTCCTCTTTGGTGAGCTCCACATTGGGCATGACGAGTGGCGGCAATGAGTCCATAAAATCCCCCGTTAGACCTAGCCGACGCTTCGCATGAAGCACCTTGGCGGAGGCTAGCAGAGGGCCCAAACGTCGTCTAGCAATATGTTCTGCCTCCGACCAACGGTGGTCCGAAATGGGCGACGCGGAGTTACGGCCGCCGATGGTACGTTGTGGTCGCGGACTCGCGGCTCGCCGGCCGACGGGTGCCGCTGCTCGCAGACCACATCTGAATCACGGGGGGAAAATTGGCGGAGCTGCCACGCTGCCCGTCAGCGGGCTTCGCGCACGTTCTGCGCGCCCGAGCCCGCGAGTCGGCGGAGGCCCTGGCCTTTCGATTCGTGCTCGACGACGGGCACGCCGAAGAGATCACCTACGGCGAGTTGGATCGGCGCGCCCGCGCGGTCGCGATCAATATCCTCGACGTCACCGACGGGCGGCCCGAGCGAGCCCTGCTGCTCTACCCACCGGGGTTGGACTATCTCACCGCGCTGTTCGCCTGCTTCTATTCCGGCGTGGTGGCCATCCCGGCGTTTCCGCCCGGCGCGACGCGACAACCACGCACCATGTCACGGCTGATGGCCATCATCGAGGACGCGGGAGCGAGCCTCGTGCTGACCACGTCGCCCGGCGCGCCCATGATCACCGACTGGCTGGCCGACTCGTCAGTGGCGCCGGCGCCGCGGGTCGTCACGACCGACCTGGCGGGCCACGCCGAGCACGACCTCGCGCCCCGGTCGTCCGGCGACTCGCTCGCGGTCCTGCAATACACCTCCGGGTCCACCTCGCTGCCCCGTGGCGTGATGTTGAACCACGGCCATCTGATCTCGAACACCGCTGACATCACCCGCAGCTTTGACCTGCACGACGGAGCCTCGGCGGCCTTCTGGCTGCCGCCCTACCACGACATGGGCCTGATCGGCGGTCTGCTGACCCCGGTGGCCAGCGGGATCCCGGCGACGTTCATGTCCCCGATCACCTTCCTGCGCCGACCGCTGTCCTGGATGCGGGTGGTGTCCCGCTACCGCGCCACGCACACCGGCGGGCCGAACTTCGCCTACGACCTCTGCGTCAAGCGGGTCAGGGAGGCCGACCTGGTCGACCTCGACCTCTCCTCGGTCGAACTGAGCTTCACCGGCGCGGAGCCGGTCCGGCCGGACACCATCGAACGATTCCTCAAGATCTTCGAGCCGTACGGGCTGCGACCGGAGGCGATCTATCCCTGCTACGGGCTGGCCGAGGCGACGTTGCTGGTCAGCGGCGGCGCCCGCCTGGGCGGATGGCGTTCGGTCTCGGTCGCCCGCGAGGCTCTGGAGGTGGCCCGGGTGGCTCGGCCGGCGACGGCCGGAGAGCCCACCCGACGGATCGTCGGATGTGGCGTACCCGGACCGGACACCCGGATCGCGATCGTCGACCCCACCACCGGCCAGCCGGTCAGGGCCGGCCAGGTCGGTGAGATCTGGCTCGATTCACCGAGCGTCGCCGCCGGTTACTGGCGCCGACCGAGCGAGACCGCCGACACCTTCGGCGCGATGACGGCCACCGGCGAGGGGCCCTACCTGCGCACCGGCGACCTGGGCTTCGTCGCGGACGGCGAACTCTTCGTGGCCGGACGCGCAAAGGACCTCATCGTCCTGAACGGTCGCAACTACCACCCGATCGACATCGAGCAGATCTGCGAGACCGGCGTGGCCGGGATCCGCCGCGACTGTGGCGCCGCCTTCGCCGTGGAGGACGACGACGGCGCCGTCGAGCGGCTCGTGGTGGTCTACGAGGTCGACCCCGGTATGACCGACGAACAACACCTGGCGATCATCGAGGGCATCCGCCGCTGCTGCTCGCGGGAGTCGAGCGTGACGCCGTACGCCATCGTGCTGATCAAGGCGCGCACCATGCCGAAGACCTCCAGCGGCAAGGTCCAGCGCTGGCTCGCCCGCCGCCAGTACCTGTCCGGCGAGCTGGCCGCCGTGACCCGTTGGCAGATGCCCGGCACAGCGGCGTGAGTGGTCCGGGATTGGCAACCGTCACCACGAAGGGACGCATCCAATGATCATCAAGGTTCGTGGCATCCTGCTCCGGTTCACCAACTACGAGAACGAGATCGAGGTCGGGGGCGCGACGGTGCGCGAGGGCCTGGATCAGCTCGCGGCGCGCTACCCCAACCTGCGCGACGTCCTCTCGGATCGTGAGGGCGCGGTGCGCGCGACGCACTTCATCGCGCTCAACGGGGAACAGCTCTCCGTCGACGAGTTGGACCGGGAGGCCGTCGAGGACGACCGCGTCGACATCGTCACGGCCGTCTCGGGAGGCTAGCTCGCATGCCGCGCAGCTCCGCCTACGAGGTCGTACTCGACGCCAGCTACTTCACGCCCAACCAACTCCAGACCGTGGCGGTGGGTCGCCTCGGCTTCCAGGCCGGGACCCGTTGGCTGCGTGATCACGTGTGCAGCCACCGCACCCTGGTCTCGCAGCACCGCGTGGGCCTCGTGTTGTGGGCGTGGCAGCTCGAATACGAGCAGCCGCTGCGCTTCGAGGACGCGGACGACGCCCTCGTCGACGTGCGGGGTCGCGTCCGTGGGCCGCGCTCGTCCCAACTCGAGGTGGAGATGACCATCTCCGGTCCCGGCGGGGTCGCGGTCCGTACCCGGGCCGCGTCGGTGCCGCTCCAGCTCAGCGGCGACCAGGCGCTGTCGGGCACACCCGCTCCCCTGCCCGATCGGATCGTCGAACGGTTCGGGGCCGACGAGCGCGAGCGCTCGCCCTTCCGCAGCCGGGTTCCGGCGCTGCGCGCGATGCTCGAGCGCGACGGTGAACGGCTCGCGTCGGTGACGCTGTCGACCCGCGTGCATCGGCACCACTGCGAAGTGGCCGACCAGTGGTACTGGGCGGAGTCGTTGGGTTTCGCCGGCGCGGCCCGTGAGGAGCTGCTGCTGCGTCACGGCTCGCGGGCGCCACAGCTGCGGCGGGCGCTGACCGAGGGGATCCGCCGGGTGGACGTCACCTGGCTGCGGGCGGGACAGCTCTGGGATCAGTTCGACGTCCACACCACCGGCTACCGGCTGGGCGACGAGATCGCCTTCGTCAGCGAGCTGCGCCTGGCCGACGACGGCCGGCCGTACGCGTACGTGGTGGAGCGGGTATGACGACGTCAGCGGTTGCCTCGTCCCTTGCGGCGTACGACGCCGCGGCCGAGGTGGAGCAGCGGCTCGGCTGCCCGTTCGATCCGGATGCGGGGATCACGCTGGCCGCGGGAGTCCAGGCCGACGAACTCGAGGCGGTGCCGACCGCCGCGTTCGAGGCGGTGTGGTCCGCGGGCTGCCACGAGTACCTCGTACCCGTCGACGAGGGCGGGCGGCTTGCCTCGTTCGAGTCTCTCCTGGGCGTGTTGCGGGCCATGTCCCGCCGTGACCTGGCGATCTCGGTGGGCCTCGGCTCGACCTTCCTGGCCGCGGTGCCGGTGTGGGTGTGGGGCCGGCCGCAGCAGCGCCGCCGGGTCGCGGAGCTGATCCTGGCCCGCGCCTTCGGCACGGCGGGGATCAGCGAGGAGGCGGCGGGCAGCGATCTACTGGCGACCGCCACGACGGCGGCCCCGGTCGCCGACGGGTTCGTGCTCAACGGCCGCAAGTGGCTGGTGGGTAACGGCCGCCGCGCGTCGTTCGCCACCGTGCTGGCCGCGTCCGAGCCGTCCTTCGGCCTGTTCCTCGCGGATCTCGCTGCCCTCGACGGGCCGGGGGTGCGGCGGCTGCCGAAGGTGCGCACTGTCGGCCTGCGCGGTCATGATCTCAGCGGCTTCGAGTTCCGCGACTGTCACCTGGACGCGAGCGCGGCACTGGGCAACCCGGGGCGGGGCATCGAGATGGTGTCCGGCATGTTGCAGTTCACCCGGACCATGGTCGGCGGCATGACACTCGGCGCCGCCGACACCGCGCTGCGGATCGCCCTGCGGCATGCCCGGGGCCGCATCCTGTACGGGCAGCCCGCGCTGGCCCTACCTCCGGTGCGCGCGTTGCTCGCCGGCGCCTTCGCCGACCTGCTGGCCGCCGAGGCCACCCAGTTGGCCGCCGCGCGCGCCCTCGACGTGGCGCTGCACCGGATGCCGCTGTGGTCGGCGGTGGCCAAGTACGTGGTGCCCGACTTCTGCGTGGACGCGGTCAGTGCGTGTGGCGAGGTGCTCAGCGCCCGGGCGTACCTGCGGGAGAACGTGGCCGACGGCGCGTTCCAGAAGATCGCCCGCGACGCCGCCATCACGCCGGTGTTCGAGGGCACGAAGCTGGTCCAGTTGGAGAGCATCCGCGCCCAGCTCGCCAGCGGCGTGCGACGACGCGGGCCGGCCGAGCTTCCGTTGGACCTGCTCTTCGGTTTCGGCGAGCCGGTGACGGCCTGGGCGCCACGGGCGCCCCGGCCGTCGATCGTCTACGGCCGGGCCGACGAGGTGGTGGATCTGCTGGACGCCGCGGTCGAGCGGCTCGACGACGACGGACTCGCCGCACTCGGACGACAGCTGGTCGCGGTACGCGACGAGACGCGCGCGGCCATCGGGCACCAGGCGGCGCACCGCACCCACAGCGGCTACGACCACGCCCGCCGGCACGCGTTGGTCCATGCCGCGGCCTGCTGTCTGCACCTGTGGAACGAACGTCGCGGGGTGCTCGGCGGCGTGGCGGCCGACCCGGCGTGGCTGGCGGTCGCCGTGCGGCGGATCGCCCAGCGGCTCGGGCTGCCGGTCGACCCCGACCGGGAAGCCGAGGACCGGCTGGTGACACATCTGCAAGAGCTTGACGACGACGATCGGGCGTTCTCCCTGGTGCCGCTGCGGCTCGCGCCGCAGTACCGCAGGTAGGCCCCGCCGGATGAAGGAGGACGTCATCGACACCCTGGACACCGCGGGCGGCGCGGAGTCGACCCTCCAGTGGTTGCGGTCGCTGCTCGCCGAGCTGCTGAACGTGGAGATCGACGAGGTTGCCACCGACGAGCCCCTGGGCGAGCTGGGGATCGACTCCCTGACCGCCGCGCAGTTCTCGTTCGAGATCGAGGAGAGCACCAGCGTGACAGCACCGCTGGAGCGCTTCCTCGGCGACCACACCCTCGCGGATGTCGCGGGTGAGCTGGCCGCGCTGACCCGGGCGCGAACGGACGAGGAGGGGGTGAACGTCGCGTGACGAGCCGCTTGCGGGCCGCGGACATCATGGACCGCCGGGCCGAGGGTGCCGACCGTCCGACAATCGATGGCGAGGCGGAGGCGCTGCGCCGGGAGGCGGTCTCGCGCTTCGAGGGGTTCCTGCTGGACCGGGCGAACCCCGGTGCGCGCTTCCGCAACCGCGCCTGCCAGCCCCTGGACCGTCGCCTCTTCCAGGAGGCCAGCGAGATAGGCCTGTTGCAGTTCGGCCTGCCGACGGAGATCGGTGGCGCCGGGCGGGACAAGTTCGAGTGGGGCGTGGTGATCGCGGAGCTGGCCCGCATCTCCCGGGACCCGGGCTTCCCGGTGCTTCTCGACATCACCGTCGAGAACACCGAGCTGATCCTGTCGAGCGGCCGGACGGAGCTGATCGACAGGTACGTCCCGGACCTGGTGGCCGGCCGACGCTTCGCGGTGCAGGGCGCCTACGAGAGCCGCGATCCGTACGACTACCAGACCACGGCCCGGTTCGAGGACGGGCACTGGGTGCTCAACGGCGCGAAGCGGTTCCTCGCCGGCGCCGTCTTCGCGGACCTCTTCGTCTGCTACGTACGCGACGAGGCGTCGAACGACATGCTCGCGTTCGCCGTCGAGCGCGACGACCCCGGCGTCACAGCGGTGCGCCTGGAGACGATGGGCATGCGCACGATGGGCATGGGCCAGCTCGTGCTGCACGACGTCCGGCTGCCCGAGTGGCGGCTCGTCTGGCGCTCCGACGCGCTGAGCGAACTCAACACGTACGCCCGGAACCGGCGAACGATGAGCGGCTGCGGCGTCCTGGGCGCGATGGAGGGGGTCGTCGACGCGTGTGTCGAATCGCTGGCGATTCGGCGGCGCAGTGGCCGGCGGGTGCTCGACTATCCCAACGTCGAGCGGTCGATCGGCGAGATGCGCATGCTGTTGGAGTCGGCGAGGTCCAGCCTCTACCGCGCCCTCGACGCGACAAGGGCCGCCCGGCGCGACCCGTACTTCGACGCGTTGGCCACGACCGCCAAGCACCAGGTCTCGGAGGCCGCGGTGCGGGTGGGCCAGCTGGTGATGAACCTCCAGGGCGGCGAGAGCTACATGAGCGCGTTCCCCTGGGAGCAGTACATGCGCGACGTCCTGGGGCTCATCGGTGGTCAGGGCTCCCAGGAGATGTTGCTCATCCAGCTCGGGCAGCGGTCGATCGTCGGGCTGGAAGGCCGCCGGCTCAAGCAGGACGTGGCCGAGCGCACCGTGTCCCGGCTCGCCGACTCGTGGTGGGCGGTGTCCGCGCAGGAGGCCAGGGCGGGCGCGGCGGCGCACCGGTCCGAGGTGTCCGCGGCCATCGACGATGTGCTGCTCGCGGCCGGCCTGACCGGCGCGGCCGACGGGGCGGACGACACGCTCGCCGGGCTGACGAGGCAGGCGACGGCCTTCCAGTCGTGCGCGACGGCGGTGCGGACGGGCCTGTTGGCGGCGCTGCTTCAGCCGGGCACCGTGGCGGAGGCGGCCGAACGGGTGGGCCTGGCCCCGGACAACGCGCGCGAGCTGCTGGGCGCGCTTACCGACACGCAGTTGGTGCAGTCCCTGCCGGGGGACGCCTACGTCGTCCACCCGGGTCTGGAACGGCTGGTCGTGGGTGGCCCTCGTACGGCCGCCTTCAAGGCCCGCCTGCGGCGCGCGGTCGACGGCGGCGCCGGCCTGCGCGCGGGGACCGCTGGCGGACCCGGCGTGCAGGCCGCCGGCCGCGGCGACGACGCGCCCCTCCTGGCCGATGTGTTCGCCAATGAGTTGCTCGGACGTTTGGAGGGCCTGGAGGATCTGCTCGACCGACCGGAGCTGCGGATCGGCTGCGCCGCCGGAGACGGGGGGCGGTCGATGGACGCGCTGGCCCGCGAGTTGCCGGTTGCCCGGGTGCTGGCCATCGAGCCCGACGGCGTTCCCGCCGACGAGGTCGGGGAGACCCGGCACCCGTGGGGCCCGGCGCCGGAGGTGCGGGTCGGTGACCTCGACTCCTTCGCGCCGGACGACGGGCTGTGCCTGGCCTGGGTTCCGGCCGTCGGGTGGTCGACCGCGCACCTCGAACGGCGCGTCGAGGCCGCGGCCCGCGCGCTCGTGCCGGGCGGCTGGTTGGTGATGACCCTTCCGTTGCCGCCGAAGCGCAAGCTCGGCGCGGCGGTCCTGGGCTTGGAGCTGGCGTTGACGGGTTCCGAGCCGGTGGCGCAGGGCACTGTCGAGGACCTGTTGCGCCGGACGGGGCTGGGCCACATCCGGTGGTTCTGGCAGGACGCGAACCTCGGCCTCCAGCTCGTCGCGTCCCGCCGGGAGCGGTAGCCGGCTTCGGCCACGGGGTGGTCGCGGCACGTCGAGCGGGCGCCGGCCCGCCACGACCTGCTGCGCGAGCCCCGTGGTCAGCGCACGCGGGTCGCCTTCAACGCCCGGAACACCGCCGTCAGGAGCCGCGCGTGGTTCTCGGCGGTGAGCCGGGCCGGCCGGTCGAACGTCACGACGTGCTGGCTCGCGACCGTCTGGGGGCGGGTGAAGGCGAGCAGGCCGTCTCGCCCGTGGCGGACACCGACCCCGGACCCCTTGATCCCGCCCGCTGGCGCGTCGTGCGAGCCGTACGCGGCGGCGTAGCCCTCGTTGATGTTGACCAGGCCGGTGCGTAGTTCCCGCGCAAGCCGCCGGGCATGACGGACGTCGCGGCTCCAGATGCTCGCCGTGAGCCCGTAGCCGGTGTCGTTGACCAGGTCGATCGCCTCCTGCTCGGTGCGGAAGGACCGCACCGACAGCACCGGGCCGAAGGTCTCCTCCTGGTGCAGTTTCATGCCGCTCACCACCCCGGTCAGCACCGTCGGCTCGTAGAACAGCGGCCCCAGATCCGGTCTGGCCCGGCCACCGGTCAGGACCGTCGCGCCCCGCGACCGGGCGTCCTCGACATGGTCGATCACACGGGCCAGTTGTCGTGGTGTGGTCAGCGAGCCCATGTCCACGTCGAAGTCGAACCCGGCGCCGAGGCGCAGCTGCCGCACCTGCGACACCAGTTCCGGCAGGAAAAGGTCAATGAGGGCTTCGGCCACGAGGACCCGCTCGGTGGCCATGCACAACTGCCCGGCGGACGTGAAGGCCGCCCGCAGCACGCCACGGACGGCGGCGGCGACGTCCGCGTCGGGCAGCACCACCATGGCGTTCTTCCCGCCGAGTTCGAGGGTGCAGGGTACGGGCTGGTCGGCGGCGGCCCGCCCCACCGCCCGGCCGGCGGTCGTCGACCCGGTGAAGCACACCGAGTCGGCGTGGGAGATCAGCGTCTCGCCCACCTCGGCGGGGTCGCCGGGCAGCACCTGCCACACGTCGGCGGGAAGCCCGGCCTGGACGAGGACCCGCCACGCCCAACGGGTGCTGAGCGTCGTCTGGGTGTCCGGCTTGTGGACCACCGCGTTGCCGGCCAGCAACGCCGGCACCACGTCGGCGAGGCCCAGGGACAGCGGGTAGTTCCAGGGGGTGATGACCGCGACGGTGCCCCGGGGTAGCCGCGCTTCCCGGGCCCGGGTGAACAGCGGGATCGCGCCGGAGCGCCGCCGAGGCGCGAGGAAGCGACCCGCGCGGCGGGCGTAATACAGGGTGATGGAGGCGGCGTCGAGCAGTTCCTCGAAGGCGTGCGCGCGAGCCTTCCCGGTCTCCACCTGGATGAGGTCCAGGATCTCCCGCTGCCGCCGGAACAACGCGTCGTGCAGGGCGATGAACGGGCGGGCTCGGGCACTGTGGTCCAGCCGCGCCCATGCCCGCTGGGCCGGCCGCGCGGCGTCGAAGGCGGCGCGGACGTCCGCCCTGTCGGCCAGCCCGACCTCCACAAGCGGTTCACCGGTGAACGGCGCCGACACGACGTGCCGAGCACCGAGCCGGGGACCGTCGGCGGCGATCCGACCCAGCTCGTCGACTGCTGCCGCCACCCGGGCGGGGTACCCGGTCGTCGTCTCGGTCATCGTTCGTCGCCCGGACCGGACGACTCGGCGCGCTCGGTGGAGTGGGCCCGGAGCACGTCATCGCGGGTGACGAGCCCGCCCGGTCCGGTACCGGGCACGCGGTGCAGCTCCACGCCGAGTTCCCGGGCCAACCGGCGGACCGCCGGAGAGGCCGCTGCCCGCGCCGTCGACGGCGGCGCCGGCTGGCGGGTCGCACCGGTCCCCCGCTCCCGCCCGGCCGCACGCCGGGTGAGCATCGACGCGTGCGGGTCCAGGCCGGAACCCACAAGCACGCCGCCGGTCGTCACCTGCCCCGCCGCGGGCGCGGACACCGACCGGTACGGCTCGCTCGGCTCGACAACGTCGGACTCCTCCGACACCAGCACTGTGACAAGCGGCGCGCCGACCGGGATCACCGCACCGGGTGCGGCGTGCAGTTCGACGATCACCCCCCGGTACGGGCAGGGCAGCTCGACGACTGTCTTCTCCGTCTCGACCTCGACCACCGCCTGGTCGACGTCGACGCGGTCCCCCACCGCGAGCCGCCACGCGATGATCTCGCCGGAGACCAGCCCTTCCCCGAGATCGGGGAGGTGGAAGGTGCGCGGCACCCCGCCGGTGACCCCGGCCGGGCCGCTCACTGGTCCCGCCAGAGGGACGACACGGCGTCCAACACCCGGTCGACCGACGGGAGATGGAAGCGTTCCAGTCGGGGCGGCGGGTAGGGGATGTCGAACCCGGTCACCCGCCGCACCGGAGCCTCCAGGTAGTGGAAGCACTCCTCGCAGATCCGGGCCACCACCTCCGCGCCGAACCCCGCGAACCCGGATGCCTCGTGCACGACGATCGCGCGTCCGGTCCGTCGTACCGACTCGTGGACGGTCTGCTCGTCGAACGGCACGAGCGACCTCAGGTCGACGACCTCCAGGTCGTACCCCTCCGCCGCGCCGAGCTCGGCCGCCGCCAGCGCGATCGGAACCGTCGGGCCGTACGCCACAAGCGTCGCGTGCGTCCCGGCGCGGCGGATCACCGCCCGGCCCACCGGCTCCACCTCGGCCGGCAACGCCCCGTCGGCGACGCTCCAGTACAACCGCTTGGGCTCGAAGAACACCACCGGGTCGGCGCCGCGGACCGCCGCGCGCAGCATGCCGTACGCGTCCTCGACGGTCCCCGGTGTGAGCACGTGCAGACCGGGCGTGTGCGCCGCGTACGCCTCGGAGGAGTCGCTGTGGTGTTCGACGCCGCCGATGCCCCCGCCGTAGGGAACCCGGACCACGACCGGCAGCGTCACCGCGCCCCGGGTCCGGTTGCGCATCTTCGCCAGGTGACTGGCCAGTTGCTCGAACGCTGGATAGGCGAAGGCGTCGAACTGCATTTCCACGACCGGACGCAGGCCGTACATGGCCATGCCGATGGCCATGCCCAGGATCGCCGACTCGGCGACCGGGGTGTCGAAGCACCGCTGCTCGCCGAACCGAGCGGCCAGACCGTCGGTCACCCGGAAGACACCGCCGAGCCTGCCGACGTCCTCCCCGAAGACCACCACGCGGTCGTCGTGGGACATCTCGTCGTGCAGCGCCCTGTTCAGCGCCTTCGCCAGGGTGATCCCCGGGGCGGTGCCAGCGGTGCCGTCCGTGTCGTGCGGGGCCGGAGCGGTCATGACGTCTCCTCGGGCGCGGCGGCGGCGGCGATCTCGGCGGCCAGGCGCCGGGCCTGTCCGGCGAGTTGCTGGGTGGGAGCCGCGTACACGTGGGCGAACAGGTCGGCGGGGTCCGGGGCGGGACGACCTCGCACGCCCCGGCGGGTGCGGTCGGCGAACGACTCGGCCTCGGCGTCGATCCGCAGTTGCAGGTCGTCGTCGAGGACGCCGTGCCGACGCAGGTACGCGGCGAGCCGCCGGATCGGGTCGTGGCCGCGCCACCGCTCGACCTCCGCCGCGTCGCGGTACCGCGACGGATCGTCGGCGTTTGTGTGCGGGGCGATCCGGTACGTCACCGCCTCGATCAGGGTCGGCCCTCTCCCCCCACGTGCCCGGTCCACCGCGGCGCTCACCGCCGAGTGGACCGCGAGCAGGTCGTTGCCGTCCACCCGGACGCCGGGCATCCGGTAACCGGCCGCGCGGTCCGCGAGCGAACCGGCCCGGGTCTGCTTGGCGAACGGCACCGAGATGGCGTAGCCGTTGTTCTGCACCACGAACACCACCGGGGCGGCGCGCACCGCGGCGAGGTTGAGCGCCTCGTGGAAGTCACCCTCGCTGGTGGCCCCGTCGCCGCAGAGAGCCAGCGCGACGGTGTCGTCGCCGACGCAGCGCGCGGCCAGCGCGAGGCCCACCGCGTGCGGCGCCTGCGTCGCCAACGGTGTGCAGTGCGGGGCGGTGCGGCTGGCCATCGGGTCGTAGCCACAGTGCCAGTCCCCGGTGAGCAGGGTGAGCGTCTCGACGGGGTCCACTCCCCTGGTCACCACGGCCACCGAGTCGCGGTAGGTGGGGAAGAACCAGTCCGTCGCACGGAGGGCCAGGACCACACCGACCTGGCACGCCTCCTGCCCGTACGAGGACGGGTACACCGACAGGGAGCCCTGTTTGGCGAGCGCCGTCGCTTGGATGTCGAAACGACGCCCGACGACCATGGCGCGGTACGCCGCCAGCGACGTGGCCAGGTCCACCGTCGCCGACGCGCCCGCCGCGGACCGGGCGGGCGGCTCGATGGGTGACCTCGGTGACCGGACGTCGTAGCTCGACCGGACGTGACCGGTCTGGTCCGTGGTGGCCATGCTCCACCTCCCTCGTGCGTAGGTGCTCGTTGTCGTCGGGGACTCCGGCGCCCGTCGGCGGGGCCGGCGACCGGCGGTCAGGTCGCCGCGGAGCGTCGGCCTGACGGGTTGTCGACGACGGAACCGACCTGCTCCCGGGCGGCCCGGAAACACGCCTCGATCGAGGTGCCGCGCCGGTAGTCGCCGGTCACCAGCAGACCCTCCGACCCGCCGAGGAGCTCATCGACGCGCTCCAGCCGGTCGGGATGCCGCTTGCTGTAGGCGCAGAACGCCTGCTGCCACCGGCGGCTCACCTGGTGGCGCAGCCGGGCCTGCGCGATGGCGGGAAAGTGCGGCGCGAGCTGGCTTTCGGCCCGGGACCGCAGCTCCTCCATGGAGGCGGAGACCAGGTTGCGCCGAGCGGGCCGGCCGCTGAAGGTGTACCGGACGATGTGCCGGTCGTCGCGGCCGTAGGCGCCGGCGTTGCTGACCTCGCTGCCGGGAGGGAAGAAGATCGCGCGGGCGGCCACGTCGAACACCGGCCGGTCGTACTCGGCGATCACCACGGCGGCCGGGAAGTACCGGATCTGGTCCAGCTCGGCGGCGACCTCGGGGTGGGACGGCCGCAGCAGCGCGGCGCTCGCGCTGGCGGGCACGGCGAGGACGGTCAGGTCCGCCAGGTACGTCTCGGAGCCGCCGGACCCCGCCAGCACGCGGACGCCGGTGGTGCGGGAGCCGTCCCCGAGCAACTCCTCGACCCGGGTCCCGAGCTGGACCGACACCGTCGCGGCGAACTCGCCGAACACCGGCTCGAACCCCCCGGTCAGCTGCTCGAACCGGTCGAGCAGCATGCCGAGGTTCGCGCTGAAGTCGGCCAGGTGCAGCTCGTCGGGTTCGGCGCCGTTCATCCGGACCGTCATCGGTCGGACCAGCGCGTTCTGCAGGTACCGGCCGAAGTAGCCGTCGATCGTCGGATCGCCGTGTGCCCGGCTGAGTTCCCGGAACCGGGGGCTGCCCAGGAACCGGTCCTGCTCGTCACCGCGTACCCATCGGGTCATCCGCCAGAAGCGGACGACATCCCGGGGCGGGGTGTGCCGGAGGAACCCGGCGATGCCGGCGGCCCGGGACTGCCCGTCCACGGTACGCAGCCGCCCGTCCTCCACCCGGGACGAGTTGATCCCGAAGTGTTCGAAGGGCCCGCCGCCCAACTCCTGCACGAAGGACCGGAACTCGGTGTACCGGGTGCCGATGTTCTTGCCGCCGAGGGTCACGTTGCGGTCGCCCAGCTTCTCGCCGGCCGAGCGTCCACCCAGGCTGTGCTGCTCGTCCAGCAGAGTCACCTGCACCCCGCGGCGGCGCAGGTACCAGGCGGCGGCGATGCCCGACCACCCACCGCCCACCACGATCGCGGTCGCGGGGCGCGCCGTCGGCAGTCCAGCCGGGGCGCCCCTCCGGCTCGTCTCAGCAGTCACGATCCATCCCATCGGTGGTGTCGGAAGGACATGTCGACGCGGCCCGCGCCATCCAGTCGTCGATCCGGGCGGCCAGCGCCTCCGGCCGTTTCGCCCAGCGGAAGTGGTCGAGCGCCCCGCCGGCCGCCGACTCGGCGTAGTGCCACCGCTCGACGGGAGCGTCGGGTATCGCGGCGGTCAGGTACCGCACCGCGCGGGGTGGGGCGAGTCGATCGTTGTCGACCGAGACCAGCAGCACCGGGGACCGGCAGGTGAACGCCCGGCCTCCGCCCCCGCCGGTCATGTCCCCGGAGCGGACCTGGGCCGCCCAGTCGCCCAGCACGCCGGTCGGCTGGCGTCCGCCGAAGCGCAGGCGGTCGCCCGGCCAGTGTCCGACGACCCGGGCGAGGGCCACGAACAGTTGGCTGCACAGCAGGTTCAGCAGACCTCGGCGAACGCCGAAGGAGCGGAACCAGACCGAGCCGCAGGCCATCAGCGCGACGCCCGCCACGTCGACGCCGGGTCGCGACGCGTACCGCAGGGCGAGGTGACCGCCGAGGCTGTGCCCGAGCAGCACCAACGGCCGGGACGGGTACGCCTCCCGCAGGTGCCGGGCTGTCGCCCGGATGTCCTGGTCGACGAGGTCGTCGTACCGAAGGTCGACGCCGCGCCGGATCCGCAGTGGGCTCGCGCCCTGACCGGGCAGGTTGACCACCGCCACCAGATGCCCCCGCCGGCACAGTGCCGCGGCCAACGCCCGGTAGAACCGCGCCGGTACGCCCATCGCGGGCAACACCGTGACGAGTGCCCGCGCTGGCCGCTCCGGCACCGCGGCGAGCACCGCCACGTCCCGGCCGACGGGCGTCGCGACAGCGAATTCGGAAAAGATCTCCATGCCTCACAGTTCTCGAAGGTCGCTCGCCCGGTAGGAGAGACGCGTCCGACGACGGTGGCCGTGGCACCTACTTCATCAGCCGGGGGAACTCGGCGTCGTGCTCCTTGATGTAGACCGTCTGCGGCGTGACGGCGAACCTGTTCTCGTTGTCGAAGTTGTTCGACACCTCGGTGAGGTGGGCCATGATCTGTTCACCGTTGGTGTTCAGGGTGTGCCGCAGGTAGTCGGTCTGGAGATTGCCGTGCCACAGCACGCCCAGCTTGTTGACCAGGTAGCGGTCCGCCTCCTCCTCGACCACACCCGCCTCGATGTGCTCGCGCAGCACGCCGAGCACCCGCTCGTGGTCCGGCAGGTCGGCGAACTGGTCGAGCAGGTCCTTCGTGAGTTCCTTGTACCGCGGGAACATCACCATGATCCGGTCGAGGACCCCGCCGCGCCCGATGGACTGCATGGTCTCGGTCGACACGCCCCGCTCGTCGATGTTGCGCTGCCAGTCGTCGACCTTGTCCGGGTTGATCGACACCATGTCCTTCACGTTGCCGCGCGCGGCGCAACCGACAGCGATGATGTCCTGCCGCGCGCAGTGCGCGGTCTGGTACTGGCTGCGCACCGGGCTCTTGGAGTAGGTCTCGGCGAGCGTGTTGTGGTACCCCTGCGAGAGCAGGTAGTCGTACAGGTGCTCCCGCATCGCCATCAACTGCCAGGCGGTGCCCGGCTGCTCGACCCGCCCGTCCATGATCAGCTTGTGCAGGGGCCGATAGGGCAGGTAGATGGTGGAGAACGCGTCGATCTCCGACGGGGAGTACGCCGTCACCAGCTCCGTCAACTCGTCGACGAACCCGTCGAGTGTCTGGCCGGGCAGGTCGTACATGATGTCCACACACGACTCGGCGTCGAAGTTGAGCGTCCGCATCTGGTCGAAGACCGAGTCGACGTCCTCGCGGGTGTCCAGCCGACCGATCTTGCGGTGGATCGTCGGGTTGAGCGTCTCGATACCGAAGGTGATCCGGTTCCAGCCGTGACCCTGCAACAGCTCCATCATCCCCGGTCGCCGTAGTGTCCGGGGCTCTCCGGTGAACGACTTCTCGATGGTGTCGTAGCCCGGCACGACCTTGCGCAGGTGGGTCGAGAGGCGATCCACCGCGCCGAGCGGCAGCGTGGACGGACTTCCACCACCGACGTAGATCGCGCTGAACGTGCGCGCCTGGACGTACGGCTGACGCATGTACCAGTCGATCTCCTTGATCAGGTAGTCCGTGTACCGCTCGAGACGATCCTCGTCCTGCTTCGGGTAGTGGTAGCGGTTGAAGTTGCAGTAGTGGCAGAAGGACTTGCAGTACGGCACGTGGATGTACAGCATGAGCTCGTCGTTGAGGTTGCCGCCGGGATCGGCGAGGCTGGCGATGTTGGCCTCGACCTCGCCGGGCTCGACCTGGTGCCAGTCCATCGTGGCGAAGTTCGGCATGACATAGTGCGAGGCCGTCACGATCCCGGGAAACGGCAACGGCCGGGTGGCGTGCTCGCCGGTGTAGAGGCGGGGTGCGGCTGGCTTGACTTCCATCTCTGCTCCCTCGGTCGTGCGTGTCGTACCGTGCACCTCCCGGCCGGCATCCGACCGGGACCGGTTACGGACAGTCCGTGCCCTGCACCAGGTGTGCGCAGCCCTTCCAGTTGATGACTCCGGCGCCCCAGGTCAGACCCGCGCCGAACGCCGCCAGCCCGACCCGGGCCCCGGCCGTCAACAGCCCCTCCCGCTGGGCCTCGGCGAGAGCGAGCGGGATCGAGGCCGCCGAGGTGTTGCCGAAGCGGTCGAGGTACATCGCGACCCGATCCGCCGGGTAGCCGAGCCGCCGGGCGACGGCTCGGACGATCCGGGCGTTGGCCTGGTGACTGACCAGAACGTCGAGGTCGTCCACGGCAAGCTCGCAGGCGTAGCAGCTCGCCTTGACCTCGTTGACCATCGCTTCCACGGCGAACTCGTAGACCTCGCCGCCCTGCATGCGCACCACCTGGTCGTCCCGGTCGACGTACAGGAGGTCGCCGTGCTCTCCGGCCGACCCGAAGGAGAGGTACTGCGGGCACCGGGCCCGCCGGGTCCCCCGGGCCGCCCGCACCACGACCGCCGCCGCGGCGTCGCCGAACAGCACGGCGGTCGACCGGTCCTCCTCGTCGGTGAGGCGGGACATCGCGTCCGCGCCGATCACGAGAACGCAGTCGGCCTGGTCCGTCTCGATCCGACCGATCGCGTAGTCGAGGGCGTAGAGGAAGCCGGTGCATGCTCCGTTGAGGTCCACCGCGCCCGGTCCGCCGGTCCCCAACAGGTGCGCCACCCCGGGGGCGAGCCCCGGCGAGATGCGGTCGGCGGTCGAGGTCGCGGCGACGACGAAGTCGACGGCGGCCGGCGTGGTCGCGGCGTCCTCCAGCGCCCTGGCGCCCGCCTCGGCGGCCAGGGTGCCGAGCCGTTCGCCGTCGCCGAGCCGGTACCGCGTGCCGACACCGGTCCGGCTGGTGATCCACTCGTCGCTGACCCCGAGGTGGGCGAACCGGTCGTTGCCGACCACCGTGGCCGGTAGGGCGGCGCCGGCCCCGGCGACGACGGCGGTCACGAGCCCAACTCCGGCCCGTGGGTTTCCTCCGGACTGAGCACGAATCGTGAGCGTGTGACGACCTGCCCCTTCTGTTCGGCCCAGACCGTCACGGCCTGGCCGCTGCCGTCGGTGTCCCACCCGACGACCCGGCAGGACAGGGCGGCGTCGAGTTCCGCGAACGACACGAAGTCCATCGACGCCGCGTCCGTGCGCAGCGAGCCGGCGTCGAGGTCGGCGTGCACGACCATGGCGGCGACGGCGAGCTGACGCGACGCCTCGGCGATCAGCATGCCCGGATAGTGGTCGAGCCGACGGTCGAAGAAGGCGGGATGCCGCAGCGGCAACACGTCGGCGGAGGCGTCCTGCGGTGGTCCGGACGGGGTGGTGATCAGCACGTTGCCGGGAAAGTGCCGGCCGACGACGGCACCGGGGGCCGCCATCGCGAGCAACTCGGGCCGCGCCCTCAGGACCCGCTCGGCACTGCCGCTGCGCAGCTCCGCGTACCCGTCGTGGGCGAGAAAGGCCACCGAGCCCGTCATCGTCGCGGCGGGCCGCCCGTCGATCCAGGCTCGTACCGGCCCGTCGATCGCGTACACCGCGCCACGCCGGTTGCGGCGTACCCGGTCGACCGGTACGGCGATCACGATCTCGGCCGTGTCCTCCCCCACGACTGTCGCCTGGGCCGACTCCACCCGCACGTCCACCGCGCGGAGGACGAACTGGCTGTCCAGCGGCACCTCGAGCAGCGCGTGCGCGATCACCTCGACGCCCTGCCGCAGCACCTCGGCGATCAGCAGGGTGTCGTGGTGGCGGCCGGCCGTGTCGTTGTAAAACCGGTGCAGCCTCGGTAGTTGGCCCACGGCCACCAGCCGGTCCCCGTCCCGGGCGACGCCCGTGACGAAGACCCCCTCGGTGGTCTGCCGATGCGCGAACCGCCGTGGGACGGTGGAGTCGGTGGTGAGTCCGAGCGAGCTGGGCACCGGCGGCCGCGGGACGGCCGTCGACCGAGCTGTCGAGTCGATGTCGGTGGCCATTCAGCTCGCCGCCCTCAGCAACAGGGCCACGTTGTGGCCGCCGAACCCGAACGAGGTGGAGAGGCCGACGGAGCCGCCCTCGCGGACCGGTAGTGACGCGGCCCGCACGACGTGGGTGAGTGGTCCGAGGCGCTCGTCGGGCTCGGTCAGCCCGTGTGTCGGGGGAACCGTCCGGTGCCGCAGCGCCTGCAGCGTCGCGACGGCCTCGACCGCGCCCGCGGCACCGAGCAGATGGCCCAGGTAGGACTTGCTTGACGAGATCGGGGTGCTGGTCAGCGCCTCGCCCAACGCGGTGCGGAGGGCTCTGGTCTCGGCCAGGTCGTTGAGCACCGTGCCGGTGCCGTGCGCGTTGATGTAGTCGATGTCGGCCGCCGGAAGCTGGGCGTCGGCCAGGGCGAGGGAGACCGCCTTCGCGGCGAGCGACGCGTTCGGTTCGGGAGAGGTCAGGTGGTACGCGTCGGTCGTGGCGCCGTATCCCAGCACCTCGCCGAGGATCGTCGCGCCGCGACGCTCGGCGGCGTCGGCGCGCTCCAGCACCAGGACGGCCGCTCCCTCGCCGAGGAGAAAGCCGTCGCGCTTCTGGTCGAACGGCACCGAGCGGCCGGTGGGCGAGAGCGCGCCGGCCGAGCGGAAGATGGCCTCCGTGAACGGGGTCAGGGCGGCCTCGGCCCCGCCGACCACCACCGCGTCGGCTTCTCCGGTCCGGATCGCCCGCAGCCCGGCCCCGATCGCCTGCGCGCCGCCGGAGCAGGCCGCGACGATGGACGAGGCCTCGCCACGGAACTGGTAGCGGATCGCCAACTGGGCCGCGGCGGCGTTCGCCATCAACATCGGCACGGACAACGGCGACACGTAGTCCGGGCCGTCGCGGCGCAACGCCTCCAACTGCGACTCGATCGTCGCGATGCCCCCGATCGCCGATCCGATCACGCAGCCGACCCGCTCCGCCGGGTACGGCGGCTGATCACCCCACCCGGCCTGGTGGAGCGCCTCGTCCGCGGCGGCGATGGCGAACTGGCAGAACCGGTCGGTGCGGTGCGCCTCCCGCCGGGTGAGCACCCCGCGCCAGTCGAACGAGTCGCACCTGCCGACCCCGTCGTCCAGGCCGGAGTCTCCGGCGACGGCACGCTCGTGCAGCACTTGGGCTCCCACACCCAGGGCGCTGATCACTCCCATGCCGGTCACCACGACCTGTCCGGTCATGAGCAGCCCGCCCGCTCATAGATCACCTGGAGGGCGTCGGCCAGTGACTTGACCTCGGCGAAGTCGTTGGGGCGGACCTGGATGCCGAGCTCCTTGCGGACGCCCTGGCTCAACTCCACCACGTCCAGTGAGTCGAGCCCCATCTCTTCCAGCGTGGCGCCGGTGCTGATGCCGGCCGCGTCCGCGCCCATGGCCTCCACCTGCTCGCGCACGAACTCCTCGATCTCCACCTGGCTGTGCTGAGAATTCTGGGACATATCGCCCTCCAGGGATGTCGGTCTACACGTGCCCCGCAGGACCGGGGCGAGGCTCAGGAGATCTGGAACGCGGCGGCCGAGAGTCCCCCGTCCACGGCCAGCGTCGCGCCGGTGACGTATCCGGCCGCCGTCGACGCGAGAAAGCACACGCAGGCGGCCACCTCGTCCGGACTGGCGGCTCGCCGCATCGGCACGTGGCGGCGCACCGACTGGTCGAGGTGCGCCACGTCGTGCGTCATGTCGGTGCGTGCCAGCCCGGGAGCGACAGCGTTGACGGTGACGCCCTTCCTCGCCACCTCCACCGCGACCGACCTGGTCAGCGCCCCCAGACCCGCCTTCGCCGCGGCGTAGTTGCCCACGCCGGGAATCGAATGCGCGCCGAGCACCGAGGCGACGTTGACGATCCGCCCGAATCTGGCCCTGATCATGCTCGGCAGCGCACGCCGGATCGTGTGAAAGGAGCCGGTGAGGTTGGTGGAGAGCACCGTTCGCCACTGCTCGTCATCGAGGGTGGCCAGCAAACCGTCGGCGCGTACGCCGGCATTGTTGACGAGCACGCTAACCGCGCCGAACTCGTCTTCGAGCGCAGTGAAAAGGGCGTCCACGGATGGGGCGTCGGACACGTCGGCACCCACCACAACCGCGCGGCCGCCCGCATCGATGATCGCGTCGGCGGCGGCCCGCGCCGCCGCCTCGTCGGACCGAAAATTGATCCCCAGCGGCATTCCACCTCTGGCCAGCGCGTGAGCGATGGCCAGCCCGATTCCGCGTGAGGCCCCGGTGACCAGAGCACATCCGGTGGTCGGCAATCCGAATTCGAGGCTGCGCGTGGCGGACGTCTGATTTCGATCAAGACCGGTGCTGGACAGCGCGACACTCACCCGCGTACCCCCCGTTGTATCCATGGTGCACAGACCGCACGGACGGCCACCATCCCGGCCGGACGGAGATGGTCGAGGCGGCCACACGGACCTCGTTAACATATAGAACGACGACGATTCAATCAAGGATCTTGAAAATTGTCTCGCCCATTTATTTCCTGTAACACATGTTTCGTTCGACGTCCGCGATGAGCTGCCACAAGATCGTTCAGCCGGCGGCCGATCCGCCGCCGTTATCGGCCGATGGGGTTGCGGACCGGCCGTCGTTGCCGGAAAGGTGGACACAGTGAGCCGATACGACACCATCGATGCCCTGCTCGAGCGCACCGGTCAGCAGCTCGGCACCACCGGATGGCACCTCATCGACCAGGCCCGGATCAACGCGTTCGCCGACGCGACCGGCGATCAACAGTGGATCCACGTCGACGAGAAGCGCGCGGCGGCGGAGAGTCCGTTCGGGACCACGATCGCGCACGGCATGCTCACGCTCTCACTCTGCGCCACCTTCCTGTCCGAGCTGGTCGAGGTCGACGGCGTCCGCCTGGTCATCAACGCCGGCCTGAACAAGGTGCGCATGCGCGCCCCGGTTCCGGTCGACGCACGGGTACGCGGCGTCGCGACCCTCCTGGAGGGCCGCCGGATGGCCGCCGCGTGCCGGGTCGTGGTGCAGATGCGGGTGGAGATCGAGGGCGAGACCAAACCGGCCTGCGTCGCCGACTGGGTCCTCGTCTTCAATGAGTGACAGCCACGTCACCGCGCCCTGCGTCTCCCGCACTATCCACGGACCGGTCGCCGTGCTCACGATGGACCGCCCGGCCACCGGCAACGTCCTCGACGCCGACATGCTCGGCGACCTGCTGCGGCACACCACCGCGCTGGCGGACGACCCGGCGGTCCGCGCGGTCGTGCTGACCGGCACCGGCAAGGCGTTCTCCCTCGGCGGTGACCTGGCCGACTTCGAGCGGGCGCTGTCCGGTCAGGTGGGCGACCCCGGCGCGTACAGCCGCCCGCTGACCGAGGCGCTCGGCAGCGTCGTCCGCACCCTGCGCGAGATGCGCGCCTGCGTGATCGCGGCGGTCAACGGGCAGGCGGCGGGCGCCGGGTTCGCCCTGGCGTTGGCCTGCGACATGCGCATCGCCTCGGAGCGGGCCGTGTTGCACTTCGCCTACGGAGCCCTTGGCGCGTCGACGGACGGGGGGATGAGTTGGTTCCTGCCCCGTGTCGTCGGGCCGGCACGGGCGCTCGCGCTGCTGCTCGAACAACCGATCATGCGGGCGCCCCGGGCGCTGCGGGAGGGCCTTGTCAACGAGGTCGTGCCGGCCACCGACCTGCTGGATCGGGCCCTGCGGACCGCCGGACACCTGGCGGCGAACGCGCCGCACGCCGTCGCCGCCGCGAAGAGGCTCGTCGACGCCAGCCACCGCAACACGCTGGACGCGCACCTGACGATGGAGCACGACCTGTTCGCCGACGGGCTGCGGACCCGGGACATGCGGAGGGGGCTGACCGCCCACCGACAGGGTGACGTGCCGGTCTTCGAAGGCGACTGACCCCGGTACGCGGACCGGCCTACCCCGCTCCGGGGACGCTCTCCGCCCCCGGCACGGCATCCGCGCCCGGCCGCCCCGGCGTGCGCCGCACCCTCGCCACGACGGCGGCCGGCACCGTCGCGACCAGGTAGTCCTCGGCCAGGTCCGACTGCACGTCGACCGTCGCATCCCGGCCCACGTGGCGGACGACGAACCTGGTCTCGCGAAGCCACGTCTCGTCGAAGGCGGCGAGGCTCCCCGGCGGTTCACCCACGAGTCGTACCTCGTCACCTGACCGCAGCGCCGCATCTTCCGCGGCCTTGTCGCGTTGGACCGCCGAGACCATCGTCGGTCACCCGCCGACGATACGTCGCGCCACCGCCACCGCGGTCCGCCGGCGACGGCCCGCCCCACGGCGTTCCGCGATCGGTGGGGATCGACCCGCACACGTCGCCGCACGGACCCACGCTTCGGACAGCCGATGGACAAGGTCCCCACCATCGGAGAGGATCTATCCCGTGAATACCCGGTCCACCGGCGCCGCAGCAACCGCCGAGAACACGAGCCCCGAACAGACGTCCGACGACCGGACGCCGAGCCGACGGGACTGGTGGCGCTGGGCTCGCCCCGAGTGGACCCTGGCAGCACTGGGCAGCCTGCTGCTGTCGGTGGTGTTGACCTGGCCGACGCTGCGGCATCCGGCGAGCACGATCCCGAACGACCTCGGTGACCCGACGTTGCAGGCGTGGCAGGTCGCCTGGTCGGGGCATGCTCTCCTGACCAGTCCGGCCGACCTCTGGCACTCGAACACGTTCTTCCCCGAGAAGTACACGTACGCCTACAGCGACACCCTGCTCGGGTACGCCCCGATCGGGATGCTCGGGTCCGGCTTCGAGGCGGCCGTGATCCGGTACAACGTGCTCTACGTGCTGCTGCACGCGCTCGCGGCCTTCGGGGCGTACGTGCTGGCGCGGCAGCTCGGCGCGAACCGGTGGGGCGGGGCGGTCGCCGGGGTCGCGTGGGCGTTCGCGCCCTGGCGGCTGGCGCACGCCGGCCATCTCAACATCCTGTCCAGCGGGGGCATCGCGCTGTGCCTGGCGATGCTGGCCCGTGGGCACGGCTGGTCGCTACGCCACGGTTACCGGCCGGAGCGACGGCGGCCCGGCTGGGCGTTGGCCGGGTGGCTCGTCGCGGCCTGGCAGGTCTCGCTCGGCTTCGGCATCGGGCTACCACTCGTCTACTTCCTGCTGGCCGCGGTGCTGGTGGCGGCCGGCTGCTACGGCTGGTCCTGGTGGCGCAAGCGGGAGCGCCCGCCGTTCGGTCGGCGGTTGTTGTTCGCGGATCTGGGCGGCGGCGCCGTGTTCGGCGCGGCCACGGTGCTGCTCGGGATGGTCTACCTGCGTGTTGTCGACCTCAACCCGCAGGCCGAGCGGGGGCCGGAGTGGACGAAGATGTTCTCCCCTCCGCTTATCGGTTTCGTGACCGCGCCGGGCGACTCGTGGTTGTGGGGTGAGCGGCACGCCGCCGCGCGCGAACAGCTGTCCTGGCCGCCGGAGATGGCGCTGCTGCCGGGCATCACGCTTATCGCGCTGGCCGCGGCGGGTCTGTTCATCTCGATGTACCCGGTGCGGCACCGGGTCGCACTGGGTCTCGGCGTGCTCGGCACCGTGCTGTTGGGCCTGGGCGCGACCCTCGGCGGTGACGGGGAGCCGGGCTATCTGACCCTGTCCGCCCTCCTGCCGGGCTGGGACGCCCTGCGCACACCCGGCCGGATGATGCACTGGACCAGCCTGTTGCTGGCGCTGCTGGCCGCCGGAGCGGTGACGGCGCTGGCCGACTCCCCGGGCCAGACCCCGGCCCGCCGCTGGACGCGGGTCCTCATGCCGCTGGCCCTGCTGGTGCCGCTGGCCCTGGTCACCCTGGAGGGCGTCAACCGGACACCCCACCCGACGGTGACCCCGCCACCGGCCGCGATGCGGGCCGCGCAGGACCCGATCCTGGTGCTGCCGGCGGGCGGTGTGGGCGATCTGACGTACATGTTGTGGACGACCGACGGGTTCCCCCGGGTGACAAACGGGCTGGCCGGGTTCGAGCCGGTCAGTCAGGCGCAGACCCGGGTCGCGGTGGCATCGTTCCCCGACGCGGGCAGCGTGGCGTACCTGCGTGGGATCGGCGTGCGGTCGGTGGTGGCCGTGCCGGACCGCACGGCGGGGACGCCGTGGGACGGCATCGCGGCCCGGCCCATCGACGGGCTGGGCATCACTCGGGAGGATCTCGATGGCACGCTGCTCTACCGCCTCTGATCGGTTGCGCGTCGCGGGCACCGGCGGCAGATGCCCGGGTGCGGGCGGGGCGGGGTGAGCAGAGTGCGGTTGTCCATCGTGGTGCCCTGCTTCAACGAGGAATCGTCGGTGGAGCGGTTGCACGAGACCGTCACGGCGACGCTCGCCGAGCTGTCGGACCTGGACGTCGAGGTGGTGTACATCGACGATGGCAGCGAAGACGGCACCCTCGAGGCGCTGCGCCGGCTCGCCGCCGCCGACCCCGCGGTCTGCTACACGTCGCTGAGCCGCAACTTCGGCAAGGAGGCGGCCATGCTCGCCGGCCTGCAACGGGCCACCGGCGACGCGGTCGTCATCATGGACGCCGACCTGCAACACCCGCCGCGGTTGCTGCCCGAGATGGTCGCGCTGTACCGGCAGGGTTTCGACCAGGTGATCGCCCGCCGCGACCGGCGGGGTGACCGGTTCGTGCGGATGGTCGCCTCACGGTCCTTCTACCGGATGATCAACTGGTGGATCGACGTGCGCCTACAGGACGGGGCAGGCGACTTCCGGCTGCTGTCCCGGCTCGCCGTGGACGCGATCCTGGCGATGCCGGAATACAACAGGTTCTCCAAGGGACTGTTCTCCTGGATCGGCTTCCGCACTGTGGTGGTGGCCCACCGCAACGAGACCCGGCAGACGGGGCAGAGCAGGTGGACGTTCAGCAAGCTGTTCAACTACGCGTTCGACGGGCTGCTGTCGTTCAACAACCGGCCGCTGCGTCTGGCGATCTACGGCGGCCTGTTCCTCACGCTCATCGCGATCGCCTACATGGCCTGGGTGGTGGCGGACGCCATCGAGAAGGGCATCGACGTTCCCGGGTACACCACGATCATCGTCAGCGTGATCGGGCTCGGCGGCATCCAGATGACCATCCTGGGCGTGATCGGGGAGTACATCGGCCGGATCTACTACGAGACGAAGCGCCGACCGCACTATCTGGTGCAGGAGACCGAGCGCCTGGTCACCGAGACCGGCGAGGCGTCCCGGGTGCCGCCCCAGCCCGCGGCGCGGTCGACCGATCGGGGCCAGCAGTCGGTGCCGGCCCGGGAGGACCGGTTCCGCCGGCCGTACCAGCCGCCGGCCGCCGGGGAGGCCACGACCGGCGACGCCAGCTGAGCTCCTCGACGCCAGTCGGCTGACGGTGCCGCCCGGCTCGACGAGGGCACCGGGACCGGCGCGGGCCGTGCGAGAGTCGTGCCGGCGCGACGGATCCGGGGAGGGCAGCGGGTGGCTGATGACAGTTCGACGCCGGTCCACCTGTCGAAGCTGCTGGACGGTCTCGCCGAGAACCCGGCGCTACCGGTCGAGCTGGTCCGCCGGCTGCTGCGCTCCCGCCGCGGCTCCGGTCACGTGGCAATGCGCGCCGACCTGACCCCGGACCTGGTCGAGGAGATCCTCGCCTCCGGCTATCACTGGCTGCTGCACTCGCTCGCCCTCAACCGCCAACTGCCGCACGCCGTCCGGATGCGACTGGCGACGCACGCCGACCCGGCGGTCCGAGCTGCCCTGGTCGTCGGCGCCGACCCCGCGTCCCGACCGGCGCCGCCCCCGGACGTCACCTCCCGATCGACGTCTTCGGCGCTCGGCGTCTCCCGGGCGCGCGGAGCGTAGCGGTGGTAGTAGCCGGTCAGCGCGACCGCCAACGAGATCGACCACAGCGGGAAGAGGCACCAGCCCAGGCCGCCGGCCCCCCAGTACGCCCAGTCGTTCACCGGTTCTCCCCACAACTGGAACGTGTCGAGCTGACCTGGCAGGTGCACGCCCAACTGCCCCAGCAGCAGTCCGCGACCGAAACCGAAGATGCCGAGGACGGCCGACCCGCCGAGCAGCAGCGGAACCCACATCGGTACGACCCGGCCACGCAGCACCGGGATCCAGCGTGGGAACACCCTGCCCCAGCGACAGAGCAGCCCGGCGGTCAGCACGGCGCCAGCTATCGCGAAGGACGCGAGGGTCGGCTCGATGTAGACGTTCTCCGGCTGGTTGCGCAGCAGGGACACGACGAACGGTTCCGGTGCTCCGACGGCCCACCCCCGGGACCACGCCAGTCGGATCAGCGCGTACGGCAGCGGGCAGGCGATCGCCACGTAGGTGGCGATCCGGCCCGCCCGGATCCAGGCGGCGCGGCGACGTCGCAGACCGTGCGGGTCGCTGTCGCTCGTGGCATCGGCGTAGGCGATGCTCGCCAGCAGGAACAGGGCGGCGCCGGCCGCCGCGACCACCTGAAACAACGTCGGCCAGTCCGCCCGCAGCCACCCGATCGGGAGGATGCCCAGCGGCGGCAACATGATGATCATTCGTCCGTCCAGCACGACGCACACGATCACCGCCGCGACGCCGACACCGCCGACGATCCCGGCTCGACGTCGCGTTGGCCGGCGATCACGACCGTCGAGCCGCCCGGCCACGACAAGCGCCGCCACACCGAACGCGGTGATGAGCGGGCCACCCGCGGCACGCTCCAGCCCGGCCAGCAGAGATGAGTAGTCCGGTCCGGTGCGGTCGTTGCGACCGAACGGGTAGCCGGCGCCGCCGGAGGACCAGAAGATGCCAAGCACGACGAGGAACCAGGCCCATCCGCTCGCCGCGGCCGGCGCCCACCGTCGCCAGGACCGCCGCCCGCCGTGCCGCGCCGCCGATGTTGTCAAGGCTGTCATGACGGTCAGTGTCGGACACCGGGGATGGGCTCGACATCTGCCGTACGGGGTGGACCGGTGCCGGCGAGCCGCTCGACCTCCACCGCTCGGGAGACGCGCGGGTACCTGTCGTCCGTGCAGGATCGACCCATGCGAAGGCGACAGCTGACATCGGCGCTCGTGGCGTTCCTCCTCGCCGGGATCGCCATGATGGTGCTACCCCGACACGGCGACACCGCTGGCTGGCGAGCCACGTTCAGCCCGGTGCTACCACCGCCGACCGGAGAGCACGACGTGGGCGTACGACGGATGCGGCTCACGGACCACGACCGCCGCGACCCGTGGCGCCCGGACAGTGACCGGACGGTGATGGTCGACGTGCACTATCCGGCCGACGCCGGGCCCAGGCCGTTGGCGCACTACGCCGTGGCGCCCGTCCTGACCGAATTCGGTCAGCTGGCCTGGGCGCCGGGCGAAGAGCGACGCCTGGGACTGCTGCCGGACGAGGTCAACTGGATGTTCCGCACCCACTCCCACGAGTGGGCGCCACCGGCCAGGGGCTCGTTCCCCGTCCTGGTCGGCTCGCCACCGCCCGGGCTGATGCGGTCGGCGTACACCGGCATCGCCGAGGAGCTGGCGAGCCGCGGATACGTGGTCGTGACCGTCGACCACCCCTACGACGCGCCGGTGGTCGATCTCTATCCCACCCGGCGGGTGATCGAACCCACCGACGCCGTCGCCACCGTCGGACGCCTCGACGCCGACACCACAAGGGTCTCCGACATCGAGTACGTCACGAGGCAACTCTCCGGTCTGGACCGGCAGGTGAGCCGCGTGATGGACCTGCGCCGGATCGGCCTCTTCGGCTGGACCGGAACGGACGCCGCGCAACGAGCGCACCTCACCGGTTTGCCCGGAGTGTCCGGCATCGCGGACCTGACCGGCACCGCCGATGTCACTGACACCGGCAGGACGCCCCTGCTCGTCGTCGGCGGCTCACCCATCGGCACGCACCGCGACCTCCCGCGTCCCGGCTGGCGGGCGACCGTCACCATCTCCGGTGCGTCCCCGAGGTCGCTCACCGACGACGGGGTGGTGTTGGCCCAGATCGCGGAGCGTTACCCCCGCGCCGAACCGGTCGTGCGGCGGGACATCGGGGAGGCGCAGCCGTTGGCGTACCGCACCGTCCGCCGCTCGGTCGTCGGCTTCTTCGACCACCACCTCAGGGATACGCCCGCCCCCGCGATCGTGAGGGAACCGGGCGTGACAGTTGAGCTGGTCTCGCCGTGAGATGCTGACCGGCGTGAAACGGCTCGCCGGGCTGGCCGCCGGGATCGTCACCGTCCTGGCCCCCTGGTACGGCCAGCCGGCCCCGCTGCGGCTGACCGCCTGGGTCTGCGTACTCGCCGCGACCCTGGCGATCATGTCGCCCCGACTGCCCCGGATACCACTCGGCGTCGCGGCGGCCGTCGCCTCGTTGGGCGGAAGCCTCTGGGCCTGGCGGTTGCTGGGCTACGACTTCGTCGACGACGGCCACGACTCCAGCAAGGTCCTGCTGTGGACCACCATCGAAGTCGGCGCGCTGACCGCCCTCGCCGTCGCCCTGAGCCGCGGCGTCGGCCGGGCGGGCCGGCTGACCGGAGTCCTCCTGCCGCTGCCCGGGGCGGCGGTCGGGTTTCGACTCCTGCCCGCAGCCGCCGTCGGAGAACAGCTGTTCCTGGGCGCTCTCGGTGCCTGCACGGTGCTGGCCGGAGCGCTGCTCGGTCACTACCTTCGCGGCCTCGACGAGCTGCGCGTGACCGTCGTGGAGCAGGCCCGATCCGAGCAACGCCGCACGCTCGCCGCGGACCTGCACGACTACGTCGCGCACGACATCGCCGGCATCGCGGTCATGGCACAGTCGGCACGGGTCGTCGGCGCGAGCGACCCCGGAGCACTCCTCGCACAGGTCGAGCAGGCCGCGGCCCGGGCGCTGCGGCGTCTCGACCGCAGCATCCGGCTCATGCGAAACGGTGCCGAGCACACGGCGCACCAGTACGGCCTCGCCGACGTACCGGACCTGGTCGACGCCCATCCGCTCCCGGTCGAGCTGACCGTGGCGGTGGCGGGACCCGGCGACATCTCCGCCGCGATCCAGGCCACGGCGTACCGGGTGGTCGCCGAGGCGCTCACGAACGTCGCCCGACATGCCCGCTCCACCGTTCCGGTTCGGGTGTCGGTGACCCAACTGGACGGACACCTGGACGTCGTGGTCGCCAACGAGCTGACGACCGGGGCGATGCCACCACCCGCCGAGGGTAGCGGCACCGGCCTGGCCTCCCTCCGGACCCGGGTGGAGGCACTCGACGGCACCTTGCGTGCCGGTCGCGAGCAGGGACCGTGGCAGGTACACGTCAGACTCCCCCTACACTGAGTCGATGCCCACGCTGACGCACCTGCGGCTGGGTGTCCGGCGGGCGACGTCATGACCACAGTGGTGATCGCCGACGACCACGACATGGTCCGGCACGGTTTCCGCATGGTGCTGGCGGCGCAACCCGACCTGACCGTCGTCGGTGAGGCCGGCAACGGCAACCTGGCCTGGGACCTGGTCCGCCGCCTGCGCCCGGCGGTGTTGCTGGCGGACATCAGGATGCCCGGCATCGACGGCCTGGAACTCGTCCGCCGCGTCACCACCGCCCCCGAGTTGGCGACCAAGGTGATCGTCGTGACCACCTTCGACGAGGACGAGTACGTCGGCCGGGCGCTGCGGCACGGGGCGAGTGGTTTCCTTCTGAAGGTGTCGGCACCCGGGCTGCTCGTCGAGGCCGTCCGAGCCGCGCTGGCGGGCAACGCCCTGATCAGCCCCGAAGTCACAGTCCGCCTGCTGGAACGGTTCAGGACCGACAGCGGAACCGTCCAGCCGGACCCGCCGTTGACCTCCCGCGAACGTGACGTCGCCAGGCTCGTGGCACGCGGGCTGAGCAACGACGAGATCGGCGCGGCACTCCACGTCTCGCCGGGCACCATCAAGACCCACGTCGCCCACATCTCCATGAAGCTCGGAAACGTCACCCGCGTCCGCATCGCCGCGTGGGCCTGGGAGTCCGGCCTCGTGTCACGCCCCTGACGGCCGGGTCGACCGCGGCGGCGCGGTCAGCCGTCCGGGGTGAAGAGCCCCTGGATGCCGACCACTATCGCGATGAGACCGAAGATCGCGAGCAACAGGCGGAGCCCCGTCGCTCCGGCCGCCTGCTCGTCCCGTGGCGCCGGCCGTCCGGTCAGCCGCCCCCACAGCAGGGCGAGCCCGACGCCGATCCCCACCACCTCGAAGTGGAACACCCGGGGTCCGGACACCAGGTGGACGATGAGGTAGTAGCCGCCGGTCACGAGCGCCACGAGGCCGACCACCCACGCGACCGGGGCGGCCCGACCGGCGAGGCGACCCAGGTCGTCGCCGACCCGCGGCAGCAGCCGGAGCACAGCGACGGCGAGCAGGAAGCCGCCGACGATGTTGGCGAGGTCGAGCAGCAAAGCCATGATCACGATAGGTCTCCGTCGATCGAGGGATCAGCGGGTGGGAGCGTACCCACGGACCCGGACCGTTGAAACGATCCGGACCGCCGGGGCAGCGCGAAGCCGGCGAACTCCGGCGCGCCGGCGGCCCGACCCTGGACCGGCGGCCTCGCGTCGGGGTGTCCTACGGGTTCGTCAGCGGACGTGGAAGGGCTTGGGCCCAGGCGATGACGTGGTCGACGGCGTCGCGGGTGAGCCCGGTCGCCGGGTCCGCGGTGATCAGCAGTGTGGGGCTGATCCGGGTCGCGGCCCAGCGGTGCGCCTGCGGCGGGTGGAGATCGTCGATCCAGGCCAGGGGCCGTTGCTGGGCGTAGGCGGCGATGCGCGGGATCTTCTCGGCGGGGTCGAACGGCGGGGGTGGCATGACGACCACGGGCAGGGGGGCGATGTCCAGCAGCGGAGCGAGGAGTTGGTTGGCCTCGTGGTTCCAACTCGTGGCCCAGGCGATGTCCAGGACGGTGCTCGCTTCGGTGATCCAGGCGCCGTGTGCCGGATTGACCCGGACGGCCTCCTCGCCCGGAAACAGGGCGTGCGCGCGGTAGCCGACAGGTGGGTGCGGCGTGCCGTACGGGTTGAGGACACCGTCGATGTCGAGCAGGAGCACGGGTCGGGTCATGGGCGGATTATGTCGGAGCCGGGCCGCCGGCACCTCGCCTCGGCTGGCGTCGAGTGCACTACCGAGGAAATATTTACCCAACCTTTACGCATTGACCAGCGTCTTTGTAACCTGAGCCGAAATAACCGGCATCAAACCAATGCGACCCCGCCCTTCGTCACCTAGGCTGCCTGGTGACACATCGACGGCCGGCACCCCCGCCGGGCCGGCCCCGCGACCTCGCACACCACCTACCGCCGGTCCACGCAACGGCCGACGCCGATTGGAGCTTTCGATGACCTGGCGTCCAACCATTGCCGCACTCGCGGGGCTGTGCCTCGCGGTCGGCTCCGCACCGTTCGTCACCGGTGCCGCCGCCGCACCCTCGACACCCGTGGACACCGCTCATGTTAGCGCTCACGTCGCGCTCGCCGGTCCGCCCGGCGCACCGTCCGGGGTATGCCCGGCGGGGGTCGAATACGGCTCACCGCTGCCGGCGAGTTCCCTGTCGGCCACCCGGATCCAGGGCGGATTCTCGTTCCTCGAAGGGCCGGTCTGGGTTGCCGACGGCGGCTACCTGCTGATGTCCGACATGGCCGCCGGCACCGGGCCCTACAACGTCCAGCCGTCCACGATCCGCCGGTTCACCCCACCGGCGACCTTCGACACGTTCATCGCCAACGCCGGCAGCAACGGCGTGGCGCTCAGCGCCGATGGCCAGCAGATCATCGCGGCCACCCACGACCAGCGGAACGTGTCCGCGTACCGGCTGAGCGACCGGGCCCGCAGCACCGTCGCGGCGAACTACCAGGGCCGGGCGTTCAACTCGCCGAACGACGTGGCGGTCCGGTCGGACGGCGTCGTCTACTTCACCGACCCCAACTTCCAGCGGGGCAACCGCGCCGACCAGATGAACGGTCGCACCAGCGTCTTCCGCGTCTCCGGCGGTCAGGTGTCGCTCGTGGACGACCGGCTGCGCCAGCCCAACGGCATCTCGCTCTCCCCCGACGGGACCGCGCTGTACGTGGGCGCCTACTCCGAGAACAAGATCTACAAGTACGCCGTCGCGCCCGACGGCAGCACCGGCGCCCGCAGTGTCTTCGTGAACTACGTCGGCGGTCCGGACGGCGGGACGATCGACTGCGCCGGCAACGTGTACTGGACGTCCGGTTTCGATGGCCAGGTCCACGTCTACTCCCCCACCGGCGCCCAGCTCGGCACGATCCGGGCCGCCAGCTCCGGCACCACCAACGTGGCCTTCGGCGGTTCCGACCGGCAGACCCTCTACATCACCTCCGGCCGGCAGAACGACTCCGGCCTCTACAGCGTGCGACTCAACATCCCCGGATATCCCTACTGACCGAGGTAGGCGGGGTAGCGCACCGAGACCGCCGACCAAGTCGAGATGGCCCGACCTGTCTCGGTCCCGATGGCGTGACATCGCCGTCCACACACCTACGTGAGCTGCCGACTCACCGTCCCTCGCCCTCCGACGCACCGAGGGCGAGGGTGAGGAAGCCACCACCGCCGGCAATGAACAGCAGGCCGTCCTGGGCGGCGACGTCCCGGACCGTGAAGGGCAGCAGCAATCGCATCGGCTCCTCGTCGCCGGCCAGGTGGTCCAGCCACAACAGCTCGACGCCGTCCTCGACGACGTAGACGACGAACGGCCGCCCGGCCGCCGTACGTCCGGCCTGCGGCGGGCCGACGAAGACGTCACCCCGGCGGGCGGGGTGGACGACCGACCGCAACAGTCGGCCGTTCGCCGTGTTCCACACCCGAACCTCGGCCTTCTCGTCGAACAGATGGGCGGTGACCGCGACCGGGGGCACCGTGTCGACCACGGCGGCAGCGATCACTCGGCCGTCGTCCCTGGTCAGGTCGAACAGCTCGGTGCCGTCGTGCGTGTCGTAGATCCTCAGCACGCCGACATGCCCCCCAACGAGCACCCGGCTGCCGGTGCCGCCCGGCACCGCTGTGGTCACCAGAACGATGCCCAGGTCACCAGCCAGTGGCGTCATCGGTTCCGGCCGACAGCCCTCGCGGCGCGACCAGCGGGCCAGCACGCCGCCCTGAGTCCCAGCGACCAGGTACGCGCCGCCGGACGCCATCCAGGTCAGGCTGACCACGTTGCGGGCGGCTGCCGACAACCGCTGGCCGTCCGGTGCCGTCTCCGGCGTCTCAAGGGCGTCGGCGTCGCCCGAATCCGGGTCGACCAACCACACCCGATGCCGGTCAGCCACCGCCAGCAGCACCGTCCCCGCGTCGTCGAGCACGGCGATCCGTCCGGGCGCCTCCATTTCCCGTTGCAGCAGCGGTCGGCCACCCGGCCGCAGGTCGGTGACCAGTAACAGCGTCGAGGTCGTCACGGCGAGCCGGCCCGTACCCCCGGCCGCCCACCCCACGGCGGCGAACGGCGCGCCGGTGGGTATCGGCAGCGCCCCCAGGACGCCACCGCTGCGCGTGGACCAGACACTGACACGCCCGTCGTCGCCGACCGTCGCGAAGTAGCCGGAGGCCGGATCGGCCACGATCTGCTCGGCGTCACCGTCGTGCAGGTCCGCGGCCTCGGGGTCCTGGCTGACCTCGTCGATCCGCCACAGGTCGGCGCCGTCATTGCGACCCACGACCAGGTAGCGGCCGCCCTGTCGCAGCGAGCCCATCGCCACCGCGTGCGGGGCCGAGCCGGTCAGGGTCACGGCGTCGCGTCCGCGGCTACGCTCCCACAGCCGGATCCGGCCCACCCTGTCGATGCTGACCAGCACGGGCCGTGCGGAACCGGGCGGGCCGACGTACACGGCGTGGACCGACAAGCCGGCATCCAGCAGGCGCCGGGCGGGCCTCCGCTCATCGCCGTCCCACGTGTCGACGGCACCGGACAGGTACCCGAGGACGATCGTGGGGATTTCCGGGTTGGTGTCGGCCGCTACGCAGACCGGAGCCTCCGGCCACGGCCAGGGGTAGGCGCCGGTCGACGGCCTCCACAACAGGGTCTTCCGCTCCCGCAGGCCGGCGGTGATGAGCAGCCGGCCGTCCGGCGTTCCCGGCTGCAAAGCCGCGATCTGGATATTGAACGAGTCCTCGAGATCGACCGCGTACCGCTCGTGGCCCGTGGTGGGCTCCCACACCGTGACCCGCCCGCCCGCGGCGACCGCGACCAGGTCAGCGCCGTCGGCGTCACAGGTCGCCGCGACCGCGGTGATCGGCTGGCGTCCCGCCTCCCAGCGCACTGGCAGCACCAGCGGTGGTTCCGCGCTGCCGGGACGCCACACACTCACCTGCTCCTCGGTCCAGCCCGCCAGGAGCACCGAGCCGTCGCGGCCCCGCCCCAGCACCATTCCGCGGCGGAGGTCAACCTGGCTTTCGGCACGCAGAGCGCGGGTGGTGGCATCCCAGACCCGCACCCCGCCCTCGGCACCGGCCGCGCCGACGACCGGGAAGCCGTCCTCGTCGACGTACCCGACCACTGAGGTAACCGCCGCGCTGCCCGACAGCACGGTCTCCACGAGCGCACCGGACTCCGGGTCGCGTACGTCGAGGAACTGGCCGTTGGCGAGCACGACCAGCGGATTGTCGTCACGGTCGACGACACAGTCCAGGGCCCGCACGGGAGTGCCTTCCGCGATCGACTGCCGCAGCGCCTCGTGCCGGACACGGACGTGCCGGACCGCCACCGGCAGGCCCACCGCGGCGGCCAGAGCCTCGGACAGACCGGGACGGTCCATCACCGTGGCCGCCACGGACAGCAGGAATCCGCGGCCCGGCGGGGTGGCGTCCCGGAGGCGATGCAGGTACGGGCGCAGCAGCCGGCTCACGGCGACCAGCCGCGGCGAGTCCGATGTCACCAGGGCCTCGTGCAGCCGGTCGGGATCGCTGTACATCAACAGCTGGGCATCCTCGGCAAGCCTCTCGAGGGTCCCGGCGAGGCGGGCGTGTGCCGGCAACGCGCGCCGCGTGTACGCCCCCGCCCGTGTCCAATCCCTCGCCCCACCGGCGACGAGCGTGTCGAGCAGAGCCTCCGTGATGGTCAGATGCGCCGCCGCACGATCGGCACGGTCGGCGAGGAACGACGCGGCCAGCGCCTCGTGGTGGAACCGATAGGTGGCGATGCCGCCGATGTCGACGCCGGTGACCAGGTGGGTGGCGATGCGCTGGTCGAGCAGCCACCTGACGTCGGCGGCGGTGAACGAACGCCCGTCCGGGTCCAGCCGACTCGCCAGCACCGCCCACAGCTCCGATCCGGCCGCCGGTTCACGGGTCAGTCCGCTGCCCTGGGCGTAGGCGAGGGGACGCAGGAGCGCAAGCTGCCGATCGGCCTCGTCAACGCCGTACAGCGCCTCGATCTCCTGGCGCATCGCGTCGCCGATGCCGCGCGGAAACTGCCGCCGCCAGGCCTCGCTCAGCGAATCGGCCGGTGCACCGTCGAGGGTGTGCCGGCGAGCGACGTGGGCCGCGAGCAGGAAGGAGTGGCGAGCCTGGGTCTCGATTGCCCGGGCGAGGACGCGGCGGGCACCGGTCAGACCAGCATAGATATTGGGCCGCCCGCGATCATTGACGGCGACCGTCAACAGACGATCGCAGTATTCGGCGATGTCTCCGGCTTCCAGCCAGGGTGGCTTGCCGATGTCGAGGGCTTCGCCACCATCGCTCGTCAGGGACGTGATCAGGTCGCCACGCGGTGCGCCGGGTTCCTCGGGGTCGTGGCCGACCGGGTGGCGGCGGGTGGCGACGAGCAGCCGGGTGCCCCCGGCCCGCGCCTTCTGGGCCATCGGGCGCAGCAGCTCGGCGACGATCCGGTGCGGCTGGTCCGCCTCGTCCAAGCCGTCGATGGCGATCACCCCGGCCGCCGACCCAGCCTGCGACTGGCCCTCCGCCGCCACGGCGGCGGCGAGGCTGACCCGTACCTGCTCAAAGGTGCGGCCGGTCAGGCGCAGGGTTAGCACGAACCGGAAGTCCGCGGGCGGTGACTCGTCCGGCCGTAGCATCTCCGGCCGACTTCTCAGGTGTTCCCTGACGTCGGGCACGGTCGCCACGACGAGGCGCGCCATGATGGTGCTCTTACCGGAGCCCGGCGGACCGGTGAGAACCAGCACCGGGTCGGCGAGGTCGGCGATCCAGCGTGCCACCCGCTGGTTCAGCCGGTGGCGTCCGCTGAAGAACCACGCCTGGGGTGCGGCCGCGCCTCGGCTCGCTCGTGCGGTCGGCTCCCACCAGACCGTCATCTCGTGGGGGTCGACGCCCACTAGGTGATGACGGGGATTCGGCAGGCCTATGTTGCGACCGCCGTCGGACACCTCGGCCGTCTGTACCGCGCTGCCGGGCGGCACGGCCGACCGGAGCCGCTCGGCGAGCTGCCGCACATCCAGGTATGGCTTGTCGCGCGGCGCCACCTCGACGCCGGTCAGCACCGCCGTCAAGCACCCGGCGAACCGCCCGGATCCGGCCGGTGTGGTGGCGGCGACCACGCAGAGGGAGCTCGCGGCCACGCGAACGCTGGTGGCCGCGTGGACCACCGCGGTGACGTCGGCACCCTGCGTGTCGAGGACCAGCAGGAGATGGGCTGCCGGTGCACCGGCGGGCCGTTGCCACAGCCCTTCCAGCAGTGCGACGAGCGGTATCGCGCCGATGGAGGTGCCGGGATGGGAACGAGAGGTGTGCACGACGAGGCCACCCAGCGCGTTGTCGAGAGGTTCGACAGTGCCGGTGAGGTAGATGGCGACGATGTCCGTCGAGCCGGCCC
Source organism: Micromonospora sp. CA-240977 (assembly GCF_050942285.1). Lineage (NCBI taxonomy): Bacteria > Bacillati > Actinomycetota > Actinomycetes > Micromonosporales > Micromonosporaceae > Micromonospora > Micromonospora sp. CA-240977. The sequence continues at coordinate 3,120,246 of NZ_CP192055.1, read as the reverse complement.
CCGCCAGGCGCGCCGCGATCCGCTTACGGACCTGGTCGGCGTCGGTGAGGGGGATGACGTCGTCGCAGTGGTACCCGATGGCGTTGAACGCGCGCGTCGCCGTCGCGACCGTGCCATCAGGGTCGTCCGCCGGTGAGACCACCATCAGCGAGCGGCGGTATCCGTCACCGATGGGCAGAACACCGGCGGTCATCTCGGGGCCGGGCCCCGGTGGGGCGACGTTGATCGGGGTCGTGATCATCTTCTGTCCGACGGCATGTCCCCGCTCGGGGGCGGCGATGCCCCGCCGGTTCAGGAACGCGGTCGCCGCATGGGCCGCCAGCCGGAACGACCACCATCGTGCGTCCTCGCCGAGGTCTTCGAAGGACAGGTGCCGCATCGCGGCGGCGACCAGCGAGAGCAGCAACTGGTCGGACCAGTTCTCGTCGAACTCGGCGGCCGCCAACGGGGGACGGTCGGCGTACCGGACGGCGTCGACGTAGGCCCGCAGGCCGACGGGAGCCTCGGTGGCGCGTTCGCCCGTACGGTCGACGACGTAGTGCAGTAGCGCCTCGGCCTCGGCGGGCGAGCACCCGCCGAGGCGACGCGTGACCGCCGAGACCGTCAACATGGCGAGGTCACGGCTGAGCGGACCAGCCTCGTCGAACGTCGTCAGGTCGACGAGCCGGAAGGCATCGTGCCGGACCACACCGTCGAAGCGAGGCACGAGGACGTTGTCCTCGTGCAGATCACCGTGCGTGAACCCGGCGAGGTACTGCACACGGCCACCGACCGACCCCCGTAACATCGCCAGCGGATTGGCCAGGGGAAGCGATTCCTGCTCGCCTTCGGGCTCGATCCAGGCCGCGCTCACCTCGAATCTGTCGCGCACCTCGTCGACGAGTTCCCTGGCGAGATAATCCGCGACGGTGAGGGTGTCCAGACGCAGGTGCTCCGTGCCCGTCCACTCCCCCAACAGCGCCGACACCACCTGCGTGGCGGTCAGGACGCACTCGTCGAGATTGTTTGCGGACATGGTCCGGCACCGCGCCAGACTGTCGTCCGCGATCCTCTGTAGCAACAGCTCGCCGCCGTCGTGGAGCAGGATCGGCGCGCCCGCCACGTCGACCAAGTGACGACGGGTGAAATCGGCGCTCGAGAGCGCCAAGGCGGCATGGTGCCGGGCTCCCTCACGCCGCAGCCCGTCCGCGGGACACACCTTGACGAGGTACTTGTCCGGCCGCTGCGGAGCCGGAGGGGTGGAGACCTCCACCACCGCGGCGAGCACGGCCCCGGTGTGACCCGCCGCCGTCCAGAGGGGCTCGGCCAGGTCGACTTCCCGATTACGGGAACGCGCGGATTGCTGCAACGCGTCGGCGGCCTCGGTGCCGACAACGGTCGCGAGGAGGACCTTTCCATCGTCGGGCACCCTGGTCACCCTATCGAGTGACGCACGGGACCGCGAGCACTGACACAGGGCCGACTCACGCTAGGAGTGGACGCCCACCCGCTGTTCAAGGATCTGCATCTTGTACCGGAAGTCGGTCAGGTCGTCGTCGTGGAAGAGGCGGAAGAACCACTGCGGCATCCGCGGCTGCTGCCGGCGGGCGACGAACAGCACATCCTGCACCTGCCGGGCGAACACGACGAACGCCTCGTCATCCGAGATCGCGCGGGAGGGTTCCTCCATGACCGCGCGCAGCAGGCCGAGCACCCGGGTGCGGTCCCGGGTGGTCAGGATCTGCGCGCGGGCGGTGTCCGAGAAGGACAGCAGCAGACCCAGCGACGGCACGAACCACACGCCGACCAGGCTTCCGACCGTACTCTCGGTCACGAGGCCCACGGCCACGCCCACCACACACCAGACCGCGATGACACCGAGCAGCACGGCGGCGAAGCGTCGCCGGACCCGCGAGCCCCACGCCAGGTTCTGCTCCAGACAGAAGAGCACGTCGTACGGAGCGGCGACGGTCGCGACCAGGTAGTAGTCCCGCAGCCGGGTGTCGTCGCCGCGGAAGCGCCGGCTGAGGCGGCTCAACTCGTCCTCGGACAGTCGCTCACCCACCAGTACCGCGTTCCACGGCACGCCGAACAGGTCGGTGTCGAGCATCTCCTGCAACGTCGCGCTGATGCGTAGGTGACGACCGATCAGGGGGGCCAGTACGACCGCGTAGGCGCCGGCCCAGAGCGCACCGATGATCGAGACGGCGGGTTGCAGCGAGGGTTGCGCCAGCTTGGCCACAACGCCGAGGCTCGCGACGACCAGTGACATCACCAGACTGACCGCCTGGGCGCGTTGCGTGTAGCGGTGCGCCACCGCGATGGCCCGGAAGAGGATCAGGGAACGCTCGTTGTTCTGCAACTGGTTGATCCGCCGCGAGTCTGCCAATGGAACCTCCGAGCGTCCAGCCGTCCGCCCCTGCCCCCAGATGGTGACACGATCAGCAATCATGACGCTACCGTGCGTTTGATCGATGGCGACGATTGGAAACCCCGTCGTGACGTGCCGCTGGCCGGCTGTTCAGCGCCCGAACGCGGGTTCGACCCGACCGCCGGCGGAGCACACACCAGGTCCCGCCACGAGCCCGATCATGTGATCGAAGGCCCCAGCGCTTCGGGCCGTGTGATGGTGTTCCGTGTCGGCACCCGGGGAGCCGCTGCTGACAACGGGCTCGGCGAACGGTCAGCCGCTTCGCCGGTTACCCCACTGGCGCGGGCTCTGGACCGAGCCCCGGCCGCCGAAGTGCTGACCCTTCCCATGCGGTTGGGGCGAGGCGACCTTGCCCTTCGCGCGTCGGGCAGCCCGATTAGCGGGAACGGCAGGCTGGTCGGTCTCGGTCTCGGCCGTGGTCTCGGCATCCGCCCCGTGGGCGTCCTGAACGGGCTCAGGCTCCGGCATCGGTATCTCCCTGGATCTGGGGCGCCCTGTGGACCATCCCGACAGATGCGGATTGCTCGACGCCGCTGGACTGACCGGGAGCACCATAGCTGACCTCGCCGGAGCTGCCGACGCGGGCACCGCGACGAATGCGCCGGTCACGGCGTTGCCTGTGCACCAAGCATCGTACGGGCCCGCATGAGTGCGAAGCCGAGCAGATTCAACCCACGCCATCGTGCGGGGTCCACGGCGTCTGGGTGATCGGCGGCCAAGCCGATGCCCCACACCCGGTCCACCGGGCTGGCCTCCACAAGCACTCGCTCACCGGTGCCGAGCAGATATTCGCGGAGCTCCCGGCGCTGGCCGAACTTCGCCACCGCGCCCGCAACCACGATGTCGAAGCGGTGCTCCCGCCACACCTGCTCGTCGAAACCGTCGACCTGCCGGCCGAGCGTCTTCGCCGCGTGGGGGTGCGCCACCGTCAGAATCCTGGCGGCTGCCGTCGCGTCGCCGAACAGAACGGCTTTACGCCACATCATGTAATGCTCGGCGGTGCGGAACTCCTGCCCGTCGACGCTGAAGGGTTCCGGCCACCATTGGCTCAGGCAGCCAGCCCCGATGCTGCCGTCACGCTGCGGCTGATGGCCCCAGAAGAACAAGAATTTCACAGGGGAACCCGCACGCACCGCATCGGCCAACGCCGCGACGCTGGGAATCAATGCGACCACGCGATCCAGTCTGCCGCACTGTCGGCCGGCACCGCATCGCCATTACCCGCCATTCGGGGCGCCGGCCAACCGGTCGGGTGCCCGGCGGCCCGATCCGCCACTGTCGCTCCGGGTCGGCCAGCGCCCACGGCGTTCAGCTCTGCTGGTAGTTCACGGCGGCGAACCCGCACGGTCGGTGCAGGTGCAGGTAGTAGGCGCCCTCGCCGTACTCGTCCAGGTCCGCGCCGCCAACCAGACCCACATAGTCCATCGGTTGGTGGCAACCGGGGCAGTCGGCGTGCGCGGAGTCCTGGATCCAGTCGGGCGAACCGCCGAGCGTCGAACCGCCCCGATCCCACGCGCTGGCCTGGTAGGGACTCTCCCGGGCCGGGCCCAGGACCGGCGCCAGCGTCGGCGGGTCCTCGGGTTCGGTGGAACCGAGGTAGCTCGGGCGGGTGTTGCCGGGCCACCACGTCGTGGCGCCGGCCGGTGTGACCTGGCTGTACAGCGTCGTGTAGCAGGCGCAGAAGTGGCAGGTCTCGATCGTCAGCCGGCCGGACCAGCCCGTGTGCGCGAGCGCGGCGCCGACGGCAGGTTCCGTGGTGTCGAGGTCCGCGGCGATCCACAGGGGCGACGCGCACCACGGACAGGTGGGCCCGTCCGCGCGCCGCGGCGTTTCGCGCATGGTCCACTGGTACGCGATGCCGCCGCAGAGGTCCCGGCGGCTGCCGTCCGGGCCGATCGTCCAGCCGCTCTCTTCGGCGTAGCTCAGCACACTGATGTGCAATTCGTCGGCGCCGGCCGGCGGTTGCGTCGTCCAGCGACGCATGGCGCTCTCGGCCAGCGGGTGAGCGGTGTGCGCCAGGATGACAAGCAGCTGATTGAGGTCGTCCGGCGTCCGGCCGCCGTCGATCCGCTCGATGACCCGGTGGACCACGTCGGCCCCCGCCGCCCGGTACAACGTCGCCGGGCACAGCACGTCACGATCGAGCAGGTGCCCGAGGTGCGGGGTCAGCCTCCCCGGGTCCGTGTCCGCGATAGCGGACAGTTCCTCGATGGCCTCGTCGTCCTCGGCGGCCACCCGCTCGATCAACTCCTCGATCATGAGGGGATGTTAGCCACATCGATCAACCGGCGACCGCCCCCGGGTGTTGGCCGCCGCGACGACGTTCCCCATCAGCGAGGTGACCGCGTGGCCGACGGGCCAATAGGAGTGTCGGCGTTCAGATCAGATAAGGACCGAACCGTCAATGAGCGAATACCGATTGGATGAGGCCACGAACAGGTCGGATTAGCAACGCATTGAGATTCCCGTCTCTGCCGACAGAGTTTCTGGCCGACGAGCAGAAAGCGTTCTATGCTCGCCCGGGATTAGGCCCCGGCTCGTCCGAGGCCCGGGGGACCACCAGCACAGGGATTGCGAATGCGCCAGGATTCTGCTCGGCACGACGGCACTGCTGGCGTCAGCGAAGGAACACCCGACGGGGAACACCCGACCGTTGTCGCGGAGGACGTCGCCCGTCGGTCCGCGGTCGCCGAGGAACAGGCGTTTCTCGACCTGGCCACGGCCCGCCGCGACAGGTTGGCCGACCACCTCCGGGCGGAGCTTTCGTCCGAGGCCCTGGACCCGGTGGAACAGGCTCGGCAACGCATGCTCCGACAGCAGCACGAGGAGCTACGGCGAGCACGGGACGGGCTGGTCTTCGGCCGCCTCGACGGACTCGACGGCACGGTGCGACACGTCGGCCGCATCGGTCTCCGCGACGAGGGCGAGGACAGTGAGCCGCTGCTTGTGGACTGGCGTGCTGCCGCGGCCCGGCCGTTCTACACCGCGACGGCTGTCGACCCGCAGGGCCAGGCCCGGCGCCGGCACATCCGCACCACCGGATCGACAGTCGTCGGCGTCGACGACGAGCCACTGGACGGGACCCTCTCGGCGGAACTCGTCGGTGAGGGCGCTCTCCTGGCCGCCCTCGACAAGCGGCGTACCGGTCGCATGTCGACGGCCATCGCCACCCTGCAACGCGAACAGGACGACATCATCCGGGCCGAGGCGACCGGCCCGCTGATCGTTCAGGGCGGCCCCGGCACCGGCAAGACCGTTGTCGCTCTGCACCGCGTCGCCTACCTGCTGTTCGCCCGCCGGACGATGGCCGACCAGGCGGTCCTGGTCCTCGGGCCCTCGCCACGGTTCCTCACGTACATCGCCCAGGTGCTGCCCGCGCTCGGTGAGACCGCCGTCGTCTCGGCGACCTGCGACACCCTGCTGCCGGGGATCCGGGTGGGCCGCGACGAGAGCCGGCAGCTCGCCGAGATCAAGGGCCGGGCGCTCTGGCAACCCGCGTTGGAAAGCTACGTCACGTCGCTGCTCCCCCGGCCCCGTGAGCTGAAGCTGCGCTGGGAGGGCGAGTTCTACGTCATCGCCGCCGCGACGGTGGCACAGGCGCTCGCCTCGGCGGTGCAGGGACGGCCGTACCACCGCGCCCGCGCGGTCTTCGCCGAGCAGCTGCACCACCTCCTCGCCGACGCTGTCGTCGAGCAGCGCGAGACGCTGATGAACGAGATGGAGGAGGGCTTCGAGGACATCCTGGCCCGCGTCGACAGGGACCTGACGCGCGAGCACCACCCCGGCAGGGCGTCCACCGGCAGTGACGTCGACGGCCTGCTCTCCGAGGAGGAGGTGGACCATCTTCGTTCCCGGATCGCCGCGAGCGCCAGCATCGCCCGGTTCGTCGAGGCCTGGTGGCCCACCCTCGACGCCGAAACCCTGCTGGGTGCCCTGCTGACCGACCGCACCCTGCTGGCCCGGTTCGCCCCAGGGCTGTCCCCGGCGGAGATCACCGCCGTCTCGGCCGAGCCCGCGCCGTGGGCATCGAGCGACATCGCCCTGCTCGACGCCCTCGCGGACCTGCTGGGCGAGGTCGACGCTCCGCAACCACAGGGCGAGTTCGTCGCCGACCGCGCTCGCCGGCAGCGCGGCTGGGTGTACGGCCACGTCGTCATCGACGAGGCGCAGGAGCTGTCCGAAATGCAGTGGCAGATGGTCGTCCGACGCTGTCCCAGTCGCTCCATCACCGCGGTCGGCGACATCGACCAGGCGGAGGCGGCGCACCGGCACAGCAGCTGGGCAGAAGCCGTGCGGGCAGTTTTCGGAGACCGTTGGACCGCCGCGGAGCTGACCATCTGCTACCGGACCCCGCGGGAGGTCATGGATCTCACCGAGCCGGTCCTGCGCAGAGCTGGCAGCCACAACGCGCCGCCACGGGCGGTGCGCTCCTCCGGCATCGCGCCCTGGGAGCTCACCGCCACACCCGCCGAGCTTGCCGACGCCGCCACCGGGGCGGTGCGACAGCTTCGGCAACGGTGGCGGGGCGGCACGGTCGGCGTCATCGCCCCCGCCGACCGCGTCGGCGAACTCCTGGCCGTGCTGAGCGACGTGCCGGTGCTCACCGCGGCCCAGGCCAAGGGTCTGGAATGGGACGCGACGCTTGTCGTCGACCCGCACGGCATCACCGCCGAACCGCGCGGTTGGAACGGCCTCTACGTCGCGCTCACCCGATGCACCCAGGAACTCGGACAGGTGCTCCTCACGCCACCGGAGTAGCTGACGGACAGCCCGGCGAGCGGCACGCGCCGCCACCTCGTCTCAGCGGCGTGGTCGCACCAGGCCCGCGTCGAACGCCACGATCACCAGCTGCGCCCGGTCTCGCACGGCCAGCTTCGCCATCAGGTGCGTGATGTGCGTCTTCACCGTCTTCACCGAGATCACCAGGGCGGTGGCGATCTCGTCGTTCGACAGGCCGCCGCCGATCAGTGTCAGCACCTCCACCTCACGCCCGGTCAGCCGCCGCAGTGCCGGAGTCGGCCGGTCCGGTCGGGGCGCCGTGACGTAGTGCGCGACGAGCCGGGTGAGGATCGACGGCGCGAACAGCGACTCGCCCCGGTGGGTACGACGGATCGCCTCGATCAGCTCGTCGGGGCGGGCGTCCTTGAGCAGGAAACCCGACGCTCCCGCGTGCAACGCCTCGTAGACGTACTCGTCCAACTCGAACATGCTCAGGACCAGGACGCGGGCGGTGGACAGGGCGGGGTCGGCGCAGATGCGTCGGGTGGCCTTGAGGCCGTCCAGGTGCGGCATCCGGACGTCCATCAGGATGACGTCGGGGCGGGTGGCACGGGCGCACGCCACGGCCCGCGCGCCGTCACCGGCCTCGCCGACGACGGACAGGTCCGGCTCGTTGTTGATGATCATGGCGAGGCTGTGTCGGAGCAGCGCCTGGTCGTCCACGAGCAGCACCCGGATGTCGCTCACGCCACGTCGTCCCGGATCCGCGCGGTGAGGCGGAAGCCCGCGTCGACACGCTCCGCCGACAGGGTGCCGCCGAGACTGCCGACCCGTTCCCGCAACCCGGCCAGCCCGTGTCCGGCGCCCGGAGACGCCCGCCATCCGTCGACCGACGGGCCGGTGTCCGCCACCGTGACCACCACGTAGGTCCCGTCCCGGTACACCCGTACCCGCACGTCCGTCGGTCCCGCGTGCCGCGCGGCGTTGCTGAGCGCCTCCCGCACGGTCTGGCAGACGGCGACCTGGACGCCCTGCGACACCGGGCCGAGCGGCTCGACCGTCAGCCGTGCCCGGATCCCGGCCAGCGACGCCCCGTGCACGATGCCGGGCAGGTCGTCGAGGTTGTCGACCGGCGCGCGGCGACCGGCGGCGGACGGCTCACGCAGGACGGTGAGCATGCGGCGTAGCTCGGCTGTCGCGTGCCGGCTCGCGTCCTCGATGTCGGTGAGCGCCACCTGCACCTCTGCCGGTTTGGGCAGGTGCCGGGTGGCCGCCGCGCGGACCGTGATCAGACCCAGACCGTGCGAGACGATGTCGTGCAGGTCGCGGGCGATCCGCAACCGCTCGGCGAGCACCGCCTCGGAGGCGGCCCAGGCGGTCAGCCGCGACTCGTAGGCGGTGCGGTCGGCGCGGGACCGCCGCACCGCCCACACCGCGGCCGCGACGGCGCCGCCGACAATCAGCGGCGGCAGGACGACAGCGAGCGGGCCCTGCGTGCCGACCGTGCACATGGACATCACCAGCACGCTGACCACCACGGCGACCACCGGCACGGTCCTGGACCGCCCGGAGGGGCGCGGGTGGACGTTCACCATCCCGACTGTAGTTCTCAGACCAGGGTCTGACGGTCCGTGGACCGACCCGGCCGGCGGGATCCGAGAACGGTCCGATGTGCGCGGGCCGGGTCGCCGGTTGACTCGACGCATGATCACGATCGATCGCGTCAGCAAGACCAAGAGCAGGACGCGGATCCTGTACGACGTCACCTTCGAGGCCCACCCCGGCCGGGTCACCGGCTTCCTCGGGCCGAACGGGGCCGGCAAGACGTCGACGCTACGGATCCTGCTGGGCCTGGACAGCCCGCAGAGCGGCACCGCGCTGATCTGCGGACGCCCGTACCGGAAACTGGACCGCCCGCTGACGACGGTCGGTGCCCTCCTCGACGGCAGCGGTGCGCACCGGGCCCGCACGGCCCGCGCCCACCTGCGCTGGGTGGCCGCCAGCAACGGCCTGCCGGACTCCCGTGCCGACGAGGTCCTCGACGTCGTGGGCCTGACCGGCGACGCCCGCAAGCGGGCCGGCCGCTTCTCCCTCGGCATGAGCCGCCGACTCGGGCTCGCCACCGCGCTGCTCGGTGACCCGGAGGTGCTGGTCCTCGATGAGCCGGTCAACGGGCTCGACCCGGCCGGGATCCGCTGGATGCGCGGATTCCTGCGCGACAGCGCGGCACAGGGCCGCACGGTGCTGCTCTCCAGCCACCTGATGGGCGAACTGGCGGAGACCGTCGACGACGTCGTCGTGATCGACAAGGGCCGGGTCGTGACCCACGGCAGGCTCGCCGACGTCACCGGCGGTCACCGCACGCTGGAGGACGCCTTCTTCGCGCTCACGTCCACCGAGGCGGCTGGCCCGTGGTGAACCTGGTCCGCGCCGAACTCCGCAAGCTGCTCGGCCTGCCCACCGCCTGGGTCGGTCTGGTGCTGGGCACGCTCATCGCACCGGCGATCGTCCTGCTGAACGCGCCGTACACCCGCCGCGCGATCGCCGCCGGCACCCTCACCGACCCGTCCGACCTGGGCCTGCGCGACCTGGGTGTCGGCCTGATCGGTCCGATGGTCCTCGGCGTCATCGTGGTGAGCAGCGAATACACGTCCACCGGTCAGGACGCCCCCGGCGCCCGCCAGCTCACCGCCACGCTCGCCGCGGTTCCCCACCGGCTGCGGCTGCTCCTGGCGAAGACCTCCGCGCTGGTGCTTGTCGTCGCGGCACAGGCAGCGGTCACCACCGCCGCCACCCTGACCCTCACCCACGTGCTGCACGGCGAACACGCGCCGGTACCCGCCCCAGGGCGGGTCGCCGCCGCGATCCTCTACTGGACGCTGACCGCGCTCCTCGCGTACGCGATCACGCTGATCACCCGCAACGGCATCGTGCCGCTGACACTGCTGATCATCAACAGCTCCGTGGTGTCCGTGTCGTACCTGCTGACGAAGGTCACCGACCTCGCCTCCTACCTGCCGGACATCGTCGGAGCGCAGATGTTCATCAGCGGTTCGGACTTCCCCGTCGAGGTCCCTCCGGTGACCGCCGGCCTGGTCATGACGGCCTGGATCGTCGCGCTACTCGCTGTCGGCGCCGTCCTGTTCCAGCGGCGTGACGCGTGAGCGCCGCCCGCGCCGAACTGCGCAAACTGCTGACCCTGCCGTCGTTGCCCCGGACCGCGCTGCTGACCTGGGCCGCCACCGCCCTGCTGACGTACGCGTACGCGGCGGCCGGTGAGCCGCTCGGCGACGACGCCGGTCTGGCCCCGCTCGGCTACACGCAGGCCGGTTTCCTGGTGCTCGGCGTGCTGGCGGCCACCTCCGAGTACCAGGAGGGCGACCAGATCCGGACCACGCTGCTCGCGATGCCCCGCCGGCTGCCCCTACAGGCGGCGAAAGCCCTCGCGTTGGCCACGCTGACGCTCCCGGTGGCCGCCGCGACGGCGGCCACCAGCACCCTCCCGGCCGACGCGCCGGCCTGGACGCCCGCAGCGACCGCCTACCTGACGCTCACCACCCTGCTGGCGGCGGCGGTCGCCAGCCTCGTCCGCCGCGCCGTGCCCGCCGCGATTCTGCTGCTCGGCCTGTACTTCGTCGCCGGCCCGCTGCTGCGGGCCCGGTCCAGCGCCAGCGCCGCCTACCTGCCGGACACCGCCGCCCTCGACCCGTCCCACGGCGCCGCCGCCACGCTCACGTGGACGTTCGCCGCCCTGGCACTGGCCGCGCTGACATTCCGTCGCCGCGACGCGTGAGGCTGGCGTCCCCGACGCCGTTTGTGGGGCGCGCCGGAGGTGCGGTTTTCGTAGACTTCGCCGGTGCAGACGATCTCCAGGCAGCCGGCTCCCCTGTCGACGGACGCCGTCGCCGTGCGGGAGGCCATCGCGCGGTCCCGCACCGGTCTTGTCGACCGGGAGGTGGTCGCCGAGGTGGTGGCGCTGAGCGCCGTGGCCGGCGAGCATGTGCTCGTCATCGGCGCGCCCGGCACGGCCAAGTCGGAGGCCGTACGGCGAACGGCCGACCAGCTCGGCGGCCGGTACTTCGAGTACCTGCTCGGACGGTTCACCGAGCCGAGCGAGATCTTCGGCCCGGTCGACCTGCGCCGGCTGCGCGAGGGGTCGGTGGAGTTCGAGACGGCCGGCATGCTGCCCGAGGCGGAGGTGGCGTTCCTCGACGAGGTCTTCCTCGGCTCGACGGCGGTCCTCAACACCCTGCTGGGAATCCTGAACGAGCGGGTGTTCCGGCGAGGCTCGACCCTGCTGTCGTGCCCGCTGCGGGTCTGCGTGGGCGCCGCCAACAGCCTGCCCGACGATCCGGCTCTCGCCGCGTTCGCGGACCGGTTCCTGGCCCGCGTCTTCGTCACTCCGGTCCCGGACGCGCGACTGGACGAGCTGCTGGAGGTGGGCTGGCGGGCGGGGTCCCGGCCGTCCGACGCGACCGGATCGCTGCTGCCGGCGGTGGATCGGCTGTCCCAGGCGGCCGAGGGATGTGACCTCCAGGGCGTGCGCGGTCCGCTGGCCGCCGCGATCCGTCAGCTGCGTCAGGCGGGCGTACCGCTCAGTGACCGCCGGGTGGTGCGGTCGCAACGCCTGGTGGCGGCCGCGGCGGTCATGGACGGCCGCACCGCGGCGACCGCCGACGACCTCTGGGTGCTTCCGCTTATCGCGCCGACCCTCGACGCCCAGGCGTCGGCCCGGGAGGTGCTGTCCGACCTGCTGGCGCAGGGACGAAACGGCAGTCTGGTGTACGCGGCGGAGGAGTTCGCCCGGGGCCGGCAGGCCCGCGCGGCCCGGCTTGTCGATTCCGGCCGTCGCCTGCTCGACGAGGTGGGCCTCGGGTCGCTGACGCACGACGACCGACTGCGCCTCGAAGCGACGCTGCGGGAGATCGACGCGGGGTTCGTCCTGGCCGATGCCCCGCCGTCGTTGCGGGACATGCGCGGCCTCCTGGTCGCCGCGATCCAGCGGTGAGCGCGGCACCGCTGTCCCTGCGGTGGCGGCGACGCGACGTCCCGCTTCCCGCTGCCGCCGTCGTCGCGGCCGACGCGGTGGTGCCCGGGTTGCGCGCGGACACGCTGCTGCGGGTGACCGCCGGGGCTCACCTGCGCGCCTGCGCGGGCCGGGAGCAGGGCTGGTTGATCGTGCTCGGCGACCGGGCGGATCTGCCGTGGGCCGACGGAGCCGTCTACCTGGGGTGGGACGGTGGGGTGCTGGTCCCGACGCTCTCCCAGCCGTGGCCGTGCGCCGACCTGCTGCGCGAGCCGCTGCGCCACCTCACCGACGAGCCGGCTGGACTGATCGCGCTGTTGCCCGGGCTGGTCCTGACCGGCCCGCTGCCGCAGGAGCCGCTCGACCCCCGATGGCTGGCGCCCGCATGACCGACCACCGGACCCTCCCGCCGGCGCTGGCGCCGTGGGTGTCGGCACTGTCGACTCTGGCGAGTGACGTCGCGCTCGCCATGGGTCCGCTGGTCCGACGCGTCGACGAGTTGTTCTCCGGGGCGGAGGACGCCGGTACGGACGACGGCGAACCGGACGGCTACGACGGGCTGGCACCGCGCGGCACCATCGAGCGGCTGCTCCCGTCGCAGTTGCAGTTGTGGCAGGAGCTACCTGACGAGTTCGTCCGCCGCGCCGCCGACGGGGAACTGCTGTACCTGGCGGCGGCCACCCGATCCCCGGCGGTGCGCGGACGGGTGGCCGTCCTCGTCGACACCGGCCCGGGGCAACTGGGCGCCGCCCGGCTGGTCCAGCTCGCCGCGCTCGTCGTGCTGCATCGCCGGGCGACCAGCCAGGGCCGGTCGTTGGTGGTGGGGGTGCTCGGTGAACGACCGGGTAGCTGGCGGGACGGTGACCTGGGTAGACAGCTCGCCGGTTGGCTTGTCGCCCGCCGAGCCACCGAACCGGGCCCGTCGACGGTTCGGGAGTGGACCGAGCAGTTGGACGCCGCCGACCAGGCCTGGGTGCTGACCGGGCCACACCTGGCCGACGACCTGCCCGACCGGCACCGGGTGCTGGTGAGTCACGAGCAGGAGTGGGGTGTCGACGGGGCGAGCGTCGTACGGGCCGTCGTCGGCGGTCGGCACCTCGACCTCCCGCTGCCGCCCGCCGACGTCGCGCTGCGGGTCCTGCGCGGCACCGCGTTCCGGGCGACCCCCGTCGGCACCGGCGTGGGGCCGTTGCGGACACCGCTGTTCCCGAGCACCGTGCCGTACCTGATCGCCCGCGGCGACGGACCGGCCGAGGTCGTCTCGGTCCGGGTACCGACCGGGCGCCCGCGACGACACCAGCTGCCCGGTCCGGCCCTGGCCGCGACCTGGTTGGGCCGCCGGCTCGTGATCCTGAGCTGTGTCGACGAGACGTTGCGGCCGGTCGTGATCGGTAAGCCGCTGGGCCAGACGCACGAGCTCGCGGTGCCGCTGGCCGCCGTCGGCCTCTCGGTCTCCGCCGTCGAGGCGGCGGCGGGGCCCCTGTCGCCACTCTATTTCCAGGGTGGCGACCTGCTGTGCGAGTTCGCCGGCGACTGGTGGAACCTGTCCAACGCTCGCCCGCTGTCCTCCTACCTGACGGTCGCCCCCGGTCGGCAGCCGGACCACCCGCGCCTGGCCCGCCGGGGCGGCACCCACATCTGGGGCACCGGCCTGCCCGACGAGGTGCGGATCCCCGCCACCGCCCGAGTGGTCCTCGGTGCCGGGACGATGACGGCCTGGTCGGTGGGCGACACCACCTGGCGCATCCAGACCGCGTCCGGTCTGGTCGGCGACGTGACGATCGAGCAGGGTACGACGATCATCGGCCTTGTCGACATCGACGGCCCACACCTGGTGACGGTGTCGAGCAGCGGACTGATCGTCCGCCTGGTCTCGCCGACCCACACCCGGACACTCACCCGCTGGTCGGGCGGAGTCGGCGCTCCGGCCCTGCATCCGAGTCAGCCGTGGCTGGCCGTGCCCCGGCCGGTCGGGCTGATCGAGATCGCCGACCTCGCCACGAACCAGGTCCTGCGCACGGTCCGGAGCAGCGGATGAGCGCGTTCCGGGGCCAACTCCCGGCCCGCGCCCTGCTGATCGACGTACCGGTGATCGGGGAGGTCGAGGCGCGCCGGCGGGTCGTCGAGACCTGGCAGCCCGGTGCCGCGCTGTTCGACCTGCCGACCGGGGCGTGGCTGCTGGAGTTCGACAAGGCGGTCCCGGTCCGCGCGGAGCTGGCTCCCGGTCTCGTTCTCGTCGACAGCGGCGGCGTCCTGCACCCGCACGGCACACCGGTCGCGGATGCCCGGGACGGGGACGTGCTGTTCCCGCACGCGGGCACGACAACCCGGGTCAGCCGGGCGGTCCTGCCCCTCGTCGACCGGAGTTCGTGGGTCGACCTGAGCGCCCTGCGGATCGAGCCGCTCGCGGCACTGGACCGCGCGGTCGTCGCGGCGGCGACACCAGTGCCCTGGCAGCCACCCCCGCCGGCACCCGATCTGCGCGCGGTGGCTGGCGTCGCCCCGCCACCACGGCGGACCCGGCGGCTGCTGTCCGCGCCCACCCGATCGCGCCGGCTGCCCGACACCGCCGTCGCGAAGATCGTCGCGATCGGCGCGGCCCTCGTCGCGTACGGCCTCGCCGCGCTCGTCGCCGCGCCACACCCGACGGTGGTCCTCGCCCTCGGCGCGGCCCTGTTCTGGGTGGTCAACTCGATGATCACCCGGGGCAGCGCGGCCGCGGCGAGTGGTGGCGGGCAGTCCGGTCGCGGTACGTCGTCGGGTGGCTGGTGGGACGCGCTACTCGCCCGGCTCGTGCTGGCCAGCCGCGCCGCCCGGCTGGCCCGCAACGCGCAGCACCGCTACGTCCGGCGGCTCAGTGCCGCCTTCGAGCGCCGGGACTGGGACAGGGCACTGCGGGACGCGATCGGGGTGAGTGGCCCCGGTGGACGCCCGACCCTCCGGCTCCCCCGGCCACGCACCGGCGACCTGGTGCCGCACCCGCATCTCCAGGGCGGAGCAGCGGTCCCGTTCGACGTCGGAACCCAGCAGCACCTCCGGACGCTCTACCGGCAGGCGGCCACCGAGCTGGACCGTACCGGCCGGGTGGCGGAATCCGCGTTCGTCCTCGCCGATCTGCTGAACCTGCCGGCCGAGGCGGTCGCGCTGCTGGAGCGGCACCGCAGGTACCGGCTCGCCGCGACGCTCGCCGAGGGCCGGGACCTCGATCCGGACCTGGCGGTGCGGCTGTGGTGGCGGGCCGGCGACCACGACCGGGCGCTGAGCGTGGCGCGCACCCGGGGCGCGTTCGCCGCCGCCGTCGAGCGCCTTGCCCGCGTCGACGTCGCGGCGGCCTGTCAGTTGCGCGCCGAGTGGGTACGCGCACGGCAGGCAGCCGACGATCATCTCGGCGCCGTGGAGGCGGCCTGGCCCGACGACGCGCTGCGCCCGCTCGTGGTGACGAACATCCAGGCCGGGATGGCGCTCAGCGGCCACACCGCTGGGTACCTCTTCGCGCACCTGGTCACCTGGCGTCCGACCACCACCAGCGTGACCACCGCGGTCGCGCTGCTCGACGGCCGCGACCAGGAGTTGACGCCGGCCCAGCGCGGCTTCGTGGCCGCGCTTGCCGAGCTGCGCTGCACCGACCGGGCAACGGACCGCCGGCTGTGTACCGCCGCGCTGCGTCTCCTGGTGCGCGACGCGGTAGGTGATCCCAGCGGAGACGCCGGCGAGCGCAGGCGGGTCGCCAACCGGCTGCGGGACCGGGCCGACCGGCTCGCCGCCGCCGACCTGCCACCGTTGCCCGCGAGCAGGGTGCCCGGCCCGGACATGCGGGTCGACATCACGGCGCCCGGCGAGCCCGGACAACTGCCGATCCACGACGCGGTCCTGCTCTCCGGCCGCACCCTTTTGACCGCGCACGGCGACTTCGGGGTACGCCTGCTCGGCCTGGACGGCCGGACCCGGGTCAGCTGGGACGTGCCCGCACACCAGCTTGTCGTCGCCGATCACGGCGCCAACGTCCTGCTCGTCGCGCGACGCGGCTCCTCCTGCGACGTCCGGGCCCTGGACCTGAGCACCCGCCGGCTGCGGCCATCCGTGGCCGTCACGGCGCGCCACGTGCTATCCAGCTACGACGGCGCGTTGCTCACCGTTGTCGACGACGACAGCATCGCGTTCGTCGACCTGACCGTCGACGTCCCCCGCGTCACGTGGCGCGAACTGGACCCGAGCATCGCGGTGCTCGACATCGCCCGGAGCCCGACCAGCCTCGCCGCGCTGGTCCGGATCACCGGTCGACCGGGCTTCGATGCGGCTCACACCGAGGTGTGGCGCTGGGACCTGCCCGCACTCATGCTGCGGATGCGCCGACCTGTCGACCTCGACGGCCTCGACGGCGTCGCGCTGCTCGCCTCGGCGGCGCTCCTGACCACCAGCCACGACGAGCACACCGACACCTACCAGGTGAAGGGGCACGGTGCGGCGGTCCGGACGGTGGAGGGGAGGCCGACCCTGCTGGCCGGTGGGGGCATGCGCATCGACCGCCCCACCCAGACCACAGTGGAGGTCACCGACGGCAACCTGCGCGTCGTGTTTCCACCCGCCGTCGGCGCGATCGGTATTCGACGCCACGCCGACGCCCTCACCGTATGGGAGGAGAACGGCCGGCTGGTCGTCGTCGACCTCACCCGGCGCCAGGCCGTCGCCCGCCTGCGGACGCGCCTCTAGACGGATTCGTTCCGCTGGGGGGCGGCCCGGACGTGCGCGCGCTCACCCTGCTTACCGACGAGGCTGAGGAACTCCACAGGCCCTGAGCTGGTGGCGCCGAACCAGTGCGGAGTGCGGGTGTCGAACTCGGCAGCCTCGCCCGGCTCGAGGATGAGCTCGTGCTCGCCGAGCACCAGTCGGAGTCGGCCATTGAGGACGAAGGCCCAGTCGTAGCCCTCGTGGGTGCGCAGGTCGGGTTCGGCGTCGTCGCGCCCGGCCGGGAGGACGAACTTGTACGCCTGGATGCCTCCGGGTCGGCGGGTCAGCGGCACGATCGTGGAGCCGTCGCTGGTGGGCAGCGGACGCATGTTGATGCGCGGGTCGCCGGTCGGCGGCGCGTCGACCAGCTCGTCAAGGGTGACGCCGTACGCGCGGGCCAGGGGCAACAACTGCTCGAGGGTCGGGCGTCGGAGGCCGGCCTCGAGCCGGGAGAGGGTGCTTGTCGAGATGCCGGTCTCCGCGGCGAGGTCGGTCAGGGTGATGTCGCGGCGTTGCCGCAGCTGCCTGAGCCGCGGTCCGACGGCGTCGAGGGTGCGGTCCGTTGACTCGTCCATGGCCCCAGTTTGCCATTCGGCAAAAGATTTTGCGGTTCTGCCCCGCTGCTTGTCACTGTTGAGCGGCCGGTTGCCGTCGGGGTAGCCATGATCGGAAGTGGTGGGCGGGGGGCGGCCGTGGCCGCGCTGCTGCCAACAGGGAAGGCGCTCGATGACGCACTCGTTCGACAGGGGCTACTGGAACCGGATCTGGGACGGCGATCGTGCCGCCGCCATGGCCACCAGCCAGCCCAACCCGCACCTGATGCGGGAGGTCAGCGACCTCGCGCCCGGAACGGCCCTCGACGCGGGCTGCGGCGCCGGGGCCGAGGCCATCTGGCTCGCGACCGGCGGCTGGCAGGTCACCGGGGCGGACATCGCCACCGCGGCGCTCGCCCACGCGGCCGAGCGCGCCGCCGCCAGCGGCCTCGCGGATCGGGTGCGGTGGGTCGAGGCGGACCTGTCCACGTGGCAGCCGGACGCCCGGTACGACCTGGTCACCACCCACTACGCGCACCCCGCGATGCCGCAGCTGGACTTCTACGACCGCATCGCGTCCTGGGTCGCCCCCGCGGGCACCCTGCTCATCGTCGGCCACCTCCACGACCAGGACCATGCCTCCACCGCCGGGCATGGGCACGACGAGACCGAGCCGCCCGCCTCGGCCTCGGTCACAGCCGCCGACATCACGGCACGCCTCGACCCGCTCGTCTGGGACCTCAGGACCGCTCGGGAGTCGCACCGGACGCTGACCGGTCACGGCGGCCACCCCGTCTCGATCCGCGACGTGGTCGTCAGAGCCAGCCGCCGTTCCTGACCTGCTCGCCGCCCGGCCGATCGGCTCGTGACGTACCCATCAGCCGGGCCGATCCGAATATCGGGTGGAGGCCGTCCTCGGAGCTACGCCGCAGCGCTCCTGGCGAGGCAGGTCCGCTTGACGCTAGCGTGGACGCCGGAGGTGGGCCATGGGCGCTCCTCAACCCCATCACCCGACATTCCCGGTACGCGGCAACCCCGGGTCCGCGCGGCTACTGGCCGCCGTCGAGGCCGCGGTGACGTACTACCGCGCCCAGCTCGCACAGGCCGACGGCCCGCGTGCCTATCTCGTCCAACGCGGTCTCGGTGTGCTCGTGCGACGGGAGTGGCCGTGGCGGGTCGGGTACGCCCCACCCGACTGGAGTTCGCTGACCGACCACCTGCTTGCCGCCGGCTTCATGGCGGAGGAGTTGATCGGTGCTGGCTTGGCGCGGCGCACCCGGTCGGGCCCGAACCGGCTCATCGACGTCTTCCGCGACCGGATCATGTTCCCGGTGCGCGATCCGGCCGGGCGGGCCGTGGCGTTTCTCGGCCGCTGCCGCCCCGACTCCGTGGCGCACGTGCCGAAGTACATCAACAGCCCTCGGACGGCGATCTACGACAAGGGGCGCCTGCTGTTCGGGATCGCCGAACAGCAGGAGCGCCTCGCCGCACACTGGACACCGGTCCTGGTGGAGGGGCCGGCCGACGTTCTCGCGGTGTGGCTCTCGTACTCCCGGTCGGGTCCCTCGGGGGCGGTGGCCGTCGCGCCCTGCGGCACCGCACTGACCGAGGACCAGGCGGCGACACTGTGGAGTCTGCCCGGCGCCGCGCAGGGCATCGTGGCGGCATTCGACGCGGACCCGGCCGGTCGCGGCGCGGTGGACCGGGCCTGGCACCTGCTCCGGCGGCAACGCCTGTCCGGCCCGTTGTTGGTGGCCGAGTTCGCCGCCGGCGCTGACCCGGCCGACCTGCTCCGCCGCCCGAACGGCAGGGCCCACCTGCGGACCGCCCTGCGGCGGCGAGCCCGGCCCATGCTCGACGCGGTGCTCGACCACCGCCTCACCCGACTCGTCGAGCGGCATCCCCGTCTGCTGGAGGACATCGACGGCAGATGCGCCGCCGTACGCCTCCTGGTGCCGCTGCTGTTTCAGGCCGCGGGTCCGGACGACGCGATCCGGCTCGCCCGACGCATCGTCGCCGCGACCGGGGCCGGCGTCGACACCGTCGCGCTCGCCGCGATCGCACACCTGGAAGACGCGCTACCCGACGCCGCTCTGCCGGCGATCGTGGCAGCGTCGCATCCCGAGGCTACGGGCGGTCAGTAGGGTGCGCAGGTGACATCCCACCCCTCGCCGTGGTCGTCCCGGTCAGGCCAGGGCCGCGACCGCGCGTCGCAGTTGTTGGGCGCCGGCGTCATGGCTGAGCCGTCGGTGCGGGTCGTCGCGGTCGTCGGCGGCCCGTCGATCGTGGTATCGGGCGAGTTGCTCCAGCAGGGACGTCACGGCGAGGCGGGTCTCCGCGTCGTCGCGGACCGGTGGCCCGGTGTCCACCACCACGTCGTCGTGATCCGAGTAGAGCCTCGCCCGGACGTTGAGCAACTCCAGGCCGAAGCGGTCCCAGGCGAAGTCGGTGCCGGCCAGGCTCTTCCACGCCTCGATCGCCAGCTGGATGGCGTCGGCGGCGACGGTGTCATCGAGATCCTGCGCGAGTCGAGCGGTGGTCTCTCGTGCCGCCTCGGGGTAGGTCATGCCGTGCGGTTGGTGCGCCGTCAGCATCAGGTTCGTTCCCCTCGTGATGTGCCGTCCCGGGATGCGGGTGCCGGTGACGTGCGCCCCCCTCCGTCACCGGCGCGCCGCGACAGCAGTGCTGCAGGAGGAGTCCCCCCGTCGTGCTCCTTGCGGAGCTGACCCCTCCCACGGCGCCTCCCCGTTCGGCTGGCGGACCTCGATCTCTTCCGCCACGCAACGGGCGTTGAGCCGATTGGCTGAGCGCTCAACGCACGTTGCTCCAAACAGAAGCGAGCATACGCTCACGTTGCGTGCATGTGTCAACATCTGTTTCGTTGCGGCATCCATCTGCGACACTGACGTTTCGGTGCCTGGAGGGTGAAGAATCATGGCCGACGATCGGCACACAGAGCAGGAGTTGCCGCCTCTCGACACGCTGGCCGCGAGACTCGAATACCTGTTCGACGAGATCCGCCCCACCCGCGATGAGCTCGGCGACTCCGACGAGCCCGGCCGCAAGTACACGAACAGAGAGATCGCTGACAAGATCAACGAAGCGGCGACCGAGACGGGTGTCACGATCAGCGCCGCCTACATCGGAGAGTTGCGCCGCGGTGTGGCAAGTGATCCCCGCACCTCACACGTCCGTGCCCTGGCCGCCGCCTTCGGCGTGAACTCGGGCTACTTCGTCGACGACGCGGCGGCACGGCGGATCCAGGACCAGATCACGCTGCTCAGTGAGCTGCGTCGGATGGACGTCAAGCAGGTGGCGTTGCGCCAGGTGCTCGCCGACAACGGACTCTCCGCGACCGACACCCAGCTCATCGAGCAGATGGTGGTCCGCCTGCGGGCCGTGGCCGAGGGCGCGGGCGCTACCAGCTCCGCGACCGCCGATCGCGGATAATCGTGCACATCCTCCGGTGGGAGTACGTCGACGAGCAGGGGAACGCTGACGTGAGGTTGTACCGATTACGCAAGCGCTGCGAGCGGATCGTCGCCGAGCTCGAGGTGCCGGAGCCGTTCGACATCCAGACGCTCTGCGACGCCCTCGGCGAACGCCGCGGCCGGCCCATCCACCTGGTGCCGATCAAGCTGCCGGCGCAGACGGTGTGTGGGATGTGCGTGCCGACCGGTGACTTCGACGCCATCTTCTTCGAGCAGGACACCTCGCCGCTGCACCAACAGCTGATCATCGGCCACGAGCTGGGTCACCTGCTCGCCGGCCACCAGGCGACCGAGGTACTCGACGCGAACGCGTCCCGACTGTTGCTGCCGGACCTCGACCCGCAGCTGGTCCAGCGCAGCCTCGGCCGCAGCAACTACGCAGCGACCGAGGAACGTGAAGCAGAGATGATCGGCTCGCTGCTCCTGCGGCGGCTGCGTGGCGAGCGCGGCGACGTGGACGACGAACCACTGGACGGCCAGGACGCCGAGCTGTACGGCCGGCTGCGGCACTCACTCGAGCACCCCCACTGGTAACGGAGCGATGGATACCGTCCTGTACAGCGTTTGTGCCGTAGCCGGCTGGATCGCCTTCGCCTACATGGTGCGACTCCAGCGCCGGCACCCGAGCCGGGCCCGCCGTGCCATCTGTATGGGCCTCGGGGCGTTCGCCGCCGGGATCACCGCCGCCATCCCGCCGATCGCGACCGCGATCGACCAGGCGTCCGACCTCCCCAACCTGGCCAAGGTCATCTCTCACGGCTGCGCGCTGACCATCTCGGCGAATGCCGAGATCATGCTCCTGCACTTCGCCCTTCCCCCGGCGAAGGCCGCCGCCCGCGCCCGCGTCTGGGTGTGGGTCACCGCGCTCGCGTTCCTCGTCATGGCCGGTCTTTTCGCCTACACCCTCAGCTACGACGAGCCGGTGCTCCTGACCGTCGAGTACGCGACCGACCCCGTCGTGACCGCCTACCTGCTGATCTTCCTGTTGCTCGGCTTCTTCGCGTACTGCTTCGACATCACCCGGCTGTGCTGGAGCTTCGCGAAGATCTGCGGTCGGCCCTGGCTGCGCCGTGGGCTGCGCATCACCGCGGTCGGCGCCGCCTTCGCGCTGCTCTACAGCGTCAACAAGATCGCGTATCTCGTCGCCTACTGGGCCGGCCACCACCCCACCGGCGAGCGGCAGATCGCCGCGGTCCTGGTGACCATCGGCGCGCTGCTCATCACGATCGGCCTCACCATGCCGGCGTGGGGGCCCACCCTGCGGATCACCCGACGGTGGGAGGACTTCCACTCCTACCGGCGGCTCGAACCGCTCTGGCGGGACCTCATCGCGGCCCTGCCCGAGTTGGAACTCGACAGCGCCCTCCGCCGACCCCTCACGGCGGCGCGCGACGTCGACTACGCGCTGACCCGCCGGGTGGCCGAGATCCGCGACGGCCGCCTGGCGCTGCGCCCGTACAGCGACGTCAGTGTGACGGCGCTGGCCGAGCAGTTCGCCGAGCAGGCCGGACTGACCACCCAGGAGCGGCAGGCAGCCGTCGAGGCCGCACACCTGGCCTGCGCGCTGCGTCGGCACGCGGCCGGTCTCGTGGCCGCCAGCCCGCAGCCCGCCGACGAGTTGCACCGACCGGACGATGGCTACGCTGGCGAGGTGGCGTGGCTGACGCTCGTCACCGACGCCTACGCCCGCTCGCCGGTGGTGGCGCAGACGCTCGCCACCAGCCGGACGCTCACCGCCGCGAGCGCCCCGCATCCCACCGCTGGAGACGCCCGCCGATGAGAGGCCGCTACGCGAACCTGACCCGGACCCGTGCTCTGGACCCGGAGCGCGACTACCTGGCCATCTACCAGACCATGCTGCGGTACGAGTTTCCGTGGGACATGAAACTCGGGCTCAACCTGGCCTTCAACAGGTCCTTCTCCGTTCCCGCCATCGCCGCCGTGCACACGGCCACCGGTGAGCTGACCGAACGCACCCAGAAGCGGATCGACGACACCGGCCTGTTGATGTACGAGATGGTGCTCAACGGGTTCGAGCAGCCGCGGGGTCGGGACGCGTTGCGGCGCGTCAATCAGATCCACCGCCCGTACGACATCAGCAACGACGACTTCCGCTACGTGCTGGGTTGCCTCGTGGTGATCCCGACGCGGTGGCTGCGACAGTACGGTTGGCGCCCGCCCTGCTGCCACGAACGGCAGGCCACGTACCTGTTCTACCGGGAGCTGGGCCGGCGGATGGGCATCACTGACATCCCCGGGTCGTACGACGAGTTCGAGACCTGGTTCGACGCCCACGATGCCGCTCACCTGCAACCCAACGACGACGCGGCGGCCATCGAGCGGGCCACCCGGATGCTGATGCTCAGCCGGATTCCACCGATGCTCGCACCGCTGGGGAACGCGCTGGTCAGCGCCATCTACGACGCGCCGCTGCGGCGCGCCACGGGGGTCGCCGAGCCGGGGTGGCCGGTCCGGGCCGGCCTGCACGCGGCGCTGAAAATGCGCTCGCGGTGGCAGCGGTGGTTCGGCGCGCCCCGGACGACGGCGTTGTTCGCCGACGGGATCACCACAAAGAGCTACCCCGACGGGTACGACATCAGCCGGCTCGGTCCGCGGCACGACCGCGTACCCGAGTAGCGCGGCGGTCGTCAACGACAGCTCAGGGTGCTCACCAGGAGGTGTGCCGCCGGATCCGGGCCTTCGTGCCCGCCGCCGTTGCCGTCGAGGGCGGTGAGCTGGGCGCGAATCTGTTCGGCCTCGGGCATGTCGAGGTCGGTGTAGAGGGTGAGCGCCCGGCGGAAGTGGTCACGGGCGGAGGTGGGGGCTCCGAGAGCGCGGTGGGCGTGACCGAGTCCGGCGTGGGTACGGGCGTGCTCGTGATACGCGCCGATCTCGACAGCGATCGCGTGTGCCGCGCTGTGGTGGGCGAGAGCGGCATCGACGTCGCCCGTGACGCGAACGGCCTCGGCGATTCCGTTGAGCGCGCTGGCCTCCCCGTACCGTTCGCCGGTCTCGCGGAAGATGTCCAGCGACTGCTGGTGGTGGCAGCTGACCTGACCGAGACGGGTGTGTAGCGTGCCGAGGCTGTTCAGCGTCCAGGCCTCACCCGTGTGATTGCCGAGTTGGCGGTACATCGCCAGGGCCCGCTCCAGGTGGACCACTGCGGCGCTGTGCCGACCCAGCCGTATCTCGATGTCGCCGAGGGTGTTCAGCGTCCAGGCTTCACCGGTACGACCGCCGAGTCGCTGGAACAGGATCAGGGATCGTTGCGCGTGCCTGGCGGCCAGCGCGTACTGACCCAGTTGCGCCTCGACCTCACCGAGGTTGTTCAACGCGTGTGCCTCCCCGGCCTGGTGGCCGGCCTGCCGGAACAGGGCCAGGGCCCGGCCGTAGCTGGTGACGGCGGGCCGGTTGCGGCCGAGCTGCGACTCGATGACACCGAGGTTGACAAGCGCGCGGGCTTCGCCGACGTGGTCGCCGATTCGTCGGAACAGGGTCCGGCCCTGCTGGAGGTGCTCGGTGGCCGGCCCGTATCGGCCGAGCTGCGCGTACGTGGCGCCGAGGCTTGTCGAGGCATGGGCTTCGCCGGCGGCGTCCCTGGCCCGGCGAGCGGCGCTCCGCGCGTGCTCGTGGATGGCCAGGGCGTCGGTGGGATACCCCCCGTGCAGGTACTGGAACAGGCTGGCCGACAGCCGGGTGCTGTGCGAGGGCCAGCCGTGGGCGGCGGTGTGCGCGGCGACGGCGACCAGCGCCGGGCGTTCGGTGTCCAGCCAGCCGCGGGCGGTGTCCGAGTCGAGCGGAGTCGCCACCGTGACACCACCGGAGGGCTCCTCGCGGTGCGACCCGGCCGGATACAGGACGTCCATGGCAGCGGCGCTGGTGGCCACGTAGTAGTCGAACAGCCGGGTCAGCGCCGCCCGCCGTTCGGGTGGCGGGTCTTCGTCGCCGCACCGGCTGGCGGCGTACGCGCGAATGAGGTCGTGCAGGGCGTACCGGCCAGGGGTGGCCTGTTTCAGCAGGTGATCCCGGTGCAGGTGGCGCAGGTGGACCTCCGCGTCGGACACGGAGACGCCGGTGAGGGCAGCGACGGCCGGCGCGTCGAAATCATCGCCGGGATGCTCCGCCACGAAGCGCAGCAGCCGACGCCGGTCGGTGGGCAGGTCCCGGTAGGAGAGATCGAAGGCGAGTTCCACGCTGAGGTCGAGGCGCTGCTGGCGGTGACGCTCGTCGAGCCGGTCGGCATGGTCGGTCAACGTCCAGCCGGAGGTGCTTCTGAGGTGGGCGTTGACCAGCCCGAGCGCGAGGGGGAGGTGACCGCACCGCTGCGCGATCCGGGCCATCGCGTTCGGGTCTGAGCCGCCGGGGAGCGGCGCCCCGCCCACGGCGAGCAGGGCAGCCGACTCGTCCGGGGTGAACAGGTCCACGGTGAGCGGGGTGGCGTGCGGCAACTCGCTGAGGTCGCGCCGGCTCGTGATCAGCACCGGGCAGCCCGGAGTGTCGGGCAGCAGCGGGCGGGCCTGTTCGGCGTCGCTGGCGTTGTCCAGCACCACAAGGGTGCGGGTGCCCGCCAGGAGGCGGCGGTAGGTGGCGATCCGGGCGGGCAGGTCGTAGGGGATCTGCTGACCGGCGACGCCGAGCAGGCGCAGGAAGCCCTCCAGGACCGAGGCTGGATCGGCCGGCGGTTGATTGGGGTCCGGGTGGAACCCGCGAAGGTTGACGAACAGGATCCGGTCGAACGGCTTTCCGCGGTGCACGGCGTGCGCGGCGTGGGCGGCGAGTTGGGTCTTGCCGACGCCCGCCATCCCCTGGATCGCCAGCACGACCCGGGCACCGTCCACGTCGGCCCTGCGTAGCTCCTGTCGGATCCGGTTCAGCGCGGCGGTACGACCGACGAAGTCGGCCAGGTCCTGCGGCAGGTTGTCCTGGACGCGCACCTGCGACGCGGCCCGGGCTTCCCCGCCGACGACCCGAAGCGCCTGCCGCCACTGCGCCGCGTACCCGACGTCTGGATGCAGCGCTTCGACAACGGCGATCACCAGGTCCGTGTTGAGCCGCCGTCGGCCGCCCTTGAAACAGTCGGCGACCGTCGTTCTCCGGGCAATCACGCCGGGTCGGCCGGTGGCCTTCCAGGCCGCGTTGATCCGATTCTTGATCGTGTCGTAGGACGGGTCACCGGCCCAGACCTTCAGGGTCCGTAGTCGTTGCGCCACCTCGTCCAGGGAGTCGGCCCGTCCGGGATCCGGCGGCGCCACCCCGCTTCCACTCGAAAGCGACTCGGTCACGGCAGCTCCTGGACGGTCTCATCTCGGATTTCTGCTCCTACTAGACCCCTGCCGTCGGGCAGCGTCACCGGATCTGTCCTTGATCCGCCGGGACACCGCGCGCACAAGTGGTGACCGTCCGGAGTCGTCCGGAATCCAACCACGGTCCGGCGGCTCGCCACACACTTCACCGAGGTGCTGGTCCGGGCGCCGGCGGCCTGCGCCGGTCGCGGTCGGACCAGCCTGCAACTCCGGGAGGGAGGTGTCGCCATGAAGATCCAGATCCGTCGTCTCGAGAAGATCGAGACCACTGTCATCTGCGCTTGCAGCCCCTGCACGGACTGCTGACCCGACTGTCCTGGCCACCGCCCGGACGGGCGGTGGCCAGGACCGCCACGACGACGAGGGGGCGACGGTCGACCCCACCAGGAACCGAAGGAGCGAGTACGGATGAGGCGACCCCGTATCAAGAGCGTGTTTCCACCCATCCCGCTGGGCGACGGCCGCATCCGCATCGGCGGTGGCGACTACGGCATCGCCTCGGAGATGGTCGACGACGAGCACGGCAACACCTGGCGCCTGTTGAGCCTGCTGGACGGTACGCGCACCCGGCCCGAGCTGGCGGACGCGATGGCCGAGCACGATCCGAACATCACCGCCGCCGACGTCGACGACTCCGTCGACGCGCTGATCGGCATGGGCTTCGTGGAGGACGCCGCCGTACCCCCGCCGGCCCGGCTGCCGGCGGTGGAACGCGAGCGGTACCGGCGCAACCTGGAGTTCTTCTCCTACTTCCACAAGCCGCCGCTGACCGCTGCCGACTTCCAGCTCCGCCTGCGCGACGCCCGGGTGACGGTGCTGGGGATCGGCGGCCTCGGGTCCTACGTGGCGATGAGCCTGGCCGCCATCGGCGTCGGGGACATCCTGCTCGTCGACGACGACGACGTGGAGCTGATGAACCTCAACCGCCAGGTGCTCTACACCGACGCCGACGTCGGGCAGCCCAAGGTGGCCGCCGCCGTCCGCCGGCTCACCGAGATCAACCCGCACGTGCGGATCAGCGCGCGCAACGCGCGGGTCGACGGGGTGGAGGCCGCCCGCGCCTGCATGACCGGCCGAGACCTGGTGATCTGCGCCGCTGACCGGCCTCGACTCACGCTCTACCAGTGGCTGAACGAGGCGGCGCTGCGGGAGGGCACCGCCTGGATGCGCGGTTCCAACGACGGCCTCACGGTCAGCCTCTTCCTGCACGTGCCCTACCAGACCGCCTGCTTCCAGTGCGTCGAGCAGGACGCCGCGGCCAACCACCCGGAGTACGCGCCGATGGCCGAGTACGTGGTCGGGGTGATCGGCGACCGGACCATCAACCCGTGCAACGCGCCGATGGCCGGGATGATCGGCAACCTGGCCGCCCTGGAGGCCGTCAAGCACCTCACCGGCATGGCGGAACCGGTCATTACCGGCCGGAAGCTCGTCGTCGACGTGCACCGGATGGAGACGCAGTTCGCCGAGGGCACACTGCTCGACGACTGCGCCGCCTGCGGCCCGGACGGCCGGGTCCCCCGCCCCGGCGGCCAGCGGGCCACCGTCGCGTCCGGGTCCGCGACGTGACAAGCACGCTCGCCGACACCACTGTCGTCCGGTTGCATCCGCTGCACATCGGCGAGAGCGAGGACGGTGTGTGCGAGGTCGGCCGGGTCGACACCGGCGACTTCGTCGAGCTGCCGGCCGAGGGCGTCGACCTCGTCCGGTGGCTCGGTGAGGGACTGCCGCTCGGCGAGGTCCGCCGGCGGTTCGCCGACCGGTACGGCACCGAGCCGGACCTCGACGACTTCCTCGACGGCATCGCGTCCTGCGGCTTCCTGCGGGTGGACGCCGCGACGGGCGACGGAGGCGCACCGGCGACCGGGGTGGGCGCCGCACCGGCCGCCGGCGCCGAGGTGTCCCGCCGGGGAGTGGCGGTGCTGGCGAACCTGCCGCCGCACCGGGTCTCCTGGCTGCTCGCGCCGCCGATGCGGCCGCTCTACGTCGGCGGCTGGCTCACCGTGCCGTTGCTGCTGGCGTTCGTTCCCTCGCTGCGACCCACCCCGGCCGACGCGTTCCTGCTGGACGGGGTGCTGGCCAACGCACTGGTCGTAGCGATGGTGGCCTGGATCCTGGTGCTGCTGCACGAGTTGGCGCACGCGGCCACCGTGCGGGCGTTGGGTGTCACCGGACGGCTCTCCATCAGCCGACGGCTGTGGTTCCTGGTCGCGCAGACGGAGATGTCCGCCGTCCGGTCCGTGCCCAGGCGCCGCCGTTACGCCCCGTACCTGGCCGGGCTGACCTGGGACCTGTTGCTCATGTCGGCCTGCCTGCTGCTGCAACTCGCCGGTGTGCACGAGCGGCTGGTGCGCGGCGTCGTCTACACGCTCACGCTGTCGGTGGTCTACCAGTTCCTGGTGTTCATGCGCACCGACATCTACTACGTCCTGGGCAACTGGCTGCGCCTCGGCGACCTGATGGGTGACACCCGGCGGTGGCTGGCCAACCAACTGCGGCGGATGGTCGGCCGCGACCGGGCGCACGACCTCGGCGGGGTGCCGGCCCGGGAACTGGGGATCATCCGCTGGTACGCGCCGTTCTACCTGCTGGGCTCGCTCGCCGTGACCGCGGCGCTGCTGGCCCTCACGGTGCCCGCCATGGTGACGATGGTCCGGCTGGCCATCGACGGACTCGACGCTCCGGTCGACGGACTCGCCTTCTGGAACGGCGTCGGCTTCCTCGCGCTCGTCGCCCTGCAACTCGCCACCTTCGGCTGGGTCCTCGTCACCGAACGGCGTGCCACCACCTGATCGGCTCGTCCACCGCAATGCCCGTCACCAGGAAGTGAGGACGCCTCCCGTGCCGCTGACCGCGCCGCACCGACTGCTGGCCGCCCTACTGACGCCGGCCCTGGCCACCGGACCGGTCGCCGCCGTGGCCCCACCGGCGGCGACCGCCGACGGGCCGGTCCGGGCCGTCATCGTCGTCCTCGCCGACCAGCACGACACCGCTGCCGGGCAACGGCTCGCCGACCGGGCCGCCCGGATCACCGCCGACCAGCAACCGATGGTCACCGACCTGCGCCGCGTCGGCGCCACCCGGGTGACACCCCTGCGCCTGGTGAACGCCATCGCCACGACGCTGCCGGAGCGGGCCGCCGCGGAGCTGGCGACCCGACCCGGGGTACGAGCCGTCCTGCCCGACACCCCGCTTCGACTGCGCCAACCGGTCGCCCCGAGCCGGCCCGCAGCACCGGCCGGCGGGGCCCCGACGGGTGACCGCGCCTGCGCCGGGCCGGACCAACCGCCGCTTACCGAACCGGAAGGGCTGGCGTTGACGCGTACCGTCGGGTCGGCCCAGGGGCCCGGTGCCCACGACCTGGCCGACGGGTCCGGGGTGCGGGTCGGCGTGCTCGGCGGGGCGATCGATCCGGCGGCGGCCGAGTTCGTCCGCGACGGGCGGTCGGTGGTGGCCGGCTACGCCGACTTCACCGGCGACGGCCTCGACGCCCCCTCGTACATCCTGGAGTCCTTCGGCGACGCCAGCGTCGTGGCGGCCCAGGGCGTCGGCGTCTACGACGCCGGGCGGTACGCGCATCCGGCGCACCGCCCCGACGGACCGTGCCCGATGCGCATCCTCGGCGTCGCACCGGCCGCCACCGTGCACGTCGCCAAGGTCTTCAGCAACGTCGCGGCGCCCACGTCGGTTGTCCTCCAGGGCATCGAGTGGGCGGTGCTCCACGAACGCGTCGACGTGCTGAACGAGTCGTTGGTCGGCTTCGGCTATCCGGACACGGCCGCCAACGCCCTGCGGCTGGCCAACGACGCGGCCGTCGCGGCCGGAGTGACGGTGGTGGTGGCCACCGGGGACGCCGGGCCGGACGGAACCCTTGGTTCGCCGGCGAGCGACCCCGACGTCATCGCCGTGGGCGCGAGCACCCAACTGCGCGCGTACGGCCAGCTCGGGTACGGCGGGTCGCCGCTCGGCGACGGTGGCCACCGGTCCGACTCGGTGTCCGCGTTGAGCTCCGGCGGCACCGCGCAGGCCGAACCCCGCACCGTCGACCTCGTGGCGCCCGGCGACACCGGGTGGGCGGCCTGCTCGACCGACACCGCGCGCTACCAGAGCTGCGTCTCCTTCTTCGACGGCGGCACCCCCAGCCCGTTCTTCCTGTTCGGCGGCACCAGCGCGGCGGCGCCGTTCGTGGCCGGAGCGGCGGCGCTGGTGATCCAGACCGTACGCCGGCACACCGGCGGCACACCGACCCCCGAGCAGGTCAAACGCATCCTCATGAGCTCCGCGACCGACCTGCGGCAGCCGGCCGACCAGCAGGGAGCCGGGCGGGTGGACACCCTCGCCGCGGTGCGGCTGGCCGCCGCCCTGACCGACCACCCGGACTCCGCCGCCCCTACCGGGTCCGCTGGTCGGCCGGCCTCGCGGGACGCGGCGGGGCTGCTTGTCGCCACCTCGACGGCGAGCGTCACCGGCGCGGCGGGGCGGGTCACGCCGGTGGCGGTGCACCTCACCAATCCGAGCGGCCACGCCCGTCGCGTCACCGTCGGCCTGCGGTCCACCGCGCCGGCCCGCAGCCTCGCCGCCGGCCAGGTGACGCCGGTCGCGGGGACGGGCACGGCCTTCGCCGACTCCGACGGCGTACCGGCGAACGCCCGCCGGGTGCCGGTCGCCGTGCCCGGCGGGACCGATCAGCTCCACGCCGCGGTGGCCTGGGATCCCCGGTCGCATACCGCGCCGGTGGCGGTGAGCGTCTTCGATCCCGCCGGTCGGCTCGCCGGTTACTCGCTACCGCTGGGCAACGGCGGGTACGGGCGGGTGACGGTGGCCCGGCCGTCGCCGGGCCGCTGGACCGTGGCGATCTGGACCCGCGACGACGGCTCACCACCGGTGGGTACGGTTCGCTACGACGTCACCGCGCTGCGACTGACCACGCGCAACGGCCCCTCGGTCGTCGTGCCGCCCGGCGCCACGCGGACCGCCCGGTTGCCGGTCCGCCTGCCGACCACTGCCGGTGACTCCTCGCCCGCCGTGACCGTCGTCGCCGGCGCGACGACCTACGCGGCGCTGCCGTTGGGGCTGCGGGCGCTGGTGCCGAACGGTCCCTCCGGCGGCAGCTTCGCCGGCACCTTCTCCGGCGGCAACGGCGCCCTCGCCGGATGGGCGCTGCTCGGGCAACGGCGCAGCTTCCAGCTCGACGTACCAGCCGGAAAGCCGGCGCTGGCCGTCTCGGTGCGGGCCGGCGACGACCCGGGGCTGGAGGTCTGGGGCCTGCTCGTCGACCCGGCCGGGATGCCGCTCGCGGCCAGCAGCTCGCGCTCCGCAGGGACCACTGCGCCGCCCCGGTTGGATCTGGTGCGGCGTGCCCCGCAGCCAGGTCGATGGACAGTGGTACTGGTGCTCACCGCGCCGACCGCCACTGTCCGGACCAGCCAGCCGTTCCACGGCCGGGTGGGATTCGCCCCGGCGTCGGTGGTGGCGACCGGTGTGCCGGCGGGTGCCGTGCTGCCGGCGGGCCGTCCGGCCGAAGCCACCCTCACCATCACCAACACCGGTACGGCACCGGCGTCGTACCTCGTGGACGGCCGGCTGGACGCCCTGGGCGAGGTGCCGCTGCGGCCGGTGGCGTCCGCCACGTACCAGACACCGGTGTCCGCTGTCGACGTCTACCCGCGCTTCGCGGTACCGACCGGCACGACCCGGCTGCGGATGTCGGCGGACTCGGCGGTGCCGCACGTGCTGGACACCCAGCCGTACGGCGAGAACGGTTACTACGTCGGTGACCCGGACCTGGCCGGAACCGCCGGCCAGCGCTCGGAGGTGGTCGTCTCGTCGGCGGAGGTGTCGGCAACGACCTGGATCTGTAACGCCAACCGGGCCGGCCCGTTCGGTGGCGCGCCCCAGCCGCCGGCCCGGGTGGACTGCGCGGCGAACGCCCTGACCCGACTCCTCGACCGCCGGATCACGTCGTCCACCGGCAGTTACTGGCGGCGGGTGGTCGAAGGGTCGACCGAGCCAGCCACGCCGCTGACGCTGGCGCCGGGGCAGAGCGGCCGGGTCACAGTGCTCTTCGGCGCGGGCGAGCCGGTGGGAGGACCGGTCACCGGGTCGCTGATGGTGACCGCCCTCGACGCACGCACCGGATTCGGTACGGAGGTCGCCGCGGTGCCGTACTCGTACACGGTGCTGTCGACTGCGGTGCCGGGAGCGCGTATGGTCCCGGATCCATGAAGGCACTGATCTCGGTGGACCTGGAGGGGATCTCGGGGATCGTGCATTCCACCGAGACGAATCCGGATCGGTACGACTACGAACGCGGCCGCGCCCTGATGACGGCCGAGGCCAACGCGGTGATCGCTGGTGTCTTCGACGCCGAACCCGACGCCGTGGTGTGGGTCGCCGACGCACACGGGACGTTCCGGAACCTCCTGCCGGAGGACCTCGACCGGCGTGCTCAGCTCGTGCGGGGCAAACCCCGCCCGCTGGGCATGCTCGCCGGGCTGGATGAACAGACCGATGCCGTCCTGTTCGTCGGCTATCACGCTCGGGCCGGCGCCGGGCCCGCCGTGCTGGCGCACACGATCAGCGACGCCATCCTCGACGTGCGGATGGACGGGCGGTCACTGGGTGAGATCGGGCCTCAACGTCGCCATGGCGGGACACCTGAACGTGCCTGTGGTTCTGCTCAGCGGGGACGACGCCGCCTGCACGGAATTCAGTGAGCTGGTGCCCTCGGCGGTCACCGTCGCCGTCAAGCAGACAGTGGGTCAGACCGCCGCGGTGGCCCTCCACCCGCAGGAGGCGCGGGAGCGGCTGCGCCGCGCTGCCGCCGAGGCGGTCACCCGGCGCGCGTCGATTCCCCCGCCGGAGACGACCGGGCCGGTGGACGTCGAGATCGACCTGCACAACCCCTACATGGTCGACCTCGCGGTCCTGGTGCCGGGGGTGACTCGCACGGGTGGCGGCCGGACAATCGCCTTCCACGCCACCGACGTCGCCGAGGCGTATCGGCTGGTTCAGCTGCTCGTCCAACTCGCCAGCGTCAAGCCCGGCTAGGCCCGACGCCACCCTCCCGTCGGTGCCGCCGGCCGATGTCGCGCGCCGGCCGGGAGCCGGTGACGGCGGCCCGCGTCGCGGGCCGCCGTCCTCCCGGCGAACGCCCTCAGCAGCCGAGCCTCCTGGTGGAGAGGGCGATGTCGTCGATCCAGAGGTCGAATTCACCAGGTGTGGTACCGCCCTGGTAGAGCTGCCAGCCGACCTTCACCGTGTTCACCGTCGGCAGGACGAAGGGCACGTCGTTGCCGCCGTGCTCGGTCGTGGAGGCGGTCAGCTCCGGGTTCGCCACGCCGTCGATCCACACCGCGACCCGGTTGTCCGTCGGGTCGAGTTTCCACTCGAAGCACTGCCAGGTGTCCTCCGTGACCGGTGCGGACTC
Organism: Micromonospora sp. CA-240977; assembly: GCF_050942285.1. NCBI lineage: Bacteria > Bacillati > Actinomycetota > Actinomycetes > Micromonosporales > Micromonosporaceae > Micromonospora > Micromonospora sp. CA-240977. The sequence continues at coordinate 3,086,607 of NZ_CP192055.1, read as the reverse complement.
GCGCCAGTTGGTCCAGTCGCCGGTCGGGCCGCCGTCGGCGCCCACACCCCAGAAGGTGCCGGGGACCGTTGGCGCGTACTGACCGCCGACGGGACGGACGACCTCCGCACTGCCGGTGCCGGTCGCCTCCACAAGTGTGAAGTGCGCCCAGTCGGGGGCGGTGGGGAAGGCGTCGACGCGCAGCCGCATCCGGCCGTAGAAGCGGTTGCCCGGCGCGGCGAAATCATCGACGCGCAGGAAGGCGCGCCCGTTGTCCACAGTGTGGATGTGCAGCACCTGGTTGCCGTGGCGGGCACGCTCGACGGTGAGCGTGCCGTTGCGCGTGTCGACGCCCCAGTCCAGCGTGCTGGCCCCGCCAGTCGGCAACCGCTCGAAGTCTTCGCAGAAGAGCAGGCCACGGTTACAGGAGCGGGCGGAGGCACCGGACGCGACGGCCGGGACGCTGCCGGCAGTGGTGCCGAGGATCAGGGCGGCGGTGCACACCGCGAGGAAACGGCGCATGGTCATCCTCCATGACGTCAGGCCCCTCCCGTGCGGGCAGGGGCCGGAGTACCTTCCCCGGACATCGCGATCGCTGCGTACCACGTCGCCGATCTCGACATGGCGAAGGGCGAGCGTCTCGGTGTCGTGGAAGTACGGGGCCGGGCGCGTACGACGGACGCCTGCCCGTCGTCGTGACGGTGGCCCGGCGATGCGGCGCGTCCGCCGACGTGGCGCGACGCTGGCACTGCGCTGCTCCCGTGCTGCCCGTTTCCAGCACGGTTGCCCCCGTGCTGCGGCGCGATGTGAGCCATTCCAGCACACCCGCAGTCGATCCAGCAATATCGACTGGCGCGTCACCCGGCCAGTCCACCGCCTCGCTCGGGGCCCGGGATCAGAAGGTGGCGATCGGGTTGACCGGGCTACCGGACGTACCGGCGAAGCGGACCGGCGCGACCGCCAGGTGGAAGTCCCACTGGCCGAGCTCGGCAGCCGTCGTCGCGCACGCCTCCAGGTCGCAGTTGTCCAGCAGCCACAGACCCATCGCGACGAGGCTCACGGCGTGAACCGGCATCAACACGTCTCCGTACCCCGACGGCTGAACGTCCTGGGGGGTGTCGGCGCCGATCAGCGCGACCTGCCGTTCGTGCAGCCACGGCAGGCAGGACGCATGCCAACCGGCCTGCGTGAGACCGATGGCCGCACCGGTCTCGTGCCGGAAGCGGCCGAAGCCGGTGCGCAGGAGCACCGCGTCGCCGGGTCGCACCCGCACACCCTGGCGGCGCTCGGCTGCCTCCAGATCCTCGGGAAACACGCCCTCCCCCGGCTCCAACCACTGCACACCGCGGACCCCCGCGACGTCCAGCAGGACACCACGCGTGACGATCCCGTTCGCGGCGGCCGTGACGGCCGCCCACGCCGATCCCGTCTCGGCGTCGACCAACGAGTGCGGCCGCCCGTTGTACATCGCGCCGTCCCAGTAGAGGTGGCACGGCGAATCGACGTGGGTGAGGGTGTTGCCGTGGAACGTGATGCCGAGCCGCTCAGACGAGAACCCCCACCGCCGGTCGGCGTGGAAGGCGGGCACCGGGATGTTCTCGGCACCCGGCATGTCGGCGGCGCACGGGCACGTCGTCGTCGCCCGTTCCATGTCCTGCGGTACGGCGATCTCCCACGCGCACGACACGCTCCTACCGTGCCGCACCGCCCGCGCCGCCGCCAGCCGGACGTCGTCGGTGATGTGGTTCAGCGTCCCGCGCTCGTCATCGTCGCCCCACCGTCCCCAGTTCGACAGCGTGTCGAAGTATCCGAGCACGTCGTCCTGGGTGGGCAGTGATCGCCCTGCCGTCATCTGGGCACCGACTCCTCCGGTCACGCGGCCGAGGTGCCGCCGGCAGCGGCGTCCCGCCCTCCGTCGATCTACCAAGGGCCTGCTGAACTGGCATGACAGTACATCAGGGGGCCAGCGGCAGGCCGCCCGGAAGGTCGGGTGCGACAACCGCTGGCGCGGTGGCAGCGAGGGCGGTCAGCGGCCCGCCGTTCCGAGCCGGACGGTGAGGTCTTCCTCGGCCGCGAGCACAGCACCGTCGAACTCCAGTCGTGCGGCGGCGACCGCAGCTGCCCGGTCATTGCCCGGCCAGAAGTGGGTGAGCATCAGTCGGCGGGCGCCCGCCCGGCGAGCCCAGTGACCGGCCTCGGTGGAGGTCATCAGATTGCGGGTGGGTTGGCTGGTCTCGCCGTCGCGGTCGGTGGCCTCGACGATGAACAGGTCGGCGTCACGGCCGAGTTCGGCAAGCACCGGGGTCGGTCCGGTGTCCCCGGAGTAGGCCACGACCAGCCCGTCAGCCGCCAGGCGGACGCCCACGTTGGGCACGTAGTGCGGGAGCGACAGTCCGATCAGGTCGAACGGTCCCACCCGGTAGGCGCCGGGCAGCGGATGCAGGTCGAAGACCGCGGACAGGTCGGCGTCCGGCTCCAGGCCGCTGATCCGGTCGAGCACCCCGGGCGGGCAGTACAACGGCAGGCGTGGTCCACCGACGCCGCCGTAGAGCCGCATCCGGAACAGCCCGTGCAGGTCGATGCAGTGATCGGGATGTTCGTGGGTGATGACGACAGCGTCGACCGCACCATCCGGCCAGTGCCCGAGCAGCCGCGGCAGCGTGGCGTAGCCAAGGTCGAGCACGAGGCGGTAGCCGTCCCAGTCCACAGCGAACCCGCTACAGGCGCGGCCCGGCTCGGGAAAGGCGCCAGAACTACCGAGTACGGTCACCTGTCGCATCCGCCCAGCATGCCCGACTGCCAGGCGTCTCTCCCGCCCCCGGGCCGGGGTTGGGAGTTCTACTCGGGCTTGACGCACCGACGTCCCATCACGCATGGTCGATTCATATCGACAGCTACGGATGTATCTCCAGGGGGAGGACTGATGAAGGCCCTTGTCACCACCGCCACGGTTGCAGCCCTGCTGCTCCTGACCACAGGCGGCGCGTCCTACGGACAGCCAGCGGCGGATGCGCCCTGCGCCGGGCAGATCCACCCGAACCCGGGCTTCGAGCACGGCACCACTGGCTGGACCGCCGGCCCCCGCATCGTCGTGTTCGGCGACGCGACCCGACCCGCACACACGGGTCTCGCCTACGCCACCTTCGCGGGACTGGACGTGACGCGTGGCGACCTGCTGCGCACCACCGTCACGGTGCCAGCCGACTGCAACCTGACGGTCCGCTTCTGGGTTCGGACCACCACCACGGAGACCACCCGCGGCGACTACCTGAACGTCGGGCTGGCGGTCACCGGGATACCCCCGAAGACGAGGTTCTCCCTGGCCTTCGACGGCGGGTCGCAATGGCGGGAGTACGCCATGTCGACAGGGACGGCGACGACCCAGCGCACCGCGACGGCCAGCTTCCTCGCCAGCGAGACGGCCGGCAACGGCGTCACGGCCTTCGACGTCGATGACGTGACGTTCACGTTGAGCTGACATCGCCTGGGGGTGATGCGGCACCTACATCGTCGCCGGCGGCGCGGATTTGAGATCGACCTTCACCAATGTATGGTGGAAACGCTCCCAGACCGCGTCCACCACCACCACCTGCTCGAGGAGCTGAACATGTCGCGACCTCGTCGTCGCCCGGCCACCATGCTGGCCGGGCTGCTCATTCTGGCCCTGTCAGCGCTCCTGTTGCCACCGGCGTCGGTGGCCAGCACCGCCGCGGCCGGCCCATCCCACACCCGCGCGGCACCACTCACTGAGCTGACAGTGGTATCCGAACAGGTGGCCTACGGTCTGCAGCGTCCGATCGCGATCACCGGACTGCCCGACGGCCGGATGCTGATCGCGGAGAAGGCCGGCACCGTCCGCGCCTACCACCCCGACACCGGCCTGGCCGCCGAGCCGGTGCTCGACCTGACCGCCCGGGTCGACACGTCGGACAACGAGCGCGGCCTGCTCGGCATCACCCCTGCGCCGAACTTCGCGCGGACCGGGATCCTCTATGTGGCCTACACGAGCCTGCCGGCCGGGACGCTGACCCTGGCGCGAGTGCCCATCAACGCTCCCGACCGGTTGCAGGTGCTGCTCACCCAGGAGCACGCCGAGTTCGGCAACCACAACGGCGGGCAGGTGGCCTTCGGTCGCGACGGCTACCTGTACTGGTCCACCGGCGACGGCGGCAACGCGAACGACCCGTTCAAGAGCGGCCAGAACCTGGGCACCCTGCTCGGCAAGATCGTGCGGATCGACGTCAACCGCTCCTGCGGGGGCAAGCCTTACTGCGTGCCCTACGACAACCCGTTCGTCCGCACGGCGGGCGCGCGGCCGGAGATCTGGGTCTACGGGCTGCGCAACCCGTGGAAGTTCTCCATCGACCCGGCCGACAACTCGCTGTGGATCGGCGACGTCGGCCAGGGCCTGATCGAGGAGATCAACCACATCCGCCCGTCGCAACGTGGCGCGAACCTTGGCTGGTCCTGCCGAGAGGGCACGCCGGTCTTCGACCAGACGCAGTGCCGGCCGGGCGTGCGGCTCACCGACCCGATCGTCGAGTACGACCACTACATGACGGAGAACTGCTCCATCATCGGCGGCCTGGTGTACCGGGGGTCCGTCACCCCGGAGGCGCGGGGGACCTACATCGCGAGCGACTACTGCTCGACCCGCGCGTTCGCCGTGCGTCCCACGTCCACGGGTGGCTACGAGTCCGCCGAGATCGGCACCTTCCCCACCCAGCCGACGGCGTTCGGCGCCGATGTGAACGGCGAGCTGTACGTGCTCAGTGACCTCCCGGGCTGGCTGAACAAGGTGCGGTTCGAGCGGGTCCAGCCAGCCGCTGGCGGCGGGGCGGCGAACCGCTGAGCAGCCCCACCGTACGACGCCGCCCCGGGTGCACGTCCACCACCCGGCCTGGGTGTCGGACCCCGAATGCTTCACGGCGTCGGGGGTGCCGGAGACGGTACGCACGCGAGCTGGCGGAGGGCTGCGGCCCTCCGCCAGCTGCTCGCCGGTACGCGGCCGCGGCCAGGTTGAGGATCGTGCCCGGTGCGGCAGGCCGCCGCACCGGGCTACTCGCTGAACGTCGTCACGGGAAGCGCCCGGTCCAGCCGACCGGCAGCCGTACGCGAACTCGTCGGCCAGGATGGCCGGTGGTGCCTCCGGTTGCGCACCGGTGATTGGATGTGCTGATGGATCCGTGGGAAGCAGTATTTCTCGTCATCGCCACGATCGGGTCGGTGGGGGCTGCGGTCGGAGCCTGGTTCCAGGAGAGGCACCGCTCGACGACCCACCTCGCGGCCGTCCAGCGGAAGCTCGAACTGATAATGGATCACCTCGGCATTGCCGAGCCCGTGGAACCAGAAGTCGTCAGGCACCTGGAGAACGGCCGGATGATCCATGCTGTTCGCGCCTACCGCAAGCAGACCGGCACGAGCCTGGTCGAGGCGAAGCAGGCGGTGGACCGGATCGCCAGCAACCTCCATCTCGAGCGGTAACGCCGAGCCATGGGGAGGGCCTTCGCGCCGACCCTCGATTGCGAGTGACGCCCCGCGGTACGACAGCCAGCGGCACCGCTCCGGCCCGGAGCGTTGCCGTCCCGGGCCGGAGCGGTGCCGGAGTTGCTGGTCCTGCCGATCAGGTGATGTTGATGTCGCTGCACCACATGTAGGTCTGGTCCATGTGTGATGCCTTCCAGACCACGAACAGGATGTGGTTTCCGCTGCGTCCCGAGGTCGAGACGTTGAAGGAGATGTTCTGCGTCGGCGCGTAGCGTCCGGTCGTCGTGATCAGGTCAAGGTTGCCCCACCCGAGCCGCTGGGTGGCCGGGTTGAATCCCTGCTTGGTGACGTAGACCTGGAAGTAGTCAGCACCGTGGCTGGCCTGGTCGTAGAACTGGAGCGTGAAGCTGCGGCTGACCGTGGTCGTCTTCCATGCCCCGGGCTGGTTCACCGCGTCGTTCCTGGAGAGGGCGTTGCTGCACAGTTGCCCATCCGGAGTACGGGCCTGGATCTGGCCGCCGAGGCCGTCGCGCAGCTGGCTCATCCAGTTCCACATGGTGTCGGGGTTGGCCTGGAACGCCCGGTAACACATGGGGTCCTGTTGCTGCATTGCCGGGTTGGTGTGTTGGCTGCCCCAGGTCTTCCAGCACTGGTAGGCGCGACTCGCCGGGTTGATGACGGTGCCGTGGGCCTGGGCCGCGCCGGTCCAGGACAGCGTGCCGGCCACCATGGCGAACAGCGTGACGAGCACCTGGAGGGACCGACGGACGGTTGCTCCGGACCGCCCGGTGGATTGATCGGACTTTTGTAGACGCACTGTTCGTCCTCCGTTCTTCGGTACTAAAGATCAGAATGGGAACGCTCCCAAACCAACTGTTACATCTATGACCGTAAATATCAATACTGATCTATTTCTGGTCGAGTGTGGATCAGGCTGACCGGGGATCGCCGTCGGGCGCGCTCCCCCGGAACCACCCCCCACCCTGCCGGCGGCGACGGATCAACAGCCGGACGGGGCCGCTCGGTCGACCCACCTGAGCCGGCGCCCGCACCCGGACGGTGCGGCACGGGTTGCCGACCCGACACCGGATCAACGCCGGGTCCACGCACCGAGGTCCGCGACGCTAAGCGCTTCCACTACGGCACACGGACGGTTCACACCTGCCGCAGGACCCGGTGCGGGAGTGGCGCAGCCGACGGTGTCGCGGCTTCGGACTTGGCAGCCGGGTGGGTGCGGGTACGACCGCCCGGCATGGTCAGAGCCCCGCCGCGGCGTCGTACCGGCGGCGCTGGTCGGCCATCTCCGACTCGGCCAGGGCCTCCTTGAGCGCCAACTCCGCGTACTTGGCCGGGAACATCTGCCGCAGCCGGTCGGTGAACATGACCTCGGCGGTCGCCTCGACCACCTGGATGCCCGGAGGCTCGGTGGACAGATCCATGATCACCGGGCCGGCCAGCTTGACCGCCACGTCCCAGGGACGCCCCTGCTCGGCGATCCCGCAGAGGTGGAAGCCGTAGACCGTCCGTACGTCGGCGAGCGCGGTGACCTCGCTCGGCTCGTAGCCGTAGACGCGGACCCCGCAGATCACCGCCGGCTTCTCCCCGGTGGCCGCCTGCTGGGCATTGTGTCCGGCGTGGTTGTGCTGCCCCGGGTCCGCCTGTTCCAGTGTGGTGCGCATCCGGGCCATGATCTGCGTCTGCAGATCCGCCGGCTTTGTCTCCGGGTCGTCCCGGTTGACAAGTACGAGCGCGCCAGCCGACACCGCCACCAGGATCACCGCCACCCACACCAGGCGGTTTCGGTACCAACCCGCGAGACTCTCTCGGGAAATCATTACTGCTTCTCACCTCGTCGCCGGTTCTGGGCGCTGGCAGACCGAAATCGGACGCCCAGACGTGTCGAACGTCGACCGGGTCGGCCGTCGGAAACGCGAACCAGGGGGTACGTACGGCGGGCGAGGATGCCTGCCCGGCACGATGCCCGTCGTCATGGAGAGGACCCGGCGATGCGGCATGCGAGCGCCTGCCAAGGCGGCGCGCTGCCGACACTGTGCTGCTCCCGTGCTGGCCGTTCCCAGCACGGTTGCCCCCGTGCTGCGGCGATATGAGCCATTCCAACACGTCTGAAGGCACTCTGGCAACATCGACGAGCGTCAGCGTGGGAGTCGGCCGGTCCGAGATTCACTGGTCCGCCCCCCGTTGACAACGGCGTAGAATTGCCGCGGGGTTGTTGGCACGGGTCGGCGGTGGGTGAGCGGAAACCGTCTGGCGTCGCACCGCACGGTCGGCGCTGGCTCGCCACCCCCAGGAGGGCTCGTGACCGAGGCATCCCCCATCGAGAGCACCGCTGACGAGCACGTGATTCTGGACGCCGACCTTCTGGCGCACCCGCATGAGTTCTACAAGATGCTCCGCGAGCAACGCCCGGTCGCGCGCGTCATCGTCCCGTCCGGAATCCGGGCCTGGCTGGTCACCCGCCATCGGGATGTGCGGGCCGCGCTGGCCGATCCACGACTGGCGAAGAACAGCGTGTCGGTCGTCCACCTGATGCGCCGCCATACCGACCCGGACAAGTTCCACAATGTGGTCAAGTCGGCCGCCCACCACATGCTCAACAGCGATCCACCCGACCACACCAGACTGCGGCGGCTTGTCAACAGGGCGTTCACGCCGCGCGGCATCGCGCAGTACCGCCCGCGAATCGAGCAGATCGCCGACGAGTTGCTGGACGCCGTGGCAGCGGAGGTGACGCACACCGGCGGGGAGATCGATCTGCTGGACAGCTTCGCCTTCCCACTCCCGATAGCCGTGATCAGCGAACTGCTGGGTGTGCCACTCGACCAGCGGGACGAGTTCCGGGAGTGGTCAAACGGGATCCTGTCCGGCCGCCCCTCCCCGACGCGGCGGTACGAGGACCTGGCCGCCTACCTCCTGGACCTCATCCGCGACAAGCGGCGGCACCCAGGGCCGGATGTGCTCTCGATGATCGTCGCCGCGGAGGGCGCCGACGCGCTCTCCGACCAGGAGGCGCTCGACATGGTGCTCCTGCTCCTGATCGCCGGCCACGAGACCACAGTCAACCTGATCGGCAACGGCGTCCTCGCGTTGCTGCGCCACCCCGAGCAGCTGGCCGCCCTGCGGGCCGACCCCACACGCACCCCGCAGGCGGTGGAGGAGCTGCTGCGCTACGACGGTCCGTTCAACATGGCCACCCTCCGCTACACCACCGAGCCCGTCGTGTTCAGCGGAACGACCATCCCCGCCGGCGAGTTCGTCCTCGTCGCGCTGACCTCGGCGAACCGTGACGCCGACCAGCACCCGGACCCCGACCGCCTCGACATCCGTCGAGAGGGCGCGAACCTCGCCTTCGGACACGGCATCCATTACTGCCTCGGCGCCCCGCTGGCCCGCCTCGAAGGTGAGATCGCCCTCAACGCGTTGCTGGCCCGGTTCCCGCGCCTGGGGTTGGCCCGCGAGCCCGAAGAGCTGGGCTGGCGTTCGGGGACCCTCGTCCGCGGCCTGGTCGAGCTCCCCGTCCGCATCGGCCCCTGACCTTCCGCGCTCTTGCGTCCGACCTGCCGTGCCGACGTGCGCCGACGGCCTGTCGCCACGTCGCCGTCCGGTCGCGGCGGCCGGGCCACCGAAACGAACAGCTGGGTAACACGTGCGACACCTCCGGCCAGCCAGAATGCAATTCACCGAAACTTTCGAAATCGCGCCGCATCGCCTTTCGTGAATTGATCTGCGACAGAACTAAAAGATCCCCTAGTCCTCCTCACCGCACACTGTTACCCGGCGGCACCCGAATTCGCCACGCGCCGCCGAATACAGCGCTGCCGCAAGCATGGCGCGAACGCACCGAGGACACGGGGGGCACACTCGTGACGGCACGCCCGCAGACGATCAACGAACTGCTCCGGCAGCGCGCGGAGCAGCAACCCGACCGTCTCGCATTCCGGTTCCTCGACTATGTGGGGTCCGCGCCGCCCGTCGTACACGAGTGCACCTACGGCGAACTCGAGTCTCGCGCCCGAGATGTCGCAGCCACGCTCAGCCAGGCCGCGCGGCCCGGTGATCGGGTGCTCATGCTGTGCCCGCCAGGCCTCGACTACATCACCTCCTTCCTCGCCTGCCTCTACGCCGGGCTCGTGGCGGTTCCGGCATATCCGCCGGTCGCCTCGGGGCGCTCCGACCGTATCGAGGCAATCGCGCGGGACTGCGGACCCGCCGTCGTCCTGTCCGACGAGTCGCCGTCGGACGCGATGCGGTCGGACGGCCGGGCGGCGGACCCGACCGGGCAGGCCGGCTCGTCCTTGCGGCACGCGCGCTGGCTGTCCGTACGACGAGATGTCGCAGCGGGCTCCGGGCGGGATTGGAATCCGTCCAGCCCAACGGGATCCGCGTTGGCGTTTCTCCAATACACCTCGGGCTCGACAGGTTCACCAAAGGGGGTGCTGGTCTCCCACGACAATCTGCTGGCCAACGCCGAGTCCACCGAGAGCAGCCTCGCCCTTAATCCCGACATGCACGGCGTTACCTGGATTCCGCTTTACCACGACATGGGGCTCCTCTCGGGTCTGATCTTCCCGTTGTTCTCCGGGTTTCCGTCGACTCACCTGGCGTCCATGGCCTTCGTCCGGTCGCCGCTGCGGTGGTTGGAGACCATCACGCGGTACCGCGGGGTCGTGAGTTTCGCGCCGAACTTCGCGTACCAGATGTGCGTCGATCGAATCGACGAACAGGCCCGTCAGCACCTCGACCTCTCGAGTTGGACGCGGGCGGTCAACGGCGCGGAGCCGGTTCGGGTCAACACCCTCGAGGCGTTCGCCCGCACCTTCGTCGACTGCGGGTTCCGCCGCTCCAGCCTCGTTCCCGGCTACGGCCTGGCCGAGAGCACCCTCGTGGTGTCGACAAACGTGGTCGGCACCGATCCGGTCGTGCGATACGTGTGCAAGGACAAGCTTGAGGCGGGCCAGGTGTTGCCGCCGACCGACCTGGCGCAGGCGCGGCCGCTTGTCAGCTCGGGACGCCCGATACCGGGCAGCACCGTGGAGATCGTCGATCCCGCCACCGGTCGCCGTGCCGGTGCCGGCCGAGTGGGTGAGATCTGGCTGCGGAGCACGAGCGTGACCGGCGGGTACCGCAACAACCCCGAGGCCACCGCACGGGCGTTCCACAACACGATCGGCACCGAGAAGCAGCGGTACCTGCGCACCGGTGACCTCGGGACGATGCTCGACGGCGAGCTGTACGTCACGGGTCGCGTGGACGACATGATGATCTTCTGGGGACGCAACGTCTATCCGCACGACATCGAGGCCACGAGCGTGGACAGCGATCCCGCGCTCGCCTCGACGCGGTGCGCCGCGTTCGCCGTCGAGGCGGCGGGCGAACCCTCGCTCGTGGTCGTCCAGGAGTTGCCCCGACGCCGGCTCGACCCCGCCGACCACGGCCGGATCGCCGCCACCATCCGCCGCCGGATCTCCGACGAACACCAGTTGGCCGCCGAGGCGGTAGTGCTCGTCCGGCCGGGCGCTCTTCCGACGACGTCGAGTGGAAAGATCCAACGCAGCGCCGCCCGAGCCAGGTACCTCGACGGCGAGTATCCGCCTCCGACGCCCATCGCCAGCGACGACGCCGGCGACGAGAGCCCGCCGCCCGCCGCGACGTCAACGGAACACGTCACCGTCGCCGGCCCCGACGCCGCCCCGCAGACCTGGACGCCGGCCGACATCGAGAGCCAGCTACGACTCCTGATAGCGGAGTCGGCACACTGCGCTGTCCGGGACGTCTCGCCGAACGAGTCGTTCGCCCACTTCGGTCTGGCCTCGGTGCAGGCGGTCAGCATCGCCGAGAAGCTGTCGAGACGGCTGGGCCGCGACGTACCCGCCACCCTGGCCTGGGACCATCCGAGCATCGCCGCCGCTGCCCGCGCACTGGCGGGCAGCACTGACGGATCGCCAGGCGTCGGCTTCGCACCGCCAGCGGCCGAACCGATCGCGGTGGTGGGGATCGGGTGCCGCTTCCCCGGCGCGGACGGCCCGGAGCAGTTCTGGCAACTGCTCACCGAGGCCCGTACCGCGATCACCCCCATCCCCGCCGATCGCTGGGACAACAACCGCTACTACCACCCCGACCCCGACACCCCCGGACACACCTACGCCCGCCACGGCGGCTTCCTCACCGACGTACGCGGCTTCGACCCCACCATCTTCGGCATCACCCCCCGCGAAGCCGCCGCCATCGACCCCCAACACCGACTCATCCTCGAAACCACCTGGCACGCCCTCGAACACGCCCACCTACCGCCCGACCGCCTCCGCGGCACCAACACCGCCGTCTACATCGGAATGCGGTCCGGCGAGTACGAGCGGCTGGTCACCGAGGGGCCCGACTCGATCGACGAGTACACGGCGCTCGGGGTGTCGGCGAACTTCGCGGCGAACCGGGTCTCCTACGCCCTCGGCCTACAGGGACCCAGCCTGGTCGTCGACACCGCCTGCTCGTCCAGCCTGGTCGCCGTACACCTCGCCTGCCAGGCACTACGCACCCGCGAAACCGACACCGCCATCGCCGGCGGCGCCAACCTCATCCTCTCCCCCGACGCCATGATCGCCCTCAGCAAGGGCCGCATGCTCTCCCCCACCGGCCGCTGCCACACCTTCGACCAACACGCCGACGGCTACGTCCGCGGCGAAGGCTGCGGAATCGTCGTCCTGCGCCGCCTGAGCACCGCCCTCGCGCTCAAGGACCGTGTCCTCGCCGTCATCAGGGGCAGCGCGGTCAACCAGGACGGCCGAAGCAACGGCCTGACCGCGCCGAGCGGCGAGGCTCAGGAGCGCGTCGTGCTGAGCGCCCTGGCGGACGCGGGGGTGGAGGGGCGCCAGATCGACTACGTCGAGACCCACGGCACCGGCACCGCCCTCGGCGACCCCATCGAGATACGCGCACTCACCCACACCCTCACCCCCCACCGACAACACCCCCTGCACCTCGGCACCGTCAAAACCAACATCGGCCACCTCGAAGCCGCCGCCGGCATCGCCGGCCTCATCAAAACCATCCTCACCCTGCACCACCGCACCATCACCCCCCACCCCACCACCATCACCCCCAACCCCCACATCCCCTGGCACCCCCACCTCACCATCCCCACCACACCCACACCCCTCACCACGCCCACCCCCACCGCCGCCACCAGCAGCTTCGGATTCGGCGGCACCAACGCCCACCTCATCGTCCAACACCACACCCCACCAACCACCCCACCAACCACCGCCACCACCCAAACCCACCCGCACACCATCACCCTCTCCGCCACCACCCCCACCGCCCTGCGCACCACCGCCACCCAACTCCTGCACCACCTGCACCACACCCCCACCCCGCTGCCCGACCTCGCCTACACCACCACCCACACCCGCACCCACCACCCCCACCGCGCCGCCATCACCACCACCAACACCACCCACCTCACCCACGCCCTCACCGCCCTCACCACAAACACCCCCCACCCCCACCTCACCCACCACCACCAACCACCCACCACCACCCCCCACATCACCTTCCTCGTGCCAGGCCACGGCACCCCGGTACGTGGCGCCCTGGCCGGGCTCTACCAGCGAGACCCACACATCACCGCGGCGCTGGACTCGCTCGCGGAGACAGTCGGGCCTGCCAGCACGGCGGCGATCGGCGTCCTGCTCGACCCCCGTCCCGCGGGCGGTGGCGCGGACCGCGAGGACCCACGCCACACCCAGCCCGCGCTCTACGCGCTCGCCTGCACCCTGGCCGCCTGGTGGCGGGCGCACGGGATCGTCCCGCACACCGTCCTCGGACACAGCGCTGGCGCCTACGCGGCGGCCGCACTCGCCGGAATCGTCTCGCCGCAGGACGGCGCCCGGCTCAGTGCCGTGCGCGGAGAGCTGATCGCGGACCTGCCCGGGGACGGCGCGATGCTCGCGGTGTTCGGTGAGCCGGAACGCCTGGCCGGGCTGACGCCCGTCGCGAGCGGGGCTGTGCACATAGCTCTGCGCAACGGTCCGCGCGAGACCGTCGTGGCCGGACCGTGCGCCGCCGTCGACGAGTTCGCGGCGCTGGCGGCGAACGAGGGTCTACGGACGGTGCGCCTGCCCGTCCCGGTCGCCTTCCACACCGCGCAGGTCGAGCCGATGCTCGGCGCGCTGGGCGAGGCCTTCACCCAGACCGCGCTACGGCCGGCCGCGATACCGTTCATCTCGGACACCACCGGGCGGCTCGCCGGACCCGAGGCGGCCACCCCGGAGTACTGGGTCCGGCACACCCGCGCGCCCATCCACTTCAACGAGGCCCTGCGCACTGCCCTGGCCCAGGGCACGACGATCCTGATCGAGCTGGGGCCGGGCGGCCTCCTCCCCTCGGCGGCGGCGGTCGCGACCGCCAGCGACGCCGAATGGACCTGCGTCCCGTCGCTGCCCCGAGCGGCCGAACCGGGCCAGGGACTGATCGAGGCGCTCGCGCGGACCTGGGTCGCCGGCGGGCCGGTCGACTGGTCGCCGCGGACGACCCGCCCGGAGGTGCTGCCGGACCTGCCGCGGTACCCCTTCGAACGGCGCGAGCACTGGATCCCGAGACAGCGTGCCGACCGCTCCGGCCCGAGCGTGGCGCCCTCGGCCAACGACCCGGCAGGCAGCCGGACAGGCGCGCGCCCACCTGACCCGCGGCCCGTTGCCGTCACGGTGCCGGGCGGGGACCCGGCCCGGGCCGGCAACCTGATCCACCGGCTGCAGGCCGAGCTGTCGACGGTGCTCGGACTGCACCGCCCGGAGGATCTCAGCCCCGACATCGGCCTGTTCGACCTCGGGCTCACCTCGGCGATGACCACACAGATCCGTGCGCGCCTGGAGGACGACCTCGGACTGCGACTGCCGGTGAGCCTGGTCTTCGACCACCCCACGATCCGGAGGCTTGCCGAATACCTGGCGGGGATCGAGCCGTCCCGGGTCGACGATCCGGCGCCCGTACCCGCCCCGCGCCCGGTCGGTGGACCCGCGCCGCGCGAACCGCGGCCCGCCAACGCCGAACCACTCGCGATCGTCGGCATGGCCTGCCGGCTGCCCGGCGGCGCTGTCGATCCCGACTCGTTCTGGCGGCTCCTGAGCGACGGGCGCGATGCGACCCGGGACGTGCCCGGCGACCGCTGGGACGCGCCGGCCCGACCCGAGGACACCGCCCCGTACGGACCGCGCGGCGGTTTCCTGGAGAGCCCGGTGGACGGGTTCGACGCCGCCGCCTTCGGCATCTCACCGCGCGAGGCGCGCAGCATGGACCCGCAACAGCGCCTGCTCCTCGAAGTCTCCTGGGAGGCGCTCGAAGACGCCGGGATCAGGGTCGACACGCTCGAGGGCTCCGCGACCGGCGTGTACGTCGGGATCAACACATCGGACTACCTGCAGTTGCTCGCGGCGCATCCTGCCGCCGCCGACGACCCGTACCTGGCCACCGGTAACACCTTCAGCGTGGCCGCCGGACGGCTGTCGCACCTGCTGGGCACGCACGGCCCGAGTCTGGCCGTGGACACGGCGTGTTCGTCCTCGCTCGTGGCCGTGCACCTGGCCGGCCGCAGCCTGCGCTCCGGCGAGACGGACCTGGCGGTCGTCGCCGGGGTGAACCTCATGCTGTCCCCGCTGACCACGGCGAGCCTGACCCGGATGCGCGCGCTGGCGCCGGACGGGCGGTGCAAGACCTTCAGCGCTCGGGCCGACGGCTACGGTCGCGGCGAGGGCTGCGGGGTCGTGGTACTCAAGCGGCTCTCCGACGCGCAGGCCGCCGGAGACCAGATCTGGGCGCTGGTCCGAGGTTCCGCCGTCAACCAGGACGGCCGCAGCGCCGGGCTGACGGTACCGAACGGCCGCGCGCAGCGGGCCGTGCTGCGCGACGCGCTGCGCGACGCGGGGGTGCGGCGCGAGGAGGTCGGCTACGTCGAGGCGCACGGCACCGGCACGCCGCTCGGCGACCCCCTGGAGATCGACGCCCTGGTGGACGCGTTCCGGCCGGATCGGGATCGCCGCGACCAGCTCTGGGTCGGTTCGGTAAAGACCAACATCGGGCATCTGGAGGCGGCCGCCGGGATCACTGGTCTGATCAAGGTGGCGCTCGCCCTCCGCCATCGCCGGATCCCCGCCCACCTGCACTTCGAACAGCCGAGCCCGCACATCGCGTGGGGGGAGATCCCCGTCCGGATTCCCACGCGGGCCGTCGAGTGGGAGCCGCGGCACGGCTCGCGGATCGCCGGGGTCAGCTCGTTCGGCTTCAGCGGCACCAACGCGCACGTCCTGTTGGAGCAGGCGCCGAACGCCGAGGAGGTGGCCGACCCCGGACCGTCCTCGGCGCGCCCCGAACAGGCGCGGTTGCTCCTGCTGTCCGCGCACTCGGCCGAAGCGCTCGACGCCGCGGCCGAGGCGTACCGGCGGATGTGTGAGCAGGCGCCCGACGGCGCGCTGGTCTTCGCGGACGTGACCCGCGCCGCCGCGCTCCACCGCACGCACCTGCCCCACCGGCTGGCCGTCGTCGCCGACTCCGCGAAGCGGGCCGGGGAACTGCTGGCCAGGCCCGCGACGGCCGGACGTGACGGGGGCGGCCGGCGCGAGGCGGGCGCTGGCGCGCGGGGGAGTTTGGGCGGCGTCCGCCGCGGCCTCGCCCGCCAGGACGGCCGCACCCGGCTGATCGCCGTCTATGCCGGGCAGGGATCGCAGTGGCCCGGCATGGGAGCTGCCCTGGCCCGCCATCCGGCCGTCGACGAGGTCATCGAGCGCTGCGCCGCGGTGGTGCGACGGCTCGCCGGCTGGTCGCTGCGGGACGAGCTGTTCGCCGTGCGTGAGCGGTCCCGCCTGGACGACACTGTCGTCGCCCAGCCCGCGATCTTCGCCATGCAGGCGGCGCTCACGCACCTGTGGCACGCCTGGGGCGTGCGACCCGACGCGGTCATCGGCCACAGCGTCGGCGAGATCGCCGCCGCCTACGCGGCCGGATGCCTCACGCTGGAGCAGGCCTGCGAGGTCTCGGTACGGCGCGCGGCGGCGATGGGCGCGACCCGGGGCGGCGGGATGATGGCGGTCCTCGGGCTCGACGAGCGGGAGACCGCCGAGGTGATCGCGCCCTACGGCGGGTCCGTCTCGATCGCGGCGGTGAACAGCCCGCGCATCACCGTCGTCGCGGGCACCCGTCCGGCCATGACGGACCTGGCGGGCACGGTCCGCTCCCGTGGGGTGTTCTGGTCGATAGTGCAGGAGGAGTACGCCTTCCACTCGCCCGCGATGGCGGCCTCCGCCCAGGCGTTGCGCGCCGACCTCGGGGACCTCACCCCGTCCCCGCCCACACTGGCCGTCTACTCGACGGTGACCGGTGGCCCGGCGACGCCCGACTTCGCCGACGCCGACTACTGGGCGCGCAACGTCACCGCACCCGTGCTCTTCATGGCGGCGCTGCGCGGCGCCTCGGGAGCGGGTCACCACACAGTGCTGGAGGTGGGCGCACATCCGGCGCTGGCGACCCCCATCGTGCAGTGCCTGGACGGGTACGGGACCGCGGCCACCGCTGTCGAGTCGATGCGCGCGCATCAGGACGGCCTCGCGTCGATGCTCGACGCCGCGGGCGCGCTGCACGTCCTCGGCCATCCACTGGACCACGCGGCGCTGCAACCGGCAAACGGTCGACGGGTCCGGCTACCGAACTATCCCTGGCAGCGCGAGCGGTTCTGGATTCCCGCTCGACCGACCCGGCCCTCGGCGACGCCCGGCGAGGTGGCCGCCGCCACGTCGAATGGGCGCGCGCGGCACGTGCCCGATCGCGGCACGGACATCCAGGACGACGTCGACGCGTCCCTGTACGAGGTCGCCTGGCAGCCGGACTCGCGACAGCCCGCCTCGGTGAACGGCACCAGCGGTTCCGGGGACGTCGGGCGCTGGGTACTGACCGGGGCCGGCCCGGACGGAGTCGCCGACCGGCTCGCCGCGCGCCTGGAAGCGGCAGGCCACACCTGCGTCCTGGTCCCCCCGGAGACGCGGAGCCCACACGACGGGTTCCCCGCCGTGGCGGAGGCGATCCGCGGTGCCGGCGACACCCTGCGCGGCGTCGTCCACCTCGCCGCGCTGGACGCCGATCCGACCTTGCGCACACCCGGGCCGGAGTGGGACGAGGCACTCGCCGCCTCGTGCGGCCCGCTCCTGACCGCACCGGGATCGCTGTCGGCGCCCGGCATCGCGGCCGGGGCGCGCCTGTGGGTGGTCACCCGCGGCGCCGTGCCGGCCGACGACGCGCCCTGCGTGCCGGTGCTGGCACCCGCGTGGGGACTCGGGCGGGCTGTGTCGATGGAGCAGCCGGGCGTCTGGGGCGGCCAGATCGATCTCGATCCGCGGTACCCCGACCCGGACGCGGAAGCCGCGACGATCGCCCGCGAGATCCTCCATCCGGACGCTGAGGACCAGGTCGCGTACCGCGCCGGCCGGCGCATGGTCCCCCGACTGGTACGCGCCGAAGCGAGCGGTCCCGACGACGTCGTACCCACGCCGCCCGCGCTCGATCCCGCCGCCGCCTATCTCGTCACCGGCGGTCGCGGGGCACTGGGCGTGCTGTTCGCCGAGTGGCTCTTCCGGCGCGGGGCGCGGCACCTGATCCTGCTGGGACGCGGCCCGCTGGCCCGAGCGGGAACAGCCGACGGGGGGTCCGACCCGGCAGAGGCCGACCGCCGTGCTCTCGCCGCCGTCGAACGGCTGCGGCAGGACGGGGCCACCGTCTACACCCCGGACGGCGATGTCGCCGACCCCGAGGCGATGCGCGCGATCTTCGACCCGCACCGCGCGCCGTGGCCGGCCGTACGTGGTGTCGTCCACGCCGCGGGTCTGTTCGAACTGCGGCCGCTGGCGGACATCGACTGGTCCGGGTTCCGCGCGATCCTCCGGCCGAAGGTCGAGGGCACGCTTGTCGTTGCCGAGGCGGCCGAGGGTGCTCCGCTCGACTTCTTCGTGTCCTGCGGTTCCGCCTGGTCGGTGTTCGGGGCTGCTCTCGCCGGGCACCTCGTGGCCGCGTGCCACTTCCAGGGTGTTTTCGCGCACGACAGTGCCCGACGCGGCTATCCCGCGCTGACTGTCGACTGGGGCTGGTGGGCTGACGGCTCACTCGCCCGGGAGCACGGCGAGTCGTTCCGGGCGACCGGAACCGCTCCGGTGAGCCGGGAACTCGGCTTCGCCGCGCTGGACCGACTCACCGGTGTGGCCGGCGAGCCGGCCCGCCCCCGGATCCAGGCCGCTGTCGCGCCGTTGGACTGGAACCGGCTGCTCCCGGTGCTCGAGGCGAAGCGCGCACGGCCGATGTTCGAGACGATGCGCCCGACCCGCGAGGCGAGCGGCAGCCACGACGAGGAGTTGACCCGCCGGCTGCGCGCCGCCGGCGACTCAGCGGCCGGCGTACGGATGCTGGAGGACGCCGTACAGGTCGAGCTCGCGGTGGTCCTCGGAAGGCCGCTCGGATCGCTGATGGACCGCGAACTCGGCTTCTTCGACGCCGGGATGGACTCGATCACCAGCGTCGAGTTGCGGGACCGGCTGGCCCGACGGCTGGGCGCGGACGTGCCCGCCACCGCGGCCTTCGAGAACCCCACCGTCGCGGCGCTGGCCAGATTCCTGCTGTCGGAGCTGATCGGCGGGCCACCCGAGCGGGCGAGCCAGGGGCCGCCCGGCGCGGCGGGGCCGGCGGTGGACCTGGCCGGGCTGGAAGCGGAGTTGGCCCGCCTGAGCGAGGACGACCTGTTGGGGCTCCTGAAGCAGGAACTGGACACGGGAGGCACCGCATGACGGCCGTCGACGAGAGCGCAGCGCCGGAGGAGCGGGAAGACCGTTCGGAGCGCGAGGACCTGCTCCGGCGGGCGCTGCTGGAGTTGCGAGCGGCTCGGGCCGAGGCCGCCGCACTCCGGGCCGCGCGCAGTGAGCCGATCGCGGTGGTGGGGATCGGGTGCCGCTTCCCCGGCGCGGACGGCCCGGAGCAGTTCTGGCAACTGCTCACCGAGGCCCGTACCGCGATCACCCCCATCCCCGCCGATCGCTGGGACAACAACCGCTACTACCACCCCGACCCCGACACCCCCGGACACACCTACGCCCGCCACGGCGGCTTCCTCACCGACGTACGCGGCTTCGACCCCACCATCTTCGGCATCACCCCCCGCGAAGCCGCCGCCATCGACCCCCAACACCGACTCATCCTCGAAACCACCTGGCACGCCCTCGAACACGCCCACCTACCGCCCGACCGCCTCCGCGGCACCAACACCGCCGTCTACATCGGGCTGCGGGGAAGTGACTACGAGCGCATGGGCGCCCGCGACATCACCACTATCGACGGGTACCTGGCGGTCGGCAGCGCGTGGAACTTCGCGGCGAACCGAGTCTCCTACGCCCTCGGCCTACAGGGGCCCAGCCTGGTCGTCGACACCGCCTGCTCGTCCAGCCTGGTCGCCGTACACCTCGCCTGCCAGGCGTTACGCACCCGCGAAACCGACACCGCCATCGCCGGCGGCGCCAACCTCATCCTCTCCCCCGACGCCATGATCGCCCTCAGCAAGGGCCGCATGCTCTCCCCCACCGGCCGCTGCCACACCTTCGACCAACACGCCGACGGCTACGTCCGCGGCGAAGGCTGCGGAATCGTCGTGCTCAGGCGTCTCTCCGACGCGGAGGCGGCCGGTGATCACATCTGGGCGGTGATCCGGGGCTCAGCGGTCAACCAGGACGGCGCCAGCGCGGGCATCACCGTCCCCCGTGGACCCGCTCAGGAGGACGTGATCGTCAGGGCTCTGGCGGACGCGGGGGTGGAGGGGCACCAGATCGACTACGTCGAGACCCACGGCACCGGCACCGCCCTCGGCGACCCCATCGAGATACGCGCACTCACCCACACCCTCACCCCCCACCGACAACACCCCCTACACCTCGGCACCGTCAAAACCAACATCGGCCACCTCGAAGCCGCCGCCGGCATCGCCGGCCTCATCAAAACCATCCTCACCCTGCACCACCGCACCATCACCCCCCACCCCACCACCATCACCCCCAACCCCCACATCCCCTGGCACCCCCACCTCACCATCCCCACCACACCCACACCCCTCACCACACCCACCCCCACCGCCGCCACCAGCAGCTTCGGATTCGGCGGCACCAACGCCCACCTCATCGTCCAACACCACACCCCACCAACCACCCCACCAACCACCGCCACCACCCAAACCCACCCGCACACCATCACCCTCTCCGCCACCACCCCCACCGCCCTGCGCACCACCGCCACCCAACTCCTGCACCACCTCCACCACACCCCCACCCCGCTGCCCGACCTCGCCTACACCACCACCCACACCCGCACCCACCACCCCCACCGCGCCGCCATCACCACCACCAACACCACCCACCTCACCCACGCCCTCACCGCCCTCACCACAAACACCCCCCACCCCCACCTCACCCACCACCACCAACCACCCACCACCACCCCCCACATCACCTTCCTCGTGCCCGCCGCGGCGCCGGACCCCGAGCCCCTTGTGGCCTGGTGGCGCACGCACGGGGTCGTCGCGGACACGGTGCTCACCGAGCGCGATCCCGAGGAGTTCCGCACCGCGGTCAAGGCGGCCACGGCCGACGGCGCCCAGCTGTTCGTCGAGCTCGGCCCGGGTGCTGTCGAGCACGTCGTCCGGGAGTCTCCCGGCGGGGAGGCCGCCCTCTACCTGCCGACCTACGCCCCCGACGACGCCGACCCGGAACACCGGCGTCTCATGCACGAGGCGTTGGGGGTGCTCTGGACCCGGGGGGTACCGATCGACTGGTCCGCGGTCTGCCAACGCCCGGAGCGGATCCCGCAGCTGCCGCGCTACCCGTTCGAACACCGCGACTACTGGGTCCCCACCCTGCGGCACGAGATGGCCCTGGTGCCTGCCGACGGAGGTGTCGGACTGCAGCCGCACTTCACCGACACGGCGTCCGGGCAGCTCGTCGCCGAGACGCGACTGTCGCTCGCGGCGCTGCCGCTGCTCGACGAGCACCGGGTGCACGGCCGGATCCTGGTCCCCGCCATCGTCTTCCTCGAACTGATGCACCGCTGCGCGCAACGCGCTCTCGACCGGCCGATCGCCGTCCGGAACCTGGCGTTCAGCCGACCGCTGATCCTCGCCGACAACGCCGTACGCACGGTGCAGGCCATCCTGGACCCGGAGAGCGCCGGGACCGCCCGCATCCGCATCTTCGTGCGCGACCCCGACAGCGGCTGGCAGCAACTCCTCGAGGCCACCATCGTTGTGGCCGATGCCGACGACGCCGACGACCTGGAGCCGGAGGAGTTCGAGCGGGTCCGCGGCCGGTGCCTCGACGACATCGACCACGACGAGTTCTACAAGCGGGCCTGGCATCCGTCGTTCGCCCTGGGAGCCAGCTTCCGGCTGGTGCAGTCGGCACTGCGTGGCCGGTCCGCCGCAGTCGGGTTCCTCGCGGCGCCGGACCCCTCGTGCGCCGCGCTGACCGCCGGGGTACGGCCCGACCTGCTCCTGCTGGACACGGCCGTGCAACTGATCGCGGTGGCCGGCGCGGCGGGCGCTGGCCCCGAGCGACAGGTGTACGTCGGCACCGGCTTCGAGGACATGACGATCCGGCGGGCCTTCACCGACAGCGAGATCCGCTGCACCGTGGTCCTGCGTGAGGGCTCCGGTCCCGGTCGGGACGACGCCCTGGTCGGCGACGTCTCGATCACCGACGAGGACGGCCTGCTCTTCGCCCTCATCAGTGGCGTGTCGTTCAGTCCGCTCACTGCGGAGACCGTCGAGCGGCTGACCGCCGCGCCGTCGTCGGTGTCCGACGCGTCGCCGACCGCGGCCCAGGCGGCCCCGCAGGTCGCCCGACCCGACCTGTCGCACCTGCGCCGGGCGAGCCCGCAGCAGGCCCGCGAACGCCTGGAGCGGTACTTCACCGCGCTACTCGCCTCGATCGAGAGGTGCGAACCGGAGGAGATCGACCCGGCCGGGCCGGTCACCGCACGGGCCGATTCGCTGATGATCGCCGAGTTCCGGACCGCTACCGAACGCGACCTGCACATCCGGCTGCCGATGGACCTCCTCTTCGACTCCGCCTCGCCGGCCTCGCTCGCCCGGATGACCGCCGACGAGATCCGCGCCAGCGGCCCCGGTGCGTCCCCGCAGGACGTGGACCCGGCCCCGGCAGCCCCCGCCCTCGATCCCGTCATCGCCGCCCAGCCCAGCCCGCTGTCGATCCTGAAGACGGGCAAGCTCACCCGGATGAGCGTGGACGAGATGGCGGCGCGCGCCGCGCTGCCGCCGTGGATCGCCGCCGCCGCGTCGGCGCGGCCTCCCGACAGCGCCCCGCGTGGCACCCTGCTGACCGGCGCGACCGGCTTCGTCGGCGCCTTCCTCCTGGCCGAGCTGCTCGAACGGCGCGCCGGCGACGTCTACTGCCTGGCGCGGGCCAGCAGCGCGCCGCGGGCGCTGGAGCGGATCCTGACCAACCTCGACACCTACGGCATCGACGTCGCCCGGCACCGGTCCCGGATCGTCGCGGTGCCCGGTGACCTGACCGAGCCGGGCTTCGGCCTGGGCGACGAGGCGTTCGCCGACCTGCACGCGCGATGCGGCGACATCGTGCACTGCGGCGCACAGGTCAAGTGGACCTACCCGTACCGGGCGCTGGAGCGGGCGAACGTGCACGGCACCCTCGAGGTGCTGCGCCTCGCCTCGTTGGCTGGTCCGGCCCGCCCGGTGCACTTCATCTCCACCGTCGGCGTCTTCTCCTCGGTGGAGTACGAGCCGGACACCGTCCACGAGTCGCAACTGCCTGTCGAGAGCGGCCCGCTGGCGGTGGGGTACGCGCAGTCGAAGTGGGTCGCCGAGCAGATGGTGCGCACCGCGCACGAGCGGGGCGTACCGACGACGATCCACCGGCTCAACACCGGCGGGGACAGCCGCACCGGCGCGTTCAACAGGCAGGACCACCTCAACATGATGCTCAAGGGCTGCATCGAGGCTGGTGTGGGGCCACGAGAGGTCAACATCCACCTTCAACCGGCGCCGATCGACTACGTCGCGGCGGCCGTGGTCGAGGCGGCCCGTCGGCCCGAACTGAGCGGCTCCACGTTCCACCTGGTCAACGAGAGCGAGCTGACCTGGCCGCAGCTGTTCGACATGGTCCGCGGGTTCGGTTACCCGATCGAGCTGACCAGCTGGGACGACTGGCGCGACCGGATCACCGGCTCCCGCTCCGGAACCATGGCGCTGCTCGGCCTGGTGCCCTTCCTGGTGGACACCATCGACGACGCGCGGGTGCCGCGCTTCGAGTCGGCATCGACCCGTCAGGCCCTGGCCGGCGCCGGGCTGACCTGCCCGCCACTGACCCCCGGGCTCCTGCACACCTACCTGCGTCGGTTCATCTCCACCCGGTTCGTCGACCCTCCGAAGGGAGCAGTCCGTGCACTCCGTGACGCACGAGCCGATCAACTATGACCCGGCCGATCCCGCGCATCGCGTTCATCCCTGGCCGATGTATCGCCGACTGCTCGAGGAGGCTCCCGTCCACCACGCGGCGGCCACGACCGCCGAGGGCGAGGACTTCTACATTCTGAGCCGGTACGACGACGTGGCGGTGGCGCTCCGCGACCGCAGGCAGTTCTCCTCGCACGTGCGTCGGGGCGACTTCCTCGATCTGCCGATCATGGTGAACCGGGACGCCCCGGACCACACCAGGCTGCGCCGGGTGACCAACCGGGCCTTCGGGCCACGCGCCCTGGGCACCCTGAACGGCTGGATTCAGGAGACCGTCGAAGAGCTCGTCGACGACCTGCTCGCCCAGCGCTCCGTGGAGTTCGTCGACCAGTTCAGCACCGCGCTGCCGCTGCGGGTCGTCGGCGGCATGCTCGGCTTTCCGATGGAGCGCAAGGCCGAGATGCAGCGCTGGTCCCAGGCCGTCATCGAGGTCTTCTCCGTGATGGGCGGCCTCGACCCCGAACAGGTGCCGGGGTTCTTCGAGGACTTCATGGGTCTGGTGGGGTACATCGACGAGCTGGCCGCGGAACGCGTCGGCTGCCCGCACCGCGGCGACATCCTCAGCGACCTGGTCGGTCGGAGGGAATCCGGCGACGTCGACCACGACGAGATGGTCGGCCTCGGCTGGTCCTACGTGGCCGCCGGCATGGAAACCACAATGAACCTGCTCGGTGGCGGAATGCGGATGCTGCTGGAGGATCGGGAGTTGGGCCGGGTGCTGACCGCCGATCCGGACCGCACCGACGACTTTATCGATGAATACCTCCGTCTATATACTCCGACGCCATGGCTGCTACGCCGCGCGGAGGTGGCCGTCGAACTGCACGGCACGGTGATCCCCCGCGGCGCTCTCGTGCACACGCTTCTCGCCGCGGCCAATCGAGACCCCCGCAAGTTCCCCGATCCGGACGCGTTCGACCTGGACCGCCCGAACAAGGAAGACCACATGGCGTTCGGCGCCGGGCCGCACTTCTGCCCGGGGGCCGTGCTCGGCAAGATGTTCGCGGGCCGGGCGTTCCGCGCCATCTACCCGCACCTGCACCGGATGTCGATCGACCCGGAGCGCCCGCCGCGTCTGCGTTCCCGGCCCGGCACGTACGGAATCGAGCACATGGGCGTGCTCATCGAACCGGCATCGCGGGCCGACGTGGCGTGAGTGCGCGGAGACCGCCACAACCCTGAGAGCGGGAGAGATGATAGAGAGTTTCGGACTCGGCAAGACCTTCAGCGGCCGGCGCAGCAAGGTCGAGGCGGTGAGCGGGGTGGACCTCGTCGTGGAGGCGGGTGAGGTCTTCGGATTCCTCGGCCCCAATGGCGCGGGCAAGACGACAACGGTACGGATGCTCGCGACCCTGCTGCGCCCCTCGTTCGGCCGGGCCACGGTGTGCGGCGCGGACCTCGTCGGGCAGCCGCGCGAGGTCCGCAAGCAGATCGGGTACGTCGGCCAGCGGGGCGGCACCGACCCGTCCATGACGGCCTGGCAGGAGCTGATGATCCAGTGCCGGTTCCACGGGATGGACAAGGCCGCGGCGCGGACCCGCGCCCGGTGGGCGGTCGACGCCTTCGAGTTGGGCGAGTGCGCGGACCGGCGCACTGGCACCTACTCGGGCGGGCAGCGCAGGCGCCTCGACCTGGCGCTCGGCATGATGCACTCACCCAGGCTGCTGTTCCTCGACGAGCCGACCGCCGGCCTCGACCCGCCGAGTCGGGCGAACCTGTGGGTCCAGGTGCGCAGGCTGCGCGACGAGGGCATGACGGTCTTCCTGACAACCCACTACCTCGACGAGGCCGACGCGCTGTGCGACCGGCTGGTCATCATCGACCGTGGCCAGATCGCCGCGGAGGGCACCCCACAGCAGCTCAAGCGGGAGATCGCCGGCGACATCATCGTGGTCGGCGTGGAGGGCGACGCGAAGACCATCCGCAAGGTGCTCGCGGAGCAGCCGTACGTACGTGAGGCGGACGAGCCCGACCCGCAGACCGTCCGGCTGTTCGTGGAGAAGGGGGAGACCGCGCTGCCGCACGTGATGCGCGTGCTCGACGCCCACACGGCGGAGCTCAGATCGATCGCACTGGAGCGGCCGTCACTCGACGACGTGTTCCTCCGCAAGACCGGCAGGTCGCTCAGCGATGCGAAATGACACCACCCCCAACCGATCGAGGAGTACGCCGTGAAGCTGTTGACCGAGACCTGGCTGGTGTACCAGCGCTCCATGATCCGGACCTTCCAGAGCTTCCGGGGGGTGGTGGTGATGACCGTCCAGCCGCTGTTCTTCCTGATCCTGTTCGCCCCGTTGCTCAAGAGCAGCCTGCGGGGGGCCGACCCGGACACGGTGCTCAACCTCTACGTCCCGGGCTTGTTGGTGCAGCTGGCCATCTTCACCTGCCTCTACGCCTGCTTCTCGTTGGTCGCCGAGACACACTTCGGCGTGCTCGAACGGTTCCAGGTCACCCCGGTCAGCAGATTCGCCCTGCTGCTCGGGCGCACCCTTCGCGACGCGACGGTACTGCTGATGCAGTGCACGATGATCACCCTGCCGGCGGTGGCGTTCGGGCTGCACCTCTATCCCGTCCAGGTACTGCAGATGGCGGGCCTGCTGCTCCTGCTCGCCCTGGGCATCGCGCCGCTCTCGTACGCGCTCGCGCTGATCTTCAAGACCAACGAGGTGCTCGGTCCGGGGGTCAGCCTGATCACCATGCCGCTCACGCTGCTGTCGGGCATCTTCGTGCCGATGACGTACGCGCCGGACTGGCTGCGCTGGCTGTCCCTGGCCAACCCACTCACCACAGTGGTGGAGGGCGCCCGCGAACTCTATGCGGGACACGCCTGGAACAGCGGCATCGCGTGGGCGTTCGGCCTGGCGATCGCCGGCGCCGTCGTGTCGCTTGCCTGCACCGGACGACTCTTCGCGCGTACCGCTGAGTGACCGCGCCAGCGCCATCGGCGCGGCGGATTTCGCCACTGTCGCAGGAGGTTGACCCACGTGACGACGATCCTGGTAACCACGCATGCCATCACCGGGCACCTGCGCTACGCGACTCCCCTGGTCCGGGAGCTCGTCGCCGAGGGACACGACGTCGTCTGGTACACCGGGAGCGCGTTCGAACCCCTTGTCGTCGGCACCGGCGCGACGTTCGCCCCGATGAGCACGCGCGCCGGGGCCGACGCCGGTGCGGGGGACGCGTTGCGAAGCGCTCCGGACCGCGCCGGCGGGATCGGCGGATACGGTACGACAGTGCTGGAGGTGTTCGTCCGCCCCGTCGCCGCGTTCGTCGCGGACATCGATGAGCTGATCGACTCCGTCGCCCCCGAGGTGGTCGTGTCGGACCACAGCTTCCTGGCCGGGATGTTCGCGGCCGAACGGCGTGGCCTCCCCCTGGTGGTCTTCTCGACCGGCGCGCTGCACGTCTCGAGCGTGGACACGGCACCGTACGGCACCGGGCTGCCGCCCGCGAACGGTCCGCTCGGCCGGGCGCGCAACCGCCTTCTCTACCAGCTGGTCCGTCGGGTCGTCATGCGCGCGCCGCAGCGGGAGGCGGCCCGGATCCGGGCCACGCTCGGCCTGCCGCCGCTGCCCGGCTTCTTCTTCTCCTGGCCGCAGCAGATCGCCGACCGCTACCTCCAGTCGAGCATCCCCCAGTTCGAGTATCCGCGGCGCGACCTGCCCGACTCGGTGGTGTTCTGCGGCCCGATGCGGCTGGAGGGGCTGGACGACTGGACGGAGCCCCCGTGGTGGAGCCGGATCGCGCAGGCGCGGGCCGCCGGGCGACCGGTGGTGTTCGTCACGCAGGGCACCGCCGCCACCGATCCGGAGGATCTCCTGTTACCGACGATCAGCGGGTTGGCCGGCGAGGAGATGCAGGTGGTCGCGACGGCGGGCGGACGCGATCCGCAGGAGGTGCTGCCCGTGGAGCAACGCCCGCCGAACCTGGTGCTGGAGCCGTACATTCCGTTCACCGAGATGCTGCCGCAGGTGGACCTGATGGTCACCAACGGCGGTTTCGGGGGCGTCCAGACCGCGCTGGCGCAGGGGGTGCCGCTGGTCGTGGTCGGCGACTCGGAAGACCACATGGAGAACAACGCCCGGGTGCGGTGGTCCGGCGCCGGCCTCTGGCTGAGGGACGAGCGGCAGACGGCCGAGCGGATGCGCGATGCCGTACACACGGTGCTGGCCCGGCCGGAGTACCGCGCCCGCGCCCGGGAGCTGATGAGCGCCTATGCGCGTTTCCCGGACGGTGCGGGAGCGGCAGCCCGGGTGGTACTTGACGCTGCGGCCACACGCGGCCGCCGGGCGGCCTGAGGCCGGGACGCGCCACCGTCGGTACGGACACCTACGGTGGCGAGGCGGCGTGCCGCTCGGCCGCCAGCACCTGGTTGACCCGGTCGATCCTGGCGTCCACCGCATCGTGTCCGGTGACTCTGAGGTAGCCGTTGCCGTCGAGATGCTGGTGGTAGTGCAGCATCACCGGGTCCGAGGGCATCGGGTCGACGAGGTGCGTCGGGTAGTTGAATCTCGGGGTGAGAACGCGGACGGCCAGGCCCAGCTCGTGGGTCGCCAGCCCGAACGCGACCTGGTCGGTGTGGAACGTCAGATCGCCAAGGATCTCCGGGCGGTCCAGCAGCCAGCGGGTCCATCTCGGCCACGCGTCCCGTAGCGCCGCGAACGCCGCGCGCGTCAGCACGTACACGCCGCCGTTGAAGTTGCGCGCGAAGGTCGGCTCGCGGGAGTGGGTGGCGAGGGCGAGCTCTGGTTCGGTGTCGAAGCCCGCGGCCGTGAAGATCCGCCTCCAGTGCTCGTAAGACGGCCGGGCCAGGTCGACGGTCTTGGCGGCGATCATCTCCACACCGGAGAACAGGCCGTCGACGTCACCGGCGAAGGCGATGTCGCAGTCCGTGAGGACGACCAGGTCCGCATCCTGCAACGCCTCGCTCTGCAGTTGGCTGAGCTTGTTCGAGTACGGATGGCGCTTGTCGAACGGCGCGACGGTGCGGACCTCCACGCCCAGGTCGCGGAGGAAGTCGAGGTGCCGGCTGTCGACCCCCTCGACGAGGTGCACCACCACCTCGTGGGGCTGGCGTCGGGCGAGGCGCAGGAGGGTCGTACTCCAGATCCACGCCTCGTGCAGGTACCTCGGGGGGCCGTCGACGACGCAGGAGAACCGCACCGACGCACCGGGCGGCAGGCCTGGACGCGGGACGCCGGGTTGCCGAGCGTCGGTCATGGCCGCCCACCCAGCGCTGCCGGCCCGACAGCGGGCACGCCGTCACCGAGGTCTGTCTTGGTCATCCCACTTCTTCCCGTAGGTTGGCGGACACGAGGAGCCCACGGCTCCTACCCACCGGCCACGAACTCCCGGCGCACCTTGGGCGGCCAGGAACCGCTCTCGAAGATGCCCAGGGAGTACGCCCTGCCGACAAGCGCGGTCCGGTTCGAGACCCGGAACCTGCGCAGCAGTCGACCGATGTGGTATTCCACGCCCTGCCGGCTGAGGTAGAGGCTGGCCGCCAGTTGCACGCTCGAAGCGCCCGAGGCGACACCCTCCAGGATGCCCGCGTCCCGAACGGTCAGCGGCGGGACCTTGCGCGGCGGCAGCGGTTTCGCCGCGTGCGTGGTGGTCATCTCGACCGGATCGATCGGGCCTGCCTCGTCGTCACGTCGCGTCGCGGGTCCCCGGAGGCGGGTCATGCTAGCGATCTGCCGTGAGGACGGAATCCCGCGTGCCGATCCGGCGCGCTTCGGCCAGAATCGCCGGGCCGAACGTGCCCCAGAGCCCGTCGAGCCTCGAGGTGATCACCACGGTGTCCACCGCCCCGTCCGGGAGCCCGGTGTGGATGCCGACGTTGTGCCGCACGTCGTGGTGCTTCCCCGGGCCGTCCGCGGCCAACCGATCCACTACCTGCCTGTCGAAATCGGCAAGAACGCACGACTGCCGGAGGTCGGGCACGACGGCCCCGGCCCCGAAGACCGCCACACGCGCGTCGGGCGGGATCGACTCGAACGCCGCCTCCAGCTCGGTGGCGACGGTGAGCCCCGCGCACTGGCGGGTCCAATCGGCCACCTGACGGTTGAGCGTCTCCAGAGTGGACAGCGCTGGTTCGTCCGGGGACTGCATGACCAGCCAGCCCAGTTCGAGTGCCGGCTCGGCGAACCGGTACTTGCCGAAGAATCTCTGGGCGTTGCGGAGGAGGCCCGCGAAGTTCACCGCGCCGTCGCGCTCGTGCGGTGACTCGATCGCCCACGCGTCGAGGCTCAGCTGGATCGCGGTGCCGTTGCGGGCCAGCCGGTAGCCCAGGTCGACGTCGTCGAGGCCCCAGCCACGGAAGTCCTCGTCGAATCCGCCGACCGCCCAGAAGTCGACCGCCGGTACCGAGCAGTTCGAACTCCAGAACAGCTCCGCCGGAAAGATTCGGTTGCCCAGGTCGAACCCGACCTTCTCGAACTCGCCGTGCCGCGGGTCACGAAACCTCGGCTCGTCGCGGTAGCGATCGGCCACCTGCCGCGGGGTCAGCGTCCGGACGGCCTCGGCCAGCCCGGCCAGCGAGTAGTCGGGGTCGTCGACCTTGCGTGGCGGGTATCCGTACACGTAGCCGGCGATCGCCGTGCCGGGCACTGTGGGCGGCGTGTGCGCGAGCAGATGCGCCGTGAGCAGCTCCGGGCCGGCCAGCGTGGCGCAGTCCAGAAAGACCAGCAGCGGCGCGGCGGCCAGTCGCGCGCCGGCGTTGCGCACCCGGGTGACGCCATTGTCGCGCACCTGCGTGGGTCGGGCCCCGAGATCCTCTTGAAAGAGGTACTTGAGTCGCAGTCTGCGGGCGAAGGAGTGGACGACGGCCCGTGTCTCATCATGTGAGCCATCGTCGGCGACGACCACCTCGTACTGGTCGGCAGAGAGCGTTTGCTCGCAGAGACTCTCCAGCGTGAGGCGCAGGTCTTCGGCACGGTTGTGGGTAGGCACGATAACGGAAACCCGCGGCGCCGTGTCGGCGCCAGCACCTGCATCGGACGATTCCGCGGTCGACTCACCGCGTTTTTTCGACACTCGGCTCTCCTCGTCCTGGTATTGGCCGAACAGCTTCCGCCAAGCGCCCACCTGCACCGGAACCGAGAAACGAGGCGACCAGAAGACCAGGTTCGTGAGAACCCTCGACAGAACTGCTTCCAATCCGCCGACCACCCGTCCCAGATAGCGATGGGCGTGGATACTTTAACCACGGTCCCGCGAGCCGGTCAAGACAGGGAAAACCCTCCTTGACAACGCCACGGTTAGCGTTTGTCCGACTTGGTAACGTATTCGATGAACAGCCGGCGAACGCGCCGCGACCTCGGCGGCCGCAGCAGGTGCGGACGATGATGACGCGTCAATCAACGCATCGAGTTGACCGATAGGTCACGGAAGGTCGCCGTCGCGCACAGTGCGTTGCCGGGTCCCGATCTGGCACACGTCTTCCCGGAACGTGACATCCGCACGTGCGGCAGACCATTTACGACCACACCAACTGTGGCGGTGGCGATGTGCGGGTGTTGGAATCACGCGGGATCCGGCACCCATTCCGGCCGCCCTGCCAGCGACGACACCGTCGCCCGCGGATCGGCGGCCCGTTCGACTCGCAAAAAGAGAGATCCACAAGCTGGCCAATTGCCGGGGTGATCGGGGAGGATGACGACACCCGCTCCGCGCACTCACGAGCCAGTCCGCAACACCGGCTAATCCCCTGTGGAACCGGACAAAGCCACACCGCGACAAAATCGTGGGGGCAACACTCGTCAGCCGCCAACGCAGCTCGCCGGCTACATATACTACCGCGATCGATGAAGCAATGGCACACTGTCTGCCATTGCTGACAGTCAATGCGTTTCGGCCCCGGTCCGCGTCGGGGCGATCTCCAGGTGGCGCGATCCCTACCTCGGCCGGGAGTCTCATGAATGATCAAATCTGGCAGGATCTGCTAGCGCTGCAGGTCTTGGCCCCACTGTCCGCGAGCTACCTACCCTGGACCGTTGCGGCAATGCGTCCCAGCGGCGTCGTCGCCGTGCTCAACGAGATCATCATCAACCGGCGGCGTCACATCGTGGAGCTCGGCAGTGGCATCTCCTCCATCTATCTGGGACGCCTGCTGCGGCAGCACGGAGGACAGCTCTGGACCGTGGAGCACGACGACCGGTGGGCGGCGACCGTCGAGCGACAGCTCGCCGACGAGTCGCTGGACGACGTGGTGACTGTCGTGCGCGCGCCACTGGCGCCGATGGAATCCCCGTGGCCCGACGAGCAGAACGCCTGGTACGAAACGGATGCCATTCGACGCAGGCTCGCGGGCCAACCGATCGACCTGCTCGTCATCGACGGCCCGCCCGCGAGCGACGCCGCCCGGCAGCACTCGCGGTATCCCGCCGTCCCGTTCTTCGCGCCGCTGCTCGCGGACGACCACACCATCATCCTCGACGACATCGACCGGCCCGGCGAGCAGGAGATCATGAAACGCTGGGAGCAGGATCTAAACATCACCTTCGAACGACAGATCCTGGCCGGAGGAATTGGAATCGGCCGCTCACGGCCGTCATTCACGGTCTGAACCACGAGGGACGTAAATGAAGATTGTCACCATAGCCTCCGACCTCGAACAGCCATTCCTCCAACGCCTCCTGATTCCCTCCTGCAGCACTCTCGGGCTCGACCTGGTCATTCTCCACTCCACCAGGGACGGCTTCCGGCACAGCGACAAGCGGTCCATCATCACGGGCTATCTCGCGCAGCACGCCGAGGCCGACGAGCTCATCGTGTTCACCGACGCGTACGACACGTTGTTCGTCCGGGGAGAGCAGCACATCACGGAGCTCTACCAGACGTTCGCGCAGCCGGTGGTGTTCAGCGCCGAGGTCGGCAGCTGGCCACTGGGCGCCCTCGGTTTCGCCATCCTGGACACTCCTCCCACCCATCCGTACCCGTTTCTCAACAGCGGTGGCTACATCGGTCCGGCCGACGTTCTGCTCGACCTGCTCACCAAATACCCGCAGCCGCCGAACGACAGGTTCGAGCTCCTCCGGAAGTTGCGGGAGTTCGGCTACGACACCAACGACCGGTACGCCTTCAGCGACCAGTACTACTGGACACTCGTCCAGCTGCTCGAGGGCGGCACCGTAGCACTCGACCACACCGCAGCGCTTTTCGAGAACCTCGGTCCACCCGTGCCGGACGTGTGGGATCTACAGATCCTGCTCGGTCACTACGAGTTCTACACACAGGATCGGAAGTCGGCCAGTTACCGGCAGGAGCGTGCGCGTCTCGAACAGCTGCTGACATCTCCCAGCCAGGCCGCCCACATCCATTTCTCCAATCCCATGGGCAAGGCCGCCGCGCTGGATCTCCTCGACGAGGGCAAGCTGCCCGACTGGCTTCGTGAGGTCACCGAACCCATCGCAGCGGACGCACGGACAGCCACGGTCATCGCGGTGGACCAGTTGGTTGACAACTGAGGACGCGGAAACTCAGGTGAACAACAGACGGAGGCACGTGTGCACGCTGACCAGGGAGCTCGGCTCGTCGAGAAGCCGGCCTTCATCCTGTCGGCCATCCGGTCCGGATCGACCTTGCTGCGCTGCATTCTCAACACCCACTCACAGATCTGCGCCCCCCATGAGCTCCACCTGCCGAACGCGCGAGTCGACACCGCGACGTGGTACACCGAACTGGCACTACGAACCGCGGGATTCCCCGACCACGAGCTCGACTTCCTCCTGTGGGACCGGATCCTCCATCGCCTGCTCGAAGCCAGCAAGAAGCAGGTGATAGTCGAGAAGACGCCGGGCAACTCCCTGTCCTGGCGCAGGCTCAGCGAGTGCTGGCCGAGTGCCCGCTACATCTTCCTGCTGCGCAACCCGGCGCACATCGTGAGGTCGGCGCTCCTGGTCGGACCCGATCCGGAGTCGACTGTCGTTCCGATCGTGCTGAGCATGATCGACGGGGTTGAGGACGCTCGGCGTGAGCTGCCGGGCCTCACGGTCCGCTACGAGGACCTGGTGGCCGAGCCGGTCGAGTCGACGAAGGCCGTCTGCGCCTACCTCGAGGTCGACTGGGAACCGGCGATGCTGGAGTACGGCCAGGCGGACCACGGCCCGTTCGAGCCGGGGATCGGCGATTTCGGCGACGCCATCCGCTCGGGTCAGGTGCAGCCCCGGTCGGAGCCACCGACCTCGGGTCCCGTTCCCGACTACCTCGCGGACCGATGCGCTCGCTGGGGTTACGCGGCGGAGGCGCGAGATGGTCGCTGAGCCGTCGCCGTCCAACCGCACGCTCGACCTCTCCACGCTTCCTCCACCGTCCGCCCTCTGGCCGGCTCGGGTGACACCGGACGTGCTGCCGTTCCCGGCGGACAGCTTCGATCGGGCCGTCGTCGGGCTGGACATCCTCCAGGCCTCGCGGCTGCACCGCCTGTTCGACGAGCTGGGTCGCGTGGTGGTCGGCGGCGGCGAGGTCGAGTTCGTGGTGCGCGACGACGAGGACGTCGACGGCCTGAAGATGCCCTTTCCAGACCTGATCGCAACGGCTCTGCGGGCATTCGACGTGCAGTCCATCGCCTCGGACGACGGTCTCCTCGTCATCCACACCCGCAACGACACCGCACGGCGACCCGGCGACAACACCAGCGGGAACGCCGATTCGGCAGCGGACGCCGCAGCCGCGCTCGTGCGCGTGCTGCGCGACCGGGACATCGACTGGGCAGACCCGCACGACCCGCACGGCTCGGCACCTCCCGCCGACGACGGCTCGTCGCCGGCCAGCCGGCCGTGGCGGATCGACGTGGCCGGGGGTGACAGCGGACAGGCGCACCCGGTCCGATTCGAGTCGGCGAGCCTTCCGGACACGCCACCGCGGCGGCCCGACCTGCGCGTCGCGGCCATCCTCGGCGAGCGGTCACGGTCCGCCCTGAGGTACGAGTTCGATCTGGAACCGGTACGGCAGCACTCGTGGCGTACGGTCTTCCGGCAGTGTCCGCCGCGACTTCTCCTACTGGAGTCCAGCTGCCCGGCAGATGGCGCGGGTGGGCCCTTCACCGCCGACGGCGGGCTGCGTCGATGGGTCCTGGAGGTGCTGGACCACTGCCGCGAGCAGGCCGTTCCCACCCTCTTCTGGAACAACGACGACCCCCGGGGATACGAGTTGTTCCGGCAGGCTGCCCGTCACTTCGACTGGGTGTTCACAGTGGACACGGGCTGTGTCGACCGTTACCGGGCGGACCTCGGGCACGACCGGGTCGGCGTCCTGCCGTTCGCGATCCAACCGCGGATCCACAACCCGGTGGGGGCCTTCTCGCACAGCGTCGGGGATGTCGCGTACGTCGCACCACGCCACGGTGTCGGCCGCGACGCGCAGGCGCAGCAGACCGACACTGTCCTGAGCGCCCCCGCCGATCTCGGGCTCCACGTCCTCCTGCTCGACGAGTCCGGGCCGCGTCCCGGCCCCGCGGACGACGTCGTCCGCCTGACGTACGGCCAACTGTTGAGCGCGTACCGGCGCTACCGGGTCTTCCACCAGGTGAACCCGGTGCCGGACTCGGCGGCGACGCTCTCGCCCGAGCTTTTGGAGGCACTGGCCTGCGGCGCTCCGGTGATCAGTGGCCCGTCACCGACGAAGGCCCTGGACCCCGGCGTGGTGGAGGTCAGCTCGGACACGTCATCGTCGCGAATGCTGATCAAGGCCCTTCTGACAAGCACCGAGCTGCGGGACCGCAAGGCGGTGCAGGGCGTCCGGTGTGTCATGCGGGAGCACAGCTACGCGGACCGCGTCGACGATCTTCTCGCGACGGTGGGCTTCGGCACGAGCCCGCGACAGCGGCCCCTGGTCTCCATCGTGGCGCCGACCCATCGACTCGGCGGATACGAGAGCATCTTCAACAACGTTCGTCGACAGACCTACGAGAATGTGGAGCTGATCCTTGGCCTGCACGGCGTCGACGAACCGGAGTCTCGCATCCGGGACGCCGCGGCCGCCCAGTCGATCGACAACCTCACTGTGGTGCGCCTGTCGGCGGACCTGTCACTGGGATCCGTGTGCAATGAGCTGATCGCGGCAGCCTCCGGGACGTACGTCGCCCGCATCGACGACGACGACCTCTACGGCCCGAACTACCTGGAAGACCAGATGCGCGCCTTCGACTACACCGAGGCGGACATCGTCGGCAAGTGGACCCGCTTCATCTTCCTCGAAAGGCTCCCCGCGCTCGGTGTGATCTTCCCGGGAACCGAGCATGTCTACGGCACTCCCCTGTGCGGCGGGACGCTCCTGATGCGCCGGGAGCTCTGCGATGTGGTCAAGTTCGCCGACCAGACGAGAGGTGAGGACATCCGGTTCATCATCGACTGCGCCCAACAGGGGTTCGCCACCTACGCGACTGATCGCTTCAACTACGTGTACGTCCGGCACACCGACACATCTCGACACACTTACCGGCCGGCGGACCTCGACCTGCTCTCCCAGACCAGGATCGTGTCGTTCGGCTCGGCAGTGGAACACGCGTTCGTCTGACCAGGACGGCTGATCACACGCCGACGTCGACACACAGGACTCGAGGGCGTCGATTCATGAGGGTCATCTTCACCGGGGTGCCACTGCTCGGTCATCTCCTGCATCAACTGCCGACGGCCAGGGCCTTCCACGACCAGGGGCACGCGGTGTCCCTCCTGGCGCCGGAGTCGGTCACGAGGTTCTTCGCCGCCGAGGAGTTCGAGATGGTGCCCGCGGGCGCGGACCCGAACGCCCTCCGGGCGGAGGTCCTCCGCCGTACGGGTGAGGATGTCACGGCGGGGGCGAGCCTCGGCGCGCAGTTGGAGGCGTTCGGCAACGCCCGGATCGACCTGTCCGTGGCGCCCACCGTGGCCGCCGCCCGGGCCTGGCAGCCAGATCTGGTCGTCGCCGATCCGACGGACGTTCTCGCGCCGCTGGTCGCCGCCATCCTGGACGTGCCCTGCGCCACGCTGACTGTCGGACCGGAGGGGTCGCCGGAGTTCCAGCAGAAGTTGAGGCAGCGGATATCCGGGCAGTACCAGAGCCGCGGTCTGACGCCTCGGCAGGCCCGCTGGGTGCTGGACGTCTGCCCCCCGGGCATGCAACGCGACGACTGGCAGGCCCCCGAGCGATGGCGGCCGGTGCGCCCGCAGGCGCACCGCGCTCCACGTGGCCACCGCACCCCCGCGCTCCGAACGCCTGTGGGGCAGCCTCGGATCCTGGTGACCTTCGGAACCCTCTTCACCGATCCCGAGCGGCTCAACCCCATCCTGCGGGCACTCGCCGCCACCGGCGCGGCGCTCCGGGTGCCGTTGGGGCTCACCGCCGCTGCCGACGACTTCGACGTCGGCCACGAGGGGGTCACCTTCGAGCCGTTCGTGCCGCTGCACGACCTGCTGGCCGACATCGATCTGGTGGTGTGCCACGGCGGCGCCGGCACCGTGCTCGGCGTGCTGGCCGCCGGACTGCCCATGGTGGTCGTGCCCCAGGGTGCGGACCAGTCGATGCACGCCGACCGGGCAGCGAACGCGGGAGCCGCCGTCCACCTCCGGCCGGAGGACTTCACACCGGAGGCAGTGTCCCGGGCCGTGGACGCGGTGCTCGGCACACCCACCTACCGGAACAACGCCAGCAGGTTGGCGGGGCAGATCGCCGCCATGCCCTCCCCCGCGGAGGTGGCCAGCGCGTTGGCGGCGGAGTTTCGGACAGATGAGCTGTGACAACGCGCGGCACCCACGGAATTCGCGCTCGCTTGGAGGTGGCCCACCCATGCCCGACAACATCGACCCACAACGATCGGCGGCACTCGTCGAGCTCGTACGGCCCAAGCGGTTGCCCCGAATCCTGGACGTCGGCGCCAACCCGCTCGCCAACCCCCTGGACCGGCCCCCGTACGAGACCCTCGCCGAGCAGGGCCTGTGCGAGGTGTGGGGCTTCGAGCCGCAGGAGGACGCGTACGAGGCGCTGCTGAGGACGAAGCGGGACAACGAGCACTACCTGCCGCACGCCGTCGGCCTGGGTGGCCCGGCGACCCTGCACGTCTACCGGAACGGCGCGTTCAGCAGCATGCTCCCGATCCACACGCCGTCGATCGACTTCCTCGACCGCTGGCGTGACGAGACCACGCTGGTGAAGACGATCGACATGCAGACCCATCGGATCGACGACCTGCCCGGGATGGTCGACATCGACCTACTCAAGATCGACTGCCAGGGCAGCGAGGTCGAGGCGATGCGGGGCGCGGAGAAGCGGCTCGCGGGCGCGGTGGCGATCATCCCCGAAGTCCGGTTCCTGCAGCTGTACGAGAACGAACCGAACCTCTGCGGGCTGGACAGCTACCTGCGCTCACAGGGGTTCATGCTCCACAAGTTCCTGTTCATCAAGTCGACCCTCATCAACCACTCCCGCTTCGGCAAGCTGCCGAAGGCGATGACAGTGAACCAGGCCGTCGACGGCGATGCCGTCTACATCAGGAATCCGGTCTCGCCGCAGATGACCACCGAGCAGGTGAAGAACCTGGCGATCTTCGCCGACGCGGTCTTCGCCTCCTTCGAACTGGTCATCCGGTGCCTCGACATCCTCGCCGCCCGTGGGGTCGTCACCGACGCCGACATCCAGTGCTACGTCGACCGGCTGGTTGGCTAGCGCGCCATCCGGCCCGGTGCGAGTGGCGGACACCCGACACCGATGCACGGGGTTGCCGACTGTGACCATGGCATCACTACCTGCACACTCCTCCTCGCCATGGTCCCGTCGAATGGAGGAACAGATGCGTCTCCGATCGTTCGTCACCGCAGCACTGGCCGCCGTCCTGGCCGCCGGCGCACTCGCGCCACCGGCACCGGCCGCTGCGGCCACCGCCGACCGCTGGGGGTTCGCCTATGTCAAAGACCCCACCGTGCCGGTCTGGACCGTGCTGGACACCAGCCGACAGTGGGGTAGCTGGAAGACCGCGTTCCCGGCCGCCTGGGCCGACGGCGTCAAGCTCGCACCCGGCCGGTTCCAGGTCCGCTTCCCCCAGGTGGGTGCCAGCTCACGGGGCGTGCCGCACGTGACCCCGGTGAACCGGACCGGGCACTACTGCGAGGTGGTTCGCTGGTTCCAGTCCGGCGCCGACGAGATCGTCGACGTGCAGTGCCACAAGCCGGGCGGCACGCGCGAGGACACTCCGTTCACAGTGCTCTGGACGACAAGCTCGGGCGTACTGCCGGCCGGCACCTCCCACGCGTACGTGCAGTGGAGCAGTGGCGTGGTAGCGCAGTCGTACAACTCCA
Organism: Micromonospora sp. CA-240977; assembly: GCF_050942285.1. NCBI lineage: Bacteria > Bacillati > Actinomycetota > Actinomycetes > Micromonosporales > Micromonosporaceae > Micromonospora > Micromonospora sp. CA-240977. Next base: position 3,047,298 of record NZ_CP192055.1, on the reverse strand, counting down.
CGGGCGTGGTGAACACGGTCGGGCCGCTGGGCGTCGGGCAGTACCTGGTGCGGCTGCCCGGGGTGGGGCTGGCCGGGGTGCTCGCCGGCAACGTGCAGGTCACCGCCGTGCAGCCGAACGCCGGTCCCCGCCGGTGCAAAGTCTACTCCTGGGGCGCGGTCGGCAGTGACGTCCAGGTGTACGTCTTCTGCTACGACCAGGCCGGCGCGTTCATCAACACCGACTTCGCCCTGTCCTACCACCGTCGGCGGCCGGTGATCGGCTCCCTCGCCCCGCCGTCGTACTTCGGCTACCTCGGTACCGCCGTCGGCGGCCCGACCAACGACAATTCGGTACTCGGTGTCGGCGCGAACACGGTGGCGCCGCTGGCGCCCGCCGGTCGCTACCTGGCGACCTTCCCGCAGGTCGGCCTCAAGGAGACGCACGCCCAGGTGGTGGCGCAGGGCGCCGGCAGCAACTACTGCCACCTCACCCAGTCCTGGTCGTACACCACGAACGCCGACGTCGACGTGATCTGCTTCGACAACGCCGGCGTTGTCACCCCCCACCGCTTCCTGGCCACCTTCACCTCCCGGCTCTGACGCCGGACCGCACCCGGCGGCGGCCGTACCCCGGTCGCCGCCGGGCGCGGCAGCAGTGCAGACCGAACGTTCTATTCGCTAAGCTGGGAGGATGACGCGCGACGAACCCGAGGCCCGGCCCTCCGAGGCACGACTCCGGCTTCTCCGCACGGCGACCAGGATCTTCTACGCCGAGGGCATTCACTCCGTGGGCGTCGACCGGATCATCGCCGAGGCGAAGGTGACCCGGGCCACCTTCTACCGGCACTTCCCCAGCAAGGACGATCTCATCCTGGCCTACCTGCGCGAGGTGCATCAGCTGGAGCGCGGCATGGTCGACCAGGCTATCGCCGCCAACCGACAGCCGATCGATCCCCTCCTGGCCATCGCCGGTTCCATCGCCCAGAACATCGAGTCCCCCGGGTTCCGTGGGTGCGCGTTCCTGAACGCCGCGGCGGAGTATCCCGACACGAACCATCCCGTGCACCAGGAGCTCACGGCTCACCGGAAATGGTTCCTGGACACCGTCACCACGCTCATGGCGCAGGTCCACGAAGGAACGGCGGATCCCGCGGCGCGCCACTTCGTCATGCTCCGGGACGGCGCCATGGCCGCCGGGTGCCTGTCCGACCCCACGCTGGTGTCCGAGACCTTCCTGCGCGGTGTCGAAGGCCTCCTCCGGATCAACTCGGAGCGGCAGTCGGCAGAGTCGGCCCGTTGACCCCTGGGCGACCGCCCTCCAGCCACCACGGCACCAGCGACCAGCTGCGCGGGTCTCGCACAGCTGGTCGCTCGGCTCGGATCAGCGGCCGTACGCCTCCAGCAGGCGCAGCCAGACCTCGCTGACCGTCGGGTACGCGGGCACGGCGTGCCACAGCCGATCCAGTGGAACCTCGCCGACGATGGCGATCGTCGCGGCATGGATCAGTTCCGCGACGTCCGGACCGACGAGGGTCAAGCCGACGATCACCCGCCGGTCCTCGTCCACGACCATCCGGGCGTGTCCCTGGTAGCCGTCCGCGTGCAGCGCGGCCCCCGCGACGGCGGCCAGGTCGTAGTCGACGACCCGGATCCGCAGCCCGGCGGCCTCGCCGGCGGCCGCGGTCAGCCCCACCGACGCAACCTCCGGGTCGGTGAAGACGACCTGCGGCACGGCGCGCGCGTCGGCGGTGGCGACGTGCCGACCCCACGGGCGGTCGTCCACTGATTCGCCCCTGGCCCGCGCCACGATGACGTCGCCCACCGCGCGCGCCTGGTACTTGCCCTGGTGGGTCAGCAGCACACGCCGGTTGACGTCTCCGGCCGCGTACAGCCATCCGTCGTCGACCAACGCCCCGGCATCGTCGACCACCCGCAGGGTGTCGTCGACAGTGAGCCAGGCGCCCGGCCGCAGGCCGATCCGGTCGAGGCCGACGTCGTGCGTGTTCGGCGTGCGGCCGATCGCGACGAGGAGCTCGTCGGCGTCGATCTGCTCGCCGTCGGTGAGCGTGACGTGCACAGTGCCGTCGCCGTCACGGCTCACCGACCTGGCCTCGGTACCGAGACGGACCGACACGCCAGCGTCCCGCAGGGACTGCGTGACCCGCTCGCCGGCGAACGGCTCCGCCTGCGGGAGCACTCCGTTCCGCACGAGCACCGTCACCGCCGATCCGAGGCCCGCGTACGCGGTCGCCATCTCCGCGGCGACCACACCACCGCCGATGATGGCGAGCCGGCGGGGCACCTCGCTCGCTGCGGCTGCCGCACGGCTGGTCCACGGTGCCGCCTCACGCAGACCGTCGATGTCCGGCAGCAGGGCGCTGCTTCCGGTCGCGATGACGACAGCGTGTCGGGCGGTCAGCGAGGTGGTTGCGCCGTCCGCGCCGGTCACCTCGATGATCCGGTCGGCGCTGATCCGTCCCTGACCTCGATACAGCGCGATGCCCGCCGTGTTCAGCCAGGACACCTGTCCGTCGTCCTGCCAGTGCGAGGCGAGAGCGTCCCGGCGGCGCAGCACTGCCGCCGCGTCCAGCTCGCCGGTCACCGCCTCGCGCGCGCCGGGTAGCTGACGCGCCGCCCGGAGCGCGGTCTGGCTGCGCAGCAACGCCTTGGTCGGCATGCAGGCCCAGTACGAGCATTCACCACCCACCAGTTCCCGCTCGACGATCGCGGCGGTCAGGCCGCCCTGCACGACGCGGTCGGCGACGTTCTCCCCCACCGGCCCCGCGCCGATGACAACGACGTCGTAGGTGCCGTTCTCCACGTCAGTTCCCCTTTGCGGTGCGGCCGAGGCGGATGGCCGCGATGAGGAAGAAGATAGCGCCGGGGATGGCGTAGCCGATCGCGTTGGTCAGCGCCGGGTTGTCCGCGGAGGCCGCCGCGATGAACGACCCACCGGCGAGGACGGAGATGCCACCGCTGATGATCATCGGCCACTGGCCACCCATCCGGCGGCGGGTGACGCCGACGATCAGCTGAATCAGCCCGGCCACGACCGCCCAGGCGCCCCAGACGCGCAGGACCGCCGGGATGCCGGACGCGCCGGCGATGCCCAGTCCGACCGCGGCGAGCAGGCTGATCGCGATGTTCGCGTACAGCAGGGTGGGTGATCCGGTGGCCCGCGACGCGCGGACATCGACGATGGCGGCGGCCACGTCGACCAGCGGGTAGATCACGAGCAGCGTGGCGGTGAGGGGGTTGAGGTGCTTGGCGAGGGGGAACGTCACGGCAGCCCAGACGATCGCGAAGGCGAAGCGACCGAAGTAGAGCCGCCGTAGGGCAGCGGCCGTCGTGGAGATGCCGGGAACGGCAACGGTGGTCATGGTCAACCTTTCGGTGAAAGCGAACGGACGCCCAGCGGGGGGTGCGGGTCACGCCGGGACGGGACGGCGGTGCTACTCGATGTTGGTGAACAGCCCGGTGATCTCCACCTGGGCGCCCTGGAGCCCACCGAAGACGGCGCCGGCAGCGGGTGTCGCGACCGCGGCAGCGGCGTCCTCGTAGCTGGCGAAGTACAGGTCGAGGGTGCGATATGCGGGAGTGGGGGTGCCGTCCTCCTTCGGCCACACCTTGGCCGACTCGGCCCGCTGAAGCTTGGGGAACGTCTCGGCGGCCCGGCGTACGTCGGCGTAGATCCTCTCGAACTCGTCCGGGTTGGCGGGATTGCCGATGATCAAGGTGATCTTGGTGGGCATGCGCTCTCCTTCAGTCACCGCCGTCCCCCGGTCAGCGACAGGTGGAACGAACGTTCTGCCTATGGGAACCGTACCGACCCTGGCCCCCGCCGTCAAGACCGACCGTTCTATCCATCACTAGGCGACGGCGTGGGCTGCGGTGACGTGCGCCACCACGCGCACAAGAAGGGCCGAAAGCGGCATCGGCGCGCGGTCCGTGTCGGGCCGTCCGGTTCCGGGGCGGCCGGCCGCAGCGCGGCCCAGCAGGTGTCGGTCGAGGTGTACGACGAGCGCTGCGCGGAACCTACGCGCGACCGCGCGTCACGCCGCGGAGTCGCGATCTCCGGACGTGTCCGGAGATCGCGGGTCCAACGAGCACCGATGCCGGGGTGAACAGCAGGTGGAAGGCCATCTACGCCGGGGGCGGCGCCGTCGACTCCCGGATCCGCAGCGACGGGCTGATGACGATCCGGTGGGTGGGGCGGTCGGGGTCGACGAGCCGGTCGGCGACGAGACGCACGGCGGCCCGTCCGATCGAGCGTCGCGGCGGTCGGACCGCGGTCAGCGGCGGGCTGAAGAGCCCGGCGACCTCATCGTCGTACGCCACGATGGAGAGATCGCCCGGAACGGAGAGGTGCCGCTCCTCGCAGTGCTGCACCAGCGCGATGGCCTCGGCGTCGGCGTGCACCAGCAGCGCCGTCGTCCCGGTCGCCCGGCACCGGTCGAGGACGTCGTTGAGGACGGTGTCCCGCTCCGGTGACCGTGCGTCGGGCGCCACGGCCACCACCGTCGCGGCCGGGTCGAGGCCGCACTCGGTCGTCGCGTCCAGCCAGCCGCGCCGCACGTGCTGGCTGGTGGGGCTGTTGGCGTCGAGCACCAGGCCGACCTTGCGGTGTCCGAGCGAGGTGAGGTGGCGTACCGCCATTGCCGCGCCGAGGGCGTGGTCGGTGACCACCGACTCCATGACGGCGTGGTGGCTGCCCACGGTGGCGGTGCGTTCCAGCAGCACTACCGGCACGCCGATCTGGTCGAGCCACTCGATGGTGCGCTCGGCGCTCGGCGCGTCCATGCTCGGCGCGATGATGAGCGCGTCGACGCCCATCCGCCCCACCAGGCGGGCCAGTTGCGGTTGGTCGTCCTCGGTGTCGTAGGAGGAGCCGCGCAGGACCACTCGCATGTCGAGTTCGCGGGCGGCTGCCTCGACGCCGCGAGCCACGTCCGGCCAGTAGTAGTCCAACGAGGGCACGAGCATGCCGAGGGCGCGCCCGACCAGCGGATCCGGGCCGGCGGCCGGCGCCTCGTCCGCGGCTGGGGCGTCGTCCGGCAGGATCAGGGCGACGCCACCGTGGACGCGGCGAACCAACCCCTCGGCGGCCAACTCCGCGATGTCGCGTCGGATGGTGACCGGCGCGGCGCCCAGCACGTGGGACAGGTCGGAGATCCGCATCGAGCCGTCACGTTGCAGGGCTGCCAACAGTTGCTGGCGGCGGGCGACCTGAAGCGGCCCTCGGGAGCCCTCCGCCACGGCGACGACAGGACTGTCCTTGGTCATGGCGGACCTCCGGGAACGCTTCGTGCGGCGAAAGCTCTTGCCTGGTGTGGACGAACTCGCCGGCCGGGCCGACGGTGACGCCGATCGCGAGCCGGACCGGCCGGCCTCCCCGGTCGGTGACCGCGCCACGCCGCAGCCAGCGGGGCTGCGAAGCGGTCTGCGACGGTCATGGCTCCTCGGACCGATAGAGCGGCTGTGATCGATTGTGATCGTATCAGAGCACTTAGCGCGTCAGACCTGCAATGTGCTCTGTCTTGATCGGATGTGTCCACATCGGTTTGGAGAGAGCATTGACTTGCTCCGTTGTGAGCGTTTTACTTCGGAAACCCTGTGGATGTCTGTGCGTCACATTCCTGGGCCACGCCCCGCTCGCCACATTCCACGGAGACGGCTCGATGCGACAGGACCTCGGATGACGTTCGGGACGACCGGCTGGCCGGCACCGGGGACGGACTCGGATGCCACCGCCGCCGCGACCTGGCACCGGAATGACTGGTTGGCCCTCGCCGACCGGATGCTCGCCGCCGCCCGGCCGTTCGCGTCGCCCGGGCACGCCCTCGTCACCTTTCCCGGCACCGAGGGCGGTTACGGGCGGGCCATCGACGGCCTGGAGGGCTTCGCCCGGACCTTCCTGCTTGCCGGTTTCCGCATCGCGGGCGCCCAGGGAGTGGGCGTGGACGAACTCGTGGACCGGTACACGGCGGGCATCGCCGCCGGCACCGACCCGAGCTCTCCGGACCGCTGGGTGCGGTTGGACGAGCACCCCCAGGCCAAGGTGGAGGCCGCCTCCATCGCGCTGGTCCTGGACCTGACCCGCCCGTGGATCTGGGACCAGTTGCCGTCCCCGGTGCGAGAGCGGGTGGTGGACTACCTGCGCCCGGCGGTCGGCGACGACACCTACCCGCGGATCAACTGGGTCTGGTTCCGGCTTGTCGTCCAGACGTTCCTGCGTTCGGTGGGCGGGCCGCACTCGCTCGACGAGATGGCCGAGGACCTGCGCACACACGACAGCTTCGCCCGCGCGGACGGCTGGATGTCCGACGGGCCGCACCGCGCCTACGACCACTACGTGGGCTGGGCCCTGCACCTGTACCCGACGCTGTGGTCCCGAATGGCCGGTGCCGCGGACCTGGCCGAGCAGCGCCGCGCACGGGACCTGGCCGGCCTCGACCGCTTCCTGAGCGACGCGGTCGCGCTGGTGGGAGCCGACGGGTCACCGTTGATCCAGGGACGAAGCCTGATCTACCGCTTCGCGGCGGCGGCGCCCTTCTGGGTCGGGGCCGTCGCCGGCGTGTCCTCGGTCAGCCTCGGCCAGTTGCGCGGCGCGGCCACCCGCATCGTGCGCCACTTCCTCGCCAACGGCGCAGTGGACGACCGCGGTCTGCTCACCCTCGGCTGGCACGGGCCGTGGCCGCGACTGGCCCAGTCGTACTCCGGGCCGGGCTCGCCGTACTGGGCCAGCAAGGGCCTGCTCGGCATCGCGCTACCGGCCGACCATCCGATCTGGACGACGCCCGAGGAACCGCTGCCGATCGAGGAGCGGGACGCGGTACGGGCGATACACGCGCCAGGCTGGCTCGTCTCCGGCACCCGCGCCGACGGCATCGTCCGCGTCGTCAACCACGGCACCGACCACGCCGTCGAGGGTGCCACCATCGGAGATTCACCGCTCTACGCCCGGTTGGGCTACTCCACCGCCACCAGCCCCGTCCTCGACGACAGCGGCTGGGGCAGTCCGCTCGACCAGTCCGTCACTCTCGTCGACGACGCGGGTCGGGTGACCCACCGCGCCGGCATGCGCCCGCTGACAGTGCACGTCGACACCGACGGCGTGGGGGTGGCCGGATCACGGGCGCTCGTCCACTGGGTCGACCCGGATCCGGGTCAGCGCGATCACGGCGGTGGCCGCCTCGGCCGGTCCCGACCGGCCGGACACCTCACTGTGTACTCGCTGGTCCGTGGCCCCTGGGAGCTACGTCTGACCCGCGTTGACGACCTCGCCGACGGTGTCGAGGCGGCTGCGCTGCGGCTGCGGATCGGCGGCTGGGCCATTGCCGGGGACGCGACGGCGACCGTCGGCGACCGGACGGTGGCCGTGACCGGGGCCGGCCTGACCAGCAGGCTCGACAGCGTTCGCGGGGACGGAACGGCCGGTGCCACCGCCGTTCCGCACGGCGGGCCGCTGGCCGGCGGGCTGGTCGTGCCCTGGCTGGACCACCCCGTCCGGCCGGGCGACTGGGTCGCCGCCTTCATCGAGCTGTCCGCGGTCCCGGCAGCCGGGCAGGCAGGCCGGGTCGTGGCCGACGAGAACGCCGACGGCCTCCACCTGGCGGTCGACTGGCCTGACGGGATCAGCACGTCGACCCGTCTGGATACGGAGCATGCCGGGCCCGCCCGGGTGCCTGGTAGCAGTGCGGGCCCATCCGGGCCCCTTGACCTAAGGAGAAAGGGATGAAGCGTGCGATACCGGCCGTCATCAGCGCCGCGACGGCCCTGACGCTTGTTCTCGCCGGTTGCGGCGGCGGAGACGAGCCAGTCGACCCCAACGCCCCTGTGACGATCACCCTGGCCGGCTGGACCCTGTCGTCCACGCCCGAGTTCAAGACGCTCGCCGACGGCTTCAAGGCGACCCACCCGAACGTGACGGTGGAGCTCAAGGAGTACGCCCCGGGCAACGACTACGACACCCAGATGATCACGGATCTGGCCGCCGGCACCGCCCCGGACGTCTACGTCATGAAGAACCTCAAGAACTTCTACACGTACCAGAGCGGTGGTCAGCTGCTCGACGTCTCCGACGCCACCTCCGGTCTCGGCTCGAGCCCGGCGCTCGCGTCGTACCAGGTGGACGGCAAGGCGTACGCGGTGCCGTACCGACAGGACTCGTGGGTGTTGTTCTACAACAAGGACCTGTTCGCGAAGGCGAAGGTGGCCCCGCCGGACGGCAGTTGGACCTGGGACGACTACACCGACGCGGCGAAGCGGCTGCAGACGGGGCTGAAGGGGGCCGGCTCGAACGCGACGGGCGCGTACCAGCACACCTTCCAGTCGACAGTGCAGGGATTCGCGCTTGCGCAGACCCCCAACGCGGACCTGCTCTCCGGGAACTTCGGCTACCTGAAGCCGTACTACGAGCGGTCACTGGACCTGCAGGCGGCCGGCGCGCAGCCGACCTTCGGCACCGCGAAGACCAACAAACTCACCTACCAGGCGCAGTTCGGCAAGCAGCAGTCGGCGATGCTGCTGATGGGCACCTGGTACGTGGCCACGCTGCTCAACCAGCGACAGAGCGGTGACGCCGACAAGTTCCAGTGGGGGATCGCCCCGGCGCCGCAGTTCGACAAGTCCACCACCGGCACCTCCGCCACGCCTGTCACCTTCGGTGACCCGACCGGCCTGGGGATCAACCCGAAGATCAGCAAGTCCAAGACCGCCGCGGCCAAGGCCTTCCTCCAGTACGCGGCCGGTCCGGACGCCGGCAAGGCGCTGGCCGGGATCGGCATCACCCCAGCCCAGGTCACCGACGCAGTCACCGCGACGCTGTTCGGGCTGGACGGCGTACCGCAGGACGACCTGTCGAAGCTCGCCTACGCCAAGCACACCATCAAGCCGGAGAACCCGGTGTCGAAGCACACCGCCGGCCTGCAAAACCTCCTCAACGAGACGCACTCGGCGATCCTCTCCGACAGCAAGAGCGTCGACGCGGAGCTGAGCAAGGCGCAGACCCGCGCCAAGAACGAGGTCCTCAACCAGTGAGCTGATGGCGGGTCCGGCGCGCCTGAGCCGCACGCCGGTCCCCGCCACCAGGCCGAACGCTCCCGGAGACTCCCTATGGCAACATTGCCGCGCACGAGACCCAGGAACCGGCGGCTGGTGTCGCGCAACACTGTCGCCGGCTGGTCGTTCATCCTTCCCAACTTCGTCGGCTTCGCCGTGCTCACCCTGCTACCCGTCGCCGTGCTGTTCTACGTGGCCTTCACCAACTGGAACGTCTTCGGGGTGGCCGAGTGGACCGGTACCGCCAACTTCCGGCGGATGTGGGGCGACGCGAGCTTCTGGACCGCACTGCGCAACACCGTCTACTACACCGCCTTCCACATCCCGCTGACCCTCGCGGCGTCACTCGGGCTGGCGCTGCTGCTCAACCGCAAACTGCGCGGCGTACGGTTCTTCCGCACCGTCGCGTTCTTCCCCTACATCACCTCGATCGTGGCGATCGCGATCGTCTGGAACCAGTTGTTCAGCCCGGAGTACGGCCCGATCAACGCTCTCCTCGGTGCCGTCGGGGTGGACAACCCGCCGGGCTGGACCACGTCGTCGACCTGGTCGATGCCTGCGGTCATCATCGTCGGCACCTGGCGGTACATGGGCTACTACATGCTGCTGTTCCTGGCCGGCCTGCAGACCATCCCGGCCCAGCTCTACGAGGCGGCCGAGACCGACGGCGCCTCACCGTGGCAGCGGTTCGTGCACGTGACGGTCCCCGGGCTACGACACACCACCTTCTTCGTCACGGTGCTGCTCACCATCGAAAGTTTCAAGGTCTTCGACCTCATCCTCGTGATGACCGGCGGCGGACCGGGCCAGTCGACGCTCGTTCTCTCGCAGTACATCTTCCAGAAGGGCTTCGAGGAGAACCAGTTCGGCTACGCCTCGGCGGTCTCCATCGTCCTGTTCGCCATCTGCTTCAGCATCACGGTCATCCAGTTCATGGTCAACAAGCGGAGGAACAGCTGATGACCGCTACCGACCTCTCCCTGCCCCCACCGGCCGTCGCCGCGCCCGGCGACCGCAGGACACCCACCCGACGGGCCGGGTCCCGGGGCTGGCGGCTCGTCGGGTACGCCGCCCTCGTGCTCGCGGCGGCCGGACTGCTGCTGCCCTTCTACTGGATGGTGGTGGCGTCGTTGAAGACCAACAACGACGTCTTCACCATCCCGATCACCTGGCTGCCCGATCCCGTGGTGTGGCGAAACTACCTCGACATCTGGCAGCGCTCGGACCTGACGACGTGGTTGGGGAACACCCTGCTGCTGTCGGTGGCCGTCACCCTCCTGCAGGTGGTGACCGGCAGCTTCGCCGCGTACGGCTTCGCCCGGGTCCGCTTCCCCGGCCGCAACGCGCTCTTCCTGGCGTACGTCGGGACGATCGCGGTGCCCTGGCAGTCGTACATGATTCCGCAGTTCATCCTCATGTCGAAGTTGCAGTTGTCGAACACCCTGTGGTCGATCGTCGCCCTGCAGGCGTTCGGCGCGTTCGGTGTGTTCCTGATGAAGCAGTTCTACGAGACGATCCCCGAGGAACTCAGCGAATCGGCGCGGGTCGACGGGCTCAGCGAGTACGGCATCTACCGACGGATCATGCTGCCGTTGTCCCGACCAGCGCTCGCCAGCCTGGCCCTGCTGACGTTCGTGACCACCTGGAACGACTACCTCGGCCCGCTGATCTACCTGCGCAGTCCGGAGTTGCGCACCATTCAGCTTGGGCTGAACACCTTCATCTCCCAGTACAACGCCGAGTACGCGCTGATCATGACGGGCTCCGTGCTGTCCGTACTGCCCGTCGCCGTCATCTTCCTGCTCGGCCAGCGCCACTTCATCGAGGGCATCGCCACCACCGGACTGAAGGGTTGAGGCCCATGCGATCGCGGCACCACACCATCACCGCCGTCTTCGACGGGGTCTACGTCGCGCTCCTCACCAACCTGCTGCTGGTGCTCGGTTGCCTGCCACTCGTGACGCTCGCGTTCACCACCGACGCGGCGCGCTCCTGGCCGCTCTACACGCTGGCCGCCCCGCTCTGCGCACCCGGGCTCTGCGCGGTCTTCGCTGTCATGTCCGCCTACTCCGCCGGCGACTCCGACGGCGTGCTGCGCACCTACTGCCGCGCCTGGCGAGCCACTGCCCGGCCAGCGACGCTCTGGACGGGGGCAGCGATGGCTGCCCTGGTCGTGCTCGCCGTCGACGCCCGCGCCGCGTGGGGCCACCGGGTCGGGGCGCTCGCCCTGCCGGTGCTGACGACCCTGATCGTCCTCACCGTCGCGACAACGCTGCTGGGGTTGGTGACCGTCGCCGAGCGACCCGGCGCGCCGCTGCGCGAGGTGGCCCGCGCCAGCGTCTACCTGGCGGTGCGCCGGTGGTACCTCACTGCCACCTCCCTGCTCGTGCTCGCGCTGCTCGCCCAGATTCTGGCGGCCCGTCCCGCGATCGCGCTCGGCCTCTGCGCCGCGCCGCTGCTCTACGTCGTCTGGGCCAACAGCCGCTTCACCCTGCGCGCCGCCCTCGATCCACCGACGACCGCACCCCAGCGCACCTGAACACCACGTTCCGACCACCGCGCCGCGACGCCGATGACACCTGCCCGGCACCGGACCGGACCCACGAGGGAGAACAGCATCCATGACGGCGACCGACGTCCGTCCCAGCTCCGACCCAGAAGCCACGGCGGCCGCGGTGGCCGCCGCGATACGAACTGTCGACGCGAACATCGCCACGTTCGGCGACCGGTACCCCGCGGACACCACCGACGCCAACCGCTACCCGCTCCGGCCACCGACCGCCGGCCAGCCCGAGGGGGCCAACGTCGGCTGGACCACCAGTTTCTGGCCCGGCATGCTCTGGCTGGCACATGACCTGACCGGTGCCGACCGGCACCTGCGGGCCGCGCTGTCCCACGTGGACAGTTTCGCGGCCCGGGTGACCCACGGCATCGACCTGGACACCCACGACCTCGGGTTCCTCTACACCCTCGCCTGCGTCACCCCGGCCCGCCGTACCGGCGACCAGCGGGCCCGGGCTGCGGCTCTCGCCGCGGCCGACCACCTGCTGACCCGCGTGCTCGAACCCGCCGGGATCATCCAGGCCTGGGGCGACCTCAACGACCCGCGCCAACGCGGTCGCACCATCATCGACAGCCTCATGAACACGCCGCTGCTCTTCTGGGCCAGCCACACCACCGGCGACGACCGCTACGCCGCGGCGGCCCGCCGGCACACCGCTCAACTGCGCCAGCACATCCTGCGCCCGGACGGCACCACGTTCCACACCTTCTACTGGGATCCGGACAGCGGGGTGCCACTGCGGGGAGAGACCGAACAGGGCCACGCCGACAACTCCTGCTGGGCACGCGGGCAGGCCTGGGGTATCTACGGGTTCAGCCTCAACCACCGGCACATCGGCGACCCCGCGCTGCTGGTCGCCGCGAGGGCCTGCGCCGACCGTTTCCTCGCCCACCTGCCCGACGACCACGTCGCGTACTGGGACCTGGAGTTCGGCGACGGCAGCGGTCAGGAGCGGGACAGTTCGGCAGCGGCCATCGCCGCCTGTGGTCTCGCCGAACTCGCCGACAATCTCACCGACACGGCAAGCGCCGGCCGGTACCGGGCAGCCGCCGCCACGATCCTGCGCTCCCTCATCGACCACTACTCCACCGAAGGCCATCCGGTCTCGAACGCGCTGATCCTGCACGGCGTCTACGACAAGCCCAAGGGCGTCGGCGTCGACGAGGGCACCCTGTGGGGCGACTACTTCTACCTGGAAGCCCTCACCCGCGCCACCATCCCCGGCTGGACCAGCCCCTGGTGAACACCCGCGACCACCCGCACTGCCCCGCATCCGCGAAAGGTGAACATGGACTACCGCTACCACTGCTCGATTCCCGCCGCCGCCGGCCGGAACACGCTGCCCTTCAATCCCTGCCGGCTGCTGGACTTCACCCTGCTGCGGCTGTCGGCCGGCGAGTCCTGGACCGGTGAGTCCGGCGACCGGGAGATCCTTGCCGTCATCCTCGGCGGCACCGCCAACTTCACCGTCGCCGGCCACCACTTCCCGCAGGTCGGCGAGCGTCCGAACGTGTTCTCCGGCAAGCCGTACTCGGTCTATCTCCCGGCCGGCTCCTCGGTCACCGTCGAGGCCGTCACCGACGTGGAGGTCGCCCTCCCCAGCGCTCCCAGCGACCTGGCCACCGACCCCTACGTCATCGCGCCGGAGCAGGTCGCGGGCGGCCGCTGGGGAGCGGCCAACTTCGGCCGCAACTACCACCAGATCCTCACCGAGATCGCCCAACCGGACCTGCCCGCCCGCCGGCTCATCGTCGGCGAGACCTACACGCCATCGGGCAACTGGAGCACCTACCCGCCGCACCGGCACCGGGTCGACGACCTGCCCGCCGAGGCCGCACACGAGGAGATGTACTACTACCGCGTCGACCCGGCGGACGGGTTCGGTATCAGCCGGGTCTACACCGACGACGGGTACGAGGAGAACGTCACCATTCGCGAGCATGTGATGCAGATGATGCCCGAGGGCTACCACACAGTGGTCAGCGCACCCGGCTACACGACCTACTTCCTGTGGTTCCTGGCCGGCACCCAACGCACCCAGGGCGCCCGCGAAGACGCCGCCCTCGCCTGGGTGGGCCAGACCGTGCCGACCCTGCGCAGCCTGGGCCTGTAGCGCCGGTCCTTGGCGCCTTTCGCCTCGCCGGCCGGGGCGCGATGGTCACCAGTGGCAAGCTGGGATCGACAAGGCCATCGCGACCCGGCCGGCGGTAACCTCGCCCTACTGCGGAGCCGCCGGTCCGCCACGGCCGCGCGGTCAGGCCTCGGAGTCGCGATCCTCGGACGTGTCCGGTCCGATCGGTGAAACGGCAACCTCCGGTGGCGGTCGCCGCCGTCGCATCCCGTCGAGGAGCGTGACAAGGGCCAGCACTCCGGCCACCGCGCTCAACCCGACCATCGGCGCCCAGCGCGCCAACGCCGGCGTGATCAGCAGCAGGAGGGCCAGGCCGATGATCTGGGATCGGGAGACCTGACCGAAGATCTCCCACTCCAGCCGGATCCGGGCGACGAGGAACAGCATCGGACCGCCCACCACGAACAGCAGCCAACTGGGCCGCGGCGGTCCGAACGGTTCATCGATCACCAGCTCGTAGCCGACCGCGGCGACGAGCACGCTGAGCACGATCAGCAGATGGGTCCGTTCCGACGCCGCGCCGAGCCGAGCCGGCATACCCGCCCTGTCGAACGCCTCCGTCAGCAGCAGACCGGCGCGGTGGAAGTAGATCCGCCAGAGCAACGCGCTTGTGGAGAAGGCGACAGCGAAGGCGGCGGCCCGCTCGGCGGAGTAGTCCGCGCCGCCGAAGACCACCCCGATGACCAGGATCGACTCACCGAGCGCGATGAGAAACATCTGCTGGTAGCGGTCCGCGAGATGCTTCCCCGCGATCCGCCACCGACCCACCTTCGAGACGCCGAGCCACGGCAGCGGCCAGCCCAGGGTCCAGGCGATGTAGTCGACAGCGAGGGCGGCAACCCACAGCGGCAGACGAAGGTCGTCCGGACCCAACGCGCCAGCCAGCCACAGCGGCGCGCTCACCAGAGCCCACACGGCGAGCCGGAACGGCACCAGCCGTCGCGGATGGCCACGCAGCGCGGCCGCGACCACCAGCGGCCGCACCACCATCACCATCAGGTACGCGGCAGCGAACGGCAGTGCTCGCTCCTCCATGGCGCGGGGCAACGTCACCGCCATGATCAGACCGGCGAACATGGTGCCGACCACGACGGCCTGAATGACCGGCTGCTCCGGTTCGTAACGGCTGGTGATCCAGGCGGTGTGCGACCAGATCAACCAGAGCGCCAAGAAGAGCAGCAGGGTACGTCCGAACCCCGTGACGAGCGCCCAGCCGGTGTCGTCGCTCAAGCCGGCGAATCGTTGCGAGACCCGGCTGAGAGCCACGACGAAGGCCAGATCGAAGAACAGCTCCAGGAACGTCGCGCGGCCCGAACTGGTGGGAGGACGCAGCAGCTCGGCACCTCGCCCCGCTGTCATCGTCCGCCTCCGTCCGCCCTGGTGCACCAACGATCCGGCCGCCACCGGAGTTGCGTCAGCCGGCGACCCGCCGCAAAACGTTGCCCGGATGCTTCGGTCTGATCATCAGTCACTTCCACGACTGATGACGCTTGCCGACCGTGCGTATCCTGATGCCTACTCGCTGGAGGGTGGCATGGTCGACACGTACGCGCAGTTGCCGGACCTCGTCGAGGCCGCCGCCCGCGCCGGGGTGGCTCGGCTCGCCCCCGAGGAACCGTGCGCCCTGCGCCACCGCGATTCCGCGCCGGAGTGACCCACACCGACGGGCGGCCGCCGACTGTTCCGGCGACCCGCGGACCGGACCGGCCTCCCACTCCCCTGCTCTGGCTCTACCTGCAGGTCGTCGGGGTGGTGGGTGGCGTTGGTGTCGCGCTGGGCAGCATGTTCTTCTTCGGTCACCGTCCACTGGCGCAGCCCTACGCGCAGGCGATGGTCCGGTGCTCCAGGGCCTACGACGTCGACCCGAGTGTTCCCGCCGAGTTCGACGCCACCCGGACCATGCAGTTTCTGACCTGCATGTCCGACCCCGCCCGGGTACGTGGGCTGGTGATGCTCGCCGGCGGCGTCCTGCTGGTGGCCGGGCTTGCCCTGACCATGGCACTGACCCCGGTTGTCGATCGGTGGCGACTGCGCCGCCACCGACTCCCGGACCGCATCGCCGGCGCCGAGCAGCGGTTCGCCGAGCTCTGCGATCGGCACGGGCTGCACGGTCGGCACCGGCCCGAACTGGTAGTGGCGGGACCGTCGGTGCGGCAGGCGTTCACCACCGTCCGGCCCGGCGGCCGGCCACTTGTGGTGCTGCCGGCCGCGGTGGCGGTGGCTTACCGCGATCCGGCGCGGTTCGACCCGGTTGTCCACCACGAGTTGGCGCATGTGCGAGGTCGGGACGTCCGGTGGGTCTCCGCCGTGCGTGGTCTGCTGTGGCTGGTCGTACCGGCGGTGGTGGTGGCCAGTGTGTCCGAGATCCGCAGGGTGGGGCTGACCGAGATCCCGGTCGTCGCGGTCGGTCAGGCGCTGGTGCTGGTGCTGCTGAGCGCCCTGCTGCGGGCGCTGGTGTTGCGACTGCGCGAGCACGAGGCGGATCAGCAGGTCGACCGGACCGGCGACGCCCCCGCGCTGGTCCGGCTCCTGGAGGCTGCTGCCGCAACCCGACCGCACCGTCCCGGGCGGCTGCGCCACCTGTTCGCCCGGCACCCGACGCCGCAGCGGCGGGTCGCCGCCCTGCGCGGCGGGCAGCCGGTGTCGGTTGATGGTCCGATGCAGGCCGCGGTGACCGGAGCGGTGACGGCGATCGTCGCGGGGGCGGCGGCCCAGGCGACGAACACGTTGGCCCTCGACCGGGATCTCTCCCTGTTACCGGCCAGCCTGGTTGGTGTGCTGCTCGGGTTCGGGCTGACGCCCGCGCTGCGTCGCAGGGCACGCACCGCTGCACCGTGGCGACGTTGGCTCCCCGTCGTCGCCGCCGCTGCCGGTCTCGCCGTGGGCGGCTTCATCTTTCCCACCGGGACGACCGGTGGGAGGGCGTCGTTCCCGACCGGCACCGCCAACCTGGGCATCAATCTGCGGTTCGCGCTCCTTGTCGCACTGGCCGGCGTGGTCGCCGTCACCGCCTGCACCGTGCTGGGCGGGCTGGCGGCCCGCTGGGGTCCGGACCGGTTCACGCCGCTCCGGAAGGGGTTCACCTATCTGGCGGCCTCCGCGACCGTCACGGCGGTCTACTGGCCGTTACCGTTCCTCGCCAGCGGCCTGGAACGGCCGGCGCCGACACGTGCCTGGCTGGTCTACGCGCTTCCCGACGCGCCGTGGCCGTGGCTGGGCCTGGCCCTGCCGACGGCGGTCGTGGCCCTGATCGGCTGGCGTCGGCTCGCCACCCGCGCCGTCCTGTCCGTCGTGGCGGTGACCGGGTTGATCGGTGCGAGCATCGCCTCGGCACAGTCGCTCCGGAACCCACCGGCCACGCTGGACGCCGCGCTCTCGCTCCTTCAGCAACGAGAGTGGATCTGTGCCCTGGCCGGGTGGGCGGCACTCGTGGTGCTCGCCGTCGGACGCGGTGACGCCGGTGTGGGGAGGGCCCTTGTCGCCGGGGCGGGTGTCGCGGCGCTGACCGGCACGTCCCAGTTCGTGCACCAGTTGATTACCGGTCGTACCGCGGATGCGACAGTGCTTCGGCTGTACGTCGGTGTGCCGGTGATCTGGTGGCTCTACCTCGCGGTGCTCACGATCCCCGTCCTGGTCGGGCTCTCCGCTCTCGCCGAACGTCTCGGACAACGACCTGGCCGGCTCGGATGGCCAACCGGCCGGACCGGCAGCCGACCTCGGGCGTGGCCGGCGGTGGGTCCGGTCGCGGCAGCGCTCCTGGTCGGGGGCGCCGCGGTCATCGGCCTGCCCGGCGGGCCGGTCCTGCTGCCGACCGGGGCGCCGGCGACCACCGCGCCGGCGGTCGTGGAGGTGCCGTCACCGACCACCGTCGGGCCGAGCGCCACGCCGGGTACCCGGAGCGATGCTGAGCCTGGCCGCCTGCTGACCGTCGCGGAGGCGGGCGCCGCCGCCGACGCGGTCCGGCCGGCACTGCCGGCGTTCTGGAAGCCGCAGCAGCGGCAGGACAACCCGGACTCCGACACCGTCGTCGAACCGGCGGCCTGCCAGGAGTTGGCCCGCGACGACTATCTGCGCCGAATCGAGTCCGACGAACGGGTGGACGAGAGTCGCGAATTCGCCACCAGGAAGGTGCCGAACAGCATCAGGCAGTCGACCCTCGACGTGACAGTCACCTCGTACGCCCACCCCGTACCCGACACCCTCCTCGACGAGGCCGAGGCCGCGCGCGCCGCGTGCCACCGGTTCACCGCCACCGCCCGCGGCGGCTCACCGGTGCGGTTCACAGTGAGCGCCCCTGCGGCTCCCCAGGTGGGAGAGGAGTCCTGGCGGGTGCGGTACGACTTCGCGGTCGGCAGTGGTTCGAGCAGGATCACCGGTACGACCCTGTTCGGCCTGGTCCGGATCGGTCACAACCTGGTGATGGTGCAACTGACCGCCGTCGCGGAGCCGCTGGACGAGGCGGTGTTCGAAGCGGCGGTCTCGTCGACAGTGACGGCCCTCGCCCGCTAGTCGGTGGCCGCCCCGACCCAGCCGGGCGCCGCACGAGTCGATAGGGGGCAGGTGGATGTCGACGTCGTCGACCCGAGCCGAGCACGGCGGTCTCCCCGTACCTCTCGGCGCGTCGCCGTTGCGGTCACCAGGGCTGGGCGCCGGCGTCGCTGAAGTAGCCGCCGTTCGGGCCGTCGGCGGGCAGCGTCGCCAGACGCACGATGATCCGGGCGCCCTCGGCGGGGGTCCGCGAACTGCCGTGGTGGGTGAGGTCGGTGGCGACGTGACCGGGTGACGCCGAGTTGATTCTGATCTGCTCGTAGCCGGCGGTGCGCTGAAACGCCTGCGCGTAACGCACCGTGATCATGTTCAGCGCCGCCTTCGACGAGGAGTACGGCAGGATGTGCTCCGCCGTGACGTCCAGGCTCGAAGCCGAGTCCCTTCTTCGCGCCGGTCACCAGCGCGATGGTGGTGCTGGTCATGAGTCCGCCTTCTCGTCGGTTGGTGTGCGCACGACGGCGAAACCGGTAGTGGTCCGGACGGTGAAACCTACTGCGAGATACAGCCGGAGCGCGTCGGCCTTGCTCGCCGAAACGTGCAGGAACGCCGCTTCGCCGCGGCGACGGATCTCGGCGACGTGCGCCCTGACCAGGCGGCTGGCCAGTCCTTGGCCGCGATACGCCGGATCGGTGCAGACGGTGCTGATCTCGGTCCAGCCGGGCACCCGCATCCGCTGTCCGGCCATCGCGACGAGGGCGCCGTTCCGGCGGATCCCCAGATGCCTGCCCAGTTCGGTCGCCCGCGGCGTGAACGGCCCCGGTTCGGTACGGGCCACCAGGTCGAGCATCTCCGGCACGTCGTCGGTGGTGAGGGTCACGGCCTCGGCGTCGTCGGCGGCCTCGGCGGCCGCGTCGATCAGTTGCAGCCCGTCCCCCCGCCCCAGGGTCTCCCAACCGTCCGGCACCGCGAGGCCCACGCCCGCGACGGTCACCGGGGTTCCCGCTCCGACCAGGTCCCGCAGGTCGGCCCAGGCTCGATCGTCGGCCCAGTCGGATACGGCGGCCAGCGGCGCGAACCCCGCCCGGTAGCGGGCCGCCCGACCGAGGGTCTCGGCGACGTCCGCCTGGGGACCGGTCAGGGCAGACCAGGCCAGATTGTCCGGTATGTCCGCTGCGGCCATCGCCGTCATCCTCCCTGCTCAGCGTGTTGTCCAACGGACAACCTTGTCCGGCGGACAACGGTACCTCGGGTCTGCGAGGCTTGTGGCGCGGGGCCGGGGCGGCAGCGGAACCCGTACAGTTCATCGCCGGGGTGGGGGCAGCTGAGCCGAGGGGGTGGCGGTGAGCACCACACGGGGCGAGGTCGTTTCGGCCGCCCTTCAGGTCCTCGACGAGCGTGGGCTGGACGGGCTCACCATGCGCGCCGTCGCCGAGCGGCTCGGGGTGCAGCACAACACCGTACGGTGGCACGCCGCCAGCAAGGGCCGCCTGCTCGAGCTGGCCTCCGACGAGATGCTCGCGCACTGCGCCGACGAGCCGCTGCCGCAGGCCTGGGACGAGCGGATCCGGACACTGAGCCAGCGGCTGCGCGACGCGCTGCTCGGGCACCGCGACGGTGCCCGAATGATCACCATCGCCTGCGGTCCGGACCCGCACTCGCTTCGCTACGCCGAGGCAGTGGTGTCGACCTTGACCGAGGCTGGCTTCGACGGCCGTACCGCCTCCTGGGCACACTGGACGATCTTCTATCTCATCCTCGGCATCACCCAGGAGCAGCAGGTGGCGAGAGACTCCACCGCCATCACCGCCGAACAGGTGCCGGCCGGTCGGTATCCGGCGCTGGCGGCCACGCTGTCCCACGTCGGCCCCGGAGATTTCGACGAGCGCTTCGCGTTCGGCCTCGGCCTGATCCTCGACTCCCTTCGCACGCGCCTGGCCACGCGGACCGGAGGGCTCTGACCGCATCGGACTGCCACGCCGCTACGGCCTGGCTCCGGACCGGGTGGACCGTTGCTTCGACAGATCACCTGCGGCAGCATGATTACGATGATCGATCGCCTGGGCTGGGTGGACCGCTACGTCGCCGGCAGAGAAGACTGGGTATGGCACGAGCTGCGGCAGCTCGGCAGCCGCGTCCGTGAGCCAGCCTTCGCCCCGGAGGCGCAGGCGGTGTGCGACGAGATGGCCCGGCGAGCCCGGAGCAACATCGAAACACTTGTCGCGCGCCTGCGCGAGCAGGGCTACCGATTCCACCGCAACGACGACAACCAGACTCCGACAGAGCCCCACACGCCACCCGGCCCCGGGGCGGAAGAGCACCTGCACTGGCTGGAGCAGCGTCTCGGGCCGGTCCCGATGGTGTTGTCGTCGTGGATCCGGATCGTGGGCGACGTGTGGCTTGTGGGCACGCACCCGCAGTGGCCCAACTCGGCAGCGGCTGACCCGCTCGTGCTGGAGTTGGCGGGTTCCCGGTACCCGGACAGCGACATCCGCGGGTACTTCGCGGACGAGTTCGAGGCGTGGCAGGAAGACCAGGACACACCATTCCTCCTGCCCGTCGCGCCCGACCAGTGCCACAAGGACAACGTCAGCGGCGGCGGCGCCTACGGTGTCGTCCTTCCAGACGCATCCGCCGACGCGCACTTCGTCGGCGAGGCCGGCATGCCCCTGGTGTCGTACCTGAACTGGGCCTTTCGGCACGGCGGTTTCCCCGCGATCACGGGGGACGAGGCACAGTGGCAGGTCATCCACCAGCTCAATGAGGACCTCCACCGGCTCTGACGGACGAGCGTATCCGCGACGGTGGTGGCGGCCAGCTCGCGTCGTACGGCCTCGTCGAGACGGCCGAAGACCTGACGCAGAGCCGGCTGGGTCAGTCCTCGTCGGCCTTTTTCTTGTCGCGGTCCAGGGCCAGGTCGAGCGCGAGGACGCTGCCGATGATGAGCAGCGGGTCGACACCGGCGGTGACCTGCACGGCGTAGGTGTCCCGGATCGTCAGCCACCGCTTGGAGACCGCGGCCACCTCGGTGCCGTCGCGTTCGATCACGTACTCGTGATCGAGCAGGTCACCCTTCATCTCCAGGTCGTTGGGCCCCGGCACGTCGATTGTGAACTTGTCGCGGAACGGCGTGAGCAGCTTCTTGCGGACCTCTGCGGCCTTCTCACCGCCGATCCGGATCTCGTACGTCGGACGCAGCGCCACCAGGTGCCGGTGCAGCGTGGCGACCTCGTGGCCGGAGGCGTCCTCGATGACGACCTTGTTGCGGACGCTGAGCACCTTGCCGTCGACGTGGAAGACCTTGGTGCCGTGCTCGTCGAGCACGTCGAAGTCGTCGCCGATCGAGAAGAACCGTTCCCTGATGACAAACATGATTCGATTCTCCCCCAACGCGCGGGGAAGCGCCTCCGACGGTCATCGACGTGCTGGCGTCTCCGGCCATGACCGCACACAGTTCGGTGGCCGGGCCACCACCCCCTGACGACCGCGCGTTCGTCAGCCGAGAGCCAGGAGTGGTCGGCTCAGCTCGTCGAAATGTCCAGTGTGGTGAGGTGACCTTTGCCCATCGCGTGTACCAAAGATCGACCGTCGGGAAGTAGTCGGTCGATGCGGGCGGAAAGTCGCACGCGGGCGGCGATCTCCCCGGCCCGGTTCACCACCACGAGGTGGTTGCCGGCGCGGGCGAGAAGGGCACCTCCGGGGACGGGGACTACACCACAGGTGGCACCGTACGGGAGGTCCATCACCTCGGTGCGGGCACCGTGGTCGAGGTCGATGATGGTGACGCCGGTGTCTTCGGTCAACCACAGCGTTCGACCGGTGAGGATCGGTGGCAGCGCTGGCAGGTCACGATCGTGCCGCCACAGGACCTCCACCCCGCTGTCGGGGTGCAGGGCCATCACGGTGCGACCACCGCTGAGGAAGACGACGCTGCCATCTTCGCCGACGCTGAAGGCGATGCCCGAGTCGCGAAAGCGGACCGGCGCGGGCAGCGACCACTCATCCCTGGTAGCACCGGTCCGGGCGTCCAACAGCAGCAGGTTCGCCTGACTGGCGTTCGCGACGACTATCGAATCGGCCCCGAAGCCGCGCTCCGGTTCCCGGCGCACAGGCAACGGCCAGGCCAAGGGGCTGCCTGGCGCGAGCCCGGCCAACCTGCCCGGGAAGGGCCTACCATCCGCCAGATCCACCCGTATCGGCGAACGGTAACCGCGCCAACCGCCCAGGATGACGACTGACCCACTGACACTGACGTAGTGGTGCAGGCCCAGGTTCGGTGTCGACCACTTCCGCTGCCCGTCGTGCATGTCGAAGCAATGCAGGACACCAGCCTGACTCAGATAGAGACAGCGCTCCCCCGCGACGACGGTAGTGCCCCAGCAGTCCTCAACACCCTGCTCCCACAACGGCGTCCCGCTCTCGGGGTCCAGCCGAACCAGACGCGAGTGCCGCTCCGCCACGACAAGGGCACCGAACGCCGCCGCCAACGTCGCCTCACTCGAGCGCAGGTGCAGAAGCCGTGACCAGAGCACCGTCATCGAGTGATCCACCAGCTCAGTATCGCGCAGCACCGCGCCGACAGGGTGGACAGCTGGCGCTCGCCGCAGACTCCCACCCACCCGCAAGCCTCGGCATAGCCGGTCGCGCCACGGCGGCGAGCGGATCTCGGCTGACCCGCATGGGGCCGGGCTCAGGTACTTTCGGACCTGGTGTGCCTGCTGGAAGCGTCGTCAACGATCACGAAACCGCGAGGGACATGGCCAGCAACGGGATCGTCGTCCTCTCGGGCCCGCCGTGCTCGGGTAAGACCGCGGCCGGGAAGGTGCTGGCTGAGAAGCGGACCTCCTCGGGTCAGGGTCGGATCCACCTGGAGGTCGATACCCTGTTCGAGCTTCTGTTCCCCGGATCCGACCGAAATCGTGACGACCGCATGCGCGCGTACGACGCCGCGCACCTCCTCGCCCGAATGTTCGTCGATCGTGGAGAGATCGTGTTCCTCGAGTGCACCTACGCTCGCCGCGATCAGCGAACCAGCCTGCTGGAGACGTTTGCCCGCTTCCCCGCGCCACTCTGGGTCGTCGAGTTCTTCGTGGCCCCCGACGAGGCCGTGAACCGATTCCGGGAGCGCCGCCAGGCCACGGATCTCGACGACGCGCTCGTCCGCGAACGCGCCACGAAGTTCCCGTACTTCGACGAGGCCCTCCGCGTGGAATCGTCGTCGGGCACACCTGCGAAACACGCGCAGAGCATCATCACGTGGCTGCAACAGGGCCCTCGACCGGTGGACCAGGACGCGTGGGTCCGGGCTGGACGAGGCTGGAGCTGAGGGCCGTACTCGCAGGTGCGGTTGGGGTATGTGAGCTGCGGGTTATCGGGGAGACCGCCGGGCGGAGAGCCTGCCAGCGGGGACGCCGGGCATGGCGACACCAGTGACCTAACAGGCCGCGTCCAGGAACCCGGCCGGGCCCGCTGAGCCGTGCCGGCGCAGGTCGGCGGCGGCGTTCGGCAGCCAGCAGCGCCTCGCCGTCACCGGTGCGTGCCGGTGCGGCGGCCGGTCCGTGGTCCGTGGTTCGCGGGGCGGGTGGATGTCAAGGTCCTCCGATGCTCAACGGCTGTCGGATTTTGGCCGACTGTCGGGAATTGAACGATCTTGCCATCCTTTGCGGCGTCACCGTAACGTCACTTAAGGGCATCGATGTCCAGCCCCCGGTGGTCGATCCCCGACACGGAATCCCGCCCCCGCGCCGACTGGTGCCTCTCCCGGAAGGACAAGCATGGCAACGAAGCGTTCGCGTACCCATCGCACGACAATCGGAGTAGCGCTGGCGGTGGCGCTGTCCGCCCTACTGACCGCCCTCACGGCGAGCCCGGCGGCGGCGGCCCCCGTCATCGCCGACGGCTTTGAAAACCCCGCCATCACCAACGACTTCACGGAGTTTGCCGCAGGCCAGCAGTTCGGCGCGTGGACCGTCACCACCGGCACCGTCGGCCTGACCCGCGACTGGCAGGCTGCCGAAGGCAGCCAGTCACTCGACCTCAACGGGTTCAACGCGGGTGCTGTCGCTCGTACGCTGCCGACGAAGCTGCTCACCACCTATCGAGTGAGTTACGCCCTCGCCGGCAACCCCGACAACGGCCCCCTCATCGCGACGGGCAAGGTCACGGCCAACGGCCAGACCATCGACAGTTTCTCCTTCGACACCGCTGGCCACACGCCATCCGCCATGGGGTACGTGTACAGGACGTCATATTTCACCAACGTCCTGTCCGCCACCACCGTCCTGCAGTTCGCCAGCACCACGGTGGGCGCCTTCGGCCCGGTCATCGACGACGTACGGGTCGATAGTTGCCTGCTCGTCATCTGCCCCGCAGGCACGGCCGCGGCCGCCCGAGCAGCCTGACTACTGAGCAGCTCGCAACGCCGCGGCGACCTGGACGAGATCGTGACCGCGAAGGCCCATGTGCCCACCGACCTGGGTGCCCTGCGCCGACCTGCTGCGGCCTGGGGTTACCTGGCCCTAGACTCGCCGGCCATGGGACTCCTCACCTTCAGCCTCAACCTCACCCTGGACGGTTGCGTCGACCACCAGGAGGGGATCGCCGACGACGAGACGCGCGTCTTCTTCACCCGTCTCATGGACGAGAGCGGGGCAATGCTGTGGGGTCGCGTCACCTACGAGATGATGGAGGGCCACTGGCCGGCCGTCGCCCGCGGCGACCAGGAGGCGCCGCCGGCCATGCGCGAGTGGGCGGTCCACCTGGAGGCCAAACCCAAGTACGTGGTGTCGTCGACGCGCACGGACTTCCCGTGGGCCAACAGCCACCACATCTCCGGCGATCTTCGCGAGGGCGTGCAGAAGCTCAAGGACGCGACCCCGGCCGGCGTCCTCCTCGGAAGCGGCAAGCTCGCGACCGAGCTCGACCGGCTGGACCTGATCGACGAGTACAAGCTCCTCCTCCATCCCAGGATCGCCGGCCACGGCCCGACGCTGTACCAGGGCGGGCTGCCCAGCACGCGCCAACTCGAGCTGCTCTCGGCGGAGCCACTCCGCAACGGCGTGTTGGCCATGCACTACCGCCGCGCGCGCTGAATCACAGGAGTTGCGGTCCGAGCGGGCGAGCGCGAACCACCCCGGTCCACTTCGGTGCACGCCGCACCGATGCTCACGCCCCGCACGTCACCCGGTGCGCTCGATGACGCCGGCCATGCCGAGGCCGTTTGTCGAAACGGCGCCGCTACCCCAGAAGGACGAGGTGCCCGGGACGTTGGCCAGGGCGTCAAGGCTCGGGTCACTGCCCGCGACCTTCGGCCCGTACGCGACACTCCACCGGCCGCCGGTGTAGCGCAGCAACAGCGTGCCCGGGTACTCGATGTACGGCGGGATCGGATTCGTGCCGCTGATCCACACATTGCCGTTCGCGTCACCGGCAACGGCGTACGCCCGGCCGGCGGCTGCCGGTCCGGCCAACCGCTGCCACGTCCTGCCGTCCCAGTGCAGGATGACCGGCTTGGGGGCGGAGTCGTAGTCCTGGGTGCCGACCGCCCAGGCGTCGGTCGACGAGCGAGCCCACACACCGGTCAGCTGAGTGCTGGGAATCGATGGCAACGCCGCCACCCGCCACGTGCCAGCGACCCGCTGCACGATCGTCGGCTCAGGGTAGGGGGCGTCGGTGACGTACCTGTCTCCGGCAGCGAACACGCTGCCGTCCAGAGTGCTCGAGACCGCTCGCAGGACTCCGTTGTACTGCTCGGTCCCCGGCACCGCCACCCGGTTGAACTGACCGGTGTCGCCTTCGACGACGAGCGGCCCGGAGCCGTCGTGGCCGACAAGCACCGCCCGCCCGCCGCCGGTGGCCGCCACGTCCAGCAGCGCCGAGGGTCCCGCCGAGGTGCCCAACGGTGCGTGTCCCGTCCAGGTCTGGCCGTTGAAATGCCCGGCATACGACTGGCCGAGCTTCCCGATGCCCACCGTCCAGACATCCGCGGCGCTCGCCGCATCGGCCTTGTACAGCAGGAACGCCTCGTGCGGCAGTCGCCGTTCCGTCCACGCCTGCCCGTTCCACTGCAGCAGCGCGTATGGCTCGCCGATCGAGAATCCGGTGTAGGTCGACGCCTGATAGCCGACCGACCAGGCATTGTCCGGGCCGGTGGCGACCACGTCGGTCAACCGGCTGTCCCGGATCAGTGCAGGCACCGTCGCCCTCCACGCCGAAGTGGTGGCGGCCGCGACCGGCGTCGCCGGCAGGAACGATGCGCCTGCCGCCACCGTGGCGAGCGTCGCCGCCGACAGCCCGCGCCGTGCCAGTGAAACCATGATGGCCCCTCTTCCTCGGTTGGTAGGTGGCCTTCAGCGTCGCGCTCGTCGATGGCTCACGCGCACCCGATTCGTCTTCCGTAACGAAGGCGTAAGAACGTCGTTCGCGCACCGCCGAGCCCTCACCAGCACTGCGGCGGCGGCGCACCCGACCTCTGCTCAGCGGGCCGCTCCCACGCCCGCGGGCTCGGGTGCCAGGACTGCGCTGCCGCTGTCCGACCCGGTGACGATCGGACGCACGCGCTCCCCTGCGGTTCGCCCGACCACCCGCCTGAACCCGGTCGAACCGGTGAAGGTGAGGCGGCGTACCCGTGGGTCGGTGATCAGTGCCTCGACCACCGCCGAGGCCTCCGCCCGGTCGGCGGTGACCACGTTGACGACACCGGTGGGAGCCCCGGCCTCGGCCAGCACCTCGGCGAGGATCAGCCCGGAGGTGACCGGCGCCGCACTGGGCCGGATCAGCACCGTGTTGCCGACGGCCAGCGCCACGGCGATCGCCCGGGCGCAGAGGACCATCGAACCGTTCCACGGCACGAACGACACGACCACGCCGGCCGGCTGGCGGATCGCGGTGGCGACCCCGCGGTTCACGCTGGTGGCGAGGAGCCCCGCGACCGGTCGGGTCGCCATCGCGGCGCCCTGCCTCAGCTGGCCGGCGGCCAGGCGGATGTTGAACTCCGCCCACGCGCGGCTGCCCTCCGTCTCCTGACGCAGGATGCCGGCCAGCGCCTCCGTATGCCGCTCGAGCAGGTCCGCCGCGCCAACGAGCAGCGACCGGCGAGTCGCCGCCTCGGTCGCCGCCCAGCCGGGGAACGCGGCCTGAGCCGCGTCCACGGCCGCGCGGACGTCCGCCAGTCCGGCCACGGGGTCCGTCACGTACATCCCACCGGCGACCGGATACGGGTCGTCGGTGGTACGGCCGGAGGCTGCGGGCACCTCCCGGCCGCCGATGCGCCGTTCACCGAATCGCGATGATGTGGCTGTCACAGACATCCGGGCCGTCCTCTCAGTTGTGCGGGTGGAGCAGGTCGTCGAGGCCGATACGCGTGAGGAATTCGGTGCGGATCCGGTCGGCGACCACGCTCACGACCTCCGAGCCGTCGTCGGCGGGGTCGATGTGGACCCGGAACGGCCGCTTGCCGTGCGGCGTCTCCACGATCCGCACGACCGCTGCGGCCACCTCGGCGACGTCGGCGTCCGGCGGCGCGAGCTCCGCCAGCCGCTGCGAGACCTGCTCCATCAGGCCCGCGTACCGCTCCTCGTACGCGTTGACGGTCGCCTCGTCCGCCGGGCGGCCGCTGTTGGCGAAGTGGTTCGTGCCGTGGGTGAAGGAGCCCGGCACGACGATGCTGGTCTCGATGTTGAAGCGGGCCAACTCGCCGGCGTAGCTGATGGCCAACGCGTCCATGCCGGCCTTCGCCGCGAAGTACGGGCCCAGGTACGGCGGGGTGCCGCCCCGGGCGCTGCTGGAACCGATCCAGAGCACGAGGCCGTTGCCGCGGGCCCGCATGCTCGGCAGGGCGGCCCGGTTCACCCGCTGGGTGCCGAGCACGTTGATGTCGTAGACGTGGGCGATCTCCTCTGGGGTGAACGCCTCGGTCGGCCCGATGACCATGTGCCCGGCGTTGTGGACCAGGACGTCGAGCGCACCGTGCTCGGCGACGATCTGCGCCACGGCGGTGTCGGCTGACTCCTGCGACTGCACGTCGAGTTCGATGGTGCGCAGGTCGACGTTGTTGTCGCGGGAGAAGGCGACGGCCTCGGCGACCGCCGTCGCGTTGCGGCCGGTGGTGGCACGCATGCTGGCGTAGACGGTGTGGCCGGCGCGGGCGAGCGCCCGGGCGGTGAGCGCGCCGAAGCCGCTGGAGGCACCGGTGATCAGTACGACGGACATGAGGTGTGGTCCCTTCGATGGTTGATGCTGACCGTGGCCGGTCAGAAGACGATGACGCTGCGGCCGTGCGCGGTCCCCGACGCCATGCCCGCCAGGGTGGCCGGTGCCTGATCGAGCGAAATGCGGCTGATCTCGGGGAGGATCCCGTGCGCGGCGGAGAAGGCGAGGGTGTCGCGGAGGTCGTGCGGCGACCCGGACGGGTTGGCCATCACGTGCAGCCGGTTGAGGACCATCGGCTGGCTGGGCAGGCTCAGCGGGGTGTTGTCGTAGCCGCAGAGCACCAGCGTGCCGTCCGGTGCGAGCCCGCCGAACGCGGCCGTCGCGGCTGCGGTGGTGGGAGCGGCATTGAGGATCACGTTCGCCCCGCCGTCCCACTCCTTCAGCGCCGCGGCGGGGTCCTGCTCGCTGGACACGATGAACCGCTCCGCGCCGAGCGACAGCACCTGCTCCTCGGCGCGGCGGGAGTGACCGAGGACCGCGACGCGAGCGCCCATCGCGACGGCGTAGCGGATCGCCAGCGCTCCGATGCCGCCGGAGCCGATGACGGCCACCCGTGACTCCGGGCGGGTCCCGGCGTGCCGAAGGCCGTTGAACGCCGTGAGACCCGCGCACATCAGCGGTGCCGCCGCGACCGGGTCCAGTCCGGCCGGCAGCGGAGTCACAAAACCCGCCTTCAACACGGCGTACTCGGCGTACCCGCCGTCGACGACGATGCCGGTGATCCGCTTCGCCGGGCAGAGGATCTGGTCACCGCGTACGCAGTAGTCGCAGTGCCCGCACGAGTCGGCCAGGAACTGGGCCCCCACCGCCGTACCCACCGCCGGGAAGGTGACCCCCTCCCCGACCGCCTCGACGACACCGGTGATCTCGTGACCCGGCACCACCGGGAAACGAGCGAACGGATAATGGCCGCGGACCAGGTTCAGGTCGGTGAAACACACCCCACAGGCGGTCATCCGGACCAGAACCTCGCCGGGTCCGGGGGTGGGCACGTCACGTTGGACGAGCGACAACGGGGCGTCGACGCCAGTCGCGACAGCAGCATGCATCGTTTGTTGCTCCTTCTGAGTCGGTCGATCAGCCGCCCCCTCGGGCGGCCGACTTCGGGCAGGGGCGGCGCGCCGCGAGCGACGCGCTGCCGTGGTGCGACGGTGGCGGGCGGGATCGCGCCTGCCCGCCACCGCGCGCCGGTGTTCAGGCCGTCACTTGGCGAGGAAGGCGAGCAGCGCGTTGTTGACCTCGTCGGCGTGGGTCCAGAGCAGGCCGTGGGGCGCCCCGTCGATCTCGACGTAGTCGGCGCTGGGGAGCGCCTTGTGGAACGGGCGGCCGGTGGCGTCGATCGGCAGGATGCGGTCGCCGGTGCCGTGCAGGATCAGGGCCGGAACGTCGATCGTGCGGATGTCGTCCCGGAAGTCGGTGATCCAGGTCATCGGGGCGGCGGCGGCCGCGTACCAGCTGCCGCTGGCGGCGACGGCCCAGCTGTTCCGGACGGCCTCCTCGCTGATCCTGCTGCCCAGGTTCTCGTCGAGGTTGTAGAAGTCGGCGTAGAAGGCCGTGTAGTAGGCGTACCGGTCCTTGCGCACCTGCTCGACGATGCCCTCGAAGAACTCCCGCGGCGCGGCGCCGGTCGGGTTGTCGTCGGTCTTGAGCAGGAACGGCTCCAGCGAGGCGAGGAAGGCCACCTTCGCGACCCGCGCCGACCCGTAGCGGCCCAGGTAGCGGGCGACCTCGCCGGTGCCCATGGAGAAGCCGACAAGTACGGCGTTGGACAGGTCGAGCGTCTCCATGAGGACGTTCAGATCCGCGGCGAAGGTGTCGTAGTCGTACCCGAGGGCGGTCTGGCTGGACTGGCCGAAGCCACGGCGGTCGTAGGTGACGACCCGGTAGCCGGCCCGGAGCAGCTCGGCCGACTGCTTCTCCCACGAGTGCCCGCTGAGCGGAAACCCGTGGATCAGGACGACCGGCTGACCGGCGCCGTGATCCTCGTAGTACAGCTCGATCGCCGTGCTGTTCTCTTCGCCCACGGTGATGTACGGCATGCGTTTCCCTTTCCCTGAGTGGTCCCTCGCTGTCGAGGGCGCCGCAGGCGCCGGGCAGAGGTGCCGGCGGAGCGCCGTTGCTCCGCCGGCCGCGCTCGTCGTTCGGCGTGCTCTGCGGTGATCAAAGACTCGGGCACCGGCACCTGGGAGCGCATCTGTCACATGACTGAACGCGCTGCCATGAGTCGGCAGGGTGGTCGGCGGACCGGTGACGTACTCGACCGGCGCACCGACGCCGGGCGGCCCCGGAGGACGAATTGCGGCCCGAGCCGGCAGGGGTGCGACGGGTCTCGCGTTCCTGCTCGGGCAACGACCGATGGCTGCCCACCTCCTCGTCGGCGGCCTGCGCCCGGCGAAGGCCAGTCATCCCGCTCAGTCATCTGACCGGTCACTCGGCGAGCCGGCGGAGTCAGGCTGGGTCACGCAAGGTGTGGAGGTTTCGGCGCCCCCGCGCGACAGCGTTGCCGGAAGTAGTGGAACGGAGAACGACATGCTTCACCCTCGGACCGGCCGGGGCGTGTCCTGGGCGCGTAGGGACAACTGCCGCTCCACGGATTTCACGGCTTCCCGCACGGAATCCTCGATGCACGGCGAGACCGTCATCGCGGCATCGCCGGAACGGGTGTACGCACACCTGGTCGACGTCCCGCGGTGGCCCGACTGGGTTCCCGGGGTACAACGAGCGCACGCCCCGAACGGGATCCGGCTGGGCGCGGCGTTCGAGATCGAGATGTACGGGGTCCAGCTGGAGGCCGTGGTGTCCGAGTACGAGCGCAACACCCGATTCGGTTGGGTCGGCTCCTCGCCGGACATGAGCATCTACCAGGCGTGGGCCCTCGTCCCGTTCCCGCCGGGCACCCAGGTGATCGCGCGGAACGTCGAGCGCGAACTGACGACGGTGGTGGTGGGCGCCTCCCAGGTGGAGGAGTTCTTCTACGCCCACCAGGACACGCTGCTGCGACTGAAGCAGCTGGCGGAAGCCGGAGGGCCGGCGGCGTGAGGGCCGGCGGCGTGAGGGCCGGCGGCGTGAGCGCCGGCGCCGGGTTCACGACCGCAGATCGTCGGCACTACGGTTCGGGTGCCTCTTCGACCTCCCGGGCCGCGTCCTCGTCCAGCGCCGCGAGCGCGTCACGGAGCGCGGCCCGGGAGGTGATGCCCAGTTTGGGAAAGATCTGGTACAGGTGGGTGCCGACCGTCCGGTGCGAGAGGAAGAGCTTCTCGCCGATCTGCTTGTTCGTCAGACCAGAGGCCGCCAGCTCCGCGATCTCCCGCTCCTGAGGGGTCAGCACGGCGGGGCGGGGAGCGTTTCTCGGCTTCGCGAGGCCGGTGGCGCGCAACTCGTTGCTCGCCCGTTCGGCCCACGGTCGGGCGTCCAGCCGTTCGAACGTCGCCAGGGCCGTCCGGAGTTGGGCCCGGGACTTGGCCGTGGCTCTGGCGCGGCGCAACCGCTCCCCGTACGCCAGACGTACCCGGGCCAGGTCGAACGGCCAGCGCTCGATGTCGGGCAGCGCCAACGCCGCCTCGAAGAGCTCCTCGGCACGGTCGTCCGGGGCCGCGATGGCTGACGCCGCCGCGCTGAGCAGCGCGAGCCGCGGCGACAACGAGCCGACGTTCGACTCCCGGAGGCAGGCGGCGTGCGCCCTGGCCTCGCCGAACCGGTTGGTACGGACGGCCGCCTCCACCAGGTCCAGGCAACCCCACAGGGCGTGCGGCACGTACGGCGCGAGCGTGCCGGCGGGAGTGATCAGCGTCGCGTGCTGGTACGCGCTCTCGACGTCACCTCGCGCCAGGTCGTTCAGGCCCCGCACGTGGTAGGCGTAGAACTCCGCCGCCCGCGCGCCGCGGGGTACCGCGAAGCGCAGAATGCGATCGGTCAACGCGTCACTGGCCTCGGCGTCTCCCCGCGCGGCGGCGAGCAGCGCCTGGATGTACTGGAAGTACCAGCGGAAGAACCGGAACCCGTGCTCGTCGCACAGTCGGATGCCCTCGTCCGCCAGTTCCGCGGCCTCGCCCCATCGCCCGCTGTGGTAGTCGTTCATACAGAGGTGCAACAGCACGCCGAGGTGGCGGCGAGCCGGCGCGGCACCCTCCCGACCGAGGCGGACAACTCGCCAGTCGGCCTCTCGACAGCCCCACAGCCGGTCCAGGTAGATAGCGGCGATGCCGACGCGGACGATCTCCGTAGGGTCGACCTCGGCGTCCGTTCCGGCGACGAGCGCGTCGAGGCGGCCGGCCACCGCCTGCCCCATGCGTGCCGGGTCGCTGAAGGTCGCCGCCGCCACCGTGAGCAGCTCGGGCGCTTTGGGCGTCAACCGGTTGAGCGCAGCGAAGAACGGCTCCCAACTGGTGGGCTCACCAGTGAAGAAGCAGAGCAGCAGGAGCGTGTGCAGCACGTCGATCAGGGCCTCGTCCTCGGCGTCGTAGCCGTGGCCACCCGCCTCGATGGCGCCGACCAGCAGTCGGTGCGCGGTCCGGACGTCGCCGTCGCTGTTGAGCAACAGGTGCACGGCGGCGGCCGTGGCGTACAACGAGCCGGCCGGGCTGGCCCGACGAGCGTCGTGCAAGAGCTGCGAGGCGTTGGTGAGTTCGCCGCCGGCGTCGGCGCCGATGTAGGCGGCCTGCGCCAGCCGTCGACCGCGTTCGACGGGATCCGGTGTCAGGTCGGCGGAACGGGTCAACGACGCGACGGCGCCCACGGCGTCACCGCGGCGCAGGATCTGGTGCGCGGCCTGCTCCAGCAGCGCGGCGACCCGCTCGTCCGGCCCGACCGCCGCCTCGCCGAGGTGCCATGCCCTGCGCTCCGGCTGCTCGACTAGTGTCCGGGCCAGGGCGTTGTGCGCCCAGCGCAATTCAGCGCTGGTGGCCACCTCGACGACCGCCGACTCGATCAGAGGGTGCCGGAAGGCGAAGCGATGCGTGCTGCTGTGGACCTGGACCAGTTGGTCGCGCTCGGCCGGTTCGAGATCATCGAGGTCGTGGTCGCTCGCCGCATCGAGGAGCACGCAGAGTTCGCCCGTACCGTTCAGCGCGCCGAGCAGCAGCAGCCGGCGGCAGGCCTCGGGTAGCTGGGACACCCGCGTCGCGAAGAGTGCCTGCAGCCGTCGGGTCAACGGGAGGACGGCCGGCAGGGAGGCTGCGGCGAGACGTTGCGACCCGCTCAACGCGGCGGGCAGTTCCAGGAGGGCGAGCGGGTTGCCGCGAGCCTCCGAGAGCAACCGTCGCCGGACCGCCGGCGCGAGTTCGGGAAAACGCTGGTTGATCAATTCGCTGGCGGCGTCCGGCCGCAGCGGCTGCAGGTCGAGTTCGGGGATCCCGCCCTGCTCGAAGAAGCTCGCGGTGTGCGACCGGGTCGCGGCCAGGAAGCCCACGCTGGTGCCCACCAGCCGGCGCGCGACGAACCCGAGCACCGCCGACGTGGACCGGTCCAGCCACGGGAGGTCGTCGACGATGAGCAGCAGCGGCCGGGCCGTGGCCATGGAGCGAAGCAGGAGCAGCACCGCGTTGGACACCAGCAACCGACCCGGTGGCTGGCCGCTGCCGAACCCGAGCGCCACCTGGAGCGCCTCACGGTGCACGGTCGGGAGTTCGGCGAAGGCGTCGTAGAGCGGAAACAGCAACTGGTTCAGGCCGGAGTAGCTGATGTCCGCTTCGAACTCCACCCCGGCTGCCCGGAGCACCCGCATCCCCGTCTCCGTGGCCGACTCCGCGACCGCGTCGAGCAGCGCCGTCTTGCCCACCCCGGGCTCCCCGGACACCAGCATCGACCCGCCGTTGACCATGGCCTGGCGTAGGAACCTGCGGGCAGCCGCGAGTTCTTCGTCACGGCCGATCAACGACCACGTCGGCGCATCGGAACGATCCATGCCGGGCACCTCCTGGCCGCGCTCATAGGAAGATCGCCGGCGACGCCGGTACGGCCGCTGCGCAGGAGACGCGTCGACCGACTGGCGTCCCCGCCGGTGCTGGCTCCGGTCACGGGTCCCGGGTTCAAGCCATGGCTCGCCGGGTGCGGACGGCCGGCGCGGGGGTGTCGGCGGTCCCCAGACGGCCGAGCGGTGGGCGCGCCAACCGCTTCGTCGCGTTCACGACCACATCATCGAGTGCGTTCCTCCGCCTCAGCTGTTGCCGGTCGTCCTTTCCGGGGACGGCCCGTCGGGGTCTGGTGGCGCCAAGACAAGGAAAGCAGGCGGATACCGACGGCGCACCGACCAGGGAGGGCCCACCCTTCCTGGGACCGCCAGTGCCACCTTGTAAAATTGACGAGCGAATCCTATGAGAACGGGCTGAATGGTGCACGACCTTACTTTGGGCGCTTTCCTGCGCGCACGACGGGCCGCCGTGGAACCGACGAGCGGCGACTTGCGATCCGCGCCTTCGCGCCGTGTACGCGGGCTGCGGCGCGAGGAAGTGGCGCATCGGGTCGGCGTCAGCGTCGACTACTACGTCAAGCTCGAGCAGGGCCGTCGCGGCGCGCCGTCGGAGAACGTCCTGCACGCCCTCGCCGACGTGCTCTGCCTCGACGACGCGGCGCGGGAGCACATGTTCGACCTGGCCCGGCGCGACACGCGTCCGAAGCAGCCGCCGGAGACGACGCAACAGGTACGGGTCGGCATGCTACGTCTGATGGAATCGCTCGGCGGAGTCCCCGCCATCCTGCTGGGCCGGCGCACAGATGTTCTCGCGGCGAATCCGACCGCGCGTCTCCTGATACACGATTTCCATGCGATGCCGGCACAAGAGAGGAATGCGGTCCGCTGGGTCCTGCTTTCCGAAAAGGCCCGAACAATCCATCGTGACTGGGAGGCCACTGCGACCGGTCTCGTCGGCATGCTGCGCATGGACTACGGTCGCCACCCGCACGACCAGCGGACGGCGGAACTCGTCGATGAGCTCGGCGCGAAGAGCGAGGTCTTCACCAAGCTGTGGTCCAACCGGCACGTCGCCAAGAAGACGGTCGCCGACTCGAAGGTGATCGAGCATCCGATCGTCGGCCCGATCCGGCTGCACGTCGAGGCGGTGCGGACGACCGAGGACGACGATCAAACCCTCAGCGTCCTGATCCCCGCGTGTGATTCCGCCTCCCAGTCGGGCATGCGGCACCTGCAGAAGCTGGCTGACGGCCGCTCGAACGGCGTCGACAACCTCTGTCACGGTGGCCGTACCGGAGAACTCGAGCAGGACGGTGCGGGCACGCCCGCCTGACCGGCGGACGCGACGTACGGGCAGCCTCTCCGCCCGCACAATCATGGCGCTGAGCTCCGCTAGCCTCTGCACGTGATCTCCTACCGCGCTTGTGCCCCCGCAGACCTCGACCGCGTGACCCCGTGGATCGTGACCGAGCCCGTTGGGTGGATCCCCGCCGACCGTTACCTGGCCGAACTGGCCGAGGACATGTACCGGCCGGAGTGGACATGGATCGCCGAGCACGACGGCCAGGTCGTGGGACGGGCCTTGTGGTGGGGGCCGAAGGGCAGCCCGCATCCGGTCGCGCTCGACTGCCTCGACGTGGATCCTGCCGTGGGCGACCGTGCCGCCGTCGCGGTCGAGCTGATGAGGGCCGCGCTGGCCGGGTTCCCGGAGCCGGTGCAGTACAGGATCAAGGTCGCCGGTGGCTGGCGCGACGATCCGGCCACCTCAGCGGCGGTGGAGTGGCGGCGGGCGGCGGCGCACGCGGCGGGCCTCACCCGGGAGGTGGAGCGGCTGCAGTTCGAGTGGGCACCCGCCGACGGGGTGTCCCCCGCGGCCGGCAGGTTGCGGTTCGCCGAGGCCTCCGACGAGGAGTTCCTCGCGGTGTTCAGGAGAATCGCCGAGGGCAGCCTGGACGCCCAGACCCGTGCGAACCTGGCCGCCAGGGGCGTGGACGCGACCGCGCGCGATGAGATGGACTTTTATCTCAGGGCGCCGGGCAAGCGGGAGTGGTGGCGGATCGCCTACACGCGCGAGGAGGAGGTGGCGGGCATGGCGATTCCCTCCGCGACCTCGTACAACGTGAACGTCGGCTATCTCGGGGTGGTGCCGGAGTTCCGCGGGCGCGGCTACGTGGACGAGGTGCTCGCCGAGATCACCCGCCTTCACGCGACAAACGGGGAGTCGCTCATCACCGCCACCACCGACATGGGCAACGCGCCGATGGCTGCCGCTTTCCGTCGCGCCGGATACCGCAACACGGGGA
The DNA here is from genome assembly GCF_050942285.1 of Micromonospora sp. CA-240977. Lineage (NCBI taxonomy): Bacteria > Bacillati > Actinomycetota > Actinomycetes > Micromonosporales > Micromonosporaceae > Micromonospora > Micromonospora sp. CA-240977. The sequence continues at coordinate 3,010,658 of NZ_CP192055.1, read as the reverse complement.
TCCGGATCAACCTTTCCAACGACGCCCAGCCCTAGACCGGGCAAGGCCGGCCCGGCCATCTGCTCGGCCGCACCGCGACGCCACCGGCGACTCGATCGGGCGTGCCGCGGACCGCGGTCGGTGCGGTGACGATGCTCCGCTGATGTCTCGACTGCCCATGCTGTATCTCGTCACCTTCCTTACGGACGGAGAGGAGATGCCCGCCGATGAGGCTCGCCGTCACGCGCCGGCCCCCACCCGCCCATCGGCGGCAGCCGGGCCTCGTCCTCGGTGAGGATGGCCTGGCGCAGGTCCCGCAGCCGCCGGCTCGGCTCCAGGCCGAGTTCACGGCGCAGCGACGAGCGCAGCCGGTCGAACGAGGCCAGCGCGTCGGCACCCCGACCGCTGCCGTAGAGCGCGACCATGAAGGCCGCCTGCAGGCGGTCGCGGCCGGGATGGGTCCGGGCCAGTGCGGTGAGTTCCGGTACGGCCCGTGCGTGCCGGCCCAGACTCAGCTCGACCTCCAGCCGTTCCTCGATCACCTGCAGCCGCGACTCCTCCAGGCTCATGGCCTCCGGCTCCAGCACGCCATCGGCGAGACCGGCGATGGCGGGTCCGCGCCACAGGCTCTCGGCCCGCAGGAAGAACCCGACGGCCTCCGCCGCGCGACCCGCGGCCAGCGCCCGCCGAGCCCGGTGGGCCTCGTCGTCGAACCGGGTCCGATCCAGCGCGCCGGGCTCCACCGTCAGCAGGTAACCGCCCGGCCGGCGTACCAGCGAGCGCTCGGGCAGGCCGCCGGCGATGAGCTGGCGGCGCAGGGCCGCGGCGCAGTTGCGGATCTGACTCGCCGCGGTGGCCGGCGGCCGCAGCGGCCACAGGCAGTCGACCAGTCTGTCGGCCGGGACCATCCGGCCGGCCCGCAGCAGCAGCGCGACCAGGATCCGCTGCTGCCGGCGTCCGCCGAGCGGCAGGGGCGTTCCTTCGACTGACGCTTCCAGCGGGCCGAGGATCCGGAACTCCATGCGATGACCTCCATGCCGACCGCACCCCGTGCACGGCCTGGTCATCAGGTTGCCCAGCACGGGTTGGCGTTTCCTTGGCAGCGCCGTACGCCGTGACAACCAAACGAGGCGTCCCCGACTTCGCGGAGCTGAGAACACCCATGAGGCACTGTGGAAATCACCAGACGGGGCCGACGGCTCGATCGACAACGTGTAGCGCCCGCCTCGGTCCGGAATCGGCCGACCGCCGCGGTGCGGAGACTGTGCGAGCAGTCTCCGTCGGCCCGCCATCACCGCCGCATCAGCCGAGCACCGGTCCCGGAGGGGAGGTCGGCTATCCGGCCGGGACGCCGACCGGACTGCCGTCGTGCCGCTCCAGCAGGGCCCGGACGATGTCCGCCTCGGGAGTGCCGAGCGCGTCCAGGATGCTCAGCGCCTCCTGCCAGGCCCGCCGGGAGTCGTCCAGGTGACCCAGGGTGATCAGCGCGCGGGCGCGTACCAGGGGCGCCCCGATCGCCTCCGCGCGATGTGCCGCCTCGCCGGCGAGCCGGGCCGCCTCCACGGGGTCGCCGTGCCTCCGGGCGACCTCGCCCAACGCCGCCAGCGCGTCGATCTCGATCACCGCGGCGCCGGACTGTCGGGCCAACGTGACAGCCCGCTCCAGGGAGGAGCTGGCCAACAGCGGCGTCCGCTCCGCGACGGACGCGGCGAGGCCGACCAGGGCCTCGGCCTCCGTCGCCAACGTGCGCGCCGACCTGGCCCACTCGGCGGCCCGGGTGTACCGGGCCGCCGCGCGGGTGGGGTCGCCGGTCAGCCGGAGCAGGCTCCCCTCGGCGATGTCGATCGACGCCTTGCAGTGCCAGTCGTCGGTACGGTCGGCGAGACGCCGCGCGGCGGCGAGCGCCGACCTCGCCGCCGGCACGTCGCCGCGTAGCGTGTGGATCTGGCCGATCCCAGCCAACGCGTTCGCCTCGATCGACGCCATGTCGACCTCGTGGGCCGTCCGCACCGCTGCGTGAAGATCGTCCAGGGCGGCCGGGTACTCACCCCGGTTGATTCGCAGGAGGCCGAGGTTGGTGAGGATGACCGCCTCGTTGGGTCGTCCGCCGTCCTCCCGGTGGATGACGATGGCGGCGGTGAGTCGCTCGACCGCCAGCCGCAGTCGACCCGCCATGGCGTAGATCGTCCCGAGGTTGCTCGACATCACCGCGATGCCGTAACGGTGGCGGATCCGCTCGTTGAGCCGCAACGCGTGCTCGAAGCAGGCCGCCGCCGTCGCCAGTTGCCCGAGGTCGCCGAAGACCGCGCCGAGCGAGCCGGCCGCGGCGGCCTGGCCCTGCGCGTGCCCGGCGCTGCGGAACAGGCGACCCGCCCGTCGTTGGTGCGCGATGGCGACCAACTGGTTGCCCGTGAGGTGGTACACGTTGCCCAGACTCATGTGTGCCGACGCCCGCAGGGCCGGGTAGGCGTCCCCACCCGACGCGTGCAGCGCCGCCTGCGCCACGAGCAGCCAGTTCAGTGAATTGCGGGTGACCCAGAAGTACGTTCGTAGCTGGTCGGCGAGCAGGGCGGCAGCGGCCCTCGACGTGCCGTCGGCGCCCGCCTTGATCAGTGCCACCATGTTCGACTCCTCGGCCTCGAGCCAGGCCAGTGCCGCGTCACGGTCCGGGAAGCCGGCGTCACCGGCCGCCAGGCCCGCCGGCAACTCCAGGCGGACCCGCCCCGGCGCCAACAGGTCACCGGCAGCCTGCGCGCGGACCAGGTACCACGCGAACAGGCGGGCGAGGACGGTCTGCGCCTCCGGCCGGCCGGCCTGCCGCGCACTGTGCTGGCCCGCGTAGCGCCCCAGCAGGTCGTGCAGCGCGACGCGATCGTCGTCGAACTCCAGCAGGTGCGCCGAGAAGAGTCGGGCCAGCGTCCGACGGGTCGCGTCCGGGGTTGTCTGCGCCAGGTGCGCGACCGCGTCGACCGGCAGCCTGAGCCCCGGAACGGTGCCGAGGAGGCGGAACATCCGCTGGGTCTCGCCGGGAAGCCGGGTGTAGGAGAGGTCGAACGCCGTCTGCACGGCGACGCTCGGGTCGTCGTCGATCGCCAGGGCGGCGATGCTCCGCTGCCGCAACTGCCGCACGTACGCCGACACCGCGAGGTCAGGCTCGTCGTGCAGCAGCGCCGCCGCGATCCGCAGGGCCAGCGGGAGCCGACCGCAGACCTGGGCGAGGTCCCGGATCGCGTCGCGTTCGGCGGCTCGCGGGTCGGCGCCGAGCAGGACGGTGAGCAGCTCGATCGCGTCCGGTTCCGGGAGCAGTCCGATGGTCAGGCGGTGGGCGTCCTGCTGGGCCACGAGCCCGGTCAGACGGTCCCGGCTGGTGACCACCACCAGGCTGTCCGCGGACCCGGGCAGCAACGGCCGCACCTGCTCGGCGTCGAGGGCGTTGTCCAGCACGATCAGCAGCCGGCGATCGGCGACGACGGTGCGGTAGAGCGCCGCTGCCTCCTCCGGATCGGCCGGAATGCGGGCCGCCGGCACGCCCAGACCCCGCAGCAGCGCGCCGAGCGCCTCCGCCGAGCGCATGGGCCGGCCGGCGGAGTAACCACGCAGGTTGAGGAAGAGCTGCCCATCCGGGAAGCGGTCCCGGACGCTGTGCGCCCACCGGATGGCGGTCGCGGTCTTTCCGACACCCGCCGTGCCGACGACCGCGGAGAGGATCAGGACCTGCGGCCCTGTCGCGTCGGCGAGCAGGCGGTCGAGCTGACGCGACTCGGCGCCGCGGCCGACGAAGTGCCCCGGCGGCCGCGGTAGCTGCGCCGGCCCGCCGGGAGACGTCGGCGCGGCGTCCGAGGGTGCGGTGGCGTGGGACAGCGTCCGGTAGGTCGCCTGGATCTGCTTACCGGGAGCGACACCGAGGTCGGTGGCGAGCCGATCGGTGAGGGTGGCGTAGGCCGCCATGGCATCGGTGCGACGACCGATCCCGCTCAACGCCAGCATCAGCAGCTCGACCGGGCGCTCGCGGGTCGGCGCCTCGCTGATCAGCTCGTGCAGCGGTGCCAACATCTCCCGGTGCTGGCCGGCCTCGAGGCGCGCGTCGAGCAGCTCTTCCCGCGCGGTCAGCCGTGCCTCGTCGAGATCCGGGAAGAGCCGCCCCCGCTGGGCGTCGTCGAAGACGTCGGCCAGGGCGGCGCCCCGCCACAGACCGAGCGCGGTGCTGAGCATCGCGATGCGCTGATCGGCGTCGGTGACGCCCCTGCTCTCGGCCACCAGGGCGGTGAATCGGTGCACGTCGACCCGCTCTGCCCGGATCTCCAGTGCGTAGCTGTTGGGTCGGGCGAGCAACGCGGGCTCCATCGACCGGCCCAGCTCCAGCGTGGACCGCAGGTGCGAGATCATGGCCTGCAGGCCCGCTCGTGCCTGGGCCGGAGGCCGATCTTCCCAGAGCAGGTCGATGAGTCGCTCCGCGGAGTGGAACTGGCCCGGTCGCATCGAGAGGATGGCGAGCAACCGTCGCTCCTGACGGCGTCGGATGGGCACGACCCGTCCGTCGAGGACAGCCTCGACGGGGCCAAGCAGGCGCAGCTCCACGGCCGCAGGCTAACAAGACACACCGACGTCGAACGACCGCCATACGTCTATGTCAGACGCACCCGGCGGCCAGCCCCCGACCCACGGTCCGGCCGCGGTGCCGCCGGGAGTCGTGGGGCGCCCCCCGGGGTCGACACGCAGCTGGCCGGATGATGGATCTCAGGGCCCTCCGCGCCGCCGGGGGGCCCTGACGTCCGTCTGCTGTTCAGTAAGCGACCCAGGGGGTGCAGGTCCAGGCACCGCCCATGAAGTTGTAGCAGGCCTGTTGCTCGTCAGAGGAGTCGAGATCCTCGAGCATGTTGGTCCACACCCCGCCGTTGGTGGAGGGGAACGACTTGCTGAGGCTGCCGGTGTACCACCAGCCGTAAGACGAATACACCCTGCGCTCGATGCGCACGGTGAACGTCCCACCGGCGTAGCGGAGGTACTGGTCGTTCTGCAGGCGTGCCCAGGCCGACCTGCAGCCGGGCGACTTCACCACGACGATGCCGAGTCCGCTGTCGTAGCCGCCGCCGGTCCAGCCGTACCGGGTGCCGCTGCACTGGCCATTGGGATTGACGTTGTAACAGCTGGAGCCCGAACATGCGGCCAGCGCCGGCGACGCGGGTACCGCCACGGTGACCACGCCGAGTCCCACGAACGCCACCAGGGCGATCAGCGCCCGCACCAGGCGATGCTGCCGAACCTTCGCTACCTTCATGCTGTCCTCCTCAGTCGTGCTGCATGTCGTCGGAGTGATCCTTCGGCGTCGCCGCACTGCGGCCGCATCGTCAGGTCATCCGCGCGGTGTCATGCCGCCGTCGGCGTGGGCGTCGCGGACCGCCGGGTGAGGAACGAGCGGACCGACCGGAGCTGCCGCGACTCGGTGAGGATCCGCTGGGGAGATGCCGAGCGAGCCTTGGGCGTGCCGTGACACCGGCGCGCTACGCCCACGATGACACCGTGATGCGCGGACGGTGAGCGCGGTTCCGACACTGCATCGACCCCAAGCCATCCTGGAGGAACCGCAGTGTCAGCATCGCCGTCCCGCCCCGCGCTGACGCGCGGGCTCAGTCCCGGCGCCGCCCGTCGCGGCGCCGCCGCCTCGCTCGCCGCCTCGATCGTCGCCAGCGGTCTCGTGGCGCTCCCCGCGCCGGCCGCCGCCGCGCCGGACCCGCCCCCGAAGGACGTGGCGTCTACCACGATACCGCCCGATCAGCGCGACTCCGCCCTCAAGCAGGGCTGGCGGACGTCGCAGGACCGGGCCTGGACCCTCTCCGGCGACATGACCGGCCTGCACGTGCTCGTGGCGTCGGCGGCCTCCGGGTACAGCTGGACGACCGCGGCCACACTGAGCGAGCCGGGGCTGGAGACCGACCAGTGGATCGGCAACGGCTGCCTCACCGAGTCGGGCCGGCGGCTGGTCGTCACGTACGCGCCGCGCGCCTACACCAACAAACCCGACCTGTTCGACCGCGGCGCCTTCGTGGCGGTCGTGGACCTCAAGGACCAGTCCGTCCGGAAGGTGGCCGCGCACGCGTCCCTCGCGTACTTCAGCCCCGGCTGCGGTACCGGTGAGAACGTCGTGCTGAGCACGTTCACCGGCGGCGACACCGGCTCGGGCAAGACCCGCCTGACGCAGCTCGACGCCGCGACCGGCATCGTGGCCGCGCCGATCCAGGTGGCGGGCCAGCTCACCTCGGCGCTACCGGTCAAGGACGAGATCATCGCCGCCGACAACGGCGCGCTGGTCAAGGTCGACGGCAAGGGTCGCCGGTCGGCCGTCGCGAGGACCACCGGGGTTCCGTTCCGGCTGGCGGCCAACGGCGACGCCGTCGTCTACATGGATGCCGACAGCAAGGCCGGCCGGGTCAGGCGGACCGTCGTGAAGTCCGGCGCGACGGCCACGCTGGCCGAGGGCGGCACGACCGACATGAACGTGGTCAAGGGCGCGGGCGGTCGGGTCGGCATCACCGGTACCCCCGGCAAGGTGCACAAGCTGCCCACGGGTGTCGCGAAGCTCGACGCGACAGTGCAGGCGGAGATGTCCAGCCAGGGTGACCTGCTGCTGGACGACATCAAGTGGACGACCGACCCGCGAGCCGCGCAGGCCGAGGACGGCCGCCGCGGACGGTCGCTCACCATGAAGGCCAAGGTGCCGGCGACCGGCCGCAGCGTGGACTTCGCGGTCGCGCCCACCACGCCGACGTCGGGCGACGCCGGCGCTCGGGCGAACCCGAAGACGCCGGGGCGGGCCCGGTCGGCACCGGCCGCCACGACGCTGGCGACACCGCTGCACGACCCTGTCGACACTGCTGCCTGGTGCGCGATCCCCCGCAACGACGTGCGGGTACAGGTGTACCAGCCGCGCGCCCGGGAGATCGAGTGGGTCGTCGACATGGCGGTGCAGGACACGCTGATCCTCAACCGGGGCAACAACTTCAACCAGTCCGGCCTGCCCGGCTACAACGTCGCGGACTGGTTCCCGATGCGGCCGCTCAACGGCGGCGGTCACGTGCCCGCACAGATCATGCTCGGCATCCTCGCCCAGGAGTCGAACCTGTGGCAGGCCTCGCCGCACGTCCTGCCCGGCGAGTTCGGCAACCCGCTCGTCGGCAACTACTACGGGCTGGACATCTACGACGCGGACACGAGCGACGACTGGACGATCCGCTGGGACAAGTCCGACTGCGGCTACGGCGTCGGGCAGGTCACCGACGGCATGCGCAAGCCCGGGTTCCAGAAGCCGAACGAGGTCCCGCTGCCATACAACCAGCAGCTGGCCATCACCGTGGACTTCGCCGCGAACATCTCCCAGTCGCTGCGGATCCTGCAGGACAAGTGGAACCAGGTCCACGCGTACAACATGAAGGCCAACGGCGGCGACCCGAAGTACATCGAGAGCTGGTTCTTCGCGGTGTGGGCCTACAACACCGGATTCTACGAGCCGCAGGGCAGCACGGACGGGCCGTGGGGCGTCGGCTGGGCGAACAACCCCGCCAACCCGAGGTATCCGGCGAACCGCAAGGCGTTCCTGGAGTTCACCTACGACGACGCGCGGCACCCGAGCCAGTGGCCGTACCCAGAGAAGATCATGGGTTGGGCCGGACACCCGCTCAACGCGATCGAGAAGCCGGACACCTACACCGACGGCTACCGGTACGCGTGGTGGAGCACGAACGACGGGCGGGAGCGGGTGAAGCCGCACCTCCAGACGTTCTGCGACACGTCCAACGACTGCTACTACGGCAACAACCTCCCGCCGACGGCGCCCGATGTGATCGACGAGCCGGCCGGCCCGTGCCACCACGTCAACGTCATTGACGAACGGGACCTCAAGTGCTGGTACAACCAATCCGCGGACTGGAAACCGGGCTGTCTGGACTGCGGTAACGAGGCCATCAGGTACGACCCCGGCTGGGCGTATCCGGCCGCCGGGGTGAGCTACTACCCGAAGTGCGGCACCGAGCTGCCGGCGAACGCGCTGGTGGTCGACGACGTGGTCAACGAGGTCGTCAGCCCCCGCCGTGACGAGGCGGGTTGGCTCTGCACCCGACGAACGAACAGCGGCACGTTCACGCACGGGTTCGCCGGCGAGACGCAGAACGGCACACTCCAGTACCCGGGCAAGATCGACCTGCACCAGGTCGGCGGCGGGTACGGCGCGCACTACTGGTTCACGCACACCCGCGAGCCGGGCAGCAACCTCTACGTCAGTGGGACGTGGACGCTGGACCGGACGGTGAACGGCTGGATGCGGGTCATGGTCCACATCCCCGATCACCTCGGTACCACGCAGCAGGCGGCGTACCAGATCACGACGAAGAACGGCGTGGTCAAGACCCGCATGGTCCAGCAGCGCGGGTACGCGAACCGCTGGGTGGCGCTCGGCGTGTTCGAGTTCAACAACGTCCCGAAGGTGGAGCTGACCAACATGGTGTCGAACCTGACACCGGAGGAGCTGGCGCAGCTGCGGGACGACGTGCCGGCCAGCGGACAGGGCGACCTGGCCCTGGGCCGGCCGCAGGAGAACGTGGCCTTCGACGCGGCGGCGTTCATCCCGCTGCCGGGCAAGCCGCAGCACCAGGTGGTGGCGCTCGGCGACTCGTTCTCGTCGGGCGAGGGCGCCTCGCCGGTGAACGGCTCGGACTACTACCGCGAGACGGACAACAACAGCAACAACGCCTTCCGCAACGGCTGCCACCGCTCGAAGAACGCGTGGTCGCGCAAGGCGGTGCTGCCCGGGTCGTCCACGCCGATCGGGACGCGGGCGGACATCACGAGCCAGCAGCACGACGTCAACATGGACTACCACCTGATCGCCTGCTCGGGTGCCGAGACGGAGAACATCCTGCCGCTGCGTACCGTCAGCAACGAGCCCCGCAACGCCGACAACGAACGGGGCAAGGGCCAGTACCTGGAGGTGTCCCAGCTCGACAAGGGCTACCTGGACGAGAACACCACGCTCGTCACGGTCTCGATCGGCGGCAACGACGCGAAGTTCGGCCCGGTGGTCAAGGAGTGCCTCATCATGGCCGGCCCGCTGGACTGCTTCAAGGCGAATCTGTCGGGCGAGACGGACACCGTGGACGTGTCGACAAGGCGCCGCATCGCCGACACGATTCCTCGGTCGAACACGAAGGTGCTGGAGGAGATCCGCAAGAAGGCGCCGAACGCCAAGATCATGCTCATGGGGTACCCGAAGCTCGTCGAGACCGGCGGTGACCCGCTCTGCCCACTCAAGCTCCTCCTCAGCGACGAGGAGCGGGTGTGGCTGTCCGAGATGAGCATGCTGCTGCGTGACGAGCAGCTCGACGTCGTCCGCGACTTCAACACCGCGCACGGCGCGACGATCGCGTACTACTCCGACCCGATGGACGAGTTCGCGGGCAAGTCGGTCTGCGGCTCGCCGGCGGGCATCCACGGGATCGTGACGGACAAGTCGCCGGGTGACACCCCGGACGGCCCGACGTCGACGCAGTCCTTCCACCCCAACAGTCCGACCGGTGTCAGCCTCTATGCCCAGTCGATGAATTTCACCGTCACGCAGATGTACCAGTGACGATCCGGGAGCCCGGGCGGCCGTCGGCTGCTCGGGCTCCCGGCCACGCTCGTGCTCCTCACCGCCGGTACGGTGCGTGCCCCAAGATCCGCCACCCGGGCCACCCGTTCAAGGCCGCATGACGAGGCACTAGTTGCCGACGCCGAGGCTCGACATGAACGCCGCCGGGTAACGGTCACCGCGCGCGGCGCCCTTCGGCACGGCCGCCTCGATCTCTTCGAGATCATCGGCCGACAGCTTCACGTCCAGCGCCGGCAACGCCTCGTCCAGCCGCCGCCGGGTGCGCGCACCGACCAGCGGAACGATTGACGGGTCCTGCGCCGCCACCCACGCGATCGCCAACTGCGCCACAGTGCACCCCTTCGCGTCGGCGACCCGGCGCAACGCCTCCACCAGGGCGAGGTTGTGCGACGCGTTCTCGGCGGAGAAGCGGGGACTGTGGTTACGCGGATCGTCCGCCCGCCCCGGCGCCCAGTTCCCCGAGAGCAGGCCACGGCCCAGCACCCCGTACGCGGTCAGCCCGATGCCCAACTCCCGCAGCGTGGGCAGCACGTCGGCCTCGACCGCCCGCGACAGCAGCGAATACTCAATCTGAAGATCAGCAACCGGGTGTACGGCGTTCGCCCGCCGAACGGTCTCCGCGTCAACCTCGGAGAGCCCCACATACCGCACGTAACCGGCGTCGATCATCTCCTTGATCGCGCCGATCGTGTCCTCGATCGGCACCGACCGGTCGAGCCGGGCCGGCCGGTAGATGTCCACGTGGTCGACGCCGAGCCGGGTCAGCGAGTAGCTCAGGAAGTTCCGCACCGAAGCCGGGCGGGAGTCCTGACCGGCGAACCGCATGCCCGGCCCCACCTGCTGCCCGAACTTCACACTCAGCAGATAGCTGTCCCGGTCGCGTCCCCGCAACGCCTCCGACAGCAGCAGCTCGTTGTGCCCCATGCCATAGAAGTCACCGGTGTCGACCAGCGTGACCCCCGCGTCCAGCGCGGCCCGTACGGTGGCGATGCTCTCCTCGCGGTCGGCCGGGCCGTACGCGCCCGACATGCTCATCGCCCCCAGCCCCACCGCGGAAACCGTGGGACCCGTGTTGCCCAGAGTGCGTGTCTGCATCGAAACTCTCCCTCATCGGTCGATCTCGGCTCCACCCTGCGCCGCTTTCCGGCCCGCCGGCAGCGGAGCGCTTATCGTGGGAGCGCGGCTCCCTGGTTCGGTGCCCAGTCCCGAGGCAGCATGGAGGCATGCAGCGTGAGCAGCTCGCCGACTTCGTGCGGCGCCGGCGCGAGGCCATCCGCCCCGCCGAGGTCGGCATCGCCGACGGCCCCCGCCGCCGCACCGCCGGCCTGCGCCGCGAGGAGGTTGCCATGCTCGCCGGCATGTCCGTCGACTACGTCGTCCGCCTTGAGCAGGGCCGCAGCAGCCAGCCGTCGACCCAGCTGCTCGGTGCCCTGGCCCGGGCCCTGCGCCTGACCGACGACGAGCGAAGCCACCTGTTCCACCTGGCCGGCCACCAGCCGCCGCCCGCCGACGGCATCGCCCGCCTGGCCCGGGCCGGCCTGGTCCGCCTGCTCGACCTGATGGGCGACACCCCCGCCATGGTCCTGTCCGACCTCGGCGAGGTCCTGGCGCAGAACCGCATGTCGATCCTGCTCACCGGCGACCACACCGGGCTGACCGGCGACCGCCGCTACGTCGCCTACCGCTACTTCACCGACCCGGTCATCCGCGACCTCCACGGCCCCGAGGAGTGGCAGCGGCACGCCCGCCAGCAGGTCGCCGACCTGCGCGCGGTGGCCGGCCGGCGGGCCGGCGACCCGGCCGTGACCGGCCTGATCGAACGGTTGCGGGCTGCGAGCGACGACTTCCGGCGGCTGTGGGCCGAGCACGAGGTGGCGGTGCGCCGGGCCGACCGCAAGACGTTCATGCACCCGCGCGTGGGCCGCATCACGGTGGACTGCGAAACCCTTGTCACCCCCGACCTCGGCCAGCAACTGCTGGTGCTGACCCCGGCCGACGCCGAGGCCCGGGAGAAGCTTGAGCTGCTGCGCGTGCTGGGCGTCGAGGAGTTCCCGGCCGGCGTGCCTCACTGACAGTGCCCACGCCCATGGGAGCGCCCTGGACGGGCAATCCGGGTGGCGGATCTTGGAGTTGGTCGCGACGCCTCATTTCGAACGCGCTCATCGACCTGCTCACGAGGTAGCCGGGCCAGCTCCAGCGTCCTCCGCGAGCAGCAGCGCGGCGGTGCCGTCCGTCACCGAGCTGGACAGGTCCGCCAGGCGGCGCCGGGCCGTTTCGGCGTCGTCGGCGAGCACCACGATGTCGACCCGCCCGGACGCCGCGAGGTGACCCACGTTGTGCACGAGCAGGTCGCCACGCCCGGTGGACGGATTCCAGAGCCTGCCGTCGAGACGGTCGATCAGGACGTCGAACGGAATCGAACGCAGCCGCGGATGCCGCAGGGCGCCGAAGGCGTACGGCGGTGCTCCGTTGGGAAAGAGGCGGTCCACCATGGCTCCCAACACCGAGCCGCCGCTCCACCTGGCGTTGCAGTCGACGACCCGAACCTCCGCCTCCGCGAAGGACCGGCCGGTGACGATGAAGTCCATCGACAGACGTCCGAGATATCCCAGTGCTTGCAGGAGCACCGCGATCGTCGAGGCGTCGGAGCGCAGGCGGCGCACGATGTCGAGCGGCAGAGCCCCGGCGACGCCGCCGCCGAACTGGGACCGTTCGGCGTCGGTGAAGCTCTGGTCGATCACCCGGCCGCAGATCGGTGCCGCCGCCTCCCCCGGCGCTATCGTGACCTCGATGCTGGGTGCGGCGAGTGTCTCCTCCCAGCTGGTCACCAGCACGGCCGAGTCCTCTCGGAGACCCAGATCGCGGTAGACGTCGGCGGCCCAGGCGATGAGGGCCTGCCGATCGAGTCGACGCAGGACGTCGGTGGCGAAGACGCGCATGCCCAGACCGCCGGCGGAGTCCGGTATCCGTACGGCGAGTTTGGGCGAGTGTCGGGAGATCTCCTCGATGACGGCCGGGAGGTCGGCGAGACGGCGCGTCACCCGCAGCCGCGGGATCGCCTCGGCGCCGAGCAGGTCAGCGGCCGTACCGAGGAACCAGGACTTGTCATTCGCCAACCGACACAGCCGGGGTGGCGGCCCGAGCACCGGCACCGATCGACGCGCGGCACGGGACAGGCGATCGGCGAGCTGCCACGCCGCCTCGGACGCGTGGTAGGGATGCAGACAGGCGCCGCGGCGAGCGGCGTCGACCAGAGCCGCCGACGTACGGCTGTCGCTCCACGCCGCCGAACACAGGTCAGCGGCGGAGTCGGGATGCAACCAGACCGGGTCACCCAGCCCGAGGCGCCCGGAGTAGTACTCGTCGAATCCGGCCGGTGGCCGTGGCCGACACACGATGATGTCGTCGCCTCCGGCGCGCAGCCGGGCTCTGAGCTGAAACCCGTCCGGATACGAGATCTGATTCATGAGCCGGATCGCGCTGTAGTCGTCGAACAGGACCGCCCGCCGAGCGTTGGTCCACGCCCCGCGATCCGTTGTCGCTTCCTTCTGCGCCCGAAGTTCCGAGTCGCCGTGGAGAAGGTCCGCCGCCAGCCGCCGCGGATCTGGTCCTTTCCGGGATGGCGATGATCGCATCTGTATTCCTATCTGGTCCCGTCGCATCGAGGATAGTGGCGTCATCGATGACAGTGAGCGGCCCGCCGCTGCGTGGTCACCATCTTTGTCGTGGGTCGCACCGGGGCGGGAGGCCGACCACGTGAGAGCACCGACAGGTACGACACCCGTCGTTGGCGTGCTTGCCTGTACCAGCCGGAGCGCCACCGGCACGACCTACTCACACGTCAACAGGACGGTCGTGAGTCAACTCGCTCGGCACGCCGACGTCGCCGCCGTCCTGATCCCGGCCACCGAGCCGGACAGTGCCGGCGCGATCCTGTCGGTCCTCGACGGGCTCGTGCTGCCCGGTGGTCCGTCCTTCCTGCACCCGGCCGGCTTCGACACCACCACACCGATCCAGCCGGACCGCGCCTACGACCCCGCGCGCGATGCCGTCGCCAGCGCCCTGCTCACCGCGGCGGCGCACCTGCCCGACCTGCCGGTGCTCGGCAGCTGCCGGGGCATGCAGGAGATCGCCGTGCACAGCGGCGGGCTGCTGTGCGAGACCGACCCCACAGGTAGCCACCGGCGGCTACCCGACGAGAACGACGACCGGTGGGGCCCGGCCCACCCGGTCACCCTCACCCCTGGCGGCCACCTCGCCGATCTGCTCGGCCACCCGCCCAGCCCGCAGCTCCTTGTCAACTCCCAACACTCGCAGGTCGTCACCCGGCTGCCGGCCAGCGTCCGCGTCGAAGCGGTGGCACCCGACGGCGTGATCGAGGCCATCGCCGTCGACCGGCCGCACCGATTCGTGCTCGGCGTTCAATGGCACTTCGAACAGCAGACCGACCGCAGCCCGCTGGACCTGGCTCTCCTGGCCGAGTTTGGTCGGCGCTGCCGGACCCGACACAACGGCGGGCCCGCTCGCTGACCCGGTCCGCCGCCCACGGGGCGCCGTGTCGGCCGGGGTGCTCGGGACGGCTTGGCGACTCGTGTCGCCTTGCGCCGTCGACACATCGAAGCGATACCATGGGCGAGGCGTACGCATTCTCGGCTCCCCGGGGCACTGACGACGGCGGCACGGGGTTCGCCTCGGGGCACGTTCTGTTGGACTCGGAGTCGGCGTGAAGAGACAACGTGCACTCGCGCTGTATCTCAACGTCGCGCTGATTCTGGCCACCAGCCTGCTCGGTCTGATCGGCAACTATCTGACGAACCTGAGTGAACCGCCCACCTATCTGCGGGTCCTGCAGTCCGTGGCGATTCCGGCGTTCGTCGCGATCGTGATCCTCCTCGTCGTCGGGCAGGTCGTCCTCCACGTCGTGGCGAATCCCAGGACGAAACGCTCGGACTGGGACCCGCGCCGGCCGCCGTACCCCGGGTTGGAGCCCTTCCGGGAGGAGGACTCGGCCGTCTTCTTCGGTCGGGACCAGCAGATCTCGGACATCGTCCGGCGGATGCTCGCCGCCTCGGCGGACCCTCGGGAGCGGCTGCTGGTGGTGGTTGGCGCGTCCGGCGGCGGGAAGTCCTCGCTCGTGCAGGCAGGTGTCGTTCCGACGCTCAAGACCCGGCGGTGGATCAACCTACCCACCATCAACCCGGGCAGCGCGCCGGTGACGAATCTGGCCAAGGCCATCAATGATGCGCTCCCGGAGCCGGTCGCGATGCCGGTCATCGTTCGGGCGATACGCGAAAATCCGGCCAGCGCGGCGACGTACGTCGCCGAGATCCGCCGAGGAATGCGACGCCGGTTCGGCCACGTGCTCTTGGTGATCGACCAGTTGGAGGAGCTGTTCACGCTCTCCGGCGAGAACGATCGGCACCTGTTCCTCGAAATCGTCGAGCGCCTGTTGGACGCCGACTCCCGGTTGTCGGTGATCGCCAGCATGCGCATCGAATACCTCGCGCAGTTCCTCGACAGCGACATGGCGGCGCTGTTCCAGAATCCCGTCGCGATCGGTGCCATCAAGACGGAGTACCTCACCGCGATCATCGAGGAGCCGGCCCGGATCGCCGGCATGACGTTCGAGCCGTTGGTCGTCAACCGGATCATCGCCGACGTCGGCACGACCGACGCGCTGCCGCTGTTGGCGTACCTGTTGCAGGAGCTCTTCTTCGAGGTCCGGCCCGGGGCCGCGGTGAGCCTGGACGCCTACCTCGCCACCGGCGGCGTCGGTGGCGCACTCACCCGGCAGGCCGACCAGGTCGTCACCGAGCTACGCGGGGAGGGCGGCATCGCCCCGATCCTGACGACCCTGCTGCGGTTCGTCTCGCTCGACTCCAGCGAGGCGACCAAACGACCTGTTGCTCTGGGGGAGCTGAGCCCCGAGCAGCGCCGTACCGTCGCCGCGTTCGTGGACGCGCGGCTGCTGGTCAGCAAGGTGCAGGACGGCGAGCCGGTCGTGGAGGTGGCGCACGAGTCGCTGTTCCGGCTCTGGGCGCCGCTGCGGCAGGAGGTCGAGACGCGGGCCGAGCACCTGCGTCGGCGCTCCGAGTTGGAGCGGTGGGCCGCCGAATGGCAGCACTCCGGGCGTAGCGGCGACTACCTCCTGACCGGGCAGCGGCTGGTGCTGGCCGAGCAGTGGCTCGCCGGCCTGGAGACGCTCGGCCAGGCGAGCAACGTGGTCCGGGCCCTGATCGAGCAGTCCAAGCGCCGGGACCTGGCCTTCCTGCGTCGCGTGTCGGAGAACATCGGCCGGTACGTCCTCGCCAATGCCGAACGGTTCCCGGAGCTGTCGATCCTGCTCTCCATCGCGGCGATCGCCGAGGCGCCCGTCACGCCGCTTATCGAACGCGCCCTCATGTCCGCGCTCGCCTTCAGCCACCTGCGACGGGTGCTGTCCGGGCACACCGACACCGTACGGTCGATCGCCTGGTCCCCGGACGGCCGCATGATCGCCACCGGCTCCCGGGACAACTCCATCCGCGTGTGGGACCCCGACTCCGGCCGGACGATCGCCGCGTTCACCGGTCACGACGCCATGGTGGAGGCCATCGCCTGGGCGCCCGACTCGCGCCGCGTCGCCAGCGGTTCCCGGGACCGTACCGTCAAGTTGTGGCGGGTGGACGCCGACGAGCCGCCACCGACCCTCTACGGCGCCGACGACCTGATCCGTGGCATGGCCTGGTCTCCGGACGGCGAGCACGTCGCCGCCGGCGCACAGGACCACCACATCCACGTGTGGCGGACGGACACCGGCGTCCACACGACGACCCTGCGCGGGCACACTGGCGATGTCTACGGTCTCGCCTGGTCACCGAACGGCACGCTGTTCGCCTCCACGTCGCACGACCGCACCGCCATCGTGTGGGACTTCGCCACCGGTGAGCGGCAGACCGTGCTGCGGGGGCACACCGACTTCATCGAGGGCCTGTCGTGGTGCCCGGACGGGCGACGGCTCGCCACCGCCTCGGGCGACCAGACGATCCGGATCTGGGACGTCACCGACGGCCGTCAACTGCTGCTGATCCGGGGGCACACCGATTTCGTCTGGGACGTTTCCTGGTCACCCGACGGACGGTCGCTGGCCTCCGCCTCCAGCGACCGCACCGTACGGATCTGGGACGTCAGCGACGCCCGGGAGATCGCCACGCTGCGTGGTCACGAGGACGCTGTGTGGGGCGTGGCCTGGTCACCCGACGGCACGGCGCTCGCCTCGGCCTCCAGCGACCACACCGCCCGGGTCTGGTCGATACTGCCCCGCGGTGCCGAACGACAGGCGTTCACCGGGCACACCGGCGGGCTTCGCGCGGCGGCGTGGACAGTGGACGGCTCCCGGATCGCGACTGCCTCGGACGACGGGTCGGCCCGGGTCTGGAACGTGGCGACCGGAGCCGTCAGCACCTTCACCGGGCACGCCGGCACAGTCTGGGGGGTGGCCTGGGCACCTGACGGGCAGCGCCTCGGCTCGTGCTCGAACGACGGCTCGGTGCAACTGTGGCGCCCGGACAGCGTCCAGCCATACCTCCAGCTGGACGAGGAGACGATCTGTGAGGGCCTGATGTGGGCTCCGGACAACACGCGGATCGCCACGGCCTGCCGGGACGGCACGGCCTCGATCTGGAACGCCACGACCGGCCGTCGGCTGCTGCAACTACGCGGCCACACCGACTGGGTGGTCCGCGTCTCCTGGTCGCCGAGCGCGCGCATGATCGCCACGACCTCGGACGACCGTACCGCCCGGGTCTGGGACAGCTCCACCGGCGAGGAACTCGCCGTCCTGCGCGGCCACCAGAACTGGGTGGACGGTGTGGCCTTCTCACCTGACGAACAGTTCGTCGTCACCTGCTCGGCCGACTGGACCTGCCGGATCTGGGATCCTCGCACCGGTCGGCACATCCGGACCCTCGAAGGCCACGAGGGGCGGGTACGCGCGGTCGCCTGGTCGCCGTCCGGTGACCAGATCGCCACCGGCTCCTACGACCGCACCGTACGGGTCTGGAGCGCGCTGGACGACGCGGAGCCGCGGGTGGTCGGCGTACACGTGGATCGGGTGACGTCGGTCGCCTGGTCGGCCGACGGGCGGACGCTGCTCACCGCCTCGCTGGACAAGTCGGCCCGACTCTGGTCGGCCCAGCCCGACATTGACGACCTTCGGAGCCGAGCCCGGCACCGGGTGTTCCGGGATCTGTCCGCCGGAGAGCGCCAGTCGCACATGCTCTCGCTGCCGGACGATTCTCCCGGGCAGCAGTGAGCTCTCACCGTCGGTCGCGCTCGGTGTGCCGGGTGAGCCGCAGAACGGAGTCCAGCAGGATGGCGGCGGCACCGGCGGCCCGGGTGTCGACCACCGGCACGGGGTAGCGCTCCCCCTCGTGGAACGGCTTGCCCCCGAAGATCGAGAACCCGGCGAGCGTGGCCGCGATGCCGACTCGGCGACCGAGGTCCGCGATCGTCTGGAGTTCGTCGGTCACCGGCGGGACCGGCAGGCCGGGGAACATCGCCCGGACCTGACGGTCGGTGTCGTGGCACATGATGATCGCGTCCGGCGCGGCTCCGTAGAGGAGGTTGACCGAGTTGCCACCGTAGACGCGGTGCAACGTTGCCGCCTGCCCCTCGACGACGACGAGTTCGTGCCCGGCGGCGGCCAGGCGGTGGACGGCACGTTGCACGGCCCCGGTGATGAAGTCCGCGAAGATGCGGTCGACCTGCACCACCGCGTCCGCGCCACACATGGCCGCGATCTGCCCGGTCGCCAGAAAGGCACTACGCATGCCCCGGGAGAGTGCCTCGCGGTGTACCGCGAGGGCGGTCGTCATCTTTCCGACGGCGCAGTCGGTGCCGGTCGTCAGCAGCACCGTCGCGTCAACCGACAGGTCGGTTGACAGCGTCTCCCGGGGGCCGTCGCCCCGCACGTCGATCAGCTCGACACCGGCCGCGGTGGCCAGGCCGACCAGCTCGGAATCGTCGTTCAGCCGGGCGTGTGTGCTGCAGATGACGTTGAGCCCGTGCCGGATCACGTCGGCGGCCACAGCCTTCAGCCGGGCGGGGACGACGGTGTGCGCGTCCATCGAGTTGACGCCGATCACCACGCTGCGGGCGCCGGCTCGCTGGGCGGCGGCGAGATCCGGTACCACTGGCACGCCGAGCGACCCGACCCCGAGGATCACGCCGGCATCGGCGCCGACGTGGCGTGCGTCCACCACGCAGGCGACCGTCCACCGGGTGCCGGTCAGGATCAGGCCGGATGCCGTCTTGGTGCCTGGCAGACCCAGCCGACCATCGGTCCAGACGGCAACGGGATCCAGGGCGGAGGAAGTCGCTTCCATGTTCCCAGTGGGTGCTTCCATCAGTCATCAATGTGCTGAGCGCGGAGCGGCTGCGTCCTGTCATAGCATAGGCCAACGACAATGCGGCCGAGCGGCGCGTTCGGCGGCGGCGCTCCGATCGAGGGCAGGCCAGGGCGGTACGCACACTCCTGGCGGTGTGGCGAAGGAGTGTTCGGTAATGGACCGGCTTGTGGCTGTCTTCGGCACGGGCCTGGTCGAGCCGGCCACACCGATCGTCCATGCCGACGACCTGGGGCTGCTGCGTGGCGACGGGGCGTTCGAGGCGTGGCTCGTTGCCGGGGGCGAGCCGGTGCTGCTGCCCGCCCACCTGAACCGGTTGTCCCGATCGGCGCGCAGCCTGGAGTTGGCGCTACCGGAACTCGACGCGCTGCGCGCGTTCGTCCTCGACGTCGCGGCGGCCTGGCCGCGCGATGTCGAGGCGGTCCAACGCCTGGTGTGCACCCGGGGGCGAGCCGGCACCGGCCGGCCCACCATCTTCACCACTGTGGAGCCCGTACCGCCCTGGACGTCGGTCAATCGGCAGCACGGCCTTCGTCTCGTCACGGGCACCGTCGGGTTCCCGGTCCACGCACGCGCGCAAGCCCCGTGGCTGTTGGGCGGCGTGAAGTCCCTGTCGTACGCCGTGCACAGCGCCAGCCAGCGGTGGGCCGCCAGCCGGGGCGGCCAGGAGATGCTCTGGCTCAGTGCCGATGGCTACGCGCTGGAGTGCCCCAGTTTCAACCTGGTGTGGATCCGGTCCTCGACCATGTTCACAGTGCCGGGCTGGTCGGGCATCATCGCCGGCACCACGTCGGGTGCGCTCTTCGGACAGGCGGCCGCGCTCGGCCTGGACACCGACGAGGCACTGGTGACCCCCGCCGAGTTGGTGCACGCGGACGGCGTGTGGCTGACCGGGTCGTTGAGCGGGATTCTGGCCGCCACCGAAATCGACGGGCGTCCGCTGACGCGATCCCCGCTCCTGGGCGAGGCCAGACGGTTGATCGGCTATCCCGAGAGCTGACCGGCCGCCCGCCGTCACAGCACCGGTTCGACCGCGCGGATCTCCTCGCTCAGCAGGTAATCGTGGGGGTCCAGGCCCATCGCGATGCGCTCCGGCGAGCGCCAGTAATCGGCGTTGGCCTCCTCGAACGACTGCGGACCGGGGTGCGACACGAGCCAGATGTGCTGCTGACGCTCGACGTCGACCCAGGACCCCGAGATCTCGAAGCCGAAGCGCCGGCGCAGGGGCACGACGAGCGTCCGCCAACCCGCCACCCACTCGTCGAGCCGTCCCGACCGGACGGTGTATATCCGCAGTTGCGTCGTCACGTCCCACCGCCACCTCGGCACACCTCGACACCCGCAATCCCTGACGATACGCCGTCCCCACCGTCGTCGCGGTGAGCGGAGGTTGGGCCGGTGCGCTTCGACGCGCAGGGTGTCACTGTCGATTGAGGTCCTCATCCGCATCCGCCGTGAGCTGAGGTGCGGGTGTGAACGGGGTCAGCAAAAGTGTGGTGAGGCGCCGCGTGGCGTGTTGGTCACCGCTCAGCCGCAACCTGCCCGAGTCTTGTGCTGCTGCCATGGTGATCTGGTGTCCGCAGACGGCTCGCAGGGTGTCGATGTCGGTGGTGAGTGCCGCATCCGGCTCGGGCGTCGTGTCGCGACGGATCTGCACCGAGTCGTCGGCAACCTCAGCGAGATACGTGTCGGCGTCGATGTGGAACTTGTAGACGCCGCGCAGGTCGGCGGCCCGCGCCGGGTCGAAGGCCGCCTTGATGCTGAGTAGCAGGGAGTCGATGCCGAGAGCGCCGTCGGGTAGCTGTGGGGACTGGCTTCCCCAGCGTCCGAACTGCAGGAGGATGGGCTCCAGGGCGCGGCCCCACTCGGTCAGTTCGTAGAGGTGGACCCGCGTCGGCGGCCCCAGGTCCCGCCGACGCACGACCCCGTGGTCGGTCAACTGGCGCAGCCGCTGGCTCAGCACGTTCGGGCTCACACCGGGTAGGCCGCCGAGCAGGTCGTTGAAACGCCGAGGACCGAGCAGGAGGTCGCGTACCACAAGCAGCGCCCACCGCTCGCCGATGACATCCAGTCCACGCGCGACACCACACGGATCGCCATAGCTACGCATGCCGCTCATGACCTCGAGCCTACCTGGATCCTTCTTTAGGAGTGCCACTTGTTTTGTAGGAGCTAGCCGTCTAGCTTGTCTCTCATGAGCCTGCCCACCCCCGCCGCGGCGAACCTGCCGCAAGGTGATGTGAAGCTGCTGGACACGCCCTTGGCGCAGCGCCTGCTCGGCGCGCCCGTGGCACGCCTCGCCTACACCAGCAGAGACGGGACGCCACGGCTGATCCCGGTGAACTTCCTCTGGACCGGCGAGGAACTGGTCGTCGGCGCGTTCGCCGGCACCTACAAGATCCGTGACCTGCGCGCCCGGCCGGACGTGGCGATCTGCATCGACACCGCGGACGGGCTTCCCGAGGTGCTCATGCTGCGCGGGAAGGTCACCCTGACCGAGGTCGAGGGCGTCCTGCCCGAGTACGCCGCCATCCAGCGCGCGGGGATGGGCGACGAGATGGGCGAGGCCTACCTGGAGGCGATCGACAAGCCGGGCCTGCGAATGGTCCGGATCGGCCTACGCCCCACGTGGGTCGGAGTCGTCGATTTCCAGGAGCGGTTCCCGAGCCGGACTCCGGAACCGGTCCGAGCCGCGCTCAGAGGCGATCACTAGCCAGCACCGTCCCGAATCCGGTCACCGGAGACGAGTCCGGATCGCGACGGTGCCGCGGATGACCGCACCATGACGGAGGACGAGATGCGCAAGATTGTCGTGTCGATGTGGACCACCCTCGACGGATTCGTCGCCGGCCCCGACGACGAGATGGACTGGCTGCTTGTCGACGACCAACTTCAGCGCTACGAGCGGGCCCTGGTAGCGGACGCCGGCAGCCTGATGTTGGGCCGAATCACGCACGCCGACTTCGCCGGCTACTGGCCGCTGGCCGCTGATGACCCGGACCAACCGGACGACGTCAGGGGGTACGCCCAGCGGCTGGACGCCCTGGAAAAGATTGTCGTCTCCGCCTCGGGCGACACCGCAACCTGGAAGAACACCCGGAGACTCACCCACATCGACCCCGACGAGATCACCGAACTCAAGCGTCGGCCCGGCGGGGACATCGTGATCTACGGCAGTCTCACGGTGATCCGGTCACTTGCCGACCTCGGGCTCATCGACGAGATCCACCTCCTGGTGCACCCGCTGTTCCTGCGCCAGGGCAAGGCGCTGTTCAGCGGCGGTCAACCGCCGGCACGTCTGGAGTTGGTGTCCGCCGAAACCTTCGCCTCCGGGGTCGTCCTCATGAAATACCACCCGATCAGCGACACCCGAACCGCCGCTGACCTCTAGCCGGCCGATACCGATACGTGCGCAATGGCGTACCCGAATCGGGTTGTCACGACCGCGAGGTCCGGGCCCAACGGCGCGGGCGTCGGCCAGCAGGCTTGTTGGAGCTCGACCGGTCAGTGTTCGCGGGGTGGGGCGCCGATGGCCAGGACAGCGGTGTCGTCGGTGAGCCCGGCACCGAAGGTATCGAGGAGATCGGTGACGGCCGTGACGACGGCGGCCGCCGTGGCGGGCGCGAGAGACTTGGCGAATCGGGCGAGGGCTGCCGCCCCGTAACGGCCATCGGCTGTCGCACTGCCGACGGGGCGAGCCTCGGTGAGTCCGTCGCTGTAGAGGAGCATCGTGTCGCCAGGGTTCACCACGACCGTGGTGTTGGTGTATCGGGAGTTCGGGAAGGCCCCCACGATGCGGCCCTTCGTGGGGTGGTAGTGGATCGAGCCATCGGCCCGCAGCAGCAGTGGTTCCGGGTGCCCACCGCTGGCGATGATCGCGGTGAAACCGCCGACGGCCGATGTGGGTGTGAGGATGCCGAACACGACGGTGCAGTAGCGCGCGTCCGCACGGTATTCCTGCCAGAGCACGGTGTTGAGGTTGTGCAGCGCGGCAGCGGGATCGGGGTTGTAGACGGTTGCCGCGCGCAACGTGTAGCGGGCCAGGGCGGTGACGGCGGCCGCTTCGACGCCCTTGCCGCTGACGTCGCCGAGGAAGAACCCCCAGCGGCCGTCGACGAGGGGAAACAGGTCGTAGAAATCGCCGCCCACCTGGTCCGTGGAGGCCGCCCGGTAGTACGCGGCGCTGCCCAGTCCGGGCGGGGTTTGCAGCACGGCGGGGAGAAGGCTGCGTTGTAACTTGCTGACGAGCTGCCGTAGCCGTTCGTCCTCACGTTCTGCGGCCTTGCGGGCATTGAGGAGCTCTCGTTCATAGGAGCGGCGCATCTCGGCGTCGAAGATCGCCGTCCGGATGAGTTGCGGCTGCCCCTCGCTGCCGGCCTTGACGATCGACGTGACGAGGACCGGCATCCGGGAGCCGTCCCTGGCGCGAAGTTCGAGGGAGACACCGCCGATCTCGCCCTGCATGGCCAGCATCGGCGCGAAGTGGGTCTCGTGGTAGATCCGGCCGCCACCGGTGAGGAGATCACTGAAGCGGCGCCGACCGACGAGTTCCTCGCGTCGATAGCCGAGCCAGGCGAGCAGGGTGCCGTTGATCTTGGCAATGGTGCCGTCCAGGAGGGTGGACAGATACCCGCAGGGCGCATTCTCGTACAGGTCTTCGAGGTCGTCGTCGAGCAAGGCAGGGAACCCGGCCGTACTGGGCGGGGCACTCCCGTCATCGCCTGGACCTCGGCCGTAAGGGTCATACCCCGCAGCGGCGGTCATCGGTAGGCGGCCCTGACGAACGACGTGATCGCAGCGGCCGTGGCCTCCGGAGCGCTCAACTGCGGGCAGTGCCCGGTCGCGTCCAGCGTGACGAGCCGACTTCCGGCGATCTGCGCATGCACGAACGCGCCGACTTCGGGCGGCGCGATGGCGTCCTGAGCACATTGCAGGATCAACGTGGGAACGCTCACCGCGGCGAAGTCCGCACGGTTGTCGGACAGGAACGTCGCGCGGGCGAACACCTGCGCCATCGCGGGATCCGTCCGGCAGAAGCTCGCCGTCAGTTCTTCACCCAGCTCCGGACGCTCCGGGTTGCCCATGATCAGGGGTGCCATGCTCGACGACCAGCCGAGGTAGTTGCTCTCGAGTGAGTCGAGCAGGTCGTCGATGTCGTCGCGAGTGAAACCGCCGCGGTAGTTGTCGTCATCGATGTAGCACGGTGAGGGGGTGACAAGGACAAGCGCGGAGAACCGGTCCGGTTCGCGGTTCGCGGCGAGGACCCCGATGCTCGAACTGACCGAATGCCCCACGAAGATCGGCTGCTGGAGGTCGAGGTCCTGGCAGATGCTCAGCACGTCATCGGCGTAGCCGTCCAGGGAGGCGTACCGGTCAGCGTCCCAGGCCGCCGGATCAGCCCTGCCTGATCCGACGTGATCAAACAACACCAACTGGGCCCATTGTCCGATTTCGGTGGCCACGTGGCGCCACATGTGCTGGTCACAACCGAACCCGTGGGCGAGCACAACGGTAGGACCGCCCTCACGACCGGTCAGCACCACGTTGTTGCGGTTCAGCACACGCATTCACTTATCTTCCATCACTCGCAGCTCCGGACCAAGCGGCCTTCACCTGGGCGGACGCCGTCGCACGCACAACCTGGTGGACCCGCTCGTCGATCATCACCCAAGATCGGCGGGAGACGTTTGTCGGCCCGCGCCGCACGGCGGAGAAGATCGTCGACCGGCCGACCGAGGTGATGCCGTACGACCTCGCGGATGACCGGCCCGGCCATCGGGCCACTCCAGCTCCGTGGCCTCCGGTTGCAACGCGGGCCTCCGGTTGCAACGCGCTGCGTTGACCCGGCAGCACCCCGTAGTTAGCGTTAACAAGCCCGTCCACTGTAGAAGGAACCCGCCCCGCCAAGGAGGATCAATTGAGACTGCGACAGCGAAGGCCTCGTCTCGGGCTGACTCGGCAGGGTAGGGGTGTCGCGGTCCTGGCACTGGGTGCGCTTCTTTCGGTCTCATTCGCGGCGACGCCCGCGCACGCTGCCGAGGATCAGCTCAACGATGGTCTGGTGCACCACTTCGCCCTCGACGAGACCAGCGGGACGACGTTGGTCAACTCGGGTAGCGCGGGCGCGGCGGCGAACGCCACGCTCGTGAATCCCGAGAAGGCGACCCTGACCGGCGAAGGGGTCAGGTTCAACCCCGACTCCTACGAAAACGCCATCGGCGGCGCGTACGTGGCACTGCCGAACGACATCACCGCCGGCATGTCCAGCCTCACCGTCGACTACGACGTGTGGGTCGACCCGGCGAACGTCGGCGAGCACCAGATGTGGGGCTTCGGCCGCAAGTCCGGCTCGTGCGACGTCGACACCGGCGCTGAGGGCTCCATCTTCGCGTCGAACACCCAACGGTTCCGCGTCGCGGTGGGTCCGGCGAACCTCCAACAGAACCGGGTCCGCATGCTCGAGGGAGCGTGGACTCATGTCACCTACACCCAGTCACTGAACTCGAACGGAACGAGCTGGACCGGCAGCCTCTACCTCGACGGCGTACTGCACGCGACGTCGACGAACCTGACCACGCCGCCGTCGGTGAACGCTGCGGGGACCAACTGCAACTTCCTCGGTCGCTCGCAGACATCGGGCCACTACTCGTTCCGCGGAACGATCCGGGACTTCCGCGTGTACGACCGGGCGGTGAGTCTCGACGAGACACTCGTCCTGGCCGAGAAAACCGTCTCCGACGGCGTTCGCGCCGACGCCGCGGCCATCGACCTCGGCCTGACCAGTGCGGTCGTACACGACATGGTTCTGCCCAAGACGGGCTCCGTGGCGGGCTCGGCCATCACCTGGAGGAGTTCGGACCCGTCGGTCGTCGAGGTCTACACCCCGCCAGCCGTCGCCAGCGCGCGCAAGGTTGCGGTGACCGGCAGGATCAAGCGGCCCGCGCAGGGGCAGCCCGACGCGACAGCCACGCTCACGGCGACTGTCCGCAAGGGCGCCCAAGAGGTCACCACACGGGAGATCCCCGTCGTCGTGAAGGCCGAGTTCGACGATGCGCAGGCGGTCGACCGTGACACCTTCGACCTGGCCCTGGACGCTACCGACGACGTACGCGGAAACCTCGACCTCGCCGCCAAGGGCCAGTTCGGCTCCACGATCACCTGGCGGTCGACCACCAACCTCGTCACCCCGACGGGCGAGGTGACCCGCCCGGCCTTCGGCCACGAGGATGTTGCCGCCACCCTCACGGCGACCATCACCAAGGGTACGGCCTCGCGGACGAAGTCGTTCCCGGTGACCATCAGCGCCATGCCGCGTTCCGAGGAGTACGAGCGGTACTTCATGGGGTACTTCAAGGGCGAGGGCATCGCCGACGGCGAGCAGATCATGTTCGCCACGTCCAACGGAAACACCGCCCTGGACTGGACCGGTCTGACCGGAGGTCGGCCGTCGCTCATCTCCCAGCTGGGCGACCAGGGTCTTCGTGACCCGCACATCGTGCGCTCACCCGACGGCGACACGTTCTACATGATCGCCACCGACCTCAACTGGTACGACCAGGGCGGATACGCCATCAACGACACCCAGTACATCGAGGTGTTCGAGTCGCACGACCTTGTGCACTGGACCCCTCAGCGGCACGTGAAGGTCGCTCCCGACAACGCGGGCAACGCCTTCGCACCAGAGTCGCTCTGGGTCGAGGAAATCGGCGCCTACGTGGTCTTCTGGGCGCAATCGCTGTGGAGCGACCCCGTCAACCGCACCGGCCAGGGCAACGCGCAGATGTGGTACGCCACGACCCGGGACTTCCAGACGTTCTCCGCCCCCCAGGTCTGGCAGAACCCGGCCCCGCTGTCCCGGATCGACACGACCGCGATCCGGGTCGGCGACCACTACTACCGGGTGACCAAGAACGAGGCCGGCAACCAGGGCTCGGACATCTTCTCGGAGAAGCACACCGACTTCCTGGACAGCAACCTCGACAACTGGACGTCCGTCGCGCCGGCTCTGGGGCGTACGACATGGGTCGCCAACCAGGGGTACGAGGGACCGGTCATCTTCAAGGCCAACCCCGGTGACACCTCCTGCCCCGGCCAGTTCTACCTCTGGGGCGACCGGTACACGAACGGTGGCGGATACCAGGCCGCGTGCCACGAGAACATCGAGGCCCCGACCTGGAACGCCAAGGCGATCACGATGACCAACGCGGGTGTCGTCCGTCCGCGTCACGGCACCGTGATCCCGCTGACCGTCCGCGAGTGGAACGACATCCGCGGGATCCCGAACAGCGACGTCACGACCACCACCAAGGTGGCCGTCGAGCCGTACGCGAGCAAGGCCCAGACGACAACGGCCACCGCGACGGTCACGGCAGCTGACGGGTTCGAGACCGGCGGTCAGGTGCGGTTCAGCATCGGCTCGTGGTCGACGCTCGCCCACCTCAGCGACGGAGCAGCCACTGTCACGCTGCCGACCGGTCTGCCCGCGGGTGCCCGGACGGTCAAGGCCGAGTACCTCGGCTTCGACTACCTGAAGGCGTCGGAGAGTACGGCGTCGTTCGAGGTTCCCTCCGGCCCGGCGGCCGTCAAGGTCCAGGCGAAAGCCGTGCCGGCGTCGGTTGTTCGCGGGGACACGTTCACATTGAACGTGACTGTCGGGCCGGCGGGCGGGCCGAAGCATCACGCTCCGACCCCGACCGGCGAGGTCACCGTCACCTTCGGCGGCACCGTGCAGGTCGTGCCCTTGGTGAACGGCAAGGCCATCGTTCAACTGCCGACTGCCAGTCTGCGGCCCGGAACCTACCGCGTCCACGTTGCCTACTCCGGTAACCCGACCTACCGGCCCTACGCCGCCGACTACCAGAAGTTGAGGGTGCGGTAGCCACACAGGAACCCCAAGAAGTACCGACATGCGCCACGGTAGGGAGCGGGCAGAATCTATGGATCTCGCCCGCTCCCTACTTTTGGACTCAGTAACCGGGACTACGCAGTAATTGTGTCCGTCTCAACGACGACCAGGTTGCGGCCAGCCCCGCTCGCCTCGCCCGGTATGATCAAGAACCTGTTCTCGCTGCGGGCTGCCCAGGAGATCCGCGTGCGGCCGCCCCGGCAGTTTCCATGCTGAGAGTAGGTTCCGTCCATGGCATGCCGTATCGGTGAGCTCGTGCTCAAGTGCCGCGACCCCGAGGCGCTGGCGCGGTTCTGGTGCGAGATCCTGGACTTCGTAGAGCTCGATCGCGAGGCGGAGGTCTACGTCGAGATAGGCCCGCGCGAAGGGTTCGGCGGCCCGCAGCCGACGATCTTCCTCATCCGCGACGACGAGCCGAAGAACGGGCATGCCCGGCTGCACATCGACGTCAACCCCACCGACCGCGATCAGGACGCCGAGCTCGAGCGCCTCCTGGCCGCCGGGGCCAAACTCGTCGACATCGGTCAGCCCGCGGATGCGTCCTGGCACGTCCTCGCCGATCCAGAAGGCAACGAGTTCTGCCTGCTCAGGCGCCGCCTCGACCCACTCTGACGGCGCTCGCCCAAGCGATCGACGCAGCGGCCCCCGGGATTCCCGCTGTCCGCGCCAGCTGCCGGGCGTCGGGCGTGACGGCACAGAGCGATAGCGGCATAGGCCGGCGCGCCCAGGCGGCAGCGCGTGACCGGTGTTGGCCTCTGCATCGGGCGTGGAGCGGGCACGTGGCGGAGTTCCGTGCCTTCCTCCGGTGAGAGGCTGTAGGCGTGGGACTGGACAGGGAGACCGCAGCGCGGCTGGCCGAGGAGCGCCTGGCTGAATGGCGTCGCCTCAACTACGGCGACTGGCGGGTGATGCTCGAAGACAAGGAGCTACGCCAGGTTGTCGACGAGGACGGCAAGCGGTACAGCGTGACCTGCTACGCCCTCGATGACGGCGATGGACGTGTACGCATGGTGGTGGCCGTGGACGGTGCGGGCTGGTCGGCGTTCGTGCCGCTGGTGCGGCACGAGACCATGAATCCGGACGGCACGCTTTCAGCACCGATTGCATATCCTTGATGGCCTGGTCCAACTCCACCGCAGCGGGGTTGTCCGGATCTAGCCACCTGTGGTGTTGGTTCTCGTTGACGTCGCCTTCGGACCACTCCCAGCGGATGCGCTCCATGGCCCGCACTAGAGCGGGCCACCTCTCGCCCACTTGAGGCGAGGCGTATAACTTCACTCGCGCTGTCAAGCGGTCGGGATGCTGAAGGTCTGGCACTTTGACTCGGCTGTCGTCGTACTCGTCAGTCGTGGCCTCCAAGGTGGATTGCCGAACCTCAGCCACTCTCGCCATTGCCGTCTACGGCGGCCCCGGCTTCCCGCTACGTGAGAGCTTGCCCGGACTACCCTCATCGGCATGCCTGTCGATGATCTTCCGTTGCCTCCTGGGTTCGAAGCGGTCACAGCCTGGGCTGGTACCGGGCGGGTGGTGCGTGCCACCGAGCTGGACGTGGCGACGTGGCGGCTTCCCGAGCAGCAGAAGGCCGCGCTGGTCTCCTGTGGTGTACCGCTGATCGATGACCTCGTCAGTGCGGTGTCATTCGACGCGGAGCCAACGATGTACCGGTTGGCGAACTCCGACGACAA
Source organism: Micromonospora sp. CA-240977 (assembly GCF_050942285.1). Classification (NCBI taxonomy): domain Bacteria; kingdom Bacillati; phylum Actinomycetota; class Actinomycetes; order Micromonosporales; family Micromonosporaceae; genus Micromonospora; species Micromonospora sp. CA-240977. The sequence continues at coordinate 2,981,063 of NZ_CP192055.1, read as the reverse complement.
CGCGCGCTGGGTGTACGGTGCCGCGCCGGGGACAGGTGAGGTGCAAATATGGTCGCCCGACGGCAGCGCCGCGTTCGTCAACTCAACGATCATCCAGTGGCTGTGTTCGCTGCACATGGTTGGTAGCTGGCTGACCAGCTCAACAGTCATCGACCGCTGGGACGAGGACGGACAGGCCGAAGAGCAAGCGCTCGCGGAGCTCGCCGACCTGTTGGAACGCATCAGGGACCTTGACCCGCCCGCGTTCGGGGACGGCGACCATACAACCCACTTCTGGCCCGGGGTGCTCGACCGGTGGCTCTACTGATCGATGCGGACATCGTCTTCCACCGCTATCAGCGCGCGAAGGTGTCGCAGATCAGTTGGCGGACGGATGTCGCGCATCAGTCGACGGAGGATGCACTATCACATCGGCGTTGCCAGTCGACCTATTGCGGACTAGATGCGGACCGCTCGGTCGAAGGGGCGGCCCACGTCGCCGATGTTAGCCTCGCCAGCATGACTGTGCAGATCACCGCCGGGCAGTTCCACGAGGCCGACGGTGTCGAGGACTGGCGGTCCCTCTACCACGTGGTCTCGGCCTATTTCCGGACCGGTTCGCTGGCCGAAGGCATCGCGCTCGTCCATGAGATCGGTCAACTCGCCAGCGAAGCCGAGCAGCGGTACCTCACCGTCGACCTGCGCCACGCCGGCGTCACAGTGTCCCTGTCTCGGCGCGACATCGGGCTGGCCCGGCGGATTTCGGCCGCGGCCAGGGCACTGAACATTCCCGCCGACCCGACCGCCGTGCAGCTCATCAACGTCACCCTCGACGTACTCGTCAGCGCGAAGGTACTGCCATTCTGGCGGGCGCTGCTCGGTTACCGCGAGATCGGCGATAACTACCTGGCCGACCCGGCACGCCGCGGCCCAGGCTTCGGGTTGCAGAAAATGGAAGCGGCGCGTCCACAACGCAACCGCATGCACCTCGATATCGCCGTCCCGCACGATCAAGCCGAGGCCCGCATCGCCGCCGCCTTGGCCGCGGGCGGCCACCTCGTCTCCGAAGCGCACGCGCCGATGTGGTGGGTACTGGCTGACCCCGAGGGCAACGAGGCATGCGTCGCAACCTGGGTCGGCCGCGAATAGCGCCGTTCTGGCACTGCTGCCAGCCCGTCACCATCAATTCACAGCCTTGGTGAGCGCAGGAGGCGCTGCTTGCGGTTGGAGCGGAACTTCCACACGATCGCGTTGAGCACCCGCCGGTCATCGACCCGCAGCCTGCCCCCCGGCAACCAACGCGGCTCGCTGAACTGGTCTGCCTTAGGAATCCAGCTGCGGATACCTTCGACCGAAGTCCGTGGACGTCCGCCGCTGCTCGTACCGATCGTCACTCAGTGAGTCGCTCGGCACTCCACGCCACGTCAGCTATAGTCTCGCCGTGCTCGCCTGGCTCGTCGACCACCTTCCACTTCGGCTGTGGCGTCCCGGCAACTTGCGCATGGGCGGTCGCCTGCACTTTTGCGTAGGGGATTCATTCGAACGGACGATCGAGTGGAACGGCAAGCACCGGTTCGGTGGTCGACCGCTTGGCGCCCAGGCAGTCTTCGACTGCTTCGGATCAGCGGATTAAGAGCGGACCGGCGGGGATTTGAACCGATTGAGCGGGGTTTTCGGGGGGTAACCGGGGATCCCACCCAGAACACCGCCAGTCTGATCGCCCTCGCTGGCCCTGCCACCGCCTCCCGCTGGCCTTATGGCACGCCTGCTGACCGAATCTGTGGCAGCCCTTCCTCGGTCAGCAACCGTCAGCGGGACCTCACGTGACGGCGTGCTTTCGATGCTGTCCCGCAACGACCGGCGCGCGGGGCACTCGCACGACGGATGCAGCGGCTTCGGACACCGGGCAATAGCAACGTTGAGCTGATGGGCCCCAGCAACGGCGACCGGCCACGGCAGTCCATGTCCCACGGCTACGAGCGGCAGGTCGAAGTTGATTCGCAACATGGTCTTCTAACTCGACGTGGTCTCGGCGACCAGGTAATTGGCGGCCAGATTCTCGGCCGAGAAGATGAACGGCGCGTCTTCGATGATGGCGCCGCAGAGCTGCTGCACGGACCGGAAGCTGACATTGCCGTCTGACGGCACGTTCAGCTGCACCACGCTCGCCGGGACACCTGTCGTCAGCTGCGAGAAGTCGGGGGTGCCGTGCTGGACGGCGTCGATGCAGAACTGGCAGAAGAAGGACTGGATGAGGAAGGCCGCCGCGCCCACCGGCGCACCGTTGAGGCCCGGCAACTGGTCGACGACGTTCGTACCCCACGCCGGGTTGGGCAGGTACCCGAGACCGAGACCGAGATCGTCTCCGGTCGTCGCGATGAGGGCCGCGTCGACGGTGCCGGAGAAGGCCGAGTCGCCGGTCCAGATGCCAGATCCGACCACCGACACGCCGGGGGTCGACGCGTACGGGTTCGGGGTGGCCCCCGCCCCGGCGCCGATCCCGAGGAAGTCTGAGTCGTCCTCGGCGAACTGGTAGGAGAAGCCGGCGAGCGCCGCGACGGCGTACTGCGGTGGGAGGCCGGTGGACACCGGCGACGACATGGTCGACGCCATCTGGTCGACCGTGATGCCGTTCTGGTTCTGCAGGAACAGGCCCGGCGGGTTGGTGGCTCCGAGCCAGGCGATGACCGCGACCTCGGCCCACGACTGGTCGAGGTCGACCTGGTCGAGGAGCAGTTGCTGGTCGAGGATGAGCGAGGTCGTGCCGACGCCGGTGTTGTCGCGGGGACGCAACGCGAGGCCGATCCGCTGGATGACCGTCCCGATTTGCAGTGTCTGCAGGTTGAACTGCTGCAACGCGTACGCGTACGCGCCGATGGTGTCCGGGAACGTGAACGTCGCCGAGCCGTTGCCGGTGATCGTGTTGGTCTGGATGGCGATCGACACTACGGCCTCCGGTCAGGCGAACTGGGCGATGACGGACATCGTGGTGGTGCTGTCGGCGGAGATGTAGTGGTGGGCGGTGGCATCCGGGTTGTACATGTTCAGGACGAAGGTTCCGGAGACGGTGCCGCCGTCGATGCTCAGGTCGCCCGTCTGCATCGCCTGGATCAGTTGGAACTCGGCGGTGTCGTCGTAGACGACGGTGACGTCCTGGAGCAGGAGCGCGGCCTGCGTGATGCTGGAGCAGCCCGACGGGATGGTGAAGTCGACGCTGAACGTTCCGCTCATGCCCTGCTGCCCGTTCGGAGCGCCCCAGGTCGGGGCCGCCGCCTGCACGGCGAAGCCGACGAGGTCAGGGCCGTAGGAAAGCAGCCCGACGTCGACAGTGCCGGTGGTCGAGAAGTCCGTCAGGCCGACACCGCCGGTGACGGTCACCTGGTCCCCCACCGGAGAGCCGACGCTGGAGGTGAGCGTGAGGCCGCCGATCTCGCCGGTGCCCTCGCTCGCGGCGACGGAGAACCCGGCCATGAAGGCAAGGCTCGTGGTGTTGTCGCCGATGGGGATGGGCGACGAGTCCTGACCGGAGTTCACCCCGTACGCCGTGGCACAGACCGGCGGCTGGGTGAGCGGCGTGCCGATCACCGCGAGCGCGCTCACCTGGGCGACGCTGCCCGGGCCGCTGTCCGACGTGGGTGGATCGAGGGCGCTGTCACCGTCGTAGTCGGTCAGCATGACGTTGCCGCCGATGCCGAGGACGGTGCCGACCAGGTTGGGGGTGAGGGACACTCCGATCGCGCCCGCCTCCTCCGCCCAGTAGAGCGAGTTGGTCTGATAGTTGAGGGTGAAGCCGCTCATCGCGGTGGCGTACGCCAGGATCTGCTCGCCGTCGCCGACGTCCTGGCTGAAGTCGAACACGATCGGTGAGGCGAACGGGTTCGCGTCCGACATCGCCTGGGTTCGGACACTGAGATGGGCCAAGGCTGCTCCTCGACAGGTCGCCGCCCCTGGCGGGGCTGGATGGAATCGGGTCAGGTGCGGTACCGCAGGTCGGTGTAGCCGAGGAAGAGGCCCAACGGGACCGGCATCGACACGGCGGCGAGGCCGGCGGCCGGCACCATGATCTGGAACGGGTCGGCGCGCCACGCGGACTTCAAGCTGGCGACCGGGGCGAACGCCTCTTCGCCGGCGGCGGCCGCGACGCCGAGCAGGGAGGTCACGGCGCTGAAGCCGGCGTACTGGAGGACCCCGACGGTCATGCCCGTGGCGGGCGGCACCCGCGCGAAGGCATTGGTCAGCAACTGTTTCGTCGCACCCTGCGCCGTCCCGCCGACGACCCCGGCGCCGAGGTTCGGTAGCAGCCGCGGCCGGGCGTAGGCCCAGGCGTTTTCGGCGCGGGACGCCGGACGGGCCGGGACCGGGGCCTCCTCCTGGGGTGCTGCGGCGTCCGGATCGTGCGCCGCCGCCGGATGGTCGTCCTGGGCCGGCGCCACCTCCTCGATGTCGTCGGCACCCCCGTCCGGCGGCGGCGCTGCCGCCACGGGCGCGGCGGCGGCCTGCTCCGGAGCCTCGGCCGCCGCGACGACGCCCGGCAGACCGGCGGTGAAGTAGGTGGAGATGCCGCCGGTGAGGAAGCCACCGACGAAGCCGGCCATGGCGCCGGCCCCGAGCTCCTCGCCGAACGTCTTCGCGTTCCACAGCCCCGGCGGCGTCTCCACGCTGTAGAAGAAGCCGGCACCCGCCCCACCCATCACCGCACCGCCGACGGCACCGATACCGGCCCCGGTGGCGGTCGCGGCGAGGATCCCCTCGGCGGCCATCACCGCCGGCACCAACGCCGCGGATGCGCCGGCGCTGACGACCACGGTGGCCAGGACGGCCAGGATGAGGCCCATCTCGATGGCGCTCTCCCCCAGGGCCGTCAGCTGGCCGGTCGGGTCGGTCAGCAGCGTCGGCTGGTTGCCCGCGTACACGTAGGGGCTGGCGTACTGGCCCGCCGGGTCGGGGTTGAGGAACCGGGCGATCGACGGGTCGTAGAGCCGGGCCGGGAACGCGTACAGGCCGGTCTCGGCGTCGAACTCCTGGCCGGTGAAGAGCATCGGGAGGAAGCCGGGCGCCGGTTCGTGCGCGAGCACCTGACGGCCGAACACGTCGAAGGAGTACGCCGCGACAAGCGCCCCGCTGGCGTCGAGGACGAGTCGGGGTGACCGCAGGTAGTCGGTGACCACCGAGTATCGCTGGCCGCTCCGCGCCATCGCGACCAGGCCGGTCGGGCCGTACACCCAGGCGGTCGACACCCCGGACGCGTCGACGGTGAGCATCGGGCCGGGGACGCCGGCGTGCACGTAGAGCGTCGGCGCGCTCTCGCCGCTGCTCTGCTTCACCCGGCGGTGACCGTTCACGTCGTAGGCGAAGGTCACCGACTTCCCGGTCTGGTCGCTGCTGACGCAGGCGGGCAGGGCCGTCGTGTCCAGGTAGGTCAGGGTGAGACCGGTGCCGTCGCCGTCGCGTGCCGCGAGCAACCCGTTCGGCTGGTAGGTGTACGTCGTGGGCGAACCGCTGCCGGGGGTCACCGAGGCGAGCTGGTTCGTGCCCGGGGTGTAGGTGAAACAGGCCGGGGCGGTGCCCCCGGTGGCGAGGGACTGCACGTTGCCGTTCCAGTCGCTGCGGCCCTCCGCGTCGACGTAGCCCACGTCGACGGACCGGTTCGCGTTCACGTCGTCGGCGCAGAGCAGTTGTCGCAACGGGTCGTAGCGGTAGGCCACGGTCGCGGCGTCGTCGACGCCGCCACCGGTCGTCGTCTCGGCCAGCAGGGTGGGGTTGCTGTCGGGGTCGTAGGCGAGCGCGAGTGAGAAGGCCGCGCCGTCGGTCTGTACGCCAAAGGAGCTGAGCCGGCCGACCGGGTCGTACGCGGCCGAGCCGGCGGGCAGTTCGCCGTAGGTGTGGGTGACCGGTCGCCCGAGCGGGTTGTAGGTGTACGTGACGAAGGGGACGCCCTCGACGTCGGCGACGGTCAGTACGTTGTCCCGGCCGTCGTAGGTGTAGCCGACACCGGTCAGCCCGGTGTCGGCGCCGTTCGGATAGCCGATCCCGGTGATCCGCCCCTGGTTGTCGAACTCGTAGGTGGTGGTGAAGGTGCCGAGCGTCGCGCCGTCCCGGGTCACCGTCACCGTCCGGCTCGCGAGCACCCCGGCCGACGCCCACCCGTAGGACTCGGCGACCTGGTATGACGAGCCGCCCGCGTCGGTGACCGCCACTGTGCCGACGAGTTGGCCCAACGCCGTCGGATCGGTGCCGTCGCCGTCGTAGGTCCAGGTCCGGGTCTCCTGGTACGAGAGCTGCGTCTGGTCCTGCGGCCAGGCCGGATCCTCGGCGTACTGCTGGAGTTCGGCGGTGGTCGCGGGCGTCCAGTCGAACGTGACGGTGCCGGTCGACAGGCGGCGGCCGAGCGCGTCCCAGGTGTGGTACCCGACCAGCCCGGCGGCCGCCGCGGCGGCGTCCTGGACGAAGCGCACCCGCCCGCCCCGGTCGAACAGGTAGCGGATCGTGCCCGTGTCCGGTCCGGACTCCTGGACCAGTTGCCCGACCGCGTTCTCCTGGCGCACGAGCGACTGGGCTGGATCGTCGAACGCGTACGCGTCGGGCAGCGCCCGGGTGCTGGAGACCGTGCCGTTGCCGTAGCTCGGCACGGTCGTGTCGAGCGCGACGTCCCCGGTGCCGGGGGTGAACCGGCCGACGGGGTGACGGGCCGCGTCGAGCAGCTTGGTCATCGTCGTCTTCGCCTGGCTGGTCCGCGTGACGACCTGCACCGTCGCGTCCGGTGGGTCCAGGCCGTAGGGCAGGGGCCCGGAGTTGGAGCCGTAGCCGAACTGCACAGTCGGGCGGCTCGCCGGCGTGGTCGAGCCGAGGTCGACGATCGCCTGGTCGGCGCCCGGGAAACCGAGTTCGACCTGGCGGGCGAGCGGCGACGGCTCGAGCACCCAGCGCCGGTACGGGTAGCCGCCGTCGTCGGTGTCGTTCGTCCCGTCGTACCAGTCGGAGACGTCCCCGGTCATCGTCGCGGCGCCGTCGAGTCCGGCGAGGAAGTCGGTCGTATCGACGAGGCCGGGTCGGTAGACCAGCACGGGCAGCGACGCGCCGCTGCCGAAGAGCCCCGGCGCCGGTTGGGTGCGCACGATCCGCCGGGCCCGGCCGTCGCAGATCGACTGGGTGACCAGGTATTCCTCGTCGGTGAGCAGGTGCTCCAGGCGGGCGGTTCCGGTCGCGTCGCTGTGCTTGAGCCGCAGTGCCGGGCCGTCGAGGATCACGAGGTTGGCGAGGCCGAGCGCGTTGCTCCCGGTGACGATGGCCGGCGCGCCCGGTGCCCCCGTTTGCTCGGCGAAGAGCAGCTGACCGTCGGCGTGGAAGAGCAGTTGGCCGCCGACCAGGGTGAGCAGGCACCAGGTCGGCGGGCCCGGCACGGTGGCGAGGGCGGTGATGGGCGTGCCGTCGAGGGTGAGCCCCCACTGGCCGGTGGCGTGGTCGAAGGTGACCGCTACGGCGTCGCCGACGGTCATCGCGAAGTCGTCGGTGAGGTCGAGCGGGCCGCCGTCGAGCGGGGCCAGTTCGACGTGCACGGCGTACGTCGGGCCCAGCGGCGACGCGTAGCTGAGGGTGTCGCTCTGCGCGGTCGAGGCGTGCACGAGCACGCCGTCGGTGGCGACGAACGCCGCAGCGTCCGAGGGCGTCCAGTCGGCCTGCCAGCCGGTCCCGTCGCGGAAGGTCTGGTAGCTGCCGCCGACCAGGCATCGCAGCGCCAGCGAGGCGTTCGGGTCGGCCGCGGCGAAGCCGGACGGGTTGCCCTGCCGGGACAGGTAGGTCAGTTGCATGGCCGACGGCATGCCGGACGAGGTGGTCCCGCCGATGTGGCGCAGGAAGGTGTCGCGGATCGTGTGCCAGGTGTGGCCGGCCCGGTCGAGCCGGGACGAAGAGAGCCGACTCGTCGGGTCGTAGGTCTGGGCGACGAGCTGCGCGGTCAGCGGCGTCAGGGTGAGGTCGTCCACCCGTACCCGCACCGCTGTGGTGTTGGCGACCGAGACGGTGAGCGTGACCTCGCCGCTGGAGGCCGGCACGGTGACCGGCACGGACTGCAACGACCAGGCGCCGCCGGTGTCCGGGAACGGCAGGCTGACCGTCGTGGAGGTGCCGTCCGCCGCGACGGTCAGTGTCCAGCCGGAGTCGCCCGGCGCGAAGCCGGGATCGGTCCTGCACCAGGCGGTGAAGACGTAGGTGTCGCCGGCGCGGGGGGTCAGCGGCGCGAGGGTCGCGCCGGCGCCCGTGCCGGGCAGCGACAGGCTGCCCGAGCCGGTGTGCGCGTCGGTCAGGTCGCAGGCCGCCCCGCCGCTGAGCGACCAGGCGGTCAGGTCCTCGTAGGGTTCGAAACCGCTGTAGGCCGCCTGGCCGGCCGCGAAGCTCGCGTTCGCGACGTGCGCGACGTCGAGCAATCCGTCTGCCGACATCAGGGTGGCGTGGCCGGTGCCGGCCGGGTCGGTCGACTCCAGGACGACCCCGCGTCCGCTCACCACCGTCGCGGTGCTGGTGCTCTGCCAGTACGCCGGATCGGGGGTGCCGTCGAACGGGAAGATCCCGGTGTCCTGGCCGGACGGGTCGCCGGTCCACGCCCACTGCTGGGCCGCGACAGGGAGTAGCACTCCGGTCCCGGGCTGCGGCCAGGCGGACCAGATGGTCGCCGTCGAGCTGGCCGTGACCGGGTCGGCCCCGCCCGCGGCGACCGTCTCCCACGCGGCCACGACCGGTTTCAGCAGGTTCGCCGCGAGCAGCGCCGGATAGACCTGGTGGCCGTACACGCGTTGCTCAAGATGAGTCTCGACGGTCCCGTCGACCGAGGTGAGCTGCCAGCAGCGCCCCAGCACGGCGCCGGCGAACGGGGCCGGCAGGCCGGGAGGCACGTAGTCGAAGACGGTGGCCATCGGCACCCCGTCGCGCCGTTGCACCACCGTCTCCGGCCGCACGTAGCCGCCGTAGAGGGGCAGGCACGACGCGTCCTGCCCCGGCGACGAGCTGCGGGTGGCGAACAGGGTCCAGGCCGTGGTGCTGCTCTGCACCGCCGCGCCGGTGAAGACGCGTACCGCGTCCGACGGATCCGGCGCGCCGGTGTAGTCGATGTTGTAGATGGCGGCGCGGGTCGGGTCGTTCACCGACCAGAACCGGTACCCGCCGTCGACCTGCAGGTACTGCACCGTCGCCGTGTCGCTCACTGTGATTCCGCCGGCCGAGAACGCCTGGAGCAGCCCCGCCGAGATCGGCTCCGGCGGGCCGGGGGACGCGTCCGGGTCGAGCCCGAGGGCCGGATCGAAGTCGGTGGCGAAGGCGAATCCGCCGGCGAAGACGACGGTCTGCTGGAGCAGCCCGTCGAAGAGCAGTTCGGTCGACCCGGGGACGGTCCCGTTGAGGTATGAGAAGACGGTGCGGCCGTACGTCGACGTCGCCGGGTCGGCAGCGCCGTCGTACACCGCCGAGCGGTAGTACTTCACCACCTGCCCGCTCGGGTCGCAGGTGGCGGTCGCGGCGTCGAACTCGTAGGCGGTCGAGTAGCTGGCGCCGAAGCCGTCGGTGATGGTGAGTGCGCTGACCGGGTAGTCGGTGACCGGCCCGCTCATCGCCTGCCCGGCGTAGCGGAACACTTGGTAGCAGGCCGCCTCGCCGAAGCCACCCTCGTTGGCCGCGTAGGCCACCAGGGAGAGTGGCCCGGTCGGGAGCTGACCGTTCGGGCCGCCCGGGGACACCCCCGGTACGTAGTACGCCGAGCCGGCCAGCACGTCCGGCAGGGGTTGGAGCACGCCGCCGTTGCGCAACACGAGGAGCTGGACCGCGTCGTTCGCGGGCTCGGCCGCGTCGGTGACCAGATAGGCGAGGTAGGACGGCGCCTGGTTGACGATGCTCAGGGAGTCGACGTCGGCGGCGAGCTGCGAGGTCGAGGTCAGCTCGAAGACCGGCTGTTGCACCGAGTCGGTCCAGGTGGTCGACGTACCCCGGTAGTAGACGGCGTTGCGGGCGACGATGAAGTCGCCGCCCGACGCGGACGGCCAGCCCTGGTCCGCGACCGTGCCGCCCGACGGCAGTGGGGTGCAGACCGGCGTCGGCTGGTCGGGGAAACCGCCGCCGTCCGGGTCGTAGGCCAGCACGCCGGTCACCGCGTCGGTGTCGTCGTTGGCGACCTGGACCGCGACGTCGTCGCCGTAGGCGAACGCCAGCCATCCGTAACCCTGCATGGACGTGGCGAAGTCGGCGGTGTACCAAGTGCCGGAGTCGAATCGGAACAGGTGCTGCCGCGCGGCGACGAACGCCCCGTCCACCACGACCGGTGGCGGCGGCCAGGACACCGGTTGCTGGTCGTCGATCGGCTCCCCCGCCAACCCGCCGACGTACGCGGTGTCGACGAACTGGTAGCCGAGATCCCAGCGCACAAGCTGCACACCGTAGGTGGTGCCGAGCTGGCCTTCGGCGAACGACAGCGCGACCAGCGACGGGCCGGCGTCCCAGAGCACGAGATAGTCGTCGTTGAAGTCGACCTGGTACGGCAGGGCGACCTCGCCGCCGTCCTGCCAGGTCGATGTCGCGTCGAGCCAGCACAGCGACAGGTCGGTACCGGTCGTCGACGTGCCGGCGACGAGCAGGCACTCGGCGTGGCCGAGCGCGAACAGCGGCGCCGACCCGGTGCGCACCGGCCCGTCCAGCCCGGTCCACCCGCAACGCCAGTCCCACGCCCACCGGTAGAGCTGGTACGACAGCGAGGTCGTCAGGACGGCGGCGACGAACCCGTCGCCCGCGGTCAGGCTGACCTGGCCCGCCAACGCCGGCACGCAGGTGACGCTCCACTGGTCCGGTTGCCGGGGCGTCCGGCTGTAGAGCGTGACGGCGCTCGTACCGGCCTGGGTGGCAAGTGCCAGCGCGAACGTGTCGACGGCCGTGACGAGCTGCGCCTGGTTGGTGTCGAGGGGGCACGCCGGATCGTCGTAGACCGTGCCGCCACACCAGGCCGACCAGCGGCCGAGCCAGGTGTACACGTCCAGCGTCGCCATCGTCCGGGCGGCGTTCAACCACAGCGACACGACGTAGTCGGAACCGCTCCAGACCATCGGTGTCGCGCCCTCGCCGAGCACGCTCGGTGGCGCGATCTCCGGTGTCGCCCGGTCACAGATGTCCAGACATGACGCGGCGTAGGACCAGGTGGCGACGGCCCCCTGGGGGTAGGTGATGGAGCACAGCGCGCCGACGTTGGGAGAGTCCGCCGCGTCGAGGTAGTAGGTGAAGGCGTAGCCGGGCAGGCTCACGCCGTAGGCGTTGCGCTCGGTGACGCCGGCGAGGTAGCGCTTGGCGGCGGTGACCGTGAGGTCGGGCGGCGTCGTCGAGACCACCCGAGGCGCGGTGTACGTCAGCTCGATCGCGAAGAGCACGTCACCGCTGGCCGCCAGGACGTCGGCGCCCTGCAGGTACAGCGTCTGGTAGCGGTCCTGGTAGGCGTTGGGGGCACCGAGGTTCACCGGCGGGGTTTCCGGCGCGTCAGCCGGGACGAGCTGCTTGTGGGGATCGAGGTACTCCTGCGCCTCGGCGGTGAAGGTCTTGGCGCCGTATCGGAAGGCCACGACCTGACCGGCGACGCTGGTGACGCTTGTCGGGTAGACCGCCTTGGTGTAGGGCAGCCCGGCACCGACCTGTTGCTCGGCGTTGTTGCCCAGCAGGCCGTCCGCGTCGCGCGGGAATTCGTTGTACGCGTAGGCGACGGACGACCCCCAGCGGTCCCGCCGGGTACTGAGGTTCCACGCGCGGGCGTACTGCGCCTGACCCGCGGCGACGGTCGACGGCCCGGTCCAGGTGCCCGCCGGCCCACCCCACTTGACCGCCCACTCGACGCTGTTTCCGGTACTTGTCGCGTAGCCCTGCGCGGTCAGGCCGAGCCCGCCACCGAACGTGCGCACCTCGGCGGAGTCGGTGGTCAGCTCCCACTTCTCGTACTGGGGGTAGTAGGAGATCTGCCAGAACAGGTAGTCCTGCGTCTGGTGGCGCAGCCCGCCGTCAAAGACGTCCCCACCACTGGCGGTCGCCGCCACGGCGAAGACCCGCTCCCAGGTGGGATCGGTGATCGTCCAGCCCGCCGTGGAATCGCCGGTGACGGTCGCCGCCACGTCGAGCGGCAGGCACTGGGCCGCGAACGCCGCGACCACCTCGGCCGACACCGGGCCGTCGGTGAGCGCGCCGACGGTCCCCTGGTCGAGCTGTGCCCGCAGCCAGGGCGTCGTGTCCGGCACCAGGGCGTTGGAGACGCCACCGGACCACAAGACGTACCGGGGGGTGGCGCTGACCGACCCGGCGTCGCAGGCCTCGATGCGGTCCCAGGCGAGATACCAGCCGAGGCCGACGATCCCCGTGGGCGCGTCGAGGTTCCACTGGTCGACCTGGTCGCTGACATTGCTCCGGTACTGCAGGGCGACACCGACCGCGAGCGTGTCGTCGCCGGGTACGCCGGGCAGTTGAACGAGGTTCTGTGGATAGTTGAGGTCACCCCGGAACATGTTCACATTGCGCGCCAGCTTCCCGATGGCGGCGACGTCGAACTGCCCGGGATCCAGGGCGGGAACCTCGTTGGCCATCGGACCCCCCGCCTCGACGCGCGTACCAGCCGGCGCCTCCAGCGGGCCCTGGCTGGGTATCCCTGCATTCTGAGCAGGCCGGATCCGATCCAAGGACCACTTCGCACATGTCTACCGCAACCGGGGCGACGGACAGGTCCAGATCGACGGAACCCACTCGGTCGGCGGGCCGGCGAGCTGGTAGGGCGGCCGTCAGCCACCCTCCCCGTAACACCACCTCGTACGCCGGCAGACCGCACCGGATCGCCACCGAGTTGCCCACCCGTCAGCCCGGCATGCGACCCTCAAGCTCCGCGACCAACGGGCCACGCCGCGTGGCCCCCGGACACTACCGCCATAGCCGCACAATTCCTGGCATGACAGCACGCCCCCAATCCCACACCTCTTGTGCCCGGAGGAACGCAGACAATGGACCACGCATCTCAGCTCATCCAGGAGCGGAGTGCCCCGCCGGCCACGCTGGTGATCTTCGGTGCCTCCGGTGACCTGACCCGGCGTAAGCTGCTGCCCGCAATCGAGAGCCTGGCTCGGCACGAGCGGCTCCCGGACCAGTTCGCGCTGGTCGGCGTCGCGCGCACGTCGATGACCGACGAGCAGTTCGCCGAGAGCGCCCTCGGCGAACGCACCCTCGCTAGCAAGCGCCAGCTCCAGGGCGGCGTACGGTACGTGGCCGGCGGCTACGACGACCCGGAGACCTACAAGCGGCTCGTGGGGACCCTCGACGAGCTGGACGCACAGCGGGGCACGTCCGGCAACCGGCTCTTCTACCTGTCCACCCCGGCCGGGGCCTTCGAGCCGGTGATCAACGGACTGGCCGGTGTCGGGCTCAACCAGCCACGCGAAGGCTCCTTCTCCCGCCTGGTCATCGAGAAGCCGTACGGGCGCGACCTGGTCACGGCCCGCGAGCTCGACGGCGTCGTGCACAGCGCGTTCGACGAGCACCAGGTCTTTCGTATCGATCACTATCTGGGCAAGGACACCGTCCAGAACGTGCTGGCGCTGCGCTTCGCGAACTCGATCTTCCAGCCCATCTGGGATCGCTCCTGGGTCGACCACGTGCAGATCACCGTCGCCGAGACCCTCGGCGTCGGCAGCCGCGGCGGCTTCTACGAGGACGCCGGCGCGATGCGGGACATCGTGCAGAACCACGTGCTCCAGGTCCTCGCGCTCGCACTGATGGAGCCGCCCGCCTCATTCGAGGCCGAGGGCCTGCGCAACGAGAAGGTGAAGCTGCTGCAGGCGATCCGGCTCCCCACCGACCGGGACATCGCCGAGGCCGCGGTCCGGGGACAGTACACCCGGGGCGGCACCCGCGAGGAACTGATGGCCGGCTACCGCGAGGAGGCCGGCGTCGACCCCCTGTCGCGGACCGAGACCTACGCCGCCATGCGGCTCAACGTGGACAACTGGCGGTGGGCCGGGGTGCCGTTCTACGTACGCACCGGCAAGCGCCTGCCGGCCCGGCTCACCGAGGTGGCACTGCAGTTCCAGCGGCCGCCGCACCTGCCGATCCCGACCGACCAGCTCACCGGCCTCGATGCTGACGCGCTCATCCTGCGGATCCAGCCGAACGAAGGCATCTCGCTTCGCTTCGGTGCCAAAGTCCCGGGCCACTCCTTCCGGGTCCGCACCGCCACGATGGAATTCTCCTACGACCAGACGTTCGTCGAGGAGTCCCCGGAGGCATACGAGCGTCTGCTCCTGGACGCGCTGATCGGTGACGCGTCGCTGTTCATCCGCAGCGACGAGGTGCAACAGTGCTGGCGGATCGTCGACCCGATCATCGACAACTGGGACAAGGACCACTCGCCGATCCCCACCTACGAGGCCGCCTCCTGGGGCCCGACCGACGCCGACCGGCTCATCGGCCGGCACGGCCGCAAGTGGCGCAACTCCGCGTGACCCCGCCACAACGAGTGTGACCGCGCTGCTGAGCCCGATCGCTTGGTCTCACCATCGACGCGCAGTGCAGTCCTCTCAGTGGGCCGGTCATCGAAGTCGATGGCCGGCCGCGCAGGACGGGGCCCATGACAGGCAAGGGGTTCGTGTCTATGGATCGGCACGAACCGATGCCCAACGTGGGATGCGACATACCGGCGCTGTTCCGCTCGGCTGAAGATCGGCCTAGATTGACGGGTCCCGAGTCAGGCGTTGGGACCCGTCTTTGCGCGCGAGTCCTCTCGGCCGGATGCACCTCCACGACCCGACGTGGTGCGCGCCCATGCCGAGGCGAGGGCACGTGATCATGCGGATCAACTGGTGTAACCCGACCGCTGGCGGCATATGACGATCCCGTAATCCTGACGTGGACACGCTTGGGCCGAGGTGGCAAGCTGCTGTGGTGTTCGCGAAGCCGCGCGGCGACCACTCCTGGCTGTTCGACCTGGTGGCGATCGATCCGGTCAAGCGCCACCATGCTCTTGCCCGTCATCAGGGACTGCTCGCTGCGGCGAGCGACGCACTGCACCTGTCGAATGGCCTGTGGGCCGCGCATTACCGGTCGAAGTCCAGCCAGGTCCGGCTCGGCGCGGAGGTAGACCAGGCGCACGCCGACTTCCGGTGGCATGAGGAGCAGACAATCTACGGACCTCTGCACGCCTTCCGGGACGCTACGGACGGCGATCGTGCCGCCCGCACGCTCTGGGCGCCGTTCGCCGCTCTGTACCTGCGGTGGGAGGCGGAATATCCCGACGAGTGGGCAGCGCCGGAGTCGTGGATGTGGTCCCGCTGGGGAACCAAGGAGGTACTTCTTCGCCGGCTCGATCGGGGCGGTCTCCCGCAGGTTGTCCAACCCCAGATCGCTGAGCTGATCCTTGCGGCACTGGGAAGACCGTATCGGTGCAAGGACTGGCTGTACGCGAGCCTGGTCCGCCATCTCGACGACCCGCTGTTCCTCCATCGGGTGGGAATGCTGACGTCCACCGACGAACCCCTGGTCCGGCTACGAGCGCAGTTCGTCCTCCACGTCGCCACGCACTCCGAGCAAGCTCCCACCCGCACGAGCTGGCGACGGTGGCGTGATGCAGCCGGCTGACCCGCGCTCCGGCATATGGACGACGAACGACGCAAGCGCGGGTACGGGCGACCGCCCCGCCGGCGTGAGCCGACGGACCACCTCGGGCAATCCGTTGGCTTGCCATTGCCGAATCAGGGGGTGTCGCACGGGGAGCAGCAAGGTCACCGTCACCTTCGGCGGCAAGGTGCACGTCGTGCCACTGGCGGCCGGTAAGGCCGCCGTCGATCTACAAACCACCGATCTGCGGCCCCGGAGCCTACCGGGTCCACGTTGACTACACCGGCAACCCGACCCACCAGCCCTACACCCTCACGACGACCAGCCCGGGAAAACTGATCGGGTTCACATCTGTCCGGGCCATGTCACATCGGCCGGCTGCAGCGTCCAGTCTCGCCGGAGCAAACCATAGATCACCATGTCGACAAAGCCGTCGCCGTCGTACTCGCGCTCCCGCTGGGTGCCTTCGTGCGTGAAGCCGCACGTCTCCGCGGTCCGCCGCATGGCCGTATTGCTGGCCAGCGTCTCCAATTCCAGGCGGCGTAGGTTGCGGTTGCGGAAGCCGTACCGGCAGAGCAGCCGGATCACCTCGGTCCCGTACCCCTGGCCGCGCGCCTCAGGTAGCAGGGCGATGCCGAGGTGGGCGAACTGATTGAACGCGTTGATCCCCCACAATGTGCCGCCACCGAGGAAAGCGCCGTCGGCCACGGTCTCGGCCAGCAGCGACACCGTCGTCTGGCCGTCGGGCGGATCCGTGACCTGCTTCTCCAGCCGGGCCCGAACTTGGCCGACGTGACGCGGCAGGAATGGCTCGCCGTCTGTGATCAGGTGCAGCTCGGGATCACCGTACAGAAGGAACATGTTCGGCGCGTCGTCGGGCGTGGGCGGGCGCAGTCGGACCCGGTCGGTGGCGAACATGCCGCGACGCTAACAGCCGTCGGGCACGCAACGAGCAGACGTCGGGCCCAGCCACATCGTTGACCACCACGAATCGGCCAGATCCTATGTGGAGCGCGACCTCGGTCGGCCCACATGTGACCAGGCGCCAGCGATCGATGGCCCTGGCTCGAAGCATCTCCACCACACCGGCTGACAGCACCTCCGATCTGCCGTACATCTGTCTGCACACCCAGACGTGGGCCCGCGCGACCAACACGATCGTTCGTACCGATGTGCGGCGGTGCGCCAGGACGCCGACGGGTCTGGCCAAGAGATCACCCGGCGTCTCCCCGACCTACCAGCGTCGACCATCAGCCGGAGCGCGGCGAGCGGAAGCTCAATGCGCAGGCAGCCCGAGACTTCCACACGGCACCAGGCAAAAGCCTGTATCCGCACCTACCCGGACCGCTGCCCGCCGACGCCGCCACGCTGGCCGATGCGCTGACACCCCGCGAACTGGCCGCCGAGCCTGCCTACCCGCGGATACTTGCCGGCAGTGTCATCGGGCTCGTCACCAGCCAATGCCTGAGTCGAGAGCAGCGAACGGCAATCGTCCGGGTCCTCGCCACAATCCCCGAGATCACCTACTTCGGGAAGACCACCGATCTCGCCGGACGTCGAGGCCTGGGCTTCTCGGTGACTGCCGACGGTTCCACGTCGCGACTCGTGATCGACACAGGTAGCGGCGACATCCTCGCCGCTCAGGAGCGAGTGATCGGGACCGTCGCGCACCTCTGACCTGCTCACCCCGTCCATAAGGGGCGGTACGGGTGACGGCTCCGCAAGGGCCGCTACCGCGGCACCACTTCAGGTCAGGCGGCCCTGAAGCGCAGATCGGAGGGTCGGCCGTCGAAGCTGCGATGCGTCGGACTCCGCGCCACCTTCCTTCCCGGGGTACCGCTGGAGCAGGCGTACGCCGACAGTCCCGTTCACACAATGACCGACGACCGCGGCACCTCGATCAGCGCCGCGTCCCAACCTCGGATCGTGGCCATGATGCTCGAACAACTCGATGTTCAGCCGCGTGTGTCGAGCGGGACGTGCACCGAGAGGTGCGAGGACAGGGCGCGGAGGAAGTCCGGGGTGTCGAAGACCGCGCCCGCGGAGGCGACGCCGGTGGTCCTGGTCCGGCCGGTGAGGATGCGGTCGACGGCCTCCACCGCGAGCGGCGCGCTGATGGCGTAGATGTCCTGACCGGCAGCGACCACGCGGCGTTCCGCTCCGCCGGAGCGGACAAGGACGTCGACGACGAAGGTCTGCGCGGAGCGGCCGCGCTCGTCGACGGCGGTCGGTGCCGAGGCGTCAGGAGCGGACAGGTCCGCGACCGCCTTGGCGGTCATGTAGGTGCGCACCTCCGGAATGGCCAGGTGGCTGGGAATGGTGACGACGTCGGCCATGGTGAACTCTCCGATGACGCTCTGGGGGCCGAGCGGAGCCGGGAAGGGCCACTCCAGGGTCGGCAGAGTGTCGTCGTGGTACTCCAGCCGTCCGCCGGTGTAGCGGACACGGCGGCCACCCCGTCGCTGCCCCGAGACCGCGCCCGCAACACGCGTCCCGGCGGTGGGGTGCCAACTGCTCAGGCCGTAGGCGATGTGCGCCTCGTCCGCCGCCGTCCAGTCGCCCATCGCGGTGGTGACCAACAGGTCGCCGAGGCCGCCGTAGAAGGCCATCGCAGGGACCACCACGGTGCCCGCGACGCGGGCGCGCTCCGCGAAGTGCGCGAACGTGTCAAGGTTCGCCTCAATCTCGGCCGCCACGTCGACATACGGAATGCCGGCGCGCAGCGCCGCCTCGACCAGCGGGGCTGCGGTCGTGGCGAAAGGCCCGGCGCAGTTGATCACGGTGGCCGCGCCGTTCAGCGCGCGGTCGAGCGAGGCTGGATCGTCGACCGACGCCTGCCGCGCCTCGAGCCCCGGTTGGGCCTGCGCCAGCGCCAGCAGCTTGTCCTCGTCGCGACCGAGGAGCAGCGGGACGTATCCGCGCTCGCGCAACTCCGTGACCACGAACCGTCCGGTGTGCCCGTAGGCCCCGAACACTGCCACGTTCCGACCTGATCCCATGTCTGCTCCCGCGTGCTCGAAGTGATCCACTTCGGAAATCCTGTCCCCGTTTGCCCATCGGTGCCAGTGTCCGGAACGACATGACCCGTACAATTCCCGACATGAGTTCTGTCCCGCGTTCCGTCGCGGTCGCCGCTACCGACGGGATGCTGCACTTCGAGCTGGCCCTGGCCTACGAGGTCTTCGGTTCCGCCCCGGCCGCCCTGCCAGGCCCCTGGTACGACGTCAAGGTGTGCGGCACGCACGCCGTCCGGGTCGGCCGGTTCCTGCTGGAGCCGGACTACGGGCTCGACCGGCTGGCGCACGCCGACACCGTGATCGTCCCCGCCCTCGCGGACGTCGACGAGGACCCGCCGGCCGACCTGGTCGAGGCGGTGCGCGCGGCCCACGAGTCGGGCGCGCGGGTGGTCTCCCTGTGCACGGGCGTGTTCGTGCTCGCCGCCGCCGGCCTGCTGGACGGGCTACAGGCGACCACGCACTGGGCCCACACCGATGAACTGGCCGCGCGCTATCCCCGGGTGAAGGTCGACCCGGACGTGCTCTACGTCGACAACGGCAGCGTGCTCACGTCTGCGGGCAAGGCCGCAGCGATGGACCTGTGCCTGCATCTGGTCCGCCGCGACCACGGCTCGGCGATCGCCAACGTGGTCGCCCGCCGCCTGGTCGTGCCGCCCCACCGGGCCGGTGGCCAGGCCCAGTTCGTCACCACACCGGTGCCCACCCAGGACGGCCATCCCCTGGCCGCGCTGCTCCCCTGGGTGATGCGGCGGCTGGACCAGCCGCTCACCGTGGAGGACCTGGCCCGCCAGGCGAACATGAGCTCGCGCCACCTGGCCCGCCACTTCCACTCGGTAACCGGCACCACCCCGCTGCAGTGGCTGCTGACGCAGCGGATCCGCCGCGCGCAGGAGCTGCTGGAGAGCACGGACGACAGCGTCGACACCATCGCCTCGGCCGCGGGCATGGGCACGGCGACGACACTGCGCCGCCACTTCCACCGCACGATCGGCGTACCGCCGGACGCCTACCGCCGCACGTTCCGGGCGTGAGGCTGCGGTCCTCGCCCTGACGGCTCTCGGCCGTCTCGGCAGCGCCCTCCGCTAGCTCGTCGCCCAGGTCCCCGCCCCCGTCGTATCGACGGCCTTCACCGGCTACCAGGCCTGGCAGATGCGCGACTCGATCGCCGACCCGGCTCTCGGCGCCGCCGTGGTGACGGCGGTCGCCGCGATCGCGCTGCACCGCGCGGATCGCGGCAGATGAGTATGTTCGTTCGGAGGCCGAAGAGGGTGCATCGGCTGACGGCGGCGGCCGTGACGGGTCCACGGCGCGACGGAGAGCCTCGATCCGACCAGCCGCAGGGGAAGGGACAGTCATGCAACTGATCGCGGGCGAACCGATGGAGTACCTGGCCGGTGACATGGTTGTCGAGGTGGACCATCCGGCAGTGCGGGCGCTATCTGGTGAACTGCGCGCGGCGCATCCGGATGACGTCGACTTCATGCGGGCTGCCTTCGAATGGGTTCGTGACCGGATCCGGCACTCCGTGGACGCCCAGGATCCGCGGATCACCGTCACCGCCGGCGAGGTGCTCAGCGCCGGCGTCGGCCTCTGCTATGCCAAGTCGCACCTGCTGGTGGCCGTGGCCCGGGCCGCCGGCGTTCCGGCTGGGTTGTGCTACCAACAGCTGACCGACGGGGGAGAACCCTTCCTGCACGGCCTCGTCGCCGTATACCTCGCGGGCCGCTGGCATCGCCAGGATCCGCGCGGCAACCGCACCGGCATCGACGCCCAGTTCCGGCTCGGGCGTGAGCAGCTGGCCTACCCGATCACCAAGGGATCAGCCGGTTTCGATTTACCCGAGGTGCACGTGCGGCCCTCGCCCAACGTGATCGCAGCCCTGCGCGGTGCTCGGGACGCTCTTGAGCTGTGCCGCGCCGGGTTACCCGCTACGCCCTGAGTCCGGGACAGTGGGTGCCGGCCACAGGAAATGCGCGGCAACGCACCAGCTCCGCTACCAGGGCTGGCCCGAGCGCTACCGCCCGCCGGCCGCCCGGAACTGGCCACCCTGCCCGCACCGGACGGCGACGTCATCGGGACGTGCCCGAGAGGTAGACCCCGAGACCAGCCAGCAACAGGCTGATCAGGCTGGCACCGGCGCGTACCGAGTTCCACCACGTCCAGGCCGACGAGTAGGAGGCCCACACCCGGACCGCCTCCGCAGGATCGGTCGGCACGCCTGCGGCGTCGAGGTTCTCGTTCATCGGCACGTTGATGACCACCGTCGGGATGAACGCGCCCACCAGGTACACCCCCGCGGCCATCAGGAACAGCACACCCGCCGACCGCTTCCCGAGGATCAACAGGAACACACCGGCCACCGTGGCGGCGACGAGCGGGCCGAAGAACGTGACGAAGAACAGCGGATTCTGGATCCTCTGGTTGATGCTCGTCATGGCCCGGATCGCGGTGCCGGCGTCGGTGGCGTTCAGACCGGGCATCACCGCCACCGAAAAAGCGTAGTAGACACCGGTGATCGCACCCGTGACCACCAGGGTCGCCGCCGCCGACCAGGCAGCCACTGTGGCGTTCATGCCCAGTCTCCACCGGGTGACGTGTCCCATGCACCAGCGGCGGCGGCGTCCCGGGCATAGTCGGTGAAGTCGCGCGGCCTGCGGCCCAGGGCCCGTTGCACACCATCGGCGAGCTGCGCGTTACGGCCGTCCAGGACCTTGCCGAACAGCTCGGTCAGCACCGCCGCGAGCTCCGCCGGCACGTCGTACCCGGCCAGCACGGCGGCGTACTCCTCGGGCGAAACCGATCGGTAGCGGATCTCCCGCCCGAGCGCGTTGCCGATCTCCGAGGTCGCCTCGGCGAAGGTGAGAAGCCGCGGGCCGGTCACCTCGTAGAGCTGCCCCGCGTGCCCGTCGTCGGTCAGCGCCGCGACCACGATGTCGGCGATGTCGAGGGCGTCGACGAACGGCTCCGGCACGTTCCCGGCCGGGAGGGTTACCTCGCCGCCGCGTATCGAGTCGGTCAGGAAGTCCTCGCTGAAGTTCTGGCTGAACCAGCTCGCCCGCACGATCGTCCAGGCCACTCCGGAGTCCTGGACCACCCGCTCGCTGAGTTTGGCCTCCTCCTCGCCCCGGCCGGAAAGCAGAACCAACCGTTCGATCCCGCCGGACACCGCCTGTTCGGTGAACGAGCGGATCGTCGCGAGGGCGTCCGGCGCGACCAGGTCCGGGTAGTACACCAGGTAGACCGACGAAACCCCGTCCAGTACGGGTGCCCAGGTGCGCTGGTCGGTCCAGTCGAACGGCGGCTCACCGGAGCGGGAGCCGACCCGTACCGGCCGGGCGAGTTTGGCGAGCCGGTCCACCACCCGGCGGCCGGTCTTGCCGGTGCCGCCCAGTACGAGGATTGGCTGCTCATCAACGGTCTTCGTCATGCCAACCAGTCAAGTCTGAAGCTAGCGCACCGGGAATGGGTGAGGCTCTCGATCGCATGTCCCGGCGTCTCGACCGCCCACGTCACAGGGCTAACCTGAGCGCATGGATGCGCTCGCGGGGCTGCTGGACGGGCCGAGGGCGCGCGGCGCGTTTCTGATGCGGTCGGTGTTCGACCCGCCCTGGTCGGTACGGATCCAGGATCGCGCGCCCCTCACCCTTGTCACCATGCTGCGCGGCACAGCGTGGGTGGTGCCGGACCGGGGCGCTCCGGTGCCGCTACGCCCCGGCGATGTCGCGATCATCCGTGGCCCGGAGCCGTACACGATCGCCGACGACCCGGCCACGGCGCCGCAGGCAGTGATTCATCCCGATCAGCACAGCACCACGCCCACCGGGGACGAGTTGTGCGAAGTGATGGACCTGGGTGTCCGGACCTGGGGCGAACGCGCTGACGGGACGGCGGTGCTGCTCAGCGGCACGTACCAGTTGCAGGGCGAGGTCAGCCAACGGCTGCTGAGGGTCCTGCCCCATCTCCTGGTGCTGCCGGCCGGAGCACTGGACAGCCCGCTCATCCCGTTGCTCGGCGACGAGATGACCAAGGACGAGCCGGGGCAGGAGGTGGTCCTGGACCGGCTGCTCGACCTCCTGCTCATCGCCGTACTTCGGGCCTGGTTCTCCCGGCCGGAGGCGGCGGCGCCCGCCTGGTACCGGGCGCACGGCGATCCGGTGGTCGGCAGGGCGCTGCGGCTGCTGCATGACCACCCGGCGAAGCCCTGGACGGTGGCCACCCTCGCGGCCGGCACCGGTATCTCGCGGGCGGTGCTGGCCCGCCGGTTCACCGAACTGGTCGGCGAGCCTCCGATGGCGTACCTCACCAACTTGCGGCTCGCGCTGGCCGCCGACCTGTTGCGCGAACCGGACGCCACCGTCGGCGCGGTGGCCCGCCAGGTCGGCTACGGCAGCTCATTCGCACTCAGCGCGGCCTTCAAACGGGTACGCGGTCTCAGCCCGGCCGAACACCGGCAGGCCATCGGGTCGCCTGACCTCACTCCGGTGGGATGACCGTCGGCTGGCCCACAGCCTGGACAATTCGCTGGTGACGGCCCACGATAGGCCGATGCCGCTCCAGGAGGGTTTTCGGGGGCAGCGATTGGCTTCGGTGCCCCGTCCAATCGTCGCCGAGGCGCTGCGGCGCCCCATCACCGGGCGGCTCCTCGTCACCGACGCCGGGTACTACCCGGATGCCGCCGACCACCGGATGCATCGCCCTCGGGGCACGCCCGAGGTGATTCTGATCGTGTGTGCCACGGGCTCGGGCTGGGCACGCGTCGGGTCGGGCACGCACCGGATCGGAGCTTGGCAGGCGCTGGTGATCCCCCGTGGCGTCGCGCACGAGTACGGTGCCGACGAGCGCGATCCCTGGACGATCTGGTGGGCGCATCTGGTGGGTTCGGACGTGTCGATGCTCATGGACTGCATGGAGGCCACCACCGAGCGGCCCGTGGTGCCGGTGCGGGCCATCGGTCGAGCGGCGGCGCTGCTGGACGAGATCGTCACCGGCCTTGAGCGCGACCAGTCCCCCATCCGTCTGGTGGGCGCGGCGGGAACGGCGTGGAAGCTACTGACCCAGATCAGCGTCGATCGGCTACTTCCCGAGCCGGGAGACCCACTGCAGCGCGCCATGAGCTACCTGGCCGAACGGCTCGACAGCAATGTGAAGGTGCCCGAGCTGGCGCGGCTGGTGAGGGTGTCTCCGTCGCATCTGAGCACCCTGTTTCGCAGGGCGACCGGGGGCGGAGTGTTGGCTCACCACACCGCGCTGCGCATGGCGAGGGCGCGCCAGTTGCTCGACACGACGGGTGCGACGGTCACCGAGGTCGCGTCCGAGCTCGGCTTCGACGACGCCTTCTACTTCTCGCGGGTTTTTCGGAAGCACCACGGGATGAGCCCGAGCGGTTTCCGCCGCCGCCACGACGGCTACGAGGTGTGACCGAATGCGCTCGGTGAGGCTGCGGGCGGGCAGATAGCTCTGTCGTACCCGGCGGTCGGTGCGGCCGGCTGATCCGTCCGGATACCGGCGTGGTATCCGGACGAACCAGCACCGCCGGTCGACACCGCGTCCGGCGCCGCCCGACAATGGTTCAACCCTTCAGGCCGCTGCTGGCGATGCCGGAGAAAAACTGTCGCTGCAGCGCCAGGAAGATGAGGATGAGCGGCAGCGACGCGACGAGAGCGCCGGCCATGAGGGTCGGGTAGTCGGTTCCGAACTGGCCCTGGAGGCCGGCCAGGCCGACGGTGATGGGGCGCTTGTCGCCGCGCGGGGTCACGATGAGCGGCCAGAGCAGGTCGTTCCAGGAGTAGAGCGAGGTGAGGACGGCCAGCGCCGCCATGGTCGGGCGGGCCATGGGGAGCATGACGTACCAGAACGTCCTCAGGGGCCCGGCGCCGTCGAGCCGGGCGGCCTCTTCGAAACCGGCGGGAATCGACATGAACGCCTGCCGCATCAGGAAGATCCCGAAGGCCGAGAACATGCCCGGGATCGCCAGGGCGGGAATGGTGTCGAGCATCCCGAAGTCCCTGATGATCTCGAACTGTCCGATGAGGAACAGCTGGCTGGGCACCATGAGCATGGCGATGAACAGCCCGAACAGGAGCCTGCGACCGGGGAACCGGAGCCGGGCGAACGCGTAGCCCGCGAGCGCGGAGACGGCGAGCTGCCCGATCACGCGGAGGACGAGCGCGGACACGGAGACGGTGAGCTGCGCCCAGAAGGGCACCGAGCCGAAGAACGTGGCGAAGGCGCCGGAGGTCGGGGCCTCGGGCAGGAACGTCGGCGGCATCTGGGACGCTTCGCGGTTGGACTTGAACATGGTGAGCAGCTGCCAGACGAACGGCGCCACCATGACGACCGCCGCGACGCCGAGGAAAAGGTGGACGACCCACTCGCCGTGGCGGGCGGCCTTCGATCCGGCTGTGGCGCGCTCCCCGCGTCTGCTGCGCAGCATCCGATCACTCATAGAACACCCACCGACGTTGCAGGCGGAACTGGACCAGGGTCGCGGCCATGATCACCATGAGTAGGACGATCGCGATCGCGGCCCCGTAGCCCTGGTCGAACTGCACGAAGGCCTTCTCGTAGAAGAGGTAGACGATGGTCTTCGAGTCGGCCAGGGCGGTGTTGTTGACGCTGCGGAGCATCACGAAGATCAGGTCGAACATCTGCAGCGCGGAGATCACCGTCAGCACAGTCACCAGAAACACGCTCGGCGACAGCAGTGGCAGGGTGATCCGGAAGAACTGGCGTATCCGTCCCGCCCCGTCGAGCGAGGAGGCCTCGTACAGGTCCTGCGGGATCGACTGGAGCCCCGCTCCGAGGATGATGAGGTTGATGCCGAGGCTCATCCAGATGCCGACGACACCGACCGCGTAGATCGTGAAGGTCGCATCGGCGACCCAGTACTGCCCGGGGATGCCGACCAGGGACAGGACGTAGTTCAGCAGGCCGAAGTCGCCGTTGTAGATGAAGCGCCAGACCATGCTGACCGCGACGGGCAGCGTCACGACCGGGAGGAAGAACAGGACGCGGTAGAAGGCGCGGCCGCGGCTGACCTGCTCGATGAGCGCGGCGAGCACGATCGCGACGGGAACGCCGAGCAGCAGGATCGCGGTGTAGAGCGCGGAGTTGCGCAGGGCCTGCCAGAAGAGCCCGTCGCCGAGCAGCTCGGTGTAGTTGTCGACTCCGGTGAACGTCCCGGGCCCGAAGGCCGGAACGTCCATGAAGCTCTTGCCGAAGGTGGTGAGGAACGGCCAGACGTAGAGGGCGAGGAGGCCGATGAGCGCCGGGGCGATCATCAGGTAGCCCCATCCGGGTGAGGGCAGCAGTCCTCCCCCGCGGCGGCGCGTACGCCGCCGCGAGGAAGGACGGGCGACGTCGGTGGTCACTGCGCGAGGACCTCGTTGATGGCTGTGTTGTACGCCCGGGCGGCGTCGGCGGCGCTCTGCTTGCCTTCCCACGCCGGGGCGAGGTACTGGCTCTCGAGGCCGGTCCACTTGGCGGCGTCACCGGCGATCGGCAGTGGCACGGCGTAGTCCACGGCGTCGACGAAGACCTTCAGGTTGAACTCGGGCATCGCGTCGAGCCAGCCCTGCTGGGTGCCCTGGTAGGCGGGCAGCACCGCGCCGCTCTTGGCCTGGATGGCAGCCGCGTCCTTACCACTGGCGAAGATGAGGAATTCGGCGAGTTCCTTGGGGTGCTTGGTGCCGGCGTATCCGGCGTTGAGGATGCCGCTGATCATCGTGGCCCGTTGCTTCGCCTTCGGCAGCGGCGCGACGCCGACGTGGGGGCGCAGCGCCTGGTCGCCGTAGAGGCGTTGGGCCCAGAAGGAGCCGGAGAAGTACATGGCGACCTTCTGGTCCATGAACATCTGCACCGCTTCGGTGTCGGAGAGCTGCTTGAGCGTCGGCGAGAGACCGTCGGCGTGCATCTGGGTCCAGAACTGCAGACCGGAGACGGCCTCCGGGCTGTCGATGGCAGCCTTGCCGTCGGCGCCGATCACTGTGCCGCCGGCCTGGTAGATGCTGTTGTAGTAGCCGCCCTGGCGGTCGATCGGGGCGGCGATGCCCCACACGCCGGCGGCGGGGTTGGTGAGCTTTCGGGCAGCCTCGCGCGCGTCGTCCCAGCTCCAACTGTCGGTCGGGTAGGCCACGCCGGCCTTGTCGAAGAGGGCCTTGTTGAACCAGATCGCGTTCGTGTCGAAGTCCTTCGGCAGGCCGAGCAGCTTGCCGTCGACGTCGTACAGGTCAAGGACGGCCTTGGGGTACGCGGCCAGGTCGACGCCTGCCGCCTTGACCGCGTCGGTGATGTCGAGCAGTTGGTTGCCCTTGGCGTACGCGGGGAACTGGTCGGCGAGCATCCAGAACGCGTCGGGTGCGGTGCGTCCGGCAGCCCCGACCTGCAGGGTGGACCAGTATTCGGGCCACGGCAGGACCTGGACCTGGACGTCGATGTTCGGGTGCTTGTCCTCGAAGGCCTTGGCGATCGCCTCCATGGCCGGCTTCTGGTCGTCGCTCCAGGTCGCGTAGCTCAGGGTGACCTTGCCGTCGCCTCCGGCGCTACTGCATCCGGTGGCGGCGAGGGTGACCAGCAGGGCCGCGGCGGCGACCCATCTCTTGCCGTTTCGCATGGTTTCTCCTTGGTGGGTGGTCGAGCGTCAGTGCTCGACCGGGGTGGTGGCGGTGTCGTGGTGGAGGTGGAGGCGGCCCGACGCCCAATCAACATGGGCCGGCTCCGGGTGGTCGGGCAGGGTGTCCGCGCGCAGGCTCAGCGTGACGGCGCCGGGGATGCCGACGTCGATGTCGCGCGGAGGTTCGTCTGAGCGCACGTCGGCGCTGAACAGCTCGACCCCGTCCGCGTGCACGCTCATCCGCGCGGCGGTCCCGGGGGTTTCGTCGTCGATGCCGATGCGGGCGGTGAAGCGGCTGACCGCACCGCCCAGGTAGAGCTCGATCCGCGACGGCGTGGACGCGCCGAGCCCGTCGTCGAACTCGGTGCCCGCGATACGCATGCGGCGGCCGTCGCCCGGGTTGCCGCCACCGTTGCTCTGGTCGCGTTCGATCGGGCCGCTCTCGTTCTCGAACGCGACAATGGTCAGCGCCGACAGGCGATGGGAGCCGGACGTCAGGGGTCGGAACAGGCGGGCGTGCGCCACGATCGGGACGCCGTCCTCGCCCGGCGTCTCGACAGTGACCACGCCGGCCCGACCGGGTGCCAGGGCGGCGGGCGCACGGACCTTCCAGCAGTCACCGTCGAGGTGTTCCGCCGACCAGCCGGGCGGTAGCCGCAGGCGTCCGTCGGTCAGCAGGATGGCCGCGCCGTCCGGGGCGAGCAGTTGGACCGGCGGGTCCACCCGCGGGGCGGCCTGTTCGGGCCGCTCGACGGCCCGGTGCAGCCGGGCCCCACGGGCGGCGACGATGGCGACGAAGCCGCCGTTGTCCGCGACGTCGACGACCAGCTTGTCGTTGACGGGTCGCCGGTGGGAGGCCAGGCCGCCCTCGGCGTCGTCGCCGACGATCCACGCGTCGGCCGGCCCGAGCTCCAGCCGGTCGACCGGGATGGTGAGACGGCGCGCAGGCCCGGTGGCGATGCCGCCGATGAACCAGCGGTCGCCAGATCGGCGGGCGATGACGGCCTCGTGGTCGGGGTCACCGGCGAGCAGCACTGTCTGGTCCCAGACGGGCGCGAGTTCCGCGAGGAACCGCGCGGCGTCCGCCCTGGCGAGGTAGGCGTCGACGTCGTCGGCGAAATGGGTGATGCCGCACTCGAAGGCCACGCTGAGCGCCAGCTCGTGACCGTCGCTCGTGGTCCGCCCCGGCGCGCCGAACGCGACAGGTGTGTAGTCCATCGCCCCGACCACGTTGCGGGTGAACGGCTGGATCACGTTGTGCGCGGCGGTCAGGGGCGTGCCCTGGTAGAAGACGTAGTACTCGCTGCCGCGAATCGCTTCGTAGCCGATGACCTGCGGCCAGGTCCGCGCCCACCCGCGCGGGATGACCGAACCGTGAAAGTTCACGTGCAGACCGAGCCGGGCGGTCTCGGCGAGGATCGTGTCGTACCAGCGGTAGCGTTCCTTCGACTCGGACTCCATGAAGTCGACCTTGATGCCAGCGACCCCCCAGGACCGCCACAGGGCGAGCTTCGCCAGATTCTCCGGCCCGTCGAGGTCGTGCCAGACCGCCCACAGGTGCACCTGGACACCACGGCGACTCGCGTAGGCCACGATCTCGGGAACCCACGTCTCGTCCCAGCCGCAGTCGATGAGGAGGTGCTCCCAGCCGAAACGCGCGGCGATATCGACGAAGTGTCGCTGCCGGTGCAGTTGGGCACCGGAGTAGAAGTCCGACCACCACGACCAGGCGGCGCGCCCCGGACGTACCCACCGCGTGTCCGCCGACGGGTCGGGTGCGGGCGCCAGTTCGTCGACGAAGCGGCTCTCGACGATCGCGGCGAGGTCGCCGATCATAAACACCCGCCAAGGGGTCACCGGACCACGCGTGATCTCGATCGACTCGTCGGCCAGTGCGAACCGCGCCTCGCCGTCATCGCGGATCTCGGCGTGGGCACCGCTGAAACGGCCGTCGATCGCCGCCTCGGTGAGCAGGAGATACTCCCCCGCCCTGGGCGAGCGGACGAGCAGCGGGAACCCGTAGGCGCCCGGCGGCAGCTCGGCGGCGTCAGCACCGAAGCGCGGCGTCTCGTACCAGGTCTGGTAATCGAGTGCCCACACGCGGGCGTTGGCCTCGACGGTGAGCCGGGTGCGGTCGGCGTGGAGCCGGCCGTGGCCCTCCAGGCGGGCGAGCACGTAGCGGACGGCCACCCCGTCCACGCTGGCCCGGACGTGGATCTGCCACTCGAGCCCACTCGCGTGGCGCAGCTCGTGGACCGTCTCACGATGCGCGTACCGGTGGGTTCCCGTCGCCTTGCCGGACCGGGCGATCCACTCGTCGGTGATCTCGCGATGACGGGAGCGCAGGAGGACCGACCCGACGTCCAGGTCGACGCCACCGACGCGGATTCCCAGCCGGACCTCGTCGAGGACGGTTCGTCCGTCGCGCTGCACACGCAGGACGACGCCGTCCGCTCGCGTCTTCACCTCGGGCTCGACGCGCGGGGGCAGCGCCGTCCGGCCGATCTCGTTGACCACATCGTCTCCGTGCCGTGCGGGAACCGAGCGGGCGGATCCCCTGCACGGCGGCTTCCGACGCTAGGCTCGCGGCAGGCCGCCGGGAATGTTCATTCGAACTCGAACCCTGGACGATTCGCTTCTGTCTGGGAATGGCGCGTGGCAGCGAGACAGGTTTCCGGGTCCTTCGACAGGGACGATCAGCGCACGACGTACCCGCCGTGACCATCGGCCGAAGCAACACTTCCGGCCTGAGTTCCTCAACCGGATCGACGACACCATCGTCTTTCCACCAGCTGCGAGGGCCCGGCTACGCAGCAGCCGGGCCCTCGTGGCTACGAGGATCAGCGTGGCAAGGATTCCTGGCCGGCGAGGACGATCAGTTCGTCGGTCCTCACCGTCAGCGTGGTGGCCGATCCGTCGATCTGGACGTGGTACGCGACCGGCGGGGCCGGCGCTCCCCAGACCGCCTCCACGATCGTGGCGACCCTGCCCTCGTGCGAGCTGGCTAGCACCCGTACCCGTGTCCCGGGGGCATGACCGTCATCCGCGATCATCAACACGGCGTCCAGGATCTGCCGGACGCCGTTGAAGGGCGGCTCGTCGACGTACGGCTCGCCGTCCGCTCCCTCGCCTGGCGCCCACATCGTCTGCGCCAGGGGCGCCAGACGAGTGGCGATCTGCCGCAGGCGCCAGTCCGCGCCGTTCCGGCTCGATCGCAGTGACCGTTCCAGCAGCGGCCACAGGTCTGCAGGATCCCGTTCGAGCAGAGACCGTGCTTGCCTGTCCAGCTCCGCACAAGCCATGTCGAGCGCCGTCTCCTCGCCCATCTCAGCGATCCATGCGAGGTCGCCGACCTCGGGCACCAGGCCCGGCGACTCCACCGTCACGGCCAGGTAAAGCATGGACAGCAACTCCTGCCGGCCCTCGCCGTGGTAGAGCGGACCCACCCTCGACCCCGGAAGGCCACGGGTCGGCGGAAACCGCTCAACCACGTGTTGGGCCCGGCCTTCGGGGAGGATCGAGGCCCGCCGGGTGTCAGCCAGCCGCTCCGCGAAGGTACGTCGTTCGCGGAGCTCCACGACGCGCCGTCGGTGTGGATCATCAATGCCGGGATAGATTGTCCGCCCGTAGCTCGCGACCGTCTCGCCCGGCTGTAGGCCGACGGCCTCCAACTGGCGTGCTGCGACGGAGTAGGCGACACCAGTCTGTGCGGCCTGTGCACGGATTGCCCGCTTCCGAGCCCGGCCGGGCCGTGGTGCCCGTCGCGGATGTTGATCATTCATGATGCCTCCGGAGCAGTCCCACGCCCTGCATGGACCGGCAGCATGACAAGACCCTGCCAAGGCAGGTGAACACCGCGCTGAGTCGTGGACTCTTGGCTCGAATCAGATGGCCAGGCGTGGGCTGCTATCCATGAGCGCAGGCGGGCGCACCACCCATGGAAACGATACGCCGATGCTCTCAACTTCGTTGCCCGGTGCCAGGGACGTCATGGCGCTTGCGCCGCTTGATCTGCCAGGCGCCCATGCCGCGATCCTCCTCTTGTCGTGGTAGCACCCCTCGTCGTGATGGCACGCTGGAGTCAGCGGGCGAAGTCATCCAGTGGATCTGATCAGGTCGTCCGGATTCGAACCGACGACCCCTTGTTACCGGCAGTAGTCGGACCAAGCTTGCCATTGCCTGCCGAAAGTGTTCACTGAGCTGCAGAGACACCGCCAGGCGCTCATCCTCCTTGTCACCCTTCGTCAACGACTGGACGGGGTTTTCGGGGGGGCACTCACAGAATCCCGCCGGGTCTGACCGCCCCGCTCTCACGGCATGCGTGCTGACCGAACCTGCGGCAGCCCTTCCTCGGTCAGTACAACCGTCACCGGAACCTCAAGCGACGGTGGCCTCTCGATGCTGTCCCGCAACGACCGGTGCACAGGGCACTCGCACGCCGGATGCAGCGGATCCGGACACTGGGCAAGAGCAGCGTGCAACTGTTGAACTCCGTCAACGCCGACCGGCCACGACCAGTCCATGTCCCACGGCTCCTCCCAGGGCTGGTGGAAACAATCATGATCGAAGTGCACGAGAAGGCCGGCTCCACACAAGGGACATGCGGACAGGCTGCTCCACCGGTAGTTGACCTGGTGCCCGGGAGTACCGTGCGGCACGCCCCAACTGCCGATACGAACAACGGTGCGCTGGTCCGCACGGCAGGCGACGCAGATACGCATGACTAACCCTCATCCGCCATCTGGCGACATCCACTGCAGACCCCTGAACGGAAGATCCACTCCGAATGGGCTGCGGAGCCAGTTACACTCCGCACCGTGCCACATCCAGCACCGGTACCCAGCACGACGACCACCGCAGAGGAATATGTGGCAGCGCTCCGCCAGCTGAAAGCGTGGTCGGGGCGCTCCTTCCGGGATCTGACCCGTCTGGCCCGGGAGAGAGGGCGGATCGTGCCCGCGAGCACCCTGGCTTCGGCGCTCGCTCGACCGACACTGCCGTCCCTGGACATCGTGATCGCCATCGCGGAGGCGTGTGAACTGCCGCCGGACGAGGTGGCCGAATGGGTACGCCTGCGTCGTCAGCTGGCTCAGCTGGAGGTCGCGGGGGAGACCGCCGCCGCTGCCGGTGCCGCCCCCGCCAGGGCAGACCTGGTCACACCGTATCTGCTGCCGAGTGGGCCGACCTCGTTTGTGGGGCGGAAGGCGGAACTAACCCGAGCCGGGCACATTCTGCGCGCCGACGGGCAGAGCGCGCGTACGGTAGTGATCACCGGCCCGGCCGGGGTGGGAAAGACGACCCTCGCGGTCCGGCTGGCGCAACTGGCCGTCGAGCATTTTCCGGACGGACAACTGTTCGCCGATCTGCGTGGCCCGCACCCCCAGTCGGGCGTCTCCTGGCACGTTCTCGGTGTCTTCCTCCGCACCCTCGGCGTCAGCAGCCACTCCGTGCCCGCCGCGCTCGAAGAGCGCATCAACCTCTACCGCAGCCTGCTCGCCCAGCGAAGCGTGCTCATCGTTCTCGACAACGCCGCCGCGGGCCGGGATGTCCAGGCTCTCATCGCCTCGGGGCCGAAGACCGCCACCATCGTCACCAGCCGGAGCGTCCTAGCCGGGCTGGACGGCTTTCGGGTGCCGCTGAGACTGCTCAGCGAGCCGGAAGCGTTGGAGATGGTCAAACGCATGATCGGTGAGGAGCGGGTCGCCCGGGAACAACCCTCCGCGTTCCAGATCGTCAACCGCTGCGACCGGCTTCCGCTGGCCGTATGGATCGCCGGGGCCCGCCTGGCCGCTCGCCCGGACATGCCTCTGGGCGCTCTGGCCAGAGCCCTCGCCGACGAGCATCGAAAGCTTGATGAGCTGACGGTGGGCGATGTGGCGGTACGTGCCAGCATCGAGCTGACGTATGCGGCGCTGTCCAGAAACCAGCAGGAGGCGCTGTCCTATCTGGCACAGATCGACACAGTCGATGTCGCCCCGTGGGCACTCGCGGCCCTGATGGACACCTCGCCGGCCGACGCGACGAAGCTCCTCGACGATCTGACGGAGTTGCATCTGCTGTTTGTGCGCTACACCGACAACGCCGCACCGCGCTACCGGATGCACGACCTGGTCGCCGCGTTCGCGCGGGACAAGGCGGCGCAGATCCTCACGCCGGTCCAGACGGAGCGGGCGAGGCTGCGGATGCTCGGCGGGGCGTTGGGCCTGGCGTGCGCCGCCGGCATCCGGGTCAACACGGACTTCGACGAGGTGCCGTTCGCTGCCCCGCCCTGGTCGTTCAGCGTCCAGACACGTGACGCGGTGCTGGACGACCCGCTTGCCTGGTTCCGGGACGAGTACGGTTTTCTCAAGACGCTCGCCGAGGACATGCTTTCGTCCGTGCCGCTTCCGGCAGCTGGCCTGATCGTGGCCCTTGCGCCATTCATGCAGCTGTCGGGCTACTTCGACGACTGGCTGCACCTGCACAGCCGCGCGATGGGGTCGGTGGCTGGTGGCCCGGTCGGGGCCAGCCTGCGGCGCAACCTGGGTGAACTGTCGACGATCGTGGACGACTACCCGGCAGCGGAACGCCACTACCGCGCGGCAATCGAGATGCTTGATCCCTCCGACAAGGCGCGCATCGCCAGCACCTCGGCTGGGTTGGCCTACCTCTACCGTTTGCAGAGCAGGTACGCCGAAGCGGAGGAACATTTCGTCAGGGCCATCTACCTCGCGGAAGCCGCCGGCAATGACAACTGCCTGATCTACGCGACGACCGGCCTTGGTGTCACGCTGATGGAGCAGGGACGCCGCGACGAAGCGGTGGCGGTGTTCGACGAGAGCCTGCGGCGCAGCGAGGCCATCGGCTACCTGCCGGGGAAGGCGCAGGCGTGGCGCTGCCTCGGGCAGGTCAGCCGACTGCGCGGCGACTACACCGCCGCCGAACGGCACTACCGCACCGCCGAGCGGATCAGCCTGTCGCTGGGCGACCAGTTGAGCGCGACGCACGCCAGGTGCTGGCTCGGTGACGTCCTCGTCAAACAGGGCAAGGAGGTCGAGGGCCGGCGCGTGCTGGCCGAATGCCTCTGGGTCTACCGTGCCGCGGCGAACCGCTGGGGGGAGGCGGCCGCGTTGCACTGCCTGGCCGAAGCTCAGTTGTCGGCCGGAAGACCGGACCTCGCCCAACGCCGTGCCGAGGTGGCGGTGGCCATCTGGACCGAAATTCATTCGCCCTACTGGCTGGCCACTGCCAAGGCCACGCTCAGCAGGGCGCGGAACCTCCTGAACCAGTCTGAACTGGTGAGACGGTCGAGATGAGGACGCCTAAGCAGCCCCGGGTGAGGTCGAGACTCGGGCGGCGGTGATGGTCCGTCCACGCTCTGACTCCGGGAAGCGGTCGAGCAGGGCGCGTACCTCGTCGGCGCTCACGTTGGCGCCGAACAACTCGCTGCCCGGTTCGAGCCGTACCCCCTCGGCCAGCGGGCCGGCGGCGACCGAATCGAAGTCGCGCGCGTCCACGAGGGTCGCGAAGCGACAACACCAGGCCATTCTTCAGGCTCGTCGTCACGTCTACCCGCCGGTTAGTACTCCAACGTCACTTGGCTTCGGCGTTGGGCGTGGCGCGGGCATGGGGACAGCCACCGCGTTGATCATCGATGGTTTGTGAGGACAACCGAAGATCGTGCGGTGGCCGTGTGCCACAGCGTAGACCCGACCGGGTGGCGGGTCATCCTGGACGAGGCGGTGACACGTGTCGCGGACCGGTTCGTGCGGGCGGAGCCCCGTCGGACCGCCGGGCAGTTCGTGGAAGGGCTGCTGTCGGGCGTGGAACGTAAGACCTGCTGGTCGTTGGCCGAACGGGCGGGTCACGACGATCCGCAGGCGATGCAGCGGCTGCTGCGTACGGCGGTGTGGGACGCCGACGCCGTCCGCGATGACGTGCGTGATTGGCTGATCGAGCAGCTTGGCCACCCCGAGGCTGTGCTGGTCACCGACGAGACCGGCTTCCTGAAGAAGGGCGTGTGCTCGGCCGGGGTGCAGCGGCAGTAGACGGGCACCGCCGGCCGGGTCGAGAACAGCCAGGTCGGGGTGTTCCTGGCCTACGTGTCACCGGCGGGGCGGGCGATGATCGATCGCCGGCTCTACCTACCCGAGACATCCTGGTGCGATCGCCCCGACCGTCTCACCGCCGCCGGCGTCCCGGACGACGTCGGGTTCGCTACGAAGCCTGCCCTGGCCCGGCAGATGATCGCCGCTGCGCTGGACGCCGGTGTCCCGGTCGGGTGGGTGACTGGCGACGAGGTTTACGGCGCCGACCCCGGCCTGCGCGCTGACCTGGAACACCGCGGGATCGGCTACGTCCTGGCCGTCGGCTGCGACCGACGCGTGCACGTCAACGACGGCCGCACTTTGATCCGCGTCGACGACCTCGCCGACCGGATACCCACCGCCGAGTGGCAGCAGCACAGCTGCGGACCGGGAGCGAAAGGTCCCCGCGACTATCTGTGGGCCTGGGTCACCACCGCCACCGGCCCCGGTGAGCACCGGTGGGCTGCTCATCCGCCGCAACCGAACCACCGGCGAGCTGGCCTTCTACCTGTGCTGGTCACCCCGCCTGGTGCCGCTGCACACCCTCGTGACCGTCGCCGGATCCCGCTGGAGCGTCGAGGAGTTGTTCCAAACCGGCAAAGGCCAGGTCTTCCTTGACCACTACCAGGTCCGCGGCTGGACCGGCTGGCACCGGTTCATCACCCTGGCCATGCTCGCCCTGGCCGTTTTGACCATCCTCGCCGCCACCACCGCGCAGCAGCCCGACCCCGACCCGGAGATCATCGCGTTGACCGACGCCGAGATCCGCCGACTCCTCAACGCCTTCGTCCTCGCCCTGCCACTACCCCAGCCCACACCCTGCACTGGTCCACCTGGCGACGAACATCCCAAGCCCGAGCCCGGCGATCCCACTACCAGCGCAGACTCGGCCACTTAGCTTGAGACTTACTCGTCTAGGGCTCGAGCGTGGCGGGCATGCTGAAGGCGGCGACGTGACGGGCACCGATGAAGGCGTTGCTCTCTACGATCTTCCCGTTCTCGATCCGGAGTACGTCGACGACCAGCGCCTCATAGTGCGGGCTGCCGGGCCGGCGGAGATAGTTGATCAGTGCCGGGCGCCCGTTGGCCGAGGTGGGGAAGGTACGCCAGTCGAGCGGTCGGCCGAGGAACTCCGCGGCCGCGTCGATCCCGACGACCGGCGGCTCGGGCGGCATCGTGATCCGTACGTCCTCGGCGAGCAGTGCCCGGACCGTCTCCGGGTCCCTCGCGTTGGCGTAGCGGCGCAGGATCTCTTCGTCCTCGCTGGTGAGCTGCGGGCGGCGCCAGTCCTGTGGGTCCGACGGAGCGCGCCGCCGGAGGGTGTGGCGGGCCCGCTGGAGGAGGCTGTTGACGGCCGCTACGGCGGTGTCGAGCGCGCCGGCGATCTCCTGCGGCGTCCAGCCGTAGACGTCGCGCAGCACGAAGGCCGCCCGCTGCCGCGGCGGCAGGTACATGAGCGCTGCGATCAGGGCCAGCTCGACGGTCTCCCGGGCGGCGAGACCGGTCTGCGGATCGTCGGCCAACAGGGCGTCTGGATAGGGACCGAGCTCGGTGGACCACTCCAGGGGGTCACCATACGGAACCGTCCGGTGACCGGCCGCCTTACGGCTGTCGAGGAAGACGTTCGTGGCGATCCGGTAGAACCAGGTGCGCGCCGACGCCCGACCCTCGAAGCGGTCGCGAGCCCGCCAGGCACGCAGGAAGGCCTCCTGCACCAGGTCGTCCGCGTCGGTGACGTTCCCTGCGAGGCGGTAGCAGTGCACGTGTAGCTCGCGCCGGTGCTCGTCGAAGGCGCGCTGCAGCCAGACCGCCTGCTCGTCAGGCGAGTCGGACATGTGATCTCCCCGGGGCTGAGTGGTCCTCACAACCGTACTGACGACCGCGGACCCCATCCGTCATCGGTCACCGATGACGATCGCCGACTCGGTCGTCTGTACCTGTGACCAATCCCCACCCCACGAAGGAGACAGCCATGACGGCAACCCCCGCGTCCAGCGCAGCCACGCCCCCGGTCGTCGACCGGGAGACCTGGCTGCGCGAGCGCAACGAACTGCTGGTCCGGGAGAAGGCCCATACCCGCGAAGGAGACGCGATCGCAGCCGCTCGTCGTCAGCTGCCGATGACCTTGATGCCGACGGTGACGGTCCAGGGCCCCGGCGGGGACACCCCGCTGGTGGAGGTTTTCGAGGGCCGCCGGATGCTCATCGCCTACTTCCACATGTGGCACGACGGCAAACCGTACGGGGATCAGTGTGAGGGGTGCACCTTCTCGACCTGTCACATGCAGATGCTGGACTACCTGCACGCCCGGG
The DNA here is from genome assembly GCF_050942285.1 of Micromonospora sp. CA-240977. Classification (NCBI taxonomy): domain Bacteria; kingdom Bacillati; phylum Actinomycetota; class Actinomycetes; order Micromonosporales; family Micromonosporaceae; genus Micromonospora; species Micromonospora sp. CA-240977. The sequence goes on along the minus strand of NZ_CP192055.1, from coordinate 2,943,475 downwards.
ACGTCACCTACGCCGTGTTCTGCCAGGGCCCCTACGACGAAAGTGCCCCGTTCGCGGAGTTCATGGGCTACCCGTTCCCCTGGTATTCGGCGAAAGACTCCGACCCGGCTCTGGCCGACGGTCGCGAATTCGGGTTCATCGCCTGCTACCTGCGCGACGGCGACCAGGTCTACGAAACCTACTGGACCACCGGGCGGGGCGTGGAGGCGTTGACGACCAGCTACCACGCCTTGGACCTCACCGTGTACGGCCGGCAAGAGAACTGGGAAAACTCACCCCAAGGTTGGCCGCGGGTCAGTGGTCACCCGTGGCGGCTCAACGGCCGCCCCACCGCCCAATGGTCACGCCCCGGCGTTACGCCGGCGGTGACGTCCTGACGCTCGAGATGATCATGCTCGGGTCGGCCGCGGTGTCGGCCTGCTGCTGCGTCGTGCCGCGGGCGGGCGCGTCCCGCAGGGCCCGGATGCTCGCGGGTGCGATGGTGGCTGTCATGGTCGCGGTGACCCTCGACGCCGCACCGGTTGTGCAGTACGCGGGCACGCTGCTGCTCCTCGCCTTCGCGGTGGCACTCGTCACCAGCGGTCCGACCGAGCCCGGCCCGGAGGTGGAGTGGCACCGTACGGCCGGGGCCGTGCTCATGGCGCTCGCCGTGCTGATGCATCAACACGGCGGGTCGATGGCTATCCACCACATGGCCGCCGGGCCCCGGATGGACCACGGCATCGTCACCGGCCATGACGCGGCGCTCGTGTTGCTACGCGCCGCCACGGCGGCTTACCTCTGCTGGATGGCGGCCGCACTCGTCCGGCTGCGCAATCGACCGATCACGGACCTGCTCCGTTGGGAGCACCTGACCATGGGGGCGAGCCTCGCGGCCATGATCTTCTTCATGAGCTAGCCGAGTAAGCCAGCCGGCAGATCAAGTGACGTTGGAGTATTGGGGCCTCGGGCACGCATGACCGAGAGAACGCCCAGCCTCCGTACGATCGAGGTCGATGCCGGTGGTGCCGCCGGCCGATGACGAAGAGTGACAGCGAGATGGCGCGCCGCCGGTCGAAGGACCGGCGGCGCCCCATCTCAGAAGATGGTTGAGTCATTCTCGCTCAGGACCAGGCCTTACACACTTCATCTGACACTCGCTCTTAGCTGAGCGGCATTGGATTAGCCGTTGTTGTTGATCCATGGCGCGGCCTCGATGCTCTCGGGGCTGCATACGTTGTCCGCGGGGACTCGTCGGCAGGTTTGGAAGCGAATTCTGCTACCCTTGCCGCCGTAGATGTTGGTACTGGATGACTCGTAGTAATCCTTGTTGCATCTGGCCCAAGTGTCGGAGCCCGAACTGTTGGAGCACTCACCATATCGGTAGGGCTTCCACTGGGCTCCCGGCCCGTCGCCGGACAAGAGCCAGTTCTCCCAGTAGACGAAAGTTTGGGTACCGTCCGGGAACGCGTCTTGGATGCGCCAGACGTCGCCATTTTTGGTGAAGCAGCCTTTGCCTCTCAAAACATATCCGGCGACGGGGGTGATGGCCCAGGTTTCTGAGCAGCTATCGCCGCCGCTTCCGGAGGTGACAGAGCCCGTGTCATCCTCGAAGGGTTTCGCGAAATCCGCAGCCAGAGCTTGGCCCTGTGCTCCCACGAGGACGGCGAGGATGACCGCGATTACAGCAAGGGTTCGTTTCATGCTGATTTACTCAACCCGGGGTCGCCTGGGTTCGCAAGGCATCGAGGTGTTCGGATCTGTTCGGGACTGTTCGCACGGGTGGACGCCTCCTTGCCGCGAGTGCGAACCAGCAGCTACGGACCTTCGGGCTTTTCGACGTCATGGGCCTGGTTGGAGGCATGTGGCGGGGAGTTCGTGCCGACATAGGACGGCCTCCCGGTAAGAGGCCGTCTGATCCACGCACCTTGTGTGTTGTGCCGGTTTAATCGTCTCGCCAGGTTGGGGTGGTTTCCGTGGTGAGGCGTTTGGCGAGGTTGTCGATCATGGCGATGGATCGCCTACGTCAGGACTTACGACCTCGTGCACGATTGCGAGTCCTTGAGCATCGATGATCGCTGTTCGCATCATGGTTGGTGCTGCGATCATGATGAACCCTCGGATGACAGGTCTGTCTCAGCAGGTGATAGCGGGCGTGGTCGCGGAGCTGGGACCATGATGGCAGACCCGCCACCGTAATCGACTGGCGACGCGGACGCGTCGCCGTGGCGTCGGCGCGGGTGCAAAGCTTCGGTTCGGGTTCGCCGACCGGTTGCTGGCAACGCTGGTGCACCTGCGCCACGGTTGACCCATGGCGTGCCTGGTTCGGGGTGCACGCGCTCGACGGTCACCCGCAGCGTCGCCGAGGCGCGGCCGCTGCTGGCCGAGCGGGGTTGCGGGGTGCACGACGGAGTCCTGCCGCGCACACTCGCCGACGTGGTCGGGTATCTGGGTCAGCACCCGCAAACGTTGACTACCGAGTCGGATGAGCCGAGCCGCCGGGCACGTCTGACATCGGCCGAGTTACGCGTAGCGCGTCTGGTCGCGTAGGGATTGACCAATCGGGCGGGTCGCCAGTCGCCTGGCGATCTCCCCGCACACAGTCGACACCCGCCTGCGACACGTGTTCGGGAAACTGGACGCCCGCGGCCAGGTGGAACTGTTTCGCCACGTGATGTCGTACGACGGCGGCCAACTGGCCGGATGACCAGAACCACCCGGTACGACGACCCCAGCGCGCGGGTCGTCGTACCGGGTGGTTGCGGTCTTGTGTCGCCGTCTTATCCAGCCGTCCCGAACCAGCGGGTGATCGCGCGGTCGAGGGTGATGGGATCGTCGTCGCGACCACGCGCGCTCCAGGCCACATACCCGTCGGGCCGCACCAGCAGGGCGTCGGTCCCGATCGATGACTCGGCGGTTGCCGTCACCACGGTCAACTGCTCCGGCCGCCCGGCTGCCACCGCCCCCAGATCGGCACAGCCGGCGAGATCCAGCAGGAACGCCTTTCCCGCGTGCTGGAGCCGGGCCACGCTGGTGATCCCGTCATCCGTCTTGAGCCGCAGGTCCGGCGCCAACTGGCCGGCAAGTGGCGCGTCCGGACAGCCCACGTCGTAGGCGACGTCCATGCCGCTGATCATCCGGCTCAGGAACTCGTTCACCTGGTCCAGCCCCATCAACTCGCGGAACAGCTCACGTAACCAATCGATCCGGGGGTCGGGCTGCATCAGCGCAACCTGAGCCCGCACGTTGTACAGCACCCTCGCGCCGATCGGGTGGCGTTCGGAGTGGTAACTGTCCAGCAGGCCGGGTGGCGCCCAGCCATGCACTGCCGCGGCCAGTTTCCAGCCCAGGTTCAGCGCATCCTGCAAGCCGAGATTGACGCCCTGGCCACCTGCCGGGAAGTGCACGTGCGCCGCGTCGCCGGCCAGGAACACGTTGCCCCTGCGGTACTGCTCGGCCTGCAACGCCGCATCGCCGAACCTGGCCAGCCAGCCCCCGTCGGTCATCGGCACATGACGACCGGCGAGGTAGTCGACGGTCTCGCTGAACTCCTCCAGCGTCAGCGGCTCGTCACGGTTCTCATGCGGGCCCCGGAAGTCGTAGGTGAAGATCCGGCTCGGCCCGCAGGGCGACGCCGAGACCATCGTCCAGCCACGGGAGTTGCGCTGCCAGCCCTGCGGAGCGTTGTACGGATCGAGAAGCCGCACCTCCCCCAGCATCGCGGCCACAGCCGCCTCGGTGCCGGTGAAGGCGATCTCGGCACTCTTACGGACGGCGCTGCGCGGACCGTCACAACCGACGACGTACCCCGCGGTGAAGCAGCCCTCCGCCGTCTGCACCGACACGCGGTCACCGTGATCGGTGAGGCTGAGGACCTCCTCGCCCCGGAAGACTTCGGCCCCCAGCGCCACGGCTCGTTCGGCGAAGATCTGCTCGGCGTACGCCTGCGGGCTGCCCACGATCGCCGGGCCCTCGTCGACGACCCTCGACAGGTCTAGGTCGAACATACCGGCGAAGTGGAAAGGCACCGCGCCGCCACCTGACTGGTTCAGCGCGACCAGGTCCAGCAGCCCGCGCCGCTCGAGAACCTGAGCGGTGCGAGCGTGCAGGGTCCCCGCCTTTGACTTGCCGGTGGGCGCGGACAACGCCTCGAGCAGACCGACCCGGACGCCTTGTAACGCCAGCTCGGCGGTGAGCAGGGAGCCGACAGGGCCGGCTCCCACCACAATTACGTCGAAGTCATCCGCCATGTCAGTCCTTGCTGCCGGCTGTCACGGGCTCGAGCTCGAGCTCGAGCTCGTCCTCAGCCACCACGGCCGGCTTGGCGAACGCGAAGCTGGCCAGGATGCCGAGCACGATCCCGGCCGCCGCGAGGTAGACCGCCAACTGCAGCCCGTCGCCCAGCTTGTCCTGGAACGCGTCGCCGGTCAGACCACGGGTGCCGTTGTTGGCGACGGCGACCAGCACGGCGAGGCCGACAGCGGTGCCGACCTGCATGGCCGTCGAAGTCATCGCGGATGCGACACCCTGCTCGTTGCCCGCCACACCGGACGCTGCCGCGATCCACATGCCAGTCCAGGTGATGCCCTGACCGATGCCGTAGAGCGCGACACCGGGAAGCACCTGGAGGAAGGAACCACCGGAGTTCATCCCGGCGGCGAGCACGGCGGTGCCGACGATGCCGATCGACATACCGAGGATGAGAATGATCCGCAGGCTCACTTTGCCAGCCATCCGGCCGCTGATCTGGGTTCCGACCGCGATCAGCGCGGCCGGTACCAGGAAGACCAGGCCGGTCTGCAGGGCGTTATAATCGTGGATGCTCTGGAAGAAGACGGTTAGGAAGTACGGCACGGTGCTATAGGTTGCGCCGAAGACCAGCGCGATCGCCATCGCCGTGCTGAGGCTGCGGTTGTTGAACAGGCGCAGCGGCATCAGCGGGTCGGCGCTGCGGCCCTCGATCACGGCGAAGGCCGAGAGCAGGACGACGACGGCGAGAACGCAGCCGAGGATCTCGGGCGAGGCCCAGCCGGACTCGGGGCCCTGGACCAGGACGAAGACGACCAGGGTGATGCCGGCGGTGGCGGTGATGGCGCCGGGCAGGTCGAAGGTCCGGCCGTGCTCGCGGGCACCGTCGCGCGGGATCAGCGCGAGAGCGAGTAGGGCGGCGCCACCGGCGAGCGGGACGTTGACGAAGAACACCGCGGCCCAGCCGAAGGCACTCGTCAGCACACCGCCGAGGAGAGAACCGACGCACAGACCGCTCGCACCACAGGCACTCCAGACCGCCAGCGCACGGTTGCGCTCCTTGCCCTCCTGGAACAGCGTGTTCACCAGGGCCAGCGTCGCGGGGAACAGCAGCGCGCCGCCGAGACCCTGCACCGCGCGGACGCCGATCATGACGCCGTCGTTCGGGGCGAGGCCGCCGACCAGCGACGAGACCCCATAGATGCTCAGCGCCAGCACGAACATCCGTCGCCGGCCGAGCAGGTCGGCAGCGCGGCCACCGAGCACGAGCAGACCACCGAAGGCCACGGCATACGCGCTGATCACCCACTGCAGGTTCTGCGAGGTGAAGCCGAGAGCGTCACCGATCTCCGGCAGAGCCACGTAGACGATGTTGAAGTCGATGGTGATGATCAGCTGCGCGAACCCGAGCAGCAGCAGGATCTGACCGAGCCGCCGGGGCGGTGCTGCGGTGATGGACATGAGGCTCCCTCGAATCGACTGATTGTACGTGGACAGTCGTACTATCAGTCCATGCCGCTTGTCAAACCTGGCTACGCGGAGTTCGTCACTTCGATTGTCCGCGTACACTTTCAAATGTGCTTGAACCTCATCACCCCACCCGTGAGCAGATCCGGCTCGAGGACGTCCTGGCCGCCCTCGGCAACCCGCTGCGGATGACAGTGCTCCAGGTTCTCGCCAGCGGCGGCGAGCATCCCTGCGGCGCCATCGTCGAGGGAGTGTCCAAGTCGACGCTCACCCACCACTGGCGGGTGCTGCGCGAAAGTGGCGTGATCAACCAGCGCGCGTCCGGCCGGACACTGCTGCTGTCGCTGCGCCGCGAGGACCTCGACGCCCGGTTCCCAATGCTGCTCGACACGATCCTCGCGGCGCACCAGAAGCCGCCCGCCACCCAACCGCGGAACTGACCGATCTCACGTCAGCCATATGTTTCGGAGCGGGTACACGAATCGACCGGCCCGGAACGGCCGAGAGCTCACGAGCGACGGGCGTGTCGAACAGTCTCCCTCCGAACGCGACGGCGGAATCGATGGCCCGGTAGCCTGGCCGCGTATTTCGGCTTGTCCCGCCGCACAGCACGGGACCCGTGGCGGCGGCAGCCATAGGGATTATCATCAAGACCCCGAAGACATTCGCCGTGTTTCATGCGCTGATCGGTTGCTGTGCCGTAATCGGGCTGGCCTTACGACCTCGTGCACGGTTGCCGGGAGGGTCAGTCACCTCATCGGCGATGAGGTGCGGCTGGTAGGGCCTTGATCGGCTTGGTGGTGTTCTCGGTCCGGTCGGTGTGTTGGTGGTCGGATAGCAGGCCGGCGATCGCGCGGATGGTGGCGTCGAAGTGTTCGCGTCGGCCGTGGTAGCGGGCCAGGATCCGCCAGTTCTTCAGGTGTCCGATGACATGCTCGACGCGGATCCGTTGCGACGAGTGCCGTTTGCGGGCCGCGTCGTGCGCGGCGGTGACGCTCGGCGGCAGTGACTTCTGGTGTTTGCGCGGCTTGGGCTTCGGTGTGATGACCACGCCGGCGGTGTCGGCGCCCAAGCCCTGGTAGCCGGCGTCGGCGAGGACCTGAACCCCGAGGGGCGCGTGGAGCAGGAGGTCGACAAGGCCGGCGGTCCGCGCCTGGGTGAGGTCGTGCATCGAGCCCGGCCGAGTCTCGCCGCAGAACAGCAGCCGACCAGCCGGATCGCAGATCACCAGCGCCTTCATCGTATTCAACCGGGCTTTGCCGGATACGAACCGGTCCCTACCCGCCCGGCCCTCGACCGGTCGGCGGACCCGCACCTCGGTGGCGTCCATCAACGCTCGCGGGTGCTGGCCCAGATACCCGACCACGTCGGCGAGAGTGCGCAGCCGGACTCCATCCTGCACCCGGCAACCCCGCTCAGCCAGCAGCGGCCGCACCTCGGCGACGCTGCGGGTGACCGTCGAGCGGTGCACCCCGAACCAGGCTGCTACCACGTCATGGGTCAACCCGTGCCGCAGGTGCACCAGCGTGGCCAGCAACCGGTCGGCGAACCCGAACCGATGCTTCGCACCCGCGCCAACGCCGCGGCAACGCGTTCGCGTCGCGAGCCGATCACGGTGGCGGGCCTGCCACCGCGGTCCCAACTCCGCGACCAGGCCCGCTATCACCTGCCGAGACAGACCTGTCATCCGAGGGTTCAACATGATCGCAGCACCAACCATGATGCCAACAACGAACATCGATGCTCAAGGACTCGCAACCGTGCACGAGGTCGTTACTCATCTAGCTAGTCGACTTTGATCGGTTAGGGACCGGATACGCGTCAGCGTGGCGGCGAGGCCTGCTCGAGTGGGCGTCCGTGGGCGCGAATCGTGTCCGAGACGGCGACGCCGAGCAGGACGGCGATAGCTGCTACGGCGACCCCAAGTGGCGGCAGGCCGACCATCACCGGCGCCATGGCCGCGAGGACAAGGATCCCGATCGGCCGTGTCCGGGACACCCGGGCGAAGGCCACATACTCAAATATCGAGCGCCCGGCGAGGAAGAGCGCAGGCCCACCGAGGATGGCGCCGACCCAGGCAGGTTTGGCGTCTCCGGATGGATCTATGAGGACGAGTTCGGAACCGGCGGAGGTGGCAAGGATGCCGGACACCATGAGCAGGTGGGAGAACTCGGCCAACCGACCGACCCGCCCGGGGTCGGCGGATGCCGCGATGGCCTCGCCCAAGATCTGGCCGGCTCGGTAGAAGTAGATCCGCCACAGCAACACCGTGGTGAGGAACGACAAGGTAAGGGCCAATGTTCGTTCAGCCACGATCGGACCGCGGAGAAGACTCGACCCGGAGGTCAGGATCGTCTCACCAAGCGCGACGATGACGAGTTGCCAGTAGCGTTCGGCCAGGTGCTCGCCCGCGACGGCCCACGGGGATCCCCGTGAGCGGCCCAGCCCCGGGACCGGCCAGCCGAATCTGGCCCCCAGGTAGTCGATCGCCAGGGCCAACGTCCACAGTGAATTACGCGTCACCTCGGGTGCGAAGGCCCCGGCGAGCCACGGCACTGCCGACACACCGAACCAGATGAGTGCCAGCATGTTGACGCGACGCAGACTGTGACCCCGCACGATGAACACGAAGAAGAGGGTGCGGCCTACCTGGATCGCGACGTACGTGCTCGCGAAGAGCAGGCCAGTCTCGGCGAGAGCTCCCGAAATCGCGACCGCCAGGAGCAGGCTCCCGTACATCGTCGCGAGGACAACGAACTGGATTGCCGGCTGGAACGGATCGAATCTGCTGGTCACCCATGCCGTCTGGGTCCAAATCCACCAGACGGCCAAGAGTAGCAGCAGAGTCTCGCCGTTTTCCGCAAGGGAAGTGGTTAACCTCTCCGCGACGTGACCCCTGGTGTAGTCCAGCACCAACTCGTGCACGATCCGGGTGAGCGCGAAGACGAACACGAGATCGAAGAACAGTTCCAGGAAGGTCGGCCGCTGCGGACTCTCACGCCCGCGCAGCAGATTTGCCACTCTATTCGTCGTCACCCGCCCGCCCGCTTCGTCGGTCTGTCGCTGAAGCAGTCGTACCACGTCGCCGCGCCGCTCATGGATAAGACGCACCCGCGATGACTGAAGGGGCAGGTCTCCGTTGCAGCGCCTGCGCCCGCAGTTCGGCGGCCACCGCCGGCCCGCGCTCTACCGGCCGGAGGCGGCCGGTCTCCGTTGCAGCACGCCGAGCGGCAGATCTTGCAGCGCACCCGGCACGCTGCGGTGCCCGACCACAACGGCCTCGTCGCGACCTACTCGACGGCGTTGGAAGATGTCTCGGGCAGGCAGGCCCGGTGACTATGCCTGAGCAGTACCCACCGGTGCCACATCAGGCGGCGCAGTCCGAAGCGGTAGATGATCGCGCACTCCATGCGCGCGACGATGGCGTTGATTCCGCGAGGGCCGAAGTCGCCGAGCAGCATCCCGGCGCTCTTGGTGATGGGTGGCCGCTGCCATGCGATCGCGCAAGCAGGTCCGACCAGGGGGTCGATGTCGGCGAGGCAGGCGTCGAAGACCTCGCTCCGGCGCTACCGGCGCAGCGAAGTCGAACGCACCGCCGCCGCCATGGCCCGCGCCCGACACCGAGCCGGCCTCGACGCCCTGGCCGACGAGCTGGCGGACCACCGCCCCGCCACCCGATCCCTGACCGCTTGACACATACGTGTCAACCACAGTCCGCCTGGACGCCGTTCTTTGACAATTCCACAGTGATAACAACGGACGGGCTGCCATCCGATGACTCAGGTAAGGCCACACCTGGAGCCGCAGACCGGGCAGTACCCCCGCTTGGCGTTCGAGGTGACGGTCGTATTGCACTTCGCACATCTGCCTTCGTTCCAAAGCCCCTGGTCGGCTCCGAGGCCAGCGTCGTAGTAGTCCCGGTCAGGCCATACGACGAGCGCAAGGTCACGCACGTCTGGGGCGTCCTCGTCAGTGGTCGCGGTAGCCAGGAGCAACACCGATCGAAGACCGCTCTCGTCCTCGGTGTAGTGCGGCAAGACCCTCCGCATGACATCCACGATTTCATGGACCGGGAGCGCCACGAGCTGTTCGGCGAGTCGCTCACGATCTTCATCAGTGCTCACCGAGTCACCCTACGCAGCTCCCGCCAGCTGCGGGCCGCACCGCTCGTCACCCGCATCACCCCCTGTCAGTCGGTCCACCGGCGAAAGCCGCGCCCGTGAGGCCATACCGAAGGAGGCACCACGTCAACAGAAGTCCGGTCCCCATCGAGCCCAAGTGGCACTCCCCCGCCGAGGTCGCCGCGATCCTCGGCTACGGCTTGTCCAAAGTGAAGATGAAGATCGCCACCGGGGAACTGCGCTCGATCAAGGACGGCAAGTACCGCCGCAGCCTGCCGGAATGGATCGATGAGTACATCCAGACCCAAATCGAGCGGCAGGACGCGGCCTGATGGTCGGTAAACGCGCCAACGGTGAAGGCTCTATCTTCCCGTACCGCAACGGGTTCGCCGCCTACGTCTGATCAGGTCGTAGCGGCGGCCAGGATCGACAGGATGCTCAGCATCGGCGCACACAACCTGACGTCGTCGTAGCCCGCCGCCTTGAGACACGCGACTGCTCGGTCCGTCACGTCTGGGTCGATGTCCACCGTGGTCACCGAACCGGCCGCGCCAACAAGCTCCCGCAGCAGCGAGGCGTTGTAGCCGCCGCTACCGACCTCCAGCACATCACGGCCGCGGAGGCCTCCCAGCGCGACGGCCGCCTGGCCGAGCATCTCCGCGATGAGGAAGGGCGCCGACACCGAGCTGATGTTCTCCTCACCGCGCCGCTTCGTGATGACCGCCCTGTTCTCGTACGCCTCCCCCAGGGGAAGGCCCGGCGTGAACAGCTCGCGAGATACCGTCCGCATCGCCGCCTCCACCTGCGGCCGCAACGACAAGCCCTTGTCGGCATGATCAGCCGCCAGCTGATCGACCATTGCCCGGCGCAGGCTTTTCGCTGTTCATCGCTCTGACGCTCATGAAGTCCCCTCCGACTATTCGAGCCGCTATGACTCGCGGCAGCTCCGTGCTTGCAACGATCAATCCGTGCGGGAGCACCCGATCCAGTCGCGCTCTCAACCGACGGTCGAGAGGTGAGCCTCTACGGAACCCGCAAGGCTCACGAATCCCATATCATCACTCCGTGCGCTCAGACTCCCCCAGCGCGCAGCGGCTGGGAATGCCGACCTGCGGTCCGACCTTGTGTGCCGACCTTAGGTCCGACATGGGGCTGAGCTGCGCAAACCTTCGGGCGCGAACATTCTTCTACCGCTCGCCGCGATGCCGGGCCGGGCGCAGGCGCGTACGCATCGGGGGCAGTTTGGCGCTACCGCGATCATGCTGATCACCACCATGCGATGTAACGCTGCATTAGTTTAGGTCGCCACTGGCGGACAGCTGCATTCCCCGGCGCGAGGCTGCTTCGCCGCAGATCCGGACGCCTCCCGCGATCGCTCACGCCCCACTGTCGTATGGTTCCGCCGCGGACCTAATTTTGGGCCGCCCGCTACTTCAACAGACGCCGTAGATTCGGGGCGACGAGCGCCGGGATTGCCACTACTCGTAACGGCATCGAGGTTGCAGCGCCTATGTCGACATGAAGTTCCAGGTCGAACAGCACGTGCGGGGCAGCGCTGATGACGGGTACGGTCTCAATCAGCGCCGTTGGTGGCTGGTGCGCTGACGTAACGGGCTGACGTGTCGTTCGCAGACGTTGACCGTCGCCCTGCTTCGAAGCCGCCCCGCTTGCGCGAGCGGCAGGTTCCGAGCACTGTCGTGGAGCGTCGTCACCGGGGTGAGAAGGCCGAAGCATCCGCCGTATCCTGCTGCGGTGCCGATCCCTCTCCCGACTATGACACGTCCACGCGTACGAGCACAGGCAGCAGCGTCCTTCGGGATGGTCGCTGGACTCCTAACCACGCTGCTCGTCGCTGGCTGCGGGCTCATCGCTCGACCTGCCCCCTCCGCCGCGCTGCGGTTCCAGTTCTCGGCCACCAGCGATGACGGATACATGAACCAGGTGCTCACCATCTTCAACGACAGCGCCCGCGTGCTTGCCCCGACATTGGAGTTCACGGCACTCGACGCCAATCGGGACCCGCTACCCACGGTCAAGGTCACCACGGTCTACGGCAGCGACCAGGGCCGGCTGGTCGTTCCGCCGGGCGGCGGCCTGGACGTGCTGGTCTTCAGCGGCGATGGCGCCCAACTAGCCGAGGACGTGGCTGTGTCCGTCCGCGCCACGGAACCCGTCGAGGCCCCGGCTACCCTGGTCGAGCCAGTCGTCATCCCGATGGACGAGTCCGGCCGGGTACTTCACCGCGGCAGCCCGTTCACCACCTTGTCGGTGCGCAATGACGGCAGCGAGCCGATGAGTGTTCGGCTGGTGTACATCATTTGGACCGAGCCAAAGGGCGACGAACGTCAGCAGGCCGACCGTATAATCCCGATCGGGGACCTGATCGTCGTGCCGCCCAATAAGGCGACTTTGGTACCGGTCTCCGGAGATGCACGGACCACCGTCACGGAATCGGCAGGGCTCGTCCCAACAAGCATCAAAGCGTACCGCTCCCGATAGCCCGGACAACCTCCGTCTGGGCCGCGCACGTCGACAGATCGCTGGTCAATGGTCGAAAGCGATGGACGAGGCGACGGTAGCGCTGCATCAGCTGGGCCTTGAAAAGCATTGGTTGCCCGACCTCGCTCGACAACAGCAAGTGCGAGTAGTGCTCCACCTCCGCCAGTGCGTCACGTCGACGGCTGGCACCCTCGCGACTAGACAGTCCTCGGTCAGGTCCGACTGCACGTCGACTGTCGCGCCCCTACACAGGGGCTCTGCTGACGGGCTTGTTTGCCCGGCCGGAACCGGCTGGTGTGACTGCTGCCGCTGCTGCAGCGCACTCCGGACCGACGTCAGTGCGGCGTCGTCTCACAGCTTGACAAGCCCGGATCTCGCCGGCACAGCGCGGATCGCGGCATGAGCCGGACCGGGAGACGAAGGCCAACACTGGCAGGTTGAGCCCCTGCACGGCGACGACATCGCCATTGGAGAAATTCCGGGGTTGGCCCATGCGATCACCGGCGAGGGTGGCGTCTCCTTCTACGAGCGCCGCACCCGCACTCTCAACCTCTGCATCTTCGGGAACTTCCCGGAATCGCCCGTACTCGAGCGCCTGGCGGCTGATATTGACAGCGACGGACGGTCTTCGGTTCAAGTAAGTCATCAGTCCAGGTTCTGCGTCGCTTACGGCTCCGGTGGGCGACTCCAGTTCGCGACGAGGACCGGCCTGTCTGAGTACTCCATCGAAGACGTGGATGTCGGCGGCGGATGGCCTTCCCTCGTCTTCGATGGTGAGGGCAGCGCGCATCTGGCTCACGTCGCGAACGGCACGTTGAAATACGCGAAGGCGCTGGGGAGCGGGGACTGACGGTGCCGCAACGGCCGCACCGGCGGACAGGTGCTCCTCCGCCGGCACCTCCAGCCGGGCCGGATCGTCATACCGAAGTCGGTCAACCCGGACCGGATCAAGGAGAACATCGACGTCTTCGACTTCGACGTGAGCGCCGCAGCGGTCGATGCGATCAGCTCGCTGGAGCGGGACCTGCGTGTCGGGCCGCACCCGGCGACGGTCAACGGCTGAGCGCCCACTGCCGGTCCCACGCCACCCCCGCACACACTGGTAGCCGTCGTCTGCCGCCCGAGGCATTCAATATAATTCCCCACTTTGGACGACTTACCAGGGAACATGAGTCCTGTGCTGCGGCACCTCCGCTCCAGGGCGCTACTGGGACAAGGGAGCGGCATGGCTCGGCACGAGCGGCCCGTAGATCCGACGGCTGGACCGTTGTCGTCCTTCGCCCACGAGCTACGGAAGTTACGTGTCGAAGCGGGCAACCCCACTTACCGGCGACTGGCCGAGATCGCCGGCTATAGCGCCTCGACCCTCTCCGCCGCTGCCAGCGGAATCCGGCAACCCAGCCTGGACGTGCTGCTCGCGTACGTCGGGGCCTGCGGCGGGGACACCGCCCAGTGGAGGCAGCGTTGGCTCGACCTGGACGAGGAACTGCGGCCCGCCAGTTCGGCCAGCGCACCAGGCGACCCGGCGAGGGCAGAAACACCCGACCCGACACCGGCCGAACCGATCGCCACGCCCCTCGCAGAGTCACCATCCACTGTGACTGCCGGGGATCCACCCGCCCCGGCTACGGGTGAGCCAACCGGCACCAGCGGCGCAGCCGGACCGACCCACGCCCGGCCCGCGGGCCGCCTGCGGCACCGGAAACTCCGACGGCGACTGGCGCTCGCGGCGCTGACGGTCGCCGGTCTCGCCGGTACGGCCGCCGTGGTGCCGATGAACCAGCTGAAGTGGGCGGTCAAGGGGGCGACGGCGGCCGCTGGCACGACGACCACCACAGCCTGCCCGGCGCCCCCCACGGATGCCGCCTTCACCGCCGTCACGTACGGCAGTGGCGTGCATGTCCGGAGCGAGCCCCGCCGCGACCAGGGCATCCTCTACACCATCCCGCCCGGCTGCGTGGTCGGGCTCACCGGCTACTGCCTGGGTGAGCGGATCACCGACTCCACCTCCCAGACCCCCGACATCCGTTGGTTCACCCTGGCCGACGGTGGGCTGATCGCCTCCGGGGTGGTACACGGCAACCCGCCCACGGGCCTCGAACCGTCCCGCTGCAAGGGCGACCGACCCGGGCCGGCCGCGATCGCCCTCGCGATCGCCCCCGATGTGGCCGGCCCGGGTGGGTGGCGGCTGAGCGCGACCGGCACGCACGTGGAGATCGTCGGCTTTGCCGCCTACTACGCGGACGACCCCGCGCTGCCGGCGGAGCGCCGCTGGCACCAGATCGGAATGACCGGCATGGCCGCCCCGCCGTTCGACCTCGTCTGGAAGCTCGACCGCCTGTCCGTGCAACCCGGACCCCCTGCCGAGATCCCGGTGGCCGCGGTCGCCTGTCTCGGCGGTGGCGCGCCGACCGACGTAGTCGACGTGCGGGTGGCCCGCCCCGACGGCTCCAGCACCGTCGAGGCCCTGCCGCTCGCCGCCGACCAGCGGCTCGCCGCCCGCCGTACCGCTTGCGTCTACCCCTGATTGGGGAGTACGCGGACGGCCAACACCGGTGGCCCGGCGGGACGGATCCCACCGGGCCACCGGTCAGGTGTCACCGAACTCAACAGCCCTGGCGACCGGAGTGGATCCAGTAGGTGGTGCCGGCCCAGTCCATCTCGCCGTACGCGTCGACGCAGTTGTTCGCCGTGCCGGTCACACCGCGCGGCCCGGCGTAGTACAGGTAGTCGGCGTTGTCCTTCGTGGAGACCGCGGTGGCGGTGCACGAGCCGGTGCCGGAGGTCTCCGCGCACCGGGCGATCTGCACGGAGGTCCGCGCCGAGGAACCGTACGCCGCGCCGCGGTGGTACATGCAGGCGCTGTTCGTGCCGCCGTTGGTGCTGTTGTAGTAGATGACCAACTCGGCAACGGGGTTGCTCGGCGGGTACGCGTAGCTGTAGGTGACCGTGCCCGAGCAGGCCACCGCTGCCTGCGACGGAGTCGCCGTGACGACCAGCACCGTGCCGAAGGTCAGCAACGCCAGCAGCGCTCCGAACGCCTTGCGCAGCATCATGACTTCCACTCCTCCGGGACGGGGTTGGTTGAGAGCCGTCCCGCCGTCCACTTCTACGGAACAGCGAAGTTGATCGCCGCTGGTGGTGGCGCCGATCAATCAATCTCGCACAAAGCCGAGCGACCGCGTCGCCGCGCCGGGCCGGACGGGTCGCGCCGGGGAAGGCGGCGGTCAGGCGCAACTCCCGGTAGGGGCTTCCGCGCAAACCCTCGACCTCACCGGCGACGCCATCGGCAAGTGACGTCGCCCGAACGACGCCGGGGTGCCCGAACCGATGGGCCAACGTTCGTGTCGCCAGTACCCACGAGGTCCATCAGGTAGTCCCCGTGGTGCCCCCGGCGCCCCCGGGCAGCCCGTCCGGCCATCTGGTCTGATCGAGCCTCCCGCGTAGCTCACCCAGATCACTCTGCGGCACGTCGACCCGAAGCGGGTGAACGCGTTGGTCAGCGGAAGTTGTCACGCCCTGCGACGGTACGCCGTCAGCCTCGGAGTCGAGCGGCTTCAGGTCCAGTGGCCGGTGGCGCCTGGGAATAAGAGATGAGCGGTCGCGGACCTGAAGATCTCGGTGCCGGTCGGCCGATTGTGTGCCGTGCTGAATCCGTTGTGACCGTGGCCTACGTGGCAGGCGCTGCCGTGGTCTTCAGCCGACAGGCGTGCCGATACCGCCCTGCTCCAGGGTGGCGCGCAGCCGTGCCAGCGTTTGACCGAGTTCCGCGATCCGGGCCGGTGCGATCGACCGACCGATGTGCGTGGCCAGGTGTTCCTGGAAGGTGCCTTCGGCGTCACCGACGAGTTCCGCGCCCTGCGGAGTCAACTCCAGGAGCAGTGACCGGCCGTCGGCGGGGTTCGGCACACGCCGAACCCAGGCCCGGGCCTCGAGCCGGCCCACGCCCTTGCTGGTCGCCCCGACCCCGATCGCGAAGAACTCGGCGAGATCGGCGACCCGCGCACCAGGATGGTCACGTAGGTACCTCAGAAACTCGAACTGCGAAGCCACGATGCCGTGCTTCCGCCGCAACGTCTCGTTCAAGGCGTTGTAGAGCCGCGTCTCACAGCGGACCAGGTCACTGAAGACCTGAGCGAGTGTGACGGAACCGGCATCGGAGATAGATGCCGTGGCAGGTATATTAGCTTCCACGGCATCCACTTTATCGCCTGCGGGGAGGCGTTGGATATGAGCAAGGAACAGCGCGCGACGATCGGCGCCATGCTGGGCGACGGACCCAAGGACTTCGCGCCGGAGCCCGTCGAGACTATGCGGGAGAGATTCGCCGCGTTCATGGCGCTGTTCCCGGTTCCTCCGGTGCGGACCTCGGAGGTGACCCTGGGCGGCCGTCCTGCAGCGCTTGTCGAACCGGAGGGCGAGACCCGGCCGGGCACGATCCTGTACCTCCACGGGGGCTCGTTCGCGCTCGGATCTCCGCGGACCGCGATGGGTCTGACCGCGAGTCTGGTCATCCGGACAGGAGTGCGGGCCTTCTCCCTCGACTACCGGCTGGCCCCGGAGAACCCGTTCCCGGCCGCGATCGAGGACTGCCTCGCGGCGTACCGGTCCCTGCTCGACAGCGGCGTCGCCGCCGAGTCGATCGCGTTCGCGGGCGATTCCGCCGGTGGTGGCCTCGTGGTGACCACCACCCTCGCCGCCCGAAACGCCGGGTTGCCTCTGCCGGGCGCGCTGGTCGCGTTCTCGCCCGGCCTGGATCACACCCGCACGGGCGAGTCGATGGACACCAAGGAGGGCATCGACCCGTTCTTCACCCGGCAGGGCATGGCCCACACGGCGGGGTTCTACCTTGGCGGTCAGGACCCGCACCAGGAGCTCGCCGCGCCCGCCGTGCTCGCCGACCTGACCGGCTTCCCGCCGATCCTGCTGCAGGTCGGCACGAACGAGCTGCTGCTCGACGACTCGGTCCGGCTGGCGAAACGCGCCCGCGACGCCGAGGTCGACGTCATCCTCGACATCACCGCGGGCGTTCCGCACGTCTTCCAGTCCTTCATCGGCCAGCTCGACGAAGCCGACCAGGCCCTGGACCGCGCCGCCCTGTTCATCACGCAGCGACTACAACCCTCTGAGCGCGCGGTCGTGCTGGGTGAGTGCTTCTGACCCTCGGTAGCTTGCTGCCGCCGCCCGTCGAGAGGGCACCTCTTGAAGATGCGCCACCGCGAGGGTAGAACGGGACGGCCACAAAGGACCCTCGCCGGACACGTTCACGCTCCATCGCGATCTTGTTCAAGGTCCCGAGGCGGTTGACCGGCTCGTCCCACCGGCTCGCAGGCGTCAGCGGCAACAACACCTCCTTAGCGGCGGCAGCTGGCGTGCGATCAGCGACGACGACTCGTGGCTTCGCCGTCCACACCGGACCCACCCGTAGCCGCGCTGTCACAAACCCGCGGCCGCAAACCGGTTCGGCTTCCGCCTCGGCGGACTCAGCCGTCGCGCGGCACACTCCTCCGCTCGACTTCGCCGTCTCGAAGGATCGCGCGGCGGCTGCCTCCCATCTGCGCAATTAGTCCATCACGGGCAAGTCGCACACCACCTCCACGGAGTCAACCCGTGACCCGATGCATGGCAGTTATTTATATCGATACAGCTCGTCGCTTAACTGTTCCCGGCGGGCCGATGTTGACCCCTTGACGAGGGGCTTCTGCCGCAGTCTAATTTGGTGTCCATATAGGGGAGGCCGACTTGCGGGAGAGTTCGAGTTCGCCGCTCCGACGTCCATGCGTCGGCTCGCGCGGCAGTCGGGATCCCGAACAATGCCAACGACATTCGCTGCCCGATAAAGGCAGCAGGACTGCGCCCCCGCCCGCTGGAGATCGACCCTTCGGAAGGAATCGGGAATGAGTATGAGTTCCTTGAGTCGGCGGGATTTACTGCGCCGAGTGGGAGGCGCCTTTATTACCGGCGCAGGCATCGCCTTGTTTCCGGCCGGGCTCGCCTCGGCATCGACCAAAACCGGCCTGACATCAACCCCCGGCAGTACAGCCGGCGGGCCGGCGTATCCGGGAGACCCCGGTTTTGTCGCCAGGACGCCAGGGGAATTTGGTGCCGCTAAAGCCAGTTGGGAAACGCCGGAGTATGGCTACTACACCGGCCACAATCCGGCCAACCCTGGCACAGCGATCGACTCTCCCTGGCAGCTCGTCGCGGTAAACGCGTCCACCGCCTACGCCCTTGGGTACCGCGGGCAGGGCGTCGCGCTGGGCATGATGGATTCGGGCTACCGGCCTACCCACGAAGGATTCCAGACCGGGCTGATCGTTCCGGTGAGAGCGGAGGGCTTCTACGGAACGTCCGGCTTCGGGTACCGGAACTCAGTAACCCCGTCGAACCCGTTTACTGCGGGCCAGCGGTTCACTGTGGCCGGCGACCAGGCGCGAACGAGTGACTACAGTCACGGGACCGGCATGCTTGGCGTCACCTCTGGCATTCGCGATGGCAAAGAGCAGCACGGCATCGCCTTTGACTCGACGATGTATGTCGCCATGACCGGCGGTTCCGATACCCAGTCCCACGGTCCCTTCCACGATTACGTGTACTGGCGTACGGCCAATAAGGCCCTGGTTGACGCAGGCGCCCAGGTCATCAACAGCAGTTGGGGCTCTTATGTCCAGACTCTTGACAGGAGCCGCTTCGACGGCCTGGGTAACGACCTTGGGGTCAATGGCAACCTCGCCAACGCTTACCAACTGCGCGGCAAGGACAGCGCCAGCGCCACGGCGATGGCGATCATCATTCCCAACGAGCATCTGAAGGACCTGGAGTACCAGTACTTCCTCTTCAAGAAGAGCTATTCGGAAGACGGTATTCAATACAACCCGAACTACCCCGGACGCTCCTTCATGGATGCCATCTGGGACGCTATCAAGGATAGCGGTACCGTCAACGTGAGGTCGGCCGGCAACAACGACTGGAGCAACCCGTACTTCCGCCCGGCGTACCCCTTCTTCAATCCCGCGGCGGAGGCGCAGTGGGTATGCGTCGGCGGGGTGCAGCCTCCCACTGCGGCCGACCCCGAATACACGAAGCAATTCGGGTACAACGAGGCGGGGCTCGCCAAATGGTGGACCGTGTCCACTCCGTCAAACAGTGTCCGGACCACGAACAGCGGTGGCGACACCAACTATTCGAACTCGAGCGGAACGTCTCCGGCGACGCCCGTTGCGACAGCGGTGATGGGGGTTCTGCTCTCCCGCTATCCGAACATGGACGCCAAGCAGGTCCGTGATCTGATGTTCACCACGGCGAACAACAAGATGTCCGACGGTATGAGCTTCCTCGGCACGGGTCAGACCTCCCCCTCCGGGGCATCCATCGCCTGGACCGCTCCCGACGGGGTTCCGGACGCGCGCTGGGGCTGGGGCATCCCCGATCTGGACAAGGGCATGTATGGCCCCGGCCAGTTCCTGGGCCCCATGACCTACAACATGGACAAGGCGCCCCTGGACGTCTGGTCGAACGACATCAGCCAGATCGCGATCAAGGAAAGGGAGCGGGAGGATCGGGAGTGGCTGGCGGCCTACAAGAAAAAGGGCATCGCCTTCGCCGGTGAATTCAGCCCCAACGTACTGAGCCCGGACGGCAAGCTCAGCGAAAACGCCTTCATGCTTCAGGGCATTCTGGCTGATCCTTACGTCCAAGCCATCACCAACGGCCACCCGGAACTGTACGACAAGATCAGCTATGAGGACGCCACCAAGTGGCGTAAGGAATGGATGGACGCGCGCGCGGCCTTCATCCAGAAAAACATCGACAACAACCTCTACACGGCGTCTTTGACCAAGCAGGGCTCCGGGATGCTGATCATGTCGGGCCGCGCCACCTACGAGGGCGGCACGACGGTGGAATGCGGCAAGCTTTCGATCGCCGGCTCGCACGCAAGCTCGGTCGCCGTTAAGGGCGGCACGCTCGGCGGCAGCGGTTTCGTGGGAGGCGGCATCCGCGTCAACATCGGCGTGTTGCAGCCGGGCCTGTCGGCCGCGGAAGCGGCGTCCGCATTGTCCGTCAGTCTCACCGACGTTCCGCAGGGCAACGTCCTGAAGGTCGGCGGCGACGTGACCATCAGCCGAGCGGGTCGCCTCGCCATCACCATTTCCGGCGACCGCGAGTACACGAGCGTGCGGGCCACGGGTGCACTGGTGCTGGACGGCGAACTCACCCTGGACGTCCGCGCGCCCATCACCCCGGGCACGGTACTGACGATCATGAGCGGGGCCTCGATCAAGGGCAACTTCCACTCCATGCCGGAACGGCGGGTCCTGAACGTAGGCGGCCACATGTTCCGGGTGTCCTACAAGGGCGGCGCCATGACGCTGACCGCCGAGCGGACGCTGCCGGGGGCACGGTCCGGCAACGCCTAGCCACACGTGGCCTGGTCAGCCAGGCTCAGGTTCGCCTGAGCCTGGCTGGCCAGGCCCTTGCCCGAGCAGAAATCACGACCCTGGTGGATGCGCTCGCCGACATCCTCGCCTGGTTGATCCACCGACGCCGGCACCACGAACACGCCAAGTTCCGCCCCTACGCCCGGCAAGCGGATGGGTTGCCTTGGCCCCGTTCCGAGGCAGCAAAGGGGTACGGGAATCCGATACGGTGCAGTTCCGCCCGAGATCGAAGGCTCCGGAACGACCTTTAGACTAGATTCACAGCTCGTAATCCGGCCCTTTCCCTTAGGACCAGTGACGTCAGCATGGCTGCCGACCGGCCAAAGGCCAAAGCGGCCCGTGTTCCGACCAGGGAACGACACCGCCCCAGCCCGGCCACATCGCTACCCAACATCATCCGCCAATCGAATACTTGTACCATTCGCTGTTGGAGGATGTGGCGGCGCGCTGGTGGAGCGGGATCTGGGGGGCACACGGTTGTCGACCAGCGCCCGCTCGGACTTGTCGTTGATCGTCAAGAACCAGGGTTGACCTGCGCGAACGAGGCCAGCCGCCGATCATTGACTGTCGCTAGTAGTCAACAATTAGCGGGGGTTGTCCGGGGGGCAAACGGGGGGCAGGCCGACAGCGCAGCGCAGAGTTCCACCGCGCCCCGCTCCCCCACCATCGGGGGACGTCCCGTCATTGAGAAGCAGCCTGCGCCTACCCGTCGCGACCCGCCTAGTAGTCCAGCCGTAGTTGCCTGATCTGGCGTTTCGGCAGCTCACCGGCGTGATCGACGTCGTAGTTGAGCCTGCCAGGTAGCTGCGAATGTCGATGCTATTCGGTGGATGGGTTGTGTGGTCGGGCCGTCTGTCTGTTGTGGTCGGTCTTAGGGCGGGCACGCTCCCGTGCTTGTGCTGATCGATGAGATTGTGGGCTGGCGGGTGGGTCTGGATGATCTGCTGGCGGGACCCGGACGCGGTGCGCGATGACTTGTTCGCCTACGTGTCCGAGCACCTCGGTCACGAATACGGAGTGCTGATCGTCGACGAGACCGGAATCCTGAAGAAGGGGATCAAGTCCGCCGGGGTGCAGCGTCAGTACTCGGGCACGGCCGGGCGGACGGAGAACTGCCAGCTCGGGGTCTTCCTGGCCTATGCCAGCCCGCACGGGCGCACGCTGATCGACCAGGAGTTGTATCTGCCCCGCGGCTGGTGCGACACCCTCGCCCGCCGCGCCGAAGCCGGCATCGCCCCGGGCGTCGAGTTCGCCACAAAGCCTGCGCTGGGCCTGCGGATGATCGAACGCGCCATCACCGCCGGCCTGCCTGCGAAGTGGGTCACCGCGGACGAGGCTACGGGCAGGACTCGAAGTTCCGGACCTGGTTGCAGCAGCAGGGCATCGGCTACGTCGTCGCCGTGCCCCGCAACCAGCGGGTCCCGACCACGGCCGGCAACTCCCGTCCGGACGTCCTCGCCGCCGCCGCGCCGGCCCTGGCGTGGAAGCGCCGCAGTTGCGGCGCCGGCGCCAAAGGGCCACGGCTCTACGACTGGGCCGTAGCCTCTCTGCCCGGTGCCGTCGGCGGATACGGCCACTGGCTGTTGATTCGCCGCAGCATCACCGACCCCACGGACCTGGCGTACTACCTGTGGCTTCGGCCCTGCCGACACCAGCGACGAGACCCTCATCCGTATCGCCGGGACCCGATGGGCGGTCGAGGAGTGCTTCCAGACCGTCAAAAACGAGGCCGGCCTGGACCACTACCAGGTCCGTCGATACGACGCCAGGTACGCCCCATAACACTCGTTCTGTGCGCCCACGCCTACCTCGCCGTCACCGCCGCCCACGCCAAAAAGGGGGCACCGAATCCGATGACGGCCTCATTCCGCTCACCCTCGGCGAGGTCCGACGTCTGCTGGCACACCTGATCACCACCATCAGACCCTTCGACCACATCCATCGATGGTCACGATGGCGACGCCGACACCAATACCGCGCCAAAACAGCCCACTACCAGCGAAGACCCCGACTCCACCAGGTGCGGCTGGAGTACTAGCACGTCGCTCGTGGCGTGGCTGCCACCGTCGGCCGGCACCTCGCGGCCCAGGTCGGCCTCCTCGAGGGCGTCGAGCCATTCGTCCGCCTTGGCGATCTCGGCCTTCCAGGCTGCAAAGACGTCCTTCACCACCGCTGGGTCGTCGGGGACCGCGCCCCCGCAGTCCCAATCCGGGCCGTCCTCGCGCTTGTAAAGGCACGGTGCGGCGGTCCCCCTGATAGCACGCTGGAACCAGTGGTTCTCCATCTGAGCGGAATGGCGGACAAGGCCGAGCAAGCTCAGGGTGCTGGGCGGTACCGAGCGTCCGCCGAGCTGCTCGGCGTCCAGTCCGTCGCACTTCATCTCTATGGTCAAACGGTAGTTGCCGAAGGTGCTCCCGGTAGGTCGGCTTTTCGCCTACGGGCTGACCGAAGGTCCTGGGGTCGTCCTCGGTGGCGGTCCATAGTTTGCCCACGGCGCCACCCAATCGCGGGCGGATAGCACCGGTCAAGAAATAGCGGTGCACCAACTCGGCGGCCGCCAGGAAGAGCATTCGCCGTAGGGAGCGTTTCCGGGACGGCGCTGTGGACAGTGGTGACGCGCCTTGGCGCAGAGCCGCACCTCCCCTGTGGCTGCGACAGCGATCCTCACAGTCAGCCCAGGATCGCTCGGATGACCGCGGTGTCCCCGTCCAGTTCCAGCAGGTGTACGACCCACCCTCCCGGTTCGGGCTCGGCTCCGGGTTGGTCGCATCCGACTCGCCCGCCGCCGTCAGCGTGTATCGCCACAGTGCACCCGGGCCCTGCCATGAAGCCGCCACCGCCACCTCTGCCATTGGTGTCGGTCAATCGCACTCTGACGCCGCCATTCTCCACGGAGGACGACACCGTCCACTTGCCAAGCGGGAATTTGATCGAGCCGGAAAAGGACACTTTGCAGTCGCCGTCGGCACACGCCGTGTACTTGGTGCCGCCCCCGCTCGGCGCCTCCGTCCTCTTTGCCGCTTTGGGCTCCTGTACCGCTTCAGCCTCCCGTGACTCGTCCGCGGCGGGGTAGGAAGAGGCAGAAGGTTCGGCGTCGCGGGGACTTGGGGGGGAAGCAGCGCGGGAGGCGGCCGCGGTAGCGGCGGTGTCAGGGCTCGACCACGTGGCATCGGAGGACGATTCCGCCTTGGAGTCGCAGCCGGCTACGGCCAAGACCAGCAGTAACGCCCCGATCGCTGTGCGATTGGCGGAGGAAAGTCGGCAATGCTGCATGCGCGGAGTCTAGGCAATGCTGCATGCGCGCAGTCTGTTAGCCCGACTTTGCCGGAGCCCTGTCTAGCTGTGCTGTCCAGGGACGCTGGTCAACCTGGTGATGGGTGGTAGGCCGCCGGTGGCGGTGTGGGGTCGGTGGTGGTTGTAGTGATGCAGGAAGGCCGGTAAGGCCTTCCTGCGGGCTTGTTCGGAGTTGTAGATCCGGGCGATGGCCCAGCCGTCGGTCAGGGTGCGGTGGAACCGTTCGGCCTTGCCGTTGGTTTGGGGTCGGTAGGGGCGGGTCTTCTTCATGATGATGCCCAGCTCGTGGCAGGCATCGCGCCAGGCGAAGGATTTGTAGGCCGATCCGTTGTCCGACAGCACCCGCTCGATGGTGACACCACGTGCGGTGAACCAGGCGACGGCGTTGCGGAGCACGTCGACGGCGGTGGTGGCTTTCTCGTCGTCGCGGATCTCGGCATAGGCGACGCGGGAGTGGCCCTCGATGACGGTGTGCACGAACGGGGTCCCGACTTTCGGTGCCCAGTTCTTACCGCGGTTTCCGGTGCGCACGGCGGTGGCGTTGCGGTGGCTTGACCTGCGTCTCCAGGCCGGACACGCCCAAAGTTGACCTTCGTTTACCCTCGGCTCCCGCCCACGGACACGCAACCGGGCACGGCGAGCCCCCACCATGCACCGTCAGTTCGGAAGGGACGAAGATCACGGCCCCGAGATGCCAGAAAACGCCTGCTGGCGGCAGACGAGCTGGTCACGGCTCCTGCCCGCTCGTGCCGGCGACTACTGGCACGTAGCTGGCACGCCGCCGCCATCTGAACCGTAGGAGCGTCCCGCATCCGCCGACATCGGCCTCGTCTTCCGGCCAGCTCGTGGCCAGCGTTCATCTGGTGGCGGCCGTTGGCGTCATGCGGGGTGAGGCTGGGGTCAGAGATCTGTGCCAGCCAGCGATGAGCACCAGGCCAATGCTGTCAGTCCCGCTCTCGGCAGGGCACGTGCTTCATGTCTTGTACCGCAACCTTCCCGGCGAAGGAGGGTACGACTATCTGCTGCACCATCCTGACTGGAAGGCGACGTTCCCTTGGCAAGGGTCGAAGGTTGCTGCTGGGGCGGATCTCTGAGGAGAGCCGGGGTTCGGGGCGGAGCCCCGAGGTCTTCTGGTCGTGTCGAATGCGGGTTCGGCGCTTGTGCGGGACAAGAAACTGGCCCGCACAAGCGCCGAGATCCACGCGGCCAGGACCCGGACTCACCCGGCATACCTAACCGACGCCTGCCTCACTTGCCGCTATCACGTGACCTCCAGCCGATCGGGAGGGCAGTCTTCAGGAAGTAGCGACCGACCATTTCCAAACCGCGTCGCATGCTAGGCGATTCGGCGCCTACGCCGGACCAGCCGGTGACTCATCACGATAAGCAATCCACCGAGGCCGAGCATGGTCAGTGCGACCGTGGCGTAGGTTGAGATCGGGCTTCCGGTGACAGGCAGATTGCCCTTACGGACCGTAATGCTTGCCGAGGCAGGAGAGCCTGGGCCGCTCTCGATCGAGGTGGCGGCCGTCGTATTGACCTTCTTCCCGGCGGTCTTGCCGGTGACGTTCACCGACACTGTGCAACTCCCGTTGGCCGGCAGGGTCGCCCCCGCCAGGCTGATGCTGTTGCCGCCGGAATTCGCGGTAACCGTTGCGGATGCGCAGTTGGTCTGCGCGGCGTTGGGAGCGGCGACCACCAGCCCCGCAGGAAGGTCGTCGACGAAACTGACTCCGGTCAGCGACATACGCGGGTTGGGGTTGCTGAGGGTAAAGCCCAGTGACGTCGTCCCGTTGAGGAAGATGGTGGCATCCCGGAAGGCCTTGGCGATAGTCGGTGCCGCGACAGCGCCGACTATGATGCTTGCCGAGGCAGTAGCACCCGGGCCGCTCTCGTTCGAGTCCACCGGACCGCTCGTATTTGACTTCGTCCCGCTGGTCGTGCCGGTGACGTTCACCGAGAAGGTGCAACTCCCGCCAGCCGGCAGTGTCGCACCGGCCAGGCTGATGCTGCTGCTACCGGCGGTCGCGGTGATCGTGCCACCACCGCACGAGCCACTCAAACCGTTGGGAGTGGCGACCACCAGCCCCGCAGGCAACGCATCGGTGAAACCGACCCCGGTCAGCGTCGTGCTCGCGTTCGGGTTGCTGAGGGTGAATCCGAGCGATGTCGTCCCGCCAGCCGGGATGGTCCCATCTTCGAAAGCCTTCGAGATCGTCGGCGGTGCGACGACCGCCGCGCCGACCGTGACACTTGCCGAGGCAGAAGTGCCCGGACCGCTCTGGACCGAGGTGACGGTAGCGGTGGTATTGACCTTCGTTCCGGTGGTTGTGCCGGTGACGTTGACTGACACGGTGCAGCTTGCGTTGGCGGGCAGAGTGGCGCCGAACAGGCTGATGCTGCTGCTCCCGGCAGTCGCAGCGATCGTGCCGGAGGCGCAGTCTGTCTCTGCGGCGTTGGGAGTGGCCACCACCAGGCCCGCAGGAAGGTTGTCGACGAAGCTGACACCGGTCAGCGTCGTGTCCGTGTTGGGGTTGGTGAGGGTGAACTCCAGCGCCGTCGTTCCGTCAAGCGGGATGGTGGCGTCTCGGAACGCTTTCGCGATCGTCGGTGCTGCCGCAACCCTGACCGTGATGCTCGCCGCGGCGGGGGTACCCGGGCCGCTCTCGTTCGAGTCCACCGGGCTGCTCGTGTTGACCTTCGTACCGCTGGTCGTGCCGGTGACGTTCACCGAAAACGTGCAACTCCCACCAGCCGGCAGCGTCGCACCGGCCAGGCTGATGCTGCCACCACCGGCCGTCGCGGCGATCGTGCCACCACCGCACGAGCCAGTCAGACCATTCGGAGTGGCCACCACCAACCCCGCAGGCAACGCGTCAGTGAAACCGACCCCGGTCAACGGCGTGCTCGGGTTGGGGTTGCTGAGGGTGAAGCTCAGCGATGTCGTCCCGTCGGCGGCGATGGTCGTGGCCCCAAAGGCTTTGGAGATCGTCGGTGGTGTGGCGACGGCAACCGTGACGCTTGCCGATGCGACGGCACCCGGGCCGCTCTCGTTCGAGTCCACCGGGCTGCTCGTGTTGACCTTCGTACCGCTGGTCGTGCCGGTGACGTTCACCGAAAACGTGCAACTCCCACCAGCCGGCAGCGTCGCACCGGCCAGGCTGATGCTGCCACCACCGGCCGTCGCGGCGATCGTGCCACCACCGCACGAGCCAGTCAGACCATTCGGAGTGGCCACCACCAACCCCGCAGGCAACGCGTCAGTGAAACCGACCCCGGTCAACGGCGTATCCACGTTGGGGTTGGTGAGGGTGAAACCCAGCGAGGTCGTCCCGCCAGCCGGAATGGTCGCGTCATCGAAAGCCTTGGCGATCGTCGGTGGCGCGACGACCTCCACGCCGACCGTGACGCTCGCCGAAGCGGCGGCACCCGGGCCGCTCTCGTTCGAGTCCACCGGGCTGCTCGTGTTGACCTTCGTACCGCTGGTCGTGCCGGTGACGTTCACCGAAAACGTGCAACTCCCACCAGCCGGCAGCGTCGCACCGGCCAGGCTGATGCTGCCACCACCGGCCGTCGCGGCGATCGTGCCACCACCGCACGAGCCAGTCAGACCATTCGGAGTGGCCACCACCAACCCCGCGGGTAGCGCATCGCTGAAGGTGACGCCGGTCAACGCCGTACCCACGTTGGGGTTGGTGAGAGTGAAACTCAGCGACGTCGTCCCGCCCGCCGGGATCGTCGCATCCCCGAAAGCCTTCGAGATGGTCGGTGGCGCGATGGATGCGGCACAGAACGGTCGCGTGATCGTGTTGTGGATCAGCGTGACGGCGCCGTTGCGGGCCAACACTCGTCCAGCGACGGTGGCTCCCTCACCAAGCGTCGCCGATTGCAGCGCCAGGATGCTTCCGACGAAGACGGTCCGGGTGTTCAGGGTCGCCGAGCTGCTGACCTGCCAGAACACGTTGCACGCCTGGGCGCCGTTGACCAGGCTGACCCGGCTGTCAACCGCGGTGATCAGATCGGATCCCGCCTGGAAGATGAACACCGAGTTGGGATCGTTCTGCCCGTCCAGCGTGACGGTGCCTGTCAGAGACATGGTGGCGGGTGACGTGTACACCCCTGCGACCAGGGTTTGGCCGCCGAGCTCGCTGACCGTGCTGGTCGTGGGCTCGGCCGCGGCGAAGTTGTACGCCGTGGTCAGATCGGCCTGGGCCTGCATCGCCTCGGTGTCACCGACGTGCGTGTCGCCGTTTACCACGGGAGCACCCGTAACCGACGTGCCCGGCCAGACACCCAGGTCCCCGTTGATGACAGAAGGACCGACGGGGGGCGGAACGTCGGTGACCGCTTGACCGGCCAACACCCCGTAGGTCTCGGCAACCCCCAACGGCACCGGGGCCTGGGCCCAGGCCGGTGTCCCAACGACGCCGACAAGGATCGTCGTAGCGGCGACGGCCCCGGCCATCAACATCGCAGTAGACCGACGGCGCACGCGACACGCGCGAACCAAACGGATTATCGACACGGATTCCCCCACCAATCAAGAGCCCGCCCCCGGGCAAGATCAGAACGCGAAAGTTGTACTGACGCTTCCCGGCGACGAGCGCCCCAAAAGCCTCGGCCCGGAGTGTAACTACGCCAACACGGTTCAAAGTGGCCAAATGCCATAAAAGCGGGCAGCTAGGGGAAGCCGACGTGTCGACGGGCGAGTTGTACCACCAGGCAACTTCTTGTGGATCGGGGTGTACGGGTGACGGGGCCAGATCTTGATGGTGGCGATGTCGACGGTGGCCAGGTACATGAAGCGGCGTCGCCACCCGCTACGACAAACTGGCAGTCCGCTTCCAAGCCGTCCTGACCATCACGATCATCACCGATGGCTCTGACCGGCTTATGAAACACGCCTTAGGAGGTACGGATACGGGCGGATGCCGTTCGACGCTGGCCTGGCTTTGACCTGCGTCGCCACCTGGCTCCCACGTCCGAAAGCCAACCGCCGTTGGCCCTCGGCTTCCGCCCCATCGGCGGCCTGCACCCGGCGCGGCGACCGAGGGGTTATGAGATCAAATTGACCGGACCCGGCAGGCTGCGCGAATGCGCGTCTGGCAGCGGAAACGCCACTCGACATCTCTCGCCACTCCCCTGCCGTCCGTGAACCTCTTTGCGGACCAGATGCGGACTGCCCACCTGTCCGGGCGCTGGCGTCAGCCGACGGGATGCTCACGTATTCGCCCGGAATGCCGATCCGCGGAAGGGCTGGCGGCGTCAGACGTAATCATCCCGCAGGCGCCTCAATCGGAGGCCAGCGCGTCGACGATGGCG
Organism: Micromonospora sp. CA-240977; assembly: GCF_050942285.1. Lineage (NCBI taxonomy): Bacteria > Bacillati > Actinomycetota > Actinomycetes > Micromonosporales > Micromonosporaceae > Micromonospora > Micromonospora sp. CA-240977. Next base: position 2,914,107 of record NZ_CP192055.1, on the reverse strand, counting down.
CCGACCAGCGCCAGAGGTGGCTGACAAGTCCGACCGCCGCCGATCAGCGGACCGATCGTTGCGATGTCTGCCGGCGTGGGTTCCCGCGCCCGAGCAGACCACGATCCGATCTCTGTGTAGACGGACGTCAATGTTATAGCTATTCTCGTCGAATCGATTCGACAACGCACAACCCTCCAGCCTCGGCGTCGACAAGGGACTTTGGATGACAGACCTACCCGTGAGCCGCAGGCGCCTCCTCGCCACTGCCGCGCTGACCGCCGGCTCGGCGGCCCTGATCCCGGCCGTGGGCGCCGGACGGGCCGCCGCCGCTGCGCCTCAGGTCACGCTGCCCGAGCGCGGGATCTACGACGCGACCGCCGCGACAACCTGGACCGACGGGTTCCTCGTCGGGAACGGCGAGTACGGCGCCATCCTGTACGGAACGCCAACCCTCGAGAAGGTGATCTTCAATCACCACCGCTTCGTACTGCCCAACGGCAGCCGGGGTGTGATCCCGCCAGTAATCTCAGGGCGGCTGGCCGGCGTGCGGGACAAGGCGCTGGCCGGGAACTACGGCGGAGCCAACACGGACTTCGCGGCTGGCTGGAACCTGCGCTGGACCCAGACCTACCACCCCGGCTTCGAGTTGCAGATCAGCACGCCAGGCATGACAACGGTCAACGGATACGCCCGCATCACCGACTTTCGGACCGGGGAGGTCACCTCCACCTGGACCGACAGCAACGGCACCTGGACTCGCCGCGCCTTCGCCTCCCGGGCCGACAACGTCGTCGTACACGAACTGACCCCGGCATCCGGCCGATCGATCGACGCGACGCTGGGCGTCAACACTTCCCTCGCGGGCGTCCCCGGCTCGGTCCGTTTCACCACCCTGGCCAGCGTCATTGACGGCTCCGGCTACCTGAACCTGCGAGGCACCTACCCGTCCGGGCAGGGCGCGTTCGGCTTCGAGGGCGTCACCCGGGTCGTCGCCACCGGTGGCACGGTAGCCGCGAACGGCTCGACCATCGTCGTCACCGCGGCAACCAGGCTCCTCCTGCTGACCAAACTCGACCGATACGAGTCACCCACCGCTTGGGACAGCAAACCGTTGCACGCAGCGCTGGCCTCGGTGCGCGCCGACTATGCCGAGCTGCGGACCCGGCACGTCACCCTGCACTCGGCGATGTACGACCGCTCCCGCCTGGACTTGAACGTCTCCGCCGCCGACCGGCAGCTGTCGACCACCGAGCTGATCGCCCGGCAGAACGCCAACCGAAACACCATCGATGTGGCCCTGCTGGAACGGCTCTACGACAGCGGCCGTTACCTGTTCATCAGCTCCAGTGGCGTGCTGCCGCCGCGGTTGACCGGAATCTGGGCCGGCACCTGGAATGGCGCCTGGGCCGACGATTTCACCACCGATGCCAACATCAACCTGCAGGTCGCCGGCGGCAACATTCTCGACCTCACCGATGCCATGCAGGGCTACTTCAACCTGATCCTCGGCCAGCTCGCCCACTGGCGCACCAACGCTCGCAACCTGTACGGCGCCCGCGGTTTCCTGGCCCCATCACGAACCGACGGCGAGTACGGATACATGCTGCACTTCGACCCCGGCTTCCCCGGCCAGTGCTGGACCGGTGGCGCGGACTGGTTGCTCTACCCGCTGCTGGAGTATTACCAGGTCACCGGGGACCGGACGTTCCTGGCTGAGAAGCTGGGACCGGCGCTGATGGAGCTGGCGCTGTTCTACGAGGACTTCCTGACCCGCACCGACTCGGCCGGCCGTGTGGTGTTCGTGCCGTCGTTCTCGATGGAGAACTCGCCGGCCAGCACGAACGTCCTGCTGGCGATCAACGCCACCGGCGACATCCAGGCCGGCAGACACGCCCTGCGGGCGGCCGTCGAGGCTGCCAACGCGCTCGGTGTCGAACAGGGCGCCGGTCAGGGTGTCGCCCGCTGGACGGCCCTGCTGGCGAGGATCCCGCCCTACACGGTCAACGGCAGCGGTGCCCTCGCCGAATGGTCCTGGCCGGGACTCACGGATCGCTACAACCATCGGCACGTCCATCACCTGTACGGCGCGTGGCCCCTGCACGAGATCAATCCCGAGGAGGCGCCCGGTCTGGTCACCGCCGCGCTCAGGGCCCTGGCGCTGCGCGGTGACGAGAACACCTCCGCGCACGGCAGCCTGCATCGAGCCCTCGCCTCCGCTCGACTCAAGGACGGCGCCGGCGTCTACAGCAACCTCCGGAAGATCATCGGCAACAACATGATCTTCCGGTCGCTGATGACAGCACACAACCCGAATCTGGAGACCTACAACGCCGATGCGGCCAACACGCTGCCGGCCGTGCTCAGCGAAGCGCTTGTGTACACCAGGCCCGGCGTCCTCGAGCTGCTGCCCGCCGTGCCCGGCCAGCTCGCCAGGGGCACCATCACCGGGGTCCGCGGACGCAACCAGGTCCGCATTCACAGCCTCTCCTGGGATCTTCCTGGTCGCTCGGTGACCGTGGCACTCACCTCGACGACCACCCAGGCGATCACCCTCCTCAGCCGCCGTGGCATGGCATCCATCACCACGTCCGCGACGGTCACCCCCTCGCCGCTCGGCCCGCATGCCCGGGTGATCTCGTTGACGGCCGGGCAACAGATACAGGTTGTCGTAGGCCTGCCCGCCGCCGGCGGCGTCGTTCGACTGGTCAACCGGCGCAGCGCAAAGGTGCTGGACGTCAACGGCGGCTCCACCACGGACGGGGCAACTGTCATCCAGTGGCCGTGGACTGGCGCGGCCAACCAGCAGTGGCGGCTGCTACCCAACAGCGATGGCTCATTCCGGCTGTCCGGTGTCAAAAGCGGGAAAGTCCTGGACAGTCCAGGTGGCTCGGGCCAGGGCGCGGCGCTCGTTCAATGGGCCGACAACGGCGGACGTAACCAGTGGTGGAATCTCGTCCCGGCGACGACCAGCGGATACTACCGGTTCGTCAACGTGAGCAATGGCTGGTGTGTCGGGGTCGAAGGCGGCTCCACCGCGGACGGCGCCAGGGCGGTCCAGCAACCGGTCAGCGGCGAGATCAGCCAGGAATGGCAGATCCTTGATGCCTGAGGCGGGAGGTCAGAGGCGCTGGTCGCGGCGGCTCCGGGCGACGGGCGACGGGCCGCCAGACTTCCGGCTGGTGCCCGCCAGTCTTCGACCTCGTTGACGGCCGCCAGTACCTGTGCCACGTCAAGCGCCGCCACGCCGGGTGGGTCTCGGCCACCGGCGTGCGTGGTCCGGGTACGGCGGCAGCGTCGGGTCGGCCGTGAGGACCGGCCCGGCCCAGAGGGTACGTCTGACCTTAGAAAAGTACCCGTCAGTCGATCGTCTCATGCGCGCCGACTCCGCAGGGTGACGGCGCGAACGGTGTGGGCTGGGTTAACGAGCCCTGGACGGTCGGGACGACAGCAGCGCACGTGGTGCTGCGGCAACGCATCGACCATTTTCCATCTCGGTTAACATATACGTCTGGTGAAGGCGCTGCCAGAAGAGCCGTTCCTCCCTGTCCGGGTCGTAGGCGATCCGGCAGTCAGCGTCGATCCACATGGTGGCCCGATCCTTCGGCGTGTAGGCGGGCCATGTCGGCAAGCCCCTCGCGGCGGGTCGGCCGTGGTGGGCGAAGCCGGCCCACAAAGCGCTCATGTGCCGGGCGGTCGCCCGTTTGCCCGGCAACTGGTCCACGCCGACGTTGGCGAACTTCATCGGGATGTCCGAGGCGTGCGGCGAGCCGAGCGGGAAGCTGGTGCCTGGCACCACGGTCGGGTCCGGGTACGCGAGCTGGTACATGAACACCGGTGCGGCGTGCTGCGCCGCCTTAGCCTCCGCGATCTTGATCGCGTCGCGCCAGATCGGTGATGTGGTGATCGCGAAGTAGAGCTGGGCCGGTGTCGCTTCCGATCGCGACCGACGGAACGTCGCGATGATCCGGTCGAGTTCGGCACCCTGGTAGGTGCCGCTGAGGCGGCTACGCAGGCCGGCCTCGTCGATGCGGAAGACGTCGGGCGGCCCGAAGAGGCTGAAGAACACCGTCTCGTCGCGGCAGGTGCCGACCATCAACGGCTTACCGCCCGACCACGGCGGGGCGCCGTCGCCGAAGGGGTGCCGCGGGATGACACCTCCGTCGACAAAGGCGCCAAACCCGGGTAGCGGGTCGGGGTCGCCCCAGGGTGCGACGCCGTTCGCGGCCTCAGACACCTGGATCTCCAGCAGGCGCGCGGCCGGGATGCTGGAGAGCTTCGGGATGTCGTACTTGGTCAGCCCCAGAAGGTGAAGTGTGCGCTCGGCACGTGCGGTGGCGCCATCGCGAGTGGGAAAGCGCAGCGGGGCGGCGCTTTCGATCGAGGCCTTGTGGAACAGCCGCGCTGCGCTCGGCATGGTGTAGACGGCGGCGGTCTTGGCACCGCCGCCGCTCTCGCCCCAGACCATGATGTTGTCCGGGTCGCCGCCGAAGTTGTCGATGTTCTCGCTGGTCCAGCGCAGCGCCGCGAGGATGTCCAGCATCCCCTGGTTCGCGGCGTAGTCGCCGTCGGCGAGATCGCCCAGGAACAGATAGCCCAGTAGGCCCAGCCGGTGGTTGGACTCGACCACCACCACGTCGTAGAGCTGCGCGAGGCGGGTGCCGTCCTGGCCCGTGGCCGAGCCCGAGCCGATCATGTAGCCGCCGCCGTGGTTGTAGAACATCACCGGCCGCCGCTTGCGGTCGGCGGCGGGGGTCCAGATGTTGAGGTACAGGCAGTCCTCGGACGGTGCGGGCATGCGGCCGTTCCCGGTCGGTCCCATCTCACCGCCCATTACCTGGAACGCTGGGTTGGGGAAACTGACGGCGTCGCGAACGCCGTACCACCGTGCGGGGGGCTTCGGGGACGTGAACCTCAGCGCGCCGAGCGGTGGTTGGGCGTAGGGCACGCCGAGGAACTTGACGATGCCGTCTTCGCGTTTTCCGCGCACCTTGCCGTATCGGGTTGCCGCCTCGTCGCTTCTCCTGTGTCCGCCGGCGTGTGCCGGCAACGGCAGACTCGTCGCGGCGACCGCGGACAGCGAACCGCCGAGCAGTGTTCTGCGGGTCATTGCCGAACTCATCAGACCTCCCGGTTCGGCGCCGCCCGGGGCATCGGAGCCCCGGGCGGCGCATGGGTGTCAGGAACCGGTGCGCACCGTGAAGGAGTGCGACCCGGACGGGACGGTATAGACGACGTACGTACCTTCGGAGCGCTGGAACAGCGCGCGGTTCGAAGCCGCGACAAGGCGCTTGTCCGCCGCCGGCACCCACACCTCGGCTCGGGTGTTGGCGGGAACGGTGACCGACAGCGAGAAGCGACCGTCCGTCTTGGTCCACGCCGATCGGGCCCAGCCGGCCGGGGTCTGATAGGACCCGCTCGCCTTCGTCAGGTCACCCACGGGTTTCGGCTTGAAGACCAGCCGGTCGTACGCCGTCGAGCCCGGTGCCGCCTGGATGCCGGCGATGCCGGCGTGGAACCACTCCTCGATCTGGGCCAGGATCATGTGGTTCTTGGAGTCGCCGCGGTTCCAGCGCTCGCCGATGGTGGTCATGCCGCCGGGGTTGGCCGGGGTCGACTGCATGAAGTAGCCGTAGCTGGGTTGGTCGTCCTGTTGCAGCGCCTCCCACAGCACGTCGTCACGGTCGCCGTTCATCAGCGCCCGCACGGTCGGACCCATGCCGATGGTGCCGCCGCTGAAGTGCGGGCCGGTACCGTTCGGGTGGAAGGCGTAGATCAGCTCGACCAGCGAGTCGAGGACCCTGGCCCGGTTGTCGACCGGCACCAGACCCGCATCGAGGGCCAGGGCCTGCGCGGCCTGGGTGGCGCCTTCGGTGCCGGCGTTGCCGGCGGTGGTGTAGCGACCGAGCGACTCGTTGAAGAATGCCCGGTTGAACGCCGCCTTGATCTCGTCGGCGAGTGCCGCGTAGCGGGTGGCATCGGCGGCGTGGCCGGTCAGCGTGGCGATCTGGGCCATCGACTGGATCGTCAGGTAGTAGCCCCAGGTGCCGGTGATGCGGCCGGAGGTTGTCTCAGCGCCGACCCAGTCGGCCAGGGCCGCGTCGACGAAGTACCCGTCCACCACCTTCTGCCGCTGGATGTAGTCGACGAAGCGCACGAGCCGGTCGTACGACGCGCCCATGGTGGCGGTGTCGCCGTAGATCTGGTGCAGGATCGACGGAACGAGCACGATCGCGTTGCCCCAGTTGATCTCGTCGCCGAAGCGGCCGCTGTAACCCCAGTCGTAGACCGGGGTCTTCAAGGCGACGTTGCCCGCCATCGGAGTGTCGGCCAGGGACTGGCCCTCCACGAGATGCCGCATTGTCGTGCGCATGAAGGCGTTGAGCTGGAAGTCGCGGTGGATCGCGCCCATCGGCATCGTGTAGTCCGCCGGGTAGGACAGCTTCTCGCGACCGGGGCAGTCGGTGAACACGCTCATGACGTTCGCGGCGAACGAGTACCGAGACATCGTATGGACCCGGTTGACGCGGGCGTTGGACGACGAGAAGGTGCCGGCGACCGGGGTGTCGGCCTGCAGGCGTACGCCGGTGATCAGATCCTTGGTGGGGGTGAAGCCCTCAGGCAGGCCGGTGACCTGGATCCACTGCATGCCGAAGTAGTTGAAGTTCGGGTGCCACGTCTCGGAGCGGCCGCCAGCGGTGGTGTAGGTGTTGAACAGGTCGACGCCGCGGGATCCGCCGCCGCCCATCAGCGATGCCTGGTCGACCGTGCCGTCGGGTTTGAGCGACTCGGCCGGCGCCACCTTCACCGTCGTACCGGCCGGGAGGCTGTCGAGCTTGAGGCGGGGCCAGCCGACGATGTTCTGCCCGAAGTCGAACACCCAGGTGCCGGGTATCGGGTTGGTGACCGAGACCGGCTTGAACTCCTCCTGCACCGTGATCGGCTCGGCGGTGCGGGCGACCAGCTTCGTGTCCAGGTTCGGCGGCGGCGCGATCCCGGCCGCGATCCAGCCGGTCGCCTCGCCGTCGCGGCGGGTCGCGGACGGGCCGAGATCGGCGCCCGGGGTGTTCCAGCCGGGCTGCTCCCGGCGGGCGTCGTAGTCGGACCCGGAATACCAGGCGTCGGTGACCAGCGGGCCCAGTGCCGTACGCCAGGACCGGTCGGTCACGATCGACTCGCGGCTGCCGTCGCGGTAACGGATCTCCAGGCGGCCGATGAACCGCGGGGTGACTGCCGCTCCGGCGGAGGCGTCGCTGGCGGCGACGCTGTTACCCGAGCCGGTGACCTTCGCCCCAGCGGTGTGCGCCAGGGTGAGTGCCGGCGTGAAGGTGATGCTCGTGGTCCCGATCGCGGTGATGGTGCGTGACTCGAGCCGGTCACCCCCTCCCCCGGTGTCGACGTTGACCGTGCCGCCGACGTGATATCCGGCGACGTCGCTGACCTCGACGACAGTGCTTCCGGCCGAGACGTCGGCAGCCAGTGAGCCGTTGCCCTTGAGTTGGCTCTGCCACCAGGAGTACGGGGAGGTGCGCCCGACTGCCGGGTTGGTGACGCTGCGGCGCACGTAGGCCGGTCCGTTGCCGAGTTCCACCCCGAGCGCGTTGACGCCCGAGCGCAGCGTGGACGTCAGGTCATAGGTGCGGTACTCACTGGAGAGCTGGTAGTTGGAGTTGCCCGGGGCGAGGACCTCGTCGGTGATCTCCCGGCCGTTGACGGTGGCGTGGTGCAGGCCGACACCGGAGAGGTAGAGGCGGGCGTCGGCGACCTTCTTGTTCTTCGGCACCGCGAACTGGCGGGCGAAGATCGGCATCGGCTGGTTCTCGGCCCGGTCGGGGTAGTCGATCCAGCGCGCCGTGCCCCAGTCGGACGGGTTGAGCAGGCCGGTGCTCCACGTGGACGGGGCGGACCAGGCGGACTGCTTTCGGTGGGCGTCCCAGACCCGTACGCGCCAGGCGACGGTATCGCGGGAGCGCAAGTCCCGACCGAAGCGAATCTGCTGGCTGTCGCCGGAGACCTTGCCGGTGCGCCACACCAGTCGGCCGCTGCGCAGGTCGGCCACGGTGGCGGCGGCCTGCACCTCGTACGCGGTCTGCCGGTCGGCGGCGCAGACGCGCTGCTTGCAACTGCCGGTATCGGTCATCTGCCAGGCGAGGGTGGGACGGATGGTGTCGAGGCCGAGCGGCGAGTCGTAGCGGCCGTCGACACTGAGTTGCACGACGCGGACGTCGCCTGCGGATCCGGACTGGGCGTTGGCCGGCACGGCGGCTCCGAGGGTGAGCAGTAACACCGTGGTCAGCAGAGCCGCGGGTTTTCTGATCGGGGGCATCGGATTCCTTATCTGTCGTTGGTGACGAACAGTCCTGGTTGGGGGATCGTGATGCGACGTCGAGCAGGGGGTTGAGCGATTACGGGTGCACGGAGACGTCTTCAGGACGGCAGACCAGCTGTCGCCTTGTCGAGGACGGACCGGTCGATGCCGAGGCCGGGGAAGACGGTGAGGACGCGCAGGGGGAAGTCACCGAGGACGGTCAGGGTGTCGGCATCGCCGAGGATGCCGTTGGGTGTGCCGTCCGGTCCGGCGCCAACCGCCTGGCGCAGCGCGGCGGAGCCTTCGGGGTCGGCGAGCCACTCGCGCAGGGTCGCGTCGGTGTCGAGTGCGGCCCTGATCGGTGGCGCCGGGACGTCGACTGTGGCGGTGACGCGTAGATCCCGCGACGACGCGCCCACGCTGATCTCGATCGTGCCGCCCTCGAGAATCCAGCGCCGATCGGCGGGAGACCAGTACGACAGATCCCGCTCGTCGAGCACGAAGGTCACGATGGTTGCCTCGCCGGGTGCGAGGTCGACCTTGGTGAACGCCTTGAGTTCGCGCACCGGGCGGGCCACCCGACTGCTCGGCGCGGCGATGTAGAGCTGAACGACCTCCTTGCCGCGCCGGTCACCGGTGTTGATGACAGTGACGGTCGCTATACCGGGGCCGGCGACGAGATCCCGGTACTCGAAGGTCGTGTAGGACAGGCCGTGCCCGAACGGGTAGGAGACCTCCCGGCCGACCGCGTCATAGCCGCGATAGCCGACGAAAACGCCCTCGCCGTAACGGACATGTCCCTGCTCACCGGGGAAGTTCAGGTAGGACGGCACGTCCTGCAGGCGCAGCGGCAGGGTCTCGGCGAGACGTCCGCTCGGATTCGAGGCCCCGAGCAGCAGATCGGCGACGGCGCCGCCGGCGGCCTGGCCGGAGAGCCAGGTCTCCAGGATCGCGGGAACGTGCTTGTCCCACGGGGTCATCCGGACGGCCGAGCCGTTGGACAGGACCACGACGAGCCGGGGGTTCGCCGCAGCCAGCTGTTCCACGAGCGCCGTCTGGGCAGCCGGAAGGTCGAGGTGCTCGCGATCGGCACCCTCGGACTCGTCGCCGGCGGCCAGCCCGAGGAAGAGCACCACCGTGCTGGCGCGGCGGGCCAGAGCCACCGCCTCGGCCGGGTCGTCGCCGGCGGCGAACTCCACCCGCAGCCCAGCCGCGCGCAGCTCGTCGAGAGGGATGTCGACGCGGGTGGGATTGACCTGCGAGCTGCCGGCCCCCTGGAAACGCGGGTCACGGGCGAACTCACCGATCACGGCGACGATGTCATCGTAGGCCGGTTGAAGGGGTAGCAGGCCGCCGTCGTTCTTCAACAGCACCGCGCAGTCGGCGGCCACCTCGCGCGCCAGCGCGTGGTGTGCTGCCACGTCGAACTCGGCGGGCTGCACGTCCTTCGGCGCCCGCTCGACCAGGCGCAGCACGCGTTCGACGGCGCGGTCCAGGACAGCCTCGTCGAGGTGGCCCTCGCGGACCGCGGCCACCAGCGCGGTGTCGCTGACGCCGAGGTTCGGAGGCATTTCAAGGTCGAGGCCAGCGTGCAGCGCCGCGACCCGGTCGTGTACGGCACCCCAGTCGGAGACGACGACACCGTCGAATTTCCACTCGTCGCGCAGCACGTCGGTGAGCAGCCACGGGTTCTGCGAGGCGTGCACGCCGTTGACACGGTTGTAGGCGCACATCACCATCCAGGGCCGGGCGCGGGTGACGATGCGTTCGAAATGCGGCAGGTAGATCTCGCGCAGCGTCCGCTCATCGACATCGGCGCTGACCCGCAGCCGGTCGGTCTCCTGATTGTTCGCGGCGAAGTGCTTGACGCACGCCCCCACGCCCTGGCTCTGGATCCCTTCGACATACGCCTCGCCGAGCACCCCGGTCAGCAACGGATCCTCGGCGAAGTACTCGAAGTTGCGGCCGCACAGCGGGGACCGCTTGATGTTCACACCCGGCCCGAGCACCACGGAGACTCCCTGGGCACGCGCCTCCGCCCCGATCGCCTCCCCCACCCGGCGTACGAGATCGGGGTCCCAGGACGAGCCGAGCGCCGACGCGGTAGGGAAGCAGGTGGCGGGCAGGCTGCCGGAAATGCTGGCCTGGTTACCTTCCGGCTGGCGGCGCAGGCCGTGCGGGCCATCAGCCACCATGACCTCGGGGAGGCCGAGGCGCGGAATCGGCGTGGTGTGCCAGAAGGTCGAGCCGAGGCAGAGCGCGGCCTTCTCTTCGAGGGTCAGCTGGGACAGCAGGGTCATCGAAGTGCCTCCAGGTCGAGCCGCCCGGTGCTGGCGATGCGGGCGAAGGCATGGGCGCTGGGTTTGGGGTGGCGGGTGAGGCCGTTGTCCCGGTCGACGGCGATCAATCCGAACGTGGGTCGGTAGCCTTCGCTCCACTCGAAGTTGTCGAAGGCCGACCAGTGCAGGTAGCCGCGCACGTCGACGCCTTCGGCCAGGGCCTGCGCAAGCGCGGCGAGGTGGGTGTGCAGGTAGGCGACGCGTTCGGAGTCGTCGGTGGTGGCGATGCCGTTCTCGGTCACGTACAGCGGCAGGCCGGTGCGGGCCGCCTGGTGCAGCATCTGGCGCAGACCGTCGGGGTACACGGCCCAGCCCATCTGCGTCGTCGGCGTGCCGTCGGGCGGCAGGCCGAACCAGGTGGGTGAGGACGGGTCGACCCACTGCTTGCGGTAGTACTGCACGCCGAGCCAGTCGCCACGGTCCGGTCCGGTGAGCCCGTCGAGATAGCGGTCGACGATCTCGTGCCGCATCAGCTCGTGGAGCGTGTGGCAGGCCTCGTCGTCGCGGGCCGGGGCGAGCAGCGGCAACTGCAGCGCCAGGCCGGTGAGGCTGTCGGCCTCCTTGCGGATGGCCCGCACACAGTCGAAGTGGGCGCCGAGCAGCGCTCCGCCGACCCGTTTCCAGAGCACAGGGTTGGCGATGCCAGGCGGGTGGTAGCCCTCGAGGTAGCCGTGCAGGGCCACCATCTGCGGTTCGTTGATGGTGCAGACGTACGGCATCAGCTCGCCCAACTCGGCGGCGACGCGCGCGCTGTAGCGGGCGAACGTCGCGGCGGCGTCCGGGGCGAGCCAGCCGCCGCGGGCCGCGAACCAGCGCGGCAACGTGAAGTGGTGCAGTGTCACGAAGGCGGTCAGACCTTCGTCGCGCAGGGCGGTGAGGACCCGCCGGTAGTGGGCGATGGCGGCCCGGCTGAACTCACCGGGGGCCGGTTCGATGCGCGACCATTCCAGCGAGAGGCGGTGCGCGTTGTGGTCGAGCGAGGACAGTAGGGCGAAGTCCTCGCAGTAGCGGTGGAAGTGATCGATGCCGTCGCCGGAGGACTCGACGGCCGCGCTGGCCGGGTCGTGCTCGAAGTCCCACCAGTCGTTGTTGGTGTTGCCGCCTTCGACCTGGTGGGCCGCGGTGGCGCTGCCCCAGAGGAAGTCATCCGGGAAGTCGGTCACTGGTGTCCTTTCGAGAGGGGCCGGCGGCCTCCGTGCCGGGTCTGGGCACGGAGGCCGGCGCACTGACTACTCGCCCTTCTTGTATTCGGTGTCCATGTTCTTGAGCACCTCGTCCGCGGTGGCCTGGTTGCTGAAGACCTCCTGCAGGCCGCTGAGCATGGTCTGCTGCACCTTGGCGTTGGGCCACAGCTGGTCCATGAACGGCACGGTCTTGTTTTCCGCGACGAAGGTGGTCAGCTGCTTGAGTCCGGGGTCGACGGTGGTGCCGGCGTCGGGCAGGGTCGGCAGGCTGCCCTGCTTCTCGTTGAACAGCTTCATGCCCTCGGGTGACATGACGTAGGTGATGAACTTGAGCGCCAGTTCCTTGTTCTTGGCCTTGGCGTTGACGCCGTAGCCCGCGCCCGCCGCGGCCGGCACGAGGAAGGTGGCGGGGTCGTCGGTGGCCGGCAGCGCGTTCATCGTGAACGTGCCGTTCGGGTTCTTGCCCTTGAGTAGACCGATGATCCAGTTGCCCTGGATGATGCCGAGTGTCTTACCGGTAGCGGCCAGGGTCTGGCTGGCCTCGTAGCTGGTTCCCAGGGGGTTCTTCTGGAAGCAGCCGGCCTTGTTCATCTCGGTGTACTTGGCCATCGCCTGGGTCCAGGCGGAGCCTGCGAAGGTGGTCTGCCCGGCCGCGAGTTTGGTGTTGAAGTCCTTGTCCTGGCCGAAGACGACGGTGGCGGCGAGGGCGTAGAGCACGAGCTGGGTGACCCAGTTGTCCTGGATGCCCAGCGCGTAGGCGGGAGTGCCCTTGCCCGCGGCGTCGCGGCAGAAGCTCATCAGCTCCGTCCAGGTGGTCGGTGCCTTCAGTCCCGACTTACTCAGGGCCTCGTCGTTGTAGACCGCGCCGATGCCGTTGAGCCCGAACAGAGCGTTGTAGGTCTTGCCCTCGTACTGCGCGACCTGCTTGAACGAGTCGGGCAGTTTCGACGCCCACGGTTGGTCGGACAGATCGAGCAGATAGCCCGGCTTGGACAAGACGTACGTCGCACCGGGGTTGCCGTTGCCGGGCCACACGGTCATCACGTCGGGCGCCGTGCCGGAGGACAGTTGCGTACGGATCTGGGCCTGGTACTGGTCGGCGCCGCTGGTCGTGAAGTTGACCTTCACACCGGGGTTGGCCGCCTCGAACGCCTTGACGACCTCCTCGATGGAGCCCTGGTCGACCGAGGCGAGCGTCAACGTGTTCTTGTCGTCGCTGCCGGCGTTGGTGCCGCTGCTGCACGCCGCGGCCAGAGTGACCGCCGTCAAGGCGGAGACCAGTGCCGCGAATCTACGAGTCTTCATGATCGCTCCTGCGGTTGGAGATCAATGAGAGGTGGCGGTGAACGTGTACCGACCGGACGTCAGGCGCAGGGTGGCCCCGCGGGCGGACGGCACGGCCGTGACGGGAACGTCGTCGTGACGGACGCTGCCCGGGTCGGGGGTGGGGATTTCGAGGACGGCGGTAGTGCCGGGCGGCACCGCGACCTCGACGGTGAGCCGGCCACCGTCGAGGCCCCAACCGCAACAGACCAGCCCGCGGGCGGTCTCCTGCTCGGCGCGGGCCCAGGTGAGCTTGCCGCCGGGTGTGGGCCGCAGCAGGAGCTCCTTGTAGGCGACCGAGCCGGGTGCCTGGTCGATGCCGGCGACGCGGCCGAAAAGCCAGTCGCCGACGCTGCCGAGGCTGTAGTGGTTGAAGGAGTTCATCGCGGCCGACTGGAACCCGCCGTGCTCGGTCCAGCCGTCCCAGCGTTCCCAGATCGTGGTGGCGCCGTGCCGGATGGAGTAGCCCCAGGACGGGAACTCCTGCTGGTGCAGCAACGCGTAGGCGAGGTCCTCGCGGCCGTGCTCGGTCAGCACCGGGCACAGCAGCGGCACCCCGACGAACCCGGTGGTGAGCCGGTTTCCGCGCTTCTCCACGTCGGCCGCCAGGTGCTCGGCCGCCGCGGTTCTCAGCTCCTCCGGCAGCAGATCAAAACCCAGGGCCAACAGGTACGCGGTCTGGGTGCCGCCTTCGACGGTGCCGTCGTGGCCGACGTACGCGTCGATGAAAGCTGAGCGGATCTTGTCGTGCAAGGCCCGGTACTCGCCCGCCTCGGCCCGACCGAGCACCTCGGCAGCGTCGGCGACGATCCGGGTGCTGTGGGCGAAGTAGGCGGTGGACAGGACGTCGCGCGGGGTTTCGGCGTCGACCTGCAGCCAGTCACCGTACGAGTTGCCGGTGCGGTGCCGCCACAGCAGGTCGGGGTTGTGCCGCCGGATGTGCTCCACCCAGGCGACCATCGCGTCGAAGCTGCGCTCGAGCGTGCGCCGGTCGCCGTAGGTGCGCCACAACAGCCAGGGGATGATGACGCCGGCGTCGCCCCAGGCCGGGGCGCCTTCTCGGTCGAGCACCATGATCGGTGCGACGTCCCGGAAGGCGCCGTCGGCGTCCTGGCCGTCGACCACGTCGCGCAGCCAGCGGGCGAAGAACGCGGAAACGTCGGCGTTGCGGGTCGCGGTGGGCGCGAAGACCTGGGCGTCGGCGAGCCAGCCGAGCCGCTCGTCGCGCTGCGGGCAGTCGGTGGGCACTGCGACGAAGTTGCCCCGCTGCCCCCACACGATGTTGGCCTGCAACTGCTCGACCATCGGGTCGGAGCAGGTGAACGTCCCGGTGAACGCGGTGTCGTTGTGCAGTACCCGGGCGCTCACGTCACCGGGGTCCAGCTCGCCGGGATAGCCGCTGATCTCGGCGTAGCGGAAGCCGTGGAAGGTGAACTGGGGCTCGAACACCTCGTCGCCGCCGGCGGTGACGTACGTGTCGGTGGCCGCGGCTCGGCGCAGGTTGTCGAGGTAGAGCTCGCCGTCGGCGAGGACCTCGGCGTGGCGCAGCACGATTCGCCGGCCCGGTTCGGCGCCGCGGATGCGCAGCCGCACGCGACCGACCAGATTCTGGCCGAAGTCGACGATGACGCGGTCTTCGCGGTGGTCCACGATTGTCGCGGGCAGTTCGGCGGTGATGCGCATCGGGTCGTCGGGTTCGGCGACCAGTGGGCCGGGCTCCGTGTCGAGCACGGCGACGGGCCGGAAGCTGTCGCCGTCCCACGAGGGCCGGCGGGCGTCGACGAACTGTCCCATCAGCAGGTCGGCCGCGCGGATCGGGCCCGGCCGCTCGCCCCATCCGCCGTCGGTGACGATCACCTGCCGGGACCCGTCGGCGAAGTCCAGGACGAGTTGAGCCAGATAGGCGGGCGTGACGCCGTAGTGCCGGGCGGGGCGGCTCGGGTCGAAGCCGACGTGACCGCTCCACCAGCCGTCGGCGACGATCGCCGCCAGGACGTTCGCCCCGGCCTGCAGTTGCTTTGTGACGTCGTACGTCTGGTACTGCAGGCGACGGTGATATTCGGTCCAGCCCGGAGCGAGCTCGAGGTCGCCGACCCGCTGCCCGTTGAGGCTGGGCTCGTAGACGCCGCGCGCGGTGGTGTACAGGCGGGCCCGGACCGGCTGCGCCGAGATGTCGAACGACTGCCGTAGGTAGAGGGGTGCTCCGGCGGGGTCGGGGAAGGACCGTTCCTCGTCGGTGGGCGGGTCGACAAACGGCAGGTTGACCGGGTCGCGGCCGATCCAGACCGCGGTCCAGTCGTCGCGATGCAGCAGTCCGGTCTCGAACCAGGTCTGTGCGGTGCCGGACACCGCGCCGAACTCGTCCCAGGTCTCGACGCGCCAGTGATAGCGGGTGGCCGACTGCAGGGCTGGGCCGTCCCAGGCGACGAGCAGCGTGTCGTCGCTCAACCGATGCCCGCTGTCCCAGATCAGCCGGCCGGGCTCGTCCAGGTCGTGCTCGCGCAGGGCGGCGGTGATCCGGAACGCGGTCTGAGCGGCGCCATGACGGTCGCTGCGCAGTTTCCAGGAAAGGCGCGGGCGGGTTTCGCCCAGGCCGAGCGGCTCGGTGAGCTGTTCGGTCGTCAAGCCGTACGGAGTCATCCCTTCAGCCCTCCCGCGAAGCCGTTGATGATGCTGCGCTGCAGCGCGAGGTAGACCACCAGGACCGGCACGATGCTGATCAGCAGGGCGGCGAAGATGAGGTTCCAGTCCGAGACGAACTGGCCGACGAAGCCCGCGACGGCCACCGGGACCGTCTGCTGGTCGCTGCCGCTCAGATAGAGCAGCGGCGTGAAGAAGTCGTTCCACACCGCCACGGCGTTGAGCACCAGCGCGGTGACCGTGATCGGCTTGAGCATGGGCAGCACGACGTACCGAAACGTCTTGAAGGGGCTGGCTCCGTCGATCGAGGCGGCCTCCTCGAAGTCGCGGGGCAAGGCGCGCAGGAACCCCACGTACAGGAAGGTCGTGAACGGCACCTGCAAGCCGGCGTAGAAGAGCACGAGCGACCAGACCGAGCCGAGCAGCCCGAGGTCGCGGACCGTCTGGTAGAGCGGCAGCGACGCCAGCTGGAACGGCAGGATCAGACCCAGCATGATCAGCAGAAAGGTGCCGCGCGACCAGCGGGCCGTGCTTCTCGCCATCGGGTACGCGGCGAGGGCGGACACGGCCAGCACGATGACCACGCTGACGGTGGTGACCAGCACACTGTTGATCAAAGCGCCGCCGAGACCGGCCTCGCGCCAGGCACCGGTGAAGTTGTCGAACGTCGGCGACGTCGTCGGGCGGATCGGCGACGACGTGTCCGAGGGCTGCCGGATGGCCAGGTTGACAAGCACGTACACCGGGAAGGCGAAGACGATGCCGACGGCAACCATTACCATCTCGAGGGCAAAGGTACGTTTCGTGTAGCGGTTCATGACGCCGCCTTCTCGTTACGGTTGAGCACGGTGAACTGACCGGCAGAGACGACCGCGACGATGACGGTGAGCACGACGGCGAGGGCGATGCTGTAGCCGAAATCGCCGAGGGTGAAGGCGTCCTTGTAGATCAAGGTCGAGATGGTGTCGGTGGCGTGCCCCGGACCACCACCGGTGAGCGCATAGACCTGGTCGAACAGCTTGATCCCGCCGATGATCGACAGCATCAGATTGATGGTGATGGCGGGCGCCAGGAGGGGCCGGACGATCGACCAGAAGCGGCGCACGGCGGCGGTGCCGTCGAGCGCGGCGGCCTCGTAGATCTCACGTGGAATCGACTGCAGGCCGGCCAGGAAGATGACCATCGAGTAGCCCGAGAACTGCCACACCACGACGAGGACGACCATCCAGAGTGCGAGATCAGGGTCGCCGAGCCAGTCCTGCTGCCAACTGTTCAGTCCGACCGTGCCGAGCAGGCTGTTGACCGCGCCGTCGGGGCCGAGCAGGTTGCGCCACAGGTAGGCGGTGACGATCGGGGTGATCACCGCCGGGGCGAACAGCAGCACCCGCAGGAAGTTCCGCGTCTTGATCATGCTGTTGACGCCGAGGGCGAGCAGGAGGCCGATCCCGTTCTGGATGACAGTGATGGCGACCGCGATCAGCAGCGTGTGCCACACGGCCTGCAACGCGTCACCGTCGTCGAGCATGTCGGTGAAGTTGCGCAGGCCGATGAACGCGAAGTCCGGGTCGAGGCCGTCCCAGTCGGTGAAGGCGTAGTAGACGCCGCGGGCGCTGGGCACCAGCACCACGAACGCGAAGAGCAGAAGTGCCGGCAGGACGAACCACCACGGCGGCGCGACCCGGCTACGTCGCCGTGGCGACGCGGCGGAGACGGCCCGGCCGGGAGGGCGAACCTTGAGATCAGCTGTCACGAGAACCCACTTGAATGAATCGTTTCAACAGACGTGTTGACGGGGCTGCCTTCGAAGGAGAGCAGGGGGTGTGCCATGTGACGTGAGCAACGTTTTCCACGATGTTTCGCCGACACTACGAGCAGATGCCAACCTCGTCAAGACCGTCCGTGGTCAACGTTATTCAAGGATCACGCAGGTTCTTCTAGCGCCCGGTCTGATCTAAGGTGGGTAACGTTTCTCGCGCTTTAGGAGCTCGTATGCACCCGTCCCGCCGCGTCACGATCGTCGACGTCGCCCGGCACGCCGGGGTGTCCACCACTGCCGTCTCCAAGGTCATGCGCAACGCGTACGGCGCCAGCCCGGAGATGCAGATCAAGGTCCGCGCGGCCATCGAAGAGCTCGGCTACCGGCCCTCGGCCGCGGCCCGGGGCCTGCGTGGGCAGACGTACACGATCGGCGTGATGCTGCCCGAGATGCGCAACCCGTTCTTCGCCGACATCCTCGACGGCGTCACCCAACACCTCGGCGGTACCGACTACCAGGTGCTCATGGCCGCCTGCTGCAACGACGAGGCGGGCGAAGTTCGCATCACCGAGGCGATGATGGACCGGAGCATGGACGGGGTCATCCTCATCGCTCCGATCTCCTCACGCCGTCACCTGCAGAAGGTCGCCCGCGCCGTGCCTACGGTGGTGGTCGGCCGGCACGGGCACTCCCCCGACTACGACAGCGTCACCGACGACGACTTCGCCGGCGCCGGGCTCGTCGTCGACCATCTCGTCGCGCTCGGCCACCGGCGCATCGCTCACATCGAGCACGCCGAGAAGAATCCCGTACGCCTCAAGGAAATGCCGAACGCCCAACGCGCAGACGGCTACCGCCACGCCATGCAGGCCCACGGACTCGGCGACCACATCGACATCGCCTCCACGACCTACACGCAGCAAGGCGGTTACCTCGGCGCCCAGCAACTCCTGGCCCGCCCGCAGCGCCCGACCGCCATCTTCGCCGGCGCCGACATCGTCGCCATGGGGGTGCTTGACGCCCTCACCGAGGCCGGACTGTCCGCGCCCCAGGACATCTCCGTCGCCGGCTACGACGACACCATGTTCGCCGCCTTCGGCCCGATCTCGCTCACCACGGTCGACCAGGCCGGGCACCAGATGGGCGTCAACGCGGTCCGGTTGCTGCTCGATCGAATCGCCAGCCGAGGCAGGCCGACCGCCCAGATCAAGCTCTCCCCCACCCTGATCACCCGGCGCACCACCGCCCCGATTCTCTGATCTCGAGATCGAGGAGATTCCAAGACCGTCGAGCGTGCTGATCCCGATGTGCGAGCTCACGATGCCCTCGCCTTTGACTCGACGGCGGCCGGCGCTCGGGAATCGTGCAGCGCGACGGCGCCATGCCGCCGTCAACGTTCCTCGCATGGTTTGAGACGACCACAAACACCGATGCAGGTCGAGGCCAGGGCGCCAACGTCTGGGCAATGCCCGTCCGGCGGCCTGACCAGGCTAAGCGTTGCAGAGGAGCCGGGCGGGACAGCGCCGGGCTCCTCGATCGTCGATGAGGCCGGTCAGCGCCGGGTGCGCCGGGGTTGGTCGCTGGAGCGGCGTACGACCAGCTCGGGCTGAAACACCACGTGTCGGTGCCGGTGGGTGTCGCCGGACTCGGCTTCTTCGAGCAACAGCTCCGCCGCAGCGCGGCCGAGCTGGTCGCGGGGCTGACGCACCGACGACAGCGGCACCGCCGCAGCGCCGGCGAACTCGATGTCGTCGTAGCCGACGATGGCCACGTCGTTCGGCACCCGCACGCCGCGCGCGGTCAGCTCCTGGAGCACACCGAGAGCGATCAGGTCGTTCGCGCAGAACACGGCGGTGGGGCGCTTGCGGACCGGTAACGCGAGCAGCTCCTCGGCGGCCCGACGGCCGGCGGCGACGGTCAGGCTGGTGGTCACCGCCACCCGAAGCTCAGCGGTGCTGCCGCGATCCTGCATGGCCGCGGCGGCCCCGGCGTGGCGGTCAGCAACCTGGGCGATGGTGAGCGGGCCACCGAGGTAGGCGATGCGTTGGTGGCCCTGGTCCAGCAGGTGGTCCATGGCGAGTCGGCCGCCGAGCACGTCGTCGACCGCCACCGAGCAACGGTTTGCACGGCCCGTTCCCCGGTCCACCAGCACCACCGGGATGCCTCGCTCGATGAGCTTGTCCAGAACGGGCTGTGGGCCGTGGTTGACCGGGGTGATGAGCACGCCACGGACCCGCTGCTCCTCCAGCAGCTCCAGGTGGCGGCGCTCCCGGGCGCTGTCCTCGCCGCTGTTGCAGACGACGAGCATGGCGCCAGCTCCCTCGATCACCTGTTCGGCCCCTCGGACCACGTCGGTGAAGAACGGGTTGGCGACGTCCAGGACGACGATGGCGACGGTGCGACTGTGCCCGGCGCGCAGTTGGCGAGCGGAGTCGTTGCGGACGTAGCCGAGGGTGGTGATGGCGTCGAGCACCCGCTGCCGGGTGGCGGGAGCAACAGTGTCGGGCCGGTTGAGCACGTTGCTAACGGTGCCGAGGGAAACGCCGGCATGCCTGGCGACCTCCTTGATGTTCGCCGTTGCCATGACTCCCCAGATGCTCCGTGCGGTGGTCGCGGCCCGTGCCGACCGGGTCGTTCGGCAGTGTATAGCGCCTAAAACGTTTCATCCAGGTGAGCAGCAGCGCAGGGAGCTTGTCCCGGGCTCTCGTCAGCAACAGCCAAGAAATAGCACCGAAACTCTTGACGCTCTCGAAGCGCGACCCCTACCGTCCATGCAACGACGCATGAAACGATTCAGGAGGGGTTCGGATGACCGCCGACGCACCGGGCACGCCGGCTCCGCTGCTGGTCCTCGACGGCGTGACGAAGTCCTTCGGGGCCGTCGCCGCGCTGCGCGGGGTGCACCTGGCGCTGCACTCCGGTGAGGCCCACGCGCTGGTCGGCGAGAACGGGGCGGGCAAGTCCACTCTGGTGAAGGTTCTGGCCGGCGCACACGCACCGGACTCCGGCTCGATGACCCTGGACGGGCAACCGCTGCGGCTACGCGGTCCCGCCGACGCCCGGGCGGCCGGCATCGCGGTCATCTACCAGGAGCCGACCCTCTTTCCGGATCTCTCCGTGGCGGAGAACATCTTCATGGGTCGGCAACCGCTGCGCAGTCTGCGTCGCATCGACACCGCCGCGATGAACCGCGACGCCGAGAAGCTGTTCCAGCGGCTGGGTGTACGCATCGACCCGACACGCCCGGCGCGCGGCCTATCCATCGCCGACCAGCAGCTCGTCGAGATCGCCAAGGCGATCTCGTTCGACGCCCGCGTCCTGGTCATGGATGAGCCCACCGCCGCGCTCTCCGGGGTGGAGGTCGAACGGCTCTTCGCGGTCGCCCGGTCGCTCTGCGAGGGTGGTGCGGCGGTGCTGTTCATCTCGCACCGGTTCAACGAGGTGTTCGACCTGTGCCACCGGGTCACGGTGCTGCGCGACGGCGCCTGGGTCTCCAGCGACGACGCCGCCGACCTGACCGTCGACGAGGTGGTGCGGCGGATGGTCGGCCGGGACATCTCCTCGCTCTACCCGAAGCAGGACGCCGAGCTGCGGGACACCCTGCTCGAGGTCCGTGGGCTGACCCGGGCCGGCGTCTTCACCGATGTGTCGTTCTCCGTCCGGGGCGGGGAGATCGTCGCGCTCGCCGGGCTGGTCGGCGCCGGGCGCAGCGAGGTCGCCCGCGCCGTCTTCGGCGTCGACCGCTATGACGCGGGCGAGGTCCTGGTATCCGGCCGGGCCGTCCCGGCGGGGAACCCGGGCCGGGCGATCGCGGCCGGCATGGCGCTGGTCCCCGAGGACCGACGGCAGCAGGGCCTGGTCATGGAGCTGTCGGTGGAGCGCAACGCCACCCTGGCCCGCCGCCGGGCACTGAGCCGGCTGGGCCTCCTGCTCGGCGGCGCGGAGCGCGCCGAGGCCCGCCACTGGACGCGGCGGCTGCAGGTGAAGGCCTCCCGGCTCGGCGCGCCCGTGGCGACCCTCTCCGGGGGCAACCAGCAGAAGGTCGTGCTCGCCAAGTGGCTGGCCACCGAACCACGGGTCCTGATCATCGACGAACCCACCCGCGGCATCGACGTCGGCACCAAATCCGAGGTGCACCGCCTGCTCTCGGAGCTGGCCGGTGAGGGCCTGGCGATTCTGATGATCAGCAGCGAGCTGCCCGAGGTGCTCGGCATGGCCGACCGGGTCCTGGTCATGCACGAGGGGCGACTGGTCCGCGAGCTGCCCCGGGCCGAGGCGGACGAGACCTCCATCATGTTCGCCGCCACCGGTCAAGGAGCGACCGCATGAGCCTCACCGACGCCGGCGCGCCCGAACGGGCCACCGGAAACGCCCCGACCGACCCCGATCGGCAGCGCCGCAGCCTCACCGAGCGACTGCTCGCCGTACGCGAGCTGAGCCTGCTGATCGCGCTCGGCCTGCTGGTCCTGGTCACGACCCTGCGCAACGACCGATTCCTGAGCGGCCAGAGCATCAAGGATCTGCTGCTGGGCTGCGCGATCCTGGTGATCCTGGCGGTCGGCCAGACCCTGGTCATCGTCACCCGCAACGTCGACCTCTCCGTCGGCTCGATCCTGGGTCTGGTCGCCTTCGCCACCGGCTCGCTGTTCCTCTCCGCACCCGGGACGCCGTGGCCCGTGGCGCTCGTCGTGGGTGTCGCGCTGGGCGCGCTGTGTGGCGCGGTCAACGGCGGTCTGATCGCGGTGGCCCGGGTGCCCGCCCTGGTGATCACGCTGGGCACCCTCTACGCCTTCCGGGGCGTCGACTACTACTGGGCGTCCGGCCGGCAGATCAACGCCGCCGACATGCCCCCGTCGTTCCTGCGGCTGGGCAACCAGACGGTGCTCGGCGTACCCGTGCTGTTCCTCGTCGCGCTGGTGGTCGTCGCCGTCGTCGGTTTCTACCTGCGCTCCTACCGCGGCGGCCGGGAGCTGTACGCGATCGGCTCCGAACCGGCCGCCGCCCGGCTCTCCGGCATCCCGGTGGGGCGGCGGGTGTTCGCCGTCTTCGTGGCCAGCGGCGCGCTCGCCGGCCTGGCCGGCGTGCTGTACGCGGCCCGGTTCGGCACCCTCGACGCGGCCGCCGGCACCGGCCTGGAACTCCAGGTCGTCGCCGCTGCCGTGGTCGGTGGGGTGGCGATCTTCGGAGGCAGCGGCAGCGCCTACGGCGCGGCGCTCGGCGCCGTACTGCTGACTACGATCGGCAGCTCACTCGCCGTTCTGCGCATCGACCCGTTCTGGCAGCAGGCCGTGGTCGGCGCACTCATCCTCGCCGCGATCGGGCTGGACCGGCTCCTGGCCCTGCGGGCGGCGGCCCGGCTCAGAGGGAGAAGCGCGCATGGCGCATGACAGCCTGTACGCCGCACCGACCACCGCCGAGGCCGAGCCCGGCGCGGGCCGCCGCGCCAGCGTGCGCGGGCTGTTCGGCTCCTGGGACGCGGTGATCGTCGCCGCCCTCGTGGTGACCGTGCTCGTCGCCAGCCTGACCGTGGAGAACTTCGCCACCGGCCGCAACGCCCAGTTCCTGCTGCTCGACCTGATGCCGCTGGCGCTCATCGCGCTGCCGATGACCCTGATCGTGATCACCGGTGAGATCGACCTCTCGGTGGCCAGCATGGTCGGGCTGTGCAGCACCCTGATGGGGCAGCTCTGGCTCTCCAGTGGACTGTCCCTGGAGTTGATCTGCGTCCTCGTCGTGCTGCTCGGCGCCGTACTCGGCGCGGTGAACGGCCTGTTCGTCACCGGCTTCGGTCTGCCGTCGCTGGCGGTGACCATCGGCACGCTCGCGCTCTACCGGGGGTTGTCCTTCGTGGTGCTCGGCGACCAGGCGGTCGCGGACTTCCCGGCCGACTGGACGGCCGCCGTGGTGCGCACCATCCCCGGCACGTCGATCCCGGTCGTGGTGGTCCCACTGCTGCTGCTCGCCGTGGTCTTCGGGGTCGTGCTGCACGCCACCGCCGCCGGTCGCGCGCTCTACGCCATGGGCAACAACGACCAGGCCGCCACGTTCACCGGCGTCTCAGTCGCCCGGACGAAGTTCTGGCTCTTCGTGGTCTCTGGCGCGGTGTGCGGGCTGGTCGGCATCCTCTGGACCCTGCGGTACGCCAGCGCCCGCGGCGACAACGCCACCGGTCTGGAACTGACCGTGGTGACCGCCGTGCTGCTCGGCGGTGTCTCGATCTTCGGCGGTCGGGGTGCTCTGCTCGGTGTGTTGGCCGGCGTACTGCTCCTCGGCGTCCTGCGCAACGCGCTGCAACTCGCCGACGTCGACGCCAACGCGCTGACGATCGTCACCGGCACCCTGCTCATCGCGTCTGTCGTGCTGCCCAACGCCGTCGCGGACGTCCGCGCCCGGCTGCACCGTCGACGACAGCGGCACCCCGCCGTTTCGTGACGTCCCCCGCGCACCAACCACCCCCGGAAGGATGACGATGTCCGCGTACCGCAGAGGCCTCCGTGTCGGGGCCACCAGCCTCACCCTCGCCGCACTGCTGCTCAGCGCCACGGCCTGTGGCGGCACCACCCGGGACAACTCCGGCAGCGACGCCGGCGCCGGCAACCAGGCCAGCGGCGCCGCCAATCCCGACGCCGCCATCAAGGAAGGGCTCAAGATCGCTTTCCTGCCGAAGGCGCTGAACAACCCCTACTTCACCGTCTCGGACAACGGCGGCAAGGACGCGGTCACCGAGATCAAGGGGGAGTTCAAAGAGGTAGGCCCCTCCGAGGCCAGCGCCTCGTCCCAGGTCAGCTACATCAACACCCTGTCCCAGCAGGGCATGGATGTGATCGTCACCTCGGCCAACGACCCGAACGCGATCTGCGGCGCACTCAACCAGGCCAAGGCGGCCGGCGCGAAGATCGTCACCTTCGACTCCGACACCAAGCCGGAGTGCCGGCAGATCTTCGTCAACCAGGTGACCGCCGAGGGCATCGCCGAGAACCAGGTCAAGCTCATCTCCGAGCAGATCGGCGGCGAAGGCGAGATCGCCATCCTGTCCGCGACCGCCAACGCGACCAACCAGAACGCCTGGATCGCGCTGATGAAGGACGAGCTGAAGAAGCCCGAATACAGCAAGATCAAGCTGGTCACCGTGGCGTACGGCAACGACGACGACCAGAAGTCCTTCCAGGAGACCCAGGGTCTGCTCCAGTCGTACCCGAACCTCAAGGGCATCATCTCTCCGACCACTGTCGGTGTCGCGGCGGCCGGCCGTTACCTCAGCGGGTCGCAGTACAAGGGCAAGGTCAAGCTGACCGGGTTGGGCACGCCGAACCAAATGCGCCAGTACGTCAAGGACGGCACCGTGGACGCGTTCGCCCTGTGGAGCCCGGCCGACCTCGGCTACCTCGCGGCGTACGCCGGTGCGGCCCTGGCCTCCGGTCAGATCACCGGCGCCGAGGGCGACAAGTTCAAGGCCGGCAAGCTCGGCGAGTTCACCGTCGCGAAGGACGGGGTGGTCATCCTCGGGCCGCCCACCGTGTTCGACAAGAACAACATCGACCAGTTCCAGTTCTGATCGCCCTCCCGGTCGGTGCCGGCGCACGTCGTGCACCGACCGGGGAGCCGACGGGAGAACCGTGCCCCGCGTCTGCTTCACCCTCCAGGTAAACCCCGAACGTCTCACCGAATACCGCACCCGCCACGAGCAGGTCTGGCCGGAGATGCTCGCCGCGCTGGCCGAGAACGGCTGGCGGGACTATTCGCTCTTCCTCCGCGAGGACGGCCTGCTCGTGGGCTATCTGGTCACCGACGACTTCGCGGCGGCCCAGGCAGCCATGCAGGCCAGCGACGTCAACGCCCAATGGCAGGCGGAAATGGCGTCGTACTTCGTCGACCTCGGCCAGGGCGCACCCGACCGCGCCATCCGGCCACTGGACGAGGTCTTCAACCTTGAGGCGCAACTTGCCGCAGATCCTGCGGCGCGGTCCGCCGCAGAGACGGGAGAAAAATCATGACGCAGCCCGACACGCGGACCCTCGAACGGGTCAAGCAGGCTCTGCGGTCCCAGCGCATCGAGACGCCATCCTGGGCGTACGCCAACTCCGGAACCCGCTTCAAGGTGTTCCCCCAGGAAGGGGTGCCGCGTAACCCGTACGAGAAAATCGCCGACGCGGCGGTCGTACACCAGCTCACCGGCATCGCACCCACGGTGGCGCTGCACATCCCGTGGGACCGTGTCGACGACTACGCCGATCTCGCCGCGTTCGCCGGGGATCACGGCGTCGGTCTGGGCGCGATCAACGCCAACGTGTTCCAGGACAACGACTACAAGCTGGGCAGCGTCACCAACCCGGATCCGGGGGTGCGCCGCAAGGCCATCGACCACCTGCTCGAATGTGTCGACATCATGGACCGCACCGGCTCCCGTGACCTGAAGCTCTGGTTCTCCGACGGCACCAACTACCCCGGGCAGGACGACATCCGCGCCCGGCAGGACCGGCTCGCGGCAGCGCTGCGCGAGACCTACGACCGGCTCGGCGACAACCAACGGCTCCTACTGGAATACAAGCTGTTCGAGCCGGCCTTCTACACCACCGACGTGCCGGACTGGGGCACCGCCTACGCGCACTGCCTGGAGTTGGGCCCGAAGGCCCAGGTGGTCATCGACACCGGGCACCACGCCCCGGGCACGAACATCGAGTTCATCGTGGCGTTCCTGCTGCGCGTCGGGAAGCTCGGCGCGTTCGACTTCAACTCGCGCTTCTACGCCGACGACGACCTGATGGTCGGCTCCGCGGACCCGTTCCAGCTGTTCCGGATCATGTACGAGATCGTCCGCGGTGACGCGTTGGCACCGGAGGCCGGCATCGCGTTCATGCTCGACCAGTGCCACAACATCGAGGCGAAGATTCCGGCCATCATCCGCTCGGTGCTCAACGTGCAGGAGGCGACGGCGAAGGCGTTGCTCGTCGACGCGGACGCGCTGGCCGCCGCGCAGCGCAGCGGTGATGTGCTCGCCGCCAACGCCGTGCTGATGGACGCGTACAACACCGACGTCCGACCGCTGCTCGCCGAACTCCGTACGGACCTGGGCCTTGATCCGGACCCGATGGCCGCGTACGCCCGCTCCGGCTACTTCGACAAGATCCGCGCGGAACGCGCCGGCGGCCAGCAGGCCGGCTGGGGCGCCTGACCACCACTGAGAAACGCAGACTGGGGACGTGAGGAACGATGCAATCCGAGGTTCAGGCGCTGATCGCGCGCAGCAACCGGCTCGGCGCCGACCCGACCACGACGAACTACGCCGGGGGCAACACCTCCGCCAAGGGCGAGGCCGCCGACCCGGTCACCGGCGGCCCGGTCGAGCTGCTCTGGGTGAAGGGTTCCGGCGGTGACCTCGGGACGCTCACTTCGTCCGGGTTGGCCGCTCTGCGGCTGGATCGGCTCCGCGCCCTCGTCGATGTCTACCCCGGTGTGGAGCGGGAAGACGAGATGGTCGCCGCGTTTGACTACTGCCTGCATGGCCGGGGCGGAGCCGCGCCGTCCATCGACACCGCCATGCACGGGCTCGTCGACGCCGCGCACGTCGACCACCTGCACCCCGATGCCGGTATCGCGATCGCCGCGGCCGCCGACGGGCCGGAGCTGACCAAGGAGATCTTCGGCGACCGGGTGCTGTGGGTCCCGTGGCGGCGGCCCGGCTTCCAGCTCGGCCTGGACATCGCCGCGGTGGCACGGGCCAACCCGCAGGCGATCGGCGTGATCCTCGGCGGCCACGGCATCACCGCCTGGGGCGCGACCAGCGACGAGTGCGAGCGCAACTCGCTGGAGATCATCCGGTCCGCGCAGGCGTACCTCGACGACCGGGGTAAGACCGAACCCCTCGGGCCGGTCATTGCCGGCCACGAGCCGCTGCCCACCGATGAGCGACGGCGGCGCGCGGCGGCGCTGTTCCCGGTGCTGCGGGGCTTGGCATCCACCGACCGGCCGCAGGTCGGCCACTTCACCGACAGCGACGTGGTACTTGACTTCGTGGCGCGGGAGAAGCACCCCGCGCTCGCCGCCCTCGGCACGTCCTGCCCGGACCACTTCCTGCGCACCAAGGTCCGCCCGATGGTGCTCGACCTGCCGCCCACCGCGCCGGTCGAGGACGCGATCGCCCGCCTGCGCGAACTGCACACCGCCTACCGCGACGACTACCGTGCCTACTACGAGCGACACGCCACCCCGGACAGCCCGCCGATGCGCGGCGCCGACCCGGCCGTGGTCCTGGTGCCCGGGGTGGGCATGTTCAGCTTCGGCGCCAACAAGCAGACCGCCCGCGTCGCCGGCGAGTTCTACGTCAACGCCATCAACGTCATGCGCGGCGCCGAGGCCGTGTCGCGCTACGCGCCGATCGACGAGACCGAGAAGTTCCGGATCGAGTACTGGGCCCTGGAGGAGGCGAAGCTCCAGCGGATGCCAAAGCCGAAGGCCCTCGCCGCGCGGATCGCGTTCGTCACCGGCGGTGGCTCCGGGATCGGCCGGGCCATCGCCCGCCGGCTCGCCGCCGAGGGCGCCTGCGTCGTGGTCGCCGACCGTGACGCGCAGGCGGCCGCCGCCGTCGCCGCCGAGATCGGCACCACCGACGTGGCGGTCGCGGTCGCCGCCGACGTCAGCGACGGTGACGCCGTCGCCGCCGCCCTGCGCGAGGCGGTGCTGGCCTTCGGCGGGGTGGACCTGATCGTCAACAACGCCGGGCTGTCGCTGTCCAAGTCGCTGCTGGAGACGACCGAGGCGGACTGGGATGTCCAACACGACGTGATGGCCAAGGGTTCCTTCCTGGTCTCCCGGGAGGCCGCGCGGGTGCTGCTGGCGCAGGGAATGGGCGGGGACATCGTCTACATCTCCAGCAAGAACTCCCTGTTCGCCGGCCCGAACAACGTGGCGTACGGCGCGGCGAAGGCCGACCAGGCCCACCAGGTCCGGCTGCTCGCCGCCGAACTCGGCGGCCACGGCATCCGCGTCAACGGCGTCAACCCGGACGGGGTGGTGCGCGGCTCCGGCATCTTCGCCGGAGGCTGGGGTGCACAGCGGGCCGCCGTCTACGGCGTACCGGAGGAGAACCTGGGCGAGTTCTACGCCCAGCGCACCCTGCTCAAGCGGGAGGTGCTGCCCGAGCACGTCGCCAGCGCGGTCTTCGTGCTCACCGGCGGCGAGCTGTCGCACACCACGGGCCTGCACATCCCGGTCGACGCCGGTGTCGCCGCGGCCTTCCTCCGCTGATGACCGCCGTGCGACTGGCCGCGGTGGACGTGGGCGCGTCCAGCGGCCGGGTCATGCTCGCGCGCGTCGGACCGGGGATCCTGGAGCTCACGGAGGCGCACCGGTTCGGCAACGAACCCGTGCGGGTGGCAGGCACCCTGCACTGGGACGTCCTAGCGCTCTATCAGGGTGTCCTGAAAGGGCTGCGCGCTGCCGGCCCGGTCGCCGGCATCGGCATCGACACCTGGGCGGTCGACTACGGTCTGCTCGACGCCACCGGCGCTCTGCTCGGCAACCCGGTGCACTACCGCGACGGGCGCACCGAGGGCGTCAGCGACCGGGTGGCGAAGCAGCTCGGACCGGAGCGGCTCTATGCCACGACCGGGCTGCAACACCTGCCCTTCAACACCCTCTACCAGCTCGCCGCCGCCGCCGGCACACCCCAGCTGGAGGCCGCGCACACGCTGCTGCTGATCCCGGACCTCATCGCATACTGGCTCACCGGTGAGGTCGGCGCCGAAGTCACCAACGCCTCCACCACCCAGCTGTACGACCTGCGTCGCCGGGCCTGGGCAACCGACCTGATGACCGACGCGGGGATCCGCAGCGAGCTGTTCCCGCCGCTGCGCGAGCCGGGCATCCGCATCGGTCCGGTCCTGCCCGCGCTCGACCTACCCGGATCGCCCGACGTCTTGGCGGTGGGATCGCACGACACGGCCTCGGCGGTAGTCGGTGTGCCGGCGGTCGATCAGCGCTTCGCCTATATCTCCTGCGGCACCTGGTCTCTGGTCGGGGTCGAGCTGGACGCCCCGGTGCTCAGCGAGCCCAGCCGGCGGGCCAACTTCACCAACGAATCCGGCGTCGACGGCACGATCCGCTACCTGCGTAACGTGATGGGTCTCTGGCTACTGCAGGAGTCGCTGCGTACCTGGGGCAGCACGGACCTGCCCGCCCTGCTCCGGCAGGCGGTCGAGGAGCCGGCCTTCCGTTCCGTGGTGGATCCGGACGACCCCACCTTCCTGCCGCCCGGTGACATGCCCGCACGTATCGCCCAGGCTTGTCGGCGTACGGGTGAGCCCGTGCCGGACAGCCCGGCGGCTACCGTCCGGTGCATCCTGGACAGCCTCGCGCTGGCGCACCGGCGTGCCGTCCAGCAGGCGCAACGGCTCTCGGGTCGGCACGTCGACGCCGTGCACGTCGTCGGTGGTGGCGCCCGCAACGGCCTGCTGTGTCAGCTCACCGCCGACGCTTGCGGCTTGCCGGTTCTCGCCGGGCCGGTCGAGGCCACCGCCCTGGGCAACGCGCTGGTGCAGGCCCGGGCCCTCGGCGTGATCGGCGGTGACCTGGCGTCGCTGCGGTCCGTGCTGCGGGAAACCCAACAGATCGTGCGGTACGAGCCACGCGGCGACACTGCAGCGTGGCGGGCGGCCGCCCGACGCCTCGGATGGGACGACTGACCATGCGAATAGCCCTGTTCGTCACGTGCCTGGCCGACACCCTGTTCCCTGAGGCGGCCAAGGCGACGGTACGGCTGCTGGAACGGCTCGGTCACGAGGTCGCCTTTCCCCGGGACCAGACCTGCTGCGGGCAGATGCACATCAACACCGGCTATCCGGACGACGCACTGCGCCTGGTACGTCGGCATGTGCGGACCTTCGCCCCGTACGACGTGGTGGTGGCCCCGTCCGGATCGTGCGTCGGCTCGGTGCGCCACCAGCATGCCCTGGTGGCCCGGCGGGCCGGCGACGAGCGGTTGGCCAGCCAGGCCGAGGAAGTTGCCCGCCACACGTACGAGCTGTCGGAACTGCTCGTCGACGTGCTCGGGGTGACCAACCTGGGCGCCTACTATCCGCACCGGGTGACGTACCACCCGACCTGCCACTCCCTGCGGATGATCCGGGTGGGCGACAAGCCGCTGCGGCTGCTGCGCGAGGTGCGCGGCTTGGACCTGGTGGAGCTGCCGCAGGCCGAGCAGTGCTGCGGCTTCGGCGGCACGTTCGCGCTGAAGAACGCGGACACCTCGACGGCGATGCTGGCCGACAAGATGCGTCACGTGCTGGCCACCCGGGCCGACGTCTGCACCGCCGGGGACGCCTCCTGCCTGATGCACATCGGTGGTGGCCTGGCCCGGCTGCGCACCGGCGTACGCACCGTGCACCTCGCGGAGATCCTGGCCAGCACCGAGACCACCGCCGACCCGATCGAGCAGCCGCAGCCGCGGACCGGCGGGGTGCCGGTATGAGCCAGACCTTCCTTGGTATGCCGGCCACCGCACCGCGCGGTGTCGGGCACCTGCGCGGCGACGAGCCGTTCCCGGTCGCGGCCCGGCGCGGCCTCGCCGACGCCCAACTGCGCCGCAACCTCGGCCACGCCACCGCCACCATCCGGGCCAAGTCGGCCGCCGTCATCAGCGAGGTCCCCGACTGGGAGGAGCTGCGCGAGGCCGGTCGGGCCATCAAGGCCGACACGATGGCTCGCCTGCCGGAGTTGCTGCACAAATTGGAGTCGGCGGTCACCGCCGCGGGCGGCACCGTGCACTGGGCGGCCGACGCCGTCGAGGCCAACCGGATCGTCACCGACCTGGTCACCGCCACCGGCAGTGACCGGGTCATGAAGGTCAAGTCGATGGCCACCCAGGAGATCGGCCTCAACGAGGCGCTGGAGGCCGCCGGCATCGAACCGGTCGAGACTGATCTCGCCGAGCTCATCGTCCAGCTCGGCCGGGACAAGCCCAGCCACATCCTGGTCCCCGCGATCCACCGCAACCGAGCGGAGATCCGCGAGATCTTCCTCCGGGAGATGCCCGGGGTGGACCCGGCGCTGACCGATGAACCCGCGATCCTGGCGGCGGCGGCCCGTCGCCACCTGCGCCGCACTTTCCTCAGCACCCGGGTCGCCGTCTCCGGGGCGAACTTCGCGGTCGCCGAGACCGGCACCCTGGCAGTGGTCGAATCCGAGGGCAACGGCCGGATGTGCCTGACCCTGCCGGACACCCTGATCACCGTGATGGGCATCGAGAAGGTCATCCCCACCTGGGCGGACCTGGAGGTGTTCCTGCAACTGCTGCCCCGGGCCTCCACCGGCGAGCGGATGAACCCCTACACGTCGACATGGACCGGCGTCACTCCCGACGACGGACCGCAGAACTTTCACCTGGTGCTGCTGGACAACGGCCGTAGCGCTGTGCTCGCCGACGAGGTCGGCCGTCAGGCGCTGCACTGCATCCGATGCTCGGCCTGCCTCAACGTCTGCCCCGTCTACGAGCGCACCGGCGGGCACGCGTACGGGTCCGTCTATCCCGGACCGATCGGTGCTGTGCTCTCACCACAGCTGACCGGCGTCGAGGAGAATGCGTCCCTGCCGTACGCCTCCTCGCTGTGCGGCGCGTGTTTCGACGCCTGCCCGGTGAAGATCGACATTCCGTCGATCCTGGTGCATCTGCGCGCGGAGCACGTGACGGCAAACCGGAACGAGCATCGCCTGCCGAGCGCCGAAGCGATCACCATGGCCGCCGCCGCCTACACCATGGATCACTTGCCGATGTACGAGGCCGCCCAGCGCGGATCGCGGCTCGCCCGCTTCGCCGGCCGGCACGGTCGAAGCCTTCCTCCCCCGCTGTCCGGGTGGACCCTCGGCCGCGACCTACCGCAGCCACCTCCGCAGACCTTTCGCGAATGGTGGGCGCAACGGTGACCTCCCGTGACGTGATCCTCGGTCGGCTACGTGCGGCTCTCGGCCCACCACCGAGCAGCCCCCCTGAGGTCGCGCGGGACTATCGACCGGCCGGCGGCGCCGTACACATCGATGTCCTGGTGCACCGGCTCACCGACTACCGGGCGACGGTGCACCGGTGCTCCGACGGCGGGGTGGCGCAGGTCGTCGACGCGATCCTCGGCGGACGGCGGGTCGTCATCCCGGCGGGACTGCCCCGGCACTGGCTACCCGACACCGTCGAAGCGCTCACCGACGACGCTCTCCCGACCGACGAGATCGCCGCCGCCCACGGGGTGGTCACCGCAGCGGCGGTAGCGGTCGCCGAGACCGGGACCGTCATCCTCGACGCGGCCGCCGACCAGGGTCGGCGGATCATCACGCTCCTGCCCGACGTGCACATCTGCGTGCTGCGCGTCGACCAGGTCGTCGCGGGGGTGCCGGACGCCCTCGCCCGCCTCGACCCCCGCCGCCCACTCACGTGGATCAGTGGCCCCTCAGCCACCAGCGACATCGAACTCAACCGGGTCGAAGGCGTCCACGGCCCCCGCAACCTGCACGTGGTGATCATCCCGGGCGGTGCACACCACTCCGCACCGGCTCCTGGATGAGATCTACACCGCGGCGTTGCTCAGCTCGGCGCCGCTCCCCCGGGCGCCACGCTAGGCCGGTGTTCGCAATCGCCCGAGGCCTCGTCGGCGACCGCTTCGCGCCCTGGTCGCAATGCAGGGCCCCGGCAAAGCCGTGCCGGCCACCGGCGGAAGCGAAGCGTCCCGACGCGGAGGGCATCGGCGAGGACCGCGACCTGTTGCTGTAGGCAATCAGGCTCGTGGTCACCTTCGCAGTTCGGCTCCACCTCGATGCTCCAGCGCAAGCTGCGGGTCGGCTTCGCCAGGGCCGGCCGGCTGATGGACCTCATGGAAGCTCGCGGCGTGGTCGGCCCGTCCGAGGGTTCCAAGGCCCGCGACGTGCTGGTGAAGACCGACGAGTTGGAGCAGGTGCTGGCCGAATTCGTGAATGAACTCGGGGTCCGCCGCATCGAGGGGGTGCAGCGGACCCTGGCTGCCTCCGGTTGGCACAGCGAGTCCGTTTAACGCCGGCCGAACGACCTCAGCCGCGTGCACCGCCGCCACCCGGTGTGACCTGACGCATTAGACGACTTTCGAAAATATGTCTAGGCTGTCTAGCGTGAGCAACGTGGAGTTCAGCGACGACCCGAAGCGCGCCCGCGTCCTGGCCGCAGCGGTCGGCGTGTTCGGCCGCTACGGATTCCAGAAGACGTCCATGGAGGCGGTCGCCAAGGCGGCCGGCATCTCCCGGCCGGGCCTGTACCTGATGTTCCCCAACAAGGAGCAGCTGTACCGGGCCACCATGCAGGGCGTCATGGAACGCGCCCAGCGGGCCATGGAGGAGCGCTTCGCCGACCAGGCGCTGAGCTTCGACGAGCGGATCGTGGAGGGCCTCGACGCGCTGATGGGCACGTACATCGACACCCAGGTGGCACGCGACCTCAACGAGCTGCTGGAGAACAGCGAGCCCCAACTGGGCTCGATGTTCCACGACTACCAGGAGCGGGCCCGCAGCACGCTGAGCGCCCACATCGGCGCTCTCGCCCCGCCGGGCCTGCTCGACGCCGAGCTGACCGCGGACGACCTGATGGACCTGCTCTTCTCCGCCGCGCTGACCTGGAAGTCGACCTCGGCCACCCGGGACGACTTCCGCGACCGGATCCGTCGAGCGCTGCGACTGATCCGCCGCGCCGCAGTCTGACCCCATCCCATCCCACCTCCCCATC
Source organism: Micromonospora sp. CA-240977 (assembly GCF_050942285.1). Classification (NCBI taxonomy): domain Bacteria; kingdom Bacillati; phylum Actinomycetota; class Actinomycetes; order Micromonosporales; family Micromonosporaceae; genus Micromonospora; species Micromonospora sp. CA-240977. Next base: position 2,879,849 of record NZ_CP192055.1, on the reverse strand, counting down.
GCAGAGTTTTCTGCGCCCTAGGAGTTCCGAAATGTCACGAACCAGCACCCCTTTCTCGGCCCAGTCGACCGCCGCCGAGGTGATCGCCAGCGTCGACCTCACCGGCCGTCGGGCGGTGGTCACCGGCGGCGCGTCCGGCATCGGCCGGGAGACCGCCCGCGCGCTGGCCAACGCCGGAGCCGACGTGACGGTGGCCGTCCGCGACACCGCCGCCGGAGAGCGCGCCGCCGCCGACCTCACGGCCGGCGGCACGCCGGGCACCGTCCGGGTCGCCCGCCTCGACCTGGCCAACCGCGCCTCCATCGACGCCTTCGTCACCGGCTGGACGGGCCCGCTGCACATCCTGGTCAACAACGCCGGTGTCATGGCCCTGCCGGAGCTGACCAGGACCGCCGAGGGCTGGGAGACGCAGTTCGCCATCAACCACCTCGGTCACGCCGAGCTGACCCTGGGGCTGCACGACGCACTCGCCGCCGCCCACGGCGCCCGGATCGTCGTCGTCAGCTCCTCGGCGCACCAGCAGTCCCCGGTCGTCTTCGACGACATCCACTTCACCGCCCGGCCCTACGAGGCATGGTCGGCCTACGGCCAGTCGAAGACCGCGACGATCCTGTTCACCGTCGCCCTGGCCCACAGGTGGGCCGCCGACGGCATCACCGCCAACGCCCTGCACCCCGGCGGCATCATGACCAACCTGCAGCGACACCTCGACGACGCGCAGCTGCGCTGGGTCGGCGCGGTGGACGAGCAGGGCAACCGCCTGGAGGTGCCGCCGGGCTGGAAGACCCCGCAGCAGGGCGCGGCCACCTCGGTCCTGCTCGCCGCCTCCCCCGAGGTCGACGGCGTCAGCGGCCGCTACTTCGAGGACGCCAACGAGGCCCTGGTCATCGCCGAGCGCTCCGACGGCATGAGCGGCGTGCTGCCGTACGCCCTAAACGACAAGGACGCCGACATCCTCTGGGAGGAGACGCTGCGGCTCCTGCGGCGCTGAGCACGGGGCCGACGAACCGGCCGCCCAGAGTCAGCCTCACCTGTCCGCGTCGGCTCAGGTGCAGCGCATCGCCGCCACGAACGCCGGCACCAACAGCCCTGTGCCGATGCCGCAGCCCACCGCCGTCGCCGTCGCGCCCAACCAGCACGGCGCCGGCCCGGAAACCGGCACCCACGCCGACGCGCACCAGCAGTCCACCCACAACGCCGTACTACAACGACTGCGACGCGGTACGAGACGCCGCCGACCCCCTCTTTCCGGGTGAGCCCGGCTTCCGACCCGAACTGGACCGGGACGGGGACGGGGAGGCGTGCGAACCGGACGGCGGCAACGGTGACACCGGCCCAGTCCCAGACGGCGACGTGTCCTACGCCACTGCACAGAGGTTCGGGAGGCAGGCGCTGACCCGATCCACAAGGGCGACCCCGGCTACTCGCGGAAACTCGACCGCGACGGCGACGGCATCGGCTGCGAGTAGCACCATGACGCGACCAAGCCCCGACCCAAACAGGATGTCAGGGCTTCGGCTGTCCGGCACCCGATCGGCGCTACCGGACGCCGGGAGGATCGACGCGAACAGCGATGTGGGCGTCGGCAAGGAAGCGGTCACGGTCGTCACCGTGAGCAATCGCCGCGTTGTAGACGGCGTCGATCGCAGCGGCCAACGGATCGTCATTCGTCAGGGCGATCAGGGCGGGGAACGCGGCGGCCTGCTGGCGCGCCTCGGTCACGTCGAGTGTGCGGGAACCTGTTGGGGTCAACCGCAGTGTGACGGTGGTGTGGGGCACCTCGGGATCGGACAGGAGCCGCTGAAACGCGGCGGTGCCGCTCTGCTCGGTGAAGGATCGGGGCAGCGGGCGGTTGGCCTCGGCGTCGGCGAGCGCGTCGGAGATCCACCCGATCTGCTCCAGTCCGGCCACCCGCATCGCGCGGCGGGCCGCCCAGCAGGCTGCCTCCCGCTGGCGGGCGGCGGGCAGTGCGTCGATGCGGTCGAGCAGCCGACGGTCGATGCGGGCCAGGGACCGCGCCTGGCTGAAGAGTCCGGAGAGTCCGCGGACACGATCTGACGGCGGAGCACCTCCCCACCGCTCGGCGTCGCGTTCGGCCCGCAGGCGGCGGTACTTCTCGGCCAACGCGGTCGCCTCGGCCGCCTGCCCACGCAACGTCTGCACCCACGGATACGACCCGTTGGCGTCGAGCAGATGGTCCCAGATCAGGCCGAGGGCGAAGGCCTGCCGGCCCAGCACTCCCTCGTGTCGCAGCGTGAAGCCGTCGGGGCCGGACGTCAGCCGTACGGTGCTCGGCTCATCGTCGGGCAGCGTGGTCAGCGGTTGAGGGAAGATCGGTTCGTTGGCGGTGGACCACGACCACTGCAGAGTCTCGTCGTCGACCGGCTTCAGCCGGACCTCCAGGTCGCCGGCGGGCAGCACTCCGGCTGTGACCTCGACCGGCGCGGGCCGGTGGCGGACCACCGTCACCCGGGGCAGGCCTGCGTCGTCCTCGTACGGATCAGGTGGCAGCGGCGGCAGGATCGCCGGACGACCAGACGGGCGCGGAACCAGTGACAGCATCCCCCACTCGGCGGCCTTGACCGGTTTTTGCTCCCAGTCGCGGCTCCCTGGGTCGGCCTGCACGGTGCGCCAGGGCGTCTCCTCGGACACTGCCCAGATGTGCAGCTCGTGCCGCTCGGGCGGGTCGTCGTCGGTGCGTACGGTCTCGTGCAGGCGGTCGCGCGCGTGCACCCGCACCCGGATCAGCCCGCGCGGGACAGCGACGTCGGTGAGGGCCTCCGCGGTGCCGCCCATCAGGCCGACGACCGACAGCCGGCCGCTGGGACTGAAGAGGGTCGCCTCACTGATCGCGTCCCAGCCGGCCTCGACTGCCCTGGGAGGCTCGGGCAGGACACGGACACGCGCCTCGATCCCGCCGGTGTGGATGCCGCAGAAGCCGGTGAACTGATACGGCCCGACGACGTGCAGCAGGCCGTCGCCGAGGGTGTAGATCCCCATGCCGGACGCGCCCGGCACGGCCGACACCTCGTACTGACAGTAGCTGACGGACAACCTCGCCCAACGGATCACAGACGCCGGACTTCGATGATCTCCGTCATTCACGTCGGCCACTCTCAGATCCTACGGCCGGTCTCACCGAACCCTCGCAGTGCAAGATCACGTTCGTCTGCTGAACCGAGGGCGTCCTTCACGCAAGTCTGCCCACGGTAGCGGCCCAGGAGGGCCGACACCGCAGCGCGCAGAACGACCTGAACGGCGGCGGTCGCGCTGGCTAGGAGGCGCAGGTGTTGAGCATGCTCTGTAGTGCGGACTTCTCCGAGGACTGCAAGGTGAGGCTCCAGTTGTACTTCACGGTGATCCACATTTTGCTGTAGGTGCACCGGTACGACGACAGGGACGGCTGCCAGGTGGAGGGGGCCTGGTCGCCCTTGGACTGGTTAACGTTGTCCGTCACCGCGATCAACTGGGAGCAGGTGAGGTCGTTGGCGAAACTCTGTCGGCGGTCCAGGAGTTGGCGCCGGAGCGCCACGTCCTACGGAAGATTGCCGGCCACGGCTCGCTGATGACGACTCAGCGGTATCTGCATCCGGATCGGCAGTCGATCCACGCGGCCGGCGAGGCGCTGACCTTGCACCTCGCCGGGCTGAGAGCGCGTTTCACATTGCTGTCAGTCGGGTGTGTTGAAGGTGAGGCGTTGTTGGCGGGTGGCGGGTTTGCCTCGGGTGAGACGGCGGAGCATGCCGCCGAGGGCGGCCCATCGGATCATGGCCTCTGACGTTGCGCGGTGGGTTTCGTAGTCGCGGGCCAGGCGGCGGTGGGCGGTGATCCAGGCAAGGGTCCGTTCGACGACCCAGCGGCGGGGGTGCACAACGAAGCCGCGTTGGTCGGCGGGTTTGCGGACGATCTCGACGGTGGTGCGCAGCAGGTCGCGGGCCCAGTCGACGAGGCGACCGGCGAAGCCGGAGTCGGCGAAGACGTGCCGGATCGGGGTGGCCGCGTAGGTGGCGAGCAGGGCGCCTTTGGCGCCGTCGCGGTCTTGCCAGGACGCGGCCAGGACCCAGACGGTGACCAGCAGGCCGAGGGTGTCGGTGACGATGAACCGTTTCCGGCCGTTGATCTTCTTGCCGGCGTAGTAGCCGCGGGAGTCGCGCGGCACAGTGTCGGCGCCTTTCACGCTCTGCGAGTCGATGATCCCCGCCGTCGGCTCGGGCTCGCGGCCGTGAGCCACCCGGATCTGCTCGCGTAATTCCGTCAGGATCCGCTCGGTCACGCCCCGCCTGTTCAGCCGGGTGAAGTGCGCGTACACGGTCTGCCACGGCGGGAAGTCGACCGGCAGGTACCGCCACGCGCAACCGGTACGCACCACGTACAAGATCGCGTCGATGACGGCCCGGCGGGAATGCTTCTCCGGTCTGCCCATCCACTGCGGGGACGGCAGCATCGGCTCGATGATCTCCGACTCGGCGTCGGTCAGGTCAGACGGGTACCGCCGCACTCGATCCATACCTGTCTAACCACCGAGCTACGTCCATCGACCGGACCCACCGTGCGACACGCCCGACCCACCCTGAAACCAAACGCGCTCTGAGGTCCCCAAATGGTCCCCAGCGGGGCATCGCATGATCGCGAAGAATGCCCCTCTACCTCTGTCGGGACGGCCGGATTCGAACCGACGACCCCTTGACCCCCAGGCAACCAACACAGAGCCGTGACCTGCCGCTCTCTGGCTCGTGAGCTGCTATGACGATCCTCCAGAGTCCATGCTCGTCCACCCAGGTGTGTGCCGGTCGTCACCCAGCTAGTCACTCATCCACGTCAGCACTCTTTACGGCGGCCTCGAAGGCATCGGGCCTCGTCCGCCGTAGAAGCTCGCACCGCTCGGCGAAGATGTCGAACGCTCGTTGGAGGCTGCATAACTTGGCCTGGCGAATCGCCTTAACCGCCAGGACGTGCCGCCCTTGCACGATGAGGTAGTCGATCGACTGCCAAGCGTCCACGCGGCCATCATGCAGGACGACTGTCAGCTTGGGAATCGCGTTGATTCATACCCTGAGTAGCCATTCCGGCTGATAGATGAGCACGGAGCGTTCAGGCTGAGGCCGTTTGAGTGCCACCGTCGACCTGTGTTGACCGCTGCGTCGGGCACGGATCGGGCACGAAGCGGGTCTTGCAGGCTGTTCGCTGCGCCGGCCCGTTGCCATGATCGGAGCACGCTGTCGGCGGCATTGACGCCGACACCCTCGCCTTCCTCGCTGACGTACCACCGGGTCACTCGGTGCTGTGCGGCGAAGACGCTTATGTCTCCGCGCTGCTCGCTCTTGGCGGGCACGGCGGCATCCTCGCCTCAGCGCACGTCGCCACCAACGACTACGCCTCGCTGATCAGGGCCTGGCAGGCCGGGGACACCACCCATGCCAGATCGCTCGGCCACCGCCTCGCCACGCTATCGACAGCGCTCTTCGCCGAACCCAACCCATCCGTCATCAAAGCGGTACTACACGCCCAGCGACGCATTCCCACGCCGACGGTCCGCCCACCGCTGTTGCCCGCCACGCCAGCGGCCACGGTACGGGGCCTGAAGCACGTAAACGAACAGATCAGGACGTCGATGTAGGACGATTATGCAACGGCGCTTCCAGGTAAGCGGCCGGCAGAGGGGGCAAGGCTCCCCGGCAACGCACCCGCCAGTCGCACTGCCGGCGTCAGGCCACATCTACTACTACTACGGACCGTGATGCGCATCGGCGGCGGCCGGCAGGCGGCAGGATGAACTCGCTTCCAACGAATACGTCAGTCTGCCGGTCTGCCAGTCGCTCCCGGTCTTCCGCGTCTCGGTAGTTCGGTACTTGTCGTGTCCGCGCGAACCTTGCGGAGTCCGGACTTACCCTGCGGGCGATCTTGCGAGTCGCCCGGGCTACCTTGCGAGCCGCTGGTCAGCGCCTTGATCATCCGTCACCTGGAACTGGACACGCTACTGGTGTTCGGCCCGGGCTTGGTTGGCCAGTCCGCTTGAAGTCGGCCACCGGCGTGGCCACGTCCGGCTGAAAGTGGGCCAGCCGGTACGGGTGCCGGGTGCTGCGCGCAGTGCCCCGGTTACCGCCGGCCGCGACGCGGCGTTGCCCGGGGCGCTGGCGTTTCTGGGGTCTCTTCCAGTACGAGTCCGTTGATGTCTTCAAGAGACAGCCGGGCCAGCCCAAAGGTGGCTCGTTCCTGGTTGATGACGTCAAGCAGCGCCGCGTTGAGATGGTTCGCGAGATCCGACCCCTCGGTGGCAGCGAGGAAGCCACGGATGTGTTCGGGCCTGCTCAACATAGCAAACGCCAGCTTCATCTCCACGGCCTTGGCGCGGTCGCCCGACAGCAGGCCATCTACGAAGCGTTGGATCAGCTCAGCTCGTTGCTCCCTATGCCAGCGGCGCCTCTCGATGACGAACGTCCCGAGGATGCTTGCCAACGCGCCAATGATGGCGCCCACGAGACCCGCTGCGGCGGGTACCAGTTCGCTAGACATCGAGCATCATGATGGCATCCCGAAGCAAGGCAGCCGTGCGACCAATCGTCCGACCGCCGCAAGTCTTCGCCTGCAGGTACTGCCGACCCGCACACACACCGTCGATCGGCCTGCTGGCGGAGCGATAGGTGACTTCGCTCCGCTCCCCGCGTTGGGTCGTCGATCGGTCGGCAAAACGGCGGGTAGGGCGGTTGCAGTAGGGCTCAATGAGAGTGGCTCACGAATCAGTTACTCGACGGCAAGCAGCTTGAGGATCGCCTGCACTGGCACCAGGTACCGCCGACCGACACGAAGAAGACGCACCGGAAACTCGTTGGTTTTTCGCCAGCTCGTAGGCCTTGGTGCCTCCGATGCCCAAGATCGCCGCAGCGGTCTCCACATCGGTGGTGACACCGAAATCCCGTACCGCATCGATCGTCCACACCTGCCCCTGTACCTGGCCCGGCTGCGGCCAGAACGCTGGGCATCAACTGGAACTCCCGCAACAGCAGGAGACTAAGGTTTCTTACGAGCTGTGTCTCGCGATTGACGACATTTCCAGATTGCACGATCCGTACCTCCCCCGATACGCGGAAAGATTTTGTCAAAGACGACGTGGCGACGCGATGCCGGTTCGATGCGATGGCCGGCCCATATCCACGCGGGCCATCGCATCGTGCGACTTCTCGTGGCCGAAGCCGACGAATCCGGCTACTACCGAACGAAACGTCACGGTCGACCCGCAGAGCTCATTCGGCGCTGAGCGCCAGCGGGGCATCCTGACGAAGCGCGAGCACGGTCGGCACCACTGTCGCGGGCACCATCAGCACGACCCCACCGAACAGCACCAAGGCCATCGACGTCACCGTTTCGGCCGACGGCACGACGGCCGCTCCCACCACCAGGGCTCCGAGCAGCCGGATCAGACCCACCACGGCCGCGCCCAGCAGTGCGGCCGTCCCGACATAGATCAGCGACTCGGCCGCCGCCGCGCGCAGGGCGGTAGCCCATGAGGCCCCGGTCGCCGTCAGCAGCGCCACGTCACGTTCCCGGGTCCGGCTCGCCATGAAGATCGTCATCGTGGCACCGAGGGCACTGAGCACCACCGGCCCGCCGAGCAGGAACACCACCGCACCGGCCTGAAGCGGGGGCGACTGAGAGCCAGGAGCTCTGCCCACCACGTCGTGGGCGGCGTAGAGCGAACCCACCAGGGCAACTGCCACCATCAACGGGTTTACCGCGGCCGCGCTGCGCCCCAGATTGCCGGCGGTCGTCTGCCGGGCCAGGTACCAGGCGCTCGACCAGGAGGCCGGCACCAGGGCGGTCCAGAAGCGCATGAGCCGTCCCAGCAGCAACGGGCTCCAGGCAGCGCAGATGCCCGAGAGCAGAGCACCGATCAGCATCAGCGGTGCGCTCAGCTTGTCGGCGTTGGTGTCCGGCAGGGACAGCGAGATACCCGAGAGCAGGACGAGCAGGAGTCCACCACCCACCCACCGCTTGGCGTTCATCGCCGCCGGCGGTGCGTCCGCCTCGCGCAGGGTCGCGATCACCTCCGTACGCGCTGCCCGCCGGGCGCCCTTCGCCCCGGCGGCCAGGGCCAGCAGGACGACGAACACGACGACGACGGTCGCCGAGAGCAATCCGAACTTCACATCCAGCCCCGCGATGCCGGTGCCGGCGGAAAATCCGAATCGGAACAGTGGGCCGAGCACCGGCCGAGCGATCAGACAGCCGGACATACCACCGGCCAGGGCCACGATCGCGACCTGGGCGAGCACGATCCGGCGAACGTGAGCGGGGCGCAGGCCGATCACCTGCCAGAGGGCGTACGCCCGTTGCTGCAGCGTCACAGCCAGGCCGGCCACCGAGCCGAGAACGACGAAAGCGGTCACCGCCCCGAACATCAGCATGGTTCCGCTGATGGCGTACAGGGCCAGTGCCACGAAGCCCCCGACGACCACGCCGGTCTCGATGGCAGCAGCCACCACGGCCGTGACCACAGCGGTGAGCGCGGTGACGGCGAACAGCCCGAACCAGATCCGGGCGTTGTCGAGCAGATCAGCGAAGACGAGCCGGCGCATCTCAGGCCGCCACCCGGCTCGCGTGGGTCAGGGCCTCGAAGATGTCCTCGGCCCGCGGGCGCCAGAGGGTGCTGTCGATCACGCCGTCCTTGAGCACGAGCACGCGGTCCGCCCGCGCCGCCGCCTGCAGATCATGCGTGACCATGGCCACGGCGCTGCCCTCCTCGGCGACGGAACGCAGCATGCCGAGCACCCGGCTACCGGCCTCGGTGTCGAGCGCACCGGTCGGTTCGTCGGCAAAGGTGATCGCCTGGCGGGCGGCGAGCACGCGGGCGATCGCCACCCGCTGCTGCTGGCCGCCGGACAGCGCGGCCGGCCGATACGAGGCGCGCTCGCCGAGACCCACCTGATGCAGCACCCGTTCGACCTGCTCGGCGCTGATCGGCCGGCCGGACAGCCGGGCCGGCAGGGCGACGTTCTCGAACACGTTGAGCGAGCGGATCAGGTTGTACGACTGGAAGACGAAGCCGATGTGGCTTCGGCGAATGTCGGCCTGAGCGCGCTGGCTGAGCCCAGTCATCGGCTTGCCCATGACCGTCACCTGACCGGAGGTCACCTGCTCGAGTCCGGACAGGCAGTACAAAAGCGTCGACTTGCCGGAGCCGCTCGGCCCCACGATCGCCACGAACTCCCCGGCGGCGATGCTCAGCGAGATGCCCCGGAGCACCGTGGTGGCCTCGCCCCCGTCCGGTGCCGAGAACTGCTTTGTCAGGTGGTGCGCTTCGAGCACGTTTTCTGTCATGCCGGAATCGTGGCCCGCCGCCCCCGCCCGCCGCGTCCGCACTGAGATCGACTGCGGGTCTGTCTTGCGACATACGGATCGGCACGGACGACGCACAGAAGTTTGCCGTACGCATCCCCGCTGTCTACTGTTGCGGCCGTGATCCTTCGGCTCGGCGAGTTCCGGCGGTTCACTTCCCCCCGTCGGCAGCTGACGTTCGACCTCGCCATCGCGGCGGTGGCCTTCCTGACTGGGGCGGCGAAACTTCGCCCGTGGGATGTGCGCCTCGACTTCTACTATCTCGCTGCCGTCGTACTGACGGTGAGCGCCGCCTCCATGCTCTGGCGGCGTCACCTGCCGGTCGCCGTCTTTGCACTGGCGCTCACCGCCAACGTCCTGCATCTCTGCACCGACCGGGCCGGCGACAGCAGCATCAACGCCGGGCTGGTCGTGGCCAGCTACGGCCTGGCCCGATACGGGCAGGGGACGGTCCGGTGGGCGCTACCCGCGGCCGGGGTCGTGCCGATGGCGCTCGCCGGAGCCAGCAGTCTCCAGGAGGGTGCCGGGGGCTACGCACCGCTCGTCGCTCTCGGCCTCACCACGGCCACCATCGGAGTGCCCTGGCTGTTGGGCGCCAACGTCGAAGCACGGCAGCGGGCGATGACGGCCCTGACCGAACGCGCCGCCCGGCTCGAAGCCGAGCGGGAACTCGAGGCGGTTCGCGCGGTCCTCGACGAACGCGGCCGCATCGCCCGGGAACTGCACGATATCGTGGCCCACCACGTCAGCGTGATGGGCGTCCAGGCCGGTGTCGCGCGTTTGGCGCTGACGGCCGACCCGGCCCGCGCGGAGAAATCACTGCGGTCCGTCGAGACGACGTCGCGACACGCGGTCGACGAGATGCGGCGCATGCTCGGGATCCTGCGGGCGCCGCCGTCTTCCGTGACGGAACGCAGTGATCAGCCCACCGGCGACCGAGCGCCGTTGAGCCCGCAGCCCGGTCTGGCTGATCTGCCTCGTGTCGCCGGTCAATTCGCCGACGCGGGCCTGCGCATCGAGATGACCACCGACTGGCGCCTCGGTCCCATCGGCCCGGTGCCGCCGGAGGCCGTTCAACTTTCGGCCTACCGGATCGTCGAGCAGAGTCTGACCAACGTCCTCGAACACGCGGGTCCGGTGCCCACCAGAGTGCATGTGTGCGTCAACGACGACGCCATCGAGGTGACGGTCACCAACGACCGGCTCGTCGAGGTGGCCGTGCGACCCGAGGGGGCGCCGTCCCACTCACGTGGACACGGCACGGTCGGCATGCGAGAGCGGGTGCGGATGTTCGACGGGACTCTCAACGCCGGGCCGACGCCGGGCGGCGGTTACCGCGTCCACGCCCGCCTGCCCCTGGAAGCAGATCGATGATCAGCATCACCGTTGCCGATGACCAGCCTCTGATGCGCGATGCCCTGCGCTCCGTAATCGAGATGCAGCCGGACATGGAACTGGCCGGCGAGGCGACTGACGGGCGGGAGGCCGTACAGCTGAACCTGCGCCTACGCCCGGACGTTGCGGTCGTCGACATCCGGATGCCCAAGCTCGACGGCATCGCAGCCGCGCGCGAGATCACCGCTTCGACGCGGACCCGGGTGCTCATCCTCACGACGTTCGACGACGACGAGTACGTGCACAACGCGCTCAAGGCAGGCGCCTCGGGCTTCCTGACTAAGAACTCGCCACCTGAGGAGATCCTCGGGGCCATTCGTGTGCTCGCCGCCGGCGAGGCGCTGCTGGCTCCGTCGGTGACCACCAGGCTGATCGAACACGTCGTTTCGACCACGCCGTCGGTGGACCAGGCCCTGGCCGGAACACTGCAGCGGCTGACGCCCCGGGAGATCGACGTATTAGGTGCGATGGCCCGCGGGCTGGCCAACGCCGAGATCGGGAAGGCTCTGCACATCGGTGAGGGCACCGTGAAAACCCACGTGTCGCGGATTTTCGTGAAGATCGGCGCCCGCGATCGCGTGCAAGCGGTCATCTACGCCTACGAAAGCGGACTCATCGCTCCCGGGAAGTAGCTTCGCCAGCACGACAACGCCCCGGACCAGGACGAAGTACACGGCGACCGTCGCGATCGACAGCACGAAGAGCACACCGGCGAAGGTCAGGATCCTTGCCACGAGCACGGGAACCCCGCTCACATCCTGAAAGGCTTGTGTGCGGCGACCTGTTGAAGGTCACCGCACACAACCGGGTGGAGCTGTCAGACGCCCTGGAACGACACGAAGCGGCCCGGCGCGAAGCTGCGCAGAGTACAGCGAGCTGCCGCTACTGCTGATCAGCGCAGGCCAGCCCGAGCGAGGCGAGGTCGGCCGTCAGATCATCTCGCTCGGGGCGCTACCCGAGTCAGATGCCGCCGTGCTGGCCGGTCCCGGCGACGTCACCGGTCGCGTCGCCGACGCGGCCGGCAATCCCGCCCATCTTCGTTCACTCGCCGCACCCATCGACGGGGGCGCGTCGCTGACGGCCACGGTGCATCGGCACGTCGACAGGCTTCCGCTGGACTGCCGGTGGGCGTTGCGAGCGATGGCCGCGCTGGAGGAGACAGTCACCACGACCGTGCTGCGCGACATGAGCGGGCACAGCGACTCCGAGCTCCGCGATCTGCTCGGCCCGGCGCGTGCCGCGGGCATCATCGCTGACGTCACCGTCCGCGAGGATTCACCGACCGAGCGCCACTTTCCAGCGGTCAGGCTGGAGGCGACTGCAGGGTGGGTGAGTCGGAGCCTTCAGGTCCCATCAGCTCCTCCGCATCAGCCCGCGCGGCGTCGCTCCACTCGGTCGGCCGCTTGGTTACGGGGTCGATCCGCACGTTCGTGCGGGTACCCTCGGCGTACACCGCCGTGCCGTCGAGGCTGATGAACCGGAAGCCGTAGGTGACGCTGGTCTTGCCGACGTGCTTCACCCACAGCCACAGGAGGATCTCTCCCATCTGGGCGACCGGCTGGTCGTAGCTAATCGTCAGCGCCCGCACGACGTTGAGCGCATCACCGGCATCGGCCGACGCGGTCACCAAATAACCGCGGGTTGCCCAGAACTCGTTGACACCACGGTCAAGCAGGGTGATGAACCTCGAATGGTGCAGCATTCCGAGTGAATCGAGGTCGTCGAAAAAGACCCGCACAGGCACGAGTTCGCCGTACGAGATGGAACTGCCATCGAACGTCACGTTTAACCCACTTTCAGATTCGTTGGACCTTGCCAATTGAACAGGGTGGTGCTGTATTCCGACTGAATTCGGGGTGTAGCCGCCGCAGTTTCCATGAACGGAGGGCGGCTCAGGGCGCGAGTCGCACCGGCGCCGCGCGCCCGCCGCCCATGAAGGCACGGACAAGGTCATGCAAAGCGTACTGGTGGGTGCCGCGCCGGGTCAGCAGGCCGTGGCATGCCTGCTCTCTGAGGTACGCCCGTGTGCGCCAGTGAGATGCCCGCCACTCCGGGGCCATGTCGATGGTGATGGGCAGGTCGGTATGCCGCGCCAGCATTGTCAGCAGTTAAGCCGCCCCGACACTCAACATACGGCGCGACTGTTCGAAACCGCTCCCGATGTCGATGTCCATTGACTCGTCGGTGAAGGCGTCGAGTGTCCCGTTGCCGTGGCGAAGGTCGGCGGCGATCCTCGCCAAAGAAACGTCCTCGTGCGTCGATACGCGAGCTGCCACCAGAGCGAGCGCCAGCGCCAATCCACCACACCGATCGACGATCTCATCGACGGCCGCCCGTTCGGCGCGGACCCGCATGGTCGCGAGCCTGCGCTCGAGGCACAACTTGGCCTCCGGGCGCGATAGGACATCGAGACTCATCGCATGGGAGCCGTAGTCGGTCGTCAGACCCGGGAGCCGCTCCCGGCTGGTCACCACTCCCGCGCTGCCACCCGAGCCGGGCAGAAGCGATCCGATCTTTACGCAAGACGGCGTCGCGCAGAGCCGGCAGAATCTCGGCTTCGAAGCCGCACCGCTGCGCCAGGGCGGCCTCACCGCAGACAGTAGTTGCGTACTCCCGCTCGACGGTGGCGAGGGCGGGGCCCGAGCAGCACGGCGGAGGGTAAACAACCGCGCTGTGAAGGACGACGGCCGAGCGCAGTCCCGGTTCAGCCGTCGAACCGACGGCACGATCGGATCGGGTTCGGGAGAACCAGCGGTCGCGCCGATCCTGGCCCTTGCCCTCCGTCGCCTCCGCGAGGACACGATCGTCGTCGTATCCGGTCACGACGGGGATCTCGCGCTCCTGGGCTGTTCATTCACCCGCGCTAGTGGTGGTCACGGCCGGTGCCACCGCGATGTCTCCGGAAAACAGGCCGGTGATGCGGGTGCCCGCGCCTCAGGCGGCGGGGCGCGGGAAGGTAGCCGTCGGACGGGGGCGGTGCCGGGTGCAGCATCAATCCGCCATCCACTCCGGCCAGAGCCAGGACGGGCCACAATGCCTCCGACAGCGGCCGGTTGACGCCGGCGCCTCTGCCGCTGCTCTGGATCACGGCCTTGACCGGGGCCGGGCGTAACGCCGGTCCGCTGTCTTTCATGACGGCGGACAACCGCTGTTCGAAGTCAAGCTGCGTGTTGACGGCGCACACTCCTCGGATCTTGGTCGTCGAGCAGCGAGGCCAGGGCCTTCCTGCCCCGCGACAGGCGGGCCTTGACGGAGCCGGCGGGGACTTACCGTGTCGTGGGCGATGTCGGCCACCTAACGAATGCAGGACGATGTCCCGCCGTTGGGCGGACGGGATGGTACCCAACGCCTGCATGAGCGCCATGTGGTCGGGGTTCAGCCCGTCGAGCGGCCGGTCGACGGCCTCGCGGTGGCGAGCGCGAAGCCGGTTCGCCGTCTTTCGCCAGCCGCTGATGGCGATCCGGGACCCCACCCGGCGAACCCAGGCTTCCGGGCTGTTGGCCCTCGAGACCGTTGGCCATCGTTGCCAGGCCCGCGCGTAGGCCTCCGCCACCGCGTCCTCGGCCTCGGACCGGCGGCCGATCATCATGTACAGGTGCCCAGCACCCTCGAAGACGAGGACGCATAGAAGTCTTCAAATTCGGATCTGCCTGATAAGTCGAGATCCTCACCGTTTCCGGCATGTCGGCCGGAATCGCATGTCTATGCTTGCGAGGCCCCTGCATTCGCACTGATTTTCCGATGAGGTCCCGGCCGCTCGAGTCACGTGACGGATGCACCCGTCACACCGTCGCGGCCACGATGACCGCACTGGCAATCCAGCGGGGAAGTGTGATGACCGGATACGTAGTCGAGTCGCGAGGCGTGAACAAGACCTTCGCGGACGCCGGTGGGAACACGGCGACGGGTGCTGCGCGACATTCGGCTTCAGGTGCCCGCCGGGGAGTTCGTCGCGATCGTGGGACCGAGCGGATCAGGAAAGTCGACTCTGCAGTATTGCTTGTCCGGCCTGGAGAGCATGACGTCCGGCCAGGTCTTCGTGCTTGGCCGGCCACCGGACGGTCTGGGAGGAGGATTCGCTCAGGTGAAGATCGCCGGGGAGGGCCGGTCGGTGGTGATGGTCACCCATGACCTGCGGGCAGCCGCGCGGGCCGACCAGGTCATTGTCCACGCACCGAACCCTGGTTCGCCCGAGCGCCGAGGATGTCTTCGACGCGCTGGCCGAGATCCAGCCGGCCCGGGGCCTGAGCGTGTTTTGTCTCATCTACTCCGACCTGCTGGCCAATGGTGGCGGAGAAGCCGCGGCCATCCTCCGCAGCCGGCGACCGCCGAACATGTCCCGAAGCCTCGAGGCTGTCGACGACGCGGCTGACCCGGCTGGCGGACAGGCGGTGCGTTCCGCCAGCTCGTTCATGCGCAACGTCTGCTCGGGCGCCTCCGAGAGGTTGAACAGGATGCCGTAACGCGAGCTGTTCAAACCCAGTCGCTGCAGAACTTGATCGAGGGCCCGGGGCAGCACGATCAGCATCCGGTTGACCGCACGCCACAGCCTTCCTCTTCGGGATCGAGCGGCTGCGGACTGTCATTCACTCCCGGGAGCACTCGGTAGCCATTGGCCAGCCATCACAAGAACGGAGCCATCCGCATGACCGACCACAACGTCGAACTCGCCTATCGGAACCTTCTGGAGGTGTTCGGCGAACGCGACCCGCGGAAGCGCGCCCAGGCCATCAGCGAGATCTACGCCGAGGATGTGACCTTCGCCGATCCCGACGAGGTCGTCGTCGGCTGGACCGAACTGGGCGCGAAGGCGCAGGGCCTGCTCGACGGGGCTCCCGGTTTCGTCTTCACGCCCGTCGGCGACGTTCGCGTCATCCAGAACCTCGCGATGCTCTCGTGGCACTTCGGGCCCGAAGGAGCTCCTCCGGTCGTCGGCGGCACCGACATCTGCATCATCGAGAACGGGCTCATCACCCACCTGTACACAGCGCTGGACCCGATGCCGACCACCGGCCCGGAAGCATGAGTGAAGACAGCATGACCATCGGCATCATCGGCGCCGGGGGTATCGGCCGCGCCCTTGCCCGCCGTTTCGTCGGCGCTCTCGAGCATGTGCAGATCGCCAACAGCCGTGGACCCGAGACTCTGCGTCGTCTGGCCGCGGAACTCGGAGACGGAGCTTCTGTTGTCCAACCTGCCTCCGGTCGTACACATCCCCGCCTCGACACCGCGGGCCGACAGCGTGCGGTGGGTGCTTCACCACATCGGGGCCGAGACCAGCAGCCTTGCCCTCGGCGCCGACCTGGTGGCCCAGCACCTGGCGATGGTGTGCTGATCGAGGTGGTGCGCCTGCACCTGTTCCATTCGCCGCACGAGTCTCCGGGTGGCTCGCGGGATCGGCCGATCCGGTCGTCGGCGATGTGTTGAGCGCCATGCACACGAGCCACGGTCGCCCCTGGAGGTGGCCGACCTGGCGAAGGTCCGCCGGGTTTCCCGGTCGACCCTGGCCGCGCGCTTCAAGGACATCGTCGGGACCGGCCCGCTCGACTACCTGACCGGCTGGCGGACCGAGTTGGCCGGCCGCATGCTGAGCGACGGCGCGGACACTCTCGACACGATCGCCCGGTGCGTCGGCTACAGCTCCGAGAGCGCCCTCAGTGACGCGTCCAAACGGGTCACCGGCACGTCGCCAAGGGAGTACCGGCGGCAACGGGTGTCCCCAGCGCAATGAACGGCTGCCCGTGCTCGGCGTTCCGGGTGAACTCGAAATGCCGCTGAGCACCGCGCGCTACCGAACGGATGGACCAGTTGCCCGCCGTTGGTGGATGGCGTCCGAGAGACCGGGCCAATGCGTGGCAGCCGGAGTTTGCGGCGTCGGTGACGGCATCGATGTGCGCTATCCCCGCCGCCTCGCACTGTTGCAGCAGCCCACCGACGAGAAGCCGGCCGACGCCACGGCGCTGGCAGCTGTCCGCAACGAGGACCGCGAGCTCGGCGGTGTGCGGCGCGCCGGTCAGCCACGCACGTTCCGCCACCCCGACCAGTTTGCCGTCGACGAGGGCGACGTGGCCGAGCCAGGGCACCACCGGCGGCGTCTACGGTAGGTTCTCGGTGTTGAGGCCCAGCCGTTCGGCGATCGGCCCGGCCTGTTCGAAGCGCTCGGGCGGCCACGGCGCCGGCATCTGTCCCTCAACCGGGTCATCACCGAGTTCGACGAGGAGTCGCTCGTCGCCCGCCGAGGCGAACATGAACACCATCTTGGCGGGTTTCGACCCGATGTTCTTGAACCGATGCCGCGTGCCGCGCGGAACCAACAGGAAGTCCCCGGCACCGGCCATGACCGTCTCGTTGCCGTCGAGGAACTCGAGTTCGCCGTCGAGGAGGTAGAAAGCCTCCTCGCGGTCAAAGTGCACGTGGGCGACCGGTCCCCCGCCCGGGGGCACGATCGCCTCGATGAAACCGAGGCTGCCGTTGCTGTCGGCTCCGGTGGCCTTCACGGTGTAGATGTCGCCCGACACCCACTTGGTGATGCCTGTTCCGGCCGGCCGGTGGATGACCCCGCGCTTGACGTACAGCGAAGCACGCCCCTCGGGGGTAATTTCTTCGAGACTCATGCGATGACCGTACGGCCGGACAATGAACCGCCACTGATCCCCGACTGAACCGGCCCGGCCCTGATGCAGTCATGTGTCGGATGCGCCCTGGCCTGCCCGCTGACAGCGTGGGTATCGCCGCAAACGTGGTGAACAGCAGAGGAGATCAGTCATGACGGAGCCCGTGAAGCCCGTGCTCGAGCCGCCGGCGCAGGCCTTCGCCGATGCCAACTCGAAGCCGCCGTTCCTGTTCCAGCTCACGCCTGACGAGGGACGCAAGATCGCGATCTCGTTGCAGACCGACCCGCCGGAGCTCCTGCCCGAGGTCGACATCTCGGACGTCGAGATCGAAGGGGGCCCGACCGGAAAGGTGCGCGTTCGCATCGTCCGGCCCCCCAACAGCAAAGGCCCACTGCCGGTCATCCTGTATGTCCACGGCCTCGGCTGGGTCTTCGGCGGTCCCGAGACCCACGACCGGCTGGTCCGTGAGCTGGCGCTTGGCGTGAACGCCGCCGTGGTGTTCCCCGACTACGACCTTGCGCCCGAGGCCAAGTACCCCACACAGATCGAGCAGATCTACGCCGTGGCCGACTGGATCACCATGAACGGCCCTGAGTACGGACTTGCGACCGACCGCATCGCGGTGGCCGGCGACTCGGTGGGTGGCAACATGGCCACGGTGACGACGATCCTTGCCAAGCAGCGCGGGGGCGTCCAGTTCAAGGGCCAACTGTTGTATTACCCGGTGACGAACGCCGCCTTCGACACCGGCTCGTACGAGCAGTTCGCCGTGGGCTACTTCCTGCAGCGCGAAGGCATGCAGTGGTTCTGGGACCAGTACACGACGGACCCCGCTCAGCGGGCCGAGATCACCGCCTCGCCACTGCGAGCCACCACCGACGACTTGGCCGGGCTCCCGGAGGCAATGGTCATCGTGGCCGAGGCCGACGTCCTGCGGGACGAGGGCGAGGCGTACGCGGCCAAGCTGCGCACAGCCGGCGTTCCGGTCACCGCGATCCGCGAACTCGGGGCCATACACGACTTCGCGGCCGTTCGACCGCTGCGGCCCACCTTCGCCGCCCAGAATGCCATCACCCAGGGCATCGGGTTCCTGAGTCGGGTGCTCGGCACCGCCGACTGAACGGAAGGACCGGCCATCAGCAGCAGATAAGTAAAGTTTCAGAGCGGTCGGAGAGACTGAACGGGCTCGGGTGGCCACGCTGACAGGCGTGGCCACCCGAGCCCGTTTGGCATCCGCGAATCACCACCGGCGACAGGGGACTTCCATGACCAGCGATCCTGCGGGCAGCACCTCGTCACTCATGCAGCAGCGACTCCCAGTTGTCCGGAACCGCCCCGGCCGGGCCGGGAACGGGCTGGTTCGCCGGGCGACTGCTCGGCGGGGCCAGCACCGGACCTGATCCGAACCGGCCGGAACCGTAGTCGTAGAACCACTCCTCGCCCGGTTCGAAGGATTGGATAACCCGATGGCCGGCGGTGCCGTAGTGCGCAGTCGCGTGCTGCGACGGTGAGTTGTCGCAACACCCGACGTGGCCGCATTCGGCACAACGCCTTAGATGCAACCACCAGCCGCCGGTCGAAAGACACTCGGCGCACCCCGGCCCCGACGGTGGAACGGAACTGTTGATCGATTCATTAGCCACCAGGACAACCTATACGTGGGAAGCGATGGACGCCACCGTAGGCAATCCAATTTTGAGACGATGTGAGTGACGTCTCCAAAAGGAACAAACGGGTGCGTCGATCGGGTAGCTGGCCCCCTCTTCAATTGCGCAAGTGACATGCGTATGGCAGTCAGGTCGAACCTGGTCTGCCACTTTTTGCTGCTTGTCGAGCAGGGCCCCGAGCCGAAGAAAGAACACTCCGGAGAGACACACACCGGCGGTTTACGATTGTCTTCTGCTCCACACAGGAACTGGTGAAGGTGCACGGAAGAGGATTCATGAAGCTCGTTGGACGCATCGAGGAACAGGCCACAATAAAGGCCGCACTGGGGCGGATCCGTACGGCCGGCGCAGCTGTCACCATCGTCGGCGGACCCGGTGCGGGAAAGACGGCCTTGCTGGACGTGGCGCACGAGATGGCGCGAGAGGCGGGGTTCACCGTTCTGCGGTGCAACGGATCCCGCCACGACATGGCTGACCAGTTGTGGCATCTGCACGAGGTGCTATACCCGCTGCTCGACGCCGTGCCGCTGCTGCCGCGCACACAGCAGGCCGCTCTGTCCGCGGCGTTCGGTGGTCTCGACGAACCCACGCCTGATCTACGACCCGTCCGCCTCGCCGCACTCGGGCTACTCGAACAATCAGCGGCTCACCGACCCGTCGTCCTGCTCGTCGACGACTGGCAGTGGATCGATCCGGCCACGGCCGACGCACTAGCCTTCGCGGCTCGCGAGTTGACGACCTCACCGGTCGTGGTGCTGGCGACCAGCCGCCCCCCGGCAGGGCTCGACCGAGGCGCTCCGCTGGACGGGCAGACGCTGCATCTGCCGCCAATGAGCGAGATCGACGCGTGGGAACTGCTCGACCACCGCCCGAATCTGTCCGCTGACGAGCGTTCAACAATCGTCACGTTCGCCCAGGGCAACCCGCTGGCGCTCGTGGAGTGCGCTGCCGCCACGGCACGTGCGCTCACACCCGCGCTGCAGGACGCAGCCACCCCGCCACTGACCGAACGGCTGGTGAGCTCCTTCCTCGAGGAGACAGCGATGCAGACCCTGCCGACCGCCTCGCGCATCCTGCTGCTCTGCGCCGCGGCCGGCAGCGGCACGACAACCGCCGACCTACTGCGTGCGGGCCGGCTGGTCGGCGCCGAATCCGTGGCAGCCGAGGAGCTGACCCGCCGGCGACTTCTCGATCTCACCAGCGAGGCCCCGGTCTTCCCCCAGCCCTTGCTCGCCGCCGCCGTTTACGCAGACGCGCCGATGTCCGACCGCATCACCGTTCACCGGGCGCTGGCCGAGGTCACCGACGATCCGATGCGGGCGGCCATGCATCTCGCCGCCGGCACCCCGCATCAAGACAGCGCGGTCGCCGACACTTTGGAACGGGCCGCCACCGCCGCCGCCGCCCAAGGTTGCCTCACTCAGGCGGTCGATGCCCTCAGGTGGTCGGCTGAGCTTTCCCCGGAACCGGCCGCGCGAGCTCGACGGCTAAGAGACGCCGCGGAACTCGCTCGTCAGACCGGCCCCGCGAGCGTCACGGACCGCCTGCTCCGGCATGCCCAGGTGGCTGCCGGGGAGTCCTCCTCCGTCGCCGCTCTGGCCATCACCGAAGCCGCCGCGCGCTCGGGCCGAGGGACCGGAGCAGGCGACATCCAGCTGCTGCTCGCCCTCTCCCGCCGCCTGGCGCGCTTGGATGACAGGTCCGCCGCAACCGAACGTCTCGACCTGCTCTCCGCAATCGCCGTGCTGTCCACGACCTACGGAAAGGCCCACGATGTCGTGACCGCGGCCACGGCGGAGCTCGCCGCGCTTCAGCTGGACGAACACGACCCAGTGCGTGCGGCCTCCTTGGCCATCCTCGATCCGGCCGGCTACGGCGGCAGCCTCAAGGGCCGGCTGAGCGAGCTCCTCGCCGACGCACGGGACCGGCCGGCGCTCCTGGCGATCTACGGCCTAGCGGCCGAGGCGATGCACGACCTGGACCTGGCGATCAAAGCCCACGACGCGGCGCAGCGGTCGCTACGCGCCGGGGGCCGGGCGGCGGACCTCGCGCACGAACTGGTCTCGCTATCGTTTCTGCGAGTACTCAAAGGCGACCCCCACCGCGCGTATGTCGAAGCGAGCGAGGCACGCCGCATCGCCAAGCGCCTCGGGCTCGGCGCCATCGAGGCCGAGGCTCACGCGGCCATCGCCCTTTCCCAGGCGTGGGCCGGGGACCGCCATGAGTTCGACGCCGCGATGAAGCACAGCCGCGACGCCGCGAACGCGTCCTGGACGTCGACGCCGGCTCGACGGGGCTGGGCCGCCGGGCTCGTCGCTCTGGTCGACGGCCGCTATCGCAACGCGTGGGTCGATCTTCAAGCCGCCGCGGCCCATCCCGCGACGGCCGCATCGGCCGCGGCAGACCTGACCGAGGCCGCAGTGCTGTCCGGACGGACGCACCTGGCAGCACAACATGTGGCGGCAGCCGAAGAACGCGCCGAGACGTACGGCTCGCAGCAACTCGCGGCCTCAGCCCACCGAGCACGCGCGCTGATCGACACGGCAGCGGACGCGGACGAACGATACGAGGCTTCGATCGCTGCCGCGCACGCTGCCGGCGCCCTGCTGGAACGCGGCCGCAGTCACCTGACCTTCGGGCGCTGGCTACGACGCGGACGCCGTATCGTGCGCGCGCGGGAGCATCTCTCCGCGGCCATGGCGGTCTTCCACACGACGGGTGCGCACCCATGGGCGACCCTGGCCGAACGGGAGCTCGAGGCAGCCGGTGTCCAACTGACCAGAGCCACAGCCCCTCCACAGAGCCGCAACGAACGGCTGACCCCGCAGGAGAGGCAGATCGCCGAGCTGGCCGCGGACGGCCTGACCAACCGCGAGATCGGCAACCAGCTCCTGCTCTCCCATCGGACGATCAGCACCCACCTCTATCGCGCCTTCGCCAAGCTGTCCATAACCGACCGCCGGCAGGTCGGCGAGGCGTTGATCGGCGATCGATGAGCCTCAAGACGGTGACCCCTTTGATATACGACGAGCCCATGGCAGTCCCTCAGCTGACCCATCTGGTGGGTCGGGACGACGAACTGAACAGGCTGATCCGCAACTTCGAGAGCCGACCGGCCGAGGGCACGGTGACCGTCGTCGACGGCGAGCCCGGCATCGGCAAGACCGCCCTGGTCGATGCGGCCGCCCGGGCCGCGCTGGCGGCCGGCTACGCGCACGTCCAGTGCGTCGGCATCCGCAACCAGACATCGACCGGTTTCGCCGCCCTCGGCGAGTTTCTCCAACCTCTACTCGGCGGACTAGCGGGGTTGCCCCCGCGACAGCGCGCCGCGCTGTCGACCGCGCTCGGCCTGTCCCCCGGAGATCCACCCAACCGGCTGATGATCGGTCTCGGTGCGCTGGGCCTGGTCGAGGAAGCCGCCTGCCGTCAGCCTTTGCTGCTGGTGGTGGAGGACGCCCACTGGCTCGACCGGTCCAGCCTCGATGCGATCGCCTTCGTCGCCCGCAGGCTCAGGCACCTGCCCGCCACCATGATCATCACGCTTCGCGACGACGCCCACCTGCCCGAGCTCCGCTCACTCTCCGCCGAGCGCATCCACCTGGAACCGTTGCGGGACTATGCGATCACCACGATCATCGATCGATGCGCGGACTCGACGGCGCACTCCGACCACAGTCGGATCCTCCGCGCGGCGCGCGGGAACCCGCTCGCCGCGCTCGAGATGGCAGCCTCGCTCGAACGGCACCCGACCGACGCGGTGATATCGTTCCGCCCGCATCTGCCGACCGCAAGCAGGTTGGAGAACGCCTTCCTGGATCGGGTCGCGGGCCTGCCCGAGCGGAGCCGCGCACTACTGCTGTTCGCAGTCGCCGGCGAGGGAATGCCGCTGCCCGAAGTGATGACCGCAGCCCTCGGAAGCGGCCTGACCACCGAGGACATGACGCCACTGGAACGGTCGGGACTGGTCGCGTCGACCGGTACACGGATCACCATCCGCCATCCCATGCTGGCGTCGGCGGTATACGCGGCAACACCGGCCACCGACCTCACGCGGGCACACCTCCAACTGGCCGAGGCGACCTCGGACGCGGGCCGCGTCGCTTGGCACCGTGCCGCAGCGAGCGCCGGGCAGGACGAGTCAGTGGCCGCTTCGCTGGAGGAGGCCGCGCGGCGGGCTCAACGACGCGGGGCACAGGCCGAAGCTTCGACGGCATATGCCCAAGCCGCGCGGCTGACACCCAGGACGCCGAACCGGGGCCGGCGCCTCGCGCTCGCGGCGCAATCGGCCTACATGGCGGCCCAAATGGACGCGGCCGGAGTTCTCGTGCGGGACGCGATGGAACTCGCCGATGATCCCGACTCGATCGTGCGGGTCGCGAACACGCGCCTCTCGCTGAGCATGGTCGCCGGTATGCCGGCGCTCGAGACGTCGGACTTCCGCATGCTGAGCCGACGCCTAGGCGGACCCACCGGCCGCGGCTATCCCGAGCAACGGCTGAGCATCCTCTGGTGCGCGGCCATCAACTGCCGAGGCAGCAACCTTCCCCGGGAGCAGTGGCGCACAATCGAGTCCGACCTCGACGAGATCGATTCCTCCTCGCCGATGAAGACGCTGGCACTGGCGACAGTCGCCGAACCCGGGCGAGCGCTGCTACTCAAACCCGCGCTGCCCGGACTGATCGACCGGGTGCCGCAGGCAGCCCACTCGATGATCGCCGTGGCAATCGCGGCCGAAGCGATCCACGACTCCGAGACGGCCCGTACGGCCTGGCATCTGGGCGTCGAGTTCGGCCGGCGCGCCGGCGCGCCCGTCGACGAGGCGCAGTGCCTGCGCGGACGAAGCACCCAACGGCTGCTGAGCGGCGACCTGACCGGGGCGCTCGCCGACGCCGACCAAGCCTTCCACACGGCGCTCAACGGCGGCGCACGGCACATCGCGGGCATGGGTGCGGCGACAGCGGCGCTGGCCTACGTCTGGCGGGGTGACCATCAGGCAGCACATATGATGCTGAGCTTCCTCGGCACGACGCCCGCCGGCTTCGGCGGAATCGCCTCGGTCGACGAGTACTGGGCAGCCGGGCTGCTGGCGCTGGACGAGGGCAGGCCGGAGGATGCCTGGGCGCACCTGTGGCGGCTACGATGGCATCCGATCCGGGCACTCTGGTCTTTGGCCGACCTCGCGGAGGTGGCCGTGCTGACCGGCCGGACGGACAACGTGGCCGACCGTCTCCACGACGCGTCCGTCCAGGCTGCGGCGTTCGCCTCGCCCCGGCTGACCATGATCGTGGAGCGCGCGCACGCGCTGGTGTCCGATGGCGACGAGGCCGCGGAGCATTTCGGAGCCTCGGTCCTCGCCGGGATCAACGCCAGCGCTCCCCTAGAGCTCGCCCGGACCCGCCTGCTCTATGGCCAGTGGTTGCGCCGCAACCGCCGGGTGGACGAGGCACGAGATCATCTGGCCTTGGCCCTGCACGATTTCTCGGAAGCCCGTGCGATGCGCTGGGCGGAAAGGGCAGCGGCCGAGGTACGGGCTTCGGGGATGCCGGTCCGCGCAGCCGGTGGCACGCGCGCGCATCGGCCCGCCCTGACGCCGCAGGAACTTCGGATCGCGGGTCTCGCCGCCGACGGCCTCACCAATCGCGAGATCGCCGACCAGGTTTATCTCTCACATCGCACTGTCGGAGCAGCGTTGTATCGCGTCTTCCCGAAATTAGGCATCACCAAGCGCGCACACCTGCGAACCGCCCTCGAAGACGTGATCGGAAACAACTATGTTCGGTCGTGACGACGAACTCACCTGCCTGATGAGCCTGATCGACGGGATGTCTCGGTCCGGGACCTGCGTCGCGATCAGCGGAGAGTCCGGATCAGGCCGATCGTCGCTGCTCGACCGCGCCGCGACCCGCGCCGCAGTACCCGTCGGGCAGCGGCTCCCTGATGCGCAGCAACGACTGGCGCATCGACCTCGCCAACTCCTGCCACCCAACCTTCACGCCGCGGCGCGACCGCCTGTGACTTCGACACAGGCCCTAGATGTTCTGTCCAGAGAGGTTGGGCACGCGGCTGGCGGGTGGGCCGCCGAGTGCGGTGTGGTGCCGGTGATTGTTGTAGGCGTGGAGCCAGGCGGGCAAGGCCGCACGGCGGGCGGTTTCGGAGCGGTAGGGCTTGGCGTAGGCCCATTCGTCGTCATGGTCCGATGGAAACGCTCGACTTTGCCGTCTGTCTGTGGCCGGTAGGGGCGGGTTTTCTTGACGGTGACACCGAGTTGGGTGCAGGTGTCGTGCCAGAGGCGGGACTTGTAGCAAGAGCCGTTGTCGGTCAACACCCGGACGATGGTGATGCCGTGGCCGGTGCACCAGGCGTGGGCGCGTTGCCAGAACGCGGCTGCGGTTTCTTGGCGTTCGTCGGGAAGGATTTCGGTGTAGGCCAGCCTGGAGTGGTCGTGGGAGGCGCAGTAGCCGTATCCGGCCCAGCCGGCCAGGTCCGAGCGTTGGACCGTCGCTCCCAAGCCTTTCGCCCAGCGTGACAGTATCGCTCCGACGCCGCCCGAGGCGCCCTGAACCAGCACGGTTTCCGAAGGCTTTAGCTGGTGCAGCGCGCGCAAACCCATCCACGCAGTCAGGCCGCTGGCCAGGAACGCCGCCGCCTGTTCGGCGCTGATATCGTCCGGCAGCGCGATGAGCCGAAGCCGCGTCGACGAAACGTTATTCGGCGTACGCGCCGGGGCGGCAGAAGTAGCCAGCCCGGTTGCCGGCCGCGAAGCCGAACACGCCAGGGCCGACCACTCAACGACGCCAGCCCTCCCGACGCCGAGCACCGCCGGGAGCGGGAATCCGACGCCGCCGCGGCGGACCATGGCGTCAAAAAGTTGACGCCATGGCCTGCTGCCGCAGCAGCACCTGGCCCCGCGTCCGAACTCGCCCACCTCGGCCTATTCGACGCGCAGGACCGACGGGCCGCCGCGCTCGTGGGTGCGGATGCGGATGGTCAGGCGGACTGCCCCCCGTCCACGTTGAGGGTGGCCCCGGTGATGTAGGACGCGTCCGGTCCGACCAGGAACGCGACGGCGCCGGCGATCTCCTCGGGCCGCCCGTAGCGGCCGAGCGAGGTCAATTTCGTCATGGTTTCGGCCCCTGGTCCCGATGCCGGGTTCATCTCGGTGTCGATGGCGCCGGGCTGCACGACGTTGACAGTGATGTTGCGGGCGCCCAGATCCCGGGACCAGCCACGGGTGTAGGCCGCCACCGCCGCCTTGGACGCCACATAGTCCGCCCCACCGGCAAAGGGCATGGACGCGGCGCCGGTGCTACCGATGGACACGATCCGGCCGCCGTCGGCCATCAGCGGGACCGCCGCGCGTACAGCACTCGCCACGCCCTTGACGTTCACGTCGAGCTGGCGGTGGAAGATGGCCTCGTCCGCGCTCTCGTCGCCGATGTGCCCGGTGATGTACACGCCCGCCGAGTTGACCAGGATATCGAGCCGCCCATAGGTGTCGTGCGCCTTCTGCACCAGCTCCCGCACCTCGACGGTCGACGCCTGATCGGCCCTGACCGCCACAGCCTTCCCGCCCGCCGCCTCGACCTCCTTGACCACCTGGTCAGCTCGTTCCGGGGACGCCGCGTAGCTGAACACGACTTTGGCACCGTCGGCCGCCAGCCGCTTGACGATCGCCGCGCCGATCCCCCGGGACCCACCCGTGACCAGGGCAACCTTGCCTTTCAGGTGCTGAGTCAACTTTCTGCCCTTCGTTCGATTTCCTGCTGACGGAGTAATAGTAACCGATCGGTTCGGTTTGCATTAGTTGACGCTGGTCACATTACGAACCGATCGGTTACTATTGCCGAGGAGGTGCCATGGCACAACGAGGACGGCCGTTGGGCTACGAACCTGACGTCGATGTCCGACCTCACCGAGGCAATGGGCATCAACCGGCGCGCGGCGTACGGCAGCAGGGAGGGCCTGTTCGCGGTCGCCTTGGCCCTCTACGTCGACGGTCCGGGCGCGTTCCATGAGACAGCCCGACATCCAGCAGGCAGAACGGGGGCAGCTCCCCCGGGGGCTGCCGCCGTTTCGGACGTCAGGCTGTCTCACTGGCCACGGCTGGGGCAGGGGCTGAGACCTCCGGCCGGGCCGCGCGCGGCCGGCCGAGTCCTACCAGGGCGACAGCGCTGACCAGGGCGAGGACCGCACCGAGCCACAACGCGCTTCGCAGGCCGGTGTTGTCGACGACGAGCCCTCCCGCGAAGGCACCGGCCCCGATCGACAACTGTGCGATGGAGACGAACGCCGCGGCTGCGCTCTCGAGCTTGTCCGGTGCGGCCGAGAACAGGAACGTCTGCATGGCGATCGGAATGATGCCGAAGGCGAAGCCCCAGGCCACGACGGCGATGATCGCCGGTACCGGGTGACTCCCGGTGATCAGCAGCACCGCCACCGACAGGCCGAGCAGCCCTGCCGCGCTGGCCGTCACCGTGCGTACGGCCTTGCGGGAGCCCCAGCCGCCAGCCATGTTGCCGACGAAACCGGCGATCCCGAAGGCCAGCAGTACCGCGCTGAGCGGTGTCCCGTCGATGTGCGGGAAGTCGTTCAGGAACGGCGTGATGTAGGTATACGCCGCGAAGTGCCCCGCGAAGATCAAGACGGTGGCGATCAGGCCGGCCCGGACGAGAGGCAGTCGCAGGATCGCGGGCATCTCCCGGATCCCGGAACCCGGCTCGGGCGGCATCGAGGGAACCAGAACGAGCAGGGCGCCGACGACCAGGACGGCCAGGGCCGCGGAGGCGAAGAACGCCGAACGCCAGCCTAAGGCGTTACCCAGGAGGGATCCGGCCGGCAGACCGGCGACGGTGCCGAAGGACACGCCCGAGAAGATGATCGACGTGGCGCGGACGCCCTCGGGACCGGGCCGCAGTCGGGGTCCCAGCGAACCTCCGACAGTCCAGAACCCACCCACCCCGATACCCAGCAGGACACGGCCCAGCAGCAGCATCGGAGTGGTCGTCGCGGTGGCGACGAGGATGTTCGACAGGGCGAGCAGACCGAGCAGTGCGCTCAGCACAACGCGTCTGTCGATGCCTCGCGTGAGGGCGATGACTCCCGGCGCCGCACACGCTGCGACCAGACCGGGAACGGTAACCATGAGCCCGGCCGCGCCTTCGCTGACGCCGATGTCGTCGGCGATCATCGGCAGCAGCCCGATCGGCAGAAACTCGGTGGTGACCAGCGCGAAGGCGCCGATGCCGATGGAGGCGACGGCCACCCACGACGCCGGCGCCGAAGCTTTGTCGTGCACAAGAACTCCCTTGGTGGGCATCCGCTAGGCGTGTCTGGCGATGGGGCGGAAGCAACGCCGGTGCGTGGCGTCCCGCTTCGAACAACACACAATGTAACCGAACCGATCGGTTACTATTTCTTGATCCTGGTCACATACGAACCGATCGGTTAGCATTACGGAGGGAGGTTGACATGGCGCAGCGCGGACGACCCCGGGGCTACGACGAGGACAGGGTGCTCGACGTCGCGATGCGACTGTTCTGGGAGCACGGCTATGACGGCACGTCGATATCCGAGCTGACCGCCGCCATGGGGATCAACCGGCGCAGCGTTTACGCGGCGTACGGAAGCAAGGAGGGGCTGTTCAACGCGGCCCTGAAACGCTATCTATCCGGCCCGGGCGCGTTCATCGACCAAGCGCTGAAGCAACCGACGGCGTACGAGGTCGCGGAGACCTACCTGCGCCTGGCCGTGCTGAGCTACACATCACCGGATCTGCCGCCGGGCTGCATGACGCTGCAGGCCGGCCTGACCTGCAGCGCAGAGTCCGGGCCGGTGCAGGTCGAGCTGGCCGAGAAGCGACTGGCCGGCATCGCCCTGCTCGAGCAGCGTTTCCGTCGTGCCGCCGAGGAGGGCGACCTACCCGCCGCCGCCGACCCGGCGGCCCTCGCGAGTTACCTGGTGACCCTCAACCACGGCCTCTCCGTCCAAGCCGGCAGCGGAGCCGGACGGGCTCACCTGGACCGCACGGTCGACCAGGCATTGCTGCTCTGGTCACGACCCGCCGAATCCGGTCGAATTTCCGGTTGAACCGGCGCGCTCGGGCCGCCTCGAAGGGGCCCGGTGGCAGTCGGTGCCGGCTGGATGGCCCTGGCTGCGGCGGCTGGCCGACGCCCTGGACGACGGGCCGGCCGCGTACGGCTTCGGCGACGATCAACGCTGGACCCTTGCCCGGGGGTCGGACCTGACCGCCCGCATGTTCCGCACTCGCTACACCCTGCGCGGCACGTCGTACCTGCTGCACCGCATCGGCTGGTCGGTGCAGGTTCCCGCGCCCCGGTCGGTGCAAAGCGACGAGGCCGCGGTCGGGACGTGGCGGCGGGAGTGTGGCCGGCGGGAAAACGCTAGGGGCGCAGCGCGACGCGTGGGTCTGCTTCGAGGACGAGGCCGGTCAGACGCAGCGCCCGCCGAAGGCCCGCACCTGGGGCCGACGGAGCCAGACCCCACAGATCCGGTTGTCGGGCAAGGGATCCGGGCGGGTCTCGATCGCCGGACTGGCCTGCCACAAACCCGGCCAACGTCCCCGGCTGATCTACCGCACGATCACCTGTCGCGGCCGCAAGAACGGACGGCGCAGCTTCGGCGAACGGGACTACATCAGCCGGCTCGACGCCGCCCACCAGTAACTGCGCGGGCCGATAGTCCTCGTCTCAGACAACCTCAATACCCACATCAGCGCCGTCATGCGTCAGATGATCACCGCCCGAGGCTGGCTACACGTGATCCGCCTGCCCGCCTACGTCCCCGGCCTCAACCCCACCGAGCAGATGTGGTCACACCTCAACCGCAGCATCGGCAACCGCCGCGACCTGCTCGACGGCTTCCTGACCCACACCGGCCTGACCCTCGACGACTCAACCTGACTATTCAAGATCTGTACGCGGATATTCAGGCGGTTCAGGGCGGAGCCAGAGCCACGGTCACGCGCCGTTCGTACGCGTCAGCACGAACACAGGAATCAGCCTCGAGGTCCGCTTCACATACTCGGCGTAGTCGGGCCAGGCCTCTACGGCACGCTTCCACCAGAGCTCACGCTCGTCGTCCGACACCTCGCGAGCCTGATAGAGGTGCTTGTCAACGCCGTCCTGAAGCTCGACCTGCGGATTGGCGCGAACGTTGGAGACCCAGACGGGATTCTTCTCCGCGCCACCCAACGAGCCGACCACGGCGTACTGACCGTCGTGCTCGACCCGCATCAGCGGGGTCTTCCGCAGCTTGCCCGTCCGTGCGCCGACCGACGTCAACACGATGATCGGCTTTCCCTGCAACTCCGCGCCCTCTCGGCCGCCTGACGCCTCGTACAGCTCGACCTGGCGCCTAGCCCAATCCGAGGTGCTCGGTTCGTAGGATCCGGACAGTGGCATGGCTTGTCTCCTTGCGTCGCCTCAAACATCAGCACAAGCCTCGTCCTACCGACTGAATTTACACTGATCGCCTGCTGACGGCCGAATTTTCCGGCCGAAGAACCGTCGCCGCGAACGTGTGAGCGTTCGACCAGCCCAGCCATCGGTGCCGATGCCATGTCGACCGTGCGATCAAGGAACATTTCCTATGAGTCATGCCCGCCAAACCACTTCGCGGCGATGGAGCGCGTTCGACCCAGATGCTTCAAGCGGACCTTCGGCGAAGCCTGCGTTCCGGTGGAGATCAGGAACCCGAGGGCGATCCACGGGCGTTCAAGCCGATCGGCCGGGAGATGTCCGACTCCGGCGCCAGGTGCTCATCATCACCAATCGCTTCCGTCGGCCTGGTCACCTCGACCAACGACAGTTACCTCGCTCGTCAACGCGCTAACGACTTTACCGGGCAGCTCGCGGCAGCCAATGGCATCAACCTGTATCGCTACAAGCTCCCTGAGTCTTGGAACATTGGCCATGACATTGTCGACCCGGCCGGCCTGGGCGCGCATCACGCAGAGCTAGACGACGTCTACTTCGATCTATACGAGGGACGTGCCCCAGATCGCAGGTAACAATTCCTTGGTCCGGCCTGTTCACGTCCGCGTTCTGGCGGCCGTCAACCTTGTCAGGGGCGAGGGTCGGCGCAACTCTCGGGAGCAGCCGCGACCGCACAGCGCCACTATGCGCGCCCGGATGTCATGAAGCAGCATCGGGGTTTGCCCCGAGATTGGGAACAGGCGGCGCCGACAGTATCTCGGCGAGTCCGTCCGCGAGATCGGCGTCGCCATCACGCCTGGCCAGTCCGAGCAACTCACCCAGGGTGAGCTGCTCGGCTTTGAGCCAGGCCGCGGCAGCTTGCGGTGTCGCGAATTCCTCCAGCGCGACGCCCTTGACATGCGGCTGCGCGCCGGGCCCGGACACACCCCTGATCATCTGGAGGGCTCGCAGCGCCGCCAAATAGAAGTGACTCTGGATACGTCGTCGCGCGCTGCCGCGGTCGGTCTCGAGCTCTGTCTCGTTCAGCTCCGCGGCGTAAGCAGCCAATAATGAGTGCCAGGAGTAGCGTCCCGGACGTGGCTCCATGAGCAGGCCGGCACGGGTCAGGTCGGTGAGCAGTTCACGGGCAGCACGGGGCGCGACGCCGGTAAGGCTGGCAGCGGACGGCGCTGTGAATTCGCGTCCTGGGTGTTCGGGAAGAAGACGGAACAGCCGGGCGCTTTCGATGTCAACCAGCTGGTACGACCACGCGAACAGTGCCCGCAGCCCACCGCGCTGTCCATCGGGCTGGAAGCCGTCGAGGATGTGCGGGGCTGTACGCAGATCTGCGGCGATGTCAGCGAGAGCGAAGAACGGGTGGCTCGCCGCCCGGGCACCGATGATCGCCATGGCCGCGGGCAGCCGGCCGCACAGATCGATGATCTCTTCCAGAGCCTTCGGCTCGTTGTCGATGCGATCCGAGCCGAGCTGATGACCGAGCATTGCGGCCAGCATGTCGTGCGATTCGGCGTTCGAGGGAAGCGACAATGTTGTCAGCGCCGTACCTCTGGTCGCGCTCAGGTGCAGCAGCCGCGTCCGGCCGGTGACGATGACGGCCGATTGCGGCGTCCCGGGCAGCAGATCGCTGACCTGATCGCTGTCCCGGGCATTATCCAAAAGGATCAGGACGCTTTTTCCGGCCAGAGCGGAACGGAACAGGGCCGACAGGTCAGTCAGCCTTTCCGGCAGGTCCCGTCCGTCGAATCCCAGTGCGTACAAGAAGCCACGCAGCACATCAGCAGGATCGATCGGAGCCCGGGCTGGCCCAAAGCCCTGCAGGTCGGCGTAGAGCTGACCGTCCGGGTAGCTGGCCGCGACAGTGTGGGCCAGATTCACCGCGAGGGCCGTCTTGCCGCACCCGGGCATTCCATCGAGGCAGACAATGGGTGATCGCGGCACGCCAGTGCTGTTCCGAATCAGCTGACCGACAAGGTGGGCCATCTCGTCCTGACGGCCGGTGAATTGAGGCAAAGCCGGTGGCAGCTGGGCCGGCCGGGGTGCTGTCGGCGACATGGCACGCTTCGCTCCAGCTCCCGATTCTTGCGACGGCGTCTCCAACACAGCGTCGGGCGTATCCGCCGCAGCGGTGAGCTCTTTCTCAGGGGTGGAGGTCTGCACCTTCTGATGCAGGACATTCTCGAAAGCCCGCTGCAACCTCGGGCCGGGGTCGATGCCGAGCTCCTCTCGCAACCGTTGGCGTAGCTCGTGGTAGGAAGCGAGGGCCTCGGCCTGCTTGCCCGTGGCGGC
Organism: Micromonospora sp. CA-240977; assembly: GCF_050942285.1. NCBI lineage: Bacteria > Bacillati > Actinomycetota > Actinomycetes > Micromonosporales > Micromonosporaceae > Micromonospora > Micromonospora sp. CA-240977. The sequence continues at coordinate 2,847,101 of NZ_CP192055.1, read as the reverse complement.
CAGCACGAGAAGCAGCTGAGCGCGCAACGATTCGTCGAGTGGGTGGCGTTGGGTGGACTGCCGGAGAACTGGCTCGGCGATCGCGGCCGCACCGATCCCCAGCGCGAACGCGGAGAACTCGCTAACCATCTCGGTCATTTCGCTGTCGATGGCGGCGAACAGCAATGCACCGGGCCCATACGGCTCGAGGCCGGAGGCACACGGCCCCTTCCAGATCGACCTGGCATGCTTGTATGCATCCACGGCGTCGCCGTTGCGACCCGTTCGCATTGCGTCCAGGCCCCGAGCACGCAGCTCCCTGATCTTGAGCAGGTCAAGGTCCGCGGCGGTCACGGCCAGCCGGTAGCCGCCGGTCGTACGCGCAATCCATCGTCCCGGCTCGCGGGCGGACAGCCCCGGCTCCAGAACGCGCCGCAGGCGACTGATGTGGTGCTGCACCACGTTGGCTGCGGTGCTGGGCGCATCGCCCGGCCACAGCAGGCTTTCTATTTCGGCCAGCACGGAAGGCTGTCCGGCTCGCGCCATGAGCATCGCCAAGATGAGCTGACGCTGCCGGGGCCCGACATCGACCTCGGCACCGTCGCGGAGCACGCGCAACGGTCCCATGAGTTCGAATTGGATCACGCGACACCTCGCGCAGCCGTGCGGCCACAGCCGGCCGGGCCAGACACCGACCGAAAGCACCGAACGTACATGACCCCGGACACAGTCTCAGCGACAGCCCACTCCACTTTGACACGTTAGCAAGGGGGTGCTGATTAACTACTGAATTTTTACTTATTCCGCAGCTTCCCGCGATCGGCAAATAACGATTCGACCAGCGGATACCCGCCAATTACAGGCAACAAATGCGCGTCGAGCAACAGCTCAGTGAGGCGGATGAAGTATTGTTCCTGCACCTTTCGAGGCACCCGCCGGTCGCCGATGCAGCCTGATCGCAGGAGCCCCACCTTGCCGGCACGCTTGTGTGCCGTCCACAGTTCCTTGCCATCGGGCGAGATCGCCTCGTCGGAGGAGAAGACATCATTGAGGCCGGCGATGTGGTCGACTACCCGGCGGGAGGCCACGTCGATGACGGTGATCTCGGGAAGGGTGATGTGGTTGACGTACGCACGCCTGCCGTCCGGGCTCATCACCACCTTCGATGGAATCTGGCCCCCATGCACCTCGGCGATGACCCCGCCGCGCACCGTGTCAACGATTGTGACCGTGTCGCGGCCCCGGTCCGCTACCCAGAACTGCTTGCCGTCGCTGATGAAGCTACCTTCGTGGGCGGCGCGGCCGACATCGGTGTGGTTGACGACCTTGTTGGTGGTCGTGTCTACGATCCCGACGGTGTTGCTCGTGACGCTCACGACCGCTAGCCGGCCCCGGCTGGAGGCCCGAGAGGGCCACGGGCACCTTGGTGCCCCAGGCGCGAGTGACCATCTTTCCCTCACGCACGAGCACCACCGCCGCGGGGCTCGTCCGTTCCTGAGCAACCTCGGAGGGAACCACGGCAACGCCAGTCGCGATGAGGACGGCGGCGAAAACGCCCGCCGCCGCGCGGCGCCGCAGGTTAAGCCCTTCGTACCGCGCACCGCGACGCCCCGCCGCGTGCCCCGACGACAGACGCGCGATGTTCGCGTGGTTCTCCCACCTGCCCGCGTACCAGGCGGACTTCGTCCTGACCCGCCGCCTGCACCCCGGGGTCCAGGACCTGGAGACCTCCCTGAGGGACGCCGCCGCCTGAACGACGGGCGCTCGTCCCTCAGCACCCTGCCCTACCCCGGTTCACCCGATGGTGAGGACCGGAAGTCCATTCAGCCGCCGCGCCGCCATGTCGGTGTGGGCCCGGGCCACCTCGGCGAACGGGTAGCGGGCTGTCTCGAGATCGTCGACGACGTCGTCCCGGATCATCTGGAACAGTTCGGACGACGCCGTCCCTATCGTGACGGCGTTGACGTATTGCGGGGTGCCGCCGCCCATGATCCGCACACCGCGTCGTCGCAACGAGTCCGACAGGTGTGGCGGGCCGGTGACGGCCCCGATGGTGATGATGCTGCCCCCGTCGCGCACGCCGTCGGCCACGGCGTCGAACGTCGCTTCGCCCACGAGGTCGTAGGCGACGTCGACGCCGTCCGGGGCGATGGCACGCAGCTCGTCCCGGAACGCCGGGTCACCGGACCACAGCGCATGATCCGCGCCGGCCTGAACCTTGGCCAGTTTGTCCCTGGATCCGGCGACGCCGACGACGGTCGCGCCGAGGGCTCCGGCCCAGCGCGACAGTATCGCGCCGACGCTGCCGGAAGCCCCCTGGACCAGGACGACCTCGCCCCGATTGAGGCGGTGCAGCGCCCGCAGCCCCATCCAGGCCGTGAAGCCCTTCGCCAGCAACGTCGCGGCGCGTTCGCTCGTGATGTCGGCCGGAAGGCGGATCAGCGACGACACCGAGATCAGTCGTTCGGTCGCGTAGGCGCCCGGCGAGAAGAAGTAGCCGAAGCGGTCACCCACCTCGACACCGGTCACGCCCGGGCCGACCGCCTCGACGACGCCGGCACCCTCCACGCCCGGCACGAGCGGTAGCGGCGTCCCTGTCTCGCCTGCCCGGACCATCGTGTCAAAGTAGTTCACGCCGACGGCCTCCTGGCGGAGCAGAACCTCATCCGGGCCCGGCGCTCCGACCGTCGCGCTCTCGACGCGGAGCGCTGACGGCCCTCCGTACTCGTGAACGCGGATGACGCTTGCCATTGTGCGATTCCTTCCGCCAGCAGTTTCCCTTCTGCACACTACGCCGAAGCGGTGACTGCCGACTGAACAGCGACTGATCGCCAAAAGCGGCCCCGTCTGTGGCGTATTCCATTCGTCGGGGGTCGGGCTGGTCACTGTCGTCGCAGTCATCTGTCGGATGCGCCGGTCATTCTTGCTGGCAACCATCAAAGTGCCGTGTCTGCGGTAAACAGCAGAGGAGAACAAGAATGACGGAACCTGTGAAGCCCGTGCTCGAAGGACCGGCGCAGGCCTTCGCCGACGCCAACGCGGAGCCTCCCTACCCCTTACCAGCTCACGCCTGAGGAAGGAGCGCAAACTTATCGACGGGGTGCAGTCGGAGCCCGCCGTTGAACCTGCCGAAGGTCGACATCACCGACCTCGAGATCGAGGGCGGGCCGACCGGCAAGGTGCGGGTGCGGATCGTCCGTCCCCCGAACTCCGAGGGCCCGCTGCCCGTCGTCCTGTACATGCACGGCCTCGGCAGGGTCTTCGGTGGCCCGCAGACCCACGACCGGTTGGTCCGTGAACACGCCCTCGGCGTGAATGCCGCTGTGGTGTTCCCGGACTGCGACCTGGCACCCGAGGCGAAGTACCCGACCCAGACCGAGCAGGCCTGCCTCCGTCGCCTGGACGTTCGGAATCCCGGACGCGGCATTGCGTGACCTGCGACGGACTCTCCGGTCGGCAGTCGCCTCGCCGCAGGCTGACAGGGCCGACCACCCGGCGGTCGCCGGCAGCTGGGGCCGTCGTGCTTGGCTCCCCGGGAGATCCCGGCTCTCACCTTGTTGGCCATGGCCCAGACGTGGGTCGACCCCCTGGCCGGTGCGCCTGCCATGCGGCATTACCTTCCCGACCTCGCCACCGGACTCGGTGAGCTGATGCTGTCCGACGGAGATCAGCAACGTTGCGAGCCGGCGGAATTGTCGTGCGCGTCCCGCACCAGCGCCTGGCCCTCGGCCGTCGAGGCCGTGTCCGCCCAGATGGCCGCTGCGGTGCCACCCGCCACCTCGACGTCCTCGACCATTCCGCGGTCGGCGGAGGCCGCGTAACTCTCCGTTGCCGCGTTCTTCGACCATTGCTCGACAGCCGAAAACCCCATCGCCGCGCGGGCTATTTCCGAGCGTGTCGCCCGTCATCTCTCGGGGTTCCACCTACACAACCGAGACGAGCTGTCAGCGGCATGCGCGCTATCTTTGCTCGGCGTCGTGGGCGTGGACGGTTGGACGGGAGGGGGTAACCATGACGGGTGAAAACAGCAACGATCTCCGATTCGCCCTCCTGGGTCCCGTGCGTGCCTGGCGCGGCTCAACCGAGTTGTCTCTGGGCGCCAAGCACCCGCGACTGATTTTGGCGCTACTGCTGGCCCGCACCGGCGGCCTGGCGGAAGTCCCCGAGCTCGTCGACCTGCTCTGGCGCGACGAACCACCCCCGACCGCCGTCAACATGGTCCACCGCTATGTTGGCATGCTGCGTCGCGTCCTCGAACCCGACCTACCCGCACGCTCCGGCGGCCGGTGGCTGTTGCGTGACGTCGGCGGATACCGCCTCGTGTCCGCCGGCAGTGACAGCGATCTCGTCGCCTTCCGCAGGTGGACCACCGAGGCCCGCAGGCTCGCCGAAACCGGCGAGGACATGGTGGCCCTGAAGCAGTTTGTTGCCGCCCTGAGCCTGTGGCATGGGCGCTGCGCCGCCGGCCTCGGGCCCGCCGTCGCCTCGCACCCCGATTTCGTTGCCATCGAACGCGAACACATAACAGCGGTACGCGACGCTGCAACCGCCGCCCTGCGCCTGGGTGAGGCCACGCTCATCCTGCCCTTCATCGAGGATGCCGCCGTTCGCAACCCTCTGGACGAGGCGCTCCAGGCCCAACTCCTGCTGCTGCTCGCCGCCAGCGGCAACCACAGCGAAGCCATCTCCCGCTACGGCCACATCCGTACGCAGCTGGCTGACGAACTCGGCGTTGACCCCGGCCCCACACTCCAGACGGCCTACCTGGGCATCCTCAACCAGGGCCGTGAACCCGCTGCGGTGAACGAGCTGCCGGCCGAGGCACCGCGGGCCGCCGTGGCTGTCCAGCCCGCACAACTCCCATCCGACCTGCCCGTCTTCGTGGGCCGCGCCGACCTGATCGACGAAGGGCTCACCCTGCTCAGCGGCAACCACTCGGCCGTACCGATTTTGGCCTTCGACGGCATGCCCGGGGTCGGCAAGACCACTCTCGCCATCCACCTGGCACACCGGCTGGCGGCCCGGTTCCCCGAGGGGCAGCTCTACGCCGACCTGCGGGGTTTCGACCCCGTCGGCCGCATTGCGGAACCGGCTGACATCCTGCAGAACTTCCTCAGCGCCCTCGGTGTCAGTCCGGAAGGCATCCCCGCGTCGCTCGATGGTCGAGCAGCCCTGTTTCGCAGCGCGGTCGCCAGCCGGCGACTACTCATCGTGCTGGACAACGCGCGCGACGTCGAACAGGTGCGGCCGCTACTGCCCGGAACGGCGCTCAATGCCGTCCTGGTGACCAGCCGGAGCCGACTCGGCGGACTCGCCACGTCCTTCGGCGCCAATCTCCGGAGCCTCGACGTGCTCTCCGAGCAGGAGGCGCGGGACTGCTTCACCGAGCGGGTCGGCCCGGTACGCGCGTCCGCCGAGCCGGAAGCTCTCGATCACATCATCCAGCGGTGCGGTCGCCTTCCGCTGGCGCTCGCTGTCGTAGCCGCTCGCGTCGCCGCGCTCGACGACCAGTCACTCCGCGACATTGCCACCGACCTGTGGTCCGGCGGCCAGCGCCTGGACGCGTTCAGCGACGACGGGCTCGACCACGACGTACGAGATGTGTTCACCTGGTCGTACCGCCTGTTGAATGCCGGAGCCGCACGGATGCTCCGTCTCCTGCCACTGCATCCCGGCGCCGACATCACCGCCGAGGTGGCCGCGAGCCTCGCCGGCATCCCCCGGGCGGAGGCCCGCTCCCACCTCGGCGCGTTGGTACGTACCCGTCTGCTCAACCGATATCGCCCGAACAGATACCGGTTGCACGACCTGGTCCGCGCCTTCGCCGCCGAACTGGGAGACACCCACCTCACACCGGGCGAGCAGGACGAGGCCCGGCTACGTATCGAGGACCACTACCTGCACACCACCTACGCTGCTGTCAGGCGCTTCCGTCCCGGCTTCGCGGAGGTGGAGGTGGGCCCTCCCCACGCCGGTGTGACTCCCGAAGAACTCACCGATCGTTTCGACGCATCGGCCTGGTTCGCGGATGAACACGTCACTATCCGGGAAATCATCGCGTACGCGGGCCAGCGCGCCGATGTGAGGACGTGCTGGAAGCTTGCACTGCTCGCCAAGGACGTATATCAGCAGAGCGGTCTGTGGCGGGACTGGTCGATCACGGCAGGCATGGCCGTCGAGGCCGCCACCCGAGCCAGTGACATCACCGGGTTGGCGCAGAGCCATCGCAGCCTGGCCGGCGCACGGCACTTCCTCGGTGACGACGAGGGCCGGTCTCATCACCTTGAGATCGCAGCGGACCTGTTTCAGCAGTCCGACGACGCGATCGGACGGGCAGAGGTGCTGATGAACCTCGGCTGGGTCGCGCAGACCCAGGGCGACCACAACACCGCCATCGCCCTGTTGCACGAGGCTCTCGACGTCTTTGTGGACAAGGGGATGCTGGAGCACGAGACCAACGTGCTGACCATGATCGCCGAACACCACCTGATCACCGGAGACCTCGAGCGAAGTTGGGCCACCGCGATGGTGGCCGCACGTAAAGGGCGTGAGCGCGGCGACGTGCGTCACGAGGATAGGGCCATGACCACCATCAGCCGGATCCTCTCCCAACGTGGCCACTTCGCCGCCGCAGTCAGCCTGGGCATGTACTACGTCGAGGCCCACCTGCGGGAGGGTCAGGTTCACAATGCGGCCATGTGTTTGATCGACGTCGGACAAACTCTGCAAGCTGCCGGTGAGGTCGCCGACGCCTACCGCCTATGGGAGAGAGCCACGAGCATCTCCGACGACGAGATCCTGTCGCGGTGGAGAAAGTCCCGGCTGTCGTCCGAACTGGCACCCTGACGACAGCCGGTACTTCGGACCGACGGCATCCAATGAGGCACCACGTAAACGGTCAGTCCTTGCCGGGACGGGGTCTCACTGGGCGTTTAATCTTGTTTGCGTGGGATCAGCGGCATTCGGCCCGCCGGCTGCCGGGCCAGTAGAGCCGACGACTCACGGCTATCGGCACTATTTGCCTGACTGATGTCGCAACGATTGCCAGTTGGGTGCCCGTTGAGCGATGTTCAAGGCGCCACTCGATCGCAGGCTGAGCAGCCCGTGATACTCGGGGCCCTCGTACACGTACTCCTACAGCGTGCGTCCGGGATGCGGCACGCGCAGCTCGCGGGGCTGGCTGCGGCAGTTCCAGACGTGGACTTTGCCGGACGAGCTGACGGTGTAGGGGTGCGACTCCGAGGTGAGGGCCGCCTGTTCCTGATCTTCCCCGGGCGAGCACTTCCTCGTCCTCGCGCAGAGCGCGGGCGTAGGAGTCCGTGGGCCTGGTCGCAGCGGGGACAGCAATAGCGGATGCCATGCGTACGCGTGTGTAGGTCGCCGGCAGCCGGTCGGGGCTGCCGGCCGGGCGCCCACCCCCGCTGCTAAGCCCTACGATCCGAAACCGCCCGACGAGCGGCCCTACCCACCTGGCTCCACACCTACAACAATCACCGGCACCACACCGCACTCGGCGGCCCACCCGCCAGCCGCGTCCCCAACCTCTTTGGACAGAACACCTAAGACAACAGGGCTGATGAACACCTTGGCGACGGCCACGGATCCCCGCAACCCACGTGGGGTGCGGTACCCGCTGTCCGGTCTCCTCGCGGTCGCGGTGTGCGCGGTCCTGGCCGGAGCGTCGTCGTTCGCCGCGATCACCGACTGGCTGCACGATCTGGACGAGCAGGCCCGCGACCGGCTCGGCTTCACCAGCGTTTTGCCGGCGGGCACGACGGTGTGGCGGCTGCTGATCCGCCTGGACGGCGGGCTGCTGTCCACCGTTCCCGCCGGCTGGCTCAAGGCCCGGGCTGCGCGTTCGCTCTCGGAAGGTCGACGCGCTGGTCGTTCTCGACGAGCATCGCGACGATCTGCGCGGGAGCCATGCCCACCATGTCCGGCCGGACGAGGCAGGGCACGGTCTGCGGCTGGCCCCTCGGGCCACTCGCCGACTTCGAGCGCCTCGGCGGCGGCTGCGGCCCGGCGGTGGCCGGCGACGATCCGGTGGCCGTCGTCCTCGGGACAACGGTCAGCGCCTGCAGAACGCCGCTGGCGGCGATCGAGTCGCGCAGCTCGGTCAGGTTGCCGAGGTTGCTCGGGTGCGCGACCAGCTTCCGCGGGTCAAGCTGGGCCGGGTACGGCGCGTGTGGCGACAGTAAGAGTTCCTAACACAATGGGGTGACTTGCGGTGTTTGGGTGTGCGCGGTTTCATGATCGGCCGTTGTCAGTGTGTGAGACGTGGTGAGCGTCCGCCGTGGATCGTGCCGGACGAGTTGTGGCGGCGGGTCGAGCCGTTGCTGCCGGTCAAGCCGCGCCGGTATCGGAGTCCGGGTCGGAGCCGGTTGCCGGATCGGCAGGTGTTGTGCGGGATCCTGTTCGTGCTGCATACCGGTATCCAGTGGGAGTTCCTACCCCAGGAACTCGGGTTCGGGTCAGGGATGACCTGCTGGCGGCGCCTCGAGGAGTGGAACGCCGCCGGGGTGTGGCAGCGGCTGCACGAGCTGCTCCTGGCCGAGCTTCACGCCGCCGGACGGTTGGACTGGTCGCGGGCGGTCGTGGACTCCTACTCGCTGACCGAGGCACGTGTCCTCTTCGAACTGGCCCAGGTCGAAACGATCGAAGTGGTCGACCTACGGCGCATCCTGGACCTCGACCCGGGTTACCTGAGCCGCGTGCTCAGCCGGTTCGAGCGGGAGCGGCTGGTCACCCGGTCCCGATCCACGACCGACGCCCGGCGCCAGGTCGTGGCGCTGACCGACGCGGGCCGGGCGACGCAGGCCGACCTCGACGCTCGCTCGGCGGTAAGCGTGGGCAACCTGCTCGACCCGGTGCCGGACGGCGGACGTCGCCGGCTGCTCGGCGCGATGGCGGCGATCCAAGAGGTCCTTTCGCCAGGCCCCGCCCCCACCCACGGCCTCATCGTGCTGCGGCAGCCGGTCCCCGGCGACCTCGGCTGGATCGTGCGCCGTCACGGCGAGCTCTACGCGCTGAGCCAGGGCTAAGACACCACCTTCGAAGCACTGGTCGCCCGGATCGTCGCCGACTTCGGTGCCGGCCACGACCCGACCCACGAGGCACTCTGGATCGCCGAACACGACGGTGTGCCGGTCGGCTCGGTGATGTGCGGCCGCGCCGGCGAGCAGACCGCCCGGCTACGCGTGCTCCTGGTCGAGCCATCGACGCGCGGGATTCGGCACGCGACTGGTCGAGGAATGCCTACGGATCGCCCGACGCGCCGGATACGCCCGGATGGTGCTGTCGACCTTCAGCGCGATGGTCGAGGCGCGGCGGATCTACACACGGGCGGGCTTCACGATCGTCAACTCCGCGCCGGTGACCGCGTTCGGCGCGGAGTTGACCGACGAAGAATGGTCCCTCGATCTCACAGCGGTCGAGGCTTGATCCAGGGCTCGTTGCTACCCGAGACGGATGACGAACGGCATCTGAGGTCGTCTACGGCGAGCAGCCGCATACCGACGAGACTTGGTGCGAAGCCCGCCATCGGGGTCAGCCGCACCGGTCGACAGGTCCAGTTCGCCGACCTCAACGGTGACGGGCGCGCCGACTACCTCGCCGTCGATCCGTTCACCGGCAGCGTCAGCAGCTGGCTCAACAACTCCGCCTTTTTCGGCGGTGACCGGTGGATCGACCGTGGCGTGATCGCGTCCGGCACGCGACAACTCGGCCGAACGCGGCCTCGTCGCGTCCAGCACCGGCACCGGCGTCCGGCTCTCCTGACCGGCCGACTCCACGACCGCGGCCGACACGCCATCACCCACCACGGAGCGGGTCCGGTGCCAAGCAGGATGGCCGGGCCCGCCATGGGCACGACCGCCGGTCAGGTCTCGGTGATCAGTCGGTGCTCCCAGGCCCAGGCGGCGATCTCGGTGCGGTTGCGCAGCCGCAGCTTGTCCTGGATGTTGGCCACGTGTGCCTTCACCGTGCTGAGCGAGACGAACAGTTCCTGCGCGATCTCCCGGTTGGTGCGACCGCGGGCGAGAAGTTTGACGAGTTCGGTCTCCCGCTCGGTCAACGGCGTGCGGGGCGCCCCTGATGTGGTCGACCCGAACTGCTTCAGCAGCCGCATCGTGATCGACGGGGAGACCATCGCGTCGCCGGCGTGGGCCGCCCGCACCGCCTCGGCGAGCAGGGCGGGCCCGGAGTCCTTGAGGATGAAGCCCACTGCTCCGGCACGCAGCGCGCGGTGCACGTACTCGTCAAGGTCGAAGGTCGTGATGATCACGACTCGCGGTGGGCGCAGCCCGCCGCGATCGACGAGGGCGCGTGTCACGTCGATGCCGTCCAATCGGGGCATCTGGATGTCGACCAGGCAGACGTCGGGGTGGAGTTCGCGGGCGAGGGTGATCGCTTCCGGCCCGTCGGCGGCCTCTCCGACGACGGTGATGTCCTCCTGGCTCTCCAGCAGGAGCCGTAGACCGCGCCGCACGATGGCCTGGTCCTCTGCGATGAGCACCCGGATGGTCATGTCGATCCCGGGGTGGGCAGGGTCGCCTCGACGGTCCAGCCCTTCGACGCGCTCGGACCGGCGCTCAGTCGACCGCCCAGGGCGGACGCCCGTTCGCGCATCCCCACCAGGCCGTGGCCGTCGCGGCCGGCAGCGGAGCGCCGACGTCCGTCGTCGGCAACGCTCAGCCGCACCGTCCGCTGGTCGTGGGCCAGGGTCACGACGGCGGTGCGGGCGCCGCGCGCGTGCTGGGCCACGTTGGTCAGGGCCTCCTGCACGATGCGGTAGACGCCGATGGTGGTCTCCGGTGGCCAGCCAGGGGGAATGGGGCCGTCGGGCAGGTCGAGCCGCGCGCGGATGCCGGTCGCGCGAAAGCGGTCGACGAGGTCGGCCAGCGAGAGCGTCATCGGCTCGTCGTCGCGCAACAGCCGCACCACCTGACGTAGCGAATCCAGGGCCTGAGCGCCAGCTGTCTCGATGTCGACCAGGGAGTCGCGGATCCGTGGCGGGGCGGCCTCGGCGTCGAGCTTCGCGACCTGGGTCTGGATGATCAGGCCGGTCAAGTGGTGGGCCGCGACGTCGTGCAGGTCACGGGCCAGGGCCAGGCGCTCGGCGCGCCGTACCCGGTCGATCGTCGCCCGGCCGCGCGCGTCGGCGACCCTCAGCCAGACACCGACCATGACCGCCGACGCCCATCCGGTCACCGCGATGAGGGTGGCCGTCCGCGCGTTGGGGATGCCCTGCTCCAGGTAGGTCGCGTAGCGCTCGACCGTGCCGACGGCGACCAACCCCGCCCCGGCGGCGACCGCGACCGCACCGACGGCGCCGGGCAGGGACCGCACCGCCGACGCGACCACCGCCAACAGTGCCAGAAACGCGATCGGTGCCGGCTGGCCGTGCCGGCCGGTCTGCCAGTCGATGAGCTCGGCGGCCCCGCACAGCACGATCGCGGTCGCCGCCGAGCTGCCGGGGAACCTTCGCCGCAGCAGTGCGGCCGCACACACCGCCGCGGTGATCGCAACGAGCGCCACCCCCACCGGCCAGCCCGGCCGGTGGCTCAGCACGACCGTCACCTCCAGGGCGAACCCGGCGGCGAGCAGCAGCCCGAACGCCGTGTCGCGCAGCCCGCGTGGTGTGCCGACCATGAGACTCCTCGTGCGTGATCCGAGAGGGCGCTCAGGCGTCACGCGCGTCGCAGCGGCTGCCAGCGCCACCAGGTCACGCACCGCCACAGCCACTCGGCCGGGCCCTGACGGTACCGGCGTAGCCACCATACCGACCAGAGCCACTGCGGCAGCAGGACCGCCAGGGCGACGGCGATCACCGCACCGGTCGACCAGCGGTCCGAGCCGCCGATCACGCCCGAGATCACCAGCACCAGCACCGTCGCCGTCAGGTAGTTCGTCAGCGCCATCCGCCCCAACGGGCGGAACACGGCGGTCAACGCCGCAGCCAGCCGTGTCCGCAGCAGCCACACCATCACGCACACGTACGCGCCCGCGGTCAGCAACCCCGCCGCCGGATAGGCGATGCGGAACACCGTGCCGTCCGGGTTCGAGGCGCCCGCCCGAACCTGGACAATCGTCGCGGGCACGGCGGCAAGAGCGAAAACCACAGCCCAGACCGCAGGGGTACGGGTGACAGTGTCGAGCTTTGCGACGATCCCGTACCGGGTCAACGCCGAGCCGAGCAGGAACAGCCCGGGGATCGTCGAGTACCAGCCGCCGAACACGATCACCGACAGCACGAGCAGCGCCACGGCGCCGAACGCCACCACTCGTCGTGGCAGCCAGGTGCTGGGCAGCAGGACCAGCAGTCCCACCGACGCGTACACGGTGAGGATGTCGCCCTTCCACAACACCAGCAGGTGGACCAGCCCCACGGCGAGCAGCGCCAGCAGCCTGCGCAACAGCACCACGCGTGGCCGCTGGACCCGGACCTGCACCGACTCGAGGAGCAGCGCGAAACCGACCCCGAAAAGCACCGAGAAGATCGGGAAGAACCGCTGGTCGACCAGCAGGTGCAGCACCGTCGCCGCGGTCGTCTCCGGCAGATGCGCGGCGGCGAGCCCGCCCCCGCGGTGCGCGATGGGCTTCACGTTCGCCAGCAGGATGCCGCAGAGCGCGAACCCCCGCAGGACATCGAGCGCGACCACCCGCGTTCGCGCCGGAGTCTCGGCAAACCGAGGCTCACTGTCGTCGATAAGGTCAGCGTCTTTCGAACCGTGCCACGTCATGCGCCACAGCCTGTCGAAGCAGCTGCGCCGGCCCCTCGGCCATTAGTCCACGCCGACCCGTGAGGCGTTGTACTTTCGGCCAATTCGACCCGGCGACCAGTGGCCTAAGAGTTCCTAACAGCGGGTTTTCGGGGGGTAAACGGGGGACCGACAGGCGACACGCCACAACGACCTAACAAAGCACTACTAGCCAACCGTACCGATGATTGCCCAATACTGGCCCAGCTGTGAGGCGAGGTAGGCCGACCTCGGACGAGCCATCCCGGACAACGAGTGCCGGCGGTTTCGACCGCCGGCACTCGCACGTTGCCATCCTCCAGATGAGTCAGAGAAGGTGCTGAATTACTTTGTCCGGTACGGAGCGGCAAAGAATGCGAAGAAAATCAGCAAAACAAAACCGGCCGATTGCACCCATTCCTGCCCAGACCTCGACGCGACCACCTGGGTAACGAATGCCAGGGCCAAAATCCCGAGAACCCAGAAGGCCCATCTGGCGACGGTTGGCCTCTGCCCGCTCATCATGCCTCCCGCAAAGTTGTCGTCGATCACCACCACCTGCTCGCCCACTGGCGCCATCCACGCTCACGGTGCGAGCCGGACCGGCCGTACCCTCCGCGTCCATGGCCGCGGTGCGATGCCTTGACGTTCCGGCCTGCGTAACGGAGCTTGAGATACTTACCGGCGCCGCCAGTCACCGCGCCATAGGCCGCCCCCTTGGCTGCCTGACCGCTGCACCGCCTGCTCCACCGGTAGCCGCTGTCGTGGTAGCAGTTGTATCCGTAGCCAGCGCCGCCGACCACAGCACCGACGATGATGGCACATGCGATGCCAGCGGAGGCGAGGCAGGCGGCTGCACCACCGACGGCGAGCGCTCCGCCGACCACCCACTTACCGTTCGATCGCCACCAGCGCTTGGTGCTCTGCCAAGCCTTCTTCTTCCACTTGGAGAAGCTCCGTTTACCGTCGAGGTCGGAGCAGTTGACCGGATCGCCCGAACAGTAGTCGTACGGGTTGGCGTTGCCGCCGTAGATCGGGTCGGTCTGCAGGAACCGGCCGGTGGTCGGGTTGTAAAGGCGGACGCCCATTAGGACGATGCCGGACGGGGCATCGGCGGCCCGTTGCTTGGTACCGAGCCACCCGTACCGCTGGATTCCGAGGTCATCGGTGTTGCGCGGGTTGCCGTATTCGGTAGCTTCGCTGGTACGGGACAGGCCCTCGTCATCGGCTTGAACAGTCGCGACCACGTCGCCGTGCAGGTTGGCCACCTGCCAGTCGACTTTACCGCTCTCACTATTGAAGATGCCGGCCATGCCGGCGAGCCCGGAGACCGGCCGGGTGAACCGGTCGACCGCCTCCTGGGTCCAGGATGGGCTGTCATCGTCTCCGTCGTAGTGATGCACCGACTGACTTGCAGCGCCGCTGATGGTGGTGTCGGTCCAGGATCGGATGCGCTCACCGGTGACGTCCAGTGCGTAATCGGTGGTGCGACCGTTTTGGGTGATCGTGTCGACCAGGTCCGTCACGTGGTACGCCGCGGTGGCATTGCCGCCGGCTGGGTTGCCGGTGTCGGTTGCGGGGACGGTTGTGGTACGGCCGAGTGCGTCGTAGACGTATCCCGTGGCATTGGCCCGGTCCGCGGTGTCGTGTGTCCAGGTCCGGGTTGATGTCGCCGTGACGGTCTGGCAGGCGCCTGCCGCCGCCGGAGCGTACTCGGAGAGCGTGTTGCGGTTCGACGAGGTGCTGAGCCCGTACGACCGGGTGGTGCACTGCCCGCCGATGGTGTCCTGGATCGAGCTGAGGCGGCCAGCCTGGTCGTAGCTGTAGTTCTGCTTGGACAGGCTGGACGACCGGTCTCGCCATTGGCCGTGCGTCGATTCCACCACCGACTCGGTATAGAGGGTGCAGTCGGTGGCCGCGCAGCCGGGCTTGACGTAGGTCATGCCGACCTGGGTGCCCGTCTCGTCGGTCTGCGTGGTCACCTGAACGCCGTTCGGCCAAGTCTCCGATGTCAGTGTGCCGTCGGCGTCGTAGCTGCCGGAAAAGACGCCGGCCTGCGTGTCGTTGACCGAGGTGAGCAGGCCGCGCCGCTCGGCGCCACCGTCATAGGTGTAAGTCCGGGTGGCCTTGCCGTCGTCGCTGGTCGCCACCCGCCCAAGCAGGTCGTACGTGGTTGTCGAGGCGGCTCCGTCGGCGTCGGTGTACGACGTCTGCCGGCCCAGGCTGTCATACCCCTTCTCCACCTGGGCGGTCGCCAGTCCGCCGACCACCTGCTGACTGCGCAGCAGGCGGCCGGTCGCGGGTTCGTAGACGTTCCGGCTGATGGGCACTGCCGTGCCCAGGCCGGTGGCGGCGGCCACGCTTGTCTCGTACGCCCGGCCCGCGTTGTCGTAGGTCGTGGTGGTGGTCCGTAGCGTGCCGGCGCTGGTCTTCTCGGTGACCACCCTTGGCTGGTTGAACATGTCGTAGGTGGTGGCCTTAACCGGCAACTCTGGCCCGCTGGCGGCTTGGCCGCCGGGCTGCACCCGGCAGGGCAGGTTGGACCACTCGGGCTTGAGGTCACACTCGCTGTAGCCGGATCCGGAGGTCGCCCGGTAGTAGATGGTTGTCTGGGTGGCGGGCGTGTTGGTGGTGGCACCGCCTGCCGGAGCCGTGGTCGAGGTGGCCAGGGCGGTGATCGGGTCGTACGTCGTGCGCGTGGTCTGGGCCAGCCCAGCCGGGTCCACCGTCACCACCGTCGGCTGGCGAAGTGCCCAGTCGTACGCGGTGGTGGTGGTCTTCTGGTCGGTGTCGCTCTCGATGCCGTTGCTGTCCCAGATCCGGGCGGCGACGACCTGGGTGGTCACTAGGTTGTACGGGCCGCCCGTGGTTGGTGCGCCCTGGTCGTAGGTGTTCATGGTGTGCTTGCGTCCACGCACGGTGGTGCCGTTTGGCAGCATCACGTCGTGCTCGGGCTCCATGGTGCTGGTGAGCCGTTGCCCGTCGGAGGAGTAGTTGTTGAGGGTGGAGTAGCGGCGGGCGAGCGTGCTTTCCGCTGCGGCGTCGTCTGACGACCCGGTGTTGAGTGCCCGGGCTCGGTTGCCGGGGGTCAGCGTGCGGATGGTGTTGCCCCACTTGTCGTACCAGGTCGCACCGATGTGCCCCCCTGGTGAGGCGGTGTTGACTTCCCGGGCGTTGGCGTCGAGGTAGGTCACCGTCGCCCGTTCGTACGACGACGGCAGGGTGCCCGCCGTCGGGTTACCGTTCGGTACCTGGTTGGCCGGAAAGACCGCGGTGGCGTCCGTTGGCGCTTCGGCCTGTGCCCACCGGGTGGTCTGTCCTGGTGAGAGGTCATAGGGTGCCCCGGCGCCGGAGACCGGAATCTTGTAGACCACCGTTTGTATGGCGGTTCCGGCGGTGAGCGCCGAGCGGGTCACCTTGTGCAGCCGGCCCAGCCCGGGGTCACCTGGGATGGTGGTGTAGCTGAGCTGCCAAGGCTCTTGGGCGACAGGCTTGACGACGCTGAGGATTCCCTCCGACGTGTAGTCGTAGGTGTCCCAGAGGTGCCGGGTGGTGCCGGCGTCGTTCCAGTCGAGCCTCGGATCCCAGACCCCCCGTAGCCGGCCGGCGTTGTCGTACGCGTACCGAGCCATCGGCACAGTCCGCATCGCCGGCGTGGCCAGGTCGGGATCCCAGGCGGTGAAGGAGATCTCCTTCACCCGGCCGGTGTGGTCGCCCCACGCCGACTCGGCGGTGCCGGTCGCCGTCGTCGTCGTGGCGTAGGTGAACGTCAGCGCCCGGCATCCGCGGGTCAGCGTCGTGCAGTTGACCCCGTCGGCGACGGGAGCCAGCATCCGGGTCGGCCGGACGATCTCCTTGCCGTCGGCAGTGGCCTTCTCCCAGCCCAACGTTGTGGTCTGGTTGCTACCCGGCACGGTCACCGACGTCGGGAAGTACTTGCCCGCAGCAGTCCCGGTGACCCGGGTGAACAGCACCGTGTTGCCGTCCTCGTCCGTCATCGTGTACGAGTCGCCGGTGGAGTTGTACGCCAGCTTGAGGAACTCCATCCCGACTTCGGGATCGAAGACGGTGGCAGTGCGTTTGGTGAAGCCGATCGTGTCACCCTCCGGCAGACCGACCTGCACCAGTGAGCCATACACGGTCAGTGACGTGTAGGGCGACTCGGCCTCCTCAACCACGGTGCCAGACACCCAGCCTGGCCCGAACATGTTCGCCGTATCCGTCGCGCCCGCTCGCCGGGTGTTGTACGAGCGGGTGACTGTGAGGTCACTGCCGAACGAGTCGACGGAGACGTCGGTGTCGGACACCGTGTAGTTGCCGGTGATGAGGTTGACCGAGCCGGGCCCGATCTCCTCGGCCGCCGCCGATGCCTGGTCCCGGTCGAAACTGATCTTCACCGCACTGGAGGTGCCCCCGGTGCCACCAGTGAAGGTGCCTCGCAGTTGGAGCGGACCACTGCGGGGGATGGACTCCGCGTCGGCTGCCGCGAGGGTGGCCTCGACGTTCCAGTTGAGCTTGGGGAAGTTGCCTCCACCGCTGGTCGGCAGCGGCCAGCTCACCGCGCCGCCGCCCGCAGCGACGCTGACGTCCCCGGCCGGGATGTCCACCCACCCGTCGGCGTCGCCGCGCCGCCACTGGTACGTGACACCGGCAGCGGCCGCCTGGCCCACACCGGTGATGGCCACCTTCGCCGCGGTGATGTCACCCTCCTTGGGCGAGGTCACCGCGCCAGAGCCGACATTGAAGGTGTACGCCTGGATCGCCGACTGGTTGCCTGCCCGGTCACGCGAGCGCACGTACAGCGTCTGCGGCCCGTCGGCGGTCGGGGTGATCGAGACTGTGCCGCTTCCGCCGAGGCTGGCCGCGTTGACGGTCTGATTAGGCGGGTTGACGTTCAGGCCGTACTCGTAGGCGGAGACGTCGCTCACGCCGGAGGCGCCGAAGGTGAAGTCACCCGCCGTCCCAGCCGCTCCGGCCCACTGCCCCTCCGGATACGCCGTCGACGCCACTGAGGGTGCCGCCGACGGCGCGACTGCGTCCACGATCATCGCGCAGTACCCGCTCCACGGCCCGTCGACCAGGCCGTCGGTCCCGCGGACCCGCCACGAGTATGTTGCACCCTCGCCGAAGACGCCGGCCGGCACCGAGGCGGCCAGCCACGAGCCCGACGCGCCGGGCCCGACGATCGCACCACCGAGCCGGGTGCCACCGTCGATCAGCCACTCGAACTCGGCCTTCACCTGCCCCCCGGCGGGGTTGGTGATCTGCGCCCGGAGCTGCGGTGTCCTCGTGTTCACGTAGGGGGCGCTGGACCCGGTCGCACACGGCAACGACGGCACCGTCGCCCGCGCCGTGACCGTCGTATACGAGTCGTAGTTAACGACCGCGTACGGCACCTCGGCCGGCTCTACCGCGTTACGCGACCGGAACTGCTTGAAGGCGGTGGTGTCAGTTTCCGAAGTGGACCGAATGCCCATATCGGCCCGCGTGTCACCAACATTCGCCGCGCGTTGGAAGAAGCTCGTAGCCGCGATGGACGACCAGCCGTCGTTGCAGGTTGCGTTGAACCCCTTGGTAGCCGTCGACGTAGCCTCCCGGTAGTTCCACGCCGGCTGAGTGCCCCAGAGCACCCCTTCAGAGACCGGCCCAACCGACCACAGTTCCCACGACCGTGCCGAGCAGGTCCCCGACCAGAAATTCCAGAAATACATGGTCGCGGAGTTGATCTTCTTACCCACCAGCGCCGTGGTGTCCCAGCGGGCCAGGGCGCGAGCAATGAGGCCGTCCGAGGAACGACCCACATGCAGGTCGTTGGCGCCACCCCGGTCGACGCCGTCGTTCTGCTTCACATACGTGTCGAACGTCGTCGACACCGGGTTGAGCTGCGGGTCAATGACCACCGGGTACTGCCGCTCGGGAGCAGTCAGCCACGCCATGTCCGGGCGCAGGCTGAAGTCGGCACGACGGCCCCGGTCCTTGACCTCAGTCAAGGCACCGACCCGGGCAGAGACCACCTTCTGCTCGGTCGGCTGCCCCACCGCGTCGACGTGGGCGTCCCACATCTCCGGCGCGGCGGATGACGCGATCTGCCGACCCTTCCCGTCCCGGAACTTGATGTTGCCGTTCGCTTCCCGCGCAACCGACCTCAGTCCCTCACCGGTGACGGGCATGCTCACCTGAGCGACATGAGCCGCCGCTTCGCGGGACTTCACCACCAAGAACGTCTCGACACCGGTCCGAGTGGCCTCCACTACAAGGTCCACGCCAGGGAACACCTCGGCGTACACAGCCTTCGCGCCCTCGACAGTCGGCGCCGGGAGCCGCCCGCTCCAACCAAGAGCCACCCGACCATCACCGGTCTCCAACGACGCCAGTTCTCCATTGGACGCCGCTGGCCGCGCTCCAGACAGCCGCAGGTCGCCCGGATGAGCCTTCGGCGCCACCGAACCGTCCGGCTGAGCAGCCATGGCAAGGTCCACCGGAATCCAGTCGCCACTTCGCCGCATCCGCACCGGGGCGAGGTGGACCACCGCCTCCACCCGCCCGTCCGGCAACGCCCAAAACTCGGACGTCTCCGACGTCATCCCGGTGATCTGAACCTTCTTATTGGTCAACCGCGCCGTCACCAGCGCCGCCGCCTCATCCGGCCGCTCCAACACCTGCGGCTCGACCTGAGCACGCTCGGCCGGCTGCGGAACCGCAGCGGCCGCCGGCGCGGCCACCCAATCCGCCATCGTCGCTGCCAGCACCACCGACAATCCGGCGGCTACCATCCGCCCGCCGCGACTACGCGACAGGCGCGGGATCCGAGACACCGAACCCCACACGGATCTCCTTCGTCTCACTGAACCTCCTAAATATGTACAGAGCGTCGATCAGATAACTACAAAAATGAAATGTCATCATCAGCCGAACAGACATCGATGATCACAGCTCGGGGGATTGCCAGAGGCTCTGCTCAATCGGGCCTGTGGATCTAACGGGGGTTTCCGACCTGACCCACCGGCCGTTGTGCCTGGTGAGGCGGGTGCCTTGATGACCGCGACGCTGAATCATCAGACCGGCGAGGGAAGGCTGCGGAGGAGAAAGCTGCCGCTGAGCTGGTCCGGACAGCGAAGATGCAGCGCCTGTCGCTGGCGGGGTACGGACCGGCTGCTGGAGCAGTTGACCAAGACGGTCCTGGAGACCGCGTGGAACGAGGAGATGACCGAGCACCTCGGTTATGCCGAACACGAGGCCGACGGCGCCGGCTCGGGCAACATCCGCAACGGCAGCCGATCAAAGACGGTGCTGACCGGGGCGTCGGGGCCAGTGCGGAATCGACGTGCCCCGGGACCGGGGGGCATGCTCGAGCCGCAGATCGTGCGTATGCGGCACCGGCGTCGCTCAGTCAATCAGGGAGAGGCCCGTGAGCGGGCGTCTGATTCACGTATTTTGTGAGTGATACTGCCTTCAGGTGTCTCGCCAGGTTGGGGTGGTTTCGTCGGTGATGCGTTTGGTGAGGTTGTCGATCATCGCGATGCGGATCATGCTGGCGGAGTTGTCGGGTAGGGCTTCGTAGTCGCGGGCGAGGCGTCGGTGTTGCATGATCCAGCCGAGGGTGCGTTCGACGACCCATCGGCGTTTGACCACGGACGTCGCACAGCCTTCTGAGTGCGAACGAGGATGGTCGCGGCGAGCATGGCCAGGGTGATGAATCGGTGCCAGCTGGTCCAACTGAAGACCTGGTAGTGGTCCAGGCGGACCTGCCCTTTGCCGGTCTGGAACAGCTCCTCAATGCTTCGGAGGTGCCGGTGGGCGCCGCGTGGTCCATGACGGTTCTTCCTGTCGCGAGGCGGGTAGGTGCTGTTGCGGGATTAGTACTCCAGCCGCACCTGGTGAAGTCGGAGTCTTCGCTGGTAGTGGGCTGTTTTGGCGCGGTACTGGTGTCGGCGCCGCCATCGTGACCATCGATGGATGTGGTCGATGGGTCGGGTGGTGGTGATCAGGTGTGCCAGGAGACGTCGGACCTCGCCGAGGGTGAGGGGTATGAGGCCGTCGTCGGATTCGGTGCCCCTTTTTTGGCGTGGGTGGCGGTGACGGCGAGGTGGGCGTGGGCGCACAGAACGAGTGTTATGTGGCGGTACCAGGCGTCGTAGCGACGCACCTGGTAGTGATCCAGGCCGACTTCGGTCTTGGCGGTTTGGAAGCATTCCTCGATCGCCCACCGGGTTCCGGCGATGCGGATGAGGGTCTCGTCGCTGGTGTCGTCGGGGCCGAAGCACAGGTAGTAGGCCAGGTCGGTGGGGTTGGTGATGCTGCGGCGGATCAGCAGCCAGTGGCCGTGCCCGTGGATGGTGCCGGGTAGGGAGGCGCCCAGTCGTAGAGTCGCGGTCCTTTGGCGCCGGCGCCGCAGCTGCGACGCTTCCACGCCAGGGCCGGCGCGTTCGCGGCGAGGACGTCCGGGCGGGAACTGCCAGTCGTGGTCGGGATCCGTTGGTTGCGGGGCACGGCAAGCACGTAGCCCTTCCGGTGCTGCTGCAGCCAGGTGCGGAACTTGGAGTCCTGTCCGTATGCCTCGTCCGTGGTGACCCACCTCGCCGGCAGGCCGGCGGTGATGGCGCGTTCGAGCATCCGCAGTCCCAGCGCGGGCTTCGTGGCGAACTCGACGTTCGCGGCGATGCCGGCTTCGGCGCGGCGGGTGGGGTTGTCGCACCAGCCGCGGGGCAGATACAACTCCCGGTCGACCAGGGTGCGCCCCGCCGGGCTGGCGTAGGCGAGGAACACTCCGAGCTGGCAGTTCTCCGTCCGCCCGGCCGTGCCGGAGTACTGACGCTGCACCCCGGCCGACTTGATGCCTTTTTTCAGGAAGCCGGTCTCATCGACGATCAGCACCCCGTCGTCGTCACCGAGGTGCTCGCTCACGTAGGCAAACAGGTCGTCGCGAACAGCATCCGAGTCCCACGCAGACCTGTTGAGCAGCCTTTGCATACGGTCCGGCGTGGTGTCACCGGCGGCCTCGGCTAGGGTCCAGCCGTTCTTGGTTGCCAGGGGTGACAGCAACCCGACCAGATAACTCAGCGCCTGCCGGCGCGGCTCTGCGCGCCCGAACCGGTGCGCGAACCCTGCGAGCAGATCGTCCAAACCCGCCCGCCAGCCCACGATCTCGTCGATCAACACAAGCACGGGAGCCTGCCCGCCCTCCGATAGACCACAACAGACAAACGGTGCGACCACCTAACCCATCCGGCGAATAGCATCGACGTCTGCAGCTGCACGGCCGGCATGACTCGGCAGCCAATCCTGTCGATGAGCTGCCGAAACTTCAGATCAGGCAAGTGCGGCTGGAGTACTAATACGACAGTCGCAGCTGGCGTCCTCGGCGCGACGCCTGTGCGACCCCAGTCGATGACCGCGGCTGCGCTCGACAGGTCGGGCAGGTCGCCGGGTTCGGCGGTCGGCCGTCCGGTGAGCAGCTCGCGGCGCGCTGCGTCCGCCGCCGCGCCTGCGGAGTCCAGGTCGGTGAGCCTCGCGTAGCGCCGATCCGGGTGTGGAAGTCCGACGTGCCGGCTGTCGTGGATCCGTCCCAGGAGGGTCGGTGCGGCTTGGACATCCACGGCCCACACGGCCAAGCTCGGTACGTCCACGGCGTCGGCGGCGGGCTGATGTGGCAGCGGTGGCGGCCACGGCGAGTACGCCAGGACGTAGGAGTCATGCGCGCGTTGTGGCCGGCGCGTCAATCGCAGGCCCGGCATTCGCCTCCCCTGAGTGCGCCGATACCTGACGATCATCGCCGGTGCCGGCGCGCGCGTGGCGGCGAGGTGCATGATGATCGACTTCTCGTTGTGGGCCCGGTCAGCGGGACGGCGGCGGGTAGAGGGTGTTTATGCGTACCGTCCACGGCTGGTATGGGCCGGGGCACGGGGTGGGGTCGTGGTTGCACGCCATGTCGGTCTGCGTGTAAAGGTCGAACGAGGCGCCCCCGACCGCCCGGAACAGCACCCTGAGCGGCTGCCCAGTGGGGTAACCACCGGTGGTCCACACGAGGGCCAACGCAGGGTTCACGGACGTGAACGGCCGGTAGTTCGCGGGTAGCGACACGCCGAGTGTCTGCCCGATGACCAGATTGACCGTGGTCCGGTTCGCGGCCTGGGTCAGGTTGACGTCTCCGGCCGGCGACGCGGGGACGACGTTGACGTGAACCGTCCACTGCAGGACCGGTCTCGCACACGGTGGCGTCGTGTGGAAGCACGGGTCGTCGCTCACCGTGGACAGGTCGAGCGAACCGGTACCGACCGCCCGGAACAGCGCGGTCAGCGGCTGACCGGTGGGGTATCCGCCGCTGCTCGACACGAGGGTCAACGCCGGGCTGGTGGACGTCAACGGTAGGTAGCTCGACGGCAGGGACACGCCGAGCGTCTGCCCGAGGACCAGGGTCACCGCGGTCCGGGTGTCGGCCTCGGTGACCCTGACGTCCTCAGGCCCCGGCGCCGAGCTGGAGACCGGCGGCGAGGAGGGCGGTGACACGGCATTGTTACTGCAGCTCAACGCCGGTGCCGAGCTCGAGCCGGCCAGCTGCATCCCGAACGTCGTGAAGGCACCCGGAGCCAGCCTGCCGTTCCATGCGAGGTTGACCGCGGTCACCGTCTGGCCCGACGTGCTGACCGTGGCGTTCCACGCGTTGACGACCCGTTGGCCGTCCGCCAGCGTCCACGTCACCGACCAGGTCGTCGCGGGCGTCGTCGCGGTGTTGGTGACCGTGACGACGACGACCGCGCCGCTCGTCGGACCATTGCCCCAATGCGAGTCAGTACGCGCCGTCGCCCGGCATCCACCTGCCACGGTGTCCGCCGAGGCGCTACCAGGCACCACAGAGATCATGGCGAGGGCGGTCAGCGCGCCCACTCCCGCTACCAGCCAGGATGCCGCAAGGGCCACCCGTCTTGATAACGCCATGTCGACACCCCCTGCGTAATCGATGCCTGCCTATGCTTGCCCGTCACGATATACGCGCGGGTGGGCGCACGGGGCGTCCACTATGACCGAGTGTTCAGCAGTCGCACCAAGGCCCGATCGTTCAGGGCCCACCACGTCGAAGCGGAGGCCGGAAGCGAGCTCGGTTTGGCGCGGGATCCTGGGCACGGTCGGCCCACAGGTACAGGCTGGCGTCGGCCGGCGGTAAGGCGGGTGCAGGTGTCGCCGCTGTGCAGGTGGGCCAGGGGCTAGCCCAGTCGCTGAACAACCACGCCGGCTTCCTGGCCCTGGTGGGGCGCGGCGAGGAGGCCATCGGGTTCGCCGAGGAAGCCGTGGCCGTCACCCGAAAGCTGGCCGGCGCAGCTCCTACCGCGTACCTACCCGAACTGGCGCAGTCACTAAACAACGTGGGTGTCTACCTGTCGATGGTGGACCGGCACGAAGACGCTCTCGCCGCCCGCCGGGGAGCCGCGGACCTGTACCGGCACCTGGCCGAAGCCGACCAGGCCGTCTACCTACCCGCCACCGCGCAGGCGCTGTGCAACCTCAGTCTCCGGCTGACCGAGCTGGGACGGCGCACGGAGGCCCTGGCTCCGGCCGAGGAGTCGGTCGGCATCTACCGGGAGTTGGCCCGCACGAATCCGGCGATCCAGCGGGATCGCCGGTTCTCGATGGCGCTGATGGCGTACGCCCGGGCGAGGAGCGGAGCCCGGCCCGGATGACCTCCCCGCACACCACCGTCCGCCGCGCAGACCTCCGTCATCCGCCGGCAACCGCGGCGGACGGCCCCCCGGTCAGCTCGACGCCGGTGAGCGCGCGCCATCTAAGCTGGGCCGCGGCGTTCGCTCGCTGCAGTGCGCTGCGGCCAAGCTCGTCGCGACGCGCCTTCCGCGGCGCCGACCCGGCATCAAGCGCTCAGGGAAACGAGTGACTTGAACCCAAGACAACCTCTTGTCGAGCCTCGTTCAGGACTTGTCATTGCTTGTCAAAACCCCTTGTTACCGACAGTAACCGAATCACGCTTGCCATTGCTTGCCGAAATTGGTCGCTGAGCTGCAGAGACACCGCCAGGCGCTCATCGCCACTTGTCACCGTTTGTCAACGATTGGCCGGGGTTTTCGGGGGATAAACGGGGGACCCACAACCCGCAAGGTCGGACCGCCCCTCCGCATCTGCCATGGCGCTCCTGACGCCTCACAGCATGCGCACTGATCGAACCTGTGGCAGCCCTTCCCCGGTCAGCACAACCGTCACCGGAACCCCGCGCGACGGTGGCCTCTTGATGCTGTCCCGCAATGACCGGTGCACAGGCCACCCGCACGACGGCTGCAGCGGATCCGGACACTGGGCAAGAGCAGCCTTCAACCGATGAACCCCGTCACGGCGACCGGCCATGACCAGTCCATGTCCCACGGCTCCTCCCAGGGCTGGTGGAAACAATCATGATCGAAATGCACGAGAAGGCCGGTCGCCCCCACACGGGCGGTACGCGCCACGGTGGTCGCGGCATGACCTCGCTCGCGCAGCACGTCCACGACATGGGCACCGATCAGACCACTGCCACCACGAGAATTCGCACGCTGAATCGTCCACGGCGGAGACGCCCGATTGTCAAGGGGCGATCGACGGCCGTCGGAATCAGGCTGAGCCCGGGGACCTGGTTGGGCTGTCCTCGATCTGGGCGGGAGCGGCCTTGGATGCGCCGGTCGTTGGGGCGTACCGCTGCTGTGTCGCCCAGAGCGCGAGCAGGCGAAGGTTGTCGTGTGAGCTGCTGCCGGGGTCCGTGGTGTAGAGGAAGAGCGTCTGGTCGTCGTCGCCGGGGAGTGCCAGCGCCTCGTATCGGATGGTGATCGGTCCCACGGCGGGGTGGATCATGTGCTTGGTGCCGTGGGTCCGCTCGTGCACCCGGTGGTTGTGCCACCACGTACGGAAGTGCGGGCTCTTGATGGTCAGCTCGCCGACGAGTTCGTTGAGCTGCGGGTCGTCGGGGTTCCGGCCGGCGTAGAGGCGCAGCGTGCCCACGACGTCAGCCGCCACGGTGGCCCAGTCGGGGTAGACCTCGCGGGCGCCGGGGTCGAGGAGGACCCAGCGCGTGTAGTTGCGCTGGCGGGGTGGCAGTTGGGTCCAGTCGGTGAGGAGAGCGCGGGCCAGCAGGTTCGACGCGAGGATGTCGGTGCGGCGCCCGAGGATGAAGGCCGGGTGGTCGACCATCGAGGCGATCATCTGGTGCATCGCCGGCCGGACCCGCTGGCCCGGCACCTGCCCGCTGCGCTGCCGGGCCGGGCGGGCCAGGTCGACAAGGTGAGCCCGGGCGGCCGCGTCGAGCTGGAAGACGCGGCCCAACGCGTCGATGACGGCCTGCGACGGACTGCTGTGCCGGCCCTGTTCGAGGCGGGTGTAGTAGTCGACGCTCACCCCGGCGAGCTGAGCTACCTCCTCCCGGCGCAGGCCGCGGACGCGTCGCCCCGACAGCGGGGGGATTCCCGCTGCCTCCGGCGTCGTGTCAGCCCGGCACTTCCGCAGGAAGTCGCCCAGTTCTGTGCGTCGCACCATGTCGCCAATGATGGCGCGCGCGGCGGCCCGCCCCCAGGGGCTGGGTGGGCATGTCGTTCCCAGGTACGGCTGGGCCTGGCCAGCGGTGTTCGGCTCGCCTGCCCGGCAGCAGCATGGAATGCGTTCCCGGCAGGGCACAGCGCTGCCACTCCAGTCACAGGGAGAACACCGATGTCGTACCCCACCACCCGACCCGCCACCTGGTTCGTCACTGGCACCTCTCGGGGCCTCGGCCTGGAGTTGGTCAAGCAGCTCCTCGATCGCGGTGACAACGTCGCGGCGACGACCAGGTCGGCTGAGCGTCTCGACGCGGCCCTGGGATCCGTGGACCGGGCCCGGCTGCTGCCACTTGAGCTGAACCTCGCGGACGAGACGGCGGTCGCCGCGGCGATCCGCTCCACCACCGACCGTTTCGACACGATCGACGTGGTAGTGAACAACGCCGGTTACGGCTTCCTCGCCGCCATCGAGGAGGTCACCGACGCCGACGTCCGGCAGATGTTCGACGTGCAGATCTTTGGACTCTGGAACGTTCTTCGTGCGGTGCTGCCGTCCCTGCGCGCCCAGCGCAGCGGTCACATCATCAACATCTCCTCGATCCTCGGTCTGACCTCCTTCCCGGGCTGGGGTCTCTACTGCGCCGGAAAGTACGCCCTGGAGGGGCTGACCGAGTCACTGGCCGCGGAAGTCGGCGATTTCGGCGTGCAGGTCAACCTCGTGGAGCCCGGCTACATGCAGACGGATTTTCTGCGTACGCACTCCCTTGGTCTGCCGCCGACCACCGTGTCCGGCTACGAGTCGATCCGGGAGATGACCGAGGCGCACCTGGCGATGCCGGGCACCCAGCTCGGTGACCCGGTGCGGGCCGCAAGCGCCATCATCGAGGTGGCGGTGTCGGGTAAGGCGCCTCTGCACCAACTGCTCGGCTCGGACTCCTACTCGCTGGCCAAGGCCCGGATCGAAGCGCTGACCTCCGACGTGGAGGCGGGCCGCGAGCTGGCGTACACGACGGACATCCCGCAGCACAGCTGAGGGCTCTCCGTTGCCTCCTGGCGTTGCCCGGCCTGGTCTCACTGTCCAGGCCGGGCAACGCCGCCGTTCAGCCGGTGACGAGGTCGGACTTCTCCCACTTACAACTCCTAACGAAATGATGTTGGGCGTAACTATCAGAGACCCGAAGACTGCTCACCGCCCTCAAAGTGCGATCAACCCACCCGCCGAGGTAGGCGTGGGCGCACAGAACGAGAGTTATGTGGCGGTACCAGGCGTCGTACCGACGCACCTGGTAGTGATCCAAGCCGACCTCGGTTTTGGCGGTCTGGAAGCACTCCTCGATTGCCCACCGGGTTCCGGCGACACGGATCAGGTCCTCGTCGGGCGTGCCGGTGGGGCCGAAGCATAGGTAGTAGGCCAGGTCCGTGGGGTCGGTGATGCTGCGGCGGATCAGCAGCCAGTGGCCGTATCCGTCGGCGGTGCCGGGCAGGGAGGCCACGGCCCAGTCGTAAAGTCGTGGCCCTTTGGCGCCGTCGCCGCAACTACGACGCTTCCACGCCAGGGGCGGTGCGTTGGCGGCAAGGACGTCGGGACGGGAGCTGCCTGTCGCGGTGGGGACCCGTTGGTTGCGGGGCACGGCCAGGACGTAACCGATGCGTTGCTGCTGCAGCCAGGCCCGGAACTTGGAGTCCTGTCCGTATGCCTCGTCGGCGGTGACCCACCTTGCCGGCAGGCCGGCGGTCATGGCGCGTTCGAGCATCCGCAGGCCCAGCGCCGGTTTCGTGGCGAACCCGACGCCCGCCTCGATGCCGGCTTCGGCGCGGCGGGCGGGGTCGTCGCACCAGCCGCGGGGCAGATACAACTCCCGGTCGATCAGCGTGCGCCCGACCGGGCTGGCATAGGCCAGGAACACCCCGAGCTGGCAATTCTCCGTCCGCCCGGCCGTGCCCGAGTACTGACGCTGCACCCCCGCCGACTTGATTCCCTTCTTCAGGAAGCCGGTCTCGTCGACGATCAGCACCCCGTCGTCGTCACCGAGGTGCTCGGACACGTAGGCGAACAAGTCATCGCGGACCGCGTCCGGGTCCCACGCGGACCTGTTGAGCAGTCGTTGCATCCGGTCCGGCGTCGCGTCGCCGGCGGCCTCGGCCAGGGTCCAGCCGTTCTTGCTCGCCAGGGGTGACAGCAACCCGACCAGGTAGGTCAGCGCCTGCCGGCGCGGCTCCGCCCGCCCGAAACGGTGCGCGAACCGCGCCAGCAGATCATCCAGACCCGCCCGCCAGCCCACGATCTCATCGATCAACACAAGCACGGGAGCCTGCCCGCGCCACAACTGGCCACAACAGACAGGCGGTGCGACAGCGCAACCCAACCCCCGAATAGCATCGACATCCGCAGCTACGTGGCGGGCTCAGATCCGACGTCGATCATGCCAATGGGCTGCCGAAACTCCAGATCGGGCAAGTGCGGCTGGAGTACTAGGGGTCGACGCAGTACTCGGCGCCCGGGGGCGTCCGACGGTTCGCCGAGACCACCCTGCCGATCCACTGGAAGGGACTGAGTTGCATCCCCCGGGGCCTGAGCTGGCAGATCCGGCCGCCTGCCAGCTCGCTCGGGGCCATGCTCTCTATCCTGGGTGGATAGCCGGTCGAGGCGACGATCGCGTAGCCGTCGTTGACGCTCACCACGAGCACGGAGCGTTCCGTCTTCGCGCCGGCGTCTTCGAGGTTCAACCGTGTCAGACCGTCCATTACACGTCCGACGGTGATCCGGGACAAGCTGTAGCGGGGCCATCCTGACTCGGCGAGCCCTTCCTCGACGACCAGAGCCGCGAGCAGGATGATCGCGACGATCGCGATGAGTTGGCGATGTCGCGCCAGCCGGCGCCGGGCCCAGATCCACCCGAGACTCACCAGGAAGGCGATGAGCTGCAACAGCAGGTAGTTCAACGGAACGAAGATCGCGAAGCCGGCGGCGAGGCCGGTCGCCGCCCAGTTGGTGGCACGGAGGGTCCAGCCCAGCCAGCCGCGTTGCCGGGCGAGGTAGACGAGCGACGCCGCGATGGTCGGCAGGAACAGCGGCAGCAGCAGCGCCGTCAGGCCGAGCGGGTTCCCCTCCTGCACTATCGAACGGAGGAGGACGTGCTGACCGGTTAACGACAGCAGAAGCAGCACCAGCAGCAGCGGGAGCGCCGTCAGCACGGCCGGCATCAGGTCGTCGGCCACGCTCGCCCGATCCGGGGCGTAGCTGACGGTACTGCTACTGACGCTGCTCCTGTTGCTGATGCTGCTGTCGACGTACACGTCGCCGGCGGCGTGGACGTGCATCGTCCTGGGCGCGTCGCCGCCCGCCTGAGCCGTGGATCCGGCTCGGCGTCGCCTGCGCCGTGGCCTGGGAGCTGGCATCACGCGAAGGTACCGAGCTTCGCCGGCGAGGTTCCTGTTGTGTCGTCCATGCGATCCATGCCGGGCGGACCCGCCGGCCGGCGGAACCGATGAGTCGGCGAGAGTTTTCTCCGCGCTCGTGTCGATCCCTGGCCAGCCGTTCGACGTTAGGGTGCGGGGGCTGAGAGCCGGTCCCGCCGAGCGAGGAGAACCGACGCCGAGGTAAGTGCTAATCATGCAGGGCGCGGACCTGGTTGCCGACCCCGGTAAATGGGGGGTTTTCGGGGGGCGGTTCAAAACCCCATAGACAAACTTAAAGCCCTGACCAGCGTTTCCGCTGGTCAGGGCTTTTTGTCTGTCGGGACGGCCGGATTCGAACCGACGACCCCTTGACCCCCAGTCAAGTGCGCTACCAAGCTGCGCCACGTCCCGCCCCCGCGTGGTTTCCCCCGCGGCAGCCGGTACAGCTTAGCGCAGCCGCCCCGGCTCATCCGCACAGGCCCCACCCGCATCGCGAGCTGACCCAACCACCGCACACCCCCTAAAGCGTCCTAGGAGGGTGGGGTAAAGGAATGCCGGATGGCCGGGTGGACCATCCGGCATTTCCGGTGAGCGGGTCAGCCGTGCGCCTTGCCACGGCCACCGGGGCCGAGCTTCTTGCGCGGGCGGACCGAGATCTCGATGGGGCTGCCCTCGTACCCGAATTCCTCGCGGAGCTTGCGCTCGACGAAGCGCTGGTAGCCGGCGTCGAGCGGCCCGGTGGTGAAGAGCACGAACCGTGGCGGCGCCACCCCGGCCTGCGTGGCGAACAGGATCCGCGGCGCGCGACCGCCGCGCACCGGGTGTGGGGTGGCCTGCACCAGCGCCGTCAACCACTGGTTGAGCTGCGCGGTCGGCACCCGGGTTTCCCAGCTGGCCAGGGCCTTGTTGAGGGCCGGCGCCAGCTTGTCCACCGCCCGGCCGGTCATCGCGGACAGGTTCAGGCGGATCGCCCAGGGGATGCGGCGCAGTTCCCTGTCGATTTCCTTGTCCAGGTAGTACCGGCGGTCGGCGTCGACGAGGTCCCACTTGTTGAACGCGATGACCATCGCCCGGCCGGCCTCGGTCACCATCGACAGGATCCGCTGATCCTGCTCGCTGATCGGCTCGCTGGAGTCCAGCAACACCACTGCCACCTCGGCGGCCTCGATGGCACCGGCGGTGCGCAGGCTGGCGTAGTACTCGGTGCCGCTGGCCTTGCCGACCCGCTTGCGCAGCCCGGCCGTGTCGACCAGTTGCCAGGTCTGACCGCCGATCTCGACGAGGCTGTCCACCGGGTCCACAGTGGTGCCCGCCACCGAGTCGACGACCGCCCGATCCTCACCGGAGAACCGGTTGAGCAGACTGGACTTGCCCACGTTCGGGCGCCCGACCAGCGCCACCCGGCGGGGGCCGCGCGGCCGGTTCTCGATGATCGCCGGGGCTTCCGGCAACGCGGCGAGGATGGCGTCCAGCAGGTCGCCGGAGCCACGCCCGTGCAGCGCGGAGATCGGGAACGGTTCACCGAGGCCGAGCGACCAGAGTGAGGTCGCCTCCATCTCGATGGCGGTGTTGTCGGCCTTGTTCGCCACCAGGATCACCGGCTTGGCGCTGCGCCGCAGCATCTTCACCGCGGCCTCGTCCACGTCGGTGGAGCCCACCATCGCGTCGACAACGAAGAGGACCACGTCGGCGGTCACGACCGCCGTCTCGGCCTGCGCCGCGATGGCCGCGGCCCGGTCCTTCGCGTCCGGTTCCCAACCGCCGGTGTCCACCACTGTGAACGCCCGGCCGTTCCACTGCGCGTCGTACGGCACCCGGTCCCGGGTCACCCCGGGGACGTCCTCGACGACCGCCTGCCGGCGGCCGATGATCCGGTTGACGAGCGTCGACTTGCCCACGTTGGGGCGGCCGACCACTGCCACGACCGGCTGCGGGCCGCTCGGTTCCTCGACGGCGACGTCGGGCTCACGCAGCTCGACCCACCCACCGCCATCGCTACTCATGCCACGCCCCGCTCGGTGAGCAGGTCGCGCAGCCGCGCCACGACCTCGTCGATGCCCAGTTCGGTGGTGTCCAGCACCACCGCGTCGGGCGCCTGCGCCAGCGGGTTGACCTTGCGGGTCGAGTCGAGACGGTCCCGTCGGGCCAGGTCGGCTGCGGTGGCCGCCACGTCGGCGGCGTCCTCGGCGCTGCGACGCGCCGCACGGGCCGCCTCAGAGGCGGTCAGGAAGACCTTGAGGTCCGCGTCCGGCGCGACGACCGAGCCGATGTCCCGACCCTCGACGACCATCCGGCCAGCGTTGGCGATCATCTCGCGTTGGCGGGCGACAAGCAGCTCGCGGACCGCCGGCATCGCGGCGACGGCAGAGACCGCTCCGGTCACCTCCGGGCCCCGGATGTCGGCGTCCACGCCGACCCCGTCGACGGTCACGGCGTACCCCTGCGGGTGGGTGCCGATGCGCAGGTTGACCTCGCCGGCGACCTTCGCCACCGACGCGGCGTCGGTGAGATCCACGCCGGAGCGCAGCACGGCCCACGTGATCGCCCGGTACATCGCCCCGGTGTCCAGGTAGCGCGCACCGATGCCGGCGGCGAGACGCCGCGACACGGTGGACTTACCCGAACCGGACGGCCCGTCCACAGCGACCACACATCGCCCGGCCCGTACGTTTTCCTCCACCGTGTCCTCCTCAGCCCGTACCTCACGGATCGCCCGGTGATCTGGCGCCGCAAGCGGTTTGTCAATCGTCATCAATCATGCCCGCAGTCCGTCGCGGACCCGCGCCCGCCGCCGCCGGAGGCGACCCACGCCACCTCCGGTGGCCGCGTTCCGGCCGTCGGTGGAGCCTACCGGCAGCCGTACCCCGAACTCCGGGGGTCAGTCACCCACCGCGTTGAACAGGGCGGCGACCTCGGCGTTTGTCAGCCGCCGGATCCGACCGGTCCGCAGGTCACCGAGCCGGATGGGCCCGATCGAGGTACGCACCAGCCGGGTGACCGGGTGCCCGACCTCCTCCATCAGCCGCCGGACGATGTGCTTGCGGCCCTCGTGCAGGCTCAGCTCCACCTGGGCGCTCTTACCCAAGGTGTCCACCACCTTGAACGAGTCGACCTTGACCGGCCCGTCCTCCAGCTCGACCCCGGCCAGCAGCCGCTTGCTCAGGTTGCGCGGAATCGGCCCGACCACCTCGGCGAGGTAGGTCTTCAGCACCTCGTACGAGGGGTGCATGAGCTTGTGCGCGAGGGTGCCGTCGTTGGTGAGCAGCAGCAGGCCCTCGCTGTCCGCGTCGAGCCGCCCGACGTGGTAGACCCGCTGCTCCACCCGGTTGCCGATGAACTCGGCCAGCTCGTTGCGTCCCTTGTCGTCCGCCATGGTGGTTACCACCCCGCGTGGCTTGTTCATCGCCACGTAGACCAGGCGGATGTCGACCTGGAGACGCTCGCCGTCCACGTGGATCACCGCGGTGGCCGGGTCGACCTTGTCACCGAGCTTGGCGACCCGCCCGTCCACGGTGACCCGGCGGCGGAAGATCAGGTCCTCGCAGGCGCGCCGGGAACCCACGCCGGCGGCGGCGAGCACCTTCTGCAGGCGCTCAGCCCCCTCATAGACGGGGGCGTTGGGTTTCGGGGAACGGTTATCGGGTCGCATCAGCAAGCTCTTCTACGTCGTCGGGCAGGAAGGGTGCGAGGGGCGGCAGCTCGGCAACGGTGTTCAGCCCGAGCTTCTCCAGGAACAACGTGGTGGTCCGGTAGAGGAACGCCCCGCTGTCCTGTTCGGTGCCGCACTCCTCGACGAGGCCGCGGGTGACCAGCGTACGGATGACCCCGTCGCAGTTCACACCCCGGATGGCTGAGATTCGCGAACGGGTCACCGGCTGCTTGTAGGCGACCACGGCGAGCGTCTCCAACGCCGCCTGGGTCAGCCGTACGGACTGCCCGTCCAACACGAACCGTTCAACGTACGTAGCGTATTCCGGCCGGGTGTAGAGCCGCCACCCACCGGCCGCCCGCCGCAACTCGAACCCGTGGCCGGCGGCGGTGTAGCCGGCGGCGATCTCGTCGAGCAGCGGCCCGACCCGTTCGGCCGGCTGCTCCAGCACCTGGGCCAGGACCAGCTCGCTGACCGGTTCGTCGACCACCAGCAGGATCGCCTCCAGCGCGCCGCGCAGTTCGGCGTCGGACAGCTCCGGCGCCGGCTCCGGGGCGGCCGTCACCCGCCGCCGCCCCACGCCCTCCCGACGAGGTACGCCGACAGCCGCGCCCGACTCCCCCACCACGTCCGAGGCCGGCTCGCCCGGGACCGGCTCGCCCGGGACCGGCTCGCCCGGGACCGGCTCGCCCGGGACCGGCTCGCCCGGGACCGGCTCGCCCGGGACCGGCTCGACGGCGATGCCGGATTCGGGCCTCGGTCGGGTCGGTTGCGCGCCGTTGCCCTCGGTGTCCGGTGCCGGGGGTACGGCGGCTGACTCGTCCGACGGAACGTCGGTGGGCTCCGGCTCCGGCTCCGGTTCGGGGGCGGGCGGCCGGGGGCGCTCCCACGGCGGAACCCAGGCGGCGGCCTGGTCGGCAAGCGAATCCCGGCGTTCCTCGTCACTCATTCCGCTCACCCTCCGTCGCTCCCGTCCCGTCCGCCCCGCCGGCCTCCCCGGTCGACTCCGGCCCGCCGGGCAACCCCGACAGCTCCCGGTCGGCGGGCAACCCCGACAGCTCCCGGTCGGCGGGCGACCCGGACAGCTCCGGGTCGTCAGGCAACCCCGACAGCTCCCGGTCGGCGGACGACCCGGACGGCTCCGGGTCGGCCGGGGTGCCGGCGTACTCGTCGACGTGCAGCTCCGTGTCGCCGTCGGCCGGGCCGGTCCAGCGCACGGTCAACTCCTCCAGGGCCTGTTCCTGCACGAAGGCGACAAGCCCCTCCCGGTACAGCTCCAGCAGCGCGAGGAACCGCGCCACCACCTCCAGGGTGGCCTCGCAGTCGGCGCAGAGCAGCGAGAACGTGGCAGTGCCGGCCCGGCGCAGCCGGGCGGCGAGGATCGCCGCGTGTTCCCGGACACTGACCCGGACCATGTGCACGTGGGCGATGGAGACTTCCGGCACCGGTTTCGGGGTCATCGCCTTCACGGCCAGCTTCAGCAGCCGCTGCGGGCCGATGCCGAGGACCAGGTCGGGCAGCGCCTCGGCGTAGCGGGGTTCCAGGCTGACCGCCCGCGGGTACCTCCGACCGCCGACCGCCTCCAGCTCGGCGATGTGCGCCGCCGCCTCCTTGTACGCCTTGTACTGCAGCAGCCGGGCGAAGAGCAGGTCCCGTGCCTCCAGCAGGGCGAGGTCGGCCTCGTCCTCCACCTCGGCGGCGGGCAGCAGCCGGGCGGCCTTCAGGTCGAGCAGGGTCGCGGCGATGAGCAGGAACTCGCTGGCCTCGTCGAGGTCCCAGTCGTCGCCCATGGCCCGGATGTAGGCGATGAACTCGTCGGTGACCGTGTGCAGGGCCACCTCGGTGACGTCGAGCTTGTGCTTGCCGATCAGTTGCAGCAGCAGGTCGAACGGGCCGGTGAAGTTGGCCAGGCGCACCGTGAAGCCGCTCGCGGCGGGCGGCACACCATCGACCACGGCCGGAGTGGCGGCGTCAGGCGGGTCGAGGGGTGGCGCGGTCACCGCACGACCGTAGTCCACGAGGCGGGCACCGGGCGTTCCGGCTACCGCTCCGACTGGGCGGCGATCACCTCGCGGGCCAGCTGACGGTAGTTGCGTGCGCCGGACGAGGCCGGGTCCATCGTCGTGATGGGGGCACCGGCCACGGTGGACTCCGGGAACTTCACCGTCTTGGTGATGACCGTCTGGTAGACCTTGTCACCGAACGCCTCGACCACCCGCTGGAGGACCTGGCGGCAGTGCGTGGTGCGGCTGTCGTACATGGTGGCGAGGATGCCCTCGAGCTCCAGGTCGAAGTTGAGCCGCTCCCGCACCTTGTCGATGGTGTCCAGCAGCAGCGCCACACCGCGCAGGCTGAAGAACTCGCATTCGAGGGGGATGAGGACCCCGTGCGCGACGGTCAGCGCGTTGATCGCCAGCAGGCCGAGCGACGGCTGGCAGTCGATCAGGATGTAGTCGTACTCCTTGCGGACCGACCGCAGGACCCGGGCCAGGGCCATCTCCCGGGCGACCTCGTTGACGAGCTGGATCTCGGCGGCGGAGAGGTCGATGTTGGCCGGCAGCAGGTGCAGGCCCGCCACGTCGGTCTTGATCAGGACGTCCTCGGCGGTCACGTCGTCCTGCATGAGCAGGTTGTAGACGGACAGGTCGAGGTTGTGCGGGTTGACCCCCAGCCCCACCGAGAGGGCGCCCTGCGGGTCGAAGTCGACGAGCAGCACCTTGCGGCCATACTCGGCGAGCGCCGCGCCCAGGTTGATGGTGGTGGTGGTCTTGCCGACGCCACCCTTCTGGTTGGCCATCGCGATGATGCGCGCCGGCCCGTGCCGGTCGGTGGGCATGGGCTCGGGGATGGGCTTGCGCATCGTGTAGGCAGCCGGGTCCGCCGGACCCAGGTCCGCGCCGAGCGTGGCCTGCTGCTCGCGGAGCTCCGACGTCCAGGTCTCGGCACGGTCACCGTTGCCAGCCATGTGCTCGTTGCCCCCTCCCGACGACCCCACCCGGCGTCGGAGCCGTCCGACGTCCTTCGCGGCGCCGCTGCGCACCCCGGTCGTGTCGCTCCAGGAGGTCCGCGCCGATGCCGACTGTACGCCACCGACCAGCAGGGGGTTCGGCACCGGCCCGGCGTGTCGGAGCCGACCGCGACCTGGTTCAGTCCCGGGCGCGCGGATGGGCGGTCGCGTAGACCTCGCGCAGCCGCTCGACTGTGACAAGTGTGTAGACCTGTGTCGTGGTCACCGACGCGTGGCCGAGCAACTCCTGGACCACCCGGACGTCGGCGCCGCCGTCGAGCAGGTGGGTGGCGTACGAGTGGCGCAGGGTGTGCGGCGAGACGGCTGCGGGCCCGTCGACGGGCAGCCCCGCCCGGCCGGCGGCGGCGCGCAGGATGCCCCAGGCGCCCTGCCGGGTCAGCGCGCCGCCGCGGGCGTTGAGGAAGACCGTCGGGGTGCCCCGACCGGCGGCGGCCAGCCCGGGACGGGCCCGGACCAGGTAGGCGCGCACCGCGTCGACGGCGTACCCGCCGATCGGCACCAACCGCACCCGGCCACCCTTGCCGCGCAGCACCACGGTGCCCTCGTCGGTGTCCAGGTCGTCCACTGCGGCGCCGACCGCTTCGGAGATCCGCGCGCCGGTGCCGTACAGAAACTCCAGCAGCGCCCGGTCGCGCAGCGCGAGCGGCGCGTCGGCGCCGACCGCGCCGATCGGGCCGGCGGTCTCCAGCAACCGGACCACGTCGTCGACCGGGAGCGCCCGGGGCAGCCGGCGGGGCGGGGTGGGCGGACGCACGTCGCGGCTGGGGTCGACGCCGGCCAGCCCCTCGCGCAGCGCGAAGCGGTGCAGGCCGCGGACCGCGCTGGCGGCGCGGGCGGCGGAGGAGACCGCCAGCGGCGGGTGCGCGTCGTCGCCCGCGCGCAGCCGCGCCAGGTGCGACTCGACGAGACCGGCGCCGACGGACGCGAGGTCGGCGACGCCGGCCTCGACCAGGGTCGCGAGGTAGCGGTCCAGATCCCGGCGGTACGAGGCGAGCGTGTTCGTCGACAGTCCACGCTCGACGGTGAGGTGGTCGAGGTAGCCGCGCACGGCACGGCGCAGCGCCGGCGCGGGTTGTTCGCCCACGCCGGCGCCGGAGTCCGTGCTGCCGGTCAGCCCGCCACCGCTCAGGCCAGCGCGTCGGTCAGCGGCAGCGCGTCCATGCCGTGCGCCTCGGCGACCGGACCGTAGGTGACCTGGCCGTCGTACGTGTTCAGGCCCAGCGCCAACGCCGGGTCGCGGCGCAGCGCCTCCCGCCAGCCGTGGTTGGCCAGCTCCAGGGCGTACGGCAGGGTGACGTTGGTCAGGGCGTACGTGCTGGTGTTCGGCACCGCGCCGGGCATGTTCGCCACGCAGTAGAAGATCGACTCGTGCACCTTGTAGACCGGGTCGGCGTGGGTCGTGGGGCGCGAGTCCTCGAAGCAGCCGCCCTGGTCGATCGCGATGTCGACGAGCACACTGCCCGGCTTCATCCGGGAGACCAGCTCGTTGGAGACCAGCGTCGGCGCCTTCGCGCCGGGCACCAGCACCGCGCCGATGACCAGGTCGGCGTCGAGCACGGCCCGCTCGACCTCGTAGGCGTTGGACGCGATGGTCTGCAGGTGGCCGCGGTAGATGGCGTCGGCGGAACGCAGCCGGGCGACGTTCTTGTCCAGCAGCAGCACCTCGGACTGCAGGCCCAGCGCGATCGCGGCGGCGTTCATGCCGGACACGCCCGCGCCGATGACGACGGTCTTGGCCGCGTACACGCCGGAGACACCGCCGGGCAGCACACCGCGCCCACCGCCGGTACGCATCATGTAGAAGGCGCCCACCTGCGGGGCGAGCCGGCCGGCGACCTCGGACATCGGGGCGAGCAGCGGCAGCGACCGGTCCGGCAGCTCGACGGTCTCGTACGCGATGCCGGTCACCTTGCGGTCGATCAGCGCGTCGGTGCACACCTTGGAGGCGGCCAGGTGCAGGTAGGTGAAGAGCACCTGCCCCTCGCGCATCCGGTGGTACTCCTCGGCGATCGGCTCCTTGACCTTGAGCACCAGCTCGGCGGTCTCCCACACCTCGTCGGCGGTGGCGAGGATCTTCGCGCCGGCGGCGGCGAACTCCTCGTCGGTGATGCTGGAGCCGACCCCGGCACCGGCCTCGACGAAGACCTGGTGACCACTGCGGGTGAACTCGTTGACGCCCGCTGGCGTGATCGCCACGCGGTACTCGTGGTTCTTGACCTCGCGTGGGATTCCGACCTTCACGATGCAGACACCTCTCTTCGGGGCTGCTCTCCCCCGACTGCTCGGTGCCGCGGCGGCCCCTTTGCCACCACGGTCCACCGGTCCCGCCGGCGGCAGTCTAGGCGCGCCCGGTGCCGCCGCAAGCCAGCACACTGGCATCCGGTGCCCGGGTGTCCTGACGGAGTGTCAGGGCGCCGCGCGGATTCGCCGGTGGAGCATCGCCTCCGCCGTCCGGATCGGGTTCGACCATTATCGCCCCATCTGCCGGACGCCGCTGCGGACAGCCGGCAAGGGGCCCCGCGGCTGACCGCGGGACCCCTTCGCGCGTACTCCCCCGCCGGCGCGGACCGGCGGCGGCGCTCAGCGTGGCAGCGGCGCGTCCGCCCGGCGCAGCGCCGACCAGCCGGTGTCCCGGGCGCGGGCCGCGGCCAGCAGCCCGGCCACCGCGGACGCGTTGGTGATCTCGCCGGCCAGGACCATGGCCACCGCCTCGTCCAGGTCGATCCGGACGACCTGGAGGTCGGCCTCCTCGTCGCGGCGCTCGTGGCGTTCGTCGGCCGGCACCTCGGCGAGGCCACGGGCCAGGAAGACCCGCACCAGCTCGTTTGTGAACCCGGGTGAGCTGTGCAGGTCGACGAGCACGTCGACCTGCCCGGCGGTGAGGTCCGCCTCCTCGGCCAGCTCCCGCAACGCGGCCGCCGGCAACTCCTCGCCGGAGACGTCCATCAGCCCGGCGGGCAGCTCCCACAGGTGCCGGCCGACCGGGTGCCGGTACTGCCGGATCAGCACCACCTGGCCGGCGTCGTCGAGCGCCACCACGGCCACCGCCCCGACGTGCCGGACGAGGTCACGCACCCCCGTCCCGCCGCCGGGCATTGTCACCTCCTCGGTGACCACGTCGAAGATCCGCCCCCGGTACCGCTCCTCGCGGGACCGCACCTCGTAGCGGTGCTCCACCCCGCTCACGACGCGGATGCCGCCTTCGTCGCGGCGCCGTTGCGGGCGGCCTTGCGCGTCGTCGGGGCCTCCGTCGCCGCGTCCAGGTCGACAGGCAGCTGGTCGGCCTGCGAGTACGTCACCGCGGCCTTGACGAACGAGGCGAACAGCGGGTGCGGGCGGGTGGGTCGGCTCTTCAGCTCCGGGTGCGCCTGGGTGGCCACGAAGAACGGGTGCAGGCTCCGGTCCAGCTCGACGAACTCGACAAGCCGACCGTCCGGCGACGTGCCGGAGATGTGCAGGCCCGCCTTGGTCAGCGCGTCCCGGTAGGCGTTGTTCACCTCGTAGCGGTGCCGGTGCCGCTCGCTGATCTCGGTGCTGCCGTACGCCTCGGCGACGATCGACCCCTCGGTCAGCGTCGCCGGGTAGGCCCCGAGCCGCATGGTGCCACCCAGGTCGCCCCGGCCCGCGACGATGTCCTCCTGGTCGGCCATCGTGGCGATGACCGGGTGCGCGGCCTGCTCGTCGAACTCCAACGAGTTGGCGCCGTCCAGGCCGGCCAGGTGCCGGGCCACCTCGATGGTCATGCACTGCAGGCCGAGGCAGAGGCCGAGCAGCGGGATGCCGGTCTCGCG
Source organism: Micromonospora sp. CA-240977 (assembly GCF_050942285.1). NCBI lineage: Bacteria > Bacillati > Actinomycetota > Actinomycetes > Micromonosporales > Micromonosporaceae > Micromonospora > Micromonospora sp. CA-240977. Next base: position 2,807,013 of record NZ_CP192055.1, on the reverse strand, counting down.
GGCGTACCGGGCGGTGCCGATCTTGCCCTCGATGCCGCGCACGCCGAAGCCGCCGGGGATGAGGATGCCGTCCACGCCGGCCAACGCCGCGGCGGCGCCGGCCGGGGTGACGCACTCGTCACTGGGCACCCAGCGCAGCTGCACCCGGGCCCGGTGACCGAACCCGGCAGCGCGGATCGCCTCGCTGACCGACAGGTACGCGTCGGGCAGGTCGACGTACTTGCCGACCACCGCGACGGTGACCGTGTGCCGGGGCCGGTGCACCCGCTCCAGCAGGTCGTCCCAGCTGGCCCAGTCCACGTCCCGGAAGGAGAGACCGAGCCGGCGCACCACGTACGCGTCGAGCCCCTCCCGGTGCAGCACCTTCGGGATGTCGTAGATGCTCGGGGCGTCCGGGGCGGCGACGACCGCCTCGGCGTCCACGTCGCAGTAGAGCGACAGCTTCTCCTTGAGCTTCACCGGGATCTCCCGGTCGCAGCGCAGCACTATCGCGTCCGGCTGGATACCGATGTTGCGCAGCTGCGCCACCGAGTGCTGGGTCGGCTTGGTCTTCAGCTCACCCGACGGCGCCAGGTACGGCACCAGCGAGACGTGCAGGTAGAAGCAGTTGTCGCGGCCCAGGTCGTGGCGGACCTGGCGGATCGCCTCCAGGAACGGCAGCGACTCGATGTCGCCGACCGTGCCGCCGACCTCGGTGATCACCACGTCGGGGAGCTGGCCGTCCTCGTCCGGGTCGGCCATCGCCAGGATCCGCGACTTGATCTCGTTGGTGATGTGCGGGATGACCTGGACGGTGTCGCCCAGGTATTCGCCCCGCCGCTCCTTGGCGATCACGTCGGAGTAGATCTGGCCGGTGGTGACGTTCGCCTTGCCGGACAGGGCCCGGTCCAGGAAGCGCTCGTAGTGCCCGACGTCGAGGTCGGTCTCGGCGCCGTCCTCGGTGACGAAGACCTCACCGTGCTGGAACGGGTTCATCGTCCCCGGGTCGACGTTCAGGTAGGGGTCGAGCTTCTGCATCACCACCCGCAACCCGCGGGCGGTCAACAGGTTGCCGAGGCTGGAGGCGGTGAGGCCCTTACCCAGCGAGGAGGCGACGCCCCCGGTGACGAAAATGTGCCTGGTCGTCCGTGCTGATGGGGCCAAGGCCTGCTCCCGTGTCGTCTGTCGCGGTCATGCAGACCGCCGTGCTTGATCAGCTCAGTGATCACGCGATCCACGGGATTCGACGGTAACACCTCCCGGGCGGGTACCCGCAGGCCGCACCCCGGCTGCGACACCACCGGGTCATCCGGCCGAGGGTCGGCGCTCAGGGAGCGGCAACCTCGGTCGATGATCGGTTGACCTGTCGGGGCGGCACGGGCACCGTCGAGGCGGCGTCCGGCGTCGACCCGCGCGCGGCCGACCCGGCCGGCTCGTCGGCGTCGGTCGGGGGGTCTTCGGCGTCGGTCGCGGGGTCGGCCGGCGGCGCGACCGGCTCCGGTGCGCCCGCGGGCGGTCCGCTGATCGGACGGGGGTGCACCGCGCCCAGCGGTCCCCCACCGCGGGTCGGGCCGTCATCCCCACCGACCGGACCGACCCCACCGGACCCCGAGTCGTCGGCGCCGTCCGCGCGGGAGCGACCCGTCAGCGGGCGGGTCCGGTCGGCGGCGTGCCCGAGGACCCGCAGCGACGCCAGGGCGGCCATCGGCACCACCAGCGCGGCGGCAGCGCCCAGCACGTCCAGCGCCGCGCCGTCGAGCACCCCACCGAGCACCGCCGCGACCACGCTGCCGGCCATCGCGGCCCGCACCGCCGGGTAGATGCCGAACAACCGCATCAGCCCACCCCACGGCTGCAACAGGGCGAACCACACAAGCAACCCACCCACCAGCGCCAGCACGGTCAGCGGGCTGTTGACCAACGTCTCAAAATTCTCCGTGCTGGATCGGTGCACGGTGAACCCGCCGGTGCCGTCGCCTAGCGCGGAGAGGAACCTGCCCAGGCTGCCCCGCTCGGCCGCCGAACGCCGCAGGTCCACCACGGCGAACCCGATGCCGACCGCCAGGGCGGCCATGGCGGCCCAGGCCAGCCGGGTGATCGTCAACCAGCCACCGGCGCTGATCACGGCGGCGACACTCAGACCGGCGGTGAGCGCGATCGCGCCGATCGGGTCGGCGCCCAGGTACGGGCTGCCGACCACCACCACGGCGAGACCGCCCACGGCCACCATCACCGCGGGCCGCCAGCCACGGTGCACCCGTTGGGCGAACCAGCCACCGGTGAGCAACGCCCCGGCGAGGAACACTCCCAGCCCCACGGTGCTCAGCCCGGCGTAGCGGCCACCCTGCAACGCGGAGTACCCGACCACGCCGTTGAGCTGGAGCTTGGCCCCGGTGAGCACGTCCAGCCCGACGACAAGCGTGGTGAGGCCGGCCACCGCGCCGAGCGGGCCGAGGGTGCCCGCGTACCCGGGGACGAACCGGACCGCCGCGGTGCCGGCGGCCACCAGCAGCCCGGTCATCCCGGCGAAGAGCCAGCCGGGGTGTTCGCCGCGCCACCAGGGCACCGCGTCGGCCAGCAGCGCCGCCGGCACCGTCAACGCCACGGCGACAAGCAGCAACTCCGCCACCGCCACGACCCGCCCGGACACGGCCGTCGGGCCGGACGGCCCGGCGTGCGGGCGGGCACGGCGCAGCAGCGGCAGGATCGCCAGCGCCAACAGCACCTGCACACCGGCGAGCAGCGTGAAGAACCGCCCGGAGACGGTCCGCTGGGCGGCCGCCTCCCGATCGGCGTCCGCCGGGGCGCTGATCGCGTCGGCGAGGTCGGCCGGCCGACCACCGGTGCTGACCGCCGGCCGGCCGAGGAAGAGGCGCTCCGGCATCGGCCGGCCCAGCGCGGCGAGGGCGGTCGGCGCGAGGTCGACGAGTTGCAGGTACCCGTCGCGGCCGGTGCTGGCCGAGGTGAGCCACCCCCGCTCCCAGCCCGGACCGTCGGCGACCGCCACGTGCAGCCGCGACGGCTGGGCGGTGTCGGAGATCCCCGCGACAAGCACCAACGACCGCGGGGGCCGTGCGGCCAGCACCCGGGCCAGCTGGGCGTCCGCCGCTCGGGCCTGCACGGCGCGCGACGCCGCATCGGGCCCCTCGACGGTGCCGAGGTCGACGATGCTCAGCACGCACGAGCCGAGCAGCGCCCGCGGATCGGCCGGCAACGCCGAGGCGTACCTGTCGACGCGGCCGAACGGTCGGGCGGCCGCCACTGCCGCACCCGGTCCCACGGCTACGGAGCAGCGGACCGACTCCGACAGCGAACCGGGCATGGCGCCCCAGGACAGGCGCTGCTGGTTGTACTGCACCACGCTCTCCTGGTCGGGCAGGTTCGCGCCGATGCCGTCGGGTTGGTCCACTGCCACCCCGGCCGGCGGGCAGCCGTCGGGCGGCCGGCTGCCGTTCCACGCGGCGAAGCTGCCCGCGCCCAGGGTCAGCCAGCCGTCCACCGGGCAGGTGGGCCGGTGCGCCGACCGCACCGACAGGGAGCCGATCGACCCCTCCTGGGCCATCCGCCACAACGTCGGGGTGCTCTGCGGGTCGACGTCCTCCCAGCGCAGCCCGGCGACCCCGGCGAGCACCACGAAGTCGGCGCTGCGGTGCGGGATGCTCTGCGGTGGGCGGGCCGCCAGCGCGGTGACGCCGAGCGCCACCACGAGCACGGTCAGCAGGGCGGGGGCGATTCGGCGCAACATCACCGGTGTCCCGTTCTCGGGGCGTCGGAGTCCGGGGTGGTCGCCGGGCCGGTGGGGTGCCCGGCCACCTCGGCGTAGAGGGCGGCCAGCGCGCCGACGGTGTCCGTCTCGGTCGGCCACGTCGCCGCCCGTTCCGCGCCCCGCCGGCCCAGCTCGGCCCGCGCCGCCGGGTCGTCCAGCAGCGCCCGCACCGCCGCGTCGACAGCGTCCACGTCGCCGGCGGGGACCAGCGCGGCGGCGTCGCCGACCAGCTCCGGCAGCCCGCCGACAGCGGTGGCCACCAGTGGTACGCCGGCGCGCAGCGCCTCCTGGGCGAAAAGCTGCCGGGCCTCCCAGTCGCTTGTCACCACCGCGAGGTCGGCGCCGGCGAGCAGGTCGGCCACGTCGGTGCGGTGCCCCAGCAGGGTCACCGGCGCGCGGGCCGCGGAGGTCCGGGCGGCCAGCGGCAGGTAGGCCGGGCCACTGCCCGCGATCACCACGACCGGCGGTGGGGTACGCGTACGCCAGCGGGCCGCCGCGTCGATCAGCACGTCGTAGCGCTTCTGCGGGTGCAACCGGCCGACTGAGACGATCAACGGCTGGTCCGGGCGTACGCCGAACTCGGCGCGTACCGCCGCCGGGCGTCGACGCGGCGCGGGCAGCGTCGGCGCGGCGACCGGGGCGAGTCGGGCATCGGTGGCGCCCAGCGCGGCGGCCCGGCGCACCAGATCCGTGGAGGCGCCCAGGGCCACCCGGGCGCCGCGGGCCACCACTCGTTCGGCGAGGCGGGACATTCCGCCCCGCAGGCCGCCGGCCAGCACCGCGTTGTGCCAGGTGACGATCAGTGGGGCGGCGGGACGGGCCAGCACGGCGACCAGCCCGGCGCGCAGGCCGTGCGCGTGCACCGCGTCGACGCGGGCGGCGGAGAGCACCCGCCGCAGGGCGAGCACCGCTCGGGCGTCGGCCGGAGTGGGGCTGGCCGGGATCTCCACCGGCTCGAAACGCGCACCCACGCCGGTGAAGTCGAACTGCTCCTGGGTGGCGGCCGGCCCGCAGACCAGGACTGTCGCGCCGCCCGCGACGAGGCCCCGTGCCGCCGAGCGGACGTGTTGGCCGACCCCGCCGGTGCTGGACGCGAGCACCAACGCGACGCTGCCCGACCAGCCGGCCGGCAGAGCTGGCTGAGTCATCGCGCTGCCGTCTCCTTCCCGTCGCCCCGTTCCGGGGAGACCGGCGTCGATCCGCCGTCCCCGCCCCGTGGCCCCCGCCGACCCAGACGCCGCAGCACCCCGGCGAGCAGCGGCCGCACGTCCCGCCGGTCGACGAACCAGACCACGGCGAGGAACACCGCCCCGACCAGAACCCCGGACAGCATGCCCTGACCGAGTGCCGCCGCCGTCGTCGGGGTGCCGCCGCCCGGTGTGTCGAGCCAGCGGGTGAGGCCCAGCCCGGCGAGCGCGGCGAGCACACCGGCGAGGCCACCGGCCGCCCCGGCACGGGCCGCGCCGGTCAGCGCCGGACGGCCGGCGCCGCGCGCCACCGCCAGGAGCAGCAGCGCCCCGAGGACCAGCATCCCCACCGAGTTCGCGGACGTCACCGCGAGCACCCGGTCGGAGGTGGGGAGCAGCGCCGTCAGCGGCAACGCCACGGCCGGGACGACCAGCCAGCCGAGGGTGATCGCCACGGTCGCCGACCGGGTTTCGCCGCGCGCGTACAGCGCGCGGGACAGGACCGCGAACAAGCCGTAGCCGAGCAGACCCGGCGCGAATCCGCGGATGGCCGCCGCGGTGGACGCCGGGTTGTCCGGATAGAAGAGGTCGGCGATCGGCTGCGCGGTACCGATCAACGCCGCGACGCCCAGGCAGCTGAAGAGCAGCACGCCACGCACCGCGCCGGAGAGGGTCCGCCGGTATTCGTCGTCGTCGCCGGCGGCGCTGGCGGTGGCCAGCGTGGGATAGGACGCCACCGCCAGCGGCACGGCGAGGACCGCCCACGGCAGCAGGTAGATCGCCTGGGCCAGGTTGAACACCTGGGGGGAGCCGGTGGGGCCGCCGGAGACCCGGTTCAGGACCACCAGGAGCGCGACCTGCTGCGCCGCCACCGTCACCGCGCCCGCCGTGGCGAGCCCGCCGATCCGGGCCCGCGCGTCAGGGGTGAAGGCGTACCCGAACCGGGGCCGTACCCGCAGCCGCCGCAGCGGGATCAGCAGGGAGAGCGACAGCACGACCACGCCGAGGGTGGTGCCGCCGGAGAGGAGCAGTTCGCCGGCGCGGCCGACCTGGGCCACTGACACGCCCCGCCCCTGGGCGGCGCCGAAGGCCACGTAGACGACGACCACGGTGAGGCTGGACAGCAGCGGTGCGATGACGGGCCAGGCGAAGCGTCGGTGCGCCTGGAGGACACCGGTGAGCACGATGCCGATCCCGTAGAGCGGCAACTGCGGAGCGAACACCCGCAGCATCCGCGCGCCAGCGGCGAGTTCCGCCGCCGACCGTCCCGCGCTGATCACCGAGATGATCGGGTCGGCGAACAGGACGACGAGCACAGCGAGGGGAACCAGCAGACTCACCGTCCAGGTGAGCAGGGCTCCGGTGGTCGCCGCCACCGTCCGCCGGTCGTCCGCGGCGACCGCCCCGGCCAGCAGTGGCACGACCAGGCTGGCCAACGCCCCGCCCGCGACGATCTCGAAGACGATGTTCGGCACCGTGTTGGCGATGACGTACATGCCGCCGAGGTCGCTCTGCTCGACCACCCAGGTGAACACGGCGGTACGGCCGAAGCCGGCGAGCCGGCTGGCCACGGTGAGGACGGCGATGAGCGCGGCTGCCCCGGCCAACCGGCCGGCGCCGGCGAGGGGTGCCGGTCTGGTCACGTCAGTCGGCGCGCCGACCCAGAGCGTCGAGCTCCCGCAGCCCCGGGGTCCGTTGGATCACCGCGGTGAAGCTGACCTTCTCGCTGGTGGCGGTGAGACCGGCCAGCAGCGCGAGCAGACCGGCCCGGCCGAGCGGGCCGGTACGGGCGGCGAGCGCGACGCCGAGCAGCGCCCCGAGCGCGTTCGCGCCGCTGTCGCCGAGCATCACGTCCTCGGCCAGGTCGTCCTGGAGCAGGCCGGCGGCGGCACCGGCCGCGCCGGCGGCGATCCCGCCGTGCGGGCCGCCGGTCAGCGGCGCGGCGAGCAGCAGCCCGGACTTGAGGGCGCGGCCCGGCCGCAGGTCGAGCAGGTTGAGCAGGTTGGCGGTGCCGGCGATCACGCCGGCGCCGAGCAGCACGTCGACGCTGCGGCCGACCGCGCCGTGGCGCTGCCGGCGGGGGTGCGCGGCGACGCGGGGGTCGGCGGCGAGCAGCGCGGCGGCGCCCAGCCCCGCGGCGCCCACCCCGACGATCTTGACCAGGCCCGCGGTGACCCGTCCCGTGCGCAGCGCGGCGAGGTGACCGGAGAAGCCCTTGGCCGCCTTCTGCTCCGGCCGCGCGCCGACCACGTCGTCGTAGAGGCCGACGCCACCGGCACCGAGGCCGGCGACCAGGGCGGCCGCACCGGAGGCGCCGCTGGTGGCGCCGAACGCCCCGACGGCGCTCGCACCGGCGGCGAGCGCCGGGCCGGCGGCCAGTGTCACAGTGCGGCCCCGGAAGTTGGTGCGCTCCAGTGCGGGGCCGGCCGGGGAGGTGCGCACCTCACGCAGCGCGTACCGGGCCGCCGCGGCACCGGCACCGGCGATCAGCAGCCGGCCCAGCGCACTCACGCCGCCGCCCTGCGGGGCCGCCGGCTCGCGCGGGCGTCGGTTACGGACACGGGGGTACGTCGTTCGCTCACTGGGGCAGTCTAGGCAACAGGCCGGAGGTGGCGTTGTCGCCGACGCCGTACTGGCCGGCCTTCTTCTCGGTGAGCTGCTGCACCAGGGCGAGGGTGGTGACCAGTTGGCCCTGCACGGTGTTGGCGTTGTCGACCGTGGAGATGGTCTGCGACAGCACCGGGTCACCGCGCACCACGGACACCAGGTTGCCACCGGCGGAGCCGTTGCCGGCCACCACAATCGCACCGGTCCGGTCGAACTGCTCGGCGATCTTGACGACCGACTCGTCGCGCTTGTCGGAGTCCTTGTCGACGTACGGCTGGCCGCTGACCACGACGACGGCCTCCGCCGAGCCGGTGACCTTGTTGTTGTCGGTGGTCAGGTAGCCGGCGTTGTTGTACGCGGCGAGCACCGCCCGCCGGTCGGCGTCGCTGACCGGCGCGGCGCCCTGGGCGCGGTCCAGCAGGACGCTGGCCAGCAGCGCGCTGGAGGTCTCGACACCGTGCCCGTTGCCCGGGAGGCCGGTGGTCTGCGCGGTCGGGCGGGCAGCCGTGACGGCCAACTCCAGCAGGTTGGAGTTGTTGTCGGGGTTGACGAGCTTGTCCTGGAGGTCGACCCGGCCGGTGATGGTGGCCCCGGCGAGCTGAAGCTTCTTGAGCACACCCTCGGTGTGGTCGCGCCCGTTGGGCAGCGTGAGCACCAGCACGCGACGCCCGGTCAGTGCGCCCGGGAGGACGACCTGGGACATCTCCTCGGCGAACTCCTCCTCCAGCCCGAGCTGCTTCTCCATGTTGTTGACCTGCTGGCGCCAGTACTGGTTGTCCTTGCGCAGCCCGGTGACCTGCCCCTCGAGCGAATCGGCGACCGGGCCGTTGAGGGCGGCCGTGCCGACCACCAGGCCGATCGCCAGAGCCAGGAACACCGCGGTGAGGGACACCACGTGGTAGCGGAAGTTGATCACGCTTGCAGCCTCTTGATCGGTCGGGAACTAGAAGAGCCGGTACAGCTGGAACACGAAATTGTCCCACCACTCGGCGACCACGCCCAGGTACGCCTTCCCGACGGTCGAGACAGCCACCGCGGACGCCATCGCCGCGATCGCCGACAGCACCAGCAGCAGCAACGAGGACCCGGAGATGCTCTGCCGGTAGAGCCGGCTCACCCCCTTGGCGTCGACAAGCTTGCCGCCGACCTTCAGCCGGGTCAGGAAGGTCGAGGCCATCCCGCCGCGGCCCTTGTCGAGAAACTCGACAAGCGTGGCGTGGGTGCCGACCGCGACAAGCAGCGAGGCGCCCTTCTCGTCGGCGAGCAGCATGGCCAGGTCCTCGCTTGTCGCGGCGGCCGGGAAGGTGATCGCCGGGACGCCGAGACCGTTGACCCGGGGCAGACCGGGCGCCCGCCCGTCCGGGTACGCGTGCACGATCACCTCGGCGCCGCAGCGCAGCACGTCGTCGGTGACCGAATCCATGTCCCCAATGATCATGTCCGGCGTGTACCCGGCCTCGACAAGCGCGTCCGCGCCGCCGTCGACGCCGATGAGCACCGGCTTGAACTCCCGGATGTACGGGCGCAGCACGTCCAGATCGGCCTTGTAGTCGTAGCCCCGCACCACGATCAGGCAGTGCCGTCCCTGGATCTGGGTCTCGATATCCGGCACGCCCACACCGTCGAGCAGCAGGTCGCGCTCCTGGCGGAGGTAGTCCATCGTGTTGGCGGCGAACGCCTCCAACTGCACCGACAGGCCCTCCCGGGCGTCGGCCATCGCCTTCGCTACCGACTCGGCGTCCTGCAGGCTGCCGTGGGCCACCGGCTCGTCACCGGCGAAGACCGTGTTGCCCTCGATGCGCACCTGATCGCCCTCGCGGATCTGCTCGAAGACGCCCTCACCGAGGTCGTCGAGGAGCGGGATGCCGGCGGCGATCAGCACCTCCGGGCCGAGGTTCGGGTAACGACCGGAGACCGAGGGCTTGGCGTTGAGCACCGCGCCGACCCCGACCGCGACAAGCGAGTCGGCCGCCACCCGATCCAGGTCGACGTGGTCGATGATCGCGATGTCACCAGGGCGCAGCCGACCGACCAGGCGTTTCGTCCGGCGATCAAGGCGCGCGGTGCCGAGGACTCTGCCCGGTTCGGAGTTCCGGTTCCGGCGCAACGTGGGTAGACGCATCGTGACCATCCTGGCATGTGAGGCAGGCTTTTCTGTCGCGACATGCCTGAGCAGGGCCGCCTACCCAGGGAAGCACACGACGGCACAAGCCGGTGTGCTTGCGCTCACAATACGCGGCGTCACAGCCGCCTTTCCTTGGCGGCCACGGCCAGAAGCTCCTCGGCGTGAGCGATACCCAGATCCGAATCGGGCAAACCCGCAAGCATCCGAGCCAACTCCCGGGCCCGCTCGGTGTCCTCCACGACCCGCACCCCGCTTGTCGTCACCGCGCCGCCCGTGTCCTTCGCCACCACCAGGTGCCGGTCGGCGAACGCGGCCACCTGCGGCAGGTGCGTGACGACGAGCACCTGGTGGCTGCGGGCCAGCCGGGCCAACCGGCGGCCGATCTCCACCGCGGCCTGACCGCCGACCCCCGCATCGACCTCGTCGAAGACCAACGTGGGCGGGCCACCCGAGCCGGCGAAGACCACCTCGATGGCGAGCATCACCCGGGACAACTCACCGCCGGAGGCGCCCCGCTGCAACGGCAACGACGGCGCGCCCGGGTGAGCCAGCAACCGCAGCTCCACCTCGTCGCCGCCGTCCGCCGTGACACCCACCTCGACGCCGTTCACCGACAGCGTCGGCTCGGCGCGACCAGCCGGGCGGGGCACCACCGCCACCTCGATCCGCGCGTGCGGCATGGCCAACCCGGCCAACTCGACGGTGACCTGGTCGGCGAACCGGACCGCCGCCTCCTGCCGGGACGCGGACACCCGCCCGGCCAGGTCGGCCACCTCCCCGGCGAGCCGCTGGCCGTCCCGCTCCAACTCGTCGAGCAGATCGTCGGAGGTGTCCAGGTCGGACAGTCGGGTCCGCGCCCGATCGGCCCAGGCGATCACCCCGTCGACGTCGTCGGCGTACTTGCGGGTCAGCGCCCGCAGCGCCGCCCGCCGCTCGTAGACGTGCTGCAACCGGGCCGGGTCCGCGTCGAGCGTCGCCAGGTACGCCGACAGCTCCGCCGACACGTCGGTGACAAGCGTGGCCGCCTCCTCCAGGCGGGCCGCCAGCTCACCCAGCGCCGGGTCGGTGCCGGACTGCGCCTCCAACGTCCGTCGGGCGGTGCCGAGCAGCGCCGTCGCGTCGGGGGCCTCGTCGGCGGCCTCCGCACCGCCCGCCACGCACTGCTGGGCGATCTGCGCGGCGGTCCGCAGCCCCTCGGCGTGCTCCAGCCGCTGCGCCTCGGTCTTCAGCTCGTCATCCTCACCCGGTTGCGGATCGACCCGGGTGATCTCGTCGAGGCCGAGCCGCAGCAGGTCGGCCTCCTGGTTGCGCTCGCGGGCGTTGCGCCGCCGGTCGGCGAGGTCATCGACCACCCGCCGCCACCCCGTGTACGCCTCGCGCAGCGCGTCGAGCAGCTTCTCGTGCGCGGGGCCGGCGAAGCGGTCCAGCGCGGCGCGTTGCTCGGCCGGGCGCAGCAGCCGCAGCTGGTCGGACTGGCCGTGCACGGCCACCGCCTGCTCGCCGACCTCACCGAGCATCGACACCGGCATGCTCCGGCCGCCGACGTGGGCGCGGGAGCGGCCCTCCACCGTCACCGTGCGGCTCAGCAGCACCGAGCCGTCCTCGTCGGGCTCGCCACCGGCCTCGGTGATCCGCGCGTGCACGGCGTCGGCGACCCGCCCGTGCAGCCGCAACCGCCCCTCCACCACGGCCCGGCCGGGTTGGGCGCGGACCCGCCCGGCGTCGGCCCGACCTCCGAAGAGCAGGCCGAGGCCGGTCACCACCATCGTCTTGCCCGCACCGGTCTCGCCGGTGATGACGTTCATCCCGCCGGTCAACGGCAGCGTGGTGTCGTCGATGACGCCCAGTCCGGTGATGCGCAGCTCTTCCAGCACAGCCACCGACAGTAGACGCGAGGCCCGACAGTTGACCAGCCGACGGGCCCGGGTACGGCCGACACCGGGCCGCCGTACAGTTCTGCCCCGTGTTGGATGTGATCGGCCTGACCACGGCTGAGGAGGAGCTTTACCGCTGCCTGCTCCAGCTCACCACGGCCCGCATCGACGAGTTGGTCCGCCGGCTGGACCGACCCCGCGACCAGGTCGCCGCCCAGGTCGAGGCGCTGCGCGCCAAGGGCCTGGTGCAGCCCACCGACAACGACCCGAACGCGCCGCTGCGCCCGACCGCCCCGGACGTCGCCCTCGGCGGGACGCTGCTGCGCCGCCAGGAGGACCTGGAGGCAGCCCGTCGGCGGGTCACCCAGCTGGCCGAGGAGTACCGGTCCGGGCTGCGACGGCACCACGTCGACCATCTCGTCGAGGTGATCGCCGGCGCCGGGGTTCTCCGGGACCGTCTGCGCGATCTGCAGAATTCGGCACGCGCCGAGGTGCTCTGGTTCTGCCGCGCCAACCCCCTGGCCATGGCCGGGCCGGAGAACGTCGAGGAGTTCGACGCGCTGGCCCGTGGGGTCAGCTATCGGGCCATCTACGAGCGTGACCTGCTGCTGGAACCGGGCGCGTTGGCCGACCTGGCCAAGGGTGTCGCCGCCGGGGAGCAGGCCCGGGTCCTGGACCGGCTGCCGGTCCGACTGGCCATCGTGGACGCCCGCATCGCCATCTGCCCGCTGGTGCCGGATCGGGACGGCGGTGAGCCGAGCGCGGCCGTGATCGGCCGCAGCCAACTGCTCGACGCGCTGCTCGCCCTCTTCGAAAGCCACTGGCGGGTGGCCACCCGGTTGCGGCTCGACGATCCCCTCGCCGTCCCGACAACCGACGGCCGGCGCCCGGATCCGACCGATCAACAAGGCGACGGTTATCAGCCGGACGCCGACGAGGCGCGGCTGCTGTCGCTGTTCGTGGCCGGCGTACCGGACAAGTCGATCGCCTCCCAGCTCGGGGTGAGCCGGCGGACCGTGCAGCGGCGGATCGCCGACCTGATGGCCGCCGCCGGTGTGGACACCCGGCCCGGGCTGGCGTTCCAGGTCGCCCGACGCGGCTGGCTCTGACGCGGCAGGGCCCGCCGTCGATGGACGGCGGGTCCCACCCGGGCGGGCGGGACGGCTCAGCCGCCCCGCCCTGCCCCGGTCAGCGCAGCCCGTACGCCTGGAGCACCGTCTGCTCGACGGTGTTCCCGGCCCGGTCGGCGGCGCGCACCCGCAGCGACACCGTTCCGCGCCCGGCCGGCACTGTCGCGGTGTACCGGGTACCCGACCCCTTGGTTGTCGCGTCGCGCCAGGTGACGCCCCCGTCGAAGGAGACCTGCACGCGGACGCTGGCACCGGTCGGCGCGGCCACCCCGGCGGGCTGACGCAGGGTCAGTCCCAGCTGGTGCGGCCGATCGCCGCGTACCGTGCCGAGCAGGTCGGCCGGCACCCGGTAGTCCACCTGCAACAGCGACAACGGCGTGGCGGCGTCGCCGGTCGGGCGAGCCGAGGTGAACTCCCAGGCCGTGTCGGTCCGGGTGGCGTAGCGCCACTCGTCCGAGGACCGCTTCGTGGTCAGGTCCAGCCGGTAGCGGGCCCGCCCCGCGGTGGTGGGCACCGGCGCCCACCCGCCGGACAGGTCGGCGAGCTGCTGCCCGTCCCGGCTGACCCGGGCCTCAACGGTGTCCGACTCCTCACTGCCCCCGGCCAGGCCGTAGTGCCCCTCGGCGTCGACGAACTCCGGCACCCGCAGGTTGAGCGTGTCCCCGGTACGCGTGGGCACCGGCACCGCGCCGCCGGCCGGCACGGCCGGTCGAATCACCGGGGCGTGCCAGGTCTCGCTCACCCGGTCGGCACCGGAGTACCGCCGGGGCTGCTCGGCCAGGCCACCGGTCAACCGCCCGTCGCTCATGAACGTGATCTTGTGCATGACCTGGTGCTGCCACCAGGAGTCACCGGCGCTGACGAACTCCTGCCGGGTGGTGCCCGCACGCACCAGCCGCTGGTTGTCGTTCCAGGAGGTCTCCTGCCACGGACGCCAACCGAACCGCTGCTCGCTGGCCCAGTCGCCGCCGACGCCCCCGTAACGGGCGGTCACCTCGGCGGTGTTCTGCGCGGTGACCCGGTGGCTGATCCGCTCCGGGACCTGCCCCTTTGAGACCTGCCACACGTCGTACAGGTAGGGGCTCTCCACGGTCAGCGTCAGGTCCAGCGTGGCACGGCCCTTCCGGGCCGCCGCGATCACCTTCTGCCCGTCGTCGTACGCCACGGCCAGCGCCGGGATGGGCAGCCGGTCGCCCAACGGGGTCCAGGACGTCCACGCGCTCTGGTCGGCCGGCCGGACGATGAGCGCCACCGCCGCACCGGCGGCGGCGGCCGCCGCGATCTGCTCCTCCTCCGAGGCGTCCGGGCTGGTGGTGAGCAGCGCCGCGGCGCCACGGACCCGGGACAGCTCGGCGGCGGTGCCGGTGCCCGCCCAGACCAGCGGCAGCTTGCGCCGGTCGGTCGGCGCCGGCGAGTAGCCCATCAGGTTGATGTCCAGTGGACCGGACACGCCGCTGATCGTCGCGTCCACCATCGGCGCGACCAGTTGCCAGCGCGACGAGAACTCGAATTCGCCCTTGCGAACCGGGCGGGTCGGGGTGACGTTTACCTGTTGGACGGTGCTGAAGGTCATCACTCCGTGGTCGACCTGCCGGCCGTTGCCGAAGACCCGGTGCTCGTAGAAGCTGATCGTCGACCGCTGCTCCGAGGGCTTCGGCGTCTCGATCCGCACCGGGGTGCCCCTGCGCGGATCGAGCACCACCGTGAGGTCCCGGTCGACGAGCAGCTCCGGGTCGGTGACCAGGGTGATCTGCTCGTCCAGCGGGGCACCGTGCTCGATCAGCGCCTCGACCAGGTACGGGCCCTCCTCGACCTGGATGTGCACCTCGCCGCCGACCCAGCCGAGCCAGTCGGATTCGGGCTGCTCGCCGAAGAGGGTGAGCACCGACGCGAGACCCGGCTGGCCCTGCATGTCCAGCGCCCGCACTGTCACTATGTGCAGCGGGGCGCTGAGGGTGAGCGCGACAGCGGTGCGCACCGCGACGCCGTCCGCGCCGGTGGCCACCAGCCATCCGCTGTGCAGACCCCGGTCCAGCTTCGCCGGGTCGGCGCGCAGCGGCACGGCGACGCTGCCGCCGGCCGGCACTGTCACCTCTGCGCTGCCGGGGGCGACCCCGTCGGTCTCGGCCGCGCGGGTGTCCAGGTTGCGCAGCTCCAGGGCCAACCGCAGGGTCTGCGGCGCCGTGGTGCCGTTGGTGTACGTCACGACCCGCTCGGCCGTCGCGCCACCCGTGCTGAGGCGGCCGAAGTCGGCGGTGCCCGACGCGTACACCCGCTGGCCGAGCGCCCGGGCCACGTCGACCCGTCCGGCGCCCTGCTCGAAGACGGTCAGCGCCGGGTTCGCCTTCGTGGTGCTGACCAGCGCGTCCTTGAGTTTCGCGGCGGGCCAGTCCGGGTGTTCCTGAGCGAGGATCGCCGCCGCTCCGGCCACGTGCGGAGTGGCCATCGAGGTGCCGGACGCGGTCGTGTACGCGTCGCCCACCGGCGTACCCATTGTCGTGCCGGCGGCCCGCGCGGCGACGATGCCGACGCCCGGCGCGGTGATCTCGGGCTTGAGGCCGTTGTCACCGAGGCGCGGACCACGGCTGGAGAACTCCGCCAGGTTGTCGTCCCGGTCCACCGCGCCGACGGTGAGCGCCGCGGCGGCCGCGCCGGGGGCCCCGACGGTACGCGCCGCGCCCTCGTTGCCGGCGGCGACCACGAACAGCGCGCCGGTCTCGGCGGTCAGGTCGTTGACGGCCTGGCTCATCGGGTCGGTGCCGTCGGTCGCGGAGCCGCCGAGGCTCATGCTGACCACCTTCGCGCCGGAGTGGGCGGCCCACTCCATGCCCGCGATGATGGACGAGTCGTAGCCGGAGCCGCCGTCGTCGAGGACCTTGCCGATCAGCAGCTGCGCGCCCGGGGCGACCCCCTTGCGCAGCCCGCTGGACGCCGCGCCGCTGCCGGCGATGGTGGAGGCCACGTGGGTGCCGTGGCCGTGCCCGTCGCGGGCGCTGCCGCTCGCGGAGAAGTCGCGCGCCTCGGCGATCCGACCGGCCAGGTCGGGGTGGGTGGCGTCGACGCCGGTGTCGAGCACCGCCACCTTCACGCCGGCGCCGTCCCGGCCGGCCGCCCAGGCGATCGGCGCGCCGATCTGCGGCACGCTGTGCTCCAGCGTGGAGTGGACCTTCCCGTCCAGCCAGATCCGGGCGATGCCACTGCCCAGCCGGGGCGCGGCGGTCGCGGTCCGGGTGGTCGGCGTGCCGGCGAGCGTGCTCCACAGGCCGCCGAGGTCACCCTTGCCGATCCGCAGGGCCGCGCCGTTGATGCTCGTCAGGGGGCGGGCGTCGGTGGCGCCGGCGAGCGGCCGGACCCGGCCGGCGGCCGGCTCCTGGTAGCGCACGATCAGCGGCAGGTTGCCCTGCGCGGCGTCGCCGTAGCCGTTGGCGGCCAACTCCTGCACGTCGAACAGGTCGGGATCGAGCACCCCCGCGGACAGGTACGGCATGACGTCGCTGGGCAGCACCCGCAGCCCGCCGTCGACCTGCACCGTCTGGAACGTGATCCGGTTCCGGCCGGGGCCGGGGCGGACGCTGGCGGTGACCCGGCCGGGCGCCGCCTGCAACAGGTCGACCTGGTCGCCGGTGATCAGGGTGATACGAACGGGCGCGGCGCCCGAGGTGGGCGTGCCCGAGTTCGGGCCGGTGGGCCGGACGGGCGGGTCGGCGGACGCCGGTGCGGCGAGGCCGACCACCAACGCGCCGACCGCGCCGACGGCGAGCCAGCGTGGGGACCAGTGCATGCGATGTGCTCCTCTACTCCTCCAGGCCCGCCATCCGTAGATGAGGGCCGATCGGAGTCTGCGACGGAGCTTGTCACCAGGTCACTAGTCCCCCGCCGCCGCAGCGGCGACATGTCGTCAGGTGGACAACTGCCGTCCACCGACGGTGTACGCCGCGATCACCGGCGGCTGCCGCGCCACCCGTGCACGGGAAGACCGAACTTGGCGACCAGCCGGTCGGTGAACGGGCGGGCCCGCAACCGCACGATGCGCACCGGCAGGGCACCCCGCCGCACCGTCACCCGGGCGCCGGGTGGGAGGTCGTAGACGCGCCGCCCGTCGCAGGACAACACGGCGAGGGTGGTGAACGGGTCGACGGTGATCACGAAGGTGGACGTCGGGGCGGTGACCAACGGGCGGCTGAACAACGCGTGCGCGCTGATCGGCACCAGGAGCAGCGCCTCCACCTCCGGCCAGACCACCGGGCCGCCACCGGAGAACGCGTACGCGGTGGAGCCGGTGGGGGTGGCGCAGACGACACCGTCGCAGCCGTAGCGGGACAGCGGCCGCCCGTCCACGTCGACGAGCAGTTCGAGCATCTGCGCCCGCTCGCCCTTCTCGATGCTGATCTCGTTGAGCGCCCACGACTCGATTGTCGGCCCACCGTCGAACTCGGCGGTCACGTCCAGGGTGAGCCGCTCGTGGACGGTGTAGTTGCGGCCGACGACGTCCCGGACCGCGCTGTCCAGGTCGTCGATCTCCGCCTCGGCCAGGAATCCGACCTTGCCGAGGTTGATGCCGAGCAGCGGGGCCTTCGCCGGCCGGGCCAGCTCGGCGGCGCGCAGGAAGGTGCCGTCCCCACCGAGCGCGAAGACGATCTCGGCGCCCTCGGCGGCCTGCGGACCGGCCACCGGCACCACGCCGGGCAGGTCGAGGTCGTCGGCCTCGTCGGCGACCACCCGTACCTCGAAACCCGCGGCGATCAGGTCGGCGGCGACCGATCGGGCGTGCTCGGTGCTGCGCCGTCGGCCGGTGTGGGTCACCAGCAGCGCGGTCCGGCTCATCGGGCCGCCCGCCCGTCCGCGACACGGCGGCGTCGCGCCACAGTCGCCTCGCTACAACCGCGTGTCATCGCGGTGCTCTCGCTGCGCGCGTTCACCCTGCGATCTCCTCCGCCGCCACGTCCGGCACGTCGCCGGCCGTCGGGCCCTCCGGCCCGGCCGCCACCACCGCCCGCACCCGCTGCGGGTCGGCCGGTGGTGCGCCCCGGCGCAACCATACGAAGAACTCCACGTTGCCGCTCGGCCCGGGCAGCGGACTGGCCGCCACGTCGGCCAACCCGAGGCCGAGCCGCGCGGCGGCCGCCGCCACGTCCAGCACCGCTTCGGCGCGCAGCTCCGGATCGCGGACCACGCCACCGGCGCCGACCCGGTCCTTGCCGACCTCGAACTGCGGCTTCACCATCAACGCCAGGTCACCGTCGTCCCGGGTGCAGCCGGCCAGCGCCGGCAGCACCAGCCGCAGCGAGATGAACGACAGGTCGGCCACCGTGAGGTCGACCGGCCCGCCGATCGCGTCCGGATCGAGGGTACGGACATTGGTGCGTTCCAGGACGCGGACCCGCTCATTCGTGCGCAGTGGCCAGGCGAGCTGCCCGTAGCCGACGTCGACGGCCACCACCTCGGCGGCGTCGGCGCGCAGCAGCACGTCGGTGAAGCCACCGGTCGACGCGCCGGCGTCCAGGCAGCGCCGGCCGGCGACGCGCAGCCCACCGGCTGCGAACGCGGCCAGCGCGCCAGCGAGCTTGTGCCCGCCTCGGGAGACGTACTCCTCGGTCGGGTCCTCTCCGGTCACCAGCAGCGGATCGGCGGGGTCGACCATCGCGGCGGCCTTGCGCGCGACGACCCCCCGCAGCTGGACGCGGCCAGCCTCGACCAACGCGCCGGCCTGCTCCCGGGAGCGGGCCAGACCACGGCGGACGAGTTCGGCGTCCAGCCGGTTGCGACGTGCCATTGGTGGTTCTCCGGTCTGCTCAGGCCTGGTCGTCCCACTCAGGTCTGGTCGATGGTGGCGAGGGTTTCACGCAACGTCTCGTAGGCCGCCTCGTACTGCGCGATCTGATCGGCCGGGGCCAGCGTCGCCGCGTTGGCCATGGCCTGCACCGCGGCGTCCACCGCCGGATGCCGCGCCGCATCGTCGTCGAGGTCGGGCAGCGGCCCGGGACGGGCGCCGACCGGTGGGCCGGGGCGGGCTGGTGGGCCGGGCCGGGCCGCTCCGCCGGCTGGTGGGCCGGGGCGGGCCGGGTACGCCGCGTTGGGCGGAGGGCCGGGCCGGGCCGGGAACGACCCGCCGGCCGGTGCACCGGGCTGGCTCATTCGGCGTCGTCCGGAGGCTGCTTGCGGACTGCCTTCTTGGCCGGCATGTCCGCGGGAGTGGGAACCTCGTCGGCGGTGCTGATCGTCGTTGGCGGCTTCTTGGCGATGGCCTTCTTGGCGATGGCCTTCTTCGCCACTGCCTTTTTCGCGACGGCCTTCTTCGCGACCGGGGCACCCGCCGAGGAGTCGGAGGGCACGAGACCGGTCCCGGGCCGCGTGGCCAGCGTGGCGCCGGCTTGGGCGGTGACCGGCGCGGCAGCGGTCCGGTCGGCGGTGGCCGGCGCGGCAGCGGTCGGCTCGGCGGTGGCCGGTGTGCTTGTCGGCTCCACGGCGCGCGCCTCGCGTAGCTGCCGTTCCAGGTCGTGCACCCGTCGGGTCAGCTCGGCCACCTCGTCGGCGGTGGCCAGCCCGACCGCGCCGAGGGCCCGGTCGACCTCGAAACGGACCAGCTTGGTCAGCGCCTCCCGGTTGGCGGCGCCGGTGGTGACCAGTTCCTCGCCGAGGGCCTGGAGCTGGGCGGCGGTCGCGCCGCCGGAGCCGACGAGACGACGTGCCACGTCCTGGGCCTTCTTCCGGGGCGCCTCCGCGAGGCCCATGGCCAGCTCGAGGTAGGCGCGCCACGCGTCCTGCATGCCTGAGTCCTTCCACGGGGCGGGGTGTGCAGGTGTCACGCTACCGGGCACCCCGGACTGTGCCGTGCGGTACGGTGCCGAGGACGGCGTGGCGATCAACGAGGGGGAGATGTGGCCAGCGTGGACGAGTGCCGGCAGGCTTTGCAGGATCTGGCCGCCCGGCTGGATCGCAACGCCGAGACGGTGCGCGAACGGATCGACCTGGACCGGACCCTGGCCTGCCGGATCACCGACCTGGACACCGCCTTCCACGGCCGGATCACCGGCGGTCGACTCGTCGAGTTGACCGACGGCGACGACCCCAAGGCCAAGATCGCGCTGAGCACGTCAAGCGATGACCTGCTCGCCCTGGTCCGCGGCGACCTGGACGTCACCAGCGCGGTGACCTCCCGCCGGGTGTCGATCAAGGCCAACCCGTTCGATCTGCTGAAGCTGCGCAAACTGCTCTGACGAGCCCGCTCACCAGATCAGGCGGCGGCGGTCAGACCGAAGCTCTCCACCGCGTGCGTCGCGTCCGGGCCGATCGGGCGGATCTTCGGCAGCGCCGCCTCCGGCGCCGACCAGGCCACCGCGCAGAGCGCCGCCAGCGCGTCCAGTGGCCGCCCCGAACCGGCCAGCTCCAGGGTGCCGTCGCGGTCGGTCACGGACCAGCCGCCAGCGTCCGCCGAACCCGGGACCCGCACCGCGGCAGCCGGGTCGAAGAGCCCCGCCAGGTCCCTCGCCACGTACGTGGGACGCCGCTGCGGAGCAGCGGCCAGCAGGTCCGGTACGCCGTTGACGCCGGTGAGCACGAGCAGGCTGTCCAGCCCGGCCCGGCGGGCACCCTCGATGTCGGTGTCCAGCCGGTCTCCCACCACCAGGCTCCGGCCACCTCCCGCGCGCCGGGCGGCGGTCTCGAACAACGCCGACTCCGGCTTGCCGACCACCACGTCCGGGTCCCGCTCCAGCGCCGTGCGCAGCACCGCGACAAGCGACCCGTTGCCCGGCAGCGGTCCTCGCCCACTGGGCAGCGTCCGGTCGGTGTTGGTGGCGATCCAGAGCGCACCAGAGCGCACCGCGATCGACGCTTCGGCCAGCTCGGCCCAGCCGACCTGCGGGCCGTACCCCTGCACCACCGCGGCCGGATTCTCGTCGGCCTTGCTGACCGGGGTCAGGCCGACCGCGCGCAGCTCCGCACGCAGGGCCTCCGCCCCGACCACCAGCACCGGCGCGCCGGCGGGCAGCCGGTCCCGCAACAGCTCGGCCGACGCTGCGGCGGAGGTGAGCACCTCCTCCGGTCGGGCCGGCACACCCATCCCCGTCAGCAGGTCGGCGACCTCGCTGGACCGGCGGGACGCGTTGTTCGTGGCGTACGCGACCGCCCGTCCCTCATCGTGCAGCCGCGCTACCGCCTCGACGGCGCCGGGGATCGGCCGGTCGATCAGGTAGATCACCCCGTCCAGGTCGAAAACGACAAGGGTGTACCCGTCGACCAGCCGCTCCCCCGCGCCCCCGTTCACCGCTGCGTCGGCTCCGACTCGTCGCCCCGGGCGGGGGCGGTTTCGTCGGCGTTCACCGTGTCGCCGGACGTTCCAGCGCCGTCGACAGCGGTGTCCGCATCGGCGTTGTCGGCCTCGTCCGGGTGACGGTCCTCGTCCTCGTCGACAAGGTCCTCGTCGTCGTCAGGACTGCCGACAGCACCGTCCTGCTCGTCGTCGTCGAAGTCCTCGTCCTCGTCGTCGTCCTCGTCGTCGTCGAAGTCCTCTTCGTCGTCGTCGCGGTCGTCGTCTTCGTCGTCGCGGTCGTCGTTCTCGCCGGTCAGGTCGGCGTCCGGTTGGGCCGGAACCGCTCCGGGAGCGCCCGGGCCTGCGGCGATCTCCTCGGCGGCCTCGTCCTCGTCGTCGCCCTCGATGACCACGCCGTCGAGTTCCAGCAGCCGCTCGGCGGCGTCCGTCTCGCCCTCGGTGTCCACGTCGGCGGCGCGGGAGAACCACTCGCGGGCTTCCTCACGTCGGCCCACGGCGAGCAGCGCGTCGGCGTACGCGTACCGAAGCCGAGCCGTCCACGGCACCGTGGCCTCGCTGGTGAGGTCCGGAACCTGGAGCATCGCGACTGCGGCGTCCTTCTGCCCGAGGTCACCCCGGGCACCCGCGGCGACGATGAGCAACTCGATCGCGACGGCCTGGTCCAACTTCTCCCGGTCAGCGCCGCGGAACAGGTCGATGGCCCGCTCCGGCCGGCCGAGCGCCCGTTCACAGTCCGCGAGCACAGCCAGGTGACTCTGCAGACCACTCATCCGGTGGTACGTGCGCAGCTCGGCGATCGCAGACTGCCACTCCCCCGCGTGGTACGCGGCCAGGCCGACCGCCTCACGGACCGCGGAGATGCGCGACGCGAGCCGCCGGGCGGCCAGCGCGTGCGCCAACGCCTCGGCCGGGTCCTCGTCGATCAGCTGACCCGTCGCCACCAGGTGCCGGGCCACCGTCTCGGCCACCGGCTTGTTCAGCGAGAGCAGCTCAGCGCGAACGTCCTTGTCGAGGTCGGTCGCGACGATGTCGTCCGGCAGGGCCGGAGCAGAGCTACGCCCACCGTCGAACGAGTCGGAGCCGCCAGCACGGTCGTCGCGGCGGAACTCGCCCTCGCGACGAGGCCGCTCGTCGGCCCGGGAAGCGCCCGCCCGGTCGCCACCCCGGTAGCCGCCGTCGCGGTCACCGCCCCGGAAGCCACCGTCGCGGTCACCGCCCCGGTAGCCACCGCCCTCACGCGGCCCACTCGGCCGAGAGCTGTCCCGGTCGCCACCCCGGAAACCACCCTCACGGGGAGCACCGCGGAAACCGCCCTCGCGAGACGCGCCGCCTTCACGACGGTCGCCGCCGCGGAAGCCGCCCTCGCGAGGCGCGCCGCCGTCACGCGGCCCGCTCGGCCGGGAACCGGCCCGGTCACCACCTCGGAAGCCACCCTCACGCGGGGCGCTGGAACGGGAGCCGTCCCGGTCGCCGCCCCGGAAACCGCCCTCACGACGGTCACCACCGCGGAAACCGCCCTCGCGGTCACCGCCCCGGAAGCCACCCTCACGCGGGCCGCCCGAGCGCGAACCATCGCGGTCGCCGCCCCGGAAACCACCCTCGCGACGGTCACCACCACGGAAGCCACCATCGCGGTCACCGCCACGGAAGCCACCCTCACGAGGCGCGCCGCCGTCACGCGGTCCGCTCGGCCGGGAGCCGTCCCGGTCGCCGCCCCGGAAACCGCCCTCACGACGGTCACCACCGCGGAAGCCGCCCTCGCGGTCACCGCCACGGAAGCCACCCTCGCGCGGGCCACTGGAACGGGCGCCGTCCCGGTCGCCGCCCCGGAAACCGCCTTCACGACGGTCGCCACCACGGAAGCCACCATCGCGGTCGCCGCCACGGAAGCCACCCTCACGGCGGTCACCGCCGCGGAAGCCGCCCTCGCGGTCACCGCCCCGGAAACCGCCCTCACGAGGCGCGCCGCCGTCACGCGGTCCGCTCGGCCGGGAACTGTCCCGGTCACCGCCCCGGAAACCGCCTTCACGACGGTCGCCACCGCGGAAGCCGCCCTCGCGGTCGCCGCCGCGGAAGCCGCCTTCACGACGGTCACCGCCCCGGAAGCCACCCTCACGGGGAGCGCCGGAACGCGAACCGTCGCGGTCGCCACCCCGGAAGCCACTCTCACGGGGGGCGCCACCACGGAAGCCACCATCGCGGTCACCGCCGCGGAAACCACCCTCACGGGACGGGCCGGAACGGGTGCGATCGCCGCCCTGGTAGCCACCCTCACGGCGGTCGCCACCACGGAAACCACCATCGCGGTCACCGCCCCGGTAACCACCCTCACGGGGAGCGCTGGAACGCGAATCGTCGCGGTCGCCGCCCCGGTAACCACCCTCACGCGGGGCGCTGGAACGCGAACCGTCGCGGTCACCACCGCGGAAGCCACCTTCACGACGGTCACCGCCGCGGAAGCCACCCTCACGGGGAGCGCCGGAGCGCGAACCGTCGCGGTCGCCGCCGCGGTAACCACCTTCACGGGGGGCGCTGGAACGCGAACCGTCGCGGTCGCCGCCCCGGTAACCACCTTCACGGGGGGCGCTGGAACGCGAGCTGTCCCGGTCGCCACCGCGGTAACCACCTTCACGGGGGGCGCCGGAACGCGAACCGTCGCGGTCGCCGCCCCGGAAGCCACCCTCACGGGGGGCGCTGGAACGCGAGCTGTCCCGGTCGCCGCCACGGGAACCAGAGTCGCGGCCGCTGGCGTAGCCGCCGCGGGCGCCGCCACCGCTGTCGCGGTCTCCCCGGTACGGGGGCCGGTCTCGGTCATCGCGGCGCGGGCCGCGGTCGCGTCCGCCCGCACCGTCAGTACGGTCTTCGTAGCGACGGGGACGGTCTCCGCCCTGCGGTCCTGAACTCACAGGTACATCCTTCCTGATTGCGCCACCAATGGCGCTACGCAGTCGAGGGCCGACCCGGATGGGGCGGCCCTCGACTGGAAGATTGTCCGGCGGCGTCCTACTCTCCCACACCCTCACGAGTGCAGTACCATCGGCGCTGGAGGGCTTAGCTTCCGGGTTCGGAATGTAACCGGGCGTTTCCCCTCCGCCATGACCGCCGTAACTCTATCGACATGTCAAACAACACCACACAGTGGTCTGTTGTTCGTTTATCGAGAGTTGCACAGTGGACGCGTAGCAGCTTAGTAGTCAAGTCCTCGGCCTATTAGTACCGGTCAACTGAACCCGTTACCGGGCTTACATTTCCGGCCTATCAACCCAGTCGTCTAGCTGGGGGCCTTACCCCACCAAGGTGGGTGGGATACCTCATCTTGAAGCAGGCTTCCCGCTTAGATGCTTTCAGCGGTTATCCCTTCCGAACGTAGCTAACCAGCCGTGCCCTTGGCAGGACAACTGGCACACCAGAGGTTCGTCCGTCCCGGTCCTCTCGTACTAGGGACAGCCCTTCTCAAGTATCCTACGCGCACGGCGGATAGGGACCGAACTGTCTCACGACGTTCTAAACCCAGCTCGCGTACCGCTTTAATGGGCGAACAGCCCAACCCTTGGGACCTGCTACAGCCCCAGGATGCGACGAGCCGACATCGAGGTGCCAAACCATCCCGTCGATATGGACTCTTGGGGAAGATCAGCCTGTTATCCCCGGGGTACCTTTTATCCGTTGAGCGACACCGCTTCCACTCGCAAGTGCCGGATCACTAGTCCCGACTTTCGTCCCTGCTCGACCTGTCAGTCTCACAGTCAAGCTCCCTTGTGTACTTGCACTCAACACCTGATTGCCAACCAGGCTGAGGGAACCTTTGGGCGCCTCCGTTACCTTTTAGGAGGCAACCGCCCCAGTTAAACTACCCACCAGACACTGTCCCTGAACCGGATAACGGTCCGAAGTTAGATACCCAAATCAACCAGAGTGGTATTTCAAGATTGCCTCCACCCATACTGGCGTATGGACTTCACCGGCTCCCACCTATCCTACACAAGCTAATTCGAGTACCAATGTCAAGCTATAGTAAAGGTCCCGGGGTCTTTCCGTCCTGCCGCGCGTAACGAGCATCTTTACTCGTACTGCAATTTCGCCGGGCCTGTGGTTGAGACAGTGGGGAAGTCGTTACGCCATTCGTGCAGGTCGGAACTTACCCGACAAGGAATTTCGCTACCTTAGGATGGTTATAGTTACCACCGCCGTTTACTGGCGCTTAAGTTCTCCGCTTCGCCCCCGAAAGAGCTAACAGGTCCCCTTAACGTTCCAGCACCGGGCAGGCGTCAGTCCATATACATCGAATTACTTCTTCGCATGGACCTGTGTTTTTAGTAAACAGTCGCTTCCCCCTGCTCTCTGCGGCCATACAACGCTCCACCCGCGCGGGGCTTCACGTCTCCGGCCCCCCTTCTCCCTAAGTTACGGGGGCAATTTGCCGAGTTCCTTAACCACAGTTCGCCCGATCGCCTCGGTATTCTCTACCTGACCACCTGTGTCGGTTTGGGGTACGGGCCGCTAAGAACTCGCTAGAGGCTTTTCTCGGCAGCATAGGATCACTGACTTCACCTGAATCGGCTCGGCATCACGTCTCAGCCTATGTGTGTTGCGGATTTGCCTACAACACGGCCTACACGCTTACCCCGGCACAACCACCGGCCGGGCTCAGCTACCTTCCTGCGTCACCCCATCGCTTGACTACTACCCATCAGGTTCCCAGCCTCCCCACCATCAACCCGAAGGTCTCCGGCGGTTCGGGTGGTTAGCACAACGAGGTTCGTCAGGGACGCTCTTTCGCGGGTACGGGAATATCAACCCGTTGTCCATCGACTACGCCTCTCGGCCTCGCCTTAGGTCCCGACTCACCCAGGGCGGATTAGCCTGGCCCTGGAACCCTTGGTCATCCGGCGGAAGGGTTTCTCACCCTTCTTTCGCTACTCATGCCTGCATTCTCACTCGTGCCGCGTCCACAACTGGGTCACCCCGCTGCTTCACTCGCGGCACGACGCTCCCCTACCCATCCACACACCTGCACAAGGAATCAAGTCCAAGCGAGGATAAAATGTGAATGCCACAGCTTCGGCGGTGTGCTTGAGCCCCGCTACATTGTCGGCGCGGAACCACTTGACCAGTGAGCTATTACGCACTCTTTAAAGGGTGGCTGCTTCTAAGCCAACCTCCTGGTTGTCTATGCGACCCCACATCCTTTTCCACTTAGCACACGCTTAGGGGCCTTAGCTGGTGATCTGGGCTGTTTCCCTCTCGACTACGAAGCTTATCCCCCGCAGTCTCACTGCCGCGCTCTCACTTACCGGCATTCGGAGTTTGGCTGATTTCGGTAAGCTTGTGGGCCCCCTAGACCATCCAGTGCTCTACCTCCGGCAAGAAACACGCGACGCTGCACCTAAATGCATTTCGGGGAGAACCAGCTATCACGGAGTTTGATTGGCCTTTCACCCCTAACCACAGGTCATCCCCCAATTTTTCAACATTGGTGGGTTCGGCCCTCCACGCGGTCTTACCCGCGCTTCAGCCTGCCCATGGCTAGATCACTCCGCTTCGGGTCTAGGACACGCGACTGAATCGCCCTATTCAGACTCGCTTTCGCTACGGCTCCCCCACACGGGTTAACCTCGCCACATGCCACTAACTCGCAGGCTCATTCTTCAAAAGGCACGCCGTCACCCCGCAAGGCTCCGACGGATTGTAGGCGAACGGTTTCAGGTACTATTTCACTCCCCTCCCGGGGTACTTTTCACCATTCCCTCACGGTACTTGTCCGCTATCGGTCACCAGGAAGTATTTAGGCTTACCAGGTGGTCCTGGCAGATTCACGGCAGATTTCAGGGGTCCGCCGCTACTCGGGAACACCCACAGAAGGTCAGCAACTTTCACCTACCGGACTCTCACCGTCTACGGTCAGCCATTCCAGACTGTTCGACTAGCCACTGACTTTGTAACTTCTCGAACAAGTGTCAGCTTGTTCAGCAGGGTCCCACAACCCCGACCACGCAACCCCTGACAGGTATCACACGCAGCCGGTTTAGCCTCGATCCGCTTTCGCTCGCCACTACTCACGGAATCACTAAATTGTTTTCTCTTCCTGCGGGTACTGAGATGTTTCACTTCCCCGCGTTCCCTCCACACACCCTATGTGTTCAGGTGTGGGTGACACCACATGACTGGTGCCAGGTTTCCCCATTCGGACACCCTGGGATCACAGCTTGGTTGACAGCTCCCCCAGGCCTATCGCGGCCTCCCACGTCCTTCATCGGCTCCTGGTGCCAAGGCATTCACCGTTCGCCCTTGACAACTTGACCACAAAGATGCTCGCGTCCACTGTGCAATTCTCAACAAACGACCAACCCACAACCCGATCCGCCCCACACCAGCACCACCACAGTGATCGGTATGTGAGGCCAGGCCATGCCTGGCAACCTCGTGCGACGCTCACGCCACACTCAAGGCTCTGAAACAACAACCCATGGTTGTTCTTTCAGGACCCAACAGGGTGCTTACATTCCCCCCCAGCCGCACCAGAAGCAACCGTTCCCACCAACCCCGAAGAGTGGCTGTACTAGGCGCCGCCGGCCGTTGCCAGGGCAAAACTTGCCAGTGTCTCCGCCATCTGAGCACCCCGACCCAACATTCGTGGGCCGCGGGCTCCTTGCACCCTTTCGGGTGAAGGTGCTCCTTAGAAAGGAGGTGATCCAGCCGCACCTTCCGGTACGGCTACCTTGTTACGACTTCGTCCCAATCGCCAGCCCCACCTTCGACGGCTCCCTCCACAAGGGTTGGGCCACCGGCTTCGGGTGTTGCCGACTTTCGTGACGTGACGGGCGGTGTGTACAAGGCCCGGGAACGTATTCACCGCAGCGTTGCTGATCTGCGATTACTAGCGACTCCGACTTCACGGGGTCGAGTTGCAGACCCCGATCCGAACTGAGACCGGCTTTTTGGGATTCGCTCCACCTCACGGTATCGCAGCCCATTGTACCGGCCATTGTAGCATGCGTGAAGCCCTGGACATAAGGGGCATGATGACTTGACGTCATCCCCACCTTCCTCCGAGTTGACCCCGGCAGTCTTCGATGAGTCCCCGCCATAACGCGCTGGCAACATCGAACGAGGGTTGCGCTCGTTGCGGGACTTAACCCAACATCTCACGACACGAGCTGACGACAGCCATGCACCACCTGTGACCGCCCCCGAAGGACCTGCCATCTCTGACAGTTTTGCGGCCATGTCAAACCCAGGTAAGGTTCTTCGCGTTGCATCGAATTAATCCGCATGCTCCGCCGCTTGTGCGGGCCCCCGTCAATTCCTTTGAGTTTTAGCCTTGCGGCCGTACTCCCCAGGCGGGGCGCTTAATGCGTTAGCTGCGGCACAGGGAACCGGAGAGGCCCCCCACACCTAGCGCCCAACGTTTACAGCGTGGACTACCAGGGTATCTAATCCTGTTCGCTCCCCACGCTTTCGCTCCTCAGCGTCAGTATCGGCCCAGAGACCCGCCTTCGCCACCGGTGTTCCTCCTGATATCTGCGCATTTCACCGCTACACCAGGAATTCCAGTCTCCCCTACCGAACTCTAGCCTGCCCGTATCGACCGCAGGCTTGGGGTTGAGCCCCAAGTTTTCACGGTCGACGCGACAAGCCGCCTACGAGCTCTTTACGCCCAATAAATCCGGACAACGCTCGCACCCTACGTCTTACCGCGGCTGCTGGCACGTAGTTGGCCGGTGCTTCTTCTGCAGGTACCGTCACTCTCGCTTCGTCCCTGCTGAAAGAGGTTTACAACCCGAAGGCCGTCATCCCTCACGCGGCGTCGCTGCATCAGGCTTCCGCCCATTGTGCAATATTCCCCACTGCTGCCTCCCGTAGGAGTCTGGGCCGTGTCTCAGTCCCAGTGTGGCCGGTCGCCCTCTCAGGCCGGCTACCCGTCGTCGCCTTGGTAGGCCATCACCCCACCAACAAGCTGATAGGCCGCGAGCCCATCCCAAGCCGAAAAACTTTCCACCCCCAGCCATGCGGCCGGAAGTCCTATTCGGTATTAGCCCCCGTTTCCGAGGGTTATCCCAAAGCTTGGGGCAGGTTGCTCACGTGTTACTCACCCGTTCGCCGCTCGAGTACCCCGAAGGGCCTTTCCGCTCGACTTGCATGTGTTAAGCACGCCGCCAGCGTTCGTCCTGAGCCAGGATCAAACTCTCCAACAAAAAACTATGTTGAACAGCATCCTGACAACAAACAAATGTTGCCAAAGGAATCCCAACCAGCCAGAAAAACTGACCAGTCCGGGGTATAAATCATAATTGGCACTGGCTTTACAAGCACCCTGTTGAGTTCTCAAAGAACAACCACACACCGACCAGAAGCCCCACCTCAGTGGAACCCCAACCGGGGCTTTTCGTTCGTGTCCCTTAGCGCTTTCCAGCGCCAGGCACTTTTACTACGTTACCCGCCCGTTTCCGCCGTGTCAAACCGGTGTTTCGCGGTTCGTCGTGCTTCATTCGGTAATGCGGGCACCATGTCTCGACCGGCTTGCGCCGCTCTCGTCACGGATTCGGCAGGCCGGCCGCTGCGGTCTCCCGCAAGCTTGCCCGGTGCCCTGCCGGTTGGTAACCATACCCGGTCGGTTTCGCCGCGCCAAATCCGCCTCGCGGCGTTTCCGGTGGCACCTCCCGGTCCGGGATCCGGTGGGCATGCCCGCCCGACCCCGAGGCCGTTGGCCTGCGCTCCGGCCGTCTCAGGTTTTCGCCTGTTTCGTCCGTTCCGCGCTGGCAGAGAGAAAGTTACGCGTCCGGCGGGATGATCGTCAAATCCGCCGGACGCGTCCCCCGTCACATCGTCGACAGTCGACTATTCGCCCAGCTCAACGCCCGCGAAGGAGCGCTTGCCGCGACGCAGCACCAGGTATCGCCCGTGCAGCAGGTCGGTCGGCGACACCGCGGCGTCCACCTCGGTCACCCGGTTGTTGTTGACGTATGCGCCACCCTCGGCGATCACCCGCCGAGCCTCCTTGAGGCCACTGACGAGCCCGGAGTCCCGCAACAGCCCCGCCACATCCGGCAACTCGCCGGAGAGACGCACCAGGCCGGCCTCGGTCAGCGCCGCGCGCAGCGTCTCCGGGGCCAGGTCGTCAAGCGACCCGCGCCCGAAGAGGGCCTGACTGGCGGCGATCGCCTGCCGGGTCTCGTCCGGGCCGTGCACCAGGGTGGTCAGCTCCTCGGCGAGCGCCCGCTGCGCCAGGCGGGCCGCCGGTCGCTCAGCCGTCGCCTTCGCCAACTCCTCCAACTCCTCGCGGCTACGGAAGCTGAAGTACCGCAAGTAGCGGTCCACCTCTCCGTCCTCCACGTTGAGCCAGAACTGGTAGAACGCGTACGGGCTGGTCAACGTCGGGTCGAGCCAGACGGCGCCACCCTCGGTCTTGCCGAACTTCGTGCCGTCGGACTTGGTGACCAGCGGCGTGGTGAACGCCTGCACCGGCCCCGCCCCACGCCGACGGACGTAGTCGACGCCGGCGGTGATGTTGCCCCACTGGTCGGAGCCGCCGAACTGGAGCTGGCAGCCGTGCCGGCGGTGCAGCTCGAAGAAGTCGTTGGCCTGGAGCAGCTGGTAGCTGAACTCGGTGAAGCTGATGCCCGTCTCCAGCCGCGCCCGCACCACCTCCCGCGCGAGCATCTTGTTGACCGGGAAGTGCTTGCCCACGTCCCGCAGGAACTCGACAACCGACATCTCGCCGGTCCAGTCCAGGTTGTTGACCAGGCGCGCCGCGTTCTCGCCGGTGTACGACACGAAGGGCGCGAGCTGTTCGCGGATGCGCTCGACCCAGCCGGCGATCACCTCGGGCGGGTTGAGGGTCCGCTCGGCGCTCTCCTTCGGGTCACCGATCTGCCCGGTCGCCCCGCCCACCAGCAGCAACGGGCGATGACCCGCGAGTTGCAGCCGGCGGGCCGTGGTGACCTGCATGAGCGAGCCGACGTGCAGGCTCTGCGCGGTGGGGTCGAAGCCCACGTAGTAGGTCGCGGCCGTCCCACCGTCGAGCAGCTCGCGCAGCTCGTCGAGGCCGGTCGAGTCCTGGATGAGGCCACGCCAGAGCAGGTCGTCGGTCAGGGAGTCCCGCCCGGACGGCGGGGGGCTGCTGTCGGTCACGGTCACCGATTCTCCCCCATCGCCGGCACCGACCCGTACCGGGTTTGCCGCAACCCGCCCCGTTAGGCTTGCGCCCCGTTGATCGAGGAGGGGTTTGCCGTGGAGATGCCGGATCTGACGGGCGGTTTCGTCGCCCTGCTCGGCCTGACGTTCGAGGAGGCGTCCGCCGACCGGGTGGTGATCACCTGGCAGGTCCGACCGGAGCTGCACCAGCCGTTCGGCATCCAGCACGGCGGGGTGTACTGCACGGTCGTGGAGACCGCGGCGAGTGTGGGTGGCTCCCTCTGGCTGGCCGACCGGGGCACGGTGGTCGGCGTGTCGAACCAGACCGACTTCCTGCGGGCCGTCCGGGACGGGGAGCTGACCGCTGTCGGCACGCCCGTGCACCGGGGCCGCAGCCAGCAGCTCTGGCAGGTGGAGATCACCGATGCCGACGAGCGGCTGGTCGCCCGCGGTCAGGTCCGGCTACAGAACCTGTCCCGCGACTGAGCGGCGGCGGCCGGACGGTTCAGCTGCGGGCCTCGTCCAGCACCGGCTCCGCCGCCTGGTCGGCGTCGAGGTCGACGGCATCGGGTACGCGACTGACCCGTACCTCGACGATCGCCCGGTGGTCGATGCCGGCCACCATCAGCACCCAGCCGTCCAGGGTCACGTCCTCGCCGGCGACGGTGGGGATGTGCCCGAGCCGGGCCAGCACCAGCCCGGCGACGGTGGTGTAGTCGCCGTCCGGGCGGGACGGCAGCTCGACGCCGATGTCCGGCAGGTCGTGCACCGGGAAGGTGCCGGGCAGCAGCAGCGCGCCGTCGGGGTCGCGGCGCACCGACCTCACGTCCCGGTCGGTCTCGTCGTAGATCTCACCGACGATCTCCTCCAGGATGTCTTCCAGCGTGACGATGCCGTCGACGGCGCCGCGCTCGTCCACGACGAGTGCGATGTGCTGGCGCTCGGCCTTGAACTGGCGCAGGGCCTCCACCACGGGCAGCGAGTCGGGCAGCAGCATCGGTGGGCGGGCGATCTCGTCGACCGGGCGGTCGTCGGGCACCCCCACCAGGTCGCGCAGGTGGATCACGCCCGCCGTGTCGTCCAGGCCGCCGTGGCGCACGACCGGCGCCCGGGAGTGCCCGGTGGCGGCCAGCACGAGCCGCGCGGCCTCCGCGGTGGTCCCGCTGTCGAGCGTGAAGACCTGCAACCGGGGTACGAGGACAGCCCGCAACCGCCGGTCGGCGATCTCCACCGCGCCGGCGATGATGGTGCGCTGTTCCTTGGTGAAGCCGTGGTTCCCGGCGACGATGTCGCGCAGCTCGTCCGGGCCGATCTCCTCCGGCTGGTGTTTCGGGTTGAGCCCGACCAGGCGGACCACCACGTCGCTGGTGGCGCCGAGCGCCCAGACGGCCGGCCGGGTGAAGCTGGCGAGCAGGTCGAGTGGGCGGGCCACCAGCAGCGCCCACCGCTCGGCGGACTGCATGGCGATCCGCTTGGGGGCCAGCTCGCCGAAGACCAGGGTGACGAAGGTCAGCGCGAGGGTGACCACGACGATGGCCACCGTCTCGGCGGCGCCGCCGAACATCCCGAGCAGCGGGACGAGCGGCTTGGCCAGCGAGACCGCCGCGGCGGCGGAGGCCAGGAAGCCGGCGAGGGTGATGCCGATCTGGATGGTGGCCAGGAAGCGGTTCGGGTCCTTGGCGAGCCGGGCCAGTACCCGCCCGGCCCGACTGGTGCGCTCCAACCGCTGGATCTGGCTGTCCCGCAGCGACACCAGCGCCATCTCGCTGCCGGCGAAGAGCGCGTTGATCACGACCAGGATTCCGACCAGGGCCAGTTGGCTCCCGTAGCTCTGCACGCCTGGTTCGCTCCCTCTGCGGTGGTGGCACCGGCCAGTACGCGCGGCGCCCGCCGGTCGGCGAGCCCGTCCGGCGTCGGCGTCTGTTTGCCCCGTCCGGTGCCCGCCGAATCCTGAGCTGGTGAGGCTACGCCGGATCGACCGCTGGCGACGGCACGCCGGGGTCGCTACGCCGGATCGGCGGCCGGGGTCGCCGGCAGATCGAGGACGTACGAGTCGCCCTCCGGGCGGAAGCCGAGGCGGTGGTAGTAGGGGGCGACCATCCGGGGCGGGCTGACCACCCGGCGGAAGCCCCGTTCGGTGAACAGGTGGCTGCGTCGGTAGACGAACTCGCCCGGGGTGAAGTCGCGGAACTTGGGGGTCACGTAGTCCAGGTCGATCTGGGCGACGCCGCGCGCCTCGGCGTGCGACAGCACCACGCCCACCACCTCGTCGGCCCGGACCACCAGGAAGGCCGATCGGCCGGAGGCGTCCGGGTCCCAGTGGAAGCCGGGGTTGAACCGGGCGATGTCGGCGGCGTGCACCCGCAGCGTGTGCGCGAGGAACTGGTCGCCGACACCGACCTCCACCACCTGGTAGGTCTGCTCGTCGTGCCGGGTGGCGATCATCCCGCGCAGATACCAGATGTTGATCGCCGCGAGCACGACGTTGAGCCCGACCATGGGCCAGACCTCGATGGCGGCGTTGTAGCCGATCAGCACGACGCTGCCGACGAGGTTGAGAGCGCGCAGCCGCAGGACGCGCGACTGCAACAGGGACCAGACCAGCACCGCGGAGCCGGCCCAGCCGACCAGATCCAACCAGTTCACCCCGCGAGACTAGTGCCCGCCCAGGTCAGGGGCATCGGCGGGCAGCTCCAGCAGCCACTCCTCGACGTCCTCGCCGCGCCCGTGGGCGTACCCCGAGTCCTCGCCGACCACCACGAACCCGCACTTGCGCAGCACCGCGAGGGAGGCGGCGTTGTCCTTGGCGGCGCGGGCGTGCACCGGCCGGGGCAGCTCGCGCAGCAGCGCGGCCAGGGCCGCCGTGGCGTAACCCCGGCCCCAGCGTGCCGGGTCGATCCAGTAGCTGACCTCGGTCTGACCCTCGACGGGGAAGGAGCTCACATAGCCGACCACCTCGCCGTCGACGTCGACGGTGCGGATCCGGTTGGCCGGGTCGGTGAGCACCCGGGCCCAGTGCCGGGCGAACTCCCGATGGTCGGACGGGTCCTTGGCGACGAAGGCCGCCATCCGGTTGGCCTCCGGATCCTGCTGGTGCAGGAAGAACTCGACGAGGTCGTCCTCCAGGACCGGGCGCAGCCGCAGGTGAGAGGTCACCCGGCGAGAGTACGCAGCGGCGGTGCCAGCCGGGGATCACCGGCCCGGCGAGCAGGATCTGTCCGCCGCGGTCGGGCGATCCGCGCCGGGCCGGCCGCCGCGAGGCAGCAAGATGACGGAGACAGCGGACCGACGAAGGGGGTACCGATGACTCGACCCGTCGTGGTGGGCGTGGACGGATCGTCGTCCAGCCTCGTCGCCGCGGAGCACGCGGCCCGCGCCGCGCTGCTCCGGTCCCGGCCGCTGCTCCTGCTGCACGGCTACCTGCACCCCCTCGGCTACGGCGTGCCGATCAACCCGTACGAGATCGGGGTGCCGGTGCCCTCCGCGGAGGCGCAGCGGATGTTGGAACGCACGGCGGCCGACCTGGCCGACCGGTGGCCCGGCCTGGTCGTCGACGTGCGTCAGGTCGCCGGCGGCCCCGGCATCACGCTCGTCGAGGAGTCCCGCCGGGCGGAGCTGGTCGTGGTGGGCAGCCGAGGGCTGGGCGGGTTCGTCGGGCTGCTGCTCGGCTCGGTCGGCACGCAGGTGGCCGCGCACGCGCACTGCCCGGTGCTTGTGGTCCGCCCCGATGAGCAGCCGATCCCGGTGGACGCGCCGGTGCTGGTCGGGGTCGACGGCTCCGAGTCGTCCCGGCTGGCCACGGCGTACGGCGCCGACGAGGCAGCGCTGCGGGACGTACCGCTGGTGCTGGCGCACGTCGGCCCGGCGGCCGAGGGCCGGGCGGTGCCGGAGGAGATCGAGGAGTCGCAGGCCGCGCACCAGGCCGAGGCGGTACGGCTGCTTGCCGACGCGTCCACCGCCGTTCGCGCCGAGCACCCCGACCTGGTGGTGCGGGAGCATCCGGTCCGGGCGGCCGGCCCGGCCCAGGGCCTCATCGAGGCCAGCGGCACGGCGTCGCTGCTGGTCGTGGGCACCCGGGGCCGGGCCGGATTCGCGGGTCTGCTGCTCGGCTCGGTCAGCCAGGCGGTGATCCAGCACGCGCACTGCCCGGTGCTGGTCGCCCACCCGGTCAGTTGACCGGCGCGCCGTCCCCCCGGTCGAGCAGGTGCAGGAAGTCGGTCGTGAGGGCGAACGGGTCGGCGGGGCCGCTCGCCGGCGGCCGACGCTCGACCTGGTCGGCCAGCTCACCGGCGGCGCGCCGGATCCGGCCGCGCAACGCGCCGTCGGCAGTGCCGTCCGACCAGTCCTCCGGAGCGGCGTAGACCGCGGTCGGCACCACCACCGCCCGCAGGTACGCGAACATCGGGCGGACGGCGTGCTCCAGTGCCAGTGAGTGGCGGGCGGTGCCGCCGGTGGCACCGATCAGCACCGGCCGGTCGACGAGCGACGCGGAATCCAACACGTCGAAGAACGACTTGAACAGCCCGTTGTACGAGGCGCTGAAGATCGGGGTGACGGCGATGAGCCCGTCCGCCCCGGTCACCGCGTCGATGACCTCGCGCAGCGCCGCCGGTGGAAACCCGGTGAGCATGTTGTTCACCACGTCGTGGGCGTATTCCCGCAGGTCGACGACGTGCAACTCCACCTCGGAGCCGCGCCGGACCAACTCGTCGCGGGTGGCCGCGGCGAGCTGGTCGGCGAGCAGCCGGGTCGACGAGGGCTGACTCAGCCCCGCCGAGACCACGGCCAGGGTGCGGTGGGTCATCGGGTCGCCTCCTCCGGCGCCTTGCCCGTCACGTCGTCGACGGCGTGCACGGTGCTGTCCTTGCCGCCGCCGGCGGCGGCGACCAGGGAAGCGTGCGTCGGCGCGTCCGGCACGTGCGCGGGGCGCAACGCCGCGAACTCCTTGCGCAGGACCGGCACGACCTCCTCGCCGAGCAGGTCGAGCTGCTCCAGCACGGTCTTGAGGGGCAGCCCCGCGTGGTCCATCAGGAACAGCTGCCGCTGGTAGTCGCCGACGTACTCCCGGAAGCCGAGCGTACGGTCGATGACCTGCTGCGGGCTGCCCACGGTCAGCGGCGTCTCCCGGGTGAACTCCTCAAGCGACGGCCCGTGGCCGTAGACCGGGGCGTTGTCGAAGTACGGCCGGAACTCCCGGACCGCGTCCTGCGAGTTGCGGCGCATGAACACCTGCCCACCGAGGCCGACGATGGCCTGGTCGGCGGTGCCGTGGCCGTAGTGCGCGTACCGCTGGCGGTAGAGCGCGACCATCCGCTGGGTGTGCTCCTTGGGCCAGAAGATGTGGTTGGCGAAGAAGCCGTCGCCGTAGTACGCGGCCTGCTCGGCGATCTCCGGGCTGCGGATCGAGCCGTGCCAGACGAACGGGGGCACGCCGTCGAGCGGGCGCGGCGTCGAGGTGAACGACTGCAACGGGGTTCGGTACTTGCCCTTCCAGTCGACAACGTCCTCGCGCCACAGCCGGTGCAGCAGGTCGTAGTTCTCGATGGCGAGGGGGATGCCGGCGCGGATGTCCTTGCCGAACCAGGGGTAGACCGGGCCGGTGTTGCCGCGGCCCATCATCAGGTCCACCCGGCCGTCGGACAGGTGCTGGAGCATCGCGTAGTCCTCGGCGATCTTCACCGGGTCGTTGGTGGTGATCAGCGTGGTCGCGGTGGACAGCAGCAGCCGCTCGGTGCGCGCCGCGATGTGGCCGAGCATGGTGGTCGGTGACGAGGGTACGAACGGCGGGTTGTGGTGCTCGCCCGCGGCGAAGACGTCGAGACCGACCTCCTCGGCCTTGAGCGCGATGGCGACCATGGCCTTGATCCGCTCATGCTCGGTCGGCTCCCGACCGGTGGTCGGGTCGACCGTGACGTCGCCGACGGTGAAGACTCCGAACTGCATGACCAGCTCCCTGCGTGTAGAACCGGGTCATTCGTGGTGCCCGGACGCAGCTGTCAACTTATTTGACGACGCAACTATTCCGGAGGCGGCACGTCTCGGAGTGGCACGGCTCACGCCCGAAAGCGGACATCCCCGACCCGACCGGGCCTCGACGCCGGCCGCCCGCCCCGCCAACGACCGTGACGCCAACCGACCGTGAGCCCAACCGGCCGTGACGCTGACCGACCATGAGGCCAACCGGCCGCGACCTCAACCGCCCGCGACCGACGGCAACACCTGCACCTCGGCGTCGTCGCCGACCGGGGTGGCCAGACCCCCGGAGTGCCGGCAATCCTCACCGTCGACGAAGACGTTGACGTAACGGCGCAGCTCGCCGCGCTCGTCACGGATGCGCCGGGCCAGCCGCGGATGGGCGACGGCCAGCTCGTCGAGGACCGCCCGCAGCGTCCCGGCGGCGGTGACGCTCAGCCGACTGGCCCCGCCGGCCTCACCACGCAGCGGGCCGGGCAGCAGCACGGTGACCACGCTCAGACCGCCGCGACCCGAACGCAGAGCACGTCCGGCAGATGTGCCGCCACCAGGGACCAGGAGTCGCCCTCGTCGCGGCTGGCGTAGACCGAGCCGGAGCGGGTGCCGAAGTAGACCCCACCGGGGGTGGCGTCGTCGGCGCACATCGCGTCGCGCAGCACCGCCGGGTAGAACGGCCCCTCGGGCAGCCCCACCGACAGCGGCTCCCACTTGCCGCCGGCGTCGGCGGAGCGGTACACCCGGCAGCGGTGGTCGGTCGGGAACCGCTCGCTGTCGGCCACCAACGGGAAGGTCCACACCGTGCCGCCCCGCCCCGGGTGGGCCACCATCGGGAAGCCGAAGTCGCTGGGCAACCCGTCGGCGATCGACGACCAGGTGCGGCCGTCGTCGTCGGACCGGTAGACGCCGTGGTGGTTCTGCGCGTACAGCCGCTCGGGGTTGGCCGCGTCCCGGGCGACCTTGTGCACGCACTGGCCGAACTCCGGCCACTCGTCGGGCATGAAGTAGGCGCGGATGCCGGTGTTGCCCGGCGCCCAGGTCGCCCCGGCGTCCTCCGAGCGGTAGACGCCACCGGTGGACATGGCGACAAGCACCCGGGCCGGGTCACGCGGGTGCGGCAGCACTGTGTGCACGGCCTGGCCGCCGAAGCCGGCCTCCCACTGCGGGCGGTGCGGGTGGTCCCAGAGGGAGCGGACCAGCTCGAAGCTGCGGCCACCGTCGGTGGACCGGAACAGCGCGGACGGCTCGGTGCCGGCCCAGACCACGTCCGGCTGGTCGGGACCGGCCGGCATCAGCTGCCAGACCCGCCCGAGGGAGACCCCGGTGTCGGCCGGGAAGGCGACCGGCGCCTGGTCGGGCTCGTCCCAGGAAGCGCCGAGGTCGTCGCTTGTGGCGACGCTGGGCCCGAAGTGTGAGCTGGTCATCCCGGCGAGCAACCGCGGGGTGGACCGACGGGTGTCGACAGCGACCGCGTAGACGCCCGTCATCGGGAAGTGCGGGCCGGTGATCTCCCAACTGCGCCGGTCATCGGCGCTGGTGGCGAGAAACAATCCCTTGGCCGTGCCGATCGCGAGCAGTGTCGCCATGATGTCCTCCGAACCGTCAGTGAGCAGGTGCGGTGATTATGGCCACACCCCCCGACACGGTCGGGGGACACACGCCCGGAGGATCAGCGCCGGGTGCGGGGCACGTGTCGGCGGTACGCGCTGACCGTCGGGTCGCCGTCGAGCCAGAACCGCCACGGCAGGTCGTGCGCGCCGGTCACGCCGACCCGCGGGCCGGCGACCACCGTCTCCGGCGGCACCGGCCGGGTCGGCGGGCGCAACCGGACCGGCCCGTCACCCAGCAGGTACGCCCCGTACGCCGCGCGGTCGATGCCGAGCGTGGCGCAGAGCCGGGCCGGCCCGCGGGCCAGGTCCACGTCCCGGCGCACGGCCGGCCGACGGTCCCGGGCCGCGTCCAGGCCGTCGACGACCTCCCCGGCGCGCAGCAGCACGGCGGAAGCCTCCCCCTCGACGCCGGTGACCACGTTCATGCACCAGTGCATCCCGTAGGTGAAGTAGACGTACGCGTGCCCGGCGGGGCCGAACATCACGGCGTTGCGGGGGGTGCGGCCCCGGTGGGCGTGCGAGGCCTGGTCCCCGGCCATGCCGGCGTACGCCTCGACCTCGGTGATCCGGACGGTGACGCCGCCCGCGTGCAGCTCGCAGCCCAGCAGCCCACGCGCGGCCGGCAGCAGCGGGCCGGCGAGCAGGTCGGCCAGCCCCGCCAGGTCGGCATCGCTGGCGTGGTCACCGGGCAACAGGTCCATGGCTCGACGGTACCCAGTCGAGCGGCGATCGCCACTCGAACCCGTCCCCGATTTAAACGTTCTGTTGACAATGACGTGTTGCTGGTGTGTGCTCAGAACATGACGACGAACGACCCGTTCACCGCGCCGCACCCGGCCCACGCCCGCGCCCACCGCACCCACGAGGCGCTGGAGCGCATCAGCAGCCGGCACGCCGGCACCGGCACCCAGCGCGGCCGCTGGGCCCACCCGTACGTGCTGGACCCGTGGGAGGCGGTCGCCCTGGTCACCGCGCTGGCCGCCGGCGGGGCCGAGCGGGAGCCGGCGGAGGAGCCGATCGACGCCGCCGACCTGACCGCCGCGCTGACCCTGCTGCCACACGTCCGCGCCGAGCTGGACGCCCTGGAGGCCGGGCTGTTGACGCTGGCCCGCGACCGGGGGCTGACCTGGCAGGCGATCGCCTACGGGCTGGGCCTGGGCAGCGCGCAGGCGGCCCGGCAGCGCTACGAGCGGGTCGCCGCCCGCTCGTCCGAGCAGAGCGCCTGAGCCGACGCCCGGGCCGACGCCCGGATCGGCATGGCGCGCGTCGAACGGCCCCGCGGCGGGCACACTGTGCGCACGACGAGGAGGCACCCATGGAGCGCGCGGAGATGCTGACGTACTGCCTGGCCAAGCCGGGAGCGTGGCTGGACCGGCCGTGGGAGGGCGACGAGGTGGTGAAGGTGGGCAGCCGGATCTTCGCGTTCCTCGGCAGTGGCGCGGGAAAGCCGACGGTCGGCATCAAGTGCGGGCCGACCCGGGAGGTGGCCGACGAGTGGCTGCACCGGCACCCCGACGACGCCCAGGTGATGGCCTACATCGGCCGGTCCGGGTGGAACACGCTGCGCCTGGACGGCGGGATCGACGACGAGGAGCTGACCGAGGCGGTCGACGCGTCGTACGACATGGTGGTGGCCAAGCTCCCGAAGCGGGAGCGCCCGACGGCCTGAACCGACAGTGGCGCCGGCGGCACGCGCCGACGCCACGACGAGGTCTACCGCGGGACGACCCGCTCGGCGGCCCACTCCCGCCAGGTGGTCAGCCGGTCCGCCGCGGTGGCGAGCTGGTCGGCCACCGGGCCGGGGCCGGTCGAGCCGGGGGTGGTCCGGGCGGCCAGCGCCGAACGGACCGAGAGCACGTCGCGCACCGACGGGTCGAGGTGCTCGCTGATCGCCACCAGGTCGTCGTCGGAGACGTCGTTCAGCTCGCACTCCCGCGCCGCGCAGAGCGCCACCAGCCGACCGGTGATCTCGTGCGCGTCCCGGAACGGCACGTTGCGCCGGACCAGCCAGTCGGCGACCTCGGTGGCGAGGGAGAAGCCGACCGGGGCGGCGGCGACGAGACGGTCCACCCGGACCGTCATCGTGGAGATCATTCCCGCGAGGGCCGGGAGCAGCAGCTCCAGGGTGTCGACGGCGTCGAACGCCGGCTCCTTGTCCTCCTGCATGTCCCGGTCGTAGGTCATCGGCAGGCCCTTGAGCATGGTGAGCACTGTCACCAGGCCGCCGACCAACCGGCCGGACTTGCCGCGGGCCAGCTCGGCGATGTCCGCGTTCTTCTTCTGCGGCATGATCGACGACCCGGTCGCGAACGAGTCGTCCAGCTCGACCCACCCGAACTCGTGCGAGGTCCAGAGCACCACCTCCTCGCCGAGCCGGGACAGGTGCACCCCGATCATGGCGGTGGTGAACAGGAACTCGGCGACGAAGTCCCGGTCGGCGACGGCGTCCATCGAGTTGGCGAACGACGTCCGGAAGCCCAACTCCTTGGCCACGGCCACCGGATCCAGGGGAAGCCCCGAACCGGCAAGCGCGCCCGCGCCGAGCGGGCTGACCGCCGCCCGGTGGTCCCAGTCGCGCAACCGCTCCAGATCCCGCAGCAGCGGCTGCACGTGGGCGAGCAACCAGTGCCCGAACGTCACCGGCTGGGCGTGCTGGAGGTGCGTCATGCCGGGCGCGGCCGTGTCGACGTGCCGTTCGGCCTGCTCCACCAACGCCTCGGCCAGCTCGACGAGCCGGCTGGCCACGCCCCGGGCGTGGTCACGCAGGTAGAGCCGCAGGTCCGTGGCGACCTGGTCGTTGCGCGACCGGCCCGCGCGCAGCTTGCCACCGAGGCTGCCGAGGCGCTCCAGCAGACCGCGCTCCAACGCGGTGTGCACGTCCTCGTCGTCGACGGTGGGGCGGAACGACCCCGAGGCGCACGCCGCCTCCAGGTCGTCCAGGGCCGCCAGCATCCGACCCAACTCCTCGGGGTCGAGCAGGCCCGCGCCGGCCAGGACCCGGGCGTGCGCGCGGGAACCCGCGATGTCGTACGGGGCCAGGCGCCAGTCGAACTGCACGCTCACCGACAGTCGGGCCAGCGCCTCGGCGGGGCCACCGGCGAAGCGGCCACCCCACAGGCTCGTCCGGTTGGTGGCTGCGCTGTTCTCGGTCAGGCTCTTGTCGTCCACGTCGCCCATTGTGTCGGTCACTGTCCGGCACCGCCGACCCGGGCGTCCCGCGCGGCGGCCATCCGGCTCGGAAGGCCCCACAGCTGCACAAAGCCCTTCGCCAGGGACTGGTCGAAGGTGTCGCCGGTGTCGTACGTGGCCATCCCGAAGTCGTACAGGCTCGCCTCGGACCGTCGGCCGGTGACGGTGGCCCGACCGCCGTGCAGGGTCATCCGCACCTCGCCGCTCACCTGCCGCTGCGCGTCGTCGATGAACGCGTCAAGCGCGTCCTTCAACGGCGAGAACCACAGGCCGTCGTACACCAGCTCGCCCCAGCGCTGGTCCACGCCCTTCTTGAACCGGGCCAGGTCCCGTTCCACTGTCACCGCCTCCAGCTCCTGATGGGCGGTGATCAGCGCGATGGCGCCGGGAGCCTCGTAGACCTCGCGGCTCTTGATGCCCACGAGGCGGTCCTCGACCATGTCGAGCCGACCCACGCCCTGGGCGCCGGCGCGCCGGTTCAGCTCCAGGATCGCCTGGTACGGGGTGACCGTCTCACCGTCGATCGCCACCGGCACGCCGCCGTCGAAGGTGATCACGACCTCGTCGGGGTCGCGGTCCTGCGCCGGGTCGGCGGTGTACGAGTACAGGCCCTCGACGGGCGCGTTCCAGATGTCCTCCAGGAAGCCGGTCTCCACCGCGCGGCCCCACAGGTTCTGGTCGATCGAGTAGGGCGACTTCGCCGACACGTCGATCGGCAGGCCCTTCTCCTCGGCGAAGGCGATCGCCTTGTCCCGCGTCCAGGCGAAGTCCCGGGCCGGCGCGATGATCTTCAGGTCGGGGGCGAGGGCGTTCAGCCCCACCTCGAACCGGACCTGGTCGTTGCCCTTGCCGGTGCAGCCGTGCGACACGATCGTCCCGCCGTGCGTACGCGCCGCCGCCACCAGATGCTTGACGATCAGGGGGCGGGACAGCGCCGACACCAGCGGGTAGCGGTCCATGTAGAGGGCGTTGGCCCGGATCGCCGGCAGGCAGTAGTCGGCGGCGAACTCGTCGCGCGCGTCGACCACCTCGGACTCGGCGGCGCCGCAGTCCAGGGCGCGCTGCCGGATGGCGTCGAGGTCCTCGCCGCCCTGCCCGACGTCGACCGCCACCGCGATCACCTCGGCGCCGGTCTGCTCGGCCAGGTACGGAATGGCGACGGAGGTGTCCAACCCTCCGGAGTACGCGAGGACGACCCGCTCGGTCATGGCGTCACGTTCCCTTCAGCGTTGTCTTCCCGGCGGGCCCAACCGGCGAGCTTGTCACCGAGCGCGGCCCCGCCGTCGGCCGCGCGGGCCACCACGAGGATGGTGTCGTCGCCGGCGGTGGTGCCGACGATCTCGGGCAGGCCCGCTCGGTCCAACGCGCTGGCCAGGTACTGGGCTGCGCCGGGTGGGGTACGCAGCACGGCGATGTTGCCGCTGGAGTCGACCCCGTTGAGCAGCTCGCGCAGCAACCGCACCAGCCGGGCCGGCGCGGCCTCGGCGTCGCGCAGCGGTCGCTGGCCGTCCTCGGGGATCAGGTACACGGCCGGGCCGTCACCGCCGCGCACCTTGACCGCGCCCAACTCCTCCAGGTCCCGCGAGAGGGTGGCCTGGGTGACGACGACACCGTCGGCGGCGAGCAGGTCGGCCAGCTCGGTCTGCGAACGGATGGCCCGGTCGCGGATCAGCTCCACGATCCGGGCGTGCCGGGCCGCGCGGGTCAGTGGCCCGGTCATCGCCGCTCTCCGGTCGTCGCGCCCAGCAGGAACGCCAGCAACGCCTTCTGCGCGTGCAGCCGGTTCTCCGCCTGGTCGAAGACCGCGCTCTGCGGCCCGTCGAGCACCTCGTCGGTGATCTCCTCACCACGGTGCGCCGGCAGGCAGTGCAGCACTATCGCGTCCGGTGCGGCCTGACCGAGCAGCTCCTTGTTCACCTGGTACGGCAGGAACGGGGTGATCCGGTCCAGCCCGTCGGACTCCTGCCCCATCGACGTCCAGGTGTCGGTGGCCAGCACGTCGGCGTCGCGTACCGCCTGGGCCGGGTCGGTAAGCACCCGCACCGACCCGCCGGTGTCTGCGGCGATCCGGGCGGCCCGGTCCACGATGGCCGGATCGGGCGCGAACCCCGCCGGACCGGCGACCCGGACGTGCATGCCGGCCAGCGCCCCGGCCAGCAGGTACGAGTGCGCCATGTTGTTCGCGCTGTCGCCCACGTACGCCAGGGTGCGCCCGGCCGTGCCGCCGCACCGCTCCCGGATGGTCAGCAGGTCGGCCAGCAGCTGGCACGGGTGGAAGCCGTCGGTGAGCGCGTTGACCACCGGCACTGTGGCGCCCGCCGCCACCTCGGCGATCCGCTCGTCACCGTGGGTACGCAGCACGATCGCCGCGACGTAGCGGGACAGCACCCGTCCCGCGTCCGCGAGGGACTCACCCCGGCCGAAGTGGGTGACCTGCGTGTCCACGACCAGCGGGTGCCCGCCCAACTCGGCGATCCCGACGTCGAACGAGATCCTGGTCCGCAGACTCTGCTTGTCGAAGA
Source organism: Micromonospora sp. CA-240977 (assembly GCF_050942285.1). Classification (NCBI taxonomy): domain Bacteria; kingdom Bacillati; phylum Actinomycetota; class Actinomycetes; order Micromonosporales; family Micromonosporaceae; genus Micromonospora; species Micromonospora sp. CA-240977. Next base: position 2,762,648 of record NZ_CP192055.1, on the reverse strand, counting down.
GCACCGCCACCGAGCGGGGTCCGGCCAGCGGCCGGTGGCCGAACCGGTCCGCCTTCATCCCCGCGGCCAGGTCGAGGACCGAGGACTGCTCGGCCGGCGAGAGGTCGTCGTCGCGCAGGAAGTGCCGGGTCATGGAGTCGTCCTCGTCGTGGTGGTCAGCGTGGGGGCGTCGAGCTGCGGGCTGGCGGCGGCGGGGGTGGTCGCGTCCAGCGCGGCGGGCAGGGCGGCGAGGAAGGCGTCGACCTGCTCGGCGGTGAGGATCAGGGGTGGGGCCAGTCGGAGCACACCGGGCTGCACCGGGTTGACCAGGAAGCCGGCCTCGCGCAGCGCCTCGGCGAGCACCGACGCCACCGGCGCGGTGAGCGCCACGCCGAGCAGCAGCCCGGCGCCGCGTACGCCGGCGATCAGCGGATGGCCCAGCGCCTCGATGCCGCGACGCAGCCGCTCGCCGACCCGCTTGACGTTGTCCAACAGGCCCTCGTTGGCGATTGTCGCCACCACGGCGAGCGCCGCCGCGCAGCTGACCGGGTTGCCGCCGAAGGTGGTGCCGTGCGAGCCGGGGGTGAGCATGTCGGCGGCGGGGCCGAAGGCCAGCATCGCGCCGATGGGGAGCCCGCCGCCCAGCCCCTTGGCCAGGGTGACCACGTCCGGCTCCACACCTTCGGCCTGGTGCGCGAACCAGTGGCCGGTGCGCCCGATGCCGGTCTGCACCTCGTCGAGGACCAGCAGCGCGCCGTGCCGGGCGGTGATCCGCCGGGCCGCGGCGAGGTAGCCGGCCGGCGGGACGATGACGCCGTTCTCGCCCTGGACGGGCTCCAGGATCACCATGGCGGTGGCGTCCGTGACGGCCGCTTCGAGGGCCCCGACGTCGCCGTAGTCCACGTGCGTCACGTCGCCGGGCAGCGGCCGGAACGGGTCGGCCTTCGCCGGCTGACCGGTCAGCGCGAGCGCGCCCATGGTGCGGCCGTGGAAGCCGCCGTTGGTGGCCACCACGTGACCGCGGCCGGTACGCCGGGAAAGCTTGAACGCCGCCTCGTTCGCCTCCGCGCCCGAGTTGGCGAAGAAGACCCGACCGGGCCGGCCGGCGAGCGCCAACAGCAGCTCGGCCAGGGCGACCGGCGGCTCGGCGACGTAGAGGTTGGAGACGTGCCCGAGGGTCGCCACCTGCTTGGACACCGCGGCCACCACGGCCGGGTGGGCGTGCCCGAGGGCGTTCACCGCGATGCCACCGACCAGGTCCAGGTATTCCCGGCCGGCGTCGTCCACCACCACCGCGCCGGCGCCGGAGACCAGCGCCAGGGGCGGTGTGCCGTAGTTGCCCATCATGGACTGCGTCCAGCGCTGCGCCAACGTGCTCATGACACGACCGTCCCGTCTCCCGGCACCACCATCGTTCCGAACCCTTCCGAGGTGAACACCTCCAACAACGTGGAGTGCGCCACCCGACCGTCGACGACGTGCGCGGCGGGCACTCCCCCACGCACCGCCCGCAGGCAGGCCTCCATCTTCGGCACCATCCCCGACTCCAACCTGGGCAGCAGCTTGGCCAGGTCGTCCGCGACGATCTCGGAGACCAGGCTGGTGGTGTCCGGCCAGTCCGCGTACAGGCCGGCCACGTCGGTGAGCACGACCAGCTTGCGGGCCCGCAACGCGATGGCCAGCGCCGCGGCGGCGGTGTCCGCGTTGAGGTTGTGCAGCACCCCGTCCGCGTCCGGCGCCACCGTGGAGATCACCGGGATCCGACCAGCCTCGATCAGGTCCGTCACCGCCGACACGTCGACCGACTCGACGTCCCCGACCTGGCCGACGTCGACCGGCAACCCGTCCACGTACGCCGGGCGGCGCACCGCGGTGAACAGCCGGGCGTCCTCGCCGGAGAGGCCGACCGCGTACGGGCCGTACGAGTTGATCAGCCCGACCAGCTCGCGCCCCACCTGCCCGACAAGCACCATCCGGACCACGTCCATCGCCTCGGCGGTGGTCACCCGCAGGCCACCCCGGAACTCGCTGGCGATGCCGAGCCGGCCCAGCATGGCGGAGATCTGCGGGCCGCCGCCGTGCACCACAACGGGCTTCAGGCCCGCATAGCGAAGGAAGACCATGTCGGCGGCGAACGCCCGCTGCAACTCGGGGTCGGTCATCGCGTTGCCGCCGTACTTGACGACGACTGTGGAGCCGGAGAAGCGCGCCAGCCAGGGCAGCGCCTCGATCAGCGTCTCCGCCTTGACCTGGGCGCGGGCGAGGTCGGTGCTGAGACTCATGAGGAGTACGCCGAGTTCTCGTGCACGTACCCGTGGGACAGGTCGTTGGTCCAGATCGTCGCGGCCGACGTACCCGCGTGCAGGTCGATCCGGATGGTCACGTCCCGTCCGGTCAGGTCGACCTTCGAGCGGTCCTCGGCGGCGGCGCCACCCCGGCACACCCACACCCCGTTGACCGCCACGTCCACCTCGTCGGGGTCGAAGGCGGCGGCGGTGGTGCCGACGGCGGCGAGGATCCGACCCCAGTTCGGGTCGTTGCCGAACAGCGCGGTCTTGACCAGGTTGTTGCGGGCCACCGTACGGCCCACCTCGACCGCGTCGTCCTCGTCGGCGGCGCTCACCACGTCGATGGCGACCTGCTTGGTGGCGCCCTCGGCGTCGGCCACCAACTGCTGGGCCAGGTCGTGACAGGCCTCGGTCACGGCGGCGGCCAGCTCGGCCGCTGTCGGCTCGATGCCGCTCGCACCGCTGGACAGCAGCAGAACCGTGTCGTTCGTGGACATGCAACCGTCGGAGTCGACCCGGTCGAAGGTGACCCGGGTCGCCGCGCGCAACGCCTCGTCGAGCGTCGCCGGCCCGGCCACCGCGTCGGTGGTCAGCACGCAGAGCATCGTTGCCATGCCCGGCGCGAGCATCCCGGCGCCCTTGGCCATCCCGCCGACCGTCCAGCCGCTGCCCCTGGCCACAGTGGTCTTCGGCCGGGTGTCGGTGGTCATGATGGCCTCGGCGGCGGCCGCGCCGCCGTCGCGGGACAGGCTCCTGACCGCCGTCCGGACACCGGGCAGCAGCTTCGGCATCGGCAGCCGCTCACCGATCAGGCCGGTCGAGCAGACCGCGACCTCACCGGCACCGAGGATCAGCCGCGGGCTGACCGAGGTCAACACGGCGGCGGTGTGCTCGGCGGTGGCGTGGGTGTCCTGGAAGCCGCCCGGGCCGGTGCAGGCGTTGGCGCCGCCGGAGTTGAGCACCACCGCACGGACCACACCACCCTGCACGACCTGCTGGCTCCAGAGCACCGGAGCGGCCTTGACCCGGTTGGTGGTGAAGACACCGGCGACACCGGCGTCCGGGCCGTCGTTGACCACGAGCGCGACGTCCGCGCCGCCGCTGACCTTGAGACCGGCGGCCACCCCGGCCGCCCGGAACCCCCGCGGGGTGGTGACGGTCACGGGCTGACTCCCCACACAGACAGGCCCGTCGTCTCCGGCAGGCCGAGCATCAGATTGGCGTTCTGCACGGCCTGGCCGGCGGCGCCCTTACCCAGGTTGTCCAGCGCGCTGAGCACGATCAGCCGACCCGAGTCGACGTCCACCGTGGCCTGGAGGTGACAGGAGTTGGAGCCGAGGGTGGCGGCGGTGTGCGGCCAACGGCCCTCCGGCAGCACGTGCACGAACGGCGCGTCGGCGTACGCCCGCGCCAGCACCGCCTGCGGGTCGACCCCGCGCGCCGGCACCGCCGTGACAGTGGCCAGGATGCCGCGCGGCATCGGCGCCAGGACCGGGGTGAACGACAGGCCGGTCGCGCCGCTGGCCTGCTTGATCTCCGGCACGTGCTGGTGGGTGCCCACCCGGTACGGCGACAGGTCGCCCAGCACCTCGCTGGCCAGCAGGTGCGGCTTCGCCGCCCGGCCGGCGCCGGAGGTGCCGGAGGCGGCGACCACCACCACGTCGGCGGGGCTGGCCGCGCCGTCGGCGATCAGCGGCGCGAGCGCCAGGGTGATCGCGGCGGCATAGCAGCCGGTGTTCGCCACCCGGGTGGAACCGGCGATCAGCTCCCGCTGGCCGGGCAACTCGGGCAGGCCGTAGGTCCACTGCCCGGCGTGCGTGCCGCCGTAGTACTGCGCCCAGGCGTACGGGTCGGCGAGCCGGTGATCCGCGCCCAGGTCGACGATCCGCACCTCGTCCGGCAGTTGGGCCGCGAGCGCCGCCGACTCGCCGTGCGGCAGGGCCAGGAAGACCAGGTCCGCGTCGGCCAGGGCCGCCGGGTCGGTCGCTCCGAGCACCAGGTCCAACCCGGTGAGCTGCGGGTGCACCACGTCGACACGGTGCCCGGCCTGGCTGTGCGCGGTGGCGGAGACCAGGTCGAACTCCGGGTGCCCGGCGATCAGGCGCACCAGCTCGCCGCCGGCGTAACCGCTCGCACCGGCGACCGCTACTCGGATCCCCATACTCACCTCCGCATGACTATGCAGCGAAGATTAACAAGGACGACTCACGAGTGCAAGTTCATGCAGAGTACTGCATGCTAATGAACAGATCGTCTGAACGGTGACGTATCCCCGACCCGGCGAGCGGGAGACCTTCATACTCCTGGCTCCTCGGGCCGGGGAGAGTCGATCTCAGTCGACCGGTAGGAGCGGGCGTGTCGGGCGGGCCAGCCAAGAAACCGATCGAACATGTCACTGGCGCATCCGGTGGTGGTGGGGTTGAGCTTGTGTAGGTCGTCGATGGCGTCATGGAGCAGACTGGCCAGGTAGAGGAACAGGCTGACCGGGTTGCCGTCGTACTCGGTGACGAGAGCGAGCTTCGCCCGGCCACAGGGCCAGGGTTGGCCGCAGGCACGGCAGAGCCAGATCGGGCGCAGCGGGGTGTGCTCTCTGGGCCCGGGGTCGAGGCGTTGGGCTTGGGTAAGGGGCGTGGGCTCTTCTTGGGTCCGGGCGGCAGAAGACGCTCCGGTGGAATCGAGCCGGTCTCGCTCCTGGCCGCTCACTTCTTTCCCCACTCAGTTGGTCAGGCTTGGAATGGCAGCGGAACGGGAGTTCACGTAGTCGCCACGCCTCGCACCGCGGCTCCTGCTCGCACCCGTTCCGGCCATGCCTCTACACAAGCCCCGACGGTCGCTGGTGCCCAGCGCGGCAACGGCGCAGAACTGACGCATCCCCATTGCGTCGCACGGCGTGAGCTGGGTGAATGGACCGCGACGGATGGAGGCGAGGGGAGGCGGTACGTGGCGGGAGAGCGTCGGCGGCACCGGCTGGCCCAGCGCCGCCAGGCGATCGGTCTGAGCCAGGAACGCCTCGCCGAAGCCCTCGGCGTCGACCGTTCCACCATCGTGCGGTGGGAACGGGCGGCGACTGACCCACAGCCCTGGCACCGGCCGCGTCTCGCTGCGGCCCTCATGTACGGGCAGAAATCTTCGAGGTGGCACAGGCACTCGTGGCGCTTTCTGGCGAGCCGCACCCCTTGCTTGCGTCTAGCCCGGAAGGGGAGACGCAGGGAGGGCGGGCTGACTGACCGACCGCAGGTTCGGAAGCCTGGGTGTCGTATCGCACCCCTCGGCGACCAGCACAATGGGTGCTTCAAACATGTGTTCAGCTCCCCGGGGCGCACCAACGAGCAAGGCCCCGACCTGGTGGTTAACACCGGGCCGGGGCCTTCTTCGTGTACACGGTGGCGGGTGCTCGGGAGCCGTTGACCCGGCCGTCGTGCCCGTGGGCGCATGGCCGGGTGCGGTGTCTGGTGCCGTCTTCGGTCTATGACAGTCGCGCGACGTCAGGCGGCGGGTGCGATCGTGGCGTCGATGAGATGAGGTCCCGGTTCCGCCAGTGCCTGGGAGAACTGCTCAGCGAGTTGCTCGGCGGTGCTCGCGCGACTGGCGGGCACTCCGAACGCCTCAGCAAGTTTGACGAAGTCGATCGCGGGGTTGGAGATGTCGAGCAGTGGGTTACTGTCCGGCGCACCGGCGGCCGGGGGCCGACTGGCGAAGTATCGCCATTCCTGGCGCAGAACGGCGTAGGCGTGGTTGTTGAGGATGATCGTGGTGACGTTCAGGTGTTCGCGGGCCTGCGTCCAGAGGGCGGTGACGGTGTACATGGCGCAGCCGTCGGCCTCCAGCGCCACGACCGGCCGGTCGGGTGCGGCGATGGCGGCGCCGACGGCCAGCGGCATGCCGTCACCCATCGCGCCCCCGGTCTGCATGAGGACGTCATGCCGGGCAGAGCCCGCGGTGGCGTCGGCCAGATTGGCACCTGAGCTGACCGTCTCGTCGATGACGATCGTGTGGTCGGGCAGCAGCGCCGCCACGACGTCGCACCAGTTCTGCAGCGTGAGTGGCCCGCTAGGCATTGACGGACGATGAGGCTCCGTAACCTGAGGGGCGGTGTCGGGCGCCACGAGATCGGCAAGACGGACGAGCGCGTCGACGGCGTCCTGGCCGACCTCGGCGAGAGCGTGGGTCTGGGCGTCCTGCGGGACCAGGCAACTCGGATAGTCCGGGTAGGCGAAAAAGGCGACGGGGGCTTTCGTGCCGGCGATGATCACATGGTGTACCCCCTCCAGTTGTTTGAGGACCTGGTCTGGGTAGAAGCCGAGTCGGGGAAACGCGGGCAGGCCCGCGCCGCGTTCGACTCTGCTGGAGTAGAGCTCCGCGAGGACACGCACATGACTCGCGGCCCCGATGCGGCTGGCCGCGAACAATCCCGCCTCCCGTAGCGCCGGTCCACCGACGATCAGCGCGGTCGGCTGGCCGCTGCGGATCACGTCGGCAATTTGGGTGATCACGTCCTGGCTCACGGTGGGAGCCGCCCGGGGCACGACGGGTTCGCCGACCACGCCCCCGTCGTTCCAGCAGACATCGGCCGGCACTATCACTGTGGCTGTCTGCCCAGGCGCTGTCACGGCCGCCTCCAGCGTCGCGGCCGCGTCGGTCCCGGTGCCGGCGGCGTTCTCCGGCCGGCGGACTGAGCCGCGCAGCCACCCCGCCAGGGCCGCGATGTCCGAGTTCAACGGCGGATCGAAGGCGTTGTGGTACGTGGCGTGGTCCCCGACGATGTTCACCACCGGGGAGTTCGCACGGCGGCTGTTGTGCAGGTTGGTCAGGCCGTAGGCGAGGCCCGGCCCGAGATGCAACAGCGTGGCCGCGGGCTTGTCGGCGATGCGCGCGTAACCATCCGCCGCGCCCGTGGCCACCCCCTCGAAGAGAGTGAGAACCTGACGCAGCTCCGGGACCCCTTCGAGGGCGCCGACCACGTGCAGTTCTGTCGTGCCGGGATTGGTGAAGAGAACGTTCACGTCACCGTCAACCAGCGTTCGAAGCAGTGCTTCGGCCCCGTTCACTTGTGCCCCCCGCCTCAGACCAACGACCTTGGAACTTCTGATAAAAACATGCTTACCACCGCAATCAGCGCAAAGTGTTAGCTTCGGTGGGGTCGGTGGTCGGGACAACGAGGAGCTGCGCCATGAAGCCGGACGTCATCACCATGCGCAGTTACCAGGCCCGGCGCCTCGACATCGTCGTCGACCGTTCATTCGAGGACTTCCGCCACCAGTACGAGCGGGCCGTTCCGCCCTACGACGCCGAGGCGTTCGAGGCGCTGGTGGCTCGCCGCGCACCCTGGGCGGACGTGTTGACCCTGATGCGGGAGCGCGCCCCCCACAATTTCCTCATCTACTGGAGCAGCGAGGATCTGCAACCAATGATGAACCTCGCCGGCGACTCCGCACACTGCGTCGAGTATTTGATGGGCAACCACACCATTGCCGAGCGAATGTACCGTCACGATCCCGCGGTCATGCTCTACGCACCTCTACGCACGGTCGTCAGCGGCCTCGCCGACGGCAAGGCGCGTTTCAGCATAGAACAGCCCAGCTGCGCGATGGGATCGTTCGGCGTAGACGCGATTTACGCCGTGGGCGCGGAACTCGACCACGAGATCGCCACACTCCTGCGCCACCTCGGCATAACCGTGCCCCCGCAACTGTCAGACTAGCGGCCCGCCGGTACGGCAATTTCGGTGACGCGAGGTCAGCGTAACGAAGCCGCAGCGACCTGGCACGACGGTGTTGGGCCCCGTTGACGAATGTCTCTCCAGGTAGGTGGACGGAACCTAGAGTGCAGCTATGACCTACGTTGGAAGTGGCGATCCGTCGCGGCGGCGGACCGACTACAACCCGTCCTGGATCAACGAACTTGCCGAGGACGTGACGATGGAGGGCGCGGTGCTCAAGGGCACCGTCCGAGGCGCCGATGCTGTGCTGAAACTCCTGTCCCATGCCCGGACGCTGTATGAGTACCAGGAGTTCGTCTTCGTCGGGGAGTACGACACCAACGGCTACATCGAGGACTACTCCTCGCGAATTCAGGGCCAACCCATCGCCAACATCGCCGTGATTTACCGGAATGACCAGGGCAAGGTCCAACACCTGGTCATGAACCACCGACCGCTACCAGCGGTGCTGCTCTTCTCTCGGCTCATGGGCGAGCACTTCGCCGGAACTCCGTACGCCGACTACTTCGCTACTGCTGACTGAGACTTAGGAATTATCCATGCGCGGCGACACCACACTCCGATACGACGTGCTCGTCTCCGACCTGGCACCGGTTCAGGGTGCTGACATGCCGAACGGTGCACAACCGCACTGGTCCCCGCTGGCGCACACGCTGATCCACGGGGCCCGCGAAGCCGCCATTGTGGATCCGCCGATCACCGTGGCGCAAACGGATGCCCTGGCTGACTGGATCGAATCGTTCGACAAGCGGCTGAGGTACATCTACATCACCCACTGGCACGCCGACCATTGGCTGGGCACCGGGCGACTGATGCAGCGATTCCCTGGCGCCGTGGCGTACGCCAGCCCCCGGACGGTCGAGCGGATCACGCGCAGCACGCCTGACGGCGTGCCCGGCGCGCCCTGGCCCAGCCTGTTCCCGGGCCAGCTCGGCGATTTCCCGATCGAGACCCCCATCGATCCGGTGCCGCCCGACGGCTTCACCGTCGATGGCCAGCAACTCGTCAGCGTCGAGGCCGGCCACAGCGACACCGATGACTCGACTGTCCTGTACGCGCCGTCGATCGGGCTCGTCGCCGCCGGCGATGTCGTCTACAACAACGTCCACCAATATCTCGCCGAATCCCCCGACGGCAAGTTGGACGGATGGCGGGCCGCCCTCGACACTGTCGCCGCACTCGATCCCGCGCACGTCGTGGCCGGGCACAAGGACCCGATCCAGGACGACGATGTCGCAAACATCGGTCAGACGCGGGAGTATCTCGACGTCGCGGCCGACATCCTCGCCGCCGAGCCGTCACGCGAAGAGTTGTTCTTCAAGCTGATGGAACGGTATCCGGACCGCCTCAACCCTTACACGATCTGGCTGTCGGCACAGCGTCTGCTGCCGGCGAGCTGACGGTCCGGCGGGTTTGAGGCCCTGGCCTTGGCGTATGCGGCAATGGACGTCGCGGACACGGTCACCAGGCTGATCGGTTCGGCCGTCGACCAGCTCGACCTGACCGCCATGCAACCGGTCGCAGAGGTTGATGGCATTACGAACGGCTGGTGGTACCGGCCGGCCTGCTCGCTGCCGTGTACTCGGGCGAGTCGAAGCTGTTCGCGCGGCCGGCCTACCGCACCGCCTACCTATACGCCGGCAACATCGATGAGCAGTGGTTGTAACACTGCCACCACATCGGCACATGGGTAGGGATCGGGTAAGCGCCATCAGCGGCAGATGCCGATGCAGCAGCAGGCCATCTCGGCCTGGCGCTGGCGTCGGTGCGGAATCTCGGTTGAGTACTCGGATCCCGATCGGTGACGATCAAATGATGCCCGTGCCCGTCCGTCAGATCCGTGCCCACTACTCGGCCGACACCATCACCATGTACCAGGCATATCCCCCGCAGATTGCGCTACCGGCGGTGGCAGCCGGCCGTTTCGTGGCCCCCTTCAAGCGGGACCGGATGACGTGGATCAAGCCGTCCTTCCTGTGGATGATGTACCGCTGTGGCTGGGCCACCAAGCCAGGGCAAGAGCGCGTGCTGTCCATCGACATCACGCGGGAGGGGTTTGAGTGGGCGCTGGCACGAGCCTGCCTGAGTCACTACGACCGAGACCTCCACGGCGACACGGCAACCTGGTCGCGGCAACTGAAGACCAGCCCAGTACGAGTGCAGTGGGATCCGGAACGATCACTGCATCTGAAGGCGCTGCCGCACCGGTCGCTGCAGGTTGGATTGTCCGGCGAGGCGGTCGACCGATACGTTGACGACTGGATCGTGGCCATCACGGACATCACCCCCACCGTTCACCGCGTTAGGGACCTTCTGCGCGGCGGTCACGAACAGGCGGCAGCAGATCACCTGCCTGTCGAACATACCTACCCGCTGCCGGCTCAGATCGCCGCCAACCTCAACGCCAACCTGACCCTCATCGTCGAAGAAGTGCCCGAGAAACAGCACGCACAGTGACGACCGTTCAACACGCCAGCGCGCCCGCTCGGCGGCAGATGTGCGCACCTGACCAAGCCGCCCTGCGGTTGGTGGGTGCCGGCGCGTACGGCATTGAGGATCATCGAGGATGGTGCCGCGAGCTGACTGGTCGGCGAAGCGATCGCCGCGACTTTGTAGCGCAGGTGGTGGCTGGCCGAGAGTGGACATGTGGTTGAACGACGGTGCCGGGTAGCCAGGACAGCAGCGCGTGTGGTCCACGGTCGGGTGGCCCCAGGAAATTGCATCCGGGGCCACCCGACTGTGCTGCGCGACCCTGGCTCCCGCCTGCGCCAAGTAGCGCCGCTCTTCACGAAACCGGGTGCCTCAGCAATGTAGTTGCCGATCGTGACCGATCAGTCGGGCAATCCAACTAGGGCTGACTGGGTGATGGTCGTAACCCGTGTGTCGGGTTCAGGAAGCCGCACGGCCTCGACCAGCAGCCACGCGATGAACGATAGTTCCGCGATCGCCGCAGGGGTCATGGCGAATGGTGAGATGTTTGCGCCGAAGTCGGGGGCAAGGCGCTCTCGGTGCTGGACAGCTACATCTACGGCTCCACGTCCCCAGGAACTCAGCCGGCCCTTCACAACACCCGTGGACCTCGAAGACGTGGCAAGCTCAATCCTGAAACAGCTGCCCCACGACGAGCTCCCGCACCTCACCGAAATGATCGTGGATCGCGCTCTGAAACCCGGTTACGCGTACACCGAAGAGTTCGACATCGGACTCGACCTCATCCTCGACGGACTGCAGCGACAGCGCGAAAGCTGGCTGTAACCCGAGCGCGCGAGCCCGGGGAACATCAATATCTCCATCAAACCCGGTGCGGGACACCCGATCATCGCAGCTCAGAGGGCACTCTCGTCATTTCCACGCCGTCTTCGACAGCGTCACACTCCGGTCCGATCCACGGATCGAGGCTTAGGTTGGGCTGGGACCGGTCGATTGCAGTCGACTGCGATACTGCAGGGGTGACAGCTGCAGACCACGAGGGCACCCGTCCTTCGGTGCCGCCGAGCCAACCTCCCCGGGCCGGGGGCTCATCGCAGCCAGTGCCCGCGCAGCCCGCCCCGTCGCCTTACTTCACGACACCTCCCATGCCGGGCGGGGCCGCGATGGCGGCATCGCCCAACGGGCTGTCCTCGCCGCTGCCGCACATCATGGCCGGTGCCGGATTCCTCGCGATGATGGTGGCGATGTTCGCGCCATTGGCCTCGAACGGTGATCCGGTCTCTGCGCTGCGGACCACGGACCTTCCTTTCCTGACCCCGATGCTGGGCCTGGTGGCGCTGGTAGTGGCGACTGCGGTGCTGTGCGGTAATCCGCGGCTTCTCCGCCTCGGCCGAGCGGCCGCCCCGCTGCTGGGATTGCTGCTGTCGGCCGCCGTCGGCGGCGAGATCGTTCAATGGGGAGCCAAGGCGGCCAATCCCGAGTTGGGTTTGGCCAACATGGTGGCCTCCGGTACCTACTTCCTGATCGGCGGCATCCTGCTGCTGTCGTTGTCCGTGCTGTCCATGCGGCCCGCCCGTCACGCCAGTCCTTTCGCGGGGTAAGGCGCATCCCACGGCGATTAAGGCTCATTCCAGATGGTTGTTTTTGGTGAGTCGGCGGTAGCAGAGTAGGGCGTAGCCGAGGTCGGCGAAGGCATGGAAGTGGTCGGCCTTGCGTTCGTAGCGGTGAGTCTCGCTGAGTCCGCTGGTCGGCTCGCGAGGGTTGATGCGTCGGACGTGCACCCGGTCGTCCCGTCGTCCGTCTGCACGCGCTGTGCACGTCATCTATACCTACCCGTGCAACATCGACCCGTACGCCGATAGCCGGAGCATCGCGCACCTTCTGATATCCGACTCTCCCAATATCCGGGCTGCCGGTCGGGACGGAGTCTGCGGCCACGCGTTCCCGCGCAGTCAGTCGTTGCGCCTGATCAGTAAGCGGGCGTCGACTGCCAGTTGAGTGGGTGCTGACGCGGGCGTCAAAACAACATCTGGGCACCCACCCGTGAAGGGAGAATGCCCAGATGATTGCTGGTGCGCCACCAGGGACTCGAACCTCGAACTTGCAGAGTGAGAAATCGCCGGGCGGGGACGATCCGACCCCGTTAGGCGCCGCGCAGGGTCGCGCCGACGCGCTCCGCCGCGACGGCGACCGCCGCGTCCCGTGCCGCGACCGCCTCCTCGACGGTGAGCGTCCGGTCCGGTGCCCGGAAGATCAACTTGTACGCCAGCGACCGGCGACCCTCGCCGAGCTGCGCCCCGGAGTACACGTCGAACAGCCGCACGTCCTCCAGCAGCGCACCGGCGCCCGCCTCCAGCGCCCGGCGCACCTGCTCCGCCGGCACCGACTCGTCCACCACCAGGGCCACGTCGATAAGCGCCGGCGGGAAGCCGGACACCGTCGGCGCGGGCGTCACCGGAGCCGCCGGCAACGCGTCCAGGTCCAACTCCATCGCGCAGGTACGGCGCGGCAGCTCCAGCGCGGCCACCACCGTCGGGTGCAGCTCACCGGCGTGCCCGACGACGGTGTCGTCGACCAGCAGCTCGGCGCAGCGGCCGGGGTGCCACGGTGCGTACTCGGCGGCGCGCACCTCGACCCGCTCGTCCGGGATCCCGGCGGCGTCGAGCACGTCGCGCGCCGCCTCGATGGCGTCCGCCCAGCCGGCCGGGCGACCCGGACCCCACCAGCCGGCCGGGTCGAGGTCGCCGGCGAGCACCGCCGCGACGTGCACCGGCTGCGCCGGCACCACCGCGTCGGCGGCGGCGAACTCCGCGTCGGTGGGACGCCGGTCCACGCCCATCGCCGGCGGGCTGCCGGCGCCGACGCGCGGGTGGAAGACCGCCCCGATCTCGTAGAGGGCGAGGTCGCGGAGACCCCGGCCGAGGTTGCGCTTGAGAACGCCGAGCAACGGGCCGAGCAGCGTGGTGCGCAGCAGCGGCTCCTCCTCGGACAACGGGTTGGCCAGCCGCACCGCGGGTCGGCGCGGGTCGTCGGCCGGCAGGCCGAGCTGGTCGGCCAGCTCCGGCGACACGAACGGGTGCGCGAGCACCGCCACGTACCCCCGCTCCGCCAACGACCCGGCGACCGCCCGACGCCGACGTTGCCGCGGGGTCAACCCGCGGCCGGGGGGCGCGGTCGGCAGCACCGACGGCACCCGGTCGTACCCGTCGAGGCGGACCACCTCCTCGACCAGGTCGGCCGGGTCGGTCAGGTCGGGCCGCCAGGTCGGCGGGGTGACGCTCAGCGCCGTCCCGGCGCCGCTGGCCACGCCGACCGCGCCCGGGTCCTCGGACAACCGGTCCGCGCCCTGGGCGACAGTGCAGCCGACCCGCTCCAGCAGGGCGACCACCCGCGCCGGCGGGTAGTCGACGCCGACCCGCCGGGTCGGCAGGTCCGCCGGCAGGGTGATCGGGGTACGCGGCCGGACGTGGTCGATGTCGAGGACCTCCGCGCTCGGGCTGCCACCGCCGTGCTCGGTGAGCAGCCGCACGGCACGTTCCAGCGCGACAAGCGCCACGGCCGGGTCGACACCCCGCTCCCAGCGCTTCGCGGCCTCGCTGAACAGCTTGTGTCGGCGGGCCGTGCGCCCGACCATCGCCGGGTCCCAGTGCGCGGCCTCGAAGAGCACGTTCGTGGTGTCGGCGACGACCTCACTGGTCTCGCCGCCCATCACCGCCGCGAGCGAGATCGGACCGGTGTCGTCGCAGATGACCATGTCGTCGGCGGCCAGCACCCGGTTGACGCCGTCCAGGGTGGTCAGCTTCTCCCCCGCCTCGGCACGGCGGACCACCAGTGGCCCGACGATCCGGTCGACGTCGAAGGCGTGCATCGGCTGGCCCAGCTCCAGCATCACGTAGTTGGTGATGTCGACAGGCAGCGAGATGCTACGGATGCCGGCGGTGACGAGCCGCTGCCGCATCCACGGCGGCGTGGGCGCGCTGGGGTCGACGCCGCGGACCAGGCGGGCGGCGAACCGGTCGCAGCCGACAGTGTCGCGGACCTCCACCGGGTACACCGCCGTCGCGGTGCCGCTCGGCGCGGGCACCAGGGCCGGGTCGCGCATCGGCACGTCGAACGCGTGCGACAGCTCCCGGGCCAGACCGCGCAGGCTCAGCGCGTACCCCCGGTCGGGGGTGATCTCCAGGTCGAGCACGACGTCGTCGAGGCCGACCACCGGGCGCGCGTCGTCGCCCGGCTTGGCCGTCACGTCCGGGCCGAGCACGATGATGCCGGAGTGGTCGTCGCCCAGGCCCAGCTCCTTCGCCGAGCAGATCATGCCCGCCGAGTTGTGCCCGTACGTCTTGCGGGCGCCGATGGCGAAGCCGCCGGGCAGCACACCGCCGGGCAGGATCACCACCACCCGGTCACCCACGGAGAAGTTACGCGCCCCGCAGACGATCTCCTGCGGCTCGCCGGTGCCGTTGGCGGCGCCCACGTCGACCCGGCAGAAGCGGATCGGCTTCTTGAAGCCGGTGAGCTCCTCGATCTCGCGCACCTCACCGACGACGAGCTGACCGGTGACGGTCTCGGCCAGGTCCACTGCGGACTCGACCTCGATGCCGAGGTCGACAAGGGCCTGCTCCAGGTCACCGGTGGGCAGGTCGGCGGGGAGGTCGACGTACTCCCGAAGCCAACTGACTGAAACTCGCATGACGTCAGACCACCGTTCCCGTGTCTCGTACCCGCATCGCCTACGCCTCGGTCCCGAGCGCGCGGCTGAACCGCACGTCGCCCTCGAAGAGATGGCGGATGTCGCTGACTCCGTGCCGGATCATCAAGGTCCGGTCGATGCCCATCCCGAACGCGAAGCCGGAGTAGACCTCCGGGTCGACGCCGCAGGCGCGCAGCACCCGCGGGTTGACCATGCCGCAGCCACCCCACTCGACCCACTGCGGGCCGTCGCGGTGCTCCGGGAACCACACGTCGAACTCCGCCGACGGCTCGGTGAACGGGAAGTAGTGCGGCCGCCACCGGGTCTTCGCCTCCGGCCCGAACATCGCCCGGGCGAAGTGGTCGAGCGTGCCCCGCAGGTGCGCCATCGTGATGCCCTTGTCGACCACCAGGCCCTCGGCCTGGTGGAACACCGGGCTGTGGGTGGCGTCGATCTCGTCGGTGCGGTAGACGCGACCGGGCACGATCACGTAGATCGGCGGCTTGCGGCTGAGCATGGTGCGGGTCTGCACCGTCGAGGTGTGTGTCCGCAGCACCAGGCCGGAGCCCTCCGGTGCGATGTGGAAGGTGTCCATCAACCCGCGCGCCGGGTGGTCGGGGGGAATGTTCAACGCGTCGAAGTTGACCCACTCCAGGTCGACCTCGGGCCCCTCGGCCACCTCGTAGCCCATCCCGACGAACAGGTCGCTTATCGACTCCATCAGGGTGCTCAGCGGATGCCGGGCCCCGCGTGGACGCCGGTCGTAGGGCAGGGTGACGTCCACCCGCTCCTCGACAAGCACCCGCTCGGCCTGCTCGCGCTCCAGCACCTCGGCGCGGTCGGCGTACGCGGTCTCGATCGCCCGGCGGGCCTCGTTGACCCGCTTGCCGGCGTCGGACTTCGCGGCCGGCGGCAACGCGCCGATCTCCCGGCGCGCGAGGGAGACCGGCGACCGGTCCCCCAGGTGCAGCGGGCGCAGCGCGGTCAACGCGTCCGGGTCGGCGGCGGCCGTGAACGCCTTCGTGGCGTCCGCGACAGCCTCGTCCAGGGCGGCGGGGTCGAGCAGGGCGACCTGCTTCGGGTCGTACGGATCGTTGCGGTAGCTCATGGCGTACGGGCACTCCCTCACGGCGGCGCCAGCCCTCAGCGGGGCGGCTAGGCGAGTCTACGGACGCGCGGCTTCGCCGCAGCCCGCCGGTAGGAGTTGTGCAGGAAGCAGGTCAGGCCCGCCGCCCGCCGACACCGGCGGGCTGGCTAAACGAACGCCGTGGCGCGTTCATGGACGGACGCTCTCCCCTGCTGTCAGTGCGCCGGGTGTGCTCACCCTCAGCGCTGTGCTCTCGCTGAAGCGTACAGGCATACCGCCGCTGCGGCAGCCAGGTTGAGGCTCTCCGCGCGCCCGTACAGCGGCACCCGCACCCGGGCGTCGGCGGCGGCGGTCAACTCCTCGGGCAGGCCGTGCGCCTCCGAGCCGAACAGCCAGGCGGTGGGCCCGACGAGCCGGCCGTAGTCGGTCAGGTCGTCGAGGTCGCTGTCGCCGTACCCCGTGGTGGCGAAGATCGACAGCCCGGCGGCCCGCAGCGCGTCGACCACCCCGACCGGGTCGGCGGCGCGGACCACGTCGACGTGGAAGAGGCTGCCGGCCGACGCCCGCACACACTTGCCGTTGTACGGGTCGACGGCGTCGCCGGCGAAGACCACCGCACCCGCCCCGGCCGCGTCGGCGGTGCGCAGCACCGTGCCGGCGTTGCCCGGGTCACGGATCTCGGCGAGCACCGCCACCAGCCGGGGGGCGTTCGCGAGGGCCTGCTCCAACGACACGTCCAGGTGCCGGCAGACGGCCACCAGCCCCTGCGGGGCGACGGTTTCGGCCAACGCCGCGAGGGCGTCGTCGGTCACCTCGGACACCGGCACGTCGGCGCGGGCCGCCGTGGCGGCCAGCTCGGGGTGCCGGTCGAGCGCGGCGGGCGTACCGAACAGCTCGGTGACCACCCCCGGCCGCGCCAGGGCCTCGCGGACCGCCTGCGGTCCCTCGGCAAGGAACCGGCCGGCGGCGTCGCGGTCGCGCCGGCGCTGTAACCGGCGGGCGGCGACAACTCTGGGGGTACGCGGGGTGAAGGCCATGGTGTGCGCTCCTTCCGCACGATTGAGGCGCCTCCCGGACGGCGGTGCCGACCCGGGAGACGCCTCGCTCTGGTGCGTGGGGATCAGGCGGCCTGAGCCGCCGCGCCGCCGGTGCCCTCGGCCGTGACCGCGGCCCGGGCCAGCTCGACGATCGCCGCGAAGGAGGCGGCGTCGTTGACAGCCATGTCGGCCAGGATCTTGCGGTCGACCTCGATGCCAGCCAGACGCAGGCCCTGGATCAGGCGGTTGTAGGTCATCCCGTTCGCCCGGGCGCCCGCGTTGATCCGCTGGATCCACAGCTGCCGGAAGTCGCCCTTGCGGTCGCGACGGTCCCGGTAGGCGTACTGCATCGAGTGCAGCACCTGCTCCTTGGCCTTGCGGTACAGCCGGGAGCGCTGACCGCGGTAACCGCTCGCGGTCTCCAGCAGGGTACGACGCTTCTTCTGGGCGTTTACAGCCCGCTTGACGCGTGCCATCTCAACTCCTTATTACGTAAAGGTGGCGCGCGTCAGCGGCCGAGCAGCTTCTTGATGCGCTTGACGTCAGCCTTGGCCACCTCGACCGTGCCGGTCAACCGGCGGGTACGGGTGGAAGACTTACCTTCCAACAGGTGGCGCTTGCCAGCCTGCTCGGCCACGATCTTGCCACGGCCGGTCACCTTGACCCGCTTGCCCATACCCGTGTGGCTCTTCATCTTCGGCATGTGGAACGTCTTCTCCCCTGTTACTCGCCGCTGGTGTCGGCGGCGGTGCCGGTGTCACCAGCTGTTGCGGTCTCGCCGGCTGTTGCGGTCTCGCCGACCGCTGCGGTCTCATCGGCTGCCGGAGCGGCCGACTCGTCCCCTGCCCGGTCCCGAGGTGCACCGCGGGACGCCGTAGCGGCGACCGCGGACGCCTTGACGGCCCGAAGCGGAGCGAGAACCATGATCATGTTTCGGCCGTCCTGCTTGGGAGCGGCCTCGACGTATCCCAGGTCCGTGATCTCGGATTCGAGCCGACGCAGGAGCCGGTAACCCAGCTCCGGGCGGCTCTGCTCGCGACCGCGGAACATGATCGTCACCTTGACCTTGTCGCCCGCCTTGAGGAACCGCACCACGTGACCCTTCTTGGTCTCGTAGTCGTGCGGGTCGATCTTCGGCCGAAGCTTCATTTCCTTGATGACGGTCTGCTGCTGGTTACGCCGCGCTTCGCGCGCCTTCAGTGCGCTCTCATACTTGAACTTGCCGAAGTCCATGAGCTTGCACACCGGCGGGCGCGCCATTGGCGCAACCTCGACCAGGTCCAGATCGACGTCCGCGGCCAGCTGAAGGGCGCGCTCCAGCGGGACGATGCCCACCTGCTCACCCTCGGGGCCGACCAGTCGGACCTCACGTGCCCGGATCTGCTCGTTCACGCGTGGTTCGACGCTGATGGGGCCTCCTCGAGTCGTTTCTGCTCAGGTACCGACCCCGGCGGCTCCCAGGTGGGAACCGACCTGGAAAGCAGAAGGCCCCGGCGCATGCCAGGGCCCGCTCGACCGGTCGGCGCGATCACAGGATCACACGTCCGGCGCCGGGACGTGCCCGGAACCGGTGACCGGACCCGGCCACCGTAGCGGCGACTCGGGTGGGAGCAGGCGCTCCGCTTTCAAGGCTGCCTGCTCGCATGCGGAGACAGCCTGGTCGACTCGACAACACTACACCCGCGTACCGGCTGCCCCCAAACCGGGCACGACCCCGGGTCGAGGCGCTGACCTCGCAAGCCTCCCCGGTCCCGCCGGACGGGCCGGACGGGCCGGACGGCGCCGGTCGCGCCGGTCTCCCGGCTCGGACCGGTCCGCCGCGCGCCGGTCGCGCCGCGCGCCGGTCAAGATCCGCGCACTTTCCCGGAAAGTGCTGCCTCCGGGCGCGCTGAGGCAGCAGTTTCCGGGAAGTTGTCCCGATCTTGCCATTCGGGTGCGGGCGGACGCGTCGGGGACGAGGGCGGTCCGATCGGACAGCGCGGGGCAGGCGCCAGCGCGGGCAGGCGCCAGCGCGGGCAGGCCGGGCAGTCAGGTGCGGTCAGCGGCCGACGGCGCGTTCGGCGAGGTGGGCCTGGTGCGCCTCGTGGAGTCGGCGCAGCGCACGGACCCCGTCGACGGCCAACTCCTTGTCGGCAGCCTGGAGGGCGACCATCGGCAGGAGGTCGTCGTCATGCAGTTCCAGGCTGGCCCACGGCGCGCCCCTGTCGAAACGGACTCCCCGGACAACCTCCCAGGGCAGCTCGTAGGAGCTGATGACGTTGCGAACCCGAATGCCGCGCGCGTCCGCCTCCACCCGCGGACGGGTGAACAACAGGAAGCCCAGCGCGCCGAAGACACCCAGGCCGATCATGGCGATCTGGTCGCCGCGCTGGAAGCTGCCGTAACCGTCGCCGGTCGGCCCGCTCAGCGAGGTGGCGACCAGGCCGAACACCACCACCAGCGCGATCGCCGCCGACCAGCAGACCACGCGGATGCGGCGGGGCTTCAGGCTGACCAGTTCGGTTTCACTCACCCCACCAGTCTGCCATCCGCACCCGCCCGTCGGCCGCACCACCCGCCGAGCCACCGCTCAGCCCGGCCGGGCAACCACCCACCCGGACCGCCGGACCCCCGAACTGCCGGACCGCCGCACCGCCAAACTGCCGCACCGCCGCACCGCCGCACCGCCGACCGCGAAGATCGTGCTCGATCCTGGATGTAGTGGCGTCGGTGGCGCTGGAGGCCACTACATCCACGATCTAGCGTGATCTTTCGCGGTTGGCGCGCCGCCGCCGTCAATCCGACCGCCAACCATTCGGTCGAAACCGGTCGGAGGCGACAGGGACCGGTCAGAGGCGACAGGCGTGGATGTTGGTGACGAGGATGGCGCGGGCGCCCAGCTCGTACAGCTCGTCCATGATGCGGTGGACGTCGTCACGGAGCACCATCGCCTGCACCGCCACCCACCCCTCACGGTGTAGTGGCGACACGGTGGGCGACTCGATGCCGGGGGTGAGCCCGCTGGCCCGTTCCAGCAGACCGGCCGGCACGTCGTAGGCGAGCATCACGTAGCGGCGCGCGACAAGCACACCGTGCAGGCGGCGCAGCAGCTGCGCGGATTGTGGGTGAGCCGGCGCGGCGGCGCGCCGGACCAGCACCGCCGAGGAGCGCAGCAGCGGCTCGCCGAACACCACGAGGCCCGCCTGACGCAGGGTGGCGCCGGTCTCCACGACGTCCGCGATCACGTCGGCGACGCCGAGGCGTACGGCGTTCTCCACCGCGCCGTCGAGGCGGATCACGTCGGCCTTGACGCCCACCTCGCCGAGGTGCCGCTCGACCAGCCCGGGGTACGCGGTGGCGATCCGGTGCCCGCCCAGGTCCTGCACGGAGGCGATGTCGTCGGGGCGGGCGGCGAAGCGGAAGGTGGCCTGGCCGAAGGCGAGGTCGACGACCTCCTCGGCCGGCGCGGCCGAGTCGATCAGCAGGTCCCGGCCGGTGATCCCGAGGTCGAGGTCACCGGAGCCGACGTAGGTGGCGATGTCCTTGGGGCGCAGGTAGAAGAATTCGACGTCGTTGGCCTCGTCGCGACAGACGAGGTCCTTGGGGTCGGTGCGCTGGCGGTAGCCCGCCTCGCGCAGCATCTGGGCGGCCGGCTCGGCCAGGGTGCCCTTGTTGGGAATGGCGACACGCAGCATGACAGGAGTGCTCCTTCGATCCGGATGGCGATCAACGGGTGGGCGCACTCACAGATGTCGGTAGACGTCCTTGAGGTCGAGACCACTGGCGAGCATGAGCACCTGGACCTGGTAGAGCAGCTGGGAGATCTCCTCGGCGGTGCGCTCCGGCCCCTCGTGCTCGGCGGCCATCCACGACTCGGCGGCCTCCTCGACGACCTTCTTGCCGATGAAGTGCACGCCCTTTTCGAGGGCGGCGACGGTGCCCGAGCCCGGGGTGCCGGCGGCGGCCTTGGCCTGCAGCTCGGCGAACAACTCCTCGAACGTCTTCACGGTGGACGATTCTTCCAGCCGCCGGGGCGGCGCCCCGCGTCCGGGTCCGCCGGAATCCAGCAAGCGGACAATTCCCTACCATCACGGTGGGAAGATGTTCGATCGATGCCCGTGGAGCTCTACGCTGTCGGCCATGGCCAGCAGCTCACGTCTCCTCGCGCTCACCCTCGCCGGTGCGGTCGTCGTCGCCGGCGCCGGGTGCGCGCCACAGGATGAAAAACCGAACCCGACTGTTACCGCGGCGCCGTCCTGCGTCAAGGACAGCCTGCCCACGCGGACGCCGGGCAAGCTCACCATCGCCACGGACCAGCCCGCGTACGAGCCGTGGTTCGCCAAGGACAAGCCGGACAGCGGCGAGGGCTTCGAATCCGCAGTCGCGTACGCGGTGGCGGAGAAGCTCGGCTACGCCCGCGCGGATGTCGCGTGGACCCGGGTCAAGTTCGACACCGCTATCGCCCCCGGGCCGAAGGATTTCGACTTCGATATCAACCAGTTCTCCATCACCGAGGAGCGCAAGCGGGCGGTCGACTTCTCCGCGCCGTACTACCTGGTTCGGCAGACCGTCATCGCGTTGAAGTCGTCCACGATCGCCGGCCGGAAGTCGTTGGCGGACCTCCGGGACGCCCGGCTGGGCGCCCAGGTCGGCACCACCAGCTACCAGGCGATCACCGACGTGCTCAAGCCGACCAGGAAGCCGCAGGTCTACAACAGCAACGACGACGCCAAGAAGGCGCTGCAGAACGGGCAGATCGACGGTCTGGTGGTGGACCTGCCGACCGCCTTCTACATCACCGGCGCGGAGATCACCGACGCGACGATCGTCGGGCAGGTGCCACAGGTCGGCACGCCCGAGGCCTTCGGGTTGCTGCTTGACAAGAACTCGCCGTTGACCTCCTGCGTGACCGGCGCGGTCGGTCAGCTCACCGAGGCGGGCACGCTGAAGCAGTTGGAGCAGAAGTGGCTCGCGCAGGTGGCGGGGGCGGCCGAGCTGCGGTGACCCTGCTCGATCACGTTCCCTCCGAGGCGCAGCGGCGACGGTCGGCGTACCGGAATCGGCAGACGATCTACAGCGTGCTGGTCGCGGCCTGCTCCACGGCGGCGCTGGGCACGCTGCTTGTCGTCGCGGTGACCGGCGCGCCCGGCTGGGACCGGGTCCGGCAGTCGTTCCTGGACCCGGCGATCGCCCGGGACGCGCTGCCGGCGGTGCTGGGCGGGCTCTGGCTCAACGTGCGGCTGCTGGTCTGCTGTGCGGTCGGCGCGCTGCTGCTCGGGCTGGTGATCGCGGTGCTGCGGACGCTGCGCGGCCCGATCTTCTTTCCGGTCCGGGCGCTGGCCGCCGGCTACACCTACACCTTCCGCGGTCTGCCGCTGATCATCGTGCTCTACCTGCTCACCCTCGGCGTGCCCGGCCTGCGTCTGCAGGGCATGCCGCCGGTGCTGGTGCTCGGCGGGCTCGCGTTGATCCTCACCTACGGCGGTTATCTCGCCGAGGTGTTCCGGGCCGGCATCGAGTCGGTGCATCCCAGCCAGCTCGCGGCGGCCCGTTCGCTGGGCCTGACCTACCGGCAGACGATGCGGCACGTGGTCCTGCCGCAGGCCGTCCGTCGGGTGGCGCCACCGCTGCTCAACGACGTGGTGGCGTTGCAGAAGGACGTCGGGCTGGTCTCGCTCGCCGGGCCGATCGACGCGGTCCGCGCCGCCCAGATCGCCACCGCCCAGTCGTTCAACTACACGCCGTACGTCGTGGCGGGGGTGCTCTTCGTGCTGCTCGCGATCCCGCTGATCGCGGTCACCGACTGGGTGACGCTGCGCGCGGCCCGCCGACAGTCGGGAGGCTGACCATGGCACTGCTGCGCTGCCGGGGCCTGCGCAAGGAGTTCGCGGGCACTGTCGTGCTCGACCACCTCGACCTGACGGTCGCCGAACATCAGGTGGTCGCGTTGATCGGCGCCTCCGGGTCGGGTAAGTCCACACTGCTGCGCTGTGTGAACCTGCTGGAGGAGCTGGACGACGGCACCATCGAGCTGGACGGGGAGGACATCTCCGATCCCCGGGTGGACCCGGACCGGGTCCGCCGGCGGATCGGGATGGTGTTCCAGGCGTACAACCTCTTCCCGCATCTGAGCGTGTTGGACAACATCACGCTCGCGCCGCGGCGCGTACACCGGCGGGCCCGTGCGGAGGCGGAGGCGCAGGCCCGGGAGCTGCTCGACCGGGTGGGTCTCGGCGCCCGGGCGGACGCCTACCCGGACCGGCTCTCCGGCGGGCAGCAGCAGCGGGTGGCGATCGTCCGGGCACTGGCGAACTCACCTCGACTGATGCTGCTCGACGAGATCACCTCGGCGCTGGACCCGGAACTCGTCGGTGAGGTGCTGGCGATGATCCGGGACCTGAAGGCCGACGGCATGACCATGGTGCTGGCCACCCACGAGATGGGCTTCGCCCGTGAGGTCGCCGACCAGGTCTGCTTCCTCGACGCCGGGCGGGTCGTCGAGAGCGGCCCGCCGGAGCAGGTGCTCGGCGAGCCGACCCAGCCCCGGACCCGGCAGTTCCTGCACCGGATCATCGAGGCGGGTCGTCTCTGAACCCGGCCGCCGGTCGAACCAGCCACCGGTAGAGCCGACCACCGGTAGAACCGACCACCGCTGAAGCCGGCCGTCCGTGGAGCGGCGTCAGCCGCCGAAGCCGACCCGCTGCGCGTTGCCCGCCGCCACCGTTCGCACGGCCAGCGCGGCGTCGAGCGCGGCCACGGTGGCCGCCCAGCCCTTGTCCTCGGCCGAGCCGGGCAGGCCGGCCCGGTCGCGGGCCTGCTCGATGGTCTCCACGGTCAGCACCCCGTGCGCCACCGGCTTGCCCTCGTCCAGCGCCACCCGGGTCAGCCCGTCGGTCACCGAGCGGCAGACGTAGTCGAAGTGCGCGGTGGAGCCGCGCACCACCACGCCGAGAGCGACCACCACGTCGCAGCGGCGCGCGAGGGCCTGGGCCACCACCGGCAACTCGACCGAGCCGGCGACCCGGGCGACGACGGAACGGGCCCCGCACGCCTCGGCGGCGGCCACGGCCCGTTCGAGCATGTGGTCGGTCAGGTCACCGTGCCACCGGGCGGCCACGACCCCGACGGTCAGCCCCGCGGCGTCCACCGCGTCGACTCCCGGCTCACCGAAACCCGCCATCGTCATGCTCCGATCTCGTCGTTGGCGACCGGACGCCCCAGCGGCGCCTCGGACACCTCGTCCAACTCGTCAAGCAGGTGACCCATGCGGTCCCGCTTGGTGCGCAGGTAGCGCAGGTTCTCCGGGTGCGCGCCGGCCGGCAACCCCTCCCGGCCGGTGATGGTCAACCCGTACCCCTCCAGCCCGGCCCGCTTGGCCGGGTTGTTGGTCAGCAGCCGCATCGAGCGCACGCCCAGGTCGTAGAGGATCTGCGCGCCGGTGCCGTAGTCGCGGGCGTCGGCCGGCAGGCCCAGGTCGAGGTTGGCGTCCACGGTGTCGCGGCCGGAGTCCTGCAACTGGTACGCCTGCAGCTTGTGCAGCAGCCCGATGCCGCGCCCCTCGTGTCCGCGGACGTAGAGCACCACGCCCCGGCCCTCCCGTCCGACCCGGGCCAGCGCGGCGTCCAGCTGCGGCCCGCAGTCGCAGCGCAGCGAGCCGAACACGTCCCCGGTGAGGCACTCGGAGTGCACCCGGACCAGCACGTCCTGGCCGTCACCGAGGTCACCCAGCACCATGGCGACGTGCTCGGCCGGGTCGTGCTCGGCGCGGTAGCCCAGCGCCCGGAACACCCCGTGCCGCGTCGGCATCCGGGCGTCCGCGACCAGCTCGACCTGCTTCTCGGTACGGCGCCGGTAGGCGATCAGGTCGGCGATGGTGATCAGCGTGAGGCCGTGCTCGGCGGAGAACTTCTCCAGGTCCGGCACCCGCATCATGGTGCCGTCGTCGTTGACCAGCTCACAGAGCACACCGGCCGGCCGCAGCCCGGCCAGCCGGGTCAGGTCGATCCCCGCCTCGGTGTGCCCGGGTCGCCGCAGCACCCCGCCCTCGCGGGCGCGCAGCGGCACCACGTGCCCGGGCCGGGACAGGTCGGTCGGGTCGGTCTCCGCCGCGGCGAGCAGCCGGCTGGTGTGCGCGCGGTCGGCCGCCGAGATGCCGGTGCCGACGCCCTCCCGGGCGTCCACTGTCACCGTGTAGGCGGTGCCGCGCCGGTCCTGGTTGGTGTGGTGCATCGGCGGCAGGTCGAGGCGGTCGGCCTCGCTCTCGGTCAACGCCACGCAGACGTACCCGGAGCTGTAGCGCACCATGAACGCCATCAGCTCCGGCGTGGCCAGCTCGGCCGCGAAGATCAGGTCGCCCTCGTTCTCCCGGTCGGCGTCGTCGACAACGACGACCGGCCGGCCGGCGGCGATCTCCGCGATCGCCTGCTCGATATCCCCGAAGCTGGTCACGCGACGGCCTCCGTGTAGATGGGACGGGCGGGTGCGGGCCGGGTGGCGCGCGAGGTGCGCCACCAGGCGGCGAAGCCCCAGGCGCAGATGGCGCCGTAGATCAGGTACATGACCGCCGACGGATAGAAGCCGCCGCGCAGCAGCAGCGGCACGCCGACCGCGTCCACAGCGATCCAGAGCAGCCAGAACTCCACCCAGCCACGGGCCATGCCGTAGGTGGCAAGCAGGCTGCCGGTGAGGATCCAGGCGTCGGGCAGCGGACCCCACGAGCCCAGCGCCTTGAGCACCGGGTACGCCGCGGCGGTGCCGATCGCGGCGGCCAGCAGCAGCATCAGCCGCTCCCGCCCGGTGGCCCAGCGCGGGACGACCGCCGCCTGACCGGCGTCGGCGCGACGGTTGCGCTGCCAGCGCCACCAGCCGTAGACGCTGACCGCGAAGAAGAACACCTGCCGGCCGGCCTGCCCGTACAGGTCGTGTTCCTGGGGGGTGGCGAACACCCCGCCGAGGAAGACGGTGAGCAGCAGCGCGTTACCGACCATTCCGACCGGCCACGCCCAGACCAGCCGGCGCAGCCCGAGCAGCGCGGAGATCAGCCCGAAGGCGTTGCCGACGATCTCCCGGGCCAGTACCGGCGAGCCGGCCACCTGCACCTGTGCGTCCAGCAGCCAGCTGAGCGGACCCATCACGCCACCTCGCTCGGGGTCACGGCCGGCCCGCGAGCGTCGGTGAGCCGGTCGCCGAGCAGCCGCTCGACGTACTTGGCCAGCACGTCGACCTCCAGGTTCACCGGGTCGCCGACACCCTTGGCGCCGAGCGTGGTCAGCTTGAGCGTGGTCGGGATCAACCCGACGGCGAACTCGTCAGCGCCCACCTCGGCCACTGTCAGCGAGACGCCGTCGATGGTGATCGAGCCCTTCTCCACCACGTACCGGGACAGCGCGGCGGGCAGTCGGAACCGGACCGTCTCCCACTGCTCGGCCGGCTCCCGGGAGATCAGCTCACCGACGCCGTCGACGTGGCCCTGCACCAGGTGCCCGCCGAGCCGGCTGCCGAGGGCGGCGGCCCGCTCCAGGTTGACCGGGTCGCCGACGCTCAGCGCGCCCAGCGCGGAGCGGCGCAGCGTCTCCCCCATCACGTCGGCGGTGAAGACCCCGTCGCCGACCTCCACGACGGTCAGGCAGACGCCGTTGACCGCGATAGAGTCGCCGTGCCGGGCGTCAGACGTGACGAGCGGACCGCGCACGGCGACCAGCGCCGAATCGCCTGCGGTAGCCGTCACCCGGACGATCTCGCCCAACTCCTCGATAATGCCGGTGAACATCTCAGCCCTCCCTTTTCCGGGGCAAAGCGGTGATCCGAAGATCCGGACCGATCTGCGTAACGTCGACGAACTCCAGATCGATGGCCTCAGCGATGGTGGTCACTCCCGCGTCGACCAGGGCGGTCGGGCCGGCGCCGAGCAACCGGGGCGCGACGTAGGAGACGATCTTGTCGACCAGGCCGGCCCGCAGGAACGCGCCGGCCAGTCGGGGGCCGCCCTCCAGCAGCACCGCGCGGACCCCACGCTGGTGCAGCGCCGCGAGCAGCGCCGACAGGTCGACCCGGCCGTCCGGGCCGGCGCCGACCTCGTCGGCGGTCGCGATCCACGTCCGCGCGGCGCCGTCGCGGACCCGGGCGTCAGCCGGGGTACGCCCCGAGCTGTCCACGACCACCCGCAGCGGCTGCCGGATGGCCAGGCTGCCGTCGCGCAGGTTGCGGGCGGTCAACCGGGGGTCGTCGGCGAGCACGGTGCCCACCCCGGCGAGCACCGCGTCGACGGTGCCGCGCAGCGCGTGCACGTCGATCCGGGCCGCCTCCGAGGTGATCCACATGCTGGTGCCGTCCGCCGCGGCGGAGCGCCCGTCGAGCGTGGCGGCGTACTTCCAGATGACGTACGGCCAGCCGCGGCGCATCGAGGTCAGCCAGGCGACGTTGCCGGCCTCGGCCTCCTCGCCGCGTACCCCCAGATCGACCCGGACCCCGGCGGCGCGCAGGGTGGCGGCGCCGCCGGTGGCGACCGGGTTGGGGTCGGGCACGGCGATGACCACCCGGGCCACCCCGGCCTGGACGAGCGCGGTGCTGCAGGGGCCGGTGCGGCCGGTGTGGTTGCAGGGTTCCAGGGTGACGACAGCGGTGCCGCCCTTGGCGCGCTGCCCGGCCTGGGCCAACGCGACGATCTCGGCGTGCGGCCCGCCGGCGTAGGCGTGGAATCCCTCCCCGACGACCTGGCCGTCCTCGTCGAGCAGCACGCAGCCGACCACCGGGTTGGGACTGGTGGTGCCAAGCCCGCGTGCGGCCAACTCGATCGCACGCCGCATCGCCTCGTCGACGGAGACGCTGGCCATCGCCCTGCCCTGCCCTCTCACTCGCCGGTCCGCGCGCGGGCGGTCAGGGAGGCTGCGGCAATCGGGCCGCGGGCAGGCGGTGGCGGATTCCGGGAACGGCACAGCCGCCCCCGGAGGGTCGGCACGGCACGCTGAAGCCAGCGGCCGGCTCGGACCCGTCCGTCCCGCGCGCTGTCTCCCATCCGGACTGTCTGGGGGCGGACGAACCGCTCCCAACCGTCGGCCCCGGATTTTCACCAGGTCCACCGGGCGGCAGAGCCGTCCGGGTCGCGGGCTGACCACGGTTGGACCGTGGATCACCGCCGGTTCGGAATTTCACCGAGTCCCGCCAGCGCGTGGTGGGTACAGGGCAGTCTTACACGCCGACGGGGGTGCGTCGCCACCCACGCGAGCTACTTCACAGGGGCGTCATGCTCACGTGACACCACGACGCCGGTCCACGGCAACGTACGACCCCGGTTGACTCTTGGCCACCGTCTTCATCTCCGAGGCCACCGCGATCGCCTCCAGCGGGTCGGTGAACCGCTTGCCGGCGTCGGAGAGCGACACCCCGATGGAGAGCGTGACAAGGGCCGCGCGGCGGATGGTGCCCCGCCGGTCCTTCAACTCGACGAAACCGCGCTCGCGGTCGGTGGCGTCGTAGAGCGTGTCGGCCGACTTCTCGAAGTCGACGACCGCACGGGACGTCAGCGGGCGGACCTGGTCCGGGGTGCAGACGATGACGAAGTCGTCACCGCCGACGTGGCCGAGGAAGGCCGGTGGCAACCCCACCGCCACCACCGCCCGGTGCAGGCTGCGGGCCAGCGCGGAGATGAAGTCGTCGCCGCGGACGAAGCCGTACCGGTCGTTGACGCTCTTGAACCGGTCGATGTCGATGTAGCCGACCGCGTAGTCCACGCCGTGCCGGACCCGGTCGCTGATCTCCCGACGGATCCGGCTGTTGCCGGGCAGCCCGGTCAGCGGGGAGACCTCCCGGAACTCCTTGTTGCGACGCAGCGTGGACGAGACCCGCGCCACCAACTCGGCGGTGTCGAACGGCTTGACCAGGTAGTCGTCGGCGCCGGCGCTGAGCCCGTGCACCTTGTCGACCGTCATCCCCTTGGCCGTCAGCATGATCACCGGCAGGGCGGAGGTCATCGGGTCGGCGCGCAGCCGCCGGGTCAGCTCCAGCCCGTCGATGCGGGGCATCATGAGGTCGACAACCGCCAGGTCCGGTCGCTGGCGTTCGATGACCTCCAGGGCCTCCTGGCCGTCGCTGGCGTGGATCACCTCGAAGCCGTGCAGCCGCAGGTTGAACTCGACGAAACGAGCGATGTCCTCGTCGTCGTCGACGACGAGGATGATGTCCTTGCGGTCGACCTCGGGCTCCACCTCAGGCCCCGGGAGCCGCGCGTTCCGCCAGTGCCCGCAGGTGGCGTACCGCCTCCGCCGGGTCGGCGGCGCCGTACACGGCGGTGCCGGCCACGAAGGCGTCGGCGCCGGCGGCGGCCGCCTGTTCGATGGTGTCCGCGGCGATCCCGCCGTCCACCTCGATGCGCAGCTCCAGGTGCCCGGCCGAGACGTGCCGGCGGGCGGCCCGCACCTTGTCCAGCAACTGCGGGATGAACCGCTGCCCACCGAAGCCGGCCTTGATCGTCATGATCAGCAGGGTGTCGAAGCTGGGCAGCAGGTCCAGGTACGGCTCGATCGGGGTGTCCCGGTCGATGGCCAGGCCGGCCTTCGCGCCCGCCGAGCGCAGGTCCTTGGCCAGCGCCACCGGGTCGTCGGCCGCCTCCGCGTGGAAGGTGACGTTGTACGCCCCCGCGTCGGCGTAACCGGGGGCCCAGCGGCGCGGATCCTCGATCATCAGGTGCACGTCGAACGGCATCGCGGTGACCGCCCGCAGGCTCTGCACCACCGGCAGCCCGATGGTCAGGTTCGGCACGAAATGGTTGTCCATCACGTCGACGTGCAACCAGTCCGCGGCGTCCTCGACGGCACGGACCTCTTCGGCGAGGCGGGCAAAATCGGCGGCCAGAATGCTCGGCGCGACGATCGGCGGCGGTACGGTCACGGGGCCAGTGTACGAACGCGGTCACCCGCCACCCGCATCGCGGCACCAACTCCGACGCGTTGTGATGCGCCAGTGACCAGTGGTGCAGAATTAGTCGCTCCGGACTGCCGAATCCGGACGAACAGACATGAGTGGCTGGCCGATCGACGGAAACGCGACGACACTCCAAGCGGGACGGTGCCGAAGGGTGCCCACCCGCCGGGGTTTCGCCGCGGGCGCGGTGACCGGCCGCCAGTTCCCGGAAGGGCGGACGATGCGACGGTGGCTTCCAGTGCTGGTGCTGGCCGGCGTCACGACGATACTGCTGGTCGGCTGCACGCCGGCGCGGGGCGCGGACGGTGATCTCACCGACGACTGGCCGGCGCTGCGGGTCCCGACGCCGTTCACCCCCGCCACCGACACCTGCCTGCCCCGGATCACCGCGGTCGTGCAGGCCAGCACCTACGAGACAGTGGACTGCGCGCGCAACCACCTGGCCGAGGCCATCCACGTCGGCGCCTTCGTCGGCCCCGACGCGCTGACCGAGACCCGGCCGGCGCCCGGATCGTCGGCGTTGCGCACGGCCCGCGCCGAGTGCGACCAACGGGCCCGAGAGGTGCTCGGCGGCGACTGGCACACGGCCCGACTCGCGCTGTCCCTGGCGCTGCCGTCGGCACCGGCCTGGGCCGGCGGCGCGCGCTGGTTCCGCTGCGACCTCAGCGAGACCGGCAGCATCGACAACACCCGCCCGGTGAACCGCACCGGCAGCCTGCGCGGCGCGTTGATCGGCGACAGCCCGCTGACCCACCGCTGCTTCGACCCCAAGCTGATCGGCGACAACCTCAACTACATGGCGCCGGTGCTCTGCACCGAGCCGCACCGCGCCGAGTTCGTGGGCGTCTACCAGGAACGGGACACCAGCTGGGCGGAGTTCACCCGCTCCGCCGCGCAGTCCCACAAGCGCTGCATGGCGCTGATCGCCGCGTACGCCGCCGTGCCGAACAACAAGGACCTGCCGTACCGGGCCGGGTCCATCTACTACCCGCCCTCGGAACGGGAGTGGGAGGAGGGCGACCGTGGGGTGCGCTGTTTCCTGTGGAGCGACGACCGCAAACTCACCCGCTCGATGCGCGGCGCGGGCCCCGAGGGACTGCCCGCCATCTGAGCACCGGTGCCGTATGCTGCTGCGCCGTGGCGCTACCGACCGGCGGGGTCCGGCCGGAGGCCACAGTGGCGGGAGGTCAGGCATGCGACGGTGGTGGGCGGCGTACGCCGGGGGTGCGGCAGTGGCCCTGGTGCTGGCCGGGTGCAGCGCGCCCGCCGGAGTCGACAGTGACCTCGTCGACGACTGGCCGGCGCCCGTCGCGGCGCAGCAGTTCGTGCCCGCCGCCGACGTCTGCCACCCGACCTCCCAGCAGATCGGCTTCCTGACCGGCTACAACCCGACGGCGTGCACCGAATCGCACCTGGTGGAGACGATGCACGTCGGCACGCTCACCGGCCCGAACGCCGAGCCGGGCACGCCCCCGCAGCCCGGCTCGGCCGGCATGCGGGCCGCGCAGGCCGGGTGCGACACGGAGGTCAACAAGGCGGTGGGCGCCGACTGGCGTTCCGGGCGGCTCGGCCTGACCGTGGTGCTGCCGTCACCGCAGGCCTGGACGGGCGGCGCCCGCTGGTACCGCTGCGACGTCAGCGAGATCGCCAGCATCGACGACACCACCGCCGGCCCGCGCACCGGCAGCCTCCGGGGTGCGCTGTCCGGCGCGGCGCCCCTGGCGTACCGCTGCTTCAACCCCAAGCTGGTCAAGGACGACATCGACGAGATGGTGCCGGTCTCCTGCACCGCCAAGCACCACGCCGAGTTCGTCGGGGTCTGGCAGGCCCCGGAGATCAGCTACGCCGAGTTCTCCCGCACCGTCAAGAAGACCCACCGCGCCTGCCAGACGATGATCGCCAGGTACGCCAAGGTGCCGGACAACTCCCAGCTCGACTTCCGCGCCGGCACGATCTACTACCAGCCGTACGAGGAGGAGTGGAAGAACGGCAACCGCGGCGTGCAGTGCTTCCTCTGGATCTCCGATCGGAACCTGACCCGCTCGATGCGCAACGCCGGCACCAAGGGACTCCCGGTCACCTGAGCGTCCCGCGTCCGGCCGGTCGGGTGACCGGCCGGACGTGAGCCCGTCAGCCTCGCCGCAGGACGGCGAGGAACATCGCGTCGGTGCCGTGGCGGTGCGGCCAGAGCTGCACCGTCGGCCCGTCACCCAGACCGGGCATGCCGGCCGGCAGCAGCGTCCGGGCGTCGACGAAGTCCACAGCGACGCCACTGCGGCGGGCCGCCTCGGTGACCGTCACGTGCGTCTCGACGGTGTGCGGCGAGCAGGTCACGTAGGCGACCAGACCACCCGGGCGGACCGCCCGCAACGCCGCTCCCAGCAACTCCCGTTGCAGCCGGGTCAGCGGCGGCAGGTCGGACGGTTGGCGACGCCACCGCGACTCCGGCCGGCGCCGCAGCGAGCCCAACCCCGTGCAGGGGGCGTCCACGAGCACCCGGTCGAAGTGCTGCTCCGGCAGCTTCGGGTCGCCGCCGACGTCACGGCCGTCCATGGCCAGCACGGTGACCGGCAGGTCGCGGGTCGCCAGGGAGACCAGACGGGCGCGGTGCTCGGCCACCTCCACCGCTGTCACCCGCGCGCCACGCTGCGCGGCCAGCGCGCCGAGCAGGCCGGCCTTGCCGCCCGGTCCGGCGCACAAGTCCAGCCATCGCCCGTCCGGGCCGTCCAGTGGCGCGTCGGCGAGTGCCGCGGCGACCAGCTGGGAGCCCTCGTCCTGGATGTGGGCCCGGCCGTCGACCACCGCCGGGATGTCGCCCGGCGCGCCGCCGGGCAGATAGACGGTGTACGGCGAGAAGGCGCCGGGCGCCCCGCCGACCTGGTCGGCCAGCTCGATCGGGTCGATCAGGCCGGGCCGGGCGCACAGGTGCACCGGGGGCCGCTCGTTGTCCTCGATCAGGAGCCGGGCCGTCTCACCGAGATCGCCGCCGAGCGCTTCGGAGAAGGCCCGCACGATCCACTGCGGATGGCTGTACGCCACCGCCAGGTGCCCGACCGGGTCGGTCTCCATCGGCGGGGCGAGTTTCGCCACCCAGGCGTCCGCGTCCCGGCTGGACACCTCGCGCAGCACCGCGTTGGCGAAGCCGGTCGCGCCCGGAGCCACCGAACGGACCAGGTCCACCGTCGAGGACACCGCGGCGTGCGCGGGCACCCGGGTGTGCAGGAGTTGGTACGCCCCGAGCCGCAGCGCGTCGCGGACCGGTGGGTCGATCCGGGCCACGTCCCGGCCGGCGGCGTCGGTCAGGATCGCGTCCAACGTGCCCAGGTTGCGCAGGGTGCCGTAGGTCAGCTCGGTGGCGAAGGCCGCGTCCCGGCCGAACAGCCCCTCCTCGCGCAGGATGATGGGCAGCACCAGGTTGGCGAACGCGTCGTCGCGGTGCACCGCGGCCACCGCCTCGTACGCCGCGCGGCGCGGGCGGTCCAGTGGTGGCCGGACCGGCCGGCGGTCCCCGCCACGACCCGCGGGCGGGCCGGAACGGGTGGGGCGGGTGCCTTCCGGGGCTGTCACGCGAAGTCCTCTCCGGTGCCGACCCGGACGCCGCGCGCCCAGTCGGTCGCGCCCATGGCCCGCTTGCCCGCGGCGCGGACCTCACCGAGGCGAACCGGCACGGTCGCCGTGCCGGCCAACACCCGGGACTTCTCCACAAGCAACTCCCCGGGCTTCAGGTCGGGTCCGTCGGGCACCGGCACCACCGGGCCGAGCTTCACCCGCTCGCCCCGGAACGTGGTCCAGCCGCCCGGGGCCGGGGTGCACGCCCGGATCCGGCGGTCCACGGCGAAGGCCGGGTCGGTCCAGCGCACCCGGGCGTCCTCCACCGTCAGCTTCGGCGCCAGCGACACCCCGTCGGCGGGCTGCGGCTCGGCTCGGGCGGTGCCGTCGGCGATCGCGTCGAGCACCGCCACCAGCAGCCCGGCGCCGGACTCGGCGAGCCGGTCCAGCAGGTCACCGGAGGTGTCGGTGGCCCGGATCTCGTCGGTCAGGGTGCCGTAGACCGGGCCGGTGTCCAGGCCCTCCTCCAACTGGAAGACGCTGGCCCCGGTCAGCTCGTCGCCGTGCAGCACGGCGTGCTGCACGGGAGCGGCGCCCCGCCACGCGGGCAGCAACGAGAAGTGCAGGTTGATCCAGCCGTGCCGGGGGATCTCCAGGGCGGCCGGCGGCACCAGCGCACCGTAGGCGACCACCGGCACGCAGTCCGGCGCGAGCTCACGCAGCCGGTCGAGGAACTCGGGGTCGCGGGGGCGGGCCGGCGTGAGCACCTCGACGCCCTGCGCGTCGGCCCACTCGCCGACCGGGGAACGGGACAGGCCACGCCCACGCCCGGCGGGCGCGTCCGGCCGGGTGACCACGGCGAGCAGGTCGTGCCGGGAGGCGGCGACGGCGGCCAGGGCGGGAACGGCGACGGCCGGCGTACCGGCGAAGATCACACGCATCGGGGTCACCGACCCAGACCGAAGGGGTCGCTGAGGTGCGGGCTCAGCTTGACAGTCGGTGGAGCCGCCGCGTCGTACCACTCGGCCTGACGGATCGCCTTCATCGCCTCCTTGCGCCCCTCCTGGTCCAGTCGGTCCAGGAAGAGCACCCCGTCGAGGTGGTCGGTCTCGTGCTGGACGCACCGCGACATGAGGCCGGTGCCGACGATCTGCACCGGGTCGCCGAAGGAGCTGAAGCCCTTGGCGATGACATTCTGCCGACGCTTGGTGTCGAAGTAGAGCCCGGGGATGGACAGGCAGCCCTCCGGGCCGTCCTGCTCCTCCTCGTCGGGAAACTCGAGCACCGGGTTGATCAGGTGCCCGAGCACGTCGTCGACGTCGAAGGTGAACACCCGCAGACTCACGCCGAGCTGCGGCGCGGCCAGGCCGGCGCCGTTCTGCTCACGCATCGTGTCGGTGAGGTCGGCGACGAGCCGACGCAGCTCGGCGTCGAAGTCGACCACCGGATCGGCCGGCGTGCGCAGCACCGGATCCCCAAAAAGACGGATGGGCTGAACGGTCACGCGGGATGGCTCCTTCGACAGGTGGACGGGCGGTGCCGTACCAGTCTACGGAGTGCCCGGCCGCACACTGGCCGGCGTACCTCGATCGGCCACCGCCGGTGTGCCGAGCGTCACCGGTCGGCGTCCGGGCACCGGCCGAGCACGCCCGGCGGCGACCCCTCGCCGACGTCCGGCCAGCTCGTGGGCGGGCGTCAGCCCGGCGTCGCGCAGCCGGCCGTCGCCCGGCTCAGCAGCTCACGCACCCGCTCGACGTCCGGGTGGCCGAGGTCGTCGAGGATGCCCAGGGCCCGCCGCCAGGTGCGGACGGCGCCGGGCGTGTCCCCCGCCGCGTGTCGGCTCTCGCCGAGCCGGGACAGGGTGTCCGCCTCGTCGTAGCGGTCGCTGATCCGCCGGTACAACCCGAGCGCCCGCTGGTAACAGCGCATCGCCGCGCGGTGGTCACCCAGCCGGGCGTGGATGAAGCCGAGGCTGTCCCAGGTGTTCGCCTCACCGTGCCGGTCCCCGGTGGGGCGCAGCAGCGCCAACGCCTGCTCGCAGTGCGCCAGCGCGGGCCCGTACTGGCCGAGCTGGGCGTGGGCCCAACCCACCGCGTTGCGGGCGCTGGCCTCCCCGGCCGGATGACCGGCGGCCCGGTACAGCGCCAGTGCCCGCTGGCCGTGGTCCAACGCCTCGGCGTACCGGCCGAGTCCGTCGAGCATCGCGCCGAACGCCCGGTGGGTACGCGCCTGCCCGGTGTGGTCACCCAACGCCTCGAAGATGACAAGGGCCTGGCGGTAGTTCCGGGCCGCCTCGTCCACCCGGCCCAGCCGGGAGAGCACCCGGGCCAGGTCCCGGTGGGCGTTCGCCTGCCCGAGCAGGTCTCCCGCCCGCCGCGCCCCGGCCAGGGCGGTCCGCTGGGCGACGGCCAGGTCCGTCCACCGCCCCCGCCGTTGCAGGAAGTCCACAAGTGTCCAGGCCAACTGCCAGGCATGGCCGTCGAACCCGGCCCGTCGGGCGTGGGCGACCGCCGCCAGCAGCACCGGGTACTCGATGGTGAACCAGGCCAGCGCCTGACCGTGGTTGGTGATCTCCTCGGGCAGCACGCCCGGTGGGGCGGCGGCCAGGGTGACCGGATCCCGGCCCGGTTGCAGCAGCAGCGCGGCCGCGTGCGCGGTGTGCAGGTAGTGGTCCAGCCCACGCTGGATCGCGGCCCGCCGGGCGTCCGCCGGCTCGAGACGTTCCGCCAGCTCCGCCGCGTACGCCCGGAGGAGGTCGTGCGCGCCGAACCGGCCGGGGGCCTGCTCGGTGACCAGGTGCGCGTGGGCCAACTCCGCAAGCAGTCGGGGCACCTGACCGCGGGGCAGCCCGGCCAGGCTGGCCGCCGCGGCGACCCCGATCTCCGGCCCCGGATGGCAGCCGAACAGCCGGAACAGGCGCGCTGCCGCGGGCGTCAGGCTCCGGTACGACCAGGAGAAGACCGCCTGCACGTCGGTGCCGGCGTCGCCACCGTCGAACGAGTCCAGCGGGTGCGGCGCCTCGCGCAGCTCGTCGGCGAGGGCGGCCAGCCCGAAGGCGGGGTTCGCCGCGCCTCGGGCGGCGAGCACCGCCAGCGCCAGCGGCAGCCGCGCGCACCGCTCGATTATCTCGTCCACCGCCTGCGGTTCGGCCGCCAACCGGTCCGCGCCGAGTCGCCGGGCCAGCAGTTGCCAGGCCTCGACGGTGCTGAGCAGGCCCACGCCGATCGGCCGGGCGCCTTCGGCGGCGATCAGTCCGGCGAGCTGGTTGCGGCTGGTGACCAGGACCAGGCAGCTCGGGCTGCCGACCAGCAGGGGACGAACCTGCTCGACGTCGCGGGCGTTGTCGAGCAGCACCAGCATCCGGCGGCCGGCGAGCAGGCTGCGGTAGAGGCCGACCTGCGCGGGCAGGTGGGTGGGGATTCGTTCCGGCGGCACCTCCAGGGCCTCCAGGAACCCCCGGACCGCCTCGACGGCCGTCACCACCGCTCCGGAGGAGTCGAACCCGCGCAGGTCGACGTAGAGCTGGCCGTCCGGGAAACGGTCGGCGACCCGGTGCGCCCAGTGCACCGCCAGCGTCGTCTTGCCGACGCCGGCCGTGCCGGACAACGTCATGACGGTGACCGCCGCCGGGTCGCCGTCCCCGGACCCGTCGGGGCCGGCGCACGCGGCGTCGAGCTCGGCGAGCTGGGCGGCACGCCCGACGAAACCCGGCAGCGCCGGGGGCAGTTGGCGGGGCACCGGGAACCGGGCCGCCAGCGCGCCGGGGCGCGGACCGCCGGCCCTGGCCCGTCCGGCCCCGGCGCTCGCCCGTCCGGTGGTCGCGTGGTCCCGGTTCGGGGTTCGGCGGCGCTCCTCGACCCGGTCCCGTGCCGTGGCCAGCACCCCCTGCTCGGCGGGGGTTGCTCCGAGCAGCCTGATGAGGGCGTCGAAGCGCTCCGGCGGAGGCAGGATGTTGCCGGCGAAGTACTCCCCGATGATCCCGCGCGACCAGCCGGTCTTCGCGGCCAACTGCCGGTACGTCAGCTGGGTCTCGCCCTGCTGCCGGGCCTCCCGACGGCGCAACTGGCGTAACAGCCCGGCCAGTTCCTGGAGGGTCTGCGCCTCAGCGCCGCCGCGGGCCACCTCGAACGCCGCGGACGATCCCGGTGCCGCCGGTTGCCCGAGAGGTACCCGTTGGTCGGACATCGGTTCCCACCCCCCGGTCACCCGGCCGCCCCGGATGAGCACGGGCAGGCTAATTCCGCCCCAGCGCCAATCGATAGGCGAGCGCCGATGTTCTGACAGTTCCATCCCGGAGGGTGGACCGTCCGGCGCTGTCCGGCCGTGTCCAGCCCTGTCCAGGATGCGCCGCGCGCAGCCGAGGACCCGTGCCACCGTCCTGGTGCGGGTTCGACCCGCTCCACAACCCCTGGGGGAAGAGGTACTGATGATCCGTCCACATCTGACCGTCCGGCGGTCCCCGTCGCTGCTGCGTCGCGCCGCCGTCGCCGCGTTCGGCCTCACGCTGCTCGCCGCTGGCGTGACCGCCGCACCGGCTACCGCCGCACCCGCCGGCAAGCCCGCCAACGCCGGATCGTTCGTCGACAGCACGCCGGTGCCCGGCGGCTTCGCCTCCTGGTCGGAGCTGCTCCGACTGCAACAGCGCATGAACACCGCCGCCGCGCGGATCACGAACGCCGCCGAGCGCAACGCGAACTCCGGCTTCGCCGGTGTCGTCGCCGATCCCACCAATCGGGAACTCCAGGTCTACTGGAAGGGTGAGCCGCCAGCCAACGTGGTGGCCGTCGCCCGGTCCACAGTCGCGACCCGGGTGCTGTCCGCCCCGTACACCCAGCGGGAACTGATGGTCGCTGCCGACCGGCTGCGGGCCAAGGCCGGCGACAAGATCACCACGGTCGGCCCGCGGGCCGACGGTGCCGGCCTGCTTGTCGGCACGCAGAGCGGGCTGCTCGGGGCGACGGCTCTCGCCGGCGTGCCGGTGACAGTGCAGACCGGGGTCGCCGCCGCGCCGGCGACCCGATGGGACGACTCGCCGCCGTGGTGGGGTGGCGCCGCGTGGCGCAACACCGCCACCGGCGGTGGCTGCTCGACCGGCTTCGGCGTGTGGCAGGGCGGGGTGTCGCGGGTGCTCTCCGCCGCGCACTGCGCCAACCTCAACGTCCTGGCGACCGACCCGACCGGGCAGACGATCGGCACGGTCAGCGCCCGCAACACCAGCTCAGACACCCTGCTCATCGCGGGCAGCGGCGGCGGCCGGGTCTTCAACAACAGCACCGACGCGGCCGGCAACGTGGTCAGTGAGTTCAACAACCAGGTGATCGGCGCGTCGGCCAGCCAGGTCGGCAACTGGGTGTGCTCCTCGGGCGCGTACTCCGGCACCCGGTGCTCGATCCAGGTGAAGGCCCGCAACCTCTGCATCAACGTGCGCGACTTCGGCACTGTCTGCGGTCAGGTGCAGGCCGAGAACACCACCCACACCAACGCCGTCGGTCAGGGTGACAGCGGCGGCCCGGTGGAGATCGTGAACGCGGCGAACACCCTCCAGGTCTGGGCCACCGGCACCAACACCGCCATCGACGACACCAACACCGCCGTCGCCTGTACCGGTTACGTCCCCACCGGTCGGGTCTGCGCCTGGCGGTTCTACTACGAGGACATCTTCTCCGGCATGGCCGGCGTCGGCGCCTCGGGTGTGGTGCTCGGCTGAGGCAACCCTCGACGGGACAACCGCACAGATGGTCGGGCCGGCGCGCACCCCGCGTGCCGGCCCGGCCACACGCTCAGCTCAGGCGCTGGCGGCCGGATCCCCGGCGAGCACCGCGTCGCCCCGCAGGAGGGCGGGCTCGGGCAGCGGCAGCTGGATCTTGTGCGCCGACTCCCAGTCGTAGACCAGGCCGGGGCGCACCTGGGCGGCGAAGTAGTCGATCGCCGTCATCCCGCCCACGACCGGCTCGTCGACCTCGGCGACCAGTTGGGCGGGGACCAGGGAGAAACCGTTCTGGAGGGCGGCGCTGAGCCGACGGTGGCCGTCGACGACGAAGAAGTACTCGCCGGTGAACCCGATCTTCAGCGGTTCGAGCGCCTCGTCACCGGCCTCGGCCACGTCGCCGACGAAGTCGGTGTCCCACAAACCCCGCAGGGTGGCGATGTCCTCGGTCGGGTAGACGCGGGCCGGGTCCAGCAGCAGCAGCGGCGGCCCGTCACGCAGCACCTCAGCGCCGAGCGTTCCCTCGTACGCGGCGATGATGTGCTCGATCACCTCGGCCGGCGTGGCACGGGTGG
This sequence comes from Micromonospora sp. CA-240977, assembly GCF_050942285.1. NCBI lineage: Bacteria > Bacillati > Actinomycetota > Actinomycetes > Micromonosporales > Micromonosporaceae > Micromonospora > Micromonospora sp. CA-240977. Next base: position 2,722,690 of record NZ_CP192055.1, on the reverse strand, counting down.
TGTCGCAGATCAGGTCGTAGTTGCGCAGTCGGGCCTTGTCCACCCCGTACCGGACGATGAACCGGCTGCGCTCGCTCGCGCTGCGTTCCCGGAGCTTGGCCTTGGCCTCCTCCAGGGAGGCGTAGCTCTCCGCCGGCCCGGACGGCCGGGCGAGCACCCGGCGGGCCGCCTCACCCGGCTCGGTGATCATGTGCACCTTGAGCGCGTCGGTGAAGAAGTGCCAGGCCAGCCGGGAATCCATGACGAGGCGCTCGCCGGAGGCGGCGATGTCCCGCTGGAGCTGGTCGACGTAGCCGTCGACGGCCTGGTCGAGCTCGGCGTGCAGATTGAGCTGCAGAGCGGTCATCTGCCGCTGCTGCGCCATCTCCCGGTAGAGGTCCCCCACACTGACCCGGCGCATGCTGAGCCGCTTGGCGATCTCGACCGACACGGTGCTCTTGCCGCTGCCGAGGTCGCCGTTGAAGACGATCGATTGTCCAACGGTCACGACTGGTCCACCCCTGCTCACCGGCTCAAAGACATCATCGACTTCGCGTCCGACCGACGCGTTCCCGCCATCGTCGCGCCATCCTGCGGCGGCCCCAGCACGGCGCCTCTGACGCTCCGTCGCGACCTGGAGCCGTCGTACGCCTTGGCATGACGGGCGATGCTACCACTCCACCGCCACCGCTTTGTCGGACGCGGTGTGCGAGGGCCGGCCGGGCGGGCCGGGGCCGCCGCTCGCCGACACCTACCGAAACCGCTCAGAACAGGCTCAGCGGGTCGACCTGGAGACGAACCGGATCGGCGGCCTTGCGGGCGGCGCGAGCACCGGCGGCCGAGTGCAGCGCCTCGGCGAGCGCGGCGGCCCGGGCCCGGGGCACCCGGACCAGCATCCGTTCCCGGCCCTCCTCGGCCGGCACCGGCCCGAGCACCTCGGCGTCGTCGGGCAGCCGGGCCGCGGCGAGCAGGTCGGCCACCGCCTCGGCCGGGCCGGTGACGCTCGCCATCCGGACGGCCGGCGGGAAGCCCAACTCCCGACGCTCGGCCAACTCCCGGCCGGCGAACCAGGCGGCGTCCCAGCGCAGCAGCGCCTGCACCGGGGCGAGCGCGCCGTCGGCGACCACCACCACCCGGCCCGCCGGCGCCGGACGGGCCAGGGCTGCCGCCGCCAGCCAGCGGCGCAACGCCTCCTCACCGGCCCGCAGGTCGGCCCGGGTCAGCAGGGCCCACGAGTCGAGCAGCAGCACCGCTCCGTAGCCGCCCTCGGCGACCGGCTCGGCGCCGGGCGTCGTCACCACCAGGGCCGCGCCGCCGGGCACGTCGGTCAGCACCTCCTCGCGCCCCGAGGTGCGGACCGGCACGCCGGGAAACGCCCGGCCCAACTCCTCGGCGGTCCGCCGGGCACCGGTCACCGCGGCCCGCAGCCGCCGCCCACCGCACTGCGGGCAGGCGTACGCGGCGGCCACCCGGGCGCACCACCGGCAGGCCGGGGTGCCGCCGGCCGAGGGCAGGGCGAGCGGCCCGGAGCAGTGCGCGCAGCGGGCCGGGGTGCGGCACTCGGCGCAGGAGATCGACGGCAGGTAGCCGCGTCGGGGCACCTGCACCAGCACCGGCAGGTCCTGCCGGAGGGCGTCGCGCGCGGCCGTCCAGGCCAGGCTGGGCAGACGGGCGGTGGCGGCCCCCGGGTCGCGGGCCAGTTGCGGGTCGTCGCCGGTCGGGGCGATGGCCGGGATCCGGGCCCGCACGGTGGCCCGTTCGGCGACCACCTCGCGCGCCCAGCCGGTCTCCAGCAGCAGCTGCGCCTCGGCGGTGCGGGCGTACCCGCCGACCAGCGCGCCGGCCTCGGCGAGCTGGACGCGGGTGAGCAGCACGTCGCGGGCGTGCGGGTAGGGCGACCGGGGCTCGGAGTGCAGGTCGTCGCCGTCGTCCCAGATGGCGACGAGGCCGAGCCGGTCCACCGGGGCGAACATCGCCGCCCGGGTGCCGATCACCACCGGCACCTGCCCACGGCGGGCGGCGAGGAACGCCCGGTAGCGCCGGGCCGGCCCGAGGGCGGCGGAGAGACTGACGTGCCGCCCCGGGCCGAGCACGCCGGTGAGCGCCGCGTCCAGCCGGTCCAGGTCGCGGGCGTCGGGCACCACGACCACCGCGCCGCGTCCGCCGGCGACGGTGGCGGCCACCGCGTCGGCGTAGCGGGCCGCCCAGTCCTCGCCGGGCAACGCCGACCAGACCGCGCGGGGCGCCCGGCCGTCGGTGAGCGCCCGCAGCAGTGCCGGGCCCGTCGGGTAGTCCCGCCACCCGCGCGGGTCGACAGTGGGTGCGGCAGCGCCACCCTCGACCCGCTCGGCGTGCGCCGCGTCCGCGGGGGCCGGCTGGTCGTCGCGGGGCTCCTTCTCGACCCGGGCGTGCCGGGGTGGGACGGCGAGCCGGAGCACGTCGGCGAGGCTGCCCGCGTACCGGTCGGCGACCGCGCGGGCCAGCCGGGCGATCTCGGGCGCCAGCACCGGCTCCGGCGAGACGACCTTCTCCAGGTACGCGAGCCGGCCGGTGTGCCCGGAGTCGTCGGCGCGGGACAGCAGCCACCCGTCGACGAGTTGCCCGGCGAAACGCACCTTCACCCGGGTGCCGGGCACCGCCACCTCGTCCAGCTCGGCCGGCACCAGGTAGTCGAACGGCCGGTCCAGATGCGCCAGCGGCACGTCCACGCAGACGCGCGCGACCGGCGACCCGTCCGCGGGTCGCCGGTCGCTACGCGTGGTGGCGGTCAGGCTCCCGCGGCCGACTTGAGGTCGGCGGCCCGGTCGGTGCTCTCCCAGGTGAGGTCCGGCAGCTCCCGGCCGAAGTGGCCGTACGCGGCGGTCTGCTGGTAGATCGGGCGGAGCAGGTTGAGGTCCCGGATGATCGCGGCCGGACGCAGGTCGAACACCTCGGCGACGGCCTTCTCGATCGAGGCGACCGGCACGGTCTCGGTGCCGAACGTCTCGATGAACAGGCTCACCGGGTGGGCCTTGCCGATGGCGTAGGCGACCTGCGCCTCGCACCGCTCGGCCAGACCGGCGGCGACCACGTTCTTGGCGACCCACCGCATCGCGTACGCGGCGGAGCGGTCCACCTTGGACGGATCCTTGCCGGAGAACGCGCCACCGCCGTGGCGGGCGTACCCGCCGTAGGTGTCAACGATGATCTTGCGACCGGTCAGCCCGGCGTCACCCATCGGGCCACCGATCTCGAACCGGCCGGTCGGGTTGACAAGCAGCCGGTAGCCGTCGGTGTCCAGACCGAGGCTCTCCAGCTCCGGGGCGATCACGTGGTCGCGCACGTCGGGAGTGAGCAGCGAGTCCAGCGAGATGTCCGCGGCGTGCTGGCTGGACACGACGACGGTGTTCAGCCGGACCGGGCGCAGCCCCTCGTACTCGATTGTCACCTGGGTCTTGCCGTCCGGGCGCAGGTAGGGAATCGTGCCGTCCTTGCGCACGGCGGCCAGGCGGCGGGCGAGCCGGTGGGCCAGCGCGATCGGCAGCGGCATCAGCTCGGGCGTCTCCGAGCAGGCGAAGCCGAACATCATGCCCTGGTCGCCGGCGCCCTGCGCGTCAAGCGCGCTCTCCGACGCCCCGGTCCGCAGCTCGAAGGCGTTGTCCACGCCCTGCGCGATGTCCTCGGACTGCGCGCCGATGGAGACGCTGACGCCGCAGGACGCGCCGTCGAAGCCCTTCTTCGACGAGTCGTAGCCGATGTCGAGGATGGTCCGGCGGACGATCGTCGGGATGTCGGCGTACGCCTTGGTGGTCACCTCACCGGCGATGTGCACCTGGCCGGTGGTGATCATGGTTTCCACCGCAACCCGACTGTGCGGATCCTCGGTCAGCAACGCGTCGAGGATGCCATCGCTGATCTGGTCGGCGATCTTGTCCGGGTGGCCTTCCGTGACCGATTCGGACGTGAAGAGGCGGCGTGTCACGGCACTCCTAAGCGTGTGAGGTCGTTCCGCGGCAGTCTAGTCACCACTGCGGCCGGTGTAGGGACCGGTCGCGCTCTGTTCCACCCGTCAGGAGCGGACGGGCAACCGCGCCACGACGAGATCCCAGACGGCGTCGGCCACGGCGTCCTTGGCCTGCTCGGGCAGCCGGCTGACCGAGCCGTCCGCGCCGATGACCGTCACCGTGTTGGTGTCGGCGCCGAAGACCAGGTCGGGACCGACCTCGTTGATGACGATCAGGTCGGCCCGCTTCCGGGCGAGTTTCGCCCGGCCGTTGGCCTCGGCGTCGCCGGTCTCGGCGGCGAACACCACGAGCAGTTGCTCCGGTCGTTTGCGCTGGCCGAGCTCCGCCGCGATGTCCGGGTTCGTGACGAGCTCGATGGTGGGCGCGACACCATCGTCGGACTTCTTGATTTTGCCAGGCGCGTAGGCCGCCGGCCGGAAATCGGCCGGAGCCGCCGCCATCACCACCGCGTCGGCCTCGACGGCGGCCTTCAGCGTCGCCTCCCGCAACTCGGCGGTGGTGCCGACCCGGATCAGGTCGACGCCGGCGGGGTCGGCGAGGGAGACGTTCGCCGCGACCAGTGTGACCCGGGCGCCTCGGGCGACCGCCGCGCGGGCGAACGCGTACCCCTGCTTGCCGGAGGAGCGGTTGCCCAGGAAGCGGACCGGGTCCAGCGGCTCCCGGCTGCCACCGGCGGTGACGACCACCCGGCGGCCGGCCAGGTCGGCGGGGGCGGCGACGCCTCGGGCCAGGACCCGACGGGCGACGGCGAAGATCTCCGCCGGGTCGGGCAGCCGGCCCCGGCCGGTGTCGACCCCGGTGAGACGCCCGACGGCCGGGTCGATGACCCGGACCCCCCGGGCGCGCAGCGTGGCGACGTTGGCCACGGTGGCCGGGTGCTCCCACATCTCGGTGTGCATGGCCGGGGCCAGCAGCACCGGGCAGCGGGCGGTCAGCAGGGTGTTTGTCAGCAGGTCGTCGGCGAGCCCGTGCGCGGCCTTGGCGAGCAGGTCGGTGGTGGTCGGGGCGACCACCACCAGGTCTGCCTGCTGACCGAGCCGGACGTGCGGCACCTCGTGGACGTCGGTCCAGACGTCGTCGGCGACCGGCTGGCCGGAGAGCGCCGCCCAGGTCGGCGCCCCGACGAACCGGAGCGCCGACGCGGTCGGCACGACCCGGACCTGGTGGCCCGATTCGGTGAAGAGTCGCAGCAGCTCACACGCCTTGTAGGCGGCGATGCCGCCGCCGACCCCGAGGACGATCGAGGCGGACATCGGCCGGCGGGAGCTTACGGCTGGTCGGTCGGCTCGGCGGTGAGCAGACCCGCGTTGATCTCGCGCATGGCGATGGAGAGGGGCTTCTCCTGCGGGGTGGTCTCGACGAGCGGGCCGACGTACTCCAGCAGGCCCTCGCCGAGCTGGCTGTAGTAGGCGTTGACCTGGCGCGCGCGCTTGGCGGCGAAGATGACAAGCGCGTACTTCGACGTCGTCTTCTCGAGGAGCTCGTCGATCGGCGGGTTGGTGATGCCTTCGGGGTTGGCGATGGATCCCACGAATTAACCTCTGCGTCTTTCGAGCCGCGCGTACGCGGTGCTGAGTCTCAACGGCGCCGGCGCTCAGCCGCGCACGCGCGACCAGGCCGGGTCCGGATAAGAAGAACCGAGTAAGCCTACCAGCTCGTCGACCACCCGCTCGGTGCGGTCGTGGGTCAGCGTGTGCGCGAAGGCGGCCGTCACGGTGGGGCCGGGGTCGTACCCCGGTGGGCTCAGCAGCACCAGCCGCGCACCGGGCAGGCGCGCCCGCACCAACGCGGCGCCGGGCAGGTCGAGCGGGAGCAGCACCGGCTGCCCGGCGTCGAGCCGGGCGCGCAGCGGTGGGTACGGCGTGCCCCGGCGGTAACTGCCGATCCGGGACCACTCCAGCAGCTCGCCCACGGCGAGCCGGCGGTCGAACTCGGCGGGGGCGAGAAAAACGCGGTCGTCCCCGTCGATCTCCGACTCCCGGCGCGGCCGGGTGGTTGCCGGCACCGGGACCCACACGGACGGAGAACGCGCCCGGACCAGCTCGACGACACTCTCCCTGCCGGAACCCGAAGGTCCAGCCAGGACAGTGAGCCGAGCAGCCGGGCGCGCCTCGTCATCCGTGCTCACTGCTTGTTTCTACACGCTGCCAGGTTCAGTTGGCGGCGAACTCTCCAAGCAGTGCCTTGCGCTGCTGCTCGCCGAGGCCACGCAGGCGACGGCTGTCGGCGATCTTGAGCTTCTCCATGATCTGGGTAGCCCGGATCTTGCCGATACCCGGCATGGCCTGCAGGACGGCCGAAACCTTGAGCTTTCCGACGACGTCGTCGCTCTCGGCGCGCTCGAGGACGGCACCAAGAGTGGTCTTGCCCTGCTTGAGCTGCTCCTTCAGCTGAGCACGGGCCTTGCGGATCTCCGCGGCCTTCTCGAGCGCGGCAGCGCGTTGTTCGGGGGTCAGTGACGGGAGCGGCACCAGTTCTCCTCAGGTCCCTATCGCGGCGGGCGGGGCGCACCGCCGCATCTGTGAAACGTGGTGTCGCTGTGAACCAAGGGGTCCATGGTTCCCAGCGCGGGGAAAACTAGCGGCCAACGGAGCTTTCGGCAACGTGGGGGCCGCATGATCACCGTAAGGTGACCGACCCGTCAGTCAGTCACCGGGCAGGCAATACGGCCCGACAGTCGGCCAACACGCGGTCCGCGGCGGCCCGCAGGGCGTCGACGTCGGGGCCGGCCGAGAGCACTTCCCGGGAGTACGACGGGAGCACCGAGGCGAGGCTCGAACCGAAGACGGTACGCAGATCGGCGGCACCGGCACCCTGCGCGCCGAGCCCCGGGGCGAGCAGCGGACCCCCCACTCCGGAGAGGTCGTGACCGGTGTCGCCGATGGTCGCACCGACCACCAGACCGAAGCTTCCGAGCGGAGTCGCACCCCTGTTGAGCTGGGAAATCTCGTCGATCACGGTTTGCGCCACGGTGCGGCCGTCGGCCGTGCGGGCCCGCTGCACGGCCGCGCCCTCGGGGTTGGAGGTGAGGGCCAGCACGAAGACGCCGCCGCCGTGCTCGGCGGCCAACTCGAACATCGGCGTGAGCGAACCTACTCCGAGGTAGGGGCTCGCGGTGACCGCGTCGACATACATGGGGCTGGATGGATCGAGGTACGCGGAGGCGTACGCGCTCATCGTCGATCCGATGTCGCCGCGCTTGACGTCGAGGAGAACGAGCGAGCCGGCCTCCCGTAACTGTCGGATAGTTGACTCAAGAATCCCCACTCCGCGGGATCCGAATCGCTCGAAAAAGGCCGACTGAGGCTTCACCACCGCAACCCGGTCACCGAGCGCCTCCACGACGGTTCGCGTGAACCGGTCCACCCCCTGGACGTCGTCCGGGAGGCCCCAGCGGGCCAACAGACCGGGATGCGGGTCGATGCCCACACAGAGCGGCCCCCGCTCGCTGATCGCCCGGTGCAGCCGGGTTCCGAAGCTCTCCATCCGGTACTCCCTCTCTCCTGCCGGGCGGCGGACCGCCTCCCGGGTGTCCGTTGCCGAAGGCGGTTCAGCCGGCCGCCACCGCCGCCGCCACCCCGGCCGTGATCCGGGCCAGGTCGGCGTCGTCGGTGACGTACGGCGGCATCGTGTAGACCAGGTCGCGGAACGGGCGCAGCCACACCCCGTGCTCCGCCGCGGCCACGGTGGCCGCGCCGAGGTCGACCTCGTGGTCGAGCTGGACCACCCCGATCGCGCCGAGCACCCGCACGTCGGCCACGCCGGGCGCACCGCGCAGGGGCTCCAGGCCGGCGCGCAGGCCGGCGCCGACCCTGGCCACCTGGGCCGACCAGTCCCCGGCCCGCAGCAGCCCGATGGAGGCGTTGGCCACCGCGCAGGCCAACGGGTTGCCCATGAACGTGGGTCCGTGCGCCAGCACGCCGGCGGCGGAGATGCCCCGGGCGACCTCCGGGGTGCAGAGCGTCGCCGCGAGCGTCAGGTAGCCACCGGTGAGGGCCTTGCCCAGGCACAGCACGTCCGGCGTCACCCCGGCGTGCTCGGCGGCGAACATCGCGCCGGTACGGCCGAACCCGGTGGCGATCTCGTCGAAGATCAGCAGCACCCCGTGCGCCCGGGTCACCTCGCGCAGCACCCGCAGGTATCCCGGGTGGTGGAACCGCATCCCGCCGGCGCCCTGGACGACGGGCTCGACGATCACCGCGGCCAGCTCGTCGGCGTGCCGCTCGACGGTCTCCACGAGCGCCGCCACGTACGCGTCGTCGGGCGGGTCGGTGAAGCCGCCGGGCGGGACCGGGGCGAACACCTGCCGGGGCAGCACGTCACCCCAGAGGTGGTGCATCCCGCCCTCCGGGTCACAGACGCTCATCGGGTGGAACGTGTCGCCGTGGTAGCCGCCCCGCCAGGTCGCCAATCTGCGCCGCTGCGGGCGACCGACGGCCCGCTGGTACTGCAGGCACATCTTCACCGCCACCTCGACGCTGACCGAGCCGGAGTCGGCCAGGAACACGTGCTCCAGACCCTCCGGGGTCAGCTCGACCAGGGTCCGGGCGAGCCGTACGGCGGGCTCGTGGGTGAGCCCGCCGAACATCACGTGGCTCATCCGGCCGAGCTGGTCGGTCACCGCCGCGTCCAGCACCGGGTGCCGGTACCCGTGGATCGCCGCCCACCAGGACGACATCCCGTCCACCAGCTCCCGCCCGTCGGCCAGCCGCAGCCGTACGCCCTCGGCGCTGCGCACCAGGTACGGGGAGCTCGCCGGCGGCAGCGCGGCGTACGGATGCCAGACGTGGGCCCGGTCCGCGGCCAGAATTTCCTCGGGTGTCACGCGTACTCCATTCCAGGCACGACAGACCGGACCGGTCCGGACGGTCCGGTCGTGGACGTCCTGCGGTCAGGTCGAATCACTCGTTCGCCCGCCTTGGGGATGTGCCGCCCCTCGTCCGCCGCCCGGGTGCCCGGGTGGCGCGCCCGGGGGTGCGGAGCAGAGGCGGCAGCGGTGGCGGTGGGCTCCCCGGCGCGTCGCTGGCTCGGCGCCGGTGGGGCCGGGCCAGCGACGCGCCGGGGTCGGTCACCGGCCGGCGACCGGATCCGGCGCCGCGGTTGCGGCCGTCGCGCGGGCGGCGGCGCGGACCAGGGCCGGCCCCCGGTAGATGAAGCCGGTGTAGAGCTGCACCAGGGCGGCGCCGGCATCGAACATCCGCGCCGCGTCGTCCGGGTCCAGCACCCCGCCGACGCCGATGATCGGCAGTCGGCCGCCGGTCTCCCGGTGCACGAAGGCGACCACGTCACGGGCCCGCCCGGTGAGCGGCCGACCGGAGAGACCACCGGCCTGCGCGCCCCGCTCGACGTCGACGCCGGCCAGCCCGTCCCGGGACAGGGTGGTGTTGGTGGCGATCACCCCGGCGGCGCCACGGGCCAGGCAGACCTCCAGCAGTTCGGCGATCGCCGCCTCGGTCAGATCGGGTGCGATCTTGACCAGCACCGGCTTCTCCCCCACCAGCGCGCCGAGCAGCGCGTCCAGGTGGGCGCGGTCCTGCAGGGAGCGCAGCCCGGGAGTGTTCGGTGAGGACACGTTCACCGCGAAGTAGTCACCGTGGCCACGAAGCGCCCGGTACGAGGCGAGGTAGTCCTCGACCGCCTCGTCGAGCGGCGTCACCTTGGACTTGCCCAACGAGATGCCCAGCGGCACCCCGAGCGGGCGGGGCAGCGCCGCCAGCCGGGCGGCCAACGCCGCGGCCCCGGCGTTGTTGAAGCCCATCCGGTTGACCACTGCCTCGCTTGCCGGCAGGCGGAACAGCCGGGGCCGTGGGTTGCCCGGCTGGGCGTGCGCCGTGACCGTGCCGACCTCGACGAAACCGAAGCCGAGGGCCGGCCAGGCCGGCAGCGCCGCGCCGTCCTTGTCCATTCCCGCCGCCAACCCGACCGGGTTGGGGAAGCGCACCCCGAACACCGTGCGCGGCGCGTTGACCGCGTACCGGGCTCGCAGCGCCGCCAACGCCACCGGTCGACGCGACAGAGCCGTCAACCGCCGCAGTGTCCACTCGTGCGCCTTCTCGGCGTCCCCACCCCCCAGCCGGAACAACAAGGGTCGTACCGCCTGCTCGAACACTGTCACTGGGCGGCCCGGAGGATGGCGTGCAGATCCTGGAGGGGGCGTACCTGCATGTCGCCGCGGATGCGGGCCTCGATACCCATCACGGCTGCGGCGGCGCCCGGGACCGTGGTGATGCAGGGGATGTCCGCCGTGACGGCGGCGCTGCGGATCTCGTACCCGTCGGACCGGGCGCTGGCGCCCGAACCCTGCGGCGTGTTGATCACCAGCGCCACCTGGCCGCCACCGATCAGCGACACCGCGTCATCGCCCTCGCCAGCCTGGTAGTGCTTGCGGATCTGCTCGCAGGCGATGCCGTGCCGCCGCAGCACCTCGGCGGTGCCGGTGGTCGCCACGATCTCGAAGCCGAGGTCGGCCAGTCGCTTGATCGGGAAGATCATGCCGCGCTTGTCCCGGTTCGCCACCGAGACGAAGATCTTCCCGCCGGTCGGCAGCGACCCGTACGCGGCCGACTGGCTCTTGGCGAAGGCGTGCCCGAAGTTGGTGTCGATGCCCATCACCTCGCCTGTCGACTTCATCTCCGGGCCGAGCAGCGAGTCGATCCCCTTGCCGGCACGGGTGCGGAACCGCTTGAACGGCAGCACCGCCTCCTTGACCGCGACCGGCGCGTCGGCGGGCATCGTGCCCCCGTCCCCCGTCGCCGGCAGCAGGCCCTCGGCGCGCAGCTCCGCGATGCTCGCCCCGAGCGCGATCCGGGCCGCCGCCTTGGCCAACGGCACCGCAGTGGCCTTGGAGACGAACGGAACGGTCCGCGACGCGCGCGGGTTGGCCTCCAGTACGTAGAGCACGTCGTCCTTGAGGGCGTACTGCACGTTGAGCAGGCCGCGGACGCCGACGCCACGGGCGATGGCCTCGGTGTACCGGCGGACCTCGACCAGGTGCGAGCCGGCGAGGGTGATCGGCGGCAGCGCGCAGGACGAGTCGCCGGAGTGGATGCCGGCCTCCTCGATGTGCTCCATCACCCCACCGATGTAGACCTCACCGTCGGCGTCGCAGAGGGCGTCCACGTCGATCTCGATGGCGTCGTCCAGGAACCGGTCCACAAGCACCGGGTGATCCGGGGAGATGTCGGTGGCCCGACCGATGTAGTCGCGCAGCGTCGGGTCGTCGTAGACGATCTCCATGCCCCGCCCGCCCAACACGTACGACGGCCGGACCAGCACCGGGTAGCCGATCTCGTCGGCGATCGTCTTGGCCTCGTCGTAGGACGTGGCCATGCCGTGCGCCGGCGCGCGCAGCCCGGCCCGGGCCAGCACCGCGCCGAACGCGCCCCGCTCCTCGGCCAGGTGGATCGACTCCGGGGAGGTGCCGACGATCGGCACGCCGGCGTTCTTGAGCCGCTGCGCCAACCCCAGCGGGGTCTGGCCGCCGAGCTGGACGACCACGCCGACCACGCCCGGCCCGCCGGCCGCCCGGCCGGAGGAGTCCTCGGCGTGCCAGACCTCCAGCACGTCCTCGAAGGTCAGCGGCTCGAAGTAGAGCCGGTCGGCGGTGTCGTAGTCGGTGGAGACGGTCTCCGGGTTGCAGTTGACCATGACGGTCTCGTAACCGGCCGACCGCAACGCCTGCACCGCGTGCACACAGGAGTAGTCGAACTCGATGCCCTGGCCGATCCGGTTCGGGCCGGAGCCCAGGATCAGCACCTTCGGCCGGTCCGACGGCACGACCTCGGTCTCCAGGTCGTAGGTCGAGTAGTGGTACGGCGTGGTGGCCTCGAACTCGGCGGCGCAGGTGTCCACCGTCTTGTAGACGGGGCGCACGTCGAGGCGGTGCCGCAGGGTCCGTACGCCATCCTCGGCGGCCAGCTCCGGGCGCAGCGCGGCGAGCTGCCGATCGGACAGACCGGCCCGCTTGGCCCGACGCAGCAGCTCGCCGTCGAGCACCGGCGCGTCGGTGATCTCCGCGCGCAGCTCGATCAGCGCGGCGATCTGGTCCAGGAACCACGGGTCGATGCCCCCGGACGCCTCGTTGACCTCGGCGATCGACGCGCCGAGGCGCAGCGCCCGCTCGACGGTGTAGAGCCGGCCGTCGTGCGGGATCCGCAGCGCGGCGAGGGTGTCCGCCAGGGTGACGCCCGCCGGGTCCGGCACGCTCCAGAAACCGGCCGATTTCGTTTCCATCGAGCGCATCGCCTTGTTCAACGCCTCGGCGAAGTTGCGCCCGAGGCTCATCGCCTCGCCCACCGACTTCATCGTCGTGGTCAGCTCCGGGTCGGCGCCCGGGAACTTCTCGAACGCGAACCGGGGGATCTTCACCACCACGTAGTCCAGGGTCGGCTCGAACGCCGCCGGGGTCTTCAGCGTGATGTCGTTGGGGATCTCGTCGAGGGTGTAGCCGATGGCGAGCTTGGCGGCGATCTTCGCGATCGGGAAGCCGGTCGCCTTCGAGGCCAGCGCCGAGGAGCGCGACACCCGGGGGTTCATCTCGATCACGACGATCCGGCCGTCGACCGGGTTGACCGCGAACTGGATGTTGCAACCACCGGTGTCCACCCCGACCTCGCGCAGCACCGCGATGCCCAGGTCCCGCAGGCGCTGGTACTCCCGGTCGGTGAGCGTCATGGCCGGGGCCACTGTGACGCTGTCGCCGGTGTGCACACCCATCGGGTCGATGTTCTCGATCGAGCAGACCACCACGACGTTGTCGTGCCGGTCGCGCATCAGCTCGAGCTCGTACTCCTTCCAGCCGAGCACGCTCTCCTCGATGAGGACCTCGTGCACCGGGCTGGCGGACAGGCCGTCACCGGCGATGCGGGCCAGGTCCTCAGGGGTGTGCGCCATGCCGGAGCCCAGGCCACCCATCGTGAACGACGGCCGGATCACCACCGGCAGGCCCAGCTCGGCGACTGTCGCCTCGACCTCGTCCATGGAGTGGCAGACCCGGGAGCGGGGCACCAGGGCGGTCGGGTCCTCGACGCCCAGGCGTACGCCGGCCTTCGCCACGATCTCCTTGAACAGCTGCCGGTCCTCGCCCCGGTTGATCGCGTCGATGTTCGCGCCGATCAACTCGACGCCGTACTTCTCCAGGACGCCGGCCTCGTGCAGGGCGACGGCAGTGTTCAGCGCGGTCTGCCCGCCGAGGGTCGCCAGGATCGCGTCCGGGCGTTCCTTGGCGATGACCAGCTCCACGAACTCCGGGGTGATCGGCTCGACGTAGGTCGCGTCGGCGAACTCCGGGTCCGTCATGATCGTCGCCGGGTTGGAGTTGACGAGGCTGACCCGGATGCCCTCGCTGCGCAGCACCCGGCACGCCTGGGTGCCGGAGTAGTCGAACTCGCAGGCCTGCCCGATGACGATCGGCCCGGAGCCGATCACGAGGATGTGCTTGAGATCGGTCCGCTTAGGCATTGCTGCGCCCCTTGCTGAGGGCACGGCCCTCGCTGGTCTGCCGGTCGGGGGCACGGCCCTCGATCAGCTCGGCGAATCGGTCGAAGAGGTAGTCCGCGTCGTGCGGGCCGGCCGCCGCCTCCGGGTGGTACTGCACGGTGAAGGCGGGCACGTCCACGGCCCGCAGCCCCTCGACCACGTTGTCATTGAGGCAGACGTGCGACACGCGTACGCCGCCGAAGTCGGTGTCGATCACCTGGTCGGGGACCACCGCGCCCGACCCGGCGCCCGGCACCCGCACGGCGAAGCCGTGGTTGTGGCTCGTCACCTCGACCTTGCCGGTGGACCGGTCCAGCACCGGCTGGTTGATGCCCCGGTGGCCGTAGCCCAGCTTGTAGGTGCCGAAGCCGAGCGCCCGACCGAGGATCTGGCTGCCGAAGCAGATGCCGAACAGCGGCACCTGCCGCCGCAGCGCCTCCCGGGCCAGCGCCACCGGCCCGTCGGCAGTGGCCGGGTCGCCGGGGCCGGGCGACAGGAAGATCGCGTCGGCGCCGGTGGCGAGCAACTGCTCGATGCTCGACGAGGCCGGCAGCACGTGGGTGGTCACGCCACGGGTGGCGAGCCGGCGCGGCACGTTGCGCTTGATGCCCAGGTCCAGTGCCGCCACGGTGAACCGGTGCTCGCCGAGGGCCTCGACGACGTACGGCTCGGCGGTGCTCACCTCGGCGGACAGGTCCGCGCCCACCATCTGCGGCGCCTGGCGGACCCGGGCCAGCAGGCTCTGCGGGTCGTTGTCGACGCTGGAGATGCCCACCCGCATGGCGCCCCGCTCGCGCAGGTGCCGGGTCAGCGCCCGGGTGTCCACCCCACTGATGCCCACCACACCCTCGGTGGCGAGGCGGTCCTCCAGGGAGCCGGTGGCCCGCCAGTTCGAGCCGATCCGGGCCGGGTCGCGCACGACGTAGCCGGCCACCCAGATCCGGCCGGACTCGTCGTCCTCGCCGTTGACGCCGGTGTTGCCGATGTGCGGGGCGGTCTGCACCACCACCTGCCGGTGGTACGACGGGTCGGTGAGCGTCTCCTGGTAACCGGTCATGCCGGTGTTGAAGACCGCCTCGCCGAAGGTCTCCCCGACGCTGCCGTACGCCTCACCGGGGAACGTGCGCCCGTCCTCGAGCACGAGGATCGCGGGCCTGCGCTTGGTCACTTGACAGCCTTTCCATCCAGGACCGTCGGCTCGCCGCGCAGGAAGGTCGCCACGATGCGACCCGGCAGCGTCATGCGGGCGTACGGGGTGTTGCGACTGCGACTGGCCAGCTCCGCCGGCTCGATGGTGCGGCGGGCGGCCGGGTCGACAACTGTCAGGTTGGCCGGCACGCCGGGTGCCGGGTCGACGCCGTGCCCGGTCAGCCCGGCGATCCGGGCGGGGGTACGCGACATCCGCTCGGCGATCAGGTCCCACTCGGGGCCGAGCACGTCGAGCGCGATGGACAGGGCCGTCTCCAGGCCGAGCATGCCCGGCCGGGCGTACGCCCACTCGCACTCCTTGTCCTCCACGGCGTGCGGGGCGTGGTCGGTGGCGATCACGTCGATCACCCCGTCGGCGAGCGCGGCGCGCAGCGCGGCGATGTCCGCGGCCGTCCGCAACGGCGGGTTGACCTTGAAGACCGGGTCGTACGTCTCCGCTCGCTCGTCGGTGAGCAGCAGGTGGTGCGGGGTGACCTCGGCGGTGACGCGTACCCCGCGCGCCTTGGCCTGGCGCAGCACCTCCACGCTGCCGGCAGTGGAGACGTGGCAGACGTGCAGGCGGCTGCCCACGTGTTCGGTGAGCAGCACGTCCCGGGCGATGATCGCCTCCTCGGCGACCGCCGGCCAGCCGATCAGGCCGAGTCGGGTGGAGACCTCACCCTCGTGCATCTGCGCGCCCTCGGTGAGCCGGGGCTCCTCGGCGTGCTGGGCGATGATCCCGTCGAACGCCTTCACGTACTCCAGGGCCCGGCGCATCAGCTTCGGGTCCGCGACGCAGTGCCCGTCGTCGGAGAAGATCCGCACCCGGGCCGCGGAGTCGGCCATCGCGCCCAGCTCGGCCAGGCGCTCGCCGGCCAACCCGACGGTGACCGCGCCGATCGGTTGCACGTCGACCAGACCGGCCTCCCGGCCGAGCCGCCAGACCTGCTCGACAACGCCGGCGGTGTCGGCGACCGGGGAGGTGTTCGCCATCGCGCAGACCGCCGTGTAGCCGCCCATCGCCGCCGCGCGGGACCCGGACTCGACGGTCTCGGCGTCCTCCCGACCGGGCTCGCGCAGGTGGGTGTGCAGGTCGACGAGGCCGGGCAGGGCGACCAGCCCGGTGCCGTCGACGACAGTGGCGTCCGGCGCGGACAGGCCGGGGCCGACCTCGGCGACCAGGCCGTCGCGGATCAGCAGGTCGGTCGGCGGGCCGCCGACGACACTCACGCTGGTGATCAGGTACGCGCTCACCGGTTGTTCCCTCCGAGCAGCAGGTAAAGAACAGCCATCCGCACGGAGACCCCGTTGGTGACCTGTTCGACGATTGTGGAGCGGGGTGAGTCGGCGACCTCGGGGGTGATCTCCATCCCCCGGTTCATCGGGCCGGGGTGCATCACGATCGCGTGCTCGGGCAGCCGGCGCATCCGCGGGCCGTCCAGCCCGTAGCGGCGGGCGTACTCGCGCGCGGAGGGGAAGTAGGAGTCGTTCATCCGCTCCCGCTGCACCCGCAACATCATCACCACGTCGACGTTGGGCAGCACGGAGTCGAGGTCGTAGGAGACGTCGGTGGCGGGGGCGAGGGCTCCCGCGATGTCGACCGGGATGAGCGTCGGCGGGCCGACCAGGGTGACCTTCGCGCCGAGGGTGGAGAGCAGCAGCACGTTGGAGCGGGCGACCCGGGAGTGCAGCACGTCCCCGACCACCGCTACCGACAGCCCGGCGAGGCGGCCCAGTCGGGCCCGCATGGTGTACGCGTCAAGCAGCGCCTGAGTGGGGTGCTCGTGGGTGCCGTCGCCGGCGTTGACGACCGACCCGTCGACCCAGTTGGCCAACCGGTGCGGCGCGCCCGAGGCGGGGTGCCGCACGACGACGGCGTCGGCGCCCATGGCCTGCAGGGTCAGCGCGGTGTCCTTCAGGCTCTCGCCCTTGGTGACGCTGGAGCCCTTCGCGGAAAAGTTGATCACGTCGGCGCTCAGCCGCTTCGCCGCCGCCTCGAAGGAGATCCGGGTGCGGGTGGAGTCCTCGTAGAAGAGGTTCACCACGGTCCGGCCGCGCAGCGCGGGCAGTTTCTTGATCTCCCGGCCGGCGACGGTGGCCATCTCGGCGGCGGTGTCCAGGATCTCGGTGGCGGTGTCGGCGTCCAGGTCCGCGCCGGAGAGCAGGTGCTTGATCATGCGGTGGTCCCCCCGTACAGCTTGACCTCGTCCGTCCCGTCGGTCTCGGCGAACGTCACCTTCACGCTCTCGGCGAGCGAGGTCGGGATGTTCTTGCCGACGTAGTCGGCGCGGATCGGCAACTCCCGGTGGCCACGGTCGACCAGGACGGCGAGTTGCACCGAGGCCGGGCGGCCCACGTCGTTGAGCGCGTCGAGCGCGGCCCGGACGGTGCGGCCGGAGAAGAGCACGTCGTCGACGAGGATGACCCGCTTGCCGTCGATCCCGCCGGACGGCAACTCGGTCGGGCCGACCGCGCGAGTCGCGTGCCGCCGCAGGTCGTCGCGGTACAGAGTGATGTCGAGCACACCGACGCCGACGGCGACGTCCTCGAAGGTGCTGATCCGGGCGGCGAGCCGCCGGGCGAGGGGCGTTCCCCGGGTCGGAATCCCCAGTAGCACCGTGTTGGCGGCGCCCTGGGTCTTCTCCAGGATCTGGTGGGCGATGCGGTCGACCACGCGTTGCACGTCGGCGCTGGCGAGGATCACCTTCACCGAGGGTTGTCGCGGTGGTGACGGGCGGGCAGCCGGTGGGTATGCCACGGCGGACCTCCTTCCCCGCCTCACGGGACGGGTCGTTAAAGGATGTCGGGCACCTCCGGCCGGACCGCGGAGCGGACCTGACCGAGGCTTCACGCCACGTTACCAGTGGTCACCGGGCCGATGGACGGCGGCTGCTGATCACCGAATCAGGACCAGGAAATGGGAATAACTTCCCGGACGCTCCCCAACGGTCGGGTCACGACCACTTGACCAGGTGTCGCATTCCCCGTACCGTCACGCTCCGTAGCGATCGACGGGAGAACCCCGAGCAGCACTGGGAGTGTCCGAATGCCCTCTGAATACGCCAAGTCTCTGGGCGCCCGCCTGCGCTCCATCCGCCAGCAGCAGGGTCTTTCCCTGCAGGGTGTGGAGGAGAAGTCGAATGGGCGGTGGAAGGCCGTGGTGGTCGGCTCGTACGAGCGCGGCGACCGGGCCGTGACGGTGTCCCGTCTGGCCGAGTTGGCCGAGTTCTACCGTGTTCCCGTCTCGGAGCTGCTGCCTGACGGCAGTGGTGTCCGGCACGAGCCCACCAGCAAGATCGTCCTGGACCTGGAGCGGCTCTACGACGAGGCCTCCGAGGACCTGGCCTACGTCGCCCGCTACGCCCGCGCCATCCAGCAGCAGCGTGGTGACTACAACGGCCGGGTGCTCTCGATCCGCGCCGACGACCTGCGGGCCCTCGCGATCGTCTACGACGCCTCACCGTCGGGTCTGATCGAGCGGCTCACCGAGCACGGTGTGCTGGTGGCCGACCCGCGGGCGTTCTTCGCCTCCTGAGCTGTCGCTGTACCGAAAGGGCCCGTGCCATCTGGCACGGGCCCTTTCCGGTTGCGGTGTTCGTTGGTGCGACGCTCAGCGGGTGGCGTACTCGGCGATCCGGCCGAGCACCCCGTTGAGGAAGCGCGGCGAATCGTCTGTCGACATCTGCCGGGCCAGCTCCACAGCCTCACTGATCGCCACCGCGTCGTCGATCTCGTCGACGTAGAGCAGCTCGTAGACGGCGATCCGGGCCAGGTTGCGGTCGACGACCGGCATCCGTTCCAGCGTCCAACCCTCGGCGTAGCTGGCGATCAGCTCGTCGATCCGGTTGAGGTGCTCGGCAACACCCTCGACCAGGCCCACCGCGTAGCCCAGGTGCTCCGGTCGGGGCTGCTCGATCCGCTGCACGTAGCCGGCAAGCACCTCCACCGGAGGCTTGTCCCGAAGGTCGGCCTCGTAGAGGACATCCAGCGCCCGCTTGCGCGCCTTGCGGCGCGCCGGCATCTGCTGCTTGGAACCCTCAGCCATCAGGCGCGGCCGAGGTAACGGCCGTCGCGGGTGTCGACCTTGATCTTCTCGCCGGTGGTGATGAACAGCGGCACCGGCACGGTGGCGCCGGTCTCCACGGTCGCCGGCTTGGTGCCGCCGGTCGAGCGGTCGCCCTGCAGGCCCGGCTCGGTGTAGGTGACCTCCAGCACGACGCTGGTGGGCAGCTCGATGTAGAGCGGCACACCCTCGTGCTGGGCGACGGTCGCCTCCGCCTCGGGCAGCAGGTAGTTGGCTGCCTCGCCGACGGTGCCACCGGGCACGGTGATCTGGTCGAACGTCTCCAGATCCATGAAGACGAAGTCCTCACCGTCGGCGTACAGGTATTGCATCGTGCGCTTGTCAACGGTCGCGGTTTCGACCTTGGTGCCCGCGTTGAAGGTCTTGTCGACCACCTTCCCGGACAGCACGTTCTTCAGCGTGGTGCGCACGAAGGCACCACCCTTACCGGGCTTGACGTGCTGGAACTCGACGACAGCCCAGAGCTCGCCGTCCAGGTTGAGTACCAGGCCGTTTTTGAGGTCGTTGGTGGAGGCCATTTCCTGCCTTGATCATCAATTGGCGGACAGACCTTACGAGTCTACTAGCTGCGCCGAGACCCGCTGACCGCCCTACTTCGGCGCGGACCTGCCCCGTGGGCATCGACACCCACGAAGGTAACACAAAGTGACCGTCGGGAGAGGTGCCCCCTCCCCCGGTCGACCCCTTTGCTCTGCTTCCCCATCCGCGACGGTCACGTACCGTGCCGGGCCAGACTGCCGCCCCGGGGCAACGCAGCTCACCTAGTCGCAGCTCACCGCCCTGCCGCCTCCGCGGATGCGAAGCAACTGGGTCGAGCAGGCGGGCGCCCCACCGCCAGCGAGCAACGCTGAGTGACGCTCGGCGACAAGAGTTAGCGATCACAATCGGTGATTTGTCACAGACCGGCGCGAAAGGCGGTGAAAGGCCGGGGCGCCGCGGGCGGGAAGCCCGGTGGTCAGGCGGCTCGGGCAGCCAGGTGGTGCAGAGCGAGGCGATAGCCGTCGATGCCGAGACCGCAGATCACCCCGGTCGCCACCGCCGACACCACCGAATGGTGCCGGAACTCCTCGCGGGCGTGGATGTTGGACAGGTGCACCTCCACCAACGGCCCCCGCAGCATGGCGCACGCGTCGCGCACCGCGTACGAGTAGTGCGACCAGGCAGCCGGGTTGAGCACCACCGCGGCCCCCTCGTCGGCGGCGGCGTGCAGCCAACCCAACAGTTCGTGCTCCGCGTCGGTCTGCCGGACCGTCACGTCCAACCCCAACTCGCGGCCGGTGGCCTCGCAGAGCGCCACCAGATCGGCGTAGCTGGTCGCGCCGTACACCTCGGGCTCGCGGGTGCCCAACCGGCCCAGGTTCGGCCCGTTGAGGACGTACACCCTCACCGGGTGCCCACCTCCCGGTAGGCGGCCTCCAGCAGCGCGTCGTCCGGGCCCTCCAACATCGACGGGCGGGCCAGCCCGTCCAGCACCACGAAGCGCAGCCGACTGCCCCGGGTCTTCTTGTCCACCCGCATCGCGGCCAACAGCTGCGGCCAGGCGTCGGCCGGGTAGCTCACCGGCAGGCCCAGCGCGCTCAACGTGGCCCGGTGCCGGTCGGCGGTCGACGCGTCCAGCCGGCCGGCGAGCCGGGCCAGCGCGGCCGCGTAGACCAGGCCGACGGCGACGGCGTGCCCGTGCCGCCAGCGGTAACCCTCGTTCTGCTCGATGGCGTGGGCCAGGGTGTGCCCGTAGTTGAGCACCTCCCGCACGCCCGACTCGCGCAGGTCACCGGCGACCACGTCGGCCTTGACCCGGATCGCCCGCTCGATCAGCTCCCGCGTCACCGGCCCGCGCGCGTCGGTGGCCGCCACCGGGTCGCGTTCGACGAGGTCCAGGATCACCGGATCGGCGATGAACCCGCACTTGACCACCTCGGCGAGCCCGGCCGCCAGGTCGACAGCGGGCAGGCTGTCCAGAGTGGCCAGGTCGGCAAGCACACCGACCGGCGGGTGGAACGCGCCCACCAGGTTCTTGCCGGCGGCGGTGTTGATGCCCGTCTTGCCGCCCACCGCGGCGTCCACCATGCCCAGCAGCGAGGTCGCCACCGGCACCCAGCGCACGCCGCGGAGCCAGCAGGCCGCGACGAAGCCGGCCAGGTCGGTCACCGCGCCGCCGCCCACCCCGACCACCGCGTCGGTGCGGGTGAAACCGGCCGCGCCGAGCCGGTCCCAGCAGGCGGCGGCCACGTCGATCTGCTTGCCCGACTCGGCGTCGGGCACCTCGATCGGCAGCGGCTCGACGCCGGCGGCGCGCAGTCGCTCGCCGAGCGCGTCCGCCAGGGCCTTGAGCGGGGGCGCGTGCAGCACCGCCGCCCGGCTCGCGCCGGGCAGCAGGCCGGGCAACGCGCCCAGCAGGTCACGTCCCACCAACACGTCGTACGGCCGCTCGCCGCCGACCGGAATCCGGGTCACCTCGTCCATCGCCGGCAGCCTAGTCCAGCGGGCGGCGCGGTGACGGCATCTGCCCACCTGCTGGCCGGGCCGCCCAGTCGGCGAGCAGGCGGGCATGCTCGGCCACCGCGGCGCGCAGCGCCTCCGGGTGTCGCACAGTGAACGGGCAACCCAGACCGGCGAGCAGCGCGGCCATGCCGGGCAGGCTCTCCGCCCGGGCCCGCAGCAGCACTCCCTGGGCGGTGACGGTCAGCTCTGCCACGCTGGGCGGGATGCGGCGGCGGGCCGCGTCCAGGTCGGTCTCCAGCAGCACCTCGACCTCGTGCGAGTAGGGCACGCCGGCCAGTGACCGGGTCACCCGGGCCACCGGGTCGAAGCCCTCCGGGACGGTGAACGTCGCCGTGCCGGGCGTCACGGCGCCGACGCGGTCCAGCCGGAACGTGCGGACCTCACCGCGCCGGTGGTCGTGGCCGGTGACGTACCAGCGGCCGGAGTGGAAGACCAGCCCGTACGGGTCGAGCTCCCGGTGCGACTGCTCGCCCCGCCAGGAGCGGTAGTCAAGTGCCACCCGCTGTCGGTGGCGGGCCGCCGCGGCCAGGGCGAGCAGGATGCCCGACGCCGGCCGCAGCTCCGGCTCGGGGCGTCGCAGGGTGAAGCCGAGGTGCTCCTGCACTGCCGCGAGCCGGTCGGCGAGGGCCGCCGGCAGCACCCGACGGATCTTCGCGAGTGCGGTTGCCGTTGCGGGTTGCTCGGTGGCCAGCCCGACCCGCTCCGCGACGACAAGCCCGAGCAGCACCGCCACCGCCTCGTCGTCGGTGAGCATCAGCGGGGGCAGTTTGTAGCCGGGGTGCAGCCGGTAGCCGCCGTGCCGCCCCCGGTCGGCGGTGACCGGGATGCCCAGCTCGACGAGGGTGGCCGCGTACCGGCGCACGGTCCGCTCGTCGACGCCGAGCCGGCCGGCCAGCTCGGCGGCGGTCGCGCGGTGCCGGGCCTGGAGCAACTCCAGCAGGGCCAGCACCCGACCGGCGGGATGTGACACGGACCACTCCTCGAAACCGGGCGGATTCTGTCCGGATTCGATCGTACGGTCTGCCGGTAACCGAGAGAAGGAGCGACGAATGGCGACGTACGTGCTGGTACCGGGATTCTGGTTGGGCGCCTGGGCGTGGCGGGACGTGACCGGCATGCTGCGCGCGCAGGGCCACGACGTCTACCCGATGACGCTGACCGGGCTGGCCGAACGCGACCACCTGGCCGGGCCGGAGGTGAGCCTGGAGACGCACACCGTCGACATCGTCCGGCTCATCGAGGTCGAGGACCTGCACGACGTGCTGTTGGTCGGGCATTCCGGCGGTGGCATGCCGGTCGCCCAGGCGGCGGACCGCATCCCGGACCGGATCGCCCGGGTGATCTATGTGGAGAGCGGGCCGCTACCCGACGGCACCGCGCAGTTCGACACCGTGCCGCCGGAGGAGCAGCAGCGCCTGCGGGTCGCTATCGGCGACGGCCACCTGTTGCCGCCGCCGGCCTGGGATCCGCTCGCCGACCCGGTCAACCTCGCCGGGCTGGACGAGCCGACACTGGCCCTGCTGCGGACCCGGGCCACCGCCCAGCCGCTGCGGACCGCCACCGACCCGGTGCGACGCACGGGCGGGCGGCCGGTGCCGACGGCCCTGATCGCCAGCACCTTCCCGCTCAGCGTGGTGCGGGAAATGATCGACAAGGAGCACCCGTTCTTCACCGGCCTGGCCGGCGGACACCTGCACGAGTTGCCCACCGGGCACTGGCCGATGCTCAGCGAGCCGAAGGCGCTGGCCGACATCCTCGGCCTGGTCGCGCGCGGCTGAGCGAGCCGGGACCGCCGCCACCGGGCCCGTCAGCGGGGCAGCAGGGCGGCGATCTCGGCGACGACCGCCGCCGGGGTCCGGCCGTCGGTGGTCACCGTCACCGTGGCGACCTCGCGGTAGAGCGGCCGGCGCTGATCCATCAGGTGCTTGAGGGTGGCGCGCGGGTTGATCGCCAGCAGCGGTCGGCCGGCGCCCAACCCGACCCGCTTCACCGCGTCCGGCAACTCCACCGAGAGGTGCACCACCCGGTGCCCGATCAGCGCGGCCCGCGTCTCCTCGGCCAGCACCGCGCCGCCGCCGAGGGCCAGCACGCCGGTGCCGGCGGCCAGCGCCGCGGCCACCGCGGCCCGTTCCAGGGTACGGAAGTGCGCCTCACCCTCGTCGATGAAGATCTCCGGAATCGGCTTGCCGGCCATCTGCTCGATGTCGATGTCGGTGTCGCGGAACTCCACCCCGAGGGTGGCGGCGAGCGCCCGGCCGACTGTGGTCTTGCCGCAGCCGGGCACGCCGACCAGCACGACGACCGGTGCCATCAGCGAATCACCAGCGCGTCGAGGTAGCCGGCCAGGTTGCGGCGGATCTCGGCGATCGAGTCCCCGCCGAACTTCTCGGTGGCCGCCTCGGCGAGCACCAGCGCCACCATCGCCTCGGCGACCACCGCCGCGGCGGGCACCGCGCAGACGTCGGACCGCTGGTTGATCGCGGTGGCCGGCTCGCCGGTGGTGATGTCCACGGTGGCCAGCGCCCGGTTCAGCGAGGAGATCGGCTTCATCGCGGCACGAACCCGCAGCGGCTCGCCGGTGGTGATGCCACCCTCCAGCCCGCCGGCCCGGTCGGTGACCCGGCGGACGCCGGTCGCCGACGGAATGATCTCGTCGTGCGCCTCCGAGCCCCGGGACCGCGCCTGCTGCCAGCCGTCGCCGATCTCCACGCCCTTGATCGCCTGGATGGACATCAACGCGGTGGCCAGTCGGGCGTCGAGTTTGCGATCCCACTGCACGTGGCTGCCCAACCCCGGCGGCACCCCGTACGCCAACACCTCGACCACACCCCCGAGGGTGTCGGCGGCCTTCTTCGCGGCATCGACCTCGGCGACCATCAGCGCGCTGGCCTCCGGGTCGAGGCAGCGCAGCGGGTCGGCGTCGATCCGGGCGGCGTCGGACGGCACGGGACGCAGCCCGGGCTTCGCGGCCACCGGACCCAGCTCGACGACGTGCGAGACGATCTCGATGCCGAGCGCCTGCCGGATCAGCGCCTTGGCGACGGTGCCGACGGCCACCCGGGCGGCGGTCTCCCGGGCGCTGGCGCGTTCCAGGATCGGCCGTGCGTCGGTGTGGCCGTACTTCTGCATGCCGGCCAGGTCGGCGTGGCCCGGCCGCGGACGGGTCAGCGGGGCGTTGCGGGCCTGCCGGGCCAGCTCGTCGGGGTCGACCGGGTCGGCGGCCATCACGGTCTGCCACTTCGGCCACTCGGAGTTGCCCACCCGGATCGCCACCGGGCTGCCCAGTGTCACCCCGTGCCGCAGACCGCCGAGCAGCTCGACCTCGTCGCGCTCGAACGCCATCCGGGCACCCCGGCCGTAGCCCAGCCGCCGACGGGCCAACTCGTCGGCGATCTCGGTGGTGGTCACCTCGATGCCGGCCGGCACCCCCTCCAGCATCGCGACGAGGGCGGGACCGTGCGATTCACCTGCAGTCAACCAACGCAACACAGCGGTCAGTCTGTCACGGCGCGCCACCGACCCGGCACGCTGCCCGCCGCGTCCCGCCCAGCGGACGCCGGTGCCCGGTCGATCGGGCACCGGCGCCAGGTCAGATCCCTCGACCGCGCTTGTGCAGGGTGCGCAGCACCGCGTCGGCCCGGACCACCCGGCCGGCGACGGCGAGGGCCAGATAGGCGCGCGGCTCGCGGGGATTGCTCCGCAGGGTGCGCCGGGCCCACCGCAGCGCGCCCCGGCGGTTGCCGGCGGCAGCCTGGGCGAACGCGATCTGACCGGCGACCCGGGCCGCGCCGGCCGGTTGGCCGGCGAACTCGGGATAGCGCTGGAGCAACCACTGCAACGCCTCGGAGATGGTGTCCCAGCGCTGCGAGAAGTACGAGCGTTTGTGCCAGCGCACCAGCACCGAGGGCGTCCGCAGGTTGATCAGCGGCGCGCTGCGCGCCGCCCGGAGCAGGAACTCGTAGTCCTCCGCGTAACTGCCCGGGATCTCCTCGTCGACGAGCCCGAACCCGTCGCGCAGCGCACCGGCGCGGATCAGGAAGGTCGACGGGTGCAGCTCCGTCAACCGGTCACGCAGCAGGTCGTCCAGGCTGATCCGGTCCCGGTCCAGCACCCGGTCGACGGTGCGCCCGTCGTAGCTGACCCGGATGCCGCAACAGACGAACTCGGCCTCCGGGTCGGCGGCCAGCGCGTCGACCTGCACGGCCAGTTTGCCGGGCAGCCACTCGTCGTCGTCGTCGCAGAACGCGACGAGCTCACCCGTGCCGGCGAGGGTGCCGCTGTTGCGGGCCCCGGCCAACCCCGGGGTCCGGGTGTTGCGGATCACCCGCACCGCGCGGGCCGGGCCGTCCGACAGCTCGGTCAGCGACTCGTCCGGCACTGACTGGTCGAACACCACAACGACCTCGATCGGGCCCGGGTACTCCTGCGCCAGGATCGCGCGCACCGCGGACCGCAGCAGCTCGGGGCGGTCCCGGGTGGGCACCACGACGCTGACGCTGGGCTGGTGGGTCATCGGATCTCCTTCGCACCCGGGCGCGGCCGGGACCAGACCCGCCGCCGCAGCGGGCGCGGGGTCGAGCGGGCCACCAGGTCGTCGACGATCCGCCCGACCCGGGCCACCGCCGCCCGTTGTGCCTCGTGCGCCTGCGGGTCGGCGGCCACCGCGTACCGGGACGGGTCGGTCAGCCCGTCGGTCAACGCGCCGTGCAGCGCCTCCCGGGTCTCGCAGAGCGCCACCAGGCCGGCGGCGCCGAGCCGGCGGGCGAACAGGAGCTGATGGTCGTCGACGTGCTCACCGCGCGCCGGGTCGCGGGGCACCACGATGGGCAGGTGGCCGTGCCGACGGGCCTCCAGGATGGTCGCCGGGCCACCGTGGCAGACCACCAGGTCGGCCTCGTCCATCGCCTGTTGCAGCGCGTCGTGGCCGAGGAACGGCACCGCTCCGGGCAGGTGCGGAGCCCGGGTGTGCCCGTGCTGCATCGTCAACCCGACCGGGTCGGTGGCCTGCGCGTGCCACTGGGCCAGCCAGTCGACGAGCCGGTCGAAGGGATGCTTGTCGGTGCCGACCGCGACCAGCAGCCGAAGCTGGCTGGTCGAGGTGTCGCGCTGGCGCGGCAGCCGGGGCTCCTCGCTCGTCGACCCGGATTGTGGACGCCGGGCGGTGCCGGCCTCCCCCGTCACAGCAGCGTCCCGACGACGGTGGCCTCGGGATACTGCCGCCGCTGCTCGTCCCACTGCACGAGCATCGCGGACAGGAACGGCCGGCAGAGGCGGGCGGTCAACGTCGGAGTGTCGATCCGGTCGTACACCTCGATGTAGACGGTCGGGATGCGCCAGAGCCGGGCCAGCACCACGAACGGCACCGCCACCCCGGCGCCGGTGGTGACCACCGCGGCGACCCGCCGGGCCCGCAGCACCCGCCAGGCCAGCAAGGCGTTGCGGAGCAGGTTCGGGATGTTGCGGGTGGTCGGGTGGTGCGCCGGCACCAGGTCCTCGCCGGTCAGCAGGGACACCGCCTCCGGGGTGTCGAAGGTGACCCAGCAGCGCTGCCACTGTTCGTACCAGGGCCGCAGGGCGAGTAGTTGGGCCAGATGGCCGCCGCTGGAGCCGACCAGCAGAAGCACTGGCGCGGCATCGTCGTCGTTCTTCGTGTCCACGCGACTCCCCACAAGTTCGCTTGGAATTCCAGTTCACGCCACGCAGAAGCAGATCACACGTTCTCCGGTCGTTGAATAGCGCGACCGGACGAGACATCGATCTCCACATCGGGCACTCGGGCGCGTCGAACGCCCGAGGTCCATCGATCGTTATCACCACCTGCGATTTTGTCGTCACTCTGTGGCGCAGCCACCCGCCGTGATTCCGCCGGATCAGCCGCTATGTCTTTTCTCGATGACATCCAAGAGTGCGGGATGCAGCGCGGTGTTCCAGCCCGCGCCCGCGTCGGCCAGCCGCCACGTCCGCAACCACATCTCCACCAGGTACGCGTCGGCGACCAGCCGGCGCTGCGGCACGCCGAGGCCGAGCCGGTCGCCGTGCCGGTCCAGGTACGCGTCGACGGCCGACGCCGCGACGGCGGCCGACTCACCCCGCAGCACCAGGGCCCGTTGGAACGCGTCGTGCGCCAGGTCGAAGCCGACCGGCACGTCCGCCCCGCTGTGCTCCCAGTCCCAGGCGACCAACCGCCCGTCGTGCCGGCCCAGGTTCCAGGGCACCCAGTCGCCGTGCCAGTGGCCGAACTCGACAATGGTGTCGCCGTGCCGGCGGGCCAGGGCGGCGACCGCGGCGACCGCCCGCGCGCCGGTCTCCTCGGCCGCGGCGGCCCGGTCGGCCTGCCCGGCCAGGCGGGTCAGGAAGGTCGACCCGGCCAGTGCGCGGGGCGGACCCGGCGGGCTGCCACGCCGGGCGACCGCGAGCAGCGCCGCGATCCGCGGTGGGTCGTCGACCGGCACACCGCGTACCGCCGGTGGCAGCGGCTCGATCACCGCGACCGCCTGGCCCGCCCACGCCGTCTCGGTGAGCAGCCCCGGCGGCGTCGGGTGGTCGGCGACACCGCGCACCGCCCGCAGCGCCCGCAGCGCCGCCGCCTCGGCGGTGACCAACGCGCGGGTCGCGTCGTTCCAGCCGATCTTCGCGTAGCCGCGCGGACGACCGTCGGCGGTGAAGAGTTGCAGGGTGGGCTTGCCGTTCGGGTCGGGTGGTCGGACCCCGCACGCGGCCAGCAGCGGTGCGCCGCCCAGCTCGGCCGCGAGCCGCTCGGTCAGCAGCAGCTCCTCCGCCGCCGCCCCGGCGGGCACCGACACGGTCAGCGTCGGAAAGGGCGCGAGCCCCACCGCGCCGAACCGGGCCAGCCCGCCGAGCACCGCCCGCAGCGCGCGCACCTTCGGTGGCCGCAGCGCGTTGTACGCCCACAGCGACGCCGCCCCGGCCCGCGGCGCGCCCAACGGCACCAGGAAGCGGGCCCGGGCGACCGACGGCACCACCGCGTACCGGGCCACCACCCGGTGACCGGCCGGCGCGGCGCCGCCCACTGTCAGGTCGACCCGCTCGTCGGGGAAGACCGCACGGCTCACCCAGCCCAGACCGTCCACCCGGGCACGCGGGTCGGTGGTCGAGCCCACCCGCGTCGTCACGCCGGCCGGTCCGCCCAGTCGAGGTCCAGCCCGAGCCGCTCGCGCAGCGCGTCGTTGTACGGCCGGTAGTAGTCGGTCAGCTCGGCGCGCACCGCAGGCTCCAGCGGCGCCGAGCGCCGGTCGTTGTAGACCTTGAAGTCGGGCAGGTCGTAGGCCGGCAGCCCGAGGAAGTCCAGGGTGCGCCGGTAGGTCGCCCGGGAGTCGCGGTACAGGTCCTCACTGGGCAGGAAGAGGATCTGCTGCCTGTCGAAACGCGCCAACCACGGCTCCAGGTGCTCCAGGTAGCGCCCCCGCGCCCGGTACGTGTACCAGTCGTACGCCTCGCTGAACGACTCCGGTTCGGCGATCAGCCGCTCCCGCTCCCCCGCCGTCCGCTCCGGCTCGGCGGCCAGCGCGGCGGCGAAGTCCAACGGCTCGATGCCGTGCGTGCGGCGCTCCTTCCAGTGCGAGTACGCCCGCTCCACCGGGTCCCGCAGGAGCACGATCAGCTTCACCCCCGGCAGCAGCGCGGCGACCCGCTGCGCGGCGAGCGGGTGGAACATGTACAGCGGCGCGGCCTCGCCGACCCGGACCGGCCCGCCGTGCCGCTTCGACAGGGCGTCGCGGTGGCGCTGGGTCGGGAAGTGCGAGCGGTACCACGCCTCACCGCGCCCCCAGTGCTCCTCGAAGTAGTGCGCCGACTTGGTGTTCCACGCCGGGAAGAGGCGGGGCACGAGCGGGTGCTGGATGAGGTAGTTCCACAGGGAGGTGGTGCCGCCCCGCTTCGTGCCGATGATCAGGAAGTCCGGCAGGGGTCGCCGGTCACTCGTGCGGACCCCGTAGTCCACGAGGGACTCCTTCACCCGGACGGTCACCTGGGTCGGGACCAACTGCTTGACCCGGTCACGGATGGACGACACGACGGACCTCACCTGCCTCTCGTCGATACCGGGCCGGGGTCGGCGGCCGCGGCCGCGTGCTCCCGTCCCCGGACCTGCCTCATGGTCTCCCGGACGCCGGCGCGCACCCGGGGCAACGTCAACATGCCGACGCAGCCGGCCAGCAGCACACCCAGCGCCACCGCCAGGCCGGGCAGGCCGCGCCCGCCCACCAGCACACCGACGCCGGCCGCCAGACCCACGGCGGCCGCCGTGGCCGCCGCGGCGCGCGCCGTCGCGCTGTCGAACAACGGCTCCCGGACCACCGACCGGGCGAACCCGGCGGCGGTGAGGTTCTCGGTGGCGATGCCGGCGGCCCACGCCACCGCCGCTCCCGTGGCGCCGTGCCCGGGGATCAGCCAGAGGCCCAGCGAGACGGTCACCGTCAACCCGGCAACGGTGGCCACCAGATGCAGCCCGCTGCGCCCGCCCATCAGCAGCAGGCTCTGCACGTTGCCCACCCCGGTGTTGACGAGCATCGCCAGCGCGAGCACCGTCATCGCCGGCACACCGGCGGTGAACTCCGGCCCGAACAGCTGGAGGAAGGCCAACGCGAAGACCGCCAGCAGCAGGTACACCGGCCAGGACAGCACCAGCCCCCAGATGGTCAACTGCCGGTGCACGGCCGCCGCGGCGGCCCGCTCGCCGCGCCCGAGCAGCCGGGACAACTGCGGTGACACCGCCACCCGCAGCCCCTGCATGGCGAGCTGGCCGGCCAGCACGTACCGGCCGACCGCGCCGAACACGCCGGCGTCCGTCGGCCCGGCCAGCACGGAGGTGAGCAGCACACCCACCCACATGCTGCCGGCGTCGATGGCCGCGGACGCGGCCCGGGGCAGCGCGAAGCGCCAGAACGTCGACCAGTCGCCGCGGTGGGGTCGCAGCCCCGCCCCCCGGCCCAGTCCGAGCGGACCGGCCACGAGGATGAGACAGACAAGCAGCGCCACCGCCGCCGGCACCAACCAGCCGGTCATGCCGGCGACCAGGCCCCCGCCGGCCAGCGCGGCGGCGCCGACCAGCGCCGGCCGGGCAACCGGCAGCAGCAGGAACTGCACCCCGACGTACGCCCGGATGGGCCGCACGCAGCGCAACGCGGCCAGCAGCAGGGTCATCGCGACCACCACCGGCACGGCGGCGAACGTGACGGTGAGCAGGGCGTGGCCGCTCGCGCCGGAGCCCCGCAGCAGCCGGGGCGCGAGCGTGTCGGCGGCCAGCACGCCGACGCCGGCGACCAGGAGCCCGGCCAGCAGCGGCGGGATCAACGCCACCGGGAGCACCCGGGCCGCGTCCCCGCGCACACCGGCGCTACGCCGGGGCAGCGACCACATCAGGCCGGTCTCCGCGCCGAGCGTGCAGATCGCGGTGGCCACGGTGACCACCCCGATCGCCGCGAAGAACGCGCCCGCGCCGGCCGTGCCGTACCCCCGGGTGATCACCACGGCCAGCACGAAGCCGAACAGTCCGCTGGTGGCCGCGCCGAGCAGCCCGGCCACGCCGCTGCGCGCGCTGCGGCGGGTCTCGGTCGAGCCCGCGTCGGCGTTGGCGGTGGCGGCCGGCTGGTCCGCGCCGGCGGGCGCTGGCGGCGGGCGCTCCGGGCCGGTCGGCGGTCGGGTCGCGGCGGTCATGCCGGCACCGCCGCGCCCGGCGCGGCGGGCCGCGACCACCCGGCCGCCCGGGTCGGCCCGGTCCACCGTTCGCGTTCGGTAAGCGCCATCGCGAAGCCGACAGCGAAGAACGCGACAGCCAGGTTCTGGTTCGCCATGCCGTAGAACGGAACCTGCACCAGGCAGACCACCGGCACCACCGACAGCCACTGCCCGGCCGCCGAGGTGGCCCGCGCGCAGATCACCGCGGCGGCGACGAACCAGGCGAGGAAACAGACGAGCGCGGGTACGCCGTGACTGAACAGCACCATCCAGAGCTGCCCCTGGGTGCCGATCGGCGCGTCCGCGGACACGGTGTCGACGTTCACCGGCGCGCCGTAGCCCAACCACGGTGACTCCTGCACCCGGCGGATCACCTCGGTGTAGAGCGAGAGCCGGTCGGTGTTGGTGTCACTGGAGTCGACCCGGTTGCTGATCAGTTCGGTGATCGGGATGAACAGCGTGGCCAACGCGCCGATCACCACCACCCCCACGATGGACGCGGCGACCCGGACGTTGCCGCGCAGGCTGGCCCGCACCCCGAGCACCGCCAGCCCGGCGCCGAGGCTGAGGAACATCGCCCGGTTGAGAGTGAGGAACGCCGGAGCGAGCGACAACGGCAACGACGCGAGGATCGCCCAGCGCAGCACACCCCGCCGGCGCAGCATCGCGAAGGCCACCACGCAGGGCAGCGTCATGGCGTACGCGCTGCCGTAGTTGTTCGTGTACGCGAACGGCGCGGCCGGCCGGTAGATCGGGTTGAGTGACCGGGTGCTGTACTCGGCGGTGGTCAGGTGCACCATGTCCTGGATGAACGGGGTGCGGGCCACCCCGGCGGGCAGCAGCACCTCCATCGGGGTGGTGATGGCCAGCCGGGGCACCAGCACCCCGAGCCAGCCGAGCGCCACCAGCCCGAACCAGAACGCGCAGAGCGGGTTGAGCACCGCCACCAGGCTCGCGCGTTCCCGGGCGGCGACGTAGACGTAGACGCCGACCACCAGCGCGGTCAGGTAGAACGCCAGGCGCAGGGCGAATGTCAGCAGCGAGGCGGGCGATGCCAGCTGGGTGGCGCTGACCACGACGATGGCGAGGAACAGCAGCCAGATCCCGGTCGCCGGCGGCAATGGCACCCGGCCCCGGGTGAGCAGCAACGCGAACAGCAACCCGCCCAGCAGCGGCCAGCCGAGGTAGAACGCACCGAACAGCCACCAGAGCGGCACCAGGCCGAACATCAGCGTCAGGGGCCAGAGCGGCAGTCGGGGCGGCAGCGGCGGCGACGCCGGGGCGACGCCGGCCGGAGCGCCTCCGGGCGGCGGGAAGGTCGCCGGGGCGCGGGTGACCGACACGCTCAGGCCCGGCCGTTGCGGGTGAGCACGAAGCCGAGTGGGGTGACCCCGGCGGCGCGCAGTCGCTCCGCCAGGCGTCGCAGGTCGCTCTGCCGGGTGCGGTCCCGCTCCACGACCACCACCGCGCTGCCCTGCCGGGCGACGGCGACGCCGCGCTCGTCGGACTCCGCGGGCGGGGCGTTGAACAGCACCAGGCCGTGGTCCGCGCCCTGCCGCCAGGTGCCGAACCGGACGCTGCCCATCCCGACGCTCACCTCGTCCGGGTCGGCGACCCGGCCGTTGTCCGAGCGGGCGGACGACACCCGGGGAAGCGTCAGCGTGGCGTCCGCGTCGGTGGACGGGCGGGCGCCGGGCGGATGCGGGGAGGGCCGGCGGGGGGCCGCGGCCTCTCCGGCAGCGGCGGCCGGAGGGCTGCCGGCCGGGCGGGGCTTGGGCACCAGCGGCCGGGACGGATCGATGGGCAGTCGTCCCCGGTCGGCGAGCACCGTGGCGCGCAGCCGTTCGGTGCGCCCGCTGTCGTCGGCGACGAAGACGTCGCGACCGTCGGCGGCGAGCGCCACCGCCAGCCCGGCGGTGAGCGCGGTGGCGTCCTCCCGGGCGCTGACCAGCGCCACCCGGGCGGGCTGACGGACCCGTTCGGCGACGGCCATCGCCACGTATCGGACGTCGGCGTCGACCGCCCGGGGGCTGCCCCGGAACGCCGGCCGGCGCACGGTGCCGAGCAACGGCAGGCCGGTGGCGTCCCGGCCGTCGGCGACCGAGCGGACCCTCCGGTCGGTCGACTCCCAGGCGTACGCGAGCACGATGCCGATCAGCGCGCCACCGAGCAGGCCGGCGACCAGGTACAGCGGCCGGTGCCCGGCGGAGGCGACGAGCGACTTCTCGGCGGTCTGGGTCACCCAGCCGGGGTTGACGTCGACCGCGGCGATCTCGGTGCGCGCGGAGTTGAGCTGGGTGAGCTGGTTGTTGATCCCGGCCAGCTCGGCGACCACCGCGTTGCCGGCGGCGGGGTCCTTGATGGTGCTGGCCCGCTTCTGCAGCGCGGCCTGCTGGGCGGCGACCTTGGTGATGCTGAGGTCGTAGGAGCGCAGCATCTCGGCGCGCTGCTGCTCGTACATGGTGCGTCGGACGTCCAGGTAGGTCTGGGCGGCCAGGTTGGCCCCCTGCACCGCCCGCTGCGCGTCGCGCGCCTGGTAGCTGAAGCGCAGGATCTGCCCACCGGTGGGCACCTCGACCTCGAGCGCGCCGCGGATGTCACGCGGGTGTCCGCCGGCCGCGGTGGCGAGCCGCTGCACGACCTCGGTGCCGGTGGCGATGCCGCTCTCCACGTTCATGTTGACCGCCCGGTCGGCGCCCGCGCCGCTGGGGGTGAACGCGTCGGTCACCACCGGCCGGACCGCCACCACGGCGTTCGCGGTCAGCGCGGCCGGCACCAGCAGCACGTAACCGAGCGCGGCCAGCAGCCCGACCAGGGCAGCCGCGCCCACCAGCCGTAACCTGTGCATCGGCACCCGCAGCAGGTCGGTAAGTGTCACCGCGCCGGGGGTCGCGGAGGACGGGCCGTCCGTGGTCCAGGAGCCGGAAGTCGCATCAGTCATGGAACTTCTTCACCGTCTGTTGAGGATTGCCGACGACCACGACGCCGGGTGGGACGTCCGTGCGGACCACCGCCGCCGCGCCCACCACGCTGTCCCGGCCGACCCGGACGCCCTTCAACACCAGGGCGTGTGCGCCGACCCACACGTTGTCCTCGAGGACGATCGGGGCACGGGTGGCCGGGCCGGGCGGTGCGTGCCGTTGCGCGGGCGGCAGGTTGTGGAAGTCGTTGTCGAGCAGTTCACAATCCGACAGGAGGCACCGGTCCCCCACGGTGACCGATGTCCAGGTGCCGATCCAGGTGGCGTTGAGCAGACAGTCGGCGCCGACGCGCACCTCACCGGGGCCCGCGAAGCGGACCAGCTTGTTGATCCGGGTGCGGTCGCCGATTGTCACCCGCACGCCACGGCGCAGCCGGATCCGACCACGGATCTCCACGTCCCGGCCGAGCGTCAACCGCCGGTAGCGGAGCCGGTACCACCCGCGTTTGACCGCGAAGATCAGACGCACCGCGCGTCTCTTGTGGATGCCAGCGGCGCCAAGCAACGAGCCTCCCCACGTCACGGGGCCGGCGGCGGGTGATGCCCGCCACCGACCCAACGTGAACAATCTACCGACGCTCCGTTACGAACGGTTGACCATTACTGGACGGAGAAGAACGTCGACGGGGTGGACCAGGACAACTCGGGCGTCGCGGTGCTGATGACGGTCGCCGTGGTGCCATCGACCGCCATGCTCGACGCGGCCGTCGGGTCGAACGGCGCACTGCGCAGGGCGCCGTCGGTGCCACCGTAGACGATCCGACCGCCCACCCAGGCCATGCCACGCACCGCGGACCAGGTCACCCCGGTGGTCGGCAGGGCGAACTCGGTGGCGCCGAGATAGTTGCCGTCAATCTCGAAGTAGCGGTAGTAGAGACTGTTGGCCCCGGTGCGGGTGTAGTAGAGCCGGCCGTCGAGGAAGAAGGCGCCGGTCAGCAGGGCCGGGTTGTACCAGTCGTTGTAGCCGGACGCCTCCCACGACGAGCCGATCGCGCCGCCGTTGAACAACGAGACGTCGATCCGGCTGCCGGTGGGCGTGCCGGCCACCGTGTGCGACCAGTAGATCCGGTCGTCCACCCGCCACGTCGCGCCGGCCGCCGTGTACGCGGGCTGGCTGACGGTGGTCGCGGCGCCCAGCGTGGCGCCGTCGAACGGCACCTTCGCCACAGTGCCCGGGCCGGTGTTCAGGTAGAGGTTGCCGGTGGTGGCGGAGGGCGGGTTCTTCGGGGTGAAGGTGCGCCCGCCGGCGAGCGGGAACATACCGAGCCGGCCGTGGTACTCCTCGCCCATGCCGTCGGAGTTGTGCCCGAAGTAGAGGCCGTCCGAGCCGCGCCAGAGCACCGGCACCGCCGAACCCCAACTGCTGGTGCCCGCGGGCATCGAGGCGCTGCCGCTGCGGCGCGGATTCCAGTTCACCGGCATCCCGGTGGCCGGGGTGACGGCGGCGATGCCGAGCCGGTCGACAGCGCCCGGGCCGGCGTTGTCGCTGGCGTTCGGGTTGTTCATCCAGCGGAAGTGCCCGCCCAGGTAGATCACGTTGTCGGCCACCTCGACCGAGGTGATGGTGTCGTTGCCGGTGAAGTCGGCCCAGGTGGCGACCAGGCCGCTGCCCCGCGCGGCGGTCTCGAAGCGGACCAGGACGTCGCAGTACGCGGTCGGCCAGCCGCCGCCACCGTTGCTGCCGACGACGAACCAACTGCCGTCCTCGCCGAACTTCACGTCCTGCACGTAGTGCACGAAGGTCGTCGGCGACGCGCACGGCGAGGTGTACTTCTCGGTGCTCCAGTCGAGCAGCGTGGGCGTCGCGGAGACGTCCACAAGCGCGATCTGGTTGCGCGCCAGGCCGTTGACGAGTGTGAAGTTGCCGCCGACGACGAGCGTGTTGCCGTCCGGTGCGACGTCGAGCGTCCAGACGTACGAGGTGGTGCCGTGCCGTCCCACAGTGGCGTCGACGACGAAGCTCGGGTCGATCGCGCCGGTGGTCGCGTTGAGCCGGCCGAGGCCGACGTGCGCGGTGCCGTTGAGCCAGTTGAACGCGCCGGCCACGTACAGCCAGTTGCCGTGCAGCGCCAGGTCACGGATCGCGCCGCCGTCGGAACGCCCGACCCAGCTGTCGACGATCGCGCCGGTGGCCGGGTCGAGCGCGACCAGGTTCTTCCGGGAGACCCCGTTGACGGTCTTGAAGGTGCCGCCGACGATCAGCGTGCCGCCGGGACCGGCGACGAGCGTGTTCACCGCGCCGTCGAGCACCGGCAGGAAGGTGGTGGACATCGTGCCGGTGAGCCGGTCGTACGCGAAGAGATAGCGCTGGGTGACCCACGCGGACCCGGCGGTCTGCCGGAGCTGGGTGAAGCTGCCGCCGACGAAGACCGTGTTGCCCACCTGCGCGAAGGCACGGGTCTCACCGTCTCGGGCATGCGGCGTCACGTCGGCGGGATTGGCCGAGACCAGGGTCGCCGTCTCCGGGACCGGCACCACCGCGGCCGACGCGGTGGTGGGTACGCCGAGAACCGCGGCGAGGATCGCCGACGCGACCATCCCCGCTCTGATCCGGCGTTGTCCTGCGAAACGCCACAAGTGCGAGAGTTTAGGCACGCTGCGCCTCCAAGGTGGATGAGAACCCGAGGTAGCGTGCCTCGTCCAGCTTGGTCAACGAAATCCGCCGATTGGGCGGTGCATGAATCTGCTAGCCGACAGAACGCCGGACGGTCGGATCTCCGACCTCCGGTGCCCGGCGTCCTGTCACTGGCTGAAACGGTCGTCAGCGGCTCCCCCCGGTGGGCTGCCGCAGGTACGGATCCTGCCCGGCCTTCGCGAAGCCGGCCACTGCCGCGGCGTCGTGGTTCATCGTCATGTCGCAGGTCGCCGTGCGGCTGGTCATGCCCGGCGAGTTGAAGTAGATGGCGGCCTTGATCTTCGGGTGCGCCTTCAGCGCTGCCGGGAAGTCCTGGAACCAGCGCTGCTTGGCGCCCAGGTCGGCCGAGTTGAAGTTGGTGCCGAACTCGGCGAGCATCCGGGGCTTACCGGCGCCGATGCCGTTGGCGTCCAGCCAGTCGTAGAAGCCGCCCACCGTCGTGCTCGGGCTCTTCCACACCGTGCTGCCGTTGCAGACGTGGAAGTTGTACGGGTCGTAGGCCACCCAGTCGACGTAACGGTCACCGGGATACAGCGCCGCGTACCGCGAGTAGTGCCCGGACCAGCCCATCATCGTCCAGACCCAGACCGCGTTTGTCGCGCCGGCCTTGGCGAAACGCTCGTAGACGTAGCGCCAGGCGCGGACGAAGTCGGCGTCGCCGCCCTTGGCCGGCTCGTCCTCCGGCTCGTGGTCGAAGCCCATGAACACCGGCACGCCGGCCGCGCGGATGCGGCCCGCGACCGCGTCGATCGTGGCGTCCTGCCGGCCACTGTAGATCTCCGACCACTTCATTGTGGTGCCGGCGGAGAAGTCACGGGACTCCCAGGCGAAGAACATCAACCGGCCCTCGCGCATCTGCTGCGACTCGTAGACGTCCGGGAACGCGCCGTTGCTGCCGGCGTTGGAGAAGTCGTGGTAGCGGTGCACGATGTCGAACTTGCGCCCGACCTGCGCCTCCACGTCGGTGACGGCCTTGCCGTGGTCCCAGCCGCCGGCCGCTCCGGCCGGTGAGTACATGCCCCACCAGGCGCCGCAGGACGGGACGAGCTTGTCCGACACGGACCCACACTTGCCGTCCGGGAGGGTGCCGCTCGGGCTCGGTGTCGCGGTCCGGCTGGGCGCGATGGTGGCCGACGGCTTCGGCGCGGCGGTGGTCGGCGCGGCACTCGGCGGCGGTGCGGACCGGGTGGTGGTCACCGGCGACGGCCGGGTGCCGATGTCGTAGCTGATCACCAGGCTGGGACGCAGGTCCGGGTTGCGGTTCTCGACCGACGCCCAGTAGATCCGGCTCTCCAGGCCACTCTGGGCCAGGGCGACCGTCCAGGTGCCGTTGCCGGTGACCAGCTTGGAGATGTCCCACTCGTTGAAGCCCTTTGACACACCTGTCACGCTGTCCAGCGCCGGACCGGCCGGCGCCGGGGCCGGTCGCGCCTCGCGGGCGCTCAGCGGCGAGGCGTGCGCCGTCACCGTGGCGGCGAACTGCTGCCAGGCGTGCACCCGCAGCGTCGCCCGGACGTTGACCGCGGTGGCCGGCACGGTCGTCACCGCGAACTCGATGACCGCCTCGCGGCCACCGCGCGGGTTGCCGTCGCAGCGCGTCGCGCAGGTGGCCAGCGTCGCCTTGGCCGCGTTGTCGCCGTCCTGCGACACCGCGGTCGCGGTGGTGTCGGCGGCCGCCCGGATCGACAGGTCGTCGCTGGCCAACAGCGGCATCATGGTCGCCACGATGCCGGCCACCACCGATCCGCCGACCACGCCGATGGCGATCGCCTTGCGCCGGGGTGCGGAGCGGAACCGGGTGATGCGGTGCAGTCCGTGCCTGGTCAAGGAAACTCCCTGTGTCTGCGTCCGTAACGGTCAGCAGCGTATCGATGACCAGCACACATCGCGGGAAGGACAGTTTCCCGTAAGCGCGTCTTAACCGTCAGCTAAAGAAGACGGCCTCTGGTCGCCTGTCGCACCGCGTCCCGCATCGCCTCGACCGGCGCTGCCACGCCGGTGAACTGCTCGAACTGCCCCACCGCCTGGGCCAGCAGCAGGTCCAGACCGGACACCACCCGCACGCCGGCCGCGACGGCGGAGGCGGCCAGCGGGGTGGGCCACGGGTCGTAGAGCGCGTCGAAGAACACCGCCCCCGGCCGCCAGGCCAGCGCGCCGGCCAACGGGTCGGCGACCCCCTTCGGCACTGTGGAGACAGCCACGTCGGCGGCGGCGAGGTGGTGGCGCGCGGCGGCCCAGTCGGCGGGGACCAGCGCGACACCCAGCGCGGCCGCCACCGGCCGTAGCTCGTCGACCGCCGCCGCCCGACGGGCCACCACAGTGACCGAGGAGCAGGCCAACCGCGCGGCGGCGGCCAGCGCGGCGCGGGCCGTGCCACCGGCGCCGAGCACCGTCACGGCGGCGCCGGCAACCACTCCGGCGTCGGTGAGCACCCGCACCATGCCGGCGACGTCGGTGTTGTCCGCGTACCAGGAACCGTCGGGACGGCGTACCAACGTGTTTGCCGCACCGACGGCGACGGCGACCGGCGAGGCGGCGTCGGCCACGGCGAGCGCCGCCTCCTTGCCGGGCATGGTCACCGACAGACCGGCCCACTCCGGCCCCAGGCCGCCGACCAGGTCCGGCAGCTCCGCGGCCGCGCACTCGATCCGGGTGTACGACCACCCGGTCAACCCGGCCGCGGCGTACCCCGCGTTGTGGATCACCGGGGAGAGCGAGTGCGCGATCGGCTTTCCGAGCACCGCGGCCCTACGGGTCGACACGAGCACCGCCGGTTGTCGTCACTGCACTGCCCTCCCGCGTGTCCCGGATCGGATGCCGTCAGATGATGCCGGCCTCCCGGGCCTTTGCCTCGTTGCGCTGGTGCTGCTCATACGTCTCGGCGAACTCCGAGTGGCCCTGCTTGTCGATGGCCACGAAGTAGAGCCACTTGCCCGGCGGCGGATCCATCGCCCCTTCCAGGGCCAGCTTGCCGGGGCTGTTGATCGGGGTCGGGATCATGCCCGGCAGCTTGCGGTTGTACGGGTTCTTCGGG
The DNA here is from genome assembly GCF_050942285.1 of Micromonospora sp. CA-240977. NCBI lineage: Bacteria > Bacillati > Actinomycetota > Actinomycetes > Micromonosporales > Micromonosporaceae > Micromonospora > Micromonospora sp. CA-240977. The sequence continues at coordinate 2,683,111 of NZ_CP192055.1, read as the reverse complement.
TCGTCCAACTCGGCCGCCGTCATCTGCTTGGACGACTTCGTCGGTTTGCCGATCGACTCCAGGTAGTAGTTGACAGTGACGTCCATCTCCAGGCAGTTGCAGAAGAACTCGCCGTACGCCCGGTTGTAGGCCACCCGGGCGACCTTGCCCAGGTCGTCCTTGTTGCCCGCCTCGGCCTGCGCCAGCGAGGCCACGATCAACGCCTCGTACGGGCTGACGCCGCCCCGTTCCTTCTGCACCGTGTCGGCGAACTTCATCTCTCCGGTCACCGAGAGGAAGCGGTTCACCATCAGCTTGAGGATGCTCTGCGCGGTGGCCTTCGGCGGGATCTCGTACGTGTCCGGGTAGAGGAAGCCCTCGACGGACTTGACGATTTTCTTGCCGTCCCCGCGCTTGAACCACCAGTCCGGGACACCGAGCGCCTCCGGGTCCTTCGCGGCGGTCTGGAAGTCCTTCACCGGGATCTTGGTCTTCTCGGAGAGCAGCTTGTAGATGTTCAGGCTGGTGCGACCCTCGGGGATCGTCAACCCGTTGACGATCTTGTTCTTCAGGTCGAGCATCGCGGTGACGGCGCTCTCGCCGCTCATCTGCTTGCGCAGCTTGTACGTGCCCGGCTGGATGTTCTTGCTGCGCGAGTTGGCCTCGGCCGCCTCGATGAACGCCTTCTGGCTCTTCACCACGTCGGCCGCGACGAGGGCGTCGGCCATGTCGGCAATCAGCGCACCGTTCTTGATGTCGACGGTGACCTCGCCGGACCCGGTGCCGTCGTAGTCGGGGGTGACGAAGTAGCTCTGGATGCGGTCGAAGCCGTAGAACGCGCCGCCGCCGATCACGCCCAGCAGGACCAGGGCCATCAACAGAGCCAGGAACGTCTTGCCCCGGCCGCCGCCGGACCCGCCGTTGCGCTTGCGGAAGCTGCGCCGGTGCCGGCCCTTCTCCCCCCGCTCCGCCTCGTCGAACCCAAGGTCCAGATCGTCGATCATTACGTCCGCCTCCGCTGCGCGTCCAGCCAGCTCTGCAGGATCTCCACTGCGGCCGCCTGATCGACAACCGCACGTTGACGTTTTCCTCGGACGCCACGCTCGGCAAGCCTACGAGAGGCGACCACCGTCGACATCCTCTCGTCAGTGAGCGTTACCGGGACGGGCGCTATCACATCGACCAGTCGGTCAGCGTACGCCTTCACGTGGACAGCCGCCGGGCCGTGCTTACCGGCGAGATTGACCGGAAGGCCGACGACAACCCCGACGGCCTCGTGCTCGGCCACCAGCGCGGCCAGCTCGGCGAGATCGCTCGGCACCGCGTCCGGCGCCGCCGTGAGATCCCGAGCCAGGGTGACAAGCGGCGTAGCCAGGATCCCGTCCGGATCCGAGCGGGACACGCCCACCCGCACCTGACCGACATCCACGCCGATCCGCACGCCGCGCGTCAGCTCAGCCACCGACGGTCACCAGCGGCCGGGTACGAACCAGGGCGGACCACATGGTCCGCCCTGGCTGACAGTGATGGTTCAGCACGCCTCAGTGATCGCCTTCTCGACGGTGAGCAGCAGGTTCGGCGCCTCGGCCGCGGGCAGACCGCCGCCCTGGGCCAGGTCGGGGCTGCCCCCGCCGCGCCCGGAGAACGCCGCCTTCACCAGGTCCGACGCGGCCAGGCCCCGGCTGCGCGCGGCCGCGTTGACCGCCACCACCAGGGACGCCTTGCCGTTCGACCGGGCCGCCACCGCGACCACCGCCGGCCGCGCCGGGTCGATCTTGCCCCGGATCTCCTGGGCCAGGGTCCGCACGTCGTTGCCGGCCGCGCCCTCCGGCGCCTCGGTGCCGACGTACGCGACCCCGCGCACCTCCTTGGCCTGGGCCGCGAGCGCCGACGCCCCGCCCAGCACCAGTTGGGCGCGCAGCTTCTCCAGCTCCTTCTCCGCGTCCCGGAGCTGGGTGACGGTCTGCTCCACCCGGTCGGCGACCTGGTCGTTCGGCACTCGGTACAGCTCGGCCAGCCGGGAGACCAGCAGGTGTTCCTTGGCCAGGAAGCCGAAGGCGTCCATGCCGACAAGCGCCTCGACCCGGCGGACGCCGGAACCGATCGACGACTCGGAGAGGATCTTCACGAGGCCGAGCTGGGCCGAGCGGGCCACGTGCGTGCCGCCGCACAGCTCCCGGGCGTAGTCGCCCACCTCGACGACCCGCACCTCCTCGCCGTACTTCTCGCCGAAGAGCGCCATCGCGCCGATCCGCCGCGCCTCGTCCAGCGAGGTGATGAAGGCGTGCACCTCCAGGTCGGCCAGCAGCACCTCGTTCACCTGCTGCTCCACGTCCCGCAGGACGCTCGGCGACACCCCGGTCGGGGTGTTGAAGTCGAACCGGAGCCGACCGGGCGCGTTCAGCGAACCCGCCTGCGTGGCCGACTCACCGAGGAAGTTCCGCATGGTCTGGTGCACCAGGTGGGTAGCGGTGTGCGACCGGGAGATCGCCCGCCGCCGAGTGGTGTCGATCTCGGCGTAACCGGCCTCACCGGCGCGCACCTCACCCCGGATCACCCGGGCCCGGTGCACGATCAGACCGGGCACCGGCTGCTGCACGTCGAGGACCTCGACCTGCCCGCCGCCCACCGTGATCATGCCCTGGTCGGGCTGCTGGCCACCCCCCTCGGCGTAGAACGGGGTGGTATCGAGCACCAACTCGATGGTGTCGCCCTCGGTCGCCGCCTGCCGCGGGCCGTCGACGCCGAGCAGCGCCCGCACCGTCGACTCGCGGGACACCTCGCTGTAGCCGGTGAACGTCACCGGGCCGCCCGCGTCGAGCACCGACCGGTACGCCGACAGGTCGGTGTGCCCGGTCTTGCGGGCCTGCGCGTCCGCCTTCGCCCGGGTCCGCTGGTCGGCCATCAGCCGGCGGAAGCCCTCGTCGTCGACAGCGAGCCCCTGCTCCGCGGCGATCTCCAGGGTCAGGTCGATCGGGAAGCCGTAGGTGTCGTGCAACTGGAACGCCTTCGCCCCGGACAGCGCGGAGCCACCCGCGGTGCGGGTCTCGGCGATCGCGGTGTCCAGGATCGTGGTGCCGGCCCGCAGGGTGGAGAGGAACGCCTCCTCCTCCGCGTACGCGTAGTCCGCGATCCGGTCGAAGTCGGTCGCCAGCTCCGGGTACGACGGTGCCATGCAGTCGCGGGCCACCGGCAGCAACTCCGGCAGCGCCCGGTCCTGCCAGCCGAGCAGCCGGATCGACCGGATCGCCCGGCGCATGATCCGGCGCAGCACGTAGCCGCGACCCTCGTTGCTCGGCGTCACGCCGTCGCCGATCAGCATCAGCGCCGTCCGGACGTGGTCGGCGATCACCCGCAGCCGGACGTCGTCCGGGTGCGACTCGCTCGCCACGTGGCCGGAGTGCGCGCCGTAGCGCTTACCGGTCAGCTCCGCCGCCCGCGCCAGGATCGGCCGCACCTCGTCGATCTCGTACAGGTTGTCGACGCCCTGCAGGATCGAGGCCATCCGCTCCAGGCCCATGCCGGTGTCGATGTTCTTCGCCGGCAGGTCACCCAGGATCGGGTAGTCCTCCTTGGTGGTGCCCGGACCCCGCTCGAACTGCATGAAGACGAGGTTCCAGTACTCCATGTACCGGTCCTCGTCGACCGCCGGGCCGCCCTCGCGGCCGTACTCCGGGCCCCGGTCGTAGAACAGCTCGGACGACGGGCCGCACGGCCCGGGGATGCCCATCGACCAGAAGTTGTCCGCCTTGCCCCGGCGGACGATCCGCTCCGCCGGCACACCGACCGACCGCCAGATCTCGTACGCCTCGTCGTCGTCGAGGTAGATCGTCGGCCAGATCCGCTCGGGATCCAGCCCGTAGCCACCCTCGGCGATCGGCTTCGTGGACAACTCCCAGGCCAGCGGGATCGCACCGGCCTTGAAGTAGTCGCCGAAGGAGAAGTTGCCGTTCATCTGGAAGAACGTGCCGTGTCGGCTGGTCTTGCCGACCTCGTCGATGTCCGGCGTGCGGATGCACTTCTGCACGCTGACCGCCCGCTGGTACGCGGGAGTCTGCTGACCCAGGAAGTACGGGACGAACTGCACCATGCCGGCGTTGACGAACAGCAGGTTCGGATCGCTGATGGCGGGCAGCGGAGCGGACGGCACCACGGCGTGGCCATTCGCCTCGAAGTGCGCGAGGTACCGCCGCTTGATCTCCGCCGTCTTCATCGCTGGTGTTCCTCCGGAAAGATTTCTCGATCGCCGATCCGCGGGTCTTCCCGCAGCTCGGCGAACTGATCGTCGAACGCCTCGCCCTGGGCGAACGCCTGGTGGATCTCCTGCTCGCGTTCGGCCATCCCGACCCGGACGTCCTCCACGAAACTACGCAGCGACTCGACGAGCCCGCCAGCGGATTCCGTCAGCGAGTTGGCGATGCCCGCCGGCGTGTACGCCTGCGCGGTCCGGGTCGCCTTGCGGACCACGATCACACCGACGGCCACCCCGATGCCGAGCCAGAACAAGCGCCTCATGTCTCGCTACCTCCTGGTACGCGGGCCGGTCAGCTGTTGCCGCGCCGCGCGGCCCGCCGCTGCTGCTTGATGGTGTCGCGTACCTCACGCTCGGTCTCGGCGTGCCGGCGGCCAGCGGCAGCCTTGCGCACGCCGTAGCCGAACGCGGCCACCTTGACCAGCGGGTTGGCGGCCGCGGCGGAGACCACGGTGGCCAGGTTGGCGACGTTGGCGGTGACGTTCTGCGCGTGGCTGGTCATGGTGTCGACCTTCGCCAACTGGAGGTTCACGCCGTCGAGCGAGGTCTGCACCTGCTCCAACGCGGTGTTGACGTTCTTCACAGTGGTGTTCACGTCACCGAGCAGCGGTGCGGTCCGATCGTTGAGATCGTTGATCATGCGGGTGGTGGCGTCAACCGTGTGCCGCAGCCGCAGGATGGGCAGCATCAGGATGAGCACCAGCACCGCGAACGCGCTAGCCGCGATCAGCGCCGCGATCGCTCCAATGTCGCCCACGCCTGTCCTCCTCAAGCAGAGTTCCGCGGGACCCGACGTCCCCGGAACGCACAACCGTGGCATCCGTGGCGGCCGCCACGCCGTCGGCGGTCACCGGTAGCGGGTGATCCCGCCAGCCCCAGACCCTACCGTCCGTGATGGAGACCGGCTCACGACGGTGAGGGGGTCAGCTCACCCAGCGGGTCCCCGCTGACCGTCGGGAACGGATCCTCTCCGGTCAGTGACGGGTCGGTGGTCGGCTGCGGCCTGGTCCGCTCATCGTCGATCGCGTTGCGTACCTTCACCGACACCAACGAGCCGGTGCACTCCGTCGCAGCGGCCGACGGGTCGGTGGACGGCACGACGGCCGGCTCACCGTCGACCGGCGGCGGCACGCAGGTCGGCTCGCGTACCCACAGGTCCAGGGTCAACTCGTCCCGACGCCAGCAGGTGTAGCTGCCCTTCGTCTTCTGCTCCGGGCACCGGCTCACCTTCCACGGCCGCCAGCCGTCCTGACGCAGCGCGTCCTCGTAGACCTGCGCCGTGTCCTGCGGCGACTTCTCCGAGGTGACGGTGCGCTCCCGCAGCCGGCAGTCGAGCAGACACCACCGGCTGCCGCTGACGTCGTCGACGGTCGTGGCAGCGGCCCAGCCGGGCACGTTGAGCTGGTCCAGGTTGTCGAAGACCGGGTCCCGGCTCAGCGTCCGGATGCCGAAGAAGAGCGGCACCGCACCGAGCAGCACGACGCTGACAAGCACCAGCACCGCCGCCCGGAGGCGACGGCGTTCGCGCAACTGCCGGCGCAACTCGGAGCGGGCACCCGGCGCGGCATCGTCGTCGGGCGTGTCCTGGTTGGCCGAGCGCAGCGCGGGCCCGCCGGCGGGCTCGGCCGCCGGCCGGTCGACCGGGCCGGCCGGGGGCGGCACGGCGGCGGCGGCCCGGGCCACCCCGACCGGCTCGCCGGAGCGGCCGGGCGGTGGCACCGGGGCGACGCCGCTCGGGTCGGGGCGGCCGGGCTCCCGGTGCGGCGGCAGGGCACGGCCGGCGGCACGGTCGGCGGGCACGGGTCGGCCGGCCGGGGCGCCACCCCGCGCCGACCCGGGGCCGGCACCTGGCTCACCGTGCGCCCGATCGTCGGCGAGGGGCGGTTGCGCACTCTTGGGTGGGCGGACGGCGGCCCGAGCCGGAGCATCCGGACGCGTCCGCGGCGGGCCGTCCACACCCGGTGCGGCGGCGGCGGCCCGAACCGGGCCGTCTCCGCCCGGTGGAACGGCGGCCCGAGCCGGACCGTCCGGTCGGGCGGCGTCCCGGGTTGGCGCCTCGGCGCCCGGGGCGGGGTGGGGCGGGGCGTCGGCGCCCCGGCGCCCGCCGCCCGGGACCGGTGCGGCACCCGGGACGGGTCGCGCGCGGCCGGGCGGGGCGGAGCGGGCGGCGCCGCGCGCCGGTGCGGCGGGGCCGGCGCCGGGCGCGGGTCGTCCACCGGCGTACCGGTCGTCGCCACGGTCGTTCGCCGGTCCGGGTCGTCCCGGGCCGTCCGGTCCGGGCTCGGCCGGCGGCCGGCGTCGTCGGCCGGACGGGTCCGGCGTGGGCGTCGCGTCCGGGCCGGGCGGGCCCACCGGACGGGCCCGCCCGCCGGTGGGGTCCGCAACGGGCGCCGCGGCGCCCCGGCCCCGGGCGGGACGGTCGCCGGAGGCCGGCGCATGGGGCAGAGCCTGCTCGCCGGTTGTTCCCGGCGCGTCGGGTCGGACGCCACGACGGCCGGTCGGCACGTCCGCGCCGGGGTCGGCCGGCGGGCCGGCGGGCCGGCGGGTGGCGGTGCGCTCAGCGGCCGGGTCGGGCACGCCGAGGCGACCGGACGCGTGGTCGGCGAGGTCACCCGTACCGCCGGCCGGTGCGGGACGGCGACCCGTGGCGGGCGGGGCGTCGCCGCGACGGTTGACCACGGGCAGGCCGGGGTCGGTGTGCGGCAGGCGGCCGGCCTGGCGCAGCCAGTCGGCGGGCCGTTCGGGGCGGTCCGCCCGGGGTTCGCCGCCGGCCGGCGTACGTCGCTCCGGCTCAGCCGAGACGGCGCGGCGGCGGCCGGTGCCGTCGGCCGGCCCGATGGTGGGCGTGGCGCCGCTGTGCGCGCCGGTGGCCTGGGGCACCGGCGGGGCGTTGCCCGTGCGCGGCACCGCTGACTCGTCGGGTTCGGCGGCACGGCGGCGGCCGGCGGCCGGACGGGAGCGTTCGGCGGGACGACGGTCGGTGGGCTCCGGGGCCCCCGGGTCGACCGGTCCGGGGCGACGCCGCGCGGTACGCGGGTCACGGTCGATGGCGGGGTCGGGCCGCAGGCCGTCCCCGGCTTGTGGCGCGACGCCGGCCGGAGCGCCGTCCAGGCGTGCCGGGCCGGAGACGGCCGATGGTCCGGCGGCCCGCGCCGGATCGGGTGCCGCTCCGCCGCGTCGACCGGCGGGCATTCCCTCGGCCGGCGGCGCCGCGTGACCGGGCTCGGCGGATGTCGGGCCCGGTCGGCGGCCCGGCGGACCGGCGTCCGGACGGCGCGGTGGCGGCATCGCGTCCGGGCGGCCCCCGGCCGCGGCGGCGTCGGGCCGGCGGCCCGGCGGAACGGCGGCGTCCGGACGGCGACCGGTCGGGGCGCCCGAGGTCGGTGGGCCCACGGGTGGGCCGGGAGGAGCAGTCGCCGGGCGGGGCCGGGTCGGGCCACCGGGCGCGTCGGTCGTGGCGCGAGGCGCCGGCGGGCCGGCCGGGTCGCCGCCCACCGGGCGGGCGGCGGGGGACGCCGGCGGTACGGAGGCACGGGCGCCGGGCGCCGGCTGTACGCCGCGACGCGCGGGCTGACCCGGGCCGGGACCGGCGGCCGGTGGCCGGTCGTCCGGGCGGCGGCCCGCTGGCGGCACGTCCCCGGGCCAGGGGCTGTCGACCGGTCGACGTGCGGCGGCACCACCACCCGGGCCGCTCGGGCGCGGGGCGGGTGGCCCCGCGGCCTCGGACGGCACCGGCCCACGCGCGCCGGCCGCCTCCACCGGCGCACCCGTGCGCGGCCCGGCGGAGTCCGCCGGCGCACCCCTGCGCGGCCCGGCGGCGTCTGCCGGCGGACCCGCGTGGGGGCGGTTGGGCTCCGCCGGTGCGCCGTCCGGACCCAGTTCGCCCCGTTGCTGCTTGGCCGACCGGAGGTCGTCGATCCAGCCGAACTCCTCGCCGGCGACGGGCTCCTCCGGCTCGGCCTCGGCCGCCCGGCCCCGGCCCCACCGGCGCGTCTTGGCGCGGGGATCGCGCCGCTCGTCCGGGCCCTCGTCCGGGCGGTCCCCACCACGCGATCTCACTGTTGACCCTCTCCTGCGGCGTCAGCGCCGCTGTGCTGCGTCGTGCCGGGCGTGCCCGTGCCCGTCGCCGGGCGACCGTTCTCACCAGGAAGCGCGGACGCGGGCTGCGTCGTTACCGACGGCTCGGCCGTCGGGGTGTCCGGACGGGCGGCCGGGGCCGGCAGACCACGCACGATCCGGCGCAGCACCGGCAGCCGGCTGGCCACCGACCGCTCCGCCCCGTGCGGGCTGGGCTGGTAGTAGTCCGTGCCCACCAGGTCGTCCGGGACGTACTGCTGGGTGACCACACCGCGCTGGTCGTCGTGCGGGTAGCGGTAGCCGGTCCCGTGGCCCAGCCCGCGGGCGCCGGCGTAGTGGGCATCGCGCAGGCCGCGCGGCACCGGGCCACCCCGGCCGGCCCGCACGTCGGCGATCGCGGCGCCGATGGCGGTGGTGGCCGAGTTGGACTTCGGGGCGGTGGCCAGGTGGATCACCGCCTGGGCCAGGTTGAGCTGCGCTTCGGGCAGCCCGACGTACTCGACGGCGTGGGCGGCGGCGGTGGCGACGCTCAGGGCGCCGGGGTCGGCCATGCCCACGTCCTCGCTGGCGAAGATGACGAGGCGACGCGCGATGAACCGGGCGTCCTCGCCGGCGACCAGCATGCGGGCCAGCCAGTGCACCGCGGCGTCCACGTCCGAGCCGCGCATGCTCTTGATGAAGGCGCTGACGACGTCGTAGTGGGCGTCGCCGTCGCGGTCGTAGCGCACCGCCGCGACGTCGACGGCCTGCTCGGCGGTGGCGAGGTCGATCCGCCCGCCGCCGAGCGCCGTGGCGGAGGCCGCCGCCGCCTCCAGCGCGGTGAGTGCCTTCCGGACGTCACCGGCGGCGAGCCGGACCAGGTGGTCCTCGGCCTCGGCGGTCACTGTGAGGACGCCGTCCAGGCCACGCTTGTCGGCGACCGCGCGGCGGAGCAGACCCCGCACCGCCTCGTCGTCCAACGGTTGCAGGGTGAGCAGCACGCACCGCGACAGCAGCGGCGAAATGATCGAGAAGTACGGATTTTCGGTGGTCGCCGCCAGCAACGTGACGGTACGGTCCTCGACCGCGGCGAGCAGCGAATCCTGTTGGGTCTTGCTGAACCGGTGCACCTCGTCGATGAAGAGCACGGTCTGCGGGCCGCCCGCCCGGCGTTGGCGGCGGGCCGACTCGATCACGGCCCGGACGTCCTTGACGCCGGCGGAGAGCGCCGACATGGCGACGAAGCGACGATCGGTCGCCCCGGCCACCAGGTGCGCGATCGTGGTCTTGCCGCTGCCCGGGGGACCCCAGAGGATCACCGACATCGGGGCGCCGCCGGAGACCAGCTGCCGCAGTGGGGCGCCGGGGGCGAGCAGGTGCTCCTGCCCGACCAACTCGTCGAGGGTCACCGGACGCATCCGGACGGGCAGGGGCGAATCGTCGGCCACCGCGGTGAAGCCGTCGACACCGGCGGGACCGTCGGGCGCGCTGCGCGACCCGGCGGGTTCACCGAGGGAGAAGAGGGCGTCGGACTCCATCACGAAGACAGTACCGGGCCGGGCCCACGACGCCGGAATCGCGCCGCGGGCCTGCCACCGGTGATCGGTTCCGGTCAGCCACGCCCGGGGCGACGGCCCCGGTACCAACGGCCACCGCCACCGCCGCGCGGGCCGCTGCCCACGCCACCCAGGTAGAGCGAGAGAAGGAACAACCCGATGAGTACGAGGGTGTTCCAGTTGAACAGGTCGGGCGCTCCGAAGTCTGTGTCGAACAGGTCGAGCAGCAGGGCGAAGCCAAAGACGATGGCGGCGAGAATGGCGAGCATGTCGGTCCTCCGGTGGGGGTTCCCAGTAGGTCGGCGCGTGATGTACCCAATCGGTCGGCTCGTCAATCTCCACGGTGGATGCGGCCACGCCGCGACGACCCGGTGCGGGCGTTCCACCTCCGGCTCCTAGGCTGACCAGCATGATCACCGACGACCAGGCGCTCCAGGGCCGGGCCGCCATCCTGGACGCCGTCGGGCACCACCCGTTCGCCCGACACGCACTCGGGCCCGCCATGCCGGCAACGGGATACCGACGCGATGGCGCCGTGCTGTGGTTGGTGCCACCGGAGCACGGGCCGGCCGGCGCGGCGATCGGCCCGGCCGGACCGGCCCTCGACCTCTGTGTCGCGCTCGCCGACAGCGGGAGGCTGCGCCCGGGGCAGCGGCTACATCTGCCCCGGCACGATCGCGGTCTGCTGACCGACCGGCTGGCGGTCGCCGACCACAACGACTGGGACTTCCACTGGACCGACGCGCCACCGCCGGTGCGACCGGACGAGCAGCCGGTCGTCCGCCTCGGCGACGCCGACCGCCCGGCGCTGGAGGCGCTCGTCGACGAGGCGTTCCCCGACAGCACCTCCCGCCCTGGCGATCCGCGGGTGGTCGACTGGTACGGCATCCGGACCGGCGGCCGACTGGTGGCGTGCGGCGCGGACCGCAGCCAGGGTGAACTCGGCTTCGTCGCCGGCCTGACCGTGGCCCCCGACCAACGGGGTCGGGGGCTGGGCGCGTCCCTGACCGCCGGGATGACCCGGGCGCTGCTGGCGCGCCACGACACCGTGGCGCTCGGCGTCTACACGCACAACGTCGGTGCGGCGCGGCTCTACCGCCGACTTGGCTTCACAAGCACCCTGGCGCTCAGCTCGATCCGCCTCGCCTGACCGGAGGCGGGACCCCTCGCCACGCACGGAGTCACCGGTCGGTGGCGGACACCGGCACCGCGGTCGGCTCGACGGCGGGGGCGGCCCGACGGCCGGCCAGCCAGGCGGGCAGGTAGAGCGGCGCGGCGACGGCCAGCACCACCGCGCCGACCACCATCGCGGTGCTGACGCTCGCGGCGGCGGCGATCGCGGTCAGGACCACCCCGCCGAGGGCGGCGGCCGGCGCCGACATCATCGAGTTCAGCGAGAGCACGCTGGTCCGGTACGGGCCGTCGACCTGCCTGTGCAACAGCCCACTGTGCAGCGGATTCGACGCGCCGTGCACGGCGTAGCAGGCCAGGTAGGCGACAAGCACCCCGACCGGGCCGGCGAACAGCCCCATCCCGACCACCGTGACGCCCTGCAGGATGCGCAGCAGGGCCGCGCCCGGAGCCGCCCCGAACCAGCGCAGCAGCAACGGGGTCAACGCCGCCCCGGCAGCGGAGGCGAGCCAGGCGGCCGAACTGGCCGGCCCGAGCAGCGCCGCGGCCCGTTCCGGGTTGCCGATCACCTCGGCGAGCCGCACCGGCAGCAGCGACTCGAAGGTGACCATGCCGAAGCCCCAGAACAGCTCCACCGCCACCAGGGCCAGCAACACCCGGGAACGCCGCAGCAGCCCGACCGCCTCGCCGATCATCCGGGGCGCCTGGACCATCGACGCCCGCACGGCCGCCACACCGGTGGCCGCTCGCTGCTCGACAAGCAGGACGAACAGCGCTACCAGCGCGACCGCCTGCGCGACGATCGCGGCCAGCACGGGCACGGTGAGCGCGCTGACCGACCCGATCGGACCCAGGGCGACCAGGCCACCGCTGAGCAGCGCGCCGGCGCCGATGGCACCGCCGCTGACGGTGCCGGCGTACCCGAGGCCGCGCTCGTACTCGGCGTCCGGCGCGGCGGCCACTGTGGCGTCGACGTACCAGGACTCCAACGGGCCGCTGTCCAGCGCCCGGTAGACGCCCTGCACCGCGAAGACCAGGAAGAACAGCCAGAACGAGTCGGCCACCGCGAACAGCGACAGCGAGACGAGGTTGAGCACCCCGGCGACGATCAACACCGGACGGCGGCCGAGCGCGTCGGCGAGCCCCCCGGTGGGCAGCTCCAGCGCGAGCACCACCAGCCCCTGCGCGGTGAAGGCCAGGCCGATCTGCGGCAGCGACAGGCCGCGCTCCTGCATCAGCAGGACCATCACCGGGATGATCAGGCCGGTGGGCAGCCAGCGCAGGCCGTAGAGGGTGAGGTAACGGAACCGGACCTGGCGGACGGACAGCGCGCTCACCAGCGCTCGTCCAGACGGGGGAAGCCGGCCAGGAACAGGTGCACCGGCTTGACGTCGGCACTGTCGGCGACGGGGTCATCGCGGTAGCGCATCAGCACCGCCCACAGCTCCTCACTGAGCGCCCGCAGCCGGGGCGGGTCGAGCGGCAGCACCAGGTCGCTCATGCCGGCGGCGTCGCGCCAGCTGCGGGGCTGGTGATGCTCGACGGCCAGCCACCGCTCGGCCAGGTCGGCCAGCACCCGCACCTGGTTTGCCTGGATCCACTGGACCGCGGCACGGGCGTCCGGATCGTCGTCGAAGTCGGTGGGCTCGAAGTCGCTGACGTCGTGTGCGGCCTGCCACCACCGCTGCCGACTGGTGCCCCGGTCCGGGTCCTCGGCCACCAGCCCGATCTCGGCGAGCTGGCGCAGGTGGTAACTCGTGGCACCGGTGTTGGTGCTGAGCCGCTCGGCAAGCGTGGTCGCGGTCGCCGGGCCGTCGATCCGCAGCGAGCCGAGCAGCCGCATCCGCAGCGGGTGGGCCAGCGTGCGGACCTGCCGGCTGTCGAGATGGACCCGGCGCGGCTCGACCGGCCGGTCGGGCGAAGGACTCTCCATGTCTGCACACTATCTCTGCACACTTCCTATGCACAAGAGTTGTGCATAGGAAGTGTGCAGACGGTGCTCGTGCGGTTCAGTGCGCCAGGAGTTCGCGTACTCCCCGCAGTCGCGTCCGCAGCAGGCCCGCGGCGCGGGAGCTGTCGAGGCGTACGTCGAGGGGGTGGGACAGGCCGACGACCGCCGTGGTGGTGGTCGTGAGCCCGGCCGCGTCCAGACCGAACCGCGCCGCGACAAGCAGGCCCAGCTCGGCGCGGCTCACGGCGTCCGGGCCGGCGACGTTGAGCAGACCGGCGTACCGCGAGGCGACCAGCTCCAGCACGGCGTCGGCCAGGTCGGTGACGTCGATCGGGCAGCGCAGCTCGTCGCTGAACAGGACGGCCCGGCCGGCGAGCGCGTCCCGGCAGAGCTGGATCTGCTTGCTGCCCTCCCCCAGGATCAGCGAGGTACGCACCACTGCCGCGCCGGGGTCGATCGCCCGCACAGCCGTCTCGGCCGCCGCCTTCGCGGCCCCGTAGGCGTGTACCGGCGTGGGCGGGTCGTCGTCGGCGTAGGGCGTGGGTCGGCCGGCGTGCAGCGCGTCGCTCGACACGTGCACAAGTCGGGCGCCCGTCTCGGCGGCGGCGACCGCCACGTTCGCGGCCCCGTCGGCGGTGACCGCCCAGTCGTCGTACCGATAGGGGGTCGCGACCACGGCGTCCGGCCGCACCTCGGCGACCAGCGCGCGCACCGCGGCCCGATCGGTCACGTCCAGCCGCCGCGCGGCCACCCCCGGGCCGGTGATCGACCCGGAGTGGAAGGTCCCGACGACCGACATACCGGCGTCGACGGCCCGCCGACAGATCTCCCGACCCAGGAAGCCACTACCCCCGACAACAAGCACCCGCACCCGAACCACTCCCGCCAACGATCAAGAGGTTTGCGTCATCTCGCGGGCGATGATGACGCAAACCTCTTGATCAACCAAACAGGGCCGGGGTGCGGTCAGACCGGGTCGGCCACCGGGGCGGCCGGGCCGGCGGTGCCGGTGTGGGCGGTGGCCGGCGGCTTCGGCTTGGCGTCGATGCCGGCCTCGGTGCGCTGCTGGCCGGTGATCGGCGTCGGCGCGCCGGTCAGCGGGTCGAACCCGCCCCGGGTCTTCGGGAACGCGATGACCTCGCGGATCGAGTCGGCGCCGGCGAGCAGCATGCAGACCCGGTCCCAGCCGAAGGCGATGCCGCCGTGCGGCGGAGCGCCGTACTTGAACGCCTCCAGCAGGAAGCCGAACTTGTCCTGCGCCTCCTCGGGGGTGATGCCGAGCAGGTCGAAGACCCGCCTCTGCACGTCACCCCGGTGGATACGGATCGACCCGCCGCCGATCTCGTTGCCGTTGCAGACGATGTCGTACGCGTACGCCAGGGCCCGGTCCGGAGCCTCCTCGAACCGGTCGACCCACTCGGCGTTCGGCGAGGTGAACGGGTGGTGCACGGCCGTCCAGCCGCCGTCGTCCGTCTTCTCGAACATCGGCGCGTCGACCACCCAGCAGAACGCCCAGGCGCTCTCGTCGATCAGGCCGGACCGCTTCGCGATCTCGACGCGGGCGGCGCCGAGCAGCTCCTGCGCCTCCCGGGTGGTGGCGCTGGCGGCGAAGAAGACAGCGTCGCCCGGCTTGGCGCCGACCGCGTCGGCCAGCCCGCCCAGGTGCTCGGCGGAGAGGTTCTTGGCCACCGGCCCGCGCGCCTCGCCGGTCTCGGCGTCCAGCACCACGTACGCCAGGCCACGCGCGCCGCGCGCCTTCGCCCAGTCCTGCCAGCCGTCCAGCTCCTTGCGGCTCTGCGCCGCGCCGCCGGGCATCACCACCGCGCCGACGTAGCCGCCCGCGTCGATCGCCCCGGCGAACACCCGGAAGCCGGTGCCGCGCAGGTAGTCGGTCAGCTCGGTCAGCTCGACGCCGTAGCGCAGGTCCGGCTTGTCGGAGCCGTACCGGGCCATCGCGTCGTGCCAGGTGATCCGCGGGATCGGCTGGCTGATCTCGTGCCCGGCCAGCTCCTTCCAGAGCGTCGAGACGATCGCCTCACCGAGGTCGATCACGTCGTCCTCGGTGACGAAGGACATCTCGATGTCGAGCTGGGTGAACTCGGGCTGCCGGTCGGCGCGGAAGTCCTCGTCGCGGTAGCAGCGGGCGATCTGGTAGTACCGCTCCATGCCGCCGACCATCAGCAGCTGCTTGAACAGCTGCGGCGACTGCGGCAGCGCGTACCAGCTGCCGGGTTGCAGGCGCACCGGAACCAGGAAGTCGCGGGCGCCCTCGGGCGTCGACCGGGTCAGCGTCGGTGTCTCGATCTCCAGGAAGTCCCGCTCGTGCAGCACGCCCCGGACCAGGTGGCTGGCGCGCGAGCGCAGCCGCAGCGCGTTCGCCGGCCCGCTGCGGCGCAGGTCCAGGTAGCGGTACTTGAGCCGGATGTCGTCGCCGGCCTCGATCTGGTCGTCCACCGGCAGGGGCAGCGGCGCGGCCTCGGAGAGCACCTCCAGCTCGGCGACTGTCACCTCGACCTCACCGGTGGGCAGCTCCGGGTTCTCGTTGCCGGCCGGCCGGCGGGTCACCTCGCCGACGACCTTCACGCAGAACTCGTTGCGCAGCGCGTGCGCATCCTCCTCGCGGAGGACCACCTGGACGACGCCGGTGCCGTCGCGCAGGTCGACGAAGATGACCCCGCCGTGGTCGCGCCGGCGGGCCACCCACCCGGCGAGCGTCACCGTCGAGCCGGCGTCCGCGGCGCGCAGGCTTCCGGCATTGTGGGTACGGATCACGGCTGGCAACTCCTCATCGTGGAACAGTCCTCACCGGCATTCTGTCAGGGGTGGCCGCCCCACCTCCCGGGCACCCGGCAGGCCGGCGCGATTCGCTGGTGGGGCGAGCCGGCGAACCCGACTCGGCCGACCGCCGCGCCGGTTAACGTGGCGAAATGCGCGCCGTACCGAACTGGGCCGTCGCCACGGCGGCAGCCGCACCCCTGCTGCTGGTGAGCGGCTGGACGGTCGCCCAGGCGCGACAACCCGCCGGGTACGACCCGATCCGGGACACCATCAGCGAGCTGGCGGGGCAGGATGCCGCCGATCCCTGGATCATGGTGGGGGCGCTGGTGCTGCTCGGCTGCTGCTACCTGTCGGTGGCCGCCGTCCTGCACGCGGCCGGGCTGCCCAGCCGGTTCCTGCTCGCGATCGGCGGCGTGGCCACCATCGCGCTCGTCGCGTTTCCCCGCCCGCCGGTGGGTGGCTCGGTCAGCCACGGCGTCACGGCGACGGTGGCCGTCCTCGCCCTGGTGCTCTGGCCGGCCGGCTCGGCGCTGTGGCTGCCGCGTGGCCACGACAGCGCGTACCCGACCCGACCGGAGCCACCCTGGGCGTTTCGCCGGGCGGTGGGGCTGAGCGCCACAGTGGTGTTGCTCGCTCTCTTCGGCTGGTGCGCGTTCGAGGTGACAAGCGGGTCGCGCACCGGGCTGGCCGAGCGGGTGACGGCGGTGGCGGTCTCCCTCTGGCCGCTGCTGGCGGTCGTCTCCGCCCGGCGGGCGCACCTCGCCTGGTCCGTCGGCGCCGCGACGGCCGGTGGCGTCGCGAGCCCGGCCGTGGGTGTCGTACCCCCGGATCCCCTGCGACCCACGCAGCGGCCCGACCGGCTCGCCTGAGCTGGCGTGCGACGGCGGCCGGCGCCCGGACGCGCGGCGCGGGCCGCCGGAGTGTTCCGGCGGCCCGCGATCGGTGCGTGGATCAGAAGACGCTGACGCCGTAGCGGCTCAGGGCCTCGGTGACGGGCTGGAAGTAGGTGGTGCCACCGGTGCGGCAGTTGCCACTGCCGCCGGAGGTCATGCCCAGGGCGGTGGTGTTGGCGAACAGCGAGCCGCCGCTGTCGCCCGGCTCGGCGCAGACGTTCGTGCGGATCAGGCCGGAGACCGAGCCCTCGGCGTAGTTCACGGTGGCGTTCGTCGCGCTCACCGTGCCACTGTGCACGCCGGTGGTGCTGCCGGAGCGCTGCACCGACTGGCCGACGGAGGCGTTGCCGGCCCCGGTGATGTCCCGGTAGCTGCCGTTGTAGAGGTAGACGTTGCCGGCGGCGTTCGCCGAGTTGCTGTGCCGCACGATGCCGTAGTCGTTGCCCGGGAAGCTGGTGCCGGTCCGCGTGCCGATGAGGGCGGTCTGCGCGGAGTTCGAATACCAGCTGGCCGAGATGTTGGTGCAGTGCCCGGCGGTCACGAAGTAGTAGGTGCTGCCGCTGCGCACGTTGAAGCCGAGCGAGCAACGCCCGCCCCCGCCCGCGTAGATGGCCTGGCCGCCGGAGATCCGGGTGCTCAGCACACCAGCCTCGGCCTCGACGCGGACCGCGCCGTTGGCCCGCGCGGCGGCGGCCTTCACCCGCTCCAGCTTGGCGCCGGTGACGGTGCTGTCGACGGAGACGACGACCTGGTTGGTGACCGGGTCGCTCCACCAGGCGGTGCCCGGGATCTTGGCGGAGCGCTCCAGCTCGGCGGTGGCCCGGTTGAGTTCGCCGGCACCGCGGGTGACGTAGCGGACGACGGCGCCGGCCTTGCTCGCCGCGCTGGCGGCGGCCGCGTCGGTCACCGTGACGACGGACCTGCCGCTGGCGTCGAGGTACGAGCCGGCCGAGCGGTCGCCGAGTTGCGCGGACAGCGCGGCGGCGGCGTCGGGCGAGGCGGCGGGTGCGGCCTGGGCGGGTGCGCCGATGAGCGCGCCGACGACCAGACTTCCGGAAACGGCGACAGTTGCCGCAACGCGGAATGTGGACCTCGTGGGTCGCATGTAACAACCTCCTGGGCGGGGGAGCGGGTCTCGCCGAGGTCGGCTGACCCGATGGCAACCCGGCCGATCTGGGGAAACCGGCCAAGTGCACTGAAGTATTCACATACTTAAGATCATTGACAAGGCTTGGTTCCGCCCGGATTCGACGAACGTGGCCGGCCACATCTCCGCAACACCACCGACACGCCGGCGCACAGCCACCGTCACACCGGATCCCCGCGCGACGCGCACCGCTGGCGATGCCTTACCGCGCTGTCGGCGCGGGCCCCGACGGTTCGGGCGTACGGCGACGGGCGCCGGGGCCGGGGCGGGGCAGCACGTCGCGCGGCTGTCCCACGTCGTGCCCGTCGGCACAGCGCAGATCGACGCGCACCCGGGCACCGCAGTCACGGTGAGTGACGCTCAGCGGCGGACCCTCGGGGTCGGCGAGGTACCTGTCACCCCACCCGAGCACGGCCACCAGGACCGGCCAGAGATCCAGGCCCTTCTCGGTCAGCCGGTACTCGTGGCGCAGCCGGCTGCCCGGCTCCCGGTACGGCTCGCGGCGCAGCACGCCCTGCTCCACCAGGACGGCCAGTCGGTTGGTCAGCACCTGTCGCGGAATGCCGGTGCGCACCCGCATGTCGTCGAAGCGGCGGATGCCGGTGAACACCTCGCGGAGCACCACAAGGGTCCACCGCTCACCGAGGATCTCCATCGCGCGGGCGATTGTGCAGTTCTCCACGGACCAGTCCAGCGCTGCGGGTCGCATCCGACCAGGCTAGGTCTCGTTGACAGACTCAGCAAGCTGCTGCCAGGCTGCGTCCATGACGCAGACGCAGGAACCGGCGCGCAGCCGTACCTTCACCTGGGCGGACCCGGCGGTCAACGCCGCGCAGCTCGGCCGACGCAGCGGCCTCGACATGCTCCGGGCGATGATCGCCGGCGAGCTGGCCGCGCCACCGGTGATGCACCTCATCGACATGACGCGGATGGTGGCCGACGAGGGCCGGGTGGTCGTCGAGCTGATCCCGCAGGAGTTCCACTACAACCCGCTCGGCAGCGTCCACGGTGGCGTCCTCTCGACGCTGCTGGACACCGCCGCGGGCTGTGCCGTGCACAGCACCCTGCCGGCCGGCGTCGGCTACACCTCGCTGGATCTCAACGTGAAGTTCCTCCGCCCGGTCACCGTCGACAGTGGCACCCTGCGCTGCGAGGGCACTGTGCTGCAACGTGGCCGCCGCACGGCCCTGGCCGAGGCTCGCATCACCGACGCCGGCTCCCGCCTGATCGCCCACGCCACAAGCACCTGCCTCCTCCTCCCCCCATCCTGACCCCACCCCCCGTGGGGTTGATCATGAGGTTGACGGGTGATTCGAGGGCCGAACGACCCGTCAACCTCATGATCAACGAGGCTCAGCGGGGGTGGGGTGGGGGTGGGGTTTAGCGGAGGGCTAGGCGGGCGGCTCGGGCGGCGCGCTTCTCCTCGAAGCGGCTCGCGGCGCGGTCCAGGTCGTCCAGCTGGCCGGCGAGCTGCTCGCGGGCGGCTTCGCCGTCGGCGTCGAGACCCGTCACGTTGAAGACGTCCCACTGGCGCAGCACCGGCTGGAGCACCTCGTCCCGGTGCTGGCGCAGGTCGTAGATGCCGGCCAGGGCGATCGCCACCGACTTGCGGGCGAACCCGTCGATGCCGGCGCCCGGCATCTGGAAGTCGGCCACCACGTCGGCGACGGCCCGCATGGCCTGGCTCGGGGCCAGCTCGAAGGCGGCGGCGAGCAGGTTGCGGTAGAAGACCATGTGCAGGTTCTCGTCGGCCGCCACCCGGGCCAGCAGGGCCTCACAGGCGGGGTCCCCGGTGGCCTTGCCGGTGTTGCGGTGCGAGATGCGGGTGGCCAGCTCCTGGAACGAGACGTACGCCAGCGAGTGCAGCACCTCGTCGCCGTGGGCGTTGGTGTACCCCTCGGACATGTGCGTCATCCGGGCCCGCTCCAACGCCACCGGGTCGACCGCCCGGGTGACGGTCAGGTAGTCGCGGATCGCGACACCGTGGCGACCCTCCTCCGCGGTCCACCGGTGCACCCAGGTGCCCCACGCGCCGTCCCGGCCGAACAGGGTGGCGATCTCGTGGTGGTACGAGGGCAGGTTGTCCTCGGTCAGCAGGTTCACGATCAGCGCGGTGCGGGCCACGTCGGGAATTGTGGAGTCGGTAGGTGACCACGCCTCGCCCCCGAGCGGCCCGTCGAAGGTCCGCCCTTCGCTCCACGGCACGTACTCGTGCGGGAACCACTCCTTGGCCAGCGAAAGGTGGCGGTCGAGGTTGCGGGCAACCACCGGCTCCAACTCGACGAGGAGCGCGGTCTGGCTCAGTGTGGTGCTCATGGTCACGAGAAACTCCCTACGGTGGCGTAACTTACGCTACCGTAGGTCCCCGCGGCCATGAGCGCCAGTGGTGGGAGTCAGCTGACCGTCGGCCGGAGGTCCTCCAGGGGTGGCATCCACTCCTGCGCACCGGCCGTCACCTGCGTACCGGACCGGATGTCCTTCACCTCGTCCGGCGCTCCGTCGACGCCCGGGAACCAGACGTACGGAATGCCGCGCCGCTCGGCGTAGCGGATCTGCTTGCCGAACTTCGCCGCGCTCGGCGACACCTCGGTCGGCACCGCACGCCGCCGCAGCGCCTCGGCCACCCGGTTGCTGGCCGTCCGCTGCTCCTCGCTCGTCACCGCGACGAGCACGGCGGTCGGCACCTCTCGGGACACCGACAGCTCCCCCGCGCCGAAGAGCAACCCGAGCAGCCGGGTCACCCCGATCGAGATCCCCACCCCGGGGTACGAGACGGCGCCGGCGGTGGCCAGGTTGTCGTACCGGCCGCCGGAGCAGATCGAGCCGAACCGCTCGTAGCCGCGCAGTTGGGTCTCGTAGACGGTGCCGGTGTAGTAATCCAGGCCACGGGCGATGCGCAGGTCCGCCACGCAGAGGCCGGGCGAGTGCTCGGCGGCGGTGTCCACCACCCGGACCAGCTCGTCGACGCCCTCGTCGAGCAGCGGGTCGCTCACCCCGAGCGCGCGGACGGCGTCGGCGAACGAGGCGTCCGGCGCGGAGATCTCGGCCAACGCCAGGCACGCCTTGGCCTGCGCCTCGCTCGCCCCGGCGGTCTGGGCCAGCAGGTCGGCCACCTTCGCCGGGCCGATCTTGTCGAGCTTGTCCACCGCGCGCAGCGCCGCCTCCGGGTCGGTCACCCCGATGCCCCGAAAGAAGCCCTCCCAGATCTTGCGGTTGTTGACCTGGATCGTCACCGGCGGAATCGGCAACGAGCGCAGCGCGTCGCCGATGACCAGCGGCATCTCCGCCTCGTGGTGCGGGGCCAGGGTGTCCCGGTCGACGATGTCGATGTCCGCCTGCACGAACTCCCGGTAGCGCCCCTCCTGCGGCCGCTCCCCCCGCCACACCTTCTGGATCTGGTAGCGGCGGAACGGGAACGCCAGCTTGCCGGCGTTCTCCAGCACGTAGCGGGCGAACGGCACGGTCAGGTCGAAGTGCAGGCCGAGCTGGTCGTCACCGCCCGCGCCCTCGGCGTCGGCGTGCAGCCGCCGGATCACGTAGACCTCCTTCGAGGTCTCGCCCTTGCGCAGCAACTGGTCCAACGGCTCCACCGCGCGGGTCTCCAGCGGCGCGAAGCCGTACAACTCGAACGTGTCCCGGATCTTGCCGAGCACGAACTGCTCGATCATCCGCTGACCGGGGGTCCACTCCGGGAAGCCGGAGATGGGCGTGGGCTTGCTCATCGGCGTACTCCTTGCGGTGCCGCGCCCACGGCGCGGTGGTGTCGTGGGTCCGCGCGCGGCGCGGACGAAGATCTAGAGGCCCCGGGTGGGAGCGGCCGGCGACGTGCCGGCCACCTCGATGAGGTACGGGTTGCTGGCGCGCTCGCGGCCGATGGTGGTGCTGGGGCCGTGGCCGGGCAGCACGACCGTGTCGTCGGCCAGCGGGAGAACCTTGTCGCGCAGGCTGGTGAGCATGGCCGGCATGCTCCCGCCCGGCAGGTCGGTGCGGCCGATCGACCCGGCGAAGAGGACGTCGCCGGACAGGCAGATCTCGTCCGCCTCCCAGCCCGAGCCCGCGCCGGGCAGCCGGAACAGCACCGACCCGCCGGTATGGCCCGGGGCGTGGTCGACGGCGATCTCCAGGCCGGCGAGGGTGAGGGTGGCGCCGTCGGTCAACTCGGCCACGTCGTCCGGCTCGGTGTAGCTCAGCCGGCCGCCGAAGAGCGACTTCAGGTCGGCGGAGAGGCCCTTGGCCGGGTCGGCCAGCATCTCCCGGTCACCGGGGTGCACGTACGCGGTGATGCCCCGCGCACCGCACACCGGCGCGACCGAGAAGGTGTGGTCGAGGTGGCCGTGGGTGAGCAGCACGGCGGCCGGATGCAGGCGGTGCTCGGCGAGCAGGGCGTCGAGCTGGTCGAGCACCCCGATGCCGGGATCGACCACCACGCACTGCTCCCCCGGCGCGGTGGCAACCACGTAGCAGTTGGTGCCGAAGGCGTCCGCGGGAAAGCCGGCCACGAGCACTGGCGCTGTCCTTTCGTCGAACGGCTGTCGTCCTGTCCAGCAGCCTAACGGGCGTACCGAGCGAGTTTGCCGCGTCCGTCCCGCGCGCCCCGCGGGGCACAGTGACAACGCCCGATAAGCGCTGCTCGGAACGGGGTGGACCTCGTACACCACTTTCCCAGTCACTAGCCGTACACTCTGGCGGGCGTGTGGCGCGGCACACGTGACGCCCGGACGGGCCGGGACGCCCGGCCGCCGGCGGCAACCAGGTAGAGGAAAGGGGAGCACGGGTGGCTTCCAGCAGGGACCGGCAGCGCAAACTGGCGCGGGCCAAGCTCGACCGGCAATTGGCTCGCCGGGCCGCCGCCACGCGGCGGCGTCGGCAGATCCAGGCCGGTGTCGGCGCCGCCCTGATCCTGGTGCTGGTCGTGGCCGGCTCCGCCTGGGCGCTCGGGGCGTTCGACTCCGACTCGAAGCAGAACACGGCAAACGAGGACACCTGCCTCTGGACGCCGCAGGACGCGTCGGCAAACACCAACCTCAAGGACGTCGGCACGCCGGAGAGCAAGGGTCTGCCCACCGAGGGCACCCGGGCGATGACGGTGACGACCAACCAGGGCGGGCCGATCACCGCGGAGCTCAGCCTGACCAACTCGCCGTGTGCGGCGGCGAGCATCGCGCACCTCGCGAGCCGGTCGTTCTACGACAACACCAAGTGCCACGAGATCACCGCCGACGGCGCGCTGCGCTGCGGCGACCCGAGCGGCACCGGCCTGGGCGGGCCGACCTACTCGTTCTACGACGAGGAGCTGCCGACCGTTCCGTCGGCCAGTCCGGCGCCCGGCCAGCCGCCGACGTACCCGAAGGGCACCGTGGCGATGATCGCCAACCCGCCGGGCAGCAACGGCAGCCAGTTCCTGATCTTCTTCAAGGACTTCACCACCGCGGAGCCGAAGTATCCGGTGATCGGCCGGGTGACCGGCGGGCTGGACGTGGTGGAAAAGATCGGTGCCCTCCCGACCGTGGACAATGGGACCGGGGCAAAGGTCAAGCCCAGCACCGACGTGACGATCCAGAGCCTCACCGTCGGTGAGCCGGTCACCGCGGCGGCACCGGCGCCGTCGGCCTCCGGCGCGCCGTCCAGCAGCCCCAGCGCCGGCTGACCGGCCGCCACCACCCACACCCAAGCGGCACCCAGCAGCAGACAGCCAGGAGGATCCAGGCGTGACGTCCACCAGAGAGCGGCAGCGCGCGGCGGCACGCGCCCGGCTCGAGAAGGAGATGGCCGAGCGCGCGGCCAAGGCCCGCAAGCGCCGGCAGACGCAGGCGATCGTCAGCGCGGCTGCCGCGCTGGTGCTCGTGGTCGCCGGCACCGTCTGGCTGGCGATGAGCCTCGGCGGCGACGACGACAAGAAGGACACCGCAGCGCCGGCGGCCGGCGCGTCGGAGTGCGCGTTCAACGCGCTGCCCAAGGAGCAGCGGCCCCCGCAGATCAAGGACGTCGGGGTGCCGAGCAACGAGCAGTCCGCCAAGGGCGTGCAGACCATGACGATCGACACCAACCTGGGCCCGATCACGGCCAAGGTCGACAGGTCGCAGGTGCCGTGCACGGCCGGCAGCTTCAGCTACCTCGCGGAGAAGAACTTCTTCGACAACACCAAGTGCCACCGCCTCGTGACCGAGGGCATCAAGGTGTTGCAGTGCGGTGACCCCAGCGCCACCGGCAACGGCTGGCGGGACACCGACGGTCAGGGCGGCCCGAGCTACCGCATGGCCGAGGAGAACCTGCCCACCGACAAGCGCCCGCCGTACCCGGAGGGTGTCATCGCGATGGCCAACTCCGGCCAGCCGGGCAGCACCGGCAGCCAGTTCTTCATCGTCTACGGCGACTCGCCGCTGGACCCGGCGTACACGGTGCTGGGCACCGTCACCGGCGGCCTGGACATCGTCAAGGACGTGGCCAAGGCCGGCGACGACGGGGCGTTCGCCCAGCAGGCCGGCGGTGGCCACCCGAAGAAGGAGGTCATCATCAAGGACCTCGCGATGAGCCCACCGCAGGGCTGACACCCGCACCGACGAAGCGCCCGCCGGCTGAGCCGGCGGGCGCTGTCGTGTCCGGGGTACGCGTCAGGCGCCGGAGGTGACCCGGTACGCGTCGAAGACGCCGTCCACCTTGCGGACCGTGGCCAGCAGGTGGCCCAGGTGCTTCGGGTCGGCCATCTCGAAGCTGAACCGGCTCACCGCCACCCGGTCGCGGGTGGTGGTGACGGTGGCGGAGAGGATGTTGACCCGCTCGTCGGAGAGCACCCGGGTGACGTCGGCCAGCAGCTTGTGCCGGTCCAGTGCCTCGACCTGGATGGCGACCAGGAAGGTCGAGGCGGAGGTGAGCTTCCAACTCACCTCGACCACCCGTTCGCTCTGGGCCCGCAGGTCCTCGGCGTTGGCGCAGTCGTCGCGGTGCACGCTCACGCCGCCGGAGCGGGTGACGAAACCGAACACCGAGTCCGGTGGGACCGGGGTGCAGCAGCGAGCCAGCTTGATCCAGACGTCGCTGACGCCCCGGACCACGACACCGGGGTCGTTGCTGCTCTGCCGGCTGCGCGGTGGCCGGGTGGCGACGGCGGTCTCGGCGATGTCCTCCGCCGCACCCTCCTCGCCGCCGTACGCGGCCATCAGCTTCTGCACCACCGACTGGGCGGAGACCTGGCTGTCACCGACCGCCGCGTAGAGCGAGGCCACGTCGGCCAGGTGCAGGTCCCGCGCGATCGACATGAGCGCGTCGGAGGTGAGCATCCGCTGCAACGGCATGCCCTGCTTGCGCATCGCCTTGACGATCGCGTCCTTGCCGGCCTCGATCGCCTCCTCGCGCCGCTCCTTGTTGAAGTACTGGCGGATCTTCGTGCGCGCCCGCGGGCTCTTGACGAAGCCCAGCCAGTCCTGGGTCGGGCCGGCGGTCTCGGACTTCGAGGTGAAGATCTCGATCACGTCGCCGTTGGACAGCGTCGACTCCAACGGCACCAGCTTGCCGTTGACCCGCGCCCCGATGCACTTGTGCCCCACCTCGGTGTGCACCGCGTACGCGAAGTCCACAGGCGTCGACCCGGTCGGCAGCGGGATGACGTCACCCTTGGGGGTGAAGACGTACACCTCCTGGCTGGACAGGTCGAAGCGCAGCGCGTCCAGGAACTCGCTCGGGTCGGCCGCCTCCCGCTGCCAGTCCAGCAACTGCCGCAGCCAGGTCATCTCGTCGATGTGCGCCGGTGGGCCGACGATCTGGGTGCCCTTGTGCTCCTTGTACTTCCAGTGCGCGGCGATGCCGAACTCCGCGGTGCGGTGCATCGCGTACGTGCGGATCTGCATCTCCACCGGCTTGCCGGTGGGCCCGATGACAGTCGTGTGCAACGACTGGTACATGTTGAACTTGGGCATCGCGATGTAGTCCTTGAACCGGCCCGGCACCGGCTGCCAGTTGGCGTGGATAACCCCCAACGCCGCGTAGCAGTCGCGAACCGTGTCGACGAGGATCCGCACGCCCACCAGGTCGTAGATGTCGTTGAAGTCACGACCGCGCACGATCATCTTCTGGTAGATCGAGTAGAGGTGCTTCGGCCGCCCGGTGGTCTCCGCCTTGATCTTGGCGGCCTTCAGGTCGGTCTGCACCTTCTGCGTCACCTGCCGCAGCAGCGCCTCGCGCTGTGGCTGGTGCTCCCCGATCAGCCGGTTGATCTCCTCGTAGCGCTTCGGGAACAACGTGCCGAAGGACAGGTCCTCCAGCTCCCACTTGATCGTGTTCATACCGAGCCGGTGCGCCAGCGGCGCCAGGATCTCCAGCGTCTCCTTGGCCTTCTGCTCCTGCTTGGGGCGGGGCAGGAAGGTCAGGGTGCGCATGTTGTGCAACCGGTCGGCCAGCTTGATCACCAGCACCCGCGGGTCCTTGGCCATCGCCACGACCATCTTGCGGATCGTCTCGGCCTTGGCCGCGTCACCCAGCTTGACCTTGTCCAGCTTCGTGACGCCGTCGACAAGCAGGGCGACCTCGCCGCCGAAGTCGGCGCGCATCGCGTCGAGGGTGTATTCGGTGTCCTCGATGGTGTCGTGCAGCAGCGCGGCGACAAGCGTGGTGGTGTCCATCCCCAGGTTGCCGAGGATGGTCGCCACCGCGAGCGGGTGGGTGATGTACGGGTCACCGGACTTGCGGTACTGCCCGGAGTGCCACCGCGCGGCCGTGTCGAAGGCGCGCTGGAGCAGCCGGGCGTCGGCCTTGGGGTGGTTGTCCCGGTGGCTCGCGATGAGCGGCTCCAGCACCTCGCTGACCTGGGAGGTCTGCCAGGGCGCGTTGAACCGGGCCAGCCGCGCCCGCACCCGCCGCCCGGTGGGCGCGTTGGACAGCCCGAAGCCACCGGTCGGCGACGGGTCGACGCCGGCGTCGCTCGGGAACGGCACCACCACCCCGTCGGCACCGGGGGACGCCTGGACGCTCGGCGGACCACCGGCCGGCCGTGCGCTCTCGCCGGCAGCCCGGTCAGAGCCGCTGCCGGTGCCCGTCACCCGGGCTGGCGCGTCGCCTGCCCGGTCGGTCACCGTGCCGTCAGCGTCGCCTGTCGGGTGCACCGTGCCCTCCGCCGGAGGGACGACATCGTGGGACACCGGCCTCCTCACCGCTCGCCGGGAAACACCTGCCGAACAATCGGCCGGCCTGGTCTCGCGCCACCGGAGGACGTGCCGCCGGCGTCAGCAATGGGCAATGCTACCCGCACGCACGGTCCGCTGCCGCTCCGCCGGACGGTCGGCGCAGGCTCCGCCCGACGAGTCTGCCATCAAACGGTCAGTCCGGCACCGACCGGATCACACACTCAGCAGGGCATGGACGGGACGCGGTTCCAGCCGCTTGCGCCCACCCAGGAAGCCGAGCTCCAGCAGCACGGTGAAGCCGGTGACGGTCCCGCCGGCCCGCTCGACCAGGTCCAGCGTCGCCTCGGCGGTGCCGCCGGTCGCCAGCACGTCGTCGACCACCAGCACCCGGTGCCCGGCGGTGAAGGCGTCCTCGTGCACCTCGAGGGTGGCCTCGCCGTATTCGAGCGCGTAGGAGACCGAGTGCGCCGGTCGGGGCAGCTTGCCGGCCTTACGGACCGGCACCACGCCCACCCCCGCCGCGTACGCGACGGCCGCGGCGACGACGAACCCGCGCGCCTCGATGCCGACCACCACGTCGAAGGCGTCCCGACCGTGGTACGCGACGATCCCGTCGGTCACCTCCCGGAACGCCTTACCGTCGGCGAACAGCGGCATCAGGTCCTTGAACATGACGCCGGGCTTGGGGAAGTCGGGCACGTCCAGCACCCGGCTGGCGACCAGTCGGGCGGCCTCCGGGCCGCTGTCCCCGCGCGCCGCGGTGCTGTGGGTCTCCGTCACGGCTGTTTCGCATCCCTTCGACGACGACGGCGTCCGGCAGTGCTGCTCGCACAGCATGCCGGACGCCGTTCGGTTGTTTCGTGGCGGGTCAGCGCCGCTTGGCGCCACCCGGCCGGTTGCCGCCGGCACCGGGGCGACCACCCCGCGTGCCGGTCGGCCGCTTACCCGCCGGACGGGCGCCCACCTTGGGCGCGGCGCCGGCCAGCGCGGCAGCGTCCGGGTCGAGTGTCTCCTCGGTCGCCTGAACCGGGCTCACGGCACCCCTGCCGGTGACCTCGCCACGGGCGATCGCGCCCCGCCGGGCCAGGACGCGCTTGTTGTGCGCCTGGATCCGCGGGTCGTAGTTCTTCAGCAGGGCCAGCAGCGGCGTGGCCACCAGGATGGAGGTCAGGAACGCCACCGCCATACCGACGAACAGCACCAGGCCGAGGTCCTTCAACGTGCCGGCGCCGAGCAGGCCGGCACCGATGAACAGCAGACCGCCGACCGGCAGCAGGGCGACCACCGAGGTGTTCAACGACCGCATCAGGCTCTGGTTGACGGCCAGGTTGGCCGCGTCGCCGTACGTCTGGTTGTTGTTGGCGGTGATGCCGCGGGTGTTCTCCTGGACCTTGTCGAAGACCACCACCACGTCGTAGAGCGCGAAGCCCAGGATCGTGAGGAAGCCGATGATCGTCGACGGCGTGACCTCGAAGCCGACAAGCGAGTAGATGCCCGCGGTGAGGATCAGGTTCGTGAACAGCGACGCGACCGCCGCGACGGCCATCCGCCACTCGAAGCGCAGGATCAGGTAGACCATCACCAGCGCGATGAAGATGACAAGGCCGAGCAGGGCCCGGTCGGTCACCTGGGCGCCCCACGCCTCGCTGACCTGGTTGCTGCTGATCTGATCCGGGTTGATCCCGAAGTCCTTGGCGATCCGGGCCTCGACAGCGTTGGCCTGCTCGACGTCGAGCTGCGCGGTACGCAGCTCGTACGAGTCGCCCCCGGTCCCGCCGACCTCCTGCGCGGTGGCCACCTCGATGCCGGTGTTCTCGGCCGCGAGAGCGGAGTTGACCTCCCGCTCGGCGTCGTCCAGGGAGCCGACACTGGCCGGCACCTGGAACGAGCTGCCGCCCGCGAACTCGATGCCGAGGCTGAAACCACGCAGCCCGAAGCTGAGCAGCGCGATCAGGATCAGGACCCCGGCGACGCCGAACCAGAGCTTGCGGCGGCCGACGACGTTGAGACCGGCCTCGCCGTTGTAGAGGCGGCTCGCCAGACCGTTTTCAGCCATCTCAGGCCTCCTTGGCGCGCGGGTTGCGGGGCTGAGTCTGCTGGCTGCGGGCCGGCAGTGCCCGGCCCAGGCCGCTGACCCGCGGGGACAGGAACGCCCGGGTCCGGGCGAACATCGTCATGATCGGGTGCCGGAAGAGGAAGACCACGACCAGGTCCAGCACGGTGGCCAGACCGAGGGCGAAGGCGAAACCCTTGACCGTGCCGACCGAGACCACGTAGAGCACCACCGCGGAGAGCAGCGTGATCGCGTTGGCCGAGATGATCGTGCGGCGAGCCCGCATCCAGGCGCGGGGCACCGCGCTGCGCGGGCTGCGCCCCTCCCGGATCTCGTCCTTCAACCGTTCGAAGTAGATGACGAACGAGTCCGCCGCCACACCGAGCGAGACGATCATGCCGGCGATACCGGCGAGGGTGAGCGTGAAGCCGATCTGCCGGCCGAGCACCACCAGCGCGCCGAAGACCAGCAACGCGGAGAGGATCAGGCTCAGGAAGATCACCGAGCCGAGCAGCCGGTAGTAGAAGAACGCGTAGATGATGACCAGCAGCATGCCGATGCCGGCCGCGAGCAGACCGGCGCGCAGGTGGCTGGCACCCAGCGTGGCGGTGACGTTCTGCCGTTCCTGCTGCTCGAAGGTCACCGGCAGCGCGCCGAAGCGCAGCTGGCTGGCGAGCGTGCTGGCGTCCTTCTGGGTGAAGCTGCCGGTGATCTGGGAGTTGCCGGTGAGCACGCCCTGGATCTCCGGGGAGGAGACGATCAGGTTGTCCAGCACGACCGCCACCCGGCACTTGCCGTCCTGACCGAGCGCGCTGGCGTCGCAGGCCTGGCCCTCGTTGGTGAACGCCTCGCGGGTCAGGGCGGTCCACTTGCCCTGGCCGTCGCCGTTGAAGTCGAGGCTGACCACCCAGGCGTTTGTCTGGTCGAGCACCGCGTCGGCGTCGGACACGTCGGTGCCGAGCACCTTGGCCTGGTCGAGCAGGTACTTCGAGGCGCCGCCCTCGCAGGAGACCGCCTGCTGCTTCGGGTCGGAGATCGACGCGGGCGGGCGCTTGTCGAGCTGTGTGCAACCGATCGTCGGCACGTTGAACTGCATCTGCGCCGGCAGCACGGCGACCTCGCGCGGCGACAGCGTGCCGAACGGCTTGAGCTTGTCGGCAAGCGACGGGTCGGCGGCCAGGTCGGCCGGGGCCTGCAAACCGTTGGCGGCCTGCCAGGCGGCGGCGCCGACCTTCTGCTCGACGGCCTTGCGCTGCTCCTCGACGCTGGCCGGCACCGGCTCCGCGCTGGCACTGGCACTGGCGCTGGGCGTGGCGCTCGCCGAGGCGGACGCGGACGGCGTCGGGGTGGCGCTGGGCGCCGGGGCCATCCCGCCCTGACCGCCGCTGGGCGACGAGGTCACCTTCGGCGCGCCGCTGCCCGACGGGGTCGGGGTGGCGCCGCCGGACGGGGCCGGGCTGGCACTGCCGGACGGGGTGGGCGCTGCCGGTGGCGGCACGGCGGCCGTCCCGCTGCCGTCGGCGCCCTTGAGCACCTTGCGGAAGCGCAGCTCGGCCGCGCTACCCACGTCGGTGAGGTCCCGGTTCTCACCGGGCAGGGAGATGACGATGTTCTTGTTGCCCTCGGTGACCACCTCGGCCTCGGCCACGCCGAAGGCGTTGACCCGGCTCTCGATGATCTGGCGGGCCTCCTCGAGGTTCTCCGCCGTCGGAGGCTTGCCGTCGAGGCTGTTTGTCGCCTCCAGCGTCACCCGGGTGCCGCCGATCAGGTCCAGGCCGAGCCGAGGCTCGAGCCGGTCCTGGAAGCTGCCCTTGGCGCCGGAGAAGAACACCAGAAGATAGAGGACGACGAAGATGAACCCGAGCACGGCGAGCTGCCGCCCGGGGCGCATCTGTCCCTGAGGTGGTGCCACGGCTGTCCTGTCTCCCTGTGCGGTCGCGCCGCTGCGCGCAGCGGCTGCGGTGTCGGGCCGGGGGTCCCGGCTGACGGGTCTGACCTGAGCCGACGAGATGCCGACACGTGGCCCCGGACCCGCCGGCGCGGAACGCCGATGGTGACGGGAACGTGCCGACGCCCGGCGTCGACCCAACTATCCAGTTTTCACGTCTGGTCCGCTGCCCCGTCGGGCGCGGTGGCCCGGAAGCCGGTCGACCGGCCGTACGCCGGACTCGCCATCCCCCGGGAGCAGGGGTCAATCCTTGACGGTGTCCGCGTCCTCGCTGATCGGCTCGCTCGGCAGCTCCGCGCGGGTGACCACCCGGGCGATGGCGGGCCGGGCGTAGCGGGTCTGCACGCCCGGGGCGACCTCGATCAGGACGGTGTCGTCCTCAATGCCGGTGACCGTGCCGTAGAGCCCGCCGATGGTGACGACCTCGTCGCCCGGGCCGAGCCCGGACTGCATCGCCTCTGCCTCACGGCGGCGCTTCTGCTGGGGTCGGATCATCATGAAATACATGACACCGAAGAGCAGGACGATCATCAGGATCGGCGTGATACCGCCGGCCCCGCCACCCGCTGCTGCGTAATGCACGGTTACTGAACCTTCCCATTGACCACCTGCCCGGCACCTGGATGCCGGAGCGGAGGCGGATTCTCACGTCCTGTAGAGACCGCGGCGAAGTCTAAACCCTGCACCTGAGAACACCGAATGCGGCACAGATCACGTTCACATCACGGCTGATCGGTATCCAAGGAGAACAGATCGGGCACAGGCGGACTATCCATCCCAAAGGTACCATTCGGTGGGGTGCGCCCCAGATGCCGCCAGGCGCCCTCGGTGGCCACCCGCCCCCGCGGCGTACGGGCCAACAGACCGGCGCGGACCAGGAACGGCTCGCAGACCTCCTCGACGGTGTCCGGCTGCTCCCCCACCGCCACGGCGAGGGTGGACAGACCCACCGGGCCGCCCCGGAACGAGTCGACCAACGCGGTAAGCACCGCACGGTCCAGACGGTCCAACCCGAGCGCGTCCACGTCGTACACGATCAGCGCGGCACGGGCGGTGTCGACATCGACCACCCCGTCGGCCCGCACCTCGGCGTAGTCGCGGACCCGGCGCAACAGCCGGTTGGCGATCCGGGGCGTGCCCCGAGAGCGACCGGCGATCTCCGTCGCGCCCTCCGCGGTGATCGGCACGCCGAGGATCCGCGCCGAACGGTGCAGCAGCGTCTCCAGATCCGCCGGCGAGTAGAAGTCGAGGTGGGCGACGAAACCGAACCGGTCCCGCATCGGCCCGGTCAACAGACCCGAACGGGTCGTCGCGCCGACCAGGGTGAACGGCTCGACATCCAGCGGGATCGCCGTCGCCCCCGGCCCCTTGCCGACCACCACGTCGACCCGGAAGTCCTCCATCGCGCTGTAGAGCAGCTCCTCGGCCGGACGCGCGATGCGATGGATCTCGTCGATGAAGAGCACATCGCCCTCGGCGAGACTGGTCAGGATCGCCGCCAGATCCCCGGAACGCTCGATCGCCGGGCCACTTGTCACCCGGATGCCCGCGCCCAACTCGGCGGCGACGATGTTGGCCAGACTCGTCTTGCCCAGGCCGGGCGGGCCGGAGAGAAGGATGTGATCCGGCGGCGACCCCCGCCGCATCGCGCCCTGCAACAACAGGTCGAGTTGGTCACGCACCCGGTCCTGGGCGATGAACTCGGCCAACCGCCGCGGCCGGACCGTGGCCTCCGCGTCCCGGTCCGCGTCACTGACGTACGCCGAGACGAGCCCCTCGGTCTCGCTCACCGGGCTGCCTCCCGTCGCCGCCAGGCGTTCATCGGGTCCGACCCAGCAGGCGGATGGCCTGCTTGAGCAGGACCGGCACCGGCGGCGTCTCGCCCTCGATCGTCTCCGCCACCGCGGCCACCGCCTGATCGGCCTGACCAGCCGTCCAACCCAGCCCGACCAGCGCCTGCCGAACCTGGTCGGGCCAGCTGCCGCGGGTCACCCCGGTCACGCCGTCGGCGCCGATCGGCACCGGGCCGATCCGGTCGCGCAGCTCCAGCACCAGACGCTCGGCGCCCTTCTTGCCGATCCCCGGCACCCGGGTCAACGCGGCAGTGTCAGCGTTGGCGATCGCCTTGCGCACCGCGTCCGGGCTGTGCACGGCGAGCACCGCCTGGGCCAGTCGCGGGCCCACCCCGCTGGCGGTCTGCAGCAACTCGAACAGCGACTTGGCGTCGTCGTCGGCGAAGCCGTACAAAGTCAGCGAATCTTCCCGCACGATCAGGCTGGTGGCGAGCCGGGCGACCTGGCCGACCCGCAGCTCCGCGAGGGTCCCCGGGGCGCAGTGCACAGCGAGGCCGACACCGCCGACCTCGATCACGGCCTGATCCGGACCCGTCGCGGTCACCGTGCCGCGCACGCTGGCGATCATCGTGCTCCTCCTCGTCGTACCCGGTCGGCCGCCGCGGCCAGCTTGGAGCGGGTCCCGCCCCGCCACACGTGGCAGATGGCCAGGGCGAGCGCGTCGGCGGCGTCGGCCGGCTTCGGCGGCTCGGCCAGGCGCAACAGCCGGGTCACCATCGCGGTCATCTGCGCCTTGTCAGCCTGACCGGACCCGGTCACGGCCGCCTTCACCTCGCTCGGGGTGTACGTCTGCACCGGCAGTCCGGCACGCGCCCCGGCCAGCACGGCGACGCCGCTGGCCTGCGCGGTGCCCATCACCGTCCGCACGTTGTGCTGGCTGAACACCCGCTCGACGGCGACGCTCTCCGGCCGATGCTCGGCAACCAGCTCGGTCAGCGACCGGTCCAGGTGCAACAGGCGCAGCGACAGGTCGTCGGCCGGGTCGGTGTAGACCACGTAGTAGGCGATCAGAGTGCAGGGACGCCCCGGCACACCCTCGACCACACCCACCCCACACCGGGTCAGCCCCGGGTCAACCCCCAGCACCCGCACGCCGCCCCCTCCCCAGCCGTCAGCAGTACGTGTGTTCGACACCCTAACCGGCGCCCTTCCCACCAGCCCCACGGGACACGCCCTCCCCCGCCCCACGCCCACACGTCCCGCGCCAAGATCTACGCAACTTCCCGGATGTTGCTGCCTCCGCCACGCGGGAGACAGCAACATCCCTGATATTGCGCGGATCTTGACGACGAACACCACGCTCGACCGGGCGGGAGCGAAGGTGCGGGGCGTCAGCGCCAAGATCGCGCTCGAACCAGGTTGTAGTGGCCACGAAGCGCCGGGACACCACTACATCCTGGATGCTGCGCGATCTTGCCGCGCGAGGAGCGGCGGGGCGAGAACGAGGACCACCGCGCACGGCCGGGCGGGAGCAGGGGACGGCCGCGCACGACAGGGACAGACATGGGGACGCCGGCCCACGACCGGGCCGGGAGCGCGGACGACCGCGCACCACCGGACGGCTGAGCCACACAGCTTTGGTGCGGAGTATGTGTCGCCGGCCCATGTGCCGGGAAGCACACAGCTCGTAACTTCTTGCGCCATGACGGCAGAACCCGTGGCGGTCCCCCACGTCGTACAGGTCGACCTCGCCGGTCGGACCGCCCTGGTCACCGGGGGCGGTAGCGGCATCGGGCGGGCGTGCGCCCTGCGACTGGGCGCGGCCGGCGCCATGGTGCTCGTGGTGGATCGCAACCTGGAGGCGGCCCGGGCGGTGGCGGCCGAGGTCGGCGGCCGGGCCGAGGGTGTGGACCTGTCCGACGCCGCGGCGGTGGACCGGCTCGACGTGGACGTGGACATCGTGGTGAACAACGCCGGCCTTCAGCACGTCGCGCCGGTGCAGGATTTTCCCGTCGAGCGTTTCGAGTACATCCAGCGGGTGATGGTGGAGGCGCCGTTCCTGCTGATCCGCCGAGCGCTGCCGCACATGTACGCCCGGGGCTGGGGTCGGATCGTCAACATCTCCTCGGTGCACGGGTTGCGCGCCTCGCCGTACAAGGCGGCCTACGTGTCGGCCAAACACGCCCTGGAGGGGCTGTCGAAGGTGGTGGCACTGGAGGGCGCCGTGCACGGGGTGACCGCCAACTGCATCAACCCGGCGTACGTGCGCACGGCGCTGGTGGAGAGCCAGATCGCCGACCAGGCGGCCAGCCACGGCATCGACGAGACCGAGGTGATCGAGAAGATCATGCTGGCTCGGGCGGCGATCAAGCGGCTGATCGAACCGGAGGAGGTAGCCGAGCTGTTGGCGTACCTCTGCTCGCCGCCGGCGGCGTTCATCACCGGCGCGTCGATCGCCCTCGACGGGGGCTGGACGGCCAACTAGTGGGGCTGAGCACAATGTCGACCATGTCATCGCCTGTGGAGTTCCTGGAACTGCTCGCCCGCGAGGCCGCGGCGGTCGAGTTCGAGGGACCGCTGGTGGCCGCGCGGGCCGCGGGGCTGCCGCCGGAGCGGCTGGCCGAGCTGGAGCAGGCCAAGTCGGTGGCATTGCGGGTCCGCGCGCTGCTGGAGCGCCGGCGCCGCCGGGAGACCGAGCTGTCCGGCCTGTACGACACGGTCAGTGACCTGGCCGGGCTGCGTGACCTGGACGACGTGCTCCGGGCGATCGTGCACCGGGCCCGCAACCTGCTCGGCGCGGACGTGGCCTACATGACGCTCAACGACGACGAGCGCGGCGACACCTACATGCGGGTGACCGACGGGTCGGTCTCGGCCCGCTTCCAGCGGCTGCGGCTGCCGATGGGGGCCGGCCTGGGCGGTCTGGTGGCCCAGTCCGGCGCGCCGTACGTCACCGCCAACTACGGCGAGGACGCGCGCTTCCACCACACCGGTGAGATCGACGCCGGCGTGGGCGAGGAGGGCCTGGTGGCGATCCTCGGGGTGCCGCTGCGGCTCGGTTCCACCTCGATCGGTGTGCTCTACGCGGCCAACCGTTCGGCCCGGCCGTTCGTCCGGGAGGAAGTGGCGCTGCTGGTCTCGCTCGCCGCGCACGCCGCGGTGGCGATCGACACCGCCCGGCTGCTCACCGAGACCCGCTCGGCGCTTGCCGAGTTGTCGGCGGCGAACACCACCATCCGGGCGCACAGCAGCTCGGTGGAGCGGGCCGCGGCGGCACACGACCGGATGACGGCGCTGGTGTTGCGCGGTGGCGGCGTGGAGGACGTGGCGGCGGCGGTGACCGAGGTGCTGGGTGGCGCGCTGCTGGCGCTGGACGCCGAGGGCCGCCTGCTGGCCCGGGTGGGTGAGATCGACGAGCCGGACCGGGCGGACATCGTCGAGGCGGTGGCGGCGTCGCGCACCGAGGGTCGCAGCGTGCGCCGCAGCCCGCTCTGGTACGCGGCGGTGGTGGCGGGCGCGGAGAACCTGGGCGCCCTGGTGCTGCGTCCGGACGACGAGTTGGTCGACGCCGACCAGCGCATCCTGGAGCGGGCCGCGCTGGTGACCGCGCTGCTGCTGCTGTTCCGCCGGACGGTCGCCGAGGCGGAGGGGCGGGTCCGCGGCGAGCTGCTGGACGACCTGATCGCCCGGCCGCTGCGCGACACCGACGCGTTGCGCAGCCGGGCCCGGCGGCTCGGGGTGGACCTGGACGCCCCACACGTGCTGGTGGCGGTGGGCGACGACGCGATCGCCGCGACCGGCTCGGCCCGACAGCGGGTGCTCTCCTGGGCCACCACGTACGCCTCGGCGCGCGGCGGGCTGGCCGCGGCGCGCGACGGTCGGGTGGTGCTGATGCTCCCGGGGCTGGACGCGGGCGGCAGTGCCCGTGCGGTTGCCCGGGACCTGTCCCGGGTGACCGGCCGTCCGGTGACCGCCGGGGCGAGCGGCCCGTCGAACGGGCCGGCGGCGCTGGCCGGGACGTTCCACGAGGCGGACCGGTGCCTGACGGCGCTTGGCGCGTTGGGCCGGGCCGGGCAGGGGGCGAGCACCGCCGAGCTGGGCTTCGTCGGGCTGCTGCTGGGCACTGTCGGTGACCGGGGCGAGAAGGACGTGGCGGAGTTTCTCCGCACCACCGTCGGGCCGGTGGTCGACTACGACGCCCGGCGGGGCACGGCTCTGGTGAAGACGCTGGAGGCGTACTTCGGGGTGGGTGGCAGTCTGGCCCGCGCCGCCGAGCGGTTGCACGTGCACGTGAACACGGTGACCCAGCGGTTGGAACGGGTCGGGCAACTGCTCGGCGCGGACTGGCAGCGGCCCGAGCGGGCGTTGGAGGTGCAGCTCGCGCTGCGTCTGCACCGGCTGCGCGCACCGGCCGGCTGACCAGCGTCCGGCTCAGCGGACCTGGATGCCCTCCAGCACGGCGTCGACGACCCGTTCGGGCAGGGTCTGCTCGTCCAGGTCCGGGTTCCACTGGAGCACCCGCTGGATCAGCATCGGCCCGGTGAGCAGCGCCATCGTCACCTCGACGTCGATGTCGGCCCGGAGCACGCCCTCGTCGATGCCGCGCCGCAGCACCTCACGCATCAGCTGCCGCCGGGGCGAGATGATGTTCTGGTAGAGCTGGAACTGGTCCGCGCTGCGGTTCACCGCGGGCGCCAGACAGGGCATGATCTTGGCCGCGCGCGGGTCGACGTTCTTGCCGATCGCGCCGACCAGCAGCACCAGGTCGTCGCGGATGGAGTGCCCGGCCGGCTGGGCCATGACGCCCTTGAGCCGACGTAGCGCGTCCAGCAGCAGGGCGTCCTTGCCAGCCCAGCGGCGGTAGATGGTGGCCTTGCCGACCCCGGCGCGGGCGGCGATCGCCTCGATCGAGAGCGCCTCGATGGTGCTGCCCTCGGCGAGCAGGTCGAGGGTTGCCTCGATGATCGCCTCGTCGGCGCGGATGCTCCGCGGTCGCCCGGGCGACCGCGGAGCATCGGCGGTGGACGTCATGTCCGACATTCTTCCCGCACCTATGCCGTGCCGGCCAACTCGGGCTCGGCGACCGGGGCCGCCGGGGCGACGCTGGTCTCCTCCCGACCCGGCATCCAGCGCAGCACCACGATGATCCCGAGCGCGGCGATCACCGCGGAGAGCCCGGCCGCCCAGTGCATGGCGGTGACGAAGGCGTCGTTGGCCGCCGAGATCAGCGTCGGCGCCGCCGGGCCGAGCTGGCCCGCCGCCGCGTACGCCCCGGAGATGGACTCGTTGGCCGCGTCGCGGGCCTGCGTGGGCAGGCCGGTCAGCGCGTCACCGATGTCGCTGCGGTAGACCGCGGAGAGCACCGAGCCGAGGACGGCGACGCCGAGCGCGCCGGCCACCTGGCGGATGGTGTTGCTGACCGCGGAGCCCACGCCGGCCTTCTCCCGGGGCAGCGCCGACATGATCGACTCGGTGGCGGGCGGCATGATGTTGGCCATCCCGGCGCCCTGGATGAGGAAGACGAGCAGCACGACCCAGATCGGGGTGGAGGCGCCGATGAAGACGAAGGCGCCGAGTGACACCACGGTCAGCGCCAGCCCGACGGTGGCGACGGCCTTGCCGCCGTAGCGGCGGACCATCGCGGCGCTGCGCGGCGCGAAGACCAGCTGGGCGCCGGCGAAGGGCAGGAAGAGCAGACCGGTCTGCAACGGGCTGTAGTCGCGCACGAGCTGCAGGTAGAACGAGCCGAAGAACATCGAGCCCATCGCGGCGAAGAACACCAGGCCGACGATGGCGACCGGCGCGGCGAAGTGGGGCACCTTGAACAGCCGGACGTCCAGCGACGGGTGGTCGCTGCGCCGCTCGTGCTGCACGAACCAGGCGAGCACCGCGATGCCGACCAGGATCGAGCCCCAGGCCGTCAGGCGGTCGAAGCCGTGCTCGCCGCCGTCGATGATGCCGTAGGAGAGGGCCACCAGACCGACAACGGAGAGCAGCACGCCGAGCACGTCGACCCGGCCCGGTCGCGGGTCACGCGACTCGGGGACCAGCAGCCCCACCAGCACCACGCCGGCGACGACCACCGGCACGTTGATCAGGAAGACGGAGCCCCACCAGAAGTGCTCCAGCAGCGCGCCGCCGAGGATCGGGCCGATGGCCACGGCGAGACCGACGGCGCCGGCCCAGACCCCGATGGCCCGACCACGCTCGCGCGGGTCGAAGACATTGGAGATGATCGACAGCGTCACCGGCATGATGGCCGCGCCGCCGACCCCCATCAGGGCCCGGGCCGCGATGAGCTGGGCGGGGCTGTCAGCGTACGCGGAGAGCAGCGACGCCAGGCCGAACAGCACCAGGCCGACCATCAGGAAGCGCTTGCGGCCGGCGCGGTCGCCGAGCACCCCGAAGGTGAACAGCAGCCCGGCGAAGACCAGCGTGTAGGAGTTGATGGACCACTCCAGCTCGCCCTGGCTGGCGCCGAGGCCGTGCACCGGGTCGGCCAGGGTGCGCAGGGCGACGTTCAGGATCGTGTTGTCGAGGACGACCACGAGGAGGCTGATCACCAGCACCCCCAGGATCGCCCACCTCCTCGGGTGTCCGGTGTTGTTGTGCAGCTCCATGCCTGGATTTCCCCCCACGCTTCACCCGCGACGCAATACGATACGGGTCAGACTCGTAACGCGAGTCAGACTACGGCGTGCATTAACGATACGGCACCGATCCGTATCGTATGTGGTGGGCGTCACGTCCGGGAACGACGGCCAGGCAGGCGGCGACGGCGGTCGGCAGCGAGTCGAGATGCACCGCCGGCGCGCCGAGTGGCTCGATCCACCCCGGCCCCGCGCCGTACACCCGCAGGCGGGGGAAGTCCCGGGCAAAGCGCACCAGGCGGTACGCGCGGCCGGTGACCGGCGTCTGCGACCAGAGCACGACGGTGTGCGGGCGGGCCCGGTACACCGCGCTGGTCAGCGCCGGCCAGGGCAGCGCGGGCCCAAGATGCAGACAGCCACGGCCCTGCTCGCGCAGCGCGGCGACGAGCGCGTGCAGACCAAGGCAGTGCGCCTCCTTCTCCGCGCCGGCCACCAGCACCCCGCCGGCGGGCAGGGGCCGGCCCGGCTCCCGGCGGTGCACGTCCAACCCGACCCGGACGCCCTCGCAGAGGGCATGCTCGACGGCGACCTCGGCGGCGTTACGCCCCGGCAGCCGCGCCAGCAACGGGCGGCAGACCTGCTCCCAGAGCGCCGGCACGCCCCAGGCCTCGGCCAACTCCAGCACCAGCGTGGCGACTGCGTTGCCGTCCAGGTCCTCGGCAGCCAGCGAGACCTGCTTGTGCGCGCTCTCCACGGTCTCCGCCGGCATCGGCTCGGTCAGCACCAGACGTACCCCCGGATAGACATTCCCTACCCGGGGGTTCGCTGAAACGGCACGCGGCGGATGCGCCGGCGCGGGATTTACCGGCGGCGGGCCGCGCGGGTCGAGCCATGTCGATGGCGGTCACACCCGACCCGGGTACGGAGGTGCGCCGACGCCACTCCCCCGCGCCGTGACCTTGACCGGACCTCCTAGGTTGATGATCCACACAGCCCCGCGGAAGGTCCCCGCCCCATGCCTGTCGGCTTCACCACGGCGATCGCCTTCGCCGCCGCCCTGGCGGTCAGCGCCATCCTGGCCCTGGTCACGCCCGCGCGATCACTGAAGCGGGTGGCCGCTCTCGCGGCGCTCGGCTTCCTCGCCCTCACCCTGCTGGTCGGGGTCGCGTCCAGCGCCCACTCGGTGCCCATCCGCTCGGTCGGCATCGTCACCAGCTTCGGCAAGCCCACCGGCGAGGTGACCGGTTCCGGCCTGAAGTGGGTGGCGCCCTGGCAGAAGGTCGGCGAGTGGGACGCCGGCCGGCAGAAGTACGACCACATCGGCGGCGACAACTGCGTCCGGGTCCGCACCGGCACGCTCGCCGACGCCTGCGTCGAGGTGCTCATCGAGTGGCAGGTCAAGCCGGAGAACGCGCCGAAGCAGTTCATGGACTACAAGGGCGACTTCGACAGCTTCCGGGGCCAGCGGGTGGGCGTGCAGCTGGACAGCGCGGTCAACGACGCCTTCGCCGCGTACAACCCGCTGGAGAAGATCGACGCCCAGACCGGCGACCTCAACGTCGACCTGAAGCCGTTCGCGGCGAACATCAAGACCAGCGCGGAGACCCGGCTCACCACCGACGTGGACATCCTCTCGGTGACCATCACCCGGGTGAACCACGACGACAAGACCGAGGGCAACATCAAGGCGTTCCAGGACAAGCTGGCCCAGACCCGCAACCTGGAGCAGGACCGCAAGAACGCCGAGATCTCCAAGCAGATCACCGAGACCAACGCGACTGTCGACAAGGTGACCCGTTGCCTGGAGATCGCCGAGAAGAACGGCGCCAACCCGGGTCTCTGCATCAACCCGGGCATCGTCACCGGCAAGTGACCGACGCCGACCAGGTCAGCTGGTCAGATGGTGGCGGCCCGCTCCCAGTGGCGGGGAGCGCTGATCTTCGCCCAGCTCGTGCCGAAGGTCATCCGGCGCAGCGGTGGCGCGATGCCGCAGAGGCTGAACCAGCCACGGGTCAGACCCACGTTCACCGGGTTGCTCATCAGGCCCTGCTGGAGGGTCCTCAGGGCCAGTTCGACGGCCTGGAATCCGTACTCGCGCATCTCGGTCTCGTACTCGCCGATCGTGTCCAGCAGCGACAGGTGGCCGGTGCCGGCCAGAGACAGCTGGCGGGTGAGCAGGGCGGCGTCGCGCAGCGCGGTGTTGGCCCCGTTGCCGCCGGCCGGTGGCATGCCGTGCACGGCGTCGCCGAGCACTGTCACCCGCGAGGGCGCCCAGGGCGCGGGACGGTCGGACGCCTGGAACGGAAACGCGCTCACCTCGTCTGGTGGACACTCGTCGATCAGTCGGCGTAGCGCCGGGTGCCAGTCCGTGATCAGCCCGGCGATGTAGGCCTTCAGCTGTGGGCCGTCGAGACGCTCCGGACGCGAGGGGAACAGTTCGTTGCGGGCGACGAACGCGCACAGCAGATAGTCGTCCCCCACCGGCTTCCGGCGTTCGAACACGGAGGTGAACAGGAAGTGCGGCGCACCGGTCACGATGAGGTTCATGCCCTCGGCCAGCCGGGCGGGTAACCAGGCTCGGGTCTCGTCGGTCAGTGGCAACTTGAGCCCGACGCCCATCGCACCGGTGTCCCGCTGCGTGGCGGTCGGCAGGTACTGCGCGCGCACCCGGGAGTTGACACCGTCGGCGCCGACCAGGACGTCGCAGGTGGCGGACGTTCCGTCGGCGAAGTGCGCGGTGGGGCGACCGTCGGCGGTGAGCTCGTAGCGTTCGAACGCCTTGTCGTAGCGCACGGCGTC
Organism: Micromonospora sp. CA-240977; assembly: GCF_050942285.1. NCBI lineage: Bacteria > Bacillati > Actinomycetota > Actinomycetes > Micromonosporales > Micromonosporaceae > Micromonospora > Micromonospora sp. CA-240977. Next base: position 2,641,069 of record NZ_CP192055.1, on the reverse strand, counting down.
GTCGAGTCCGTCGAGGAGGACGCCGCGCAGCGTGTGCCGGTCGACCGGGTAGGCCCGTTCGGCGGGGTCGGGCTGGTCGGGATACATGACCGCGTCCTCGACGAGCACCAGCGTGCGCAGGTCCGTGCCCAGGAAGCCGAAACCGCCGCCGGGCCGGCCCGCGGTGTCCGTGAACGCCTGCCACTGTCGGTCGGGCAGGCAGGCCCGCAGCGACCGGCTACCCGCCGGGTTGATCGCGAGCCGGTAGCGGTCCACCCGGGCGTCGCGGCGCCGGTCCCGCTCGTACACGGTGGCGTTGATGCCGTGTTTGCGCAGACCCTGGGCGAGAGCGAGGCCGCCGATGCCACCACCGACGATGAGGACGTCAAGCATTGGTGAGTCCTTCTGGTGAGAAGAGGTCGCACAGCTGGTTGACAACCGACTCGGCCTTGTCGGGACGCAGGCGAATGCCCTTGACGGTGGCGATCACCAGCTCGACGCTGGCAGCGACGTCGAGGTCCACCGACCAGACGTGTTGCTCGATGCCTTCGGTGAAGATCGCCGCGAGCGCGTCCCGCCAGCCCTGCTCGTCGCGTTCGATGTCGAGCCCGGTGGACTCGTCCCGTCGAGCGCGAAGGTCGAGCTCGTCGAGCACGACGAACAACTCGGGCCGTTGCGCGACGGCGGTGGCGATCTCGCTGAGGTGTCGCCGCAGTCGGGCGGCGGGTCGCAGGTCGTTGTGCATCGTCGCCTCGAACTGGCTTGTCACGTGCTCGAGCACCGCGGCGATCAGATCGGCCTTCGTCCGGAAATAGTGGTGCAGGGTGGAGTGGTCGATGCCGGCCGCGGCAGCGATCGGCCGCAGCCGGAACCCCTCGAAGCCACCCTCGGCGATCGCCGCGAAGGCCGCACGGACCAGCGCCTGCCGGCGGTCGAGCTGTTCAGTCATCGTCAATCATCCCCAACCAAGTGGTTGGTTGATAGTTGAGCATCTGCGTGCCGACGTGTCAACCACCTGGTTGGGGAGACGTCCCGGCCCGGGTCGGACGAGCCGCGCCGGGCAGCGCGGCGGCTAGGCGTAGCTGAACAACGGGGGGAAGACGAGGACCACGATCCAGGCCCACGCCGCGTACACCGGCAGGTAGCCGGTCTGCCACCGTTCGAGCGTCGCGAACGGCGTGCGCCGGCGGATGAAGCTCAGCAGGAGCCACGCCGACCACACGAGGTTGACAAGCAGGATCACGTTCTCGCCGAGCGCCGCCGCCCGGTTGGGCGTGCCGCCGTACTCGTCGGTGATGCGTCCGGTGATCTCCACAAGCACCAGCACGTCGATGGCCAACGCGCTGATCACCAGGGCGAGTTGGAGTGTGTCGAACGGGCCGGCCGGGGCCAGCGGATCACGGGCCGAGAGCGAGTAGAGCAGCAGCCCCAGCACCACGACCAGCAGCAGGTCGAACAGGATCAGCGTCTCGCGCTCGACGTCGATGCCGCGGCTGGTCCAGACCACGGCGACGAGGAAGGCGAGCAGCGCGGCGGTGAACAGCGGCGTGAACAGCCGGGTGAGCACCGGCGCGATGTTCTCGACGACGCTCTGCTTGGCCTCGACCAGCCACCCGGCCACGACGACCGCGGCCGCGGCGCCGCAGGGCAGGAGCCACTGCGAGATGAACGCCTCCGGAACGATCCCGATGGCCGCGAAGGTGTTGAACAGGAACGCCGAGAGCACGCCGCCACCGAGGGCCATCAGCACGAAGTAGATGAACCACTCGCCGGTGAAGCGGATGAAGTCCATGCGTCGACGAGAGGAGCGCCAGTCGTCGGCCACGTAGGCCAGACCGACAACGAGCCACAGGGCGATGGGAAGGTGGACGGTGGTGACGACCACGGACTGCGAGTCGTCCGCCAGGGGGTACGCGTTGGCCGCTCCGACGCCGAGGGCGAAGAGCGCCACCAGCACCGCGATCACCGCCGGTCGGGCCTGTCGGCGCCAGGCCAGGAAGCCCGCCAGCCAGGGCAGCGCGAACAGTGTGGCGTTCCGCGCGTAGAACGAGCCGTCGTCGTCGAGGCTCAGCCCGAACAGCGCGGGCGCCTTGACGGACACCACCGCGCCCGCCGCGCAGCCGAGCATGACCCACAGGTCCCGGCGGACGCGCGTGCCGGCGACCGGGCTGCCGGAGTCGCCGGTCAACACCAACTGCTTCCACAGCCGTTCCGAGTGTTCCCGGGCGAACTCGCGGGAGAGGTCGTCGAGGCTGCCCATCCGCTTCACCGCGACCAGGAACGCCTCATCCGGGCTCAGGCCGGCGGCGATGAGCTGGTCGACGGAGCCGCGGAGGTGGTCTTCCAACTCGTCGGCGTCGACCGCTTGCAGTTCCCGGCGGCGCAGCACGTACTGGCGCCACTGCGCGAACTGGGCTTCCAACTCGTCCGGCGCATCGTGTGCCGTCATGCGAGGCCCTCCAGCGGGTGTGCCGTCAGTGGCGCACGGTCGTGCCAGATCTCCTTGAGCGCGCCCACCACGGTGTCCCACTGTCGACGCTGCTCGGCCAGCTCAGCCAGGCCCCGGTCGGTGACGCGGTAGTACTTGCGCCTGCGCTCACCGGCGACCGCCTGCCAGCTCGACTCCAGATAGCCGAGGCGCTCAAGCCGGTGCAACAACGGGTACAGCAGCCCCTCGGTCCAGTCCAGCTCACCTCCGGACAGCTCGTTGATCCGCCGGAGGATGGCGTAGCCGTAGCTCTCGCCCTCGGCCAGGATGCCGAGCACCATCGGTGTCGCCGAGGCGGCGACCAGATCCTTTGCGACCTTCATGAAGCCTCCCACCCCTAACCCTAGAAGTACGAGGCATAATACTGCTAGGTATGGCGGCGAGCGCAACGGATCGGACCCGAATCGCCGGCGCGGCCAACTGTGGTGCCGCGAACGGGCCCGCTCCGGGTTAGCCTTGGCGCATATGGCTACCTATCGCAGCGCCTCAGTGCTCCTCTCCGCGGACGGCACCAGGACTCCCGGCACCGCCGCGCTCTTCGCCGAACCAGCTCGTAAGGGCGGAACTCCGCCCTGGGCGGGCGACTTCCGACCGGCCAACAGCGCCGGCAACGGCCCCAAGAACGCGATCGGAAAGACCTTCACCCTGGAGTTGCCCAACGGCAGCACCGGCAAGGTCGTGGTCCAGGGCCTCAAGAGCGGCAAGGGCGGCGTCGTGCTGGCGCTGATGGGCGAGGACGCGCCACCGTTCTGACCCGCCGCACTGGTCCTGTCGCCCGGGTGCCCAGGGTTGGCCCTTCCGGAGTCAGCCCAGGGCACCCGGCCACGCACGCCACGTGTCTCCGACAAACCCGTGGAATGCCGATGGTCGGGTCACGATAATGGCCGCCGTGCAGGAGGTCGACGTCGTCGTCGCCCACCGCGAACGCGCGACCCTGCGCGTCGGCGACGTGTTCCTGAAGATTGACGCCGATTTGGGGCGCACCGACGTCGAGGTCGAGGCGATGGCGATAGCGCCGGTCCCGACCCCCGAGGTCCTCTGGCGCAGGCCGCCCGTCCTCGCGCTCGCCGCCCTGCCCGGGCGGGCGCTGGGTCGCCTCGGCGAGCCGTCCGCCGCGTCGTCTACAGCATGGGCCGCGGCGGGCGCCACCGTACGGGCGCTGCACGATGCGCCGCTGCCGCCCTGGCCCGGTCGAAGCCTCGACGAGCTGGCCACACAGCTCGACGGCGAGTGCGAGTGGCTCGTCACGAACAACGTTCTCCCCATCGACCTGGTCACCCGCAACCGCCACGTCGCCGAGGCCGCGCTCCGGCCGTGGACACCGGTGTTCACGCACGGCGACCTGCAGATCGCCCATGTGTTCGTCGACGGTGACGAGATCACCGGCGTGCTCGACTGGTCCGAGGCGGGTCGGGGCGATGCCCTGTTCGACCTCGCCACGTTGACGCTCGGGCACGAGGAACGCCTCGGCGACGTCGTGGCCGGCTACGGCGCCGACGTCGACCTCGACCTGATCCGGGCGTGGTGGTCGTTACGCAGCCTGCTGGCAATCCGCTGGCTGGTCGAGCACGGCTTCGACCCCTCGTCGCCAGGCTGCGAGGTCGACGTGCTGCGGGCGCGGATGTGACGAGCGGCCGGGTGCGCGACCGCGGCGGATCCGCTCGGCTCAGTCCAGGGTGACCACCCAGCGAGCGCCCTCGCCCCGCGCCAGCCGGGCGAACGCCGTGGGCGCGTCGTCCAGTGGGATCGTGCCACTGACCAACGCGCGCAGATCCAGCGCGCCGTCGGCCAGCTCGGCAGCCAGCGCCGGCACCTCGCGGTCCGGGTCGGACGAGCCGTACACCGAGGACCGCAGGGTACGGGCGGAGTGGAAGATGTCGAGCGCGCCGAGGCTGACCATGTCGTCCTTGGCGCCCATGCCGACTACTGTCACGACTCCCCCGCGCCGGGTCAGCCGCCAGGCAGCGCGGATGGTGGCGGCGCGGCCCACGCACTCGAAGGCGTGATCGACGCCCCGGCCCTCGGTACGCGCCCGTACCTCCTTGGAGAGCCGGTCGTCGGAGAGCAGGAAGTCGGTCGCCCCCGCGGCGACGGCCAGGTCCCGTTTGGCCTCGGCGACGTCGACAGCGAGGATCGTCGTGGCCCCGGCCCGGCGGGCGGCGGTGAGCACGGCGAGCCCGACCCCGCCGAGCCCGATCACCGCAACCGACTCACCGGGCGCCACCCGGGCCGTGTTGTGGACCGCGCCGACACCGGTGAGCACCGCGCAGCCGAGCAGCGCGGCCCGCTCCGGGGGCAGACCGGCGGGGATCGGGATGACGGCGTTCTCGGGCACCACCACCGCCTCGGCGAGCGCGCCGAGGCCGAGGGTCAGGTGCAGCGGGAGACCGTCGTCGGTCTCGCCACGCGGCACTGTCGGGGCCGTGGTGTCGGCGCAGAGCCACGGCTCGTCGTTGCGGCACCACCAGCAGGCCCGACAGGCCGGCGCCCAGTTGAGCACCACCGGGGTGCCGACCCGCAGACCGCTGCCCGGCCCGACCTCGGCGATCACGCCGGTCGCCTCGTGCCCGAGCACCAGCGGGAACCTCGCGGCGATGGTGCCGTTCACCATGGACAGGTCGGAGTGGCAGACGCCGGCGGCGCGGATCGTCACGCGCACCTCGCCGGGGCCGGGCGCGGGCAGGCGTACCCGCTCGATGCGCAGCTCGGCACCGGCCTCGCGCGCGACGAGCGCGCGGACGGTGACCGGCGCGGCCGGGGACGGCTCGGGGGCGCTCATCGCTGGATCGCCTTCAGCTCGCAGAACTCGGCAAGCCCGTGTACGCCCAACTCCCGGCCCAGGCCGGACTGCTTGTAGCCGCCGAACGGAGCGAGCGGATTGAACGGGGCGCCGTTGATGTCGACAGCGCCGGTGCGCAGCCGCCGGGCCACCGCCAGCGCCGCCTCGGTGTCGGCGGACCAGACCGCGCCGGCCAGCCCGTACCGCGAGTTGTTGGCGATGGCGACCGCCTCGTCGGTGTCGGCGAACGGGAGGACGGCGAGGACCGGGCCGAAGACCTCCTCCTGGGCGAGCGCGCTGTCGGGATGCACGTCGGCGAAGACGGTCGGGGCCACGAAGTGCCCCTGGGCCGGCACCGGAGCGTCCGGGCCGCCGGCGACCAGCCGGGCCCCGTCGGCCAGCGCCCGGTCGATGTGGCCGCGCACCCGCTCGGCCTGCGCGGCGGAGACCAGCGGGCCGAGCCGCGTGGCCGGATCGAACGGATCGCCGAGCCGGTAGCCGGCCACCGCCGTGGCGACCAGGTCGAGTGCTTCGGCGTACCGGTCGCGGTGCACGAGCATCCGGGTCCACGCGGTGCAGGTCTGCCCGGAGTTGAGCAGCGCGTTGCCGACGCCCACCTTGACCGCGCTGGCCAGGTCGGCGTCGGGGAGGATCACGTTTGCGGACTTGCCGCCCAGCTCCAACGCGACCCGGGCGATCCGGTCGGCGGCCACCCGCATGATCCGGGCGCCGGTGGCGGTGGAGCCGGTGAACGAGACCAGGTCGACGTCGGGGTGCCCGGCCAGGGCCTCACCGACCACCGGCCCGGTGCCGGGGACCAGGTTGAGCACCCCCGGCGGCAACCCGGCCTCGGTGACCGCGTCGAACAGCAGGTACGCGGTCAACGGGGTCAACTCACTGGGCTTGAGCACCACCGTGCAACCGGCGGCCAGCGCGGGCGCCAGCTTCGCCAGCACCTGGTGCAGCGGGTAGTTCCACGGGGTGATCGCACCGACCACGCCGATCGGCTCCCGGACGACGAGCGAGTTGCCGACGCTCTCCTCGACGGGTGGTCGGGCGGCGAGCGCGACGTGGTCGCGCAGCACTGTCAACGGCAGCCCGACCTGTACGCGGGTGGCGAACCGAAGCGGCGAGCCCAGCTCGACGGCGATGGTGCGGGTGAGGTCGTCGGCGCGGGCGGCGAGCGCGGCGTGCAACCGGTCGAGGTGGGCGGAACGCTCGGCGGGAGCGGTGGCCGCCCAGCCGGGAAAGGCGGCGCGGGCCGCGGCGACGGCGCGATCCACGTCGGCTGCCGTGCCGGCGGGGACCTGCCCGACCGGCTCGCCGGTGCTCGGATTCTCCACGTCGAGCACGTCGGTGCCGGCGGGAGAGACCCACTCGCCGCCGATGTGCAGGTGACGCCGGAGGCGCAGGGTGTCGGGCAGCTGCGACGGCGGGGCGGCGAGGTCCATGGCGTCCCTTCGGGGGTGGGCGACGGGCGGGGGCGGCGGATCGCGGCGGGCAATGGCGACGGAGTCGCGACGGGCGATGAAACTAGCGCTGGGAGTTTGGACGCTACCCGCTCGGCCGGGCGGACTCCACCGGGTCGACGGTGCGGGCGTACTCGGCCGCCAGACCGTGCAGCAACGCGTCCAGGCCGAGGGCGAAGGCGCCCTCGTCCACGCTCTGCTGGTGCTCGGCGAGCCGGTGCGCCTGCCGCAGGTGCGGGTAGTGCGCGGCGTACAGCTCCGGGTCCTCGACGAAGCCGCGGGCGAACGAGCCGAGCGCCGACCCGGCCACGAAGTAGCGCAGGGCGGCGCCGATGTGGGTGGCGCGGGCGGGCGGCCAGCCGGCGCGGACCAGCCCGCCGTAGACGGCGTCGGCCATGGCGAGGGCGGCCGGTCGGCGGCCCGGCCCCTGCGCCAGGTACGGCACGATGTTCGGGTGCGCGGTGAGCGCCCGCCGGTACGACCAGGCCCAGTCGCGCAGCGCGGCGGCCCAGTCCCGGCTGGCGAAGCCGCTGGTGTCGACGGCGCCGGTGACGGTGTCGGCGACCGCGTCGAGGATCTCGTCCTTGGTGGCGAAGTGGTTGTAGAGCGACGGCCCGCGGACGCCCAACTCGGCGGCGAGCCGCCGGGTGGAGAAGGCGGGCAGGCCCTCGGCGTCGATGAGCGCTGTCGCTGTCTCGACGATCAGCTGCCGGCTGAGCCGAGGCTGGCGGGGTCGGGGCACTGCGCTCCTCGCGGGTCTCGGCGGTGGGGGTCTGGACGGGACAAAACTTGCACCGCTAGTTTAAGGGTGACCGGCAGCTCCGACGCCAGGAGGACCACCGTGGACTTTTCGCTTACCGACGAGGAGCGGGCGGTGCGGGACACCGTCCGGTCGTTCATCAGCCGCGAGGTGATGCCCCTGGAAGCCCTGGTGCTCCGCCGGGAGCGGGCGCACCAGCCGGGCCTGGAGCACTCCGAGGTGCGTGAGCTGCAACTCAAGGCCCGCAAGTTCGGCTTCTGGGGCCTGGCCACCCCGGAAGAGTACGGCGGGATGAACCTGCCGGCCGTACTCCAGTCGTTGATCTGGACGGAGCTGGGCCGCACGTTCGTGCCGTTCCGCTTCGGCGGCGAGGCCGACAACATCCTGTTCCACGCCACCGAGGAGCAGAAGCGGGAGTTCCTCATCCCGACCATCGAGGGCGAGCGGCGCTCCTGCTTCGCGATCACCGAGCCGGGGGCCGGCTCGGACGCCGCGAACATCCGGCTCTCCGCGCGTCGCGACGGCGACGACTGGGTCCTGGACGGCGAGAAGACGTTCATCACCGGCGGCCACGACGCGGACTTCGCCATCGTGGTCGCGGTGACCGACCGGGAGAAGGGCGCCCGCAACGGCGGGGCCACCGCCTTCCTTGTGGACCGGAGCATGGGCTGGCGCTCGGAGTTCATCCAGACAATGGGCGAGGGCGGGCCCGCGTCGCTCATCTTCGACGGCGTCCGCGTGCCGCACCGCAACATCCTCGGCGAGATCGGGCAGGGCTTCACGCTGGGCATGGAGTGGATCGGCAAGGGCCGCTACACCATCCCGTCACACGCCATCGGCATCGCCGAGCGGGTGTTGCAGATGGCCATCGACCACGCCAACACCCGGGAGACGTTCGGCACGAAGATCGGCACCAACCAGGCCATCCAGTGGATGATCGCCGACTCGGAGACCGAGCTGGAGGCGGCCCGGTGGCTGGTGCTGCGCTCGGCGTGGACAGTCGACCAGGGCCTGGATCCCCGGCACGCGTCGTCGATGGGCAAGCTCTACGGCGCCGGCATGGTCAACCGGGTGGTCGACCGGGTGCTCCAGATCCACGGCGGCATGGGCTACACCCGGGAACTGCCCATCGAGCGTTGGTACCGGCAGGTCCGCCTCTACCGGATCTTCGAGGGCACCGACGAGATGCAGCGGCTGATCATCTCGCGGGACCTGCTGCGCGGCTACACCAAGATCGGTGGTCACCTCGCCTGAGCGCTGTCATCCCGTCAACGCCTCCAGCGCCGCGTCCACGTCGGCCTCGGTGGAGTAGAGGTGGAAGGAGGCACGGACCCGTCCGGCGCGGACCGCCGCGCGGATGCCGGCCGCCGCAAGGCGCTGCTCCGCGTCCGGCACGTCGACGCTGACGATGGCGCTCTCCCCCGGCGGCCGGCCCAGCCCGGTCAGGAACCGGTTGGCCAGCGCCACGTCGTGCGCCCGGATCGCCGGCACGCCGATCTCGGCGACCAACTCCAGCGCCGGCGCCGCGCCGACCCAGCTGAACCAGGCCGGTGAGATGTCGAACCGACGGGCGTCGTCGGCCAGCCGCAGCGGCGGGCCGTAGTAGGAGGCGTGCGGGTCGCGGCCCGCGTACCAACCGGCGGCGTCCGGGCGCAGCCGGTCCCGCAGCGCCGGGGCCAGATAGGCGAACGCGGTGCCGCGCGGGTTCATCAGCCACTTGTAGCCGCCCACGGCCACCACGTCGGCCCGGGTCCCGTCGAACGGCAGCCAGCCGCACGCCTGGGTCGCGTCCACCACCACCAACGCGCCGTGCGCGCGGGCCGCGGCCACGATCTCGTCGTACGCCGCCACAGCCCCGTCGGCCGACTGCACCAGGCTGAACGCGACCACGTCGGTGCCGCCGTCGATCGCGTCGACCAGGGCATCCAGCGGCACCGTACGGACCTTGACCCCGCGCTCCTCCTGCACCAGCCACGGAAACAGGTTCGAGGTGAACTCGACCTCGGGAACCACCACCGTCGCCCCGGCCGGCAGGGCCGCCGCGACCGGCGCGAGGATCTGCGACACTGCCGCGCCGACCGCGACGTCACCGGAGGGCACCCCGATCAGGTCGGCGAACACGGTACGGGACCGGTGCACCGCCTCACCCCAGCCCTCCCACGACGTGCGGCCGACCCGCCACGCGCCCAGGGCGTCCTGTAGTGCCGTCCACGCCGGCTCGGGCGGCAACCCGTAGGAGGCGGTGTTCAACCAGCCGGGCTCCGGCTGCCACAGCTGCTGCGCCTGCTCGATCTCCATCTCGTCGACGCTAGGCGAGGCGGCGGCGGACGGGCACGACCAATCCGCGACCGGCGGCCTGTCAGATCCGGACGAAGTCCTGGCCGAGCACCGCCCGCAACCTGGTCAGCGCCCGGGCGTTCTGCGTCTTGACCACCGACACCGAGACGCCGAGGGTGCCGGCGACGGCCTCGACGCTCTGGTCCTCCCAGTGCCGGAGCACGACGATGGCCTGGTCCCGTAGGGGCAGGGTGGCCAACGCCCAAAGTAGGGTGACGTGCAACTCCGCGGTGTCGTCGAGCCGTCGGGGCGACGCCTCGGGCAGCTCGGCCAGCACGAGCTCGGTGGCGCTGCGCCGCTTCGCCTGGTCGAAGACGGCGTTCATCAGGACGCGACGGCTGTACGCGTCGAGGTTCGTGGTGTGCCGGATCCGGCCCCAGTTCGCGTACATCTTGGCGAAGGTGGTCTGGGTCAGGTCCTGCGCCAGGTGCCAGTCGCGGCACATCAGGTACGCGGTCCGTCGCAGTCTGGGCGCGGTGGCCTCGACGAAGGCGGTGAACTCCGCCTGCCGGGCGGTCTGCTCGCGCCGTCGGGCCGCGCCCCAGCGGACACCCGCCATCAGTCGACCGCCGACGCGCTCGTGCCGGCGGGGCAGTCGATGCCGACCACCTCGTCGACACCGGGCAGGCGTTCGACCGGGCCCGTCAGCTTCGCGAAATGCCACCGCGCGGCGAGCGTGATCCGGAACGCCTCCGGCAGTTGGCTGGGCTGGACGCTGGCGACGAGTTCGGGGGCGTCCGCGTACATCTTCGTGAACTTCGCGAAAGCCTCCTCGCGGCTCTCGAACACCACGGTCCGGACCGCCGGATCCGCCTCCAGCGCGCGATTGACAGCGTCGCGCTGCTGATCGGTGATGTCGTCGGTGAGGAAGACCGAAGCGTCGGTCGCGGTCGTCCGGGCGGGAAACTCGCACGCCTTGTTGACGAGCATGCCGAACGCCGCCGGCACGGTCGTCCGCTCCGGGGCCGACCGTTGCGCCGGTGTCGCCACGTTCACCACCCCGACCGCCGCGATGGCGGCCACGGCCGCCGCGCCTGCCGTCACCAGGCGCTGTCGGCGTCGGCGCAGGCTGGTGCCGGCGGCCATCGCCTCGCCGGCCAGGCCGGTCGACGACAGTGTGGGCTCGTCGACCATGGCCCGGTCGAAGAGCACCCGCAGGTTCTGATCCATGACTCACTCCCGTGATCCGGTGGACTCCCACACTCCATGACTGGTTGGGGCACCGGATCGGTCACATCGGGGCCGGCCCGCCGTCCGGTGGACGGATTCGGGCGAGGCTGGCCGCGAGGCCGGTGAGCCACCGGTCGACCTCCACCAGATGGCGAACCGACTGTGGGTCGGCCCCGCTGAGCAGCGGGCGGACCCGGTCCAGTTCGTCGGCGCAGCCCGTCGGGGCGGACGTCGGACCCGTGGCACTGTCGTGCGCCACCTCGCGGGCGACGTCGTCGTACGCCGAGCGCAGTCGCGCGGCGGAGTCCCGCAGCAGGGCGTCCGCCGCCGGCCAGCCGGCGAGGCAGCCGGGCGGGTTGCGGCGCAGCAGCGACTCCGCGCCGGGCACCACGTGGTGCCCGGCGCTCAGGACCGCGTCCCAGTTGACCTGTTGCCGGTGCGGATGGTGGCGCTCCGAGTGGTACTGGCAGTACGACGAGTCGACAAGGATCATTCGGCGCCGGACCCGGTCGAGGGCCCGGTCGGGAGACGGCGCACCGCCGAGGATCGCCAGCACGGTCTGCTCGACGGCATCCGCGCTGGCCCCCAGATAGCGGGTCGCGTTGTGCCGCAGGTCGTGGCTCGCCCCACGCGGCCACATCGCCACACCGGCGAGCACGCCGATCACCGCGCCGAGCAGCACGTCGACGAGGCGGGTCTCGGCGAGCCGCCACCCCTCGGGGCTGAGCTGGGCGAAGACGACAGTCAGCAGCAGGGTGAACAGCGCCTGTTGCCAGACCGGACCGAGCAGGCGACCGAGGCCGAAGGCGAGCAGCAGGGTCACCGGCAGGACGACGGCGTACACGATCGGCTGGTCGACGACGAGCATCACCCCGCCGCTGACGACGGCACCGGCGATCGTGCCCAGCACGGCCGGCCGCAGGGCGGTGCGGGTGTCGGCGGCCGAGGTACGCAGGACGGTGAGGGTGGCCAGCAGCACCCAGAAGCCGTGGGTCAGGTGCAGCACCCCGGCGGCCACCCGGGCGATGGCGAGCGCCACGGCCAGCCGCAGGGAGCTGTGCAGGTGGGCCGAGCGGGGTGCCAGGTGGGAGCTGAACTGCCACCAGTACAGCCGCCACGGGCTGTGCCGCGCGTACTCGAAGAGCCCCGCGGGGGTGTCCCCACCGTCGGTCCGCGACCCGGTGGCCACCCGGACGCCGACGGCGAAGACCCGGGTCTGGTCGGCCAGGGCCAGCGCCGTCGCGTCCCGGCACAACCGGGACACGTCCGGCGCGTCGTCACCGTCGCCCTCGGCGGCGCGGTACGCCGTCTCGGCTCGCCCGATCGCGGCGTCCAGGTCGTCGAGACCCACCGGCGGCGCACCCGGTGCCAGGGCCCGGCCGGCGGCGCGGGTGGTGTGCGCGCACGAGCGCAGCAGACGTGCCGCCGTCAGATTCCCCACCGGCTCGGGCGGGGCGTCCGCCGCCAACCGGTCCGCCTCGGCGAGCGCCTCGCGGAGCGCGGACGCGCAGATCCGCAACGCCCGGTCCTGGACGCCCGCCGCGCTCGGTGCCCACTCCGGGGGGTTGCGACTCAATTCGATGGAGGCCACCAGGTCGTACGCCCGCTCGCGCCGTGGGTCCCGACCACCCGGGCCGGCGTGCGGGTCGGTCAACCTCTCGGCGGCGACGTCGAGGAACGCCGCGATGCCGTCCGCCACGACGGCGAGGCGTTGCCGGTAGGAGACCGGCACCGGATCGGGCCAGAGGAGCACCTCCGCCGCGGCGAGCAGCACGATGGCGAGCGTGACGCCGCCGAGTCGCTCCGGCAGGGTGCCCGGCTGGTACGGCGGAAAGGACGCCAGGATGTAGAAGAGTTGGAACGCGCTGGCCAACCCCACCAGCCGCGGGTTGCCCACCCCGGCGAACGCCACGACGAACCCGATGACCAGCATCCCGCCCGCGGCCGACCACGTGCTCCAGGCCAGCAACGAGCCCGCGGCGATCAGCGCCCAGACCGCCGGTAGCGCCGTGACGAGGATTCGCGCCCGTTGCGGCGCCGGACCGGGCAACTGCGCGAACGACCCGGCGGCGATGGCGCCGAACAGGCCGTAGGTGGCGAGCACCGAACTGCCCGCGCCGTACCGGCAGCCGTAGAAGACCACGGACGCGACGAGGGTCAGCCGTGCCCCTCGCCGCAGGACGGCATATCCCGGGTCACGGCGGCGGAGCCGGCCGAGCAGGCTGGTTGCGAGCACGCCTGCTCCCCCGGTTCGTCGCAGCACCCCTTCCCGATCAACCATTCTCGCTCGGAGCCTGCCGGTGGCGGCGGCTTTCGCGACGAATCACCGTCCAGAGGCCGCCACTCCCGTGGTCGACGATCGTCGATCCCGATGGCGGTCCTGGTGGGCCTGACCCTCTACTGTCTAGTGAGGGTTCCGTCGGGAGGTCAACGCCATGCTGAACGCCGAGGATCTTCCGCCGTTCCAGCGGGCCGTGTCTAACGAGTCACAGCGCGGGCAGCGGATGTTCGCAACCCTGATGGCGCTGCGGCTGTCCCTGCTGCTGCTGGCCGCGGTCGCGGGAGTCGCCACCTGGAAGCTCGACGCCGTCGTCCTGGGTCCGGCGCTCGCCGCCGGCGCGTTTGCCGCCACCTCGATCGTCGAGGTCTTCCTGCTCACCAACCGCCCCACCGAGCAGTGGTATGTGGGACGGGCCCTCTCGGAGTCCATCAAGTCTCTGACGTGGCGATTCGCCACCGCGGCGCAGCCGTTCCCGCGGTCGCGGAGCGACTCGGAATGTGTCGAGGAATTCACCAACCGACTGCTGGGCCTCACCTGGGACATGTCCGCCGCCGGGCTGGCGGCCCCCGCCGTGACCGGCCAACAGATCACCGACGGGATGCGGTCACTACGCGCCAGCTCGCTCGTTGACCGCCGGGCCGCGTACCTGACCGGCCGCCTCGAGGGCCAGCGGGCCTGGTACGCCGAGCGATCACTGTCGAATCGGGCGCGCGCGTCACGCTGGTCGGTAAGCATGCTCGTGCTGGAGATCGTCGGAGTGACCCTGGCGATGTCGAGGGCCGCCGGGCTCATCGATGTCGACCTGCTGGGGATAGCCGCGGCGGCGGTCGCGGCCGGTGCGGCGTGGACGCAGACGAGGCAACACGCCGCGGTGGCCACGGCCTACGCCCTGGCCAGCCAGGAGCTTGCCGCCATGGGGTCGCTGGCCACCCGGATCAATTCGGAAGCCGAACTGTCGCAGTTCGTCGACGACACTGAGACAGCGATATCGAGAGAGCACACGATGTGGCGGGCACGCCGCCACTGAGGCGATGTGGCGGGCACGCCGCCACTGAGGCGATGTGGCGGGCACGCCGCCACTGAGGCGATGTGGCGGGCACGCCGCCACTGAGGCGATGTGGCGGGCACGCCGCCACTGAGGCGCTACACGGTGGTGCGTCGCCATTGTTGGCTGGTGCCGGTGCCGCAGGTCCACTGCACTGCCTGCGCGCCGTCCGCCGTGGCGGCGTTCGACACGTCGAGGCACTTCCCGCTGTGGCGGGCGACCAGCCTGACGTAGCCGGTCCCGAGGTCCTCGACGCGCCACTGCTGGTTGGTGCCGCCGTTGCAGGCCCACTGGATGACCCGGACGCCGTCGGCGGTGGCGCTCGCGCCGCCGTACACGTCGAGGCACCTGCCGCTGCTGACGCTTGTCACAGTGGAGTAGCCACCACCGGCGTCCTGGAACCGCCACCGCTGGTTGGCCTGCCCGTTCGCGGACCACTGCACCACGTTGGCGCCATCCGAGGTGGACGCGTTGAAGACGTCGAGGAGCTTGCCGCTGTGCCGCGCGGCCACCGTGTAGGTGGTCGGCGTGGGGGTGGTGGTCAGCGGCGCCACCCGGTACAGGCCGCTGCCGTGGGCGGGCAGGGAGCGGGTGAACGTGCCAGTGGCGGTGCCGAGGCCGGCGCCGGACCACAGGTCGGTGACGGTGGCCGAGCCGATGCCCAGGTCGGCCAGGTTCAGCGAGACGGTGGCGGTGGCGCTCTCGCGGTTGAACAGCGCCACGTACCGGTGGTCGGTGCCCGGAACGTCGGCGGCCCACACCTGCCGGGTGCCGCCGACGAGCTGGCGGTTGTTGGCGCTGTTCTGGTCGACGGCGAGCACCTCCGCGTTCGTCATCAACGCCAGCTCGGCGGCGCGGTTCTCGACCAGGTTGCCGCCCCACATCAGCGGCGCCCGGTTGATCGACCACAGGGTCATGAGCGTGCGCTGCTCGTCGGCGGTGAGCGCGGAGTAGCGGGGTGCGCCGACCGGGCCGTACTTCGACAGCCGCCCGATCGGGATCATGTCCGGAT
This sequence comes from Micromonospora sp. CA-240977, assembly GCF_050942285.1. NCBI lineage: Bacteria > Bacillati > Actinomycetota > Actinomycetes > Micromonosporales > Micromonosporaceae > Micromonospora > Micromonospora sp. CA-240977. Next base: position 2,625,749 of record NZ_CP192055.1, on the reverse strand, counting down.
CGGGCCAGGCGCCCGTCGTCCGGTACGGCGTCCAGTTGCGCAACTGGTCGAAGAGCGCGTCGAGCGACGACCAGTTGTCCCACAGGTCGTTGACGATGCGCCACATGTGCGCGTTGTCCCGCACGTGCGCGCCACTGGCCAGCGGTGTCGCGCCGGGCGAGAGGCTCAGTACCATCGGCCGGCCGCTGTGCTGGATCGCCGTCCGGTAACCCTCGACCTCGGCCTGCCGGTAGGTCGGGGCCGCGATGTCGTCCACCTTCACGAAGTCGACACCCCAGCCGGCCAGGAGCTGGAAGACCGAGTCCAGGTACGCCTGTGCGCAGGCGTTCGACATGTTCAGGCCCCACATCAGGTTGAGCCAGGCCGCGGTGGTGGTGTTGTTGATCTGGTTGGCCCGGCAGTTGGTGCCGAGGATCGGCACGTTGTCGGCGACCGCCTGCCGCGGGATGCCGCGCATCAGGTGGACGCCGAACTTCAGCCCCTGGGCGTGCACGTAGTCGGCGAGGGGCTTGAACCCGTTGCTGCCCGCCGCCGAGGGAAACCGCGTGGTGTCCGGCAGCAACCGCCCGTTGGCGTCCATCCGCAGCCGGGGGTTGAGGTTGGCGTCCTGGTTGGGGCTGTTGTTGTGCTGGCCCGGGTAGTACCAGGCCCAGTCGATGACGACGTACTGCCAGCCGTGCTGGCGCAGGTTGTCGCGCATGTAGTCGGCGTTGGCCCGTACGTCCGCCTCGGTGACGCGCCAGTTGAACGAGTCGTAGCTGTTCCAACCCATCGGCGGGGTATCCGCCGTGCCGTTGTCCCACGCTGCGACCGGCTTCGGGGAGATGGCGGTGAGGCCGACGGTGAGCACCACGATCAGAACCGTGAGCCCGGCTATCCGCCGTGCGGTGGAACGCGCGAGGACGAGCGTCATCGGACCTCCAACAGCAGCGCCGACCAGGTTCGACAAGCAGTGGTGCTTGTCGATGTTAACGCTCACACATCTGCTGTCAAGCGCACCGGGTCGACAGGATCCGTGACCCACTTCGCAGACCTGACGCCGTACAGGTACCTGGAGCGGCATGACGAAGACGAGCCGCGGCCGGATCTGCCGCTGCTCAACGTCGGTTGGCTGCACGCCTCACATCCGTTTCCGACCGGCGCTCCTACCGACGGGTTGATGCCAGCCCTAAGGGAGCTGGCCACGACGCGGGTCCGTCAGACGCGCGGGCACCACTACTGCGAAATCTGCGTCCGGGACTCGGGTGAGCTGCTCCACTACATAGCGGCCCACGAATACCTGCCGCCAGCCGAGTTCTGCGCGGCGGCCCTGGCGGCAACGAGCTGACGTGGGTCGACGCGTCACACGAGGCGCTGGATGCGGACCTTCGGATGCTCGTTCCGCAGGTGACCCTGCTTGTGCTGGCGGACCTGCTCGTCCCAGACCTCCTGGTCATAGTCGGGGCTGGGCGGGATCCACCTGTGCGACCCGTCGCTGTAGTGGAACTTCTCGTCTCCCGCCCGAACGATGCTCACCGCATCCAGCCCAGAAAGCGCCGATGCAGCGCCTCTGCGGGTGCCCAGGCCAGGTCGGCTGACGCGCGGGCCAGTTGCGCGCCCATGTAGAGGGCAAGCGACAGCGGAGCCCCGTCGAACTCTGCGCTCAGTTCACGCCGTCGGGTCGGACACGGCCACGGCGCGTCGCACGCGCCGCAACTCCAGATTGGTAACACCGGCCCGTGATGGCTCATGGAAGCCTCTGCATCTGATCCTGCGGTCGCGTGTTGGTATTCCGGCGCTCCCGGCCGCCGTTCACTGTTGCTCCCTCGGCCAGTGGCCTCGGCTGATCGGGATGCGGTGCCGAATTCGGCAGGGAAGGTCTGCGCCGCACCGGCATGTCCAACGCCATCTGCGCCACGACCACACGGGGCGGTGCCGCCGGGCCAGGGTCATCGCAACCGCTGACAGATACTGGTCGTAGGTAACTTGCTGCCTTGGCAGTGAGGTGTCCTTCATCGATGTCTCCCTTGGCCGGGTCGGGCAGCACGACATGACCGACCCACTCCGGCGGGGCCGGTTACGGAACGTCCGGTGCTTATGACGCTACGATCACCAGGGCGTCGGCTGGACTCACCAGCAGTACGAGTGACCAGGCCAGGCCGTATCGGTCTACGCATACGCCGGGACTGAAACGTCGACCAACGGTCAACGTAGGGATGTCAGGATGGCCAACCAGGGGCAAGCGCACTGCCGACGCGGCGGCGTAACCGGTTATCTGCTGAAGCTGATCCGCGAATCCGTCCCCGCGACTCAGGAGCACCTTGCGATTGCGTTAGGTGTGGAGAGGACGACAGTCCAGAGTTGGGAATCGGGACGGCGGCCCTTCACCTCAGTCGCGTTCGGCCAGGCAATCGCGATCCGACAGAAACTGACCACGCTGGGCGCCAACACCGTCCTGTTGGACGCTCTCGACGATGCTGCCGAGGCCGACTTCATTCTGGCGGCGATCCTCGACCCCCAAGTCGAACGGATCGACGTCGCCCAGCAGCCGCTGGGCTGGTCGGTGCTTACCCAGCGCCTGACCGACCTCGTCCTCTGGGCGGTGCTCGGGCAACCACCCACGTTTCTGCGAGACCTCATGATCCGTGGCCGCCGGCGTGGGCCCGTGGCCGCCGGTCCACTGATACCCGTCGACGAACGCGCCACCTTCTTCACGCACCTCCGCGTCCTTGCCGAACGCGCCGTCAGCCGTCGCAATCCGCATGTCGTACTCCACCGGCAGGCGTGCTTCCTGGCCGGCGCGGACCCCACGGGCACCTCTGCGGCCTGGCTGACGCAACGCAACGCGAGGAACTCCCGTCCACCTACGCGGTTTCACACGTGGACGCCGCTGTGGCCCGACGCCCGCTCAGTGGCGACATCTCTTGCGAACCAGGGTGACCCCGAGCCCCTACGGGACTTTATCGCCCGGGCACACCCAGACGACGCCTGCGAACGCGCCGCCCTCAACTATTCGGCCTACTGGGTCGGCGAGGTTCCCTACCGTCAGCGCGATGATTCCTTCATGCCGGTAGCCCTCTCCGATTGGCGTGGCTCTCGACTCCTGCGACACCTGGTCGAACGCCTGGACGACAGCCGCGCCTTCGTGGACCTCAACATTCACAACACCTGGGCACTACTCACCGCCCGACGCCAACTCGCGCTCGATCACCCCGCAGTCGGCCGGTCACTCATCGAACGGAGTACCGCCCTCCTCGACGGCGACTCAATCTCGGAGCAGTCCCGAAGAGAACTAACGTCTATCGTCTACAGCCTGCGCACCGACGGACTTACCGGCACAGGGACGGGCAGATGAGCAACGAGCACGACAACGCCCTCGGCGTCATGAACTTCATCTTCGAGGCAGGCGTCCTCAAGCGTGCAGCTCGCACCGGCTGGTGGTTCGCTGGCGTCAAGCATCCCGAGTCCATTGCCGAGCATTCGTTTCGCACGGCCCTGATCGGCATGATGCTGGCCGCGATGGAAGGCGCCGACCCAGCCCGCGTGTCGATGATGTGCGTCCTGCACGACACTCAGGAAACCCGGATCACTGACATTCCCCACATCGCCAAGCGCTACCTCAGCGCAGCACCGAACACCGCCGTCACCGCCGACCAGGTCGCCGACTGCCCGCCTGCCGTCGCCGACACGATCACGGCTGCCGTCACCGAGTACGAGGCCCAGGAGAGTCTGGAAGCCATCGTCGCCCGCGACGCCGACAAACTGGAATGCCTTGTTCAAGCAGTTGAGTATCGCCACCAGGGCATCGACAACGTCCAACGCTGGATCGACAGCTCGCGTGCGGCCCTCAAGACCGCCTCCGCCCAACGCCTCGCCGACGCCGCTCTCGCAGGGCAACCGCTCGCCTGGCTCGCCCCTCCCCCACCGCAGCCGTAAAGACAGCGTTCGGTCCTGGGGACCCGCCTAAAATTCGCCGCACGGGCGGGTGATCGACACGAGATCAGCGATATCGGGGTGTCCCACACGCTCGGATACCCCGATATCGCTGACCTGGAGTCGACCATGGTCAGGCGGGGACGCCGGCCGGCGCGGACGCCTCGTCGGGGCGCGCGGTCGACTCGTCCTCGTCGTGCTCGTCGAGCATGGTGGCCTCGTCGAACGGGTCGTCGCCGCGCAGCACGCCGACCGCCCGGTTCCTGTCGAACTCGCCGGTCCAGGTGCCCACCAACACCGTCGCCACCGCGTTGCCCGCGAAGTTGGTGAGCGCACGGGCCTCCGACATGAACCGGTCGATGCCCACGATCAGGCCGACGCCGTCGACGAGGTCCGGTCGGTGCGACTGGAGGCCACCGGCCAGCGTCGCGATGCCGGCGCCGGTCACCCCCGCCGCGCCCTTCGACGCGATGATCATGAACAGCAGCAGCGACACCTGCTCGCCGATGGAGAGCGGGTTGCCCAGCGCGTCGGCGATGAACAGCGACGCCATGGTCAGGTAGATCGCCGTGCCGTCCAGGTTGAACGAGTATCCGGTCGGCACCGTGATGCCGACGACCGGCTTGCTCACCCCGAAGTGTTCCATCTTCGCGATGAGCCGCGGCAGCGCCGACTCCGACGAGGAGGTCGACAGGATCAGCAGGAACTCCCGGCCGAGGTAGCGCAGCAGCGAGAAGATCGAGATCCGGGCTACGAACCAGAGCAGCGCGCCGAGGAACACCAGCACGAAGATCAGGCAGGTCGCGTAGAAGCCCAGCATGATCTGGGCGAGGCTCTTGAGGGCGTCCACGCCGGTCGCGCCGACCACGGCGGCCATGGCACCGAACGCGCCGACCGGCGCCAGCCACATGATCATGGCGAGGACCTTGAAGACGACGCGCTGGATGACAGCGATCGCGCCGAGCACCGGCTCACCGCGCCGGCCCATGGCCTGGACGGCGAAGCCGACGAGCAGCGCCACCAGCAGCGTCTGGAGCACCTCGCCCTCGGTGAGCGCGGAGAGCATCGTGGTCGGGATGATCCCGAGCAGGAACTCCGTCGTACCGGCGGCTTCGTCGCCGGCGGCGGCCTTGCCCGCGCCCGCGAGGTCCTGGCCCAGGTTCAGGCCGGAGCCGGGGTGGATGAGGTTCCCGACCACCAGGCCGATGGCGAGCGCGACAGTCGACATGGTGAGGAAGTAGCCGAGGGCGAGACCGCCGACCTTGCCGACCTTCGCGGCCTGCCGGACGGAGCCGACGCCGAGCACGATGGTGCAGAAGATGACCGGGCTGATCATCATCTTGATCAGGTTGACGAAGCCGGTGCCGATCGGCTTGAGTTCCTTGCCGAAATCGGGGGCGACCAGGCCAACCACGATGCCGGCGAGCACGGCCACGATGACGGCGAGGTACAGGTAACGGGTACGGTCCCGGCGGACCGCCGGTGCCGGTGTGGTGGCGGATGCGGTGGTGTCCATGTCGACAATGTGAACCGCGTCTCACCCGTTGACAGCCTTGCGGTCATTCTGTTCACCAGACGCGACAACGACCGCGGCGCGACGAGGAGGTGGTGGGGGTGGCCCGACGCCAGTGGAGCATCGCGGGGCAGCTCTTCGCCCTCCAGGCGGTGGTGGTGACGCTGCTCGTGCTGGCCGGCGCGGCGGGCGCCGTCTGGCTGGCCCGCAGCGACTCCCGCCAGGCCGCCGAGCAGGAGGTGCTCGCGGTGGCGCAGACCGTGGCCCGCTCCCCCGACGTCCGTGCGGCCCTCACGACCGCCGACCCCGCGAGGGTCCTTCAGCCGTACGCCGAATCGACCCGACAGGCCACGCGCACCGACTTCGTGGTGGTGATGGCCCCCGACCGCACCCGTTTCTCGCACCCGATCCAGGACCGGATCGGCGAGCCGTTCGTCGGCGAGATCGGGCCCGCCCTGGCGGGCCACCCGTTCACCACCACCAACGTCGGGACGCTCGGCGAGTCGGTGCGCGCTGTCGTTCCGGTGTACGACGAGCGGCGGCGCATCGTCGGCCTGGTCTCGGTGGGCATCACCACCCGCGCGATCAACCGCAAGCTGCTGCGTCAGCTGCCGGTGCTGCTGGGTGTCGCCGCGCCGGCACTGGCGCTCGCCGCGACCGGCTCCTGGTTGCTGAGTCGCCGCCTGCGCCGCCAGACGCACGGCCTCGGTCCCGCGCAGATGACCCGGATGTACGAGTACTACGACGCGGTTCTGCACTCGGTGCGCGAGGGTCTCGTGGTGCTGACCACCGACCGACGGGTCGCGTTGATCAACGACGAGGGTCGCCGGCTGGTGGGGCTCGACGGGGAGGCGCCGGTGATCGACAAGCCGGTCGCCGGGATCGACCTGCCGCCCGCGGTGGCCGAACTGCTCGACTCCGGGCGCGACGCCCGCGACGAGCCCGTCCTGGCCGGTGACCGGGTGCTTGTCGCCAACCAGCGGACCACCCACTTCGAGGGCACCGTGCTCGGCACCGTGTTGACCCTGCGCGACCAGACCGAGCTGCGCACCCTGGCCAGTGAGCTGGACTCGGTGCGCGCACTGACCGAGGCGTTGCAGGCGCAGACCCACGAGTCGGCCAACCGGCTGCACACCGTGCTGACCCTCGTGGAGTTGGGCCGCCCCGACGAGGCCGTCCGGCTCGGCACCCGGGACCTGGCCCTCGCCCAGCAACTGACCGACCGGGTGGTCGGCGCGGTGACCGAGCCCGCGATGGCGGCGCTGCTGCTCGGCAAGTCGGCGCAGGCCGGCGAGCGCGGGGTGGACCTGGTCATCGAGCCGGACTGCCGCCTCGACGACAGCCCACTGCCGACCGGCGACCTGCTCACCGTTGTCGGCAACCTGGTCGACAACGCCCTGGAGGCGGTAGCCGGTACGCCGCCGCCACGCCGGGTGCGGGTCTTCGTCGGCGAGGTCGACGACGAGTTGCTGGTCCGGGTGGCCGACAGCGGCCCCGGGCTGGCCCCCGAGCGGGTGGCCGACGCGTTCCGGCGCGGCTGGTCCACCAAGAGCACCGGCCGGGGCCTCGGCCTGGCGCTGGTCGGGCAGGTGGTCCGCCGGCACGGCGGCAGCTACGAGGTGGGTCGCTCGGACGACGGCGGCAGCCTGTTCACCGTCCGCCTGCCGAGCGGAGGTGAGCGCTCATGACCGACATCCGGGTGCTTGTCGTCGAGGACGAGCCGCTGCTCGCCGAGGCGCATTCCGCGTACACCGAACGGGTTCCCGGTTTCGTGGTGGTCGGGGTGGCGCACACCGCGCGGGCGGCGATGGCGGCCCTGCGCGCCAACGACGGCGGCGACGTGGACCTCGTACTCCTGGATTTTCGGTTGCCCGACCTGCACGGCCTGGACGTGTGCCGGGCGCTGCGGGCCGCCGGCAGCAGCGTCGACGTGCTCGCGGTGACCTCCGCCCGGGACCTGACCGTGGTGCGCACCGCGGTGTCCCTCGGGGTGACCCACTACCTGCTCAAACCGTTCACGTTCGCCGCGTTCCGCGACAAGCTGGAACGGTACGCCGACTACCGCGCGCAGGCCCTCGCCGACGGGGAGGTCGCCGCCCAGCACGAGGTGGACCAGATGTTCGCCACCCTGCGCGGCGCCGCCGGGCTCAGCCTGCCCAAGGGACTCGACGCGCAGACCCTCGATCGGGTACGCGCCGCCCTCGGCGGTGGGACCCGCACCGAGGTGGGGTTGTCCGCGACCGAGGTGAGCACGCTGACCGGCATCTCCCGGGTGACCGCCCGCCGCTACCTGGAGTATCTGGTCACCGTCGACCGGGTGGTCCGCAGCCCCCGCTACGGCACCCCCGGCCGCCCGGAAGTCGAATACCGCCCCCGCTGAACGGGCCCCGGCGCCCGCGCCGGCTACGCAGATTTGCGTAGAGCCGAGCCGTCCGTGGGCTGACGTCGATCCCGGCTGGGCGGCGGATAGTCGAGCCGTGACCGATCAATCCATGGCGAAGACGGTTCGCCGCCGCTGGGCCGTCGCGACCTGTGTGACGCTGGTCGTGGCGGCGATCGGCGACGCTGGTCCCGAGATTGTGGAGTCCCGCAGCCTCATAGCCGGCTACGACGGCCCGGGGCCGCTGATCTACCTGGGGGTGGCCGCCATGGTGGCGGCCGTCAGGTGGCGGTTCATGCCGTTGTTGGCGGTGCTGACGGGCGTCTTGTTTCTCTTCGGCGGATTCTCCGACGCCTCTTTCGTGGATCGGCTCGGTACCCCGACGGAACCCGTCCAGTTCTGCGCGGGATGGCTCCAGGTGGCCGGATTCGCCGCGGCTGTCGCGTTCGGGATCGCCGCCGTCTGGCGGCACAGATCCGTGTCGGCCCGGACATCTGATCCAGACGAACGACACGACACTGAGATGGAAGGACCTCGACGGTGAGCGCGATCATGGCGAGAGTGGCGGCGGCACCGAGAAGCACAAGGCTGTCGTTGTGTGGTCTGGTGGTGGGCATCCTGGGACTGCTCATCCAGTGGATCGCCGACCCCGGCAAGTTCCCAGTGTTCCCGCCGGGGATCGTCTTCATCGTGGTGTGCGGTGCCCTGGTGGTGTTCACCGTCCGGCGCTGGTGGGCACCGGTGTTCTCGGTGTTGATCTCGCTGTGGATCGTCCTGGGCGGGTGGGCGGCCGGCCAACTGACGCCGAATTTCCGATCGGAGAATCTGGGGACTGTCGCGGGCAACGTGGTGATGTCAATCGGGCTGGTTTTCGCCGCGATTTCGGGGATCGTGGCGATGGTCGGAGCGTGGCAGGCTCGTGCGAGGTGAGGAACACGACGGGCGCCCCGGGACCCCGGCCGTTCCCACATCTGGTGGACCTGATGTGGACGGTCGGGTCGGCGGCGGTGCTCGTCGCCGGCACTATCGGTGCGGCCCGCAGGCAGGGCACCGCGGATGCGGACCTGGACTTCTGGGGGATTTCGCTGGTCTCGGCGGCGGCACTGGCGACGGTGGGGTTGCGCCGGGCGCCGGTCTGGGCACTTGCCGGAGCCATGCTGACCGTCAGTGCCTACTTGCTGGCCGGCTACCCGTACGGGCCGGTGCAGTTGTGCATGGTGGTCGCCATGTTCGAGGTCGCCAGACGCCGGCCGCTGCGAGTGTCAGCCGCTGTGTGCGGGATCGCGGCGCTTACCGCTTCGGCGACGGTGCTGCTGCGTCCGATGCCGCACCTGCACCAGCCCGTCGTGCTCGCCATGGGATGGACTGGCTGGGTGGTGCTGCCGTGGTCGCTGGGCGCGCTTGTGCACCTCACGACGGTGGCCCGGGAGCGGGCCAGACGTGATCTCGTGGCCCGGGCAGCCGCGGCCGAACGGGTACGGCTGGCCGGCGAGGTGCACGACGTCGCCGGACACGGCTTCGCGCTGATCGCGATGCACGCCGGGATCGCGTTGTTGGTGCTCGACGAGCGCCCCGACCAGGCGCGCGCCTCGTTGGAGGCAATCAAGGCCACCAGCAGCGTGTCGTTGGCCGGCCTGCGCGGCATGCTCGACGCGTTCCATCCGCGTGACGGGGAGGCGGGGCTGGCCGGTGTCGGTGCCCTCGTTGACGAGATCCTCGCGGCCGGTCTGCCGGTGGAGGTGACGATGACCGAGGTAGCGCTCGCCGATGAGGTCGACGCGGTGGCGTACCGGGTGGTACAGGAATCGTTGACGAACGTGCTGCGGCATGCCGGACCGACCACGGCAGACGTTCAGGTGACACCGGCCGACGGCTACGTGTTGGTGCAGGTCGGTGACCGTGGGCGGGGTGCCGCCGACGGTGCCGCGACGGGGGGACGAGGGTTGTTAGGGCTGCGCCGCAGAGTCGAGGATGTCGGCGGTCGATTCACCGCCGGCCCGCGGACCGGCGGTGGTTTCCAGGTCACGACGTGGCTACCGGTGGGGGGTGCCGGGTGATTCGGGTGGCCCTGGCCGACGACGAGGAACTGGTGCGGTTGGGTCTGCGAGTGCTCATCGACCGGGAGGACGACCTGGCCGTGGTGGGTGAGGCAGCCTCCGGGCACGACGCGCTACGGGTGGTACGCCACGTGCGGCCGGACATACTGCTGCTGGACGTCCGAATGCCTGGCCTGGACGGCCTGGCGACGCTACGGGCGATCGCGGCCGAGCCTGACCTCGCGTGCACCCGGGTGATCGTGGTGACCACCTTCGAGATCGACAGGTACATCTTCGAGGCGCTGCAGGCCGGGGCCGCTGGTTTCGTGCTGAAGGACACCGAACCGGCGGACCTGGTCCGGGCGGTCCGGGTGGCGGCGGCCGGCGAGGCGCTGCTGTCGCCGTCGGTAACCCGGCGGGTGGTGTCGCTGTTCAGCCAGCCCGGCGGCGGCATCACCCGCATCGACACGCTGACTGACCGGGAGCGGGAGGTTGTGGCCTGGGTGACCACCGGCTGCACCAACGAGGAGATCGCCCGAGAACTTTCGCTGAGCCCGGCAACCGTACGCACCCACGCAAGTCGGGCGATGATGAAACTGAACGCCCGTACCCGGGCCCAACTCGTCGTCTTCGGCATCCGCGCCGGCCTCACCGTGGACCGCTGACGCCGGCAACGGCCAACCCCCTGGCGGAGCCCTGGCCGTACGCGGCTTTACGTACGCGCCGGCCGTCGTAGGGCGGACGCGGGAGACCGCGTCGTCGGACACGCTGAGGCATGCAGAAACGAACGCCCTGGCTGCTGCTCGCCACCGCCGTCGTCGTCAGCCTGGTGCTGGCGTACCCGTACCTGGCCCTGGACATCCACAAAAGCCGCATCGACGTCAGCGGCGCCCTGCGCTACGGCGCACAAGCGCCCTCGATGATTCCAGTTGGCCAGACCCTGGCCTGGATCGTCAACCTGGCAGTGATCGAGGCCGTCATCAGAACTCGCCGACTGACGACGCCGTGCGGCGGCGTGGGGTCGGAACCCGGTGGCGGACGGAAGATCCGTTGGTAGACTTGCCGAGTTGGGTCAGCGGTACGACAAGGGAGACCAGACATGGCGGGTGACGACGACATCTCCGGGTGAGACCGGACATGTTCGGCCATCGGTTCGGCGCGCGTAGGCGCGGCCACCGTGGCCATGCCGTCGTTCCACAGGTCCCCGTGTCGTCGGGCGGCTTAGGCGCGCCCACCCACCCTTTGAGGTCACTCGCATGTCTGATGCGTTCATTGTCTGCTCGAACCTGTCCTTCTCCTGGCCGGACGACACCCCGGTCTTCTCGGAGCTGTCCTTCACCGTTCCCGGCGGTCGCACCGGGCTGGTCGCCCCCAACGGGGCTGGCAAGAGCACCCTGCTGCGGCTGATCGCCGGGCAGCTGCGCCCCAGCGGCGGCAGCGTCACCGTCGACGGTCTGCTCGGCTACCTCCCGCAGACCCTGCCGCTGGCCGGCGACCTGACTGTGGCGCAGGTGCTGGGCGTCGCCGAGCGGATCGCGGCGCTGCACGCCATCGAGGCCGGCGACGCCAGCGAGGCGCACTTCGCCACCATCGGCGACGACTGGGACATCGAGGAGCGCACCCGCGCCGAACTGGACCGGCTCGGCCTGGGCGAGCTGTCTCTCGACCGGCGGCTGCACACCCTCAGCGGCGGCCAGGTGGTCTCCCTCGGCCTGGCGGCGCAGCTGCTGCGCCGTCCGGACGTGCTGCTGCTCGACGAACCGACGAACAACCTGGACGTGGAGGCGCGGCACAAGCTCTACGACGTGCTCACCGACTGGTCGGGGTGCCTGCTGCTGGTCAGCCACGACCGGGAGCTGCTGGACCGGATGGACCGCATCGCCGAGCTGGAACAGGGCGAGATCCGCTGGTACGGGGGCAACTTCACCGCGTACACCGAGGCGGTGCAGGCGGCGCGGGAGGTGGCCGAGAGCAACCTGCGCAACGCCGAGCAGGAGGTCAAGCGGGAGAAGCGGGAGATGCAGCAGGCCCGGGAGCGGGCCGACCGGCGGGCCAGCAACGCCTCCAAGAACCTGAAGAACGCCGGTCTGGCGCGGATCGTGGCCGGTGGGCTGAAGCGCAGCGCGCAGGAGTCGGCGGGCAAGGCGCAGGAGACCCACTCCGCGCGGCTCGGCTCGGCCAAGGCCCGGCTCGACGAGGCCGGGCGGGCCGTCCGCGACGAGGACCGGATCACCGTCGACCTGCCGGACACCACAGTCCCGGGCGGGCGCACGGTCTTCGCCGGGCACGGGATGCGGGCCCGCTTCGACGACCGGGAGCTGTTCGGCGGCGACGGCGCTGAGCTGGTGATCCGGGGGCCGGAGCGGATAGCGCTCACCGGGGCGAACGGCGTCGGCAAGTCGACACTGCTGCGCCTCGTCAACGGCGACCTCGAACCGTCCGGCGGTGAGCTGAAGCGTGGCGACGGACGGATCGCGTACCTGTCGCAGCGGCTGGACCTGCTGGACCTCGACCGTACGGTGGCGGAGAACTTCGCCGCGTACGCGCCGAGCCTGCCGGACGCCAAGCGGATGAACCTGCTCGCCCGGTTCCTGTTCCGGGGCGCCCGGATCCATCTGCCCGTCGGGGTGCTCTCCGGCGGCGAGCGGCTGCGCGCGACCCTCGCCTGTGTGCTCTGCGCCGAGCCGGCGCCGCAACTGCTGCTGCTCGACGAGCCGACGAACAACCTGGACCTGGTCAGCGTCGCCCAGCTGGAGAGCGCGCTGTCCGCGTACCAGGGTGCGTTCGTGGTGGTCAGCCACGACGAACGGTTCCTCGCCGAGATCGGCGTGCAGCGGTGGTTGCGGTTGGCCGACGGTCAGCTGCGGGAGATCAGCGCCCCCGACCGGGGCTGAGCCCGCGGCGCGGCCCGGCCGGACGTACGCCGGCCGGGCCGTGGCGCGGTCAGCTCACGTTGGCCGGGCCGAGGACGCTCTTCAGGTCACCCATCAGCGCGGTCGTCGCCGCCACCCGGAACGGCCCCAGCCGCAGGGTGGTGGTGCGACCGCCGTTCTGGAGTTTGACGTGCACCTCGGTGTCGCCGGGGTGCAGCACCAGGGTTTCCTTGAGTTTCTCCACGAGCGGTGGTGTGCACCGGTGCACCGGGATGGTGAGGGTGACCGGCTTGTTTGTGGCGCTGGTGCTGACGTCCGGCATGGACATGTCCATCGCCATGATCCGTGGGGTGTCGTCGCGGCGGTCCACCCGGCCCTTGACCACCACGATGGCGTCCTCGGCGATGTACTGCCCGATCACCTCGTAGGTGTTGGGGAAGAACAGCGTCTCCACCCCGCCGGCCAGGTCCTCCAGGGTGGCCGAGGCCCAGGCGCGGCCCTGCTTGGTGACCCGGCGCTGCACCCCGGACAGGATGCCGGCGAGGGTGACGACCGCCCCGTCGGGCACCGCGCCGTCCTCGGCCAGGGAGGCGATGGTGGTGTCGGCTGCCGCGCCGAGGATGTGTTCCAGGCCGAACAGCGGGTGGTCGGAGACGTACAGGCCGAGCATCTCCCGCTCGAACGCCAGCTTGTCGCGCTTGTCCCACTCGCTGTCACCGATTGTCGGCATCACGGTGGTGCTGCCGGTGTCGGCGTCACCGAAGCCGGCGCCGAAGAGGTCGTACTGGCCGACCGCCTCCTTGCGCTTCACGTCGGCGTACGCGTCGATGGCGTCCGCGTGCACAGCGAGCAGACCCTTGCGCGGATGCTCCATCGAGTCGAACGCGCCGGCCTTGATCAGCGATTCGATTGTCTTCTTGTTGCAGACCACCGCATCCACCTTGGACAGGAAGTCGTAGAAGTCGGTGTAGTCGCCCTTCTCCTGGCGGCACCGCATGATCGAGGCGACCACGTTCGCGCCGACGTTGCGCACCGCGGCCAGGCCGAAGCGGATGTCCTTGCCGACCGGGGTGAACGGCCCGGCCGAGGTGTTCACGTCCGGCGGCAGCACCTGGATCCGCATCCGGCGGCACTCGGACAGGTAGAGCGCCATCTTGTCCTTGTCGTCACCGACGGACGTGAGCAGCCCGCCCATGTACTCGGCCGGGTAGTGCGCCTTCAGGTACGCGGTCCAGTAGGAGACCAGCCCGTACGCGGCGGAGTGCGCCTTGTTGAAGGCGTAGCCGGCGAAGGGCACCAGGACGTCCCACACCGCCTGGATCGCCTCGTCGGAGTAGCCGCGTTCGCGGCAGCCGTCCCGGAACGGGATGAACTCCTTGTCGAGGATCTCCTTCTTCTTCTTACCCATGGCCCGGCGCAGCAGGTCCGCCTGACCGAGGGTGTAGCCGGCGAGGATCTGCGCGGCGCGCTGCACCTGCTCCTGGTAGACGATCAGGCCGTGGGTGGGCGCCAAGATCTCCCGCAGCGGCTCCTCCAGCTCCGGGTGGATCGGGGTGATCTCCTGGAGGCCGTTCTTGCGCAGCGCGTAGTTGGTGTGCGAGTCGACGCCCATCGGACCGGGCCGGTACAGGGCCAGGACCGCGGAGATGTCCTCGAAGTTGTCCGGTTTCATCAACCGCAGCAGCGAGCGCATCGGCCCACCGTCGAGCTGGAACACGCCGAGGGTGTCACCGCGGGCCAGCAGGTCGTACGCGGCCGGGTCGTCCAGCGGCAGGGCCAGCAGGTCGAGCTTCTTACCGTGGTTGAGCTCGATGTTCTTGACCGCGTCGTCGATGATCGTCAGGTTGCGCAGGCCGAGGAAGTCCATCTTCAGCAGCCCGAGCGACTCGCAGGTCGGGTAGTCGAACTGCGTGATGATCGCCCCGTCGGCGTCCCGGCGCATCAACGGGATGTGCTCGATGATCGGCTCGGCCGACATGATGACGCCGGCGGCGTGCACACCGGTCTGCCGGATCAGCCCCTCGATGCCCTTTGCGGTGTCGATCACCTTGCGGACGTCCGGGTCGGAGTCGTACAGGCCGCGGATCTCGCCGGCCTCGGCGTAGCGGGGGTGCTTGGTGTCGAAGATGCCGGTGAGCGGAATGTCCTTACCCATCACGGCCGGCGGCATCGCCTTGGTGATCCGGTCGCCGACCGCGTACGGGAAACCGAGCACCCGGGCCGAGTCCTTGATCGCGGCCTTCGCCTTGATCGTGCCGAAGGTGGCGATCTGGGCGACCTTGTCCTCACCCCACTTGTCGGTGACGTACTTGATCACCTCGCCGCGCCGACGCTCGTCGAAGTCGATGTCGACATCCGGCATCGACACCCGCTCGGGGTTGAGGAACCGCTCGAAGATCAGGCCGTGCTGGATCGGGTCCAGGTCGGTGATGCCCAGCGCGTACGCGACGAGGGAGCCGGCGGCCGAGCCACGGCCCGGACCCACCGCGATGCCCTGGTTCTTCGCCCACTGGATGAAGTCGGCGACCACGAGGAAGTACGACGGGAAGCCCATCTGGTTGATGACGCCCAGCTCGTACTCGGCCTGGACGACGTGCCCCTCCGGGATGCCGTTCGGGTAGCGGCGGGCCAGGCCGGCGAACGTCTCCTTGCGGAACCAGGACTCCTCGGTCTCGCCGTCGGGCACCGGGAAACGCGGCATCAGATTGTGGAACTCGAACATGCCCTTCGGGTCGACCTTCTCGGCCACCAGCAGGGTGTTGCGGCAGCCCTCCTGCCACAGCTCCGACGAGTCCACAGCGCGCATCTGGTCGGCGCTCTTGACGAAGTAACCGCCCCCCTCGAAGCGGAACCGGTTCGGGTCGTCGATGTTGCTGCCGGTCTGCACGCAGAGCAGCACGTCGTGGGCGGTGGCCTGCGCCTCGTGCGTGTAGTGCGAGTCGTTGGTGACCACCGGCGGGATGTCCAGCTTGCGGGCGATCTCGGTGAGCCCCGCACGGACCCGGCTCTCGATGGAGAGGCCGTGATCCATGATCTCCAGGAAGTAGTTGTCCTTGCCGAAGATGTCCTGGTAACTCGCCGCGACCTTGAGCGCCTCGTCGAACTGGCCCAGCCGCAGCCGGGTCTGCACCGCGCCGGACGGGCAGCCGGTGGTGGCCATGATCCCCTCGGCGTGCTCGGCGATCAGCTCCATGTCCATCCGGGGCCACTTGACGTAGTGCCCCTCCATTGACGCGCGCGAGTTGAGGGTGAAGAGGTTCTTCAGGCCCTTCGCGTTCTTCGCCCACATGGTCTTGTGGGTGATCGCGCCGTTACCCGAGACGTCGTCGCTCTTCTGCTCCGGCCGACCCCACTTGACCCGCGCCTTGTGGTAGCGCGACTCCGGCGCCACGTACGCCTCGACGCCCAGGATCGGGGTGATCCCGGCGGCCATCGCCTGGTTGTAGAAGTCGTTCGCGCCGTGCATGTTGCCGTGGTCGGTGATCGCCACCGCCGGCATGCCCAGCCGGTTGGCCTCGGCGAACAGGTCCTTCAGCCGGGCCGCTCCGTCGAGCATCGAGTATTCGGTGTGCACGTGCAGATGCGCGAACGAATCGGCCATGCCTGGCGCCCCCCGGCGGTATGGATCTTGGTGGTCGGAGCCGACCGGGACCTACCCTACCGAGGTGATCTCGACGGCTCCACCGTCCGCGCCGACGGCCGTGGCCCGCGTCTCGTCCACCGCCCGTCCCACCGAGCCCGTGTCTCCCTCTCGGGAAAATGAGCCTAGGCTCATCGGCATGGCGAGGTACTACGACGTGCACCCGGAGAACCCGCAGCCCCGGATCATCGGGCAGGTCGCCGACCTGATCCGCGGGGGTGGGCTGGTCGCCTACCCGACGGACTCCTGCTACGCGCTCGGCATCCAGCTGGGCAACCAGGACGGGCTGGACCGGATCCGCCAGATCCGCCACCTCGACGATCGGCACCACTTCACGCTCGTCTGCCGGGACTTCGCGCAGCTCGGCCAGTTCGTGCAGATCAGCAACTCGGTCTTCCGCCTGGTCAAGGCGTCCACCCCGGGTAGCTACACCTTCATCCTGCCGGCCACCCGGGAGGTGCCCCGCCGGATGCTGCACCCGAAGAAACGCACCGTCGGGGTGCGCGTACCCCGGCACACCGTCACCCAGGCGCTGCTGGCCGAGCTGGCCGAGCCGCTGGTGTCGAGCACCCTGGTCCTGCCCGGCGACGACGAGCCGATGACCCAGGGGTGGGAGATCAAGGAACGGCTCGACCACCAGCTCGACGCGGTGCTCGACGCCGGCGACTGCGGCAAGGAGCCGACGACAGTGATCGACCTGTCCGGCCCCGAGCCGGAGATCCTGCGCCGGGGCGCCGGCGACGTGTCGCGCTTCGAGTGACGCCCGGTCCGGGTCGGGTGCCGGACCGTACGGGGGCACACCGGCCGCGCCGGTCGTACGCTCGGGGATCGGCACCGGCGAGCATTGGACACCCGGCATGCCCGACGCGGACGACATCGACGCGCTGGCCCGGTCCGCCGCACACGGCGACCCGGCGGCCCTGGACGCCCTGCTTGTCGCGGTACGCCCCGAGGTGCTGCGGCTGTGCGCACGGTTCCTGCCCAACCGGGAGGACGCCGAGGAGGCCTGCCAGGACACCCTGCTGGCGCTGGCCAACGGCATCACCCGGTTCGAGGGACGCTCCTCGTTCCGCACCTGGCTGCACCGGCTGACCGCCAACCGGGCCCGCTCGACGTACCGCACGCTGCGCCGCCGCTGCCGGTTGGAGGCCGGCGGCGTACCCGTGCCGGACCGGGCCGACCCGCGGCGCACCAGCGTGGTCGCCGGCACCCGCCTCGACCTGCTCGACGCCTTCGACGCGGTCCATCCCGACCTGGCCGAGGTGGTGGCCCTGCGCGACGTCCTCGGGCTGAGCTACCCCGAGATCGCCGCACTGCTCGACGTGCCGGTGGGCACTGTGAAGTCCCGGCTACACCTGGCCCGACGGCAGGTCCGGCAACGACTCGGCGTCGACAGGGGCTGAGCCGGGCGCCCAGAGGGAGAGGGCCCGATGATCTCGCTGCGCCGTGCCGTCGCCGGTGTTCTCACCGCGTTCGCGGCCGTCGTGGCGGTCGCCGGCTGCGGCACCGACGCGGTCTCGCCGCTGCCCGTCCAGCCGGGAGGTCCGACCCCGTCGACGTCCCCACCGACACCACCGACGCCGCCGACACCGCCGGTGCCACCCAGCCCCGTCGGGTCGCCGTCCCGGCCGCCGTCGACCGCCGGGCGGCCCGTGCCGGTGCCGCCCACCCCGGCCAGGACAAGGGGTACGCCCCGAACCACTCCCCCGCCGACCGACGCGCCCCCGGCCTGCCGGGGCGCGGTCCGCTACGACCTGCCCCTGGCCGAGACCGAACTCGAACTGCTGCGCTCGCTCTGCTTCGCCACCGGCGCGGTGCTGCGGATCCAGGGCATCGGCCCCGGCCTGGTCACCGTGGACCGCCCGGAGCTGGTCTCCCAGCACTACGAGGCCGGGGTGGTGGACATCCGGTTCGTCCGCCCGGGCACCGTCGACGTCACGATCCCGAAGGAGGACCGGGAGCACACCATCACGGTGGTGGTCCGCTAACCCGTGGACGGACGCCTGGCCCGGAGGAACTCGGCGGCGGCGACCCCCAGCAGCACCAGACCGGCGGCGACGCTCACCGCCAGGCCCGGCAGGTGCGGCGCGACCGGAGCCAGGGCGATCGTCACGACCACGCCGACGACATGGGACAACGGCAACCGCTCGAAGACCTCGTACTCGAGCACCGCCCGACCGCACAGCACCAGCCCGGCCCCGCCCAGGATGAGCGCGGTCATCGCGGCGCCCGGCCGCTCGCCGGGGTGCTCGATGATTCGTTCGACACCGGCGGCCGTGCCGACCACCCCGGCGATCATCAGCCAGTGTGCGTACGGGTTGGTCTGCACCAGCCGGGCCGGGTGCGGCGACGACTCGATGGCGGCGCGCAGGGTCGCGCCGGCTCCCCGGGCGTAGCTCCACCAGAGCACCACAGCCGTGAGGAACGCGGTGCCGAAGGCGGCCAAGCGGTATGCGGTGAACGGTTGGTGGCCGAGGCTGAGGACGTTGACCAGGACGAGTTCGCCCAGGGCCAGAATGTAGATCTGTTGGTAGCGCTCGGCGAGGTGCTCCGGCACCACCTGGTACCGCGGCAGCGGCTTCCGACCGGGGATCGGAAAGCGCAACCCGTATGCGGTGTAGTCCACAGTCAGCGCGGCCAGCCACAGCCCGAGCCGCCAGTCGGGCTCGGCCACCAGAGCGCCGACCACCCAGAGGGTCCCCGAGCAGACGTCCCAGATCAGGGCGCGTATGGGTCGCTCCTGCTCCGGGCGGCCCCGCAGCGACCAGGCAAGTACCAGCCCTCGGACCAGGAAGATCGCGACCCAGGTGCCGCCGAAGATCAGTCCGTGGTCACCGAACGCCGTGGGTAGCGCGGCGGACATCAGCATCAGGCCGAACATGGTGCCCAGGATCAGCAGTGGGACGGGCCGCCGCTGTGGGCTGTAGGTGTCGGTGATCAACGTGGTGGTCACCCAGACCGCGAACAGTGTCGACAGGAGGAGCAGCGCCTGGGCGATGCCGGTCCAGCTCTGCTCGGCAGCCATCTTCCGCGAGGTCATCGCCAGACCGGCGAGCAGGGCGAGGTCGAAGAACAGCTCCAACAGATCCGTACGCGGCGACCCGTTCGACGCACGGATCGGCGCCCGACGCGTACCGCCGGTCGCCGGCGCACGCTTCTCCCCCACAGGGACAGCTTCACACCTGGAAGGCCGCGGCCGGGCGCGTTCAGCCGCACCTACCGCAGGCGTACGCCGGCGAGGAGAACGTCCACGAAGTCGGGCGCACCGTCCACCGGTGGCACGATCTGCGCGTACAGCAGAGCGGGGCGGTCGGGGTGCCGCCCAGCCGCCTCGACGATCCGCGGTCGACCCCGGTCGCAGTGGTAGGTCACCACTGTCCACTCGACGCCGGCCTGCCGGGTGGTCCGGGCCGGCGCGGGGGTGCAGTCGCCGTGCGTGCGCTCGGCCAGAAATCCCGCGGGCGTGGTGCGCGCCGCCGTGCTGGCGGAGACGCCGACGAACGCGCCGGGCACCCGGGGGTCGGCGGCCCAACGGCGGGGCCGCGGCGACATCACCAGCGCCGGTTCGGCTTCGCCGTCGACGCCGTACTGGCCGGCCCAGGTCGCGCCGGTCGCCGACCAGCCGTCCGGCAGCGTCACGCTGAGCGGTCCGGCGGTGTAGGTGCCGCGGTGGGCCCCGGCGCCGCCCGGCTCGGCGCCCACCACGGCGACGGCCGCCACGACCGCCACGGCCAACGGCAACCGGTACCGGCGACGGGTCACGGCTACCGGCGACGGCGGCTGCCGCACCGGGTTGGCGGCCCGGTCGAGCGCGGCGTGCAGCGCGGCGGCGTCCGGGTAACGGTCGCCGGGCCGGTGGGCGGTGGCCCGGATGAGCACCGCGGCCACCGGCGCCGGTACGCCGTCGCGCAGTCGCAGGACGCCTGCCGATCGGGGCGGGTCGGCACCGACGGGTACGGGCTCGGCGAGCAGCCGGATGCCGAGCCGGCCGAGCCCGTACACGTCGGCGCGGGCGTCGATCACCGCGCCCGGGTTGTCCTGCTCCGGCGCCATGTAGCCGGGGGTGCCGGCCCGCGCGGTGAGGCCGGAGGCGGCGGCCAACGCCTTGGCCAGACCGAGGTCGGCGATCAGGACCTGTTCGGCGCCCGCGTCGGCGGAGCGGAACAGGATGTTGCCCGGGGTGAGATCGCGGTGCACGACGCCGTGCCGGTGCAGCACTGTCACGCCCGCGCAGACCTCGCCGAGCAGGCGCAGCGCGGCCGGGCCGGGCATCGGGCCGGCGGCCAGCCGGTCGCGCAGGCTACCCCCGTCCGCCCAGGCCAGCACCGCGTACGGCCGGCCGTCGGGCAGTTCACCGACGGCGTGCACCCGGACCAGCCGCTGGTGCTCCAGCCGCCGCAGCAGTCGGGCCTCGTCGCGGAAGCGTTCCCGCACCCGCAGGTCGTGGCTCCAGTTCTCGGCCAGCACCTTGATCGCCACGTGCCCGTCGAGCAGCGGGTCGTAGCCCAGCCAGACGGTAGCGAACGAGCCGACGCCCAGCAGCCGCTCGATGACGTACGGGCCGATCCGTTGCGGAGCCGTCACCGCGTCACCCCCGGCCAGCACGGTCGGTCGGCGTTTCTCTGCACAGTAGACCGGGCCGGTCGGAAAGCCGACGAACCGTTGGGCCGGGCGCGGTGACTAACAGGGCAGAGACCCATCACCAAAGGAGCGCACGATGAACCGACCCTCGATCCTCCTCACCACCGCCGCGCTGGCGCTCGGCACACTCCTCCCGCTGGTCGGGGCCGCTCCGGCCGCGGCGGCTTCGGCGATCGGCGGCACCGCGTCAGCCCCGGCCGGCGGACCGCTCGGCGGCGCCGCGATCACCGGGCACAGCCACCCGCAGGTGCTCGGCGTCGGCGGCGCCGGGGTGTACCGGATCGGCGCGAGCCTGGCGGCGCTCACCGCGGCCGGGCGCATCGACTGGACCGCGCCGGGCTGCGGCGGGGTGGTGCACGCCGGCGTGACCGGTTCCTGGGCGGGCGTGCTCATCCTGGCCTTCCGCGACGATCGGCTGGTGGAGGTGGGTACGGCCACCGCGCCGCCGCGTTCCCCCGCCGGGGCGATGGTGGGCATGTCCTTCGCCGAGCTGGAGGACATCTACGGCCGGCGGGGTTCGATGATCCGCAACGACGCGGGGGACGCCGAGGCGTACCTCGTGCGGGTGGGCTCGCGGGTCGAGTTGTTCACCGGGCACCCGATCCGGCCGGGCGTGGGCTACTTCCAGGTGGGTCCGGCCAGCTTCGTCGAGCGGAACTTCCGGCAGGGACCGGCCTGCTGACCAGCGTCAACCGTCGGGGCGTCCGGTTCGTGCCGGGCGCCCCGCGTGCTGCCCGGCACACCGACCTGCGGCAGACACGATGATGTCTTGGTAGACAATGCTGTGTGGCACACACTATGGTGTGACACATGGTTAGCGAGGACGTTCTACGGACGCACCTTCAGGAGTTGCGTCGAGGCACCGTCGTGGTGGCCAGCCTGGTCGCGCTGCGCCGACCGGACTACGGCTACGCACTGCTGCAACGGCTCACCGACCACGGCTTCCCGGTGGACGCCAACACGCTCTACCCGCTGCTGCGCCGCCTGGAGGACCAGGGGCTGCTGACCAGCGAGTGGAACACCGAGGAGAGCCGGCCGCGCAAGTTCTACCGGGTCAGCGACGAGGGCGAGTCGATGCTGAGCCGGCTGCTCGACGACCTCGCCGCCGTGCAGACCTCCATCACCGGGCTGATCCAAGGAGTGGACCGATGAACACGCTGACCAACCGCTACCTCGCCGCCACCCTGCGCTCGGTGCCCGCCCAGCGTCGCGACGAGATCGCCACCGAGCTGAGGGCCTCCATCGACGACATGATCGAGGGCCGGACCGACGGTGGCGCGGATCCCGCCACCGCCGAGCGGGAGGTGCTCACCGAGCTGGGCAACCCCGACGTGCTGGCCGCCCGGTACGCCGACCGCCGGCTCCAGCTCATCGGGCCGACCTACTACCTGGTCTGGCTGCGGCTGTTGAAGCTGCTGCTCAGCTTCATCCCGGCACTCGCCGGCACCGTCGTCGCCATCGTCGAGGCGGCCACCGGCAAGGGTTTCGGGGCCATCGGGAGCGGCATCGTCGTCGCCCTGCACGTGACAGTGCACATCGCCTTCTGGCTCACCCTGACCTTCGCCCTCATCGAGCGCAACCAGACGCCCATGGACCTGCCGGAGTGGACTGTCGACCAACTGCCCGACACTCCGGTGCGGCGGGGCATCCCCCTCGCCGACACCATCGCGGCGGTGGTCATGTCGGTGGTGACCATCGGATACCTCCCCTACCAGCACTTCCAGTCCTGGGTGCGCACCACCGACGGCGACAACATCCCGATCCTCGACCCGGACCTGTGGTCCTTCTGGCTGCCGGCGCTGATCGTCGTGCTGGTCGCTGGTGTGATCTTCGAGGTCGTCAAGTACCGGATCGGGCGCTGGACCTGGGCCCTGTTCGGCACCAAGGTGCTGCTCAACCTGGCGTTCGCGGTGCCGCTGGTGTGGCTGGCGCTCACCGACCGCCTGCTCAACCCGGCCCTGGGCGTGCGCCTGACCTGGCTGGCGGAGGCGGACAACCGCGACACCCTCGGTCTGACCATCGCGCTGGGCGCCGCCGTGGTCGTGGTCTGGGACGTGATCGACACCGCGGTGAAGACACGCCGTCAGACGGCGTGAGCGAGAACCCACCCGGCGGCCCGACGCGTACCCCGCGTCGGGCCGCCGCCCGTTGGCCGGACCCGGTCCGCCCGCTCGACGGGCCGGGCGGGCGGCGTGGCATCGTTCCCGGATGACAGTGGCACCGCGAGACGAATGGCGCCGTCCGGGTCCGACCGCCCAGCAGCGCCGCAACGACCTGTGGCTCGGCCTGGCCATGACAGTGCTGGCGCTGGTCAGCCTCACCCTGGCCCGCAGCACCGGGGCGTTCCTGCTGGGTCCGCCGCCGTCCGGCCCGGAGCAGGTGTTCTGGACCGTCGCGGTGACGCTGCCGCTGATCTGGCGGCGGCGCTGGCCGGTGACGACCCTGCTGGTCGTCGCGGTGGCCTTCATCGGTGCGCAGGCACGATCGGCGCCGGAGACCCAGTTCTCCGCCTGGGCGTTGTTCTGCGCCCTCTACACAGTCGGCGCCTGGGGGCCGGACCGTCGGCTGGCCCGCCGGCTGCGGATGGGCGTGATCGCCACGATGTTCGCCTGGCTGGGGATCTACTACGCCGTGATGATCGACCACATCCCGCCCGGCGCCTTCGACGACGCCGTCGGGCCGGTGCCGCCCGTGCTCGCCGCGATGGTCACCGGTGTCCTGCTCAACGTGCTGGTCTTCGGCTTCGCGTACTTCTTCGGCGAGACCGCCTGGGTGGCCGCGCGCCGCGAGCACGAGCTGCGTACCCAGGCCGAGGACCTGCGTCGGTCGCAGACCGAGTCTCGGGAACGGGCGGTGCTCGGCGAGCGGGTCCGCATCGCCCGGGAGCTGCACGACGTGGTCGCCCACCACGTGTCGGTGATGGGAGTGCAGGCGTCCGCCTGCCGCCGGGTGTTCGACCGCGACCCCGGCAAGGCCCGCACCGCGCTCACCGCCATCGAGCAGAGCGCCCGCACCGCTGTCGACGAGCTACGTCGCATGCTGGGCGTGCTGCGGACCACCGGCACGGCCGACGCCGGGCCGCCGGCCGGCGGCGACGTCGACCGGATCGGCGAGCTTGTCGAGCGGGCTCGCGCCGCGGGCCTGACGGCAACCCTCGGGGTGTACGGCGATCCGGTCGCGCTGCCCGAATCGGTCTCGCAGGCGGTGTACCGGGTGACGCAGGAGGCCGTGACCAACACGCTGAAGCACGCCGGTGCGGACCTGCTGGACGTGCGGGTCCGCTACCTGGCCCGGGAGGTGGAGGTCGACGTGACAGACGACGGACGAGCCGGCGGCCGGGTCGACGCCGTCGGGCTGGGCCTGATCGGGATGCGCGAACGGGTCACCGCGCACGACGGCGACCTGGAGGTCGGGCCGCGTGCCGGCGGTGGATGGCGGGTACGCGCCCGCTTCCCCCTGCCGGTGGCCGACCCGCCGGTCGGCGCGCAACGGGAGCCACGCGACGAGCGGGAGCCGGCCGTCGACGCGGAGGTGTCGGGATGAGCGCCGCGGCTGCCCACGAGACGTCGGGCCCGGGTCAGACCATCCGGGTGCTGCTTGCCGACGACCAGCACCTCGTCCGCACCGGCTTCCGGGTCATCCTGGAGGTGGAGGACGACATCGAGGTGGTCGGCGAGGCCGCCGACGGCGAACGGGCCGTCGCCATGACCCGCGCGACCCGCCCCGACGTCGTCCTCATGGACGTGGAGATGCCCCGGATGGACGGCCTGGAGGCCACCCGGCTGATCACCGCCGACGGGCCCGGTGGGCCCGCGGTGCTGATCCTCACGACCTTCGACCGCGACGACTACCTGTTCGCCGCGCTGCGGGAAGGGGCCAGCGGCTTCCTGTTGAAGAACGGCACACCGGAGGAGCTGATCGAGGCGATCCGGGTGCTGGCCAGGGGTGACGGCCTGCTCGCCCCGGAGATCACCCGCCGGGTGATCTCCACGTTCGCCCGTCCCGGAGACCCGGCGGGCACCGCCCACCGCGGGCCGGAGGCGGACGCCGCGCTGGCCGGGCTGACGCCACGGGAACGGGAGGTGCTGGTGCTGCTCGCCGCCGGATCGAGCAACGCGGAGATCGCCGCGACCATCCACCTGGGGGAGGCCACGGTGAAGACCCACGTCAGTCGGGTGCTTGCCAAACTCGGCCTGCGCGACCGGGTGCAGGCGGTGGTGTTCGCGTACGAGAACGGGGTGGTCCGGCCCGGCGGGTGACCGCCGTCCGTCGCGCGGCGGACCATCCGCTCAGCCATCGGACGGACGGCGGGGCGGGGTATTCGATCTAGCGTGGGTGCGTGACCAGAACGCTTCGCCTCGACGGCATCGACCGCAGCTTCGGCGACCGGCAGGTGCTCACGAACGTGTCCTTCGAGGTGGCCGCCGGCCGGATGACCGGTTTCGTGGGCGCCAACGGCGCCGGCAAGACGACCACCATGCGCATCATCCTGGGTGTGCTCGCCCCCGACGCCGGCGAGGTGAGCTGGGGCGGCACCGCGCTGACCCGGCAGGACCGCCGACGCTTCGGCTACATGCCGGAGGAGCGGGGCCTCTACCCGAAGATGACCACCCGGGAGCAGGTGACCTACCTGGGCCGGCTGCACGGCCTGGACGCGGCCGCGGCCCGGCGTGCCACCGACGCGCTGCTGGACCGGGTCGGCCTCGGTGAACGCGGCGACGACCTGCTGGAGACGCTGTCGCTGGGCAACCAGCAACGCGCGCAGATCGCCGCCGCGCTGGTGCACGACCCCGAGGTGCTGGTGCTCGACGAGCCGTTCTCCGGCCTCGACCCCCTCGCCGTCGACACCGTCGTCGCCGTGCTGCGGGAACGGGCCTCGGCCGGAGCGCCGGTGCTCTTCTCCAGCCACCAGCTCGACGTCGTGGAACGCCTCTGCGACGACCTGGTGATCATCGGGGACGGGGCGATCCGGGCCGCCGGCAGCCGACAGCAGCTGCGCGACTCGTACACAGTGCCCCGCTACGAGTTGGTGGTGGCGAACGACGCCGGTTGGGTACGCGACCAACCCGGCGTCACAGTGGTCGAGCTGGACGGCCCGCGCGTGGTCTTCGACCTGCCGGCCGGCGCCGACGAACAACCCGTGCTGCGGGCGGCCCTCGCGCGCGGTCCGGTCCGCGCCTTCCGCCCGGTCAGCCCCTCGCTCACCGAGATCTTCCGAGAGGTCACCCAGTGAACATCACCCAGGCCACCCGGCTGGTCGCCGAACGGGAGATCCGGGTCAAGCTACGCGACCGGACCTTCCTCTTCGGCACCCTCTTCTTCCTGCTGATCGCCGCGGCGGGCACCATCCTGCCGCCGCTGCTCTCCGGCGGACCGTCCACTGTCGCGGCGACCGAGAGCGCTGCCGGTCCGCTGCGCGCCGCCGGCCTGGAGGTCCGGGTGGTCGCCGACGACCGGGCCGCCGAGCGGGCCGTCCGCGACGACGACGTGGACGCCGCGGTGGTCGCCGGACCGGCCGTGCTGGCCCTGGACGAAGCCCCCGACGACGTGGTGCGGGCCCTGAGCAGCCAGCCGACCGTACGCCTGCTCGACCCGGACGCGGTGGACCCGGTGGTGGCGTTCCTGGTGCCGTTCGTCTTCGCGTTCGTCTTCTTCATCACCTCGCAGACGTTCGGGGTGCAGATCGCGCAGAGCGTCATCGAGGAGAAGCAGACCCGGATCGTGGAGATCCTGGTCGCCGCCGTGCCGGTGCGGGCGCTGCTGGCCGGGAAGGTGGTGGCCGGCGCCATCCTGGCGTTCGCGCAGATCGCGTTGATCGCGGTGGTGGCGGTGATCGGGCTCCAGATCGGCGACAGCGGCGGCCTGCTCACCCTGCTCGCCCCGGCGATCGGCTGGTTCGTGCCGTTCTTCCTGTTCGGTTTCGTGTTGCTGGCGGCGATGTGGGCGGCGGCCGGCGCCCTGGCCAACCGGCAGGAGGACATCGCAGCCGTGTCGACGCCCGTGCAGCTCGCGGTCATGCTGCCGTTCTTCGCGGTGATCTTCCTGAACGACAACGACACCGCGATGCGGGTGCTGTCCTACCTGCCGTTCTCGTCGCCCACGGCCATGCCACTGCGGCTGTTCACCGGCGACGCGGCCAGTTGGGAGCCGTTCGTCTCGCTTGTCATCCTGCTGCTCGCCGCCGGTGCGTTCCTGCTCGCCGGGGCTCGGGTGTACGAGGGGTCGCTGCTGCGCACCAACGGCCGGACGTCCCTGCGGACCGCGTGGCGGGAGCGGGAGACGATCGGCTGAGCCGATGGTTCGCCCGCGCGGGCGTCGGCGTCCGGACGGATGCCGGCGCCCGCTGCCGTACGGCACCGTTCCGAGCGCTGTTCGGTGGCTGCGACCAGCGCGAACGTTCCTACGGTGAGCCGATCCTCACGGCAACGACCTGGTCGTCGCCGGTCCCCGGACCGGAAAGGCTCTCGATGTCCCCACCGATCACCACACGGCACCTTCGCCGCCTGCTCAGCGCGGTGCTCGCGGTCGCCCTCGCCAGCACCCTCACGGCCCTCGTCCGGCCCGCGCCGGCCGTCGCCGCCCCGGGCGACCTCATTCTCAACGGCACGTTCGACAACGGCAGCACCCAACCCTGGTGGACCCGGCTCGCCTCGACAAGCACGACTGTCAACGCCGGGCAGCTGCGGGTCCGCACCAGCGCGACGGTCGGCAAGCCCGTCTGGGAGGACCTGGTCGGCCACTTCGAGTTCGGAGTGACGGCGGCGCAGCCGTACCGGCTGCAGTTCGACGCCGCCGCGGACGTCGACCGCTCCGTGCGCGTCTCGGTCTCCCGGGCGGACACGCCCTTCACCTCCGCCGTCGACCAGACCGTTGCGCTCACCTCCACGATGCGCCGGTTCACCTTCGACTTCACGTCCCCGTTCGGAGACCCCGAGGCGGTGCTCCTCTTCCACCTCGGTGGCCAGGCCGCCTCGACGGTCCGGTTGGACAACATCTCGCTCAGCCCGTTGGCCGTGGACCCGGCCAACGACCCGATCCTGTACTGGAACGGCGTCCTGCTGGCCACGTACCGGGCACTGGACCTGCCACCCACCTCCTCCTCCCGCGAGGCCGCCATCCTGCACGCGGCGATGCACGACGCCGCCGTCTCGGTCACCGGCGTCGGCAACCCCTACCGGGTACGAGTGCCGGTCAGCTACCCGGGCACCATGGACAACGTCGTCGCGCCGTCCCTGCACGCGGCCATCGACCGGGCCGCGTACGACGTGCTGACCGCCCTGTACAGCCGGCACGGTCGTTCCTTCACCGGGGCCCTCGGCGACGCTGTCGCGCGCCGGCCGTCCGGTGTGAACGACGCCGAGGAGGCGCGCGGTGAGGCGGTCGGCGCGGCGGCCGCCGCCGCCAACCTTCAGGCCCGCGCCAACGACGGCTTCGACAACACCACCGAGTACCCGGTGCAGGAGCAGGTGCCGGGCGCCTGGCGGCCGACAAACGGCAAGGCGGCGATCAGCCCGAACTGGGGACTTGTCACCCCGTTCGCGCTCACCTCGGGCCGGCAGTTCCGGCCCGGCCTGCCGGCCGGCGCCACCGGGTATGCCGACCTGCTCACCAAGCAGGAGTACCGCGACCAGGTGCAGGAAATCCGCGACATCGGCGGTCGGACGTCGTCGCTGCGGACTCCCGAGCAGACGCAGATCGCGTTCTTCTGGGCCAACGACCTGGGCGGCACGTACAAGCCACCGGGTCAGCTCTTCGCGCACACCCGGATCGTGTCGGAGCAGCGTCAGCTCGGCATCCTGGCCAACGCCCGGCTCTTCGGGCTGGTCGCGCTCGCTCTCGCCGACGCCGCCATCGCCGCCTGGGACGCCAAGTACCAGACACCGATCGACCTGTGGCGGCCGGTGACCGCCATCGAGGCGATGGGCGGCCTCGGTTGGCAGCCGTTGTCGCAGGATCGCGCCGGGGTGCCGTACACGCCGGCCTTCCCGGCCTACGTCTCCGGTCACGCCACCTTCGCGGGGGCCTGGTCCGCGGTGATGAAGGGGTTCTTCGGCACCGACGCGATCGCCTTCGACGCCACCACTGACGATCCGCACGCGGAGGGCGTGGTCCGGCACATGACCGGCTTCGACCACGCCGCCGAGGAGAACGCGCTGAGCCGGACCTACCTCGGCGTGCACTACCGGTTCGACGCGGACGCCGGACTCGCCACCGGACGTTCCGTGGGCGCGTACGTGTACGCCAACCGGCTGCGGCAGTGAGCTGTCAGTCGGTGTAACGGGGGGATGCTCCCCGCCCGGTCCGTGAACCCGGGCGGGGAGCATCACGCGTCACCGCCACGCCGTGCAGTGCCAGTGGCCGAAATCGCCGGTACGCGACCAGATGTCGCGGGCCGCCCCGATGCTCCAGCCCGGGTCCAGCGCCGTCCGCCGATCGACGCCCAGCCGGGACAGCTCCATGTCGCTGAACTGGAACAACCCCCAGCGCCGCGACCCGTCCCCGGCGATCTCCACGCGGTACGGGTCCAACCCGGACAGGCAACGCGCCACCTGCACCGCCCCGCCCGGGTCCTCCGGGAAGACCTGCCGCAGCTGTTTGCCGATCCGGTCCTCGGGCCAGGTGGGCGGCACCTTCGCCGCGCCGGACAGCTCGTCGAGCACCCGCCCGTCGGCCGTGCCGCTGACCGGCAGGCCGCCGAACACCTGGAAGACGATCAGCCGGCTGGTGGTGTCCGGGCCGAACCAGCCGTCCGCGGGCACGTCCAGTCCGCCCGCCACCAGACGCTCCTGGAGGTCCAGCACGCACGGGCCGTACATGCCCTGGCGCAGGATCAGCGGACAGCCGTCGGACGGCGAACTGTCCACGGTGGCGGCGGCGCCCGGGAGCAGCACCCCGGACGCCCCGACCGTCAGCACGCCGAGCACGGCAAGCACCGCGAGGCGAAGCCACCGGCGGGTCGGCCAGGGCGTCGTGGTTCGTGGCAGCGCCGGCCGGACCGGGCCGACGACGTTCCCCGCCGGTACGGCATGGACTGTCGGTCCACTGTTGGCGACCGGCCCGCCGTCCACGACCGGTCCGCCGCTCGCGATCGGCTCGCTGTTCGCGGCCGGCTGGGGGGTGGGGGTTGGCGACGGGGTGGTCGCCACCGCCCGGTTCTCCCATCGATCCCGCTCGCCGAGGCGCGCCTCGATGTTCCGGCGTGCCTCCACCCACCGCGTCACGTCGGCGGGCGTCGTGCCGCAGGCCACCAGCAGGGCCACGACGGTGCGCTCCCGGGGCAGGGTGGTCCGCCCCAGCATCGTGGCGAGAGTGCTCGGCGGTAGCCAGTGCCCGGCCGCCGAGGCCAACCTGGTGATCTCCCGGTAGGTCAGACCGGAACGCCGACGCACGTCCCGGAGCAGAGCGACGTACTCCCCCGCCGTCGTCGCCTGCGTCAGCGGATCCTGGGCAGCGTCATCCATCGGATCTCCCCGTGTCGTTGATGTCGTCGGGCCCCGGATCGGTGCCGACCCGAGCCCCGGCCGCACACCGAGCAGCGGCGCGGCCATCGAGGATCGACGGTAGATATGCCGGCCGGCGAGAACAATGCCCTGGTCAGCGCGGTGCGGTGTCCGGGCAGCTCAGGACGGCCTGTCCGGATCTTGTCCGACCATCCCGGACAGTCGCCCCGGGCGAATTTGCCCCCGCGCCTCCGGTGTCTGGACAATCGTGCGATGACCACGGGGGAGCTACGACCGGACGAGGCGACCGACCCGGCCGAGTTCGTCGACATGCTGCGCCGGCTCAAGGACCGGTCGCGGCTCACGTACCGACAGTTGGAGCAACGCGCGGCGGCGACCGGTGACGTGCTGGCCCGCAGCACCGCCGCCGACATCCTGCGCCGATCCACCCTGCCGCGACCCGAGGTGGTGGCCGCGTTCGTCCGGGCCTGCGGCGCGGAGGATCAGGTGGAGACGTGGCTGCGGGCGCGGCACCGGCTCGCGGTGGGCGCCTACGCGCCGACATCGCCCGTGCCGGACCGCCAACCAGGTGACGGCGCCCCGGCCGACCACCAGGTCGCCGACGGCACCTCGCCCGCCGACAGCGCCACAGCCGACGACCGGCCCGCCGACGACCGGCCCGCCGACGGCACCTCGCCCGACCTTCGGCCCGTCGACGGCACGAGGGTGGGGCGCGCGAGCGCCGCCCGGGCGCGCTGGTTCGCGCGGCCGGTGCCGCTGGCGCTGCTCGTCGGCGTTCTGCTGGCCGCGCTCGGCGTGGGCAGCTGGTTGCAGCGACCCGACGACGACGGGCAGCGATCGGCACAGCTCACCGACCCGACCACGTCGGCGAGTGGCAGCCCGGCGGCCACGTCGGCGGGCGAGAGCCCGGCGGCCACGCCGGAGGGCAGCGCCGACCAGGCCATCGGGCCGCAAGCGCTCCTCAGCCAGATCCGCCCCGCCCGCAGCCCGCAACTCTGCGTCTCCGAGGGGCACGACCGCACCGGCAGGTACGGGAGTCAGGTGGCGGTCCAGGTCCCCTGCGCGGACGCCACCCCGCCGGACACCTACGTGGAGCCGGCGGCCGGCGGGCTGTACCACATCAAGTGGGATCACCCTGAGCACGGGACGGGCTGCCTCACCGTCCGGGACGAGGACCCGGGCCGGAACCTGCTCGAACCCGTCACGAAGTGCAGCGGGAGCAACCCGTCCCAGCTGTTCCGCTTCGAGCCGACCGGGTCCGCACCGACCTCGTACCGCATCCGGCCCACCCGTACGGACCTGTGCGTGGGGCTCCGCGACGACGACACGGAGGTGTCGGCCGAGGCGCTTGTCGAGCCGTGCACGAACGGCCCGGACCAGGTGTTCCTGATCGACGCGCTGCGGAAACGCTGACGCCCCGGTGGGTCGGCGGGCTGCTCAGCGGGCGGGCGGCACCCGGTCCCAGCCGGCGGGCAGCGGGGGCGCCGACCAGGAGGGGTCGGGCTGCCACTTCGCCCACGCCGGGTCCCACCAACGCTCGCCCGCGTCGAGCAGCGCGGCGATCCGGTCACCCTCGGCCTGGATCGCGTCAGCCATGCCCGGGTAGCGCCCCTCGACGAGGCGCTGGGCGAACATCTCCACGTCCTTCCAGACGTACCGGTCGGCGTCCGCGCCCCACCACAGGTCCAGCTCGTGGTCGAGGGTGTCCACCCCGATCGGGGTACGCCGCACCGGGTCCTGGAGGTTGAAGTACCAGCCGGCGAAGTCGCGCCCCGGCCCCGTCCAGAACACGTCGACCGAGTGCGCCTCGCCGGGGCGTTGCAGCATCAGCTTGCCGTGCCCCGACCAGGACCGGTGCCCGGCGGTCTCCCACGGGTGGCGCCCGCACGGAAAGACGCCGGTCGTCGGGAAGCCGAACTCGGCCCCCGGTGGGAGGTAGAGGGCGAGCAGGTCGGGCGAGTCCTCGACGACGATCGTCGGGCAGCCGAACCACACCTCGCCGCGCAGCACCTCACGCCGTACGACCGTGTCACCGGGCGCGAACCGGTCTGCCGCCACTGCCCCACCTCCACGTTCGACGCCATCGCGTGGTCAACCCGGCAGTACGGACGTCGGGGTGTCCCCGCGCGAGGGACACCCCGACCTCCGTGATTCCGAGTGGATCGCCCTCAGGCGTCGACCGCCGCCATCACGTCGTCGCTGATGTCGAAGTTCGCGTAGACGTTCTGCACGTCGTCGCAGTCCTCCAGGACGTCGATCAGCTTGAAGATCTTGCGGGCGCCCTCTTCGTCCAGCGGGATGTTCATGCTGGGGATCAGGGAGGACTCCGCCGACTCGTACTCGATGCCGGCGTCCTGCAACGCCGTCCGCACCGGGATCAGGTCGGTCGGCTCGGAGACCACCTCGTACGCCTCACCGAGGTCGTTGACCTCCTCGGCTCCGGCGTCGAGGACGGCCATCATCACGTCGTCCTCGCTGGTGCCCTCCTTGGGCACGATCACCACGCCCTTGCGGGAGAACATGTACGACACCGAGCCGGCGTCGGCGAGCGAGCCGCCGTTGCGGGTCAGCGCGGTACGCACCTCGGTGGCCGCCCGGTTGCGGTTGTCGGTGAGGCACTCGATGAGCATCGCCACACCGTTCGGGCCGTACCCCTCATACATGATCGTCTGCCAGTCGGCGCCGCCGGCTTCCAGGCCGGAGCCGCGCTTGACGGCACGATCGATGTTGTCGTTCGGCACCGAGCTCTTCTTCGCCTTCTGAATGGCGTCGAAGAGCGTCGGGTTGCCGGTGGGGTCGCCGCCGCCGATCCGCGCGGCCACCTCGACGTTCTTGATCAGCTTGGCGAACATCTTGCCGCGCTTGGCGTCGATGACGGCCTTCTTGTGCTTGGTCGTCGCCCACTTTGAGTGGCCGGACATCTTCTACCTCCGTCTGTCATTCCACGCCTGCATCGACTGCCGCACCGAATCGCGCGCCGCATCCGGCGGTTCGGCGGCCGGTCGGCTCCGCGGGAAATGCCGCACCGGGCGACGGCCCTGCCGAACCGCGGCAATCTTACCGAGGTCACACCCGGGCGTGTCACATCCGGCACCGCCTCGGGGTGCCGCCGGGGCACCCGGGTCACCGCGGAACAACCACACGGGGTCGGAAAACATGCCCCGACGGCAGCGCTCAGGCCGCCCGCACCAGATCCACGAAGTACGCGTGCACACGCAGGTCACCGGTCAACTCCGGGTGGAACGAGGTGGCCAGCAGGTTGCCCTGCCGGACCGCCACGATCCGGTCGGCGGCCGGCCCACCGGTCACCGACCCGATCACCTGGACACCGGAACCGACCCGCTCGACCCACGGCGCCCGGATGAAGACGGCGTGGAACGGGTCACCCGGCACCCCGGTGATGGTCACCGGCGCCTCGAACGAGTCGACCTGCCGGCCGAACGCGTTGCGCCGGACGGTCATGTCGATGCCGGAGAAGCCCCGCTGGTCGGGTCGTCCGTCGAGCACCTCGGTCGCCAGCATGATCATGCCGGCGCAGGAGCCGTAGACCGGCATGCCGTCGGCGATGCGCTTGTCGATCGGCTCGCGCATCTCGAAGATGTCGGCGAGTTTGCTGATGGTGGTGGACTCGCCACCGGGGACGACCAGGCCGTCCACCGCGTCCAGCTCGGCCGGACGGCGGACCGGGCGGGCGTCCGCCCCCGCCGCGGCCAGCGCCGTCACGTGCTCCCGGACATCGCCCTGGAGCGCGAGCACACCGATCCTCGGCGCCGTCACTGTCGCACCGTTCCCCTCCGCGTCACGCTGCCCGGAAACCCACTCACCAACCGCGCTCGGCCAGCCGGTGCGGCTGCGGGATCTCGTCGACGTTGATGCCGACCATGGCCTCGCCGAGACCACGGGAGACCTTGGCCAGCACGTCCGGGTCGTCGTGGAAGGTGGTGGCCTTGACGATCGCGGCGGCCCGCTGAGCCGGGTTACCGGCCTTGAAGATGCCGGAGCCCACGAAGACGCCCTCCGCGCCGAGCTGCATCATCATCGCCGCGTCGGCCGGGGTGGCGATCCCGCCGGCGGTGAACAGCACCACTGGCAGCCTGCCGCTCTCGGCGACCTCCTTGACCAGCTCGTACGGGGCCTGCAACTCCTTGGCCGCGACGTACAGCTCGTCGGCCGGCAACGACGACAGCCGGGCGATCTCCTGGCGGATCCTCCGCATGTGGGTGGTGGCGTTGGAGACGTCGCCGGTGCCCGCCTCACCCTTGGAACGGATCATGGCCGCGCCCTCGGTGATCCGCCGCAGCGCCTCGCCCAGGTTGGTCGCGCCACAGACGAAGGGCACCGTGAACGCCCACTTGTCGATGTGGTTCGCGTAGTCGGCCGGGGTCAGCACCTCGGACTCGTCGACGTAGTCCACGCCGAGCGACTGGAGGATCCGCGCCTCCACGAAGTGGCCGATGCGGGCCTTGGCCATCACCGGGATGGAGACCGCCTCGATGATCCCGTCGATCATGTCAGGGTCGCTCATCCGGGAGACGCCGCCCTGCGCGCGGATGTCCGCGGGGACCCGCTCCAGGGCCATCACCGCGACCGCGCCGGCGTCCTCAGCGATCTTGGCCTGCTCGGCGTTGACCACATCCATGATCACGCCACCCTTGAGCATCTCGGCCATGCCGCGCTTCACGCGGGCCGTGCCGACGACGGGGGCGGTACCGGTACCGGTGTTCGAGGCGGTGTTTTCGGGCACGGGTCATCGCTCCTTGGACGGGCTCCTGGGGGGTGGCAGCGAAAATGCTACGCGCGGGTCAACGCCGCGCCGACAGCCAATCAGACCCCCGGTGGCCTGCCCTGTGGCCCTGATCACCGGCCCGCGCGGCGGCCCGGCGGGCGGCGCCGGGAGCGCGGGGCCCGGTGAGCGGTCAGGTGGCGGGGACGTCCGCCGGGACGGTGAGCGTCGGGTCGTCGATGTCGAAGTAGCGCGGCCACTCCCGGCCCCGTCCCATCCGCAACAACCGCACCAACGGCCGGCCGCGCGCCGAGCGGGCGTCCCGGACCAGGTCGGTGTGCACCTGCCGGGACAGGGCGAGCCGGCGACTGGCGGCGATGACCGCCCCACAGTCCGGATCACCCGGATCCAACTGGACGCCACGCAACTGCCGGGTCAGGTCGTTCTCCGCGGCCTCCCGCTCGTCCGGGCTGGCGTCCAGGGCGATCCGGGCCGCCGCGTACAGCTCGACCCCGAAGCGCCGCTCGGCCAACACGGCCGCCGCCGCGGCCCGGCGCAGCAGGTGGGCGTCCAGGGCCCGAGCCGCAAGCTCCGCGCGGCCCTGCAACCGCTCCACCCGGCCGGCGGTCCAGACGAGGTACGTCGCGACCAGCCCCAGGACCACGATCGCGGCCACCACCCACCACATGTGCGGCATCGTAGTGCTGCTCCGTTTCGCCTTCGATTGGGCGCGGCCACACCGGTCACCCCGGTCGTCGTCCGCACCATCCGTCACACCGGCTCAGCCCAGCCCCACCCACTCCTGGTCGATCACCCGTCCGTCGGTTGCCTCGATCGCCGCTGCGTATACCTCCAGAACACGGCGGGCAACCACCGGCCAGTCGAAATTGGCCACCACCTGATCGCCGCACGCGCTCAACGTGACCCGCCCGGCGGAGTCGTCAAGCAACTCGGTCACCGCGTCACGCAGCCCCGCCGCATCACCAGTGGGAAAGAGCCGACCGGCCCGCCCACCGTCGAGCACCCGCCGGAACGCGTCCAGATCGCTGGCGACCACCGTCGTACCCGCGGCCAACGCCTCGGTGAGGATCATGCCGAACGACTCGCCGCCGGTGTTCGGAGCCACGTAGAGGTGCACACTGCGCAGCATCCGCGCCTTGTCCGGTTCGGTGACCAGCCCGAGGAACGTGACCCGGTCGTGCAGCTCGGCCGGGAACTGGTCGTACAGGTCGTCCGGGTCCCCCGGGCCGGCGACCAGCAGCCGCAGCCCGGGCCGGGTCGCGGCCAACGCCACGAACGCGTCGCGCAGCACCGGGAAGCCCTTGCGCGCCTCGGTGAACCGGCCCAGGAAGCCCAGGGTGCCGCCGGTGCCCGGGGCGCACTCCCCCGGCCAGCCCGGCAACGGCTCGGCGTCGGCGAACTTGGCCACCGCCACCCCGTTGGGGATCTCCACCGCCCCGCCGTCCATGTGCTCGACCTGCACCTTGCGGGCCAGCGCACTGACGGCGATCCGGGCGGTGATCCGCTCCAGCACGATCTGCAGCACACCCTGCGCGGCGGCCAGCACCCGGGAACGGGTCATCGCGGTGTGGAAGGTGGCCACCACCGGGCCGCGCGCGGAGAGCACGGCCAGCAGCGACAGGCTCAGCGTGAGCGGCTCGTGCACGTGCAGCACGTCGAAGTCACCGTTGATGATCCAACGCCGGACCCGGGCGGTGGAGACCGGGCCGAACGCGATCCGGGCCACCGAGCCGTTGTACGGCAGCGGCACGGCACGGCCGGCGGACACCACGTACTCGGGCAGCGGCGAATCCTCGTCGGCCGGAGCGAGCACGCTGACCTCGTGGCCGAGCGTGATCAGCGCCTCGGCCAGGTCCATCACGTGGTTCTGCACGCCACCGGGGACGTCGAAGGAGTACGGGCACACGATGCCGATCCGCATGCGTCAGCGCCTCCCGCCCGCGACCGCGGAACACCGTCCCACAGTGCCCACCACCTCCTCAGGCCTGACCGGAGGTCGACGAGGGCCGCGCCGTGCCGTCCCCCGACCTCGGCTGGTCCAGCCACATCCGCTGCAACATGTGCCAGTCTTCCGGATGCCGGGCGATGCCCGCCGCCAGACGGTCGGCGATCAGCTGGGTCAGCGACCGGACCCGCTGGTCCAGAGGCCCCACCTCGGGCCCCGGCACCGGCAGCGGGCCGGCGAGCGACGCGCACGCCGCGTCCGGTTCATACCACATCGAGGCCACGTAGAGCGGCGCGCCGGTGTGCAGCGCGAGCAGCGCCGGCCCGGCCGGCATCCGGGTCTTCCCGCCGAAGAAATCCACCTCCACCCCACGGGCGGAGAGGTCCCGGTCGGCCAGCAACGGCGCCACCGCACCGGCACGTACGCGGTCCAGCAGGACGTCGAACGCCGGGCGCGGCCCACCGTGGGTCGGCAGGATCTCCATCCCGAGGACCTCTCGGAACGCCAGGAAACGCCTGTACACGCCCTCCGGTTTGAGCCGCTCCATCACTGTGGTGATCGGCCAGCCGGTGGCCGCCACCCAGGCGCCCGCGGCGTCCCAGTTACCGGCGTGCGGAAGCGCCACCACCGCGCCCCGGCCGGCGGCCACGTCGGCGGCGAGCAACTCCGCGCCGTCGAGGCGGAAGCCGGACAGGATCTGCGCACGGCTCAACCGGGGCAGCCGGAACGCCTCCATCCAGTACCTGGCATACGAGCGGAGCCCCCGCTTGACGAGATCGTCCAGCTCGGCCTCGGACAGCTCCGGGCCGACCACCCGGCGCAGGTTCGCGCGCAGTCGGGCCGTACCCCCGCTGGGGCGGCGGGAGGCGCGGTCCGCGCCCGCCTGGAACGCCGCCGCCAACAGCGGCCGGGGCAGCGCGCTGGCCATCCGCCAGCCGGCGAGGTAGCCCAGCTCGGTGAGGTTCACGCGGCCCGGCCGCCGGTCGTCCGGCGCCGGGTCGCCGACGCGGCACTCACGCCTGGCCGTTCGGCTGGAGCTGCTGGGCCTGGCGGTAGACGTGCGCCATCCGCTGCCCCACCGTGAAGATCGACACCGCGGCGAGAAGCCAGAGCGCGATCTCCAGCGCCGGCTTCACGTGCAGGCCGGTGAGGATGCCGCCGACCCCGACGATCAGCAGCCGCTCGGTGCGCTCGGCGATGCCCACGTTGCAGGTCATGCCGAGCCCCTCGGCGCGGGCCTTCACGTAGGAGACCAGGCTGCCGGCGGCCAGGCAGACCAACGCGGCGGCCACCCCGGAGTGGTCGCCCTGCGTGGCCAGCCAGTACGCGACGGCGCCGAAGACGGCGCTGTCGGCGACCCGGTCCATGCTCGAGTCGAGGAACGCGCCGAATTTGGTGGAGCCACCGCTCATCCGGGCCATCGTCCCGTCGAGCAGGTCGGTGAGCGCAAACAGGGTGACGATCAACGCGCCCGCGACCAGATGGCCGCGGGCACCGAGGCCGAGCGCGCCGACGAGCACACCAACGGTGCCCGCGACGGTGACGGCATTGGGGGTGACGCCGGCGCGCAGAAGGGCGCGGGCAATCGGCTCGACGACGCGGGTCATCCCCGCGCGGGCCGACACTTGGAAGATCTTCGCCATGGCGGTCCCCACGATAACGGTCCGCCCAGCTCCGGCGATACGGCCGCCCCTCCGACCCGCCCGGGAGAGGCTTGTGCCTACCCGACAACGGGTGTGAGATCGAGCCGGAGGGTGAGCCAGCTCACCCGTCCACCCGTCCCGTTCCCGCTGTGCAGCAGACCACCGGAGGATATCGCCGCGCACTCGCCCCGGGCCGCTTCCCGTCGCGCGGCGGTCGCCACCACCACCGGCTGAGGGAGGTGCGCCCCATGGCGCAGAAAAATCAGGACAAGGGTTCCACCGGCGGCACGCCGGTGGTCACCGAGCCCGAGCGGGTACGCAACGTCGTGCTCGTCGGGCATTCCGGAGCGGGCAAGACGACCCTGGTCGAGGCCCTGCTCGCGGCGACCGGCACGATCGGCCGGGCCGGCTCCGTGCTCGACGGCACCACCGTCGGTGACCACGACCCCGCGGCCGTACGCCAACAGCGGTCGGTAAGCCTGTCCTGCGCACCGCTGCTGCACAACGGCGTCAAGGTCAACCTGCTGGACACGCCCGGGTACGCCGACTTCGTCGGCGAGCTGCGTGCCGGGCTGCGGGCCGCCGACGCCGCTCTCTTCGTGGTCTCCGCGGCGGGCGGCATGGACGCGGCCACCGTCGCCCTGTGGGAGGAGTGCGCGGCTGTCGACATGCCCCGCGCGGTCGCGGTGTCCCGACTGGACCAGCCCCGCGCCGACGTCGACGAGACGGTGGCGCTCTGCCAGCGCCTCTTCGGCGACAACGTGATGCCCCTCTACCTGCCGATGCTCGGCGACGACGGGGTGTCCACCGAGGGGCTGCTCGGCCTGATCACCCGCCGGGTCTTCGACTACACCGCCGGGCTGCCCGCCGACGTCCGTGACCCGGACCCGGAGCACCAGCCGGCCATCGACGAGTCGCGCAACGAGCTGATCGAGGGGATCATCGCCGAGAGCGAGGACGAGACCCTCATGGACCGCTACCTCGACGGCGAGGAGATCAGCACCGAGGTGCTCATCGACGACCTGGAGAAGGCCGTCGCCCGGGGGCACTTCTACCCGGTGGTGCCGGTCTGCGCCGGGACCGGCGTGGGGCTGGACGTGCTGCTGGAGGTGCTGACCGCCGCGTTCCCGTCGCCGTTGGAGCACGAGTTGCCGGCGGTGACCGGCGTGGACGGCTCGCCCCGCCCGCCGCTGACCTGCGACCCGGACGGGCCGCTCGTCGCCGAGGTCGTCAAGACCACCGTCGACCGGCACGTCGGTCGGGTCTCGCTGGTCCGGGTCTTCTCCGGCACGCTGCGCCCCGAGCAGACCGTGCACGTCTGCGGGCACGGGATGGCCGAACGCGGCCACCCCGATCACGACGCCGACGAGCGGGTCGGGCACATCTACACCCCGCTGGGCGCCACCCTGCGGGAGGTGCCGTTCTGCGTGGCGGGCGACATCTGCGCGATCACCAAGTCGGGCACCGCCGAGACCGGCGACACCATCGCGGCCAAGGACGACCCGCTGCTGATCGCCCCCTGGGAGATGCCGGAGCCGCTGCTGCCGGTGGCGGTCGTCGCCCGCAGCCGCGCCGACGAGGACGCCCTGGCCCGCAACCTCGCCCGGCTGGTCGCCGGCGACCCCACACTGCGGCTGGAGCGCAACCCGGAGACCCACCAGCTGGTGCTCTGGTGCATGGGCGAGGCGCACGCCGACGTGCTGCTCGACCGGCTGCGCGCCGGCGGCGTCGAGCTGGACACCGAGCCGGTGAAGGTGTCGCTGCGCGAGACGCTGACGGTGCCCGCGAAGGGGCACGGCCGGCACGTCAAGCAGTCCGGCGGGCACGGCCAGTACGCGGTCTGCGACATCGAGGTCGAGCCCCTGCCCCCGGGCGGCGGCTTCGAGTTCGTCGACCGGGTCGTCGGCGGCGCCGTGCCGCACACCTACATCCCGTCGGTGGAGAAGGGCGTCCGCGCCCAACTGGAGCGCGGCCTGGTCGCCGGCCACCCGGTGGTGGACCTGCGGGTGACCCTTGTCGACGGCAAGGCGCACAGCGTCGACTCCTCCGACGCGGCCTTCCAGACCGCCGGCGCGCTGGCCCTGCGGGACGCCGCCGACCGTGGTCAGCCCGCGCTGCTGGAGCCGATCGACGAGGTCGCCATCCGGGTACCGGACGGCTCGGTGGGCGCGGTGCTGGGCGACCTGTCCGGCCGACGCGGCCGCGTGCTCGGCACCGAACCGGACCCGGACACCGAGGGCCGCACCCTCGTACGCGCCGAGGTGCCGGCCACCGAGCTGCTGCGCTACGCCGTCGAGCTGCGCTCCATGACAGCTGGCATCGGCACCTTCCGCCGCCAGTTCGTCCGCCACGACCCCATGCCCGCCCACCTGGCCGACCAGATCCGCAAGGAACACACCCCCTGACCCCCGCCCCGCCCGGTCCCGACGGTCCGCGAGGCTCCGCCAGTCCTGATCGACGGGGGCGGCGAGGCGGGTTGGCCTGCCATGTTCAGACGCTGTAGAGCTGCCCCAGAGTTGGGGCAGCTCTACCCGTGAGCCGAGACCCGACCGAGGCACCGCCCCGGAGTCGCGGCAGCTCCACCCCACAGCCGAGACCCGACCGCGCCGCGCCACCCCACAGCCGAGACCTCACCGAGGCGCTGCCCCGAATATGGGGCAGCTCTACAGGACACCGCGCCGACATGTCGGGGGACGCTCGGTCCCGACGCGGTGACGGCGCGGACGGGTGCGGGTGTTCCGCTCAGGGGTGGACGGTGGGACGCGTGGGCGGGGGCCAGTGGGGGCGGTCGGCGTCGCGCAGGGCGGCGGTGCGCAGAGCTGCCAGCTGGCGCTCCACCTCGACGAACTGGTCCGCCGGCAACGGGCCCCGGTGCAGCGCGGCGGCGTTCTCCTCGACCTGGGCGACCGTACGGCAGCCGGGGATCGGGATGGTGCGGCCGCTGCGCGCCCAGATCCAGCCCAGCGCCCCCTGGGCCAGGGTGCGCCCATCGGCGGTGAGCGCCGCGCGGACGGCGCCGACCCGCCGCAGCCACTCCGGCGCGGGCCGGCCCCCACGGAACCACTCCAACCAGCCGGGGGTCAACCCGCGCACGTCGTCGCGGGGCAGCACCGACCCGGCCGAGTACTTGCCGGTGAGCAGCCCCATCCCCAGCGGGCCCCGGTTGACGCTGGCCAGGTCGTACTTGTCGCAGACGGCGAGTAGTTCGGGAGCGTCCCGCAGCACCGACAGGGTGTGCTGCACGGCGGTGGCGCCGGCAGCGCCGTGACCGAACGCGGTGGCCCGGTCGGGGCGGTCGGTGCTCCACCCGTACGCCCGGATCAGGCCCTCGGCCACCAGGTCCTCGCAGGTGCCGACCAGCGCCTGCGCCCGCGGCACCGACAGGTCGGCCAGGTGCAGCTGGTAGAGGTCGATCCGGTCGGTGCCCAACCGGCGCAGCGAGTCCGTCACGGCCCGGCGCAGGTACCCGGGCGACGCGTCCTCCCCGGTGGCCTGTCGGCTCGCCTCGTCGAACGTGTAACCCCACTTGGTGGCGATCACGGCCTCGTCCCGGCGACCCGCGAGCGCTCGACCGAGGACCCGCTCGCCGTGCCCGGCGCCGTACGTGTCGGCGGTGTCGAAGAGGGTGATGCCCAGGTCGAGTGCCCGGTGAACCGCCCGCACGGACTCGTCGTCGTCGACAGCGCCCCAGCCCAGCGGTTGGACGCCCTCCGACCAGGGCCCGCCGATCGCCCAGCACCCCATGCCGAGGGCGCTGACCTCGATGCCGCTGCGCCCCAACGTCCGTGTCGTGACTGCCATCGGCCGATCGTGCCACCTCCACGAGTCGGGACGTAGCAGATCCCCGGGCCCGGAATCGCGGATGCGGGCCGACCGGCCGCTGCGGCATGATCAACCACATGCGGAGGCTGGGTGTGGACATCGGCGGCGTGCTCATCGAGCCGGCGGACCACGACGCCGACACGTCGTTCTTCGGCGCGCACTACCTACGGACACCCATGGTCGACGGGGCGTTCGACGCGTTGGCGGCGCTCGGCCCGGCGTTCGACGAGGTGCACCTGGTGTCCAAGTGCGGCGAGGCCACCGAGCGCCGCACCGTGCAGTGGTTGGCCCACCACGACTTCGCGGCGCGCACCGGCATCCCGGCGGAGCGGGTGCACTTCTGCCGAACCCGACCGGACAAGGCGCCGATCGCCCGGCGGCTCGGGCTGACCCACTTCGTGGACGACAAACTCGAGGTGCTCGGCTACCTCGACTCGGTGCCGCACCGCTTCCTGTTCCGGCCCCGTGCGGCGGAGGTCGCCGCACACGCCGCGCTGCTTCCGCACGTACACCGGGTGGAGAGCTGGCCGGAGCTGACCGCGCTGCTGCACGCCGACTAGCCGGACCGGCGCGGACGCCGCCCGGCGCGGACCCCGCCCGGCGCGGACGCCGCCCGGCGCGGTGGTCAGGACGGCCAGGCGCGGGCGAGCAGGTCGCGGGTGTCGCCGAGCAGTTGCGGCAGGACCTTCGTGCGGCCGATCACCGGCATGAAGTTCGCGTCGCCGCCCCAGCGCGGCACCACGTGTTGGTGCAGGTGCGCGGCGATCCCGGCACCGGCCACCCCGCCCTGGTTCATGCCCAGGTTGAAGCCGTGCGCGTTGCTCACCTTGCGGATCACCCGCATCGCGGTCTGGGTGTACGACGCCAGCTCGGTGGTCTCCGGCACGTCCAGGTCGGTGTAGTCGGCGACGTGCCGGTAGGGGCAGACCAGCAGGTGCCCCGGGTTGTACGGATAGAGGTTGAGCACCACGAAGACGTGCTCGCCCCGGGCCACCACCAGGCTGTCCTCCGGCGGCAGCTTGGGCGCCCGGCAGAAGGGGCAACCGGTGGGCTTCTCGTAGCCCTCGGCCGGGCGGTCCTCGCCGGATATGTAGGTCATCCGGTGCGGCGTCCAGAGCCGCTCCAGGCCGTCCGCCATGCCGCCGGTGTCCGTGTGCCGTTCCGCCCCTGTCACGAGCCGATCCTACGGAGCCATCCCGTCGGGTCGCGACACCCGCCGCCGGGAAAACTCCTTGCTGCAAATTCTTGACGGATCAATGCCAGAACCTGAAGATTCCATGCATCCAGAACCGTGCATGTATCGATGGAGGGTCACCCATGATCCGACGGCTCGGCCGGCTCCTCGCGGCACTCGCCCTGACCGCCGCCACCACAGTGGCCGGCATCACCCTCACCGCCGGCGCCGCACAGGCGGACGGCTGCTACACCTGGGGCCGCGCCCTGTCCCAGGGAGCGTCCGGCGAAGACGTCCGGCAACTCCAGATCCGGGTCGCCGGCTACCCCGGCTACGGTGCCGTGCTCACCATCGACGGCGCGTTCGGGCCGGCCACCCGCTCGGCGGTGATCCGCTTCCAGCAGGCGTACGGGCTGCCCGCGGACGGCATCGCCGGCCCGCAGACGTTCACCCGGCTCTACGCCCTCCAGGACGACGACTGCACACCGGCCAACTTCAGCTACTCCGAGCTGAACAAGTGCAACAGCGACTGGTCCGGGGGTGCGGTAGCGGCGAGCACCGCGCGGTCCAACGCGCTCGTCTCGATGTGGAAGCTCCAGG
The DNA here is from genome assembly GCF_050942285.1 of Micromonospora sp. CA-240977. Lineage (NCBI taxonomy): Bacteria > Bacillati > Actinomycetota > Actinomycetes > Micromonosporales > Micromonosporaceae > Micromonospora > Micromonospora sp. CA-240977. Next base: position 2,581,365 of record NZ_CP192055.1, on the reverse strand, counting down.
CCCTGCGGCACGCCCTCGGCGACGTGGCCATCTCGATCAGCAGCAGCTTCCGCAGCTACGCCTGCAACAGCGCGGTCGGCGGGGCATCCAACAGCCGGCACCTGTACGGGGACGCGGTGGACCTGGTCGGGTCACCGTCGCTCTGCCGGCTGGCCCAGCAGGCCCGCTACCACGGCTTCGGGCAGATCCTCGGCCCCGGCTACCCGGACCACAACGACCACACCCACGTGGCGGCGGTCGGCGGCTGGTCGGCGCCGAACTGCGGCATCTGAGAACGGGCCGGCCGGCGCCAGTCCCCACGCTCGAACAGTGAAGTAGTGGCCTCCCCACTCCGGGAGGCCACTACTTCCTGGATCGAGCACGATCACGCGGGCCGCGCGGTCGCGGCGGCCCTACTCCGCGGCGGCGGAGGGGCCGATGTTGGTACGCGAGCTGACCACGTCCAGGATGTGGGTCACCGCCTCGGCGATCGGCACCCCGTTGCGCTGCGAGCCGTCCCGGTAACGGAAGGACACCGTGCCGGCGGCCACATCGTCGTCGCCGGCGATCACCATGAACGGGATCTTCTGCTGCTGCGCCGTACGGATCTTCTTCTGCATCCGGTCGTCACCCGCGTCCACCTGGGCCCGGATCCCCTCGGCGCGCAGCGCCGCGACGAAGCCGTGCAGGTAGTCGGTGTGGTCCTCGCGGATCGGGATGCCGACCACCTGCACCGGCGCCAGCCAGGCCGGGAACGCGCCAGCGTAGTGCTCGGTGAGCACCCCGAAGAACCGCTCGATCGACCCGAACAGCGCCCGGTGGATCATGACGGGCCGTTGCCGGCTGCCGTCGGCGGCCTGGTACTCCAGGCCGAACCGCTCCGGCTGGTTGAAGTCGACCTGGATGGTGGACATCTGCCAGGTCCGGCCGATCGCGTCCCGCACCTGCACGGAGATCTTCGGCCCGTAGAACGCCGCGCCGCCCGGGTCGGGCACCAGCTCCAGGCCCGAGGTCTCGGCGGCGGTCCGCAGCGCCTCGGTCGCCTCCGCCCAGTCCTCGTCCGCGCCGATGAACTTGGGCGAATCGTCCCGGGTCGACAGCTCCAGGTAGAAGTCGTCGAGGCCGTAGTCCCGCAGCAGATCCAGCACGAAGCTGAGCAGCGCGGACAGCTCGCCGGCCATCTGCTCGCGGGTGCAGTAGATGTGCGAGTCGTCCTGGGTCAGGCCACGGACCCGGGTGAGGCCGTGCACCACGCCGGACTTCTCGTACCGGTAGACAGTGCCGAACTCGAACAACCGCAGCGGCAGCTCCCGGTACGACCGCCCGCGCGACCTGAAGATCAGGTTGTGCATCGGGCAGTTCATCGCCTTGAGGTAGTAGTCCGCGCCCTCCAGCTGCATGGGCGGGAACATGGTGTCCGCGTAGTACGGCAGGTGACCGGAGGTCTGGAACAGCTGTGCCTTGGTGATGTGCGGGGTATTGACGAACTCGTACCCCGCGGCCTCGTGCCGCTGGCGGGAATAGTGCTCCATCTCGCGGCGGATGATGCCGCCCTTGGGGTGGAAGACCGCCAGGCCGGAGCCGATCTCGTCGGGGAAGCTGAACAGGTCGAGGTCCGCGCCGAGCTTGCGGTGGTCGCGCCGGGCGGCCTCCTCCAACAGCTTCAGGTACGCCTTGAGCTCGTCGCGGGTCGGCCACGCGGTGCCGTACACCCGCTGCAACTGCGGGTTCTTCTCCGAGCCCCGCCAGTACGCGGCGGCCGAGCGCATCAACTTGAACGCGCCGATCAGGCGGGTGGTCGGCAGGTGCGGGCCCCGGCACAGGTCCGACCAGCAGACCTTGTCCTCCTTGGCGTCGAGGTTGTCGTAGATGGTCAGCTCGCCGCCGCCCACCTCCATCACCTCGTCGGTGTCCAGGCCCTCGCCCTTGACCTCGATCAACTCCAGCTTGAACGGCTCGTCGGCCAGCTCGGAGCGCGCCTCGTCCAGGCTGCCGAAGCGGCGACGGCGGAACCGCTGCCCGGACTTGATGATCTCCTGCATGCGCTTCTCGAGCTTGCTGAGGTCATCGGGCTGGAACGGCTTGTCGACGTCGAAGTCGTAGTAGAAGCCGTTCTCGATGGGCGGGCCGATGCCCAGCTTGGCCTCGGGGAAGACGTCCTGCACGGCCTGGGCGAGCACGTGCGCGGTGGAGTGGCGCAGCACGGTGAGCCCGTCGGGCGAGTCCAGGCTGACCGGCTCGACGGTCGTCTCCTCGGCCGGCGACCAGTCCAGGTCGCGCAGCTGACCCTGCGGGTCCCGGACCACGACGATCGCCTTGGGGCCGTTCGCGGGCAGTCCGGCCGCGGCCACCGCGTCGGCCGCCGTGGTCCCGGCGGCGACGACGACGGGGTCGGCCACGGCGGGGGTACGGGGTGCGGACACGGTGACTCCTCCAAGCGGTACGAAACGGTGCCGGTCCTCGGCTCCTGCCGATGCTATCGGTCGCGCTGTCCCCGATCGGGAACGGCACCTTCCTCACGGCCCCGTTGAACCTTTCGCACCTCGCAGCCGAACTACAGGGTGTGGCCGGAACCGGTGCCGGCCGCGCGGACACGGATGGGGGCACGAGATGGCGAGCACGTACGGCGGCGAGCGCCGGCGGCGGATCGCGGCGGTGACCGCGCTGACCGCCGCCGGGCTGCTGCTCTGGCCCAGCGCGGCACAGGCGGCGGACGTGACGACCACCCCGACCCAGGCTCGGCAGGGCGACGCCGTACGGCTGGAGTTCACCGTCCCCGAGGAGCGGGCCGGCACGAAGACCAACCAGATCGAGGTCCGGTTGCCGGTCGACGCGCCGATCGCCGAGGTCTACCCGATGTCGGTGAACGGTTGGGCACCCCGGATCAGCTCCCGCACCCTGGACAAGCCCGTGGCCGGTATCCACTCCTCCGGAGTGAGCACTGTGACCACCGCGGTGACCTGGGTCCGGGTGGGCGAGAGCGACAGCGGCCCGGCCCGGCTGGCGCTGTCCATGGGACCGATGCCGCAGGCGGAGCGGATCACCTTCGAGGTCGTCCAGACGTACGCCGATGGCACTGTGGTCCGGTGGGCGGACGCCGCCGGTCCGCACCGGGCCCCGGCGCTCACCCTGCTGCCGGCGGCACCCGGCGAGGCGGGTCCGGCCACCCACGGTGGGCACGGCGGCCCGGCGGCCGACGCGCCAGCCGCAGCGGACAGCGGTGTCGACGCCCCGGCCGCGCGTGCGGGTGGCGCCGGCGAGGAGTCCGGCAGCGCCGACGGGATGTTGGCCGCCGGCCTGCTGGCCGGGCTGGGCGGCGGCGCGGCGATCGGTTGGCTGGTCAGCCGGTGGCGCCGACGCGACCCGGACGAGGCCACGGCCCTGGCCGAGGTGACCGGCAGCGCCGACGAGGACGAAGCCGCGACGCCCGCCGAGGTGACCGGCAGCACGGACAAGCCCACGACGCGCGTGGACCCGACGCCCGTGGACCCGACGCCGGCTGTTTCCGCCGCCGCTCGGTGATTGATCGACTCGGTGTCCTGGAAACCGCGGCATCCCGGCGCGCGGACACCCCGATATGCAGGAAGCCGAGTCGATCACACAGCTGGTCCGCGACCAGGGACGGCCCGGCGACCAGGACGGCCGGGTGTGGTCAGGGCAGCCAGGTAGGTAACGGCTCGCGGGCGGCCAGCCACGACTCGGGCACGCCGCCCGGCGTGCCGACACCCGTGTACGCGGCCACTATCGCTCCGACGATGGCGGCAGTGGTGTCCATGTCCCCGCCGGCCTGGACGCACCTCCGGATCGCCGCCGGATAGTCGTCGAGGTGGGTGGCGGCCACCCAGAGGGTGAACCCGACGGTGTCCTGGGCGGTCACCCGGGAGCCGTTGCCGAGTTCCGCCACCACCCGGTCCACCGGTCGGCCGAGCAGCCCGGCCGCCCGGCTCACGCTCCGGTGCACCTCGGTGCCCGGGTCCAGCGCGGCGGCGATCCCGGCGAGCAGGCGCTCCGGAGCCGGCCGGTGCCCGTCGAGGCGGCCCCGGGCGGCGAGCGCGGCGGCCACGGCCACCGCGACGGCGCCGGCGATCCCCTCCGGGTGCGCGTGGGTCACCTCCGCCGAGGCGCGGGCCTGCGCGGCGGCCCGGGCGGTCGAGTCGGCGAAGTACGCGCCCAGCGGGCCGACCCGCATCGCCGCGCCGTTGCCGCAGGAGCCCTGGCCGTCGAAGGCGGAAGCGGCGGCCACCGGCCAGGGGGTGCCGGTACGGATCAGCCGCAGGATCGTCATCGCGCCGGCGCCGTAGCCCCGGCGCGGGGCACACCGCTCGGCGAAGGCCAGGGCCAGCCGGTCGGGGTCGACGCCGCCGGAGCGGGTCAGCTCGGCGAGCACCGAGCAGGCCATCTCGGTGTCGTCGGTCCACTCCCAGGGTGCCGGCGGCAGTGCGCCCGCGGTGAGATCCGGGGACGGGGTCCCCGGCACGAAGTACTGCGCGCCGAGCGCGTCGCCGGTGGAGAGACCGGCGAGGCTGTCCCGGGCGAGTGCCAGACGGGCATCGACGAACAGGGTGAACGACATCGTCGTACCAGCTTGCCCCCTCGCCAGGCACGTCGCAATGCGATCAACTTGCCAGGCCCAGTACGGTCTTGTCGTGGCCTCCGTGCTCCTGGTCGAAGACGATCACGTCGTACGCGGCGCGATGCTGCGGTCCCTCACCGACCGGGGGCACGCCGTGCACGCCGTGGGTACGGCGTTGGACGCCCTCCGCCGGGTCGCCGCGGAGACACCCGACCTGGTGGTGCTGGACCTCGGCCTGCCCGACCTGGACGGCTCGGACGCGCTGCGGATGCTGCGCGGCATCACCGACATCCCGATCATCATCGCGACCGCCCGGGACGACGAGCAGTCGGTGGTCAAACTGCTGCGTGCCGGCGCCGACGACTACATGGTCAAGCCGTTCACCGGGGCGCACCTGGACGCCCGGATCACCACGGTGCTGCGGCGGGCCGGACGGGCCAGCCGGACGGTGCAGCCGGCGGTGCACAGCGTCGGCGGCCTGAAGGTGGACGTGGGCGAGCGCAGCGCCCAGCTCGACGGGGAGCCGCTGGCGCTGACCCGCAAGGAATTCGACCTGCTGGCCTATCTCGCCGCACGACCCGGGCGGGTAGTGTCCCGCCGGGAACTCTTGGAGGAGGTATGGCGGCAGCCATCGGTCGGCGAGGATCAGACCATCGACGTTCACCTGTACTGGCTCCGCAGAAAGATGGGCGAGTCCGCGGCGAAGCCGCGCTACCTGCGCACCGTGCGGGGGGTCGGATTCCGGCTGGTGGCACCGGACTGAGGACGGCGCTGGCCCTGCTCACGGCCGGCATGTGCAGCCTCGTCGCGCTCGCGTTCCTGATCCCGCTCGGCCTCAGCCTGCGGGAGCAGAGCCGGGACGAGGCGATCGCCGACGCGGCCCGACGCAGCGCGTTGGTCACCGGCGCGCTGGCGGTGAGCACCGATCCGGCAGTCGTGGAGCGGGCCGTGGTGGCGAGCGCCGAGGGCGCGCCGACCCGGCCCGTGGTGCACGGCCTGGGCCTGGACGAGTCCGCCGGTCGGGCCACCGGCGGCGACCTGGACCGGGCCCGTGCCGACCGGCGGTCGCGGGTCGTCGACGTGGACGGGGGCGTGGTCCGGCTCGACCCGGTCGTGCTCGGTGACCGGACGGCGGTGGTCGAGGTGTTCCTCCCGGACTCGACGCTGGGCGAGGGCGCCGGTGGCACCTGGCTGCTGCTGTTCGCGGTCGGCGCGGCGATGGCCGGCGCGGCGGTGCTTGTGGTCGACCGGGTCGCCGCCCGCGCGGTGGACTCGACCCGGGGTCTGGTCGACGCCGCGCTGTCCATCGGCGACGGCGATCTGGGCGTGCGCGTCGAGCCGACCGGCCCGCGTGAGTTGGCCGAGGCCGGGTACGCCTTCAACCGGATGGCCGACCGGCTGGACGCGGCCCGCACCGATGAGCGGGAGCTGGTGGCCGATCTGTCGCATCGTCTGCGTACCCCGTTGACCGTGCTGCGGTTGGACGCGGAGGCGTTGGAGTCCGACGACACCAGCGTGGGCTCGTTCAGCCCGGCGGAGCTGGACCGGCTGCGCGGCATCCGGCGGATCCGGCAGGCGATCGTCACCCTGGAGGGTGAGATCGACGTGTTGATCAAGACGACCCGCAAGTCGGTGGCGCACGAGGCCGGGCCGGCGATGTGTGACGTCAGCGAGGTGGTCCGGGACCGGATGGTCTTCTGGGCGGCCCTCGCCGGCGACCAGAACCGGCCACACCGGGTGAACGGCGCGCAACTGCGCATCCCCGCGCCGGTGCCCCGGGCCGAGCTGGCCGCCGCGCTGGACGCGGTGATCGGCAACGTCTTCCGGTACACCCCGCAGGGCACCGCGTTCGAGGTGGCCGTGTCCCGGCGCGACGGGTACGTGGCGATCCGGATCGACGACGCCGGCCCCGGCATCGCCAACCCGGACCGGGCGCTGCGCCGGGGCACCAGTGACCAGGGCTCGACCGGGCTCGGCCTGGACATCGCCAAGCGGGTGGCGTTGCAGGCCAACGGGTCGGTGAGCATCGACCGGGCCCGGCTCGGCGGGGCCAGCGTGGTGATGCTCCTCGCCGATCCGGAGGCGACGCCGCGGCAGGTCAGCCGCTTCGGTCTGGTCGGGCGGATGGCACGCGACGCCCGGGACACCAAGGGCGCCGGACGGCGCTGGCCGCGCCAGCGCCCCACCGACGACTGACCGGGTTGTGGGCCGTCGCAAGTCTTCCTTAGATCGCGGTTAACGAGCGGGCTGGACCGGCCGCGAGCTGACAGGATCAGTACGCGAACCCAACAGTTTCACCGGCCGAGCGTCTACGCGCACCCACGACCGGTGAAGCCGCGCGCGCGGCGGGAGTTACAGGTCCCCCCACACCCACGCTCCCGCCGCGCGCCCTGCTCCCCACGCGATCGGCCGCGACGGGCCGGACCGGCTCAACCGGCGGCGGCCAGGTACGCGTCGATCTCGGCCGTGATGCGCTGCTTGCCGTCGGCGTCGAGGAAGGACGCGGTCACCGCGTTGCGGGCCAGCCCGGCCAGACCCTCGGGGCCGACCCCGAGCAGGCGGGCCGCCACCGCGTACTCGTCGTTGAGGGTGGTGCCGAACATCGGCGGGTCGTCGGAGTTGATGGTGACGAGCAGCCCGGCCTCGACCAGCCGGGGCAGTGGGTGCTCGTCGAGGCTGGCCACCGCCCGGGTCCGGACGTTGGACGTCGGGCAGATCTCCATTCCGATCTGCCGCTCGGCCAGGTGGGCGAGCAGCGCCGGGTCCTGCGCGGCGGAGATGCCGTGCCCGATCCGCTCGGCGCCCAGCTCGTTCAGCGCGTCCCAGACGGTCTGCGGCCCGGTGGTCTCCCCCGCGTGCGGCACCGAGCGCAGCCCCGCGGCGCGGGCCCTGTCGAAGTAGGGCCGGAACTGCGGCCGGGGTACGCCGATCTCCGGGCCACCCAGACCGAAGCTGACAAGCCCGTCCGGGCGCTCCTCCAGCGCGATGCGCAGCGTCTCCTCGGCCGCGGGCAGGCCCGCCTCGCCGGGAATGTCGAAGCACCAGCGCAGCTCGATGCCGAAGTCGGCCGCCGCGCGCTTACGGGCGTCCTCGATCGCCTCGCAGAACGCCGGCGCGGGGATGCCCCGCCGCACGTGCGAGTACGGGGTGATGGTCAACTCCGCGTACCGGACCTGCTGGCGGGCCAGTTCCCGGGCCACCTCGTGGGTGAGGATCCAGACGTCCTCCGGGTCGCGGATGAGGTCCACGACGCTCAGGTAGACCTCGATGAAGTGCGCGAAGTCGCGGAACTCGAAGTAGTTGGCGAGCGCCTCCGGGTCGGCCGGCACGGGGGTGCGTCCCTCGTGGCGGGCGGCCAGCTCGGCGACGATCCGGGGCGAGGCGGAGCCGACGTGGTGCACGTGCAGCTCCACCTTGGGCAGGCCGGCGATGAAGGCGGACGGGTCGGTCACGAACTCTCCTCTGCACTGTCGCCGGTGCGGGCGACGACGAAGACGCGGCGGAACGGGAAGTACACCTGACCCTGCCGGACCGGGTAGGCGGCGGCGAGGCGTACCCCCAGCTCGGCCCGGAAGGCCGACCAGCCGGCGGCGTCCAGCGCGGCCCGGACCGGACGCAGCGCGGTGCCCTCCATCCAGGCCAGCACCGGGTGGTCGGCGGCGGGCCGGACGGGCAGCAGGTGCACGTACGTAGTCTCCCAGGCGTCCACCGCGCAGCCGGCGGCGGTCAGCAGGGCCGCGTAGTCGGCCGGGTCGTCGACCGGGTCGGCGCGCAGCAGCGGGGCGACCTCGGCCCGCCAGGCCGGCCCGTCGGCGACAGCGCGCAGCGCGCGGTGCGAGGGGGCGGCGAAATTGCCGGGGACCTGCATGGCGAGCCACGCGCCGGTGGGCAGCTCGGCGGCCCAGCGACGCAGCAGTTCCTGGTGGCCGGGCACCCACTGGAGCGCGGCGTTGCTGACCAGCACGTCCTCGTCCCCGGTGGGGCGCCAGTCGCGCAGGTCGGCGACGGCGAAGTCGACGGGAGCGCCGAGGGCGGTGGCCCGGTCGATCATTTCCGGCGAGCTGTCCAGGCCGCGCACCCGGCTCGTCGGCCAGCGTTCGGCGAGGGTGGCGGTGAGGTGGCCGGGGCCGCAGCCGAGGTCGACAACCGTCCGGGGCCGGTCGGCCGGAATTCGCGCGACCAGGTCGTGGAACGGCCGGGATCGCTCGTCGCCGTAGCGCAGGTAGGTCGTCGGATCCCACATCTCTGCCTCCCAAACCGTACGTCCGTCTTGCTACCGTACGGCTCCCGTGGCAGGCCGGCAACCCGATCACTAGGCTCGGGGGCATGGAAAAGCGCAGCTTCAACCGGCTCGGCCGGACCGTCGGGGCGGTCGGCCTGGGCGCCTGGCAACTCGGCGCAGACTGGGGCACCGTCAGCGAGGCCGACGCGATGGCGGTGCTCGCCGCCGCCGTGGACGACGGGGTCACCTTCCTCGACACCGCCGACGTGTACGGCGACGGCCGCAGCGAGCAGCTGATCGGCCGCTTCCTGCGGACCCGACCCGACGCCGGACTGACCGTCGCCACCAAGATGGGCCGTCGCGTCGAGCAACGACCGGAGCTGTACACCCTTGACAACTTCCGGCAGTGGACCGACCGGTCCCGGACCAACCTGGGCATGGACACGCTGGACCTGGTCCAGCTGCACTGCCCGCCCACCGCCGTCTTCTCCTCCGACGAGGTCTTCGACGGCCTGGACACCCTCGTCGCCGAGAAGGCCATCGCCGGGTACGGCGTCAGCGTGGAGACCTGCGACCAGGCGCTCACCGCGATCGCCCGACCGGGGGTGGCGAGCGTACAGATCATCCTCAACGCGGTCCGGCACAAGCCCCTGGAGCGGGTCCTTCCGGCGGCGGCCGCCGCCGGGGTGGGCATCATCGCCCGGGTGCCGCTGGCCAGCGGCCTGCTCTCCGGCCGGTACGACGAGCACACCGAGTTCCCCGCCGACGACCACCGCAACTACAACCGGCACGGCGCGGCCTTCGACGTCGGGGAGACGTTCTCCGGTGTCGACTACGAGCGGGGCCTGGCGGCCGTCCGCCGGCTGGCGCCGCTTGTCGGCGCGGACCGCACGATGGCGCAGTTCGCGCTGCGCTGGGTGCTGGACCAGCCGGGCGTCACCGTCGTCATCCCTGGCGCGCGCGACGCGGAGCAGGCCCGGCGCAACGCCGAGACGGCGGCCCTGTCGCCGCTGACCGACAGCCAGCTGGCCGCCGTCCGCGAGGTCTACGACGAGCTGATCCGCCCGCAGGTGCACGACCGGTGGTGACCGGCGCGCCCGGGGAGCTCGCGTCGCGCCGCCCAACCGGCGATGCTGAAGGACGGCGTGCCGCTCCGGGCGGCGGAGAGGAATCGCGATGAGGGGCTGGCTTTCGCTCACCCTCGGCCTGTTGGCCGTGGTGATCGGTGCGGTGTGGACGGTGCAGGGCCTCGGCTACGTCAGCGGCAGCGTCATGACCAACGAGAGGATCTGGGCGGTGCTCGGCCCGCTCGTGGCGTTGGCCGGGCTGGTGGTGCTCTGGCTCGGCCTGCGCTCGCGTCGCCGGACCTGACCCGCCGGTCCACACTGGCGCGCGGCCCCACCAAGGGCAAAGCCCCGTATCCCGGATGGGATACGGGGCTTCGCAACGACCCTGACCGAATCGTCCCACTGGCCGGCGGGAGCCGACCGTCTCACTCAGATGGGACGGACCTGCTCGGCCTGCGGGCCCTTCTGACCCTGTGCAATCTCGAACTCCACCCGCTGGTTCTCCTCCAGCGAGCGGTAGCCGCTGGTCTGGATGGCCGAGAAGTGGACGAACACGTCAGCACCCCCACCATCGACGGTGATGAAGCCGAAGCCCTTGTCAGCGTTGAACCACTTCACGGTTCCCTGAGCCATGTGTATCTCCTTCTAAAACTGGTGGCCGTGCACGCCGTGCGGCCAATTGGCCGTTTTCGAGCAGCGGCGTCTGAGGCGGCCCCACGAAGGAGACTTCTCTCAACCCACGCCATCTCGCAACAGCGTGGACCAGCAAATCACGGAGGCAAAAAGTCTGTCACGACCTCTCCGACGAATTTCTCCGACATGTGACCTGACGGATGCCTCAGTTCCGCTGGGCGGCGTCCGAACCCATGCGAAAGCCCCCTTCCCATCGATGCGGGAAGAGGGCTGACATCGCTTGGTGGTCAGTCCGGCCAGCTGCCGGTCATCCGGCGGACGCTGACCGCCCCGCCCCGGTCCACAGCGGCCCGGACGACCGCGAAGATGGCCCCCTGCAACGCCGCGGCTGCCAGGATCTCGCCCCAGCCGCGATCCTCGTCGGTGGCGTTGGGCGCCTCACCGTCGCCCGCGGTGACCTTCCAGACCTGCCGGAAGATCGCCCCGGCCGCCGCGCCCGCGGCGATACCCAACAACACGCCGACCGGCCGGTACGCGACCCTGCCGATGCTCTTGCTCACCTACGCCTCCCCCGCACGATCATCAGCACCACCACTGTCGCCACCGCACCGGCGGCGATAGCCGCCCACGGCACCGGGTTGCGGCGCACCAACTCGCCCTTGTCGTGCGCCTGCGCACGCACCATCCCACTCTTCTCGTAGGCCTGCGCCCGCGCCATCCCGGCGCCCCGCACGGCCTGCCCGCGAACCCGGGCGACGGTCTGCGCCGCCTGCTCACGCATCCGCGCCTTCGCCTGCTCGGCGGACTCCTTCAGGCGGGCCTTGACGTCGGCCTTTGCGGCCAACGCCTCCATCGTCTCGCCCAGCTCGACCCGGGTGCGACGGATCTCCTCGCGGAGGGCCTCCGTGTCGCCGGTCCCGTTGCCCGTCATTGCCGTCCCCTGTCCTTCACCGCGGCGGTGACGGTGTCCATGTCGGCGCGGAGGCTGCGAACCGTGGCCGCCGGCACCGGCGGGACAGCACGGCTGACCTGCTTCTTGCCCACCAGGGCGAGGATGCCGGCCACCAGGAAGCAGGCCACCGCCACGATCAGCGCGGCGGCCCAGGCGGGCAGCACCAGGTCGAGCAGCAGGATCGCCGTGGCGACAAGCGCGCCCAGGCCGAAGAACGCCAGCGCGCCGCCGCCGCCGAACAGGCCGATCCCGATGCCGGCGTGCTTGCCCTTCTGGGTCAACTCCGCCCGGGCCAGCGCCAGTTCGTCCCGTACGAGGCGGGAGACCTGCTCGGTGGCCCGTTGCACCAACTCGGCGGTGGAGGGCTCGCTCCCGTTGTGGGATGTGCGGGCGTTCGCCACGTCAGCCATGCTGTCCTCCTTTCCCTATCACCGCGCTGTATGCCCGGAGTTGCCGCTCGTCAATCCTAAAACGCGACAAGCGGCCCACCGTTCCCGTTGTCCGGACGCCGCGCCGAAGAGTCGACTCAGCCGATCTCGCCAGAGATGTCCGGCAGCACATCCCCCGCTCACGCCCGACCAAACCTCCCGGGTCAGCTGCGGGCTTCCTCGGGGCCCACGAAGGCTTCGCTGCGGGCGTCGCCGTCGTCGCTGCCGCCGAAGACGCGGGCGTCGTCGGGCGCCTCGGTGTCGGACGGGCGGCGTGCCGGTCGCCTCGGCTGCACCCACTGCCAGGGCAGGTTGCTGCTGGCGTCGCCCAGCTCGGTGCGCATCCGGGGCATCGCCGTCGGACGGTTGTCCCGGATCCAGGCCACCAGGTGCTCCCGGACGAGGCAGCGCAGGTCCCACAGACTGCCCGCGTCCGCGGCGCTGACCAGGGCCCGCATCCGGACCATCCCGCCGGTGGCGTCGGTGACCTGCAGGACGCAGACCCGCCCGTCCCACAGCTCGGTGCCCTCGACCAGGCGGCGCAGCTCCTCGCGCATGGTCTGCACCGGCACCGCCCAGTCCACGTCGAACTCGGCGGTCCCGAGCACCGCCGACTCGGTCCGGGTCCAGTTCTGGAACGGCTTGCTGGTGAAGTACGAGGTGGGGAGGATCAACCGCCGGTCGTCCCAGATCTGCACCACGACGTAGCTGAGGGTCAGCTCCTCGATCCGACCCCACTCCCCCTCGACGACGACCACGTCGTCGAGCCGGACGGCGTCGCTGAAGGCGAGCTGAAGGCCGGCGAAGACGTTGCCGAGCAGGCTCTGCGCGGCGAGCGCGGCCACCACACCGACCACGCCGGCCGAGGTCAGCACACCGGCGCCGATGCCCCGCACGCTCGGGAAGGTCATCAGCATCACGCCGACGGTCAGGATGACGATCACCGCGATGGTGAGGCGACGCAGCATCACCACCTGGGTTCGGACCCGCCGGGCGTGCCGGTTGTCGGGCACGTCGACCCGGAACCGGGCCAGCGCGGTGTCCTCGACGACGACAAGCAGCGCGGCGACCAGCCAGGCGGCGGTGGCGATGACGGCCAGGACGAGCAGGTGCAGCAGCTGCCGCCGCCAGCTCTCGCCAACCGCGTAACCGGTGCTGAAGCGGACGGCGAACTGGACGGCGAGGACCGTTCCGGCGACCTGGAACGGGCGGTGCGCGTGGTCGGTCAGCTCGGTCAGGAGCTGCGACCGGCGGCCGAACCGCCGGGTGAGCCGGTGGACGACCTCGACCAGGAACAGGGCGACCGCCGCCGCGACGAGCGCGGCCACGGCCGTTTCGAGATAACTCTGCACGGTTTCGGGGCTTCCCTTCGACCAGGCGTCGGGCACTTCGGGCAAAAGCCCAAGAGTGCCCGACGTTCCTGCAATCGACCAGTTCAGACCTTGCGGTACCGGGACTGGAGGAAGCAGTAGACGCCGAAGGCGGCGATGCCCAGGGCGACGAGGGTCAGCAGGAACACGCCGTACGACTGCTCGCGCAGCGTGTGCAGCGCGGCGTCCAGACCACGGGCCTTCTCCGGGTCGTAGTTCACCGCCGCCACGATGACCAGCAGCCCGGCGATGCCGTACGCGACGCCCTTGGCGATGTATCCGGCCAAGCCCAGCCGGCGGGCCAGCGTCCGGGTCTTGGGGCTCATCTCGCCGGTCTTCAAGTGCTTCTCGAACCGCTTGACCGCCCCGTAGATGACCAGGCCGACACCGATCGCGGCGAGCACCAGCCCGGCCAGGCCGACCAGCCAGCGGCCACCGCTGGAGGTCATCAGCTTGCCGGTCAACGCCTCCTGCTGGTCGGCGCTGTTCGACCCGACGTCCTTGAAGACCTTGAAGGCGGTCCAGGCGAAGTAGAGGTAGACGATGGTCCGGCCGGCCGAGGCGAGCCGCTCGGTGACGCGTTCCCTGCCGCGCTCGGCGCGGTACCCGACCGCCGCCTCCAGCGCCTGCCAGATCGCCATCGCGAGCAGGCCGACAGCAGTGGCGATGACCAGGAACCTGCCCAGGGGCTGGGCGGAGAGGGTACGCAGCGCGCCGGACTGGTCGCCGTCGTCGGACGACGTGCCGAACGCGATCTGCAACGCCAACCAGGCGAAGAGGAGGTGGACGATGCCGTAGCCGATGAAGCCGGCCCGGGCGAGGAGTTCCAGCCACCGGCTGTCCGCCGTTCGGGAGGCGGTGGCTTCGGCGCTACGGGTGAGTGACATGGCGTCACAATCTCCGATTCGGAAGATTCCCAAACGTCGGCCACCGCCGCCCGCCCAGGTCAGCTGCCCGGGTTGCGTGACACGCGGATCTTGACCTGCTGGTCGGTGACGCTGTCCAGGGTGACAGCGAAGCCGCCGGCCTCGGCAGCCTGCTGCCCGGTGGTGAGGGTGAGCTGCTCCCCGGCGACCTCGACGGTCACCTGGTCGCCCTCGGCGCCGACCAGTTTGGCCTCGACGCCCAGGATGGTGGCGCTCGCGTCGACGCCCCGCTCGAAGGTGACGGTGCAGGCGTCGAGCCCGCAGTCGGTGGAGGCGCCCTGCGAGCTGCACCCGGCGAGCACGGCGAGGCCGAGCGCCAGACCGGCGAACAGACCGGCGACGCGGCGGACGGGGGGAATGGACACGGTGGCGGGTCGGTTCGTCACCTCGCCAAGGGTACGAGACGGCGGCGACGCCCTCCCCCGTCGGTGATCCACCCGCCGGCCGACCAGGGCGCCGGGCGTACCGGCTAGGGTCCGGGACATGCCCTTCGACATCGCCCGCACCCGGGCCGCCTACCCCGCCCTGACCGAGGGTTTCGTGCACCTCGACGGGGCCGGGGGCACCCAGACCGCCAGCGGTGTGATCGACGCCGTCACCGACGCCATGCGGACGGCGGTCGGCAACCGCAGCGCCGCCTCCGTGCCGGGTCGCCGGTCGTTGGAGCTGGTGGCCGACGCCCGCGCGGCGGTGGCCGACCTGCTCGGCGCCGACCCGGCCGGGGTGGTGCTGGGCCCGAGCGCCACCGCGCTGACCTACACGCTGGCCCGCACGCTCGGCGCTGGTTGGCGTCCCGGTGACGAGGTGGTGGTCTCCCGGCTCGACCACGACGCGAACGTCCGGCCGTGGGTGCAGGCCGCCGAGGCGGCCGGCGCGACGGTGCGCTGGGCCGAGGTCGACCGGCACACCGGCGAACTGCCCGCGGCCCAGTACGCCGACCTGGTCGGCGAGCGGACCCGGCTGGTCGCGGTGACCGCCGGGAGCAACGCCATCGGCACCGTGCCGGACGTGCCGGCGATCGCCAAGATCGCGCACGCGGTCGGCGCGCTGGTCTGCGTCGACGGGGTGCACTCGGTTCCGCACGGGCCGACCGACCTGGCCTCGCTCGGCGCCGACGTGCTGGTCACCAGCGCGTACAAGTGGTCCGGTCCGCACCTCGCGGCGATGGTGGCCGACCCGGCCCGATGGGCGGCGCTGCGCCCGGCGAAGCTGGTGCCGTCCTCCGACGCCGTGCCGGACCGGTTCGAGTACGGGACCCCCAGCTTCCCGCTGCTGGCCGGCGTGACCGCCGCGGTGGACCACCTGGCGGGCCTGGACCCGGACGCGGTCGGGGACCGGCGGGCGCGGCTACGCGCCGGCCTGGCCGCCGCCCAGGCGCACGAGGAGGCGCTGCTGGACCGGCTGCTCGCCGGCCTGGCGGAGCGACCGGCGGTCACCGTGTACGGCTCGCCGGCCCGGCGCTGCCCCACTGTGTCGTTCCGGGTCGCCGGGATGTCACCGGCGGCCACCCAGCAGGCGTTGGGCGCCGCCGGGTTCTGCCTCTCCGTCGGCGACTACTACGCCTACGAGTACTTCCAGCTGATGGGTCTGCGCGACAGCGGCGGTGCGGTGCGGGCCAGCATCTACCACTACAACACCGCCGACGAGGTGGACCGGTTGCTCGGCGAACTGGACGCGGTGGCCGACGGTGCGGGGAGAATGGACGGATGAGCACCCTGGTCGAGGACAACCCGGCGAAGCACCGCTTCGAGATCCTGGTGGACGACGCGCTGGCCGGCTTCACCGCGTACCTGATGCGGGGGGAGGTCCTGGTCTTCACGCACACCGAGGTGGACCGGGGCTTCCAGGGCAAGGGCGTGGGCGGCGAGTTGATGCGGGGCACCCTGGACGAGGTCCGCGCCCGGGGCGCCACTGTGGTGCCGCAGTGCCCGTTCATGGCCGCGTTCATCGACAAGCACCCCGAGTACGCGGACCTGGTCGCCGACCTGCCCTGAGCGGGACGGTCGGCTCAGCGGGCGCCGGTCAGCACCTCGGCGGCGGCCCGGCCACTGGCCCGGGTGGCACCGTGGGTGGCCAGGTGCACCGCCCCGGTGACCACCTCGGGCACGCCCATCTCGACGACGACCGCGTCCGGCCGGGCGGCGAGAGCCCGTCGCACGGCGGCAAACATCCAGTCGTGCCGGTGCAGATCCCGGACCACGAGCACCAGCGGGCGGGCCCCCGCCCCGGCGCCCGGGTTGGCCGGCACGTCGGGTTCGGCGTAGCGGACCGTGCTCGTGCCGGGCAGCAGCTCACCCAGCGGCGCGCCGATGCCCCACGGGGTCTCCGCGCCGATGGCGATGTTGCGCAGGGGCTCGAACTCGACGACGTGCGCCGCGCGGGTCAACGGCAGCGCGTCGGTCGCGGGCCCGGTGACCCGGACGGCCCGACGGGCGGCGACGAGCCCGACGTCGGCGGCGTCGCGTGCTCCGGCCGGTCCGGCGGCCCGCGCGGCCATCGTCCAGGCGGCGAGTTGGCCGACGCGCTTGGCCGCCTCGGCGAGGCGTTCCTCGGGCAGCTCACCGGAGACGACAGCGGCCACGATGGCGTCGCGCAGCTCGCGGGCCGCCTGCTCGTCGGCCCGTTCGCCGCCGACGCAGATCGCGTCGGCTCCGGCGGCGAGGGCGCGGACCGTCGCCCCGGCGAAGCCGTACCGGTCGGCGACAGCGCGCATCTCCACGGCGTCGGTCACCACCACTCCGGAGAAGCCCATCTCGTCGCGGAGCAGCCCGCTCAGGATGCGCTGACTCAGGGTGGCCGGCAGCTGCGGATCGAGCGCGGGCACCAGCAGGTGGCCGGTCATCACCGCCTGCACCCCGGCCGCGACGGCGGCCCGGAACGGGACCAGCTCGCAGGTGTCCAGCCGGTGCCGGTCGGCGGTGATCCGGGGCAGGTCGTGATGTGAGTCGACGCGGGTGTCGCCGTGCCCGGGGAAATGCTTGGCGCAGGCCGCCACGCCGCCGGCCTGGAGCCCGCTGACCCAGGCGGCGGTGTGCCGCGCGACAAGTGCCGGGTCGGCGCCGAACGAGCGGACGCCGATCACCGGGTTCGCCGGGTTGGAGTTGACGTCGGCGTCCGGGGCGTAGTTGAGGGTGACCCCCGCCGCGGCCAGCTCGATGCCGAGGTCCCGGGCGACCGCCTCGGTCAGCTCGGGGTCGTCGACCACCCCGAGGGCGAAGTTGCCGGGTCGGGAGCTGCCCTGGGCCGACTCGAGTCGGGTGACGTCGCCGGCTTCCTCGTCGATCGCCACGATGACGTCCGGACGCTCGGCGCGCAGCGTCGCGGTGAGCGTCGCCACCTGCTCGGGGTCGACGACGTTGCGGGCGAAGAGCACCACCGAGCCGAGGCCCTCGCCGAGCCAACGGCACACCCAGTCGGGCGGGGTGGTGCCGACGAACCCGGGCTGGAGGACGGCGGCGGCGAGGGCCGGGAGGTGCCCGGTGGGTGTGGTCACGCCACCCCCTCCTGGCGCTTGGCGTCGATCACCGGCGACGGTGCGCCCCCGTCGACCCACTGGTTGCGCTCGCTCATGCGGCCCCCGTACCCCATCTCTCACGCGCCCTCGGCGCACCGCCACCGGCAGGCGGTCATGCCATGGTCACACCGCGCGATTCAATAGTCAATAAACCTTACAGTTGCCTAGCCGCCCGCTCCCCGGGAGAGTGCGGGGATGGACCCTGCCCTGCTGGCCGACGCGACGAGCCCGGCCGACATCCCCGGCGTACGCCTGCTCGGCCTGGTGGTCGGCGCCCTGCTGCTGCTCGCCGCGATCCGGGCGATGTTCGGTCGGCGCTGAGCGCGGCCCACCCGCGCGCCGCCTCCTCGCGTCCCCACCGGCGCGCGCTGTCGACACCGGGAAGCGGTGTGGCCGGGCGCGACCGGGGTACGGCTTCCCCATCAGCAGGCACGCGCCGAAGGGGAGAGCCATGAAGATCGGATACTTTCTGTCCAGTGAGGAGTTCACGCCGGCCGAGCTGCTGGAGCAGGCACGCGGTGCCGAACGGGCCGGTTTCGAGGCGCTGTGGATCTCCGACCACTACCACCCCTGGGTGGACGCGCAGGGCCAGAGCGCGTTCGTCTGGTCGATGATCGGCGCGCTCAGCCAGGTCTGTTCGCTGCCGGTGACCACCGCCGTGACCTGCCCGACGGTGCGGATCCACCCGGCGGTGATCGCCCAGGCGGCGGCGACCAGCGCGGTGCTGCACGGCGGGCGTTTCGTGCTCGGCGTCGGCACCGGCGAGGCCCTCAACGAGCACATCTTCGGCGACGCCTGGCCGTCGACCGACGTCCGGCTGGAGATGCTGGAGGAGGCCGTCGAGGTGCTGCGGAAGCTGTGGGACGGCGGCTTCGTCCACCACCGCGGCACGCACTACACGGTGGAGAACGCCCGGATCTACACGCTGCCCGACACGCCACCGTCGATCTACGTCTCCGGCTTCGGCCCGAAGTCCATCGACCTGGCCGCCCGGATCGGCGACGGCTACGTGAGCACCATGCCCGACGGCGACATGGTCCGGCGCTTCCGCGAGAACGGCGGCGGCGACAAGCCGTGCCAGGCCGGCTTCAAGGCGGCGTACGCCGACAGCGAGGACGAGGGGGTCCGCATCGCGTACGAGCGCTGGCCCAACGCCGGGGTGCCCGGCGAGCTGTCCCAGGTGCTGCCCTCGCCGCGGCACTTCGAGCAGGCCGCCGAGCTGGTCAAGCCGGAGATGGTCAAGGAGGCGTTCGTCTGCGGCAACAGCGTCGACGCGCACCTGGAGATGATCGACAAGTACGCCAAGGCCGGCTTCGACGAGGTCTACGTCGCCAACACCGGCCCGCACTACCAGGGCCTGTTCGACCTCTACCAGCGCGAGGTGCTGCCCCGACTGCGGTGACCCGGACCGGTGTCGTCCCGGCCCGCCCGGTCGGCGGCCGGGGCGACACCGTGCCGCAGGGTCACCACCGGGTCGTCGGTCCACGTGTCCCCCCACGCGCGGCCCACCCGACACGGTTTCGGATCTGAACAGGTCGGGTACCTCCGGCCCTCGATGAAACTGTCCACGCATTCGATGACGTTGCGCCGCGCGGCCCGCAGCCTTTTCGGCTGGAAGGCGCTACGGCCCAACCAACTGGCCGCCATGCGCGCGGTGATGAAGCGACGTGACGCGCTTGTGGTGTTGCCCACCGGGGCCGGCAAGTCGGCCATCTACCAGATCCCGGCCAGCCTGATCCCCGGCCCCACCGTGGTGATCTCCCCGCTGCTGGCCCTCCAGCAGGACCAGATCGCCTCGCTCAACGAGCGGCAACGCCCGGAACTGCGGGCGGTGCGGATCAGCTCGAACGAGTCGCCCAACCAGCAGGCCCAGGCGATCACCGAGGTCCGCGAGGGTCGGGCGGAGTTCCTGTTCATCACACCGGAGCAGCTGAGCAACCCGGAGCGGATGGCGGAGGTCGCCGCGCTGAAGCCGGCGCTGGTGGCGATCGACGAGGCGCACTGCATCTCGGCCTGGGGGCACGACTTCCGGCCCGACTACCTGGCGCTCGGGCACCTGATCGACGGCATCGGCCGGCCGCCGGTGGTCGCGCTGACCGCCACCGCGTCCCCGCCGGTACGCGACGACATCATCGCCCGGCTGCGACTGCGCGACCCGGAGGTGGTGGTCTCCGGGCTGGACCGGCCCAACCTGTTCATCGAGGTGGCGCACTGCCCCACCGAGGACTACCGGTGGCGGCGTCTGATGGCGCTGCTGCGCGACGAGGGCCGACCGGGAATCATCTACGTGCCGACCCGGCGCGCCGCCGAGGAGCTGGCCACCCGCTTGACCGACGCCGGCTTCCCGGCGCAGTTCTACCACGGTGGGATGCCGGCCGGCGCGCGCGCCGAGCTGCACGAGGCCTTCCTCGCCGACCAGGTCCCCATCATGGTGGCGACCTCGGCGTTCGGCATGGGCATCGACAAGCCGAACATCGCCTGGGTGGTGCACATGGCGCTGCCCGACTCGCCGGACAGCTACTTCCAGGAGATCGGCCGGGCCGGGCGCGACGGGCAACCGGCCCGGGTGCTGCTGCTCTGGCGGGCCGAGGACGTCGGCCTGCAACGCTTCTTCAGCGGCGGCCTGCCGGACTCCGACGAGTTGCGGGACCTGGCCGCGCTGCTGCGGCGCAAGCCGGCCACCAAGACCGAACTGCGGGAGACCACCGGCCTCGGGCCGCGCAAGCTGGGCCAGTATCTCTCCCTGCTGGAGCAGATCGGCGCCGCCGAGCCGCGGGCCCGGCAGCGCGTCGGCGCTCCGCGCTACTCCCCCGCCCCGACCGAGGCCGCCGCCGCGGCGCTGGCCGAGGCGGAGCGCCAGCAGACGGTGACCCGGTCGCGCACGGACATGATGCGGGCCTTCGCCGAGACCAACTCCTGTCGGATGCAGACCCTGCTCGCCTACTTCGGTGAGCAGATGACCGAGGTCTGCGGGCACTGCGATAGCTGCCACGCCGGCACCAGCGTCGCCGACCAGGGCGCGGTCGGGCCGTTCCCGGTGCACAGCCACGTGCGTCACCCGGAGTGGGGAAACGGCATGGTGCTCTCCTACGAGGAGGACAAGATGACAGTTCTCTTCGATGAGGTCGGGTACAAGACGTTGTCGGTGCGCGTGGTGTCCGAGCAGGGCCTGTTGACCCTGGACTAGCCTGACCCGGGCGCCGGCGCGCGCCCGGTGGATCGACCAAGCAGAGCACCGATTGACACAGCAGAGCAGGGCGGAAGGGGCGTTGCCGTGATCGAGCAGCCGGCGTACACCGGGTTCGGATTCTCCGACGGGGAGTGGGGGCTGCTGGTCGGCCTGCCGCAGTCGGTCCTGACCGCGGCGAGCGCCGCCGAGTCCGACGGCACCCGCCGGACCATGGCGGAGACCGCGGCCGGGCTGGAGACCATCGCCGCCGGGCGGGAGTCGGCCAGCCCGCTGGTCGCCGCCGTGGCCGGCGAGATCGTCACCCGGGTCGGTGACCCGGACACCGGCGAGGAGTTGCCGGCCATCGCGCCCGCCGACCCCGGGGCGTACATCGACGACGTGCTGCTGCGGGCCGGCGAGGCCGCCGCGCTGCTGGCCGGCCGCGTCGACGAGGGTGAGGCCGGCGCGTACAAGCACTGGCTCGTGAAGATCGCCGAGCAGGTGGTGGGCGCCGCGTCCAGCGGTGGAGTGCTGGGCATCGGCGGCGAGTCGGTGAGCGATTCCGAGCGGCGCTTCCGCGACCGGCTCGCGCACGTGCTCACCGACTGACCGCCCGGAGCGGACGGCCCGGCGGCACGGTGCGGTTGATCGACTCGGTTTCCTGGAAACCACGGCATCCCCGCGTCCGGGACAGCCCGACTTCCGGGATACCGAGTCGATCATGTCGGGCGGCTACGCCTCAGCCGACGCCGGGAGCGGCTCCGGGCGCCCGGCGCGGTCGGCCGGGAGCGCCTCGGTCGCGGTCGGGTCGGCCGGTCGGACGCCGCGCAGCGCGAGAAGCGCGGTGACCGCGCCCAGCAGCATCACCACCATGGCGGCGTACGCGGCCAGGTGCAGCCCGTCGGTGAACGCGACTCCGGCGGCGTGCCGCACCGCGTCGGCCAGCTCCGCCGGCAGTCCCTGGGCGACCGCGAGCGCCCCGCCCAGCGTCTCCTGGGCCGCGGCGCCGGCGTCGGCGGGCAGCCCCGCCGGCAGGCCGTCGACGACCTCGCGGCGGTAGACCGCCGCGCCCACGCTGCCGAGGATCGCCATGCCCAGCGCGCCGCCCAGTTCGCTGCTGGACTCGGTCAACGCCGATGCCACACCTGCCTGCTCGGGCGGCGCCGCGCCGAGGACCAGCTCGGTGACGAGCGACATCACCATCACCAGGCCGCCGGCGTAGATGCTCGCGCCGGCAAGCAGCACCCACAGCGCCGAGTCCGGGGTGACCTGGGTCAGCACCACGAAACCGAGCACGGCGATCGCGAAGCCCGTGCCGATCAGGTACGCCCGTTCGACGCGCTGGGCGAGCGCGGCGGCGGCCGGCGCGACTCCGCCCACGGCGAGGGACGGCACGAGGCTCCACAGTGCCGCCCGCAGCGGGCTCAGGCCGAGCACCAGCTGGAGGTGCTGGGTGGTGAAGATGGCGAAGCCGACGATGGCGAACATCGCCAGCAGGTTGACCGCGAGCGATCCGGCGAAGCCGCGACGGCGGAACAGCGCGAGATCGACCATCGGGTACGCCCGGGTCCGCTGGCGGTGCAGGAAGAGCGCGCCCACCAGCAGGCCGCCGACGATGGCGAGCACCCGCACCGGGCTGAGACCGTCGCGGGCCATCTCCTTGATGCCGTAGATCACCGGCAGCAGCGCGCCGAGCGACAGGGCCGCGCTGACGAGGTCGAACCGCCCGGTCGCCGGGTTGCGGAACTCGGGCACCAGCAGCGGGGCGAGCAGGAGCAGCATCAGCATCGCCGGGATGTTGATCAGGAAGATCGAGCCCCACCAGAAGTGCTCCAGCAGGATGCCGCTGAGCACCGGGCCGATCGCGATGCCGCCGGTGAGGGTGGCGGTCCAGATGCCGATGGCGGTGCCGCGTTGCTTGGCGTCGTGGAACATGTTGCGCACCAGGGCGAGCGTGGAGGGCATCAGGGTGGCCCCACCGACGCCGAGCACCGCGCGGGCGGCGATCAGCGTCGCGGTGCTGTCGGCGTACGCGGCGAGCAGCGAGGCCGCCCCGAACGCGGTGGCGCCGATCAGCAGGAGCCGGCGTCGGCCGATCCGGTCCCCCAGTGCGCCCATGGTGATGAGCAGCCCGGCCAGCACGAAGCCGTAGATGTCGAAGATCCAGAGCTGCTGGGTGGCGGAGGGCCGCAGCTCCGCGTTGATGAACGGGACGGCGAAGTAGAGCACCGACACGTCCATCGAGACCAGGAGCAGCGGCAGCATCAGCACCGTGAACCCGATCCACTCCCGTCGGCCCGCCCGCGGCGCCGGTGCGGTCATCCTCATCATGATCCGTTTCCTCTCTGCGTATGGCGTACGCTGTTATGCGTAGACCATACGCAGAACTAGGATGGCCGGGCAAGGAGGAAAATGTGACGGCGAAGACGGACGACAGCGGGCCGGTGCTCCCGCCGGCCATCGAGAACGCCTGGGGGCTGCGGGAACGACCGCCCAAAGGCCCCCGGCCGGGGATGAGCGTGCCCGCCATCGTGGACGCCGCCGTGCGGGTGGCCGACGCCGACGGGCTGGCCGCCGTCTCGATGAGCCGGGTGGCCAAGGAGTTGGGCGCCGCCACCATGGCCCTCTACCGCTACGTCGGCTCCAAGGACGAGCTGCTGATGCTCATGGTGGACACCGGGTACGGTCCGTCCCCCGGCCCGCCCCCGCCGGAGCACGACTGGCGCGCCGGGCTCACCCGGTGGGCCTGGGCCGAGCACCGGGTGCTGCGGCAACGGTCCTGGCTGCTGCACGTGCCGATCAGCGGCCCGCCGATCACCCCGCAGCAGCTCGGCTGGCTGGAGGACGGGCTGCGCTGCCTCGACGGCACCGCGCTCGCCGAGAGCGAGAAGATGTCGGCGCTCCTGCTGATCACCGGGTACATCCGCAACGAGGCCACCCTCATGTCGCAGATCGCCGAGGGCAGCCGGGCGGCCGGCGTCGAGCCCAGCGAGATGATGCCGGCGTACGGCCGGCTGGTGGCCCGACTCATCGACCCGGCCCGCTTCCCGGCTCTACAGCGGGTGCTGAACGCCGGGGTGCTCGACCAGGACGACGATCCCGACGACGAGTTCACCTTCGGCCTGGACCGGATCCTCGACGGCATCGACGCCCTGATCCAACGGCGCACGGCCTGAGCCACGCCCGGTCAGGCCTTCTCCAGCAGCTCCAGCACCACCCGCTCGGCCTCCTCGCGGGGCGCCCGCGGGTCCACCGACGCCACCACCCCGTCGTGGTACAGGTCGACCACCCGCGGATCCACGTAGGACGCGCGGGCCACCGTCGGGGTGTTGCCCAGCAGCTGGGCCACCTCGCGCATCACCGCGACCACCGCCTTGCGCCGGGCCGTCACCGAGCGGGCCGGGCCGGCGGTGGCCAACTCGGTGGCGGCGAGCACCGTGGCGTGCCAGGTACGGAAGTCCTTGGCGGTCATCTCCCCGCCGCTGGCGTCGCGCAGGTAGCCGTTGACCTCGTCGCTGCGCACGTCACGCCACTCCCGGCCATCCCAGTAGCCGAACAGCCGGTCCGCCTGTCGCCGGCGGCGGCGCAGATTGACAAGCACCTGGCACAGCTCCGGGTCCTCGATCCGGCGTACCTGTTCGATGCCACCCTTCGCCGGAAACACAAGGACCACGCAGCCGCGCCGGGACCGGGCATGCTCGGGGCGCAACGTGGACACCCCGTACGTCGGGTCGTCGCCGGCCGCGTACTGGTCGCTGCCGACCCGGAACATGCCCATGTCCAACAGGCGGGCCACCGTGGCCAGCACCCGGTCCCGGCCCAGCCCCCGGTCGTCCAGGTCACGGCCCACCCGCTCCCGCAGCACCGGCAGCCGCCGGGCCACCTCCAGCATGCGGTCGAACTTCGCCTCGTCCTGCTGCTCCCGCCACAGCGGGTGGTAGATGTACTGCTTGCGCCCGGCCGCGTCGATCCCGATCGCCTGGATGTGCCCGTTCGGGTGCGGCGCGATCCAGACGTCCTGCCAGGCCGGCGGGATGACCAGCTCCCGCAACCGGGCCAGCACCGCCGGATCGCGCACCGGATCTCCGGCCGGGTCGACGAAGAGCCAGCCCCGACCGCGCCGGCGCCGTCCGTACCCCGGTCGACCCGGGTCGCTACGCCGCAACCGCACCGGAGACCCGCACCACCCTTTCCACCTCGTGCACGGCGGCAAGCACCTCGTCGAGGCGCAGAGCCGCCATCGTCGGGTGGCTTCCTACCCCGTCCCACCTGGACCAATCGCCCCCGCCGGCCCAGAGCGCCAGGTGCCGGGGACGGTCCACCGGCGGCCCCCAGTGCGCCGGCGGCACCGGTCCGAAGAGGACGACCGACGCGGTGCCCAACCCGGTGGCCAGGTGAGCCACGCCGGTGTCCCCGCTGACCACCAGCCGGGCGTTGGCGACCACCGCCGCGAGCGCGCCGAGGTCGGTCCGGCCGGCCAGCACGGCGTCGGACGGCAGGCCGGCCGCGTCGGCCACCCGGGCAGCCAGCGCCCGCTCGTCGGCCGAGCCGGTGAGCAGGACCCGGTGCCCCTGGTCGGTGAGCGTCCGGGCCAGCGCGGCGAACCGCTCGGCCGGCCACCGCTTGGCCGGGACCTTGCTCCCGGGGTGCAGCACTGTGGCACCCGTGGGCAGGCCGGCCGAACCGGGCCGACGCAGACCGAGGTCGGTGCCGTCGGCCGGAATGTCGTACCAGGACAGCAGCCGGCACCACCGGTCCACCTCGTGCTCGTCGCCGGACCACGGCGGACCGTCGGCGCAGCCGGCCCCCGGGTTCGCGAAGGCCAGCAGCCGGCCCGGCCGGGTGGCCGCCAGCAACAGGTGCGACCGCGGGCCGCGTCCGTGCAGGTTGACAGCGACCGACACCGCCGACCCGGCCCGCAGGGGCCGATCCAGCCCGGCGGTGTCGACAAGCCGGTCGACGCCGCCGACCAGGTCGACGAGCGGGGCCAGCCAGGCGGGCGCGGCGAGCGCCAACTCCCGACCGGGGTACGCGGCCCGCAGCGCCCGCAGCGCGGGCACCGCGGTGAGCAGGTCGCCGACGCCGAGCGCGCGCAGCACGAGGATCACGGGTACGAGGTCTCCTGCTCGGCGCAGACCACCAGCTCCCGCACCGCGCAGCCGGACGGCTGCTGGAGCGCGAACATGATCGCGGCTGCCGTGTCGGCGGGATCGTTGAGGATCGCGTCCGGCCCCGGCTTGTACTGCGGGTCGCGCTCGTCGAAGAACGACGTGCGCATCCCGCCCGGGATGAGCAGCGTGACGCCGACCTGACCGGCGAGTTCGGCGGCGAGAGCCCGGGTGAAGCCCACCACGCCGAACTTCGCCGCGCAGTAGGCGGTGGCGTCGCTGACCGCCTTGACGCCCAGCGTGGAGGCGACAGTGACGATGCGGCCCCGGGACGTCAGCAGGAACGGCAGGGCGGCCCGGATCACCGCGGCGGTGGCGAGCAGATCCACGGCGACGATCCGGTCCCAGGTCTCGCCCGGCACGTCGGCGAGTCGCCCCGGGACGTCCGTGCCGGCGGCGGTGACCACCGCGTCCAGGCCGCCGGCCTGCTCGGCGAGGTGGTGGGTGGCCACCTCGGCGGCCCGGGTGTCGGCCAGGTCGCACTCGGTCCAGGACACCCCCTCGGCCGGCGGTTGGCGGTCCAGCACGATCGGCCGACCACCGGAGGCGGCCACTGCGGCGACCACTGCGGCGCCGAGCCCGCTCGCGCCGCCGGTGACCAGGACGGTGGGCCCGGCGCCGGGCCGCGTGGCGGTCATCGGGTGCGCTCCCCGATGGAGCGAACGATCATGTCGGTGGTGGAGCGACCGTCCAGGTAGGGCACCACCACTGTGTTTCCACCCCACCGGCGCAGGACCTCCGCCTCCGGAAGGGCTGCGGCGGCGTCGCCACCGCCGGTGGCGTAGTCGCCACCCTTGACCCAGATGTCCGGTCGGACCCAGGACAGCGCCGCGTCCGGGGTCGGCTCGTCGAAGATGAGCACCGCGTCGACACAGCTCAGCGCGGCCAGCAGCCGGCTGCGGTCCCCCTCGGACATCACCGGTCGGTCCGGCCCCTTCAGCCCGGCCACGCTGGCGTCCGAGTTCACGCAGACGATCAGGCAGTCGCCGAGCTGGCGGGCCGCCTGCAGGGTGGACACGTGCCCGGCGTGCAGCAGGTCGAAGCAACCGCCGGTGGCCACCACCGTGCCGCCCCCGGCCCGTACCTCACCGAGGAGCGTGGCGACCGCCGCGACGCCCACCCGGTCGCCGCCCGGACCGGCGACGCTCGTCGGCGAGGGACGCACCGGCGGTGGCAGCGCCGCCGCCACTCCCCCACCGGCCACGTACGCGGACGCCTCGGCGACCGCCGCCTGCACCGCCTCGGAGACAAGCGCGCCCTGGGCCAACGCGAGGCTCGCGGTGGCCGCGAACCGGTCGCCCGCCCCGCAGGTGTCCCCCTCGGCGCTGCCCGGGGTCGGCACCACAAGCGGTGTCGACCCGGCGTGGCAGAGCAGCGCGCCGTCCCCACCCAGCGTCACCGCGACCGCGCCGGCCCGCCAGCGTCGCCGCAGCCCCTGCGCGCCGCGTGACGCGGTGGCCAGCCGGGAGGCGCCGGGCAGCGCGGGGACCAGTTCACGCACCTCCGACTCGTTCGGAGTGGCCAGATGGACGCCGGGGACGGCCGCCGGGCCGCGCGGGTGCGGGTCCCACACCACCGGCGCGCGGGTGGCGGACAACGCGTCGCGCAGCGCCGGCTGCCGGGCCACTCCCCGGCCGTAGTCGCTGACCAGCACCGCGGACGCCGCGCCGATCACCCGGAGCACCTCGTCGGAGGGCTGCCCCGGCTCCCCGGACGTGCCGCCCCGGTCGTGGCGCAGCAGCACCCGCCCCCGGGCCCGCAGCCGGATCTTCTCCGGTGTCGCACCGGACAGGGCCAGCGGATACACCTGCACGCCGGCCGCGGCGAGCAGCGCGCTCAGCCGGGCCCCACCGGCGTCGTCGGCGAGCGCGGTCACCAGCACCACCTCGGCGCCCTGCGCGGCGGCGAACACCGCCGCCAGACCGGCGCCACCCGGACGGTCGCTGGCGGCGGTCTCGTCCAGGACCGGCACCGGGGAGTCCGGGCAGAGCCGGTTCACCACCCCTTCCACGTCCCGGTCGAGCAGGGTGTCCCCGAGCACCACCACCGGTCCCCTCACGCCTACCTCCCCATCCCTCACGCGTCGACCTGCTGTCCGGACCCGCCGTCGAGCACCACCTCGACCCCGGCCCGCACCGGCCCGGACCCGAGCCGACCGGCCGGGGCGGGATCCGCCGGCACGGGGTGCCCGACCGCCGGCCCGGTGGTCGCGGCCAACTCCTGTTCGAGGTACTCGCAGAGCAGGTGACTGGTCACGAGGTGCAACTCCTGCACGACCTGGGTGTCCGGCGACGCGACGGCCAGCACCTCGTCGCAGGCGTCGGCGAGGGGGTTCGGGGCGACGCCGGTGAGTGCCCAGGTGGTCAGGCCGGCGTCGCGGGCGGCCTGGGCGGCGCTGACCAGGTTCGGGCTGCTGCCGCTGGTGCTGAGCAGCAGCAGGACGTCGCCGGGGCGGCCGTGGGCGCGCACCTGGCGGGCGTACACGTCGGTGTAGCCGTAGTCGTTGGCGATCGCGGTGAGCGCGCTCGTCTCGGCGTGCAACGCGATCGCGGACAGCGGCTGCCGGTCGTGGTGGAGCTTGCCGACCAGCTCGGCGGTGAGGTGCTGGGCCTCGGCGGCGCTGCCGCCGTTGCCGGCCACCAGCAGGCGTCCCCCGGCGGCCAGCCGGTGGGCCAGGTCGGCGCCCCAGCGGGCCAACTGCGACTCACACCGCCGGTACGGCACCAGTGCCGCGGCGAGGTTCGTCAGGTGGGTGTCGAGCAGGCTGCCGCCCGGCATCAGGCCACCACCCGGGCCGGTCGGCGGACGGCGGCGACCTCGCTGTAGACCTCGACCAGCCGCTCGGCGGTGGCCGCCCACGAGTACCGGGCGCGGGCCCGCTCACGCGCCGCCGTGGCGTACGCGAACCGCCTGATCCGGTCGTCGAGCAACCCCTGGATGGCGGCGGCCAGCGCCTGCGGGTCCCGGGCCGGCACGAGGTCACCGGTCGTCCCGTCGACAACGGTGTCCCGGATGCCGCCGACGGCGGTGCCGACGACCGGCACCCCACAGGCCATCGCCTCCAGTGGGGTCAGCCCGAACGGCTCGTACCAGGGTGCGGCGACAAGCAGGTCCGCCGAGCGGTACCAGCGGCCCATCTCCTCCCGGGGTACCGCGCCGACCAGGTGCACCCGGTCGGCCACCCCGCAGGTCTCGGCCAGCGCCCGCAGCCGCCGGGCGTACGGGTCGGTCTCCAGCAGCCCCTCGGGCGGGCCGCCCACCACCACGCACTCCGCGTCACCGACCAGGGCCATCGCCCGGACCACGGTCTGGAAGCCCTTGCGTTCGACAAGCCGCCCCACGGTGAGGATCCGGGCGCGTCCCGGCGCACGCTCGGCGGCCGGCCCGAGCGGGGCGAACGTGGCGAGGTTGACTCCGGAGGGCACCACTGTCATCCGGGACCGGGGCACGCCCATCCGGACCAGTTCGCCCACCTCGTCGCGGCACTGCGCGACGATCCGGTCCACCGAGCGGCCCAACTCGCGCTCGTAGGACACCCGACGGGCCGGACTGGTGTCCTGCACGCCCTGGTAGCGGCGCTTCACGGTGCCCAGCGCGTGGTACGTCTGCACCACCGGCACCCCGGTCTGCCGACCGGCGGTCAACGCCGCCAGGCCACTCATCCAGAAGTGCGCGTGGATCACCTCGGGCACCCAGTCCCCGCCCCGCCACCGCTCGATCAGCCAGCTGCTGAACTCGCGCATGTGCGGCAGCAGCGCGTCCTTGGCCACCGGCTCGGCCGGGCCGGCCGGCACGTGCACCACGTCGTACCCGTCCGGGCTGCGGACTGTCACCGGCAGGTCGAGCGCGTCCCGGCGGGTGTAGACCCGCACGTCGTGCCCGGCGGCGGCGAGCGCGGCGGACAGCTCCGCGACGTGCGTGTTCTGGCCGCCGGCGTCCTCCCCTCCGAGGACGGCGAGCGGGCTGGCGTGCTCCGAGATCATCGCGATCCGCATACTTCCTCCTCCAGCAGCCGGTCCCAGTCAGCGAGGAAACGGTCGAGGCCGTACCTGTCCCGCGCGGCGGCGCGCGCCGCCGTGCCGGCCTGGCGCGCGGTCGCCGGTTCGGCGATGAACCGGCGGGCGGCGTCGAGCAGGGTGTCGGTCCGGGTGGCGAGGGCGCCCGCCTCGGGCGGCACCGCGGTCACCGCCTCGGTGGTGGCGAGCGCGACGACCGGCATACCGATCGCCATCGCCTCGATGAGGCTGAGCCCGAGCGAGGTCCACCGGCACAGGTGCAGGTACGCGCGCCGCCGGGCCAGTTCGGCGTGCATCCGGTCCTGGGGCACGTCGTCGTGGCTGATGAGCCGGTCGGCGGGCAGCCCGAGGTGGTCGGCCAGGCCGGCGACGCCCATCCCGAACACGTCCAGCGGGGCGATCTCGGCAAACCGGGGCAGCAGGTCGGTGCCGGTGACCCGACCCCGCCGGACCGGCTCGTTGATCACCACGGCGAGCCTGTCGAGTTCACCGGTGTAGGAGACGGCGGGGGCGACGATGCCGTGGTCGACCACTGTGGTGCGGGTGGCCCCGGTGTCCCAGAAGATCTGGTTGAACCCTGTGACGTGGGCGATGAGCAGGTCGTCGCGGTCGGCCATCGGGTGCCGGGTGTTCGGCACGTCGCCCTTCGGGGTGTTGTGTTCGACGTAGACGGCGGGAAGGTCGCGACCCGGGCGGCGGCGCAGCCACGCCTCGGCCCGGTCGATCTCCTCCGGCCGTTGCAGGATGACCACGTCGACGTCGGCGTCCGGCAGGTCGTCCGGGGCGACCTCGACGGCGCTGTCCGGCCAGGGGTAGGTGCGGGCCCGGCCGAGGCCGTAGGGGCCGCGGTCGGGTGTGGTGGGGATCAGGTAGCGGTGGCTGCCGTGCACGAACGACGTGGTCCAGGAACCGTGCACGTGCCAGAGCAGGATGTTCATCGCCGGCCACCACCGCTGACGGTGAGGGTCCGCAGCGCGTCGACCACCTCGTCCGGGTGGATGCCGCGCAGGCAGGGATGCCCGGGGACCGGGCAGTCGGTCGCGCGGGTGTCCCGGCAGGGTGCGGCGGCGTCGCCGAGCCGGACGGTGGGCACCCGGTAGGGCCCCCACTGACCGAACGGGACGGTCGGCGCGAAGAGACTCACCACCGGCACGCCGGCCGCGGCGGCCAGGTGCGCGGGACCGGTGTTGCCGACCACTATCGCGCTGGCGTCCGCCATGATCCCGGCCAGTCCGGCCAGGTCGGTTCGGCCACCCAGATCGGTGCCGCCGGCCGCCGCCACGCGGGCGGTGACCGCCCGCTCGTCCGGGCCGCCGGTGACAAGCACCCGGTGCCCGGCGGCGGTCAGTGCCCCGGCGATCCGGGTCGCCACCTCGGGCGGGCAGGCCCGGCTGGACGCGGCCGAGCCGGGGTGCAGCACCACGTACCCCGGGTCGCCGAGATCGGCCGGGCGCGGCGGCACGGCATCGCGGCGCAGCCGGAGCACTGGTTCGTCGCCGTCGGGCAGCCGGTGGCCGGCGGCGGCGGCGAGCGAGAGGGCACGTTCGGGTTCGGGAACGCCCACCGGCACCCGGTGCCGGATGTCCAGCAGCGAACCCGGGTAGTCGTCGCTGATCGCCGCGATCCGGCCGATCCCCGCCATCCGCAGCAGCAGCGCCAGCGGCAGCGCGGACTGGTGGAACGAGGTGAACACCACCGCCTGGTCCGCGCCGACCGCGCCCAGCCGCGCGGTGAGGCTCCGCAGGGCCGCCGGGTCGACCGGCCCCGGCATCGGGTCGATCCAGGGCAGCGGGTGCTCGATGATCTCGTCGACGCCGGGCAGCAGGTCGGCGGCGGCCCGACCGCGTGGCCCACACAGCAGCACCACCCGCTGCGCCCCGGCCGCGACGGCGCGGATCGCCGGCCCGGTCACCAGCACGTCCCCCGCCGAATCCGACCGGACCACCAACGCAGTCCGCACCGGTCCCCCGGGCCGGGTCGCGGGCTGCACGGCCTGTTGCCGGCGCAGGATCTCGTCCACCGCCGCCGGCAGATCGGTGGCCACCCAACCGGCGGCGGCGATCTCCTCCGGCCGGGTCACCGGGGTGGGCACGAGCACTCCCGCCGCCCCCGCGGCCAGCGCGGCGGCGACGTCCCGGCCGATGTCGCCCACCAGCACGCACCGGGACGGGGTCGTGCCCAGCTCGCGGGCGGCGGCGTGCACCAACCCGGGCGCCGGCTTGCGGCAGTCGCAGCCGTCGGCGTCGTCGTGCGGACAGACCAGCCAGGCGTCGAACCGGCCCAGCAGCTCCTCGACGCGGGCGTGCACGGCCCGCATCTGCGTCCCGGTGAAATAGCCCCGGGCCAGGCCCGACTGGTTCGTCACGACCGCCAGTCGCAGCCCGGCCGCCCGCAACCGGTCCAGCGCCGCCCGCGCCCCCGGCACCGGCCGCACCTTCTCCGGGTCGCCGTTGTACGGCACGTCCTCGATCAGGGTGCCGTCGCGGTCCAGCAACACCGCGTCGTACAGGACGGGTCGGGGGCTCCCGGCGCGTCGGGACCCGGCCGAACCGGCGCGGTCAGCAGCGGCGTAAACCGGGGCTGACCTGCGCTGATACGGATCCTCCTGGTCCTGTCGCACAGCCGGCGGGTTCCCTGCGCCCGAAGGAGTAAACGTCGTCGGTCGAGGGGTGGGCCAGCGCCGGAAACGGCGCCCCGCGTCGGCCTTACCCGCCGTCCGGGAGAAGCTAACCCGTCGGTCGTTAGCCCGCGCCCCGGCGAGGGTATGGAAGCCCAGTGGCGATTGTGGAGAAAGTGATCGACGCGTCCCCGCAGCAGGTGTTCGACGTGCTCGCCGACGGGTGGACGTACAGCGACTGGGTGGTGGGCACGGCGCACGTGCGTGACGTGGACGACGCCTGGCCCCGGGTGGGCAGTCAACTGCACCACCGCGCCGGGCCGTGGCCGTTCTCCCTGCAGGACGCCTCGACGGTGCTGGCCTGTGATCCGCCGCACCGGCTCGTGCTCAAGGCCGGCCTCTGGCCGGCCGGCGAGGCGACCGTGGCCTTCACCCTGCAACCGGTCGGCGAGGGCGCCACCCGGGTCCGAATCGGGGAGGACTTCGCCGCCGGCCCGCTGCGCTGGGTCCACAACAAGGTCAACGATCTGGTGTTGCACCGGCGTAACCGGGAGACGCTGGCCCGACTCTCCGACATCGCCACCCGGCAGAAGGGCCCGCGGTGACGCCGACGGTGGTGGTGACCGGAGCGAGCGCCGGCGTCGGCCGGGCCGTCGCCCACGCGTACGCGGCCCGGGGCGCCCGGCTGGCGTTGCTGGCCCGGGGCGAGGCGGGGCTGGCCGCCGCCGAGCGGGAGTGCCGAGAGCGCGGCGCCGCCGACGTCCGCGCGTACCGGGTCGACGTGGCCGACGCCGGAGCGGTGCAGCAGGCCGCCGACGACGTGGTGCACCGGTGGGGCGGCATCGACGTGTGGATCAACAGCGCCATGGTGTCGGTGTTCGCGCCGGCCTGGGAGATCCCGGCGCGGGAGTTCCGCCGGGTCACCGAGGTGACCTACCTGGGCACTGTGCACGGCACCCTGGCGGCGCTGCGGCACATGCGGGCGCACGCGCGGGGCACGATCGTGCAGGTGGGTTCCGCGTTGGCCTACCGGGGGATCCCGTTGCAGTCGGCGTACTGCGCGAGCAAGCACGCCATCCAGGGGTTCAACGACTCGCTGCGCGCCGAGCTGCTGCACGACTGCCCGGGGGTGAAGCTGTCGATGGTGCAGTTGCCCGCGATCAACACGCCGCAGTTCTCCTGGGTTCGCACCCGGCTGCCCCGGCATCCGCAGCCGGTGCCACCGATCTTCACGCCGGAGTTGGCCGCCCGGGCGATCGTGTGGGCCGCCGACCGTGGCACCCGGGAGCTGAACGTGGGCGGCCCGACGTGGCAGGCCCGGCTGGCCGACATCCTCATTCCCGGCCTGCTCGACCGGAAGCTGGCCCGCGTCGGCTACGACAGCCAGCAGACCGGCGACGAGATCGATCCGCGCACCTGGCGGGACAATCTCGACCACCCCGGCGACGAGGAGACGGACCGGGGCACGGCGGGCGTGTTCCACGAACAGGCCCGGAACCGGTCGGCGGCGCTCTGGGTCGGCACCCACAAGCCGGTGTTGTCCGGTGTCGCGCTCGCCGCGGCGGCGCTCGCCCTCACCGCCGTGACCCGTCGTCGTCGGTGACCGCTGGTCGGCGGCACCGACGCCGTCGCGGGCGTCGATCGCTCGCCCCGGCCGCCGGCACGCACCGCTCGCCACCAGCGGGATCGATGCCCGCGCCCGGCGTGGCACCGCATCCGCAACGCCCGGAAGGGGTGCCTCTTCAACCCGAATGTGACAACTGGATACCCTTTCCGGGAGCCCCTGTCCGCAAACCGAGGATGTCCGCATGATCGAGCCTGTGCAGCTACCGTCGCCGTGGCGGGACGCACGCCTGACCGTCGTCGTGCCCACCTACAACGAGGCGGGCAACCTGCCCACCCTGGTGGAGCGGCTGCTCGCCCTGCCACTGCCCGGGCTGCGCATCCTCGTCGCCGACGACAACTCCCCCGACGGCACCGGTGACGTGGCCGACAAGCTGGCCATCGAGCATCCGGACCGGGTGGAGGTCGTGCACCGGGCCGGCAAGGAGGGCCTCGGCCGGGCGTACGTCGACGGGATGACGCGGGCCATCGAGGGCGGCGCCGAGTACGTGGCGCAGATGGACGCGGACCTGTCGCACCCGCCGGAGGCGCTGCCGGGGATGCTGGGCGCGCTGCTGTCCACCCAGGCGAGCGTGGTGATCGGTTCCCGCTACGTGCCCGGTGGGGAGCTGGACGAGAACTGGCCGCTGTACCGGCGGGCCCTCAGCGGCTGGGCGAACCTCTACGTGCACACCCTGTTGCGGGTGCGCATCCGGGACCTGACCGCCGGCTTCAAGATCTGGCGGGCCGACGCGCTGCGCGACATCGGCCTGGACCGCGTGCAGTCCAACGGCTACAGCTTCCAGGTGGAGATGCACTACCTCGCCACCAAGTTGGGACACACCATTCTGGAGGTGCCGATCCGCTTCGAGGAGCGGCAGGAAGGCCTCTCCAAGATGACCACCGCGACCAAGGTGGAGAGCGCCCTGATGCCGTTCCGCCTCCGCAGCAAACACCGCAACATCACCCGCTAACCCCCAACCCCACCCCACCTCTCCCCGCCTCGCCTCGCCCCGTTGATCATGGGGTTGGCGGGGCGATTGGAGATCAACAGGCCCGCTAACCCCATGATCAATCCGGGGCGGGGCCGGGGACGGTGGGGCGGGTGGGGTGGGGTGTTAGGTGGGGTAGATCGTTCGGTGGGCGGTGGCGATGGCCGCGGCGTAGGCGCGGCCGGTGAGGGCGCGGTCGCGGGCCAACGCCGCGCGGGCCGCGTTCGCCCCGGGCGCGCCGTGCACCCCGCCGCCGGGATGCGCCGACGAGCTGGCCAGGAAGAGCCGGTCCACCGGGGTGTCCGCCCGGCCCAGGCCGGGGATCGGGCGCAGGAACAGCTGCTGGTACGCGGCGGCGGTGCCGCCGCCCAACGCGCCTCCGACCAGGCTCGGGTTGTCCCGCTCCAGGTCGGCGGGCCCCGCCACGTGTCGGCCGACGACCAGGCGCCGGAAACCCGGCGCCGCCGCCTCCAGCGCGTCCTCCACCCGCTGCACGTGCCCGGCGATGTCCTCGGCGCGCCAGTCCCGACGGAACGGCAGGTGGGTGTACGCCCAGAGCGACTCGGTGCCCGGCGGGGAGTGGCGGGGTTCGGCCACCGACATCTGCCCGACCAGCAGGAACGGGTCGCGGGGCAGCTCGCCGCGGGCCAGCTCACCCGCGTAGTGGGTCAACCCGTTGAGGTCCGCGCCGAGGTGCACAGTGCCGGCGCCGGCCAGCTCCCGGTTGGTCCAGGGCACCGGCGCGGAGAGGGCCCAGTCCACCTTCAGCGTCGAGCCGTCCCACCGGAAGTGCGCCAGATCCTCCACCAGCCGCGACGGCAGGGCCGCCGCACCGACGAGGTCGAGGAACAACGCCGGCGCGGGCACGTCGGCGAGCACGGCCCGGCCGGCCCGCCACAGCGTGCCGCCCTCGGTGCGTACCCCCATCGCCCGGCCGCGGGCGGTGAGCACCCGGTCGACGCGGGCGCCGTAGAGGATCGAACCGCCGCGCTCCTGTAGCCGGGCCACCAGCGCGTTGGTGATCTGCTGCGCGCCGCCCTCGGGCACCGGCCAGCCGACCTGTTGGCCGAGCATGGCCAGCAGCCAGCCGTACACCCCGGAGCCGGCCTCCTCCGGAGACAGGTCGGTGTGCAGGGCGCAGCCGGCCAGCAGGGCCGGCCCGCCCGCGCCGTCGAAGAGTTCGTCGCCCAACTTGCGGACCGGCACCACCAGGCGTCGCGCCAGTCGCAACGCGCCGGCGACGCGCAGTCGACGCAGCAGACCGAGCCCGCCGCGGACCGGTGGGAACGGCGTGGTGATCGCCGACAGCATCGGCTCGGCCACCTCGAGCCAGTCGGTGTAGGCGTTGAGCCAGCGCTTGCCGTCGCCCGGGGCGAACTGCTCCAGTGAGGCGGCGGTGACGTCCGGGTCCCGGTTGATCACCGCGGCCCGACCGTCCGGCAGCAGGTGCGCCAGCACGTCCGGCGCGTGCCGCCAGGACAGGCCGTGCCGACCCAGGTCGAGTCCGCGCAGCACCGGCGAGGCGTACCCCAGCGGGTAGAACGAGCTGTAGAGGTCGCTCAGGTAGCCGGGCGCTGTCACCTCGGCGGAGCGGATCGCGCCGCCGGGCACCGCTGTCGCCTCCAGCACCACCACCTCCCAGCCGGCGTCCGCCAGCAGGTTGGCCGCGACCAGGCCGTTGTGACCGGCCCCGACGACGACGGCGTCCGCGCTCTGCGCGGCGGTGCTTGTCATCCGATCCGCCTACCCGGCACGCAACCGGGCGAAACGCGTTTGCCCTGCCGGGGCCGGGGCATGCAGCGCCGCATGTACACGGTTGCGCAGTTGGTGGGTGGGGTGTGGGGCGCCGGCGGTGACGGCGGTGAGCTGGTGGTGTGTGACCCGGCGGACGGCTCGCCGGTCAGCACGGTGCCGGTGGCCACCGCCGACGAGGTCGGCAAGGCGACGCAGGCGGCCCGCAACGTGGCCGCCCAGTGGGCGGCGACCGCGCCGGCCGAGCGGGCCGCGGCGCTGCACCGGGCCGCGGACGCGGTGGCGGAGGTCGTCGGGGAGCTGTCGGCGGCGGTGACCGCCGAGATGGGCAAACCGTTGGCGGACGCCCGCGGTGGCGTCGAGGCGGGCATCGGCACCCTGCGACAGTACGCGGAGCTGGCACCGCTGCGCGGCGGGCGGACGCTGAACGGCGCACCGGACGCGCTGGACTTCCTGTCCCCGCAGCCGCGCGGTGTGGTGGCCGCGCTCACGCCCTGGAACGACCCGGTGGCGGTCTCCTGCGGGCTGCTCGGCGCCGCCCTGGTGACCGGCAACGTGGTGCTCTACAAGCCGAGCGAACGGACCCCCGCGACGGGGTGGCTGCTGGCCCGGGCACTGGATGAGGCATTGCCGGCCGGGGTGTTGTCGCTGCTCACCGGCGGCCCGGAGGTCGGCGCGGCGCTGGCCGCCCAGGAGGTCGACGTGGTGGCGCACGTGGGATCCACGGCGACCGGGCGGGCGATCGCCGCCGCCGCGGCCCGCACCGGCGCGAAGGTGCTGCTGGAGAACGGGGGCAGCGACCCGTTGGTCGTCGACGCGGGCGTGGATCCGGAGTGGGCGGCCGATCAGGCCGCGCTCGGCGCGTTCGCCAACGCGGGGCAGATCTGCGTGGCGGTGGAGCGGATCTACGTGCACCGGGAGGTGGCCGAGGACTTCGTGGCCGCGCTGGTGCGGCGGGCCGCTGCCCTACGGGTCGGGCCGGGCCGGGACCGGGACACCGAGCTGGGCCCGCTCGTCGACCGGCGGCACCGGGACCAGGTGCACGGGCAGGTCGCGGCGGCGGTGGCGGCCGGCGCCCGGGTGCGGGTCGGCGGCGAGGTGCCGGACGGGCCGGGGGCGTTCTACCCGGCCACGGTGATCTCCGACTGCCGGCACGACATGCCGGTGGTACGGGAGGAGACGTTCGGGCCGGTCGCCCCGGTGGTGGTCGTCGACTCGTTCGACGAGGCGCTGCGCTGCGCCGCGGACTCCCCGTACGGGTTGGCCGCCACAGTGCTGACCACGTCGATGAGTCACGCCCAGCGGGCCTGGCGGGAGTTGCCGGTGGGCACCGTGAAAATCAACGCGGTGTTCGGCGGCGCGCCGGGTGGCGCCGCGCATCCGCGACGGGCCAGTGGGCAGGGCTTCGGTTACGGCCCGGAGTTGCTTGACGAGTTCACCGCCACGAAGGCGGTGCACATCGAGGCCCCGGGCGGCGGGCACTGGTGAACGGTACGGGCGGACGCAGGGGTGGCGCGTCCGCCCGTACCGTGTCCGTGGTTTCCGCCCGCGATGCCGGTCAGTCGCCGCGAGCCTTGCGGGTGGCCCGGTCGTTGGCCTTCTCGATCGCCTTGACCAGGTCCGGTTTGGTCATGCTGGACCGGCCGGGAACGTCGAGCTTGCGGGCCACCGACAGGAGATGGTCCTTGCTGGCGTTGGCGTCGACGCCACCGGCGGTGGGGGCTCGCCGTTCCGGCCCGCCGCCGGCGGCCTGCTGATCACTCGGGCCCTTGCGGCCCTTCGGCTCCCAGTGGTCGCCCACCTTCTCGAACTGGTGCTTCACCGCGGCGAAGGCGGTACGGTGCGACCGCTCCCCCTCGCCGTAGGTCTCCACCGCCGAGTCGTGCGTCTTCTCCCAGGTGCGCTGCGCCTTCTCCGGGGAGCGTCGCAGCGTGCTGGGCAAATCCTCGCGCCCGGGCATCTCGTCCTCCTCCGTGTCGACACTGTCGCCCTGACCGTTCCCCGGCGACGCGGCGGCAAACCCTACGCGCGACCGGCACGACGCCGGCCGAGTTTCTCGATTTCCCGATCCGGGTATCGGTGGCCAGGCCCGACCGGATCTCCGGTCATACCGGTGGCCGGGGCGCAGGGAGCGGCATGACGACCACGGAGCCCGGTACGACGCGCGAGGGCGCGCACGACACGACAGTTCCCCTCCGGATGCGGCAGCTGAGCTGGCGAACCTGGCGTGGGGTGCTGGTTCGCAGCGGGCAGAACTTCGTCAACGACAACTGCTCCGACTGGGCGGCGGCGCTCACCTACTACGGGGTCCTGGCGCTCTTTCCGTCCGCCATCGTGGTGGTGGCCCTTGTCGGTCTGGTCTCCAGTGGCGAGCGGACCGTCGACACCGTCGTCGACCTGGCCCGGCAGGTGGGCGCCGGCTCGGTGCTTACCGACGACGAGGACGGCGTGATCGGGGTGATCCGCGCCGTGGTGCTCCAGCAGAGCAACCCGAAGTTGCTGCTGAGCTTCGGTCTGCTCGGTGCGCTGTGGTCCGCGTCGGGTTTCATCGGCGCGTTCACCCGCGCCTCCAACGCCATCTACGGGGTGACCGAGGGCCGGTCCGTCTGGAAGCTGCGCCCGTTGCAGATCGGCCTGGCCGCCGTGACGCTGGTGCTGCTCGCGGTGGTCGCCCTCGCGCTGATCGTCAGCGGCCCGGTCACCGACGCGGTCGGCGATCTGATCAACGCCGGTGGCCTGGCCCGCACGGTGTGGAGCGTGGCGAAGTGGCCGGTGCTCGCCATGGTCATGATGGTGCTGCTGTCGCTGCTGTTCTGGATCGCGCCGAACGTGCGCCAACCCCGCTTCCGCTGGCTCACCCCCGGCGGCGCGGTGGCCCTGGTCTCCTGGACGGCGGTCTCCTTCGGCTT
The DNA here is from genome assembly GCF_050942285.1 of Micromonospora sp. CA-240977. Lineage (NCBI taxonomy): Bacteria > Bacillati > Actinomycetota > Actinomycetes > Micromonosporales > Micromonosporaceae > Micromonospora > Micromonospora sp. CA-240977. Next base: position 2,541,476 of record NZ_CP192055.1, on the reverse strand, counting down.
CGGCTTCTACGTGGCCACCTTCGCCTCGTACAAGACGACCTACGGCAGTCTGGGCGCGGCGATCGCGTTCCTGGTCTGGCTCTACCTGTCCAACTCGGCGCTGATGCTGGGAGTGCAGATCAACGCCGAGGTGCAGCGCGGGCGGCAGTTGCAGGCCGGGGACCCCGACCCGGACGATCCGGTGCTGCCGCCCCGCAAGCCCGCCGGTGACTGAGCCTCCGGTTTCCGGCCGGTCGTCCGGTTCGGAGTCGGACCATGGGCCCGTTCGTGGCCGGGTGCCGGTTTAGCGGGCAGGGTGCCGGGTAGCGCAGAAGGCATGGAGCGTGGCAACAGCAAGCACGGACCGAGGATCGACGAACAGATGAGTCAGGAGGTCAGCGGCCTCGTGCAGGGGCCGGGGACCGGGGGTTCTCGGGTCGAGGAGTCGCGGGTGCCGGAGCCGGCGGGCGAGGACCAGCCGGAGACGACCACCGCCCCGGCCGGCGACCTGCGTACCGGCACCCCACAGGGGATGAGTTCCACGGACGTCGAGCAGCGCAGCCGGCTCGGCCGGTTCATCTCGATGAGCGCGCTGCCGGGTGACCGCCTGGTGCTCATCGCCAGCGCCCGCGAGAACGAGGCGCCGGACGACATCGTGGCGGCGCTGGAACGGCTGCCCGAGGGCACCGTCTACCAGACGGTCTCCGAGGTGTGGGCCGCTCTCGGCAACAAGAACGAGACAACTCGCTGGTGACGGGTCGCCCCCCGATCCGATGACCACCAGCGGCTGAAGGAGGTTCCCAGATGAGTGGCGTTACCGAACATGTGGACGTTTCCGTGCCCGTACGCACCGCGTACGACCAGTGGACGCAGTTCGAGCAGTTCCCCGAGTTCATGGAGGGCGTGTCCGAGGTCCGGCAGCTCTCCGACACGATGACCCACTGGACCGTGGACATCGCCGGCGTGAAGCGCGAGTTCGACGCCGAGATCACCGAACAGCTTCCCGACGAGCGGGTCGCCTGGCGTTCGACCGACGGCACCCAGCAGGCCGGCGTGGTGACCTTCCACCGGCTCGACGCGGACAAGACGCGGGTCACCCTCCAGCTCGAGTTCGAGCCGCACGGTGTGGTCGAGCAGGCCGGCGACAAGCTCGGCATCGTCGACCGGCGCGCCAAGGGCGACCTGGAGCGGTTCAAGACCTACATCGAGCGGCGCGGTCAGGAGACCGGCGCGTGGCGTGGCTCGGTGGACCGTCCGCAGCCGTGACCCCCGCGCAGTGACACCGGTGGCCGCCAGATTCCTGGCGGCCACCGCCGTGTCGAGCCTTTCGCCGGGCGCCGTTTGCGATCATCGCGCCCGGGTACCGGTCAGGACATGACCGACGACAACATCAGGGTGTGGCGGGACGAGGAACGGCTTCCGCTGGAGGAGTTGGAGCAGGCCGTGGCCGGCTCCAGCATCGACGGGCAGGCCGACGACGTGACAGGCAACGACGCGGGCGAGGAGGGGACGTTCGGCCACGGTCCGGCAGCTGACGACAGTGCGGGCCAGGCCCAGGGCAACAGCCGGGAGGACACCGACCCGCAGCGCCGTTACCGCCCCTCCACCACCGGCCGGACCGGACCGGACGTCTGAGCCTCCCCGGCGGGTTGGGCGGGCACCGGCTGCCCGTTGGGCCGGTCGGTCGAGCGACGGGCGCCCCACTCGTGGAGCGCGACCAACGCCAGCGCGAGCACCACCAGAGCCGAGCCCAGCACCTCCACCGACGTGTTGCCGATCAGCACACCGAGCCCGGCCGGAACGAGCGCCGCGCCGATGCCGGCGGCGCCGATCTGCAACCCGATGGCCCGGTCCGCGTGGGCCGCGCCGACTCGTTCGGCGGTGGTGAGGGTGAGCAGCGGGAACACCGGCGCGGCGGCGAACCCCACCACGACCAGGCCGAGCACCGCCAGCGCGGCCGGCCCGGGGACGGCGACCAGTCCCGCGCCCACCGCCATTCCGACGAGGCTGACGCGCAGCACCAGCGTCGCCCCCAGGCGTTCGGCCACCACGCCCTGCACGACCCGCCCGACGAAGAGGCTCCCCCAGTACGCGGAGACGCAGCCGCCGGCCACCGCCGCGCTCAGGCCCCGACCGTCGGTCAGCAGCAGGAACGCCCACAGGCCGGCGGACACCTCGATGGCGACGTACAGGACGAAGGCGAGCGTCCCGGACCACACCGCCGGCAACCGCAGGGTCGCCCGGATCGGCACCCGGACGGCCGGCGCGGTCGCGGCCCCGGTGGTGGCCGGGCCGCCGCGGCGCCAGGCCCGCACGGTGAGCGCGAACGCGGTGGCGAGGGCGAGCTGGGCGGCGGCCACGATGCCGTAACCCCAGCGCCAGCTCAGTCCGGCGCTCAGCGCCCCGGTCATGATCAGCGGGCCGATCGCCACGCCCAGGCCGAAGAAGGCATGCATCCAGTTCATGTGGCGCGGCCCGAAGGCCCCGGCGGCGTACGCGTTGAGCCCGGAGTCGACAGCGCCGGAGCCGAGCCCCAGCAGCAGCGCACAGCCGACAAGCACGGCGAGCACCGGGCTCAGGGCATAGCCGGTCAGTGCCAGGCTGGCCAGCAGGGTGCTGCCGGCGAGCAGCGCGCCCACACCGATGCGGGCCAGCGTGAACCCGGCCAGCACGCTGGAGGTCAGATAGCCGACGGTGCCCGCGGTGAGCACCAGGCCGACCGCCTCGGTCGGTACGCCGAAGTCGCTGCGGATCGAGGGCCAGCCGACACCGAGCAGGCCGTCGGGCAGGCCGAGGCTGACGAACGCGAGGTAGGCCAGCAGGAGCAGGGCGGCGCGGGGACGTGCGGGGGCGGTGGACACGGGACACCATCCTGCCGCAGGGGCACCCTAGTGCCGTCAGCGCCCGACTGCGCGACGCGCAAAGAAGTCGTGTCCGGACGGTCGAGAAAACGGACAGCTCATCCAGAATCGGCCGATCGGAGGACGGCAAACGGGCCGACTCGCGTAAGAATTTCGGGATGCATCAAGGCTCCGGAATCCTCTCGACGCGTCAGCGCCGGCTCGCCTGGCTCGGCTTCCTGCTCGCCGCCCTCCAGGCACCCGTGTCCGCCCGGCTGGTCGCCGACGACTCGTGGCTGTTCAGCCTCTGCGTCGCCCTGATGGTGGCGACCGTGATCATCGCCGATGACGCGGCGCGGCGGCGCCCGGCCGACGCGACAAGCGACTAACCCGCGCTGCCCGGCCGGGCTTCGTGCCCCGGTCGGCCGCGGCTACGACGGCGTTCCTTCATCTCCGCCTCGTAGAGGTGGCGTCGTCCGCCCACCAACTCGTCACGGGCCTGCTTGTCCAACTCCCGGAACAGCGCGTGGTAGCCGTCGTCGAAGTCCTCGACGATCTGGAACGTCCACCGCCCGGCGATGACGTTGCGGCCCAGCAACTCCGTGTCGATCCGGTCGGCGAGCCGCGCGTGCCCGGCGGCGCGGAGTTGCTCGACCGCGTCGCCGAGGATGAGGTCGGCGTGCCCGATCAACTGGTGCACCGAGTAGAGGTGCCCCCGGGCCCGCTCCACGCACTCCAGCGCCTCGCTGAGTCTGCCGAGCGCGGCGACCGTCTCGTCGCTCACCTCGGGCGGTCGCCGGTGCTGCTCGTCCGGTCCGTCCGACTGCTGTCCCATCGCCTGCCTCCGTGCCGTGAAACGCCTCTGGTCCTCCTCCTGCCCCGTCTGTGCCGGATCAACCCCCACGGTCAGCCCGGAACGCGCAATGGCGCAGCCGACATCCGCCGAGCGGCCGACGGCAACGCCGTCACCTGTCGGTTAGCCTCGGTCACCATGCGTGTGCCGTTCAACCGGGTCGCCACCCGTACCGCCGTCGACTCGGCGCGGTCCACCCTGGCCGCTCTCACCGTCTCCCTCGGCACCGTCGGGCTCGCGGCCGCCGCCGCGCGACCGGGGCTGCTGGCCCTCGTCGACCAGCACGCGGCCGCCGTGCGGGACAGCCTCGACGGTGACCGCCAGCCGCTGACCGCCGCGACCCTCGCCGGCTACGCCGAGGGGGTCCGCGCCGCGGCGCTGGAGCACGGGTGGGCGCCGCCGGACGCGCCGGTGGACTGGAGCCACCCGGAGTGGCTGCCGACCCGACTGCTCGCGGTCTGCGCGCTGGCCCGCTCGCTCGACGGGGTCTGACCGGCGCGGGGAGGGCGCCCCGCGTACGCGGAACACCCTCCCCACCTGCCGTGCCGTCTCGCTACGAACGGTATTGCGGAGCCTGCTCGTCCACCCGAGGCATCGCCTGGGTGCGGTCGCCCCCGCGGTCGGCCATCTGCCGCTCCACGTCGCTCCGCCCGGCCGCGTTGGCCTGACGCTGCTGCTGCACCGCCCGAGCTTCCCGGGCGGCCCGTTCCAGCCAGCCGTCCCAGCGGTTCTGCATCGGCTTCACGAGACCACCGCCGACACCGACGATCAGGATGCCGGCCACAGTGGCGAGCACCGCGATCAGCACCGGAGTCGTCACCGTGGTGGCGATACCCACCTGGTTCAGCGCGGCGATCACGCCGAGCGCGATGATGAAGATCGCCGTGAGGTCGGCCAGGACCTTGCCGTACGACAGCCCGCCCAGCGCCCCGGTGACCAGATCCCGGACGGCGTTGGCGATCGCGGCCGCCACCACCACGATGACGATCGCGATGAACGCCCGCGGCAGCCAGGACACCACGCCGCTGATCAGGTCACTGATCGCGTTGGGCCCCCAGACTCCGAACGCGAACTGCAGCGTGAACAGCAGTACGGCGTAGTACGCCAGTCTGGCCAGAATGTCGGAGGCGTCGTACTTCGTTCTCTCCAGGGCCCGTTTGATACCGCCACGTTCGACCGCTTGGTCGAAGTGCACCCGTTCCAGCACCGTATCCACGATCTTGAGGACGGCTCTGGCGATGAGCCAGCCGACCACCAGGATGACGATGAAGGCCACTGCCTTCGGGATGAAGAGCAGCACCGACCTCCAGGTGTCGGCGATGGCATCGCCGATGTCGGCCTGCCGGACCGCGAGGGTTTTCAGCATGATGTCCCTCCTGTCGCATGGACTGCGCCGGGCGCATACCCGGCTACCGGTCCGGCAGTCCGCGCAACGCGCGGCGTTTTTCCCGACCGGCCGACGGTCAGGGGTCCTGAACTGCCCAAACGGGCAGCCCGACGATGGCGGCGACGCCCCGCCGCCATGATCGGATGCCTTTTCCGACGGGCCGACTAGGCTGCGGACATGCCAGGAACGGTCGGGCGAGTCCCCACGCCAGCTACTCCGGTCCCGGGTGCGTCCACCGGCACCGGTGCGGCCGCTGCCGTGCTCGCCCACGACTGGGCCGGCACCCCGCTGGGCCCACCCGACAGCTGGGACGTGGCGGTCCGGGCCGTGATCGAGCTGATCCTCGCCTCGCCGATGCCGATGGCCCTGGCGTACGGCGACGACCTCGTCCTGCTCTACAACGCCGCCTACGCCGAACTGCTGGGCGCGAAACACCCGAGCGCCCTCGGCCGCCCGGCAGCCGAGGTGTTCGCCGAGATCTGGGCGCTGCCCGGCGTCGGCCAGGTGTTCGAGCGCACCTACCGGCAGGGCGTGCCGTTCCTGGAGAAGGAGTCCACCCTGCCGCTGGTGCGGGGGCACTCCGCGACGGTGGAGCAGGCGGTCTTCACCAGGGGCTACTCGCCGGTGCGGGACAGCACCGGGAAGATCGTCGGCACGTTGACTGTCGCGGCCGAGACCACGCACGTCACCGAGCAGTTGCAGAGCCTCAGCGAGGTGGCCGCCGCGCTCGCGGGCACGCTCACCCTCGACGACGTGGCCCGGGTGGCGCTGCGGTACGCGATCACCACGTTCGACCCGGACCAGGCCTCGTTCGCTGTCGACGAGGGCGGCGGCGGTTGGCGCATGGTGCGCCGGGTCCGCGGCGAGTTGCTGGACGAGGCCGACGAGCGGCTTCCTCCGCTCTGGCGGCGCGCTCCGGCGGGCTGGTCGGCCCCGGTGGTGCAGGCGGCCCGCTCCGCCGGCCCGTTCTTCGTCCGCGACGGGGACCCGTTGCGGGAGGTCGCGGTGGACCGCCACGACCAGAAGGTCCGCTCGATGGCGGCCCTTCCCCTGGGCACCTCCGTCGTGCGCGGCGGGCTGGCGGTCGGCTACCAGGTGCCGCACACCTGGTCGCCCGCCGAGCGGGCGCTGCTGGCCGCGTCGGTGGAGCTGATCGGCCAGGCCGCGGAGCGGGCCCGCCGGTTCGAGACCCAGCACGGCACTGCCCAGTTGTTGCAACGCAGCATGTTGCCGGAGCACCTGCCGGACCTGCCCCGGCTGCGGGTGGCGGCCCGCTACGACCCGGGGGTGGACGGCAACGCCGCCGGCGGTGACTTCTACGACGCGTTCCTGCTGCCCGGCGGCGCGCTCGGCGTGGTGCTGGGCGATGTCGCGGGTCACGACGTGCAGGCCGCCGCGCGGATGGGTCAGGTTCGGGCCGCGCTGCGCGCTCTGGCACTTGCCGATCCCGCCCCCGACGCGGTGCTGGCCGGGTTGGACCGGCTGGTCACCAGCCTGGGCGCGGAGGCCAGCACCCACGAGCTCTTCGTCACAGTGGCGTTCGGGGTCATCGACGCGGAGCGGGGGGAGCTGACCCTGGCCAGCGCCGGTCACCCCGCGCCGCTGATCCGCCGCAGCGACCCGGAGGGCCGCTGCTATGCGGAGTACGTCGACGTGCCGGCCGGTCCCCCGCTGGGTCTGGGCGGTCGGCCACCCACCACCACTGTCGCGTTCCGCCCCGGCGACACCCTGCTGCTGTTCAGCGACGGGGTGGTGGAGCGTCGTCGGCAGAGCCTCACCGCCGGGCTGGCCACCCTCGGCGACGCCGTCGCGAAGGCCGGCAGTGGCGACCCCCGCGCCCTCTGCGCCGTGGCCACCGCGGCGGTGCCCGGCAGCACCGAGGACGACGTGGCAGTGCTGGCCGTCGAGCACGCGCTCAAGCCGAGCCGCTCGGCGGGCATGGAGGTGCCCGCGGAGCCGACAGCGCCCAGCCGGGTGCGGCACTGGATGACCGGCCAGCTCACCGAGTGGCAGGTGGCCGAGTCGGTGATCGGGGCGGCCGTGCTGTGCACAAGCGAACTGACCACCAACGCGTTGCTGCACGCCGGCACCGCCGCCCGGGTGGAGATCGACCTCAGCCCCGAGCGTCTCCTGGTCTCGGTCGCCGACTCCGGCACCCGGGGCACCGTGACCCGGACCCGCACCGACACGTTGAGCAGTCGTGGGCGTGGCCTCGGCCTGATCGAGGAGCTCAGCGACGCCTGGGGCACCGACCCGTCGGTCCGCGGCTCCACTGTCTGGTTCGAGATTCTCACGCCACCGACCGCGCATCCCTGAGCCGTCCGACGGGTAGGAGGACGCCCATGCGTACCGACCAGCCCGCCGGAGTTCTCTTCGACGTCGATGGCACCCTGGTGGACACCACCTACCTGCACACGGTGAGTTGGTGGGAGGCGTTGCGCCAGACCGACCAGCCGGTGCCGATGGCGGTGGTGCACCGCTCGATCGGGATGGGTTCGGACAAGCTCCTCGACCACCTACTCGGCCCCGAGCGGGACCGGGACGCCGACGAGAAGTTGCGCGACGCGCACGACACCCTGTACGCCGAGTACTGGGAACGCCTCACCCCGCTGCCCCGGGCCGCCGACCTGCTGCGCGCCTGCGCCGAGCGGGGCCTGCGGGTGGTGCTCGCCACCTCCGCCTCGGAGCCCGAGGTGGGCGCGCTGCGCCGGGCGCTGGCCGCCGACGACGTGATCGACACGGTCACCTCGTCGGCGGACGCCCAGCAGAGCAAGCCCGCCCCGGACATCCTGGTCGCCGCGCTGGAGCAGTCCGGGTTGGCCGCCGAGCGGGTGGTCTTCGTCGGCGACTCGGTGTGGGACGTCGTGGCGGCCGGCAAGCTGAGCATCCCGTGCGTCGGATTGACGTGTGGCGGCACCAGCCGTGGCGAGCTCGCCGGCGCCGGCGCGGTGGCGGTGTACGACGACCCGGCCGCGCTGCTCGACGAACTGGCGGATTCGCCGCTGGCCCGGCCGAGGTGAGGCTCACTCCGGTTCACCCGCGCGTACGCGCATAGCCGGAGCCCTTGCGGGGCAAGGTCTGTCACCACCTGCCCGCGCCGCGCGGGTGCGGGCGAAGGGTGGTGCCGTGGAGCCGGTAGACGTGGCGTTCGCGCTTGTGGGCCTGGGCGCTCTGCTCGCGGGCATCCTGCCCCGGGTGCTGGAGCGGCGTCCGCTGTCCATGCCGATCGCCTTCCTCGCCCTCGGCATGCTGGTGTTCCTGCTGCCGGTCGGGCTGCCGACCCCCGACCCGCTGGCCCACCCGGAGCTGACCACCCACCTCACCGAGATCGGTGTGATCGTCGCGCTGATGGGCGCCGGCCTCAAGATCGACCGACCGTTGAGTTGGCGGCGGTGGTCGTCCACCTGGCGGCTGCTGGCGATCGCCATGCCGCTGTGCATCGCGGCGGTGGCCCTGCTCGGCTGGTGGTGGGCGGGCCTGGTGCCGGCCGCCGCCCTGTTGTTGGGCGCCGCGCTGGCCCCGACCGATCCGGTGCTCGCCGCCGACGTGCAGGTCGGCGAGCCGACGGACGTGGAGGACTCCGAGGACGAGGTCCGCTTCGCGTTGACCTCGGAAGCCGGCCTCAACGACGGGCTGGCGTTCCCGTTCGTCTACGCCGCCATCGCCATCGCCTCGACCAGCCTCGCCCCGAGCGAATGGATGGCCGAGTGGTTCACGGTGGACGTGCTCTGGAAGGTGGGCGTCGGGGTCGGCGGTGGGTTGCTGATCGGCTGGCTGCTCGGCAAGCTGTTCTTCCGCGCGCCCAGTGAGCTGCGGCTGGCCCGACACGCCGAGGGTTTCCTGGCGCTGGCCGCCACGTTCCTGGCGTACGGGCTGGTGGAGGTGGTCGGCGGGTACGGCTTCCTGGCGGTGTTCGTGGCCGCGCGGGCCATCCGGGCCGCCGAACGGACCCACGAGTTCCACTCGGTGCTGCACGACTTCGCCGAGCAGGTGGAACGGCTGCTCACCCTGGTGCTGTTGCTGCTGCTCGGCGGCGCGATCGTGGGTGGACTGCTGGCCCCGCTGACCTGGCCGGCGGCCGCCGTCGGGTTGGCGCTGGTGTTCCTGGTCCGGCCGCTGGTCGGGTGGTTGTCGCTGCGGGGCGCGCCGGGACGACCCGCCGAGCACTGGGTGATCTCGTTGTTCGGCATCCGCGGTGTCGGCTCCTTCTACTACCTCGCGTACGCCACCACGAAGGCGGACTTCCCGCAGGCCGAGCTGCTGTGGGCGACCGTCGGGCTGGTGGTGCTCGTGTCCGTGGTGGCGCACGGCATCACGGCGACCCCCGTCATGCAGCTGCTCGACCGGGAGGGCGAGCGGACCTCCGACCCGGCCGAGCGGGATGCCGACGCCCGGCCGGTCGCCGCGGCGGGCCACGCGTGACCGCACCGGCCACTGCGCCCGCTCCCGCCTGAGCCGGCACGGGTCAGGTCAGGCGGGCGGCGATGGCGCGTCCCAGGTCCCGGCCGGAGCGCCAGGCGCTCTGCACCCGGGGCTTGCCGAACGCGTCGCCGGCCAGGCCGATCCCGTCGGCGTCGAGGTGGTACGTGTCGGCGGCGGCGGAGCTTGTCGGCTTGGCGTAGGTCCAGCGGTGTACGTGCACGTCGACGGCCTGCTCGGGCAGTCCCAGCAGGTCCCGAACGGCCTGCTCGATGGCCGGCCCGGCCGCGGTGGGCTGGGCGAGGTGCCCGGCGGCGAACTCCGGCTGGGTGTGCGCGACGAGCACCGGCGCGCCGTCGCCGCGTCGGTCGCCGTCGTCGCAGACGAGAGCGAGGACCGGGTGGTCGTTGACGAACGCGCCCCGGAAGTCCGGCCAGCGTCGGGGCGGGAACCGCAGCACCGCGGCCAGTGTCGGCGACCAGCGCTGCGCCTGCACGACCTGGGTGGCGGCGGTCAGGGCCGGGTCGAGGAGCAGGGCGGCCTGCGGGCCCGGCATGGCCAGCGCGACGGCCGCGCACGACTCGCCGTCCACTGTCGGCCCGGGCTCCACGCCGAGCACCAGCCGGTCGACGGTCACCGACACCTCGGCGGCCAGGTGTTCGACGAGGGAGCGCAGCCCGCGCGGTGCGGCGAAGCGCATCGGCCCGGGCACGTCGTGGCGGCCGGTGCGGTCGTAGGCCTGGAAGGTGTCGGTCCATTCCCGGACCAGCCCGGCGGCGCGCCACTGCTCGACAACGGCGGCGAAGTCCGGGTCGCTGGCGGTGAAGTACGCGGCGCCGATGTCCGCGGGCCGGCCCTCGAAGCGTTTGCTGGCCATCCGGCCGCCACAGACGTGCCCGCGTTCCCGGACCTGCACCGGCACCCCGGCCCGGGTCAGCTCGACCGCACAGGCCAGCCCGGCGATGCCCGCCCCGACCACCACCACGCGTGAAGGATCCACACTCATTCGGTGATCGTAGGTGGCGGCCGGCGGACAGGTATGAACGAGTGGGATCAGGGGTACTGGCACACCTGTTCGAAGAGAGGATGATGACGATGACGGACCGCAGCAATCAGCAGGGTGACCAGCGCGCCGCGATCAAGGACCCGGACGAGTGGGTCACCGGCGACGAACCGCCCACCGCCGCGCAGGAGTCCTACCTGAGCACGCTGGCCCGGGAGGCCGACACGGAGCTTCCCGCGGACCTGACGAAGGCCGAGGCGTCCAAGCGCATCGACGAGCTCCAGGCCGAGACGGGCCGAGGCCAGTAACCCGCTGGAGGGGTCCGTGGTCGGCACCGTTGCCGACGGTCAGTCGCGGGTCAGGCGGTGCAGCGTCACCTCGGTCAGGCGGCCGCTGTCGATCGTGGCGCTGAGGTAGGTGGCGTGCGGTTGGGAGCGTCGGTCGGTGGGCGAGCCGGGGTTGATCAGTCGCAGCCCGCCGGGCGCCTCGGTGTCCCAGGGTATGTGCGAGTGCCCGAAGACCAGCACGTCGACATCGGGAAACCGGGCGGCACACCGCTTCTCGCGACCGGTTCGTGGTCCGGTCTCGTGCACCACGGCGACGCGCAGGCCGTCGAGTTCGACCCGGGCCACCTCCGGCAGTCGGGCGCGCAGCGCCGGCCCGTCGTTGTTGCCGTACACCCCGACCAGTCGCCGCGACCGCGCGGTCATCGCGTCGAGCAACGCCTCGTCCACCCAGTCGCCGGCGTGCACCACCACGTCCGCCTCCTCGATCGCCGCCCAGAGCGCCCCGGGCAGATCGCGGGCCCGCTTGGGCAGGTGGGTGTCCGCCGTGAGTACCAGCCGCATCCCGGCATTCTCCCCCGCGCCCCGGCCGCCCACCCGGGGACGCGGGTGGACGGCCGGATCGCGCCGACCCCGGGGGCACGGGCACGACGTCGGTCAGGCACCGGTCAGGGCAGGGTCCACCGTTGGGCGCCGGTGCCGTTGCAGGTCCAGATCCGCAGTTGCCGACCGTCGGTGAGGTCGGAGTTGGGGATGTCCAGACAACGGCCGGACTGCGGGTTGCGCAGGCTGCCGTCCGGTTGTGCGGCCCACTGCTGGGCCCCGCTGCCGTTGCAGTCGTAGAGCTGCACGAGCGTGCCGTCGGTGGTGCCGCTCGCCTTCACGTCCAGGCACTTGGCGAGTCCGCGTACCGTGCCGTCGCCGGGCAGGGTCCAGCGTTGCGCGGCGGTGCCGTTGCAGGTCCAGGTCTGCACCGCTGTGCCGTTGGCGGTCTGGCTGGAGGCGATGTCCGCGCACTTGCCGAGGGCCTTGACCTCGCCGGTGCGGGCCCCACCGGTGCCGACGCCCGGGCCGGTGAAGGTGTAGCTGTCCACGTCCAGCAGCGCGCCGCTGCCGCCGGTGAAGACCAGGTACAGGTCGTGGGTGCCGTCGTCGGGCCTGGTCACCGTGGCGCTCAGCTCGGTGTAGTTGTCCCAGCCGCCGGTGTTCGGCACCGGGATCCGGGCGACCTCGGTGCCGGTCGGTGAGTCGTACCGGAAGGAGATGGTCCCACCGGGGCCGCCGGAGGAGACGCGCGCGCGGACGCCGGTGATGCCCTTGAGGCTCACGGCGTGGTGCCGGACGTTCTCGCCGCTCTGGATGTCACCGAGCCGCTTGCCGCCCTCGGCCGCCGCCTGGTCGATCACCTTGGGCCCGTTGAGTTGGACGAGGTGCTCGGCCTGCCACTGTTTCGGGAAGAGAATGATCTCCTTCTCCCCGGTCAGGCCGGCCGAGCCGGTCGCGCCGCGATCGGTGTAGCTGCCGCGCAGGACGAAGAACAGCACCGAGTCGGGGCCGGCGTGCACCGGGCCGGTGTTGAAGGTCGCGCCGCAGCCGGTCCCCTCCCCCTCCTCGTGGGCGTGCTCCTGGTGTCCGAGCGCGGCCCGGACGACCACCGCCGAGCAGGCCGGCGTGCCGTCCTGCGGGTCGGTGGCGGTGGCGCTCACCGTCAGGTCCTGCCCCCAGTCGAAGAGCCCGCCGGCGGGCAGCCCGTTCAGCGTGACCGTCGGCCGGTTGTTGCCGACCACCACCGCCACCAACGTTGTCGCGCTGCGGCCGGTGCCGTCGTTGACGGTGAGTCGGGCGTTGTACGTGCCGTTCGCCGAGTACGTGAAGGAGGGGTTGGCGGCGGTCGAGTCGGTGCTGCCGTTGTCGGTGAAGTCCCAGGCGTACGTCAGCGGGTCACCGTCCGGGTCGGAGCTGCCGGCGCTGGAGAAGGTCACCGCGAGCGGCGCCAGCCCGTTGTCCTTGTTGACGGTGGCCTTGGCCACCGGCGATCGGCCGCCCTGCACGTAGTTGATTTTGTAGAGACCGGCGTCGGCGGCGCCGGAGAAGTAGCCGCTTCCGTATTCGAGCAGGTAGAGCGAGCCGTCCGGGCCGAACTGCCAGTCGATCGGGTGGACGAACCTCATGCCGGCGAGTACCGGCTCGATGACAGTGGGCACGCCGGTGGCCGGGTTGCCGTTGTCGAACTGGACCTCCTTGATCCAGTTCCGGCAGTACTCGGAGATGAGCCACTTGTTGTCGTAGTAGGCCGGCCACTTCACGTCGGAGGCGAGGTTCGGGTCGTAGTGGTAGACCTCGACGTGGTTCGGCGACCCGCACCCACCGGGGTTGTCCAGCGCCGGCCAGTCCTCGCTGCCACCGTGCTGCTCCCAGACCAGCGCCGGTTTCGTCGCCGGCAGCTGCTGGAGGCCGGTGTTGCGGGGTGAGTTGTTGACCGGGCCGGTCGAGCCGCCGCACGGGAACCAGCCGCGCGGCGAGGCGGTGGCGAAGTCCCAGTCGTTGTAGGCGACGTTGGGGCCGCCGCAGTACGGCCAGCCGTAGTTGCCCGGACCGTTGGCCCGGTTGAACTCGTCGTACGCCGCCGGGCCACGGTTGGCGAGGTCGGCGCCGGCGTCCGGGCCGACCTCGCCCCAGTAGAGGGTGTTGTTGGCCTTGCGGTCCACCCAGATCCGGTACGGGTTGCGCACCCCCAGCACGTAGATCTCCGGCCTGGTGCGCGCGGTGCCGGCCGCGAAGAGGTTGCCGGAGGGGACGGTGTAGCTGCCGTCGTTCTCCGGGTGGATCCGGTTGATCTTGCCGCGCAGGTCGTTGGTGTTGCCCGACGTGCGCTGGGCGTCGTACTGCGCGTTGCGGCTGGTCCGCTCGTCGATCGGGGCCATGCCGGCGGAGTCGCCGCCGGAGTTGGTGTTGTCGCCGACGGCGAAGTACAGGTTGCCGGCGGTGTCCCAGCTCATCGAGCCGGCCGAGTGACAGCACAGGTCACGTTCGGTGGGCCACTCGATGAGCAGGTTCTCGCTGCCCGGGTCGAGCAGCGACGTGGACGGGTTGAAGGTGAACCGGCTGATCCGGTTGACCAGCGGGGTGACCTTGGGCGAGTAGAAGAGGTAGACCCAGCGGTTTGTCGCGAAGCCCGGGTGCAGCGTGATGCCGATCAGGCCGTCCTCGAAGCGGGCGTCCAGTGGCAGGGTCAGCGCGACAGTTGTCGACCTCGTCGCCGGGTTGTAGAGACGGACCTGACCGCCGCCGCTGCTGGTGCCCCGGTTGATGAAGAAGACCTTGCCGTCGGGGGCGACGGCCAACTCGATCGGTTCTCCCATGGAGAGCCCGCCGTCGAGGGCGATCTTCTCGAACCCGACGGTGGCGGGCGGCGCCAGGGCCGCGCCGGCCAGGGAGACCGGGACGGGGCGTTCGGCGCGCGCACGCGCGGCGGCCGGTGGGGCGAGGCAGAGGGCGCTGAGGACGGTGAGCAGGGTGGTGGCGGCGACGAGACGTCGACGCGGAGTGCGGGACACGAGACCTCCAGCTGTCCGGGGGATCTCGGTGCCGCTCCCGCCGACTGGAGGAGCACCGCGGTGTCCCGGACATTAACGTCTTTCACTGGAAGGCGATAGAACTTCACGTCAACGAATCGAAAGTCGTCAAGATTCAGACGAAAGTACGGCCTCAGCCGCGCGTCGGGGTGAAGTGTGCCGGGGGCATCGCGCACTCGCGCAACGTCGGGTCCCGCTCGACGTCGGTCAGCACACCGGCGGCGTTGATCAGGCCGATGTGCGAGAACGCCTGCGGGAAGTTGCCCAGTTGTTCGCCGGTGAGCGGGTCGATCTGCTCGGCGAACAGGCCCAGGTCGTTGACCCGACCGGCCAGATCACGAAACAACTCGTGCGCCCGCTCCCGCTCACCGCCCAACGCCAGACAACTCACCAGCCAGAACGAACAGATCACGAAGCCCGCCGGGTCACCGTCCCAGCGGCGCAGCAGACCCTCGTGCGACAGCCGCCGCTCCACCGCGCGGACCGTCGAGCGCATCCGCGGGTCGTCGGCCCGCATGAACCCCACGAGCGGCATCACCAGCACCGACGCGTCCAGCTCGTCGGAATCGAAGATCCCGGTGTACGACTGGAGCCGGTCGCTCCACCCCCGCGTGAGGACCGCCTGGCGCACCTCGTCCCGGGCCGCCGTCCAGCGGGCCAGGTCCTGCGGCTCACCGAGCCGGTCGCCGAAGCGGACCGCCCGGTCCAGCGCTACCCAACACTCCACCTTCGAGGACACGTGGTGGTGTTGGACGCCCCGCTCCTCCCACATCCCCGCGTCCGGCTTCTTCCAGTCCTGCTCGGCCTGGTCGGCGAGCAACCGGAGCAGGTGGTAGACCTCCGGGTCGAACGGCTCCAACTGGTCCCGCATCAGCCAGGCGGCGTCCATTGCCGCGCCGTAGATGTCGTTCTGCCGCTGCCGCCAGGCGTCGTTGCCGGTCACCACCGGCGGGCTGTCGCGGTAACCGCCGAGCTGGTCCAGCCGGTGCTCGGTGAGGTCCCGCTCCCCCAGCACCCCGTACATGATGGGCACCGGCTGGTCGTCGATCCGGCCCATCGCCCGACCCAACCAGGCGAACTGTCGCCGCACCTCGTCGAAGCACGCCGACCGCCACAGCGCCCGCAGGGTGTGGCTGAAGTCGCGTACCCAGACGTAGCGGTAGTCGTAGTTGCGATCGCCGCCGAGCTTCTCCGGCAGGGAGGTGGTCACCGAGGCCACCACCGCGCCGCTGGGCCGGTACGTCATGCCCTGCATCACCAGCCCGCTGCGCCGCACCTGCTCGGCGTAGAGGCCGTCGTAGTCGTGCTCGTCGGTCCAGGACCGCCAGCCGGCGACGGTGTCGGCGATCGTCTGGTCGGCGTCCGGCACCTCCGGCCGTGGGGCGTCGTAGGTCGGGGCGTACCCGAGGGTGAAGTTGTGGGTCGTGTCGGCGCGGACGGTGAACGTCGCTGCGGCATCGCCGTCGTCACCGCACGACAACGGCATGCTGCTGCGGAACGTGAGCCGTGCGGCCCCGGCGATGGCCTCGAGCATGTCCTCCCGCTCGACCAGGTACGCGATGGTGCGCCCGTACTCGAAGCGCGGCCGGTAGTGCACCCGCATCGGCACCGCACCGGTGAGCCCTCGCACGCTACGGACCAGCACCTGCGGGGAGCGCAGCCCGATGTCGTGACCCCGGCTGCCGGGCTCGAAGGCGAGCGCGTCGGTGAGCGCGACCTCCCCCTGCGCGGTGCGGAAGACGGTGCGCAAAACAAGGGTGTCGTCGAGGTAGCAACGTTGCACCGTGTAGTCGCCCTCGGGCCGGATCGACCAGTGTCCGGCGTCGTCGTCGAGCAGCCGGCCGAACACCGACGGGCCGTCGAACCGCCCCGGGCACCACCAGTTCACCGAGCCCGAGGCGTCCACCAGCGCCGCGCTGCGGCCGTCGGCGAGGAAACCGTAGTCGCTGATCTGTCCGCTCTCCACCTGACTGCCTACCCGGGCCGTCCGTACCCATTCCCCCAGGTCGGGGATGACCCGCGCCGCGCTGGCCGGTGTTACCGGTCGACACGGGTGGGAACCCGGCGGGTTGACGAGGGAGGATGCTCATGACGTCAGCTTCGGGGCCGACCGCCGCGTGGCGGCCCGGCACACAGGACGGCAACCTGCTTCCAACCGGACCGGCCGGTCGCCTCTCGACACCGGGCGGTAACGGCCACGGGCCGGAGACCGGCCCGCCGACAGTGACGATCGGCTCGTACCCGGACTATCCGACCGCGCAGCGGGTGGTCGATTATCTGGCCGACAACCGTTTCCCGGTGGAGCACACCGCTATCGTCGGCACCAACCTCACCCTGGTGGAGACGGTGCTCGGGCGGATGACCACAGGTCGCGCCGGACTGCTCGGCGCCGGCACCGGCGCCTGGTTCGGGCTCTTCATCGGCCTGCTGTTCGGCATCTTCACCGTCGGCAACTGGCTGGCGGTGATCGTGGTCGGGCTGGTCATCGGCGCGATCTGGGGCGCCGTGTTCGGTGCCGTCGCGCACGCGATGACGGGCGGGCAGCGGGACTTCACCTCGGCCAGCTCGCTCCGCGCCGGCCAGTACGCGGTGACCGTCGACGCGCAGCTCGCCGACCAGGCCCGACAGCTGATGGGTCGGATGCAGATGCCCGGCTCGCCGGCCACCGCCCGCTGAGCGACGATCGATCGGCCGCCCCGGCAGCACGCCGGGGCGGCTCGCTCAACCACCGTTGCCGTGTGTCGTGTACGTCTGCTCGCCGGCGCGAATGTCGACCTCGACCCGGTTCTCCGGCGGCGCCAGGGGGCAGGCCCAGCGGTCGTCGTAGGCGCAGCTCGGGTTGTAGAGGTAGTTGCCGTCCAGCCGGACCCGGTCGCCGGGCAGCAGCTCGACGCCCCGGCCGAACGTGCCCTTCACCGTGTCGGTGAGGTACCGCCCTCCCCCGTAGCTCCCCTGCCCGCAGGTGCCGTCGCGCAGCGGAACGAACAGCCCGCCCCCGTACGCCTCGATCCACCACAGGGTCAGCGGACCCCAAGGCGTCTCGGCCACGGCGACCCGCCGGTACGCGATCACCCCGTCCGGGCCCCCGGTGTCGATGCGCAACTCCCCGCTGGCCGAGCGCAGGGGCGCCTCCACCACGGCCTCGGGATTGGGCGGGAAGTAGCGCACCCCGGAAAAGCCGGGCCGGTCCGCCACCGGGATCGGGCTCTGCGGGTGGGTGGCGAACAGCTCGTCGCGGCCGGCGCGGAAGCCGGCCAGGTCGACGTCGGACAGGTACAGCCGGGCAACCCGCTCCCGCCAGTCGGCCAACTCCAAATCGCTCAACATGCTGGGGACTCCTGATCGAATGACAGCTCTCCGGACCGGACGGGCTTGCCGCACGCCCGGCAGCGCACCTCGGCGACGAAGACCTCACCGCACACGTCGTGGGTGAAGTCGACCCGGGGCACGTCACTCTCGCTGTACGTGTCACCCCAGCGCTTGAGCACGAGGATGACCTGCCCGAGGTCCTTGCCCTTCTGGGTGAGTTCGTACCCCGCGACCTTGCCGTTCTCGGTGGCACGGGCCTGGAGGATGCCGGATTCGGCCAGTTTTCGCAGTCGGGCGGCGAGGACGTCCCTTGGCGCGCCGACGGCGCGAAGGATCTCGGTGTACCGCGACGCGCCGAATGCGAGCGCTCGCACGATGTGCAGCGACCACCTGTCGTTTACCGCATCCAGCGCCACAGCGAGAGAGTCCCGCTCTGGTTTGATTTTCAAACCGTCGGTGCTACGGTTCGTTTGGTTGGACATTCAAACCACACTACCCGAGGAAGCACCCATGACGTCGCCATCCGGTCCACGTACCGACGAGCCGTCGCCCGTCGTCACCCAGCGCCGAGCCTGGACCACGCTCGTGATCACCGGGCTGATCATCGGCACCGCGTTCATCGCGGTCTATGTCGGACTGCAACGCAGCCCCCAGCCGAGCCAGCTGCCGATCGCCGTGGTCAGCGCGCAGCTGTCGAACACCGCACGGGCGGGGTTCGGCAACGCCGTGGCCGTTACCGAGGTCGCGAGCGTCGCGGACGGCGAGGCCCTGGTGCGACACGGCGACGCCGTGGCCGTCCTCGGCGCGACCTCCCCCACCACGCTGACCCTCGACTACGCCGGCGCGAGCGGGTTCAGCGAGAGCGGCGCCGCGCGTCAGCTCGCGGCCGGTCTCGCCGAGAAGGCCGGGGCGACCGTCCAGGAGAACGACATCGTGCCGCTGACGACCTACGACAGCCGAGGGCTGTCTGGCTTCTACGTGGTGTTCGGCGTCACCCTCTCGTCGTTCGTCCTCGCTCAGGGGCTCACCGCGGCCACCGCGAAGGTGCGCCTGCGCCACCGCCTCTACGCGATGGGCGGATTCGCCGTCCTGATCGGTGTGATCGCGGCGACCGTCGCGGGTCCGGTGTACGGATCGCTGACGGCCCCGTTCCCGCTGCTCGCCCTCTCGCTCATCCTCCTGTCCGCCGCCAGCGCCTTCACGACGAAGGCGCTCGGGGCCTGGCTCGGCCCGGCGGGGATCGCCCTCGCCGTCCTCACTCTCACGACCATCGGCAACGCGACGAGCGGAGCCGCGATCGGGGTCGACCTGCTACCCGGATGGGCGCAGGCGATCTCGGCGAAGCTGCCACCGGGCGCGGCCGTGCGGGCGGTCAACAACTTCGGCTACTTCGACGGCGCGCACACCGTGACGCCCCTCGTCATCCTCGCCACCTGGTTCCTGGCGGGCCTCGGTCTCGTCCTGCTCGCCCAGCGCCGCGCGCTCGTCGCCCGCAGGGCAAAGGCCCGCCCGGCCGTCAGCGCGGCGGCCAGTTGGTGAGGACGGCGTCGAGGGCGTCCAGGGTGCGCGACCACGAGTCGTCCGCGGCCCGCGGGGTGTGCCGGAAGCCGCCGGTCCTCTCCAGGCTGACGAACCCGTGGAACGTGCTGTGCATCATCCGGACGGCGTCGGTCTGGTCGGGCTCGGAGAGCCGGTAGCCGCGCAGGATCGCCCGGGTCATCTCGGCGTGCCGGACGCCCGCGCTCGCGGCGGCGGTCTCCGGGTCGAGGTCGATCTGCATGGCGGCGTAGCGACCCGGGTGCTGTCGCGCGTAGTCCCGGTACGCGTTGGCGAAGGCCACCAGCGCGTCCTTGCCGGCGCGGCCGGCGAGGGCATCGGCGACCCGGTCGGCCAGCTCCGCCAGCGCCAGCAGAGCGATCCTGACCCGCAGGTCCTGTGCGTTCTTGAGGTGGAAGTACAGGCTCGCGTCCTTCACGCCGAAGTGCCGCGCGAGCGCGGCGACCGTCACGTTCTCCACGCCCACCTCGTCGGCCAGCTCGGCCCCGGCCAGCGTGAGGCGCTCGACGGTCACCCCCGCACGTGCCATGCAGCACACCCCAAACCTAGCCTGGTTAATTGTTTGCCTAGGAGAGCTAGGCTACTACCTATGTTAGCCGTTACCGAATCCGTCATCCGCAGATCCTTCGTCAACTGCAGTCAGGGTGAGGCGAAGAGGCTGACCGTGCCGAACGATCTGGCCACGCGCCAGTGGGACGACCTCGACTTCCTCGGCTGGCGGGACCCGGCGGCGCCGCAGCGGGGTTACCTGCTCGCCGAATTCGACGGCCGGCTCGTCGGAGTGGTGCTGCGGGCCGCGACGCACCAGACCGGGCGCGTGCGGCGCAGCATGTGCTCGCTCTGCCTGACCACGCACCTGAGCGACGGCGTCTCGCTGATGACCGCCCCCAAGGCCGGTCCGAGTGGACGCCAGGGCGACTCCGTGGGCACATACATGTGCTCCGACCTGGCCTGCTCGCTCTACGTGCGGGGGAAGAAGCACGCCGGGCCGCCGATGCCCGAGCCCCTGCCCCTGCCGGAGCGGATCGACCGCGTCCGGGCCACCCTCACGGCGTTCATCCGGAAGGTCAACGGGTGAGCTGACTGTCGGTGGCCAGGCGGGCGTGCAGGTGCTCGTCGTAGCGGCGACCGTCGCCGTACCGGTACGACTCGCGCAACGTCCCCTCGGCGAGGTAGCCGGCCCGCTCGGCCACCCGGCAGGACGCCGGGTTGGCCACCGCGTGGCACAGCTCCACCCGGTGCAGCCGCAGGTCGGTGAACGCCCAGTCGGTGAGGCGGACCACGGCCCGCACCGCCACCTGCCGCCCGCGCGCCGCCGGCGCCGTCCAGTAACCGATGGACGCGTCGCCGTGGTGGATGTGGTGCAGCGACACCGAACCCAGCAGTTTCCCGTCGGCCGCCGAGGTCACCGCCAGGGAGACGTGGTCGCCGGCGGACCAGTCGGCCCGGCGGCGAACCCAGAGCAGCGCGACCTCGTCGTCGATCGGGCCGCCGCCCTGCGGGTTCCACTGGGCGATGGCCGGGTCGCCCAGGGCATCGCGCACCGCCGGAGCATCCCCGTCTCGCCACGGGCGCAGCAGGAGGTCGGCGTCGGTGAGTTCCACGTGTTCCACGAGGCGGGAGTCTCGCACACCGGGCCAGCACCGCGCCGCCGGTTTCGCGTCCATCTCCTTAAAAATTGCAAGAGTCGTCCGTTCGACAGCGAAAAGGTGACCCAGGCAACGCTCAACGGAGGTAGTTAAATTTTGAAGTAGTGCTACTGTCGTGGTCATGACCGAGAGCCTGGACCGCGCCCGAGAGGTCGCCTGGCGCGCCTACATCGAGGCCAGCCAGCGTCTCTACACCCAGCTGGAAGAGGACCTGCGCGCCGACAGCGAGCTGAGCTTCGCCGACTACCACGTGCTGGTCCTGCTCTCCGAGGCGCCGGGGCAGCGGCTGCGGATGGGCGAGTTGGCCAACCGGCTCATCTTCTCGCCCAGCCGCCTGACCTACCAGATCTCCTCCATGCAGCGCCGTGGCCTGGTCAGCAAGGAGCCCTGCCCGGACGACCGACGGGGCAGCGAGGCGGTCCTCACCGCCGCCGGGCTGCTCGCCCTCTCCGAAGCCGCGCCGCACCACCTGGCGTCGGTCCGGGCCCATCTCATGGACGACCTCGACGACGCCGAGGTCGCCTGCCTCACCCGGGTCTTCGACCGGCTCGGCCGCCGCCTGCGAGCGGCCCGAGCCGCCTCGTCCACCCACGCCACCCGCTAAGGAGCCCCCCGATGCCCGCGATTACCGTCGACAACGTCGTCGTCCTGCCGCGCCTGCCCCAGCTCGGCGACAGCACCACCTTCCGCCCGGTCCGCAAGGTGACCACCGCGCCCAGCGGCTTCGAGGGTGAGGGCTTCCCGGTCCGTCGAGCCTTCGCCGGGGTGTCGACAGCCGACCTGGACCCGTTCATCCACCTCGACCAGATGGGCGAGGTCGACTACGCGCCGGGCGAGCCCAAGGGCACGCCGTGGCACCCGCACCGCGGCTTCGAGACCGTCACGTACATCATCGACGGCGTCTTCGACCACCAGGACTCCAACGGCGGTGGCGGCACCATCACCGACGGCGACACCCAGTGGATGACGGCGGGCAGCGGCCTGCTGCACATCGAGGCGCCGCCGGAGCACCTGGTGGTGAGCGGTGGGCTCTTCCACGGCACCCAGCTCTGGGTCAACCTGCCCCGCTCGGCCAAGATGAACCCGCCCCGCTACCAGGACATCCGGGGCCGTCAGTCGGCGCTTCTCACCACGCCCGACGGTGGCGCGCTGATCCGGGTCATCGCCGGTGAGATCGCCGGGCACCGCGGCCCGGGTTCGACCTTCACGCCGATCACCATCACCCACGTCACGGTGCAACCGGGGGCGCAGGTCGATCTGCCCTGGCAGCCCGACTTCAACGCTCTGGTGTACGTGCTCGGCGGTCGCGGCACGGTCGGCACCGACCGGCGGCCGGTACGCACCGGCCAGCTCGCCGTGCACGGCCCGGGCGACGCGCTGCGGTTCAGCGCCGACACCGCGCAGGACAGCAACACCCCGGCGCTGGATCTCTACATCATGGGTGGCAAGCCGATCCGGGAGCCGGTGGCGCAGTACGGCCCCTTCGTGATGAACACCCGCGACGAGCTGCTCCAGGCGTTCGAGGACTTCAAGGCCGGTCGGCTCGGCGTGATCCCCGCCGAGCGGTTGCCGCACACCGACGGCCAGGGCGCGCGGCCCTGACCTGAGTCAGCGAGATCGCCGCCTGGGCGCCCCGTCGATCGGACGGGGCGCCCAGGCGGGTCAGGAGACCGCGAATATCCCGGCGACACCCAGAATCACCATCACCAACACCGCTACCAGCGCACCCCGTTCGCTCTCCACCGCCGGCTCGCGGTACTCGGTCACGGGATTCGTCGTGTCGCGGGGCATGGTGTGGTCTCCTCGGCTGTTGTCGCGCCGTTTCGATGGCGTTGGCCAGGTCACCGGAGCGCCGGGCTGGCGTGCGGACCCGCGTCCGGGGTCCTACCGTGAGGACGTTGCCGACCTCCAGGGGGGCTGGACGTTGCCGTCGCAGGACTGGTTCCTCACCGCGCAGGAACGCGCCAACCCGGTCTCTGGGTTACCCGTCTGGACCAAGGGAAACCTCGCTGAGCCGTTGATTCACGGTGCCGGGTACTTCGACCGGCTGGTCGACGAGGTGCAGGCACTGGGGTCGGGCGACCACCTGTTCTTCACCGACTGGCGCGGCGACCCGGACCAGCGGCTGCGTCCCGACGGCCCGACCGTGGCCCAACTCTTCGCCCAGGCCGCCCAGCGCGGCGTGGTGGTCAAGGGCCTGATCTGGCGCTCGCACCTCGACACGCTCGCCTACAGCGAGGCGGAAAATCGCGACCTCAGCGAGACGATCTCCGCGGCCGGCGGTGAGGTGCTGCTCGACCAGCGGGTCCGGCGGGGCGGCTCGCACCACCAGAAGCTCGTGGTGCTGCGACACCTGGGCGCGCCCGAACGGGACGTCGCGTTCGCCGGCGGGATCGACCTGTGCCACAGCCGGCGCGACGACGCCGATCACCACGGTGATCCGCAGCCGGTGCAGATGTCGCCCCGGTACGGGCCCAACCCGCCCTGGCACGACGTGCAGCTCGCGGTGCGCGGCCCGGTGGTCGGCGCGTTGGACACGCTGTTCCGGGAACGCTGGACCGACCCGATGCCGCTGGACTCGGAGAACCCGATGGCCTACCTGCGGGACCGGTTGCGCGGCGCGGACCTGCGGCCGGACCCGCTGCCCGAGCAACCCGCCGACCCGCCCGAGTGTGGTCCGCACCAGATCCAGGTGCTGCGCACCTACCCGGCCGTCCGCCCGCGTTACTCGTTCGCGCCCAACGGCGAGCGGACCGTGGCCCGGGGCTACACCAAGGCGGTACGTCGCGCCCGCCGACTCATCTACCTGGAGGACCAGTACCTGTGGTCGGCCGAGGTGGCGGACCTGTTCGCGCACGCGCTGCGGGACAACCCGGAGCTGCACCTGATCGCCGTGGTGCCACGGCACCCGGACGTGGACGGCAGGTTCGCGCTGCCGCCGAACATGGTCGGCCGCGAGCAGGCGCTGTCGCTGTGCGAACGGGCCGCCCCCGACCGGGTGCACGTGTTCGACGTGGAGAACCACGCCGGCGGCCCGGTCTACGTGCACGCGAAGGTGTGCGTGGTCGACGACGTCTGGGCGAGCGTGGGCAGCGACAACTTCAACCGCCGGTCCTGGACGCACGACAGCGAGTTGTCCTGCGCGGTGCTCGACGTCACCCGCGACCAGCGGGCGCCCATCGACCCGGCCGGCCAGGGCGACGGTGCGCGGACCTTCGCCCGGGACCTGCGGCTACGGCTCTGGCGCGAGCACCTGGATCGGGACCCGGACGGCGCGGACGACGCCGACCTGCTCGACCCGGCGGACGCCGTCGCGGCCGTCACGTCCGCCGCCGACGCGCTCCAACGGTGGTACGACGACGGCCAGGTGGGCGAGCGGCCACCCGGCCGGCTGCGCCCGCACCGCCCCGAGCGGCTGCCGTGGTTCACCCGCGCCTGGGCGCTGCCGGTGTACCGGCTGGTCTACGACCCGGATGGCAGGCCGCTGCGGGCGAGGCTGGCCGGCACCTGGTGAGTCGACCGGATCGGCTCCGCCGCCGTGACGACCGGGTGCACGCTCAGCCCACCGGGGTAGGCGAACGAGGAGCGCGGCGAGTAGTAGCCGAAGCCGATGGTCAGCGGGTTGGCCGGGCGGAGCGCGTACATCGGGTGCCCCGGCTGGAGGAACTCCACCGACTCGATCTCGAACGGGGCGACCGGTTCGGCGACGAACGGGTAGACCGAGCTGAGCAGCTGGCCGTCGCGGCGGGTGAAGTAGCGGTGGTGCCCGCTGCTGATCGCGTGGCCCGTCTCCCCCACCCGGCACCGCGCGCGGATGAACGTCGTCCCGTCAATCTCCGTCTCGGAGAGCAGGGCCTCGCCGCTCACCTCGATCCGGGTCCGGCCGCTGAACACCGGGGCGCCGCGGGCGGCGGCGTACTCACGAACCACCCTGCTGGAGGCCACGTAGGTGGTCCACCAGCCGCCCGGGTTGAGCCCGCCGGGCGCGTCGACGCCGAGCAGCGAGACGCCGAGGTAGGTGAGTGAGTACGCGCCGAAGCCGGAGGTCTGCGTCTCGTCCTCGACGACGTACTGGTTGAGGAACACCTGGTGGTCGGGGCGCGGGCGCAGGCCCGGCGGGACCAGTGCGGCGACGGCGTCCGGGTCCGCCGGGATCCAGCTGAAGTAGAGCGTGCGACTGTTCACGACGAGCTGGGGAGCGGTTGGATCGAGCACGGTGCCTCCGAACCGGGTGTGTACACGCGACGCTACGGCGGGTCCCACCGGCGGGACAACGACGGATAGTCGACACTCCCGTCCACCTGTCGGATTTCATGTTGACCACTCGGTCGAGTCGGCTGACTGACCGGATGGTCCGGGGCGGGCTGAGCGGCTGAGGGGCGCCAACGATGGGTAAGGGCGATCACATCCCTTGCTAACCTCGCCCGATTTACGGCTTTTGTAGGCTGACACCCCTTAAGTACATCAGCCTTTCGGCTAGATTTCGGCGAGACGATCAGGCTAAGGTGAGTCCCGAACGGCCCATTCAAAGCTAAACCAAAGCGTCACACCTTTTTGTCCGCGGACGAGGTGCAGGGAGGACCACCCATGACCGCGCCAACGATCACTGAGCAGCCGAGCACCACTGCCAAGGCCACCACCAAGCTCGACCCGCGCGCGCTCACCGACAGCGCCGCCGACCTGCTCAACGCCATGGCGGCCCTGCCCGCCAACCACCCGTCGCGCGCCGCGCTGCGGGACCGGGCCATCGAGGCCTGGCTGCCACTGGCCAACCACCTGGCCCACCGCTACAGCGGCCGTGGCGAGCCGACCGACGACCTGGCCCAGACCGCCGCGGTTGGCCTGATCAAGGCCATCGACAAGTTCGACCCGTCCCGCGGCGTCGACTTCGCCGGGTACGCGATTCCCACAATCATCGGCGAGCTCAAGCGGCACTTCCGGGACCGCACCTGGGACATCCGGGTGCCCCGCCGGCTCCAGGAGCTGCGGCTGGCCATCTCCGACGCCAACAGCTCGCTCCTGCAGACCCTCGGCCGCTCGCCGACGGTCGCCGACATCGCCGCCCACCTCAAGCTCACCGAGGAAGAGGTACTGGAGGGCCTGGAGGGCGCCCGCGCCTACAACGCGGTGTCGCTGTCCACCCCGACCGGTGACGGCGAGCGCGCCACCGAGCTGGGCGACATGCTCGGCGGCGAGGACGGCGAGTTCGAGCTGGCGGAGCTGCGCGTCGCCCTTGGCCCGGCGCTGGCCACCCTCGACGAGCGCGAGCAGAAGATCCTGACCCTGCGCTTCTACGGCAACCTGACCCAGTCGCAGATCGCCGACCAGATCGGTGTCTCGCAGATGCACGTCTCGCGGCTGTTGACCCGGGCGCTGACCAAGCTGCGCGGCCAGCTCGACGGCACGTACTGAGGTAGGTCACGACGGTGGGCCGGGTCGACAGACCCGGCCCACCGTCGTACCCCCGTTGTCCCGCTCGCGTGACGGACGGGTCAGCGCTCGGCCGGCTGCCGCCACATCGGCCAGAACGGGGTGCCGTCGGGCACCCGGAACGGCTCGCCGGCCAGGTAACCGTGCTTCGCGTACAGGTCCCGGCTGCGCGGGCTGCTCGCCTCCACGTACGCCGGCATCCCGTTGGCGTCCAGCCACGCGTGGTGATGCCGCATCAACGCGCTGCCCAACCCCTCACCCTGCCGGCCCGGCTGGGTCGCCAGGAAGGCCAGGTGGTGGTGGTCCGGGTGCGGGTGATTCGCCGCGAACAGCTCGTCGAGGTGCTGGAACCGGTCGGTCCACTCGCCGCAGGCGGCGGCCAGTCGGGCGTCGTAGTCCACCGGCGGCGGAGCCGGCTCACCGACCGACGGAAACCAGACGGCGACCGAGGCCCGGTCGGCGGTGGCGTGGACCATGCCGTGCCGCATCGCGTGGCCGACCAGAATCTCGAAGTCTCCGGCCAGCACCGCCTCCCGCTTGCTCGCGTCCGGCACCAGCCAGTACGTCACCCGCAGGGCGGTGAACGCCTCGGCGATCCGGTTGGCCACCACTGTGGTCTCCTCGGGTCCGACTCGCTCGATCGTCACGCTCATCGGGTCACCTCCACCCTGGCCGCCGTGTCCGGCGTGACGGCGGCGCTCGCCGCGCCGAGGCCGATCCGGGCGTACGTGTCCGGACGGTTGTTGCGCAGCACCAGCGCCCAGCCGATGCCCAGCAGCGCGGCCACCGGGTACACGGCGGGCAGTGCCCAGCGCAGGGTGGAGTCCGGCGCGACACCGAGCAGGTTGGCGAAGTTCGACACGGCCAACCAGATGATCACGAAGAGCGCGATGGTGGCCAGGCCGGGTGCGATGGCCCGCCTCCAGAGGTTCTCGTCGCCGCCGGAGCGGACGAAGTAGCCGATCACCGCCACCGAGGTGGTGGCGATCAACAGCAGGACGCCGAACCCACCTGTGGTGCCGCCCCAGAAGAACAGCTTCACCACCGGGTCCCAGCCGTTTATCGCGTACAGCAGGATGACCACGAGACCGAGGGCGCTCTGCGCCAGCGAGGCGGCCCGCGGCGCGCCGCTGCTTGTCGAGGTCCGCCCGAACACCGCCGGCAGCACCCGCTCCCGACCGAGCGCGAACGTGTACCGGGCCGTGGTGTTGTGAAACGAGATCATCGCGGCGAGCACCGAGGTCAGGAAGAGCGCCTGCCCGATGGTGACGGCGGTGTCGCCGAGGTGCTCGGCGGCCAGGTTGAAGATCAGCGTGACGCTCTGCTCGCCGGACGCGGCGACGATCTGGTCCGGCCCGACGGCGACCGTCATGGTCCAGGACGACAGCGCGTACAGCCCGGCGATGATCGCCACCGAGAGGTAGGTCGCGAGCGGCACCGTCCGCTTCGGGTCCTTGCTCTCCTCGCTGAAGACCACTGCGGACTCGAAGCCGACGAAGCCGAGGATGGCGAGCACCAGCACCGCTCCGACGCCCGGCACGAAGAGGTTGTCCGGCGAGAACGTGGCGAAGCTGACCTCACCGCCGGCCGGGTTGCCGAGCTGTCCCAGGTCGAAGACGAGGATCACGACGATCTCGGCGACCAGCAGCGCGGCCAGGACCAGCCCGTTGATGTCCACCCGGAGCAGGCCGAGCAGACCGACCAACGCCCACGCCACAACGGCCACGACGGCCCAGTGCGGGTGTCCGC
The DNA here is from genome assembly GCF_050942285.1 of Micromonospora sp. CA-240977. Taxonomy (NCBI): domain Bacteria; kingdom Bacillati; phylum Actinomycetota; class Actinomycetes; order Micromonosporales; family Micromonosporaceae; genus Micromonospora; species Micromonospora sp. CA-240977. The sequence continues at coordinate 2,513,442 of NZ_CP192055.1, read as the reverse complement.
CGAAGATCCGGTCGAGCACCGGCTCGGCCGCCGCACCGATGGTGCCGTACAGCCCGACCTGGAGCGCGTTGTAGGCGATCAGCGCGACCCAGGCCGCCCCGACGCCGGCCGGCCGGCCCAGACCACGGGAGATGTAGGCGTAGAAGGCTCCGGCGTTCTCCACCCGCCGCGACATCGCCACGTAACCCACCGAGAACAGGGCGAGCACCGCGGCGACCAGCAGGAAGGCCAGCGGGATGCCGGTCACCCCGATGACGCCGTAGCCGGTGGTGACGACGCCAGCCACCACTGTCAGCGGCGCGGCGGCGGAGAGCACGAAGAAGATCACCGAGGGGATGCCGAGACGGCCTCGGGCCAGGGCTTCGGAGACGTTGCTGGGTCTGTCAACTGTCGATGTCGGGGGCATGCGACTACTCCGGTTGTCGAGGGGAGGGGTGAGGGGTTACCGGGGGAATCAGGGGATGCCGCGCAGCACTGCGGCGCCGACGGCGGCTTCGGTGTACCCGACGAGTTCCTTGAGGGGAGCTGGCAGTGCGGGGATGAGGACGTTCAGCCGGTGGTGCGCGCGGGGGCCCGCGCTCCACAGCACCTCGCGGGTCAGCCCCGCGGCCACGACCAGGCCGAGCAGCAGCGCGTCCGGCACGCTCGGCGGGTCCGGCCGGTCCAGCAGAGCCCGCAGTCGGGTGGCCGGCCAGGCGACCGCGTTCAGGTCGATCGGCAGATAGTGGACCGAGGTGCGCAGCAGCCGGCGGCTCTCCTGGCGGCGCAGCACCCCGGCGCGGGCCAGCCGCTCCCCCACCGAGGTCGTCGCGCTCTGCGCCAGGAAACTGAGCCAGGTACGCAGCTCCTGGTGCTGGGACTCGCCGATGAGCTGGTCGAGCACTGTGTGCGCCAGCGCGTCCGCCGGGGGACGCCGGTCGATGACGGTGACCCGTCCGGCCGAGATGTGGATGTGTCCGTAGATGAGCAGCTCGCCGAGCAGGCCGCCGGCCAGTCCGAGCCCGGTCGCCGCCGCGTGCAGTTTCGCCTTGCCACGACTGTCGTTGTGGGCGACCAGAAAGAACTCGTCGGCGATGAGCAACGGTCCTCCCGCACAGGTGTGTCCACAGTGATCGCGACCGGGAAAGGATGCACCGACAGCTACTGCAACGCAACTCCCAGATTTGAAAGTTGCACTCCGTGCTGGCGCCACCTGCGGATCTTGGCGTGGCAGACTCGGACGGTGACCGCCACCCCCACCAGCCGACCCGCCGCCAGCCCAACCGTGCGCCGTCGACGCATCGCCCGGGAGCTTCGTCAACTTCGGGAACGCGCGGGCATGACCCTCGATGTGGCGGCCCGCCAGCTCGACATGTCGAAGAGCAACCTCTCCCGGATCGAGAACGCGCTGATCGGCATCAAACCCCGCGACGTCCGGGCGGCGCTCGCGCTGTACCAGGTGACCGGCGCGGACGCCGAGGCGCTTATCGAGATCGCCCGAGGGGCACAGCAACGCGGCTGGTGGCAGAGCTACAGCGACGTGCTGCCCGAGTGGTTCGAGTTCTACGTCGGGTTGGAAGCGGAGGCCGCGGCGCTGCGCACGTACGAGGCCGAGTCGGTGCCCGGACTGTTGCAGACCGAGGCGTACGCCCGGGAGATCTACCGGCGCACCGCCGGCGAGGACGGCCTGGAGCGCAAGGTCGCCGCCCGACTGCGTCGGCAGGAGGTGCTGCGCCGCGACGATCCGGTCCACCTGTCGGTGGTGCTCAACGAGGCGGTGCTGTTGCGGCCGGTGGGCGGCGCCCCGGTGATGGCCGAACAACTGGCCCACATGAGTCGCGTCGCGCAGTTACCCAACGTAACAATTCAGGTACTTCCGTTCGCGGCCGGCGGGCATCCCGCGATGAGCACCCCCTACGTGCTCCTCAACTTCGCCGACGCCGCCGACGCGTCCGTGGTTTACCTGGATAACCTATCGATGGGACTGGCGCTGGAGGATGTCGACCAGGTGCTGCGGTATAGCCTTCTGCACGAGGAGCTGTGCCGCCTGGCGCTCGATCCGGCGGCATCGCTGATCCGCCTGGAGCAGGCTTCTCGTTACTTTGCGTGACCGCCTCTGCGGCACGCCGACGCAGACGAGAGGTACCAGGGATGACGGCGCACGACCTGACCCGGGCGGACTGGCGCACCAGCACGCGCAGCAGCGGCAACGGCAACTGCGTGGAGGTCGCGACAGCCGACGGCCAGGTCGCCGTCCGGGACAGCAAGGACCGCTCCGGCCCCTCGCTCGCCTTCGATTCGGTGGCCTGGCGGGCCTTCGTGCTCGGCGTCGGCGAGGTCCGCCGCCCCTGAGCCACCCGCACCGGTGCGAGACTGGGCCGTGCTCTCCGACGTGACACTGGACCTGCCGGTACGCCCGGTACTGCCGGCGCTGGTCGCGGCACTCGACGCGGCCGGTGCCGGCGTCCTGGTCGCCCCGCCGGGCACCGGCAAGACCACCCTCGCGCCGTTGGCCGTGGCCGACCGGGTGAGCGGCCGGGTGGTGATCGCGCAACCCCGTCGGGTGGCCGCGCGCGCCGCCGCCCGCCGGATGGCCGAGCTGCTCGGTGAGCGGGTCGGCGACCGGGTCGGCTACGCGGTGCGCGGCGAGCGTCGGGTCAGCCCGGCGACGCGCGTGGAGGTGGTCACCACCGGCCTGCTGGTCCGCCGGCTGCATCACGACCCGGAGCTGTCCGGCACGGGCGCGGTGCTGCTCGACGAGTGCCACGAGCGGCAACTCGACGCCGACCTGGCGCTGGCCTTCACGGTGGAGGCACGGGCCGCGCTCCGGCCGGATCTGTGGCTGCTGGCGATGTCCGCGACCCCGGACACCGACCGCTTCGCCGCGCTGCTCGGCGGGTCCGCCCCGGCCCCGGTGGTACGGGCCGACTCGGCGCTGCACCCGGTCGAGCGGATCTGGGCACCACCGGCACGCCCGATCGTCACGTCCGGAGCCGGACCGGTGGATCGGGCGCTGCTCGACCACGTGGCCGCCACCGTCCGGCGGGCGCTGCGCGAACGTGCCGGTGACGTGCTGGTCTTCCTGCCCGGAGCCGGCGAGATCGCGGCGGTCAGCGGCCGGTTGGCCGACCTGCGGGACACCGTCGCGCTGCTGCCGCTGCACGGTCGGCAGCGGGGCACGGAGCAGGACGCCGCCCTGCGCCCCGCCGATCGACGCCGGGTCGTGCTGGCCACCGCGCTGGCCGAGACCAGCCTGACCGTGCCGGGCGTACGGGTGGTGGTGGACGCCGGGTTGTCCCGGGTGCCCCGCATCGACCTCGCCCGTGGGTTGGGCGCGCTGGTCACCGTGCCGGTCTCCCGGGCCGCCGCCACCCAGCGGGCTGGCCGGGCCGGCCGGGAGGCCCCCGGGTACGTCTACCGCTGCTGGTCCTCGGCGACCCACGAACGGTTGCCCGCCCGCGCCGAGCCGGAGATCGCCACCGCCGACCTGACCGGCTTCGCACTGGAGTTGGCCGCCTGGGGCCGGCCGGACGGCGTCGGGCTCGCGCTGCCCGACGCGCCACCGGCTGCCGCGCTGACGGTGGCCCGGGACACCCTGCAAACCCTTGGCGCTGTCGACGCCGACGGTCGGATCACCGCGCGGGGGCGGGCGATCGCCGCCGCCGGGGCGCACCCACGGCTGGCCCGGGCGCTGCTCGACGGCGCCGGTCGGGTCGGCGCCGACCGGGCGGCCGAGGTGGTCGCCCTGCTCGCCGAGGAGAGCGCGGCCGGTCCCGGTGACGACCTGGTCGCCGGCTGGCGGCGGCTGCGCGCCGGCATCGACGCGGGTGCGACCGCACGCTGGCGCACCGAGGTACGCCGACTGCGCGCGGCGTTGCCCTCCGGCGCCCCGAGCGATGGCCGCACCGCCCCCGGCCCGGGCGGGCTGAGCGACGATCTCGCTGCCGGACTGCTCGTCGGTCTGGCGTACCCGGAGCGGTTGGCGCGGGTGCGGCGGCCGGGCGGATCGGCGTACCTGATGACCGGCGGGACCGCCGCGGAGCTGATGGCCGGGTCGGGCCTGGCCGGGTCCGACTGGCTGGCGGTGGCCGTCGCGGACCGCACCCCCGGCGCGCCGTCGGCCCGGATCCGTCGGGCCTCGCCGGTGGACGAGGCGACGGCCCGGGAGGCGGCCGCCCCGCTGCTGCGCACGAGCCGCGAGGTCGGCTGGTCCGACGGCGACGTGGTGGCCCGGGAGGTGACCCGACTGGGCGCGATCGAGCTGCTCCAGCGGCGGCTGGAGCGGCCGGAGCGGGCCGAGGTGGCGGCGGCCGTGCTGGCCGGTCTTCGCCAGGAGGGGCTGGGGCTGCTGACCTGGACGCCGGCGGCACGGGCGCTGCGGGAACGCCTCGGTTTCCTCAGGCACCACCTGGGCGCCCCGTGGCCGGAGGTCACCGACGAGGCGTTGCTCGACGCCGCCGCGACCTGGCTGGGCCCCGAGTTGGCCGCGGCTCGGCGTCGGTCCGACCTGGCCCGGGTGGACGTGACGTCGGCGCTGCGCCGGCTGCTGCCCTGGGCGCAGGCCGCCCGCCTGGACGAGCTCGCCCCGGAGCGGATCGAGGTGCCGAGTGGTTCCCGGGTGCGGGTGGACTACACCGACCCGGCCGCACCGGTGCTCGCCGTGAAGCTTCAGGAGACGTTCGGCTGGTCGGCGGCGCCCCGCGTCGGCGCCGGCCGGACACCGGTGCTGCTGCACCTGCTCTCCCCCGCGGGCCGGCCGGTGGCGGTCACCGCCGACCTGGAGTCGTTCTGGCGGACCGGCTACCCGCAGGTGCGCGCCGAGTTGCGCGGGCGCTATCCCCGGCACCCGTGGCCGGAGGATCCCCGGACGGCGACCCCCACCCGGCGTGCCGCGCCACGTCGCCGCTGAGCGCCGGCCCTACTCCTCCAGGACGTCGGCCACCACGACACTCACGTTGTCCGGCGCGCCGGCGTGCAGTGCCAGGTCGATCAGTTTGCCAGTGCAGGCGGTCCGGTCGGGATACTCCCTGAGCACCTCGGTGAGGGTGTCCGGGCGGACGACGTTGGAGAGGCCGTCGCTGCACAGCAGCCAGCGGTCGCCGGCCCGGGGCACCATCGTCGAGTACGACGGGGTGACCTCGTCACCCTGCAGGGCCTGGGTGACGACGGCACGGCGCGGATGGCTGCTGGCCTGGTCCGGGGTGATCACGCCCTGGTCCACAAGCATCTGGACGAACGTGTCATCCCGGGTGACCTGCTTGAGCACGCCCTCGCGGAACAGGTAGGCCCGGGAGTCGCCGACGTGCGCGAGGGCCAGGCAGCTGCCGGTCCGGGCGAAGAGCAGGGCGGTCAGTGTGGTGCCCATGCCCTGGCGCTCGGGATCCTCGGCGACCGCCTGCCGGATCCGGGAGGTGGCCAGCGCGATGCCACCTTCGAGCGCGGCCACCAGAGCGTCCTCGGGGGTTTCCACGTCCAGCGGGGCCACCGCGTCGATGGTGAGGGAGCTGGCCAGGTCGCCGGCGGCCATCCCGCCCATGCCGTCGGCGACGGCGACGAGCCAGTTCCCGGCGTGCAGGGCGTCCTGGTTTCCGCTGCGGATCAGCCCACGGTCGCTCGTTCCCACGGAACGCAGCTTCAGGGTCATGGGAGGCAGCCTGCCAGGCGAAGGGCGCAGTTGTCTCTAGGAGATCAGGACGACGGCGCGTGGCGCGGCCAATCTCACGTTCGCACGCCGGTCTACCGGGCCGCGCCGGAAACGGACGTCGCCCTCGTCGCGCGCCAGAACCCATCCAGTCAGATCAATTGACACGGGATGCCGACGCTGGAAACATCGAGCCGATACCTGGGAGCGCTCCCAGGTATCGGCCTCCACCACCGTCTCCCCACCCGTCCGGAAGGACTCCTCGTGACGAGATCCCGACGCCGCCTCCTGTTGGCTGCGGCGACCACCCTGGCCCTCACCGGCGCGGGCGCCGGCGCGGCCTACGCCGAGCCACCGCCGGATGCTCCCGAGCAGATCGACAACGGCGACTTCAGCGCCGGGGTGAGCCCCTGGTTCTCCTTCGGCACCGGTCCACTCGCGGTCACTGACGGCCGGCTCTGCACCACCGTCGCGGGCGGGCTGGCCAACCCCTGGGACGCCGGCATCGGCCAGGACGGGGTGCCGCTGATCGCGGGCGCCGAATACACCCTCGGCTTCGCCGTCTCCGCCACCCCCGGCGCCGCCGTCAAGGCCGTGCTGCAACTCGGCAGCGCCCCGTACACGACGTACGCGGCAGTGGACGCCACAGCGACCGGCACCGCCCAGCGGGTCGAGCAGACCTTCACCGTCCCGGACGACAACCCCAACGCCCAACTGATCTTCCAGGTCGGCGGATCCGCCCAGGCGCAGACCATCTGCCTCGACGACGTCTCGCTGCGCGGCGGCGAGCCGCCCGCGCCGTACGTGCCGGACACCGGGCCACGGGTCCGCGTCAACCAGGTCGGCTACCTGCCCGGCGGCCCGAAGAACGCCACAGTCGTCACCGAGGCCACCAGCCCACTGCCCTGGCAGCTGCGCAGCGCCGCCGGCGCCGTCGTGGCCAGCGGCACCACCACCGCCCGCGGCGTCGACGCCGCCTCCGGGCAGAACGTGCAGACCGTCGACTTCTCCAGCTACCGCACCCCCGGCAGCGGGCTGACGCTCACCGTCGACGGCGAGACCAGTCACCCCTTCAACATCTCCGGCGCCCTCTACGACCAGCTGCGCTCCGACTCGCTGCAGTTCTTCTACGCCCAGCGCAGCGGCATCGCCATCGACGGGGACCTGATCGGCGACGAGTACGCCCGCCCCGCCGGGCACCTCGACGTGGCGCCCAACAAGGGCGACACCAACGTGCCCTGCCAGCCGGGCGTCTGCGACTACTCGCTGGATGTGCGCGGCGGCTGGTACGACGCCGGTGACCACGGCAAGTACGTGGTCAACGGCGGCATCGCCACCTACCAGCTGTTGAACACCTTCGAGCGCACCAAGACCGCGGCCACCGCCGACGGCGGCGCGGAGCTCGCCGACGGCACGCTGCGGGTGCCCGAACGCGACAACGGCGTGCCGGACATCCTCGACGAGGCCCGCTGGGAGCTGGAGTTCCTGCTGCGCATGCAGGTACCGGCCGGCAAGCCGCTGGCCGGCATGGTCCACCACAAGATCCACGACCAGAACTGGACCGGGCTGCCGCTCGCCCCGCAGGACGACCCGCAGCCGCGTGAGCTGCACCCGCCGTCGACAGCGGCCACTCTGAACCTGGCCGCCACCGCCGCCCAGTGCGCGCGGCTCTTCGCCCCCTACGACGCGGCGTTCGCGACCCGCTGCGGCACCGCCGCGAAGACGGCCTACGCCGCGGCCAAGGCCCACCCCGCGGTGTACGCCAGCCCGACCGACGGCACCGGCGGCGGCGCGTACGACGACAGCAACGTCACCGACGAGTTCTACTGGGCGGCGGCCGAGCTGTACCTCAGCACCGGCGCGCAGACCTACCTGACCGACCTGACCGCGTCGCCGCACCACACCGGTGACGTGTTCGACCCGCGCGGCTTCGGCTGGCAGAGCACGGCGGCGCTGGGCCGCCTCGACCTGGCCACCGTGCCGAACGGGCTGCCCACCGCCGACCTCACCCGGGTTCGCGCCTCGGTCACCACCGCTGCCGACGCGTACCTCGCCGAGCTGCGCCGGCAGGCGTACGGGCTGCCGATGCCGGGCGACGCCAACAGCTACTTCTGGGGCGGCAACAGCAGCATCATCAACAACGCCGTCGTGCTGGCCACCGCGTTCGACCTGACCCGGAACGCCGCCTACCGCGACGGCGCCGTGCAGGCGATGGACTACATCTTCGGCCGCAACGCCCTGAACATCTCCTACGTCACGGGCTGGGGTGAGCACGCGGCACAGAACCAGCACAGCCGGATCTTCGGCAACCAGCTCGACCCGAACCTGCCCCACCCGCCCGCCGGCTCCCTCGCCGGTGGCGCGAACGCGGCCCTGCAGGACCCGTTCGTGGCACAGCTGCTCACCGGCTGCGCCCCGATGTTCTGCTACGTCGACGACATCAACTCGTACTCGACGAACGAGGTGGCGATCAACTGGAACTCCGCGCTGACCTGGATCTCGTCGTTCCTGGCCGACCAGGGTGACGCCGGCGCGGTGCCGGCCATCACCTGCTCGGTGAGCTACAGCAACTACGGCACCTGGCAGGGCGGCACCGGGTTCACCGCACAGCTGGCCATCCGCAACACCGGCACCACGGCTGTCAACGGCTGGAGCGTGCGCTTCGCGTTCACCGGCGACCAGCGGGTCCGCGAGGCGTGGTTGGCGAAGGTCACCCAGTCCGGCGCCACGGTGACCGCCCGCAACGAGTCACACAACGCCAAGATCACACCCGGCGGCACTGTGACGTTCGGCTTCAACGCGACGACAGGCGGCGGCGCCAACCCGAACCCGGGCCTGGTCACCGTGAACGGCAAACCCTGCTCGCTGTCCTGACCGGTACGGCTGGTGACCGCCCGCACCGGGCGGTCACCAGCCGCTGGCGCGTTTCCCACGGCGCTGTCGAATTGCCCCGCGGCGCCCACCCCGGCACAACAGCCGTCCCCGCCGAGCCGGCGGATCAGCCATCCGCGTCGGCGGCAAAGTTGTCGTACACCTGTTCTATTCTCGGTTCGTGTTGGAGGAGTTGACGCAGGCCGAGGCGGAGATCGCCGCCTGTCTTGACGCGTCGACCTGGGCTCTTCCGGAGCCCGACCTCATCGCGGCGCTCGACGCCGCGCACCGGCTGGAGCAGCGTCTCGCGGCCGTCCAGTTATCCCTGGTTCGAGAGTTGGACGGTCGCGGCACGGCCGTGACGCAGGGATCCTCGTCGACTGCGGTGTGGTTGCGTGAGCGGTTGCGGCTGAGCATCTCCGCCGCTCGTCGGCTTGTCGATCTCGCCGCCGCGCTCGACGCCGGAGCACCGGAGGTTAGCTCCGCTCTGGCAAACGGGGACATCAGCGTCGAGCAGGCCCGGGTCATCGGTGCGACAGTCGACACGGTGCACACGGCCGCCGGCGCCGAGGCAGCGGACAAGGCGGTCGGCGTGCTTGTCGAGTGGGCCGGGCAGTTCGAGCCCACCCTCCTGCGCAAACTCGGCACCCGCATCCTCGACCACGTCGCACCGGAGGTCGCCGACGCCGCCGCCCGGGCCGCACTGGAGGCCGAGGCCCGCCGCGCCGCCCGCGACCGCCACCTCACCCTCTCCGAGCTGAGCGACGGACGGCTCCGCCTCACCGGCACCCTCGACACCGAAACCGCCGGCCTGTTCCGCGCCGCGATCGACCCGCTGACCGCCCCGTCCGGCCCCGACGACCAACGCTCCCCCGGACAACGCCGCCACGACGCCCTCGCCGACCTGTGCCGACTCAGCCTGCGCACCACCGACCTACCCGACCACGGCGGCGACCCCGCCCAGATCGTCGTCACCACCAGCTTCGACGCGGTGGCCCGACAACTCGACGCCGGCACCCTCGACGCCGGCCTGCGGCTCACCCCGGAGACGGTACGTCGGCTCGCCTGTGACGCGGCGATCCTGCCCGCCGTCCTCGGCGGCGCCGGCCAAACACTCGACGTCGGCCGACAACGCCGCCTCATCACCGGCCCACTCCGACGCGCCCTCGTCCTGCGCGACCGCGGCTGCGCCTTCCCCGGCTGCGACCGCCCACCCCGTTGGTGCGACGCCCACCACATCCTGCACTGGGCCGACGGCGGCGACACCAGCCTGGCCAACGCGGTGCTGCTCTGCGGCCACCACCACCGACACCTCCACCACAGCGAGTGGGCCGTCCGGTTGGCCGGGGACGGCCACCCCGAATTCATTCCACCGGCCTGGCTCGACCCCGAACAGGTCCCCCGCCGTAACCACTACCACCGGCGAACGTGACCTCCTCGCCCCGGACCGAGTCCGACGAACGCTTTGGGGCCGACAAGCCGCTGAGGTTGGCTGGCACGCTGGTGCCGACGAACCCCGGTCATCGATCGCGTCGAGATCGGCCCACAGCCGACGCCACGGGTGCCGGGGCGGATCGCAGCCCGGCCTTCATGACGAAGATCGACCGTTGCGCCAACGCGTCGCCTCGCGCGTCGAGCTGGTACCCGTCGAGCCAGATCCATCCGTCATAGGTGATCCAGTCGAGCTGGCGGATGACCCGGAACCTGATCGGTCGGGTGAACTGGACGCTGGCCTGTCGCCCCACGATCAGCAGGTCCCCGGCCTTCATGCCAGCCACCCGAGGAACCTGCGGTACACGGCGTCGGCGGGAGCCCAGGACATGTCCTGCGTAGCTGCCAGCAGGTGCGAGCCCAGGTAGATCCGGAGGGCTACCGGCGACGTGGCGTACTCCCCCAGCAGCTCAGCGCGGCGTGTCGAACAGGGCCAGGGTCGGTCGCACGTCTCGCACAGCCACAGCGGGAGGACCGGCCCGTGTGTGGTCATCGGCCCTCACCTGGCCAGTGCCCTCGGTTGATCGGGATCTTGTGTCTGACCCGGCAGGGCAGCTCGTTCCCGCACGTGCAGACGTTCCGCCACTTGACCCAAGACCACACCGGCCGATGGCGGCGGGCCAAAGTCAGGGCTACGGCAGCCAGATACTCCGCAAAAGTGACGCGTCGGGTCATGCGTCCACGGTCACCGCCTCGGTCGGATTAGTCAACTGGCAATTGCCGAAAGGATAGAGCGAGTCGCCTTACTTTCGGGCTATGGACCGAGGGCCAGGTCAGCTCATGGGGCCGTACGAGATCGCGGAGCGCCTGGGCGTCTCGCGGCAGCGGTTCCAGCAGCTCGCCAGGTACCCCACCTTCCCGAAGCCGTACCAGGAGCTACGGGGAACGAAGGTCTGGTTGGCCGAGGACGTCGAGGCGTGGATCAAGAAGTACCGCCAGCCGCGCCCAACCGAGGACGACACCCCGGACTGACCGGGCAGGACGTAGCCTGCCCGGCCGTCCGTCACACGACTACCGACGCCACCAGCGGAACAGCTCGGATACTGCCTTCACGATGGCGGAGCGGTCTTTGGATTCAGCGCCCCTCAGAGCGATACCGGCCACGATGACTTTGCCGGCTACCGGAAGCCCTACGAGAACCGCAGCGATCAACGGACTGGCTGCGGCGATGGGCTCGATGCTGGATAGTCCCACTGCTTACCTCTCCTCACTCTGGTCGAGTGAGGCCGCGCAGGGCTCAGCTCGACCAGCACGCATGACTGGTGAAGCTGAGGTCCTGCGCCGATTGAGCGGGATCTCAGAAGTCGTAAGAAGTACTGAGGTGCAACGGCTGACACCCCCACCAATCGGCAGAGGGGATGCCCTAACTCCGGTTTGGAGTCCGAAGTTAGTGTCCTCTCTCGGTTTGCCGATCCGTCCAGCTCGGATCGACAGCCGACAGCATAAACGACCCGCGCAACCCGAGGCTGACGCGAATCCAGCGCCTGGACAACCTCAGCCCTTGGCCCGCGTGCCTTTCGGCACGCGGTGCAGGCCTTCGTGGTGGCAGGGTGGCCGCACAAGCTGTGATTGATCACCATGTCTGGTCCTGTTCCGTTCCAGCGACAGCAGAGGAACCCACAGGCCAAGGGCGGGGCCGCCCTCGGTGTGAGTTCCCGGTGTTGTCTGGCATGGGCGGAAGGCCATCCCAGCACGACTGACGACCGGCGGGCCGGTTGCCTCCGTCGGATCGATCATTCCCGTTACTGCGCAACTAGTGGACTCTGGGATCGTCACAGTCGGTAGTGGGTGCCCCGGACCGGCGGGGGTCGGCGCCTCTGGGGCGAACTGAGGGGTCTATATGCCGGGTCGTCGCGTGCGTGGCAGTGGTCGGGTATATTGCCCACCAGGACCACCCGAGCCGCAATGGCATGGGTGCCCCCTCGGGCCAGACTCCGCAATGGAGGAGCAAACGGCGCTACGCCGGGCTGCGAGGTTTGGTGGCTCTGTGCTCCGGCGGCAGGGCTACCCGAGTCGCCCATACACAGTTGGTGATGCACCACCCTTCTACATCTGGGGACGCATTCGCGTTCCTGCACTGAGCCCCGATCGCCGGAACGCGGACTCAGCCAGACCAGTGTTGACGCACTGGCCGGGCTGGGTTAACGCACCCTCGCCCGACCAGGGAGGGGGTATGAAGTGGGGCTCGCGAATCTTGAGCCGTTCGTCGGCGCTGGCCCGTGGGTCTTGGCAGCTGCCGTCGCCGTGCCGGTCGCGGGAAAGATCATCATCACCGCCTTGGCCCTTCGTGGCACCGACCCGAAGGACCGGCCCGGCATCATCAAGGCTGTAGCCGAGCTGTTCCGGTGGCGTCGGTGATCCGCTACCACCCGTCAGTAAGGCCAGCAGCGAGTATTCGCAGCTCAGCCCGCCTCGTCGTCTAGGTCGATATCGGGGAAGCTGATCAGCAGCTCGGCCGTAGAGGCAAGAGGCATCAGATGGGAAGAACCCTTCCGGCGGCATCGGTTGCGGGCAGGGTTGGTAGACGGGTGACCGCAGTTGCCGTGGTCCAACGCCTGAACACTTCCAACTCCCGGCCCGTCTGCCTTTCGACAAGCTTCACGAGCTGCGTTCGTACGCGGGTGGTCGCAGGTTTGATGTTCGGCGCGCTTCATCAGGTCACTCCGGAGGTGTCGGTTTTCGTGCCACACGCCACATCGGAGGCGCTGGGGCAACGAACGCGCCGGAGCCGGGCTGTGACGGGCGCCGCAGCGCTCGGGACATCGGTGTACGTGCGTCGAACCTAGGGTCGGGACGTGGGCACCCGAGCGAGGATTCGCGGCCTCTGGCGCTCTCTGTCGCCGCTGCCGCCGCCGGGTCGGCTGCGTACCCTGTCGCTGGCCACGCTCGCCAACACCGTCGGGACCGGGCTGTGGGTGACCGGTTCGGCGCTCTACCTCACTCGCGTCGTCGGGCTGAGCCCGACGCGGGTCGGGCTGGGGCTCACGCTCGCCGGCCTGGTGGGGCTCACCGCCAGCGTGCCGCTCGGCGGGCTGGCCGACCGGCGTGACCCTCGCAACCTCCGGGCGGTCCTCCAACTGGCCCAGGCCGCCGTCGCCGTCGCGTACCTGTTCGTCGGTTCGTTCCCGGTCTTCCTGCTGGTGGCCACACTGGACGCGCTGCTGATCTCCGGAAACCTGGCGGTCCGCGCCGCGCTGGTCGCCGCGGTCGGCGGGCCGCAGGGCCGGGTGCACGCCTTCGCCACCCTGCGCGCGGTGGCCAACCTGGGGGTGGCGCTCGGCGCGGGGCTGGCCGGGTTCGCGCTGGTGGCAGACACCGGGTGGGCGTACCGGCTGCTCGTGGTCGGCAACGCCGCTACCTATCTGGTCTCGGCGGCGCTGATCATGCGACTGCCCGGGTATCCGCCGGTCCGGCGGGCGGTCCGGCCGCGACCGGGCCGCGCGTTGCGCGACTGGCGCTTCCTCGCGGTCGCCGGCGCTTCAGCGGTGCTCTCCCTGCACTGGGTGGCGTTGACGCTGCTGCTGCCGCTGTGGGTGGTGACCCGCACCGACGCTCCGCCGGTGCTGGTCTCCGTCATGCTGCTTGTCAACACGCTGCTCACCGTGGCGTTCGCGGTACGGCTGAGCGGGGGTGCCCGGCACGCGCTGCCGGCGGCGGCGACGATGCGCCGCGCCGGGCTGGTGCTCGCGGCCGGGATGCTGCTCTGGGCCGCGACGGGCGTCGTCTCCGGCACGCTGGCGATCGGCCTGCTGCTGGGCGCGACAGTGATCTACACCCTCGGCGACCTGTGGCACGCCGGGGCCGGGGCGGCGCTGGCCTACGACCTCGCCGCCCCGGACGCCATCGGCGCCTACCAGGGAGTCGACACGCTGCTCGCCGGGCTGGCCCGCGCGGCGGGGCCGGCGTTGCTGACCTGGCTGATTCTCGGCGGCGGCCCGCTCGGCTGGCTCGCCCTGGCCGGGCTCCTCGCCGGCACCGGCCTGGCCGTGCCACCGCTCACCCGGCGGGCTCTGGCGAACCGCCCCGAGCCGGCCCCGGCCAGCGATCAGCCGATCTCCTCGTCGACGTAGCACCACCGCCAGGTCTCGCCCGGCTGCACCGACCGGATCACCGGGTGGGCGGTGGACTCGAAGTGCTTCGTCGCGTGCTGGTACGGCGACGAGTCGCAGCAACCGACGTGCCCGCAGCTCAGGCAGCCCCGCAGGTGCACCCAGTCGGCGTTGCCGATGGCGACGCAGTCGGGGCATTCGTCGGTGGTGCGCGGCTCCGTCGCCTCCGCCTCGGCCAGATGCTGACAGCTCACTTCTCGACCTCCCGCAGCAACGACTCTTCCAGGTCCAGGTCACGATAGGCCCGCACCAGCACCTCCTCGGGGATTCGACCGGAGTCCCGGGCAGCCCGGAAGACATCCCGCTCGGCGTCGATCATCTTCTGTCGTAGCCGACCGTACGCCTGCGACGGCGTTTCCCGCTCGGCGCCACCGAGCCGTTCCCAGGCCAGGTTGTTGCGATCCTCCAGCGCGCGGCGCAACCGGTCCACCACCGCCTCGGGAGCGCTGTCGGCCAGTTCGTCGAGGCGGTCCTGGGCGGCCCGGCTGGCCTGTTGCTGCACCCCGGCCGCCGACAGCGCGTCCTGCACCGGGTCGTCCTGGGGCAGCTTCAGCCGGCGGGCGACCGCCGGCAGCGTGGCGCCCTGGCCGACCAGGGTGACCACGATCACCGCGAAGGCCAGCCAGATGAACAGGGCCCGGGGGTACGGCTCGTCGCCGGCCACTGTCAGCGGCAGGGCCAACGCGGCGGCCAGCGTCACCACGCCCCGCATCCCGGCCCAGCCGATCACGATCGGGAACCGGGGTGACGGGGCCGAGTCCCGGCGGCGGACCCGGGGAACCAGCCGGGCCAGGTAGGTGGCCGGGAAGAGCCAGACGAAGCGGGTCAGCACGACGGTGGCGAGCACCGCGACGGTGATCAGCGCGAGCGAGCCGGCCGGCTCGTCGAGGTCCCGCAGCACCTCCCGCAGTTGCAGGCCGACAAGCAGGAAGACCAGCCCTTCCAGCAGGAACCGGACCAGCCGCCAGAACGCGGCAGTCTGCAACCGGGAGGCCGCCGAGAGCAGCTGGGACAGCTTGTGACCGAGCGCCAGCCCGGTGACCACCACGGCGACCACGCCGGAGGAGTGCACCGCCTCGGCGGCGAACACCACAGCGAACGGAATGATCAACGACAGCGCGTTGTCCAGCAGCGGGTCGGTGATCCGCCGGTGCAGGAAGCCGAAGACCACAGCGCCGAGCGCGCCGATCAGGATGCCGCCGCCGGTGGCCCGCAGCACCTCGACTGTGACGTCGGCGGCGCCGACCGCCTGGCCGGCGGCGGCCATGGTGGCGACCCGCAGCAGCACCAGCGCGGTGGCGTCGTTGACCAGGCTCTCCCCCTCCAGGATGGTGACCACCCGGCGGGGCAGCCCGACCCGGCGCGCGACAGCGGTGGCGGCCACCGCGTCCGGCGGGGCGACCACCGCGCCGAGCGCCAGGCAGATCGCGAACGGCACCTGCGGCAGCAGCAGGTGCAGCACGAACCCGACGACGAACGCGGTGAAGAGCACCAGGCCGACCGCGAGCAGCAGGATCGGCCGGATGTTGTTCTTGAACGCCGGCACCGAGGTTTCCAGCGCCGCGACGTACAGCAGCGGCGGCAGGATGCCGACAAGCACCAACTCCGGGTCGAGTTCGACGTGCGGGACGCCGGGCACGAAGGAGAGCGCCAGGCCGAGCACGACCAGCACGATCGGCGCGAGCAGGCCGAGCCGGCGGGCCAGCGCGGCGCCGAAGGTGGCGATCGCCAGGAAGACGACGACCGGAAACAGGCTTTCCATGGGGTACGAGCCTAGGGGTCCCCTGATCCGGGCCTCGATCAGCCGGTCGGCCGCAACTTCGGCAGCACCTCGGTGCCGAACGCGTCGATGAAGCCGCGCTGTTCCTGCCCGACGTGGTGCAGGGCGATCTGGTCGAAGCCGAGCTGCGCGTACTCCTCCAGCCAGCCGACGTGCCGGCCCAGGTCGGCAGAGACGTTCACCACCTCGGCGACCCGCTGCGCCGGCACGTCGGCGGAGACCGCGTCGAAGTGCTCGACCGTCTCCAGGTCCCAGCAGACCGGCGGGGCGAACACATTGCTGCGCCACTGGTCGTACGCGAGCGCCTCGGCCTGCTCCTGCTCCGGCGCCCAGGAGACGTGCACCTGCAGGTGCAGCGGACCGCGCCCACCCGCGTCCCGGTACGCGTCGATCATCTCGCGCAGGTGCGCCACGGGGGCGTTCACGGTGATCAGGCCGTCCGCCCACTCGGCGCACCAGCGGGCGGTGGCCACGCTGACGGCGGCGCCGACAAGCGCGGGCGGTTCCTCGGGGCGAGTCCACAGCCTGGCCCGGTCGACCCGCACCAGGCCGTCGTGGCTGACCTCCTCGCCGGCCAGCAGCGCCCGGATCACGTCCACGCACTCGCGCAGGCGCGCGGCGCGGACGTCCTTGCGCGGCCACGGCTCGCCGGTGATGTGCTCGTTGCTGGCCTCGCCGGTGCCCAGCGCCGCCCAGAACCGGCCCGGGTACATCGCGCCGAGGGTGCCGATCGCCTGCGCGATGATCGCCGGGTGGTACCGCTGGCCGGGCGCGTTCACGACGCCGAACGGCAGGCCGGTGGCCTGGAGGGCGGCGCCCAGCCAGGACCAGGCGAAGCCGGACTCGCCCTGCCGCGCGCTCCATGGGGAGAAGTGGTCGGAGCACATGGCGGCGTCGAAGCCGACCCGCTCGGCGTGTCTCACCGCCTCCAACAGGGCGCGGGGACCGATCTGCTCATGCGAGGCGTGAAATCCGAACGACGTCATGGGCGCACTTCCTACCCACGACGGCGTCGGCTGATGCCTGCGGCTACTCGGCGTGCGCGCCGGCTCCGGCCGAGGCGACGCCCTCGCCCACCCAGACGGTCTTGGTGTTGCAGAACTCGCGCATGCCCAACGCCGACAGCTCGCGCCCGTAGCCGGAGTTCTTCACACCGCCGAACGGCAACTCCGGATAGGAGGTGGTCATGCCGTTGACGAAGACGTTGCCCGCGTCCAGGTCGGTGGCGAAGCGCTCCTGCTCGGCCGGGTCCCGGGTCCAGGCGTTCGAGCCGAGCCCGAAGCTGGTGCCGTTGGCGACAGCGATCGCCTCCTCGTACGACGACACCCGGAACAGTCCGGCGACCGGGCCGAAGACCTCCTCGGACCACATCCGCATCTGCGGCGTGAGGTAGGTGACCACTGTCGGCGGGTAGAACCAGCCGTCGCCGGATGGCAGCTCGCCACCGCAGAGCACTGTCGCCCCGTGGTCCGCCGCGTCGCGGACCTGGGCGTGCACCTCGTCGCGGCCACGCTCGCTGGCCAGCGGGCCCACGTCGGTGTTCGGGTCCATCGGGTCGCCGACCCGCAGCGCGGCCATGTTCGCGGCGAACTTCTCGGCGAAGGCGTCGAAGACGTCGGTGTGCACGATGAACCGCTTCGCGGCGATGCAGGACTGGCCGTTGTTCTGACAGCGGGCGGTGGTGGCCACCTCGGCGGCCCGGTCGACGTCGGCCGAGGGCATCACCACGAACGGGTCGCTGCCGCCGAGTTCGAGGACCGTCTTCTTCAGCTCCCGCCCGGCGATCTGGGCGATGGACCGACCGGCCGGCTCACTGCCGGTCAGCGTGGCGGCGCGGACCCGGGGGTCGCTGAGGATCGCCTCGACCGCGTCCGATCCGACAAGCACCGTGGTGAAGGCTCCCTCGGGGAAGCCGGCCCGGCGAAACACGTCCTCCAGCAGCAGCGCGGTCTGCGGTACGTTCGAGGCGTGCTTGAGCAGGCCGGTGTTGCCGGCCATCAGCGCCGGCGCGGCGAAGCGCATCACCTGCCAGAGCGGGAAGTTCCAGGGCATCACCGCGAGCACCACGCCGATCGGCTGGTAGCGGATGAACGCCCTGGTCGCCTTCACGGCGTCGGCGTCGGCCGG
The DNA here is from genome assembly GCF_050942285.1 of Micromonospora sp. CA-240977. Classification (NCBI taxonomy): domain Bacteria; kingdom Bacillati; phylum Actinomycetota; class Actinomycetes; order Micromonosporales; family Micromonosporaceae; genus Micromonospora; species Micromonospora sp. CA-240977. The sequence continues at coordinate 2,495,444 of NZ_CP192055.1, read as the reverse complement.
CTCGTCGGCGAGGAACCCCGGCGCCCTGTCGGCGTAGAAGCGGGCGGCCGTGGCGCACTTGGTCACCTCGGCCTGCGCGGAGGCGTACGTCTTGCCCATCTCCGTGGTCATGATCCGGGCGATCTCGTCGCGCTCGGCGTCCAGCAGGTCGGCGGCGGTGTTCATCCACCGGGCGCGCTGGTCGACGCCTGTCGTCCGGAGCTGCTGGTACGCGAGGTCGGCGCGCTCGATGGCATCGTCGAGTTGCTCGGTGGACATCGCCTCGTAGGTCTTGAGCACCTGTCCGGTGGCGGGGTTGGTGGTGGCGATGTGGGGCATCTCGTCCTCCTGTCACTCGAACAACGAGTGTCGTACGCCCGGCTCCTCGCGGTGGCGGGCGGCGCGGCGGCGCTGGATCACGATCAGGTCGACCACGGCGACCACGGCGAAGATCGCGCAGAGTACGCCGAGCCAGGCGAGGCCGGCCCAGAACGCCAGCACCGCGAAGAGCACCATGATCACCAACCCGAAGCCGGCGAGAACGAGCCGGAGGTTCAGGGCGCTGTACGCGTGGCCGACCGTGCCACGGGCGCGCCGGGGCTGCGATCTCGTCATGCCTCCCGACCTACCCCCGATCGGCCGGGTTAACCGGTACGCGCGCTCGCAGCCGCCGGCGGGCCGGTGTGCTCCGGCACATCCGATCGCGTCACGGCCCCCGCTGCCCGCAGGATGGGCGCATGTCAATGACCCTCGCCGTGCCGGTGACCGTCGCCATCGCCCGCCGTGTCGACCCGGCCCGGTCCAGCGAGATGGTGGCCTGGATGCGGGCCGGCACCGCGCTGGCCGAGGCGTTCCCCGGGTTTCTCGGGGCCGGCTGGGTGCAGAGCGGCCCCGGTTCGGCGGAGTGGCACATGCTCTATCGCTTCGCCGACGCCGAGACGCTGCGCCGGTGGGAGGAGTCGCCGCAGCGGCACTGGTGGCTCAGCTCGGCCCAGGGCATCGTCGAGCACACCCGGGTCGAGCGGCGGACCGGCATCGAGGGCTGGTTCGACCCGCCGCTGGAGCACTCGGTTGATCCGGTCGAGCCGGTCGGCCCGGCGTCGCCGCCGAGGTGGAAGCAGGCGGTGACCATCTGGTTGGCGTTCTTTCCGCTGAGCCTCAGCGCCACCCTGCTGACCAGTCACTTCCTCGCCGCCGTGCCGTTGGCGGCGCGGGTGCTGCTGATGACGCTCTGCCTGACCCCGCTGATGACCTACCTGGTGCTGCCCCGGATCACCCGCGCCCTGCACGGGTGGCTGCACGGCCAGCCGGTGCCGCGGCGGGATTAAAGCACCCCGCCGACCCGTCCACCGACACTCTGCCGCATACCCGACAACAACTTCCCGGTGAACCACGTCCTACGCATAGAGTTACCGCGCTGTCGCTCTGCGCTGCGGAACGGGGGACGTCATGCCTCGACGGTGGGTCGCCGCGCTGGCCTTTCTCGTCGCGCTCGTCGCACTGGCCTGTGAGGGCGGCACCTCCGCGGCGCCCCGACCCACCAGGAGCGGCCCGCCGTCGAGCGGGCCGGGCGGGATCGCCGCCCTCGGCGACTCGATAAGCACCGGCTTCGCCTCCTGCCTGGTGCTCACCTCCTGCGAGCGCAACTCCTGGTCCACCGGCGACGGCCTGCGGGTGCGGAGCCACTACCGGCGGCTGCTCGACCAGAACGCGGCGATCCGCGACCGGTCGTACAACCACGCCCGGGCCGGCGCCCGCGCGGACGCCCTGGAAGGTCAGGCCCAGGCAGCGGTACGCGACCGCCCCGACTACGTCACGGTGCTCATCGGCGCCAACGACATCTGCCGGGGCGGGGTGGACGCGATGACGCCGGTGGCGCAGTTCCGGGCCGACGTGGACCGGGGGCTACGGGTGCTGCGGACCGGCCGACCGAAGGCCCGGGTGCTGGTGGTGAGCATCCCCGACCTGTACCGGCTCTGGGAGGTCGGGCACGACGATCCACGGGCGGTCCGCGCGTGGCGGCGGGGCGTCTGCCCGGCCCTGCTGGCCGAGGCGACCTCGACGGCGCCCGCCGACCGGGCGCGCCGGGCCGCCGTCCGGGATCGGGTCGACGCGTACAACGCCGAGTTGGTCGCGGCCTGCCGGGCGTACGGCTCCCGCTGTCGCCACGACGGCGGCGCGGCGCACAAGGTCCGGTTCACCCTGGACCTGCTCAACCCGCTGGACTGGTTCCACCCCAACGCCACCGGCCAGGGCCGGCTCGCCGAGGCGACCTGGCGACCCTCCGGGATGGCCAGTTGACCGTCCCGGACGGGCGGTCAGGGTTGTCGGGGGCCCGGGAGCGCGGCGCCCCGTGGGCGGTAGAGCTCCCGGGAACGCTGCGCGAGGTCCCTCGTGGCCGACGAGTTGGCCCAGGTGCCGAGCACGATGGCCGCACCGGGGACGATCTTGGCGACGATCCGCTTGGCGGCCCGGACACCGGCCATCTGGGCCAGCCGGACACCGAGTTGCAGCATGATCCGACCGAGCGGGCGCTGGCCCCCCAGACCGAAGAGCGCGTCGGCGCGTTCCCGGCCGGCGGCCACGCCGAGCGCCAGTCGGGCGCTCTCGGCGACCTTGTGCACGCGCTGCAACACCAGCAGGTCGGTGGCCCGGTCGCTGTGCAGCGGATCGACGTCGTACGCGGCGGCGATGTGCAACACCATCCGGGCCTGGGTCCAGGCCAGCACGCCCACGTCGATCACGGCGCCGGGTAGTCCGGCCGCGCCGGAGACCGCGCCGGACAGCCGGGCCAGGTTGACGAACTTGCGGGCCGCCAGGTCGGCCAGGGCGTCGGACGATATCCCGGGCTGCCCGGCTCGAACCCGGTCGGCCCACTGCTCGGCTTCCGGCCCGAGCCGGCGCACCGCCTCCAGGGCGAGGTGCTCCGGGGCGTACTGGGGGTCGTCGCGCATCCGGTCCCAGAGACGGGCCGGCGGACCCTCGGGGGCGTCCGCCGACCCGGCGGGCGGATCGACGGGCGGCTGGGGAGTGGGGGCGGCGGGCTGGCCGCCGACGGGCGGGTTGTCGGTCACCGGGTCTCCCCTGGGATGGGAACGGCGGACAGGGCGGCCGATGGAGCGGTCAGCGGCGGCGGTTGGACAACCGGGCCGCCAGACCCTTGAGCTTCTGCTGGTTGCCGGGCTTGGCCATCTCTCGACGACCCCGCTCGACCATCTGCTGCCCCTTCGGCGATCTCAGGAACGTGGTGATCCGCTGCATCAGTGACATGGCGTCCTCCTGTCGATGATCCCTCTGTACATGTGTACCCCGAACCCGCAACACATGTACCCGGGATCCGACAGGCTCAACCCTGACCGTCCACAGTGGGCGGAAGACTACCGCCCCGCCGGCGCGATGGCGTCGACGACCCGGGTGGCCCGCCACTCGTGCTGCTGGTAGTGCTCGGGGTACGCGGAGACCTGCACCGCCTGGGCCGCGTCGGTGAGTCGCATCCGCTCCCAGCCGGGCACCTGCTCCAGCGCGGAGAGGAACTGCCGGGTGGCGAACTCGGGATCCATCAGCCGGCCCACCGGGCCCCAGCCGCTGCTGGAGCGCTGCTGGAACAACCCGACCGAGTCGTGGTCCCAGCCGACACCCTGGTGCGGGTAGTCCTGCGACTCGGGCAGCACACCGCTTGCCACGTTGTAGAGGTTGCTCTCCTGCATGGCGGTGGCGACCGCGATCACCAGACCCCGGCGGGGCACCCCCATCTTGCGGCCGGCGCGCACGATCGCCTCGGCGTTCTCCATCTGGTCCTCGTCCAGCCCGGCGACGGGCGCCGGCCTGGTCGGGCGGGCCGGGGCGGCCTTGCGGGTGGGGGCCGCGGTGTCCGGGTCACCGGGAGTCGCCGTGGCGGACGGCGTCGCGGCAGCGGCACGGTCAAGACCACGGGAGGCCGCGTCCTGCTGCTCGGCGCGCTGCGCCAGCTCCGCGCCGGCGGTCGCGCCGGACCGGGTCGCCGCGCCGGGCTTCTCGTCGCAGACCTGGGCGACGACAGTGAGGCCGAGGCAGCAGACCACCCCGGTGGCCAGCGCCAGCTGGGCCCGGCGTCGACCGGTCAGGTCCCGGACGTGTGCCCGGAGCCGACTCGCGGCGGTTGTCCGTTCGGCTGAGGTGCCATCCTCCGTATCGGCAGTAGCGCTGCTCGGGGCGTACGGGTCGTCGAGGGTGCCGTCGTCACGCATCAACCGAGGCTAGGCAGGAAGAAACCCCGATCACGCACGGTGATCACGTGGTGATCGCCACAGATCGGGGCGGTACTGCCGGACGACCCGGTCGGGTCGACCCGCCCGGGGAACGTTCCTCGCGTACCGGATGAAGCCGGCGCCGCACGCGGGCCGGCACGACCGGTGACAGGCCCCGACATCCGACCCTCGGGCCTGACATGATCGACAAACTGGGCCGTTGGGCCGAAGCGGCCCTCGACCGAACGGCCGACCGCAGCGGCGTTCCGGCGTAATCAGGCGAATAGTCCGGTCACGCCCATCCCTCGGGCGACGAATCGCCCGGCGCAGGAATGCGCCAGGATGGCGGGTACGTTGCCCGAACGGGTGCCCTCCGTCGCGTCGGCGCCCCGCAGGCACATTTCAGGGAGGTCCGCACCGGTGCTCGACCCACACGAGCTCTACCAGCTCACCGACGATCTGCCCGACCTCGGGCAACCGGTCCTGATCCAGGCCCTCACCGGGTTCGTGGACGCCGGCAACGCCAGCCGGCTGGCGCGCGAGCAGTTGCTCACCTCGCTGGAGGGTCGACCGATCGCGACCTTCGACGTCGACCAGCTCTTCGACTACCGGTCGCGACGACCGGTGATGACGTTCGTCGAGGACCACTGGGAGAGCGTCGACGCGCCCGAGCTGGAGCTGCACCTGCTGCACGACGACGACGAGACCCCGTTCCTGCTCCTCACCGGCCCCGAGCCGGACCTGCAGTGGGAGCGGTTCGTGGCCGCCGTCGCCGGGTTGGCCGCCCGCCTGGACGTCCGCCTCACCGTCGGGCTCAACTCGATCCCGATGGCGGTGCCGCACACCCGACCGACCGGCGTGACGGCGCACGCCACCCGCCCCGAGCTGATCGCCGGATACGAGCCCTGGCTGCAACGGGTCCAGGTGCCCGGCAGCGTCGGCCACCTGCTGGAGTTCCGCCTCGGCAAGCAGGGCCGCGACGCGTTGGGCTTCGCCGCCCACGTCCCGCACTACGTGGCGCAGACCGAATACCCGGCCGCCGCCGAGGTGCTGCTCACCTCCGTGTCGCGCAGCACCGGGCTGCTGCTGCCCGGCGACGGGCTCCGCTCGGCCGCCGAGGTGGTCCGGGTGGAGATCGACCGCCAGGTCGCCCAGACCGAGGACGCCGCCGCCCTGGTGCAGGCCTTGGAGGAGCAGTACGACGCGTTCGCCCGTGGTCGCGGCGAGAAGAGCCTGCTCGCCCCGGACGCCGGGCCGCTGCCCACGGCCGACGAGCTCGGCGCGGAACTGGAGCGGTTCCTGGCCGAACAGACCCGTCCCGGCGACACCCCGGGCAGCTGACCCGGCGTACCCGGGACGGATGCGGCAGGCTGGGGGCATGCGCCTGGCGACCTGGAACGTCAACTCGGTGAAGGCCCGTCTCCCCCGGCTGTTGCAGTGGTTGGCCGACACCGGGCCGGACGTCGTCTGCCTGCAGGAGACCAAGTGCCCGGACGGCGCCTTCCCGGTGACCGAGGTGGGCGCGTTGGGCTACACCGTGGCCAGTCACAGCGACGGCCGGTGGAACGGGGTCGCCATCCTGTCCCGGGTCGGGCTGGACGACGTCCGGGTCGGGTTCGCCGGTGAGCCCGGCTTTCCCGACCCGGAGGCCCGCGCCATCTCCGCCACCTGCGGCGGGGTGCGGGTCTGGTCGGTGTACGTGCCCAACGGCCGGACGCCCGACGATCCGCACTACGCGTACAAGCTGGCCTGGTTCGCGGCGCTGCGCGACGCGTTGGAGGCCGAGCTGTCCGGTGTGCTCCCGCTGGCCGTCTGCGGCGACTTCAACGTCGCCCCGACCGACGCCGACGTCTGGGACCCGGCGGTCTTCACCCACTCCACCCACGTCACCCCGGCGGAGCGGGCGGCCCTCGCGGCACTGCGCGACCTGGGCCTCGTCGACGTGGTGCCGACCCCGATGAAGGGGCCACACCCCTTCACCTACTGGGACTACCGGGCCGGGATGTTCCACCAGAACAAGGGCATGAGAATCGACCTGGTGTACGCGTCCGCGCCGTTCGCCCGCGCTGTCGGTTCCGCCTACGTGGACCGGGAGGCCCGCAAGGGCAAGGGCCCCTCCGACCACGCCCCGATCGTGGTGGACGCGGAGCTGGTGCCCGCTGTCGACGGGTTCTGAGTGGCTAGGGTGGGCAGATGGCAGTCGTGAAGATCAACGCAATCGAGGTCCCGCCCGGCGCCGGCGCGGAGTTGGAGAAGCGGTTCGCCGCCCGAGCCGGCGCTGTGGAAAACTCCCCCGGCTTCCTCGGCTTCGAGCTGCTCCGACCGGTGGCCGGCGAGACCCGCTACTTCGTCTACACGAAGTGGGAGACCGAGGAGGCGTACCAGGCGTGGGCCGCCGGCCCGTCGCGGGCCGCCCACGCTGCCGCTCCCGGCGAGAAGCCCCGGCCGCCGGTGTCCAGCGGGGCAGGCCTGCTGGAGTTCGAGGTGGCCCTGCACGTCCCCCAGCCCTGAGCGTCCCTCGGACCCTGACCCCCACCCGGGCTTGATCCACTCCGGCTTCCGGAGATCGGGGTGTCCCGGGGGTGGGATGCCGCGGTTTCACTGAGCCCGAGTGGGGGTCGGGGCCGCAGCGAACTCCCGGCACGAGGCGGTTTGCGCTGCTAGCGTCGAAGCGTCGACCGGATCGCTCGGGCTGTCCGGACCGCCCACACGCGCCGATCACCAGTCGCCCCGCGCGCGACAGGCCGTTGGCACCGGCGGGAGAGTCACGGGGGGCCTTGGCCATGTTCGACGGGTTCGACGAGTTCGACATCGCCACGTCCGGCGCGACGATCCACGGACGCCGTGGCGGCAGCGGGCCACCCGTCCTGCTCCTGCACGGCATCCCCGAGACGCATCTCATGTGGCACCAGGTCGCGCCCCGGCTGGCCGAGCAGTTCACTGTCGTCGCCACCGACCTGCGCGGGTGGGGCGACAGCGGGAAGCCACCGAGCACGCCGGACCACGAGCCGTACGGCATGCGCGCCATCGCCCGCGACCAGGTCGAGGTGATGCGGAGCCTCGGTTACCAGCAGTTCCACCTCGTCGGCCACGATCGGGGTGCCCGCTGCGCGTACCGTCTCGCGCTTGACGCGCCGGACGCCGTCACCCGGCTGGCCGTCATGGACGTCGTGCCGATCGGGGACGTCTACAACCGCGCCGACAAGGCGTTCAGCCTCTCCTACTGGGTCTGGTCCTTCCTTGCCGCACCGGCGCCGGTGCCCGAGCAGTTCATCGGCGCGGCGCCCGCCGTGCTCGTCGACTACATGCTCGACATCTGGCCCGAGGTGAAGGACGCCTTCCCGCCCGAGGTGCGGGCGGCGTACGTCAGGCAGTTCAGTGATCCCGCCACGGCGCACGCGATCTGCGAGGAGTTCCGCGCGGCCGCGACGCTGGACTACCAGCAGGACGAGGCGGACCGCGGCAACCGAAAGATCACCTGCCCGGTGCTGTTTCTGTGGAGCCAACGGGGTCAGGTCGCGAAGCTCTACGACGACCCGCTCGCCATCTGGCGGGAGTGGGCCGACGACGTGCGCGGCGAGCCGGTCGGAGTCGGGCACTTCATTCCGGAGGAGGCCCCCGAGCAGACCGTCCGCCACCTCCTGGACTTCCTGGGCTGACGCCCGCCCGGGTAGGCGCCGTCAGGGCTTGCGGGAGGACTGGAGGGTGGCGAAGGCGATCACGTTGTCGGCGTAGCCGGTGCGACCGCCGATGAACTGGCCGCCGCAGGTGATCAGCCGCAGCCCGGCGGGGCCGTCGTGGCCGTAGATGCGATCGGCCGGCAGCTGGTCCTTCGGGAAGTGCTCCACGGTATCCACGGTGAAGACCACCGTCGACCGGTCCGCCCGGGCCACCTCGATGAGGTCGCCCGGCTTCAGCTTGCCCAGATTGTAGAAGACCGACGGGCCGCTCTTGGTGTCCACGTGCCCGACGATCACCGCCGGACCGGGTTCGCCGGGCGTGGGACCACGGTCGTACCAGCCGGTCTCGTTGTGCCGCTCCAGCGGCGGTACGGCGATCGAGCCGTCCCGGGCCTGCCCGACGGGCGCCACCGGCGCGGCCACCTTGATGGCGGGCACGGTGAGGCGTACCGGTCGGCTGGCCGACAACCCGACCGACTCGCTGCGGGCCGGGCGGTCCCCGCCCGCCGGGGCCCAGTCGAGCGGGCCGACCGAGCGGCCCAGCCCCGCCCCGGTGGCGAAGACCCCGGCCAGCACCAGCACCACTGCCAGCGGCACCGACCAGGGGCTACGACCAGCAGGGCGGCTACGCCGAGGCGTGACGGCGGTCGCCGGTCGAGCAGCCACACTGGGACGATCAGGGACCAGCGGACTGTCGTCCAGCGGCAGGCGACGGGCGTCGAAGCGGTCGTCCACCGGCAGGCGGTCATTCCGTTCGGGGCGGGGGCCGGGGGCCGGGCGAGGTCCGGGCGGCGGCGACGCGGGTCGGAAGATCTCCATGGCGGCCTCAGCGACGCGCAGCGCCACGGGCCGGACGCGGCCGGCGTAGCGCCACGACGGCGAGGACCAACCCGGTGACGGTCAGTGCCGCGCCGCCGGGCAGCAGCAGCTTGCCGGTCACCCCGTTCGCACTACCGCCGAAGCCGGTGGCCGGACCACGACTGGGCTGGGCCGGGATCTTCTTGACCACCTGGAGCATTGTCGAGGCGGTCTCACCGTCGCGGCACTCCAGCTTGACCCGGTAGTTGCCGGGGCGCGTGCGCTCGCGCACCATCGGCGCGGCGGTGAGCAGGCCATGCTGCGGCTGTACGCCGATCGCGCCGAAGGCGTCGGAGACGACGGTGGCGCCCACCGAGTTGTCCCGGCAACTGGCCCGGATCCCGACCAGGTAGCCGGGCTGCACAGTGCTGGGGCTCACCTCGACGAAGATGTCCACCGCCGGCGTCGGCTGGGGCGCGCCACCCGGCGGGCCCTCCGGTTGCGGCGCGGCGACGGCGGGCGTGCCGGACCGGGGCGCGGCAACGGCGGGCGTGGTGAGCAGGAGGGCGGTGAGCAGGGGGCCGCTGAGCGCGGTCAGCACCGACAGGGTCACGCCGACGCGGGTCACTGTCACGATGCCCCCTCTCGACGCCGCGCGGCGGAGTCGGGCAGCGGAGCACCCGACCTGCCGTACCAGTTGGATCCTCTCATTTCCGGTCGCACATCACATCCGATTCGCTGGCGGCGTCGCGTAGGCTCGCTTGGCTGTGACCGCCACCGACAATGACCCCGCCGTCCCGCCCGTGAGCCGGACGATCCGGACGTTCCATCCCCGCCGGGGTCGGATGAGCGACCGGCAGACCGATGCGCTGAGCCGGCTCTGGCCCGCGTACGGCCTCGATGTGCCGGACGGACCGGTGGTGCCCGTCGACCTGGCCGACCTGTTCGGTCGCCGGGCGCCGGTGGTGTTGGAGATCGGTTCGGGCATGGGTGACAGCACCGCCGCGATGGCTGCCGCCGACCCGGATCGAGATTATCTGGCGGTCGAGGTGCACACGCCGGGAATCGCCAACCTGCTCGACCTGGTGGACCGGCACGGCCTGAAGAACGTGCGGGTGGCCCGGGGCGACGCGTTGTCCCTGGTCAGCGGCCTGTCCGCGGAGGCGCTGGACGCCGTGCACGTCTTCTTTCCGGACCCGTGGCCGAAGGCCCGCCACCACAAGCGGCGGATCATCCAGCCGACGCACGTGGCGCTGCTGCGGTCCCGGCTGCGGCCCGGCGGCACGCTGCACTGCGCGACCGACTGGGCCGAGTACGCCGAGGCGATGCGGGAGACCCTGGAGGCGGACCCGGAGTTGGTGGACGCGTACGGCGGCTTCGCGCCGCGTCCCGCGCACCGGCCGGTGACGAAGTTCGAGCAGCGGGCGATCACGGCCGGCCGGCCGGTCGCCGACCTGCTCTACCGCCGACAGTGACGCCGCTGGCCCGCAGCCGCGCGCCCGGGCGGGGGGCTGCTGGACGCCGGGTTGGCGGAGCGGGGCATGATCCAGGCACCATGGACGGGATATGACGCTCACCGCCGCGCTGCCGACAAGCGCCGACCCCGACACCCTCTTCGACGCGTTCGCCGGCTGGGCGAAGGAGCGCGGCCTCGACCTCTATCCCCATCAGGAGGAGGCGGTCATCGAGATCGTCTCCGGCGCCAACCTGATCATGAACACGCCCACCGGCTCGGGTAAGAGCCTGGTGGCGATCGCCGCCCACTTCGCGGCCCTCGCCGACAGCCGGACGACCTTCTACACCGCGCCGATCAAGGCGTTGGTGTCGGAGAAGTTCTTCGCCCTCTGCGAGGTCTTCGGCGCCGAGAACGTCGGCATGCTCACCGGCGACGCCAGCGTCAACGCCGACGCCCCGATCATCTGCTGCACCGCGGAGATCCTGGCCAACCTGGCGCTGCGCGAGGGCACGAAGGCCGACGTCGGCCAGGTGATCATGGACGAGTTCCACTTCTACGCCGAGCCCGACCGCGGTTGGGCCTGGCAGGTGCCGATCATCGAGCTGCCGCAGGCCCAGTTCATCCTGATGTCCGCCACCCTCGGGGACACCACCCGGTTCGTCGACGACCTGACCCGGCGTACCGGACGGGCGACAGCCGTCGTGCGCACGGCGGAGCGGCCGGTCCCGCTGATCTTCTCGTACGCCATGACGCCGCTGCACGAGACGCTTGAGGAACTGCTGGAAACCAAGCAGGCCCCGGTGTACGTGGTGCACTTCACCCAGGCCGCCGCGCTGGAACGCGCCCAGGCACTGATGAGCGTCAACGTCTGCTCCCGCGCCGAGAAGGACATGATCGCCGAGGCGATCGGCGGCTTCCGGTTCACCTCCGGCTTCGGCAAGACGTTGTCCCGGCTGGTCCGGCACGGCATCGGCGTGCACCACGCCGGCATGCTGCCCAAGTACCGCCGCCTGGTGGAGACCCTCGCCCAGGCCGGCCTGCTCAAGGTCATCTGCGGCACCGACACCCTCGGCGTCGGCATCAACGTGCCGATCCGGACGGTGCTGTTCACCGGCCTGTCCAAGTACGACGGGGTCCGCACCCGACTGCTCAAGAACCGGGAGTTCCACCAGATCGCCGGGCGGGCCGGGCGGGCCGGCTACGACACCATCGGCCGGGTCGTGGTGCAGGCGCCCGAGCACGTCATCGACAACGAGAAGGCCCTCGCGAAGGCCGGCGACGACCCGAAGAAGCGGCGCAAGGTGGTCCGCAAGAAGCCGCCGGAGGGCTCGATCGGCTGGGGCCAGCCCACCTTCGACCGGCTGGTCGACGCCGAGCCGGAGCCGCTGACCTCCAGCTTCCAGGTCAGTCACTCGATGCTGCTCAACGTCATCGGCCGACCCGGGGACGCGTTCACCGCGATGCGGCACCTGCTCACCGACAACCACGAGGAGCCCGCCGCCCAGCGCCGGCACATCCGCCGGGCGATCGCCATCTACCGGGCGTTGCGCGCCGGTGGGGTCGTCGAGGAGCTGCCCGAGCCGGACGAGACCGGCCGGCGGATCCGGCTCACCGTCGACCTCCAGCTCGACTTCGCGCTCAACCAGCCGCTCTCCCCCCTCGCGCTGGCCACCATCGAGCTGCTCGACGCCGAGTCCCCGTCGTACGCGCTCGACGTGCTGAGCGTGATCGAGTCGATCCTCGACGACCCCCGGCAGATCCTGTCCGCCCAGCAGTTCAAGGCGCGCGGCGAGGCGGTCGCCGCGATGAAGGCCGAAGGCATCGAGTACGAGGCCCGCCTCGAACTGCTCGACGAGGTGACCCACCCGAAGCCCCTCGCGGAGCTGCTGGAAGCCGCGTACGAGATGTACCGGCAGGGCCACCCCTGGGTCGCCGACCACGAGCTCTCCCCCAAGGCCGTCGTCCGCGACATGTTCGAGCGGGCGATGACCTTCACGGAGTACGTGCAGTTCTACGGGCTGACCCGCTCGGAGGGCCTCGTTCTGCGCTACCTGGCCGACGCGTACAAGACGCTGCGCCAGACAGTGCCCGAGGACGCCAAGACCGAGGAGCTGATCGACCTCATCGAGTGGCTGGGTGAGCTGGTCCGCCAGGTCGACTCCAGCCTGATCGACGAGTGGGAGCGGCTGCGCAACCCGTCGGACGTGGCCGAGGTGGCCCAGGCACACGCCGCCCTGACCGACCGGCCACCCGCGGTGACCCGCAACGCGCGGGCGTTCCGGGTGCTGGTGCGCAACGCGCTGTTCCGCCGGGTGGAGCTCGCCGCGCTGCGCCGCTGGGATCTGCTCGCCGAGTTGGACGCCGGCGACGGCTGGGACTACGACGCGTGGGCCGACGCGTTGGCGCCGTACTTCGAGGCGTACGACTCGATCGGTGTCGGTCCGGACGCCCGCGGGCCGGCGCTGCTGATGATCGAGCAGGGCCGGGAGCGGTGGACGGTGCGGCAGATCTTCGACGACCCGGACGGCGACCACGACTGGGGCATCAGCGCCGAGATCGACCTGGTCGCCTCGGACGAGGTCGGCGCGGCGGTCGTCCGGATCACCGAGGTCGGCCAGCTCTAGCTGTCCGGTCCGGTGACGACTGCTTCGCGCAGAGCCGCTTGCGGGTGCACGTGGATCCGGCCGTTCAGCTGGCGTCGGCGAAGTGGACGCTGCGGGCGGTCGGTTCCCAGGCCAGGAACTCGGCGCGGGCTTGCTCCAGGCTGGCCGAGATCGCGTCTGCCGCATCGTTGCCGAGGACCAGCCGCAGCGGGGTCGGGTCCGCGTCGAGCGCGGCGAGGATGGCGGTGGCGGCCTTGGCGGGGTCGCCGGGCTGCCGGCCGTCGGCCGCGTCGAGGTTCGCCGCGACCGCCCCCACGCTGTCTGCGTACGCGTCGATCGCCGGAGCACGCAGCATGGCCCCGGCGGCGTTGAGGTTCGTCCGGAAGGCTCCCGGCTCGACGATCAGTACCTTGATCCCGAACGGCGCCACCTCGGCCGCCAGGGCCTCGGAGAGTCCCTCCAGGGCGAACTTTGTCGCCGAGTAGGCGGAGACTCCGGCGAAGGACATCCGCCCGCCCATGCTGCTGAGCTGCACGATGGCGCCCGAGCCCCGGCGGCGCATATGCGGCAGCACCTCCCGGGTCAGGGCCGCGGGACCGAAGAAGTGCAGTTCCATCAGGTCACGTAGCTGCCGGTCGGTGGTCGCCTCGACCGCGCCGACCAGAGCGCGGCCGGCGTTGTTGACAAGGACGTCGATCCGGCCGTACCAGAGGATGACCTGGGCGACCACGGCGGTGATCCGGGCCGCGTCCGTGACGTCGAGCTCGACCAGGTGCACCCGGCCGGGGTGGGCCGCGACCAGGTCCTCGAGCGTCTCCGGGCGGCGGGCGGTTGCCACGACGGTGTCACCGGCGCGCAGCGCTGCCTCGGCGATCGTCCGGCCGAAGCCGGAGGAGGTCCCGGTGATCAGCCAGATCCGGCCGGTCGGCGGGCGGGTGGACGGGGTTTCGGTGGACATCTCGGCCTCCAGTGGCGCGATGAGCGAGCTGACCAGAGTGTGGCCAGCGGTGAGCTGGCGCGTCCAAGACAGAAGATCGTTCAAGCCATAAGGCCGACTTATGATTCCGGGATGGAGCTGCGCCAGCTGCGCTACCTGGTGGCCATTGACGAGGCCGGGAATCTGGGCCGGGCCGCCCAGGGGCTCCACGTCAGCCAGCCCGCCCTCTCCTACGCCCTGCGCAACCTGGAGGCGGAGATCGGCGTGCAGCTCTTCGACCGGCACGCCGGGGGCGTGACGCCGACCGCCGCCGGGCGCGACGTGATCGCCGAGGCGCGCCGTACGCTCCGGCAGGTCGACCGGGTCACGGCCGTGGCGCAACGGCACCGGCGCGGCCAGACCGGGGTGCTGCGGGTGGGCTTCGAGGCGAGCGGCGCGGGCGAGCTGACGACCCGTGCCCGGGCGGAGTTCGCCCGCCGGCATCCGGGCGTACGGGTGCAGCCGAGGCGATTCGACTGGGGCGAGGAGGCCGCCGCGCTGCGCGATGGCCGGGTGGACGTCGCCTTCGTCTGGCTCCCGAACGACCTCACCGACATGCGTGTCGAGGTGGTGCAGACGGAGCAGCGGCTGCTCGCCGTGGCACGGGACCACCCGCTCGCCGGTCGGGACAGCGTCTCGATCCTGGAAACCAACGACGAGCCGTTGGTGTGGACCGAGCGGGCGCCGCGCGAGTGGGTGGACTGGTGGGCGGTGAACCCGCGGCCGGACGGGTCGAGCCCTCGCTGGGGCCCGACCAGCAACAACGTCGAGGAGATGCTGGAGCAGGTGGCGGAGGGAACGGCCATCTGCTTCGCACCGGAGAGCATGGCGAGCTACTACGCCCGTCCCGACCTCGCCTGGGTGCCGCTGGTCGACGTCGAACCGCTGCGGATCGCCCTCGCCTGGCCCGACCGCACCGACACCCCACTCGTACGCGGATTCACCCACGTGGTTCGGGAACTCGCCGCCGAAAGGGCCTAGCCGGACCGCCTTCCGGCGACGGTGTCCCAAGCGGACGGGGCACTGGCGACCATCTCGCCCAAGGGGGCCGCCGGGTACGCCGGCGGCCCCCTTTGTCGTGTCTTCCACGCCCCCGTTTTCACTGGGCGATGTCAGACCCGTCGATTAGAATGTATGTACTAATAGAGATCCTGACCTGGGAGGACGCCCGTGACCGCGCCCACCTCCACACCCCTCACCCCCTACGCCACACTGCTCGGTTTCACCCGCTACGTCGACCGCACCGGCCCCACCAAGGCGACCTTCGTGGGCGGGCTGCGCAAGCAGCGCGCCAGTCGGTCCGGCTTCAACCCGCACGGTCAGTTCGTCAAGGCGCTCAAGGCCGACATCGCCTTCCACACCGGCGGCACGCACCTGACCGGGGTGGTCGACGTGGTCAAGCCACGCTGGCGCCCGCTCTACCAGGCGCTCGTTCCCGGGGCCACGGCCTGGCTGCACTCCCTCGGCGAGCCGGCCGCCGTCGACCTCGCCCAGACCCGCGACGCCCTGGCCATGCTGGGCGACCTGCCCGTCAAGATCAACCCCCACTTCGGGGTACGCCACGCCGACGGTCGCGCCGAAGCGGTCCGCCTGCACTTCGACGAGACCCCACCGAGCGAGGAATCGGTGCTCGCCACCCTGCACCTGATGGCCCGACACATGGACGCGGTGCTCCCGCACGCCGAGCCGGTCCTTGTCGACGTCCGCCGTGGCCAGGCCCACCGCATGCCCAGCGACGCCAAGCCCGACCAGATCGAACGCTGGCTGTCCGGCGAAGCCGCCGCCTTCCGCGCCATCTGGTCCACCGCCGCCTAGCCACCCCACCCCACCCCGCCCCGCCCAAACCCCGCCCCGCCCCGCCCCGCCCGGGCAGCCCAGCAAGATCGCGCTCGATCCAGGATGTAGTGGCCTCGCTTTCTTGGGAGGCCACTACATCCATGTTCGAGCGCGATCACAGGGACATCGATGCGTACGGCCGCCGACGCACGATCGATGGTTATCCACAGGGGCAGCGTGGCGCGCGGCTGATCGGCCAGCCTGGAGCGCATGCCGAAAGCTCCTCGACGCCCGCCGCAGTTGCGTGGTCGGGTCTTCCGCGGCTCGATCGCCGTCTCGCGCGGTCTGTTGAGCCGAAACGACCTGCGCAGTTCCGCGTGGCGGCCACTGTTCCGGGACGTCTACGCCGATGCCAGGGTCCGGGTCACGCACGGAGTCAGGTGCGCCGCCGTCGGGCGCTGGCTGATCCCACCAGGAGCGGCCATCGCCGGCCGCTCCGCGGCAGCTTTGTACGGCTGCCCGACACCGACGGCGAACGAGCCTGTGGACGTGTTGGTTCCACGAGCGGCACGGATCGGGCCGAGCGCCGGTCTCCGGATCCACCACGGGGAGTTCGACCCCGGCGACGCGGTGGAGCGGGCCGGGCTGAGGGTGACCAGCCCCGCGCGGACCTGCTGGGATCTCGCCCGATGGCTCGACGTGGTCGAGGCGGTGGTCGTCCTCGACAGCATGCTGGCCAGGCGGCTCACCGACGTGCCAGCCCTCCGCGAGTACGCGCTGAGCCGGGCCGGTCGTCGCGGCTGGCGCTCCCTGCTGCGTGCCGTCGATCTGGCCGACGCCGGCGCGGAGTCACCCCAGGAGTCGCGCACCCGCGTGCGGCTGGTGCTCGCCGGCCTGCCCCGCCCTCAAACGCAATGGGTCGTGGCCGACCAGGGCCGGTTCGTGGCCCGGCTTGACCTGGCCTGGCCGGAGTTCAAGGTGGCGGTGGAGTACGACGGGCTCTGGCACGACGATCCCGAGCAGTTTCATCGGGACCGCCGACGGCTCAACCGACTGCTCGGCGACGGGTGGATCGTGCTGCACGTGACTGCCAGGCGCCTCCGCGACGACTTCGACGGATTTCTCGCCGAGGTCAGGGCCGCCCTGCGGGCGCGTTCGCGCGGCGCCGGGGCGCGATGATCGCGCTCGAACGTGGATGTAGTGGCCTCCCCGTACAGAGAGACCACTACATCCTGGATCGAGCACGATCATGCGCAGCGCGGGCGCCCGAGGGCGGGACGCGGCGTTGGTGTCGGGGTTTGTCAGGCGGCGGGGAGGTACTTGGTGAGATCGTCGAGGATCTTGTTGGCGGCGCCGACGCCGATGCCGGTCATCCAGACCTCGTCGGAGACGGAGTACGCCTTGCCGGCCCGGACGGCGCTGAGGCCCTTCCAGAGGGTCCCGCCGGCCACCTTGGCCTGCTCGGCGGCGGCCTTGTCGCCGTAGGCGGTCACGAAGATGACGTCACCGTCGACCTCGCTGACCCGCTCGGGGCTGACCAGGTCGAAGCGCTTGTCCTCCTTGTTGGCGAGCAGCTGCCGCTCGGGGCGGCCCAGCCCGGTGTCGCCGAGGACGATGCCGGAGAAGGAGTCCGGGCCGTACACCCGGATGTTGCCGGGGAGGAACCGCACGATCGACACCTTGCGGGCGGCGGCGTCGCCGAGGGTCGCGCCGAATTCCTTGGCCCGCTTCTCGTAGGCGGCGAGGAGGTCCTTGGCCTGCTGCTCGCGCCCGAGCGCCTTGCCGTCGAGGAGGAAGTTGTCCTTCCAGGTGATGCCCACCTTGTCGGTGAACACTGTCGGCGCGATGGCGGACAGTTCGTCGTAGAACTTCTCCTGGCGGAACTTGCTGCCGAGGATGAGGTCGGGCTTGAGCGCGTTGATCGCCTCCAGGTCGGGTTCGGCGAGCACCCCGACCGTCTTGATGGGGGCGAGCTTGTCCGCGCCGAAGTAGGTCGGCCAGCTCTTGGCCTCACCGGCGGTGGCGGCGCCGACGGGCGTGACGCCCAGCGAGAGCGCCGTGTCGATCTTGTCGGTGTCGAGCACGACGACACGCTTGGGCTCGGCCGGGACCTTGGTGGTGCCCATGGCGTGAGTGATCTCCCGGGTGTCCCCGGTGGTGGAGCCGGCGACCGGGTCGCTCTCACCGCAGGCGGTGAGACCGACGCCGAGGGCGGCGGCCGCGGCGAGAGCGGCGACGAGACGACGCATCAGGATCCTTTCGAGGGGTACGAGCCGGCGGGCGGGTTGGCCGCGGCGCCGGTGGTGGCGGGTCAGGCGTCCGGTACTGACGCTTTCGACGAATCGAGGTCGTCCGCGGTAGGCGGCCCGGGGTGGGACGCTCGGCGTGGCCCGGCGACCGGGTTGCCCGCGCCGCGAGACGCGCCGGCCGCAGCGGGCACATCGGTGGGCGGCCGGACCGGGATGGAGTTACCTCCCGTGTACGCGGGCACCACCAGCGGCGCGCCGGTCACCGGGCAGGGCACGACCACGCAGGCCAGCCCGAAGACGTCGCGGACCAGGTCGGCGGTGAGGATCTCCCGGGGAGGTCCGGCGGCCACCACGGCGCCGTCGCGCATCGCGACCAGGTGGTCGGCGTACCGGGCCGCCTGGTTCAGGTCGTGCAGCACGGCGACCACGGTGCGGCCCCGCTCGACGCGCAGCCGGTGCAGGAGGTCCAGCACCTCCACCTGGTGGGCCAGGTCGAGGAAGGTGGTCGGCTCGTCCAGCAGCAGGGCGTCGGTGTCCTGGGCGAGCGTCATGGCGATCCACACCCGTTGCCGCTGACCACCGGAGAGGCTGTCCACCGGCCGGTCGGCCAGGTCGGTCACGTCGGCCAGGGCCATCGCCTCGTCCACCGCCGCGCCGTCCTCCGCCGACCACTGCCGCCACCACCGCTGGTAGGGCTGCCGGCCGCGGCCGACCAGGTCGGCAACGGTGACGCCCTCGGGCACCAGCGGGCTCTGCGGCAGGACGCCGAGCCGGCGGGCGACCTCCCGGGTGGGCAGGTCGCGGATCGCGGTGCCGTCCAACAGCACGGTGCCCCGACGCGGGTTGAGCAGCCGGGCCATCGTGCGCAGCAGTGTGGACTTGCCACAGGCGTTCGGCCCGACGATCACGGTGAACGCGTCGCCGGGCAGGTCCAGGTCGAGGCCGTCGAGCACGGTCCGCTCGTCGTAGCCGGCGACCAGGTCGCGGGTGGAGAGCATCACACGACTCCTTGGGTGCGTCACGACGACCGCCGCCGTCCGCGCAGCAGCAGGAAGATCAGGTACGGGCCACCGATCGCCGCGGTCAGCACCCCGGCGGGCAGTTGCGTGGGCGCGAACAGCCGCCGGCCGGCCAGGTCGGCCAGCACCAGCAGCAACGCGCCGAGCAGCGCCGAGCAGACCAGCGGTGGCCGTTCGGCGCGTACCAGCCGCCGGGCCACCTGCGGGGCGACCAGCGCGACGAAGTCGACGGCGCCGACCTGGGCGGTGACCATCGCGGCGACGAGCACGCCGGTGCCGGCCAGGCCGATCCGGCGGGCCACCGGGCGCAGCCCGACGCCCCGGGCGGTGTCGTCGTCCAGGGCGGTGCTGTTCAGCGCCCAACCGGCCCAGGCCAGCACCGGCAGGAGCACCAGCAGGGTGCCGGCGATCCAGGCGGCCTCGGTCCACCCCTTGCCGGCGAGGGTGCCGATCAGCCAGATCTGCGCGCGCAGCCCGTCGATCGGGTCGGCGGTGAGCATGACCACCTCGGTCAGTGCCCGGAAGGCGAATGCCACCGCCACGCCGGCGAGGACGAACCGCTGCGCGGCCAGCCCGTGCCGGGCGCCGAGGGCGAACAGCAGCACCGCCGCGAGCAGGCCGCCGACCAGCGCGGTGGGTGCCACCAGCACCGCGGCCATTCCGCTGGTCAGGGCCACGGTGGCGGCGAGGCCGGCGCCCTGGGTGAT
The DNA here is from genome assembly GCF_050942285.1 of Micromonospora sp. CA-240977. NCBI lineage: Bacteria > Bacillati > Actinomycetota > Actinomycetes > Micromonosporales > Micromonosporaceae > Micromonospora > Micromonospora sp. CA-240977. The sequence goes on along the minus strand of NZ_CP192055.1, from coordinate 2,475,975 downwards.
GCCGATGACGTCCGGGCTGGCGAGCGGGTTGCGGGCCACGCTCTGAATCAGGGTGCCGGCCACGCCGAACGCCGCACCGGCCACCGCCGCCAGCACCACCCGGGGCAGTCGAAGATCAAAGACCACCAGGTCGTACGGGGTGCCGGCGCCGGAGAGGGCGCGCAGCACGTCGGCCGGGGCGACGTACGGGGTGCCCAGCGAGAGGCTCAGCACGACGGCCGACAGGAGCAGCACGGTCAGCACGGCGGCCACCAGCACCGCGCGACGGCGGATCAGCAGGCTGACCGGGCCGAGCCGCAGCAGCGCCCGTCCCGGCAGGTGCGCGCCGGGTGCGCCGGGCGAGGGGCCAGCCGGACGGTGGATCGTGGTCACGCGGTCACCACCCGGGCGCGGCGGACCAGGACGGCCAGCAGCGGCGCTCCGATCAGCGCGGTGACGATGCCGGCCGGTATCTCGCCGGGCGGGGCGACGAGCCGGCCGACGACGTCGGCGCCGAGCAGCAGCGCCGGGCCGAGCAGGGCGGAGACGGCGAGGGTCCAGCGGTGGTCCGCGCCGACCAGGGCACGCGCCAGGTGCGGCACGGCCAGCCCGACGAAGGCGACCGGTCCGGCCGCCGCCACGGCCGCGCCGGTCAGCAGCACCGCGGCGAGGCCACCGCCGAGTCGGACCAGGCCGATGCGGTGGCCGAGGCCGCGGGCCACGTCGTCGCCGAGGGCCAGCGCGTCCAGGCCCCGGGCCACCAGGGCGGCGAGCACCAGACCGGCGAGGACGAAGGGCAGCACCTGCGCGGTGACCGTCAGGTCGCGTCCGGCCAGCCCGCCGACCACCCAGAACCGGTACTCCTCGAAGGTGCGGGCGTCGATGCTGAGCAGCGCGTACACGCCGGAGGCCAGGCTGGCGTCGAGTGCCGCGCCGACCAGCGCGAGGGTGACCGGGCTGGCGCCCTCACGGGCCCGGGTGGCGATGGCGAACACCAGCAGCCCGGCGATCAGAGCCCCGGCGATGCCGAACCAGACGTACCCGGCGAGGGTGCCGACGCCGAAGACGGAGATGGCGAGCACCACACCGAACGACGCGCCCGCGCTGATGCCGAGGATGCGCGGCTCGGCGAGGGGGTTGCGGGTGAGCGCCTGGAACAGCACACCGGCCACGGCGAGCGCGAGACCGACGGCGAGGCCGAGCGCGGTACGGGGCATGCGCAGCTCGCGCACGATGGTGCTGGCCTCGCCGCCGTCGGGTGCGACGAGAGCGTGCCAGACCTGGTCGACGCCGAGGTGCCGGCTGCCGAGCGCGAAGCTGGCCAGCACGGCGAGCAGCAGCACCAGGGCGGCCCCGACGGTGACGGCCACCCGCCGGCGGGTGCGGGTACCGGACCGGCTGCGGACCTGGGTCGGCCGGCTGGCGAGCGCGGTCACGAATCTCCCTGCACGATCGGGCTTAGGTTCGCCTAACCTTAGCCGACCTGCGGAAAGTGACCTAACCGGCGTCGGTCGATGCCGTCGGGGGCTCCTCCGGCCCGCCCAGCGCGCCACCGTCCCCGGTCGCCGCGCCGCCGTGCGGCAGCACGTTCAGCGGCCGCATCATCTCGTTGTCCTCGTGTTCCAGGAGGTGACAGTGCCAGGCGTAGCGACCCGGCAGGTCGAAGTGCGCCTTGATCCGGGTCACCTCCCACGGGTACGCGAGCACCGTGTCCAGCCGCCCCCGGTTTCCCGGGCCGGGCCGCACCTGGCCGGAATGCCCGCGGCCCAGCAGCTCGAACTGGACCTGGTGCAGGTGGATCGGGTGCACGTGCCGGGTGAAGTTGCGCATCTCCCACACCTCGGTCGCGCCGAGGGTGGGCTGCTCGGTCACCGGGTCGCTCCAGTGCAGCGGCACCCCCCGGCCACTGTCGTCGAGGACGCCGAGCAGCATCGTCGTCGACCCCGACCCGGCCGACCTTCGCTCGTTGAGCGAGAGCCGGCGTACCCGCTGGGCCGGTCCGAGTGGCTCGTACGCCGGCAGCCGCAGCTGCTCCGGCGGCACGCTCGGGTCCGGCCCGGTGGCGTCGGCGACCACGAAGCGCAGCACCTGCCCGGTGGTCCGCGGGTCGGCCGGCGGGAAGTCCACACCCGGTCGGCCGCCGGTGTACATCCCGTCGGGTCCCTCGTTGACGAGGTACAGCTCGGTGCCGGCCGGCACGTCGGTGAAGTCGACGATCGCGTCGACCCGCTGGGCGGGGCCGAGCGCCACGCGTTCGTGTGGCGCCGGCTCGGGCAGGAAGCCGCCGTCGCTGCCGATCTGCCAGACCGGCAGCACCGGGCGGGCCGGCCGCGCGGTGGCGTTGGCAACCACGCTGAGCAGCAGGAATCGACTGTTGCTGCCGTTGAGCAGACGGAACCGGTAACGCCGACGCCGCACCGTCAGGGTGGGCCAGGTACGGCCGTTGACCACCATTGTCGAGGCGGAGTACCCGGACACCCACATCGGTGGGCCGTCGGGGTGCGCCGCGTAACCGCTCGGGTAGCGCAGCTCTCCGTCGGCGGTGAAGCTGCGATCCTGGATCAGCAGCGGAATGTCGTGGTAGCGGGCGTCGGGCGGGTCGTCGCGGGCCGGCGCCGGGCCGGGCAGCACCCCGCCGGGCAGGTCGTCACCGCCGCCGAGCAGGTAGAACCCGGCCGGTCCGGCGTAGACGTTCTCCCGGGTGAGCCCGAGGGTGTGGTCGTGGTACCAGAGGGTGCAGGGCCGCTGGTCGTTTGCGTACTCGAAGGTGGCCGAACCCGGCGCCCAGCGCAGGCCGGAGCGTTCGGCGAAGCGGGACCGGAATTCGCGGTACGCGCTGCCGGCCACGGCGTAGTCGGGCGGTAGGTCGCGGGCCACCGGCAGGTACCACGCCTCGGAGTGCCCGTCGCTCTCCTGCGTGCTGTGTGCGCCGTGCAGATGCACCACCTGGGGCACCGGCCCGCGGTATCCCCGAGGGTCGCCGTCCCAGTCGCCGTGCCGGTCCCGGTCGGCCCGCCCACCGGCCGGGTTGGCCCAGTGCAGGGTGGGGTCCACCGGCAGCAGGTGCGGCAGAGCGTCGCCCCGGCTGTCGACGAGCTGGTTGATCCAGGTCACCCGTACCGGGCGGCCCACCCGCGCGACGATGCTGGGCGCCGGGTAGCCGAAGCTGCCGGGGTGGGCGGTGGAGCCGTAACCCCACACGGTGGTGCGCGGCCACGACGGCGGCAGGATCTGCTGGCGGAACTGTCGCACCGCGATCTCGTACGTGTCCCGCTCCGGATCCGTCGTCACCGCCGGCATGGCCGGCGGGATCCGCAGCGGCGTGACGTACTTCGGAATGTCGCCGGCGTCCAGCGGTGCCGCCGCCGCGGCGAACGCCCGGCCCGAGGCCGTCCAGCCTGCCGGGACCAGAACCGCAGCGCCGCCGGCGGCACCGGCCGCGAGCAGCCGTCGTCTGGTGACCATGCCGCACCTCCCAGTTGTTTTCCGTCCCGATAGAAGAATGAGTTTCGCGGACGGGAACAAGAAGGGCAGAAGGCGGATCACACCCATAAGAGGGACATACCGCAGCAGTCGCGCCCTAGGGTGTGGGTATGCGATTCGACCAGCACACTGTCGTCCTGCTGGTCCGACCGGCGGACCCGCCGGAGCTGCCGCAGGATGCGATCGACAGGTTGCGGGACGCGCACCTCGCCCACCAGGCGGGGCTCGTCGAGCAGGGGCTGGTGCTCGCGACCGGGCCGTTCCTGCACCCCGACGACGACCTGCTGCGGGGCTTCGTCGTGCTCTCCATCGCCCCGGACGAGGCACGCGCGCTCTACGCCAACGACCCGGCGGTGCGGGCCGGACGCCTTGTCGCGCGGGTGACGAGCTGGTTGGTCCCGGAGGGCAACGTGCGGTTCGAGGGCGTGCCGATCCCCCGGTCGATGCTGGAGGCGGCGGCGGGCGACTGACTCAGTCGGACAGCGAACCGATCTCGACCACCCGCAACGCGTCAAGCTCGCCGGTGATCACGCGCAGCGCCGGAAAGTGGTCGGCGAGCACCTGGCGGCAGTCGCCACACGGCGCGCCGATGTCGCGACCCCGGTCGGCGACCGTGACGATCGTCTCCAACTCGGTGACGCCCTGCGTGGCGGCCGTGCCGACCACCACCAGCTCGGCGCAGGCGCCGCCGGTGGCGTGCTGGACGTTCACGCCCGTGAAGACCCGCCCGTCGGCGGTCCGGGCCGCCGACGCGACAGTGTGGCGCTGGCTGCGGCACCGCAGTTTGGCAACCGCTGTGGCGGCCTGCACCAGCGCCCGATCGGTGTCCCGCATCGTCATTCCGGCCCCCGCACTCGACGTCGGCCGCCCACTCTAGGTCCCGGGTCCGGTCGCCGACGGACCGGCCGCGCGATAACCCGCGGGCGGTACGCCGTCGGGCTGCCTATCCTTGGGCACGACATGCAGAATCCAACCGCCTCCGTCGCGACCGACCCGGTTCGCGAGCTGCACCGCCGCCTGACCCCTCTGATGTTCCGCGACCAGCGCCGGCTCCAGCGGCGGCTGGACGGTGCCCGCAAGCTGCGCGACCCGCAGCGCCGGGAGGCGGCGCTGGCCGAGATCACCGCCGACCTCATCCGCGCCGAGCAGCGACTCGCCACCCGCCGAGCGGCGGTGCCCGTGATCACGTACCCGGCGGGGTTGCCGGTCAGTGAGCGCAAGGACGACATCGCCGCCGCCATCCGCGACCACCAGGTGGTGATCGTGGCGGGCGAGACCGGCTCCGGCAAGACCACCCAGTTGCCCAAGATCTGCCTGGAGCTGGGGCGCGGGGTGCACGGCCTGATCGGGCACACCCAGCCCCGCCGGTTGGCGGCCCGGACGGTGGCCGACCGGATCGCCGACGAGCTGGGCACCGAGTTGGGCGACGTGGTCGGCTACAAGGTGCGCTTCAGCGACCAGGTCAGCGAGCGCAGCCTGGTCAAGCTGATGACCGACGGCATCCTGCTTGCCGAGTTGCAGACCGACCGGATGCTGCGCCAGTACGACACGTTGATCATCGACGAGGCGCACGAGCGCAGCCTCAACATCGACTTCATCCTCGGGTACCTGCGGGAGCTGCTGCCCCGGCGACCCGACCTCAAGGTGATCATCACCTCGGCGACCATCGAGACCGACCGGTTCGCCCGGCACTTCGCCGGGCCGCCCACGGCCGACGAGCCGGAGGGCGTGCCCGCGCCGGTGGTCGAGGTCTCCGGCCGCACCTACCCGGTGGAGGTGCGCTACCGGCCGCTGCTCGAACTCGCCGAGGGCGAGGAGGACGGCGACGGCGACGAGGAGAACGTCCGCGACCAGATCCAGGCGATCGGCGACGCCGTCGAGGAACTGGCCGCCGAGGGTCCCGGCGACATCCTGGTCTTCCTCAGCGGCGAACGGGAGATCCGGGACACCGCGGACGCGCTCGCCAAGCTGGTGCAGACCAGACGCTCCCTGCTCGGCACCGAGATCCTGCCGCTGTACGCGCGGCTCTCCAGCGCCGAGCAGCACCGGGTCTTCGCCGCGCACACCTCGCGCCGGGTGGTGCTCGCCACAAACGTCGCGGAGACCTCGCTGACAGTGCCCGGCATCAAGTACGTGGTGGACCCGGGCACCGCCCGGATCTCCCGCTACTCCAGCCGGCTCAAGGTGCAGCGGCTGCCGATCGAGCCGGTCTCGCAGGCGTCGGCCAACCAGCGCAAGGGCCGCTGTGGGCGGACCTCGGACGGCATCTGCATCCGCCTCTACGACGAGCAGGACTTCCTCTCCCGGCCCGAGTTCACCGACCCGGAGATCCTGCGTACCAACCTGGCGTCGGTCATCCTCCAGATGACCGCGATCGGGCTCGGCGATCTGGCCGCGTTCCCGTTCATCGACCCACCGGACAAGCGCAACATCACCGACGGCGTCAACCTGCTGCACGAGCTTGGCGCGTTGGACCCGACCGAGGCCGACCCGGCGAAGCGGCTGACCGCGCTGGGCCGTCGCCTGGCCCAGTTGCCTGTCGACCCGCGGCTGGCCCGGATGGTCGTCGAGGGCGAACGCAACGGCTGCGCCACCGAGGTGTTGGTGATCGCCGCCGCGCTCTCCATCCAGGACCCGCGCGAGCGGCCGGCGGAGAAGCAGGCCCAGGCCGACCAGGCGCACGCCCGGTTCGCCGACAAGGAGTCGGACTTCGTCGCCTACCTCAACCTCTGGCGCTACCTGCGCGAGCAGCAGCGCGAGCTGTCCTCCAGCGCGTTCCGCCGGATGTGCAAGGCCGAGTACCTCAACTACCTGCGGATCCGCGAGTGGCAGGACATCGTCGGCCAGTTGCGCCAGGTGCTGCGTACCCCGGCGGAGGGTGACCGGCGCGGCGGGCGGCCGGCGCGCGACACCGCCGACGGCGCGGACGCCGGCCGGGGGGAGAGCCGACGCGGCGGCGCGGACCTGCCGGAGGAGATCGACACCCCGAAGGTGCACCAGTCGCTGCTGCCCGGCCTGCTGTCGCACATCGGCCTGAAGGACGCCCAGAAGCACGAGTACCTGGGAGCGCGGGGCGCGAAGTTCGCGGTCTTCCCCGGCTCGGCGTTGTTCAAGAAGCCGCCGCGCTGGGTGATGGCCGCCGAGCTGGTGGAGACGTCCCGGCTCTGGGGCCGCATCGCCGGTCGGGTCGAGCCGGAGTGGGTGGAGCCGCTGGCGCAGCACCTGGTCAAGCGCAGCTACAGCGAGCCGCACTGGGAGAAGAAGCAGGCCGCGGTGATGGCCTACGAGAAGGTCACCCTGTACGGCGTCCCGCTCGTCACCTCCCGCAAGGTCAACTTCGGTCGGATCGACCCGGCGTTGAGCCGGGAGCTGTTCATCAGGCACGCCCTCGTCGAGGGCGACTGGCAGACCCACCACCAGTTCTGGGCGGACAACAAGCGGCTGCTCGCCGAGATCGAGGAGTTGGAGAGCCGGGCGCGACGCCGGGACATCCTGGTCGACGACGAAACCATCTTCGGCTTCTACGACCAGCGGATCCCGGCCGACGTGTCCTCCGGGCGGCACTTCGACAGCTGGTGGAAGAAGACCCGCCGGGAGCGGCCCGACCTGCTTACCTTCACCCGTGACCTGCTTGTCAACGACGGCCGGCCGGGGGTGGACGAGGACGACTACCCGGACGAGTGGCAGGCCGACGGGGTGCGCCTGCCGCTGACGTACCGGTTCGAACCGGGCACACCGACCGACGGCGTCACAGTCGACATCCCGCTGCCACTGCTCAACCAGGTGCCGGCGGAGAGCTTCGGCTGGCAGGTGCCGGGCCTGCGCGAGGAGACGGTCATCGCGCTGATCCGCTCGCTGCCCAAGGCGATCCGCCGCAACTTCGTGCCGGTGCCGGACTACGCCCGCGCCGCCCTGGCGGCAATCACCCCCGGCGAGGCGTCGCTGCTCGACGCGCTCACCCGTGAGCTGCGCCGGATGACCGGGGTCACAGTGCCCCGCGACGCCTGGGAGCCGGACAAGCTGCCCGCCCACCTCCGGGTGACCTTCCGGGTCCTGGGCGACGACGACAAGCCGGTCGCCGAGGGCAAGGACCTGCCGGCCCTGCAACGTCAACTCCGCCAGGAGGTACGCCAGGTGGTGGCGGCCGCCGCGCCGGAGGTGGCCCGCACCGGGCTGCGCGAGTGGACCATCGGCACCCTGCCGCGGACCATCGAGCAGGTCCGTGCCGGGTACGCGGTGACCGCGTACCCGGCGCTTGTCGACGAGGGCGCCACGGTCGGGGTGAAGGTGTTCGACTCCCCCGCCGAGGCGGAGGCGGCGCACTGGGCCGGCACCCGCCGCCTGTTGCGACTCACCGTGCCGTCTCCCGCCCGGTTCCTGCAGGGGCGGCTCAGCAACGAGGCGAAGCTGGCGCTGAGCCGCAATCCGCACGGTGGCGTGCAGGAGCTGATCGAGGACGCGGCGGGCGCGGCAATCGACCGGCTGATCGGCGACGCCGGCGGGCCGGCCTGGGACGCCGAGGGGTTCGCGGCGCTGCGCGAGAAGGTCCGGGCCGACCTGGTCGACACAGTGGTCGAGGTGATGGACCGGGTCCGCCGGGTGCTCGCCGCCGCGTACGCCGTGGAACAGCGGCTCGGCGCCACCCGCAACCTCGCCGTGGTCGCCGCGCTGGCCGACATCCGCAAGCAGCTCGCCGGTCTGGTGCACGCCGGTTTCATCACCGAGACCGGGTACGCCCGGCTGCCCGACCTGCTGCGCTACCTCACCGCCATCGAACGCCGACTCGACCGCCTCGGCGGCAACCCGCAGCGGGACCGCCAGCAGCAGGACCGCGTCGCGGTGGTGCAGAAGGAGTACGACGACCTGCTCGCCGCGCTGCCGCCGGCCCGTCGACAGGGGACCGCCGTGCGGCAGATCCGCTGGATGATCGAGGAGTTGCGGGTGAACGTCTTCGCCCAGGCGCTGGGCACCCCGTACCCCGTCTCGGAACAGCGGATCTACCGGGCGATGGACGACGCCGAGGGCCGCTGACCTGAGCCCCCATCGGGGTCAGGTCAGCGGCTCCACGCCGGGGGGCAGTTCGCCGAGGTCGATCGCCGACTGGATGTAGTCGAGCAGGATCCGCCGGAGCTCCCGGCCGGCGTGGGTGGGTACGACGTCGCGCCGACGGGCCACCGCGATGGTCCGCCGCACGCCGGGCGGGGCGAGGGGGGTGATCCGCACGCCCGGCCGGCGGGCCAGCACGATGCCGGGCACGAGCGCGATGCCGAGCCCCGCCTCGACGAAGCTGAGCACCGCGTCCATCTCGCCGCCGTCCACCGCGAAGGTGGGTTCGAAGCCGGCCTCCCGACACGCCTGGATGGTGGCGTCGCGCAGGTCGTACCCCTCCCGGAACATCACCATCGGCAGGTCGCGCAGGTCGGTGATACGCAGCTCGCCGGTCACCGAGGCGGTCGGCACCTCCCCCACCGAGGCCACCACCAGGCTCTCCCGCAGGATCGGGTCGACGCGCAGGCCCGGGTCGGCGCCCTGGGCCGGCATGATGATCAGCGCCAGGTCGAGGTCGCCGCGCAGCAGGTCACGGACGAGATCCTGGGAGCCGCTCTCCTCGACGCGCAGGTCGATGGTGGGGTGGGCGTCGCGGAACCGGCGCAGCACCGGCGGGGCGAGCGAGGTGGCCAGGCTCGGGGTGGCGCCGAGCCGGACCCGGCCCCGGCGCAGCCCGACCAACTCCTGCACCTCCCGGGTCGCGGTCTCCACGTCGGCGAGGATCCGGGTGGCCAACGGCAGCAGCACCTCACCCGCCGCGGTGAGGGCGATGTTGCCCCTTACCCGCTCGAACAGTGGCGCCCCGAGGTCGGCCTCCAGAGCGTGAATTTGCTTACTGAGCGAGGGCTGAGTTATGCCGACGATGTCGGCCGCATGGGTGAAATGTCGTACTTCGGCCACCGCGACGAAGTACCTGAGCTGATGGAGCTGCATCTACATAGCCTACGGCTATCAACACTACGAGTTTGATGCATTGGACGACTGATCGAAGTGCTCCTAGCGTCGGTCACGTGGTAATGACGAAAACTCGGTCGCCCATCCGCTCGAACGTCGGCCTCAAGGCCGTCATGGCGGTGACGGGCATCCTGCTGGCGCTGTTCCTGATCGCGCACATGCTCGGGAACCTGAAGGTGTTCACGGGGGAGACCTCGTTCGACCACTACGCGCACTGGCTGCGCGACATCGGCAAGCCGCTGCTGCCCGGCGTCTGGTTCCTGTGGATCCTGCGCACAGTGCTCACGGTGGCCGTCGTCGCCCACATCGTCGCCGCCACCGTGCTGGCCCGGCGCGCCCGCGCGGCCCGCCCGGTCAAGTACGCCCACCGCAAGAAGGTCAACGGCAGCTACGCGGCCCGCACCATGCGCTGGGGTGGCGTGATCATCCTGCTCTTCGTGATCTACCACCTGCTGGACCTCACCACCGGAACGCTGAACCCGGTCGGCAACGAGAGCAAGCCGTACGGCAACGTCGTCGCCGACTTCGCCCCGGAGCGCTGGTACGTCACGCTCTTCTACACCCTCGCCATCCTCGCGGTCGGCTTCCACCTGCGCCACGGCGCGTTCAGCGCGTTCCGCAGCCTCGGCCAGCAGACGCCGCGCGGGGAGCGCCGGGCGCGCACCGCGGCGCTGGTGTTCGCCGTGCTGCTCAGCGCCGGATACCTGGTGGTCCCGTTCGCCGTACTCACCGGATTGGTGTCCTGACATGGAACTCTTCACCGAGGGCGACCCGATCGCCGACACCAGGGCTCCCGCCGGCCCCGTCGAGAAGCGGTGGGAGACCCGCCGCTTCGAGGCCAAGCTGGTCAACCCCGCCAACCGCCGCAAGATGACAGTGATCGTGGTCGGCACCGGCCTGGCCGGCGGCTCGGCCGCCGCGACCCTGGCCGAGCAGGGCTACCACGTCAAGTCCTACTGCTACCAGGACAGCCCGCGTCGGGCGCACTCCATCGCGGCGCAGGGCGGCATCAACGCGGCGAAGAACTACCGCAACGACGGCGACTCCGTGCACCGGCTGTTCTACGACACCGTCAAGGGCGGCGACTTCCGCTCCCGGGAGTCGAACGTGCACCGCCTCGCCGAGGTCTCCGTCAACATCATCGACCAGTGCGTCGCCCAGGGTGTGCCGTTCGCCCGCGAGTACGGCGGCCTGCTCGACACCCGCTCCTTCGGTGGCGCCCAGGTGCAGCGCACCTTCTACGCCCGGGGCCAGACGGGCCAGCAGTTGCTGCTCGGCGCCTACCAGGCCCTCGAGCGGCAGATCGGCCTGGGCAACGTGGAGATGAACGCCCGGCACGAGATGCTGGAGCTGGTCCTCGTCGACGGCAAGGCCCGCGGCATCGTCGTCCGGGACCTGGTCACCGGCGAGATCAGCACCGAGATGGCCGACGCCGTGGTGCTCGCCTCCGGCGGCTACGGCAACGTCTTCTACCTCTCCACAAACGCCAAGGGCTGCAACGTCACCGCCACCTGGCGCGCGCACCGCAAGGGCGCGTACTTCGCCAACCCCTGCTACACGCAGATCCACCCGACCTGCATCCCGGTCTCCGGCGACCACCAGTCGAAGCTGACCCTGATGAGCGAGTCGCTGCGCAACGACGGCCGGGTCTGGGTGCCGAAGACCAAGGGTGACGACCGCAGCCCGAAGGACATCCCGGAGGACGAGCGGGACTACTACCTGGAGCGGATCTACCCCTCCTTCGGCAACCTGGTCCCCCGCGACATCGCCTCCCGCGCCGCGAAGAACGTGTGCGACGAGGGTCGCGGCGTCGGCCCGACCAAGCTCGGCGTCTACCTCGACTTCGCCGACGCCATCGGCCGGCTCGGCCGCAAGGCCATCGAGGCCAAGTACGGCAACCTCTTCGAGATGTACGAGCGGATCACCGGCGAGGACCCGTACGAGGTGCCGATGCGGATCTACCCCGCCGTGCACTACACGATGGGCGGCCTGTGGGTCGACTACGACCTCCAGTCGAACATCCCCGGCCTGTTCGTGATCGGTGAGGCGAACTTCTCCGACCACGGCGCGAACCGCCTCGGTGCCTCGGCGCTGATGCAGGGCCTCGCCGACGGCTACTTCGTGCTGCCCACCACCATCGCCAACTACCTGGCCTCCGGCCCGCTGGAGAAGGTCGACGCCAGCCACCCGGCGGCGGTCGAGGCCCGCACCGACGTCGAGGACCGCGTCCAGCGGCTGCTCGCTGTCGACGGCGACCGGACCGTGGACTCGTTCCACCGGGAACTCGGCCAGATCATGTGGGAACACTGCGGCATGGAGCGCAGCGAGGCCGGGCTGCGCAAGGCGATCGGCGAGATCCGCGACCTGCGCGAGCAGTTCTGGCAGCGGGTCAAGGTGTCCGGCACCGGCGAGGAACTCAACCAGTCACTGGAGAAGGCCGGCCGGGTGGCCGACTTCTTCGAACTGGCCGAGCTGATGTGCATCGACGCCCTGCACCGCGAGGAGTCCTGCGGCGGCCACTTCCGGGCCGAGCACCAGACCCCCGACGGTGAGGCGCAGCGCGACGACGACCGGTTCGCGTACGTGGCGGCCTGGGAGTTCACCGCCACCGGTGAGCCCTCGGTGCTGCACAAGGAAGACCTGAAGTTCGAATACGTCCACCCCACGCAGCGGAGCTACAAGTGAACCTGACCCTGCGCATCTGGCGCCAGAAGGGCCCTGAGGACAAGGGTCGGATGGTGACCTACCCGGTCGACGACGTGTCCCCGGACATGTCGTTCCTGGAGATGCTCGACGTGCTCAACGAGCGGCTCATCCTCGCCGGCGAGGACCCGGTCGCCTTCGACCACGACTGCCGTGAGGGCATCTGCGGCATGTGCGGCCTGATGATCAATGGCGACGCGCACGGGCCGCAGCGCGGCACCACCGCCTGCCAGCTGCACATGCGGCAGTTCACCGACGGCGAGACGATCGACATCGAGCCGTGGCGGGCCAGCGCCTTCCCGGTCATCAAGGACCTGGTGGTCAACCGGGGCGCCTTCGACAAGATCATCGCTGCGGGCGGGTACATCACCGCGCCGACCGGCAGCGCACCCGAGGCACACTCCACCCCGGTGGCCAAGGCCAACGCCGACGCCGCCTTCGAGTCGGCGGCCTGCATCGGCTGCGGCGCCTGCGTGGCAGCCTGCCCGAACGGCTCCGGCATGCTCTTCACCGCCGCGAAGCTCACCCAGCTCTCCCTGCTGCCACAGGGCCAGCCGGAGCGCTACACCCGGGTCATCGGCATGGTCGACGCGCACGACGAGGCCGGCTTCGGCGGCTGCACCAACGCCGGCGAATGCACCCCGGCCTGCCCGAAGGGCATCCCGCTGAACACCATCGGCCGCCTCAACCGCGACTACCTCGCGGCCACCGCGAAGGGCGCCGGCAACACCCCCGGCTCCTGAGGCCCACCGCACGACGCCGAACCGCCGTATCCCTTCCTTCCGGGGTACGGCGGTTCGGCGTTCGGCTCGGCGTTCGGTCCATGGCTCGGTGTTCGGTCCTCGGTTGCGCTTGGGGCTGGGGCGACCGTCCCCGGCTCCGGGCGGTCAGGCTTGATCCCTCCGCCGGGGACGGTCGCCCCAGCCCTGACCCTGGTCACGGCTGGTCCGTGAGTTGCGGTTCCGCTGGGGTACGCCGAGGGCTCCGATCGCGGACGCGTCGGTGAACCTCGCGCGGCACCGCCTCGCGCCGCCCCGCCTCGCCCCGCGCCGCCCCGCCTCGCAAACGCCGTCCTGCCGTCCGGCCCCGCCCTCGCCGCCCCGCGCCGCCCCGCCCCGGGAACGCCGTCCTGCCTTCCCGCCCCGCCCTCGCCGCCCCGCCGCCGCGCTGGCCGCGGCTGCTTGATCCACTCGGTCTTCATGAAGTCGGGCTGTCATAGCGCCTCGGATGCCGCGACTTCAAGGAACACGAGTCGATCAACTCGATCTCGGCCCGCAGAAGTCACGCGACAGCCCGACAGAAGGTGTAAGCCGGACACATCGACGCGCCGCCCGGGACTTGCAGACGGGACTCGCAGACCAGTGCTCGGAGCACGCAAGCAGTGGTCACCCCACGGGTCGGAGTTCACGGGTTGGGGCACGGCCCACGAGCGGGCCCGGACGGGCCGGGTCGTCGAGGGTGGCGCACGAAGCGCACGAGGCCCAGGCCGAGCCTCACAGACCCCCGCACTGACCCACAAGCAGCGCCAACCACCGACCGGGGCGAACTCACCAGCGCACGGAACCACAGGCAACGCACACCGGCCCCGAACTGACCAGCACACGGAACCACAGGCGGCGCCCCACCGGCCCGAACCGACCAGCGCGGAACCACAGGCAACGCCCACGGGCCGGGGTCTCGGCACGGCGCACGAAGCGGACGGACGGCAGCCACCCACGGGGCTGGGGGCGACCGTCCCCGGCGGAGGGATCAAGCCTGACCGCCCGGAGCCGGGGACGGTCGCCCCCAGCCCAGACCGCAACCACGCCCAGACCACAACCACGCCCAGACCACAACCACGCCCTGACCACAACCACGCCCCGACCACAAACCCACCCAGACACCCGGCCACCCGAAGCCGCGGAACGACCACCCAGCCCCGACCGCACCCACCGACAGACCGAGCCGAGAGCAACCCGGACATCGGGGAGCACGGCTGGTTCAAGCGCCCGAGCCCGGGTAGCAGTCTCTCGAGACGGCGTGAGAAGGGACGAGGGACATGAAGGCACTGACCTGGCAGGGCAAGCGGGACGTACGGGTCGAGGAGGTGCCGGACCCTCGGATCGAGGAGCCGACCGACGCGATAGTCAAAATCACGTCGACCGCGATCTGTGGTTCCGACCTGCACCTGTACGAGGTGCTCGGGCCGTACCTGAAGCCCGGTGACGTCCTGGGCCACGAACCGATGGGCATCGTCCAGGAGGTCGGGTCGGAGGTGACCGGGCTCAAGCCGGGCGACCGGGTGGTGGTGCCGTTCAACATCTCCTGCGGGAGTTGCTGGATGTGCCGACGCCAGCTCTACGCCCAGTGCGAGACCACCCAGGTCACCAGCGAGGGCAAGGGCGCCGCGCTGTTCGGTTACACCTCGCTCTACGGTTCGGTGCCCGGCGGGCAGGCCGAGTACCTGCGCGTCCCGCAGGCCCACTTCGGCCCGATCGTCGTCCCGCAGACCGGCGCCGACGAGCGGTACCTCTACCTGTCCGACATTCTGCCCACCGCCTGGCAGGCCGTGAAGTACGCGGACACCCCTCCCGGTGGCACCCTGGCCGTCTTCGGGTTGGGTCCGGTCGGGCAGTTCTGCGCCCGGATCGGCCGCCACCTCGGCGCGGGCCGGGTGATCGGGCTGGATCTGGTGCCCGAGCGGCTGGAGCTGGCCCGCCGGCACGGCGTCGAGGTGCTCGACGTCCGTGAACTGTCCGATGTGCCGGGCGCGCTGATCGACCTGGTCGACGGGCGCGGCCCGGACGCGGTGATCGACGCGGTCGGGATGGAGGCGCACGGTTCGCCGGGGGGCAAGCTGGCTCACGCGGCCGTCGGGCTGCTGCCGGACAAGCTGGCCCAGACGATGACCGACCGGGTCGGCATGGACCGGCTGTCCGTCCTGCACGCCGCGCTCAAGGCGGTGCGCCGTGGCGGCACCGTGTCGGTCTCCGGTGTGTACGGCGGTGAGGCGGACCCGATGCCGCTGATGGAGATGTTCGACCGGGGCATCCAACTGCGGATGGGGCAGTGTCACGTGCGCCGGTGGACCGACGAGATCCTGCCGCTGCTCGCCGGTGACGACGACCCGCTGGGTGTGGAGGACCTGCGTACCCACCGGGTGCCGCTGGCCCGCGCTCCGCAGGCGTACGAGATGTTCCAGAAGAAGGAGGACGGCTGCATCAAGGTCGTGCTCGAACCGTGAGCCGGGTGGTGGTGGTCGTCGGCGCGAGCAGCGGGATCGGCCGGGCCACAGCCCGGACGTTCGCCGAGCGCGGCGACCGCCTGGTCCTCGCCGCCCGCGCCACCACCACCCTGGCCGAGGTACGCGCGGAGTGCGCCGACGTCGACGTGCTGACCGTGCCGACCGACGTCACCGAGGCGGGCGCGTTGGAAGCGCTAGCGGACGCGGCGATCGGTCGGTTCGGCCGGATCGACGTCTGGGTGCACACGGCGGCCGTGATGGCCTACGGGCGCTTCGACGAGTTGCCCGAACGGGTCTTCGACCAGGTGGTACGGACCGATCTGCTCGGCGCCGCCGGCTCGCTACGGGTGGCGCTGCGGCACTTCCGGGCCGCCGGGGCCGGCACCGTCATCCTCACCGGTTCGGTACTCGGGGACATCACCGCGCCGTACATGAGCGCGTACGTGGCCAGCAAGTGGGGCGTGCAGGGCCTGATCCGCACGGTGCAGCAGGAGTTGCGCGACACCCCGCGGATCCGACTGTGCCTGGTCAACCCGGGCAGCGTGGACACCCCCGTGTACCAGCAGGCCGCCAACTACCTGGGCCGGATCGGCCGACCCCCACCGCCGGTCGCCAGCCCGCAACGGGTGGGCCGCGCCATCGTGGACTGCGCGGACCGGCCCCAGCGCGAGGTCTCCGTGGGCCGGCTCAACATGCTGCTGCGCGCCGGCTTCACCGTGCTGCCGGGCGTCTACGACGTCCTGGTCGGGCCGTTGATGCGGCTGTCCGGCCTCAGTGGACGGTCGGTCGCGGCGAACGACGGCAGCGTCTTCGCCCCGAACCCGGCCGGCGAGGCGGTCCGTGGCGGCCACCTGCCCGACCTGCGGCAACTCGTGTCCGGGCCGGCCGGCGCGGTCGGCGCCGCGCTGCGCCGACGGCTCGGCTGATCTGTTCGGGACGGCTCGGCCGAACTGTTCGGGACCGTTCGGCATCGTTCGGGAGGACACTGTGGACCGATCAACTCGCCTAGGGTGGTGGGCCAGCAAGCGTTCCGGCGCACCACGATGGGGAAGACGGTTGACCATGCGATTGAACCGCAGAACGGCACTCGGGTTGGGCACGATGGCCACCGCCGGCACAGTACTGGGCGTCGCGGCCCCGGCGAGCGCCGCCCGGCGCACCGAGGCCGCACCGACCACGCCCGCCCGTGCCGCTCGGCGGGTCGCCTCCGTGTTCACCAAGCACAGCAGCGCCGCCGGCGGCAACTGGCAGGCGTACATCGGCGTGGCCGGACCGGCCGGCGCGCCGGTGGTCGCGGTGGCGGCCGACGCCGACCGGCGGATCGAGGCGTACAGCGTCAACAAGATCGCGGTTGCCACCGCCGTGCTCGACAAGGTCGACCGGGGGCTGCTCACCCTGGACCAGCAGGTCGAGGTGAGCGCGGCGATCGTCGTGCCGGGCGGTGACGGCATCTTCAGTCTGGACGGCGCGTACCCCAGCCGGGTGACCCTCGGGCACGTGCTGGCCAACCTGCTGACCGTCTCGGACGACACAGCGGTGCGGCTGTGCGGGCTGGTCGCCCCGGCGGCCGAGATCAATTCCATCCTGGTCGCCAAGGGCTTCCCGAACACCCAGGTCGAGCCGGTGGCCAACCCGAACCGGTTCTTCCTCGGCACCAGCACCCCCCGGGAGACGCACGACCTGCTGCGCGCCCTGGTCGGCGGCACGCTGCTCTCCCCCGCCTCGACGACGTACCTGTTGGGCATCCTTCGTTCCCCGGTGGCGTTCACCGACGGCATCCGGCGCACCATGTCCTCCGACGAACGGGCGCGCATCGCCACCAAGGCCGGCTGGTACGCCGACGCCCGGCACGAGGCCGGCGTGATCTTCGACCGCTCCGGCGCGGCGGTGCTCACCTACGCGCTCTTCGCCGACGGGCAGGCCGACCCGGACAACTTCGGCGCCACCCACCCGGCGGTGCAGGCCCGCGCCGCCATGGGCCCCACGTTCCTGGCCGCGGTGGATCGGATCGCGGGCACGGGCACGACGTTCCGGGTCACCGCCCGCCATCCCAGCAACGGCGGCTAGGTCACACCCCGCACCGTCCGGGTCGGTCGCCGCCGCCGGCGGCCGACCCGGCGTGGCAACCGGCGAGTCACGCCTTGCGCGGGTGACTACGGTGTAGGGCGGACTCGTCGGAGGGACGACAATGGCACGAGCGCGAAGCACTGACGTCGAACGGTCGCTCGGGCGGCGGATGCGGGGAGCAACCGGCCTGGCCGCGTTGGCCGGCCTGGCCTGGGTCGCCCGGGATGTGCCGGCGGCCCTCGGTGGCCGGCTCAGCGGGGCGCGGGCCGAACGGGCGGCCCGGTCGCCCCAGTTCCGCGGGGGCACCTTCCACAACCGGGGCGGCACCCGCACCACGGTCACCGAGCCGGGGCGCAACGTGCTCCGCGAGCTGATCTTCGGCAAGCAGAAGCGGCGTCCCACCGCGCCCGTGCCGCTGCTGCGGCCCGGCGCGTCGGAGGCCGCCGACACCGCCGACGAGCTCAACATCGTCTGGTACGGCCACGCCTCGACGCTTGTCGAGATCGAGGGCCGGCGGGTGCTGCTCGACCCCGTCTGGAGCGAGCGCTGCTCGCCGTCCGGCCTGGTCGGTCCGCGCCGGCTGCACGAGCCACCGGTACGCCTCGACGAGCTGCCCCCACTGGACGCCATCCTCATCTCGCACGACCACTACGACCACCTCGACATGGCCACCGTGCGCGCGCTGCTCGCCGGGCAGGCCGCGCCGTTCCTGGTGCCGCTCGGCGTGGGCGCGCACCTGGACCGCTGGGGCGTACCCGCCGAGCGGATCATCGAGCTGGACTGGTCCGAGTCGCACGAGGTCGCCGGTCTGAAGATCACCGCCACCGCCGCCCAGCACTTCTCCGGTCGCGGGCTGCGCCGCGACGGCACGCTCTGGAGTTCCTGGGTGGTGGCCGGAGCGCGCCGCAAGGTCTTCTACACCGGCGACTCCGGCTACTTCGACGGGTACGCGGAGATCGGCGCCGAGCACGGGCCGTTCGACGTGACGCTGATCCAGATCGGCGCGTACGACCACGCCTGGCCGACGATCCACATGTTCCCCGAGGAGGCGGTCACCGCCCACCTCGACCTGCGCGGCGGCCTGTTCGTCCCGGTGCACTGGGCGACGTTCAACCTGGCCCTGCACGACTGGTCCGAGCCGGTCGACCGGCTGTGGGCCGAGGCCAAGGCCCGCGACGTGCGGCTCGCCGTGCCCCGCCCGGGTGAGCGGGTGGTGGTCGACGAGCCGCCCGCCGTCGACGGTTGGTGGCAGTCGGTCGCCTGAGCGGGAGGCCGCTCAGAGCACGAACGCGTCGGTCCAGAGCGCACCGGACCGGCCGGAGAGCGCGTCCAGCATGGCCACCGCCTGACCGTCGGTGAGCTGCGCGACGAAATCCACGATGGCCCGGCCCCGGGCCCGACCGAGCCGGTCCGGGGTACGCGGGTGCAGCTCCGCCTCGGCCAACTCGACCAGGTCGTGCAGCCGGCGGGGCAACCGGGACTCCTCCTCCGGGTCGAGCAGCCACTCCCAGAGCGCCTCGACCAGGGTACCCAGCAGTCGGGCCTGGCCCCGCTGGTGCAGGGCGAGGTCCGGGCGGGCCAGCACGAAGCGGTGGTGGACGAACTTGAGCACCTGGACCTCGTGCCACTGCGCGCAACCCAGCAGCACGTGCCCGGAGCGCACCGACGGCTGGTCGGTCACCGTGATCGCCTCGACGAAGCGGGTGGACCAGCGGGCGGAGAACCGCGCCACGTACTGCTCGGCCTCGATCGAGCCGTCGAACGGCATCGCGAGCAGCCCGTCGACCAGCTCCTCGCGGACGTGCTCGACGGCCGCGGCGAAGGCGTCGTCGTCGGCGATCCAGGCGTCCTTGCGGTGCAACTGCCGACGGAGCCGCTCGATCGCGGCGCCGGGTCGTCGCGCCGCGGTGGCCAGCGCCGCGTCGGTGATCGCCCGCAGTTGCCCGCTCTCGCGCTGCCAGGCCATCAGCTCGGCGGAGACCGACCCCTGCTGGAGCACGCCGACCCGGTAGAAGTCCTCCACGTCGTGGATGGCGTACGCGATGTCGTCGGCGGTGTCCATCACGGACGCCTCCACGGTCTGCTGCCAGTCCGGGATGCGACCGGCGAACGGCTCCCGCGCCTGCCGCAGGTCGTCGAGTTCGGTGCGGTACGCGCCGAACTTCGACGAGCCGCTCTCCGGGTCGTCCGGCGGCGGGGTGGCGCCGCGCGGCGGCGGGTCCATCGTGCGTGGGTGCGGATCGGGGTGGTCCAGCCGGGTCCACGGGTACTTCAGCATCGCGGCGCGGACCGCGGCGGTCAGGTCCAACCCGGTGGTGGCGGCGCCCCGGATCTCGGTGCTGGTGACGATCCGGTACGACTGCGCGTTGCCCTCGAACCCGTCGGTGAGGCCGAGGCGCTGACGGGCCAGCCGGTCCAGCACCCGCTCCCCCAGGTGCCCGAACGGCGGGTGGCCGAGGTCGTGGGCGAGCGCTGCGGCCTCCACCACGTCGGGGTCGCAGCCGCCAAGCTTGTCCAGCAGGTCACGCGAACGGTCGTCGGTCGTCAGCCGCTCGGCGATCGACCGGCCCACCTGGGCGACCTTCAGGCTGTGGGTGAGCCGGTTGTGCACCAGCAGGCCCGAGCCGACCGGGCTGATGACCTGGGTGACGCCACCGAGGCGGGCGAAGAACGGTGAGCCCACGATCCGGTCCCGGTCGGCGCGGAACGGGTTGGCGGCGAGGTCGCCCAGGGCGCGGGCGCTGCCGCCGAAGAGTCGGCGGGCGCGCGGCTCCGCAGGTGTTTCCATGATCGCCACGCTAGCGCAGGCCCGGCGGGGCCGTCCGGGGGTCGCCCGGCACAATGCAGGGCGGTACCCGCTCTTGAAGGCGGATCGAGTCGAAGGCGGATCGAGATCGTGACCCAGTCTGTTCATCAGCGGATCGCCGACGAGCTCGGCGTGGCCGAGCGTCAGGTGCGGGCGGCCGTGGAGCTGCTCGACGGCGGCGCCACAGTGCCGTTCATCGCCCGTTACCGCAAGGAGGCCACCGGCCTGCTCGACGACACCCAGCTACGCACCCTGGAGGAGCGGCTGCGCTATCTGCGCGAGCTGGACGAGCGGCGGGCGGCGGTGCTGGAGTCGATCCGCGGCCAGGGCAAGCTGGACGAGGCGCTGGAAGCGCAGATCATGGCGGCCGACTCGAAGTCCCGGCTGGAGGACATCTACCTGCCGTACAAGCCGAAGCGGCGGACCCGGGCGCAGATCGCCCGGGAGGCCGGGCTCGCGCCACTGGCCGAGTCGCTGCTGGCCGACCCCACCCAGGACCCGCGGGCCACCGCCGCCGGCTTCGTGGACCCGGAGAAGGGCATCGCCGACGCCGCCGCCGCGCTGGAGGGCGCCCGCGCCATCCTGATCGAGACGTTCGCCGAGGACGCCGACCTGATCGGCACGCTGCGCGAGCAGATGTGGTCGCGGGGCCGTCTGGTGTCCCGGGTACGCGAGGGTCAGGAGGCTGCTGGCGCGAAGTTCGCCGACTACTTCGACTTCTCCGAGCCGTACCCGAAGCTGCCCTCGCACCGGATCCTGGCCATGTTCCGGGGCGAGAAGGAGGGCGTGCTCGACCTGACAATGGAGTCGGAGGAGGCCGGCGAGGCGGACGCGGCGCCGACCGGCCCGAGCCGGTACGAGGCGGCCATCGCCGGCCGGTTCGGGGTCTCCGACGCGGGCCTTCCCGCCGACCGCTGGCTGGCCGACACGGTCCGCTGGGCGTGGCGTACCCGGATCCTCATCCACCTCGGCGCGGACCTGCGGATGCGGCTGTGGCAGGCGGCCGAGGAGGAGGCGGTACGCGTCTTCGCCACCAACCTTCGCGACCTGCTGCTGGCCGCCCCGGCCGGCACCCGCCCGACGATGGGTCTGGACCCGGGTCTGCGAACCGGTGTGAAGGTGGCGGTGGTGGACGCCACCGGCAAGGTGCTCGCCACCGACACCATCTACCCGCACGAGCCGCGCCGGCAGTGGGACGCGTCGGTCGAGACCCTCGCCCGGCTCGCCGGGGCGCACGGAGTGGAGCTGATCGCGATCGGCAACGGCACCGCCTCGCGGGAGACCGACAAGCTGGCCGGTGACCTGATCAAGCGGCACCCGCAGCTCAACCTCACCAAGGTGATGGTCTCCGAGGCCGGCGCGTCGGTCTACTCCGCCTCCGCGTACGCCTCGCAGGAGCTGCCCGGGATGGACGTGTCGCTGCGCGGGGCGGTGTCCATCGCCCGCCGCCTCCAGGATCCGCTCGCCGAGCTGGTCAAGATCGACCCGCGCTCGATCGGCGTCGGCCAGTACCAGCACGACCTGTCCGAGGTGAAGCTGTCCCGGTCGCTGGACGCGGTGGTGGAGGACTGCGTCAACGCGGTCGGGGTGGACGTCAACACCGCCTCCGCGCCGCTGCTGACCCGGGTCTCCGGGATCGGCGCCGGCCTGGCCGAGAACATCGTGCTGCACCGGGACGCCAACGGGCCGTTCCGGTCGCGTACCGAGTTGAAGAAGGTGGCGCGGCTCGGGCCGAAGGCGTTCGAGCAGTGCGCCGGCTTCCTGCGCATCCCCGACGGCGACGACCCGTTGGACTCCTCCAGCGTGCACCCCGAGGCGTACCCCGTTGTGCGCCGGATCCTCGCCAGCACCGGTCAGGACCTGCGCTCGGTGATCGGTAGGAGCGCGATCCTGCGCGGGCTGCGGGCGACCGACTTCGTCGACGACCGGTTCGGCCTTCCCACCGTCACCGACATCCTCGCCGAGTTGGAGAAGCCGGGCCGCGATCCCCGCCCGGAGTTCCGCACCGCCACCTTCGTCGAGGGGGTGGAGAAGATCAGTGACCTGACGTCGGGCATGGTGCTGGAGGGCGTGGTCACCAACGTGGCCGCGTTCGGCGCCTTCGTGGACGTCGGAGTGCACCAGGACGGTCTGGTGCACGTGTCGGCGATGTCCCGGACCTTCGTGAAGGACCCCCGCGAGGTGGTCAAGTCCGGCGACGTGGTCAAGGTCAGGGTGCTCGACGTGGACGTACCCCGTAAGCGGATCTCGTTGACCCTGCGCCTGGAGGACGAGCCGGCCGCCGCCGGTGGTGGTCGGACGAGCCAGGAGGGCCGCGGCGGCCCCGCGCAGCGCGGACCGCAGGGTGGACGCGGCGGGCAGGACGGTCGCGGCGGGTCGGGCGGCCAGGGCGGGTCTGGTCGCGGCGGGTCCGGCGGCCAGGGCGGGTCTGGTCGCGGCGGCCAGGGCGGGTCCGGCGGTCGCGGCGGTCAGGGTCCACGGGGCGGGCAGCAGCGGCAGGGCGCACCAGCGCCGGCCAACGACGCGATGGCGGAGGCTCTGCGCCGCGCTGGATTGGCCTGATCCGTCAGCCGGCGTGAGGACGCGCCCGGGATGCCCCGCAGGGGCGATTATCCTCGGCGCCTCCCGGGCCCCGGACGCGCAGCGACCGACTGGTCGGGCCCTCGACGGGCACTGTCGAGCTGCCCCACCTGTGGGGCGGGGCGGGGCCAGCCACCAACACGCCTCAACCGCTGCCCGCCCACCCACGGCCCGGCCACACACCCGCAACGCCCCCGGTTCGGCGCAGATCTTGGACAGTTTCCGTTCGGCACGAACGGAAACTGTCCAAGATCTGGAGTTGTCGGCCGTTCCAGGCCAGCCCGCCCCAGATCTGGGGCAGCTCGACAGGGTGCGTTGAAGGTTGGGGTTCGGAGCGCGACCATCCGTGACCGTGTCAGCCAGCGGCGACGAGCGGCGACGTACGGGCCGCCCTCGCCGTCAGCGGCGAACTCACCGACACCGTTGCGCTCGCCGAGGTGTGGGACCGGTGCCGGGAGGCGCCCCGGGACGACCCGGCCGACGTGTGGATCCACGCCGACCTGATGCCGGGCAACCTGCTGGTGCGCGACGGGCGGCTGGCCGCGGTCATCGACCTGGAGTCGGTAAAGGTCGGCGACCCGGCGGTGGATCTGATGCCGGCGTGGAACCTGTTGGACCCCGGGTCGCGGGAGACGTACCGGCGGGCGTTGGGGGTGGACGACGCCACCTGGGAGCGGGGCCGCGGCTGGGCCCTGGGGCAGGCGATCAACGCGCTGCCGTACTACGTCGACACCAATCCGGTGATGGCCGGCATCGCCCGGCACACCCTGCTGGCCGTCCTCGACTGAGTCGGTTCGCGTACCGTCGGCTCGTGGGTGAGGACGACGACCGCGAGTGGCGGGAGCGGCAGCGGCAGGCGGTGCGGGCACACGCCGACGCGGACGCGCGGCGAAGGGCCACCGAGCAGGCGGAGGCGGCGGAGTTGGTGGCCTGGTTCGTGGCCGAGGCGACCCGCCGAGGGCTGCCCACCACCCGGCTGGTGGCCCGGGGCTACGACGGGCGCGGGCACTACCGGACCAGGCTGACCGGCTGGTACGTAGACCGGGCCGGCACTCGGGCGGTGGACGTGGCCGGCCGGTTCCATCTGTTGACGGTGCCCGGCGGCGTGCGGGCCCGGCTGTTCGGCGTCGACCCGCAGCCCAGCCCGGCGCCGTTGGTCGTCGGCGCGGGAGGCCGCGACGGCGAGTCGATCCCGTTGCGGACGCTGCTCACCCGGCTGCTGGACGGCGGGACCGGCGGGCCAACTGCCACCACCAGGCCTGCTGCACCACCAGGGTGAGCAGCCCGGCCAGGACGATCGCGCTCAGGTTGATCACCAGTTGCAGTGCCGAGCCGCCCGCCTCGTCCCACACCCCGTAGGCGGCGGCGACCGCCACGTTCGCCGCGGCCGGCACGGTGGTCACCGAGATCAGCACCCCGACCAGGCTGCCGGACTTCTTCGACGTCAACGACAGCATGCCGGCCACACCCGCGAGCAGGCCGACCACCCAGGACAACGCGTCCGGCCGCCAGATGAAGTCGGTGAGCGGGCGCTCGGCGAGCAGCATCTCCCGGCGGACCAGGCCGGCGGCGTTCAGCGCCCACGTGCTGAGCACTGTCGCCACCATGGCCGCCAGGAAGCCGACCAAGAGCGCCTGCACCGACCGGCCGATCACCCCGAGCCGGCGGCGCAGCAGTGCCACGCAGAGCGCGGCGAGGGGGCCGAACTCCGGACCGACCACCATCGCCCCGACGATGAGGATCGGCTGGTCCAACAGCACACCGATACCAGCGATCATGGTCGCCACCACGATCAGGACGAGGTACGTGCCGGACAGTTCGGTCTGCTCGCCGGTCTTCGCGGCGATCTCGTCCCAGACCACCGCGTCCGCGCCGCTGCCGGGGGCCCGGCGGGCCGCCCGCTCGGCCGCGCGCGAGAGGGTCAACTCCACGTCGTCGGCCGCGATGCCGCCGCTGGTGTCCACCCCGATCCGCTGCAGACCCTGGAACACCTGGTCGGCGCTCTCCCGTACCACGTCGCAGAGGATGAGATCGCCTTTCGGCTGCCGGGCGGCACCGGGCAGCACGGCCAGGTGCGTCACCCCCGCCGCCGCGGTCAGCAGGTCGACGACCTCGGCCGACCGGTCGGCCGGGGCAATCACCCTCAGGTGCAGCACTCGTTCTCCCAGGTGTGGACGTATCGCCAGCGCGGCCGGCAGCACTCTACCGGCCCCGGCCGGCGGACTGTCGAACGCGAATCCCGAACGGGTGCATTCATCGCATTGTCGGCGAAACCACGCCTTCGGCCCCATACCGACCGTTACAACAGTTGTGGTCTTCCCTACCGTCCGATCGGAGGCGCCATCCGTGGATCTGATCCACCACCGTCCGCCAGTGGCGCGCAGCGGCGGGCCCGGCGTGACCGACCCGGTCTTCCTCTCCCCGCCCGACGTCGGCGAGTTGGAGGAGTCCTACCTCCTGCGCGCCATCCGGGCCGGGCGCTTCGACCCGGACGGCCCGGAGCTTGACGCGTTCGAGCGGGAACTCGCGGCACGGGTCGGCGTCGGCTACGCGCTGGGGCTCTCCTCCGGCACCGCCGCGCTGCACCTGGCGTTGCTCGCCGTCGGCGCGGGGCCGGAGACGGTGGTGGTGGTGCCCACGCTCACGTTCGCCGCCACCGCCAACGCGGTCACCTACACCGGCGCCGAACCGGTCTTCGTGGACTGCGACTCGTCCACCGGCAATCTCGACGTCGACCTGCTCGCCGACCTGCTCGGCCGTCTCGTCGACGCGGGCCGACGGGTCGCCGCCGTGCTGAGCGTGGACCTCAACGGCCGGTGCGCCGACTACGACCGGTTGCTGCCGCTCTGCGCGGCCACCGGTGTCCCGGTGGTGGAGGACGCCGCGCAGGCGCTCGGCTCGACCTACCGGGGGCGGTGTGCCGGCACGTTCGGCCGGGTGGGGGTCTACTCGTTCAGCCACAACAAGGTGCTGACCACCACGGGCGGCGGGATGCTGGTCTCCGACGACCCCGCGCTGGTCACCCGAGCCCGGCACCTCGCCACCCAGGCCCGCGAGCCGGTGTCGCACTACGAGCACCGCGACGTGGGCTACAACTACCGGCTCAGCACGTTGCTGGCCGCGCTCGGCCGCGCCCAGCTCACCCGCCTGGACACCATGATCGCCCGGCGGCGGGCACTGCGCGACAGGTACGCCCGGCTCTTCACCGGCGTGCCCGGCACCCGGATCCTCGGCGCCGGCGACCCCGGCGCGAACTGCTGGCTGACCTCCGTCGTGGTGGAACCGGAGCGGACCGGCTGGCAGCCCGGTCAGCTCGCCACGCACCTGGCGCGCCACGGCGTGGAGTGCCGCTCGATGTGGAAACCGATGCACCGCCAACCGGTGTACGCCGACCGGCAGGTCGCCCACACCGGTGCCGCCGACCGCCTCTTCGCCACCAGCCTGGCCCTGCCCAGCGGCTCCGCCCTCACCGACGACCAGGTGGAGCGCGTCATCGCCGCGATCGCCGAGTTCCTGGACGGCCACCGGTGACGCGGCCCTACGACACCGTCAAACGGATGCTGGACGTGGTCCTGGCCGCCACCGGCCTGCTGCTCGCGACGCCGGTGCTCGCCGCCGTGGCGCTGGCCGTGCTTGTCACAATGGGTCGGCCCGTGCTGTTCCGGCAGGCCCGCCCGGGCCGGGACGGTCGACTGTTCCGCCTTGTCAAGTTCCGGTCGATGACCGTCGGCGGTGCGGACGAGGCGCCGGCCAACGACGCCGCCCGACTCACCACGTTCGGCCGCTGGCTGCGGACGACAAGCCTCGACGAGCTGCCCCAACTGTGGAACGTGCTGCGTGGCGAGATGAGCCTTGTCGGGCCGCGTCCCCTGCTGCCGGCATACCTGAGCCGCTACAGCCCGGAGCAGCTCCGCCGGCACGAGGTTCGCCCCGGCATCACCGGCCTCCAGCAGGTGTACGGGCGCAACGCGCTGAGCTGGGACGAGCGTTTCGCCCTCGACGTGCACTACGTGCGGCACCGCTCGCTCGTCCTGGACCTGCGGATCCTGCTGCGCACGGTACGCACCGTCCTGCGCCGGGAGGGGATCACCGCGGTCGGCGCGGCCACCGCCCACGAGTTCCTCGGCCCGGCCGAGCTGGCCACGGCCGGTGGTCACGCGTCGGCAGAGGGCCGCAGGTGAGCCTGGACATCGTCATCGTCGGCTGCGGCGGGCACGGCCGGGAGGTGCTCGGCATCGTCCGGGCCGTCAACGCCGTCGCCCACGGCGGCCCGGTGTGGCGGGTACGGGGCTTCGTCGACGACCAGCCCAGCGAGGTCAACCTGAAGCGGGTGCAGCGGCTGGAGGCGCCCTACCTCGGCGGCACCGCCCGCCTGGGCGAGCAGCCCGCCGGCACCCACCTGGCGCTGGGCATCGGGGATCCGGCCGCCCGGCGGTCGGTGGACAAGCGGCTGAGCGCGTACCGGCTGCCGGCGGCGGTGCTTGTGCACCCGGACGCCACCGTCGGCCCGGACACCGTCTACGGCGAAGGGCTTATCGTGTTTCCCGGCGCCCGGGTCACCACGAACGTCACGTTCGGTCGGCACGTGCACCTCAACCAGAACAGCGTGGTGGCGCACGACTGCACGGTGGGCGACCACGTGTCGGTCAACCCGTTGGGGGCGGTTTCCGGTGACTGTCACCTGGGCGACGGGGTCATGATCGGGGCCGGTGCCGTGGTGTTGCAGAGGCTGCGGGTCGGCGCGGGCGCGACAGTCGGCGCCGGGGCCTGCGTGGTCCGCGACGTACCGGCCGGCGCGGTGGTCAAGGGGGTTCCGGCCCGGTGAGCGTGGGTCCCCGCGCGAGCCGTCCGTTCGGCGTCCGCCAGCTCCGGATCGCCGTGCTTGTCACGACCAATGCCGGCGGGATGTGGCTGCTGCCGCAGGTCGAGGAGTTGCGGCACCGGGGGCATGAGGTGACAGTCGTGCTGCCGCGGGGCGCCGGCCGGCTCACCGACGAGTTGGAGCGCCGCGGAGTCGACGTGCTCAGCTCCCCGTACGACGTCACGGTGGGCCGGTACGCGCCCATCGGGCTGCTGCCGCTGCGCGCACTGCTCCGCCGGCTGCGCCCGGACGTGGTGCAGTACCACCTGATCGCCTCGGCGTACGCGGTGCGACTGGCCACGCTGGGCCTGCCGGTACGCCGGGTGCACATGGTGGCCAACCCGGCGTACCTGGAATCCCGGTTGGTCCGCTCGGTGGAGCGGTTGCTGTGGCGGCTGGACGACGTGCTGATCTGCGGCTGCCGGTACGCCTCGGCCCGGTACGGCGAGTTGGGGTGTCCGCCGGAGCGCCGCCCGGTCGCGGTGTACGGGGTGGACACCGACGCGTTCAGCCCGGACGCCGCCGGCCCCGACCAGCGGGCCAAGCTCCGCGCCGAGTTGGGCATCGACCAGGGCGTGTTCCTGGCGGTGATGGTCGCGCACGTCCAGGCACCGAAGTGGTTCATCCACTCGGGTCGGGGGGTCAAGGGGCACGAGGTGCTGCTGGCCGCCTGGCGGACGTTTCGCCGTCGGCACCCGGACGCGCACCTGCTGCTTGTGGGTGGCGGCTGGACGGCTGCCGGCGAGGAGTACCGGCGGCAGCTCGGTGCACGCTTCGGCGTCGCCGACGACCCCGGCATCACCTGGGTGGAGTCGGTCCCGGACGTGCGGCCCTGTTACGCCGCCGCGGATGTCAGCGTCTCCCCGTCCCTCGGCGACGGCCCCGGCGCGGCGGTACAGGCGGGCGCGATGGGTGTGCCGAGCATCGTCAGCGCGGCCGGTGGTCTGCCCGAGGCGGTGACCGAGCGCTCCGGCTGGGTCGTTCCGCCGGGTGACCCGATGGCGCTCGTGGAGGCGCTCGACTCGGCGTACCAGGGTTGGGTGGCGGGCCGGCTCAGCCTGTGCGGCCGGTTGGCCCGCCGGCACATCCTGACGTCCTTCGACGATCTGCGGGCGGCGGCCGAGGTTGCGGACATCGTCGAGGACGTGGCGGGCCGCCGGCGGTGAGGGCGCCGCCGGGCGGCCGGTGGCCGGTCCCGCCGGACCACCGACCGCCCACGCTGGCGGCTCAGTGCCGGATGCCGGCCCAGTCGTGGTGCCGGCGCACTGTGGAGAGGATGAAGTCGACAACCCGCCGGGAGGTGTCCGGCACCTGGTAGTCGGCCGGGCAGGGCACACCCTCCGCGGCGACCTGCGCCACCGTCACCTCGACCGCCTCGACCACCCCCTGCGGGTCGAGACCGGTCATGATGATCCCGCCCGCGTCGAGCGCCTCGGGGCGTTCGATGGACTCGCGCAGGGTCACCGCGGCGAAGCCGAGGATGGCGGCCTCCTCACTGATCGTCCCGCTGTCGGACAGGGTGCAGAACGCCTTCGTCTGCAGGTGCACGTAGTCGAGCAGACCGAACGGGTCGTGGAAGGCGATGCCGTCCAGCGCGGTGGCGTCCGGGGCGAGCGCCTCCAGCCGCTTGCGGGTGCGCGGGTGGGTGGAGACCAGCACCGGGTGGCCCCAGCGGTCGCGGACCGCGACCAGGCAGTCCAGCAGCCGCCGCAGCCGGTCGGGCCGGTCGACGTTCTCCTCGCGGTGCGCGCTGACCAGGAAGTACCGGCCTTCGTCAAGTTCCAGTTGCCGAAGGATCGTCGAGCTGGCGATCGGGGCCCGGTAGTGCTCCAGCACCTCCCGCATCGGCGAGCCGGTGTGCAGGATCCGGCGCGGGTGCAGGCCCTCGGCGAGCAGGTTGCGCCTGGCGTGTTCGGTGTAGACCAGGTTGAAGTCGGCGACGTGGTCGACAAGTCGCCGGTTCGTCTCCTCCGGAACGTTGAGGTCGAAGCAGCGGTTGCCGGCCTCCATGTGGTAGACCGGCACCCGCATCCGCCGGGCCATCAGAGCCGCGATGCAGCTGTTGGTGTCGCCGAGCACGAGCAGCGCGTCGGGCCGCAGCTCGGCGATCGCCGCCTCCATGCCGACCAGGACGCCGCCGAGCACCCGGCCCAACGAGGTGGTGTCCACGCGCAGGAACCGGTCCGGTTCGCGGAGTCGCAGCTCGCTGAAGAACACGTCGGAGAGGGTGCTGTCCCAGTTCTGCCCGGTGTGCACCAGCACGTGGTCGACGGTGTCGTCCAACCGGCTGAGCACCCGGGACAGTCGGATGATCTCGGGACGGGTGCCGACGACGGTCATCACCCGGGTCATGTGGTCTCCATCCGCCTGTCACTCACCGGGCGCCCACCGGCACCCGGTGTTCGTCGCCGACCGGCTCCGGCCACGTGTCGGGCCGTTCCGGGTCGAACAGCTCGTTGGTCCAGAAGAGCGTGAGCAGCTCGTCCGGGCCGGTGTTGGTGATGTTGTGCGCCCACATGGTCGGCATGTCGACGACCACGGGCTGGTCGCCGCTGACCGGGAACCGGACGACGTCGGTGTCGCCGACGCGGCGCAGGCTGATCTCGGCGGTGCCGCGCAGCACCACGAACCGCTCCACCTTGGCCAGGTGGAAGTGCTCACCCCGGGTGATCCCGGGCCGGGTGGTGGAGCAGAAGGTCTGCCCCGCTCCCCCGTGCGCCTTGACCGTCTCGACAAGTGCGCCCCGGGCGTCGGCCCGGCTGGGCAGGGCCAGCGGGTAGTGCGCCGGGAAGCAGTGCGACCGGTAGGTGTTGAACAGCCGCACATCGTGCCGGTCGCGCAGCGGCGGGATCTCGCCGGTGCGGTAGATGCCGGCGTACGAGGCGAGCTGGTCGGCGAGGTCGCGGACCCCGATCCGCAGGGCCGGTAACGCCGGGTCCCAGGAGCCGCCCGCGGCGACGCCGGCCAGCCGGGCGGCGGCGTCGGTGACGTGCACCAGGTCCAGTTGCCGGTCGGCGTGCACCTCCGGCTGGCCGCCCTCGGCGAGGACCCGGCAGAAGGTGGCGACAGCCGAGTTGTACCAGGGCCGGCCGTGCTCGCCGTACAGGTTGGGCAGCAGCACGTCGTCCAGGGGCACGCCGGTCTCGGCGAGGATGCCGGCGGCGGTGGCCTTGGCGTCGCCGTAGGGGGTGCCGTTGCCGGCCTGCACCGAGTTGGCGAAGACCACCTGGGCGGGCGGGTCCGGGCAGGCCCGCAGGCCGTTGGCGAGCTGGGCGGCGAGCTGGACGTTGCCGGCGGCCACGTCGGCGGGCTCACCCCGGTTGACCCCGGCCAGGTGCAGCACCCGGTCCACCCCGGCGATCCTGCGGGCGACCACCGCCGGGTCGGCCAGGTCGGTACGGGTCAGCACGGCCGGCTCGGGCCAGCCGAGCGCGCGCAGCAGGACCCGCACGTGCCAGCCGAGGAAACCGCCGGCGCCGGTGACGGCGAGGCTCAGCACGCCAGCACCGGGTCCCGCAGCGCCAGCTCCGCCCGGATCTCCGGCAGCGACGTGAGCAGCCGCACCACATCGGGTACGCCGAGTCGGGTGGCGTTCGCGGAGTTGAAGTCCTCGCCGGGCCGTTCGCCCAGCTCGCCCTCGGAGATGTAGAGCGCGTAGTTGAGGTCCCGCGCGTCCAACGGCACCCGGTAGAAGTCCCCGAAGTCGTCGGCCTGGGCCAGCTCGTCGCGGCTCGCGAGGGTCTCGTGCGACTTCTCGCTGTGCCGTACGCCGATGATGTCCAACTTGAACGGCACGTCGAACAGCTGGCAGAGGGCCTGGGCCAGGTCGCCGATCGTGCAGGCGGCGGCCTTGCGGATGAACACGTCGCCGGGGCGGGCGTGGTGGAAGGCGTGCTCGACCAGGTCGACCGAGTCGGCAAGCGACATCAGGAAGCGGGTCATCGCCGGGTCGGTGACGGTGGGCGCGCGGCCGGCCTTGATCTGCTCGATGAAGAGCGGGATCACCGAGCCGCGCGAGTACATCACGTTGCCGTACCGGACGCAGGACACGGTGGTGGCGCTGTTCGGATTGTTCCGGGCGTACGCCTGGGCGACCTTCTCCATCAGGGCCTTGCTCATGCCCATCGCGTTGACCGGGTAGACGGCCTTGTCGGTGCTGAGCACGACGACCGAGCTGACGCCGTTGTGCGCGGCGGCCTCGACCACGTTGCCGCTGCCGAGGATGTTGGTGCGCACGGCCTCCAGGGGGAAGAACTCGCAGGACGGCACCTGCTTGAGCGCCGCCGCGTGGAAGACGAAGTCGACGCCCCGCGTGGCCCGCAGCACCGTGTCGATGTCACGGACGTCGCCGACGTGGTAGCGCATCCGCTCGTCACCGATGGAACGCCGCATGGCGTCCTGCTTGGCCTCGTCCCGACTGAGGATCCGCACCTCGGCGACATCCCGGTCGAGCAGTCGCCGAGCCATGGTCTGCCCAAAGGATCCGGTCCCGCCGGTGATCAGCACCCGGCGGCCCGCGGTCATCACGCTCATTGGTTCTCCCGTTCGTTACCCGATGGGCGGTTATCGCCCGTCGACCCGGCGCGGCACAGCGCTGCGCGCTGTGCGCGGGCGCCGGTCTCCAGCGGTCAGGCGGAGGCCCCGCCGGATGCGGCACCCGGGTCAACGAGGAGTCTCAGCAGCAGATACGTGTTTGACCGGCAAACGGGCCAAACGAGCCATAGGGCACTCAGAAAACATGTCGGTCTATGCAGGGATTTGACCACTTCGTACTGCCGCACCTGGTAGAAACGGTTCCGTGCCTCCCCCCGGCCGGCAGCCGGCGTCGGGGGGCCACTCCCGGGCCAGCCCGACACGAGCGATCACCGGA
Source organism: Micromonospora sp. CA-240977 (assembly GCF_050942285.1). NCBI lineage: Bacteria > Bacillati > Actinomycetota > Actinomycetes > Micromonosporales > Micromonosporaceae > Micromonospora > Micromonospora sp. CA-240977. Next base: position 2,443,400 of record NZ_CP192055.1, on the reverse strand, counting down.
CCGACCCTGGAGGAGTCCCATGCCAGGCGGTCACTCGTCAGGCCCGGCTCGGGCTGGGTCGGCCCCGGTGCCGACGGACAAGGGGCACGCGCGGTGACCGACGCGCCGCCGCGCCGGCTGCGACCGCTCGACACCGTCGCGCTGCTCACCGCCGGTTGGGCTGCGGCCAGCCTGCTCCGGACGAACCACCCCGACATCACCGGGCCCGCCGCCTACCGGTACGCCTCGGCGAGCACCGACAACACGGTCATCCGTCGGGTGGTACGTCGTACCCAGTCCACCTGCCCGTGGGCCAACGCCTCGCCGTTGGCCGGCCAGAGCGGCACGTTGACCAGGACGACGAGCTGGCCGAGTTGGGACAGCAGCTTCGCGGGCACCACGTATCCGGCGACGGCGGAGAGGCCGAGCGCGTGCGCGATGATAAGCGTGTCGGCGTTGGTGGCGAACGCGATGATCACGGTCAGCACGAAGAACAACCCGCTGAGCCGGGTCAGCTCCACGGCGGCGCGGGCCTGTACGGCCCTCGGCGTGGGCCGGATCCGCGGCTTCTGCCAGCCGAAGAACCAGAGCGCGGTGAGACAGATCAGCGAGATCATCCGGGTCTACTCCGGGCTGACCTGACCGGTCACGTTGAACAGCGCCGACCACGGCACGGCACCGGCAGAGCTCCAGAGCAGGCCGGTGAGGGCGAGCGCGAGCACCGACAGAGTCAGGTACGCGCTGGAGATGAAGCGACGGGCCTGGACGGTGTCGCCGTGCGCATAGCAGGGGGCGAGCTTCGTCATCAGCCCGCTGCCCAGCCCCAGGTCGGCGAAGGCCGCCATGCCGGCCAGCGCGGCGACCGCCATCCACAGTCCGTACAGGTCGTTACCGAAGTACGGCAACGTCACCGGCACCAGGACGATCGGCACGATGAGCCCGGCCACCCGGCTGAGCAGCGCGGTCGCCACGCCAGAGAGGAGCCGGCGACCACGGTCGGGGCGGCGACGGTGCGCGCCCGGTGGGTGGGCGTGCCGGGTCCGCTCGACGACCCCGGACGACATCGGCGCCCCTACTGACTCGCGAGCACGCGACCGGCCATCCAGGACACCGTGCGTTCGAGACCGGTGCGCAACGGCACCGGCCGCACCGTGGGGAACAGCTCCCGCAGACGGGTGCAGTCGGCCTCCGAGTCCCGTACGTCACCCGGGCGCGGCGCCTCGTGCACCACCGGCAGCGGCCGGCCCATGATCTCCTCCAGCTCGGCGATCACGTCGAGCAGGGAGACCCGCGCGCCGAAGGCCAGGTTCACCACGTCGGTGGTGGACACCCGGCGGACGATGGCGTCGACGAGCACCGAGGTGACGGTGCCGACGTAGGTGAAGTCGCGGGTCTGCCGACCGTCGCCGTGCACGCGCAGCGGCTCACCGGCCAGCGCGGCGGTGACGAACCGGGGCAGCACCGCGGCGTACGCGTGGTGCGCCGCCTGCCGTGGACCGTAGACGTTGAAGAACCGGAACGGCAGCACGCCCAGGTCGTAGCAGGCGGCGTAGGCGATGGCGTACGCCTCGGCGGCCAACTTGGAGACCGCGTACGGGGAGACCGGGATGGGACGCAGCCCTTCCTGGCGGGGCAGCGTCGGGTTCGCGCCGTAGACCGACGACGAGGACGAGAGGATCACCTGCTGGACGTGGTGCCGGCGAGCGGCCTCCAACACCATCAACGTCCCGGTGGCGTTGGCGTGGTGGCTGGGCAGCGGCCGGTCGATGGAGCGCGGCACAGAGCCGAGAGCGCCCAGGTGCACCACGCTGTCCGCGCCGGCGAACGCCTCGTCCAGCAGGTCCGGGTCGAGCACGGTGCCGCGGTGCAGCCGGACGGGCTGACCGTGCAGGTTGTCCAACAGTCCGGTGGAGAAATCGTCGAGAACCACGATCTCGGTCACCTGTGGGGCCTCGTCCAACGCCCGCACCAGGTTCGCGCCGATGAACCCGGCACCCCCGGTCACCACTACCCTCACGGCTTCTTCCCCTCGGCCCGTCGGCGGCGGCCAGGCGGCGACCACCAGTGACACAACGAGCACCCAACTCGCAGGTCACGCCCAGAGGCAGTGGCTGGAGCGTGTCCTTACTTCCGTTGCGTCCGTTGTGAGCCCTGATGGGCAAGTTGACGTCGACGGGAGTGCCGGGGACATGCGGATCGGACTGATCAGCCAGTGGTACCCGCCGGAGCACACCTTCGTGCCCGGGCAACTGGCCACGGAGTTGGCCCGACGCGGGCACGAAGTACGGGTGCTGACCACCTTCCCGAGCCTGCCGCTCGGGCGGACCTACCCGGGGTGGCGACAGCGCTGGAACCACCGGGCCACCGACCGCGGGGTGGCCGTGCGCCGAGTGCCCGCCTACCCGAGTCACGACCGTTCCGGCCTGCGCCGGGCGGCGAGCTATCTTTCCTTCGCCGCTACCAGCACCCTGGCCGCCCCACGTCACCTGCGCGGCGTCGACGCGCTCTACGTCTACCACCCGCCGCCCACCTCGTACATCGCCGCCGGGCTGCTGCGGCAGCTGCGCGGCGTCCCGGCGGTGCTGCACGTACAGGACCTGTGGCCGGAGTCGGTGATCGCGTCCGGGATGACCCCGACGGGGCTGGCCGGACGGGCGGTGGAGCGGATCCTGACCACCACGATGCGCCGGATCTACCGCTCCTGCGCGGGGATCGCGGTGATCGCGCCCGCGATGGCGGAACAGGTGATCGAGCGGGGTGTCAACCCGGATCTCGTACGCACCGTCTTCAACTGGACCGACGAGGCGTTGTTCCGGCCGGTGCGGGCCACCGACGCGGCCCGGGCGACGATCGGTCACCGGGGGCGGACCACGCTGATGTTCGCCGGCAACCTGGGTTTGTTGCAGGGTGTCGACGTCGCGATCCGCGCGGCGGCGGCCGTGCCGGACGCGGTCGACTTGGTCTTCGTCGGCACTGGGCTGGGCGCGGAGCAGGCTCGTCAGCTCGCCGGCGAGCTGGGCGCGGACAACGTTCGATTCCTCGGCCGCCGCCCGCCTGCCGAGATGGCCGCGTTGTACGCAGCCGCTGACTATCAGTTGGTCATGCTGCGCGACCTGCCCTGGCTGCGTGGAACGGTGCCGTCGAAGCTGCAGGCCGCTCTGGCCTGCGGCGCGCCCGTACTGGTCTCGGCCGACGGCGACGCCGCCGGGCTGGTCAGCGCGGGCGGAGCCGGGCTGGTCTGCCCGCCGGACGACTGGCGGGCGTTGGCCGACCGGTTCACCGCGGCCGCCAGGGTGCCGGCCGAGCAGCGGCTCGAGATGGGTCGCCGGGGCCGCCAGCTCTACCTGGATCGGATGTCGATGCGGGTGGGCGTCGACCAGATCGAGGACATGCTCACCAAGGCCGCCGCACGCGGCCGGGGCTGACCCCGTCTCACGACGAACCGCATTCCTGCGACATAGAGGAAAGAACAGATATATCGCTCAGTGCCGCCTAGGCTCCTCACAGCAAGGTGGCACGTACCGAACAAACCAGAGCACGGCGGGAGAAGACCTGTGGCGGAGCCGCACGGCGTAACCGGGTCCACGATCGAGCGCCCGACGCGTCCCCCGGGAAGCATCCCGGCCGACGAGTCGCCGATCGGTCGGCGTCGAGCACCGGGCTTCACCGAACCGGCGCCGATCGTCTCCCGCTGGAACCTGTCCAGCCTGAGCGTGCTGCCCATCTGCGTTGCCGCCGCACTCGCTCCGGTCAACGCCACCCTGGTCTACTCCGGTGGGTTGTGGCTCGCCGTCGTCGCCCTGCTGAGCAGTGGTCGCATTCCCCGCGTCGGCGCGGCGGACTACCTGGCCCTGCTGATCTGCTGTTGGGCCAGCACCACCCTGATCTGGAGCCGCGACATCGAGAGCAGCCGGGTGGCTGTCCAGGCCTGGTGGACCGTCGCCCTGCTGCTGATCGCCGCACGACACGTGCTGTGCAGTCAACGTCGGCTGGTCCTTGTCGCCGGAGCCTTCCTCGGCGGCGCGGTATGGGCAGCCATTCAGCTGTTCATCGCCGGCCGTCGGGACGAAACGGCGCTGCGCATCTCACTCGATGGCGTGGGGGTCAACTACACCGCGTACTGTCTGGCCACCGCCGCGGTGGTCACCGTCCTGCTGCTGGTGGTTCGGGCCGGCAATCGACTGGTCCGCGCCGTGCTCTGGCTGCTGCTGCCGTTGTTTGGCTACGCGACGTCGCTGACCGGGACGCGGGCCTGTCTGGTCGCGCTCGCCGCCGTGGCCGTCTACCTGGTCGTCGATCGGATTGCTGGGCGCACGTGGGCAATCGCCATCGTCCTATCGGCCGTCCTGTTGGCCGTCGTGCCCTTCGCAGACCTCGCGCAGTACCAGCCACCGTGGTTGGAGCACCTGTTCAACCGGCCAATCGAAGATCTCTCCGGCCGACTGGCGGTGTGGCCGATCGCCGCAGCCTCGTTCTGGGACTCACCGCTGTTGGGCATCGGTGTAGGTGCCTTTCCGAGCACCAACCCGTATTACGGGGTGGGTGCGCACTCGTTGCTACTCAGCCTCGGCAACGATCTCGGCCTGATCGGGATCGCGCTGTTCGCGGCACTGGTCGGCTTCCTGCTGCGCGACGCGGCGCCGGGCGATAGCCGCAGGCGCGGGATGCTGGTGGGCGTCCTGATCGTGGCGTGGACGCCGATCTGGCTCAGCGGCCACTGGGAGATCTCGCCGGCGGCCTGGTTGGTGTTGGCGATCTGGTCCCGGGTACCGGTGGCGATACCCGTCCGGACTGCCGCCCATCGACGGCGCCGGAGGGCCCGTGTCGATGAGCGGCGGCCCGTCGGTCTGGTCCGCTGAGCCCATCACGAGCGAGACCGTCGTATCCCACGCGGTACTACCTCGGTGAACTCCGGTTCAACCCGTCCCGCCCGGCGTGGCGCTTCCGACGCCCTCCGCGGCAGCGGATTCAGCGGGCCGACCGCCGGGCTCAGCCAGGTCAGCGAGGAAGTCGTGCAACCGGCGGCCCTGGGCAGCAGGGTTCCGGGTCGCCCAGATGAACTGCGACCCGCCGGCCCCGAGCGCGCGAGCTTCCCCATCGGGAAGGCTCAGCACCCGACCGATCGCGTCGCGCAGTCCGTCGACAGTGTCCGTTTCGGCGAAGGTGAGCCAGGGCGCGTACTCGGCCGGAATGCCCGGCAGCCGGGTGGTCACCACCGGCACGCCCGTGGCGAGGTACTCAATGATCTTGGAGGGGAACGACCAGCGGACGAAGTCCTGGTCCACCGGACGGGGGTTCACCAGCACGCTCGCCCGGGCCAGCCTGGGCAGCAACTCCGCCCGGGGTAGCAACTCGGGGGGCACGATGCGTCGGTCCACGGTGGCCTGGTCGCGCAGCCAACCCGCCAGCTCACCCCGGCCGTACACGCACAGCCGCAGGTCGTCGCCGGGTAGGCCGCGGAAGGCCTCGACCAGCCGGTCGACACCGTAGGCGCGGCTCAGACCCCCGGCGTAGACGATGTCCCTGGTCTCCCCGACGCTCACCGGCTGACCTCCGTCGGCCCCGAACGGCTCGACGGTGCATATCCCCTCCAGCACCAGCCGGGGTCGGCCAGGGGCGAAGTCGTCGGCGAGCGCGGGGGTCAGCGTGATCACCCCCGAGCAGCGAGCAAGGGCGGCCCGGACCAGCGCCGTGTCCAGCCCGCGGAGCAGCCGGACCAGCCAACCGTCGGTGGGCAGCGCGACACCCGGCGGATCGGTGAGCACCGGCACCACGCGGACGCCGTAGCGGCGGCCTCGCAGCGCGCCGAACCAAAGGAAGGGCGAGTGCACGCCGTGCACCAGCAGCACATCGACCTCCCGCTGGCGCAGCGCCCGGCTGCCGGTGCGCCAGGCGGCCACGAACCGGGTGAGGTGCTTGAGGCCAAGCAGGTTCACGAACGCCAGCAGTTGACCGTCCACGTCGTCCTGCCGGAACCGGCCCGCGCGGAACCGGATTTGGCGGTTACCCGGCCAGGTGGACACCGGCGCCGCAGAGAGCAGGTGCACCGGGCAGTCGGCGGTACGCAGGCTACGGACCAGGCCCCAGGCGAAGGTGTGGGTCTGGGTGGGCATGATGGTGTCCCGGGCGATGATCTCGGCGAGTAGGTCGTCCGACACGGCGAAGCCCAACAGACTAACCCGTGGGCTGCGTCGCTGCGCCATCCTCACTCCCCGATGATCTGCTGATACACCCGGCCGAGGGAGCCGAGCATGACGTCGAGGCTGTAGCCCTCAGCCACCACCTTGCGGCCCAGCTCTCCCACGTGGTGCCGCTCGGCGGGATCGTCCAGCAGCGGCGTCAGCGCGGCGGCAAGGGAATCCGGATCGCCGGCCGGCACCAGCCGGCCGCCACCGGAGCGCAGCACCTCCACGTTGCCGCCCACCGCCGACGCGACAACCGGCAACCCGTGCGCCATCGCCTCAAGCAGCGCGTTGGAGAGGTTCTCGTGCAGGGTCGGGAAGACGAAAACGTCCGCTGCGGCGAGCAGGTCCGGCACGTCGAGGCGGTTGCCGAGCAGGCGCACCTCGACCTCGCCGGCATCGGCCAGGGCGGCCGAGATTCCGTCCCGGTCGAGCCCGTCGCCGGCGACGAGTAACACCCGGCGCCCGGTGGACGGCTGCGAGCGGGCGGCGGGCGGCGGCAGTCGGCGGAGCGCGTCCGCGAGGACGCCGTACCCTTTTTCCCAGGTCAACCGGGACACCGCGATCATGGCCACGTCGTCGGGACGCAGACCCAGCTCGGCGCGGACTCGGCCCCGGGCCGCACGTGGGTGCGCCGGCAGTGGAACCCCGTTGGGGATAACCCCGACGAACTTCTCGCCGAGGTCGCGCAGGAAGTCCCGGCCCGCGGCGTACTCGCAAACGGTGCCGACGTGGCTGGCCAGTCGCAGTGTCGCGGGCTCGGCCGCGTGCACGAGCAGCCGACGTCGCCAGGCGCGGCCCGGCTGGCGCAGGTCGCGTACGGTGCCGTGCACGGTGACCAGGATCCGCGGACAGCCGGCGAGGCGGGCGGCGAGAACCCCGTGGAAGCCCTCGTTCTGCAACCCCCGCACGTGCACCAGGTCGGGTCGGAGCCGCCGCAGCAGCCGCACCCACTCCCGCAGCAGCGGCACATTCAGGCTGCCGTTGCCGGCGCTCTGGTGCAAACGGACGAACTCGTACCGGTCGGCCAGCGGCGAGGCGAGCACCCGCTGCACGGCGGTCAGCGGGCCGTTGGCACCGGGCGCGCCGGCCGAGTGCTGCACCACCACTGGGCGGCCCCGGCTGTCGCGTACGGCGGAACGCTGCATGACCCCTCATTCCGGCAGTGCCCCGACGACGAGCCGATCTCAACGTGCCAACCCCGCCACGTACGGTAACTGCGCCACAAGCCGAGAAGTGACGTCCTGGTGGGATCGACCACCTCCTCACGGGCCTACGACCGCTGCGGCCCGACCGTCCCCCTCGGACGCGGGGGGTGCGCTCGGCGTACCGCCGCCGAGCGCGCGGCGATAGCCGACGAGGGCGGCCGGGAGCACCGTGAGCGCGTAGGTCGCGGCCGTCGCGAGCGCCACTCCCGGCAGACCCACCCGGTCGGCCAATGCGATCTTGAGAGGTACGGCCAGCAACAGGCAGGCCGCCCAGCCGACGAACTGGGGTCGGAGCAACCCGATGCTGTTCTGCACCATGAACAGCGGAGACGCGACAGCCAGCAGCACCGACCAGACGGCGAGCCCGGCGAAGAGTGTTCGTGGCACCGACGGGAGATCGGCTGAACGCACCCACAGCCGCAGCACGTCGTTGCCGAAGAAGACGAGCGCAACCCCGGGCAGCGCGACCGCGGTGGCGGACAGGCACACCATCCGGGGGGTGGTACGCCGCACCCAGGCCAGGTCTCCGCGCGCCAGCGCCTCGCCGTTGGCCGGCCAGAGTGGCATGTTCACCAGCGTGACGAAGAGTGCCAGCAGGGTGAACATCCGCACCACCACCGCGTACGTCGCCGCCGCGGAAAGCCCGAGCACCCGGCTGATCAGGAAGCCGTCGAGGTTGAGCACCACCGAGCTCAGCACGGAGAGCAGGAAGAACCGGGTGCCGAGCCGGAGCAGCCCTCGGGCCACCGGCGCTCGCACGCAACCGGATCGGGGCCGCAACTCCCGGTTCTGCCACCCGAAATAGCAGACGGAGTTGGCCAGGTTGACCACCGGCACGGCGAACACCGCGGTGGCGATGACCAGCACCGGGTCGGCCCCGCTGGTGACCGTCGCGTAGACCAGGACGACGGAGACGAGACTGCCACCGGCCTGCCAGAGGTTGCTCTGCGCCACCTGCTGCTGGGCGTACTGGACCCGCTGGATCAGGGCGAGGGGAATGTTGACCAGGAAAGCACCGAAGCAGAGCAACACCACCGAGCGGGCGTCGCGGGCGACCGCTGGGTCCGTCGCGTTCAGCAGCGTCGGCCAGGGCACCCACCGCAGGGTGCCGACGAGGACAACCAGCAGCAGTACGGACAGCGCGCCGAGGATGGCGTAGGCGCTGGAGATCTCCCGGGCCGCCGCTCGACGCTCGCCGGTGCCGCGCAGCCTGGCCAGCCGGGTCAGCAGACCGTTGCCGAGCCCGAAGTCGGTGAAGAGCGCCATGCTGGTGAGCGAGGTGACCGCCATCCAGAGGCCGTACCGCTCGGCGCCGAGGCTGTGGAACGCCAGCGGGGTGATCAGAAGTGGCGCGGCCAACCCCACCATTTTGCCGGCCAACGAGGACACGATGCCGCGGACGAGCATCCGGCCCCGGGACTTCCCAGCACCGGGAGGGACTGCCGAAGACGAGGGCACCCCGGCCCGGCTGACGCGGTAGGACACCCGCGCCCCAGCGACCGCCCGGTGCCGTCCGCCGGCCGACGCCTCCCTGGTTTCTCCGTCTCGGACGGCCATCAAAGCCGCCGGACCGGTGGCCGGCCGATCGCCACCGGTCCATCGGTCGCGGTGCACCTTCGATGGGTGGCGGCGCGCACCACGCTGGCGATCGGTCGTCGCATGCCGCGCCACCTCCACGCTCCAGTCGACAGGTCGTCCGTACAACGACAGCCGTCGTCACGCAGTAACGAGAGGGGTTTGCGTAGTCACCCGCCGCGATTCGATTCCGCCCCGACACGGGCGCGGACCACCACAGGTCCATCCCGGGACAACTAGACTAAAACCGCATAGCTGTCTATAACGGAACCGTTTCGAGGGAGCAGACCGTGGGCGAGCCCACCACGACGAGGAGGGACCTGATTCCGGCGCTCTGGTCCTCCGCGACTCCACAGGTGCTGGCGCTCGCCGCGTACCGCTTCCCGCACGGCGATGCGATGTCCAACCGGCTGCTGCAGTTGGCCCGCTCCGCCACCCCGCCCGGGGGCCTGACACTGGTGGTCAACGACTGGCCCGACGACGGGTCGCGCCCGCCCCCCGCCGCGGACCTACCACCCGACGTACGACTGATCACGCTGCCCCGCCATCCCATCGGCGGTGGGGCGCTCGGCCGCTGGCTGCTCCGATACTTCCGCCCGATCCGAGTGCTGGCCGCGCTGCGTCGTGCCGGCGTCCGTCCCGGCGGGTTGGCCGGCGTCTACCTGCCGCTCGGCCTGTGGACCCTGACCACCTGGGTGGTGCTGCGGGTGGCGGTGCGCTGCCCGGTAACCGTGGACGTGCTGGAGCGGCACGACCGAGCACAGTTCCCCCGAGGTTGGCTGACGCCCTACTTCATCCGGCACCGGTGGGCGTCCTTCCTGGCCGGGCGGCTCGCCGACCAGATCATCGCCATCTCCGAGGTGCTGGAGCGACACTTCGTCAGCCGGCGCCGCCCGACTCTGGTGGTGCCGCCCCAGGTGGACTGCGCCGACTACGCCGACCCCGCGCCGCCCTCGCTCGACGACGGGCTCCGGCTGCTCTACGCCGGGACGGCCGGTGCCAAGGACCAGTTGGCCGTGGTGCTGGAAGGGATCCGCCTCCTGCCGCCCGAGGACCGGTCCAGGGTGCATCTGGTAATCGCCGGGATCAGCCAGGAGCAGGCCGGCAGTCTCTCCGACCTGGGTGAGGCCGGGCCGGCCGACCTCGACGACCAGGTGAGTTACCTCGGTCGGGTCCCGCGCGATCGGGTGCTCGCCGAGCTGCGCCGGGCGCACTTCTCGGTGCTCGTCCGCCCGCCGGTCGGGTACGCGCAGGCGGGATTTCCCTCCAAGGTGCCCGAGAGCCTCGCCGCCGGCTGCCCGGTACTGCTCAACCACAGCAGCGACCTGCGACGCTACATCGTGGACGGCCGGGAGGGCATCGTGCTCGACGGCTGCGGGGCAGACGACGTCCGGCGCGGGCTTGAACGGGCACTGCGGCTCGACGACGCGGGCTGGTGGACGATGAGCCACGCAGCCCGCGAACGGGCCTACTGCTTCGACTATCGAGGCTGGAGGTCCGCGGTCAGCGACTTCGTCACCGGTGCCGGGCGTGGCCCCGCCGGCAGCTCCGCCAGGCCGGCCAGCTCGGTGGCGGCCAGCCGCCGGTCCGGCGGGTAGACCTGCCGTTCATGCGTCAGGATGGTCTCCACCGGCCAGCGCAGCCGCATCACCCGGGCCGGGTTGCCGGCGGCCACCGCGTACGGCGGCACCGACCGGGTGACCACGGCGCCGGCCCCGATCACTGCGCCCCGGCCAATCGTCACCCCGTGCAGGATCACCGCCCGGGTGCCCACCCAGACGTCGTCACCGATGGTCACACCTCGGTCGTGGCTCTCGTCTCCGGGCTCCTTTTCGGCCGCGGTCATCGGCAGGCCGACCTGGTCGATACGGTGGTTGCCGCCCCGGATGGTCACCTCGGGGCCGAACATGACGTTGTCGCCAATCCGGATCCGGCTCTGAGCTGCCATCAGGATCGGCCGGTACCCGAGGTCCACATTCTGCCCGACCTCGATCGTCTCGCAGGTGTAGACCCCGTCGGGGTCGAAGGTGAAGTTGTTTCCGCGAGCGGCGAACCGGCCGGCCAGAGCGTAGCCGCGGATGGCGCGCCGGACCTGGGTGCCGGTGCGCAGGAAACGGTCCAGGGCGGCGAGGACCGGGCCAAGGAGAACACCGGGGCGGTGCGCGGCGACCCGCATCAGGACTCCGGCCGGGCGGCGGTCTGCTCCACCACCGACCCGACGATCACCCACCGGCCGCCCACCGACCGTCCACGGTCCTGCCGGTCCCGGGCCGCCGCACGCCGGTCCCACCACGCCGCACGTGTAGCGCGCACCGTGCTGACCATCATGACCCCTTTTTCTCATGCCTGCCCGATTAGCCGGATCGATGCTAGTCGGCTGGCCCACTGAATCGGACCGGATCGCCGGTTTCCAGCGGACACGACACGGCGTCACGTTCTGCCGACGTCGGCGCCGATCGTCCGACCGGCTAGTTCTCGACTCGCCCGTCCGGCCGTCGGAACCTTGCCGCTCGGCCCGCTGGCGGCAGGGGCCACAGAAGCTGAGGTTCTGGCCGTGTCCGACTGCGGATTTTGGGGTTGATCGGGGGAATGCTGGCTGACTGTCGCCAATCGGCTCGGTCATCCGTTTTTCGCTCGTTAGGACGCTTGCCCAGCGTTGTCCCGACGCCGTTGGAGGTGGGATCGTGCCGATGCCTGGTGGTCTCGTGACCGGTGGTGCCCGATGAGCGGCACCGTGTATCTGTCGCCACCCGACGTCGGGCCGCTCGAGGAGTCGTACCTGATTGCCGCCCTGCGCTCGGGCTGGGTCGCACCGGTCGGCCCGGACCTGGAGGCCTTCGAGCGGGACATCGCCGCGCGGGTTGGCACCGGCGGCGCCCTCGCCGTCAACTCCGGGACAGCGGCTCTGCACCTGGCCCTGCTCGGTGTCGGTGTCGACCCCGGCGACGTGGTCATCGTGCCCACGCTCACCTTCGTCGCCACCGCGAACGCGGCCCGCTACGTCGGCGCGCGGCCGGTCTTCGTCGACTGCGACCCGCGCACCGGCAACGTGGACGTCGCCCTCATCGACGAAGTGCTGCGACGGCTGCGGTCGCGCGGCGAGCGGGTCGGCGCGATCGTTCCCGTCGACATGTTCGGCGGCTGCGCCGACTACCGCGCCCTGGTCCCGCTCTGCGCCGACGCCGGCGTCCCCCTGGTGGAGGACGCCGCGGAGGCCCTGGGCGCCAGCCACGGGGGGCAACCCGCCGGCTCCTTCGGGCGCGTCGGGGTGCTCTCCTTCAACGGCAACAAGATCATGACCACCTCCGGCGGCGGGATGCTGGTGTCCGACGACGCCGCGCTCCTCGCCCGGGCCCGCCACCTCGCCACCCAGGCCCGCGAGCCGGCGCGGCACTACGAACACCGGGAGACGGGTTACAACTACCGGCTCAGCAACCTCCTCGCGGCGCTCGGCCGAGCCCAGTTGCTCCGGCTGGACGCGATGATCGCCCGCCGCCGGCACCTACGCGATCACTACGCCAAGCTCTTCGCCCCGGTGCCGGGCGTCCGGCTGCTCGGCGCGGAGGACACCGAGTCCAACTGTTGGCTCACCGTCATCATCGTCGAGCGGGAGCGGTGCGGCTGGCGGGCGGAGGACCTGGCGAACCACCTGGCCGAGCGGGATATCGAGACCCGCCCGGTGTGGAAACCGATGCATCTGCAGCCCATGCACGTCGGAGCCGAGAGCCTGCTCACCGGCGCGGCGGAGCGACTCTTCACCGACGGGCTCACGCTGCCCAGCGGCAGTGCTCTCACCGAGCCGCAGATCGCCCGGCTGTCCGCCGCGATCGAGGAGTTCCTGAGCCTCCGGACGGGAGCTTCCGCGGGGTGACGACCGGTGGCACGGGAGACGGCCCGGCATTGCGCACTATCCCGGAAACCACCCAAAAATCACGACGATGCCTGTAACAAGGACAAAGGGCGTTTGGTCCCTTCTGTCGTACACGGCGGAAGCGGTCGGAGACGGGTCAGGGAGCCAGTACATGCCGCAGGAGACACAGCACACGCAGCGCGCGGACCGATCGACACGACGGGCCAGGGCCCGCCGCCGCACCGCGGGCTTCCTCGCTACCGACACCACCGCCTGGGTCAGCGGCTTCGCCGCGGCCGTGTGGACCCGGTTCGAGTTCGATCTTCCGCCGGGCCAACTGGGTCGGGCCGCGGTGATCGGTGTGCTCGCGGCCGTCGTGCACGTGGCGGTGGCGGCGGTACGCCGGCTCTACTCCGGACGACATCCACTCGGCAGCCTGCAGGAGGTCCAGGGCGTCGCCGGCACCGCCATCCTGACGGCGGCCATCGTGCTGTTCGGCCTGCTGTCCTCCGGCGACCGGCCGGTGCCGGCGAGCACCCCGCTGGTCGGCGGCGCCCTCGCCCTGCTCCTGATGCTCGGCGCCCGGTTCGCGTACCGGCACCGCCGCGACCTCTCCATGCGTCCCGACGTCCGGTCGTCGACACCGGTGCTGCTGTTCGGGATGGGCGACGCCGGGCAGGAACTGCTGCGGGCGATGCTCGGCGACCCGCGCGGCCGGTACCTGCCGGTGGGCGCCCTCGACGACGATCCGGACAAGCGGGACCTGCGCATCCGCGGGGTGCGGGTGCTCGGTGGGCGGGACGACGTGGGCTCCGCGGTCCGGCGTACCGGCGCGAAGGCGGTCATCTTCTCGGTGGCCAACGCCGACGCGGCGCTGATCCGCCAGATCCGCGAGGCCACGCTCACCGCGGGGGCGGTGTTCAAGGTGTTGCCCCCCGTGCGGGACCTGGTCGACCACCGGATCACCGTCACCGACGTCCGGGACGTGCAGATCGGCGATCTCCTCGGCCGCCGACAGGTGGTCGGCGACCTTCCGCTGAACACCAACAGCCTGACCGGGCGGCGGGTCCTGATCACCGGCGCCGGTGGGTCGATCGGCTCGGAGCTCTGCCGGCAGGTGATGAAGGCCGACCCGGGTGAGCTGATGATGCTGGACCGGGACGAGTCGGCCCTGCACGGCCTGCAGATGTCGCTCGCCGGGAGGGCCCTGCTGGACGGCCCGGAGTTGATCCTCGCCGACCTGCGCGACGACGAGGGTCTGCGTCGGATCATTCGGGAGCGTCGACCGGAGATCATCTTGCACGCGGCGGCGCTGAAACACCTGACCCTCTTGCAGCGGCACCCCGGCGAGGCGGTCAAGACGAACGTCTGGGGCACCCTGTCGGTGCTGGACGCCTGCCGGGACGTGGCCAAGTTCGTCAACATCTCCACCGACAAGGCGGCCGACCCGATCAGCGTGCTCGGGTACTCCAAGCGGATCACCGAGCGGCTGACCGCGCACGCCGCGTCCCGGTTCCCGGGGACGTTCCTCAGCGTCCGGTTCGGCAACGTGCTCAGCAGCCGCGGCTCGGTGGTGACGGCCTTCCAGCGACAGATCGAGGACGCCAAGCCGCTGACCGTCACCCATCCGGACGTCACCCGCTACCTGATGACCGTCCAGGAGGCGGTCCACCTGGTGCTCCAGGCCGCCGAGATCGGCCGGGACGGCGAGGCGCTGGTGCTGGACATGGGCGAGCCGGTCCGCATCGCCGACCTCGCCCGGCAGATGGCCGAGCAGGCGTCCAGCAGGGTGCCGATCGTCTACACCGGTCTTCGTCCCGGGGAGAAGCTGCACGAGGACCTGTTCGGCACCGGCGAGGTGGACACCCGGCCGTTCCACCCGCTGGTGTCCCACGTGGCAGTGCCGCCGCTGGACCCGATGGAGGTGAGCGGGCTCGACCCGTACGACGACACGGCGAAGATCGTCGAGCACCTGGCGCTGCTCTGCGCCCAGCCGATCGACCCGACGGTGGACGGACCGGTGGGCGTACCCCTGCAGTCGCGATGATCGACCCGCCAACACCGCGGCTGATCTTCCGACCGGCAGCTGGTCAATCCACCACGCCCGTCACGCCCGTCACGGCCGGCGCCGACACCAACACGGTCAGCAACCTCACGCCCATCGAACTATTGACATCGATAACCCCACGCCGAAGGCTCGCGCCTACAGGTCCTTCACCCAAGGAGGCGCGATGAGACCGAGACGACTGGCGATCGCCGGCGTGCTCACCCTGCTCGGCGCACTGGCACTCACCCCACCCGCCAGCGCGCGGCCGCCGTCCGATCCGGACACCAGGGACAGCCTGGAGGTGTACGTCGGCACCGTCGACGCGAAACAGCGCGACAAGCTGCGCGCGGCGGGGGTCGACCTCGGCCACGACGCGAAGACCGACTCGGCCGGACAGACCACTGTCGAGACGGTGCTCAGCCGCCGGCAGGCCAAGCGGCTCACCGACCAGGGTGTTCCCCTGTCGGTGAAGAAGGTTCGCGGCAAGGACGCCTCGCAGGCGCTGCGGGAGCAGGCCGCGGCCGGCTGGACGGCGTTCCGCCCCTACGGGGAGCCCGGCGGCCTCCGGGACGAACTGAACGCCACCGCCGCGAGGTTCCCCAAGCTGACAAAGGTGGAGACGCTCGGCCGCAGCCAGCAGGGCCAACCGATCCTCGCCCTCAAGGTCACCAGGAACGCGCGGACCGTGCCGGACGGGCAGCGACCGGCGGTGCTCTACGCCGGCGCGCAGCACGCCCGCGAATGGATCACGCCGGAGATGACCCGCCGGCTGATGCACCACGTGTTGGACAGCTACGGCACCGACCGGGAGATCACCCGCCTGTTGGACACCACCGAGCTGTGGTTCCTGCCGGTCGCCAACCCGGACGGCTACGACCACACCTTCACCCCCGGCAACCGCTTGTGGCGCAAGAACCTGCGGGACAACAACGGCGACGGGCAGATCACCTCGGGCGACGGCGTCGACCTCAACCGCAACTTCAGCTACAAGTGGGGGTACGACAACGAGGGCTCGTCGCCGGAGCCGAGCAGCGAGACCTACCGGGGTCCGGGCCCCAACTCGGAGCCGGAGACCAAAGCCCTGGACCGGCTCTTCAAGCGGGTCGGGTTCGAGTTCTTCGTCAACTACCACTCGGCGGCCGAGCTGCTGCTCTACGGTGTCGGCTGGCAGGTGAGCACCCCCACGCCGGACGACGTGATCTACGAGGCGATGGCCGGTGACGACGCGCACCCGGCGGTGCCCGGCTACGACCCGGACATCTCCGCCGAGCTGTACACCACGAACGGCGACACCGACAGCCACGCCACCGTCAAGTACGGCACGCTGGGCTTCACCCCGGAGATGTCCACCTGCGAGGCCGCCTCGGCGGTCGACCCGGACGACCAGTGGCGTCCGGAGGACTGCGTGAGCGGCTTCATCTTCCCCGACGACGAGGCCCTCATCGCCGGTGAGGTGCGGAAGAACCTGCCGTTCGCGCTGGCCGTGGCCCGATCCGCGGCCGACCCGGACGACCCGGTGTCGGTGGTCGGCCGCAGCACCCCGGACTTCGTTGTGGACGCGTTCGACACCTCCTACGGGCGCACCCAGCAGGTCGCCTCGATCACCCGTCGGGCGCTGAAGAACGTCCGGATGCACTACACGGTCAACGGCGGGCGGCCGAAGACGGTACCGGTCCGCGAGTGGCGCGGCGGCGAGCGCTACGGCGACACGAACGACGACTACTACGCCGAGCTGCGTGGCACGGTCACCGGCGCGAAGCCGGGTGACCGGGTGGAGGTCTGGTTCACCGGGAACAAACCGCGGGCCGGGGTGATCGCCAGTCAACACTTCACGTACCAGGTGCACAGCGACATCGGTGGCGACGTCCTGATCCTCGCGATGGAGGACGTCACCGGCCTCAGCCCGGCGCAGACCGGCACCACCGCGAAGTACGCCGACGAGGTCGCGGCGTCGCTGGGCGCCGCCGGGCGCAGCAGCGACGTGTACGACTTCGACGCGATGGGACGCGAGGCGCCGCACCCGCTGGGCGTGCTGTCGCACTACAAGGCGGTGGTCTGGGAGACCGGCGACGACGTGATCCTGCGCTCCCCCGGCCAGGTGCCCGGCACCGCGGCCAAGGCGGCGCTGGACACCGAGCTGGCCGTCCGGGACTACCTCAACGAGGGCGGCAAGCTCCTGATCAGCGGCCAGTACGCGCTGTACGCCCAGGGCTCCAACGGGTCGTACGTCTATCACCCGGACGCGCCACCCGAGTGCACCGACGCCGACTCCGCCAGCTGCCTGCCGTTGCTCAACGACTTCCAGCAGTACTGGCTGGGCGCGCACACCTACGTCAGCGACGGCGGCACCTCCCCGGAGGGGGGACCGTATCCGGTTGCCGGGATCGACGGGGCGTTCACCGGCTTCAGCGGGCAGCTCAACGCGCCCGGGTCGGCGGAGAACCAGGAGCACACCGCGTCGTTCCTGACCACGTCGAGCTTCCTGCCGCCGGACCAGTTCCCACAGTTCGCCAGCTCCGCGCCGGTGGGCTGGACCCGGCCGGGCAGCGCGCCGTTCGACCCGCGTACCGGTGAGTGGTACCTGCACAGCGGGCAGAGCGACGAGTCCTACAAGCGACTCACCCACACGGTGGACCTCACCGGGGCGAGCGCCGCCGAGTTGCGTTTCTTCACCTCGTACGACGTCGAGCAGGACTGGGACTTCCTCTTCGTCGAGGCGCACGAGGTGGGCACCGACAACTGGACGACACTGCCGGACGCCAACGGCAAGACCAGCACGGCCACCGGGGAGAGCTGCCTCAGCAACTGGGCCGAGCTGCATCCGTTCCTCGCGCACTACCAGGGCGCGGACTGCTCGCCCACCGGGAGCACCGGCAGCTGGAACGCGGCGACCGGCGCCTCCGGCGGCTGGAAGGAGTTCGTGGCGGACCTGTCCGGTTACGCCGGCAAGCAGGTCGAGGTGTCGATCACGTACGCCTCGGACTGGTCCACCCAGGGGCTCGGCGTCTTCCTGGACGACGCCCGGGTGCTTGTCGACGGGTCGACAGTGGCGGAGACCTCGTTCGAGTCGGCCGACCTGGGCGGCTGGACGGTGGCCGGGCCACCGCCCGGGTCCGGTGCCAACGCCACCGACTGGTCGCGCAGCCAGCGGGCGTTCGAGGAGGGCTCGGTGGTGGTCACCGGCGACACCGTCTATCTGGGCTTCGGGCTGGAGGGTCTGCCCCCGGCGGCCCGCGACGACCTGGTCGCCCGCTCGCTGCGGCACCTCACCGGTCAACCCCGACCCTGACGGCGGCGAGGTGCGCCGGCGGTCCCCCGACCGCCGGCGCACCTTCGCTGTACGCCGGGTGCGGCCACCACGAATGTGGTGAGCTGTACGGGTGTCGGGGCTGGGACTTGTGCTGCACCCCACCCGGGATGTCACCGAGGTGGTCGGGATCATCGAACGGTGGGCGACGCGCCACCACAAGACGCTGATGGTGCGCGAGGAGGACCAGCACCGCGTGCCGTCCTGCGTCGAACCGGTGCCGGCCGACGAGGTCGCCACCCGCTCCAACGCGTTGATCAGCATCGGCGGTGACGGCACCATGCTGGGTGCGCTGCGCTCCGCCGTCGGCGACCCCAAGCCGGTGCTCGGCGTACACCTGGGTCACCTGGGGTTTCTCGTCGAGATCGAGCCGCCGGAGCTGCCCGACGCGCTGAGTCGGCTGCTGTCGAAGGACTTCACCGTCGAGTCGCACGCCTGCCTCGCCTGCGACGTGTGCGGGGACGACGTCGTGGCGTTCAACGACATCGCGTTGGTCCGTCAGCCCGGCTCCGGCTTCGTCAGCGTCACCCTCGGCATCGACGGCCAACAGTACGGCTACTACCGCAGCGACGCCGTGGTGGTGAGCACCCCGATCGGCTCGACGGCGTACAGCTACGCGGCCGGTGGCCCACTGATCTCCCCCGCCGCGGACTCGGTGGTGATCACCCCGTCGGCGCCGATGGCCGGTATCTCCCGCTCGGTGGTGCTGTCGCCGGACGAGAAGATCCGGTTGGAGCTGCGCCCCGACTCGTCACCGATCGTTGTGGAGATGGACGGGCTGGTGTTCCGCGACGCGGCCACGGAGGGGGCCGTGGACATCACGTACCGCCGCAACGCCGGCCTGGTGGTCCGCTTCGACCCGCTGCGCTACCAGGAACGCAACCAGCTGAAGATGACGCTGCTCGACCTGCCGTTCCTGCCCGAGCAGCTCCGCGAGCTACTCCCCGAAGAACTACGGAGACGCGCCCAGCAGGAGATCCCCCCACCCTGCTAACCCCCAACCCCCACACCACCCCCTCCCGTCCCCTCTGCGTTGATCATGAGGTTGACGGGGCGATTGGAGATCAACGAGCCCGCCAACGTCATGATCAACGCGGGTGGGGGTGGGGGTGGGTGGGGTTAGGCGTGGGTTAGGGCTTGGTCTACTAGGGTTTTGGCTTCTTGTTGGATCTGCTTGAGGTGGTCGGGGCCCCGGAAGGACTCGGCGTAGATCTTGTAGACGTCCTCCGTGCCGGACGGGCGCGCGGCGAACCAGCCGGACTCGGTGCTGACCTTGAGGCCGCCGATCGGTGCGTTGTTGCCGGGGGCGGTGGTCAACGTCGCCGTGATCGGCTCACCGGCCAGCTCGGTGGCGTCGACCTGGTCCGGGGAGAGCTTGGCGAGAACGGCCTTCTGCTCCCGGGTGGCCGGGGCGTCGATCCGGGCGTACGCGGGCGCGCCGAACCGCTCGGCCAGCTCCGCCCAGTGCTCGCTCGGGCTGCGCCCGGTGGTGGCCAGGATCTCGGAGGCGAGCAGGCAGAGCAGGATGCCGTCCTTGTCGGTGGTCCAGGTGGAGCCGTCGCGGCGCAGGAACGACGCCCCGGCGCTCTCCTCACCGCCGAAGCCGACCGAACCGTCGAGCAGGCCGGGCACGAACCACTTGAAGCCGACCGGCACCTCCAGCAGCGGCCGGCCCAGGTCCGCGGCGACCCGGTCGATCATCGACGAGGAGACAAGCGTCTTGCCCACCGCGGCGGCCGGACCCCATGCGGTACGCGTCCGGAACAGGTGCCCGATCGCCACCGCCAGGAAGTGGTTGGGATTCATCAGGCCGGCGTCCGGGGTGACGATGCCGTGCCGGTCGGCGTCCGCGTCGTTGCCGGTGGAAATCTGGTAGTCGGCGCGGGCGGCGATCAGCGACGCCATCGCGTTGGGCGAGGAGCAGTCCATCCGGATCTTGCCGTCGCCGTCCAGGGTCATGAACCGCCAGGTCGGGTCGACAGTCGGGTTGACCACCGTCAGGTCCAGTCGGTGCCGCTCGGCGATCTCACCCCAGTAGGCCACGCTCGCCCCGCCCAGCGGGTCCGCGCCGATCCGGATCCCGGCGTCACGGATGGCGTCGATGTCGATCGCCGCCGGCAGGTCGTCGACGTAGTGGGCGAGGAAGTCGTACTCCCCGGTGGTGTCGGCGGCCCGCGCCCGCGCGTAGGTGATCCGGCGGACCTCCTTGAGCCCGCCAGCGAGGATCGCGTTGGCGCGGTCCTGGATCCAGCGGGTCACGTCGGTGTCGGCCGGCCCGCCGTTCGTCGGGTTGTACTTGAAACCGCCGTCGTCCGGCGGGTTGTGCGACGGGGTGATGACGATGCCGTCGGCGAGCCCGCTGGTGCGGCCCCGGTTGTGGGTGAGGATCGCATGCGACAGCGCCGGGGTGGGGGTGTAGCCGTCGCGGCTGTCGACGAGCACTGTGACCCCGTTGGCGGCGAGCACCTCCAGGGCGTCCACGGCGGCCGGCGCGGACAGCGCGTGGGTGTCCCGGGCGAGGAAGAGCGGCCCGTCCGGCCCCTGCTCCCGCCGGTAGTCGCAGAGCGCCTGGGTGACCGCCAGGATGTGGTCGGAGTTGAACGCGTTGCGCAGGCTGGAGCCGCGGTGGCCGGAGGTGCCGAAGGAGACCTGCTGGGCCGGGTCCGCGGGGTCCGGATGCTCGGCGTAGTAGGCGGTCACCAGGCGCGGCACGTCGACCAGGTCGGCGGGCTCGGCGGGCTGGCCGGCACGGGGGTGGGTCACTGCGGGATCCTCCTCGGGGAGTGCGTGTCGGTCACGGCTCGACCTTCTGGCCCTTGCCGATCACCACGATGCCATTGTCGGAGACGGTGTAGCGCTGCCGGTCCTTCTCCAGGTCGACGCCGATCTCGACGCCCTCCGGGACGAACACGTTCTTGTCCAGGATGGCCCGCCGGACCACCGCGTGCCGGCCGATCTCCACACCCTCCATCAGCACCGAGCCCTCGACGTGCGCCCAGGAGTGCACCCGCACCTTTGGCGAGACAATCGAGTTCTCCACCAGCGAGCCGGAGATCACCACCCCGGGCGACACCATCGAGCCGACCGCCCGGCCGACCCGCTCACCCCACTGGTGGACGAACTTCGCCGGCGGCCACGGCGGCTGCTCCGTGTAGATCGGCCAGTCGAAGTTGTACATGTTGAACACGGGGTGCACGTTGATCAGATCCATGTGCGCGTCGTAGAACGAGTCGAGCGTCCCCACGTCCCGCCAGTACCCGCGGTCCCGGTCGGTGCTGCCCGGCACCTCGTTGTCGCGGAAGTCGTAGACATTGGCCTCGCCGCGCTCGACGAGCATCGGGATGATGCTGCCGCCCATGTCGTGCTTGCTGGTCTTGTCCTCCGCGTCGCGCTCGACCGCCTCGCAGAGCGCCCGGGTGGTGAAGACGTAGTTGCCCATCGAGGCGTAGATCTCGTCCGGCGCGTCGGGCAGACCGACCGCGTCGGTGGGCTTCTCGCGGAACGCCCGGATCCGCTTGCCGTCCTCGCCGACCTCGATGACGCCGAACTGGTCGGCCATCGACAGCGGCTGGCGGATGCCGGCGACGGTGACCGCGGCGCCGGAGGCGATGTGGTCCTCCACCATCTGCCGCGGGTCCATCCGGTAGATGTGGTCGGCGCCGAAGACGATCACGTAGTCGGGCTGCTCGTCGTTGATGAGGTTGAAACTCTGGTAGATCGCGTCGGCCGAGCCGGCGAACCACCACGGGCCACGACGCTGCTGCGCGGGCACCGGGGTGACGTAGTTGCCGAGCAGCGTGGACATCCGCCAGGTCTTGGTGATGTGCCGGTCGAGGGAATGGGACTTGTACTGGGTCAGCACGACAATCTTGAGATAGCCGGCGTTGGCCAGGTTGGAGAGGACGAAGTCGACCATGCGGTACATCCCGCCGAACGGGACGGCCGGCTTGGCCCGGTCCGTGGTGAGTGGCATCAGGCGCTTGCCCTCCCCACCCGCCAGGACGATCGCGAGCACCTTGGCAGCCATGCCCCGACGCTATCCACCCGCGTCGGACTTCACCACTCGTACGGGGAGTCTTCTGCATTAGGGTGCGGGGTCATGACGGAACCCACCCCGCTGCGCGTCGATCTGCTCACCCGCGAGTACCCGCCGGAGGTCTACGGCGGCGCCGGGGTGCACGTCGAGTACCTGGCCCGGGAGTTGCGCCACCGCGCCGACGTACGGGTGCACTGCTTCGGCCTGCCGCGCACCGAGCCGGGCGTCACCGCGTACGCCGAACCGCCCGGCCTGACCGGCGCGAACGCCGCGCTGCGCACGATGGGCGTGGACCTGGAGATGGCCGCCGGCGCGGCCGGCGCCGACGTGGTGCACAGCCACACCTGGTACGCCAACCTGGCCGGTCACACCGCGAAGCTGCTGCACGGGGTGCCGCACGTGGTGACCGCGCACAGCCTGGAGCCGCTGCGGCCGTGGAAGGCCGAGCAGCTCGGCGGCGGTTACGCGCTCTCCTCCTGGATCGAGCGGACCGCGATGGAGGCCGCCGACGCGGTGATCGCGGTCAGTGGCGGGATGCGCAACGACGTGCTCACCGCCTACCCGCAGATCGACCCGGACCGGATCCGGGTGGTCTACAACGGCATCGACACAGTGCAGTACGCGCCGGATCAGGGCACCGACGTGCTCGACCGGCTCGGCATCGACCCGTCCCGGCCGAGCGTGGCCTACGTGGGAAGGATCACTCGGCAGAAGGGACTGCCCTACCTGTTGCGGGCCGCGCGGGAGCTGCCGGCGGACACCCAGCTCGTGCTGCTCGCCGGCGCACCGGACACCGCCGAGATCGCCGCCGAGGTGGAGGAGCTGGTCGCCGAGTTGCGGGCGAACCGTTCCGGCGTGGTCTGGGTCGCCGAGATGCTGCCCAAGCCCGAGGTGATCCAGGTGCTCACCCACGCCACCGTCTTCGCCTGCCCGTCGATCTACGAGCCGATGGGCATCGTCAACCTGGAGGCGATGGCCTGCGAGACGGCGGTGGTGGCGACCGCGACCGGCGGCATTCCCGAGGTGGTGGCCGACGGTGAGACGGGCCTGCTGGTGCCGATCGAGCAGGTCACCGACGGGTCCGGGACGCCGTTGGAGCCGGAGAAGTTCGTCGCCGACCTGGCGGCGGCGATCAACACGCTGCTCGCCGACCCGGCGCGCACCGGGCGCTTCGGCCTGGCCGGTCGGCGGCGCGCGGTGGAGCACTTCTCCTGGGACGCCATCGCCGGTCAGACCCTCGACGTCTACCGCTCGGTCGGCGCGGGTGTCGGCGGGGGCCGCGACGCGGGCTGAGGACGGAGATCCACACGCCTTCCCGGAAACCGCTGCCTCCCGACGCCGGGAAGCAACGGTTTCACGGAACCCGTGTGGATCTTGGCGGCCGGCCGCCCGCGGTGAGGGACGCACAGACGTGCTTGGCCGCGCGCGAACGGATCTCGCGCAGTAGGTTGGCGGGGTGACTGGACGGTTCCCGATCGAAGACGTCTCCCCCGTCGTCTCGTGCGGGCGGTACCCGGCCAAGGCGGTGGTCGACGAGCCGGTTCCGGTGTCGGCCCGCGCCTACCGGGAGGGGCACGACGCGCTGGGCTGCAACGTGGTCTGGATGGGTCCGGACGGCGTCACCAGGCCGTTCACCCGGATGCGCCCCGGCGAGCCCGGCCAGGACCGGTGGCACGCCACCATCACGCCGGACGCCGTCGGCTCCTGGGCCTTCGCCGTCGAGGCGTTCCAGGACCCGTACCTGACCTGGCAGAACGCGGTGACGAAGAAGATCGCCGCCGGTCAGGGTCCGGAGGACCTGGCAAACGACCTGGCCGAGGGCGCGCGGGTGCTCGCCGCCGCCCGGGACCTCGTCCCGACCGCCGACCGGCCCCGGGTCGCCGACGCGCTGACCGCGCTTGTCGAGACCGACCTGCCGCTGCCGCAGCGGGTCGGCCCGGCGCTGGCGCTGGCCGACCTGCTCTGGGAGCACCCGGTGCGGGAGCTGGTCACCGCCGGTGACACGTACTCGATCTGGGTGGACCGCAAGCGGGCCCTCTACTCGGCCTGGTACGAGTTCTTCCCCCGCTCGGAGGGGGCGACGCAGGGCCGGTCCGGCACCTTCGCGACCGCCACCAAACGGCTGCCGGGCGTGGCCGCGATGGGCTTCGACGTGCTCTACCTGCCGCCGATCCACCCGATCGGCCGGGTCAACCGCAAGGGCCCCAACAACGCGCTCACCGCCGGGCCGACCGACGTGGGCTCGCCGTGGGCGATCGGCGCCGCCGAGGGCGGCCACGACACGATCCACCCCGACCTGGGTACGCCGGCGGACTTCCGGGCCTTCGTCGAGGCGGCGGCGGCGCAGGGCCTCGAGGTGGCGATGGACCTGGCGTTGCAGTGCGCGCCGGACCACCCGTGGGTCACCGAGCACCCGGAGTGGTTCACCACCCGGGCCGACGGCAGCATCGCCTACGCGGAGAACCCGCCGAAGAAGTACCAGGACATCTACCCGGTCAACTTCGACAACGACCCGGAGGGCATCCGGGCCGAGGTGCTGCGGGTGGTGCTGCACTGGGTGGGCGAGGGCATCCGGATCTTCCGGGTGGACAACCCGCACACCAAGCCGTTCGACTTCTGGCACTGGCTGATCGCCGAGGTGAAGAAGATCGACCCGGACGTGCTGTTCCTGGCCGAGGCGTTCACCCGGCCGGCCATCATGCACGGGCTCGGCAAGATCGGCTTCACGCAGTCGTACACCTATTTCACCTGGCGCACGACGGCCGCCGAGATGCGGGAGTACTGCGAGGAGCTTGTCGCGTCGGCCGACCACATGCGGCCGAACTTCTGGCCGAACACCCCGGACATCCTGCACGAGTCGTTGCAGCACGGCGGCCCGCCGATGTTCAAGATCCGGGCGGTGCTGGCCGCGCTGCTCTCCCCGTCCTGGGGCATGTACGCAGGCTACGAGCTGTTCGAGCACGTGGCCCGGCCGGGCGCCGAGGAGTACCTGGACAACGAGAAGTACGAGCTGCGCCCCCGCGACTGGGCCGGCGCCGAGGCGCAGGGCCGGTCGCTGGCGCCGTTCCTGACCACCCTCAACCGGGTACGCCGCGACAACCCGGCCCTGCACCAGCTCCGCAACCTGCGGTTCCACGAGATCGACAATCCGGCGCTGCTCTGCTGGTCGAAGCACGACCCGGAGACCGGCAACACGGTCATCGTGATCTGCTCGTTCGACTCGCGCGAGGTGCAGTGGGGCAACACCACCCTCGACATGCCGGCGCTCGGCTTCGACTGGCACGAACGGTTCACCGTGCACGACGAGCTGACCGGCACCAGCTACGACTGGGGTCAGCGCAACGCGGTGCGGCTCGACCCGTACCTGCAACCGGCGCACGTGCTGACCGTGCGCCGCCCGACGCCGCCCGCCGCGCCGGAGCCCGCCACCAACGTCGCGGCGACGCTCACCGTCGCCGACGTCCCCACCGACCTGTCCGGCGGTACCGCGCCGACCGCCCCCGCACCGAAGGACGACCGATGGACCAGCTGATCACCGGCGCGACGCACGACCCGCACGCGCTGCTCGGCGCGCACCCCGCCGACTCCTCGACGACGATCCGCACGATGCGCCGGGGCGCCGGTGACGTGGTGCTGCTCGTCGGCGACGAGCGGCACCCCATGAAGCGGGTGCACGACGCGGGCGTCTTCGAGACCCAGGTCGACGGCACGGTGCTCGACTACCGGGTGGAGGTCGACGGCACCGCCCACGACGACCCGTACCGCTATCCGCCGACCCTCGGTGAGCTGGACCTGCACCTGATCCGCGAGGGCCGGCACGAGCGGCTGTGGGACGCGCTGGGCGCCCGGGTCTTCGACGAGGGCGTCGCGTTCAGCGTCTGGGCGCCCAACGCCCGCGGCGTGCGGGTGGTCGGCGACTTCACCGGCTGGGGAGCGGACGACGGCTGGCCGATGCGGTCGCTCGGCTCCAGCGGCGTGTGGGAGCTGTTCGTCCCCAACGCCCGGGTCGGCGCCCGCTACAAGTACCGGGTGCTGGGCGCCGACGGGCAGTGGCGGGACAAGGCCGACCCCCTGGCCGCGTACGCGGAGGTGCCGCCGGCCACCGCCTCGGTGGTGCACCACTCGACGTACCTGTGGAACGACGCGGACTGGCTGGCCCGCCGGGCCGAGCGGCAACCGCACCAGGAGCCGATGAGCGTCTACGAGGTGCACCTCGGTTCGTGGCGGCCCGGGTTGGGCTACCGCGAGCTGGCCGACCAGCTCACCGCGTACGTCACCGAGCTGGGCTTCACGCACGTGGAGTTCCTGCCGGTGATGGAGCACCCGTTCGGCGGTTCCTGGGGCTACCAGGTGAGCGGCTACTACGCGCCGACCTCCCGCTTCGGTGACCCGGACGACTTCCGGCACCTGGTCGACCGGCTGCACGCCGCCGGCATCGGCGTGATCCTGGACTGGGTGCCCGCGCACTTCCCCAAGGACGAGTGGGCCCTCGCGCGCTTCGACGGCACCCCGCTCTACGAGCACCCCGACCCGCGCCGGGGCGAGCACCCCGACTGGGGCACGTACGTCTTCGACTTCGGCCGCAACGAGGTCCGCAACTTCCTGGTCGCCAACGCGCTCTACTGGTGCGACCAGTTCCACGTCGACGGACTTCGGGTGGACGCCGTCGCCTCGATGCTCTACCTGGACTACTCCCGCGAGCACGGGCAGTGGGTCCCGAACCAGTACGGCGGTCGGGAGAACCTGGAGGCCATCGCGCTCATGCAGGAGGTGAACGCGACGGTCTACAAGCACCACGCCGGGGTCGTCATGATCGCCGAGGAGTCCACCGCCTGGCCGGGCGTGACAGGGTCGACGGCCGACGGTGGGCTGGGCTTCGGCTTCAAGTGGAACATGGGCTGGATGCACGACACCCTGCTCTACACCTCGAAGGACCCGATCTACCGCCAGCACCACCACCACCAGCTCACCTTCTCCCTGGCGTACGCGTGGAGCGAGAACTACGTGCTGCCGATCAGCCACGACGAGGTGGTGCACGGCAAGGGGTCGCTGGCCGGCAAGATGCCCGGCGACACCTGGCAGCGGCTGGCGAACGTCCGGGCGCTGCTGGCGTACATGTGGGCGCATCCCGGCAAGCAGTTGCTCTTCATGGGCTCCGAGTTGGCCGACGACCGGGAGTGGAGCGAGGAGCGCGGCCTGGACTGGTACCTGCTGCACGACCCGGCCCGCGCCGGGGTGCAGCGCCTCGTCGCCGACCTCAACCGGGTCTACCGGGACACCCCGGCGCTCTGGGCACAGGACACCGAACCGGCCGGGTTCCGGTGGATCGCCGGCGACGACGTCGCCAACAACACCGTGTCGTTCGTCCGGATCGCCCCGGACGGCTCGACCCTGGTGTGCGTGGCGAACTTCTCCGCCCAGCCCCTGCACGACTACCGGATCGGCCTACCGGCCGGCGGCACGTGGACCGAGGTGCTCAACACCGACGCGCACCACTACGGCGGGTCGGGGGTGGGCAACCTCGGCGAGGTGCGCGCCGAGGACGTGCCGTGGCACGGCATGGTGGCCTCGGCGGCCCTCCAGGTTCCGCCGCTGGGCGCCGTCTGGCTCCGCCAGGGCTGACCGGCGGTCAGACCAGGTTGGCGTCGCGCAGCAGTTGCCACAGGCCGGCGCCGTCCGGCGCGGACAGCCACTTCTGCCCCACCGGCCCCGACGACGGGCGACCGGCCGGCGCCGGCAGGGTGCCGGCCAGCACGGACTGCGTCGGGGAGAGCCGACGGATCGCCACCCCCGCCACGTTCTCCGGGTGGGCGGCGGCGAACTCCCGGTAGATCTCCTGGTCGTGCTGGCCGTCGTCGCCGACAAGCAGCCAGCGCACGTCGGGGAACTCCCGGGCCAGCCGGGCCAGGGTCGACCGCTTGTGTTCCATCCCGCTGCGGAACCAGCGGTCGGCGGTCGGCCCCCAGTCGGTGAGCAGCAGCGGCCCGGCCGGGTAGAGGTGTCGGGACAGGAAGCGGGTCAGGGTGGGCGCCACGTTCCACGCGCCGGTGGAGAGGTAGAAGACCGGCGCGCCGGGGTGCGCGGTGACCAGCCGCTCGTAGAGCACCGCCATGCCGGGCACCGCGTTGCGGGCGTGCTCGTCGAGCACGAACGTGTTCCACGCGGCGAGCAGCGGCCGGGGCAGCGCGGTGACCATCACCGTGTCGTCGATGTCGGAGATGATGCCGAACTTGACGTCCGGGTCGAGGATGCGCACCGGCGCGTCGACCGGCTCGGCGTCCGGGACGCTGAGGCGAACAGTGCCCCAGCCGGGTGGCAGGTCGGCCTCGACCAGGGTGTCGACGAAGCCGCTGCGGTCGGCCTGCGTCTCGTGCCGTACCCCGCCGGCCTCGATTGTCACCGTGCAGTGCTTGTTGGGCAGGGTGGTGAAGCTGCGCCAGCCGCGGACCTTGTCGAGTCGACCCCGCTGCCGGGTGTCCGGTCGGCCCAGCAACACCCGGCACATCACCCGCACCCAGCCCGGGGCGCCATAACCGGTGTACGCGACGATGTTGACCCGCCAGCCGGTGCGCCGCAGCCGGCGCTGGACGAGCTGGTGCACGGCGTCCTCGATCCGCGCAGCCCGGTGCAGGTTCGGAACGGCCAACTGGCCGGCGGGAGTCGGTGGCACGCGCCAACCCTGCCACACGTTCAGGGCCGCGGCCACGCGAGCCGACCGGGGTGCGCCGAACCTCCCCGGTCCGCCCGCCGTCCGTGAAACACTCCGGTCGGGACGACGACGGGGGCGTTGGTCGTGTCGCATCCAGAGCAGCATGGTGGGCGGTGGCGCCCACGACTCGACCGGCCGGCGCTCGTCGCGCTGCTGTTCGGGCTGGCCGGCATCGGGTACCGGCTGGTCCTGACGCTGTACACGGTGCCGGTGTCGAACAGCGACGAGGCGACCTTCGGCCTCGCCGCGCTGCACATCGGGCAGGGCCGGGAACGCCCGGTCTTCCTGTACGGCCAGCACTACATGGGGATGTTGGAGTCCTACCTGGCCGCTCCCCTGGTGGCGCTGGCCGGGCCGAGCTGGCCGGTGCTGCGGTTGCCGATGCTCGCGCTGTACGCGCTGTTCCTCTACCTGATCCACCGGCTGACGCGCCGGCTCTGCGCGCCCTGGTTCGCCACAGTCGTCGTGGGCCTGCTCGCGCTCGGCGGCGAGCGGGTGGTCCGCGACCAGCTCACCGTCGTCGGGGGGCGGCCGGAGGTGAAGCCGGCGGTGCTGCTGATGCTGCTGATCACGGTGGGGTTGGCGGCCGGCACCGTACGCCGTCGGCGGCTCGCCGTCGTGCTCTTCGGCCTGCTCGTCGGGCTGGCCGCCTGGTCGGACTGGCTGATCCTGCCGTACCTGGCGGTGGCCGGGCTGGCGCTGGTGTGGGCACTGCGGCGCGAGCTTCTCGGCTGGTCCGGCCTGCTGCTGGTGGTGGGCGTCGTGGTCGGGGTCGCGCCGATGATCCTCGACAACCTGCGGGCCGGGCCGGGGGAAGACTCACTGACCGTGTTCCGGGAGGTCAGCACCAAGGAAGGGCCCCTGCCGCCGTGGTCCGAGCGGGTCCGGGGCGGCCTGCTGGAGGGGGTGCCGCTGGCGCACGGGCTCTGCCCGGTGGACGGCTGCGGCCGGTGGCAACAGTGGTGGGGGATGCTGTATCCGGTGCTGCTGGTGGTCGGCGCGGTGCTCGCGGTGCTCGCGTACCGCCGCGCCGCCGGCCCACGCGGGGAGCGGGTCGGGCCGGTCGTGCAGCTCGCGCTTGTCGCCGGCGCCGCGTTGACCCTGGTGTCGTACGTGCGCAGCCCGCTCGCCGCGACCAGCCCCCTGGACAACGCCCGCTACCTGTCGGTGCTGCAACTGTCGCTGCCGGCGGTGCTCTGGCCGCTCTGGGTGGCGGCGCTGACCGCCTGGCGGGGCACCAGCAGCGCGCTGGGCCGACTCACCGGGGCGCTGTCCACCGCCGTGCTTGTCGCCCTGACCGCGACGACGGTGGTGGTCACCGTGCTCTTCGCGGCCACCGGAAGCGCGGCGTCGCGGACCGAGGAGCGCCAGGCCCGGGAGTTGGCCGCCGCGCTGCGCGCCGACGGCCCGCACGAGGTGTACGGGGACTACTGGACCTGCAACCGACTGATCTTCAACACGGACGAGACGGTGGTCTGCGGGGTGCTCGACGGCGACCTGTCCCCCGGGCAGAACCGCTACCTCCCGTACTGGCGGCAGGTCGGGAGGGCCCCCCGACCGGGCTATGTGGTGGAGGCCGACTCCCCGATGGATCGGCGGCTGCGCCGGCTGCTCGCCGACCGGGCCGACGCCGCACCGGTACGCGAGGTCGGCGGCTATCGCGTGTACCACCCCGAGACCCCGGTGCGGCCCTGGCGCTGACGGCGGGTCGTACGCTGACCAGGCCGCCGTCCCGCCCGTCGAGGAGACCCGATGCTCATCCTGCTGCCGCCCTCGGAGGGCAAGGCCGACGCCGGCACCGGGCGGCGCTGGGCCCCGGACCGCCTCTCGCTGCCCGAGTTGAACCCGGCCCGGGAGCGGGTGTTGGACGCGCTGGTGGCGCTGAGCGCCGGGCCGGACGAGGCGGCGGCGCTCGCGGCGCTCGGCCTCAGCGAGGGGCAGCGGGGCGAGCTGCGCCGCAACGCCCGACTGCGGGAGGCGGCCACCGCTCCGGCCGAACGGCTCTACACCGGGGTGCTCTACGAGGCGCTGGAGCTGACCTCGTTGCCGGTCGCGGCGCAGCGGGCGGCCCGCCGGTCGATCCTGATCAGCTCCGGGCTGTGGGGCGCGGTCCGGCTGGCCGACCGGATCCCCCCGTACCGCTGCCCGATCGGCGCCCGCCTGCCGGGCGTCGGGGCGTTGTCGACGTACTGGCGGCGGGAGCTGACGCCGGCGGTGGACGCCGCCGCCGGCCGGGGCCCGGTGCTGGACCTGCGTTCCGGCGCGTACGCGGCCACCTGGACGGCGCGGGGTGAGTTGGCCGAACGGACCGTCAGCGTGCGGGTGCTGCACGAGCGGGAGGTCGACGGCGTGCCGGTCCGCTCGGTGGTCAGCCACTTCAACAAGGCGACGAAGGGCCGGCTGGTCCGTGACCTGCTCGTCGCCGGCGCCCGACCGCGCTCGGCGGCGGAGCTGCTCGGCACGCTGCGGGAGTTGAAGCACACCGTCGAGGAGCAGGTCACCGCGCCCGGCCGGGTACGGCAGGTGGATCTGGTGGTCACCGACCTGTAACGGTCCGAGCAGCCGCAAGATTTGCTCAAGGCTGGGCCGGAGGAGTTCCGTAATCGCCTGGTAGGGGCCACGGTAGGGGAACCCAGACTCCGACGAGGGAGCCTTCGTTGACCCGCGAACCCGCAGTGCTCGACCGGCCGCGCTCGTCGGTGCCGCCGCCCCCGCTGGACTGGCTGACGCTGGGCGACGCGTTCGAGGCCGCCTGCCTGCTGCGCTGCACGCCGCCGCCGACCGCCGCCCGGCCGAGCCCGGCGCACGTGCCGGGGGTGGAGTTCAACAGGGAGGACGCCGCGCAGCGGATGCGGCAGTTGCTCGCCCGGTTGGATATCCCGGTCACGCACGAGGTCGCTGTCGGGGGCCTGCGCCGCCGCTACGAGCTGCACCGGCTCTGGGTGCCCCAGGAGCGGCAGGGCGCGTACGCCCGGATGTTGGACGCGGGTTGGCGGCAGGGGCGGCGAGCGCTGCTCGGTGGGCCGCCTCCCGGCACCTCGCCGGCACGCCGGCGGTTGGTGACCCGACTCGCGGCTGCGGCCTGGCGGTCGGCGCTGCTGGCCGCCGGGCGACACGTCCGCCGGCACATCCTCGGCGTGCGGCTCGCCGACCGGGAGTTGGCCGCGGTGCTCATTCGCAGCGCTGCCGTGCTCGACGTTCCGGCTCGGCTACAGGCGGGCACCGGCTGTTTCCTGGTCAGCGTGGCCGATGGCCCGGACCGGGCGCGGATCCTGCGCAACGCGGCGGTGGAGCAGGCCCGCCCGGCCTGCTGATCGACGCTCGGGCCACACCCGCCCGGCACACCTGTCGGACCGGAGCTTGCGCGCGCCGGTCCGACGGCGCACAGTGCACCGCGTGAGACGTACCTCCTCCAGCCGGCTCCGGCGTCCGCGCGCGGGGACGGCGGCCCTGTTGACGGTGCTGCTGACCGCGACCCTGAGCGCCGCCGGTTGCCAGGACACCCCGGCCGAGCAGACGTCGATCCGGATCGCCACCGGCAGCCCCACCGCCGTCTACTACGCGTTCGGGCAGTCGCTGGCGGCCATCCTCAACCGGGAGCTGCCCGACGTCCACGCCAGCGTCGTGATCACCGCCGCCTCGGCGGAGAACGTCCAACTGGTCGGGTCCGGCGCGGCCGAGTTGGGGTTCACCCAGGCCGACGTGCTGCCCACCAGCACCGCGGGAAGCCCAGCGGTCGAGGCGATCGCCCGGGTGTACGACGACCAGCTGCACCTGGTCACCACGGGCGGCGGTCCGGTGCGCACGCTCGACGACCTGCGGGGCCGGCGAGTCTCCGTCGGCGCACCCGGATCGGGCACCGAGATCACCGCGACCCGACTGCTGGAGGTGGCCGGCCTCGGCGGCGACCAGGTACGCCGCACGCGGCTCGGACTTGACGACTCGGTGGCGGCGTTGGGTTCCGGACAGATCGACGCGTTCTTCTTCTCCGGCGGGCTGCCGGTGCGGGGCATCGCGGACCTGGCCCGGCGCAGCGCCACCCGGATCGTGGACCTCAGCGAATGGACCGAGCAGCTGCGCGCGCGCTACGGCCAGGTGTACGTGTCCCGGGACATTCCCCGCTCGGTCTACGGGATGGACGCGGTGACCACGGTGGCCGACCCGAACTATCTGATCGTCCGAGCCGACCTGCCGGCGCCGTTGGTCCGGGAGGTGACCCGGCTGCTGATGGACCGGCGGGCCGAGCTGGCCGCCGCGCATCCCGCGGCGGGGCGGATGAGCCCCCGCTCGGCGATCGTGACCGCCCCGCTGCCACTGCACCCCGGCGCCGCCTCCTGGTACCGGGCGGACAAACCCTGACGGCGGCCCCTACCGCGGCACGGTGGGCCGCAGGTTCGTGGCCGGGTCGCCGTCCACCGGCTCCGTCGACGGGTCCGGGTCCGGCGCGGGGAACCACAGGGCCGCGACCAGCCCGCGCGACTCCCCCGGGCGCATGGTGAGCCGCCCGTCGGACGCGTCCACCAGCACGGCGGCGATGGTCAGGCCGAGCCCCGCGCCGTCCACGTTCTGCGCGTCCGGCGCCCGCCAGAACCGCTCGGTCGCCTGGCCGAGCTGACTCCCGGTCATGCCGGGACCGGAGTCGCGCACCTCCAGGGCCACCCCGTTGTCGCGGCGGGCCACGGACACCGTCACCGCCCCGCCGGCCCCGCTGAACTTCACCGCGTTGTCGATGAGCGCGTCCAGTGCCTGGTCGACGGCGGTCGGCACGGTCTGTGCGTACGCCGGGGCGTCGGTGCTGGTCAGCCGCAACGCGACCGAACGGTGCCGGGCCAGCGGCGCCCAGGCGGCCACCCGGGACGCGGCCACCGCGGCGGCGTCCACGGTGACCCGCTCGTTCTCCTCCCGTTCGGCGCGGGCGAGGGTCAGCAGCGCGTCGAGCACCAACGCCAGCCGGTCGGTCTCCTCCAGGGCCAGCCGGTGCTCCGATCGGCCCTCCGGGTCGGTGAGGCTGGGGCCCAGCTCCTCCACCCGCAGCCGCAGCGCGGTGAGCGGGTTGCGCAGTTGGTGGCTGGCGTGCGCGACGAAGGCGCGCTGCCGGTCCATCACGTCGGAGACCACGTCGGCCATGTGGTTGAAGCTGGCCGCGAGGCGGCGCAGCTCCGGCGGGCCGAGGCGGTGCTGCACCCGCGCGCCCCGGTCGCCCTCGGCGATCTCGTGGGTGACCGCGTCCAGTTCGGTGACCGGGCGCAGCACCCAACCGGCCAGCCCGAACGCGGTGAGCACGCAGGCCAGCACGGCGAGCAGGCCGGCCAGGGTGAGAAGCAACCACCACGCGGCGACCGCCCGGCGGATCGGGTCGGCCGGGGTCACGATCACCACCGCGCCGAGCACCTCACCACCGTCGTTGATCGGCACCGCCACCACCACCGGGCCGGTCGTCCACGGCCAGACCAACTCGGGGGCGCTGGTCTGCTGCCCGGACAGCGCGATGTCCAGCACCGACGCGGTCCCCGCGGTGGGCCGCCACCTCGGCGACGCGACCGGGGTGCTCCGGTCCCGGTCCACGACCGCGGCGCCGATCCCGTACAGGTTGTCGTAGCTGGTCAGCTCCGACTCGATCGAACCCGGCCCACCGTCGCGCAGCGCGGGCCCGGCCAGCGAGGCGAACCGGGTCGCGTCGGCGAGCCGGTCGGCCCGGACCTGTTCGGTTTCGCGGCTGGCCATGGTGACCGCCAGCGGCGTCTCCAACGCGATGAGGACGAGCACCATCAGCAGCAGATAGCTGATCACCAGTCGACGACGCACGTCAGCCCCTCACGCGTCGCGCAGCCGGTAGCCGACGCCACGGACGGTCTCCACCAGGCGGGCGTCACCGAGTTTGCCGCGCAGGGACCCGACGTGCACCTCGACGGTGTGCCGGTCGGCCCAGGTGGTGCCCCAGGCGTCCAGCAGGATGCGGTCGCGGGGCACCGCCACCCCCGGTTGCCGGGCCAGCGAGAGCAGCACGTCGAACTCCTTGCGGGTCAACGTGACGGCCCGGCCGTCCACGGTCACCGTCCGCGCGGCCACGTCGATGTGCACCGAACCGGCCTGGATGAGGTGCCGCTCCGGTGCGGCGTTCGCGGCCCGGCGCAGCACCGCCTCGATCCGGGCCTGCAACTCCACCATCGAGAACGGCTTGACGACGTAGTCGTCAGCGCCGAGACGCAGGCCCAGCACCCGGTCGCGTTCCTCACCCCGCGCGGTCACCGCGATGATGCCGAGCTGGCTGCTCCGCCGGCGCAGCTCCCGGCACAGGTCGGTGCCGTCGCCGTCGGGCAGGGTCAGGTCGAGCAGCACCAGGTCGCACGGGGCGGCGGAGAGCGCCGCGGCGACGGTGGCGGCGTGCTCGACCTCGTAGCCCCGTCGGGTGAGGGCGGAGGAGAGCGCAGCGGCCACCCGGCGGTCGTCCTCCACCAGCAGGATCCGCACCCGTGCCCCCGTCCGTCGCAGCGCTGTTCTGCGAATGGTGGCAGAAGCGCGCGCCCGGCGGAAAGCCGCGTGTCGCGTCGGATCCGGCTACAGACCGAAGACGTCGTCGGCGGTGGCGTCCCGGACGCCGTCGGTGAAGCCGCGGAAACCCGGGTCCTCGTGGCTGGCCGGCACGCTGGTGACGGTGACCCCGCTGGCCTGGGTGACCGCGTCGACCAGAGGCGGGTAGTCGATTTCGGCGTCGTTGAAGGCGTCGTCGTCCGCCTCGGCCAGGTTGATCACGTGCTGCACGTCATCGGACGGAGTGTCCGGGTCTTCGGCCCACTCGCCGCCAGCCCGGTAGCACTCGTCGTACAACGCGCGCTGACTGTCGGTCCAGTCGTCGTCGTAGCTCTGCATCGCCCATCCCTCCGCGGCCCTTGACCTGAGCATGCCCGGCCCGGGGCGACGGGCGCGGCGGTACCGGCGAAAAGCGGCGGGCACACCCGTAGGCTGCCGTGATGATCTACAAACTGCTGTCGAGCACGGAGTGGGACGACGCCCTCGCCGCGGGTGCCTTTCCCGGCTCCGCCGTGGACCGGCAGGACGGCTTCATCCACCTCTCCGGCGCCGACCAGGTGGTCGAGACGGCCCGCCGGCACTTCGCCGGCGCGACCGGGCTGACCCTGCTCAGCGTGGCGGAGGAGCGGTTGGGGGACGCGCTGCGGTGGGAGCCGTCGCGCGGCGGGCAGCTCTTTCCGCACGTGTACGGCCCGCTGCCGGTCGCGGCGGTCGTCGCGGCGCAGGCGTTGCCGGCGGACACCCCGGCCGCCGACGCGGTGGCCGCCCTGCTGGGCTGAACCGGTCGCGCCCGGCCCGAACGATGTCGGGCCGGGCGCGCGGTGCGGTACGTGCCGCTCAGCGGCAGAGGCGGGCGATCTCCTCCTGGAACCGGTCCATCGGGTTCGCCTCGGCCGGGCCGAGCAGGTAGGTCTTCAGCTCCCGCCGGGCCTCGGTCATCGGGTCGTCGCCGGCCCGGGTCAGCGCCACGATCTTCTCCAGCTCGCCGCAGTCCTTGGAGAGCAGGTACGCGGCCCGTGCCGTCGGGTACTCCCGGCGGAAGTCGTCCTCCGACAGGCCGGACGGGTTGGCCACCACGTACGGCCGCTGACTCTGCACGAAGTCGGAGACCACACTGGACACGTCGCTGATCAGCAGGTCGGTCTGGTTGAAGCAGT
Organism: Micromonospora sp. CA-240977; assembly: GCF_050942285.1. Classification (NCBI taxonomy): domain Bacteria; kingdom Bacillati; phylum Actinomycetota; class Actinomycetes; order Micromonosporales; family Micromonosporaceae; genus Micromonospora; species Micromonospora sp. CA-240977. The sequence goes on along the minus strand of NZ_CP192055.1, from coordinate 2,406,819 downwards.
CGAACAGCGCCGGCGTACGGCCGGTGACCACCAGGTGCGCGGTGCTGTCCAGGGAGGACGCGTTCGGGTCACCACCGGCGGCGCGGATGGCCGCCACGATCCGCTCGTGCACCGCCCTGGCCGCCCCGGACCGCGACCCGGTGAGCGGGTGCGGCTTGTAGACCAGACGCAGCCGGGGCGTCGTGGCGAGCAGTCCCTTGACGATCCGCTCGCCCATCAGCACCAGCGAGGTGTGGTACGGGTCGTCGTCGAGCCAGCCCTCCCAGGTGGGGGCGTAGAGCACCGTGAACGGCCGGTCCACCGACTCGGCGCCGAACGTGTGCACCCCGGCGAGCTGCGGGCGGCCGATCTCGACGATGTCCGAGTCGAGAACCCCCACACCGGCGCGGGCGTAGCGCTCCCGGCCGGCCAGGCCGGCGACCCAGACCTCGTCGTACACCTTGCTGTACGGGTTGACGCTTGCCTGCTTGTCGCTGTCGCCGTGCCCCACGAACACGTGCTTGGTGCTCGGCTCACGCAGCATGTGGATGTTCGCGCCGACGTTCGCGGCGTAGAGCGCCGCACGGATGCTGCGCAGGTCGAGGTTCATGAAGTCGACACCGGTCGGTACGCAGATCACCGGCAGTCGGGTGTCGGCCAACTCCAGGAACGCGTCCCGGCTGCGCAGCAGCACCACCGCGCGCTGCTGGAGCGCCTCGGTCGGGGCGAGCCACATGTTGGCCTGGTAGACGTCCTTGGCCGGCCCGGCGAAGTAGAGCGCCACCTCGGGCCGGTAGCTGTCCAGCCACCGCTGCACGGCGGGCAGCAGCGGGCCCTCCCCGGTGCTCCGGCCCCGGCCGCGCAGCCAGGTCAGTGCGGTGATGGCGCCCACCACGCCGGTCGCCACGACCGCCACCGCGGCGGCGGCGAAGAACGGCGTCGCGTCGTGCCGCACCGCCGCGGCCACGGCCGCCGGCACCAGCAGCAGGTTGAGTAGGGGCATCCGGTCCCCGGCCACCGCCGCCACCCAGGCCGGCAGTTGAGGCGCGGAGCGCAGCTCGCCCAGGTCGATGTTGCGCACCATCGCGGAGAGCGGGTTACGACGCTCGATCATGATGGAGAGCGCCCCGGCGAAGACCGAGACGACCCACACCGCGGCCGGCAGCGCCAGCAGCAGGGTCAGCTCACCGCCGCTGAGCCGCACCTCGGCGACGACAAGCAACACGGCCGCGAGGTCCCGGGTCAGCTGCCGGTACGACCAGTGCAGGCCCACCTTCTCCAGCAGCAGTTGCGACGGGGGTGAGAAGCGGGCGACGGCGAACTCGCCGATGATGGCGGCGAGCCCGGCGATGGCGAAGAGGCCCACCCAGCCGAATACGCCACCGACGAGCATGACCAGGTAGGCCAGTACCAGTAGCGCACTGTGGGCGGCCACTCCGAGGCGTCCTGTCAACGTGCCGAACAAAACGAGTTCGCTCCCTACGAGATTTCGTTGCGGGCTGCGCCCGTGCTGGGCCGACGTCACTCCCCCGTAGCGCAGCGGGTCAACCGCAGCCGGCTGCGCATGACTGCGACCTTAACGCGAAGGGACAGCTCGGTGTCGCTCGGGTATCCCGCACCATTTCGGTCAAAGTCGCGTACCCGGCGCACCCGACCCCGCGCCGGGCGTCGGGTGCTCGGCAACGGGTGGAGCGCTCAGCCGGCCCGCCCGAAGCAGGTCATCGCCCCGGGCGCCCTGCGCGTGGCGAACTCCTGGTAGCCGAGCTGCGGCGCGGTGTCGCGGGCGTAGTGGTTGCCGTTGTAGACGCAGATGGTGCCGACGTCCAGGCGGTCCAGCGCCGGCGTCAACTCGGTCGGCGACGGGCTGGTCGTGCCGTCGGCGAACTCGGACAGCAGCAGCCGGTCCTTCGCGAACTGGGAGTTGAGGTCGTACTCGACGAGGTAGAAGTCACGGGGCAGGACGACCCGGACCTCGCTGGTGACGACCGGCAACGTCCGCATGATCGTCTTCGGCGCGAGCAGCATGCCCTGCGGACGGTCCAGGCCCTTGATCCAGAAGGCGATCGCCTGACGCTGCTGCGGAAGCTTCCAGGTGGGGCGCTCCTGCACCTCGACCCAGCTCTTCGGTGACCACATCGGGGTGGCGAACAACGCGAACGAGGCGACGAGCAGCACCGCGATCCCGCCGGCCGCCGTGCGGTACAGGGCCGGTCTCGGCGTCGGCACGCGCACGGTGCTGAGCAGACCGATCAGCGTCGGCAGGGCGAGCAGCCACGGTACGCGCCACAGCACCACCGAGATCCCACTCAACGCGCTCATCACCTCGAGCACGCCGGGCACGAACATCACGCTCAGCGCCAGAGTGGCACCGGCGGAGAGCAGCGCGGGCGTACGTCGACGGGCGAGCAGTGGGCCACACCACAGCGCCAGACCGCTGATCACCCCCACCACCCCGAACAGCAGGGTCCGCCGGTAGGTGTACGCCGCGTCGAAGAAGGCGTCGTCCGCGCCGGCCGCGGTCATCCCGCCGAGCAGCAGGCGGGAGACCACAAGCGAGCCGATCGGGTACGCGAGGGCGGCGACGGCCGCGATGACGGCGTCCTTCCACCGGCCGACGAGCAGCATGGCGAAGCCGGCGGCGCCGACAAGCATCGGCAGGATGATCGCCGCGGTGTTGGTGAGGCCGATCGCGGTGATCGAGAGCGCCACGATGAGCACCAGGCTGCGCCGCGACCGGTTGTCGAACCACTCGGTCAGGTAGAGCCACATCAGCGGAATGACCGCCGAGACGAACATGCCCTTGCCCTCGTGCAGCCGCAGGAGGTGGAACGTGCCAAGTGCGGCGTCCCCGCCGGCGACGAGGTACAGGTACGCGATCGCCACGCCGAAGGCGAGCACCGGACGGCGCGGAGCCCACCGGTGCGTCAACCGCCAGAGCGCCAGCGCCGCGAGCATCCCCATGATCGGCAGCAGCACGTACCAGAGGGCCGAGCTGGCGTGGATGCCGACGACGTTGGCGAACGCGCCGTCGAAGACCTCGATCGACGGGATCGGCGGCTGCGAGCCCATGGCCGGCAGCACGTTCTCGGAGAACAGGAAGTCGTTGATGGGGATCAGGTCGCGCTCGGCGACCCAGACCGACTTGCCGACGTAGTAGACGTCGTCCGGGGTGTTGCGGGCCATGAAGAACGAGGAGATGCCGACCAGCGCCGAGACGACGAGCGCGTACACCGACTGGGCCGCGGTGGGTGCCGGGGCGACGGTGGTGGACGCCGGGCCGCGCAGCCAGATCTGGCGCACCAGCAGCATCCCGCCGATCGCCGCGAGCAGGCCGGCCACCGCCGGGATCCACCACCAGAGGGTGACCTTGGCCCCGGCGACACCGGCGGAGGCGGCGGCCACGGCGGCGGCGACCGGCACCCCGATCAGCAGGCGGCGGTCGACGGCGGGCCGCGGACCGTCCGGCTCGTCCGGCGCGCTGTCGTCCGGCGCCGCCCGCTCGGTGGGGGCCGGGGGGTCGACGAACCGGCGGCGGGCGCGCAGCAGGAGCACGACCGCGAGCACCACGCAGGCCACCAGCCAGATCCGGAAGGTCACCGACGGGCGCAGGTCACCCAGGAAGGCCAGGTGGTAGATCACTGTGAAGAGCGCGAACGCCAGCACGGCACCATCGGTGAGCACCGCCGGGGCGACTGCCACCAGCGCGCGTACCCGGGACATCGCCGCGCGGCGGCCGACCGGACGGGATGCCGGCGCGGGCCGTGTCGGGTCCGGGTCGGCGGGCGCTACGGCGATGCTGTCGACGTTGGCCACGGTCGTCCTTACTCGTCAGACGGATGCGGGGTTTCGGCACGATGCCGGCCGTGTGTCAGGGGGCAGCGTAGCGGAATCGGACAGGGCGACCGTCGCTGCGGGCAACGGAGTGTCGGACGCTGGTCAACCCGATATCGGGGCTGCTCGGGGACGGGGCAGGGCGCTGTCGGCGCCGAGCCCGGCAGCCACGGATTCGACAAGGTTGTCGAGGTAGCTGTCGGTGAGCGGGAGGCGGGCGATGGCCAGCCGCCAGTAGAGCGGGCCCACGATGAGGTCGATCGCCGCGTCCGGGTCGGTGTCGGCGGGCAGTTCGCCGCGCTGCACGGCCCGGGTGACCAGGCGACCGCCGATCTCCTGCTGACGCGCGTGCAGCACCTGACGCAGGGTCGCGTCGATGCTCGGGTTGCGCGCCGCCTCGGCCAGCAGGTCCGGGATGATCTGCGACGCCAGCGGGTGACGCAGCGCGCGTGCCACCACCTGGAACAGCAGGGCGAGGTCACCGCGCAGGGTGCCGGTGTCCAGGGCCGGCAGCTTGCCGTGGGCCGCCGCGGCGACGATCTCCAACACCAGGTCGAGCTTGGAGTTCCAGCGCCGGTAGATCGCCGTCTTGCTGACACCGGCGCGGCGCGCCACCGCCTCGATGGAGAGCCGGCCGTAGCCGACCGCGGCGAGCTCCTGCATCAGCGCACGCCGGATGGCCGTGGTGATCTCCCCACGGAGCACCGCCGCACCGGCCGGGGCGCGCCTCTTCTCGGTCGTCACCAGGGACTCTTATCGCAGGTCACGGTGCCCAGGGTAGCGCAACGACGATACGGTTGCGTCCCGACGTGTTTCGGACTACTGTCCACGCAGCGACGAGGCGGCGCCCCGCGCACATCTCCCACTAGGATTCCATCGTCGCGAGCCACCCGTCTGCACGAAAGATCGGAGCGCCATTTCCATGGCCACCACCGCGCTGGTCGACCCCGACACGGGCCTGACCCAGGCGCAGCTGGCCGCTCGGCACGGGCTACGGGTCGCCGGTGAGCGACCGACCCTCGTCGAGTACAGCCGCCAATTGTGGGCCTACCGGCACTTCATCGCCGCGTACGCCAACGCCAAGCTGGTCGCCTCGTACAGCAACGCCAAGCTGGGCCAGCTCTGGCAGGTGCTCACCCCGCTGACCAACGCGGCGGTCTACTACCTGATCTTCGGGGTGGTGCTGGCGCAGCAGGAGATCCCGAACTTCATCGCCTACCTCACCACCGGGCTCTTCATCTTCAACTTCACCCAGAGCGCGGTCCTGGCCGGCACCCAGTCGATAAGCAGCAACCTCGGGTTGATCCGGGCGCTGCACTTCCCCCGGGCCAGCCTGCCGCTGTCCACGACGCTGACCCAGTTCCAGCAGCTGCTGGCCTCGATGGTGGTGCTGATCGGCATCGTGCTCGTCACCGGCGAGCCGATCACGCTGGAGTGGTTGCTGCTGGTGCCGGCCCTGGTCCTACAGGCGGTGTTCAACGCCGGCGTGGTGCTGCTGGTGGCCCGGATGGGCGCCAAGGCCAGCGACCTCAAGCAGGTCATGCCGTTCGTCCTGCGCACCTGGATGTACGGCTCCGGCGTCCTCTACAGCGTCAGCCTCTTCGAGCGGCTGCCCGGCTGGGCGACGACGCTCGTGCAGTACAACCCCATGCTTGTCTACATCGAGTTGGCGCGGTACGCGCTGCTTGACAATCCGCCGCTGCTCAACGAGTCGCTGACCCAGCTCTGGCTGGTCGGTGGCGGGTGGGCGCTGGTCGCCGGGATCGGCGGGTTCATCTACTTCTGGCGCGGCGAACAGGAGTACGGCCGTGGTTGAGCACTTCGAGGCCTCCACCGAGGCGACCGCGACAATGACAGCGGCCCAGGAGCGCATTCCGACAGTGGTGGTCGACGACGCGCACATCATCTACCGGGTGCACCAGGGCGCCGCCGGTGGCACCACTCCGGTGGCCGCGCTGCGCCGGCTGGTCAAGCGCACCAACGCGCCGAACGTCCGGGAGGTGCACGCGGTCAAGGGCGTCTCGTTCACCGCGTACCGGGGTGAGGCGATCGGGCTGATCGGCAGCAACGGCTCCGGCAAGTCCACAATCCTGCGGGCCATCGCCGGCCTGCTGCCGGTCAACCGGGGCGCGATCCACACCCAGGGGCAACCGTCGCTGCTGGGCGTGAACGCCGCCCTGCTCAACGACCTCTCCGGCGAGCGCAACGTCACCCTCGGTTGCCTGGCCATGGGCATGCACCCGGACGACGTGGCCAAACAGGCCGCCGGGATCATCGAGTTCTCCGGGATCAACGAGCGGGGTGACTTCGCCAGCCTGCCGATGCGGACGTACTCCTCCGGCATGGCGGCCCGGCTACGGTTCTCCATCGCCGCCGCGAAGAGGCACGACGTGCTGCTCATCGACGAGGCGCTCGCCACCGGCGACAAGGGCTTCCGCAAGCGCAGCGAGCAGCGGGTGCGGGAGCTGCGGGAGGGCGCGGGCACGGTGTTCCTCGTCAGCCACCAGCTCTCCTCCGTACGGGACACCTGCGAGCGGACGATCTGGTTGGAATCGGGCGTACTGCGGATGGATGGTCCCACTGACGAGGTCATCCGGGCCTACGAGGCGTACGCGAACAGCAAGTAGACCGCCGGCGAACAGCTGGCATCGACACGGCGCCATGGACCGCGTCGCCCGCGTTGGGGCGGCGCGGTCCGCGCGTTAAGGTTCATTCCGTCGCCGCTCGGGCGGAACCTTCCGTTAACGCATCCCTGAGAGTGAGGATCCGGCAATGACGCAGGACCAGACCACTGGCCCGGACGCCGAAGCGGAGACCCCGACGCCGTGGCGGCCCTCGCGGACGGTGGCCGTGGTTCTGGCCGGCGGCACCGGGACCCGGCTGGGCCTCGGCATCCCGAAGCAGCTGCTGAAGATCGCCGGCAAGCCGATCATCGAGCACACGCTGGCGGTCTTCGAGGCCGCGCCGGAGATCGACGAGATCATCGTGCTGATGGCGACCGGCCACGTCGACGACGCCCGGCAGATCGTCGAGAAGGCCGGCCTGCGCAAGGTCACCAAGGTGATCGAGGGCGGTGACACCCGCAACGCCACCACCCGGATCGCGCTGGACGCGGTCGGCCCGGAGGACTGCAACATCCTCTTCCACGACGCGGTACGCCCACTGCTCAGCGGGCGGATCGTCCGCGAGTGCGTCAACGCGCTGTGGACCTACGACGCCGTGGACGTGGCCATCCCGTCCGCGGACACGATCATCCAGGTGGACGACAACGACTGCATCACCGACATCCCGGTGCGCTCCCGGCTGCGCCGCGGCCAGACCCCGCAGGCGTTCCGCTCCCCCACCATCCGGGAGGCGTACCGGATCGCCGAGGACGACCCGGACTTCGCCGCCACCGACGACTGCGGCGTGGTGCTGCGTTACCTGCCCGGCACCCCGATCAAGGTGATCGACGGCTCGGACGAGAACATCAAGGTCACCCACCCGGTCGACGTGCACCTGGCGGACAAGCTCTTCCAGCTCGCCGCGGCGCAGGCGCCCCGGCTGACCGACCACCGCAGCTACAGCGAGGAGCTGACCGGCCGCACCATCGTGGTGTTCGGCGGCAGCTATGGCATCGGCCACGAGCTGACCGAGCTGGCCCGGCGCTACGGCGCCCAGGTCTTCCCGTTCAGCCGTTCCAGCACCGGCACCCACGTGGAGCGGGCCGCCGATGTCGAGGCCGCGCTGACGACCGCCTTCGAGGCCACCGGCCGGATCGACCACGTGGTGGTCACCGCCGGCATCCTGGAGAAGGGCGCCCTCGCCGAGATGGACGAGGAGACGATGGACCGGCTGCTCCAGGTCAACTTCGTCGGCCCGGTGACCATCGCCCGTCAGGCGCTGCCCTACCTCCAGCAGACCAAGGGCCAGCTGCTGCTCTACACGTCCAGCTCCTACACCCGGGGGCGGGCCCGCTACGCGCTCTACTCGGCCACCAAGGCGGCCCTGGTCAACCTCACCCAGGCGCTCGCCGACGAGTGGGCCGACGTCGGCGTCCGCGTCAACTGCATCAACCCGGAGCGCACCGCCACGCCGATGCGCACGCGGGCCTTCGGCGAGGAGCCGGAGCACACCCTGCTCGCCGCGGAGGCCGTCGCCCAGTCGTCACTCGACGTGTTGATCTCCGACCTGACCGGTCAGGTCATCGACGTACGCCGGGCGCCTGGCGACGGACCCACGCCGAGCGTGCCGGCCCAGACCGGGCCCGGCCAGGTCGCGACGCCGGCCGGCGCGGTCTCGGCGAACTGACCCCGACCGGCGGCGGAACCACGAACGGAGCGACATGCGCGGCGACCTGGTCCGAAAGCTGGCCGCCCGGTGCCTGAGCACCGGGTTGGCCGTGCTGGCCTTTGTCGTGCTGGCGCTCACCGGCGCCACCGGCTGGGGGCTGGCGCTGGCCGTCGCCGCGCTGGCCGCCTCGGTCGCCGAGCAGCGGATCCGGCCCACCGCCGACCTCGTCGCGGAGACGACGCTGATCGCCGCCGCGATCCTTGTCGGTTACTCCCGGCGGCTGGACGACGGGCTCCACCTCACGCTTGTCGCCACCGCCCTGGTCCTGCTGGGGTTGGTGCTGCTGGTGGGGCCCCTGCGCACCGCCGGCAACCTGGAGATCCGCACGGCCAACCTGCCGGTCCGCGCCTGGACGCCGCTGATCGCCGACCGGCTCGGCACCGCCCTGCTCGGGTTGCTCGCCGTCCTGGCGCTCGCCGCCGCGCTCACCCTGCCGGCGGGCGTGGCGTTGGCCGCGAGCCTGCTGGTCGGCGCGGGCACCGGGGTGGTCGCCCTGGACCTGGCCCGGCGGCGGTTCCGGCCGGGAGCCGGTGGCGGGCCGGTGGCGCGGGCGCTGCGCCGGCACCAGCCGGAGTTCCTGCTCTACTTCTCCGCGCCGCCCGGCTCGGAATACCAGGTCACCATGTGGCTGCCGTACCTGGAACGGATCGGCCGGCCGTTCCTGGTCGTGCTGCGCGAGCCGGAGTTCCTGGCCCCGATCGCCGCGGCCACAAACGCGCCGGTGGTCTACTGCCCCACCCTGCGGGCGATGGACGAGGCGCTGGTGCCGAGCCTGCGGGCGGCGTTCTACGTCAACCACGGGGCGAAGAACAGCCACTGCATCCGCTTCACCCAGCTCACCCACGTGCAGTTGCACCACGGCGACAGCGACAAGGCGCCGAGCGCCAACCCGGTGTCCGGGATCTTCGACCGGATCTTCGTGGCCGGCCCGGCCGCGATCGACAGGTACGCCCGCGCCGGCGTGCGGATCCCGGCGGACAAGTTCGTGGTGGTCGGCCGCCCGCAGGTCGAGTCGATCGAGGTACGCGCGGAGCCGGCACCGGGGATGGCGCACCCGACAGTGCTCTACACCCCCACCTGGACCGGGCACCACGCCGACGCCGACTACTGCTCGCTGCCGGTGGCCGAGGGGCTGCTGCGCCGGCTGCTGGAGCGCGGCGCGACAGTGATCCTGCGGGCCCACCCGTACACGACACAGAACCCGGCGTCGGCACGCCAGTTGGGCCGGCTGACCGAGCTGCTCGTCGCCGATCGGGCCCGCAGCGGACGCCAGCACGTCGTCGGCGCCGCCGCCCGCGAGCTGAGCCTGACCGAGTGCGTGAACCGGTCGGACGCGCTGGTCTCCGACGTGTCCGGGGTGATCTCGGACTACCTCTACTCCGGCAAGCCGTACGCGGTGACCGACATGGGCGACGAGGGCGGCCGGTTCACCGAGCGTTTCCCGCTGGCCGCGTCGGGTTACGTGCTGCGGCGGGACCTGTCCAACGTGGACGAGGTGCTGACCGCGCTGCTGGACACCGACCCGCTGGCCGCGGAGCGCTGGGCCACCCGCCGCCGCTACCTGGGTGACTTCCCCGCCGAGTCGTACGCCGACGCGTTCCTGACCGCCGCGCGCCGGGAACTGGCGACAACGGAGGACGCTGCGGCCGAGCGTGCTCCGCAGCTCTCCCCCCTGGCCTGACCCGGGCTGTCGGCCCAGGCCAGGGGCTGGACGACGGGCGCTCACCATCCGCTGCGACGCGCCGCGGAAAGCTCAGCGGTACGGGTCGAGCAGCGCCAGTACGGCGGCCGGGTCCTCCACGTGCGCGTTGTGCCCGAGACCGGGCAGCGTGGCGACCGGTACGCCGTACTCCTTGAGCTGTTCGTCGGTGACCATCGGGTCGTGCTCGCCGCGCGCCAGCACCACCGGCACGTCGGTGGCCGCGAGCAGCGCGACCAGGTCGGGCTCGCCGACGGCGAACGCGGTCGGGTCCATGGCCAGACGCCAGCGACCGTCGACCTGACGGAGGCCGGCGTCCACCACCGGATGGTCCGGCGGGAGCAGACCGGTCAGCCCGGAGACGCGCAGGTAGCGACGGGCCGCCTCGGTACGGCTGGCGAACCAGCTCACCGGGCGGGCGGCCAGCTCGGCGGCGCGTTCCAGCTCGGCGGGTGACCAGAGCGCCTTGATGCCCAACCCGACCACCGCGTCCACCGGCATCCCGGCGTCGCGCGCGGCCAACGCGAGGCCGACCACGCCACCCAGCGAGTGCCCGAGCACGACGAGCCGGTCGTCGGGGGCGAGGGCCTGCGCGATCCGCTGGGCGAAGCCGGCGAAGGAGTACGACGGCAGCGGCGACGCCCAGCCGTGACCGGCGAGGTCCGGTGCCAGCCACCGACCGGGCCAGTGTTGGGCGAGATGCGGCGCCCAGGGCAACCACACGTCACCGGTCGTCCCCATCCCGTGCAACAGCAGCAGGACCGGCCTTCGACCGGCGTGACCACCCGATTCATCCACCACGGCCGCAGTCTCCCACGGTTCCCGGCCCGGTACGAGAGTCGCCGACGGGGCGTACCCCGGACCGCCGTGGAAGACGCCACGGGCGCCGGCCCCTTGTGGGGGACGGCGCCCGTGGCGGTCCAGCGTGCCTGGGTCAGGCGGAGTAGCCCCGGCTGGCGATCCAGTTGGCCAGGTCGATTGTGGTGATCCAGTACGACGGGTCGGCCGGGTTCGCCGAGTCGGCGATGCGCACCGTGCGGCCGTTGTCCTTGTAACCAACCACGGCGATGTAGTGCCCGCCGCCGTAGGAGTGCCAGCCGCCGTCGGTGTCGGTGGCGTCGCCGACGACGTTGGCGACCACGCCCCGGCCGTCGGTGATGGCCTTGACGACGTCGGCCTGGAGGCGGTCCATCTGCGCCGGGCTGGGCGCGCCGGCGAACATCCGGGTCCGGTACGGGGAGCCCTTCACCTCGGCGTTGAGCACCCGGGTGGTGTCCTCGGCCGAGTTGGTGCCCATCTCGGTGGTGCCCAGCTCGGCGCCGAGCTCCTCCTGGGTGCGGTCGATCCCGGTGGCGCTGAGCGCGTTACGGGTGGCCGCCGGACCGCAGTTGTAGTACGTGTTCTGCGCCTCGTAGTCGTAGTCGAGCACCTTGGTCGCCGGCGGCTTCGGCCGCTCCGGCTTGCGGGTGAGGTCCGGGTTGGTGCTGGCCTTGGCGGCGGGCGAGGCGGCGCTGGTGGCCGGGGCGGCGGTCGGCGCGGAGCTGGCCAGGGGAGACGCGTCGTTGGCGGCGGCGATGTCGCTGCGCATCTCGGCGACAGTGGTCGCGGTGCGCTGGCCGGCCGGCGCGTCGTCGGCGGTGGTGAGCAGGGTGCCGGTGGTGGCGGCGATCACGAGGGCCGCGGCGGAGGCGGCGACGATCTGGTACGGGCGCTCGGTCGCGACGCGGCGGAGCTGACGCTTCAGTGTGTGCTTCACGGGGTCCTCCACGGATCGGGGGAGAGCGGCACACCGGGGGCCGGACCGGTATCCGGGCAGGCGCCAGCGCGCGGACGATGGTCCGCGGATGGTGAACCGCTCAGGGGAACGCCCGGCGTGGCCGGGCGGTTAGGCGATGACCCGGGGGGTCAGCTCACCGTCACTAGACGAATGAGCGGGGGCACCGCCGCGCCGTGGAGGCGAGGGAACAGCCGAGGGGTGGAAAGGTGCTGCACGAGGATGGAACTCCTTCCGACACCGCCTACCGGGTTAGCTGACGGATTCGGGCGGGAAGATCGCCCTACCGCGGGCCGTGGCTCGCGGATTCACCCCGGACTTGCTGATGGGTCCCCGGTTCGTTCATCACGATTGAGCGGGTCGGCGCGGCGTCGCCTCTTGCGATCGGTTACCGCACCGGACGGGACGACACTACTGGCCCGTTCACGCCCTGCCAAGCCAGGTTCACCTGCGTAAACCCCAATCGGCGCGGCAATTTCTGCGCGTTCTGCCGATGATGTGACTCGATGGGACAAGCGGTTACCGTGACGCCTGTGGGCGACAACCGGACAGGTCGCCGACAGTGCGGCCACAATTCCGGGAAAAATCGAGCCGAACGTGCCGGACGCCCGATTCCGCAATACGGTGACCCGGCTCACGTAACGGATCGGGCTCAACCCGCGCGGGCGGGACGCCAGCGTGCCACGACGGCGGGACGGGACACCCCGCGTACCAGCCGGCGGGCTGGCGTCCGGCTCGGCCGCAGCCGGGCCGCCGCCAAACCCGCCTCGTCGGCAAGGGTGCGCGCCGACTCGGCGGACAGTTCCGCGGCCCGCCAGGCGGTCCGCTCCGCTGCGGCGGCGGCCTGGTAGTCGACCCGTCTCGCGTCCCGGATCGACCGGCTGAGCAGCGCTTCCTGCTCGACCGGGTGCCGCCGGGGATCCCAGCCGCGCCGCCGCCCGAACACCTCGCTGAGCTGCGCCATGGTCAGGTCGCCCCGCCAGTACGCCGCCGTCGCCGCGCGGTGCAGGTAGCGCTCCCGGGCGGCGTACTCGGCCGGGGTGCGGGGGGTGTCCGGCGTGGGCAGCGCCCCGGACCCCGCGAAGCGGCGCGCGGCGGTGTCCGCCTCGTCGTACCGCGCCCAGGCGCGTTCCACCTCTTCCTGACTGATCAGCCAGGCATCGCGTCGCCGCTGGGCCGTCCTGGCCGCGCCGGCCGCCGCGACAGCCACCTCCTCGGCGTACCGGCGCAGGTCGACGACCTCGGCGGCGGCCACCTCGCGGGCGGTCGGCACGGCCGGGGACGGGTCGCCGGCGGGCCGGTCGCGTTCGGGCCGGGCGACCAGCACGGCGAGTACACCGAACGCCAGCAGGCACAGGGCCGACCAGATGGCAGCGGCCTGCGGTACCTCGGTTACGAACTGGTAGAAGACAACGGTCTCCATGGTCGGCACCTCGCGGAGGAAGCAGAGCGATGGGGAGCCCCGGCCGCCCGGCCACGGCGGGCCACGGGTCGGCGGGGTGCGGAGCTGGTGGGTCGACAGGGCGCGGCGACGGGACGCTTGTCCCGGGGGCTCAGCGCCCGGGTGGACCTCGGGGCGCCCGGCTGTGGGGGCCGTCGACGAGGGGCAGCCGGTCGGACCCGGTCACGCGCACCGGCAGCACGCCGGCCGCGAGGGCGCCCTGGCCGTCGGGGAGCGCCGGTTGCGCGTCGACCGACCAGGCTGGGAGTGCCTCCTCGGCGGCGCCCGCACTCGCCGCGGCGCTCAGGCCCGGCGCGGTGCTCAGGCTCGGCGCGGCGGTCGGGGTGGACGGTGGCGCGGCGGCCGAGACCGGGCCGGCGCCGAGCGCCAGGGCCGCGACGACGGCGAGGCTGGTCAGCACCCGGGTCGCCCAGCGCGCCACCCACCACAGCGGACAGGTGAACGCGACCGGGAGCACGTCCCCACGCTACCGTCGTGCCGACCCGGGCGCATCGACCACGGGCGTGTCGGCGCGCGCCGCGCCGACCCCGTTGACCAGCGTGGACGGTGTCAGCGCGTGTCCGCGTACGTTGATCGACTGTCGGGCTGGTCGGGCCCGCCGGCCTCGGTTCGGGCCCCGACGCCGCCGGCCTCGGGGGCGGTGTTGCCGGTGGCCCGGGTTCCGGGCGTGCGTTGTACGGGGACGGACGCCGGTCGGGCCGGACGGCGCGGCGCGAGCCGGCGCATCATCGGGGTTTCGACGTAGCGGTGCAGCAGCCCGGCGAGGAGCAGGGTCACCAGCAGGAAACCGAGCACCACGGCCGGGCCGCGCCATCCCTCGAAGCCGGTCCCCCAGTCGCCGGTGAAGCGCAGCACGCTCGTCATCACCAGCACGTGGACCAGGTAGAAGGCGAAGGAGACCTCGCCGAGCCAGACCAGCGGCCGGGACCGCCACGGCGACCACCGGTCCCGCACGTCCGCGTCCGCGGCGGCGGTGATCACCAGCAGGTACGCGACCGCGAGCAGCGTGGTCCACAGCTCTGCGGGAATCCACTGCGCGGCAGCCGCCCAGACGCCCACGAAGATGACGCTGGCCCAGGTCAGCCCGGGGCCCCGCCAGAGACCCCGGCGCATCAACTCGGCCGCCACCGCGCCCAACCAGAACTCCAGCGACCGGACCGGCGGGAAGATCTGGGTGAACCACCACCGGCTCACCTCCGGCACCAGGTGCTGGGCCGGCCAGAGCGCGAGGATCAGCAGGGGCATCGCGACGATCAGCGCCCAGAGCAGTTTCGGCCGGGCGCGGCGCAGCAGCGGCAGCACCAGCGGCAGGCAGAGATAGAAGAAGAACTCGCAGGAGAGCGACCAGCTCACCGTGTTGATGCTGTAGAACCAGCCCGGTCGGGGGTCCCAGGCCTGCAACAACAGCAGGTTCTCCAGCGCGGCCGCCGGCAGGACCGGGTCGGCGAACCACCAGGCGACCAGCAACGTCGCCCCCCACAACACCAGGTGGTTGGGGTAGATCTTGGCAACCCGTCGCCGCCAGAAGGTACGCCGGGAGTCGCCCGTCCGGGCCGACCAGACCAGCACGAACCCGCTGAGGACGAAGAAGAACTGCACCCCGGACAGGCCGAGGCTGAACAGCTTGTCGACAACGGCCTTGTAGTCCGGCTCGGCGATGATCCGCATGGTGCCCGCGTGGAACCCGAAGACCAGCAGCGCGGCGATCCAGCGCAGCCCGGTCAGCGAGGGCAGCCGCGGCGGTGCGGGGGCGGGCCGGGCGATGGACGCCGCCGGGGTGCTCGTCATGCGGGGATACCGAGGCTTGGCAGGGTCACCAGCACGTTCGTATCCTCCTCGGCGCGGCGTGGACGGCACGACGGCGACGCCCGCGACGGCCCGGCAGGGCCGCACCCGGGGCACCCTACCGGGTCACTCCCGGGTGAACCGGACGTGTCCCACCCGTCGCGGGTACCGCCGTTAACCTTCCGCTGGGCGGGAGTTCAGCGACTCCACCATCGGCGGCCACGTGCGGTTCCGGGGCCGGTCACCCGGGTCGTCGAAGGTGGCGGGCGTGGTCAATGAGCCGACGCACGCACCGCTGCTGAGCATCGTCGTGCCCGTGTACGGCGTCGAGGCGTACCTGTACCAGTGCCTCGAGTCGATCCGGGCCGACATCCCGGCCGGTGAGGTGGACGCGGTGGAGTTGATCGCCGTCGACGACGCCTCCCCGGACGGCTGCGGCGACATGCTCCGCTCGTACGCCGCCGGCCACGACCGGGTCCGCGTCGTGCACCTGAGCAGCAACGTGGGTCTGGGCCTGGCCCGCAACGCCGGGCTCGACGTGGCCGCCGGCCGGTACGTCTGGTTCATCGACAGCGACGACTGGGTGCCGCCGGGCACGATTGCGGCGGTGCTGGACCGGCTGCGCCAGCACCAGCCCGACGTGCTGATGCTGGACCACCTGCGGGTGCACGAGGACGGTCGGCGGGAGGTCGACGCGAGCAGTCACCTGCTGCGCGGGATCACCGGCGTGACCCGCCTGGACGACCAGCCGCAACTGCTGCGGGTGCAGCACACCGCCTGGAACAAGGTGGTCCGCCGGGACTTCCTGGACCAGTTGGAGCTGCGGTTCTTCCCCGGCTGGTACGAGGACATCCCGTTCAGCCACCCGCTGCTGATCGGCGCGGAGAAGATCTCCGTGCTGAACCGGGTCTGCTACCTGTACCGCCAGGGCCGGCACGGCGCGATCACCTCCACCCGCAGTGGCCGGCACTTCGACGCGTTCGCCCAGTACGAGCGCCTGTTGGACTGGGTCGCCCGCAGGCACCCGGACGAGCGGTTGCAGGCCGAACTGTTCCAGCTGATGATCAGCCACTACCTGGTGGTGGTGGGCAACGACGACCGGCTGCACCCGCACCTGCGGCGGGACTTCTTCCACCGGGCCGCCGCGCACTACCGCCGGTACCTGCCCACCGGCGGCTACCCGCTGCCCGCCGGGGTGACCGGGCTCAAGCACCGCCTGGTCGGGCGGGGTGACTGGCTGGCGTACTCGGCGCTGCGTCAGGCGCACCGGGTCGCCGGTCGCCTGCGCCGAGGCGCCCCGGCGGGTGGCGTCAGCGCCGCAGCCGGTCCGGCGAGCGCCGACGAGGACCCGGGTCGAGGGGCGGACGTCGCGACGGTGCGCGACGGCGCGCTGGCCGGGGGCCGGCTGCCGTGACCGCAGCGCACCACGCCGGGAGTCGGATCGACTCCCGGCGCACTGGTTTTCCAGGTCGTCCGCCCGCCGGGTGGACGACGACAGCAGCACCACCGCACGCGGGTGCGGGCAGATCGGAGCAGGGGTCGGAATGACGGCGACAATCAAGATCGGACCGCACCTGGTCGGTGCCGGGGAGCGACCGTTCGTGGTGGCCGAGATGTCCGGCAACCACAACGGTGATCTGAACCGGGCGCTGGCCATCGTCGACGCGGTGGCCGAGAGCGGGGCGCACGCGCTGAAGCTCCAGACGTACCGGCCGGACACGATCACGATCGACGTCGACACCCCGGCGTTCCGGATCTCCAGCGGGCACGAGTTGTGGGGTGGGGAGAACCTGTACCGCCTCTACGAGCGGGCGCACACCCCGTACGAGTGGCACGCCCCGATCTTCGAGCGGGCCCGCGAGCGTGGCCTGACCGTCTTCTCGTCACCGTTCGACGCGACCGCCGTGCAGCTACTGGAGTCGCTGGACGCGCCGGCGTACAAGATCGCATCTTCGGAGCTTGTCGACCTGCCGCTGATCCGGCTCGTGGCCAGCACCGGCAAGCCGATGGTGATCTCCACGGGGATGGCGACGGTCGCCGAGATCGACGCCGCGGTGCGCACCGCCCGTGCCGGTGGCGCGGCGGGCATCGTCCTGCTGGCCTGCACCGCGTCCTACCCGGCGCCGCCGGCCGACAGCAACCTGCGCCGACTGCCGGTGCTGGCGGGCGCGTTCGACGTGCCGGTCGGGCTCTCCGACCACACGCCCGGCATCGGGGTGGCCGTCGCCTCGGTGGCGCTCGGTGCCTGTTTCATCGAGAAGCACGTCACTCTGGACCGGGCCGACGGCGGCGTGGACTCGGACTTCTCACTGAACCCGGCGGAGCTGACGGCGCTGGTCGCCGAGTCCGGCCGGGCGTACGCGGCGTTGGGTGGCACCGCGATCGGCCCGACCCCGGCCGAGCGGGAGGGGCTGCGGTTCCGCCGTTCGCTCTTCGTGGTCGAGGACGTGCGCGCCGGTGACCAGGTGACAAGCCACAATGTTCGGTCGATCCGTCCGGCCGGCGGGCTGCCGCCCGTGGAGATCGACCGGGTGCTGGGCCGCACCTTCGCCACCGACGTCCCGCGCGGCACTCCGCTGAGCTGGGACCTGATCTGACGGTGCGGCTGGCCGGGTCAGCCCGGAGGTGATGGGCTGACGGCCGGCTGGTCCGTCATCGGGACGAACTCGCCACCCCGCGCAGCCGGCGCACCGCCGACTCCAGGTCCTCGACCACTGATTCGTTGGCGGCGAGCACGTTGTCGGGATCCGTCAAGAAGGTTGTTATCCCGGCCAGCAGGGCAGCGAGGACATCCGACATCGGGACGGCGCCCACCACTGCGTTTCCGGCCGTCACGGTCAGCACATCATTCTTTCGCCGGAAGTCCAATGAGAACGACGAGTCGGGACCCACGAACCGGAAGCGCGAGGAATGTCCTTCGGCCATCTCCGAGAGACCGTCCACCAGGTGAACGATGGCCAAGTAGATCATCATTGACCTGCTGGGTCGATGACCGGCCGACGTGACGTCCGCTGAATCCAGGACCAGTCGCAGGTCACCCAGGTCGAACGACGACGCGGCCGCCCCGTCGTGGTGCCGTGAGAACTCGAAGCGCACGCTAGACTCCCTGACGGACCGGAAAGATGGTGATAACGCGATTGGCGTCGTCGGAATCGACAATCACCCGCACCCAGTCCCGAACACCGTTAATCTTCAGCTTCTTCTCGAAGGTCTGAAGCCGGCGAGCCGGGTCCGAAACTCGGGTTCCCCGTTGGACGATGGTCTCGGCCGCGGCCGTGAGCTGATCCCGCGTCGTCCCGCTGGCGAACAGGTCCCCCGGCCCACTCGGGTGGTTGCCGGAAACATGCCGGGCATCCACGTGGATCCACCCCTCCTTGAGATTTCCGTCTTCCATCCGCGGGGTGGAACGGTGCGGAATCCGGCAGGGGGCAAGACCCAATGGATCAATACGATGAGTCGGGTTGTCGACGTAGGCATGCGGGTCGGGCCCCGCATCAAGGCCGAGTGGGTCGGCGGAGAAATACCGGGCAGTGTCCGGATCGTAGTAACGGTGGTAGTTGGAGGAGGCGCCGGTTTCCGGGTCGTGGATCTGGCCGGCGAAGCGCAGGGGACAATCCGCGCCGGTGGGGCTGGTGTGGGTCGGGATGCCCCAGATGGTGGTGCGTTGCTGCCAGGCGACAGTGCCGTCCGGGCTGATCAGCTCGGTGGGCGTGCCGACAAGGTCGGTCACGATCGCGTAGAAGCGGCGATCCACCTCGTCCTGATCGGCCGCGCCGTCGGTCTGGCTGATCGGGGTGAATGTGCCGGGGGCGTACTCCCAGGTGCTGGTCCTGTCGCCGGCTGGCCCGCCGTGGGTCTGCTCGACCAGACGCGGGCCGTCCCACGCGAAGTCGACCTGCTCGACCACACCGCCGTCGGCGTCGAGTCGCTGCTTGGCCACCCGGCGACCGAGCGCGTCGTACCGGTAGCGCCAGCGGGTGCCATCCGGTGTGGTCACGGCGACCAGCCGGTCCTCGCTGTCCCAGGTGTAGCGCCAGGTCGACGGCTTTGTCGAACGCTCCTTGCGCTGTCGCAGCGTGACCCGGCCAGCGGCGTCGTGCTCGTACCGCACGTTCCCGGCCCGCCGGACCAGGGTGCCCGTGTACTCCCGCTCACCCCGGGCAGCGCCGCCATCCTCCGAAGCGGGCCAGGCGGCGCTGGCCACGGTGTCGGCGTCATAGGTGTACCGCTCGGTCCAGTCGCCGGCCCGCACGGTGGTGATCCGGCCGGCCCGGTCCAACTCCAACTGGTGCTCGCCGGTTACCTGATCAGCGACGCCGACCAGGTAACCATCAGCGCGGTAGCGGTAGCCCCGGTGCGTCACCAGGCCGGGCACCGCGTCCGGGCCGCCCGCGGCGGAGCTCGCGGTGACGACCTGGGAGAGCAGCCGGTGGCTGGCGTCCCAGCTCTGGGTCAGGGTGAGACCACCGACCGCGCGTCGGGTCTCCCGACCGGCCACATCGTGGGTGAAGCCGACAGTGGCACCGCCGGTCTGCAGGGCCACCGGCCGGTGGCCGGCGTCGTACTCCCAGGCACTCTCGACCCCGGACGGGGTACGTCGCCGGGTCCGTCGACCGAGCGCGTCGTAGGAAATGGCGACGACCTGCCCGTCGCGGGTCTCGGCGAGCACCCGGCCGCACGGGTCACGGTCGAACCGGAGCCCGACCTCAGGTGTGGTGGCATGCAGCAACCTACCCAGCGGGTCATACCCAAAAGTCGTGATGCCCTCGGCCGTGCGCTTCTCCACGACGTTACCGAGCTGGTCGCGGACCAGTTCGATGGTCTGCCCGGCGCCGTTGGTGCGGGCCACCACCTGGCCGGCGGCATCAAGGGTGTACGACTGGGTGCGCCCGTTGAAGTCGGTCTCGGCGATCAGCCGACCCGCCGGGTCGTAGTCGTAGCGCCAGACGAGGCCCTGCGCGTTCGTGACCGAGGTGAGCCGCAACTCGGTGTCGTAACCGAAGGTCAGCCGCGCGCCGTCCGGCCCGGTACGCGCCACCATGAGGTCGAAGTGCCCGATCTCGAACTCGGTGGTCGCCCCGGTCTGGTCGGTGTGGCTGACCAGGTTGCCTTCCGGGTCGTAGGTCCACTCCTCGCTCGCCCCGTCCGGGCTCCGCCGCCACGCCAACCGCCCCTCGACAGTCCAGCCGAGATGGGTGCTACCACCGAGCGGATCGATCACCTCCGCGACCCGCCCAGCCCGATCCCGCCGGTAGGTCGTCACCGCGCCGGTGGGCTCGGTGACCGAGCTGATCAACCCGGCCGGGTCGGTCGCCACCACCAGGGCGTTGCCGAGCGCGTCGGTCACCTCGCTGAGGTGACCGGCCTCGTCGTAGCGGTAGCGGGTGACAGCGCCGATCGGGTCGGTGACCATCGTCAGGTTGCCGCGCTCGTCGTACTCGCGCCGCCACACCGCGCCGTCGACGTCGGTGACCACGACCGGCTGACGCAGCTCGTTGTATGACGCGGACGCCCGCGACCCGTCCGGGCGGGTGACCTCGACCAGGTTGCCGTCGTCATCGTAGGACCAACGAGTCGTCCGCCCGAGAGCATCGGTCTCGGACAGCCTCCGATCGAATCGGTCCCAGGTGAAGGCCGTGACGTGGCCCAGCGGGTCGGTGATGCGTTGGGTTTGGCCGCGTTCGGTCAGCTCGTAGATGGTGGTGTGGCCGAACGAGTCGCCCACTGCGGTCTTTCGCGCGGCCGGGTCGTAGTGCAGCCGCGTGGACAGGTATCCGCCGGAGCCGGTCGCGGCCACACAGCGGCCCTGCTCGTCGTAGGTGTAGCGGTACTCCTGCTCGTTGCGGTCCTGCCAGCGGACCAACCGGCCCTCGTCGTCATAGGCGAAGCGCAACGGCAGCCCCGACGCGTTGACCACCTCGGCGAGACGGCCGGCCTCGTCGTAGCCGAACCGCACCAAGGTCCGGGCCGCACCGGAAGGTTCCGCGTCCAGCAGGCTCAACGCCGCCACCTGACCGCGCAGGGTGTCGACAGCGATCCGGTACCCACCGCTGTGCCGAACCTCGGTGACCACCCCGTCGGACCAGTCCAGGTCGATCCGGTGGCCGTTGCGGTCGGTCACGGCCACCAGCGGCAACACCTCGACGGGCTCGCCCTCACCCGCCGGCTCAGGCAGGTCCGGCACCGCCTGGAAATGCAGCGCGCGACCGGTCTCAGGCTGGTCGACCCGGAAGCCGCCGACGGTCGGGGTGAGCGGCCACCGGGGCCCCGTCGCTGGCAGGGTCTGCGTTTCGCCGCTCACGGGCGTCGGGTAGGTGAGGACCATGCCGTCCTCGGCGACGAAACAGACCCCGTGATCGTCAACCTCGACCCGTTGATCAAGGGTGGACGCCCAGGACGGCCCGAACCACCGACCCACCCGGTACGACGACACGTGACTACGAGTCAGCACCAGCGGCAGCAGACCGGGCAACTCGGCGTCGGTCTGCGCGAGCACCACCTCGCCGCTGGCCACGTCGATCGGATCACCCGCGCACTTACGCAGGCCCAGCGGAATGCTCGGCCGCGGCATGCTCGGCAGCGCCGCCCGCGCCTTGGTCAACCCCCGAGCCAGTGCCGGCAACCCCCGCTTGGCCAGAGCCAGAACCGGCCTGCCGAGCGCCGCGAGTCGGCCGATGGGCACGACGGTGAGCACCGTGTCGATCAACAGGTTGGTGAGACTGCCCTTACCGGTCGCCGCATAAATGGACGCGTCGATGAGCAGGGCCGCCGCACCAGCCGCGATGGCGATCGGCCCCATGATCGGCGCGAGGATCGGAATGAACGACAGCAGACCCGCGACCAGGGAAACGATCTTCAAGGCGCCCGACAGCTGCGCCAACAACTCCTGATTGTCGCGGACGAAGTTGGTGAACTGACCCTTCAGATCCCACCACTTCGGATTCTCCTTGAACCGCAGACCCTTCGCGTCATTGACCACCCGCACGCAATCGCGCACCGCCGTGGCCAACTCACCCCGCAATGCACCCGCCTGGGCCACACACTCGTCCCAGTCCCGCTGCGCCTGCGACAACGCCGCACCCGCGGCCCCGGCATCCGACCGGTACGTGTCCGGCTCCGGCGGCCGATCCGCCACCTCCCGCTCATGACGCTCGTCAGCCTGCTCGGCACGGTCGGACCGCCCCCGCGCCGCCTGCAACGCCGCCCACAAACCCGGCGCACGCTGCGCCACCGGACGCATCCGATCCTGCAACGACGACAACGACCCCGCGAACGCCACCAACCCCGCCGACACCCGACCAAACGCATCACCGGTCACCCGCAAATGCCCCGGCATCTGGGCATTCAGCCCCTCCCGGAACAGATCCGCCTCCGGACCCACGAACTGACTCGTATCCAGACCCGAGATCTGCGCCGCCGCCTGCGACGCCGCCGAACCAAAACCCTCCCACCGCCCCGCCGACGACCGAATCGCCGACGGATCACCATCCATCCGAAACAGATGCGCCGGAAACTCAGCCATCGCCCGGACCTCCCCGTGTCCACGCCAACCAGCCCGCAGCCCTCGCGGCGCCCGACACACGGCAGCTATCCGCGGGGCACCGACTGACGAAGGGCGAACTCCGCTGAGGTCACCCCACAGCCATTCGAACATAGACATTCGACGAACTGTGACCGATGCTTCAGTCGCAATTCACGCCATCTGAGCAGGCCACACCGAGACCGCCGCACACCGACGCATGGGTAGACAATCCGACACGGGTATCGCGGCTCTTCACAGACGGGGGTGTAGTCGTGGCCTGAAGCCGCCGGTCTCGAGCAGGGACCTGGCGATGTAGTTGGTGATGTTGCGGAATCCGAGCGCGGAGCCGCAGAGGTGTTCGAGCCGTCCGTTGATCGCCTCGGTCGGGCCGTTGGATGTGCCGGGCCGGTCGAACCATCTGGACCGCCGCGCCAGCTACACCCTCATCTGGCGAAGAGCTGCTCTAGCCGCGACTACACCCCAGTCGCTGGGAGTAGGTCATCTGTCGAGGGATCCTCGATCACGGCCGATGGCGGAAGCTGATGCGCATCAGCCGACTGTCAGCCCAGTCTTCGAGCCGAGTCGGCCGGATGGTGCCGGGGTCGTGGGGCTGATTGAGATCCGCGACGATCTCCGCCAGCACGGCCTGACGTTCAGCTGGGTCGGTGACAGGCGTGGCCCGTGCAGGCAGATCTGCGTGGATCCCGTTCTTGAGGTGGAAGGTGAAGTTGGGATTGGCGAGAAGGTTCGCATGCCAGTCGGTCGCGGCACCGCCGGCGCCGCTACACAGGTAGGTGGTGCCCGCAGCTCGGTAGAAGAAGATCTCGATGCGGCGTGGCCGGCCGGTGCGGCGCCCCAGCGTCGTGATGTCGATGATCCGTTCGCTGGTGCCTGCGGCGGGTGTGATCTCGATGGCTCGCCGGATGTGATCGGGCAGGTGCGACAAAGACGCGTCACGTGCGGAGTCGTTCCATCCGGTCGTGTCTGGACTGCTCATGCGGTCTCGGTCTGAAGGGCGGGCCCGAGGAGGAGTCCACCGTCGATGACGTACTCCGACCCCGTGATGAACGACGCGTCTGATGACGTGAGGAACAGGAGAAGCCGGCTGACGTCGGCCGGCTCCCCCAGCCGGGGGATCGCGAACGGCTCGGGTGAGTAGAAGTCGGCGATTGCCGCGGTGGCGCCGGCTGCTGGTTCGTGGATGAAGGGGGTCGATATCACGCCGGGGTGGATGGTGTTCACCCGGATGTGGTCGCGGCCGAGCTCGAGTGCTGCCGTTCGGGTGAGGCCTCGCACGGCCCACTTGCTGGCGACGTACGGCGCGTAGTGCGCCGTGCCGCCCAGGCCCATGGTCGAGGCGATGTTGACGATGACTCCCCCTGCTGCGCGGCGCAGAGCGGGGGCTGCGACCTTGATGCCGAGGAAGGTCCCTGTGAGGTTGATGTCGAGGATGCGCGACCACGTGGCCCGCTCCGTGTTGTCGATCGTTGCAGGCGGATTCTGCACACCCGCGTTGTTGACGAGCACGTTCAGGGCGCCGAAGGCGCTCTCGGCGGCCAGCACAGCGGCGGACCACGAGCTCTCGTCGGTGACGTCGAGGCGGGTGAAGTGAGCGCGGGTCCCGAGCTCGTCGGCGAGAGCGGCGCCGCGTTCGGTGTCGATGTCGCCGATCACCACGTTCGCTCCCTCCGCGTGAAAGGCGCGCACGTGGTTCGAGCCCTGGCCACCGGTCCCACCGGTCACGAGCACGGTCTGGTTGTCGAAGCGGGGCATCAGATGTTCCTTCGGCAGGGGGTGAATGACCGGGATCACCAGTGATGAACAGCCGGCCAGTGGTGAGTCGAGCGACTCACCATTCTCCTGACACTAGGTCGGCGGCAATGGCGAGTCAAGCCACTCACCTCGTATGCTCGGGCCATGAGCGGGGTCGTGACGACGTATCACCAGCGCGTCGCCCAGGAGAAGCGCGCGCTGATCGTGACGGCCGCGACCGCACTGTTTCTTGAGTTGGGCTACGACCGGACGTCGCTGGCGCGGATCGCAGAGCGCTCGGGCGTTTCGCGGGCGACCTTGTTCAAGCAGTTTCCGAGCAAGGCTGCCCTGTTCGACGCCATCGTGGCCGAGTCCTGGTCGACCGCTGACGAGGAGAACCCTCCGCCAGCAGGCAACGTCGTTGACGGACTCAGCATCATCGGTCGCCGTTACGCCGAGCTGCTAGGCCGTGCCCAGATGACCGACCTGTTCAGGATCGTCATCGCCGAGCTGCCGCGGTTCCCGGAGCTGGCCCATGCGCAGTTCTCGCACGGGAAGATGCCCTACTTCGAGTCCGTTCGCAGCTACCTCCTGGCTGAACACGAGGCGGGAACGGTGCGGGTCGAGGACGTGGACCTCGCAGCCACCCAGTTCCTGGGCATGATCTCCAACTACGTCTTCTGGCCGGCACTCCTGGTGCCGGGCTGGGAGGTGAGTGCCGAACGCGTCGCTCAGGTAGTCGACGAGGCCGTCCGTACCATCGCCGCCCGGTACGCCACGACTGGACCAGGGGCGTCCACCAACGGCTGAGGCCCACCGACCGCGACAGATGTGTTGACCCACCTCGATCAGCCTGGCATCAACACGGCCGACAAGAGGTCTCAGCAGCGGGCCCAAACGTGCAAGGCTGCCCTCTCGGGGTGGAAAATCCCAACGACAGCAAGAGGGGTGACCCAAGACCCGCAAGCCCAGCCCCCGCAGCTACACCCTCATCTGTGAAGAGCCGGTATCGCGGGATGAGCTGGTTTGAGGGCTGACAGCGCGCCGACGACCGCTGATTACCCGGCACGAGGTTGGGCAGGGGCCGGTCCTCCTGTCGCGGCACACCGCCGGCTCCGCGTTCAGACGGTGCGCGGCTGCCCCAGCTGTGGGGCAGCTCTACAGGGTGCCGCGGACACCGAGCCGCGCCCAGACACGGCCCGTCTGCTGCGCCGGCACGACGCCGGGCGCGGGGGCGACGCCGACGGTGACCACCAGGTCGGCCACCCGCAGGGTTCGCCAGAGCGCTGATCCGTCGGCCGGCGTGCTCAGGCCGTGTCGCCGCCACCAGGCCGCCACCGGCACGTCGGCCAGCTTGCAGCAGCACTCGGCGCGGGTCCACCGCGCCCAGAAGTCGGACACCCCGAACCGGCGGGCCAGCGCCGGAGGCACCGGGGCGTCCGCGCGTTCCGCGTCGATGGCCACCCGCCAGCCGGGCGTCCGGGGTCCGTACCAGCCGACGCAGCGTCCGTCGTCGAGGTGGCTGCGGGTCACCGCGTCGGTCAGGTCCTCGGGTACGCCGATCCGCAGGTGCTGCTCGGCGGCGGCGAGCAGCACCGGCACCGGGCGGGGGCGGACCAGCCGGGCCGGGTCAGATGGACGCGGCACCGTCCACCACGATGACCTGGCCGTTGATGTTGGTGTGCTCCCGCAGCAGCATCCGGACCACCGGCGTGACCTCCGCCGGCTCGGTCAGGTGACCGGTCGGCGTGCGGCGCACGATCTGGTCGAGCTGGGTCGGGCCGAGCACGGCGGACATCTCCGAGGCGAAGAAGCCGGGAGCGACCGAGTTGACGAGCATCCGGCCGCCCAACTCCCGGGCCAGCGAGCGGGTGGCGGCGTCCATGCCGCCCTTGGTGGCGGAGTACGCGACAAGACCCGGGAACCCGCGCTGCCCACAGATCGAGGTGATGTTGACGATCCGCCCGCGCATGCCCTTGCCGAGCATCCGGCGGACCACCAGCCGGGTCAGCTGCAACGGGGCGGTCAGGTTGGTCTCGATGATCCGGGCGATGTCGTCGGTGGCGGTGTGCACGTGCAGCGAGTCCTGCCCGACGGCGGCGTTGTTGACGATGCCGTCGATCGGGCCGAGGCGTTGCTCCACCTCGCGGACGAAACTCTGCGCGGCCCGCAGGTCGGTGACGTCCACCGAGCCGACGTGCACCCGGTCGGGGTGCTCGGCGGCGAGCTTCGCCAACTCCGGCGTGACGGTGCGGGCGAACGCCGCCACCTGTACGCCCGCGTCGAGCAGGTCGGTGACGATGGCCAGGCCCAGCCCCCGGGAACCACCGGAGACGAGGACCACGGTGCTGGGCGGCACGAGCGGGGTGACGGCGGGATCAGACATCGCTCTTCAGGGTCTCCTTGACGGGAATCTCGGTCAGCACGCGGATCCGGCGGGGCACCGCGTGCTCGGGGAGCCGGTCGGCGCACCAGCGGACCAGCGCGGCCTCGTCGGGCACGGCGCGGTCGGACGGATCGGTGGGGGTGAGGACCACCTCGGCGACCACCATCCGGCCGAGCACCGGGGCGCGGCGGCCGGTCACCCGGGCCCAGGCCACCGCCGGATGTCCGGCCAGCACACCGCGGACCACCCCGGCGGAGACCTTGCTGCCGCCGACGTTGATCTCGTCGGAGTCGAGGCGGCCGGTGATCAGCACCCGGTCGTCGAGCACCTGCACCCGGTCTCCGGTGCGGATCGGGCCGGACAGCCCGGCGCCGTGGTGCGGGGAGGTGACCACCAACTCGTCGTCGCGCACGGAGAGCGTCGGTCGGCCCGGGGTTTCCCGGTCCAGCCAGTCGACCGGGAAGCCGGCCCGCCCGTCGTGCACCACAATGGACGCCCCCACCTCGGACGAGGCGTAGATCCAGGAGATCCGGGCCGCCGGGAACACCTCCCGGAGCTGGTCCAGGATCGCCTGGTCCACCGGCTCCCCGCCGAGGGTGATCTGGCGCAGCGGCACCCGGGCCAGCGCGGCGGCGTCGCGGTAGAGGGTGCGTCGCCAGAAGGTCGGCGTGCCGGAGGCCGCGTCGACCTCGTGCGTGGCGGCGACGGTGGGCCAGTCGTCCAGCTCGTCGGGCTCGACCACCACGAGGTGCTGACCGGGCTGGGTCAGCGACAGGGTGACCACCTGCCACCAGGCGTACGTGCCGGGCGCGTACGGGCAGAGCCAGGTCCGGTCGGGCTGCTCGGCCCGCACGGTGGTCAGCGTGTCGAGGGTGTGCCCGACCCGCTTGGGACGCCCCGTCGAGCCCGAGGTCAGCAGCCACAGCCGGCCGGGCTCGGCGGCTCGGGGTCGGGTCGGCACGCTCGGATGGGAGCCGTCGTCGTCGAGGACGCTGACGGTGAACCCGGCCACCAGCAACTCCGCCCGCATCGCCTCGTCGACCCGACTCGCGGTGCTGAGCAGCAGCTCGGTGCCGTGCACGGCGTGCTGCCGAGCGGCGGTGAGCGCGTGCACGCCGCGGTGGGCGAGCACTGCGGCCGGGTCGGGCAGCGTCGGCGTCGGCAGTGCCCGCCAGGTCAGCGCGGCGCCGCCGACGACGACCCGGTTGTCGACGCCCGCCGGCTCCCGGGGCACGGGTGGGCGATCGCGCGCCGTCGCGACGGTCACTGGTGCTGAAGCTCGACGAGGAAGTCGAGGACGTCTCCGACGGTGGCGATGCGGCGCAGGCCGGGGGCGTCGAAGTTGAGCTCCTCCCCCGTCTCGTCCTCCACCCGCAGGGCCAACTCGGAGAAGTCGAGCGACCGGAACCCGATCTCCCGCAACTGCGCCGCGTCGTCCGCGGGCAGCTCCTTGTCCTGGTTCTTCAGCACCTGAGCCATGAGGTCGCGGATCTGCGCGCGACTCAATTCGTTCATGCGGCGCAGTCTACAACCCAACGAATGCATATCTGCTTTCCCGGTGGGCCCGGGTAAGGTGCTCCGACCGGACGTGAACAGCTAAGAAAGCGAGACGCACGTGCTGCGCGAAGCAACGGCGGACGACGTTCACCTGATGTTGTCCTGGCGTAATCAGGAAACCAACCGTCAGGTCAGCAAGAACAGCCACGAAATCACCGCCGACGAGCACGCCCGGTGGTGGTCGGCGGTCCGCGACGATCCGTCCCGGCGGGTTCTGGTGTACGTCCGCGACGACCGGCCCTGCGGCGTGGTCACCTTCTTCGACCTGCGGTTCGACGGCCCCCGTACCGGGGCGTGGGGCTTCTATCTCGACGCCGACGGGCTGGCCGGGCGGGACGAGACGCTGCCCGCCTGGCTGGGGGTCATGCGGGAGGCCGTCGAGTACGCGTTCGACGGGCTGCACCTGGACCGACTCGACGGCGAGGTGCTCGGTCACAATACCGTCGTACGACAGATGAACCGGCGTTTCCGATTCGTCGAGGGCACCCCGAGACAGGAGCTGTCCGACGGTCGGGAAATCACCGTCATCCCGATTTCCCTGGCTCGCGCGGACCGCCGCCAGCGCTGATTGTCGTACCCATTCGGATAATGGACCTGAATCATTAACCGGTGGTGTTCCCGGTGGACATCCGCCGTTCACGAACAGCGGTGTCCACCGGGATGTGCCGGTTCAGGCCCGCCGCCAGGCCGCCCAGTGCTGCACCGGGTTGCCGCCGAGCCGGACGAAGCCGTACGCGGCGCCGTCCCAGTCGTCCGGCTGGCCGGGCGCCCAGCGGGCGAACACCACCTGCGCGGCGGCCGGCGGCTGCTCGCCGAACCACCGGACGTCGGTCCAGGTCACCTGGTGGCTCAGATTGAACCGCAGGACGTAGTGCACCCCGGTCGAGGCCCAGACCCGCTCGCCGGGGCGTACGCCGACGTCGGCCACGCGGGGCGTCGGCGCGCTGCTCGCGACGGCCGGGCGCACGATGCGGCTCTCGATCACCTGCATGGTGACGAGGTTGGCCACGACGAGCACGCCCAGCATCGGCAGCCGCAGTCGGGGCAGCAGCGCGGCGGCGACGAGCAGCAGACAGCCGCCGATCCCGATCAGTGACCCGAGCACCGGTCGCATCTCCCGCCAGCCCCCGGTCATCGCCACCAGGTCCGGTGCGCTGAAACCGCCGTAGCGCAGCCGGTGGCCCTGGCTGGCCACGTACGAGAGTCGGACGGCGATCAGGGCGCCGCCGCCGACCAGCAGGGCCACCGCGACGGCCGCCCGGCGCAGCACCACCCGGTGGCCGGCGGTGAGCAGCACCCCGAGCCCGACCAGCAGCCAGAACGGCGCCAGCATCTGCACGTAGCGGCCGTAGATCGCGTCCAGCGGCTTGCCGGTGATGCCGGCCAGGATCACCGACGCCCCGCCGGCCACCCCGACCGTCACCACCAGTGCCACGCCCATCGTCCAGCGGGCGGCGTCGCCGTGCCGTGGACGCCACAGCTCACGCACGGCGGCGGCCCAGGCCACTCCCGCCATCCCGAAGGTGATCACCACGAGGTACCAGAGCTGGGTGCCGACGCCCGCGCCGACGCGGACCACACCCTGGACGGAGGCGACCGCCTCGACAGTGCTGCCGCCGGGGGTGCTGCCGAGCAGGTAGACCCGGTCGCCGAGGTAGCGGATGACGGCGGCGTTCACGAGCGCCATGGCGAGCACCGGCAGCAGCGCCGCGAGCACCGCGGGCGGGCCGATCCGGCGGCGGAGGAACAGCAGCAGGACCAACCCGGCGTGCACCGCCACGATCACCAGGCCACGCGAGTGCAGCAGGTGGAACCCGCCGACCAGCAGGCCGACGGTGGCCGCGGCGAGTGGGCCGGGTCGTTCGATCCAGCGGTGCACGGCCAGCAGCCAGGCGACCACAAGCGGGGCCATCACCGTGTCGATCATGGCGATGCCCGCGTAGAAGGCGGTGGCCGGCAGGGTCGCCGCCGCGACCGCGCCGAGCAGCGCGTACGACCGGCGCAGCCGCAGCAGGCGGCGACCGAGCAGGTACGCCAGCGGCAACAGCGTCGAGTTCGCCATCGCGTTGATCAGCTGGACGATCCGGTAGCTGTCGCCGAAGTCCCGGTCCCCGAGGAACGCCGGCGAGATCAGCATCGGGTAGCCGACCCGGCGCAGCAGGTCGTTCTCACTGCTGAACCCGCCCGGCCCGCCGGCCAGCGCGCGGGCGGTGTTCAGGTAGCTGTCCTCGTCGGTGTGCGCGATCGGCAGCACGATGTGCCGGGACAGCCACATCCGCCAGGCGACGCTGAGCGCCCAACCGAGGACAAGCAGCAGCGGCACCAGCCAGCGCCGCGCGGGTGTGGAGTCCGGCGTCCGCGCCAGCACCGCCGGCCGTTCGATCACGTCGCTACCGGATGCCATCAACGCCTCCAGAACTGCCGGCCGGACCGGTCCCGCGTGGACCGGCCGGGCCCGTCGGCCCGCGCCGGTGACGCGTGGGATGACCCGCTCGCACCGAGCCGATGCGGATGTCGGGTGAACGCGGAACCGGCCGCGGACAGGGCTGCCGGGTCACTCGCGCGGTCACTGTAGCGGCCCGATCCGACCAGGTCAGGCCGGTTACGGCCGGGGCGCAAGTGTTTGCCTGCGCGGTGCTCGGCATTCACGGGAGCAGGGGGCGCGGTTAACCCGCGAGCGTCGGGGAGTTAACCCGCCATGGCTAGCGTCTCACCCCGGTCGGCCGGCCGAGGGCCGCCCGTTCATCCACGATCACGGGAGCACCAAATTGAGTGAGTTGAATGGATCGTCCATTCTGATCACCGGGGGAACGGGTTCCTTCGGCAGGACCTTCCTCCGGCACATCCTCACCGAGGCCGACCCCGCCCGCGTGGTCGTGTTCTCCCGCGACGAGCTCAAGCAGTACGAGCTGCGCCAGCAACTCGGCGACGACCCGCGGCTGCGCTGGTTCATCGGCGACATCCGGGACCGGCACCGCCTCACCCGGGCCATGCACGGGGTGGACCACGTGGTGCACGCCGCCGCGCTCAAGCAGGTGGACACCGCGGAGTACAACCCCTCCGAGTACATCGCCACAAACATCACCGGCTCGCAGCACGTCGTCGACGCCGCGATCGAGGCCGGCGTCAAGAAGGTCATCGCGCTCTCCACCGACAAGGCGTCCAGCCCGATCAACCTGTACGGCGCGACGAAGCTGGTCGGGGACAAGCTGTTCGTCTCGGCCAACCACTACGCCGCCCAGCACCCGACCCGGTTCGCCGTGGTGCGCTACGGCAACGTGGTGGGCAGCCGCGGCTCGGTCGTCCCGCTGTTCCGCCGGCTGGCCGCCGAGGGCAAGAGCCTGCCGATCACCGACAAGCGGATGACCCGCTTCTGGATCACCCTCGACCAGGCCGTGCAGTTCGTCATGGACTCGTTCGACCAGATGCAGGGTGGCGAGTTGTTCGTGCCCCGCATCCCGAGCATGCGCATCCTCGACCTGGTCGAGGCCGTGGCCCCGGACGCCACCACCCACGAGATCGGGATCCGGCCGGGCGAGAAGCTGCACGAGGAGATGATCGCGCCCGACGACAGCCGCCGGACGCTGCGCGCCGACGGCCGGTTCATCGTCCAGCCGACAATCGCCACCTGGGGCTACCAGCCGCCGGTCGACTGCGACCCGGTGCCGGACGGCTTCGCCTACCAGTCGGACACCAACGACGAGTGGCTCACCGTCGAGCAGCTGCGCGACATGCTCGGCCTCACCGCATGACGGGGATGCTCCCGTACGGCCGGCACTCGATCACCGAGGACGACATCGCCGCAGTGGCCGGTGTGCTGCGCGGCGACTGGCTCACCACCGGCCCGCAGGTCGACGCCTTCGAGGCCGACCTGGCGGCCTGGACCGGCGGGGTCGGCGTCGCCAGCGTCTCCAACGGCACCGCGGCGCTGCACGTGGCGTACGCGGCGGCCGGCGTGGGACCGGGCGACGAGGTGGTCGTCCCGCCGATGACGTTCGTGGCGACCGCCAGCAGCGCTGTCGCCCTCGGCGCGAAGATCGTGTTCGCCGACGTCGACGACGAGACGTTCTGCCTCGACCCGGCCGCGGCCGCCGCCGCGGTCACCGCGCGGACGAAGGTCGTGGCCGCTGTCGACTACGCCGGCCACCCCGCCGACTACGACGCGCTGCGCGGGTCGGTCGCGGGCAGCGACGCGTTGCTCCTCGCCGACGCGGCGCACTCGATCGGCGGGACGTACCACGGTCGGCCGGTCGGCTCACTCGCCGACCTGACCACGTTCTCGTTCTTTCCCACGAAGAACCTGACCACCGCCGAGGGCGGTGCGGTCGCCGCGCTGGACCCGCTGATCCTCAAGCGGGCCCGCCGCTTCCGTGGCGTCGGAATGGTCCGCGAACGCGACGAGCTGCGCTTCGGCGACGAGGGCGGCTGGTACTACGAGGTGCCCGAGTTCGGGCTGAACTACCGGCTGCCCGACGTGCTCTGCGCCCTGGGCCGCAGCCAACTACGCCGGCTCGCCGAGTTCAAGGCCCGCCGCGCCGCCCTTGTCGCCCGCTACGACGAGGCACTGGCCGACCTGGACGGCGTACTCCGGCCGGTCCGCAGGTCGTGGGCGGACCCGGCGTGGCACCTCTACCCGATTCGGGTGCTCGACGGGCGTCGCCGCGCGGTGTACGACCGGATGCGCGCCGCCGGCGTCGGCGTACAGGTCAACTACATCCCGGTGCACTGGCACCCGGCCTTCGCCGACCTCGGTTACCGGCGCGGGTCCTGCCCGGTGGCCGAGTCGTTCTACTCCCAGCAGCTGTCACTGCCGCTCTACCCGGGACTCAGCGACGCCGAGCAGGATCGCGTCATCGACGCGCTGACCGCGGCCCTGCGGGTCGGCTCGGTGCGTTCCGCCGCCTGATGGGAACCTGATGCACCACGCCAACCACTTCTACGGCCACGCCCACGTGCTGGCCCGCTACGCCGGTCTCGGCGACCGGCACCCACCACGGATCAACGGGTACGTGCAGCACGGCTGGAACATCGGCGACGGCCTGGCGCCCGGTCACCCGTACGCCGAGCGCGCCCCGAGCCTGCTCTGGTCGGAACAGACCCGCCGGCGGGCCTGGTCGGTGGGGCGGCGCAACGTGGTGGTCATCGGCGCGCCGTTCGTCTACCTGTTGGCCCTGCGCCCCGAGCAACCGCCGGCCGAGGAGCGGGAGGGCACCATCTGGTACCCGTTCCACGGTTGGGAGGGCCAGCACGTCAAGGGCGACCACCGGAAGTTGATCGCGCTGATCCAGGACACCGAGCCCGGCCCGGTCACCGTCTGCCTCTACTGGCACGAGTACCGGATGCGCAGCGTCCGGCGGCTCTACGAGCGCGCCGGCTTCCGGGTGATCTGCCACGGCTACCGGGGACACTGGTGGAAGGACACCGACCCGGAGTTCCTCGACCGGCAACTAACCGAGCTGCGTCGACACCGCCGGGTAGCATCCAACCGGCTGACCAGTGCGATCTTCTACGGCATCGCGGCCGGCTGCGAACCGGCGGTCTACGGCGACCCGATGATCCTGTCCAACGAGGACCCGACGTTCGGCGGGACGGCCCGCATCCGGCGGCAGTGGCCGGAGCTGCACGGCGCCGAGGTCGACCTGCCCACCGCTGTCGAGATCGCCCGCGCCGAGTTGGGCACCGACCACCGCTGCACGCCGGCAGAGCTGCGGGAGCTGCTCGGCTGGGCGAACCTCCAGGAGGAAGAGGACCACCGTGACGACTGAGACGGCACCCGCCGGCCGGATCACCCTGCCGGGCGGCGAGATGCTGGCCTGGTCCGACCTGCCGCAGCACCGCCTGGCCGACGGTGGACCCCTCGCCGCGCTGGCCGCCCGGCTCGTGCCGCCCGGCGCCCGGGTGCTGGTGGCCGGGCCACACGACCCGGCCCTGCTCGACCAGCTCGGGCACGCCGAGGTGACCTGCCTGCTGCGCAGCCACCCGGACGCGGTCGCGCTCGCCCAGCGAGCCGCCCACCTGGTGGTGGGTGGTCCGGCCGGGTTGCCCGACGACGAGACGTACGACGTGGTGATCGCCGCCGCCGGGTTGGACCCGGTGGAGTCGGTGGAGGGCGCCCGCCTCGGTTGGGACGGCGTGCTGGCGCGACTGGTCGCCGCGCTGCGACCGGGTGGCGCGCTGGTGCTGCGCGTGGACAACCCGCTCGGCCTGCACCGACTCGTCGCCACCACCCCCTGGTACGCCGACCGGGAGGATTCCGCGTGGACGATCGGCGGGGTCCTCGACCGGAGCCACCCGGCCAACCGGGACCAGCTCCGCGAGCGGCTCACCGGGGCGGGGCTGCGGCCGGGCGCGTGCTGGGCCGCGTACCCCGACGCCGGCACCCCGACGGCGCTGCTCGACGCCGACCACCTCGACCGGGACGCGGGCTCCGGCCTCTTCGACGCGGTGCTGCACGGCGCGTGCGCCGGCGGTTTCACGAGTGACACGGTGCTCCAGGACCCGTCCCGGCTGGCGGTGGACGCGCTGCACGCCGGCCGCGCCGCCGACCTCGCGCCGGGTTGGCTGGTGCTCGCCCACCGGCCCGCCGACCCGGCGGCTGCCGCCGCGCCGGCCGTCGACAACGATCCGCCGGTGGCGCTTGTGCAGACCGGGCGGCCCGGGATCGGCGTGCTGGAGGTGCTGCACGGCCCGTCGGGATGGCGGTGGGGGCGCATCGCGGCCACCGGCACGGACCTGCCGGCCGCCGCGCCGTTCGCCAGCCGCGAGGCCGCGTACCGGGACGCGGACGCGCTGTCCGGGCCGGTGCCGTCCGGCCGGCTGCTGCGTACCCTGCTGCTCGACGCGGCAGTGCGCCGCGACCTGGCCACCCTGCGCGCGCTGCTGCACGGGTACGCGGGCTGGCTCGCCGACCAGGCCGACACCGACGGCCGGATCGCCGGCGCGGCGGCGCTGGCCGGCACCGACAACGTGGTCGTCGACGGTGAGCGGTACGCGGTGCTCGACCCGAGCTGGCGGGCCACCGACCCGCTGCCCGCTGACGTGGTGCTGGCCCGCGGGCTGTGGCGCTTCGCGGCGGGCCTGCTCACCGGCGGGTACGCCCACCCGTGGTCGTCCACCCTCGACGTCGCCGGCCTGACCGTGGTGCTCGGCGGCCTCGCCGGCCACGACCTGGACCGCGCGACGGTCAGCGAGGCGGTGGAGGCCGAGGCGGCAATCGCCGCGGCGCTGCACGGGCTGGACCCCGACGGCCGGCTCAACCTCGCCACCGAACTGCACGCCGTCGCGCCGACCGACCCGCCGATCGGCGCGCGCAGCTACCAACAGCTGCACGAGGCGTGGCTGCGCCAACGCGAGGAGCTGGGCCGGTTGGCGGCACTGACCGCCTGGACCGAGGAGCTGCTCACCTCACGGGAACGCGCACTGCGTCGGGCCGAGACGACGATCGGACTGCTCAGCGGATCGCTGAGCTACCGGGTGGGGCGGCTCGCCATCACCCCTGCCCGGCTGGCCAAGCGGGGCGCGCGCGCCGCCAAGCGCCGGGCCACCGCCGCGCTCGCCCCGAAGGAGGAGCAGCAGTGACCGGCGTACCGGCATCCGGGCTGGCCCCGACGGACGGCGCGGGGCCCCGGATCGTCGGCATCGTGCAGGCCCGGATGGGTTCGTCCCGGCTGCCCGGCAAGGTGCTCCGGCCGCTCGCCGGGCGTTCCGTGCTGGGCCGGGTGGTGCGCGCCGCCCGCGACAGCGGCGTCCTGGCCGACCTGGTGGTCGCGACAAGTACGGATGCGGTCGACGACGCGGTGGTGGCCGAGTGCGCGCGGCTGGGTGTGGCGTGCCACCGCGGGCCGGTCGACGACGTGCTGGGCCGATTCGTGGGTGCGCTCGCGGCGCACCCGGGG
Source organism: Micromonospora sp. CA-240977 (assembly GCF_050942285.1). Lineage (NCBI taxonomy): Bacteria > Bacillati > Actinomycetota > Actinomycetes > Micromonosporales > Micromonosporaceae > Micromonospora > Micromonospora sp. CA-240977. The sequence continues at coordinate 2,370,845 of NZ_CP192055.1, read as the reverse complement.
GACGCGGTCATGCGGTTCACCGCCGACTGCCCGCTGCTCGACCCGGACATCATCGCCCTGGTCGCGGCGGTGTACCGGGGGGTCCCCGGTCTCGACTACGCCAGCACGTCGATCGCCCGCACCCTGCCCCGCGGGCTGGACGTCGAGATCATCGCAGCGGAGACGCTGCGCGCCCTGGACCGGCTCGCCGCCGACCATCACCGGGTGCACGTGACCTCGTACGCGTACACCCACCCGGAGCTGTTCCGGGTGCTCGGGGTGACGCTCACCCCGGACCGGTCGGCGCTGCGTCTGACCCTCGACACCGAGCGGGACTGGGCGCTGGTCAGCGCGGTCGTCGACCACTTCGGGGACGTCAGCGTGCCGCTGGCCACGCTCGCCGGGTGGTTGCACGGGCAACCCGACCTGCGCGCGCTCAACGCCGACGTTCGACAGAAGCAACTGGAGGAGTGCTGAGCACGCCGCGGGTCGGGTTGCGCTGCGACGCCAGCCCACGGCGGGGAGTCGGCCACCTCGTCCGCTGCCTGGCACTCGCCGAGGAGTTCCTCGCCCGGGGCGCCCACGTCGCCGTGTTCGGCACCGTCGAACGGCTCCCCTGGGCCACCGCGGAGCTGGCCGCCCGGGGCATCCCCCTGCACCCGGGCCCGGACTCGCCGGCCGAGCTGGTCGAGGCGGCCCGCCGTCACCACCTGGACGTGCTGGTCCTCGACTCCTACGAGCTGGACCCGGCCGGGGCGGGCGCCCTCCGCGCCGCCGGCGTGTTCACCCTCGCCGTGATCGACGGGGACAGCCGGGGCCAGGTCGCCGACCTCTACCTCGACCAGAACTTCGGCGCGGAGCTGACGGGGTTGCCTGGTCGGCTGCTCGCCGGCAGCGGGTACGCCCTGCTGCGCGACTCCGTGATCACCGCCCGGCCGGCGGCGCCCCGGCCCGCCACGACGGTCAGCCGACCTCGGGTGCTTGCCTTCTTCGGCGGCACCGACGCGGTGGGCGCGGCACCGGTACTGACCCGGGTGCTGGTGGCCACCGGCCATCCGATGGACCTCACTGTCATCGTCGGTCGACCCGAGATCGAGGCCGAGGTGGAGGACATCGCCCCCGGCCGCGGGCAGATCATTCGGCCGGTGCCGCCCACCGGCGCGCTGCCGGCACTGATCACCGAAGCCGACCTGGTGGTCAGCGCCGCCGGCACGTCCACCTGGGAACTCTGCTGCCTCGGCGCGCCCGCCGCGCTGGTCTGCGTTGTCGACAACCAACGGGAGTCGTACGCCCGCGTGGTGCGGCACGGCCTCACCGCCGGTCTCGGCGAGCTGCCGGAGCTGACCGCCGCCGGCGTCGCCGGACGAGCAACCCGCGCGGCGGCGGCGCGGACCCTGCTCGGGCTGATCAGCTCACCGCAGCGGCGCGCGACGCTCGCCGCCCAGGCCTGGTCGACAGTCGACGGGCAGGGTCGGGCCCGGGTCGTGGACGCGGTGCTCGACGCCGTCCGCGCCGGGACGGCCCGCCCCTAGCACTGGTGTACGAAAGTGCTGCTAGGGTGGCGGTATGACGCGGGCCGCCTATCAGCCGTCGATGCTCGACCTGGCCGACGCCGGGCCGACCCTGGGGCCACTGCCCGGCCAGATCCGCCGTCACCAGCTCAGCCGGGGCGCCTGGGTCGACCACCTCCCCAGCTGGGTGCACGGCTCCGACGCCGTCCTCGACACCCTGCTCACCGAGGTCCCCTGGCGGGCCGAGCGGCGCGCCATGTACGACAGCGAGGTCGACGTGCCCCGCCTGCTCTGCTGGTACGACGCCGACCGGCAACTGCCGCACCCGGTGCTCACCACGGCACGGGCGGAGCTGACCCGGCACTACGCGCCCGAGCTGGGCGAGCCGTTCGTCACCGCCGGCATGTGCCTCTACCGGTCCGGCCGGGACAGCGTGGCCTGGCACGGCGACACCATCGGCCGCTCGGCGCACACCGACACGGTCGTCGCCATCGTCTCCTTCGGCGCACCCCGACCGCTGCTGCTGCGCCCGCGTGGCGGCGGCGACAGCCTGCGCTTCCCGGTGGGCCACGGCGACCTGATCGTCATGGGCGGCTCCTGCCAACGCACCTGGGAACACGCCATCCCGAAGACCGCCCGCCCGGTGGGCCCCCGGGTGAGCGTCCAGTTCCGCCCGGTCGGCGTGGCCTGACCTGGCCCCCCGACCGCCAGCGACGCCGCTCAGCTCTCCCCGACGGCGATCAGGCCGGTCTCGTAGGCGCAAATCACCGCCTGGGCGCGGTCCCGGAGGCCGAGCTTGGTCAGCACATTGCTGACATGGGTCTTCACCGTGTGCTCGCTGACCACCAGGCTCTGGGCGATCTCCGCGTTGGACAGACCCCGGCCCAGCAGGTGCAGGGTCTCCCGTTCGCGGGTGGTGAGCACGTCGAGGCGGGCGGCGGACCCGCCGGCCGGCCGGGCCGCGCCCGGGCGGTGACGACCGGTGATGTCGGCGATGATCTGCCGAGTGACAGAGGGGGCGAGCAGCGAGTCGCCGGAGGCCACCACCCGGACGGCGTGGACGAGGTCTTCCCGGCGTACGTCCTTGAGCAGGAAGCCGCTGGCGCCGGCGTAGAGCGCCTCGTAGATGTAGTCGTCCTGGTCGAAGGTGGTGAGCATGATGACCCGGCTGCCGGCGTCGGCGCAGATACGACGGGCGGCCTCGATCCCGTCCATCGTCGGCATCCGGATGTCCAGGAGCGCCACGTCCGGCCGGTGCTCCCGAACGGCGGCCACTGCCGCCGCGCCGTCACCGACCTCGGCAAGGACTGTGATGTCCGGTTGGGCGTCGAGGATCATGGCGAACCCGCTGCGCACAAGCTCCTGGTCGTCCGCGATCACCACCCGAATCGTCACGCCGGGAAGGGTAGCCGAACCTCGACGGTGAACCCGCGTCCACCGACGCTCGGCCCGGTTCTCGCCGTGCCCCCGCAGGCGATCGCCCGTTCCCGGATGCCGACGAGGCCGTGTCCGCCACCCGGACCACCGGTTCCGGCGCCGTCGTCCGCCACGGTGATCGTGAGGGCGTCGGGTGCCCAGTCCAGGTGGACGTCGACAGTGCTTGCCGCCGCGTGCTTGACGGCATTGGTCAGGGCCTCCTGCACGATGCGGTACGCCGTCAACTCCACGTCGGCCGACACCTGGCGCTGCTCACCGGTCACCCGCAGCCCGGCTGCCGGGACTCCGTCGATCAGCGGCCGCAACTGGGCCAGGGTGGGCTGCGGACTGCGGGGTCCGGCCTCCGAGCGCAGCAGGCCGAGCATGCCGCGCAGCTGCACCATGGCGTCGCGGCCGGCGGCGGCGATCGCGTCGAACGCCGCCTCGGCCCGGTGCGGGGCGGTACGCACCGCGATCGGCCCGGCCTCGGCCTGCACGATCATGAGGCTCACCGCGTGGGACAACACGTCGTGCATCTCCCGTGCGATCCGGGCCCGCTCGCGTACGGCGGCGCGATCGGCCTCGAACTCACGCTCACGCTCAGCCCGGAGCGCCCGGTCCTCCAGGGCGGTCGCGCGCTCCTGCCGAGCGTGGCCGAGTCGACCCAGGACGTACGCGGTGAAGAAGACCAGGAAGGTGTAGAAGTACTCACTGATGCGGTTGGTGTTGAACGCCACCCCTGCCGCCACACCCGGGAAGGTCGCGGCGAGTGCGCCCCAACGCTGCCGGCGACCCCCCAGCGCGGCGACCGTGTAGAGCGCGACCAGCCCGCCGTACGCGAGGGGCTGCCCTGGCGCGTCCACCGCCTTACCCGCGACAGTGGCCAGTGCGACCACCACCAACACCGTGAACGGCACCCGTCTGCGCCAGATCAGCGGGATCGCCGTACCCGCGGTGAGCAGGTATGCCAGCGGCCCCGGCGCGCCGCCCGGCCGGGGGAGCACGAACGGCAGCGACACCGCGACGAGGACGAACACGGCGATCGCGGCATCCACCACGTACGGATGGGTGGTGCGCACGAGGCGGGCGAACGACATCGCGACAGTGTGCATGACCCCTGACCCTCCTCCCCACGGGCAGCCGATCCCCCGGCCCCGGGGGGATCGGTCCGGACTCGCCGCTCAGGCGAGGGCGGGCACCGGGTTCGCCGCGGTGACGGCGGCGGTGCGGCGGGCCAGCGGAACGAAGGAGACAAGCAACAGGACCGATCCCAGCGGAATCAGATCCTTGTCGATGAACGGCGTGGCAAGGTCGGCAAGCACCAGGACCGGCGTCCACACCCTGACCCGGCGCCGCACCGCGAGCAGGACGACCAACGCGAGCTGGCCGAGGTAGAAGGCGTAGGGCCCGAAGTCGTAGGCCAGCTGCGAGATTCCCGGCAGGGTACGCACCTGGTGAATGACCATGCTCATGCCGTAGTTGTCGGTGGCCAGCAGGCCGGCCACCAGGTCGATCGAGAACTGGGTGATCAGCGCCAGCGCACCGACGGTGCCGGCCGTGGCGAACACCGTCGCCAGGACCCGGCCGCCGGTCATGCGGCGCATCTGCCAGAACACCGAGACGAACGCGACGAGCGCGCCGATGAACGCGAGATGGCCGATGGTCCAGGCTGCACCGGGACCACGCTCGCCGTCCAGCCCGTCGATGAGACGGATGATGCCGTAGCTCATCACCAGGATCGGGGCGGCGATGAAAGCGGTGCGGAACTCCATTGTGGTGTCTCCTCGGGGTGCCTGCGTCGCGTGTTCGACGTGGTCAAGCCTCCCGTCTCGCCGCCCCGACGGCATCGCGCCGCCGAGCGATCTTGCCAGTGCCCGCCGCCTCCCCCGCACGCCGGAGAGCCTCGCTCGCACGCATGAGTGCCCCCCTCGTCGGCGCGCGCGCCTCCCCCGCGCGGGCGAGACACCACGGAGTCCACGCGGCACACGTTCGCGAGCACCGCACCCGCCAACCGGGGTCGACCCGGTGCGGTCAGTCGCGTTCGATCACGTGGCCGACGACCGTTGGGCCGAGCATCACCGCGAAACCGGAACCGTCGCGCCGGGGATCCGCCGCCGGCAGCTCCACCGGATCACCGGTGCCGGTCGCGCCGACCGGACGCGGACCAACCCAGGCGACGACGACGTCCGTCTCACCCTTGAGGAAGCGGTGCGCACGCACACCGCCGGTCGCCCGGCCCTTCGCCGGGTACGCCCTGAACGGCGTCACCTTGACCGTCGCCCCGGTGGAGGTCACCACCATCGGCTCGCCATGCCCCGGGTCGTCGGTGCGGACCGCGCCGAAGAACGCCACCCGCGCCCCGGCCGGCAGGTTGATGCCGGCCATCCCGCCGCCCTTGGGGCCCTGCGGACGAACCAGCCCGGCGGGGAAGCGCAACAGCGACGCCTCCGACGTGACGAACGTGAGCGACTCGGTGCCATCGGCCAACCAGGTCGCGCCAACCACCTCGTCGCCGTCCCGCAGGCCGATCACCTCGAACTCGTCGGAGCGCACCGGCCACTCCGGCGCGCAGATCTTCACCACGCCCTGCCGGGTGCCCAACGCCAGCCCCGGTGACCCCTCCGCCTGCCCGCCCAGCGGGGCCAGGCCGACGACGGTCTCCCCCGCCGCCAACGGCGCCAGCTCAGCCGCGGACATACCGCCGCGCAGCGACACAGTGCCCGCCTGCTCCGGCAACACCGGCAGCGGCAGGACGTCGACCTTGAAGGCCCGGCCCGCGCTGGTCAGCAACAGCACCCGACCACGGGCGGTGGAGTGCACGATGGCGCGTACCGTGTCGTGCTTGACCCGGCCGTTGCGCCGACGCCCCTCGGCGCTCTCCTCCGACTCGGCCGCGGTCCGCGCGACAAGCCCGGTCGCGGAGAGGATCACCTGACACGGGTCGTCGGCGACCTCCAACGGGCCGGCCGGCATGGACGCGGCCAACACCTCCTTGAGGTCCCCGTCGACGAGCGTCGTGCGCCGCTCGGTGCCGAACTGCTTGACCACGGCCGCCAGCTCGTCGGAGACCAGCTTCCTGAGCACCCGCTCGTCGTCGAGGATCGCGCTCAACTCGGCGATCTCGGCGCGCAGCCGCTCCTGCTCGGCCTCCAGCTCGATCCGGTCGAACTTGGTCAGCCGGCGCAGCGGAGTGTCCAGGATGTAGGTGGCCTGGATGTCGGACAGACCGAACCGGCTCATCAGCCCGTCCTTCGCGGCCTGCGCGTCGTCGCTGCCCCGGATCAGCCGGACCACCTCGTCGATGTCCAGCAGGGCGATCAGCAGACCGTCGACCAGGTGCAGCCGTTCCTGACGCTTACGCCGACGGTACGAGGTACGTCGGGTGACCACCTCGTACCGGTGGGCCAGGAAGACCTCCAGCAGCGCCTTGAGCCCCAGCGTGCGCGGCTGCCCGTCGACTAGGACCAGGTTGTTGACGCCGAACGACTGCTCCAGCGGGGTCAGTCGGTAGAGGTCGGCGAGCAAGGCCTGCGGGTTGACCCCGACCTTGCACTCGACGACGAGCCGGGTGCCGCTCTCCCGGTCGGTGAGGTCCTTGACGTCCGCGATGCCGGTCAGCCGCTTGGTCTTGGTGACCTCGTTGGTGATCGCCGCGATGACCTTCTCCGCGCCGACCCCGTAGGGCAGCTCGACCACGGTGATGGCCTGGCGGCCACGGCTGCCCTCGATCGGGCCGATCTCCACCTTGCCGCGCATCCGCACCACACCGCGCCCGGTCTCGTACGCCCGACGCACCTCGTCCAGGCCGAGCAGCACCCCGCCGCCGGGCAGGTCGGGGCCGGGGACGAACTCCATGAGCTTGTCCAGCGTGGCGTCCGGGTGGTTGATCAGCCAGCGGGCCGCGGAGACGACCTCGGCGAGGTTGTGCGGGATCATGTTGGTGGCCATCCCGACCGCGATCCCGGACGCGCCGTTGACAAGCAGGTTCGGGAAGGCGGCCGGCAGCACCGTCGGCTGGGTCAGCGACCCGTCGTAGTTGGGCTCGACGTCGACGGTGTCCTCGCCCAGCTCACCGACGAGCAGCATGGCCTCGCGGGACATTCGCGCCTCGGTGTAGCGCGAGGCGGCCGGGCCGTCGTCTGGTGACCCGAAGTTGCCGTGCCCGTCGATGAGCGGCACGTTGAGGGAGAAGTCCTGCGCGAGGCGGACCATCGCGTCGTAGATCGCCGTGTCGCCGTGTGGATGGTACTTTCCCATCGTATCCCCGACAATTCGGGCAGACTTCACGTGCCCGCGGTCGGGGCGGTAGCCCTGTTCGTACATCGACCAGAGAATGCGCCGGTGTACGGGCTTGAGGCCGTCGCGGGCGTCGGGCAGGGCGCGGGAATGGATGACCGAGAACGCGTACTCCAGGTAGGAGTCGGAGACCTCGGTGACCAACGGGTTGTCGAAGACCCGCGCGCCGGCTTGGTCGAACGAGGAGAGGTCGACCTTGTTTTCCTTACGGCGTGCCATGACTCAGCTTTCCCCTCGGACGGCAGCGGTGCTCATGCGTCGATCGCATCTCGGTCGACCCGATCGGCCGAGTCGATGAGCCAGTTGCGGCGCGGCTCGACCTTCTCGCCCATCAGCAGTTCGAGGATGCGTTCGGCGGCGTCGACGTCGTCGAGGGTGATCCGGCGGACGGCCCGGGTGGCCGGGTTCATCGTGGTGTCCCACAACTCGTCGGCGTCCATCTCACCGAGACCCTTGAACCGTGGGATGGGCGTGACGATCTGCTTGCCGGCCTTTTCCAGCTTGCGGACCGTCGTCTCCATCTCGGCCTGGGTGTAGGTGTAGACCGTCTGCGGACTACGCCCCTTGGTGGTGATCTTGTGGAGGGGCGGCATTGCGGCATAGAGCCGACCGGCCTCGATCAAGGGGCGCATGTACCGAGCGAAGAGGGTGATCAGCAGCGTACGGATGTGGGCGCCGTCCACGTCGGCGTCGGCCATGATCAGCACTCGGCCGTAGCGCAGCGCGGCAAGGTCGAACGTACGTCCCGAGCCGGCCCCGAGGACCTGGACGATCGCGGCGCACTCGGCATTGTCCAGAACCTGCTGGAGGTTGGCCTTCTGCACGTTGAGGATCTTGCCCCGGATCGGCAGCAACGCCTGGTATTCCGAGGATCGGGCCATGCGACTCGTTCCGAGGGCGCTGTCGCCTTCCACGATGAACAGCTCGCTGCGGTCGATGCCCGTCGCTCGGCAGTCGACAAGCTTCGGCGGCATGGACGCGCCCTCCAGGGCGGTCTTGCGCCGGGCCGCGTCCTTCTGCTGCTTCTGGGTGAGTCGCACCCGGGCCGCGTCGACGATCTTCTGGAGGACGGTGCGCGCCTCGGCCTTGGTGCGCCGGTCCTCCAGCCAGGCCTTCACGTGCGCGTCGACGAGGCCCTGGAGCACCTTGGTGATCCCCGGGGTGGAGAGCTCGTCCTTGGTCTGCGAGGTGAACTGCGGCTCGGGGATCCGCACGTGCACCACAGCGGTCATCCCCTCCAGGACGTCGTCCAGGGTGGGCGGCTCCTCCTTGGCCTTGAGCAGACCGCGGGTGTTGCGGACCGCGTCGGCGAGGGCGCGGACGAGAGCCCGCTCGAAGCCCTTGCGGTGGGTGCCGCCGTGCGCGTTGCGGATGGTGTTGGTGAAGCACTCGACCGTGCGTTCGTAGCCGGTGCCCCACCGGAACGCCACCTCGACCTCGGCGCGCCGCTGCACGTTGGACTGCATGACGCCGTTGGCGTCGGCGGCGTTCTCCCGGTAGGTCCCCTCGCCGTTGACAAGCAGGGTGCCGGACACGGGCCGGTCGCCGGCCGGGGCGAGGAACTCCACCATGTCGCTGAGCCCGTTGGGGTAGTGGAACCGCTCCTCGGCGGGGGCCTCGCCGGTCAGGTCACGCAGCAGGTAGGTCACGCCGGGCACCAGGAAGGCGGTGTTGCGCAGCTTGGTGCGGACCGCGTCGACGTCGAGCGCGGCGCCGGTCTCGAAGTAGCGGGCGTCGTGCCACCAGCGGATCGAGGTGCCGGTGCGCTGGCCACGCTTCATCGCGCCGATGACCTGGAGCCCGGGGCCGGCGGTGAAGGGCGCGGTCGGCCCGTCGCCGTCGAAGATGCCCGGGACGCCGTGTCGGAACGACATCGCGTGGATCTTGCCGGCCCGGCGGACGGTCACGTCGAACCGGCGGGACAGCGCGTTGACCGCCGAGGCGCCGACGCCGTGCAGGCCGCCGGAGGTCTTGTAGCCGGAGCCGCCGAACTTGCCGCCGGCGTGCAGCCGGGTGAGCACCAGCTCGACGCCGGAGATGCCGGATTTGGCGTGCACGTCGGTGGGGATGCCCCGGCCGTCGTCGTCGACCTGCACCGAGCCGTCGGGGTGCAGGATCACCTCGACGGTGCTGGCGTGGCCGGCGACACCCTCGTCGGTGGAGTTGTCGAGGATCTCGTTGACGAGGTGACCCACGCCACGGCTGTCGGTGGAGCCGATGTACATGCCGGGCCGCTTGCGGACAGCGTCCAGCCCCTCAAGGTGGGTGAGGTCATCGGCCCCGTACAGGGTGTCAGGCTCTGCGGTCAACTGGTCGTACTCCCCGGTCTCGGCTGTGTGCTGCCGGTCACCGGCGACTTCAGCCGGCGTGGCGCGCCGCAGCGAGCCTAGCCCGAGGCTAGGACAAGTCCCGGAGGACCTACGCGACCCGCCGCGCGGCAGCCGCCGGACGTGAGCCAACGAACAGCCTGCGGGTGATCATGAGGCCCCGCAGAGACATCACCACCGGTACGCTGACGTGATCGCGGCCGGTTGGGCGCGGGGTGCGCGCCGGTCCGGGTCGAGGCAGATCAGGAGGCGGTCGAGGTGGGCAAGACAATGCGCGACGCTCTGCGGCGCTCCCTCGGTACGCGGCCCCGGCGGTGGCTACTGGTGGGCACCCTGGTGGCCGGGCTGCTGGCCGCCGTGGCGCTGGTCGCGGCGGTGGCGCCCGCCGACCGGACGTTCGCCGAGCTCTCCGGCACCGTCCAGAGCCTGATGTCGGTCGGGACGCCGCTCTTCGGCATCCTGCTGGTCCGCGACCTGCGCCGGGGGGCCATCCGCGTTCCGGTCCTGCCCACCGTGCTGGCGGTGGGGCTGCCGGCGGCCGTCATCGGCGTTGTCGGCGTGCTGATCTGCGCCGTGACGCTGGCGCTCACCCCGGTCGACGTCGCCGACGAGCCGTGGCGGTTCGCCGGGACGGTCGCGGTGGGCAGCGTGCTGGTGCAGATCGTCGCCGGCCTGGTGGGCACCGGGCTGGGGCTGGCGCTGCGCTCGACGGTGGTCGCATTCCTGGCCACGATCGCCCTGCCACTGGGGCTGTTCGCGCTGCTGGGCGCCGACGCCCTCCGTCCCGCGCAGCCGTGGCTCACCCCGTTCGGCAGCGTGCGCTACCTGCTCTCGGGCGAGATGAGCGCGCTGCGGTGGGTGCAGTGGCTGTGCGTACTCCTGATCTGGGGTGTTGGCCTGAACGCCGTGGGCGCGGCAGTGCTGGGCCACCGCGACCGCCCGACCGGTCGCTGACTCCCCACCCTGGCGGGCGCGGGTCGGCGGGTTCGACAACCCGGAGCCCGGGTCCACTCTCGACGCGGTAGCGCGGCCTGCCGACGGACGCGTGTCTTTCATCGAAAGATTCTGTTACGGGCCATTGACGCCCGTCGCGGAGGAGTGATCTGATCGCGCTCTCAGAGAATCTTTCATCTTTCGATGGATGGGGGCCCCATGCCCAGGTTCCGGCGTACCGCGCTCGCCGCGGGACTAACGATCGCCATGGCCGCGCTGTCGACCGCCGTCGCGCTGCCCGCACCCGCCACCGCCGCGCTGCCCACCGCCGCGGTGGCCCTCGGGGACAGCTTCATCAGCGGCGAGGGCGCCGGGGCGTACACCCCGGTGGTCGACGTCAACGGCGTCGCCCAGGGCTTCCCCGGCTGGGCGGCCGCGAACAACAACGCCTACTTCTGCCACCGGTCGGCGAACGCCTCGCTCAACCAGGCCAACCTGCCAGGCATCCAGAACCGGTTCAATCTGGCCTGCTCCGGTGGCCAGCCGCACGACATCGCCAACGCCTCGCAGGCGCGGACCAACGGTCGTACCGTGGCCGCGCAGCTGGACCAGCTCCGGGCCGTCGCGCAGACCCAGGACATCGACCTGGTGCTGATCGGTCTGGGTTCCAACAACAGCTCGTTCACCTTCGGCAGCGTGGCGGAGAAGTGCGCCAACCGGTTCATCGCCGACGCGTGGACCGGCTGGTGGGAGTTCTGGGCGTACCTGAACGGCCCGGTCGAGCAGAAGCCGTGCAGCGACGCCGACCTGGCCACCGCCGCGCAGATCAGCGCCGCGACCGCGGAGACCACCGCCGCCGTACGCCAGGTGCTGACCACGCTGAACCAGATCGACGCGGACGGGCAGCACCGGGTGGTGTTCCAGGACTACACGAACCCGCTGCCGCTGGACCTGAACCCGCAGTTCCACGAGGAGGACAGCCGGGACGACACCCGGGACAAGTTCCGTGACCTCGGTGCCGAGCGGTACGCGGCGGGCTGCCCCATCCACCGGGCCAGCCTGGCGCCGGGCCACCGCTTCTCGCAGGGCCTGGGCGCCATCGTGAAGTCCACCCGGGACACCCTGGCCGCCGAGTTCCCCGCCGACGACCTGGTGTACCTGAACGTGCAGCAGGCCTTCAACGGCGCCCGGCTCTGCGAGCAGACGAGCAGCCCGACGGGCGCGCTGGCCACCCCGATCCGGCTTCAGGACGGCGCGACCGGCACCTTCGTCACCAGCCTCGCCGGCAAGGACAAGCTCGACATCCAGCGGATCGCCAACACCTGCGTCAGCTACTTCCAGACCTGCCAGGAGTCGTGGCACCCGAACGCCACCGGGCACCAGGTGCTCGGCCAGTGCCTGAGCGGCGCGGCCTCCACCACCGCCCGGTCGGTGGCCTGCGTCCGCGCCGGCAACGGGACGATCTCCGTCTCCTGACCGCGTCGCCAACCGGAGGGCCCCGCCACGGCGGGGCCCTCCGTCGCGTCCGCGCACCGTCGGCTACCCGCCGGTAACGCCGGGGCCGTAGGCTGGCCCGATGGACGGGGACCCGGGGTACGCGCAGGAGTTCGTCGACGTCGACGGCGGCCGGTTGGGGGTGCAGGTCTACCCGGAGCCGGCCGGCACGACGGGTGCGCCGGTGGTCGTGATCTGGCCCGCGATGGGTGTGCGGGCCCGCTACTACCGCCCCTTCGCGGCCGAGCTACGCGCCGCCGGGCTGGCCGTGGTCGTCGCCGACCTCCGCGGGAACGGGGCGAGCACCCCGACGCCGAGCCGGGCCGACCGCTACGGGTACGCCGAGTTGGCCGACGACGTCGGCGCGGTGCTGGCCGCGCTCAAGCCACGGCTGGACGGACGTAACCGGCTGCTCGTCGGGCACTCGCTCGGCGGCCAGGCCGCGCTGCTGCACCTCGCCCTGCACGGCGCGGACGAGGTGGACGCGTTGGCGCTGATCGCGGTCGGCATCCCGTACTGGCGGAGTTACCCGGGCCTGCGCGGCGTCGGCCTGCTGCCGTACACCCAGGGGATCGCCGCCACTGCGGCGGTGCTCGGGGTCTGGCCGGGTTGGGGCTTCGGCGGCCGGCAGGCGCGCGGCGTGATCCGCGACTGGGCGTACACGGCGCGGACCGGCCGTTTTCCCCGGCTGAACGGCACGGACACCGAGGCGGCGGTACGCGCGGTGCGCACACCGGTGCTGGCGGTCAGTGTGGACGATGACCAGTACACCCCGCACGAGACAATGGATGCCCTCTGCGCGAAGCTCGTCGCCGCCCCGCTCACCCGCGAGCGCTACACGGCGGCGCAGGCCGGCGCGGCTCTGGACCACTTCACCTGGGCCCGCGCGAGCACCCCGCTGGCGCGGCGGATCGCCGGGTTCGCCGGCGACCTGCCGCCCCGCTGAGCCGCGCCGGACCGTCCGGGCGGGTCACTCGTCCTGGTCCAGCGGCACCAGCTCGCCGTCCCGCTCGACCTGGATCTTCGCGTGCTCCTTACGTGGCGCTACCTCCGCGGTGTTCCGGTGTGGGTCGTTGTCCGGGTGCATGAGCACCGCGTCCGTCTTCGGGGTCTTCTCCCGGCTCTCGTCCGGCTGCGACATCCCGTTCCCCTCTCCGTCAGCGTCGCTCGGGATCTACCCGCCACCGCGCGGACGACTCCTGCCGGCGACGATGGGCCGCACCGAGACCCGAACGTCCCCCTCGTGCCGGTGCGGCGCGGATCAGCCCCCGGGCGACGGGGTTAGCCGCCCGGGCGGCGGGTAAGCCGCAGCGCCCAACACGGCGGAAGGGGATCACATGTCCGAACGGCACACCGCACTGCGCTCGATGCACGATCTGGGCCTCGCGGCCTGGTTCGGCGGCTCCCTCATGGGTGCCTTCGGCGTCAACGGCGCAGCCGGCAAGATCAGCGACTCGACCCAGCGACTCTCGGTCGCGTCGGCGGGATGGTCCAAATGGACCCCGGTCAACGCCGCCGCCATCGGCGCGCACCTGGCCGGCGCGGTCGGCGAACTGGTGACGGAGAGCCCACGCGTGGCAGCCCAGTCCGGGGTGGGCCGGACCAGCGCCATCAAGACGGCGTTGACGATCGGCGCGCTCGCCGTGACCGGCTACAGCCGGTTGGTCGGCATGCGCCTGGAGAAGGCCGGTGCCTCACCGGTCAGCGGGACCACCGAGCCGAACCACCAGACCCCGGCCAGCGTGGCCTCCTCGCAGCGGCAGATGAAGCTGCTCCAGTGGGCCATCCCGGCGCTGACCGGAACCCTGGTCGTGGTCACCGCGTACATGAGCGAGCAGCAGAAGCCCGGCCAGGTGTTCAAGGGGATCCTCGGCCGCGGCAGCGGCGGCGGCATGAAGAGCATGATCAAGATGGCGGGCATGAGCAACGGCAAGCGGCCGATGGCGATGGCCGGACGCTGAACGCCGGGCCGGCCGGCGTCCCGCCGCCCTCTGGACGGCGGGGCGCAGGCCGGCCCTGCGCGCACCGGGGCGACGACGGGTCCCGCGCGCGGCGGCGTGCCGGCGACCTGCCGTACGACGCGCTCGGGCGGGCAGTCCCCGGCCCGAGGACGGCACATCGTCCGCCGGTGGCGGCGGACCGACGAGCGGGGTGGCCATGACGGCGCACAAGGGACGCGACGGTGACAACGACCGGCTGGAGCCGGAGGCGACCAGGCCGTGGGGTACCGGCGACGGCTTCGACGCCGACGCTCCCTGGGGCACTGACGACGACTCACCGATGGACGAGGGCAGCGAGGAGACCGCGGTGCCCGAGGGACGACGCGGCGAACGGCGCGCGGGCGCCCCGGCGGGCCGTTCGGACCCGGCGGGACGACACGGCTTCGGCTCGGTCGAGCCGACCCGGACGACGATGGCCGGGCCGGGCGCCCCACCCGATCCGGCGCCCAGCGGCCGGAGCTTCCCCGACGACGCGGACATCGGCGAGTCGACCCAGGACGCCCTCCGCAGCCGGGGACGGCGGTCCTGAGCGGACCCGCGCCCGGCCGGCTGGCAGGTGCGGCGATCAGCCGGTCGCCGGGACGGCGTGATCGACGACCATCGTCTCGGCGAGCAGTTGCGCCAGCCGGGTGGCGTCACGCTGGGCCTGCCCGGCGCAGCAGTTGTTGAACAGCACGTGCAGGTCGTCGGCCTCGGTGGCCAGCTCGGTCAGCCGACCCGCCCAGTGCCGAAGCTCGTCCTCGGCGTACGCGTACCGGAACTTGTCCTGCTTGTCGCCGTCGCCCCAGGCGTCGCTGTGGCCGTGGAACCGGACGATCGCCGGCTCCGTCGTCATGGCCAGGATCGGGGGCACCGACGACGGATGCCCCTGCGGCATGTCGACGCAGACCATGGACAGGTCGTGCGCGCGCAGCAGGTCCAGCGTCTCCGACGCGGCCGGACCGTCGAACCAGGAGCCGTGCCGCAGCTCCACCCCGACCCGCCACGGCCGGCAGCGCTGCGCCAGCTCGACGATCCGGCGCTCGGGCGCCGGGCTGCGCACCAGCCACGGGGGGAACTGCAACAGCACCGCACCCAGCTTGCCGGCCGCCGCGATCGGGTCGAGGGCCGCGCGGAACCGGGTCCACAACTCGTCGTACGCCGCCGGCGGCAGGTCACGGCGGCGGATCCGGCTCGGGCCGCCGGCCGGACGCAGGTCCCGGGGCAGCGCGGCGACCGGCGTCGGATGGCCGGTGAAGAGACTGAACGCCTTGACGTCGAAGGTGAAGTCGTCAGGTGTGGCGTCGACCCAGCCCAGCGTGGTCTCCGGGACCGGCACCGCGTAGTAGGAGGTGTCCACCTCGACGAGCGGGAACCGGCTGGCGTAGAAGCCGAGCCGACGGGCCGGCGTGTTGGCCGAGCGCGGGTACCACCCGGAGCGCAGCAACGACTGGTCGGCCCAGGACGACGTGCCCACCTTAATCACACCCATGTCATTCAGTGGACCGCCACGGACGCGGATCGGCAACCGCTGGCGGCTCGTTCGTCGCACGTCGTGTCCGACACCCGGAAGTGTCGGTGCGTCGTCCTAGGGTGGCACCGAATGGACAGCGATGAAGGGTGGCGGCATGACCAGCACGGAGCAGCTCACCGGTGAGCGGGCCGATCTACTGCAGACGCTTCGCCGGCACCGGGGTTTCCTCCTGCGGACTGTGGACGGGCTCACCGACGAGCAGGCGGCCACCCGCTCCACGGTCAGCGAGCTGAGCCTCGGCGGCCTGGTCAAGCACGTGACCGGCGTCGAGCACCGGTGGATGCTCTTCGCGGTGGGCGGAGCGGAGGCGATGCAGCGCGAGGAGATCGACTGGGTCGGTCAGTTCCGGATGGCGCCGGGCGAGACCCTCACCGGTCTGGTCGAGCGGTTCCAGGAGGTGGCCGACCAGACCGACACGCTGATCGCCACCCTCGACCTGGATTCGGCGCACCCGTTGCCGCAGGCGCCCTGGTTCGAGCCGGGGGCGAGCTGGACGGTCCGCCGGGTGCTGCTGCACCTGATCGCCGAGACGTCCCAGCACGCCGGGCACGCCGACATTCTGCGGGAGTCGATCGACGGGGCGAAGACGATGGGCTGACCGCCGTTCCGCAGCGCTCAGCGCCGGCCCGGGTCGGGTCGGTGCGCCGTGGTCCGGTCCCTGGCGTAGGCGTCGGAGCGGCCCCACCGGCCCGGGATGTCGAGCAGGTCCAGCCGACCGAATCCCTCGGGCACGGCCGGGTTGACAAGCAGGTTGTCGCCGGTGGGTCGCAGCCCCAGCATGGTGCCCAGCAGCATCAGCAGCGCCCCCGACGACCACGCCTGCGGGCGGGCGGCCGCCGGCAACTGGACGGGATACTTCGTCAGCCGGCGATCGTGGCCGGCAATCATCTCCGGCACGGCCCCACCGAGGGTCTGCGCCATGTCGAAGATGCCGGCCGCGATCGTGGCCGCCTGCGCGTCGAAGCGGTACCGGCGCATCCCGGCGGCGATCAGGGCGTTGTCCGCCGGCCACACCGCGCCCAGATGGGACCCCATCGGGTTGTACGGGCGCTGCCCGGTGGCGAAGGTGCGCACCCCCCAACCGCCGAACAACCGCGACCCGACCAGGTGCTCGACGACGGCTCCGGCGCGGTCGTCCGGAACGATCCCACTCCACAGCAGGTGCCCCATGTTGGACGCCAGCGCGTCGACCGGCTCGCCGTACGGGTCGAGCGCCAACGCGTAGTACTCCTGGTGTGGCAGCCAGAAGTCCCGGTTGAAGCGCTCCTTGAGCGCCGCGGCCTCCTGCTCCAGCCGGTCGGCGTACGCGGGGTCGCCCCAGAACTCCCGGGCCAGCCGGGCGCCGCGCCGCTTCGCGTCGTACGCGTAGCCCTGCAACTCACAGGTGGCCCGGGGAAAGGCCGGTTGCTGGCCGAGCGCACCGGTGATCGCGTCCGGCGTGTCCTTCCAACACTGGTTGATCGCGCCGTTGCGCTCGTTTCGGCGTTGGTAGCGCACGTAACCGTCCCCGGTCAGGTCGCCGTACTCGTCGATCCAGTCCAACGCCATGCGGGCCGGGTGGCGCAGCTCGCGTACCAGGTCCGCGTCACCGGACCAGCGCTCGTACTCGTCGAGCAGAACCACGAAGAGCGGCGTGGTGTCCGCCGAGCCGTAGTACAACGCGTCGGCCCGGTCGCCGAACGCTCCGGACTCGCCGTAGCGCAGGTGGGCCAGAATCTTGCCCGGCTCCTCGTCCAGGTCGTCGTCGAGCTGGGCGCCCTGCATGAACGCCAGCATCCGCAGCGTCGCGGGGGCCAGCTCGGGGGTGAACGCCATCGTCTGCAGGCACGTGATGAGGCTGTACCGCCCGCACAACCACATCGTCCACGGCAGACCGGCGATCGGCACCCGGTCGGGGGACGACCACGGCTTGTACCGCAGTGCCGCCAGGTCGGCCAGGGCGCCCCGGTACATCTCCTCCAGTCCGTCGCGTTCGGCGGTCAGCTTCGGGGCCCGGTCCATCCAGTTCGCCAGGTCCACGCGCATCCCCACCCGCACGGCCCGCTGGTGTGACTCCAGGGAGTCGCGTACGTCCTGGCCACCTTCGCCGCCCATGGTCATGGCGATGTGCAGGTCGGTCTCCCACTTGCCGTCCGGGTCGACCCGAATCCGGAACGTCATTCCCTCCTCGTCCACGTCGACCGGCACGGTGCTCTGCACGGTGCTCTGGCGGACGAACCGCTCCCGCTGGTAGCGCAGCACGAGTTGGCGGTTGGCCGAGTCCGGGGTGACCTCGACGGTCCGCCGCCGGAGGTGTCCGATCTCGGCGATGTCGGTGAAGTCGCTGCCCATCTCCACTCGTACGGTGAACTCGGCGGGCGCCGCCGAGTGGTTGAGCACTGTGATCTTCTCGTGCAGACAGTCGTGGATCGAGCGGTGCCGGATGATCGACACGTCGGCGTCGACGTAGTGGCTCGCCGCGCCGGGGACCAGGAAGTACCGGGTCTCGAAATAGGTCATGTCGTCGCGGGACAGCGCGTTGATCCGTTCGCCGTCGATCTTGAGCACCCAGTGGGACAGGAAGCGGGTGTCGTACGCGAAGAGACCGACCGGGTCCTGCGCGTCGGCCTCGATGTCGCCCTGGGCGTCGCTTATCGCAAACACGTTGCCGGCGATCACGTGCAGCAGTTCCTGCTTCACGACTGACCCTCCCGGGCGGCGGTCGCGCTCCGGCGCGCCAGGGCGGCCCGACCCAGCTCCCGAGGATGGCGGGCACCGGCCGGCCCCGCGAAGATTCGCCGCAGCATCATCAGCAGGTGCATGTCGCCCCGCAGGGTCAGCTCGTTGCGGAGCAGGGCCGCTCCGGGATGCAGCTCACCGTCGACCATCCGGTCGAACACCCGGCGCTCCGCTCGGACCACCAGATCGGCGTCGTCAGCCGACCGGGTCACCTGGACGTGCTGGTCGCGGATGGTCAGATACCAGTGCTCGGTGCAACCGTCGCTGCACACGTCCAGCCGCAGCGTGCCCGCTGTGGTCTCCGGCAGGTTGGGGCGCCGGCCGGCGTCCAACTGTTGCAGGTACTGCTCTGCGGTCGCGCCCATCAGGTCCCCTCCCCCACGGTTCTCCGCAGGATCACCCGCGCCCGGGTGAGGCCGGTTCACCCGGAACGGGTGAGTCGCGCCGGCCGGCCCGACGGTCAGCCGGTTTCGAGCAGACCGCGCACGTAGGCGGCCTGGCCCACGTGTTGCAGGTCGTCCTCGGCGATGCTGACCAGCCGGACGCCGAGGGTGACCGCCGGGTCCCACGACTCGTCGACCACGCGGTCCAGGTCCGCCGGGCGCAGGCCGGCCAGGAACTTTCCGGTACGCGAGGCGACCGCCCCGTAGTAGTCGACCAGCGCCTGCGCGCTCTCCGGCCGCACCGCCTCGACCTGTGCGGGCGAGTGCCCGTAGCCCGTGTTGTCAGGGTCGGCGGTGAGCCCGAACCGACCCGCCCAGTCGCCACTCACCCAGATCTGCTCCGCGTCGAGCAGGTCGGCGACGTGATGGTCCTGCACGCGGGTGAGGTGCCAGACCAGCCAGCCGATCGAGTTGTGGCCCGGGCCGGGCGCCCAGTGCAGCTGCTCGGGGCGCAGCCCCTCGACGGCCGCGCGGACGAGGTCGGGCAGGCGGTCGTACGCCTCGGTCAGCAGGTCGTTCACGTCCACGGGCACGTCCTCCTGGTCGGTTTCCCCTCAGGTACCGCTGGCCGGTCCGCTCAAACCTCGGCGACTACGGTGATCAGGTGGTCGCCGCGTTGGAGTTGTATCTGGACCCGGACGCCACCCGGCGGATCCGGGTGCTCTGGGACGCCCTGGAGGCCGAGGGCGTGCAGAGCATGCGTTCCCTGTGGGAGCAGCGCCACCGGCCCCACGTCTCGCTCGCGGTGGCCCCCCGCTTCAACCCCGACCAGGTCGCGGAGGCGCTGCGCGGGACGGTCGTCGCGGCCCCGCTGCGACTGGACTTCCAGCACGCCGGGCAGTTCGTCGGCCGGGTGCTCTGGCTCGGCCCGGCGCCCACGCCGGAGTTGCTCACCCACCAGCGGATGGTGTCCGAGCGGCTCACCTCGGCCGGCATCCCCCTGGCCGAGCACTACCTGCCGGGCCGCTGGGTGCCGCACTGCACGCTCTCCATGCGGGTGCCGAACGCGCTGATGGCCGCGGCGGTACGCCGCTGTCTTGAGGTGTTGCCGCTGGCCGCGACGGTGGTCGGGGCGGCGCTCACCGACCACGCCCGCGGCATCGCCCACCCGCTCCCCTGACCCACCGCCACCGCGCGGGAGCCGGACCGGTGTCCGCAGTGGACCGGCGTGCTCACCCGTCGCGGCGCTGTCGCGCGGAGACCGCCGCCAGCGCGGCGGCGAGTGTGACCGACGCCCCGGCTCCCAGCAGCAGGCGCGGACCCAGCGGGGCGAGCACCCCGGCCAGCCCGGTGCCGAGCGAGGCGGCGGCAACCTTGAGCGCCGCCGTCGACACGAACACCTGCGCCCGCACGGCGTCCGGCGCGTACGCCGACCGGGCCGCCAGGGTGGCTGCGAAGAGCGGCGCGGTCGCCGCCCCGGCCAGGGCGAACGCGGCGACCGCCAGCGGGAAGCCGGGCACGGCGGCACAGAGCGCGACCGCCACCGCACCGAGCGCCGCCCAGCGGACGGTGAGCCGCTCCGGCACGCCGGTCAGCGGGAAGGCGGTGACCAGGAGCGCGGCGGCAAGGTTTCCACCGCCGTAGACCGCCGCCAGCAGCGCACCGGAGACCGCCTGCCGGCCGAGGTCCGCTGCCAGCGCGACGGCGAGCACCGATATCGCCCCGCCGGTCACCGCGGCAACAGTGGTGACGGCGGTGACCCGGCGCAGCGGCCCGGACCCGAGCACGGCCCGGAGCGCGCCCCGCGCGGGCGGCCCGGTCCGCGCTGAACCGCCCCGACCGGGCGCCCTCGGCGGCAGGGTGCCCACCAGTGCCGCCGCGAGCACTGTGGCGGCGGCCAACCCGACCAGGGACATCCGGGGCCCGAGCAGCGCGGCGAGGGTCGCCACCACGGCCGGACCGGCGCTGGCGCCGATCCCGTACGTCACCGCGTCCCAGCCCTGACCTCGACGTTGCGCCCGCTCGTCCGGGTCGAGCAGCGCGGCAAGCCGGCTGCTCAATCCCCCGGTCAACAGGGGCCCGCAGATCCCGGCGACGATCAGCAGGGCCGCTGGCACACCGACCGGCACCCGGCCGAGCAGCAGCCCGGCCGCCGCGACCGCCGCGGCGTAGGTGGCGAAGCCGACGGCCAACCGGCCCCGGCCGTCCGGCGCCCGGTCCAGCCACCGACCGAGCACCGGCCCGAGCAGGTGCGGTGCGGTCAGGCAGGTGGCCAGCAACCCGCCGAGAAGGGCCGGACGGGCCGCGCCTACCGCCGGCAGGGTGGCCAGCAGCACCACTCCCACCGCCGCGCCGGCGTCCGCACCTCGGGCGAGCGTCGCGGCGACGAGGTAGCGGGGCAGTGCCCGGCGGGCGGGGACGACGGGCGGGAGCATCTCGGCAGTTCGGCTCACCCGGTCCCGCTACCCACTCGGGCGGTCCGGACAACGTCGATGCGTAATGTCCGGTTTGGCAGGTCACAGTCGGAAACCCGAAAACAAGCGGTGCGAATGCGGCCAGGCGTGGGAAGGTTCGAGGTGGCTGTCGTACCGGTGGCAACCCGCCAGCGCGTGGTTCGCCCGACCGGTGGCGCGCTGACGCCGCGCCGCCGACGACGGCTTCGACGAGGAGAGGCGGGGCCCATGCAGGCTCAGCGCAGACCAGCACGTGCGGAGCGGAGCCAGACCCGGGACGACCGGACCGGCGGCGGCATGACCGGGGCGGCGACGCCACTGACGATCTGGGCCGCCGCCGTCCTGCTCGGCCGGATCGCCGCCGGCGACGACGACGTCGAGGACGAACGGCACATCCTGCGCGGCATCGAGTGATGGCGACCGGATGGCTCACAGCCAGCCGCGCCGCTTGAAGATCACGTAGAGGGTGCCGCAGACCAGCAGCATCAGCAGCAACGCGAACAGGTAGCCGAAGCGCCAGCTCAACTCCGGCATGTGGACGAAGTTCATCCCGTACACGGTGCCGATGAGTGTCGGGGCGAACAGGATCGCCGCCCAGGACGACACCTTCTTCAGCTCCTCGTTCTGCGCGTAGCTGGCCGCGGTGAGACTGCGCATCTCCTCGTTCTGCTGCTGCGAGACGAGGGTGGCGTTGACGGTGAGGATGTTCTGCAACAGGTGCCGGAACCCGTCCACCCGCTCCACCACCTGGGTCAGGTGGTCGGTCACGTCCCGCAGGTAGCGGCGCAGTTCCTCGTCGGTGTCGACACTGCTGGCGCCGTCGGCCAGCGCGTCGAGCACGGTGAGCAGTGGGCGGGCGGCCCGCTGGAACTGGATGACCTCGCGACTGAGGCCGTAGATGCGCCGGCTGGCGTTCGGGTCGCCGCCGAACACCTGGGTCTCGATCTCGTCGATGTCGTTCTCCAGCCCGGCCACCACCGGCGCGTACCCGTCGACGACCTGGTCGAGGATCGCATACAGGACCGCCTCCGGGCCCCGGGCGAGCATCGGCGCCTCGGTCTCCATCCGCCGCCGCACCGCGGCCAGATCCGGGACCTCACCGTGCCGGACGGTGACCACGAAGCCCGGCCCGATGAACAGGTGCAGCTCGGAGAACTCGACCTCCTCGCGGAGGTCGTCGTAGCGGGCGGCGCGCAGCACCACGAACAGGGTGTGCCCGTACCGCTCCAGCTTGGGTCGCTGGTGGGCGTTGATCGCGTCCTCGACCGCCAGGTCGTGCAGCCGGAACTCCCGGGCCAGCGACGTGATCTGCTCGATGTTGGGCCGGTACAACCCGATCCAGGCCATCGCGCCGTCCTGCTCCTGCAGGCAGCGGTACGTCTCGGCGAGCCCGGACGGCGAGGCGAAGCGGTGCCCCCGGACGTAGACGGCGCTGTCCACCAGGCCGCCGGTGGGCGAATCGGGCGACACCGCCGACGGCGGCGCGTCAGCAGTGGTCTCGTACTCGTCCAGTTGGCGACCGAAGCCACCACCAGGGCGGAAGCGACGGCCACCGACCATGCCCTGTCCCCTCCCCCGGCGCCGTGCGGCCCGGTGCGCTGCCACCAAGCCGGGGGCGCTGCATCCCCCGCGTCCGCGGCCCGAAACCCGCCCGTCGCCGGGTGGGTTCCGGGCACCCGGGGACGGGCGCGGCCCAACCGGCGGATACTCACGGTGACCATGGGCGGATGACGGGGGACGCGCCGATGGAGGTCGACAGGCGCGGCAGACGGCTGCGGGGGTGGTTGCTCGACGCGGGCTCGGACCAGGCCGTGCGGCACCCGGGACCGCACGGACGCCCACCGGAGCACCGGCACCATCCGTGGTGGAAGGTCATGTGCCTGACCGGCGTCGACTACTTCTCCACCCTGGGCTACCAGCCGGGCATCGCGGCGCTGGCCGCCGGGGCGCTGTCGCCGGTGGCGACGCTGGTGCTGGTGCTGGTGACGCTGCTGGGCGCGCTGCCGGTCTACCGGCGGGTGGCGGTGGAGAGCCCGCACGGTGAGGGTTCCATCGCCATGCTGGTACGCCTGCTGGGCTACTGGCCGGGCAAGTTGCTGGTGCTGGTGCTGCTCGGTTTCGCGGCCACCGACTTCATCATCACCATCACCCTGTCGGCCGCCGACGCCACCGCGCACATCGACGAGAATCCGTTCTGGCCGGACGGGTTCAAGGGGCACGAGGTGCTTGTCACGCTGGTGCTCGTGTCGCTGCTGGGCGCGGTGTTCCTGAAGGGATTCACCGAGGCCATCGGGATCGCGGTCGTCCTGGTCGCGGTCTACCTGGGGCTGAACGCGGTGGTGGTGGTCGACGCGCTGTGGCGGGTGGTGACGCACCCGAGCGCGGTCGATGACTGGACCACCGCGCTGACCACCGGGCACGGCGATCCCCTGCTGGTGGTCGGGCTGTCGCTGCTGGTCTTTCCGAAACTGGCGTTGGGGCTGTCCGGTTTCGAGACCGGGGTGGCCGTGATGCCGAGCGTACGGGGCGACCCGCAGGACTCGGAGGCGCGACCGCTGGGCCGGATCCGGGGCACGCGCCGGCTGCTCACCACCGCCGCGGTGATCATGAGCGTCTTCCTGATCACCAGCAGCGTGACGACGACCATCCTGATCCCGGCGGAGGACTTCCGGCCGGGCGGGCCGGCGAACGGCCGGGCGCTGGCCTACCTGGCGCACCAGCACCTCGGGGAGGTGTTCGGCACCGTCTACGACCTGTCCACCATCGGGATCCTCTGGTTCGCGGGAGCGTCGGCGATGGCTGGTCTGCTCAACCTCGTCCCCCGCTACCTGCCCCGCTACGGCATGGCACCGGCCTGGGCGCGGGCCGTCCGGCCGCTGGTGCTTGTCTTCACCGCGGTGGCCTTCCTGATCACTGTCGTCTTCGAGGCCAGCGTGGACGCGCAGGGCGGCGCGTACGCCACGGGTGTGCTGGTGTTGATCACGTCGGCGGCGACCGCGGTGACGCTCGCGGCGGTCCGGCGGCGTCAGCGCGGGCGCACCATCGCGTTCGGAGTCATCGCCGTGGTCTTCGTCTACACCACACTGGCGAACGTGGTGGAACGCCCCGACGGCGTCAAGATCGCGGCCTGTTTCATCGGTGGGATCATCGTGGTCTCGCTGCTGTCCCGGGTGTCGCGGGCCTACGAGCTACGGGTCAACCGGGTCGAGCTGGATCCGGTCGCCACCCGGATGATCGACGAGCGCTCCGGGCGGCGGATCCGCCTCATCGCGCACGAACCGGACCACCGGGACGTGGCCGGGTACCGCGCCAAGTTGGCGCAGACCATGGCGGACAACGACTTCCCCGACGACAGTGACGTGATCTTCGTCGAGGTGCACGTCACCGACCCGTCGGACTTCGAGACCGAGCTGCTGGTGCGCGGCCGCATGGCCGATCACCACTTCGCGGTACTCAGCCTGACCAGTTCCTCGGTGCCCAACGCGCTCGCCGTCCTGCTGCTGGAGATCCGCGACCGGACGGGCCGTCGACCGCACATCTACTTCGAGTGGAGCGAGGGCGGCCCGGCCCGCAACTTCCTGCGCTACCTGGCGTTCGGGCAGGGCGCGATCGCCTCGGTCACCCGGGAGATCCTGCGCCGCCAGGAACCCGACCCGTGTCGCCGGCCGCACGTGCACGCCGGCTGACCTGCGTCCCACCAGATGCTCGACATGATCGTTCTGGCCGAGGCGCTAGCTTTCTCGGATGAGCTACGACATGTTCGTACGGCGGTTCGAGCAGGGCGATGCGGCGCCGATGGCGGGTGAGGCGTTCCTGGCCGTCTTCGAGCCTCGCGTCGACCGTCGGGAACGTCAACACAGCTACTGGCACATCAGCGCCGATGACGGCGGCACCGCAGACGTCTACGCCGCCCTTGCCGGCGGCACGATCGCCAGTCTCATGATCAGCCATTTCTCCGCCGGTGCCACTCTCGACATGCTCGTCGAGTACATCGGGCTTGCTGATGCTGTCGTGCTTCCACCTGGCTGCCCCACCTTGCTGGCGCACGAAGGACAGCGGCACCACCTTCCCGACGAGCTTCGCGCCGACGCCCTGGTCGTCCAGGCGGGTGCGGACATAGAGGCCGTCCTGCGGAGCTGCTAGGCGAGTAAGTCCTGACCCAAGGCTGGGGCTGCGGCGAAGGGCGCTTTCCATCTGCTTGGCTGCCGCCATGTCGATGTGTTGTTGAGCGGTATACCTCAGAGGTATGAATATGACTCTGAGGTATACCGCTCACTACCGCATCCGCCCCCATGGAGGTAACCGACCGTCACGGTCGGCCGCCGGCTGCGCCCACCGCCCAGCCAGGGTTAGGCGTCGGCTCCTCGCTTGCGTGCCGCACACCTGAGCCCAGGCGGGCCGATCAGTCGTTGGGCTCGCGTCCCAGCAACCGGATCTCCTCGTTGTCCAGCGCGGCCTGGAGTTCCTGCAGAACCAGGTCGTCGATCTCCCGGTTGTCGCGCAGCCGGGTGATCTCCCGCCGCTTGTGCGCGAGGACACCGAGGCGCAGTCGATGTTCCAGGCGACGTTCCTCGGCGGTGTTCCCCCCGGTCTCGTTCACGTCCGCCAGGTGCCGCTGGTACTCGGCCTGCAACCGGCGCACCGACTCCTCCCGAGCGCCGATCTCGGCGGCGACCTGCGGTAGGGCGGCCAGCCCCGCCTCGGTGGCGCGTCGCTGGGCATGCCTGGTCTCGTCGACGCGTCCGGGGTCGCCGACCAGCCCCGCCCAGCGCACCACAAGCGGCAGGGTGGTGCCCTGAATGAGCATGATCAGCACGATCACCAACGCGGTGACGAAGATGATCAGGTCACGTTCCTTCACCGGTTGACCGGAGACCGTCATCGTCGGGACGGCCAGCGCGGCGGCGAGCGACACCGCGCCCCGGAACCCGGACCAGCCGCCCACGGTCCCCACCCGCCAGCCGGACGAGCCCCCGCCCCCGTCCACCATCCGGCGACGGCGCAGCCGGGCCGACTGCGTGGTGAGGTAGATGAAGAACAGCCGGGTGAACACGACGACCAAAGTGACCACCAGGACGATCACCAGCGCCCGCTGCGGCGACGTGCTGGTGATGCCCCGCACCGCCCGGGGGATCTGCGTGCCGAGCAGGACGAACAGCCCACCGTTGATCAGGAACGTGGTCAGGTTCCAGAACGCGAACGCCAGCACCCGGGACCGGGCGCGGATCACCCGTGGGCCGGCGTAGGCAAGCACCAGCCCGGCGACCACCACCGCCAGCACCCCGCTCGCGTGCACCGAGTCGGCGAGCAGGAACGCGCCGAACGGTGTCAGCACACTCAGCGCGCCCTCGCGCAGCGGATCGTCGAGCCGTTTGCGGATCAGCACCACAGCGGCCCCCACCAGCAGACCCGCGAGTACGCCGCCGACGCTGGCACCGACGAACTCCTCGCTGATGCCCAGCACGCCCGGCTCCGCGCCACCGGTGAGCAGACCCACGGCCACCGCGAAGATCACCAGGGCGGTCCCGTCGTTGATCAGGCTCTCCGCGTGCAGCGTGGTGAGCAGCTTGCGGGGCAGCCGTTTGGCGAGCCCGGTGACCGCGGCGGCGTCGGTCGGCGCGAGGACCGCGCCGAGCACCCAGGCGGCGGCGGAGTTCACGCCGAACGCCTG
This sequence comes from Micromonospora sp. CA-240977, assembly GCF_050942285.1. Taxonomy (NCBI): domain Bacteria; kingdom Bacillati; phylum Actinomycetota; class Actinomycetes; order Micromonosporales; family Micromonosporaceae; genus Micromonospora; species Micromonospora sp. CA-240977. Next base: position 2,344,151 of record NZ_CP192055.1, on the reverse strand, counting down.
CGCGGTGAACGACACCGTCACCATGGTGAGCACCACAAGCACCACGGCGAGCAGCCCGATCACCGGCAGGTTGGCCCGGATCTCCCGCAGGCTGATGGTGAGGCTCTCCCGGTACAGGATCGCCGGCAGGAAGATCAGCAGCACCAGGTCCGGTTCCAGTGTCACCTTGGACAGCGCCGGCGTGAGCCCGAGCAGCACCCCGAACGCGATGAGCAGGACCGGCGGGGCGACCCGGTACCGACCGCCGAGCGTGGTGCCGATCAGGACGGTGCCGCCCAGCACCACGATCAGGACGAGCACCCCCACGCGTACCCCCTCGATCGTTGGCGCGACGGTGGACGCGCCGGTGGTTACATCTGACCGCACCCTGGTTGCCGGTTCGGCACGTTCCGGCAAGTCGCCGGGGGACGCCGCGACGGCGCTCAGGTCGGGTCGTCGGCGCGGACGCGGACGGTGAGCGCGTGGGCGGTACGGCGGTGCGCGGCGGCTTCCTCGTCGCGGCCCAGGGCTGCGGCCAGATCGGCGAGGTGCCCGGCCACCGGGCCGACGGTGACCACTCCGCTGCCGGCGGCCAGTTCGGCGGCGGCCGGTCGGAGCGCGGCGGCGACCCGCTCCATTGTCGGCCGGTCGCCGATGGCGAGCGCCGCCCGAGCGGTGAGGCACAGCCGCACCTCGCGCAACAGGTCGTGCGGCCCGTCCGGGAGGGCCCGCAGCGCCGCCCGGGTGGCTGCCTGGTCGCCGTCGGCGGCGAGCAGCAGGGGCCGGACCCAGGGCTCGTGCGGGCCCCAGTCCAGCCGCGCCCAGTCCTCGTCGTCCGGCCCGGGGATCGGCCGGCCCCGCCCGGCGGCGCCTGCCAGCGGGGCTTCGCTGACGGCGTCGGCCAGTCGCAGGCCGAGCAGGGCGAGCGGCAGCAACCCCGGGGCCAGGCCCGGCATGGCGTCGACGGGCAGGCGTGCGGCGGCAGTCCGGTACGCGGTCGCCGCCGCGTCCCGGTCGCCGCCCATCGCCAGGCGCAGCGCGGCGTACCAGCCGGTGAAGACTCCGACCAGCGGCAACTCGTACCGGTGCGCGAGGTGGTCGGCGGCGCGGGCGTGCGCGTCCGCGCCGGCCCGGTCGGCCCGCGCGCAGCAGGCCTGGACCAGGATGAGGTGACCCAGCACCTCGAAGGTCACCAACTGCCGGGGAGTGGCCAGGTCGACCAGTTCCGCGCCGATGCTCGCCCGCTCGTCGGCCAGCCCGACGCTGTGGAAGGCGTGCATGAAACGCGCGTTGAGCGCGAACGCCAGCAGCCCGGGGTCCGCGACGGTCCGGGCGATCCGCTCGGCCTCGGCCGCGGCCCGGCGGCCACGGTCGTCGGTGCTGCCCCGCAGCTCCAGCGCCAGCGTGCTCAGCAGCCGGCTGCGTTGCGCCGAGCCGGTCGGGCCGAGGCCGGTCAGGGCGTGCTCGGCGGCGCGCACGATCCGCTCGGAGAGCGCGTCGTCGTCATTGCGGGTCCAGATGGCGGGCACGTCGAAACCGGCAAGCACCTCAGCGGTCAGCCGGGGGTCGCCGACCGCCTCGGCGTCGGTGATCGCCGCGGCGCGGTACCGCCGCGCCTCGGCCAACCGGCCCGTCACCGCCAGCCCGCGCCCGAGGCCGAGCATCGCGCCGAGCCGTTCGCGTCGCTCGTTCTGCCCGGCCCGGTCGTACGCGTCGAGGACCTGCGCCCACAGCCGGGCCGCCTCGTGCGGGTTGCCGTCCCGTTCGGCCTGTTCGGCAGCGGTTCGCGCGTAGCTGGCCGCGCGGTGGGCGGCCGCCCGTCCTCCGGCGTGCAGCAGGTGGTGGGCGAGTGCGGCGGGGTCGACGGGCTGCTGCCGCTGCATCGCCTCGGCCACGGCGGCGTGCCAGGCCGCCCGACGGGACGCGGACAGGTCGGCGTAGAGCGTGTCGCGGACCAGGATGTGGGTGAACCGTAGTCGCCCCTCGGGCTCCCGCTCGGTCAGGAATCCGGCCTGCAACGCGCGGTCCACGGCGTCCAGCAGGGCCGCCGGGTCGTCCGCCAGCGCGCCGAGCACCGCGGGGTCGAGGTCCCGGCCGAGCACTGCCGCCTGCCGCAGCACGGTCTGGGTCGGCGCGGGCAACTGTGCGAGGCGGTGCCGGATCACGTCGCGCACCCCCGGTGGCACCGCCGCCAGCGCCGCCTGACCCGCACCGGCGTACAACTGGGCCAGCTCCCGGACGAAGAACGGGTTGCCGCCGCTGCGGTGGTGGATCAGCCGGACGGTGGGCGAGTCCAGCTCGGTGCCCGCGACGGCGCGGGCCAACTCGCCGGTCGCCTCGGCGGACAGTCCGCCGAGGTATTCCCGCACCGGTTCGAGTCCGGCCGCGCGGGCCAGCGCGGCCGTCAGCTCCGGGTTCAGCTCGGTGGCCCGGTAGGTGCCGAGGACCAGCACCGGCCCGGTGGCCGGCCGCGGGCCGGTGAGCAGGCCGATGAGCAGGTCCAACGTGTCCCCGTCGGCCCGGTGCAGATCGTCAAGGACCAGCAGCAGGGGTCCCCGGTCGGCGACGGCGGAGACGAGCGCCGCCACCGCACGGTGCCGACGGAACCGGGCCACGGCGGGATCACTCGGGCCGTCGCTCACCGCCGGTGCGGCGAGCCCGCCGCCCACCGACCCGGCCGGCTCGGTCAGCGCGTCGGTGATCTGCGTCCACGGCCAGGCGGTCGGGGCACCGTCGTACTCGGGGCTGCGCCCCCATGCCGTGCTCCAGCCCGCTGCGGCGAGCTGCCGGGTCAGCGCCTCGGCCAGTGCGGACTTGCCGGCGCCCGGGTCCCCGCTGAGCAGGGCGAGCGTTGGCCGACCCGGGCGGGTGGCGGCCTCGGCGGCGTCCCGCAGCCGCGCCAACTCCGCGTCCCGCCCGACGAACGGCCGCCCTGGCGCCGACCCCGACCCGCCACCGCGAACGGGTCCGGCCGGGACGGACAGCGCGGGAGTACGGGTGAGGTGTGCCGCCTGGGCCAGGATGTCGGCCTCCAGCCGCCGCAGCTCGGGCCCCGGGTCCACCCCCAGCGCGGACACCACCGCGTCGCGGGCGTCGCGCAGCGCGGCCAGCGCCTCGCCCTGCCGTCCGGCGCGGTAGCGGGCCAACGCGAGCAGCCGCCAGGCGTCCTCCCGCAGCGGATGGCCGGCGAGGTGGGCGGGCAGGTCGGCGGCGGCCTCGTCCGGCCGACCCAGCGCGAGCAGCGCCTCAGCCCGCCGTTCGACGGCGAGCATCCGCAACTCGTCCAGCCGGTTGATCTCCGCGACGGCCCAGAGCGCGCCCGCACAGTCCACGTACGCGGGTCCGCGCCAGAGCCCGAGCGCCGTGTCCAGCGCGGCCAGGGCCGGTGCGGGCAGTTCGGCCGTCAGCAGTCGTCCCGCCTCGCCGACGGCCGCCTCGAAGCGTGCGGCGTCCACGGCGTTCGGGGCGGTCCGCAGCACGTACCCGGAGGGTTCGGTGACCAGGAGGCGGGGTGGCTGCCGGGGCGGCCGGTCGGGCTCCAGCGCCCGGCGCAGGTCGGCGACGAAGGTACGGATCGCGCCCACCGCGCCGTCCGGCGGCACCTCCCACAGGTCGTCGACGAGGCGATCCACCGGCACCACCCGGCCGTGGGCGATCAACAACCGGGCCAGCACCAGGCGCTGCCGGTGCCCCCGCAGCGGGACGGGCACGCCCCCGGCGGCGGCGGTCACCGGCCCGAGTACGCCGAACGTCACCTCCACCGGTGGCGTCGGTTGCCTGGTCATGGCACCAATCTAGGCGGCTGTGCCGGCCCGCACTGATTCGGCGCTGACCGTCTGCTGATCACCGCGGAGCAGGCTCGACACCGTACGACGGCGACGGGTCACCGCCCGAGCCGGCCCTGCTCACCAGGAAGGTTCCCCGTGGAGCCGAGGATCAACGGATTCGACTACCAGCGCGTCACCGTCGCCGACGGCGTGACGCTCGCCGCCGCCGTGGGTGGCTCCGGGCCACCGATCGTGCTGTTGCACGGCTTCCCGCAGACCCACCTCATGTGGCGGCACGTCGCTGCCGACCTGGCCGCCGACCACACTGTCATCTGCCCGGACCTGCGCGGCTACGGCGACAGCGACAAGCCGGTGGACGCGGACGGCACCGGGTACGCCAAGCGGACCATGGCCGCCGACGTGGTGGCCCTGGCCGGTGCGCTCGGTCATGAGCGCTTCGCCCTGGCCGGGCACGACCGGGGCGCCCTTGTCGCGTTCCGCGCCGGCCTCGACCACCCGGCGGCGATCAGCCGGCTCGCCCTGCTCGACGTGCTGCCCACCCTGGACATGTGGGACGTGCTGCACGGCGTCAACGCCGCGGTCGCCTTCCACCTGTACCTGATGGCGCAGCCGCCGGGCCTGCCCGAGGAGCTGATCGGCGGCAGCCCGGACGCGTTCTTCGGCCACTTCCTGGACGTCTGGACCCGCGACCCGGGTGCGCTGCCGGCCGAGGTGCGCGCCGCCTACCTGCGCGCGTCCCGCGACGCGGTGGCCTCGATCGTCGCCGACTACCGGGCGTCCGCCGGCATCGACGTCACCCACGACACCGCCGACCGGGCGGCGGGCAACCGGCTGCGGATGCCGGTGACAGTGCTCCAGCAGGACTGGGGCGCGGCGCTCGGCTACGACGCGGCCGGGGTGTGGCGGGCCTGGGCGCCCGACCTCGAACACCAGACGGTCACCTGCGGGCACTTCATGGCCGAGGAGGCACCCGCGGTGGTGGTCGGGGCGCTGCGCGCCCTGCTGCGACGCTGATCGGCCGTTGCTGAGCGGAGGTCGCCCACGGTAATAATTCCGACACTCCGCGCCGCCGAGGGCGCGTGGCCGCCACCGCTGCGCGCCCCGGCGGCCGCACATTGCCGAATATGGTCCTGACCTGCGGAAATGCGACTTCGCACAGGTGGACGCGAACCGGTCGGCGGTGATACACAGGCAGATATCGGCAGCCAACGGCGGCGAGTCGCCAATCGATTGTTCTCCCGCCCCGTCGCCCTCGGGCTCCGCCGCACGGACCGCCCCCGCGGTCGCGATCCACCCCACGGCACCGGCCCCGGTCGCGGGCCGGTGAGCACGATCACCGACCAAGGAGTCGCTGTGGGGCATCTGCGGAATCGCGCCAAGCACCAACCGTTCGAGGTGGCCGCGCTGATCACGACGCCCATCTGTGGGGTCCTGCTGCTCACGCTCGACGTCCGACCACCGTCGGTCCAACTGGCCATGCCGGAACCCCTCCAGGTCGGCTGGGAGGTCGCCCTGGTCGCCGTCGGCGTGGGCGGGCTGCTGGGCATCCTGTGGCCCGGTCGGCTCTCCACCGGTCTCGGCATCGAGTTCGCGTCGGTGCTGGTGCTCGGCACCATCACCGGCATGTACGCGGTGGCGCTGGTGGCGGTGGCCGGCCGGCAGGGCGTCGTCGCGGCGTCGTTGATCTGCACGGTGCCGCTGGGGTCGTTCTGGCGGGCCGCCCTGATCGCCGCCGACCTGCGCTGCCTGGCCTACGGCCACCAGTGCACGACTCACAAACGGGTCGCGGGAGGTGTCACGTGAACCCGGTATCGAACCCCGAGGCGCCGCACTGGGTGCAGGTGCTGCTCAGCCTGCTCGGCGTCCTCGGCGGAACGACGGGTCTGGCCGCCATCGCCACCGTCGTGTCACAGCGGGGCAAGTTCAAGGCGGACGCCGCCGACACGCTCACCGAGGCCGCGCTGACGCTCGTGCAACCCCTACAGCTGCGGATCACCGAGTTGGAGAGCGAGGCGGTGAGCGCTCGTGCGGAGTTGGCACTGCTGCGCGAGCAGGTCAACCAGTTGCAGTTCGTCGTCCGGGTGCTGACCCGCACCCTCGACCGGTGGCGTGCCGCCGTGCATGCCCCCGACGCCACCCTGCGCAGGATCCGCTCGGTCGTCGCGGAGTCCGAGCGGCTGGCCGAGGAGCAGTGACGGATATCGCCGGCGGCTCATCCGCCGTCCGGGAGGCGCAGTCGGCCGGCGAGTTCCCGCAGGGCCGCCCGGAACTCGGGCTCGGACTCGTCCGGGTGGTGCCCGCGCAACGGTGGCGGTCGACGCTCCCCCGGTGACGACAGCAGGTCCCGAGGGTCGCGCAGCCTGCGGTCGACCCGCCCGGCCGGGTCGGCGGCGTCCGGCGGCGGATCGCCGGGCCGGTGCGCGGCGAAGATCCAACCGCCGACCGGGTCCGTGTCGCGCCAGAGGTTGAGCCACCGCCAGCCGACCCGCTCCCCCACCTCGCGCAGCACGTTCGCGTTGAGGTACGCCGGAAAGAGCCGGGCGTAGAGGCGGTCCAGCGGGGAGCCGTAGGTGAGTAGCGCGACCCGTTCGCGTGTTCGCGGAGGCAGCCGCAGCACCGCGAGGGCCAGCAACGCCGACCCGTGGCTGTGCCCGCACAGCAACACCCCGGCGTGCCGCTCGGCCAGTTGCGTGATCCGGTCGGCCAACTCCGGCACCGCGCGGTCGGCGTAGCTCGGGGGCGCGAACGGGTGGGCGGCCCGGGGCCAGAAGGTGCCCAGGTCCCACAGGATGCCGACGTGCCGGCGGAACCACGCCGTGCGGTAGGCGAACACACCGCCCAACAGCAGAGCGAGGACCACTGCGACGACGACGACGGTGCCCCCCGCGAGGGCCATCCCGACGAACCCGGCCGGCAGCCCGAGCACCTTCCGCGCCACCTCGTCCGGTTCGCGCCCGGCCTGCCCGAGCAGGCTCGTGGCCAGCCCGATCACCGCGAGCGCCGCGTACACGGCGGCCAGCCGGCCCAGCCACTCGGTGAACCGCGCCCGGGCCACGGCCCTTGTGACGTCCCGCAGCCGCCCGGTCGCCTCCGGCGGTGTGGGAAAGTCGAGGGCGGTGATGTCCGCCGCGGCACGAAGCCGGCGACGCCGCGACAGGAGGGTCAACGCGCCGCACGCCAGCACCGCCGCGGCCACGTGCAGGAACACCGCCAGGATCGTCCAGCGGTACGGCAGCGGCGGCTCACCGCCACCGCTGTAGACGCCGAGCAGATCCCCCGTCTGATAGACGAGGCCGGCCGAGAGCGCGCCGGACAGACCGACCGCGATGGCCGCGATGACCGTCGCGCCCAGACCCCGGGCCAGGGCGGACCGGCCCCTGGCGCGACCGAGACGCCACAGCACCAGGCCGCAGAGCAGCACCAGCAGCACCATCTGGCCGAGCAGCGCTCCGCCCGTGATCGCCCCGTAGCCGGGGAGCGCTGTCGACGACGGCCAGACCTGCTCGTCGCCAGCCACGGCGACGAGGGTCGCCACGGTCAGCCCGGCCGCCACCAGGCCCGCCGCGCGGGCCGTCCAGGTGGACATCCGCGCGGTCGCCGCACGGTCGATCAGCCCCGGCGCGGCGAGCAGGCCGACGCAGGCCAGCAGGACCGCCGCGCTGAGCGTCACCAGCAACGTCGTCGCGGGCGTGGCACCGCCGGCGCGATGCGCCGCGAGCAACACAAGATCGAGTACCGCGAGCGCCGCGGCGACGTGGATCGCCCGCAGCCGTTCCACAAGCGGCTCCACCGCCCACAGTGGGTTGCCGGCCGGGCGGGACCGGCGTGTTCCGAGCAGCCGGAGGAGCGCGACCGCGGCGATCGGCAGCAGCGCCAGCACGGCCAGCCGCTGCCCGACGTGTCGGCCGTCGAGCCCGCCCAGCGTGTCGAAGGGCGCCCGGCAGTGGGCCGCGCCGAGACACCGCCAGGCGAGCAGGTCAAGGCAGACCCCGGCGATGGACACCACGTACACCACTGTGAGGTTGAGCGCGAGGAGCCGGCTCAGGACGGTGACCCCGGCGGCGGCGCGGCCGGCGGGCCGCATCCACATCGCCAGGTTGCTGAGCGTGAACGGCAGCAGGAAGACCATGGCGAGGGTCCGCGCCACGGTGCCCGAGGGCAGGTCACCCCAGCGGTACGCCTCCAGCGTCAGCCCGTCCGGGTCGGTGCCGTCGGACCCGGCGCGGCGGTGGAAGCCTCCGCTGTCGTCGCCCGCGACCTGCCGGACCCTCGCCTCGCCCAGCACGACCGAGGGTCGTGCCCCGGACACGCCGTGCACCCGCAACTCCACCACGTCGTCGCGTCGCGGTTGGTCGGCGTGCCTGGATGGCCTCTCCGGCATCGGGGCGGTTACCCGTGCCGTCGCGGATAGGGCGCATCGCTCCCGCTGGCCGGGCGGGACTGCCGCCACAGTGCGGGCATCGCGTCGACCACGACGATCAGCAGCAACACGCCGGCGACGACGGCACTGGTGGCCAGTTGCGGGAGTCCCTGGGTCGCCCACCCGAACACGACGATGGCCGGCACACCGACCAGACGCGCCCAGGGCAGGCTGCTGTCGACAAGCGCCGCGAGCACGATCCGGGCGGTCAGGACCAGCGCCGGGCCGATGACGCCCACGGCCAGCCGGCCCGGATCGCGTTCTCCCGGATCGCCGATCGTCAGCTCCATGGCGACGCTGGTGGCCAGGACCCCGGCGATCATGACGACGTGCAGGTAGCCGGCCGTGAGCGCCAGTTTGCTGCCGGGCGGGCCGGCAGCCACGATGCTGGCGCCCAGTCGCGTGCCGGCGGGCACCAGGTAGAGCCGGGCGAGGGCCACCGCTGTCACGAACGCCAGGGCGAAGGCGAGGGTGTTCTCCCGGGCCATGCCGGAGTCTCCGTACGCGACGCCGCCGACCAGGATCAGCTCGCCCAGCGCGATGATGAAGATCTGTTGGTAGCGCTCGGAGAGGTGCTCACCGTTCACCTGAAGGTCCGGCCAGGAGCTGCGCCCGAGCCGCGGAAACGGCCAGCGCAGCCGGGCGAGGGCGTACTCCAGCACGATGGCGAGCGCCCAGAGTGCCTCCCGGGCCTGGGCGACGACCGCCCCGACCACCCACAGCACGCCGGAGATCGAGAACCAGATCGCCACCCGCAGGCTCCGCAGTTGCAGCGGGTGGCCCCGCAGCGCCGGGATCAGCAGCGCGGCTCGACCGAGGTGGATGGCCACGTAGGCGAGGGCGAACAACCCGGCGTGGGAGTCGAACGCGGTGGGCACGGCGGAGGCCATCAGCAGGCCGCCGAACATCACCCACAGCAGGAGTACGACGATCAACGGGGCGCGCGGGTCGAACCAGTCCGCCGACCAGGCGGTCACGAACCACACCCACCACAGCGCCGCCAGCATCACCAGCACCTGGAAGGCGCCGTTGACGCTGAGGTCGTTCAGCAGCGTCCGGGACAGCCGGGTCAGCGCGAAGATGAAGGCCAGGTCGAAGAAGAGCTCCAGGAACGACGTCCGGCGGGGGTTCTCCCGCTGCTGGAGCAGCCGCCCGGGGAGCCCGTTCGCCATCGCCCCCCTTCCCCGACGTCACCTGCCGTCCCAGTCGTACCACCCGGGCGGCCGGGTTCGGGTCGGTTCGGCCAGGCCCGGCCGCTTCCCACGGCGGGCGGCGCCACGGGTCGGCGCGCCGTCACCGGGTGCGCCCCGACGTCGGGGCGCCGGCCGCGACCAGGTCCGCGGCCACGTCCCAGAGTCGCCGCGCGTTGCCCGGATCGACCGCGTACGCCGCCACACCGCTGTAGTCGGCGGGTCGCTCGGTGACGACCGGGGCCTCGGCGCAGTCCTCGAAGTAACGACCGCCGATGCCGTCCAGCAGCGGGGACGCGGCGAGCAGCACCGAGGTCGCGGCGCCCTGCTGCGGGGTCTTCTGCCGCTCCCTGGGCGTACGCAGCCCGCCGGTGTGCTTCTGCAGGCCGGTGGCGATCGCACCCGGGTTGAGCGCGTTGGCGTAGATGCCCTCGCCGGACCAACGGCGGGTCGCCTCGACGGCGAGCAGGGCCTCGGCGCTCTTGGACTGCCCGTAGGCCAGCAGCGGGTCGTACGGCCGGAACGCGAAGTGCAGGTCGTCGAAGATCACCGGGGAGAAGAGGTTGCCGCTGGAGCTGACCGACACCACCCGGGCGCCACCGGCGGCGGCGAGCGCGTCGTGCAGGCCGACTGTCAACGCGTAGTGCCCCATGAAGTTGGTGGCGAACTGCGTCTCCCAGCCCTCGGCGGTGCGCTCCAGCTCGGGCAGCGCCATGATCCCGGCGTTGTTGACGAGGATGTGCAGCGGCTGGTCCCAATCGGCGACGAAGCGGCGTACCGAATCCTGGTTGGCCAGGTCCAGCTCGCGGACGGTGACCCGGTCCGCGCCGATGCCGGCGGCGATGTCGGCAGCGGCCTGCTCGCCGGCGCTGACCCGACGCACCGCGAGCACGACCTCGGCGCCGGCGGCGGCCAGCGAGCGGGCGGTCTCGACGCCGATGCCGGCGGCGCCTCCGGTGATGACGGCCCGTTTGCCGGTCAGGTCGACTCCGGCGAGGACCTCGTCGGCGGTCGAGGCGAAACCGAACGGGGTCGTGATTCGCTCGCTCATCTCTGTCCCAACTCTCGGTGGCGCTTACGCCCCAAACTGTCACCCCACGGGCCGGAGTTAGCCGGGTTCCTGGTTTTCCTGGTAGTGGCAGGACCAGGATGGGCGGCCGACGGCCGCTCCTACGATGGGTTGGTGCACACGGCCGGTCCGCTCGGCGAGTACCTGCGTGCCCGGCGCGAGCTGATCAGACCGGGCGACGTCGGGCTGCCCGCGCACGGCCGTCGGCGGGTGCCCGGCCTGCGGCGCGAGGAGTTGGCGCTGTTGGCCGGCATCAGCGCCGACTACTACCTGCGGCTGGAGCAGGGGCGTGACCGGCACCCGTCGACGCAGGTGCTCGACGCGCTGGCCCGGGCGTTGCGGCTGGACGCGGCGGCCACGACGCACCTGCGCCGACTCGGCGAGCAGGCGTCGACCCGCCGTCCGGCGCGGCGGCCGGAACGCGTGCCGGTGGGCATCCGACAGTTGGTCGGCTCGTGGACGCAGACCCCCGCCCTGGTGCACGGCCGGCACCTGGACGTCCTCTTCGCCAACCCGGTGGCGACCGCGCTGGCCCCGATCTACGCGGTCGGCGTGAACCTGCTCCGCGCGGTCTTCCTGGACCCGGTCGTGCCGTCGCTCTACCCCGCCTCGGAGGCGGTCGCGGCCAACGCGGTGGCCGGCCTGCGCGCGCAGGTGGGCGCCGAGGTCGACGACCCCCGGCTTCTCGAACTGGTCGAGGAGTTGTCCGCCGGCAGTGAACGGTTCCGGCGGCTGTGGGCCCGGCACGACGTGGTCGCCCGCGCCGGTGGCGGGGTCCGGGTGTTCCGTCATCCCCGGGTGGGCGAGTTGGAGTTGCGGTACGAGAAGCTCACGATCGCCGGCACGACCCAGTCGCTTGTCGTCTACCACGCCGAGCCGGGCAGCCCGTCGGCGCACGCGCTCGCCCGGTTGGCCCGGGACGCGGTGGGCGGGGCGCCCGGTCCGGCCGGGTCCCGGCAGCGCTAGCCGGCGGTGGCCCGTTCGGCGACCACCACCGAGATCCCGTCGAGGACGCGTTGCAGGCCGAACTCGAAGGCGTACTCCGGGCCGAAGGCGGCGCCGTGCTCCTGGCCGGCCGCGGTGCCGACCCGGGCGGCGGTCGGGTAGGCCCCGGCCGTCAGGAACGTCTCCAGCCAGGGCGCGTGCGACTGCCACCACTGGCCGTCGGTCATGCCGGTCTCCCGCTCCAGGTCGACGACCTCGGACTCGGCGCGGGCGGAACTCTTCACGTGCCCGAGGACGAGCGTGAGCACCGCGTCCATCTCGACGTCGGTGAGCCCGATGTCGGCGACGGTGTTCAGCTCGCGGTCGTACTTGGCCACCAGGTGGGGGCCGAGCACGGGTCGGGTCGTCTCGGCCCGCAGCATCCACCGGTGCCGTTGGTAGAGCGCGAGATTGTCGCGGGCGACCCGCTCCAGGCGGGTCCGCCAGTCTCCCTCGACGGAGGGGCGCGGCATCTCCCCGTACGCGGTGTCGATCATGACGGCGACGAGTTCGGCCTTGCCCGGCACGTAGGTGTAGACGGACATGGTGCCGACGCCCAACGCCGCACCGACCCGGCGCATGGTCAGCGCGTCGAGGCCCTCGGTGTCGGCGATCTCGATCGCGGTCCGGACGATCCGGTCGACGCTGAGCCCCGGGCCGGCGCTGCGGCTTGTCGGTTCCCGGGTGCGCCAGAGGATGGCCAGGCTGCGGGCCGGGTCCGCGGTCGCCTTGCGTTCGCTCGCCATGGTCCGGTCATCCTAACAACGCGACCGTACGCCGTACGTCGCCCGCCGGCCGGACCTCAGTGGCAGTGGTCGGCGCTCTTTCGCTGTCGTCGGGCCGCCGCTCCGGGTAGTGCTGGACCTACCCCGGAAAGTGGATCTGGACGGCTGGGGCGGCCGGTCGCCCGCGATTAGCGTCTGCGGCATGACCTCGCAACCCCCTCCCCGGCTGGCCGAGGCGCTGCGTCGCCGCGGCTGGCTGATCTCCGCCTGGCCCTGGCGGGCGCTCGCCTACCTGGTCAGCACCGTGCCGATCGCGGGCCTGCTCGCCGTCGGGCTGCTCGTCATCGGCGCACCGCTGCTGGCCGCCGCCAACGCGCTGCTGCAACACGGCCGGCCGCCGGGCGTCGCGCTCGTGCTGTTCCTGGCGGTCGGCAGCCTCACCCTGCTGGCGTTGGCGCCGATCGTGAGCTACCCGGTGGCCGTCATCGAGCGGTGGCGGCTCGGGCTCGTGGACAACCGCCCGCTGGCCGCGTCGCCGTGGCCGGGTCTTGTCGCCCGCTACCGCAGCGCCGCGACCTGGCGTGAGGTGGCGTACCTGTTCTGGCTGGGCGGGTTCGTGCCGGTCGCGTACTGGGTCTTCCTGCTGCTGGTGCTGCTCGACGTCGGGATGATCACCAGCCCGTGGTTGGCCGGCGACGCCGAGCCTGTCGTCATCTGGCGCCCGATCGAGAGCACCGGCGAGGCCATCCCGTACGCGATCGTGGCGGTGCTGCTGCTGCCGGTCTTCTGCTACGCGGCCGGTCTGCTCGCCGCCACCCAGGCCGCCGTGGCCCGGTGGGCACTGGCCTGGCCGGTCGACGCGGCGGCGCTGCGCGAGGTCGCCCGGTCGCGCACCCGGCTGGTCGGCGCGTACGAGGCGGAACGACGCCGGATCGAACGGGACCTGCACGACGGCGCCCAGCCACGACTGACCAGCCTCACCCTCCAGCTGGGCCTGGCCCGGTTGGACGTACCCGAGGACTCCCCGGCCGCCCGCCCCCTCGCGGTGGCACACGACCAGGCGCGGGGCCTGATGGTGATGTTGCGGCAGTTGGTGCACGGCATTCGTCCGCAGAGCCTCACCGACCTCGGTCTGGCCGGTGCCGCGAGCGAGCTGGCGGACGCCGCCACCATCCCGGTCGCCGTGCACGCCGACCTCGCCGGCGAGTTGCCGGAGATCGTCGAGACCACCGCCTACTTCGTGGTGTCCGAGGCGCTGGGAAACGTCGCCCGGCACGCCGGGGCGACCCACGCCGAGGTACGCCTCAGCCGGGCCGGCGGGGACCTCGTCGTCGAGGTGGCCGACGACGGCCGTGGCGGCGCCGACCCTATCCGGGGCACCGGCCTGACCGGACTCGCCGACCGGATCGCCGCCGTGGACGGCCGGCTGCTGCTGTCCAGCCCGCCCGGCGGACCTACCCTGGTCCGGGTGGAGCTGCCGTGTCGTCGGTGACCCGAGTGGTCCTCGCGGAGGACGAGGTGCTGCTGCGGGAGGGCCTGGTCGCGCTGCTGACCCGCTTCGAGTTCACTGTGTGCGCCGCCGTCGGCTCCGCGCCCGAGCTGCTGGACGCGGCCCGCGAGCACGCACCGGACCTGGTGCTCACCGACATCCGGATGCCGCCGGGCCGCCGCGACGACGGGCTCCGGGCCGCCGTCGCGTTACGCGCCGAGCGGCCCCACCTGCCGGTGGTGGTGCTCAGCCAGTACGTGCAGACCGGGTACGCGGCGGCGCTGCTGGACAGCGGCGACGGTCAGCGGGTCGGCTACCTGCTCAAGGACCGGGTGGCCGAGGTCACCGAGTTCGTCGACACGCTGCGCCGGGTCACGGCGGGAGGCACCGCCATCGACCCCGACGTGGTGCGGCAGCTGCTGCACCGCCCGCGCGATCCGCTCGCCGCGCTCTCCGCCCGGGAACGCGAGGTGCTGGCGCTGCTTGCCGAGGGCCGGTCGAACGCGTCGATCGCCGGCCGACTGCACGTCAGCGAGGCGGCGGTCGGCAAGCACGTCGGCAACATCCTGCTGAAGCTCGACCTGCCGCCGAGCGACGACACCAACCGGCGGGTGCTCGCGGTGCTCACCTACCTGCGCAGCGACCCGGCGGGCTGACCAGCGCCGGGTCGAGGTCGGAGCGTAGATTCGGCAGGCGGTACCGCCGCCGGCAAGGAGCGCGGGCCGGCGAGACGGGGGTACGGCATGGCGGAGGCGTTGCGGGTCGGTCTGCTGGGGTACGGGCTGGCGGGTCGGGTGTTCCACGCACCGCTGATCGCCGCGACTCCCGGGCTGCGGCTCGACGCGATAGTGACCCGCGATCCGCAGCGGCGCGAGCAGGCCGGGCAGCACTTCCCGGACGCCCGCCTGGTCGACGACGCCGACGAGCTGTGGCGTACTCCGGATGCGTTGGACCTGGTCGTGGTGGCGACGCCGAACCGGCAGCACGTGCCGATGGCCCGAGCGGCGCTGGCCGCCGGGCTGCCGGTCGTCGTCGACAAGCCCCTCTCCCCGACCGCCGCGGAGGGCCGTGCCCTGGTCGACGAGGCGACCGCGCGCGGGGTGCCGCTGACGGTCTTCCAGAACCGGCGCTGGGACGGCGACTTCCTGACCGCCCGCCGGCTGGTCGAGCAGGGCGAGTTGGGGCGGGTGCTGCGCTTCGAGTCCCGGTTCGAGCGGTTCCGTCCGACGATCAAGCCGGGCTGGCGGGAGCTCGCCGGTCCCGAGGAGGCCGGCGGGGCGCTCTTCGACCTCGGCGCCCACCTTGTCGACCAGGCGGTGCAACTGTTCGGCACTGTCGACCGCGTCTACGCGGAGGTGGACCGCCGCCGCGCGGGCGCGGCTGTCGACGACGACGCCTTCGTGGCGTTGACCCACGCCAACGGGGTGCGCTCGCACCTGTGGATGGGCGCGGTCACCGCGCAGCTCGGGCCCCGGTTGCGGGTGCTGGGCGACCGGGCCGGCTACACGACGTACGGCCTCGACGTGCAGGAGGCGGCGCTGCACGACGGCGGCCGACCGGACCAGCCGGGTTGGGGCGAGGTTCCGCCGGAGCGGTACGGCCTGCTCGGCGTGGATGGCGACCTGCGGGCGGTGCCGACCGAGCCGGGCGCGTACCAGAGCTTCTACGCGCAGGTGGCGGCGGCGCTGCGCGATGGCACGCCGATGCCGGTGGACCCCCGGGACTCGGTCGCCACCGTCGAGTTGATCGAGCTGGCCCACCGGTCCGCGGCCGAGGGTGTGGTGCTGCCGGTCCCGACCGCCTGACCGGCGTGATCGCCGGGACCGACCGTCCCGCCACGTCGATGATCGACTCGGTCTCCGTGATGTCGCGGTGTCAGACCTGCCCTGACACACCGACGTCACGGAAGCCGAGTGGATCTACTTGTCGGCGTCCTGCTCGGAGGGGGCATCGTCCGGCACTCGGGCGTCCTCGTCGGTCAGCGCGTCGTCCGACGAGCGGCCGAGCTCGCCGAGGCGCCGCTCGGCCTCCCGAACCTCCTCGTCGAGCCTGGGATTCTCCTCGTCGGGACCCTTCGACATGAGCGACCTCCATCGGGCACGACCGGCCGACCTCCGTGTACCCGGCCTGACGACGGGAACACGGACCCACCTGCGCCCGACGTGATCACGGTTGCTGGTGGTGGCTTCGAGTGCGGAGGTCGTGCCGACTGCCCACAGCTTGATGGGGCGCTGGCGCTGATGGCAGACGTCGCTTCGATAATGCTTCAGAAGCGGTGAGCTACGAACCGCGCGTCGTCGAAGAGCTGAGCCGAGCGCCGGGCCGGCCGGGGAGCGCACCGGGCGGGGAGCCCAGGAGCGTTGCCGGCCCGGCCCGGTGCCGGATCAGCGCTGCTTCAGCTCGCGCCAGGATGGGTGGGTGCCGCGCCACGCATCGGCGAGGATGGCCGCCGAGGCCCGGCTTGGGCACTGCTGCACCCGCTCACGACCCGACGCCCCACCGATCTGGGCGCGGACCTCCCAACCCTGCCCGTCAGTACGGATATACACGTCCCGGCGCCCGCGCGGGGTCGTGTCTCCGTTCCACCAATGCTCCTCGACCTTCATTCGCCGACCGTATAGCAAATTTTGCGCCGGGGGTACGGCGCAGGTGGGCCTATACCAGGGCGATAGCCGTAATTCCGGCGCATTTCGGCCTATGCGTTGACGGGGAGCAACCGCAACGGCAGATCCTCCCCGTCCTGACCGACCAATCAGGGTGCGCTTACATGCCGCTGAGCACGCCGGCCAGGGTGTCGCCAACGCCTCGTGGCCTGCCGGGCCGGGGTGCGGCGGCCGTGATCTGAATGTCACCGGGCGTGAACGGCGGCGGTAGCGCGATGATTTTCAGCTCGTCGTCGCGGCCGACGAGCGGCCGTTCGCCACGTCCCGGCATGACGACCCTCACCTGCCCATGAGACGCCGGGCGCGCCTGGCGTGGCGGTCAGCCCTGGGTGGTCAGCAGGTAGTCGTCAGCTTCGGGACTCCACCGCAGGTCGACAACGCCGCCGGTGGCGGCGGCCTTGCAGAACTGCAGGAAGCTGCGGTATCCGAGCTTCTTCTCGCTGAAGTCGGGGCGGGCCCGCCGCAGCTGGTTCTTCAGCCCGGACAGCGCCACCGGGTTGCCGCTGCTGCCGAGCTCCGCGACCACGCCACGGAGCAGGCCGAACGCGACCTCCCGGTCGCCGTGCTCGGGCAGCGAGACCTCGGGGTCGCCCTTCGCGGGGCCTTCGGCCAACTCGATCACGGTCTGCTCGGCGAGGTGCCGCAGCAGCTCACCGAAGGTGCGGAACCCGTAGTCGGACTCGCTGAACGTCGGGTCCTTGCGCAACAGGGTGCGCTTGAGCCGGGACGCGGTGACCTCACCGTTGGCGCTGCCCTGCAAGCCGGCCACCGTCTGGGCGACAAGCACGGCGAGCGCGTCCACGTCCCGTCCGGGCTCCTCGCCGGCGGGTCGACGGCCCACCTCCGGCTCCGGTTCCCGCTCGAGCTCCGGCTCGGGCGGGCGCTGGTCCGGGCCGGCCTGCCGGGTCGGACGACCGCGCCGGCCGCGCGTTGGCGGGATGTCCACACCTTCGAGCCGGTCGTAGTAGAGGAACTCGTCGCACGCCGGCGGGAGCAGCGCCGACGTCGACCCCTCGACCCCGACACCGATGACCCGCTTGTTCAGCTCGCGAAGCTTGTGCACGAGAGGGGTGAAGTCGCTGTCGCCACTGCAGATCACGAACGTGGAGATGTAGTCGCGCTCGAACGCCAACTCGATCGCGTCGACAGCCATCTTGATGTCCGCGGCGTTCTTGCGGGACGCCCCCATCCGCTGCGGGATCTCGATCAGCTCGACGTGGGACCGGGTGAGCATCCGGCGGTCCTCGTCGAAGTAGGACCAGTCGGCGTACGCGCGCCGGACCACCACCCGACCCCGCTCGGCGAGCGCGTCGGCGATCGGCCGGAAGTCGAAGTCCGCGCCGCCACGGTGATCGCGCGCCCCCAACGCGAGGTTCTCGTAGTCGAGGAACAGGGCGATCCGGTCTTCTTGATCCACGCGGCCCAGGGTACGCCGGCCGGGGGCGGTCCGGGCGCAGGCGAAGCGCGACACCTCAACTCGCCAATCGTTCATTTCTTGCGGTCTTATGGTCGTCAATTTTCGTTCTTCGATTGTCGTCTTGCAGTGCGATGGTCGGTGCTGCATCATGACGATCAATGTCGGGCGTCGGGGGACGCGCCGGGCGGACCTCCACCACCACCCACCCAGGAGGGTCACCGATGATTCGCAGCATCCTGCCGGCCCGGGGACGCCCCGGCCGACCTGCCGGCGCCGCCGTGGCGCTCGCGGCGGGGCTCGCCGTGCTGGTCGCCGTGCCCACCGTGGCCGTCGCCGGTCCATCCGCGCCCGCCGGCACACGGCCGGTGGTCACCCGCGCCGCCCTCGACCCGGCGCTGGTCGCCGGGCGCGGCGCCGACGTCGACTTCGTCGAACAGGAGGCGGAGAACGCCCGCACCAACGGCGAGATCATCGGCCCCGACCGGTCGGCCTACACGCTGCCCGCCGAGGCCTCCGGCCGCCGGGCGGTCCGGCTCACCCCCGGTGAGTACGTGGAGTTCGTCCTGCCCAGCGCGGCGAACGCGATAAGCGTGCGGTACAGCATCCCGGACGCGCCGCAGGGCGGCGGGATCACCGCTCCGCTGCGCGTCGACGCCAACGGCAGGCACGCGCGCACCATGACGCTGACCTCGCAGTACTCGTGGCTCTACAACCAGTACCCGTTCACCAACGACCCGCAGGCCGGGCTGCTGCACCCGGACTGGTGGATCACCGAGTGCCAGTGCGTGCCGGCGGCCACCACGCCGTACCCGAGCATCAGCACGCCGTTCCGGCCCACCCACTTCTACGACGAGCAGCGACTGCTGCTCGGGCGCACCTACCGGGCCGGTGACCGGATCCGCCTGACCGCGCCGACCGGCAGCGCCGCCGCCTGGACCGTCATCGACCTGCTCGACTCCGAACTGGTCGCGCCGCCGCGCGTCCGGCTGCTCGCGGCGAACGTGCTCGCCTTCGGCGCCGACCCCACCGGCCGGCGGGACTCCGCCGACGCGCTGGACCGGGCCATCGCCTTCGCCCGGCGCGCCCACCTCACGGTCTACGTCCCGCCGGGCACCTACCAGGTCAACCGGCACATCATCGTCGACGACGTGACGATCGAGGGCGCCGGCAACTGGCACACCGTCATCAAGGGCCGTGAGGTCGCCCTGCCCACGCCCGCGCCGGACGGTTCGGTGCACACCGGCGTCGGGTTCTACGGCCGGGACGCCGCCGACGGCGGCAGCCGCAACGTCCACCTCTCCGGCTTCACCATCGAGGGAGACGTCCGGGAGCGCATCGACACCGACCAGGTCAACGCGATCGGCGGGGCGATGAACGACTCCACAATCGACGGCCTGTACCTGCACCACACCAAGGCCGGCCTGTGGTTCGACGGGCCGATGCGCAACGTCCGGGTCACCAACACCATCGTCGTCGACCAGATCGCCGACGCGCTCAACTTCCACACCGGCGTGACCGACTCCCTCGTGGCGCACACCTTCGTCCGCAACACCGGCGACGACGGTCTGGCGATGTGGTCGGAGAAGACGGCGAACGCGCGCAACACCTTCGACCACAACACCGTGCAGTCACCGACGCTGGCCAACGGCATCGCCATCTACGGCGGTACGGACACCACCGTCTCGCACAACCTCGTCGCCGACCCCGTCCGCGAGGGCAGCGGCATCCACGTCGGGGCCCGCTTCGGCGCGGAGCCCTTCACCGGGCACCTGCGGATCACCGACAACACCACCGCCCGCGCCGGCACGTACGAGTTGAACTGGAACATCGGGCTGGGCGCCATCTGGTTCTTCGCCCTGGACCGCAGCATCGACGCGGCCATCGAGGTGACCGGCGACGCGTACCTCGACAACACCTACAACGCGATCATGCTGGTCAGCGACTGGCCGGTGAAGGACCTCTACTCGATCTCCAACGTGCGGTTCCGGGACATCCGGGTCGACGGCGCCGGCACCTCGGTGGTCAGCGCCCGCTCGGCCGGGTCCGCCTCGTTCGCCAACGTGGACGCCCGCAACGTGGGCGCGGTGGGGGTCAACAACTGCGGTTCGTTCCACTTCACCCCGGCCGGTTCGGAGTTCACGGTGACCGACCTCGGCGGCAACGACGGCGGTTGGCTCGCGCCGTGGCTGCTGCCCAACACCATCACCTGCGACGACCGGCCGCCGGTGTCGCCGCCCCCGCCTCCGGCGCAGTGGTGAACGCGGTGGGCGGCCCGCCTCGTCGGGCCGCCCACCGCCACGCTCACCGCGCCCGGAGGTACGCCAGCGGCACGCTCGTCGGCTGCCCGGGCCACCTGCCCAGCAGGGCGGCCCCGGCGGCGTCGGCGCCGCCGGGGCGGCGGACGACGACAAGTTCGACGGTGTCGGTGACGACGAGGGTGCTGTCCTCGTCGACCACCCGGCGTACGGCGCCGACCGGGTCCGCGTCGGCGTCCACGGCGCCGCTGACGGTGATCGTCATGTTCGGCTCGCGCACCTGACGCCGACCGTCCACCTCGAAGTACTGCTCCGCCTGGCCGGAGCCGGTGCGGATGGCGTGGGCGAGCGCGGCGGCGTACACCTGGTCGACGCAGCCGTCGTACACCCAGCGCCGGCCGAGCACCGAGTGCTCGGTGGTGCCGACCAGCCAGGCGTCCGCGCCGTCGAGGGGCGCGGCCCGATAGGTGAGCGGAACGTGATGGACCGGCCCGTCAGGGGTGCTGACCAGCAGGGATTCGATGCCGACCTCGCCGGCCGGATCGTCGAAGCGGTAGGCGCCTCGGCTCACCAGCTCGACGCCGGTGGACCCGGCGAACCACTGTCGGTCGGGAAGCCAGGTCGCCAGCAGGTCGAGCTTCGTGGGGCGCAGGGTCGCCTTGTGCAGCAGTGCCATGCCGGCAGCCTAGTCAGAGACCCGCGCAGGGTTGCCCGTCGATCGTGCAGCTTTCCGGTCCCCGGGCCTTCGGCCGGCTGTCGCGGACGTCGAAGCTGATCGTCCGGGACTCCCCTGCTGCCAGGGCGGCTCCGGTGAAGGTGATCGCCCGTCCGTTCTGTCGCCAGTCCGCGCCGTCGACGTCGTCGACAGTGGTGCCCTCGCCGAGAGTGACGACCACGGCCCAGTCCGCCGCCGCTGCGCCGCTCGGGTTGTCGAGCACTACCTCACCCGTGTAGCCGAACAGCCGGCTGGAGGCGGTCTCGTACCGGGCCACCACCGCTGGCGCTGGCGGCGGGGGTGGCGCGGCGGACGCGTTCGGGCTCGGGGGCGTCGCCGACGGCGTCCGGCTCGGGCGGGTGGTCGCCGACGGTGAGCCGCTCCGCGACGGGCGCGCGGAGGAGGTCGCCGACGGCGCGGCGGCGGTCTTGCCGGCCGTCACGGACGGCGACGGCGCGGCTGTCGATGCCGGGGCGGCGGTGGGCGTCGCCTCGGGCGGCAACGTGATCCAGGCGGCCGTTCCCGCCAGCAGCGCGGCACCGGCGACCACCGCGACCACTGTGCGACGCCGACGGCGGGCGCGTCCGGACGTGCCGAGCGCGCCGATCAGCGGCAGCTCGGTGGTCATCCCGCCGTCGACACGGCGCAGGTCGACCTGCTGGAACGCGAGCCAGTCGAGGATGGCCGGCAGTCGTACGGTGAGCGCCTGGCGCAGCTGCTGCTCGCGGGGGTCGTGCTGGTCGGCGGACCACGCGCCGTGCGTCGTGACCTCCCGCACCTCCAGCCGGCAGCCCTGGCTGGTGGCCGTGACCGCACAGGTCAGCTCACTGAGCCGGCCGGCCTCGTCGCAGGCCAGCACGAGGAGCGTCGGCTCCTGCCGCTCGGTCACCTCGACCTCGACGTTGGCCTCGAAGCCGGGCAACTCGGCAGTGTGCAGCAGCAGTCGGTCCGCCACGCCCTCGACCGTGTCGGCCTCGGCGAACCACCGTCCGAGCAGCTTCCGATCGGTCAGTGCGAGCCAGACCCGGTCGGGCGGGTAGGACAGGTCGACCTGCGCACCGATCTCGATCACGGCGAGACTCTACGGGTTTGCCGGTCGGCCGTGCCGCCGGCCCGAGGCCACCGGTCAGCTCCAGCGTGTCGACCGCTCGACGACCGCCGCCAACGCGGCTCGGGCGTCGGCGCTCAGCTCGGTGACCACCTCGGCTGCCGGCAGGTCCCGCGCGAGGGGGTGCGCCTGCCCCGCCCACAGGTTCGCGACCGACGCGTCCCCGTCGCGCCGGGCGGCGGCCAGCAGCGGACGCGTCAGGTGAAGCACCTGGGGGTAACCGGTCGGCGCCGACGCGTCGTGCCGGCGCAGGAAGTCGTTGGCCACGCCCCGGGCCCGTTTGCCGGTGTACGACCGGGTCAGCGCGGTCGGCGCGGCCCCGGCCACCGCCGTCCGGTGCATCGGCGAAGTGCCCGCCTCCGGGCAGCGCAGAAAGGCCGTGCCGAGCTGCGCGGCGGCGGCGCCGGCAGTCAGCACGGCGGCCAGCGCGGGACCGTCGACGATGCCGCCCGCGGCCACCAGAGGCCGGTCACAGCGGGCGGCGGCCAACCGGAGCAACGGCAACAACGCGTAGTCGTCGTCGTCCGGCAGACCACCCCGATGCCCACCGGCCTCGGTGCCCTGCACCACCACCGCGTCCACGCCCAGGTCGGCGGCGGCAGTCGCGGCGTCCGGGCGGGTGACGGTGGCCCACACCTCGGTGCCCCGCTCACGCAGGGCGAGCACCGCCGCCCGGTCCGGCAGCCCGAACACGAAGGACACGACCGGGACCGGGTCCGCGAGCAGCGCGGCCAGCTTCTCCGGGTACGCGTCGTCGCCGCCGACCGGCTCGCCCAGGCTCACCCCGCGCTCGGCGGCCTGCGGGGCGAGCCGCTCGGCGTACGCCCGGACGGCGGCGTCGTCGATGCCGCCGGGGTCGGGCAGGAAGACGTTGACGCCGAACGGCCGGTCGGTGCGCGCGCGGACCTCCGCGACGTCAGCGGCCAGCCGCTCGGTGTCGATCATCCCGGCGGCCAGGAAGCCCAGTCCACCGGCGGCGGAGACGGCTGCCGCCAGCGCTGGCGTGGACGGGCCACCCGCCATCGGGGCCGCGACGATCGGGTGACGCAACGAGGACAGCACGGACATTCCACCATCCTGCCGCACCGCCGGCGTCCGCTCACCGGCGCGTCGTGTGCCGCCAGCGCAGCACGCCGGCCAGGCCGAGCAGCGCCACCACCGTTCCGGCGCCGCCCGCCAGCAGCCAGATCCGGCCACCCGGGCCGGTGGTGTCCTCGGCGATCGGACGGACGAGGGTGGGCAACGCCGAAGCGGCGGACCCCGTCGGGCGCGCGGCGGTGGCCGGTCCGTCAGTGGCCGGGTAGCGCAGGATCGTCGGACGGGTGCCCGCCGGCTGGTCGGCGGACTCGGAGACGGTGAGCAACGACCGGCCGTCGCGACTGTAGGTGACCGACTCACCCTGGGGCTCGTCCGGCAACGGGGTGATCCGCGGGGTGCCGGTGGTCAGCGCGCGGACCACGTCGCCATCGGGCACGTCGTACTCGAAGGCGTCGGCGTAGCTGCGCAGCGCCACCCGACGCCCGTCCGGTGCGCTCGCCGCTCCGGTGATCACGCCGCGCCCGAGGAACGAGAACGGGTTGCTGGTGCTTGTCGTCGGCAGGGTCACCTGGCCGACCGAGGCCAGCGGCGTCGTCGCGCCCGACCGCAGCGCTGCGGTCGGGGAATACAGGAAGACGGTGCCGCTGCCGCCCTTGGTGATGATCAGCGGCCGATCGGACGCGTCGAGCAGCAACGCCTCCGCGTCGTGCGGGCGGTCCGGGTAGGTCATCCGGTGCAGCACCGGCTCGTCCGCCCCGGGAGCGAGCCGCCAGACGGCGATCGTCGGCCGGGAGTGGTCGTTGTCGCCGATGTCGGCGACCCAGACGGTGCCGTCACGACCGATGGCCAGGTCCTCGGTGTCGCGCGGGCGGGACGGGAAGGCCACCGCCCGGACCACCGCGCAGCGCTGGTCGAGGAAGAAGATCCGGCGGCGGGCCTCGTCGTCGGCACCGTCGTTGATCATGACGTACCCGTCGTCGGTGGCGACCATCCCGGAGATCTCGCGGAGCCGGTCGTCGCGCACCTGGCACACCGGCGTCCCGGCCGCCGCCGCACCCGCCCCCGCACCCGCCGCCGCTGCCGGCGTCAGCGCGACGGCCGGCGCCGCCGCGCCGGCGAGCAGCGCCGCCAGCGCCACACCCGCACGGGCACGCCGTCCCCAGGTCAACCGCCCGCGTACCCGCATCGCCCACCCTCCTCGTCGCGGCCGCGCCCCGGCCACCTGCCCATCCTGGCCGATCCGGGCCACCGGCGGGGTCAGCGCGGGGACGTTGCCACCCGCGGGTTCCGGGCGGCGGTGGGGGTCCAGCGCGGGCTGGTGCCACCGTGGCGGCGGCGCAGGCTTACGTGTCGGCCCGGACCCCGGTACGGTCCGAGGTGACAGCGGTCCGGCTGACCCGGACGACGGCGCGCCGCCGGCGTCCGACGTCCGACGCCGTCCGGCCGCCCGGCACGTCGGAAGGGGCGCGGGGTGCGGATCAGAGCGGGGTTGTGCGTCGCGGCGCTCGTCGCGGCGGGGCTGACGGTCGCCACACCGGCCACCGCCGCACCGGTGGACACCGCCACAGTGGTGCCGATCCAGGTCACCGGTGATCCGGCGGAACGGTTCAACCTGGTGCTGCTGGGTGACGGCTACACCGAGGCCGACCTGCCCACCTTCCGGTCACACGTGGACCGGCACCTGAACACCCTGTGGACGATCGAGCCGTTCAAGTCCTACCGCAGCTACTTCAACGTCTACGCGGTCGAGATCGTCTCGCCCGAGTCCGGGGTGGACTGCGACCCCGACCTGTCCGCCCCGCAGCGCGACACCGTGCTCGACATGGGTTTCTGGGGTGGCTGCAACCCGGACAGCGTGCAACGCCTGCTCACCGTCGACGGCGTCGCCGCGAACGCGTACGCCGACCTCGCCGTCGGCACCAACCCGGGCAACCGGCAACTGATCGCCCTGGCCAACAGCGGCACCTACGGTGGGGCGGGCGGCAGCAACGCCACCGCCTCCGGCGGCAACGCGCTCTCCGCGCTGATCAGCCCGCACGAGTTGGGGCACTCGCTCGGCGGTTTGCAGGACGAGTACGACTACTACGGCCGTGGGGTGCCCGGCGACACGTACGACGGACCGGAACCGGACTCGGCGCACCACACGGTGCTGACCGAGCGGCAGCTGCGCGACACCCACGCCAAGTGGTGGCGCTGGCTGGGTGAGCCGAGCGAGGCGGGCGGCACGATCGGCCGCTACGAGGGCGGCCTGTATCTCCAGCGCGGGGTGTGGCGGCCCAGCCGGCACTCGATGATGAAGTCGCTGGGCTTCTACTTCGACCAGGTCGGTCGGGAGCGGATGACCGAGCGGATCGCGGGCCGGGTCGGCATCGTCCAGGGCGGCACGGCCACCGACCAGCCGGTCGGCCCGGACCGGCTGCTCTGGGTGGACACCCTGCACCCGGTGAGCCACGCGTTGACAGTGACGTGGTCGGTGGACGGCCGGTCGGTGCCGCGTACCGGTAACGCCCGCCACCTGGATCTGCGGACGCTGCGCCTGAAGCCCGGCCGGCACACGGTCACCGCCACGGTGACCGACCCGACGGAGTTCGTCCGCGACCCGGCGGTGCGCCGCTCGCCGTCGCTGACCCAGACCCGGACCTGGACGGTGGACACCGCTGTGCGCACCCCGCCGGTGGCGCAGCCGCTCGCGATCACCGAGTCCACCGCGACCGATCGACCGGTCGGCTCCCGCGACGTGGTGTACGTACGGACCAGCCAGCCCACCGATCGGGTCCCGCGCGTGCGCTGGTCGCTCGACGGCCGACCGGTGGCCGACACGGGCAGCGACCGGGACGTGGAGCTGCGCGCGCTGCGGCTGCCGCGCGGCACCCACCGGCTGACCGCCCGGGTCAGCGACCCGGCGACCGGGGCGGCGGTGACCCGCACCTGGACTGTCGACGCGACCGGACCCGACGTCGCCTACACCCTCTCCGAGCCGCTGCTCACCACGACCCGGCCGGGTCGACCCACCGAGTACGTGTACAACGGCCCGTTCACCATGGCGTTGACCGGCACGGACGACGGCACCGGGCAGGTCACCTCCGAGTTCCGGCTCGACGGCGACGGGTGGCACAACTACTACGGCTGGCCCACCGACGCCCGGTCGCCGTTCCGGTTCACCGCCACCGGCACCGACGTGGACGGCCTGGTCTACGGCAACCTCGGCTCGGGCGGCCTGTCGGTGTCCCCGTTCGTCGAGCGGTCCCCCGGGTACGGCCGGCACACCATCGACTACCGGGGCATCGACGCGGTCGGCAACATCGGGGCCGCCCGCGCGTTCGTGGCCACCCTGATCCCGCCACCACCGGCCTGCACCCGGGTGGTCACCGGCCGGCACCTCGGCCCGCTGTCGGTCACCGCCGGCGTCACCTGCCTGCGCGCGGCGACGGTGACCGGTCCGGTCACCGTCGCGGCCGGCGCCGCCCTGGTCGCCGAGGGGTCCACCATCGCCGGGAGCCTGGCATCCTCCCGCGCCGCCGCCGTGGAGCTGCTGCACAGCGAGGTACGCGGCGCGGTGGCGCTGACCGGCACCACCGACCACGTCACGGTGGTGGGGGCGCGGGTGGCTGGTTCGCTGACGCTGACCGGCACCGCTGCGGCGCCCATCCTCGCCGGCGGCCAGGTGGGCGCGCTGACCTGCGCGGACGGCCCGGCACCGGTGGATCTCGGCACCCCGACGACGGTCCGGGGCGCGACCTGGGGGCACTGCCGCGCCAGCGGATCGTGATCGAAGGCGGAGGCCTGAGTTCCGCGATGCGGGGTAGGCAGCGGCCCGGCGGCATGTCGACACCCGCCGGGCAGGAGGCTCCGATGAGCACGTACCGGGATGATCAGGGCGACACGTTTCCTCCCCCGGAGGCGGACGCCCACGAGCAGCGGCAGAACGCCGTCGACTACGGCCCGCCGGACCGGGTGTCGGGTGACGTCGACCCGGAAGCGTCCGAGGCGGACCTGGCCGAGCAGGGCGCCCTCCCGGCGGGCACGCTCGAGGAGGTGACGTCGCTGCCGGCCGACGCCAATCCGGCCGACGCCCTCGAACAGCGCCAGGAGATCCCCACCCGCGACGAGGGCCGCCGTACCTGACCCACCCGCTGTCGCCGACCACCGGCCGGCTCAGCCGGCTCAGCCGGCTCAGCCGAGGACGACCTGCCAGAGCAGGAACGCGTTCAACGCGACCACCAGCACGGCCACCAGCGACGCGGCGGCGGTGGTGAGCGGGTGGTTGACCAGGTTGCCCATCAGGTCGCGGCGCCGGGTGAAGGCGACCACCGGGATCAGCGCGAACGGGATGCCGAAACTGAGGATGACCTGGGACAGCACGAGCGCGCGGGTGGGGTCGAGGCCGATGGCGAGCACGGCCAGGGCGGGCAGCAGGGTGACCAGCCGGCGCAGCGTCAACGGCACCCGCCGCCGCAGGAAGCCCTGCATGATCACCTCGCCGGCGTAGGTGCCGACGCTGGTGGAGGCCAGCCCGGAGACCAGCAGAGCGACGGCGAACCCGAACGCCGCAGCGGTGCCGATCGTCTGGCCGAGCCCGGCGTGCACACCCTCCAGGCTGTCCGCGCCACCCGGGCCGCCGCCGCGGAAGCTGGCCGCCGCGATCAGCAGCATGGCGAGGTTCACCGCGCCGGCCGCGCTCAGGGCGAGCAGCACGTCGGTGCGCTGGCCACGGAACAGGATCCGACGCTCGGTGTCGTCGGCGGCCGGGATGCGGTCGCGGGTCAGTGCGGAATGCACGTAGATGACGTGCGGCATGACTGTGGCGCCCAGGATGCCGGCGGCCAGCAGCACGCTGTCGGTGCCCCGGAGCCGAGGCACCAGACCGGCCATGGCGGAGCCGGGGTCCGAGCCGGAGGCGAGCAGGTTGGCGGCGAAGGCCAGCACGATCACACCGAGCAGGACGGCGATGGCGATCTCGAAGGCGCGGAACCCGCGCGAGCGCAGGGCGAGCACGGCGAACGCCGCCGTGCCGATGATGAGCCCGCCGGGCAGCAGCGGGATGCCGAAGAGCAGGTACAGGGCGACCGCGCCACCGATCACCTCGGCCAGGTCGGTGGCCATGGCGACCAACTCGGCCTG
Organism: Micromonospora sp. CA-240977; assembly: GCF_050942285.1. Taxonomy (NCBI): domain Bacteria; kingdom Bacillati; phylum Actinomycetota; class Actinomycetes; order Micromonosporales; family Micromonosporaceae; genus Micromonospora; species Micromonospora sp. CA-240977. The sequence continues at coordinate 2,316,190 of NZ_CP192055.1, read as the reverse complement.
CACCCACATGAGCCGGTTCAGCGGCCGGGGCAGCCGCTCCCGGCACAGCTCGGGCAGGCTGCGCCCGGTGGCCAGGCCCAGCTTGGCGGTGAGGGTCTGCACCAGCATCGCCATCAGGTTGGCCACCACCACGACCCAGACCAGCAGGTAGCCGTAGCGGGCGCCGGCGGCGGAGTTGGTGGCGAAGTTGCCGGGGTCGACGTACGCGACGGCGGCGACGAACGCCGGGCCGAGCAGGATCAGCCGCCCGCGTACCCGCCCCCGGGAGCGGGCCGCCTGTAGTGGAGTCGTTCTCGACGTCGCCAGTTCGTTGGTGACCATCGAACACCTCCACGCCGCCGCGAACTGGTTGGCGGTCCCTTCCCGCTGGGCTGGCCCGTTGGTGCCAACCTCTGGCCCGCCGGTGCCACCGGGCCCGACGCGCCGGGTGCACCGCGACGCACCGCGAACTTGACAGGAGCGGGAGCACCGATGAAGCTGTCTATTAGTCCTACTGTCGTAGGACAACAGGAAGGATCATCACGAGTGATCGAGTTCGTGTTGGACAGCCGGTCGAAGGTGAACACCTACATGCAGCTCGTGCAGCAGGTGAAGCAGGCGCTGCGCGTCGGTCTGCTGACGCCGGGCGACCAGTTGCCGAAGGTCCGGGACGTCGCGCAGTCACTGGCGATCAACCCGAACACGGTGCTGAAGGCGTACCGGGAACTGGAGATCGAGGGTCTGGTCGGTGGCCGACCCGGGGTGGGCACGTTCGTCCAGCGCACCCTGGCCGGCGCGTCCCTGCCCAACCAGGCCGAGCTACGCGAGGACCTGGTCGCCTGGTTGCACCGCGCGCAGGCCGCGGGCCTCTCGGCCGAGGACGTCATCGCCCTGGTGGAGACCACGCTGCGAGCCAGCCTCGCCGACGACGCCCCGCAGAAGGAGCCCGCCTGAGCGTGCAGCGAACGAACCACCAGGCACCGAAGCAAGGGCTGCTCCGCCACGAAGCCGGGGGCGCAGCCGGATCGAGAGGACAGAGGATGGACATGATCTTGGAGGCCGACCGGCTGGGCAAGCGGTACGGCAGCACCTGGGCGTTGCGGGACTGCTCGCTGCACCTGCCGGCCGGCCGGATCGCCGCGCTGGTCGGGCCGAACGGCGCGGGCAAGAGCACGCTGTTGCACCTGGCCGTCGGCCTGCTCAAGCCCGACGCGGGCACGGTGCGCGTCTTCGGCAGATCCCCCTACGGTGACACCGAGGGCCTGGCCGACATCGGCTTCGTCGCCCAGGACACTCCGCTCTACCGGGACTTCACCGCCGCCGAGCTTGTCGTCGCCGGCGGCAAGCTGAACAAGCGGTGGGACGCGACGCTGGCCCGCCAGCGGTTGGCCCAGCTCGGCATCCCACCGGACAAGCCGGTCGGCAAGCTCTCCGGCGGGCAACGAGCCCAGGTGGCGCTCGCCCTCGCGCTGGCCAAGCAGCCCCGGCTGCTGCTGCTCGACGAGCCGGTGGCCAGCCTCGACCCCCTGGCCCGCCGGGAGTTTCTCCAGTCGCTGATGGGCAGCGTCGCGGAGTCCGGCACCACAGTCCTGCTCTCCTCGCACCTGCTGGCCGACCTGGAACGGGTCTGCGACTACCTGATCGTGCTCAACTCCGCCCAGGTGCAGCTCACCGGCGCCGTCGACGACCTGGTCACCGAGCACCGCCAACTGGTCGGCCCCCGGCACGACGGCGGCGTCATCGGGGGCGTCGCCGCGGTGATCCGGGCCAGCCACACCGACCGGCAGTCCACGCTGCTGGTCCGCACCGACGGCCCGGTCACCGACCCGGCCTGGACGGTCCGCGAGGTCAGCCTCGAGGACGTCGTGCTGGCCTACCTGGCCGACGGCACCACGCAGACCAGGCACAGCGAGTGGGGAGTGGCGGCATGATCTGGTTGACCTGGCGGCAACACCGCAAGCAGGCGTTCTACACCCTGCTGGCGCTCGCGGCGCTCGCCGCGCTGCTGGTGCCGATCGGCCTGGCGATGCGGCACACCTTCGCCGACCTCGGGCTGACGAACTGTGCCAGTCAACTCGCCAGCGCCGACGTGGCGCAGGCGACCCGGGAGACCTGCGAAGCGGGCTTCCGGCGCTTCGGCGACCGGTACGACAGCCTCAACCTGGTGGCCGTGCTGCTGATCACCCTGCCGGCGCTGGTCGGCCTGTTCTGGGGCGCACCGCTCGTCGCGCGCGAGGTGGAACAGGGCACGCACCGCTTCGTCTGGACCCAGGGCGTCGGCCGCACCCGCTGGGCACTTGTGAAGTTCGGGCTGGTGGGCGCGGGCGTCCTGGTCCTCGCGACGGTCTACGGGCTGGGCATGTCCTGGTGGGTCGACCCGCTCACCACGGCCGCGTACGAGGGCCGGTTCGGCATGATCGTCTTCGATCTGCAGGGCGTCGTCCCGATCGGGTACACCCTGTTCGCCGTGGCGCTGGGCGTCTTCGCCGGCACCGTCTGGAAGCGGATGCTGCCTGCCATGGGCATCACCCTCGCCGGTTACATCGGCGTCCGGGCGGCGGTGGAGCTGCTGGCCCGACGGCACTACCAGCCGGCCCGTACCCAGACCTTCCCGATCGAGGGGGAAGGGCTGCCGGAGATCAGCCGGGGCGACTGGATCCTCGCCCAGGGCGTCCGGAACCCCGACGGCACGATGATCTCGGAGGGCGGCCGGATCCAGTGTCCGCCGGGTGGCAAGGGGCCGGACGGCCGGGCCTGCGGCGCGGAACTGGGACTCGAGCCGGGCGCGTACAACTGGCAGCTGTACCAGCCGGCGGACCGGTTCTGGCTGTTCCAGGGGATCGAGACGGGCATCTTCGTCGCCCTGGCCCTGCTGCTGCTCTACCTCGCCATCCGCCGGGTGCGCCGGATCGCGTAGCCGGGCGACGGGTGCTCGTCGGGGGGCGGGGGCCTCGGCGAGCACCCGGTCCGCTCCCTGGCCGGCGAAGTCGGATTCCAGCCCGTCGCCAACGCGACTCAACGTGCCGTTTCACTCACCCACAGTGCTCCGATGTGGACGCCGGGCCCGGGTTGGCCGGGTCGCGGAGATGGGAGTGCACACGTGAAGTCCAGAATCCTCCGTCGGGTCGCCGCGTCAGCCGTGGCGCTCGCCTGCGCCACGTTGGGCGCCGTGGCGTTGCCGGCCGCACCGGCGACGGCCAGCCCCATCCGCAACGCGACCGCCTGGTCGGTGCTGCTGTGCAAGTTCAGCGACAAGCCGGCGGAGCCACAACCGCCGTCGCACTTCGCCAACTTCCTCACCGCGGCCGGGGTCGGCACCGGTGGCGTGGCGGACTACCTCGCCGACCAGTCCGGCGGGCGGGTGTCGCTGGCCGGCTCGGTGGTGCGGGGCTGGTACCCGATGCCGTACACGTTGGCGCAGTTCCAGTCGATCGACAGGTGGACCCGGATCCAGCGCTGCGTGGACACGGCGGCGACCGCCGGCTACGCGGTGCCCGCCGGCAACCGGATCGCGGTCATGCTCAACGACTGGGTGGATTCCGGCGCGGCCGGCGGCCGGGTGCTGCTCGACCCGGGCGCCTGGAACGTCGGCTTCGCCGCGCACGAGATGCTGCACGGCTACAACCTGGGCCACTCGTTCTCCAACGACACGACCTACCAGAACGCGCCGTGGTCCCAACCGGGCGAGTACGACGACCCGTGGGACGAGATGAGCGCCATGCACATCTACGCGTTCAACACGGCGAACTTCGGCACCAGTGCGGTGGGGCTCAACGGGCCGCACCGCGACGAGCTGGGCTGGCTGCCGAAGAACCGGATCTTCACCATGGCCGCCGACGGCGTCGGCTCGCGTGCCCTCACCCTGGCCCCGCTGGAGGTGCCCGCCGCGAGCGGCCCGCAGCTGATCCGCATCCCGTTCGACCCGGCAGACCTGTTCCACTACTACACAGTCGAGTTCCGCCGGAAGACCGGCTGGAGCGCTGCCATCCCCGCCGACACGGTGCTGCTGCACGAGGTCCGCGACGGCACTCCCACCCTGCTGCGCACCGGGCCCGGCGGTGGGCCGGCCCAGTCGCTCAACGCCAACGGCGTGCAGATCGGCGTGAACTGGCTCTCCGGCAACGCCGCGTCGGTGACAGTGACCACCGACGTGGTCAACCGCTGCCTCCAGGGGTACGTCTGGCGCGAGGCCCGAGCCGGCGACCTCGTCTGTGTCACGGGTGCGACCCGCAGCCAGGTGTGGGCGGACAACGCCGCCGCGCCGAGCCGCTGGGTGAACGGCCCGTACGGCCCGCACACCTGCGTCTCCGGCTACGTGTGGCGCGAGGCGTACGCCGGGGACGACGTCTGCGTCACCGGGGCGCAACGCAGCCAGGCCGCCGCCGACAACGCCGCCGCCGCGTCCCGGCGCAACCCGGCCCGCCTGGTGTCCGGCCCGAACACCTGCGTCAGCGGGTACGTCTGGCGCGACGCCGACCAGTCCGACTACGTCTGCGTCAGCGGCACGACCCGCTCCCAGGTGCTTGCGGACAACGCGGTCGCCGCGAGCCGCTGGGTCAGCGGACCGTACGGCCCGCACACCTGCGTCGCCGGGTACGTCTGGCGCGAGGCGTTCATCGGCGACGACGTCTGCGTCACCGGGGCGCAACGCAGCCAGGCCGCCGCCGACAACGCCGCCGGCCCCGGCCGGGTGCTGCGGCCGGCAGGCTGACGGACCGCGCCCCCGGTGGACCGATCCACCGGGGGCGCAGTCGTCGAGCGGGTCAGCCGGCCAGTCGCACCGGCCCACGCGGATCTCGAACAGCTTGTATGTTTCGCGTTGACGATCACGAACGTGAGGGTGAAAGGAACAACAAGTTCACATGCGACGGAAGATTACGGCCAGCGTCCTCCTGGCACTGGCGTTCCTGGTCCCGGCGACATCGGCGGCGGCTCAAACCGGATCGCCCGGGCTCACCGCCACATCCTGCCAAGCGGTCGTCTACGAGGACATTCGCGAGCTTGTCACCGTCGACCTCGACACCGCCACCGACACCGAGGTGCGGGTACTGGCCAACCAGATCCTGGCCGCGGCGGTCGCCGACTCGTTGACCATGTTGCCCGGCAGACTCCAGGCGCGGCTGGACGGCACCGCGGACGACCTCCGCGCGTTCCTCACGACGAACCTGCGGACCACCTGGTCCACGGACCTGCGGATCGCGGTGAACCAGACGATGCCGAACGCCGGCGCCAACGTGCAGGCAGCCGCGCAAGAGGCGCTCGACAACGGGACCATCGACGCCCTTCTGGCCTACCTGAACCACGGCCTGTACATCGCCCGTGCGCTCGACGCCGGGTCCCTCAAGCTGTACGCGGACATTCGCGAGCTTGTCACAGTCGACCTCGACACGGCCTCCGACACCGAGGTGCGGGTGCTGGCCAACCAGATCCTGGCCGCGGCGGTCGCCGACTCGTTGACCATGTTGCCCGGCAGACTCCAGGCGCGGCTGGACGGCACCGCGGACGACCTCCGCGCGTTCCTCAAGACGAACCTGCGGACCACCTGGTCCACGGATCTGCGGATCGCGGTGAACCGGACAATGCCGAACGCCGGCGCCAACGTGCAGGCAGCCGCACAGGAGGCGCTCGACAACGGGACCATCGATGCTTTTCTGGCCTATCTGAACCACGGCCTGTACGTCGCCCGTGCGCTCGACTGCACGTATCAGCCAGCGGCGTCGGCATCGGCCTGACGTCACGGAGGCCGTCGATTGTCCTCGTCGGCTGTGGGCGGCGGGTTCGGGTGCCGGCCCCGCACAATTCACCGACGGGGGCGGTCGCGGCTACGCGGGCTCGGTGGTCGCGGCCTGGCCCGCGACGCCGACGTTGAGCGGGTCGGCCAGGAGTTTGTCGAAGGCCAACTCGGCGGCGCCGATCAGGACGGCGTCGCGGCCGAGTGCCGCCGCGCGCAGTCGCAGGTGCTCGCGGGAGGCCGGCAGCGGCATGGTGTCCAGCCGCTCGCGGACGACGTCCGCTCCGGCGGTGAAGATGTCACGAAGCGACCCACCGAACACCACGGCATCCGGGTTGACCACGTTGACCAGGTTGGCCACACCGAAGCCGAGCCACCCGGCGACCTGTTCGACGGCGGCGCGGGCGGTTCGGTCGCCGTCCGCCGCCGCGCGTAGCACCTCGGCCACCGCGGCGCGGTCGCTCGGATCGCGGCCCGCGTGCCGCAACAACGCGGCTTCGGAGATCTCGGTCTCCCAGCAGCCGCGTGAGCCGCAGCCGCAGGGCAGGCCGTTGGGGTTGACGACCATGTGGCCGACCTTGCCGCTGTGACCGCGGTGCCCGATCACCAGTCGGCCACCGACGATGATGCCGGCGCTGATGCCGAGGTCACCGTGCAGGTAGATGACGTCGTCGATGCCCACCGCCACGCCCCGGACGTGCTCGGCCAGCCCGGCGATGTCGGCCAGGTCGCCGGCCACGAAACCGGGACGACCGCTGAACTCCGCCTCCAGTGCGACGCCGAGCGTCTCGTCGATGCTGGCGATCCGGATCCGGCCGTCCGGGTCACGGGTGGTGTCGGTGACCGCGGCGCCGCCGCCGATCAGCAGCGCGTCGGCGGCCACGGAGCGTTCCATGTCCCGAACCAGGTCGGCGAGGGGCTCGACGGCGTCGACAGCCGAGAGGCCACTGGGTCGCGGGATCTCCCGCCGATCGAGGATCTGCCCACCGAGGCCGACCCGGGCGGCACGTAGCCGGTCCGCGTCGATGCTCAACGCGTGCGCGTAGACCCTGTCGAAGCGGGGACTGACCACCAGTGAGGGCCGGCCGGCGCGGCGGGCTGTGGTCGGTGCCTCCTCGGTGACCAGGCCGCTGGCGACCAGGTCGGCCGAGAGGGCGCCGATGGTGCTTCGGTTGAGGCCGAGCCGGCTGGTCAGTTCAGCCCGGGACGTCGGCCCGTGCACGTGCACGTAGCGCAGCACCGCGCCGAGATTCTGCCGCCGGATCTCCTCCTGGCTGGCGCCGGGGACCGACGACAGCGGGGATTCGGTGTGGCGGCCGACGCCGGCTGGCCTGGACCGGACGGGTGTTGCCACGGTCAGACCTCCTTCCGGGTCGGTGCCGGGTGGTGCGGGGCCGTCAGGACGACGATGGGTCCCGGAAGAGGAGATCCGGGACCCATCGGCGTTGCTACCTATCGTGCGGTGATTACTTGGTGAGCGGCGCGAGCTTCGGGTCCGAGGCGTACGCCTCAACCACGTTCGCCTTGGTGACGGCGACCGGCGGGAGCAGGAACGTGTCGACGACCTTGCTGCCGTTGTTGTACGACTTGGTGTCGTTCACCTGCGGCTTGTCACCGGCCTGGAGAGCCTTGACCATGTTGATGGTCTCCTTCACCAGGTTGCGGGTGTCCTTGTTGATCGTCATGTACTGCTCGCCCTTGACGATCGACTTGACCGACTCGACCTCGGAGTCCTGGCCGGTGACGATCGGGGTCGGCTTGCCGGCGCCCTTGACCGAGGTCAGGATGGCGCGGGCCAGCGTGTCGTTCGGGGAGAGGACGCCGTCCAGCTCCTTGTTGCCGTAGGTCGAGGTCAGCAGCTGGTCCATGCGGGCCTGCGCACCCTCGGCCTTCCAGCCCTGGATGGCGGTCTGCTTGACGTCCTTCTGACCCGAGGCGACGACGACGTTGCCCTTGTCGATCTCCGGCTTGAGCACGTCCATCGCGCCGTTGAAGAAGACACCGGCGTTGTTGTCGTCCGGCGAACCGGAGAACAGCTCGATGTTGTACGGGCCGTTCGGCTTCTTGGCCTTCATGCCGTCCAGCAGGGCCTGGCCCTGGAGCTGGCCGACCTTGAAGTTGTCGAACGCGACGTAGTAGTCGAGGTCCGGCGTGTTGGTGATCAGCCGGTCGTACGCGATCACCTTGGCGCCGGCGGCGTGCGCCGCGGCGACCTGGGTCGCCAGCTGCGCGGCGTCGGTCGCGCCGATGACGATGACCTTGGCGCCCTTGGTGGTCATGGCGGTGATCTGGGCCTGCTGGTCGGCGACAGTGGTCGACGCGCCGGCGTACTGCACGTCAGCCTGGAAACCGGCCTCCTTGAGGCCGTTGGTGAACAGGTCACCGGCGAGGACCCAGTTCTCCGAGGTCTTGGCCGGGAGGGCCACGCCAATCAGCGAGTTCGCCGCGAAGCCCTTGGCGTCACCGCCCTTGGTGTCGGAGTCGCCGTCACGGCCGGAGCCGCAGCCAGCGAGGGCCAGCATCGCGGCGGCGCTGATGGCCACCACCGACGTGCCGAAGAATTTACGCATGGTGAGGACTTGCCTTTCTGGATGTGTAACGGGGTGGTGAGGTCGGTGACCGTCAGCCGGACACCGCTGCCTTGGCGGGCTCGCGCTCCGCGTCCGGCGGTGAGGGGGGCGAGGCGGAGTCGTCGCGGCGGAACGGCCGCATCAGGCTCCCGATGATGGAGAACCGCCCCTGGCTCTTGTTGTAGACGTCGATCGCGACGGCCAGCAGCAGGACCAGGCCCTTGATGATCTGGACCTTGTCGGTGCCGACGCCCTGGAGCTGGAGGCCGTTGTTGAGCACGGCCATGACGAGACCACCGACGATCGAGCCGCTGATGGTGCCGATGCCGCCGGCGACCGCCGCGCCGCCGATGAAGACCGCGGCGATGGCGTCCAGCTCCCAGCCGTTGCCGTCCTGCGGGCCAGAAGCCTGCGAACGGGCCACGAAGATCATGCCGGCCAGCGCGGCCAGGACGGACATGTTCATCATGACGAAGAAGTTGACCCGCTTGAGCTTCACGCCGGACAGCTCGGCCGCCCGGGCGTTGCCGCCCACGGCGTAGATGTGCCGGCCGCCGGCCGTGTTGCGGGTGTAGAAGGAGTACGCGATGACCAGCGCCACCAGGATGATGCCCGAGATCGGGAAGCTGGTGCCGACGCGACCGCTGGCGAAGCGCAGCGCCGCGAAGGCGATCACCCCGACCATGACGGCCATCCGCAGGATGGAGACCCACATCGGCGCCGGGTCGGCGTCCATCGCCCGACGGGTGTTGCGGGCCCGGATCTCGCGCCACACCACGGCCACCGCCGCGGCCAGACCGAGCAGCAGCGTGGCGTTGTTGTAGCCGAAGTCCGGCCCGAACTCGGGCAGGAAGCCGGAGCCGATCTCCCGGAAGCCCTCCGGCACCGGGATGCTCTGCGCGTTGCCGATGAACTGGTTGCCACCGCGGAACAGCAGCATGCCGGCCAGGGTGACGATGAACGCCGGCACCCCGATGTACGCCACCCAGAAGCCCTGCCAGGCGCCGATCACCGCGCCGATGACGAGGCCGAACGCGATGGCGGCGGGCCAGGGCAGATCCCACTCGGTCATCGACTTGGCGACCAGGATGCCGGTGAAGGCCGCGACCGAGCCGACCGACAGGTCGATGTGCCCGGCGACGATCACCATGAGCATGCCGATGGCCAGGATCAGGATGTACGAGTTCTGCTGGAACAGCGCGATCAGGTTGTCCGAGCGCAGCGTCAGCCCATCGGTCCAGATCTGGAAGATCAGGACGATCGCCACCAGGGTGAAAATCATCCCGAACTGGCGCGCGTTGGAGGTCGTACCTCCAAACAGATTCTTCTGAAGGTCCTTGATACGGCTCATCGGGAGGCCAACTTCTTCGTCGAGGTCATCTGCTTCATGAGGTTTTCCGGGGTGGCGTCCGCCCGAGCGATCTCGCCCGTGATGGTGCCTTCGAACACTGTGTAGATGCGGTCGCAGAGCCCGATGAGCTCAGGCAACTCCGAGGAGATGACGACGACGCCCTTCCCCTGGTCGGCGAGCCGCTGGATGATGCCGTAGATCTCGTACTTGGCGCCCACGTCGATGCCGCGCGTCGGCTCGTCGAGGATCAGCAGGTCCGGGTCGGTGAACATCCACTTCGCCAGGACGACCTTCTGCTGGTTGCCGCCGGAGAGCTTGGAGACGCTCTCGTCGACAGTCGGGGCCTTGGTCCGCAACTCCTTGCGGTACGCCTCGGCCGCCTGGTACTCCTCGACCTGGCTCAGGACGCCGTGGTGGGAGATCTTGGACAGCTTGGCGGCCACCGTCGACGACTTGATGTCGTCGAGGAGGTTGAGGCCGATCGCCTTGCGGTCCTCGCTGACGTACGCGAGCCCGTTGTCGATCGCGTCGGCGACCGACTTCAGGACGATCTCCTTGCCGTCCTTGATGATGGTGCCCGACTCGAACACCCCGTAGGAGCGGCCGAAGACGCTCATCGCCAGTTCGGTACGGCCCGCGCCCATCAGGCCGGCGAAGCCGACGATCTCGCCGCGGCGCACCACGAAGCTCTCGTTCTTGCAGACCTGCCGGTCGGCGGAGATCGGGTGCCGGACGTTCCAGTCGCGGACCTCGAAGAAGACGTCGCCGATCTTCGGGGTGTGGTCCGGGAATCGACTGCTCAGCTCACGGCCGACCATGCCCCGCACGATCCGGTCCTCGTCGACCCCGTCCGCCTTGACGTCGAGGGTCTCCACGGTCCGGCCGTCGCGCAGGATGGTGATCTGGTCGGCGATCGCCTCGATCTCGTTCAGCTTGTGCGAGATCATGATCGAGGTGATGCCGCGGGAGCGGAAGCCGCGCAGCAGGTCCAGCAGGTGCCGGGAGTCCGCCTCGTTCAGCGCGGCCGTCGGCTCGTCCAGGATGAGCAGCTTCACGTCCTTGGCGAACGCCTTGGCGATCTCCACGAGCTGCTGCTTGCCGACACCGATGTCCTTGATCAGGGTGTCCGGGTCCTCCTGGAGGCCGACCCGGGCCATCAGGTCCAGCGCCATCCGGTTCGCGGCCTTCCAGTCGATCGCGCCCCGCTTGCGCGGTTCGTTGCCGAGGAAGATGTTCTCGGCGATCGACATGCCGGGAATGAGCGCGAGCTCCTGGTGGATGATCACGATTCCGGCGTTCTCGCTGGCCCGGATGTCGGAGAACTTGCTCTCCGACCCCTGGTAGACGATCTGGCCGTCGTAGCTGCCGTACGGGTAGACCCCGCTGAGAACCTTCATCAGCGTGGACTTGCCCGCACCGTTCTCGCCGCAGATGGCATGGATCTCACCGGCGCGAACCACCAGGTTGACGTCGGAGAGGGCCTTGACTCCGGGGAACTCCTTGGTGATGGAGCGCATCTCAAGGAGGATCGGCACGTTGCTCATCGCTCGTACCACCTCGCCAACGTCATCGGTTGCCTCCGGAAGGTTGAACCTTCACTTGGTTTTGTTGTTGACGGCAACGTATTGCGGCCGCAGGGCCATCCGCAAGGCGAGGGACTGTTGAAAAAGTAACAATCCGGCAATATAGACGAAACACAGTTTTCGCCTGTCACAGCCGCCTCCGCAGCCCCTCCCGGCACCTTGGCCTGCCGGTGGCAACGTTGTCAAATGGTGGGCGGCGCCGCGATCGGCTCCGGTCCTCCTCGACAGGCCCGCCACCAGGCATGATCCGCGTCAGCCCGGGAGCGGAATGCTACGCCGGCCGCTCGCCGTCATCGAATGATCTTGATGGGGTCGCGCCGCCGGCGCTCCGCCCGCGACCGCCCGACGACCCTCGGCCGACGGTGTGACCCACACCTCTGCCGACGGATCGGATAGACAATCGTCGTCGCGTCACGCCCGCCACCAGGAGACGGATCCGTGACTTAACGTCCCTTAAGGGCGGATCGGGGCCGTCCGTCCCGTCCCGCGCCCCGGCGCCGACCGGTCAAGCCGGGCGTAGCACCACCTTGATCACCCCGTCCTCCCGCCGGTCGAAGCGGCGGTACAACTCCGGCGCGTCGGCCAGGCTGCCGTGGTGGGTCACGACGACGCTGGGCCGGGCACGACCGGCGACGACCAGGTCGCGCAGCAGCACCGTGTAGCGGCGGTCGTGGGTACGGCCGAACCGGACGGCGACGCCCTTGGCGAACAGCGCCCCCCACGGTGCGACGAGATCCTCGTGGGCATCAGCGCCGGGTCCGGGACGCGGATCCTGCTCCGGATACACACCCGCGACCGCGATCGCGCCGGTGGGATTGACAAGCCGGGCGGCGTCGGCGATGACCTGGTCCGGGCGCTCGCGGTCCGGGTGCTCCCGGTCACGGGCCTGGAACCCGACCGCGTCGATCACCTTGTCGACGCCACCCAGCTTCTCCTCGCCCAGCGGCAGCCCCACCCGGGACCGGTCGGCGCGGATCTGCTCGACCGGGTCCCCCCGGCGGAAGTCGATCGGTACGGCGCCGATCTCCCCGGCCTTGTCGAGCCGAGCCTCGACGCCGTCGACGCAGTAGACGACCCGGGCGCCCCGGAGCAGCGCCGAGTAGGCGCCGAGCAGGCCGATGGTGCCGGCGCCGAAGACGGCCACCGTGTCGCCGGGCTCGACCCCGGCAAGCGTGGCGGCGGCGTGCCACCCCGTGACGAACGCGTCGGCAAGCAGCACGAAGTCGTCCTCGTACCCGTCCCCCGGCTCACCGGGCACTGGTACGCAGTTGGCGTCGGCCCAGGGCACCCGCAGCAGGTCGGCCTGGGCGCCCCGATAGGGGCCCATCCCGGCGTAGCCGTACGCCGCGCCCGGCCCCTCCGCCCGCGCCCGCAGACAGGCCGCCGAGAGCCCCCGGGCACACATCACGCACGTCCCGCAGAAGAGGTGGGTGGGGATCACCACCCGGGTTCCCGGCCGGACGGTCTGCACCGCCCGGCCCACCTCCTGCACCACGCCCAGTGGCTCGTGGCCGAGCACCAGCCCGGGGTCGGCACTGGTCCGTCCGTCGTACATGTGCAGGTCGGTGCCGCACAGCGCGGTGGAGGTGATCCGCACGAGGGCGTCGGTCTCCGCCTCCAGCGTCGCGTCGGGCACCTCCCGCACCGCGACGGTCCGGACGTCGGCGTACACGACGGCTCGCATCCCTGGTCTCCTGTTCGGCGACGAAAGAGCCGGTCTTCCCCCGACCGGGCCGTTCATGCCCCGGGCCGACGGACCAGGCGGGCCATCGGCTGCTATCTTAGGGCTCCTAAGTTTCTTCCTAGTGAAACAAAGGTTCGGTATGCCACGGCAGGGACTGACCAGCGCGCGGGTCTCGGCCGCCGCGGCCGACCTGGCGGACGAGGTCGGTCTGTCCCGGTTGACCGTCGCGGCCGTCGCCCGCCACTTCGGCGTCTCGGACGCCGCGCTCTACGTGCACGTCCGCAGTCGCGACGCGTTGATCGAGCAGGTCGCGGTCCGGGCGGCGGCCGCGTTCGCCGACGAGCTCGCGCTCGCCGTGGCCGGGCGGGCGGGCCACCGGGCTCTCGTCGGTTTCGCCGACGCCTGGCGCGCGTTCGCCGTGGCGCGCCCCGGGCAGTACGCGGCGACGCAGCTTCCGCTTCCGCCCGAGGTCGGCACGGGTTCGGCCGGGCATCTGCGCCTGATCGAGCTGAGCTACGCGATGCTGCGCGGCTACGGGCTCGACGAGCCGGCGCTGACCGACGCGATGCGATTCGTCCGCAGCACCCTGCACGGCTTCGCGAGTCTCGAAGCCGTCGACGGCTTCGGGCATCCCCGCGCCGTCGACGCGTCGTGGCACTCGATCCTCGACGCGGTCCACACGACGCTGAGCAACTGGCCGACCGCACGACAGGAGCAGCAGTGAGCAGTCACGATCAGCACGTCGAGTCCTCCGACGGGACGCGCCTGGTGGTCCGCCGCCTGGGCGCCGGCGATCCCGTCGTCCTCGTGCACGGGTCGGGGGGTGGGCTGCACTCCTGGGCCACCGTCGCCGACCAGCTCGCCAGCGACCACGAGGTGTGGCTGCCGGCCCGGCGCGGCTACGGTCCCAGCGACGTCCCGCCCGGCCCCAAGTCCTTCAGCGAGGAGACCGCCGACCTGCTCGCGGTCATCGAGGCGGCACGGCAGCCCACCGGCAGGACGGTCCATGTCGTCGGCGCCTCCTACGGATCGACACTGGCGTTGCACACCGCCGCGGCCGATCCGCGCGGCATCCGCTCGCTCGCCATCTTCGAACCCCCGCTCTTCGCGGCCGGAGCGGAGATCGCACCCCTGCTGGCCCGGTACCGTGCCGCCTTCGAGCGCGACGACGCCGCGGCGATGGCGGCGGCGTTGAACGACGTGACCCGGGTCCCGGCGGAGATCGTCGCCGCGCTCGCCGCCTCGGCGGGCGACCGGACGCCCGACCCGGTCGAGGCGCGGCGCGCGGCGATCGGCTGGCTGCACGATCTCGAGGCCCTCGCCGGGGACAGCACGGACATCGCCCGGTGGTCCTCGATCAGCGTGCCGACTCTTCTGCTGGCCGGCGCGGACACCTGGGCGCCGATGCCCGCGACGATGGACACCCTCGCGCGGACGATCCCAGCGGTCCGCCACGTCGTCTGGGCGGGTCAGTCGCACTTCGTGACGATGACGGCGCCCACCCTGGTAGCCGACACTCTGCGACAGTTCTTCGTCGAGGTTTCGGCGGCCTAGCCGGGTTCCGAGGGCCCAGCCGAGACGGTGACGGCCGTCGGCCCCGGGAACGCACCCGAAATGATCAACGCCGCCGACCGGCAGGATCCGCACCAACGGCGCGGATCCTGCCCGTCACCTCGGCGGGCATCCTCGGCCTACTCGGGCACCTGCTGCCGGCGGAACTGTTCGACCGGGAGGCCGCCGCGACCCCAGTTCTCGGTCTCGACCTCGTCGATCACCACGAAGGTCGACGTCAACGGCTTGTTCAGGACGTCGCGCAGCAACTCGCTCACGCCCTTGATGAGGGCGGCCTTCTCCTCGGCTGTCGCCGCGGACGCGCCCGCGGTGCTGCCCTCGCGGGTGATCTGGATGGTCACGATCGGCATCGTTCGCTCCCTTCTCGGTGTCGGACGCCGTCAGTGACCGGCGTTCTGGCCGCCGTCAACGTGCAGGATCTCGCCGGTGACGAACGGGGCGGACTCGAGGTAGACGACGGCGTCGACGACATCGCTGGTCTCGCCCATCCGGCCGACCGGGTGCAGGCCCGCGAGCGTCTGGTGCGTCTCGACCGGGTGCATCGGGGTCTTGATCACGCCGGGCGCGACGGCGTTGACCCGGACACCGCGGCCCGCGTACTCGATGGCCAGCGACTTGGTCGCCGAGCTGAGACCGCCCTTTGTCAACGATGCGAGCACCGACGGGACGTTCGAGTTGGGCTGGTCGACGAAGCTGGTCGTGATGCTGACGATGTGACCGTTGCCGCTGGCCAGCAGGTGAGGCATGACGCGCTGGGTGAGGTGGAAGAACCCGGCGAGGTTGATCCCGGTGACCTGGTTGAAGTCCTCGTCGGTGTAGTCGGTGAACGGCTTGGCGACGAAGACGCCGGCGTTGTTCACGAGGGTGTCGATCCGCCCGAACCGGTCCAGAGCGGCACGCACCACGCGCTCCGCCGTGTCGGCCTCGGCGATGTCGCCCCGAACCGTGACGACCTCCGGGTCCTGGGACGCGCCGATCGAGCGTGATGTCGCCACCACGCCGTACCCGAGCTTGCGGTAGGCGTTCACGAGGTCGGCACCGATGCCCTGGGAGGCGCCGGTGATGACCACGACCCGCTGGTTCTGACTGCTGTTCATGAGGAAACCACCTTCACTAGACGACTGGTCGACTAAAAGCTAGCCGACCGGTCGTGTATCGTCAAAGCATGGGACGGACCAGTGACGCGAAGAACAAGATCCTCGACGCGGCCGCCGCGCTGATCGAGCAGCGCGGCTACACGGCGCTCGGCGTGGCCGAGATCTGCGCGGCGGCGGGCGTGCCGAAGGGCAGCTTCTACTACTTCTTCGAGTCCAAGCAGGCGCTCGCCCGCACCGTGATCGACGAGCACTGGGTCACCCAGCGCCGCCAGTGGGAGCAGTTGCTCGGCAGCGAGCGCGACCCGCTACAGCGGCTCCGGGACCTGTTCGAGGCCACCGAGGAGGTCCAGCGCGTCGGCCAGCAGAAAGCCGGAGTGGTCGCCGGTTGCCTGTTTGGCAACCTCGCCCTCGAACTCAGCAACCAGGCCGAGGAGATCCGCGGTCGGCTCCAGGAGATCTTCGAGGAGCAGATCAGCCTCATCGAGCAGGTCGTGGTCGAGGCCAAGGAACGCGGCCTGGCGGGCCCGGGGGTCGACAGCCGGGAGGCCGCCCGATCGATCGTCGCGCAGATCGAGGGGCGGGTCCTGCTCGCGAAGCTGCTCAACGATCCGAGCCAGTTGGAGACGCTGTGGCGCAACTGCCTGGATCTCCTCCAGGTGCCGGCGGAGGCGCGGACCACCACCACCACCGGCTGAACGGACGACGGTCGTGGACCGTCCACTCCGGCGCACTGCGCGGCCGGTCAGTAACATCGGCGAGGCACGATATTCAGGCGGACCACTCCCCGACCGGATCGAGCACTCGACATGACGACCGAGCAGACCACCTCTCCGCCACGGACCGGCGTCGGCATCGCCGCCAGTGGTCTGGGCCAGGTCGTCCGGGGTGGTCGCCAGATCCTGGACGACATCTCGCTGACCATCGCCCCGGGCGAGCTGGTCGCGATCATCGGCGCCAGCGGCGCCGGCAAGACCAGCCTGCTGGAGCTGCTGGCCGGCGTACGGCGACCGACCGCGGACGCCGTGACCTACGACGGCGCCGCCCCGGCCGGCGCGATCGGTTTCGTCCCGCAGGACGACATCATCCACCGCGAGCTGCCACTGGCCCGCACCCTGCGTTACGCCGCCCGCCTGCGCCTGGCGCCCGGCACCGGGCCGGCCGAGGTCAGCCGCCGGGTCGCGGAGGTGCTCGCCGAACTGCGCCTGACCGAACAGGCCGCCACACCGGTGGGCCTGCTCAGCGGTGGTGAGCGCAAACGCGCGAGCATCGCCGTCGAGCTGCTCACCCGGCCCGGCGTGTTCTTCCTGGACGAGCCCACCTCGGGGTTGGACCCGGCGATCGCCGTGGAGTTGCTCCGGGTGCTGCGGACGCTCGCCGACTCCGGGACCACAGTCGTGCTCACCACCCACCAGATCACCGACGTGGACCGCTGCGACCGGGTCGTCGTGCTGACCCGTCAGGGCCGCCTGGCGTTCACCGGCACGCCCGCCGCCGCCCGGGAGTTCTTCGACCTGCGGTCCCTCGCCGAGGTGCACCTGCGGCTCGACGAGGCGGCGCATCCGGCCGAGTGGCCCGATCGCTTCGCCGCGCGGCGCGACGCCAGCCCGCCGGCCGGTGCGATCGGCGACGGTGGCAGCGCCAGGCCCGCGCCCCGGCGGATCGGCCGGCTGCGCCAGTGGGCCGTCCTCACCGCGCGCAACGCCGAGATCATCGTCCGCAATCGGCTGACCCTGGCGATCCTGCTCGGCTCGCCGTTGATGGTGCTCGGCATGTTCGCGCTGCTGTTCCGACCAGGGGCGTTCGAGCCCACCCGGCCGAGCCCGACCGTGACGGTGATGATCCTGTTCTGGATCGCGTTCGGCGGCTTCTTCTTCGGGCTGACCTACGGGTTACTCCAGATCTGCACCGAGCTGGCGATCCTGCACCGGGAGCGGCTGGCCGGTGTCCGGCTGCTGCCGTACCTGATGGGCAAGGTCGCGGTGCTGCTGCCGCTGCTGGCCCTTGTGGACCTGGCCCTGCTCGGGGTGTTGCGCGGGATCGACCGGCTGCCACCGGTCGACGGCGCCGACTTCGCGGCCCTGTACGCGACCCTGCTGCTCTCCTCGGCGGCAGCGCTCACCCTCGGTCTGCTGTGCTCCGCGACGGTCTCCGACGCGGCCCAGGCGACGCTCATGCTGCCGATGCTCTGCTTTCCGCAGGTGCTCTTCGTCGGTGCGATCCTGCCGGTGCCGGCCATGGCCGTCGGCGGTCAGTGGCTCAGCGTCGCGATGTCGAACCGCTGGGCGTTCGAGGGTCTGGGGCACACCGCCGCTGTGGAACGACTCTGGCGCGACGGCGGCTCCCCGCTCGGCCCGCCGCTGCTGGCCACGTACGGCGACAGCTTCTCCCGGCCGGTCTGGGTGAACTGGCTGGTGCTCGGCGGCTTCACGCTGCTCTTCCTCGGCGCCGCCTGGGCGGTGCTGGTCCGACGGGACTCCCGTCGTGCGTCCTGAGCCGATCCCGCACTCCTCCCCCACGGCGCTGCCGGGCTACGCCGCCACCGGCCGGCTCGACGAGCTGCGCGCCACCGAATACCGGCACCTGGACACCGCCGGGCAGGTGTACCTCGACTACGCCGGGGCCGGGGTCACGGCCCAGGCCCAGGTACGCGAACATCACGACCGGCTGCTCGCCGGCCTGTACGGCAACCCGCACTCGGAGAACCCGAGCAGCGCGGCGGCCGGGTCCCTGGTGGAGTCGGCACGACGCGCGGTGCTCGACTTCTTCCGGGCGGACCCGTCCGAGTACGCGGTGGTCTTCACCCCGAACGCCAGCGGCGCCTGCCGGTTGGTCGGCGAGGCGTACGACTTCGGCCGCGCCGCGCCGCTCGTGCTGACCTGGGACAACCACAACTCGGTAAACGGCATCCGCGAGTACGCCCGGGCGGCCGGCGCGCCCGTGCGCTACGTGCCGCTGAGCGGGCCGGAGCTGCGGGTCGCCGAGTCGGACCTGGCCACGGTGCTCGACGCCAACCGGGGCAGGCGGTGGGGCCGAGGTCGTCGAGGGCTGTTCGCCTATCCGGCGCAGAGCAACTTCTCGGGCGTGCAGCACCCGCTGGGCTGGGTGGAGTTGGCCCACCAACACGGCTACGACGTGCTGCTCGACGCTGCCGCCTTCGCGCCGACGAATCGGCTGGATCTCAGCGTCGTCCGGCCGGAGTTCGTGTGTCTGAGCTGGTACAAGCTCTTCGGCTACCCGACCGGGGTCGGCGCGTTGCTGGCCCGCCGCGACGCGCTGGCCCGGCTGCGCCGGCCCTGGTTCGCCGGTGGCACGATCCGCGCGGTCAGCGTGCAGGGTGACTGGCACCGGTCGATGGACGACGAGTCGGCGTTCGAGGACGGCACCCTCAACTTCCTGAGCATCCCGGACGTGGAGTTCGGGCTGCGGTGGCTGGACTCGATCGGCGTGGACCTCGTGCATTCCCGGGTCGGTCTGCTCACCGAGTGGCTGCTGGCGCGGCTGGCCACGCTGCGGCATGCCAGCGGCCAACCTCTGGTCCAGGTGTACGGGCCGACGACGGGCGCGGGCCGCGGCGGCACCGTGACGTTCAATCTCCGCGATCCGGACGGCACCCTTGTCGATGAGCGGCTTGTCGCGCGGGAGTCGGCGGTGGCCGGGTTCGCCCTGCGGACCGGCTGCTTCTGCAACCCGGGCGCGGGTGAGGGCGCGTTCGGCATCAGCCGGGACTCGGTGCGGCGGCGGCTGTTGGCGCGGGTCGACACGATCGATCAGTACCTGGCCGCGCTGCGCCTGCCGACGGGTGGCGCGGTCCGTGTCTCGTTCGGGCTGGCGTCCACCGCGACCGACGCGGAACGCTTCGTCGCCTTCGTCCAGTCGACCTACCTGGACCGTGGGGTCGGCGTCGAGGCCCCGCTGCCGCCGCGGTTGCGCTGTTGACCCGTTCCGGGGAGGCGCGTCAGCTGACCTGGGCCACGGGCGACGGGCGGTGCCTGATCTCCTCCATGAACGGGAACCGGGCGGTGAGCTCGGCGACCGTCAACCCGGCCTGCCAAGCCGCGGCCACCTTGGCGACCTGCAGGAGGTCCATCACGTCGCCGCGCGCCAGCACCTCGTCCGACACCCGCAGGTCGATCATGAAGTATCGGGCCTGCGATCCCAGCTTCACGCAGACCACGCCCTGGTCGGAGTGCAGCTCGGCGCAGGTGAATCGGCTCCGCCCCTGCTCGGGGGCGGTGACCCGGCCGAGATCGAGCCCGTGTCGGGCAGCGGTTTCGATGAGCGCGGGGGCCAGACCACCTCGCTCGACCAGGTCCGGGTAGAGGCGCACACCCAGCGCCGTCGACGCGTCGCTCATGACTGACTCCCACTTCCTTGTGACAGAGACCAGCAGCGCGCAGGTTACGAGGAGGTTTCCCGCACGCCTCGTCATCCTGTCCCGGGTGGACGCCCCACGGCAATAGGAAGGGTCGATTCGACAGCTATCGAGTAGCAGTCGTCCACGCGATGAGGGCCACCTGGACGAGCCCGGCGACGGGGATCGTCGCGTCCATCTCGGAGTCACCTGATGGTCGCCGAGCCGTGCTCGGCGCCCCGGCGCGAAGGGCGATGCGGGTGTATTGGAAACACTCTTGACAGAAAGGCATGATATCGACATGCTTCTCTACGGAGAGCGCTCTCCGTCCTCTTCGCCGCGCAGCCTCCACCACTCCCCCCGCTGAGGAGCCTCCCGTGTTCACAGCCCGCACCCGGTCTCGTCCCCTCGTCCTCCTGGCGGTCGCCCTCGTCGCGACCACCGCGGCGCTCGTCCCGGCGAATTCCGACCGAGCCGAGGCCGCCATCGGCTCCATCAGCTGGCAGGACGAGTTCAACTCGCCGGCCGGCACCCCCGTCGACCAGAACAAGTGGCGCTTCGACATCGGCGGCGGCGGTTGGGGCAACAACGAACGGCAGTACTACACGAACAGCACGAGCAACGCCGTCCACGACGGCCAGGGCAACCTGGTCATCACGGCCCGCCGGGACAATCCCGCCAACTACCAGTGCCACTACGGGCGCTGTGAGTACACCTCGGCGCGGCTGCTCTCGGCGTCCACCTTCACCCAGACCTACGGCCGGTTCGAGGCCCGGATCAAGATTCCGCGCGGCCAGGGCATCTGGCCGGCGTTCTGGATGCTCGGCACCGGCGGCGGTTGGCCCGACGCCGGCGAGATCGACATCATGGAGAACATCGGCCGGGAGCCCAACACCGTGTACGGCACCGTGCACGGGCCCGGCTACTCCGGCGGCGGCGGCATCACCGGCAGCCGCACCATCGGGGTGCCGCTCGCCGACGGCTTCCACACCTACCGGGTGGACTGGGAGCCGAACGTGATCACGTGGTACCTGGACGGGGTCCAGTACCACCGGGTCGATCCCGCGCGGCTCGGCGGCAACCGCTGGGTGTTCGACCACCCCTTCTTCATGATCCTCAACGTGGCGGTGGGCGGCAACTGGCCCGGTTACCCGGACGGTTCCACGCAGTTCCCGCAGCAGATGCTCGTCGACTACGTCCGGGTGTCCAGCTACACCTCCGGCGGCGGCGAGCCGACGCCCGGCACCAGCCGGATCCGGGGCGCGCAGAGCGGGCGGTGCATCGACATTCCCAGCGCCAACCCGGTCGAGGGGGCCAAGTTGCAGATCTGGGACTGCAACACCACAGCGGCCCAGGCCTGGACCTTCGCCTCCGACGGCACGGTCCGCGCGATGGGCAAGTGCATGGACCCCGCCTGGGCCGGCACGGCGAACGGCACCGAGGTCAACCTGGTCAGCTGCAATGGCAACACCGCGCAGCGCTTCACCCTCAACGCCGCCGGCGACCTGGTGAACCTCAACGCCAACAGGTGCGTGGACGTGCGGGACGCCAACCCCAACAACGGCGGCAAGCTGCACCTGTGGGACTGCATCGGGGCCGCGAACCAGAAGTGGTCCCGCGTCTAGGGACGCCCGGCACGAGCGAAGGGCCGCCCCGCTGACGCAGCGTCGGGCGGCCCTTCACCGTGGACCCTCCGCAGTCGCGGGCGAGCCCGAATTAACCCGATGGCAGGGAGAGCAGTTCGACGACCGCTATGTTCGGATAAGTCCAGAATCCGGCATTTCGGGAGTCAGCTCATGTCGCACCATCTCGACACCCCCCTCGCCGCCCAGGGCGGCCAGCTCTACATCGACGATCTGTTCGTCTTCAACGGCGACCGCGCCACGGTGTTCGTCATGGACGTCAACAGCTCGGTGACGAAGGCGGACATCAAGCGCGGCTTCCACGCCGAGGCGCGCTACGAAATCAAGATCCACTTCAATGGCGCGGAGATGGAGGGGCTGACCTACCGATTCGCCTTCGGCGAGCCGGACGGCAACGGAAAACAGACCTTCCAGTTGTACGAGCTCACCGGCGAGGATGCCCGCGAGGACGCCGCGATGGGAACTCCCATCGCCGAGGGACACACCGGCGAGGTGTCGACCGGCGGCAACGTCCGGGTCTGGGCGGGGCGGATCACCGACCCGTTCTACATCGACCTCGACGAGCTCGCCACCATCAACGGCGCGCTCAAGGACGGCGCCCGGGTGGACCGCTCCGCGTGGCGGACGGACCAGGCCAAGAACAGCTTCGCCGGCACGACCGTCGAGTCGATCGTCCTGGAGGTCTCCCACGACGAGCCGCTGCTGCGCGACGGCACCGACATCGGCGTCTGGTGCCGCACGATGCTGGCCACCGACGCCGGCGGGTGGCGACAGATCAACCGCGCCGGCCACCCCATGATGTGGCCGCTGTTCTGGCCCCACGACACCGACTTCTCCAACCCCGCCAACGTCCGGCACCCCAGCCGGGACCTCTCCGAGGACGGCGAGGAGATCGCCAGCGCCGTCGCCGGCGTCGTCGCCGCCAGCGGCACCGCCCCCGACCCGCAGGCCTACGGGTGGAGCGTGGCCCGACAGCTCTATCCCGACCTGCTGTCCTACCAGGTCGGCACGGCGGCCAACTACGGCTTCGCGGTCCGCAACGGGCGCAACATGGCCGACAACGTACCCGAGGTGATGTTCTCCCTGGTGCTCAACACGGGCACCACATCCGGCCTCACCCCGGAGGTCACCAAGGCCGCCCGCGCTGCCACCTTCCCCTACGTGGTGCCGGCCTGACCGAACCACTGCCGCGTCACCCACGGTCCGGTGACAGCAACCTGCCGAGATCGCAATGATCGTGCCGTTCGTCCGGAACGTGGCTTTCATCCTAGATAGGCTCTGAGCTGCTAATAAGGGCGATTTCTAGGACAAGGGAGACTCAATACGTAGAAAGATTCTCGCGGGCCTGGCCGGCGTTGCCGCCGTCGTCGCGCTCGCCGGGCCGGCCGCCGCTGACACCACTGGCGACACGATCGTGACCCTCACCGTCGACGCCGCTGGCGGCCTCTCGATCACCGTACCGGCGACGGCGAACATCGGGCACGGCGTGGAGGGCTCCACCGTCACCGGCCAGCTCGGCCCGGTGACAGTGCTGGACCAGCGCGGTTCACTCACCCCCAACTGGACCGCCACCGTCATCTCCACCGACTTCGTCACCGGCGGCGGCACCTCCGGGGAGACGATCCCGAGCATCAACGTCCTGTACTGGTCCGGCCCCGCGACGGCGACCGCCGGTGGCGGCACCTTCACGCCGGGTCAGCCCACCTCGGCTCAGCAGGTGATCATCAACGTCCCCCGAACCGCGACCCGGGCGAGCGACGGCCGGTCGAGGTCGAGATCGCCGTACCGAGGAAGGCGTCGAAGGGCGAGCGGTACGGGGCGATCTGGGCCCAGGTCACCAGCGCGAAGAAGCAGACCGGCGACGTCACCCAGATTCACCGGGTGGGCATCCGCGTCTGCCTCGACGTCGGCCCGGGTGGTGAGCCGCCAACCGACTTCCGCATCGAGGGGCTGGCGGCAGAACCGGGCCCCGGCGGGTTTCCGGTGGTCACCGCCAAGGTCACCAACACCGGCCAACGCGCGGTGGACATGACCGGCACCCTGTCGCTCAACAAGGCGAAGGTCCAGGCCGGCCCGTTCAAGGTGACAAACGGCGTGACGATCCTGCCCGGCCAGAGCGGCCAGGTTCGGATCGAGGTCAACCAGGCTCTGCCTGCGGGGGTCTGGGACGTGAACGCGAAGCTTGCCAGCGGCGTTGTGGAACGCACCGCGACCGGGAAGATCAGCCTGCCCGTCGCGGCGCCGATGGCGGTCGCGACCTCCACCGGGCCGAACTGGTTGGTCTACGCGGTCGGCGGGACCGCCCTGCTGGCGCTGATCACTCTCGCCGGCTGGTATCTCGTCCGCCGGCAACGCACCCAGCTGGCCTGACCGACTCAGGGCCGCACAGACTGCCCGGCCGTCCCCGAGGGGTACGGCCGGGCAGCGACGTGTCACCGGTCCGTCCGGCAGCAGCCGGCCGCGGGTCTGAGAGCGGCAGCGCTCGGACTGTGGTCGGGGGCCGGAGGTGACCGTCGGTCACTTCCGTGGGAGGCGGATGCGGTGAAGACCGGTATACCTCAGAGTCATATTCATACCTCTGAGGTATACCGCGCACCAGCACATCGAGATGGCGGGCAGCCACAGCGGATGGCGTGCGCTCTTCGCTGCGTCCGCAGCCCCGTCCTGAGTGCGGACCTGCTCGGCTAGATGACCGAGTGCGTCACGACGGCCACGTAGTCGCCGACCACCACCGAGGGCGGGAGCGTCAACCACATTGTGGGGTTCCAGGTGGCGGAGTTCGGGACACCGGCCTGACCGGACCATCCGGCGGCCGTCCGCGGCATGTCCAACACCGCGCCGGGCTGCGGGAGGAACGTTCCGACGCCGGTGGTGGCGAGGGCCGGCCCGGAGGCGTACGTGATGTCGCTGTTGGGGATGGTCTCACCCGCGGAACCGGAGCCCGTTGTGAAGTTGGTGGCCGAGCCGACCCGAAACACCGGTGGTACCCGCGGTGACGGTGCCCAGTGCGGAGATCGCCGGCACGCTGATGGAGAGCCCGCCGAGCGGGGTGATGACCAGCTCGACCGGTCGGGTCGCGGCCTGGTTGAACGAGTCGGTCACCCGCACGGTGAACGAGAACGTCCCGGAGACGGTGGGAGTGCCGGAGAGCAGGCCGGTGGCCGGGTCGAGGGTCAGCCCGGCCGGCAGGCTACCGGCGCTGACCGACCAGACAAAGGGACTCGTGCCACCGGCGACCGTCAACTGGTACCGGTACGGGTCGTACGCCTTGCCGGGCGGGGGCGGCGCGAACGTCAGCGTCGGTGGCGGATTGACCGTCACCGACGCGGAGGGCGCCGACTGCGGGCCGGTCCCCGCGGCGTTGTTCGCGGCCACCCGGAAGGTGTACGTGGCGCCGCTGGTCAGCCCGGTGACGACCTGGGTGGTGGCGGTCCCGGTGAAGGTCTGCGGGGTCTGCGCCACCCCGTTGAGGTACGGCGTCACGGTGTAGCCGGTGATCGCCGAGCCACCGT
Organism: Micromonospora sp. CA-240977; assembly: GCF_050942285.1. NCBI lineage: Bacteria > Bacillati > Actinomycetota > Actinomycetes > Micromonosporales > Micromonosporaceae > Micromonospora > Micromonospora sp. CA-240977. The sequence goes on along the minus strand of NZ_CP192055.1, from coordinate 2,291,117 downwards.
TGGCCGGGGCCGTCCAGCCCAGCGTGGCGGCGTTGGTCCCCGCGGTGGCGGAGGTGATCGTCGGCGCTCCCGGCAGGGTGTACGGCACCACGGCCGCCGAGGGTGGGCTGGCCGCGCCGGTGCCGAACGCGTTCACCGCCGCGACCCGGAAGGTGTACGACGCCCCGGTGGTCAGCCCGGTCAGGGTGCGGCTGGTGGTGGAGGCGTCGAACGTGAGGGTCGGTTGGGTGACGCCGTCCCGGATCGGGGTGATCAGGTAGCTGGTGATCGGGCTGCCGTTGCTCGCGGGGGCGGTCCAACTCACCGTGGCGCTGGTGATGCCCGCGACCGCCGTGGGCGCGGCCGGCGTGGCCGGCGCGGACGCGTAGACGTAGGTCGCCGAGCCGGCGGCGCCCCGGGTGACGACGCTGACGGTGACCGTCGCCGGGCTGGACCGGGCGGGCATCGAGGAGATGCTGAGGGTGCCGTCGGGATTCACTGTGAAGCAGCCGGCGGCCGGGCCGGACGTGCACGGCACCAACAGCACCGACGTGCCGGCCTGCTGCTCGGCGGCCGTACCGATGGTGATCGCGGTCGCGCCGGTGAGGTCGCTGCCGCCGACGGTCACCGCGATGCCCCCGGCGATCGAACTCAGCGCCGGGGTGACGGTGACGCCGCTCGGCGCGGTGGCGGGCGCCACGGGGGTGGTGACTGTGGAGTAACCCGGGTTCGCGTCGATGGAGGACGAGGTCGCCACAGTGGCCGTCTGGATCACTGCCGGCGTCACTCCGGTCCCGGTCACGCTCGCGGCGACGGTGATCGGTGGCAGCGAGCTTCCGCCGACGAACGGGCCGTTGCTGTTGGTGCAGGTGATGGTCTGGCCGGACGGTGCGGCGCAGACCCAGCCCGATCCGTACGCGGCCCGTGGCACGACTCCGGCCGGCACGGTCTGGGTGACCGAGATCGGCGACGTCTCGGTGGCGCCGGGATCCACCCCGGCGGTGATCGAGTATGTGACCGGGTCGCCGGGCTGTGGGGCGGCACCGACCGCGCTGGTCTGCGCCACGTTCAGGTCCGGCACCGGGTTGAAGGTGACCGCCCGGGCGTTGTCGACCTCGTGGAAGTCGGTGACCGAGCCGGTCGAGCCCACCCAGCCGAACGCGAGCTGCCGGGGGTAGCCGCTGGCGTTCAACCAGGTCGGCGACGGGTACAGGCTCGGCGACACGACCGGGAGACTGCCGGCCAGGGTCCGCGCCGATCCACCGACCGGGGTGAACCTGACCCGGTACTGCCCGGCCGGCACGGTGATGCCGGTGTCGGTGGTGTACGGCGACGCGGTGGTGTTGGCGACCACCTCGACCGGCACCACGGAGGCAGCCCGGGTGCTCGCGCGCAACGCCAGGGCGGCCGACGAGGTGCTGGTGGCGGTGCTGTTGATCGCGCAGTAGCCGACTCCGTTGCGGCCCGGCCCACGGATCACGACCTGGCCGGGAACCCGCCCGCCGGTGGTCGAGATGTACGGCGGGTTCGTGCAGCCGGTCCCCTGGTACGTGCTGCTACTGAAGTTGCCGAAGACGTCCAGCCCCACGCCCAGGTAGCCGTTGGAGAGGCCCACCGACACGCCGTTGAACGCCGCCGAGTAGCCCAGCGAGCCACCCGGCTGACCGAGGGTGGACGGGGATCTCGGGTTGGCCGGGTCGACGGCGGCCAGGACGAAGGCGAGGCCGTCTGCCCCCGGGTTCGTACCGCCGTACTGGTAGGTGTTGAAGCTGACGTGCAGGCCCTGCGAGGTGGGCACGCTCACCGCGCCGAACACCCCGCCCTCCCGGGTGGTGGTGGCGGGGGTGAGGCGCAGTTTGCCCGAGCCCTCCGGGTCGGTGGACGTGGTGCAGCTCAGCAACGGGCCGGTGGTCGAGTTGCCCGCCGCGCTCAGGCAGGCCGCGTTGCTGGCGCCCGCGGTCGGCACGCCCGGCACCGCCACGGCGCCCACACCGTTCGCGGTGTTGTTGTGGAACGGCTGGTCGAACAGGATCGACCCGGCCGCCAGCGCCGGGAGTGGCGCGACCGCGACGGCGCCCATGGTCACGGCCACCGCCAGCGCCGCCATGCCGCTCGGACGGCGGCGGCCCGGAAACGACATGTGCACTCCCAGCTTTCACTCCAGTCTCGAACGGGACTATAACCCCCCAAAACGCCCATAATTCCCGTACGGAGAAGATCGGCTTCCCACCGACAAAGGACCGACCTCCCCGGCTGCGCCGAGGAGGTCGGTCCACCAGAAACGAGAGCTCTCAGCCCTCGATGTCGCGGGGGTCACGGCTGCGGGGGTAGGTGTTCTTCTCCCCGATCGTGCCGTCCTGCTTCTTCACCACGTGTTCGACGCCTCGGTCGACCGCCATCTCCCGGCCCTGGGCCTGCGCGTCGGCCTTCACCTCGTGCGTGCTGCTGGCCCGCTCATTGCCCTCCGGCTTGTTCTTCCACTGCCCGTCCTCGTGGTACGTGTCGACGTCACCCTTGACCATGGCTGGCTCCTCCCTGCGTCCGAACTGTCTCCCCAGTCAGTGCCCCGAGCCGGGCCGGGCAAACCGCCGTCCTCAGGAGACGGCCGGGCAGTTGTTGCTCACCTGCCGGAGGATCTTTTCGCGTTCGTCGGTGGTGATGCCCGACGGCGCCCCGTCGAAGTGGGTCTCGACCTTCTCCCGGCCGCGCCGCTGCTCGTAGTGCAGGTGCGGGGCGCCGGAGTTGCCGGTGCTGCCGAGGAGCCCGATCTGGTCGCCCTGACCGACCCGCTGCCCGACAGTGACAAGTGGCGGTTCGAGCATGTGCAGGTACTGCGTCTCCCACCTGCCGCCGTGGTCGATCTTCACCCAGTAACCGCCGCCACGCCCGCGGGGGCCCTCCGGGTTGTCCGGCGTACGGCCACCCAGGGACCCGTTGATGCCCGCCTCGGTGACCGTGCCGCCGTAGGACGCGAGCACCGGCCGCCCCCACGCCTCGCCCTCGGTGGGGAACAGGTCGACGTCGTAGTCGTCGTGACCGGGGTAGGTGCTCAGTTGCCACGTCTCGCCGCAGGTGACCGGCAGTTGGAAGAGCGGGCGCGGCCCCGCCGGTCGCAGCATCGGCACGACGACCAGTGCGATGCCGAGGACGGCCGCCGCAGCGACGAGCGCGACGAGGACGCGGATGGTGCGGCTGCGAGCGCGGCGGTGGGGGCGGGGTGTGGTCGGGCGGCCGGTCGTCACCGTCTCGAGGATGGCAGACGCCGACAACGCCTCGGTGCCGGGTCACACCCGCGCCGCCGTCACATTGCAGTTGCATCGTAAAAGCGTTACGGTGGATGCAATACGGTCGCATTGCAAAGAGAGAAGGCTCCGATGCAGGTCATCGCGTTGTCCGAGGCGACCGCCGACATGGTTGAGCTGGTCGGCGGCAAGGCGGCCGGGCTGGGCGAGCTGATCAGGCACGGCGAACGGGTGCCCGAGGGCTTCTGCGTCACCACCGAGGCGCACCGACTCGGCGTCATCCCCACGGCCGAGGTCGTCGCCGCGTACGAGCGGCTCGGCGCGGGCCCGGTCGCGGTCCGCTCCAGCGCCACTGCCGAGGACCTTCCGGACGCGAGCTTCGCCGGGCAGCAGGACACCATCCTCAACGTCACGGGCGCCGACGACCTGATCGCCGCGATCACCGCCTGCTGGGCCGCGCTGCACACCGACCGCGCGACCGCCTACCGCGACGCCCGCCAGATCGATCACCAGACGGTACGGATGGCCGTCATCGTGCAACGCATGATCACGCCCACCGTGGCGGGAGTGCTGTTCACCGCGAACCCGCTGACCGGCCGCCGCGACGAGATGGCCGTCGACGCCGCAGTGGGTCTGGGCACGACAGTGGTGGACGGCGCGGCGAGCGTGGACCACTACGTCCTCGACGGCGTCGAGCGGGCCGACACGGGCTGCCTGACGTCCGCACACCTGGCCGACCTCCGCGCCACTGGCGACCGGTTGCAGGCCCAGTTCGGCTGCCCACAGGACGTGGAGTGGGCGATCGACGCGGACGGCGTCAGGTGGCTTCTGCAGTCCCGGCCGATCACCACCCTGTTCCCCCTCCCACCGGAGAGCGGAAAGCCCCTCCCCCGCGTCTACCTGGAGTTCGGTCACGTCCAGGGGATGCTGCAACCGGTCACGCCGATGGGCATGTCGACCCTGCGGACGCAGATCGCCGCGATGCTCGCCGCGCTCGGCGTCCGGGTCGAGATCGTCGACATCGGCGGCCGGCTCTACGGCGACCTGACCGACCTGGCGCGGGACCGGTCGGCCCGCAGGCGACTGGTGAAGCTCCTGGCTGTCGACTTCGGCCCGCGCGCCCAGGCGGTGATGCGGCACGTGCTGGCGGACCCCCGGTTCGCCCCGACCGCTGGCCGCAGCACGCGCGGCCGGGCGCAGGGCGCCGCGTCGCTGCGCACGGCCGGCCGCGCGGTGGTGGGGATCCTCCGGGCGCTGACCCGTCCCGAGACCGCACGGATCCGGATGTTCGAGGCGATCGAGCAGCTCAGAGTACGATCGGCCGCCCCCGCCGACCTGCGGACCGCGGCCGATCGGCTGAGTTTCGTGCAGGGGCGCGACGCCGACGACAGCGCCGACGCGATCATGTGGCCGATCGTCGCGGGGATGCTCGCCGCGGCGCTGCCGGCCGCGCTGCTCAAGGGAGTCGCCGGCCCCGACGAGATCCACACCGTGCTGGGCGGGATGCCGCACAACGTCACAATCGAGATGGACCTGGCCCTCTGGCGGCTCGCCCAGGGCGCGGGCGAGCACCGACAACTCCTGCTCGACACCCCGCCTACCGAGTTGGCCACGCGCTACCTCCACGGAACGCTGCCCGACATCGGCATGGCCGCCTTCCTGGACACCTACGGTCACCGGGGCGTCGCCGAGGTCGACCTCGGCGTGCCGCGCTGGGCGGAGGACCCCACCCCGGTCTTCGCCGCGGTCGCCAACTACCTGCGGGTCACCGATCCGGCGCAGGGCCCCGACCAGCGCTTCCAACGGGCCGGCGCGGCAGCGGAGGCGGCGTTGGAGGAGCTGGTCGGGCGGGTCCGCCGTCGGCGGCCGGTGCGGGGCAGCATCGCCGGGTTCCTGCTGCGTCGGGCGCGCTCACTCGCCGGCCTGCGCGAGGCCGGCAAGTTCGCCGGGCTGTACCCCCTGCGCGAGACGCGCCGCCAACTGCTGCTCGTCGGTGCCGACCTGCACGACTCCGGGCTGCTGGACCAGCCCGACGACATCATGTTCCTGACCCTCGACGAGGCGCACGCCGCCGTACACCAGGGTGTCGACCCGCGCGCGACGGTCACCTCCCGACGGGCGACGCACCGGCGGGAACTGCGCCGCCGACGCGTGCCGGTGGCGCTGCTCTCCGACGGCACCGACGTCGAGACCGTCCTGCCGGCGGTCCCCGCCGACGACGGGACGCTGATCGGCGTGGGCGCCTCGGCGGGCCGGGTGACCGGGCCCGCCCGGGTCGTCCACGACCCGGCCACCGCCCACGTCGAGCCCGGCGACGTCCTGGTCTCCGCGACCACCGACCCGGGCTGGACCCCGCTGTTCCTCACCGCCGCGGCGGTGGTCACCGAGACCGGCGCGATCATGGCGCACGGCCCGACGGTGGCCCGGGAGTACGGCATTCCCGCCGTCATCTGCGTCCCGGACGCCACCCGGACGATCTCCACCGGTCAGCTGATCACAGTGGACGGTGGCGCCGGAACCGTCACCGTCCACTGACCGTCGCCCCGCTACCGAGAAGGACGACCATGACCGACACGAAGGCACCGACCAGGGCGCGGGTGGGCCCACTGCTGCGCCGGGCGGCCGAGGCCGAGGCCGCGACGTGGCGCAGCCTGTACGCCTGGGCCCGGCGTCGCCCCCTGTCGCTGGGGCCCGGCGACGAACCGTTCGGCTACCTCGGCGTGGTCAAGCCGATCCTGGGCATCTTCATCGGCCTGTCGGTCGTGGAGATCCCCATCTTCGACGTCGTCGTCACCCACGTGGTGCCGTGGCGGCCGGCCCGCTGGATCGTGCTCGCCCTCGGCATCTGGGGTCTGCTCTGGATGATCGGGCTCTACGCCAGCATGACGCTCCACCCCCATCTGGTGGGCGACCGGGGCCTGCGCGTACGCCTCAGCTCGGGCATCGACATCTGGATCCCGTGGACGGACGTCGAGGCCCTGCGCAAGCGTTACCGTTCCCTGCCGTCGAGCAGGTCGGTGCAGGTCGAGCAGGAGGGTGAGCGCCGGGTGGTGTCGATCTCGGTCGGCAGCCAGACCAGCATCGACGTCCTGCTGCGCCGGCCGCTGACCTTCGAGCTGGCGAAGACCGGGTCGCTGCCGATGAACGAGTTGCGACTGTACGCCGACGACCCGGACGGCCTCCTGCGCAGCGCGCGGGGCGCCCCCGCGAGCACCACCGCCAGCCGGTAACCGCCGCCGCCGGCGGACTGTCCGGACCACCCTCTGTGAAACGATCGAGGCCATGCCCAAGAAGGTCGATCACCAGGAGCGACGCACCCTCATCGCGGACGCGCTGATGCGGGTCGCCGCGGATCAGGGCCTGGAGGCGGTCAGCCTCCGCCACGTCGCGGCCGAGGCCGGCGTGTCCGCCGGCATGGTCCAGCACTACTTCCGGACCAAGGACGAGATGATGGCGTTCGCGTTGAGCGTGGTGCGGGAACGCAGCCAGATCCGGGTCACCGAGGCGCTGGCGCGACTGGGTGAGAATCCACCGCCCCGGCTGCTGCTGCGCACGATGCTCGCCGCACTGTTGCCCCTGGACGAGGGGACCCGCGACGACGGGCGGGTGGCGCTCGCGTTCCTCGCCTACACGGCGGTGCGTCCGGCCGCCGCGCCGAGCCTCCGCGAGGGCACCCGGCAGCTCACCGGTTTCATCGCCGGCGTCCTGCCCGACCGGCACGACGACGCCGTCGCGGCCGGCCTGCTGGCGCTGATGGAAGGGCTCGGTGTCTACCTGCTGGGTGGGCAGTACACCGCCGAGCAGGCACTGGGCGCGCTGGACGCCCACCTCGACCTGCTCTTCGGCTGATTCCGTCGTCGCTTGGCATTGACCCCCGAACCGGCGCGGAACGGACCAGGATGAGCGGATGAGCCGCGTCCACCGGTCCCGGCCGGTGCTGGTCGAGGAGGCACACCGGGCCACCACCTTCGAGATCTTCTTCGACCTGGTCCTGGTGTTCGCGCTGACGCGGCTCATCGGTTTCATGGCGGAGTCGCTCGGGTCGCTCACCCTCTACCAGGGGCTACTGCTCCTGCTCTGGTTCTGGTACTCGTGGAGCTGCTACGCCTGGCTGGGCAATCAGGTCCGCGCGGACAACGGCCCCGTACAGGCCGGAATGATCGCGGCGATGGCCGCCATCTTCGTGGCTGCCCTGGTGATCCCGCAGGCGTGGCAGCGCCACGACGGCGCGCTGAGCCCACCGCTCACCCTGGCCATCGCCTACATCGTGGTCCGCGGGCTACACCTCGCCCTGATGACCTACGCCTCGGCCGGCAACCGGCAGTACCGCCGTCAGGCGCTGCGCTTCGCCGTCACCACCATCCTGGCCTGGGCCCCGCTGCTGGTGGGCGCCATCCTTGGCGGGACCGGGCAGACCGTGCTGTGGACGGTGGCGTTCCTCGTCGACTACGGCGGCGGCCGGATCGCCACCGCCGCCAGCTTCGGAGAGGTCCGCAGCGGGGCGCACTTCACCGAACGCCACGGCCTGGTGCTGATCATCGTGCTCGGTGAGTCCCTGCTCTCGGCCGGGGCCGGCGCGGGTACGGCCGTGATCGCCTGGCCGGTGCTGCTGGCCGCGGTGTTCGGCTTCGCCGCGACCGTATGTCTGTGGTGGCTCTACTTCGTGGGCGTCGCCCCCGCCGCCGCGAAGGTGCTGACCTCGGCCTCGCCACGCTCCCGGCGTCGCCAGCAGTTGGCGTCGGACGCGTACACGCTGGCGCACCTGCCGCTGGTCGCCGGAGTCGTCTACTTCGCACTGGGCGTCCACCTGATCCTCGCGAACCTGACGGAACAGGCCGGCCCCCGGGACGCCAGCGGGGAGCCAATGAGCTGGTCGGCGATACTCGTGCTCTATGGCGGCGTCGCGCTCTATCTCGTCGGTCGCCTGCTGTTCCTCCGGCTGACCGTACGCAGCTCGCCGGGCCAACTCGTCGCGATCGGGATCGTCCTTCTCCTGATGCCCCTCGCCCGGGTCCTGCCCGCGCTGGCCGCCCTCGGGCTGCTGGCGGCCTTCCTCGCCGCCCTGGTCCGGCACGAGCGGCGATCCCGGGTCGGCTGACCACCTCGGACCGCCAGCGGATGGACGGGGATTGTGCGGGTCCGCCCACCGTGGCAGTCTGCGGATCCTTGGTGCCGGGAAAAGGGGCGGTGGCACATGCTGAGCATGCACGGGGCGTCCGTCGGCTACGGCGACGCGCCGGCCGTTCTCCGGGAGGTCACGCTGACGGTCCGACCGGGCCGGGTCCTGGCGTTGACCGGGTCGTCGGGCGCGGGCAAGACGACACTGCTCAACGCGATGGCGGGGCTGCTGCGGCCCCGGGACGGGTCGGTGACGGTCGACGGGCAGCCGCTGCGCGACCGTGACCACGCTGTCGCACACCGGATCGTCCTCATCCCGCAGGACAACGGCCTGGCCCCGATCCTCACGGCCGCCGAGAACCTTCAGGTGGCGCTCGTGGCCGACGGCGTGACACCACCCGAGGCCCGCCGGCAGACCGCCGCGATGCTGGCTCTGCTGGGCCTCGCCGGCCAGGCCGACCAACTCGTCGAAGAGTTGTCCGGTGGCCAGCAGCAGCGGACGGCCGTCGCCCGGGGCCTGGCCCTGCGCGGCGGTGTGCTGCTTGCCGACGAGGTGACAAGCGAGCTGGACGCGGGCAACCGGCAGCGGGTGCTGGATCTGTTGCACGGCGAGGCGCGGCGGGGTGCGGCCGTCGTGTTCGCCACCCACGACCCGGAGGTGGCCGCCGCCTGCGAGGCGGAGCTGCACCTCGTCGAGGGGCGGGCGGAGATCCTGCGCGACTGAGGAACCCGACCGGTCTCGGCCCATTCGCACGGGGCAACGGGTCGCCGGCCCGGTCGATACCCTCGGCACCAATGCTTACCGTCATCTGGGGAGCGATCGCGGCCCGCCGGGCCCAAGCCTTGGCAGTGCTCCTGCTCACCGTGCTCGCGAGCGCCGCCGCCGCGGCCGCGCCGAGCTACGTCGCCGCCGCCGGCCAGGCCCTGGCCCGTTACGAGGTGTCCCGGGCAACGCCGAACGAGCTTCGGCTGCGGCTCGCCGACCCCGTCGAATATCCGGGGATGCCCGGTAACCCCGCGCGGACGCCGTTCGCCGGCAAGGTCCGGCAACTGACGCCGGCCGGGTTCGAGGTCGTCCTCGGTGCGCAGAGCAGTGGCGTCGCCGCCGGTCCGGCCGGGACGGTGACCTCGAGCCTGGTCTTCCGAGCGGGGGTCTGCGAGCGGGTCAGCGTGGCCGGCGCCTGCCCCCGGGCCACCCCACGGGGGCAACTCCCCGAGGTCATGGTCAGCACGCCGACCGCCGCGCGGCTCGGTGTCGTCGTCGGCGACCAGTTCACGTTCGGCGTGGTGCCGGTGCGGGTGGCCGGCGTCTACCAGCCGCTGGACGTGACCGATCCGTACTGGCTGGGCGCGGAATACATCCGTCCCGCCGCGGCGGGCCCGACCGGCACGCCGGCAGTGGGCAGCGCGGAGGACGCCATCTTCACCGCCGAGGCCGCGCCCCTGACCGACGACGACGCGATCCTGTACCGGTCGACGGCCGACCTCTACGTCACCGAGCACCTGCTCGACACCCGGTCCGCGGCGGACCTGCGGACGGCGGTCGCGGTGGTGACGCGGGACGGGAGCCGCGCGGGCCTCGGGGGCGGCACCAGCCTGTCCCTGCTGCTCGACCGGGTGGCCCTGCAACGTGGGCAGCTGGCCGACGGCGTGACGCTGGGCGCCGGGCTGCTCGTCCTGCTCTGCTGGCTGGTCCTGTTCGTCGCGGTCAGCTCGGCGGCGGACCAGCGCCGACCGGAGCAGGGCCTGCTGCTGCTCCGCGGGGTGCAGCGCCGACGGCTGTGGGCGCTGGCGATCGGCGAGCACGCCGTACCCGTGTTGATCGCGATCCCGCTCGGCTGCCTGGGCGGCATCGCCGCCGCCACACTGCTCGCCGCGCGCACCCTCCCGGCCCGGGCCGACGTCGGCGTGGACGCCACAGTGCTCGGCTTCGCCGCCGTCGGCGCGGCCGGCGCGCTCGCCGCGGTGCTGCTCGCCCAGCTTCGGATGCTGTCCGGGTCGGTCGTCGACCTGCTGCGTCGGGTGCCGGCACGGACCCGCGGCTGGCGGGCGACCATCGGTGACATCGTCGCGGTGTCCGTCGCCGTGGCCGCCGTGGTGCAGTTGCGCTCCGGCGGTTCGCCCAGCGGGCTGGCCCTTGTGGCACCGGTCGCCGGGGCGCTCGCCGCGGGTGTGCTGCTGGCGCGGGTCGCGATGATCATCGGCGGGGCGGCGGGCGCGGCGCTCCTGGCGCGCGGCCGGACAGCCACCGGTCTCGCCCTGGTGCAGGTGGCCCGACAACCCCGCTTCCGGCCCCTGATCGCGCTGCTCACCGTGGTCGTCGCGATGCTCGCCTTCACCGCCGCGACGAGCGAGGTCGCGTCGGCCGCCTACACCGATCGGGCCGTCGTCGAGGTCGGCGCGCCGCGCGTGGTCGAGGTCGACGCGACGTCCCGCTCGCACCTGTTGACGGCCGTGCGGGCGGCCGATCCCGAGGGTCGCTTCGCGATGGCCGCCGTGGTGACGACCACCTCCTCCGAGGCCGGCACACCGCTGCTCGCGGTCGACTCCGACCGGCTGGCGACGGTGGCCGCGTCGCACCCGTCCTACGGCGTGTCCCTGGCGGACATCACGCGGAAGATCCACCCGGCCGCGCCCGGGGAGCCGGTGTACTTCCGGGGGCAACTGCTCGACCTGGTCCTCTCCGCCAGCTTCGACGCCGAGGCCTTCGCCGGGAACCAGGTCCGCCTCGCGGTCACTGTCGCCAGCGCCAACGGCACCCGGGTGGTCGCTTCCCGCGAGGACGTCAAGCCCGGCCGCAAGCCCTACCCCTTCCAGGTGCCCGAGTGCGCGCAGGAATGCCGCCTGATCAAGATCGAGATCGTCGCTCCGGTGGTCTCCCGCCAACTGGAGGTCCACTACGAGGGGTTACGCAGCAGCGACGAGGACGGCGGACGCGAGACGGTGGTGCTGACCGGCGCGCAGTTCGCCGACCTGAAGCGGTGGCGGCTGTCCGACACGAGCACCACCCGCGCGAGCGCGACGACCACGGCGCTGGTCCTCACCGTGGATGAGAACCGGCGATCGACACCGGCCGGCATCAGTGTCGTCGACGCGCCGTTCCCGCTCCCCGGCTACCTGACCCGAGCGACGGGGACACTGCTCGGCGCCTCTCACCCGTACGACGGGGTCGACGGGACACCGACCACGGCGTCGGTGCTCGGCCTGGCCGACCGGTTGCCGCGACTTGGTGGATCCGGTCTGGTCGTCGACCTGGAGTACGCGGATCGCCTCGCCGTCGCCAGCCAGAACGGCAACGAGGAGGTCTGGTTGGCGCGCTCCGCTCCCGCCGACGTCCTCGATCGGCTTCGCGCCCAGGGCCTCGTCATCAAGGCCGACCGGACAACCGCCGGCGTACGACAGGATTTCGATCGGCAGGGTGCCGCGCTGGCACTGCGCTTCAACCTGTTCGCCGCGCTGGCCGGGGTGCTGATCGGAGCGGCCGGCCTGATCGCGATGGCGGCGGCCGAGCAGCGTACCCGGGTGGCCATGTTGGTGGCACTGCGTCGGCAGGGGTTGCCGCCACGGGCCGTGCGTGGCGGCTACGGGTGGCCGGTCGCGGTCGCCGCCGTGTCGGGCGGTCTCGTCACCCTGCTGATCTGGCTACTCACCCGGGGCGGGCAGCGCCTGTTCAGTGACGGCCGTTCGCCGGTCCCGTTGCCCGACTGGCCGGACGTCGACCGGCTGCTGTTGTTCACGGTGCCGACCATCGCGCTGTTCGCCCTCACCGCGGTCGTGCTCGGCCGGGTCGTCGCCGCCGCGGTACGCCGCCGGAGCAGCCGATGACCACCGAGCCGCACACCTCAGGCGTGGCCGTCACCTGCCACCGGCTCATCCACATCTACCCCACCGGTACCGGTGACGTCGTCGCGCTCTCCGGCGTGGACCTGCGGATCTCGCCGGGCGAGATGTTGGCGCTGGTGGGGCCGTCCGGCTCGGGGAAGTCCACGCTGGTGGCGATCCTCGGCGGGCTCATGCAACCGTCCGCCGGGCGCGTGTACGTGGGCGACCACGAGCTGTCCCGGCTCTCGGCCAAGGGCCTGGCGGCTCTTCGCGGGGCCACGGTCGGCACTGTGCTCCAGGGCGCCGAACGCAACCTGCTGCCGTACGTCTCGCTGTCGCGCAACGTCTGGTTGGCGCAGCGACCCGCGGCACGCGTCGCCGGGCGTCGGCTCGATCCGCCGGAGGCGATCCTGGAGCTCGTGGGTCTCGGCGGTGCCGGCGCACGGCGGGTGGGCGACCTGACTCCGGGGCAGCGTCAGCGGGCCGCGCTGGCGCAGGGGCTCGCGGCCGGGCCCGGGCTGCTCCTCGTCGACGAGCCGACCAGCCAGCTCGACGCGTCCGGTCGGGACGAGGTGCTCACGGCGCTGGCCACCGTCAACGCGGAGCGGGGCACCACGGTGGTCGTGGTGACCCATGACGGCGAGGTGGGCGCCCGGCTGGGCCGCGCCGTCACCATCCGGGACGGCCGGGTCGGGGCCGAGGGGCGCAACGGCCAGGACTTCGCCGTGGTGGCCGGCGACGGCACGATCCAGTTGCCGCCCGAGACGTTGGCGGTCTTCCCGGCCGGGACGTTGCTCGCTGTCGACCACGCCGACCAGTCGGTCACTCTGCGCGCCGTGGCCACCCCGTCGTCCGTCGGTGGGGACGACGGGGTGGCCACGGCCGGCGGCGAGCCCGACCACGCCGTCTGAACGGGCCCGGCCGGCTCAGTGCGCCGTGACGGCCGCCCGCGCCTTCAGGCGACGCAGCTCATCGGCGGACATCAGCCAGGTCGAGTTCGTCGCGCCCAACCCGAGGAGCACCTGGTCGAAGGCGTTTCCGTCGTTGTCGTCGGTGTAGCACAGGCTCACCTCGCCCCAGGGAGACGTGGCGATGGCCACCTGCTCCTGCCGGCCCGTCGTGGTCTGGCTCAGCGCCTGGGACGCCAGCCGGCCGGTGGACGTGCCGTCCGGGTTGAGGCCACGCGCCCAGACGTCCGGGTTGGTGCCGGACACCGTCCAGCCCACCACGACGTTGTCCTGGTCGTCGATGCCGACGCCGGGCGCGACGGCCCCGGCTCCGGCGGAGACCTGGACCTCGTCGTGCCGGGCGACGCCGGCGGAGGTGAACGACCGCGCCCAGACGCCTCGGGTGCCGGTGTGGTCGGATTCCCACCCGACGGTGAAGTCCCCGGCGAAGTTCGCCGCGACCGAGGGCCGCTGCTGCTGGCCGCCGCTCTGCGCGTTGGCGGTTCGCCGCGAGAGCACCACCGCGCCGTTGGACCGGGCCAGGCGGGTCAGCCCGATGTTGTACGAGCCGTTCGCGTCGGCGTCCTCGTCCCAGACCACCAGCGCCTCGCCGGTGGCGGACACCGCCACGTCGGGGCGGTGGTGTGCACCCGTGGTCTGCGAGGCGGTCACCTCGTACACCTTGGTGGTGGGCGCGGTGTAGGCGGCGGCCTTGACGGTGGCCGGCGCGGTCCCCTGGACGTCCTCCCAGACCACTGTGAAGCCGACCGCCGCGGTGCTCGGCGCGCCGTCCGGGTCGACTGCCACCTTCGGCCAGATCTGCTGCCCGGCGTCGCTGGCGTTGACCTGCCCCGAGCCGAGCACCGTGCCGGTGGGCGACACCACCCGGTACTGGATGTTGTAGACGCCGTTGCCGTCGCCGTCGGCGGCCCAGACCACCACGGCGTTGCCGCGGTCGTCGAGCCCCACGTCCGGGCTGATGTGCCGCCAGGCGGCCCCGCTGGTGCCCCCGCCGGAGAGCTTCAGCTCGTACGCGGGCGTGCCGTCGCGGAACAGGCGCAGGTAGATCTCGCTGTGGGTGTCGTCCTCGGGCGCGGTGCTGTCCCGGTCGTCCTCCCACACCACGGCGACCTGGCCGTTGCGGTTCGTGGCGATGCCGGGCAGGTCCTGGTCGCCGGTGGCCACGCTGTTCGCGGTGGTCCAGGTGATCGCCTCGGCGGTGACCGCGATCGGGGCCGGTGCCAGGCTCGGGACCAGCAGGGAGGCGGCGAGCAGTGCGGTGAGTGCGGTCATTGTGGGTCTCCTTCTACCCGGCCTGCAGGCCGGGCTGGCCGTCGAGGATGACGAACGAGCGGGCCGTGGCCGCGGCGGCGCCGTGTTCGGTCACCGTGCTCACCGTGCGGAAGTCCGCACGGACCTGGCTGCGACTGATCGTGGTACGCACGTAGCCACGCCGGTCCGAGTAGAACTTCAGGTGCGGGTTGGCCGCCGCGTTCGGGACCGTGGTGCTGCCGCTGCCGTTACCTGTCGACGTGATCGAGGTGCAGACCAGTTCGGTGCCGATGGTGGCCGAGGCGGGGTTGGCGTAGTCGGCCTTGAGGTCGTTGGCCCACGACCGGTGCACGTCCCCGGTGAGCACCAGGGGGTTGCGTACCCCGCGCTGCTGCCAGCCGGTCTGGATCCGGCTGCGGGAGGCCCGGTAGCCATCCCAGGCGTCCATGCTCGCCGCCCCGTTCGCGTCGAGTTGCTGGGCGAAGAAGACCTGCTGGCCGAGGATGTCCCAGGTGCCGTACCGCTGGGCCAGTCCGTCGAGCAGCCACGCCTCCTGGGACGCGCCGGTCAGGGACCGGGAGGCCAGGTCGGCGTCCGCGCAGACCTTCCAGCCGTCCCCGCACGCCTGGTCGTCGCGGAACTGCCGGGTGTCGAGCATGTGGAAGGTGGCGAGTTGTCCCCACCGGACCCGCCGGTACAGCGGGATGCTGTTGCCACTGGCGGCGGAGGCCGGCCGCAGCGGCATGTTCTCGTAGTAGGCCCGGTAGGCGGCGGTCCGTCGGGCGGTCCACTGCGCGGCGGTCAGCGTCGGGCTGCTGTCGTTGCGGACCATGTTGGCGTAGTTGTTCTCCACCTCGTGGTCGTCCGGCACCACCAGCCAGGGTGCCGCCGCGTGCGCCGCCTGCAGGTCCGGGTCGGACTTGTAGAGCGCGTACCGGCGGCGGTAGTCGGCAAGCGACACGATCTCGGCGCCGACGTGCTGGCGCACCGTGGAGGTCCCGACGCCGCCCTCGTAGATGTAGTCGCCGAGGTGCAGGATCAGCCCCGGGTTGTCCTCGGCCATCCGCCGGTACGCGGTGTAGTAACCGGCCTCGTAGTGGGCGCAGGAGGCGAAGGCCATCACCAGGTCACGGCCGAAGGCGCTGGGCGCCGGGGCGGTCCGGGTCCGTCCGACCGGGGAGATCTGACCCTGGGCCCGGAATCGGTAGTAGTAGTCGGAGTCGGCGGCGAGCCCGCCCGCGATCGCGTGCACGGAGTGCGCGTCGGCGTAGCGGGCGGTCACCGAGCCGGAGGCGACCAGCGAGGTGAACCGGTCGGTGGTGGACACCTGCCACTCGACTGTCACGTCGGCGTTGGCCATGCCGCCCTGCCCGTCGGCGTTGAGCGGAGACGGTGCCAGCCGGGTCCACAGGACCACGCTGTCGGGCGCCGGATCACCGGACGCCACACCGAGTTTGAAGGGGTACGGCACCGCGGCGCGGGCACCCTGGCGGGGGGTCACCGCGACGCCAGCGGCGGCGAGTCCACTGAGGACGAATATGCGACGGCTCAGCCTTGTCATGGTCAACAGCCTTGAGAACGTCGATGAACGGCGATGGGTGCGGCGTGGAATCCCACATGACGGGAGGCTGTCCGCGCCAAGGCGGTCAGGTGTCCTGGCCGCCCGGCAGCCGACCCTCAGGTGAGCGGCGCCGGGGACTCCGCGCCCGGGATCGTCAGCTTCGGCGTACCGGACCCGTCGGCCGGGACACTCCAGACGTCCGGCTGGCCGTCGCTCTGACGCAGCGTGTAGGCGAGTGTCCGGCCGTCCAGCCAGGCGGCCTGGTCGTCGACGCTGCTGGTCTCGGCCGTCGCGGTGACCCGCATCGTCGCCAGGTCGAGGACGGACAGCCGCCAGCCCTTCGCCGGGTCGGCGTCGATCGCCTCCTTGAAGGCGATCCGGGTGCCGTCGGGTGACAGCGACGGGCACTCGACGTTCTCCTTCACCGTCTCGACCGTCCGGGCGGCGACGTCACCCCGGACGAGGTACCGCCGGCCCCCTGTCGACATGGTGGCGTAGAAGCGGTTGTCGTCGGCGGTGAAGGTGACGCCCCAGTAGTTGACGTCCGGGCTGCGGTGGCTCCGGCCGTCCCGCGTGATCGCGAACTCCTCGAGCGAGGTCACCGTGGCGCCGGTGGTGGTGTCGAGAATCCCGGTGCGGGTGGAGAAGCCGCTGGCGGTGTAGGAGTCGCCACCGACGAACGTCGTCCAGGAGACCATCCGGCCGGAGGCCGAGACCCGGGCCCGGTTCGGCAGGCCCGGCACGTCGACCGCTCGCGTCTGCCGCAGCGACGCGTCGAGCACGACGACCTGGTACGACCAGGCGGTCTCCGGTTTCAGACAGACGCCGGTGCCGGCCGCCGCGTACACCCGCAGGCACTCCAGGCCGGAGACGGTGCGGGGGCCGGTGGGGTCGGCCGTGGCGACGGTGGACAGGTGCCGGTCGGTGATGGCCAACAGGCGTGGGCCGGGTGCCAGGGTGACCACCTGGTCGCCGGTGCTGGATGGCGGTGTCCGGGCAGGTTCCGCCGCCATGGCCACGTAGCCGGCTGCCACGCTGCCGAGCAGCACGGCCGAGGCGACCACCACGCCGAGTTTCGCTCGGGTCGACAACACGGTCATCGGGACACCCTCCGGGTGAGGAGACGGGACGGGGAGGTCAGCAGGAACAGCGTGCCGACCAGGACGCCGGCGACGGCCACGGCCGCGGCGCGGATCGCCGCCTCCGGCCCCCACGCCTGCCAGCTGAGACCGAACAGGACGGACGAGACGAGGTACGCGAGGGCCTGCCCGGTCTGCACCAGCGCGATTCCGGTGGTCCGCAGCCGCGCCGGCAGCACCGGTCCGGCGAGCGCGATGAGCACACCGTCGGTGGCGGCGTAGAACGCGCCGTACAGCACAAGGGTCAGCGCGATCAGCGGCCAACCGTCGACCGGACCGGCCAGCAGCAGGTACGTCGCACCGAGGGCGGTGTAGCCGCCGAGCACCACGGGTAGCCGACCGATCCGGTCGGCGAGCACACCGAGCGGGGCGGCGAGCAGCAGGTAGGCCAGGCTGGTCCCCACCGCGAGCAGTGGGAACCAGCGCAGACCGAGGTCCTCGCGGCGTTGCAGCAGCAGGTAGACGAAACCGTCGCCGATGGTGGCCAGCCCGAGCATCGCCGCGGCCAGCACGAGCCGGCGGGCCGGTCCCGCGCGGAGCAGGCCGAACGCCTCCCGGACGGAGACCGTCGGGTCGTCCGGGCCGTTCGTCGTCTGGTCGGCTGGACGTTCCCGGACGAAGAGCACGAGCACGACGACGGCCAGCGCGGCGACGCAGAAGCTGGTGACGAAGACCGCGTCGTACGACTGCCCGACGACCAACAGGACCGCGAACGCGGCGAGCGGTCCGAGGAACGCGCCGACGCTGTCCATGGCCCGGTGCACCCCGAACGCCCGGCCCAGCGCCTCGGGCGGCGTGGAGAGCGTGATC
Organism: Micromonospora sp. CA-240977; assembly: GCF_050942285.1. Taxonomy (NCBI): domain Bacteria; kingdom Bacillati; phylum Actinomycetota; class Actinomycetes; order Micromonosporales; family Micromonosporaceae; genus Micromonospora; species Micromonospora sp. CA-240977. The sequence goes on along the minus strand of NZ_CP192055.1, from coordinate 2,273,227 downwards.
AGCGCGTCCCGCGGGGCGCTGCGCACACCCTTGCCGAGGCGGTCGACGGCGATGACGGCGCCGATCGCCGGTATGGACCGGCCGGCGAGCAGCAGGCCGAGCTTCGCGACCGCCGAGAGGGTGTAGCCGATGCCGGCGATCAGCTTGCGCCGCCGGAACCGGTCGGCGGCGAACCCACCGACGACCCGCAGGAGCGCGGTGGCACCGGTGTGGACGCCGTCGAGCACGCCGAAGGCCACCGGGCTGAGCTGTAGGCCCAGCACCAGATAGAGCGGGAGGACGGCGGCCACCATCTCGGCGGAGATGTCGGTGATCAGGCTGACCGTGCCGAGTGCGACGACGTTGCCGCTGACCAGCGCGAGCCGTCGACGTCGTGGCTCGGATCCGGGTGGGTCGGCGACCGGCCGGGAAACGGTCGAGAGGTACACGAGCATCTCCTCGGGTCGACAACTGCCGGTCAGCCATCGTCCGTACTCGTCGCGAAGGGCACAACGGACCGCGCGTGGCGGCCGGGCCAGGTGCGGGTGAACGTGCCGCGAACATCGAGGTGTTCGCCTGCCGGGACGCGGTGTTCATCCGCTTGTCGCCCGCCGGCTCATCGACCTTCCTACATTCCTTGGGCTTCACCCCCGCAGCAGAGGAGTCCTGGATGGACATTCGATTCCCCCGTCCGACGATCACGACGGGAGCGGTGCTGGTGCTCGTCGCCGCGACCGCCGCCGTCGTCGTGACCGGCGCCGACGCGGCGTCGGCGGCGAGCGTGACCTTCACGCCGGTCGCGGACACCTACGTCCAGAGTGACGCGGCCTCCACCAACTACGGCACGTCCACGCAGATCGTGGCCGACAACTCGCCCGTACGGCGCTCGTTCCTGCGCTTCACGGTGAGCGGTGTCAGTGGCACGGTGACCGGCGCCAAGCTGCGACTGCGCACCATCAGTGGCAACAGTGGCAGCGACGCCGGTGGCACGTTCCGCCGGATGTCCAACACGACGTGGTCGGAGACCGGCACCACCTGGAACAACCAGCCGGCCATCGACGGGGCCACGCTCGGCACCCTCGGCGCGGTCAGCGGCGACACCTGGTACGAGGTCGACGTCACGGCCGCCGTCACCGGCAACGGGACGTACAGCTTCGGCGCGACCTCCGCCAGCGGCGACGGCGCCTACTACGACACGCGGGAGAGCGGCGCGGACGCCCCGCAACTGGTGGTCAGCACCGGCACGACCACCACGCCACCCCCGTCCGGGGACCCGGTGTTCGTGGGGGCTGGCGACATCGCCGACTCCGGCTCCGGTGACAGCGCCACCGCGACGCTGCTCGACAGCATCCCGGGGACGGTCTTCACCACCGGCGACAACGTCTACGACAGCGGCACCGCGTCACAGTTCAGCAGCTACTACGAGCCCACCTGGGGTCGGCACAAGTCCCGCACCCGCCCGTCGCCGGGCAACCACGACTACAACACGTCGGGCGCGACCGGTTACTACAACTACTTCGGTACGTCCGCCGGCCCGAGCGGACGCGGCTACTACTCGTTCGACCTCGGCAACTGGCACGTCGTGTCGTTGAACTCGAACATCAGCATGTCGGCCGGCTCCACCCAGGAGCAGTGGTTGCGGGCGGACCTGGCCGCCAGCGGCAAGCCGTGCACGCTCGCCTACTGGCACCACCCGCTGTTCACGTCCAGCTCCAACCACGCGCCGTCGACGTCCACGCGTCCGCTGTACCAGGCGCTCTACGACTACAACGCCGACGTCGTGGTGTGGGGACACAACCACGTGTACGAGCGCTTCGCGCCGATGAACCCGTCCGGCGGCGCCGACACCAGCCGGGGTTTGCGCAGCTTCGTCGCCGGCATGGGCGGCGCGGGCCACTACGGCTTCGGCACCATCCAGCCCAACAGCGAGGCGCGCAACAGCTCGGCCTGGGGAGTCCTGAAGTTCACCCTGCACTCCGGCAGCTACGACTGGCAGTTCGTGCCGGTGGCCGGGCAGACCTACAACGACAGCGGCACCGGTACCTGCCACTGAGCGAGTGGTCCCGCTGCGCCCTCCCCGGCGCAGCGGGACCCCATCAGCACGGCTTTGCCCAGGCACCTGCCGATCGCCGTCAGGAAACCGCAGAAAACATCGAGCCGCTCCTGCCCCTGGAGCTCCCGCAGATCGACATCGAAGTCGATCTCATTTGCCGCATAGAACCGGAAGATCGCCAGGACATCCGGCGACGGCCAGACCCGAAGTTCCGGGCACTCGGCGCCAGCCGAGCGGGTCAACACGGCCGTCGCTGCGGGCAGCGGCAGCACCGCCGCGCCTTCGGAGTACTGGAACGGCCAACCCTGAGCGACGACGAGATCGAGGACCGACTGCCAGTCCTCCAGCGACGCGCCAGGCACGCAGACGTCCGGCAACGACCCCATCAACCCGGGATCGAAGAACCACCTGACGTCATCCCACAGCAGATCAGGCACCACGCCATCCTGCCCTCCCCATACCCCGACGCCGACCCGACACCTTGACGAACCCATAGGCCCCCCGGCCCCGCGACTGCCCAGCCCCGCGACTGGCCGGCCCCGCGACTGCCCGGCACTGGGCTGCGCTAGGCCGCAGGGCTGCGGGAGGCGCTCGCCGCGACAAGCCTCGGTTGTCTGTTCGGTTCCCTGTAGAGCTGCCCCAGATCTGGGGCACCGCCGCGAGTCCGGGCCACGAACACCACTCCCAAGCCTCACCGCAGCCCCGGGACGCAAGCACCACCACAGCCCTCGACGCAAGCACCACCGCACCCGACGCAAGCACCACCGCACCCGACGCAAGCACCACCGCAGCCCCAGGCACAGGCACAATCGCAGCCGGGCAATCCGGCGCTGGTCACCACCACAGCCGGACATCCAGCGCTGACCACCACCACAGCCGGGCGTCCGGCGCTGGTCACCATCGCAGCCGGACGTCCGGCGCTGGTCACCATCGCAGCCGGACATCCGGCGCTCGTCACCACCGCAGCCGGACATCCGGCGCTGGTCACCATCGCAGCCGGACATCCGGCGCTCGTCACCACCGCAGCCGGACATCCGCCGCTGGTCACCACCGCAGCCGGACATCCAGCGCTGATCACCACCGCAGGCCGTGGCCCATATCTGGGGCAGCTCTACAGTGCGCCAGACAGGTGGGTCCGACTCCGGCCAGGCTGCTCAGGCATCGGCATCGGCAACGGCAACGGCAACGGCAACGACGTCGGCAACGACGTCGGCCGACGTCGGCAACGGCACGGCGACGGCACGACATCGGCGCGGCGAGCCCCTGCCGCGCTCGCGACGGGCGGCGCGTGGCCGACCCTGTGGGGCTGGCATGCCGCGCACCGACACGTGCCCCTGTCCGCAGGGCGGGCAGGGGCACGCATACGTACCGTCGGGGCGTCAGCGGGCCGTGCCCGCCCGGCGCTTGTTGTAGACGTCGAAGGCGACCGCGACGAGCAGGACGAGGCCCTTCACCACCGACTGGGTCGACTGGTCGATGCCCATCAGCTGCATGCCGTTGCTCATCACCGCCATGATCAGACCACCGACCATCGCGCCCACCACGGTGCCCACCCCACCGGTGACCGCCGCACCGCCGATGAAGGCCGCGGCGATCGCGTCCAGCTCGAACATGTTGCCGGCGGCGGGCTGAGCGCCGTTCGACCGCGAGGAGTAGATGACACCGGCCACCGCCGCCAGGAAGCCCATGTTGACGAACATCCAGAAGTTGACGGTACGGACCTTCACCCCGGACAGCGCCGCCGCCGACAGGTTGCCGCCGATCGCGTAGACCTGGCGACCGAAGACGGTACGCCGGGTGAGCAGGCCGTAGACCAGCACCAGAACCGCCAGGATGATCAGCACGATCGGCAGGCCGCGGGCGTGCGCCAACTGCCACGCGAAGTACATGATGACCGCGCCGACCACCACGACCCGGGCGACGAACAGCGGGAACGACTCGACGGGCTGCTGGTAGCGGATGCGCGCCACGCGGGTGCGGAAGCCACTCACCGCGTACCCGGCCACGGCCACGGCGCCGATCAGCAGCGTGAAGGCGTCATAGCCCTGCCCGCCGAGCAGCCCGTTCAGGAAGCCCGCCGCCACCTTCTGGTATTCCGCCGGGAACGGCGACAGCGAGATGTTGTCGAGCACCCGCAGGGTCAGACCCCGGAACAGCAGCATGCCGGCCAGGGTCACGATGAAGGCCGGAATGCCGGCGTACGCCACCCAGAAGCCGTGCCAAGCGCCGACCGCGACGCCGACCGCGAGCGCGGCCACGACGCCGACCCACCAGGGATAGCCCTGCTGGATCACCAGGACGGCGGACACCGCGCCGGTCAGCGCGACGACCGATCCGACCGACAGGTCGATGTGCCCGCCGATGATCAGGATGACCATCCCGATCGCGAGCACCAGGATGTACGAGTACTGAAGGACGATGTTGGTGATGTTGCCGGGGCTCAGCAACACCCCGTCGGTCAGGATCGCGAAGAACGCGACGATGACGACCAGGGCGACGTAGATCCCGCTCTGCCGCAGGTTGTTCAACACCAGCGCCCGCAGGTCGTTCGTGCCGCTGTGCAGAGCGGCGGCGGGTGTGCTGTCCGAGGGTGTCGGGCTCTCCGTCGGGGGGGTCTTGATGCTGGTCACGCCACGAGCTCCTTGTCCTTGGTCATCAGCTCCATGAGGCTCTCCTGAGTCGCCTCGGCCACCGGCATCTCACCGGTGATCCGGCCGGCGGCGAGGGTGTAGATGCGGTCGCACATCCCGAGCAACTCCGGCAGCTCCGAGGAGATGACGATCACCGCCTTGCCGGCGGCCACCAGCCGGTTGATGATCGTGTAGATCTCGTACTTGGCACCGACGTCGATGCCCCGGGTGGGTTCGTCCAGGATCAGCACATCCGGGTCGGTGAACAGCCACTTCGACAGGACGACCTTCTGCTGGTTGCCGCCGGAGAGCTTACCGACCACCGCCATGACGCTTGTCGTGCGGATGTTCATCTCCCGCCGGCTGTCCTCGGCAACCTTGATCTCCTCGTTGCCGTTCACCCAGCCCAGGCGGGACAGCCGGTCCAACGCGGCGGCGGACACGTTGCGGCGGACGTCGTCGATGAGGTTGAGCCCGTACCGCTTGCGGTCCTCGGTGACGTAGGCGATGCCGTTGTCGATCGCCTCGGCGACGGTGCGCGCCTGCACCTCCTTACCGCGTACGAAGAGCCGGCCCCGGATGTCACGTCCGTACGACCGACCGAACACGCTCATCGCCAGCTCGGTGCGGCCCGCGCCCATCAGGCCCGCGATGCCGACGACCTCGCCGGCGCGGACGGACAGGGCGACGTCCTCGACGACCATCCGGTCCTGCACCGGGTGCCGCACCGTCCAGTCCTCGATCCGGAGGACCTCCTCGCCGGGGGACGACTCGCGGTCGGGGTAGAAGCTGTCCAGGTCACGCCCGACCATGCCCCGGATGATCCGCTGCTGGGTCACCTCGTCGGACCTCATGTCGAGGGTCTCCACCGCGCGCCCGTCCCGGATGACTGTGGTCGAGTCGGCGATGGCGGTGATCTCGTTGAGCTTGTGCGAGATCATGATGCAGGTGATGCCCTGGTCGCGGAGTGCCCGCAACAGGTCGAGCAGGTGAGCCGAGTCGATGTCGTTGAGGGCGGCCGTCGGCTCGTCCAGGATGAGCAGGCGCACCTTCTTCGACAGCGCCTTGGCGATCTCCACCAACTGCTGCTTGCCGACGCCGAGCTGGATGACCGGGGTGACGGGGTTCTCGTGCAGCCCGACGGACGCCAGCAGCTTGGCCGCTTCGGCGTTGGCCAGGTTCCAGTCGATCAGCCCGAGGCGGCTGCGCCGCTCACTGCCAAGGAAGATGTTCTCCGCGATCGACAGGTACGGCACCAGGGCAAGCTCCTGGTGGATGATGACGATGCCGTTGGCCTCGCTGTCCCGGATGCCACGGAACTGCATCGGTTTGCCGTCGAAGAGGATCTCGCCGTCGTACGAGCCGGAGGGGTAGACGCCGGACAGCACCTTCATCAGGGTGGACTTGCCGGCGCCGTTCTCACCGCAGATGGCGTGGATCTCCCCGCGGCGCACTGCGAGGGTGACGTCCTCCAGCGCGGTCACGCCGGGGAAGGTCTTGGTGATGCGACGCATCTCGAGGATGGTGTCGTCCATTGTCACTGTCCTCCGTCAGGTCTGGACACGGTACGCCCAGACGTCGGGCCCGGCGGCGACCGCCGGGCCCGACGATTGGCTTACTTCTTGGCCTGACCGGCGGCGACCTCTTCCGCCGTCCAGTAGCCGGAGTCGATCAGCGCGGTCTTGATGTCGTCCTTGTAGACCGTCACGATCGGGAGCAGGTACGCCGGGACGACCTTGACACCATTGTTGTACGTCTTGGTGTCGTTGGCCTGCGGCTCCTTCTTCTGCAGGAACGCCTCGGCGGCGTTCACGGCCTGGTCGGCCAGCAGGCGGGTGTCCTTGAAGACCGTGGAACTCTGCACACCGTCGTTGATCAGCTTGATCGACGCGATCTCCGCGTCCTGGCCGGTCACCACCGGGAGCTTCTTGGCCGCGGTGCCGTAGCCGGCGTTCTGCAGGGCGGTGATGATGCCCCGGGAGATGCCGTCGTACGGCGACAGCACGCCGTCGACCTTCGAGCCGTCGTTGTAGCTGGAGGTGAGCAGGTTCTCCATCCGCTTCTGCGCGGTCTCCTGCTGCCAGCGCAGAGTCGCCACCTGCTCGGGCGTGGTCTGCTTGGACTTGACGACAAGCGTGCCGTCGTCGACGAACGGCTTCAACGTGTCCATCGCGCCGCCGAAGAAGTACTGCGTGTTGTTGTCGTCAAGCGAACCGGCGAAGAGCTCGACGTTCAGCGGGCCCTTGGCCGTGCCCTTCGAGCCGTCCTTGTTCAGCAGGCCGAGACCGACGAGCAGTGCGGTGCCCTGGGCGACGCCAACCTTGTAGTTGTCGAAGCTGACGTAGAAGTCGACGTCCTTGCTGCCGCGGATCAGCCGGTCGTAGGAGATGACCGGGATCTTCGCGGAGGCGGCGGCCTGCAGCTGGCTGCTGAGGGCGGTGCCGTCGATCGCCGCGATGATCAGGACGTCGGCGCCCTGGGTGATCATCTGGTCGACCTGCTGCGACTGGGTGGGAATGTCGTCGCCGGCGTACTGGAGGTCGACCTTGTAGCCCTTCGCCTCGAGCTTCGACTTCACCGCGTTGCCGTCGGCGATCCACCGCTCCGAGGTCTGGGTCGGCATCGACACACCGATGGTGAGGTCGCCAGGCTTGGCGTCGCTCTTGTCGTCGCCGCTGCCCGCACCCCCGCCACTGCACGCCGCCATACTCAGCGTCAGCATCACGCCGCCGAGAGCAACCAGGAATCTCCTGCCCACGGGCTTCTCCTCTCTGGACTCCCCCGTCGAGTGCCGGGGCCAACTGTCACCTTTCGGGGTAGTGTTAGCGCTCACATACGGCACGTCAACACTTGATCCGAAATACCGGTGTCACGGTCTCGTAACGGAGATGTCCTGGCGCTCAAGGCCAGGGGTCGGAGCGGCCCGGACCTGGGCTGACGGCGGCGAACGACGACGTCGCCGACGGCCCCCAGCCAGGACCGCAGAACGGGCGACGGCCGGCTGACGCGACGGTGCCCGCGGACGAGGGGTGTCGTCCGCGGGCACCTGGTGAGCGGTCGGATCAGGTGGGCTGCCGCGACCTGGTCGGTCGACGGACCCGGTCGGTTATCGCTGCGTCCACCGTTGGTTCGCCGCTCCGGTGCAGGTCCAGAGGAGCACCGTGGTGCCGTTGGCCGTGCCGTTGTTGTTGACGTCGAGGCAGAGGCCGGACGGCGCGTTGCTGATCGTGCCGTTGGTGTTGATGGTCCACTGCTGGTTGGTTCCGCCGTTGCAGTCCCAGATCTGCGCCTTGGTGCCGGCGGTGGCGTTCAGGGGCGCGTCCAGGCACTTGCCGAGCGACTGCAGAGTCTGACCGCTGATGGTCCAGCGCTGGTTGGCGGCGCCGTTGCAGTCCCAGATCACCGGCTGGGTGCCGTTTGTGGTGTTGCTCGCCGGCACGTCGAGGCAGCGGCCGGAGGCGGCACTGGCGAACGCGGTCGACGTGGTCGGCGGCGGGGTGGTCGGCGGCGGGGTCGTCGGCGGGGTCGTTCCGCCACCGCTGACCCGGTAGACCACAGTGCCGTGCGCCGGAACGCTGGCGCTGATGGTGCCGCTGCTGGAGCTGGTGGCGCCGGACCACGCCTCCGTCAGCGTGAACGAGCTACCGGACTTGCCGGCGGCGGCGGCCGTCGTCGAGATCGTCGTCGTCGAGCCACCCTGGTTGAACAGGGCGACGGCGACGTCGCCGTTGGCCAGCCGCTTGGCGAGCACCCGGCGGGTGCCGTCGAAGGAGACCTGGGTCCCCTGCAATCCGAGCGAGTCCTGGTTGATCCCGATCAGGTTGGCGTTCTTCAGGATGGTCTGCGTCGCGGAGTTCATGTTCCGGACGTCGTTGCCGGCGATCAGTGGAGACGCCATCATCGCCCACATCGCGAAGTGGCTACGCATCTCCGTGTCGTTCATACCGCCGCGACCGACTTCCATCATGTCGGGGTCGTTGAAGCCGCCCGGCCGCGCGTACGAGGCCAGCGGAACGGTCACGTTGATGATGTTCTGGATGCCCATCGGGTAGCCGTTGGTCTGCCCGGTGTCCCACGCGTTGGTGATGTCCTCGGTGGTACGCCACATGTTGGCCACGTCGCCCCAGTTGCGCTGGGGGCCGGTCTTGGCGTGGATGCTGTTGGAGTTGATGCTGTAGACGATCGGTCGGCCGGTGGCGGCCAGCGCGTCACGCATCCGGGCGAAGGTGGTCACCTGGTCGCTGATGCTGCCCTCCGGGGAGCACCAGTCGTACTTGAGGAAGTCGACGCCCCAGGCGGCGAACTGGCGGGCGTCCTGCGCCTCGTGGCCGCGGCTGCCGGTGGCGCCGGGGTAGGAGTTGAAGTACTGCGCGCAGGTCTTGTCGACAGGCACCTGGTAGAGACCGAACTTCAGGCCCCGGGCGTGCAGGTAGTCGCCGAGCGCCTTCATCCCGCTGGGGAACCGGGTCGGGTCGCCCTGGAGGTTGCCGGAGCTGTCCCGGTTCGGGTTGAACCAGCAGTCGTCGACAACGACGTACTGGTAGCCGAGGTCCCGCATCCCGCTGCTGACGATCGCATCCGCCGACTGCCGGATCAGGGCTTCGCTGATGTTGCAACCGAACGAGTTCCACGAATTCCACCCCATGGGAGGAGTGCGTGCCACCCCGTTGTCCAGTGCCTGCGCCGCGGGGGCGCGGAGGCCGACCAGAGCGCCGGCGACCAGCACTCCGGCCGCTAGTACGCTCCCCCAGCGTCGACCTCGGGTGATGCGGTTCATCGAGCCTCCTTGTCGGTGGCGCCCGCCCGTGACTACGATCTGACTGGTGGGACGGAGGCTGGACGCCAATTCTTGTTAGCGTTAACAGAGACGTCCATCATGTTACGGTGAGATTTCACGAGGTTCAATACCTCCCCGCCAGTTGCATCGTTACCGGTCGATGGCAAATCACCCGGGCGGGATTGAGGCACGTCTTACCGACCGTGACGGCCCGTATTGCCACGAGGTGAGGTCGACGTCGAGCGCCGCCCCACCGGGAGCGCCGGGTGACGCTGGCGAGCGGTGGCCGGCGCCACGATCGGCGGCCGCCGGCTGGCCCGGCTGTCAGCGCTGCGGTGGCGCGACGCTCCCGCGGGCGACCAGGGTCGGGGCGATGGTCTGCCGCAGTGCCCCGCCGGTGCCCGACTCGATCTGGGTCAGCAGCATCTGCAGGCTCGCCCGCGCCACCGCGTCGAAGTCGGGGCGGACGGTGGTCAGCGGCGGGATGAAGTACGCGGCCTCCGGCACATCGTCGAAGCCGACCACGCTGATGTCGTGCGGCACCCGCCGGCCGAACTCGTGCAACGCCCGCAGCACGCCCAGCGCGAGATGGTCGTTGGCGGTGAAGACCGCCGTGACCTCCGGCATCCTCGCCAACATCTGCCCGCACTGGTAACCCGACGAGGCGGACCAGTCTCCCGGCATCAGCGGTGGCGGGTCCACCCCGGCCGCCAGCAGCGCCTCCCGCCAACCGTCTATGCGGCCGACGCTGTCGAACCAGTCGAACGGGCCGGAGACGTGCCAGACGGTGCGGTGGCCCGCGTCGAGCAGATGCTGGGTCGCCGCCCGGGCGCCGGCCACCTGGTCGACAGTCACCAATGGCACCGGCCGGCTCGGGTCACCGTCGACGGTGACCAACGGGACATCCTGCGGCAGGCGTTCCAGCGCCTCACCGGCCGACTCCACGGGCGCGATGACGACGATGCCGGCGACCCGGTGCGACAGGTGTCGCTCTACGGCGGCCGAGATGGAGCGGTGGTCGAGGTTTCGTACGCTGCCGACACTGACCGCGAAACCCTCTTCGGCGGCGGTCTGCTCCAACGCGGCCAACATCGATGCCGGACCGTAGAGCGTCGTGTTCTGCGCGACCACCCCGATGACCTGGGATCGACCGGTCACCAGGGCACGAGCGGCGCCGTTGGGGCGGTAGCCGAGCTCGGCGATCGCCGCCCGCACCCGAAGCCGGGTCTGCTCACGAACGTTGGGGTGCCCGTTGAGCACCCGCGACACCGTTTGGTGGGAGACACCGGCCAGACGAGCGACATCTGTCATCGCGGGACCGTGGACGGCCATTTCACTCTCCCCGCTACGTCTCCGGCCCGCGGCCCGTCGACGTCGACTGGAGCGGCCCGGCCCGATCCCCCTCGCTCAGCCACCACGCCGGTGCTGAATCCCAGGTGACCAGCGCTGAATCGCCGTTAGTCTACGCCAGCAACCGCCTCGAATACGGCATGGCTGTGGCCGGACTGTGGAACCTGCCGAAGCCGCACAACGCTTTTCCCACGCGGAGTACGCAGCCAACGAGCGTTGGGCGACGGGCCGCGGTGGTACGTCGACCCGCTCCACGCTCCTGGACAGAGCGTGGAGCAGGTCGACTGGAACATGACGTGGTGGCGCCGACTCCGCGTGCCGGGTGGGCAGACGCGTCGGCGCCACCGGTCAGACCGATCGCCGTGTGACTGGCGTCACGGTGTCGTCAGGTCGAATCGGCGGACCGTGACCGCGCCGCCGAGCGCCTGCGTTGCGTGGTTGAAGATGGCGAACCGGTAACCCATGAAGAACTGCCAGTTGTTCGCCAGGGTCAGGGCATTGCCGAACGAGGTGAAGTTGACCCCGTCCGTGCTGTACGAGAAGCGGGCCTGCCGGCCGGATCCGGGTCGGATGTCGGCGTTGGCCCGCAACCAGATCCGGCCACCGGAGACGGCGGTGCTCGCCACCTCACTGCCGGTGCTCGTGGTGTTCCAACTGCCGTCCATGGTGAGGCCGTTCTGCATCACCAGACGGGTGGATCCGTTGTCCCGCCGGACTCCGATCCACGCCGACGAGTTGCGCAGCACCGCCAAACCGGTGCGGTCACCGTCGCGCATCGTGGAGTAGTCCAGCTCGATGGTGGCCGTCGAGGTGGGGCCCTGGATCCGGTGGGTCAGCGTGTTACGCGCCTTGTACAGGTCGCCGGTGACGGTGGCGGTCTGCAGGTTCAGCCCGTTGTTCACCGACCACTTGCTGTTGTCGGGGTTGTGGTTCCACTCCCACTGGGGGCCGAGGGTGGTGCCGGCGAACGTGTCGGTGCCGGTGAGCGGCTTGACCGCACGCGGCGGCGCGGGCAGGTTCGGCTTCGGGTACGAGGTGCCCCACGTGCCGTTGACCGTCTGCAGCACCGGCCAACCGTCGCCGGTCCAGGTGATCGGGGCCATCGCCGGCATCCGACCACCGGGGTACGCGTCGACGAAGGACATGTAGTACCAGTCGCCGTTCTGGGTCTGCACCAGCCCACCCTGGTGCGGCACGCCGCCACCGGAGATCGGGCCGGGCAGGTTGAGCAGCACCTGGCGCTGCTCGTACGGGCCGAACGGACCGTTCGTCGACTTCAGGACGTACTGGCCGTTGGCCGGGCGGGTGAGCCAGATGTAGTAGGCGCCGTTGCGCTTGTAGAAGCGGGCGCCCTCCAGCGTGCCGATGCTCGACGGCGTGGTGTACACCTGCTGGGAGCGGACCTGGGACTTACCGTCCGCGGACAGCTGCGCGACGCTGATGGTGCTGTTGCCGTACGCCACGTACATGGTGTCGTTGTCGTCGATCAGCATCCCGGCGTCGTAGTAGCAGTTCGGGATGGTGGTGTGCTTGCTCCAGGTGCCGTCGACGGCGGACGCGGTGTAGATGTGGGTCTGCGCGAAGTCGATGCACCCGGCCCAGTAGTACGTCTTGTTGCTCGGCCGGTAGTTCAACGTCGACGCCCAGATCCCGTCGACGTACGCGTTGCCGCCGCTCATGTCGTACTTCGAGCCGAAGTCGAGCCGGGGTACGGAGTGCCCTGCGTACTCCCAGTTCACCAGGTCGTACGAGCGCAGCACCGGCGCGCCCGGCGAGTAGTGCATGGTGGATGCCGACATGTAGTAGACGTTGTCGACCCGGATGATGTCGACGTCGGCGAAGTCCTGCCAGACCACCGGGTTCGAGTACGTGCCGTTCGACGGGGGCGGCGTGGTGGGGGGTGGCGTCGTGGGGTCGGTCCCGCCGTCGACGCGGACGAGCTGCCACTGCTGGTTGGTGCCGTTCCAGTCGGCGTACTGCACGATGTTGCCACCGTCGGCGGTCGAGGCGCCCTGCACCTCCATCACCTTGTTGCTGTTGCGGTTGATCAGCCGGACGTAGCCGCCGTCCGAGTCGGCCAACCGGAACTGCTGGTTGGTGCCGTTGTTGTCGGACCACTGCACGATCGCCCCGCCGTCGGCGGTCGAGCGGCCCGAGACGTCCAGCACCTTGCCCGACAACCTCGACTTGAGCCGGTAGTAGCCGCCTCCGGAGTCGACGAACTGCCACTGCTGCTGGTTGCCGTTGTTACGGGTCCACTGGGTGATCCGCGCACCGTCGTTCGTGGCCATGTTGTACACGTCCACTGCCTTGCCACTGTTGCGGTTCACCAACACGTACCACGCGCTCGTGTCGACAGTTGCCGCTGACGCGGGCGACGAGGCGACGGCCGCGGCCGCGCCACCGACCACCAGCACCATCGCGGCGACGGCGAGTCTCGACAGCCACCCGCGCCGTCGTGGCGCACCCCGGGGAACCCGACCGATGGAAAGCATGATCCTCCTCTGCTGACGCGAACCGTGCGGTCTGGGTCGGCGTCCGCGGCACCGGGCGGGGTACCTAGCTGACCACGCCCGGCCATGTGATCGCTAACACCGATCGTCCGACCGTCGCGGTGACGAGGTGTCGAAACCGCGGGGTAGGACGCGCGCGCGGCCGGACCAGCCAACGACATCGACCATCTTGGCTATAGACTGTGAGCGATAACATGCTGTTCGTCAAGTCGTAACACAACCGCCCCCGTGGTCCTGCTGGCGCACGCGAACGGGTGGCCCACCCCGGCCCGCAGGCAGGGATGGACCACCCGTTTTCCGTACGCTTCGGACCGCGCGCGTCAGAAGCCGCGGGCCAGCCGGTAGTAGGCCTGGTTCCAGCGGATCTCGTCGGCGAAGCGGCGGGGGTTGGTGTCGGCGTCGATGACGACGAGCTCGGTACGGCTCATCTCGGCGAGGTCGTGCAACTCCTCCACACCGACCGCCTGCGACAGCACCGTGTGGTGCGGCGCCCCCGCGGTGATCCACGCCTCGGCCGAACCGGGCAGGTCGGGCCGCGGACGCCAGACGGCACGGGCCACCGGCAGCCGGCGCAACGGCTGCGGCGGCGCCACCACGTCGATCTCGTTGGCCACCAGCCGGAAACGCTCGCCCATGTCGGCCAGCCCCAGCACCACCGCCGGGCCGGGCGCGGCGTCGAACACCAGCCGGACCGGATCCTCCCGGCCGCCGATGCTCAGCGGGTGGATCTCCACGTTGGGTACGTCGGACGCGATGGTCGGACAGACCTCCAGCATGTGGGCGCCGAGCACCAACTCCTCGCCCGGGGTGAGGTCGTAGGTGTAGTCCTCCATGAACGACGTGCCGCCGTCCACGCCCACCGACATCGCCTTGAGCGTGTGCACCAGGACGGAGGTCTTCCAGTCGCCCTCACCACCGAAGCCGTAGCCGTCGGCCATCAACCGCTGCACGGCGATGCCTGGGAGCTGACGCAGACCGCCGAGGTCCTCGAAGTTGGTGGTGAAGGCCCGGAACCCACCCGCGTCCAGGAACGCGCGCATGCCCAACTCCAGGCGGGCCGCGTACCGCAACGAGTCGTGCCGATCGCCCCCGGCCAGCAGGTCGCCGACGATCCGGTAGGTGTCCTCGTACTCCTTGACCAGCTCGTCCACCTGCGCGTCGGTGACCTCGCCGACGACCTCGACCAGGTCGTTGACGCCGTAGGTGTTCACCGACACCCCGAACCGCAGCTCCGCCTCGACCTTGTCGCCCTCGGTCACCGCGACGTCGCGCATGTTGTCGCCGAAGCGGGCCAGCCGCAGCGACCGCATCGCCGACCAACCGAGCGCGGCGCGCGCCCACGCCCCGACCCGGGCCGACACCCGCGGGTCGCTGACGTGCCCGGCCACCGTCTTGCGGGCCACACCGAGACGGGTCTGGATGTACCCGAACTCACGGTCGCCGTGGGCGGCCTGGTTCAGGTTCATGAAGTCCATGTCGATGTCGTTCCACGGCAGCACCACGTTGGCCTGGGTGTGCAGGTGCAGCAGCGGCGTCTGCAACGCGTCCAGACCGGCGATCCACATCTTCGCCGGAGAGAAGGTGTGCATCCAGGCGATGACCCCGACCGCACCCTGGGCGGCGGCGTCCCGGCAGACCTGCAGAATCTCACCGCTGTTGGTCAGGACGGGCTTCCAGACCACCCGGGCGGGAATCTGCGGCGAGTCGTCGAGCGCGGCCGCGATCTGGCGGGACTGCTCGGCGACCTGCCGGAGCGTCTCCTCGCCGTACATGCCTTGGCTGCCGGTGAGGAACCAGATCTCGGGTTCGGTGTGTGGTGCCATGGGGTTGCCTTCCGCGAGAGGAACTGTCACTTGTAACGGATTCCGATGAGGCGCTGGAGGAGGATGAACGCGAAGAGCAGGCCGCCGATCACGATCTTGGTCCACCAGGAGTTGAGGCTCCCATCGAAGGTGATGAGGGTCTGAATCACGCCCAGGACCAGCACGCCCAGCACCGTTCCGAAGACGTAGCCCGCGCCCCCGGTGAGCACTGTGCCCCCGATGACGACGGCGGCGATGACGTCCAGCTCCATGCCGACGGCGATCAGGGGCGCCCCGGAGAGGGTGTAGAAGGACAGCAGGATGCCACCGATCGCGGAGCACAGGCCGCTGATCGTGTAGACGGCGATCCGGGTCCGCCCCACGGGCAGGCCCATCAGCAGGGCCGACTGGGGGTTGCCGCCGATGGCGTACACGTTGCGGCCCAACCGGGTGTAGGCAAGCACGTACGCGGCGACGGCGACCACGACGAAGGCGATCAGCACGCTGATCGACACGAAGTTGCCCCGCGGGTTACCGATCCGCTCCTGTGACATCGAGGTCCAGAACCCGTCGGTGATCGGGATGGACGAGCCGGAGATGAACGTGCACATGCCCCGGGCGAAGAACATCCCGGCGAGCGTGACGATGAACGGCTGGATCTCGAAGAAGTGGATGGCACAACCCATCAGCAGACCGAGCGTCGGGCCGATGAGCAGGGCGATGACGAGCACCAGCGCCGCCGGCATGCCGTCCTGTAGCAGCGCGGCCGACACCATCGCCGTCATGGCGACGACCGACCCGACCGACAGGTCGATGCCACCGGTGAGGATCACGAAGGTCATCCCCACCGCGACGACGAGCAGGAAGCCGTTGTCGATGAAGACGTTGAAGATGACCTGCACGTTGGAGAACGCCGTGTACTGCGACACCCCGATGCCGTACATGACAAGCAACAGGGCGAGCGTCGCCAGGACCGGTATCTGCTTCCTCGGCAGCCGGAACCGGGTCCGACCGGCGGTAAGCGTTCCAGTGGTCATGCCGGCACCTGCTCCTTCGGCTTGTCGGCGATGGCGGCGGGCGGCGACGCGCTGCGCCTGCGGCGAGCGAACCGGGCCCGGAAGGCCGGTGCCTGGATGAGGCAGACGGCGATGACGACGACCGCCTTGAACAGCAGCGAGGTCTGCGGCGAGATGTTCATGGCGTACACCGTGGTGGTCAGGGTCTGGATGATCAGCGCGCCGAGGATGGTGCCGCTCAGGAAGTATCGGCCGCCGGCGAGGGACGTGCCACCGATGACGACCGCGAGGATGGCGTCCAACTCCACCCAGAGGCCGACGGCGTTGCCGTCGGCGCTGGAGACATTGGCCGTCATCATGAAGCCGGCGACCGCCGCGCACACGGCGCTGACGACGTACGCGAGGAAGATGACGCGGCCGGAGCGGATGCCGGCGAGTCGGCTCGCCTCGGCGTTGCCGCCCACCGACTCGATGATCATGCCGAGTGCGGTGCGGCGGGTGAACGCGGCGACGAGCACTGCCGCGGCGAGGGCGATGAAGATGGCCAGCGGCAGGGTCAGCAGGTGGCCCAGCCCGATCGTGCGGAACGGCCCGGAGTTGATGGTGATGATCTGTCCCTGGGTGATCAGCTGGGCGAGGCCCCGGCCGGCCACCATCAGGATCAGGGTGGCGATGATCGGTTGGATCCCGATCACGGCCACCAGCACCCCGTTCCAGACGCCCAACACGAGCGCGACCCCCAACGCCATGGCGAGGGCGGTCAACACCACGGTGAGACTGTTCTGGTCGGGTTGCTTACTGATGTACATGCAGGCCATCGCGCCGCTGATCGCGCAGACCGAGCCCACCGACAGGTCGATGCCGCCGGTCGAGATGACCAGGGTCATGCCCAGCGCCACGAGGATCAGCGGCGCGCTCAGCCGCAGGATGTCGATCGGCGAGCCGTACAGGTGCCCGTCCTTGAGTTCGATGGACAGGAACCCGGGCCGGTAGATCGTGTTCGCGGCGAGCATGGCGACCAGCACGGCCGCGGGCCAGAACAGCCGGTGACCGGTGATCGTCCGGTAGCGGCTCACGGTGTCGCTCATCGGTCTGCCTCCTCGCGGTGGGATCCACTCGCGATGGTCTGCATGATGCGGTCGGCGGTGAGGCTCTCGTCGTTGGCGAGCTGCGCCACCATCTGCCGGTCCCGCATCACTGCCACCTTGTGGCTGAGGCGCAGCACCTCCTCCAACTCGGCGGAGATGAACAGCACCGCCATGCCACCGTCGGACAGTTGCGTCACGAGCTTCTGGATCTCGGTCTTCGCGCCGATGTCGATGCCCCGGGTCGGCTCGTCGAGGATCAACAGCCGTGGCTCGGTGATCAGCCACCGGGCCAGGAGCACCTTCTGCTGGTTGCCACCGGAGAGGTTGCGGACCGGCACCTCCGGGTCCGCGGGCCGGATGTTGAGTGCCTTGATGTACTTGTCGACAAGCTCGTCCTGCCGACGACGCGGAACGGGCCGCAGCCAGCCGCGGGCCGCCTGCATGGCGAGGATGATGTTCTCGCGGACCGACAGGTCGGCGACGATGCCCTCCGCGCGGCGGTTCTCCGAACAGAAGCCGACGCCGTGGTCGATGGCCTGCGCGGGGGTCCGCAGGCTGCTGGCCGTGCCGTCGACAGTGGCCTGACCGCCGTCGGTCCGGTCGGCGCCGAACAACAACCGCGCGACCTCGGTACGCCCGGAGCCCAGCAGGCCCGCCAGGCCCACCACCTCGCCGGCGTGGATGGTGAGGCTGAACGGCTCGACCGCACCCGCCCGGCCGAAGTTCGACACCGCCACCAGGGGGGTGCCCTCCTCCACCGCGGCCAGGTCCCGCCGGGAGTGCTCCTCGATGCCCTCGAGGACGTCGAGTTCCTTGCCGATCATCTTCTCGACAAGGGAGAGCTGGGGCAGCTCGGAGGTCAGGTACTCGCCGACGAGCCCACCGTTGCGCAGCACGGTGATGCGGTCCGCGATCTCGTAGACCTGGTCGAGGAAGTGGGTCACGAACAGGATCGCGATGCCCTCGTCGCGCAGTTGCCGCATGATGCGGAACAACTGCGCCACCTCGCCGGCGTCGAGGCTGGACGTCGGCTCGTCCAGGATCAGCACCCGGGCCTGGATGTCGATCGCGCGGGCGATGGCGACCATCTGCTGGATCGCCAACGAGTACGAGCCGAGCGGCGCGCTGACGTCGAGGTCGAGGTCGAGGCGGTCGAGCAGGGCTCGGGCGCGACGGCGGACCTCACCCCAGCGGACGGCGCCCAGCAGCCGGGGCTCACGACCGATGAAGATGTTCTCCGCCACCGAAAGGTTGGTGCAGAGGTTGACCTCCTGGAACACGGTGCTCACGCCGGCCGCGGTGGCCTGCATCGGCCCGGTGAAGGACACCGGTTCGCCGTCCAGGGTGATGGCGCCCTCGTCGGTGTCGTAGACGCCGGTCAGCACCTTGATGAGGGTCGACTTGCCGGCGCCGTTCTCGCCCATGAGGGCGTGCACCTCGCCGGGAAAAAGCCGGAAGTTGACGTCGTGGAGTGCGCGCACCCCGGGAAAGGACTTGCTGATCCCGGTCATCGTCAGGACCGGACGGCTATCCGTCATCCCATCAGACCTCTTCTGGGGGTTGTCGACGCGGATGGGCCGCTGCGCTCCCACCGCGCCCGCCCGGCCCTCCCTGCGGGAGGCTCGGGCGGGCGTGGCGCGGGTCATCGCGGGTCATGCCCGGTCCGTTCGGGTTTATGGGGCGACGAGGCGGGGCCGCCACGCGAGCGCGGCGGCCCCCCGACGTCGATCAGTACTTGCGGGTGGGCAGAGCCTCCTTGGCCTGCTCCTGGGTGAAGGTGGTCTCCTGGGTCTCGATCCGAGCCGGCACCGTCTCACCCGCGTGGACCTTCTTGGCCAGGTCCATCAGCTGCGGGCCGAGCAGCGGGCTGCACTCCGCGATGAAGTTGAACTTGCCGTCGGCGAGGGCCTGCATCCCATCCTTCACGGCGTCGACAGTGATGATGGTGATGTCCTTGCCCGGCACCTTGCCGGCGGCGGTGATCGCCTCGAGCGCACCCAGGCCCATGTCGTCGTTGTGCGCGAACAGCACGTCGATCTGCTTGTTGGCCTTGAGGAACTGCTCCATGACCTGCTTGCCACCGGCGCGGGTGAAGTCACCCGGCTGGGAGGCGATGATCTTCAGGTTCGGGTTGGCGGCGATCGCCTCGCCGAAGCCCTTCTTCCGGTCGTTCGCCGGGGCCGCACCGGTGTTGCCCTGCAGCTCGACGATGTTCACCGGGCCGGTGGCGGTCTTCTTCTGCTCGACCAGCCACTCACCGGCGAGCTTGCCCTCCTTGACGAAGTCCGAGCCAAGGAACGTCTTGTACAGCGACTTGTCGGCCGAGTCGACCGAGCGGTCGGTCAGGATGACCGGGATGTTGGCGTCCTTGGCCTCCTTGAGCACGGTGTCCCACCCGGACTCCACCACCGGCGAGAAGGCGATCACGTCAACCTTCTGCTGGATGTAGTTGCGGATCGCCTTGATCTGGTTTTCCTGCTTCTGCTGCGCGTCGTCGAACTTCAGCTCGATGCCCGCCGCGGTCGCGGATTCCTTGATCGAGGTGGTGTTCGCGGTACGCCAGCCGCTCTCCGCGCCGACCTGCGAGAAGCCCATCGTGATCTTGCCGTCGTCCTTGGTGCCGCCGCCGCCCGTGTCGCTGTTGCCGCAGGCCGCCATGCTGCCGACGAGCAGCACACTGGCGACGACCGTGGCAGCGCGCCACGGAGCGGAGTGCATTCGCATCTTTCGCATCGAATCTCCTTGGCTCGGTGTGGTGGGGAACCGCGCCAACCGCCGATGTGCAAGGAGCGGCGTACGCGGGTGTTGCGTGCTGCTACTTCGGGGTGGTGCAGACCGGCGGGTCGGGCTGGGCCGTGAAGGGTCAGGAACCTGCCGGTGGGACTTGTTGTCGACCGAGGAGGTGCTGGTGGCGGCCATCGAGGGCGTCGATGTCGGCCGGCCCGATCGGCGCCGCGGGTGAGCCGTGCCCGGCGAGCGTCTCGCGCGGCTCGCCGAGTGCGGTCACGCGACCACCTCCAGGGCGGACTCCTGCGTGGCAGCCTCGGTCTCGGCCGCCGCGTTGCGGATCGCCCGCAGGCGGAGCATCACGCCGTTGCCGCCGCGACCGAAGTGGTCGTGCAGCGTCCGGTACTCGGCGTACAGGGCGTCGTAGGCGCGCGCCCGGTCCGGATCCGGACGGTAGACGGCCTCGTGCACCCGACCCATCGCCTGCGACGCCTCGTGGATCGACGGGAACTCACCGGCGGCGACGGCGGCATGGATCGCCGACCCGAGCGCCGGCCCCTGCGCGGACGCGATGATGTTCAGCGGTCGCCGGGTCACGTCGGCGTAGATCTGCATCAGCAGCGCGTTGTTGGTGAGACCACCGGCGATCACCAGGTCGTTCACGGCCACCCCGGCCTCGACGAACGCCTCGATGATCATCCGCGTGCCGAAGGCGGTGGACTCCAGCAACGCCCGGTAGATGTCCTGCGGCCGGGTGGCCAGGGTCATTCCGACGATCATCCCGCTGAGGTCGTGGTTGACGAGCAGCGAGCGGTTGCCGTTCCACCAGTCCAGCGCGATCAGCCCGTGCGCGCCGACTGGTTGGCTCGCGGCCAGCTCGGTGAGCTGTTCGTGCGAGTCGATGCCGGCCGGGGCGGCGTGCTTGACGAACCAGCCGAAGATGTCGCCGACACCGCTCTGCCCAGCCTCGTAACCCCACGCGCCGGGGCTGATGCCGCCCTCCACGACACCGCACATCCCGGCCACCTCGGCGACCTGCGTGCCGTTGACGACGTGGCAGGTCGAGGTGCCCATGATCGCGACGAGTCGGCCGGGCTCCACGGCCTGCGCGGATGCCGCGGTGACGTGCGCGTCGACGTTGCCGACGGCCACCGCGATCCCCTCCGGCAGGCCGGTCCACGCGGCGGCCTCGGCGGTGAGCGCGCCGGCCCGGGCGCCGAGCGGCAGCAACGGACCGTCCAGCTTGGCCACGAAGTCGCCGAAGTCGGGGTTGAGCGCGGTCAGGAAGCCCTCGGACGGATAGTTGCCGTCCTGGAGGATGCCCTTGTATCCGGCGGTGCAGACGTTGCGGGTCTCGGTGCCGCAGAGCTGCCAGACGATCCAGTCGGCTGCCTCGACGAAGCGCTCGGCCCGGTCGTAGACCTCGGGATCCTCTTCCAGGATCTGCAGGCCCTTGGCGTACTGCCACTCGGCGGAGATCTTGCCGCCGTACCGGCCGATCCACGGCTCCGCCCGGTCGTGGGCCAGCGCGTTGATCCGGTCGGCGTGCGGCTGCGCGGCGTGGTGCTTCCACAGCTTGACCCAGGCGTGCGGCCGGTCGCGGAACTCGGGCGTCTCACACAGCGGGGTGCCGTCGGCAAGCGTCGGCAGCACCGTGCAGGCGGTGAAGTCGATGCCGATGCCGACCACCGCGGCGGGATCCACGCCCGCGGCGGACACCGCCGCCGGGACGGCGTACCGCAGCACGTCGCGGTAGTCGTCCGGGTTCTGCAGGGCCCAGTCCGGGGGCAGCGCTCGGCCTCCCGGAAGCGCGGTGCTGATCACGCCGTCGCCGTACTCGTGCACCGCGGTCCCCAATTCGGCACCATCACCGACACGGACCACCAGAGCTCGCCCGGACAGGGTGCCGAAGTCGACACCGACGACGTAGCGGTCGTCAGCTCCGTCCACACGGTTCATGTTCACCTCCACCGTTAACGGGGATAGTGTTAACGCTCACATCCAGCCTCGTCAAGACATCTAGGCGCAACAGCTCCGTAACGGAACGCGGAAGCCGGACCGACTCGGGCGCGTCGCCGGCGGACCGCCACAAAGCACGCGAATCCGGTGTCAGCCGCCGATCGGGCACTCGGGACGAGGGTCGGCGCCCGGACCGGGCGCCGGCCGGACACCCCTCGACGGGCCGGGCGACAGGTACGGCACCTCCCCCACCACGAGCCCCCCACCAGACGGCGGTGGCGGGCCGGCCCGGAATGATGTTGGCGATAACATCACCGATGCGCCGCGCTTCCGTGATCGGACCTATGGCACGGCCGCCGGTCGTCGCGATGGCTCATGGGCGAGCGCCCGTCGACGCGACAGGCTCATCTCGTGGCCCCGCGCCGGGCCGGTGTTATCGATAACATTCGACGTTTGGTGATGCCTGGACGCCGCCGGTGGGCCCGCCGGCCGGACGGACGGCGCGGCCGGGCCGAGGATCGATGTCGTGCCGCTACGCGCGGCCCGGCGCTGCCGACACGACCGGCGCGACCGGCGCGGACGGCGCGACCGGCGCGGACGGGTTGATCCACTCGCGTTCCTTGGAATCGGGGGGTCCGAGGAGCGGCAATGGGCCGACTTCACGAAACCCGAGTCGATCAAGCCGTCGCCACCACCGCCGGCCCGCGCCACCACCGCCGGCCCGCGCCGCGCACCGCCGGCCCGCGCCACCACCGCCGGCCCGCGCCGCGCGACCTGGACAGCCGGCGGCTCGGCCCCGTGGGCCGAGCCGCCGGCTGTCCGTCGCGATGGCGGGGACGTCGGGCGGGTGCCGGGATCAGGTGGCCCGACCGCGGTTGTACAGCGCCTTGGCCCAGAAGAAGCAGCCCACGCTGATGACGACGCACCAGACGACGGCGATGAGCCCGTTGGCGCCGATCCCGGTGCCGAGGAGCAGACCGCGGAGGGTCTCCATGACCGGCGTGAACGGCTGGTGGTCGGCGAAGAGCCGCACCGGCGCCGGCATGGAGTCGGTGGGGACGAACCCGCTGCCGAGGAACGGCAGGAGGATCAGCGGCATGGGGAGGTTGCTGGCCGTCTCGACACTGTCGCTCACCAGGCCGAGTGCGACAGACAGCCAGGTGAGGGCAAAGGTGATCATGGCGAGGACGCCGATCGCCGCGAGCCATTCGACCGGGTTGGCGGTGGGCCGGAACCCGACGAGCAGCGCCACGCCGGTGACGGCCGCGAGGCTGAGCAGGGTCTGGATCAGGCTGCCCAGCACGTGGCCGGTGAGCACCGACGGTCGGAAGATCGCCATCGTCCGGAACCGGGCGATGATGCCCTCGGTCATGTCCATCGCGACCGAGATGGCGGTGCCCTGCGCCGCGCTGACCACCGTGATGAGCAGGATGCCGGGGGTGACGTAGTTGGCGTACTGGGAGCGGTCGCCGGTCGGCCCGAGGCCGGCGCCGAGCGTGCCGCCGAAGACGTAGACGAAGAGCAGCAGGATGATGACCGGGATGCCGATGAGCAGGAAGGTCATCGACGGGTACCGCCGCATGTGCAGGAGGTTGCGCCGCAGCATGGTGCTCGAGTCGCGGACGGCGAGGGAGACGGTGCTCATCGCGCGGGGGCCCTTTCGTGGTCGGGTCGGCCGGCGCGGGAGTCGGGCTGACCGGTGAGGGTGAGGAAGACGTCGTCGAGGTCGGGGGTGTGCACGGAGAGCCCGGCCACGCTGATCGAGGCGCTGTCGAGTTGGTCGAGAAGCGAGCGCAGCGACCCGACCCCGCCGTCGCTCGGCACCTGGAGGGTGAGCGCCGCGTCATCCCGCCTGCCGGCCGCGAACGTCCGGGCCGCCGAGTCGAGCCCGTCCTGGTCGGCGAACTGCAACACCACGTGGCCGCCCGGGATGAGCCGCTTGAGCTCGCGCGGGGTGCCCTCGGCGATCAGCCGGCCATGGTCGAGGAACGCGACGCGGTCGGCGAGCTGGTCGGCCTCCTCCAGGTACTGGGTGGTGAGCAGGATGGTGACGCCCTCGGCGGCGAGCGCGCGGATGATGTGCCACATGGCCCGGCGGCTGCGGGGGTCGAGACCGGTGGTCGGCTCGTCGAGGAAGATCATCCGGGGCGTGCCGACCAGGGTCATCGCCAGGTCGAGCCGCCGCCGCATGCCGCCCGAGTACGTCGACACCGGCTTGCCGGCAGCCTCGGTCAGGTCGAACTGGTCGAGCAGCTCGGTGATCCGTCGCCGACCGACACCCTTGTCCAGGTGACACAGGTCGGCCATCAGGTTGAGGTTCTCCCGGCCGGTCAGCAGGTTGTCGACGGCGGAGAACTGACCGGTGACGCCGATCAGGTCGCGTACCGCGTCGGGCTCTCGGGTCAGGTCGTGGCCGAAGACGCGGGCGTTACCGCCGTCGGCGTTGATCAGGGTGGAGAGGATCTGCACCGTTGTGGTCTTGCCGGCGCCGTTGGGGCCGAGCAGTGCGAAGATCGTTCCCTCGGTGATCATCAGGTCGACGCCGTCCAGCACGACCTTGTCACCGTAGGACTTTCGCAGGTCGGTGGCGACGATCGCGGGCTTCGTGGAGCTGGTCATGGTCTCCTCTTTTGTGGTCGGGGTGCGGACGGGTCAGGCGCGGCGGATCATGATGTCGCCGTAGGAGGTGTGCGCCCGGACCTCGACCGTCTCGTCGGTCTGCGCCGGGCCGTCGGCCGTCTCCAGGGCGTTGTGCACGCGGCCGTGCTTCGAACTGACGTCGAGCCAGGCGGCGGTCCCGCGCCGGACGCCGACCTCGATGGCCCCGTACGAGGTGTTCAGCTCGATCGCCCCCCGGACGACCTCACCCAGCCGGACGTTGCCGTAGGCGGTGCGTGCCGTCACCGAGGCCAGCGGCGCGTCGAGGGTGATGTCGCCGTACGCGGTGTTGACCCGGACGTCGCCGCCACTGCGGCCGATCCAGCAGTCACCGGAGGAGTTCTTGATCTCGGCGGAGCCGTCGACCGCACCGATGCGCACCTTGCCGGACGAGACCTTCACCCGGGCCGAGCCCGCGACCCGCTCCACCACCACCTCGCCGTGGCTGCTGTCGATGTCCAACGGCCCGGTCTCGTCGAGCCGGATCCCGCTCCCGGTCTTGATCCGGCACTCGCCCAGCCGACCCTCGCAGCGGAACGCCGCCCAGGACGACTCGGCGTGCACTCGCGATCCGGCCGGCAGCTCGATCAGGACGTCGACCGACGGCCCCGAACCGAAGCCGTAGCGGCGCCAACTCTTCGACACCCGGATCAGTAGTTGCCCTGCGGCGTACTCGACGGTGGTCTGGTCGGCCGCGCTCACGTCGGCCTTGCTCGACGGGTCGCGGGGCCGCACCGTCACCATCGTGTCGGTGCGGTCGGTCGCCTTGATCCAGACATCTCCCACGGGCAGCTCGACCCGGACGGCGATGGGTTCTGGCGTGTCGAAAACAGGCATGGTGGTCTCCCGGAAGGGGGTCGGCGAATGTCGCCGCTGGTCAGCGGCGCGAAGACAACGGGGGTGCGGAGAGTTAGCGGGCCCAGCCGGTGACGTGCTGGCCGGAGCGCGGCTCCACCCGGCGGGGTGGGCGACGCTCCGTCTCGCCGGCGTTGACGGCCCCGGCGACGGCGCGCACCAGCCAGGCGTTGACCGAGAGGCCGGCCCGCCCGGCGGCCTCCTCGACGCTGGCCTTGAGGTGGTCGGGGAGTCGGAGGTTGATCCGCGAGGTGCCGCCCTCCTCCCCCTCGGGCGCGGGGGCCGGCGCGGACAGCGGCGGCGGGCCGCTGGCCGCACTCACCTCGTCGACCATGGGACTGGCCGGCGTCACCACGAAGTCCGGCTCGCGCCCCCGCAGCCGGACGTGCACCGAACCCGGCGCGAGGTCGCGGGTGATCTCGTCGGCGGCGTCGGACAGTGCCTCGAGCAACGTGAGGCGGGTCGCCGCCTCCAACTGGGCGAAGAGCCGCTCGGCAAGCATCCGGGCCTCGGGGTCGACCCCCTCCGCGGCCACGGCGAACTCGTCTCGCAGGTTCTCGACGTATGACCTCAGCTCCATGGCACCATCATGGCACCACTTTGGCTCAGAGTGCAACAGCCGTGGCTCAAGATGGTGCCGGCAGATCAGTCGCGCTGCGGGACGCCTGTCGCTTCCAGCTCGCCGAACATGCTCCGGACCAGGTGATTCGCGTCCTCCTGGGTCAGCCCGGTGGCCACCAGCAGGTCGCTGACCGTCGTCCGGATCTGCGCCACCACCACGGCACCGGAGAAGCCGACCCCCTCCCGGTAGGCATGGCCGGCCGCCCGGACCGCCCGCAACGCCTGCTCGCGTGCCCGGTTCGGCTCGACCGCGGCGGCGAACTGCCGCTTGAGCAACCGGACGGCCTCGGCGAGATCGGCCACCGCCCCCGGCAGCGAGTCCGGGACCGGTTCACCGTCCTCGATCAGCGTCACCGACCGACGGATCAGCGTTCCGCTGTTGCGCATCGCCCTGTCGATCGGCTCCGCCGCCTGCGCGTACCGGCTCACCGGGCCGCGCCGTTCGTGCCAGTGCAGCGGCGACAGGACGCTTGCCTCCCGCGCGCCCTGGGTCGCCTCGACGAACGCCTGCAACTGGCCCTTGTTCTGCCGCAGCTCACCTCGGGCGGTGCGGGCCCGGGCAGCGTCCCGCTCGGCCAGCGCGCTGGCGGTCGCGTCGAGTTGGTTGACGAGCAGATCCAACGCCGGCCGCGCGGCCCGGTTGAGCACCCGCAGCGGGTTCAGCGGCAACAGCACGGCGGTGACAAGCAGCGCCAGACCTCCCCCGACCAGCGCGTCCACGAACCGAGGGAACTCCAGATCACGGACGGACGGGCTGAGCGTGACGATCAGCACCGCCGTCGCCCCGGCCTGGACCACCACCGCCGCACTGCCCGCGAGGAACAACGCGACAACGATCGCGAGCACGACGATCAGGGCGAGCTGCCACCACCCGGTGCCGATCACCAGGAGCAGCAGGTCACCGATCAGCACCCCCACGGTGACCCCGATGATCAGCTCGACGGTACGACGGAGCCGTTGCCCGACGGACGCGGCGAGCGTCGACACCGCGGAGATCGGTGCGAAGACCGGCTGCGACACGTGCAACAGCTCGTGCGCCACGAACCACGCCAGCGCGGCGGCCAGACCCGCCTGCAGCGCCAGCCCGCCGATCGCCCGTACCCGACGCATCCGGTCGCGCAGCGTGAACATGGCGCGGTGCCAGAGCCGGACCACGATCGGAGCGCGGCTGTCCGCTCCGTGCCGACCGGCAGCGACCATGGCGGCACCTACCCCGCCAGCGCCCGCTCAATCCCCGCGCTGGTGGGTCGACACCCCCGCCGGAGAGTGCGCGGCGTCGACCGCGTCGGAGGTCGGGCCGGGGGCGACCGTTCCGGCGTAGGTGGGGCGCGCCGCGATTGAGGCCGCCCGACTCGGGTAGACCGCAGTCCGGGTGGCGACCCGGCACCGTGTTGGCAGGGCTGGCCTCGGGTGGATCGGGTGACATGGGGCTGCCGGGACGCCTCGGGGGGACCATCGGATGGATCAGCGCGGTTGAGCGGGCCAGACATCTCCGCCGGCATCGTGGAGCTGCGGGTGCACGGAGTCTCCGGCGCGAACGCCGAAGAGGTGCTGGACCTGCAACAGACCGCGCAGGTGGCGGGTGACCGCAGCGGAGGCTTCTACCGGCCGCGCCCCCGGTATTCGAACACGACGGGCCCGCACGGGGTGACGCTGGAGGCGTACCGCTGGGGCGATCTGCCCTCCGGGACCGTGGCCCGCGCCCTGGGGCTGGTCTTCCTGCTGCCGTTCATGCTTGTCAACGTGGCGATCTGGATGCGTCCCGCGAACGCCGGTTCGGAGGCGGTGGTCAGGTCGTTGTGCCGGGTGCTGGCGCTCACGCTCACCGTGTTCTACGTGCTCGCCATCGCCGGCGTCGCCCTGGATCTCGTCGGCTGGCAGTGTCTGAACTCGCCGAACTGCCTCGCCGGACGCAGTTGGCTGTCCTGGTTGAGCGGGCGGCCGGCCGGGCTGCGACTGGCGGTGCTCGCGCTGGTCCCGGCCACCGCGATCGGCCTGATCTGGCGCATCAGCAACCGCCCTGGGCGGACGTTCGAGGCGTTTCGCGCACCCGAGCAGGTCTCCGGGCATCGGCTCGGCGCGGTCGGTCAGTGGGGCGCCGAGCCGCTGGTCGGCCGGCTGCGCTCGATCCACGTCGCCGCCGCGTTCGCGACGCTGGACCTCACCCTGCTCCTGGCCCGGGTCGCCACCGGAGCCACCGCCACCGGCGTCGCGTTGACGGTGGCCACCGTGGTGGTCCTGGCCGCCTGCGTGGGATCGCTCTGCACTCCCCCGCTGATCGACCGGGCCGCCACCGATCGACGACTCGACGGGATCACCCAAGCGCTGCGGTCCACCTCCCTCGTCCTGACCGTTCTCGTGGTCGTCTACGTGCTGGCCAGCCCGCAACCGTGGGACGGACGCCACGAGCTGCCCGGCTACGACACGACAGTGGCCGGGCTGTTCGTGGCGCAGACGACGCTGCTGGCCGCCCTGGGCGTGGTGCTGCTCCGGCGCCGGGACCGGCGGCGGGGTGCGCCCCCACTGTTCGGGCTGGGTGGGCTCGCGATCGCGGCCGCCGGGATCAGCGTGGCGGTGGCGTACTCCGCCGAGCTGGTCTACCGGGCGGCGGACTTCCTCGACCGCGACGTGCCGACCGGTGCGGGCATCGCCGCCGGCCCACCCCGCGCGTACACGTGGGTGATCTTCGGCTTCCTGCGCGCGATCGTGATCACGCTGATCGTCGCCGGTCTGGTCATCGTGATCTCCCGCCGCGGCCGGCGTCGTGTCGCCGCGGCGATCGTCGCCCACGACTACCCGAACCCGCCGACGGAGGCGAGAACACGACTGCGACAGGTCCGCGACGCGATAGCCCGGGCCCGGTTCACCGAGAAACTGGTGCCACTGGCCGTGCTCTTCGGCTGCCTCGCCGGACTCGCCACGGCCACCACCACCATCGGCCTGCTGGGACAGTTCCCGAGCGACGTCGTCGAGCGAAGCGCCGGCTTGCCGGCGGACGCTGTCACCTTCGCCATCGCGTTCGGCAGCTGGCTGATCGCCGCGATCATCCTCGGTCTGATCATCGGCAGTGTCTTCGCCTACCGGACCGTCCCGTTCCGGCGACACGTCGGCGTCCTCTGGGACCTCGGCACGTTCTGGCCCCGGGCCGCCCACCCCTTCGCGCCGCCCTGCTACGCCGAACGCGCCGTACCGGAGCTGACCCGCCGGATCACGTACCTCGTCGAAAGCGGCAACGCCGTGCTGCTCACCGGGCACAGCCACGGTTCGGTCCTGCTCGCCGCGACGGTGCTCCAACTGCCGCCGGAGGTCGGCAGCCGGGTCGCCCTGCTCACCCACGGGTCACCGCTGCGTCGCCTCTACGCGCGGCTCTTCCCCGCCTACATCGACGAGGCGGCGCTGCACGACATCGGCCGCCGGGTCGGTTGGCGCTGGGTGAACCTGTGGCGCGACACCGACCCGATCGGCGGCTGGGTCTTCTCCGCCCACCGGTCACCCCGGGCTGCCCCGAGCAGCGACCCGGCGGACGCCGTGGACCGTCGACAGCGCGATCCCCGCGACGTGGTGACGCCGGCCAGCGACAGCGTTCCCCCACCCATCCACGGACACTGGCCGGACGAGGCGGACGAGTCGTTCATTGAGGCGGTACGGGAGTTGGCGCGGCGCCTCGCCGGGCCGGCGGACCCACCCGTCGCGCCCGGGTAGCGGGCCGGGTCACCCGGGCCGGGTCGTCCGGGAGCGCCAGTCGTCGAGACGCGTGGCGGCGATGCGGGCGCCGTCGGCGGGGACCAGCGAGCGTTCGCCCAGCGTGGCGCCGAAGTACCGGGCACCCGGGTCGGCCACCACCGACCGGGGATCCTGCTGGGACGCGAGGATGGATCGGCCCAGTTCGTCGAGGCGGAACTGCTCCGGCCCACCGACCTCGACCACCGCGTTCGTGGGCGCGCCGACCACGACCTCAGCCACCGCGTCCGCGACGTCGTCCGCCGCCATCGGCTGGATGAGGACCGGCGCGAGGTGCACGGTGTCGCCGTCCGTGGCGGCGTCGATGATCCCCTGGAGAAATTCGAAGAACTGCGTGGCGTGCACCACGGAGTACGGAATCCCGGCCGCGACGACGAGCTTCTCCTGGGCAACCTTCGCCCGCATGTACCCGCTGTCCGGGATCCGGTCGCAACCCACGATGGAGAGCGCCGCGTAGTGGCCCACCCCGGCCTCCGCCGCGGCGGCGAGGAGATTGCGGGTGGACGTCTCGAAGAACTCCAGCACGGCCGCGTCCTCGAACGACGGCGAGTTCGACACGTCGACCACGACATCCGCACCCGCGAGCGCCTCGGCCACACCCTCGCCGGTCAGTGTGTTGACGCCGGTCTTCGGCGACGCCGGCACCGCTTCGTGCCCCCGGGCACCGAGATTGTCCACGAGCTTGGAGCCGATGAGGCCGCTGCCACCGATGACGACGATCTTCATGGTCGAACACGTCCTGTCTGCGCTGGGTTGTCAGCCGCCGCCCACCAGTAAGACGGAAACCGTGCGCCGATGCAGGACAATCGCTGAAGTACGGATCCCCTCGTCCCCCTGGAGGTCGACGTGGCCGTGGTGTCCCATCCGGTGTTCGCCAGGGTGTACGAGAGGCTCAGCGTCGCCATGGACCGCGCCGGCACTGCGGAGTTCCGGCGGGACCTGGTCGCCGGCCTGTCCGGCCGGGTGATCGAGATCGGCGCGGGCAACGGCCGGATGTTCGCCCACTATCCGCCCTCGGTGACCGAGGTCGTCGCGGTCGAACCGGAACGCCGGCTGCGCGCCGCCGCCGAGCGGGCGGCACCGGACGCGCCGGTACCGGTCACGGTCGTCGACGGTCTGGCGGACGCCCTGCCCGCGGGTGACGGCGAGTTCGACGCGGCGGTCGTCTCGCTGGTGTTGTGCACAGTGCCGGATCAGGCGAGCGCCCTCGCGGAGGTCAGCCGGGTGCTGCGCCCCGGCGGCCAGTTGCGCTTCTTCGAGCACGTCGCCGCCGAGCGGCACAGCGGCCTGCACCGGGCCCAACGACTGCTCGACGCGACACTGTGGCCGAAGCTGTTCGCCGGCTGCCACACCAACCGCGACACGGTCGCCGCCATCGGCGCCGAAGGGTTCGTGATCGAGGAGTTGCGTCGGTTCCGTTTCCCGGCCACCAGCAACAGCCCGTCCGCACCCTGCGTGCACGGCCGGGCGATCAGGCCCGCGGCGGCACCCCAGCCCTGACCGCACGCGAACGGAAAATCGTTTGCCGCGGGCGACGGGCTGCACGAGAGTGACGGACATGACGTACTGACGGAACCACCCCCGCATCCGCCCCCGGTGACACCTCCCGGAGGGCGTGCCGTCGTCCGTTCCCGCGTCTGTGTGAGAAGTGAGCCTCCTTGCTCCAGCACCACTCCCCTCGGGAGTCCCTGCCCCCGTCCACCCCCGCCACCGTCACGGTGTTCGCCTCGGCCGCGAGCTGGATCGAGTCCGCCGCGCTCGCCCAGTGCCAGCAGGTTGCCGCCCTCGACGGCATGATCCACGTTGCGGCGATGCCGGACCTGCACCCCGGCAAGGGCGCGCCCATCGGCGCGGCCATGGCGTCGACAGTGCTCTACCCGTTCCTGGTGGGCTCCGACATCGGTTGCGGCATCGCCGTGTTCCCCATCAGGCTCAAGCGGGCCGTGCCGGAGCGCCTCGCCGCCCGGTTCCCCGACCTCGACCGCTCGCTGGACCCGGACCGGGACGCCGACGACCCGGCCTGGGCGGTCGTCCAGGGCGACGTCCCGGCCGGTCACCTGGACGGTCTCGGGACGGTCGGCCGCGGCAACCACTTCGTCGAGCTGGCGCGCGTCGACACCGTCCTCGACGCGCGCCACGCGAGTCGTCTCGGGCTCGACGCCGGCGATCTCGTGCTCATCGTGCACACCGGTTCCCGTGGTCTGGGCGAGCGGATCCTGCGGGCGCACACCGAGGCGCACGGCGCCGGCGCCGCTCCCGATCCCGCCGCCTACCTGACGATGCACGACGACGCCGTGCGTTGGGGTTCGCTCAACCGGCGGGTGCTGGCGGCCCGGGTCGCGTACGCGTTGGGCGCGGAGCCCACCGCACCGATCGTCGATCAGTGCCACAACCTGGTCGAGGTCCGGGACGGGGTCTACCTGCACCGCAAGGGCGCGGCGCCGGGCGACGGCCGCGACGTCCTGGTCGCCGGCACCCGAGGCACTGCCTCCTACCTGGTGGCCGCCCACGCGGGGCCGGAGGCCAACCACTCGGTGGCGCACGGCGCCGGCCGCAAGATGTCGCGCGCCGACGCCCTGCGGCGGGGCCGGGCCAAGCACACGGTCGAGGAGCTACGCCGTACGCCGGTGGGCTCGCTGGTGGTGTGCGGTGACCGCCAACTGCTGTTCGAGGAGGCGCCCACGGCGTACAAGCGCATCGAGCAGGTGATCGCCGATCTCGTCGAGCACCGGCTGGCCACCCCGGTGGTCAGCACGACTCCCCTGGTCACCTACAAGACGCCCGATCTCGGGTCCACCAGCCGAGCGCAGCGGCGGGGCCACCGCGACGGACGGGGCCGGTCGTGAGCGTGCTCCTGCTGCTGTCCGCCGGTCGTGGTCCGCGCGAGTGCGCCTGGGCACTGGCCCAGCTACTGCATCGGCTGACCGGAGCTGGCACCCGCCGGGGTCTGACGATCGACCAGGTTCAGGTGATGCCCGGTGATCGGCCCGGCACCTACCGCTCGGTGCTCATCCGGATCACCGGCCCGGACGCCGACGCGTTCGCCGCCTCGTGGACCGGAACGCTGTGCTGGCAGGCCCCGAGTCCGTACCGGGCGAGCACGGGTCGGAAGAACTGGTATGTCACAGCGCAGCCGCCGTCACCCGACGCGGCGCCGACGCCGTTCGCCGAGGCGGACGTCGACATCGTCGGCTGTCGTACCGGCGGTCCGGGTGGTCAGCACCGCAACAAGGCCAGCACGGCGGTCCGGGCGACGCACCGTCCTTCGGGCCTCGTCGTCGTGGTGGACGAGGAACGGCAGTTCAGCCTGAACCGCCGGGCCGCCCTGGAGCTGCTGCGGCAACGCGTCGAGCAGGGCGACGAGGCAGTCCGGCGGGCCGTCACCACCGCCCGGTGGCGGGTGCACGACGACCTCGTCCGGGGCGACCCGGTGCGGGTGGAACGTCCGGAGCCCCACCGACCGGGCCGCCGAGGGTAGCGATCCGGGTCAGACGTCCTTCACCGCGTCCGCGAACGCCTGCGGCGCCTCCTGGGGCAGGTTGTGCCCGATCCCGCCGCCGACGGTCCGGTGTTCGTACTGCCCGGCGAACTGCTTGCCGTAGACGCTGGGCTCCAGGTGCGGCGCGCCGTTGGCGTCGCCTTCCAGCGAGATGCTGGGCACCGTGATCTTCGGTTTCGCGGCCAGCCGCTTCTCCACCTCGTCGTACTGCGACTCGCCGGGGGCGAGGGCCAGCCGCCACCGGTAGTTGTGGATCACGATCTCCACGTGGTCGGGGTTGTCGAACGCTGCCGCGCTGCGGTCGAAGGTGGCATCGTCGAACGACCACTTCGGGGACGCGGTCTGCCAGATCAGCCTGGCGAAGTCGCGCCGGTTCCTGTCGTAGCCCTCCCGGCCGCGTTCGGTGGCGAAGTAGTACTGGTACCACCAGGCCAGTTCCGCCTTCGGGGGCAGCGGCACCTTGCCCGATGCCTGGCCGTCGATCAGGTAGCCGCTCACCGACACCAGCCCTCGGCAGCGCTCGGGCCACAGGGCGGCCACGACGTCGGCCGTACGCGCGCCCCAGTCGAACCCGGCCAGCTTCGCGGAGTCGATCTTCAGGGCGTCCATGAGTGCGATGAGGTCGAGCCCCATGGCTGCCGGTTCGCCGTTGCGCATCGTGTCGTCGGAGAGGAACCGGGTCGTGCCGTAGCCCCGCAGGTACGGCACGACGACCCGACAGCCGGCGTCGGTGAGCAGCGGCACGACGTCGACGAAGCTGTGGATGTCGTACGGCCAGCCGTGCAGGAGGATCACGGCGGGACCGTCGGACGGACCGGCGTCGACGTACCCGACGTTCAGGACCCCGGCGTCGACCTGTCGGACGTCCCCGAACGATGCCCCCGTGCCGGCCTTCGCCATTGAACCTCTCCTCGCGTCCCAGCCCGTCGGATGTGCTGGTCACGCCTCAATCTAGGAAGCCGCCGGGTGGGCGATCGGGGTTTGCCGGTGATCGGCCCCGGCCCGACCCGGACTGGCTAGGATGCACGTTGCGTCGCCCTGCGCGACTTCGACCGGGGAACGACCGTAGGGTGATGACATGGCTGAGCGACCTCTGACCCTGATGGCGGTGCACGCCCATCCCGATGACGAGGCGACCAGCACCGGTGGCGTCCTCGCCCGCTACGCCGCGGAGGGGATCACGACGGTGCTGGTGACCTGCACCGACGGGCGATGCGGTGACGGCCCGGGTGGGGTCAAGCCGGGCGATCCGAAGCACGACCCGGCCGCCGTGGTGGCCATGCGCCGGGCCGAGCTGGAGGCCAGCTGCGCGGTGTTGAAGGTCAGCCACCTGGAAACCCTCGGTTACGCCGACTCCGGGATGATGGGCTGGCCGACAAACGACCAGCCCGGCGCGTTCTGGACGACGCCGGTGGCGGAGGCGGCGGACCGCCTCGCCGAGCTGATCCGGCAGTACCAGCCGGACGTGATCGTCACGTACGACGAGAACGGCTTCTACGGCCACCCGGACCACATCCAGGCGCACCGGATCACCATGGCCGCCGTGGAGCAGACGGACATCCCGGCGAAGGTGTACTGGACCACCGTCCCGCGCACCGCGTTCGAGCAGTTCGGCCAGATCATGCGGGAGCTCGGCGTCGACTGGGATGAGCCGGACCCGGCGGCGGAGCCGATGCCGCAGCTCGGCCTGCCCGATGACGAGATCAGCACCTGGGTGGACACGAGCAGCTTCGGGGCGCAGAAGTTCGACGCCCTGGCCACCCACGCCAGTCAGACCGAGAACATCTTCTTCCTGCAACTGGGCCGGGAGCGGTTCACCGAGCTGATGGGGATGGAGACCTTCGTGCGGGTGCGTGACCGCACCGACGCGCCGACCCCCGAGGACGACCTCTTCGCCGGTCTGCGCTGACCGCACAGGTCAGCTCCCGTAGCGACGCCAGACATCGTCGGCCACCCGGTCGACGATGTCGGCGGCGCGGCTGCGGCACGCCGCCGGTCTCCGGAAGTTTCGCGGGCGTCTCCACGGTGCCCGCGCAGGTCATATGACGAATTTCCGGAAGTTTTCAGCGTTGACGCCCGGACATAGACGGCCTTAACGTTTCGAGCAGGTTTCCGGTCGCCGGCCGGAACTACCGGCCCCCTGCCCCGAGCCGGGGCGCCCGATCGCGAACCCCGCTCCCATCCGCCAACACCGGACCCGCACCTTCTTGATCGACTTCTGTCGATAAGTGGTCTGGAGAGGAAGGCACATGAAGCTGAGACAGTGGACCACCGTCGGCATGGTCGCCGCGGCGACCGTCGCGGCGCTGAACACGGTGCCCGCCACCGCGAGTCGGCCGTACGACCCCACGGCGCAGAGCCTCGGCGCCCTCGGCCTGCGCCACGGCCTCCAGGTCGGCACCGCGGTCAACATGGATGCCCTCAACGACGCCGCTGACCCGCAGTACCGCGCGTTGGCCTCCTCGGAGTTCACCTCGGTCACCGCCGAGAACGTGATGAAGTGGGAGGTCCTGGAGCCCACCCGCGGCACCTACAACTGGGCGGCGGCCGACCAGCTCGTCGATTTCGCCAAGCGCAACCGGCAGAGCGTCCGCGGGCACGTGCTGGTCTGGCACAACCAACTGCCCGCCTGGCTGACAAGTGGTGTCGCCGACGGCTCCATCAGCAAGCAGGAGCTGCGCGAGCTGCTGCGCAAGCACATCACCACGGTCGTCAACCGGTACAAGGGCAAGATCTGGCAGTGGGACGTGGTCAACGAGGCGGTCAGCGACCCCTGGGACACCCCGTCGACACTGCACTACAAGGGCTTCTGGGCGGAGAACCTCGGGCCCGGCTACATCGCCGACGCGTTCCGCTGGGCGCGGGCGGCCGACCCCAAGGCCCTGCTGTTCTACAACGACTACAACATCGAGGCGTTCGGTTCCGGCAACCCGGCCGACGACAAGACCCAGTTCGTCTACGACATGACAAAGGGCCTACTGGCCCAGGGCGTGCCGATCGACGGCGTCGGCTCCCAGGGCCACCTGGGCACCCAGTACGGCAACTTCGACACCCTCCAGGTGACCGCCGCGCTGAAGAAGTTCGGTGGGCTCGGCGTCGCCACCGCGTTCACCGAGGTCGACGTCCGCAGTCAGATGACCGCGGGCGTCCAGGCCGGCAACGCGGAGGAGATCAACCCCCGGTTGCAGGCGTCGGCGGCCAACTTCAGCGTCCTGATGAAGGCGTGCCTCGCCGTGCGCAGTTGCCTGTCGTACACGGTCTGGGGTTTCAGCGACAACCACTCCTGGGTGCCCGGCTGGTTCGACGACCCGCCGGAGGGCCTGGCCACGATCTACGACGAGAACTACCAGCCCAAGCGGGCGTACCAGGAGCTGAAGTCGGACCTGATCCTCGCTGGCCCGCCGTACGTCCTGCCGCGCAGCACACCCCGACCCCGCCGCTGACCCTCGG
Organism: Micromonospora sp. CA-240977; assembly: GCF_050942285.1. Lineage (NCBI taxonomy): Bacteria > Bacillati > Actinomycetota > Actinomycetes > Micromonosporales > Micromonosporaceae > Micromonospora > Micromonospora sp. CA-240977. The sequence goes on along the minus strand of NZ_CP192055.1, from coordinate 2,236,509 downwards.
TCGCGGCCTACTCGACGGCGTGTCCGTCGACGTACGGCCGTGTGGGGCGCGGCGGAGCCCCACACGGCCGGTACGTCACCACGGTCGTCGACGTTCGACTCACGTTCAGCTGTTCCGCGTCGCCATACGGACGCCGTTGGAGTATTGATGCCGGTTCTACCTGCTTATTGATGGTGTTGGTGTAACCATAGTGGGCGTGGGAACTGCGAAAACTGCCATGCCTGCGATCTCGCCGCTCACCGGCGATCCAATCAAGCGGGCCGATGCCGAACGGCTAGCGGGGGTGCTGAAGGCCTTCGCCGATCCGGCGCGACTGCGGCTGCTCAGCCTGATCCAGTCCGCGCCGGAAGGTGAGGCGTCCGTCAGCGACCTCACCGGGGCGCTCAACCTGTCCCAGCCGACAGTGAGTCACCACCTGCGGATCCTCACCGAGGCTGGCCTACTCGAACGCGACAAGCGGGGGGTGTGGGCCTACTACCGCCTGGTGCCCTCGGCGATCGCCCAGATCGCCGACCTGTTGACGCCGCCCCGGAAGCGGGCGACGAAGAAGAGCCGCTGACGCCTCACATCCGCTCCGGGGTTCGGATGCCGAGCAGGTGCAGCCCCTGCCGCAGCGTCCGGGCCGTCAGCTCGGCGAGCAGCAGGCGGCTCTCCCGCAGTTCGTCCGGTGCCCGCAGCACCGGGCAGCGCTCGTAGAACGCGTTGAACGCGGTGGCGAGCCGGTGCAGGTAACCGGCGAGGTGATGGAACTCGAGGCTCCGCTCCACCTCGCCCACAACGGCGGCGAAGCCGAGCAGCTCGACCGCGAGCGCCCGCTCCGCCGGCAGCGTGAGCACGAGGGGCGTGTCCGGCCGCGCGGTTGTCCCGGCGCGCCGGAACACCGACCGGATCCGGGCGTACACATACTGGAGGTACGGCGCGGTGTTGCCGTCCAGGGCGAGCATCCGCTCCCAGTCCAGGACATAGTCCTTGGTCCGATCAGTTGACAGGTCGGCGTACTTGACCGCGCCGATCCCCACCGCGCGACCGATCTCGGCGGCAGCTTCGGCATCCAGCTCCGGATTTCTCCGCCGGGCCAGGTCCGTGGCTCGGGTCACCGCCTCCTCCAGCAGCCCGGCCAGCTTCACCGACTCGCCAGCCCGGCTGCGCAGCATCCGCCCGTCGCCGCCGAGGATCGACCCGAAACCCAGATGTTCGGCCCGGGCCGGCGGAGACAGCCAACCGGCCGCCCGGGCGACCGCGAACACCATCGCGAAGTGCTGCCGCTGCGGCAGCCCGACGACGTACAACAGCCGGTTCGCGCCCAGTTCACCGACACGCTGCCGCAGCGCGGCCAGATCGGTGGCCGGATAGCCGTACCCCCCGTCGCTCTTGCGGACGATGAGCGGCACCGGCTCGCCGTCCCGGCCGCTGAACCCGACCGGGAAGACACAGTCGGCCCCACCGCTGGGCACCAGCATGCCCAACCGGCCCAGGTCGTCGACGACCCCCGCGAGCAGATCGTTGTAGGCGCTCTCGCCCCGGAAGTCGCCCTCGGACAACGTCACGTCGAGCAGGTCGTAGACGGTCAGGAAGTACCGCTCGGACTGCGCCACGAGCAGCCGCCACAACCGCAGCGTCCGCTCGTCGCCGCCCTGCAACGCGACCACCCGCAGCCGCGAGCGTTCCCGGAACGTCTCGTCGGCGTCGAACTTCACCCGCGCCGCCCGATAGAAGCCGTCCAGGTCACCCATCGACAACTCGTGCGCCGCACCGGACTCGCCGAGGTCGGCCAGGTGCTCGATCAGCATGCCGAACGGTGTCCCCCAGTCACCCAGGTGGTTGACCCGCACCACCCGGTGCCCCAGCCAGTCCAGCAGCCGCACCGCCGCGTCGCCGATGACAGTGGAGCGAAGATGCCCGACGTGCATCTCCTTCGCCACGTTCGGAGCCGAATAGTCGACCACCACGGTCTGCGGGGCCGCCGTCACCGGCACGCCGAGCCGGGCGTCACCGGCCAGCCCGGAGACCATGTCGGCAAGTGCCGGGTCGGCGACGGTGAGGTTGAGGAACCCTGGCCCGGAGACCACCGCCGACACGCAGACGTCGTCGAGCACCGCGTGTTCCAGCACCTCGGCGGCGATGTCGCGCGGCGGACGGCCGAGCCGCCGGGCCAGCGCGAGCGCCGCGTCGGATTGGAAATCCGCCCGCGGAGAGCGCCGCACGAGCGGATCAACCGGTCCGCCGGCCACCGCGGAGAACGCCGGTGCCAGCCGGTCGGACAACAACCTTTCAAGATCCATGAGTACGCCGATCTCACTCGGACCCGCGCTGTCAGGCGGGCCTCTGACGACAGGAGATGCGGGCGGACCGAGGACGACCAGCGCACGACCGGCGGCTCGATCCGCCGGTCGCAGGAAACAGGTCAGCGCAGGCGGGCGACGGATCGCCGGCGTCGCCGCGCACCGACCTGGACGTCATCCGACGCTCCGGTGCACTGGGCGATCACGCTGGTCATGCGGGCAGCTTAGCGGGCCGGCGGGTGTGTCGACATCCCGATTACCACCGCCCGGATGAGCGTCCGGCGGCCACGAATCGTCGTTTGGGACGGTACGCCACCGGGAACTGCCTCGACATCGACGAAGGGTGATCATGAGCCGACACACACCGCTACCGCCCGCCCGTACGCGACGCGTGCTCGCGCTGATCCCGTTGCTGGGCACCATGACACTTGCCACCGCCTGCACCACCACCGCGAACCCGCCCGGGTCGACCCCGTCGAGTGCGGCGTCGACATCCGCAGCGGTGGACCCGACGGGCCAGCCCTCGCCGAGCGTGAGCGCGAGCGGCCAGGCGGTCATCCCGACGTCAGCGTTCGTCGAATTACCGCCCGAGCTGCGGAAGTCTCCGCGTCGCACGGTGCCGGTCGAGGAGGCCCTGCCGAAGCTCTGCGGTAACGAGTTCGGCACCGGGGGCCGCCAGGTCACCGCCGCCGCGGCGATGACAGTCACCTACAAGGGGGCCGACGACGGTCCCTCCTACACGCCCCAGGGGATGGTCCACCAGACCATCTTCACCTTCGCCGGCACCGGGGCCACTGACTACCTGGCCCGGCTGCGCACCGACCTGGAGGCGTGTCCCTCCTACCAGCAGTCCGGGAACCGGGCGACAGTCAAGACCGAGGCTCTGCCCGGCGTCGGCGACGAGGCGCTGCTGCTGACCCGGACGTGGCCCAACACGAACCCGAACGGAGAACACACGGGCGGCAACGGGTCCAGCCAGATCGCGGTGGCCCGCGTCGACACTGTGGTGACGGTGTTCAACGACCAGGGGTGGGAGGGCTCCAGCGGCAATCCCGCGGTTGTGGACCGGGTCGTGCGTGACGGCGTGCGAGCCATCGACGCCTGGCAGGGATAGTCCCACCACGGCCGCCGGCGCGGGGTCGATCCCCCAGGTCTTCGGCGCGTCCCGCACCGGGACACGTTCGATCGTCGCGATGCCCGCGCCGGAGGCCTGCCGCCAGACCGACGGGTAGCTCCCCCGGTGCGATGATCCGGCCCGTGACTGCCTCGCCCTCCGACCCCCTCGACCTTCGCGGCGTGCGACGTGCCTACGACACCGTCGCCGAGGACTACGCCACCTGCCTGCCGGACACCCGCGCCGAAGCCCCACTCGACCTCGCCATGGTCGACGCGTTCGCCGAGGCGGTGACGGCGGGCGGCGACACTCGAGTCCTCGACGCCGGGTGCGGCCCGGGGCGGATGAGCAGGTACCTCACCGATCGTGGGTGCCTGGTGCAGGGAGTCGACCTGTCGCCGGGCATGATCGTCAAAGCGCGACGTGACCACCCCGACCTGATGTTCGCCGTGGGCTCGTTGACCGCCCTTCCCTACCCGGACTCCCAGTTCGCCGGCGTCCTGCTGTGGTACTCCACAATTCACACACCTCCCGCCGGGCAGGCACGCGTCTTCGCCGAGGCGGCTCGGGTCCTTCGGCCCACGGGCCACCTGCTCGTCGGCTTTCAGGCCGGCGAAGGTACGCGCGACCTGTCCGGCCCCTACCGCCGCCGCTTCGGCCACGAGATCCACCTGACGCGGCACCGGTACACGGCGGACCAGGTCGCCGCCGAGATCGAGGCCGCCGGCCTGCGGGAGGAGTGCCGCCTGGTGCGGCGGGCTCGGGGCACCGAGCGGGACGATCAGGCGTTCCTGCTGGCCACGACCCGGCAAGTCAGCGGTTGACGGCCACGGTCCGGCCGAGGTCGACGTTCACCACCGGGACGATCGCGCCGACGACGCGGAACCCACGCCGGGGCCGTTCGCCGATCGGATAGCTGTCCGGCGGCCGGGGGCGGCGGGTGTACGTCGGATGCCCGGAGAGACGACTGTGACGGTACGCCGACCCGGACGCGTACCTCCCGGGTTGTGGGCCGATCGGCAACTCCGGCATGACGACTCGGGTGCGCTGCGCTACCTACGCTGCCACCGGTAGCCGTCACACCGTCGAAGGGAACCGTGATGTCCGTCCGTCTTCTGCTTGTCGCCGCCGTAGCCGCTCCGCCCGCCGGGATCGAGTTGGCCGCCCACGCCTCGGTCCAGCCGACCGCCGCCACGGTTCTCACAATGAGCTCCGGACGACTCGGCGCGAGCGTGGGCGTCCTGTTGGGGCTCGCAGGCGTGGTCATCGGTGGACTGGCCCTGGCCCGCCCCACCAGTCGGGTCGGCACCGGCTCCGGGCTCGGCGGGGCCGTCCTCGCCCTGGCGGCGGGGCTGGTCGGGGTGGCGCTCGGTGGGCTGGTGGTGGCCACCTCCGACGGCGGCGTCGGTACGGGTAACGGGCTCGGCGGGGCCTTCGTGGCCCTGGCGGTCGGGCTGGTCGGTGTGGTCCTCGGTGGACTGGCTCTGGTCCGGGCCCGCCGCAGTGCCCGACTGGCCGCCTGAGGTCGTGCTCAGGAGCGGGTGAGCCAACCGGGCACGGCCAGACCGGACTCGTAGGCGAGGATCACCAGCTGGGCGCGGTCCCGGACCTGTGTCTTGGTCATGATCCGGCTGACATGCGTCTTGGCGGTGGCCGGGCTCAGCACCAACCGCGCGGCGATCTCGTCGTTCGACAGGCCCGCGGCGACCAGGGCGAGCACCTCGCGCTCCCGGGTGGTGAGCACACTCAGTCGCGGCCCGGGGTCCGGATGTGCGGCCCGCGCGCTGAACTCGGCGATCAACCGGCGGGTGATCGACGGCGCGATCAGCGCGTCGCCACGGGCGACCACACGCACCCCGTGGATCAGCTCGGCCGGCTCGGTGTCCTTGACCAGGAAGCCGCTCGCGCCGGCGCGCAGCGCACCGTAGACGTAGTCGTCCAGGTCGAACGTGGTCAGGATGATCACGCGGGCCGCGCAGGTCGCGACGATCTGCCGAGTGGCGGCGAGGCCATCCAGGACGGGCATCCGGATGTCCATGAGGACGACCTCCGGACGCAGCTGAGCGGCGAGCCGCACCGCCTCGGCGCCGTCGGCGGCCTCGCCGACCACCTCGATGCCATCCTCGCCGTCCAGGATCGATCGGAAGCCGGCGCGGACCAGAGTCTGGTCGTCGGCGAGCAGCAGCCGGATCATGCCGGCTCCCCCGCCGTCGTCGGACCCGACCGCAGCGGCAGTCGGGCGCGGACCCGGAAGCCGCCGTCCGGCTGTGCGCCAGTGGTCAGTGAGCCGCCGAGCGCGCCGGCGCGCTCCCGCATGCCGATGATCCCGCTGCCCGGCGCGCCGGGGGTGGCGGTGCCGTCGTCCTCCACCTCCACCAGCACGTCATCACGGTCGGGTCGCACCCGGACCACCGCGGCGGTGGCGCCCGCGTGCCGGGCCACGTTGGTGAGGGCCTCCTGGACGATCCGGTACACCGCCAGGTCGACCTCCGGGGGCAGCGACCTGATCTCGGCAAGTTCGGTGCTGATCGTCAGTTCGGGTCGTCCGGCCGTCCGGATCAGATCGCCGAGGCGATCGAGGCCGGGGCCCGGCCCGGTCGGCGCCTCGCCCTCCCGCCGCAGTACGCCGAGCGTCGTCCGCAACTCCCGCAACGTGTCCTTGCTGGTCTGCTTGATCGCGGTGAGCGCCTGCTCGGAGCGGGCCGGGTCCGGCCGGTGCAACGCGGCACTGGCCTGCACGTTGATCAGCGAGAGGTGGTGGCCGAGGGCATCGTGCAACTCGCGGGCGATGCGCAACCGCTCCTCCGTGGCCCGCCGCCGGGCCTCCTCCTCCATCCGCTGCTCGGCGACGACAGCGCGGGCCTGCGCTTCGGCGAGGTAGGCCCGGCGGTTGCGGGTCACGCCGACGATCACCGCGACGAGCCAACCGGCGTGCAGCAGCGTCGCCCCGTTCATGGTGTCCGGGGATCGGTTGTCGCTGTCCGCGGCGGCGAAGGCGATCACCGAGGCGAGACCGAGACCGATGGCGATCCAGAGATGTCCCTCGTCGACAACTGTGTAGAGCGCCACGACGAAGACCAGCATGATCGGGCCGGGCGTGTGCAGCAACGCCCCGTACGCGCCGACGGCGGCCAGCGCCACCACACCCACCGGCACCGGATGACGGCGGCGTACGCACAGCGCGGCGGAGGAAGCGAGCACCACAAACAGGGCGGTCCACTCGGCGGCGGTGTCGATGCCGCGCGACTGCACCACCAGGCCGACGAGGGCGATCAGCCCGACGGCGAGCACCACTGCGACATCCGCCGTCCGGCCACGCCATCGCGCCCCTGACATACGCCGAAGCCTAGCCTCCGGCCGGCCGGCGGACGAACGCCCGAACCGTCGGACGTCGCCGGTGGACGTACCCCTCGTCCTGGCGTCGCTTCTCACCGGGAGGGGGCGGCGTCCTGGTGCGGAAGCGGCGGCCGCCCGGTCAGGTTGGCGTCGTAGCCGGCGGCTTGGAGGGCGAACAGCTCGGCGTATCGACCGCCGGTGGCGACAAGATCGTCGTGGGTGCCGGCCTCGACCAGCCGGCCGTGGTGCAGGACGAAGATCCGGTCGGCGTGGCGGACGTTCGCGAGCCGGTGCGTGATGAGGATCGTGGTGGCTCGGCCTCGGCGGTCGCGGATGGCCTGGAACAGCGCGTCCTCGGCCCGGGGGTCGAGGGCGGAGGACGGCTCATCCATGATCAGCAGTTCGGCGTCGCGCAGGAACCCGCGAGCCGCGGTGATGCGTTGCCACTGCCCACCGGAGAGGTCCTGGCCTCTCGCGAAGGTCCGGTCGAGCAGCGTCTCGTACCCGTGCGGAAGCTCGTTGATCATGTCATGGGCGACCGCGCGGGCGGCGGCGGCCTCGATGAGGTCCTGCCGGGCCTCGGTGTCGACGTCGCCGATGGCGATGTTCGTCGCCGCGGTGAACGGCCACTTGTGGTATTCCTGCGTCACCACCGCGATCCGGGCCCGCAGCCCGGCGACGTCCCAGTCCGCCAACGGTCGACCGTTCCATTCGATGCCGCCCTCGGAGGGCGCCCGCAGGCCGGCGATCATCGCGGCGAGGGTCGTCTTGCCCGACCCGTTCTCCCCGACGAACGCGACAGTCTGGCCGGCGGTGATCCGCAACGTGACGCCGTCGACGGCCGGGGTGTCCCGGTCGGGATAGCGCAGGCTGACCTCGCTGACTGTCAACTCCCGCAGCCGTTGCGGACTGGCCGCGGCCGACTGTCGCGTGGCGTCCGGCAGGTAGGCGTCGGCACGGGTCATGAAGCCGGTGTAGTCGCCGAAGTGCTGACCCTCGGTGTAGACGTGATCGACCTGGAAGGTGGCGATGGCCAGGGACCGCTGCGCGGACTGGACCGCGATGACACAGGTCGCCGCGGCGGCGAGCGGGATCTGCCCGTCCAGGAGCAGCAGGCCGAGCAGGACGTAGACGGTGCCGGTGGCGAGGCCGCCGATGATCGCCCCGACCGTGGTGGTCGTGGTGACCCGACGGGCCAGGGCGAGCTGGATGTCGGTCTCCACCTGCATCACCCGGTCGTACTGGTCAAGGAGAAAACCGCGCAGCCCGTACGACCGCAACTCCGGGGCCGAGGCCCGTTCGGCCATCAGCTTGTGCAGCAGCCACAGTCGACGCCGGCGCACCGATCCGGCGGTGTAGGTCTGGTACCGCAGGTGCCCGGCCCGCAACGACGCCCACGCGTTGGGCACCGTGGCCACCAGCAGGGCCAGCAGCAGCAGCGGGTGGATGATGACGACGGCCGCCGCCACGGCGAGCAGCCCGGCCAGCCCGGCGAGCAGGTTCATCGACGCCTGCACCAGCCCGATCGTCGACTCGGTGCCCCGCGATGCGCGTTCCATGTCATCGGCGAACGCGTCGGCGTCGAACGCCTCCAGCCGTACCGCGGTGGACACCTCGAACAGTCCCCGCTCCACCTCGCGGCTCACCCGCGGCGTCAACCCGTTCTGCGCGTACCCCGTGGCGATGCCCATCCCCGCGCGCAGCGCGACCGCCGCCGCCAGCACGGCCAGGGCGGGCATCGCGGCCCGCACCTTGTCGGCGGTCGGCCCACCCGCGAACAACTCCACAAGTACCCGCTGCGTGGCCAGCAGGCCGAAGGCCGCCATCACCCCCGCGCCGAGCGTCGCCGCGGCCACCACGCCGGTACGGAGTCGGTCCGCGCGCCAGCTGATGCCCAGAGCTGTCCGTACGAGCCTGGGCAGCTCAGCGAAGACGGCGAAGACACCGGCCTCGGCCCGCGCCCGCACCCCCGTCTCCCACCACATCTCCCGCAGCTCGGGCAACACCGACTCGGTGCTGGCCGGGCCGGGACGGTCCGCCCGGGTGCGGTGGGCCGCTGCGGCGGCGGTCTCGGTCATGGTCGTACCTCCCGGGGCGCGCAGCCGTAGCCAGCTCCACCTGGACAGCGGATTGGCGGGTTCCTGGAGGATTGGACCACCCGACTGTCGCTTTCGGCAATCGCCTGAACACTGTCGGTCATGACATTCCCCGGCTTCCGTCGGCCCTCTCGCACCGTCGGACCCTCATGCCACGATGCGGCTCACCTCACGACAGGGAGTCGGCGACATGGCCACGGCGATTGTTCGAGACGAGACAGCCACCGGCAAGGCGATCGACACGTGGCCGATGACCGGCCTTCCGGATCGCATCTCCGCACGGGAGCTGGTCCGGTTACGGGTTCGCGAGGAGGTCGCCCGATTCAACGCGCACCGGCCCGACCACTTCCGAGGGTTGATCCAGCCGACCGACGCGGAAGCGACGCTGAACGGCTACCGGGTCGCCCACGGCAGGCGGCTCGACTGGGAGCGGCAGGCGGACGCCGCCTGCGCCGCCTTCGAGCGCAACGGTTTCGTGCTGCTCGTCGGCGACCGCCAGATCGAAGACCTCGACGAGGAGATCGACCTGACCGCCGATCCGGACGTGGCCTTCGTCCGACTCGTCGCACTGGTCGGCGGCTGACATGGACGACTGGACGGCGGCCCTGCCCGCGCTGACCGACACGGATCGACGACAGGTGGAGGCCGGGCTCACCGAGGCCGATGCCCGGATCAGGGCCGTGCTGCACGTCGCGAGCACCTACCACTGGGGATCGTCGGTGACCGAGGTGCCGGAGTGGAAAGCCGTCGCGTCGTGGCCGGTCGAGCAACGCCGTAGCGCCGCGCTGGCCATGCACCTGGAATCGTGCACGGGTTCGATACCCACCGCACTCAACGACGTGGTGCGGAGCCTGGCCGACGGTGACCTGCCCTGGACCCGGTCCGACCTCGTGTGGTGCCTCGACGTGGCCGGGCGGGGCTGGGGATACGAGGACGGCGCCCACCTGGAGCTGCCGGCCACGATCGCCGCACGCCTGACACCGGCCGAGTTGGTCGACCTGGTACCGACCCTCGATGCCCTCATGAGTGAGCTGGTCCACGACCAGTTCATCGCGGTGGAGGCACGGCGGCGTGCGGTCCGGTTGATCGGCCAGGCGATCGACCGCGCCACCGGCACTGGCCTGCCGACCGGGCTGTTCCACAACGGAGACGAATTCGGTCCGCTCGTGCGTGCCGAGATGGTCGCCGCCCTCGGCGCGCCGGGCGTGCCGGAGTTGCTGACGCACTGCGCCACGCTGGGCCGGCCGGCAGCGCCTGTGACATGGCAGCGGCGCCTCGACGAACTCCTCGCCGGCACACCGGGCGCTGCCGAGGTCGTCCGGTCGGTCCTGGAAGCATTCGTCGCCTACTGCGGGCCTCTGCACGACGATGCGGACCTGGTTGTTCGCGGGCTGGTCTGGGCGCTGTCCCGGCAGCCCGACGAGCGGGCGACCGACCTGCTGGCACGGGTCACCGCCGCTGCGGCAGCAGCCCCGCGCGAGGCGTCCGGCTTCCCCCACGCCCAGAAGACCGCTCTGGCGGCCATAGCGCTGCTCGCCGGGCGCACCGGCGAGGTGCCGGTACGCACGCTTGCGAAATTGGCGGTCACGGTCCGAAACAAGGCGGTGCAGAGCCGGGTCCAGGGCGCACTGGCCCGCGTCGGCGCCCTGCGCGGGTGGTCCATGAGCGAGGTGCTGGAACTCGCCGTCGACGACCACGGGCTCGGCCCCGACGGCCGGCTGTGCACGGGGATCGGGCCGTACGAGGCGACAATCGAGGCCACGGGAGACAAGGCGCGACTGGCCTTCACCCGGGACGGCAATCCGCTCAGGGGCGTCCCGGCCCCGATCCGGGACGCGTACGGCCACGAGCTTCGGCAGTTGCGCGACCTCGTCAAACGCGTGGGCGCTTCGTTGGCCGCCGAGCGCCAGCGGGCGGAAGGGCTGCTGTCAGAGGAGCGCACCTGGTCGTACTCGGACTGGTCGTCCCGATACCTCGAACACCCGATCACCGCTGCCTACGGACGGCGCTTGGTGTGGGAGACCAGCACCGACGGCCAGCGATGGACGGCAGGTCTGCCCCGACACGACAGCGACGGATGGACGATCGCCGATCGGCAGGGCCGGGCCATTCCCGACAACCTGGTGAGACTCTGGCACCCGGCCCGCGCGACGACGGACGAGGTGCTCGCCTGGCGCGAGCACGTCCTCGCCATCGGCCTGACGCAGCCGTTCAAGCAGGCATTCCGAGAGGTCTATCTGCTCACGCCCGCCGAGGAGCGGACGCACGCCTATTCCAATCGGTTCGCCGCGCACATCCTGCGCTACCGGCAGGCGAACGCCCTCATGCGCGCGCGGGGCTGGCAGGCCGGATACCTCGGCACCTGGGACGGCGGCTACGAGAGCGAAGCCACCAAACCCTTCGGCGGTGGTACGTGGCGGGCGTCGTTCCACCACCAACTGGTCGAGAACGCCGACGAACGCCGCTACGACGTCGAGTTCTGCTCCACCGACCAGGTTCGTTTCGCCCGCCGCGACGGCGTGGCCTGGCAACCGACGCCGGTCGTCGACGTGCCGCCGCTGGTCTTCAGCGAGGCCATGCGTGACGTGGACCTGTTCGTCGGCGTCACGTCGATCGCCACCGATCCGGAGTGGGCCGACCGCGGCGAGGACCGCTTCCACGCCTATTGGCGCAGCACGGCCAGCGCGGCGCTGAGCCAGTCGGCCGAGGTGCGCCGGGACGCGTTGGCTCGACTGCTGCCGCGCCTGACCATCGCCGACAGGCTGCACCTGGGCGACCGCTACCTGCAGGTCCGCGGCAACGTCCGCGACTATCGGATCCACCTCGGGTCGGGCAACATCCTGATGGCACCTGACGACGTCTACCTGTGCGTCGTCGCGGGGCGCGACCGCACCGGTCGGCTACACCTGCCGTTCGATGACGACCCCATGCTGTCGACGATCCTGTCCAAGGCGATCATGCTCGCCGCGGACGACACGATCACGGACCCCACGGTGTTCCGGCAGCTCGCCAGATGACGTGATCAGCCCTCGTCCGGCGCGTCGAGGCGCGCTCGCAGCGCCGCCGCGATCTCGCCGGCCGCGGCGATCTGCTCCGGTGTGAGGGCGTCGACGAAGAGTTCACGAATGGCGCGCAGGTGGGGAAATGTCGCGTTGCCGAACGCCTCGGCTCCGGCCGCGGTGAGCAGCACCTCCGCCCCCCGGGGGACGGTCGGGCACTCCTGGCGGCGGATGAGGCCGCGTCGTTCCATCCGCCCCAGGTGGTGGGAGAGTCGGCTCCGCTCCCAGCCGATGTGCGCCGCGAGCGCGGACGAGCGCATCGACTGGTCCGACGCCTCGCTGAGCGCGAGCAGTACGGCGTAGTCGCCGGTCGAGAGGGCGGAGTCACCCTGGAGGCGGGATTCGAGCCGGGAACTCAGCGCCGCCGTCGTCTCGATGAAGGCCCGCCAGATCCGCAGCTCCTCCGCCGTCGGCAGCTGGCGTCCTCCCCGCCGGGCAGGTGTGGTCTCCGTCATCTCATTCTCCCGGGAATTGACGTGTCAATCGCCAAGTTAGCATCATTGACACGTCAACCGGTAGGTCCGTTCCGCGGGTCGCCGACGGGGAGCCGAGGAGGACACGATGACAGCTACAGGTTTCGAACTGGGGCTCAACTCGTTCGGGGAGGTGGCCACCGACGGCGACCGGGTCCTGAGCGACGCCGAGACCGTGCGGCTCCTCGTGGACGAGGCACGACTCGCCGAGTCGGTCGGACTCGACGTGTTCAGCCTCGGTGAGCACTACCGGGAGGGCCACAACGACTCGGCGACACCGGTGTTGCTCGCGGCAGCGGCGACGGCGACCGAGCGGATTCGCCTCGGCACCTCGGTCACCGTGCTCAGCACGAACGACCCGGTACGCCTCTACCACGAGTTCGCCACCCTCGACGCCGTGTCGAACGGCCGTGCCCAACTGGTCCTCGGACGCGCGTCGGCGACCGAGTCGTTTCCGCTGTTCGGCTACGACCTTGCCGACTACGAGCGGTTGTTCGAGGAGAAGCTGGACCTCTTCCTGCGGCTACAACGCGACGAAACGGTCACCTGGTCCGGAACGGTGCGCAGCCCGCTGACCGGGCAGCGCCTGCACCCCCGGATGCGGCCCGGCGGCATCCCCACCTGGATCGGCGTGGGGGGCAGCCCGAACTCGGTGGTCCGCGCCGCCCGGCACGGTCTCCCGCTCATGCTGGCGATCATCGGTGGGCGACCCCAGCGGTTCGCCGGCCACGTCGACCTCTACACCAAAGCGCTCGACCAGTTCGGGCATACCCCGCAGCCAATCGGGCAGCACTCACTCGGCCTTGTCGCAGACACCGACGAGGAGGCGGTGGAGACGTGGTGGCGATACTGGCAGCCGGTCGCGGCGGCGCTCGCCGCGGAACGCGGCTTCTACAAACCGGACCGCGCGCGCTACGAGGCGGAAATCGACAACGGAGCGCTCTTCGTCGGGTCGCCCGAGACGGTGGCGCAGAAGATCGCCACGGTCGCCCGCGACCTGCGGCTGAACCGCTTCGACCTGAAGTACGACATCATGCACCTGCCCCGCGAGGCACGCGCGCGCACCATCCAACTGCTGGGCAGTGAGGTCGCGCCGCGGGTCCGGGAGCTGCTGGCGAAGGAGCCCACCCATGTCTGATCTCTTGTTCGGCCTCGACACGTTCGGCGACGTACCGCAGGACGACGCCGGCAAGCTCGTCTCCCACGCCGCGGCGATCCGCCAGGTCGTCGACGAGGCGGTGCTCGCCGACCAGCTCGGCGTCGACGTCATCGCGTTGGGCGAGCACCACCGGCCGGAGTACTCGGTGTCGACGCCGGAGACGGTGCTGGCGGGCATCGCCACCCGTACCTCACGGATCCGGCTGGCCTCCGGGGTGACAGTGCTGAGTTCGGACGACCCGGTCCGGGTGTTCCAGCGCTTCGCCACAGTCGACGCGCTGTCCAACGGCCGGGCCGAGGTCATTCTCGGTCGCGGCTCGTTCACCGAGTCGTTCCCCCTCTTCGGCTACGACCTGCGCGACTACGACACGCTGTTCGAGGAGAAGATCGAGCTGTTCGTGAAGCTGCTCGACGAGAAGCCGGTGACCTGGAGCGGCACCCTGCGGGCCCCGCTGGAGAACGCCGACGTCTTTCCCAAGACCGAGTCGGGTCACCTGGACACCTGGGTCGGCGTCGGTGGCTCACCGCAGTCGGTCGTCCGCACCGCCCAGTACGGCCTCCCGCTCATGCTCGCCATCATCGGTGGCGCCCCCGAGCGGTTCGCGCCCTACATCGACCTGTACCGCCGGGCGGCCGACCAGCTCGGCACCACCGCGCACCCGGTCGGGATGCACTCGCCCGGCTTCATCGCCGACACCGACGAGGAGGCCAAGGAGATCTACTGGCCGCACTACCGGGTCATGCGGGACCGGATCGGCAAGCTGCGGGGGTGGCCGCCGATCCGCCGCCAGGAGTTCGACTCCGAGGTGGAGAGCGGTTCCCTCTACATCGGCTCACCCGAGACGGTGGCCCGCCGGATGGCCCGCGCGATCAGCAGCCTCGGTGTCGGCCGGTTCGACCTCATCTACTCGGCCGGGGCGCAGCCAGCGAGCGCCCGGATGCGCGCCGTGGAGCTGTACGGCTCCAAGGTGATCCCCATGGTCCGCGAGTTGCTTGCCTGATCAGCACGTCAGAACCGAAAGGACGACATGAACGAGAACGACCGGAGCCGGCCTGCGACCCTCGGTGTCCTCGGGGCCGGCAAGGTGGGAACGGTGCTCGCCCGGCTCGCCGTCGCGGCCGGCTACCGGGTGTTGGTAGCCGGCTCCGGCGACCCGGCGAAGATCGCGCTCACCGTCGAGGTGCTCGCTCCAGGGGCGGCGGCCACCACGGCGGTCGACGCGGTGGCCGCCGCTGACATCGTCATCCTCGCCCTGCCGCTGGGGAAATACCGCAGTGTTCCCGCCGAGGCACTGCGCGGCAAGCTCGTCGTCGACGCGATGAACTACTGGTGGGAGATCGACGGCATCCGCGACGACCTCACCGACGCGCGTACCTCGTCGAGCGAGATCGTCCAGGCGTTCCTGTCCGGGTCCCGGGTCGTGAAGGCGTTCAACCACATGGGCTACCACGATCTCGAGGACGGGGCGCGGCCGACCGGAACGCCGGACCGCAAGGCCATCGCGATCGCCGGCGACGACGCCACTGATCTCGCCACGGTCGCCACCCTGGTGGACGCGCTGGGCTTCGATCCGGTCGTCGCCGGCCCCCTGGCCGAGGGGGTACGACTCGAACCAGGCAGCGAGCTGTTCGGCGCGAATGTGAGCGCCGACGAGGTGCGTGCCATGCTCGACCGCTTTCCCGAGTCGGAGCGGGGACGGACCATCGCCGCGGCCCGCGCCTCGGCGCCGGACGCGGCGGTCTAGGCCGGCGCACAGCCTCCCGCAGCGGCCCGCTCGGCGGGGCCGAACCGATCAGGAATCAAGAAGCCCCCGAGGTGCCGTCCGGCCTAACCTTTTCCCAGGTCGCCGGCATCCTGCCGGGCCTGGACGAGAGGGAGCCCGACAATGTCCGCGAACACCGCCACGACCACCTCCGACGGCTTCAGCGCGGAGGAGCGGGCCGCGATGAAGGAGCGTGCCGCCGAACTGCGCGCCGAGGGCAAGAAGGGTGCCAAGAAGGCCGACGGGTTGGACGCGCTCCTCGACCGGATCGCACAGATGGCGCCGGACGATCGTGCGCTCGCCGAGCGCGTCCACGTGGCGGTGACCGCCGCCGCCCCCGAGCTGTCGCCGAAGACCTGGTACGGGATGCCCGCCTACGCGAACGCCGACGGCAAGATCGTCGTCTTCTTCCAGGACTCCGGCAAGTTCAACTACCGGTACTCGACACTGGGCTTCCAGGACGCCGCCAACCTCGACGACGGCGACCTGTGGCCGGTGGCGTACGCGCTGCAGAAGTGGAGCCCGGCCGTGGAGAAGAGGGTCGTCGAGCTGGTGCGGGCGGCAGTCTCCTGACCGTCGCCCGCCCGGTGCCGGGCGGCCGACAGAACGCCGAGCGGGTCACCGTCCCCGACCGCCGGGCACCTATGGTTCGTACATGTCGATCACCGATCACGCGCTGGCCATCGCGGCGGCGGAGGCCGGAGCCGCTGTCGTCCGCTCGCAGTACGGCTCGTCGCTGGCACGCTTCATGAAGACCGCTGACGACTTCGCCACCACCGCGGACGTCGAGGCGGAGAAGGCCATCCTCGACGTCCTGCGCGCCGGACGCCCGCACGACGGCGTGCTCGCGGAGGAGAGCGGGCGCACCGGCGCCGGCGAGAACGGACGTACGTGGTTGGTCGACCCGTTGTGTGGAACGGTGAACTACGCCGTGCGGAACATGCTGACCTCGGTCAACGTCGCCCTGCGGGCGGAGGCACGGGTCCGCGTGGCCGCCTCGGCGGACCCGTTCGCCAGTGAGGTCTTCTGGACCGACGGCATCGCCGCGTATGCCCGGCGTGGTGGCGTCGACGAGCCGCTCACCCCGTCGGCCGAGTCGCGACTTGTCGACGTCAATCTCGACCCGCCGTTTCCCCACCGGCACGCCTTCCTGGCCGCCCGGATGCTCGCTGACGACGGGTTCATCGAACAGTTCCGCCCACGCGTCGTCTCCACCACGCTGGCCGTGGCCTGGGTGGCCGCCGGTCGCCGCGCCGGCTACGTGACGGACGGCGAGCGGCTGTGCGACAGCGTCCACTTCGCGGCCGGCATCGCCCTCGGTCAGGCTGCCGGTTGTGTGGTCACCGGGATCGATGGCAGGCCGGTTCACCCCGATGGGAAGGGTCTTGTCGTCGCCGCCGACGAGCGGACGCACGCGGCCCTGCTGACCCTCATCCGCCGGCAGGGTTGACCGTCCTCGGTATTCGGTTCTAAAAGCGGCGGTCGGGCCGGCCTACGACCGCACGTCCAGCCATGCGCCGCGGATGGCGTAGCGGGCCGAGCTCGACCCGCCCTTGACATGAAGCTGAGTTCAGGTTCTAGCGTGCCCATGTCGATCACGTTGCGGCCCGGAAGGCGGACGGGCGGCGGAGCTGTCCGGCCGGACGTTCGTCACCTCCGCACTGCTGTCGGAAGGACTCTGATGCACCTGCCACGCCTACGTCGCCCACGCACCGTCGCGAGCGCACACTGCGATCTCCCCTGCGGCGTCTACGACCCGGCCCAGGCCCGGATCGAGGCCGAGTCGATCAGGGCGATCGCCGAGAAGTACCAGGCCAGCACCGATCCGGAGTTCCGGACTCGGTCGTTGATCATCAAGGAACAGCGCGCCGAACTGGTCAAGCACCACCTCTGGGTGCTGTGGACCGACTACTTCAAGGCACCGCACTTCGAGAGGTACCCCGAGCTGCACGGTCTGTTCAACGAGGCCACCAAGCTGGCCGGTGCCGGCGGCGCGAAGGGCAGCGCCGATCCGGCGGTCGCGGAGCAGCTGCTCGGGAAGATCGAGGAGATCTCGAAGATCTTCTGGGAGACCAAGCAGAGCTGACCAACCGCCGGGGGTGTTCGGTCCACTGTGGAAGCCTCTGCATCGACAACCCACCGAACGCCTGAGGTGGCTCGCTGCGCGGGCGGAAGCGACAGGGTCTGCCGCTCCTGTCCGCGCCGGCTGTCAGACGAGCAATTCCGCACCCTGGCTTGCGCTGCGGTCGGCAGCCGGCGTGACCGTCGGTCACCTGCCTGGGGGGCGGATGCGGTAGTGAGCGATATACCTCAGAGTCATATTCATACCTCTGAGGTATATCGCTCACCAGCGTCCTGAGTCGGGATGTCTAGCTGGCGTACGCCTCGAACTCGCCGACCCGCGGCGTACCACTCGAGCTGTTGATCTTGAAATTGATCTTGCTGAGCGCGGTTGAGGGGAAGGTGATGGCGCCCGCCCCGCTACCGGAGGCCAGGACGGCCCCGTTGTCGTTGTTGACGAGCTGCCAGGCCCCGATGGAGCCCTGGGTCCCCGACGGCTCACGGATGACCACCCGGGACACCCGGGTCGCGGAGCCCCACTTGATCGAGATCGTGCCCGTCGATCCGGACGGCGACCAGTAGGTGCTGATCACGCCGTCGCGCACGTTGCCGTAGCTGGTTCCGCTGGCCTTGCTGGAGCCGTCGGCGCCAGCGCCGAGGCTCAGGTTGGTTCCGCCGGTCGGGGGCGGGGTGGTCGTCGGAGGAGGCGTGGTGGGCGGGGCCGACGTCGGCGGGGGCGTGGTCGGCGGCGGACTCTGTGGAGAGCAACTGCCGTTCGACACCCGCAGACCCGTGTTGGCGCCCACCGTCTGCCGGACGATGTCCGGCACGCAGCTCGCCCCGTCGAGGCTGTACGGATAAGGGATGCTGACGGTGGTGGTGGACGTCAGGTTGGGGCCGGCGGGATAGGTGTCGCTGCCAGCGCTGGACCAGGTCACGTTGTCGAGGATGTTGCCGCTGACCTGCCAGTAACCGCGTTCGCTGGTGTAGAAGGTGCCGAGGACATCCTTGGAGTCGCGGAAGTAGTTGTTCTCCACCTTCGCCTTCGCCCCGGCCCGGGAGTTGATGCCCGACTCGTGCAGGCTCACGTAGTGGTTGTTGTAGATGTGGGCCGTACCGCCGCGCAGCAGCGGCGTCCGGGAGTCGATGTTCTCGTACAGGTTGTGGTGGTAGGTGATGAACCCGTTCGAGAGATCACTCTCGCTGGACCCGACGAGGCCGCCGCGACCGGAGTTGCGCAGGACGCTGTAGGACAGGGTCACGTACTGGGTGTTGTCCTTCATGTCGAAGAGCCCGTCGTACCCCTCCGACTCCCCGCCCGACGCCTCCAGGGTGACGTGGTCGACCCAGACGTTGCGGACCGTGCTCTCCATGCCGATGGCGTCTCCACCGTTGGAAATGGGCGAGCCGGATTTCTTGACGTTCCGGACTGTGACGTTCTGGATGATGATGTTGCTGGAGTCGCGGACGTGGATGCCGAGCTGGTCGAACAGCGCTCCGCCACCGACCCCGATGATGGTGACGTTGCTGATCTGCTTGAGCTCGATCACACCGTCCGCGGTGTTGCAGCTCGATCCCGACACCTTGCTGGTGTTGCCATGGTTGATGGTCCCGGTGACCTCGATGGTGATCGGGGTGCTGCTGCTGGGGCGCCCGCACAGCGCCGCGTGGATCGCGGTGCCCGTGGTGGCCCGTACCGTCTGGCCGCCCGCGCCGCCGGTGGTTCCGCCGTTCTGGGTGGCGTAGCCGGTGGCACTGCCAACCGCCGCCGACGCCTGGGGCGTCGGCAGAGCCACCCCGACCGCGATCCCCACGGCCCCCGTGGCCAGTGCTGCCTGAAGTCGCAACGCGACTGGTCGTCTCATCTCGCCTCGCTTCACATTCGTGTGACCCTCGCGACGCCAAGCGACGACCGTCGCGACCGGCCGCACCACGCGCGTCTTTGACATTGGCGGCGGTCAATCACTGCGCCGCCTTCGACACCCACGAGACCCTGGTGAGCGCGGTGGAGCGTCGCACATCAACCACCCTCTGGCGGCATGCACGAAATGCGATCATCCGGTCTCACGACTGAAACATCGATGTGACGCAATGGTAGGAAAGCGTTTTCCCTCAAGGCAAGGGTTGGCGTTTGCAGGTTTGTTGCAGAGCCCACGGGAGGCGCCGTCCGAGGGGGTCAGGGCAATACAGCCGCCCACCTCCGGCCTGTCGGGCGGTCGGTATTGACACGGCAAGGCCCGACGTCGATGCTCTGCTAAATCAGTTTAGCGACCGTCTCCGTCCCTCCACGACATCGCTGGCTGAGCGCACCACCACCGAGAAAGGACTCGCATGAGACTCCGACACGGACTGCTTCCGCTCGCCGCCACCCTCGTGCTGGCCAGCGCCTCCGGCACGGCGTACGGCAGCGCGAGCGGCAAGCCTGGCACCGCGGACGCCATCCGCAGCATCACCCCGATCACCACCGTCTACACCTACGGCCAGAAGGTCTCGGCGGTCGCGATCGAGTACGGGGCGACGGTCGATCCCCGTACCCTCGACACCGACACGTTCTCGGTGCGCGACACCGTCTACAACTTCCGGTTCAACCCCATCGAAGACCTGCCGAAGCTCGCCGACCGGACCGTCACCCACACGTACACCAACGGGGTGCCCGGCACGCGGACCGACCACCGGTCGGCACCGGGCCGGTACGTCATCGTCGAACTCGACAGCGCCGACACCGGTGGCTCGACTGTCATCGTCTCCAAGTGCCCGACCTTCCTCTGCACCGTGAAGGTCAACCCCGAGTTGCCCACCCGTGTGGTGCAACGCAAGGACGTGCACGCCCAACCCGGCCGAGGGTCCGGCAAGGGCCCGGTGCTCGCCCGGGCCACCCCGCGCGAGTCCCGACCGGTCACCGAGAAGCCGGTCAACCAACTTGTCGACGAGTTCACCTACAGCTCGTACCTCAGTGGCGGCATGGTGCTGCCGTACCACTACCACCTGCCGAAGAACTACCAGCCAGGCCGCACGTACCCGCTGATGGTCGTCCTGCCGGGTCACGGAATGGGCTGGGACGGCGACAACCTCGGTGTCCAGCTCGCCGCCGACATCCCGGCGACCGCCTGGCTACAGCCGCAGTGGACCGGCACCTCCGAGGACGTCATCGTCCTGGCACCCCAGCACCAGCGAGTCGGCGGGGCCGCCGAGGCGGATCTGCTGATCAAGCTGCTCGACCAGTTCGTCGGCGAGTTCGCGGTGGACACCCGCCGGGTGTACGCGACAACTGTCTCGTACGGCTCCCAACTGCTCTGGGCGGCGTTCGCCAAGCGGCCGGACCTGTTCGCCGGCGGCCTGGTGACAGGTGGATTCCCGGTCAACGCCACGCAGGCGACCGCCATCGCGGCGGCCGAGGTGCCGCTGTGGATCACGCATGGTGAGCACGACCATCTGCTCAACGTCTCGGGTGCGCGCAACTCCACGACGCTGCTGCGGCAGGCGTACGAGGCCCGGGGCAAGAGCCCGGAGCAGGCCGCCGACGTCGTCCGCTACACCGAGTACGCCGACGCCGCGTTCTCGTTGCCGGACTACCACGCGGCATTCGGCCCGACCTACGAGGACGGCACCATCCTGCGCTGGCTCCTCGGCCAGGCCAAGCCCGCCGCCGCTGGCAACTGACGGTGCGGGACCGGGCGACACCTCGCCATGATCCGGCGGCGCGATCGCAGCGTGCGGTGGATCATCGGGAGGCGTCGCCCGGGTCGGGCTCGGCACCAGCGGGCGCACCGCCGACGAGGACCGAGTCCTGGGCTTCCTGCCGACCTTCCTGCCGGGCGCGGGCGAGCAGCCGGGCCAGCCGACGCCGCCGGTGCCGGAGCACCGCCCGCAGGCCCAGGAGCAGAGCGGCGACGAGACACAGGAGCGCGAGCTGCGCCCACGGCACGGCCCAGGTGGTGACGGTGGCGGACGCCTGCCGCACCTCGGCGCCGGCCTGAGCGTCACCGAGCACTGTCGGTGACGTGCTGACGGTCGTCCGGACGCGGCCCAGCGTCCAGACACCATCGGCGCGGGTTTCGATCTGCCGCCTACCGCCCGGAAGTAGCTCCTCAACCTGACTGGTGGCGTCGTGGTCGGTCCGGCCGGGCAGGTCGGACACCGCGACGCGGCTCGTCCCGCTGACCCAGACATTGCCGTCGTTCTCCACCGTGTAACGGACCCGGACAGTGCCGCCGGCGAAGGGATTCCACGACGAGGTGTACGTCGCGCTGACGTCCCGGACGGACAGCGCGGCCTGGGCGGTCCCGTTGACCCGGACCATGACCCGGAAACCCACTCGGCTCTCGACGTTGACGGTGCCACCGGTGCTGGTGACGGTCGCCGCGATGCCGGCCGGATGGTCCCCCGGCGTGGCACCCTTGGGCACCGTGATCGTGAACGGCACCACCCTCGTCTCGTCGGGGCCGACGGTGACCTTCTCCTGCACGTCGATCCAGGTGCCCCCGTCGACCGAGGGGCGGTCGGACGAGAGCATGTTGAAGCGACCCTTGTCGGTGAGGTAGCCGTCGGCGGCCTTCAGGGAGAAGGCGACAGCGTTCCGGCTGAAGTTGCGGACCGCCAGGTGCTCGGTCACCACCTGCCCCGGGTCGAGGCTGGCGTTGATCCACCGGCGTTGGTCGGGCCCGCTCGGGCTGGCCGGCTGGACCGTCCAGGTCAGGGCTTTCGGGTCTGGTTCCGCCGCCGCCACGGCCGGCGCGGCCGTCACCGCGAGGGTCACGACGGCGAGGACGGTGAGCACCCGGCGCAGCGGGGAGACGGTCATGACGATGGGCCCTTCAGCAGGGGGGGTGTGGCGGGGGCCCGGTCCGGGCCCCCGCCACAGCACTACTCGAACAGGGAGAGCGTGAGCGTCGAGCTGTACTCGCCGGCGGCGACCTCCGCCGGCGTACGCAGGTACAGGTCGGCGTTTACGGAGTACGAGTCGCTGGCGACGGCCTCGGAGTCGAAGGCCGAGACCAGCAGCTCCTGGTCGACGAGGCCGACGTTGTTGCCCGGCACTGTGGCCTCGTCCAGCGTGGTCACCACCTCCTCGCCCTCGGTGACCAGGCCGGTCTCCCCACCGTCGAGCAGGCGGGGCTTCCAGCCGAAGTGGTCGGCGGTGATCGGCGCCTGGCCGGAGCTGCCCGCGAAGTCGGTCGCGCTGCCGAGCACCGCCCAGCTGGCGCCGTCGGGCACCTCCTCGGCGACGCGGGTGTCGGTGACCGTCACCGTCGGCAGCGTACCGACGAACTGGCGGACCAGCAGGGTCGAGCCGTCCTCGGACAGCGCGACGGCGTCACCGGCGATGGACAGGGCGAGGACGCCCGGTTCCCTGATCTCGTCGATGTCGACAGTGACCCGCACGCTGGCGTCGTCGCCGGGCTCGGCCAGGGCGGGCGACGGCAGCACCGCGGCCCCGGCCAGCACCGCGCCGACGGCACCGGCCGCGAGCAGCTGCCGCCGTTTGTCTGTGTTCATGTGGTCTCCGTTCTCAGCCATGAAGGGTTATCCGCCGCAGGTGCCGGCGGGATGTTGCACGGTGCGGACGGTCGTCACGTCCTGTCCGCCGATCGCCCCGGTCACCCGGACCGTCGCCGAACCCGCCGGCACCGAGACGGCCCGCGTGTTGAACGACTGGTACGCGTTCGCGCCCGGCGCGACGGCCGCGAACGAACGCTCGCCGTACGGGGTCTCCAGAGCGATCCCCACCGGCGCGTCATGGTCGTTGCGCGCCTGCACGGCCACGTAGACCTTGCCCCCCACGCACCGCGCCGACGCGGTGACCGTGACGGGCAGTTCGAGGCTGGCGGCCTGGAAGGCCCAGGTGTCGATCTCGAAGAGGTCGACGCCCGCCGGGCCGGTGTAGGTGAAGTACACGTCGTGGACGCCGCTGACGCCGTCGAGATCGGCGGTCACCTCGGCCCACTGGCCGACGGGCGCGTCGACGGCGACCGTGCCGACCACGGGACCGGTGGCGGTGTCCAGCCGGACCTGGATCTGCCCGCCGGCGGCGAGCGCCCGTACCTTCGCTGTCACGCTCTGCGCGCCGTTGTCCCCGAAGTCCACCGAGGACAGCGCGGTCCAGTCGCCGTTGTCGACGTCCCGGACCACCAGGTTCGGTGCCGCGCCGCCGAACTGGGCGGAGCTGCCGTCGACCTTCGCGGTCGCGACGCCCTTGCTCCAGCCGAAGGTCTCGGCCTCGAAGACGCGGTACGGGTCGAAGTCGCGGACCTGGTTGACCCCGGCGTAGGTGCCGACGACCTGCTGGATAGTGCCGTCCGGGTTGAAGGCCAGCTCCTGGATGTGCGGGCTGCGGTAGCCCTGCGTCGTGTTGCCGTTGATGCGCTTGTTCAACGTCGGGGCGTGGTAGCTGAAGTAGTACTTGCCCTCGAACTCGAAGACCGACTGGTGGTTGTTGCCACCGGTGCCGGCACCGAAGAACTGCGACTGGTTCGGGAAGAGCACGCCGGCGTAGGTCTCCTTCGGCCACGACATGGGGTTGTCGGAGATCAGGTAGCCGATCTGGCCGCCCCCGGGGTAACCGGGGAGCGGCTGCTGGCTGCCACCGAAGTCGTTCCCACCGAAGTGCGAGGAGTACGAGAAGTAGTACCTGCCCTCGCGCTTGAAGACGTGACCCGCCTCGAACGCGACAGGGGCGTCGACCACCGCTGCCGTTCCCTGGGTCGCGACCATGGAGTCGTCGAGTTCGATCGCCCGGATGTTCTTCGGGTTGTTGAAGCGCTCGGCCGGCGGCATGCTCGTCGACGCGGGGCCGCCACCGAAGTAGAGGTAGGGCTGGCCGTCGTCATCCACGAACGGGGCCGGGTCGAACTTCCAGGCGACGTCCTCGGCACCGGGGGTGCTGCCGTTGATCAGCGTGCTGGTGCGCTCGCTGGTCCACGGGCCGAGCGGCGACGCACCCGTGATCACGTTGCTGGAACCGCCACCGTTGGCGTAGTAGAGGAAGAACTTCTCCTGACCGTTCACCACCTTCTTGGTGATGCCCGGCGCCCACGAGTTGGCCGTGAAGGGCGCCACCCCGTTCGGGCCGGCGACCTGGATCTCACCGTGGTCGGTCCAGTTCACGAGGTCCGCCGAGGAGATCACCGTGATCTGGTTGATGTCGCCGTAGTTGATCCCCGGCGAGACGCCGGTGGTCGGGTTCGGGGCGTAGCCCTGGGTGTCGTTTGTCATGTACATGTACACCCGGCCGTCGTGCACGAGGCCGAAGCCGTCGGCGCCGAACTTGTGCCCGATCAACGGGTTGTGCTCCCCGGGCAGCTTTCCGACGACCTCGATCGTCTTCGACGCCGGCGCGGGCGGCGCGGCGCCGACCACCGACACGTCGTCGAGCTTGAAGTCCATGAGGTGCAGGTCCGGGTCCGTGGCCGGGGTGGCCGTCCACGGGGTCTCGAAGAACAGGCGTGCCGTCGACACGGCCTGCCCCGCCGGGATCGTGAACGTCCCGTTGAACTGCGCCCACTGGCCCTTCGTCGCCGTCACGCTGACCAGGTTGGTGTAGGTGCCGCCGCCGTAGTGCATGGTGGCGAAGAACTGCTTGGTGGCCGGCCCGCTCGCGTTCTCGTACTTGATGCGGGCCGTGAGGGTGTAGGCCTGACCGGCCTGCACCTTGCCGCTGAGGTCCTGCATCGGCCCGGATCCGGTCGTCGCCCGGCCGGTCACGAGCGCGGCGTTCGCGCCCGAGTAGGCATCCGAGCTGGCCGCCAGTTGGGCGCCGTCGGCCGCGTTTCCGTTGTTGACGAACCAGTTGGTCAGGCCGTCCTCGAACCCGCCGTTGACGATGAGATTCGTGTCGGCGGCCTGGACCGGCGCCGCCCCGGTGACGAACCCTGCGGCCAGCATCAGGCCGACCGTCGCGAGCGCTGCGACCCTTCCTCGGGTCGCGCGTCGCATTCGTTGTGCCACGAGACATCCTCCTTCATCTCTGACGTGCGGTCATCGGTGTACGGGGGATCGGTGGTGATGGGTGGTCCGGACATCAGGGGTCGACTGTCGCCACCGGCTCGACAGCGGCCGGCGGCGCGGGACAGGTTCGCTGTTCCGCGCCGCACGGCCGGTCGCCGGTGGTGCTGGTCGGTGCGCCGAGAGCTCGTGGTGGGGTTATCCGCCGCAGGTGGCGGCGGGGTGCTGCGCCGTGCGTACGGTGGTCACGTCCCGGTCACCGATCGTCCCGGTGACCCGGACGGTCGCCGACCCGGCCGGCACCGCCGCCGCCCGCGTGTGGAACGACTGGTAGACGTTCGCCCCCGGTGCCACTGTCGCGAACGACCGGTTTCCGTACGGGGTCTCCACGGTGATCGCGACCGGTCCGTCCGAGTCGTTGCGTGCCTGCACCGCGACGTACGCCTTGCCGGCCAGACACCGCACCTGGGCGGTGACCGTGACCGGCAGTGCCGCCAGCACGCCGAGCCGGGCCAGTTGGTAGCTGAGTGCCCGCTCCGGGGCGTCGATCTGGTTCTGGGTGCCGAACCGTCCGGCCCGCGCGGACGTCGCCGCCGCGAGTGCGGCCCGTGTCGCGGCCCAGGCGTCGGCCGGGTAGTGGCGGGCGTCGAGGGTCTGTGCGTGGGCGATGGCCGCGTCGAGGGCGGTGGTGTCGAGGGGTCGGGACTGCGCGGTCAGCGTGTCGCTGAGCAGGTAGTTGTCGAAGTCGACGCTTCCGCCGGTCTCCTGGGTGGCGTAGTTGAACAGGCCGACCCGGTGACCCATGAAGTGCGCGAGGCTGCCGTCCAACGCCTGCGGGCCGACGCGGCTGCCCAGCGGGGTCCACGTCAACCCGTCCAGGCTGTAGTAGAACGTCGTCCACAGTTGGCCGACCGGCGAGGAGAAGTCGAGGTCCGCCTTCACGTGCACCTCGGTCGCGTCACCCAACGGCACTGTCGTGCCGGCCACGAAGTTCTCCAGCGTCGACTGGTCCAGGTCGACGGCGAACGGCTGCGACCTGTTGACCACGCCGAGGGTGTTGACACCGCCGACGCGCTTGACCGCCACGTACGAGAACCCGCGGTTGTAGGCGGCCAGGCCGGCGACGTCCCCGTTCTTCATCGCGGAGATGTCCATCCGGGTCTCCACCGACTGCCGTGGCCCGAACGTCCGCTGCGAGAGGGTGTTGCGGGCCTCCTCGAACCAGGCCAGCTCGGCCCGGTTGGACAGCTTCGTGTAGACGTACTGGCCGGTGACCACCTTGCCGGCGGTCAACCGCAGCCAGCCGTCGCGGTCGGTGAGCGACCAGTACCGGTTGTCCGGTGCGTGGTTCCACTCCCACGCCAGGTCCAGTCGCGACCCGTTGGGGGCGACCTCCGCCGGGTCGAGCGGCGCCGGGATCGTCCACTGCTCGTTCTGGTACGCCTTGGGTGCGGCGTCGTTGGCGAAGTCGTCCGAGGCGACGATGGCCTTCTGGCGCTCGAAGACCTCCTCGGCCGGACTGAGCTGGATCGGCTTGTCGAACACGCCGTTGACCGGCACGACCCCGTTGGTGCCGAACGTCGGCCACCCGTCCTGCCAGGTGGCGGGGATGAGCGCCGGGATCCGCCCGATCGGGAACGTGTCGCGGAAGAACATGCCGTGCCAGTCGGTCCGGCCGTCGGCACGGCTGATCGGCACCAGGCTGCCCTGCGCGAAGCCGTTGGAGTTGAGCACGCCGCGTGCCTCGTAGGTGTTGACTCCGCCGACCGAGGTGTAGCGCCCGAGCAGGTCCTTCGACCGGAACATCACGACCTGGCGGCCCTGCCCGGACGGCCAGGTGATGATGACGGCGTAGTACCAGCCGTCGATGTGGTAGACCTGCGCGCCCTCGAACAGCCCACCGATGAACGGCTGCCCGGCGTAGTTGTTCGCGGTGAAGATGTTCGGGTAGTCCTGCACGATGGTCGTCAGGTCGGCGTTGAGGCGTACCGCGCTGGTGCCGCCGGAGCCGTAGAAGATGTACGGGGTGCCGTCGACGTCGAAGAAGAGCGACGGGTCGTGCAGGCCACGGCCGAGGGCGGTGCGCTGCCACGCGCCGTTCTCGATGTCGTCGGTGCGGTAGAGGTACGCCCCGTTGAGGTTGTTGGTGTTGAAGACGGCGTAGAACATGCCGTCGCGGTAGCGCAGCGACGACGCCCACTGGCCCTGGCCGTACGAGTTCTGGCCGTTGCGCAGCGAGAACGAGTCGCCGATGCTCGCCCGGTCGAAGACGTAGTTGACGATCTCCCAGTTGACGAGGTCGTACGACTTCATGATCGGCGCGCCCGGGCTCAGGTGCATCGTCGTGCTGATCATGTAGTAGGTGTCGCGGCCCTCGTCGTTCTCCGCGGCGGGCACCCGCTCGACGCTGATGTCCGGCACGTCGGCGTTGAGCAGCGGCACCGAGTAGGTGCCGGCGCCGGTGTCGGTCGAGGTGTACGACGAGCGGGGCGTCCACGCCTCGGCGGCGTGTGCGGCGGACGGGGCGGCCACCAGGCTCGCGCCGAGGAGAACGGCGATGGATGCGAGCGTGCGCACGGGGCCGGGCTGACGGGTGTGGACTGTGGACCCGAGTCGGGTCAGAGCGTCGGCGAGGTGGTCGAGCACGGCGTTCAGGCTGGTCGGCATGGATCTGCGGGTGAGGCTGGAAGCTCGCAGGCGGATCGACACGGCCAAGGTGGACTCCAGACGCGAGAGCGGCGTGAAGGCCATCGTGTTATCGCTAACAATGCCTGTCAAGAGCATCAATGAAACCTGCCCGAAGTATCCCCGTAACACCGCGTACCCGGCCGGACGGGGCTCTTTCACGTCGGGGTACCCGGGCAGCGCGACAGTCGGGTCAGGACACGCGCCCTCCGGTGGCCGGGCTACCCCGGCGAACGCGGCGGGCGGTCACCCTCGTCGAGGGCGGCCCTCCACCGCCCTGGCGACCAGGGCCGCGGCGACGTCGCGCACCTTGCGGTTGGTGTCCTGAGAGATCTTCGACAGCAACGCGAACGCCTCTTCCGGCGCGCACCGCCGCTCCCCCATGATGATCCCCTTGGCCTGCTCGATCACCGCCCGGTTCCGCATCGCCTCCTGCATCTGCCCGGCGAGGGCGGCGACGCTGTCGTACGAGTGGGCGTTGGCCAGCGCCACCGCCGCGTACGCGCCGAAGTGCTCGGCGACCTCGATCGCCGCGGGGTCGAAGGCGTTCGCCGAGCCGCCGTAGACGTTGAGCGTGCCCACCACCGACTGCTGGATCGGCAGCCCGATCGACAGTGAGCTGGCCACCCCGGCGGCGCCCGCCCGCTGCGCCCACCCCGGCCAGCGCTGCTCGACGGCCATGTCCGGCACCGAGATCGTGTCACCGCTGACCGAGGCGTCCAGGCACGGGCCCCGCTGCTGCTCGTACTGCCACTCGTCCAGCTCACGGGCCAGCTCGCTGGTGAACGCGGCCGTCCACCCGGCCCGACCCCGGACCAGGGTGACCGAGACGTCCCGGGAGCCGGGAACGCTGCGGTTGGCCAGCGTGGCGACCCGGTGCAGCATGTCGTCGAGGGTGATCTCGTCAAGTCTGATCCGGCCCAGCTCGGCCAACGCGTCGGCGGCATCCGCTCTCGGCTGCGTCATCACCTGGTCCTTGTCGGCGGCCGGCGCGGGCCGGCAGGAAAAAGGGACGGACCGGCAGCCACCCCCGTCGGGCACTTGCAGCATCCCGCCGGACCGACCGCCGTCGGCTCCCTCCCTACCCCTGACGGCACCGCCGCACACCGCCCCGTCGCTGGTGGCGGCGGGTCGGACGCCTCAGTCGTCGAGGCAGGCGTGGACGGCGGCGGTGAGCCGGTTGGCCCGCTCGTCGCCCATTCCGCGCATCTGGTTGATGACGTACCCAAACCCGACCTGATGCCGGGCGTCGGCGAAGGCCAGGTTCCCGCCGGCGCCGTCATGGCCGAAGCTGCGTTCGCCGAGCAGCGGCCGGGCCGGCGGAGAGTGCAGCAGGAAGCCGCTGCCCCAGCGCTGGCCGGTGTCCGGTGGGCCGTGTCGCTGCTGGCCCCGGGCACGCACGACGACCGCGTCGTCCACCGACGCGCCACTGAGCAGCGGCCCGTCCCCGACGTCGGACACGCAGGCCGCGTAGAGACGCGCCAGGCTCTCCGCGGTGCTCACCGCGCCCGCGCCCGGGATGCCGGCGGCCTGGATCGCCGGGTCGTTGAAGCTGACCAGCCCGTCCGCGTCGGCGGGAAAGGCGAAGGCGCCGCCCATGGTGATGCCGCGCTCGGCGACGGGGTCGACGAACGGATCGGCCTCCGGGGGTGGCGCCAAATCCCAGGCGACGGTGTCGCGTTCGGTGGCGGGAAGGCCGAGCCAGGTACGCAGACCCAGCGGCTGGGCGACGGTGTCGTGGAAGAACGCGCCGGGCGGCTGGCCGGTGACGCGGCGGATCACCTCGCCGACCAGCCAACCGTAGGTCATCGAGTGGTAGCCGTGCGCGGTGCCCGGCTGCCACAACGGCGCCTGCGCCTCGATTACCTTGATGACCGGGTCCCACGCGAGCACCTCGTCGAGGGTCAGGCCGCGGTCCAGGGCGGGCAGGCCGGCCTGGTGTGTGAGCAGCCAGCGCACGGGGATGTCGGCTTTGCCGTGCTGGCCGAACTCCGGCCAGTAACGGGTCACCGGGGCGTCGAGGTCGAGCCGGCCCTGCTGGACCAGCAGGTAGGCGCAGATCGCCAGGATGCCCTTGGTACAGGAGAAGACGACCGCCGGAGTACGCGCGTCCCAGGCGCGCCCGGTCCGGGTGTCGGCGATCCCGCCGTACAGGTCGACGACCTTGCGTCCCCCCACGTAGACGGCGACCGCGGCGCCGACCTCTCCCCGCGTGGCGAAGTTGTCGCGGAAGACGTCGGCGACGCGCCCGAAGCGAGAGTCGACCTCGCCGTGGATCTGCGGCTGTGTGACCACTGCCTACCCCTTCACTGATCCCTGGATCAGGGCCTTGATGAACTGTCGCTGGAAGATCAGGAACACGATGAGCGTGGGGGTGAGGATCAGCAGCGACCCGGCGCACAGCAGCACCAGGTCGGTGCCCCACTGGCCCTGGAACGCGCCGAGCGCGCCGGCCATCGTGCGTTTGGTGGCGTCGTCGACGAGGACGATGGCGAGGAGGAACTGGTTCCACGTCCAGAGGAACATCAGGATCGTCAGCGAGGCGATCGCCGGTCGGGCGAGCGGCACCTGGACCCGCCAGAACAACTGCCACGTGCTGCTGCCGTCCACCCGGGCCGCCTCGGACAACTCGACCGGCACGTTTGTGAAGTGCGCGCGCATCCAGAACACCGCGAACGGCATGTACAGGCCGATCAGGGGCAGGATGATGGCCCAGCGCGTGTTGAGCAGACCGAGATCCTGCATCTGGTAGTAGAGCGGCGTGACCACTGCCTCGAACGGCAGGGTCAGACCGAGCAGGAAGAGGCCGAAGACGAGTCGGCCGCCGGGCACCCGCAGCTGACCGAGCCCGAAGCCGGCCATTGTCGCGATGAGCACCGACACCGGTACGACACCGGCCACGATGAGCAGGCTGGAGCGGAGCAGGGCCCCCATGTTCGCGGCGGTGAAGGCGTCGGCGAAGTTCCCCCACTGCGGGTCTGACGGCCAGTCGAGGCCGCTGGGCACGGTGCCGCGGGGCTGCAACGCCGCCGAGAGCATGCTCACGAACGGCAGCAGGGTGACGACGATCAGGGCGATCAGGAAGACCCGGCCGGTCACCTGTTCGCGGCGGCTCAGGTTCACGGCTTCTCCCCTCGGCTCAGACGCTGGATCGGTAGGACACAGGCCAGCACCAGCAGCATGAGCACGACAGCGAGCGCCGAGGCGAGCCCGACCTGCCGCTGCGAGAAGGCCAGCCGGTAGATCTCCAGGCCCGGCACTGTGGTCTGGAGGCCGGGGCCACCGCTTGTGGAGATGTAGACGATGTCGAAGCTCGCCAGCGCCGCGATGATCGTCACGGTGAGGCAGACGCCGATCTCCTGACGCAGGCTGGGCACTGTCACCGCGAGGAACTCGCGGACCGGGCCGGCGCCGTCCAGGCGGGCGGCCTCGTACAGCGCCGGATCGATCTTGCTCATGCCGGTGACCAGCAGGATCGTGCAGAGGCCGAGCAGAACCCAGGCCCCGATGACGCCGACGGCGGGCAGCGCCGTGTCGAAGTCGCCGAGCCAGGCGCGGGCCACGCCACCGAGCCCGACCGCCCGCAGCGCCTGGTTGACCAGACCGTTCGACGAGAGCAGCCAACTCCACGCGATGCCCGCGGCCACCAGGGGGATGACCTGCGGCAGGAACAGGATGGTCCGGACGACGGTGCCGAACGCGCCGGTGGTGATCCGCCGAACCATGCTCGCCACCAACAGCCCGAGCGCGACGGGGATGAAGCTGAAGAAGACGATCAGGACGATCGCGTTCCCGATGATCTTCAGCAGGTCGCTGTCGGTGAAGACGGTCAGGTAGTTGTCAAGGCCCACCCAGCGGGCCACCCCGATCCCGTTCCAGTCGTAGAGCGAGTACTGAAGCGTCAGGGCCAGCGGGCGCAGGACGAACACCGCGTACATCACCAGGGCGGGCAGGACGTACAACCAGCCGGTCCCGGCCCCGCGGGCCCACCGGGATCGGCGGGCCCGCGTGGGGGTGGGACGGGCGCGACGATCGTCGTGCCCGGTTGGTGCGCTGCCGAGGGCAGACGTCATCGGGACAGTTCCTTCTGGTACTCGGCCTGGACCGCCTTCACGTACCCCTCGGGCGTCTGCTGGCCGGCGATCAGCTTCTGCATCTCCGGGGTGATCGCGGCGGCGAAGATGCCGCCTGTCGCGTTCGCGGTGAAGTCGACGGCGCCGTTCTCCGCGCCGAGCTGCTGCGACGCCTTCAGGGTCTCGGCGAGCACGGTGTTCGGGGCGGCGCTCGGCACCGGCAGGTCACTCAGGCCACCGGGGCTGGAGCCGCCGACGGTCACCGAGATCTCCCGGGCCTTGGCGTTGGTGTGGACCCAGTTCAGGAAGTACGCGGCGGCGTCCGGGTTCTTGGCCTTGGCGGAGACGCCGAAGGTGTTGGGGGCGGACATCGCCACGTGCTTCCCACCGGAGGACTCGGTGGGGAAGAGAAAGAAGCCGACGTTGCCGGGCATCGACTTGTCGAGGTTTGCCGACTCCCAGTCGCCGTTGAACATGAACAGGCCGTTGCCCTTCTGGAACTCCCCGACCATGCCCGCGTAGTCCAGCGCGTTGGCGTCCTTTGTGAAGTAGCCGGCCTGCGCCCACTTCTGGATGGTCTGGGTGGCCTTCAGCGCGGCCGGGGTGTCGAACGTGGCCCCCGGCTTCTGGAAGATCCAGTCGGCGACCTGGGTCGGGTCGCCGAACTGGTTCTGTAGCGCCTGGTGCGGGAAGTTGATGCCCGCGGTGTTCTTGTTGAACTGCACGATCGGCTGAACCCCGCCGGCCTTGGCCTTGGCCAGCAGCTCCTCGAAGTCGGCGACCGTGGCCGGCGGCTGGGTCATGCCGATCTGGCTGGCCAGCTTCTTGTTGTAGAAGACGCCGGTGACGCTGTAGCCGAGCCCCATCCCGTACAGCGAGCCGGCGCCCCGGGTGTTCTCGCCGACCCGCAGCTGCATGAGCTGCGAGGCGGGGAACTTGTCCCAGCCGTACGCGGTGAAATACGGGTCGAGGTTCTTGAGCAGGTCGTCCTTGACCAGGTCGACCATCGTGGGGAGCCGGATGATGTCGGGCGAGTTGTCCGAGGCCATCACCCGGGGCGCGTTCTCCACGATCACCGTGAACTGGTCCTCGCGGATGTTGAACGTGACGTTCGAGTGCTGCTTGGAGAACTCGTCGGCCAACGCCTTGGCCAGCGGGAAGCCGGTCTCCGCGTACATCTCCAGGGTGATCGGAGCGGTCCCGAGCTCGGTCTTGACGGTGGTGTCGGACTGCGGGGCGGACGAACGGTCCTCCCCGGGCGCGCTACAGGCCGTCGCGGTCATCCCGATCGCCAACAGCGATGCGATGAGCACCGTTCGCCGGCGCGGAAACCGTGTCAGCAAGTTTTCCATTTTATGACTCCTCGACATCTCCACGCGTCCCGCGACCCACGGCCGCGCGACGGCTCCACCGGGACCCTCGCGGGCCGGGTGGCAGCCACACCGCGTACGGCGTGGCCACTCCCCCGGGCGCAGCACCCGGACCGTCAGCACCTGCATCCGGCACGGCCACCGAAGGTGCCTCTGGATGCACCAGAAGTGGCCGCTAAACTGATTTAGCAGAGCATGCGCGTGGCATCGGAAGCTGTCAAGGACAACTTGGCAACGGTGCGGAAACGTCGAGTTCACACCACGCCCGGCATGACCGGCGGTGGACGTCCGGCGGCGACGCATCATGATGGGCAGGAGCGGCGCCCGTGGCACCGCGCCTGATTCGGAGGACTGATGGGCCGCAACAGAGCCACCCTGGCCGATGTCGCACGCAGAGCCGGGCTGTCCAAGACCGCAGCGTCGATGGTGCTCAACGGCCGGGAGGGCACCCGACTCTCGGCCGAGGCGCACCAGCGCGTGTTCGCCGCCGCCGAGGAACTCGGCTACCGGCCCAACCTCGCCGCCCGCAGCCTGCGCACCCGCAAGACGGCCACCATCGCGTTCGTCTCCGACATCGTCGCCACCACCCGGTTCGCCGGTGGCCTCATCCGCGGCGCGCTCGACGCGGCCCGCGAACGGGACCACGTGCTGCTCATCACCGAGACGCAGGGGGACGCCACCTTCGAGCAGTACGCCATCGAGGCGGTGCTCGACCGGCAGGTCGACGGGGTGATCTACGCGGCCATGGCCACCCGACGACTGACGGTACCCCCGGCCATCCTCGGCGGCCCGGTGGTGTTGCTCAACGCCACGAGCGCCGACGGCCTGCCCAGCGTGCTTCCCGACGACGACCGGGCCGGCCGCGCCGTCGCCAGCGCCCTGCTGGAGCTCGGCCACCGCGACGCGATCGCGCTGATCGGCCGGAACCGACTCAAGGAGGACGACCCGGAGGTCTCACTGGCCGCCCGGGCGCGTCTGCACGGCATCCAGCGGGTGCTGAGCGACGCCGACGTCACCCTCCTGGCGGAGTGCTTCTGTGCCGAGTGGCTGCCCGAGCACGGCTACGCCGCCATGCGAACCCTCCTGAGCAGGCCGACGCGACCCAGCGCGATCATCTGCATGAACGACCGGCTGGCGTTCGGCGCGTACCAGGCACTCGGCGAGGCGGGGCTGACCGTCCCCGAGGACATTTCGGTGATCTCGTTCGACGACGACCCGATCGCCGCCTGGTTGCGTCCGAGCCTGGCCACCACGGCGCTGCCGCACGAACAGATGGGACGCCGGGCGGTCGAGCTGCTCCTGGACGGTGGCGCCACCGACCCGTCGCTCGTGTCGATGCCGCTGCGGCGGCGTCGCTCCCTCGCGCCACCGGCGGGCTGATCCCGGCCGGGTTCGCCGACCGGCTGGCACGACCCACTGCTAAAACGGTTTACTGCTAGGTTTCGGCAATGCTTCGTCTACCCGACCACTGGGTGTGGGACAGCTGGTACGCGCGGGACGACAACGGCCTCTGGCACGTGTTCTTCCTGCGCGCGTCCCGCGCCCTGCGCGACCCGCACCGCCGCCACCGCCGCGCCACGATCGGCCACGCCGTCTCAACCGATCTGCACTCCTGGCGCCTGGTCGCCGACGCCGTGGTCCCCGCCGACCCGCCCGGTTGGGACGACCTGGCGACCTGGACGGGCTGCACGGTCCGCGGACCGGACGGACGGTGGTACCTCTTCTACACCGGCGTCGGCAGCGCCGAGGACGGGCTCGTCCAACGCATCGGACTCGCCGTCTCCGACGACCTGATCACCTGGCACCGCCACGGCACCGAGCCGATCGTCCAGGCCGACCCGACCTGGTACGAGCTGCTCGACAGGGACCAGTGGTACGAACAGGCCTGGCGTGATCCGTGGGTGTTCCCCGACCCTGGCGGCGAGGGCTGGCACATGCTCATCACCGCGCGCGCCAACAGCGGGCCGGCGAACACCCGCGGCGTGGTCGGCCACGCCACCTCCACCGACCTCGTCACCTGGACCGTCGCCCCGCCGCTGTCGACACCGGCCGGGTTCGGTCACCTCGAGGTGCCCCAGGTCGCCGTCATCGACGGGCAGCCGCTGCTGTTGTTCTCCGCCGAGGCCACCGGTGACGCCCGACGCGACGACCAACGGATCTGGGTGGCGACCGGCGACTCGGTCCTCGGCCCGTGGGACATCGCGTCCGCCCGGCCGTTCCCGCACCCGCACCTGTACGCGCCCCGGCTGGTCCCCGGACCCGGTGACGGCTGGTCCCTCATCGGCTTCCTCGATCATGTCGACGAGGTGTTCGTCGGGGAGATCACCGACCCCGTTCCGGTGCGCTACCACGCGTCGTCCGGGCTGGTTGTGGACGCGACGAGGACGCTCGCCGCCACGTGACCCCGCCCGCGCCGGGAACCAGGCCCCGAGCACCCCACCGAGCCGCCGCCGGCAGGTCGAGGGGCCCTAACCGGGCGGGTCCGGACTGGGGCGACACCGCCCCAGCCCGGACCCGTTGCTGCCCGCGGTTACCTCAGCTGCGTACCTGCCACCGCTGGTTGGTGCCACCGCTACAGGCCCAGAGGATCAACTTCGTGCCGTTCGCCGTCGCGGCGCCGTTCGCGTCGAGGCAGAGACCCGACTGCACGCCGGTGATCGTGCCGTTGGAGTTGATGTTCCACTGCTGGTTGACCTGACCGTTGCAGTCCCAGATCACCACCGTGGTGCCGTTGGTGGTGCCCTGGCCGGAGGCGTCCAGGCACTTGGTGCCGTACACCATGAGCTGCCGGCTCGCGGTGTGGGTCCACCGCTGGTTGGCAGCCCCACTGATGCAGTCCCAGATCTGGGCCTGCGTGCCGTTCGTCGTGCTGGAGTTGCCGATCTCGACACAGCGGCCGGACTGGGCACCCACGATCTGCACGTTCGTCGGGTTGGTGCTGCCACCGCTCTGCACGCCGGCCGTGTTTATCACCGTTTGCGCGCCCGACGGCCAACTGCCGTTGCTGACCGTGACGTTGCCGTTGACGACGTTGCCGCGGTCACCGTTCGTCACGTTCGTGCTGCCGTTCGTCGACCAGTTGTTGGTGACAGTGAAGTTGCCCATGTTCTCGGCGTAGTAGTAGTTGGCGGTGGCCCAGGTGCCGGTGGAGGAGAACACGTTGTTACGGGCGGTGTAGTAGCGCGAGCCCTCGTCGAAGTAGAGCCCGAACCAGCCGTTGGTCCGCAGGCAGTAGTTCTCGGCGATCAACCCGCCCGGGTTCGCTGACAGCGAGTAGATGCACCCGCCGTCGGTCATTTGTTGCATCACGTCGTGCACGTAGTTGCCGATGACCTGGTTGTTGGCCGCGGTGGTCGCCGTGGTGTACCGCGGCTGGTAGTTGTACAGGCCCCGGTTGGCGTAGTGCTGGCTGCCGCCGGCGTCGTTGGCGCCCCAGCCGTAACCGACCGACAGGCCCGTGTACGGCATGTTGTAGACCTCGTTGTGCGACACCAGCGAGGTGTTCACGTAGGTGGTCAGGATCGAGACGACGCCCCGGTACTCAAGGCCGAGATCGTGCACCCGGTTGTTGCTGATGGTGATGTTGCGGTTGACCATCCGCTGGTCGCTCGGGTGGTGGGCGTCGGCGCGCACGCCGCCCACCACGATGCCACCGGCGGAGTTGCGGGCGATCTCGGAGCGGGTGACGGTGATGTTGCTGGCGCCCAGGCCGACGCCGCTGGCGTGGGCGTTGGCGTCGTTGCCGATGCCGATGGCCGTCTGCCCCAGGTTGACGAACTGGGAGTCGCTGAAGCTGATCGTGTTGGCGGCCGAGACCTGCACCGCGGCCGGCATCTGTGCCCAGCTCGGGCGGGTGGCCTCGAACAGCGGGCAGCCCTCCTGGCAGGAGGTCAACGCGTCGGACGGGCGGGCCCAGGAGCCGACGATGTGCGCGCCGGTCTGCTGGTCGGCGAAGCCGTTGCTGCTGCTCGGGCCGAGCCAGCTGGTGCCGGTGAAGGTGATCCCGCTGAACGAGATGTGGTGCGCGGGCGCGTCAAGGGTGCCACCGACGTTCACCAGGGACTGCAACTGCGGCAGCTCCACGCTGACGGTGCTCATGTTCTGCCCGGCGAGCGGGATGTAGTTGAGCTGGCCGCTGCTGGGGTTGAGATACCACTCCCCCGCCGAGTCCAGGAACTCGTACGCGTTGGCCAGGTAGAACGGGCCGGCGCGGTGCGGGCGGGACAGGGTGTCGAACCCGAAGGTGTTGTTGTTCCAGGCGGGCTGCTGCATCGTCAGGAAGTTGCTGCTGATGCTCTGCACCGGCGAGTACCGGTCGGTGAACGAGCCGACGCTCTCCACCTCGACCCGGTTCTGGTTGCCGAGGTTGTTGAGGTAGTTCAGTGCGCTGTTGCTGAACCGCATACCGGAGGTGGTGAAGGTGAAGTCGGCCCGGTTGACGGCGGTACGCGCCCGGGTGGCGACGGCCCCGTTGACGTAGAGCTGCCGGGAGTCGACGCCGGCGGGAACGTTGGCCCGCCAGATGTTCTTCCCGGAGTCGACGAGCGACCAACCGGTGACCGCGCGAGCGCCGGTGATCGTCGGACGCGCCGAGGCGGCCGCCCGCCAGATCACCTGGTAGCCGTTGTTGCCGGAGTCGGCAGCGGTCAGCCGCATCGGCGACGAGAGCCGGTACACACCGTCGGCCAACTCCACAACGATGTCACCGGACATCGTGCTGTTGGCTGCCCGGACCGCGGTCTGTGCGGCGGACAGCGAACACGGCTGGCTGGCCGAGCAGCTGGACCCGGTGCCGGAGGGCGACGCATAGAGGGTGGTGGTGGCCGCGAGCGCGGGGGACGCCGAGGCGGTCACCGCGACCAGAGCGGTCAACGCTGACGCGGCGGCGCCGGCCAACAGTCGCCGCAGCGGTGGAATGGATGAGACGGACACGGGACGGTGCTCCTGACTCTAGAGGGGGGTGGCGGGCAGGACCCCGGGACCGGCGGACGGTGGATGCGGGGTCAGCCGAGGATCTCCCGGAGATAGCGCAGGCCGTCCGTGGCGAGACGGTCCTGTGTGGGTGCCAACGGACGCCAGATCGCCGCGGCGGTCGCGATGGCCTCGTTCTCCCCCGTGAACGACTCGATGCAGATCGCGCCCTGGTAACCGGTGTCCCGCAGGACGGTGAAGAACCGGGGCCAGTCGAAGTGGTCCGCACCGGGTGCGCCCCGATTGGTGCCGCTGA
Organism: Micromonospora sp. CA-240977; assembly: GCF_050942285.1. Classification (NCBI taxonomy): domain Bacteria; kingdom Bacillati; phylum Actinomycetota; class Actinomycetes; order Micromonosporales; family Micromonosporaceae; genus Micromonospora; species Micromonospora sp. CA-240977. The sequence continues at coordinate 2,197,871 of NZ_CP192055.1, read as the reverse complement.
CCTGGACATGCTTGATGTGCGGGCCGGCGACCGCGAGGGCCGCGTAGGGATCGGCCTCCTCGATGTTCATGTGATACGTATCGATCATGATGCCGACACTCGACGGGAGACCGTCGATCAGCTCGACCGTCTGCTCGATCGTGTTGACGACGCTTGTCTCGTAGCGGTTCAGCGCCTCGACACCGATACTCACGCCGTGCTCGCCCGCCAGTTCGGCCACCGGCGTCAGGGCGCGCCGGAAGTCCGCGTAGCAGGCCGCGCGAGCCGCCTGTGACATCCGCCAGGTGCGACCGACCGAGGCGTACACGGGGCCGCCGACGCATGGAGCGCCGACGGCCGCCGCGTCCGCCACACACTTCATCAGGTACGCCACCGTCGACTCGACGACCGCTGGCGCGGCATTCACCAGGTCCCGACCGGGCGGGGTGACCGCGCAGACACCGGCGGCGACGAGGCCGTGCTCGGCCAGCAGGTCCCGGGTGCGGACCGGATCCCAGTCGCCGGGCTGCTCGATCGGCAACTCGACAGCGTCGAAGCCGAACGAGGCGATCCGCGGGATCAGTTCGGCCAGGGCCTTGTCATCGACCGGCGAGGCCCACACCCACGGGTTGACGCCGATGGCGTACATCTGTTCCTACTTCCAGCGCTGCGGGTAGCCGGGCAGGTCGGTGCAGCCGCACATCGCGTAGTGCAGGGGCGGCATGCTCGCGTCGAGGTACTTGTCCAGGTTGTCCTGGGTGACGGTCGGCTGCGGCAGCTTCCACGGGTTGGAGACCTGCTCGCCGTCGAGGATCCGCAGCGCCGCGATGATCGGCGTACGCCACTGGTAGGTCGGGTAGGTCGGCGCGATCGCGGTGAGGTTCTTGTCCTTCCAGATCTTCAGGAAGTCCAGTTGGTCCTCGCCGTTCATCGGCGGAACGGGCTTACCCGCGTCCTGGAACGCCTCGACCGCCGCGACGGCCACCGCGCCGGCGTCCATCCAGACGCCGTCGATCGTGCCGTAGCGCTGGATGTAGTCGTCGACGATCTTCTTGGTCTTGGCCGGGTCGCCGTCGGTGAACTCGACACCCACGACGTCGACCTTCGCCTTGTCGAACGCCACCTTCGCCGCCGACCAGCGGGTCTCCAGGACGTCCACGCCCGGCAGGATCCGCAGGGCGAGGACCTTGCCGCCGGGCTTCATCTTCTGGCTGACGAACTCGGCGCCGACGTGGCCGAACCCGTAACCGCCGATGGGGTTGATGAACGTCACCGGGCACTTGGTGTTGACACCACGGTCGAACACGACGACCGGCAGCCCCGCCTGGCAGGCCGCCTCGACGGCCGGGGTCAGCGTGGCGGTGGTGTTCGGCGAGACGATGAGCGCGTCACAGCCCTTGCCGAGCAGGTCGTTGATGTCCGCGATCTGCTTCTGGTCCTTGCCCTCGGCGTCGACGTGCACGAACTCCTTGATGCGGCTCTTCTGCGCCTCGACCTCGGCCTGCATGGTCTTGAACCCGACCTGCCGCCACGGGTTGTTCAGCGCCGCGTTCGAGAAGCAGATCTTGTGCGGGCCGCTCTTCTTGAACTTGGCGGTGTCCGCCATCTTCGGGTTGAGCACCTGCTCCCACGGCTTGTCGGCGGGACCCGTCGGGGTCGCGTCGAGCAGCGAGAGCTCGGCGTCGTAGTCGGCCTGGACGAAGAACTTCGACTGCTCCCCGGTGCCCGAGCCGGCAGCGGGGGCGCTGCCCGAGGGGCTCGCGCCCGGCTCGTCGGTGGAACAGGCGGCAAGGGACAGCAAGGTGACAGCGGCCAGGGCCGCCATGGAACGTCGCACTATTGGTTCCCCTTTATCTCGACGAAGAACGCGTTGCCGAGACCGCCACGGCGAGCAGGATGATCCCGCCCTGGACGGTCGACCTGAGGGCGCCGGAGACGCCGTAGAAATTCATGAGGGCGAACAGCAGTTCGAGGGTCAGCGCACCGAGCATCGCGCCGACGACCGAACCGCGACCCCCGCCCAGCGCGACGCCACCGAGGACGACGGCGGTGATCGCACCGAACTCCAGGCCGGCGCCGGCCTGGAACGACACGCCGCTGTAGCCGCCCAGCAGGATCGCCGCGACCGCCGCCGCGAGCCCGCTGAGGATGAAGGCGATCGTGCGGGTCCGCCAGACGCGTACGCCGCTCAACTCGGCGGTGCGCGGATTGTCGCCGACGGCGACCAGCGTCCGGCCGAAGTCGGACCGCATCAGCAGCACGGCCACCACCGCCAGGGCCACCAGGACCAGCAGCGCGAACGGCACGCGACCGAGCACCGGCACGTCCTCGAAAGCCCGCCGACCGAACCGCCGGAACTCCTCGGAGAGCCCGCCCTTCGGGGCGCCGTCGGACCACAGGTAGACCGCGCCGACCAGGATCAGGAACATGCCGAGGGTGGTGATGAACGACGGCACCCGCAGCCGGGTCGTGATCAGGCCGTTGACCAACCCGACGAGTGCGCCGAAGGCGAGCAGGAGCAGCACCACGGGCCAGGTACGTGCCGGGTCGCTGTCGATGAGCCGGGCGGCCACGACCACCTGCGCGGTGACCAGGGAGCCGACCGAGAGGTCGAATTCGCCGGAGACGATCACGAAGTACTGGCCGGCGGCGAGCAGGATGATCGGCGCCGACCGTCCGAGGAACGACATCAGTGACGGCGGGGCGAGGAAGTCGGGCTGTCGAATGCCGACGAGCACCACAAGCACCGCGAGAATCGCGAGGATGGGCAGGAGGCCACCGGGGCGGACCCGCGGGAGGCGCAGCGGCAGCGTACGGCGCTGAACGGTCTGCATGATTAGGCAGCCGCCTTTCGCATGGCCCGGCGGGCGTAGACGGCCACCGCGGCGATGATGATCGCGCCCCGGATCACCTGCTTGAAGAAGGCGTCGACCTCCAACTGGTTGAAGATCGCGTCGATGCTGGCGAGCAGCAGCACTCCCCCGACCGTGCCGATGACACCGCCGCGCCCACCGGCGAGGGCTGTTCCGCCGATCACCACCGCGGCTATCGACTCCAGGTCGTAGAGGCCCTCGGTGCCCACCCGGGGCGCGCCCGAACCGAGCCGACTGGCGAGGTAGACGCCGGCGAGCCCGGCACACATCGAGCACAGCACGTGGGCGGTGACGAGGATCCTGTCGTTGCGGACGCCGGAGAGCCGGGCCACCTCCGGGTCCCCACCGACGGCGACCAGGTGGTGGCCGAATCGGGTCTTGGAGAGCGCGAACCAGGCCGCCGCGGTTACCGCGACCAACAGCAGGAACGACACCGGCACCGGGCCGATGCGCTGGTAGCCGAGTGACTGCACGAGCGCGGGCGCGGTGGTGCCGGCCGGCCCGTCGTACCCGTTGTCGAGGTACCCCTTGAGCAGCAGCCCGACGCCGAGGGTCGCGATGAACGCGTTGACCCGGAGTTTGGTGACGAGGAGCCCGTTGAGCAGTCCGACGCCGGCGCTGACGACGAGCGCCAGGCCGATCGCCGGCAGCAACGCGCCGTCGCTGCCGTTCATCGTCTCGGCCGCGACGAGGGTGCTCAGACTGATGACGTACGCCACCGACAGGTCGAGCGAGCCGCCGAGGATGACCAGGGTCTGGCCGACGGCGACGAGCCCGAGGCCGGCCGCGACGTGCAGCAGGCTCACCGTTGTGGACTGGTTGAAGAGCTGGCCGCCGTCGATGAGGACGACCAACCAACCGATCGCGAGGGTGAGGGTCAGGGCCACGAAGACGCCCGGTACGGGGCGGCGGGCCGGCAGGAGCGAGAGGGCGCTCACGCGGCAGCCTTCCGCGCGGTCCCGACCGCCAGGGCCATGACGTCCTCTTCGCTCGCGCCGGCGGGCAGTTCGCCCGCGACCCGGCCGTCCCGCATGACCACGATCCGATCGCTCATCCCCAACAGCTCAGGCAGGTCGGACGAGATCATCAACACGGCGGCGCCGTCCCGGGCGAGCCGGCGGACGAGGTCGTGGATGGCTGACTTCGCGCCCACGTCGATGCCCCGGGTCGGCTCGTCGAAGAGCAGGATCCGCGGATCGAGCGCCAGCCACCTGGCCAGCACCACCTTCTGCTGGTTTCCACCGGACAGGAAGCGGATCTCCTGGTCGTCGCCGGCGCCGCGGACCTCCACGGCGGCGAGCAGCTCGCGCGCCCGGACGGTACGGGCGGCATGCCCGGAACGAATCGCGAACACGGCCCGGCTGGCGAGCAGCGCGTTGTCGAGCACCGACTGCCGGGGGACGATCCCCTCGCCCTTGCGGTCCTCGGTGACGTAGGCGATGCCGGCCCGCATCGCGGTGCGCGGTGAGCGCAGCCGGACCGGCCGGTCGTCGAGCGTGACGTCACCGGTGGTGAACGGGGAGACCCCGAAGATCGCACGGGCCAGCGCCGAGCGCCCGGATCCCTGTAGGCCGCCGATGCCGAGCACCTCACCGGCGCGCAACTGGAGGTTGACGTCACGCAGCTTCCGGTTTCCCACATCGCGAAGGTTGAGCCGCACCGGACCGCGGTCCTCGGGGGCGGCCCGGTCCGGGTAGTAGCTGGACAACTCCCGGCCCACCATGTGCCGCACCAGCTGGTCGGCGCTGGTGTCCGCGGTGTCGACTGTGGTCACTCGACGGCCGTCCTTCAGGACCGTGATCCGGCTGGACAGGTCGAAGACCTCGGCGAGCCGGTGCGAGACGTAGAGCAGGCCGATGCCGCGCTCCTGGAGGCGGCGCACCAACCCGTAGAGCAACTCGACCTCGTGGTCGGCCAGCGCGGCGGTCGGCTCGTCCATGATGAGCAGCCGCGCGTCCAGGGCGAGCGCCTTGGCGATCTCGACGACCTGCTGCTGGGCGACGCCGAGCTGCCCCACCCGGGCGTCGGCGGGCAGCGCGGTCTCCCCGATCGAGGCGAGCAGGCGCGTGGTGCGGTCGAGCATCTCCCGACGGTCGACAAGCCCGCGCCGGACCGGCTCGTGGCCCAGGTAGACGTTCTCCGCGACGCTGCGCTCCGGCAGCAGGTTGAACTCCTGGTGGATGATGCCGATGCCGGCCCGCTGGGCGTCCCGCGGGCCACGGAACGCGCGCGGCTCACCGGCGAACTCCACGGTGCCCCCGTCCGGGGCGTACCCGCCCGAGACGATCTTCATGAGCGTCGACTTGCCGGCACCGTTCTCACCGACAACGGCGTGGACCTCGCCGGGCGCGACATCGAGGTCGACACCGTCGAGAACGCGTACCCCGAGGAAGGACTTGCCGATGCCCCGGAGGGTGAGCAGCGGCGCCGGCGGTGGGTCTGACATCCCGAAAGCCCTCACAGACAGTAGTCATGGACACGGTGCGCGGGTCAGCGTCCGACCCGTCTGCGGCACGGCCAGGAACTTTCGAAGCCGACCGCGGAGACTTACGTTTTTATGTTGCGAACATTCCCTTGACATCGACGAAACATCACACGTATGAAGAAGATAGATGTTTGGATGCAGGTCCGCAATCCTCGACCGGGGCCGATTGCCAGGGCCGTCACTCGAACGGCAGCGAAGCCGTGCCCGAGAGATTCGGACATGGCCGTCGTCATCAGGGCAAGACGTCGGACGTTACCCCATTCATTGACACCCATCTATTTCTGGCTCATCCTGACCTCGTGGACCACGGGACACGCACCACAGCCGCCATCACCCTCTGTGATGTCCCGCGGGTCTGACTGCCGTTTCGGCGAACGGCACGAGGACAGACCAGCGCACTCGTGCCCACCCCTGCGTCCAGGCACAACCTGACGCAGCGTGGGCCCGTGGGCGCAATCGGAGTTGCCCGTCCAACCTAGGAGACGCCATGCGTCGCAATACGATGATCATCTCGGTGATCGCGGGCCTGTTGCTGGCCCTCGGACTCGCCCCACCCGCTTCGGCGGCCCCCGCCTTCCGCGCCCTGGTGTTCAGCAAGACCACCGGCTACCGGCACGACTCGATCCCCGCCGGGATCAGCATGCTCCAGCAGCAGGCCACCGCGAACAACTTCGAAGTGGTGGCGACCGAGGACTCGAGCGTCTTCACCGCCAGCAACCTGGCGACCTTCGACGTGATCGTCATGCTCCAGACCTCCGGCATGGTCTGGACCTCGGCTTCCCAGCGCCAGGCGGTGGAGGGCTACCTCGCCAGCGGCAAGGGCATCGTCGCCATCCACAACGCCACCGACATGGGCATCGAGTCCGAGTACCCGTGGTGGGACCAGACCATCAACGGCGGCGCCCACATGCCCGAGCACTCCCCCGGCGTGCTGCCCGGCACCGCGATCGTCGCCGACAAGCAGCACCCGTCGACGGCCGGGCTGCCGGATCGGTGGAACCGCAGCGAGGAGTGGTACAACTTCGACTCCAACCCGCGCGGCAAGGTGCACGTTCTGGTGACCGCCGACGAGCGCACCTACAACCCGGGATCCCGGGCGATGGGCCCGGACCACCCGATCTCCTGGTGTCGGGACACCGGCGGCGGGCGGGTGTGGGCCACCGCGATGGGCCACGCGATCGACTCCTACAGCGAAACGAACTTCCGCAACCACGTCCTCGGTGGCATCAAGTGGGCCGCCGGCAACGCACCCGGCGACTGCGGCGGCACCGTCTGGGGCAACTTCGAGAAGCGCACCCTTGACGACAACACCGTCGACCCGATGGCGATGGCCGTGGCCCCGGACGGGCGCGTGTTCTACGCCCAGCGCGGCGGGCAGCTGAAGGTCTTCAAGCCGTCCACGAACAGCACCGTCACCGCCGGCACGCTGAGCGTCTACACCGGCGGCGAGGACGGCCTCACCGGTATGGCGTTGGACCCCAACTTCGCCACGAACGGGTACGTGTACCTCTACCACTCGCCGGCGAGCAGCTCGACCGACGTCAACCGGGTCTCCCGCTACACGATGAGCGGTGACACGCTGAACATGTCCAGCGGTGTGACGATCATCGACATCCCGGCGTACCGGGACCGGACGTTCCCGGAGCCCGGGCACACCGGCGGTTACATCGAGTTCGGTCCGGACGGCAACCTCTTCATCGGCACCGGCGACGACACGCCGCCGAACCTCGACCCCAACTGGCAGGGCTACGCCCCGCTGGACTGGCGCTCGGGCAAGTCCAACCTGGACGCCGCCCGCAGCGCGGGTAACACCAACGACCTGCGCGGCAAGCTGCTGCGCATCCGCCCCGGGGCCACCGGCAGCTACACCATCCCGAGCGGCAACCTCTACCCCCAGGGCACCGCGCAGACCAAGCCGGAAATCTACGCGATGGGCTTCCGCAACCCGTTCCGGTTCTCGATCGACCCCGCCAACGGCTGGGTCTACCTGGCCGACTACGGGCCGGACCGCAACCCGCCCACCACCAACCGTGGCCCCGAGGGCCTCGTCGAGCTGAACGTGATCAAGACGCCCGGCAACTACGGCTGGCCGTTCTGCCACGGCAACAACCAGCCGTACGCGCCGTACAACCCGGACACCGGCGTCGTCGGCGCGAAGTTCAACTGCTCGGCGCCGGTCAACAACTCGCCGAACAACACCGGTCTGGTCAACCTGAAGCCGGTCGTCATGCCGAACATCTGGTATGGCTACCCCGCCTCGACGACCTTCCCGGAGCTCGGCTCCGGCGGCTCGGCGCCGATGGGCGGCCCGGTCTACCGGTACGACGCGTCGAACCCGTCCGCGACGAAGTTCCCGCCCTACTACGACGGGGTGCACTTCTTCTACGAGTGGGCGCGCAACTACATCAAGGAGGTGCACTTCGACTCCTCCTCGGCGGTGACCCGCACCAACCCGTTCCTGCCCGGCACCGGGTTCAACAAGCCGATGGACATGGAGTTCGGCAAGGACGGCTCGCTCTACCTGCTGGAGTGGGGCACCAACTTCGGCGGCGGCAACAGCGACTCCGGGCTCTACCGGATCGACTACATCCAGGGCGGTCGGTCCCCGATCGTCAAGGCCACCGGCACGCCCACCAGCGGTAGCGCGCCGCTGACCGTCCAGTTCAGCAGCGCGGGCACGTCCGACCCGGACGGCAACACGCTGAGCTACCTGTGGACGTTCGGCGACGGCACCACCTCCACGGCGGCCAACCCGTCGAAGGTGTACACCTCCAACGGCAACTACACAGCCCAGTTGAAGGTCACCGACAGCACCGGTAAGACCGGCTTCGCCAACGTCCCGATCACCGTCGGCAACAGCGCCCCGGTGGTCACCATCACCACACCGGGCAACGGTGGCATGCTGACCTTCGGTGACAAGGTGCCGTACCAGATCACCGTGACCGATCCGGACGGCGGCACCGTCGACTGCTCGAAGGTGTTCCTCAACCCGGCGCTGGGTCACGACGACCACGCGCACGAGACCACCGAGTACCCGGGTTGCTCGGGCACCATCTCCACCGACCTGCTCGGCGGGCACCCCGACGGCGCCAACCTGTTCTACGTGCTGAACGCGCGGTACACCGACAACGGCGGCTCGGGGGGCGGGTCCCCGCTCACCGGCACCGCACAGGCGATCCTGCAACCGAAGCACAAGCAGTCCGAGTACTTCAGCAGCCAGTCCGGGGTCCGGGTCGTCGACCAGGCTGCAGCGGAGAGCACCAAGCGCGTCGGTGACATCTCCACGAACGACTGGATCGCGTTCAGCCCGATGAACCTGTCGGGCATCTCGACGGTCAGCTACCGGCTGTCGTCGCCCTCCGGTGGCGGTTCGATCGAGCTGCGCGCCGGCTCGCCGACCGGCACCCTGCTGGCCACCACCACGGTGCCGAGCACCGGTGGCTGGGACAACTACCAGTCCACGACACCGGTGAGCGTCGCCGCCAGCAGTGGGACCCAGACGCTCTACATGGTGTTCAAGAACGCCAACAACTCGTTCGACCTGGACTCGCACACCTTCGGCGGCAACGGCGTCGGGACACCCGGCACCGGCGGCGGCCTGGCGGGCAAGACCTACACGCTCACGGCGCAGCACAGCAACAAGCTGATGGACGTCAGCGGGGTCTCCACCGCCGACGGCGCCCAGATCACCCAGTGGGCGTCCACCGGTGGCAACAACCAGAGGTGGCAGGCGGTCGACGCCGGTAACGGCGCGCTCTACCTCAAGGCGGTGCACAGCGGCAAGTGTGTCGAGGTGGTCGGCAGCTCGACCGCGGCGGGTGCCTTCCTCCAGCAGGCCACCTGCAACAACGGCAACCAGCAGAAGTTCACCGCCACCGCGACCGGAACCTCCGGCGTGTACACGGTGAAGAGTGTGCTGAGCGGGCTCTGCGTGGATGTCAACGGCGCTTCGACGGCCGACGGCGCCCGCGTGTTGCAGTGGAACTGCACCAATGCGACGAACCAGCAGTGGCGGTTCACCGCGCTCTGACCCTGCGGCTGTCGCGGTAACGGCTGACGTCCCGGTCGGGACCGGTATCCGATGATCGGAGCCGGTCCCGGCCGGGACGTCGGTCGTCAGTTCGGCTGCTCGGCAGCGCCCGGACCGGGCGCCACGGCGAGCAGCCCGGCCGCGGTCAGGGCGGCCCACAGCTCCTCGGGTACGGCAACGGCGGAGCGTCGTACCGTCTCGGTCACCTGCCCCTCGGTGCGGACACCGACCACTGTCGACACCACCGCCGGGCGCCGACGAACGAAGGCCAGTGCCGCCTGCGGCAGGGTCACCCCGTACGTCTCGCAGACCGCGGCGATCCGCCGTGCCCGCTCGATCAGCTCGGCCGGGGCCTGCTGGTAGTTGTAGACGGCATCGGCCGGCGGCTGGTCCCGGGACAGCAGCCCCGAGTTGTAGACGCCGGCGATGACCACGCCCACCCCGCGCTCCTCGGCGGCGGGCAACAGGTCGTCCGCCGCCCCCTGTTCGAGCAGGGTGTACCGGCCGGCGCACATCATCACGTCGACGTCGGTCTCCCGCACGAACCGTGCCAGCATCGCCGACTGGTTCATCCCGGCACCGATGGCGCCCACGACGCCCTGTTCACGTAGGTCGACAAGGGCCGGCACGGCCTCGTACGCGGCCTGCTCCCAGTGGTCGTCCGGGTCGTGCAGGTAGACGATGTCGATCCGGTCCAGTCCGCTGCGCTCGAGGCTGGCCTCGATCGAGCGGAGAACCCCGTCGCGACTGAAGTCCCACACCCGGCGGTGAGTGGCGGGAACGTCGAACCCCTCGGAGTCGCGCAGGTGCGCGTTCTCGGGCGAGGGCACCAGGATCCGTCCGACCTTCGACGACACCACGTACTCGTCGCGCGGCCGATGCCGCAACGCGGCGCCGAGGCGGCGCTCGGACAGCCCGAGTCCGTAGTGCGGGGCGGTGTCGTAGTACCGGACGCCGGCCTCCCACGCCGCGTCGACCGCCGCGGCGAACTCCTCGTCCGTCGTCCCCCGGTACAGGTTGCCGCCCTGGGCCGCGCCGAACCCCAGCTCGGTGAGACGCACCCGGGGGCGACGCGGCAGCGCCCGCGCCCTCATGACGCCGCCGTCGCGGGTACGGGCTTGCCCGGGTGGTCGCCGACCAGGCTCACCGGGGGCACCGGCCGGCCCATCATCGGCCCATCCAGCCGCCGTCGACGGGCAGCACTACCCCGTTGACGTAGTCCGACGCCGACGACGCCAGGAACACCGTGGCACCGCCGAGATCGTCGGCGCGACCCCACCGGCCAGCCGGGATCCGGGCGAGGATCGCCTGGTTGCGGTCGGGGTCGTCGCGCAGCGCCTGGGTGTTGTCGGTGGCGATGTAGCCGGGGGCGATGGCGTTGACGTTCACCCCGTGGGCCGCCCACTCGTTCGCCAGCGCCTTGGTGAGCCCGGCGATGCCCGACTTCGAGGCGGCGTAGCCGGGGACGGTGATGCCGCCCTGGAAGCTCAACAGCGAGGCGGTGAAAATGATCTTCCCGCGGCCACGCTCGACCATCGTCCGGCCGATCTCCCGGCTCAGGATGAACTGGCTGCTGAGGTTCACCTCGATGACGTGGTCCCACATCTCGTCCGGGTGCTCGGCGGCCGGTGTGCGGGCGATCGTGCCGCCGTTGTTCACCAGGACGTCGATCGGCCCGAGAGCGGTGAGGTCCCGGGCCAACTGGTGTACGGCCGCGCGGTCGCCGAGATCGGCCCGCAGCGCGGTGAACTGGCGGCCGGCGGCCCGCACCCGGCGTTCCACCTCGCTGCCCTCCGATTCGAGCTGGGCGGAGACGCCCACGATGTCGGCGCCGGCCAGCGCCAGGGCCTCGGCCATGGCGAGGCCGATGCCGCGCCGGGCGCCGGTCACGACGGCGACGCGGCCGGACAGGTCGAACAGGGCTGTCACTTGTTTCCCTCCCGCAGATCGAGCAGCACCTTCATCACGCCGCCACCCTCCAGTGCCGCGAAGGCGGCGGTGGCCGCCTCGACCGGCTCCACCCGGGAGATGAGCTGTCGCGCCGGGATCGCGCCCGAGGCGACCAACTGGATCGCCTCCACCATGTCGTCGCGCTGGTACAACCGCGCGCCGAGAAGTTCCAGCTCACGCCAGAAGAAGCGGTGCAGGTTGACCTCGCGGGGCCGCGGGTGGATCGCCACCATCACCAGCCGACCGCGGGTGGTGAGGACGTCGACCGCCGTGGTGACGCCACCGGCGGAGCCGGACACCTCGAAGGCGATGTCGGCGCCCGCGCCGTTGGTCCGGTCGTTGACAAGCGCCACGACATCGGTCGCGCCCGGGTCGACGGTGTCGATCCCGATCCCGGCCGCCACCTCGCGCCGGAACGGATCCGGCTCGACGAGGAGCACCCGCGCGCCGCGGCCCTTCGCGACAACGGCGATGAGCGTCCCGACCGGCCCACCGCCGACCACGACCACCTGGTCGTCGGCGGTCACGTTCCCCCGGCGGACGTCGTGCACGGCGACCGCGACCGGCTCGACGAGCGCCGCGTGGTCGAGCGGCAGTTCCTCGGGGAGCGGCAGCACCAGGTCCGCCGGCACGGTCCAGTAGGACTGCATGGCGCCCGGCGAGTCGATGCCGAGGAAGTTCATGGCGTGGCAGACGTGAGAGTGCCCGCGCTGGCAGGCGGCGCACTGCCCACACGGACGCGTCGGCAACACGGTGACGGGCTGTCCGACGTGCCAGCCGGTGGTGTCCGGCCCGACGGCCGCGATCCGGCCGGACATCTCGTGCCCGATGATCGCGGAGTCACCGACCCGAGCATCCATGTCTCCGTGGTAGATGTGCAGGTCGGTGCCGCAGATCCCGGTGTACGCCACCTCGATCCGCACCTGGCCGGGACCCGGCGGGACCGGGTCGCGATCCTCGATTCCGAGGTCTCGCGCTCCCCGGTAGACGACTGCCTTCATCGATCCTCCGTCTCGACGGCCGGCACGTCGGTCGTGCCGACCGGACATGGCCGTGGGTGCACCGCGACGGCGGTGCACCCACGCGCTCTCTGTTTTTTCTGGCGGTCAGCTCAGTGTCGCGCGGTGGGCGACACCTCGTTGCGGTAGTTCAGCGGCACGACGGGCACCTGGCGGGTGGGGACAACTCCGTCGATTCCGGCCAGTAGCCGCCGGCCGGCCCGCTCCGGCCGGACGTTGGGGCTGTCGGCCGTCTGCGCCTGCGCGCGGTGGTCGGCCGTCCGGATCCGCTCCTCGTCGATGCGGACACCCAGTCCGGGCGCGTCGCCGAGGATGAAGGCGCCGTCCTCGACGTGCAGGTCGACGGAGATGCCGACCGGTGGATGCAGGTCCTGCAACTCGCTGGTCAGGTGGTTCGGCACCGAGGTCGCGGCGTGCAGCAGCCCGATCGGGCTGTTGCCGATCGGGCTGACCGGCAGGTCGTACGCGTGCGCCAGGGCGGATGCCCGCAGGAAGTGGGTGACGCCCCAGACGGCGGCCATCTGGACGACGTCGACAGCGCCGGCGGCGAGCAGCGGACGGTACTGTTCGAGCCCGGTGAGGTTCTCCCCGGTGGCGACCGACGCGCTGACTCCTCGGCTGACGGTGGCGAGGCCCTCGGCGTCCCACCGTCGGACGGGCTCCTCGATCCAGATGAGGTCGAGGGAGCGTTCGAGTTCGCAGACGTGCCGGACGGCCTGCTTGCGCGTCCATGCCTCGTTGACGTCGAGCATCAGACCCGGTCGCCGGCCGTGCCCCGCCTCGGTCAGGACCTCCCTGACCAGGGTGAGGCGGTGCCGGTCGCGCTCGATGTCGAGACCACCCTTAAGCTTCGCGGCGCGCAGGCCGTGGCTGGCGTAGACCTCGTACTCCGCGACGAGTTCGTCGTCGGTGAGCCCGATGTCCAGGCCGGACGCGTAGGCGTTGACCCGCCGGTCACGTCCGCCCAGCAGCCGCCACAGCGGCTCGCCGGCGGCCTGCGCCTTGATGTCCCAGAGCGCGGTGTCCAGTGCGCCGATGGTGCCGAACACCGGGCCGGCGTGGCCCGCCTTGAAGGTGTGCCGCAACATCCGGTCGTACAGCGTCGTCACGGCACGGGGGTCTTCGCCCTCGATGGCTGCGAAGATCCGCTCGATCTCGACGTGCGGCCCGAGGCCGACTCCCGAGACGCCCTCGTCGGTGTCGACGATGACGATCGAGACCGGAACCACCCCGTCGGCGAACACCCCGTTGGCGTCGCCGACGGGCCGCCCCCACTCCTGGACCGTGGTGAGCGTCCGATATCCCGTGATCCGCATGTTAACCCTTCGTGGAACCGGCGGCCACGCCGTCGGCAATTTGGCGCTGGAGGAACAGGTAAACCAACAGGACGGGTATGGCGGCGATCAGCACCCCGGAGGCGAAGGTGGGAATGTTGTCGGAGTACTGCCCCCGCAACGAGGTCACCCCGATCATCAGCGTCCGGTGGTCGGCCGAGGGCATCATCACCAGTGCCATGAGGACGTCGTTCCAGCAGAACAGGGCGTTGAGGATGCCGACCGACAGCAGTGCCGGGGTGCCCAGCGGCAACATGATCCGGCGGTACACGCCGTACACGGTGTTGCCGTCGATCCGGGCGGCATCGACGATCTCCGACGGGATCCCCCGGTAGTAGCTCGTCATCAGGAACACGGTGAAGGGCAGGAACTGGGCCACGTAGACGAGGACCAGACCGGGGTACGTGTCGATGAGCGCCGTGTCGGCCATGATCCGGGACAACGGCACCATGATCACCTGGAACGGGATGAAGAGTCCCGCGAGGCAACCCAGGAACAACGCCGACGAGCCACGGAACCGCAGCTGGCTCAACGCGAAGCCGGCCATCGACCCGAGCAGCAGCAGCAGGATCACCGACACCGTCACCACGAGCAGCGAGTTGACGAAGTATCGGCCCATGCCGACGCTGCTCCACGCCGTGCTGATGTTCTCCCAGCGCAGGGCGTCGGTCAGGGAGAACCGGTCGAGGATGTATTCACGGCGCGTCTTCATCGCGACGTTGGCGGTGAACAGCAGCGGGTAGATCGTCGCCAGCGCGAGCAGTGACATGGGGATGGCGACGAACCACCATCCCAGGCGGACCCGAGACATCAATCCTCCTTTCCGGATCGTTCGAGCAGCTTGATCTGCAACATCCCCACCACGAGCATGATGATGAAGAGGATCGTCGAGGCGGCCGACGCGAGCGCCGGTCGGTTCATCTGGCCCTGCTGGATCCAGATGTAGTACTCCGGCAGGTAGGTCGAACCCTCCGGTCCGCCGCTGGTCATCACGAAGAGCAACCCGAACATCGAGGTCAGCATCCCGATCATCGTGGTGACGAAGACGAACTGGATGGTGCGCGAGAGGCTCGGGATGATCACGTGCCAGACCACCTGGCGTAGCGACGCCCCGTCCACCCGGGCGGCGTCCAGGAGCGCGGGGTCCAGGGTGGCGAAGCCGGCGAGGAACACCACCAGGGCCATCCCGAAGGTGGCCCAGATGTGCACGCCCACCACCATGAACATCGCCAGGTCCGGGTCACCGAGCCAGTCCACCGGACTGATGCCGAACGAGCCGAGGACGGCGTTGAGGGGGCCGTCGAAGGCGAGCAGCAGGTTGAAGATCGCGCCGACGATGACCGGCGAGAGCACCGCGGGGAAGAAGTAGACGCTGCGGTAGAAGCGGTGGCCCGGAACCCGCAGGTAGATGAACGTCGCGAGCAGGCCGGGGATCGCCACCGCCACCGGGAGCAACAGCACAAGCAGCCCGACGTTGCTCAGCGCGGTCCGGAACAGCGGATCGTGGAACAGCTCACGGTAGTTGCCGAACCCGACCGCCGACCCGTTCTGCGCACCGTCGCCGGTGAAGGAGAAGTTGACGCCGAGGAGCAGCGGATAGAGCCGCAGCACCACGATGATCAGGACGGCCGGAGCGACCAGAATGTAGGGGGCGAAGCGTTCGGCCCGCAGGCCGTTACGGGTGCGACGAGGCTGTGCACCATGCCGATGTACGGCGGGGGTGCCCGCCGGCCCGCCGGCCCGTCCGGCCTGAGCCAGACGGACCGACGGTTGCGTGTTTCCCATTGACACGAGGGTCAGCCCGCCTGGTCGGAAGCGGCCAACTGCTTCACCACCTCGTCGACGGTGATCGAACCGCTGAGCAGCTGCTGGGACAGCCGCCCCATCAGGTCGATCGTCTTCGAGGAGAGCGCCACGTGCAGCGCGGGCTTGCCGGTCTTCAGATCGCTGACGATCGTGGAGACGGCCGGGCCGTTCTGGGACACGTCGATCGTGGTGTCGGCGACGATCGCGCCGGCGTCGGCGTAGAAGGCCTTCAGCGCCTCCGCCGAGGTCAGGGAGCGCACCAGGTCGGCGGCCACCTTCGGGTCCTTGGTCCACTTGGCGACCCCGTAGCCGATGCCACCGTCGTACGGGAGGCTCGGGGTGGTGCCGGCGGTGACGACCGGAGGCTTCATGACGCCGAGCTTCTCCGCGGTCAGGAACTCGTTGAAGTCCTTCCAGTGCCCGACGTCCGACATCAGACCCATGACGTGGGCGGCCTTACCGGACTGGAAGTACGCGAACGAGTCGTTGAACATCGCCGTCGAGTTGGCCCCGTCGCTGTTCATCTTCCGGTCGCCGGTCTCCTTCCAGGTCTGGAAGATCCGCTTGACGTTCGGCGAGGTCCAGTCGCGCTTGCCGGTGATCCAGGCGTCGTACTCCGCGGCGGTGAGGGTGACCGACCCCATGCTGGAGAGCCAGAACTGGATGCCGACGCCCTCCTTGTTGCCGAGGGCGAAGCACTTGGAGCCGGCCTTGGCGATGGCGGCGCAGTCGGCGACGAACTTGTCCCAGGTGGCGGCCGGGGTCGCCGGGTCGAGGCCGGCCTTCCGGTAGATCTCCTTGTTGTAGTAGATGGGGTAGCCCTGCAGCGTCACCGGCCCGGCGTAGACCTTGCCGTCCTTGGTGAACGCCTCCCACCCGGCCAGCCGCTGCTTGTCCTCGGCCACGTAGTCGGTGATCGGCACCAACGCGTCCACCCGGTCGCGGATCTGGCCGCCGCCGTTGAACAGCATGACGTCCGGGCCCTTGCCGGACTGGATCGCCGCACCGAGCAGCGTGTAGTACTGGTCGAAGGGCTGGGCGACGAACTCGACCTCGACATTCGGGTGCTTCTTTTTGAAGTCAGCCTTAGCCTTGTCCAGATAGGATTTGGCGAACGTCTCGCCGGACTTCCAGTCCCACACCACGAGCTTGCTGTCCGACCCGCTTGACGAGCTTGAATCGCTAGCACTTCCGCAACCGGCCAGGGCCAGGCCCACAACGAGGACGGCCGACCATATAGCGCGCTGTCTCATCAGTTGTCACCTCAGAAAGTGGGGTGGCCGGCGGTCGCGCCGCCGTGCCAATGTTGCCCGGAACGTAACTCGTATGACGTGTGACGTCAATACTCAGCCGTACACTGAGCCAGACGTCGTGCCACGGCGAGCTTTTCGGAGGGGACATGACGCCATCGCAGGAGACGGCCCTGAACAGCCCGGTGACACCGGCATGGGTGCGTCGGCCGACCAACCTGGCCCGCGCGGTCACCGCCGAACTGGTGGAGCGCATCGTCCGCGGCGTACATCCGTCCGGAACGTCCCTACCTCCCGAACCGATCCTCTGCGAGACCTTCTCGGTGAGCCGGACGGTCGTCCGGGAGGCCGTCAAGATCCTTCAGGAGAAGGGGCTGGTGCAGGTGCGCCAGGGCGCCGGCACCATGGTCACCCCCGCTTCACAGTGGGACATGCTCGACGAGCTCGTCCTCGGGGCCACCATCGCCGAGGACGACAGCCTCGCCATACTCGACGATCTCGTCGTCACCCGACGCGTGCTGGAATCCGACATGGCGAACGTCGCCGCCCGGCTCGCCGAGGCGCAGACCATCGACCGACTGCACGCCATGGTGGACCGGATGGACGAGCTCGTCGACGACCACGTCACCTACCACGAGCACGACCGGGCCTTCCACGACGCAATCATGCAGACGTCCGGGAACCGCATCGCCCGCGGCGTCGTACGCGCGCTGGAGAGTCAGGTCATCAACACCGCCCGCTACATGGGCCGGACCGAACGCTCCCTGTGCGTGGCCTCCAACCGGGGCCACCGGCGCATCTACGAGCGCATCGCCGCGCACGACTCCGAGGGCGCCGCCGAGGCGATGTTCACCCACATCACCGAGGCCTGGCTGGTCCGCCGCAGCGGTTCGGGCAAGCCGGTCCGTCTGCAACGCTGACGGTCGCGGAAACACGACGGCGCCCGCCCCCGAGGTACGGGAGCAGGCGCCGCCGAAGCCGAGGCCGACCAGCCTCAGGAGAACTGCGCGAAGAACCTCCAGATCTCACCCTTGGTCCAGGTCGTGATGCCGCTCTCGGCATACGTGCCGTCCACCGGACCGGGCATGTGACCGTTGTCGTACGCGGCCCACTGGACCGGGTAACCGGATCGGCAGCCCGAATACGTGGTCGTGATGTGCGTGCGGCTGCCGGCCCCCGGCTCGGGCGGGTTCTGGGCGGCGCAGCCGTTGTTCCGGACGAACGTGTCGCGCAACGCCCGGCCCCCCGAGATGCTCAGGACGTTGTCCGAGATGCCGTGCAGCCCGAAGTACGCGATGGGCTGCGTACCGCCGCTGCAACCGCTGATCTGCCCGCCCGAGATGACCGCGACGGCGCGGAAGACGTTGGCCCGCGCGCAGGCGACGGCGTAGCTCATGCCGCCACCCCAGCTGAAGCCGAGGGCGAACCGCTGCCGCGGGTTGACGCAGAGGCCGCTCTCGATCCGGCTGATCATGTCATCCACGAAGGTGATGTCCTCACCACCGGCGTTGCCCCAGCCGTTGCCCAACCCCTGGGGCGCCACCAGGATGGCGCTGTTGTTCGACTGCTCCTGCTGCCCGTAGTAGGACCACGGGGTCCCGCTGGTGCCACCGGAGGAGATCTCCTGCATCGTGCCGCCGCGCCAGTGGAACGCGAAGATCAGCCGATACGGGTTGCTGTTGTTGTAGTTGCTGGGCACCCGCAGGATGAAGGTGCGGCTCTTGCCGTTGCTCTGGATCGTGTACGTGCCGCTGGACAGCGTCGGCGCCTTGCCGCACCCGCTGCCACCCGACGGTGGCGGGTCGCCGCCGTCGGTGCGGACGAGCTGCCACTGCTGGTTGGTGCCGTTGTGGTCCGCGTACTGCACGATGTTGGCGCCGTCGGCGGTGGACGCGCCCTGCACCTCCACGGCCTTGGCGCTGTGCCGGCTGATCAGCCGGACGTAGCCGCCGTCCGAGTCGGCCAGCCGGAACTGCTGGTTCGTCCCGTTGAGGTCGGACCACTGCACGATCGCCCCACCGTCGGCGGTGGAGAAGTTGCTGACGTCGAGCACCTTGCCGGAGTGCCGGGACTTCAACCGGTAGTAGCCGCCCCCGGAGTCCACGAACTGCCACTGCTGGTTCGCGCCGTTGTTCCGCGACCACTGACTGATCCGGGCGCCGTCGTTGGTGGCCGAGGCGTACAGATCCAGCGCCTTGCCGCTGTTGCGGTTCACCAGGGCGTACCAGGCATTGGTGTCCACGGTCGCCGCCGCCGCGGGCGCCGCGTCGACCGCGACGAGTGTGCCGGCCGCCATGATCGCGGCCGCCGCGGCGGCCAACCCGGACCGCAAGCGACGTCTCGGTGGAGAGGCGGGACGAACCTCACCGATGGCCTTCATGGTCCACTCCTTCGGTCGGGGTCACCCACGAGCAGAACGCACGCGCGTGCCCTGGGGGTGCGTGCCAGCGTTGGTGGTGGCGTCAGCACGTCGGGGGGTGCGCGGGCGAGGCGCGGCCACCGGAGTACGTGTCCGGCCAGGCCGGCAACCGACCTCGCAGCCGCGCCGCCCGCGTCTGGAAATTAGCGCTAACGACGTCATACGTCAAACGACCGACGTCTATCGGAGGCGCCGCCCGCGACGGCTCGGACAGCTGGCTGGGACCCACCGCTCCGGCCGTCCTACGGCGACTTGACGCAGCTCATGTTATCGCTCACAGTCGATGGACGAGGGCGATGTGCCGACGATGGCTGACCGGGCGAGCCGCGGTTGTCGCACCTCGGGCATGACGTCACCCAGGGCAGCCGAGGGCCGGGCGTGGACCGGTGGTTCGTGGCCACGGCACGGGTGCGTCCGATGCTCGGACACCGGCATCGCACCGGTGCCCCTTCCACCCCGCACCACCACACCCAACCCGGAGGCACCAGTGAAATGCGCACCATCACCACTTCTCAGACTGAGGCGCGCGGCCGCATGGCTGGTGAGCCTGCTCCTCGTCTCGACATTGCTTCCCGCTAGCGCGGCGAAGGCGGACAATCCTATTGTTCAGCATATTTATACGGCTGATCCGGCGCCGTTGGTGTACAACGGTCGGGTGTATCTGTATACGGGTCATGATGAGGATGGCTCGACGTATTTCACGATGAGGGACTGGCGGGTGTGGTCGTCGGCGGACATGGTGAATTGGACTGATCATGGTTCGCCGATGAGTTTGGCGACGTTCGCGTGGGCGGATGCCAACGCGTGGGCTGGTCAGGTGGTGGCGCGGAACGGGAAGTTCTACTGGTACGTGCCGGTGCGGCAGCGGTCGAACGGGCAGATGGTCATCGGGGTGGGGGTGGCGGACTCGCCGACGGGTCCGTTTCGGGATGCGATCGGTCGGCCGTTGGTGGGGAACAACGAGATCGATCCGACGGTGTTCATCGATGATGATGGGCAGGCGTATCTGTACTGGGGTAATCCGGGTCTGTGGTATGTGCGGTTGAACGCGGACATGGTTTCCTACTCGGGGAGCGCGACGCGGATCGCGTTGACCACTGCGGGGTTCGGTACGCGTAGTGGTAACGCGAGTCGGCCGACCTTGTATGAGGAGGGGCCGTGGGTGTTCAAGCGCAACGGGTTGTATTACAACGTGTTCGCGGCGGAGTGTTGTTCGGAGTTCATCGCGTACTCGACGGCGCCTGGTCCGACGGGGCCGTGGACGTACCGGGGGACGATCATGGCGCGGCAGGGCGCTAGTTTCACCAATCACGCCGGGGTCGTCGATTTTGGTGGTGGGTCGTATTTCTTCTATCACAACGGGGCGTTGCCCGGTGGTGGTGGTTACACCCGGTCGGTGGCGGTGGAGAAGTTCTCGTACAACTCCAACGGCACGTTCCCGACGATCACGATGAGTACCGCGGGGGTGCCGCAGGTGGGCACGCTGAATCCGTACGTGCGGCAGGAGGCCGAGACGATCGCGTGGGGTTCGGGGATCGAGACGGAGGTCTCCACCGAGGGTGGGATGAACGTCGGTTGGATCGAGAACGGCGACTACGTCAAGGTCAAGGGTGTGGCGTTCGGCGCGGGCGCGTCGTCGTTCACGGCCCGGGTCGCGTCGGCGAGCAGTGGTGGGCGCATCGAGGTCCGTCTCGACAGTGCCACCGGCCCGCTCGTCGGGACCTGCGCTGTCGCGGGCACCGGCGGTTGGCAGGCCTGGACCACCACCAGTTGCGCGGTGAACGGCGCCACCGGCACCCATGACCTGTATCTGCGCTTCGCCGGCGGCACCGGCACCCTGTTCAACATCAACTGGTGGCAGTTCAGCGGTACCGGCGTCGATCCGACGCCGACACCGACCCCCACGCCGACCCCCACGCCAACCCCGACGCCCACGCCCACCACCACGCCGACGCCGACGCCCACCCCGACGCTCCCGGACGGACAGTCCTGTGGGGTCGCCAACGCGGTGGTCAACTCCTGGCAGGGCGGTTTCGAGGGCAGGTTCACCATCACTGCCGGTTCCGTCCCGATCGCCGGCTGGCGGGTGACCGCCACCTTCCCCACCGGCCAGACGGTGTCCCAGGTCTGGAACGGCAGCTTCAGCCAACAGGGCAGCCAGGTGACAGTGACAAACGCCAGCTACAACGGGCAGCTCGCGGCCGGAGCATCCACCACGGTGGGCTACCTCAGCGGCGGCAGCCAGCCGCCCACCAGCCTGAGCTGTACGGCCAGCTGACAGTCGTAGCGGCCCGCCCCGATGGATGGGGCGGGCCGCTACGGTTTCCCGCTGGACGCCGACGGCCGGCGGTGACCGTCGGTCACCCGCGTCGGGGGTGGATGCGGTAAGGAGCGGTATACCTCAGAGTCATATTCATACCTCTGAGGTATACCGCCCACCAGCACATCGAGATGGTTGGCAGCCACAGCGGATGGCGTGTGCCCATCGCCGCGTCCACGGCCCCGTCCTGAGTGCGGACCTCCTCGGCTGGATCAGGCCGGTCGCTAGCCGATGCGGACCAGTTGCCACTGCTGGTTGGTGCCGCCCCAGTCGCTGTACTGGACGATGTTTCCGCCGTCGGCGGTGGACGCGCCCTGCACCTCGACGGCCTTGCCACTGTTGCGGTTGAGTAGGCGCTGGTAACCATCGGCCGACTGGGCGAGGCGGAACTGCTGGTTCGTGCCGTTGCCGTCGGTCCACTGCACGATCGCCGCACCGTCGGCGGTGGAGAAGTTGGAGACGTCCAACACCTTGCCGGAGAGGCGGGACTTCAGCCGGTAGTAGCCGCCCCCCGAGTCCACGAACTGCCACTGCTGGTTCGTACCGTTGTTCCGCGACCACTGACTGATCCGGGCGCCGTCGTTGGTCGCCGAGGCGTACAGATCCAGCGCCTTACCGCTGTTGCGGTTCAGCAACACGTACCAGGCAGTGGTGTCCACCCCGCTGCTCGGCGGGGGCGTGGTGGGCGTGGTCGAGCCGGCGTTGAGGGCGTTCAGGACGCTTGTGTACGCCGCCTTCTTGGTGCCGCTGCACTCGAAGAGCAGGGCGTTGTCCGACCCGCGCCACGAGTCGCAGTCCCGCACACCCCAGGTGGTGATGCCGGTGCAACGCGAGACGGCCAGACAGGCGCGGGTGACCGCGCCGAAGATGTTCGCCTGGTTGCCGCCGGTCATCACGTCCAGCTCGGTGATCTGCACGTCCACACCGAGATCGGCGAAACGCTGCAGGTTGGCCTGATAGTCACTGGCCAACGACGTGCCCAGGTGCGACTGGAAACCCACGCAGTCGATCGGCACACCACGGGACTTGAAGTCCCGCACCATGTTGTAGATCCCCGTCGACTTCGCGTTGATCCCGTCGGTGTTGTAGTCGTTGTAACACAACTTCGCACCCGGATCCGCCGCATCCGCCGCCCGGAACGCCGCCTCGATCCAGTCGTTACCGGTGCGCTGCAGGTTCGAGTCACGCCGCCCACCGCTACCACCGTCGGCGAACGCCTCGTTCACCACGTCCCACGCGTAGATCTTGCCCCGGAAGTGGGTCGCCACCTGCGTGACGTGGTTGATCGCCGCGTTGCGCAACGCGCTGCCCGACATGCCCTGCGCCCAGCCCGGCTGCTGTGCGTGCCACAACAACGTGTGACCCCGCACGCTCATGCCGTTGGCCTGCGCGTGACTGACCAGCCGATCACCGCCAGAGTAGGTGAACACGCCCTGTTGCGGCTCGGTGGAGCTCCACTTCATCTCGTTCTCGGGCACGACACTGTTGAACTCGCGGTTCAGGATGGTCACGTACGCGTTGTCGGAGAGCTTGTTCGTCGCGACGGCCGCACCGAAGTAGCGGCCCTTCTCGGCCGCCGCCGCCTTCAGGGTCGTGCCGGCGCCGCTGGCCGTGGGGGCGAGCACCGCCGTCATGCCCGCAGTGAGGGCGACGGCGAGGGTCGCCGCCGCCAGCAGAGTTCTCTTGGGTTTCATGTCGTTCCTTTTCGATGGTGTCGCAACGGTGGTGGGGGACGTGCCACTGTCTTGCCAGAGTTGGTCCGGGAAGGCTGGCGTGGATCACGACGCGCTCAGCTCGGGTTGGCAGCGGTGCTGTCACTGTCGACCGTGTCGATGAGCGACCCGGTCGGGGACGGGTGAGCCCGCGCCGAAAACGAAGTCATGATCCTCCTGTGGCGAGGAACCGGGATGAGCATCCTGCGCCGGCCTGTACCGACACCTGTCGTCCGGCAGGCTGACGCCGCTGCCGAGGGGTGCGTGATCGACGTTCGCATGCCCTGCGGAACGTCGTCATCGTGAGGTGCGACAGCGGCTCGCCCGGTGAGCCACAGGTGCTGCCTTCCTCGATATCGAGGGTGAGCGATAACATGCCGTTCGTCAAGACGTAACATAAGCCCGGATCGATGTTGTCGAGCTCAGGTTCCGCCGAAGCCTGCCTCGTCACCGTCGTCTCGACGCGCTGCCCTGGTGAGGAGTCAGCCGCGCCGGCAGCACCTCCTGCACGCGCCGATCACGATGACTCTGTTATCGCTCACAGGACGGCGGATCAGCTACCAGCGGATCCACCGAGAGCCGATTTCGCCGGGTTCACGGCGGGGGCGCACTCCGGCCAGGATGTCGGCGGTGGTGTGGGCCTCGATGCCGGGCAGCTCGCCGTCGGCGAACCGCGCGACGACCGCCCGGACGTGGCGCTCGGCCGGTGCCGCGAGGCCGTCGTAGACGGCCTCGAACAACTCCCGCGCCGGCCTCCTGAGCCACTTCTCCGGCAGGAGTTCCAGGGGCAGCTGCGGGTCGAGAACGGGAAAACGCCGGAAGGTGTCCATGATCTCGGTCCGCGCCCGCACCGCGGCCGCGCCGTCGATCTCCCCGGCGATCACCCGGGGCAGCACCGCCGTCCAGTGGCGGAGGAACGCCTGGTAGCTCCGGCCGATCTCCGCGATGTCCCAGGCTTCGATCGGGGCGCGGTGGATGGCCGACCCGATCGCGGTCTGCCGGCCGCGGAACACCGTGACCGCACCGAGGGTGAGCTGGTCGAGCTGCGCGCGAGCAGCGGGGGTCAGCTCGTCCGGCGAGATCCACAGTCCGTCGTACAACGGCGCGTATCCGAGCCACCGCAGCTGAGCGCGGAGGGCCCGGCGCTGGGCACTCCGGTCCTGCGGCAGCGAGAACGCGACGATCGTCCAACACCCGTCCCACGGCACTGTCGAGCCGGTCGAGGCGAGGATCCAGTGGCCGCCAGCGGAGAGGTTGGCAGCCGCCGCGCGGCTGAGCCGGTAGGAGCTGCGTCGTCCCAGCCGGCTGCCCTCCAGGACGCCACGGCGGGCCAGCCGGCTGATCGCGGTCCGCGCGCCGGCCGTTGTCACCCCGGTCTCCGCGAGCAGCGCGACGATGGCGGCGGACGGGAGCGCGGCACGGGTCCGCAGGGTGTAGTCCGCCAGCAGGGTCACCGCGACACCCTGGGGCGAGTTGCCGACCTGCCGCCGGGGCAGCCGGAGCGGTTGGTCTCCGTCGCCGGGATATATCTCGTCGATGTCGAACGGGCTTGCCACAGGCGCTCCGTGCTCTTCAGGGACGGTGTGACGACTGTAGACGGACCGCCGCCGAGCGGGCTTGGGTGGTCGGCGATCGATAGAAGTCCTTCGATTGACACTTGTTGGTCCGAGGAGAACACTTATCGCCACGCGATGTGGTCCGGAGTCGGGCGGGGCGAGCCACCGGTAGCGGGCATCGCGCGATCACCGCGGGCCTCGGGCACACCCGCGACCGGATCGCGCGGCCACTCACGCCTGCACAGGCAATCGAAGGAGTCGTCCGTTGAGAATCAGAAGGAAACTGCTGCTCACCCTCGCCGTGTCGCTGATGGCAGCCGGCCTGGCGGTCCCCGCGATGCAACCCGCCTACGCGGCATCACTGACCGAGGTGACAAGCTTCGGCGACAACCCGGGCCGGATGCGGATGCACGTCTACGTGCCGGACAACCGCCCGGCCAGGCCGGCGACCATCGTGGCCATGCACGGCTGCGGCGGGTCTGGCCCCGGCTTCTACTCCGGCAGCGAGTTCGCGAGTCTGGCCGACCGGTACGGATTCATCGTGATCTACCCATCCGCGACCCAACAGGCCGGGTTCGGCAACTGCTTCGACGTCTGGTCGGACGCGGCCAAGCGGCGCGGCGGCGGCAGCGACCCGGTGTCGATCGTCTCGATGGTCCGACACGTGCAACAGCAGTACGCCGCCGACCCGGACCGGGTCTACGCCACCGGCAGTTCCTCCGGCGGCATGATGACCAACCACATGCTGGCCCTCTATCCCGACGTGTTCAAGGCTGGCGCCGCGTTCATGGGGGTGCCGTTCAACTGCTTCGCCAACGCGGCCGACTACCCGCCCACCAGCAGCCAGTGCACCGGCGGGAACATGAACCGTACGCCGCAACAGTGGGGCGACGCGGTCCGCCAGGCGTACCCCGGTTACTCCGGGCCCCGCCCCCGCATCCAGTTGTGGCACGGCACCAACGACACCCTCGTGCCGTACTCGCTGTTGCAGGAGTCGATCGAGCAGTGGACGAACGTGTTCGGGCTGAGCCAGACACCCACCTCCACCGACACCCCGCAGCCGAACTGGAACCGGCGCAGGTACGCCGACAGCAGCGGCACGGTTCAGGTCGAGGCGTACAGCATCCAGGGCGCCGGGCACAGTCTGCCCGCCAGCGGCATGGCCGCGGCCGCCATCGGGTTCTTCGGCCTGTCCAACCCGCCCAACCCGACCACGCCGCCGCCGAACCCGACGACCCCGCCGCCCAACCCGACAACGCCGCCGCCGAACCCCACGACCCCGCCACCCAACCCGACGACGCCGCCGCCCAACCCGACGACCCCGCCGCCGGATTCCGGCGCCTGCCGGGTGACCGTCGCCGTCAACGCCTGGAACAACGGGCTGACCGAGAACATCACGGTCACCAACACCGGCAGCAGTGCCGTCAACGGCTGGTTCCTGGTGTTCACCCTGCCCGGGGGCCAGACCATCACCTCGGGCTGGAACGCCTCCTACTCGCCGAACTCGGGGCAGGTGACGGCCAGGAACGTCGCCTACAACGCCGGCATACCCGCCAACGGATCAGTGACCGTCGGCTTCCAGGCCACGCACACCGGTAACACCGCCAAGCCGAACTCGTTCACCCTCAACGGCGCGTCCTGCTCGGTGGCCTGACACCGGACGGCACTCCGGGGAGGGCAGGCCACCCGTACCTCCCCGGAGCGTCGCCGTCCGTGGCCGCCGGCCTGAGCCGGCGGGCGTCGACGAGAGCGTGCGCCGGTCACCACCCGCTGGTGACCGGCGCACGTGTCGTTCTGACGTCGTTGCCGGGTCAGCGGTAGCCGGCGGTCACGACATTCGCCTGCACGGCGTTCTCGACCGCGTCGGACGGGTAGCCGGCGACCATGGCCCCCTCGTAGAACGTGCCGGCGCTCAGGTTCGCGCCGCCGTCGGGCTTGCAGCAGTCACCACCACTGCCCAGAATGATCGCGCCCTGCTTCTTCATCGGGCTGTATCCGGGCGGGAGCGAGCCGTCGTACAGCGTGTAGAGGCTGCCGGACTGGGCGTCGCTGCCCTTGATGGCGAAGCGGCTGGTGCCGTTGTTCTTGAGGGTCGCGGTCACGAACTTGCTGGTGAAGGCGCGCTGGTTCGGGTTCCAGCTCTGACTGCCGCCGGGGAAGAGACCCCACTCGAGGTCCGCCTGCACCCAGGGCCCGCTGCCCGAGCAGCCGCCGAACCAGCACTGCTTGCTGAAGTTGATGGCGTCCATCGCTCCCGCGGCGTCGGCCTTGCGCGTCGTCTCGCTGTTGCCGTAGTCGAAGCAGCAGCCGCTGTTGACGTGGGTGCCGCTTGTCACCATGTACATGCCCTCGGGAGCGGACCCGGTCGGTACCCCGGTGAGGTGTCCGTCGCGCCAGTAGCTGTTGCCCGGGTTGATGTAGAGCGAGTACGCCTTGGCGCCACCCACGGACAGCGACTCGGTCGTCGCGACCGCCGGCCGGCTCTGCGGGCTGCCCGGAACCACGCTCGACCCCTGGTACCAGAGGTCGTTCCCGCGCCCGGACTGGTCGAACACGACAGTGATCACGCAGGTGGTGCCGGAGCAGAAGGAGTCCTGCGTCGCCGCGACGGCGGTGCCGCCCGCGCCGGACACCCCGATGTTGCGGGTCGTGTTGTCCGACGAGCGCCGGACCTGGTAGAGGTTGCCGGTGTACGCCGCGTAGAGCGCCCGCGTCGTGCTGTGCGCCGCGACGCACGGAGTGCCACCGGAGGCGTAGATGTCGCACGGGCGCGCGCCGCCCGGCGGCGGACTGGTCGGCGGCGCGGTGGTCGGCGGCACGCTGGTCGGCGGCGTGTTCGGCGAGGCCCACTGCTGGTTGGCGCCCCCGTTGCAGGCCCAGAGGATGACCTTGGTGCCGTTCGCGGTGCCGGCGCCGTTGGCGTCGAGGCAGAGCCCGGACTGCACGCCGGTGATGGTGCCGTTGCTGTTGACGTTCCACTGCTGGTTGTTCTGGCCGTTGCAGTCCCAGATGATCGCCTGGGTGCCGTTGGTGGTGCCCCGGCCGGAGGCGTCCAGGCACTTGTTGCCGTACACCTGGAGTTGCTTGCTCGACGTCCAGGTCCAGGTCTGGCCGGAGGCGCCGTTGCAGTCCCAGAGTTGGGTCTGGGTGCCGTTCGTGGTGCTGGAGTTGGGCACCTCCAGGCAGCGACCGGACGGCGTGCCGACGATCCGGGTGCTCTGCCCCGGCTCGATGGTGGCCGCCGCGGCGGCCTCGGCGGCGAAGGGCGAGCTGGCGGGGGTGGTGCCGACGCCGATGCCGACGACGACGAGCACCCCGGCCAGTGCGCCAGCCAGGAGGGTCAAACGTCGGACGCGTTGGCGTCTCGGGATGAGGTCGCGGGCTGTTCCTGGCCCACTACGGGACGGGGTTCGCACGAGGTGGCTCCTCGGAGTCGTGGATGCGCGGGGGATCGTCGACGCGCCACGGGCGGGTGGTGGCGATGGCGAATCGCAGCGAATCGTATGACCTTTGTTTTATTTATGTCAATGAATGCGGTGCCCGGTGACGCGCTGACCATTGGGCGGACAGTCAGCGCGTCACCTGCCCCCGGGACGACTACCGCCCCAGGAGCCGCCAGGTCTGGTTCAACGAGCTGCTTTGGTTGACCGCCTTGCAGGTCCACTGGAGAACAGTTGCGCCAGCCGCCGTGGAGACGCCGTTGACATCGACACACTTGCCGCTGTGTCGGGCAACCAGCTGGTAGTCGTGCGAGTCGTTGCCCGAGTAGGTCACCTTGCGGAGGGTGAACTGCTGGTTCGAGCTGTTCAGGCAGGTCCACTGGGTGACGGCAGCGCCGTCGGCGGTGGACGTCCCGCTGACGTCGAGGCACTTGCCGCTCTGCTGGTTGACCACCGTGTACGTGTTGGCCACCCCCGCGACCGGGCGGAAGTTCCAGAGCTGCTGGTCGCCGCCGTCGCAGTAGTTCTGCTGTTGACCGTTGCCGTCGGCGGTGCTCAGGCCGGCGTTGTTGAGGCACTGCTGGGAGTGCTGGGCCACCGCCACCGACTGGAAGCCACCGTCCGACGGGGGCAGCAGGGTGACGGCGTAGGTGTCGGTCTGGTTGGTGTACGGCACGCTCACCGTGGCGTTGTTGTTGGACACGCCGACCACGCTGTTCGAGACCGTGATCGGCCCCGGCACGGCGCCGCCGCCGTTGTGCGGGATGCGTTGGGTGAGCACCCGGACCTGGTTGTTCTCCACGATGCCGCTTGTGGTGTCCAGGCGTTGCAGGTTGACGGTCAGATTCCCGGTGGTACGACCACCGCCGATGAGGACCTTCGCCGTGCCGGTCGTCTTCGTGGCGAACGCGTCGTACGACTGGCTGGGGGTGACCCCGACGATCTGCCCGGTCTGGGAGGCGTAGAAGCGGTAGTTCCACCACTCACCCTTGGGCTGGTGCTGCCCGGCCGAGTTGCGGATCAACAGGTTGCCGAGGTCGTTGTGCAGGCTGCCCCCGCTGGCCCAGTTCGCCCGCAGGCCGTCGGCCCGGGCCCGCTCCAGCCGCGCGATGTACCAGGCGCCGTCGGCCGGGTTCTGCTCGTCGGGCGCGCCGTACTCGTTGATCTGGTAGGGCCGTGGGTGGGCGATCCCACGGGGGTCGAGGGTGGCGTTGGCGGCGGCGACGTTGGCCACCGGGTCACCCGGCAGCGAGTGCCAGCTGATGATGTCCGGCACCGTGTTCGTCGAGCGGACGAAGTCCAGGTACTGGTTCCAGAAGGCGTGGTTTGTCGACGGAACGCAGGCACAGCTCGGCCCGACGATGAGCTGGTTGGGGAACTCCACCCGGAGGCGCTGGTAGGTGCGGCGCCACAGTTCGAGGTACTGGGAGATCGGGCGGTTCCAGAAGATGGTGATGTTGGGTTCGTTCCAGATGTCCCACTGCACGTTCAGCCCGGACGCCCGGACGTCGGTGATGAGCCGGGTCAGGAAGTTGTCGTAGTCGGTCCAGTTGCCGTTGTCGCCGGGGAAGCGCGAGATTCCGGCGCCGTCGGCACCCCACAGGTCGTGCGGCAGGATGATGAACTTGCCGCCGAGGGCGGTGGTGCGACGGGCCTGGGCGACTGTGGAGTTCCACCGACGGTCGTACGTGCCGCCGACCCAGCCGCTGCCCGGGAGCTGCGCGCCGCCGGCGCGCATGGACTGGAACTTGACGTCTCGGTAGAAGTGGTCGGCCGGACCGCTGGCGTTCTCGGTCATGCCGTAGATCCAGCCGGACGCGCGGTAGGTCGGCGTGCCGTTGTCCGTGGCGAAGTTGACGCTTATCGACTCGTCGGCGGCCTGGGCCGGAGACGCGGCGACGGTGACGGCGGCGGTGGCGGCGAGAAGGCCGACCACGAGTCGAGCGACGAGCGGGCGGGCTCGTCCTGACCTGCCGGGGGACGGGGTTTTCACGGGCGGCTCCTTGGTGGGGCGCGGGGGACGCTCTCCGGAGGGCTGCGCTTGCGAATCGATTCGCACGGATCGTAGGACCAGGGACTGAACCATGTCAATGAAGTGACGACGCGGTGAAGGTGGCGTTTCACAGCGCAACCCTCAGAACACCCGATCATCCCTTGACCAGCCGGCAACGACAGACCTATCTTCGTGCGAACCGATTTGTCGAATCGGTTCGCCTCATGGTCGGACGGCGTCCGACCCGCGACGGTCAACCCGCACACCCCACCTGACGATCGACTGAAGTGAGGCACCACATGACAGGACTCAGTCGTCGACGGCGTCTGGCCGCCGTCGCCGTGATAGCACTTGCCGCAGTGACCGGCAGCGCCTGCTCGTCGTCCTCCGGCGACGGGTCCGGCGACGGCGGCGGCGCCTACCTCGTCTGGGACCCGTATCCGCAGTTCGCCGCCGACTCCGAGTGGGTCGCACTGCTCAAGAAGTGCGGCACCTCGGCGGGGGCGACGGTCGAGCGGACCGGCTACGACACCACCGACCTGACAAACAAGGCCCTGCTCGCCGCCCAGCAGGGCAACTCACCGGACGTGCTGATCGTGGACAACCCGGTCATCTCGACACTGGCCGAGGCCGGCGCGCTCACCACCACCGACGACAACAAGCTCGACGTCTCGGCCATGGCGACGAACCTGCTCGGCGCCGGTCAGAGCGGGGGCAAGACGTACGGGGTGCCGATCGGGGCGAACACCCTCGCCCTCTACTACAACAAGGACCTGCTGAAAGCCGCTGGCGTCGATCCGGCCTCGATCAAGGACTGGCCGTCGCTGACCACGGCACTGACCACGGTCAAGGCCAAGGGGAAGAAGGGCATCACCTTCTCCGCGATCGGCACCGAGGAGGGCAGCTTCCAGTTCCTGCCCTGGTTCTGGGGCTCGGGAGCCCAACTGACCAGCCTGGACTCGCCGCAGGCGGTGTCCGCGTTGACGCTCTGGTCGGACTGGCTGAAGCAGGGCCTAGCCCCGAACTCGGTAATCAACAACACCCAGACCACGAGCTGGCAGGAGTTCGCCACCGGCAACTACGCGTTCGCCGAGAACGGCACCTGGCAGCTGGCCAACGCGGAGAAGCTCGGCTTCTCCTACGGCACCATCGCGATCCCGGCCAGCGCGGGCGGCCCGGCCCCGGCGCCCACCGGCGGTGAGTTCGTCTCCATCCCGGTGCAGAAGAAGACCGGCCGGTACGAGACGTCGCAGAAGATCGTCGCCTGCCTCACCAACGCCGACAACCTGCTCACCACCGACACGACGCTGTCCTACGTGGCACCCGTCGCCGCCGTGCAGGATCGACAGGCCGCCGCCGACCCCAAGCTCAAGGTCTGGGTGGAGGCGGTCCGGGCAGCCAAGGGCCGCACCGGTGACAACCTCGGCACGAAGTACCCGAAGATCTCGGAATCCCTGTGGACCGCGGTGCAGGCGGCCCTCAGCGGTGGGAAGTCACCGGGCGAGGCGCTGACCGCTGCGCAGGCCGCGACCAGGTAACCGCGCCGAACCGACACCATGCTCCCCACGACACACAGCTCCACTGCCGTACCGGATCAGGGTGGGGCGGCGAAGTCCGCCCCACCCGGTCCTCCCCCGTCCCGCGCCCGCCGGCCCAACCGATGGCTGGCGTGGGGCTTCCTGGCACCCGTGACCCTCTACCTGGCGGCCTTCTACGCCTACCCGCTCTACCGCAATCTCGAGTTGAGCCTGCGCGAGTACACCGTCCGCTCGTTCGTGCAGGGCGGCGCGCCCTTCGCCGGCCTCGACAACTACCGGACGGTCCTGACCGATCCGGCCTTCGGGTCCACCCTGGCGCACACCCTGGTCTTCACCGGCGCGTCGCTCGTCTTCCAGTTCACCATCGGCATGGCGCTGGCTCTCTTCTTCCACCAGAACTTTCCCCTGTCCCGCACGTTGCGGGCGTTGATCCTCGTACCGTGGCTGCTACCGCTGATCGTCTCGGCCTCGACCTGGTCGTGGCTTCTCAACAGTGACTCCGGGCTGGTCAACGCGGCCCTCGGCGCCGTCGGGATCGACCAGGTCAACTGGCTCACCTCGCCGGGCTGGTCGCTCGCCTCGGTGATCATCGCGAACATCTGGATCGGCATCCCGTTCAACCTTGTGGTGTTGTACAGCGGGCTCCAGGCGATCCCGGTCGAGATGTACGAGGCGTCCGCGCTGGACGGCGCATCGGGCTGGCAACGGTTCTGGGGGATCACCTTCCCGCTGCTCCGCCCCGTCTCCGCGATCACGCTGCTGCTGGGGCTGATCTACACGCTGAAGGTCTTCGACATCATCTGGATCATGACGAAGGGTGGCCCGACCAACTCCTCCGCCACGCTCGCGACCTGGTCCTACCGGCTCGGCTTCGGCAACCTGCTGCCCGAGTTCGGGCCGGGTGCGGCCGTCGGCAACCTGCTCATCGTGATGGCCCTGATCGCCGGCCTCGTCTACATCCGGATCCAGCGGAGGCAGAACCTGCCATGACCACCTCCACACCTCGGGTCTGGTGGAAGACCGTCGTCGGTCTGGTGCTGACCGGGCTGATGCTCTTCCCCGTCTACTGGATGATCAATGTGTCGTTCACCAGGGACCAGGACATGCGGGCCACTCCCCCGCACCTCTTCCCGACCAACGGCACGCTGGACGGCTACCGGGCCGTGCTCGACCAACAGTTGCCGTACCTCGGCACCAGCTTCCTGGTCGGTCTCGGCACTGTGGCGCTGACCGTCGCGCTGGCCGCCCCCGCCGGATACGCGCTGGCGAAACTGCGGCCCCCCGGCGGCACGGCACTGAGTTTCGTCCTGCTGATCGCCCAGATGATCCCGGGCATCATCATGGCGATGGGCTTTTACGCCATCTATCTCAGTCTCGGCGTCCTGAACACCCTGCCCGGTCTGATCCTGGCCGACTCGACGCTGGCGGTGCCGTTCGCGGTGCTGATCTTCACGGCCTTCATGTCCGGAATTCCCGACGAGCTGCTCCAGGCCGCCGTGGTCGACGGCGCCGGTCGGCTGCGGACGTTCTGGTCGGTCGTGCTCCCGGTCAGCCGCAACTCGATAGTCACTGTGTCGCTGTTCGCGTTCCTGTGGTCGTGGTCGGACTTCATCTTCGCCTCGACGCTCGCCGGCGGCGCCGACCAGCAGCCCATCACCCTCGGCATCTACCACTACATCGGCAACAACAACCAGCAGTGGAACGCCATCATGGCCACCGCTGTCGTCGCCTCCATCCCCGCCGCGGTGCTGCTGATCCTGGCCCAGCGCTACGTCTCGATGGGCGTGACCGCCGGCGCCGTCAAGGACTGACCACCCGCACCACAGAAAGGCACCCGCCACCCATGACCGTCGCCCCGTCCGGTCCGGAGTTCCCCGTCCAGGACATCCCGTTCAGCTACCGAGGAGCCTGGTTCAACATCTCCCCGGTGGTCGCCGAGAAGACGTACGCCGACGATCTGCACCTGGTCTCCCACCAGACCGGGCTACACCCCGTCCTGCGGCTCTCCCCCGCGGCCGCCGACGCCACCGTCGTCGCCACTCCCGCGCTGCTGACCTGGCGGAACGGCGCCGACCGGATCGAGGCCGTCTACGACGGGCCGGACACCCTGCGGATCCGGGGCCGGCGGCTCGGCCTGCGGGTGGCCGCCGCCGCGCCCACCCTCACCCCGTTCAGCGGCACCTACCTCTACCACGACCCGGTCGACGGATCCCACGTGTTCACCTCGTACGAGACCGGTCGCCGCTACCGGATCACAGTGCTCTCCGGCGCTCTCGAACGGGCCGCCGGGGTCGAGGCGCTCGGCACCGCGGACCGCTGCGTGGACCTTCCCGGTGACCAGCCCTGGGAGATCGCGATCGAGGAGTACGCCACCGCCCGCCGCCCGTACGCCGGGTCCGTCCCCTTCGACCAACTGTGTCGCGACCGGGCCGCCGAGTTCAGCGCGTTCGTCGACGCGGTCGCGCCGTGGCGCGGCGCGGAGACCCCGGCCGCCGAACTCGCCGCCTACGTCCTGTGGTCCGCCACCGTCGCCCCGGCGGGCTTCGTCACCCGGCCCGCCGTCCTGATGTCCAAGCACTGGATGGACAAGGTGTGGAGCTGGGACCACTGCTTCAACGCGATCGCCCTGGCCGCCGGCGAGCCGGAGCTGGCCTGGCACCAGTTCCACCTGCCCTTCGACCACCAGGACGAGGCCGGCGCCCTCCCCGACTCGGTCACCCACTCCGAGGTCCTGCACAACTACGTCAAGCCGCCCATCCACGGTTGGGCCCTGCGGCACCTGCGTCGACGCCTTCCCCAGCCACCGGACCGGGCGGCGCTGGCGCAGACGTACGACCGGCTGGCCCGCTGGACCCGGTTCTGGCTCGACGCGCGTCGGGCCCCCGGCCACGATCTGCCCCACTACCAGCACGGCAACGACAGCGGCTGGGACAACGCGACCACCTTCGACGGCAACCGGGTCCTCCAGACGGCCGACCTCGCCGCGTTCCTGGTGTCGCAGCTGCGCTGCCTCGCCGACCTCGCCACCGAGCTGGGTGAGCCCGCCGAGCAGTGGTCCCGGGAGGCCGACCGGATCCATGCCGCCATGCTGCGGGACCTGTGGGACGGCGAACGCTTCACCTCCCGCAACCCGCACACCGGCCATCGGCGGGCGAGTCGCAGCCTGCTCGACCTGATGCCCGTCGCGCTCGGCGCCGACCTGCCCGCTCCGGTCGCCGCCGCGCTGACCCGGGGCGTCGAAACCCACCTGACCACCCACGGGCTGGCCACCGAGCCGACCGACTCGGCGCACTATCTCGCCGACGGCTACTGGCGTGGCCCGATCTGGGCGCCGTCGACCGTGCTGGTCGAGGACGGCCTGCGCCGGGCCGGGCAGACCAGGATCGCCGACGAGATCAGTCGACGATTCCTGGCGCTGTGTGAGAAGTCCGGATTCGCGGAGAACTTCGACGCCGAGACCGGGGCCGGGCTCCGGGACCGCGCGTACACCTGGACCGCCAGCAGCTATCTCATTCTGGCCGCTGGTCAGGAGGAACGGCGGGTCACGAAGGGGTAGCCGCGTCCACCCGCCGGGCCGGGACCGGACCGGTGCTGGCCCGCAACGAGATGGGCGGGCTGTACAGCCGGTGGCGTGGCACAGCGTCGGGGGCGGCGATGCTCTCCAGCAGCAGCGCCACGGCCTCGGCGCCCATCTCGACCATCGGGACGTCAGCGGCGGTCAACGGCGGGCGGAAGTCCTCCGCCCAGTGCTGGGCGGCGACACCGGTGACGGAGAAGTCGCGGGGCACGGACAGACCGGCACCGGTCAGCGCGCGCTGCATTCCGGGCAGCGCGGCCTCGTTGATGGTGGCGATGGCCGTGACGTCGGGATGGGTCACGAGCAACTGTTCCACGCACGCCTCGCCGGAGGCGGTGTCGTCGCCGCAGCAGACCTCCACGCCGGTCAGGCCCCGCTCCACCGCCGCCACCCGGAAGCCGGCCAGCGCTCGGTGACTGGGGCCGTAACCCGCGGCCACCAACTCGGCGGAGCGGTTCACCAGCGCCACGTGCCGGTGCCCCAGATCGGCCAGGTGGTGCACGCAGCGGGCGATCAGCCCGGCATAGTCGATGTCGATCCAGCTCATGTCCTGTGGCTCGGCTATCCGCCCGATCGTGACGAACGGCAGACCGGCCCTGGTCAGGCGGGTCACCCGGTCGTCCGCCAGGCGGATCTCCATCAGCACCACGCCGTCCACCCGACGCCCGGTGACGATCCGCTCGAACGACCGGTCATGGTCACCACCGGACGGCGACAGCAGCACATCCAGGTCGTGGCGAGCGGCCGCCTCGACGACGCTGGCGACGAAACCCAACTGCATGTCGGTCAACCGCTGGCTCGCCGGGGGAATCACCAGGCCGAGGGTGCGGGTGCGCCCCTCCTTCAGCGCGCGGGCGCTGGCGTTCGGTCGGTAGTCCAGCTCGTCGATGACCGCCTGGATCCGCTGCCGGGTCGTCTCCGACACGGTCCGCTTCCCGCTCAGCACGTAGGACACGGTGCTGCGGGACACCCCCGCCCGGCGGGCGATCTCCCCGATGTTCATACCGCGCCCTCGAATCGATTATTGCCCCGACACGGGGACGCACCGTCTTTCGCTGCTGAGCATATCCGTCCTGGATCTCGGGTCCGAGTCAGGAAGTCCGCAGCCAGCACGGGCACAACCGACGATTCCGGCACTCGGCGAGACGGATGCCTGTCGATGTTAATCCGGGTGGTCGCCGAACCGGACGCGACAGCGCCGAAGGCTGGCGCAAGATATGGATGCGCATTAATGTAAAAAGGTGTGACGTGTGATGTCGGAGTGGACCGGTAGAGGCGTAATCCCGCACCGCGGTCGTCCATTCCGCCGAGACCGTACCCATCGACAGCGCCACCGCCGACGGCGCCAACCGCGCCGCTCCGGGGCCAGTGCGGCAGCTCGACCCGTCACCACCGCCCCACCACACCACCGAGAGGATCCGATGAATGTGAAGAGACGACTCCGTCGCCTGCTGGCCGCCACGGGGACCCTGCTGGTCCTCGCCCTGGGCGCCAGCATCTACGTGGTCTCGGACGCGCCCGGCATCGCCCGCGCCGCCGGCACGGGACCGTGCGACATCTACGCCTCGGGTGGCACCCCCTGCGTGGCCGCGCACAGCACCACCCGCGCCCTGTACGGCGCGTACAACGGCCCGCTTTACCAGGTCCGGCGCTCCTCGGACAACACCACCCGCGACATCGGTGTGCTGAGCGAGGGTGGCTACGTCAACGCCGCCACCCAGGACTCGTTCTGCGCCAACACCACCTGCGTCATCACCATCCTCTACGACCAGTCCGGCCGCAACAACCGCCTCACCCAGGCGCCCCCCGGCGGCTTCTCCGGCCCTGCGCCCGGCGGATGGGACAACCTCGCCGACGCGAAGGCGGCACCGGTCACCGTCGGTGGGCAGAAGGCGTACGGCGTCTACATCGCGCCCGGCACCGGATACCGCAACAACAACACCAACGGCGTCGCGACCGGCGACCAGCCCGAGGGCATCTACGCCGTCGTGGACGGCACGCACTACAACCAGTGGTGCTGCTTCGACTACGGCAACGCGCAGACCAACGTCCTGGCCGACGAGCGCGCGATCATGGAGACCGTTTACTTCGGCGCCAACAAGCAGTGGGGCTACGGCGCCGGCGCCGGCCCCTGGATCATGGCCGACCTGGAGTGGGGGCTGTTCTCCGGGGTGAACGCGGGCTACAACAACATCGCGTCCATCAACCACCGATTCGTCACCGCGATGGTCAAGGGCGAGCCGAACCACTGGGCCATCCGGGGCGGAAGCGCCCAGTCGGGCGGCCTGACCACCTACTTCGACGGACGCCGGCCCAACGGCTACAACCCGATGAAGAAGGAGGGGGCCATTCTGCTCGGCATCGGCGGCGACAACAGCATCACCGGGCGGGGCACCTTCTTCGAGGGCGTGCTGACCTCCGGCTACCCGACGGCCGCGACCGAGGACGCCGTGCAGGCCAACATCGCCGCCGCCGGGTACGCACCGGCCGCTGGCGGAAACCCGCAACAGGGCGTGCAGGTCGTCGGCGGCCAGTCCGGCCGCTGCGTCGACGTGCCGAACGGCACCACCACCAACGGCACCCAGGTGCAACTGTGGGACTGCATCAGCAACAGCACCGCACAACGCTGGACCTACACCGCCGGCAAACAACTCCAGGTGTACGGCAACAAGTGCCTCGACGCCAACGGCCAGGGCACCACCAACGGCACCCAGGCGATCATCTGGGACTGCCACGGCGGCACCAACCAACAGTGGAACATCAACGCCAACGGCACCATCACCGGCGTCCAGTCCGGGCTCTGCCTCGACGCCAACGGAGCGGGGACCGCGAACGGCACCAAGCTCCTCCTCTGGGCCTGCAACGGACAACAGAACCAGCAGTGGTC
The DNA here is from genome assembly GCF_050942285.1 of Micromonospora sp. CA-240977. NCBI lineage: Bacteria > Bacillati > Actinomycetota > Actinomycetes > Micromonosporales > Micromonosporaceae > Micromonospora > Micromonospora sp. CA-240977. The sequence goes on along the minus strand of NZ_CP192055.1, from coordinate 2,159,703 downwards.
CACCCGTAGCTGACCCCGCGCCACCATCCGATCGGTCGGGCCGCCTCCGCGCAATCCGCGGAGGCGGCACCGCCGGTGGCGTCGGACGCGCCTGCCCAGAGTGGCCTAGTGCAGCCAGCGCAGCGCGGCATCGGCAGTGTCCTCGGGGCTGCTGTTGAAGGCGATGGCCGCGCCGGGAGCATGCTGCCGGACGAGGTTGACCACCTTCTCGAAGAGCACGAGTAGTGGCTCGTGCTTGCGGATGCCGCCACCGACGACCACGCAGGCGTAATCTCTCCGGGTCAGCGCCTCGACGATCGCCCTCTCGGCGTCCTCGTCGGGCGCCACCAGACACAGGTCGGCCGCAATGCCGAGATCATCGAAGCGGGCCTGACCGCGTGCAATCGCCGCCACCACCGGCGCGGGATCCCAGCCAGGGGTCCTGGCCGGATCGAGGCCGACCACCAACACCCGTCCACGGGTCATGCGTCCCCCACCTCCCTCGAAACATCCTCAATCATCCTCGCCAACTCCCTCAGGTCGTCGTTGAGCTGATGATCGCGCCCGGCCAGCAGGTGCAGCCGCGCCTGCGGAATGACGTCGGCGTACAGATCGGCGTGCCCCGGCACCGCCGCCCTGGATGAACAGCACCTGCCGCCTGGTTGCCATGTCGATCCTCCTCGCGCCCGAAGCGGGCCGCGCCGTCGGGCGCTCGTTACCGGAACCCGGAGCCTGCGATGATTTTCCGGTCGTCGGACCGAGAAAGTCGTACCGGCTGTCGATCCGGAGCCCTGCTGGCTCGTCGTCAATGTAGGGGCCACCACCGACGGGGCCCGCACACGATGGGATACGAGACATGGCCAAGTACATGATCCTTATCTACGGTGACGCGCAACAGTGGGACGCGATGACCGACGAGCAGTGGAAGGCGCACGACGCCGCCCACGTGGCGTTCGTGGCCGAGGCCGGCGATCGGATCATCGGCGGGCACCAGTTGGAGACGGCGCCCACCGCCACCTCGCTGCGCTCGGACGCGCTCGGTCAGCTCGAGACGACCGACGGTCCGTTCCTGGAGACCAAGGAGGCACTGGGCGGCTACTACCTGCTGGAGGCGGCCGACCTGGACGAGGTGCTGGCTCTGGCGGCACTGCTTCCCGAGGTGCAGGCGGCTCACAGCGGTGTGGAGATCCGTCCGGTGGTCCACCACTGATGAACGACACGGTCGTCGCGGCGGTCGCGCAGGCGCACCGCCGCGACTGGGCCCAGGTGTTCAGCACCACCGCCCAGCTGACCCGCGACCTCGATCTCGCCGAGGAGTGCACCCAGGACGCGTTCGCACAGGCCCTGGAGACCTGGGCCGAGAGTGGCATCCCGGACCGGCCGGGCGCCTGGCTCACCACCATCGCTCGCAACCGGGCCCGGGATGTCCTGCGCCGCGAGTCGGTGTTCCGGCGCAAGATGCCACTGCTCGTCGCTGACGAGACGATGCCGGGTCCCGAGGATGGTCTGGTCGACGACCGGCTGCGCCTCATCTTCACCTGCGCCCACCCCGCCCTGTCCCGGCAGGCGCAGGTCGCCCTGACCCTGCGCCTGGTGTGCGGGCTGTCCACCACGGAGGTGGCCCGCGCGTTCCTGGTGCCGCCGAGCACCATGGCCGCCCGGATCACCCGGGCCAAGCGGAAGATCGCCACGGCCCGCATCCCGTACCGGGTACCGGGCCCGGATCAACTCGGTGAGCGGGTCAGCGCCGTACTCGAGGTCGTCCACCTCATCTTCACCACCGGCCACACCGCGCCGGTGGGCGCGCACCTGGTGCGGCAGGACCTGGTGGACTGCGCGATCGGTCTGGCCCGCATGCTGCACCTGCTCATGCCGACCGACGCCGAGATCAGCGCGCTGCTGGCACTGCTGCTGCTCACCGCGGCACGCCAGGACAGCCGGCTGTCCGTCGACGGGCGGCTGGTGCTCCTGTCCGAGCAGGACCGCACACGCTGGAACTGGCAGCTCATCGCCGAGGGCAGGTCGTTGTTGACCGACGCGCTGCGCCGACGGCCACCGACCCGGTACGCCCTGGAAGCCGCGATAGCTGCCGTACACACCGAGGCGCCAACCTGGCAGGACACCGACTGGAACGAGATCATCGGGCTGTACGGCGCTCTGCTCCGGCTGTGGCCGTCGCCCGTCGTCGGCCTCAACCGCGCGGTGGCGATCGGGCTACGCGACGGCCCCGAAGCCGGACTCGACGCGCTCACACCGATGCTCGCCGATCCGGCCCTGGCCACCTACGGATATCTCAGCGCCGCCCGTGCTGATTTCCTGCGCCGGTTGAGGCGGTGGCCCCAGGCCGTGACGGCCTACGAAGAGGCGCTGACCCTCACCGACAACGACGTGGAGCGCGCCTTCCTCACCGAACGGTTGACGGACGTCAGGCGGCATCTGTAAGGGTCAGCACCTCAGGCGTCGTAGCCGGCCTCAGGCATCCTGCTTGCTCGGCACCGTCGCGCCTCGGCTGGCCATTGTGGCTATCGCCGCCACCCCCAGCAGCAGGGCCGGAAGGACGAACCAGAGACCGACACCGAGGCCCAGCAGGAGCGCCCACACCAGGATCACCAGTGCCGCGACGGTTGTGGTAGTGGCGACGGCACGGTGGGTCAGGTCCGCGATGAGGGGACAGATGGCCGCAACCGCCGGTACGCCCAGCAGATAACTGGCGGCGCCACCGCTGTCGTCGATCGTGAACGGCAACAGCGCGATGACGATCCAGGCTGTGGCGGCGACCGCGAGGATTCTCAGGAGCAGACCGATCGATCCGGATGCCGCACCGCGCCTGCGTAGGCTCACGAACGCCGCAGCGGCAATGAAGAGCGCGACAAGGCCGCCGGCGATGGTAGCCACGTTCATTTCGCTTCCTCCGTCCTCATGACGTCAGCGAGCCTCGCCTCGTACACGTGGACCGGCCACTTCTTCCGCAACGAGTCGGCGAGCTGGCGCAGGTGTTCGTCCTGACGGTACGCGGTCATCGCCGATTTGACACGGTAGGCCAGCGCTTCGTCCCAAGCGACCGTTTCGAAGGAGATCCGCTCGACGCGGACCACCCACCAGCGCTTGTTCTTCGGGTCGGCGGACAGCCCGATCCCACCAGCGGCGGCAATCGCATAGGCCGCCCGGGTGATCATCGCATCGACCTCGTCGTGCTGATCGTCGATCGTGGCGGTGCCGCTCTTCGTCGGTTTGTCCTCGCGGAGCAGTCGCTGGAACGTCGGCTGATCCGCGCCGGCCACCCGCTCCATTGCCTTCTTGGCCTGGTCACCGTCCGCGAACTCCGCCCAGGCCACCTCGGCCAGAGCAACGTCGCCGAACAGGTTGCGATGCTCCTGATACCAGGACCGTGCCTCGTCGTCGGTGATGTTGTCGATGGTGAAGCCGGGATTGTCGCGCTGCTCCTCCTTGATGAGGCTGGCGATCTGTTCGGCTCTGGTTGACGCCTTGAGGCCGCGGCGAGCGGCTTCACGCACCAGGAGCTCGTCGCGGATCGCCAGGTTCAGTGCCTCCCCCCAGGGTCCGGAGTAGCCGCCCACCACCACCACCGGCGGCAGGGGATCATCAGGCATGAGTGCTTGGACACGTTCGACAGTGATTGGTTCGCCCGCCACCGTGGCCAGCGCGTTCGGTGGCGGGTCCACCGACTTCTCGGTGGACCCGCACCCGGACGCCGAGACCGCGAGCATGACGAGCGCCACGGACATCAGCAGTCGCTTCATCGTACGAGGGCCTCAGACTCTAACCGCATTGGTTGCTTGAATACAGGAAGTCGTCATCGGCTTCGAAATATTCGTCGCCGCATTCGGCGTCCCACGGATTCGTCGATCCGCCGTGCTCACGACCGCAGCGATCGTGGTCCGCACAGTCATAGGTGTATCCGGTGATGATGAAACAACCACCACCGCATTTACCCATGCAGTCGTACGAGGCCGGGCCAACATAGATGCTCTCGCCCAGGAAACAGTGGCTGTCGGCGTCGTGGACAACCCACGCGTTCTCATTGCATCCGGTGTAGAGGATGCCGTCCTCGTTGCTCTGCTGGCACGCGGCGAGCACCGCGCTCCGGGCCGCGCTGTTCGGCGCGGTAACCGAGGTGCCCTCCTTGACGCACGACTCGGCAGCGAGCTTCATGTCCGGAACCTTCGGCTGGCCGTACCGCTCCACCGGGCGGGGCACCTCCAGGTTGCCGATCTTGGTGCCGACCGGCGCCTCGGCGACCAGCATGGCGAGGCGGATGGTCAGGTCCCGGTGCAGCGAGACCGGCGTCTTGGCGGCATTGGCCGGCTTGACCCAGGACGATTCGAGGGACTTGGCGAAGGCGCCGAGCGCGGTGCGCTCATCGGGCTGGAGCGAAGCCCCGCCACCGGACCAGTTGGCGACACCCTTGCTGATGTCCTTGCTGGCGGTGAACTTCTTGCCGGCCACGGACAGGGACACCTCCGCAGCCACGGCGCTCTTGGCCTCGGCCGAGAACTCGATCATCGTGGCCGAGCGGGCGAATGTGCCGGAGTCACGGTCGGCCGAGGACTCGGTTGCCCGGAAGTCGTTTGTGGACAGTGGTTGGAGCGACGCCGCGGCGGCGGCCGGCGCGGACCCTGGCGCAGCCAGGGCCACCGCGAAGCCGACCGCCAAGATCTTGGCGAGGAGCAGAGGTACTCCGAGCGTACGTTTCATGCATGCCATCCCCTCGTGAGGTCCGGTAGGGGGTGCAGCAGAACTAGTCGCTCTTTCGAATGGCGATGAATCGACCGCCACACGTGATAACACCCCCCGCTAAATGTTACCGCCGTCCATCCTCGTTGATAAATGTACATGCGTCAATGCAAGTCCTTAAAGGATCTTTTGGTCGAGGTCTCGACCACGGCACTTCTCGGGTACATAGGACGCGGCGGACCCGAGCTGGCGGACCGCCGTCGACGCACGGCCGGCACCCAGCCGCGGCACCGCGCGACGCCCGGGCAGATCGGCAAGTGATACCTGTTCAGAGCACCTGAGGACGACGCGGGCGGTTGAGCATGTTATCGATAACATGCTATCTTTCGGCGCGGGAGTGAAGGGCACGCTCCCAATCACGAGAGTCGATCGACAAAGGCACGCCGAGGGCGACGCTCTCCGGCCGCCCTTGCCAGTCGGTGACCAGTCCGGGCCGCTCCGCCGATGCCAGGCGACCGCAGGCGGTTGCCGGACAACCTGGGTCCGGCTGCATGCCCCAGCTTCCAAGGCCCGTCGCGGACAACCCGACAGCGGCGGTACGGCCCGCACGCCACCCGTGCACGCCGCACCGACCGCACGCCGGCCCGCAACGGAAGGGGAGCCGTATTCCGGCACCTGGGAGTGCCACAGCCACCGATCACCACCTCACCGCCCCGTCCGCCCGACGACCCGACCGCTGACGGCGGGGCGCGAGCCGTCATCCACCAACCTGCTGTCACAACGGGCACGGCCGGCGGTCGCCGGGACCGGTCCCGCGCACCACCACCACAGGACGACCAGTGGCAAGGAGTCACGCAATGGCAAAACAGAGACAAGTCTTCTCGTTCATCGCGGGCGCGGCGGTTCTCCTCGCGGCGACCGCCGGTGGCGTGCTGAACGGCGGCCTGCGGGGAGCGGCGGTGGCCGCGACGAACGGCACGCTCGCGGCCACCGCAGGCTGCGGCAAGGCCCCGACGCTCACCAACGGGACCCGCACCATTCAGAGCAGCGGCCAGAGTCGCACCTACATCCTGCGGATCCCGGACGGTTACGACAGAAACAAGCCGTACCGGCTGGTCTTCGGCTTCCACTGGCTGAACGGCTCGGCCAGCAACGTCGCTTCAGCCGGCTACTACGGGCTTGCGCCGCTGTCGAACAACACTACGATCTTCGTCGCGCCGCAGGGAATCAACGCTGGTTGGGCCAACACCAACGGTCGCGACCTGACCCTCTTCGACGACATCTCCCGGCAGGTCGAGAACGACCTCTGCGTCGACACGACCCAACGCTTCGCTCTGGGCTGGAGCTACGGCGGGGCGATGAGCTACGCCGTGGCCTGCGCCCGACCCACCGTCATCCGCGCTGTCGCCGTCCTGTCCGGCGCCAACCTCAGCGGGTGCAACGGCGGCACCCAACCCGTCCCCTACTTCGGCATCCACGGCATCTACGACAGCGTGCTGAACATCTCCCAGGGCCGTGCGCTGCGCGACACCTTCGTCAGGAACAACGGCTGCACCGCGCAGAACCCGCGCGAACCAAGCCGGGGCAGCCTCACCCACATCACCACCACCTACGCGGGCTGCCGAGCCGGCTATCCCGTGCAGTGGGCCGCGTTCGACGGAGACCACACCCCCAGCCCGGTCGACGGATCGTCCAGCCCGAACGACAGCAGGACCTGGACCTCGGGTGAGATCTGGAGATTCTTCAGTCAGTTCCAGTCCACCACTCCGCCCACCACCCCCCCGCCGACCACGCCCCCGCCCACCACGCCCCCGCCCACCACGCCTCCACCGACCACGCCCCCGCCGACCACGCCCCCGCCGACGACTCCGCCCCCGACCGGGGAGCCCGGCAACTGCGCCGCCACCTACAGCCTGGTCAACAGTTGGCCGGGTGGCTTCCAGGGTGAGGTCACCGTCGCCAACAGCACCGCCGCCACCGTCAACGGTTGGACCGTCGGTCTGACGCTGGCCAGTGGCCAGGCCATCAGCAGCCTCTGGGGCGGCGTCAACTCGGGCACCACCGGCACCGTCACCGTCCGGAACGCCGCCTACAACGGCACGTTGGCGCCGAACGCGTCGACCACCTTCGGGTTCACCGCCACTGGCAACGGCGCCACCCCACCCGGCGCCATCACCTGCACCAGCCCCTGAGCGACGAGCGACACCGGAGGCCCGGAGCCACTGGCTCCGGGCCTCCGCAGCGGCGGTGCGCCGGTCAGCGCGGCGGCCCGGTCCGCGCTGCCGCCCGAAGGATGCCGTCGAGGCCCTCCTCGAACAGCAGGTCGTCGTTCCATCGGGTCTCGTCGAGGTGGCCGGAGGCGTCGAGGGTCGGGTACTCGTCGGCCCTCGCGGCGATGTGGTCGCGGGCCGCGGCCCGCGCCTGCGGGTCCGCGGTCTGATGCCACGTGGCTTCGGTGAGCGCGGCGCCGATGACGTAGTTGGCAAGCATCCGCGTGGCCACCGCGAGCGGAAGTCCGCGACAGCCGCCGCGCACCAGCGCCGCCTGGAGGAATTCGGTGCGGGCGAGGACGTTGGGCCCGAGCATCGGACGTCCGACCAGACTCGGTGCCCAGGGATGGCGCAGCATCGCGGCGCGCCACGCTCGGGCGAGGAGGCGGGCGTCCTCCAGCCAGTCGCCGCTCACGACCGGGATGGGCACGTCGCCGAAGATCCGGTCAACGGCCAGGTCCAGGACGTCGTCCTTCGTCGTCACATGCCAGTAGAGGGCGGTCGCCGTCACGTCGAGGTGCTGAGCCAGGCGGCGCATGGTCAGACCCTCGACGCCACGGTCGTCAAGCAGCGTCACCGCCGCGTCCACGATGCGCACGAGGGTCAGCGGCGCTCTCCGGCGCGAACGAGCGGCCTCCGCACGTAGCCATACCGGCGGTGACGTGCGGCTGTCTCGTCGTCCGACCGAGGTGGTCGGCGGCACGCCCGGCTCTGCGCTGGTCATGGGGCCACTCTAATGCACTGGACAGGCAACTTAACGTCGGTAAGCTAATTGAACAGACAAAGACGGCCGTTACATCGGCAAGGAGGTTGGCGAATGCCTCTGCTGCGAATCCACCTCGACAGCGACCGGATCACCGCCCGCCGCGTTCTCCAGCTACACCGGGACGGCAAGACACACCACGAGTCGCGGGAAGCAGCACGGGAGGAGGCGTGGCGCCAGGGCCGCACCCCGGCCGGTGACCCGATCTTCGTCGGCATCACCAACGGCCGCCGCCACGTGCAGCTCCTCTACGACGTGGAGGTCTGCTCCGACACGGCCGGTTGAGTGGAGCCCGCGGCGTCCCCTCCGCGGAGGGAGCGCACTCCCCCGCGCCGGGGAAGAGGAGTCGTCCATCCCCCGCAGATCATCAATTGGTGATTGCCGGCGGGTGGCTGCTGGTCTCCGGGGCGGATGGACCGCGCCTCGACCAACGGTCCGGTGAGCCGGCCCCGCACCGTCCGTAGGGGAGCGACATGTCCGACCGCACCGCTCGTACGCACCGACCGGCAGCCGCCGATCGGGTAAGACAGTGGGCGCTGGCGTGCGCCCTCTTCCTCGTCGGCGAGGCGACCCTGCGCCTGTTTTGGATCGCCGGCGGTCGATGGGCGTACACCGCCTGCGACCGGACCGCTCTGGTCGATCCGGCCGGGGGATGCGGTGCCGACCACGTCGAGACGCTGCCCTTTTGGGCGGGCTGGGGAGCGCTGGCGGTCGGCGTCGCCCTCGCGGCGGTGGTCGTGTGCGCGGTCCGCTACCCCGGCCGTGCCGCGACCATCGGTAGCTGGCTCGCGGCGGCGCTGCTGATGGTCACCGCGTTCCCGCTGCACCTGGTCTTCGAGGTCCCGGCGGCGTTGACCGGACGCCCCTCGGACTGGCGTGACCTCGGCGCCCGGCTCGCGCTGCTGGCCGGTGGCATCCTGTTCGCCGGGCTGGCGAACGCGTCCGGCCCTCGGCTCGGACCGGTGACGCCCGGCTACCGGCCGGTGCCCCGCTGGACGCGCCGCTGGGCGTACGTGGCGGTCGCCCTGCCGGTGGTCGGCTGGGCCCTGCCACATGGGCTCTGGGTCCTCGGCGTTCCGTTCGGCATCTCCGAGCAGGCACTGAACGACATCGACAACGACCTGTCGACGCTGACGGGGGTGGCGATCACTGTCGTCCCACCGGTCGCCGGCCTGCTCGTACTCGGGCTGGTGCAGCGGTGGGGGCAGCAGTTTCCACGCTGGATGCCGGGCCTGGGCGGTCGACCGGTCCCCCGGCTGCTGGCGGTGGTCCCCGCCGGGACGGTGGCGCTCACGCTTGTCGTGTACGGCGTGCTGAGCAGCGCGATGTTCGTCGGACGACTCCTCTCCGGTGAGCTGTCGTGGTCGGACGTGTGGGACGGGTGGGCGGTGACCGCCACGTTGCTGGTGTTCCTCGGCTGGGGAGTCTCGATGGGCGTCACGACCGTCGGCTACGCCCTCAGCACCCGGTCGCGTCCGGAACGGACGGCAGGCGCCGGCACCGTACCGGGGGCGCTGAGCGGCGGCGCGTGACGGCGCGCCGGCACGCCGGCCCGGAACTGGCCGCGCGCCCTAGGCCGACGCGAACCCGTCGTACGGATCCCAGTGCGCCGCGTAGCGCAGCAGGGAACGGGCCAGGTCAGGGTGGGCCGCCGCCCACCGGGTGTCGAAGAGGAACCACTGGTCGAACCCGAAGAAATCGTCGATGTACTTCGCGACCTGCGCGATGTGCGGGCCGTGTCGGATCAGCGATCCGGTGGCGGCCCCCGGGGTCAGCAGCCGCAGGATCTCCCGGTGGCTCGCGTCGTGCCCGGCGGCGGCGAGGCCGGCCGGTGACGGGTCATACCCGGGCAGGCGACCTCAAGATCCTCCGACGTGACCGCGTGCTCCGCCGGTACCGGGCCGTCGGCCGCGAGGTCGGGCAGCACTCCTCGGGTCACGATTCCGGCTGCGAACGCTGCGTCGACCCGTACATGACGCCGCCCGTGGCGTACCTCATCCGTGATCAGATTCAGGGTGCTCAGCTCTTCGTCGTCGCCCCACCGGCCCTGGTTGCTCGGCAGTTCCTCGGTCGCACTCATGGTGGGGCAGAGGCCAAGGACTCAGCCTTCCAGGTAGGCGAGTACCGCCAGGATGCGGCGGTTGTCGTCCTCGGAGGGCTTGAGACCGAGCTTGGTGAAGATGCTGTTGCTGTGTTTGCTGACGGTCTTCTCGGTGACGAACATCCGGGCGGCGATCGCAGCGTTCGAGCGACCCTGCGCCATCAGGGTGAGGACCTCATGCTCGCGTGGGCTCAGCTCCAGGAGCTTGGGGTCGGTGGAGCGGTGGGTGAGTAGCGCACTCACCACGTCGGGGTCCATAACGGTGCTCCCGGTAGCGACCTGCCGGACACTGGCGACGAATTGGTCGACGTCCGTAACCCGGTCCTTCAACAGGTAGCCCACCGCGCCCGCGCGATCCGACATCAGTTCCCGGGCGTAGATCTGCTCGACATACTGCGAGAGCACCATGATGGGCAGCCCTGGAATCTGGCGGCGGGCCTCGATCGCGGAACGCAGCCCCTCGTCGGTGAAGGTCGGCGGCAACCGCACGTCGACGATGGCGACGTCGGGGCGGTGCTTCGTCAGCGACCGGATCAGCGCGGGGCCGTTGTCAACGGCTTCCACGACCTCGAATGAATTGGCCCGCAGGATCCTGATCAGGCCCTCGCGGAGCAGGGGGAGGTCCTCGGCTATCACGATACGCACGGCAGCGACATCCTCACCTCGGTAGGTCCGCCCGGCGGGCTGTCAACGGTCAGCGTGCCGTCGAAGGCCGCCAGGCGACGGACGATGCCACGCAGGCCGGTGCCGGAATCGATCGAAGCACCCCCACGGCCGTCGTCGGCCACCAGCATCGTCAGTTCCCCGGCAGCGCCGCCCCGGTGGGGTGCGAACTCCACGGTGATCCGGATCTGCTGGGCCTGGGCGTGCTTGATGGCGTTCGACAAGGCCTCGGCGACGGCGAAGTAGGCCGCGGACTCGATCGGGGCCGGCAGCCGTCCGGGTAGGCGGGTCACCACCGTGGTCGGGATCGGATTGACCAGGGCCAAGGCCTTGAGTGCGCCGTCCAGGCCACGGTCGGCCAGTAGCGGCGGATGGATGCCTCGTACCAGGTCGCGCAGTTCGGTCAGGGCGCTGGAGGTCGACTCGCGGGCCTCGGCCAGCAGCTGCTGGACGGCCTGCGGATCGCTGGGCAGCAACTGTTCGGCCAAGCCCAGGCTCATACCCAGTGACACCAGCCGGGCCTGCGCGCCGTCGTGCAGGTCGCGTTCGATTCGGCGCAGTTCGCCGGCCTGGGTGTCGACGGTCTCAGCTCGCGAGGTCGCCAACTGTTGGACGCGGGCCCGCAGGCGCGCCTGTTCGGTGGGGCCGAGCAGAGCGCGGATCACCCGAGCGTTGAGGTTCGCGAGGCGCGCCGCAGTGACGTACCAGAGCAGAAGGAAAACCGGACCGAGCGGTACCAGCCCGAACGACTGCGCGACGCTGTGCAGCCGGAAGGCCTCCCCCATCGGAGTGCGGAATACCTGAGAAGGCGTCAGTTGATAGATGAGCGGGTAGGCCAGGTATACGACTCCGAAGACGAAGAACAGCAGCGACAGTCCGCAACTCAACCATATGGTGATCGAGTTGACCACCAACCAGATCCAGTCTCGCCACGTCGCCGGGTCGCGCAGGATCGCCCAGAGCCGCACCGGCCACCCGGCATCCGGCGTCGGCTGATAGGGCCGGGCGGGCACCGGTTCGCCGAGCCGGTCGGCGGCCCACTGGCGGTGCAGGTCGGCAAACCAGCGCACCAGTACGGTCGCGAGCAGGGTCAGTGGGATTCCGGCGCCAAGCGCGGCGATCGATATCGAGGTGATCCAGAGCGTGGCCAGCACGGCACCTAGGACCGCGCCCGGCAGCAGCACCAGTGACCATCCCAGCAGGCTCATCCGCTGGGCCAGCGCGGAGCGCGGAATCGGACCGTTGCGAGCGACGAGACCCGGCCCGGAGCCGTCCCGCGAGGGCGAGGAGCCGCCGGGAAGGGCGCTTCCGCTGTGATCGGTCATCTCACTCCATCATTGCGCATCGTGCCGAATCGCCGGGCTGGTGATTCACAGCGGCCGGCGGTCCGCACTTCCCCACGGTGGGTTCCGCCACTCCGCGTGGATCCAGCGAGCATGGTGTCCGTCTGTGGCCCACGGAGGCTGGCATTGCCGGTCGACGGCTCGATCGATCGACACCCGCGCACACGTTACCCATCGCGTAAGCAGTTCCGGCCCGCTCCCCGAATCTCGACCACCACCTCGCCGTCATCGGGATCCGGACCGTGTGGCTTGTCGCGCTCGCCTACGGCGCTGCCCGGGTCGTCGGCAGCTGCGCCACAACGAATTCCGAGTCGGCCGGACACTCCGTGCTCGCTCTAGCGGGCTCTAGCGGTGGCCGCACGCGGTGAGGTCGTCTCCGCAGACTGGTTGATCGAGACCGCCTGGGCGGTGCTGGTCAACCAGGCTGCGCCGGCCCCATTCCCCCGGCACTATGGCCGTTACTTGACGGTGGCGATCATCTGTTCGATTTCCTTGAGCACCAGGGCGGGCTTGTCCTGGGGAACGTCGTGAGAGCTTCCCTTGGCGATGACGAGTGTGCGGTCGGGCCCCGCCTTGGCGAACGCCGCTGCCGCGTCGCGCCAGGCCTGAGCGTCCTGCGGAGATCCGTCGAAGGGTGTCTTGTCCGACACGACATAGATGACGGGGACGCTGTCGGGCCAGGAGATCTTGTGGTACGCCTGGTGCGTGGGACCGAAGTTGTCGGCCGTGGCGATGAGCTGGCGGTTCGCCTTCGTCGAGGGCGCCTTCTTGAGCTCTTCGATCTGCGGCGCGGTTAGCGTGACGAGGCGTTGGGTCTGGGTGTCGGTGAAGAATTGCGGCACGTTGGCATCGATGAGCACCGCCCCGGAGACAACGCCGGGGTTCGCGAGGACGAAGTAGTGGGCCACCTCTCCTGCCTGCGAGTGGCCCGCGAGGACCACGTTCTGGGTGACGCCGAGTTCACGCAGACCGGCCTGCAGGTCGGAGGCGGCGGCCTGGGGGTCCCAGGGGCCCTTCACCTCCTCGCTGGCGCCCAGACCGGCCCGGTCGTAGGTGATGATCTGCGATCCGGTGGCCTGCGACAGTTGAGGCACCAGGGCATCCCAGTACGAGGAGTCCTCGCCGCCGCCGGCGTCCAGCACGATGGTGGGAGAACTTCCGGGCGTGACGTGGAAGGCAAGCTGATGCCCGTTGTTGGCGATCATATGCAAGCCCGCTGCGGGGGCCGAACTTGCCGGGCCGGCCGTGTTTGGCGAGGTCGAGGGAACGGCGGCTACCGAACTGGCCGCGGGTGCGGCCTTCGGCGCCGCCGAGTCATCACACCCGGCGACTGCCGCTATCACGGCGACGGGAAGGACGAGGGCCAGGGCGGCCCGATGGAACCGGGAGATCTTCTGCGTGGTCATGGAAATGAGCTTCCACGGTTTCTGGATCTTGCTCGATCCTGCTACCACCCAGTCGGGTTGGGAGTTACCCCTACCCTCGCCGAGGGCAAATCAGAACCCGTCAGGCAGGGTGCCCGGTCCGGGCCGGACGCACCAGCGCCTGCCGGTGGGTCGGTCAGCAGGTGGGTGCCGGTGGACCAGATTCCTGGCTGATCACCGCCAGCCGGCCGCGAACGTCCCGGCCGTGCAGTTCGAGGTTCAGGTCGCGTTTGAAGGGCTGGGCAGCGTCGCGGGCTTCGCCGCGACGCTGTTCGCGATCCTCGCCATGCCGCTCGGGGGCTTCGTCACCGTCCGGATGACCGCGTTCGTGGCTGCCGAGTCCGACCGGCGGCTGACGTTGTTCGCGAGTCAGCCAATCACCCGGCTCCGGCTGATCGGGGCCGAGATCGCCGTCACCGCCGCAGCCGCGACGGTCCTGGTCACCGGCGCCGGCCTGGCGACCTGACGGGACCGGGACCGCGCCGTGGTGACGGGCGAGCGCCGCGTGCCCCACTGCGCCGCGCGTGCGCCCGGAAGCGAGGTCTGACGGCGTCATGCGTGGCGCGGTGCGGCAACCTGAGACGGTGAGCACCCACGAGCCTGCCGACGACCTCCGCGTCCCCCGCGCTCAGACCGGGTCCAGCCCGCAACATCTGCTGGCGACGCTGCTCGGTGAGTACCTCGACTCCGCGGATGCCAATCTGCCGTCGGCGGCGGTCATCGCGATCCTGCGCGAGTTCGGAGTCAGCGAGTCCAGCGCCCGTGCGGCGTTGTCCCGGCTGGTCAAGCGCGGCCTCATCGCGGTGCGGGGAGACCGCCGGCCGCCGGTCTACCACCTCACGCCCGCGGCGATCGACAGGCACCGCTCCCGAATGCGGCATTTTCTGAACTTCGGCGCCCGCCCGCCGCACTGGACCGGCGACTGGGTGCTGGCGTCCTTCTCGATTCCGAGCGCCGGCCAGGCGTCCCGGCACGCCGTACGCAGGACGTTGGGCGCGCTGGGCTTCGTGGGTCTGTACGACAGCGTGTGGATCCGGCCCGGGACCGACGCCGCGCCGGTGCGGGAGGCGCTGAACGGGCTGTTGCGCCAGGTCGAGGGTGCCCGGTGGTCGGTCATGCTCGTCCGGTTCGACGAGGAGGCCGGGGAGCACGGCCCGGCGTCCGCGTACGACCTGAGCGCTCTCGGGGCGGCGTACTCGACGTTCGTCCGGCGGTACGCGGGGTTGCGGGTGGCCGCCCGCGCCGGGAGGGTGGCCCCCGCCAGGGCGCTGATCGCCCGGACGTCCGCGATGGACTCCTGGCGGAAGTTCGCGGACCTCGATCCGGACCTGCCGCCGCATCTGCTGCCGAAGCCCTGGCCTCGACAGGAGGCCAGGGAGACCTTCCTGGACGTCCACTCCGCGCTGGGCTCGCTCGCGCAGGCGCGTCTCGTCGAGGTGGCAACACCGCACTGGCCGGACGCCTCCTCGTGGATCACGCACTTCCAGGCTTCCAGTGATCCCTCGCGACCGGAGCCGACCGGTGGCCGGACCATACATTGACACTTATCATTACGACAGTGATAGTAACTGCATACAGCTCCCATCGGATCGCCTGCGGGGACCGTGGTCGGGCGAGCAGGCACAGCCACCACGCCGCCGCCGGGAGCGTGATCGACGCATCCGCTGGAGGGGTGAATGAGGAGAAGATCGAAGATCTACGTGGGACTGACGGCAGCCGTCGTCCCGATCACATCCGTGATCATGGCGCTCGGCGCGACACCGGCCGATGCCGCGGTCGGCGGTTCCGGCCCCTATCCCGCTGACTACGAGACCTCGACCGGCCTGGCCAACCACACCATCTTCCGGCCGCAGACCCTCCCGTCCGAGCGCCTTCCGATCCTCGTCTGGGGCAACGGCGGCTGCTCGGCCAACGGTCTCTCCCAGGGCAATTTCCTCCGGGAGATCGCCTCGCACGGCTTCCTCGCCATCGCCAACGGAGCACCGAACGGATCCGGCTCCACCACCTCCCAGATGCTCACCCAGTCCATCGACTGGGCCATCGCGGAGAATTCCCGGCAGGGCAGCAAGTACTACAACAAGATCGACACGACGAAGGTCGCCGTCGCGGGCTTCTCCTGCGGAGGTCTGGAGGCCTACGCCGTCTCCAACGACCCGCGCGTCACCACTACCGGCATCTTCAGCAGCGGCCTGTTGAACGATGCCGACGACTACCAGCTCCGGAGACTGACCAAGCCGATCGCGTACTTCGTCGGCGGTCCCAGCGACATCGCCTACCCGAATGCCATCGATGACTGGGGCAAGCTGCCAGCCACCCTCCCCGCCTTCATGGGGAACCTGAACGTCGGGCATGGTGGCACGTACGACCAGACCAACGGCGGCGAGTTCGGCCGGGTGGCGGTGCTCTACCTCAAGTGGCGGCTGAAGGGCGACACCACCGCGGGCGGCAACTTCGTCGGCCCCAACTGCGGTCTGTGCCGCACCCAGTGGACCGTCCAGCAGAAGAACCTGACGCTGGACGACGGCACGCCGCCCACCACCCCACCGCCCACGACGCCACCGCCCACGACGCCACCCCCGACCACGCCACCCCCGACGACGCCACCGCCCACCACGCCACCACCCAACGGCTCCCCCGCCTGTACCGCGGTCTATGCCGTTCAGGACCAGTGGAACGGCGGATTCGTCGCCAACGTCACAGTCACCGCGGGAACCACCGCGCTCACCGGCTGGCGAGTCTCCCTCAACCTGCCGAGCGGAGCTTCGGTCACCTCGCTGTGGAACGGCGTTGCCAGCGGTACCAGCGGCGCCATCACCGTCGCGAACCAGAGCTACAACGGACGGCTGGCCGCGGGTCAGACCACCACTTTCGGCTTCCAGGGCACCGGAAACGGCACCGCAGCCACCGCCACCTGCACCGGGAGCTGACGCTCGCCGATCCTGCGGAAGGGCCACGCCGCTCGGCGGGCCGGCGCTCAGGCGCCGGCCCGCCGAGGGCGTTTCATACCTCTGGATGATCTGCCGACGGCTCAGCAGCCGATCCGGCTGGACCCGACCGCGACGTCGTCGTACCACAGGGTGTCGGCCCCGCCGCCGTAGCTCTCCCAGCCCAGCTTGAGGTCGGTGAGCTGGGGACGCCAGGTGCGGTTGTACCACTGGCCGTCGATGTCGTGCGTCGGCACGCCGTCCGCGGTGAGCCCGGCGATGGCGGCGCCGTCCAGCCAGGTACGGAGCTGACCGGCCGAGCCGTCCACCATGAACTCCAGGCAGGTCCACCGGTTGGTGGGTAGCGGAACGCTCTGCGCGACCCCGGCCGGGCTCTGCTCGGGCAGGGTCGCGTCGTCGGAGGCGCGGTTCCACTGCAGGGCGCCGTTCTGGCCACCGATGCGCAGGTCCTTGTTGCCGTCGGCGGAGTCGGTCATCGCCATCATCGTGGTGTGCTCGGTCGGCTGGGCGGTGGTGTGCCGGACCCAGATCCGGGCGTACCGGACACTGCCCACGCTACCGAGGTTCCTTGTGGACCTGATGAAGACGTGGTTGCAGTACCCGGCCGCGCCGTTGATCCGGACGGCCCGGCTGCCGCTGTGCGTGGTGGCCGTGTCGATGGTGGCCGTGCCGGCGCCGGAACAGTCCGGGTTCACCACTGTCCAGTCGCCGGACGGCGTCGAGCCGGTCTGGTTCTCGAAGCCGTCGCAGAGCACCGCCCCGGCACACCCGCTCGGCGGCGGGGTGGTGGGTGGCGGCGTCGTGGGCGGCGGCGTCGTGGGCGGCGCGCTGGTCGGTGGGGGCGTCGTCGGCGGCGCGCTGGTCGGCGGGGGCGTCGTCGGCACCAGCGTGGTGGGCACGCCGGTCGGGGTCGGCCCGGTGCCGTTGCACGGTACGCCGTTCAGGCTGAACCCGGTCGGCGCGCCGCCGCTGGAGCCGTACGTGCCCTGCACGCCGAACTCGGTGGCACCGGCGGCCGGGATGCTGCCGTTGTACGACATGTTGCGGGCGGTCACCGTCGAGCCGGACTGGCTGACGGTGGCGTTCCAGCCGTTCGTGACGCGTTCGTCGCCGGCGTACGTCCAGGTGACGGTCCAACTGGAGACGGCGGTGTCGCCGGGGGACACCTTCACGTTGGCGGTGAATCCGCCGGGCCACTGGTTGGGCGTGTAGTCCACCCGGCAACCCTGGGCGGCCGAGGCCGGGCTGGTGAGCAGGGCCGTTCCGGTCGCGGCCACGGCCGCCAGTGCGGCGACGACCGCGAGGGTCGAAGCGGGGCGGGCACGGAGAATCGTCATGGGAGGTCCTTCTGCCATCGAGCGGGAGGGAGGCGACGCGGCGACGCGCGTCCGTGACGAACGCAGCGCGCCAACGCGCCCTGGGTGCGGCGCGGCGGCGCGCCACACGAGGTCGGTGCGTACGACCGCGGTGCCCGGCTCGGGATGGACCTGTCAGTCGCCGACGGCCCGGTCACCCGGACGTCGGCGGCGCCCACCGTCAATCTATTGACGCGGGACGATGTAATCAAGCGTCGCCCTTCCGGGTGGGATCACGCGAGGCGACAGCCGGGTCCACGTTTATTGGGTGGACCGGCCGGCCCCGGCCGTGCCAGCGTGACCGAAGCTGGACCCGGACCGCCATCGGTCCGGCGGCACGACGGGAACGAACGACGGACAGGAGCACGGCGATGCGAGGACTCGAAACCTTCCCGCCCATCCGGACGCGAGCTTTCGAGGACCCGTCAACCCATGCAGACCGTCAACCTCGGCATCGTCGCCCATGTCGACGCCGGTAAGACCAGCCTGACCGAACGCCTGCTGCACGCCACCGGCGTCATCGACCGGCTCGGCAGCGTCGACGCGGGCACCACCCGGACCGACGCCGGCGAGATCGAGCGCCGGCGGGGCATCACCATCCGCAGCGCCGTGGCCGCGTTCGGATTGCCCGACTGCCAGGTCAACCTGCTCGACACCCCCGGGCACAGCGACTTCGTGGCCGAGGTCGAACGCGCGCTCGGGGTGCTCGACGCGGCAATCCTGGTGCTGTCGGCCGTCGAGGGGGTGCAACCGCACAGCCGGCGGATCATGCGGATCCTCCGGTCGATCCGGCTACCCACGCTGATCTTCGTGAACAAGATCGACCGAACGGGCGCCCGCACCGACGAGCTGGTCGCGGACGTGCGCCGACTGCTCACCCCGGCCGTCGCCCCGCTGGGCACGGTCCGCGCGCCCGGCACCCCCGAGGCCGCCTTCCGGCGTGACGACCCGCGGTACGACCCGGGCGGCGCCCGCCGGCTCGCCGAGGCCCTCGCCGAGCACGACGACGAGCTGCTGGCCGCCCTGGTGGACGACCTCTGCCGCCCGACCCGGACCGGATCGACAAGGCGCTTCGGGTCCAGGTCGCGGCCGGGCAGATCCACCCCCTGCTGTTCGGCTCGGCGATGTCCGGAGCCGGCGTACCGGAACTGCTGGACGCCATCGCGGCCCTGCTCCCGGCGTCGCCGCCGGCGGAGCCCGAGCCGCGGGCCCGGGTCTTCGCCATCGAACGCGACAGCGCCGGCGAGCGGGTGGCGTACCTGCGGTCGTACGGCGGGCAGTTCCGGGCCCGCCAGCGGGTCGTCGCGTACCGTCGGGAGCCGGACGGCCGGGTCAGCGCCACCCGCGCCCGGATCACCCGGCTCGACGTGATCGGCGCGGCTCCCGACCACGCCGAGCCGACCGGGCGGGACCATCCGCCGGCCACGCTCACCTCCGGGCACATCGCTCGGATCGCCGGCCTGACCGGGGTCCGCCTCGGCGACCAGCTCGGCAGCGCGGCCGGCCTCGACGGACGGTCGTACTTCCCGGCGCCGACCCTGGAGGCGGTGGTGCGCCCCCGCGATCCGGCCCGGACGCTGGCGCTGCACGCCGCGCTGCTGGACATCGCGGACACCGACCCGTTCCTCCGGACCCGGGTGGCCCCGGACGGCGGGACGAGCGTGCTGCTCTACGGCGAGGTGCAGCGCGAGGTGGTGGCCGCCACGCTGGCCGAGGCGTACGGGATCGAGGCCGAGTTCGGGCCGGCCCGACTCGTGCACGTCGAGCGGCCGACCGGCACCGGCACGGCGGTGGAGATCATCGGGCACGGCTTCTTCGGCACCGTCGGCCTGCGGGTGGAGCCCGGCGCCGGGGTGGACTACCGGCTGGAGGTCGAACTCGGCTCGCTGCCGCTGTCGTTCCACAGGGCCATCGAGGAGGCCGCCCGGGCCGCTCTCGACCAGGGTCGCCACGGCTGGCCGGTGACCGACATCCGGGTCACCCTCACCCACAGCGGCTACTGGTCGCCGATCACCACGGCCGGGCACTTCCGGGACCTGACGCCGTACGTCCTCATGCGGGCGCTCGCCGAGGCCGGCACCCGGGTCTTCGAGCCGTGCCGCCGGTTCGAGGCGGAGGTGCCGGCCGGCCGGCTCGGCGCTGTCACGTCGTACCTGGGCCGGCTCGGCGCCCGGATCGACGGCACCGACGAGAGCACCGCCGGCTGGCGGATCGACGGGGTACTGCCGGCGCGGCTCGAACCGGAGGCGCAGCGGCGGCTGCCGGACCTGTCCAGCGGGGAGGGGCTGTGGTCGTCGACGCCCGGCGGCGACCGCCCGGTGTCCGGCGACCCGCCGCGGCGACCCCGCACCGACGGCAACCCGTTCGACCGGGTGGAGTATCTGCGCTTTCTCGCCCAACCACGAAACCGGTCCTGAGGGCTGGCTCTACCGGTGCGCTCCACCCGGCTCGTGGGCGCGGCGAGCCGTGCTGAACCGGCGTTGGTAGGCGGCGGGGCTGATCGACAGCTTTCGGGCGAAGACCCGTCGCATGCTCTCGTAGCTGGGAAACCCGGCGAGGGTCGCGGCCTGCGTCGCGGTGTGGCCCTGGTCGAGCAGCGCCCGGGCCAGGTCGAATCGGATGTTCTCCACGTAGCGAGCCGGTGTCGTGGACAGCTCGTCGTGGAAGAGCCGGGTGAGCTGTCGGGTGCTCACGTTGAGGTGCCTCGCGAGTTCACCCAGCGAGTGGTCGCCGCGGGGATCCGCCGTCACCACGTCGGTGATCCTGCGCAGCGCCGGCGAGCGCGGCGGTGGCCCCTGCAACGGCGCGGAGAACTGGGACTGGCCGCCCGCGCGCTGCATGTACACCACCAGGGAGCGCGCGACGTCACGCGTCAGGTCGGGCCCGTGGTCCTCCTCGACGAGAGCGAGCGCCAGGTCGATGCCGGCCGTCACACCCGCCGAGGTGTACGTGGTGCCGTCCCGAACGTAGATCGCGTCGGGCTCGACCCGGCAGGTCGGACACCGGGCGGCGAGCTCGTGCGCGACCCGCCAGTGCGTTGTCGCGCGCTTGCCGTCGAGGACGCCGGCGGCGGCGAGGACGAACGCCCCGGTGCAGATCGACGCCACCCGGCCGGCCGCGGCCACCGGTATCCGGGCGGCGTCCGCCAGGTCGGCGGGGACGCGGGCGCGCGGGTAGTGGTCGGACCCGGCCACCAGCAGGGTGTCGAAGGCCGACCCCGGGGAGACCGCGCCGTCGACCGCCAGCCGAATCCCGAGACTGGACGTGACGTCCGCGCCGGTCGGCGACAGCAGCACGATCCCGTAGTCGGCACCGAACCGGTTCGCCTCCTTGAACACCTCGGCCGGGCCGGCGACGTCCAGCAACGTCACTCCGTCGTAGACGAGGATCGCAACAGAATGGGAGCCACCGTTCACCACCGTGGGCTGCTCGGAGCGGGCTGCGCGCGGTGGGTCGGAGGAATGGACACCATTTATTGGTAGCACGTCGCTGTGTGACGGGCCGCACGTCTGCGATCTCAGCGCGTCCGGATATGAGTGATTCCTGGCCGGAGGAAGGCGGCGGCGTACGACGATCGGAAGGCAGCATGGGGGTCGCATACCGCTACCGACACCGTCTCGAAAGGCCAGGAACCATGCCAGAGGTCATCGCGGGGTTGGCGATTCCGGAGACCGCAGCGGTCGCCGAGGCGACCAGGCACATCCAGGAGACGACCAGGCCTCTCCTCTACCACCACTCCCGCAGGGTTTATCTCTTCGGTCTGATTCACGCGCAACGGCTTGGCGTGGCACCGGATCCGGAGTTGCTCTATCTGGCGGCGATGTTCCACGATTCCGGCCTGCTGACTCCCTTTTCCGACGTCGAACAGCGCTTCGAGATCGATGGCGCCGACCACGCCCGCAAGTTCCTCCTGGACCGGGGTTTCTCGACGGCCGCCGCCGAGACCGTCTGGACGGCGATCGCGCTGCACACCACGCCGGGTGTTCCCGACCGGATGGGTCCGGAGATCGCGACCACCTATCTCGGTGTCCTGACCGACGTGCTCGGCCTCGGCCTGAACGGACTGGACCGCGATCAGCTCGACGAAATCCTCGCCGCCCACCCGCGAGGTGACTTCAAGGACGGGTTTCTGCGCGCCCACGTCGACGGGCTGAAGAATCGCCCCGAAACCACCAACGGCACCGTAAACTCCGACATTCTCGAACACTTCAGCCCTGGCTTCCAGCGGGTGACGACTGTCGAGCGCATCGTCGGGTCGCCCTGGCCGAGCTGAGCTGTCGCTCCCCCACCGTCACGGCCCACCGACGAACTTTCTGGAAAGGCTTCACGCATGCGAGCGATCACCGTGCGCGACCGTACCGCGGGTCTCAGCGGGCTCACCCTGACCGACATGCCCTACCCGCACGCCGCGGAGAACGACGTCATCGTGCGCGTGCACGCGGCCGGCTTCACTCCGGGAGAACTCGACTGGCCGGCGACGTGGACCGATCGTGCGGGCCTCGACCGCACCCCCACCATCCCCGGGCATGAGCTGTCCGGGGTCGTGGCCGAACTCGGCTACGGCACCACCGGTCTCACCGTGGGCCAGCGCGTGTTCGGACTGACGGACTGGGCCCGCAACGGATCCCTTGCCGAATACACAGCGGTGGAGGCTCGCAACCTCGCCCCGCTCCCGGCCGGCATCGACCACAACGTGGCCGCGGCGCTGCCGATCTCCGGACTGACCGCGTGGCAGGCGCTTTTCGACCACGCCCATCTCACGACCGGCCAGACTGTCCTCATCCACGGCGCCGCGGGTGGCGTCGGCTCGATCGCCGTCCAACTCGCCAATGAGGTGGGCGCGAACGTGATCGGGACCGGCCGAGCCGATGACCGTGCCGTCGTGCTCGCCCTCGGCGCGCAGACCTTCGTGGACCTGGACGCCGACGAGCTGCGGCACGTCGGCGAGGTGGACGTGGTGCTCGACGTCATCGGCGGCGACATCCTCGAACGATCCGCCGAACTGGTACGCCCGGGCGGCACCCTCGTCACCATCGCCACGCCGCCCACCGTCCAGCCGAGGAACGGGCGAGCCATCTTCTTCGTCGTCGAACCTGACCGCGCCCGGCTGGTCGACCTCGCCCAGCGCCTGCGGAACGGGCGGCTCAACCCCATCGTCGGCGCGGTGCGCCCGCTCTCCGAAACGGCCGCCGCGTTCGGCCGCATCCGCCGCACACCCGGCAAGACGATCATCCAGCTCGTGGACGGACAAGGGACGCCGCAGTCGTGACCGCGTACGCGATGGACAGCGGCGTGCTGATCGCCGGTACAGCAGCGGACGTGAGGAGACACCGATGGCCAAGGTGATAGTTGGAGCGACACCCTTCGAGGGGCACGTGGGTCCGGTCCTCACGATCGCGGCGGACCTGGTCCGGCGGGGCCACGAGGTGGTCGTCTACACCGGGTCCCGGTTCGAGGCACGCGCTCTGGCCATCGGGGCGCGATTCCAGGCGTTGCCGCCGGACGCCGACCTCGACGACCGGAGGTTGGACTCGCTCTTTCCGCTGCGGGCCACACTGCCGCCCGGACCGGCCCAGTTGTCGTTCGACTTCGAGACCTTCTTTCTGGGCCAACTACCCGCACAGGTACGCGGACTGCGGGCGCTACTGGCGAGGTTCCCCGCGGATGTGGTGCTGGGTGAGCTCGGGTTCTGGTCGATACCGGTGCTCAGCCTCTCCGCGGCGCCGCGGGAGCGCCCGACACTTGTGACGCTGGGCTCCATTCCCCTGCTCATCCAGAGCGAGGACGCGCCCGCGTTCGGCCCCGGCCTGCTGCCGACGTCAGGCGAGGAGGCGCGCGCCCGCAACCGGGCGATGAACGCTGAGGTGCGGCGACTCTTCGCCGATCTACAGAGCTTCGGCGAGGCGACGCTCAGGTCGTTGGGCGTGCCGATGCCCGAGTACCTCTTCGACGTGCCCTTCCGGCGTACGGACCACTACCTGCAACTGACAGTGCCCGGCTTCGAGTACCCCCGCGGCGACCTCCCCGGGCACCTGCGGTTCGTCGGTACGCTTCCTCCCACGCCCAGCAGCTCCTACGCGGAGCCGGCCTGGTGGCCCGAGCTGTCGGCCGGTCGGCCGGTGGTGGTGGTCACACAGGGGACGGTCGCCAACAACGACCTGACCGAGCTGATCGTCCCCACGGTGCGTGCCCTCGCCGACCTCGACGTCCTCGTGGTGGCCGCCACGGCACGCGCGGACGGGCCCGAGCTGGTCCGTCAAGCCCTGGGCGACGTGCCGGACAACGTGCGGCTGGCCGGCTTCGTGCCGTTCGACCGCCTACTTCCGCACGCCGACGCGCTGGTCACCAACGGTGGTTACGGCGGGGTGCAGACCGCCCTGTACTACGGAGTGCCGCTGGTGGTCGCCGGTGTCAGCGAGGACAAGCCGGAGGTGGCGGCCCGCGTCGAGTGGAGCGGCACCGGTGTCAACCTGCGGACCGGCAGGCCCGCGGTCACCGAGGTGCGCGTTGCGGTGCGGACGGTGCTGCGCGATCCCGGCTATCGCTCCCAGGCCGCCATCATGGCCAAGGAGATCGGTCAGCACAGCCCGTTCGACGCGATCGCCGAGATCGTCGACGCGGCTGCCCGTCGCTGAGGACCATCGAGGGTGCGCCACCTTTCCCAGCACTGTGGACGGTCAGGAGGGTTCTCGTCGCCACCTAAACTGTGCTGACCTGAGCACACCGACAACGAGGAGGCGCCCTGATGCGCTCGACGACGATCCTGCGGGAGCGCCTCCTCGCGGCCGGGATGGGCGAGGTCGTCTCGGTGGAGCCGGTGGCCGGCGGCGTCGCGGCGGTCGCGGGCATCGCCACCCGCCGGGACGCGCCGTCGGTGTTCGTCAAGTCCTTCGCCGACGCGCCGGCCGACGGGGTCTTCCGGGCGGAGGCCGAAGGGTTGGCCGCCCTGCGCGAGATCGGCGGCGTGCCGACACCCGAGGTGCTCCTGGCTGACCGCGGACTACTCGTGTTGTCGGTGTTGCGCCCGAGGCCGCACAGCGAGGTCTTCTGGGAGCGGCTCGCACACCTGCTCGCCGACATGCACCTGCACACGACCCATCCCCGCTTCGGTTGGCACCACGACAACTGGCTGGGCCGCCGCCGCCAGGTCAACACGTGGCACGACAACGGCCACGCGTTCTTCGCGGAGCACCGACTGCTGCGGTGGCTCGGGGAGCCCCGGGTGGACGCGGCGCTCGACGCCGGAGACCGGGCGGCCCTGGAACGGCTCTGTCACCGGCTGCCCGACCTGCTGCCGGACCGGCCCGCGTGCCTGACACACGGCGACCTGTGGACCCAGAACATCCTGGCCACCGCGGACGGGCAGCCGGCGCTGATCGACCCGGCGGTGTCCTACATGTGGGCCGAGGTCGACCTCGCCCACGTGATGTCCACCTCGCCCCCACCCGAGGCGCAACGGTTCTTCGAGGTCTACGCGGACCGGACCGCGCTCGACGACGACTGGCCGGCCCGGATGCCGATCATCCAGCTGCGCCAACACCTCGCCGTACTGGCGCAGTTCGACGACGACTGGGGCGCGGCCGACCAGATCCGTACCGTGCTCGCCCCCTTCCGGACGCGAGCCTGACCCGAGGTCCGACGACGGCTGAGCGGGGACGAAACCCCTTCGATTACGGTGACCACGAATGGGGGTGGGTCATGGCGCCGGAGGTGTCGCCGCGAAGGGCCAGGGCCGTGCTCGTCGCGCTGTCCCTCGCCGCGTTCGCGTTCATCACGACCGAGTTGCTGCCCGTCGGCCTGCTGACCCACATCGCGCCCGATCTCGACCGGTCCCGCTCCCAGGTGGGTCTGCTGGTCAGCGGGTACGCCGTCGTGGTCGTGCTGGCATCCGTGCCGTTGGCCCGGCTGACCCAGCGGATCCCCCGACGGCACCTGCTCGGCGGCACGATGCTCCTGTTCGCCGCCGCGAACGCCACCGCCGCGCTCGCGTCCACGTACACCGTGCTGGCCGGCTCCCGACTCGCGACCGCCCTCGCGCAGGCACTGTTCTGGTCCGTCGCCACGGCGACAGTGACCGGGCCCTTTCCGGTCGCGGTACGCGGCCGGGTGGTGGCGCTGTTCGCGACCGGGGCGACGCTCGCCCCGGTGCTCGGCGTACCCCTCGGCACCTGGCTCGGGCAGCACGCCGGGTGGCGGACGGCGTTCGCGGTGCTGGCCGGGGTTGGTCTGGCCATCGCCGCCGCGGTGCTCGTCTTCCTGCCCTCCTATCCCCCGGCCGCCGGCGGCGCCGCCCGGGGGACCGCACCGAACGGACGGCGCTTCACCCTGTTGCTTGTCGCGACAGCCCTCGGCATCGGCGGCTTCATGACCCTGCAGACCTACGTCACACCGTTCCTGCTCGACGTCAGCGGCTTCGCCGACGCGGTGCTGGCGCCGTTGCTGTTCGCCTCCGGCGCTGCCGGCGTCGTCGGTACCCTGGCCGCGGCCCGGACCCTGGACACCCGGCCGATCGCTTCCCTGCTGACGCCGTTGAGCATCGGCACGGCCTCGCTGTTCGGCCTGTACGCGCTCGGCGCGCTCCGGCCCGGCGCGGTCGCGCTCCTCGCCGGGATCGGCCTCGCCTACGCGGCGTTCGGCTCCGCCGTGCAGAGCCGGATGCTGCAACTGGCCCCGGGCAGCACCGATATCGCGTCGGCCGGTGTCAGCACCGCCTTCAACGCCGGAATTGCCGGCGGCTCACTGCTCGGCGGTGTCCTCCTGTCCACCTCGGGGGCACGTCCGCTGGCCCTCGTCGGCGGGCTGCTGACGCTGGCAGCGCTGACGCTGCTCGCTGTGGACGCGTGGCGAGCCTCCGCCGCGCCGGTGTCGAACGCCGCCCGCCCCTGCGCCGACCCCGCGACCACCCGCCCGGTCACCCCTGCCCCGGACGGAGACGCCGTTCCCCGATAGGACGGGCCGGAGGACTCGACCCCGTGGCCGGGCGGCTGCCGGGGGGCGTGCCTCCTATCGTCGAGCCATGTCCCGCGAAACCATCGAAACTGTCACGCGCTCTCGCGCCATCACGGCGACGGCGGTGCTGCAGCAACTTGTCGACCTGCGCGCCTACCCGTACCGGCACCTTGCCGTGGTCGTCTATGCCACCGGCGGAGACAGCATCAGCCAGGCGCTCGCCGCCGTCGAGCACCTCAGCCACATCGGTTGGGAGCTGATCAATGTGACGCCGGTGGGAAGCAGCAGCAAGCTGCACGCGTTCCTGCGCCGCCGATGAGAAGGGCGCCCTCGGCTCGTGGTCGCCCACACCGGGTTTCGTCGGCTGTCGCTTCCGGGTAGCGGATCATTCATGAACCGCAATCTCGTCAGGGCCCTCCAGGTTGCCTGGGAGCTGCCGGAGTTCCGCAGCGGGTTACGCCACCTCATCGACCTCGACGAGGTGGCGGTGCTGCTGGCCACGCTGTCCGTCGCGGATCACGACCGCGAGATTGAGCGCAGCCTGTTGAGCCTGCTGCGCTCGGCCCTGGACACGACCGAGATTCGGGAGGCCATGTTGCTGCTGTTGGAACAGGACGAGGTACGCCGGCCACTCGTCGCGGCGGTGGTGGAGCCACTTGCGGACCGGCCGGGTCAGGCTGCCGCCATCGCTTCGGCGGCCGAGGATCCCGCGGTGCGGCGTGAGGTGCGGGCGGTGCTGGACAGCGCCAGGGTGCGCGAGCTGATCTGGCAGGCGATCGACAACCAGGTGAGCGACAACCGGATCGGCCTGATCCGCCAGGTGGCGGTGCTGTTCGTGCGGCATCCGAGCGTCCGGCGGCTCGTGTGGGCCGCGCGCCGGCACGGCGTGCTGCGCGAACTCCGGCGCAGGCCCTGACCCGCGTCCGCCAATGCTCGGTGGAAGGCCACGGCGGCCGCTCATCCGGGCCGGCCGAAGTGGTGGGTGAGCGAGGCGCGCAGCGTACCGGCGTCCCCGGCGGACCAGGCGACGAAGCAGTCGGGGCGCACGAGCAACGCGGTCGCGGTCGTGCCCTCCAGGGAGCCGGTGATCACGTCGACCCGGTCGCGCCAAGGCGCGGCGACATCGGCGTAAACACCCGTGGAGTCCAGCAGCAGCGGCCGGGCGGCGCGGGTGAGCTCGGCGAGGCGCACCGGTCCGTGGTCACCGTGCACGACCACGTCGGGCGCGCAGCGACCCGCCAACGGGTCCGCGGGGTCGGCGGGGTAGCGGATGTCCGCGCCGGACATCAGCGCCGCGATGTGCCCGGTCACCTCCGGCTTGCGCAGCAGCTCGGCGAAGAGGTCCCGCAGGCCGGTGATCTCGTCGCCGGGGCCGATGAGCGCCGACTGTGCCTGGGTGGACATGACGACCCGTTCGGCGACGGGGCGGCGCTCGGTCTCGTACGTGTCGAGTAGGCCCTGCGGCGCCCAGCCGCGGACCGTGGCGGCGAGCTTCCATCCCAGGTTGACGGCGTCCTGTAGGCCCAGGTTGAGCCCGGGGCCGCCGATCGCGGGGTGCACGTGCGCGGCGTCGCCGACCAGCAGCACCCGGCCGGCGCGGTAGCGGGCGGCGATACGGGTGTTCTGGCCGGCCAGCCGCCGCAGCAGGCCGGGGCCGTCCGGTTCGCCGAGCGGAACGTCGGCGCCGAGCACCCGGGCGACGCTGGCGCGTAGCTCCGCCAGGCTCATCGGGGTCTCGTCGCTCGGTGGCGTGTCGGGCCACTCCGTCGTGCTCAGGATCGCCGGACGACCGAGGAACGGAGCCCAGGCGATCAGACCACGCGCGGTGCGGGTGTGCTGGAACGGCGGAACGACGCCGTAGCCGGGGACGCGCAGGCCCCCGGTCTCGGGATCGAGGGATGACGCGGGGACGGTCACGGTGGCGGTGCGGGAGATCGACCGGTCGTTGGTGACGCCAGGAAAATCGATGCCGGCGAGGCGACGCACCGCGCTGCGGCCGCCGTCGGCGCCGACGAGGAAGCGGGAGCTGAGCTGCGTACCGTCGGCAAGGCTGACCTCGACCGCGTCGGGGCGTTGGCGAAGGTCGACGACCTCGTGGCCGCGGCGCAGCTCGACGCCGAGCTCGGCGGCCCGGGCGGCGAGGGTGGCCTCCAGTTGGGCTTGCGGCACGCCGAGCACGTAGTGCGGGTTCTCCGGGAGCATCGTGAGATCCAGCGGGAACGCGCCGAAGACGAAGGCGGGTTGGGGGGTCGGCGGGGTGCTCTCGCCACTGAGCCGCGCGTAGAGGCCGCGCCGGTCGAGCAGGCGGACGACCTGGCCGACGACGCCGTTGGCGCGGGGCTCGCCGGTGGGTGTGACGTGACGTTCGAGGACGACGGGGTGGACGCCGGCCAGGGCCAACTCGCAGGCGAGCATGAGGCCGTTGGGACCGGCTCCGACGATGAGGACATCGATCACAGTCGTGATCCTTCCGGGGCGTGCGTCATCGCCACGGCAGGCGCGGCAGGCGGCCGACCCGCCGCGGGGATGAGCGGCTGAGGGCGTGTGGTGAGGCGGTGTGTGAGCGGAGGTCGGGCCTCAGCGGGGCGGCGCCGGGAGGCCGGCGGCGACCTGGGTGAAGGCG
The DNA here is from genome assembly GCF_050942285.1 of Micromonospora sp. CA-240977. NCBI lineage: Bacteria > Bacillati > Actinomycetota > Actinomycetes > Micromonosporales > Micromonosporaceae > Micromonospora > Micromonospora sp. CA-240977. The sequence goes on along the minus strand of NZ_CP192055.1, from coordinate 2,130,593 downwards.
TCGGTGATGAGGTGCTCGATCGGGGTGGGCGGGTCGGGGCTGTCGAGATAGTGCTGCATGGCGACGGCGACGGCGGCGCTGGCGGCGGCCGCGACGAGCCTCGGGTACATGGTGGCGAGTTCGGTGCCGGTGCGCTCGGCGACCGCGGCGGCCAACTCGGCCTCGGCGACCGCGACGGCGCGCAGCCGCTCGCCCTGTAGCGCGGGCTCGGCGAGCATGGTGCGGATCCCGGCCACCCACTGCCCGTGCGCGGGGGACGGCATCGCCTCGACCTCCGGGCCGCGGGTGAACTGCTCCAGCGCGGCCTGGGTGAGCGCCGTCCAGAGCGGCTCGTCGGCGGGGCGTTCGCGCAGCGCGGCGGCGGTGCGCAGACTGCGGTCGAGGTGGCGGGAGGCGATCGCCTCGGCCTTGCTGGAGAAGTAGTTGTTGAAGGTGCGCGGGGACACCCCGGCCGCCGCGGCGATGTCCTCCACGCGGACGTTGTCGTAGCCGCGCTCGACGGTGAGGTGGATCGCGGCCCAGCCGAGCGCCGCCCGCGTCTCGGCCTTCTTGCGCTCCCGCAACCCCGTCATGCCACAACGGTAGCACTACTTGCGCAACGCGCAAATATGCGCGCCACGCAAAAATAAGCGCTGCCGTCTCAGTGGCCCGCTTCCGGCTGACCGGTGTCGCGGATCGCCTCGACGCACCTGGCCAGCAGGTCACGGAGCTGGTCCCGCTCGGCGGGGCTCAACGCGTCGGCGATCCGCCGTTCGATCCGCACCGCTTCGCGGTCGCACCGACGCAGCGTGGCGCGGCCCTCCTCGGTCAGGCTGGTCTCCAGGACGTGGCGGTGCCAGGGGTGCGGCGAGCGTCGCACCAGCCCTCGATCCTCCAGGGCCTTGAGGACGCCGGTCATGGCCTGGGGCGTCACCAGGCAGGCTCGCGCCAGCGCGGCTCCCGACATGCCGGGGTTGTCGGCGAGGGCGAACAGTGCCGCGTACTGAGCGACGGTCAGATCGGCCGGGCGCAGCGCCGCGGCCTTGGCCGCCATCAGCGCCTGCTCGGCGCGCTTGATGTCGAAGCCGAGGCGTTCGTCGGCGGGCATCTCCACCAGCAGATCGTACCGGGCTGAATTCTTGTCAGGATGATTGCTACCATCAAGGCCTTGATGGGTATCAAGATGCGGAGACTCCATGAAAGACAAGGTCGTCCTGATCACCGGCGCCACCAGCGGCGTCGGCTACCACCTCGCCCGCGACCTCGCCGTACGAGGGGCCACGCTTCTGCTGCACGGGCGGGACCAGACCCGGCTCGACGCGGTCGCCAGCGAGCTGCGCGCGTTGACGCCGGCAGTGCGGACGTACCTCGCGGACCTGGCCGACCTCGACCAGGTCCGCGCTCTGGCAGCACGCGTACGTGAACGCGAACATCGGCTTGACGTGCTCGTCAACAACGCCGCCGTCGGTGCGACCGACCCGACCCGACGCGCGGTGAGCCGACAGGGCCACGAACTGCGACTGGCCGTGAACCATCTCGCGCCCTACCTGCTCACCACCGGACTGTTACCGCTCCTGACGACCTTCGCTCCGGCCCGCGTCGTGAACGTGGCGTCGATGGGTCAGGCCCCTCTCGACCTCGACGACCTCGGCTTCGAGAACGACCCCTACGACGCGGTCGTCGCGTACTGCCGGGCGAAGCTCGCAATGATCATGTCCACCTTCGACCTGGCCGCCGATGTGCCGGCCGACGTGGTGACAGTCAATGCCGTGCACCCCGCCCACCTCATGGACACTCCAATGGTGCACGCCAGCGGCCTCACCCCGGTCACCACAGTCGACGCCGGGGTGCTGCCGACACTGCGACTCGTCGCGGATCCCGCTCTCGACGGAGTGTCCGGTCGCTACTTCGACCGCTTCGACGACACCCCGGCCCACCAGCAGGCGTACGACCCCATCGCTCGGCAGCGGCTCGCCGCCGCGACCCGGGCGCTCGTAGCCTGACCGGCGCTAGTAGGTGAAGGTCCAGAGGAAGTAGAAGCCGGGAGCGCTCGGGCCGTACTGGCGGTACTCGCAGTAGTACCAGCTCCACTGCCCGGTCCGGGCGCCCTCGCTGCCGTAGCTGTTGCAGAACTGGCCGTCGTAGTAGACACCGCGCAGCGTGCCGCCCTGCGGGTCCGCCGCAGCCGGAGTGGCGCCGGCCCCGACCAGCCCACCCAGTGCGAGTGCCACCGTCGCCACCAGGGTCGCCCATCTGCGTCCGCGCATCAGGTCTCCTCCCACCACAGTCCGCGGCGCACCGATACTCCCCGTCGAGCCGGGGCCAGGACATCGAAGTTCGTGAACGTAAGGCTTACACGGAGGCGCGCGAATCGATTCCCGACAACGGGCGGCGCTACCGCGATGATCCGCCAGCGCGGTCTCCATCGAACGGGCATCCGCCCTGACCACACGGGGTCAGTTCGGGACGGGCCACAGCGGGACCAAGGGCCGAGCAGGCGGGACGGGTCAGACTCGGTCGATGAGATCGAGGCCGGTCAGTTCCGCCGAGAGCGCCCAGAGCCGGGCCGCCGTACCGCTGTCACCCGGAATGCCGTCGGTGACCTGGCAGTCCACGCAGTAGTCGCCGCCGTACGCGTCGAGGTGGGGCGACGTGGCGGCCCAGACCTGGGTTGCCGCGCCTTGCTCGACGGTCTTGAACAGGCCCGGCGCGGGAGTTCCGTCGGCGTCGATCCAGCCGGCGGCGACCATCTCGTCGACCGCGAGGTGTCGTTGCAACGGAGTCTGGACATAGCCGGGGTTGACGGAGAAGGCGCGGACCCGGTGCGGCCTGCCGAGCAGGCCGAGGTGGCGGGCGAACAGGATGTTCGCGAGCTTGGACTGGGCGTAGGCCTCCCACTTGTCGTAGCCGCGCTCGAACTGCACGTCGTCCCACCGGATCCGCCACGAGGGGTCGCGCCCGGAGGAGACCGAGACGACACGAGCGCTACCGGAGGCGGTGAGCGCCGGCCACAGCAGATTCACCAGCGCGTGGTGACCGAGGTGGTTGATCGCGAACTGCGCCTCCCAACCGGGTCCTACCCGGGTCTCCGGGCACGCCATGACCCCGGCGCCCGCGACCAGGATGTCCAGGGCGGAGTGACCGCGGAGGAACCGTTCGGCGAACGCGCGGACAGAGGCGAGGTCAGCGAGATCGACCTGGTCGACCTCGACCCCGGGTGCGTCGGCAAGCGCCAGCCGCGCGGCGTCCGGCCGGCGAGCGGGGACGACGACCCGAGCCCCGGCCCGGGTCAGCGCGCGGGTGGTGGCGAGACCGAGGCCGGAGTAGCCACCCGTGACGATGGCAGTCCGGCCGGTGAGGTCGACTCCGGCGAGGACGTCTCCGGTCGTGCTGTGGGCGCCGAACATGGTGTCGGCCGTGTCGCTGGTCATGCCGCCGACGCTAGGTGCTAGACCGCGGTCTAGGTCAACGGGTTACGGTCGGCACCGTGTCGGACGGAGACCTGAGCATCGGACAGGTGGCGCAGCGCACCGGGTTGAGCGTGCACACCCTGCGGCTCTACGAGCGCAAGGGCCTGTTGGCCAGCGAGGTACGGCGTGACGGATCGGGCAGGCGTGTCTACAGCGCCTGGGACGTGGAGTGGTTGGCGAACTGCGTGAAGTTCCGCGCCTCCGGGATGCCACTCACGACGATCGGCCGCCTGGCCCAGCTCGTCCGCGAGGGCAGCGGCAACGAGGCCGAACGGCTCGAGCTGCTCCGCGAGCACCGGCGTCACATCACCGAGCAGCTCGCGCGGCTGGGCGACTGCCTCGATCTCGTCAACGTCAAGGTGGCCAGCTACGAAGATCACCTCGCCGCCGGTGCGACCGGAGATCCCTGGTCACCACACGTCCGGCCCCACGGCCAAGCGGAGCGTTCGCGGTGACCAGGCAACCGTCTTGATGCGCGAGTCAGCGAGCGCTCGGCCGGGTACGAGTGAGTGCGCGTCCAGGACGACCTGGTGCGAGCCGTATCGCGACGGGCGTGTCGTTGCGCCGCCGGGCCGCAACCGGCCCCGCAGCCGGGTTGCCTGCACGACGACGGACAGGCCCGCCCCGATGAGCGCGGCGGCCCGTATGCCCCTGCTGTCGCTGCCGTTCATCTCGGCTCCGCCTCCTCTGGAGGGCTGAAGTCTGGCCGTGCGGACATGGGCCAGCGCCGACACGATCGCCTAACCTCTGCGGATATGAGCGCAGGTCCCGAGCAGGCGCCCGCGATGTCGCCCTACGAAGAGCGACGCTGGGCGGAGTTGCAGCGGCACTGGACGAAGAAGGCCGAACGCCGCCAACTACTCCCACCCAGAGCCAGGGCCGCGCTCGGCGAGGCAGGCGGCCAGGTCAGGGATGCCGCCCGCAAGGCAGGCAGGGCCGTCTCGGACGTGACACCCCCGGTGGTCAAGGGGGGCCTTGAGGTGGTGGCCGACGCGGCGCTGGCCCCGGTCGCCAGGCAGGCGGTCCACCTCCTCGAACTCGTTACCGACTGGACGACGGAGCTGGTGGATCCCGAGAAGGTGTTGGCGCATCACCGGGCAGCGGGACGCGACGTCGCGAAGCTTGTGGATCTCAAGGGTCTGGACCTCGAACATCTCGACGGCTTCTCCCGAACGATGGCCCTGCGGTGGCGGACCAACGGTGCGCTCCAAGGTGGCGCCATGGGCGTGCTCGCGATGGTGCCGTTCGCGGGCGGCATCGCCGCCATCACCTTGGACATGATCGTGATGCACGTGCTGAGTACGGCCGTCGCGACGCGCGTCTGTTACGCCTACGGGTTCGACGTGAATGACAATGAGTTGAGCCACCTGGTCGACCGGATGGTGGTGCGCGCCTATCGCAACCAGGCGGGAAAGGTCGAGACCACTCGGAGGGCCGGCGCGGCATTCAACGTCGCCAAGGACCGGGTGCGATGGAGCCAGAAGTTGCGGGATGACCACCAACTGATGGCGGCGGTCGAGAGGCTCATGAAGCAGTTCGCGAACGGGCGCGCGGTTCCGGTCGACAAGGTTGCGAAGGCGATGCCGGTGGTTGCCGTGATCGCCGGTGCTGGCACCAACGCATATGTCCTCGGCGACGTCGTGCGTCAAGCTCGCCGCTACGCCCAGACCCTCCATCTGGCCGAGAAGTACGGACTGCCAGTCCCCGAGAACCTCCGACACCAGGCCGACGCCGACTGACCGGACCCGTCCGGCTGCCGAGGCACGATCTCGGGGTGAACAACCGCGAAGAAGTACTGAAGGGCAACGTCACGACCGGGGTCGTGCGAGTCGGCGACACTGTTCGTCGGCCCCTCGGGCCCTGGATTGAGACTGTCGACCTGCTGCTCGAGCATCTGCACGCCGTCGGGTTCACCGCGTGCCCTCGTCCGATGGGCCGGGACGAGCAGGGCAGGCAGGTGCTGGAGTACGTGCCGGGCGAGATGGGGGCGGCGTCGGGCACGTACTCCACAGCGGAACTGCGCTCGATCGGACAGTTGCTGGCGCACCTACATGAGGCGCTGGCCAGTTTCGTACCGCCGGCCGGCGTCACCTGGAACCAGGTCATCCCGCCCGACCGGAAGGAGATGATCTGCCACAACGACGTAGCGCCCTGGAACCTGGTCAGGTCGGATCGGGGCTGGGTGCTTATCGACTGGGACGGGGCCGCGCCGGGCTCGCGGCTGTGGGACCTCGCGTACGCCGCCCAGAGCATGGCCGGTCTCCGCGCGGACCGGCCGGTGCGGCAGTCCGCGGCACGGCTGCGGACGTTCGTTGACGGCTACGGTCTCGATGACGCTTCCCGTCCGGCGCTGGCCGCCCTGTTGGGCCGCCGCGCCAGGGCCATGTACGACCTGCTGCGTGAGGGCGCCCGGCAGCAGCGTCAGCCCTGGGCCAGGATCTGGACCGAGGACGGGCCCTACTGGCTGGCAACCGCCGACTACCTCGACGCACACCGCGACGCATGGCGTGCGGGGCTGGAGTGATCGGGGCGGAGACCCGCCGGGAGCCGCGACACGTGAATGAATATCTGCTGCGTGACGCGGTGGCCGCAGTGGCCGATGATGAATCTTGTGAGGGGATGGCGGCGGGACACGGTACGGCGGGCCGGACAGGTCCTGTTCTGTGTCGGACTGCTCGCGGCGATCATGTCGATCGTGGCGAAGGCTCTCCACGCCGACAGCCCGGAGGAGTTTCAACGGTGGGGGGCCTGGGCGGACATCGTCGCGGCGTTGTCCGGCGCGGTCGCCACCGTCATCCTGGTCTGGGAGAAGCTCGCTCGGCGCGCGGATCCACCGGTGGTCGACGAGGAGCGGATCGGGCAGGCGGTTGCCGATCTCGCGAGCCGGATCCGGACGGACTGGGCGGAGGAGGCGGTACGGCGGGAGGTCACCCGACCGGCGCCGGTGCTGGTGCACTGGTCGTCGACGGGCCGACCGGCCGCGGCGCGGCGTTTCGTCATCGACGATCGACTCGGGGGTGATTGGCAGCAGTTACCGCTGCGCGGCCAGACCGATGAGTCGAACAACGACATCGTGGAGGCGTTCCGCAGCCTGCCGCACCGACAGCTGATGGTTCTCGGTGACCCTGGTGCGGGCAAGACCGTGTTCGCGATGTTGCTGACCCTCGGCCTGATCCGCCGTCCTGCCGCCGGCGAGCCGTTGCCGGTGCTTCTCTCAATCCACGCCTGGGACACCACCGAGCGGTTGGCTGACTTCGTGGCCCGCCGGCTGGCCGAGGACTACGGTGACGTGCTTGCCGACTACGGCGACCCGCTGGCCTTCGCGCGGCGTCTGGTGGAGAAGCAGCGGGTCCTGCCGATCCTCGACGGCCTCGACGAGTTGCCGGCTGATGCCATCGCGCAGGCGATGGACAGCCTCGACCTGTTCGCCGCGGCAGGGCGGCCGCTGGTCGTGACCTGCCGCAGCGACGAGTACGAGCAGGCCGTGGCGCGCAGCCGCGTGCTGTCCCGGGCGGCGGTGGTCGAGCTGGCGTCGGTGGAAGTCGAGGACGCCATCACCTATCTGTCCCAGCCAGTGCCGGATCCGCGCTGGGAGCCGGTCTTCGCCCACCTGAGGACGCACCAGGACGGGCCGCTGGCGGGGGCGTTCTCCACCCCGCTGATGGTGGCCCTCGCCCGCGGCACTTACCAGGCCGCGCCCACCGCGGATCCGGTGGACCTGCTCGATGCGGCGCAGACCGCCGCCGGGCAGCGCTCGGTGGAGGCTCGGCTGGTGGCGGCCTTCGTCCCCGCGGTCTACCTGCCACGGCCCCGCCGCGGCCCGTCTGACCAGTCGCCGGCCGTCGACGTCACCTACCACCCGGAACAGGCACAACGCTGGTTGATGTTCCTGGCCCGGCACATGAGCGAGCATGGCGTGCAGGACGTGGGGTGGTGGGAGCTGAACCCGCTCATCCGTACCGGCTTCACCGCCATCTCCGGCGGCCTTGTCGCCCTGCTGACGACGCTGCTGTTCGTACCCGTCTTCGGGCCCGCCTTCGGGTTGGTCGTAGCCGCCGTGACGGGTCTTGGCACTGTCGCGGTCGTGCGCTACACGGGCGGGCCGCCGCAGAACATCCACGCGGAGGAGGCAACCCCCCGGTCGGCCCTGTCCAAGGAACGCGCGCGTGCGATCTCCCGAGGCCTACGGGGTGGGGCGCTCATCGGTGTCGCGATCGGCCTGCTGCTGGCGAATCTGCTGGGCCTGAGAATCGGGTACGCCGCACTCTTTGTCGTGGTGTTCGGCTCGGCGTACGCCCTGGCCACCATGCTCGACCACCCGTGGGGCTCGTTCCTCGTTGCCCGACTCTGGTTGGGCGTCACTGGCCGGTTGCCGTTCCGGCTGGCCCGATTCCTCGACGACGCCCACCGCCGGGGTGTGCTCCGCCAATCCGGTGCACGCCATCAGTTTCGGCACCTGATTCTGCAGGAGTATCTGGCCGGCGGGGTGAGTCCGCTGTCCGCCGCGCCTCCCGCGACGACACCGTCGCAGCAGGAGGCGGACGGGTCCGGACCAACGCCACACCAGCAGCGGATCCGCCTCTGCGTGGCGGCGGTAGGCCTGGTCTTCCTGACGATGTTCGTGCTCTCCACCGCACAGTGGGCGCCCACCTATCGGTCCGGAGACCGGCCCGAAACCATAAAGGGCGTGGGCTGCGGCGCTTCCGAGGGTGGCGGGGGCTGCTACGAGTACATTGCCGGCTACCAGTGGCAGGTCGGCCCGGGCGGCCAGGTCAACGCCACCTTCGACTTCCCCAGTAGGCAGCGGGTGATCCAGTTCCGCGGCGTGGCCGGCGAGTTCAAGCTCGCCCGATCGAACCGCTGCGCCAACGCCGTCTTCGAGTGGCAGCTGACCACCGAGGGGCGGCTGTTGCGATCGGGAGGCGTCCGCGCCACCGGGGGTCGACTCGACGCGGCACACGTACCCCCGCAGCAAGCGAAGACCGTCGCGGTATCCGTACGCCGCACCGATACCGAACCATGTACGGCGGTTCTGCACTGGGACCGCCCGGGTGGGCTGTACCGGGGCGTCATCCCTGGCGCTGGTCCGTTGGGCTGACGTCGGTCGGCAGAGCCCGCTACGTACCGTGAGTGGCGCGTCGCCGCTGCCAGTCGCGGCGGGAGGACGAAGATCGCCGATCGCGGCGAGGTCAGCTGGTGATCACCGGCCAGGCATAGGCGAGCAGGGCGCAGGCCGCCCCGAGGAGCGCGAGTGCGACGCCCCGGGTCCGCAGCGGCAGGGCGGTGAGCGCGATCAGGATGACGGCGATGATGTGGAGAAATGCCTGGACCGCGAGGCTCACTCGGGCTGCCGCTTCGGGCTGCCCGTGCCCCTCGACCCGGCCGTGGCGGGGGCGATCCGCGCGACCTCGGACCAGTCCGTGACGTGCGTTCCCAGTCGCAGGCATCCCCGCAGCGCGTTCGACAGCGACGAGGCGAACGCGTGCAGTCCCTGACCTGTCGCGGTGACGAGGTTGTGCCGTTGGACGTCGAGCCAGGCGAGAGCGTCGACGTGGTTGGTGAACTGCGGGTGCGACCGTGCGCCGGCAGGGAGGCGCAGGGGCACACGTAGCACCTGCGAACACCACCGGTCAGCGGCGGCGGGCACGTCGAACAGGTCGACCATGTCGTCCTCGCGAACGGCCAGCGCGGCCAACGGGTCGCCCGCGCGCCGCCGGTCCAGATACTCGCTGATCGCCTCGTGCGGACGGGTCTGCAGGTCCGCCGCGGCGACGCGCAGCGCCAGCGGCAGGTGGGCGCAGTCCTGCGCCAGTTCCGCGAGCGCGGCCTCCTGCCCGGTGACCCGATCCTCGCCGATGACGCGTGCCAGCAGCTCGGTGGCCGCTGGCGGCGCGAGCACGTCCAACGACAGCCGCTGCGCGTCGTGCCGGGCGGCCAGCCCACCGAGGCGACCCCGGCTGGTCACGATCACCAGGCAGCCGGCGCCGCCCGGCAACAGCGGCTGGATGTGCGCGGTGTCTCGGGCGTCGTCGAGCAGGAACAGCAGCTGCCGGTCCGCGACCACGCTTCGGTAGAGATTCGCCGCCTCGTCGACGTCGTCCGGTACCTGTGCGGGCGGCACACCGAGCGCGCGAAGGCAGCGTGACAACGCGTCCAGCGGCGCGAGCGGCGCCCCGGGCGAGTAGCCGCCCAGGTCCAGAAAGAGCTGCCCACCGTCGAACAGCTGCCGCACCCGGTGTGCCCACCGGACTGCCAGCGCCGTCTTGCCGACCCCGGCCGTACCGACGATGGCGACGACCGCCAGGGCGCCGCTCTGCCGAGCCCGACTCAGCATGGCGTCCATCTCGGCAAGCGCGTCGTCGCGACCGGTGAAGGTCGACAGGCTGGCGGGCAGTTGAGCCGGGCGCAGGCCCGCTCCGGCGTCCCCGGCGGCCGGCGCGGGCCGGCTCGGCCGAAATTGCTGCCGCAACACCCGCAGGTGGGTCTCCGCGAGCCGCGCTCCCGGCTCGACGCCCAACTCGTCGGCGAGTCGGTGGCGGATCCGCTCGAACACCCGCAGCGCCTCGGCCTGATGCCCGGACTCGGCCAGCGCCGTCATCAACCGCACGACGAGACCCTCGTGCCAGGGGTTTCCGGTCACCAGTCGGCGCAACGGGGCCACCGCGGCGGCGTGCCGGCCGAGCGCGAACTCGGCGTCGAACAGGTCCTCGGACGCGGCCAGCCGCTTGTCGTGCAGGCTCGCAGCGGCCCCCGACACGAACGCGGCGGACGCGCCCGCGAGTGCCGGGCCGCGCCACAACGCCAGCGCCTGTCGTAACAGGATGGCGGCCGGCTCGTGCTCTCCGGCATCGGCGTGGCGGCGGGCATCAGCGATGAGCCCGGAGAAGACCACCGCGTCCAGGTCGTCGTCGGTGAGTTCGAGACGGTACCCGCCGGATCCCGAAAAGATCATTTCGGGCAGGTCGGCCGCACGGGTCAGTTGTCGCAACCGGGAGACGCAGACCTGGACCTGCGCGCGGGCACGCGCGGGCAACGCCCCACCCCACAGCGCCTCAGCCATTTGTTCCGCCGATACGACCACATTCGCATTCAGCAGTAGATAGGCAAGCACGGCGCGTTGCTGGGGCCGCCCCAACGACACCCGCTCGCCCCGCACCACGGCCTCAACCGGACCGAGCAGGCGCCATTTCATACAACCCCCACCTCAATATATAGACCACATTGTATTCGTCGGTGCCTGCGCGGCTATCGGACGGCTAGCCGATGGCAAGGGGGGCCGAGCAGCCTCATGGAGGACCGGGTGGGTGACCCGAATCAATCTGTAAAGGAGCTTCAATGAGGGGAAGAATCCGCGCTGCCGTCGTCGCCGCGACGGTGCTCGGCCTGGCCATCGCGTCAGTCGGCGTCGCACAGGCCGGCACGCCGTCGCAGCCGTCAATGCGCGACGCACGGGCCGCCGCAATGGCGACGGGCGAGATCGGCAGCGCCGCGAAGGGCGGGATCGGCACCGCCGCGACGTGGTACACCGGCACTGTCGCGGTCGGCGGGACGCAGGGGTGGTCCTGGACCAACGCCCCGGCCGACGCCGCCTATGTGGTCGGCTACAACCCGGCCGGCGCCACCACCTCGACCACGTGCCAGTTCGAGACGATCAGCAGCCAGTACGTCCAACTGTGGGGCGGGCAGCGACAGTTCCAGTTCACCCTCAAGAACGTCGGCGCGATCGCCTGCGCCGCGACGGTGCAGCTCGCTGCGGTGAGCAGCACGGCCTACGCCTCCACCGGCGGCGTCAGCCCGGGAGGCACCCAGACGCACCTCTGGAACATCCCCTGGAACACCAACTGGGTGGTCGGCCTCAACCCGAGCGGCGCCACGAGCACGGCCGCCTGCCAGTTCCGGGTGACGCGCACGTGGTTCGTGCAGCCGGGCGCGGCGGGCGCGCTCCGCCAATTCTGGGTGGAGGTCAAGAACGTGGGGACCGTCGCCTGCCAGACCGATATCCGGCTGGGCTCCACCGCCGTCAGCTACAACTTCACCATCGGCAGCACAGCGTCCGGCGGCACCTGGTCCACGACCTGGAACAACGCGAACCCGGTCACCTCGGTCTACCTGGTCGGCGCGTCACCCCAGGGCAGTTACCCCATCACCTGCCAGTTCGAGGTCACGCGCATGATCTACATCCAGCGCATCAACAGCAACGGGTCATCCCAGCGCCAGATAACGATCTCGTTCAAGAACCTCGGTGGGACCACCTGCGGAGGGATCGCCGAACTACAAACCCTCGCGGCCTGATCCAGCACGCCGTCCCTGCGGCCATCGCACGGCAACCACAGTTGTCGTGCGATGGCCGTGCTTCCGCCTGAGGGGGCGCGGCGGCACACAGTGGTGCGGCAGGGTCCCTGGTCGGCCCGTGGCACCCGGAGGCGGACCACAGGTGTCGCCTCAGCCGTCCGCCTCCCCGTCGTCGCCGGGCACTGTCAGACCCTGCTCGCCGAGGAAGCCCCACCAGTCGTCGTGGTCGAAGCCGATCTCGCCATAGCCGGCGCCGAAGACGTAGTAGGCGAGGAACGAGTCAAGGTCCGACGCGACCTCCAGGAAGAACTCGCGGGCGAACCACTCGTCGGTGGTCTCCGCGGGGAAATACCAGACCGCGCCGGTGTCGCGTCGGATCAGCAGCGGCTCGTCGTGCAGCCGGCCGAAGACCAGCCACTCGCTGGGTTCGTCAGCGACGCCGGTGAACTCGGGCATCGAGTCGAGGTGGGACTGAAGGTCGTTGATGTTCGCGGCCCCGGGCAGGTCGAACGCGCCGGCCAGGATGCCGTCGGCGGTCTCCAGCAGCTCCCGGACCGACTGGGGCAGCTCGGCGGGAATCGTGTCGGCCGGAGCGCCCTGATCTATCTGGGCCCAGACCAGCGTCGCGGGCTGGGCGGCCTCCAGGTCGGTACGCAGCTCCGCGATGAGCTCCCGTAAATCGGGATTCACGCCACCACCCCTGTTCGAAACGGCATTCCACCGGGCGGCTCTCGCTCATTCACCAGATTTCCCGCCGGCATCCCGTTCGTTCTACCGCACGGGAGCCTCAGATTACTGACGCCGACGGTGCCGCCGCACCGCACCTCCCGCACATGGTCGAAATGCTGCGTCCAGCGCAGGTACCACTGTCGAAGGAATGACCGAGACACCTCAATCGCCGACGTCGGAATTGGCAGTGCCGGACCTCCCGGTTACCAGAGGCGGCGCCGCCGGTCGCCGCCATCTCTTCCCCTCCCGAGGGCATCAGTGCCAGGAGTCGCGGCACCCGGGCGCCAGGAGCGATGGCACGGCGCCGGTCACGGGTGCCATGGGGCCACCTTACGAACCGGCGCGGCGGCATGTGCTCCCTCGACCGAGGGCGAACCTCCCGCGGACGGTGGCGGTCGGCACCGCGCGGTGAGCCGTACGATCCTCGGCATGCCCGATGTCGCGGCGCGGTTCGCCCAGCTCGCCGACGAGTACGAGTCCCGCAAGCGGGCGGCAACAGCGCTCGTCGCGCGCTGGGACTGGTACACCTGGCCGGGCCTCGACCTGCGCCCGTTGCGCTTCGAGCGGAGACTACTCAGGCCCGGACGTCGTCTGGAGGCCCGTCCGCCGGTGGATGCCGACGTCCTGCGGCTCGGGTTCGATGCCCAGGGCCGGGTGGCCGTGGTTGAGGAGTACAGCGGGTTCCTGCACGGCCGCCGGTACTACGAGACGTTCTTCCGCCACGGCGATGAGGTTGTCGAGGCAGCGCACTTCGACACCGACGGCCCGATCTACCTGCACGAGTACCGCTTCGAAGACGGGTTGATGCGCTCGGCGGACATGGTCGCGCGACGCGGCTCGGGGCGGGAATCGTACTCGTACACCGAAGGGCGGATCAGCCGCGTCGAGATCGCGCACCACGGTCGTTCGCAGGCCGTCCTGGTGGCCGAGCACGACGACAACGGCCTGCTCCGGCTCGTCGAGGTCGCGGGCAGGAAGACGCGGGAGGTGTACGCCCGACCACCGGCGGGCTTCGACCTCGACGTGGCGTGCCGCGCCCTCGAAGACGCGCTGGTGGCGCTGATCCCGGACGCCGCCGCACGGTTGCCGGTCGACGACCCCGTCGCCTGCCTCGCCCTCAGCTACGCCGGACCCGAGCAGCTGTCGCTCGGGATCAGCGCGGCCACCGCGGACGAGCGCGCCGACCTGCGCGCGCTGGAAGTCCGAGCGGCCTGGTCGCCGCAGGACTTCGAGTCGAGCACCGACATCGACCTCGACGACACCGGGCCGTCGCGGCTGATACGGCAGGAACTCGCCCTGCTCGACGCGGACGACGCCGACGTCGGGGCTGGGTCCGAGATCCTCCGGCGACTGATGTGCGCGGTTGCGGCTCGGCTGAACCGGCGCGACTGGTCGGACACGCTGCCGGTCACCGACGACTTCGTGGTGTACGCGGTCGACCTCGAACTTGTCGACCTGGAACGGAACCTGACCAGCTGCCTGCCACCGGGCCGACTCGCTCAGTTCCGCGAGCGGGGCCTGTGGTGACCCCGCGACCCGAACGCGGCCACGGCATCCGACTCACGGGCTGAACGCATCGCGGCGGACCAGCCGGCGGCCCGTACCGGTGGGTGGTGCCACAGCAGCAGCCGCGCGTCCGGCGACGGGTCAGGGCGTCCAGCGCACGCCCGGGTTCACCCGCCCGGACCAGTCGAAGACGGCCATGTTGTCCCACTGGTTTCCGGTGCCGTTGATGTTGGCCGGGTCCCAGCCGTTGCCGTTGACGGCGTACCAGGTTGGTTCCCAGTAGAAGACGCCGATGGCCCCGGCGTTGCGGGCGGTGTTCTGGACCCAGTCGAACTCCTGGGCCTGCCCGGACCAGGTCGCGGCGATGCCGTCACAGGTCGCGTTGCCGATGGCGTTCGGCTCGTAGTCGGCGTTGTTCCGGGTGAAGGGGTACGCGGTCTCCACGATCACCACCGGCTTGCCGTAGCGGCCGCGCAGGTCGACGATGTTGTTGTAGAGGTTCGCCAGGGTGCCGTGCCACATGCAGTAGTACGACTGGGCGGTGATGTCCCACTGCACACCCTGGGCGCGGATGCCGTCGTAGAACCATCGGGCGTTGGCGTTGCTGTCGGCGTTCGCGGTGTGGATCATCACCGGGATGCCGCCGCCGCACGCCTTCGTCGCGTTGTAGCCCTGCTTCAGCAGGCCGGCCAGCGGGGCGAAGTCGTTGTTGACGACCTTGCCCTCGTTCCACAGCATCCCGACGTTGATCTCGTTGCCGATCTGCACGCTGTCCGGCGGGGTGCCCTGCTGGCTCAGACTGGAGCAGACGTCGTAGGTGAAGGCGTACACGTCGGTACGCAGTTGACTCAGGCTGTGACCGGCCCAGGCGGCAGGTTTGTACTGCTTGCCGGGGTCGGCCCAGGTGTCGGAGTAGTGGAAGTCGACGAGCACCTTGAGGCCCTTCGCCCTGGCCGCTCTCGCCTGGCCCAACACCCTGCTCTTGTTGTTGTAGCCGCTGATCGGGTTGTTCCAGACCCGCAGGCGGACGTAGTTCACGCCGACGGACTTCAGGATGTCCAGTGGGTCGCGGGCGACGCCGGCGGCGTCGTAGTACCTGGCGCCCACATCCAGGCTGCGCTGCAGCGAGGAGACGTCGGCGCCCCGCATGGTGAGCGTGTTCGCGGCGGAGGCGGGCGCGGGCGTGCCGCCGAGCGTGGCGCAGACGGTGAGGATGCCGGCCGTGACAGCCGCGAACAGAGCCCTGCGACGGCGGTGGGGTGCGGCTGGTTGGGTGTTCACGAGGCTCCTTCTCACCAGGGCGATGGGTCGAGGCAGATCAGCCCGTCGTGCAGGGTGCGCCGTTCACCAGGAAGGCGGTCGGCGGCGCGTTGCTGACGCTCCACCGTCCCTGGAGGCCGAAGGTCACCGAGCCGTTTGGCGCGAGGACGCGGTTCCAGTCGAGGTTACGGGCGGTCACGCTGGCGCCGGTCTGGCCGACCGTGGCGCTCCAGCCCGTCGTGACCTGCTGGTCTCCCGGGAAGCTGAAGGTGGCGATCCAGCCGTCGATCGGCACCGTCCCGGAGTTCTGAACCGTCACCGTGGCCACGAAACCGCCCGGCCACTCCGACTGGTTGCGGTAGGTCACCCGGCAGGTCGAGGGCGGCGGGGGCGACGGAGTGGACGTCGTGGGCACGGTGACCGTGTTTGACGCGATTGACACGTTGCCCACCGTGTCCCGGGCCCGCACGTAGTACAGGTTGCGCAGCGGCGTCGACGCGGGTAGCGACGTCGTGTACGTCGTCCCCGGCACGGTGGCGACAAGTATCGAGCTGAACCAGCCGTCGAACCGGTAGACGTTGTAGCCGAGCACCCCGACGTTGTCCGTCGACGGCGACCAGGACAGCGTGGCGGTCGACGCGGTCACCTCGCCCAGGGTCAGGTTCTGCGGCGCGCTCGGCGGGGTGGTGTCCGGGCCGGTGTCCGTCACCGGGGTGACAACGGTCAGCGTGTCCGTCGAGGTCGAGCGGTGTCCGAGGCTGTCCCGGGCGGCCACCCGGAACGAGTACTGCCCACCCGCCCGGAGGTAGCCGGTGATCGTGGCGGTGGTGACGACCCCGACGCTGGCGCTGTAGATGACATCGTCGAACGCCTGGTAGTACGTGATGTCGTAGCCGGCAATGGCGCAACAGCCCGGCGTGGCGGCCGTCCAGGTGAGGGTGACCGATCCGCTCCGGACCTCGCTGGCGGCCAGGTTCGTGGGCGCACTCGGCGGGAAGGGCGAGGTGTTCGGCGTGCTCGGCACCGTCGGCGGCACGGGTCCGGTCGGCTCCGCCGCGGACACCGGGCCCGCACCGGGTGCCGGGCCGATCCCCGGATACGCCGTGGTGCCGGCGCCGGCCACCGGCACGGCGCTCAGAGCGGTGCCGAGCACCGCCGTCGACAGCACGACGACGGCCAGCAGACCCAGCCGCGGACGGCGAAACAGCGAGGACGAACGGACGCCTGTCATGGGTCGACGATGCGCCCTTCGTATCGATGATCGCCAACGTATCTCACCCCTCGGCCTGCGACCGGAGGGCGATCGCCAAGTTATTGACGACGCAACTTTCCAGGCGGTAACCTCGAAGCCCATTCATCGATCTTCATCGAAGTGGGTGTGCCGTGCTGCTGAAATCCATCGCCGTCGCCGCGTCCGTCGCAGGCGTGCTGGCCACCGCCCCCGCCGCCTCGGCGGCATCCGCCCAGGCATCAGCCGAACAATGGCTACCCGGGAACTGCCCACAGGGCATGCTCTGCGTCTGGCCCAACTGGGATCACCCGGCGGAGGGTCCCACCGCGACTCCGTCTCTGGTGACCAACGGCGAATGGTCCGGCAACGTCCCGGCCTTCAACTTCTACAACCACACATCCCGTAACGCCGAGATCACCTGGTCCTACACGTACCTCGGGTCGAACCTGTCCGGCTCGTTGTGTGCCCGCCCCGGCGGAGGCGACCTGTACGTGCCGATGTACGTGACGAAGGTGAGCTGGCAGCCGCGCACCTGCTGATCCCGCACCGGCATCCGGTCATGGCGCCGACGGTTGGCTGGGAGCGATACCAGTCGGGGCGGAATTCAACTCTCCCGATCGCTACACTCGCCGCTACCCGGCACCGCCAGCAGACCCCAGCCTGCGCCCATCCCCATCGAACGGAGACGCCTGTGACCCGCGACAAGGCGGCACCCCCCGGCATCGACCCCCGCATTCCCAGCGTGGCCCGGGTCTACGACTTCTTCCTGGGCGGCAAGGACAACTTCGAGGTGGACCGACAGGTCGCCGAGCACGCCCTGCGCATCACACCGGACGGGCCGGCGGCCGGCCAGGCGAACCGGGCCTTCCTGCGTCGAGTGATTCGCTTCCTCGTCGCCGAGGCGGGCATCGACCAGTTCCTCGACATCGGGTCGGGGCTGCCCACCCAGGGCAACGTGCACGAGGTCGCCACCGAGCAGAACCCGAAGGCTCAGGTGGTGTACGTGGACAATGACCCCATCGTCCTGACCCACGGACGGGCCCTGCTCGCCGCGGAGGGCACCGCGACGGTGATCCAGGCGGACGTTCGGACCCCGCAGGAAATCCTCGACCACCCGGACGTACGCCGCTTCCTCGACTTCGAGCGGCCGATCGGGTTGTTGCTCTTCGCGATCCTGCACCACCTTGGTGACGACGAGGATCCGCGAGGGGTGGCGGCGGCGTTGATCGACGCGCTGCCCTCCGGCAGCTACGTGGCGATCTCGCACTTCCGCGACCCGGCCGAGCGAGACCCCGAGGGCTCCCGCAAGGCCCGCGAGGTCGAGCGGGTCTTCAACGAGTCGCTCGGCACCGGTCGCTGGCGTACCGATGAGGAGATCCTCTCGTTCGCCGATGGCCTGACGGTGTTGGAACCGGGGCTGGTCCCGCTGGCCGAGTGGCGTCCGGAGCCGGGCGCGCCGAGTCCACAGCAGACCGACACCTACCACACCTTTGTCGGGCTCCTCGCCCGCAAACCGTAGCCGCCGATCCGGTGAGGTCCGTCGACGGAGCGCGCTCCGTCGACGGACACGGTGATCACCCGCTGCCGGGTGTGACGGTGTGGTCGTACCATCGGCCGGTACCGGGCCAATTTCCGGCTCCGGTTCACCACCTGTGCGTGGTGCTTCCCCCGAAGCGGGTGGGGCCGGCACTCCGCTCGCCTCGCCACCGGTGTGCACGTCTGCTGGTCTAGGGTCCCTGAGGTGGCCATGGGCGCGCGGGACGTGGTGGGCGTGATCGAGTCAGACCCGGGAGCGATGCGCGTCCTTCGGGCCGCGGCCGACCTTGGACTACCGGACTGGTGGATCGGCGCCGGCTTCGTACGCAACCGCGTCTGGGACGCGATAAGCGGCCTCCCCGTCTCGCCGGAGCGCGACGTGGATGTCGCCTACTTCGACCGGGACGAGCTGGACCCTCGCGCGGACGCACGCGCCGAGGCCAGCGCCCTCGCGGCCCTGCCAGGGGTGCCGTGGGAGATTCGCAATCAGGCGCGGATGCATCTGCGCAACGGCGACGAGCCCTACACGTCCGCCCTGGACGCGATATCGCGCTGGCCCGAGACGGCGACGTGCGTCGCTGTGACTCTGCGGGGCGACGCTGTTCGTCTGGTGTCCTGCCACGGCCTGACCGACCTGGTGGGAATGGTTGTTCGCCCGTCTCCGGCAATGGCCACCGCAACGGGCCGCGCGACGGTACGGCGGCGGGTGGAGGTCAAGGGATGGCTCCACCGATGGGCCGGACTGCGGCTGGAGATCTAGCGTTCAGACAGCGCTCCGGTCGGGCCGGGCGGCCCGATATTCGTCCGCCTCGGCGGGGTGGGTCCACTAGCGTGCCGCCTCATGGAGAACACCACCGTACGCACCGAACGCCTCGAGCTTCGCCCGGTGCGGGACGAGGACGTCGACCGGATCCTGGAGTACCGCAATCTGCCGCAGGTCACGCGCTGGCTACTGCGCACGCAGGTCGACCCCGCCGCCTTCCGCACGGCATGGCGACGCGCGGCCGCAGACCCCGACGACCACAGCATGGCGGCCACGCTCGACGGTGTGGTGATCGGAACCGTCTCGCTCGACCTCGTCGACGGCATGGGCCAACCCGGCATGCCACCACGGACCGAGGCCCACCTCGGCTACATCTTCGATCCCGCCTACGGCGGACACGGCTACGCGACCGAGGCGGTCACCGCGGTGGTGGCGCACGCATTCGACAGCCTGGGCATTCGGAGAATCACCGCCGGCTGCTTCGCGGACAACCTCGCTTCGGTACGCATCCTCGAGAAGGTCGGCATGCGTCGTGAGCAGCACGGCGTCGGCGATTCCTGGCACGCGGAGCTGGGCTGGGTGGACGGCTACACCTACGCCCTCCTCGCCGAGACCTGGCACGGCCAGGCGCGGGTCGGCGTCGGAGACAGCGGTGGCCCGGTCTGATGGACGCCCCGAACCTGCCCGTTCCGCAGGCGTCCGTCAGGTGGTGAGCGCGGAACAGGCAGTGGCGATCGCGGACGGTAGGCCGGTGTCACCGCAGTCGAGCCCCGCGTCGGCACGGCCGACGAACTGCCAGGCCCCGGTCACCTGCCGCAGGAAGAGCTGAGGCTCGGCCAGGACACTGTCGCCGGCCGGCCTGACGACCACCCGCGCGTAGCCGTTCCGGCAGCCCAGGACGGCGACCTTGGCCACGCTCAGCCCCGGCTCCCTGCCGCTCAGGGAGTCCGTGGCCGCGGTGGACAAGGTCGAGACCGCGCACGAGGCGTCCGCCGTCACGACTGCGGCGGGCCCGGTGGTCACCGGGCGGACCGGCGGATGTGGTACGGGGTCCGCACCCTGCCTGGTCGCACCCGGCGTCGGCCGGCCGGCCGACGGCGACCCGGACGGGGTCGGGGCGGACGTGGCGCTCGGCATGGGGGCCGTTGGCGTCGCCGTCGGCGCGCCTGTCATTCCCGACGTGGTCGGGGGCGGCGCGGCGGCCGTCCGATCCGTACCGCCGCCGCAGCCGGCGCTGACCGCCACCGTCGTGACGACGACGGCCGTTGTCCAAGCGACTCTTCGCATTCCCATGTCCGCTCCTGGTGAGTATCGCCGACCGGCTCGGCCGCCGGCTGGCCCGAAGGTAGACGGCCCACCGGGGCGAAACCTGGAACGAACCTTGACGATCCTTTCAGCTTTTCGACCATCCCGGACTGCCACTGTTCTCCAGCCACCGCCGGTCGGACGAGCGCCTGCCGTAGGCGCCGAATCGACGCACGCCACCTGGCGCGAGTCACGACGGCGGGGGCCAAGGACCGCGCCCAGTCCCAGGGCGCTCACGGGAGGAGAACGGAATGAGATTGTCCGACAGGCGCTACGGGCCGCGAGGAGTGGTCCGCCTGGTCGCCAGCGCGATCACGCTGCTGGTCCTGGGGGCGGGCGCAGTGACAGTCGTCGCCACGCCGGCGCAGGCGTCCAGCATCAACGGCCCGATCACCCGGGACGAGATCCTGGACCGGGCGCAGAACTGGGTCGACCGAGGCCTCACGTACACCCAGGACCAGAGCGTCGCGGCTTCCGACGAAGAAGGCACCCACAAGTACCGCCGGGACTGTTCCGGACTGGTCTCCATGGTCTGGCACCTGAACAAGAAGTCGGACGGTTGGGACTACAACACCGACGACTTCCTCCGCGACGGCAACTCGATGTGGTTCACCCTGGGCAGCATCAACGAATTCCAGCCCGGTGACGCCATGGTCCGGGACGGGCACATGGAGCTCTTCGCCTTCTGGGCCAGCAGCAGTGACCACTCCAAGGGCGCGTACGTCTACTCGTTCAACCAGACCGGCGAGACGGTGCGGAACCCCTACCGGAACAGCAACATGGGGAATCTGGGCAAGAACACGTGGACGGACCTCCAGAGCTTCCGACCGATTCGCCGCAGCGGTCTGACCGCGCCCACGCCTCCGCCGGCACCCCCGGCCTCCGGCGTCTCCGGTGACTTCAACGGCGACAACAAGGACGACGTCCTCGCCCGCAGCGGCAGCACCGACGAGCTGTTCCTCTACCCCGGCACCGGGTCGTTCACGACCGACCGGATCCTCGGGTCATCGATCCGGGTGGGCACCGGCTGGGGGCAGTACGACCGCCTCGTCAGCGGCGACTACAACAACGACGGCAAGTCCGACGTCATCGCCCGCAAGGCCGCCGACGGCACCCTGTGGGTGTACACCGGCACCGGATCGTTCACCACGGACCGGGTGTTGAACTTTCCGCCCGTACGTGTGGGCACCGGCTGGAACCAGTTCGATGCGATCTTCAGCGGCGACTTCAACCAGGACGGCAAGTCCGACGTCGTGGCTCGCCGGGCCGCGGACGAGATCCTGGTGCTCTACCCCGGCACGGGGGCGCTCGTGACCGACGCCGTCCTGGATTCCTCGATCCGCATCGGCGTGAGCTGGGGCCGCTTCGACGTGTTCACCAGCGGCGACTTCAACCAGGACGGTAAGTCCGACATCGTCGGCCGAGCGACCGACGGGGTGCTCTGGCTCTACCCGGGCACCGGTTCGTTCACCACCGACCACGTGGTCGACCCGGCCATTCCGATCGGCTACGGGTGGAACAGCATGAACGCGCTGACCGCCGGGGACTTCAACCAGGACGGCAAGTCGGACGTCGTGAGTCGCAAGTCCAGCGACGACACCCTCTGGATGTACCCGGGCACGGGCTCGTTCACCTCCAACCGGGTCCTCTCGTCCCCGGCACGGGTGGGAACGGGCTGGGGCGGCTTCGACCGGATCAGCTGACACAGCACCTCGCACAGGCCGGGCCCGTCATCGACGGGCCCGGCCTGTGCGTACGGGCCCGCAGCGGCGGACACCGTCGGCAGCACGACAGTGTTCACTGGGTGGGGCGCCGGGCAGTTCGCGTGGGTGGACCCGCCACACCCCCACCGCCTCATCGACGCGGCCCTGCTCGAACAACATGCCCAGCAGTCTGGCTCGGCAGTGCCAACAGCCGAGGTCGGCATCGGCACGCCATATCTCCTCCGCCCACGCCACCCAGCCGTGCCGCGCGAACAGGGCACCCAGGGTCGAGGAGTCATCGGAGTGGTAACCCAGCTCATCAGGCTGAGCGGAGTCATGCGTGACGGCCAAGTGTGCCCGCCACACCTCCATCGCCTCGTCAGCCCTTCCGAGCCCGAACAGCAGCCTTGCCAGCGACACAGCAGCTCCGGGACGTCGGGCCGCGGCGCAGGCGCGGAGGTCATCGATCCGGTGGAGCCGGGCCAGCAGGTCGGGCAACTCCTCGCCATGCGTCATCGTCGCGGCGTTACGCATTCTGGCCAGCGCTTCGTCGACACGGCCCACCGCGCAGAGCACTTCGGCCAGGTCATCCACCGGGCGTTCTGGGGCCAGGCCATATCTACGGCGCGCCGTGACGAGCGGCGGACGAGCGAAGGAGACAGGGATGAGAACCGCATTCACCAGAGCCGCACGCCTCACCGCGGCAGCCGTCATGGCGACGGCGGTGGCCCTGACCGTTGCCGTCGGTCCCGCTCAGGCGGACCTCTGGCAGCACACCGACGGGTTCGAGGGGGACCCGGCAGCGGTGTGGGAGTTCCACCGCTCCGGCGCCGGGAGCGGCGCCTTCGAGCTGGGCGCGGGAACGGCCCGGTCGGGTTCGAACAACGCCATTCTCACGACCTCGACCGGCGGCTGGTCCGGGGTGGGCAAGCTGCTCACCGTCCGGCCGCGTACCGCCGGGCACTCCACCACCTGCGGCGGTGGGTTCTTCGTCCGGGCGGTGAGCGGGCCGGCGGTGCTCAACGTCGAGGTGATCGATCCGGCGAGCTGGACCTACCTCGCGCTGCGCACCGTCCGGATCACGGACACCGTCTGGCGGCGGCATGACGTGGCCAGCTACGCGGACGGTCCGACCCAGGTGTTCATGCGGGTCTCCCTGCTCGGTGGCAGCGGTGCCGTACGGGTGGACGACATGGCCTTCCAGTGCACGTACTTCCGCGCCTGAGCAACTCGACCACAGCGGGGCCGGTGCTCGTGGCGCCGGCCCCGCGAGGTCCGCGCGCCCGGTCGACGTCGACGGGTACCGGCTCGCCGAGCGAGTGGCGTTCGGGCGGCCGATCTGAGCCGGCCGGATCAGGCAACGTCGTGCTGGCGCGACAACACCTTCGTCGTACCGTCGCTCATGCCCAGCTCCGCCGGATAGCTGTCGAAGCGCTTGAGGTCGAACTTGCGGACCGCCATGGCCCACGGGTTGTGCGTGGCCAGGTGAACCAGGTGCTCGAAGTGGGACAGGTACGTCTCACCGCGCCGGGCGCGCTCGGCGAGGATGTAGGGCTCCAGGGTGCGCCAGGCCTGCCGGGAGCGGTAGCTGACCGTACCCACCAGGAGCCTCGGATCGACCGCCGCGAAGGCGAGCATCTGGCCCAGGCCGTTGTAGTACAAAGACAGCCGGACCACGTGGTGGCGGGCCTCGGCCGGCAGGTCACTGACGCTGACATCGGGTGCCGGGTGCCGGACGGTCAGCTCATTGAGGACGAAGTCCTCGGCGCGGAGAAACTCGTCGCTCGACCGGTCTCGGGTCAGCAGCTCAATCGCGACGAGGGTCTGGTTGGCGGTCTGCGCCGAGCGCAGTTGGCGTACCGCGAATACGACCGTCACGACAACCGCGATCGCAGACCCGCACGCCGCCACGACATTCGCCAGGTCGGATATCACAAGGCCCGAGGGTAGTGGGTCGAGGCGAGCATCGGCTGACCCGACTCCCGTCACGATCGCCGACCTCGAGCCCACCTCGTCTCCGTGACCCGCGCTCTCAGATCGCGAGGGCCCCGCCGTCCACGGGGAGGAGTACACCGTGGATGTGTGACGCGTCGTCACTGGCGAGGAAGATAACCGCCGCAGCGGTATCCTCCACGGTTCCCGTACGCCTGTCCGGGTTGCTCTCGGCGAGCTTCTCCAGGAGGGGGCGGAGGTCCTCGTTGCCCTCGGTGATGGTGGGTCCGGGGGCGACGGTGTTCACCCGCACACCGTCGGCGGCCAACTCCGCGGCCCACGACCTCGTCAGCGAGTGCAGACCTGCCTTGCTGGCACCGTAGAGCGAGGTGAACTTGATCCCCTCTACGCCGCCGATCGAGCCCATGTTGATCACCGAACCGCCGCCGTGCTCGACCATGCCGGGCACCAGGGCCGCCGTCAGAAGGAACGGGGCCTTGACGTTGACCTCCAGCACCTTGTCGATCTGTTCCTCGGTCGACTCGGTCATGGGGTGCGGCGGCACGAGAAAGGCCGCATTGTTGACCAGGATGTCGATCGGCCGACCCGCCAGGGCCGTCGCCTCCTGTGCAAGGCGGCGAACCTCGGAGCCACCCGCAGAGAGGTCCGCCTCGACGAAGTGGGCGATGCCGCCCTCCGCGACGATTCCGTCGACGATCTGCGCACCGCGTTCCGCTTCAAGTCCGGTCACCACGACGATGGCGCCCTCGCGGGCCATCGCCTCCGCCACACCGCGGCCGATTCCGCTCGTCGAGCCAGTGACCAGCGCAGCGCGCCCTTTGAGGCGATTCATGTCGGTACCTCCGATTCGTGCGACGGCGTCGATGAACACGGGACAGCTAGACCAACGCCTCATTCGCCATAATTGCTTGCGCAAGCAAGTGTACTCCCACAATCGCGACGCAGAGTGACCACACTAGGCCAAGCCGGCAGCCGACCAGGTTGAAAGCCGGGCTTGTCCAGGTACGGCGGTCCGACGGGCGGCCGTCTCTCTCGATCGCCGCAACCAACGGTCCCTACCTCACCAATGCCCGCCGCTCACCTACTGGCCGCGGCGCGCGCTTCTGAGGTTCACCGTCGTTGCTTCCTGTAGAGCTGCCCCACGAGTGGGGCACATCGGGGCCGCGGGGTGCGGCGTATGAGGGTTGCTTCGCAGGGGGTGGGCGCGTCCGGGGGGATGCGTCCGGGGGGTGGGTGCGACCCCGGGGGGGTGGGGTGCGGCCCGGGGGGGCGCCCGGGGGGGGTGCGCCCAGAGGTGGGTGCGCCCAGGGAGGTGCGCCCAGGGAGGTGCGCCCAGAGGTGGGTGCGCCCAGGGAGGTGCGCCCAGGGAGGTGCGCCCAGAGGTGGGTGCGCACAGGGAGGTGCGCGTCCGGGGCGGGTGGGGTCGGGCGTCCCATATGTGGGGCAGCTCTACAGGCCCTGGCCGGACTCCGGCGGCACGGATGAGGGTTGCTTCGCGGGGCGGGGTGCGCGTCCGCGGATGGGGTGGGTGCGTGCGGGGTTGGGCTGGGCGCGTGCGGGGGTTGGGGTGCGTCCGCGGGTGGGGTGCGTGCGGGTGCCCCGCGAGGCCGGATGATTCCGGCGTGGAGATCATCCATCTACTGCGGGCCGGAGTGACCAAACCGCACCCAGATCCGGCAGCCCATACGTCGGAATGTCGCCTACCACCCGGCCGAGCCGGCTCGGCGACCTGCTGTTCGCTGGTTCACTGAGCGTCCCCTCCGCGCTCGCGGCAGATGAGGATGCTGTTCGCCGTCGCGGATGCGACGATTGTTGGCGTGGAGGCGAGGCCGCTGACTCGGCGAGAGCGTGCCGTGCTCGAGGCGCTGCTGGCCGTTGATGTTGAGGGCGTCGGAAACCTGCGGCGCCAGTCCGCGGAAGCGCTCGTCGTCGGCACGTGCGGCTGCGGATGTCCGTCGATCGACTTTCAGCAGGGACGTGGCCTCGGGATGGCCGTCAGAGTCAACGCGAGCGTTCGAGGCTCCCAGGACGGCCTGTTCCTCTACGTCATCGAGGAACCTGAGCGTGGGGAGGTGCTCGGTGGCATCGAGTGGGTCGGCGTTGGGGAGGCTGATCCCGACGAGCTTCCATCGCCCGAACTGCTCGATATCCGAGCTGTGTGATTCGCCAGTCCAACCAGCCCTGTCCCACGTCATCGTGCGTCCGCTCAGGACTGTCGCGGATCACGGCAGAAGCGGACGATGCCGCACGGTCATGTCGGCTCGCGTGGATGCGGAATCTCGGTGGAGCGATCCAGCCCCGTCGGTGAGGATCAGGGTGTGTCCGTTCCCGCCCGTCAGATCCGCGCCCGCTACTCGGCCGACACCATCACGGTGTACCAGGCGTACCCGCCGCAGATCGCGCTGCCGGCGGTGACAGCCGGCAGGTTCGTGTCCCCCTTTCAGCGGGGCCGGATGACGTGGGTCAAGCCCTCCTTCCTGTGGATGATGTACCGCTGCGGCTGGGCCACCAAGCCAGGACAGGAGCGCGTGCTCTCCATCGACATCACACGGGAGGGATTCGAGTGGGCCCTGACGCGAGCCTGCCTCAGCCACTACGACCGAGAGCTGCACGGCGACAGGGCAACCTGGTCACGGCAACTGAAGGCCAGCCCGGTCCGAGTGCAGTGGGACCCGGAACGGTCCCTGCATCTGACGGCGTTGCCGTACCGGTCACTGCAGGTTGGGTTGTCCCGCGAGGCCGTCGACCGGTACGTCGAGGACTGGGTTGTTGCCATCACCGACATCACCCCCATGGTGCACCAGGTCCGGGACCTCCTGCGCAGCGGCGACGAACAGGCGGCATCAGCTCAACTCCCTGTCGAGCACGTCTACCCGCTACCGGAGCGGATCGCCACCGGTCTCAACGCCAACCCGGACGTCACCACCGGCAAGGCGCCCCAGCAGCAGCACGAACAGTGATGGCCGCTCGGCACGGCGAAGCGCCTCGGTCGCGGCCAACTGTGCGCCGAAGGCGGCTTCACCTGCGGTGGGCGTATGCCTCCTCCCGGGCTTCCAGGAAGGCATCGACCGGATTGCCGCAGTAGTTCCAGGTCCACCCGCCGACTCGGTCGCCGAGCAGGTCGAAGACCCGGGCCGCGGCCTCCAGTTCGGCGGCCATCTTCAGTCCCATCGCGATCGCGTTGGCACGGGGTACCCAGCCGAAGCTGGGCGTGAAGGCTGGGTGGAGGACCGACTTCTCCGCGGCGGCCAGAATCTCGGCCCGTACCTGCGGCGAGCGGATGTACTCGTCGTCCTCCCCGCGTGACAGCGACAGCCACTTCTCGATGTGCGCGATGACCACGAGTTCCGGCAACAGGCTGCCGTCCGGCGCCTTTGCAGTGGCCTCGCGGGCGAACGTGAACATCTGCTCGTCGCTGCCCAACCACTTGGCGCAGAGGTACTGCAGACGATGCTCGTGCGCGACCACGTGGGCCGGGTGGCGCCGCACCACCTCGTCGAACCGGGCATGCGCCTCGTCTGCGGCCACCTGGCGGCCACGCGACGACATGACCAGCCAGGTCCAGGCGGTCACGTCGTCGGGATCCCGATCGACGACCTCGTTCAGCAGGTTCTCCGCGGTCCGGAGCCGGCGGGAGAACTCGCGGAACTGGTCCTCCGCAGTGTGTTCGGCGCGCTTGGCGCCCCGGGCCTCCCAGGCCCAGTACACCGCGTGGCAGCCCTGGATCAGCAGGGGAAGCGTCGAGTCCGGCTCGGCGTCCACCCATTCGCCGATCCAATCCTGTACGCCGTCGACGTCTCCCACGATCTCTACCAGGTACGCCCGGGTGTCCGGGTCGGTAGCGGCGACGAGGATGTCTCGCGCTGTCCTCCAGTCCCGAACGCCGAAAGCGTCAATGAGCGCCCGCGCCCGCGGGTCACCCTGCGCTGGATCGATGACGAGTCCGACCGGCTGCCGACGCCCCTTGAATGGCCACATGTGGATCACCCTCCCCCGCTCTGGCCGAGGAGTCTACGGTCCGCCCGATCACCAGGAGACGTCTGGTGACTCGGGGCAGCGCACAGGACCTCCAGTCTTGCTCGGCTGCCAGCGCGTAGCATCGGGGCGGGTTGACGTGTCGGTACCCGGTGCCACTCTGGAGCTTCGGCGGAGGATGACGGCCGTCAGCCGCAGATCGCCTTGTCCACGAACGCGTCGGCGGCGTCGTCGATGTCACCGTCGTGGTTGGGCGTCACCGCCACCGTCACCTGGCGGCGTCCGTCCTGAGTGGAGAACGAGTAGGCCTGGTAGGCGAGGGCGTCGCCGTCGTTGCCGTACACACGAATTCCGCACGGTGTGTCCCGCCAGGCCAGCCCGAGACCGTACTTGCGGCTCTCGACACCCGGCGTCTTCATCTCGTCGAGCAGGTGCCCCGGTAGGAGGCGCCCACTGAGCAGTACGGCGAAGAACCGGTTCAGATCCTTCGTGGTGGAGATCATTTCGCCAGCGGCGCCGAACACCGACGGGTTCATCTGCGTGTAGTCGACGAGCTGCCGCCCTCCGTTCTGCTTGCTGATCGGCACGTACCCGTGGGGGTGGGGTCCGCGAATCCGCGTCGACGTCCCCGGCAGCCAGGTGTCGTCCAACCGCAACGGCCGGATCAGCCGGTGCTCGATCTGCTCGGCGTACGACGTGCCAGTCGCCTTCTCGATGATCTGGCCCAGAAGGATGTAGCCGGTGTTCGAGTAGGAGAAGGCCGAACCTGGTTCGTCGAACACCGGCGGGTTGGCCAGCGTCCGCGCGACAAGTTCGTCCGCGGTCCAGGTACGCCACCGGTTGTCCAGGAACGCCGGGTCCGGCGGCAGCGGCAGTGTGGGGATCACGTCGTACAGCCCGCTGGTGTGGTTGAGCAGATGCCGCACTGTGATGTGGTGACCGTTCGGGACGACTCCCGGCAGCCACGAATCGACAGTGTCCTCCAGCCTCAGCTCACCCTCGTCGACCAGTTGCAGAACGACTGTGGCGAGGAACGTCTTCGTGATGCTGCCGACCCGGAACCGGCCGTTGGCCGGGACCGCCCGCGTCCTGCCGACCTCGGCGACACCGCTGGCGCCCCGCCACACGCCATGCTCGCTACGCACCTGCGCCAGCGCGCCGATCGCGGCGGCGGCCACGACCTCGTCGAGGTCACTCTGTAGCCGGCCGCGATCCGCGTCCTGTGGAGCGGCGGTAGCGGCGGCCGGCGCCGCCATCACGGCCACCGCTGTCGTCGCCGTCACCAGCGCTCGAAGTACCTGCTTCATCCGACCCCCCGATCAGCTTCTGAAGACCCAAGCCTGATCGGCCGAGAGCGGCATTCCTATCGGGGGCCACCCTGGCTTCGCCCCGAAGGCCGGTACGGGGTCAACCCTTCCGGGTCAGTTGACGCTCACGACGACCTTTCCCAGGGCGCGTCCCTCCCCCACGTGGGTCAACGCCTCGGGCGTCTCGTCGAGCGTGAAGGTCCGGTCGATGTGGAGGGCGAGGTCACCCGCCACGCAGAGATCGGCCACCGGTTCGAAGTGGTTCGGCCCTTCCCGGACGGCGAGCACGCCCAGCCGGCGGTGGGTGAGCCGGCCGGCCACCGCGCCGATCGTCAGAACGCGCAGCAGCGCCGCGACCGATCCGCCGACGCACCGGTAGCGGCCACCGGGGGCCAGTGCCCGGCGGTAGGCGAACACCGATCGGTGCGCGACCAGATCGAGGATGAGATCGTACGGGCCGCCGCGGGTGAAGTCCCGGCTGCGGTAGTCGATCACCTCGTCCGCGCCGACGGACCGCATGAAGTCGAGCTTGCTCGCGTTGTCGACGCCGCTCACCTGGGCGCCGAGTCGTTTGGCCAACTGGATCGCGAATGCGCCGGATCCTCCGCCGGCGCCGTTGATCAGGACCCGCTTGCCGGCCGCGGCGCCCGCGGTGCCCTGCTGTGCGATCACGCCCGCCTGTGGGATCGCCGACGCCTCGGCGAAGGTCAGGGCGGCGGGCTTGCGGGCCAGGACCGATTCGGGCGCGATCGCGTACTCGGCGAAGCCGCCCTTGAGCATGAGGTTGTCGCCGTACACCTCGTCACCGGGCCGGAACCGGGTGACGGCGGAGCCCACCGCGTCGACCCATCCGGCGATGTCCGAGCCGAGGGTGCGCCGTGCCGGGGAGCGCAGCCCACCGATGCGCGAATACAGTGGCGAACCTTGCAGAGTCTCCCAGTCACTCAAATTCACCGAGGTCGCGGCAATCTTGACGAGTACCTGTCGGGCAGCGGGAGAGGGCTTGGGAAGGTTCTCGATTCGCAACCCGTCCGGGGGCCCGTACCGGTCGTACACGACTGCTCTCATCTGGTGCCACCAGCCCTTCCGGAAGGTAGGCCAGCCGCGGTATTCGATGCGGCCCTCCTCCTCGCGAGGGTGCCATACTCGGCGACGTGAGCTCGCCGCTGGAAACCTTCGCCGGGCTGCTCGATCGCTCCATCCGTGAAATCGCCACCCTGGCCACGGACGCCCGGAGCTTCGACGCAACTCGCATCGGCCGTGTCGCCGACATCTGGGACAACAACACTCTGCATCTGGTGGGCGCGGCATGTGCTCCCTGGCCACTTCGATCCCGACGAGCCAGCACCGGCCTACGGTGGATGGCTGACCTCGGAGCCGACCGACGCAGGCTGATGGTCGACCTGGACCCAAGCCTGGACAGGATGCTTCCCCCTGCAGGGCGGGCGCGTTCCGTTCACCGGGACTACCGAGGGCGCGTCTCTCCGGGCGTCTTTGAGCTGACCGCGGAAATCATCGACGTGTTGGCCCACGACTACGACCTCGTCAACGGCAGCGTGCGCTCGCTCACCGCCCAACCGTCGGATGAGGGCCTGCGGGTACACCTGACCCTCGCCACTCCACGGCTGTTCACACCCAGTACCGGACGCGTATCGGGGGACGGATCCACGATGCCCTGGCCGGCCGCACCGCTGAAGTTCACCTTCAACGGCGTCACCGACCTGCGGTTCGACGCCGAAGACCGGATCGGGATGGCCATAAGCCACACCAGCGCCGGGTCGACCGTGACGATCGGACGCAGCGGCGGCCTCCAGGCAACCGAGGCCTCGATATGGCCCTACGATCCACGATGGTACGAGTCGACGGCCGGCCAGGCGGCCGACCTCACCACGCCACTCACAAGGCCGCAACGGCGGAAGCCGGTACGGACGTCGACCCTGACCGCACCACAGTCGGCCGCCGCTCGAGCGCTCGTCATGTTGATGAACCACGCTCGGCTTGTCCACTACTATCCGAATCTGGCCGCCGGCGTCCCGATCCTTGACATCTGCCGGGTCGCGGCCGACGCGGGCAGCGCCATTCTCGCCGCGGGCGCGCGCCGCGGAGCCGAGCGCCAGACCGCGTTCGCGGAGCTTGAACAACGGTGGCGTCGCGTACCGCCCACGACGCCGCCTGAAGCGGCCCGCTCCGGCCCGGTCACGCTGCGGCACGCGTGGTACGACGAGCCCCACCACGACCACGACGACCCTCACCACGGCCGTGCCGTCCTGCTCGCCGCGGTGCCAGGCGCGGACCCCGCAGCGCCCTGGACTCTTGCCAGCGAGGAAATCACCCAACCGTCGCGGTTCCGAATAACAAGCACTGCGTTCGACGACGGCCAGCACTTCCACCGCGATGGCACGTTTCTACGCATCGACGACGCGCTGGTCGTCAGATGAGTTGGGACGTCAGTTAGCGTCTGCCGGACGGCCCGGACGCTCCCCGAGCTGCTCCCCCAAGGCCGGGTCACCGCCGCTGATGCCCACGAGATGCGCCGGCAATCTCAGCCGGTGGAGCGGAAGCGCCGCTGGTAGACCGAGGGCGGGACGCCGTAGGACGCGACGAACGCCCGTCGCAGCGTCTCGTCGCTGCCGAACCCGCTGCGCCGGGCGGCCTGCGTGACGGTGCCACCCCGTTCCAGGAACGCGCGGGCGGCCTCGGTGCGGGCCATCTCGACGTACCGGCCGGGCGTCACACCGAACTCTTGTTGGAAGAGCCGCCGCAGGTGCCGCGGCGTGACAGTGGCGTCGCGCGCCATCGCCTCGATCGAGTACGCCCGCGCCGGATCGGTCGTCACCCGGTCGACGACCCGGCGTAGCCGCTGGTCACCGGTCGGCGGCAGCTCCTGCCGGACCGAAAACTGGGACTGCCCGCCGGGGCGTTGCATGAACACCACGAGTTCCCGGGCCACCTCGCGGGCCAGCTCGACGCCGTGGTCGGCCTGCACGAGGGCCAGCGCCAGGTCGATGCCGGACGTCACCCCGGCGCTGGTGGCGAAGCGTCCGCTTGTCACGTAGATGGCGTCGGGTCGCACCTCGACCTCGGGGAACTCGGCCCGCAGCCGCGCCGCGTGCCGCCAGTGCGTGGTGGCCGGGTGCCCGTCCAGCCAGCCGGTGCGGGCCAGGACGAACGCGCCGGTGCAGACGGCGGCGAGGCGCGTTTCGGGTCGTACCAGCCGCCCCAGTCTGGCCCGGACGTCGGCCGGATCGGGAAGGGCGGAGAGATCGTCGGCGCCGGTGAGCACGAGGGTGTCCACGGGGCCGGCCTCGTCGAGGGTGACGTCGGCGGTCAGCCGCACCCCGGACGACGTTCGGGCCTGCGTCGACCGCCACCCCAGCAGCCGCACCGCGTAGTCCGCGCCGTGCCTGCTCGCCGCCGCGAACACGTCGACCGGCCCGGACACGTCGAGCAACTGCACCCCGTCGAACACCACAACGCCGACCCGGTGTGCCGTGGTCGCGGCCATCGCGTGGCTCCTTGTCCCGGCCCACCGCGGCGGTGCCGACGATGTCCGTATCTGTGGGTCAGGCGTCCTTACGGACATGGCCCGGTGGAGTCTACCCCCGGAGCATTAGGGAAGGCCGCGCGTCACCAGCGCGATCACGTACCGGAGGAGCACACGATGACCGAGAGCGTCGCCGGGATCAGCATCCCGCAGACCCCCCTCGTCGCCGCCGCGACCGACCTTGTCCGGCAGGGCACCGACGACCTGCTCTACCACCATTCACGCCGGGTGTTCCTCTTCGGCGCGCTTCAGGGCGAGAGACGCGGCCTCGCTCCCGACCTGGAGCTGCTCTACGTGGGCGCGATGTTCCACGACCTCGGCCTGACCGGGCCGTACCGTGACAGCGACCTGCGTTTCGAGGTCGACGGCGCACGAGCGGCGGAGCGGTTCCTGCTCGACCACGGGCGCTCCCCCGCCGAGGCGCGCAAGGTCTGGCTCGCCATCGCGCTGCACACCACCCCCGGCGTGCCCGAACACCTGGACCCGGAGATCGCCCTGGTGACCGCCGGTGTGGAGACCGACGTCCTGGGCATCGGATACCACGACCTCGACCCGGTGCGGATCGCCGAGGTGACGGCGGCCCACCCACGCCCCAACTTCAAGCGCCAGATCCTGTCCGCGTTCACCGAGGGCGTCGCCCACCGACCGCAGACGACGTTCGGCACAGTGAACGCGGACGTCCTGGCGCACTACGACCCGACCTTCGTCCGGGGCGACTTCGTCCAGGTCATCCTGGACAACGACTGGCCGGAGTAGGGCGTACGCAACCGGTACTGGCGGTGGAGAGCCGCTCGCCGAACCTTCGTACCTGATCAGCTCGTGGGCTCGGACGGCCGGGCTCGATCTCGGGTCAATCCTCCGGAGCGATAAGGCGGTCGTCGGTGGCGTCGCGGACCGTGATCGCCTCCATCGGGCACGAGTCGGCGGCGTCGAGGATGACCTCGGCCGGGGCGACGACCTCGGCCAGCGGCTCGGACAGGCCGCCGACCAGGCGGAAGTGCTCGGGCGCGGTACCGGCGCAGATGCTCGTGCCGATGCAGCGGCGTGCGTCCACCCCGATCCGCCAGGCGGTACTCACCAGGCCACCGGCATGCCGAGCAGGCCCCGCACCAACATGCCGCGCTTCCACTCCAGCTCGGCTTCCGGTACGGCGAGCCGCAATCCGGGCAGGCGAGTCACCAGGGTGGCGACGGCGACCTGCAACTCCATGCGGGCAAGTTGCGCGCCGACGCAGTGGTGGACGCCGTGCCCGAAGCCCAGGTGTGGGTTCTGCTCGCGGTCGAGATCCAGCCGGTCCGGGTCGGCGAAGACGGTACCGTCCCGATTCGCCGACGACAGGGAGCCGAGAACCGGCTCACCAGCCCGGACCAGCACCCCGCCGACCTCGACGTCCTCCTTGGCGTACCTGGCGAAGGAGGCGCCGACGCCGAGCGGCACGTACCGCAACAGTTCCTCGACCGCGGCTGGCACCAGCGACGGGTCGGCCCGCACCCGAGCGAGCTGGTCCGGGTTCTGCAGCAGGACGTAGACGAAGTTGGGGATCTGGGTCACCGTGGTCTCGTGGCCGGCCGCGAGCAGCCCGCCGGCCAACTCCACAAGCTCGGTCTCGCTGAGCCGATCCTGATTCTCGTCGCGGGCCCGCACCAACGCGCCGAGCAGGTCGTCGATCCCCGGCTCGCGGCGGCGCTCGGCGACCAGCTCACCGATGTAGCCCCACAGATTGTTCAGGTACTCCTGGATCGTCTCGGCGGGCAGGGAGGTGGTCGAGACGATCGCCTCGGACCAGATGTGGAAGCGGTCGCGGTCGGCGTACGGGATCCCGAGCAGCTCGCAGATCACCTGGATCGGCAGCGGCGTGGCGACGTGCTCCACCAGGTCGGCCGGAGGACCGACCCGGACCATGTCGTCGACAAGTGCGTCGGCGATCTCCTGGGTGCGGGGTCGCAGGGCCTCCACCCGACGTGCCGTGAACGCCTTCGCCACCAGCCGGCGCAGCCGGGTGTGATCGGGCGGGTCCATTGTCAGCATGCCGCTGTACTGCTGGCGCGGGGTGAGCCTGGGCTCGTCGCGCTGGACGGCCGGGGCGCGGCCGAACCGCACGTCGCCGAGGACGGTACGAACGTCCTCGTACCGGGTGGCGAGCCACGCCTCCTCACCGTAGGGGAGCTTCACCCGGGTCATCGGCTCGTTCTCGCGCAGCTCGCCATAGGTCGGATCGACGACGAGGCGGTCGGGCACGCTGAACGGGTACGGCCGCGCGGGCGGAACGGTTCGGCTGTCGGTGGTCTGCGCGCTCTCCGTCATCCGGATTTCCCTTCGTCGAGACGGCGTGATCCATGGGCCGGCACCACGTTCGTAGCGACGCCGGATTGCCAACGTCCAGGGCTTGCGGACAGCACACATCAACGCTCAGTAATCTTTCGATATCGGATCGTAGCGGGAGATGTCGATGATCGCCATGGAGGCTGGTCCGCGTCCACAGGCAGGGTCGTCGATGCACCTACAAAGCAGCGACCGTGCGATCGAAGTGATCCACAACGGGCCTTCCGACGTTGACGCGAAGCCGGGGAAGCGCAACGCTGTGGAAGCGCTCCCATCGTCGAGCTCCTATTCGAAAGGATTGCTCGTGCGAACCACAAGAGCTCTACTCCCGGTCGTGCTCGCCATGACCCTCGGCGGTCTGGCCCTGCCGGAACCCGCCCTGGCCGCGACCGGCCCGGCGCTGGCCGTGGACACCACCGCCGCCCGGCACCAGATCAGCCCGTACGTCTACGGCATGAACTTCGCCGACCAGGCCCTCGCTCGCGACCTGCGGTTGCCGGTGCACCGCTACGGCGGCAACGCCACCACCCGCTACAACTTCCGTGCCGACACCACCAACCGCGCGGCGGACTGGTACTTCGAGAACATCCCGAACGACAACCCGAACCCGGCCGATCTCCCGAAGGGCTCGGAGACCGACCGGTTCGTGCAGCAGAACAAGGCCACCGGCGCCGCCACCGTCATGACAGTGCCGATGCTCGGCTGGATCGCCAAGGACCGGTCGCGGGCGTGTGGCTTCAGCGTCGCCAAGTACGGCCCGCAGCAGTCCACCGACACCTGGGCACCGGACTGCGGCAACGGCGTGAAGCCGGACGGATCACCGGTCACCGGCAACGATCCGGAGGACACCAGTGTCGCCGTCGGTCCGGAGTACGCCACCGACTTCGTCAACCACCTCAAGGGTCAGTTTGGCGCCGCCGCCGACGGCGGGGTCCAGTTCTACAACCTGGACAACGAGCCGGACCTGTGGCACTCCACCCACCGCGACGTCCGCCCGACCGGGCTGGGCTACGACGAGCTACGCGACCGCACCTACGAGTACGCCGCCGCGATCAAGGCTGCCGACCCCGGCGCGAAGACGCTCGGTCCCGTCGGCTGGGGCCTGAACTCGATCTTCTATTCGGGTCTCGACCAGGACACCTGCTCGCGCACCGGCTGCTGGTCGAACCCGCCGGACAAGGCCGCGCACGGCGGCCAGGACCTCGGCCCGTGGTACCTGGACCGGATGCGCGAGTACGAGCAGCAGCACGGCACCCGCATCCTCGACTACTTCGACGTCCACCTCTACCCGCAGCAGTCCGGCGTGCTCGGCGACGCGGCGGGCGACGCCACCACCCAGGCGCTGCGACTGCGCTCGACCCGCCAGCTCTGGGACCCGACCTACGTGGACGAGAGCTGGATCAACCAGCCGGTCCGGTACATCCCGCGCCTGCGCGAGCTGGTCGACAAGCACTACCCGGGCACGAAGATCGCGATGACCGAGTACAACTGGGGCGGCTTCGGCTCGCTCAACGGCGCGCTCGCCCAGGCTGACGTGCTCGGCATCTTCGGCCGCGAGGGACTCGACCTGGCCACCCTCTGGACCGCACCCACTGCCGACCAGCCGGTGGCCAACGCGTTCCGCATCTACCGCAACTACGACGGCAAGGGCGGGGCGTTCGGCGAGACCTCCGTCCAGGCGACCAGCGCCGACCAGGGCAAACTGGCCGTGTACGCCGCCGAGCGCAGCGCCGACAAGGCGCTCACAGTGGTCGTCGTCAACAAGACCGGCGACGACCTGACCAGCCCGATCGCCCTCACCGGCGCCTCCGCCAGCACCGCCCAGGTCTACCGTTACAGCGGGGCCGACCTCTCCGGCGTCGTCCGGGAGGCCGACCAGCCGGTGACCGCCGGCGGTCTCACTGCCACCTTCCCGGCCAACTCGATCACCCACCTGGTGCTGCCGCGCGGCACCACGCCCGGCGACACCCAGGCGCCGACCGCCCCGGGCAAGCCGACCGCCGGCACGATCACCGGCGACAGCGTCACGCTGGCCTGGACGCCGTCCACCGACGACACCGCCGTCACCGGTTACGACGTGCACCGGGTCGACACCACCGGCACGGTGAAGGTGGGCAGCGCCACCGGCACCACGTACACCGTGACCGGGTTGACGCCGGACACCCCGTACACCTTCGTGGTAACCGCCCGCGACGCGGCGGGC
This sequence comes from Micromonospora sp. CA-240977, assembly GCF_050942285.1. NCBI lineage: Bacteria > Bacillati > Actinomycetota > Actinomycetes > Micromonosporales > Micromonosporaceae > Micromonospora > Micromonospora sp. CA-240977. The sequence continues at coordinate 2,093,515 of NZ_CP192055.1, read as the reverse complement.
AACGTCTCGGCGGCCTCACCCGGCCTGGCCGTGCGGACCGCGCCCACCGCCCCGACCGGCGGCTGCACGGTCGGCTACACGGCGAACAGTTGGCCGGGCGGCTTCACTGCCACCGTGACGATCAAGAACACCGGAACCACAGCGATCGACGGCTGGAAACTCGCCTTCGACTTTTCCACCGCCGGCCAGACGGTCGGCCAGGGCTGGTCGGCCACCTGGAAACAGAACGGGACGAGCGTCACCGCGGACAGCATGAGTTGGAACGGCAAACTCGCCCCCGGCGCGTCCACCAGCATTGGCTTCAACGGCACGTGGAGCGGCACCAATCCGGAGCCAACCGCCTTCAACCTCAACGGTAAACGCTGCGGCTGACCGGAGAGACCCCTCCTCCGCCGGACGCCGGCGGAGCGGGTCGGAGGGTCCGGGGCGCAGCGGCGCCCCGGACCCCTCGCACTCCGGACCGGGTCGCACCGCCCCTCACCTGGGCAGGTGGCTCGCCCTCGCCCGACTTCTCATTTGAGGTTATCGATGTTAGCGTTAACTAACTTCGCCGTCTGCCGGTCGGCATGATCTTCGGCGGAGGCCCTGTGGGATCGGAGAACGCAGATGACCACCTCCGGCAGGATTCTTCGCGTGCGCTCGGTGACGGTGGTGGCGGTGTGCGCACTCGCCGCCGCAGTCTCGACGGCGTCTGCCGCGTCGGCGGCCGCGACCATCACCGTGGCCGCCGACGGCAGCGGCAACTACACGACAGTGCAGGCGGCGATCGACAGTGTCGCGGCGAACAACGGCGTTCCGGTCACCATCACCATCAAACCCGGCACCTACCGGGGCGTGGTCACCATTCCCGCCAACAAGCCCCAGCTCACGTTGGCCGGCGCCGGCAGCTCCGCCGCCCAGGTGGTGATCGTCGAAGGGCACGCGTCCGGCCAGACCAAGCCCGGTGGCGGCACGTACGGCACGTCCGGAAGCGCCTCGGTCTTCGTCAACGCCAACGACACCACGATCAGAAACCTGACCATGTCGAACGACTTCAACGAGGCCGCCAACACCCTCGACGCCGAGCAGGCCGTCGCCGTCAACACCTCCGGCGACCGGGTGCAGTTCGACAACGTCCGCATCCTCGGCAACCAGGACACCCTGCTGGTCAACGCACCAAGTGTCAGCACGGTCCGGCGACTCTACGTCCGTAACTCCTACGTCGAGGGTGACGTCGACTTCATCTTCGGGCGGGGCACCATGGTCTTCCAGAACGGCACCGTGCACTCGCTCACCCGGGGCTCGTCGTCGAACAACGGCTACATCACCGCTGCCGCCACCGACATCAACAACAAGTTCGGCTTCCTGTTCTGGGGAACCACACTGACCAGCAACGCTCCCGCGAGGACGGTCTATCTGGGCCGGCCCTGGCACCCCAGCGGCGACGTCAACGCCCGCGGTCAGGTCCTCTACCGGGGCGTCGCGATGGGCGCACACATCCGCACCGACCCCTGGACGGACATGTCCGGCTTCTCGTGGAGGACCGCCCGGTTCGCTGAGTACAGCAGCACCGGGGCCGGCGCCGTCATCAACGCCAACCGGCCCCAGATGAGCGCCTCCACCGCCACCCAGTACACGCCCACCGCCTACCTGGCGGGTAACGACGGCTGGAACCCCATCCGATGACGAAGATCCGTTCCCTCGAACATGGTCACCGTCTCGTGCGCCCGCGCACCCGACTCGGGACACTCAGGCACGCATTGGCGAAGACGCGTACCGCCGCCCTCATCGCCGTCGCCGCCGGGGTGCTCGCCGCAGGTCTGCCGGTCCTGAGCGCCGAGGCCGCGGTCGGTGACGGCACACCGGCCGACTCGAACATCAGCTTCGTCGGCCGGTGGAACAAGACGAACCCCTCGGCCTACGTGCCCTACTGGGCCGGCGCGTACCTGCGGGTCGGGTTCACCGGCAGGACGGTGAAGCTCAGGCAGCGCAACACCATCCAGCTGTGGGCCAGCATCGACGGTGGGGCGTTCACGTCCTTCACCGGCTCCGGCACGATCAACCTGACGCCGACCGCGCTGGCGGCCGGCAACCACACACTGATCGTCAGTTACCGGCAGGTGGCCGGCTCCTACACCGGTGACGCGGTCTTCCAGGGGCTGATCCTGGAGTCCGGCGCGGGTACGTTCACACCGCCGGCCCGCCCCAAGCTTGTCGAGTTCGTTGGTGACTCGATCACCGCGGGCGCCACGAGCAGTCAGCTCGCCGTGACCGACTACGCCTTCAAGGTCGGTGAGAGGCTCGGCTACAACCACACCCAGATCGCGATCGGTGGCATGTGTCTGGCCGAGACGACCGATGGGTGCTGGGCGCAGGAGACACGCTACTGGATGTCGTCCGGGGGCCAGGCCGGCACCGACCAGTGGGACTTCTCCCGCTACACCGCCGACGGCGTGGTGATCAACCTGGGGACCAACGACAAGAGTCACGGCGTGAGCGCCACGGCCTTCCAGGCGACGTACACCACCTTCCTCACGAGGATCCGGGCCAGGTTTCCGAACGCCAAGCTCTTCGCCATGCGGACGTTCATCGGTCGTTATGCGGCGGAGACGGAGGCGGCGGTGCGGGCCCGCAACGCCGCGGGTGACGCCAACGTGTTCTACGTGGACACCACCGGCTGGCTGCCGTCCGGCGGACTGAGCGACTCGGTGCACCCGAACGACGCGGGTCACCAGGCCATCACCGACAGGTTGGCCCCGGTCCTCAGCGCACGACTGACCACGACCCCGGACCCGACGACGCCGGCCCCCACGACTGCGCCGACCACTCCTGCGCCGACCACTCCTGCGGGCGGGGCCTGCGCGGTCACCTACCGCAAGACCGGTGACTGGGGTACGGGTGCCCAGTTCGACGTGACGCTCAGCAACACCTCCACCGTCCCGGTCAACGGTTGGACACTGACCTGGTCCCTGCCCGGCAGTCAGCGGATCACGCAGTCCTGGAATGCCACAGTCACCCAGTCCGGCGCCGCGGCCACGGCGGTGAACGCCGCCTGGAACGCGGTGATCCCGGCCGCCGGTTCGACAAGCTTCGGATTCGTCACCGACAGCCCGCTCACCGGAGGGACCGCTTTCGCCCTCAACGGCTCCCCGTGCACCGCCACCACGTGATGGCGAGCGTCTCCGATCAAGGCAGGAGTAACCCGATGAAGGTTCGCCGATCGCGTCTCGTGGTCCTGGCGACGACGGTCCTGACCGTCGTGGCCGGCGGGCTCGGCATCGCCACCGCCCAGGCCGCCACCCCGGCGTGCGGTGTCGCCTACCGGATCACCAGCCAGTGGACCGGCGGGTTCGGAGCCGACGTCGTCGTCACCAACCTCGGTGACGCGGTGACCAGCTGGGCCGTGGGTTGGAGCCTCGCCCCCGGGCAGGGCGTGACGCAGGCGTGGAACGCCGCCGTCACGGTCACCGGCACGGCGGTGACCGCTACCAACGTGAGCTACAACGGTGCCGTCGGCTCCGGCGCATCGGTCACCTTCGGCTTCACCGGCTCGTGGAGCGGCAGCAACCCGGTGCCGTCGTCGTTCTCGTTCAACGGCGTCACCTGTGCCGGCCCACCGGCAGCGACCCCCACCGCACAGACGCCGACGCCGGGGCCAACGCCCTGCCCCGAGCCGAGCACGCCGCAGGCGACCCCTTCCACGTCGCCGGCACCCGCGCCGATCAGGGTGTGGATGGCCGGCGACTCCACGATGATGAATGCCAGTTCCTGTCCGATCGGCTGGGGCAGCCAGTTCGCGTCCTACCTCACGTCGAACGTCACAGTGCAGAACAGTGCCGTCGGCGGTCGCAGCATCCAGACGTGGCTGTACGAGGGCAACGTGACCTCCACCAAGAACTCGGCCGGCGAGTGCACGCTCAGCTCGACCGCCTACAGCGCGCGGTGGTCGGCGATGCTGAACACCGACAGCGGCTTCAAGACCGGCGACTATCTGATCATCCAGTTCGGCATCAACGACGGTGACTCGGCCTGCCCCCGACACGTCGGCAGCAATCGCTTCAAGGAACTGCTCGGCGTCATGGCGACGGCCGCCAAAGCCAGAGGCGTGAAGCCGATCTTCGTCACCCCGGTCGCGGCGATCACGTGCAGCGGCGGCACCGCCGTCGGCAATCGCGGTTTCGTCACCGAGACGACGGCTGCGGCCGCCGCCAACGGCGTACCGGTCATCGACCTGCACGCGAAGAGCGTGGCGCTCTACAACACGCTCAGGCTGTGCCCGAACAACGGTGACTACTCGACGGGCGCGGTCGGCGCGTTCTTCTGCAACGACCACACCCACTTCGAGGCCGCCGGCGCCAGACAGATCGCCGGCCTGATCGCCACCGCCCTCAGGGCGCAGAACATCCCGCTCGCCGCCTACCTGAGGTGACAGCCACCCCTCCGGCGGCGCACGGAGGCGCAGGGTGCCCGCGGCGCCATGGCCGCCTCCATCGGTATCAGTGACGCGGCGATGCGGCATCTGCTCGAGACCGACGGACGGTGGCGTGGCGGCGCCCTGGCCACCTTCGCCGGGGCGCAGCCGTGGTTGGTGGCGTTCACGTGCGGCGTCGGCCCTGAACCGGATGCTCTCGTCCTGCGCCCGGATCGCGTCCTGGTCACCGCCGGTGCCGTACCAGCCGGCGACCCCGGACAGCGCGGCAAGCACTAACCCCTCCTGAGCAGGCATTCTTGGCGTATGGACCGCCCGATGAACCTACTCCTGGAGGTACCAAGATGTTCACCACGAAGTTCTGGAAGGCCACCGCCGAGCGGGCGGTGAAGAGCGCGGCGCAGGGTTTGTTGCTCTACTGGGGCGCTGACGTCGTGTTCAACGCATGGCAGGCGGATTGGGCAGCGGCCGGTGGCATCGCGTCCGGTGCAGCGGTGCTGTCGGTGCTCACCTCACTGGTGAGTGCGAGGGTCTCGGGAGAGAGCGACTCGCCCAGCCTTGTCGGTGCCGAGCAGTAGCCCTTGCGGCTGCCGACGGTTGCGCTCCCGCTGGCTTCGGTCGGTGGGGGCGTCTCACCACGTCCGGTCCTCCCGTCCGGGTGCCGCCTGACCGACCTGGGCGTCCACCCGCGAGTCGCCATCGAGGTCCTCCGGCAGGTGAGTCATTTGATGTCGCGTTCCATCGGCCGTCAGCGGTTGACCCGACTGCCTAGCCTCGGGATATAGGCGAACTTCCACATCATGCTTGTACGGGAGGAAAGCAGTGGACGGATCTTCGACGCCAATTGTCAGCACCCCGCGCGCGATCGTCGCGATTGCCACCGACGACACCTTCGCACACGTCTACTCGGACGTGCGGCAGATGATCGAGGATGGGTTCGGTGATGCCGGCACTCGTCGCGGGGCCCTGGAATTCTTCAGCGCGGCGGGCGGACAACTGGCTCCGGTTTTCGGGCCGGCCTGGCAACTGGTCGACCTACGGGAGAGCCGCGATGCACCCGACGCCGACCGACTGCGCCAGCGTCTCGCGGCCGTAGTGGACCACGTCGTGGCATACCTCAGGAAGCACCCCGAGTTCGTCAAGGCGAGCGGCCTGACACTCGATGAGGCAATTCTTCAGCTGCCCCGACCGGCCGAGCAGGATCTCGCCCACGTCCTGGCCGTCTTCCCACACCACACTGACGACAGAAAGACCATCCAGCCGCTCAATCGAGGGAACTACTTCCACAACAGTCTGCACGCCGCCGGCTGGACGCACTGAGCGAGACGACGGCGCCCCCGCCATCCGCGTGGACGTCCCAATGGCGGTAGCAGTACGGGGCGTCACACTGGCCGCAAAATCGGGTGGGCATTCGGGGGCAGCCGCCTTTCCGACAGATCGGTGTTGGTAGCTCGGTCTACGATGTTCGGCAGGTCCGGCCCTGGGTGGGAGCGATTGACCAGCGAGAGTGACGACGCGCAGTTGCGCGAAAAGATGCGCGCGGCGGTGGCCGGGCTGGCTCGCCGGGGCGGAATCCTGAAACGGTCCTCCGGCCCGTACCTGGTAAGCCTGCTGTGTGCCACGAGCCTGGTGCCCGTGGTGGCGGCCGGGTTGACCAACACGTCTGTCGGTCTGGCGATCTCGGCGGGTCTGGGCTCGGTTGGTGCGAACGTTCTGACGAACGTCGTCTCCCAAGCGATCGAGCACTTCCGCGGCGCTGAACCTGATGAATTTTCGGCCGAGGCGATCGAGCGGAAGCTGATTGTCCTGCTTGAGGAGGTGCTCGTCGATGACGGCGGGCAGGCGAACGTCGCGCGGGCCGAAATCGCGGAGTTGCTCAAGCGAATAGACGCTGTGGGTGCCTTGGTCGAGGCGGGCGACGCGGAGCTGCGTGACGGCGTTGTGGAGACTCTGGCACTGCTCGCGAGCCAGTTCGGGGAGTTCCGGTTCGTCGTGGCGGAGGCGCGACAGGCGCTCTGGCGTGTCGAGTCCTCGCTGCGTCGGCAGGAGGAGCTGCAGCGGGTCGGGCTGGAACGGGTTGCCGACCAGCAGGTGACGTTGCGGCTCGTTCTGGAGAAGGTCTCCGCCGTGGAAGCGCGTTCGAGTGCCGATCCGGGCGCGTCCGTGCGGGCGCCGCCCTGGACTGGGTGTCCGTATCGGGGCCTGTCGCCGTTCGAGGAACGCCACTCGGCCGTGTTCTACGGGCGAGCCGAGGCGACCTCGCGTCTCGTTCAGCAGTTGGCTGTCCGGTTGGCCCACGGTCAGATGCTGTTCTTGGTCGGCGCGTCGGGCGCGGGTAAGTCGTCGCTGCTCCGGGCCGGTCTGATTCCTCGATTGGCAGGCGACCGGCTGGTCCCGGCATCGGCGGCCTGGCCTCGCCGTGTCATGACGCCGACCGGTAACCCGCTGGAGGAGTTGGCCGCTCATCTGGCTGACCTCGCGGGGACGGATGCTGCCGCTGTGCATCGGTCCTTGGTGGCCGATCCGTCCAGTGCCCGTTTGCTGGCGCTGCAAGCCACGCGTGGCGATGCGTCGGGCGGGGGCGGTGTGATTCCCGAGCGTCTCGTTTTGATCGTCGACCAGTTCGAGGAGTTGTTCACCCTGGTCGCCGATGATCCGGCGGGTCGGCGGATCCAGTTGGCATTCGTCGCCGCGTTGCATGCGATGGCGGCAGTTCGTCACACGGGCGATCTGCCGGCTGCGGTGCTCGTGGTCGCGGTGCGCGCCGATTTCCTGGACAGGGCCGCGGCCTATCCCGAGCTGCGTGAGGCGTTGCAATCCGGATCGTTCCTGCTGGGGCCGATGACCGAGGTGGAGCTGCGCCTGGCGATCTGCGGGCCGGCGGCCGAGGCCGGTGTGTCGCTCGAGCGGGGCCTGGCCGAGGCGATCCTCGGTGAACTTCGCGATCGCACGCTGGTCACCGGCTTCGACGCGGGTGTGTTGCCGCTGTTGTCCCAGGCGATGCTTGCCCTGTGGGAGTCGCGCGACGGTGGCCCGCTGACGGTGCGGGCCTACTGGCGGATGGGCGGGCTCGGGCAGGCTGTGCAGAGCACCGCCGAGTCGGTGTACCAGGCGTTGCCGGCCTCCCGTCGCGAGGTCGCACGCTCGGTCTTCGTTCAGTTGACAGTCGTCACCGGCAGCGGACAGCTGGCATGCCGGCGGGCGACCAGGGAGGAATTGGCGGTCGCGACGGGCGTTGCGCCGGAAGACCTCGACACGGTCCTGGCGCCGTTCGCCGACCGCCGGTTGATCGTGCTGGAGCGTCACACCGTCCGGATCGCCCACGACGCCCTGCTGCTGGGGTGGGCAAGGCTCCGCGGTTGGCTGGACGCCGAACAGGCCGACCGCACGCTCTATCGGGAACTGGCGGAGGACGCGTCGCTCTGGGCCAGGCGCGGACGCGACCCGTCGTTTCTCTATCGGGGCTCGCAACTCGGCTCGGCCGTGCAGGCGGCCGAGCGCTGGAACGCGAAAGAGAACCGGTTTCCACCGGCGGCGCCGGGTACGCAAGAGTTTCTCGCCGCCAGCAAGAGGGCCGCGGACCGCAACGTCTGGCTACGCCGCGCGGTCACGGCGGCTCTGGCTGCGCTGACGATTGCGGCACTGGTGGCGGCCGGGCTTGCCACCAACCGCCAAGCGGACCTACGCCGGCAGCAGGCTGTGGCATTGTCGCGCCAGCTCGCCGCGCAGAGCCAGGTCACCCGCCAGCATGATCCTCTCCTCGCCGGCAGGCTGGCTGCCGCCGCGTGGCGGATGGCTCCCACCGATGAGGCCTTCGCCAGTATGCGGATGCTGGTCGCGGAACCCCGCTCGGTGCTCTACGGGCACACGGCGAGCGTGAACGATGTGACGTTCAGCCCACGCGGACAGCTGCTGGCCAGCGCCGGCGGCGACGCGACGGTACGGCTGTGGGACCCGCTCACCGGTCTGCCGATCGGCCGTCCACTGGTCGGTCACGAGGGCAAAGTGAGCCGGGTGGCATTCAACGCCGACGGATCACTACTGGCCAGTGCCAGCGACGACGGCACCGTCCGGCTGTGGGATCCTGCCACCGGCCGCCCGGTCGGTGGCCCCCTGACCGGCCAGGAAGGCCCGGTGACAGCTGTCGCGTTCCACCCCCGCGATCGCCTGCTCGCCAGCGCCGGTGACGACGGCACCGTCCGGTTCTGGAACCCCGGCACCGGTTCCCCGGTCGGTCAACCGTTGACCACGGGTTCCGGGGCGGTCACCGCTGTCGCGTTCAGCCCGGACGGCCAGTTGCTTGCCGCCGCATCCCGATCGGCCGACGGCCACGGTGTGATCCAGCTGTGGGACCCGGCCACCCGCCGAACCGTCGGGAAGCCGCTGAAGGGACACGCCGACTGGATCTGGAGCCTGGCCTTCAGCCGCGACGGTCGGTTGGCCAGCGCCGGCCTGGACGGCAGCGTCAGGCTATGGGAGCCGTCCACGGGTGCCGTCGGGCCGGTGCTCAGCGGCAGTGGCAGCAAGGTGACCGGGGTGGCGTTCACTCCGGACGGCACGCGGCTGGCCAGCACCGGCGCCGACCGGACGATCCGGCTGTGGAACGCGGCCGACGGTAAGCCCATCGGCTCCCCGCTGACCGGCCACCGCGACTGGGTCTGGAGTGTCGCGTTCAGCCCGCGCGGACAGCTGATGGCGACCGGTGGCAGCGACGGCACGGTTCGGCTGTGGGATGCCGCCAGCGGTCAGCCCGTTACCAGGTCGACGGGGATCACACGGGGCTACCTCAGCGACGTGGCATTCAACCCGGACGGCAGTGTCGTTGCCACCGCGAACGGCAACGACCGGACTATCGGCCTCTGGAACCCGGCCACGGGGCGGCCGCTCGGCAAGCCGATCGCTGCCCAGCAGCAGGATGTCACCGCAGTCGCATTCAGCCCGCGTGACCCCATCTTGGCCAGCGGCGGCAGCGACGGCAGCATCCGGTTGTGGAACCCCACCACCGGCCGGCCACTCGGTCGCCCGCTGACCGGCCATCGGAAGGTGGTGACCGCGCTGGCCTTCAACCGGGACGGAACGTTGCTGGCCAGTAGCGCCGATGAGCAGGCGGTACGGCTGTGGGACCCCGCCACCGGCCAGCCGGTCGGCGACCCGTTGACCGGCCATCCGGGCGCAGTGAACACGTTGAGCTTCAGCGACGACCTGCTGGCCACGGGAGGCGACGACGGCACCGTTCGCCTCTGGAACCTCGCCACCGGCCAAGCCGTCGGCGATCCACTGACCGGCCACAGCGGCCCGGTGACAGTGGTGCGCTTCAGCCCCGACGGACATCTGCTGGCCGCCGGCGGCGAGGACGGCACCATTCGCGTGTGGAACCCAGCCACCGGCCGGCAGATGAGCACCATGATTGACGAAGGCGCCGTCTCCGCCCTCGATTTCAGTCCGGACGGAAGCGTCTTGGCCAGCGGCGGAGCGCAGAGCGACGCCGTACGCGTGTGGGACCCGGCAGGCGGCCGGCAAATCGGGCGACCGGTGTCCGTCGCGGCCGAATTGACAAGCGCAATAGGGGTCAGCGCAGTCGCCTTCAGCCCAACCGGAACGATCATTGCGCACGTCAGTATGCGCGGGCTATCCATCACCGACCGTGCTGTCGTCGTCGATACCTTCGGGACGGTCTGCGCACTCTACGGATCGCTGACCAGCGATGAATGGAAGACCTACATCCGCGGCAGGCCCTTCGCAACCGTCTGCCCGTAGCGCGACAGGTAGCCGATCAAACAATTCGCCTTCCCCGTGCGGCAGACATGCCTATCGATCATGAATAGGGCGGTATTCGGGTGCTAAATTCCATGCCATGTTCTCGCGGTGTCTCACTCCGCTCTGCGTAGCCGGGCTCGGAATGGCTCTGCTTGCCGGTTGCGGAACCGACCAACGGTCCGCGCGCGGCACCGACCCGGCAGCCGCGACCAGCGATCCGGCAGCAGCGGCCAGCGACCCGGCCACCTCACCAGCCGCTGCGCCGGCATCACGGATCCCGGCCCCTGCAACGGTGACGCCGACACCGCCGGCCAGCACTCCCGGGCGGTCGGCCACGCCGACACGGCGGCCGACGACGGAGCGCACGCCCGCCACCGAGCAACAGTTGCAGAAGATCGTCGTGCGGGCGGCTGACGTGCCTTCCGACTGGGTTACCACTGAGTCGATGAACATGATGCTGAACCCGGACGCCAACGCCGCAATGACGAGCTGTATGGGAGTACGCGACACCACACCGCACATGGTCGCCGGAGTGGAGTCGAAGCCCTACTCCAATGGGCCGGTATCCCTCCAGTCCGTGGCCGCGAGCTACCGATCAGAAGCTGATCTCGACGTCGATTACGCAATGTTGGCCAACCCGAGGCTGCAGCCCTGCATCGAGCGCATCACACGGGAAGTTTACGAACAGATCGACGGGACGGTGGACTCCATGTCCACCAAAGTCACACTCGCGCCGACCGGGGGGCCGGCCAACGTCGTCGGTGTTGTGGACAACAAGCTCGTCGGCACGCTCGCCGGGCAGAACGTCGTCGAATACGACCGCACCGCGTTCATCCGGGGACCGCTCATCGAGGTCCAGGTGACGATGGCCAGCATCGACGAGCCGGTTCCGGAAGCTCTCTGGAAGACGATCCTTACCAAGGTCGCCGCACGCGCCGCCGGTCGCTGACGGGCCTGCTGCGGATCTGTGGCAGCATCGCGGCCCTGTGCGCGGAAGGCTGCGTAGCCACCTGCAAGCCGACGCGAACTTCGGCCGGATTCTTGTCGCGTACGGTGGCGTAGTCGTCGTCGGCTCGCTGGGCTGCTCGATGCTCGTCGACACGTTCCGGTTCGATTGCTCACCATCATCGGCACCGTCAGCTGCCTGACCGGAGGCACTGTCACCGACCGCACCCGCCGTGAGCGGGCTTGGCAGGATGCACGGGTGCCCGTCACCCCTCGTCTTATCGCGTCCTTCCGCGTCCCGGCGAACGCTGCGCGCGTACCCGGTCTCGATCACACCGCCGACACGCCCGCCGTCCAGCGGTGGCCGCACCGCCGGCTCGTCGTGATCCGCCGCGATGACGAACTGTTGGCATACGACCTCGGACGGCTCGTCGCCGGCGACCACGCTCCCACGGCCCGGTTCCCGGCACCCTGGCCCCGCCGAGCCGGCGGCATCGATGCCGTCAGCCCCACCATCGACCTGGCGGTCTTCAGCGGCCAGCACGCACTACACGCGGTCGACGCCGCCGGCGAGCTGCGCTGGAGGGTGTGCCACGCATGCTGGGCCCCGACCTGCTTGTCGCACCACAACTCCTACCAGGAGTACGCGGACGACAAGGACCACCGCCATCACGATTCGGGCTCCTGCTGGATCAGTGCGGACGGCTCGACGGTCTGGGCCCACGTACGCACACCGCTGCCCGATGACGCCGAGTCGGAACTCGACGAGGAGTGGCTCGTGCTCGACGCCGCCGACGGCCGCGTCCTGGGACGGGCCTCGACCAACACCGCAGCCGCCGGCTCCCACCACATCCCCCACCCCGACCCTGGGCAGATGGGCCTCAGCGTCGGCGAGGGTCAGGACGGTGTCCCGCTGCTGTGGGGTCGGTGGGACGGTACTCGACTCACCGTCACCCGCATCGGGGATGACGACCGCTACCTCGTCGACGTCAGCCCCTGCGGGACGCGGCTCCTCACGATCTCTCACTGGGGATTGGAGCCTGCGATCCATCGCCTTCCCGACGGCACGGTGACGCACGAGATCACCACCGCCCCCCAGCCTCAAACGCCACCAGACGCCGAGGAAGACATCTCCTGGGGCTACCGGTGCGGCTTCGTCAACGAGCACACAGTCATCGCGAGCACCAGCGACAGGAACGAGCAGCCACGGCACTGGCTGATCGACACGGCACGCGGGGGCATCCTCGGCCAGGTGGAGTATCCGGAGCCGGTGTCGGATGATCCGATGGCACTCGGCGACAGCACCTGGCTCACCTGCGGCGAGGACCCCTTCCAGCTCCTCCTGTGGAGCACCAGGTCATGCCATGCCGCTCGCCCACATCACCGCAGGCCACCGGGCGCCTGATCTTGGCGAGACACCTGGCTGGCCGGAGGGCACGGCCGGTGGCTCGGCCGGGCCGCGTTGCGCTCCGAGTCATCAGCCGATCGGATGATCCAAAGGGATGATCGGCTATTTCCATGTGCGACGGACACGGTGCGACGCCTAGGAAGGAGGCATGACCAACGAGGTGACCGTTCCCCTGCTGCCGTGCGCATCCATTGACGACATCGAGACCTTCTACGGAGTTCTCGGGTTCCGCACCACCTACAAGCAACGCAAGCCCAACGCGTGTGTGGGGGTGCAGCGGGAGGACCTGCATCTGCAGTTCTTCGAGATCGCCGGATTTGACCCGGAGCAGTCCTATGGCTCCTGTCTGGTACTCACCGCGGACATCGAGGGACTACATCGGGCATTCGCAGCCGGCATGCGCGCCGCGTACGGCAAGGTACTGGTGTCCGGAACACCGCGGATGACCCGGCCCAGGGCGCGGAAGAACGCCGACGGGTTGGGCGGATTCAGCGTCATCGACCCGGGCGGCAACTGGATCCGCGTCTTTCGGCACTCCGCCACCGCGCCCATGCCGGCCGCCACGCCTACCGGGCGGCTGGCCAAGGCCCTGGCGAACGCTGTCGTACAGGCCGATTCCAGGGGAAGCGTCGGACAGGCCGTTCGGATCCTCGACAGCGCGTTGGCCCGCCCGCAAGCCGACGACGACCCGGTCGAGTTGGTAGAGGTCCTGGTCTACCGCGCCGAACTCGCCATGGTGCTGCACGACCCGAAGACCGCGGCCGAGATGCTGGCCCGCGCCGAGTCCGTCACGCTCACGGAAGACGAATCGGAGAGGGCGGCATCCGCGTTCGACAACGCCGCCGAACTCGCGACAGCACTGCGGTGACTCACCATACGAACGCCTCCCTCATCTCGACATGCGTGGCTCATTGAGGCGGAGGCTAGGAGCGCCGCCGCACGCGTGGGCACCCCCGGGTGCGACGTCAGACCGATGAACCGCTGCGGCACGGCACCGAGTTCCCCACTGCGACGGGGAGTACGTGTACTCAGGGAAAGCTGGGTATGCCTGCCCATCCATCGGCTGCCGACGATGCAGAGGATGGTTCGCATGCGAAAAACACTGATTGTGGTGACGGCCGTGTTCCTGGGGCTGGTGTCGGCGAGCGGGCCGGCGGCCGCGCAGCAGCGGCCACGGGGAATCCCTGACCGGATCATGTTGCAGCCGGACGATCTCGGCGGGGCCGTTCCGGGGCCGGTGGAGGACGGGCTGGTGTGGTCGCTGCTACCCCAGCCGTGCGCGGACACACCGGTGCCGCAGCCGGTCGTGAGCCGCACCGAGGCGGCCGATCTCGGTACCCGATTTCGGATCTACGAGAACGTCGCCCGGTACCGCGGCGATGGGGCACACGCGTACATCACCGAGCTGAAGGCGCAGCTCGCCCGGTGCGGGGTGGGCGGCGACGAGGAAGGCTTCGACCCGGTCGCCGAGGACCACCTCGGGCCGGACACGGTGCTGTTTCTCGGCACCTACGACGAGGGCGACCGGTACGTCGGCTATGTCGCCGCCGCTGTCGGCCACTACACGGTGGTGGTCATGATGTCGGACTCGTACCTGGGAGCGGCCGACCTGACCACGTTGAACGGGTTGGCCAGCGCCGCGATGAGCCGAGCGGCGGCGTGACGCGGGGAGGCCGACCACCTCGACCCCGGGCCGGCGCGCGGACCCGGGATCCGCGCGCCGGGGGTATCAGGCCGTCGCCCGCCTCGGGAGCTTCCACCCGGGGCGGGGGAAGTGGCAGGTGTAGCCGTCGGGGTAGGTCTGCAGATAGTTCTGGTGCTCGGGTTCGGCTTCCCAGAAGTCGCCTGCCGGGGTGACCTCGGTGACGACCTTGCCGGGCCACAGGCCTGAGGCGTCGACGTCGGCGATCGTGTCCTCGGCGACCCGCTTCTGCTCGTCGCTGTTGTAGAAGATGGCCGAGCGGTAGCTGATGCCGATGTCGTTGCCCTGACGGTTCTTCGTCGAGGGGTCGTGGATCTGGAAGAAGAACTCGAGCAGCGTGCGGAAGTCGGTCTTCTCGGTGTCGTAGACGACCTCGATGGACTCCGCGTGGGTGCCGTGGTTGCGGTAGGTGGCGTTCGGAACGTCGCCGCCGCTGTAGCCCACGCGCGTGGACACGACGCCGGGCTGGTGACGGAAGAGCTCCTCCATCCCCCAGAAGCAGCCGCCGGCGAGGATCACCTTTTCGGTGGTCACGTCGTCTCCTTACTTGTCGTCGGTGTCAGTGGTGCTGTCACTCGTGAACAGGGTGCGGTATTCGCCGTACCCTGCGTTCGCCGGGTCGTCGAGGTGTATGAACCGCCACGACGCTGAGCTGATGCGCTAGCGCAGTCACCCCGTTGGCGGACCGGCACAGCCGTAGTCACAGGCCCGGTGCCGGTCGTACGGGAGCGGTGACCGTTCGATCGGAGGTACCACCTGCGTTTCCGCTCGCCTACGTTGGGTGCAACGTCGGCGATGAGGAGAGTCGCAGATGACCGCACCATTGGGACATCCGGAGCCTTCCCTCGACACGCAGCAAAACCTGGCGGCAGCGCTGAAGGAGCTGATGCTGGCGTCCTACACGCTGCGTGCGGCCGAACGCGCGACCACCGAACTGCTGCGGTCCCAGGATGGACTGACCCCGTACGACAAACAGCTCCAGGTCGTGCCGAGGAGCACACTCCAGGCCGTCCTTGCCGGCAAGCGCCTCCCGAGCGAAGCCGCGCTCCGTACGCTGCTCAGGCTTCCCCGGCTGCGTCCTCGCCCCAATGAGGATTACTGGCTCGACGCCCTGCGTCGCTTACGGTCCACGGTTCCGGAGCGCGCCGTTCTGCGCGTGGGTGAGGCCGATCCCATCAAGCTGGGAGTGCACCCCGCGATCGACGGCGCGGCTGCGCCCCGCACGATCCTGCCTCCGTACGTCGAGCGCGATGCCGACATCGGCCCCGGCGGGATCCGCGCCACGATGGCAGCCCTCGCCGAGACCGGCGGTTTCCTTCTCGTCACGGGCAACTCCGCGGCCGGCAAGAGCCGATCACTGTACGAGGCCATGCTGCGTCTACTCCCGGATTGGCGGCTGGAAGCGCCACTGGACGCCGACTCGCTGACCGCGCTGGACGGCGAGATCTCCACCGAGACCGTCATCTGGCTCGACGAGTTCCGCCTCTTCCTGAATGCGGACGACGGGGTGACGCCGGCCCTGCTCAAGCTCATGATCGAAGGAGCACCACAGGTCGTGATCGTGGGTACGCTCTGGTCGCAGACGTACGCCGCGATCATGAAGGACGACGGCACGGGGGGCGACGCAGCCAAGGCGGCGCAACGCCGCCTGATCGAGCTCGCGCACGTGGTCGCTCTGAACGACTCGTTCACCGCCGACGAACGTACGCGCGGGGAGGAGGCGGCACGGCAGGATGATCGGATCGCCGCGGCGCTGCGCTCGGACGACTACGGCACCACCCAGGTACTGGCGGCGGCACCCCAGCTGGTAGCCCGATGGCGGCACGCCGACGAGATCAGCCGAGCCCTGCTCGAGGCCGCGGTGGATCTCGCTCGGCTCGGTGGCCGGGACAGCCTCACGGTCGAGATGCTGCGAAGGCTGACGCCGCTCTACTGTTCCCCACGAGTGCGGGCCCGGGCCGGACCCTCCTGGCTGGACGACGCCCTACGCTACGCGACCGAGAAGCTGAACGGTGCCACCGCGACGCTGGAGCCCCTGGCCGAAGACATGGGACAGGTGTCTCGATACGTCGTCGCCGACTACCTGTTGCAGTATGCGAGCAACGCGCGCCGCAACGTCGTGCCAACGGCTGAGGTATGGCGTTGCTACGTGGAACACCTGCCATCGACCGCCGACATCGTGGAGGTCGCGGATCGCGCGTACGGGCGCGGCCTGCTCCAATTCGCCGAAGGGCTGCTCAGGCGGGCTTCCTACGAGAGCCCGACCGGCCGAATCCGGCTGGCGCGTCTGCTGGAAACGCAGGAACGTTGGCTGGAGATGCTCACGGTGCTGAGGCAGGCCGTAAGCGCGTCGGACGACGGCGCCTGCCACGACCTGGCGACCCTGCTGCTGCGCTTCGGGCGGGAGGCCGAGGGTCTCGATCTGCTGCGGCTCGGCGCGGACCGCGGCGAGGAGGAGTCCAGCCTGCTGCTGGCGGAGAAACTGGAACAGGCCGGCGCACTCAGCGAGGCGGAGCGGGTGTTACGCAAGGCGGCCGAGGCGAGCACCGAGGACGCGGTCACCGCGCTGGGTTTCTTCCTGGAGCGGCGCGACATGATCGGTGACGCCACCCAGTGTTTCGTCTATACCGCGAACCGATACCGGAAGATGGATCAGCTTTTCGAGTTTCTGGAGCGGACGGGACGCGAGGCCGAGGCCAGCGCCCTGCGGGCCCAACTGGCCCAGGTCAACGAGGCCACAAGCAGGATCGACCCCGAGACGGTTCCCGAGGTCTTCCGTTACGCCGGCATCGACGGCGACGGCCTGCCCGCCGGCAGGTGGACCAAAGAAGGCACCGGCCTCACCCGCGACGCCAGCACTCTCATCTTCCGGGTCAGGCCGCCTGGCCGGGTGCTCGACGGTATATACGGATGTCCTCTGTTGACCGGAATCTCGGTTCAGATCGGCGAACTCGGAGAACGCGACGACGGCACGCCCTTCATCGTCGAAACTGTTCGCGAGGTTTACCTCTCCGCAGAGGTGAAGCGTCTCCTAGCCTCGGCGGAGAGCACCGACACGGCCATCGAGATGGTGCGAGCACTCCCCCAGCAGAGTCCCTGGACCAGAAATGGTCTGGCGAGAATGCTCGCCCACAAGGGCGACTACGCGGGCGCCGTGAAACTGGCCCGCGAGGCGTTCGACCGAGGCGACATCTACGCCGGCAATCTGCTCGGGTTCATCTACGAGAGCGCCGGGGACCGCGCGGCGGCGACTCGTGCCTGGGCGCTTGTCGTCCTCACCAGCGGCGGGTTCGAGGCGCAAACCCGATTCGGCCAGCTGATCAAGGAGGACGCCGAGTCGAGCGCCAATTACGCGGCGTACGGCCTGACCCTGGACGGGGAGGTGGCGCAGCCGTGGCCGTTGGTGGCGCGGGCGGATCTGGAGATCGGCAAGCTGGCTCGGTCCTACTCGGCCGCGGAAAGCGACGAACAACGGACGGCGCTCGCGGCGGCGGCGCAAGAGCAACTGAACGCGATCTGGGACTGGTACGAGTCCTTGCGCGACGACAGCCACCCGCTGGACTTCGTCTACTCGACCCGTGGTGTGGCCAACGCGCAACGCACCTGGCACCTGATCGACGACTTCTGGACGACATCGTTCGCGCTGATCAGCATGCTGCGCGAGCATTACGCCACCACGCCCGGCTACTGCCAGGACTGCTACGTCTTCCTGATCCTGGAGGTGATCAAACACTTCCTCGATGGCGGCACGATCGGGCCGGTCGCCGACCTCGTGCCCGATCTGCGGGCCGTACTCTCCGCTCCGCGCCTTGTCGTCGACGTCCGTCGACGATTCGTGGAGACACTTTTCGTGATCGGTGTCGTCGGCGTGCAGGAGGGACGTCACGCAGACGCGCTGGAAGCGCTGAACGCCGCCGTGGCCGGCTCCGGGGCCGCGGTGCGGCACCGGGACGACCGGCTGGCCGGGTTGCGAGCCCGGGCCCTGGCCGTACGCTTCGACGCCCTCGCCGGCCTGGACCTGAGCGATGACGACGCCCAGGCCGCCGACTGCCGGGAGATCATCGAGTTGGTCGACGGCCTCACGAGCCCCGACGAGCGCGCGGGATGTGCCGGAGCGCTCTGCGTCGCCCTGATATTCGGCGCGCAACTGACCGACGATGTCGACCAGGCCGCCCAGATGCTGGCCAGGTGCCGTAACGATCTGACCTCGCTCCTGTCGATGTCGGCCGAGCCCAGGGTGAGGCTGCTCTTCACGCAGGCCACCGTTCTGCAGGCCGGCGTCATGGTCGAGCTGGAGGACCTGACAGCGGCGCAGGATCTGCTGTCGGAGGCGCAGCGGACCGCCGAGGGCCTGGACATCGAGGTGCCAAGTCTGCAGGAACTGACCGAAGATGCTTGACACGGTCAACGGCCCTCGCCCGGGGTCGGCCGCCCGTTGCGGTGCCGGCGACGCGCCAGCAGGTCGCCCGCGACCTTGACGACGGCGGTCAGCAAGTTGAGCGCCGCCGCAACCACTGCCGCATCCTGCGGATTCACACTCATCGGAACTCCTCACCGTGGGTCGCCGTTCGGCGTTTGAGGAGAGCGAACCGCGGCCCACGGGTGTCCCACCACGTGCCGGGACAACCGTGGACAGCGAGCCGGCCGACACGGTCAGAATGTGGCCGCAAGGCCCGGGACGCTGCGTCGGTGGCATCGACGTGGGAGATCGAACTCATTCCCGTACAGGTGACCAGGGCCGGGAGCCGGCTGTCCGCCTCCGCCTGGATGCCCCGACGCGGTGGCCTCCACCTGCTGCGTGACACGGCGCGCGGGTGCCGAGCGGAGGTGGTCGGGTGCCGTCGTCAGGCGTGGAGCGGTGCGGGAGGCAGCATCATCGGGCGCTCGATGCGTCTTCTTCGCTCCAGATGGAGACGACGTGCCCGTCTCCGTACTTCTCGATCACGCTGGTTTCCGCTTCATCGAGGGACCTGGCGAGAATGCGCAGGCGAATGCCGGGCTTGTCTTCGATCCAGATCAAGCCGGCGTACTCCCGCATGGGCAGGCTCTTGTCGGCGTCGTCCCAGCAGGCGTTGCCGAACGGGCGCTCGCTGCCGTCCTGCCGGGTCACGCGGCACTGCTCCGGGTCGAGCCGCGAAACGGCTTCCCGGTTCTTGCGGCACTGGGTCGGCTGGGGCACAGCTCTCCCCTTCCCGGCCTTTCAGCGCGAAGCTGGGGCACGAGGTGAGACGCGCCCGGACGCGCGAATGTACAGCACCCCTGCGGACCGGCTGCATCCTCGCCACCCACGCCTCTAGGGACCATATCGTCCAACTAATTCTTCAGGGATGGCCGGAGCGACACCTTCGCTCTGGCTTGGCTGCCTGCGAGTATTCACCACATCCGTGGCATCGGCTTGATTCACAGAGTGGACTTGACGGACCAGTTTCACTCCGACTAGGTTCGGGGCGTCCGACTGGGTGCCTCCGCCAGCGACGAACTGTCCGGCTTGCCCACCGGCGCCACGTCCACGGACACCGCGCCCCTGCCGGGGCACCGGGGGCTGCCCACACAAATCGCGATTCGGCGGGGAAGGGGCCAACTGTCATGAGTGAGCGTTTCGAGGGCCGTAAAGTGGTCGTCGGCGGCAGCAGCGACATGGGCCTTGCCACGACCCGCCGAGTCACCATCGTCGACGTTGACGCCATGGCGGGCCGCAACTGACCCTCGAAACGTAACGTCGGGGGTCGCGCCAGCAGGGCCTCGACCCCTGGCATCGCCTTACCGACGATTTCGCTGTCGCGCTCGTTCCTCGACACCCTCGCGCCACAACCGCTACCGATCAACGTGGTGGGACATCGAGGCCTGGCGCCGCTGATGCTTGTGAAACGAAACGTGCACCTCGTGACCGTGCGAACGAGGACTGGATACAGGGAGGCGCCGAATGTTGGCGATCGTAGTGACGGACGAGGCCGCGGGAATGGCCGGGATGACGCTGGCGGAGCGGCCCGAGCCGGACGCGGCGCTGAACGACGTCGTCGTTCAGGTTCATGCGTCGGGATTCGTCCCGACAGAGTTGGCGTGGCCCTCGACCTGGACCGATCGCCTCGGCCGTGACCGGACGCCGTCGATCCCCGGGCACGAGCTGGCCGGAGTCGTCACCGCTCTCGGCTATGGCACGACCGGACTGTCGGTGGGACAGCGCGTGTTCGGCCTCACGGACTGGAATCGCGACGGCACCCTGGCGGAGTATGTGGCCGTCGAGGCGCGCAATCTCGCCCCGCTGCCCGGCGACGTCGACTTCACGGTGGGCGCGAGCCTGCCGATCTCGGGCCTGACCGCGTGGCAGGGACTGTTCGAGCACGGCCGCCTTCAGGCGGGGCAGGGTGTCCTCGTGCACGGCGCGGCCGGCGCGGTCGGTTCAATGGTGGCGCAGCTCGCACGTGAGGCCGGCGCTTACGTCATCGGCACCGGGCGCGCCGCCGACCGTCAGACGGCGCTCGACTTCGGCGCGCAGGAGTTCGTCGACCTCGAGAACGACGTCCTCGAAGATGTCGGCGGAGTCGATCTGGTCTTCGACGTCATTGGCGGGGACATCGGGAAGCGGTCCGCGGGCCTGATTCGAGCCGGAGGAACCCTGGTGTCCGTCGTCGGGCCGCCGGAGGCGCGACCCGCCGACGGCCTGGCTGTCGACTTCGTCGTCGTGTCCGATCGCGCTCAACTGGGTGAGGTCGTCCAGCGGGTCCGGGACGGACGACTCCGGACGAACATCGGCCACGTCACGGCCCTCGACGACCCCGCCGCTTTCAGTCCGCGCGAGCGGATCACCGGGAAGAAGATCATCCGCGTTCGTCCCTGAGAATTCGGGGACAGCATGCGTTCTGCCCTCCTCGTGGATCAGCGTCAACCCGTGGCCAGTTCGGGCCACCCGTACCGGAAGACGTCAGGGGACTCGTCCGCTATCTGGGCGGGCACCCGGCGTAACCGGCGCCATTGCCGACGTCGACATCAGGGCCGGCTGTGATTGACCCCCAGACGTAACGCCGGGATCACACCCGCTGGGCTGCGGACCTCGTACACGTCCGCAGCCCGGTCCCGCCGGGAGAGCGGCCGGGGGCGCGTTCAGACGCCAGGACGCGTGCTCAATGCCCGTGCCCAGTTGCGTGCGATCGAGGGAAAGCCGGATCCAGAACGTCGGCGTACTCCGGATGAGCATCGACGAATGCTGCCGTGAACGGACACGTGACGGTGGCGGTCTTCCGCTGCCTGCGCAACTCGTCGAGGACGCCGCTGATGAGCCTTGCGCCTACTCCCCTGCCCCGAAACTCGGGGAGCACGGATGTCGCCAACAGAATGACGCGGCCCCCGACCTGGCTGTAGACGAGCCCAGCGGCTGTCCGGCCCCCGATCGCGGCCTCGTAGATCCCGAGTTCACTGTTGTCGGTGATGACGAGGTCGTCCGCGTCGGACGCGGTGGCTCCCGACAGGTTTGAGCCACGCGAATCTTCCCCGGGACTGGTCAACGTGATCATGACTTCGTCGTTGCCCGCCATGTTGTCTCCTGAATCTCGCGTCTGGTCGGCGACCTGGGTGTGCCCAGTCAGCTCGGATAAAGCGGTAGGAGTACTCCGCCTCGGACTATTGGGTGACCGACGTCGGACGTCGGCTACGTCTGGTTGCGTCACGACTGAGCGGATTCTTAGCGCTCAGGCAATCGGCAGCGGGAGGCTGAGGACGAGCGACCCGCGCAGGTCGACCAGGACACGGCCGGCCGTGCGCACCATGCGCATGACGACGTCCCCGCAGCCGGGACATCGGGCGACGAGGCCGGGCGCCCGGTCGAACACGCGCATCGCGGCCAGCGGACGGGGCGTCCGGCACCCGGCGCAGGTGAGCTCGGCAACGGTGAGGTCGGTCCCCATGATCTCGCCGAGCGGTCCGGCGAGGGCGTTACCGTCCACCCAGGGTGCGTCGTCGGCTCCGACGTTCGTGGTCGGCATGGTCATCCTCCGGTGGGTCCGAAACGTTCGGTGCGGATGTTCGCCGGATCGTGGCCGATGTCGACGAGGAGGTCGGCAACCGCCTCCACGAATCCGGTAGGCCCGCAGACGAACGCCACAGCGTCGGCATCTTGGGGCCAGGCGACGCGGGCGAGGGCGTCGGCGTCCAGTCGTCGGGGTGGGGTTGGCCAGCCGGCGGGCGCGACCCTGGTGTAGACGTGCGTGACCGCGACGTGGCTATCGTCCGCGGCTCGCGCAGTTGCAAGATCGGCGGTGAACAGCGCATCGAACGGGGATCGCGTCGAGTAGAGCAGCCTGGTGGGACTCGTCGCCGCACGCACCATCGACATCAGCGGTGCCACGCCGGACCCGCCGCCGATCAGCAACGCCGGGCGCGGATCAGCGGGTCGGCGCACGAACCAGCCGCCGAGCGGCCCACGAATCTCGAGCTGGTCACCCGGCTCCGCAACGTTGACAAGGTACGGCGAGACCTCACCGTCGGTCACCGCCTGGACGGTCACCTCGAGGCGGTCGGGCCCCGGGGCGGACGAGATCGAGTAGCTGCGGTACGCCGTGTAGCCGTCGGGAGCCGTCAACCGGACGTCGACGTGCTGGCCCGGCACGTGACCTGTCCAGCCGACGACGTCGAGGACCAGGGTCCGCGCCGTCGCAGTCTCCGCGCGGGTGGCGGCGACGGTCGCCGGCTGCCAGGTCAGTCTGCCAGGTATCGCTGCTCGCGCCATGGGTCCCCGTAGTTGTGGTAGCCGGCCGTCTCCCAGAACCCGGGCTCGTCGTCGAGACGCAATTCCAGAGCGCGCAGCCATTTCGCGCTCTTCCAGAAGTACAGGTGAGGAACGAGGAGACGAGCTGGCCCACCGTGCACCGGAACCAGCGGCTCACCGTCGAACTCGTACGCCACCCAGGCCTGGCCGTCGAGCAGGTCCTCGAGCGGGATGTTCGTGGTGTAGCCGCCGTAGGAATGGGCGACGACGTACTCGGCCGCAGTCTCGACGTCGGCCAGCAACGTGTCCACCGAGACGCCCCGCCAGCTCGTGCCGAACTTGGACCAGTGCGTGACGCAATGGATGTCTACGGTCGGCTCGTCGGTAGGGAGGGCTGTGAACTCCGTCCACGACCACGTGCTCCGCAGGCCGGTCTCGGTGACGACAACAAGCTCCCACTTGTCGAGGGCGATGCGCGGTGTCGGTCCCGCGGACAGCACCGGGAAGTCGTCAGTGCGGTACTGGCCGGGCGGGAGGTCGGTGTCGTCGCGTCTGCGGCCACCGAAACCGCGTGTGATCAGTGCCATGTGCCCTTCCCGAGGTGTCCGGTCGGCCGCGATCCCGCTGCCGCCCGTGCCTCCACTCGGCCGGTGGATGTCGATGTGGTGCCCGCCCATGACGTCATCGTCAGCGAGGGCCCCGGTGCTGAGATTCTCCGCGGTGGGAACGTCATCGCTTGCCTCCACCGCATGCCGTCTGGACCATCAAGTCCAGAGTACGCTCGCCCGGCACCGGCCGGCAAACCTCGGTGCACATCGGCAACTGGGGCAGAAGCTGTGCGTATGACGTTCCTGGCGTGCGTGGTTTGCTTGCCGGACAGCTCTCCCGGCGAAGAATAAAGGACTATGACGTCCATTCGGCACACTAGGGTTCGTTCCGGGTTGGTTCGGTTCGGCCGGACCGCGAGATCGTGGAGTTAGCCGGACGGTTTCGAGAGGAACGATTTGATGTGTTCCAGCGCCATGTCCAGGGCAACTTCCATGGGTGCGACGTCGTGCGCGGCGTTCGCCAGCAGGTAGCCGCCCTGCAAAGCTGCCATCAACCCCGTGGCCAACTTTTCCGGGTCGGCGTCCTGGCGCAGGGCGCCGCTGTCCCGCATGCGGTGCAGACCATCACTGATCAGTTTTTCCCATGCCGCAAACGTCTCCGACAGCATGGATCGAGCCTGCTCATCCTGGTCGGACAGCTCGACAGCCATCGACCCGAGACCGCACCCGTACTTGCCGTTGTTCAGCGAGTTGGCCTGGACAAGCGCGTTACGCCAGCGGACCAGCCCTGAGAACGATCTCAGTCGTTCGAGCCCTCCACGCTCGCGCTGAAGCACAAGCGCGCCCCGGTATCTGACCAACGCGCGCACGAGCTCCTGCTTGTCGGCGAAGTGGTGGTAAAGCTGAGACTTGCTCGTCTGGCTTGCCTCGCGGACGTCGTCGAGGGTCGTCGCGTTCACTCCGCGCACGAACATCAGCCGGTTCGCCGCCTCGAGGATCCGCTCCCGCGTCGCGGCACCCCGCTGACTGATCCTCCGCTGCCTCGTCGGCGCAGCCACCTGCTCGTCGCCCATCGGTCAAGTGTATCCAGCGCCGCGGCTCGGATAATCCAAGAAGAATGGGACCTTGGAGTCCATCTGATCTTATGGTGCATTGACGTGCTCGGGAAGGACGAACATGTGCTTCGCCAGCTTAGCTGAGCGCATGCCGGCACCGGGATCATCAACAGGGTAAGCCTATTGTTGGACCATATGGTCCTCATTAACCAAGCTGCCCAAAAATTGCGCGCTGCGGCGTCGTGAGCGGCGCGCCGGGGGTCGCCGCACATCGCCGACCGGCGGACCAGATCATCGAGCGCGGCGACCACGAGGAGTTGATGGTGCTCGACGGCCGGTACGCCGCACTGGCGCGACGGCAGACCCCGCGGTTGGCCTAGCCAGTGCGGGCCAGGTAGCCGACAGCCGCCAACCCGACCGGGCGCTGCCGCTCCCGACGGCCTCCGGCGGCAACGCCCACAGCCCCGGCCGGGAGCCTCGCCATGCTGTCCTACCCCGCCACGACCCCGTTGTTCAGCCGGGCCCTGAACCACTCGCCGATCGCACTCGCAGCCACCGCAAGCAGCGCCGCCCTGGCTGATCTCGCGGCGGCGACACCTACGCCCGCGATTGCGGATGCCGGCGATGATCCTGGAGATGCCGGTGCACACGCAGCTGGCTACCTGCGTGCGTGGCCCCGCCCTAGGCATAATGGCGATCATGGAAAATGATCTATTGCTTGCTCGCCGTGCTGCTCTGACCGGCGCCGCAGTGGGTCTGCGGTACTTTGCAACCCTCGCTCAGCTGCCTCGGGAGCTCAAGTCGGACGGCAGCGTGGTGACGGAAGCTGATCGCGCTGTCGAAGCGGCTATCCGAGAGGTGTTGGCCGACGCGCGGCCCGACGATGCCGTCCTCGGCGAAGAGGAAGGGCAAAGCGGTCGGGGCAGGCGCCGTTGGATCGTTGACCCGATCGACGGGACCGCTTTGTTCATCGCTGGTGACGACCGGTGGCTGGTGCTCGTCGCGTTAGAAGAGGCTGGCGAGATCGTCGTCGGAGTGGCAGCGGTACCCGCTCAAGGGAGCATCTGGTGGGCGCAGCGGGGCGGCGGAGCATTCCGAGCGGACTTCTCCGGACCGACGGCGATCGACGAGCGACGGATCACCGTCGACGTCGATAGATGGGACGCCCTACCCGGAAGTCGACTCGGCGTGATCCCCACCGACGACGAACTCCTCCCGGCTGAACGCGAGATGATAGCGCCGCTGAGCGTCATGACATCGACCGTGCCGTGGAGCACCCATGCCGCGCTGCTAGTGGCGAGCGGAAAGTTGGACCTCGCCATCCAGGCTCGGGGACAGGTGTGGGACTACGCAGCCACCTCGCTCATCGTTGAAGAGGCGGGCGGGCGCTACAGCGGGCTCGACGGGCAGGCACAGCCCACTCCCGGGCCAGCTCTATTCGCGCGCAGCGGCCCCATGCATGCCGCAGCACTCGAAGTCCTCAGGAACGGCGCTCATCCATCGACCGAAGGCCGATAGCCAACTTGGCCGATCTTCTGTCAGGTCGACGGGTCCGGCCAACCTGCCCGATGGGCGATGGATGCGACGCATCCGCAGCCACCGCAAGCAGCGCCAATCGCGGTGGCGGCGTCTGGAGCCCGGCCGGCAAGCCCTGCTCGCCCTGGCTCATCTCCGCAACGGCGACGCCTACGTCCGCCTCGCGGCCGGCTTCAAGATCGGGGTCGCCACCGCCTGGCGCTACGTCCAAGAAGCGATCACCCTGCTCAGCACATCCGCCGACGGCCTGGACACCGCGATGCGGCGCATCCGCACCCTCGCCTACGCGATCCTGGACGGCACCGCCGTGATCTTTCGCTTCAAGGTCATCTATCGTCTTCCTCGTCCTTTGCCCACCGCCCCCGCTGCCGATCAGACGAAGGTCGGCTCGCATGGTGGAAAGACACGCCGGAGCGATGAGATTCGGCTGCCCCCATCCTATCGGTCGTCTCGGTAAGGCCTGCTCGTTCTCCCCGCACTATGGCGCCCTGGCAACGCGTTGACCTGAAGTTTTAGCAAGCATCGACGACGCGGCTGATCAATGCCCAGCGCCGGCAGGTCGGTCTCGGGCGAGGGAGTGTTGCTGGTGGCGGTGCAGGCCGGCGCGAATCCGTGCCCGTACCGATGCACACCGAGACGCACGCACCGATTCAGGCTGCGACCAATTGACTGGCGGCGGGGCTAACCGTCAGGACCGCATTAAGTCGCAGATCAGTAAATCCGCTTTCGTCTAAGAGCGTGTTCGAGAAGTGTCGGTCGATGGCGGCATGCTGTTGCCGGTGGCAGGAGGATCGCCTGTTCCTCACCGTACGATTCCGGTAGTGCACCTGGTTGTGACCGTTTGGAGGGCGTCGAGGTCGCGGCGCAGGTCCGCCACGCGCGCCTCCGCCTCAGCAACCAGTGAGTCGGAGACCCGCGCCCAGTCCTGCGCCGACGGCTTCTCGGGTAGCGCCTGGAAGACGTCGGCGATCTCCCGGACTGTCAGCCCGACTCGCTGAGCGAGTCGGGCGAACCGGATGCGGCAGGCGGCGTTCTCGTCGAACCGGCGCTGGTTCCCGGTGGTTCGGCGTGCGTGGATCAGACCGTGCTCTTCGTAGAAGCGCACCGCGGACGGAGCGACGTGGCTCGCGTCGGCAACGTCTTTGACGGTGAGCGTGAACGATGGCGGGGCCTGCGTCGTGGTGGTCATGTTCCTAACATGCTGCAACGCGCTCTTGACTTCAACCTTTGTTGAAAGTCCAGCATCAGCTGTATGCAGATCCCAGGAGACAGTGGTGGCCCAGGGGCCGCGACCGTGCCGGTCAGCGAGAACGCGGGCACGCAGTCCCGCCCGTCGGCGGAGCAAACGCAGGTGCTTCCAGAGCGCGCTCTCAGGCTGGCAGTCGTAGTTGCGAGCGTCCGCGAGGGCCGTCTTGGCGCCGCGGTCGCCTCGTGGTTTTCCGACGAGGCGAAGAGGCACGGTCGATCTGATGTCGATCTGATCGACCTTGCAACCGCCTCGCTCCCGCTGGGGCTCACGAACGACCCCCCGTCTGAGCTGATGAATGTGACGTCGAGGCTGGAGTCGGCCGACGCGTTCGTCGTCGTCACCCCCGAGTACAACCACAGCTTTCCGGCGTCCATCAAGAGCCTCATCGACTGGCACTTCAGCCAGTGGCGCGCGAAGCCGGTCGGCTTCGTCTCCTACGGCGGACGATCGGGCGGGGTACGCGCGGTCGAAGCCCTCCGGCTGGTGCTTGCCGAGATGCACGCCGTCACCATTCGGGACACCGTCAGCTTCCCGATGGTCTGGGAGACCTTCGGAGAGAACGGCCGGCCGGTCGACGAAGAAGAGTCCGCAGCGGCGGCGCAGGCGCTGCTGGACCAGCTCGCCTGGTGGGCGACGGCCTTGCGCCAAGCTCGCACCAGATCGCCCTACCCGGTGCACGCATGACCCCGAACGATATCGAAGGAGCAGTGATGGCCCTCCCGATGCAGGCCGACGCCAACCAGGTGGCCGCGTACTGGACGCGGCTGGCGTACGAGTCCATCATCCGGTTCACCCGTGACGAGCAGGCCAAGCGCGGCTTCACGCAGCCGCAGTTCTGGATCCTGCGCCACCTATCCCCTCACGACCTCGCACCTGACGACGGCGCAGCAATGACCATTCCCCAGCTTCAGCAAGCCATGACGGAGTACATCCGCCACGACGACGACCTCGCGAGCGAAGCCGAGGTGCTCCTTGGCCTCGGATGGCTCCAAAAAGATCACGACGGCTGCCTACGAATCACCGATGCCGGCGAGGCAGCTCGCCTGCAGATGAAGCAGTCCGCTCCCGAGATCCGGGCGCTGATCCACCGCGACATCGACGACGCGGACTACGTCGCGGCGCTGAGAGTGCTGCACAAACTCATCGCCAACACCACCCTGGTGCCGGAGACGGAAGCCGTGAAGCTTGCTTGAGAAGCGCTCGGGCCTTGCCCGGTGAGCAACCAAACCCCTCAGGACGCCCCCGGGGGTAGGGCCTGCCCCACCCGCGACATTCCCGCTCACCGGCTGTCACCTGGATTTGCCGCTTCATAGGGTCGGAGGGAGCCATCGAATTCGATTTCCTGGTCGTCGTTACGGGGGTAGCCGCGTGAAGTTCTCCATCAAAGACCCGCCAGTCGTGAATGAGGGGTCGTCCGGGACGTTCTCCCGGATCGCCGACGTCGACGCGCTACGCGCCGTGGCGCTGCTCCTCATCCTGATTGTCAACATCGCCTTCTTCGCCTCCGGCTATCCCTTCCATCTGGTGGCGGATCCCGCCCACGACTCGTGGGGCGACCAGGCGGTTCGGTGGCTGGTCGAGCTGCTCTTCGC
The DNA here is from genome assembly GCF_050942285.1 of Micromonospora sp. CA-240977. NCBI lineage: Bacteria > Bacillati > Actinomycetota > Actinomycetes > Micromonosporales > Micromonosporaceae > Micromonospora > Micromonospora sp. CA-240977. The sequence continues at coordinate 2,064,614 of NZ_CP192055.1, read as the reverse complement.
GATGAAGGCGTACCTGCTCTTCTCCTTCCTGTTCGGCTACAGCTTCACGCTCCAACTCGACTCCGCCGCACGGCGCGGCGTCGACTTCGCTCCCCGGTTCCGGCGACGGCTGGTCGGGCTCTTCGTGCTCGGCATCCTGCACGCGGTGCTGCTGTTCCAGGGCGACATCCTGACCACGTACGCACTGCTCGGCCTGGTCCTGCTCGCCATGCGACGAGTCGCCGTCGGGACCGCCCTGCGCGCCGCCGTACTGCTGACCGGCGGGATCGGTTTCGTCCTCGCGCTCGCCGCCGTCGGCGGGACCCAGCTGGTCACCGACCCGGCGACGGCGCTCGCGGCGGGGCAGCGGTCCACCGAGGCACTCCAGGGCGGGATCGGGTCGGTGGTCGCCGAGCACGTACGCCAACTGCCGGCGATGCTCGGCACGCTCCTCGTGCAGGGGCCGCTCGCCCTCTCGGCCTTCCTCTTCGGCTACGCGGCGGGGCGACGCCGGCTACTCACCGACGTCGTCGGGAACCGGCAGCTCCTGCGCCGGGTGCAGCAGCTGGGCTATCCGATCGGCCTGGCCGGTGCGGTGATCTTCGCCGCGGGTGGGGGCACCTCCAACCTGACCGGGCTGACGGCGGGCGTACTCACCGCGCCGCTGCTCGCGGCCGCGTACACCGCCACCGTTCTCCAGTTTTTCCAGACCAGCCGGGGACGGCGGGTCGTCGCCGTCCTCGCGCCGGCCGGACGGATGTCCCTGTCGAACTACCTGGGTCAATCGCTGCTCTGCGTGCTGGTCTTCACCGGCGTCGGACTGGGCCTCGCCGGCACCGTCGCGCCTGCTGTCGTCATCCTCATCGCGGTCGCCATCTACGGTGCGCAGCTCGCCGCCAGCGCGGCGTGGATGGCCCGGTTCCGGTACGGACCGGTGGAGTGGCTGTTGCGGGCCTGGACCGAGCAACGGTGGCCACGGCTCCGCGCCGCCGACCCGGTCTGACGGTTCCGCCAGGACGATCAGGCCAGGATGCCAACCCGGGCGTGGACCCCCGCAGGTGCCCGAGGCCACTTGCGCGCGGAGTTCGACAGGACGATGTGCACCTCGCACCCACCGAATTGGTCAGAGCTCGCTGCTCCCAGCATGGCCTGTGTCCCCGGGACTCCACCAGCGGCGCGACGCCAGCGCGGCCAGTCCCGCGCCGGTGGCGTTGAGCAGCACGTCGTCCGCCGAGGACACCCGGTCCAGCTGCAGGACGTACTGCGCGGCCTCGACCAGGATCGAGCAGCCTGCCGCGAGCGCCAGGATCCGTGGTACCGACGTCAGCGCCGCGAACCGCAGCGGGGCGAAGAATCCCAGCGCCGCGAACACCAGCAGGTTGGCGACGACCTGGCCGGTCAGCTGCACCGGCCCCCGGTCGGCGAGGATGGTGAGCAGATCCCGCACCGGTATCAGGCTCACCCCAGCCCGGTCGCCCGGCAAGATGATCATCCATATCCACGGCACCGTCCCGTAGACGATGCCGACCTCGGCCAGCGACATCCGCCACGCGCGTGCGGGCGTGGTGCCGGTGGCACTGCGACGACGTTCCAGAGCCCACACCGCCAGCGCAGCCACGGGCAGGGCGGTCACCGTGACGGAGACGACACCGGTGAACGTACCGAACCAGTGGTGCCAGTCCTTGAGCATGCCGACTCCGCTTCCGTCCGACAGTGGATTCCATCCGGGCCGCCCGTGCCCGGCGGCTGGCAGCCGGCTGCCGCCGGGCTACTGCTGGGCTGGGCGTGGGCCTAGCAACGAGAACGTCAGGAGATTCGTGTCAGCCACCCCCACCAGGCCCGCCGTCGGCGGACGAGGCCCCGGTGATGGCTTGCATCTCCCGCTGAGTCATCTCCTGCAGTGGCGCGCCGTCGCTGTTGCTGAGGATGACGCCGACCCAGCCGGTGTTCGGGTAGATGCTCCAGTTGGCGCCGACGCCGGGGTCGGCGCCAGCGCGCGCGAACACCCACTGACCGCCGGCGATGCGGATCGGGATCCCGTACGCGCCGAACGACGTCGGTCCGTGGGGAACCTTGGCCCCGGTGAGCACGTCGGCCCAGGGCCGGTCCAACACCGTGCCGTCGCCCAGCGCATGCGCGAACCGGACCAGATCCAGCGCGGTGCCGAAGCCGCCGTTCCCGGGAGAAGCGATGAAGCTACGACCCGGGTTCCTACCGAGTACGTACGGGTACGGGCTGCTCTTGTCCAGGTTGCGGACCGCGTCCACCCGGCTGCCGTCGGCCAACATCATGTACGGGTGCGCGATGTGCCTGTCGGTGAGCCACTGTGGCCTGGTGTAGAACCCCGACCCGGTCATGCCACAGCGCCGGAAGATGTTCTCCTCGACGTAGTCCCAGTAGGTCTTGCCGGTCACGGCCTCCAAGATCAGCGCGGGGATGACGATCTCGGCGCCTGAGTGATCGGTGGGAGTGCCGACGGGGGCCACCAGCTTCGACTGTCGGGCCCACTGCTCGTAGTACTCGTGCACCTGCTCCCGGCTGCCGAAGACGCGTTGCACGTCCTCCTCCGGGGTGTTCATCCCGGAGACGCCGGCGAGCATGTGGTGGATGGTCACCCGCTCCGCGATGTCCTTGGCGAAGCCGGTCAGGTATCTGCCCACGGTGTCGGTCAGCTTCAGTTTGCCCTGCTGCGCCAACTGCAGGATGGCCACCGCGTTGAACGGCTTGCCCGCCGAACTGAGGCTGAAGGCGACGCCCTCGTGGTTGCGGATCCCCTTCTCCTTGTCGGCCATGCCGTAGCTGCGGGACAGGACCGTGCCGCCCCGGTGCGACAGCAGCACCAAACCGGAGAACCTACCCTCGGCGGCCAGTTGCGCCACGTACCGGTCGTAGGCTCCGCCGGGCAGGGCGGCCGGCGGGATCCGGTCGTGCCTGGACGGGCGGGTTGCGGCCGAGCCGGCGTGACCGATCCCGGCGCTCACCAGCGGCACACCGGCCGTCACCACACCGGCGGCCGCCACCCCGCCCCACGTGAGCAGCCGCCGCCGGTCTACACCAAATGACGAATCCGAATCCATGATCGCGGTCCTTTCCGATCGACGAACCGACCGTTGCAGGTCTACCGGCGACCGAGTATCGGCAACCGACCGCCGGCCCATACGCCATCCATATGCGGTGCCGGAGATACTGGCCGGATGCGGGTGCTCCTGGTCGAGGACGAACAGCCGCTGGCCACGTACATCGCGGCCGGGCTACACAAGCACGGCTGCGTCGTGGACGTGGCACACGACGGTCAGCAGGCGCTGGATAAATGCGACATCACTCCGTACGACGTGGTGGTCCTGGACCGAGACCTCCCGGTGGTGCACGGCGACACCGTGTGCCGGCTGTTGGCGCAGCGCGGCGACGCGCGGGTGCTGATGCTCACCGCGTCAGGTGCCGTGTCCGACCGGGTAGACGGGCTGGCCCTGGGCGCCGACGACTACTTGGGCAAGCCGTTCGCGTTCTCCGAGTTGGTCGCCCGGGTCCGTGCGCTGGCCCGGCGCAGCACTCCGGCCAGACCGCCGGTGCTCCGCACACGGGATGTCGAACTCAACCCGTCCCGACGCACCGCCGAGCGGGGTGGTCGGATGCTGTCGCTCACCCCGAAGGAGTTCGGCGTGCTGGAACGGCTGCTCGCGGCCGACGGCGCCGTGGTGGGCGCGGAGGCGCTGCTGGACAAGGTGTGGGACGAGCATGCCGACCCGTTCACCAACGCCGTGCGCATCACCATCAGCACCCTGCGCCGCAAGCTCGGCGATCCACCACTGATCGACACCGTGACCGGCGCCGGATACCGGATCGCCCCATGAACCGGCGACTGAGCGCCCGCAGCCGGCTCACCGCGGTGTACACCGGCCTGGTGCTGGCCGCCGGGTTCCTGCTCCTGGCTCTGACGTACCTGCTGCTGCTCCGGGGCAGCCTGCAATTGCCCCGGCACCACGAGGACATCAGTGGGCGGCTACGCGGAGAGGTCATCTTCGATCTGCTGACCCGGGCCGCGCTGGCGCTGCTGGTGGTGACCGCGCTGGCCGGGCTGACCGGCTGGCTGGTGGCCGGGCGGATACTGCGGCCGATCCGGACGATCTCCGGAACCGCGAACCGCCTGTCCGCGGAGAACCTGTCCGAACGGATACCCGTCCGCCCGCCCGCCGACGAACTCGCCGCACTGGCCGCCACCATCAACGGCATGCTGGACCGCATCCAGCACGGCATCGCCGAGCGCGACCGGGTGCTGAACAGCCAGCGCCTGTTCGTCGCCAACGCCGCGCACGAACTACGCACCCCACTCACCACCATGCGCACCGCCATCGACGTCACCCTCGATGGCAAACCCGACCGGACCGAACTCGTCGCGATGGCCGACGACATAGCCATCGCCGTCGAAACCACCCAGCGCACCCTCGACGGGCTCCTGGTCCTCGCACGCAGCCAGGCCGGTCCGCTCCGCCGGACGCCCGTGGACTTGGCTCAGGTCGCCGCCGCGGCGCTCGCCGACGCCGCAGATCGGGCGGCGTACGGGGCCGTCACCCTGCAGGCCGACCTGCGTCCGGCGACGGCCAGCGGCGAACCGGTGCTGCTGGAACGGATGGCCGGCAACCTGCTGGAGAACGCGCTGCGGTACAACCACGCCAGCGGAGACGTCACGGTAGCCTCCGGTACCACGAACGGGCACGCGTTCCTGCGGGTCGTCAACACCGGCCCGCTGGTCACGCCGGAGGAGGAACGACGGCTGTTCGAGCCGTTCGTCCGGGGCGCCGGCAACGGCACCCGCGGGGCCGGGCTCGGCCTGTCCATCGTCCGCGCAGTCGTCACCGCGCATGGCGGAGAGATCTCCAGCACCGCCCGGCCGACCGGTGGCATGGACATCGCCGTACACCTGCCGCAGACGCTGGAGGCCCCTGCTTCCCGGTGATGCCTACCCGATCCGCGGAATTACGGCCCCGCGCGACCATCCGGATGTGCTGCCCGGCGATGGACGGCGAGACACTTATCCACTCCGGCCTCAACCCGGCCAATGTGATCGTGACGCCACTCGGCCTACGGATCGTCGATATGGGCGTGGGTAACCAAGGCCGCCACATCGGTCGGACTCGCGTTGCTCGTCCAGGGGCTGCGAACTTGGGATCTGACGGCTTATTTTCCCGTACCGACCACGATCGCCTGAAGATCGGAAACGAGATCCTCGAGCGATGTGGACTGTTGCAGCACGTGGAACGCGTTGGAGGCATGGTAGAAGGCCCGCACCGGCGCTACGCGCAACTGGTGCTCGGCGAGAATCTGCGGAAGCTGCTCGCGTTTCGCAGCCAGCCGCCAGTCCCGGTCGATACGGCCCACATCGAGTCTCACCTGGACGACAGTGTCCGGTGCGTGGCCGTGCTCGGCCAGCAGTTCGGCGTGACGAACGGTGCGCGGATAGCCGAACAGCACCCAGCCGCCCGGCGACCGGGCCAACGTTTCCGCGACGAACTCGGCCAACACCTCGTCCGGTACCAGCTCGCCGACCTGCATGTGGCTCGCGAACCGCCATCCCCACGCCGTGGCGCACTGCACCGCGGCTCGGCAGAGGTCCCCTACGTTATACGCCTGAAGTCCCATGGCCTCGCCGAGCAGCAGCGCGGCGCCCCAAGCGTCGAACACGCCGGGCTCCGCGATGACAGCTATCTTTCGCACGCTCTCACCCCGAACCTCCAGAGAGCGCAGCTTATCCATGACTCGCCTACGCACTCCGGCGCTGGCCCGATCCCGGCGACGAGGCGGGAGCTCCATTCCTGCTTCGGCCGGCACGACGGGAGCCGGTTCGATCCGGGTGGGATGACACTGCGTAGCAACCGATCGGCGGCATGAGCGCGCAATCGCACCCGTCCGTGTGCCTTGATGGCGAGGTCACGAGCCCATCTGGTGCGCCGCCGTTCCTGCCGCCGGGCCGCGGTTCAAGGCCGTTCAGGGCAGGCCGCTGCTCCCAACCTGCTCCCCCTAGACCGGGCTCGCATCAACTCGCACCAACATGCGGGCCATAGGATCCACTTCCATGGTCCGCACCACGCCCCCGCGTCCCCTGGACATCACCGCGCTCTTCCCCGAGCTGCGGGAACATTCCATTACGGCTACCCGGCTGCATCCCCGACCCGGCGCTCCGACCGTTACGGACAGTTCGGTCGGCGGACCGCTGCTGTGGCCGGCCGACGAGGTATGGCCGGTCTGCGACGACGCCGGGGCGCACGAGCCATACAACCTGACCACCCCGTCCGCCCTGCGCCGCAGCCGGGAGATCCTCGCGGTCGCAGAAGCCCGGGAGCCGCTGCCTGGCGGGGACTTCTTGAGTGCCGAGGAGCGGGCCGAACTCGATGCGGCCGACGCTCTGGACCTGGACGACCTGATCGAGGATCCCATCCCGTTGGTCCCGGTCGCGCAGCTGTACCGACAAGACATCCCGGACTACGCCGGCCCGGACGGCACCGACCTGCTCCAGGTGCTGTGGTGCCCGCTGGACCATTCGGACCGGCACTACAGCCCTCGCGTGTTCCTGTACTGGCGCGACAGTTCCGCAGTCGGCCCGCTGCTCGAAGCGCCTCCCGAGCCACCGGTCATCAGCGACATGTACCTGCCGATTCCGTGCGTGGTGCACCCCGAGCAGGTCCGCGAGTACCAATACGCCGATCTGCTCCCCGACGACCTACGCGAACGGCTCGACGAGTGGGATGACGACGAAGACGAGAGCCGCCCCCACTATCAGACCGACTTGTCGCTCGCGCCGGGATGGAAAGTCGGCGGGTACGCGAACTGGTCACTGACCGATCCGTACCCAATGGACTGTGCTGCCTGCGGCACCACGATGACCTTGACTCTCACCGTCGACTCGGGCGACTGGAACGGAATGCACTGCAGCTGGCGCCCGTCCGAGGAGAACCCGACCGCGTCCCCCGACACCGTCGGCGTGCAGATCGGGCGCGGCTACTCGCTGTACACCTTCCGCTGCCCCGAATCATTCGATCACCCCCCGGCCACCGCTGTGCAGTGAACCGGGCTGGCCTCTTCGGGTCCACCGAAGAGCAACGCCTGACCAATTCGACCTCTACTGGAAGGTCAAACCGCACCGCTCCATCACCGTAGGCCAAGGCCTCTCTTTCCTGTCCGCCCGCGGTGAGCACTTCGGTGCGGAGACCACTTCGCCAACCTGCACCCAGCCTGCTCCCCCGCTCCCGCGGCCGCATCGGTCGATCGGGAGCACGCTCACGATCGCCGCGCCTTGTCAGCGGACGAGTGCGCAGGTGTCGAGCGTGAATTAGGGTCGAGCTCCGCCCTCGATGGTGGTGCTTTCTTGCGGACGGAGTGCGGTCAGAAGGCTGTCGAGTTGACCCCAAGCCCGCGCGCTGGCGACGTGGTCAATGTAGTCTCGCGACTCAATGATGAGCCCATTGCGGATACGCATCACGAAAACGCATGGCACCGTGAATGCCTCACCTGTCTCGGCGACCCGCCCCTGATAGGCAAACTCGGCGACAATCACCTCCGGGTCCGCAGTCTCATGAATCGTCACGTCGACCGGCTTACGGTTCAGCGTCCGAGCGACCGGAGGCGGCGCGGTGAAGTGCTCGTGCAGTTCGCTGCGGCTACGCAGCGGCGGCGGGTTGAGCGGGTGGAACGGATGCGTGACATGGGTTTGTTCGGCGTATAGGTCGGCCAAATCTTCGTACGGACCGTCGCAGACACCGTTCACCAGTCGGAGAAAAGTTTCGCGTGGGCTACTCATGCCGGGCTTCCTTCGAATCGGTACATGCCACTTGGGACATGCCGAGGACTACGTCCGGGGATGGCCGGTAGGCCACCGACGGCACCCTACCGACCTCAGCCCCGACTTGACTGCCCCGAAGCGCTTTCGTCGACCGAATGCATTGTCATCGGCTGAGCGGACGTCACCCGTCCAACAAGCGGAGCCACCCGTGTTGACACTTTCGGCGTCGCCTTGAGGGTTCCGCCCCACCAAGGCGGCTGGACCAGAACAACGCCGCGTTACCTCGTCGTGACGGGACCCCTAGGATGCGGGTCATGACCGCAGCGCGCCACCTGGACCAACGGTGAGTCGTGCTCCGCGCAGCGACGGCGTCGCGAACCGGGAGAAGGTCCTGACGGCAGCCTTGCGTACGTTGCAGCGTGACGTGACGGCTCCCATGGCGGTCGTCGCCCAGGAGGCCGGTGTGGGCATCGGGACGCTATATCGTCATTTCCGCGACCGCGAGGCCCTGCTGGTCGCCCTGCAGATCCGCTCCATCGACATAGTTCTGGCCCTGGTCGACGAGGTGCTCAAGCGCGGGGTTCCGGGCATCGACGCGGTACGCGAGTTCCTGGTCGGTACGGTGCGGCACGGTTCCCAGCTCTTCCTGCCGCATCACGGCGCCCCGGCAACGACCGACCCGGAGTACCGGAGTCTTGAGCGGCGTGTGTGGGATGGGGTCAGTCGGATGGTCGAGCTCGGCGCGGCGGACGGAACCTTGCGGGCCGATCTGACGGCCCGCGATGTCATCATCTTCGGTTCGCTGATCGCCGTGCCGATGCCGGGCGTGGGCGACTGGCCGGAGGTGGCCGGCCGCCAGATTGATCTTTTCCTCACCGCGGTGCGCCCCTGCGGATAGCCGTCGCGCAAGGCGCTCACGGTCGGGTACGCGGTGCAGACGTCGGTGGTGACTCCGGCAACGACCAGATTCGGCCTCCCGGTGGCTTGACCGCAGTGACGAAGTCCTGGTCCTCAAGGGCGTTGACCATCCCAGAGCGCCGGATCCGGGTACCGTACTCGGGGGGCGCGATGTCACGCGGTTCGGGCATCAGGGGTCCCTGTCCTTCTCCTCCAGCGGCCTTCGCCAAGGCCAGGGCGTTGGCCTTCACCTGCTCGATCGGCGCCGAGCGGATCCAGCCCATCGCGCCTTCCTGGTGGCCGTTCAGCGGCACGGCCGTGTCCTGCGGGGTGAACAGGTCGACTGTCATCGGTCTCCTCCAGCAGCGAGTCTCCCTTATCCGGACGCAATATTCCGTTTAGCGGCCTCGCCACCCGGGGAAGGAGGAGGGCGTCAGCAGGATCCCGTCGCTTCGAGGAGGCCTGATGAAAGGGTTCACCCGGAGAGTCCTCGCCGTGGGGTCCGCCGGAACGTTCGCCGGACTGGTGGTGCCAGCCCTGGCTGAGCGCGGCGCACACGTCCGCGGTCTGGTGCGCAGCTGGCGCACCGTTCTGGACACCGGCGTGCGCGCCTACTTCGACGAACTACACAAGGAAGGACAAGCAGCATGACCGCCTTCAACCGTGCCGCCCCTGCCATCCCGGACGACGACTCGACCCGAACCCTGACGGTGGCCAACCCCGACGACCCCGCAACCACCTACATCTCCCTCGCCGGGGGCAACTACGCCATGCTGATCACCGGCAAGCAGACCAACGGGCAGTACTGCCTCATCGACATGCGCGTGCCCGACGGCGGCGGCCCGCCGCCACACCGGCACGACTTCGAGGAGATGTTCACCATCCTCGAAGGCGAGATCGAGTTCACCTTCCGCGGCGAGAAGCACAGCGTGCGGGCCGGCTCCACCGTGAACATCCCGGCCAACGCCCCGCACAACTTCCGCAACGTCTCCGGCGCGCCCGCCCGCATGCTGTGCATGTGCACCCCCGCGGGCCAGGACGAATACTTCATGCGCGTCGGCGACGAGGTCGCGAGCAAGGACGCGCCGCCGCCGCAGCTCACCGACGACGAGATGGCGGAACGCCGGCAGCGCGCAGCCGAGCTGGCTCCCGCCTACCGCACCGAGATGCTCTGACAGTTGGGCGAGTACCAGGCCGACCGCCTCCGCTCAACCGTGACGCAACCCGCGGGTCGCAGAGCGTTACGGCCTCGGTATGGATCGGAAACAGTGCCGGGCAAGCATCGGACGGGTGACCGCATCGTCCATGATCGATACGCACTGCCCCTACTGCGCCATGCAGTGCGGGGTATCCCTGACGATCGGCGACGGGCCGCCTCTGCTGGCGCCCACCGACTTCCCGGTCAACAGGGGCGGTCTGTGCGCCAAGGGATGGACGGCTGCCGAACTTCTCGACCACGGTGACCGGCTGCTGAGCCCGCTCGTCCGTAAGGATCCCGGCGATCGCGCCAGCCCGTTGCGACCGGCGGACTGGGACGAGGCCCTCGACCGTATCGTCGACGCCATCCGTACCAGCCAACACCGGTACGGCCCCGACAGCGTCGGGGCCTTCGGTGGCGGCGGGCTGACCAACGAGAAGGCGTACGCGCTGGGCAAGTTCGTCCGGGTGGCGCTGCGGTCGGCGTCGATCGACTACAACGGCCGGTTCTGCATGTCGTCCGCGGCGACCGCTTCGAACCGCTCCCTCGGGATCGACCGTGGCCTGCCGTTCCCCCTGGCCGACATCGCCCAGGCGCAGGCCGTGCTGCTGGTCGGCGCAAATCCGGCTGATGCGCTGCCGCCGTCCATGCAGTACTTCGACGCCGGACGGGCCGCTGGCGCACGGCACGTCGTGGTCGACCCCCGCCGTACGACCACCGTGGGGGGAGCTCATCTCCACCTGCAGCCACTGCCGGGCACGGACCTCGCACTGGCGAACGGGCTGCTGCACGTCGCGATCCGTGAGGGCCTGGTCGACGAGACGTACGTGCGCGACCGCACGAGCGGCTTCGACGCGGTCCGGGCCACCGTCGCGGCGTACTGGCCGGACCGGGTGGAGCGGATGACCGGCGTACCGGAACGGGACCTGCGGGAGACGGTACGGCTGCTGGCGGCCGCCACGTCGGCGATGGTGCTGACCGCCCGCGGCGCCGAGCAGCACAGCAACGGCACCGACACGGCGCAGGCGTACCTCAATCTGGCCCTCGCCCTCGGATTGCCCGGACGGCCCTTCTCCGGCTACGGCACGATCACCGGGCAGGGCAACGGGCAGGGTGGCCGCGAGCATGGGCAGAAAGCCGACCAACTGCCCGGCTACCGGCGCCTGGACGACCCCGCGGCGCGCGCACACGTCGCGGCCGTCTGGGGCATCGACCCGGACGAGCTGCCCCGGCCGGGCCGGTCGGCCTGGGAGATGCTCGACCGGCTCGGGACCGACGACGGAGTACGCGTGCTGCTCGTGCTCGCCAGCAACATCGCCGTGTCGGCGCCGCACGCCAACCGGGTGATGGACCGGCTGCGGGCGCTGGACCTGCTCGTCGTCTCCGACATCTTCCTCTCCGAGACCGCAGCCGTGGCCGACGTGGTGCTGCCCACGGCTCAGTGGGCGGAGGAGGACGGCACGATGACGAATCTGGAGGGGCGCGTCATCCGCCGTAAGCGGGCCCTGTCACCGCCGCCGCAGGTCCGCACCGACCTGCGGATGCTCGCCGACCTCGCCGGCCGGCTCGGCCGCGGCCGCTACTTCGACGACGATCCGCGCCGCGTCTTCGACGAGTTGCGCCGGGCCAGCGCCGGCGGGACAGCCGACTACGCCGGAATCACCTACGAACGCATCGAGGCGGAGCAGGGGGTCTTCTGGCCATGCCCGAGCGAGGACCATCCGGGTACGCCGCGGCTGTTCACCGACCGGTTCCCGACCGCCGACGGGCGGGCGAAGTTCTTCCGGGTGGAGCACCGCGATCCGGCGGAACTGCCCGACGCCGACTACCCGTACGTGCTGACCACCGGCCGCAACATGCAGCAGTACCAGAGCGGCAACCAGACCCGCCGGGTCGGCGCCCTGACCATGGCGCTGCCCGACGCCCGGGCGGAGCTGCACCCGGACCTCGCCCGCCGGCACGGCATCGCCGACAACGACGTGGTGGAACTGCGCAGCCGACGCGGGCGGGCCTTCTTCCGGGCACGCCTCACCAACGGCATCCGCCGCGACACCATCTTCGCACCGTTCCACTGGGGCGGCAGTTCCGCCGTGAACGCGCTGACCGACCCGGCGCTCGACCGCCACTCGCGGATGCCGGCCTTCAAGGCCTGCGCGGTGTCGATCGCGCGCGCGGGCGGCCCGGACGACACCGACCTGCTGACCACCCGACCGCCCAACCCAGCGTCTCAATGAGCAAGGGAGCATCGCTGTGCACACCACTCCCCGTTTCCTGCAAGGCGTCTACAGCTTTGAGGGCAAGGGCCTCGACCGCCCCGGCCTCGTCGACGGCACGCTCAGCTACGTGGTGCCGGGCGGCGTCGTGGCCCAGCCGGTCTACTTCCGCGGCGGCAATGCCAGCGCCGAGTTGATCTGTGTCCTGCTCATGCGCGACGGCCAGCCGATGCGGTACTTCCCGATCGGCGCCAAGTCCGACGTCCACGTGCCGCTGCGGGTGGTCGAGGACCTCGACTCCGGCACCAGTATCGAGGTGCACGTGGCGGCGCCCGCCGGGGTGTCCGGCACCGTGATCGTCGACCTGGGGCTGGTCGAGGTCTGATGGACGTCGTCGACAAGCGCCGGCGCCTCGTCGTGGTGGGCAACGGGATGGCCGGCGCCCGCACGGTCGAGGAGATCCTCGAACGCGGCGGGGGCGACCAGTTCGCCATCACGATGTTCGGCGAGGAGCCGTACGGCAACTACAACCGCATCCTGCTCTCCAACGTGCTCTCCGGGGCTGACGACGAGGCCGGCATCTTCCTCAACGACATGTCCTGGTACGCCGAGAACGGCATCACCCTGCACGCCGGCACCCGGGTCATCCGCATCGACCGCTTCGCCCGACGGATCTACGCGGACGACGGCACCGAGACGCCGTACGACAAGCTGATCATCGCCACCGGCAGCCGGGCGTTCGTCCCGCCGATTCCCGGCATCCACCGCCCGGGGCGCGGCTACCACCAGGGCGTGTTCGCGTTCCGCACCATCGACGACACCCGCAACATGATCCGGTACGCCCGGGAGCACGAGCGTGCGGTGGTGATCGGCGGCGGCCTGCTCGGTCTGGAGGCCGCGCGCGGCCTGCAGAATCACCTGCCCCACGTGACCCTGGTGCACGCCGCCGGCCATCTGATGAACGCTCAGTTGGACGCTCAGGCGGGCGCCATTTTGCGGCGCAGCATCGAGCGACTCGGCATCGAGGTCGTCCTCGGCGCGCACACCACCGAGGTGCTCGGCAAGCACGCCGTGACCGGGGTCAAGCTCAAGGACGGTCGGACCGTGGCCTGCGACGTCGTCGTCGTCGCCGCCGGCATCCGGCCGAACGCCGAGCTGGCCGCGACCAGCGGGCTGCCGGTGGAGCGGGGCATCGTCGTCGACGACCAGATGCGCGTGCAGGACGAGGTCGACATCTACTCGGTCGGCGAGTGCGCCCAGCACCGCGGCGAGACGTACGGCCTGGTGGCTCCGTTGTGGGAGCAGGCTCGGGTGCTCGCCGACCACATCACCGGAACGAACCCGAACGCGGCGTACCACGGCTCTCGGCTGGCCACGAAGCTCAAGGTGGCGGGCGTGGACGTCGCTTCAATGGGCCTGAAGGAGGCGGAACGCGACGACGACGAGACGGTCGTCTTCGCCGAGCCGCGCAGGGGCGTCTACAAGAGCATCATCATCCGCGACGACCGGCTTGTCGGCGCGACCCTCCTCGGCGACGTGCGGAAGGTCGCGTTCCTCATGCAGGCCTTCGACCGTGGGCTCGCCCTGCCGAAGGAGCGGGTCGAGATGTTGTTCGACCTCGGCGCGCCGTCGGCCGACGTGAGTGCCGCGGAGCTCGGCGACGACGTGCAGGTGTGCAACTGCAACGGCGTCACCAAGCGGGCGCTGGTCGGCACCGTTCAGGGTGGCGTGAAGACGCTCACCGGTGTCATGGACGCCACCCGTGCCGGCAAGGGCTGCGGGTCGTGCAAGGGCCTGGTCGCCCAGATCGTCGAGTGGGCCGCTGACGGCAAGGTCGAGGACGACCCGGCCGCGAGCTGGTACGTCCCCGGTGTGCCGATGCCCAAGGCGGAGCTGATGACGGTGATCCGCGACCACGGCCTGAAATCCGTCTCCGCGGTGTTCGCCACCCTCGTGCCCGGCGCCGCGGAGGACGCGAAGAGCAAAATGGGCCTGGCCTCGCTGCTGAAGATGATGTGGGGCGACGAGTACATCGACGAACGCGACGCCCGCTTCATCAACGACCGGGTGCACGCCAACATCCAGCGAGACGGCACCTTCTCGGTGGTCCCGCAGATCAAGGGCGGCGTGACCACACCGGCGCAGCTCAAGCGGATCGCCGAGGTGGCGGAGAAGTACTCCGTACCACTGGTCAAGATCACCGGCGGTCAGCGCCTCGACCTGCTCGGCATCCGCAAGGAAGACCTGCCGGGGGTGTGGGCGGACCTCGACATGCCGTCCGGGTACGCGTACGGCAAGAGCTTCCGGACGGTGAAGACCTGCGTCGGCTCCGACTTCTGCCGCTTCGGCGTCGGCGACTCCACCGCTCTCGGCATCGCGATCGAGGACCGGTTCAAGGGCATCGAGGGCCCCGGCAAGATGAAGCTCGCCGTCACCGGCTGCCCCCGTAACTGCGCCGAGGCGTACGTCAAGGATCTTGGTGTTGTCGCCATCGACGGCGGCAAGTGGGAGATCTACGTCGGCGGGGCCGCCGGCGCCCACGTACGCAAGGGGGACCTACTCGCCGTCGTCGACTCGCCCGACGAGGTCATCACGCTGACCGGCCGGTTCCTGCAGTACTACCGGGAGAGCGCGAACTGGTTGGAACGCACATACGCGTGGGTGCCCCGGCTCGGCATCGACCACATCCGTGCGGTGGTCGTCGACGACAGCGACGGCATCGCGGCGCGGCTCGACGCGGCAATGGATGCCTCCGTGGCCGCGTACCGCGACCCGTGGCTGGAACGGCGCGACCCGGTTACTCCAGGGCAGTTCCGCACCTCCCTGCCGTTGGCGGTCCTGCCTCAGGTGCCGGTCCGCGAAGCCGTACCGGTCGCTGTTCCGGGGCCGGTGGTGCCGTCGATCGGCTCCGCCGTGCCGGGGCCGGGCTCGGTAACGAACGGCTCGGCCGGCAACGGCCATGGCGGCAACGGCCACAAGGGGAACGGCGCCGGTCCGGCATCCGCGAGGCGGGCGTGATGGCCAAGCTCGTTGCCGTGGAACACCGGCTCGGGCCGGTCGACGAGATCCCCCACGGGGAGGGGCGTGCCTACGCCGTGGGTGACGACATGATCGCCGTCTTCCGGCTGCGTGACGGCAGCCTGCGCGCGGTGTCGGCGGTCTGCCCGCACGCCGGCGGGCCGCTCGCGGACGGCCTGGTGGATATGAAGGTCGTCGTCTGCCCCCTGCACCAGAACACCTTCGAGTTGGCGACCGGCTGTTCGACCACCGGTCAGTCCCCACTCACTGTGTACCCGGTCCGCGCCGACGCCGACGGACGACTGGTGGTGGGCCTGCCGCCCGCCTGAGGAGCGAATCGATCAAAACCCCTAACCCCTGCCGTGCAAAGGCGGCTTCATGCAGTTGATGCGGCCGACCAATGCCGATGACTCGCTGCCGGCGTTGCTGGTCGACTCCGCAACGCACACGCATTCGGCAACCTCCCAAGACGATCGAAAGTAGCGCGACTCCCAGGGCCATGGAGAGTAGGGCGGGTGAGCCGGCGAGGTACAAGCAGTCCGAGCGAGCGGAGATGCGTCGGCCCTGAAAAACGGCTCAGCGCTCTGCGTTCCGCGCCACCCAAAACACGATGAGCGCCGCGATGACGACGATCAGAAAGACGCATGCTATCCCCCCGGTGATGCCCATATGGCGAAATTACCGTGTTGTGCACAGCGGGGGACTCGGTTTCGAGGATGCACCGGGTCCGACTTCGAGGCGACACCCGCCCGCGCTCGTCCAGCCTCGGCCGCCACCGTTGAGGTCAACGACTGATGTCAAGTCGCCGCCGCTGTCGGCTCGGGCTGCTAACCGCGCCCGGTCGCTGCCGGCCGTACTCGTCCTGGCCGGTTGCTGTCGCCGTTGCTGTCGAACGGCAGTGGGAAGCTGCCGGCCTGTCCCTACTGCCTGAGGTCCCAGTCGTGTCGCTGAACACCGAACTCCGCCGTGGCCTGTTCCATGGCATCGGCAACGGAGTCATGCAAGGTGTCGGTCATCTCCTCGTTGCTGTCGTCGCAGTAGAACAGGTAGGCCTGCGGTTCATCACCGTCGTACTGCACGATGCGCAAGACCACTGGGGGCGGCACCTCGACGCGACGTCCGTCGGCATAGCCGTAGTAATGGCGGGTGAACCCGGTAGGCCGATGCTGCGGCCCCAACCGGACCTCGGCCAGAACCCTGGGCTCCACCACGTCGACCATGTGAGGACCTTTCTGCCGGTGGGACCTTGACCCAGGAGCGTTCACCCTCAGCTCTGGAATCGCGTTGATCTACACGCGGCGTAGCGACATGAAGCGCGATGCAGATCTGCGGGGCCGCAGAGAGGTGGAGTTCAGCCGATGGCGCCTTCGATCTTGTCGGTCAGGTCGAGGATGTCAGGGACGGCGTCCAAGACGGTGACCTCCACCAGGGCGCCATCGCGGCCGAACCGGCGGCGGTACTCGTCGTAGGGGTAGTCGGCGATTGGCACCCAGGATCGGTGTCCTCGCATGGGGTGGTTCTTCTGCGTTACCGCCCCGGAGTTGAGCCGGCAGAGTTCGATTCGTGGGCCGTATCGCTCGACGAGGGCGCGGGTGTCGACGTGCAGGACGACTTGGTCCTCGGCGCGGTACTCCTTTGCTTGACGCAGCCGTTCCAGTCGCTCGGCGCTGGCCCAGAAGAAGACCCGAGAGTTGATGGTGGCGAGGTACTCGGCCAGCGAGGAGTCAGGATCGATCTTCTCGGCGATGAATTTCATCGGCTTCTGATCGCGGATCACGGCCGGCGGCAGGCCGGACGCGCGCAGAACAGTGGACTGCTTACGAGGCGCACTCAAGAGTCGCTCACGCTCGCCGGCATCAAGGCCGAACACATCGATCAGTTGCCGCGTGGACAGCAGGCCATGCCGTTGCACCGATGGCCAAGCAGTCGCCGACATCGTGTGGAAGACCTGCGGATGACGCGCGATCAGTTCCTCGACGTCCATGCTGGCCATGATGCCGAACGTCCACGAGTACGGGCCATCAGCGATCCGGTCGGCATCCCCCATCACCCGGTTGACGGGAGGTCTGCAGCGCTGGCGCTCTACGCCGCTACCCCTACGCCTGCCGAAACAGCCGCTACCCGTAACGATTGGCTCGCGCCCATGAGCGCATGCTCAGGGTCAGGAAGGCTCGAGCGGATGCTCTCGACTGATCCCCTGATCGACAGGCATGAGTTGTGTCGGCTGGCCGTGGGAGACTCTCGCGCCGTGGACGTTGACGAGTTTTGGGCGGTCGTGGAGTCGGCCGGAGCGGGTCTGGACGGGCGGACCGGCGACGACGGTGAGGCCGTTGCCGCGGCGCTGGTGACACGCTTGGCCGCAACATCACCGGAGGGCATCCTCGAATTTCAGGAGCTGTTCGATCAGCTCCATGACGCCCTTTACCGATGGGACGTGTGGGCGGCTGCGTACCTGATCGGCGGAGGATGCTCGGACGACAGCTTTATCGATTTCCGGGCGGGTGTCATCGCGCTGGGGCGCGAGTGGTACAAGCGTGTCCTGGCCTCCCCCGACGGACTGGCTGACCATCCCGTGGTACGACAAGCGGCGGCCGAGGAAGACGACGGCGCGCTGTTCGCCGAGTCTGTGAACTACGTAGCCAGCGAGGCCTACGAGCAGGCCACGGGCGGCGACGACGACGCCTTCTACGAAGCGATGAAGGCCCGCCAGCACGTTGCGGTCGGCATCGACGAGGCCCGCGAACCCGACATGGGTGAGGACTTCGACTTCGACGATGACGACGAGATGCGGCGTCGGCTGCCCCGGCTGGCCGAGCTGTTTCTCGGCCCCGGCGAGGACTGATCTCGGCAGCTCGGCCCTGAGGCGTGTGGATACGGGCGGACCAAGCTAGTACTGGTGTCCGAGGGGGGATTCGCCGCTACCCTGCGGTCAGCCGGTAGGCGCGGATGATCGTCTGGGTCAGCGTGGCGCCGGCGGCGTCGGTGGCGGTAGCCCGCAGCGAGGCGTACCCGGGTCCAGCGGGGTGCCGGACCGTGGCGGTCCAGCCAGCCGCTGTCGCCCGCAGCGACGCCGTCGACCAGGTCGCGCCGTCGTCATAGGAGATCTCGACGGTCAGCCTGGTGGTCTTTGGCGCAGGTGCGCCGGGTTGACCCCCGACGGTCACCGGCAGGTCGAAGGCGCGGCCCGCCGGGGCGGCATTGTCCGCGTTCAGGGCCGGGGTGAACCGCACTGCTGACAGGGGCAACCGGACTGGCTGCTCGCCGGCAACGTGACCGGAGCGGAACGTCCATGCCGCGCTGAGCCGGGTGGTCAGATCGCCGGCGCTGCGAGTGTCGGCGACCTCGATGCGGTAGTCGGCGGTCTCCGGCGGCACGGTGAAGGATCCGCCTCCGGACTGGGGGAATTCGCCGACCAGTTCGCCGTCGCGATACAGGGCGGTGCGGGAACTGGTGGTCGGCACGTGCGACCCGGCGTGCCCGGCCCGGTCGCCGTACAGCGGGAGGGCGACGTTGATCCGGTCGCCGGTGCGGCTCGCCCACTGCCACGCAGCCTCGCCCCGCATTCCGAAGGCGGGACCGGTCGGCCCCGCGTTCCAGTGGTCCCGGTAGAGCCCACCGGCCAGGTAGGCCGTCGGCTCCCGGTACAACCGGCCCTGTGCGACGAAATGCCCGTCGTGGTCATGGCTGCCCGGCAACAGCTCCGCCGTCCATCGCACGCCGGTCTGGTGGTACTCCACCCGGGTGCCGGGCAGCGTGGTCGGGACGACCAGCGAGCTGACGCCAGCGAGCGCCGGTGTGAAGGACGGGGACACCGTACGCCGCGCCGGCTGCCCCGGCGTCGACGCGGCGAAGCGCTGGTACACGGCCGCGAAGTCGCCGGCACTGTAGTGCCGGGTGAAACCGTTCGGCAGGCTACCGGGGAACGTCTGCGCCACCGCGTACAGGTAGGGGCTGTCGGCGAAGTCGCCGGCGCCGTCGGGCCTCGCCCACTGCGCGGCCACGCTGCCGATCATCGCGTCCGGCGCCGCCGGGGCGCCGACCTGCCCGACGCGGACGCCGGACACGGCGTCGCCGGTCAGGAACATGCCCGACGGCCAGGACTGGTACGCCGGATAGAAGCTGTATCCGACGTCGACGAAACCCAGCCGGGCGGACCCTTCGGGCACTGTCGGCGTGACCGGCCCGGCCGCCCGCGCGTCCAGGGTGACAGTGAGGTCCCGGGTCAGGTCGACCACCGGCTGGACCATCAGGGTGGTGTCCGGCCCGGAGCCGAGGTACGCACCCAGGTTGTAGCGGCCCTTGCGCAGCCGCACGGTGGAAACTCCGTCCGTGTCCACCACGGGCCACTCCGCGACGTTGTGGTCCCACCCCGACACGGCGGCGAACGCGTCCTGGGTGGGCGAGCCGTTCCGGCCGAGGTAGCGAATCGTCAGGTCGTAGCTCTGCTCCTCCGCGTCGGTCTCGGTCGGCGCGACGTCGGCACGGACCCGCGCCGCGCCGCGGTACCGGTCCCGCACCAGGCCCGTGACCTCGAACTGCTGCCGGTCGACGGCGCCGGCACGGACCTGCGCCAGCGTGTCCTGGGGCAGCACGTAGACGCTGCCCGCGGTTCGCACGACGGCGAACCGCATGCCGGCGCGGTCGGGGCCGGGCCGTACCGACAGGTTGTTTCCGGCGGGGTCGGCGACCGACACCTGGTCACCGGTGCGCAGCGTCACCGTGTACGGTCCCGCCGGCCGCTGCGCCGCCGAGGGCGCCGACGTCGTACCGGCCTCGCCGCCGCCGGCCGTCGTCAGGGCCAGCGCCGTGCCGGTGGCGATCACCGCGGCCACGTATGTGATCGATCTGGTCAAGGTGAAGCTCCTCTCACGTCAGAAGGGGTTCGGGCGGATCAGGAACGGGGGGGCTCGGCGTCCGAGAACCGGGCGTCCAGCAGCAGTGACGCCTCCGACTTCTGCTCCCGCGCGAGCAGCGATCCGGAGTCCGGGTCGATGACCAGCCGGGTCTCGACGGAACTACCGTCCGCGTTGCGGTAGGCGTGACTGATCCCGACCCCGGCCCGGCCCTTCGCGTCCCGGACGTTCTCCGACACGGTCAGCCCCGGCAGGTCGGCCAGCATCCGGTAGGTCGCGGCGCGCACCGCCGGGGGTGCCGGCAGTTGGCTCAGCAGCGCCCAGGACTCCGAGAAGAGCATCTCCGCCTGCCACCTCGCGGCCTCGTCCGGCGTCCGGGTGCCGCCCCGGCCCGCCGCGTCGTCCAGCTCGAGGAGGTAGGCCCTGAGCATGTCCGGGTCGGTGGGCAGCGCCCGGACCTGGCCGTACGTGAGAGACCTGCCGCCGATGTCGAAGCTGACGCCGGGCCTGACGGAGATCTGGCGCGGGCCGGGTCCGGCCGACAGTTCTCGGCGCGGGCTCCGCTGACCATCCGGCCCGGTCAGGGGCCACGTCGTCGGCGACCCCGCCGCCCGCCAGGCGGTTTTGTCGGCGTCGCTGACCGGGGCGGCGCCGAGCCACCGGGCCACGACGACGACGTCCCCACCGGATCGCAGCGAGTACCAGGTCTGCACCTCGGTGCGCCCGAGGACGTGGTAGTCACCGACGTCGTAGACGTGGCCGAGCTCCACCTTGGTCACCCAGTTGCCCTCGGTCGCCGCGGCGGCGTTGGCGGTCTTCTCGGCCGTGGCCAGCAGGACGCCCCGGGCCGTGACCGGCACGGCCGGCGCGGCGGACCGGGCCGTCGGCGGCGACTCCGCCGGCGGATCCGACACCGAGCCGACGGTCACGCCAACGACCACCGCGACGGCGACAGTGGGCAGCAGCCCGGCCAGGACCAGGCGGCGGCCGGCACGCCCGACGGCTCGCGCCGGCGCGGGCAGGACAGGGAAGGACGGAACGGGCCGGTCGGGCGCGTCGTCCAGCACTGCCGGGCGCGCCTCAGCGATCAACTGCAACGCTCGACGATGGCGGTTCATCGGCGGATCTCCTCTACGGGACGGGACGGGGCAGCGGCGGCTGACTGTTCGGCGAGAGCGTGCTCGAAACGCCTGCGGGCACGGTGCAGCCGTACGAGGAGGGTGGCGGTGGTGCAGCCCACCACCCTCGCGGCCTCCCGGGCCGACAGGCCGTGCCATCCGACCAGCGTGAGAAGCTCCTGGTCTGCGGCACCGAGCGCGTCGAGCGCCGCGAGGGTCGCCGCCCGGTCCGCCACGACCTCGGCGACATCGCCCTCGACAGCGGCCGACACCTGCGACAGCAGGCTGAGCTGGCGGGCCGCGTCCCGGTGCTGCTCCAGCACGACGTTGCGTGCCACTCCGAGCAGCCACGGGAGGGGATCGGCGGGGAGGGCGTCGAGCCGCCGCCATGCCACGAGGAAGGTGTCGCTCACGATGTCGTCCGCAACGTCGCGCCCGGCCCGGCTCACCGCGTAGGCGTACACCTGGCGATGATGTCGGCCGAACAGCGTCGCGAACCGGTCACGCGCTGAAGGGTGTGTCACTCGCGCTGCTCCTTGGGAAGGGTTCGTCGTCCAGTAGTGACGGCGGAAGCGCGATCCTTACCGACCAGCACGGAAAAAGTCGCCATAGCGGCGAGCCCGGTCGACCACCGCGCCTTGATCGCCGTAGAGCCCGACCGCCTGGAGCCGGTACGGCCCAGGACGCCCTTGATCGCGACGCCTTCAACGTCGGTGTGCACTACATCGACTACGCCACCCCGGACTGGTTCTGCTCGCCATCTGCTACGGGCTGGCTCACTTGTCGCCCTGGGACTGTTCGCCAAATCCCCGGAAACGGCGGGTCTGGCCTCCGTACCACTGGTCATGCTGCCGTTCTTCAGCAGCGCCATCGTGCCGGCCGACAAGATGGGACCCGGCCTGCGGGAGTTCGCGCAGTACCAGACGGCGCACCAGCCGCCAGCGACGTGATCCCCGCCCTCGCCTGGTGCGTCGGCATCGTCCTCGTCGGATACTTCTGGGCCCGGTCCACGTTCAGGAAGCGAGCGTGACCGTCACCACCTGACCCCAGCCCACCTCGGTGCCCTCCAGCGCCGCCTCGGCGAACACCGCTTCGCCGAGGCGGCGCCGCACCGTCCGCTCGATCCTCGCCACATCCGGATGGGAAAGATCCGGCAGTCCGCGCACCGCGGCGCTCGCCCCGAGCAACCGCGCGGCCTGCTCGTACTGGTCGAGGCGCAGTGCCAGGTCCGCGACCCCGACGAGCACCTGGGCGATCAGGGGCCCGTGTCCCGTCTCGGTCGCCGTACGGAAGGCGGCGATGCGGTGTTCGCGAGCCTCGTCGAGGTCCTCGGCAAGGTAGCCGAGCAGGTCATGTGCCACGGTACGCACGTAGGCACGCCTGGCCTCGTCGCCCAACATCGCCGTCGCGACGTCGAGCTGCCGGCGTGCCTGCTCGGCGTCGCCGCGCCAGCGGGCGAGATCCGCCCTTGCCAGGGCCAGCTCCGCCAGAGCGTTCGGCCAGGAGACCTGCTCGGCGAGCCGCTGCGCCTCCGCGAGAGCGGCCGCGCTCGACTCGGCATCCCCCGACAGCCAGTACAACTGGGCCTGCCGCGACCGCATCGACACGACATCCTCGTTGGCGCCGACCTCGGTCACGACCGCGATCGCCTGTTCGTAGTACTCGCAGGCACCAGCGAACTCGCCACGCATCGCGATCCGGTTCGCCAGTTCGGTCAGGGCGAATGACGTCCCCCACCGGTCACCGAGGGCACGGAATTCGCCGAGCGCCGTCTCCAGGTGCACGTCGGCGTCGTAGCCGTCGTGGCCGAGCACGATCCGCAATCTGCCGAGGTGCAGCCGGGCGAGGGCGCGGAGCCAGGGATCCTCGTCGGTGAGCAGCTGTTCGAACGCGGGCATGGCCGCGTCCGGGGCGTGCAACAGGCGTTCCAGTGCGGCGACGAACCTCAGCGCGCGGTGGTGTCTGGGGACACGTTGGCTGATTTCGTACGCCTTGCGGATCCACTCCTCCGCCTGGTGCTGATCACCCGGCCCCCAGGTCGCGAGGTCACGAACGGAACGACCAGCGTGTACGCCGGCGTGGACGGCGCGTGCGTACACCACGGCCCGGCTCTCGTCGGCCACCTCGCCCGGCAGGGCAGCGGCCGCCATGATCAGCTCATTGCCCTCCGCCCTGTGTCCGCCGAGCCACCAGTACCAGCCGGCCGCGGCAGCGAGCCGCATCGCCCCGTCGGCCTCGCCGGCCGCGATCGCACCGCGCATCGCCGCACCGATGTTGTCGTGCTCGGCATCGAGCGTGGCAAGCCATTCCAGTTGCTCAGCGCGGTAGAGATGCGGCTCCGCGGTTTCGACGAGTTCGGTGAAGTACGCGAGGTGCGCGCGGCGGGCCGATTCCGACTCCCCCTCCTCGGCGAGACGCTGCTGGGCGTACTCCTTGATCGTGCCGAGCATCCGGTAGCGCGGCGCTCTCACCCCCTCGATGAGCACCAGCGACTTCTCGGTCAGCGCGGTCAGCAGGTCGAACACCTGATCCGTCTCGACCGTGTCGCCGACGCAGACCCGCTCGGCCGCCTTCAGGCTCGCTCCACCGGAGAACACCGAGAGCCGGTGCAGCACCACCCGCTCGGCGTCGCTGAGCAGCTCCCAGCTCCAGTCGATCACGGCACGCAGCGTCCGGTGCCGCGGCAGTGCCGTGCGGCTACCACCGGTCAGCAGGCGGAACCGGTCGTCGAGCCGGTCGGCGAGCTGGTCGAGGGACATGGTGCGCAACCTGGCCGCGGCGAGTTCGATGGCCAGTGGCATCCCGTCCAGCGCACGGCAGACGCGCGCCATCATCGCCAACGTGTGGACGTCGGCCGCGAGATCCTTGCGCACCGCGCCGGCCCGGTCCCGTAGCAGCCGTACGGCCGGCGCGGACTCGATCTCGGCCGGGTTCGCGTTCTGCGCGGGCAGGACCAGTGGCGCGACCGGCCACAGTGACTCACCGGTGATGCCGAGTGGTTCCCTGCTCGTCGCGAGGATCCGAAGCCCTCGGCACTCTCCGAGCACCCGATGGGCGAATGTCGCCGCCGACTGGATCACGTGCTCGCAGTTGTCCAGCACCAGCAGCATTGCCCGGTCGCGGACCGCGGCGATGACTCGCTCCGTCGGCTCCGCGCCCGGTGTCTCGCCGAGCAGGGCATCCCGGAGGCCGAGCCCGGCGAGCGTGGCCTGCGCCACGTCACCGTCGGCGCCGACGGCCGCGAGCTCCACCAGCCAGACCCCGTCGGGCAGGTCGCCGAGCAGCGTGCGCGCGGTCTCCGTGGCCAACCGGGTCTTCCCCGACCCACCCGGCCCGATCAGGGTGGTGAGCCGATGGTCGCCGATGAGCTCGCAGACCGCGGCAACGTCGGCGTCCCGGCCGACGAAGCTGGTCAGCTCGACACGCAGATTCGTCTTCCGCTCCTCGTCCCGCCGTCCCACCTCACGCCGCAGGAGTGCGACGTGCAGCGCGGACAGCTCCGGTGCGGGATCCACACCCAGCGTGTCAGCCAGCGCTTCCCTCGTACGCTCGTACACGAGCAGCGCCTCGGTGTCGCGACCGGTCGCGACAAGTGCCCGCATCAGCGCGGCGACAAGCCGCTCTCGCAGCGGTTGGGCGGCGACCAGGTCGGTCAGTTCCGCGATCAGCTCTGCGCCATGGCCGCGGCTGATCTCCGCCTCGAACCGATCCTCCATGGCCGTCAGGCGTAGCCGCTCGAGCCGGGTGACCGCCGCGTCGAATGCTGCGCTGTCCGGCAGATCGACATCCTGCATGGCGGCGCCGCTCCACAACGCCAGAGCCTCACGCAGCAGACGTACCCGTTGCGGGTCGTCGTCATTGCGGACTCGGGCAGCGGTGATCAGGCGTTCGAAACGCACGGCGTCGACGGCGTCGGGTCCCACCGCCAACCGATAGCCGTCCGTCTGTCCCTCGATCGATCCCTGCGGCAGGACCTTGCGCAGCCGGGAAATCAGACGGTGCAGGGCATTCGTTGCGTCGGCGGGGGGAAGTTCACCCCAGATCCAGTCGAGGAGCGTCGCCTTGGAAACCACGCGACCAGGTTGCAGCGCGAGGGCGATCAACAGCCCGCGCAGCCGCGCGCCCGGCACGTCGGCCAGAGCGCCATCGTCCGTGCGAACCTCGAAACGCCCAAGCATCTCGATCTTCACCGGGCAGATCCTGCCACGGGCGGCAGTGCCCTACCCCCACGGGTGAGTCGATCGCTGATCTCACATCGGCGAACGCGGCTCATCTGCCCACGTCCAGTGTCGGCGTTCCATGCTCAATGCCCTCGCCAATCTCGCGCACGGCTGGCAGGTGGGCATCCGGTCCGCCTATCTACCGAAGCACTGATGAGTGCACCACAGCCGCAGGTGGCACCGCTCGGCCGGCGTGCGGCACCACGGGAGCACCAGGATAGAACGGGTGGCCTTGAACCAGCATCGTGATGGGCGTTCAGGACGCCGCTTTTACACGTGCCAGAGCGCAAACGGGGATGGGACCGTCGCAGCCCGGTGTCCGGGCTGCGACAGCCGCCGAAGGTTGCTACCGTTTGTCAGGCGGGTCGTTGGCGAGGTGTTGCAGGCGCTCTGTCGAGAAACTCAAATGTACATTTTTTCCCAGAGACCACCGTCGACGAAGTTCCCGCTGTTGTACCGTGCGCCCCGCACGTATAGGTACCAATCTTCTCTACTGAAGTCCTTGTTGCAGACTCCCCAGTCGCCCGCCTGTAGTTTGTTGACGCAGGAGCCTGTCCGATCATCAAAGGGGTATTCCCATTCGGCCACGGCGGCGTACCCGTCTGCCTTGGTGTCCTTGACGTAGATCCTGTCACCCGTCTCCTTCAGGCAGGCGACCACGCCGGTGAAGGTGACGCATTCGTAATTACCGATCGGGTCCCCGTCCGGACCGAGCGAGTACACGGCATAGTCGGTTTCGTTGCCGAAGTAGGCGGCTTGGGCGGCTGCGGGGGCAAGCAGGGTCGTTGCCAGACCGGCCGCCGCCGCGAGGACAAGGTGTCTGCGCCGTGGTGCATGCATGGTGATTTTCCCGTCCAGTGGGTGGTTCGATTTTTCGCTGTGGTCGATGGGCCAGCGCGTCGGCTGCTCGATGGACACTGTCAGGAGATCGATTCCCTCACCCAGTAACCATGGTCGACGGGGTTGCCGTTGTTGTAGCGCGCGGCGGCGAACTCCAGGACCCCTGCCTCATAAAAGTCCTTGTTGCACTGGCCCCAGTGGTCGGCTCCGAGCTTGTTGACACACGCACCGCTCCGGGGACGGTTGTTTTCGACAATGTGCTCCCAGATGGCGACTGCGGCGTAACCGTCTTCAAGTCTGTCCTTCACGTACAACACATCGCCGTCAGCTTTGAAGCAGGCGGTGACGCCGGTGTGGGTGACGCAGGCGTAGTTCCCCGTCGGCCCGCTGGAGCTCACCGCATAGTCGGTCTCGTCGCCCCAGTAAGCGGCGGACGCGGCGGTGGGAATGGACAGAACCATCGCGATGCCGGCCGCGACGGCCAGTGCGAGTCGGTTGGGGCGAGTAGCGCGCACTCGGGTGCCTCCTCAAATCCGGGCGTGTATCGGTGCCATCTTGCAAACCGGGAGGCGAAGGCAGACGCTCCGGCATTCCGGTACGACGGATGCTGCCATCCCGGAGATCGACAACTGGAAGATCGCGATCAGGCTTGAGCGAATCTTGACACTGGCGATTCCGCGGGTTCACCGGCGTCCAGGGCGTCTCCTGTGGCATGACGGATCGATGAATGCGTCGACGGTGGGGTGAGCCGAGGCCAGATCGGTGGGGTGAGCCCTCGGAGCTGGATCATCGACCCCGAGTGGTGTTGCTCCAGCGGCTCCCAGAACGGCTGACACCCTCAGCCGACCAGCGCAAGCCTCGAGGACTTACTGAAGAGGCACCGACGAGCCGCTGACCTGTGGTGGTGAGGGTGCGCCCGGCGTCGGGTCCCACCGCCAACCGATAGCCGTCCGCCTGTCCCTCGACCGATCCCTGCGGCAGGACCTTGCGCAGCCGGGAAGCCAGACGGTGCAGGGCATTCGTCGCGTCGGCGGGGGGAGGTTCACCCCAGATCCAGTCGAGGAGCGTCGCCTTGGAAACCACGCGACCATGGTCGGGTGGGCGCGTGCGACCGCGCTGTCCTGGACCTGCCAGGATGGCACGCATGACGATTGAAGTGACCCGTCATTCGGTCGCGGAGCAGCGAATAATGCAGGCACTTGAGGACATGTCGGGGCGGGCCTTCAGCCGTTGGCACGACATGCGCTACGGCGACGTGCCGCTGCGGCGCGGGCTCCGGGAACTCGGCGAGGAGCTGACCGACCACCTCGCCGCGCGCACCCTGCCGGACCCGGCTCTACGTGCGCCCGAGTCGCGCACCGCTCTGATCACAGCCGCCGAGTGCGCGATGGGCGTGCTCAGCCTCGCCTGCTTCCCCGACGGTGACTTCTCGGTGCCCCTCCCGCTCGCGACAAGGACGCTCGACAGTGAGGAGCTGCACTATGAGGAGGCGTGGGAACCGGCCCTCCCGGCGACCTCGGCGCGGACGTGGACCGACGCGTTCGCGTGGTCCGTCCTCAGCGGACTGCTGTGGGAGCCGGACCGCGTGATCGGCCCCCTGTTGCGCGACGACTACGCTCCCGCCATCCGTGACGGCGTTCCGTACTCGAAGCGCGAGTCGGTGTCTGCCGCGGCTGACCTCGCCGAGATGGATGCTCTGTGCGGCTACCTGACCATTGGCCAGGGGGGCTATCCCGACGCACGTCCCGAGCCGGCGCCGCTGCAGAAGCCAACGACCGTCGAGCGCACACGTGCGGCCCGGCAGCTCGACGCGGCGGGGACGTTGACACCGGACCAGCGGCTGTTGCGCGTCCTGCTCGACGACGACCAGTCCGCGTTCGAGCGGGCCCTTCAGCAACGCCTCGTGACGCACCGCGAGAGCATCGGCGCCGACCCGGCGGCACGGAGCCTGCTACCGGTCGGGTCCGTCACGCTGACCGCCCTCGCCCATCTCGCGCACGGCTGGCAGTTGGGTATCCGGTCCGCCTATCTGCCCGATGCACTGGTGAGTGCCCCGCAGCCGTAGGTGGCGCCGCTCGGCCAGAGCCACGCCTCTCGCGCGAAGGGCGCCCCGGCTACGGCCGGGGCGCCCTTCGGCGTATCGGAAACCCGCTCTGGCCTCAATAAGGTAGGCGAGGGCGGCAGGCCGCAGCGGCTGCACCAACGGAGTGGCCGGACATCGGGTGTACGTCGACATCACGTCAGCGGTGGCGAGACGCGCCCGCGTCGCACGGCATGACTGATGTGGACGCACCGTGAGCGGTGGGTGCGACGCGGACACGCCGGGCCCAGCAGAGGTCCGGCGCCACACTCTTGCGGCACTCGCTGGTCAGCGACGTGGAGTTCAGCGGGCGAGTTGGACAGCCGCGACCGGACCGATCCGGGCCGCCGGAGCTCACATCGGGTGCCAAGCTTCGGAGCCATGGGCGCAGATGAGACGGCGCCCTCACGGTTTGGCGTGCGAAGCCTCAGCCAACGCGGCCAAGCCGGCTCCAAAGCGCCGGCAGAGCTCGGCGACGGTCTCCTGGCGATGCAGGTTACGGCTGTGGACCACCCGAGCGGCCAGCCGTCCACCGACGATGGTGGTATGGAACACCAGCGGCCATGCAAGCTGTCGGCCGTTGGCGTCGACAGCGACGACAACCAGCAGGTCATTGGGAGGGTCAACACGAGAACGATCATTGACCGTTCGCCTCTGCTCCAATCAGAAGCCCGGTCGATACGGGACAGTTTCTTTGCGGTGCCTGATGTGGACGTCCAGGACGAGGCTTGCCATCATCGCCGTGTGCAGATCGCGCAGAGTTCACCTGGAAAGTCGTCCCGAGCAGCCTTCGGCTGCGGGCTTGCTGCTGGGGCCGGCCTGCACACACTGTTGATAGTCGTCGTCGGCTTGATCCCCCGCGGAAGCGACGATCTGGCGATGTGGTCGCTCTCGTTCGTCTTCGCCAGCGCGGTTCCGGTGTCGGTCGTGGCACTGATAGGGCTGCTACTGGCTCCCAGCTGCTCCAGCGTTGGCTGGGCCGGTAGGGGAGCCGTTGTCGGCGTCGTCACGTCGCCGCTGTTGTGGCTGCTCGGTGTGTCACTGCTGTGGGGTAGCTGATGTCGTCGTATGGCGATGCGACGACCTGGCGATCCGGCGGCACCTCGGCAGTGCCCGACCCGCGTTCGTGATGCTGCGGCCCACCGCAGATATGTTCACAGCGGTGGAATTGAAGCCGAAGAGCGCCCACCGGGCGAAAGCTGACGGGCGGCCTCACGCGCCGCCTCGGCGAGGGCGCGGATCAGTGGCGTGGCGTGAGCGCTGCGCCAAATCAGCCCCCAGTCCAACGGCTCGGGGTCGCGGAACGGTGCGTACTTGCGGCACATCGGGGCGCTGACGTCAGCGACTACGGCACCAGGATGCCCTGGAA
Source organism: Micromonospora sp. CA-240977 (assembly GCF_050942285.1). Classification (NCBI taxonomy): domain Bacteria; kingdom Bacillati; phylum Actinomycetota; class Actinomycetes; order Micromonosporales; family Micromonosporaceae; genus Micromonospora; species Micromonospora sp. CA-240977. The sequence continues at coordinate 2,035,055 of NZ_CP192055.1, read as the reverse complement.
GTCCTGCATGGCCACCTGCCGTACCCGGCCGTGATCGCCGACCTCGAAGTGCGGCGTCCGCCGACGCCGGTCGTCGGATTCTCCGGCCGGCCGCACCGGCGCACGGCCCCTCGGCCTACCGGGGCACCGTGCGCCGGTGGGGCGCCCGCCGGGAGGAACACCGCCTGGGGCCGATGATCCGCTCAAGGGCTCAGCTGCGCCTCGGCCACTACGAATTCGCCGTCGGTGCCCGCCGGCAACGCCGTCGTCGAAGGCGTTTGCTGAGCTGATCCAAGCGACCTGGCCCCGGCTCCCACCAGGGTCAACACGATCATCGATCCGGTAATGCAACACGACGCGCCCTGGATGCCGGTGATCCCCCGGGATCGCCGTTGTCAAGATTTGCTCAGGCTTGATCGCGATCCTCCAGTTGCCGATTCCTGCGGTGGCAGCATCCGCCGTACCGAAATGCCGGAGCGTCCAACTTCGGCCCCGCGTCGGAATGAAGACGCTGGACGTTCGCCAGCCGATCGTCAACCGGCCGTCGTCAGGTCGCCTGGCACGGCCGCGTCCGGCCGCCTCGACGGTACCGGCACCGGCCGGTCATCGATCACAGGGAGCGAGATGAGGAAAGCCCTGGCCCTGCTCAGCGCGACGGTCGTGTTGGCTGCGACCGTGTTGAGCAGTGGCGCCGCGCAGGCGGCACCCGATTCCGGCGGCGCACCGACCGCCGGTCGCACCGTCGGCACCGCCCCGGCACCGCACGTCCCCGAGCCGGAGGTCTCCGCGCCGCCGGCCCTGCGACCCAAGCCGTTCCGGGAGGCGCCGCCGAGCGCCGACACCGGCACGGCGGCAGCCCCACCCGACTTCGGACCTGACGAGCGGATCCTTTCGGCCTTCCACCGGGGGAAGCTCTCCCGGGACGACGCGGTGCGGTACGGGCTGGGCGCGCTGCGCTCACCCCGTTCGGTGCCCGCCCACCTGCGGCCGACGGGCCCCATCCGTGACCCGCAGCGGTACCTGACCTACCTGTCGATGCTGGCGGCCAGCGCCGAGCCCGAGGCGGCGAGGACGATCGCGCCGGACATCACCGCACCGGCCGCAGCTCCTGCGGCGGCCGGCTACGACGACTGCGCCGCCGAGCCTTACGAGTACCTCGGTGTCACCTACCGCTGCCGCGCGTCCGCCGGTGAGTTCCTCATCCTCTACAACATCGCCTCCGGGGGCGGGCCGGGCATTCCGGCGGACTACAACGCCAACGGCCGGGCCAAGGCGGTCCAGCACATGCTGAATTCGCTCTCGGTCGCTGTCAGCGAGTATCGCGAGATGGGCTACCCGCTGCCGGTTCGGAGCGACAAGCCGTGGGTGCTCGTCTACGGCGTCGACGAGATCCCGGTCATCGGCGGCCTCGGCTTCCCGATCGACGCGCCCTTCGTGCTGCCGTTCGGGCTCAACCAGCAGGCCACCATGCTGGTGCCCAACGGGCAGGACGATTGGGACTACCTGCCGCGGCACGAGCTGTTCCATGTCATGCAGTACCAGTACTGGGACAAGTCCGACGTCGGCCTCGACTACCTCTTCAACTTCGTCGGCGGCAAGGAATTCGGTTCGATGAACTGGTGGATGGAGGCCACCGCGGAGTGGGCCGCCCACCAGACCTACGCCCGCGAGCCGTACGTGCCCATCCCCGGCGAGGACAAGTTGTACGCCCGCAACGTGTACGACGTGCTCAGCAAGCCTGGGTCGGCACTCAACTCGTGGGGCGGGCTGGGTGGCGGCCCACAGTACGGCGCGTTCCTGCTGCCCAGCTACCTCACCGAGCAGGTCGACTCAAACTTCGTGCGGCGGACCTGGGAGAGCGTCCGGGACCACGACCACCTGCCGATTGAGGCCATCCGACACACCGCGCAGGGTTACGGCCTCAACTTCAAGGACATGCTGCTGGGCTACCACATCGCCAACTACCGGCTGGCCAAGGCGAACGCGGCGCCCGCCCCGACGGTGGACGCCTGGCGCGGCTACGGCTACACGGACGCCGACACGACATTGTGGCGCGACAACATCAGCGCCCTGAGCGGAACGAGCGCCGACACTCTGGGCGCCGCGCGGCCAGCCCGCAAGAGCCACTCGACCCCCGCCGGCACGCATGTGGAGTACCAGGACATCCTGCGCAAGGGTGGCGCCGTCTACCACGACTTCCGGGCGGTCAAGGACTCCGGCGACCCGGCCTGCGGGTACTGCTCGACTCTGCTGGTGGACACCACCAAGGACACCAACCGCAGCTCCGCCGTCATCATCTGGTCACCGACCGGCAGCGCCGGCACCCTGGCCAAGTACCCGTACATCCAGACGGTGCGTCACCCCGACGCGGGCGGTCTGATCACGGTGCCGGACTTCGCCTACCCCATGGTTGCCACCCTGGTGACGACCTGGACCGAGCTGGACATCCACTCCGCCGACGCGGACGAAAGCCCGAAGACGTTCAGCACCTACGCGGAGACCACGCTGCCGCTGCAGGGTCGCTCGTGCGTGCTGCGCCCACTTTCGGTGCGCAGCGTGGAGACCACCGTCGAGCCGGAGGGCACCTTCAACCGGTACGCGGCCAGCACGGCGAACGGCTGGACCGGCGGCGACTCGACGTACTCGGTGAAGCTACCGGACGGCCGGATCGTGTGGCTGTTCTCCGACACCTGGATGGGCCCGCTCAACGGCGACGGCACCCGACCGGTGAGCGCGCCGCTGGTGAACAACACGTTCGTGGTGCAGAACGGCGGGACCCTGACCACCTACCAGGGCGGCACCGCCGGTGCCCCCCAGGCGTTGATGCCGCCGTCCGGGCCCGGAAAGTGGTACTGGGTCGGCGACGGTCACCTCTCCGGCGGGCAACTCCAGGTGGTGTACCAGGAGTACGAGCGCTTCGGCCCCGGCGCCTGGGACTGGCGGTTCAACCGCAACGTGGTGGCGAACTTCGCCCTGTCCAACCTGCACACCCCGGTTAGCGTGCGGGAGCTGCCCTCGGCCAGCGGGGTGGCCTGGGGCTCGGCGCTGCTGCCGGCCAGCCGCAGCGGCGACGGCTACACCTACGTCTACGGCGTGGACGACTCCCCCGTCAACAAGCAGATGCGCATCGCCCGCGTGTATGGCAGCGACCTCGCCAGCGGCACCTGGCAATACCACACGCCGTGGGGGTGGACGTTCCGTGAGCAGAACTCCCGTAATCTGCTGACCGGCATCGCCAACGAATACAGCGTCACCCCGTGGGGCGGCCAGTTCCTGTTGCTCAGCCAGGACAGCACCCAGGCGTTCAGCGGGCAGATCAACGCCTGGACGTCCTGCTCGCCCTACGGTCCCTTCACCCAGAAGACCGCCGTCTACCGGATGCCGGAACCCGGCCCGTACGGCAGCTACTGGAACCCGAACGTCATCTCGTACAACGCCCACGTGCACGCGTCCCTGAGCTCTGGCGACACGTTCATCGCGTCGTACAACGTCAACAGCATGGACACTCGGATCTCTCCCGACGGGGACCACTACCGCGACCCGGGTATCTACCGCCCCCGGTTCTTCCGCTTCACCCTCGGATGACCCTCCGGTTCCGCCGGGCCACTCGCGCCCGGCGGAACCGCAGGGCCGCGGAACCGGTGGCCGAAACCTTCGCTGATACATGGCTCTCCTGTGAGATCATCTCGGGCGTCGTGGATCCAACGGATCGGACCTGACGTGGACGAAGTCGAGGACGGGCTGCGGTTTCGACTGCTGGGGCCGGTCGGAGTGTGGCACGGCGTGCGGCGGCTGGGCCCGTCGGCCGCCCAGCAGCGCACTGTGCTCGCCGTGCTGGCCTTGGAGTGCGGAAACATCGTTTCGATCGATCGCCTCGTGACGGCGCTGTGGGGTACGGCACCGCCGGCTTCCGCCCGCAACGCCGTGCAGGGGTGTGTCTCACGACTACGGACCCTGCTCAACGCGGTTGATGCGCCGAGACGCACGGCGAAGCTGGTCGTGGCGGGGCAGGGTTATCGCCTGGTCGCCGACCGGTCCGCGGTGGACCTGCACGAGTTCCGTGATCTGCTGCGGACGGCGCGGACGTGCGAGCCGGAGCAGGCTCGTGAGTTGGTCGACCGCGCCCTGCGCCTCTGGCGCGGGCCCGCACTGGCCGATGTCGGCGGGCCCTGGCTGGACGAGCTCGTTGCCCCACAGCTCAACGAGGAGCGATTCGCGGCGCTCGAGCTGCGTGCCGATCTCGACCTCGAACTCGGCCGATACGGTGAGATCGTCGACGGCCTGGCCGACGTGGTGGGGGACAACCCAGCGCGGGAGCGTCTGGCTCTGGCACTGCTCGTCGCGCTGCACCGGTGCGGCCGTCGGGTCGACGCGCTGGCCCTGTTCCGTCGGGTTCGCGAGCGGTTGGCCGGGGAGTTGGGTATTGAGCCGTGCGAGGAACTGCAGCAGGCTCACCGCGCGATGCTCGCCGGCGCGGAGCCCAGTCCCAGGTCGGCGAGGCGCAGGCCGCGGGAACCAGCGGGGGACGTACCGCGGCAACTGCCGGCGGCCTCAGCCGGCTTCGTCGGCCGGCAGCGAGAACTGACAGTCCTGCACCGATTGTTTGAAGCGGGGGCACCGGGAGTCGCCGCGGTGTGCGGCCCGGCCGGTGCGGGAAAGACCAGCCTGGCCGTGCACTGGGCACACCTCGTCCACCAACGCTTTCCGGACGGGCAGCTGTTCGTGGACATGCGCGGGTTTCATCCGGGCCCACGCCGGCCGCCCGCTGAGGCGCTGCCGTTGCTGTTGGGTGCGCTGGGTGTGGCAGCCGATCGGATACCTGCCGACGCGGATGCGCAGGTGGCGCTGTATCGGTCGGTGCTGGCCGGGCGGCGGGTCCTGCTCGTGCTGGACAACGTGGCGGACGCCGACCAGGTCCGGCCACTCGTCCCTGGCGGTCCAGGCTGCCTGACCCTGGTCACCAGCCGGGATCGGCTCAGCGGCCTGATCGCCCGTGACGGTGCCGTCCGCCTCACCCTCGACGTCCTGCCCGCTGCCGACGCGATGGAGTTGCTGGCCCACACCGCCGGGGCCGACCGTATCGGCGCCGACCCGGCTGCGGCTCAGCAGTTGGCCGAGATCTGCGGCCACCTGCCGCTGGCGCTGCGCATCGCCGGCGCACGCCTGGCCGATCGGGCGCATCTGAGCGTGCGCGGCCACGTCGACGAGCTGATCGCGCGGGGCCGGGTCGCGCAGCTGCGCGTCGACGACGACGACAGCTCCGCCGTCCGTGGCGCCTTCGAACTGTCGTACCAGGCGCTGCCGGCGCCGGCGGGCCGGTTGTTCCGGCTGCTGGGGCTGGTGCCGGCGCCGGCCGGGCTCGCCATGCCCGCGGCTGCCGCCCTGGCTGGCCTGCCCCACGAGGACGTCGAGTCACTCGTTGACGCGCTGACCCGGCTGCACCTGATTCGCATCACCGGGACGGCCCGAATCGTCAGTCACGACCTGCTGCTCGAGTACGGAGCACAGCTCGCCGCCGAACACGACGCCCCGGCTGACAGAGCCGCCGCCGTACGCCGGCTGCTGCACTTCTACCTGCACGCCGTTGCCCGGGCCACGGCCGCGCTGAACGGCCCGTCGCGGCTACGGCTGCCGCAGGACCCACCGCCTCCCGGCGTACCGGTGCTCGACTTCGACGACCAGACGCGGGCCCGTGAATGGCTCGAAGCCGAATCCGCGAATCTGGTCGGGGCGCTGGAGCACGCGGTCGCGGACGGCCACTATCGGCCGGCGTGGCAGCTCGCCCACGCCATGTACGACTTTCTCCGGATGCGCACACCGCTGGCGCAGTGGCGGTCGATCGCCCGGGCCGGGTTGGAGGCGGCCCGTCGTGACGGCGACCTGCGCGGCGAGGCCGTGATGCGGCAGAGTCTGGGACTGCTGAGCTGGCGTACCGGCGATCTGCGTGCCGCCCGCGTCGAGTACGAGGCTGTCGCGGCGCTCGCCGACCGCGCCGATTGGCGGGTCGGCGCTTCGGCCGCCCACTGCAGCATCGGCATCGCGCTGGCGCAGTTGGGTCGGCCTCGGGCCGCGATCGGTCGGTTCGAGCGAGCCCTCGCGATCGACCGGGAGGTCGGCGACCGCCGGGCCGAGGCCGGCACGCTGACCAACCTGGCGGCTGCCTGGGAGGAAGTGGGCGACCTGGCCGCAGCCGCGCGGTACGGCGAGCTGGCGATCGCGTTGCTGCGGGAGACCGGCCAGCACATGGGCGCCGCCATAGCCAGTGAGAACCTCGCGCTGGTGGGCCGAGAGCTGGGCCGGCTCGACGAGGCGCGGGCCGCGGCGGAAGAGGCGGTGCGGATCTGCCGGACGATCGGCGCCCGGCACGAGGAGGCCGCCGCGCTGACAGCGCTCGGCCGGGTGCACGGCGACGCCGGGCGCTACGCGCAGGCCGAGGACGTGCTGAACGCTGGCCTGGACATCGTTCTCGACCTGCGGGACAGCCGGTTGGAGGCGTTCATCCGGATCGCGCTCGCCGAGGTGCTGCTGCGGCAGGACCGGCCGTCGGAGTCGGGTCACCGCCTGGAACCGGTGCTGGCCGTCGTGGACCGCGCCGGCAATGAGCGCGCCCGGGTCGAGGCGCTGATGCTGCTCTCCGAGCTGTGCGCGGCCCGCAAGGAGTTCGACAGCGCCCGCGAGCACGCGACCCATGCGGTGGCGGCGGCCCGTGCCGGCGGGTACCGGCTGGTGGCGGGTCAGGCCCGTAGCCGCCTTGCCGCCGCGTACCTGGGTCTCGGCGATTCGGCGGGGTGCCTGGCCGAGGGCCGCCGCGCGCTGCGTATCCAACGGCGGGCCGGGCAGCGAATGGCCTACGCTCGCACGCTGGTCACCGTCGCTTGCGCCTACGAGGCCCTGGGCCGCGCGTCGCTGGCCCGCGCCCGATCGCGGGAGGCCCACGCGCTGTTTCGAGAGATCGGCGCCGCGGAGGCGGCACTGCTCGGGTAAGCGCTGAGGACGTCAAGACTTCGTCAAGTTCGAACGTTCCGCCTCGGCCCGGGGGCATCGGCCGAGCAGCATGTCGTTCGGACGAGCACGGGGATCACGTGCGCGTGGCCGAGACCTGACTGGTCGGGCCTTCCCCCGGTGCCCGACGGGTGGGCGCTCAGACTTCGCGGTCCTGGCGCCCACCCACCCGGCCCCGCCGCTTCAACGAGAAATATGTGCCCGCTCAGCGCCGTCGGGTGTAGTTCGCAGCGGAACGGCCGCCGTCGTTCGTACTTGACGAGGTGCTTCTCCGTGCCGCCGGCTGCCCTGGCCCGAGAGGGCGCCGTTCCGGGCTCTCGCCCGTGGTGGGAGAGAAGGCGCCCCCAGTGATAGGCGGAAAACGATGCGGATCTTGCTTGTGGAGGATGACCTGCGGATCTCCGCGGCTATGTGTTCGATGCTGCGACGGCGGGGTTTTCAGGTGGAGCATGCGGCTACCGCGGCCGGCGCGCTCGTGGCGGCTCCATGTGATCTGGTGCTGCTGGATCTGAACCTGCCCGATGGCGATGGCGTCGAGGTGTGCCGCATTTTGCGGGGACGCAGTGCCGAGTTGGGCATCATCGCGGTCACCGCGCGGGGCGAGGAACGTGACCGGGTCGTCGGGTTGCGGGTGGGTGCCGATGACTACGTGGTCAAGCCGTTCTCGATGGTTGAGTTGCAGGCGCGTATCGAGGCGCTGCTGCGGCGACGAACGCGGCATACTCCGTCGTCCGGTGATGTCATCGACGTCGCCGGGGTGCGGATCGATCTCTCCGCGCGCATCGTTCAGGTGGAGGGGCGGTCGATAGCGTTGACCCGCAAGGAGTTCGACATCCTGGCCTCGCTCGTCCGTCAGCCTGGTGTCACGCTCAGCCGCGAGCGGATCATGCTGGATGTGTGGCAGAGCACCTGGGCGGGCGGTCACACCCTGGCGGTCCACGTGGCGGCGCTGCGCTCCAAATTGGGCCGTCCCGAGCTGATCGAGACGGTACGAGGCGTCGGCTATCGCCTGTGCGGCGGATGAGTTTCCGCCTCCGGTAGGCAGGTCCGGACAGCTTCCAATCGGCCCTCAAGAACTACGCGAACGGGATTGGTGGCAGGAACCCCGTTGGCCGCTGATGTCGCGGTGAACCCGAGTGGAGTGCCGTCAAGATTTGCTCAAGCTTGGGTGCGATCTCCCAGTCGTCGATCTCTGAAGTGGCAACATCCGTCGCATCGGAATGCCGGGTGAGTTTCCGCCTTCGGCACGGACTCCAGGCATGGCGATGATGCACGACCAAGCCACCCGACGCGTTGAGAAATTCACCGCGCCGCGGCTCATATTGGAGGAGACCGCAATGAAGACAAGCAGGACCAGAATCGCACTCGTGGCATCGATGGCCGCTCCACTCGTTCTCGCCCTGACACCGGGCACCGCCTTCGCGGCGGACGGGAACGACGGATACGTGTGGGCTTGCTGGGCCGCGCCGGGCGACTCCATCAACGGTGGGTGCGCCACGTTCTACCAGTACGGCGAGGTGCTCCAGGTCCGCGACATGCAGGCCGACGGCTGGGGCACTCGTGGGCAGATCCAGAAGCTGCAGCCCGACTCCAGTGGCGTCATGCACTGGGTCAACCACAGCAGCGACTGCTTCGACGACACGAGCCAGGGCAACAGTGGCAACGGGGCCACCGCCTGCAACTACTCCCTCCCCGAGGGCATCGTCGTTCGGGTCCACGTCTGGGCGTCCAGGAACGGCGAGACCCGTTACCACAACTACAGCCCGGAAATTCGCGCCTGAGACAGCCCTTCGCCGCAGCCAACCGTCCTGAAATCGCAAGCTCGACCGGCAATCATGGAGGATTTTTGTGCGTTCACCTCGCCGTAGACTGCTCGCGATGGCCGCTACGGCGAGGTGATTGAGTTTCACCTGGACTCACGGTCCGGGGTCGCGCCGTACATGCAGCTCATTCGACAGGTGCGGCACACTCTCCGGCTCGGGTCTTGATGGAAGGTGACAGGCTGCCCACCGTCAAGGAGGTGGTGGCCCGGGTCGCGATCAACCCGAACACCGTGACCGGGTCGTCACACCGTTCCCAGGTCGGGGTCGGTGACCGGTTGGAGGAGCGTGAAGGCCCGGTGGAGCAAGGCTTCGCGGTCGGCAGTATCGCCGGAGCGCGCCCACTCCTGGGTGACGGTGTCCAGCGCCGCGGCGGCGGCGTTGGTCAGCAGGTCGGCGGTGAAGGCGTCGAGCCTCGCGCCTGGGCGGGTGCGCAGGGCGTCACTGACGCTCTGCCGCCACTCGGCCCGCTTTTCGTGCAGGCGCGCACGCAATGACGGCGTCGTCTGGATGAGCCGGAGCCTGGCCAGCGCCTGCTCCGACCCGTTGATGTGCTGCTGCCAGCGGCGTAGCACCTGGTACAGGCAGTTCCACGGGTCGTCGCCGGGCTCGTCGTGGATCTCGGCGATGACCTCCTCGCCGAGGACATCCACGTCACCGAAGACGGCGTCCTCCTTGGCCGGGAAATACCGGAAGAAGCTGCGCTTGGTCAGCCCGGCGGCGGCGGCGATCTGATCCACTGTGGTCTCGTCGAAGCCCTGCTCGGTGAACAAACGGATTGCGACGGCGGCAAGCTCCGCCCGCACCGCCCGCCGGGTGCGCTCCCTCAACCCTGTCACGCACCGAAGTCTACTTCACGTCGCTCAGTGGCAAACTTGTCACCTGGTGTCGTACAGTGATGGTTATGAGGCCTCTGCAGGGACAGACGATCCTCGTCACCGGCGGCACCGCCGGTATCGGCAAGGAGACCGCGCGCCGGCTGCTCCGGCTCGGCGCCCAGGTCGTGGTGGTCGGCCGCGACGGCGACCGGGCGCGCGCAGCGATCGCCGAACTTCGCCGTGACACCGGCAACGACCGGGTCGACGCACTGCTCGCCGACCTCACGCTCAAACGCGACGCGTACCGTCTGGCCGGCGAACTGTCCACTCGGTACGACAGGCTCCACGTGCTGATCAACAACATGGGCGCCACGAGAGCGAGCCGCGAACTCACCGCCGAAGGCATCGAGACGACCTTCGCCGCGAACGTCCTGGCGCCCTACCTCCTCATGGAGGCACTGCTGCCGATGCTGACCCGGGCGGCGCCCGCCCGCATCATCAACATCACCGGCGGGGTACCTCGCGGCCGGATCGACCTGGACAACCTTCAGGCAGAACGGTCATACGTAGGCCTGTCCCACTACAACCAGACCAAGTTGGCGCTCATGGCGATGAGCTACGCGACCGCTGAACGCCTCCGGGACAGCGGGGTCACCCTCAACGTGGCGTACCCCGGACACGCCTACACCGCCATCAACAAGGATCTGCCGATCAGTGCCTACCCACGTGCCGCACGGCCGATCATCCCCCTGCTGCGGCCGTTGCTGCCCATCCTTTACGGACACCGGGCCGCGGTACGGGCGTCCGCGTCCAGTGTCTACCTCGCATCGAGCCCGGACGCCGCCAACCTGCACGGCACCTACATCAACAGCGCCTGCCTCCCCGTGCCCTGGCCTGACGCGGTTCTCGACCGGCGCAACCGCGACGCCATTTGCGCGCTGTGCGAAGAACTGGCCACTCAGATCACCGATTTCACGAGGTGAACGATATGAGCCATGACGTTGACGGTCTGCACCACGTTGGCCACCTGGTGCGCAACCTGCCCGCCGCGGTCGATGCCTACCGGCGGCTGGGTTTCACGGTTTCCCCACCCGCCTACCCCGCCGTGCCGGGCGGTCCCGACCAGCCGGCCCGAGCGTTGGGCGCCGCGAACGCCCACGTCTACCTACGCCGCGGCTTCATCGAGCTCGTGTCAGTCCTCGACGAGGGACAATCCGTCCCCAGCGACGCCACAATCATCCCGATCACAGCGCCCGCGGCGAAGCTGCCCGCGCTGATGACCGCCATCCGGGGCACCGTCGCGAACCTCGCCGCTCGCCTGGACTACTTCCAGGGCGTGCATATCCTCATGCTCGACGCCCCCGATCTCACCCGGGCCGCCGCCCGATTGGACAACACGCACGTCGCTCACGGTGGCGTGCACGCGACGCAGCGCCCGATCGACACCCCCGGCGGAACTGGCACAGAGCCGGTCCGCTACCTGGAGATCGCCGACGACCCACCCGAGGGCAGGATCGGCCTCGCCGAGAGCCAGCCCGCCGACACCTCCCATCGACCGGCACACGCGAACGGCGCCGTCGACCTTGTCGATTGCCTGCTCTGCGTATCCGACGCCGACCTATCCGATGCCCACGACCGCTACCGGCGGTACCTCAACCGGCCGGCCCAACCATCCGGACCCGTTCGACGGTTCCACCTCGACCACGGCACCGTCACAATCGTCGCCGCGTCAGCGCTGCCCGATCTGTCCCCCGACCAACGCCCATCGACACTTCCCGCCTTCGTCGGATACACCGTGACGGTCCACGACCTCTCCCAAACCGAGAACCATCTGAGGGTTGCCGGAGTGCCACACACCAAGCACCGCCCGACAGCGATAGCGGTACCAGCCGGAGAAGCGCTCGGCGTCGCGATAACGTTCCAGCAGGTCACCTCCTGACCGAGCAGGAGTGCGCTGCTTGCGGTGCGGCCAGCCATGCCTTCAGCGTCGGCCGGCCGGCTCTTTGAGCGTGCTCAGGGCGGTGGCAAGCAGGCCATCCAGGGTCGCGCGGTCCAGGTTGTGCCCGACTTCATCGCCCACAACAGCAAGCGCCGCGACGATCCTGGCGTTCGCCGGGGAAAGGGCCGCGATCCGTGGCCGTAGCGGTCCGTCCACAGAGACGGCACCACCGGGCTCGAACACCTCCGCCTTCCGCCCGTCGACGATGTCACGCACGATGACCATCCCGTCGCCGCTTTTAGTGACCTGCAACATTCGCGTGCCCTGCGACAGGCGCCTGATCGCCGACGGGCTGTTTGCGATCGGAGCCCGATCCTCGAAGCAGAAAACCCAGTTGTCGAACGCGCCGAGGCGGAGCAGCGCCCCGGGCCTGCTGATTGGTATCCACTGGGAGGTCACGCCACACCGCACGATCTCCATCACCGCAGGTCAGAGTTTTCGTCTCTGTCCGGCGTTGGTGAGCACTTCGGGCGCGAAAACGTATCGCACCATTGATGACCGGCAACGCTCATCGGTTGCCGGGCGGTGCCGCGCCGGGCATTGATACGCCCCCTTGGATTTACTGTCATCGATTCAGTCGAAGTCTTGACATCGGTCTATGAAAGCGCAAACATGGCATCGCAACACGGACGTAACGCCACTGCCGCGTCGTTCGGCCGTGTCTGCGCCGCGTCCAAACCGTCGCTCCGCCGGCCCGGAATGGCACGTCGGCAAACGGTCGTGGCATCAGTCGACGTCGATCGTCGTCATCACGGGCTCGGGCGTCCGGGGCAGTCCAGAACATAGAAGGAGTTCTGCGATGGTGGGTGTGGATCCGGTGTCGTTCATGGGTGTGCGGCGGCGTGGTTGGCGGGTTTGGCTGGCTGCGGGTGCGGCGGTGGTGGCGGGTGCGGGGGTGATGGTCGGGGTGCCGTCGGCGTCGGCGGCGACGGTGGACACGTCGGCGTCGTACGTGTTCGTCAACAGGAACAGCGGCAAGGCGATGGATCTGTATGACTGGTCGACGGCGGAGAACGCGCCGGTGAACCAGTGGACGCGTAATGATCTTGCGGTGCAGCAGTGGCAGTTTGTTGATGTTGGTGGTGGGTTTTACAAGGTGCGGTCGCGGCACAGTGGGAAGGTGCTGGAGTTGCCGAGCGCGGCTGACGGGACCCAGTTGGTGCAGACCAGTGACCGGGGGGCGTTCACGCAGCAGTTCCGGTTGCAGGATTCCGCGAGTGGCTTCGTGCGGTTTGTAAATCGGCAGTCGAGCAAGGTCATTGATGTGTGGGAGTGGTCGACGGCTGACGGTGGTCGGTTGGCCGGTTATTCCGACATGGATGGGGCCAACCAGCAGTGGCAGTTGGTGCGCCTGGGCGGTGGCACACCCACCACCCCGCCACCGCCGACGGGCAATCCGCCGGCGTCCTACCCGCAACCGACCAGAGTTTTCGGAGACGTCGGTGTCCACGACCCGACCGTGGTCAAGCGGCCCGACGGCACCTATCTCGTCGCGCACACCGGCAACAACATCGCGCTGAAGACCTCGACCGACCGGGTCACCTACCGCAACGCCGGCGCTGTCTTCCCCGGCGGCGCGCCGTGGACCACCACGTACACCGCTGGCGCGCTCAACCTGTGGGCGCCGGACCTGTCTTACCGCAACGGCCGTTACTACCTGTACTACTCCGCATCCACCTTCGGCTCCAATCGCTCGGCGATCTTCCTGGCCACCAGCACCACAGGCGCGTCCGGAAGCTGGACCAACGACGGCCTGGTCATCGAGTCGCGGACGTCGGACAACTTCAACGCGATCGACCCGAACCTCACTGTCGACGACCAGGGCCGCTGGTGGCTGAACTTCGGCTCGTTCTGGTCCGGGATCAAGACGATCCAGCTCGACCCGGCTACCGGACGTCGACTCGGCACCTCGATGCAGAGTCTCGCCGCCTATGGCCCCGGCATCGAGGCACCAGTCGTGGTCAAGCGGGGTGCCTGGTACTACCTGTACGTCTCGTTCGACCGCTGCTGTCAGGGTGCCAGCAGCACGTACCGCGTCATGGTGGGCCGGTCGGCGAGCCCGACCGGACCGTTCGTCGACCGCAATGGTCGGGATCTGCTCTCCGGCGGGGGCACCCAGGTCCTCGCCTCGCACGGCAGCATCCACGGCCCTGGCCACCAGGCGTTCCTCGCAGACGCCGACGGCGACTACCTGTTTTACCACTACTACGCCGACAACGGCGCATCGCTGCTCGGCATCAACCGCATCGGTTACGACGCCGCTGCCTGGCCCTACGTGTACTGACTCGGCCGATTCCGGTGGACGGGCGAGCGTCCGCCCACCGGGACACCCCGCAACCTCCCAGCCGTTGACCTGCGTTGACCCGGCGGGCCGCCCCGGCCGACGACCACACGGTGATGACACACGAGACCGGCTACCGGGTCGACATCGATGTTTAGGTGAGGCTGCGTCCTGTTATCTGCCAATCCCGCCTCAGCCGGGCATGCAGCAGAAAGAGAACCGATGCGTAGGGATTGGACCGCTCTGCCGGAGAGTGTCACGGCAGCGATCGCCGAACGGGTCGGCGGAACCTTCGACGTCACCCAGGCTCCCAGTGGCGACCACGCTGAGATCGCCTCGACAGTGACCGGACCGGCCAGACAGGTCTTCGTCAAGGCGGCCTCCGGCGAGTTGAGCGTCCGGTCGCTGCGCTACGAACTGGCGGTAACCCGGGCCATCGACCGGCACCCGCCCGCAGTCCTGTGGCAGTTCGAATCCGATGGCTGGCTGGTGGTGGGGACCGAGCATCTTCCCGGTCCCCACCCCGACCTGTCTCCCGGCAGCACGGATCTCAATCTGCTCCTAGCCGCACTGAAAGCACTTCAGGAGACGCCGGCACCCGGCGAGACGTGGTTCACCCCGGCGACCCGGCTCGGGTTCGCGCACCCGGCGATGGACGGCGGGACACTTATCCATTCGGACCTTAATCCGGCGAACCTGATCGTGACGCCACTCGGCCTACGCATCGTGGACTGGGCGTGGGCAACCAAGTCCGCCGCGTGGGTCGAACTCGCGTTGCTCGTCCAGTGGCTGATCGGCAGCGGACACAGCGCCGAACAGGCAGAAGAGTGGTTAACGCAGCTTCCCGCCTGGACCGCGACTGACCGTCACGTCCTGGACCACTTCGCGTCGCGGAACGCAACGGAGTGGGCCGCCAAGTCCCGGCAGAGCACCGAGCGCTGGGTACGCCACCTCGCAATGTGGACCGGCGAGTGGGCGGATCACCGGACCGACGGCCAGCAGTCAGCCCGTGAGCCACAGCGCGGGGGCACCCTCTCGTGAGGTGGACACCGGCAGCGGTAAGACTCCTCAACCAGCCAGGAGGCACGCTCGGGACCGCACATCAGGTCACTCAGCCGGGCAGGTCCATGCCGGCCCGAACCGAGAACCAGCCGCGCTGCTCCCAACTTGCTCCCAATGTAAGCCGCACATACCGCAAAGCCCGTTACCGATGACTCCGATAACGGGCTTCTGAACTGCACAAACTAAGGGTGGGCGATGCTGGTATCGAACCAGCGACCTCTTCGGTGTGAACGAAGCGCTCTCCCACTGAGCTAATCGCCCTCAGCGCCACTGACTCTACCCGATCGTGGAACCCGACCGGAAATCCGGGGTCAGTGCGTCGCGAGGTACTGCCTCGCCGTGGCCACCAGGTCGATGCCGAGGCTGAACTTGAGCGACAGCCAGACCACGGTGGCCACGAAGACCAGGCCGACGGATCCGAGCACGGCCCGGACCGGTAGCGACTGTCGCGTCACCCAATGCGTCCAGCCGTAGACGTGTCGCCGGGTGAAGCCGAGCAGCCGGCGCGCCCAGTGGTATTCGACCGCCCAGATGCCCAGCCCGGCGATCACCAGCAGCCAGCCGGGACCGGGCAGCGGGATGAGGGCGATGCCGATGGTCACCACGATCGCGCCGGCGATCGCGACGGAGATCTTGAGGGCGATCCGGCCGGTGGGGTTGGCCCGGATGAGGTCGAGGGTCAGCGAGATCCGCTCCCGCCAGCGGGGGCGGCGCGGCGGGTCGCCGACGACGAGGACGCCGCCGGGACGATCGGCGTCCGGCGTTGGCCGATCGGCGCGTTCGGGCTGCTCCATCGGTGTTCCGTACCCCCACTTTTCGGCTGCTCGGACCGCGACCTTCGGTGGGGCGGACGCCGCGGGCCGATCCACTGAGGAATTCTTCGCCACCATTTCACCCCCCAGTGTCGCTCAGGCCCGTCACTGCAACGGCCGACTGGACGTTACCGGAGTAAGTCGACGACTGAACCACCCGATCCCGGGCGGGATCACGCACTGGGCAGAACCGGAAATTCTACATGAATGTTCACATTCACGAGGCCTTTCCGTCCCCCTTCCCACCACTGGGTGAAGTCAGCGTATGGCGGAGCGTAGCCAGGAGTAGCACCTGAGTATGGGAAAAGCGGGACACGCGCGTTCCGCAGCGGTGCCGGGGGGAGAACGTCCATGAGTGTCATCCGACCGACGACCGTAGAGGTCGAGACGTCGCTAAGGCTCGTCGCACCTGACGCCACCGCCTTGCCGGTGCGTGCCAGTCTGCGTTACGACCCTGCTGACCCGTATGCGGTCCATGTCCTGTTCCATGCCGAATCTGCCGGTGGCGAGGCGGTGAGCTGGTCCTTCGCCCGCGAACTGCTGGTCACCGGCCTGGACGAGCCAGCCGGCATCGGTGATGTGCGGGTCTGGCCCTGGGCCACACCGCGCGGCGACTTCGTCGCGCTGGCTCTCTCGTCACC
Organism: Micromonospora sp. CA-240977; assembly: GCF_050942285.1. Classification (NCBI taxonomy): domain Bacteria; kingdom Bacillati; phylum Actinomycetota; class Actinomycetes; order Micromonosporales; family Micromonosporaceae; genus Micromonospora; species Micromonospora sp. CA-240977. The sequence goes on along the minus strand of NZ_CP192055.1, from coordinate 2,018,641 downwards.
GGACGGCAACGCCCTCTTCGAGGTGCCGCGCAGCGTTCTGGTGCGTTTCCTTCGACGGACGTACGTCGTCGTCCCGCGCGGCCGCGAAGCCGAGCACCTGGACGTCGACACGGCGGTGAACCGGCTGCTCGCCGGTCGCTGAGCACCGCCCGAACGGGCAACACCGGCCATACCGGGGCCGCGCGGATCTGCCGAGTCCGCGCGGCCCCGGCACACCCGGGGGTACGCGGGCAGCCCGACCCGGGATGGCCGGTGCTCAGCCGTGCGTGGTGATGCCGCCGTCGACGGGGATGACAGCGCCGGTGAGGTAGGCGCCGGCCCGCGAGGAGAGGTAGATGGCCGTGCCGGCCATGTCCTCCGGGCGTCCGATGCGGCCCAGCGGCACCTGCTGCTCGATGGCCGTCCGGCTGGCGGGGTCGTCCAGGGCGAAGGCCATCATCTTGCTCTCGAACGGGCCGGGCGCTATCGCGTTGACGGTGATCTGGTCGGCGGCGAGTTGGTGGGCCAAACTGCGGGTGAGCATGTGCACCGCCGCCTTGGTGGCCGAGTACGCGTACACCTCCATCCACGGCACTCGGATGCCGTCGATCGACCCGATGTTGATCACGCGGGCCGGGTCGTCGGCGCTGGCGGCGGCGCGCAGCGCCGGCAGGAGCGCGGTGGTGAGCCGGAAGACGGCCTTGACGTTGACGGCCCAGAGCTTGTCGAACGCGGCCTCCGGGTAGGTTTCCAGCGGTGCGCCCCAGGTCGCGCCGGCGTTGTTGACAAGCACGTCGAGGCGATCGAAGCGCTCGCGTACCGCGGCGGCCAGCGCCTCGGCGCCGGCGTCGTCGCTCAGGTCGGCGGGAATGGCCTCGCACCGGCCCTCGGCGGAGAGCTCCTTGGCGACCGCCGCGCAGACGTCGGACTTCCGGGACGAGATGATCACGTGTGCGCCGGCCCGGACGAAGCCCTGGGCGATCATCAGACCGATCCCCCGCGACCCACCGGTGACCAGGACCGTCTTACCTTCGACCGAGAACAGCTGCGTCATGCCCATCCCATCACGAGTCGGCGGGAGCCGCCGACCGGTCGGGCGGCCGGCGAGGCGCCGGGCGGACCACGGACCGGACGGCGCTACCGCCGGGTAACGTAGCCCGGCCGCCGGGATCGCGACAAGCCCCGCGTGCGGCGCCGATTCCACGACCCACGTCGATTGGGATGCGATGACCTGCGGTTCGGGCTACCGTCGCAGGCGATGGTCTCCACCGGTCCCTCCCCCGCGCCACCGATCGGTTCGGCTTCACCCGTACCCGACGAGATCGCCACGTTCGCGTTGGCCGACCTTGCCGGCGACCCGGGCTGGCGTCGGCCGGTAGTCGCCGAACGGGAGCTGCTGATCCTCACCACCCGTGGGCACGGCGACGCGGAACTCGACTTCCACAGGCTGCCGTGCCGGCCCGGCACCCTGCTGCGGGTCCGCGCCGGCCAGGTGCTGCGCTGCGCCGGCCCGCAGTTCGACGCCACGGTGGTCTCCTGGGACGCCGAGGCGCTGCGCGGTTTCGACGTCGACCTGGCCGCGCCCGTCACCTGGCGGCAACTGGCCGGCGAGGACGAGGACGCGGTGATCACCGAGGTGAGCCAACTGGCGGTGGACTGCCAGCGGCACCCCGGCGGCCGCACCGCCCGCGCGCTGCTGCGCCACCAACTGGCCGTGTTGCTGCTGCGGCTCACCCTGGCCGGCGTCGACCGCTCGACCTCCCGGCCCGAGGACGAGACGTTCCACAGGTTCTGCCAGGAGGTGGAGCACGGCTACCCGCGTACCCGGCGGGTGGAGGACTACGCCGCCGCGCTGCGCTGCTCGGTGCGGACCCTGACCCGGGCGTGCCTGGCCGTCACCGGCCGCAGCGCCAAGCAGGTCATCGACGAGCGGGTCGCGTTGCAGGCCGGCCGGCTACTCGCCGCGACCGACCAGCCGATCGCCCAGATCGGCCGGGAGCTCGGCTTCTCCGAGCCGACGAACTTCGGCCGCTTCTTCACTCGCGAGGTCGGGGTCAGCCCCGGCGCGTTCCGGGCCGCCCGCGACCAACCGGTGACCGGCCGGGTGGTCCGGCCTCGACCGCCCGTCGAGCCGACGGGCGTCAACGGTGGCAGGTTCCGTCCCGGCGCGCTCGGCGAGCCGGCCAACGGCGGCCACGCCGGGTCGTCCGGGTCGCCCACCGGACCGGCCCGCGGCACGGGCCGGGCATGATGACGGGGTGCAGATCTCCGCGCGCGGCGACTACGCGGTACGGGCGGCACTGAGCCTCGCCACCGCGTACCCCTCGCTGCTGTCCACCCAGGCCATCGCCGGGGAGCAGGACATGCCCCGCAAGTTCCTGGAGGCGGTCCTTGCGGATCTGCGCCGGGCCGGCATCGTCCGCGCCCAGCGCGGCGCCGAGGGTGGCTACACGCTGGCCCGTCCGCCGCGCGAGGTGACGGTCGGTGCGGTGCTGCGGGCGGTGGACGGCCCGCTGGCCGGGGTGCGCGGCCTGCGCCCCGAGGAGACCCGGTACGAGGGCGCCGCGGAGAACCTGCCCGGCCTGTGGGTGGCGGTGCGGGCGGCCGTGCGCCGCGTGGTCGACGAGGTGAGCCTCGCCGAGATCGTCAGTGGTCGGCTGCCCGCCCACGTCCGCAAGCTCACCGCGCTGCCCGACGCGTGGGAGCCGCGCTGATCCACCTCGCGGGTCAGAGCGTCCGAACCACGTCCTCGGTGCCCAACCGGGGCAGCCGCTCCCGCCAGGCACCCGGGCCGGGACGGCCCACATTCAGGACCAGCAACGCCTCGTGCCGCCCGTCGGGAAAGAACTCCCGGGTCACGCCCGCCGCGTCGAACCCGGCCATCGGGCCGACGGCGAGCCCCGCGGCGCGTACGCCCACCAGCAGGTAGCCGATCTGCACTGTCGCGTTGAATCGGGCCTGCTCGACCCGTGTCGCCCGATCGGCGAGCCAGTCCCGGGCCTGCGGGCGGTGCGGGTACAACTCGGGCAGCCGCTCGTGGAAGTCCACGTCGGCGGCGAGCACCGCCACCAGTGGCGCGCTGGCGGTCTTCGCCCGGTTGCTCGACGAGAGGTGCGGCAGCAGTCGGGCCCGTGCTGCGGCGCTGCGCAGCAGCAGCACGCGCAGCGGCTGACCGTTGTACGCGGTCGGCCCGTACCGGATCAGGTCGTGGATCGCCGCGACCTCGGCGTCGGTGACCGGCTCGTCGGTGAACGTGTTGGCCGTGCGGGCCGCCCGGAACAGCAGGTCCTGGGCGGCCCGGTCCAGCGCGAGCAGGTCCGGTGTGGTCGCTGCCGTCACCGGGGCACCGGCGTGACGGCGGTCGTGTAGCCGCCCCGGTGATACACCAGCGGCGCGCCGTCGCCGCCGTCGCCGAGCGCCAACGGCTCGGCGATGACAAGCGTGTGGTCGCCGGCGGGCACCCGGTGCACCACCCGGCAGAACAGCCGGGCCAGCACGCCGGTCAGCAGCGGCACCCCGAATGGTCCGGGCGTCCAGCCCGGGTACGCGGCGAACCGGTCGATGCCGCTGGTGGCGAAGATCGCCGCGGCGTCCCGCTGCCCCGCGGTCAGCAGGTGCACCGCGACGTGCTCGGCGCGCGCCAGCACCGGCCAGCTCGACGACGCCACCCCGAGGCAGAACGAGACGAGCGGAGGGTCCAGCGACACCGACGTGAACGAGGTGGCGGTGAAACCCGCCCGGATCGGCGCGCCGATCCCACCCAGGCAGGCGGGGTCGGTGGCGCGGGCGGCCGCGGTGACCACTGTGACGCTGGTGGCCTGTCGACGCAGCAGGGCACGGAACAGGTCCGAACTCACCGGCCGCAGCTCGGCCGCGTCCACCGGGGGATGCTCCACGGTGGTCACTGCGACACCAGGGTCAGCGACGGGTACACGAGGGCCGGGCCGGGGCAGCCGGTTACGGCGGTGATCGGGGCGGTGGCGAAACGGGATGGGGACATGCGGCATCTCCTGATCTGTCCACGGTGGGAGCGGGGACGCTCGGAGGGGGCGGGGAGGCACGCTGCTCCGCGTTGAGCGGGCCGACGGGGTGATTGCGGCGCTGGAACCGAGCCGGATGGACCGGTCAGCTCAACAGAGCGCGCTCGCGTGCCGGACCAGGTCGACGTGCACACGAGCGGTGAGGTGAAGCTCATCCCGCTGCGACATGACTTCATGTTGCCGGGGCGGGATCGACCGGTCAACGGTCTTCCAGAAGGTGAGACCTGCACGACTACCGATGCGACAAAGCGCCACCAGCAGGCTCTATCGTGGCGCAAGACCTATCTGTTGAGTAGAGATTTGCGGGCGGGGTGGCGACTGTCCAGGGCGGACGACGAGAGGGTTTCAAAAGTTGCCGGTTCGGGCATGTTCGATCTCGACACGGCAGGGAACGGTGACGAGGGGAGTCCTCCGATGGGCCTCATGTTTCGCAAGCGCAAGAAGTACGGTCCGATCATCCTGAACTTCACCGAGAACGGCTTCTCCTCGTGGAGCATCAAGATCGGGCGCTGGTCCTGGAACTCCAAGGCTCGGGCGCACCGGGTCGACCTGCCGGGTCCGCTGTCCTGGAAGCAGGACAAGTCCCGGTCGTAGCCTCCCGGGAGTCGAGCGGGGTGCCGGTGATTCACCGGCACCCCGCTCGGCGTCTGCGGCGCTCAGCTCGTCGGCGTGATCAGCTCGTCGCCGGCCAGCTTGCCGGCCTCGCGGTCGCGTCGCACGTCGCCCGCGTCGAGCAGGTCGGCGAGCGCCCGGTTGGCGTCGGCGGCACGGTAGACGGTCGCGGTGAGGGTGTGCCGACGCAGCTCGGTGACCGGCAGTGGCCCGCCCCGACGCAGTTCCGCAAGCAGCTCGCGGGCCAGTGGTTCGAGGTCGGGGTCGCCGGCCACGTCGACCGTCGCGCCGGTCGGGTCGCGGTAGCGCACGCCGAAGTCCGCGCCGACCGACCACAGCGCGTCGCGGACCGCCTCCAGACTCCGGTCCGAACGACTGCCGAACGCGATCACGCCGGCGGCCTCGTCGTCCGGCAGCACCGGTATCAGCTCGGCGACCAGGGGGAAGCCGACCCTGACGAGCGCGTCACGGGCACTGCCGCCCGCGTGCAGCAGCACCTCCCCGGTGCGGCCGTTGGCGGCGGCGGTGAGCAGCTCGCGGCTCACCGCACCGGGCACGTCCACGAAGGAGAACAGCGGCGAGCCGGCCGCGCCGGCCGCCTTGGCCGCGACCGGCAGTCGGTCCGGGGCGCCGGTCAGCAGGTGCACGGTGACCTCGGCGGGCAGTTCCGCCTCGACCGGGCCGAGGAGGGCCGGCAGATCGGGCAGACCGTCGGCCAGCACCAGCACCGTCACCTGCCGGCCGCGCACCTGGTCGGCGTGCGCGGCGACCAGCTGTAGCGCGGCCACCGCGCCGCCCGCGTCGGTGCCGGCGAGCGCCACGGTGGCGCGCCGGGAGCGGTGCAGCGCGGTGGGCAGCCAGGTGGTCAGCTGGCGGACCAGCAGCGCACTGAGGAAGTCGGTGGTCCGGTCGGTCGGCATCGGTCCGTTCTACCGTACGACCTGCTCAGGCCGGCACGGAGATCCCCACCCCGCCCCGGGTCTGCCCGCCGTAGCGCCGCCGCTCGGCGTCCAGATCGAGCCGACCGATCTGCTTGCGGGCGGTCAGCGCGGCGTCGTCGAGCAGATCGGCGGGGATCAGCCAGACGATCTCGAACTCCAGACCGTCCGGGTCCTGCCCGTAGAGGCTCTTTGTGGTGCCGTGGTCGGAGGTGCCGACCAGGGCCCCGGCGGCGGCGAGCCGCTCGGCGGTGACGGCCAGCTCGTCGAGGGTGTCCACCTCCCAGGCGAGGTGGTAGAGGCCGACGGTGGCCCGGCCGGCGGTCGACCGCCCGGCGCCGGCGCCGATCTCGAACAGGCCGAGGTCGTGGTCGTTTGTCGAGTCCGGGGCCTGGAGGAAGGTGGCGCCCCGGAAGCCGTCCGGGGTCATCGCCACCGCACGGAAGCCCAGCACGTCCCGGTAGAAGGCGACGCTGCGGGCTAGGTCACTGACGTAGAGGACCGCGTGGTTGAGCCGGTGGATACCCATGACCCGAGCGTAGCCCAGTTTCGTTGAGCGTTCAACTATGTGGGTTATGATGGCGGTCATGACCCGCTGGCTGGACTCCGACGAACAACGCACGTGGCGCGCGTACCTCACCGCCTCCCGGGCGTTGATGGACACGCTCGACCGCGAGCTGCAACGCGACGCGGGCATGCCACACGCGTACTACGAGATCCTGGTCCGCCTCTCCGAGTCCCCCGGTCGACGCCTGCGGATGAGCGACCTGGCCGAGGCCGCGGGGTCGTCACGCAGCCGGCTCTCCCACGCGGTGGCCCGGCTGGAGGCGGCCGGATGGGTGCGCCGCGAGGACTGCCCCACCGACCGACGCGGGCAGATCGCGCTGCTCACCGACGAGGGTTTCGCCACCCTCGCGGCCGCCGCGCCCGGCCACGTCGAGGGAGTACGCCGGCATCTGTTCGACGCGTTGAGCCCCGCCCAGGTCGACCAGTTGCGCCGAATCAGCGAAACCCTGGCCGACCACCTGAGGAGATCCTGACCAATCGACACCGGCGCGGGTCTTGTACTTACCGTCGTCGGATGAGCACGATGGGGCGTGTCTTCCGGCTTCGGTGAACTGACTGACCAGGCGCACCATCTCGTGTCGGCCGGCGATCTGGCCGGCGCGCAGCAGTTGCTCGCCGACGCGCTCACCGACGCCGACCCCCGCCCCGCCAACGCCACCGAGGAGTTGGCCGAGGCGGCCAGCCTCCAGGCGCGGGTGTTGGTCGCCCTCGGTGAGCCGCACTCGGCCCGAGGATGGGCGGCCTTCGCGTACGCGGCCACCACCCGACTGCACGGCCGTTCCGACCCGCGCACTGTGGCCGCCGCGGCGACCCTGGCCGCGGTGTTGCACCGGGTGGGCAGCCACTCCCGGGCCGCTCGGCTCTACCAGGAAGTCATCATCGAGCTGACCGCGCAGGATGGCCCGGAGTCGCTGCGGGTGCTCGCCGCCCACGCCGACCTGGCCACCGTCGAGTACGCCCGCGGCCAGTGCACTGTCGCCCGGGACCGGCTCCAGGACGCCTGGGAGCTGCACCGTGAGGTCTATGGCGACGGGCACCCCAGCGGCATCAAGATGCTGGCGCGGCTCGGGGCAATGCAGCGGGACTGCGGGCAGTTCACCGAGGCGCACGACAACCTGGCGTTGGCCCGCGAGCTGTGCCGGCAGCACCTGCCCGCCGACGATCCGCTGGCCGCGCAGGTGGCGGCCCTGGCCCGAGCTGCGGCCAATCCCGACCACGCCTGCGCCGACAACCCGCCCACGGCCCGGGACACGCCGGTGGTGCCGGCCGCCCGCGTCCCACCGCACGGCGACGAGCCGACCGAGTCCAGCTACCAGGCACCGGCCCCTGCCGCACACCACGCCGGGCCGGCGGCCGCCGGTACGGTGCCGAATCCCCGAACGCCGGCCGACGAACCAGTCGGGTCGACGGGCACCAGGTGGCCACCCGAGACGCCGGAGGAGTCCCCGCCCCGCAACACCGAGACACCGGTGCCCCCGTCGGTGATCGGGTTGGCCGGCGAGGAGCAGCCCGGGGTGTACCGGCTGCACCGCCCCGCCACGCCGCCCGACCCGCATCCGGCGCCCGACCCGTACGCGCCGTCCGATCCGTATCCGGCGCCCGACCCGTACGCGGCGCCCGACCCCTACTCGCCGTCCGACCCGTACCCGGCGTCCGACCCGTACCGGCCGCCGGACCCGTACGCGCCGCTTGAGCCGTACACGCCGTCCCGCCTGCTGCCGGTCCCCGTACACCGGGCGCCGGCGACGCCGCGCAACCGGCTGGTGCCGGTGCTGGTGGCCGGTGTGGTCGTGGTGCTGCTCGGTGCGGCCGCGGTGATCGCCGGGGTGGCCCGGGTCGACGGCGACGACGAGCCGAAACCGCCGCCGGCCAGTGGCTCCCCCACCGCCAGCCCGCCGGCCGCCACCGCGCCCAGCTCCGGCGGTGCCGCGCCCACGCCGCCCGCCACCGGGGCGCCGCCCGGCAGCCCGCCCGGCGCGGTGACCCTGCGCGACACCCGGGACAGCATCGCGCTGAACTGGACCTACCCGGCCGGCAGCGAGGGCCCGGTGGTCATCGCTGGTGGCCGTACCGGCCAGAACCGCAACGTCTTCGCGACCCTGCCGGCCGGCACCACCAGCTACGTCATCTACGCGCTCAACCGCACAAACGACTACTGCTTCACCGTTGCCGTGGTCTGGTCCACCGACACCGTCGCCAGCTCCGAGCAGGTCTGCACCCGCCGCCGCTGACCGGCCCACGCACCCACCCGGGCGCGGCACGCCGCACGCCGACGGCCTGACCTACTCCCCGGCCCACGCCGCCGGCAGGAGCAGGCACACCCGTAGCCCGTGCTGCTCCGGCGCATCGGTGAGGGTGATGCTGCCGCCGGCGCGCCGCACCAGCTCCCGGACGATGGCCAACCCCAGGCCGGCGCCCCCGTCGTCGCGGGCCCGGCCGTCGTCCAGCCTGGTGAACCTGTCGAACACCCGCTCCCGGTCGGCCGCCGCGATCCCCGGGCCGTCGTCGGTCACCGTCACCAGGTGGTACGCCCCGACGCCGGGCCCGGCCGTCCGCCGCGCGGCCGACGTCGCCTCGGCGGCGAGCACCACGCTGCCGGACGCGTGCCGTACCGCGTTGTCGACAAGGTTGGACAGCACGCGTCGCAGCTCGTCGGCATTGCCTGTCGTCCAGAGCGGGCTACCCGGCGCCGCCACCCGCACCGGCGGCGCCGGGTAGCGAGCGGCAACCTCGGTCAGCAACGCGCCCAGTTCCACCGGGGCGGTCCCCCGGGCCGGTGGAGCCTCGTCCAGGCGGGCCAGCAGCAGGAGATCGTCGACCAGTCGGCTCAGCCGGTCGGTGTCGGCCAGCAGGTTGGCGGACACCGCCGTCCAGTCCGTGCGGTCCGCGAGGCGCTGGGCCACCTCCAGCTCGGTCCGGATGTTTGTCAGCGGGCTGCGCAGCTCGTGCGCGGCGTCGGAGACGAACGCCCGTTGGCGGACCCGGCCGGACTCCAGCCGGTCCAGCATGCCGTTGAGGGTGACCGCCAACCGGTGGATCTCGTCGGCTGACGCGGGCACCGGCAGCCGGCCGGCACCGGCCGGCTGCCGGGTGATCTCCTCGGCGCCCCGCCGTAACGCCTCGACCGGCCGCAGAGTCGCGCCCACCGTCCGCCACGCCACCCCGGCCAGCACGGCCACCAGGAGCGGGAAGGCCACCAGCAGGATGACCCGGACCACGTGGGTGCTCTGCCGCACGTCGGCCATCGACCGGGCGACCAGCACGGTGAGCGGGTCGGTCGCCGTGCCGGCGGGCACTGTCACCACCTGGACCGGGCCGGCGAGCCCGACCCGCTCCGCCGGCACGTCCAGCCGTTGCCGACGGTCCTGGCGCAGCCGCTCCGGGCGGACCATCGGGACGAGCCGGTCGGCGTCGATCGAGGCGGCCCTGATCCGCCCCTGCCCGTCGACGACCTGGACGCGGACCTGCCCGCCGGCCACCGGCAACGGGTCGGGCAGCACGTCCTCGGCGGCGAGCAGGGCGACCGCGTCGGCGGTCCGGAAGGCCTCGGTGTCGACGTTTCGCTGGAGCACGAAACGGAGCGCGCCGAGCAGCACCACCCCGCCCAGGGCCAGCCCGATGGTGAGGCCGAACACCCCGATCGCCATGAGCCGCCCCCGCAGCCCCAGCACCGGCAGCCGGCCGTGCCACGCGTGACGGGCCGGCAGCGGGTCGCCGACTGTCACGTCGCCAGCCGGTAACCGGCGCCCCGGACCGTCTCCAGCCGGTCCCGGCCGAGCTTGCGGCGCAGGTAGCCGACGTACACCTCGACGATGTTCGGCGCGGTCTCCAGGCTCGCGTTCCAGACGTGGTCCAGCAACTCGATCTTGGAGATCACCTGACCGGGTCGACGCATCAGGTAGTTCAGCAGCGCGAACTCCCGTGCGGTGAGCGTCACCTCGGCGTCGGCCCGGGTCACCCGCCGGCGGGCCGGGTCCAGTCGCAGGTCACCGACCGCCAGCACCGTCGGGCGTTCCGGCGCGCCCCGGCGCAGCAGCGCCCGCAGCCGGGCCAGCAGCACCACGTACGAGAAGGGTTTGGTCAGGTAGTCGTCAGCGCCACAGTCGAGGCCGTCCGCCTGGTCGTACTCGCCGTCCTTGGCGGAGAGCATCAGCACCGGCAACCAGTGCTGCTCCGCTCGCAGTGTGCGGACCAGCTCGTAGCCGGAGAGGCCGGGCAGCATCACGTCGAGGATCATCGCGTCGTACCCGCCGTGCCGGGCCGCGTCCAGGCCGGCCGGACCGGTCCGCGCGACGTCCACCGCGAACCCCTCCGCCCGCAGGCCGCGTTGTAGGGCAGCCGCCAACCGAGCCTCGTCCTCCACCACCAACAACCGCACAGCTCAAGGGTGCCACCCCTGTTCAACAAACGGCGGCTCGGCATCCTCAGCACGTTCTCAGGGCCGAGGGAGGAGGATGGCAGCAGGAGGTGCCACCATGTCCGTCCTGAGAAGCCGTCCCGTCCTTCGTTGGCTGGTTCCGGCCACCGCCGCCGTAGCCGTCATCGGCGGCGGAGCGGCCGTCGGCACGTTCGCCGCCGAGGCCGAACCGAGCCTGCCGCCGCGTACCGCCGCCCAGCTCCTGGTCGACCTGCAGACCTCCCGGCTGGAGGGGGTCTCCGGGACCGTCGTGCAACGTGCCGACCTCGGCCTACCGTCGCTCGTCGGGCTGGTCCCCGGCAACGAGTTGAGCACCATGTTGACAGGCACGCACACCCTGCGGGTCTGGTATTCCGGCCCGGAGCGGCAGCGGGTCGCGCTGCTGGACACCCTCGGCGAGCAGGACGTGATCCGCAACGGCCGGGACCTGTGGACCTGGGAGAGCCGCACCAACACCGCTCGCCATCGCACGCTCGGCGACACCGAGACCGGACGGGCGGCTGCCGAGGCGCGGCCGAACCTGCCGGCCACTCCGCAGGAGGCCGCCGACCTGGCGTTGGCCGCGATCGATCCGAGCACCGAGGTGAGCGTCGGCCGCTCGGCGACCGTCGCCGGTCAGGACGCGTACGAACTGGTGCTCCAGCCGCGCGACAAGGACTCCCTGGTGCACCAGCTGCGGATCGCCATCGACGCCAAGCAGCACGTGCCGCTGCGCTTCGAGGTGCTCGCGAAGGGCAGTGACCAGCCGGCGTTCGAGATGGCCTTCACCCAGATCGACTACCGCCGGCCCGAAGCCGACCAGTTCACCTTCAACCCACCGCCCGGCGTGACAGTGAACGAGGAGAAGGCTGAGCGGCCGGCCGCGGGCAAGCCCGGCCACGTCGGGCCGGCCGGTGATCCGCAGGTACGCGCCGTGGGCGACGGCTGGACGACAGTGCTTGTCGCCCGCCTCGACGGTGCCGTCGGAGGCAAGCCTGCCGCACCGGGGGCCGGCGCGCCGGACGTGGACATGTCGAAGCTGCTCGGCGGGCTGACGGCGGTCAGTGGCGACTGGGGCAGCGGGCGGCTGCTCACCGGCAAGCTGTTCAGCGTGCTGCTCACCGACGACGGCCGGGTCCTCGCCGGCGCTGTCACTCCCGAACGGCTCTACCAGGCTGCTCGCGGCTGATCCACAGGTGTCCGCGCCGGGTCGACCCACCGGTCGGCCCGGCGCGTCGCCGTGCCCGGCCGAAACCCGCGTCAGGGGGCGGCGTTCACGCCGAGGGCGCTGAGGTAGGCGTCGGCGAGGACCGCGTGGCCGGGCAGGTACGGATGCACGCGGTCATCGGCCCAGCGGCTCGACGGGCTGACCGCGAGGACCCTGTCGAACGCCGCCTGGTTGGGCACGTGCACCGCGTCGAGCTCGGCGGCCAGCCCCGCCACCACTGCTGCGTACCGGTCGGTGTCGGCGCGTTGCGGGACGCCGCGGTCCGCCTCGATGAGGAACGGGTCACCCAGGATCAGCCCGCAGCCGGTGCTGGCGACCGCCCGACGCAGCAAATCGCGCAGGGTGCGCTCGTACTCCTCGATGCCGACGGCCTCCTCCGGCCGGTCGCCGTAGTGCCGCCAGATGTCGTTGATGCCGATCAGCACCGCGAGCCAGTCGGGGCGCTCGGCGATGGCGTCGTCGTCCCAGCGGGCGGCCAGGTCCCGAACCGTGTCGCCGCCCACACCCCGGTTGACCCAGGTCAGCTCCAGCTCGGGGTGCCGGGCGTCGACAAGCGCGCGGACGAGACTGACGTAACCGGAGCCGTAGGGCGCGGCGACGTCGCGTCGACCACAATCGGTGATGCTGTCGCCGATGAAGACCACCCGTTGCCCGGTCCCCAGGATCATCCGACGCCACCTCGCGATCACCGGCACCGACCCGCCGGGCTTGGTGAGAACCGGCGGAAGGCGCTATCTTCAACAGTTCGAGGACACAAAAAAGAACGGCTAAAAGCCGTTCCTGCAAGCGATTCTAATCTTTAGGGAGACGGCTTGTCAAGGCACTCCGGCGGTTCTGGCGAATTGCCGCTCGACGACGAGATCGGTCGCGAGCAGGAGTACGTCTCGATGCTCTACGACCGGCTGGACGGGCTGCGTGAGCAGGCCGCCCACCGGCTCACCGCCGAGCTGCGCAACACCGGCGGCACCCTCCAGGACCGTTCGCAGCGCGACAGCTCGGTAGCGATGTACGCCGATCAGGTCGAGCAGTTCTCCGCCGTGGAGAACGGGCTGTGCTTCGGCCGTCTGGACGGTGACGACGACTCCCGCCACTACATCGGCAGGATCGGCATCTTCGACACCACAGGTGACTACGACCCGCTGCTGATGGACTGGCGGGCCCCCGCCGCCCGCGCCTTCTATCTCGCCACCGCCGCCAACCCGCAGGGCGTACGCCGCCGCCGGCACCTGCGGACCCGCCAGCGCAAGGTGACCGGGCTCAACGACGAGGTGCTGGACATCGACGCCGCCGCCCCCGGCGGCCACGAGGAGCTGACCGGTGAGGCGTCACTGCTCGCGGCGCTCAACGCGGGCCGGACCGGCCGGATGCGCGACATCGTCGAGACCATCCAGGCCGAACAGGACGAGGTCATCCGCGCCGAACTGCCGGGCGTCATGGTGGTCCAGGGCGGCCCCGGCACCGGCAAGACCGCCGTCGCGCTGCACCGGGCGGCGTACCTGCTCTACACGCACCGCCGCGAACTCTCCAGCCGTGGCGTGCTGCTCGTCGGCCCGAACGCGACCTTCCTGCGCTACATCTCCCAGGTGCTGCCGACGCTTGCCGAGACCGGCGTGCTGCTGCGTACCCAGGGTGATCTTTTTCCCGGGGTGAGCGCCCAACGGACCGAACCGGCCGAGACCGCGGCCCTCAAGGGCCGGGCGGTGTTGGCCGACATCCTGACGCTGGCCGTGCGGGACCGGCAGTGGGTGCCGGACGAGCCGCTGGAGATCGAGGTCGAGCGGGAGGCGCTGAGCCTCGACCCGGAGACCGTGCGCACCGCCCGGGACCGGGTACGCCGCGTCGACCGGCCGCACAACCTGGCCCGCGCGCTGTTCGAGATGGAGATCGTGCACGCGCTCGCCGACCAGGTGGCCGAACGGATCGGCGCCGACCCGCTGGGCGGGGACAACCTGCTCGACGAGGCGGACCGGGCCGAGATCCGCCGCGAGCTGCGCGAGGAGACGGAGATCCAGGCCGCCCTCGACCGGCTGTGGCCGGTGCTCACCCCGCAGCGACTGCTCGCCGACCTGTACGCCGACCCGGACCGGATCGCCGCCGCCGCGCCGATGCTCACCGACGAGGAGCGGGCGCTGCTGCACCGCGAGCCGGGTGGGTGGACGCCGGCCGACGTGCCGCTGCTGGACGAGGCCGCCGAACTGCTCGGCGAGGACGAGCGGGCCGCTGCCGCACGCCGGGACCGGATCCGGATGATGGAACGGGAGTACGCCGAGGGCGTGCTGGAGATCGCCAGGGGTTCCCGCTCGATCGACGTCGAGGACGAGGCCGAGGGCGGTGAGATCCTCGGCGTGACCGACCTGATCGACGCGGACCGGCTGCTGGAACGGCAGGAGGAAGCCGACCGGCTGACCACCGCGCAGCGGGCCGCCGCCGACCGGACCTGGGCGTTTGGCCACGTCATCGTGGACGAGGCGCAGGAGCTGTCACCAATGGCGTGGCGGCTGCTGATGCGCCGCTGCCCGAGCCGGTCGATGACCATCGTCGGGGACGTCGCGCAGACCGGCGCGCTCAGCGGCACGCCCTCCTGGGCGGACGCCCTCGCCCCGTACGTGGCGCGGCGGTGGCGGCTGACCGAGTTGACGGTCAGCTACCGCACCCCGGCCGAGATCATGGCGGTCGCCGCCGACGTCCTCGCGGAGATCGACCCGGCGCTGCGCCCACCGCGCTCGGTGCGGGAGAGCGGGGTACCCCCGTGGGACCGGACGGTGCCCGACGAGCGGTTGGCGGCGGAACTCGTCGCGGAGGCCACCCGGGAGGCGACCGCGCTGACCGAGGGTCGACTCGGCGTGCTCGTGCCGGCCGGCCGGGTGGGTGAGTTGGGCGCGGCGGTGACGGCCGCGCTGCCCGAGGCCGCAGTGGGTGAGCACCCGGAGCTGGAGAGCCGGGTGGTGGTGTTGACAGTCGCGCAGGCCAAGGGGTTGGAGTTCGACTCGGTGCTGGTCGTCGACCCGGACCGGATGGTGGCCGAGTCGCCGCGCGGCCGCAGCGACCTGTACGTAGCGCTAACCCGCGCCACCCAACGCCTAGGCATCCTCCGCGCCGCCCCCCAATCCCCGACCCCCTGACCACCCACTGGTCGATCATGAGGTTGACGTGGACTGTGATCTTCAACAGCCACGTCAACCTCATGATCACGCCGTCAAGGGTGGGTGGGGTTAGTCGGTGGTGGATTTGTCCTTGATGGATTTGGCTGGTCCGGTCGCGGAGGTGGACTGGTCGCTGGTGCCGCCGCCCATCGGGGTGCTCAGGCCGCCGGTGGTGGCGTCCCCGGTCGTCGTCGGGGCGATCTTGCCCCGGTGCCGCTCCGGCTGGCGGGCCACCCGGCGCACGCTCGCCGGACCGGCGGTGCCACCGGTGGTGGTCACCGCGCCCTGCCCACCGACGGGGCCACCGTCGTGCAGCACCCGGGGATCGATCCGTTCGTGCGCCGGGTCGAGCGGGTCGTCGCGCTGGATCTGACTCTGCACATCGGTACGGGGAAGCGTCACCTCGTCGACGGCGCCCTTGCCGTACACGCCTCCGGCGATCCGATCCTCGGCCTGGCGGGCGGCGTCCTGCCGCATGTCGTCCTCACGCACGATCATCACCTCGCAGAAGCTGTGGAACCGACTGCGTGCCCGACCACCGGCCGGCCAAACCCGACGTGACCGGGAGGTCGTCCTCGGCGGTTCACCGTCGCGCCGCCCACTGGCCGCCTGCCCGCCGCCCGAGATGTCCATGCTGTCCGGCGACCGGTGGGAGATGCCCACCGGCAGAGGGGATGACAGCGTGCGCACAGTACGCCGTACCGCCGTCGCGGCCCTGGTGGCCGCGACGGTGACGACCGGGCTCGCGGTGCCCGCCCAGGCGACGCCGCGACCGGACCGGACATTCGACGTGCAGGCCCACCGCGGCGGCCTCGGGTTGCGGGTGGAGAACACCCTCGCGTCCTTCGGCAACGCCCTCCAACTCGGGGTGACCACCCTCGAACTGGACGTGCAGATCACCGAGGACGGTCAGGCCGTCGTCACCCACGACCGGAAGATCAGTGGCGCCAAGTGCCTCGACACCGCACCGGTGACGCCCGGCGACCCGGAGTTCCCGTACGTCGGGAAGTACATCAACACGCTCAGCCTGGCCCAGGTGCGCTCGCTCGACTGCGGCTCGAAGACGCTGCCGGACAAGCCCGGCCAACTCGCCGTCCCGGGCGCCCGGATGCCGCTGCTGCGTGAGGTGTTCGCCCTGGTCAACCGTTACCGGGCGAAGGACGTGACGCTCAACGTCGAGACCAAGGTGGAGGCCGGCGCGCCGACCGAGACCGCGCCCCGCGACCAGTTCGTCCGGGTGACCGCGGCGGAGATCCGTGCCGCCGGGCTGCTCAAGCAGGTCACCATCCAGAGCTTCGACTGGGGCGCGCTGATGCGCATGCGCCAGGTCGAGCCGAAGCTGCCGCTTGTCGCCCTGACCAACTACGACTTCCTGCAGACCGGACAGCCGGGCGCCTCGCCGTGGCTGGGCGGGCTGGACATCGACGACTTCGGTGGCGACCCGATCAGGGCGATCCGCAGCTTCGGCGCCAGCGCCTTCTCACCAGTGCACGGCATGCCGCAGAACGGCACCGTCACCGACCCCGGCTACCAGCCGTACGTGACACGGGAGATGGTCGCCCAGGCCCACCGCTACGGGATCAAGGTGATCCCGTGGACCGTCGACGACCTGCCGACCATGGCCAAGCTGATCGACGACGGCGTGGACGGCATGATCACCGACTACCCGGACCGGCTGCGCGGTCTGCTGGCGCAGCGCGGCTACCGGCTGCCGAAGGCGTACGCGGCGCCGTTCGACATCCAGGCGCACCGGGGCGGGCGGGCCACCCGGCCGGAGAACACCCTGCCGGCGTTCGCGAACGCGCTGTCCAACCGGGCCATCTCCACGCTGGAACTGGACACCGGCGTGACCGCCGACGGCAAACTGGTAGTGCTGCACGACCGCACCGTCAACGGGTCGCACTGCGTCGACACCGCCCCGGTGCGCCCCGGCGACCGGATGTTCCCGTACGTGGGCAAGCCGGTGCACGAGTTGACCCTGGCGCAGCTCAAGACCGTCGACTGCGGCACGAAGACGCTGCCGGAGCTGCCCGCGCAGGTGCCCGCGCCGGGTGCCCGGATCCCGACCCTTGACGAGGTCTTCGCCCTGGTGAAGGCAAGTGGCCGCAGCGACATCGGGATGAACATCGAGACGAAGATCAGCCCGGTGGTGGACGACACCGAGCCGTACCGCAGTTTCACCCGCACGCTCGTCGACGCCATCCAGCGCGCCGGCTTCACCAACCGGGCGACCATCCAGTCGTTCGACTGGCGCACCATCATCTACGCCCGCCAGCTCGACCGCCGGATCGGCACCGTGGCGCTGGTCTGGCAGTACGGCCCGGCCGAGTGCGCGACCCTCGCCGACGAGTGCTCGTTGCAGGCGGTGTACGGGAACCCGTCGGTGAAGAGCCCGTGGACCGGTGGACTCGACTGGTGGAAGTACCAGGACCTCGGCAAGCTGACCCGGGCCGCCGGTGCGGGCACGGTGTCGGCGAACTGGCAGGTGCACGACCCGAAGCAGGGCACTGTCGCCTCGGCGGACTGGTACCTGCGGGAGAACCCGGCGTACTTCCACGGACCGGACGTCCGGACCCTTCAGACGCGGGACAACCTGAAGGTGATCCCGTACACCGTCGATGACGCGACGGTCATGCAGCGGGTCATCGACCTCGGTGTGGACGGCATCATCACCGACGACCCGGACCTGTTGGTGAGCGTCGCGACGCGCAACGGCCTGCGCTGACCTGCTGACGCGCTGATCGCCGGCCGGATTTTTCCGGCCGGCGATCGGTGTTACCTGCTCCCGGGCCTCGGGTAGTCGGGGGTTGTCCCCGCCGTGAAAGCGAACCCTGCCGTGGCCGACACGCGGTAGCGGGGCGAGGGAATGCAGGTACGACTCATCGCATCCTGAGGAGGACCAGATGAGCACGCAGGCTGCTTCCACCCGGCCGATGAACCGGCCCATGAACGACCCGCAGAATCCCGCGTCGATGCGGGACGTGCAGACCCAGCAGATGCCGGTGATGCACGACGGGCGTCGCAACGACATGCAGGCACCCGGTACGGAGACCAAGCAGGCGTTCAAGACCACCGAGTTCTGGATCTACCTGATCGCGGTGGCCGCCGTACTGGGCGCGTCGCAGGTCGTTGGCAGGAACTCCACTGGGGTGGACATCTTCCGGGCCGACAACGCCTGGTTCCTGATCACCCTGCTGACGCTTGGCTACCTCGGTAGCCGTGGCCTCGCGAAGGCCGGCAGCAACTGGCGCAGCAGCGAGGAGCGCAAGGCTCGGCACTGACCGCTACACAGTGCACGGTGGCCTCCGGGAGATCCTCCCGGAGGCCACCGTGGTGTTCGTACCGGTTACTCGTCGCCGCCGAAGTCCCCACCGAAGTCGCCGCCGAAGTCACCCTCGAACGCGTCCTCGATCATCTCGCCGGCGATCATGCCGCCGGCGACGCCGAGCGCCGCCCCGGCCACCATGCCGCCCATCCCGTGCCCGCGGCCAGGACCGTGACCGTGGCTCGGGCCGTACTGCGAGCGCAGGCTGCCGTAGCGGGACGTGGTCTCGCGCAACCAGCCGTCGACGACCTGCGCCCAGTCGACGCGGTCGACGTCGGTGTGCGCCACCTGGTAGCGACCGAACGCGTCGTGCCCGGCGCTGAGGAAGCCGCCGCGCTTGTCGCACTCCAGGATGACCTCGACGCCTCGCTGACTGGTCACGAAGGTCAGCTCGACCTCCCGGATGGTGCTCGCGTACTGCGGAGCGGCGAAGAACTCGATCTCCTGGTAGAACGGCAGCGTCTGCTGGACGCCCCGGATGTGACCGCGCTCCAGGTCGGCGTGCTTGAACCGGAAGCCGAGCCGCTGGAACGCCTCCAGGATCCGCTCGTGCACCGGCAGCGGGTGCACCGCCACCTGGTCCAGGTCGCTCTTGTCGACCGCGCGGGCGATCGCCAACTCGGTGCGCAGGCCCATCGTCATGCCGTGCAGGCGCTGGCCGTACACGTCGGTGATCGGGGTCTCCCACGGAATCGGCAGCTGGAACGGGATCGAGAGCTGCTGCTTCGGGGCGAGCTGCAACGGGCCGCTGACCGCCATCCGGTGAAACTCGAGGGTGCCCGAGTATTCGGCGTCGTGCCCCTCGACCTCCACCCGGGTCACCAGACCGATCACCACCTGCTCGATGGCCGCCTCAGCGTCGCCACCGACGAGGTTGACCTGCCCGTCGAGGGTCAGGCCGGGCCGGGTGTTGGGGTTGGTCAGCACAGTGTCCACACTGGGACCGCCCACACCGAACGCGCTCAACATCTTCTTGAAGACCATCGGAACTCCTGTGCGACGCCGACCGCTCCAGGCTGGAGTCGGACGTTGACTCGACCGGCACCCTATCCAGCACCCCTGTGAGGTGGCTGTGAAGCCGCCGCACATCCCGGGCGTCCGTCGGCGCCGCTTGATCGACTCGGCTTCCCGGAAATCGGGGTGTCACCGCGACTGGGAGAGCCCCATTTCCGGGAACTCGCGTCGGTCATGGATTCCGCGAGGAGCTCGGCCTGTCGCCAGTTCGCCGCGGCGTCCGAGACGGAGCACGAGGCAGCGCGCTGGCCGGTGCCGGCGGGAAGGTCAGCACCGAGCTAGCCGATCACCTCGGCGCGTAGCCGCTCGGCGACCTCGTCCGGCGACGGCATCGCGACGATCTCGGCGCTGAGCCGGCGAGCCGCCTCGGTGAACGTCGGTTCGTCGAGCAGCCGGCGCAGAGCCGCCGCGATCGCGGCCGGCTCGGCCTGCCCGGGCGTCAGCGCGAGACCGGCCCCGGACACGGCGACCCGGTCCGCCTGGATGAACTGGTCGGCGCCCTGGGGTACGACCACCATCGGGATGCCACGGGCCAGCGTGCCGAGGGTGGTGCCGGCGCCGCCGTGGGTGATGACCGCGCTGACGTGCTCCAGCAACTGGGCCAGCGGCACGAAGGGGCTGAACTCCACCCGCTCCGAGTCGAGCTGGTAGTCCTCCGGCTTGCCGTCGAGGCCGAGCGTGGCCAGCACGTCGACGTCGACGTCGGTGAGGGCACCCAGCAGCGGGCCGACGACAGCGGGGTCGGCGAAGACCGTACCGAAACTAACCAACACCCGGGGACGCCCGCCGGCGGGCGGCATGTGCGCGCCCGTCGGGGCGTCGGACGCCTGGTGCGGTTCCGGCCGCAGCGCGATCCGCTCCACCCCCTGCGGCACGGCGAAGTCCTCGAACTGCAACCCCGGCGGGCAGGTGTCCAGCAGCCACCGCCCGGCCTGGACGCGCTCCGGCGCGGGCAGCCCGCGCTCCTCGTAGCGAGAGCGGACCACCGCGATCAGCGGGTCGGTGAACTCGGCCGGCACCGCCGGGCCGAAGGCGAGGGTGGCCAGCGGTACGTCGAGGCCGGCGGCGACCAGCGGCCCCACGAAGTCGAGCATCTCGTTGACGATCAGATCCGGCTGCCAACTTCTGGCCTGCGCCAGTGCCTCGCCGGCGCTGAGGTCGACCCGGACCCCGGCGAAGAACTCGGCGACCGCCTCCGGGATCGGCTCAGTTGCGGGGTTGATGCCCAGCTTGCGCCCCACCTCGGCGAAGAGGACATCCGGCATGGGGCCGGCCGGCAGCAGCTCGATCCCCTCGGGCGCGGTGAGCGGGATCATGCCTGCGGCGGTCACCACGGCAACGTCGTGGCCTTGACGCCGGAACGCGCGGATCAGGGGCAGGAGCGGGAGGAAGTGACCAAATGAGGGCACATTCGAGAAGAGGACTCGCATACTCATCAGAATACCCTTCTGACGAATGCGGCCGGTAGAGTGCCCTGGTGGCTGCTCACCCCCGCGCCAACCGGCGCCAGGAGAGCGCCGAACAGACCCGGCAGTTGATCTTGGATGCGGCCCTGGACCTCTTCATCGCGCAGGGGTACGCCACCACGACCGTCAACGACATCGCCGCCCGCGCCCGGGTGGCCGTGGCGACCGTCTACACCAGCGTCGGCGGCAAGCCGACGCTGCTGCGGGCGCTCATCGAGGCGGGCGTGAACGACCCGGAGACCGCGCAGACCGTGGCGGCCATCGCGGTTGCCACCGACCCCGGCGAGGTCGTGCGCCTGATCGGCGCCGGGACACGGTACGGCCACCAGAGCCGCCCCCACACCATCCAGCTGATGAGGGCGGCGGCGGGCATGACGGCGAGCGCGGCGGCAGCGGCGCGTGACGGCGCGGCGGCGTACCGGCAGGCGTTACGGGTCGGCGCGGCACGTCTCGACGAGCTCTCCGCGCTACGCCCGGGCCTCACCGTCGCACAGGCCACCCAGGTGCTCTGGTTCTACTTCGGACTGCACTCCTGGCCACAGCTCGTCGATGAGGGCGGCTGGTCGTACGACGAGGCGGAGCGCTGGCTGGTCGACCGGGCCACCGAAGCACTTCTCCGGCCCTAGCCGAACTCGCCGTCCTTGATGCCGAGGACGAACGCGGTCCACCCACCGGCGGGATAGACGAGGGTTGCCGCCGCACGATCCTTGCTGTCCCGTACCGCCACTCGACCGGACCCGTCCAGGATCGGCCCTGCCTCGACGCAGCTGCCACCGTTGCTGTCACTCTTACTGCTGATGTGCCAGGCGACCTCGGACATGCTCTCGCTCATGACAACTCCTCCGCGATGCTCGTGATCAACTTCGTTGACTCACTCTCGCTGAGCGCAGAATCCAGCAGACGACCATAGGCGCGAACAAAGCGCTCAGCCTTCGGCGACTCCAGGTAGAGTCGCCCGCCCAAAGACTCCACGTAGGCAACCGCAGGATACGGCTCCGGCAGACGGAATATCCAGAACGTACCGTCGAGCCCCTGATGCAGAGCTACGCCGTATGGCATGACTCTGATAGCCACATTGCCTAGCCGTTGCGTCTGCACGAGCTGGTGAAGTTGTCGGCGCAGCACCTCCGGCCCGCCGACCATCCGACGCAGCGCGGCTTCGTCGATCACCGTGGAAATCGTGAGCGGGCGGCGTCGCCGCAGAACCTCTTGGCGGGTCATCCGAAGCTCGACCCAGCGGTTGATCGTCGCCTCGGTGGCCCCCGGTTCTGCCGCGTTACGGATGACGGCCTCGGCGTACTCCCGGGTCTGAAGCAGCCCCGGCACCAGGGTGAGATGGAAGCAGCAGACCTGCTCCGCGCGACCTTCCAGCCAGGGATATTCGATGAAGGACGCGTCCACCACGTCGCCGTAGTCCTCGTCCCACCGATCCGTGCGCCACACCTCCTCGGCGAGTGCCAGCAGACGGGCCCGCTCGGCTGCGTGGTGAAAGCCGTAGAGATCCAGCAGCGCTACTACATCACCCTTGCGGATCGGCCAATCCGCGCGTTCGTAGCGGCCAAGCGCGGACATGTCACGTTGCAGATGCTCGGCGACCAACTTCAACGTCATCCCCCGCTCCTCCCGCAAGGTCCGCAATTGCTGACCCAGCCATTGCGCGCGGAGGGTCCGGATGAACGGCTTGTGCGGCATGGTCCACCTCTCAATTCCTTGGCAAGGCCCGCGTAGGAACCATTGCTCCAGTTCTGGGCGACTGGAAACGTGGCCTTCGGGTGAGGGTGATCGCCGGCCCCCGGGGAAGCCCGGTGCTAACACGGCAACCGCGGCTGCGCCAACAGCCGAGAAGGTGACGAGAGACGGCTTCGCGAGTGGCAGTCGCATACCGGCTCTCGTCGGGTCTCAACTAGAGCGTCGGGAGGTGCGAGTCCCGGCTCCGAACCGACTTGAAGAAATACCTACCACGTAGAGGGCGCCCTCGCGACCCTGACTCACCCATCGACCGACGACGAGAGGTGACAGATGATTAGAGGCACGCTGTACGACGGCAGCCGGCTGCATCCGCGGCACGTCCGCGACCGTCAGTTCGCCACCGTCGGCTTCGGCCGGCGGGGCCTCGACCCCAGAGAGGTACGGCGGTTCCTGCACCGAGTCGCGCTCGACCTGACCGTGCTGCACCAGGACCTGGCGCTGCTCGGTGCGGAGAACGCCCGGGTGAAGCGGGCACTGCGTGCCTGGCACAGCGCCGGGTCCGAGAGGCGTCAGCCATGATCCCGTCGGGCCAGATCTTCGCGCCGCTGCCTCGGGCCGCCGTGTTGGCGTGCACCGAGTCGACCGAACCGCCGCCCCGAC
Source organism: Micromonospora sp. CA-240977 (assembly GCF_050942285.1). NCBI lineage: Bacteria > Bacillati > Actinomycetota > Actinomycetes > Micromonosporales > Micromonosporaceae > Micromonospora > Micromonospora sp. CA-240977. The sequence goes on along the minus strand of NZ_CP192055.1, from coordinate 1,995,584 downwards.
ACGTGATCCACCTGCCGGTGGCGGTGCCCGATCTGGCCGGGGCGTTGGACATGGCCCGTAGTCTCGCCCGGTCGTTCGCCTCGACGCCACAGGTCGACGTCGCTGGCATCACCGTCTCGGCCGAGGACGCGCAGCACGTACGACATTGGGTCTTCTGCGACCGGATCATGCCCGATCGCCGCCGGTGTGTGCGGCAGACCGACCACCACGCGCCCTGCCGACCCGCCGACGATCCCTAGCCCGGCACGCGCCGGCCCAAGTTCTGCGACAACTTCGGTGAAGATGCTGTCTCCGCGACGTCTGAGGGGCCACTTTCCCTGTTGTTGCTCGGATCTTGACCAGGGCTACGCGAGGAGACGCCGCTCAGCCGGGGTCGACGACCACCAACTCGCCGACCTGCTCGCCGATCGTGGTACGCGCCTCGGCCGGCAGCCCGACGTCGGTGATCAGCACGTCGGCGGCCTCCAGCGGGGCGATGGTGGCGATGCCGATGGTCTCCCACTTGGTGTGGTCGGCCAGCACCACGAGCCGGCGGGCGGCGCCGATCAGGCACCTGTTGACGCCGGCCTCCAGCAGGTTGGGTGTGGTGAATCCGGTGCGCGGACTGAGCCCGTGCACGCCGAGGAAGAGCAGGTCGACGTTGAGCGCGCTGATCGCCGCCTCGGCCACCGGCCCGGTCAACGCGTCCGACGGGGTGCGGATGCCGCCGGTCAGCACGACCGTCTGGTCGGCGCGCGGATCCTGGTAGAGCGCGTCGGCCACCGGGATCGAGTTGGTGACCACGGTCAGCCCCCGGACGTCGGAGAGCAGGGTGGCCAGCGCGGCGGTGGTGGTGCCGGCGGAGAGCGCGATCGCCATCCCCGGCTCCACCATCGTGGCCGCCCGCTCGGCGATGGCGCGCTTCTCCGCCTGTTGGCGGATCGACTTCGCCGCGAAGCCGGGCTCCTCGGCCGAACCCGGCCCGGCGAGTGTCGCGCCGCCGTGCACCTTGTCCACAAGGCCGCGCTCGGCCAGCGCCTCCAGGTCGCGGCGGATCGTCATGTCGGACACACCGAACCGGCTGACCAGGTGGCTCACCCGTACGCCGCCACGTTGACGGATCAGATCGAGGATGGCGGTCTGCCGCTGCTGGGCGAGCATGTGGGTAACCTCCTTCGCGCAGTGACTGTCGTCAGAATCAGGTCCGATCCTCACGGACCACCGCCACCTCACCGGCCGACAGTGACAGCTCACCGGCGCAGTGTCCGCCGGTCAACAGCTCGACGCCGTGCACCGGCAGGCGTACCTCGGTGTCGGTGTGGTTGATCGCGAACAGCCAGCTCCGGTCGCCGTCGCGCCGGCGGACCACCTCCACGCCGGACGGCGCCGGCGCCGCCGGGCGCACGCCGGCCTCGTCGACGAGCCGGGCGACCAGCCGGTCGGTGGCCGCCTCGTCCAACCGGGTGCCGACATACCAGGCGGCACCGTCGCCGACCCGGTGTCGGGTCAGCGCCGGCACGCCCGGCAGGGGCCCGTCGGTGTACGACGCGAGCACCTCCGCGCCGTCCGGGTGCAGCCACTCGGTCCACACGTCGGCGGTGCTGCCGTCGTTGAGGCGGACCTGCTCGCCCTCGCGCAGCGGGAAGAACTCCTCGGTCCGTACGCCGAGCAGTTCCCGGAACGCGCCGGGGTAGCCGCCGAGGCGGATGTGGTCGTTCTCGTCGACGATGCCGCTGAAGTAGGTCACCGCCGCCGTCCCGCCGCCCTCGACGTGGCGGCGAAGTGCCGCGACGTCGGCGTCCCGGACCAGGTAGAGGGTCGGCACCAGGACCAGCCGGTAGCCGCTGAGGTCGGCCGACGGGTGGACGACGTCGGCGGTCACCCCGGCCCGCCACAGGGCGCCGTACAGGGCGTTCAGCCGGTCGGCGTACCGCACGTCGACGCTGGGGTGTGAATCCAACTCGACACCCCACCACGCCTCCCAGTCGAACAGGATCGCCACGTCGGCGTCCACGCGACTGCCGCGTACCTCCGCGAGGGCCTTGAGGTCCGCGCCGAGCTGGCAGACCTCGCGGAACACCTTGGTGTCCGGCCCGGCGTGCGGCACCAGCGCGGAGTGGAACTTCTCGGCGCCGGCCCGGGATGCCCGCCACTGGAAGAACAGCACGCCGTCGGCGCCGCGGGCGACGTGCGCCAGACTGTTGCGGCGTAGCTGACCGGGCAGCTTGGCCACGTTGCGCGGCTGCCATTGGACGGCGCTTGTGGAGTGCTCCATCAACAGCCACGGGTCACCGCCGGCGACGCCCCGGGTGTGGTCGGCGGCGAGCGCCAACCCGAGGTGCGCCTGCGGGTCGGCGGCGGTCAGGTAGTGGTCGTTGGACACCAGGTCCACGTCGTCGGCCCAGGACTGGTAGTCCATGTGCTTGACGCCCATGCCGATCATGAAGTTGGTGGTGATCGGCTGACGGACCAGTGTCCTCAGCACCTCGCGTTCCGCGCGCAGTTGGGCGCGCAGCTCGTCGGAGGAGAAGCGCAGGAAGTCCAACTGCTGCGTGGGGTTGGCGAAGGCCGTAACCGTGCGGGGTGGGTTGATCTCGGCCCAGTCGCCGTAGCGCTGGCTCCAGAAGGCGGTGCCCCAGGCGTCGTTGAGCCGGTCCAGGTCGCCGTAGCGCTCGCGCAGCCAGCTGCGGAACGCCTCGGCGCTGACGTCGCAGTAGCAGTGCGCGTTGTGGCAGCCCAGCTCGTTGGAGACGTGCCACATCACCACGGCGGGGTGCTCGGCGTACCGGCCGGCGACCGCCCGCACCACCTCCAGCGACCGCTCCCGGAAGATGGGCGAGCTGGGGCAGTACGCCTGTCGGCCGCCGGGCCAGAGGATCGTGCCGTCGGCCTGGCGGGGCAACGTCTCGGGGTGCGCCCTGGCCAGCCACGGCGGCGGGCTGGCGGTGGCGGTGGCCAGGTCGACCTGGATCCCGCCGTCGTGCAGGAGGTCAAGCACCCGGTCCAGCCAACCGAACTCGAATCGGCCCGGGGTGGGCTCCAGCAGCGCCCAGGAGAAGATGCCGACCGAGACCAGGTTGACCCCGGCTCGGCGCATCAACTCGACGTCCTCGGACCAGGTCTGCTCGGGCCACTGCTCGGGGTTGTAGTCGCCGCCGAAATAGATGCCGTTCCCGTGCCATTGCCGCATGAGAGCTGAGGGTGCACCTCGCACGGCAGCGAAGTCAACAGGTTCCAACATCGATTCGTTTTCCAACGTTTACCGCGTAACAGCCGTATCACAACTGGGTTATCGAAGGTGAACTGCCCTCTTGACAGCGCCTGACCGAGGGGTAACTTGAGGCCCCAATGGCCGTTCGTGTTGACCAATGTGGATTCTCGGTGAATCCCGATGGGCGATCACGTCGCCGGACCTCCACCTCACCTTTGACGGCCCTTCGCGTAGCACCTCTTCATCCGCAGGAGGCACAGATGTCCCGTCCCCGATCCCAAGCCGAGTACCTTGCTCGGCTCGTACCGCCCTCCGTCGCCGGCATCAACCGACGCTCGCTGTTGGCCGGCGCGGCTGGCACGGGCGCGCTGCTCGGCACCGGCCTCCTCGCCGGCTGCGGCGACGACTCCGACTCCGGCGGGTCCAGCAAGGACGTGTCGCTCGGCTCGAACCAGTCCGACCCGAAGCCGAAGGAAGTCATCGTCAAGGTCACCGACGGGTTCAAGACCGCGTCCGGCGTCCAGGTCGCGGTGAACACGGTCGACCACAACACGTTCCAGGAGAACATCAACAACTACCTGCAGGGCAAGCCGGACGACGTGTTCACCTGGTTCGCCGGCTACCGGATGCGCTTCTTCGCGCAGAAGGGCCTGGCCAGCGACATCAGCGACGTGTGGGGCAAGCTCTCCGGCTTCTCCGACGCCTTCAAGAAGGCGTCCACCGGCGACGACGGCAAGCAGTACTTCGTACCGGCGACGTACTACCCGTGGGCTGTCTTCTACCGCAAGTCGGTGTGGCAGCAGCACGGCTACCAGGTGCCCACCACCCTGGACCAGTTCACCGCACTCGGCGCGCAGATGAAGAAGGACGGCCTCACCCCCATCGCCTTCGCCGACAAGGACGGCTGGCCCGCGATGGGCACCTTCGACATCCTCAACCTGCGGATCAACGGCTACCAGTTCCACGTCGACCTGATGGCCGGCAAGGAGGCCTGGACCTCCGACAAGGTCAAGAAGGTGTTCGACACCTGGGCCGGCCTGCTCCCCCTGCACCAACCGGACAGCCTCGGCCGCACCTGGCAGGAGGCCGCGCAGTCGTTGCAGCAGAAGAAGAGCGGCATGTACCTGCTCGGCCTCTTCGTCGGTCAGCAGTTCAGCAACGACGAGCAGGACGACCTCGACTTCTTCACCTTCCCCGAGATCGACCCGGCCATCGGCGCGAAGGCGCTGGACGCCCCGATCGACGGCTACATGATGGCCCGCAAGCCCAAGAACGAGGACAACGCGCGCAAGCTGCTGGAGTACTTCGGCGGCAAGGCCGCCGCGGACATCAACCTCAAGAACGACCCAGCCGTCCTCGTCGCCAACAGTGGCGCGGACGTCGGCGGCTACACGGCGTTGCAGAAGAAGGCCGCCGAGCTGGTCGGGTCGGCCACCGAGATCGCGCAGTTCCTCGACCGGGACACCCGACCGGACTTCGCCTCCACCGTGATGATCCCGGCGATCCAGCAGTTCATCAAGAACCCCAAGGACATTGACGGGCTCACCTCGTCCATCGAGAACCAGAAAAAGTCGATCTTCACTGACTGACGGCGGAAGGGGAAGGACATCGTGTCCGACCTGCCCCTGATCCAAGCGGATCGCGCCGTGCCGCCGCCGGCCTCGACCACCTCCACGGGTGGTCGTCGCCGGCGGCTACGGCTCCTGTCCCGCACCGACCGCGTGGTCATCACGCTGATGGTGCTCGTCCCACTGCTGCTCGTCACCGCGTTCGTCTGGTTGCCGGCCGCGGCGACAGTGCTGCTGTCCGGCACCGACTGGGACGGCATCGGCCCACTGAACGAGATCGAGTTCGTCGGCGCGCGCAACTACAGCGACGTGGTGAACATCTACCCGCCGTTCGTGCCGGCGATCCAGCACAACCTGCTCTGGCTGGCCGCCCTGTTCGTGGTCGCCACCCCGTTCGGCATGTTCCTGGCCGTCCTGCTGGACAAGGAGCTGCGCGGCAGCCGCTTCTACCAGACCGCGCTCTACCTGCCGGTGGTGCTCTCGCTGGCGCTCATCGGCTTCGTCTGGCAGCTGCTCTACTCCCGCGACCAGGGCCTGATCAACGCGGTGTTCGGCAGCAACATCGACTGGTACGGCGACTCGAACGTCAACATCTGGGCGGTGATGATCGCCTCCGGGTGGCGGCACGTCGGGTACATCATGCTGCTCTACCTGGCCGGCCTGAAAGGCGTCGACCCCTCGTTGCGGGAGGCCGCGGCGGTCGACGGCGCGTCGGAGAGGCGGACGTTCTTCCGGGTCGTGTTCCCGGTCATGCGTCCCATCAACATCATCGTGCTGGTGGTGACCGTCATCGAGTCGCTGCGCGCGTTCGACCTGGTCTGGGTCGTCAACAAGGGCCGCAACGGGCTGGAGCTGATCTCCGCGCTGGTCACCCAGAACGTGGTGGGTGAGGCGAGCCGGATCGGCTTCGGCTCGGCACTGGCGACGATCATGCTGGTCGTCTCGCTGATCTTCATCACCATCTACCTGGCGACAGTGATGAGGGAGAACCGGGAATGAGCACCGCGACAGTGACCCGGCGTACCGAGGACGAGACCGACCCGCCGCACCGCCGCCGCAAACTGACGCCGGCGCGGCTGCTGCTGCACGGCTTCCTCATCGTCGTATCGCTGGCCTGGATCTTTCCGATCGCCTGGGCGGTGCTGACCTCGCTGCGCTCGTACGACTACACCGCCGCCAACGGTTACGTGTCGTTCGGCGGCTGGACCCTCGACAACTACGTCACCGCCTGGCGGACGGCCGAGTTCGGCAAGCACTTCCTCAACTCGGTGTACATCACCGTGCCGGCGGTGCTGCTCACCCTCTTCCTCGCCTCGTGCGTGGCGTTCGTCATCGCCCGGTTCAGTTGGAAGCTCAACGTCGTCCTGCTCGGGGTGTTCACCGCCGCCAACCTGCTGCCCCAGCAGGCGCTGCTCATCCCGCTGTTCCGGCTGTTCACCGAGGTGCCGCTGCCGGAGTTCATGAGCGACTCGGAGTTGCTGTACGACAGCTACTGGGGGCTGATCCTGATCAACGTGGCCTTCCAGTGCGGGTTCTGTGTCTTCGTGCTCAGCAACTACATGAAGGCGCTGCCCCGCGACCTGTACGAGGCGGCGATGGTCGACGGAGCCAGCATCTGGCGGCAGTACTGGCAGGTCACCATGCCACTGTGCCGGCCGGCCCTGGCGGCGCTGGCGACGCTGGAGGTGACCTGGATCTACAACGAGTTCTTCTGGGCGACCGTCCTGATGCGCACCGGTGACAAGTTCCCCGTCACCAGTTCGCTCAACAACCTGCGCGGCGAGTTCTTCACCGACAACAACCTGGTCTCGGCGGGCAGCGTGCTCGTCGCGATCCCCACCCTGGTGATCTTCTTTATGCTCCAGCGGCACTTCGTTCGGGGCCTGACCTTGGGAGCTTCCAAAGGATGACCATCCTGCACCTGCGCCGCGCGCGGACCAGCCTGGTGCTCGACGCGCGCGGCCCGGGGCTGCCCCGGATCGTGCACTGGGGCGGCGACGTCGGCGACCTCGACGACGACGCCCTGCGCCAGCTCGCCGAAGCGACGGTGCCGCCGGTGATGCCGAGCAGCTTCGACGAGCCGCCCGCGCTGTCCCTGCTGCCGGAACCGAGCGCGGGGTGGAGCGGTCGCCCGGGGCTGACCGGGCACCGCGACGGGCGGGACTGGTCCACCGCGTTCCGCCTCGACGGGTTGGACCTGCGCGACGGCGGCCCGGACGCCGCTCGGGTGACGGTGCGGGCGTCGGACCCGGCCGCCGGTCTGTCGCTGGCCAGCGAGATCACCCTCGACCCGCACGGCCTGCTGACCGTCCGGCACCGGCTGCGCAACGACGGCGACACGGCGTACGAGCTCCGGGAGCTGACCCCGGTGCTGCCGGTGCCGGCGGTCGCCACCGAGCTGCTCGACCTCACCGGCCGGTGGTGCCGGGAACGGTCCCCGCAGCGGCACCCGTGGCCGCACGGCGCCTGGGTCCGTGAGGGTCGGCACGGCCGGACCGGGCACGACGCGACGCTGCTGCTGGTGGCGGGCACCGCCGGGTTCGGCTTCGGCCACGGCGAGGTGTGGGCGGTGCACACCGCGTGGAGCGGCGACCACGTCACAGTCGCCGAACGCCGGCCCACCGGCGAGTCGACCCTCGGCGGCGGCGAGTTGCTGGCCCCCGGCGAGATCCGGCTCGACCCCGGCGAGTCGTACGACACTCCCCTGCTCTACGCGGTCTGGTCCGACGTCGGGCTGGACGGGCTCAGCGACGTGCTGCACGCGCACCTGCGCGCCCGCCCCGGGCACCCGCGCTTCCCCCGACCGGTGACCCTCAACGTCTGGGAGGCGGTCTACTTCGACCACGACCTGGACCGGTTGCGGGCCCTCGCCGACCGGGCCGCGCAGATCGGCGTGGAGCGGTTCGTGCTCGACGACGGCTGGTTCCGCGGCCGGCGCGACGACACCGCCGGCCTCGGTGACTGGTACGTCGACGAGGGCGTCTGGCCCGACGGCCTGCAACCGCTCATCGACCACGTGACCGGACGGGGCCTGGAGTTCGGTCTGTGGGTGGAGCCGGAGATGGTCAACCCCGACTCCGACCTGTTCCGCGCGCACCCGGACTGGCTGCTGGCCGTGCCCGGCCGGCTGCCTCCGGCGTGGCGCAACCAGCAGGCGCTCGACCTGGGCCGCCCGGAGACCTACGACTACCTGCTGGAACGCCTCGACGCGCTGCTCACCGACCATCCCGGCATCAGCTACCTCAAGTGGGACCAGAACCGGGACCTCACCGAGGCCGGGCACCACGGCCGCCCCGGCGTGCACGGGCAGACCCTGGCGGTCTACCGGCTGCTCGACGAGTTGCGCCGCCGGCATCCCGGCGTGGAGATCGAGAGCTGCTCGTCCGGCGGGGCCCGGGTCGACCTGGCCATCCTGGCCCGCACCGACCGGGTCTGGGCCAGCGACTGCAACGACGCCCTGGAACGGCTCAGCATCCAGCGCTGGACCGGGTTGCTGCTGGCACCGGAGCTGGTCGGCACGCACATCGGCCCGCAGCGCTCGCACACCACCAACCGCGTACACGACCTGGGCTTCCGGGCGGCGACCGCGCTCTTCGGTCACCACGGCATCGAGTGGGACATCGCCTCGATCAGCGCCGCCGAGCAGACCGAGCTGGCCGCCTGGGTGGCACTGCACAAGCGGCTGCGCCCGCTGCTGCACTCCGGCCGGGTGGTCCGGGTCGACCACCCGGACCCGGCCGTCTGGGCACACGGCGTGGTCGACCACGACAGGACCCGTGCGGTGTACGCGGTGGCGCGACTGACCACCTCGGTGACGCAGACTCCGGGCGCGGTCCGGCTGCCCGGCCTGGACCCCGGGCGGCGTTACCGGGTGCGACCGGTGGCGGACGTGCCGGCCCCGGCGACCATCGAGCGCGCCGCGCCGACCTGGCTGGCGGGCGGCGTCACCCTCAGCGGGGCCGCGCTGGCCCGGGTGGGTGTGCAACTGCCGGCCCTGCACCCGGAACAGAGCCTGGTGCTGGAGGTCGACGCCGTTGTTTGAAAAGATTCCGGGGAATCTTCGGTCGGGGTGTCGAGAAGGGCGCCGCCTGTTTCTACCTCAGGGTGAGAGCACCGACGAGGGTGCGCGGGCGTGAGGAGCCAACAATGAAGTACATGCTGCTGATGCAGTTCAGCGCCGCCGGGACCGACTTCCCGAGCATCGACACCTGGACCCCCCAGGAGGTCCAGGCGCACATCGCGTTCATGGGCGAGGTCAACGACAAGCTCACCGCCGCCGGGGAGTGGGTCGACGCGCAGGGTCTCGGCGGTCCGCAGCAGGCCCGGATCGTCCGCGCCGGTGAGGGCGGCGCGCCGGTGGTCACCGAGGGGCCGTTCGCCGAGACGAAGGAGTTCCTCGCCGGCTTCTGGATCGTCGACTGCGACAGCCCGGAGCGGGCGGTCGAGCTGGCCGCGTACATCTCCACAGCGCCCGGCCCCGGCGGCCGGCCGCTGAACATGCCGATCGAGGTGCACCCGGTGATGTCCGCCCCACCTGAGGAGCTGTGAGGGCTGATCACCGACCCCCGCACCGAGGACCTGCTGCGCGAGTTGGCGCCGCAGGTCCTCGGCGTGCTCGCCCGCCGCTTCGGTGACTTCGCCACCGCCGAGGACGCGGTGCAGGAGGCGCTGCTGGCCGCCGCCACCCAGTGGCCGGCCGAGGGGGTGCCGGCGAACCCACGCGGCTGGCTGATCCAGGTCGGCTACCGCCGGATGATCGAGCTGGTCCGCGGCGAGCAGGCCCGGCGCCGCCGGGAGGACCTGGTCGCCCGCCGCGACCCGGACGACCGGCAGTACGCACCGGCCGCGGACGAGGAGTTGACCGCCGAGCGGGACGACACCCTGGTCCTGCTGATGCTCTGCTGCCATCCGGCGCTGGCCCCGACGTCGGCCGTGGCGCTGACCCTGCGGGCCGTCGGCGGGCTGAGCACCGCCGAGATCGCCCGCGCGTTCCTGGTGCCCGAGGCGACAATGGCGCAGCGGATCAGCCGGGCCAAGCAGCGCATCCGCGCATCCGGTCTGCCGTTCCGGATGCCCGATCCCGAGGAGCGGGCCGACCGGCTCGCCAGCGTGCGGCAGGTGCTCTACCTGATTTTCACCGAGGGACACACAAGCACCGCCGGCCCGGACCTACGCCGCATCGACCTCGCGGCCGAGGCGATCCGGCTGACCCGCGCGTTGCACACACTGCTGCCCGACGACAGCGAATCGACAGGGCTGCTGGCGTTGATGCTGCTCACCGAGGCGCGCGGCCCGGCGCGGACCGGCCCGTCCGGCGAGCTGATCTCACTGGCCGACCAGGACCGCAGCCGCTGGGACGCGGCGGCGATCGCCGAGGGCATCGCCCTGGTCACCCGGGCCCTACCGCGTGGGCCGGTCGGGCCGTACCAGGTGCAGGCCGCCATCGCCGCCCTGCACGACGAGGCGTCGAGCACCTCGCAGACCGACTGGCCACAGATCCTGGCGCTCTACGAGGTGCTGGAACGGCTCGTCGGCAGCCCGGTGGTGGCGCTCAACCGGGCCGTGGCGACCGCCATGGTGCACGGACCGGCGGCCGGCCTCGCCGCCCTCGACGCGCTGGCCGGCGACCCCCGACTGGCCGGGCACCACCGGCTGCCCGCAGCCCGCGCCCACCTGCACGAGATGGCCGGCGACCGGGAGCGGGCGATCATCGACTACCGGGCCGCCGCCGCGCGCACGAGCAGCCTGCCCGAGCAGCGCTACCTGACGATGCGGGCCGCCCGACTCACCGCCGAGTCCGACGGTGACCCAACTCCGCCACGGTGATCGACCCCTGGGGCGGGCCGGGTTGCCCGGCCCGGACGCGCTGATCATCGCCGGGGTGGTCATCGTGAACCTGGCCGGGAAGCACCTACCGCAGCGTGCCGGCGGACCGGCCGGGCCGGACAGTTTCAGCTCCTGTCCAACCAGAACCGGTCGCCCCCACCCCCGACGATGTCCGTCAGATAGAGCCGGACCCGGTTGTCCACCCTCGCCAGAGTCAGCGGCATGCCGTACCCGTCTATCTCCACGACCACATCCTGACTGTGGTAGCGGTCCGGGGCCGACAGCCGCCATTGACCCGATCCGCTGAAGGGCGTCGAGTAGCGAGACGACTGGATGTTGAGGGGTAGGTTCCGCGCATCGAAGGTGTGGTCGGGATCGAGTGTCAGCACGACGTTGTCGCGACCACTCCAGTCGCCCACCACGTCGGCAGCCATCGCCGCCGGCGGCGGCCGCAGCAACACCTTCGCCGTGATGTAGACGCCGAACCCCATGAGCAGGACGGAGGTCGTCGCAAGCGCCAGAACCCACGCAGTTCGCCGCTTCATGGGGTCACCATAACGACCGGAGAACGTGGTCACCGTCCCTCGTGGACGTGCGGCGTCATACCGGCCGGCTGTCCCCAGCGGTCGCCGCTGCCGGCCGGAAGTGGCCGGGTCCGCACCGACCCGGCCACCGCTGTCGGTTTCGTTGATCAGCTCACCGTGCAACTCACCTGCGGTGCCGGGTTGCTGCCGGTCCAGCCGCCGAGGAATCCGAAGCTGATGCTGGCCCCGGCGGCCAACCGGCCGTTGTAGTCAAGGTTGCGCGCGGTCACCGCCGACCCGCTGCTTGTCACCGCGGCGTTCCAGGACTGGGTGACGCTCTGGCCGTTGGCGAGGGTCCAGCGGGTGGTCCATCCGGTGATCGCCGTGCTGCCCGCGGTCACCCGTACCTCGCCCTGGAAGCCGCCCTGCCACTGGTTGGTCACCGTGTAGGTCGCCGTGCAGCCACCCGCGGGTGGCGGCGTGGTCGGCGGGGGCGTCGTGGGTGGCGGGGTCGTGGGTGGCGGGGTCGTGGGTGGCGGGGTGGTGGGCGGGGGCGTGGTGGGTGGGGGCAGGCCACCGAAGACGCTGGCCTCCCGGGCGGTCTGCCGGATGCCGTTGACGCCGTTGAAGAGCCGCTGACCCCAGGTGGTCAGGCTGGCCGGGTTGAAGTTGGTGGCGAGGTCGAGATATTCCACCCCGCCGCCGTTGCCACTCCACGACCAGCCCAACCAGCCGATCCCGTTGGCCTGGCTGTACGCGAGGATGGTGTCCTCGTCCGGGTTCCCGTCGGAGTGGTTGAAACCGAACTCACCGACCACGATCGGCAGCCCGGCGGCACGGAACCGGCCCAGGTAGTCGCTGATCTCCGCCGCGGTGTCGAAGACCCCGTACATGTGGATGGAGAAGACGGTGTTGCGGGCCGGGTCGGCGGCGAAGACCGACGCGGCGTTGTCCCGCATGGTGAAGGACCAGTCCTGACCCCAGTTCGGCGCGTCCACCATGATGGTGTGGGTCAGCCCGCCGTTGCGGAGACGTGTGATCGCGTTGGCGTTGTCAGTGGCCCAGGAGCCGTAGTTCTGGTTGCCGTACGGCTCGTTGCCGATATTGACGATGACGTATCTTTCCTGGCCGACGAGAACGTCGGCGAGGCTGAGCCAGTAGTCGACGGCCCGGTCGAGGGTGATCGCCCCACTCTGCTCGCCGTACCCGGTGGTGTCGTGCACCTCGAGCACGCAGATCAGCCGGTTGGCCCTGCACGTCGAGATGACGGCGGCGACGTCGGCGTTGGTGTTGCGGGTCCACCGGTCTCCGCTGGAGAGCACCACCCGCACGGTGTTCGCGCCGAGCGCCTTGACGTCGGCGAAGGAGCTGGTCTGCTGCGGGTACCAGGTGTGCGCGTGGTTGACGCCGCGCATGACGAATTCGGTGCCGTTGGCGTCGTACAACTTGCCGCCCGCGACGGAGAAACCGGCCGCGGCGTGCGCCGGCTGGCCGAACGCCAGCACGGCGACGAGCAACGCGAGCAGGGCCGCGCCGGCGGCGGTGAGTCGAGTCTTCATGGCCTTCCTCAGGGAGGACCCCCGATGCCCGACAGGGGTGGGACGTGACAGGGGAAGGCGGCTGCAGCCCGGCAGCCGCGCCCGACGTCCGGCGCGCACGCATCAGGGTAGGGCGATGGATTGGCCCTCGCAACCGGTTCAGTTGGCGGCCCGGACTCCGGACAGCCGCAACGGCCCACGCGAACGCGGGCCGTCACGGGGCGATCATCCCCACCACAGGATGTGCGCCACCTCCGGGTCTTAACCGGTTAAGACCGACGGTAGGCAGGTCACCGCCATCCGTCAAGCACTGCCATCCGGAACCGGACGGGAGGGTTGACGGCGGCCGACCGGGGTATCCCGGGAACGATCAGTCAGTGAGAGGGGATACCAGGATGGTCAGCGTCGGCTACACCCTCATGGGCGAACAGGCCGGTCCCAAGCAGTTGGTCGACCACGCGGTCCGGGCCGAGGCGGCCGGCTTCGACCAACTGGTGATGTCCGACCACTACTACCCCTGGCTGGACTCCCAGGGCCACTCCCCGTACGCCTGGTCGGTGCTCGGCGCGGTCGCCCACGCCACCTCGCGCGCCCAGCTGATGTCGTTCGTGACCTGCCCGATCCGCCGCTACCACCCCGCCGTGGTCGCGCAGAAGGCCAGCACGATCGGGGCGCTCTCGGACGGCCGGTTCACCCTCGGTCTGGGTGCCGGGGAGAACCTGAACGAGCACGTGGTCGGTGGCTGGCCGCACGTGCAGCAGCGGCACGAGATGTTCGAGGAGGCGTTGCAGATCATCCGGCCGCTACTCAACGGGGAGACGCTGACCTTCTCCGGCAACCACTTCGACGTGCCCGACGCCTACGTCTGGGACCGCCCGGAACGGCCGGTGCCGATGGCCGTCGCCGCGTCCGGTCGGCAGTCCGCGACGTTGGCCGCCGAGTACGGCAACGGCATCATCTCCACCGAACCCGACCGGCACATCCTCGAGATGTACGACGACGCCGGCGGCGCCGGCCAGCCCCGCTACGGGCAGGTGGCCATCTGCTACGGCCCCGACGAGGCCGAGTGCCGCAAGATCGTGCACGACCAGTTCCGCTGGTTCGGGATGGGTTGGAAGGTCAACGCCGACCTGCCCGGCCCGGAGTCCTTCGCCGCCGCCACCCAGTTCGTCAGGGAGGAGGACGTCGCCGAGGGCGTGCCCTGCGGGCCGGACATCGACGCGCACGTCGAGGCGTTCCGCAAGTTCGTCGACGCCGGCTTCACCCACGTGGCGATCGTCCAGGTCGGCGGTGAGACCCAGCCGATGTTCCTGGACTGGGCGCAGGAGCAGCTACTGCCCCGGCTGCGGGCGTTGTGAAGCTGACGCCCGGCGGTCACTTCGGTCCCACGGAGCTACGGCTCGCCATGGCCGCGCCCCGGCCGGCCGCCGGCCTGACCAGCGAGTGGCGGCTCGTCGACGGGCTGCGCACCCACACCCGGCGCAGCACGGCGCCGGAGACGGGGGCGCCGCCCGTGGTGCTGGTGCACGGGCTGGCCGTCTCCCACCGTTACCTCACCCCGCTGGCCGTCGCGCTCGCCAGCACCCACCCGGTGTACGTGCCGGACCTGCCCGGCTTCGGGCTGACCGCACACCCCGACGGCGCGTACGACGTCCACCGGCACGCCGCGCACCTGGCCGCCTGGCTGGCCGAGTATCGGCTGCCGCCGGTCTGCCTGCTCGGACACTCGTTCGGCGCGGAGGTGGCCGCCGCGCTCGCCGCGAACCACCCGGACGCGGTACGCGCCCTGGTGCTGGCCGGGCCGACAAGTGACCCGTCGGCCCGGTCCCGAGTGGGCCTGTTCGGCCGGTGGCTGGTGGACTGCCTGCGCGAAGCGCCGTTGCAGGCGCCGATCCTGGTCCGCGACATCTGGAACGCCCGGCCCTGGCGGGTCCTCGCGACGCTGTCGCACTCGGTGCACAACCCGATCGAGGAGGACCTCGTTCGGGTCACCGCGCCAACCCTCGTCGTGACCGGTGCTCGCGACCCGGTCGTACCGGCGCCCTGGCGCGACGAGGCGACCCGGCTCGTGCCGGACGCGAGCCTTGTTGTCGTTCCCGGTGCCGCGCACAACGTGGTCACGACCGCACCGACCCAGGTCGCGGACGCGTGCCGCCGCCTGCTCGCCCCATATTCCGCACTCTCGGACAGGTGACCCTCATGCGCTTCGGCAACACGGAGATCCGCCCGCTCGGCGGTGGCCTCGGCTGCCTCCTGATGATCCTCTTCTCGATCCTCGCCTCGGTGGTGCTCACCGTCCTGCTCAACCTGGTGCTCTGAGGCTCACCCCGTCCACGCCTCAACCGCCGGTTGCGGCCGGGCCGAGGTCGAGTGTGGTGAGCAGCGGATAGTGGTCCGAGGCGCGGTCCGCCGTTCCGCCCCGGACCACCCGGCACTCCCGCGTCCGCTCCGCCACGTCGCGCGTGCCGAGCAGGTAGTCCAGTCGCATTCCGGCGAACTCGGCCCCGCCGAAGCGGGTGGGCACGGTGTGGCCGTCGGCCTCCGGCGCCCCGAGGTTGCACGACGGCCAGAGGTCGACCAGGTCGGCCGCGAGCAGCCGGGCGATCGCCCGGGTGTCCACGGCCCCACCGAAGCGGCGCAGATGCCGCCGCCGGTAGAGGGCCGGCATCCCGGCCAGCCGCTCGGTGTGGTCGACGCTCGGGTCGAGCGAGTTGAGGTCACCGGTGACGACTGTCAACGGTCCCCGGGCCCGTCGCACCGCCCGGACCAGCCAGTCGGCCTCCATCCGCCGCCGTCCACCGGAGTACGGGTACAGGTGGGCGCCGAGCACGGTGAGCGGGCCGGCGGCGGTCGCCACCACGACGCGGGCGGCGGCGTGGTGGAACGGCCGGCGCAGCGGCCCCGCCTCGACGACCTGGTACGGCGGCCGGACCAGCACCGCCACCGGCTGCCCGAGACAGGAGCGGGCCAGGTGCGGCGTCATCCCCACCCGACCCGCGACGGTGGCCATCAGCCCGTCGCTGTCGAAGCCGCGCAGTTCCTGGAGGGCCAACACGTCCGGCGCCTGCTCGTCGATGACCCGGACCACCTGCTCCAGCCGGTCGGCGCCGCCGCGGTCCCGACCGCCGGTGCGGATGTTCCAGCTCATCAACCGCAGCACTGTGGCGCTCAGTCGGCTCGGCCGGCGCGCGCCAGCTCGTCGTCGAGGGTGTCCACGTCCTCCGACTTGATGGCCGGTTGGTTGCCTTCCTTCAGGTCGGCGTTCGGGCGGACGACGAGGTAGAGCAGCCCGATCCAGAGCGCGGAGAGTAGGATCGCGCCCATGAAGTCGGTCGGGTGGTGCATGCCCCGGTACATCCGGGAGGTGGCCACCCCGACCGGCATGATCACGGCCAGCGCCACGAAGATCCAACGCCACCACCGGTGGGTACGCGGGAACACGATGAGCGTGATGGCCAACCAGACGCAGATGGTGGCGGCGATGTGCCCGGACGGGAACGACGAGGTGGGCATCTGCCCGTCAAGGTTCTCCACCGGTGGGCGGGGTCGGTCGACGGCCCGCGCCGAGGCGAGGAACAGGGTCAGCTCCCCCACCATCGCCAGCGCCACGAACAGCACCGGACGCCAGCGCCGCCACACCGCGAGCACCAGTGGGCAGAACACCAACGAGATGATCAGGATGGCGTGGGTGTCACCGAACTTGCTCCACCACCAGCTCACGTCGGTCAACACGTCGGTGTGCCGCTCGGCGAACCAGCGCGGCACCTCGGTGTCGAGGGTGTCGAAGAAGGTGCCCTTGGCGTGATAGCTGACGTACATGCCGAAGCCGTACAACGCCCCGAACACGAGCACCCAGCCCACAAGCAGCTCGGCCACCGCCGAACGGGGGTGGGCCAGCACGTGCTCCTCGGCCGGGGCGGCGGCGATGTCGTGCCCGGCCTCCGGCTCCAGGCCCTCGGTCAGCGGCGGCACCGGCCGCCCGCGCTCGCGCCGCCACAGCCGGAACGCGTACGCGGTGACGCCCAGCCAGGCCGCGCCGAGCAACCAGCCGGCCAGCACGTCGGAGATGAAGTGCACGCCCAGCGCGATCCGGGTCAGGCCGACCACCGCCACCAGCACGCTGACACCGACGATCGCCAGCTTGCGCCAGCGCGGCGCCATGGCCGGCAGGAACACCAGCAGCAGCGCCCCGTACGCGACGAACGAGCCAAGCGCGTGCCCGCTCGGGAAGCTGTTGCCCGGTGCGCTGGCGACCGGCACGTCCACGACCGGGCGGAGCCGACCGACGAGCGTCTTCAGCGACGGGTCGAGGATCAGGCCACCGACCCCGGTGATGATCAGGTAGACGGCAAGCCGTGGCTGTTTCCGAATCAGCAACCCGATCACGGCGACGCTGATCAACCAGATGAGGATCGGCCGACCACCCAGGTCGGTCACCGCCTGTAGGACGGTGACCAGCGCGTGGTGCGGCGCGACGAGCCCGTTGAACCACTCGGCGGCGGCGTGGTCGGCGTCCTGCAACGGGCTCCACCGCACCCGGACGAGCAGCAACAGCAGCCCGAAGGCCACCCCGGCGCCGGTGACGGCCGCCAGACCGGCGATGCTCCGCTCGGCGAAGTGACCGATCGGACGTCGCGCCATCTCCTTGACCGCGGTCACCCCGCACCTCCCTTTTCTGTCTGGCGAGGCGCTTTACCCGATCCGCGTCCGTCGTACACGCCGGCGCCGCTAGAGCGCCGTCATGTCTCCGGTGTCGAGCAGCTCGGCGCGGTCCGTGTCGGGCTCCCAGAGGTCTGGTTGGGCCGGCTCCCGTACCCCGATGCGCAGCGCCTCCAACTGGGCGGCGAAGGCCAGCCCGCCGAAGAGCGCCATCCCGGTCAGGTTGGCCCAGAGCAGCAGCGCCATCATGCCGGTCAACGCGCCGTAGGTCTGCCCGAAGCCGTCGCTGAACCGCACGTACGCGGCGAGCAGCAGGCTGGCCAGCCACCACAGGACCGTGGCGATGCCGGCGCCGAAGAACAGCCAGGACAGGCCGGGCTGGTTGCGTCGTGGCGCCTGCCGGAACAGCACGGCCACGGCGACGACGGTCAGGCCGAAGCTCAGCGGGAAGCGGACCACGTCCCAGATGCCGTTGGCGACCGCACCCCACTCGTAGTGCTCGCGTACCGAGTCGCCCATCGCGCCGCCGCCGACCAGGATCAGGAAACCGGCGAGCGCGGGCAGGCCGGCGGTGACGGCCAGCACCGCGGCGCGGAGGTACTTCGGCAGCGCGGGGCGGTCCCGTTCGACGCCGTAGATCCGGTTGGCACCCCGTTCGATCTGGGCCATGGTGGTGGTCAGCGCGAACAGACCGGTGAGCAGACCGAGGGTGAGGGCCAGCTCTCCGGCGTCCTCGACGCGTTCGCCCTCGCCCAGCAACTCGGCGACCATCTGGGCGCTCTGGCCCGGGGTGAGCGCCAGGACCGTGTCGGCCACCACCTGACCGCCCTCCTCGACGCCCAGTTCGCTGATCAGGCCGGTGAGGGCGATCAGGAACGGCACCACGGCGAGGCAGAGTTGCAGCGCGAAGGCCCGCGAGTGGCTGAACCCGTCGCCGTAGCGGAACCGGATGAAGGCGTCCCGCAGCAGCTGCCAGGCGCTCTGCCGGCGCAACGTGTGCCAGGCGTCGTCGGCGGACAGCTCCTCGTCGGCCATCAGCCGGGTCTCCGGCACGATCCGGGTGCTACTCACGGCGTGCCTCCTTGATCAGCTGCTCGCCCCGCTCCCCGGCGCCTTCGGCATCCACTGCCAGGTCGGGTGCGTCCTGGGGCTGCGGTACGCAGAGCCATAGTGCCTGCGGCCGGATCTGCGCCGCCAACTGCCGGCCCGGGGAGATGAGGTCGCCGTCCAGTTCCCTCGGCTGCGCCCGGTTGCTGGTGATCATCACGCGCCGGCCGCGGAACACCTCCATCCGCGGCACCTGGCCACTGCGGCGGATCACCGCCCAGCCGAGCGCCAGCCAGTGCCGCAGGTTGCGCGGGGTGAGCACGGCCACGTCGAGCCACCCGTCGTCCGGTTCGGCCTCGGTCAGCAGGTGCACACCGCCCTGGAGCCGGCCGACGTTGGCGATCAGGACCGACCGGGCCCGTCGGCGTACCGGGGGACGGTCGTCGATGCGGATCTTCACCCGCATCGGCCGGTCCCGCAGGTGGCGGGCGGCGCCCATCACGTACGCCGGCCAGCCGATGCGGGCCTTGGTGGTCTCGGAGGTGGCGGCGAGCATCTGGGCGTCGAAGCCCATGCCGGCCATCACTGTGAAGTACTGCTTCTCGACGGCGCCGACGTCGAGCAGCCGTCGTCCCCGTTCGATGGCGACCTGCAACCCGGCGGCCAGGTCGGTGCTGAGCCCGAGGTTGGCGGCGAGCAGGTTGCCGGTGCCCTGCGGCAGCACGGCGAGCGCCACGTCGGTGCCGACCAGCGCGCTGACGCAGGACATCACGGTGCCGTCGCCACCGCAGGCGAAGACCAGGTCGACGCCGGACTTGACGGCCTGCTCGGTCTGGCCCCGGCCCGGGTCCTCGACGGTGGTCTCGTGCCACTCCGGCTCGGGCCAGCCGGCCGCAGCGAGGGCGTCGTTCACGGTACGGCGCAGCTCGTCGAGATCGTCGACCTTCACCGGGTTGACCACCACGGCGGAGCGCAGCCCACCGTCGCCACCCGAGGGTCGCCTGTCCTGTCCAGCATCCACGGGCGCCAGTGTGCAGCACCGGAGCGGCTTCAGCGACCCAGCGGGGGGCGCGCGTCGAAAGTGCCACAGAGAGGTTTCAACGCGAGCGCACCCGTCAGGCCGCCGCCCGCAGCGCGCTCTCCACCCGTCGGCGCAGATCGTCGAGGTCGATGCCGGACTCGGTGAGCACCAGCGCGCCCAGCCCGTGCCCCTCCCGGAGCACCCCGAGCAGGATGTGCTCGGTGCCGATGTGCTTGTGGCGCAGGCGCAGCGCCTCCCGCAGGGACAACTCCAGCGCCTTCTTCGACCGGGGCGAGAACGGGCCGCCGAGGTACCGCCGCCGTCGGCGACCCCAGCGGCCGCGCGGTGCCGGCACGGCCTCGCGCAGCGCGTCCGGGCCGAAGGACTCCTCGATGCGGGCCACGATCGCGGCCAGGTCGATGCCGATCTCCCGCAGGGCCGCCGCGTCGGCGTCCCCGAGGCCGGAGCCGCCGCTGGAGGTGTGTCGGCGGACGCGCTCACGCAGGTCGTCGGCGCGTACGCCGGCGTCGGCGAGCACTCGGCTGGCCAGGCCGGCGTCGTCGTCGAGCAGGGCGAGCAGCAGGTGCTCGGTGCCGACCGGCCGTTGCCCCTCGGCCCGCGCCTCCTCCAGCGCCCGGCGCACCACGCCGCGCGCCCGGTCGGTGAACCGTTCGAACATCACGCCTCCCAGGATGAGTTGACCGCCGGTCGCCCAGCGTGCTTCTTGTGCACCGCCTGCCGGCTGACCTCGAGCGCGTCGGCGATTTCCTGCCAGGACCAGCCCTGTCGACGGGCGTTGTCCACCTGGACCACCTCGAGCCGCTCGAGCAGCCGGCGCAGCGCGCGGACGGCGCGCAGCCCGACCCGGGGGTCGGTGCTGCCGGCTGCCGCCGCGAGTTCTGTCGCCTGACTCATGCCGTCAACATACGTTGACAGCGCACCTCGTGTCAACCCCGGTTGACGCGCCCCTGGTCGGGGCAGGCCCTGCGGCAGCGATGCCGATGACAGCGCGTGCGAGCCATGGGGCATCCGGTCGCCGGGCTCGTCCACGTGGCACCATGTGGCGCTATGGATCATGAGGGACAGCTTCGTCGTGCAGCGCTCGCGTTGGGCATCCCGGACGACGAGGTCAGCCGGTTCAGCCAGCACCTCCGCCTGTCGATCCGGTTGAGCGGAGGCCCCAGCGGTGTTCCGGTCGGTCAGTTCGGTGGGTTGCCCCGGCTGCCGGTGGGCATGGACTGGCCGTCCGACGGGGTCGATCCGTTGCCGTTCATCTTCTCGGTCGACTGTGCGGCGCTGCCACGAGTCGACGGCTTCGGCCTGCCGGCAGACGGCTCGCTGCTGTTCTTCCTGAACCAGGAGCAGGCCGCTGCCACCGGGGAGCGCAGGTACGGGCGGGTCGTGTACGTGCCGGCGGGCACCGATACCGAGGTGGCGGCGGCATCCGCCGACCACGCGGTCGTCGACGAGCAGTACGACGTCAGCGCCACGCTGCGCGCGGAGTTCCCCGAGTGGTTCGGGGTGGGCGAGGACGACGAAGACGAGGACGAGGACGAGGACGAGGACGACCTGTCGCCCTTCCAGCAGCAGGTGGCCCGTGACCTCGAGCGTGACCTGCCGCACCTCGACGAACTCTGTGCGCTGGCCAACGGACTCTGGCCGCCCGACGACGGGTACACCAGCGCCTACCTCGGCGGGTACGCCGACCCGGAGGTGATCAAGGGTTTTGCGGAGCAGACCCTCGCCTGGCGCGAGAAGACCGGCGAGATCGTCATCCCGGTCGCGAAATGGTATTCCCGGGTGGAGGAGGAGACGCACCGACTGACGACCGAGTGGGTGTCGCTCGCCCGCTTTCCCGTGGACAACGAGCTCTATTACCGCAGTGACGGGCGTTTCGTGATCCGTCACGACGACCTGGCCGCCGGTCGGCTGGACGAGGCGCTCTCCATGGCTGAGTTGATCCCCTAGCGCACCGGCGGCACCGGATACGGCCACGATCAGCGTTGCCGCCGCTGCTGGTCGGCTGGCCGCCCGCCCCGGATCAGCTTCGCGGGGAGCCCGCAAACCCCACAATCGGCCCGCAATCGTGACCATCCGACTACCCTCGGTCAGGGACAGCGTGGTCGTGCCGGGCGCGACGCCCGGGAGGTGATATCGATGGCCGCAGCCAGCGACGCGGCGGTGCTGGTCGGCCTCGGCTCGGATCTCGACCTTCCGGTCGTCGAACAGGCCGCGCAGGAAGCCGCCGCGCACGGCCGGCCGCTGCACCTGCTGCACACCTTCGACTGGCACGCGGCCTTCGCCGCGGACAGCGTCGCCGGACCCCGCGACCGGGCCGAAGAGCTGCTCATCCGGGCCGCCCAACTGGCCCACCAGGCCGAACCCGGACTGACAGTGGGCAGCGAGATCGTCGAGAGCGCCATGCTGGCCACCCTCATCCGCCGGTCGGAGACGGCCTTCCTGCTGGCGGTGGGCGACAGCGGGATGGCCGGCAGCGGCCAGTGCGTACCGGCCGAGACGTCCGCCGTGCAGTTGGCCGCACGCGCCGGTTGCCCGCTGCTGGTGGTCCGCCGCGAGCCGCCGCCGCAGGGCCCGGTCCTGGTCGGCGTGGACGGCTCGCCCAGCTCGCACCTCGCGCTGCAGTGGGCGGTGGAATGCGCGGCCCGCCGGGACGCCCGCCTGCTCGCCCTGCGGGTGGTGGAGCAGGACGAGGACACCGACGCCGTCGCCGAGCAGCTCAGCGAGGCGGTGGCCCGGCATGCCGGCCGCAACGGCGCGGTGCCCACCGAGTGCCGAGTCGTCCGCGGCGATCCCGCGCAGGTGCTCATCGACACGTCCCGCGCGACGCAGGTGGCGCTTGTCGCCGCCCGCGGCGACGAACCGGGACGAGCGATGCTGGGCGCTGTCGCCCAATCCCTGCTCTACCACTCCCCCGCACCGGTGGTCGTCGTCCGTGGCCTGGCCGAGGCGCCGCTGACCGGGCCGGACGCCCGGCCGGCGCGGGACCAACGGCCCTGACCCGAGGCGTTCGCGGCGGTGAAGCTGGACGCCGGACACCCCACTCCTACCCGCGAGAGGCAGCCTGATGGACACCGCTCTCGACGTGCGACGCGCTCTCACCGACGACGAGCTGCGCCGGCTGGACGCCTACTGGCGCGCCGCGAACTACCTCACCGTCGGGCAGATCTACCTGCTGGGCAACCCGCTGCTGCGGGAGCCGCTGACCCCCGACGACATCAAGCCCCGGTTGCTCGGGCACTGGGGCACCAGCCCCGGGCTCAACCTCGTCTACGCCCACCTCAACCGGGTGATCGTGGCGCGTGACCTCAACGCCATGCTGGTCACCGGCCCCGGGCACGGTGGCCCGGCGATCGTGGCCAACACCTGGCTGGAGGGCACCTGGTCGGAGCGCTACCACGATGTTTCGCGCGACGAGGTCGGGATGGCCAAGCTGTTCCGCCAGTTCTCCTTCCCCGGCGGCATCCCCAGCCACGTCGCGTCGGACGTGCCGGGCTCCATCCACGAGGGCGGCGAGCTGGGGTACGCGCTGAGCCACGCCTACGGCGCGGCGTTCGACAACCCGGACCTGGTGGTGGCCTGCGTGGTCGGCGACGGCGAGGCGGAGACCGGGCCACTGGCCGGCAGTTGGCTCTCCGACGTCTTCCTCAACCCGGCGCGCGACGGGGTGGTGCTGCCCATCCTGCACCTCAACGGCTACAAGATCGCCAACCCGACGGTGCTGTCCCGGATCCCCGAGGCCGACCTGCTCGACCTGATGCGCGGGTCGGGCTACCAGCCGTACGTGGTGGCCGGCGACGACCCGGCCGTGGTGCACCGCTCGCTCGCCGCGACGATGGACCGCGCCCTGGACGAGATCGCCGAGATCCAGCGGCGGGCCCGTTCCGGTGGAGTCGTCGAACGCCCCCGCTGGCCGATGATCATCCTGCGTACGCCGAAGGGGTGGACCGGCCCCAGCGAGGTGGACGGCATCCAGGTGGAGGGCACGTACCGCGCCCACCAGGTGCCGCTGTCGGGGGTCCGCGACAACCCGGCCCACCTGGCCGAGTTGGAGCGGTGGCTGCGCAGCTACCGGCCCGAGGAGCTGTTCGACGCCACCGGCGCGCCGGTGGACGAGCTGCGGACGCTGCCACCTCGCGGAGATCGGCGGATGAGCGCCAACCCGGTCACCAACGGTGGCGTGGTGCTGCGCGACCTGACCCTGCCCGACTTCCGCGACTACGGCGTGGACGTCCCCGAACCGGGCCAGCCGGTGGCCGGCGCGACCGGGGTGCTCGGCCCGTGGATCCGCGACGTCATCAGCGCCAACCCGGAGACGTTCCGACTGTTCGGCCCGGACGAGGTCGCCTCCAACCGGCTGGGCGCGGCGTTCGAGGTGACCGGCCGGGCGTGGGTCGCCGCCACCCTTCCCGGCGACGACCATCTCTCCCCCGACGGCCGGGTCATGGAGGTGCTCTCCGAGCACCTGTGCCAGGGCTGGCTGGAGGGCTACCTGCTGACCGGCAGGCATGGCATCTTCACCAGCTACGAGGCGTTCATCCACATCGTCGACTCGATGCTCAACCAGCACGCCAAGTGGCTGAAGGTGACCCGGGCCATCCCGTGGCGGCAGCCGATCGCCTCGTTGAACTACCTGCTGTCCAGCCACGTCTGGCGGCAGGACCACAACGGCTTCTCCCACCAGGACCCCGGCTTCATCGACCACGTGGTCAACAAGAAGGCCGAAGTGGTGCGGGTCTACCTGCCGCCGGACGCGAACACCCTGCTCGCCACGATGGACCACTGCCTGCGCAGCCGGCACTACATCAACGTGGTGGTGGCCGGTAAGCAGGCGGCGCCGAACTGGCTGACGATGACCGAGGCGATCCAGCACACCCGACGCGGCCTGGGGATCTGGGAGTGGGCAAGCAACGACGGGGGCATCGAACCGGACGTGGTGCTGGCCTGCTGCGGGGACGTGCCCACCCTGGAGACGTTGGCCGCCGTCGAGTTGCTCCGCCAGAACCTCCCGGACCTGCGGGTGAGACTGGTCAACGTGGTCGACCTGATGCGACTACAGACGGACACCGAGCACCCGCACGGCCTGACCGACAACGAGTTCGACACCATCTTCACCGAGGACCGGCCGATCATCTTCGCGTACCACGGTTATCCCTGGTTGATCCACCGACTGACCTACCGCCGCAACAACCACGACAACCTGCACGTACGCGGCTACAAGGAGGAGGGCACCACCACCACCCCGTTCGACATGGTGATGCTCAACGACCTGGACCGTTTCCACCTGGTCATCGACGTCATCGACCGGGTACCCGGGCTGGCCGCCAGCGCCGCGCACCTGCGGCAGCGGATGGTCGACGCCCGGCAGGCCGCCCGCGACTACACCCGCCGGTACGGCGAGGACGACCCCGAGGTCGCCGAGTGGCGTTGGGTCCGCGAGACCGACCCGACCAACCCCTGAGGAGGACGACGTGCGCGACGCGGAGATCCTGGTCGGCTACGACGGCTCCACCGACGCGTCGATGGCGGTGGACTGGGCGCTGGAGGAGGCTCGGCACAGCGGCCAACCGGTGCGGCTGGCGTACGTCTTCGAATGGCTGACCGTGGCCGGCTGGGTCGGTCCGGGCGTGGCGCCCGGGGTCTGGCCGGACGAGACCGCCCGCCGGCAGGTCGAGGACCTGGTCGGCAAGGCCGCGGCGGACGCCGCCGCCACCCATCCCGGGCTGACGATCACCGGCCAGGTGTACGACGGACCACCCGCCCTGGTGTTGCAGGAACGCTCGGCTGAGGCCGGCGTGCTGGTGCTCGGCAGCCGGGGCCACGGCGGATTCGGTGGCCTGCTGGCCGGGTCCACCGCCGTGTCGGTGGCCGCCCACGCACACTGCCCGGTCGTGGTGGTCCGCGACGGGACGGCCGGTGGACCGGACGACCCGGTGGCGGTCGGGGTGGACGGTTCGGAGCCGTCGCTGGTGGCGCTCGGCTTCGCGGCCGAACGGGCGGCCCGCCGGCAGGTGCCGTTGCGCGTGCTGCACGCCTGGACTCCGGGCCCCGGCGGGGCGGCCGGGGTGCCCGACGAGCGGGCCGCGGTGGAGCAGGCGCTGGAGCCGTGGCGGCGAACGTTTCCCGAGCTGAGCATGTCCGTCGACATGATCCCGGGCAGCCCCGCGGCGATGCTGATCGAGGCGAGCCGGTCCGCGCAGTCGGTGGTGGTCGGCAGCCGGGGCCGGGGTGGGCTGGCGGGGATGCTGCTCGGCTCGGTCAGCCAGCAGGTGATCCAGCACGCCAACTGCCCGGTCGCCGTGGTCCGGGAACGCTGACCGCGCGGAGATCAGCTGGCCGGCGGCTGCCGGTGACCGTGTCCGCCGTCGGACGACCTGACGGGCCGGACACCGGGCAGCTCACCGGTGGGCGCAACGACCCGGCGGCCCGGGACCTACGGCCCCTGTGGAACGGCATCGGCTGCCACAGGATGGTGGGGAAGCCACCCACCCGCCCCGCCGAACGGCACGGCGGGCAGAGACGGAGAGATCGTGACGACAAGTCAGGAAAGCCGGCTGACCACCGCGCTGGCGGAGGCCGCCGTCACCGCCGGCCACGCCCCCTCGGTACACAACACCCAACCGTGGCGCTGGCGGGTGCTGCCCGACGCGCTGGAGCTGCGCTCGGTGGCCGACCGACAGCTCGCCGCCAGCGACCCGGACGGCCGGCTGCTCGCGATCAGCTGCGGCGCCGCCCTGCACCACGCCCGGCTGGCGCTCACCGCCGAGGGCTGGCGCACCGCGGTGCAGCGGCTGCCCGACCCGGGCGACAGCGAGCTGCTGGCCCGACTCACCGACCTGAGCCGGACGGCGGCAGACCCGGACGCCATGCGGATGGTGCAGTGCATGCGGGTCCGGCACACCGACCGGCGGCCGGTCAGCGACGAGTCGGTGCCGGCCGAGGCGATCGAGGCGATCACCCAGGCGGTCGGCGCGCAGGGCTGCCGGTTGCAGATCCTCGACCGCGACCAGGTGCTGGACCTGGCCGCCGCCGCCGGGCACGCCGACACGGTCGAGGCCGAGGACCCGGAGCTGCGCGCCGAGCTGGCGTACTGGACCAGCCGTGCCGGCGAGGGCACCGGCCTGCCGCCGGAGGTGCTGCCCGAGCAACCTCCCCTGACCACCGTCCCGGGCCGGGACTTCGGCCGCCCCGGCAGTCTGCCGATCGGTCCCGGCCACGACCGCACGGCCGTGTACGCGGTGCTGCACGGGGACGAGGACGAACGGGACAGTTGGCTGCGGGCCGGCGAGGCGCTCTCCGCCGGTTGGCTGACCGCCACCCGGCTCGGCGTGTCGGTGGTGCCGCTCAGCGCCGTGGTGGAGGTGCCCGGCACCCGGCAGACCCTGCGTCAGCTGCTCTCCGGGCTCGCTTTCCCGTACCTCGTGCTGCGGTTGGGCATCGCGGACCCGGCGCACGCGGGCCCGCCGCACACGCCGCGGCTGACCACCGCGCAGGTGGTCGACACCTCCGCGGTCGCCGACGGGCACGGCTGAGGGCCTGGCGGTGACGGCCGCCGGCGCTACCATCGCCCGGTGACGAGCAGCGCGCCGCATCCGCGTCCGGAACCGTCGGCGACCCCGTCGCTCGGGCTGAGCCCGCTGTCGCGGGTCCGCCTCGACGAGTTGCTCCACGAGATGCTGGACCGGGTCGGCGAGGTAGTCACCAGCCGGGAGCGGCTGCGTGCCCTGCTCGACGCGGTGGTCGGCATCGGCACCAACCTGGATCTGCGCACCACCCTGCAACGCATCGTGCAGGCGGCCTGCGAGCTGGTCGGCGCCCGGTACGGCGCGCTGGGCGTGGTCGGCCCGGACCGCCTGCTGCACGACTTCATCGTGCACGGCATCACCCCCGAGCAACACGCGCGGATCGGCGACCTGCCGCACGGGCGGGGCGTGCTCGGCCTCCTCATCGACGACCCCCGGCCGCTGCGCATGCCGGACATCACCCAGCACCCCCGCTCGTACGGCTTCCCGGCCAACCACCCGCCGATGCACAGCTTCCTGGGCGTGCCGGTACGGATCCGCGACCAGGTGTTCGGCAACCTCTACCTGGCCGAGAAGCAGGGCGGCGCACAGTTCACCGAGGACGACGAGGAGATCGTCGTCGCGCTCGCCGCCGCCGCCGGTGTGGCCATCGAGAACGCCCGCCTGTACGCCCTGGCGCACCGGCGGCAACGCTGGCTCGCCGCCACCGCCGAGATCACCGCGGTGCTGCTCGGCGAGGTTCGCCGTACCGACGCGCTGGCGTTGGTCGCCCGACGCGCCCGGGAGGTCGCCGAGGCCGAACTGGCGCTGGTGCTGCTCTACGACACCGACGCCGCGCAGTTCACCGTCGAGGTGGTCGACGGCGTCGACGAGCAGGCCCGGGTGCTGGTCGGCACGGTCCTTCCGGCGGCCGACACCAGTTTCGGCGCGGCGATCGCCGCGGGCCGACACGACCAGGTGGACGACCTGGCGCACGCGGCGCCGTGGCCGGCGCTGCTGCACAGCGGCCCGGCGGTGATCTCGCCGCTGGCCACCGCCGACACCCTGCACGGCGTGCTGATCGTGGCACACCGGCCCGAGCGTGGTGGCGTTGCCAGCGAGGAGGACGTGGCCCTGCTGGGCGGCTTCGCCGGTCAGGCGGCGCTGGCCATGGAACGGGCCCGCGGCCAGGAGGAACGGGAGCTGCTTGTGGTCCTGGAGGACCGCGAACGCATCGCCCGCGACCTGCACGACGTGGTGATCCAGCGGCTCTTCGCCACCGGTCTGCAACTACAGAGCGCCGCGCCGATGGTGACCCGCCCCGAGGTCGCGAAACGGATCAACGCCGCCGTCGACGATCTGGACGCCACCATCCGCGACATCCGCCGGACCATCTTCGAGCTGCGTACGCCGATGACCGCGGCGCTACGCACCGAGATCCGTGAGGCGATCGAGGTGGCCGCCGAGTCGTTGGGTTTCCGGCCACACCTGGAGCTGACCGGGCCGGTGGACAGCGCCGTCCCCGACGCCATCCGCCCGCATCTCACCGCCGTGCTGCGCGAGGCGCTGTCGAACGCGGTCCGCCACGCGCAGAGCACCCACGTCGACGTCGCCGTACGCGTCGAGAGCGGACAGGTCACCGTCACCATCACCGACGACGGAGTGGGTTGTGACCCGAGTGCCGCCCGGGGTGGCCTGGTCAACCTGCGTCAACGCGCCGACCGCCACGGCGGCACGTTCACGATCAGCCCGGTCGAGCCGCACGGCACCGAGCTGCGCTGGACCGCGCCGCTGCGCGACTGACCCGCACGGATCGCGCCGCTGCGCGACTGACCCGCACGGATCAGGTCAGGGCGTCTTGCCGAGCAGGCGGGTCGCCAGGACGGCGGCCTGGGTACGGCGCTCCAGGCCCAGCTTGGCCAGCACGCTGGAGACGTAGTTCTTCACCGTCTTCTCCGCCAGGAACATCCGCCCGGCGATCTCCCGGTTGGTCAGCCCCTCCGCCACGTACTCCAGGATCCGCCGCTCCTGCTCGGTGAGCGACTTCAGCTCCCGCGGCTCCTCCACGCCCTTGCGGATGCGTTCCAGCACGCGGGCGGTGACCGCCGGGTCGAGCAGCGACTGCCCGGCGGCGACCCGGCGCACCGCGTCGACCAGGTCGGTGCCGCGGATCTGCTTGAGCACGTACCCGGCGGCACCCGCCATGATCGCCGCGAACAGCGCCTCGTCGTCCTCGTAGGAGGTGAGGATCAGGCCCTTGATGGACGAGTCGACGGCGCGGACGTCGCGGCACACGTCGATGCCGTTGCCGTCGGGCAACCGTGCGTCGAGGATCGCCACGTCGGGGCGCAACGCCGGGATGCGGCGGGCCGCCTCCTGCGCCGAGCCGGACTCGCCGACCACCTCGATGTCGCCGCCACTCTGCAACAGGTCGGCCAGGCCCCGGCGGACGACCTCGTGGTCGTCGAGGAGAAACACGCGGATCATCATTCGTTTCTACCCGCGCCACCCGGCGGGCGCACGGGCCGAAGGTCCCGACCAGGCCGGGCGGACGTCCGACGCTCCCGCCGGGCAGCATCCGCGAGCAGGGGCGGTCGGGCCCGAGGGATCGGGACGTCCGGCCCTGCTCGACACCCACCCGCCGGGCGGACCGTAGGGGTGGCCGGCCGTCGCGGTACCGCCCACGGCCGACCCACCGGGAGAGGAGCACCGCCATGGACATCGGCTACACCGCGGACCAGTTGCGGGCCGCCACCGTCGACGCGGTCCGAGCACCGTCGCTGCACAACACCCAGCCGTGGCGGATGCGGCTGCGCGACGGCGGGATCGAGGTGCTGACCGACCCGACCCGGCGGCTGCCGGCGACCGACCCGAGCGGCTGGGGCGTACGGATCGCCTGCGGCGCCGCCCTGTTCAACCTGCGACTCGCGTTGGCCGTGGCCGGCGTCCCGGCCCGGGTGCGGCTACGCCCGGACCCGGCCGAGCCGGACCTGCTGGCCCGGCTGGTGCCGGACATCGCGCGCCGGCCGACCCCCGCCGAGCAGAGCCTGCACGCTGCCATTCCCCGCCGGTTCAGCAACCGGATGCCATTCTGGCCGGACCCGGTGCCGTCCGACGCGCGTTGGCGACTGGGTGAGGCGGCCCGCGCCGAGGGGTGCTGGCTGGAGCTGCTGATCGGGGTGAGCGCGGTGACCGCGTTCGGCGAGATCGCCCGCGGCGCACACCGGGTGCTGGAGCGCGACCCCGCCTACCGGGAGGAACGACGGCAATGGCTGCGTCGGGAGCCCGCGCCCGACGGCGTGCCCGCCGCCGCCGGCGGCCCCCAGCACGAGCCACAGGACGTGCTGCCGACGCGGGGCTTCGGCGGGCGGGACCGGGCGCCCGGACGGGACTTCGAACCCGAACCGCTGGTGGGGGTGCTCGGCTCGGTCGGCAACACCGCCATCGACCAGGTGGTCGCCGGGCAGGCCCTGCAACGGGTGCTGCTCACCGCCACCGACTCGGGTTTGAGCGTGTCGATGCTGTCCCAGCCGATCGAGGTGCCCACGGCGCGGGAGCAGTTGCGGCTGTCGCTGGGACGGTTCGGCACGCCGCAGATGGCGCTACGCGTCGGGTACGGCCAGCCGGGCCGGCCCACCCCGCGGCGGCCGGTCGACGAGGTGCTGGACATTGACTGTCGTGAAGACGTCGTCGACCCACCCTCGAGATCGTGGGATCAGCCGGCGAGCAGCCGGTCCAGCGGGCGGGGGACGGCGCCCGGGTCGAGGGCACCCACCAGCGCCTCGGCGTAGCGGGCCTTGCGGCCACTCATCGTGCCCAGGAAGCGACGCAGTTGCCGCTCGACCGACCGACCGCGCTGCGCGGGCTGGTTCTGGAAGACCCGGAACCGGGCCAGGTCCCGCTGCGCCGCGATGACCCGCTCGACGCCGTCGCTGCCGAGCGCCCGGATCAGCTCGTCCTCCAGGTCGGTGACGCAGACGTGGAAACCGAGCGCCTCCATCGCCGCCCGGGTCCGGGCGGCACCGAGGCCGGCCTCCTCCAAGCCGCGCCGGAAGAAGTCCTCCTCGGCCTCGTCGCACAGCCCGCGTACGGTCACGGCGAGGCCCTGCGCTCCGCAGAGCCGCAGGTATCGGCGGGCGCTCATGGCGCCACCGATCGGCACCACGCACACGCCCTCGGCCGCCAGATCACGGTGCCGCCGCTCGGCCAACGCCTCCACCGCGCGCCTGTCGCTGACACCCTCGACGAGCACGACCGTCCGCAGACCGACGGCCAGGTCCCGGGCCGCCGCGCCGGCCGCCGTGGCGTCGGGACCGCCGGCCGCCCAGGCGTGTACGGCGGCTCGGAAGCGGTCCGGGTCTCGCACGGACCAGAGTCTCGCAACGAGCGGCCCACCGCGCCACCGGATTGTCGACGGTCGGCGTGCTCGCAGGCACCACGGCTCGTCACCGACCATGCGACACCCGCGACGCGCGCACGTCGTACCCCGGATCTGGTGGGTTGGGCCGGGCAGCGACGCCGGCCGCGCCGTCCCCTGCACCGCCCGCATGCCACCTGCCCAGTCGCGGTGGGCCGCGAACGCCGAGGCTCAGCCGGCGAGCACGGCGGCCTCCCGGGCCGGGTCCAACCCGATCGAGCCGCGCAGCGGTCGCCCGGCACGCGGCGGAACCGCGCCGACCTCGCCCAGCCAACGCCAGGTGTCGTCGACGGTCTCGGCCACCGGCCGGCAGGTCAACCCGGCGGCCAACGCGCGGGTCACGTCCTGCTCCAGCAACCCCCGGTACGGGTGGCCGATCGGCATCCAGATCGGCAGGTCGCTCCACGGCTGCACACCGGCGGCAAGGAGCGACGCCGGATCGGTCCAGCGCAGCCGGGCGTTGGCGCCGGTGGCGGCCACACACGCGTCGAGCAGCTCACCCATCGTGGTCTGCCCGGGGCGACCGACCGCGTTGAACGTGCCGCCCAGCCGTCGGGCGCCCGCGTCCAGCATCCACCCCACCAGGTCACGGACGTCGACGTACTGCACCGGCAGGTCGGCCGGCCCGGGGGCGAGCACGTCCCCGCCCCGCTCGATCCGCCGTAGCCACCAGGGCAGCCGACCGATGTCCTCCCCCGGGCCCAGGATCAGACCGGCCCGGGCGAGCAGCGCACGCTTGCCGAACACCTCCCGAACGGCACGCTCGGCGCCGGCCTTGAGCTGCGGATACTCGCCGTCGGTGGAGCCGGGGTCGGCGTCCACCACCGGAGAATCCTCGTGCAGCCCCGTCGCGGCGTGGTCGGTGTAGACCGACCCGCTGGACACGTACACGTAGTGGCCGACCGCATCGACCAGAGCGCGGGCGGCGTCCCCGGCAGCCCGCGGCGCGCCGTCCCAGGTGTCCACCACCACGTCCCACTCGCCGCCCGCCAGCGCGGCCAGGCCGTCCGGCGCGGTCCGATCACCCCGCAACCGGTGTACGCCGGGCGGTACCGACCCGTGCAACCCCCTGTTGAACACCGTCACCGACCAGCCCCGGCGCACCGCCTCGGCGACCGTGGCCCCGCCCACGAAACCCGTACCACCCAGCACCAACAGTCGCATGCGCTCCACCCTGCCGGCGGCCCGCAAAGGACGACACCCCTGTTCACCGGTAGCGGATCTGCCCGTGGCAGAACCACGAGGTGCGTGACGGTCGGTGGCAGGCCCTCGTCCAGGATGCAGGAAAGCCGTTCAGGGGCATGGTCAACGGAGCCGCCGATTGCGAAACTGCTTCAATTGCGTCAGCACGGGCGATCGAGGCTCGTGACGCATGCGCTGACCACGCGTGCCGTCCAGGTGACACCACGTGCGCGACCGCTGCTCCAGCCTGGCTCGACGTCGGCACAACCCGGACGGAGAAGGGAATGTCCAGCACCCCGCTGTCCCTGCCGCGGCCATCCGCGCGGGCGCCCGAGTTCGGTCGGGACGCGCTGATCGTCTGCGAGAACCTGGTGCGGATCTACCAGACCGGTTCGATCGAGGTACAGGCACTACAGGGACTGGACCTGGCCGTGGAGAGCGGTGAGCTGGTCGCCGTCGTCGGCGCCTCCGGGTCGGGCAAGTCGACGCTGCTCTCCATCCTGGCCGGCATCGACGCCCCCACCGCCGGGCGGGTCCGGGTCGAGAAGTGGAATCTGCTGGCGATGTCCCGCGCGGACCGGGTGAACTACCGGCGGCACACCGTCGGGTTCGTCCGGCAGCAGACCGCGAGCAACCTGATTCCCTACCTGACCGCACGGGAGATGGTGGACCTGCCGATGACGGCGGCCCGCACCCCGAAGAAGGAGCGCCGGGAGCGCGCGGCCGAACTGCTGGACAGCCTCGGTGTCGCCGACTGCGCCGACCGGCGCCCCGGACAACTCTCCGGCGGGCAGCAGATGCGGGTCGCGATCGCGGTGGCGCTGGCCAACCAGCCGCGGGTCCTGCTCGCCGACGAGCCGACCGGCGAGCTGGACGCCGCCACGTCCGCGGAGGTCTTCGGCGTGCTGCGGGACGTCAACAGGCGGTACGGCGTCACGGTTGTCGTGGTGACCCACGACCCGGAGGTCAGCGGCCAGGTCGAACGGACCGTCGCGATCCGGGACGGGCGCACCAGCAGCGAGGTGCTGCGCCGCGCCACCACCGACGCGGCCGGCGACACGCACCTGATCGCCGAGGAGTACGCCGTGATGGACCGGGCCGGGCGGGTCCAGGTGCCCCGCGAGTTCCGCCAGGCGCTGGCGCTGACCCGACGGGTCCGGCTGGCCCTGGAACCCGACCACATCACGATCCGCCCCGATCCGGGGAGCGGCGAATGAGTGGCGAGCCGCTGCTGCGCGTGCGCGGCGTACAGCGGCGCTTCCACACCGGACCGACCGTCGTACACGCCCTGCGCGGCGTGTCGTTCGACGTGACCGCCGGTTCCATGGTGGCGCTCGTCGGCCGGTCCGGCTCGGGCAAGACCACCCTGCTCAACGTCATCGGCGGCCTGGACCGACCGGACGCCGGGACCGTGCACGTCAACGGCACCGACGTCACCGCGCTCGACGAGGACGGCCTGTCCCGACTGCGGCGCGACACTGTGTCGTACGTCTTCCAGAGCTTCGGGTTGATCCCGGTGCTGTCGGCCGCGGAGAACGTCGCCGCCCCGCTGCGGCTGGCCCGCGCCGCCCCGACCGATCGCGAACGGCGCGTCGCGTTGCTGCTGGAGCTGGTCGGGCTGGCCGACCACGCCCGGCAGCGGCCGGCCGAGCTGTCCGGCGGTCAGCAGCAGCGGGTGGCGATCGCCCGCGCGCTGGCCGCCTCGCCCCGGCTCCTGCTCGCCGACGAGCCCACCGGGCAACTGGACGCCGAGACCGGCCTGTCGGTGATGGCCCTGCTGCGCGGAATTGTGGAATCCGAAGGCGTCACAGTGCTGGTGTCGACGCACGACGCGGTGATGATGGCCCTGGCCGACCGGGTGATCCGCATCCACGACGGGCACCTCGACGAACAGGCGGCCGGGCAGCCGTACGAGCCCGTGCCGGACGTCAGGTGACGCGACGATGCTGAGGCTGGTCCGCCGGCGCGCCCGCGCGCAGTGGCCGTTGCTGGCAGCCCTGCTCGGGATCGTCACGATCGGCGCGACAGTGCTGGGCACCTGCACCCTGCTCGTCACCCGTACCGCCGAGCGGGCGCTGGAGGTCGCCATGGCCCGCGCCGCGCCCGCCGCCGTCGACGTGACCGTCTACACCGGCGCCGTCGAGGGCCCTGACACGCCGTCCGTCGCCGCCGACACCCGCGCCGTGGTGACCTCCGCGCTCGCGCCGTTCCCGGTGACCACCACCGCGCGGGCGTCGACAGTGCTGCGGGCGCTGCCGCCCGCGCTCGCCCCGGGCACCACCGTCGGGGCCCAGGCGTACCTGTCGGGGCTGGACGACCTGCCGGCCCGAGCCGAGCTGGTCACCGGGCGTTGGCCACAGCACCCTGGCGACGCGGTCCTGCTGGAGTCCACCGCACACCTGCTCGGCCTCACCCCCGGTCGCCGGGTGCGCCTCGGCGCCGAGCTGGCCCACGCGCCCGTCCCGGCCATCGACGTGACGGTCGCCGGTGTGGTGCGCCCGCTGCCGGGACGCGGCTGGGACCGCGACCCGCTGGCCGCGGCCGGCTCCGCCCCCGGCTACCGGGACGGCCGCTTCATGCAGCCGGTCAACGCCTACGGCCCGTTCCTCGTCGACCTCGCCGACCT
Source organism: Micromonospora sp. CA-240977 (assembly GCF_050942285.1). Taxonomy (NCBI): domain Bacteria; kingdom Bacillati; phylum Actinomycetota; class Actinomycetes; order Micromonosporales; family Micromonosporaceae; genus Micromonospora; species Micromonospora sp. CA-240977. Next base: position 1,960,466 of record NZ_CP192055.1, on the reverse strand, counting down.
GGTCACCACGGGCGCCACGGTCGACCGGATGGAGGTCACCGCCCATCCGGACCTGTCCCACCCCAACCGCCGCGACCTGGAGGCCGTGGCCGGGGCCGTCCGCGGTGCCGACCGCCCGCTGGCCGGCACTCTCGGCGACCGCGTCCAGCTCGCACGGGTCGCCTCAACCCTGCCGCTGACCCTGCGGGCCGCCGACGACCAGCGGCACGTCACCGCCGCCGTCGTCCTCGCCATCGCCGTCCTCGGCGGTGTCCTGACCGCGACGGCCCTCGTCCTCGCCGGCCGGCTGACCGCGGGCATCCGCGCCGACGAGACCGCCCTGCGGTCCGCCCTGGGCGCCAGCCGTCGCCAACTCGCCGCCACCGCCACACTCGAGGCCGGGCTCGTCGCCGCCGTCGCCGCGGCGCTCGCGCTACCGGCCTCGTCGGCAGTGCACGCCGGCCTCACCCACCTACCGCCGCTGGACGGCGCCGGCCTGACCGTCCGGCCGGCCATCACCGGCGCCCAGGTCCTCGCCGTCGCCGGCGGCGCGCTGGTGCTCACCGCCGTGCTCACCGTCCTGGCGATCCGGCCCGTCCCGGCGCCCGGTGACCGGCGCACCCGCCGCGAACTGCTGGCCCGATCCGGCGCCGACCTGATGCTCGCGGTGTTCGCCGCCGCCGGGTGGTGGCAGCTGTACGCGCAGCCCAGCACCGCCAGCCCACGCGCCGACACGATCCGGGTGCTCGCGCCGGCGTTGCTGCTCACCGCGGGCGCCGCCCTGGCGCTCCGGGTGGTGCTGCCCGCCCTGCGCGGCGCGGACCGGCTGGCGTACCGCGCCCGCGGGCTGGCGCTTCCGCTGGCGGTCTCCGAGGCCGCCCGCCGGCCGCAGGCGGTCGCCGCCGGGCTGCTCGTCGGGCTTGCCTGCGCGGCCGCAACCTTCGGCCTCGCCTTCGACACCACGTGGCACCAGTCGCAGCGCGACCAGGCCGCGCTCTCCGTCGGCACCGACCTGGCACTCACCCTCGGCACGGCGCCGGTGGCCGGCGACGGCGCGGTCGTCAGCGCGGCCACCGCGGGGGCGGTGAGTCCGGCCCTCGACCGTGGTACCGCCGTCGGTCAGTGGCTCGGCAACGCCGGCACCGCGCCGCGCCTGGTCGCCGTCGACACCACCCGCGCCGACGCCCTGCTGCGCGGGCCGCTGGACAGCGACCGCGGCTGGGCGGACGTGGGCGCCGCGCTGGCACCACGCACCCGGACCACCGGCCTCGCTGTTCCGGCCGGCGCCCCGCTCGTGCTGAGCGGGACCGCCGCCGGCGACACCCCGCTCACCGTGACGCCCCGACTGCTCCTGCAGGACGCCACCGGCCTCCGCACGTCCTGCGCCGGTCCCGCCGTACCGCTCGACGGCCGCGAGGTGCGACTGCCCGCCTGCGCGACGGCTGACGGGCTACGCCTCGTCGCTGTCGCCCTGCCGGTCTCCGCCGACCCGGCCGGCGCACCCGTCGCCGTAGCCGTCACGCTCACCGTGCCGCCCGCCGGGTCGGCGGAGGGGTCCCCCGACGGATCGGACTGGACCGCCACGTCCGCGCCGCCGATCCCGGGCAAGTTGACCGACCTGAGCGTCACGGTGTCCGCCACGCCGACGGGAACCGCGCTGCGGATGGCCGCGACGGTCGACCTCGGCGGCGCCGACGACGCGGCCCGGACCCTCGTCGCCACCGCCTTCCCGGACCCCGGCCCGGTGCCCGTCGCCGTCTCCGCCCGCTTCGCCAGCGAGGTCGGTGCCGACAGCGGCAGCCGGCTCAGCGTCACGGTCGGCACCACGCCCGTCCCGATCGTCGTCACCGAGGTCGTGCCGACAGTGCCGTCCGCCCCCGGCGCCGTCGCCGTCCTGGCCGACCTGGACACGCTGTCCCGCGCCCGCGCCGTCACCGGTGACCTGACGTTCCCGGTCGACGCCTGGTGGGTCGGCCGCCCGGACGGTCCCGGTGCCGCCGAGCGGGCCACCGCCCTGCACCTGGGCAGCGTCGCGACCCGCGAGGCGGAGCAGGCCCGCCTCACCAGCGGCCCGTTGCAGGCCGGGCTGCCGGCCGCGCTCCGGCTCATCGTCCCGGCCTCGGCTCTGCTGCTGCTCGCCGGCGTCGTCCTGCACGTCACCTGTGACCTACAGGTCCGCGCTGTCGAGGTGGCGCGGCTGCGCGGCCTGGGAGTGTCCCGGCGCGGCATCCGGGCCGTGCTGCTCGGCCAGCACACCGGCGTCCTGCTGCCCCTGCTCACGGGGGGCGCGATCGTCGGCGCGCTCGCCACCCGCGTCGTCGCTCCCCTGCTCGTGCGCTCCGACACCGGTGCCGCGCCCGTTCCGGCCGCGCAGCCGCACTGGCCGTGGCCGGCCGAGGCCGGACTGCTCGCCGTGCTGCTGGCCGGATGCCTGCTGGCGGTCGCCGTCGTGGTCACCGTCCAGGTCCGCCGGGCCGACGCCGCGCACCTGCGGGTGGCGCGGTGAACCGGTGGCTGGCGCCGCACTGGCCCAGCGTCCGCGGCCGTGGCCGTACCGACGCCGGACCGCTGCTGCTCACCGCCGCCGTCATCGCGGCCGTCGCGCTGCTCGCCGGTGCGGTGCCGGCGCTGCTCGGCGCCGCCGCCGACAACGCCGTCCAGGACACGGTCCGCCGCGTCGGCACCGACTCGAACGTCCTCGCACACGCCGACTTCGAACGCGACGACGGCCCCACCGGCGGGCGGGTCCGGATGCCCGACCTCGCCGAGGACGTCGAGAACTTCCGGACCCGGGCGACCCACGCGCTCGGGCCCGACCTGGACGCCGCGCTGTTCCCGCCCGTCGCCGTCGTCAACGGCCCGATCCTCGGCATCACCGACGGCACCGTGCCGCGTACCTTCCAGTTCACCTACCTGGCCGACGACCTCGGCGGCCCGCACGTGACCTGGACCGCCGGCAGCGCGCCCGGCCCCGCCGTCACCGACGAATACCTCGAGATCCCCTACGACGGAACGCCCTGGCCGGTGCAGGTCGGCCTGTCCGAGGCGGACGCCGCCGCACTCAACCTCGGCCCCGGCGATCGGATCCCGGTCAAGGACGGCCAGGGTCACGCCAAGGACGTCCGGATCAGCGGGGTCTACCGACCCGCGGACAGCGCCGACCCCGCCTGGCGACTCGCCCCGGCGCTACTGCGCCCCGTGCCCGGCGCCGACGGCGTGGGAACCACCCGGTTCGGCGGCCTGCTGTCGCGCGATTCGTTGCCGGACGCCCGGCTCGCCGTCAACCAGGACCAACTGCGGCGCACCGTCCACTTCGCCCCCGAAGCCGACGCGCTCACCTGGGATTCCACCGCGGCGCTCGCCGGTCAGGTGGTCAAGCTCAAGGCAGCGTCCGGCTCGGTGAGCGACAACGACCAGTCCCTGCGGTGGGAATCGCAACTCGACAGCGCCCTGCGCGACGCGCGTAGCCGCAACGGCGCCGCCTTCGCGCAGGCCGCCGTCCTGCTCGTCGGGGTGCTGACCGCCACGGTACTGGTCCTGCTGCTCACCGCCGACCTGCTGGTCCGCCGCCGTACCCCGGCGCTGAGCGCCGCCCGGCAGCGGGGGGCGGCACTACCCGACCTCGGTACGGAACTGACAATCGAGTCCACAGTGGTGTCCCTGTCGGCCGCCGCCGTCGGGCTCGCGCTCGCCCGCGCGGCCGCTCCGGGCGTCTCCTGGACCTGGGCCGTTCCCGTGGTCCTGGCCGGCGCCGTCGCCGGGCCGGCGTTCGGCACCCTCGCCGCCGCTCGCGCCAGCCGCGACCGGCGCCAACCCGCCAACCCGGCCGCCCGGCGCTGGATCCGGGCCACCGGCCAACTGCGCCGCGCCGCCGTCGAGGCCGCCGTCCTGATCGCCGCGGTCGCCGCGTTCGTCACCCTGCACCAGCGCGGGCTCCTGCCGGTCACCTCCGACGGCGACACCGGTGAGCTGAGCGGCGACCTGATCCTGCCGATCAGCGCCCTCGCTCTGGGCGCGCTCGTCGGCGCGCTCGTCCTGCTCCGGCTGCTGCCCCTCGGGGCGCGGTTCGCGCTCCGGCGGGCCCTGCGCTCGCGTCGCCCGCTTGCCGTGTTCGGCGCCGCCCAGGCGGCCACCACCGCCGGGCGCGCGCTGCCGCTGCTCGTTCTGGTCAGCACCACGGCGCTCGCGTCGTTCGCGCTCATCCTCGGCGGCACCGTCACCCGGGGTCTGGCCGACGGCGCGTGGAGCACCGTGGGCGCCGACGCCCGCCTCGACGTCGGCGCCGAGGCCGCCACGCCCGCACTCGCCGAGCGCATCGGCGCCGCACCCGGGGTGGGGCAGGTCGTCGTCGCGCAGGTGACCGACTCGGCACGCGTCTTCGCCGAATCGACACTGCTCACCCCACGCCTGGTCATCGTGGACGCCGCGGCGTTCCAGCGCCTGCTGGCCACCACTCCGCTGCCCGACGCGCCGGCGTTGGCCCGGCTGACGGCGCCCGGTCCCGTCCCCGGTGACGTTCCGGCGCTGGTCCGGTCGAGCGACGGCGGCCTGCGGACCGGTACGCGGCTGCAGCTGCCCCGGGAAGGCGCCCCGGCGATCCGCCTCACCGCTGTCGGTACCGCTCCCTCCGTCGGCGGCGTCGACGACGTCGTCATCGTGGACGCCGCGGCCCTCGCCGACGCCGGGCTGCCCGCCGTTCCGAATACCGTCTGGGTGACCGGCTCCGGCGCGGCGCGGGCCGTGTCGACAAGCGGCGTCGCCTCCGACGTCGTGCTGCGCGCGGACGTCCTTCGGGCGCAGCGAGTGGCTCCGCTGACCGCGGGGCTGCTACGGCTGGCGTGGACGGCCGCCGCGGTGCTGCTGGCGCTGGGGCTGCTCGGCCTCACGCTCGCCGCCGCCGCCGGTGCGTCGCAGCGGTGGCAGACCCTGACCCGGCTGCGGACCCTCGGCCTGCGGCCACGCGACGTCCGCTGGGTCGCCGCCGGAGAGCTGCTACCGCCGGTCGTGGTCGCCGCGGTGTGCGGCCCGCTGCTCGGGGCCCTGCTCGCACGCCTGACGCTCGGCCCGCTCGACCTGCGGCTGCTCACCGGCCAGGCCACCGACCCGGCGGCGGTCCTGCCGTGGTGGCTGCTCGGCCTGGTGAGCGTGGCGCTGCTGGCGACGGCCGCCGCGGTCGTACCCGTGGAGTCGGCGCTGCGGCGACGCGACCGGCTGAGCGAGGTGCTCCGCGCCGGCGAGTGACCGGCTGGTGGCAGGTGGGAAGCAGCAACGGCAAGGCCCGTTACCGGACATCCGGTAACGGGCCAACTGATCCGCTTGTATAGATGGTGGGCGATACTGGGTTTGAACCAGTGACCTCTTCCGTGTCAAGGAAGCGCGCTCCCACTGCGCCAATCGCCCGTGGCGACTGCCGAAACCGGCAGCCAGGCCCCGATGGGGCAGATCGCGAGCGGACGACGGGATTCGAACCCGCGACCCTCACCTTGGCAAGGTGATGCGCTACCAGCTGCGCTACGTCCGCACGTCCCCGACTCGCGTCGGTGACAGGTGAACTCTACCCGATGCCAAGATCGCTTGGCGCGGCACCCTGGGCGGTGAGCGGTTGCGCTGGTCGCCACCGGGGTACTGAAGGGCTCGACAGCGCACCACACCCCCTTAAGGAGGCTGTCGTGGGTATCGGCACCAGCATCTTCCTGATCGCGCTCGGCGCGATCCTCACTTTCGCGCTGGACGCGAGCGTCGGCGGCATCAACCTCGACGTGGTCGGCTGGATCCTGATGGGAGCCGGCGTGCTCGGCCTGATCATGACCACGCTGATCTGGGGCCGGCGTCGCCAGGTGGTCACGACCACCGAGCAGCCGGTGGAGTACCGCCAGGTCGAGGAGCGGCGCGACATCGCCCCGCCGATGTGACCCGTCCACTGCCAATCGCCGGCGGGTCGGGCGATGACGGACCGGCCGCCTCGACGAGGACGGCCGGTCCGTCGCACCCGGCCGAGGGCGGCGCGGGAGGAACGCCCACGAGCGCACCGCTCAGCGCATCAGCGCGTTGAGCGTGCCGTAGTCGAGGGCATCCGCCAACGCGCCGTAGGTGCCCACGCCCAGCGCCTCGTCCGCCGCCCGGCGGGCCACCGTGTACGCGGCCTCCGCGACCGCCGAGCCGAGGCTCACCCGGGCCACCCCCAGGCCGGCCAACTCCCCCACCGACGGCGCACCCGGCCCGGCGAGCACGTTCAGCGGCGCGGGCACCGCCTGCACCAGCGCGCGGACGGTCACCGGATCGACCACCCCGGGCACGAAGATGCCGTCCGCGCCGGCCGCGAGATAGGCGGTGGCCCGCGCCACCGTCTCCTCGACGCCCCCGGCGCCGCTGAGAAACGTGTCGATCCGGGCGTTGACGAAGAGCGGCAGCCCCGCCGCGTCGGCCGCGCCCCGCGCCGCGCCGATCCGGGCGCACTGGTCGGGCACGTCCCGCAACGGCGAGCCACCCTCCCGTCGGGCGTCCTCGATGTTCACGCCGACGGCACCGGCGTCGAGCACCGCGCGGATGGTCGCGCCGACCTCCGCCGGTGTCGCCCCGTACCCGGATTCGATGTCCGCGGTGACCGGCAGCGACACCGCGGCGGTGACCCGGCCGACCAGGTCGACGGCCGCGTCGCGGCCCAGGACGTCACCGTCGGACACGCCCAGGCTCCAGGCGACGCCGGCGCTGGTGGTGGCCACCGCGCGGGCGCCGGCGGTGGCCACGATGCGGGCGCTCGCGGCGTCCCAGGCGTTGACCAGGACCAGCGGCGATCCTGGGGTGTGCAGGGATCGGAAGAGTTCGGCTCGGGTGTGTTGTTCGCTCACCCGGCAAGTCTCGGCCGGTCCCGGTCACCGCAGTAATGTTTCAGTCCCAGCTGAATCCACCGGGGGTGTTCGTGGTCGCCATCAGCATGTCGGCGGGTGCGGTCGCCCGCATCCGGTTCGCCGTCTCCTCCCTGTGGGAGGTCGTCGCGAGCGTCCGGGTGCTGCGCGACCCCGGGGACCACGCCGTCCACCTGCCCTGGGTGCGCCGGGTCCGTCCACCGCTGGCCGAGGCGGGGTTGGTCGACCCGGACGGCGGGCTGCTCTGGCAGTTGGTGCCGGCCCGGCCCGGCTACCTGGCCGACTTCCTCACCCCGCCGCCGGCTGGCCTCAGTCCGGACCTGACCGCCGAGCTCGCCGCGCTGCGCGCCACCCCGGCCGACACCGTCCGCGCGCACCTGGACCTGTACCCGGGCGAACGCACGCCGGCGCTCACCGCCCTGTACGCCGACCCCCCGGTCGGGCTGCGCCGGCTGGCCGAGGAGATCGAGGCGTACTGGCGGATCGCACTGGCTCCGCACTGGCCACGGCTGCGACTGCTGCTCGACGCGGACGTCACCGCCCGCGCCCGCATCCTCGCCGAGGACGGCGCCGGGGTGCTGCTCAACGACCTGCACCGGCAGGTCCGCTGGGAGGACGACACACTGCTCATCGCGCAGCGGCACTGCCTGGCGCCGGACGTCCCGGACGGCCCGGGCCTGGTGCTGGTCCCGTCCGTCTTCGTCTGGCCGTCGGTGGCGAGCGTGTCGGCCGGGGACGCGCCGCAGCTCGCCTATCCCGCCCGCGGGCTCGGCACCCTCTGGGAGCGCCCGAACGGGGTCCCGCAGGCGCTGGCCGCCGTGCTCGGTCGCGGACGGGCCCGGCTGCTCACCGAGCTGACCTCGCCGGTCAGCACCACCGAACTGGCCCGGCGTAGCGAGATGTCGCCCGCCGGAGTCTCCCAACACCTCAGCGCTCTCCGCGCGGCCGGCCTGGTGGTGACCCACCGGCGGGGCCGGACGCTGCTCAGCGCCCGCACCGACCTCGCCGAGGCCCTGCTCTCCGCGACCGGGTAGGCGTCGCGGCGCGCGGACAGGGCGGTCAGTCCAGGCAGGTGAGCGCGACCTCGGCGTACCGCGTCAGCGCCGCCCGGTCCGGGCTGATGGCGCCCATCACGCGCAGACCCTGGAGGCTGGTCACCAGGAACCCGGCCAGGTCGCTGGCACTGCGGTCGGACGTGATCTGACCCCGCAGCTGCGCCTCGGCGAGCAGGTCGTAGAGCGCCAACTCCAGGGACCGGGTGGTGGAGCGGAGCCGCTCGGCGACCCGCAGGTCCTGGTGGGCCCGTTCCATCGACGCCCCGACGATCAGACAGGCGAGGTGCCGGCCGTCGCCGGTGATGTCGTCCACAGCGCCGATGAACACCTCGCGGATGACCGCCCGCGCGTCGTTGCCGGAGCGCAGCAGATCGACCATCGGTGCGGCGTAACGCTGCCGGTACAGGTCGAGCACCGCCAGGTAGAGCCCGTCCTTGCTGCCGAAGGCGGCGTAGATCGAGCCGCTGCCCAGGCCGGTCGCCTCGGAGAGGTCGCGCATGGAGGTGCCCTCGTAACCCTTCCTCCGGAACACGTCCATGGCGGCGGCGACCGCGGCGTCGAAGTCGAACTCCCGGGTTCGTGCCATGCCGCGAACGCTACCCGCTATCTGGAACGATCGACAAAGTACTGCCTGTCACAGTCCTCGAATTCCCCTGTTTCTCCAGGTGAGGGCGTCAAGTAGGCGCGCTAACATCCGGATCATGGAGTCTCTCGAGACGGTGCTGGCCGCGCACCGGGCGTACCTGCTCGGTTGGAACATCGGGGTCACCGGAGGACCGGACCTTCCGACCTACCGCAGCGAGGTGCCGCACGCGACCCTCAACGGCGTGCTGCGCGTCGCCGGCCGCACGCCGCGGGACGCGCTCGTCGAGGCCCGGCAGCGCCTGCACGGCGTACCCCGGGTCTGGTGGGTCGGGCCGGACAGCGACGCCGGGACCGCCGAGGGTCTGCTCTCCCTCGGCGCGGCCGAGATGGCCCGCCTACCGATCATGACCATGGCGATCGGTGCGGCAGCCGAGGTCGCGACACCGGCCGGCCTGCGGATCGCCGAGACCACCGACCTGGACGCGTTCGTCGCTGCCTACGCCCGGGTGTCCGGAATTTCGGCCGAGGGGGTGGCCGCGACGATCGAACGGGAGAAGGCGTTCACCGGGGACGGCACGGTGCTCAGACTGGCCGGCCGCCTCGACGACGGCCGGGTCGTCGGAACGGCCGTCGCCTGGCTCAGCCACGGACTGGTCACCCTCTACTTCGTGGGTACGCAGCCCGAGCACCGCCGCCGGGGCATCGGCGCGGCCCTGACCAGGGCGGCGCTCGACCTCGCCGGGGAACACGGCGCCCGCGCCGCCGCCCTCACCTCGTCGCCCATCGGCGAGCCGGTCTACCGCCGCCTCGGGTTCCGGCCGGTGGGTGAGTTCCGCGTGTTGACGTTCTGACAGCGACGCCCGAGGCCATCGCCACCCGTCAAAACCATTGACTACGGGAGTCAGACAGCGTTGTCTTTCCTGTGGCGCCTGGGGAGGGGGAACGGTGACGGACGACGTGTCCCTCGTGTTCTGCGTAACCGCCGACGTGTCGGTGCGCGAGCGGATGGTCCGACGCCTGGACGGCCTCGGCACCCTGGTGATCTGCGCCGACCTGGCCGAGTTGCAGGCGATGATCGGCCCGCCCGCGCTCGGCGCCCCGGCCCCGCTCCTCAGCCCCACTGCCGCCGCCCCCGGCCCAGTTCCCACCGCCCCCGGCCCGGCCGGCGCCAGGGAGCCGGCCGCCGTCAGCGCCGACGCGGGCGATCGGATCAGCCTCGGGGACCTCCTGATCGATCCGCTCGACCATCTGGTGACCTGGCGCGGACAACCGCTGGCCCTGACCCGCCTCGAACGGAGCCTGCTCACGCACCTCGCCACCGCGACGGCCGGAGTCTGCACCTACGAGCGGCTCTTCGAGTCGGTCTGGGGGTGCGCCTACCTGGGCGACACGTCGGTCCTGCACTCGGCAGTGAAACGGTTACGCCACAAGCTGCGCCTCGCCGGCGCCACGGTGCGGGTGCACACCGTACGCGGGATCGGCTATCGGCTCAGCGTGACGTGAACCCATCCGGGGGCCGACCGCCGGGGAAAACACGAGCGGCTCGTTACCGGGTATCCGGTAACGAGCCGCTGATCTGCTGGTGGGCGATACTGGGTTTGAACCAGTGACCTCTTCCGTGTCAAGGAAGCGCGCTCCCACTGCGCCAATCGCCCGTGCTTGTTGCCGAGGTGGGGACGGGATTTGAACCCGCGTACACGGCTTTGCAGGCCGTTGCCTCGCCTCTCGGCCACCCCACCGAGGTTGCCCCCGTCATGCGTGGCGGCAGCTCCGAGCGGACGACGGGATTCGAACCCGCGACCCTCACCTTGGCAAGGTGATGCGCTACCAGCTGCGCTACGTCCGCACGCCCCCGGACGTTCCCGGGTGACGGATGAGAACTTTAGCCGAGCCGGTGAAAGACTGCCAACTCGGGGTCACCTCGGCGCGTCCCATCGATCTCGGGCGGGATCGGGACCACCACCGGCGAGCTTCCTAGGGGGCTGGTCTGGTGCTGCTGGCGGCCACCGACCGTCACGCTCGGGGCCCATGAGGCGATGATGGACATCACTGCGTCGAACGCCGACCACCAGGCACTTCGTGCGCCACCCACTCGCGGCGGACCTCGGTGAACGCTCTCATAGGAACGACTGACGGCACTCCGAGGAAGTGTCCGGCTTCCGACTGTCGCAGCGCGGATCCGGCCGCAGTGGTAACTGCTCGTGTTCACTCGGATGGGCTACGGTAACGGTCGTGACGAGACGTGCGGCCGAGATCCGCCTGGATGCCCTGCTGCGCACCGCCTGTGACGTGATCGTGGAGCGCGGTCTGGCCAACACCCGGACGGCCGACGTGGCACAGGCCGCCGGCGTGAGTCAGGCACTGGTGTTCTACCACTTCGCCACGAAGGAGCGCTTGCTCGCGCAGGCCTTCGCGTACGCGGTCGAGCAGGATCTGGCCCGACTGGACGCGGTGACCCGCTCCTCGGCCCCCCCGCTGACCAAGCTCCGCCGGATCCTCAAGCTCTACACGCCGGCCGGACGGGCGACCTCCTGGTCCATGTGGATCGACGGCTGGTCCGAGTCGCTGCGCACCCCGGAGCTGGAGAAGGTGTCCCGCCGGCTCGACCTGCGCTGGCGGCAGGACCTGGCCGCGGTGATCTCCGCCGGGGTGGCCGACGGCACCTTCCAGTGCGCCGACCCGGACGGGGCCGCCTGGCGGATCAGCGCGGTGATGGACGGCCTCGCCGTCCAACTCGCCGTGCACGACCGGGTGATCTCCCGTCGGCAGTTCGGCGAGTGGGTCCGGCTGGTCACCGCCCGGGAGCTCGGCCTGGACCCCACCGCCCTGGACTGAGCCGGGCAGCCGGCGCGATCGCCCCCACCGGGCCGGCCAAAACGGCTCGGCCCGCGCCGTCGACCGGAACAATCGGCAGCATGGATCTACTGGAGGCGTACCGCCGGAGCCTGGCCGAATTCGTCGACCGGGTGGACCAGGTCGAGCCCGGCCAGTGGTCCGACCCGACACCCTGCTCCGACTGGGACGTGCGCACGCTCGTCAACCATGTGGTGAGTGAGGACCGGTGGAGCGTCCCGCTGCTCGCCGGTCGGACCATCGACGAGGTCGGCGACCGACTCGACGGCGACCAGCTCGGCGACGACCCGATCGCGGGGGCGCGGGAGGCGGCCGCGCAGGCCGAGATCGCCGCCACCCATCCGGGCACGCTGGACCGCGTCGTGCACCTCTCCGCCGGCGAGACCCCGGCCACGGAATACCTCAAGCAGCTCCTCGCCGAGCATCTCGTGCACGGTTGGGACGTCGCGGTGGCGATCGGCGCGCAGCCTCGGCTCGACCCGGACGCGGTGCACGTGGCCGCCCGGTGGTTCGCCGGCCAGATCGACGACTACCGCCGCAACAACCTGGTCCGGACCGGGGTGCGGGTGCCCGACGACGCCGACGAGCAGGACCACCTGCTGGCCGCCTTCGGCCGCGACCCCGACTGGACACCTGACGACTGACCCGGCCAGACGACCGACCACCCCCGGTGTCACCGCCGGCGGTGCACGTTGGCGCGCGCCCGGTCGCCGCCGTAGTGGGCGAGCACCCGACGGTCCATCACCCGCCGCCACAGCGGTGGCACCAGCGCAACGACCACCATCGTCGCGTAGCCGGCCGGCAGCCGCGGTGACGTGTCGAAGGTGCGCAGGGTCTGGTAGCGGCGCAGCGGGTTGGCGTGGTGGTCGCTGTGCCGCTGGAGCTGGAAGAGGAAGACGTTGGTGACCACGCGGTCGCTGTTCCAGCTGTGCCGGGGGTCGACCTTCTCGTAGCGGCCGGCGGCGGTGCGCTGCCGGGCCAGCCCGTAGTGCTCCAGGTAGTTGACCACCTCCAGCAGGGAGAAGCCGACCACCGCCTGGAGGACCAGGAACGGCAGCACCCCGGGGCCGAAGGCCACCGTCAGCGCCGCGTACAGCAGCACTGTCAGGGCCCAGGCGTTGAGCACGTCGTTGCGGTGGGTCCAGGGTGACCGGCCGCGGATCCGGAACCGGCCGGCCTCCAACCGCCAGGCCGAGCGCAGGCTGCCGAAGACGGTACGCGGCCAGAACGCCCAGAAGCTTTCCCCCAACCGGGAGCTGGCCGGATCCTCCCGGGTGGCGACCCGCACGTGGTGGCCGCGGTTGTGCTCGACGAAGAAGTGCCCGTACCCGGTCGGCGCCAGGGCCACCTTGGACAGCCAGCGCTCCACCCGCTCCCGCTTGTGGCCCAGCTCGTGGGCGGTGTTGATGGCGATGCCGTTGACCACGCCGACAGTGGCGACCAGGCCGGCGGCATCCAGCACCGAGAGCGCGTCGCGTGTCCACACCGCGGCGCAGAGCACCACTGCCGCGTACTGGGCCGGCAGGTAGAGGTAGGTGAGCCAGCGGTAGTAGCCGTCGGCGGACAGCCGGGGCACCGCCTCCTCGGGTGGGTTCTGCCGGTCGTCGCCGAGCAGCAGGTCGATCACCGGGATCAGGCCGAACACGACGGCCGGGGTGAGCCACCAGCCCCAGGCGCCGCCGCCGGCCCGCCAGACCGCGAAGCCGACGAAGGGCAGCGCCGGCACCAGGAGCGCCAGCGGCCAGAGCGCCCGGCGGGGGTCTCGCCACCGGGCGGGCTCGACGGTCGGATCGACATCGACGGCCATGACCAACCTCCGGTCTCGCGTCCCTGCACCGACTGTGGCAGCCGTCCCGGAGTTTTACAAGAGAGCAGATTTTGTAAAGTCGACTTATTTCGATCAATTGGCGCGTCGGGCGGCCCGGACCTTGCCGCCGCCACCCCCGACTGATATTCACAGACGCACATGCGTCACCGCGCATCGACGGCCGGCGACCGCCGGCCATTTCGCTCCCACGAGGAGGTCCCGTGCCACTACCCGAATGGTCATCCCCGATGAGCCGGCGTCGACGCCGGCTCATCGCCGTCCTGGCGACGACGGCCACGGTCGCCGCGTTGCTCCCCACCGGCGTGAGCACCGCGGCCCCCACCGGCAGCGCGGCGTCCGCCGAGCGCCGGTCCGGACCGTTCAGCGAGGGGCACGAGCCCGCCGACGCCGACAACCGCGTCGGTACGGCGGCACCCGCCGCCCGCCAGCGCGGCCTGGCCCGCGCCGCCGACCCCGACGTCCGGTGGAACCGACTCGGCACCCCGCAGGCGCTCGGGCCCGGCCGTGCCCCGCTCGCCACCGGGCTGCCCGCCGACCCGGAGGCCGCCGCCCGCGCCTACCTGACCGCCAACCGCGACCTGTTCGGCCTGGACGCCGCCGCGGTGGCCAGCATGGAACGGGTGCTGGTCCGGCCGATCGGCAGCGGCGCCGTGGTCACCCTCCGGCAACGCTTCGGTGACCTGCCCGCCGGCCCGGACGGCCTCGTCACCCTCGCCGTCACCGGGGGAACGGTGCTCTCGGTCAACTCCTCGCTGGCCCGCGACACCGGCACTCCCGCACCGGCCACCCGCACCGCCGAGCAGGCGTACGCCGCGGCCCTCGCCGACGCCGGGCTGACCGCCGGCGCGGTGGCCAGCCACACCATCCGGCAGGTGGCCGTACCCACCCCGCTGGACGGGCCACGGGCCGCCTACGAGGTCACCATGATCGGCGCGGACACCGAGCACCCGGCCGCGTTCACCAGCTACGTGGACGGCGGCACCGGGCAGGTGCTGGTCCGCGAGGACCTCGTCGACTACGACTCCGACAACCCGAGCTGGGCGGTCTTCCCCGCCACCCCGCCCCGCGACCTCGGCCCCGGGCAGGACCCCCGGGTGCGCTGGTGCGGCGACCCCGCACCCGGCTGCCAGGCCGCCTTCCGCGACCCGGCCACCGGCCAACCCTGGGACATCGACGCGGCCACCGGCGCACCCACCCTCACCTCGCGCGGCAACTCGGCGAACACCGTGCTCTCCTGGGGCGCCGGCACCCCGATCGTCCCGGCCACCACCAGCCCGGACCGCCGCTACGAGTACCCCTTCACCGACCAGTGGCACCAGGCTAAGTGCAACCCGGAGGTGTTCACCTCCGCCCAGCGCAACGACGCCGACGCGTCGATCGCCAACCTCTTCGCCATGCACAACCGGATGCACGACTGGTCGTACCGGCTGGGCTTCACCGAGTCCGCGTGGAACCTCCAGGCGGTCAACCTCACCCCGGACGGGCTGGGCGGCGACGCCGAGCAGGGCCGCGCCCAGCAGGGCGCGCTCACCGGCAACCGGAACAACGCCAACCAGGGCACCGGGCGCGACGGGCTGCCGCCGACCACCAACATGTACCTGTGGCAGCCACAGGCCGGTGGCCCGTACCCGCCGTGTGTGGACGGCGACTACGACATGACGGTGATCGGCCACGAGTACACCCACGCGATCACCAACCGGATGATCGCCGGCCCGGACAGCGGGATCGGCGGCCACCAGGGCGGAGCGATGGGCGAGTCGTGGGGCGACCTGCTCGCCGCCGAGTACCTCTTCCAGAACGGGCTGCGCGCGCCCGGCGAGACTCCCTTCGTCACCGGCGGCTACGTCACCGGCAACCTGGTCAGCGGCATCCGCAACTACGACCTCAGCCGCAGCCCGCTCAACTACTCCGACATCGGCTACAACACCGGCGGTCCCGCCGTGCACGCCGACGGGGAGATCTGGGGCGCCACCAACTTCCGGGTCCGCGCCGCACTGGTCAAGCGGTACGGCCTCGGCACCGCGCAGCGGCAGCTCGACTGCGCGCAGGGCAAGGTCGCCGCCGACCAGTGCCCCGGTAACCGGCGCTGGTCGCAGTTGGTCTTCGACTCGTTCCTGCTCCAGGCCGCCAGCCAGGTCAGCATGCTCGACATGCGGGACAACATGCTCACCGCCGACCTGCTCCGCTTCGGCGGCGCCAACCAGGACCTGATCTGGGCGGAGTTCGCCCGCTCCGGGATGGGCCGCGACGCCGCCACCAACGGCGCCGGCGACACCGACCCGACGCCGAGCTTCGCCTCGCCGCGCGGCGGCAACGCGACACTCACCCTGCGCCCGCGCGGCGACAGCGCCGACGCGCCGATCCGGGTGTACGTCGGGGCGTACGAGGCGCGGGCCACGCCGATCGCGGACACCGACCCGGCGACGTCGATCCCGGACACCGTGGAGCTGGTGGCCGGCACGTACGACCTGCTCGCCGTGGCCCCCGGCTTCGGGCACCAGCGGCTCACCGTGGTCGCCAAGGCCGACCAGGACGGATATGTGGACCTGCGGATGAGCCGCAACCTGGCGTCCACCGCCTCCGGGGCGACGATCACCGGCGACGGGGTCAACCTGGACCGGATCGCCGACGACACCGAGGCGACGAACTGGGCCTCCCTGGACGGGGTGGCCGGCCGGCAGCTCACCGTGGCGTTGCCCGGGGACGCCCCGCAGTCGGTCAAGCGGGTGAACGTCAGCGCGATGCTGCGCCCGGCGATCGCCGGCGACGCCGACACCGGCAGTCAGAACGCGCTCAGCGCGCTGCGCTCGTTCGCGGTGTCCGCCTGCGACGCGACGACCACCGACTGCGCGGACCCGGCGCGCTGGCAGCGGATCTACACGAGCGCGGGCGACGCGTTCCCCGGCGGGGCGTACCGGTCGTACAGCCGGGACATCAACCTGCGGACGTTCGCGGTGCCCACCACCCTCGCCACCCACCTGCGCCTGGAGGTGCTGGCCAGCCAGTGCACCGGCGGCCCACGGTACGCGGGCGAGCAGGACGACGACCCGGCCACGACGACGGACTGCGCAACCGCCAGCCCGGCCCGGACGCAGGTCAGGATCGCCGAGTTCCAGGCGTTCTCGAAGTGACGCCGTGGGGGCCGGCGGACCACCCGCCGGCCCCCACGTCCCCCGATCAGCGGCGGGCCGGTCGCCACCGGTCGGCCGACATCGGCCGCTCCCAGCGCCGGTCCACCGGCGGGTCCTCGGCCTCGTCGGCCGGGGTCCGGGTCAGGTGGCGCAGCCGCAGCAGCAACCCCATTCCGAGGAAGAGCAGCAGCCCGCCGAGCAGGAACGCGGCCTGCACCACGCCGAACCCACCGGCCTGCGAGACCGGGCGGCCGGCCGGTGGGGCGGCGTCGGCCGGGTAGTCCCCCACCGGCTCCGCCGCCGACGTGTCCTCCTCGACCGGAACGCTCGCCGGGTCGCTGGGTGGCGCCGGGGTGGCGCTCGGCTTCGGCGTACCGGTCGGGGTGGCGCCCGCGCCCCGCACCGAGCGGGTGGCCGTCTGCCGGGCCAGCAGACGCGCGTTGGCGTCGTACGCCTCGGCGGCGAGGGTGACCCGCCCCTCTGCGACGTCCTCGGCGAAGGCCACCCGGTAGCGTGCCGTGACCGTACGGCCCGGACAGAGCGTGCCCGGGTCGAACTGCCGGTCGGTCAGCCGGGCCACGTCACCCTCGGTCCGGATCTCCACGGGAAAGTCCCCGGTCTCCTCCACCCGATCCATCTTCACCTGGTCGAGCCGGATGCCCCGCACGCTGAGCACCATCGACCAACGCACCTTCACGCATCCGCCGCGCCGATCCGTCTGGGACACCACAGCGGAGATCGTCCGCACCTGATCGCCGGCGGTGAACCGGGCCGGCAGGCCGCTCATCTCGGTGGCGAAGGCCGCCTGCGCCGGCGCGGCCAGGGTCAGCACCGCCCCCGTCACGCCGGCAACCAACGCCCCGACCCGCAGCGCGTACCGCCACACGATCACCACCACCCCGCCTCTTCTCGTCGCTCCCGGAAAACGCTAGGAGGAAACGGGCGGGCCGGACAGAGGGGTGTCTTCGCATCGGACGCCAAGGACAACCGGTGATTTCACCGAGAGTGGTGAACCGCTGACCCGTACGGGCGCTTCCCCCTCCATCCGCCGCCGCGGTTTGCCGGTGCGCGAGAATCGCCAGGTGTCCGAGCTCTCCAGCACGTTCGTCCGGCTGCACGCCCGGCTGGCCCCGGTCCCCTTCGTCCCCGAGGTGCGACTGCACCAGGCCGACGAGCCGATCGGGCTGTGGGAGCTGACCGAGGGCGAGTTCTCCACCGACCGGCCGCCGCCGTTCTGGGCGTTCGCCTGGGCCGGCGGACAGGCCCTCGCCCGCTACGTGACCGACCACCCGGAGCTGGTCGCCGGCCGCCGGGTGCTCGACCTCGCCTCCGGCTCCGGTCTGGTGGCCATCGCCGCCGCCCGCGCCGGGGCGGCAGCGGTGCGCGCCGTCGAGGTGGACGAGCTGGCGGTGGCGGCCGTCGCGCTGAACGCCGAGGCCAACGGGGTACGCGTCGACGCCGAGTTCGGCGACATCCTCGACTCCGACGCGGGGGACGCCGAGGTGGTGCTCGCCGGTGACGTCTTCTACAGCGACGCGATGGCCCGGCGGGTGCTGCGCTTCCTGCTGCGCGCCGCCCGGGCCGGGGCGCCGGCGCTTGTCGGTGACCCCGGCCGGGCGTTCCTGCCCCGCGACCGCTTCGACGAGTTGGCCGCGTACGACGTGCCGGTGCCGGAGGCGCTGGAGAGCGTCCGGGTGAAGCGCACCACCGTCTGGCAGTTGCGCGCCGGCCTGCCGGGAGCCGCCCGCTAGCGTGTCGACGTGCTCTTCTCCAGCTGGGGGTCCGCGGTCCAGGCACCCTGGCCGGACGTCGCCGAGGTGAGCGACCACGTCGGCGTACGCCACCTGGTCGTCACCCGGCACGCGCTGGTCCGTCAGGTCCTGGCCGACCCGGTCGGCTACCGGCCGGACAACGCGCTGGACGCTGTGACACCGATGCCGGTGACCGCGCTGCGGGTGCTCGCCGGGCACCGGTTCCGGCTGCCGCCGACCCTGGCGAACAACTCGGGCGCCAGCCATCCCCAGATCCGGGCGATCGTCGCGGCGGCGTTGCACCCCGAGCGGGTCGCCGCGCAGCGGCCCTGGCTCACCGCGCTGGTCCGGGACCGGGTCGCCCGGCTCGGGGCCCGGCTCGACGGAGGGGCGCCCGTCGACCTGTACGCGGACCTCGCCGCCGACCTGCCGCTGCTGGTGCTGGCCCGGCTGGTCGAGCTGCCGGACGCGCCCGTCGGCGCGGTCAAGGAGTTCGCCCGCGCCGCGCTGGAGCTGTTCTGGGCGCCGCTGGACGCCGACCGGCAGCTGGCGCTCGCCGCCGAGGTGGGCCGGTTCCACCGCGTACTGCGGGACTTCGCGGCCACCGGCGGCGGGTTGGCCGGCGAACTGCGCGCGGCCGGGCACTCGCCGGACGTGGTGGTCGGCGCGCTCTTCTTCCTGTTGGTCGCCGGGCAGGAGACCACCTCGCAGTTCCTCACCCTGCTGCTGCACCGGCTGGCCGGGGAGCCCGCGGTGCGGGCCGGCCTGCGCGCCGGCGAGGTCGCGGTGGCCGACGTCGTGGAGGAGGGGCTGCGACTGGAGCCGCCGATCGTCACCTGGCGGCGGGTGGCGACGACGGACCGCACGCTGGGCGGTACGGCGGTGCCGGCGGGCAGCAGCCTCGTGCTCTGGCTGGGCCGCGCCGGCCGTGACCCGGCGGTCGTCGAGGCGCCCGACGAGTTCCGGCCGGGCCAGCGTGGGTCCCGCCGCCACCTGGCGTTCGGGGCGGGCGCCCACCGCTGTGTCGGTGACGTGCTGGCCCGGATGGAGGCGGCCGTGGTGGTTGCCGAGGCCGCACCGCTGCTGGACGGGGTGACGGTGGTCCGCCCGCCCTGGTGCCCGGACAATCTCACCTTCCGGATGCCGGACGCCTTCGTCGTCCGCCGCTCGGCGGGGGAACCGGCCTGACCGGATCCTGATCTCGCTTCGGTAGGTTTCCGGGCGTGTCAGCGACCCCCGCTCGTCGGATCCTCGCCGTCGTACCAGTTCTGGCCCTGCTGGTGCTGAGTGCCTGCACAGCCGGCGGCACGGTGCACGCCCGGCAGATCACCGTGGGCCAGCCGGCCCTGTCCGCCGCACCTGCCGCGCCGTCGGCCTCGCCGTCCCCGACGGCGAAGCCCACACCGGGAAGCCTGGACTGGTACGTGTCCCAGGTGCCGACCTTCCCCGAGGCGCCGCCACCGCAACCGGTGCCGCTGCCCGCGACCGGCCCGGCCCAGTTCTGGCACCGCCTGCCGACCGACCAGAAGGTCGCCTTCATCACCATCGACGACGGTGGGCTGGCCCGCCCGCCCGAGGTGGCCGACTTCGTCTGGCGGGCGCACATCCCGGTGACGATGTTCCTCAACTCACCGGCGGCGGAGGAGCACACCGACTACTTCCGGCAGATCATGGTGGCGGGCGGGGTCGTCGAGAACCACACAATCACGCACACCTCGCTGGCCGGCCGGTCGTACGACCGCCAGAAGCACGAGATCTGCGGGGCGGCGGACAAGCTGCAAGCGTTGTACGGCAAGCGACCGACCCTGTTCCGGCCACCGTTCGGCGAGCATGACAGCACCACGTTGACGGCGGCGTACGACTGCGGCGCGAAGGCGGTCTTCCACTGGACCGAGACCGTGCACGAGGGGAAGGTGCGCTACCAGACCCCGGAGAAGGTGGTGCACCCCGGCGACGTGCTGCTCATGCACTTCCGGCCGGCGCTGATGGACGACCTGCTCGCCGCGCTCAAGGCGATCCACCGAGCCGGGCTCACGCCGGCGCTGCTGGAGGACTACGTGCGCTGACCGTTCGCCGACGACCTGACGAAAGTAAGGGTCGGGTGGTGCCGTTCGGGCGCGGTGCGACAACGGGCCGCGCGCCTACCGTCAGCGCATGATCACTTTACGTGGGTTGACGAAACGGTTCGGGGCGACCGTCGCGGTCGACGCGTTGACCGTCGACGTCGCGCCCGGCCGGGTCACCGGCTTTCTCGGCCCCAACGGTGCCGGCAAGTCCACCACCATGCGGATGATCCTCGGGCTGGACCGCCCCACCGCCGGACAGGCCCTGATCGGCGGGCGCGCGTACCGGGAACTGCGCCGGCCGCTGCACGAGGTGGGCGCGCTGCTCGACGCCCGAGCCATCCACCCGACCCGCTCCGGCCGGGCGCACCTGCTGGCCATGGCCCGCAGCAACGGCATCCCCGACCGCCGGGTCGACGAGGTGCTGGACACCGTCGGGTTGGACGGCCGGGCCGCCGGCAAACCGGGTCGGACCCTCTCCCTCGGCATGGGCCAGCGGCTCGGCATCGCCGGCGCGCTGCTCGGCGACCCGCCGGTGCTGATGTTCGACGAGCCGGTGAACGGCCTCGACCCGGACGGTGTGCGCTGGGTCCGGCAGCTCATGCGCTCGCTGGCCGACCAGGGGAAGACCATCTTCGTCTCCAGCCACCTGATGAGCGAGATGCAGCTCACCGCCGACCAACTCGTGGTGATCGGCAGAGGCCGGCTGATCGTCGACGCGCCGATCGGCGACGTGATCGCCAGCAGTACGGTCGCCGTCCGGGTGCGCAGCCCGCACCCGGACGGGCTGGCCGCCCTGGCCGCGCGCCTCACGGCCGCCGGCGCGAGCGTGACGGCGGCCGACCGCGACGGGCTGACCGTCACCGGCGCCACCGCGGAGCGGGTCGGTGACGCGGCGCACGAGCTGGGGGTACGACTGCACGAGCTGAGCCCGCACGGCGCGTCGCTGGAGCAGGCGTTCATGGAGCTGACCGCCGACAGCGTCGAGTACGCCGGCGGTCCGACCGAGGGTGGGCAGCGATGAGCACGCGGACCGAGGTGGGCACCCGTTCCGCCACCGCGCCGGCCGCCGGTGCGCCGGCCGCCTTCCGGGGAGCGCTGGCCGCCGAGTGGACCAAGCTGTTCTCGGTGCGCAGCACCTGGTGGACGGCGCTGGCCGGGCTGCTGGTGATGGCCGCGAGCGCCGGCCAGCTCGCCATCTACGCCGCCAACGCCAACACCAACGACGACCCGGCCGACGACCGGGGGATCGTCACCGTCGGCAGCGTGCTTGTCGACTCGGTCGAGTTGACCCAGTACGCGGTGCTGGCGTTGGGCCTGCTCGCGATCACCGCCGAGTTCACGAGCGGCACCATCCGGACCACCTTGCAGTGCACGCCGTCGCGCGGTCGGGTGCTGCTGGCCAAGGCCGTGGTCACCGGCACTGTCACCTTCGCCCTCGGGTTGCTGCTCGGCGGCGTCGGCGCCCTCGTCGCCCGGCCGGTCCTCGGCGAGTGGGGCAGCGCGCCGGCCGCCGGCACCATCGGCGACATCGTGGCGGTGGCGGCCTACCTGGCGCTGGTCGGCGTGCTCGCGCTGGGCCTCGGCGCCGCGTTGCGCAGCGCGGTGCTCACCATCGTCGTCCTCTTCGCCACCCTGATGATCGTGCCGCTGTCCCTCCAGGAACCGGACATCGACCTGCTGAACCGGATCGCCGACGGGTTCCCCGGCGTGGCCGGCGGGCACTTCATGGCCGGCGACACCGAGCCGTACCCGAGCCTGGTCGGGCTGCTCCTGCTCGCCGGATGGGCCGCTGCCGCGCTGCTGCTGGGCCGGGCCGCGCTGCGCCGCCGCGACGCGTAGGTCGCACCGGCTGAGCGGGGGTCGTCACGGTCCCCGCTCAGCCGTCGACAAGCCCCGCCTCGTACGCGAGGATCGCCGCCTGCACCCGGTTACGCACGTCCAGCCGGGTGAAGATGCTTGTCAGGTAACTCTTCACGGTGCCCTCCACCAGGTGCAGCCGGCGGGCGATCTCGGCGTTGGACAGCCCCGCCCCGACCAGGGCCAGCACCTCCCGTTCCCGCTCGGTCAACCCGGCCGTACGGTCCCGCGCGGCGGGCCGGCGGGCCAACCGCCCGGCACCCAGCTCGATCACCCGACGGGCCACGGTCGGCGACAGGTACGCGCCGCCCTCGGCGACGGCGTGCACACCGGCGATCAGCTCACGCGGGTCACCGGCCTTGAGCAGGAACCCGTTGGCGCCGTGCCCGAGCGCGCGGGCCACGTGGTCGTCCTCGCCGAACGTGGTCAGCATGATCGTCGCGGTCTCCGGCACCACCCGGCGGATCTCGGCGGCGGCGGCCAACCCGTCCAGCCGCGGCATCCGGATGTCCAACAGCGCGACCCGAGGTCGGTGCGCACGGACCAACTCCACAGCGGCGCGCCCGTCAGCGGCCTCGGCGACCACCTCGATCCCCGGATCGGCGGCGAGGATGGCCCGGACGCCGGCCCGGACCATTGCCTCGTCGTCGGCAAGCACCACCCGCACCGGCCCTACGCCGGCCCTGTCGGTGTCCACTACGCGATCGACTCCTTGCTGGCCAACCGGCCATCGGTGAAGCAGAGTTGCCAGGTCGGTTGGGCCAGCGGGAAGTTGCCGTCGGTGTAGTACTCGCAGCCGGCCCGGTCCGCCCCCGCGGGGCGTTCCAGGTGCCGCCGGGGCAGACCGTCCAGCTCCGACCTGGCCGTGCCGACGCGCATCTGTTCGAAGGTGGCCCGGTCCAGCACCGTCCCGGCGGTCGCCACCGGGTAGTAGACGAACGAGAGCACCAGGGCGAAGCCGGCCGGCGCCAGGAGCGCCACCCACAGACTGCGCCGGACCGCCGGCGGGCGTCGTGCAGCCGCCGCTCCGCGTCCACCGGTCGCTCCACCGGACCGGGCGCGCCGGCACCGGATCGTGCTGCCCGGCCCATCGGCCCGATCGCCTCCACCGGCGGCGCGCCGGCCGGCAACGCCGCCACCACGGCGAACCCGCCGCCGGCGCGGGGTCCGGCGTCGAGCGTCCCACCGGCGAGGCGGACCCGCTCGGCGAGGGCGAGCAACCCGCTTCCCTGCGACGGCGGCGCGGGCAGCGGCTCAGCCGGCGGGGCGCCGTTGACCACGCGCACCTCGACCCGTTCACCGTCGTGGGTGAGGCGCACGTCGACAGGGGCGCCCGGCGCGTACCGGGCGGCGTTTGTCAGCGCCTCCCGGACCACCCGGTGGGCCGCGTGGCCGGTCATCGCCGGCAGCTCCGCGACCGACGGGGCGGCGTCCAGCCGTACCGCCATCCCGGCCTCCCGGGCATTCTCGACAAGGTCGGCGAGCGTCTCCCCACTCGGACGCACCGACGCGCCCCCGTCCTCGCGGAGCACCCCGATGATCTCGTGCAGTCGCTCGGTGGCGGCGGCGACGCTGACCCGCAACTCCCCCGCCGCGGCCCGGTGCCGCTCGTCGAGGTCGGCGGCCACCTCCAGGGCGGCGGCGCGCAACGCGATCAGGCTGAGATCGTGACCCAGCGAGTCGTGCATCTCCCCGGCGATCCGGGCCCGTTCCCGCAGCCGGATCCGCTCGGCGGCGCCGTGCTTCTCGCGGGTCAGCGCCTCGACGTGGCGACGACCGGCATCGGTCAACTCCTGCTGCTGACGCCGGTACCGGCCTACCAACCAGGGGAACACCGCGGCGAAGAGCAGCACCGAGGCCAGCAGGAACCAGGTGGCCGCGCCGGTGCCGAGCAGACCCAGGTTGAGCGCCGTGCCGCCGGCCGCGATCAGCACGAACACCCCGGCGGCCGGGCCGGCGGAAGCGGTACGCCGCCCCGCGAGGTAGCTGAAGACGGGGATCGCGAAGACGAAGTTGCCGTCGACGACCGACCCGGACACCGCCAGCACGAGGGCGACAAGCGGTGTGCGCCGACCCACCGCCACGGCCACGCCGAGCAGCAGCAGCTTGCCGACCAGCAGGGGCACCGCGTACCGCGGGTAGGGCGGGCTGACCCCGGCATAGCCGACCGGGGCCGCGACGACCGCCCAGAGCAGCGCGTCCAGCAGCAGGCGACGCCGCCGATCCAACGGACCGGGCGGCGAGGAGTCGAGGATCCGCACGGCGGCCAGGCTACCCACGCCCGACCTGCGCGGACACCGACGAAAGTCAGGTGTTCAGCCGCTCTCCTCGGCCCACACCCGCCAGTCGTCGAGCACGCCGTGCAGGGCCGGAGTCAGCCAGCCCGGCGCGGAGCGCCGGAACACGCCCGGATCCATCGCGCCGGCGCCGTCGGGCAGCGCGCCGAGCAGATTCGGCACCAGATCGGTGAGGTTGGTCCAGTGCACCAACTCCGGCCGGCTGGGCCAGGCCCCGATGACCACGCCGGCCGGCACCGCCCGCCGGTCGAGCGCCTCCAGGGTCAGCGCGGTGTGGTTGAGCGTGCCCAACCCGGCGCGGGCGACCACCACGGCGGGCGCGCCGAGCGACACCGCCAGGTCGGCCACCGTCCACGGCTCCCCCGACGGACGCAACCCCATCGGAACCAGCAACCCACCCGCGCCCTCGATCAACACCAGGTCGTGTTTGTCCGCCTCCGCACGGATCGCGTCCACCGCCTCGTACAACTCCAACGGCGGCAGGTCGGCGACCCGGGCGGCGGCCAACGGGGCGAGCGGGTCGGGGTAACTGGCCAGCGTGCGGCCCGTCAGTGGCGCGGCCAGCCGGTTCACTGCGTCCACGTCGCCCGGCTCACCGCCGGCCGTACCCGTCTGGCCCGGTTTGATCACCGCCACCCGCAGCCCGGCGGCCTGCGCCGCGGCGGCGATCGCCGCGGTCGCCACCGTCTTGCCGACCTCGGTGTCGGTCCCGGTAACCAGAACCGGCCCTTCCCACCCGGTCACTGGGCCACCTCTGCTCGCGACTGCGGGGCTCGCAAACCCGGCTCACTCCTCGCGCTCACGGGGCGACCTCTGCTCGCGACTGCGGCGCACACTCCACGATGACCTCCAGGGCCCGCTCGAAATCCGCCCGGGGCACCCCGGCGCTGACCGTGAGGCGCAGGCGGGAACGGCTGTCCGGGGTGGACGGTGGCCGGAAACAGCCCACCGCGACACCCCGCTCCCGGCAGTCGGCGGCCCAGGCGGTGGCCGCCTCCGGCCCGGGGGCGGTCACCGAGATGACCGCCGCGTCCGGCGCGGAGACGGCCAACCCGGCCGCACGCAGTCGACCGACCGCCAGCCGCACCCGGTCGGACAGCTCCGCGCGCAGGTCGTCACCGACCCGGGCCAGCCGCAGCGCGGCGTGCACCCCGGCGGCGACCGCCGGTGGGAGCGCGGTGTCGAAGATGAACGTGCGCCCGGTCTCCACCAGATGCCTGACGAACTCGGCCGGACCGGCGACCACGCCACCGGCGCCACCGAGCGCCTTGGACAGGGTGGCGGTCACCAGCACGTCCGGTGCGCCGGCCAGCCCCGCGGCGACCACCGCGCCGGCGCCGCCCGGACCGGTCACGCCGAGCGCGTGCGCGTCGTCGACGAGCAGGAGCGCACCGTGCCGGCGGGCCACCGCGTGCAGCCGGGCCAGCGGCGCGAGGTCACCGTCGACCGAGAAGACCGACTCCGTCACCACCACCGCCGGGCGGCCCGGAGCGGCCGCGAGCGCGGCGGCCACGGCGGCCACGTCGGCGTGCGGGGTGACCACCGTCTCCGCCCCGGAGATCCGGCAGCCGTCGATCAGGGACGCGTGGTTGTGGGCGTCGGAGACGAGCAGCGTACGAGGTTGGACGAGCGCCCGCAGCGCACCGAGGTTGGCCAGGTAGCCGGAGGAGAAGACGAGGGCGCGATCGGTGCCGAGCCACTGCGCCAGCTCGTCCTCAAGCGCCTGGTGGGCGTCGGTGGAACCCCGCACCAGGCGGGACCCGGTGGCCCCCAGCCCGTACGCCGACAGCGCCGCCACGGCCGCGGCGGTGACCTCCGGGTGGGTGGCCAGACCGAGGTAGTCGTTGCCGGCCAGGTCGGTCACCCCGTCGCCAGCGGGTCGCGGGTGCAGCCGCCGGGTCAGCCCGGCCTTCGCCCGTAACTGCGCGCGGCGGTCGAGCGCCGCCAGCCAGTCCGCCACCGTCACCCCTTCGCCGCCGTCCGCGCCGGTCAGCCCGACACCCGCCGGGCGAAATTACCACCCGCCACCGTCAGCCCGACGGATCCACTCGACCTGGGCGGTCACCGGCGGCCAGGCCATTCCGGCTGATCGGGGGGCCTGGACCCCGGCCTAGTAGGGTACGAGCCATGCCAGAGATCCTCGACCAGGCCCGGACCCAGGTGCTGGGTGACGGTGTCGGCCTCGACCAGGCCGGCATCCTCGCGGTGCTGAACCTGCCCGACGAGCACCTGCCCGCCGCCCTGCAACTCGCCCACGACGTGCGGATGCGCTGGTGCGGTCCCGAGGTCGAGGTCGAGGGCATCGTGTCGCTGAAGACCGGCGGCTGCCCGGAGGACTGCCACTTCTGCTCCCAGTCGGGCCTGTTCACCTCCCCCGTGCGGTCGGTCTGGCTGGACATCCCGTCGCTTGTCGAGGCCGCGAAGCAGACCGCGAAGACGGGCGCGACCGAGTTCTGCATCGTGGCCGCGGTGCGCGGCCCGGACGCCCGGCTCATGAAGCAGATGCGCGAGGGTGTCGCCGCCATCAAGGCGGAGGTCGACATCCAGGTCGCCGCGTCGCTGGGCATGCTCACCCAGGAGCAGGTCGACGACCTTGTCGACATGGGCGTGCACCGGTACAACCACAACCTGGAGACCTGCCGGTCGTACTTCCCCAACGTGGTCACCACGCACTCCTGGGAGGAGCGCTGGGAGACGCTGCGGATGGTGCGCGACTCCGGCATGGAGGTGTGCTGCGGTGGCATTCTCGGCCTCGGCGAGACCGTCGAGCAGCGGGCGGAGTTCGCCGCGCAGCTCGCCGAGTTGAATCCGCACGAGGTGCCGCTCAACTTCCTCAACCCCCGGCCGGGCACGCCACTCGGTGACCGCCCGGTGGTGGAGGGCAAGGACGCGCTGCGGGCCATCGCCGCGTTCCGGCTGGCCATGCCACGGACCATCCTCCGGTACGCGGGCGGTCGGGAGATCACCCTCGGTGACCTGGGCACCCGCGACGGTCTGCTCGGCGGCATCAACGCGGTGATCGTCGGCAACTACCTGACCACGCTGGGTCGGCCGGCGACAGCCGACCTGGACCTGCTCGACGAATTGAAGATGCCGGTCAAGGCGCTTTCTGCCACGCTGTGACGACAATGACGACGACCGAGGTGTGGTGTGACAGGTGCGGTGAGCCGGCGACGGCCGCCGCCCACCCGGGCTGCGCCTCGGCCCGCCAGTTGGAGCCGCCCCGGTTCTGCCAGCGGTGCCGCCGCCGGATGAAGGTGCAGGTGCTGCCGGTCGGCTGGTCGGCGGTCTGCGTCGAGCACGGCGAGATCCGGGGCTGAGCCGGTGCTGCGCGGGCGGGCGGTGACCCTGCGACCGGCGACGGTCGCGGACGTGCCGGCCCTCGCGGCGATCCGGGCCGCCCCGGAGGTACGCCGGTGGTGGCGCGGCGGTGACGACCTCGCCGATTCCGTCCGCGCCGACCTCGGCGACGACGACCTGCACGTGTACGCCATCGAGCACGACGGCCGGGTGGTCGGTGCGATCCAGTGGCACGCCGAATCGGACCCGGACTACCGGCACGCCAGCCTGGACGTCTTCCTCGACCCGGCGGTGCGCGGCGCGGGGCTCGGCGTGGACGCGATCCGCGCCCTCACCCGGCACCTGATCGACGAGTACGGCCACCACCGCTTCACCATCGACCCGGCCGCGGCGAACAGCGCCGCGATCCGCGCGTACGCGAAGGTCGGTTTCCGCCCGGTGGGCGTGCTGCGCCGCTACGAGCGCGGCGAGGACGGGCGCTGGCACGACGGCCTTCTGATGGATCTGCTCGCCGACGACCTGGTGGAGTGACTCAGCCGTCCCAGCACAGGTGCCCGTCGGGGAGCCGGCGGGCACCCTCGGATGGCTGGTGGGGGCTGAGCCGCCCCTCCGGCATGAGGTGCGCCACCGGCGTTCCCCGACCGAGGGTCACGACGTCGGCGATCAGCCGGCGGTGGCAGCGCCACCAGAGGCTCTCGCTGCACATCACGGCCGTGGTCCGCCGGGCCGCGTCGGTGAGCACCTCGGTCAGCGCCACGTCGAACTCCGGCCTGCGGGAGTACGCGGCGTACGCCCGGAACGCGGGGACCTTCCACCAGGTGTCCGGCTCGGGGTCGCCGGCCCGGACGTGCCGGCGTCCGCCCAGGTCCGGCTCCCAGCGGTAGTCGATCCCGCACTCGGGCAACCACCGTTCAAGCTCCTCGCGGTGGACGTCCGGGTTGGTGCGGCTGGCCGGGTACCGTCGCACGTCCACGAGCATGGTCACCCCGGCGCCGGTCAGCAACTCTCCCAGCCGCACCCGGTCGGCCGTGCCGTGCCCGACGGTCAGCAACTCCCCCACACAGATGACTTGCCCGAAATCCCGGGCGGTTATCCCCGGTCCCGGGCGAGATCTTGGACAGTCACCGCTCCACCCGAGGAACGGTGACTGTCCGGGAACTCAACCTGCTCGCGGAGGAACTGGCCGGCTGAACCGGGCGGGCGTGCCCGGCACCGCACGGTGCCGGACACGCCCTGGTTCTCCGCGAACGGTTGTGCGCCTAGCGCTGGAGGGTCAGTACACCCGGCCGCCACGGCAGCAGGTTGTAGTCGCCTCCCGCACTGGGGTTCTTGCCCTGGTACAGGAACTGCAGGTTGCAGGCGTCGATGGTCTTGGTCTGGTCGGGGTTGTTGCGGACCAGGTCACCGTGGCTGATGTCGTTGGTCCACGTCGCGCCGCTGTTGGCCTTGCCGGCGAAGGGGTTGCTCTCGCTGGCGGCCTGCGGGGTCCACGAGCCGCTCAGGCTGGTGGACGTGAACGACCGGAAGTAGCGTCCCTGGCTCCCGATCGCCTCGACGATCATGAGGTACTGGTTCTGGCCCTGCACCTTGTAGACCTCGACGCCCTCGAACAGGTTGTTCGTCGAGTCGGTCATGATCGTCGTGTAGGTCGAGCCGAAGCTGCCCGGGAAGTTCCCCAGCGGCATGCTCGACCGGTAGATCTTGCCGTTGTCCCCGGCGAAGAACAGGTACATGTTCTGGTCGTCGCCGATGAGGGTCTGGTCGATCACCCCGTACGGGGCGTCGGAGAGGGTGGCGGTGGACAGCGTCTGTGCCGAGGACCAGCCGTTGGCGTTCGTCGGGTCGCTCGACGTCTTGTAGCTGAACGAGGTCGGTCCCCACTGGTACGCCAGCACCCAGATGTTCTTCGGGGCGAAGTACAGCAGCGTGGGCGCCACAGTGCCCTGGCTCATTCCGGTCTGGGTGGCCGAGGCCATGTCGGACCAGTTGGTGAACGTGCTGAAGTTCATCGAGCCGTACTGGCCACTGCTGTTGACGTTCGACCCGTAGACCAGGTGCTTGCCGTTGTAGACCACGTTTGTGAAGTCCTTGAGCGAGACCCAGCCGTTCTGCGGGTTCGTCAGCGCGCCGGTCGACGACCACCGGTAGGTCGACGGAAGCGCGCAGCCGCCCGGCGGAGCCGTGGTTGGCGGCGGCGTCGTGGTCGGCGGCGGCGTGGTCGGCGTGGTGCCGCCGAAGTCGGTCCGCCACTGCTGGTTGGTCTGCCCGTGGCAGTCGTACAGCTGGATCTGCTGGCCGTTGCCGGTGCCCCAGACGTCCAGGCACCGGCCGGACTGCACGCCGCTGATGGTGCCGTTGGAGTTGATGTTCCACTGCTGGTTTGCCCCGCTGTTGCAGTCCCAGATGACGATTCCGGTGCCGTTGGCGGTGGCCGCGCCGTTCGCGTCGAGGCACTTGCTGCCGTAGACCCTCAACTGCTTGTTCGCGGTGTACGTCCACTGCTGGTTCGACTGAGTGTGGCAGTCGTAGAGCTGGACGCGGGTGCCGTTGGTCTGCGTGGCGTTTGGCACGTCGATGCACCGGCCCGACTGCACGCCGACGATCCGGCCGGCGCCGCCGCTCGGCGGCGGCGTGGTCGGGCTCGTGGTCGGGCTCGTGGTCGGGCTCACCGTCGGGGTCGCGGTCGGGCTCGAGGTCGGGGGGGCCGCGTTGAGCGCGTTGAGGACGGAGGTGTAGGCGGCCTTCTTGTTGCCGCCGCCGTCGAAGAGCAGCGGGCTCTCGTTCGAGCGCCAGGAGTCGCTGTCGCGTACGCCCCAGACGGTGATGCCGATGCAGCGCGGCACGTTCAGGCACGCCTGGGTCAGCCCGGCGTACTGGGTGGTGGAGGAGTTGGTGACGTCGACCTCGGTCAGCGCCACGTCCACGCCGAGCGCGGCGAAGCTGGACAGCGTGGTCTGGAAGTTGCTCGGCAGCGAGCTGCCGCCGGTGAAGTGGGTTTGCAACCCGACGCAGTCGATCGGCACGCCACGGGACTTGAAGTCCTGGATCATGCGGTAGACGCCCTGCGTCTTGCCGTACGACCAGTTCTCGATGTTGTAGTCGTTGTAGCAGAGCTTGACCGACGGGTCGGCCGCCCGCGCGGTGCGGAACGCCACCTCGATCCAGTCGTTACCGGTGCCCTGGAGGTTGGACGAGCGGCGGCTGCCGTCCTCGTTGAACGCCTCGTTGACCACGTCCCACGCGGCGAGCTTGCCCCGGTAGTGGCCCATCACGCCGTTGATGTGGTCGATCATCGCCTGACGCAGGCTGCTGCCGTTCAGGCTCTGCATCCACCCCGGCTGCTGCGCGTGCCAGGCCAGGGTGTGCCCACGGACCTTCAGGCCACGCTGGGTCGCCCAGTTGTAGATCTGGTCACCGGAGTTGAAGTTGAACTGGCCCCGCTGGGGCTCCGTCGCGTCCGGCTTCATCTCGTTCTCGGCCGTGATCATGTTGAACTCACGCGCCGCGATCGTGCTGTACGTGGAATCGCCCAGCCGGCCCGCCGCGATGGCGGTGCCGAAGTACCGGCCCGACTGCGCGGCGGCCGCGCCGAGCGTGGTCGCGGCGGCGTTCGCCGAGGGCATCATCACCGCGACGGCGGCCACGGTCACGACGCTGAACGCGCCGGCGAGCAGCGCTCGGACGGCGGTTGATCGCCGTCGCCGAGTCCCGCCGCGATGAACGGATGGGCTCATTGCCATCTCGGCCTCCTTACTGGCCTACACCCGGGCCGCCGAGGCGGAACGACCGGACGTCTTGGGGTGGGATATCTAACGCAGTCGATGTTAACCACGCACCGGTCCGGGCAACGGTTTTACGGAAAAGTTTCGGAAATGTTTTGGGCTTGCGGCGTGGCCGGTCGCCCGGGGCGGTACCGGCCACGTCACGCAGCGTCGATGGGTCAGGAGACGGTGCAGGCGGCGCCGTTCACCGTGAAGGCGGTCGGCCTGGTGGTGCTGCCGGTGTGGGTGCCGTTGAAGCCGAAGCTCGTCGACGCACCCGGCGCCAGTGTCCCGTTGTAGGACAGGTTCGACGCGGTCACCGCGGCGCCGGTCTGGGTCACGTTCGCCGACCAGGCCTGCCCGATCTTCTGCCCGCTGCTCGGGAACGTGAACGCGAGCGTCCAGCCGTTGATCGCCGTGGTGCCGGTGTTGGCGATCGTGATGTTCGCGGTGAACCCGGTGTCCCAGTTGTTCGCCGTCCAGGTCACCGCGCAGCCGCCGCCGGCCGGCGGGGCCGTGGTGGTGACAGTGACGCCGGGCGACGCGGCTGACACGTTTCCGGCCGCGTCCACCGCCACCACAGTGAACGTGTACGTGGTGGAGGCGGTCAGCCCGGTCACCGCAAGCGTGGTGCCGGTGGCCGAGCCGACCAACACGTTCCCGCCCCGGTAGACGCGGTAGGCGGTGACGCCCACCGCGTCGGTGGACGGGCCCCAGGTCAGGGTCAGACCGGTCGGGCCGATCGCGGAGGCGGTGGGCGTACCGGGTGCGGTCGGCGCCGTGGTGTCCGGCGCCGGGCCGGCCGGCGTGGTGACGCTGAGCGCGGCCGATGCCGCCGAGCGGTTGCCGGAGCCGTCGAGCGCCCGCACTGTGAACTGGTACGTCCGCTCGGGCGCCAACCCGGTCACGGCGACTGTGGCCCCCGTCGAGGCGGTGACGACCGGGTCGACGCCGGCCGAGGTACGGGTCACCTCGTAGCCGGCCAACCCGCTGCCGCCGGTGTCGGTGGACGCGGCCCAGGTCAGCGTGAGCCCACTGGACGTGATCGCGGACGCGACGGGCGTGCCGGGCACAGTGGGCGCGGTGGTGTCCGGGGTGGCCGGTCCGGGCTCCTCGCCCCAGACCCGTACCCCGCCGGAGTAGAGCGGCACCTTGCGGTTGGGCCCGGCGGTCGCCTGGTACGACGGGTCGTTTGTCGGGTCCCAGGTGCCGCCCTCCGGCACGCCGATCTTGAACTGGACCTCCATCCGGTGCGCCGACTGGCCGGCCGGGGCGATGGTGTGCCCGGTGCAGTCCACCTCCACGTACCAGATGTCGCCGCTGAACTGCTTGGCGCTCGTCGGGGACGGGCAGCCCTGGGTGTAGCCGGCGGTGACCTGCACCGGGCCGGTGCCGTCGGGCCGGAAGAAGTACCGGAACTTCCCGTCGGTCAGTGCGCGCGCCGGGAACGCCGACTTGTTGTAGATCATCGTCTTCAGCCCGGTGGCCCGGGGCTCGGCCTGCGTCACGGTGGTCTCCACCGTCAGCTGGTCGATGTCCGGCGTCTCGGCGACCGGGAAGTTCGCAAGCGGCGTGCCGCCGTACTCGGAGGTCAGTCGGACCAACGCGGACGTGAAGCCGGCGTTGTAGTCGGTGGCCACCTCGTTCATCACGTAGTCCGACCGGCTGTCGCTGTACGCGTCGTTGGCCGAGGACGGGCCGCCGACAAGTGCGCCGTAGAGGGTGTGCCGGGTCTCGACGGGCACGGTCTGGCTGTCCCACCAGGAGCCGTGCGCGGTGCGGTGGTGCGGGTTCTTCGGTGCGTTGGCGCCGAACCCGATGACGTAGCTGGAGTTGCGCGGGTTGTCGCCGAGCGCGTAGTTGATCTGCCGGACGGCGAAGTCGTGGTAGCGCGCCTTGCGGGTGGTGTCGGTGGTCTTGTCGCTGTAGACGAGCGCGGCGAAGGAGGTGTTCGCGGCGTAGCGCAGCGCGCCCCACGAGTCGAGCACTGCCATCCCGCCCGGCGAGTACGGCACCCGTTGCCCGTCCACCCCGACGGTCCAGTAGTCCAGCCAGCGGTTGGCGTCATCGACGTACTTCTGCTTGCCGGTCAGGTTGGCCAGCAGCACGTACGCCCCGAACTGCTTGTTGTCCCAGGCGATTGTCCACTTGTAGGAGCGGGTGGTGGACTGGTTCTCGGTGCCGAGCTTGTCGTACTCGCTCTCGGCCTTGGTCAGGTAACCAGCCTCGCCGGTGGCCCGGTGCAGCCAGATGGCGGCCCAGACCAGCTCGTCCTGCCAGCCGCTCCACGAGCGGTAGAAGCTTGTCGCGTCGGTGATGCACTCGTGGTAGGACTTCCGCACCGTGTCGGCGAACGTGTAGAGCTGCCTGGCGTGGGTGAGCAGCTTGTCCGCGTAGGTCGCGTCGGTGGGCCGGAACACCATCGAGGAGGCGGCCATCGCGGCGGCCGTCTCCCCGGCCAGGTCCGCGCCGCCACAGCTCGCGTCGATCTTGTACGCGGGTCGCGCCATCGGCATCACCTCGGCCGGGCCCCACCACTTGTGGTCGTCGTCGCCCTTGCCGATCTGTCCGTAGAGGACGTTTGCCGACGGGTGCGCCTTGATGAAGTAGTCGTTGACGAAGCGCAGGTTGTTGAGCAGGTGCGGCAGTTGCCCGGACGCGGTGTAGCCACTGCGGTACTCCACCGCGCCCCAGGCCAGCATCGTGGCGCTGAACGCCATCGGGAAGCCGAACTTGACGTGGTCGCCGGCGTCGTACCAGCCGCCGGTGAGGTCCAGCCCGACGTCGGCGCCGTCGGTGAGCGCGCTGTCGCCGCGCCAGGAGACCCGGTTCCAGCTGGGCTTCCGACCGGACTGCTGCGCCTCGTAGAAGAGCAGCGACTTCTGCAACGCCTCGGCGTAGTTGAAGGAGGCCGGGGCCGCGGACGCGGGTGCCGACACCGGTCCGGCGACCACCAGGGACAGGCCGGTGAGCAGGGCGATGCCGGCGGCCAGCAGCCGGCGGGGCCAGGGTTGGTCGACGACCGGTGAGCGGCCGGCAACCGACCGGGTGGCATGGCGCATGGCGGGCTCCTGTCGGAGGCGCCGCCGATGGTCGCACCGACGCGGGACGGCGTACGGGCGGCACGGCCACCGGCGGCATCGGGGGTGGCGGTATGACCATGGCAGGCGATGGAAGCGCTCCCATGGATAGACGACAATGTAATGTGGCCATCGCCGATTGGGAAGCCCGTGTCCCGCCGCCAGCGTCACCGCACTCGTGGGCGTTACAGCGACACGCGCACGGCCGCACGAAAAGTCGGCCCGGCAGCCACTTCCGCCCGAGACGTCGCCCCAGCTCAACCCGGTTGGCCGATGCCGCCCGGGCCTTCCCACCATGGGATCATGGGCGGCCCCCTCGACCAATCTCGGAGGAAACCTCATGCCACTGCGTCGGCGCCTGATGCGCTCGGCCGTCTGCACGGCCGCCGCCACGGCCGTTCTCGCCATCGCCTCACCGGCCTGGGCATCGAGCATCGTCCCCCTCAACCGCGCCCACATCGGCAAGACGGCGGGGGCGTTCCAGCAGGAGTGCCAGGACCCCAAGTTCGGCACCCGACCCGCCGACCAGGACGGTTGGCACTTCGTGCTGCCCACCAAGCAGTCCGGCGACTTCCAGACCCTGTCCCTGACCTTCAAGGACACCGCTGGCGTCACCGTGACGGTGACCGTGCCGAACCCCGCCGACCCCTACACCGACTTCCTCTCCGCCAACGGCGGAGGCGACAAGCAGGTGAAGCACGCCTATCTCTTCACCCCGACCGGATGGACGTTGACCGGCGGCAGCGCCCTGGTCAGCGGCGAGGGTGAGCGGTTCAACCTCAGCCACACGTGCGCTGGCACCACGGCCACCGCGTCGCCGACCCCGACGCCGACGCCGACCACGCCGACCACTGAGTCGCCGACGCCGACGCCGACGGCGACCACACCGGCCACGACCACGCCGACGCCGACCACGCCGACGTCAACGCCGACGGGCTCGGTCTCGCCGTCGGAGTCGGCGGCGCCGGGCGGTTCAACCTCGGCCGCGGCGGGCGCGGGCGGCGGCGACAACGGCGGCAGCCTCCCGCTCACCGGCGTGGCGGTCACCACCTACGCGCTCGGCGGTGTCGCTCTCATCGGCGGCGGCGCCCTGCTGATGATGCGTCGCCGTCGCGACCGGATCACCTTCACCAGCTGACCGACGAACGCCCACGACCGGCCCCGGACACCGCTCCGACGGCCGGTCGTGGCGTACCGTCGAACGATGGCGATGATCGCGCAACTCTCGCTGGGAGTGTCCGATCCGGAACGGGCCGCGGCGTTCTGGGCCGGCGCGCTCGGCTACCGCCGCCGCCCGCCCCGGCATCCCGGCGACGAGTGGATCGTGCTGGAGCCACCGCCCGGGGCGCCGGGCGCGCCCATCGCGATGGACCTCAGCGAGAGCCCGGTCGAGGAGTTTCCCCGCGTCCACCTCGACCTGGACGCCGGTGAGCGCAGCCTCGACGAGGAGGTCGACAGGCTGCTCGCACTCGGCGCCCAGCCGGTGGACTGGGCGCACTACCCCACCGACCCGCTGCCCACCGAACCGCCGTACGTGGTGCTCGCCGACCCGGAGGGCAACCGGTTCTGCGTCTCGGGCCGCCGCGAACCGCCTTCGCGCTGACGCCGGTGGGCGAGCGGGACGGTGACGGTGAACCGCCCGCCGTCGCGCTCCACGGAGCTGGGCCGGTCCAGCCGCCGCAGCGTCCGCAGCATCGGGGCGTTCTCCGCCTGGACATGCAGCACCAACGCCGCGTACCCGACGGCGTCGGCGTGCCGGACCAACCGGCGCAGCAACGCCGAGCCCAGCCCCCGCCGCTGCCAGTCGTCGCGCACCAGCAGCGCCACCTCGGCCTCGTCGCCCTCGCCGAGCAGGTTGGCCATGGCGACCACCGACTCCGCCGCACCGTCGGCACCGGTGGTCGTGGCGACCAGCGTCAACCCTCGAACCGGCTCCAGCAGCCGGCGCAGTCGGGCGGGCTGCGGCAGCAGCGCCCCACCCAGGTAACGCCGGTGCCGGCTCCGTGGCGAGCATGTCTCGTGCAGCTCGACGACGCCGGACAGGTCGTCCGCGCAGCCCGGCCGGACGGCCACCTCGGCCCCGTCGGGCAGCACCACTGTGACCTGCTCCGCGGCCCGACGTGCCACGGTGGCGGCCAGCTCGACAAGGGCCTGCGCCCGGGCGTACTCCGCCGGGGTGAAGGCGGGCGCGGCCCGGCGCAGCGCGAACGAGCCGCCCGCCGGATCGGCAAGCGACATGGTGGCGTCGGTGATCCCCGAGTCGACGCCTGTCGACGCCGGTCGCCAGGTGACCGAGTCGGCGCCGAGCAGGGTCCGCAACGCCTCGCCCGTCGCGTCCGGATCGCGCGCCAGCCGGTTGGCCAGCCCGAGGACCCGGGTGGGCTGGTCGACAAGGCCGCGCGCCTCGGTGCGCGCCACCCAGCAGTCCCGGCCCCGACCGCGCTCGACGGCGGCGATCAAACCCGCCTCGTCGAGCGTGTCCGGAGCGTCGACCAGGAAGTCGTCCACCGCGCCCTGCTCGGTGGGTTGCACCTGCACGGTGAGGATGTTGACCCCGCGCAGCGCGAGGCTCGCCGTGAGCACCGACAGGTAGCCCGGTCGGTCGTCCACGGTGGCTCGAATCCGCCACAATGTCATGGTTGGCTCCCTTCCCCACCTCAGAGCCTCACCCCCGGCTGTTGCCGCCCGATTGCCCGGCGGTGTCGCGCCCGGGAACTCGCCGGCCGGTCAGGGGCCGGCGACCACCGGCGGCGCGCCGACCAGGTCCAGCCGATCACCGAGGATCACCGCACTGGCCCGGACCAGCTGGGTGAGCCGGTCGACCTCGGTGCTGTGGAAGTTGGCGGCGCACAGGGTGTCGCTGTATTCCCGAGCCGCCACCAGCACCAGGCCCGCCCGACCGAACGGCGCGATCGCGTGGTGGGTGCCGTCGGGCGTGGTCATCGACCGACCGCGCAGCGGGGTCACCTCCGGCAACCGCAGGGGTACGGGCGCACGCCAGCTCGCGTGCCCCACCGTCGCCCCGCCGCCCCCGGTCCGTGAGGCCCAGTCGACAGGCACCACGGCGGCGACGGCCCAGTCGGCCGCCAGCAGCCCGGGCACCGCGTCGACAAGGGTGGCCAGCCCGTCGGCCGGGTTGGCCGCGACCTGGGCCAACAACTCAGCGTCCTGGCCGGTGGTGGTGGGCGCGCCGATCGCCCGCCACACGCCGTCCACCCGCACGCCCGGAATCGCCGCGAGACCAGCCAGCAGCCGCTCCACCCGGGCGGCCCCCGGCCAGACGACAGTGAAGTCGTCCACCGCGCGCCCGCCGAGTCGTTCGAGGACCACCACCTGGACGATGTCCGCGCCGGAGACGCCCAACGTGCGGGCGACCTGGCCGAGCGTGCCCGGACGGTCCGGCAGGGTGACCCGAACTCGCAGCAACATGTCTGTCCCTCCGCTCGGCGGGCCGGCGAGAAGCGGCCGGCAGGATGCGATACAGCCTGCCGGTTGACCATTTCGTCCCTGTTGCAGAGGCATGTCCCGAGGGGAAATTCACGAGCGGCGACCGGCTGGTTCCGGCAGGTGAGGAAGCCGACGCTCAGGGGAGCCCGCCCAGGGGCAGGACCGGTGTGGAGGCGAGCTGCGCGTGGTAGTCCGCGGCGGAGGTCTCCCGACCCCACTGGGGCATGCCGGTGGGCAGGTCCAGTGGGTCGGTCTCCACCTCGATGAGGGTCAACTGGGCCGGGGGGCCGTCGATGCCGGCCAGGATGGCGGCGAGCTCGCCTTCGGTACGGGCGACGTGGGCCGTGAAGCCCTTGTCCCGTCCGAACACCGCGGGCAGTTCCGTGTACCGCCAGTTGTCGATGTCGTTGTACGGCTGATGCCGTCCATCGACTGCCCGTTCGACGGTGTAGCCGCCGTTGTTGACCACGATGATGATCGGACGTTGGTTGCAGGCGAGCATCCGGCTGATCTCCTGCACCGTCAGTTGCAGTGATCCGTCGCCGGTGACAAGCACCGTCCGCCGATCCGGTGCCGCCACCGCGGCGCCGAAGGCGGCCGGGGTGGCGTAGCCGATCGAGCCCCAGATGGGCGGCCACACGACGGTGACGTCGGCGGGCAGGCGCATCGTCGCCGCGCCGAAGGACGGGGTGCCGGTCTCCGGGACGAAGATGTCCCCCTCGCGCAGCATGCTCTGGATCGCCGGCCAGAGCCGTGCCTGCCGGATCGGTTCGGTGTTCGACGGGTCGAGTGCGGGTGGGTCGGCCGCCAGCAGCGGCGCGCGTGACCATTCCGCCGTACGGTTCGGGGCGATCTCGTGCAGGCACCGCAACGCCGCCGGCAGGGCGACCGGGGCGAAGCGGGTGCCGGCGACGACGGCGGCGTCGCGGTGCAGGCTGATGACCCGGTCCACCGTGATGTCGGCGGTGAACAGGCCGTCCCAGTCGAAGAACGTGGTGCCCACACAGACCAGTGCGTCCGCGCCCTCCACTACCGCACGGACCTCGTCGACGCTGTCACCGCCGTTGTAGGCGCCCACGTAGTGAGGGTTGGACTCGTCGAGCAGTCCCCGTCCCAGCGAATGCGCGGCGACCGGCCAGTTCCGGTCGGCGGCCATGGCGGTGACGGCGGCGCCGAGGTCAAAGCGGATCGGCAGGTTCCCCACCAGCATGGCGGGCCGCTCGGCACCGGCGAGCAGCCGCCGGGCGGCGGCGGCGAAGGCGTCGAGCTGCCCGGGCGCCACGACCGGCTCGGGGCGGGTGAACGGTCGCCCCGGCTCGGCGACCTCGGCGTGGGCCACGTCGCCGGGCATCCGGACGTAGACCGGACGCTGCTGCGACCAGCACTCGGTGAGCACCCGGTCGACCTCCCCCAGGGCGTTCTGCGCGGTCAGCGAGGTCTGGGCGACCGTCACCTCGCGGGCCACCCGCATCCAGTGCTCGAAGTCCCCGTCGGCGAGCGAGTGGTGCATGGAGGTGCGCTCCCGCATGATCTCCTCGGTCGGACCACCGACGATCGAGACGATGGGCACCGACTCCGCCATGGCCCCGGCCAGCGCGTTGACCGCCGACAGCTCACCGGGACCGAACGTCGTGAGGATCGCGGCCACGCCGCCGAGGCGGGCGTATCCGTCGGCGCTGTAGCCGGCGTTGAGTTCGTTGCAGCTGCCGACCCACTCGATCCCGTCGAACGCCTCGATCTGATCGAGGAAATCCATGTTGTAGTCGCCCGGCAACCCGAAGACATGGCGCACCCCGAGGTCGTAGAGCCGGCTGAGCAAGAGCTCGCCGACCGTCGTCGTACCCTTGCCCGCCTTCACCACGATTGACCCCCGTCGCTCCGGAGACCGCTGCCACGGCCACCATGAAGACGATATCCAGGCAACTGTCGCAAGGATGGGGGATTGTCCGCTCGGGTGGCTCGACCGGCGGCGGCGCCGCGTCCGCATGGCCGAGGCGCTGACGACGACACGTCAGGCGTATCTGACCTTGACAACGTGAACGGCCTGCCATCAACTAGTCGGATGAGTGATCCGGCCGTCGATGCGTCGCGGCCCGAGGCCGTCCCGGCCTCACCCGCGGGTCTGGCCCTGGACCGCCTCGCCGACTACCTGGCCCAGCACCGACCCGAGCTGGCCGCCGGGCCGCCGCGGGCCGACCTGATCGCGGGCGGCAAGTCCAACCTCACCTACCTGCTGCGCCTCGGCGACCGCGAGGTCGTGCTGCGCCGCCCACCGCTGGGGCACGTGCTGGCGACCGCGCACGACATGGCACGCGAGTTCCGGGTCATCTCGGCGCTGGCGCCGACCGAGGTGCCGGTGCCCGGCGCGCTTCTGCTCTGCACCGACCCGGACGTGATCGGCGCCCCGTTCTATCTGATGGAGCGGATGCCCGGCGAGGTGTTCCGCACCCGCGCGCAGACCGACCCGCTCGGCGACGAACGACGACGGGCGCTCGCCATGGCGATGATGGACACCCTCGCCGCGCTGCACACCGTCGAGCCCGCCGCCGTCGGGTTGGGCGACTTCGGCCGCCCCGAGGGCTACCTGGCCCGGCAGGTCCGCCGCTGGGCCGGGCAGCTCGACCGCTCGCGCAGCCGCGACCTGCCCGGCATCGACGAGCTGCGGGACCTGCTGGCCGCGACCGCCCC
This sequence comes from Micromonospora sp. CA-240977, assembly GCF_050942285.1. Taxonomy (NCBI): domain Bacteria; kingdom Bacillati; phylum Actinomycetota; class Actinomycetes; order Micromonosporales; family Micromonosporaceae; genus Micromonospora; species Micromonospora sp. CA-240977. The sequence continues at coordinate 1,919,922 of NZ_CP192055.1, read as the reverse complement.
GGAGGGCGCGAACGCCGGCCGGATCGTGCACGGCGACTACCGGTTGGACAATCTCCTCGCCTCGGCCGACCCGGTGGCAGTGCACGCCGTCCTCGACTGGGAGATGGCCACCCTCGGTGACCCGCTCGCCGACCTGGGGCTGCTCCTGACGTACTGGGATGTCCTCGGCAGCAGCGACACGGCCGAGGGCAACCCGGTCGCCGACGGGCTCGGCCCACGCGCCGGCTTTCCCACCGGCTGCGAGTTGATCGACAGGTACGCCGGGCGCAGCGACGTGGACGTCGGGCCGCTGCACTGGCACGTGGCGCTCGGGTGCTTCAAGCTCGCTGTCATCTGCGAGGGCATCCACTACCGGCACACGCTCGGGCAGACGCTCGGCGAGGGCTTCGACCGGATCGGCGAGATGGTGGCACCGCTGGTCGCGCACGGGCTGACCGCCGCCAGGGAGCGGTGATGGATTTCGCTTACGACACCCGGACCGAGGAGCTGCGCGACGAGCTGACCCGGTTCCTGACCGAGCACGTCTACCCGGCCGAGGCCGTGCACGCCGAGCAGGTGGCCGCCGGTGACCCCTGGTCGCGTACCCCGGTGTTGGCCGAGCTGAAGGCGGAGGCCCGCAAACGCGGCCTGTGGAACCTGTTCCTCCCCGACCCGCGCTACGGCGCCGGCCTGACCAACCTCCAGTACGCGCCGCTCGCCGAGTTGACCGGGCGCAGCCCGCATCTGGCGCCCGAGGCGGTCAACTGCGCGGCGCCGGACACCGGCAACATGGAGCTGCTTGCCGAGTTCGGCTCGGACGCCCAGCGGCAGCGCTGGCTGACGCCGCTGCTGGAGGGCGAGATCCGCTCCGCGTTCTGCATGACCGAACCCGACGTGGCGTCCTCCGACGCCACAAACATCGCCACCCGGATCACCCGGGACGGCGACGAGTACGTGATCAACGGACGCAAGTGGTGGTCGTCCGGCGCGATGGACCCGCGCTGCGAGATCTTCATCGTGATGGGCAAGACCGACCCCGACGCCGACCGGCACCGCCAGCAGAGCATGGTGCTGGTCCCCCGGGACACTCCCGGGGTGCACGTCCGCCGGGGCATGACCGTCTTCGGCTACACCGACGGTTCACACGGCGGGCACGCCGAGATCGACTTCACCGACGTCCGGGTGCCGGCGGAGAACCTGATCGGCGCCGAGGGCACCGGCTTCGCCATCGCCCAGGCCCGACTGGGTCCGGGCCGGATCCACCACTGCATGCGATTGATCGGAATGGCTGAGCGGGCGTTGGAGCTGCTCTGCCGCCGGGCCAACGAACGGATCGCGTTCGGCCGGCCCCTCGCGGAGCAGGGCGTGGTCCGGGAGTGGATCGCCGAGTCGCGGGTGCGCATCGAGCAGGCCCGCCTGCTGGTGCTGAAGACGGCCTGGCTGATGGACACCGTCGGCAACAAGGGCGCACACACCGAGATCCAGGCCATCAAGATCGGCACCCCGGCGATGGCGGAGTGGGTGATCGACAAGGCCATCCAGGGGTACGGCGGCGCCGGCGTCAGCCAGGACACCCCGCTGGCCGCCCTCTGGGCACAGACCCGCACCCTACGCCTGGCCGACGGCCCCGACGAGGTCCACCGCAACTCCCTGGCCAAGCGCGAACTCCGCCGCTGGGCCCCGTAACCCCCGCGCCCGGGGGCGGTCAGGCGGAGGCGCGGTGGACCAACTGGGTGTCCAGGAGGAGGTGCGTGGCCGGTAGGTCCTCGCCGCGGATCCGGGCCACCAGCAGGCGGGCCATCTGTCGGCCCATCTCCTCCACCGGTTGGAAGACGGTGGTCAGCGGCGGGTCCGCCCGGAGGGCGATCGTCGCGTCGTCGAAGCCGATCACCGCGACGTCCTCCGGCACCCGCCGGCCGGCCTCCCGCAGCGTCCGCAGCGCGCCGAACGCCATCAGGTCGGACGCGACGAAGACCGCGTCCAGGTCCGGGCAGACGTTCAACAGTCGCCGCATGGCGCTCGCGCCGCTGCCCTCGCTGAAGTCGCCGTACGCGATCAGGTCGGGGTTGACGCCGGCCCCGGTGGCCTTCACCGCCTCGGTGTAGCCGGCCAGGCGGGCCAGGCCCACGCCCATGTCCTGCGTACCGGCGATGGTGGCGATGCGCCGTCGCCCCTGCATCGCCAGGTACTCGACGGCCTGCCGGGCTCCGCCAACGTTGTCCACGTCGACGAACCAGGCCGGCTGGGCGCCCGGCTGGAGCATCCGGGCGGGCCGACCGCCGAGCACCGCGGGCAGGCCGCGTTCCTCCAGCAGCGTCGGCAGCGGGTCGGAGTCGTGCAACGACAGCAGCAGGACGCCGTCGACGTGCTGGTTGGTCAGGTGGTGCTCGACCCGCTCCCGCTCCACCGGCGACTGGGCCATGGCCAGCCAGAGCTGCATCGGCGTCTCCAGCAGGCCGGAGCTGATCCCCCGGACGATCGCGGCGAAGAACGGCTCGGTGAAGACCCGCTCGCCGGATTCGGAGACCACGAGCGCCACGGAGTCGGTCCGTTGGGTGACGAGCGCGCGGGCGGCCCGGTTCGGCACGTACCCCAGCTCGGCGATGGCCTGTTGGACCGCGGCCCGGGCCTCCGGACTGACCTGCGGTGAGCCGTTGACCACCCGGGAGACCGTGCCCCGACCGACACCGGCGCGCGCCGCGACCGCATCGAGGGTCGGGCGCCCGAGCGACCGGGTGCGCTGCGTTGTCATCGTCTGCTCCTCCGACGGCGGGCGGACCCGGCGCCACCTGCGAGAGGTGGACGCCAGGACCGTCCTGGTGGCTGGCCCGAGCCTATTGTGCGGCCAGACCGTTGCGCCGGATCACCGAGGCGTACCACTTGGCGCTGGACTTGGGGGTGCGGACCTGGCTGTCGTAATCGACGTGGATCATGCCGAACCGCTTGGTGTAACCCCAGGCCCATTCGAAATTATCCATCAACGACCAGGCAAAGTATCCCCGCAGAGGCACTCCGGCGTCGATCGCCTCGTGCGCGGCGCGCAGGTGGGCGTCGAAGTAGGCCAGCCGGTCGACGTCGTCGACCTCCCCGTCGACCACCGAGTCGACGAACGCGGAACCGTTCTCGGTGACGTAGAGCGGCAGGTTGGTGTACTCGTGCACCCGACGCAGCGTCTCGGTCAGGCCCGGGGCGTCGATCTCCCAGCCCATGTCGGTCACCGGGACGCCCCGGGTGACGAACCGGACGTCCTCGCTGCCCGGCCAGCACGAGGGAGCCGAATCGACAGCGGCGCCCTCGGCCGCCGCGGCGACCACGTGCCGGCTGTAGTAGTTGACCCCGACCAGGTCCAGCGGCGTGGAGATGGTCGCCAGGTCGCCCTCGCGCACGTGGCCGAAGTCGGTCACCGTGGCGAGGTCGGCCACCAGGTCCTCCGGGTACGACCCGCGCAGCAGCGGGTCGAGGAAGAACCGGTTGGCCAGCCCGTCGATCCGCCGGGCGGCGTCCACGTCCGCCGGGGCGTCGGTGGCCGGGTCGACCGGGTAGAGGTTGACCGTCACGCCCACCTCGGCGGCCGGCCGGGAGGCCCGCAACGCCTGCACGGCCAGGCCGTGACCGAGCATCAGGTGGTGCCCGGCGCGAACCGCGTCGGCGCCGTCGGTGCGGCCGGGTGCGTGCACACCGGAGCCGTAGCCGAGGAACGCCGAGCACCACGGCTCGTTCAACGTGGTCCAGTACCGCACCCGGTCACCGAGCGCGTCGGCCACCAGCGTCGTGTAGTCGGCGAAGCGGGCCGCGGTGTCCCGGGCCGGCCAGCCGCCGGCGTCCTCCAGGGGCTGCGGCAGGTCCCAGTGGTAGAGGGTGAGCCACGGCTCGATGCCGTTGGCCAGCAGCTCGTCGACCAGACGCCGGTAGAAGTCCAACCCCTGCGGGTTGGCCGCGCCGGTGCCGCCGGGCTGCACCCGGGACCAGGAGACCGAGAAACGGTACGACTTCAGGCCCAGCTCGGCCATCAGCGCGACGTCGCCGCCGAGCCGGTGGTAGTGGTCGCAGGCGACGTCGCCGGTGTGCCCGGCGACGACCCGACCGTCGGTGTGGCTGAAGGTGTCCCAGATCGACGGGGTACGGCCGTCCTCGGCCGCCGCCCCCTCGATCTGGTACGCCGCGGTCGCGGCTCCCCACAGGAATCCGGGTGGGAAGGTCAGCCCGGGGCGCTCGTCGAGGACATCAACGGCGGGTGGGCTGGCGGGGTTGCTCACGACTTGACGGCACCTTCCATGATCCCGCCAATGATCTGGCGGCCGAACACGAGGAAAACGATCACCAGGGGGATGGTGCCGATCGCCGTGGCGGCGAACACCTGGGAGTAATCGGTGTAGTAGGCGTACGAGAGGAAGGAGAGCGAGACCTGAAGGGTCGGGTTCTCCGGGGTGAGGATGGCGTACGGCCAGAGGAACGAGTTCCAGGTCTCCATGAAGGTCAGCAGACCGAGAACACCGGCGGCGGGGCGCAGCGCGGGCAGCACGATGCTCCAGTAGATCCGGAACGTGCTCGCCCCGTCGACCCGACCGGCCTCGATCAGCTCGTCGGAGATCGCCTGGCTGGCGTACTGCCGCATCATGAACACGCCGAAGGCGCTCACCAGGAACGGCACGGTGACCGCGTAGAGGGTGTCGTACCAGCCCAGGTCCTGCATCATGCCCCAGAGCGGGATGAGCCCCATCTGGGTCGGGATCATCATGGTGACGATGATCGCCAGCAGGAGGGCGTTGCTGCCCCGGAACCGCAGTTTGGCGAAGGCGAACCCGGCAAGCGAACCGGTGAGCACCACCGACAGGGTGACCACCGAGGAGACGATGATCGAGTTCATCATGCCGGTGAGGAAGTTCGCGGCGTCGTTGTCGAGCACCCGCCCGAAGTTGTCACCGAACGCCCCGCCGGGCGTCAGCGGCGGCGGCACGTCGTTGATGGACTCCAGGCTGCGAGTGCCGATCACGATCATGTAATAGAAGGGGTAGATCGACAGCAGCGCCGCCAGGACGAGCGCCACATAGGTCAGCGGGCTGGTGCGCCACAGGCGCTGGGAAGCCGAGATCATCGATCTCTCCTCACTTCGCCGAGCGGCGGACGAGTAGGAAGTTGAACAGCGACACCACGACGATGATCATGAAGATCGCCCAGGCGACTGCGGCTCCGTAGCCGGCGGTGTTGAGGTTCGAGATGCCCATCTCGTACATGTACATGGCCAGCGTCTGGAACTCCCGCTGGTTGCCGCCGATGATGCTGCCGTTGCCGAAGAGCAGGGGCTCGGTGAAGAGCTGCATCCCGCCGATCGTGGACAGGATGACCACGAAGATGAAGGTGGGCTTGAGCATCGGCAGGGTGATCTGCCAGAACTGCCGCCACTGGCTCGCGCCGTCGATGGCCGCGGCCTCGTAGAGGTCCTTCGGGATCGCCTGCATGCCGGCGAGCAGGATCAGGGTGTTGTACCCCGTCCACCGCCAGTTGACCATCGAGGAGATGGCGAACCAGGAACTCCACCGCTGTCCGTCCCAGTCGACCGGGTCGACACCGACCAGGCTGAGCAGCCAGTTGAACAGACCGAACTCCCGCTGGAACAGCATTCCGAAGACGATCGCGACCGCGGCCACCGACACCACGTTCGGCATGAAGATGGCCATCCGGAAGAAGGTCTTGGCACGCAGGAAGGTCCGGTTGAGCAGGTTCGCCAGGAAGAGGGCGAGCAACAGCTGCGGGATGGTCGACAGGGCGAAGATGCCGAACGTGTTGACCAGCGCGTTCCAGAAGTACTCGTCGGAGAACAGTCGGGTGTAGTTGTCGAAGCCGATGAACGTGTGGTCGCCGATCATGTCCCAGTCGTGCAGTGACATCCAGGCGGTACGCACCATCGGGTACAACCCGAACACGCCGAAGATCACGAAGAACGGGGCGATGTAGAGGTACGGCGAGTACTTGACATCGAGGCGGTTTAATAACCTTGCCCGGCTACGTCGGGAAGAGACGTCGGGAGAAGGCGGTGCTGCTGGCGACGGCGGTGCCGTCGTGGCCGACAGGCTCATGCGAATTTCCTTTTCCGGCGAGGCCCGGGGGCCCTCGCGCAGGGCGCTACGCGGAGGGGACCGGCCGGTGGCGTCCGGGAACCCCCGAACGCCACCGGCAGGGAATCACTCAGAAGGCACCCTGAGTCTTTGCGTCCTTCGTGAACTGCTCCCAGGCCTTCGCCTTGTCGGCCCGCCCGTTCTCGAACGCCCGCAGAGCCGGCTCGAGCGCGTTCTCCTTGATCGCCTGGTGCTTCGGGCCCAGGTGGGTCGGCTGGATCTTGGCAACGCTCTCGCCGAAGATCTTGCCGGTCGGCGCACCGCTGAAGTACTCGTTGGTGTAGCTGGTGAACGCCTCGTTCTTCAGCGCCTCCAGGTTGGTGGGCAGCGGGCCCTTGGCCTTGAAGGCCTCCACCTGGCTCTTGGCGTTGGTCAGGTACTCGGCGAGCTTCGCCGCCTCCTTCGGGTACTTGCTCTGCTCCGGAACCGCGAGCCACGAGCCACCCCAGTTACCGCCGCCACCCGGAACTGCCGCGACGTCCCACTTGCCCTTGTTGGCCGCGCCGGAGTTCTCCGAGACGATGCCGAGCATCCAGGACGGGCAGAAGGTCGCCGCGAAGGTGCCCTGCTTGAAACCACCCGACCACTCCGGCGACCAGGTCTGCGCCTTGGCGGAGATGTCGGCCATCCCGGTGGCGGTCTCCCAGGCGTTCTTCACCGCGGGGCTGGTGTCCGCGATGATGTTGTTCTCCTTGTCGTAGAACAGATCACCGTTGCCCTGGAACATCACGCCGTTGGAGACGGCGGTGATCGAGTCGATGAACGCCTTGCCGCCGCTGCCCTGCTTGTACTTCAGACCGGCGTCGTGGAAGCCCTTCCAGTCCGGCCAGAGCGCCGACACCTGGTCGCGCTCGGTGGGCAGGCCGGCCGCCTGGAACAGGTCCTTGCGGTAGCAGACCGCGAGGCTGCCGACGTCGGTCGGCAGGCCGACCAGCCGGCCGTCCTGCGACTTGCCCAGCTCCCACTTCCAGGGCAGGTACTCCTTGGAGTGGTCCGCGATCAGCGGGTTGAGGTCGGTCCAGTTGCGCGGGTTGGTCTTGAACTCGTTGAGAATGCCCTCTTCCAGGGCGGTGACGTCCGCGGCGCCCTTGCCGGTGGCGAGGTAGCGGACCAGCTTCGGCCGGTACTCGGCGAGCTGCGCGGTCTTGCGCAGCTCGACCTTGATGCCGGTGTCCTTCTCGTACTGCTTGACGAGCTCTTCGTAGCCGAACTCGCCGAACGTGTCGACGACCAGCTTGGCCGGCTTCTCGCCGGCCGCCGGCTTGTCGTCGTCGTTGCCACAGGCTGCGAGACCGCTGACCGCGGTGATCGCGGCCAGGGCAGCGGCCGCCAGGCGGGTACGCCGCGTGGTGACACTCATTCGCTGACCCCTCTTTCCGGTGGTGAGGCTGATGTGTGTGGTGGGGGTGTGCTCATCGCGCCACGCCAGGGTGTGCGAGTGACCCATGCCACCTCCGGGAGCGCTCCCATGAGATTGCCGACAGGTAACGGGGGTGTCAATAGGACGTTGGGAGCGTTCCCAGATCGTTACCGCCCAGCTAGCCCGGAATCCGTACCCCAAAAACGCCCCCTTTTCACCCCGCCCGCACCCCCTCACCGCCCGTGATCAAGAGGTTTCGGTGGGGAACCGTACCGCTGCTGACGCAACCCATATGGTCAACCACGAAAGGCGAGAGTGGGGGGTCAGGAGAAGCGGCGGAGCAGGGTGGTCGCGCGGTCCGGGTCGAAGCGGGACGGGTCGAAGGTGGCGCCCGCCCAGTCGCGCAGCGTCGCGTGCCGCGAATCGACCGGGTCGCCCTCGTCGGCCAACGCGACAAGGAGCGCCTGGTAGCCCGGCGGCCCGCCGACACCCTCCGGCGGGCAGGCCCGGTCGCCGTCCAGGCAGACCGGGTACCGCTCATCGGGGTCCGCCGTCAACGCGTCCTCCACGACCAGGTCGTGCTCCCACCAGTCGCCGAAGTCGTACGTGTAGGAGAACCGGCTGCCCTTGCCCAGCACCGCGTCCAGCCGCACGTCCAGCTCGTCGTGCAGCGCCAACTCCCCGTCCGGATCGGGCTCGCCGTACTGCACGGCGTCGATCTCGAACGAGTGCAGGTGGCAGTCCCGCCAACCCATCGCGTGCTGCGCCACCCGGTGCAGCCGGTCCAGCGTGTAGCCGGCCGGCACGAGCACCCGCCGCCACACCGGCGGGCGGACGCCGGCCAGGGACATCTTCAGCTGGAAGATCTGACGCGGCATGCTGTCCTGTCCTCCCGCGGCTTAGGCTGCCAGCATGATCTGCCGAGCGTGCCGGGCCCGGCGACACGACGAGTGCCCGGGCCGGAACTGGTGCGACTGCCAGCACCGTACCGCCGAACCGACCCCTCCGGTCACCGGTCCGGCCGGCGAATGACCGTCGGAATCCCGATCCGGCGGCTCTGGCCCGAGCCGTCGACGCAGCCACTCGACGACACCGCGCTGACCGACCTCTACCACCGCGTGGCCGAGCCCCGACTACGGGTCAACTTCGTCACCAGCCTGGACGGCGCGGTCAGCGTGGACGGCTACTCCGCCGGGCTCTCCGGCCAGCCGGACAAGCGGGTGTTCGGCGTGCTCCGGATGGTCTGTGACGCGCTCGTGGTGGCCGCCGGCACGCTGCGCCACGAGGGTTACCGGGCGGTCCGCCTCGACGAGCGTCGCCGCGCCTGGCGTCGCGACAACGGGTTGGTCGAGTACCCCACGCTGGTGGTCGTCTCCGCCGCGCTCGACCTGGATCCGGCGCAGGCCGCCTTCGCCGACGCGCCGACCCGACCGATCGTGCTCACCCACGCCAAGGCCGAGCCACCACCCGGCCTGACCGACGTCGCCGACCTGCTGCGCTGCGGCACCGACCGGGTCGACCTCGCCGCCGGCCTCGCCGAACTGCACCGACGCGGGCTGACCCAACTGCTCTGCGAGGGCGGCCCGCACCTGTTCGGCGCGCTCACCGCCGCCGACCTGGTGGACGAGCTGTGCCTCACCGTCTCGCCGCTGCTGGCGGGACCCGGGCCGGGCCGGATCACCGCCGGCGACGCCGCACCGCCCCGACACCTGCCGCTGCGGCACGTGCTCGCCGCCGAGGACGGTGTCCTCATGCTCCGCCACGCCCGCGGCTGACCCGGGCGGGTTCAGTCGGTCAGCACGGCGCCGGGCGGCCCACCCGATCCGGGAGCGCCGGCCCACACCCGCACGTCGCCGTACGGTTCGTCGGCCGCGAGGTGGATTGCGCGACGCGCTGTCCTCGGCCGGGCACCCAGCGTCAGGAGCCGGACGGCGCATGGTGTCGTCCGCCGCGTCGCGTGGCGACCTGTCGTACTCCTCGGGCAGGATGCACAGCATGCGCGCCGACCGTGATGCCCGATCGACCCGAGTCGCCCGATGACCGACGCCGACCTCGACAGTCCGGGCGAGGCGGTCGGGCGGGTGCTGGGCACCGCCGACGCCACTCCGTTGCAGTTCTGGACGGCCGTGGCGCCCGGCAGCTACCTCCAGCTCGACGACGTCGTGGTCACCCGGCGGGAGCTGCCGGACCGGGAGCCGGTGACGATCGCCGGGGTGGTCACCCAGGTCCGCGCCCGGCACGAGGGCGCCCAGTTCGACTCGGACGTGTTCGCCATCGCCGACGGCACGCTGCCGGCGATGGTGCAGGAGGCGGCCGAGGTCACCACCACCCGGGTCGATCCGGAGCTGTACGTGCCGCCGACCCCGGGCGCGGTGGTGCACCGGGCCGAGGGCGACGCGCGGGCGCGGGCGCTGCACTTCGACCGGATGGAACGACGCATCCCGATGGGGATGGGCCGGGACGGCGTTCCGGTCTATCTCAACGCCGACTTCCTCGACGGCAGCCGGGGCGCGCACGTCTCCATCTCCGGCATCTCCGGTGTCGCCACCAAGACCAGCTTCGCGACCTTCCTGCTCTACTCGGTCTTCCGCTCCGGTGTGCTGGGCGGCGACGCGGTGAACGCCAAGGCGCTGATCTTCAACGTCAAGGGCGAGGACCTGCTCTTCCTCGACCATCCCAACACCCGCCTCGACGAGCCGACCCGCGCGGCGTACGCGAAGCTCGGGCTGAGCGCCGGCGCCTTCCCCGACGTGCGGGTGTACGCCCCGCCCCGGGTCGGTGACGCGGCCGGCACGCCGGACGTGAGCAGCCGGCTCACCGGGGTGGACTCGTTCTACTGGACGCTCAGCGAGTTCTGCACCGACCGCCTGCTGCCGTACGTCTTCGCCGACGCCGACGACGAACGCCAGCAGTACACGATGGTGGTCCACTCGGTGGCCGCGCACCTGGCGCGTTACGCCCAGCCGGCCGACGGCGGGGTGAGCATCGACGGGGTGCGGCTCGGCTCCTACGGCGACCTTGTCGACCACATCGTCGACCAGCTCAACGACGACGAGACCCGCTCCGACTGGGCGGGCAGCGCTGTCGGTCTGGGCACCGTCAACGCGTTCGCCCGGCGGCTGATCGGCAGCAAGAAGGACCTCGCCCGGCTGATCCGTGGCGACCTGGCCACCCGCCGCCCGCACTCGATCAACACCAGCGAGTCGGCGCAGGTGACGGTGGTCGACCTGCACAACCTTCCGGACCGCGCGCAGCGGTTCGTGGTGGGTGTGACGCTGAAGAGCGAGTTCGAGCGCAAGGAGAAGTCGGGCACCGCCAAGCCGCTGCTCTTCGTCGTCCTCGACGAGCTCAACAAGTACGCCCCCCGGGAGGGCTCCTCCCCGATCAAGGAGGTGCTGCTCGACATCGCCGAGCGGGGCCGCTCGCTCGGGGTGATCCTGATCGGCGCGCAGCAGACGGCGAGTGAGGTGGAGCGGCGCATCGTCACCAACTCGGCGATCCGGGTGGTCGGCCGGCTCGACCCGGCCGAGGCCTCCCGCCCGGAGTACGGTTTCCTCCCGCCGGCGCAGCGGCAGCGGGCGCTGCTGGCCAAGCCGGGCACGATGTTCGTCAACCAGCCGGACATTCCGGTGCCGCTCTGCCTGGAGTTTCCGTTCCCGGCCTGGGCCACCCGGGTCTCCGAGGCGGGCCGGGCGCCATCGGAGACGTTGCGCTCGATCACCCAGTCCGCCGACCCGTTCGCCGTGGTGGGCTCCGGCGGCGGCAGCAGCGACGACGACATCCCGTTCTAGGTAGGGGCCGGCACAGCCATGAAGATCCTGCACACCTCCGACTGGCACGTGGGAAAGGTGCTCAAGGGACAGTCCCGGGCCGAGGAGCACAAGGCCGTGCTGGCCGGGGTGATCGACATCGCCCGCGCCGAGCAGCCGGATCTGGTGATCGTCGCCGGCGACCTCTACGACACCGCCGCGCCCAGCTCGGAGGCGACCCGCCTGGTCACCCGGGCGTTGACCGCGCTGCGCCGCACCGGCGCGGACGTGGTCGCGATCGGCGGCAACCACGACAACGGTCCCGCGCTGGACGCGCTGCGTCCGTGGGCTGACGCCGCCGGCATCACGCTGCGCGGCGGGGTGCGGGAAGATCCCGACGAGCACGTGATCGACGGCACCACCGCCGGCGGTGAGCGGTGGCGGCTGGCCGCGCTGCCATTCCTGTCCCAGCGGTACGCGGTGCGCGCCCTGGAGATGTACGACCTGACCGCCGCGGAGACCAACCAGACGTACGCCGACCACCTGGGCCGGGTGCTGGGGCGACTCACCGAGGGTTTCACCGAACCGGACCGGGTGCACCTGGTCACCGCGCACCTCACGGTGACCGGCGCGACCACCGGTGGCGGCGAACGCGACGCGCACACGGTGCTGGGCTACGCCGTCCCGGCCACCGTCTTCCCGGCCACCGCGCACTACGTGGCGCTGGGCCACCTGCACCGGGCGCAGCGGGTCATCGGCCCCTGCCCGGTGCGCTACAGCGGCAGCCCGCTGGCTGTCGACTTCGGTGAGCAGGAAAACGTCCCCTCGGTCACGCTGGTCGAGGTGACGGCCAGCACCGCCGCCCGGGTGCGGGAGGTGCCGGTGACCGCGGCGAGCGCGCTGCGCACGGTGCGGGGCACCCTGGCCCAGCTCGCCGAGATCGAGGCGCCGGACGCCTGGTTGCGGGTGTACGTGCGGGAGCAACCCCGCGCCGGCCTGCGCGAGGAGGTGCAGGAGCTGCTCCCCCGGGCGCTGGAGATCCGGATCGACCCGGAGCTGCTGACCGCGCCGGGCAGCGGTGCCCGCATCGCGCAGCGCTCGGGGCGTTCGCCGCGGGAGTTGTTCGCCGACTACCTGGACAGCCGGGGCCACGCCGACGAGGGCGTCCGGGAACTGTTCGACGAGCTCTTCGAGGAGGTCGAGCACTGATGCGTCCGATGCGGTTGGACATGGCCGGGTTCACGGTCTTCCGGGACGACACCACAGTCGACTTCACCGACGCCGACTTCTTCGCCCTGATCGGTCCGACCGGTTCGGGCAAGTCCACGGTGCTGGACGCCATCTGTTTCGCCCTCTACGGCATGGTGCCCCGCTGGGGCGGCCCGCGGGGGTTGGCCAACGCGCTCGCGCCGTCGGCGACCGAGGCCCGGGTGCGGTTGGTCTTCGAGTCCGGTGGGGCCCGCTATGTCGCCACCCGGGTGGTCCGCCGCGACGGCCGGGGCAACGTGAAGACCGCGAACGCCGGCCTGCAGCTGATGCCGGCCGGCTTCGACGTGACCAAACTCGACACCGGGTTGAGCCCGGACGACCTCGGCGAGGTGGTCGCCGGCACCCCCGCCGAGATGGAGCAGGCGGTGCTGGAGGCGGTCGGGCTGCCGTACGAGCAGTTCACCAGCTGCGTGGTGCTGCCGCAGGGGCAGTTCGCGGACTTCCTGCACGCCAAGCCGGCGACCCGGCAGCAGATCCTGGTCAACCTGCTCGGCCTCGGGGTCTACGAGGATGTGCAGAAGAAGGCGACGGCGCGCGCCGCGCAGGCGGAGGCCCGACTGGAGGCGGTCGACCAGGTGCTCGCCGGGCTGACCGGCGTGGACGACGAGGCGTTGGCCGAGGCCGACGCGCGGGTCGACCGGATGGCCGAGCTGGCCGGCGAGGTGACCGCCGCGGTGCCGGAGCTGGCGGCGGCCCGCTCGGCCGCCCGGGAGGCGGCGGCGGCGCTCACCGCTCTCGACGACGAGCTGACCGTCCTGACCGGGGTACGCGCGCCCGCCGGGGTGGCCGAGGTGGCCCGCGCGGTCACCGCGGCGCGGGCCGACGCCGAGGCCGCGGCGACCGCTGTGTCGTTGGCCGAGGAGCGGGAGGAGAAGCTGCGCGGCGAGCTGGCCGCCGCCGGTGACGAGAGCGCCCTGCGGCTGCAACTGCGGGCGTACGACGATCGGGACCGGTTGTCCGGCGAGGCCGACACGGTCCGCGCCGCGGTGCGCGCGGCGAACGACGAGCACGCCGCGGCGGTGGCCGCGCTGGCGGCGGCCCGCACGGAGGCCGAGCGGGCCGAGGCCGAGCTGGAGGCGGCCTTCCGGGCGCACGAGGAGGCGAAGGCCACCGACCTGGCGGTCAGCCTGCGGGTGCACCTGCATGCCGGCGCGGCCTGCCCGGTCTGCGAGCAGCCGGTGGCGCGGGTGCCGGCGGTGCCGGCCGATTCGGCGGTGGCGGCGGCGACGGCGGCGGGCAAGGCGGCGCGGGCCGCGACCAAGGCCGCGCAGGCGACGGTGCAGCAACGCGACGCGGCAGCGCGTGACCAGGAACGGCTGCTGGTGCAGGCGCGGGCCCGGCAGGAGCAGGTGGACGCCCGACTGGCCGAGTTGGACGGGCAGCTCGCCGGCGCGGCCGAGCCGGCCGTGTTGCGCCGGGAGTTGGCCGAGCACGCCCGGTTGCGGCGCGCACTGGAGGAGGCGGCGAGCGCGGTGCGGGCCGGCCGGGACGCCGCGCGCCAGGCCCGCGCCGGGGTGGATGCCGCCGAGGAGCGGCTGCGGGCCGCGTGGCGGGCCTTCGACACGTCCCGGGACGGGTTGGCGCGGTTCGGCCCGCCGGTGACCGATCGGGACGACGTGGCGGTGGCCTGGTCCACGTTGACCGGTTGGGCGACCACCGAGGCGGATCGTCGCCGCGCCGACCGGGCGAGCCGGGCCGCCGCGGTCGCCGAGGCCGAGTCGGTGGCCGACGCGGTGCAGCGGCGCATCGCCGGCATCTTCGCCGACGCCGACGTGCCGGTCGGCGACGATCCGGTGCACGCGGCGACGGTGGCGGTGGAGCGGGCCGACGCCGACCGACGCCGGCTGGCCGAGCGCCGGGAGCAGGCCGGCACGTTGCGCGAGCAGCGGGCCGGGCACGAGCGGGAGGCGCAGGTGGCGCGCGCGCTCGCCGGGCACCTGCGGGCCAACAACTTCGAACGGTGGTTGCTGGCCGAGGCGTTGGACCTGCTTGTGGACGGGGCGTCGGGGATCCTGCGGGAGCTCTCCTCCGGCCAGTACGAGCTGGTGCACGACAAGGGTGAGTTCGTCGTGGTCGACCACCACGACGCGGGGCTGCGCCGGGGGGTGCGCACCCTCTCCGGCGGTGAGACGTTCCAGGCGTCGCTGGCGTTGGCGTTGGCGCTCTCCGAGCAGCTGGCCGGGATGTCGACAACGGCGGCGAGCCTGGAGTCGATCGTCCTGGATGAGGGCTTCGGCACGCTCGACGCGGCGACCCTGGACACGGTCGCCGCCACGTTGGAAAATCTGGCCGCCCGGGGCGACCGGATGGTCGGCGTGGTCACCCACGTGCCGGCGCTGGCCGAACGGATCCCGGTCCGCTTCGAGGTGCGCAAGGACGCGCGTTCGGCGCGCGTGGAGCGGACGGGCCGGTGAGCGCGAGGAGTGCGGCGCGGCGGGGCCCCGCGGTCGCGAACGAAGGGCGGGCGCGGTGAGCGACGCGGCGTTCTTCGTCGACTCGTGGGATCCGGCGTACGGGGCGTCGTTCGAGGCGTCGGCCGCCGGTCCGGCCGCGCCGAGCAGCGCGCAGGTCGACGCGGACGTGGAGCTGCCCGCTGTGGACTGGCGGGCGATCGGGGTACGCCCCGGGGTGCGGCCACCCGACGTGGTGCTGCTTGTCGACGGGGTCCGCCGGATCGACGCGAGCATCTGGACGGCGGAGACCGACGGCCTGTCGTTTCCCGGTCTGGCCGCCTCGTACGCGGCCGGGGTGGTCCGGTGTGACCTGGGCCGGGGTGCGGCGCAGTTGGCCGGCACCCGGGTCGGTCGGGGGCTGTTCACGGCGAGCCCGTCGGCCCAGGACGTGGTGGCCGGCGCGATCCGCTACCCGGTGCACCGGGTGGGTGGCACCGGCGAACTGGCGAAGCTGCCAGCCGCCGTGCAGGGCCCGCTGACCGCGCTGGAGGTGGCGGTGTCCGACGCCGCCCGGGTCGACGGCGACCTGCTGGTGGTGGACGGCCCGCTGCGCAGTCGCCGGCAGCTGCCGCGCACGCTCGGCTACATCAAGACCCAACACAGCCAGTACCTGGATGCCCGGCTGACGGCGGTGGTGACCGGCCTGGCGTCGGGTGAGCGGTCCCCGGTGTTCCGGCTGGGCACCGCCTGGGGCGGCTGGTCGTGGTATTTGCGGCTGCCGGTGGCGATCGGCGCCCCGTGGGCGGGCATCGTCCGGGTGGAGTGTTCGGCCGACCTGCCCGTCGAGGCGGCGATCGAGCTGGCCGACCTGTCGCTGGCCACCCTGCCCCGCTTCGCCTCCACCCCGTACAAGGACCCGCGGGCCCCCCAGAACCTGATCCCGATCGCCGGGCTGGAGCGCCGGCTGCGTGCCCTGCTCGGCGACTCCCGGCTGCTGCACCGCGCGTTGACCGCCGCGGCCCGCGCGGCCCGTTGACAGCGGATACTTGTCGGGATGGGACGTAAGCGGGCGGCCGACCGGGTGGTCGAGCAGGTCGACACCGGGCAGGCCGAGCTGGTTCCGGACCCGGACCGGGCCGGCTCGTGGACGCTGCTGCTGGACGGCGCGCCGCAGTCGCACGTCGACCTGACCGACCCGACGCATCTGGAGTTCGAGTACGTGCGGCGGCTGGCCGCCGCGGTGGACCTTGTCGCACCGGCCGGTGCGCCGCTGCGGGTGCTGCATCTGGGTGGCGGCGCCCTGACCCTGCCCCGCTACGTGTCGGTCACCCGGCCCGGCTCCACCCAGCGGGTGGCCGAGGTGGACGGCGCGCTCGTGGAGTTGGTCCGCAGGGTGCTGCCGTGGCCGTCCGACGCCCGGCTGCGGGTCCGCGTGGAGGATGCGCGGGCCGTGTTGACCGCCACCCGGGACGCCAGTTACGACGTGGTGGTCGCCGACGTGTTCGCCGGTGCCCGTACCCCGGCTCACCTCACCTCGGTGGAGTACGCGGCCGAGGTGGCCCGGGTGCTCCGCCCCGCGGGCTGGTACCTGGCGAACCTGGCCGACGGCCCGCCGCTGCGGCACGCACGTGGGCAGGTCGCCACGGTCCGCTCGGTGTTGCCGCAGGCCTGTCTGGTCAGCGACGCGGCGGTGTTGCGGGGCCGCCGGTACGGAAACCTGGTGCTTGTCGCCGGACGGTCCACACCGCCGGTGCCGGAGCTGACCCGGCGCGCCGCCGGCGACTGGTTCCCCGGCCGGGTGGTGGCCGGCGACGAGTTGGACCGCTTCGCCAGCGGCGCGCAGGTGGTCCACGACGCGGACGCCACCGGTTCCGATCCGCCACCACCGGGCCTGTTCTCCGTCCGCCGCTGACCGTCCACCCGACGGCTCCGCAGAACTTTTTCGCCGTTTGTTGATCCGCTCGGGGCGGCGCTGCGTACCACCGGGCGGCCCGCTTCGTGGGCCGGCGATGGTTACGGACACCCCGGAGGTCTGCATGCACGCGGTGGCGGCCGGTTGGCATGGCGACGTGGTAGGCGCCGACTGGATGTCGGCGCGGTCCTCGTCACGGCCGACGTCGTCTGCCCGGGGGGTCGACGCGCACGCGACGTCTCGCCAGAATGGTCCGGTGACGCCGCGACCGGCGCCCGGACGCCATCAGGCGACGACAACCGAGGCCAGCCACTCCGACCAGTTGATCCGTCAGCTCTACGCCGAGCACGCCGGCCCGTTGCTGATGTTCGTCATGCGCCTCACCGGGGGGGACCGGCAGCGCGCAGAGGACATCGTCCAGGAGACGCTGCTGCGGGCCTGGCGGAACGCGCACCGCCTGGGCACGCAGGGGCAGGGGTCGCTACGGCCGTGGCTGGTCACGGTGGCCCGTCGGATCGCCATCGACGAGCACCGCAGCCAGGAGGCGCGGCCGCCGGAGACGTACGACCGGGACCTCACCGCGTTCGCCGAGGCGGACAGCACCGACCGGGTGCTGCGGACCATGACGGTGGCGGACGCGCTGCGTACGCTCAGTCAGTCGCACCGGGAGATCCTGATCTCGACGTACTTCCGGGGGCGGACGGTGCCGGAGGCCGCCGAGGAGTTGGGGCTGCCGCTCGGCACCGCCAAGTCGAGGGTCTACTACGCGCTGCGCGCGCTGCGCACGGCTCTGCAGGAGCGGGGGGTGACAGAATGAGCCGGCCGGACCACATGGACGTCGCGGCGTACGCGCTCGGTGTGCTCGACGAGCAGGACACTGAGCGGTTCGAGGAGCATCTCGCCACCTGCTGGGCGTGCGCGGCCGAGTTGGAGACGATGGTGCCGGTGGTCGGGCTGCTGTCCGACATCGACGGCGAGACGATGATGGCGCTGGAGCAGACGGCGACCGACCCGGCGCTGCTGAACCGGACGCTGGGCGCGGTCCGGGCCGACCGGCGGCGGAGCAGGTTTCGTCAGATGCTCGCGACGGCCGCCGCGGTGGTGGTCTTCGGCGGTCTGAGCGGGTACGGCTTCGTCAGCGTGACCGGCAGCAGCGACCCGGCGCCGCCGCTCGCCGGTGCGACGCCGAGCACGCCGGCCGACCCGGCGACGAGCGGGCCGACGGCCCCGCCGAGCGGCCCCGGTGTCGGCGGCACCGAGGAGGAGGGCGACCAGGTCGAGGCCACCGACCCGACGACCGGTGTGCAGACCACCATGTTCCTTGTGAAGCGGGAGTACGGCACGCGGATCAATTTCAGCCTGCGGAAGCTGCCCGGCCCGCGCACCTGCCGGTTGGTGGTGGTGCGGAAGAACGCCAGCACCGAGGTCATTTCGAGCTGGTCGGTGCCGGACGGCGGCTACGGCACCAGCATTCGACCGCAGGGTCTGGAGTTGAGCGCGTCGACGTCGGCTCCGGTGGAGGACATCAAGCAGCTCCAGGTGCAGTCGGTGGACGCCAATGGTGTGGCGAGTCCGCTGGTCACGCTACCGATGTAGTCTCGCGTACGGATCGGCGCCGGCCATGGCGACAATGGCCGGCGCCGATCTGTCGTTTGCGGAGAAGTCCCGCATCGGGGGCGTACGCATTCCCGCTCGAATCGGTTCAATCAATTCGCGTGAAATTGACCACTGTTACTACTTCAACCTTGACAGCCTGCCTCCCGTACCTATGGGTGAACTGCCGAGAATGAGGAGGGCACGTGGCACAGATGAAGCGGACCGTCATCGTCGCGAGCGCGATGGTCGCACTAACGGCCTGCGCTCCCGCAGGTTACGACGGGGCGAACTCGAGCGCGGCCGAGCCGGTCGCCGTCGCCGCGGCCGAGCCCAGCGCGTCGGTTGAGGCCGAGGCGTCGGCGTCCGCGGAGGCGCCAGCCGCCGACGCGCCGCCCGCGAACGTCGACCTGACCGAGAAGCTGGTCGGCAAGAGCGTCGCCCGAATGGGCAAGGTGGTCACCGACCAGGACGGCTGGATCCTGTACCGCTTCGACAAGGACACCGCCGACCCGCCGTCGTCGAACTGCGTCGACAAGTGCGCCGAGGTGTGGCCCCCGGCGCTGACCGACGGCAACCCGCAGCTCACCGGCGTCTCCGACGACAAGGTCAGCAGCGTGACCCGCCAGGACGGCACCCGTCAGCTCACCGTCGGCGGCTGGCCGGTCTACCGCTACATCGGCGACAAGAAGCCCGGCCAGTGGAAGGGCCAGGCCGTTGGTGGGACCTGGTTCGTGGTCCAGCCGGACGGCAAGAAGAACCTCAGCTGCCTGCCCACCTCCACGCCGAAGGCGGTCGCGCCGCCCGCGGACAGCGGCGCCAGCGACGCCGGGGGCTCGGGCTACTCGTACTGATCCCAGACGCCACGGAAGCACGGTGGCCGGTCGCAGCCGGGGAGGGCGCGACCGGCCACCGTCGTGCCCGTGCGGGCCTGCGGTGGTCGTGACCAGGCCGCGACCTGGCAGAGTGGCGGGGTGACCGACACCGAACCCGCCGCGACCCGGGTGCTGCGCCCGCCGGTCGGCTACCGGCTGGCGGCCTCGGTCCGGGCGCTGACCTTCACCCCGTACGACCCCTGCGCACGCGTCGTCGGCGGCACCTTCTGGTGGGCCACCCGCACCCCGGACGGGCCGGCCACCCTGGCGCTGCGGCTGGCCGATGGCGACCTGCTCGCCGAGGGCTACGGGCCGGGCGCCGCGCACGTGGTGGCGCGGGCCGACGCGATCGCCGGGCTGCACGACGACCTGACCGGCTTCGCGGAGCTGGCCGGGGCGCACCCGCTGGTGGCCCGGCTGGCCCGGGAGCACCGGGGGCTGCGGATGCCTCGCACCGGGCAGGTCTTCCCCCGGCTGCTGCGCGTGGTCTTCGAGCAGAAGGTCACCGTCAAGGAGGCGTACCGGGCGTACGCGGCGACAGTGCGGCACTTCGAGGAGCCGGCCCCCGGCCCGTTGCCGTCGCTGCTGCTGCCGCCCGAGGCCGCCGCGGTGGCGGCCACCCCGTACTGGGTGTTCCACCCGTTCGGCGTGGAGCAACGTCGGGCCGACACGCTGCGTCGCGTCGCCGCGCTCGCCGACCGGTTGGAGCGCAGCACCGACGCCGCCGACGCCACCCGTCGGCTCACCGCCATCCCGGGCATCGGGCCGTGGACGGCCGCCGAGGTGGTCCGGGTGGCGTACGGGGACCCGGACGCGGTGAGCGTCGGCGACTACCACGTCCCGAACACGGTGGCCTGGGCGCTCGCCGGCGAGCCGAGGGGCGACGACGCCCGGATGTTGGCCCTGTTGGAGCCGTTCCGGGGGCACCGGGGTCGGGTCTGTCTGCTGCTGGGCGCTGCCGGCCTCCGGGCGCCGAAGTACGGTCCACGTGCCCCGATCCGCTCGTTCGCACGGTACTGAGCGGTCACCGTCCGGCGCAGAGCCGGCGCCCCACCTCCGGGTACCTCAGCTCGGCAACTGCTCGCACCGGCGCTTGAGCCCGTCGGCCTCCAGGCGCAGGTAGCGCCGGAGCAGGCCGCCGTACAGCCGGCCGATCAGGCCGGCCAGCGCCCCGGACTGGACGATGGCCAGCTCGACCCGGGTGTGCCCGTCGGGCAGCGGCAACAGTCGGTGCTCCCCACCGGTGCGTACCCCGGGGGTGTCGGAGACCCAGGTGAACTCCCGTCCCTCGGTCAGCTCGGTGACCCGCCACACCGCCGGCCGCAGCTTCGGTTGGGTCAACCGGGCGGTCGCGCCGACGGCGAGTGGCCCCGGTTCTCCCCGCTCGACCCGGGACACCGATGCCGTCCACTCCGGCCAGCGCTCCACGTCGACAAGCACCGCCCAGACCCGCTCGATGTCGGCGGCGATCTCCGTCGTGGCCTCGAACCGCATCACGTCCCCTCCCCGGCGGGCGCCGTCGCGCACCGCCCACGGGTGCGGACGAGGCCGCCGAGTGGATCGTGACACCCCCGCGCAACCTCGGCGGGATCAGGCGGCTTCGCGGAGGTCGGCCAGGCTCAGGGGGGTACGCAGCCGCAGCAGTTCCTCCAGCTCACTCACCGAACCGACCTCGCCGAGCACGTTCCGGCCGCCACCGAACCGCTGCGGGTAGCGGCGGGTCAGCCGGTAGCGGTAGCGGCCCCGGATCAGCTCGACGCTCACCCGCCACCGCCCGCAGCAGTCACAGACCCACTCGGACACCTCGCGAAAGTAGCTCTGACCTGCGGTTATCCGATTCGCCCGGTCGGGACGAGCGGCGCGTGGGCGGACACGCCACCCCGGCACCCAGGGTGATCTGCCTCACGGCTGTCGGTGCCGTCTGATTGACTGGCGCCGTGGACCTGCCGATCAATCCTCCGGTCGAGCCGATGCTTGCCAAGAGTGTCGCCAAACTCCCCACCGCGTCCGGCATGACCTACGAGCCCAAGTGGGACGGGTTCCGGTGCATCGTGTTCCGCGACGGCGACGAGGTCGAGCTGGCCAGCCGGGGCGGCAAGTCGATGACCCGCTATTTCCCGGAGGTGGTCGAGCAGGCCCGCCGGCAGTTGCCCGAGCGGTGCGCGGTCGACGGTGAGTTGATCGTCATCCGGCGCGACGGGCCGAGCGGCCAGCCCCGGTTGGATTTCGAGTTGCTGGCCCAGCGCATCCACCCGGCCGCGTCCCGGGTGCAGCTGCTGGCCGAGACCACACCTGCCGATTTCGTCGCGTTCGACCTGCTGGCGATCGGTGACGAGGCGCTGCTCGACCAGCCCTACCCGCTGCGCCGGAAGCGGTTGGTCGAGGCGCTGGCCGGGGTGCGTCCGCCCGTGCACGTCACCCAGGTCACCACCGATCCCGACACCGCCCGCCGTTGGTTCGACGTCTTCGAGGGCGCCGGGCTGGACGGGCTGATCGTCAAGCCGGCCGACCTGCCGTACGAGCCCGGCAAGCGGCTGATGTTCAAGGTCAAGCACGCCCGCACCGCGGACGCGGTGGTGGCCGGCTTCCGCTGGCACAAGTCCGGCCCGGTGGTGGGTTCGCTGCTGCTCGGTCTGTACGACGACGCCGGGGTCCTGCACCACGTGGGGGTGAGCGCGTCGTTCACCATGGCCCGTCGCGCCGAGCTGCTCGACGAGCTGGCCCCCTACCGGGACACCGGCGGCGAGCACCCGTGGGTGCACGGCGACCACGAGCGCGGTCAACGCATCCCGGGTGGCGTGAGCCGGTGGACCGGCACGAAGAATCTGGAGTGGGAGCCGGTCCGCCCGGAGCTGGTGGTCGAGGTGGGCTACGACGCGATGGAGGGCGAGCGGTTCCGGCACACCGCACGGTTCGTCCGCTGGCGTCCGGACCGCGATCCCCGGTCGTGCCGTTACGACCAGCTCGACCGGCCGATCCGCTTCGATGTGGACCAGGTGCTGCGCGGTGACCCGGCGGCCACCGTGGACCGGGCCGCCAATGGCTCGGCGTAGCCTGGCCGTCGACTCGACCCCGGAGGAGCACGTGATCCGCACCGCCCATCAGCCTCGGCTGGCGACCAGTCGCCGGGTCCGTCGCACGCTGGCCGCCTTCACCGTCGCGGCGCTGCTCACCGCCGGTTGCACGCTGCCGGCGTTCGCACCCCGCACCGAGGTGGAGGGCGCGGCCGCGCCGACGGGCAGCGCACCCACCTGGCGGCCCTGCCCGGAGGTGCCCGACGACCTGGTCGGGCGCGGCGCGCCGGGCATGCGCTACGAGTGTGCCCGGATCGCGGTGCCCCGCGACTGGGGCACCGGCGGCGGGGCGAGCACCGGCCCGGGCGCCGGGGAGACCTTCGAGATCGCCCTGCTGCGGGCCCGCTCGACGAAACAGCGCGACCGGGTCGGCTCACTTGTCATCAACCCGGGCGGCCCGGGCGGCTCCGGCGTCGACACCGCCGTCTACCTGTCGTTCGGCCCCCAGTTCGGCGGGCTGCCCACCTCGATCACCGAGCGCTTCGACATCGTCGGTTTCGACCCGCGCGGGGTCTCCCGGTCCAGCCCGGTGAAGTGCATCTCCGACGCCGACCTGGACGCCAGCTTCGGCTTCGACCCGGACCCGGCGGGCCAGTCGGAGTTCGACGGCTTCGTCGGTCTGAGCCAGCGGATCGGGCGTGGCTGCGGCGACCGGTACGGGGACCAGTTGCCGTTGTACGGCACCGAGCAGGCTGCCCGTGACATGGACGCGGTGCGCGCCGCGGTGGGTGACGACAAGCTCACCTACCTGGGCTACTCCTACGGCACGCTGCTCGGCGCCACGTACGCCCAGCTCTACCCGCAGCGGGTGCGGGCGCTGGTGCTCGACGGGGCCGTCGACCCGCAGCAGCGGCTGGTGGAGGGTTCGGAGAGCCAGGCCCGCGGCTTCGAGCGGGCCTTCACCAACTTCACCCGCTGGTGCGCGGCGAACGCCGGCCGTTGCCCGATCGCCCCGGACGCGCGGGCCGCGGTCACCTCGGCCATCGACAAGGCCAAGGTCTCTCCGGTACGCGGCGCCGGCGGACGGGAAGCCACCGCCGGCTGGGTGTTCTACGCGGTCATCTCCTCGCTCTACACCGAATCCGGCTGGCAGGAGCTGGCCCAGGCGATCGACCGTCTGGCCAAGGGCGACCCGAAGGACGTGTTCCGGCTCGCCGACGCGTACGCCGGCCGGGGCGACGATGGGCATTACTCGAACCTGTTCGACGCCAACCTGGCCATCAACTGCGCGGACGAGACGGAGAAGCCCAGCCGGGAGCAGATCCGGCAGTTGCAGGCGGACTGGCGGGGGAAGTATCCGCTGTTCGGGCCGGCGCTGGCGGTCGGCATGCTGAGCTGCGTCGAGTGGCCGGGTGGGCGCGACCCGTACCCGACCGGCAAGGCCAACGGCGCGCCGCCGATCGTGGTGGTCGGCACCACCGGCGACCCCGCGACACCCTACGAGCAGACCCCGCGGCTCGCCTCGATGCTGGGCGTCGGCCGGGTGCTCACCTGGGAGGGCGAGGGGCACACCGCGTACCCACAGACGTCCTGCATCACCGACGCCGTCGACGCGTACCTGCTCGACCTGACAGTGCCCCGCGAGGGCCTCCGCTGCCCGGCCCGCTGACCGGCGGGGCCGGCGGCAGCGGAGGCACCTCGATCCCCTGCCGGGTGGCCAACTCCTCAAGCAGCGCCCGCATCCGGCGCACGTCGGCCTTGAGCTGCTCCTGCTCCTCGTGCTCGAACGCGTTGTCGTCGACGATGAGCCGGCTCGCGAAGTGTGCGGTGATCAGCGGGATGACCAGCAGCACCATTGTCGAGATGAGCAACGCGGCAAGCGTACGGCCCGCCCAGGTCGTCGGTGAGATGTCGCCGTACCCGACGGTCGAGGCGGTGACCACCGCCCACCAGACAGCGTCGGCCGGGCTGCGCTGCTCAACCTCCCCGTAGATGATCCCGGCCACCACGATCATCAACAGGTACGAGGTGATCAGCGTGCGGGGCGAGTTGGCGAACCACACCAACGCCCGGTATATCCAGCGGAACGGCAGCAGCACGGGCTCCATGCCGCCCCATGCTGCCCGTTGCCCGCAAGTGGCACGGACCATCGGTCGGGTTCGCTGTGCCAGGCTCACCGGATGACCGACGTGACCTACCGGGAGGCGGTCCGGGCCGACCTGCCCGCCGTCATCGCCCTGCTCGCCGACGACGTCCTGGGCAAGGCCCGCGACTTCACCGAGGTCGACGAGGCCTACGAGAAGGCGTTCGCGGACATCACCGCGGACCCGCGCAACCAGCTCATCGTGGCCGAGCAGGGCGCCGAACTGGTCGGCTGCCTCCAGATCACCTACATCCCCGGCCTCGGTCGGCACGGCAGCGAGCGATCCCTGATCGAGGCGGTCCGGGTCCGCTCCGACCGGCGCGGCCAGGGGCTGGGCCGAGACCTGATGAGCTGGGCCGTCGACCAGGCCCGGCAGCGCGGCTGCGCGCTGGTGCAGCTCACCACCGACAAGACCCGTGCGGACGCGCACCGCTTCTATCTGGGCCTCGGCTTCGTGGCCAGCCACGAGGGCATGAAGCTGGCGCTCTGAGGCGTCGTACACCCACCCGGCGGGCAGCGGAAACCGAGCCGGCCGGTCTACATTCGCTGCCGTGGACGAGCCGACGATGCCCGCTGGCCCGCCGCCGCGCCCACCGTGGCGGCGGACGGGCTGGGCGATTCTGACGGCCGGCGTCCTTCTGGTCGTCGTCGCGTTCTGGCTGCCCGCCTGGCGCACCGTCTATCCGGATCGGGTGGACGTCACAGCGGGCTCGAAGGAGCTCGGCTGGGCGCTACCGTTCGCGGTGATCGCTGCCGTCTTCGCTGTCCTGTCGCTCGTCAACGTCGGCCCGGCCCGCTGGGTCTGGCGGCAGGCCAGCCTGGGAATGCTCGTCTCCAACGTGCTCGCCTGCGGCAGCATCACCGGGGTGTACTGGTATTTCGAGGCCGAAGACCCCTACGTCGACGAGGAAGTGCTGTCGACCGGGCCGGGCGCCGGTCTCCTCCTGGCCCTTGTGGGCTACCTGCTGATCCCGCTCGCCGGCGCCCTCCCCAGCGGCCGCACGGGTGGCGACCGGCCCAGGCACGACCGGCCCGACCAGGCGAAGTAGAAGGACGACCTCACGCGCCACGCGGTCGCGCCGCGGGTCCCGAAGTCGCCCCTGCGAGCCTGTAGAGCTGCCCCACATCTGGGGCACCGCCCCACACCCAGACCGCCGCCCACACCCGGGCCGCTGCTGCCCCACACCCCGGCCGTGCCCCACACCCCGGCCACTGCCCCACACCCAGACCGCCGCCCCACACCCCGGCCGTGCCCCACACCCCGGCCACTGCCCCACACCCCGGCCACTGCCCCACACCCGGACCGCCGCCCCACACCCCGGCCACTGCCCCACACCCAGACCGCCGCCCCACACCCCGGCCGTGCCCCACACCCCGGCCACTGCCCCACACCCAGACCGCCGCCCCACACCCCGGCCGTGCCCCACACCCCGGCCACTGCCCCACACCCGGACCGCCGCCCCACACCCCGGCCGTGCCCCACACCCCGGCCACTGCCCCACACCCGGACCGCCGCCCCACATCCGGCCACTGCCCCACATCTGGGGCAGCTCTACAGGGAGCGAACACACCCCGTCGGTCGCGCGGACCGAGATCCACGACCCACGGCGCCGGAGCCGCAACCCGCAGCCCGCAGCCACCGCCCCCGTCACCGCGCGCCGCCACCGCCGAAGCGCGACCGTCAGCCGTCGACCAGGCGACCGTCGCGCAGCACGAGCACCCGGTCGGCGAGGTCGATCAGGGCCGGGTCGTGCGTGGCCACCAGCGCTGTCATGCCGCGCGCGTGCACCACCGCGCGCAGCAGGTCCATGATGGACCGGCCGGTCTCCGAGTCGAGCTGACCAGTGGGCTCGTCGGCGATGAGCAGATCCGGCTCGTTGGCCAGCGCCCGGGCGACCGCGACCCGCTGTTGCTGCCCACCGGAGAGCTCGTACGGGCGCTGGGCCGCGTGTCCGCCCAGGCCGACCAGTTCCAGGAGCACCGCGACCCGCTGCTCCCGCTCGGCGGCCGGCACCTGCGCCAGCCGCAACGGCACCCCCACGTTCTCGGCGGCGGAGAGGATCGGCACCAGCCCGAAGGTCTGGAACACGAACCCGACGGTGCCCCGGCGCAGCTGGAGCAGTTCCGCCTCGCCGGCCGCTGTCACCTCGTGCCCGGCCACCACCACCTGACCGCTGTCCGGCCGGTCGAGACCGCCGATGAGGTTCAGCAGGGTGGTCTTGCCGGCCCCGGACCGGCCCCGGATGGCGACCAGCTCACCCCGACTGGCACTGAACGAGACGTCCTGCACCGCGTGTACGGCGTGCTCGCCCCGGCCGAAGGTGCGACTCACACCGCTGACCCGGACCACCTCGGCCGGTTGCGCGGCGGGTCCACCGCCGAACCCGGTCGCACCGGTCACCACCATGTCCCGACCACTCATGCCCGTGCTCCCCGCTCGTCCGAAGCCCGGTCGCCGGGCCGTACCT
The DNA here is from genome assembly GCF_050942285.1 of Micromonospora sp. CA-240977. Lineage (NCBI taxonomy): Bacteria > Bacillati > Actinomycetota > Actinomycetes > Micromonosporales > Micromonosporaceae > Micromonospora > Micromonospora sp. CA-240977. Next base: position 1,893,051 of record NZ_CP192055.1, on the reverse strand, counting down.
GCACGTGATCCGGCTCCAGATCGAGCCGGACCCGCTCCTTCAGCGCGAGCGCGTCGACGAATGCGGCAGGTAGCTGCATCCGGCCGTTGCGGTCCAGCACCGCGTACTCCTCGCTGACCAGCTCGGTGTTGCCGTCCGCGTCGATCCGGGCGGTCCGGCGTACCTCGGAGGCGGTCCGGCCGTCGCGGATCGCGACGGTCCGGCGGACCTGCGTGGCCACGGCGTGGTCGTGGGTGACGACCACGATGGTCACGCCCAGCTCGGCGTTGATGGTGCGCAGCGCCGCGAAGACCTCCGCGCCGGTCGACTCGTCCAGCTCACCGGTCGGCTCGTCGGCGAAGAGCACCTCCGGATCGTTCGCCACCGCCACCGCCACCGCGCACCGCTGCTGCTCGCCGCCGCTGAGCTGCCCCGGCCGACGGTCCGCGCAGTAACCCACACCGACCATGTCGAGCAGTTCCCGGGCCCGTTCCCGGCGGGCCTTGCCGCCGCGTTTGCCGGCCAGCTGCATCGGCAGCTCGACGTTCTCCAGGGCGGTGAGGTACGGCAGCAGGTTGCGGCCGGTCTGCTGCCAGACGAAGCCGACCAGCTCCCGCCGGTAGCTCAGCCGCCGCTTCGTGGACAGTGAGAGCAGGTCGTAGTCGGCCACCCGGGCGATGCCGGCGGTGGGCGTGTCCAGGCCGGAGAGGATGTTGAGCAGGGTCGACTTGCCCGAGCCGGACGCGCCGACGATCGCCACCAGCTCCCCCCGGTCGATGACCAGGTCGAGCCCCTGGAGGGCGACCACCTCGACCCCCTCGGTCTTGAAGATGCGCACCAGGCCGTCGCAGACGATGTGTCCGCGCAGTCGGTCCTGCCCGCCGGCCCGCTCGGCGGCACGTTGCGCGGCCCGCTGTTGCAGGGAGGCCAGGTCGGGCACCAGTGAAGTCTGGGCGGTAGCGGTCATCTCAGCTCTCCTCTCCGAGCCGAAGCACCTCACCGAGGCGCAACCGGCGGTTGTTCAGGGCCTCGACGGCGACCGCGAAGCCGAGGGCGACCACCCCGAGCGCGAGCACCGCCGCCACCAGGCCGGGCTCGAAGGCCACCCGCACCGGCATGCCACTGGTGAACGCGGACAGGCCGAGCACCGGGTTGAGCAGCAGGGGCAGCACCGCACCGACAAGCGCGCCGGTCAGCACCGACACCCCGACCAGCGGGGCCAGCTCGACCAGCAGCAGCCCACGCCACTGGCGGCGGGACAGGCCGAGGGTACGCAGCCGGGACAGCACCTGGCCGCGGGCCCGCGCGCCGGCCAGCACGGTGAACGCGATGGCCAGCAGCCCGAGCACGGAGCCACCGACGGCCCCGGCGACGAACCCGAAGGCCAGTACGCCGTTCGCGCCGCCCGCGCCGAGATCCCGGCGGATGTCGGCCCGGGTGTCGACGACGACTCCGAGCGGGCGTTCCCGCCCGGTGACCGCCCCGTCCTGCTGGTACCGCGACTGTCCCTGGTCGCCGGCGCGGCGCAGCGCCTCGGCGTCCAGCCGATCGCCGGCGACCAGCAGGCTGGTCGCCACGGGCGTGGTGGTGCGCGCCGGCAGCGCCTGCCAGGGCAGGATGACGAACCGGTCGGTGTTCGCCGACAGCAGGGGGAAACTCTCCTCGCTGCCGGCCACCCGGAACTCGTACCGCTGACCCTGCACCGGGATGAAGGCGGAGCGGTCCAGTCCGGCCCTGGCGAGATCGGCGGCGACCGCCGGCGAGACGATCGCCGGCACCGGACCCGGGTCGGGTCGGGCGGTGCGCAGCGCGGCCGGAAGCGGCAGATCCACCTCCGACTCCCGGGCCACCGTGACCAACCCTGGGCCGTCGATCAGCAGCACGGCCGTCTCCCCGAGCCGCGCGTCGGTGCCGAGCTCGTCGGCTGCCAACCGCTCGTCGGACGCGAACAGCACCCGCGTCGCGGCCCGTACCCCCGGCAGGCGACCCAACTCGTCGATCGTGTCGGGAGCGAAGCGCTCACCTCGGATCACCGCGTCGGCGGGCACGATCCGCTCGGCGGCCCGGTCCCGGCTCGCGTCGACGCCGGCGGCGACGACCGCGCAGAACGCCGCGGTGCCGATCGCGAGCACCACGACGACCAGCGGGGCGGCGACCGCCGACCGGCCGGCCCGCGCCGTGCCGAGGAAGGCGACGCTGCCCCGGGTCCGCGCGGCCAGCCGGCTGACCAGCAACAACGGCCAGGGGTACGCCCGCAGCGCGAGCACCGCCGCGGCGACCGCGAGCAGCACCGGCACCGACACCAGCAGCGGGTCCACCTCACCGAGGGTGAGGCCGCGCCGACGCAGCAGCACCGCGGCGAGCACGGCGAGCAGCAACACGGAAACCTCGACGGTGAGCCGACGGGTCGACGGGCGCATCCGGACCAGGTCGCGGCGGGACGCCCCACCGGTCGGCACGGCCAGCGTGGCCAGCGGCAGTGCCAGGGTGACAAGGACGGTCGCGGCGATCGCGTACGGCGTGCTCGGGTCCGGGGCGCCCGGGAACAGGGTGCCCAGCCACCAGCCGAGGGCGGCGGCCACCGGCACCACAAGCAGCGACTCGGCGAGGCTTCGTCGGGCGCCGGCCGTGGTCCCGCCGCCGCGGGCCCGGATCAGCACGAACTCCGCCCGGCGCCGCCGGGTGGCGAGGATGGCGGCGAGCACGATCAGCCCGGCCAGCGTGGCCAGGACGCCGGCCGCGATCACCGCCAGCAGGGTCCGGGCGGCGTTCACCTGGTCGGCGAACGCCCGCAACGGGACGTCGACGCCCTGGGCCAGCGAGAGGTCGTCCGGCCTGTTCCGCTGCGCCTCCTGGAGACCGTCGATCAGCTGGTCCAGCCGCCGCGCATCGATCGTGTCGGCGTTCAGCCGGTACCGCCAGTTGGACCGGAGAAACCATCCCGCCGCGGCCCGCTTGTCGAGGGCCGACTGGGCGACCACGCCGGAGGCGATGAACGGCTGACCGTCCCCCTGCGGTTCGATGATCCGCAGCATCGACGGCAGCCCGTCCCAGATGCCGCCCGTACGGTCGATGGGGCGGAACAGCCCCACCACCGTCAGCGGGACGTCGTCGTAGAGCCGCTTCTGGTCGTCGACCTTGCCGATGCGCAGGTGGCTGCCGGTCCGCAGGTTGAGCCTGGCGGCGACGTCGGCGTCGAGCGCCACCTCGATCGGCCGGTCGGGCAGGTACGTCTCGCTCGGCCACGCCCCCTCGACGAGGGTGCTGGCGTCCTGGACGCCGGGCATGCCCCGGAGACCCAGGTCGACGAGCAGGTTGCGGGCCGCGAGATCCGGACCGACCACGCGGGCCGGTTCCAGGTCCACGTTGTACCACCGCTCGGTCACCGCCGATCGGACCTGCGGCGGCAGGTCCGCGGCCAGCGCGTCGAACCGCTCGCGGGCGTAGGCCATCGCCGGCTTCAGGGCGGGGGCGGTCAGCACGTCACTGGTGTACGAGAGGTCCCGGCGCGCCGGCAGCTCAGCGTTCAGCTGCGCCCGGAGCCCCTGTTGGGCGAGTTGGTTCACCAGCCGGGGCACGCCGCTGATCAGCAACGTGACCACCAGGGTCAGCACCGCCAGCAGCAGGAACTGCCCGCCGTACGCCCGGACCCGCCGGACCGCCGCGCCGACGCTCATCGTTCTCCCCCGATTCGCAGCTGCACCGCCGCCACCCGCTGCCGGATGCCGGAGGCGATGAACGCGCTGAAGGCGAGCGCCGCCAGCAGCAGACCGACTGCGGTCAGACCGATCGGCACCCAGGGCAGCGCGAACGTCGCCGGGGGGATCGGCCGACCAGCGGCCGGGGTGAGGATGACAAGTGGGGCCATGGTGGCTCCGACCGCGGCGCCGAGCAGCAGACCGACGCCCACGCCGATGCCCGCGAGGAAGGCCTGTTCGGCAAGCAGCGCCCGAGCCAGCAGCCGGGGCGTGGCGCCGAGGGTGTTCAGGACCGCGAACTCGCTGAGCCGGCGTCGTGCGGTCGCCCACACGTCCACCATCAGGCCGACGATGGCGAGCAGCACCGCGCCGAGCGCCGCGGCGAGCATCCCGGTACGCGAACCCTGCCAGTACGGGTCGTCCGCCGCGGCGGTGATCTCCGCTTCCCGGTTGAGGACGGTGACTCCCGGCAGCTCGTCGGCCGCTCCGGCGGCAGCCGACGCGTCGGTGGCGCCGATCCACCACTCCGGTACCGGGCGGATCGTCCCGCCGGAACCGAGCAGCGCGTCGACAGCGGCCGGCAGGTCGAGCAGGACGCCCTCGCCGGTGGTGGCCGGCACCGAGTCCAGCTCACCGACGAGGTGGACTCGCAGCGCCGCCCCGGAGAGCGGCAGCTCGACGGTGTCGCCGAGGCGCAGGCTCAGCGCCTCGCGTACCCCGGGGGTCATCAGGACCGGAACGGCGGCGACCGGTCCGCCCGCCTCTCCCGGTACGACGACGAACCGGCTCGCCGGTCGATCCGGCCGACCCCCCTCGGTGATCAGATTGACGGGGGTATTGGCGACGAGCCCGGCCCCGCTCGAATCCACAAGCGTGCGCGGCCCACCGAGCCACGTCGCGGTCCAGTCACCGGGCAGCTCGGCCGGCCGGGCGGTGCCGCCGGCATCGACAAGCGCCAGCCCTTGCACCGCGAACCCGTACGAGATGCCGCCCGCGGACCCGGTGTCGGCTTCGAAGCCGGCCAGCCGCAGCGGCGCTCCGCCCACGTCCGGAAGCGTGACAGTGAACCGGCTGGCCTGCCCGGTGCTCAGGGCGTCGGTCGCCGGCAACCTGAAGACGAGCCCGTCGGGGGTGGTCAACAGCAACGACACCGCTACCCGGTGCGGCTCGGCGGGTTGCTCGACCGGCGTACGGACGGTGCCGGTGACCGCTCGGGTGCCCGCCGGCAGCTCGACTCCCCCGGTGGCGCCGCGCGCTTGGATCATCCGCTGGTACTGCTCCGACACCGGGTCGTCGCTGAGCCGGTCGGCGAGTCGGACGACCCCGGGCGCGCTGGCCGGGTTGATGCCGATCACGCTGACCGCCAGGTCGTCCCGGCCGACCCGGATCTCGTCGCGCCACGCCGGCAGCACCCGGTCCACGCTCGGCAGCGCGGCGAGTTCACCGGCCCGGGTGAGCGGGGCGGCCCCGTTTCGTTCGGTGACCCGCAGGTCGGCACCGACCGTGTGCCCGGCCTGCTCGACCTGGGACCGCTCCCCCGTGCTGATCAGCGACCAGGCCAGGGTGCTGCCACCGACGGCGAGGGCGAGCAGCAGCACCGGGCCGGCGTGCGGACGGCGTCCGGCCTGCCACATGCCGAACATGGTGGCCGTCCAGGGCCGCCGGTCGACGAACCGCTCGGCGAACCGGGTGACCGGTGGCAGCATCCGCAGCGCCAGCACCGCCCCCGCCAGCACCCCGAGTGTCGGGGCGGCGATCAGCAGCGGGTCGAGTCCGAGCCGGCCGCCCGAACCGGCCAGCGGCGAGGCGTACCGGCGGAGCTGCACCCAGGCGAGCACGGCGAGCGCCACAAGCACCAGGTCGACGCTGGCCCGCTGAACGCCCGCGCCCCGGTTCGGGCGGGACCGGGCGGCCATGTCGGCGACGTACGTGCCGGCACCACGCAGCGTCGGGGCGACCATGGCCACCAGACAGCCGGCGGCCGTGGCCGCGGCGGCGGCCCAGACCAGGGCGGTGTTGCCGCCGGCGGAGGACAGGTGCTCGGCACCGCCGGGTCGGACGAAGCGCAGCGCCACACCGGCGATCACCGGCGCGAGCAGAACCGCGGGGGCGACCACCAGGGTCGCCTCGCGGGCGGCCAGGCCGGCCAACTGCCGGCGGGCCGCGCCGCGGGCCCGCAGCAGCGCGGTCTGCGCGCGACGGTCCTCGTGCAGGAGCGCGGCGACAAGCACCAGCGCGTACCCGCCGAGCACCAGGATGAGCAACAGCGGGGTGGCCAGCGCGGAACGGCCGACCAGGTCGGCGCGGCCGATCCGGTCCAGCAGCTGCGGAATCTTGGTCACCGCCTGGCCGGAGCTGCCCAGTTGGGCGGCTTCGGACACCGCCGTGGACGCCTCGGTGAGGGCCTTGCGCACGGCGGGAAGATCGGCCGCGTCGACGCCGCCGAGATCCGGTTCGACGAGCCAGGACGCCGACACCGAGCCGGGGAAGATGGCCGCGAAGTCGGCCGGGTCGAGTGCGAACGGCCCGTACGACGTGCCGGAGCCGGCGCTGCCCGTGCCCACCCCGGGGGCCAACAGCCAGTACGTGTCCGTCGGGTCGCGGGGCCGCCAGATGCCGGCGAGCACCAGTTCGCCGCGCCGTTCGGTGGCCCGGTCCCGGACCGGGACGCGTTGGCCGACGCTGAGGCCCAGCGCGGCCGCGGCCCGCTCCGGGAGGCTCACCTGGGTCGGGTTCGCCCCCGGGCGGGGCCAGGCCCCGTTTGTCAGCTCCGCGTGCCCGGCCAGGTCGTCGAGGGTGGCCAGGTTGGCGAAGACGGGCTCGTCACCGGTACGGGGCACGGATCCGAGCGAGCCGGTCAACTCCCGCCCGGTGCCGTACCGGGCGGCAGAGACGTTGACCGGGACGCCGACGAGCCCGTCGGTGAGTTCGGCGCGGACCGCCCCGTCGCGGGTGGTGAACTCGGCTGCGTCGCGCCCACCCGACCCACTGACCAGGAGGCCGCGTTCCTCGGCCGGCGAGGCGGCCACCAGTGCCCGCTGCCCGGCGTCGACGGCCCGACGGTTGTAGTCGGACAGCCCGGTGACCAACGCGACGGCGACCAGGGCCGCGATCACCGCGGCGACCAGCAACCCTCGCGCCTCTCGGGCACGCCTCCACACCAGCTTCATCCGACGCCTCCCCTGGCCCTGACGGGCCGACGACCATCAAGACAGGCCACCCACCGGGAAAGGTTCGCGCCCGTTACATGATCGTTACTGAGAGAGGGGTCGGCTCAGGCCGGCCGGCGCGCCTCGGACGGCCGCCGGCCGGCGCGCGCCCCGGACGGTCAGCTGCCGCCCCGGACGTTGCGGACGCCGAATGCCACCGCTCCGATGACGAGCACGACGCCCAGGAGCTGGAGACCGGGCGAGTCGTCGGCCTCGCCGAGCACGATGCCGGCGATACCGATGGCGACCGCGAGAATGACGCCGACGGTCAGGACGTACCTCATGGGGTTTCCTCCTCGATCCACTCGAGCAGATCTCCGGGCTGGCAGCCGAGCACCCGGCACATCGCTTCCAGCGTGCTGAAGCGGACGGCCTTGGCCCGGCCGTTCTTGAGCACCGCCACGTTGGCCGGCGTGAGGCCGACCCGCTCGGCGAACTCGCCGACGCTCATCTTGCGTTTGGCCAACTCGACGTCGATGCGGACGACGATGGGCATCAGATCACCGCCTCCATGTCGGTCCGCAGCGTGGTCGCCTGCCGCAGCAGCGCGCGCATCACCACCATGAGGAGCCCGAGAACCGTGACACCCATCGTCAACAGGAACAGCAGGATCGGGCCGCCCGGGTCGTCCGCGTTGAAGCCGACGTAGAGGAAGACCCCCACGAGCACCACCCACGCGGCGCCGATGGCCCACACGATCAGGTCGACCCATTTCAGGGACGCTTCGGTGAAGATGCGGTCGTTCTTGACCAGGCTGAGCAACTTCCACGTCGACACGATGACCACCTGGACGCACAGCACCCAGAACACCGTCACGGCGGTCAGCGGCCACCGGAGGTAGGCGTGTTCCGGCGACTCCTGGGCCATGTACGCGAACTGCCCCGGCAGCGAGAACGTCTGGAACCCGATCAGGACCACGAACAGCACCCCGAGGAAGACCCTGAGAGCGGCTACCGCTCGATGCTCTGTAACCATGCATCGAGTTTCGCTCGTTACCTATCGAAAGTCAATCGGTTCGTTGGGGCTCGACTCCCGCCTGCGGCGGCGTCGGCCCGGAGACCGGTCTCGCCTTCTGGGGGTAGACCGCCTCGTGGCGAGCCAGCATGGCGACGAACTCGGCGATCTTCCGCTCGCGGGTCTGCGCCCGCTTCACGGAATTGACGCGGTGGATGAGAGCGAACCGGTTGGCCTTGGTGAGCACGTCGAACATGGCCTGCGCGGCAGGTTCGGCGGCGATGGCGGCGAGGAGGTCGGCGGGCACCTCGGCTTCCGACGACGGGGCGTAGGCCGCCGCCCACCGCCCGTCCGCCTTCGCGGCTTCCACGGCGGCGCGACCCGAGGGCAGCATTCGCCCCTCCGCCTCCAACCGGGCCACGTGGGCGACGTTGCGTTGCGACCAGGAGCTGCGCGACCGGCGCGGGGTGAACCGGATCCAGGAGCTCTCCTGATCCCGTTTCCGGGCCTGCCCGTCGATCCAGCCGAAGCACAGGCCCTCGTCGACCGCCTGCTGCCAGGTGAGCGTCGTGGCCGTGCCGCCCTTCCTGGTCAGGGCGAGCCAGACACCGGGCGACGTGGCGTGGTTCGCCGACAACCACGCACGCAGGGCGTCGGCGTCAGCGACGATCAACTCATCCAGCTCTGGGCTCGCCATGACGGCAGGCTAACCGCCACGGCCGACACGGACATCGAGCGGTCGACGCCGTCGGCCGCTCAGGCCCTAGCATCGTCGCCATGGCAACGCGGCTCGTGCAGATCAACATGAAGGCTCGCGACGACTCCGCGCTCGGCGGTTTCTGGGCGGAGGCGCTCGGCTGGGGAATCTCCAGCGAGGCGCCCGGCGTGACGAACCTCGAACCGGAGGGTTTCGACTACCCCGATCCCGTCGCCGTCTGCGTCGACCTCGTCGTCTCCACGGAACCCAAGACGGTGAAGAACCGCGTACACGTCGACCTCGCCACCACCTCGGCGGCCCATCAGGCGCAGGTGGTCACACGCCTGACGGATCTCGGCGCGACACTCGCCGACGTCGGCCAGGGCGACGTGCCATGGACGGTCATGGCCGACCCGGAGGGCAACGAGTTCTGCGTGCTGGACCCCCGGCCGCTCTACCGGGACACCGGGCCGATCGCCGCGGTGGTGGTCGACTGCGCGGATCCGCGAGCCATGGCCGACTTCTGGGACAAGGCAATGGACTGGACCCTGCACGAGGTGACCGACCAGAGCGCAATGCTGCGCTCCGCCAAGGGCGTCGGCCCATATCTGCGGTTCGTCCGCACCCCCGACGTGAAGACCGGATGGAACCGCGTCCACCTCGACGTCCGCCCGTACCCGGGTGACGACCTGGCGGCCGAGGCGGCGAGACTGCGGTCTTTCGGCGCCACCGCCGTCGACCTGAGCCCGAGCGAGATCCCGTGGCGGGTCCTCACCGACCCGGAGGGCAACGAGTTCTGCCTCCTCACCCCGAGCTGACCCGTACGGATCGCCGCGCACCGTGACCGGTCCGGGCCGTCGGGGAGCCGCTACGTCCGGCGGTGGTAGTGGTTGCGGCGCGGGAACTGGTCGGGGTCGAGCCAGGCCGGCGGTACGAACTCCGGTCGGCCGTCGTCGCCCAGCCGGACCGCCCACTCCGTCTGGTGCAGGTGCCGATGGTGATGGCCGCAGAGCAACACCGAATTGTCGAGGCTGGTCGGGCCGCCGTCGGCCCAGTGTCGAATGTGGTGGGCGGCGCACCAGCGGGGCGGCCGGTCGCAGCCGGGAAAGGCGCAGCCTCCGTCGCGCAGCACCAACGCACGCCGCAGCGGGCCGCTGACGAGGCGGCGTTGCCGGCCCACGTCGAGCACCTGACCGGCACCGCCCAACACGGCCGGCAGGATGGCGGCGTCGCAGGCGAGCCGACGCACCGTGGCGGGAGTGAGACGCAGGCCGACGTCGAGCGCGCCGGCGTGCAACTGCCGCGTCAGCTCGTCGAAGCCGGTGGTGACGACGAGCTGGGCCGGGTCGCCGCCGTGCTCCGGCAGCTCACCGGTGCGCAGCGCCAGCCGGCACACGTCGGCGAGGGCGTCGTGCCGGCGCTGGCCGGGGGTGCGTGTGTCGTCGGGCCCGCTGGGCGCGCTGAGCGGGTCGATGGCGGCGCGCACGAGCGCTGCGGTCTCCGCGTCGAGGGTGCCGCTGAGCCGTAGTCGACCGCCGGACTGCTCGGAGACGGTGACGTGCCGGTCGCGGGTTGCCCGGGTGGCCTCGGCGTCCAGTGCCGCACGGGCGGCGGCGTCGGCGATCTCGGGGGCGACGTGGTCGAGGATGCGGGTGCTGAGCTTGCGCAGCACTGTGGGATCGAACTGCTCGGCCCACTCGACAAGCACACCGACGGCCTTGTCGGCGACCTCCGGCCCGACGACCGTCCGCACGGCGGTGACGGCGTCGGCGATGACCCGGGCCTGCTCCAGGCTGACCGCCCCGGTGGCCAGCGCGTCGCGCACCCCCGCCGGGGCCGCGTCGACCGAGGCAGCCAGGTCGACCAGCCGACGGGCGGCGGCGACGTCGAGTCGCAGGCGGTGTCGCAACCACACGGTCGTCGAGGACGCGCCCTGCGCGACCGCGGTGCCCCGACCATCCACCTCCCGCACGAGGGCCAACCGCACCGCCGCCAGCCGCTGCTGGAGCCGGTGCGTGGCGTCGAGCGCCGCGATCAGGTCGCCCTCGGAGAGCGCCCAGGCGGAAGCATCGGTGCAGGTCGCCACCGCGCTCTCCGCCCGCGCCAACTCATCGATCACAAACAGACACTAGAACAGGTGTACGACAACTTCCGGTGCGTCGGGGTGCGTTACGTACCGTGGCCAGATCGGGCCAGCGTCGGCATCCGGACCTGCCGATGAGCGGGCGGGGGGGGGTCTTGTGCGTGGATCCGGACGGGCCGCGAGAAGGGTGCTCACCGCTGCCAGTTGTAGGGCGTCGTCGTCGACACCTTGATCAGACCGTAGCGTTCAAGGATCGGGCGCGAGTATTCGGTCGAGTCGCTGTTGATGAGTGTCTTGCCCATACGGAGTGCTGAGCGGGCCCGCGCCGCGGTCAACGCGCGGTAGATCCCACGGCCGCGCCACTCCGCACGGGTCGCGCCGCCCCAGATCCCGGCGAAGTCGGTCCCCCGCACCGGCTCCAGCCGGCCGGCACTGACGATCCGTCCCTCCGCCTCCGCAACCCACAACTCCATTCCGTCATCGCGGGTCAGGCGGCGCAGGAGGGCGTTCGCCATGTCATCGCCAACCGGATTCCCAAAGGCTTCGTCTTGCATCGCACTCATCGCGCGGACGTCCGCCTCCTCGCTCACCCGACGCAGTGTCACGCCTTCGGGCAGCGGAACGTCAACGGCTAGTAGCCGCGCCTCGCCAAGCATGATCGACTCAGGCTCATCCGCGGTGAATCCATTCTCCAGCAACGCCTCGTGCAACCCCGGCGCATGGTCGTGCCCACGCGCCTTCCACTTGACCCGCCCGATCTCGGGGTCTGCCTGGTAGTGAGCGAGCGCCTCTCGGACGAGCCGGCGAATCGTATCGGCGTCCGCCCCGCCGAGATCGCGGTAGGTGACAAACCCACGACCACCAGCGAAGGTCACGAGACGCAGGGGCCCGTGTCGGGTGACCGAGACCGCGCTCGGCGTCTCGGCGTCCGCCCGAAGCTGTTCGTCGTAGGCCGCAAGCAGTCGAGCCGAATTGATCATGCTCGTACGCTGCAACAGTGGGGGCCGGAGACGCAACTGGGTTTCGAGCCAACCCCGCGATCCTGGCCTGAGGCACTCTCATGCCGCTGAGCATGCGCGCCGGCCGCTGATCCGCCGTCACGCTCCGTAGGGCGGCGTCTACTTCGGTGTGGTCCGGGCCAGGACGTCGCAGAGGTATCGGTGAAGTGCCCGGGCTGCCGGCGACCGGTCGGTGCGCCTGGTGGTGGCGTAAATCTGCCTCGTCAGGCCAGTCGGCCTGGCGATCGGCAGGTAGCTCACGCCGGGCTGCGCGACGGCTGCGAGCTGCGGCACGAGCCCTACCCCGAAACCGGCGCCAACCATCGCCAGGACCATCGGGTAGCTGTGCACCCGGATGTCGACGCGAGGGTCGAACCCGGCTGCTCGACAGGCCATCTCGGTGGCGGCCTGGAAACCGGTGCTGGTGAGCGCGGCGACCCAGGGAGTCGTGGCGAAGTCGGCGAGGTCGGCGGCCCCGGTCTCGGCGGCTGCCAGGCTTCGGGGCACGGCCAGCAACATCGGCTCCCGGTAGAGCGGCCGCTGGTCGAGTCCGCGCAGATCAGGTCGCGACAGTGGGGCGTACTCGTGGGTGACCGCCAGGTCGACGGTTCCCGCCTGCACCATCGGGAGCGCCTCGGCCGACTCCAGCTCGGTGAACCGTAACTCGATGTCGGGGTGCCGGCGCCGGAAGACGGTCAGCGCCGGGATGACGAAGCTGATTCCGGCGGTGGCGAACGCCGCGATCCTGATCGTGCCACCGCCCAGGCCGGCCACGTCACGGACTGCTCGTTCAGCGTCAGCGAGCGAGCTCAGCAGCCGTCCGGCATGGTCAGCCAGAACCCGGCCCGCCTCGGTGAGCCGGACGCTGCGCGCCGAGCGCTCCAGCAGTGCGACACCGACATCGCGTTCCAGGGCGGCGAGCTGCTGGGAGGCGGCTGCGGCGGTGCAACCGGCACGTTCGGCGGCAGCAGCGATGGTGCCGGTGACCGCCACGTCACGTAACAGGCTGAGTCGCCGAGGATCGAGCATCGGAAAAGCTTATGCTCAGTGCTCGCCACACGGTATGGATCTATTGCTGGACTCCCGGCATGCTGAGACGATGCCGCTCGATCCGCATTTGCTTGCCGCCTTCACCGCCGTCACGGTCATTGCCATGATCGCGCCTGGCCCCGACATGCTGTTCGTGCTCAGCTGCGGGATGCGCGGTGGGCCGCGGGCCGGACTGCTGGCCACCGCGGGGCTGGCCACCAGCGAGGCGATCCACGTGCTCGTCGCGGCGGCCGGTTTGACCGCCCTGTTCACCGCGGTGCCGCAAGCGTTCACAGTGCTGCGTATCGCCGGTGCGGTGTACCTGACGTACCTCGGCATCCAGATGATCCGGCACCGCGGTGACATGGTCCCCGGGACGGAGGCAGCCGGAGTGTCCGGTCGGCGCGCCTACCTCAGCGGTTTCCTGACCAACCTCTCCAATCCGAAGATGATCGCGTTCTCGGTGGCCTTTCTGCCGCAGTTCGTCGATCCGGCACTCGGTTCCGTCTGGATCCAGTTCGCCGTTCTCGGGCTGATCCTGATCGCGCTGGAGTTCGTTGTGGACGGCGCGGTCGGAGTGCTCGCCGGTCGGATCGGAACGTGGCTGCGGCATCGCCGCACGCTGAGCCGCCGCATCGACACAGTCACGGGCGGCGTTCTCATCGCCATCGGCCTACAGCTGGCCGCCGAACGGTAGGAACGCCACCGACCGTCGTGGCATCCGGATCTGCGGCATCGGAGGGAACCCGCCGACGTAACGGTCCGGGCAGCGCGGCACCCGGCGCGCTCAGGCGCTCTCGCCCTCCGGGGCACGCTTGGCGCGGCTGGGCTGCACCCGCTTGGGCTCGCCGGGCATTTTCGGGTGGTCCGGCGGATAGGGCAGGTCGCCCTGGCCGGCGGCGGCGTCCCGGTCGGCCCACTCCAACAGCGGGGTGATGTCCCACGGGGCGTCGTCGATGCCGGCGTGCGGATCGCCGCGCTCGGCGAGCCGGGCCGGGACGGTACGCAGGTCGAAGTCGTCCGGGTCGACGTCGGGCAGCTCGTCCCAGGTGACCGGGGTCGAGACGGTGGCCCGCGCGTTGGCCCGCAGCGAGTACGCGCAGGCGATCGTGCGGTCCCGGGCCATCTGGTTGAAGTCGACGAAGACCCGGCTGCCGCGCTCCTCCTTCCACCAGGCGGTGGTGACCAGGTCGGGGTGGCGACGCTCCACCTCACGGGCGAGCGCGATGGTGGCCCGGCGCACCTCGGTGAACGTCCAACGGGGCTGGATGCGCAGGTAGACGTGCACACCCCGGCCACCGGAGGTCTTCGGCCAACCGGTCACGCCCAGCTCGTCGAGGAGCGCGCGGACCTCTGCGGCGGCCCGCGCCGCGTCGGCGAAGTCGGTGCCGGGCTGCGGGTCCAGGTCGATGCGCAGCTCGTCGGGTCGGTCGGCGTCGGCGGCGCGCACCGGCCACGGGTGGAAGACGATGGTGCCCATCTGCGCCGCCCAGGCCACGTGCGCCAGGTCGACCGGGCACAGCTCGGCCGCGCTGCGACCGCTGGGGAAGGTGATCTGCGCGGTCGTCACCCACTGCGGCACCCCGCGGGTGGGCACCCGCTTCTGGAAGAACGCCTCGCCCTCGACGCCCTCGGGAAAGCGTTGCAGCGTGGTGGGCCGCTCCCGCAGGGCGCGCATGATCCCGTCGCCGACCGCGAGGTAGTAGTGGAAGACGTCCGCCTTGGTGAAGCCCCGCTGGGGGAAGATCACCCGGTCGGGACTGCTCAGCCGTACGCTGTGCCCGGCCACCTCGATCTCGGTGACCGCTGCCTTGGTGCCCGCCATCACGCGACCTTATGCCACGCCCCCGACGTTCGACGTACGGTTGACGGGTGAGTCTTGACGACAACGAGCTGCCCCGCACCGACGACGAGTGGCGGGTCCGGTTGACCCCCGAGGAGTTCCACGTCCTGCGGGAGGCCGGCACCGAACGCCCGTGGGTCGGCGAGTACGTGGACACGAAGACCCAGGGGGTCTACCACTGCCGCGCCTGCGGGCTGGAGCTCTTCTCCAGCGACACGAAATTCGATTCGCACTGTGGGTGGCCGAGCTTCGACGACGCCATCCCGGGCCGGGTGAAGGAGATCGAGGACCGCAGTCTCGGGATGGCGCGCACCGAGATCCGCTGCGCCCGCTGCGACAGTCACCTCGGGCACGTCTTCCACGGTGAGGGCTTCACCCCGAAGGACACCCGGCACTGCGTCAACTCGATCTCGGTCCGGTTGGAACCCCGCTGACCTGAGCTGTCCGGACGCGGCCGACGCGCGCTCAGGGCGTACCCCTGAGCAGCTCGACCTCGGCGGTCCGGGACTGTTCGATCCGCCGGGCCAGGTCGCGGACCTGCTCGTTGCGACCGACGCCGACCTGGGCTCGGGCCAGGTCGGCCGCCGCGCGCTGGTGGTCGGCGAGCACCTCGCGCAGTGTTCGGTCCACGTCCGCGTCGGGCGCGGTCCGCAGTCGGTCGAGGGCGGCGGCGTCGCCGTGCCCTTCGTGCTGGTGTGCGCCAGCGCTGGCACCCGGCCCGGCCGTGGGCAACCAGCCGCGCATCGCGGACAGCTCGTCGGCCTCGGTCGCCTCGATGGCGGCGGCCAGCGTCCGCAGCGCGTCGTCGCGCACCCGGTCCCGGGCCAGCGCGACGATCTGCAGGGTGCGTTCGCTGTGCCCGACCATCGTGGTCAGGAAGACCACGTCGATCCCGCTCATCGCGTCCCCGGCGATCGCGGCCGCCGCGCCCCCGGACCCGGCGCCCGTCCCGACCGGGGACGCGGGGGCCGGTTGCGGCACTACCGACGGGCTCGACGTGGGCGACCCGCCGCAGGCGCCGGTGAGCAGCAGCGCCGCGACGAGGGACACCAGACGGGTACGACGGGGCATGCCCTGTGCTCCGTTCACGCGGGGGACGGCGACACGGGTGCGGCCGGTGGCCGCACCCGCGCGGTCAGACCTGAAGCCAGAGCGCCGGTACGTTCGGCGGCTCCCAGCCGGGGATCGCCGTGTGCGCCTGCCGGCAGCGGTACGTCAGTCCGCCGTAGGTGACCTGGTCACCGACCTGGTACGCCCGGCCGCTCGTCCAGGTGCCGCCCGGGGCGGGCGTCGTGGTCGGCGTGGCGGTCGGGGTGGGTCGTGGGGTGGGTGAGGCGCTGGGCGTGGGAGTGGGAGTGGGGGCCGGCCCGCCACCGCCGCCGATCTGCACGTCGATGCAGGAGTAGAAGGCGTTCGCGGTGTCGGAGATGTTCCACACCGCGAGGATCTTCTGCCGTCCGGAGAAGCCGCCCAGGTTGACGGTGTGCGAGACCGTGGCGCCCGGCTGCTGACCGTTGCCGTTGACGACGCCGACCCGGGTGTTGCCGATCCAGTATTCCCAGTTGCTTGTGGCGTGGCGGGCGGTGTTCACCCAGGTGAAGGTCAGCGAGCTGCCGACCGAGGTGGCCGGCCAGCCCCGGCTGTCGTCGTTGAGGACGGCGAACTGGGCGATGCCGGCGTTGCAGCTGCGCAGGCCCTTGGGCCCCTCGACGCTCTGCGGCTCGTACTTGATCTGCCCGCAGTCGGGCACCCGGCCCTGCGCGCAGAGCGCCTGCCGGCTGGGTGGGGCGGAGACGTAACCGTGCGCCTGCGCCGGTGCGGCGACGGTGAGGGTGGCGGCGACGGCACCGGCCGCCACCAGCGGGATGGTGATTCTTCGACGCATCGGGGCGGCTCCTTCTCCGGGGTCCGGTGGTGCCCCTCAACATAATTTAAACATTGTTAACAGTAAAGACTCCCATCAATAAATCAATCGATGGTGACGAGTTTTCTGTCAGAGGCGGAGCAGGCTGCCCCGGTCGTCGACCCGGTCGGCCGACTCGTCGTCCAACCAGACGCCGCCGGCGGCGAGATACCGGAACACGTACTCCCCCGGCGGAAGCTTCACGGTGACCGTCCGCATGCCGTCGCGGCGGATCACCAACTCGTGTCGACCCGGCTCCCAGTCGTTGAAGGAGCCGACGACGCTCACCGGGCCGGGCGGGGAGTCCCGGGGCAGGCAGAAGGTCACCCGGGTCTGGTTGCCGAAGAGCTTGTTGCGCTTGATCACTGTGACCCTCCGGGGGTTGCGGCGGTTCACCTGGCACAACTGACAACACGCCAGAGCCGACACGCCGCCCAGACCCCTGGAGAGCGTCATTTCCGTCCGCGCGCGTCCGAACCTGCGGCATTCTGGGCGAAATGTCGTAATGAGGGGGTTGGTCATGGCCACGTGCGAGGTCTGCGGCAACGACTACTGGATGGCGTTCGAGGTGCGCACCGTCAGCGGTGACGTGCACACCTTCGACTCGTTCGAGTGCGCGATCCACCGGATGGCGCCCATCTGCGAGCACTGCGAAGTCAAGATCGTCGGGCACGGCGTCGAGGTCAACGGCCGCTTCTTCTGCTGCGGACACTGCGCCCGCGCCGTCGAGGGCGCCGAGGGCGCCGAGATTCGCGACGCCGTCGGCGCCCGCCCGGCCTGACCGCCCGCCCGGCCGCCCGACCGTCGCGCCAGCGGACCGAAAGACCGCGCCCGGTCCCACGATCCTGCGGTACGGTCGTCGCCATGCGGCCACCGCTGGGCGTTCTCCCCCCGCCGCGCTCCTGACGGAGCGCCGCGCCCTCGCCGACCGGGACACCGACCCGGCTCGGCCCCCTGCCGTACGCGCTCCGTCGACGTCGTCCCCGTCAACGGCTCACCCTTCGGAGCGCCTCCGTGTCCCTCACCCGTACCGTGCCGTCGGCCGCCCCGGCCACGGCCACCAGTTCGGCCCGCACCGGCCTGATCCAGATCACCGTCACCGGCGTCCTGTGGGGCACCACCGGCGTGGCGGTGCAACTCCTGCGCGACAGCACCGGTCTCAGCCCGGTGAGCATCGGTTTCCATCGCCTCGCGATCGCCGCGCTCGTGCTGCTGGCGTGCACCGCCGGCCGGCTCGGCACGCTCGTGTCCGCCCTGCGCGCGGCACCCGTACCACTGCTGCTCACCGGCGTCGGCCTCGGCCTCTACCAGGCGCTCTACTTCGCCGCGGTGGCGTGGGCCGGCGTCAGCGTCGCCACCGTTGTCAGCCTGGGTCTGGCCCCGGTGCTCGCCGCGACCTGGGAGTCCGTGCGCGCCCGACGACTCCCCGGCCCGCTGCGACTGGGCACGCTGGTCGCGGCCGTGGCAGGTCTGGTCCTGATCACCGGGGCCACCGCCGACCCGACAGTGGCGGCGCCCGCGCCGCTGCTCGGCCTGCTCGCGGCGGCCGGCTCCGGACTGGGGTACGCGGTGACCACCCTGATCAGCCGCAACGTCTCGCAGCACACCGCGCCGATGACGCTGACCACCATCTCCACTGTGGTTGGCGCGCTGACCCTCGCGCCGTTCGCAGTGGTCGCCGGGGTCGCCGTGCCGGTACGCCTGGACACCGTGACACTGCTGCTGCACCTCGGCGTGGTCACCACCGCGCTGGCGTACGCGTTGTTCTACGCCGGGCTGCGCACCACCCCGGGCAGTGTCGCCGCCGTGCTGACCCTGCTGGAACCGCTCACCGCCGCGGCGCTGGCGGTGGCGCTGCTGCACGAGCCGCTCCCCCTGCCGGTCATCGTCGGCGGGGTGCTGCTGCTCACCGCCGTGGCCGCCACCTACCTGGCGCCGCGATCGGGCACCACCTGAGGCGGCCTACCATCGGTGGGTGCCTCAGCAGACCACCGAAATCCGGACGGCGTCCTTCGCCGACCTGAACGCCCGCACCTTCCACGACCTGCTCAAGCTGCGCATCGACGTGTTCGTCGTGGAGCAGCACTGCCCCTACCCGGAACTCGACGGGCGCGACGTGGAGCCGGGCACCCGGCACCTCTGGCTGACCGACGGCGGCGCGCCGCTGGCGTACCTGCGGATCCTGGCCGACCCGGACGGCACCGCCCGGATCGGTCGGGTGGTGGTGGCGCCGGCGGCGCGCGGCGGCGGGCACGCCGGCCGGCTGATGAGCGCGGCGCTGGAGGTGGTGGGCAACCGGCAATGCGTGCTGGATGCCCAGTCGCACCTTGTGGCGTTCTACACCCGGCACGGCTTCGCGGTCAGCGGCCCGGAGTACGTGGAGGACGGCATCCCACACACCCCGATGCGGCGCGATGTCATTGACGGGTGACGATCTAACTGGCATGGTTTCGGGTAGAGCCGTCGCGGGAGCCAGCGAATAGGCGCGGGAGTGGGCAACTCCCGTAGATCCGGGTGTCGTCGTCCGACCTCATAGCCCCGGGGGCTCCATGTCCACTTCCACCCGATCACGACGCGTGCTCTGGTTGTTCGCCATCGCGGCGACCAGCACGCTCCTGTTGACGACCGCACTGAACACCATGCAGGCCCAGCCCGCTTCCGCGCACGGGTCCGTCGTCGACCCGCCCTCGCGCAACTACAGCTGTTGGCAACGTTGGGGTGGCGACTTCCAGAACCCTCGGATGGCAACGGAAGACCCGATGTGCTGGCAGGCCTGGCAGGCCGACCCGGCCGCGATGTGGAACTGGAACGGCCTGTTCCGCGAGGGTGTGGGCGGTAATCACCAGGCCGCCGTCCCCAACGGCCAACTGTGCAGCGGCGGGCGCACCCAGAGCCCGCGCTACAACTCGTTGGACACCATCGGCGCGTGGAAGACCACCTCGGTGTCGAACAACTTCCGGCTGCGCTTCTTCGACCAGGCCAGTCACGGCGCCGACTACATCAGGGTGTACGTGACCAAGCAGGGCTTCGACGCGCTCACCGAGCCGCTCGGCTGGGACGACCTGGAGTTGGCCGGTCAGATCGGTAACACTCCGGCCTCCCAGTGGAACCCGGACACCGGTGGCGTCTCCATCCAGATCCCGGTCAACGCCTCCGGGCGCACCGGACGGCACATCGTCTACACCGTCTGGCAGGCCAGCCACCTGGACCAGTCGTACTACCTGTGCAGCGACGTCACCTTCGGGGGCACGACCCCGCCGCCGACCACCCCGCCGCCGACCACGCCGCCGCCGACGACCCCGCCGCCCACCACGCCCCCGCCGACCACTCCTCCGCCCACCACCCCGCCGCCCACCACCCCGCCGCCGAGCACCCCGCCGCCGGCTGGGGCCTGCACGGCGACGTACCAGGTCACCGGCCAGTGGTCCGGCGGCTTCCAGGCCGACGTGAAGGTGACAGCGGGCGGTTCGCCCACCCGAGGCTGGTCGGTGAGCTGGAACTACAACAACGGCCAGCAGGTCACGTCGTCGTGGAACGCGACGGTCAGCACCAACGGCTCGCTGGTCACCGCACGCAACGTCGGCCACAACGGCACTCTTGCCGCCGGCGCGAGCACCACGTTCGGTTTCCTCGGCTCGTGGAACGGCAGCAACCCGGTTCCGCTGGTCTCCTGCACGACGACCAGTTGACCTCCGTCCGGTGCCGCACCCGGGCGGGGGTGCGGCACCGGCCGGCGGTTCTCGATGGCGCCCGCACACCGCCGCCGGGCATCATTCCCACATGATCGAGATGCGGGTGCTCACCCCCGACGACTGGCCGACCTGGCGCGACCTGCGGCTGGCCGCCCTCACCGAGGCGCCGGGCGCGTTCGGATCCCGGCTCGCCGACTGGCAGGGCGAGGGCGACCGCGAGCAACGCTGGCGCGACCGGCTGAGCATCCCCGGCTCACACAACCTGGTGGCCGTCCTGGACCGACGTCCGGTCGGGATGGCCAGCGGCGTACCGACGGCGGACCCACTGGTGCGGGAGCTGATCTCGATGTGGGTGCACCCCGATGCCCGTGGCAAGGGCGTCGCGGACCGTCTGGTGGACGAGGTGGCGCGCTGGGCCCGCGAGAGCGGCGCCGACCGGATCCGCCTCAGCGTCATGCCGGACAACGCACGGGCGAAGGCCCTCTACCGCCGCATCGGCTTCCGGATGACCGACGAGACGGGCGATCTCCTCCCCGACGGCGTCCGCCACGAACAGGTCATGCTCCGACCGTTCTGACCGAGCTACGCCCGTCAGACCAGGCAGTTGACGATTTCGGCTACTGAGCGGCGGCGGCCCGTGTAGAAGGGAACCTCCTCGCGGACGTGCCGACGGGCGCCGGAGGCGCGCAGGTCCCGCATCAGGTCGACGATCCGGTGCAGCTCGTCCGCCTCGAAGGCGAGCATCCACTCGTAGTCACCGAGCGCGAACGAGGCCACCGTGTTGGCGCGTACGTCCGGGTAGCCGCGGGCCATCTTGCCGTGCTCGGCAAGCATCTCGCGCCGCTCGGCGTCGGGCAGCAGGTACCACTCGTAGGAGCGGATGAACGGGTACACGCAGATGTAGGGGCGGGCCTCCTCGCCGGCCAGGAACGCCGGGATGTGGCTCTTGTTGAACTCCGCCGGCCGGTGCAGCGCCATCTGCGACCAGACCGGGGTCAGCGACCGCCCGAGCGTGGTGCGGCGGAATCGCAGATACGCGTCCTGGAGCGCGTCACTGGACGCGGAGTGCCACCAGATCATCACGTCGGCGTCGGCGCGCAGACCGGCGACGTCGTACACGCCGCGGATCACCACGTCCTTGCCGGCCAGCTCGTCGAAGAGGGCCACGACCTCGCCTGTGACGTTGTCCCGCAGCGACGGCAGCGGGGCGCTGGCCCGGAACACCGACCACATGGTGTAGCGGATGCTGTCGTTCAGCTCCCGCAACCGGGCCGCGTTGGTCTGCTCGGTCATCTCGCCGATCCTCCCAGTGCTGTGATGATCTCGTCGGCCGCCGTCTCGCCGGAGCGGACGCAGATCGGGATGCCGACGCCGTCGTAACCGGCGCCGGCGAGGACCACTGTGGGGTGCGCGGCCCGCAACGCCGCCCGCGCGGCGGCGACCCGGTCGGCGTGCCCCGGGGCGTACTGCGGCAGCGCGCCGCCCCACCGCTGCACGTGCCCGTCGACCGGGGCGGGCAACGGGGTGCCGAGCACCGCCGAGAGCTCCCGGTGCACGGTGGTCGCCAGGTCCGCGTCGGGGCGCTGGAGGTGCGCCTCCTCGCCGTACCGGCCCACCGACGCGCGCACCAACGCCAGGCCGTCCGGCCGGCGCAGGTGCCCCCACTTGGTGGTGAAGAAGGTCGCGGCCTTGATCAGGAGGCCCTCGGTGCTGGGCACCAGGAAACCGGACAGCTCGGGCAGGTGCGGTTGCGGCATCGCCAGGGTGACCAACGCGACGCTCGCGTAGTCCAGCTCGCCGACACCCGCCGCGACCCCCGGGGCGGGACCCGTGAGCAGCCGGGCCGCCGGTCGCGCCGGCACCGCCAGCACCACGGCGTCCACGTCGACAAGCGCCGCGTCGCGGGTCGGGCCGACGGTGAGCCGCCAACCCGTGCCGGTCGGGGTCAGCTCACGGACGGCGGCGTCCCGCCGTACCGTCGCGCCGCTGGCCGTCACGGCGGCCTCCACCAGGGTGCCCAGCCCACCGACAAGGGTGCCGAAGACCGGGGCGCCGGGCGCGCGCGGCGCGGCGGCCTGCGCGGCCCGGACCGCGCCGACCAGGGTGTGCTCCACCCGGGCCGTGCGGGCCAGCGCCGGCATCGTCGTGACCAGGGAGAGATCGTCGGCGCGGCCCGCGTACACGCCGCCCAGCATCGGGTCGACCAGCCGCTCCACCACCTCGTCACCGAAGCGGGACCGGACCAGCGCGCCCACCGAGACGTCCGCGTCCGGCCCGACCAGCGGCCGCCCGTCGTCGAGGTCGGCGTCCGCGGCCGGGCGGGCGACCGAGGTCACCCGGTCCAGATCCCCCGGTACGCCCACCAGGGTGCCGCCCGGGATGGGGCGCAGCCCACCGTCGACGACGAGCGCGGCCTGCCCCACCGTCGGGTGCACGATCCGATCGGCCAACCCGAGCCGCCGGATCAGGGCCACCGCGGCGGACTCCGCCCCGGTGGGGTCACGCATCAGGAACGACTCGGCCCCGAACTCCACCGGCTGGCCGGCCAACTCGCCGGTACGCAGCTTGCCGCCCAGCGCGCCGGACTGCTCGTACACAGTGATCTCGGTGCCCGCCGGGGCGTGGTCGCGCAGGCGGACCGCGGCGGCCAGCCCGGCGATCCCGCCGCCGACCACCGCCACCCGCCAGGGCTGCCGCATCGCCTTCTCAGCCCTGGTCGGCCCGGCGACTGGAAAGCTCGTGCACCAGCGCGACCACCCGGGTCAACACCTCCGGGTCGGTCTCCGGCGGTACGCCGTGGCCGAGGTTGAACACGTGCCCGGGGGCCGCCCTGCCCTGCTCCAGGATGCGGCGCACCTCGGCCTCCACCACCGGCCACGGTGCGAACAGCACGGCCGGGTCCAGGTTGCCCTGCACCGCCTTGTCCGGACCGATCCGGTGGGTGGCCACGTCCAGCGGGGTACGCCAGTCGACGCCGACCACGTCCGCGCCGGCCTCGCCCATCGCGCCGAGCAGCTCGGAGGTGCCCACCCCGAAGTGGATCCGCGGCACCCCGGCGTCCGCCAGCCCGCTCAGCACGGCGGCGGAGTGCGGCAGCACGTAGCTGCGGTAGTCGGCCTCGGACAGCGCGCCCGCCCACGAGTCGAACAGCTGCACGGCGGACACGCCGGCCTCGATCTGCACCCGCAGGAAGGCCAGCGTCACCTCGGCCAGCCGGCCACAGAGCGCGTGCCACAGCTCCGGGTTGCCGTACATCAGGGACTTGGTCTTGACGTGGGTCCGCGACGGCCCACCCTCGACCAGGTAGCTGGCCAGGGTGAACGGCGCGCCGGCGAAGCCGATGAGCGGGGTGTCGCCCAGCTCGACCACCAGCTGCCGGACCGCCTCGTCCACGTACGGGACGTCGTCGCGGGTGATCGGGCGGATCCGTTCGACGTCGGCGAGGGTGCGGATCGGCTCGGCGACCACCGGGCCGGTGCCCGGCACGATGTCCAGGTCGATGCCGGCCGCCGCGACCGGCACCACGATGTCGCTGAACAGGATCGCCGCGTCCACTCCGTGCCGGCGCACCGGCTGGAGCGTGATCTCGGTGACCAGATCCGGGCGACGGCAGGACTCCAGCATCGGCACGCCGGCCCGGATCTCGCGGTATTCCGGCAGCGAGCGGCCGGCCTGGCGCATGAACCAGACCGGGGTGTGCGGGCCGGACCGTCGCCAGCAGGCCCTGACGAAGGGCGAGTCGGCCGGTCCGCCGGGGCGGGGTGCTCCGTCTCGGGCGACAGTGCCCGTGGTGTCCGTGGTCATCGCCGCAATCGTGCCACGCCCACCACCCCCACCCCACCTGGGGTGAAAGGAAGAGCACCTTCGGAAGGCCCCCGGCGGCGCACGGGTGTCGGCGCGCCGTCGAAGCCGGGGGCCGACGGCGGCATAGGCTGCCGACATGGCCCCCCCGATCGCGCTCCCGGAGACGTTCGCCCGCGCGGTCGCCGGGCTGCGATCGGCGACCCCCCGCCCGGAGATCACGCTGGAGGAGGTCGGCGCCCCCCAGCGGTTGGCCCCGTACGCGTTCGCGCTCTCCGCGACAGTGCTGCGCGACGGCGACGAGGTGGCGACCGGCCGATTGATCCTGCTGCACGACCCGGTCGGCCACGAGGCGTGGCAGGGCACCCTGCGGTTGGTCACCTACGTGACCGCCGAGTTGGAGGTCGACCTGGCCGCCGACCCGCTGCTGCCCGGGGTCGGCTGGACGTGGCTGACCGACGCGTTGGACGCCCAGGACGCCGGCCACCGGGCGATCGGCGGCACGGTGACGCAGACCATGTCGACCCGGTTCGGCGACCTCGCCGGCCCGCCGACCGTCGGCGACATCGAGATCCGCGCCTCCTGGACGCCGGTCGACGACGAGTTGACCCCGCACCTGCTCGGCTGGTGTGCGCTGCTCGCCTCCACGGCCGGCCTGCCGCCACCGGGGGTCACCGCCCTGTCCGACCGCCGGGCGGCCGGCGCGGCCTGACCTCACCGGTCCGGGGGCGGCGGCTGCGGGAGGGTGCGGTTCGATGGCACGTACCAGCACGAACGGCCGTTGTCCGCCGCAACGTCTGGTCTCCGCGAGGACACCGTGCGGACACCTGACCGACACACGCCGGACCGGCTGCACCCGCCGGTTCCCCGCGCGCACTAGGGTTGGCAGGTGACCGACGAACCACCCCTGCGCCGTCGGCCCACCGAAGAACTTCCGGGAAACGCACCCCTGCACCCGCCGTCGGCCCAGCCGCAGCCGGCGGGCGACGGGGTGGACCCGATCGACGGTGGGCCCGTTCCGCTGATCGCCCCGCGTGACGGCACCCCCGATCCGGTGGCCGCGCCGGCGGAGCTCGCCGAGGTCGTGGCCCGCTTCGCGGCGGGCAGCGGCCCCGTCGCGCTGGACGCCGAACGTGCCTCCGGCTACCGCTACAGCCAGCGCGCATACCTCGTGCAACTGCGCCGGGCCGGTGCGGGCACGGCGCTGATCGACCCGCTGCCCCTGCCGGACCTCAGCGCGCTGGACGCGGCGATCGGGGATGCCGAGTGGGTGCTCCACGCGGCCAGCCAGGATCTGCCCTGCCTGGCCGAGGTGGGGTTGCGCCCGCGCCGGTTGTTCGACACGGAGCTGGCTGCCCGGCTGGCGGGGTTCGAGCGGGTCGGGTTGGCCGCGCTGACCGAGCAGTTGCTCGGGTTCACCCTGGAGAAGCACCATTCGGCAGCCGACTGGTCGAGTCGACCGCTGCCCGAGTCGTGGCTGACGTACGCCGCCCTCGACGTGGAGCTGCTGACCGACCTGCGCGACGCGCTCGACGCCGAGCTGACCCGACAGGGCAAGTCGGCCTGGGCCGCCGAGGAGTTCGCCGCGCTGGTGCGCACCGGGGCGCGCCCGCCGCGGGTCCGGGCGGAGCCCTGGCGGCGCACCTCCGGCATCCACCGGCTGCGCGGGGCGCGGGCGCAGGCTCGCGTGCGCTCGATGTGGTACGCCCGGGACCAGATCGCCTCCCGGCGGGACGCCGCGCCCGGCCGGGTGCTGCCCGACTCGGCGATCATCGCCGCCGCCGAGCTGGACCCGAAGGACGAGAAGACCCTGCTGACCCTGCCCGGGTTCGGCGGTCGGTCGGTTCGTCGGTTGGCCCGCACCTGGCTCGCCGCGCTCGACGACGCCCGGCAACTGCCGGACGACTCGCTGCCGGTCTCCCCGACGGTGGAGGGCCCGCCCCCGCCGCACCGGTGGGCCGAACGCGACCCGGTGGCGGCCGGTCGGTTGGCCCGTTGCCGGGAGGTGGTGATCCGCATCGCCGGTGAGCACAACCTGCCGCCGGAGAACCTGATCACGCCGGATTCGGTACGCCGGCTGGCCTGGACCCCGCCGGAGGAGCTCACCGAGGCGACGGTCGCGGAGACCCTGCGGGGCCTCAACGCCCGCGAGTGGCAGATCGGGCTCCTCGCCACCGACCTGACCGAGGCCCTGGACCCCACCCCCTGACCGTGGGGCGGGGTGTGGGGTGGGCCACAGGTGGGGGTGCGGACGGGGTTGGTTACTGGCGAGTAGCATTCGGGGGAACGTGCCCGTGTCGGCGAGCCCTGTCCGGTCCGGAGTGCCGCTCCGCACGACGGCCGAATCATGGTCAATAGGAGGCTCAAGTGCCCCGTGAAGTTCGGGATGTCGTCTTTGTCGACGGTGTCCGTACCCCGTTCGGCAAGGCGGGTGGCATGTACGCCAACACCCGCGCCGACGACCTGGTGATCCGCTGCATCCGTGAACTGCTGCGCCGCAACCCGCAGCTGCCCCCGGAGCGGGTCGAGGAGGTCGCCATCGCGGCCACCACCCAGATCGGCGACCAGGGCCTCACCATCGGCCGTACCGCCGCCCTGCTGGCCGGTCTGCCCAAGACCGTTCCCGGCTTCGCCATCGACCGGATGTGCGCCGGCGCCATGACCGCGGTGACCACCGTGGCCAGCGGCATCGCCATGGGCGCGTACGACGTCGCCATCGCCGGCGGCGTCGAGCACATGGGCCACCACCCGATGGGCGAGGGCGTCGACCCCAACCCGCGCATCATCGCGGAGAAGCTTGTCGACCCGTCCGCGCTGGTCATGGGCGCCACCGCGGAGAACCTGCACGACCTGGTCCCGCACATCACCAAGGCGCGCACCGACGCGTTCGCGCTCGCCTCGCAGCAGAAGACCGCGAAGGCGTACGCCAACGGCAAGCTCCAGGACGACCTGGTGCCGATGTCCATCCGCGAAGCGGAGGGCGGCTGGGGCCTGGCCACTGTGGACGAGGCCCCGCGGGACACCTCGCTGGAGAAGCTCGCCACCCTGAAGACCCCGTTCCGCCCGCACGGCAAGGTCACCGCGGGCAACGCGGCCGGCCTCAACGACGGCGCCACCGCGAGCCTGCTCGCCGACGAGGCGACAGCCCGTGAGCTGGGCCTGCCGATCGCCATGCGGCTGGTGTCGTTCGGGTTCGTCGGCGTGGAGCCGGAGGTGATGGGCATCGGCCCGATCCCGTCGACGGAGAAGGCGCTGCGCCTCGCCGGGCTCAGCATCGACGACATCGGCCTGTTCGAGCTGAACGAGGCGTTCGCCGTGCAGGTGCTCGCCTTCCTCGACCACTTCGGCATCGCCGACGACGACGCGCGGGTCAACCCGTGGGGCGGCGCGATCGCCATCGGCCACCCCCTCGCCTCGTCGGGCATCCGGCTGATGACGCAGCTGGCCCGTCAGTTCGCCGAGCACCCCGAGGTCCGCTACGGCCTCACCGCCATGTGCATCGGCATCGGCATGGGCGGCACTGTCATCTGGGAGAACCCGCACTGGACGGAGGGCGACAAGTGAAGGCGCCGAACGAGGTCGTCACCCGGGCGCTGCTGCGGCAGGTGAACGTACCGGGGCTGGACCGACCCGCCGCCCTGATCACGCTGGACAACGGGCTCGACCACACCAAGCCGAACACCTTCGGTCCGGGCGGGCTGGCCAGCCTGGACGAGGCGATCACCGCCGCGCTCGCCGCCGACCCGGCGTTCATCGCGGTCACCGGCAAGCCGTACATCTTCTGCGTCGGCGCGGACATCCTCGGGCTGCCGCAGCTCGCCGACCGCGCGCAGGCGCTGGAGATCGGCCGGCTCGGTCACCGGGTCTTCGCCCGGCTCCGGGACAGCGCCGTCCCCACCTTCGCGTTCGTCAACGGGGCGGCCATGGGCGGCGGCCTGGAGCTGGCGCTGCACTGCCACTACCGGACGCTCTCCGGCGGCGCGGCGGCCCTCGCGCTGCCCGAGGTCTCCCTCGGTCTGGTGCCCGGCTGGGGCGGCACCCAACTGCTGCCGAACCTGATCGGCATCCCCGCCGCGACCCAGGTGATCATCCAGAACCCGCTGATGCAGAACAAGATGCTCAAGCCGAAGCAGGCCGCCGAGCTGGGCATCGCGGACGTGCTGCTGGAGCCGGCCGACTTCCTGGAGCGTTCCCTGGAGTGGGCCGCCGGCGTGGTGCGCGGTCAGGTGACAGTCACCCGACCCGCTGTCGACAAGGACATGTGGGCGGGCGTGCTCTACTTCGCCCGGGAGACGCTGAACCAGCGGCTGCACGGCGCGGTCCCGGCCGCGTACAAGGCCCTCGACCTGCTGGAGACGGCGAAGGACGGCGACTTCGCCGCCGGCACCGCCGCCGAGGACGAGGCCCTCGCGGACCTGATCTTCTCCGAGGAGCTGCGCAGCGGCCTGTACGCGTTCGACCTGGTGCAGCGGCGGGCCAAGCGACCGGCCGGCGCACCGGACAAGGGTCTGGCCCGCACGATCACCAAGGTCGGCATCGTCGGCGCCGGCCTGATGGCCAGCCAGCTGGCGCTGCTCTTCGCCCGCCGCCTCCAGGTGCCTGTCGTCATGAGCGACCTGGACCAGTCGCGGGTGGACAAGGGCGTCGGCTACGTGCACACCCAGATCGAGAAGGCCGTCCTCAAGGGCCGGATGGACAAGGGCACCGCCGCCAAGCTGTACGGCCTGGTCAGCGGCACTGTCGACAAGAACGCCTTCGCGGACGCCGACTTCGTCATCGAGGCGGTCTTCGAGGACCTGGGCGTCAAGAAGCAGGTCTGGGCCGAGCTGGAAAAGATCGTCTCCCCGGAGGCGGTGCTCGCCACCAACACCAGCTCGCTGTCGATCACCGAGATGGCCGCGGAGTTGGAGCACCCGGAGCGGGTGGTCGGCTTCCACTTCTTCAACCCGGTGGCCGTGCTGCCGCTGCTGGAGATCGTCCGGGGCGAGCGCACCGACGACGCCACCCTGGCCACCGCGTTCGCGGTCGGCAAGCAGCTCAAGAAGTCGAGTGTGCTGGTCAAGGACGCTCCGGCGTTCGTGGTGAACCGGCTGCTCACCCGCTTCCTGGGCACCGTCTTCGCCGCCGTCGACGCCGGCACCCCGCTGGACGTGGCGAACAGCGCACTGGACCCGCTGGGCCTGCCGATGCGCCCGCTCGCCCTGCTCCAGCTCGTCGGGCCGGCCGTCGCGTACCACGTGGGCGGCACCCTGCACGCGGCGTACCCGGACCGGTTCGGCGTCAGCGACAACCTCAAGCGCATCGCCGACTCCGGTCAGCCGATCGTTGTCGACGACCAGGTAAACGACGAGGTGGCCAAGCTGCTCGTCGTCGGTGACCAGCCGCTGACCGCCGAGCAGGTCCGGCAGAACGCGCTCGACGCGCTCGCGCAGGAGATCCGGCTGATGCTGGACGAGGGCGTGGTCGCCGAGGCGCAGGACATCGACCTGTGCATGATCCTGGGCGCCGGATGGCCGTTCCACCTGGGTGGCGTGACGCCCTACCTGGACCGGACCGGCACCTCCGAGCGGGTCACCGGTCAGCGGTTCCTGCCACCCGGGGCGGCGAGCCTGCCCGCCTGAGGAGATCGCCGCACCACCGTCGCGGTGGTCGGGACGTCCGTGGTGGACGACCCGGCCACCGCGACCGTTTGTGATCAGGTGGCGGCCGGCCGGGGGTCTGTGCAGGGACAACGCCGGAATCCTCAGCGGGTTAAGATCACGCGCTTTGCACCCCTGACTTGGAGCTAACTGATGTCTCAGCCGCCGGCCACCCCGTACGGCCCGCCGCACGATTCCCCCAACCCGCCGCAGCAGCCGGGCCAGCCGCAGTACCCGGGCCAGCCGCAGCAGCCGGACCAGCCGCAGCAGCCCGGTGGGTGGCCGCCGCCGCAGCAGCAGCAGGGGTTCCCGCCCGCGCAGCCGGGTCAGCCGTACGGCGAGCCGTACCTGCCCGCCGGCCCGCCCCCGGCGAAGAAGTCGAACGTCGGCAAGATCGTGCTGATCGTGCTGGCGGTGGTGCTGGTCCTCTGCCTCGGCGGAGCGGCGATCACCTGGTTCGCTGTCAAGGACGACGTGGGCGACGTCGTCGACGCCACCAAGACCCGGGTGGTCGCGCCGGCGACCCTCGCCGGTCGGCCGAAGGTCACCGACCCGCAACTGCAAACGGCCGCCGATGATCTGGTCAGCCAGATGAAGGCGGAGGTGCAGAACGAGACGAGCGCGGTCGGCGCCTTCTACGGCGACCCGACCAAGCAGGATCTCATCATGATCGCCGCCGCGTCGGGTCTGATGACGGACCCGAAGAAGGAGCTGGACGACGCCGTCAACGGGCTCTCCACCGAGCTGACCGTGACCAACGTGGCGACGGTCGGGGCCGGCCCGCTCGGCGGCGACGCGAAGTGCGGCGACGGCAAGGCCGCCGGAAACATCCCGTTGGGCATCTGCGTCTGGGCCGACCGCGGCAGCCTGGGCATGGTGGTGATCTACTTCAAGACCGCCAAGCAGGTGGAGGCCGAGTTCGTCACCATCCGGGGCCAGGTCGAGCAGCGCTCCTGAGCCGTACGACGACCGGGGCCCCGGCACCCTGAGGGTGACCGGGGCCCCGTTGCGTACCGGACCGCTCAGGCCACCGGGAAGTAGGCGTTCAGCTTGCTCCGCAGGTGGGCCGCGTAGATGAAGCCGAGCACCGGGTTGCCGCGGTACGCGCTGGCCGTGCCGCTGCCGGCCTCCACCGCCACCGGTCGGGCCACCGCTGCGAACTTCACCTGCTGGCCCCCCTGCGCCCACGCCGAGGCCGCCGGCTCGACCTGGGTGCCGACCAGGGCGGGGAACACCGCCACGCCGTTCTGAAAGCCCCGCAGCTGCCCCTTGCGGGCCACCACGTAGTCCAGCGCCGTGGCGGTGAACCTCTGCAGGGCGTCCGCCGTGACCAGCGTCGCCGGTGCGGCGACAGTGAACAGGTGCAGCTTTGTCGCCATCCACCGCATCCGGAAATCACCCCGGTGGCCGATCAGCACCGGTACGCCGCCCCAGTCCTCGGTCCGCACCTCGCAGCCGTCGGCCCGAAGCCGCTCGCCGGTCGCGGTGAGGTACGCCCGCACCGGCTCGGTCACCGTCGTGTCCATCTGCCCACATCCTTCATCTGGCTGCCGTGGCCGCTCATCCAACACCACGGCGACCCGTTGCGCCGCCCCTGTCGATCATGACGCCGCGACCGGATCCGAAGCGGCAGTGCGGTCAGCGCCTAGACCGGCTCGGACGCACCCGTCACCGCGTCGCCCGCGGCCCGCTCGGCAGCGCTGCGCAGCACGCAGAACTCGTTGCCCTCCGGGTCGGCCAGCACCGCCCAGCCGGAGCCGTCCGGCCGCGTCTGGTCGGCCACGAGCACCGCGCCGATGCCGAGCAGCCGCTCGACCTCCTCGGCCCGGGACCGGTCGGCCGGTTGCAGGTCCAGGTGCAGCCGGTTCTTCACCGTCTTGCCCTCGGGCACGGCGAGGAACAGCACCTCCGGGCCGCCCGGGGGCAGCAGCATCGCCTCCGGGTCGCCGGGGAAGTCGTCCGGCTGCCGGGGGCAGTCGAACACCTGCGACCAGAAGCCGGCCAGTGCGTACGTGTCGTGACAGTCGAAGCTGATGTTGTGGATCGTCGAACTCACAGTTGGTCCTCCACAGTGGTGGTGACGACACGTTCCCCGGCGCTGCGTACGACGCAGAACTCGTTGCCCTCCGGGTCGGCGAGCACCGCCCAACCTGTGCCGTCGTCGCGGCGTCGGTCGGCGACCATGGTGGCACCGAGGCCGAGCACCCGCTCGATCTCCTCGTCCCGGGTCCGGTCGACGGGTTCCAGGCAGATGTGCACCCGGTTCTTTGTCACCTTGTCCTCCGGCACCGCCTGGAAGAACAGGTTGGGCGTGGCCTCGTCCGGCGGCAGCAGGGCCGCCTCCGGATCACCGGGGGCATCCTCGCCGTGCCGGGCGTACCCGAGCACCGTCGACCAGAAGCCGGCCAGGGCGTACGTGTCGTGACAGTCGAAGCTGATGTTGCGGATCCGTGGATACACGGGTGTTCCCCTCCGAATGGGATGGGACGCCCCGCCTCGGGAGTCAGCCGGCGCAGACCCGGGGCGCGGAGTCATTGTTTGTGGACATCGACGCACCCCCTCTCGCTCTCGAGCTGACGCAGCGATCTTGCCATCGGCCGGGTGCCGCCCGCAACCCTTCAGCCGGCGGTGGGCGCGGGACTGGTCACCGCCGGAGCGTCCGCCGTCGGCAGGGTGACGGTCACCTCCAGGCCGCCGCCGGGCTGGGCGACCACCCGTACCGTGCCGCCGTGCGCCGTGCAGACCGCGCGGACGATGGACAGGCCGAGGCCGGATCCCCGGGCCCCGGTGCGTTCCCGGCCACCGCGCCGGAACGGCTCGAACAGCCCCGGCACGTCGGCCTGGTCCACCTCGAACCCCGTGTTGCCCACGACCAGCCAGGACCGCTCCCCGTCGGTGCCGGTACGCACCCAGAGCCGCCCGTGCAGGTGGTTGTAGCGAACCGCGTTCTCGATCAGGTTGCCGGCCAGCCGGTCCAGCAGCCCCGGGTCACCGACGACCGGCGCGGACTCCAACGACGTCTGCACCCGCAGGCCGATCCGCTCCACCTCGCGGCGCATCGCCGACAACGCGTTCGCGGTGCCCGCCGAGAGGTCACACTCGGTGCGCCGGCCCAACTGCCGGCCGGCCTGCGCCTCGCTGCGAGCCAACACCAGCAGCGCGTCCACCAGGCCGTTGGCCCGCTCGGACGCGTCCCGGACCACTGTCGCCATCCGGCGGTACTCGGCGGCATCCGCGTCGTCGTCGCTGAGCGTCACGTCGATCTCGGTCCGCATCACGGCCAACGGGGTACGCAGCTCGTGCGAGGCGTTCGCCACGAAGCGTTTCTGCGCCTCGAACGCGGACGCGATCCGGTCCAGCATGGCGTCGAACGTCTTGGCCAGCTCGGCCACCTCGTCGTCGGCGCCCGAGTAGCCGATCCGCTGGTCCAGGGTGGCCTCGCCGAGGCGCTGCGCGGTAGCGGTGACCTGGTGCAGTGGGCGCAGCGCCCGACCCGCCACCGCGTACGCCCCGGCCACCCCGACCACGCTGATCGCCAACAGCGCGACCAGGCCCTTGGCCAGCAGCTCCCCGGACGCGGAGTCGACAAGGCGCCGCTGCCACTCGGCGGCGTCCATCCGTCCGCCGTCGGAGAGCAGCACCGTCGTGCCGGGCAGCAGCTCGTCGGTGGGGCGCAGCGCGTCCCGGACCAGCAGCCAGGCCAGCAGCACCAGGATCGCCCCCGCGCCGACAAGCAGCACCCCGTTGAGCAGTGTCAGCCGCAACCGCAGGGTGGGCCGCACCCGGCGGCTCATGCCCCCACCTCGGCCGTGCGGTAGCCCGCGCCCACCACTGTCTCGATCAGCGGCGGGTCACCGAGCTTCTTCCGCAGTGTCATCACCGTGACGCGGACGATCGTGGTGAACGGGTCGGTGTTCGCGTCCCAGACGCGTTCCAGCAGCTCCTCGCTGGAGACCACCGCGCCGCGGGCCTTGAGCAGCTCGCTGAGCACCCCGAACTCCTTGTTCGTCAGGTCGACAGGCACCCCGGCGCGGGTGGCCACCCGGCGGGCCGGGTCGAGCACCAGGTCGGCCAGTTCGAGCACCGGCGGCGCGGCCGGGGTGGCCCGCCGGCCCAGCGCCTGCACCCGGGCGACCAACTCGTCGAAGGCGAACGGTTTGGACAGGTAGTCGTCCGCGCCGAGCTGCAACCCCTCCACCCGGTCGGCCACCGTGCCGCTCGCGGTGAGCATCAGCACCCGGGTCAGCGCGCCGGAGGCGGCCAGGTCCGCGCAGATCTGGTCACCGTGCACGCCGGGCAGGTCGCGGTCCAGCACCACCACGTCGTACCGGGTGACGAACGCCGCCTCGTGGCCGGCGTCGCCGTCGTACGCCACGTCGACCGCCATCCCCCGCTTGCGCAACCCGCGCGCGATCGCGTCCGCGAGGTTGCGCTCGTCCTCCACCACAAGTACCCGCATCCCGGCCTCCTCGCTGCTGACCACCGACAACCTAGTGCCAGCCGGCAACCATCGTCCCTCGCCTGGTGATCAGTCGCGCAACTGCCAGCTCCGGTACGTGCCACTCATGTCAGCGCAGACCAGGTGGCCGGAGATCGCCTGGCAGTGGCCGGTGGCCTGGGGCAGCAGGTCGACGATGCGGGTCTTCCCGGCGCGGACGTCCAACTCCCCGACGAGCATCCCGCCGCCCGGATGGGGGCGCACGCCGAGCAGCCGGTGGTGGGTGTCGATCTGGAACACCTCCCAGCGGCCGAGGTCGACAAGTTCCCGGCCGGTCCGCGCATCGACGACGAAGTACCTTCCCAGCGGTTCGTTGCTGATCGGAACGGCCATCAGCCGCCCGTCGTACGGCCAGGCCCACCCCCACCGGTCGCTGCGCCAGCGCACCTCGCCGGTCGCGGTGTCGACCGCCCACAGCCCGGCGGAGCGGGTCCGGATGCACACGACGGGGCCGCAGTCCTGCGCGAGTTCGATCTCGTCGACCGGTGTGCTCCAGCGCCGGTCCAGCCGGTCCAGCCCGTAGGCGGTGACCGCGTTCGGTTGTCCACCGATGGTCAGCAGCAGGTCACCCGCCACCTGCACGGACCCGAGAGGTTCACCGTCGGGTGGGCGCAGGTCGGCGCGGACCAGCACCGCGCCGGTGAGCACGTCGCGTACCTCGACCGGCCCGCGCATGTCGCTGAGCACCACCCGGTCCGCCCTCTCGGCGACGGGCTGCGCCTCGACGCCGGCAGTGGGGGTGGCGAGCTGCCACCGCACGGTGCCGCAGCAGGGGTCGACAGCACGCAGGCTGAGCGGCTGGTCCCCGCCGCCGGACTGCAGCAGCAGGTTGCCGTCGGCCGGTTCGACGGAGCTGCCCGGCTGCTGCCAGCGGTACGCCCCGGTCTTGCGGTCCAGCGCCACGGTGAGGCTGTCCCGCCCGTCCGCGCCGATCTCATAACCGGTGGCCAGCAGCATCCCGTCCTGTGGCCGGAGTCCCCAGAAGCGGGCCTGCCCGGGCAGCGGCGTGTCCCAGAGCGGCTCGTTGTCGGCCAACCGGAAGGCGGCAAGCCGCCACTGTGGCGCCTGGACGGTGACCGGGTTGATCACCAGGACCAGGTCGCCGTCGACAAGCACGTCGGCGCCCGCCTGGGCGGGCAGCGTCACCACGGTCCGGCCGGCCGGCGGTGGCGCGGCGGAGACGAGGGTGACCAGCACGAGCAGCAGGACCAGGGCGCAGCGCAGCGGCCGACCGTTGGCACGGGGTGGGCGGGGCGACCGCTCGGGTTCCCGCTCCGGGCCGTGCCGCAGCTCGCCGAGGTCGATCACCGAGCCGGTCACCGGGGCATCCGGGACAGCCGGTAGGAGCCGTCCGTACGCTGGCAGAGCAGCAGGCCGACGCTCGCCTGGCAGTCGCCGGCGACGTCCGGAAGCACGTCCAGCACGCGCGCCCTCCCGGCGCGGACGTCCAACTCCGCGACCACCATCCCGCCGTCCGGGTGTGGACGCACGCCGATCAGCGGGTCGTCGGGGCCGACCTGGGCCAGTTCCCACCGGCCCAGGTCGGCCAGTTCCCGCCCGGTCATCGGATCGACGACGAAGAGCCGCTGCGGAGGTATGCCCACGGCGCCCGCCGCGGTGGCCACCACCCGTCCGTCGTACGCGAAGAGCCCCGCCCAGCGGTCGCTACGCCACAGCACCTGGCCGGCCGCGGGGTCGACCCCCCACAGCGCGGCGCCATGTCGCTGTGGACACAGGACGGGACCGCAGTCGTTGATGAAGTCGATCCGATCGGTGGTGGTGATGCTCCAGCGCCGGTCCAGCCGGTCCAGCCCGTAGGCGGTGATCGTGGCCGGTGCCCCGCGGCTGGTCAGCAGGAGGTCGTTCACCACCTGTACGGACAGGAACGACCCGCCCTCGGGTGGGCGCAGGTCGGCGTGGGCCAACTCTGTGCCGGTGATCGCATCATGCACCTCGGTGAACCCGCTCCTCCGGTGCAGCACCACCCGGTCCACGCCGCGGGCGCGGAACCGGAGGCTGACGTAGTCGGCGGCCTTTGTCAGCTGCCAGCGCACCGTGCCGCAGCACGGATCGACAGCGCGCAGGCTGACCGGCTCGTCGTCGGCACCGGACTGTAGCAACACGTTGCCGTCGGCCAGCGTGTCGGGACGGCCCGGCTGCTGCCAGCGGTACGCCCCGGTTTCCCTGTCGAACGCCATGGACAGGACGCTCTGCTCGGGCGGCAGCACCTCGTAGACCGTGACCAGCAGGGTGTCGCCGGCCAACATGATCCCCCAGCTCCGGCCCTGCACCGGCACCGCGGTCTGCCAGAGCAGCAGGCCGTCGGGCAGCCGGAAGGCGCTCATCCGCCGCCGCGTCGGCTGCTCCGGGTCCGGGTCGAGGACCACGAACAGGTCGGCGGTGAGCAGCGTCTCGGCGGCGAGCTGCGCCGGCAGCGTCACCGCAGCCGGCCGGGGCGGCGGTACGGCGGCGGAGCCGAGGGTGGCCAGCACGAGCAACAGCACAAGCGCGCCGCGCACCGGCCGGCCGTTCGCGCGGGGTGGACGGGGCGGTGGCTCCGGATCCGGGCCGTGCCGCAGCTCGCCAAGGTCGATCATCGGGCCGGTCACTGGCGCAACCGCCACAGCGCGGTCGAGCCGTCGAGACGCTGGCAGAGCAGGACCGGTAGGGACGCCTGGCAACCGCCTGTGATGTCCGGCAGCACGTCGCGGATCCGGGCCTCGCCGGCCGCCAGGTCCAGTTCGGCGACGACCAGCCGGCCGTCGTCCCCGTGCCGCATCCCGACCAGCGGATCGTCCGGCCGCAGCGTCGGTGCCAGGTCCCACACGCCCAGCTCGGTCCGCATCCGCCCGGTCACCGCGTCGCGCACCGCGAACTGACCGCTGGGGCCGGACATCAGCAGCCGGTCGCCGCGAACGTCGGCAAGCAACTCCCGGCCCGGGGGGTCCGACCAGCGCACCACGCCGGTGGCCGGATCGAGGACCTGGAGGCTGCCGTCCTGCCCCGCCACGCAGAGCAGGTCGGCACAACCCACCGCGAAGGAGACCGGGGACACCTGGGCCGTCCACAGTTGCTCCAGCCCGGCCAGCCCGTAGGCCATCATCATCGGGACGTCCCCGGGGGTGAGCAGCAGTAGGAGATCATCGACGATCTGGACCCGCTGGAACACCGACGCGTCGCCGGGCAGTGTGTCCACGCTGCGCAGCAGGCGACCGGTGTCGGCGTCGTGCACCTGCACCTCGCCGGTCGGCTGCACCAGCGCGAACCTGTCGATCCGGCCGTCGGTCAGGTGGAAGCCGGGGCCGCTCGGCGACAGCAGGGGCACCGACCAGAGCACCCGGCCGGTGTCGGGCTCGATCCGGCTCATCCCGTCCGTTTCGTCCTGGTGGATGTCCGCCAGCAGCAATCCGCCGTCGGTGACCGGCACGGGTACGCCCGGGTGCCGCCACCGCTGCTGACCCGTCTCGGCGTCGAAGGCGGTGGTCGCGAACACCCCGGCACCGTCATCAGCCCCCGTGGCCAGCACCAGCCCTCGCTCGACCCGGACGCGGACGTAGGCGTCACCGCTGGGCACCGACGCCTGCCACCGCCGCCGCGCAGCGGCCCCGTGTGGTTCCGGCCACGCATACGCGGTCAGGTACCGGTCCTGGTCGGGTAGCGGCGGGTCGATGACGAAGACGCCGTCCGCGGTGAGGTATGTGTTGGCGGCCGGCGACGCCGGCACCACGCTCACCATGCGCTGCGGTGGCGGTGTCGCGCCGGCCAGCAGCACCAGGGCGAGCAGCAGCACGGCGGCGGTGCGCATCGGGCGACCAACGGCCCGGGGGGTCCGGACCGGAGGCACCGCCACCGGCTCGTCGCGGATCTCACCCAGCTCGATGATCGACAACGACCGTCCTTCCGTGAGCGCGTCCTGCTGGCCGGCGAGGTGATGTCCGGCAAACCGACCGTGGGCGCACCGGCCCGGCAAAAGCGACGGACCCGCGCCTGTACGATGGCGCGTCGTGGCTGTGCCGGTGGTAGACCCTTCGCTGAATCCCGTTACCGATGCCGACCCGGCCGAGGTCGAGTCGACACGGCGGCCCCGACGCCGCCCGGCCCGAGCCGACCTGTTGGCCATCGGAGCCTATGTGCTGCTCGGCGTCTTCGTCTGCCTCAACTACTGGGGTGACGTAACCGGCCGGGTCTCCTCGCACCTGCCCACCGACCACAGCTGGTTCGAGTGGTTGTTCGCGCACGGCGCGTACTCGGTGCGGCACCTGGAGAACCCGCTCTTCACGGCCCGGCAGAACGCCCCGGACGGGGTGAACATGATCGCCAACACCTCGCTGCTCGGGGTGACCCTGCCGCTGGCCCCGCTGACCATGTTGCTCGGCCCCCAGGTGATGTACGCGCTCTACCTGGGCGGGGCGCTGGCGGCCACCGCCGGCACCGGGTACTGGATGCTCTCCCGCCACCTGGTGCGCTCCCGCGCGGCGGCCTTCGTCGGCGGCGCGTTCCTCGGCTTCGCGCCGGGGATCATCCACCACGCCAACGGTCAGCCCAACTTCGTGTCGAACTTCCTGTTGCCGCTGATCGTGGTGCGGGTGCTGCGCCTCGGTGAGCCGGGCCGGTGGCGGCGCAACGGCTTGGTGCTCGGCGCGCTGGTGACGTACCAGATCTTCATCAACGAGGAGATGCTGCTGCTCACGGCGCTGGCCTGCCTGGTCGTCGTGCTGGCGTACGCCGTGCAGCGACCGCGGGCCGCCTGGGCCGCCGCCGGCACGTTCGTGGCCGGGCTGGGTGTCGCCGGTGGGCTGACCCTGGTGCTCGCGGCGTACCCGATCTGGTTCCAGTTCAACGGCCCGCAGTCGTACCGGGGCCTGCAGGGCGGCGTCTTCCACAACTGGGGCGAGGACCTGATGGCCTTCGTCACCTTCGCCCGGGACACCTGGGCCGGTGACCCGGCGGTGGAGCAGACCATCGGGCTGACCGAGCAGAACACCTGGTTCGGCTGGCCGTTGGTGCTGCTCTCGCTGGTGTCTCTGGTGCTGCTCGTGCGCCGGTCGCTGGCCACGCGGATCGTCGCGGTGCTGATCGTGGTGTTCACCGTGGCCGCGATCGGGCCGATGGTGCGCTTCGACGGTGTCGAGACCGCGGTGCGCGGCCCGTGGTCGTACGTGCCGGACGATCTGCCGCTTGTCGAGATGATGATGCCGACCCGGCTGACGCTGGTGGTCGCCGCGGCGGTGGGCGTACTGCTCGCGTTGACCTGGGACGCCGCGCACCGCCAGGGACGCGCGGTGGCCGACCGGCCGCGGGTGCCGGCCCAGCGCGTCGACGAGCCGAACCTGGCGACGTCCGACGACGCGGGCGCACCCGCGCCGGTCGCGGCGCGCCGTCGGTGGCTGCGCCCGGTGGGGTACGCGGCGGTCACCCTTGCCGTGCTGCCGCTGCTGCCCCGGCCGCTGCCCGCCCAGCAGATC
Organism: Micromonospora sp. CA-240977; assembly: GCF_050942285.1. Classification (NCBI taxonomy): domain Bacteria; kingdom Bacillati; phylum Actinomycetota; class Actinomycetes; order Micromonosporales; family Micromonosporaceae; genus Micromonospora; species Micromonospora sp. CA-240977. The sequence goes on along the minus strand of NZ_CP192055.1, from coordinate 1,853,563 downwards.
GACCCGCCGCCGCACTTCATCACGGCGGGCGGCTGGCGACCGTACGTGCCGGCGGGCCGGACCCTGGTGCCGGTGCCGATCCCGAGCAACGTGCACGGCCTGCCGACACTGCGCTGGAGCGCGCTGACCGGGCAGGAGTTCCCCGTCCCCGGCGGTTACTTCATCGGCCCGAACGAGCTGGGCGAGGGGGTCTTCGGCGCGCCGAACCGACCCACCAGCAGCCTCATCTACTCCACTATGGACAAGGACGCGGTCCCGGCGCTCACCGAGGAGAACCGCCGCCAGGCCGTCGAGGACCTGCGGTTCTGGCGGGCGTCGGTGGTGGTGCTCGGGGCGCACCCGCGCGAGGCGGTGCTGCGCGAGCTGGTCACCGGTCTGATCGGGCCACCGCAGCGGGTCGACGACGTGTGGGTCTGGGACGTCCGCGCCCTGGTGGGTTGATCAGTCGACCTGGTTCCGGACGTCCCACAGCCACCCGCCGTCGACTGCTCGGCCCGGCCCGAGCAGGTCGTCGACGGTCCGGCGGACCGGGTCACCGTGCTCCAGCGGGCCCAGGACGACCACCGCGGCACGCCAGTGCCGCAGGTCGTCGACGGCCCGCCGGCGGTCGTCGTCGGTAAGCACCGGCACCACGCCGGTCTCGGCCACCCGGCGTAACAGCACCGACGTGGGCCGGTCCGGCGCGCCCCAGCGGGCCGCCGGGTCGTCCGGGCCGCTGGGCCCGATGAAGTACCCGCCCGGCGCGGGGAACGCCAGACCGGTACGGGCCGACCAGAGCATCGCCGCGCTGCGTCCGGCCCCGGTGACCGGAGGCACCGCGACCACACTGCGACCGGGCGGCACCAGCGCACGCCAGCCGCCGTCGGCGACGAACGCCGGCACCGGCGCGACCGGCACCACCCGGATCGGCGTCGGGACCAGGGGCAGCAACGCGGCGGCGACCGCGCCGGCCCACAGCAACCGCACCGGCAGGCCCGGGGCGGCGATCGGCCCGCGCGCGGTGCGGACCCGGTCCAGGGAGAGCGCCACCAGCACACCCAGCACCGGTACGCAGATCAGCGCGAACCGGGCCGGCACGGCGAGGTCGAGCAGCGGCAGCCCGGCGACCAGCCGGTACGGCCCCGGGATGCCGGTGGCGGTGCCGTCCACCCGCAGCTCGGTGCCGAGCGAGAGCAGGGCGAAGACCACCCCACAACCGCCGAGCGCCCGGACGAGTGGTCGTCGCCACTGCCAGATCACGATCACCACGGCGAGCACCAGCAGTCCCGGGCCGAAGAACGAGTTCTCCTCGGTCGGGTTCGGTGACAGCAACCCCGGCAACCAGTCGTCTCCGAGGACGGTCTGCCGGGCCGACGCGGTGAACGACGCGGCGTCCAACTGGAAGCCGTGCGTGTCGAACGCCATTCCGGAGTAGTGCTGCGGGCCGTGGAACTGAAACCACAGCGGATACGCCAGCAGCACCGCCGCCACAGCGACCGCCACCGCGAGCCGGCCGAAGAGGGCCGGTGCGAGCCGTCGGGCGGCCTCGGAGTCGGCGAGCGCGTAGCCCACCGCGAACACCCCGGCCGCGAGCGCGAGGAAGACCAGCACCTCCTCACCGATGAAGACCTGCCAGACGAGGAGCAGGCCGAGCCCGAGGCCGGTCCGCCAGGCGTCGCCGGTCCGGTGCTGCGCCGAGGCGGGCCGGAACACCAGGGCGAGGATCACGGGCACCAGGAACTGCGCGGCGATGTGCAGGTGGGCGCTCGCCTGGGCGATCATGCCCGGGGCGAAGCCGCAGACCAGCCCGCCGACCGCGGCCGCGGACCGGCTGGTGACCAGCCGGCGGCGCAGCAGCGCGTACCAGGCGACGGCCGTGCCGGCCAGGCAGCAGACGACCGCCACGCAGAACGCCACCTGCGACCCGAGGAGCACTGTGACCGGGGTCAGCGGGACGCCCAGGCCGAGCACCGACGTGTTCGCCATCAGGTTGACCCCGTCGGGCGCGTTCAACGCGGCGCTGTGGAGCGGGTTCTCCCCCGCGACCACGGCGTGCGCCGCGTGGGCCAGCATCCACTCGAAGAGGATCTGGTCACCCGCCTGGTGGAACAGCAACCCCGGGTGCCCCCACTGCCCGCTTGTCAGCAGCACGGCCAGGCCCAGATAACCGCCCACCACCAGCAGGTCCCGGAGCCGGGCCGGCCGGGACGTGCTGGCCGCCGCCGGGGCCGACGTGGTCTCCGACGTCGTCCCGGTGGTCATCAGACCGAACGGTCGGTGAGCGCCCGGACGTCCCAGACCCAGACGTCCAGCTCCTGGCGGCCCGGACCGACCAACTCCTCGACCGTCCGCCGCAGCGGCTCGGCGTTCTGCTGCCGCAACGGCAGCACCAGGATCGCCGCCCGCCAGTGCCGCAGCTCGTCGGCGAACCGACGGCGCTGCCGGTCGTCGAGCTTCGGCGTACGGCCGGTGGTCGCCACCTCCTCCAGCATCTGGCCCACCCCGCTGGGTCGGCCGCCGAACCGGCCGGCGTCACCGGTATTGCCGTTGCGGGGGGCGAGGAAGTAACCGCCGGGGATCTTGAAGTCGAGGTTGGTGGCCGCCGCCCAGCGCATGCCGTGCGTGTTGCCCATGCTGGGCACCGGGATCGGCACCAGCGTCTGGTCGGGCCCGACGTACGCCCGCCACCGGTCGGCGGTGATGAAGTCCGGCACCGGCGGCCGCGAGACCATCCGCAGCGGCATCGGGGCGATCGGCAGCAGGGCGAACGCCAGGCCCGCCGCGGTGAGCGTCCGCACGGTACGCCGCTCGGCGGGGCGCAACGCCCAGGCCCGTTCGACGGCGAGCGCGAGCAGCAGACCGACCACCACGCTGGTGATCAGACCGAACCGGGTCGGCACCACCGCGTCCAGCAGCGGCAGGCGGACCAGCACCTGCCACGGCCCGCTGACCAGCTCCCGATCCCACCAGGAGACCCGCTCGCCGAGCGAGAGCACGGCGAAGAGCAGGCCCGTCGCCGCGAGCGCCCGGACGATCAGCTCCCGGCGCAGCCAGACCACGATACCGATGGCGATCAGCGACAGGCTCCAGCCGAAGAAGGCGTTCTCCTCGGAGTAGTTCGGCGCGAGATTGATGTTGGCTCGCTGGTTGCCGCCGAGGGTGGGCGAGCCCGGGGCGAAGAAGGCGGCGATGTCGTTGCCGTAGTCCTTCACCGCGTCGCTGAGCCCGTGATACGCCATTGGCCCGGCGAACTGCACGTACAGGGGGTACGCCAGCAGCGCCCCGGCCAGCACCGCGCAGGTCGCCACACCGGCGCCCAGGGGCCGCCACGCGGCCCGCCAGCGGGCCGGCTCCTGCACGAGCACCGCCAGCAGGAAGACGCCGCAGGCCAGCGCCGTGAAGAGCAGGATCTCCTCGTTGATGAACGCCTGCACGGCGACCAGCAGGGCGAGCAGCGCGCCGTCCCGGACCGGCCGGGTCGACCGGGTGAGCACCAGCACCCGCCAGACGATGAACGGCAGCAGGAACTGGCTGATGATGTTCGGGTGCCAACTGGCGTGCGAGAGCATCGCCGGCGAGAAGCCACAGAACCAACCGCCCGCCGCCGCCGCGAGCGGGGTGCGCACCAGGTGGCGGGAGAGCATGAGGTACCAGGCCATGGCGGTGCCGGCGAGGCCGAGCGTCACAAGCACCACGAAGGAGACCGCCGGCCCGAACAGCAGCGTCACCGGGACCATCGGGATGCCCAGCGCCAGCACCGCCGTGTTGGCCATCAGGTTGACGCCGTCGGGGTAGTTGAACTGCTCGGTGTAGAACGGGTACTCGCCGTGCAGCACCACGCGTACCGAGTGGGCGAGGAAGAACTGCACCTGGGCCGGGTCACCGGTGTAGAGGGAGGCCACCCGGCCGGACGGGTCGAGCCAGATCCGGCTGGTCACCCAGAGCGCGGCGAGCAGGAACAGCCCGCCCACCGCAAGGTGCTGCCGCCGCCGCGTCCACCGACGCCACCAGACCTGCGACGGTACGGCCGCCACGCTCTCCGCGGTCTCGGCCGGCGCGGCCGTCTCAGTCCGCGCGACTGTCTCGGTCGGCGCGGCTGTCTCGGTCGGAGCCGGCGCGGCCGTCTCCGCCGGTGCCGTGTCCGCCGGTGCCGGCGCAGCTGTCTCGGCGGGGGCGGTGACGGTGGGACCGGTCGCGCGCGGGGCCTCGGTCGGCGTGGTGGAGGTGCTGGTCAGCGCGGCGGGGCCGACGAAAAGACCGGCTGGAGTGCGATAGCTCACCATCTCGTCGGAGCCGACTGCCGACTCCGGGTGCGGCGCGGGCAGGGCGCGGGACTCGGCAGGCGTCACAGTCGGCGGAGTCTACCGGAGCAACGAAAACGCACTAAAGCCCCGGTGACGTCCACTGTGGTTGGTCGGACGACGACCACCTGAGGTCCGGCGTCGGACATCTCGTACTATGGCGCTTTCCGACAGCGACGGCGAGGCGATCGGGGGCGGGCCAGGTGACTCCAGGCCGTCGGTACGGCAGGACGCTCACCGTCCTGCTGGGTGCGCTGCTTGTCACCACGGCATGCGGTCCGGTCGCCGATCGGCAGCCGCGGGACCTGCGGGTGGGGTACGACAGCCTGGACGGCACGCTGGCAGTGTGGCCACCGCGCGGCGATCTCTCGGGGGACGCCACGGCGACGGCAGCGGTCACCGACGCGGTTCGTGACTGGCGGTCGCCGGCCGATGACCGGGCGCACCTACCCACCTCCGGCATCCTCTTCTCCGGTCGGGTCGACGGCGCCCCGACGGCGGTAGTGGCCGCCGACGTGCCCGGCGAGAGCGCCTCCTGGCTGCTGCAACTCACCCGCGACGGCGATCGGTACGCGGTGACCCGCGCCACCGAATACACCGACCCGGGTTATCTCGTCTACTCCGACGTGCTGCCGGTGCAGACCGCCGGCGGCCGGCGCTACCTCGTCTCCGCCCGGGTGCAGACCCTGGTCGGGCCGCAGGATCGGACGTTGACCGTCGCGGACGGCCTCAGCGCGCCGGTCGACGTGCCGGCCTGCACGGCTGTCGCCGTGACCGCGACCCTCCGAACCACTGAGTCGTTGCCCCGCGGGCGGGCCGCCGACCGGCTGCTCGACCTCGGCACCGGCACCGTCGACCCGCGCTATCCCCTGGTCCGGGACGAGTCCGGCACGGGGCGCCGGGCGCTGGCCGGCCTGGACACCTGTGTGCTGGCCGGCGACCGGGGTCCGTTCGGCAGCATCCCGCGCCGGATCGGCGACCGGGACGCGCCGCGCTCGGTGCCGACGTCCTGGCCGATGGCGAAACTCACGGTCCGCTCGCTCGGTGAGGTCGCCCTCGGCGGTGGCGCGCCGGCCGAGTTGCAGCAGCTCAGCTGGGACACCGACGCCGGCGCGATGACGGCGGTGGTCTACCGGCCGGCCGACGGCGGCGCGCCCGTCGTCTCACCCGCGGACCGGGCCACCCCGTTGCAGGCGTACCAACTGCCAGTGCCCGGTCAGCCGCTGGTGGTGCTCAGCTGGCGGGCCACCCGGGACAGCTCCCTGTCCGTCCCACCGGGCACTCCGCTGCTGGTCGAGCGCCCCGGGCTGGCGGTCGTCCCCAGCCCGTCCCGCTCCCAGACCTACAGCCTCGCCAACTCCGACAAGACCCACTACCGCTCGGTGAAGCCGCGCTAAGGCACTCACATCGACAGATGCGCGCGTCGGCTCATCCACCGCCGTCGCCATCGGGGTCTACGGAGGTTGCCTGAGCGACCATGCGCTGATCGCGCCATCAGCAGTGAGCAGCCAGCAAAACCGTGGGGCCGGCCAAGCGGAGAAGGAGGCCGGTCGGCTTCGGTCAGTGTCGTGGCCGAAGCAGGCGGGTGACGTTGCGGGCGTGTTCGAGCTTCGCACAGCTGGTGGACATCGAGGGTGAGTTGCTGGATGTTCGAGATCGCCACTTCCAGGTTCGCCGCGACGTTGTGGTTATCGCGGCATAGCCGGGCGTTGTCGTGGCGCAGGTTCGTGACGGTGGCGACGTCGATCTCGGGTGATACTGCCGGCGTGGTATGGCCGGGTGTGAGCTACACCGGCCGCACCCACCCGCTGACCGACGTTCAGCAGGAGCATCTCGGCCGGACGCTGTCTCCGCTGAACCCTCTGCAGCACCGCAGCGCCGCCATGGCGCACCGGTGGCCGGAGCCGCTGTCGGCATCCTGGTCGGGGAGTTGGAGCGGCCAGAGCCAGCGCGGTACATGCAGGTGGCACCGACGGTTGTCGCGGAGATCGACGCCGATGTCGCGTTCGAGCATGGGCGGTGGCGGCATCGGTTGCGGTACGCGCGGGTCCGCCCGGACGTCTCGGTGTACGACGTGCCGCTGCTGCTCGGCTAGGAGGGGAGCTACTTCGGGGAGCCGTAGGGCTCAGCCGACGAACGGCGCGCGGGCGGGACCCAGCGTCGGGCAGCCGGTCGAGCAGCATGGTGTGCGCCACGCGGGTGTCCGCCAGGACGGCCGGGTCGAGCATCGCCACCAGCACGTCCTCGCCGGTGTCGGCACCCCGGGCCAGCGGCCGACCCTCCGGGTCGTAAACAGCCGCGCCGCCGTTGAACCGCGGGCTGAACGCGCACTTCACCCCGGAGACGCTCGGCGCCGCCTTCGGCGAGCTGCGCGCCGCCGTCACCGGCGGGTAGCGCTTTCCGGCCCGCCTGCGGGCACGGCAGCGGCGATGACGTACCGCATCGGTGGGACCGCGTACTGTAGATGCTTCCTGCCATAATCGCAGCCATGCATGCGTTGGCTGCGTCCGGGGCCTGGGATGCGATCGAGCGGAGCATCGCCAGCGGTGTCGCGCCCTTCGTGGTGACCGTCGTCGCGGCGCTCATCGGGCTGACCTCGCTGGTATCCACGCGGTTCCCGCGAAAGTCGGCCCGGTCGCTCGACGAACTCGCCGACGACCTGGCCGGAGCAATGCGGGAGCGGGCTGGCCAGGAGGTCATCGAGCGGGACCTGACCGCGCCCATGCCGATCACCTGGCACCGCGCCTCGGCACCCATCGGCACCCCGGCGCGGAACTCCCTGACCGGTCCGTTCGAACCGCTTCCCGGGGCGGAGCGCGTCGCCGAGCACGACCTGGCCGAGGGCACGCAGAAGGACCTCTACGCGCTCTACGCCGGTCTGCCCTCCGGCCGGCTGATCATCGCCGGCCCGCCCGGCGCTGGCAAGAGCACCGCGGCCGTCCTCCTGTTCCGGGACGCGCTGGCGGCGCGCGAGCAGGCCGGCCCGGAGCAGCGGTCACGCATGCCGGTGCCGATCATGGTCAGCCTGCGCGGCTGGGATGCGGCCACCACGCCGCTCTCGACCTGGCTCACCGACCAGGTCGCCGAGATTCCCGGCTTCACCGCCAGGGACGCGGCGCGGCTCGTCGCCGGCCACAAGGTCGCCGTGCTGCTCGACGGCCTGGACGAGATCGGCGAGGGCCTGCGCCCCGTCGTCCTCCGGGAGCTGAGCCGGCAGGCCGACCTCCGGCTGGTGCTGCTCAGCCGGATCGACGAGCTGACCAGCGCCGTCCGGCGGCATCCACTGGTCGGCGCGTCGGGCATCGAGCTCCGGCCCGTCGACGAGGGCGTCGCGGTCGACTACCTCCTGAGCCGGCTCTCCTCACCGCCGCCACCCGCCTGGCAGAAGGTCGCCGACCGGCTCCGGCGCGGGCCGGCCGGCCCGCTCACCGGCCCGCTCAAGAACCCGTTCCTGCTCACCCTGCTGCGGGACGCGTACGACCCGCTCGATCCGGTGGACGAACTCCTGGACCGTCGACGGTTCCGCAAGGCTCGGCAGGTCGAGCGTCATCTGCTCGACCGCGCGCTGGCCACGGCGTACGCCGCCGGCCCGCAGCGGCCACCGCCGCGTTACTCGCTCCGCACCGCCCACCGGACGCTCGGCTTCCTCGCCCATCACCTCGGCCGCACCGGGGCCGACGGCTTGAAGTGGTGGAACATGCCGCCGACGGGTCCGCCGCCTCCCCTCCCGGCGCTGCTGTACGCCTTGGCGGTCTGGTACACGACCACGATCCCGATCAGCCTGCTGCTCGGCCTGTCGTACCGGCTCGCCGAAGGACGGGAGATCACCAGCGGGTTGCCGGTGGGTCTGCTCATGGCTTCCCTGTCCGCGTTCGTCGTGATCCGGGGACGGGAACCGATGCCCAGACGGGTGCCCCGGCGCTGGTGGCGAACGATGTTCGTACCGCGCCGGATGCTGGTCACCCTTCCCCTCGGGTTCGGGTTGATCCTGCTGCTGACCCTGCTCGGCTCCGCCCTCCCCGGCGTCGGCGGGTGGCTGCTCACCGGGCTGACGGCCTGGCTCACGATCGAGCTCGGCGGGACGCTGTTCGCCGCCGCGCAGCCCGACGACTACGCGCTCGATCCCCGCCGGTCGTGGCGGGACGACGCGGCGGCGAGCGCGATGCTGGCGGCCACCGCGGCGACGGCGGCATTCGTGGGCGGCACCGGCTTCGGCATGCATGTCGCCGTGAGCCTGCCCCGGGTCCTGGCGATCGGTGTGCTGGGGGCGCTCGCCAGCGCCGTCTGGCTCTGGTCGGTCTCCACCACCTGGCGCACGTGCTGCCGGCAGGTGGAGATGGCCGTACGCTTCCGGACCCCGCTGCGGTTGCGGCGGTTCCTCGAGGACGCGCGGGAACGACAGATCCTGCGCACCTCGGGGCCGGTCTACCAGTTCCGGCACGACCTGCTCCAGCAACACCTGGCCGACACGTGGGGCGGGGCCCCGCGGTCGGTGCCGCGGCAGCAGACCCTGTCACCCGGGCGAGGGGCGGCCGGGCGGGTCCCTGGCGCCCGGGGGCGGACCGCCTCGGGCCGGTCCCTGTGAGACAGGCCCTAGGCCACAGCGCGCCAGCCCGCGTGACCGCGCGCCCTCCGCGCCGACGGATCGGTGCCACGGTGCAGCACGCCGCCCGGAAGCCCAAGATCGGTGGGCGGGGCGACGGAGTTGGGATGGATGCACGACGGCGGGTGTCCCTCAGGACACCCGCCGTCGTTTCTTCTCGTCAGTTCTGCGCAGCCGCGTCGCTGGGGGTCAGGCGGTCCGGGGTGGCATCCAGGCCGGAGATCCAGCCGGTGACGTTGCGGGCCACGTCCTGGGCGGTCAGGCCCAGGTCGGCGAGGATCTGCGCGCGGGTGCCGTGCGGGTGCCAGTCGGCCGGTACGCCCAGGTCCTTGAGCGGCACCCGGACGTCGGCGTCCCGCATCGCCTGGCCGAGCGCGTCGCCCACCCCCCCGACCCGGACGCCGTCCTCGACACTGACCACGAGGCGGTGGCGGGCGGCCAGGTCGACAAGCTCCGACGGAACCGGGCGCACCCAGCGGGGGTCGACGACGGTGACCCCGTAGCCCTGCTCGGCGACCCGGGCGGCGACCTCCATGCCCAGCTGACCGAAGGAGCCGACGGCAACCAGCAGGACGTCGGTACGCGCCGACTCGGCCAGCACGTCGACAGTGCCGACCCGGCGCAGCGCCGGCAGGTCCGCGGCGACCGCGCCCGTCGGGAAGCGCACGACGGTCGGACCGTCGTCGACGGCCACCGCCTCGCGCAACTCCTCGCGCAGCGTGGCGGCGTCGCGGGGAGCGGCGATCCGCAGGCCGGGAACCACCCCGAAGACGGACATGTCCCAGATGCCGTAGTGGCTGGGGCCGTCCGGGCCGGTGATGCCCGCCCGGTCCAGCACGAAGGTCACCGGCAGCTTGTGCATCGCCACGTCCAGCAAAACCTGGTCGAAGGCGCGGTTGAGGAAGGTGGCGTAGACCGCGACCACCGGGTGCAGACCGCCGAGCGCCAACCCGGCCGCCGAGGTGGCGGCGTGCTGCTCGGCGATGCCCACGTCGTACACCCGCTCGGGGTACTTGCGGGCCAGCTTGGCGATGCCGGTCGGCTCGGCCATCGCGGCGGTGATGCCCACCACGTCCGGGCGCTCGTCGGCGACGGCCAGCAGCTCGTCGGCGAAGACGTGGGTCCACTTCACCGCCGGGGCGGCCAGCAGCGCGCCGGTCTCCACGTCGAAGGCGCCGCCGGGGCCGTGCAGGCAGTCCGCCTCGTCCTCCTCGGCCGGGCGGTAGCCGTACCCCTTGCGGGTGACGGCGTGCACGATCACCGGACCGCCGAAGTTCTTCGCCGCGCGCAGCGCCGACTCGACGGCCGCCACGTCGTGCCCGTCCACCGGGCCGACGTACTTGATGCCGAGGTCCTCGAACATGGCCTGCGGGGCGACCGCGTCCTTGATGCCCTTCTTGACCGCGTGCAGCACCTCGTACATCGGTCGGCCGACCAGCGGCGTGGAGCCCAGGGCGTCCTTGACCGTGTCGAGGACCTTCTCGTAGCCGGGGTTGAGCCGCAGCGACGAGAGGTGGTCGGCGAGGCCGCCGATGGTCGGCGAGTAGGACCGCCCGTTGTCGTTGACCACGATGACGAGGGAGTTGCCGGCGGTGGCGATGTTGTTCAGCGCCTCCCAGCACATGCCGCCGGTCAGCGCGCCGTCGCCGACCACTGCCACGACGCTGCGGGCCTCACCCCGCAGCGCGTACGCCTTGGCCAGGCCGTCGGCGTAGGAGAGTGCGGTCGAGGCGTGCGAGTTCTCGATGAGGTCGTGCTCGCTCTCCGCCTGGCTGGGGTAGCCGGAGAGGCCGCCGCGCTGGCGGAGCTTGTCGAAGCCGGCCTGCCGCCCGGTGAGGATCTTGTGCACGTACGACTGGTGACCGGTGTCGAACAGGAGCCGGTCGCGGGGCGAGTCGAAGACGCGATGCATGGCCAGCGTCAGCTCGACCACACCGAGGTTGGGCCCGACATGCCCGCCGGTGCGGGAGACCTTGGTGATCAGGAAGTCCCGGATCTCGGCGGCGAGGACGTCCAGTTCCTCACCGGACATCCGCTTGACGTCCTGCGGACCGCGGACCGTCCCCAGCAACCGGCCGTGGTTGGCCGTGTCCTCTTCAACACTCATGAACGGAGAGTCTATCGGCCGCCCGGCACTCCGCAGCCCGGGCCGCGCGGCCCGAGCCGCGCGGCCCGGCTGAGCGCCTGGTCAGAGCCGGATCGGCAGCCGCCGCCGAGGTGCCGGAGCAGGAGGATCTCCGGTCAACGCCCGGCCGGGGGCAGCAGCAGCCCGACCTGCTCGACGTGCTGTGTCATCGGGAACAGGTCGAAGCCCCGCAGCGCCGCCAGCCGCCAACCCAGCTCGGTGAAGGTGCGGACGTCCCGGGCGAAGGCCGCCGGGTCGCAGGCCACGTACGCGACCGCCCGTGGGCCGGCGGCGACGATGTCCCGCACCACCTGGGCGCCCGCGCCGGAGCGTGGCGGGTCGAGCACCACCACGTCGACCGGGCCGGTGATCCGTCGGCGGGTCAGCGCGGTCTCCACCCGGGCCGCGACCACCTCGATCCGGGGCCTGTCGACAAGGTTGGCGCGGGCCGCGTCCACCCCGTCCCGGCTCGATTCGACAAGGGTGATCCGGGCGTCGCCGACCCGGCCGGCGAGGGCCGCCGCGAACAGCCCGGCGCCGCCGTAGAGGTCCCACGCGGTCTCGCCCGGCTGGGGGTCCAGCAGCTCCAGCACCGCCGCGCAGAGGGTGTCCGCCGCGGCCGGGTGCACCTGCCAGAACCCGGAGGCGGGCAGCGTCCAGTCCCGTCCGGCGGCCACCTCGCGGACCTCGGTCGGCCCGCTCACCGGGGTGGGTTCCCCGTCGCGGATCTCCCTGACTGTCACGTCCCCGCCGGTGCTGGCGACGGTCTCCACCGCCTCGGCGGCCGGCCAGCTCTCGGTCAGCACCGGCAGCTGTTGGATGGCCGGGTGGGCGATCCGGCACCTGTCGATCGGCACCACCTCGTGCGAACGGTGTTTGAGCAGGCCGGCCCGGTTCGCGGCGTCCACCGCGTAGCGGACCCGGGACCGCCAGCCGAGCGGCCCGCCGGGCAGCGCCTCGACCCGGACGCCGAGCCGGTCCAGCTCGACGTCGGTCAGCCCGCCCAGGCGGACGAGCTGCTCGCGCACCACTGCGGTCTTCCAGGCCAGTTGCGCCTCCGGGGCGACGTGCTGCAGGTCGCAGCCACCGCAGGCACCCGGCTTCGCGTACGGGCAGGGCGGCTCGACCCGGTCCGGTGAGGCTTCCAGCACTGTCACCGCGTCGGCCCGGACGAACCCCCGGTGCACCTCGGTGACCTCGGCGATGACCCGTTCGCCGGGCAGCGCGTGTCGGACGAAGACGACCTGCCCGTCCACCCGTGCCACGCAGTGCCCGCCGGGGGCGACCGCGTCGACGGTCAGCTCGACCCGTTCCGCCTCGGCCAGACCACGCTCGGGCACCGACGGCACCGACGGCACGGATGGCGGTGTGGAGGTCGCGGCCCGGCCCGCGCCGCGCTCAGTCACTGCCGTTCCCGACCGGGCCGCCGCCGTCGATCGGGCGACTCTCGGGTGCCGGGGCGGAGGCGACCGGCAGGTCGTCCGGCGGCAAGGTGCCCCGCGGCCCCCGCGCCGGGGTCCGGGACAGCGTCGCGTCCAGCCGGTCCAGGTTCTTGCTCGCCGTCGACGCGAGCTGCCACGGCACGCTGACCACCATCACCCCCGGTTCGAAGAGCAGCCGGCCCTTGAGGCGCAGGGCGCTCTGGTTGTGCAGCAGGTTCTCCCACCAGCGGCCCACCACGTACTCCGGGATGAAGACGGTGACCACGTCCCGGGGTGACGTGCGGCGGGTGGAGGCGACGAAGTCCAGGATCGGCCGGGTGATCTCCCGGTACGGCGAGTCGATCACCGTGAGCGGAATGGCCATCTCCCGCCGCTCCCAGTCGGCCTGCAGGTCCCGGGTGTCCTGGTCGTCCACGTTGACGGTCACCGCGGTCAGCGTGTCCGGTCGGGTGGCCCGGGCGTAGGCGATGGCCCGCAGCGTCGGCTGGTGCAGTTTGCTGACCAGCACGATCGCGTGGTTGCGGGCGGGCAGCACGGCCCGGCCCTCGTCCGGCGGGGTCAGCTCGGCCGCCACCCGGTCGTAGTGTCGGCGGATGGCCAGCATCAGCAGGTAGATCACCGCCATGGCGGCGATCGCGATCCAGGCGCCGAGCAGGAACTTGGTGATCAGCACGATCACCAGCACCGTGCCGGTCAGGCCCATGCCGAACGTGTTGATGGCCCGGGACCGGTGCATCCGGCGCCGCGCCTCCGGGTCCCGCTCGGTCCGCAGCCGCCGGTTCCAGTGTCGGATCATGCCGGCCTGGGAGACCGTGAACGAGACGAACACCCCGACGATGTAGAGCTGGATGAGCCGGGTCACCTCGGCCTGGAAGCCGACGATCAGCACGATCGCGAACAGGGCCAGGAAGGTGATGCCGTTGGAGAAGGCCAGCCGGTCGCCCCGGGTGTGGAACTGCCGGGGCAGGTAGCGGTCCTGGGCGAGGATCGAGCCGAGCACCGGGAAGCCGTTGAACGCGGTGTTCGCGGCCAGGAAGAGGATGAGCGCGGTCATCCCGGCCACCACGTAGAGCAGGATCGACCCGGAGCCGAAGACCGTCTCGCCGAGTTGGGTGGTGACCGTCTTCTGCACGTAGCCGTCCGGCCCGGCGACGATCTGGAGGGCCGGATCCTCGACGAACTGCAGGTGGGTCAGCCGGGCCAGCCAGATGATCCCGACCAGCAGGCTCACCGCGATCGCGCCGAGCAGCAGCAGCGTGGTGGCGGCGTTGCGGCTCTTCGGGGCCTTGAACGCCGGCACGCCGTTGGAGATCGCCTCGACGCCGGTGAGCGCGGCGGCGCCCGAGCTGAACGTCCGCAGCAGCAGGAAGACCAGCGCGAAGCCGGTCACACTGTGCTCGGCCTGGATGACCAGGTCGGCGCTCGGCGCGCGCAGGTCGTCGCCCAGCACGAAGACCCGGAACAGCCCGGTGAGCAGCATCCCGACCATCACGATGACGAACCCGTAGGTGGGGATGGCGAACGCGGTGCCGGACTCCCGCAGGCCGCGCAGGTTGACAGCGGTCAGCAGGACCACCGCGATCACCGCGATCAGGACCTTGTGGGTGGCCACGAACGGCACCACCGAGCCGAGGTTGGCCACCCCGGACGAGACCGACACCGCCACCGTGAGCACGTAGTCGACGAGCAGCGCGCTGGCCACCCCGACCCCGAACTTCGGACCCAGGTTGACGGTGGCCACCTCGTAGTCGCCGCCACCGGAGGGGTACGCGTACACGTTCTGCCGGTAGCTCGCCACCACGGTGAGCATCACCACGACCACGGCCAGCGCGATCCACGGGGAGAAGAAGTACGCCGAGGTGCCGGCGATGGAGAGGGTCAGCAGGATCTCGTCAGGCGCGTACGCGACGCTGGACAGGGCGTCGGAGGCGAACACGGGCAGCGCGATGCGCTTCGGCAGGAGGGTGTGCTGCAGGCGGTCGGACCGGAACGGTCGACCGAGGAGAAGCCGCTTCAGCAGCGAGGTGGGACTGGCCACGAACGCCAAGAGTACGACCACCACCGTGGGAGCACGGGGGTGGGCGAACGCGGCTGCCCGGCACGACGGGGTACGGTCGGTCCCCGCTTCGCACCGGGACGTGGCAGGCTCGCACTCGTCAGGCCACCGGCAGCCGCAGTGGTAGCACCTTGGGAGGGACAGCGTGCACGTCGTGATCATGGGTTGTGGCCGGGTCGGGTCGACCCTCGCCCACAGCCTGGAATCCCGGGGGCACTCGGTGGCGGTGATCGACCAGGACGCCGACGCCTTCCGCCGACTCGGCCCCGACTTCGCCGGAATCACCGTGACCGGGGCGGGCTTCGACGGTGAGGTGCTGCGCCAGGCCGGCATCGAGCGCGCGGACGCCTTCGCTGCGGTCTCGAGCGGCGACAACTCCAACATCATCTCGGCCCGGCTGGCCCGGGAGACGTTCGGCGTGTCCCGGGTCGCCGCCCGCATCTACGACCAGCGCCGGGCACAGGTCTACGAGCGGCTGGGCATCCCCACCGTGGCGACCGTGCGCTGGACGGCCGACCGGATGCTGCGGCATCTGGTGCCGGAGGGCAACGTGGAGATCTTCCGCGACCCCACGAGCACCGTGTCGATCGTCGAGGTGCCGGTGCACAAGGACTGGATCGGTCGGCCGGTACGCGCGCTGGAGGACGCGGCCGGTGCGCGGGTGGCCTATCTGATCCGCTTCGGCATCGGCACGCTGGCCACCGGCTCTACCGTCGTACAGGAGGGTGACCAGGTGTTCATGCTGGTCAGCGATGACATCGTGGCGACGGTCACGTCGGTGGCGGCCACGCCGCCGGAAGGGGGGCACTGAGCCATGCGGGTCGCCATCGCGGGCGCGGGCAACGTGGGCCGTTCGATCGCCCAGGAGTTGATCGACAACGGCCACCAGGTGATGCTGATCGAGCGTCAACCCAAGATGCTGCGCCCGGACCGGGTGCCGGCCGCCGAGTGGGTGCTTGCCGACGCGTGCGAGCTGACCAGCCTGGAGGAGGCCAACGTCGCCGGGTGCGACGTGGTGGTCGCGGCCACCGGCGACGACAAGACCAACCTGGTGCTGTCACTGCTGGCCAAGACCGAGTTCGCGGTGCCTCGCGTGGTCGCCCGCGTCAACCGGGCCGAGAACGAGTGGCTGTTCACCGAGCAGTGGGGCGTGGACGTCGCGGTGAGCAAGCCGCGGGTGATGGCCGCACTGGTCGAGGAGGCGGTCACCGTCGGCGACCTGGTCCGGCTGATGACCTTCCGGCAGGGCGAGGCGAACCTGGTCGAGATCACCCTGCCGCCGACCGCTCCCTACGTCGGTCAGCCGATCCACGCCGTGCCGCTGCCCCGCGACTCCGCGCTGGTGGCGATCCTGCGCGGCAAGCGGGTCCTGGTGCCCAGCCCGGACGACCCGATCGAGGTCGGCGACGAGCTGGTCTTCGTCTGCACCGCCGAGGTGGAGGACCAGGTCCGCGCGGTGATCCTCGGGCCGGACAGCGTCGAGCGGACCCGCGGCTCACGCTGAGCGGGCGGGACGGCCCGGGTTGCCGGGCCCCCGCTCAGGCGCCGGGCAGCGGGGACGGCTGCGGCTCCCGGGTGACCCGGCGCACCGTCCAGACCGTGATCAGCAGCAGCAGCGCGTACGGCGGGTAGCCCAGCGCCAGCCGGGCCACGCCCAGTGCGGTGTCCTGGTGGGCCAGGTAGAGCCCGGCCTGCACGCCGACCTTGGCCAACCACACCACGCCCCAGAGCACGGTCAGCTGGGTGAAGGTCCGCACCAGCTTCGGGTCGTCCCGCCATTCCGAGCGGCCCTTGGCGACCAGCACCGACCAGATCCAGCCCACCAGCGGCTGCCGGACGGCCGCCGAGATCAACAGGGCGATGCCGTACCCGATGCCGTAGAGGATGCCGGGGAGGTAGAAGTCGCGCTCGTCGCCGGTGCGCCAGGCGATGGCGGCGCCGACACCGACGCCGAACAGGCCGTTGACGGCGTGCCGGATCGGCCGGCGCTGGACCAGCCGCAACCCGGCGATCACCAGCGCGACAGCGACCGAGGCGATCACCGCCGGTCGCAGCTCGCCGATGATGTTGGCGAAGACGAAGACGACGACCGGGATGCTGGACTCGACCAACCCGCGCCAGCCGCCGAGCTGGTCGGCCATCTGCTCGGCGACCGTCGGCAGCGGCTCCTCGTCCGGAGGGTCGGTCTCCGGCTGCGCCGCCCGGTGCTGTCCCGTCGTCATCGCCGGCCTTCCGTCCGCAGCGCCGTCACTTCGGCGAATCCAGCTCGTAATAGGGGTTGTAGATGACCTTGCGGTCGTCACGCACCGCCACCCGGCCCCGGGCCGTCAGGTGCCGGCCCGGCTCGATCCCGGCGATGTGACGTCGCCCCAACCAGACAAGGGTGACCACGTCGGTGCCGTCATACAGGTCGGCCTCCAGGGTGGGCAGGTTGGTGCGCGGTGTGTAGACCACAGTGCGCAGCCGACCAGCGACCGAGACCAGCTGACCCCGCGAGCACAGCTGGGCGGGGATCCCGCCGCACTGGGCGCTCTCCCGACGCAGCTCCTGCGCGTCGATCTCGGCCTCGCTGGCGGTGAACCGTTGCAGGATGCGCCGCAGCGACACCCGGCCCTCGTCGGTCGTCATGACCTCCGCGTCACCCTCTCCACGCTCGCCGTCCCCGGCCGGCCCCGGCGGCGCCGGAACCGTGCCGCCAGCGTACGCCGACGGGGCTGGTTCCGGCGGGCCGGTGCGGGCGGGTCAGACCTGGCGCGGCTCGGCGGCGGCGTCGCCCGCCTCGGCGTCGGTCTGGTCGGAGACCTCCCGGGGCAGCCGCAGCGGCAGCGGCTCGCGGACCGGCTTCGCCTCCTGGCCACGGTCGACCACCAGGCCGTCCAGGCACTCGACGAGCGGCCCGGCCGCGGCCGGGTCGGTGGCCACCGGTCCCTGGAAGACGCCGCGGACCATCCAGCGCGGCCCGTCGACGCCGACGAACCGCAGATTCGTCGGGCCGTCCGGGGTGGGCACCTGGGCGTGCAGCTCCGGGCCGTACTCGCCGTCGACCTCCTGCGCGCTCGCACCGTCGCGGAGCAGCGACTGGTGGATCTCCTCGCGCACCTCGTCCCAGATCCCCTCAGACCGGGGGGCGGCGAAGACGCCCAGCTGGAGCGCGTTGTCGCCATACACCAGCACGACCTGCTGGATCACGCCCTGCGGGTCGGCCTGCACCCGCACCTCGACGTCGTCGACCGCCGGGATGTGCAGGCTGCCCAGATCGAGTCGCGGCACGTCGGCGTAGCTCTCGGCGATGTCGTACGGGCCACGCACCAGCGTCGGCGCCGCGTCACCCTGGTCCGGAACCTCGACGGCCCGCTCGTCACGGGTGTGCCGTTCGGCATCGGCCCGCTTTCGGGAGAAGATCACTGCGCCCGCCCTCCGCTGTTCACACTCACCCTGCCACCTCTTCCGTCTGCCCGCGGCCCGGCTCGTCTGGCCGCCGCTCGACCCGGTCCTGGCCCGCCGGAGACGGCACCAGCCCGGCGTGACCACCGGTGGACCCGTGTCCACCGGTCCCGCGCCGGGACGCGGACAGCTCGACCACCGGCTCGAACCGCGCCCGCGCGACCTGTTGGACCACGAGCTGCGCGATCCGGTCGCCGCGGGAGATCTTCGCCGGCACATCCCGATCATGGTTGATCAGGTTGACCAGGATCTCACCCCGGTAGCCGGCGTCGACCGTACCGGGCGCGTTGAGCACCGTCACGCCGAGCCTGGCCGCCAAACCCGACCGGGGGTGGACCAGGCCCACGTACCCCTCCGGCAGGGCGATGGCCACGCCGGTGGGCACCAGGGCACGGCCGCCGGGCGGCAGCTCCACATCCGCGGCCGCCACCAGGTCGGCCCCGGCGTCGCCGGGATGGGCGTACGTGGGCAACGGCAGCTCGGAGTCGAGCAGCTGCACGGGCACGGGTACGACGTCGGTCACGGGTCCCCTCTTCCGTCCGGTTCGCGGGGTGACCCTGCCATCCTGCCGGTTCGCCGAGCCGCCGTGCGCCGTACCCTCGCAGGAGTGAGCATGTCGCCCTCTCCGTCCGCCGATCAGCCGCCGGTCGACGCCCGCACGGCGTACGCCGAACGGCTGGATCTGCCCTGGTGGCTGTGGCTGGCCGGGTTGGTGGCCGCCGCGCTGCTGGCCGTCGAGATCTGGATGGGCGCCGCCGGCCTCCGCGCCTGGCTGCCGTTCGCGGTGCTGCTGCCGCTCACCGCCGCCGGGTTGTGGTGGCTGGGCCGGATCCGGGTCGGGGTCGCCGACTCCGAGCTGCGGGTGGACGACGCCCGCCTGCCCGTGCGTTTCGTGGCCGACGTGGTCCCGCTGGACGCGGCCGGCCGCCGTGAGGTGCTGGGCGTCGGCGCGGACCCGCTCGCCTTCGTCGTGCAGCGACCGTGGATCGGCGGGGCCGTGCAGGTGGTGCTCGACGACCCGGCCGATCCGACCCCGTTCTGGGTGGTGAGCACGCGGCACCCGGTCGAGCTGGCCGAGGCGGTGCTGGCCGCACGGGACGCGCTGGCGGTTTCCGGGCCGACGGCGGACCAGCCGGGCTGACCCGACGCCACGGCACCGCTCAGGTGCCGGTCGGAGGACCGGGCAGGGCCTGCGGTGGGGCGGGCCGGGCGATGCCCCGCCGGCGCAGATCCACCTGGAGCTGATCGGCCATCTGCTGGGTGGCCCGCCGGTTGAGGAAGCTGGCCACCGCCGCGCCGGTCAGGAGCGGCCCGAGCGTGGTGAGGTTGCGGCCGAAGCGCCGCAGCAGCATGTCCCGCAGCTCCTTGCGGGCGGCGGTGCCGAGCACCGCGCCCACTCCCACGCCGGGCACCATCGGGTTGACCCCGCGCTGGGTGGCCCAGGAGTGCACCAGGGCGACGGCCCGTTGGCTGCCACCGTCCGGTAGCGCGACCCCGTGGACCTGGTGCAGCTCACCGACCAGCTTCAGCTCCACCGCCACCACGGCGACGGTCTCGGCGGCGAGCAGCACCGGCGCGGAGAGCAGGGTCGGAGCGACCGCCCACTCGACGGCGGCCACTCCCCCACCGGCCGCGCCGATCGCGGCGGTGGTCCGCGACGCGTTGCGGATGAGCCGGTCGGCCAGGGCGGCGTCGTCCAGGCCGGGGAAGTGCTGGCGCAGGGTGTCCAGGTTTCGCACCGGTATGTGCGGGGCGATGTCCGCGACCGCGTCGACCATCCACCGCACCGCCGCACGGGGCTTGAACAGGTCGGAGACGCCCCGGGCACGGGCCTGCCCGACCATCCGGGTCAGCAGTTGACGGCGTCGGGCCGGCTCGATGTCGTCAGCGGTCAACGCCGCGACGGTGGCGCCGAGGTCGTCCGCGCCGCCGGTGCCGCCGAGGTCGCCGGTGCCGCCGTCGGTGGCGCCGGAGTTGTCAGTGCCGCCGTCGGTGGTGCCGCCTCGATCGCTCATCGGACCTCCCGGTGCTGTGGCTACCCGCTACGAGTCAAGCAGGTACCCACCACGGCCGCATGGCTACACCGGCAGCGGCGGCCCCGTTCAGGAGGCCGCCGCTGGTGTCGTGGTTGTCAGACGCACTCGCGGCAGATCAGCTCGCCGTTACGCTCGACCGCCAGCTGGCTACGGTGGTGGACCAGGAAGCAGCGGGCGCACCGGAACTCGTCCTGCTGCATCGGAAGCACCTTGACCGTGAGCTCCTCGTCGGCCAGATCGGCACCGGGCAGCTCGAAGCTCTCGGCCACCTCGGCCTCGTCGACGTCCACCGCGCCCGACTGTGAGTCGACGCGCCGTGCTTTGAGCTCTTCCAGGCTGTCCTCGCCGAGGTCGACCTCGTCGCGACGCGGGGCGTCGTAGTCGGTGGCCATCGGTTTCACTCTCCCATATCGATGTTGTCGCTTCCGGTTGTAACGCCGGACGACGCTGTTTCGGTTCCGCTGGCCGGCCACCACTTGTGTCGGGCACCCGACCCGAGGACCGAACGGGTCGAGCTCGCTGGGGCGACTCCCCTGCGAGCGCGGAACCTTACCCCCCCTTGGGCGAGGCATGTATACCGCCCTTGCGGCTGAGATGTACGCCCCTGCACGCGAAGTTGTTCCCAATGTGATTCAGGCGACACGAAGATAGGGGTATTAGTACCCGGTCCGCGGTCGGCGCGCCGGCATGTCGGGCTGTTTCCACGCGACGGCCGGACAACCGTTAACCTCAGCGGCGTATTCGACGGCCGGCGGCGTGAGCGATCGCTCATGGCCGTCACCACCCACCTGACGTCCGGGGAGTTCCCTGATGAGTTTTGCGCGCGTGCGAGCACTCGTCGTCGTCGGCCTGCTGGCGGTCATCGCCCTGGTCTTCGTCGTGGTGGCCGTGGTCCGCGACAGCCAGGGCAACGCCGGCACCGCGGCCGGTTGCCCGGAGGGCTGGCCGCTGGCGGATCTGACCCTGCGCGAGCGCAAAGACGTCAAGATCAACGTGTTCAACGCCACGGACCGGCCCGGTCTGGCCCACACCGTCAGCGACGAGTTCCGCAACCGCCAGTTCCAGGTCACCAAGACCGGGGACGAGAAGAAGCAGATCGCCAACGTCGCGGCGTTGCGGTACGGCCCGAAGGGCGTCGGTTCCGCGCACCTGCTCGAGGCGTACTTCCTCAACGAGGCCGTGCGGGACTACGACGAGAAGCGCACCGACGACACCGTGGACGTGGTGCTCGGTAACAACTTCCAGCAGCTCGCCACCACGACCGAGGTCAACCAGTCCCTCGGCGACTCGGGGCCACCGAAGGCGCCCGCGGGCTCCTGCCCCTCCCCGGCCGCCAAGTGACGGTCTAACCGCGCCACGCGCCGCCGGTCGGCCGATCAGGGCCCGCCGGCGGCGTCCAGCTCGGCGAGCCGGTCGTGCAGCGGCGGGAAGAGCGCGGGCGGGGCGGCGACCACCAGGTCCGGCCCCGGCGCTCGACCGGCCAGGCCGGCGACCCGCACCCCCGCCTCGGCGGCCACCAGCCCACCCGCCGCCAGGTCCCAGGCCGCGAGGCCCTTCTCGAAGTACGCGTCGAGCCGGCCCTCCGCGACCAGGCAGAGATCCAGCGCGGCGGCGCCCAGCCGGCGGATGTCCCGGACGTGTGCGATCAGCCCGGCCACCACCTGGGCCTGGTGCGCGCGACGACGGGCGTCGTAGCCGAAGCCGGTGCCGACCAGCGCCTGCCCCAGGTCCACCTCCGCGGAGCAGCGCAGCCGGACGCCGTCGCGCCAGGCGCCACCCCCGGCCGTCGCCGTCCACTCCTCGCCGGTGCTCACGTTGCGCACCACGCCGGCGACCACCACCCCGTCCACCTCGGCGGCCAGCGACACCGCGCTGTACGGCAGCCCGTAGAGGTAGTTGACGGTGCCGTCGATCGGGTCGACGATCCACCGCACCCCGCCCGGCGCGACCGGTCCGGTGTCCCCGGTGCCGTATTCCTCGCCGAGCACCGCGTCGTCCGGTCGCGCCCGCTTCAGCGCGTCGAGCACCTGCCGCTCGACCGCCCGGTCGGCCGCGGTGACCACGTCGGTGACGGTGCTCTTGGTCGCGGCCACGGAAACCCCCTCGACGCGCATCCGGTGCGCGGTGGCCGCCGCGTCCCGCGCCACGTCGAGCGCGATCGCCAGAAGATCCCGAGGTGACGGTGCCGAAACGTGCATCCCAACGTCCCCTTCCCGCACGACCGGGGTGTTCCGGGCCACGCGCGGGTATCATCCTTACAAAGTCCAGATCAGCGCCGAATCAGCGGTCCCACCGTCGTTACGCAGTGCGGCGCAGGATGATCGCCGCAGACGGCGTTACAATTCACCCCTGCCCACGTGCCACGGACCGCCGACCACCGGCCGGCCCGGGACGCGAGGGTCCCTCAACCACATCGCCCGGCCCGGTTGCCCCACGCTGTGCCGGACGACCCGGCCGTGCCCGCTCTTCGCCTCCGGAAGGTCATTCGTGACAGAACCCCGCCAGACCGGCGCCGACGTTCGCTCGCTCACCGACACCCTGATCGCCCACGCGCAGAGCGCCGGTGGTCAGCTGACGTCGGCCCAGCTCGCGCGCACCGTCGAGTCCGCCGAGGTGACTCCGGCCCAGGCCAAGAAGATCCTGCGGGCGCTCTCCGAGGCGGGAGTGACCGTAGTGGTGGACGGCTCGGCGAGCACCCGCCGCCGGGTCGCCGCGGCCCGGTCGACAACGCCGGCGTCCCGGGCCACCACCGCCAAGACCACCAAGAAGGCCGCCGCGCCGGCCCCGAAGCAGGCGCCCGCCGCCGACGACGCGCCGTCGACGCCGGCCCCGCGCAAGGTGGCCGCCCGCAAGGCCACCGGCACCTCCGCCGAGGCCGCGGCGGCTCCGGCGAAGGCGACCAAGTCGACCCGAGCCACCAAGGCGACGGTGGCCGCTGCCGCCGGCGCCAAGCCGACGAAGGCCGCCGGCAAGGCCAAGGGCGAGGGCGCCGACGGCGAGATCGACCCGGAGGAACTGGCCGCCGCGATCGAGGACGTGGTGGTCGAGGAGCCGGCCGAGCTGGCCCAGGCCGCCGAGACCGACGCCGCCGCCTCGGCGACCGACAACGACTTCGAGTGGGACGACGAGGAGTCCGAGGCGCTCAAGCAGGCCCGGCGGGATGCCGAGCTGACCGCCTCGGCCGACTCGGTCCGCGCGTACCTGAAGCAGATCGGCAAGGTTCCGCTGCTCAACGCCGAGCAGGAGGTGGAGCTGGCCAAGCGGATCGAGGCCGGGCTCTACGCCGCCGAGCGGCTGCGTGCCGCTGACGAGGGCGAGGAGAAGCTCGTCCGGGACATGGTCCGGGACCTGGGCTGGATCTCCCGGGACGGCGAGCGCGCCAAGAACCACCTCCTGGAGGCGAACCTCCGACTGGTGGTGTCGCTGGCCAAGAGGTACACGGGGCGCGGCATGGCCTTCCTCGACCTGATCCAGGAGGGCAACCTCGGCCTGATCCGCGCGGTGGAGAAGTTCGACTACACCAAGGGCTACAAGTTCTCCACGTACGCCACCTGGTGGATCCGGCAGGCGATCACCCGCGCCATGGCCGACCAGGCCCGCACCATCCGCATCCCGGTGCACATGGTCGAGGTCATCAACAAGCTCGGCCGCATACAGCGCGAGCTGCTCCAGGATCTGGGTCGCGAGCCCACTCCGGAGGAGCTGGCCAAGGAGATGGACATCACACCCGAGAAGGTGCTGGAGATCCAGCAGTACGCTCGGGAGCCCATCTCTCTGGACCAGACCATCGGTGACGAGGGCGACAGCCAGCTCGGTGACTTCATCGAGGATTCCGAGGCTGTTGTCGCTGTCGACGCGGTCTCGTTCTCGCTCCTGCAGGACCAGCTCCAGCAGGTGTTGCAGACGCTCTCCGAGCGTGAGGCGGGTGTGGTACGCCTGCGTTTCGGCCTGACCGACGGCCAACCACGGACGCTGGACGAGATCGGCCAGGTCTACGGGGTGACCCGGGAGCGGATCCGGCAGATCGAGTCCAAGACGATGTCCAAGCTGCGTCACCCGTCCCGGTCGCAGGTCCTCCGGGATTACCTGGACTGAGCGGGTTTCGTCAACCGAACGTGTCGTTTTGATCACCTGATGTGCAACACCAGATGGTGATCGTCTGGATGCACGAATGTGATCGTTGACGTGGCACCCTGGGTGCACGGCACACTGTCCCTGCCAGGTGTGACCTCGGTCCCCCGCGGGCACACAGGGAAGGCACTGCCTAGTAAGGGTGTTGCACGATAGGTGAGCAACGACCGAAGAGATTGTTCATCGGTGACGACCAGAGGAGGAAGGCGATGAACTCGACCCTCACGCCGCCGCCCGAGACGGTGGCGCCCCCAGCCGCCGATGAACGGTGCGACCGCTGCAATGCTGCCGGCAAGCTCCGGATCACCCTGGTGGGTGGGAGCGAGCTGGTGTTCTGCGGGCACCACGCGAACAAGTACGCGGAGGATCTCGTGAAGATCACCGAGCGGTTCGCAACGGAGCCCGATTTCAGCTGGCGTGGCGCCGATCTGATGGCGAACTAGATCCGCTAACCGACATAGCCGACCGGAGGTCCCCCGAGGGGACCTCCGGTCGGCTTTTCTGTCTGAACGTCCCACGCCGAACGCCGCAGGCTCCGTACCCCGTGCTGCCGAGTTGGTGACAGGCGTCGCGCCGGGCGTGTGACGGGTAGGCCGAGCCCTTGTCGCTCCGGACACGTTCGGTGGTGACGCCGCGGTCGGCGACCGTCGCCCCGTGGGGTCGGCGGCCGACCAGGCGTCCCGCACCCACATTTGATGATCCACTCAATTCTTCGATCTGGCTGACGGTGGTCTCGTCCGTGCTGGATTCTGGGTGCTGCGAAGTTCTCCACCCTCAGGCAGTGGGCGGTGAGGCATCTCGAAGGGACTCCAGATGAGCACTACTGACAAGTCCGCCCAGGAGACAGGGATGCCGACAGTTGTGCTGGTCCACGGGGCATTCGCCGGCTCGTCGAGCTGGAACGGGGTGATCGCCGATCTCAAACGTCGGGGTTATCCGGTCATCGCCGTCGCCAACCCGCTGCGTGGTTTGCAGAAGGACGCCGCTTATGTCCGGGCGCTTCTGGACAGTTTGCCCGGACCGGTCGTGATGGCCGCCCATTCCTACGGCGGGCTGGTCATGACCGAGGCCGCGGCTGGCGCCTCCAACGTCAAGGCCCTGGTGTACGTCGCCAGCGTGAGCCCGGACGTGGGCGAGAGTGTGATCGGTCTGCTCGGCAAGTACCCCGGAAGTCAGCTCGCCACAAGCATCACCATGGTGCCGGTCCCCTCCGAGGACGGCGGCATGACAATGGATCAGTACATCGTGCAGGACAAGTTCCCCGAGGTGTTCGCCGCCGACGTCGACCCCGACACCGCCGCGATCATGGCGGCAACGCAGCGGCCCTCCTCGGCGAGCGCCCAGGAGGAGGGCGTGACCAAGGCCGCCTGGAAGACGATCCCCTCCTGGACGCTGATCACCACCCAGGACCGGGGCATTCCGGCAGAACTGCAGCGCTTCCTGGCGGACAGGGCGGGGTCCACGACGGTGGAGATCGCCGCGTCCCACGCGGTGGCGGTCTCGCAACCCGGCCCGGTCGCGGAGCTCATCGACACCGCCGCCCGCGCCACCACACGTTCGATGCAGATGTCCAGGAGTCGTCAGGGTTAGCGAGGGCCTGCGACGTCGCCACGGCCGGTGCGCCGGGGTGAATCGGGCGTCCCCGAACGCGCCTCTGGTAATCGTGGCGGGCCCGTGTGGTTCGCGGGCTCAGAGGGTCTGGACGGTGGCGATCCGTTCCTCCAGCTGCTCGATGGTGGCCTGGGCACTCGGCGGGCCACCGCAGAGTCGGCGCAGCTCGGCATGGATCTTGCCGTGCGGCTGGCCGGTGCGGTGGTGCCGGGCGGCCACCAGAGCGTTCAGTTGGCGCCTGAGCGCCACGCGACGCTGGGCGGCGCTCATGGGTGCCGGTGGCGCCGCGGTGGGCGCAGCGGCCGGCTGAGCGGCCGCGTCGGCGGTACGGCGGCGTTGGGCGGCGAGTTGGGCGGCCTGCCGCTTGGTCAGCAGCAACGAGACCTGGTCGGCGGTGAGGAGGCCGGGCAGGCCGAGGTATTCCTCTTCCTCCGGGGTGCCGGCCTGGGCCGCGGTGCCGAACGACGCGCCGTCGAAGATCACCTGGTCCAGCTCGGCGGTGGCCGAGAGCGCCGCGAACCGCTTCTCCAGCTCGCCGCTGGCCTGGTCGTCGCGCTGCGCCCGTTCCAGCAGGTCGTCGTCGAAGCCGTCGGCCTCCTTGGGTTTGCCGAGCACGTGGTCCCGCTCGGTCTCCATCTCGCTGGCCAGGCCGAGCAGATGCGGCACGCTGGGCAGGAACACCGACGCGGTCTCCCCGGGCCGGCGGGCCCGGACGAACCGGCCGATCGCCTGGGCGAAGTAGAGCGGCGTGCTGGCGCTGGTGGCGTAGACCCCGACCGCGAGCCGGGGGATGTCCACCCCCTCGGACACCATCCGCACCGCGACCAGCCAGCGCTGGTCGGACGCCGCGAACGTCGCGATCCGGGCCGACGCGCCCTGGTCGTCGGAGAGCACCACGGCGGCCTTCTCGCCGGTCACCTGCTCGATCAACTTGGCGTACGAGCGGGCGGTCTGCTGGTCGGTGGCGATGATCAGACCACCGGCGTCGGCCATCCCCGCGTTGCGGAGCACCGTGAGTCGGGCGTCGGCGGCCCGCAGCACCTGCGGCATCCAGTCCCCGGCCGGATCCAGGGCGGTCCGCCAGGCCTGCGCCACCAGATCCTGCGTCATGGGCTCGCCGAGGCGGGCGGCCAACTCCTCCCCCGCGTTTGTCCGCCACCGGGTCTCCCCCGAGTACGCCAGGAAGAGCACCGGCCGGACCACGCCGTCGCGCAGCGCGTCGGAGTAGCCGTACACGGAGTCGGCGCGGGAGCGCAGCAGCCCGTCTCCGCCCCGCTCGTAACTGACGAAGGGGATCGGGTTGTCGTCGGAGCGGAACGGTGTCCCGGTGAGCATCAACCGGCGTACGGCGGGCTCGAAGGCGTTCTTCACGCCGTCGCCCCAGGACCGGGAGTCGCCCGCGTGGTGGATCTCGTCGAGGATGACCAGGGTGCGCCGGGTCATGGTGCGCCGGCGGTGCACCTGCGGGGCCATGCCCACCTGGGCGTAGGTGACCACCGCGCCGTGGAAGTCGGCAGCGGAGTGCAGGTCGGCGTTGCGGAAGGCGGCGTCGAGTTGGATGCCCACCCGGGCCGCGGCGTCGGACCACTGGTTCTTCAGGTGCTCGGTCGGGGCGACCACGGTGACCGCCTCGATGGTGCCGTCGGCGAGCAGTTCGGCAGCGATCCGCAGGGCGAAGGTGGTCTTGCCGGCACCCGGGGTGGCGACCGCTGTGAAGTCGTCGGTACGCCGACGCAGGTATTCCACAAGGGCCTTACGCTGCCAGGAGCGTAGTGCTGGGAACGTCTCGAGCACCGGCGTCCGGGCTGCCACGCGAAGCTCCTCTCCGACCGCACGACGGCGGACCCCGGGCGAGGGCCACGAGTCCCGCCGCCCATGAAAACGCCTCCGCGCAGTAGCTGCCGCGAAGGCCGACTCAGCATAACCAGCGCGGGCCCCACGGCCCAGGCGACGCCACGCCTGTCACATCCGCCGACCGTTCACCACTCCCGGTCGGTACGCGGATCCGCCCCGCCGGTGCGCGGCGGGCGCAGCGTCGCCACCGGGGCGGACCAGCGTCGACGCAGGGCGATCAGGCGCAGCCCGAAGACCAGGACGGCGGCGGCGGTGAGCGACGTGGGCCCGGTCTGCCCGGTGACGTACAGCAGCGCCACGGTGACCGAGCCGGCCAGCGCGGCCAGCGCGTAGATCTCCCGGCGCAGGACGACGGGAATCTCGGCGGTGAGCAGGTCACGGGCGAGCCCGCCGCCGATAGCGGTGAGCATGCCGATGAGACAGGCGCCGACGGCCGGCACCCGGGCGTCGAGCGCCTTGAGCGTGCCGGTGACGGTGAACAGCGCGAGGCCCGCCGCGTCCAGCACGAGCACTGTGGTCCGCAGTCGGGCCAGTTGTGGGTGCAGCCAGAAGACGGCGAGCGCGGTGATCGCGGCGGTGGCCACGTACCGCCAGTCGGCGAAGGCGAGCGGCGGCACCTCGTCGATGACCAGGTCCCGGAAGATCCCACCGCCGAGGGCGGCCACGAACCCGACGAACGCGACGCCGAACAGGTCCAGGCGTTTGGCCACCGCCGCCGAAGCCCCGGAGGCGGCGAACACCGCGACGCCGGTCAGGTCGGCGAGGAGCAGGGCGGTGGAGGTGGTCACCGCCGCAGGCTACGTCGCCGGCCGGGACGCCGGCCGAGGTTCACTCGCGGTACGAGTCGTAGATCTCCTTGCACTTGGGGCAGACCGGCGAACCCGGCTTGGCAGCCTTGGTGACCGGGAACGTCTCGCCACAGAGCGCGACGACGAAGGTACCCATGACGGCACTCTCGGCAATCTTCTCCTTGCGGACGTAGTGGAACATCTCGGGACCGGTGTCGGCGTCCTTCAGTTCTGGACGCTCGAGAACCTCTGTGCTCACGTCTGCACCTCCAACCGTCAAGTTTGGCAGGTCATCACGGCCGGGTCCACCTGAGGCCGACCGGAGCCCGACCCCGTACGGTGCCCGTGTGACTGACTTTCACCTCAGCTACGGCACCGAGGTCGCCGAAGCCCTGCGCGACGGCCGGCCCGTCGTCGCACTGGAGAGCACCATCGTCTCGCACGGGCTCCCCCGGCCGGAGAACCTGCGGGTGGCCAGGGAAATCGAGCGGGCGGTCCGGGACGCCGGGGCCGTTCCCGCGACGATCGGCATGATCGGCGGCAAGCTGGTGGTCGGCCTGGACGACGCGCAGCTGACCCGGCTGGCGACGGTCGACGGAGTGACGAAACTCTCCGTCCGCGACCTCGCGGTGGCGGCGGCGACCGGCGTCGACGGCGCCACCACGGTCGCCGCGACCAGCGCCGTGGCCGCCGCGGCCGGGATCGGGGTGTTCGCCACCGGCGGGTTGGGCGGGGTGCACCGGGAGGCCGCGCACACCTTCGACGAGTCGGCCGATCTGGTCACCCTGGCCCAGACCCCGATCGTGGTGGTCTGCGCCGGCGTCAAGTCGATCCTCGACGTGGGCGCGACGTTGGAGCGCCTGGAGACCCTCGGGGTCGCCGTGCTCGGTTACCGCACCCGCCGGTTCCCCGGCTTCTACCGCACCGACGCCGGCTTCGACCTGGACTGGTCGGTGGACTCGCCGGAGCAGATCGCCGACGTGCTCGCCGCCCGGGACGCGCACGCGCTGCACACCGGCGGCCTGCTCGTCGCCAACCCGCTGCCGGTCGACGAGCAGCTCGACCCGGAGCTGCACGACCGGACGCTCGCCGACGGTCTGGCCCTGCTGGAGCGGGACGGGATCACCGGGAAGGCCGTCACTCCGTACCTGCTGGCGCACTTCCACTCGGCCACCGAGGGCGCGAGCCTCACCGTCAACGTCCGGATCATCCTGCGCAACGCGGACCTGGCCGCGCGGATCGCGGTGGCCGTGGCGGCCCGCGACACCGCCGCCGCGGTATGACCCGACCGGCCCGGGTGGTCGTCGTCGGCGACGTGATCACCGATGTGGTCGCCGTGCTGTCCGGGCCGCTCGCGGCCGGCTCGGACACCGGAGCCGTGATCAGCATCGGCGGCGGCGGTCAGGCGGCCAACACCGCCGCCTGGGTCGCCGCGCAGCGGGTCGACGTCACGCTCGTCTGTGCCGTCGGTGACGACGACGCCGGGCGGGACCGGGTGGCCGAGCTGGAGCGGGCGGGTGTCGACTGCGCGATCGAGCGGGTCGAGGACGTGCCGACCGGCACCGTTGTCGTGTTGGCCACCGACGACGAGCGCACCATGGTCAGCCAGCGGGGCGCGAACGTGCGGCTGAGCGTGGCGCACGTCGAGCGGGCCCTCGCGGCGGTGCCCGACGCCGGGCATCTGCACCTGTCCGCGTACACCCTCCTGGACGCCGGATCGCGCGACGCCGGGCTGCGGGCGTTGGCCGCCGCCCGCGAGCGCGGGCTCACCACAAGCGTCGACGCGGCCTCCGCGGCGCCGCTGCGGCGGGTGGGCGCTGCGGCGTTCCTGAGTTGGGTACGCGATGTCGACCTGCTGCTCGTCAACGCGGACGAGGCCACGGTGCTGGCCGGCGGGCTGGACCCGGCGGCGCAGGGGCGGGCGCTGTCGGCGACGGCCTGGCGGGTGGTGGTGAAGCGCGGCGCTGCCGGCGCGGTCTGGGTCGACCGCGGCGCGGCGGTCTGGGTGGCTCCGGCCCGGCGGGTGGCGGTGCGGGACGTCACGGGGGCGGGCGACGCCTTCGCGGCCGGCCTGCTCACCGCGTGGCTCGCCGGCGCCGCCCCGACCGTGGCGCTGAACCGCGCCACCGACCTGGGGGCGCTGGCCGTCTCCACCATCGGCGCACGGCCACAGCCGTGACCGGTCGGACCCTGGCCTGCTCGCGGGTCAGGGTTCGACGTCGATGACCTTGTGCGTGCGTTCCTCGGCGGTGAGGCTCATCGGCGGGGTGTCGTCCTGGTGCCGTGGGTGGAACCGGTTGGCCAGCCGGTGCTCCTCCTTGGGTGGCCGGTCGTTGGCCAGCAGCACGGCCAGCCAGGGGATGAGCACCATGCCGAGGCCGCACAGCGGCAGCCACAGCCAGAGCAGTGGGGCGTTCGCACCGACCAGGATCGCGCCGACGACGATGCACAGCACCCGGATGCCCATCATCAGGACGTAACGGCGCTGGCGACTGGTGAGCTGATCGTCCTGGCTGCGCGAGGCGTCGGTGATCAGTATCGGCTGGTAGGCCTGACGCTTCACCATGAACCTCCTCGAGGGGATTACGCCTCATCCTGTCACCGCAGGGCCGTGATCAGCGAAATTCGACTCATCCCAGTACGTGTTACGCCCGTGGTACGCTCCGCGACGTGGGCAGCAGGTTCAGCTTCACCGACGAGGCGTTGGCCAACCTGAGGGTCTACGACGTCACGCCCGGGGAAGTCTGGGAGGCGCTGCACAGCGCCCGACGGGTCATCCGCCACCTGGGCGACGACGTCATGGTGGTCTATGCCGCCGCCCGTCGGGGCCGCCGGCTGGCGGTGCTGCTCGCCGAGGCCGATGGCGCCGACAACGACTGGGACATCCTCTCCGCGCGCGAGTTGAGCGACGTCGAGTCCAAGCGCTACGACGAGGCCGTGCGGAGATCTCGGGAGATGAGGAGGCCGTGACGATGCACCGTAACGACGCGACCAAGCAGTTCCACGGCGGCGGCGACCGGATCGCCGAGCTGATCGACGAGAGCCCGGCGGCGGAGCTGCCCACCCCCGACACCGACGTGCCGATGGTGAGCCGCTCGGTCCGGCTGCCGTTGGACACCTACGAGCGGGTACGGGCCGCCGCCGACGCCCGGGGCATCGGGGTCACCACGCTGATGCGCCAGTGGATCGAGGCCGGCCTGGCCGACCTGGACGACTCGGCGACCGTCTCGCTGGCCGACGTCCGGCGCGCGCTGGCCTCGCTGGCGCATCCCACCGCCGCCTGACCGCACGGCTCAGCCGCCGGTGGCCTTCGCCTTGGCGGCCGCCTTCGCCTGCTGCTTGAACTCCCGCACCCGACGCAGTGAGTCGGCGTCGGTGACGTCGGCCACCGACCGGTACGCGCCCGGGTCGCCGTAGTCTCCGGCCGCCTTCCGCCAGTCCTGCGGGGTGACCCCGAAGCGCTTGCCGAGCAGGGCCACGAAGATCTGCGCCTTCTGCCTGCCGAAGCCGGGCAGCGCGGAGACCCGGCGCAGCAGCTCCGGCCCGTCGGCGACCTCGGCCCAGAGCAGCGCCGCGTCACCGTCGTAGCGCTCCACGAGCACCTGGCAGACCTCCTGCACCCGGGCCGCCATCGCCTTCGGGAACCGGTGCAGCGCGGGCGGCTGGGCGAAGAGCGCGACAAGGGCCTCCGGGTCGTACCCGGCCAGCTCGGCGGCGTCCAGCTCGTGGCCGAGCCGCTGCGCCAGCACGTACGGCGAGGAGAACGCCTTCTCCATCGGAATTTGTTGATCAAGAACCATGCCGAGGAGCAGCGCCAGAGGGCTGCGCTCCAACAGTCGGTTGGCCTCCGGGTCGATGGGCAGCACGAGCGTCATGCGGACCATCCTGCCTGGCCCGCCGAGCCGGGCGGACACCGACGCTCCGACACCAACCGGCGGGTGACGCAGACCCGGGACGCGACGGGGGGCAGGATGTCGGGGTGGACGAACACGACATGCTGCTCTCCCCCGCCGGCGTCGACGCGCTGCGCGCCGCGCTGACCCGGACCGGTTTCACCAGCCAGGGCGTCGCCGAGCGGCTGGGCGCCCAGGCGACCGCCGCGGTCGCCCGCAACGACTACCGGGCCGCGCTGCGCGCCACCGAGGACGGCGACCCGCTGGGCACCCTGATCCGGGTGTTCATCTGCGACCAGACCGAGCCGGAGGCCGCGGTGGCCGCCGCGCTGACGCCGCTGAGCCTGGCGGAAGCGCTGGCCGGCGGGCTGGTCGAGCGGTACGGCGACGGCCTGCGTGCCGGCGTCGACCTGGAGCCGTACGGCGAGGACTGGTGGGTGCTCGCCGACGTGTCGGCGAGTGCCCGCCCGGGTCGCCCGCTGCACGCCGAGCACGTCCTCGGCATCGGCGGGGCCACCCAGACCCTGATCGGCGCGACAGTGCGCCGGCCGGTCGACACCGCACTGGACCTGGGCACCGGCTCCGGCGTCCAGGCCCTGCACCTGGCCACCCACGCCAGGTCGGTGACCGCCACCGACCTCTCCGAGCGGGCGCTGCGCTTCGCCGCGACCACCGCCGCCCTCAACGGTCAGGACTGGGAGCTGCTCCGCGGCGACCTGGTCGCCCCCGTGGCCGGTCGACGGTTCGACCTGGTGGTGAGCAACCCGCCGTTCGTGGTCGGCCCGGGCACCACCACGCACGTCTACCGCGACTCCGGTCGGGTCGGTGACGCGATCGGCGCCGAGCTGGCCGCCGCCGCCCCGGGCCTGCTCACCGAGGGCGGCACCATGCAGTACCTGGCGAACTGGGTGCACGTCGCCGGCGAGGAGTGGGACGAGCGGGTGGCCGGCTGGTTCGCCGGGACCGGCCTGGACGCCTGGGTGATCCAGCGCGAGGTGGCCGACCCGATGGCGTACGTCGACCTGTGGCTCACCGACGTCGGCGAGACCGCCGACCCGCAGCGGATGGCCGCCTGGCTGGACTGGTTCGACGCGCACAAGGTGGAGGGGATCGGCTTCGGCATCGTGTCCCTGCGCCGGGGCGGGCACGCCGACCCGGTGGTCCGGGTGGAGGACCTGCGCCAGCGGGTGCAGCCACCGCTGGGCGACCACATCGCCGCCTGGTTCGACCGCCAGGACTTTCTCCGGGTACGCGACACCGAGGCGTTGCTCGCCGAGCGCTACCGGGCCGCCGAGGGCCTCCAGCTGCGGCAGGAGGCCACAATGGGTGACGAGGGCTGGGCGGTGGACCGGCAGGTCCTGGCGATGCCGCACGGCCTGCGCTGGACCGAGGAGATCGACCCGCTGGTGCTGGCGCTGGTCGGTGGCGCCGACGGCCGGCTGCCGCTGCGTGACCAGCTCGCCCTGCTCGCCGCAGCGCACGACGTCGAGCCCGACGAGATGGCCGAGGCCGCCGGCCCGATCGTGGCGCACCTGGTGGAGCGCGGTTTCATCGAGGCGGTGACCGCCTGATGCGGGCGGTGGTGCAGACCGTCGGGCGGGCCAGCGTGACAGTGGACGGCGAGGTGGTCGGCGCGATCGAGAACGGCCTGCTGGTGCTGCTCGGAGTGACCCACACCGACACCGTGGAGACCGCCCAGACGATGGCCCGCAAGGTGCATGAGCTGCGCATCCTGGACGACGAGAGGTCGGCCGCCGACACCGGCGCGCCGATCCTGGTGGTCAGCCAGTTCACCCTCTACGGCGACACCCGCAAGGGCCGCCGGCCGAGCTGGCTCGCCGCCGCCCCCGCCGAGGTGGCCGAGCCCCTGGTGACAGTGGTGGTGGAGGCGCTGCGCGACCGCGGCGCGAAGGTCGAGACGGGCCGCTTCCGCACCCACATGCTCGTCGAGAGCGTCAACGTAGGCCCCCAAACCCTCCTCCTGGACCTGTAGCCCTCCCTCGGGGTCAGGAGAAGAGGCCTCGGCGGGACAGGGACTGGCGGAGCCAGTTGTCGAGTTCGGCGGTCCAGTCGGTGCGGCTGGCGGTGGCGTGGTCGACGGTGAACCGGCCGAAGGCGTCCCGCCCCTCGGTGAAGACACCGCCGCGCTTGTCGACCTCCAGCACCACCTGCATCTGCTGCGCGTCGGCGACGAAGGTCACCTCCAACTGGTTGATCGAGCGGGCGTACTGCGGCGCGGGGCTGAACTCGATCTCCTGGTAGAACGGCAACGTCTGTCGTACGCCGTAGATGTGCCCACGCTCCACGTCGGCGCGGGCGAACCGGAAACCCAGTCGCAGCAACGCGTCAAGCAGTCGTTCCTGGGCGGGCAGCGGGTGCACCGACACCGCGTCCAGGTCGCCCTTGTCCATCGCGCGGGCAACCTCCAACTCGGTACGCAGCCCCATCGTCATGCCGTGCAGGTGCTGCCCGTACAGCTCGGTGACAGGTGTCTCCCACGGCACGTCGAAGCGGAACGGGATGTCGTGGCGCTGCCCCGCCTCCAACCGGAACCCGCCGGTGACCTGCTGGCGGTGGAACTCCTGGGTGGTGTCGTAGTCGTTGTCGCCGGTCTCGACCTCGACCCGGGTGACCAGGCCGAGGGCGACGTGGTCGATGTCGACCTGGTGGTCACCGCCGACCACCTGGATGCGGCCCTCCAACTGCCCGCCCGGGCGGCAGTTCGGGTTGGCCAGCACCGTCTCCACCGACGGGCCACCGACCCCCATCGCCTTCATGAGCCGCTTGAAGACCACGCCGTCCTCCACCTGTGTCCGGGCCGACCGAGGTGGCCGACCGTCCGCAACGTAGCTGTGGCGGGCAAGCACAGACCGGGACGACACTCCGCGCCACCGATCCGACCGAATTCCTGTCGGGTGCCCGATCGCCTCACTCCCGTTTTACGCCCTGCCCGCCAAGCTGTGTCTCACACCGGCACCACTGGGCCGGAGACACGGCACAGACGTGGAAACGGGGAGAGACAGAGATGGTCCTGCAGATGACGGAACACCGGATGCGCCCGGCCACCACGACCGACACCGACGGGACCTCCGAGGTCCTCGCCGACCTGGACGCCACCGACGAGCGTGGCATCTCCACCGACCTGGTCCGGGCGTATCTCAACGGGATCGGCCGGACGAAGCTGCTGACCGCCGCGCAGGAGGTCGATCTGGCCCGGCGGATCGAGGCCGGCCTGTTCGCCGACGAGAAGCTGGCCACCTGCACCCCGGTTTCCGAGGAGTTGCGGGCCGACCTGGAAGTCGTCGTCGCGGAGGGCCGGGCGGCCAAGGACCATCTGTTGGAGGCGAACCTGCGGCTGGTGGTCAGCATCGCCAAGCGCTACACCGGACGCGGCATGGCGTTTCTCGACCTGATCCAGGAGGGCAACCTCGGCCTGATCCGGGCGGTGGAGAAGTTCGACTACGCCAAGGGCTACAAGTTCTCCACGTACGCCACCTGGTGGATCCGGCAGGCGATCACCCGGGCGATGGCCGACCAGGCCCGCACCATCCGCATCCCGGTGCACATGGTCGAGCAGGTCAACCGGATGGTCCGGGCCCGCCGCGAGCTGTCGGTGACGCTGGGCCGCGAACCGACAGTCGCCGAGGTCGCCCGCGCCCTGGAGGTTCCCGAGGTCCAGGTCATCGAGCTGATCTCCTACGACCGGGAGCCGGTCAGCCTGGACCAGGCCGTCGGCGACGACGGGGAGAGCGCGCTCGGCGACTTCGTGGCCTCGGTGGATCCGCGCACCGAGCCGGGCGACACCGCCGCCCAGGGCGAGCTGCGCAACGAGGTCAGCATCGTGCTGGCCACCCTGTCCCAGCGGGAGCAGGCGGTCATCCGGTTGCGGTTCGGTCTGGACGATGGCCGGCAGCGCACGCTCGACGAGGTCGGCCGGGAGTTCGGCCTGTCCCGGGAGCGGATCCGGCAGATCGAGAAGGTGACGCTGTTGAAGTTGCGCGCCCCGGAGCGGGCGCAGCGCCTGGAGGCGTACGCCTGCTGACGCACCCGGTTCCCACGGAAGGCCCTGGCGGTTCGCCGGGGCCTTCCGTGCTGTAGTGGTGCGGCGACTCGCCCCACCGCGGTGATCGGTGACGACAACGAGGAGAACGACAGTGAACTGGACGTTGGAAGTGGTGATCGTGCCGGTCTCCGACCTGGACCGGGCGAAGGCGTTCTACGCCGACCAGCTCGGCTTCACCGTCGATCACGACACTGTGATCAACGACGAGGCGCGGATCATCCAGCTGACCCCGCCCGGCTCCGGCTGTTCGATAGTGATCGGCAGGGGCGTGGTCCCGGACATGCCACCGGGCTCACTCAGGGGCCTGCAACTGGTGGTGCCCGACCTGAAGCGGGCTCGCGAGGAGCTGATCGAGCGGGGTGTGGAGGTCAGCGAGATCCAGGTGGTGGGTCAGAACCCCCGGTCGGTGCCGGACCCGCTGGACAACGTCGGTTTCGTCTTCTTCACCGACCCGGACGGCAACTCGTGGGGCGTCCAACAGATCTCCAGCCGGCCCTGACCGGGCGCCCTCAGAGGCGACGGGGGCCGGTGTCCGGGCGGGCGGCCACGCCGCCCACCTGGACCTGGGCGTGCAGGACCGCGATGCCGTCCGGACGGGCGAGCACCGGGTTGAGGGTCAGCGACCGTACGCGGGGCTGGTCGTCGGCGAGCTGACCCACCCGCAGCAACAGGTCGGCCAGGGCCGTCCGGTCGACCGGGGCAGCACCCCGGTGCCCGCGCAGCAGCGGCGCCGCCCGGGGCTCGTCGACCAGCTCGGCCGCGTCGGTGTCGGTCAGCGGGACCGCCCGCCAGGCCCGGTCGCCCAGCAGCTCGGTGGCGACCCCACCGAGACCGAAGCCGACCACCGGCCCGAACGCCGGATCTTCCACCAGCTCCACCACGCAGGCCACCCCGGGCGGGACCATCGGCTGGATCAGCGCGTCCGCGCCGAAGGCAGTGGCCAGCTCGGCGTACGCCCGGCGCAGCGCCGACTCGTCCGGCACGGCGAGCCGGACCGCGCCGAGGTCGAGCCGATGCCGCAGCCCGGGGGCGGCCGCCTTCAGCGCCACCGGGTAGCCCAGCAGAGCCGCCGCGTCGACCGCCGCGTCGACCGAGTCGACGGACACCGACGCCACCACGTCGATCCCGTACGCGGCAAGCAGCGCACCGGGGTCGGTGGCGTCGGCACGGAACGCGGCCTGGGCGGCGACCCGATCGATGCCGGGCACCTCGGGCACCACCCCGGGCGGGCGGCGAAGCCACTCGGCGTACCGGTGCACCCGGGCGAGAGCCCGCACCGCCTCCTCCACTCCCCCGTACGCCGGCACCCCCGACGGCAACCGGCCGACCAGGAACGTCGCCACCGTCGGCTTGCCCAGCGCGAGGGCCGCCGGCAGGGCGGCGGTCACGTCGACGTCCACATCGGTCCGCTGGCCGGGCAGCGGCGGGGCGAAGACCACCACCAGGGCGTCCACCCGGTCGTCGCCGGCCGTCTCGGCGAGAGCGGCGGCGAACTCGGCGGCACCGGCGCTCGGCCCGACGTCGCGGGGGTACCCGTCGGCCACCGTGAGGCCCTGCCCGACGCACGCGGTGGCGGCCAGGCCGGTCAGGGCCGAGGAGTTGCCCACCACACCGACCCGGCCGCCGGCCGGCAACGGCTGGTTGGCCAGCAGCACACCCACGTCGAGCAGCTCCGGCACGGTGTCCACCCGGATCACCCCGGACTGGGCGAAGAGCGCGGCCACCGCCACCTCGTCCGGCCCGGCGGTGTCACCGACGCCGACCGGGCGGGCCGGCGAGGCGAGCGCGACCACCGGTTTGGTCCGGCCGATCCGCCGGGCCAGCCGGGCGAACTTGCGCGGGTTCCCGAAGGTCTCCAGGTACAACATGATCACGTCGGTGCCGGGATCGTCCTGCCAGTACTGCAGGAGGTCGTTGCCGGAGACGTCGGCCCGGTTGCCGGCCGAGACGAAGCTGGACAGCCCGAGGCCACGCCGGTCCGCCTCGGCGAGCAACGCCACCCCGAACGCGCCGGACTGGCTGAAGATGCCCACCCGGCCCGCCGGCGGCAGGGCCGGGGCGAGCGTGGCGTTGAGGCGTACCGCCGGGTCGGTGTTGGCCACGCCGAGACAGTTCGGGCCGACCACCCGCATGCCGGCGGCGTGCGCCGCGCGGACCAGCGCCCGCTGCGTGGCCGCGCCCTCGGCCCCGGCCTCGGCGAAGCCCGCCGAGATGACCACCAGACCGTGCACCCCCGCGGCGGCGGCGTCGGCGACCACAGCTGTCGCCGCCTCCGGCGGGACCGCCACCACCGCCAGGTCCACCGGCGTGCCGGCGTCGACCGCCGACGGGTACGCGGGCAGGCCCGCCACTGTCGACGCGCTCGGGTGCACCGGCACCACCGCGCCGGTGAAACCCCCGTCCCGCAGGTGCCCGAGCACCGCCGCGCCGACGCCCTGGCCGGTGGCGCTGGCACCGTAGACGACGATGCCGCGTGGGGCGAGCAGCCGGGCGATCGAGCGGGCCTCGGTGCGGTGCTCCCGGCCCCGCTGCACCTCCAGCGTGGCCTCGGTGGGCGCGATCGGGAAGCTCAGGTGCACCACGCCGTCGGCGTACTCGCGCTGGACCTGGTAACCGAAGTCGGCGAACACCCGCAACATCGTCCCGTTTGTCGGCAGCACCTCGGCGACGAAGCTCATGATGTCGTTGCGGCGGGCGGTGTCGGCCAGGTGCTCCATCAGCACCGAACCGATGCCCCGGCCCTGGTAGGCGTCCTCCACCACGAAGGCCACCTCCGCATCCGGCGCCTGCGGGCCGAGCCGCTCGTACCGGCCGACCGCGACGATCCGGTCGGCGGCCAGCACCACGAACGCCTCCCGGTCGTGGTGGTCGACGGTGACGAACCGGATGAGGTCCCGTTCCGGGATGCGCGGGTACGGCGAGAAGTACCGGAGGTAACGGGTGCGCTCGGAGAACCGGCTGTGCATCGCCACGATGCCCGGCGCGTCAGCCGGCTCGATCGGCCGCAACTGGACGGTGCTGCCGTCGCTGAGCAGCACGTCCACCGGCTGGTCCACTGTCGTCACCGGCGCAGCCCTCCCCCGCCCGGCTCAGTCCCGCGGGTCGTGCGGGTCGAGCCCGAGCAGCGGGAAGACCGCCTTGCGGGTGGTCGCGATCGCCCGGTCCACCGCGTTCGGCTCGCCGGTCGGCTGCCACGGCTCGTACGACGGGTCGGCGTCGTCGGTCATCCGCAGCGGCACCTCCCGCCCCAGACGACGGGAGGCGACCAGCTCCCGCCAGGCCGGCGGGGTGAGCGTGGCCGGGTCGACGGGGTCACCGGTGGCCACGGCCAGCAGGTGACTCCAGGCCCGGGGCACCACCTCGACCAGCGCGTACCCGCCACCGCCGGTGGCCACCCACCGGCCGTCGCACAGCTCGTCGGCGAGTGCCCGCATCGCCAGGTAGGTGGCCCGCTGGCCGTCCACAGTGAGGTTGAGGTCGGCGAGCGGATCCAGTCGGTGCCCGTCGGCGCCGCACTGGGTGACGAGCACCTGCGGTCGGAACGCGCGCAGCACCGACGGCACTATCGCGTGGAACGCCCGCTGCCAGCCGGTGTCGTCGATGCCCGGCGGCAACGGCATGTTGACGGCGGTGCCCTGCGCGCCCGGCCCACCCGTCTCGTCCGGGAAACCCGTGCCCGGGAAGAGCGCCAGCGGGGTCTCGTGCACGCTGACCGTGAGGACCCGGGGGTCATTCCAGAAGATCTGCTGCACACCGTCGCCGTGGTGCACGTCGACGTCCACGTACGCGATCCGCTCCGCGCCCAGGTCGAGCAGGCGGGCGATGGCCACCGCGGGGTCGTTGTAGACACAGAAGCCGGACGCGCGGGCGGGCATCGCGTGGTGCAGGCCGCCGGCCACGTTCACCGCGCGCCGGGCGTCGCCGCGCCAGACCGCCTCGGCGGCGGCCACCGTCGCGCCGGCGATCAACGCGCTGGACTCGTGCATCCCCTCGAAGATCGGGTTGTCGGACGTGCCCAGCCCGTACCCGGCGAAGAGCGGATCGCGGGGCGCGGCCCGCACCGCGGCCAGGTAGGCCGGGTCGTGCACCCGGGTGAGCAGGGCGTCGGTGGCGGGCTCCGGTTTGACCACGCGCACCCCGGGCCGATCCAGGATGCCCAGCTCGCGAGCCAGCGCGACGGTCAGCTCCACCCGGACCGGGTCGAGCGGATGATCACCCATGTCGTAGGCGAGCAGCGACTCGTCCCACACCACCACCGTGTCGTCGGACATGAGCCCATCGTCGCACGAGGACCGTCGCCGACCCACCGCACGCGCTGGTCAGCGCCCAGATGTCGGCCCGGAGGCGATCGGGCGCGTCGGGTCGGCCACCCAGTTGCTCCACGATCCAACGTAGAGTGCCGCGTCCGTGCGACCGGCCAGGTGCAGCGCGAGCACCGCCTGCGCGGCGGTCACCCCGGAGCCGCAGTACGCCCCGACGGCCCGCGCGCCGGTCACCCCGGCGGCGGCGAACCGTGCGCTCAGCGCGTCGGCGGCCAGGAAGCGCCCGTCCGGGCCGACGTACTCCCCGGCGGGCAGGTTCGCCGCTCCCGGCACGTGCCCGGCGACCGGGTCGATCGGCTCGACCTCACCCCGGTAGCGGGGCGCCGCCCGCACGTCGAGCAGCACCCCGTCGTCCGCGGCGGCCAGCTCGGCGGCCTGTCCCGCGTCGAGCACCGGGAGATCGCCGGGGCGTACCACGACATCGCCGGGGGTCGGTGCGGGCGCGTCGGTGGAGACGGGCCGACCGGTGGCGGCCCAGGCCGGGTAGCCACCGTGCAGCAGTCGCACCGGTCGGTGCCCCGCCCAGCGCAGCGTCCACCAGGCCCGCGCGGCGGCCATGCCGTCGCCGCCGTCGTACACCACCACGGGGTGACCGGCGCGGACCCCGGCGGCCCGCAGCGCGGCCTGCAACGCGGCCGGGTCGGGCAGCGGGTGCCGGCCGCCGGCGCCGGGCGGCCCGCAGAGCGCGGTGTCCAGGTCGACGAAGACCGCCCCGGGCAGGTGGCCGGCGCGGTAGTCGTCGCGGCCCGGTGGGCCGACGAGCCGCCAGCGAACGTCGAGCAGGGTGGGCGGATCGGCCTGGTCAAGCTCGGCGGCCAGCCGATCGGCCTCGACCAGCGGCTCCTGGGTACCGGACATGGCGACCATCCAACACCATTCGCCTCGACGGCACGCGGTTCGGCGTGGGCCGCCGGCCCACCACCCGAGGTACCATCGTGCACCGGAGGGCCGCTGACGTTATGAAGTCTCACGACCTGGTCGACACGACCGAAATGTACCTGCGCACCATCCTCGAACTGGAAGAGGAGGGTGTGCCACCGCTGCGTGCCCGGATCGCCGAACGGCTGCAGCAGAGCGGCCCCACCGTGAGCCAGACCGTCGCCCGGATGGAGCGCGACGGGCTCCTCACCGTCGAGGGCGACCGGCACCTGACACTCACCGTGCAGGGCCGAGGCAGTGCCGTGTCGGTGATGCGCAAGCACCGCCTCGCCGAGCTGCTGCTCGTCAACGTCATCGGGATGCCCTACGAGGAGGCCCACGAGGAGGCCTGCCGCTGGGAGCACGTGATGAGCGACGCGGTGGAGAAGCGGGTGTACGACCTGCTCAACCGGCCGACCCGCTCCCCGTACGGCAACCCGATCCCCGGGCTACAGGAGCTGGGCTCGCCGGCGGCGGAGGCCACCGAGGCCGCCGAGGGCGAGCGCAACCTGGCCTTCCCCGGCCTCTCCGGGCCGGTCGTGGTGCGCCGGATCTGCGAGAGCGTGCAGAAGGACGCCGACGTGCTGCGTCAACTGCACGCCGCCGGTGTCGACCCGGGCGCCACTGTGACAGTGGCGCAGGAGCGCGACGGGGTGTCGATCGACCGGTCGGGCGACCGGGTGCGACTGCCCCGCGAGGTCGCCTCCCGGGTCTTCGTCGCCGCCAACTGACAAACCGGCCACCCGGGCGTCACAGCGCCCGGGTGTCCACCTTCTTGGCCAGCGCGGCCAGGTCACCGGTCACCTTCTCGGCCGCCGCGCGTTCGCCGCCGCGCGCACCGGTCCAGCTCAACGTGGCCAGCCGCCCGTCGGTGGCCAGCCAGCCCACCTCGGCGACCGGCCCGTGCCCGCTCGCCGCGGCGGTGGTCCGCCGGTACGCCTGCTGGCCCACCCCGGTGATCTTCGCCGCCTTGTCCGGCACCACGTCCGCGCCGAAGGTGGTCTTGTCGATCGTGGTCTCGGACACACTCAGCGTCAGCTCCGGCAGCGCCGCGCCTTCGGCGCGCACCACACAGGTGTGCGTGTCGCCCTGCTCGCTGGCCGCCGCCACGTCGAAGCGCACCTTCAGCAACTCTTCGATCACCGTGAAGTCCAGCAGCCGGCAGGCCCCGCCCGAGGAGGCCGCCGCCACGTCCACCGCGATCGGCGCCGGCGGCGGCACCGCCACCGGCTCGGCCTCGGCGGCGCAGCCGCTCACCAGCAGCCCCACCAGCCCTCCGACCACGATCCGCCCGCGCACGATCCACCCTCTCGCCGACCGACGGCGGAAGGCGCCCGCCGGATGTCCGTCGGACACCGTACGGGGTGTCGGTGTCGGGCGAAAGCCCCCGCCGAGGCCTATCCGGACGGTGGATCGTCCACGTACGGGCAGTGTCGGCAACCGCGCCCGCAGCAGGTGCCGCGCCGGGCCAGAAAGCCGGCGCTGAGCACGAACAACCCGCTCGCCGGGTCGAGGTAGCCGGCCTCGTCGGCGGCCAGCGCGGCGGCGTGCCTGGCGAGGATCCGAGCCCGGTCGGGGTGCGCGGGCGACAGCCGGGACGGGTGCGGCTCGGTGAGCGGCCGATCGGCCAGGGGTCGTCGCT
The DNA here is from genome assembly GCF_050942285.1 of Micromonospora sp. CA-240977. Classification (NCBI taxonomy): domain Bacteria; kingdom Bacillati; phylum Actinomycetota; class Actinomycetes; order Micromonosporales; family Micromonosporaceae; genus Micromonospora; species Micromonospora sp. CA-240977. The sequence continues at coordinate 1,810,355 of NZ_CP192055.1, read as the reverse complement.
CTCCGGTCACCCGCAGCAGTCTAGGGACGACCTGCGGCCGCGGCTCAACCATGCCGGACCAACGCGGCGGTCGGCGGAAATGGCGCGCCGGGCAGGCCCGGGCGCCAGTAGAGTCCGCGAGCCGCCGGCCGGCGGCGCAGACCCGCGCAGACAGGCAGCGACAGTGAGTCAACAGGTGCGGCAGCTCCCGGCTGTGGAGGCGACGACGACCCCGTCGCTGTGGCGCAGCCGCAACTTCCTCCTGCTGTGGGGCGGCCAGACGGTCAGCGAGCTGGGCACCCGGATCACCGGTGTGGCGGTGCCGCTGCTGGCCGCCGACACCCTGCACGCCAGTGTCTTCCAGATCTCCCTGTTGACCGTCCTGGCCTGGCTGCCGTACCTGCTGTTCTCGCTGCCGGCGGGCATCGCCGCCGACCGGCTCGACCCGCGGCGGCTGATGATCGCGTGCGACCTGGGCCGGACCGCGCTCCTGCTGTCCCTGCCGGTGGTCGCCCTGGTCGGCCACCTCACCCTGCCCTTCCTGTACGTGGTGGTCGGGCTCGGTGGCGTGCTCACCGTGCTGTTCACCGTGGCGTACAAGACCCTGCTGCCCCGGCTGGTGCCGGCGGACCTGCTTGTGGACGGCAACGCCAAGCTCACCATCAGCCAGGACGCCGCCGAACTGGTCGGACCGACGATCAGCGGCGCGCTCATCGGGCTTGTCGGCGCCGCCCGCACGTTCCTGGCCAACGGGTTCGCCTTCCTGGTCAGCGCGCTGACGCTGATCCTGATCCGACAGCCACCGGTACGCCGCGAGCCGGCTCCCCGCGTGCCGCTGCGGGTGGAGCTGACCGACGGGCTCGGCTTCATCCGGCGGCAGCCGATCCTGGTCAGCATCCTGGCCTGCACGACCTGGTCGAACTTCTGGGTGATGGCGTCCTCCTCGATCGAGGTGACCTTCCTGGTGCGTGAGCTGCACGCCTCGCCGGTGCGGGTGGGGTTGGTCTTCTCGGTCAGCGCCGTCGGCGGGCTGGTGGTGGGGGTGCTGGCCGCCCGGCTGTCGGCCTGGCTGGGTTCGGCCCGGGTGATCTGGGTGGCGATGACCGCTCCGGGCCCGTTCTACCTGCTGATGCCGCTGGCGCAGCCCGGTTGGGGCGTGCTGCTCTACGGGGTCGGGCTGGCCGCGTTCTCGGCGAACGCGGTGCTGTTCAACGTGGCCGCGATGTCGTACCGACAGCGCATCACCCCGCCGGGGATCCTCGGCCGGGTCAACGCCGCGTTCCTGTGGATCTGCTTCGGCGTCATCCCGCTCGGCGCGCTGACCGGCGGCGCGCTCGGCACCGCGCTGGGGCTGCGCGGCGCGCTCTGGGTGTGCGTGCTGGGCACCTGGGCGGCCTGCCTGTTCGTGGTCTGCTCCCCGCTGCGACGAATGCGGGACACGCCGCCGGTTTCGTCGTAGGGTCCGACGATGCTCGGGATCGATCGCTGTGACGAGCACTGAGGAGACGTGATGCGGAAGATCGTTGTGCAGATGAGTGTGTCGCTTGACGGGTTCTTCGAGGGCCCGGGTGGCGACATCGGCTGGCACCAGGTCGACGAGGAGCTGCACAGGCACTTCAACGACGTGATCGCCCCGATGGGCGGGTTCCTCAGCGGCCGGGTCAGCCACGAGCTGATGGCCGCGTACTGGCCGACCGCCGACCAGGACCCGACCGCCAGCGACCCCGAGCGCGAGTTCGCCCGCATCTGGCGGGACATGCCGAAGATCGTCTACTCCCGCACCCTCGACCACGCCGACTGGAACGCCACAGTGGTCCGCGAGGTGGACCCGGAGGAGGTACGGCGGCTCAAGGCCGAGCCCGGCGGTGACCTGGCGCTCGGCGGGGCCGACCTGGCCGCCACCTTCGCCCGGCACGACCTCGTCGACGAGTACCGGATCTACGTCAACCCGGTGCTGCTCGGTCGGGGCCGCCGCCTCTTCCCCGACAGCGACGTCCCGACCGGCCTGCGGCTGGTGGAGAGCCGCGTCTTCGGCAACGGCGTGGTCCTGCTCCGCCACGAACGGGCTCGCTGACGTCTGTCGCTTGAGTCTCCACCGGGGGGAGACAGCAGGGTGGGGGCATGAGCGGTGAAGCGCAGTACACGATCGGCGACCTGGCCCGCCGCACCGGCCTGAGCGTCAAGACCATCAGGTATTACGCCGACACCGGCATCGTGCCGCCGGCCGACCGGAGCCCGGCCGGCTACCGCCTCTTCGACGCCGAGGCGGTGGCCCGGCTCGACCTGGTCCGGACGCTGCGCGACCTGGGTGTCGACCTGGCCACCATCCGTCGGGTGGTGGACCGCGAGGTGCCCCTGCCCGAGGTGGCCGCGGCGCACGCCGAGGCGCTGGCGGTGCAGATCCGCGTGCTGCGGCTGCGTCAGGCGGTGCTCACCGTGGCGGCGCGGCGCGGATCGGGCCCGGCCGAGGTGGACGACCTGCACCGGCTGGCCCAGCTCAGCGCACGTGAGCGGGGGCACCTGGTCGGCGACTTCCTGGCGACTGTCTTCGAGAGCCCGGACGACAAGCACCCGTACCGGGGCGTCCTCGTCTCGATGACCCCGGAGCTGCCCGACGACCCGAGCACCGAGCAGGTGCAGGCGTGGCTGGAGCTGGCCGGGTTGTGCCGGGAGCCCACCTTCCGGGCGTCCATGCGGCGGATGGTCCGACAGCACGCCGCCGATCACGAGGTGCCCGGGTTGCCCCGCCCGGACGCCGCCGCGGTGGTCCGGGACGGGGTGGCGGCCGCCCTGGCCGCCGGTCTCGATCCGACCGGCCCCGAGGCCGAGCCGGTGGTCACGGCGGTCACCGGCCGGTACGCGCGCCTGCACGACCTCCCCGACGACGCCGACCTGCGCCGTCGCCTCCTGGACCGGCTGACAGTGGCGAACGATCCCCGCCGGGACCGCTACCTCGACCTGCTGTCGGTGATCAACGGTTGGTCGGGCGGCGGCGCGGTCGCGCCGGCGGCGGACTGGTTCAGCCGAGCGCTGAGAGCCCGGATGCCGGAGCCGGCTCGCTGAGCTGTCGGTGCTGGCCGCCGGGGTCGCGCGGCGGTCAGGCGAACCAGCTCATCGCCTGACCGTGCCCCCGGGTCCAGGCCAGCGGCGCACCGTCCAGCGCGAGGACGTTGTGCAGCGCCTCACTCGGCGGGTCGGGCAACCCGTCGTACGGCAGCACCTCCGGTGCCTCGTTCGCGATCCAGTGCCCCGGCAGCTCACGGACCAGCCGGACGAACGCCTCCCGGCGCGGCGGCGGCACCTGGTAGAGCACTGACGTGTGGAAGACCACAAGCGTCGCGCCGGCCGGCGCGCGGGCGGCAAGCGCCGGCAGGTCGTCCACCAGATCACCGCGGACCAGCAGCGGAGGGTCGGCGGCGGCGACCCCCGCCGCGGCCCGCAGGCGGGCCCGCCGGTGCGCGTGCTCCGGCCAGATCAGGGCGTCCAACCAGGACACGTCGCCGGGGTCGGTCACGTCGAGCGGGTTGAGGTCCAGGCCGGCCCGCCACACCACCCGGGGTACGCGGGCCGGCGGCACCAACCCGTCGGCCGCGCACTCCAGGACCGGCTCGCCGGAGCCGACCTCGTGCTCGCCGTAGCGGTACGCGTACCGGTCGGGGTAGAGGCAGAGCCCGGCCGACGCGCCGACCTCCAGCAGGGCGAGGGGCTGCGGCAACGCGGCGAGCACCGGCAGCAGGACCGCGCACCGGCCGCTCTCGTTGGTCTGGGTGGCCCGGGTGCGCACCTCCGCCTCGATGGCCGGCCAGTGCGTCACAGTGAAATCGTGGAACGCGACCGGGTCGTCGACCGGGCCGCCGAGCCAGCGCACGACACCGAACAGCAGATTCGGCTGTCGTTTGCCGGGCGGGAGCGCGTCGAGCAGGGCGAGCAGGGCGTCGTCCCGGGCGACGGCCGCCGACAGACGCTCGTAGGTGGGCGACACCCCACGCGCCTCGCGGCTGCCGAACTCGGCGTACGCCTCAGCGGTCGTCATGCCCTCATCGTCGCAGCCCATTCCTCGATAATTCAGCCCCCGTACCCGTGTGCCGACTCACCCGCCTTCTAGAGTGCTGCGGCGGCCGAACCGTTGAGCAGCAGCTCAACCGGCCTGGGCGACGGGGAGGAACGTGTCGTGCGGGGTAACGATGTCCGGGTACTGATCGTCGGCGGCGGTGTCGCCGGGTTGGCGACGGTGGCCGCCCTGCGCGACTGGGGCGCGACTGTCGACGTGGTCGAGCGGGCCGCCGGGCCGACCGACTCCGGCACCGGCATCTACCTCACCGGCAACGCGACGCGCATGCTCGACGTCCTCGGGCTGCGGGAGCCGGTCGCGGACGTCGCCGTGGAGATCACCCGGCAGCGCAGCGCCAACCAGCGCGGACGCCGCCTCTTCGACATCGACGTGGCGGCGCTGTGGCAGGGGGTCGGGCCGTGCGTGTCGCTGCCCCGGGCACAACTGCACCGGGCGCTGCTCGCCGGTGTCGGAGACACCCCGATCCGCTGGGGCCGCCAGCCGGTCGCGTTGGCCCACGAGGGCGACCTGGTCGCCGTCGAGTTCGACGACGACAGCACCGAGCGGTACGACCTGGTGATCGGCGCGGACGGCGTCAACTCGACGGTCCGGCGGCTCGCCTTCGACGGGCGGGCGGCCCGCAACCTCGGCCAGTACGCGTACCGCTGGGTGGCTCCCCGCATCGACGACGAGCCGGTCTGGTCGGTGCAGTTGGGGCGCGGGAGGCAGTTCCTGACGATCCCGATCAGCGCCGAGCAGACGTACTGCTACTACAACGACGGCCCGGTGGCCGACCGGCCCGGCTGGCGCGACGAGGTGGCCGCGACGTTCCCCGAGCCGGCCGCCACCATGCTCAAGGCCCTCGACCACGACGACAGCACCCTGCACGCCGGGCCGAACCAGGAGGTCGTGCTCGACTCCTGGTCCCGCGGGCCGGTGCTGCTGATCGGCGACGCCGCCCACGCCACCTCGCCGAACATGGCCCAGGGCGCGGCGATGGCCCTGGAGGACGCGTCAGTGCTCGCGTCGTCGTTGGCCACCGCCGACTCCGTCGCTGACGCGTTACGCGGGTACGAGGCGCGGCGACGCCCGCGTACCGACTGGGTGCTCAGCCAGACCCACCGCCGCGACACTGCCACCGGGCTTCCGCCCGCGCTCCGCGACCTGGTGATGCGCCGCCTGGGCGAGCAGATGTTCCGCTCGAACTACGGGCCCCTGTTCGTCCAGCCCTGAACCCGCTCGACGACCGGCGCCGGGCCATCACCGCTCAGGGCAGCTGGCCCGGCCGGTCGACGATGGCGATGCGCAGGAGCGCGACCGCCGCGAACAGGGACTCTTTGCCGTTTCGCACCACCGAACTCCTGGTGCCGAGGAATACGTGGGTGTCTCGGTCGAAGAGAAGGTCTTCGTTACCACCGATCACGCCGGGCATCCGGATCGCCACCCCGTGTCGACCGGCCGCGTCCACCACATCACCCGATATGACTACCGCTCCGGGTTCCCGCGCCAGCACTTCGAACAACGCCGCGAGCGCGCGGGGCGGCACGTAGTCGCCACGGACCATCGACCGCGCCGTGGTGTACGCCATACTTTCGTCCCCGTAGACGGCCTCCTCGTCGGCCCCTTCGGGGAGATGCAGGTCGACCGGGTGTTCGCGCAGGTAGCGAAGCAGCGTGTCCGGATCGGAGGGCAGGTCGCCGTGGTACGCCGGCGGCGGGAACGCGTCGAGATCCTTCTCGGGATCGGCGGCATCACTCATCCGCAGCACCGTCAGCTCGCTCCACCCGTTCGGATCGGCCTCCGGCCGGTAGCGTCTCTGCGTGTGCGCGACTCCGCCGGCCGACTGCCACAGTTGGTTCCGGATGGTCTGGTACGGGCCGCTGTCCGGCAGGTCCCGGATCGTCGCCAGGGATTCGGTGAAGACGTACTGGTCGGGCCGGGCGGTGAGCTCAGGCTGTTGCCGGGCCGCGTCGGCCGCCAGGTGGAAGATCTCCGACGCGCTGGCCGAGGGCGGCGGGTGGTCGCCCACCCCCATCGTCTGGGCCGCAAGCGCACCTGCGGTCACCGTCACGGCCAGCCCGAATGCTCCCGCGAGGCGCCAACCGCGCGGGAACAGGCTCCGGCGTCTGGCGGGACGGGCCACGGACACCACCTCGGCCCGTTGGGCCACGTGTGCGCTCAGATCCCGGAGGAGCTGCTCCTCGAAACCCTGCGGCGATCGTTCGGTCTCGTTCATCGTCATCTCCGTTTCAGGCGAGGGTGGTGACCGGGCGGGCGAGCACGGCGCGGACGACGCGGCGGGCACGATGCAGGCGGACCCGGGCGGCGACCGGCGACATCCCGAGCACTGTCGCCGCGTCCGCGACGGTGAGGCCGTCCACGGCGACGAGTTCGACGAGCGTTCGGGTGCCCTCGGGTAGCTCGCTCAGCGCCCGACAGGTGCGGCGGGCCGCCGACTCGGCGTCGATCCGCTCCTCGATGCGGGTGATGTCGTCGGGGCCGAGGTCCCGTCGTCCGGCCAGTCGGCCGGTCACCCGCAGTCGTTGGGCCGCCCGACGCCGCTCGTCGCCGATGACGTTGCGGGCCACCCCGTACAGCCAGCCGACCTGGCTACCCCGCTCCGGCCGGTAGCTGGCCGCCGACTCGATCACCGCCAGGAACACGTCGGCGGTCAGGTCGGCCGCGAGGTGGGGATCGTCGACCCGCCGCGCCACGAACCGGCCCACCGCCTCCACGTGCCGCCGGTAGAAGACCTCGAAGGCCACCGGATCGGCCCCGATCCCGGAAATGTCATCATCGGCTCCGCTGGGCTCACTCACGGGCCGTCCTCTCGTAGCCTGCACACTCCTTCTTCGTCAGTCGGAGCACGGGTGTTACCGAGCCATCCGACATGACCGCCGGCCCGTATGGTGAGGCCGTGATCACCTGCGTCGTGCACTACACCATCGACCCCACTCAGATCGATGTGTTCGAAGACTTCGCTCGAACCTGGATGCGGCTGGTTGCCAAGCACGGTGGCGTGCACCACGGCTACTTCCTGCCCGCCGAGGGCGCCAGCGACAAGGCCGAGGCGCTGTTCAGCTTCGAGAGCCTGGCGGCTTACGAGCGGTACCGCGCACTGTTCGGCAACGACCCGGAGTTCGTCGAGGCTGATCGCATCCGCGAAACCTCGGGCTGCGTCGTACGGTACGAGCGGACGTTCATGCGCCCACTCCTGCCGACTGATTGACCCCCCGCGCCTGCCCGCCCGGCGCGGTCGGCGGGCACCAGTCCGGACGAACGGCAGCACGCCCCCGACGCGGAGGGCGGCGCTGCTGGTCCGGTTGGGCAGTTGGCCTGGTGATGCGGCATCATCGAAGCACCGGCGACTGGCGGCACGGGGATGGTGGAACCATCGGGGAGCCTCTCGCGGGCGTCGACCGCCTGGGCGCCTGCGTCGAGGGACCATCATGACCACGACCAGCGAATCCGCCGAGCACCCCACCCCGTCGAGCGCTGCCCGCCTCCTGCCGGGCGCACCCGTCGCCGAAGCCGTCCTGGCCGAGACCGCCGCCGCTGCCGCCCGCCTGCGCGACCGCGGGATCACCCCGAGCCTCGCCACCATCCTCGTCGGCGACGACGACGCCAGCGCCGGTTACATCGCTATCAAGCAGCGGCAGGCGGCCGAACTCGGGTTCGCCTCCCCGCACGTGCACCTGCCCGCCACCGTCGCCCAGGCGGATCTGCACCGGGCCATCGCCCGCTTCAACACCGATCCGGCCGTGCACGGCATCCTCGTGCAGTACCCCGTTCCGGGGCATCTGGACTACGACGCCGCGCTGCTGACCATCGACCCGGACAAGGACGTCGACGGCATGCACCCGCTGAACATGGGGCGTCTCGCCGTCGGTCTGCCCGGCCCGCTGCCGTGCACCCCCGCCGGCATCGAAGCTCTCCTGGCGTACCACCAGATCCCCGTCGCCGGCCGGGAGGTCGTCATCCTCGGCCGGGGCGCCACCCTGGGCCGCCCCCTGGCGATGCTGCTCGCCCAGAAGCGTCCGACCGCCAACGCCGCCGTCACCGTCGTCCACACCGGCGTGCCCGACTGGCCCCGCTACACCCGGCGTGCCGACATTCTGGTCGCCGCCGCCGGCGTACCCGGGATCGTGCGGCCTGAGCACGTCAAGCCCGGCGCCGTCGTCATCGGCGCCGGCGTCCGCTACGAAGGCCGGCGCCTCCTGCCGGACGTGGACGAAGCGTGCGCCGAGGTCGCCGGCGCCATCACGCCCCGGGTCGGCGGGGTCGGTCCGACCACCGTCGCGATGCTGTTCCGCAACGCCGTCCGCGCCGCCGAACGCGCGAACCAGTAGCCCGGTCGCCGAGACTCACCGCACCCAGCCCAGGAACCGCCGGTGCAGCAGCCCGGCGGGCACCCAGGTCAGGTCCTCGGCCGCCCAGACCGTCGCACTTCCCATGATCAAGTGATGAAAAGTAGGCCCCAGGGCCATCCTTTACCTACTTCTCATCACTTGATCATGAGGGACGAGATCCGGAAACGGCGCTGCCCCGACCTCCCGCGAGGGAGACCGGGGCAGCGCCGCGTTAGACGTACGTCAGCTGCAGCCGCTGGTGGAGCCGCAGCCCTCGCAGACGTAGCAGCTGCCCGCGGGGCGCATCTTCGTACCGCAGGTGAAGCAGAGCGGCGCGTCGGCGGCCTTGCCGATGACGGCCTCCAGCAGTTCGGTGCTGGAGCCCACGCTCGGCGCCGGCTTGGCGGCGGCCACGTCGGCCATCTCCTGGGCCGGCTGGGCGACGGCCTCCGACTTGGCCGGGGCCTCCACCGGTGCCGAGGACGCCATCGCGGTGAGCTCGACGCCGGTGACGGCGGCGGCCTCCGCGTCGGCCTCGGCCCGCAACTGGGCGGCCCGCTCCGAGGCGGTGAAGATGCCCAGCTCGGCGCGGCGCTCGTAGGGCAGGAAGTCCAGCGCCAGGCGACGGAAGATGTAGTCCATCACCGAGGCCGCCATCCGCACGTCCGGGTCGTCGGTCATGCCGGCCGGCTCGAAGCGCATGTTGGTGAACTTGCTGACGAACGTCTCCAGCGGCACGCCGTACTGGAGGCCGATGCTGATGGCCACCGAGAAGGCGTCCATCACGCCGGCCAGGGTCGAGCCCTGCTTGGACATCTTCAGGAAGACCTCGCCGAGGCCGTCGTCCGGGTAGGACGACGCGGTGAGGTAGCCCTCGGCGCCACCGACGGAGAAGCTGACCGTCTCGGACGGGCGCTTCTTCGGCAGGCGCTTACGCACCGGCCGGTACTCGATGACCTTCTCCACGGCGACCGGCGCGGCCTCGACGGCGGCCGGCTCGGTGGCCTTGTTGGACTTGGCCACCGAGAGCGGCTGACCGACCTTGCAGTTGTCCCGGTAGATCGCCAGCGCCTTGAGGCCGAGCTTCCAGCCCTCGAAGTAGATCTTCTCGACGTCCTCGACGGTGGCCGCCTCCGGCATGTTGACCGTCTTGGAGATGGCCCCGGAGACGAACGGCTGGATGGCCGCCATCATCCGCACGTGACCCATCGGGGCGATCGTCCGCTCGCCCATGGCGCAGTCAAAGACCGGGTAGTGCTCCGGCTTGAGGCCCGGGGCGTCCACGACGTGACCGTGGTCGGCGATGTGCTCGACGATCGCCTCGACCTGCTCCTCGGGGTAGCCGAGGCTGCGCAGGGCGCGCGGCACCGTCTGGTTGACGATCTGCATCGAGCCGCCGCCGACCAGCTTCTTGAACTTGACCAGCGCCAGGTCCGGCTCCACACCGGTCGTGTCGCAGTCCATCATGAAGCCGATGGTGCCGGTCGGGGCGAGGACGCTGGCCTGGGCGTTGCGCCAGCCGAACTTGTCGCCGATCTTGTTGCCCTGGGTCCACTGCTTGGTCGCCTCGCGGACGATCGCGGTGGCCACCGGGCTGGTCGGCTTGATCTCGTCGTTGGCGGCGGCGTGCTTGCGCATGACCCGCTTGTGCGGCTCGGCGTTGCGGGCGTAACCGTCGTACGGGCCGACCACGCCGGCCAGCTCGGCCGAGCGGCGGTACGCGGTGCCGGTCATCAGCGACGTGATCGACGCGGCGACCGAGCGGCCCTGCTCCGAGTCGTACGGCAGGCCGGTGGCCATCAGCAGGGCGCCCAGGTTGGCGTAGCCGATACCGAGCTGCCGGTAGGCGCGGGAGGTCTCACCGATCTTCTCGGTCGGGAAGTCCGCGAAGCAGATCGAGATGTCCATCGCGGTGATGACGAACTCGACGGACTTGACGAACTTCTCCACCTCGAAGCCGCCGTCGGCGCGGAGGAACTTCATCAGGTTGAGCGAGGCCAGGTTGCACGAGGAGTTGTCCAGGTGCAGGTACTCCGAGCACGGGTTCGATGCGGTGATCCGGCCGGTCTCCGGGCAGGTGTGCCAGTCGTTGATCGTGTCGTCGTACTGCAGGCCCGGGTCGGCGCACTCCCAGGCGGCCTGCGAGATGGTGCGGAACAGCTTCTTGGCGTCGACGGTGTCGATCACCGAGCCGTCCAGCCGGCCCCGCAGGTCGAAGCCGCCGCCGTTCTCCACGGCCGCCATGAACTCGTCGGAGACCCGGACCGAGTTGTTGGCGTTCTGGTACTGCACGCTGACGATGTCGGAGCCGCCGAGGTCCATGTCGAACCCGGCGTCACGCAGCGCGCGGATCTTGTGCTCCTCGCGCGCCTTCGTGACCACGAACTCCTCGATGTCGGGGTGGTCGACGTCGAGGATGACCATCTTGGCCGCGCGGCGGGTCGCGCCGCCGGACTTGATGGTGCCGGCCGAGGCGTCCGCGCCGCGCATGAAGCTGACCGGGCCGGAGGCGGTGCCGCCGGAGGAGAGCAGCTCACGGGACGAGCGGATCCGCGACAGGTTGACCCCGGAGCCGGAGCCGCCCTTGAAGATCAGCCCCTCCTCCTTGTACCAGTCGAGGATCGAGTCCATCGAGTCGTCGACGGCCAGGATGAAGCAGGCGCTTACCTGCTGCGGCGACGGCGTGCCGACGTTGAACCAGACCGGCGAGTTGAAGCTGAACACCTGGTGCAGCAGCATCCAGGTCAGCTCGTGGGCGAAGATCTCGGCGTCCGCCGGGCTGGCGAAGTAGCCGTACTCCTCGCCCGCGGTGCGGTAGGTGGTGACCACCCGGTCGATCAGCTGCTTGAGCGACCACTCCCGCTCCGGGGTCCCCACCGCGCCCCGGAAGTACTTGGTGGTGACGATGTTGGCCGCGTTGACGCTCCACGACTGCGGGAACTCGACCCCCCGCTGCTCGAAGTTGATCGAGCCGTCCCGCCAGTTCGTCATCACGACGTCGCGGCGCTCCCACGCGACGTCGTCGTACGGGTGGACCCCCTCGGTCGTCCACACCCGCTCGATCTTCAGCCCCGCGCCTGCCTTGTTCCGTGAACGGCTAGTTGTCACGCCGTCGCCCCCCTCGTCTGCGCGGTCACCCACCGCGCGTCCCAATCTCTCGAAAAACTGTGCAGATTCAGCTGGTACGGCCGGCGGCCTCGACCGCGTCGGCCCGGCCCTGCTCCCGGGCGCGCGCAGCGGCCCGCAACGTCTCGATCTCGCGCTCGAAGTCGGCGAGCGAGTCGAAGGAGCGGTAGACGCTGGCGAACCGCAGGTAGGCGATCTCGTCCAGGTCGCGCAGCGGGCCCAGGATCGCCAGGCCCACGTCGTGACTGGGGATCTCGGCGGCCCCCTTGGCCCGGACGGTCTCCTCCACCCGCTGCGCGAGCAGCGCGAGGGAGTCGTCGTCCACCGGCCGACCCTGGCACGCCTTGCGCACCCCGCCGATGATCTTCGTCCGGCTGAACGGCTCGGTCACCCCGCTGCGCTTGACGACCGCGAGGACCGCCTCCTCGACGGTGGTGAAGCGCTTGCCGCACTCCGGGCAGGACCGCCGCCGCCGAATGAGCTGGCCGTCGTCGGCCTCCCGCGAGTCGACCACCCGGGAGTCAGCGTGTCGGCAGTACGGACACCGCATCGCCCACCTCCTTGAAAATGATCGACTGCGCCGCGCCCCGGGCACGACCCACCGCGACGGTGCCATCCTCGGATGACGCCCGCCGTGATCGACGTTACGGGAGTGCGGTCGGTAGTCGGACCCAACCTGTGGGCAACTTACGCCCGTGTCACTACTACATCTAGGGGTCGACCGTATGTCGCCGGGGAAGCCGGGTCAAGTTGGCCGGCGTGTCCGGCGCGTCACGGACCATCCGGTCATCGACGCCCACCAGCAGGTCCGAAAACCCCAACGTCGAGACCTCGCCCGGGTTACCGACCGGCCGGCCGGAGTAGCCCGGAAAACGGTCGAGGATCGAACACCAGTGCTACCCGACGTACCATTTATCAGAACATCCGTACGACGGGAGCGGTTTTTCACCCCGACACGCCGGTGAGAGGTCGTACAGATGTTTGAAAATGACCGATCTCACCTATACGGTCATGAACAACGTGGCACCACCGCACGCACCACGAGCCGACGAGGCACCCAGCGCCGACCAGGGAGGACGGACGTGACCGAGGACCGGGCCAGCCGGCCGAAGAGCCCGCAGCAGATCACCGAGGCGGGCCCCCCGGCCACCCGACGCCGCAGCGCCGCGCGCAGCCGGACGGGTCAGCCCGCTGTACGCCCGGTCACCCCGGTCGTCAGCGCCTTCCCCGACCCGGCGACTGTCGACCTGACCGCCCGTCAGCGTCGCATCCTGGAGTTCATCCGCAACTGGGTGGAGCGACACGGCTACCCGCCCAGCGTCCGGGAGATCGGCGAGGCGGTCGGCCTGGTGTCGCCGTCCAGCGTCGCCTACCAGCTCAAGGAGCTGGAAAAGAAGGGTTTCCTGCGCCGCGACCCCAACCGGCCGCGCGCGGTGGACGTCCGCGCCCCCAGCGAGGCCATCGACGACGAGCTGTCCCGGGCACAACGACCGACCCCGGCGTACGTGCCGATGCTCGGTCGGATCGCCGCCGGTGGGCCGATCCTCGCCGAGCAGGCAGTGGAGGACATCTTCCCGCTCCCCCGCGAGTTGGTGGGCGAGGGCGAGGTCTTCATGCTCCAGGTCAAGGGCGACTCGATGCTCGACGCGGCGATCTGCGACGGCGACTGGGTGGTCGTCCGGCAGCAGCCGACCGCCGACTCGGGCGAGATCGTGGCCGCCATGCTCGACGGCGAGGCGACGGTCAAGACCTACCGGCGGCGCGACGGGCACGTCTGGCTGATGCCACAGAACCCGGCCTTCGACCCGATCCCCGGTGACGACGCCACCATCATGGGCCGGGTCGTGGCGGTGTTGCGCCGCATCTGACCGATCGGCGGGTGAGTGCCCACTGGCGCTCACCCGCGTCGGTTGTCAGCGGCGGATGAACCCCCGTCAGTAACGGTCGCCCCGGTGGCCGCGACCCCCGGGATACTGCCCATACGGGTCGACGGGCGCGTCGTCGTCACGGCGACGGCCGGGTCGTTGGCCCCGCGGGTCCGGCTCCGGCTCGCCGCGTCGCGGCGGTTCCGCACGACCGGCGCCGGGTTGGCCGCCGTCACCGCCGTACACGCCACTGCCCGGACGACCGCCCCCGCCCGGCGGAACACCACCGGCGCCCTGCGGGCGTCCACCGCCTCCGCCGGCTGGGGGACGTCCGCCACCGCCCACCGGAGGGCGACCGCCACCGTGGGGGCGTCCACCACCGGCCGGGGGACGAGGGCCGCCGCCCGCCGGAGGACGAGGACCGCCGCCCGCTGGGGGACGACCGCCGCCGTACACACCGGCAGCGCCGCCGTCCGGTCGTGCCGCTCCGTAGCCACCGTCGGCCGCGGCGGGTCGGCCACCGCCGTACACGGCACCACCCGCCGGAGTCGGGCCACCGCGACCCGCGCCACCGCCGTAGGTGCCCGCCGCCGGCGCGCCGCCACCGTAGACACCGCCCTTACGGTCACCCACCGCCGGGGAACCGTCGACGGCACGGCCGGTGCGCGGGTTGAACGACTCGCCGTCCCGGTCCGACGTCTCCGACGCGTCGGTGGCCGGCAACCGCCGGCGGGCCCGGATGATGCCGACGATGCCGGCACCGACAAGCAGGAGGCCGATCAACCCGACCGCGCCGACCAGATAGGTGATGTCGTCGAAGTCGAGCCCGGCCGTCCAGGATTTCGAGGCCCCCGGCTTGGCGCCCCCCGCCCCCGCCGCGAGTGGCACCGCGGTCGAGGTGGACGGCGTGTAGCTGAGGATGTCCAGGGACTCGTCCTCGGCGAACCGGAACGCGTCGGAGACGGTCAGGAACGACTTGCCGTCCGTGGTGTAGCTGATGGCCTCGCCGAACGGGTCCGCCAGCGCCGTCACCCGGGGCTTGCCGGTGGTGAGCGCGCCGACGATGTTACCGCCGCTCACGTCGTACTCGAAGGCGTCCGCATAGGTGCGCAGGACCACCCGGGAGCCGTCCGGCGACCGGGCCGCGCCGGTGATGGCGATCCGGCCGAACGTGTTGAGCGGGTTCTCCGTCTGCGTCTTCGGCAGCGCGATCTCGCCGACCTTGCGCATCGGCACCGCCTCGGCGTCGCCGTTGCGCAGCGCCGCCGTCGGCGCGTAGATCTCGGCCTTGCCGCTTGTGACCTTCGTGATGATCAGCGGTTTGCCGTCGTCGTCGATGAGCAATGCCTCGGCGTCGTGCGGCTTGCCCTCCGGGTAGGAGATCCGGTGCTGCGTCGGCTGCTTCGCACCGGTGACCGGCATCGACCAGAGCGCGACGCGCGTGCGGCGCTCCTTCGAGTCGGTGTTGTCACCGGTGTCGGCGATCCACAGGGTTTCGCCGTCCTTGGAGAGGGCAAGATCCTCGGTGTCGACCGGCCCCTGGCCCGCGTACCGGACCGGCTCCTTCGAGACCTTGCACTTGGTGTCGAGGAAGAAGATCCGCTCGCGTGCCGTGAGGTCGGTGCTGTCGTTGATGACGATGTAGCCACTTTTTGTCGCGACCAGACCGGACAGCTCGCGCAGCCGCTCGTCGGTGATCGTGCACCGCTTCTGGCCGGCGGTGGCGGCGGGCGGCTCGGACGACCCGGGGGCGGGAGCCGCCGCGGCGACTCCGGCGAGCGCCACGGTTGCCCCGAGCAGGCCGAGGGCAACCGTGACCGAGGAAACAACGCGGCGCATTCGGCCAGTGTCGCATGCCACGCGTTTCCGGCGGATAACACCGTGGTCGCTCAGGATCGGCTGACGGCCGCCTGACCCTCCCGCTCGACGTCGAACGGCGCCAGCTCCGCGGCGAGGTCCGCAGCGACGCGGACGTGCAGCAGGGTGCCCTCCGGCAGGTGCGCCGTGCTGAGCACCTCGCCAGTGCGGTGCACCCGGGCAACCAGGTCACCGCGGTCGTACGGCAGCACCGCCCGGACCTCCACGGCCGGTCGCGGCAGCCGCTCCTCGATCGCCGCGCGCAGCCCGTCGATGCCCCGCCCGGAGTGCGCGGAGACGAAGATCGCGTCCGGCCAGAGCCGCTTGAGCCGCAGCAGAGTGTCCTCATCGGCCGCGTCGGTCTTGTTGACCACCAGCAACTCGGGAAGCCGCTCCGCGCTCACCTCGGCGAGCACCGCGTGGACCGCCCGGACCTGCTCCTCCGGATCCGGGTGGGTGCCGTCCACGACGTGCACCACCAGATCCGCCTCGGCGACCTCCTCCAGCGTCGAACGGAACGCCTCGACGATCTGGTGCGGCAGGTGCCTGACGAAACCGACGGTGTCGGAGAGCGTGTAGAGCCGGCCGTCCGAGGCGGTCGCCTTACGGGTGGTCGGGTCCAGTGTCGCGAACAGCGCGTTCTCCACCAGCACGCCCGCGCCGGTCAACCGGTTGAGCAGGCTGGACTTGCCGGCGTTGGTGTAGCCGGCGATGGCCACTGCGGGAACGGAGTTACGGCTGCGGCGGGCGCGCTTCGTGACGCGTACCGTGCGCATGCTCTTGATCTCACGGCGCAGCCGGGAGATGCGGTGACGAATCCGCCGCCGGTCGGTCTCCAGCTTTGTCTCACCGGGACCACGCACACCCACGCCGCCGCCGGCGCCGCCGCCACGGCCGGAACCACCGGTCTGCCGGGAGAGCGTCTCACCCCAACCGCGCAGGCGGGGCAGCAGGTATTCGAGCTGGGCCAGCTCGACCTGAGCCTTACCTTCCTTGCTCTTGGCGTGCTGGGCGAAGATGTCGAGGATCAGCGCGGTCCGGTCGACGACCTTGACCTTGGTGCGCTGCTCCAGGTTACGCAGCTGCGACGGGGACAGCTCACCGTCACAGATGACAGTGTCGGCGCCGCTGGACAGGACCACCGCGCCGAGGTCGTCGACCTTGCCGCGGCCGATGTACGTGGCCGGGTCGGGTCGGCTGCGGCGCTGGATCAGCCCTTCGAGCACCTGCGAACCGGCGGTCTCGGCCAGCGCGGCGAGCTCGGCCAGCGAGTTTTCCGCGTCGGCCGCCGTGCCCTCGGTCCAGACGCCCACCAGGACGACCCGCTCCAGCCGCAGCTGGCGGTATTCCACCTCGGTGACGTCGGTGAGCTCGGTTGACAGGCCCGGGACGCGTCGGAGGGACTGTCGCTCCGACAGATCCATCTCGCCGGTGGTGACGTCGTCGAGCTCGTCCTCGACGGGGACAAAGCTCTCCTGGTCTCGCAAGCGGTTCTCCTG
Source organism: Micromonospora sp. CA-240977 (assembly GCF_050942285.1). Classification (NCBI taxonomy): domain Bacteria; kingdom Bacillati; phylum Actinomycetota; class Actinomycetes; order Micromonosporales; family Micromonosporaceae; genus Micromonospora; species Micromonospora sp. CA-240977. The sequence goes on along the minus strand of NZ_CP192055.1, from coordinate 1,793,629 downwards.
TCCGTTTTGATAAGTGGAACGTAATCCTGACATGACACAACGCCGAACGCACCCGCTATATGCCCATGGTCAGGGTCGCCAAAAGTGGGGGCGAATGCTGGTCGGCTGCGACAACCCGGTAGAAATGCGGGCGGCGGCCGATTGGCCGCACAGCCGTGACGGAGGGATCCCGTGGCCATCACCCGACTGCCGAGCGCCGGATTTTCGATCACCATCCGGATCGCCGTGACCGCGGACGCGTCCTCGATCGGCCGGCTCACCACCTCCGTCGGCGAGGCCGGCGCGATCGTCACGGCGCTGGACGTGGTGGACTCCGACCCGACAAACGTGATCGTCGACCTGACCTGCGACACCGCCGACGCCGGCCACGCCGACCAGGTGGTCGACGCGCTGACCGCGCTGGACGGCGTGGACGTGCGCAAGGTGTCGGACCGGACGTTCCTCCTGCACCTGGGCGGCAAGATCGAGGTGACGTCGAAGGTCGCGCTGCGCAACCGCGACGAGCTGTCCCGGGCGTACACCCCGGGGGTGGCCCGGGTCTGCATGGCGATCGCCGAGAACCCGGCGGACGCCCGGCGACTGACCATCAAGCGCAACACCGTCGCGGTGGTCAGCGACGGCTCCGCGGTGCTCGGCCTGGGCAACCTGGGTCCGGCCGCCTCGCTGCCGGTGATGGAGGGCAAGGCCGCGCTGTTCAAGCGCTTCGGCGGCGTGGACGCCTGGCCGGTGGTGCTGGACACCCAGGACACCGACGAGATCGTGCAGATCGTGAAGGCGATCGCGCCGGCGTACGGCGGGATCAACCTGGAGGACATCGCCGCGCCGCGCTGCTTCGAGATCGAGGCCCGGCTGCGCGAGGCGCTGGACATCCCGGTGTTCCACGACGACCAGCACGGCACCGCGATCTGCGTGCTGGCCGCGCTGACCAACGCGCTGCGGGTGGTCGGCAAGCAGCTGGAGGACGTCCGGGTGGTCGTCTCCGGCGCCGGCGCGGCCGGTACCGCGATCATGAAGCTGCTGCTGCGTCAGGGCGTCGGCGACATCATCGCGTACGACCGGCAGGGCGCCCTGCACCGTGGGCTGACCGGGCTCAACTCGGCGTGGCAGTGGCTGGCGGACAACACCAACAAGGAGAACTACTCGGGCGACCTGCCGGGTGCGATCCGGGGCGCCGACGTGTTCATCGGGGTGAGCGCGCCGAACCTGCTCACCGGCGACGACATCGCCCAGATGGCCAAGGACTCGATCGTCTTCGCGCTCGCCAACCCGGACCCGGAGGTCGACCCGCGGGAGGCGCGTAAGCACGCCGCGGTGGTCGCCACCGGCCGCTCGGACCAGCCGAACCAGATCAACAACGTGCTCGCCTTCCCCGGAGTGTTCCGCGGGATGCTCGACGCGCACGCCGAGGAGTTCACCGAGGAGATGGCCATCGCGGCCGCCCGGGCCATCGCCGACGTGGTCGGCGAGGAAAAGATCAACCCGACGGTGATCGTGCCGAGCGTCTTCGACTCCCGGGTCGCCCCGGCGGTCGCCGCCGCCGTCCGCGCCGCCGCGCACAACCCCAGCCCGCTGCCGGCGGCCGACCCCGGCCCCACCGACCTTCCCGAGATCGCGGCGAACGCCAGCGCCACCCCGTAACACCCAACCCCGTTGATCAAGGGGTCCGCGTCGGTGGAAGCACGAACTCCGACGCGGATCTCTTGCTCAACGGGTCGGCGGCGTCAGGGGCGGAGCGCTGTCGGGTTCAGCTCGCCGGTCGCCACCAGGACGGCGGGGCCGGACAGCCAGCAGGAGTTTTCGGTGACGGTGACAGTGACACGGCCGCCGGGGACGTCCACGGCGACCACGCCGGTGTCCCGACCGGCGTCGCGCAGGGCCACCGCGCCCACCGCGCAGGCGCCCGTGCCGCAGGACAGGGTCTCGGCGCTGCCACGCTCGTACACCCGCATCACTGAGTGCTCGTCGGTGCCGTCGACCGGATCGCCCGCCACGATGAACTCCACGTTCACCCCGCTCGGGAAGACCGTCGGGTCGAACCCGGGCGCGACGGTCAGGTCCAGCGCGGACAGCTCCACGCCGGCCGGCAGGACACAGACCAGGTGCGGATTGCCGAGATCCACAGCGGTGCCCGGCAGGGTCAGCCCACCCAGGGTGGCGGTCGACGTGTCGTACACCCGGGGTCGGCGCATCTCGACGGACACGGCGTCGCCCTCGACCAGCGCACGCACCACGCCGGCCCGGGTGGCCACCGGCAGCGCCGCGCCGGCCGGCGTCGCCAACCCGGTGTCGAGCAGGTAGCGCACGAAGACCCGGGCGCCATTGCCGCACATCTCGGCGAACGAGCCGTCGGCGTTCCAGTAGTCCATGAACCACTCGGCCTCGCCGGCCAGCCCGGCCCCGTCCGGATACTTGGCCGCCCGGACCACCCGCAGCACGCCGTCCGCGCCGATGCCCCGCCGCCGGTCGCAGAGCGCCGCGACAAGCTCCGGGGTCAGGTCGAGCTGACCGTCCGGGTCGGGAAGGAGGACGAAGTCGTTGCCGGTGCCGTGGCCCTTTGTGAACTCCACGCCCCCATCATCGCGCAGCGGCCGGCACCAGACGCAGCGCGGCCCCGATCAGGTCCGGCGCTGCCGAGTCCAGCCAGTGGATCCGCGGATCCCGCCGGAACCAGGACCGCTGCCGGCGGACGAAGCGCCGGGTGGCCCGGACCGTCTCGTCGTGCGCCTGCGGCTCGGTCAGCTCACCGGCGAGCAGACGCAGCACCTGCTGGTAGCCCAGCGCCCGACTGGCCGTCCGCCCCTCGGGCAGCCCCCGCCCGACCAGCTCCCGGGTCTCCGGCACCAGACCGTCAGCCCACATCCGGTCGACCCGCAGCGCGATCCGCTCGTCCAGCAGCGCGGTGTCCAGGTCGACCCCGAGCTGCACGGACGGGTAGTACGGCGTGGGCTGCGGCAGCGACGCGGCGAACGGCGCGCCGGTGAGCTCGATCACCTCCAGCGCCCGGACGATCCGCCGACCGTTGCCGGGCAGGATGCCCTCCGCGGCCACCGGGTCGGCGGCGCGCAGCCGCGCGTACAGCGGGGCCGGACCGACCTCGGCCAACTCCCGCTCCAGCCGCTCGCGCAGCGCCGCGTCGGTGCCGGGAAACTCGAAACGCTCCAGCACCGCCCGCACGTACAGGCCGGACCCGCCGACCAACAACGGCACCCGCCCCCGGGACAGGATGTCGTCCACCGCCGCACGGGCCAGCCGCTGGTACTCCGCGACGCTCGCCGGCTCGGTGACCTCCCAGATGTCCAACAGGTGGTGCGGCACCCCGTCCCGCTCGGCGGGGGTCAACTTGGCGGTGCCGATGTCCATGCCCCGATAGAGCTGCATCGAGTCGGCGTTGACCACCTCACCGTCCAGCGCGTGCGCCAACGCGATGCTCAGCGCCGACTTGCCCGCCGCGGTCGGGCCGACCACGGCGACGACGGTGCCCCCCGCGCCGCCCGTCACACCCGCTCCCAGGACGCCACGAAGTAGGCGACACCGTAGGGGGCCGCGTCGTGCAGCAGCTCGCCGCGCCAGCCGCCGCCGGCCGCGCCGGCCGCCCTGGCGAGCACCTGCCAGGGCGCGCGGCCGGCGGCCTTCAGCTCCGCCGACAACACCGGGTCGAGGTCGAGCAGAACGTCCAGGTCCGCCTCGGCCAGCGCCGTGGCGACCCGCTTGTCGTACGGGTGGGCGCGCGCGTCGTCGTACCCGGGGGCCTTCTCGCCCCGGCAGGCCGACCCGTCCCCGAGCACCAGCAACGCCACCCGGTCGCCCGCGGCGCCCACCTCGTCCGCGAGCACGGCCAGCTCGGCCGGGCCGGCGTCGGCGGCCACCTGGACGGCGGTCACCGACTCTCGCGCCCCGTGCCGGGCCAGCAGCCAGGCGCCGATGGTCAGACTCAACGGCAGGACCGCACCCCGGTCGGGCTGGCCGGGGACCAGCGGCACGTCCAGGTCGACACCCCACGGCTGGAGGGAACCGGTGGCCGGGGGGTGGACCAGGCCGGTCACCGGGCCGGTGCCGAGCAGCACCACGGTGTCCGGGTCGACGGCCAGCAACCGGCGTACGGCCGTGTCGCAGGCCGCCCGCAGGTCGTCCAGCTCCGGGGCCGCGGAGCCGGCCACCTCGGGCACGAGCAGGGGCGGATGTGGGCAGACGGCAGCGGCGACCAGTGGCACCCATTTACCGTAGCGGGAATCGTCGGTGCGTCTCCGCGCCGATCCGGTCATTCGGCCCCTAGGACACCGTATGGTCACGGTCGGCGATAGGCGCTCGACGCGGACCGGGTCGGACCTGTGACAATGCCGGAAGTAACTTGGCTGCGCCGTGGCGGCGACGGGGGATCGATCCCTCGACGCCGGGAGATCGAGGATGGGCACATGAGCGACTGGACTGCCTTCGGACGGGTGGATGCGGACGGCACCGTGTACGTCAAGACCACCGAGGGCGAGCGGGTTGTCGGATCCTGGCAGGCGGGAGCACCGGAGGAGGGCCTGGCACACTTCGCGCGCCGCTTCGCCGATCTGGTGACCGAGGTGGACCTGACCGAAGCGCGTCTCAAGTCGGGTGCGGCCGACGCCGGGCACTCGCTGAGCACGATCCGGCGGATCCGTGCCACGCTGCCCGAAGCCAACGTGGTTGGCGACATCGACGCACTGGCCGCTCGCCTGGACAAGCTGGCCACCCTCGCCGAGGAGAAGGCCGGCGAAGCGCGCGCTGCCCGGGACGCCGCTCGCGGCGAAGCCCTGGCCCGCAAGACCGCGCTTGTCGAGGAGGCCGAGAAGCTCGCCGCCGAGTCCACCGGTTGGAAGACCGCCGGCGACCGGCTCAAGGAGATCCTCGACGAGTGGAAGACCATCCGTGGGGTCGACAAGAAGGCCGACGGAGAGCTGTGGAAGCGCTTCGCCGCCGCCCGGGACGGCTTCACCCGACGCCGGGGCGCCCACTTCGCCTCCCTGGACTCCCAGCGCAAGCAGGCGCAGACGGTCAAGGAGGAGCTGGTCGCCGAGGCGGAGAAGCTCCAGGAATCCACCGACTGGGCAGCGACCGCCAACCAGCTCAAGGATCTGATGACCCAGTGGAAGGCCGCGCCGCGCGCTTCCAAGGAGGCCGAGCAGAAGCTCTGGGAACGGTTCCGGGGCGCGCAGGACGCCTTCTTCAGCCGGCGCAGTGAGGTCTTCTCCGCACGGGACAACGAGCAGCGCGGCAACCTGGAACGCAAGCAGGCCCTGCTCGCCGAGGCCGAGGCGTTGGACATCGACGCCGACCCGAAGGGCGCCCAGGCCAAGCTGCGGGAGATCCAGGCACAGTGGCACGAGGCCGGCCGGGTGCCCCGCGAGGCAGCCGCCGGGCTGGAGCGCCGGCTGCGCGTCATCGACGACAAGGTCCGCGACGTGATGGACTCGGCGTGGCGCCGGACCACCAAGGAGGACAACCCGCTGCTCGCCCAGATGCGGGCGCAGGTGGCGGAGGCCGAGGAACGGCTGGCCCGGGCGCAGAGCGCCGGGGACGCACGCCGGATCAAGGACGCCGAGCAGGCGCTCGCCGCCAAGCGGCAGTTCCTCCAGCTCGCCGAGCAGGCCGGCTGAGCTGACGTCTTCCGGGAGCCCCCGGTCCCTCGACGGGACCGGGGGCTCTCGCGCGTCCGGCGCTCACATCGGCGCCCCGCGCCCAGTGCCCCGCGTCCCCACGTGCACCCCGCGCCCCCGCGCGCACCCCGCGCCCCCGCGCCCCGCGTGGAGATCCACGCAACTTCCCGGATGTTGCTGCCTCCGACGCGCGGGAGACAGCAACATCCCTGATATTGCGCGGATCTTGACGGGGAGCGCTTGCTCCGTGGCGGGAGCGGGGTCGGGGGCGCCCGCAGGCGTCAAGGTCATGCTCGATCCAGGATGTAGTGGTCACCGAACGCCGGGATGTCACTACATCCATGTTCGAGCGTGATCATGAGGTGGAGGCCCGGCACCCGGGGACGAGGCGTGCCCGCGTGGGGGCGGGGCGTGCGCGCGTGAGGGCGAGGCGCGCGTGAGGGCGAGGCGCGCGCGTGAGGGCGAGGCGCGCGCGTGAGGGCGAGGCGCGCGCGTGAGGGCGAGGCGCGCGCGTGAGGGCGAGGCGCGCGCGTGAGGGTGGCGCGCTCGGGCGAGCGGGCGGCGCGTGCTCGCGGGCGAGCGGTGTGCCGTGCAGTTGACGCATTGAGGCGGGCTGATGAGAATGGGCGACGGAGCCAGGTAGGGCCACCGGGACGAGGGCGACGACGGCGGGGCTCCGCTGTCGAGGATCGACCGGTGAGCGTTCGCGAGTGTCCCCGTCCGCGTGACATGGACCGTCGCGCACTGTCCGCGTACCCCAAAGGGGCCGTGACGTGCCGACGGCAGCTCGCCCGCGCGGCCCATGGCCGACGCCGGGCCTTTGAAGTGGAGCACGAATGTTCCGTCCCAAAGCTCTCGGCGGTGCGCTGACCGCGCTCGCCACCGTCGCGGCCGGCGTGTTCATCGCCGCCGCCGTCAGCACCACCCCGGCCTCCGCCGCGGGCACCGGCACCGGCTATCTGCACACGAACGGCAGTCAGATCGTGGACAGCACCGGTGCCACGGTCCGGTTGACCGGCATCAACTGGTTCGGCATGGAGACCGACAACAAGACCTTCCACGGGTTGTGGTCGAGCAACCCGTGGCGGGGGCAGCTCGACACGATGGCCCGGCTGGGTTACAACACGTTGCGGGTGCCGTACTCGAACGACGCCCTGAAGGCGGGCGCGACCGCCACCGGGATCAACGACTTCGTCAACCCGGACCTGATCGGGCTGTCGCCGTTGCAGATCCTGGACAAGGTGATCGACTACGCCGGCAGCAAGGGGATGCGGATCATCCTGGACCGGCACCGGCCGACGTCGGCCGGGCAGTCGCCGCTGTGGTACACGTCGACGGTCTCCGAGGCGACCTGGATCAACGACTGGAAGATGCTCGCCCAGCGGTACGCGGGCAATCCCACGGTGATCGGCGCGGACCTGCACAACGAGCCGCACGCCGAGGGCACCAACCCGGCGGCCACCGGCGCGTGCTGGGGCTGCGGCGACACCACCCGGGACTGGCGGCTCGCCGCCGAGCGGGCGGGGAACGCCATCCTCGGCGTCCAGCCCAACTGGTTGATCTTCGTGGAGGGGGTGAGCTGCCCGAGTGGTGGCCTCTCCAACGTCTGGGACAACGACCCGAGCAACGACGAGGACTGCGGTTGGTGGGGCGGCAACCTGTCGAAGGCCGGCCAGTTCCCGGTACGCCTGAACGTGGCCAACCGGCTGGTCTACTCGCCGCACGAGTACGCGACGTCGGTGTACCGGCAGACCTGGTTCGACGCCCCGGACTACCCGGCGAACATGCCGGCCATCTGGGACAAGTACTTCGGTTACCTCTACAAGCAGAACATCGCCCCGATCATGATGGGCGAGTTCGGCAGCACCCTGGCCGACCCGAAGGACAAGGTGTGGCTGGAGAAGTTGATGGCGTACACCGGCACCGGGGTGACCGGGATGTCCTTCACCTACTGGTCGTGGAACCCCAACTCGGGTGACACCGGCGGCATCGCGCTCGACGACTGGACGAACGTCAACACCACCAAGCAGGCGATCCTCCAGCCGTACCTGATCGCACCGTCGGGTGGCGGGCCCACCGGCGGACCGACCGGCGGACCGACCGGGGGACCGACCGGGGGGCCGACGACCCCGCCGCCGGGCGCCTGCACGGCCACCTATCGGCAGGTAAACGCCTGGCAGGGCGGCTTCCAGGGTGAGTTGACGGTGAAGAACACCGGTTCCGCAGCGGTGAACCCGTGGTCGGTCACCTGGACCTGGCCGTCCGGGGTGACGTTGGGCAGTGGCTGGAACGCCACCGTCTCGCAGTCCGGCACGACGGTGACCGCCGCCGCGCCGGGGCACGCCCCCTCCCTGACGGCGGGCGGGTCGGTCACCGTGGGCTTCACCGCCAACGGCACCGCCAGCGCGCCGGGTGCGGTAAAGCTCAACGGCGCCAACTGCTGAACCACTGGGACGGCCGGTGCGCACCGCATCGGCCGTCCCAGCCATTTACATCCAGATGCTTCTATGCTTTCATCGGGAAAGCGCTTGCCTCCCCCCGGCGGGCGCGAGCGCGGGAGCCGCTTTCCTTCACGTCATCGCACTGGCGGGCCCGAGGACCACTGGTCCCGGCCACGATTTCGCCGCCCACGGGCATGGGCGTCGCGACGGTCCGTCCGCCTCATCGAAAGGAAGCAGCATGCGCACAGGACGGCGTCGAATGACGCTGCTCGCCACCACCGCCGCCGCCACCGCCAGCCTCGTCACCGCTGGGCTGCTGACCTCCGTGTCCGCGCAGGCGGCCGCCGGCTGCCAGGTCGCCTACACGGTCGCCAGCCAGTGGCCGGGCGGGTTCACCGGCAACGTCGCTGTCACCAACCTCGGCGACCCGGTCTCCGGATGGACGCTGCGCTGGTCGTACGGGGCCGGCCAGCAGGTCAGCCAGGCGTGGGGCGCCACCCTCTCGCAGAGCGGGGCGCAGGTCTCCGCCGCCAACGTCGACTACAACGGCAACCTGGCGACAAACGGCAGCACCTCGTTCGGCTTCAACGCGAGCTGGAACAACTCCAGCAACCCCGACCCGACCAGCTTCACCCTGAACAACGTCGCCTGCACCGGCAGCACCACGCCGACCACGCCCGCCAGCCCGACGAACCCGGGCACCCCGACCACCCCGCCGATCCCCAGCGATCCGCCACCAAGCGTCCCGCCACCTACCGGTCTCGTCGGCTGGGCCACCCAGAACGGCGGCACCACCGGCGGCGGCGGCGCACCGACCACCACCGTCACCAACGCCTCGGCGCTGACCAGCGCGTTGAACGCGACGGGCGCGGCGGTGATCCGGGTGTCCGGCACGATCTCCTGCTCGGGCATGCTGCGGGTCCGGTCCAACAAGACAATCCTCGGCAACTCCGGCGCCACCATCGCCGGCTGCGGGCTCAACGTCAGCGGTGACCGCAACGTCATCATCCGGAACCTGACCTTCCGGGACTGGAACGACGACGCGATCAACGTGCAGGAGTCGGCCACCAACATCTGGATCGACCACAACACCTTCAGCAACGGGTACGACGGCGCTGTCGACATCAAGCGCGGATCGGACTTCGTCACAGTGTCGTGGAACCGGGTCTTCAACCACGACAAGACGATGCTGCTCGGCCACAGCGACGACAACGGCGCGCAGGACACCGGCCACCTGCGGGTGAGCTACCACCACAACTGGTTCGACGGGAGCAGGCAGCGCAACCCCCGGGTGCGCTTCGGTAACCCGGTGCACGTGTTCAACAATTACTACCGGGCCAACGGCGGCTACGGCGTGGCCTCCACCGAGAACGCCGGCGTGCTCGTCGAGGGCAACTACTTCGAGAACGTCAACGACACGTACCACCTGGGCGAGGCAGACTCCGGGCCGGGCCGGCTGGTCGCCCGCAACAACCACTTCGTCAACTCGCCGGCCGGGCAGACCGGCGGCAGCGTGGCCAGCATCCCGTACTCGTACCAGCTGGACACCGCGAGCAACGTCAAGTCCATCGTGACGGCGGGCGCCGGCGCCGGCCGGATCACCGTCTGAGCGCGGCGGCCCCTTGTCGTCGCCCGACGACAAGGGGCCGTCCCGCGGCTCAGTGGGTGGCGCAGCCCGCGGTGGGCGCGGGCGCGACCGGCGGCGCGCCGATCGTCGGCAGACCGAGCAACACCCCGGGGGTACGCGGGGAACGGCCCGCCTCGGCCGCGTCGCCGGCCCGGGTCCGCCGGTGCGACACCGGCGCCCCGTCGGCGTTGAGGTGGTGCGGAGCGGCGTACGTGATAGTGGTGTGCACGATGTCGCCCGGCCGGATCTGGTCGGCCATCGACTCCCCACCCGGCGCCTGGGTCGCGAAGTGCACGAGCCGGCCGTCGCGGGCCCGACCGGACATCCGTCCGGTCCGCTCGTCCTTGCGGCCCTCGCCGACTGCGACCAGCACCTCGACGGTCTCGCCGACAAGTCGCTTGTTCTCCGCCCAGGTGATCTCCTCGACGCAGGCGACAAGCCGCTCGTAGCGCTCCTGCACGACCTGCTTGGGGAGCTGGTCGTCCATCGTCGCGGCGGGGGTGCCGGGCCGCTTCGAGTACTGGAAGGTGAAGGCCGAGGAGAACCGGGCCTCGCGGACCACGTCCAGGGTGCGCTGGAAGTCGGCCTCGGTCTCGCCGGGGAAGCCGACGATGATGTCGGTGGTGATCGCCGCGTCCGGCATCGCCGCCCGGACCTTCTCGATGATCCCCAGGTAGCGATCGGAGCGGTAGGACCGGCGCATCGCCCGGAGCACGTTGTCGGAGCCGGACTGCAACGGCATGTGCAGCGAGTGGCAGACGTTCGGCGTCTCGGCCATCGCGGCGATCACGTCGTCGGTGAAGTCCTTCGGGTGCGGGCTGGTGAACCGGACCCGCTCCAGCCCGTCGATGTCGCCGCAGGCCCGCAACAGCTTGCCGAAGGCGTACCGGTCGCCGAACTCCACACCGTAGGAGTTGACGTTCTGCCCGAGCAGGGTCACCTCCAGCACGCCCTCGTCGACAAGGGCGCGCACCTCGGAGAGGATGTCGCCGGGACGGCGGTCCTTCTCCTTGCCGCGCAGGGCGGGCACGATGCAGAACGTGCAGGTGTTGTTGCAGCCCACCGAGATCGACACCCAACCGGCGTAGGTGGACTCACGGCGGGTGGGCAGCGTGGAGGGGAAGACGTCGAGCGACTCCAGGATCTCCACCTCGGCGGCGGCGTTGTGCCGGGCCCGCTCCAGCAGCACCGGCAGCGCGCCGATGTTGTGGGTGCCGAAGACCACGTCCACCCAGGGCGCCTTGCGGACGATCTCACCCCGGTCCTTCTGGGCCAGGCAGCCACCGACCGCGATCTGCATCCCGGGGTGCTTGTCCTTCACCGGGCGCAGGCGACCCAGGTTGCCGTAGAGCCGGTTGTCCGCGTTCTCCCGGACGGCGCAGGTGTTGAAGACGACGATGTCCGGGGTGTCGTCGGCGGGCACCGCGCGTACGTAGCCGGCCTGTTCGAGCAGGCCGGAGATGCGCTCGGAGTCGTGGACGTTCATCTGGCAGCCGTACGTCACGACGTTGTAGGTCCTAGCCACCCTCTTGGTGCCCCTTCCCCTCGGGCTACCAGGGTAGCGGCCCGTTTGACGCCCCCGACCCACCGGCATTGACCCGGCGGCCCATGGCGGGCATCCACGACGGGCAGTACGCTGCTCAACAAGAATGTGTTCTGGGCGATTTCGGGGGCTTTGCACTCGGCGCCGACGATGCGCGGCTCCGTTCACGGGGGAGCACATGACGACCCGCGGGAGGCCAACCGTGACGCGACAAGATGCGACACAGCGCACCGTCACGACTCCGGACGGGCGACGCCTCGCGGTGGAGACCTCCGGTGCGCCCGACGGGCCCGCCGTCTTCCTGCTGCACGGCACCCCGGGCAGCCGCAGCGGCCCCCGGCCCCGCGGCATCGTCGTCTACCGCCTCGGCGTGCACCTCGTCTGCTACGACCGGCCCGGTTACGGCGACTCCGACCGGGACGAGGGTCGGCGGGTGGCCGACGCCGCCGCCGACGTGGCGGCCATCGCCGACGACCTCGGCATCGAACGGTTCGCGGTGGTCGGCAGGTCCGGCGGTGGGCCGCACGCCCTGGCCTGCGCGGCACTGCTGCCGGACCGGGTCACCCGGGCCGCCGTGCTGGTGGGGCTCGCCCCGGCCGGCGCGCCCGACCTGGACTGGTACGCCGGCATGGCCGCGACGAACGTGACGGACTACGGGCAGGCCGACGAGGACCTGACCGAGCTGACCCTCAACCTGAAGATCCGCGCCGAGGAGGCGCGACGGGACCCGATGACCCTGCTGGACTTCCTCCGCCCTCAACTGCCCGACGAGGACATCCGGGTCGTCGACGACGTGGCGATCCGCCGACTCCTCACCGACATGTACGCCGAGGCGCTGCGGCACGGCCCCGAGGGCTGGATCGACGACGTGTTGGCGATCCGACGGGGCTGGGGGTTCGACCTCGGCGCCATCCGCGCGGAGGTCCGGCTCTGGCACGGTGAGCAGGACCGCTTCTCGCCGGTGGAGCACTCCCACTGGCTCGCCTCGCGGATCTCGCGCGCCCAGGTGCAGGTGCAGCCCGGCGCCGCGCACTTCGGGGCGGTGGAGATCCTGCCGCAGACCCTGACCTGGCTGGCCACCCCGGACCTGGCGACCAGCCCGCAGCTCTGAGCGATCGGATCGGCGCGGCCGGGGTGGGCCGGGGCGGACGCCCGACCCACCCGCCACGCCGATCCGGTCAGATCGTGTGCGGGTCGATGACCCGGACGATGAACCGCCGTTCCCGCAGCGTCTGGACGGTCGGGTGCTCCGGGCCGATCACCTCGGCCAACCGGTCCGCCACCGCGCCGACGTCCTCTGCGGAGGCGCCGTCGCCGGCCCGCCTCGACACCAGGGCGAGGTCACCGAGGCAGCGCAGCGTGTCCGGGTGGTCCGCTCCGATCACCGTGGCCAACCGGTCGGCGGTCTCCCGCAGCCGGTCCCGTGCCGACTCCCAGTCGTCGTTCTCGGCGAGGCACACCGCCTGGTTGACCTCCGCGGCAAGGGTGTGCGGGTGGTCGGGGCCGAGGACCTTGCGCAACTCACCGGCCGCCCGGGACGCCGACGCGAGCGCCTCCGACCGGCGTCCGAGCGCACGCTCGGCGGCGGAGAGGTTGCTCAGCGTCGCCAGGGTGTGCGGGTGCTCCGGGCCGAGCCGGAGTTGCTCCTGGTACGCCTGACTCACCGCGGTCATCTCGGTCAGCGCCCGGGCCGCGTCGCCGACGGCCAACAGGTTCGCCGCACGGCTGGACCGACACGCCACCGTGTCCGGATTGTCCGCCCCGAAGCGTTCGTCGAGCTCGCGGTAGGCCGTCTCGAACATCGGCGCGGCCTCGGTCCCCCGACCGGCGCTGCGCAGCGACACCGCCAGGTTGACCTGGGCGGCGAGACTCTGGCCGTCGTCCGGCCCGAGCACCTCGCAGTAGGTGTCGTAGACAGTGCGCAGCAGGGTGGCCGACCTCTCGTACTCACCGGCCTCCCGCAGGTCGCTGCCCAGCCGCACCGCGGAGACGAGCGTGTAGGGATGGGTGGGGCCGAGCACCAGCCGCCGCCGCTGGTGCACCTCGTCGTCCCACCGGCGGGCCGACCGGTAGTCGCCGACCAGCCGGTACGAGACGGCCAGGTTGTTCGCGGCGCTCAACGTCCGGGGGTGGTCCTCGCCGAACACCTGGAGCCAGGAGGCGTAGGTGGACCGGTCCCGTTCCAGCGCCTCGGCGTAGCGGCCGAGCGCCCGCAGGTCACCGCCGAGGCTGCCGGCGGTCATCAGACTGTGCGGGTGCAGCGGGCCCAGCAACCGGCGTTGCTCGGCGAGCACCGCCTCGTCCAGGTCCCGGGCCTCGTCGAAGCGGCCCAGGCTGCGCAGGATGTTCGCCCGGTTGAAGCGCAGGTGCAGCAACTGCCGGCCCAGCGCCGACGCCTCGACCTCGTCGTGCGTGTCACCGAGCCGGGCGCTCCAGGTGTCGTCCACCTCCTGGCTGAACGAGTCGGCCTGGTCCAGGCCGCCGCGCTGCCACAGGTAACGGACCCGGTCGATCAGCAGCTGACACACCGACTCGTCCGGGCAGGTCAGCGCCTCGGAGACCTCCAGGTGCGGCCAGAGCATCCGCAGCCTCGCCCAGGTGGTCGGGTCGTCCACGTCGCCGCGCGGTCGGGACGCCGCCAGCACCAGGTGCACCTGGTGTCGGGCGGCGACGATCTCGTCCTCGGTCATCCGGTCACGGACCACCGCCTGCAACAGCCGGTGCACCTGGACCCGGCCGCCCTGCACGTCGAGCTTGAGCAACGCCAGACGGTTGATCTGCTGGACCAGCGCGCCGCGCACGAGCCGCTCCGACACCGACGGGTCGAACGGCACGAGCGCCGCCGCCATCTCGTCGCTGTAGATGAGTTCGAGGGCGATCTCCGGGGCCAGCACCGAACAGAGCTGCAACAGCCGGTACGCGGCGGGCGCCTGCTCGAGCAGCCGGTTCAGCGACAGGTCCCAGGTGGCTTCCACGGACAGCGCGCTGGGGCCGTGCCGCTCGATCTGCCGCAGGTAGTCGGCGACCGACGTGCCGGTGTCGGCGAGCCAGGCACCCGCCGCGGCCACCGCGATCGGCAGGTCGCCGAGCGCCTCGGCCACCCGGTCGGCCTCCTCGGCGCTGATCGTGGGCACCCGCTGGGCGAGGTGCGCCACGCTCTCGGTGCGGTCGAAGACGTCCACCTGGATCGGGTTCGCCCGGTCACCCCAGGCCCGGTTGCGGGAGGTCAGCAGCACGTGGCCGGGGCCCTGCGGCAGGAAGGGCTCGATCTGGTCGAGTTCCTCGGCGTTGTCGAGCACGACGAGCCACCGCTCGTACGGCTCGCCACGGCCCAGCACCTGCAACACCGAGCGGACCGTGTCGGGCAGGGTGGGCCCGACGAGGATGCCGAGCCGGCCGGCGAGGTCGGCGAGGGCGGTGTCGACGAACTGCGGCGGGTCGGCAACGATCCACCAGACCACGTCGTACGCGGCCCGGAACCGGTGCACGTACTCCAGGGCCACCTGCGTCTTACCGACGCCGCCCATGCCCTGCAGCGCGACCGGCAGCACCACCGCGCTGCCGCCGCTCTGCAACTGCGCGCGCAGCCGCGCCAGGTCGTCCTCCCGGCCGGTGAACCGGGCGTTCCGGTTGGGAGCGTTGAAGATCAGCGGCTCGGTGCCGGGATAGCGGGTGGCCCCGGCGGCCGGACCGTCCGCCGACGACGGCACCGGACGGCCGACCAGCCGCAACACCCGCTCCACGGCGGTCGCGGCGCTCACGTTCACCAGGTTGGTGGAGCTCTGGGCGGGGAACTCGGCGAGCGGGCGCAGGTCGGCGACGTACACGGCGAGGGCCGTGGAGCCGGTGCTCGTGTCCCGGTCGGGCAGACCGCCCGACGGCGTCGCCACGTAGGCCGGCGAGACCACTGTCAACGTGCGCGGCGCGGGCGTACCGGCGGACCCGATGGCGGTCGCCGGATCCACCACCCGCAGCCCTGCCGAACTGAGCACCCGCTCCAGCCACTCGGCCCAGATGGCATCCTCCGGCGCGCAACGGAGCACGATCTGGTCGTCGATCGCCTCGGTACGCCGACGGAAGCGGGCCTTGCCCCGTTCCCGCACCGACTCGTCCATCACCGGCAGCGCTGTCACCGCGCCGTCGGTGAGGATCCCGGTCAGGGTCTCGAACGCGGCAAGCAGCGACGTCGGCGAGCCGGGCGGGTCGCCGAAGGTCGCCAGGGTCTCCTCGTACGCGTAGAACGGCCGGTACGGAACCTCGACCGCTGCCCAGTAGCGCCGCCGTTCCGCCTCGGTCATGCCCGCCGGCAACCCGGCGAACCGGCGCATGGCCAGCAGGCGACCCGCCTCGGCCCGCTCCTTCTCAGCCTGGTCGACCCGCATCGGCACCGGCAGGACCCGGATGTCACGCCGCCGGTAGCGGTCCCGCACCGAGTGCGCCACCCGGGCCGCCCCGTCGATGCCCTGGTCGCTGAGGGTGAAGCAGTCGACAAGCGTGTCCGGGAGGTGCAGGGTGCAGATGTCGGCGACGTCGCTCAACCCCGTCCGGCTGTCGATCAGGGTGAAGTCGTACTGGCGCTTCATGTCCGCCCGCAGCGCCTCGAAGAACTGCGCCCCGCCCAGCCGGTTGTAGAAGTTGTCCCAGTCCAGCCCGCTCACCGAGACGGCGTAGTCGCTGTTCTGCCGGCCGGCGGAGAGGAAGTCGAGGCCGCCGCCGTCCGGGAAGTTCCAGCGCAACGAGAACGCGTGCCGGCCGACCCGGGCGTACTGCTCCATCCAGCGATCCGGCCGGTCGTCGACCCGGGTGGTCTCCCACTCGTAGTCGCGGATCATGTCGATCACGCCGCTGGTGCCCTGGATCGCCTCGGCGTCCAGGAACGGATGGAAGAAGCGGTGCAGGCCGGGGGACTCGAGATCCCAGTCGGCGACAAGCACCCGGCGGCCGCTGGCCGCGAGGATCCAGGCGACGTTGGCCAGCGCCATCGTCCGGCCCGTCCCACCCTTGAACGAGTAGAAGGTGACGACCTGGCCTTCGCGATCGTTGTTCATCGGTTTTCTCCGTGGGGACGCAATGGGGCCGGATCATCAGGCGTGGACGCGGGGTCGGTGGTGGCGGTGGAGCCGGCGGGCGGCAGGCCGTCGCGCAGGCTCGGCACCGGCTCCGGCGGTGGTTCGAAGGGGACCACCGGGCCGTACTTGAGGAACTGGCGGCGGGCCTCGGTGACCAGCGCCGGCATCAGGTCGACGAACTCCGGCATGCTGCACGCCCGCTTCACCTGGGGCAGACCGGCGTCGTGCAGCAGTTGCGTCACCTCGGTCGCCCACCGGGTCGCGTCCTGGCTGTCGTCGTCGTCGGTGACCACCAGTGGAACGACCCACTCCCGCAGGCCGTGCAGCATGCGGCCGAGCAGGGCGGACGCGTCGGGCGCCGCCGCGATCCACGGGTCCACGAGCAGCACCGCCGGCCGGCGCTCGAGCAGACCGGCGGCCTGCGCGAAGTCCTCAGTGCGGGCGGACAGCCCGAGGCGCTCGGCGGTGCTCACCGCGTACTCGGCGGCGGGCAGCTCCTGGCGACGCCCGTACGGCCGCCAGAGCTGGCCGCTGGCCGCGTAGCCGGCCGGGTCCCGGTCGGTCGGAAGGCGGTCCCGGGTCGGGGCCAGGACGGCGACGACGAAGTCCGGGTCGGCCGGTCCCGGGCGGGTGACCTCGTCGAGGCCGGGAGCCCGGGACGGACCCAACGGTCGCCGCTCCGCGGCGTGCACGATCCGACTGGCCAGGCGGCTCAGCAGCAGCTCGTACTGCGTTCGGTAGGAGGCCAGCATGCAGAGGGCGCGCAGGCCGTCCTCGGCGTACTCCGGGATGTCCCGACCCAGGTCCAGTGCGCCGTCCAGCTCCGGATGGGCCTCCCACGGGGGGAACGGGATCCACAGCACCGGGCTGAGGTGGCCGGCGGTGCGCCGGGCCGGCCCGGCGGCGGCCAGCCGGGCCCGGAAGGACTCCTGCTCCCCCAACGCCCACGGGCGGCTGAAGTAGCCAGGCGAGTAGAGCGGGACGAAGACCTCGGCGTCACCGAGCGCCTCGGCGAGAGCCGCCTTCCAGTCGGCGCCCAACGGGATGTGCTGGTCGAAGAAGCCGATCCGCATCCCGGCCACCGGTCGCGCCTGACGGCGCACCTCGTCGGTGAGGTCGGTGAAGAACTGGCCGACCCAGACGTCGGCGTCGGCCCGCGCGCCCGGGGCCGGCGCCGAGTGGGCGTAACTGAGGAAGAAGTACGTCCCTCGTGCCGCCGGTCGGCGGCGGTCCGTCGGCCGGCTCATCCCGGCTCCTCGGCGAACCTGTTGCACAGCTCGTCCACACTCGCCGGCACCCAGGGCTCCACCAGGTACGAACGGTGGATCGCCACGATCCGTTGCGCGAGCCGCCAGACCACCGCGCGGTACGCGTTCTCCCACTGCATGGTCAGCAAGCCATAGACCCCATCCCGCTGGTAGTGCACCGCGATGTCGGGATCCGGCATGGCGGTCGGGGAGAACCGTTGGATGTCGCGGAGCACCCGGGGCAGCGCGGCGCCGTTCGTCGGCGACCAGGTGACCGGCACGATCGCCGTCTCGTGGGCCGAGGCGGAGCTGTGCCGGGGGACGATCCGTCGGCGGGAGAACGCGTCCCACTCACGGCCACACCACTCGCTGCCGAGCAGCGCGCTGGACACCAGTGGCACGAAGACCTGGCAGGTGCCGGCGGCCTCGAGAAGCTCCGGGCTCCAGCGTTCGCCGCCCGCGATGGAGCTGTCCAGGAAGCCGGCGTCCACTCCGGTCACCGGGCCGACCAGCTCGCTGACGTGGACCGAGAGGTCCTCGAAGAACCGGGAGACGTACTCGGCGGGCTTGCCGGTGGCCCGGCCGACCGGCGCCCGGGAATAGCTGAGGAAGAAGAGCGGGGCGCGCGTTCGGGAGGGTGCGTCCGCTGTGCTCACCGCTGCCCCTCCGCCCTCCCCACGCGGCCGGACCATCAGCGTAGACCCCGCGTCAACGTCGCGCCGCCAGCCGGTTTGCCGCGAACCAGTCGACGGCGAAGTCCACTGTGGCACGCGCCGGCAGCAGCCGGGCGTTGGCCAGACCGACCCGGCCGTGCCGCACGAACGGAGCCTCGTCGAGCGCGGCGCCCACCGTGGGGAAGTCGCGGTCGTCCAGGTCCAGGGCACGGAAGTCGAGGCGGACCCGGCGCCCGTCGACAAGCCGGAAGCAGCGGTAGTCGCGCTCGGGCGGCGGCACCGGCAGCCGGTACTCGGCCAGATGCAGGGCGCTGCACGCCTCGTACCCGAGGCCGAGCAGCAGGACCTGCCCGTCGGCCGCGTACAGGCCACCGACCGGTGAGCGTTCGCCCAGGTGACAGGTGAGATCGTGGTCGGCGGTGAGCTGCCGGGCCCGAGGGCCGAGCGCGGCGAACGACGTCTGGGGGTGGTCACTGCGCACGGCCCCGGGAGCACATCGGACGTACTCGGCGAGCGCGCCCATCCGCTGCGAGGGCGTGCTGCGGCGGTCCCAGCCCGGCAGCGCCGCCTCGTACCTGTCGCGCTGCGCCCGGTCCATGCCGGCGACGGCCGCCAGGTGGGCCCGGGAGGTGGTCGAGTTGCCGTCGGTGTGCGTGGGCACCAGCAGCGTGCCGGCGGGGCCGAGGACGTCGCGCAGCGCGCCGGCGAGCGTCGCCGGCCCGGCCTCCAGCCGGCCCACCCGACGCAGGCCGCAGTGCACCACGAGGCACGCCCCCGGACGGACGCCCAACGCTCGCAGGTCGTCGGCGAGTCGAGGACGGCCCAGTGTGGGCAGATGCCGCTCATCGGGACCCGACACGGGTCTCCCCCAGGGCGTGCCGCAGCTGGCCGACGAACCGCTCGCCCGCCGCGGTGAGCGACCGGCTGGCCAGCAGCGCGTCGACGCCATCCCGGGTCCAGGTCAGGTAACGGTCGGCGTGCGCCGACGCCGCGCCCCCGTCGCGGGCCGCCCGGGACTGCCACACCTGGGTGACCGCCAGGTGGGCGTACACCCCCTGGAGGACGCCCTCGGGCGGTCGCGGGTCGGGGCGCCAGGGCACCCTGATCCGGGTGCCCCGGCCGGGTTCGACGAGGTCGCACAGGTCCAGCGCGGCGCCGAGCTTCGCGTGCTGCCACTCGTGCACGAGCAGCACCGCCATCGTCTCCGGGTCCGCATCGGGGGTGACCGCTACCGCGCCGAACGCGTGCCGCGCGGTCGCGCTGCGCAGTGGTCTCGCCGGGTCGGGTGTCAGCGGCACGACGACGCGCAGGCCGCCGTCGAGCGCCGCCGCGTGCGCCGGCACGTCCCGGTGCACGACCCGCCAGGCCTCGGCCACGGTACGCCCCAACGCCCGCGCGGCCGGGTCGGCCAGGCGCGACGCCACCGACTGGCCGTAGCAGTCCCGGTACGGGTCGCCGTCCTCGATCAGCAACCAGCCACCGGGCACCGCCACCGCACGCGCCGGCCGCCAGTCGGCAGACAGCTCGACCGGATCGAGGAGCACCGTGCGCTCGGTGCTCCCGCCCCGGACCCGGAATCCACCCGGCCGGACGGTCACCTCGGCGCTCTCCCCCAGGCCGGGCAGCACCAGGCTGCCGAGCGTGGGCAACGTGATCGTGTCGACCCGGACCGGAACGTGCGTCGTGGCGGGGACGCCCGCCCGGAGAGCCGCCGCGACGGCGAGCGACGGCAGCGGATCGACAGCGGGGCGGACGCCCGACCGGGCCGACGGGTCGAGGCGATGCACCAGCCAGGGCCGGACGAAGGGGTGCTCCAGGACCGCCCGGACCGCCTCCGGCGCCGCCTTGTCGAGCTCGACGAGCAGCTCCCAGGCGGCGGTGGAACCGGCCCGGTCCCGGCAGGCCACCAGCAACGCCCGGGTGATGGAGAGCTGGGTGGCGGCGAGCAGCGCCAGCGTCGGCGTCGACCCGTGGCCGGTCGCCAGGTCGTCAAGCAGCTCCTCGACCGGCGCGGCGGCCGGCGGTCGGCTCGCCGGACGCGGGTACGCGTCGACGCTGTCGATGAGGCGGAGCAGGTCGGCGCAGTACACCGACGGGTTGTCGAAGCCGGAGCCGGTGCGCCAGCGGTGGGCGTACAGGCCGCCGCCGCACCGGTCGACCACCCGACAGGCGCGGCAGGTCGCGCAGAGCCCCTCCACACCCTCCTGCCGGACGGCGACCCCGGGGTGCCCGGCCGCCTCGTGCACCGAGTGGCCGAACACGTCGAACCCGGTGCCCGCCGCGCCGTGATAGGCGGTCTTCAGCGAGTCGACCTGCTCCCAGCTGCCGTCCGTCTCGATCACCAGGACGTCGGCCGGCGCGAGGCCGAACGCCTCGGTGCCCCCGCCACCGGGCCGCAACGCCTCGAACAGCCGGATCGACACCGGCCTTCCCTCGTCGACCCACCGCCGGTGCAGCCGCCCCAGCCAGTCCGCGTACGGGGTGGGCCCGGGGCCGGGGCGCTCCGGCGGATGGTCCCAGGTGGCGTGCGGCAGCAGCAGGTCCACCCGGGGCGGGCTTTCGGCGAGCAGTGCCTCGTACACCCGGTCGGGGTCGTTGCGGACGTCGACGGTGCAGAGGATGCCGGCGTAGCTGGTCTGGTGCTCCGGGCGCCGGAGCAGGGCCAGGGCCCGCCGGACGTGGTCGTGGCTGCTGCCGCCGTGGGCGAAGACCCGGTGCCGGTCGTTGGCGGCGCGGTCGCCGTCGAACGACACACCGACCTGCACGTCGTAGTCGACAAGGAGGCGGCACAGCTCGTCGTCGAGCAGCACCGCGTTCGTCTGCATCCGCAGGTCGAGCCGGGTCCACGGCGTGATCGCCGCCCGCAGCTCGGCCAGCACCTCGCGCAGCCCGGCGGCACCCAGCAGCAGGGGCTCGCCCCCGTGCAGCACCACGTGCACGACCGGCAGCTCGTGCTCGCGGGCGTGCTCGGCGATGCGTCGCGCGGCGGCCCGGACCGTGGCCGCCGCCATCCGCACCGGCCGGCCCCGCCAGGTCTGGTCGGCGTGCTGGTAGACGTAGCAGTGGTCGCAACTGAGGTCGCACCGGCTGTGCACCTTCAGCACGAACTGGCTGATCGGCCGGCGGGACCCGCCCGCTCCGGGTGGACCGCACCGGCCGGCCATCAGTCAGATGGACGAGTTGAAGGCGGCGACGGGCACGCTGCCGGACGGCACGGATTCGTCCACGACGACGCGTCGGCGGACCGCCTCGACCAGATCGGCGTGCTCGGCGGCGATCCGCTCCAGCGGAATGTGCAGGCTGCGGGTGAGGTTGTCGAGGTCGGGACGGGTCGAGCGGGTGGGGGCATGGTCCACAATGAGTCTCCGAGGGCCCGGGCGCTGAGAGCGCGAGCGGCGATAATTGCGCGAAAGGCTCTGGTCCGTGACCAGGATAGACAAATATCGACCCAGTGTCACCGTCGGTACAACCGTCAGCACCGCGGGTGGTGATCCGCGTGCCGGCAGAGGAGGAACCCACATGTGCCGGAGCATCAAGACGCTGCGTGAGCCGTTCACCCCGCAGGTGACCGACGCGGACGTCGAGGCGGCGGCGTTGCAGTACGTCCGGAAGATCTCTGGCTTCCGGGCGCCCGCCGCCCACAACGCCGCGGCGTTCGACGCCGCGGTGGCCGCCGTGACCGCGGCGACACGCGACCTGCTCGACCACCTGGTGGTGCGGGGCGCCGGCTCGGGCGCCACGGACCGGCAGGCCGCCACCACCAACTGATCGCGGGCGCGGACCGACTCGCCGGCGCGGCGCCCGGCCCACCCCCGGCGGGTCAGGCCGCGGCGAGTCGGGCCCGCCCCTCGGCCACGGGTCAGGCCGCGGCGAGCGCCGGAACGATCGTGTCCGGCGCCCAGCGCGAACGGTGGCACTGCGACCAGCCCCGACAGCCGGGGTCGCCCGCCGTGCAGAGCCGGTGCCTGCTGAGCACCTCGCCGTCCTCGGTGTCCCGCACGTCGAAGTGCACCGGGCGGACCGTGCCGTCCGGGGCGACGAGCAGGTGCCGGCCCGCGTCGAGCGTGTCGTCGCGCAGCAGGCAGTTGCGGCCCAACAGTCGAGCGAGCGCGGCGATGCTGGCGTGCTCGGGGAGCCCCTCGGGCACCCCGTAGCAGTCCACTACCGTCGCGAACTCGCCCGGCGCCTCCCAGACGTCGCACACCACCGCGTACGCCGGCAGTCGGGCCGGGTCGGCCACCGCCAGCGGCATCACCACCCGACCGAGCGCCTCGGCCAGCGCCGGGTAGACCTCCACGGGTCGAGCCCCGTCGATTCTCCAGTTCCACAGCTCGGTCATTCCGCCTCCTCGCTGCGTTCGTCCCACCGGCCTCCGGATCGGGCCTTACTCACGATGGTGGGGGGCATTTGACCCCAGCCGGGGGCAAGTTACCGGTCTGTGACCATTCCGGGCAAAATTTCCCTGAGCCGCATTGCTCGGAGTAGCGGGAAGGTGACAGTTTATCGGCTATGGTGCGCCAACCGCACCACCGCCTCCGCGTGTCCGGCGAGCGGCCCTCGCGTGTCCGGCGTCGGCCCCTGGGCAGGGTCAGCGCAGGACGACGAGGTGCTCGCCGCGCGGCAGCAACTCACCCACCACGGGAGCGCCGGGGATCTCGCCGGCGACCAGCAGACCGCCGGAGGTCTGCGCGTCGGCAAGCAGCAACCGCTCCTCCTCGCCCACGGCGCCGAAATCCGTCCACGGCGTCACCCACTCCAGGTTGCGCCGGCTGCCGCCGCTGACGTACCCGTCGCGCAGCGCTTCCCGGGCGCCCGCCAGGTACGGCACGCGGGCCGCGTCGATGGCCACCGTGACCTGGCTGGCCCGGGCCAGCTTCGAGGCGTGCCCGAGCAGCCCGAACCCGGTCACGTCGGTGCCGCAGCGGATGCCGGCGGCGACCGCCGCGCGGGAGGCGTCGGAGTTGAGCGCGCTCATCGAGGCCACCGCCTCCGGAAAGCTCTCACCGGTGGCCTTGTGTCGGGTGTTGAGCACACCCACCCCGAGCGGCTTCGTCAGCGACAACGGCACCCCGACCCGCCCGGCGTCGAGAGTGATCAACTCTTCCGGGCGGACCGTGCCGGTGACAGCGAGGCCGTACTTCGGGCCGTCGTCGTCCACGCTGTGCCCGCCGGCCAGGTGACAGCCGGCCTCCCGGGCCACGTCCTGGCCGCCGCGCAGAACCTCGCCGGCCAACTCCATCGGCAGCACGTCGCGCGGCCAGCAGAGCAGGTTGAGCGCGACAAGCGGGGTGCCACCCATCGCGTACACGTCGGAGAGCGCGTTGGCCGCGGCGATCCGACCCCAGTCGTACGCGTCGTCGACCACCGGGGTGAAGAAGTCGGCGGTGCTGACCAGGCCGGTCCGCTCGTCCAGCCGCACCACCGCGGCGTCGTCACCGTGGTCCAACCCGACAAGCAGCTCCGCGGTGCCGGTGGCCGGGCCGAGACCGGACACCATGATCTCCAGCTCACCGGGCGGGATCTTGCAGGCGCAGCCGCCACCACGGGCGTAACGGGTCAGCCGTACCGGTTCGGTCATCCGTCCATGATCTCGACAACCTGCCACGATCGCCACCGTTGTGACCCGCACAGTGACCGGAATCGGACGCTCGTCGACGATCGTGACCGGTGTTACCGCTCCGTGACCCGCTGAGTTGCGTTCCGCCACATCAGGCCGCCTACAGTGGCCGCACCGGGGGTCAACCGACCCCGATCCGGGAGACGACAGGGGACGGTGGACGACGTGACGACGGGCGAACCGCTCATCGTGCTGGACGCGGTCAACAAGTGGTTCGGGCCGCTGCACGTGCTGGACGACGTCTCGCTGTCGGTGGGTCGGGGTGAGGTGGTCGTGGTGATCGGCCCGTCCGGCTCCGGCAAGTCGACGCTGTGTCGCGCCATCAACCGACTCGAGCCGATCAACTCCGGCACGATCACCTTCGACGGCCAGCCGCTGCCGGCCGAGGGCAGGCCCCTCGCGAAGCTGCGCAGCGAGGTGGGGATGGTCTTCCAGTCCTTCAACCTCTTCGCGCACAAGACCATCCTGGAGAACGTCACCCTCGGCCCGATCAAGGTCCGCAAGGAGAAGCCGGCCGCCGCCCGCGAGCGCGGCCTGGCCCTGCTCGACCGGGTCGGCATCGCCAACCAGGCGGACAAGTTCCCGGCCCAGCTCTCCGGCGGGCAGCAGCAGCGGGCGGCCATCGCCCGCGCCCTGGCCATGCAGCCCAAGGCGATGCTCTTCGACGAGCCCACCAGCGCGCTGGACCCGGAGATGGTCGGCGAGGTGCTGGACGTGATGACCTCGCTGGCCCGCGACGGCATGACGATGGTCGTGGTCACCCACGAGATGGGCTTCGCCCGGCACGCGGCCAACCGGGTCATCTTCATGGCCGACGGCAAGCTCGTCGAGGACGCCTCCCCGGCGGAGTTCTTCGAGAACCCGCGCAGCGACCGGGCGAAGGACTTCCTCTCCAAGATCCTCACGCACTAGGCGTCCGTAGTGGAGCGCGCCGACCACCGGTGGGCTCCGTGAAAGAAGGAGAAGAGTATGCGTATGAAGCGCGTGGCGGCGGTCGCCATGATGGCCTCCCTCGCCCTGTCGGCTGCGGCCTGCGGCAAGGAGGGTGAGCCGACCCCGAGCGCGGACGGCAGCGCCCCCGCTGGCGCCCAGTCCGACACCTGCAAGAGCTCCGGCGCGACCTTCACCCCCAAGACGGACGCGGCCATCCCCGGCAGCCCGACCTTCGAGAAGATCAAGACGGCCGGCAAGGTCTCCGTCGGGGTCAAGTTCGACCAGCCGAACCTCGGCTACAAGGACGCCCAGGGCAAGCGGTGCGGCTTCGACATCGAGATCGCCCAGTACGTGGCCAGCACGCTGGGCATCGACCCGGCGAAGATCGAGTACAAGGAGATCGCGTCGGCCAACCGGGAGACCGCGATCAAGGGTGGTGAGGTCGACTACTACGTCGGCACCTACTCGATCACCGACAAGCGCAAGAACGACATCTCCTTCGCCGGCCCGTACTTCGTCGCCGGCCAGGACCTGCTGGTCCGCAAGGACGAGACGTCGATCACCGGCAAGGACACCATCAAGGGCAAGAAGATCTGCTCGGCCACCGGCTCGACCCCGATCCAGAAGGTCCGCGACGAGGGTCTGACCGAGGCGAACAACATCGTCGAGTTCAAGACCTACTCGGAGTGCGTCTCGCAGCTGCTCGACAAGAAGGTCGACGCCGTCACCACCGACGACGCCATCCTGAAGGGCTTCGCGGCACAGAGCCCGACCGAGCTGAAGGTGGTTGGCAAGCCGTTCAGCACCGAGAAGTACGGCATCGGCCTGCCGAAGGACGACAAGGCGCTGCGCGACTACGTCAACAACCAGATCGAGGCCTCGTTCGGCAACGGCACCTGGCAGAAGATCTACGACGGCACGCTGGGCCTGTCCGGCTCGGCGGGCGCCCCGCCCACCCTTGAGCGGTACTGACCAACCGGCTCAACACGAGTTGTGGCGCCGGGCGGGGCTCGTCCCCGTCCGGCGTCCGTCCGAGGACTGAGAGCGAGGCATGGGCGAGTTCTTCCGCGTACTGACGGACAACGGGCAACTGTTCGTTGACGGGTTCACCAACACCGTCAAACTCTTCCTGATCGCCGCGGTCGGCTGCCTCGTCATCGGCACGCTGCTCGGCGCGATGCGGGTCTCCCCCGTGCCGGCGCTGCGCGCGTTCGGCGCCACGTACGTCAATCTGGTGCGCAACACCCCGCTGACGCTTGTCTTCGCGTTCCTCGTGTTCGCGGTGCCGAAGCTGGACGTCAACATCGACTACTTCGCCAGCGCCGCCATCGCGCTGACCGTCTACACCTCGGCGTTCGTCTGCGAGGTGATCCGCTCCGGCGTGAACACCGTCGCCGCCGGGCAGGCCGAGGCGGCCCGCGCGCTGGGCATGACCTTCGGTCAGGTGCTCACGCTCATCGTGCTGCCGCAGGCGTTGCGGGCGATGGTCCCGCCGATGATGAGCGTGTTCATCGCCATGCTGAAGAACACCACAATCGCCGCCGGTTTCTCGGTGCTGGAAGCCGGCGCGATCCCCTCGTACATGGCGGAGCGGGGCGAGCCGCAGTTCGCCGTCCTGCTCTGGATCACCATCGGCTTCCTGATCCTGATCCTGCCGCTGGTGGCGTTGCAGCGGTTCCTGGAGCGCAAGTGGAGGGTGGCCCGATGAGCGAGCTGGCGGGCCCGACGGCCGCGAACGGAAGGTGGTTGAGTTGAGCCAGGCGTCGATCCTCTACGACCTGCCCGGACCCCGCGCCAAGCGGCGCAACGCGATCCTGGGCGTCGTCTCCACCGCCGGCATCATCGCCCTGCTCGCCTACATCGGCTACAAGTTCGCCGACACCGGCCAGTTCGAGGCCCGCAAGTGGGAGCAGTTCCAGTACGCCTCGGTGCAGCGCGAGCTGCTCGGCGGCCTGTGGGCGACGCTGAAGGCCGCCGGCATCGCCGCGGTCCTGGCGTTGCTCTTCGGCGCGTTCTTCGCCAGCGCCCGGCTGAGCGACAAGTGGATCCTGCGCACCCCGGCCACCTTCGTGGTGGAGCTGTTCCGGGCGATCCCCCTGCTGATCCTGATCTTCTTCGGCTACTACGTGCCGTTGCAGTACGGCTGGTCGATCGACAAGCTCTGGGCGCTGGTCATCGGGCTGATGCTCTACAACGGCTCGGTGCTCGCGGAGATCTTCCGGGCCGGCATCAACGCGGTGCCGTACGGGCAGACCGAGGGCGCGTACGCGATCGGCCTGCGCAAGAACCAGGTGCTGCGGTTGATCCTGCTGCCGCAGGCGGTCCGGTCGATGCTGCCGGCGATCGTCAGCCAGCTCGTGGTGCTGCTCAAGGACACCGCGCTGGGCTTCATCATCACCTACCCCGAGCTGCTCTTCGTGGGTAAGCAGATCGGCGGCCGGTTGCCGTTCGGCCTGCCGTACGTGCCGACGTATCTCATCGTGGCCGCCATCTACATCACCATCTGCGGTGCGCTGTCGGTCCTGGCCTGGTGGTTGCAGAAGCGGATGGGTCGCACCCCGCGCAGCGCGGCGAAGGTGCTGCCCTCCCAGGACGTGGGCGACGCCGCCGGCCGGATGATCTGACCGGCAGCGGAACGAGCGACGGGCGGGTGGCCACGGCCACCCGCCCGTCGTCTGTTCGGCGATCAGCGGGCGATCTCGGTGACCCGGGACTCGCGGACCACTGTGACCCGGATCTGACCCGGGTAGGTCAGCTCCTCCTCGATCTGCTTGGCCACGTCGCGGGCCAGCACTGCCGCCCCGATGTCGTCCACGTCGTCCGGCTTGACCATCACCCGGATCTCCCGGCCGGCCTGCATGGCGAAGACCTTGTCCACGCCGAGCTTGCCGGCCGCGATCTCCTCGATCCGCTCCAGCCGCTTGACGTACGCCTCCAGGCTCTCCCGGCGCGCGCCCGGCCGACCGCCGGAGCAGGCGTCGGAGGCCTGGGTGAGCACTGCCTCGATGGTCTGCGGCGGCACCTCGTTGTGGTGCGCCTCGATGGCGTGCACCACGTCCTCGTGCTCGCCGTACTTGCGGGCCAGGTCCGCGCCGATGATGGCGTGGCTGCCCTCCACCTCGTGGGTGAGCGCCTTGCCGATGTCGTGCAGGAACGCCGACCGTTTGATGATGGGCACGTCCAACCGCAGCTCGGCGGCCATGATGCCGGCGATGTGCGCGGTCTCGACCAGGTGCTTGAGCACGTTCTGCCCGTACGAGGTGCGGTAGCGCAGCCGGCCGAGCAGCGCCACCAGCTCCGGGTGGATCTCGGTGATGCCGACCTCGACCAGGGCGTCCTCGGCGGCCCGGAGGCAGAGCTGCTCCACCTCCTGCCGGGCCAGGTCGTAGACCTCCTCGATCCGGTGCGGGTGGATCCGCCCGTCCAGGACCAGCTTCTCCAGGGTCAACCGACCCACCTCGCGGCGGACCGGGTCGAAGCAGGAGAGCAGCACCGCCTCGGGAGTGTCGTCGATGATCAGGTTGACGCCGGTCACCGACTCGAAGGCGCGGATGTTGCGCCCCTCCCGGCCGATGATCCGCCCCTTCATCTCGTCACCGGGCAGGTGCAGGACGCTGACCACGCTCTCCGCGGTCTGTTCGCTTGCCACCCGCTGGATCGCGTCCACCACGATGTGGCGGGCCCGCTGCTCGGCGGTGTTGCGCGCGTCGGACTCGATGTCGCGCACCAGCAGCGCCGCCTCCCGCTTGGCCTGGGTCTCGATCGCCTCGACCAACTCCAGCCTCGCCGCGTCGGCGCTGAGCCCGGCGATCCGCTCCAACTCCCGACGGCGCAGTTCCTCGGACTCGGCGAGCTCGGCCTCCCGGCGGGCCAGCGCGGACTCCCGGGTCGCGAGGGCGGCGCGCGCCTCGGTGAGCTGCCGCTCCCGCTCGGCGAACCGCTCCACCTCCTCGGTGTGCATCCGCTCCCGCTCGTCCATCCGGGCCGCCCGACGCTCCACCTCCGCGGCCTGCTCGCGGGTGGTGGCGGCGAGCACCGCGACCTCCCGCTCACCGCTGCGCCGGGCCGTCGTGCGCAACTGCTCGGCGTCCGACTCGGCCTGCTTGTGGGCGCGCTCCAGGACGGTGTCCGCCTCGGCGCGGGCGTCGTCGAGCACCCGGCGCGCCTCGGCGCGAGCGGCCTTCGCCTCGGCCTTCGCCGCCGCCGCCTCGGCACGGGCCGCCGCCGCCGCGGACTTCGCCACGTCGATCGTGCTGTTCGCCTCGTCGGCCGCGGTCCGCAGGGCGGCCAGCGACTGCTCCTGACGGTCCTTCTCGGCGATGAAGGCGGGATCCTCCGGAGCCGGCGCTCCGCCCACCCGCCGCAGCGTCCGGACGCCGACCAGCACGGCCCCGATCACCACCACGGCGAGGACGAGGACGGCCGCGAGGAGCACGACGTCGAACGCGTTCATGCCGGGACCCCGTCGGGTCTACCGATGAACCTGTGCCGCCGCCCCGCCATGGCCGCCTCCCCTAACGTCGAGACCGCAGCGACCGTGCCGGGGGCACACTCCTGCGGCTGTGGACGCCCGACCGGAGCGGCTGGCCGTGGGTAGCTCTCTCCGCCGGCGGTGCCCTCGGGCATCGTCGGCGACCGGGTGCAGTTGTCGCGAAGTTCCGGACCGGCCTGTCCAGATCTGCCGCCAAAGGCCGCGGAGTCGGCCAAAGTGATGCTGTCTTGTTACGCGATCTATGTTGTGCGCTTAGCCTGCGCTGGTCGGGCAATGTGAGCCTGTATGGCGAGGCTAGGTCGCCAGGGGTGCTCTGGTCAAGGAGTCATGATCAAACCCCCCGAACGGAGAGAAGTCACATCGTCACGCAAAGCTGATGCTGTTGCGGACACGCGGTGACAAACCTGGCGATCCGACGACACGGATCCGGATGTCGTACCTGTTCAGCGACGCCACAGCGCCCGCAGAGCCGTCTTTGTGACAACGATGACCCCCCGGCGCCCCGCCCGCCGGACCGCGTCCAGATCGCCCGGCATCCACGCCGACGTCGAACAGCGCGGCCCGGCGGTCGGTCAGTCGGACGGGCGGTTGTCGCGGTCCAATTCGCTCTCGGCGTCGGCGAGCGCGTCGGCGTCGATCTGCTCGGCGAACTCGGCCGCCTCGGCGCTCTGCGCGGCCAACGCGTCCTTCACCGCCCGGATCGCCACACCTGGCGGGTAGCCCTTGCGGGCCAGCATGCCCACCAGCCGGCGGAACACCGCGTCCGGCTCTCCCCGGGCGGTACGCAGCTTGCGCTCCACCAGGACACGGGCGGTGTCCGCCTCGGTCTCCTCGTCCAGCTCACCGAGCGCCTCGGTGGCCACCTCGCCGTCCACGCCCTTGCGGCGCAGCTCGTTGGCGAGCGCCCGGCGGGCCAGCCCCCGCCCCGAATGCCGGCTCGACACCCAGGCCCTGGCGAACGCGGCGTCGTCGATGATGCCGACCTCGTCGTACCGGTCGAGCACCTCGGCCGAGACCTGCTCGGAGATGCCCCGCTTGGCCAGCGCGCCGGCCAGCTCGGCCCGGGTGCGGGGCCGGACCGCGAGCTGCCGCAGGCAGATCTCGCGGGCCACCTCCGACTCGTCACGAGGAGGGCCGGGAGACTCGACCTGGTCGGTCTCGGCGGAGCGTCCACGGCGCCCCTGGCGGGGACGCGGTGGATCGGTGGCGTCGCCCGTACGGGGCGGGCTGGCATCCCAGCCCCGCCCCGTACGGGCGCGTCGTCCTGCCATGGGTCAGCGACCGGTCAGAAGTCGACAGGCGGCAGCTCGGGGCCACCGGCGGCGTCACCCGCGCCGACACCGACGCCGAGCTTCTCCAGGATCTTCTTCTCGATCTCGGCGGCCACGTCCGGGTTTTCCTTCAGGAACTCCCGGGCCTTCTCCTTGCCCTGACCGAGCTGGTCGCCGTCGTACGTGTACCACGCTCCGGACTTGCGGATGATCGCCTGCTCCACGCCGACGTCGATCAGCGAGCCCTCGCGCGAGATGCCCTTGCCGTACATGATGTCGAACTCGGCCTGCTTGAACGGCGCGGCGACCTTGTTCTTCACGACCTTGACCCGGGTGCGGTTACCGACCACGTCGGTGCCGTCCTTGAGGCTCTCGATGCGTCGCACGTCGAGCCGGACCGAGGCGTAGAACTTCAGCGCCCGACCACCGGTGGTGGTCTCCGGGCTGCCGAACATGACGCCGATCTTTTCCCGCAGCTGGTTGATGAAGATCGCCGTGGTGCCGGTGTTGCTGAGCACACCGGTGATCTTCCGGAGTGCCTGGCTCATCAGCCGGGCCTGGAGGCCCACGTGGCTGTCGCCCATCTCGCCCTCGATCTCGGCGCGCGGCACCAGGGCCGCCACCGAGTCGATCACGATGATGTCCAGGGCGCCGGAGCGGATCAGCATGTCCGCGATCTCCAACGCCTGCTCGCCGGTGTCCGGCTGCGAGACCAGCATCGCGTCGGTGTCGACGCCGAGGGCCTTGGCGTACTCCGGGTCGAGGGCGTGCTCGGCGTCGATGAAGGCGGCGATGCCACCGTTGCGCTGGGCGTTGGCCACCGCGTGCAGTGCCACGGTGGTCTTACCGCTGGACTCGGGACCGTAGATCTCGACCACCCGGCCACGCGGCAGACCGCCGATGCCCAGCGCCACGTCGAGCGCGATGGAGCCGGTCGGGATGATCGCGGTCTGGATGACCGGCCGGTCACCCAGGCGCATCACCGAGCCCTTGCCGAATTGCTTGTCAATCTGAGCGAGAGCAAGGTCGAGTGCCTTCTCCCGGTCAGGCCCTGCTGCCATGGTTGCCACCCCTGCCTTCGCCGGCGTCTTTGCTGAGCTTCGCGTCACGCGGACACGCTAGGCGCTGGGTCCGACAGAAAACCAGCCGACGGGCCGCGAGCTGTGGACGAGCACCCCGCTGTGGACAATAGCCGAACAGGTGTACGACTCGGCAAGCGACACGCGGAAGCGACGAAAAGGCTGCTCAGCGTAGTCGGGCGGGCACGCGGTCGGGGTAGGCGGCACACACCGCCCGCCACACCACGTGCGTCTGCTCCCCCGACGCGAGTGCCTGCTCGATGGTCCGTCCGCCGAGCTGCGACAGCACCTGATCGCGGGCGATGCTGGCCGCGTAGCCGGGCCCGAACGCCTCGTCAAGGCGCGTCCAGAAGTCGGTCAGCCGCACAGTGATCAGCCCTCCTTGTCCGGTGCCCTGGTCGGCACCGGCCGCAACGCTAGCGCCACCAGGGGCACCACCGCGACCGCCGCGAGCAGGGTGAGCACGGGATATCCGGCGGACTGCATGACAAACCCGCTGGCCACGGCGGCCCCGGCCCCGGCCAGACCCATGATCAGGTCGGACAGCCCCTGCACGCTCGGCCGCACCCAGGCCGGCACCGACTCGGACAGCAGCGTCGAGCCGGCCACCATCGTCCCCGACCAGCCCAACCCGAGCAGGACCAGACCCACCGACAGCCGGGGGGTGTGGTGCCCGGCGGTGCCGGCGACCGCGCAGGCGGCCAGCAACAACCCGACCCCACCGAGGATCACCGCCCGCCGGCCGAGCCGGTCGGTGAGCCAGCCGACCAGCGGAGACAACGCGTACATGCCGGCGATGTGCAGGCTCAACACGATGCCGACCAGCCGCAGCACGTCGGCGTCGGCGTGCGACTCGCCGAGCCGGACCGGCGTCATCGACATCACCGCCACCATCACCAGGTGACCGACCGCCACCGCGGCGATGCCGAGCCGGGCGGCCGGCCGACCGCGTACCACCGACCAGGCCGCCCACATCCCGGCGCCGCGCGGCGCGCGCGCCCCGACCGGCGCGGCGGCCGGGGTCCCCCCACCGGTCGCCGGCGCGACGGCCGCCGCGAGCCGCCGCGCGGTGAGCAGCGGGTCGGGCCGGAGCAGCCCGAGGAGGACGACCGCGGCCAGCACGAACGCGACCGAACTGAACGCGAACGGCCCCGCCAACGGGGGCAGCCCCCAGCCCGTGGTGACCCGGTCGGCCAGCGCGGCGAAGTTCGGCGCGGCCACCGCGCCGATGGTGGTGGCCCAGACGATCAGGGAGAGCTGCCGCCCTCGGCGGGCCGGCTCGGCGAGATCCACCGCCGTGTACCGGGCCTGGAGGTTCGCGGCGGTGCCACCACCGAAGAGCAGCATCCCGAGGAAGAGCAGCGGCACCCAGCGGGTGGCCGCGGCCAGCACCACGAGCACGCCGCCGACGGCGCCGACCGTGTACGCCACCACCAGGCCCGGTCGCCGCCCGTGCCGCGCCATGATCCGGGTGACCGGGACGGCGAGCAGCGCCGCGCCCACCACCGCGGCGCTCTGCGCCACACCGGCCATCGCGGTGCCGGCGATCCGCGCGGCGAGCAGCGCGCCCACGGCGATGCCGATGGTCACGCCGATGCCACCGATGATCTGGGTGGTGAAGAGCAAACGCAGGGTACGACGCTGGATCGGCGTGACGTCGGCGCGGCTGACGGTACGCGGCGCGGTCAGGTCGGTGGCCATCTGCGCTCCTCAGGTGGGGGTGACCCATCCTCGCGCACCCACCCCCCACCCGCCGCCAGCCCCCCGCGAGGGGCTCGGATCGGTCAGCCGGCCATCACCCGCTGGTGCAGCGCGGAGACCGCCGAACGGGCCGCCACGAACGCACCGTGCTGCCAGGCCACCTCGTGGCTCAGCCAGTCCCCGGCGAAGTAGACCCGCCCCGCCGGCTGGAGCAGCAGGTTGTATCCGGGTGTGCCGTACCGGGGCGAGGTCCAGGCGCCCTCGATGTAGCGGGTCCGGTCCCAGGCGTGCGAGTACGAGGAGACCAACTCGGTGCGGTACTTGTCACCGTGGATCTTCACACCCTGGCTGACGGCGCGCTCCCTGCGCTGCTCCGGCGCGAGCCCGCTGTACGCCCTGGCGTTCGCCCCGGTGTTGTAGTAGCCGACGACCAGGCCGCGCTTGCCGTGGAAGCCGTAGGACGGGTACCAGATGTGCGACAGGTCCAGGTCGGTCTCGGTGATGCCGCCGTAGATCCGCTGGTCGGTCTCCCACCAGCGGCTGCGGTACTCCAGGCCGATCTTGCCGGCGGCGGTGACCGGGAAGTCGGTCAGGGCGGCGGTCACCTCGGTGCCGAGATTGTGCGGTACCCGGGCCATCAGGTGCGGCGGCAGCGCCGCCACGCAGTAGTCGGCGGTGATCTGCGACTGCCGGCCGCCCTGCCGGTAGGTCACCTCGACCCGACTGCCCCGGTCGGTCACCCCGGTCACCTCGGCGTTGAGCCGGACCCGTTTCGCGCCGACGGCCCTGGCCAGGGCGCGCGGGATCTGGTCCATCCCGCCGACCGGCTGGAACATCAGCATGGCCTGGTCGTAGCCGAGCTCGAACGAGAAGTACCGGCCCACATTGCTGGCGAAGACGTCGGAGAGCGGCGGCGGCGTGCCGAGCAGGGTGCCCACGTCGTTGCCCGCGCCCGGATACCCGGAGAACCCGCGCCGGTTGGTCCCGGTGTAGGCCCAGTCGCTGGTCCGCCCGCCGATCGCGCCGAAGCTCTGCAGGAACGACAGCAGCCGGTCGCGGTCGTCGGTGGTGAGCCGGCCGTCCAGCGCACCCTGGTCGGTGGCCTTCGCGAGCAGTTCCGAGACGTAGCCGTACACGTCGGACTTGGCGGTGCGGTACCGGATCGGCTCGGTCATCCCGGCGGACTCGTTGTAGATCCAGGCGTCGGCGTTCTGGTTGGTGAAGACCTCGATGGGTACGCCGAGTTCCCGGCAGTAGTCCATGGTGACCATCCACTGCGCGATCCGACCCGGCCCGGCGTTGAAGTAGACCCCGTCGGAGAAGCCGGCCCGCTGGGTGCGTCCGTCGAGGTCGGTCTCGACGTCGCCACCCCGGATGGTCAGGTTCCGCCCACCGACGCGGTGTCGGGCCTCCAGGATCGTGCAGTCATAGCCCGCCTTGCCCAACTCGTACGCGGTGGTGAGCCCGGCGATGCCGCCGCCGAGAACGACCACGCTGGCGCCCGACCGCCCGGTCAGGGTGAAATCGGATCGCTCCGGCGCCCGGAATGCGGGGACCACGGATCCGGCCGCGCTGGGAGCGAGCCCCATGGCGCCCATCGTGGCGAGCATCGCGCCGGCACCGCCGCTGACTCCGACCGCACGCAGGAACCCACGCCGGCTGACCATCGACTGTGTCTGATCGCTCATAACGGCCTCCCCTACAAGATCGACTCGCATGAGTCTGCAGAGGGCCTGTTACGCCGATCGTGCATTGTCGTTTCTGGTGGGTATCGCCTCGGCACCCGGCCGCGGTGGCCATTTTCGCTGTCGGTCACCTACCCGACGAGGGCACGGTTGACCACGGCGAGGTCGGTGACCAGTCCTTCGTACGCCTTGTCCTGATCGTCGGCGCGCAGCACCGCGGACGGGTGGATGGTGGCCAGCAGCCGCGCCGTCGGCGCGTCGGCACGCTTTCCGGCGTTGTCCACCGGCACCCGCTGGAAGTCCTCCGGGTGCTGTGCCGACTCGGGCCAGGGCAGCAGCTCGCCCCGCTGCCTGGTGACCCGGAAGGATGGGCCGAGCAGCGCCTTGGCGGCGGTGGCCCCGAGCACCACCACGATCTCCGGACGCAGCCGGGCGAACTCGGCGACCAGCCACGGCCGGCAGGCGGTGATGTGCGCCTGGTCCGGTGTCTGGTGGATCCGCCGCTTGCCGCGCAACTCGAACCGGAAGTGCTTCACGGCATTCGTGAGGTAGAGCTGACCCGGCTCCAGCCCGGCGTCGTCGACGGCACGTCGCAGCAGCCGGCCGGCGGGGCCGACGAACGGCAGCCCCTTCTGGTCCTCCATGTCACCGGGTTGCTCACCGACCAGCACCACCCGGGCGCTCTCGTCGCCCCGGCCGAAGACCGTCTGCGAGGCGTCGCGGTACAGCTCGCAGCCCCGGCAGCCACCGGCCGCGGTGCGCAGGTCATCGATGGTGTCGGCGGCGGGCGGGATGAATCGCTGGGCGCCCGGAGCGCTCCCGGTCTGCTCGGCCATGCCGACTGTTATATACCCGTCCGGTGCCTGACGTCGGGTACGTCCGCGGCGCGGTGCCGCGACGCGAGGCGTTGCGACGCGGCACCGACCGACCCGCGTCAGTACCCGTTGCCGCCGCCGTCCCCGCCGGAAGCGATAGCGATCAGCACGATAATGATGATGATGATCGCCACTGCGACAGCGATCCAGACTCCCTTACGCGCCCCACCTGAAGCCATGATCTCCCACCTCCGGCGCCCCGCATACCCATCCGATCCGCCCCGAACCATCGCGATGTCGCACTTTCGGGGGAAAACGAACGTGCCCGACGGGGGTGGGCGGGTGGGTCAGGTCGGAAAGCCTCGGGGAGGGGCGGGATTCTGGGCGCGGGCCAGGGCGGCCGCCAGCGGGGCCAGTTCCTCGGTGGTCAGGGGGCTGACGCAGATGCGGACGGCGGGTGGCGCGGCGATCCGGTAGAGGGCGCCGGGAGCCACCGCCCAGCCGGCATCGCGCAGGGCGGTGACCACGCTGGTCTCGTCGGACACGGGCAGCCAGACGTTGATGCCGCTGCGACCGTGCGCGGTCAGGCCGTGCGCGGCCAGTGCGGCGAGCAGCCCTTCACGCCGCCGCTCGTAGCTCTCCGCCGCCCGTCGCACCTGCTCGGTGACCGCCGGGTCCTGCCAGAGGGCGAGGACCAGCCGCTGCAACACTGTGGAGACCCAGCCGGCGCCGACCCGGGTCCGGCCGGTCACCCGGGCCACCGTGGTCTCGTCGCCGACCAGCACCGCGAGCCGCAGGTCCGGGCCGAAGGGTTTGCTCACCGAACGGACGAAGGCCCAGCTCGGGGTGGCCCCGGCCAGCGGGTGCAGGGGCACCCGGGCCAGTTCGGCGGCGTGGTCGTCCTCGATCAACAGCAGGTCCCGCCGACCGGCGAGCAGCGCCCGGAGCGCTTCGGCGCGGGCGGCGGAGACGGCGGCGCCGGTCGGGTTCTGCGCCCGACTGGTGACCACCAGCGCCCGTGCTCCGGCGGCCAGCGCGGCGGCCACCCCGGCCACCAGCGGCCCCTCGTCGTCCAGCGGCACGCCGATCGGGCGCAGCCCCAGCGCGGCGACCAGGTCGAGCAGGTTGGCCCAGCCCGGGTCCTCCACCGCCACCGCGTCACCGGGGCGCAGGTGTGCGCCGAGCAGCCGTTCGATGCCGTCCAGCGCGCCGCCGGTGAGGGTGAGCTCCCCGGCCGGTACGCCGTCGGCGCTCAGCCGGGCGCGGGCCGCCTCGGCGAGCTCCGGCAGCACTCCGGCGTCGGAGTAGCCGACCGACGGGCCGTCGTCGGCGGCGAGGGCCGCCAGCTGCGGGCCGAGTGGCGGGAGCAGCCGGGGGTCGGGTTCGCCCCGGGACAGGTCCCGGGCGCCGGGCAACGGCGGGGGGCGCAGCGCGGAGCGGCGGGCGGCCACCGGCGGGCGCGGGCGCACGTGGGTGCCGTGCCGCCCGGCGGTGGCGAGCAGGCCGCGCTGGCGCAGGTCCTGGTAGGCGCGGGCGACCGTGGCGGGGCTGACCCCCAACTCGACGGCGAGCGCGCGCACTGGCGGCAGGGCGGCCCCCGGCGGCAGGCCGCCGGTACGGATGCCCGACTCGATGCTGGCCGAAATCTCGACGGCCGTCGTACCACTGAGCTGATAGCGTGCTGACACAAACAAGAGATTGTACTAGAACAAAGGGGCGACCGCATGTATCCACCCACCGCCCGGACCACACCCCACCGCTCGCGCGACAAGATGAGCTACGACCGGGCCGCCGCCCACGCGGTGCTCGACGAGGCGTACCACTGCGCGCTCGGCTTCACCGTCGACGGCCAGCCACGGGTGCTGCCCACCCTGCACGTCCGCATCGGCGACACGCTCTACCTGCACGGCTCCACCGGCAGCCGCCCGCTGCTCGCGGCCCGCGACGGCGGGCTGGAGGTCTGCGTCGCGGTGACAGTGCTGGACGGCCTGGTCTACGCCCGCTCCCAGTTCCACCACAGCGCCAACTACCGCTCGGTGGTCGCGCTCGGCACCGCCCGACTGGTCACCGACGAGCGGGAGAAGAGCGCGATGCTCACCGCGCTTGTCGAGAAGGTCGGCTCGGGGCGCAGCACTGACACCCGCCCACCCAGCCGGCGCGAGCTGGCCGAGACCGCCGTGCTGGCACTGCCACTGCACGAGGTGTCG
Source organism: Micromonospora sp. CA-240977 (assembly GCF_050942285.1). NCBI lineage: Bacteria > Bacillati > Actinomycetota > Actinomycetes > Micromonosporales > Micromonosporaceae > Micromonospora > Micromonospora sp. CA-240977. The sequence goes on along the minus strand of NZ_CP192055.1, from coordinate 1,755,607 downwards.
GTCCGCAACCGCACCGGTGGGGTCCGCGAGGACGAGGCCGACCTGCACCTGCCGCACTGGGCCGGCGTGCTGCCGCTGCGGCTGACCGCCGGGCAACCCGAGCCGGACGCCGGGGTCACCGCGCCGCTGCCGGCGTTCCTGCGGACGGCCCGCACGCCCTGGCACGATCCGGTGTCGCTGCGCGGCGAGCACGTCCGGCTGGAGCCGTTGGAGCTGGCCCACGCCGACGAGTTGCACGCCGCCACGGCGGACGCGGAGGTCTGGCGACACCTCGGCGTCGCGCTGCCCAGCTCACCCGCCGCGACGGCCGAGGTGATCCGCACCGCCCTGACCGCCCAGCACGGTGGCGAGCGGGTGGCCTGGGTGCAGCGGTGCGCGGCGACCGGGGCGGTGGTCGGCAGCACCTCCTACTACGAGATCGACCCGCAGCGGCGATCGGTGGCGATCGGGCACACCTTCCTCGGGCGGCCCTGGTGGCGCACCGGGATCAACACCGAGGCCAAGTTGCTGCTGCTCAGCCGGGCCTTCGACGACCTGGGCGCGGTACGGGTGGCGTGGCACACCGACATCCGCAACCTGCGCTCCCAGGCGGGCATCGAACGGCTCGGCGCGACCCGGGAAGGCGTGCTCCGGATGCACCGGCAACGCCCGGACGGCTCCTGGCGGGACACCGTGCAGTACGCGATGACCGTCGACGAGTGGCCGAAGGCACAGGCCCGGCTGCGCGAAAGGCTTCTGCGGACGGCACCGGTGGCGTGATGATGGCGGGCGTGCTGGGGATCACCGACATCTGGACGTACGTGCTGGGCACCGTGGCCATCATCCTGCTGCCCGGGCCGAACTCGCTCTTCGTGCTCTCCACCGCGGCCAAGCGGGGCATCGCGGTGGGCTACCGGGCCGCCGGAGGCGTGTTCGTCGGCGACGGGGTGCTGATGTTCCTCTCCGCCGCCGGGGTGGCGTCGCTGCTCAAGGCGTACCCCCCGCTGTTCATGGTGATCAAGTACGTGGGCGCCGCGTACCTCGGTTATGTCGGGGTGACAATGCTGCTCGGCGCCGCGCGGCGCTGGCGCGACCGCAACGACCCGAGCACGCCGCGGCTCATCGACGCCGCGGAGCCGGCGGCGATGCGCAGCCCGTTCCGCAAGGCGCTGGTGATCAGCCTGCTGAACCCGAAGGCGATCCTGTTCTTCATCTCGTTCTTCATCCAGTTCGTCGACCCCGGCTACGCCTGGCCGGCGTTGTCGTTCCTGCTGCTCGGGCTGATCGCCCAGGTGACAAGCGCGCTCTACCTCACCGCGTTGATCTTCGCGGGCACCTTCCTGGCCGCCCAGTTCCGCCAACGCCGCCGGCTGGCCGTCGGGGGCACCACCGCCGTGGCCGCGCTCTTCCTGGCCTTCAGCCTCAAGCTGGCCACCGCCAGCGCCGGCTGACCCGACGCCGGCCGGCCCGCGGGCCGGCCGGTCAGGTGCCGTCGCCGCCGGAACCCGCGCCGCCGGCGGTGCCGCCGAGGCCGTAACCAGACCGGATCGGCTCGTCGGGGTGGCGGCTCACGTGCGCGGACCCCGTGATCTGCGCCGACCAGTCGGCGTTCGCGGCAGCGGCGGCGTGCCGGTTGATCGCCTGGCGGATCCAGCCGTCGACGGTGGCGACCCAGTCCCGCCGGTCGGTGTCCTCGTGCCAGATCCGGAACCGGCTGATGCTCTGGTGGGTGATCCCGGCCAACGCCAGCCGGCGATCCATCCAGAGGATCGCCTCCAGACCCGCCGAGTTGGTCACGAAGATCACCTCCAGCTCGGTGATCGGGCCGGCGTAGAGCGGCCCCACCCAGTAGCCCCAGCGCTGGTGCAGCGGCAGGGTGTGCTCCACCCCGGGCAGCCCGCCCTCCTGCAACCCGGACTGGCGGATCAGGAAACCCAACGTGTCAAGCGCCGCCAGCACGTGCTGCTGGGTGGGGATCGGGTGCACGAACACGGGCACCATGGCCCCCTGGTCAAGGTAGGGGTCGACGGACACCTCCGTCCGCAGGCCCATCCGCAGGCTCAGCAGCGGCACCCCGCCGAAAATGGTCACCGGGGTCTCCCACGGCAGCGGAAACGCGAAGTCGACAGCCCGCCGCCGACCGGCCGGTACGACGAACCGGCCGGCGATCGGCAGGTGGTGGAACTGCATGAGCCGCCGGGCGGCAGCCGGGTCGTCCGGCTCGACAGTGGTGACCAGGCCGAGCCGGATGTGTCGCACCAGCACGTCGTCCGGCCCCGCGGCGAGGGTCACCCGCCCCGGCAGGCGCAGGCCCGGCCGGGTGCTCGGGTTGGGGAGCGTGGTCTGCACGGAGAGCCCGGTCCGACCGGTCTCCCGGGACACCCCCGTCAGTCGCACCGCAGGCCCCCCTTCCGGACGAGGCCCCGCCGGCCCCGCTCGGGCAGCGCCTACCCCATCGGGGCGGCCTCAAGCCCGCCGCGCCGACCCGGCCGCACCTCGCTGGCACGGCCGGGTTGGCGGCTCAGCGCAACCGCCGCCCGCGCGGCACCATGTCGGTCTCGTCGTCGAACTCGCCGATGACCTCCTCCAGGAGGTCCTCCAGCGCCACGAAACCGATCGGCCGGGCCGGGCCACCGCCGTTGCGCACCAACGCGAGCTGCGACTGCCGGGCCCGCATCGCCGTCACCGCCTCGGTGACCGAGGACGTCGCGGGCAGGGTGAACGCGGGCGTCATCAGCGCCCCGGCGGTGGCGACCCGGCCGGCGGTGACCACCCGTACCGCCTCCCGGACGTGCACCAGGCCGCAGACGTCGCCCGCCTCGTCGAGCACCGCCAGTCGGGACCGGCCGCTGTCCCGGCTGACCTGCTCGATCCGTTCGGCCGGGTCGTCCCGAGAGACGGTGACCATGGTGGCGAACGGTTCCATCACCTGCGCCACGGACGTGCCCTGCAACTCCAGCATGCTGGTCAGCAGCTGGTGCTGCTCCGCGCCGAGCAGCCCGTGCTCACGGGACTGCTCCAGCAGGATCCGCAGCTCGTCCGGGCCGTGCACCTGGGCCAGCTGATCCTGCTGGTTCACCCCGACCAGCCGCAGGATCGCGTTGGCCAGGGCGTTGAGCGCGGAGAGCACCGGCCGGGACACCCTGGCGAAGGCCCGGAACGGCAGCGCGAGCAGCGTCGCCGAACGCTCCGCGTCGGTGATCGCCCACGACTTCGGCGCCATCTCCCCCACCACCAGGTGCAGGAAGGTGACCACCCCGAGGGCGAAGACCAGGGCGACGAGGTGGCTGGCCGCGTCCGGCAGGCCCACCGCGTGCAGCAGTGGGCTGAGCAGGTGCTCAATCGCCGGCTCGGCCAGCGCGCCGAGACCCAGGGTGCACAGCGTGATGCCGAGCTGCGCGCCGGCCAGCATCAGCGACAGCTCGCGGACGCCGTCCAGCGCGGCCCGTGCCGCCCGGCCGCCGTTCGCCGCCGCCTGCTCCAGGCGGTACCGCTTGCTGGCCACCAGGGCGAACTCGGCGGCCACGAAGAACCCGTTCAGCGCCAGCAGGATCACCGAGCTGAACAGCGCGATCCCCGGGCTCACGCGGCCACCCCCGGCTTGGTCAGCTGCAACCGCACCGAGTCGGCCACGTGCCGGTCCACGGCCAGCACCTCGACCAGCGCCCGGGGCTCGTCCTCGTTGTCCTCGCCGTCCGCGCCCTCGGGCAGCAGGCTGATCTCCAGGCGGTCACCGACCTCCGGCACCCGGCCCAGCTCCCGCATCACCAGTCCGGACAGGGTGTCGTACTCCGGGGCCTCCGGCAGGGCGATCCCGGTGCTGTCGGCGACCTCGTCGATCCGCCAGCGCGCCGGCACCACCCAGGACCCGTCGTCCTGCCGGGTCGGTGCCCGGTCGGGCGGGTCGTCCTCGTCCCGGATCGGGCCGACCAGTTCCTCGGCGATGTCCTCCAGCGTGATGACCCCGGCGAAGCCGCCGTACTCGTCGACCACGCAGGCCATCTGCCGATGCCCGGACCGCAGCCGGTCCAGCACCGTGGGCAGGGGCAACGTCTCCGGCACGAGCAACGGCGGCCCGGCCACCGCGCTCACCGGGGTGGTGGCCCGCTCCGCCGGGGGTACGCCGAGCACGTCGGCGATGCCGACGACACCGAGCAGGTCGTCGACGCCCTCCGCGCCGCGCACCGGGAAGCGGGAGTGGCCGGTGTCCAGCAGCTCGACCACCCGGCTGACCGGCTCGTGCGCGCGCACGGTGTGCACGTCGACCCGGGGCACCATGGCCTCCCCGGCGGTCAGCTCGCGGAAGTCCAGACCTCTGTCGAGCAGCGTGGACATCTCGGCGTCGAGGCTGCCCTCCTCGCGGGACTCGGCGATGATCTGTTCCAGGTCCGCCGGGGTGGCGCCGCTGGGCAGCTCCTCGATCGGCTCGATGCCGAACCGGCGCAGCAGGCGTACCGAGGCCCGGTCGAAGAGCCGGATCAGCGGCCCGGCGACGGCCAGGTAGATGAGAGTGGATCGGCTCAGCGCCCGGGCCAGTCGCTCGGCTCGGGCGATGGCCAGGTTCTTCGGGGCCAGCTCACCGAGGACCATCTGCACGATGGTGGCGATGACCAGGGCCAACGCCACCGACAGCGGCAGGCTTACCGCCTCGCTGACGCCGGCCACGCCGAGCAGGTCGGCGAGGCCCCCGCCCAGGTACGGCTGGGCGACGTAGCCGACCAGCAGGGCGGTGACGGTGATGCCGAGTTGGGCGCCGGAGAGCATGAAGGAGAGCCGGCTGGTGACGGTAAGCGCCCGGGCGGCGGCCTGGTCGCCGTCATCGGCGAGCTGGCGCAGCTTGCCCCGGTCCACGGCGACATAGCCGAACTCCTGCGCCACGAAGTAACCGGTGGCGGCGGTGAGCACGATGATCAGAAGAAGACCGACGACGATCAACACGGGTCGCTCAGGGCTCCCGGGGTCGTCGGTACGGGGATATGCCGGGCACGACCCGGCTGGCTACTGCTGCCCTCCTGGGCAGAAGAGTCGATCATGCCGCTATTTTATCGGCGCTGGCTGGGACTCCGCTGCGGGTGGGCCGAAGGAGCGGAACGTCCGGTTCGGCCGTCGTCACGCCGGTTCGGCCGACTCGCCACCCGGGCCACGGTCGGCCAACTCGTCGGCGTCGAGCAGACTCCGGTCCAGCCGTCCCGACCGGTACGCGGCCCGCCCGATCATCTGGGCCGCGACCGGCGCGGTCGCCAACTGGAAGACCGCCACCAGCAGGACCATGCCGAGGTCCGCCGGAGAGCGCAGCCGCAACGCGATGCCCAACAGCAACAGGAGCACCCCGAGCACCTGCGGCTTGGTGGCCGCGTGCATCCGGGACAGCGCGTCCGGGAAACGCAGCACGCCGACCCCGGCGGCCAGGGCGAGCAGCGCGCCGGCCACCAGGCAACCGGCGCCGAGCCAGTCCGCGATCGTCGCGATCACTGCTGCTCCCGGACGGCGAAACGGACAAGTGACACCGAGCCCACGAAGCCGAGCAGGGAGAGCACCACAAGCACGGGCAGCGTGGTGGCATGCCGGTTGACCGCCGCCTCGGCGCCCACCGCGCCGACCATGGTGGCGAGCAGCATGTCCGCGGCGATCACCCGGTCCACCAGCGACGGGCCCCGGTACAGGCGGGTCAGCGCGAGCAGCGCGGTCACCGACAGCAGGACGGTAAGGACGACGGCCAGGAACGTGGTCACAGGCTGGTTCCCCTCTCGGATCGGTCGGTCTCGACGCGGCGCAGTTCGGCGGCGGAGCCCACCGCGCGGATGATCCGCCGTTCGACGACCCGGGTGCGTTCGCGGGCCACGTCGAGGTCCGCCGCCCCGTGGGTGTCGAGCACGTGCAGGTAGAGCGTGCCGGTGTCCCGGTCCACCTCGAGGATCAGCGTGCCGGGCACCAACGAGACCGCCTCGGCGGTGAGCGCCAGATTCAGGTCGGTGGACACCCGCAGCCGGACCGCGATGATCGCCCCCCGCGGCCGGTAGCCGGGCTGCACGGCGATCCGGGCGACGTGCAGGCTCGCGCTGACCAGCTCGACGACGAACCGGCCGGCGAACACCAGCAGCGCCCCGGGCCGCAGCCGGCCGCCGAAGCTGACCGCCGGCAGTGGATAGAAGACAAGCACCGCGCCGCCCACCAGCAGGCCGCCGAGAACGTTCGCCCAGTTGATGTCACCCCAGAGCAGGTTCCAGACCACCACCAGCCACCCGAGCGCCAGCACCTGGTCGCGCCAACGGCCGAGCCGGCCGCGCCCCACCACTGTGGGCGCGGGGGCGTCGGGGGTCGGCTCAGGGGGGCCGGTCACGGCACGCTCCCCGGCAGCACGGCATGCACGTACGGGGTGCGCAGCCGCAGGTCGGCGGCGGCATCCGCGGTGACGTCGAGAAGCGGACCGGCCAGCACGGTCAGCGCCAGCCCGAGGACGACAAGGGCCACGGTGGCACCGACCATCAGCCTCGGCAGCCGGACGGCCGGCTCGCTGGTGGCCAGTCGGGGCGCCCGCCAGAAGGCGATGTTCCACACCCGGGACGCCACGTAGAGGGTGAGCAGGCTGGTCAGCGTGCCCGCCGCGACAAGCACCCAGGGCAGCGGACCGCCCGCCGCCACCCCGGCCTGGAGCAGGCCGAGCTTGCCGAGGAAACCGGAGAACGGCGGCACCCCGGCGAGGTTCATGGCCGGCACGAAGAACAGCACCCCGAGCAGCGGCGCCACCCGGGCCAACCCGCCGATGCGGCGCAGGTCGGTGCTGCCGGCGCGCTCCTCCACCAGCCCGGCCACGAGGAACAGGGTGGTCTGGATGGTGATGTGGTGCACCACGTAGAAGATCGCGCCGGAGAGCCCGGCGGCGGTGCTCAACGCCACTCCGAAGATCATGTAACCGATGTGGCTGACCAGGGTGAACGAGAAGAGCCGCTTCAGATCGGACTGGGCCACCGCGCCGAGGATGCCGATCACCATGGTCAGCCCGGCGACGACCATGAGCAGCACGCCGGCATGGCCACCGGGAAACAGCAACGTTTCGGTGCGGATGATCGCGTAGACGCCCACCTTGGTGAGCAGACCCGCGAAGACGGCGGTGACCGGTGCCGGTGCGGTCGGATAGCTGTCCGGCAGCCAGGCCGACAGCGGAAAGACCGCCGCCTTGATCGCGAACGCCAGGAGCAGCATCAGCTCCAGGGCCAGTCGGACGCCGTCGGGCAGGTCGTCGAGACGCTGCGCGAGTTGGGCCAGGTTGAGCGTGCCGGTGGCCGCGTACACCAGACCCACACCGGTCAGGAAGATCATCGAGGAGAGGATGCTGACCACCACGTACGTCGACCCGGTCCGGATCCGGGTCTCGGTGCCACCCAGGGTGATCAGCACGAAGCTCGCGGCCAGCAGGATCTCGAAGCCGACGAAGAGGTTGAACAGATCACCGGCCAGGAACGCGTTGGTGACGCCCGCGGTGAGCACCAGGTACGTCGGGTGGAAGATCTCCACCGGGCTGGACTCGCTCGTCTCGCTGCGACCCTGGCCGATCGAGTACAGCAGCACGCAGAGGGTCACCGCCGACGAGACCACCACCATCAGCGCGGCGAGTTGGTCGGCGACCAGCACGATGCCCACCGGCGCCGGCCACCCACCGACCGCCACCACCACCGGCCCGTGCCGGTACGCCTGCACGAGCAGCAGCAACGCCACGGTCAGCGTGCCGCCCAGGCAGGACACGCTGATCGAGCGCTGGAGTCGGGGCTTCCCGGCCAGCAGCAGCGTCAGTGCCGCACCGAGCAGCGGCACCACCACCGGCAGTGGCACCAGCGCGCTCATCACGCCTCCTCCCCGCGGCGGAGCCGGCGGCGGGCGGGCTCGGGATCGACCTGCTCCGGGTCGCCGTTCGGGCCCTCTCCGCCGTGGTCGACAGCGCCCGCCTCGTTCCGCACCGCCCGGCGGATGATCTGCCGGTCCTCCAGGTCGTCGGGCACCTCGTCGTCGCCGGTCAGATACCAACTGCGGTACGCCACCGCGAGCAGGAACGCGGTGAACCCGAAGGTGATCACGATGGCGGTCAACACCATCGCCTGCGGCAGCGGATCACTCATCCGCCGCACCGCACCGGTGCCGACGATCGGCGCCCCGCCCGACCGCCCGCCCAGCAGGATCAGCAGGTTCACCCCGTTGCCGAGCAGGATCACCCCGAGCAGGATCCGGGTCAGGCTGCGCTCCAACAGCAGGATCACCCCGCAACCGACGAGCACCGCGACAGCCAGCACCAGCACCAGCGTCGGTCCCGCGTCGCTCTCGGTCATGGCCGTGCCCCCCTTGTTCGCGACTGCGGGGCTCGCAGGACCGGCTCACTCCTCGCGCTCACCGGTCCCCCTTGTCGACGGCCAGGCCACCGGCGGCCGTCCCGGTGGCCTCGATGTGCCGGTCCACCTCGGCGCCGAGGCTGCGCAGGATGTCCAGCACCAGCCCGATCACGACCAGGTACACACCGATGTCGAAGAAGAGCGATGTGACCAGGTGGGCGTCACCGACCAACGGCAGCGACCGGTCGATCTTGGCGCTCTCCAGCACCGACCCGCCGGCCAGCAGCCCCACCACTCCGCTGCCCACCGCCAGGACCAGCCCGGCGCCGAGGATCGCGCCGGCGCCGATCGGGGCCGCCTCGGTCAGCTCGTACCGGCCGCCGGCCAGATAACGGACCACCAGGGCGAGACCCGCCACCAGACCACCGGCGAAACCGCCGCCCGGCGCGTTGTGCCCGGAGAAGAGCAGGAACAGGGAGAACAGCACCACCGTGTGGAAGATCAGCCGGGTGACCACCTCCAACACGATCGAGCGGCGCTCCTCGTGGAGAGTGGGGCCACCCCGCAGCCACACCGGCCGGCCGGGTTCGTCCACCCGCTGATCCGACTCCGGCCGGCGCGGTCGCGGCCCGGTCCGGGACCGCTCGAAGATCAGGCTGGCCACCCCGGTCGCGGCCACCACCAGCACCGCCAGCTCCCCCATGGTGTCCCAGGCCCGGATGTCGACAAGGGTCACGTTTACCACGTTGCGGCCGTACCCCTGGGCCACCGCCAGATCCGGGAAGGCGGCGGAGATGTCCGGCGCCCGGCGGGCCCCGGCGGCGGTGAGGGCCAACCCGGCGGCCACCACGCCCACCGCCACCCCGATCGCCCGGCGGGCCCAGCGGGTCCGCCGCAGCGGACGGGCCGAGAACCGCTCCGGCAGGCGACGCAGCACCAGCACGAAGACCGCGATCGTCGCGGTCTCTACCAGGAACTGGGTGAGCGCCAGGTCGGGCGCGCCGTGCAGGACGAAGAGCATCGCGGTGCCGTAGCCGGTCATCCCCACCAGCAACATCGCGGTCAGGCGACGACGGGCACCGACCGCCAGCACCGCGGCGACCGCGATCACCAGCACGACCACCGGTTGGAGCAGGTTGTCCCAGAGCGGGATCCGGGCCCGCCACGGGCCGGCGGAGAGCATCGCCGCACCGGGCACCAGCACCAGGGAGACCAAAATGATGCCCAGATACTGCGGCAGGGAGCCGCGCTGCGTCGCGCCGGTGACCTCGATGGCCAACCTGTCGAAACGGCCCACGATCCACTCGTACCCCTGGTTGCCGCCCACCGGCGCGCGGAGCCGGGCCAGCACCGGGGCGAGCGGCCCGCGCACGGCGAAGAGCAGGCCGCCGCCGGCGAGCGCCAGCACGGACAGTCCGAGCGCCGGGGTCGGCCCGGACCAGAGCGCCAGGTGCGCGTCGACCCCACCGAGCAGATCGGCGTACGGGCGCAGCAGGTCGTCCAGCACGCTCGCGGCCGGGCCGGCGAGCAGCCCGACCCCGGCGAGGACGGCGGGGGGCACCAGCAGTGACGCGGCGATCGGCCCCGGCGGGACCGGTTCCACACCCGGCCGGTCGGCGAACGCGCCCCAGAGGAAGCGGGCGCTGTACGCGACGGTGAGCACCGTGCCGGCGACCAGGCCGGTGAGGAGCAGCGGCTGGTCGGTGAACGCCCCGAACACCGCCTCCTTGGCGACGAAGCCGACAAGCGGCGGCACCCCGGCCATCGACGCCGCAGCCAGCACGGCGACCACGAACAGCGGCCGGGACCAGTGCCGCAGCCCGGTCAGCTCGCGCAGGTCACGGGTGCCGGCTTCGTGATCGATGATGCCGACGACAAGGAACAGCGCCGCCTTGAACAGGGCGTGTGCCACCAGCATCGCGGTGCCGGCCAGGGCGGCGTCCGGGGTACCCGAGCCGGTCACCGCGACCAGCAGCCCGAGTTGGCTGACCGTCCCGTACGCCAGCAGCAGCTTGAGGTCGGTCTGCCGCAGCGCGGCCCAACCGCCGAGCAGCATGGTCGCCACCCCGGCGACCTGCACCACCGGCCGCCACGGGCCGACCGTGGCGAGCACCGGCGCAAGCAGCCCGACCAGGTAGACACCGGCCTTGACCATGGCGGCGGCGTGCAGGTACGCGCTGACCGGCGTGGGCGCCGCCATCGCGACCGGCAGCCAGGAGCTGAACGGCAGCACCGCCGACTTGGACAGCGCGCCGGCCAGGATCAGCAGCACGGCGACCACCAGGTACCCGCCGCCGGGCGGTGGCTGGGCGGCGATCTCCGACCAGCGGTAGGTGCCGGCGTGCACGCCCAGCATGATGAACCCGAGCAGCATGGCGAGCCCGCCCAGCGTGGTGACGGTCAGCGCCTGCGCCGCCGCCCACCGGCTGGCCCGCCGCTCGGTGCTGTGCCCGATCAGCAGGTACGAGAAGATCGTGGTCAGTTCCCAGCCGACGTAGAGCAGCAGCAGGTCGTCGGCGAAGACCAGGACGAGCATCGCGCCGGCGAAGGCGACCAGGACCCCGACGTACTGTGCCAGCCCGTTCGACCCGGCGCCGAAGTAGCGGGCGCTGTAGACCAGCACCAGCGCGCCGACGCCCCCGATCAGCAGTGTCATCAGCCAGGAGAGCGTGGTGAGCCGAAACGCGATGTCGAGGCCCAACTGCCGGATCCACGGGTACGTCTCGACCACCGCCCCGCCGTCGCCGACGGCCGGGGTGCGGGCCAACGCCCAGCAGAAGGCGGCAGCCGGCGCCAGCGCCAGCGGGTAGCACGCACGGGGTCCCCACCACTTGACGAGCAGGGGTGCGACGAGGGCCGCCACGAGGTGGAGGACGAGCAGTACCAGCACCTGCGCTCCCGATCCAGGTGGCCGACGCCCGTGCAGCGGCGGCCCCTAGCAGCGATCAGACGCCAGTTCATCGCCCTTCGGGCGGTTTTGCCGGAATTCCCCCGCTACCCCAGCCGGCCTGGCATGGGTCGGTCCTCGCGCAGCTCGGCCAGCAGGTCGGCGCGGCCGAGTTGGCGTGCCACCCGGTCGACCACCCGTTCCGCGGCGGCCAGCGACCGCACCGAGAGCAACCGACCACGGCTCTCCCGGCGCAGCACGAAGTAGTGGACGGCGGCGCGGACCTGGCCGCGATCGGCGGCGCTGGCCTGGGCGGTGCACAGGACCAGCTCCCGCAGGCAGCGGGCGAGGCGCTCGGCGAGCTCGAACTCGGCGCCGTGCAAACCGCCGCGCAGCGCGGCGAGGTGGCTGTCGACCTTGCGAATCAGCACGTCGGTGCCAGGTTCGACGGTGTGCTGCTCGCCGGCCATCAAACCCCCTCACCCCGGTTCGCGTTGGCAGTGAAGTTACTTTATGTTGCTCCTTACAAGCAAGCAGTTAAGTGAGACTTAACGTATTAAGCGCACGTTCCATGCTTTTTGCTTTTGTCCGGCACATACCACCGTCGGTCGGTCGTCGTTGTCGTACCGGCGGGGCAGGATGGACCGGTGACCGGGGCAGACGCAGACGCCGGCGCGGTGCTCGCCGACTTCGGCCCGGCCACCCGCGCCTGGTTCGAGGCGGCCTTCGCCGCCCCCACCGCCGCGCAGACCGGAGCCTGGCGGTCGGTGGCCGCCGGCCGCAACGCCCTCGTTGTCGCACCCACCGGTTCCGGCAAGACGCTCGCGGCCTTCCTCTGGTCACTGGACCGGCTGGCCCGCGAGCCCGCACCGGCCGAGGCGCGGCAGCGCTGCCGGGTGCTCTACGTCAGCCCCCTCAAGGCCCTCGCCGTCGACGTGGAACGCAACCTGCGCGCCCCGCTGGCCGGCATCCGGCAGGCGGCCACCCGGCTGGGCGTGGCGCCGCCCGACATCACCGTCGGCATGCGCACCGGCGACACGCCCGCCGACGAGCGGCGAGCCTTCGCCCGCACCCCACCGGACATCCTCATCACCACGCCCGAGTCGCTGTTCCTGCTGCTCACGTCCGCCGCCCGCGATTCGCTGCGCGGCGTCCAGACGGTGATCGTCGACGAGGTGCACGCGGTGGCCGGCAGCAAACGCGGCGCCCACCTCGCCCTCTCCCTCGAACGCCTCGACGAGCTGCTGCCCGCTCCGGCGCAGCGCATCGGCCTCTCCGCCACCGTCCGGCCGATCGACGCCTGCGCGCAGTTCCTCGGCGGCGCCCGCCCGGTCGACGTCGTGCAGCCGGCCACGCCCAAGACCATCGAGGTCAGCGTGCAGGTCCCGGTGGAGGACATGACCCGCCTGGACGAGCAGGAGCAGCCACCGGAGGACGACCTGGGCGGCCCCGGGCCACGCCGCGCCTCGATCTGGCCGGCCGTCGAGGAGCGGGTCTTCACCCTCATCGGGCAGCACCGCTCGACAATCGTCTTCACCAACTCCCGCCGCAGCGCCGAGCGTCTCTGCGCCCGGCTCAACGAACTGGCCGCCGAAGCGGTGGCCGCCGCCTCGGGTGAGAGCGCGCTCGGCGTACCGGAGGGGTGGTCCTCGGGCGACGTCGACCCGGCCTCCGGCGCGCAGCGGTGGGGTGATCCCGCCGGTCCGGTGCGCAACCGGCCGCCGGCCGAGGTGATGGCCCAGTCCGGCGCGGCGGCCGGCGCGGCGCCGGTGATCGCCCGCGCCCACCACGGCAGCGTCTCCCGGGAGGAGCGCAAGCACATCGAGGAGGCGCTCAAGTCCGGTCAGCTCCCGGCGGTGGTGGCCACCTCCAGCCTGGAGCTGGGCATCGACATGGGCGCCGTCGACCTGGTGGTGCAGATCGAGGCCCCGCCGAGCGTGGCCGCCGGGCTGCAACGGGTCGGCCGGGCCGGGCACCAGGTGGGCGCGGTCTCCCGGGGCGTGGTCTTCCCCAAGCACCGCGGCGACCTGCTCTCCTGCGCGGTGGTCGCCGAACGGATGACCGACGGCGCGATCGAGGAGCTGCACTACCCGCGCAACCCCCTCGACGTGCTGGCCCAGCAGATCGTCGCGATGGTGGCACTGGAGCCGTGGCCGCTCGGCGACCTGGCGGTGCTGGTCCGCCGGGCCGCGCCCTTCGCCGAGCTGCCCGACTCCGCGCTGCACGCCGTGTTGGACATGCTCTCCGGCCGCTACCCGTCCACCGCGTTCGCCGAGCTACGCCCCCGACTGGTCTGGGACCGGGCCACCGACCTGCTCACCGGCCGTCCCGGCGCGCAGCGACTGGCGGTGACGAGCGGCGGCACCATCCCGGACCGAGGGCTGTTCGGTGTCTTCCTGGCCGGCGCCGAACGCGCTGCCCGGGTCGGCGAGCTGGACGAGGAGATGGTCTACGAGTCCCGGGTCGGCGACGTCTTCCTGCTCGGCTCCTCCTCCTGGCGCATCGAGGAGATCACCCCCGACCGGGTGCTGGTCTCGCCCGCCCCCGGCCAGGCCGCCCGGATGCCCTTCTGGAAGGGCGACCAGCTGGGCCGGCCGGTGGAGCTGGGCCGGGCCATCGGCGCCCGGGTGCGCACCCTGCTGCGACAGAGCGACGAGGCGGCGCTGGCCGCGCTGCGTGACGGCGGCCTGGACGACTGGGCCGCCGGCAACCTGATGGCCTACCTGCGCGAGCAGCGGGAGGCCACCCGCTCGCTGCCCGACGACCGCACCGTCGTGGTCGAGCGGTTCCGCGACGAGCTGGGCGACTGGCGGCTCGCCGTGCACAGCGTCCTCGGTGCCCGGGTCAACGGGCCGTGGGCCCTCGCGGTGGGCCGCCGGCTGGCCGAGCGGTACGGGGTGGACGCCCAGGTGATGCCCTCCGACGACGGCATCGTGGTGCGACTGCCGGACACGGCCGACGAGCCGCCCGGCGCCGACGTGGTGGTCTTCGAGCCCGACGAGATCACCCAACTGGTGGAGGAGTCGGTCGGCACCTCCGCGCTGTTCGCCGCGCGCTTCCGCGAGTGCGCCGCCCGGTCACTGCTGCTGCCCCGCCGCGACCCGCGCCGCCGCCAACCGCTGTGGCAGCAGCGGCAGCGCGCCGCGCAACTGCTCGACGTCGCCCGCGAGTACGCGGACTTCCCGGTCACCCTGGAGGCCGCCCGGGAGTGTCTCCAGGACGTCTTCGACCAGCCGGCGCTGGCCGGGCTGATGCGCGACCTGGCCAGCCGGAAGGTGCGGCTGGTCGAGGTCGAGACGAGCGCGCCGTCCCCGTTCGCCAGGTCGCTGCTCTTCGGCTACGTCGGCGCGTTCCTCTACGAGGGCGACGCCCCGTTGGCGGAGCGGCGTGCCGCCGCGCTCGCCCTGGACTCCACCCTGCTGGGTGAGCTGCTCGGCCGGGTCGACCTGCGCGAGTTGCTCGACCCCGCAGTGCTCGCCGAGACCGACCGGCAGCTGCGGTGGCTGACCGAGCAGCGCCGCCCCCGCGACGCGGAGGACGTGGTCGAGCTGCTGCGGGTGCTCGGTGACCTGAGCGACGCCGAGTTGACCGAGCGAGGTGTGCCGGAGACCTGGCTTACCGAGTTGGAAGCGGCCCGCCGGGTGCTGCGGGTCCGGATCGCCGGCGAGCAGCGCTGGGTGGGTGTCGAGGACGCCGCCCGGCTGCGCGACGCCCTCGGCGTGGCGCTGCCGGTCGGGGTGGCCGAGGCGTACCTCGCCCCGGTTGTCGACCCGCTCGGTGACCTGGTGGCCCGCTACGCCCGCACCCACGGGCCGTTCGCCGCGGCCAGCTGCGCGGCCCGCTTCGGGCTCGGCGTGTTCGTCGTCGAGCAGGCGTTGCGCCGGCTCGGCGCCACCGGGCGGGTGGTCTCCGGGGAGTTCACACCGGATTCGAGCGGCGCCCAGTGGTGCGACGCCGAGGTGCTGCGGATGCTGCGCCGCCGCTCGCTCGCGGCGCTGCGCCGGGAGATCGAGCCGGTGCCGCCCCGGGCGCTGGCCACGTTCCTGCCCCGCTGGCAGCAGGTGGGCTCGTCCGCCCGAGGGGTGGAGGCGCTGGCCGCGACGGTGGAGCAGTTGCAGGGCGCGGCGGTGCCGGCGTCCGCGCTGGAGCGGCTGGTGCTGCCCGGTCGGGTCGCCGACTACTCCCCCGCCCACCTCGACGAGCTGTGCGCCAGCGGGGAGGTGCTCTGGGCCGGGTCGGGGGCGATCTCCGGGGGCGACGGCTGGGTCACCCTGGCGTACGCGGACACCGCCCCGCTGCTGCTCCCGCCGCCGGACGAGGCGCTGACCCGCACCCCGTTGCACGACGCGGTGCTCGACGCGCTCGGCGACGGGCAGGCGCTGTTCTTCCGGCCGCTGGCCGACCGCGTCGGCGCGACCGACGACGCCGTCCTGACCGGGGTGATCTGGGACCTGGTCTGGGCCGGGCACCTCACCAACGACACCCTCGCCCCGCTGCGCGCGGTGCTCGGTGCGGGTGGCGCGCACCGTGCCCGGCCATCCGCGCCGCGCACCCGTTACCGGCGGCCCGGCCGGGCGGCGCTGCCCACCCGGGGTGGCCCGCCGACCGTCGCCGGCCGCTGGTCGCGCCTGCCGGAGCGCGACGTCGACCCGACCCGGCGCGCCGCCGCCCTCGCCGACGTGCTGCTGGAACGGCACGGGGTCGTCACCCGCGGCGCGGTGATGGCCGAGCAGGTGGTCGGTGGGTTCTCGGCGGTCTACCCGGTGTTGTCGGCGCTGGAGGAGCGCGGCGCGGCCCGCCGCGGTTACTTCGTCGAGGGGCTGGGCGCGGCGCAGTTCGCGGTGCCCGGCGCGGTGGACCGGCTGCGCGCACTGGCCGATCCGATGGACGGCACCCGAGGTCGGGGAGCACCGGCCACCGTCCTCGCCGCCACCGACCCGGCCAACCCGTACGGCGCGGCGCTGCCCTGGCCGGACCGGGTTGTCGACTCCGGCGACGGGGCCGCCCCGGCGACCGGGCACCGGGCCGGCCGCAAGGCTGGTGCGCTTGTGGTGCAGGTCGGCGGCGACCTGGTGCTGTACGTGGAACGCGGCGGCCGGACGCTGCTGTCCTTCAGCGACGACACCGACACGCTCGCGGTGGCCGGCAAGGCCCTCGCCGACGCCGTCCACTCCGGCGCGTTGGGCGCGTTGTCGGTGGAGCGGGCCGACGGCGAGGCGGTGCACTCCTCGCCGCTGCGCGACGCACTCACCGCCGCCGGCTTCCGGGCGACCCCCCGCGGCCTGCGCCTGCGCGGCTGATCCGTCCGCTCCACAGACCGGCATTCCCCCGGACCCGCGCTCAGCGAACGCCGTTGAGGACCTTCTCGTAGCGGGGGCGGTCGGCCGCCGGAGTCTTCGCCTCGAGGTAGTTGAGCACCACCGCGCCACGGCGGTACGACTGGCCACCCCAGGTCTCCGCGATGTCGCCGGCGCTTGTCTCGTCCGGGAAGACGTACACCGTCACGGCGTCGGTGGCGATCAGCTCGGAACAGCCCAGGCCGAGCCCGTCCGGTCCGCAGTCGACCGAGCGGTCCTTCGGGTTCGGCACCTTCAGGCCGGCGGCCTTGAACGCCTCGACGATCTGCTTCGCCCCGGGTGCCCCGACCGGGCGTTGGGGCAGCACCACCGGCGGTGGACTGGCCGGCCGGTGCTGCGTGGGCCCCTGCGGAGCGATGGAGGGCGGGGGTGGCGCATCGCCGGTGCGGGACGGGGCCACCGCGGGCGTCGGCGCGCTCGGCGCAACGGCGGCCGTCGGGGCCACCGCGGGCGACGCTGGCGAGTCGGACGAGGCGGTGGGAGCCGCGCTCGGCGGGTCGGCGTCGTCACCGCCGCAGCCGGCGGTGAGGGCGACGGCGACAAGCAGGACCGCGACGGCGGGCAGGCTCCGATGTGTCACAAGGGCAGTCTCCCTCGCTGCCACCCGGGCGCGGGAGTGGCCGGTCGGTCACCGCGCTGTCCCATATTCGCCACCCACGTCGGCCACCCGTCGGCCGGTACGCTCCGGGGCCGACGAGCAGACGCGACGAAGGGCGGAGGCGGAACATGGACGGGTTCGAGGTACGGGCGGCGGGACCTGCCGAGCGGGCCGCGATCGACGCGTTGCACGAGCGCGAGTGGGGTGGCCCGTACGTGGTGGCCCACGACACCCGGCACGACGTGCGTACCCTGCCGACGCTTGTGGCGGTCGACGACGCCGCGGAGGTGGTCGGCGCGCTGACCTACCGCGTCGACGAGGACGGCCTGGAGGTGGTCACCCTCGTCGCGGCCGTGCCCGGCGGGGGTGTCGGCACGGCCCTGCTGTCGGCGGCGACGTCGATCGCGGCCGAGACCGGGCTGGCCCGGGTGTGGCTGATCACCTCGAACGACAACCTGCGGGCGCTGCGGTTCTACCAGCGGCGCGGCCTGCGGCTGGTCCGCGTGGACCGGGGAGCCGTGGACCGCGCCCGCCAGCTCAAGCCGGAGATCCCGCTGGTCGGCGAGGACGGCATACCGCTGCACGACGAGTTGGTCCTGGAACGACGTACCGTCGCCGAGGGTTAGCCTGCGGGCATGTCCGCCACGCCCTGGATCTCACTGACCACCGACTACGGCCTCGCCGACGGCTTCGTGGCCGCCTGCCACGGGGTGATCGCCCGGCTCGCGCCGGCCGTACGGATCATCGACGTGACCCACCTGGTGCCACCGGCGGACGTGCGGCGGGGCGCCGCGGTGCTGGCGCAGACGGTGCCGCACCTGCCTGTGGGTGTACACGTGGCGGTGGTCGACCCGGGGGTGGGTACCGCCCGACGGGGCGTCGCGCTGGCCACCCCGGGTGGGCTGCTCGTCGGTCCGGACAACGGGCTGCTGCCGGACGCCGCCGCCGCTCTCGGCGGGGTGACCGCCGCGGTGCGGCTGTCCGAGCCGAGCTGGCTGGCCGATCGGGTGTCCGGCACGTTCCACGGGCGCGACGTCTTCGCGCCGGTGGCGGCCCGGCTGGCGCTCGGCGCGCCCCTGGCCGAGGCGGGGCCGGCTGTCGATCCGGCGAGCCTGGTCCGGCTGCCGACGCCGACGCTGACCATCGACGACGAGAGTTTCACCGCCGAGGTGTTGACAGTGGACCACTTCGGCAATGTCCAGTTGGCCGCGCCGGCGCACCTGCTCGGCCCGCTGCCGGCGGCACTGCGGGTCGGGTCGCCCGGTGCGCAGCCGGCCCGACCGGCCGTGCGGGGACGGACATTCGGCGACGCACCGGCGAATGCCCTGGTGGTGTACGTCGACTCGGCCGACCTGGTCGCGGTCGCGGTCAACGGCGGGCGGGCGGTGGACCTCCTCCGGGTGGCCCCGGGTGACGTCCTGCGGGTTTCCCGCGGATATTCGACTGTGGAATGCTGCCCCGGTGGGTGAACAAGTGGTTCCCGTGGGCTGTCCCTGCTGTGCGTCACGGACCGGTGGGGGGACCTGCCCGGTCTGTTTCTGGACGGACGACGGCCAGACCGACGCCGACGCCGACGCCGTCCGGGGTGGCCCCAACGGCGACCTGAGCCTCTCGCACGCTCGGCTCAACTACGCCGTCTACGGTGCCAGCCACCCGCGCTACCAGGACATGGTGCGCCCGGCCCGCCCCGACGAGCGCCCCTGATCGACGCCCGACGGGCGAGCGTGGCTCAGCAGACGGGCACGCTGCCGCCGTACACGCCGGAGATGTAGGCGTGGCTGACGTACTGCCCGGTGGCCAGGCGGTTCCAGCGGGTGGTGGTGCGGTAGGGGCCGGCGACCGACTGACCGGTCACGTAACACTGGATCGGCACGTGCGCCAACCGGGCGGCGAGGCCCCGAATCGCGTACGACGTGCTGGCCCCGGCGCGGATGTTCAGCGGCCCGTCGCCGACCACGCCGCGCGGCCCACCGCCGGTCCACAGGTACGCGACGTCCACCCACGCGTTGGTGGTCAACTGGAGGCCGTCCCAGAAGGTGCCGTCGGCCAGGTCGACGCCCGCCGGGTTGAGCACCGTCCGCCCGAACTGGTCCCGTCCGCCGTTGTAGCCGGACTGGTACGCGGCCTGCGCCTCGGGTCGGCCCTGCGGCAGGTTCTTCCAGTTCTCCCGGACCGACGAGGGGTTCCAGTAGTCGTCGCGGGTGTTCCACGGCCCGACGTCCCAGACCGGGGCGTATTCGCAGCGGGAGCCGCTCGTGGTGCAGACCCGCACGCTGTAGTCGCCGGTGTTGAGGGGGGAGAGGCCGCGCCGCGACGGTAGCGCCACGAAGTGGTCCCGGGGTTGGACGGTCCGGCCGTTGGCGGTCAGTTCGCCGACGAGTCCGATCCGGGTGGCGTACACCCGGTAGGTGAGGCCGGGCGTGGCGGCGGAGACGGCGGCGGCCGCGTCGGCGCTGAGCCGCACGCCGCGTACCGTCGCGGTGCCGCCGCCCGGCGGCGCGGTGAGCACCACCCGGGTCTGTACCCGGGTGACCGGCCGGTCGAAGATCGCACCGGCGGTGGCGGTCCGCCACTCCGTCCAGCCGACGGCCCGCCACCCACGGACCTGCGCCTCCACTGTGGCGCCGGCGGGGATCGAGGCGTTGATCTCGGCGCGGACGCGGGTGGCCGGCCGGGACAGGGTGCGGGGTGTGGTCAGGAGCATCCCCTCGGCGACCGCGCTGTGTGGGCTGCCCGCGCCACGCCCGGTGGGCCGAGCCGCGCCGAGTCGGAGGCCGGCCGCGGTGCGCCGGACGTTGACGTCGTCGCGGTCGATGACGGACAGGTCCGCGCCCCACTCCTCGGTGTGCGGGGCTGCGGCGATGAGGGTGATCGGGCCGGCGGCGGAGGCGGCCGGCACCGTGGTGGCGGTGGGCAGGAGCGCTGCGGTGAGCAGCAGGGTAAGAGTGCTGACGAGGGCGACGATGGGAGTACGACGACGAGGTCGCGTCATGGTTATTCTCCTCAGAACCCCCTGACCCTCGCATGTCAGGAGATCAGGAGGAACCTGTGTACAAATAGCGACACATGCGAATCCTGCTCAAATGAGAGAGGATGACAGGGTGCCCGAAGGTGACACCGTCTGGAACACCGCGCGTGTGCTGCACCGCGCCCTCGCCGGCGCGCGGATCACCGACAGCGACTTCCGGGTGCCGCAGCTGGCGACCACCGATCTCACCGGTTGGACCGTCCGCGAGTCGGCCAGCCGGGGCAAGCACCTGCTGCTGCGCCTCGGCGCCCCGGACCAGGCGCACTGGACCCTGCACTCGCACCTGCGGATGGACGGCGCCTGGCGGGCGTACGCCCCGGGGGAACGCTGGACCGGCCGACCCGCGCACCTGATCCGGGTGGTGCTACGCAGCCCCGGCGCTGTCGCGGTCGGCTACCACCTGCACGAGCTGACCCTCGTGCCGACCGCCGAGGAGGACCACCTGGTCGGCCACCTCGGCCCCGACCTGCTCGGCCCGGACTGGGATCCGGCCGAGGCGGTCCGCCGACTCGCCGACCACCCGGAACAGACAATCAGCGAGGCGCTGCTCGACCAGCGCAACCTGGCCGGGGTGGGCAACCTCTACAAGTGCGAGGTGCTGTTCCTGCGCGGTGTGTCGCCGTGGACGCCGGTCGGCGCGGTGCCCGACCTGCCCGGTCTGGTGGCCCTCGCGCAGCGGCTGCTCGCCGCCAACCGTGGTCGGTGGACGCAGAGCAGCACCGGCTCCCTGCACCGGGGCCAGACCAGCTACGTGTACGGTCGCCGCGCCCAGCCGTGCCGCCGCTGCGGCACCGCCATCCGCAAGGAGGAGCTGGGCGAGAGGGTCACCTACTGGTGCCCGGTCTGCCAGCCCGAACAGCCGGGCAGCCCAGAATCCGGCTGACCGGCGCACCCGTCGGCCACGGCCACCCCAGATACGGACGATTGGGTAATTCCTATCCGGCCGTCGGAGTCGCATGCTGCGGTTGAGTGCTCACCGATCGTCAGCAGAGCGCCGAGGCAGCCACGCCGGGGTGGCGACCCTCGCGCCCCGACCCGGGGAGAGTCATGGCGTTGTTCCGCAGACTCCGCTCCACCTTCTTCGAACGGGCCACCCGCGACACCGACGGCTCCGTCAACGGCCGAACGGTGTCCGTGCCGACCGCGCGTACCGCCGAGGAGACCACCCCGGCGGCGAGCCTGGACCCGGCCGTCGCTCCCCGCTACTTCGGCCCGGTGCCGAACTTCGCCCACAGCCCTCGGCCGGCGCGCGACACCGACGGGCGGGTCGTGCCCGGGACCGGGCTGCGCAAGTTCGTCGACCCGCTGCCCGTCCCGGGCCAGCGGGACGGCACCGACCTGGGCGGCCACCTGCCGGTGGCAACGCCGGACACGATCAGCTATCCGGGTTGCGACTACTACGAAATCGTCGTGCAGGAGTACGCGCAACGGCTGCACCGGGACCTGCCAGCCACCCGGCTGCGCGGCTACCGGCAGCTCAACCTGGGCACCGACCCGGCGGGCCACAACACGGTGGGGCCCCCGGATCGGCAGTGGCACCTCGGTCCGATGATCCTCGCCCGGCGGGGCCGACCGGTCCGGGTGAAGTTCATCAACCACCTCCCGACCGGCCGGGCCGGTGAGCTGTTCCTGCCTGTCGACGACAGCGTCGAGGGGGCCGGGATCGGCCCGCTCGACGGGCCGGCCCCGTTCCCGCAGAACCGCGCGGTGCTGCACCTGGCCGGGGCGCAGACCGGTTGGAACAGCGCCGGCAACCCGGGGCAGTGGATCACTCCGGCCGGGGAGATCACCCCGTACCCGAACGGGGTGGGCGTGACCCACGTGCCGGACATGCCGCCACCGGGCGCGGGGGCCACCACCCTGTACTACCCGAACGAGCAGAGCGGCCGGCTGCTGTGGTTCCACGACAACACCCTCGGCCTGGCCCGGCTCACCGTCTACGGCGGACAACTCGCGCTCTACCTGCTCACCGATCCGGCCGAGGAACAGCTCGTCGCCGACGCGGTGCTGCCAGCCGACCAACTGCCGCTGGTGATCGAGGACAAGACGTTCGTGCCGGACGACGCCCAACTGGCCGCCGAGGACCCCACCTGGGACCGGGAACGCTGGGGCGCCCGGGGCAGCCTCTGGCACCCGCACGTCTACCAGCCGCGGCAGAACCCGTACCGGTCCGGCGGACGCAACCCCACCGGCCGGTGGGACTACGGCCCCTGGTCGCGTGATCCCGCCCCGGACAGCACCCGCGCCGACGGCTGCGTCGCCAACCCGCACCACGACCCGGTCGACGCGCCGGACGAGCCCCCGCTGCGCCCCGGCGTGCCGCACCCGTCCGCGGTGCCCGAGGCGTACGGGGACACCCCGCTCGTCAACGGCGTCGCCTACCCGTACCTGGAGGTGCGGCCGCGCGCGTACCGGTTCCGGATCCTCAACGCCTGCCTGGACCGCAGTCTCAACCTCCAGCTCTACCGCGCCTGCTCCGACGCGCCGATGTGGACCGCCGACGGGGCGCTCGCCGACGCCGACGCCGGGGAGGTGCCGATGGTGCCGGCCGTGCGGGCGGCCGACCGGCCGCCGGGGTGGCCGACCGACGGACGCGACGGCGGTGTGCCGGATCCGCGCGCCGCCGGGCCGGAGTTCATCCAGATCGGCAACGAGGCCGGGTTGCTGCCCGCCCCGGTGGTGCTGCCGAACCGGCCGGTCGGCTACCGCTACGACCGGCTCGACCCGACAGTGCTGAACGTCGACGGGCACACCCTGCTGCTCGCCCCGGGTGAGCGGGCCGACGTGCTCGTCGACTTCTCCGCGGTGCCGCCGGGCAGCACGCTGATCCTGTACAACGACGCCCCGGCGCCGCTGCCCGGCTTCGACCCGCGCTACGACCAGCACACCGACGCACCGGACCGGACGGCCGAGGGCGGGCCGCCGGGCACCGAGCCGGGGTACGGCCCGAACACCCGCACCCTGCTCCAGTTCCGGGTCGCGGGCACCCCGGCGCCGCCGTACGACCTGGGCCGGCTGCGCGAACGGCTGCCCGTCGCGTACGCGGCGAGTCAACGCCCGCCGATCGTGCCGCAGCCGGCGTACGACCCGGCGTTCGGCACCAGCACCGCGTCGACGACGACGGTCCCGGTGCACGCCACCTCGGTGACGATCACACCGACGGCCGGCGCGGGGCCGGTGACGCTGCCGATCGCGGTCAAGGCCGTACAGCAGGTGTTCGAGCCCGACCACGGCCGGTTGGTCGGCCGGCTCGGCGTCGGGCACCCGCACGCCGGGCCGCTCAACCCGACGACCCTGCCCCTCGGCCCGACCGACCCGGTCACCGAGGTGCTCTTCGCCACCGACCCCGCCGTGCCGCTGGGCGCCGCTACCGACGGCACCCAGCTCTGGCGGATCAGCGGCAACGTCCGGCAGACCGAAGCGGTCCAGTTCGGCGGCTGCGACGTGCAGTTGGTGAACCGGGTCGGTTGGGACGGCACGCTGCGACTCCCGCACGGCACCGAGTTGGGCTGGAAGCAGATCGTCCGGGTCAACCCCCGGGAGGACGTGGTCGTGGCGCTGCGCCCGGTCGCCCCGGCGCTGCCGTTCAAGCTGGGCGACAGCGTCCGGCTGCTCGACCCGTGCCGCCCGGCCGGCGCCCGGACCGGGTCGACCCCGGTCAGCCCGGCGGACGGGCGACCCGCCACCGTGGTCAACCACCTGGTCAACCTCGGCTGGGAATACCGCTGGCACAGCCAACTCGCCGGCCACCGCGACGGCGGGATGACCCGGCCACTGGTGCTGCGGGTGACACCCAAGGCACCGACCGGGCTGACCGCCACGCCGGTGCCGGGCTCGGCCACCGCGCTACCCGCTATCGCGCTCGCCTGGACCAGCAACGGCGGCCGGCCACCCGCCACCAGTCACCTGCTGCACCGGGCCACCGACGCGACCTTCGACGGCGAGGTAACCACGATCACCGTCGCGGCGGCCGCCACCCGGTACACGGACGCGACAGTCACTCCCGGGGTGACCTACCACTACCGGATCCGGGCGGAGAACGCGGTCAGCTACTCGTCCTGGTCGAACGGGGTGCCCGCCTCGGTGCACCTGGCCGCGCCGAGCGGCCTGGTCGCCGCGCTGGCACCCGCCGCGCCCCTGCGGGTGGCCCTGCGCTGGACGAACCGCTCGTTCGCCACCGGCATCGACGTGCAGCGGGCCACCAACCCGACGTTCACCAGCGGACCGGGCACCACGGCGATCGGGGCCGGCGACAATCACCTGGACGTCACGATCGCAGCGGACACCACGTACTACTACCGGGTGCGGACCACCTATCTGGGCGCCGCCTCGGCCTGGTCGACGGTCGCCACGGTGACCTCCCCGCCCGCGCCGGGCACCCCGAACGGGGTGAGCGCCACGGCGAGCGCGCCGGGGCCGGACACCGCGACGGTGATCCTGGCCTGGGCGGCGAGCACCCCCGCCGGCCCGGGGTCCGGGTTCATCGTGCAGCGGGCGCTGGACCCGGCGTTCGACCGGGAGGTGGCCACCTTCACGGTGACCGGTCGCGGTTTCAGCAACACGGGACTGGCCCGGGACGTCACCTACCACTACCGGATCCGGTCGTTCAACGTCGTTGGCAGTTCGCCGTACACGGACCCGATCCGGGTCACGACGCCGCCGTGACCCGGGCCGGGTGGGGTGCGGCGGTGGGCGTCTCTCAGTGGGTTGGCGCGCGCAGCGGAGTGCCGGCGGAGCGCAGCTCGGCCAGTGCCCCGGCCACCCCGTGCAACAGGTCGGTCGCCTCGGTGAGCCGGGCGGCGGCCGGGTGGGCGGTCTCCGGTCGGGCGTCCTCGGCCAGGTAACCGGCGGCGGCCACCACAAGCCGTTCGTAGGCCGCGACCCCACCCTCCAGCTGGGCGCTCAGCGCGGCGTGCGCCTCGGCCAGCGGCGGGCGGGCGTCGGCCGGGGCCAGCCGCAGCGCACGTTCGACACTGGCCACCCGTGCGGCCAGGTCACGCAGCGAACGGTCGGCGGCGGCGGCCTCCAGCACCGCCGGCTCGGCCAGCCCGGTGAGACGGGGGGCCATGCCGGCCAGGGTGAGCGCCGCCCGGTCCAGTCGGGCCCACTGCTCGCCCGCGCTGGTGCCGCGCAGGGCGATCCGGGAGCGGAACCGGCGGACCTCGGCAAGCACCCCCGGGCCGACCGGCAGCCGCTCGACGGCGGCGATCAGCCGGGCCCGCGACCGGGCCGCGGCCTCCGCGGGGTCGAGGGCGGGCGGTGCCGGCTGGGCGGCGAGGGCACGCACGTCGATCCAGCGCCAGGCGGCGAGCGCCACCGCGCTGCCGGCGGCGCCGGCCCAGGCCGCGTCGGGCAGACCAAGGCCGGCGTACGGGGTCAGCACTGCGGCCGCGCCACCGAGCCCACCGGCGAGCACGCTCCACCGTCGGGCGGACCGGCGCAGCCGACCCAGTCTGCGGAAGTACCGGGTCCGCTCGTCTGCCACAGTGACCTCCTCGGTCCGGTCGTTCAGCCGGCGGCGGTCGGGTCGCCGGTGCCCCGCTCGCGGGCCATGCTGGCGCGCAGCTCGTCGAGCCGGGCCGCGGCCGTCGGGTCGGTGGCCGGGCTGGCCTTCTCGGCCTGCGGCACGGCCGGTCGTTGCGACGCCCCGCCGAGCTGCTCCCCTGCCATGCTGGACCGGATCTGCTCCAGCCGGGCCGACCCGGCTGAGTCGATCGTCGCCTTCTGGATCTCCAACATCCGGCCCTCGACGGAGTTGCCCGCCAGTTCGGCGCGACCCATCGCGTTCGCGTACCGCCGCTCGATGCGGTCGCGCACCTCGTCGAGTGACGGGGTGTTGGTGGGCGCGGTCAGCGACGACATCGACTCCAGCGAGCGGGCCACCGACTCCTGCATCTTGGCCTGCTCCAGTTGGCTGAGCAGCTTGGTGCGCTCGGCGAGCTTCTGCTGGAGGATCATCGAGTTGTTCTCGACCGCACGGCGGGCCTGGGCGGCGGCGCCCAACGCCTGGTCGTGCAGGGTCTTCAGGTCTTCGGTGGCCTGTTCGGCGGAGACCAGTTGGGTGGCCAGGGTCTGCGCCGACTGCTCGAACCGCGTCGCCTCGGCCTCGTCACCCTTGGCCCGGGCCTGGTCGGACAGCACCAGGGCCTGCCGGGCGTTGCCCTGCAACCGCTCGACCTCGGTCATCTGCCGGGACAGCTTCATCTCCAGCTGACGCTGGTTGCCGATCACCGCGGCAGCCTGCTGGACCAGCGCCTGGTGCTGCCGCTGGGCATCCTCGATGGCCTGCTGGATCTGCACCTTGGGATCGGCATGCTCATCGATCTTCGCACCGAAGAGCGCCATCAGGTAGTTCCAACCCTTGACGAACGGGTTCGCCATCTCCGCGGTATCCCCTCAGTAGCATCGCTCCACCACGGCCGGCCGGGCCGGACGGACCGACTGGCCACCACCGGCCGATCTCCATCGTCCCAGCCGAACGCCAGCGAGGCATCCGTACCGGTCGGTCGACCGCACCGACAGCTCCTGTGGGCCACCCTACGCGGCCGGAGCCAGCCCTCCCATTGTCAAACCGGGCGACGGGCTCAGGCGGCGCAGACCACGTCCCGGTCGCGCTCGGTCGGGCGGACGCGCGCGCTGCGCAGCGTGGCCTTGAGTGGCGAGTCCTGGCGGACCGAGACGGCGACCTTGCCATCGGAGGTGACCTGGCGGACGCCCCGGCTGGTGCTCTTCGACACAGCCCCGGCGTCGGCCGGCTCGTCCTGCATCGAGACGAGCACGTCGGGCATCTGCTCGGCGAGCGCCACGGTGTCGCTCACCTCACGGAGAAGCTCGGACAGACGGGCGCCGAGGGCGTCACAGATCGCGGCGAGCAGCTCGCTGGACGGCTCCTTGTGCCCCCGCTCGATCTCGGAGAGGTAGCCGAGGCTGACGTTGGCGGCGGTGGAGACCTCACGCAGCGTGCGCTGCTGCCCCTGCCGGCGCGCCCGCAGTGCGTCACCGATCACCCGGCGTAGCAGGATCATCGCACCTCCCCCTGAGGGATACCTCGCGCCCGGCGCTGGGCGGCCGGCCGCGGCGGACCGCGCCGACCCCGAAACGTCGGAGCCTTCCCGCAACCGTACCCGTTACGAGCCCAGCCGACATCCCGCCCCGCCCGTCGGTTCGCCGGCGCGGGCTCACCGGCGGGCGGCATCGGCCGTCCCCGCCCTGCCCCGGGCGCCCTCGGCGGTCCCGACGGGATCTTCCAAGCCGTCGAATTCCCGGGCCTCGGGATCGTCCGCTGCGGGGCCCTGGTGGGCGTCGGGGTCGAGGTCGGGGTCCTGGACGTCGGCGTCGTGGATCCGCTCGGCGAGCAGCCGCAGCGCCTCGACCACCGCCGCCGCGCGGACGTGGTCCCGCCCGCCGTCCAGGTCGAGTTGGCGGACCTTCCCGCCGTTCGGGCCGGCGACCGCGACGTAGACCAGGCCGACGGGCTTGCCGTCCTGCGGTTCGGGGCCGGCGACGCCGGTGGTGGCCACCCCCCAGTCCGCGCCGCAGCGCTGGCGACCGCCCTCGGCGAGGGCCGCCGCCACATCCGGGTCCACCGGTCCGCGCTCGGACAGCAGGTCGGCGGGCACGCCGGCCAGGATGCTCTTCAGCTCGGTGGCGTAGACCACGAGGCCGCCCCGGTAGATTCCGCTGACCCCGGCGATGTCGACGATCGACGAGGCAAGCGATCCGCCGGTGAGCGATTCGACGGTTGCCAGGGTCTCGTGCCGCTGCGCCAAGCGGTGCACCACGCCCGCCGCCGCGCTGCCCGCCATGGCATCGTCCGCCGCCGCGCCATCCGCCGGCCGCTCGACACCCGTGTCCCGCTGCATGAACCCGTCCTTCCCCACCCACCGGCCCTCAACCCTGCCGGGCCGGTCGCGTCGATCATGGAGTTAGCCTCGCGACACGCCGCCCCGGGCGCCGGACAACCTCATGATCAACGGCGGCGGGTGGTGTCAGCGGGGGCGGCGGAGGCGCAGAGCCTGGGCTATGTAGTCGAAGCCGGTGGCGACAGTGACCAGGACGGCGGCCCCCATGATCCACGGACCGACGGCGGCGAGGGCAGCGGGCATCGGCCAGAGATACCAGGCGATGGCGAGGATCTGGAGCGCGGTCTTGACCTTGCCGCCTCGGCTGGCCGCGATCACGCCGTGCCGGATCACCCAGAACCGCAGCCCGGTGATGCCCAGCTCACGGACGAGGATCAGTGCGGTCACCCACCAGGGCAACCTGTCGTACCAGGACAGCAACACCAGGGCGGCGCCGGTGAGCGCCTTGTCGGCGATCGGGTCGGCCACCTTGCCGACCGACGTGACAAGCCCGAACCGGCGGGCGATCCAGCCGTCCACCAGGTCGGTCGCCGACGCCACCGCGAAGATCAGGCACGCGGCCATCCGCCAGCCGGAGTGGGTCATCCCCGACATGATCACCGAGGCGGCGAAGACCGGCACCAGCGCGAGCCGCAGGGCGGTCAGCGCGTTGGCCGCGTTGACGACGGGCACCACGGCGACCACCCGGGTCGGCGTCGACTCCGCCGCCCCGGTCACCGCCGCACTCCGCTCGGCCCGCCGTGGCGTTCCCGGCACCGCACCACTGGGCTCCCCCGCTCCGCCTGGGCCCACCGTCACCGTGCCGCGCCGGGCGCCGCCGAGATCATCTCATCCGGCACCGCCAGCAGGTCCACCCCTTCGGTGCCGGTCACCGTCGCGCGCACCAGGTCACCCGGGCGCAGCGCGGCGAGGTCGACCCCACCGTCGGCCGGGGCGACCAGGGTGGTGGAACCGTCCACCTCCGGCGCCTGGTGGGCCGCCCGACCCTCCACCACGCCGTCCTCGATCGAGTCGACAAGCACCTCGACTGTCGAGCCGAGCCGGTCCTCGGCCCGCTGCGAGCACAGCTCGTCGGCGAGCGCGCTCAGCCGGTCGTAGCGCCGCTTGATCGTCGCGGCGGAGATCTTGCCGGGCAGGCCGGCGGCCTCGGTGCCGTCCTCGTCGCTGTAGTCGAACATCCCGATCGCGTCCAGCCGGGCCTCGGTCAGGAACCGGACCAGCTCGTCGACGTCGGCACGGGTCTCGCCCGGGAAACCGACGATGAAGTTGCTCCGGGCGCCCGCCTCCGGGGCCAACGCACGGGCGCCCGCGAGCAGCTCCAGGAAACGGTCGGTGGAGCCGAAACGCCGCATCCGCCGCAGCACCGGCTCGCTGGAGTGCTGGAACGACAGGTCGAAGTACGCGGCCACACCCGGGGTGTTGGCGATCGCCTCGACCAGCCCGGGTCGGGTCTCCGCCGGCTGGAGGTAGCTCGCCCGCACCCGGACGATGCCGGTCACCGCGGCGAGCTGCGGCAGCAGCTTCTCCAACGCGCGGGGATCGCCGAGATCCTTGCCGTACGAGGTGGAGTTCTCGCTGACCAGCACCAGCTCCCGTACGCCGGTCTTGGCCAGCCACTCCGCCTCGGCGAGCAACTCGTCCGGGGTACGCGAGACGAACGCCCCCCGGAAGGCGGGAATGGCACAGAACGCGCAACGCCGGTCACAGCCGCTGGCCAGCTTCAACGAGGCCACCGGGCCGGTGTCCAGTCGGCGGCGCAGCACCTGGCGCAGGTGCGCGGGGGTGTGCTCGTCGGTGTCGACGGCGGTGCGGCTCACGGTGCCGTGCCCGGGCAGCGACACGGCGTTGTCGCGCCGCTTCACCGGGGTCAGCGGCAGCAGCTCACGCCGGTCCCGGGGGGTGTGCGCGGTGATCTGCTCACCGGCGACGACCGCGTTCAGCCGGGCGGCGATGTCCGGGTAGTCGTCGAAGCTCAGCACCGCCTGCGCCTCGGGCAGGCTGTCGGCCAGCTCCCGGCCGTACCGCTCGGCCATGCAGCCCGCCGCGACCACCTTGGCGCCGGTGCCGGCCGCGGCGAGCAGGGTCTGGATGGAATCCTGCTTGGCCTTCTCCACGAAGCCGCAGGTGTTGACGACCACCACGTCGGCGCCCTCGCCGTCGGTGGTCACCTGCCAGCCGTCGGCGTGCAGCCGTGCGGCCAGCTCCTCCGAGTCGACCTCGTTGCGGGCACAGCCCAGGGTGAGCAGGGCGACGCGACGGCCCTCGGCGTTGTCAGAGGGAGAAGGAGAGGTGGCAGACACCATCCGAGGGTACCGGGCCGTCCGGGGAAGCCCACGCACGCGGGGCTGCGGTGACGGCCGGACGGGCGCCGCGACGCCGAATCGGCCACCCTGTCCCCCGCCGGCGCTCAGCGCGCCACGGCGCCCATGCGGGTCAACGCATCGAGCAGGAAGACCTCCGTGCCGGCCAGGCCGGTGGAGCAGAAGACCGAGATCTGGTCCGCGGCGGTCCGGCCGGGGACGGCGCCGGCCAGGATGGCGCCCAGGTTGCGCAACCGCCCGGCGTACGGGGGCGTGGCCGCGAGCATCGGCGGCTGGTAGTCCGCCGCCTGGGCCGGCGAGTCGGTGACCAGCAGGTCGGCGGTGTCCAGCAGGTCGGTGCCGAACTCGCTGCGGTCACGCTGCTTGAAGCCGACCGCGTTGAGGTGCGTGCCGGGGCTGAGGTCGGCGGCGCGGAGCACCGGGGTCGGGCTGGTTGTGGCGAGCACCACGATGTCCCGCCCGGCCACGGCCGAGCCCGGGTCGGCCACCGTTCGGGCGGGCACGCCCAGCTCGGCGCGGATCCGCGCGGCGAGGGCATCCCGGCGGGCGGCGGATCGGCTGTGCACCACCACCTCACGCAACGGGCGGACCGCGGCGGCGGCCCAGACCTGGGTCCAGGCCTGCCGGCCGGAGCCGATCACGCCGAGGGTGGCCGCGTCCGGACGGGCCAGACGGTCGACCGCCACGCCCCCCAACCCTCCGGTACGACGGGAGCCCAACTCCTCGCCCACCGCTACCGCCCGGATCGCCCCGGTGCCCGCGTCGTGCAGAACCACCACCTGCTCGCTCTGCGGGTGGCCGAAGGTGTCGTAGGAGCGGAAGCCGTACCAGTCGCCGACCAGGTGCCCGGCGGTGAGCACCAGCCGCCCGCCGCTGAGCGGTGCGGCGGCCCGGGGCGGGGCCACGAGGCGTCCCTCGTACGCGGCCAGAAGGGCGGCCCGCATGGCGTCGACGGTGGTGGCGGCGTCCAGCGCGGCGGCGACCTCGGGATCGGCATAGATCAGCGTCATGGTGGCCATCCTGCAAGTTAGAGTCAAGTGCAGGTCAATACGGGGTGGCGGGAGTCACTGGGCCGTCGGCGCCCGACCCGTCCGCCACGACGACCGGGCGGTGCTAGCGTCGGCGTCGGTGGCCCGGTCGCCCGTGGCCATCCCGGACGAGTGGTGGGCGTACCCGGTCAGGCCAAGACGCCCCGCGACGTGCAGACCCGACTCGTCCCGGCCCCGGCGGCCCGGGCACTCCCGCATGAGGTGAACGATGGCCTGGCTGGTGTTGGTGATCTCCGGACTGCTGGAGACGGCCTGGGCGGTGGCCCTGGACCGCAGCGCCGGCCTCAGCCGGCTGGTCCCGTCAGTCGTGTTCGCGGTGACGCTGGTCCTGAGCATGGCCGGGTTGGCGTACGCGCTGCGCGAGATCCCGGTCGGCACCGGTTACGCGGTCTGGGTCGGCATCGGGGCGGTCGGCACCGCGCTGATCGGGATGCTGGCGCTCGGTGAGTCGGCGAGCCTGCCCCGGATCCTGTGCCTGTTGCTTGTGGTCTCCGGCGTGATCGGCCTGAAAATCTTCCACTGAGAAGCCACCCCGGCAGGCGTGGCCACCGCCCACAGTGGGTAGTGATCAATTCGTCACGACAGGCTCTCACCCGGAGGAAGACATGGCCGACCTGCCCAGCAACGCACGCCCCCGCGCCAACGCTGCCCGGATCCTCACCATCGTCGGCTTCGTCTTCGCGGTCCTCGCCCTGCTGATCTCCCCGATCGTCTTCGGGGTGCTCGGCATCGTCGCGGGCATCGTCGGCGCGGTGCTTGGTGACAAGCCGCTCGGCTGGTACGCCGCGGCGGCCAGCGTCGTCGGCGCGATCCTCGGCACCGTCATCGCCGCCGCCCTGCTCAACTGAACGCTTTCCCAGTCACGGGCCCGCCGGCTGCCGGCGGGCCCGTCGCGTTTCCCGGGGCCCGTCGCGTTTCCCGGGGTCGGTCGTCCCCGCCGGTCAGTCCACGTCGCCGCGCAGGCCGACCAGGACCTCCTCCAGCTCGTCCGGCTTGACCAGCACGTCACGCGCCTTCGACCCCTCGGACGGCCCGACCACCCCACGGGTCTCCATGAGGTCCATGAGACGGCCCGCCTTCGCGAAGCCGACCCGCAGCTTGCGCTGGAGCATCGAGGTCGAGCCAAACTGCGAGGTCACCACCAACTCCACCGCCTGCACCAACAGGTCGAGATCGTCACCGATGTCCTCGTCGATCTTCTTCTTGTTCTCCTGCGCGGGGGCCAGCACGTCCTTGCGGAACTCCGGCTCGCGCTGGTCCTTGCAGAACTTCACGACGTCGGCGATCTCCCGCTCGGTGACCCAGGCGCCCTGGATGCGGACCGGCTTGGAGGCGCCCATCGGCAGGAAGAGCCCGTCACCGCGGCCGAGCAGCTTCTCCGCGCCCGGCTGGTCGAGGATGACCCGGGAGTCCGCGAGCGAGGAGGTGGCGAACGCCAGCCGGGACGGCACGTTCGCCTTGATCAGACCGGTCACCACGTCGACCGAGGGCCGCTGGGTGGCCAACACCAGGTGGATGCCGGCCGCGCGGGCCAGCTGGGTGATCCGGACGACCGAGTCCTCCACGTCGCGCGGCGCGACCATCATCAGGTCGGCCAACTCGTCCACGATCACCAACAGGTACGGGTACGGGCGCATCTCCCGTTCGCTGCCCGGCGGGGCCTTGATCTCGCCGTTGCGGACCTTGCGGTTGAAGTCGTCGATGTGCCGGACCCCGTTTGCGGCGAGGTCGTCGTAGCGCATGTCCATCTCGCGGACCACCCAGTCCAGCGAGTCGGCCGCCTTCTTGGCATTCGTCACGATCGGGGTGACCAGGTGCGGGATGCCCTCGTAGCCGGTCATCTCGACCCGCTTCGGGTCGATCAGCAGCAGCCGGACCTCGTCCGGGGTGGCCCGGGTGAGGATGGACACCAGCAGGGTGTTGAGGCAGCTGGACTTGCCCGCGCCGGTGGCCCCCGCGATGAGGATGTGCGGCATCTTCGCGAGATTGGCCACCACGTAGCCGCCCTCGATGTCCTTGCCGAGCGCCACCACCATCGGGTGGTGGTCGCTTGTCGCCGCACGGGAGCGCAGCACGTCGCCGAGGGCCACGTTCTCCGGATCGGTGTTCGGGATCTCCACGCCGACCGCGCTCTTGCCCGGGATCGGGCTGAGGATCCGCACGTCCGGCGACTTCACCGCGTACGCGATGTTGCGGGAGAGCTGGGTGATCCGCTCGACCTTGACGCCGTGGCCCAGCTCGACCTCGTACCGGGTGACCGTCGGGCCCCGCGTGAAACCGGTGACCGCGGCGTCCACGTCGAACTGGTCGAACACACCGGTCAGCGCGGCGATCACCTCGTCGTTGGCCTTGCTGCGCGTCTTCGCGGCTGCCCCGGCGCTGAGCATGTTGGCCGGCGGCAGGGTGTAGTCCCCGGCCAGTCCGGTCAACGCGAGCTGCTCGGCCCGCGTCGGCGCGGGCGAGTGCTCCGGCGGCTCGACCGGCGGCCGGCGGCTCGCCGGCACCTTCGCCGGGGACTTGCGCGGCAGCACCATGGTCTCCTGGAGGTCCGCACCGTCCAGGTCCTCGAAGTCGTCCGGGTCCACCGGTGGAGGCGTCCGCTTCGCCGGCCGCCTCCGCGTCCGCTGGGCGGCCGGCTCGTCGGCCTCCTCGGCCTCCTCCGGCGCGGCGACCAGCCCGCCGGCCAACAGGCCCAGCCGCTCCGGGATCTTGTTGATCGGTGTCGCCGTCACCACGAGCAGACCGAAGAGCAGCAGCAGGATCAGCAGCGGCACCGCCACCCAGGCGGTGACCGCGCGCTCCAGCAGCCCGCCGATGCCCGCGCCGACCAGCCCGCCCGCGAAGTCCCGTTGCAGCGGGTTGGCCGGGGCCTGACCGATGTGGAGCAGCGCCGCGGTCGAGACGAGCAGTGAGCTCCAGCCGATCAACCCGCGGCCCCGGTGCTCCGGATCGACCGGCTGACGCATCAACCGCCAGGCCCCGATCATCAACAGCACCGGTACGACCACCGAGATCGCGCCCAGGAACAGCCGGATCGAGTCGGCCAGTCGCGCGCCCACCGGACCCGCTCCGGAAAGCCAGAGCGCCACGGCGGTGAGCAGGGCGAACCCGAACATCAGCAGCCCGGCGCCGTCCCGGCGGTGCTCCGGGTCGAGGTCGCGGGCGGAGGCGGCCTGCCGACCGGCGGCCCGCACCGCCCAGCCCATGCCGTGTGCCACGCCCATCCACAGTGCGCCGACGGCACGGCCCACGTAGACAGCAGCGCCGGGCCGGGCCGGCACGGTACGACGCCGAACCGGCGCCCGGGTCTTCTTCGCCGGTTGACGGGCACGACTGTTGGTGCCACCGCGCGGCGACGCGCCGCGCCGCCGGCTCGCCTGAGAGGTACGGCCCGCCATAGAGTCACGGTAACGGTGGGGCCGGGCAGAACCCCGCTTTTCCGGGTCGTGTCCGCGCGTCGCAACACGGGCCCCGCCGCCAGTCGTGATATCCGCCTCAGAAGGGATGCCCCATGGCGTCGCCGGAAACCGAGGGCGATCCGGGCGATCCGCTGGCCGGGCACCCGGGCGCGCTTCGCCCGCTGAGCGGTGACCTCGTCGCCGCGGTGCTCGCCGCCCGTGGCCGGCCCGTCAGCGTGACCCTGGACGGCGAGTTGGTGGGTCGCTTCGACGACAACATGATCTGGTTCCTCCGCCTCGGTGGGGACGGCGAGTTGCTCCAGGTCCGCACGATGGTCACTCCCACCTTCGGCATCGAGCAGGTGCCCGCCCTGTACGCGTTCTGCAACTCGTGGAACCACGACCGGCTCTGGCCCAAGGCGTTCGTACACGTCGACGACGACGGTCGGGCCCGGGTGTACGGCGAGGTGGTCACCGACCTGGAACGCGGGGTGACGTCGCACCAGCTCGACAAACTGCTCGACTGTGGCATCTCCACCGGCTGCCAGCTCGCCGTGGCGGTCCGTCGCCTGCCCGGCGCGGTGTCGTCGTGACCGGCCGGGACGAGTTCACCGGCAGCCGCACCGACCGGGCAGGCCACCGCGACGCGCCACCCGCCGGTGCCGTCGACCGGTTCGGCGGGAGCGCCCTGCCGGCCCTGACGGCCGCGCTCTCCGACGCCCGGGACCTGCCCGACGGCCCGGCCCGCCAGGTGGCCCTGGAGCGGCTCGCCGAACGCGCCGACGCCACCGGGGACGTCCGGTCCGGGATGGACGCCCGGTTCGCGCTGATCGAGGCGTACCTGCTGCACGGGGAGCGGTGGCGTCTGGTCGAGCCGGTCCGGCGCTGCCGGGCCGCCGCCGACCACCGGCCCGAGCTGCTCACCGACGTCGAGTCCGGGCTGCTGCTGCGCTACCAGCGGTACGCGGTGGAGGCGCTGCTCGGCACCCCGCGGGTCGGGCTGGACCAGACCCGTTCCCTGCTGCACGACCTGGCCCACCGGGTCGGCGCGGATGGTCCGGACACGCCAACCGTCGCGGAGCTGCACTGCCGGGTCGCCGACCACCTGGGCGACGAGCCCACCGCCCGCCACTGGTACGAGCGGTGGTGCGGCCGCCCGCCCGGCCCGGCCGGCGGCTGCCCGGGTTGCGCCCCGGCCCGGCGCGCGGAGCTGCTGGCCGGCTGGGGCGAGTGGCGAGCCGCGCTCGACGAGCTGCCGGAGACCGACGGCGCCCCGGAGACCTGCACCGACCAGCCCGAACGGAACCTGGTCGCCGGTCTGCTGCCCGCTCTCCGGGTCGGCGAGGCACAGCGGGCCGCGGCGGCACACGTGCGGGCGTACCGCCGGCACCGGCACGAGCCCGCCGCGTTCCCGCACCTCGCCGCGCACCTGCGGTTCTGCGCCCTGGGCGGGCACCTGGAACGCGGGCTGACCATCCTGGCCGAGCAACTGCCCCGACTGGACCGGCCGACCGACGACCTCGCCGCCATGGAGTTCGCCGCGGCCGGGGCGCTGGTCTGTGGTCTGGCCGTGGCGGCCGGGCGGGGCGGGCGAACTGTGCCCCGCCCGGCGTACGGCGAGCGGCCCGCCACCGAACCGGACGTGGCCGCCCTCGGCGCGCTGCTGCTCGGCGTGGCCAACGACCTGGCCGGCAGCTTCGACGCCCGCAACGGCACCGGCCACCACTCCGGCCGGATGGCCGCCTGGCTCGCCGAGAGACCGCTCGCGGCGCCGGTCCCGCTACCCGCCGACGACGAGCCGGATGGGTACGTCGAGCCCGACGTCGACGGGTCCGACGAGGAGGGCGGGTCGGAGCTGATGGCGCTGACCCTCGACATGATCATCGGAGTGCTGGACCGGCGCGGCGACAGGTACCTGGTG
Organism: Micromonospora sp. CA-240977; assembly: GCF_050942285.1. Lineage (NCBI taxonomy): Bacteria > Bacillati > Actinomycetota > Actinomycetes > Micromonosporales > Micromonosporaceae > Micromonospora > Micromonospora sp. CA-240977. Next base: position 1,718,886 of record NZ_CP192055.1, on the reverse strand, counting down.
GAGGAGGGCGACCGGGTCGTCGGCCGGTGGGATGGCGTGGTGATCCAGTTCCAGCGGGCCGGCGAACGCGGTGAGGTGCTGCACGCCCGGGCCATGGCCGCCCGCCGGCTGCCGGCGACCCGTCGCGCCGAGGCGTACGCCTTCTGCAACGCCTGGAACCATGACCGCCTGCTGCCCAAGGCGTACGTGCACGACATCGGCGGGGAGTTGGTGCTGGCCGGGGACGTGGCCACCGACCTGACCCACGGAGTGGCCCCGGCGCAGCTGACGGTGTTGGTGGACGCCGCCATCGCCACCGGCGTCGCCTACGCCGAGGCGGTCGCCGCGCTCCCCTGAGTCGCGAAGAGGGCGACCCGTCGCGACGGTTCGGGCCGGCCACCGACATCCACGGGGATGTCGGCGACCGGCCCGGTCACCCGTGTCAGACTTCGACGACGGTGGGCACGATCATCGGACGACGACGGTACTTGTCGTTGACCCACCGGCCCACGGTCCGGCGGACGATCTGCTGGAGCTGGTGCGGGTCGGTGACGCCGTCCGCCGCGGCCCGGTTGAGCGCCTCGGTGACAAGCGGGACCACCGGGTTGAACGCCTCCGGGTCCTCGGAGAAGCCCTTCGCGGAGAGCGTCGGGCCGGCGACCACCTTGCCGGTGACCGAGTCCACGACCACTGTGGTGGCGATGAAGCCACCGTCACCGAGGATCCGTCGCTCGGTGAGCAGCGACTCGCTGACGTCACCGACGGCGAGGCCGTCCACGTAGACGTACCGGCTCTTCACCCGCCCGACCAGGCTGGCGCGGCCCTCGACCAGGTCGACCACGTCGCCGTCCTCGCAGATCACCACCCGGTCGGCGGCGACGCCGGACTCGATGCCGAGCCGGGCGTGGGCGCGCAGGTGCCGCCACTCGCCGTGCACCGGCATCAGGTTGCTGGGCCGGACCACGTTGAGCAGGTAGAGCAGCTCCCCGGCGGGGGCGTGCCCGGAGACGTGCACCTTCGCGACGTCCTTGTGGACGACCACCGCGCCGGCGCGGGCGAGCCGGTTGATCACCCGGTAGACCGAGGTCTCGTTGCCGGGCACCAGCGAGGAGGCCAGCACGACGGTGTCGCCGGGCGCGATGGTGATGTGCCGGTGGTCGCCGCTGGCCATCCGACCCAGCGCGCTCATCGGCTCCCCCTGCGAGCCGGTGGACATCAGCACGATCTCGTTCGGCGGCAGCGTGGTCGCCTCGTCGATGCTGATGACCAGGCCGTTCGGGATGTTGAGCAGGCCGAGGTCCCGGGCGATGCCCATGTTGCGGACCATGGACCGACCGATCAACGCGACCTTGCGGCCGTGCTCACCCGCGGAGTCGAAGACCTGCTGCACGCGGTGCACGTGCGAGGCGAACGAGGCCACGATGATGCGGCCCTTGGCCTTCGCGAAGATCGAGTCGAGCACCGGCCCGATCTCCCGCTCCGGGGTGACGAAGCCGGGGATCTCCGCGTTAGTGGAGTCGGACAGCAGCAGGTCGACGCCCTCGGCGCCGAGCCGGGCGAAGCCGGCCAGGTCGGTGATCCGGCCGTCCAGCGGCAACTGGTCCATCTTGAAGTCGCCGGTGTGCAGCACCAGACCGGCGGGGGTGCGGATGGCCACCGCGAGGGCGTCCGGGATCGAGTGGTTGACCGCGAAGAACTCACACTCGAACGGGCCGAGCCGCTCCCGGCCGCCCTCGCGCACGGTCAGCGTGTACGGCTGGATCCGCCGCTCGGCCAACTTGGCCTCGACCAGCGCGAGGGTGAACTGTGAGCCGACCAGCGGGATGTCGGGTTTGTGGGCGAGCAGGTACGGCACCGCGCCGATGTGGTCCTCGTGGCCGTGGGTCAGCACGATCGCCTGGACGTCGGCGAGCCGGTCGAGGATCGGGCCGAAGTCGGGCAGGATCAGATCCACGCCCGGTTGCTCGACGTCGGGGAAGAGCACCCCGCAGTCGACGATCAGCAACTTGCCGTCGTACTCGAAGACGGTCATGTTCCGACCGATGGCGCCGAGCCCGCCGAGCGGGATGATCCGCAGGCCGCCTTCCGGCAGCGGCGGGGGTAGTTCCGCCTCGATGTGCGCCTCGGTCACGCGTCCACCTCATTCTGCGACGCCGTCACTCGGCGCCCATCGTGTCGTTCGTTCATTCGGGCAGCTCCAGGCCCGCTGCCGCGAAGTCCGCGCGCAGCTGGGCGATCTCGTCGGTGGTGGCGTCCACGAGCGGGGGGCGCACCGGGCCGGCCGGCAGGCCCAGCGATGCCAGGCCCGCCTTCACCAGGATGGTTCCCTGGGTGCGGAAGATGCCGGTGAACAGCGGCAGCAGCCGCCGGTGCAGGGCAAGCGCGGCCGGCATGTCCCCCGCGTCGTACGCCTCGATCATCTGTGCGGTCAGCGCCCCGGTGAAGTGCGTCGAGGTGCCGACCACGCCCGCGCTGCCAACGGCCAGCGCCGGCAGGGTGAGCGCGTCCTCGCCGCAGTAGAAGGCGAGGTCGGTCCGGCTGGTCACCCAGCTGGTGGCGGTCAGGTCGCTCTTGGCGTCCTTGACCGCGACGATCCGGCCGTGCTCGGCGAGCCGGACCAGCGTCTCGGTGTCGATCGGCACGCCGGAGCGGTGTGGGATGTCGTACAACATCACGGGGACGCCGGTGGCGTCGGCGACGGCGGTGAAGTGCCGCAGCAACCCGCTCTGCGGCGGCTTGTTGTAGTACGGGGTGACCACCAGCAGGCCGTGTGCACCCGCCTTCTCGGCGGCGGCGGCCAGCTCGATGGTGTGCCGGGTGTCGTTGGTGCCGACCCCGGCGACCACCTTGGCACGGTCACCGACGGCCTCCACCACGGCCCGGATCAGGTGTTCCTTCTCCGCGTCGGTGGTGGTCGGCGACTCGCCGGTGGTGCCGTTGACCACCAGCGCGTCGTTGCCCTGCTCGTCGACCAGGTGGCTCGCCAGCCGGGCGGCGCCGTCCAGGTCGAGCGAGCCGTCGGGGGTGAACGGGCTCACCATGGCGGTGAGCAGCCGGCCGAAGGGGCGGGACGCCGGTCGGGCGGCGGCGTCGAGGTGGTCGAGCGTCATACCCTCCAACCTAGCGGACGACCTGCCGGGGCCCGCCGGGGAAGGGCTCAGGACGCCTCGTGCGGGCTGGCCGCCACCTCGGTGCCGTCCGGCAGCGTGGAGATCACGAAGTCGGCGAACACGTTCGGGGCGACTCCCTGCAGCTGGCGCAGGCACTCCACGGCCAGCTCACGGATCTCCACGTCGGCGTGCTCGGTGGCGCGCATCGCGACGAAGTGCCGCCAGGCCCGGTAGTTGCCGCTGACCACGATCCGCGTCTCGGTGGCGTTGGGCAGCACCGCCCGGGCGGCCTGCCGGGCCTGCTTGCGGCGCAGCGTCGGGTTCGGCTCGTCGGAGAAGCGCTGCTCGAGGCCCTCCAGCAACTCGGTGTACGCCTGAACGCTCGCCTCGGCGACCGCCACGAACTTCTTGTGCAGCTCCGGGTCGTCGGCGATGACCGCCGGCTCGACCATTGCCGCGTCCCGCTCCGGGACGTAGCGCTGGGACAACTGGGAGTACGAGAAGTGCCGGTGCCGGATCAGCTCGTGGGTGAACGAGCGGGACACCCCGGTGAAGTAGAAGGTCACCGACCCGTGCTCCAGCACCGAGAGGTGCCCGACGTCGAGGATGTGCGCCAGATAGCCGGCGTTCGTGGCGGTCGCCGGATTCGGCTTCTTCCAGGACTGGTAACAGGCCCGGCCGGCGAATTCGGCGAGCGCCTGGCCACCCTCCGCATCGGTCGACCACGGCACGTCGTCCGGGGCCGCGAACTGGGTCCACGCGATCAACTTGACCTGGGGCTGCACCATCTCCGGCATTCCTGGGACTGTAGTGGCCGTCGGTCCCGAGCCCAACTCGGGCTCGCGGTGCAGAAACCGCCCAGCTACCACCAAATCAGCGACGCCTTCCCCACCAGCGGGCCATAGGTGTCCAAGATCTCGACGAGGCACCGCCGGCCCCCTAATGCCTCTCCGGTTGCCTGTAGAGCTGCCCCGAATCTGGGGCAGCTCTACAGGCGTCCCCCGGGGAGCAGGCGAGGCCGCGAAGGCCAGTCCGGGGCAGGCCTCACCCCGAAGGCCAGTCCGGGACAGGCCTCACCCGAAGGCCAGTCCTGGGCAGGCGACGCGCCGGATGCCGGTCCCTCAGCCAGGCGTCGCCCCAAGGCCAATCCGGGGCAGGCATCGCCGCGAAGGCCGGTCCGGAGCCCGTGCCCCACAACTGGGGCAGCTCTACAGGGAGACGGCGAGGTCATGCCCTGCCCACGGAGGAGTCGTGCGGCCCGCACGACGTCGGTTGACGCCCTCGGGAGCCCGGAGGGCGGACGGGTCAGACGTAGAGCGAGGTGAACGGCGCCCAGGGCAGATTGCGGAGCACCGAGAAGGCCAGCCACACGCCCAGGAACCCGACGATGACCTTCGAGCTGATCCGCAGCTCCGGCAGTCGCCAACCGAACGCCTGGTTGCCCGCCCAGGCCACGAAGAGGTACGCGAGGAACGGCAACGCGAAAACGAACAGGAAGTGGTGCCGGGCAGCTGCCGGCAGGTCGCCGTGCAGCACGTACCAGAGTGCGCGGGTGCCGCCGCAGCCTGGGCAGTCGAGCCCGGTGGTGAGCTTGAGCAGACAGGTGGGCGCGGCGTCCGGGGCGGCGTCGGCCGGGTCGCTGAGGAGCGCGTAACCCATGCCCGCGGCGACGCAGCCGACCGCGGCCAGCGGCACCGCCCAGCGCGGTGAACGCTCGTAGAGGCGCAGCACGAACCGGGTGAGCCGGTCCGGCTCGGGCGCCGGGTAGCCACCCGGCGGGGTCGTCGGCCAACCACCCGGACCAACGCCACCCGGACCAACGCCAGCCGGACCCATGCCATCCGGGCCAGCCCCAGCCGGACCAACGCCGGCCGGGTCAGCCGGCACGGTGTGCACCGCCCCGGGGGCGGGCTGCGGCTGGTCGACCGGACCGGGAACGCTCGTCACGCGCTCACGGTACACCGGACACGCCGGCCAACGCGGCGGTGAGCGGACCGGCCAGGTCGCCGGCCAGCGGCGGTGCCACCGCGTCCAGGCCGAGCCAGCCGGCCAGCCGGTACAGCTCGGCGGCGAGCGCCACGGCGGTCTCCTCCGGGTCGGCGCCGGGCTCGACCCAGGCGGCCGGCACGAGCAGCACACCGGCCTTGCGGTCGGCCTTCAGGTCGACCCGGGCGGTGAACCGGTCGCCCTGCAGGAAGGGAAGCACGTAGTAGCCGTAGACCCGCTGCGGCGCGGGGACGTAGATCTCGATCCGGTAGGTGAAGTCGAACAGCCGCTCGGTGCGGGCCCGTTCCCAGACCAGCGGGTCGAAGGGGCTGACAAGTGTGTTGCCGCGAATCCAACGGGGCAGCCGGGCGGACGCGTGCAGCCAGGCCGGCTGACGCCAACCCGCCACGGTGACCGGCACCAGCTCACCGGCCTCGGCCAGCTCGGCGACGGCCTGCCGGGCGCCGGCCAGCGGCAGCCGAAAATAGTCGCGCAACTCCGGCTCGGCGGCCACCCCGAGCGACCGCGCGGCACGGGCCACCAGCGTGCGGTACGCCTCGGCGTCGGTCGGGGTTGGCGCGGCCAGCACCGCCGCGGGCAGCACGCGCTCAGGCAGGTCGTAGCGGCGGGCGAAGGAGGTGCTGCGCTCCGCGGCGGCCACCTCACCAGCCCAGAAGAGGAACTCCAGGGCCCGCTTGACCGCCGACCAGTTCCACCCCCAGTTGCCGGTCTCCCGCGGTGCGTCGTGCTCGATCTCGGCAGCGGTCAGCGGGCCGCGGGCAGCCACCTCGTCGCGAACCCAGGCGACCAGCTCCGGCTGCTCCACCGCGATCCGCCGCATGCCGCCCCAGGACTCACTCCGCGCCCGGGCCATCCGCCAGCGCAGCATCGGGTGCAGCTCGACCGGGACCAACGACGCCTCGTGCCCCCAGTATTCGAACAGCTCCCGCGGGCGCCGGTAGGCAGCCTGGTCGAGCAGCGTGGTCGGGTAGGGGCCGAGCCGGCTGTAGAGCGGCAGGTAGTGCGCGCGTTGCAGCACGTTTACCGAGTCCATCTGGATCAGACCGACCCGGTCGAGCACCCGACGCAGGTGCCGGCGGGTGGGCACGCCGGCGGGCGCCGGGTCGGCGAAGCCCTGAGCGGCGAGCGCCACCCGACGAGCCTGGGCGAGGGAGAGTGATTCCGGTGCGGCCATCGTCGGCGACCTTAATTCATCGGTACGACGCCGGTGCGGGAAGCTGGACGCGACGACCAACGGGGCATAGAACGGTGCAATGCTGACCATCCGTCGGGAGGAGCCGGACGACGCCGAGGCGGTCGCCCGGGTGCACGTGCACGGCTGGCAGGCGGGCTACGCCGGCTTCATGCCAGACGAGGTGCTGGACCGGCTGAACGTGGCGGCCTGGGCGCAGCGCCGCCGCGACCTCGGCACCGCCGATCCGGAGCACCCGTTCACCACAGTGCTCGGCGAGGTGGACGGGCTGGTCGTCGGCTTCACCACCTTCGGGCCGTACCGCCGCAACCAGGACCGGGACGACCTGGACCCGACGGTCGGTGAGGTGGTGGCGCTGTACGTGGAGCCGGCGTACTGGGGGGACGGGACCGCCGCCGCGCTGCTGGCCGCCGCTCGGGTCGGGCTCGCCGAGCGGGGCTGGAGCGGGTACCGGGCGTGGGTTCTGGCGGACAACCGGCGGGCCCGCCGGTTCTGCGCGCGGGCCGGGCTGTCAACGGACGGTGAGCGGTCGACCTACCATGTGCCGCTCGCCGGTGGGCAGCCCCCGGTCAGTCTGGTCGAGCTGCGGTACGCCGGACTCCTCGACAACTGACCCGGGCGGGGTCAGCCAGCCGCGGATCGGCAGGAAGGCCAGCAGCGCGAGGCTGATCCACACGTAGGCGTTGCTGCCCAGGAAGCCGTCGAGGCCGGTGAAGTCCTTCTCCCAGAACCAGACGGTCCGGCTGATCAGCAGCGCGTACCCGATGGTCGCGGCGACAAGCAGGACCCGGCGACGGCGGCCGGCCGGCGCGGCCATCGCGTTGTCGACAAGTAGGATCAACGCGGGCAGCAGCCAGACCAGGTGGTGCACCCAGGTGACCGGGCTGACCAGGCACATCACCGCGCCGGTCAACGCCAGGCCGGTCGCCTCGTCACCGGCCCGGACGGCGGCCCGGGACCGCCAGGCCCAGAGCGCCAGGGTGCCGAGCACCAGCAGCAGCCACAGCAGGGTGCTCGGGTGCTCCGGGTCGAGTCGGGCGACCACGCCGCGCAGCGACTGGTTGGAGACGAAGGCCAACTCCCCCACCCGTCCGGTGTTCCACAGCGCCTCGGTCCAGAACTCCCGGGACGCGTCCGGGAAGAGCGCACCGGCCAGCAGCGACACCCCGGCGGCCGTCCCGCAGGCGGTGAGCGCCGCCCGCCATCGCCCCGTCACCAGCAGGTAGACGATGAAGACGCCCGGGGTCAGTTTGATCGCGGTGGCGAGCCCGATGCCCACCCCGGCCCACCGGTTGCCGGCCGGCAGCAGCCGCAGCAGATCCACCGCCACCAGGAAGAGCAGCAGCGTGTTGACCTGCCCGAAGTTGATCGTCTCCCGCATCGGCTCGAACGCGGCGGCCAGGCAGAGCGCCACCGCGAGGGCGAACCACCGGGTCCAGCCGGCGCGGCGGGCGATCGGGTCGACAAGCCACCAGATCAGCACCGTGGTGGTGGCCACGCTGGCGAGCACGCTCACCACGATCGCGGCCGACCACGGCAGGTACGCCATCGGCAGCATCACCAGGGCGGCGAACGGCGGATAGGTGAAGCCGTACTGGGTGCCCGGCTTGAGGTAGTCGTAGATCTCCCCGCCGTCGTGCACCCACCAGGTCAACGCGCCGTAGTAGACCTTCAGGTCGAAGAAACCGTGCCGCACGGCGGCGACGGCGAGGAACGCGGCGACCGCCGCGGCGAGCACCACAACCCCGACGACCTGCCCGGTCGTCCTCCTGGCACCCTGCGCCACCGTCGCCTCCCTCGCCCTGCGTAGGCTTCCGTCCCATGGCTCTCGGGTACGTCCGCCCGGCGCGTCCTGAGGACGCCGGCGAGATCGCACGCATCCAACTCGCGACCTGGCGGGTCGCGTACCGCCGGATCCTGCCTCGACACGTGCTCGACAACCTGGACGAGACGTTCCTCGCCCGGCGGTGGAACGCCGCGGTGCTGGAGCCGCCCTCGGGCGCGCACCGGGTGCTGGTCGCCGTCGAACAGGCCGAGCAATCGTATCTGGTGGGGTTCGCCGCCTCCGGGCCGGCCGACGCCGAGGCGCTGGCCCCGGGCGAGCCGGCCGACGCGCTCGGCCCGGACGTGGCCGCCGTGACCGATCTGCTTGTGGAGCCGCGGTGGGGCCGGCGGGGGCACGGCAGCCGGCTGCTCGCCGCGACCGTCGACCTGTGGCGGGAGGACGGCCTGAGCCGGGCGGTGGCCTGGGCGTTCGAGGGCGACGAGGCGACCCGGGCGTTTCTCACGAGCACCGGTTGGGAGCCCGACGGCGCGGCCCGGGCGCTGGACGTCGACGACATGCTCGTGCCCCAGGTGCGCCTGCACGTGGGCGTACCAGCCGAGAAGGTGGCGGCCGACGACGAGCCTGCCGGCTGACCAGCGCTGACGCCCGGACCCTGACGCCGACGGCCGGCGCGTCCGGCCAGAGGTGACCGGCCGATGTCGGACCGGTCGCCTACCGTCAGGCCCCATGAGCTCAGCCACCGCGCCGGTGTCGGCGCCGACCGCCGAGGGGCACCTGGAGGAGTTCCGGGTCGAGCTGACCGGTTACTGCTACCGCATGCTCGGCTCACTGTTCGACGCCGAGGACGCTGTGCAGGAGACACTGCTGCGGGCGTGGCGCGGGTGGGACGACTTCGACGGCCGGTCCAGCACGCGCACCTGGGTCTACCGGATCGCCACAAACGTCTGCCTGGATCTGCTGCGGGGTCGGCGACGACGGGCCATGCCGACGGACTTCGGGGATCCGTGGTCGCCACAGCCGGCGAGCCTCGGTGCCGCCGAGACGGGATGGTTGGGGCCGGCGGCGGATGCCGCGGTGCTACCCACTGCCGATCCGGCGGAGCTGGTGGTGCTGCGCGACTCGGTCCGGTTGGCGTTCGTCGCCGCACTACAGCACCTGCCCGCCCGGCAGCGCGTGGTGCTCATCCTGCGGGACGTGCTGCGCTGGCACGCCGACGAGGTCGCCGGGCTGCTCGACACCAGTGTGCCGGCCGTCAACAGTGCGCTGCGGCGCGCCCGAGCCACGCTCGCCGAGCGGGACGGCCTGACGACAGGTCGGGCGCTGGACGAGGAGCACCGCGACCTGTTGGACCGCTACGTGCGGGTCTTCGAACGCTACGACATCGACGCCCTCGTGGGTCTGCTGCGCGAGGACGCGGTGCACAGCATGCCTCCGTACCGGATGTGGTTGTCCGGGGCGGCCGACATCGGCCGGTGGATGGTCTCCTGGCCGGCGTCCGGCTGCCGGGGCTCCCGGCTCGTTCGCGTGTCGGCCAACGGCGGCCCGGCGCTGGCGCAGTACCGTCCCGACCCGGCCGGGGGTCACCGTGCCTTCTCCATCCAGCTCATCGACGTCGCCGACGGCCGGATCATCCGGCTCACCCACTTCCTGGAGCCGGCGCTCTTTGCCCGCTTCGGCCTGCCCGACAGAATCGCCTGACCGCGCACCGACGAGTTCGGGGGCGGCCCGTCGTCCACCCTCCGACACCAACCGTCACCAGGAGGGCGACAACCATGCGGACAACACACCTCTCAGCCGGGCGTCGGGAGTGGATCGGGCTCGCGGTGCTTGCCCTGCCCACCCTGCTGCTCGCCCTCGACCTGAGCGTGCTCTACCTGGCCCTGCCCAGCCTCAGCGCGGACCTCGGCGCCGACAGCACCCAGCAGTTGTGGATCACCGATGCCTACGGCTTCCTGGTGGCCGGTTTCCTGGTCACGATGGGCACCCTGGGCGACCGGGTGGGCCGTCGACGCCTGCTGCTGATCGGGGCCGCCGCGTTCGCCGTGGTCTCGGTGGTGGCGGCCTACGCGCCGAACCCGCCGCTGCTGATCGCCGCGCGGGCACTGCTCGGCGTCGCCGGGGCCACACTGATGCCCTCCACGCTGGCCCTGATCAGCAACATGTTCCAGGTCCCGGCCCAGCGCGCGGTAGCGGTCGGGGTCTGGATGAGCTGCTTCATGGGCGGGATGGCGGTCGGCCCGGTGATCGGCGGGGCGCTGCTGGAGAATTTCTGGTGGGGCTCGGCGTTCCTGCTGGGCGTGCCCGTGATGGCGGTGTTGCTGGTGGCCGCGCCGCTGCTGCTTCCGGAGTTCCGCGACCCGCGCCCCGGTCGACTGGACCTGGCCAGCGTCGCGTTGTCGCTCACCACCATCCTGCCGGTGGTCTACGGCCTCAAGGAGCTGGCCCGGCACGGTTGGCGTCCGCTGCCCGTGCTGGCGATCGTGACCGGCCTGCTGGTCGGGGTGGTCTTCGTCCGGCGGCAGCGCCGGCTGCCTCATCCGCTGCTGGACGTGAGTCTCTTCGGCAACCGCACGTTCACCGCCGCGCTGTTGGTGTTCCTGCTCAATGGTGTGTTGATGGGCGGCACCTTCCTGCTCGTCAGCCAATGGCTGCAACTTGTCGAGGGGCTCTCTCCGCTGCGCGCCGGGCTGCTGCTGGTGCCGCAGGCGGTGGCGATGATCGGTGCGACCACCCTGGCGCCGTTGCTGGCCCGCCGATTCCGCCCGGGGCACGTGATGGCCGTCGGGCAACTGGTCACGGCGGCGGGCTTCCTGCTCCTCACCGGTGTGGAAGGCGACCGCGCCCTCCTTGTCGTCCTTGTCGCCTTCGTCGTCGCCTCGGTCGGGATCGCGTTGCCGTCGGCGCTGGTCACCGACCTGATCGTGGGGTCGGCGCCGCCCGAGCGGGCCGGCTCGGCAGCGTCGATGTCCGAGACCAGCGGCGAGTTGGGCATCGCGCTGGGGGTGGCGGTCCTGGGCAGCGTGGGCGCCGCCGTCTACCGTGCCGAGCTGGGTCCGGCGCTGCCCGCGGGGCTGCCCGCCGAGGCGGCGGCCCGGGCCCGCGACGGGCTGGCCGGCGCGGTGACGGTGGCCGGTGAGCTACCGGGCGGGGTGGGCGCCCCGCTTGTCGACGCCGCCCGGGCGGCCTACACGAGCGGGCTTGTCGTGACGGCCACCGCCGGTGCCGTCCTGCTGCTCGGGCTCGCCGTGGTCGCCGCGTTGGCGTTCCGTTCGGTGCCGCCCTACGCGCCGGTCGGTGCCGAGCCGGTCCAACCCGAGGAGCCCGCACCGACCGCCACCCGACACTGACGGGCAGGGCCGACCGGTGTGGCGGTCCGAGATCCGGCACCGCCACAAGGGCCGGTCAGTCGAGGAGGGCGTCCAGGCCGACGGTGAGGCCGGGGCGGTTGCGCACCGCGCGGACGGCCAGCAGCACACCCGGCATGAACGACACCCGGTCGTACGAGTCGTGCCGGATGGTCAGCGTCTCGCCGGTGCCGCCGAACAGCACCTCCTGGTGGGCGACCAGGCCGGTGGCGCGCACCGCGTGGACGCGTACCCCGTCGATCTCGGCGCCGCGCGCACCCGGCACCTCGTCCTTTGTGGCGTCCGGGACCGGGCCGAGGCCGGCCTCGGCGCGGGCCTGAGCGATCTGCCGGGCGGTGTGGGTGGCGGTGCCGCTCGGGGCGTCCAGCTTGCGCGGGTGGTGCTGCTCGATGATCTCGACGGACTCGAAGTGTCGGGCGGCCCGCGCGGCGAACTGCATCATCAGCACCGCGCCGATGCCGAAGTTCGGGGCGATGACCACGCCCACCTCGGGCTTGTCGGCCAGCCAGCCGCGCACCTGCTCCAGCCGCCGCTCGGTGAAGCCGGTCGTGCCGACCACCGCGCTGATGCCCTGCTCGATGCACCACTGGAGGTTGTCCATGACGACGTCCGGCGTGGTGAAGTCGACGACCACCTCGGCGGTGGAGACGGAGGAGCGGCTGTCGCCCTGGTCGATCGCCGCGGTCAGGGCGAGATCGTCGGCGGCGTCGACCGCCTTGCAGACCTCGATGCCCATCCGGCCGCGCGCACCAAACACGCCGACCCGCAGCTGCTGGGCCGGGGTCTTTCCCTGCTCGTCACTCACGGGGCACAACCTATCCCAATCGGGACGGGCCCTTCCGGTCGGATCCGCTGTGCTCCACCGGCCGGGACGCCCGACCGGGGTGCCTCGACCGGGCCGGGCGGCAGAGTTCAGATCGCGAAGTCGCCGGTACCGAACGGGCCGACAACGGCCAGCGACATGGGCCGGCTGAGCAGCTCGGCGGCGAGGACGTTCACGTCCTGCACGGTGACCTCGTCGACCCGGCGGAGCAGCTCGTCGACAGGCATCAGGTCGCCGTAGAGCAGCTCGCCCTTGGCCAGTCGACTCATCCGGGAACCGGTGTCCTCCAGGCCGAGCACGAACGCGCCCTTGCTCATCCCCTTGCCCCGGGCCACCTCGGCCTCGGTCAACCCGTCGGCGGCCACCCGGGCCAGCTCGGCGCGGGTCAGGGCCAGCACCTCGTCCACCTTGCCCGGCGCGCAGCCGGCGTAGACGGCGAACAGGCCGGTGTCGGCGTACTGGCTGGCGTAGGAGTAGACCGAGTACGCAAGGCCGCGCTGTTCGCGGATCTCCTGGAACAGGCGGCTGGACATGCCACCGCCGAGCACGTTGTTGAGCACCCCGAGGGCGAAGCGCCGGTCGTCGAGGCGGTCGATGCCGGGGCAGCCGAGGATGACGTGCGCCTGTTCGGTCTCCTTCGGCTCCACCAGGGTGGTCGCCGGCTTGGTGCGTACCGCCGGGGTGGCCGCCCGGTGCGGTGCCGGCGTGGCCGGCTCGCTGTCCAGCGGGGTGCCCCGCACCGCCTGGCGGACCATCTTGACCACCGCGGCGTGGTCCAGGTTGCCGGCGGCGGCGATGACGATCTGCGGCGCGGTGTAGCGGCCCCGGTAGAAGCTCTGGATCTGCTTGCGGGTCATCGGCGTGACGGTCTCGGCGGTGCCGGAGATGAGCCGACCCAACGGGTGGTCGCCGTAGACGGCCTGGACGAAGAGGTCGTGCACCTCGTCACCGGGCTCGTCGTCGTGCATGGCGATCTCCTCCAGGATCACGCCACGCTCGGTTTCGACGTCGGCCGGCTCCAGCAGCGAGTCGGCGACCAGGTCGCACATCACGTCGATCGCCAGCGGCAGATCCTCGTCCAGCACCCGGGCGTAGTAGCAGGTGTATTCCTTCGTGGTGAACGCGTTCGTCTCACCACCCACCGCCTCGATCTGCGAGGAGATCTCCAGCGCGGTGCGCTTGTGGGTGCCCTTGAAGAGCAGGTGCTCGAGGAAGTGCGCGGCGCCGGCCTGCGGGCCGGTCTCGTCACGCGACCCGACCGCCACCCAGACGCCGAACGAGACACTGCGCATCGTCGGAATCGCCTCGGTGAGGACGCGCAGGCCGCTGGGCAGCACGGTACGTCGTACCGTGCCGCCCAGCGGGTCCTCGCTGAGTGTCCGGGTCACCGCGCGGGCGGTGCCGCCGGAGCGGCCCGCCCCGGTGTCCCGAGCTCGACTCGACTCACTGGCTTGCCAGCCAGTCGAGGCCACCCCCCGTCGATCCGGTGGAAACGGCGCACTGAAGGCCCGACTCACGTGTTGCTCCCGGTTCGACGAGGGGTGGGTGTTGCAGGTGCTGGTGGTCAGCTGTGCCGGGTCCGGCGGCGCGGACGCTCGCCGCCCTCGCCACCCTCGCCGCCGCCGCCGTTGCCGCCCTCGCCGCCACGCTCCGGGCCACGGCCACCTCGGTCGCCGCCCCGGTCGCCGCCACGCTCGCGGTCGCCGCGGTCACGCGGGCCTCGGTCGCCCCGGTCCCGACCGGCCGGCCGGTCGCCGCCGGCGGCCTCACCGGCGGCCGGCGCCTCGGCACCCTCCGGGCGGACCTTGTCGAGGTAGATCTTGCCGCGGGCGTCGATGTCCGCGATCTCGACCTCGACCCGGTCGCCGACGTTGAGGAAGTCCTCGACGCGCTCGACCCGCTTGCCGTCGCCCACCTTGGAGATGTGCAGCAGGCCGTCACGGCCCGGCAGCAGCGAGATGAACGCACCGAACGCGGCGGTCTTGACCACCGTGCCGAGGAACCGCTCGCCCTGCTTCGGCAGGGTCGGGTTGGCGATGCCGTTGATCCGGTCGACGGCCGCCTGGGCCGACGGGCCGTTGGTGGCGCCGACGTAGATCGTGCCGTCGTCCTCGATGGAGATCTCGGCGCCGGTCTCGTCCTGGATCGCGTTGATGGTCTGCCCCTTCGGGCCGATCACCATGCCGATCTTGTCCACCGGGATCTTGACCGTGGTGACCCGGGGCGCGTAGTCCGACATCTCGGCCGGAGCCTCGATCGCGGCCTTCATGACCCCGAGGATGACCTGCCGGGCCTCGTTCGCCTGCTGCAACGCGGCGGCCAGCACGTCCGACGGGATGCCGTTGAGCTTGGTGTCGAGCTGGAGCGCGGTGACGAACTCCGGCGTGCCGGCGACCTTGAAGTCCATGTCACCGAACGCGTCCTCGGCACCGAGGATGTCGGTCAGCGTCACGTACTGGGTCTTGCCGTCCACCTCGTCGGAGATGAGCCCCATCGCGATGCCGGCGACCGGCGCCTTCAGCGGGACACCCGCGGAGAGCAGGCCCAGCGTCGACGCGCAGACCGAACCCATCGAGGTGGAGCCGTTGGAGCCGAGCGCCTCCGACACCTGCCGGATGGCGTACGGGAACTCCTCGCGCGACGGCAGCACCGGGATCAGCGCACGCTCGGCGAGAGCGCCGTGGCCGATCTCGCGACGCTTCGGCGAGCCGACCCGGCCGGTCTCACCAGTCGAGTACGGCGGGAAGTTGTAGTTGTGCATGTAGCGCTTGCGGTTCTCGGGGGACAGCGTGTCCACCATCTGCTCCATCCGGAGCATGTTCAGCGTGGTGACGCCCAGGATCTGGGTCTCGCCCCGCTCGAACAGCGCCGAACCGTGCACCCGGGGCAGCACGCCGACCTCGGCGGTCAGCTCCCGGATGTCACGCGGGCCACGGCCGTCCATGCGGACCTGCTCGCGCAGCACGCGGTTGCGCACCTCGGACTTGGTAAGCGACCGGAAGGCAGCGCTGAGCTCCTTCTCCCGACCCTCGAACCGAGCGCCCAACTCCTCGGCGACGCGGGCCTTGACCCGGTCCAGGGCCTCCTCGCGGTCGGCCTTGCCGGCGATGGTGATCGCCTCGGCGACCTCGCCGCGGGCCAGGTCGGAGACGGCGTCGTACACGTCGTCCTGGTAGTCCAGGAAGACGGGGAACTCGGTGACCGGCTTGGCGGCGACCTCGGCCAGCTCGCTCTGCGCGCGGCACAGCTCGCGGATCGCCGGCTTGGCGGCCTCCAGGCCGCTGGCCACGACCTCCTCGGTCGGCGCGGTGGCGCCGGCCGAGATCAGGGCGACGGCGTTCGGGGTGGCCTCCGCCTCGACCATCATGATCGCGACGTCACCGTCCTCCAGGGTGCGGCCGGCCACGACCATGTCGAAGGTGGCCCGGGCCAGCTCCTCCAGGGTCGGGAAGGCGACCCACTGGCCGTCGATGTGGGCGACGCGGGTCGCCCCGATCGGGCCGGAGAACGGCAGGCCGGAGAGCTTGGTCGACATCGAGGCGGCGTTGATCGCCACGACGTCGTACGGGTGCTGCGGGTCGAGCGCGAGGATGGTCTCGACGACCTGGACCTCGTTGCGCAGGCCCTTGACGAAGGACGGGCGCAGCGGCCGGTCGATCAGCCGGCAGGTGAGGATCGCGTCCTCGCTGGGCCGACCCTCACGGCGGAAGAACGAGCCGGGAATGCGGCCCGCGGCGTACATCCGCTCCTCGACGTCGACGGTAAGCGGGAAGAAGTCGAACTGCTCCTTCGGGTGCTTACCGGCGGTGGTGGCGGAGAGAACTACCGTCTCGCCCAGCTGGGCGATGACGGAACCGGCGGCCTGGCGAGCCAGCCGGCCGGTGGAGAAGGTGATCTCGCGGGTGCCGAAGGACCCGTTGTCGATCACGGCGGTGCGGGATTCGGTGCCGAGTTTGGTCTCGGTCATGTGCTGTCGTGCTCCTTCGCGTCGTGGGCCCACGACATCGGGGAGCTGCTCAGCCGGCCGGTCTTCGATCGAAGCGCCCGGGTGGCCGGCATGATGCCGGAGTTCCCGGGGGCCACTACCGGAGACCGGTACGCTGACCGGCTCCCTCTCGGGTGGTCGCGCGGCCCGTGTTTCTTCAGGTGGGACGCGGTACGGGGGAGCGACCGGTCGGCCACTCCCCCGTCACGTCACCGGCGCAGGCCGAGCCGCTCGATGAGCGACCGGTAGCGGGCAATGTCCTTCTTCTGGACGTAGTTGAGCAGCCGACGGCGACGGCCGACCAGCAGCAGCAGCCCACGGCGGCTGTGGTGGTCGTGCTTGTGCACCTTCAGGTGCTCGGTCAGCTCGGCGATCCGCTTGGTGAGGACCGCGACCTGGACCTCCGGCGAACCGGTGTCGCCCTCGGCGGTCGCGTACTCCGCGCGGATGCTGGCCTTGGCTTCCTGGTCGAGCGCCATGTTCTCCCTGTTTCGATGGGTTGATCAAGTAGGTGTCCGTCGTCCCGATGGATCGGGAACGGACCGGTACCTCGCACCCGCGGCGTCGAGCAGGCACGCGAGGCCCCACGCCGGTCACCCGACGTCTCGGCAAGACTACCAGCACTCGCCGGTAACACCCGGCGAAGGGCCTGCGAGCGCAGCCCACGCCGCTCAGGCCAGCGCGCGCCGGGTGCGTTCGACGTCCTGGCTCATCTGGGCGATCAACGGTTCGATCGAGTCGTACCGGATCTGACCGCGCAGGTGCGCCACGAAGTCCAGGGCCAGCCGCTCGCCGTACAGGTCGCCGGTGAAGTCCAGCGCGTACGCCTCCACCCGCCGCTCCCGCCCGGAGAACGTCGGGTTGGTGCCCACCGACACCGCCGCCATCAGCGGCTCGTGCTGTCCGCGACGGATCAGCCGGGCCGCGTACACCCCGTCGGCCGGGACCGCCGCGTACCGGTGGCAGAGCAGGTTGGCGGTGGGGAAGCCCAGCTCCCGTCCCCGCTGGTCGCCGCGGACCACCACACCTTCCAACCGGTGCGGGCGGCCGAGCGCGGCGGCGGCCGCGCCGACGTCACCGGCGTCGACGCAGGAGCGGATGTACGTGGAGGAGAAGACGGTGCCGTCCTCGGCGACCAGCGGGCTGCCCTCCACCCCGAAGCCGAAGGTCTGGCCGAGCCGCTCCAACAGCGCCACGTCGCCGGCCGCCCGGTGCCCGAACCGGAAGTTGCCACCGACCACCACCAGGGCGCAGTGCAGGTGCTCGACCAGGACGTCGTGCACGAACTGCTCGGCCGGCAGCCGGGAGAACTCCGGTGTGAACGGCACCACGCAGAGCACGTCCACGCCGAGCGCCTCGATCAGTTCCGCCTTGCGTGCCGGCTCGGTGAGCACCGCCGGATGCGACCCGGGGCGGACCACCTCGGCCGGGTGCGGGTCGAAGGTGACCACCACCGACTGCACGCCCAACTCCCGGGCACGGGCCACTGTGTGCCCGATTGTCGCCTGGTGCCCCTTGTGCACGCCGTCGAAGACGCCGATGGTGACGACCGAGCGTCCCCACCCACCGGGCGCCGCGTCGTACCCCCGCCACCGCTGCATGCCGTTCCCTCCTGGTGTCCCGCCTGCCGGCGGGTCGACACCGCCGGCCCTGGGCCGGCGGACCTGCGCCCCGCCGTCAGGCCGGGGCGAGCACGATCTCCGCGCGGGCCCGCCCGTCCCGCTCGCTGACGATAGCGATCAGGCCGCCCGCGGGTCCGAACACGGCGTACGGCCCGGTGAGGCCGGCCGGGTCCAGCGGCCCACCGTGGGCCAGCACCCGGGCCTCGTCGGGCGTGGCCTCCCGGCGCGGAAAGAACCGGTCGGCGGCCGCGTCCAACGGCAGGTTCACCACATCCGGGGCGCGCTGCTCCAACTCGTCGAGGGTCGCGGCCTCGGCGAGGGTGAAGCCACCCACCGCGGTCCGCCGCAGGGCCGTCAGGTGGCCGCCGACGCCGAGCGCCAGGCCCGCGTCCCGGGCGATGGCCCGGATGTACGTGCCCGAGGAGCAGGTCACGTCGACGTCCACGTCGACCAGGTCCGGTTCGGTGCGGCGGATCGCCAGCACTTCCAACCGGGAGATGGTGACCCGCCGGGCGGGCAGTTCGACGCTCTCCCCGTCGCGGACCCGCTTGTACGCCCGCTGCCCGTCGATCTTGATGGCGCTGACGGCGCTCGGCACCTGGTCGACCTCGCCGCTCAACGCGGTGAACGCCGACCGGATCGCCTCGTCGGTCACCAGCCCGGCCGGGGTGGTGGCGAGCACGTCGCCCTCGGCGTCGTCGGTGACGGTGGTCTGACCGAGCCGAATGGTGCCTGTGTAACTCTTGCCCGCGCCGATCACGTAGGTCAGCAGCCGGGTGGCCCGGCCCACCCCGATCACCAGCACCCCGGTGGCCATCGGGTCGAGGGTGCCGCCGTGCCCGACCCGCCGGGTCCGGGCCAGCCGGCGGATCCGCGCCACCACGTCGTGCGACGTCATGCCGCCGGGCTTGTCGACAACGATCAGACCATCGGTGCTCACGACGCCCAAGCCTGCCAGACGGGCACGTCGGTCAGCGGACGGCCCCGGTCACGGCCCAGTTGTCGCTGCGCAGGCGCAGCAGTAGGGCGACCAGTCGGATCACCACGAACAGGGTGAGCCCGGCCCAGATGCCGCCCAGCCCGAGGTCGAGCGCGTACGCCAGCCAGATGGCCGGCAGGAAGCCGCCGAGCGCCGCCACGATCGTGAGGTTGCGCAGGTAACGCACGTCGCCCGCGCCGATCAGCACACCGTCGAGGGCGAACACGACCCCGGCCAGTGGCAGCATGGCGACGAACCACGGCCAGGCCACCATGGCCTGCCCGCGTACCCCCTCGTCGGAGCTGAACCAGGACGGCACCACGCCGGCGCCGGCGGCGACGAGCAGCGCGAAGCCGACGCCGCAGATGCCGCCGAGCAGCCCGATCCGACGGGCGAGCGCCCGGGCGCCCACGTCGTCGCCGGCGCCGAGCGCGGCGCCGACCAGGGACTGGGCGGCGATGGCCAGCGCGTCGAGCACCAACGCGGTGAAGAACCAGAGTTGCAGGGCGATCTGGTGGGCACCGACGGCGGCGGCGCCGAAGCGGGCGGCGACGGCGGTCGCGGAGAGGAAGCTGGCCTGGAACGCCAGCCCACGGATCAGCAGGTCCCGGCTGAGCACCAGCTGCTGGCGGATCACCCGGGGCCGGGGCCGCAGCGACACCCGCTCGGCGACCAGCGCCGCGGCGAAGAGCCCCCCGCAGAGCGTCTGCGCGACGGTGTTGGCCACCGCCGAGCCGATCAGCCCCAGGCCGGCCGGGTAGACAAGCAGCGGACAGAGCAGCGCGGAGAGCAGGTTGGGGCCGAGCACGAAGAGCAGTGGTCGGCGAGTGTCCTGCACACCGCGCAGCCAACCGTTGCCGGCGGCGGCGAGCAGCAGGCCGGGAGCGCCGAGGGCCGCGATCCGCAGCCAGTGCGCGGCGGCGTCGGCCACGTCGCCCGCACCGCCGGCGAGGGTACGCGCCAGCGCGCCACCGCCGAACTGCATGCCGACCGCGATCAGCAGTCCGACACCGAACGCCAGCCAGGACGACTGGACTCCCTCGGCTATCGCGGCTGCCCGGTCACCCGCGCCGAAGCGGCGGGCCGCCCGCCCGGTGGTGCCGTACGCGACAACGGTGCCGACCCACGCGGTGAGCGTCATCACCGTGCCGCCGACGGCGAGCGCGGCGAGCGGCACCCGGCCGAGGTGGCCGACCACTGCGGTGTCGACAAGCACGTAGAGCGGCTCGGCGGCGAGCACCACGAGGGCCGGCAGGGCGAGGCTGGCGATCCGCCGGGGCGAGGCGGAGCGGTGGGCGGCGGTGGCGGTCTGGCTCATCGCCGCCGATCCTGGCACGAGCGCGGTAAGGATCGCAAACCAACCCGGGGCTTACCGGCATCGGCGGGCCGCGCCGCCGGGCCGTCAGCAGCCGACCGCTCGGGCGCCCGGCGGCGTCACCGCCGGGCGGATCAGATCACTGACGGGTGTCCATCGACGTCTGCAGCGCGCGGCGGGCCTGCTCGCGGGCGTCGTCGGTGGTCTCGGGCTTGGGCTTGTTCGGCATGGTGGTGGTCCTTCCAGGGAGCGAGCCACCGGCGCGCGGCGGCCCTCGCGGGCGGTCGTGCTGCGCGCCCCACGACGGTCCGGGATCACCGGAGCAGCCGACTGGGCAGCGTGAGCCCGGGTCGATCCGACCCTGGAGGGAGGCAGCACGAGGTGTGGTGCCACCACCCATGACCTGCGCCGCTACGCGGCACCCGGCCTTCTCCCAAGTTATCGTTCAGGTCCACATGCTGCTCTCGCTTCCCGCCATTTGGACAGCCGGCGACCCGGCTCAGCGGGCCAGGAAGTGCCAGCCCAGCCACCACCAGAACCCGAACAGACCGATCCGGCCCACCGGCACCGGGCCGACCTCGTAGCGCATCACGTACGCGCAGACCTCGCCCAGGGTGGGGATCCGGGAACCCTCCCGCCGGGCCATCCACTCGACCACCCCGAAGAGGACCAACGCGGTGAGGAAACCGCCGATGGCGAGCGCCCGCATCATCGCCGCACCAGCCCCCAGAAGGCGGCCAGCCAGGCGAACCACGCCGCCGACCGAGTCAGATGATCCTCCAGGAGAGGATCGGCCAGCCGGGAGAAGGTGGGAAAGTCGTCACCGACGGCCAGCACGAACGTCACGCCCTCGAAGACCCCGAAGACCACCACCGGCACCGCCCACCAGACCGCCCCCGAGCGCAGCCGGCGCGGTGCCGGTCGGCGAGGCACCCGATTGCTCAGACCGAGCCAGATCAGCACCCCGCCGGTGCCGATGGTGAACAGATTCGCCTCGGTGGAGAACGACGCGAACCGACCTCCGACGAGCGACAGGCAGACGAGGACGGGAACGGAGACGGCGGGCCGGTCCCAGGCACGGGGGGCCTCCACGGTGAGGTCGTGCGGCTGCTCCATCCCGCAATTCTTCCCGCTCTCACCGAGCGCGGGAAGACCAACACTCCCCGGAGTTGACCCTGATCCTCAGACCGGACGATCGACGACGACGAACGTCACAGTCAGGCGCCGGGGCGAATCAACGCCCCGTCCAGTTGGCCGCGGATCGACTCGACGACCTGCTCGACAGTGCCCCGACCGGTGAACCCCGCCGCGAACCGGTGGCCACCACCGCCCAGCGTGACAGCGACCCGGCTGACGTCCACCGCGCCCTTGCTGCGCATCGACACCGCCCACTCGCCGGGCGTGGTCTGCTTGACCACACAGCTCACATCCGCCTCGGCGGTGCACCGCACCGAGTCGATCAGCGCCTCCAGCACGTACGGCCGCTGGTCGTGCCGGGCCAGATCCTCAAGCGTGGCGAAGGTCCAGACAAACCCTCGGCCGCCGGCGGCCGCCGGCTCCAGCCGTGCCCGGCCGAGCACCTCACCGAAGAGACGCACCGCCCCGAACGGCCGGGTGTCGAAGACCCGGCGGGAGATGTCCCCGGGCGAGATGCCGGTCGCCAGCAACCGGGCAGCCATCTCGTGCACCGCCGGGGTGGTCGCGGCGAACCGGAACGAGCCGGTATCCGTTGTCAGCGCCACGTAGAAGCACTCCGCGATGGCCGGATCCACAACGACCCCGAGCCGGGCCAGCAGCTGCTCCGCCACCACCGACGTGGCCGCGGCGCCCGGATCCACCAGGTTGACAGTGCCGAAGCCCTCGTTCGACGCGTGGTGATCGAGCACCAGCGCCGCCCCCGCCGACGACAGCCGCCCGGCCAGCTCACCGAGGCGCGACTCGCTCGCCGCGTCGAAGCAGATCACCAGGTCGGGCGCCGGGTCGGCGGCGTCCGCCGGGACCAGCAGGTCCAGCCCGGGCAGCCCCCGGAACGGCTCGGGCACCTCCGGCGGCCCGGGGAAGGTCGCCTGCACCTCGCGGACGCCGAACTGCCGCAGCCCCAGGCCGAAGCCGAGCATGCTGCCCAGGGCGTCACCGTCCGGGTTGATGTGGCAGATCAGCAGCACGCGGCCACCCGGCGGGACAGCCCGCACCAGCGCCTCGGCCGCGGCCCAGTCCATCTCGGCCGGGCCGACCCCGGCCGCCCCGGCGAGCGGGACGCTGGCGGTGCTGGTCACCGCGTTTCCCCACCCCGCGCCGCGTCCTTGGCGTCGGTGGCCGCATCGGCCTCGTCCGCCTCGTCGCCCTCATCCGTCTCGTCGTCAACCCGGTACGGCTGCGCCTCACCCGCGTACTCCGCCTGGGCGGCCAGCCGCTGCACCTCGGCGTCGGCGTTACGGGCGGCGGCGAGCAGGTCGTCGATGTGCTTGACCTGGTCCTGCACGTCGTCGAGGACGAACGTGAGAGTCGGCGAGTGCCGCAACCCGAGCGCCTTGCCGACAGTGCTGCGCAGCAGCCCCTTGGCGCTCTCCAGCGCCGCGGCGGTGTCCGCCTGGGCCACCGCGTCACCGAGCACCGTGTAGAAGACCGTCGCGTCGCGCAGGTCCGCGGTGATCCGGGCGTCGGTGATGGTGATCATCCCGAGCCGCGGGTCCTTGATCTGGCTCCGCACCACCGACGCGACCAGCTCACGCACCCGTTCCGCGTGCCGGCGTACCTTGGCCGGATCAGACATCTCGCCACCTCCACGGCGTCCTGCTCCCGGTCGACCCGGCGACCCGGAGGTCGCCGGTCGACCGGCCAACATCTCGAACACTACCTTCGGGGCCGCACCGGTCGCCCGGCACAGCCGGCTCCAGGGTCAGTCGTCGTCCACGCCGTACAACCGGCGTCGAACCGACAGCAACTCGACCTCGGGGCGACCGGCCACCAGGCGCTCACAGGAGTCGAGCACCTCGCGGACGTGCGCCGTCTCGGCGGCCACCACGGCCACCGCCAGCTGCGCTCGACCATGCAGGTCGAGCGCACCCACCTCGGCGGCCGACACCTCGAAGCGGCGCAACGCCGCCACGATCGGCCGTACATATGATCTCTTGGCTTTGAGCGACCGGGAGTCGCCCGGCAGCAGCAGGTCGAAGACCGCGGTTCCGGTGAACATCGCCCCGGACGATACCGCCAACCCGCCCCGCATGATCAAGGGGTTTACGCCGTTCGGCGTAAACCCCTTGATCAGCGTGTCACTGCCGGATCAGGCGCGAACCTTCTCCCGCATCTCGAAGGTCTCGATGACGTCGCCGACCTGGACGTTGTTGTAACCACCCAGGGTCAGACCACACTCGAAGCCCTCGCGGACCTCCGTGGCGTCGTCCTTGAACCGCTTGAGCGAGCTGATCGTGAGGTTGTCCGCCACGACTGCCCCGTCTCGCAGCAGGCGCGCCTTGGCGTTACGCCGAAGGACACCCGACCGGACGATGCAACCGGAGATGTTGCCGATCTTGGACGAGCGGAACACGTCGCGGATCTCCGCGGTGCCCAGCTCGGCCTCCTCGTACTCCGGCTTGAGCAGGCCCTTGAGCGCTGCCTCGATCTCCTCGATGGCCTGGTAGATGACGGTGTAATACCGGATCTCCACGCCCTCGCGGTCGGCCATCTCACGGACCTTGTTGGAGGCCCGCACGTTGAAGCCGATGATCGTGACCGGCTCGGACGAGGCACTCGCGAGCATGACGTTGCTCTCGGTGATCGCGCCCACGCCACGGTCGAGGACCTTGAGCTGGACCTCCTCGGGGATGTCCAGGTTGAACAGCGCGTCCTCGAGAGCCTCCACCGAACCGGAGACATCGCCCTTGAGGATGAGGTTGAGCGAGGTCTTCTCGCCCTCCTTGAGCTGCTCCATGAGCGTCTCGAGGGTGGCCCGACCACGGGAGTTGGCGAAGGACGCCGCCCGCCGCCGTGCCTGCCGCTGCTCGGCGATCTGCCGCACCGTGCGGTCGTCCGCCGCGGCGAGGAAGGTGTCGCCCGCGCCGGGAGGCGCGGTCAGACCCAGCACCATTACCGGACGCGCCGGCCCAGCCTCGGTGAGCTGGTTGCCGTTCTCGTCGAGCATGGCCCGGACCCGGCCGTGCGCCCCACCGGCGACGATCGAGTCGCCTGCCCGCAGGGTGCCCTTCTGCACCAGCACCGTCGCCACCGCACCGCGACCCTTGTCCAGGTGCGCCTCGATTGCCACACCCTGCGCCGGCCCGTCGATCGGAGCGGTCAGCTCCAGCGACGCGTCGGCGGTCAGCAGGACAGCCTCGAGCAGCTCCTCGATGCCGATGCCCGGCTTGGCCGCCACGTTGACGAACATGGTCTCGCCGCCGTACTCCTCGGCGACCAGGCCGTACTCGGTCAGCTGCTGGCGGACCTTGTCCGGGTTGGCGTCCGGCTTGTCGACCTTGTTGACCGCGACCACGATCGGCACGTCGGCCGCCTTGGCGTGGTTCAACGCCTCGATGGTCTGCGGCATCACACCGTCGTCGGCCGCCACCACCAGGATCACGATGTCCGTGACCTGGGCACCACGGGCACGCATGGCGGTGAACGCCTCGTGACCCGGGGTGTCGATGAAGGTGACCGCCCGGTCCTCGCCCTCGTGCGGAACGTGCACCTGGTACGCACCGATGTGCTGGGTGATGCCACCCGCCTCACCGGCCACGACGTTCGCCTTGCGGATCGCGTCGAGCAGCTTGGTCTTACCGTGGTCGACGTGACCCATGACGGTCACCACCGGCGCACGGCTGACCAGACGCTCCTCGGCCACCTCCGCGTCGAGGTCGATGTTGAACTGCGCGAGCAGCTCGCGGTCCTCGTCCTCCGGGCTGACGATCTGGATGTCGAAGCCCAGGTGCTCACCCAGCAGGTGCAGGGTGTCGTCAGAACAGGACTGGGTCGCGGTGACCATCTCGCCCAGGTTGAACATCTCCTGGACCAGCGAACCCGGGTTGGCGTTGATCTTGTCCGCGAAGTCGGACAACGAGGCGCCACGGGAGAGCCGGACGATCTGACCCTGACCCCGGGGAGCACCCGAGCTCATGGTCGGAGCCGACAGGTTGTCGAACTCCTGTCTGCGCTGCTTCTTGGACTTGCGACCGCGCGTCGGCCGGCCACCCGGACGCCCGAAGGCACCCGCGGCGCCGCCGCCACGGCCACGACCACCCGCACCCGGGCGACCGCCACCACCGGACGGAGCACCCGGACGGAAACCGCCACCGGGAGCACCGCCACCGCCGCCGGGACCGCCACGGTAGCCACCGCCACCGCCGGCACCCGCGCCGCCACCAGGGCCGCCGCGGTAACCGCCACCGCCACCGGCGCCACCGCCGGGACCGCCACGGAAACCACCGCCGCCGCCACCGGGACGACCGGCGCCACCGCCACCGGGGCGACCAGCGCCACCGGGACCGGGCCGACCGGCAGCCGGACGCTGGCTCGGCATGGACGCCGGGCTCGGCCGCGGCGGCATGGAGTTGGGGCTCGGCCGCGGCGGCATGCCCGCCGGGGTGTTGGGCCGGGGCCCACCCGCACCGGCCGCCGGGGGCCGCTGCTGCTGGCCACCCTGGATGCCGAACGGGTTGTTACCGGCGCCTCGCGCCGGCGGGCGACCACCGGGTCGGGCACCCGGACCCGGAGCCGGCGTGCTCGGACGAGCTGCCGGTGAACCGGGACGAGGGGGCATCGCGGCCGGACCCGGCCGAGGGCCGGGGCGGTTGCCGCCGTCGGCCGGGGGCTCCCGGCGTACGGGGTTGTCCCGCTGCTGCTGGCGGGCGGCCTGCGCGGCCTTGACCGCGGCCTCCTGCTCAGCCTTCAGCGCGGCGGCACGCGCCTCGGCGGCCGCCACCTCGATGTCGTGGGCACTCGCCGGCTTGGCGACCGGAGCCGCGGGCTGCGGTGCACCAGGCACCGGACCCTTCGGCTTCGGGCCGGGAGCCGGCGCGGTCGGCCGCCGGGGCGGCATCGGCTTGGCCGAGACCCGGGGCGCACCCGGGGTCGGGGCCGTCGTCGGGGTCGGGGTTGAAGCCGGCGTCGACGCGGGCGCCGACGGGGCGGCGGCCGGTGCCGGAGCACCGGCGGACGCGACGAATGCGTTCCGCAGTCGCCGGGCGACGGGCGCCTCGACGGTGCTCGACGCGGACTTCACGAACTCGCCCATTTCCTTCAGCTTGGCGAGAACGGTCTTACTCTCGACCCCGAGCTCTTTTGCAAGCTCGTGTACGCGGGCCTTGCCTGCCACTGCACTCCTCACTCCGAGGTCGTGCGGGCAGCACCCGCAGCGACCTCACTCGTGCACTTGAAGCCTGGTCATTTCAGGGACTTCATCGTGTGCTCATGTCGGTCGTCCTACCCTGCTAGCGACCCTCGCCCGGTCGGGCTGACCGGACGTAGTGGTTGGCGCATCGACGTGCTCCGCCAGCACACCGTGGTCAAGGACCTCGGTGATGCGCAGCGCACGCCCGAAGGCGCGGCGGCGCACCGCCAGCGCGAAGCAGGCCGGATCCGGGTGCAGGTTCGCTCCCCGACCCGGCAGCCTGCGGCGCGGATCAGGTCGGAGACTGAAACCAGCCTCGTCCCGGACCGCGACAATCCGCAGCAATTCGCTGGCCGGCGCACGTTGCCGGCAACCCACACAGGTGCGTTCCGGCGTTGCGCGTCGTACCACTGGAAGAAGTCTACCCCTAGCTGCCCGAGATCGCGCCGCCCGGCTCCCGCACGTGATCAGCTGCCGCACGCGCGGCCGGGGCCGTCTGCTCCGCATCGGACCGAATGTCGATCCGCCAACCGGTCAATCGGGCCGCGAGTCGGGCATTCTGCCCCTCCCGACCGATCGCGAGGGAGAGCTGGAAGTCGGGAACTGTCACCCGGGCGGCGCGACCGGCCAGGTCGACCACCTCGACCCGCAGCGCCTTGGCCGGCGACAGCGCGTTACCGACAAAGGTGGCCGGGTCGTCCGACCAGTCGATGATGTCGATCTTTTCGCCGTGCAGTTCGCTCATGACGGCCCGCACCCGCTGACCCATCGGGCCGATGCACGCGCCCTTGGCGTTCACCCCGGGGGTGGTGGAGCGTACGGCGATCTTCGTGCGGTGACCTGCCTCACGGGCGATCGCGCCGATCTCCACAGTGCCGTCGGCGATCTCCGGCACCTCCAGCGCGAACAGCTTCTTGACAAGCGCCGGGTGCGACCGGGACAGGGTGATCTGCGGCCCGCGCATGCCCTTGGCGACGTGCACGACGACGCAGCGGACCCGCTCGCCGTGCGCGTAGCGCTCGCCGGGCACCTGCTCGGACTGCGGCAGCACGCCCTCCAGCTTGCCGAGGTCGACGCTGACGATGCCCTTCTCGGTACGCGTCTCGTGCGCCTGCACCACGCCGGTGACCAGGTCACCCTCGCGGCCGACGTACTCACCGAAGTGCACCTCGTCGGTGGCCTCCCGCAGGCGCTGGAGGATCACCTGCTTGGCGGTCATGGCGGCGATCCGGCCGAAGTCGTGCGGGGTGTCGTCCCACTCCCGCACCAGGCTGCCGTCGGCGTCCATCTCCTGCGCGTACACCAGGGCGGCGCCCGACCTGCGGTCGATCTCCACCCGGGCGTGCGGCTCGGCGCCGTCGGTGTGCCGGTAGGCGGTCAGCAACGCGGTCTCGATCGCCGCGAGAATCGTGTCGAACGGGATCTCCCGCTCGCGCTCGAGTGCGCGCAGCGCCGCGAGGTCGATGTTCACCTCTCCTCGTCCTCCACATCATCTTCGTCGTCGATGTCGTCTGAATCGTCGATCTCGTCTGAGTCGTCCGCGTCGTCGAACTCCTCGTCCGGCTCGCCGAGTTCGGCGAGCCGGGTGAACTCGACCTGCACGCGACCGGGGCCGAGCTGGGCATACGCCCAGGTGGTACGGCCGTCCTCGGTCTCCAGGTGCACGCCCTCGTCGTCGGCCGCGATGACGCGGCCGGTCAGCTGGCGGTCACCGGCGGGCTGCTCGCCACGCTGGCCGGGCAACGCGGCAGCGCCCCGGGCGGTGACCTTGACCAGCCGGCCCACGTTGCGCCGCCAGTGGCGGGGCAGGGTGAGTGGCCGGTCGACGCCCGGCGAGCTGACCTCCAGCTGGTACTCCCCGGCGACGATGTCACCACCGGTCTCCTCGGCGGCGTCCAGGGCGGTCGAGACCGCGCGGGAGACGTCCGCGACGGCGTCCAGGTCGATCCCGCCGTCGGTGTCGACCATCACCCGCACCACGTGCCGGCGACCGGCCCGGGAGACCGACAGGTCCTCCAGGTCGTAGCCGGCGTCGTTGACCACTGGCTCGATCACAGCCCGCAACCGCGCCCGCCGCGCTGCGAGATCACCACCGCGGGGACCCGCGGCATCGCGGGGTCGCCCTGTCGACCTGGTGGCACGGCCACGCTGCGTCATCTCCGCACCCTCTCCCTGGTCGACGGTGATCGGTCGTCCCGACATGCCGGCGCACCACCGGAGCGGACGCGCCGGTGGCTGCGCAGAGCGTAACGCGCCTGCCCGTCGGTGGACCGGGCGGCGCACCGACGTCGGTGGCCCCCGGACCGACGGGGATGGTGTTGACTTGCCGGGTGGGGACCGGCAGAACGACACAGCGCGACCAGGCATCCGGACATTCGCGGCGAAAGCTCCTGCGGACCGGGGCGCTGCTGGCGCTCGGCGGTGCCGCGGTGCCGCTGACCGGCTGTGATCTTTTCGACCGTGACGATCAGCCAGCGCCACCACCGGACCCGCTGCGGCCGATGGTGGACGAGGCGCTCACGCTGGCCGCCACGTACCAGGCGCAGATGGCCGCGCATCCCGACCTGGCCGACCGGCTCGGCCCGATCGCCGAGGCGCACACCGCGCACGCCACCGAGCTGGCCCGGGTGATCGGCGTCGCCCTGCCGACCGCGCCCGCCGCTCCGACGACCGACCCGGGCGGCACCCTCACCACCCTGCGCGCCCTGGAGAAGACCGCCCAGCAGTCCGCCACCGCCGCCTGCGCCGCGGCGAGCGCGGAGCGGGCCGCGCTGCTCGGGTCGATCGCCGCCGCCCGAGCCACCCACCAGGAGGCACTGAAGTGAGGCAGCCGTCCGCCGGGGAGGCGCTCGCCGCCGCCCTGTCCGCCGAGTACGCGGCCATCTACGCCTACGGGCGGATCGGGGTCCGACTCACCGGGGCGGCGCGGGAGGCCGCACACCAGGCCGAAGCCGCGCATCGAAGCCGCCGCGACACGCTTGTGGTGCAACTGAGCGCGGCCGGTGGCGTCGTGCCGCCGGACCGCGCCGGCTACGCGCTGCCGTTCCCGGTCACCGACCGGGCCAGCGCGCTGCGGCTCGCCGCGGAGGTGGAGGAGCGCACTGCCGCGCACTGGCGGGCGGCTCTGGCGTCCACCACCGGGGCCGACCGGGACCAGGCGCTGGCCGCCCTTGTCGAGTACGCGGTGCGGGCCACCCGGTGGCGGAAGACGGCCGGGACGACCCCGCTGACCGTCCCGTTTCCCGGTCGGCCAACCTGAACCGTTCCGCTCCGGTTGCGGTACGCATACCAGGTATGCATACTCCGTTTCCATGTCCATCCGACACGGGTTGCTCGCCCTGCTCGAACGCGGCCAGATGTACGGCTACCAGCTGCGCGCCGCGTTCGAGGAGTCGACCGGCTCGACCTGGCCGCTGAACATCGGGCAGGTTTACACAACGCTGTCCCGGCTGGAACGCGACGGTCTGGTGCGCCCGCTGCCGGAGAGCGAGGCCGGGCAGCGCCCGTACGAGATCACCGACGCCGGCCGGGCGGATCTGGCGCTCTGGTTCGCCACCCCGGTCAGCCGCAACGACCGACCCCGCGACGAGTTGGCGATCAAGCTGGCGCTGGCGCTGACCACGCCCGGGGTGGACGTCCGCTCGGTGGTGCAGGCCCAGCGCAGCGCGACGATGCGGGCTCTGCAGGAGCTGACCCGGTTGAAGTACGGCAGCAACCGGCCGGAGGACCTCCCCTGGCGCCTCGTGCTGGACTCGATGGTGTTCCAGGCCGAGGCCGAGGTCCGCTGGCTGGACCACTGCGAGACCAGTCTGGTACGGCACCAACCCACCGGCCCGGCGCCTCCCCCGCCCCTGCCGGGTGACGCCGACGCGCGGGACGCGGCGCGCTGGGCCGGCGAGGAGGCGCGACGGTGAGCCGATCGGACGACGCGGTGCTGGAGCTCCGCGCCGTCCACCGCACCCACGGCGCCGGACCGGCGGCGGTGCACGCGTTGCGCGGGGTCAGCCTGGTCGTCCGGCCCGGCGAGCTGGTCGCCGTGATGGGTCCGTCCGGCTCCGGCAAGTCGACGTTGCTGGCCCTCGCCGGCGGGCTGGACGGCCCGACCGGCGGAGAGGTCCGGGTGGAGGGGCAGCCGCTGGGGGCGCTGGACCGTCGCGGGCTGGCCCAGCTGCGCCGCCGGCGGATCGGCTACATCTTCCAGCAACTCAACCTGCTGGGCAGCCTGAGCGCCCTGGAGAACGTGGCGCTGCCCCTGGAACTCGACGGCGTCAGCGGACGCCGGGCCCGGACGCTGGCCATGGCCGCGCTCACCGAGGTGGGTCTGCCCGCACTGGGTGACCGCTTCCCCGACCAGCTCTCCGGCGGGCAGCAGCAGCGGGTGGCCATCGCCCGCGCGTTGGTGGGCGATCGCCGGCTGGTGCTCGCCGACGAGCCCACCGGGGCCCTGGACTCGCAGACCGGCGAGGCGGTGCTGCACCTCCTGCGCCGCCGGATCGACGCGGGGGCCGCCGGAGTGCTCGTCACCCACGAGGCCCGACATGCCGGCTGGGCCGACCGGGTGGTGTTCCTGCGCGACGGCGTACTTGTCGACACGACGGCGCCGCTGGGCAGCGTCGAGCAGCTGCTGTCCGGCAGCGATCGGTGACCGTCCGCCGTACCCGGCCGGCGCCTGGCCGGTTCGACGCCGCCGCGGCGGCACCTGTCGCGCCGCCGGTGCGGGTCGGTCGGCGGCGGCTCGCCGAGCTGACCGGCTCCTGGCGGGCGGCGTTGCGGATCGCCCGGCGGGAGTCCCGCCGGGCCCGGCGGCGAACCGCCCTGGTGCTCGCGATGATCGCCCTGCCGGTGGCCGTGCTGGCCTTCCTGGCCGCCAGCTACGACATGGCCGAGCTGACTCCGCAGGAACGGGTGGCGCGCCAACTCGGCGTGGCCGACGCGGAGCTGCGCTGGATCTCCGACACCCCTGTGGAGCAGGACGAGTGGGGTGAGAGCTGGGCCACCCGGGACGGCGTGGAGTCACCCACCGCCCCGGCCACCTCCGCCCAGGTGAGTGCGCTGCTCGGACCGGGCAGTCGGGTCACCGAGGTGCGCGGCGGCATCCCGCTGACCCTGCGGGGCCCGCACCGTGACGAGGACGTGCAAGGGCGGGTACTGGACCTCGGCGACCCGTTGGCCCGCGGGCTGGTGCGGTTCCGGGCGGGCCGGGCGCCGGAGCAGCCCGGCGAGGTCGCGGTGAGCCCGGCCGCGCTCCGCCGCCTGGACCTGCGCCTTGGCCGCGCCGTGGCCCTCGCCGACGGGAGCAGGGCGTACACAGTGGTGGGGGTCGTCGAGTTCCCCGACGATCTCGGCCCGGTGGTGGCGCTGCATCCGGGTGCGGCGCCGCGCACCGGTCCCGAACCGGAGAGCAGCTGGCTGGTGGACGTGCCCGGCACCATCGATGCCGCACAGGTGTCCCGGCTCAATGACCGGGGTGTGCTGGTCGCCGCCCGTCCTCCGGCCGACTCGGCCGACGAACGGAAGCGGCTCTGGCTCGGCCCCATCGACCCGGCCCGGACCACCGACCTGGGCACCGGCGTGCTGATCGCCGGCCTCGGGCTGCTGGAGGTGGTGCTGCTGGTCGGGCCGGCCTTCGCGGTCGGCGTCCGTCGGCGACGGCGGGATCTGGCGCTCGTCGCGGTGGCCGGCGGGGACGCCGCCCAGCTTCGTCGGGTCGTGTTGGCCGACGGCGTGGTGCTTGGTGTGCTGGGCGCCGCCGCCGGCCTGCTGGTCGGCGTCGGCGCGGCGTTCGCCGGTCGTCCGCTGATGGAGCAGTACGTCTTCGACGCCCGCTTCGGTGGGTACCGGTGCTGGCCGATCGCGCTGGTGCTGCTCGGTGGGGTCGCGCTGCTGGCCGGGGTGCTCGCCGCGCTGGCACCGGCCTGGACCGCTGCGCGGCAGGACGTCAGCGCCGGCCTGGCCGGGCGACGCACTCCCCCGGTGTCCCGGACCCGGTGGTTGGCCATCGGGCTGTCGCTTGTGGTCGGCGGGGCGGGGTTGGCGGCGTTCGGGGCGGCCCGTGCCTCCGCGCCGGTGATCCTCACCGGTCTGATCCTCGGCGAGTTGGGCCTGGTGTGCTGCACCCCCACACTGATCGGCGCGCTCGCCCGGCTCGGCCGGGTGTTGCCGTTGGCGCCGCGGATCGCGTTGCGGGACGCCAGCCGCAACCGCGCGTCCGCCGCGCCCGCCATCTGCGCCGTGATGGCCGCGGTGGCCAGCAGTGTGGCGCTCGGCGGGTTCCTGGCCAGCAGCGACGCCCGTGACTCGCGTGCCTACCAGCCGATGCTGCCGACCGGCCACGTGCTTGTCTACGCGGGCGAGTCGGCTCGGCAACCCCCGCTGACCCAGCTCGCCGCCCTGGCCCGGGACCAGTTGGGCGCCGACACCGTCGCCCCGATCAACGCGCTGAGTTGCGCACCCGGGACGGGTTACTGCGACGTCATGCCGGAGCTGCCGCCCGCGCAGGTCTGCCCCTGGCAGCCCGGGGACAACCTCCCCGAGGCGCACCGTCGGCAGGCGCGGGCCGACCCTCGCTGTCGGATCGACCCGACGAACTACAACGGCGGCTACGTGCAGGCGGGGGTGGACGACGGGACCGCGCTGCCGCTGCTCACCGGTGCGGACCCGGCGACGACCGCCGCCGCCACCGCCGTGCTGCGCGCCGGCGGCGTGGTGGTGACCGACCCGCGCTACCTGCACGACGGCCTGGTGACCGTACGCGTGAACGAGGTGGATCCCGGGACGGACCGGCCGCGCGCCGTCGCCGACTTCCCCGGGTACGCCCTGAGCGGAGTGGTCAGCCAGTCCCAGCTGCTGCTCTCCGCGTCCGCGGCCCACCACCTCGGCCTGACCTGGTCGACGGCCGGTTGGGTGATCGGCGCTGCCACCCCGCCCGACCGGCATCAGCAGGAGCGGTTCGCCAGCGCCCTGCGCCCCTTCGGCGCGTTCTCGTTGGTGGTGGAGGACGGCGGTCGTCCGCGCGACATCTCACCGTTGCTGCTGCTGCTCGCGGCGGCCGCCGGGGTCATCACGATGGGTGCCGCGGGGATCGCCACCGCGCTCGCCGCCGCCGAGGGACGGGCCGAGCTGACCACCCTCGCAGCCGTCGGAGCGGCGCCGGCGCTGCGCCGGATGCTGGCGATCTGCCAGGCGGGGGTGATCGCCGGCCTGGGCTCGGTGCTCGGCATCGTGGCCGGGCTGGGCACCGCCGCGATCGTGCTGTTCTCGGTGAACAGGCAGTACGCCAACGACTGGCCGGTGCCCGACCGGTACCCGTACGTGGTGCCGTGGCCCGCGCTCGGGATCCTGGTGCTGGTGCCGATCGTGGCGATGCTCGGGGCGGGCCTGTTCACCCGCGCCCGGCTGCCGATCGAACGGCAGCTGGACTGAACCCGGTGGCGTGACCGCCCGGTTGGCGGGCCGGGCGCGTACGGGGGGTGCCGGCGGGGCCCGGCAGCCGGCACACTGATCGGCGTGTCAGTGCTCGGAACCCTCACCCGTCGAGTCGGTCATCATCGCTGGTTCGGCGCCGCCGCACGTCTGCTGGTCCCCGCCGACCGGGTGGTCGGTCGACTCACCCGGGGGCGGGTGGTCGCGCTCGGCCTGATCCCGTCCCTGGTGATCACGACGACCGGCCGCCGCTCGGGCAAGCCCCGCAGCAACCCGCTGCTCTATGTGCCCGACGGCGACGCCTACGTGGTGATCGGCTCCAACTGGGGCCAGACCCACCACCCCGGCTGGGCGATGAACCTGCTCGCCGATCCCGCCGCCGAGGTGCAGCTGAAGGGCCGGCGGGTGCCGGTGCGGGCCGAGCGGGCGTCCGGCGCCGAGCGGGACCGGCTGTGGCAGTTGTTGGTCACCGAGTGGCCCGCGTACCGCACGTACGTGCGGCGGGCCGGCGGCCGGGAGATCCACATCTTCCGGCTCACGCCGACCGGGCGCGGCGTGCCGCCCGGCCCCCCGTCGGCTGGCTAGGCTGACGCTCAGTCGCGAACAAAGGCGGGTCCCGTGAGCGCGAGCAGTGGGCCGGGGTGGCGAACCCCGCGACCGGCGGCGGCCCCGCGAGCCTCACGGCTGCGCACCCTGGCGGCCGGGTGAGCGCAGGAGACGAGCTGGGCGAGGTCGGCCGGGGCCTCGACGATCGACGGTGGGCGGTCGCGGAACGGGTCGCCGAGGCGGTCCGCCGGCGCTTTCCGGCCGACGTGCTCGCGGTGGCGGTGCACGGGCCGTTGGCGCACGGTGACGACGACGGCGGCGGGGACAACGAGGCGGGCATGCTGGTGGTCACCTACCGGCCCGGTGCCGGCCCGCGGCCGGCGACCCGGCGCGTGGACGGGGTGCTCGTCGACCTGACAGTGGCCGCCGCCGAGGACTACCTGGCGCAGGCTCGGGTGATCTCCGCGCTCTGGCCGCTGACCGCCGACCGGTACGTCACCACCCAGCCGTTGCACGACCCGACCGGCTGGTTGCGGACGCTGCGCGACGAGCATCTCGGCCGGCTGGCGCGGGCGCGCCCGGCGGAGTTCAGCGCCGCGGCGCGGCAGGCCTGGTACCGGGGCAGCGCGGCGCACGCGCGGGCCGCCCGGCTCGCCGAGTGGTACGAGACCGACCAGGCCCTGCTGATGCTCGGCGAGGCCCGGCTGGCGGCGGCCACGGTGACCGGCCTGCTGAGCCGCACCTACTACCGGGATCCCGGCGACGCGGTACGACGCACCGGGTTGGCCGGCGCGGATATGACCGAGGTGGGCGTGGTGCTCGGTCGACAGGCCGAGGAGCTGGCCGCCCGAGGTCGGGCGGTCGACGGCACTGTCGACGACCTGCTCAGCGGTTGACCGGGGTCACAGCCCGCCCGGCACCCCGATCAGCGTGCCGACCAGGTAGGTGGCGCCGGCGGCAGCGGCGCCCAGCAGCAGTTGCCGCAGCCCGCTGGTCCACCAGGGGCGTTGGGTGAAGCGGGCCACCACCGCTCCGGCGGCGAACAGCCCCAGCCCGCCGACGGCCAGCGCCAGCCATAGCTCGGTGGCGCCGAACAGGTAGCTCAGCAGCGGCACCAGCGCGCCCACCGAGAAGAACAGGAACGACGAGATCGCCGCGGCCCACGGGCTGGGCTGGTCGTCGGGGTCGACGCCCAGCTCCTCGCGGACGTGCACCCGCAGGGCCTCCTCCGGGTCGCGCCGCACCGCTTCGGCGACCTGGGTCGCCAGGTCCCGGGGAAGACCCCGGGCCACCCAGGCGTCGGCCAGCTCCCGGGCCTCCGCCTCGGGGTGCCGTTCCAGCTCGCGCCGCTCCTTTGCCACCTCGGCGGCGACCTGCTCGTTCGCGGAGCGGACGCTCGTGTATTCGCCGAGACCCATCGAGATCGCGCCGGCCACCAGGCCGGCGGAGCCGGTGAGCACGATGCTGCGGGGTGACACCCCGCCGCCGCCGACACCGGCGATCAGGGCGATGTTGGTGACCAGACCGTCCATCGCACCGAAGACGGCCGGGCGCAGCCACCCGCCGGAGACGTCCGCGTGGTGCGCCTCGCGCAGCGCCGCTGGGGTGTCGGTCACGGCAGGGTCAGGATCTCGTGGCCGTCGTCGGTCACCACGATGGTGTGCTCGAACTGGGCCGTCCACTTCCGGTCCTTGGTGACCACGGTCCACCCGTCGTCCCACATGTCGTACTGGTAGGTGCCCAGCGTGATCATCGGCTCGATGGTGAACGTCATGCCCGGCTCCATGATGTCGGTGGGCCGCGGGCTGTCGTAGTGCGGCACGTAGAGACCGCTGTGGAAGGCCTCGCCGATGCCGTGGCCGGTGAAGTCGCGGACCACGCCGTAGCCGAACCGCTTGGCGTACGACTCGATGACCCGGCCCACCACGTTGATCTGCCGGCCCGGGGCGACCGCGCGGATGCCCCGCATCATCGCCTCGTGGGTCCGCTCGACGAGCAGCCGGGCCTCCTCGCTGACCGCGCCGACGCAGAAGGTGGCGTCGGTGTCGCCGTGCACTCCACCGATGTACGCGGTGACGTCGACGTTGATGATGTCGCCGTCCTGCAACACCGTGGAGTCGGGGATGCCGTGGCAGATGACCTCGTTGAGGCTGGTGCAGCAGGACTTCGGGAAGCCCTTGTAGCCCAGCGTCGACGGGTACGCGCCGTGGTCGCAGAGGAACTCGTGCACCACCCGGTCGATCTCGTCGGTGGTCACGCCGGGCTTGCAGTGCTCGCCGGCCAACTGGGTCGCCTGGGCGGCGAGCCGGCTGGCGATCCGCATCTTCTCGATGGTCTCCGGCGTCTGCACGTGCGAGCCGCGCCACTGGGCGGGGCGCTCCTTGCCCACGTACTCCGGTCGGGCGATCTGGGACGGCACCGGACGCATCGGGGAGAGCGTGCCTGGTGTCAGCGGCGGACGGACGGTCATGACGCCAGCCTATCGCCGGGACCGCCGGTGATCCGCGCCACGGGCGCTCCGAGGGGGTTGTTGCCCCGCCAGGTCGGCTGTGCCATGGTGTCAGCGTGGATCAAGGGGGAGCACCACCCGTCTTCTCCGCCAGCGCGAAGATCGACGGTGACCACCTCCAGGTGGTGGTGGCCGGTGAGGTCGACATGGCCACCGCCGACACCATGCTCCAGACCGCGCTGCGCGAGCCCGCCGATCGGATCACCCTCGACCTGAGCCGCGTCACCTTCTTCGACTCGGCCGCCATCCACGCCCTGGTCCGGCTCGCCCAGCAGTTTCCGGGCGAGCTCACCGTCCTGCCGTCGCGGCAGGTCCGCCGGGTGCTGGAGATCTCCGGCCTGGGCGAGCAGAGCTGGCTCCGGCCCACCTGAGACGATCCGGCCGCCGCCGGGCGCGCGGTCAGCTCCGCAGGCTCCGGCGCAGCGTCACCTCGGTGCCCTCGTCGGTACGCCGCACCGACAGCTCGCCCAACGCCCTGATCAGCGCCAGGCCACGCCCCCGGAACCCGGACCCGGTCGACTCACGCCACTGCCCGCTGTCGCGCACGGTGGCCGACACCGTCCGATCCTCGATGGCCACCTCGACGCTGATCACGGCCTCGGCGGGGTGGACCGGATGCTCGATGGCGTTGGCCGCGGCCTCGGAGACCGCCACGGTCAGGTCGAACACGTCCGTCTCGTCGACAGCGTGCGCCACGAGGAAGGCCTCCAGGCGCTTGCGCAGCACGCTCAGCCGGGTCGGGTCCGCCGGCAGCCGCAACGCGAAACGGTTCAGCTCGGCCGCCTCGAGGGCGAGGACCGCCACGTCGTCGCCGCGCGGATGCCCGTCGACCCGCTCGACGACCGCGTCGATCAGGTCCGCCACGTGCTCACTGGGGGTCGCCGCGTCGACGCGCAGCTGGGCCAGCGCGGCATCGATGCCGAGCTGACGGTCCTCGATCAGACCGTCGGTGTAGAGCAACAGCCGGCTGCCGGCGGCCAACTCGCCCTCGACCGCCTCGTACGTCGCTCCGGGGATCGCGCCGACCGGCGGGCCGAGCGCACGATCGTGCAGGAACGACACGTCACCTCCTCTGATCAGCAGCGGGGACGGATGACCGGCGCTCGCGTACCGGAGCCGGCCGGTGCGTGGGTTGAACAGCAGACAGACCACCGTCGCGAAGGAGCGGCCCTCGGCGGAGCCGACCAACCGGTTGAGTCGGGTCAACGACTCGCCCGGGTCGTAGCCCTCCAGCAGGTACGCCCGCAGCGCGTTGCGCAGTTGTCCCATCGCCGCGGCGGCCTGGACGCCCTTGCCGACCACGTCCCCGATGATCAGCACCAGGTCGTCGTCCTCGACGATCATCGCGTCGTACCAGTCGCCACCGACCTCGACGTCGGCGCTGCCGGGCAGGTACCGGCTGGCCAGCACCGCTCCGGGCAGCTGCGGCAGGGACCGGGGCAGCAGGCTGTGTTGCAGGGTGGTCGCGATCCGGTGTTCGGCTTCGTAGAGCTGGGCGTTCTCCAGGCGCACCCCGACCAGCCGGGCCAGTTGGGTAAGCGCCGCCTCGTCGGCCTGCGCGCCGTCGCCGGCCGCACGCCAGACCCGCAGCTCGCCGAGCGGCTCGCCGGTGGTGCCGGTCAGCTCGGCCACGAAGGACGGCTCGGCGGCGGTGGCGCCGCCGGTGTCCGCCTCGGAGCGGGCCCCGGTGGCGGTGACGACCACCCGGGCGGCCTCGACGAGGCTCAGCGCGTGCCGGGCGGCGACCCGGAGCACGTCGGCGGTGGACCGGGCGGTGTTCACGGCCACCGCCGCGTCGGCCAGCGCCCGGAGCCGACGGATGATCTGGTCACGGAGTTGGCCCAGCTCGACGTTGGCCCGGACCCGGGCGACCAGCTCCTGGCTGGAGAACGGCTTGGTGAGGTAGTCGTCGGCACCGGCGGAGAGCCCGGCGACGGCCTCCGCGGAGCCGGCCCGGGCGGAGAGCAGCACGATCGGGACATGACGGGTACGCGGGTCCGCCCGCAGCGCGCTGACCAGCCCGAATCCGTCGAGTCGGGGCATCATCACGTCGCTGAGCACCAGGTCGAACCCGCCCTCGCGGGCCAGCGGCAGGGCGACCAGCCCATCGCTCGCGGTGACCACCTCCCAGGTCGGGGAGAGCAGTCGACTGACGTGCTCGCGCAGATCCACGTTGTCGTCGACGACCAGGATGCGGCCGGCCGGTGCGCCGTTCGTCGGCCGGCTGGCGAACTCGGGCGTCGGCTCGACGCCGGTCCACAGCGCGGTTTCCGCCACGTAGAGCCGGGCCTGCTCGGGCTCACCCGGAGGCAGCGGGTCGAAGGCCGCCACCCGGTCCGCGGGCAGGTGTGCCGATCCGAACGGGACGGTCACCGTGAAGGTGCTGCCCTCGTCGGCCCGGCTGGCCAGCCCGACCTCGCCGCCGTGCATCTCGACCAGTTCCCGGACCAGCGCCAGGCCGATCCCGGTGCCCTCGTGGGTGCGTGCGCGCGCCCCGGGCACCCGGTGGAACCGCTCGAAGACGTGCGGCACCTCGTCCGGCAGGATGCCGATGCCGGTGTCCGTCACCTCCAGGCGGGCCGCGCCGTCCGCGGCCCGGACCCGCACCCGGATCTCGCCGTCGAAGGTGAACTTGACAGCGTTCGACACCAGGTTGAGGACGATCTTCTCCCACATGTCCCGGTCGACGAAGACCGGCGCCGGCAACGGTTGACAATCCACCACCAGCCGTAACCCGGCCCGGTCGGTCGCCGAGCGGAAGGTGCTGGCCAGCCGGGCGGTGTAGCTGGCGAGGTCGGTGGGCTGGTAGCGGGCGGCGAGCCGACCGGACTCCAGTCGGGAGAAGTCCAGCACGGTGTTGACAAGTTTCAGCAGGCGCAGCGCGTTGCGGTGCATCGTGGTGAGTCGGTCGGTCTCGGCCGCGGGCAGTGTCGGGTCGGCCAGCATGTCCTCCAGCGGACCGAGCACCAGGGTCAGCGGGGTGCGGAACTCGTGGCTGACATTGGCGAAGAAGTTGGTCTTCGCCAGATCCAGCGCGGCCAGCTCGGCGGCGCGGGCCCGCTCCTGCTCGTAGGCCCGCTGCGTGCCGGCCGCACGGGAGATCTGGGCGGCCACCAGCTCCAGGAAGTTGCGGTAGTCGTCGCTGAGCGGGAGCTGGCGGGCCACGCCGACGACCAGCGCGCCGACCGTCTGGTTGCTCGCCGTGAGGGGCAGCACGAGGGCCTGGTCGGCGGCGTCGTCCGGCGGCGGGTCGAGCAGGTCGGCCACGTCGACTGTCGCGGGCGCGGTGTCGGCGCTGACCCGGGCCAGCAGCTCGGCGGTGTCGCCGACGGTGGCCGGGGCGGTGCCGGTGGACCCGGCCAGGGCGAGACGACCGGTCTCGTCGGCCAGGTAGATCAGGGCGAAGGGCACGTCCGCCCGGTGCCGGCCGAGCACCCCGACGGCGGTCCGACCGAGTTCGGCAGCACTGCCCGTGTCGGTCAACTCGGCGCCCAGTTCGGCAAGTGCCCGCAGCCGGCGTTCGCCGAGCACCCGGCCGGTCGTCTCGTTGACGATGCAGTAGACGCCACTGACCGAGCCGTCGTCACCCCGGATCGGGTCGTACGAGACGTTGAAGTAGGTCTGCTCGACGAAGCCGTGCCGGTCGAGCAGGAACGGGTGGTCGTCGCCCCGGTAGGAACGCCCGGTGCTCCGCACGCCGTCGAGCAGCGGGCCGAGCACCGCCCAGGTCTCCGCCCAGTGGTGCCGGGCCGGTTGGCAGAGCACGCCCGGATGTTTGCTGCCGATGGTCGGTCGGTAGGCGTCGTTGTAGAAGGCCAGCTGCTCGTCGCCCCAGAACATCACGATCTGCGCGCTGGAGGCGAGCATCATGCCGACCGCGTTGGAGAGCGCCAGCGGCCAGCGGCCGGGCTCGCCGAGCGGGCCGGTGGACCAGTCGAAGCGACCCAGCCGCTCACCCATCTCGCCACCGGCCGCGAACGCCGCCGCAAGCATCGGAGGAGCCTCCGGGCCGGGCGCGACGGACCGCCCGATGTCCGCACCCCCCTGGGCCGAGCTCATACAGCCTCCCCGCTCCGGCCGGCACCCCGCGACCGTTGATCTTCACCCGCCGTGCCTCGACTTGTACCCCAGCGGGCCAGCAACGTAACGCAATACGACGGTTGGGCGCTGTTCATGCCGCCCCGAGCCGTCGGGGACCGGACAGTACGGG
Organism: Micromonospora sp. CA-240977; assembly: GCF_050942285.1. Classification (NCBI taxonomy): domain Bacteria; kingdom Bacillati; phylum Actinomycetota; class Actinomycetes; order Micromonosporales; family Micromonosporaceae; genus Micromonospora; species Micromonospora sp. CA-240977. Next base: position 1,677,711 of record NZ_CP192055.1, on the reverse strand, counting down.
TACGCACCGGCGTCGAACGGCGGTCGCCAGCACGCCCGACGAGTCAGAAGACTGGCAGCCCGTCGATGCTCGCCGCGTTCTTGGTGGCCCGGTAGACCGCCAGGTCGTCGGCGGTACGACGGGAGTGTGAGGTGAGTAACAGGTCGCGTTCGGCGCGGAAGTCCATCAACGGCACCGCGTAGCCGCAGGAGTCGCTGACCCGTTCCACCTCGACGGTGATCACGGCCCGGACGGCGTGCACGTCCGGCGGCGCGGGAAACTCGGCGAGCCGGTCGGCGAAGCCGTCGTCGGTCACCGCGACGCTGCGGCCCCGGCCCTGCAACCGGACGATCTTCGGCGGCCCGTCGAAGGCGCAGAACATCAGCGTGATCCTGCCGTTGTCCCGCAGGTGGGCGATGGTCTCCGCCCCGCTGCCGTGATAGTCGAGGTAGGCCACCCGGTGCGGGCCGAGGATCACGAACGTGCCCCGCATGCCCTTCGGGGAGACGTTGACATGCCCCTCGGCGCCGGACGCCGCGGTGGCCACGAAGAAGAGCGGCTGGTCCGCGATGAAGTTACGTAGTCGATCGTCGATCTCCGGATAGACCTTGCCCATGCGGCGATCCTCCCACCGACCCCACCACCCGTCGGGGGCGATCTAGCTCACAGCGCGGCCCAGCCGCTCGGCGGCGGCCCGGACCAGCGCCGTGATCGGCCGCGGCTCCTCCTCGATCTCCGGATGCCACTGCACGCCGAGCACGAACGGCAGCGCCGGGTCCTCGACGGCCTCGATCATGCCGTCCTCCGCCCAGCCGGTGACCGCGAGCCGACCGGGATCGGCGACCGCCTGGTGGTGGTACGAGTTGACCCGGTCCACTCCGGCCAGCACCGACGCGGCCAGGCTCCCCGCCGCGAACCGGGCCGGGTGGGCCCCGTAGACGCCGGGCGCCGGGCGGTGCCCCTCGTGACCGACCACGTCGGGCAGGTGCTGGTGCAGGGCGCCGCCGTAGGCGACGGCGAGCAACTGCATCCCCCGGCACACGCCCAGCACCGGCAGCCCGGCGGCGAGCGCGGCGGCCAACAGCACCAGCTCACCGGCATCGCGGTCCGGCCGATCCTCGGTCCGCGGGTCGGGCCGCTGGCCGTACCGCCCCGGACCCACGTCCGCGCCACCGGCCAGCAGCAGCCCGTCGAGGACGGCCACCACGTCCGCGTCCACGTCGTCCGGCGGCAGGACCACCGCGCGGCCACCCGCGGCGGCCACCGCCCGCGCGTACGCCTCCGGCACCAGCACGGCCCGTACGCCCCGCCAGACCGCCCAGTCGGCGGGCTCGACGTACGCGCTGATCCCGACAAGTGGCCTCCGGCGGGCCGGCGCGGTTCGCGACCGGGAGGCTCGCCGGACCGGCACGCTCCCCGCGCTCACAGCGGTGTGACGTACGCGCCCGTGATGCCGCCGTCGACAACGAACTGCGCGGCGGTCATGAACGAGGCGTCGTCGCTGGCCAGAAACGCCACCGCGGCGGCGATCTCCTCGGGTTGCCCGAAGCGTCCCATCGGCACGTGCACGAGCCGGCGGGCGGCCCGCTCCGGGTCGGCGGCGAACAGCTCCAGCAGCAGCGGGGTGGCCACCGGGCCGGGACAGAGCGCGTTGACCCGGATGCCCTCGCGGGCGAACTGCACGCCCAGCTCCCTGGTCATCGCCAGCACCCCGCCCTTGCTCGCGGTGTACGCGATCTGCGACGTCGCCGCGCCCATCAGCGCCACGAAGGACGCCGTGTTGATGATCGAGCCCTTGCCCTGGCGACGCATGTGCGGGATCGCGTACTTGCAGCAGAGGTAGACGCTCGTGGTGTTGACCCGGAGCACCCGCTCCCACGCGTCGAGGCCGGTGTCCAGGATGGAGTCGTCGTCCGGCGGGGAGATGCCGGCGTTGTTGAACGCGATGTCCACCCGGCCGTGCCGGTCGGCCACCCCGTCGAACAGGTCGCGTACCGCCGACTCGTCGGCCACGTCGGTGGCCACGAACTCGCCGCCGCACTCCTCGGCGGCTCTCGTGCCGGCCGCCGCGTCGATGTCCACGCAGACCACCCGGGCCCCCTCGGCGGCGAACCGCCGCACGGTGGCCAACCCGATGCCGCTGCCCGCTCCGGTGACCACTGCCACCCGGTCCTGCAACCGACCCTGCACAGGCGTCACTCCTCTGTCGCGATGAACACGTTCTTGACGTCGGTGAAGGAGTGCAGCGCGTCCGGGCCCAGCTCACGGCCGAGCCCGGAACGCTTCATCCCGCCGAACGGGGTCCAGTAGCGCACCGAGGAGTGCGAGTTGACGCTGAGGTTGCCCGAGTCGACGGCACGGGCCATCCGCAGCGCCCGACCCACGTCCCGGGTCCAGATCGAGCCGGAGAGCCCGTACTCGGTGTCGTTGGCGAGCCGGACCGCGTCGGCCTCGTCGTCGAACGGCAGCACCGACACCACCGGGCCGAAGATCTCCTCGCGCCAGTGCCGGTCGGCCGGCGAGTCGGCAAGCAGCACCGTGGGCGCGTGCCAGAAGCCGGGGCCGTCCGGGCAGGAGCCGGTGAAGGCGACCCGCGCGTCGGGCAGGTAGCTCGCGACCCGGTCCCGCTGGGCGGCGGAGATCAGCGGCCCCATCTCGGCGGTCTCCCGGGACGGGTCCTCCACCCGCACGGCGCGTACCGCTGGTTCGAGCAGGGCCAGGAAGCGGTCGTACACCGGGCGCTGGACCAGGATCCGCGACCGTGCGCAGCAGTCCTGGCCGGCGTTGTCGAAGACCGCGCCCGGAGCGGTCGCGGCGGCGCGTTCCAGGTCGGCGTCGGCGAACACGATGTTGGCGCTCTTGCCGCCCAGTTCCAGGGTGAGTCGCTTCACCTGGGCGGCGCAGCCGGCCATGATGCGCGTGCCGACCTCGGTGGAGCCGGTGAAGCAGATCTTGCGGACCGCCGGGTGGCTGACGAACCGCTCCCCCACCACCGCGCCCTGACCCGGTACGACGACGAACACGTCGTCGGGCAGGCCCGCCTCGCGGGCCAGCTCGGCCAGCCGCAGCGCGGTGAGCGGGGTCAACTCGGCGGGCTTGAGCACCACTGTGTTGCCGGCGGCGAGGGCCGGGACGAAGCCCCAGGCGGCGATCGGCATCGGGAAGTTCCACGGCACGATCACGCCGACGACGCCGAGCGGCTCGTGGAAGGTGACGTCCAACCCGCCGGGCACCGGGATCTGCCGCCCGGTCAGCCGCTCGGGGGCCCCGGCGTAGTAGTCCAGGACGTCGCGGACGTTGCCGGCCTCCCACCGGGCGTTGCCGATTGTGTGACCGGAGTTGCGCACCTCCAGCGCGGCCAGTTCCTCCACGTGCGCGTCGACGACGGCGGCGAACCGCCGCAGGAGCCGCGCCCGATCCCCCGGCGCCACGCGCCGCCAGGTCTCGAAGGCGCGGGCCGCCCGCGAGATGCCGGCGTCGACCTCGCCGATGGAGGCCCCCGGGACCTCCCGCACGGTTTCCCCGTTGGCCGGATCCAGCAGAACCGTCACGCCCCCGCCCACCCTTCCTCCGCGCGATTCCGGAGGGCTTCAGAGGCGTTCGAAACCACGGGTCAGCTCCCAGTCCGTCACGGCGGCGTCGAAGGCCGCCAGTTCCACTTTCGCCTGGTTGGCGTAGTGGGCCACCACCTCGGCGCCGAACGCGTCCCGGGCCACTGTGGACTCCTCCCAGAGGGTCAGGGCGTCGCGCAGGGTCCCCGGGACGCGCTCGGCCTCCGGGTCGTCGTACGCGTTACCGGTGCACTCCGCGCCCAGCTCCAGCTCACCGTCGAGGCCGTGCAGCGCGCCGGCGACCAGCCCGGCGATCGCCAGGTACGGGTTGACGTCGGCGCCGGGCACCCGGTTCTCCACCCGCATGCCCTGCCCGTGCCCGACGACCCGCAGCGCGCAGGTGCGGTTGTCCACGCCCCAGCGCAGCGCCGTCGGGGCGAACGAGCCGGGTTGGTAGCGCTTGTAAGAGTTGATGTTGGGGGCGAACAGCAGGCTGAACTCCCGCATGGTGGCGAGCAGCCCGGCGAGCACCCGCTGCCCGGTCTGCGACAGGTGCGCCGGCCCGTCGCCGAGCATCGCCGAGTCACCGTTGGTGTCGCGCAGCGAGAAGTGGATGTGGCAGGAGTTGCCTTCCCGCTCGTTCGGCTTGGCCATGAAGGTGATCGCCATCCCCTCCTGGGCGGCGATCTCCTTGGCCCCGTTCTTGTAGATGACGTGGTGGTCGGCGCAGGCGACCGCCTCGTCGTAGCGGAAGGCGATCTCGTGCTGGCCGAGGTTGCACTCACCCTTGGCGCTCTCCGGAGTGAGCCCGGCGCCGGCCATCTCGGTGCGGATCCGGCGCAACAGCGGCTCCACCCGGGCGGTGCCGAGCAGCGAGTAGTCCACGTTGTACTGGTTGGCCGGCGTGAGGTCGCGGTAGCCGCGCCGCCAGGCATCCTCGTACGAGTCGCGGAACAGCACGAACTCCAGCTCGGTGCCGGCGTACGCGGTCAGCCCGTGCCCGGCCAGCCGGTCCAGTTGCCGGCGCAGGATCTGTCGGGGCGACGCGACCACGTCGCCGGAGCCGTCGAGCCAGGTCAGGTCGGCAAGCAGCAACGCGGAGCCCGGTTGCCAGGGCATCCGGCGCAACGTGGCGAAGTCCGGCACCATCGCGAAGTCGCCGTAGCCGCGTTCCCAGCTCGACATCGCGTACCCGTCGACGGTGTTCATGTCGACGTCGACGGCGAGCAGGTAGTTGCAGCCCTCGCTGCCGTGCTCGACCACCTGGTCGAGGAAGAAGGGCGCGTGGAACCGCTTGCCCTGCAACCGACCCTGCATGTCGACAAGGGCCAGCACGACCGTGTCGATCTCACCGTCGGCGACGGCGACCCGCAACTGTTCCAGCGTGAACGGGGCTTTCGTCATTCGCGGGCCTCCATCACCAAGGTCTACTGGCAAACCGGATCACCGTCAATGCCCCCGGGGCCGAGGGCGGCAAACCCGGTGACCGCCCCGGCGGAACGGCCGCGGTGACCGTCCCGCCGGGGCGGGTGTCAGGCCGGGCCGTCGACCGGCGCCGGGTCGGCCGCCGGCGCGGGTTCATCGACGGTACGGACCGGGCCGGCGAACCACTTCCGGGCCGAGGCGTACCACCAGACGGCGACCACCAGCAGCACCCCGCCGACGGCGAGCGGCGCGTAGTTCACCGCCGACCAGGTGAAGCCGTCGTTGCCGGGCACCCCGGTCGGCACGATCGGCAGCACGAAGTACACGGCGATGACCGCGATCTCGACGACCGCGATCCAGCCGAGCAGCTTGTACTTGCGCCCCAGCGTCCACGGGCCGGGCACGAACCGGTCGCCGAGGCGCAGCCGCAGCGCGATCGGGATGAGGAAGGACAGGTACAGCCCGAGCACCGCGACGGAGACCACCGCGTAGAAGGCGATCGGGATGCCGGCCGAGCTTTCGTAGAGCGCCGGCAGGGTGAGCACCAGGCCGGCGATCGTGGCACCGATGATCGCGTTGACCGGGGTCCCGTTGCGGTCGACCTTGGACCAGAGCCGCCATCCCGGCACCGCCCGGTCGCGGCTGAACGCGTACGCCATGCGGCTCATCGACGTCACGCAGCTCATGCCGCAGAAGAACTGCCCGATGGTGGAGATGATGATGACGATCTTGAAGAAGACCGGGGTCAGCGCGGACTCGAAGATCGCGCCGGAGAACCCGCCCGCCGCGTTCACCGCCTCGACGTCGGTGGCGGCGAAGAGGAACGCCAGTAGCAGGATCCAGCCGCCGACCGCCGAATAGAAGATCGACTGCCAGAGCCCCCGCGCGGCGGCCTGCGACGCGCCCCGGGTCTCCTCGGAGACGTGCGCGCAGGCGTCGAAGCCGGTGATCGTGTACTGGGTCAGCAGGAAGCCCAGCGGCAGCACGTAGAACCAGAACGTGAGTCCGCCGATGTCCCCGTCACCGAAACCGGAGTTGTTGAACCGCTCGGTGAACACGAACTGGAAACTCTGGTGGTTGTCGGGCACGAACACGAGGATGGCCACCACGACGGCCGCGCCGGCCACGTGCCACCAGACCGAGACGTTCTGGAGTACGTCGATGATCCGGTGCCCGAAGATGTTGATCAGGCCGTGCAGGATCAGGATGATCACGAAGAGTACGAACGCCTGCCGCAGCGTCCCGGCCCAGCCGTCGAAGAGCGCCGACAGGGTGAGGTTGAGGAACGTCGCGCAGCCGTAGTCGACCGAGGCGGTGACCGCCACCAGGCCGATCAGGTTCAGCCAGCCGGTGAACCAGCCGTGCACCGGCCGGCCCATGGTGGCCGCCCACCAGTAGATCCCACCCGCGGTCGGGTACGCCGACACCAGCTCCGCCATGCAGAAGCCGATGATCAGGATGAACAGCGAGATCAGCGGCCAACCCCAGGAGATGGCGACCGGCCCGCCGTTGTTCCACGCCTGGCCGAAGGTGGTGAAGCAGCCGGCCAGGATCGAGATGATCGAGAACGAGATGGCGAAGTTGGAGAAGCCGCTCCACTTGCGGCGCAACTCCTGTTTGTAGCCGAGTTCGGCGAGCCGTCGGGCGTCGTCGTCAATCGGTTGCTCGGCGGTCGGCACGGGCGTCGTGGCCACTGCACACCTCCCTGAGGTGGTTCCGCGTGCGAGTGCGCAAAGTGTCGTCCCGGCTGATCAAGGCGGTCAATACGTCGTGGGTGGGAATCTCACCGCCGTGGGGCTAATTGCGTTGCCACCGGGACGCCCCGACCGTCATCCTTGAGCCCGTGACCAGGCCCGATCAACGGGCCACCCCCGGGCACTCGGACCGCCCGGACCGCGGCGCGGGGCACGCCTCTCTCTCACGTACGGCGCTCCGCCGTACCCGAAAAGTGCCCCGCGCCCCCACTCCCCACCCGAGGGGGCACCTGGCCCGGCACGCCGTCAGGTCAGCAGGAGACCTGTCACCCAGAGGGCTGCGACGGTCAGGCCGGCCAGGAACTCCACGAGCATCGACAGGCCGACCGCCTTGATGGCCTGCACCGTGGACGGCCAGGCGAGCCGGTTGCCGCCCAGCCGCAGCCGCTCCGCCGCCCACACCCCGGCGACGAAGCCGAGCACCAGCCCGACGACCGGCACCACGAAGAACCCGACGATGCCGAGCACCCCGCCGGCGAGCAGCGTGGACGTCGGCACGCCGGTGTTCCTCAGGTTCCGGCCCGGCCACGCGTACTTGATCACGATGCCGCCCGCCGCGACGACAGTGGCGGCGGCGAACACCGCCCAACCACCCGTCCCGGCACCGCCGAAGATCGCCCAGACCAGCACGCCACCCCAGCACAGCGGCAACGCCGGCAGACCGGGCACCACCACGCCGGCGAGTCCGGCCAGGATGGCCAGCCCGGCCACCACCGTCACCGCCGTCTGCGAATCCGTCACGCTCACGCGATCACCCCGCCACGCAGGCGCTGGGTGATCGCGTCGGCCGGGACCGGCGCGCCGAAGTACCGGCCCTGCCCGGTGTCGCACCGCAGCGCCCGCAGCCGTTCGGCCTGCACCCCGGTCTCGACCGCCTCGGCGGTGACCCACAGCTCCAGGGCGTGCGCCAGACGGACCAACGCGTCGACGATCCGTTCGTCGCGGTGGTCGGCCACCACGTCGGTCCCGTCGGCGCGGATCCCCTCGACGAACGGGCCGGCGAGCTTCAGCGAGTGGATCGGCAGCCGCCGCAGGTACGCGAGGTTGGAGTACCCGGTGCCGAAGTCGTCAACGGCCAGCCGGACGCCGAGCGCGGCGAGCCGGTGCAGGCTGCGCAGGGGCTCACCGGCGCTGCCCATCACGGCGCTCTCGGTCAGCTCCAACTGGAGCAGGTCGGCAGGCAGCCCGCTGGTGCGCAGCACGTCCGCCACCGTATCCACGATCGCCGGGTCGTCGGCCTGCCGCGCGGCCAGGTTGACGCTGACCACCAGCCGGGCGTCGGGGAACTCCCGATGCCACCGCTCGGCGTCGTGACAGGCCCGCCGCAGCACCCACTCGCCGAGCCGGACGATCAGGCCGGTCTCCTCGGCCAGGCCGATGAACCCGTCCGGCCCGAGCAGGCCCAACTCCGGGTGCTCCCACCGGACCAACGCCTCCACCGCGAGCATCGTGCCCTCCAGCAGCGACACGATCGGCTGGTAGTGCAGCACGAACTCGCCCCGGTCCAGCGCGGCCGGCAGCCCGGCGACCAGTGCCGACCGGGCGATGTCCCGGGCGCTGCGCTCCGGGTCGTAGACCGCCCAGCGGCCCCGGCCCGCCCCCTTCGCCCAGTAGAGCGTGGTGTCCGCCGCCTTCATCAGCTCGGACGGGGTGGTCTCCGCCGCCGGGCACTGGACGATGCCCACGCTCGCCGACACGGCCAACTGGTGGTCACCGACGTGCACCGGGGCCGCGACGGCGGCCAACGCGGACTCCGCGACGGCCACCGCGTCGTCGATGTCGTCGCCGCCGTCCACCAGGATCACGAACTCGTCGCCACCCATCCGGGCGACCAGGTGGCCGTGGTCGGCCACGCACGCGGCCAGCCTCCGGCCGATCATCACCAGCAACTGGTCGCCCAGGTCGTGACCGAGGCTGTCGTTTATCGCCTTGAAGCCGTCCAGGTCGAGGAAGCACACCCCGACCCGCTGCCCGGCGCCCGCGGCGTCGAGGACCCGACCCAGCGTCTCGAAGAACAACGTCCGGTTGGGCAGCCCGGTCAGCGGGTCGTGCAACGCCTGGAAGCGCAGCCGCTGCTGGAGCTCGTACCGCTCGGTGATGTCCTCGATCATCGCGACGGTGAACCGGGGTCGCCCGTCGCCGTGCCGGATCAGCGAGACGGCCAGGTCCGTCCAGACCACGCTGCCGTCCTTCCGGTGGTAGCGCTTCTCCACCCGGGCGGCGTCGTGCTTGCCGTCGATCAGCTCCTGGTACAGCTCCCACATCCCGGCGGCGTCGTCGGCGTGGAACAGCGCCGCCACGTCGCTGCCGCGCAACTCCTCGATCGAGTAGCCGAGCATGTCGGCGAACGCCTGGTTGACATCGATGATCCGGCCGTCCACGCCGGCGATGCCGATGCCGATCGCGGCGCCGCTGAAGACCGCCCGGAAGCGGGCCTCGCTGTCGCGCAGCGCCTGCTCGACCCGGTCACGTGCCTGCCACGCAGACCGGGCGATCTGCTCCTGCTGGCTGAAGGTGCGGTCGCGCAGCGCGCGGGCGAACCCGGCCGCCAGCCCGCCCTGCACCGCCGCGATCCGCTCGGGCAGGTCCGCCGGCCGGTCGACGGCGGACAGCACCCGGTCCGGGAAGTCCGTACCGAGGGCGCGCAGCGTCCAGTCCAGGGCCTGCGGCGCGGTGAGGTGCGCCTCGACCAGCGCCCGGCCGACCGCCTCGGCCGGGTCGGCACTGAACGGTTCCGCCCGCACCACCTGCGCCAGCCGGAGCGTGTACCCCAGCAGCAGCCGCTCGGTCTCGGCCACGCTGAGTGGCACGAAACCGAGGCGACGGATCGCGCGGGCCCAGTCGGCGGCGTACCCCTGGGCGTCGGCCCGGCGGACGGGGTCCGGGACGGCGGTCACGTCGATCAGCCGGCGGGCTGGTCGTACCGGGCGACGCCACCGAAGGCGCCGAACCGCTCCGGGTGTTCGTCCACGTCGGACGGCGAGTCGGGACGCCAGAGCGGCATGTGCACCACGCCCGGTTCGAGGACCGTCCAGTTGCCGAAGAAGCCGGTGACCTGCGCCCGGGAGCGCAGGGTGATCTCGGTGTCCGTGCGGGCGGAGAGCCGCTGGGCGTCCAGCATCTCCTGTGGCTGGTCCTCGAAGGTGGAGTGCGAGACGACCAGGAAGCTCCCCGGCGCGGCGGCGGCCCGCAGCGTGGACAGGATCTCCTCGGGCCGGTCGCGGTCCGGGATGAAGTGCACCACCCCGGCCAGCAGGATGCCCACCGGCCGGCTGAAGTCGATAAGCCCGAGCCGCCGGGTCTCGGCGAGGATCCGCTCCGGCTCGCGCAGGTCGGCGTGGATGACACCGGTCAGCTCGTTGCCGGCGAGCAACTCCCGGCTGTGCGCGACCGCCACCGGGTCGATGTCGACATACACCACCCGGGCCTTCGGGTTGACCGTCTGGGCCACCTCGTGCACGTTGCCCACCGTGGGAATTCCGGAGCCGATGTCCAGGAACTGGTCGATGCCGGCGTCGAGGAGCACCCGGACGGCCCGACGCAGGAACTCCCGGCCGGAACGCATGGTGGCGGCGAGATTCGGGGTCATGCTGGCGATCTGCTCGGCCAGCTGCCGATCGATCTCGAAGTTGTGCGCCCCGCCCAGGAAATAGTCGTACACCCGGGCCGCGCTCGGCCTGGTCAGATCGATCTCGGTCGGCAGTCCGTCCGGCATCAGCGTGCTCCCCAGTTCATCGCCGCGGCGCGGGACACCGGCGTCGACGGGCGTGCGCGAGCACCGGCCGACCCGCGGGTCGTGTGGTGTGGACCACTCTAGGCGGCGGACTCCAGCAACAGCGAGATGCCTTGACCGACGCCGATGCACATGGTGGCCAGCGCCCTGCGACCGCCGCGACGGCGCAGCTCCAGGGCGGCCGTCAGCGCCAGCCGCGCGCCACTGGCGCCGAGCGGGTGCCCCAACGCGATGGCCCCGCCGTTCGGGTTGACGTGGTCGGCGTCCACCGGCAGACCCAGCTCCCGCAACACCGCCACGGACTGCGCGGCGAACGCCTCGTTCAGCTCCACCACGTCCACCGCGCCCACCTCGACGCCCACCCGGTCGAGCAACTTGCGGGTGGCCGGCACCGGGCCGATCCCCATGATCCGGGGCGGCACGCCGGCCACCGCCGCACCGCCGATCCGGGCCAGCGGGGTGAGTCCGTAGCGGTGCACCGCCGCCTCGCTGGCCACCAGCAGCGCGACCGCGCCGTCGTTGACGCCCGAGGAGTTGCCCGCGGTGACAGTGCCGCCGTCGCGGAACGGGGTGGGCAGCGCTGCCAACTTCTCCAGCGTGGTCTCCCGGGGGTGCTCGTCGACCTCGACAAGCCGGGTCTCGCGCCGCCCGGCCGGCACCGACACCGCCACGATCTCCTCGGCGAACCTGCCGTCGGCCTGCGCCCTGGCCGCACGCTGCTGGGAGCGGTACGCGAAGGCGTCCTGCTCGGCCCGGCTGACGTTGTACTCGGCGGCCACGTTCTCCGCCGTCTCCGGCATCGAGTCGACGCCCCACCCGTCGCGCATCAACGGGTTGACCAGCCGCCAGCCCAGGGTGGTGTCGTACACCTCCGCGGAGCGGGAGTACGCCGACGTGGCCTTCGGCATCACGAACGGCGCCCGGCTCATGCTCTCCACCCCGCCGGCGACCATCAACTCCGCGTCCCCGGCCACGATGGCTCGGGCGGCGGTGGCCAGGGCGTCCAGGCCCGAGCCGCAGAGCCGGTTGACGGTGCTGCCCGGCACCTCCTCGGGCAGGCCGGCCAGCAGCGCCGCCATCCGGGCCACGTTGCGGTTGTCCTCGCCGGCCTGGTTGGCGCAGCCGAGCACGACGTCGTCCACCCGCGCCCAGTCCACCGACGGGTGGCGGGCGACCAGCTCACGGATCACGTGCGCGGCCAGGTCGTCGGGGCGGACGCCGGCCAGCGCGCCCGCGTACCGGCCGATCGGGGTGCGGACACCGGCCACCAGGTATGCCACGGTCATCGCGAGTCCTTCGGGGTGCAGACGGCGGGGGTGGGGCACGCCCACCGGGTCGCGGGGGCTGCCGGCCGCCAGGATATCCGCGCCGGCAACGGATAGGTTGACGGCATGGCTCGGGCCCAGTTCAGCGCAGAGACCAGTGGCGGCGGCGCGTTCGTCCGCCAGCCCAACCGGTTCACCGGTCGGGTCACCGCCGACTCGACCTCCCCGCCCGGCGGCGGCCCGGACGAGCAGGACCGCTGGCCCCTGGAGGCCGGCCGGTACCGGCTCATCTGGTGCCGGGCCTGCCCGTGGGCGCACCGGGCGAGGATCGTGCGCGGCCTGCTCGGGTTGGACGACGCGATCTCGCTGGGCACCGTCGACCCGATCCGGGACGAGCGGGGCTGGGCGTTCGCCCTCGACCCGGACGGCTTCGACCCGGTCCTCGGCGTGAGCTTCCTCTCCGAGGCGTACCTGGCCACCGACCCGGACTACACCGGCCGGGTGACAGTGCCGGCGCTTGTCGACACCCTGACCGGCCGGGTGGTCACCAACGACTACCCGCAGCTCACCCTCGACCTCACCACCGAGTGGCGGTCGCTGCACGCGCCCGACGCACCGGACCTGTACCCGGTCGCGCTGCGCCCCGAGATGGACGCGCTGATGGCCGAGATCCACGCGGACGTCAACAACGGCGTCTACCGGTGCGGGTTCGCCACCTCACAGGAGGCGTACGAGGAGGCGTTCCGGGCGCTCTTCGCCCGGCTGGACGTGCTCTCCGAGCGGCTGGCCGGGCAGCGTTACCTGATGGGTGACGCGATCACCGAGGCCGACGTGCGGCTGTTCACCACGCTGATCCGCTTCGACGCCGCCTACCACGGCCACTTCAAGTGCAACCGCGCCAAGCTCACCGAGATGCCGGTCCTGTGGGCGTACGCCCGGGACCTGTTCCAGACCCCGGGCTTCGGCGAGACTGTGGACTTCGACCACATCAAGCGGCACTACTACGGCACCCACCAGGAGATCAACCCCAGCGGCATCGTGCCACTCGGGCCGGACGAGTCGGGCTGGCTCACCCCGCACGGGCGTGGCTGAGCCCTGCCGCTCCGGCACCACGACCGCGCCGAGGGCCGGCGCGGACGTCGCCCGCCGGGCCGCCGGTTCCGCCGCGGCGGGTTGCGGGCTGGCCGGTGCGGTGGCGGTGACGGTCGCCGTGGTCGCCGGTCCCGGTCCCGGGCTCACCGGGTACGTCAGCGAGGCCGGCATCGCCGGCAGTGGACACGCCGCGACGTACCGGATCGGGATCCTCGCCCTGGCCGCCGCGTTGCTGCTGATCGGAGCCGCGCTGCCTCCCGGGGTGTGGGCGGCGGCGCCGGCGCTGCTCGCCACCGGCGCCGTGCTCTCGGCGGTGTCCGGGGCGGTGACCTGCTCCGCCGGTTGTCCGCTGCCGCCGTTCGAGCGGACCACGACCGCGGATCTGGTACACGGCGGCGCGAGCATCGCGGCCACCGCGTCGGTGGTCTTCGCCATGCTCACGCTCTCCGTGTCCGGGCCGGCCGGCCCGGCGGTGCGCCGGCTGGCCGCCGTGACCGCCGCGCTGGCCCTGCCGCTCTGCGCGACGGTCGGGCTGGCCATGCTCGTCGTCGGCCGGGGCGCGGTGGTCGGTGTGCTGGAGCGGCTGGTCCTCGCGCTGCTTGTCGCCTGGGGCGTCGCCACCAGCACCGCCCTGGCCCTGGACCGCCGGGAGGCACGCTCCTTGTAAGGATCCTCACGTCGACCGCTCCTTGCGATACGCCGCCATCGGCGTAATCTCGCCTAGCGATGACCAATGTCTGGGGCCTCACCGTCCGCCTGTATGTCGATCTCCGACTACAGGCCAGCGGCGTCTGTCCGGGCTAGCTGCGTTTCCACGCCTGCCCCGATCAGACCGGACAATTGGATAGATTCCTCATGCCCTTCAGCCTGCGCAAGATTCCCTTCTCCGTGCAGATCCTGCTCGGCCTCGTGCTCGGCGTCGCGCTCGGCTTCCTGGCCCGCGCCGACGACCTGAGCTGGCTGACCAGCACCCTGCACACCGTCGGTGGCCTCTTCGTCCAGCTCCTCAAGCTGGCCGTACCGCCGCTGGTCTTCACCGCCATCGTGGTCAGCGTGGTCAGCCTACGCGGCGTGGCCAACGCCGCCCGGCTCGCGCTCAAGACCCTGATGTGGTTCGGCATCACCGCGCTGATCGCGGTGAGCATCGGCATCGGCCTCGGTCTGCTCGTCAACCCGGGCAAGGGCGTGTCCCTCGACCTGGGCGGCGCCACACCGCCGAAGAACACCGGCTCGTGGACCGACTTCCTCACCGGCATCGTGCCCAAGAACCCCGTCGGCGCGTTCGTCGAGGGCAACGTCCTGCAGATCGTCTTCCTCGCCCTCGTCGTGGGTGCGGCGGCCCTGCTGGTCGGCGACGCCGCCGAACCGTTCGTCGCGCTGAACCGATCCCTGCTGGAGATCGTCCAGAAGGCGCTCTGGTGGGTCATCCGCCTCGCCCCGATCGGCACCCTCGGTCTGATCGGCAACGCCGTCGCCTCGTACGGCTGGGATCTGCTGGCCCCCCTCGCGAAGTTCACCACCGCCGTCTACGTCGGCTGCGCCATCGTGCTGTTCGTGGTCTACCCGCTGGTGCTGATCCTCGCCGGCCGCCTCAACCCGCTGCGCTTCTTCGCCGGCGCCTGGCCGGCGATCGAGCTGGCCTTCGTGTCCCGCTCCTCGGTCGGCACCATGCCGGTGACGCAGCGCTCCGTCGAGCGGCTCGGCGTTCCCCGCGAGTACGCCTCGTTCGCGGTGCCCTTCGGCGCCACCACGAAGATGGACGGTTGCGCCGCCATCTACCCGGCACTCGCCGCGATCTTCGTGGCCCAGGTCTTCGGCGTGCACCTCGGCGTCACCGACTACCTGCTCATCGCGTTCGTCTCGGTGGTGGGCTCGGCGGCCACCGCCGGCCTGACCGGCGCGATCGTGATGCTCACCCTGACCCTCAGCACGCTGGGCCTGCCGCTCGCGGGCGCCGGTCTGCTGCTGGCCATCGACCCGATCCTGGACATGATCCGCACCGCCACCAACGTGGCCGGGCAGGCCCTCGTACCGACAGTGGTCGCCGCCCGCGAGGGCACCCTCGACCGGGTCGCGTACGAGTCCGCCGGCCGGCGCGACCTGATCGAGCCGGAGCCGGTCGCCGAGACCCGACCCGAGCTGACTCCTGTTCCCGCCTGACCAGAGCACACCGACGACGACAGGCCCCTCCCCCAGGGGGCCTGTCGCCGTCTCCGAGAGGAAGACCCCCATGAGTTCCCTGTTCACCCCCCTGGCCCTGCGCGCCGTCACAGTGCCCAACCGGATCGCCATGGCGCCCATGTGTCAGTACTCCGCCGGCCCGGATGGTCTGCCCACCGACTGGCACCTGATCCACCTGGGCAGTCGCGCGGTCGGCGGCGCCGGTCTGGTGCTGACCGAGGCGACCGCCGTGCTCCCCGAGGGACGGATCAGCCCGCAGGACACCGGGCTGTGGTCCGGCGCGCACGTCGACGCGTGGCGACCGGTGACCGCGTTCGTCGCCGCCCACGGCGCGGTGCCGGCCGTGCAGCTCGCGCACGCCGGGTTCAAGGCCTCCACCTACCGGCCGTGGGCGCCGGGGCGCGGTGGCGTGCCGGACGCCGAGGGCGGCTGGACGCCCGTCGCGCCCGGTGCGGAGCCGTTCACCGCCGGCTACCGGACGCCGACCGCCCTCGACGAGGCCGGCATCCCCGGTGTGGTCGAGGCGTTCGCGGCCGGAGCCGAACGCGCGCTGGCCGCCGGCTTCGCCGCCGTGGAGATCCACGCCGCGCACGGTTACCTGCTCAGCGAGTTCCTCTCACCGCTGACCAACCACCGCACCGACGGCTACGGCGGCGACCGGACCGCCCGGATGCGACTCACCCTGGAGGTGGCTCGCGCGGTGCGCGCCGCGGTCGGCGAGAACGTGCCGGTGCTGACCCGGATCTCCGCCACCGACTGGGTCGAGGGCGGTTGGACGATCGAGGACAGCGTGGTGCTCGCCGGTGAGCTGGCCGGCGTCGGCGTCGACCTGGTCGACTGCTCCTCCGGAGGCGTCAGCACGCAGCAACGCATCCCGCTCGGCCCCGGCTACCAGGTGCCGCTTGCCGCCCAGATCCGCCGCGAGGCTGGCGTACCCACCGGCGCGGTGGGCCTGATCGTCGAGCCCGAGCACGCCGAGCAGATCATCGCGGGCGGCGAGGCCGACCTGGTACTGCTCGGCCGGGAGCTGCTGCGCGACCCGTACTGGCCGCGCCGGGCCGCCGCCAAGCTCGGCGTCGTCTACTCCGGGCCGGCGCAGTACGCCCGCGCGGCCTGACCCCACCGGAGGGGCGGCTGTCACGCCGGCAGCCGCCCCACCGTTCAGCCGGCCAGATGCGACCAGTCGCCCTCCAGGTCCTGCCAGCTGCCCTGGGCCGCCACCGTGCCACCGAGCAGCACCACCACGTGGTCGGCGCGGACCAGCGCGGCGCGCTTCGCGGTCGAGCCGACCACCGTCACCCCGTGTCCGCGCAACGCCTGCCACAACGCCAGCTCGGTGGTGACGTCCAGCGCCGAGGACACGTCGTCGGCGACCAACAGTTCGGTACGCGGTGCCAGCGCCCGAGCCAACGCCAACCGCTGCAACTGCCCGCCGGAGAGCCGGGTGCCCTTGTGCCCGATGAGCAGACCCAGCCCGCCGCCGGCGGCGGCGAGGTCGTGGTCGAGCTGGGCGGTGGTGACCGCGTCGGCCGCGTCCACCTGGTGCCCGAGCGCGATGTTGTCGGCGACAGTGCCGGACAGCACCCGGGGCAACTGGCCGACGTAGCCGACCTGGTTGGGGCGCAGGAACAGCTCCGGCTCGGTCACCGGGTCGCCGTTCCAGGCCAGCTCACCGGTGTGGTGCACGATCCCGGCCAGCGCCCGCAGCAGCGAGGACTTGCCGGACCCCACCGGCCCGACGACAAGCACCAACTGCCCCCGCTGCACTGTCAGATCCACGTTGCGGACGGCCACCGTGCCGTCGGAGTGCACCACCCCGAAACCGCGCAGCTCCAACCGTCGCAACGGATGCCGCGGCGCGGGCGTCGGCGCGGGCGCCGTCCCGGCGGCCAGGTCGACAGCGGAAACCCCCGCCGAGTACGTGCTCACTCCGGTCATCGCCACAGTGCGCCGCGTCCAGACCCGCGCCGACGGTAGCTGGGAGATCAACGAGGCGGTGGTCCAGGCGAACCAGCGCGCCGCGCCCAACGTGGAGACGGCCACCAGCACCGCCCCGGCGGAGAGCGAGCCGCTCAGGTAGAGCGCCCACGCGCCGATCGGCAACAGCCCGCTGGCCATCGACGGCGTGGAACGCGCCCACACCTGCACCGAGATCTCCCGCCGCTGCCGGTCGCTGCGCAGCACGTCCAGGCCCGCCAGGTGGCGCAGCACCGCCGTGGTCGCGCCGGCGAGCTTCACCGTCCGCGCCGCGGAGAGCGCGGAGACCAGCGCCGTGGCGAAGGCCGCCCGCGCCGCCACCGTCGCCCGGGCCGCTCTTTCGAGTCTCGGGCCGAACAGCGTCGCGGCCAGCCCGGAGACGACCATCGTGCCGAGGAAGAACAGCCCCGGTACGACGCTGCCGGTGACCGCCGTCATGGCGACCACCAGGACCAGCGCGACGGCCTGGTCCAGCACGTTGTCGGCGAGTTGGACCACCCGCTCGGTGTCGCCGCCCTGCGCCACGACCTCGGCCGGGGTGTGCGAGCTGACCCGGCGCGGCCCGGTCTGGCCGTGCACCAGGCGCAGGCCGATGCGCAGCATCTGCCGCACCCACCACTGCGGGAACCAGACGTGGGTGTAGTACGGCAGCGGCAGGGTGACAAGCAACCCGGCCACGATCCCGGCCGCCGGCAGGTACGGGTTGCCGGTCCCGTCGACCAGGTCGGCCCAGAGCCAGGGCAGCACCGGACCGTCCAGCCCCAGCAGGCTGAGCCCGAGGAACAATCCGATCGCGGCCATCCCGTACCGGGGATCGTTCAGGCACAGCCGGAAGATCTCCCGCAGCGTCCGGGCCGGCGGCACGGGCGGCAGCGGCGGTGGGTCGGCCCGCGCCGGCCCGACCTGCTCGACCGGCGCGGTGGTCGGCTCGCTCGGCCAGGCGTCCGACGGGTCGGGCCCGACCAGCAGGTCGGTGCCGGCGCCGGCCCGGCCGGCCGGTGCCACAGCGGCGTACGCGGCGGCGTGACTGGTCGCCAACAACTCGGCGAAACGCGTCGACGTCTCCAGTGGACCGGCCTCGACCACCGCGCCGTCGGCAAGCACCACCACCTCATCGCAGCGGCGCACCGAGGAGAGCCGGTGCGCGATGACGATGCCGATCCGGTCGCGCAACAGCCGTTCGGTGGCCCGCTGCACCCGCGCCTCGGTGACCGGATCGAGCCGCGCGGTGGCCTCGTCGAGGATCACCACGTGCGGGTCACGGACCAGGATCCGGGCGAACGCCACAAGCTGCTCCTGGCCGGCGGAGAGCACGTGCCCGCCCTCCCCCAGGCGGGTCGCCAACCCGTCCGGCAACTCGGCGATCCAGCCGGCCAGGCCCAACTCGTCAAGTGCCTTCGCGGCGGCGTCGAGCAGCTCCGGATCGTAGAGCGCGACGTTCTCGGCGAGAGTGCCGGCCAGGATCTCGGTGCGCTGCGGCACCAGCGCCACCCAGCGGCGCAACTGCTCGACGTCGAGGTCGCACAGGTCGGTGCCGCCGAGGAAGACAGTGCCCGACGGCACGTCGACCGCCCTGGTGAGCACCTTCGCCAACGTCGACTTGCCCGAACCGGTCCGCCCGATGAGCGCGTACGAGCGTCCGCGCGCGAAGGTGAGGCTGAGCCCGCGCAGCGCGGCCCCCCGGCCACCCTCGGGGCCGCTCACCTCGTACTCGAAGGTCAGGTCGCGGATGCGCAGGTCACCCTCGGTCGGGCTGGCGCCGCCGACGGGCTCCTGCCGAGCCCTGTGCAACAACTGCACCCGGGCCCACGCGCCGAGAGCCTCCTGGATCTCCGGCACCATCCGGCTGACGTGTTCGGCGGTGGCCCCGAAGGCCAGCGCGAGCAGCCAGATGGCGGTGAGTCGGGCGGCGTCGATCCGGTCGGTGGTCAACGCCCAGGCCCCGGCGAGCACCACCGCGCCGATGCCGGCCCGGATCGTCGCGGTGGCGGCCGCGGCCACCCGGGCGGACAACACCCAGACCAGGCCGCCCCGGGACAGCACGGCGGCGGCCCGCCGGGCGTAGAGCCGCAGCACGTACGGCCGGGCCAGGCTGGTGCGGACGTCGTCCTGGCCGTGCACCGCCTCCTCCATCACGGCCGCGAGGTCGGACCACGCCTCCTCCTCGCGCATCCGGGCCGGGGCGATCCGCGCTGTGGGCTTCCGCAGGCCGGCCGCAAGCAGCACAGTGAGCAGCAGCATCGCGACCCCGGCCGGCCACCACACGGCCAACGCCACGATCATCGACAACAGGCCGACGCAGAGGCCCTGGGCGAGCCGGATGCCCTGGTTCCGGATCGCCGACGCCACCTGGTAGACGTCCCCGTCGATCCGGTCGAGCAGCTCACCCACCGGGGTGGTCTCCAGGGTGGGCAGGTCCTGCCCGAGAGCGACCCGGCAGAGCCGGCGGCGCACGTCGGCGGACCAGTCGGCGGTCAGGCCGGCCATCAGCAGACTCACCGCGAGGTCGCTGAGCACCACCGCGACCAGCGCCGCGGCCAGCACGGCGAAGAAGCCGGCCGACCGGTGCACCAGCACCGCACCGGCCAGCGCCGAGGCGCCCGCCTGACCGGCGGCGCCGAGCACGACAAGGACGGCCACGATCGTCATCCGACGTGCCGAGGTGCCCCACAGATCACGGAGCAGGCGCATGGAAGTCCTCCGGGCGTGGGGGTGGCGGAGACTTCAGCCTGGCGGCGCCGACGCCCAGATTCAACCGAATTTCCGGCCCTGAGCAGGGCATCAGACCCCGCCGACCCCAATGATCGACTCAGCTTCCGCGAAGTCGCTGTGTCAACCCGTCCCGGATACCGCGATCTCCGCAAAGTCGAGTGGATCATGCCCAGTCTGGGCGGTCTGGGGCCGTTGTCAGGCGTTCCGGCGCGGGAGAGTCGGGCGTGTGCGCCGTTTGTCCGGTTTGGGGGATTCTGGCCTGTGGCCGGGTGCACCCGTGGGTCGGAATCATGGCCGGGCCGGGGTCGTTACATACCCTGACGATCGCAGCACCACCGGCTCGCCGCCCCGCCCGACGGGGTTGGAATGCGGGTCGCGGTCCGGTCGTTACAGTCCCCACGAACGACCACCCGGTCACCGCTTCCGCGAGGGTGCCGATGGATGGGCCGCCCCCGGAATGACCCCGGCCCGCCGGTCGTTACACCTGGACCCGGCACCACAGGCCCCCGCTCCACCGGCTCCGACCGTGGCACCGGAACCCGCCGCTCGCCGACCTTGGTGCGAGCCCCGGCTTGTGAGGTCGCCGCAATTTTGGGCGTCGTGAGCCTTTCGGTTTGCCGGTCGCCCACCCCTCCAGACTTTCCCCTGTTTTGTGCAGCGCCGGACGAGGTGCTCACACCCGTGCCGCCGACCCCCCGGTCAGTGGTTTGGGTGTTCCTACCCCCGAAGGAGCTACCCCCATGAACACGATCATGCGTAAGAGCGTCCTGTCCGTTGCGGGTCTCGCGTTCGCCGGTGGTGTGTTCGCCGGTCCGATCGCCGCCCACGCCAACCCGGTCGACACCAAGCCCGTCGCGGCCGCCGTGCAGAGCACCGCGCCGAAGCCGCAGGGCGACCAGTCCAAGATCACCCTGAACGATGAGCAGACCGCCAACGTGAAGGCGATCATCGCCGCGACGAAGAAGGCCGGCCTGCCCGAGCGGGCCGCGGTCATCTCGATCGCGACGAGCCTGCAGGAGTCGAAGCTGGAGAACCTGGGTCACCTGGGCGACAGCAACGACCACGACTCGCTGGGCCTGTTCCAACAGCGCCCGAGCTCGGGTTGGGGCACGCCGGAGCAGATCACCGACCCGGCCTACTCCACGACGGCGTTCCTCAAGGGCCTCAAGCAGGTCGACGGTTGGCAGGACATGCCGCTGACCGAGGCCGCGCAGACCGTGCAGGTGTCCGCCTACCCGGACGCGTACGCCCAGTGGGAGCAGCAGGCCACCGACCTCGTCGGCCAGCACTGGAACAGCTGACCCACCGCTGAACACCGACCGTTGGCCGGCACCCCACACCCCGGGGTGCCGGCCAGCGGCGTACCCGGCCAGGCCAGTGGGTTGCGGGGGACGCGACGCGTCGTCGGGCACCGGCACCCCGGCCTCCCACGGCGGTTCTTCGGAGATCTTGGACAGTTTCCGTCAGCGGCTAACGGAAACTGTCCAAGATCTGCCGGCGGAGTGGCGGGGCCACAGCGCGCGGCGCCGTCGCGGACGTCGCGTTCTTCGACACCGTCACCGCGGCCGTGCCCCACCAGCCAGCGGTCAGAAGAGAACGGTGGCGAGGGTGCCGATCGGCTGGAAGCCGCAGCGCTCGTAGACCCGGCGGGCCGGGAGGTTGAAGTCGTTGACGTACAGGCTGACAGTGGGGGCGACCCGCAGCAGCGCGTCGCGGACCACGGCCGCCATGGCGGCTGTCGCGATCCCCCGGCCCCGCCACTCCGGTGCCACCCAGACGCCCTGGACCTGCGCCGTCCGCT
This sequence comes from Micromonospora sp. CA-240977, assembly GCF_050942285.1. Lineage (NCBI taxonomy): Bacteria > Bacillati > Actinomycetota > Actinomycetes > Micromonosporales > Micromonosporaceae > Micromonospora > Micromonospora sp. CA-240977. The sequence continues at coordinate 1,656,241 of NZ_CP192055.1, read as the reverse complement.
TGGTGACCACTGCCAGCTCGGCCTTGAATACGACCTTGCCGTCGACGAAGCGGGCGTACGCCCGACCGGAGCGGACCAGGTCGTTGACCCGTCGGCGGTAGCTGCGCCCGGCGTCCTCGGCCAGCGGGGAGACGCCGACCTCCTCGGTGTACATGGCCACCGCGGCCGGGAAGAGCCGATCGACCTCGCCGGAGCGGACCTGGCGTACCTCCGGGTCGGCCGGTACGGGTGGCAGGGCGTCGGTGGCCAGCAGTGGCTGGTTGGGGCGGACGTCTCGCGCTGGCCCCCAGGTGTCGGAGAGCCGGTCCCACAGCCCGAGCACGGCATCTGCTCGGCCGACGATGGAGGAGCAGAGCCGCTCCTCGCCGGCGAGCAGGTCGGCGAAGGCGGCCACCGCGGCGTCGGTCGCCAGCACTGGCGTGAGGTTGCCGCCGAGCCAGCACAGCGATTCCAGGTTGCGGCGCGCGCCGTACCCCAGGATTCTGCCCTCGGCCCGCCACCAGGAGAGCCCGCGCGCGGCGATCCGCTCGGCGACCTGCGCGCCCGCGAACGGGTCATGGTCGAGTAGACGCTCGACCGCGCGGCGCTCCGATTCCCCCAGTTGGCGTACCGGCACCGTCAGCACGACTACCAGCCTGCCAGATCGACCCCCCGCTCCGCCGGTCGAGTGGCAAGGCCGGCACCGGCTCGGCCGGTCCGCTGGTCGGCCGGGTCCGCCCGGCCCACCGAACGACCGGGGGCACCAGTCCCCCGAGCAGGAGAAACAGGGCACCGAGAACCAACCAGCCCGGTACGCCCCAGCCGAGGGCGAGGGTGGTCACCACCACCGGCGCGAGCATCTTGCCCAGTTCGTAGCCCATGCCGTACGTCCCCTGGTACTGCCCCTGGGCGTCCGCCGGCGCCAGCCCGAAGGAGATGCCCCAGCCGGCGGCGGAGTGCCACAGCTCCCCGGTCACGTGGGCGAGTGCCCCGACGCCGAGCAGGCCCACCGCGCCGGCGGTGGGCAGTGCGCCGCTGGCGGCGAAGAGGACGCAGGCCAGGGCGATGGCCACGCCCGCGCGACGGGCGGCGCGGGCGGCTCCGGGCAGGGTGGTGGCGTTCCGCGCGGCGCGGACCTGGAGGAGCACCACGAGCACGGTGTTGACAAGCGTCAACGCGGAGATCATCCAGATCGGCGCCCTGGTGTGCCCGGCGATCCACAGCGGCAGGGCGATGGTGAGCAGGCTGAAGTGCATGGACATCAGCCCGTCGACCAGGGTGAAGGCGAGGAACGGGCGGTCCCGCAGGGCGATCAGCCGAGGGCCGTGCGTCGGGGCGGCGACCGGGGCGACGCTGGGCAGGCCGAGGAAGATCGTCGCCGCGGCGAGGGATGCCCCCGCGGCGGTCAGGATCAGCGCGACGTAGCCGGTTCGGGTGTCGGCGGCGATGGCGAGGCCGCCGAGGACCGCGCCGACGGAGATCCCGACGTTGGTGGTGGCCCGCAGGTAGGCGCGTGTGCGTACCCGCTGGTCGGCGGGGATGGCTCCGGCGATCAGCGCGCCCCGGGCGCCGCGCTCGATCGCGTCGGCGAGCGCCGTGGCGGCGCCGACCAGCACGAAGGTGGGGAACGACCGCACGGCGATCAGACCGGTGGTCAGGGTGCCGGCGGCGAACAGCGCGCCGACCTGCACGCCACGTGGGCCGACGCGGTCGGCCAGGTAGCCGCTCGGGGTGCTGGCCAGGACGCCGACGAGCGCCGAGATGGTCAGGCCCACGCCCACCTGGGTGGGCGACAGGCCGACCGAGCGGGTGAGGAAGAGCGCGCTCGCGACGAGCCAGAGGCCCCGGCCGACGGTCTTGACCAGGGTGCCGATGGTGAGGACGCGGGCCGGGCCCGGCGGGGGAAGCACGCTCATGATCGAGACGGTAGCAAGACGTACGTACGGTTTGCAATCAGAGACTTGTCGGCGATGCATTGCCGATATATCGTTGATGCATCAGCGACAGTACGAGGAGAGGACGAACCCGATGCGGTTCCACCGACAGCACCACGCGATGCACGAGGCCCGGATGCGGGGATTCGGTTTTCCGCCGATCCCGCCCGGTCCGCACGAGCACGGACACGGCGGCCCCTGGGGCGGTCGAGGCCGTGGCCGAGGTCGGGGCCGACGCCCCAACGTCCGGGCGGCCGTGCTGGCTCTGCTCACCGAGCGGCCGATGCACGGCTACGAGATGATCCAGGAGATCGACTCCCGCACCGGCGGTGCGTGGCGGCCGAGTCCGGGCTCGATCTACCCCACCCTCCAGCTTCTGGAGGACGAGGGTGTGATCGTCGCCAGCACTGAGGAGTCCGGCGGCGGACGGAAGCGGTTCACCGTCACCGAGGCCGGCCAGGCCGAGGCCACCGAGGCCGCGCAGACCCCGGCGTGGGCGGACGTCGCCCAGGGCACCGTGAGCAGCTGGCACGACATCCGCGACTCCGGCGCGCAGGCGATGAACGCCCTGCGCCAGGTCATGATGAACGGCACCGACGACCAGCGTGAGCGGGCCGCCCAGGTGCTCGACGAGACCCGGCGCAAGCTGTACGCGATCCTCGCCGAATCCGAGTGACACGAGGCCGCACCCAGAAGGCGGCACCACAAACGCCCCGGCGAGACGGCACCGCAAACGCCCCGGCGCCGGCAGACACCACAAAAGCGGCCGTTCCCCGTGGGGAACGGCCGCTTTTACGAAGGGAAGATCAGTGCACGGTGACCGTCGGGCCGGTCACCAGCCCGCGCAGCTCCTCGGGAAGCTCGGCGCCCATCTCGTCGGCGATCCGCAGCGCCTCCTCGATCAGCGTCTCCACGATCTGCGCCTCGGGCACCGTCTTGACGACCTTGCCCTTGACGAAGATCTGGCCCTTGCCGTTGCCCGAGGCGACGCCGAGGTCGGCCTCGCGGGCCTCACCCGGACCGTTGACGACGCAGCCCATCACGGCGACCCGCAGCGGCACCGGCAGCCCTTCCAGGCCGGCGGTGACCTCCTCGGCGAGCTTGTAGACGTCCACCTGGGCCCGCCCGCAGGACGGGCAGGAGACGATCTCCAGGCCCCGCTCACGCAGGCCCAGCGACTCCAGGATCTGGTTGCCGACCTTGATCTCCTCGACCGGCGGGGCGGACAGCGACACCCGGATGGTGTCGCCGATCCCCTCGGCGAGCAGGGCGCCGAAGGCGACCGCCGATTTGATGGTGCCCTGGAAGGCCGGGCCGGCCTCGGTGACGCCCAGGTGCAGCGGGTAGTCGCACTGCTCGGCAAGCTGCCGGTACGCGCGGATCATCACGACCGGGTCGTTGTGCTTGACCGAGATCTTGATGTCGCGGAAGCCGTGCTCCTCGAACAGCGAGCACTCCCACAGCGCCGACTCGACGAGCGCCTCGGCGGTGGCCTTGCCGTACTTGGCCAGCAGCCGCTTGTCGAGGGAGCCCGCGTTGACGCCGATCCGGATCGGCGTACCGGCGGCGGAGGCCGCTGCCGCGATCTCCTTGACCTTGTCGTCGAACTGGCGGATGTTGCCCGGGTTGACCCGGACGGCCGCACAGCCGGCGTCGATCGCGGCGAAGACGTACTTGGGCTGGAAGTGGATGTCGGCGATCACCGGGATCTGCGACTTCTTGGCGATCGCGGGCAGCGCCTCGACGTCGTCCTGGGAGGGCACGGCCACCCGGACGATCTGGCAGCCGGACGCGGTCAGCTCGGCGATCTGCTGGAGCGTGGCGTTGACGTCGGAGGTGAGGGTCGTGGTCATCGACTGCACGGACACGGGTGCGCCGCCGCCGACCGGCACCGAACCGACCATGATCTGGCGGCTGGCCCGACGGGGGGCGAGCGGCGGGGGCGGCACGGCGGGCATACCGAGACTGATAGCGGTCACTTCAGGCACTCACCTTGAGAAGAGCGTGATGGGGTTGACCACGTCCGCGGCGATGGTCAGCAGCGTGAACGCGCCACCGATCAGGATCACCACGTACGTGAAGGGCATCAGTTTGAGGTAGTCCACCCGGCCGGGGTCGGCCCGACCGAACCGCGCGTAGACCCAGGAGCGGGCCCGTTCGAACCAGGCGATGGCGATGTGGCCGCCGTCCACCGGGAGCAGCGGCAGCAGGTTGAACACGCCGATGAAGAAGTTCAGCGACACGAAGAGCATGAAGAAGACCAGCCAGGCGTTGTTCTCCACCGCCTCGCCGCCGAGCCGGCTGGCGCCGACCACGCTGATCGGGGTGTCGACGTCCCGTTCGCCGCCGGTGAGGGCGGTCCAGAGGGCGGGGACCTTCTGCGGGAGGCGCTGCAGCGCCTGAGCGGTGCCGACGGCCAGGTCGCCGGTGAAGTCGGCGGTCGCGCCGAAGGCTCCGCCCGGGCCGTACGTCACCCGGGTGGGGGTGCTGGGGACGAGCCCGACGCCGAGCGCGGCCACCGGCGCGGCGGCGCCGGTCGGGTCGTCCAGCGGCGGACGCTGGGTCTGCGCGAGCACGGTGCTGGTGCTGCCCGGCTGCCCGTCACGGACGTACTGGATCTGCGCGGTCTCGCCCGGCTTGAGCGCGCGCAGGGTGGTGAGCAGGTCGCCGTAGTTGCCGATCGGGGTGCCGTTGATCGAGGTGATCCGGTCACCGTTGCGTAGCTGCGCCTGGGCCGCCGGGCTTGCCGCGTCGGTGGAGGTGCACGCCCGCACCGCGTTCTCCGGCACCACGCACTGGCTGAGCTGGATGACGGCAGGCTCCTTGCGGGCCTCCGTGTCGGTGGTGGGGAAGTCCGGGTTGGGCAGGCCGGCGGAGACGGCGAGGATCCAGATGGTGACCAGGGCGAGCGCGAAGTGGGTGATCGACCCGGCGGCCATCACGATCGTGCGCTTCCACACCGGGTAGCGCCACATCACCCGCGACTCGTCGCCCGGCTCGACGTCGTCGTCCTGCGGGGTCATGCCGACGATCTTGCAGAAGCCGCCGAGCGGGATGCCCTTGAGGCCGTACTCGGTCTCACCCCGCCGGAACGACCAGATGGTGGGGCCGAAACCGACGAAGAACTTGGTGACCTTCATCCCGAACGCCTTGGCGGTCACCATGTGACCCGCCTCGTGCAGGCTCACCGAGATGAGAATGGCCAGGGCGAAGAGGACCACCCCGAGCAGGTACGACATCAAGCTCCTTCCACCGAACCCGCGATGATCTCCTGCGCGTGCGCGCGTGCCCACGACTCGGCCGCGAGCACGTCCTCGACGGTACCTGGTTCGGCGAAGTCCGGAGCGTCCTCCAACACGCGTTCGAGGGTGTCGACGATCCCCAGGAACGGCAGCCGGCCGGCCACGAACGCCGCCACACACTCCTCGTTCGCCGCGTTGTAGATCGCCGGGCGGCTGCGCCCGGCCTCCCCGGCGGCCTTTGCCAGCGCGACGGCCGGGAACGCCACGTCGTCCAGCGGAGCGAACTCCCAGGTGTGCGCGGCCGTCCAGTCCACCGCCGTGGCCGCCTCCGGCACCCGGTCCGGCCAGCCGATGCCGAGCGCGATCGGCAGCCGCATGTCCGGTGGGCTGGCCTGGGCGATCGTCGACCCGTCGACGAACTCGACCATCGAGTGGATCACCGATTGCGGGTGCACCATCACTGTGATGTCGGCATACGGCACGTCGAACAGCTCGTGCGCCTCGATCACCTCCAGCGCCTTGTTGACCATGGTCGCCGAATTGATCGTGACGACCGGCCCCATGTTCCACGTCGGGTGCGCGAGGGCCTGCTCCGGTGTGACCTGCGTCAACTCGTCGCGGCGCCGGCCCCGGAACGGGCCCCCACTGGCCGTGACGATCAACCGCCGCACCTCGCCGCGCGCCCCGGACCGCAGGCACTGGGCCAGCGCCGAATGCTCCGAGTCGACCGGCACGATCTGCCCCGGCCGCGTCACCGCGGCCTTGACCAGCGGGCCGCCGGCCACCAGCGACTCCTTGTTGGCAAGCGCGAGGGTACGACCACCACGCAGCGCGGCCAGCGTAGGAGCGAGGCCCAGCGAGCCGACCACCCCGTTGAGCACGATGTCGCACGGCCACTGGGCCAGCTCGGTCATCGCGTCCGGCCCGGCCACGATCTTGGGAAGCTTGAAGTCGCCGGTGGCCCAGCCGCGCCGGCTCGCCTCGGCGTAGAACGCGAGTTGCAGGTCCTGCGCGGCGGACGCCTTGGCCACCCCGACCGCCTCGACGCCCAACTCCAGGGCCTGCGCGGCGAGCAGCTCGACGTTGCCGCCCCCGGCACCCACGGCGACCACCCGGAACCGGTCCGGGTTGCGCCGGACGATGTCGATGGCCTGCGTACCGATCGAACCGGTGGACCCGAGCAGGACGAGGTCGCGGGGGGAAGTCACGGGGCCATTCTCCCCCACCGTCACTGAACGCCCGCTGGGAGCCTCAGCCCTCGGCGTCGGGCTCCTCCGGCGGCGCTTCCTCGCCGAGCAGGTCGGCCGGATCGATGGAGAACTCGAACGGCTCCCGCATGACGAAGCGCGCCCCGGCCGCAGCGGCAGCCACCGGTCGGTACTCCCCCTCGGTCAGCTCGTACAGGGCGATCGTGGGGACCCGATTACGCAGGTCGACCCGGAGAAAAAAGGGGACGCCAGCGGCAGCGTACTCACGAGGGCGATCGATGATGTCCTTGCGCCGGTGCCGAGGAGAGACGATCTCCCCAAGGAGCACGGCGTGGCTGATGTCCATCGTCGTTCGACCGCCGCCCGGCGCATCGAGGATGACGATGTCCGGGATGAACAGGTCCTGGCCCGAGACGATGTTCGTCTCGAGGTAGAGCCACAGCTTGGCGTGGCGGGCTGCCTGCTTGAGGTGGAACGCGAGGTCCAGCTCCGCGTCCTGGTGGTCGTATCCGGCATGTGGTGTCACGATCACGCTTCCGCTCAGGACCTCAACCTTGGGGCCGTTGGTCTCCGGCAACAGGTCGAGGGCGAGCTGCGCGGTCCACGGCTCGTCATGCCACCGCAGCACGTCGAACGACGGCTCGGTGTGCTGCGGCGCCGGTTCGGGCGCGAACGCTGCCTGGGCCATCCGGTCTCACCCCCTCAGCGGACCATCCTGCTCAGGTCAGCCTAACCACCGCAGCCCCAGCTGCGCGTCATCGCACACCCGGTCCGACATGTCACCGTCCGCGAGGCGGCGAAAAGCCGGGAAGCGGCAGACCGAGTCGCACGGATCTGGATCGACGGCCAGACGTCGGAGGAAAACGCTACTCCAGTTCGATCCGGACCCCGAACGAACCTTCCTCGAACCAGCCGCAATAGTCGTCGAAGTCCAGGTGCGACCCGGCCGGCGCACTGGGCTGCGCGAGGGTGAGGAGGTGACGGGCGAGCGAGGTGAGCCCGGCCGCGTTGCCCGAGATGAGGATCGTCTTCGCCGTCGTCTCGAGCACCTCGATCCGCAGCACGGTGTCGTCATCCCAGTCGCTGATCAGGCCACGTCGGGCGTCGTACGGGATGACTCCGACGACGACGGGCTTCTTCGGCGGCTCGACGGGTTCGCTCACGGCTGGCATATCTGACACGGGTGCCACCCTTTCCCTCCGGTAGATAGACGTGATGGTTGCTCACGGGCCTACCACTGGGCACTCAAGGCCGATCGGGTTCCGATACATCTCTAAGTTGATGTGCGGGTTCTGAGTGGGTGCCGGGTGCCGGTCGGTCATGCGGACCTGGCGAAGGCCATCGGCGCTGAGGAAACCTGGTTCTATTTTACGCCGGGCTCGTCCGCGTAATGCGAGTTAAGAAACGCAGTGAAAGTCGGCCAGACGCGCAGTGGTGTCGAAACGGCTTCGGACCACAGAACAACTTCCGGATCAGCCGCCGAAATATCTGACATCCAATATGCAAGGTAGCCTTGATGCATCGCGAACACAATTTCTCCACCCCGTAGGGGAAGGAAGTCGGAGTTTTCATCAAAAAACTCGTCGGCCCATTCTCTCATCTGGAGCACGACTGGATAGAAAGCGTCCGTACCGCGGAGCAACCTACCCGCGCGCGCCCCCATGCGGGTGAGAAACTCTACGTATGCCGACGGAAGTCGAGGGACGCCCCAAGCGTCCTGGATCTCAGAAATCTGTTTTTCCGTAATACCGAGTACGTCGCCAGCCTTCTCCTGTCGAATTAACTCCGCCAATTCGGCAACCTTATACATGACTCAGTCCTCACCGGTTGCGACGTGCACCCTGATGCCCGGAAATTTTGCTTTGAACTGATCCATCACATCGCGGCAACTGGGACAAACGGTCCGCTCAGAATAGATATGTACGGTGCCGGTCGAGTTCGGGCTCAGACCTGCAGCAAGGTCTTCGAATAGAAAAACCTCAGAGTCGTACGCACGGGAGGGATTCGGCGGATCGAACTGTCTGGTAGCCGGCATGCCCACCTCTCCCGGGTTCACGTGTGCACCGCTCGTCGCAATACCGGTCGTCGGCGATTGCCCATCGATCGCTGAGGGATACCGATCAGAAGTCGCCATTGACGGCAACGATGACGGCAACGCCGCCGCACACCGACAGGCTTCGGCACACGAGGCGTCAAGCTGGTTACATTGCGTTACCCCTGGGTGGACTCGGAAAGCCCTGCGATCGCTCGCTTCCATTCGGACCGGTAGCGGTCCAGGGGGACGGCAAACCACCGCTCGTAAACGTCTTCCTCTCCATCCCCCTCGGCGATATACACGCGATCCTCAACCAGCCAGATAAGCAGACTCCAGCCTTGGTCTCGGTCCCAGAAGGGCTCCCGGAGCGAGCCACACGGGAAGTCGTCTGGACTCCACGAAATCATCTCATCGAGCCCATGGCTCCACCAAGGAAACGAGACAGAAATATCAATGGATGGAGCCCGGAAACGTAGACGCGTCTCAGAACCACTATAGGAAAGATCGACAGCAAAATCGCCGACCATTGGAAACTCCGCTAGGCTCAGCGCCTCAAGTCCCTCCATTTCGACACGTAACGGCGCCTGCTGCATCAGCGAATCTCCTAAGGTTGCGGCTCGGCATACGACATTCATCCTGATTCGTCAGCCTCCCGCCAGCGAGCCGACCTTGATCATTGCACGGGCTGGCTGACCACCGTGAACTCGACGAAGGCGGTCCAGGCCGACGGGGTGAAGGTCAACGCCGGCCCCTGCCGGTCCTTGCTGTCGCGTACGCCGATCGTCTCCGCGAACCCGGCCACCTCGACGCAGTTGCCTTCGCCGCCGGACCGGGTCGACGTGCGCCAGACTCCGTCACGCACCATTTGTCATCTCCTTCGCTATGGTCGCCATCAGCTCGCGGGACTCGTCGACGCCCAGCGCCCGCTCGCCGAGGGAGCGCCACGCGTCTTCGTAGATCTCGATCTCGTGGGTCTTGTCAAGGTAGACCGCGCCACACGGACCGTCCATGTAGATCGTCGTCGGCTCCGGCTCGCGCACCTCGGACGGGAAGTCGAGCATGGTGAAGGTGCCGGCCTGCGCCCAGCGCACCAGCCCCGCGTCGAGCGGCAACACCCGGATGCCGATGTTGTGCTGCCGCGACGACACCACGAGTGATTCCAGTTGCCGGGCCATCGCCGCACGGTCGCGCAGCGGGCGACGCAGCACCGTCTCGCTCAGGATGACGTCGAGACGCGGCGCGCGGGGCACCGCCCGAGCCAGCAGGCGTTGGCGGCGCAGCCGCACGTCGACCTTCGCCTGGCGTTGCTGGTCGCCCATCTGAGGGTGGTCGGTGCCGATCACCTCGGTCATGTACTCGACCGTCTGCAACAGCCCGGGGACGAGGTTCGCTTCGTAGTGGCGGATGCGCGTGGCGGCGGCTTCCAGGCCGACGTACAGCTTGAACCAGTCCTTGATCGCCTCGCCGTAGCTGTGCCACCAACCGTGCGCCTTGGTCTCGCGGGCCAGCGCCCGCATCGTCTCGATCGTCTCCGGGGACGCGCCGTAGACCCGGCACATGGCCGCCACGTCGTTCGGGTGCATGGGGACCTGGCCGGTCTCGTAACGCCAGATCCGGGGTGCCGACCATTCCAATTCCTTGGCCGCCGCGGTAACCGTCACATAGGCATTTTCGCGAAGCTCTCTCAGATATCTGCCGAGCTGCCTCCGTGGGACCGTGCTGCCAGAGTCGTCCACGTCATCTCCCTGGTTGTCGTCGCGTAAGACGCCTCGTCCCTTGGTCTGCATTCTGCCGCGAAAGATTGCGGTGGGCCAGCATCGGAATGACCCTCGTTGATGACCGGCGACCGCGAACGACAACCGAAGGACGGTCATGGAACCGACCGACGAACTGCCATTGCCGCCCTACGTGACCAAAGAGGACGTGGTGTTCGCGCTGCGGGCGGTCAGCGTGCACGCCGCCGTGCAGCGACCCGACGGCGAGCGCTGCCGCAAGGACGACGCTCGGCACCCGTGCCGGCTGCACCGCTGGGGCCGTCGCGTCCTCCACAGGCGCGGCCTGACCGACGGGCAGATCCAGACGTTGGTCGCTGGAGGAACGGTGATCCTGCCGTGAGCTTCGCGACCGGGGGCCACCCGTCACCACCACCGGTCCGAGCCACGAGCTTCAGCAACCGGTGGCCCCGATGACCGCGCCCCGCTGGATCATCCCCGACCACGCTGACCAGCCTCGACGAGGTCACCGCGCTGGCCGTGGCACTGCGCGACTCACTCGGTCACCTCGCCGTCGTCGACTTCGGCGAGACGACGCTCAGCGAGGAGGACGCGCAGTTCCTGCGTACCCGAGTGTTCTGTGACGCCCGGTTCGGCGGCGTCGGCCGGTGCCGGCGTCCCGACGCCCACGACGGCCCCTGCAGGCCGGCCCGCCACGGCGGGTGACCCGACGCCGACCATGACCGACCGGCATGATCATGCGGCTGATCGACCGATGGCCCGGAATGCCCTGCTCCGCGAGCATCGGCGGCGATCACGGTCAAACACGGAGGGGACCACATGAACCAGAAGCTTCAGGCGCGCGCGTTCGAGCGGGTGGCGTCGATCCTGCAACCCGGGGAGCAGCCGGTCACCGCGACCCGGGCGTTGGTCGGGAAGTTCTCGGCGGGTCGACTCGGGACGGTCGTCTCGCAAGGACTGATCACCGCCGGTGCCGGGGCGGTGGGCCACTCGCTGGCGCGGACCAAGAAGCAGTTCGTCGTCCTCACCGACCAGCGACTGATCTTCCTGCCGCAGACCTTCCTCGGCGGACCCGGCACCGGTGTACTCGGCGAGGTGCCCCGGGAACAGGTCGCGCTCGCCGAGGCGAAGATGGGCGTCGTGAGCCTGCTGCGCATCGCCTTCGGCGACGCGGGAGACGGTATCACCCTGACCTTCCCCCGGGTGGACAAGAAGAACGCCGAGGCCCTCGCGGCGGCCCTGGCGCCGGTGCCGACCGCCTGACCCGACCTGGACCCACGAGCAGCACGTGTAGATCTTGGACAGTTTCCGTTCCGACCGATCGGAAACTGTCCAAGATCTGCGGGACGGGCGACCGGCGGGTTTTTGCTCGGGTGAGCGGGCCACGGTAAGCGGGCCGAACGGCGGCCAGCGGGCCGCCGGTGTGGACGATGACCTGGTCAGCGGTGACCGAGAGGATCCGGCGGACCTGCCCGGCAACGCGACGAACCGGATGATGTGGCCACAGTCGGGGTGTCCGTGGCTTGCGGACACCCCGACTTCCTGGAAACCGTGTCGATCAGGGAGTGATGACGAACTGGGAGCCCGGCTGGATGACGATGTTGCCGTCGGCCGAGTTGGTGATCGTCACGTTTGTCAGGTTGGCGTTACCGCGCGCCCCGCCCATCGCGAGGATGCCGGCGCCGTTGTTGGATTTGTCGATCCGCACATTGGTGATGGCGACGTTCGGCATGTTGCCGCCGCCGTTCTTGAACTGGATGCCGTCGTACGTCGAATCGATGATGTCGGTGTCTCGGATGGTGACCCCGGTGATGTCCCGAGTGGCCGGGAAGAGGGTGATGGCACCGAACTCCTGGTCCTCGTTCCAGAACGCCCCGCCGGTCCGGTAGAGACCGTTGTTGGCGATCAACGTCGTGCCGGAGAACGGCAACGGGTCGTGGTCGGTCGCCAGCATGATGCCCGGGTAGTTCGCGGTGTCGTAGATCAGGTTGTTCTCGATCGAGTTGTCGTAGCCGCCGTAGATGGCGATGCCGTTCGCCCGCCACGGCAACTGGATGGTGTTGTTCACGAAGTGGTTGTCGTGGGCGATGTCGACGGTGCGGTCCTTCACGTACGGGTTGGCCCAGACGGCCAGGGCGTCGTCACCGGTGGTGCGGAAGGACGAGTTGAACACCCGTGAGTTACGGGTGCCGTTGCTGAAGTTGATGCCGTCGGCGTACGTGTCGCGGATGCGCATGCCGGTGAACTCCAGCCCGTCGGCCGGCCCCCACAGGTCGGGGATGTTGTCGTAGTCGCGACCCACCCAGACACCCACGTTGGCGTGCTCGATCCACACGTTGCTGATCTTCGTGCCGGTGCCGAAGCGACCGTTCAGACCGACGCCGCCCTCGGCGTTGCCGTCACCGCCGCGGATCCGGCCCGAGCCGAAGATGGCGATGTCGGAGATCTGGGTGTTCTTGTCGATGTCGAAGCCGAAGTTGCCCTCGTGCGGGTGGTTGATGCCGCCCACCACGTTCTGCGGCTCGGTGAGCGTGTAGAGCTGCGAGTGCCACATGCCGGCGCCCCGGATGGTGACGTTGCTGATGCCTACCTGGTTGTACATGCCCCGGTTCAGCGGGTCGTCGGTCAGGATCTTCTGCTCCTGCCGCCATTGCCCGGCGGGGATCCAGACGCAGCCGATGACACCGTTCTGGTCGTCGGTCACCGCCCGCTGGATGGCGGCGGTGTCGTCGAGCCCGTCGTTGGGGACCGCGCCGTACGCGGTGATCGAGGTGCAGCCGGCCGGCTGGCTCGCCGCCGGGGCCACCTGCTCCAGGTCGATCATGTCGATGACGTAGAACGAGGCGGAGTCACCCGAGTCGCGCTGCAACTTGAACCGGGTGCCGGCCGGGTACGACTGCGCCAGCAGCGCGTTCGACTCGTCGAAGAGCCGCCGGGCGTCGGCCTGCGGGGTGTTGGTCAGCGCCTCCGGCCCGTCGGTGTTGCCGTAGAGCCAGCTGTGCTTCGACGAAAGCGTCAACTTCCGGGAGAAGACGTCGTTGACGTAGAGGCTGATGGTCGCCTCGATGCCACCGCCACCCGGCGCGTCCGGGATGGAGTTGCGCACCACTATGGAGTTTGCCTGGTTGGCCGAGGTGAACTCGACGAACTGGCCGGTGCTGGTGAGCCGTACCGACTTGCGGCCCGAGGACTCGCTGGCGAAGTTGGTGTGGCCGAAGGTACGCAGCGGGTCGGCCTCCAGCAGCGTGCCCTGGTAACGGCCGGCCTCGGCCTCGTAGGAGACGTACGGGACGGCAGCGCCGCGCCCGACCACTATCGACTGGCTGAACGCGTTGTTTGTCTCGTTGGTCTCGGTGACCACGTTTGTGGCGTCGGCGGTGGCGGTGATGGTGGCGCCCCCGCTGGTGGCGGTCCAGCTGCCGGAGACGGCAACGGTGGCCGTCGCGCCAGCGGCGATCGAGGCGGTGTTGGTGTTGAGCGTGCTGCCGCCCACCACCAGACGGGTGACGGTGGTCGCGCCGGTCGCGGCGGTGCCCCGGTTGCGGACCGCCACGGTGAAGGTGACGGATGCCCCGACCGCCGGGTTCGGCGGGTTCGAGGCGATGCTGAGCACCTGGAGATCCGGCCCCGGGGCCTGCGCCACCACCAGCGGCGACGCCGCCGTGAAGCTGTTGTTGCCGTTGTTCTGCTCGACGATCGTGTTCGTCGGGTCCACCACCGCCGTGACGGCGTAACTGCCCATCGGGCGGGTGCCCGCGTTGACCGACACCGTGGTCGAGGCTCCGGCGGCGAGCGCGCCCACCGTGGCGCTGCCGACGACCGCGCCGGCCAGGCTGAGGTTGACAGTTGTCGCCCCGGCGGACGCCGAGCCGATGTTCTGCACCACGGCCGAGAGGGTGACGGCGCTGACCTCGCTGGGCGAGGCGGGCGACCAGGTCACCGAGTTGACCACCAGGTCCGGGTTGGGCGCGGGCGTGCCGCACACCTCGAGCTCGGCCACCTGTCCGGACGGGGCACCGGTGTTGCCGGTGAACCGCAACTGCACGTCCGCCGTGGTCGCGCTGACCGGGATGGTCACCACGTTGACGCCCTGGACGAACTGGTAACTCGCCGCCGACACCAGACTGGTGTACGAGGACGACGCCTGGTCGCGGCCGAGGACCTGGATGGTCTGGGTACGGGTGCCCCAGGCTGAATCCGGGTTGAGCTTCACTGTGACGCCGGAGATCGAGTGGTTCGCGCCGAGCGCCACTGTCAGGTTCTGCGGGTAGCTCGCCGCGCCCTCCCAGTAGGTGCCGAGCTGCCCGTCGTTCGCCTTGTCCGGGGTGAAGCTGAAGGTGGAGCCGCTCGCGGTCATGCTCTTGCCCTGCGCCACGTTGGTGCAGGCGGGCGGGTTGCTGCCGGTCCGGGTGACGGTGTTGCTGGTGCCGGACAGGTTGCCCGCGCCGTCGCGGGCGCGGACGTAGTACGACACGGTCGCCGTCGCCGGCTGGGTGTCCTGATAGGTCAGGACGGCGCCCAGCGTCGCGATCAGGTTGCCGCCGCGGTAGACGTTGTAGCCGGCCAGGCCGCTGCCACCGGAGTCGGTCGACGCGCCCCAGGTGAGCGTGATCGTGCTGCCCGACGTGCTCTGCGACAGCGTCCCCGGGGTGCTCGGCGCGGTGGTGTCACCGCTGCCGGTGCGGGTCACCGTGTTGCTGTTGCCGGAGAGGTTGCCGGCGGCGTCGCGGGCCCGGACGTAGTACGACACGGTCGCCGTGGCCGGCTGGGTGTCGTTGAAGGTGGTCACGTTGCCGACGGACTGGAGGAACGCGCCGTTGCGGTAGACGTCGTAACCGGCGATGCCGCTGCCGCCCGCGTTGTCGGTGGACGCGACCCAGTTGAGGCTGATGGTGGTGCCCGACTGGGTGTACGAGAGATTGCCCGGAACGCCCGGCGCGGTGGTGTCCGGGGTGGTGCCGCCGCTGCCGTACACCTCCAGCTCGGAGAGCTGGCCGGCCGGCCAGCCGCTGTTGGCGGTGATGGTGATCCGGACGTGGCGGGTGGCGGCGGAGCTGAAGTTGATCGTGACCGTGTTGCCGCTCGCCGGGTTGAACGTGTACGTCTGCGACCCGACCAGGTCGGTGAAGGACGAACCGTCGGCGCTGCCCCGCACGCTCAACGTCTGCGTCCGGGTCCCCCAACCGGAGGTCGGCAGCTTCAGTACGACCTGGTTGACGCTCTGCGACGAGCCGAGATCGACCTGCACCCACTGCGGGAAGGCGTTGTTGACGCTCTCCCAGTAGCTGCCCGCGTTGCCGTCGACGACCTTCGACGAGTCGTACACGTCGGCGTGGCCGCTCTCCTGGGTGGGGCGGCCCTGGGCGAGGTTGGTGGCCGCCGCGGCGAAGCCGCTGCCCGGTGCGGCTGCCGTCTCGACGGGGCGGGTGGCGCTGGCCGGGTTCGCCAGGGCCGTCGAGCCTGCCGTGGCGATCATGGCGGCCGCGGCTGTCGCCGCCACCATCCTGAACAGATTCGTTCGTCTCATCACTGTCCTGTCGTTGGGGGACGGCACCACAGGTGGCGTGACCACGCGGTGAGGGCGTGCGGGGGTGCGGAGGTGATGGATTCGGGGACGCCGGGTGCGGGGGCACCACGAGAGCAGCTAGCGGAGTTTTCCAAGCCCATGCAAGAAAAGCTGCACGTCTTTGTCCAAATCTTGCATCACTTTGGCCAAAGGTTACTGACGTGCTACGGGAGCGTCAACACTTCGACGACCGTGACTATTTACGACCTTGGTCGCGCGGCGACCGGTCGTTCCACGAGCCGGCGCGGCCAGCCGTCGTGGGGCGCGAGGGCCGAGACCAGGACGGACCAGGGCGAAGAAGGGCCAAGGCACCAGGAGCGAGCCGGGCCAGGGCACGAGGAGCAGGCCAGAGCGGGCCGATCCAGGGCACGAGGAGCCGGGGCAGGGCGCGACGGCCGGGCCCCGGCATCCCGTACGCGGATCCAGGTCATCCGCCTCCGGCGGGCGATCAGTCGTTCGGCGCGGTCAGGACGAACGTCTCCAACAACTCGCCGCCGTACCAGTCGGTGCGCTGACCCACATGGGTCATGCCCAGCCGCCGAGCGACGGCCATCGACGGCTCGTTGCCCGGCGACACGAGCGCGTAGATCTGCGGGGTGCCGGTGGTGAACTCCCGCGCCAGCAGCGCTCGGGCCGCCTCGGTGGCGTAGCCGTGACCCCACGAATCCGGGTGCAGGTGCCAGCCCGTCTCGATGTCCCCGGTGAGCTGCGTCTCCGGCGTTCCCGGCAGCGGCTTGAGCAACGCCGTGCCCGCCACCACGCCGGTCTCGCGTACCTCGATCGCCCAGGTGCCGTACCGGCCGCCGTCGTTGGCGTGCCGGTCCTGCCAGATCCGCAGCCGCTCGACGGCCTGGGCCGGGTCGGTCATCGGCAGGCCCGGCGACACCCCCAGCCAACGGGTGATCTCGGGACGGGAGTAGATGTCGTAGATCCGGGCCAGGTCGGCCGGATCGTCGGTCCAATCGCGCAGGATGAGACGTTCGGTGGTGAGAACAGTCATGACAGGCGATCTTAAGGAGTGGCGGACCCGAGGAGCGGGAAAGGGATCACGATGGGCAGCGGTTGGCAGCGGACGAAGCGGATCACCGGCGCCGCGTTCCGTCCGATGCGCGGACGGGACCTGTCGCTGCACGCCGCCGCGATCACCTTCTACGGCGCGATCGCGGTGGTGCCGGTCGCCCTGCTCGCGATCTGGCTCACCGCGCTGGTGGCCGGGGCCGACCGGGTGCGCCGGCTCACCTCGTACGCCGTGGACGCCCTGCCCACGGCGATCGGCGCGCCACGGGCGGTGGACGCGCTGGTCGGCGCCGGGGTGGAGTTGACCCCGCTGCTGGCACTGGCCTCGCTCCTGCCCGCGTCGCTGTACGGAGAGGGTCTGCGCCGGGCGTTCGTCTCGGTTGCCGCACCCCGCTCCGACGAGCACCTGATCGGCTGGCGGGGCCGGCTACTGCTGCTGCCCCTGCTCGCGCCGGCCCCCGCCCTGCTGCTGTCCATTC
Organism: Micromonospora sp. CA-240977; assembly: GCF_050942285.1. NCBI lineage: Bacteria > Bacillati > Actinomycetota > Actinomycetes > Micromonosporales > Micromonosporaceae > Micromonospora > Micromonospora sp. CA-240977. The sequence continues at coordinate 1,639,048 of NZ_CP192055.1, read as the reverse complement.
TGCTGGCGCTGCCGCTCACCACCCGTCTCGTCCGCCAGGGCGGTTGGTCCGGTGTGCTCGGCGTGGTGCTGTCGTTCCTCGCTGTCTGGTTGGTGCTCACGCCCGTCCTGGTGTGGGTGTTCCGGGTGGTCGGGCCGGCCTCACCGGACTGGCTCTCCACCCTCGCGATCGGGTCGTTCACCGCGGCGAACCTCTCCGGTTTCCTGCACGGTTTCGTGCTCTTCGCCTCGCTCCCGCTGGACCTGGGCGTGCCGTTCGGCGGCTTCGACGAAATCGGCGCCGGCGTGGCCGTGCTCCTCTGGCTCTACGTGTTCCACGTGCTCGTTTTGGCCGGCTACTCCGCCACCCTGGCCCTCTCCCGCTGGCGCACCTCCCGCATCCCCACCCCCGAGGCCGGGTGAGGGTGCGGGCTGGGGGTCAGGGGGTGGAGAGGGCTTCGGTGGGGGTCAGGCGGGCGGCTCGGATGGACGGGTAGACGCCGGCCACCACGCCCACGAGCAGCGCGCCGGCGACTCCGCCGAGCACCGCGGTCACCGGGATCGTCGGCGGCCAGCCCTGGTAGCTGGCGTAACCGATCGTCGCGAGCAGCCCGAGGGCCGCTCCGGCCGTGCCGCCCAGCGCGGAGAGCAGCACCGACTCGGTGAGGAACTGCACCCGGATCTGGCCACGGTTCGCGCCGAGCGCCCGCCGCAGGCCGATCTCCCGACGGCGCTCCAGCACCGAGATGACCATCGTGTTGGCCACCCCGATCCCACCGACCAGCAGGGCGACCGCCGCCAGCCCGAGGAACAGCGCGGAGAAGCTGCTCTCGGTGGCCCGCTTGGCGGCGAGCGCGTCGGAGGGGCGGCTGACCTGCACCAGCCCGGGAAGCTGCGGGTTGAGGGTGGCCGGCAGCACCGCCCGGACGTCCTCCAACGCGTCCTCCCTGGCCCGCAGGTAGACGACGGTGGGATGGCCGTCGAAGCCGAGCATGGCCGTGGCGGCCTCCCACCCGACGAGCACCGAACGGTCGAGATCCGGGGAGAGCGGCAACGGGTCCAGAATGCCGATCACGGTGAACCAACGAGCACCGATGAACACCTGGGGCGGCTGCCCCGGATCCACAGTGTCGAACCCGAGCCGGCTCGCCGCTACGTAACCGAGGACGGCGGTCGGAAGCCCCGCCGTGCCCGCGTCGAGGGGCCGGCCGCTGCGGACCCGGCCGTTTACCGTCTCCAACAGGCCGGGACGGGACGCGAGCACGCTGAGCCCGGCGGTGTCGTACCGGTCCACCAGGTCGTTGCGGCGTACCCCGGTGTGGGTGTTCGCGACAGCGCTCGCGGACAGGACCGGGCCGATCCGCTTCGCCATGGCGTCGGCGTCCCCGGGCAGCAGCACCTGTGGATTCTGGTCCGGTACCGGCTCGGCGCGCAGCAGGTTCGTGCCGAGGGCGGAGAGCTGGTTCATCAGGTCATGTTGGCTGGACGCCGGGATACCCACCACGACGACGAGCGTGGCGATGCCGATGGAGATGCCCAGGGCGGAGAGGACCGCCCGCATCCGGCGGGTGGTGATCCCGAGCAGACCGAGCCGGAGTACGTCGGCGGGGGCGAGCCGAGCCGGTCGGCCACCGCCCGGGGCGGCGTTCACTCCCGGCTCCCGACACCGGTGTCGGAGACGACCCGGCCGTCGCGGATCTCCAGCTGACGAGGGGTACGGGCGGCGAGATCACGATCGTGGGTGATCACGGCGATGGTGGTTCCTTCCGCGTTCAGATCCGTGAGCAGCGTCAGGACCGCCTCCCCGTTGACCGTGTCGAGGGCGCCGGTCGGCTCGTCGGCCAGCACCAGCGCCGGCTCGTTGACGAGCGCCCGCGCTATCGCCACCCGCTGCCGCTCCCCGCCGGAGAGCTGGTTCGGCAGGTGGCCGACCCGGTGCGCCAGGCCGACCCGGGCCAACGCCTCGACAGCGGTACGGCGGCGGCGACGGCGGGGCACCCCGGCGTAGAGCAGGCCGGTGGCGACGTTCTCGGCGGCGTCCAGCCCGTCGGTGAGGTGGAACTGCTGGAAGACGAAACCGAGCCACCGGCCCCGCAGCGCGGAGAGCCGACGGTCGGACAGCGCGGTGACCTCCTGCCCGGCGACGCGGACGCGACCGCTGGTCGGCAGGTCGAGGGTGCCCATGATGTTCAGCAGTGTGGACTTGCCGGACCCGGACGGCCCGACGATGGCGAGCAGTTCGCCGGCGCGGACGGTCAGGGAGACGTCGTCCAACGCGGTCACTCCGCCCGGGTACGTCCGACTCACCCGTTCGACGCTCAAGACCGGCTCCGCGATCACGACGCCGTTACCACGTCGAGGCCCTCGGTCACACCGGGGCCGGTGATCTCGACAAGACCCCTGGCGAACATCCCGGTCTCCACCCCCACCAGGCCGCCGTCGCGTAGTTGGAGCGCGTGCCCGCCCTCGCGGAGCGCCACCAGCGCGCCGACCGGCACGGTGAGCACGTCCCGGTGGACGGTGGTGGTGAACCGGACCTGGACCGCTGCCGCGTCCAGCTTGGCCACGTCCGCCGCCCGGACCGGCGCGACGAGGACGTCCACCGTCGGCGGACTGCCCTGACCCGTCCCACCGTCCGACCCGCCGCCCCGCACCGTGTGCGAGACCGAGGCGACCTTCGCCGGAATCTCGGAGCCGTCGGGCAGGGCGACGGCCACCGTCGCGCCCACCGGGATGGTGCCCACCTCGGTGGCCCCGACCGGCACGGTGACCAGCTTGACCTTCTCGGTGACCGACAGCAGCGCACCGGCGACCGGGTCACCGGGCAGCGCCTGCACCGCGCTGACCCGGACCGGCCCGATCAGCACGGCCACCTGCCCGACCCCGATGACGCCTGTCGGTTCCAGGCCGACGGACTGCTGCCACTTCCTGAGCGCGGCGACCAGGCTCTCCGTGAGCACGGCCTGACCCGCGCCGACCTTCCTGCCGTCCTTGCCCCGGGACGGCTGTGCGCCGGTGTGGAAACCCAGCGCCTTCAGGTTGTCCCAGACGATCCGTACGTCGCTGCCCACCAGACCGGGCTTGTCCAGCGTGCGGAAGAGCGGAGTTCCGCCGAACAGCACCGGCACCGGCCGGTCGTCGACCCAGTAGAGCGGCTTGCCCCGCGCCACCGTGTCGCCCACCTTCGGCAGCCGGGTGACGACGCCCTCCCCGGCCCCCTTCACCAGCCGCTCCGGGCCGAAGCCGAGCGCCCCGCCGAGCGAGCGGCTGTCCGACAGGTCGGCGCGGGTCACCTTCGTCGTGGTCAGCGGCGGTGGGGCGTTCGCGACGTCGTCCCGAGTTTCGTCGCGCAGGGCCAGCACCCCGACGCCGACGGCGACCACCACCGTCACCACCGCCACCACGAGCGCGGTACGCCGGGTCGTCCGCCGACCCCCGGCGTCGGTCGGGTCACCTGTGGGCACCGAAGATCTCCATCGTGCACTCCCGCTCGACCTTGGACAGCGCCGGACCCTCAAGGCCGTTGGCCGGGTTGGCGACCCCGTCGTCGTAGGTCCACCCCGAGCCGTCCGGCAGCGAGTGGATCTTCAAACCGCGTCCCCGCAGGCACTGCACGTAGTCGTTCCACTGGCTCACGTAGTTCGGGTTCCTGTCCCGGTCCAGCTCGGGCGGCTGGAGCGGCAGCTTGTCGGCGCACGCCACGTACGCCGCCTTCGGCTCCCCGCTCTGGTCCAGCGACAGCCCCGGACCGTCGCCCACCGCCCCGGCCGACCGCCCCTCGTTCTCCCGCACCCCGTTGTCCCGCAGACAGATGTGGTAGGTCATCCAGAACTGCTGCTCCTCCTCCTCGGTGCTGTCCAGGCGCAGCTGCGGGCGACCGTTGCCGACGCCGCCGGTGGGGGTTGCGCTCGCCGGGGCGGACGGGGTGGTGAGGGAGGCGACGTCTCCCGAACCACCTGTGGTGCCCCGGTCGGCGTCGGACGCCCCGCCGCAGCCGGTCAGGACGGCGAGCACTGTCACCGCGGCGAGCCCGGCCGCGACTCGATTTGTTGCCTTCGTCATGACACGCAGCCTCACGCGCACGTGTCAGAGACCTGTCAGGAACCTGTCGTCATCCGGTAGTCCCAGTTCAGCGGCACCGTGCAAGCAGATCCGGGCCCCGTACAGTCGCTGCCGTGTGCGCGTACGTGCTGGTAGCCGAGGACGACCAGAAGCAGGCGGAGCTGGCTCGCCGCTACCTGGAACGCGAGGGGCACGAGGTGCTCGTGGTGGGCGACGGGCGCGCCGCGCTGGAGCGGATCCGGCAACGACCGCCGGCACTGCTGATCCTCGACGTGATGATGCCGAAGGTCGACGGGCTGGACGTCTGCCGCATCCTGCGCCGGGAGTCCGACCTGCCGGTGCTCATGGTGACCGCCCGCTCGACGGAGGACGACCTGCTGCTCGGCCTCGACCTGGGCGCCGACGACTACCTGACAAAGCCGTACAGCCCGCGTGAGCTGGTCGCGCGCGCCCGCAGCCTGCTGCGCCGGAGCCAGCGGACGATGCGGCAGACCGACCCGGTGCTGCGGGTCGGCGCCCTGCACGTCGACCCGGTCCGCCACGAGGTACGCAGTGACGGGCACGTCGTCGACTGCACCCCCGGCGAGTTCCAACTGCTCCAGGCGATGGCCGCCCAGCCCGCTCGGGCGTTCACCCGGGACCAGCTGCTGAGCTACCTGCACGGGTTCGACAGGTACATCACCAGCCGGACCGTCGACATGCACGTGATGAACCTCCGCCGGAAGATCGAGCCCGATCCGCGCAAGCCGACCCGCCTGGTGACCGTGTACGGCGTCGGCTACAAGCTGGTCGAGGAGCCACACCGTGTCGAGTGAGGTTCCGTTACGCCGCAGCCTGCTGCTCCGGCTGCTGGCCCTGGCCGTCCTCATCGCCGTCGGCTCGATCGCGGCCACCGCCTGGCTGGCCGTCCGCACCACCACCGGGGCGATCCGCCAGGAGCAGGGGCAGGCGCTCGCCGACGACGCGCGGATCTACGACACGCTGCTCGCGTACGCGGCGACCCACCCCGGCTGGGACGGGGTCGAGGAGACCCTTCGACCGCTCGCGCAGTCCGTCGACCGACGGATCGCCCTGACCACCGACGCCGGCGTACCGATCGCCGACTCGGCGCCCGGCGCGGGTCCGCTCCCGACGACGTCCTCCGCGACCGTCGACGCGCTCGCCGTCGACAGCACCCTGAGGCCCGGCACCACCCCGGCGACCGGCGCTGACGGCGGCACCACAAGCCGAATCGACCCGCGTACCACCGGCCCGTACCTGCTCCCGGCCGAGGAGCGCACGGCGCTGCGGTCGCGGGCGGCCGAGGCGGTGCGGTGCCTGCGGGGCCGCGCGCAGATCGAGGCCGTCGTGGTGGACGGCCCCACCGGCCGACCACGGATCGAAACCCCCGGCACCGACCTCACCGACAGCGCCCTGTGCACCCAGCAGAGAGCGGACCTGGCGACTCGCACGGCCACCGAGGGCAAAGCGCTCGCCCAGCTCAACGCCCTGGTGAACACCTGCCTGGCCCGACGGCACCTGCCCGCCGTGCGGGTCGACCTGAACTGGACCTGGACGAGGCAGCCGGCCGCCAGCACGGCCGGTGACTCCCGGAGCGCGGCCGAGGTCGACCAGCAGCACAACCTGGCGGTCAGCGCCTGTGTCGGCACCAGTCGACGGGAGCAACTGCTCCCCTACGTGGCCCCGGCGGCGACCCTCTTCGTCAGCAATCCGGGCGGCAACCCGTCGACCACCTTCGACCTGTCCCGCGCCAACCAGGCCCGCATCGTCGCGGTCGCCGGTCTGGTCCTGCTGGTGGCGGTCGGCTGCACAGTCCTCGCCGGCATCGGGCTGACCCGGCCGCTGCACGCCCTGACCGGGGCGGCCCAGCGGATGCGCGACGGTGACGGTTCCGCCCGGGTCCGGGTCACCGGTCGCGACGAGATCGCCCGGCTGGCCGAGGCCTTCAACGACATGGCCGAACGACGCGAGCGGCTGGAGCAGCTGCGCCGGGCGATGGTCAGCGACATCGCCCACGAGATGCGTACCCCGGTGAGCAACATCCGCGGCTGGCTCGAAGCGGTCGAGGACGGCGTCGCAGCCCCCGACCGTCGGCTGATCTCCTCGCTCCTGGAGGAGGCCACACTGCTCCAACATGTGATCACCGATCTACAGGATCTGGCCCAGGCCGACGCCGGCGCGCTGCGGCTGCACCGCGAGCAGGTCTACCTCGCCGACCTGCTGGCCCAGGTGGCGGAGGCGTACCGGGTCCAGGCGGACCGGGCCGGCGTCGCCATCCTGCTGCACACCGAGGCCGACCCGCAGGTGGACGCCGACCCGGTGCGGCTGCGCCAGGCCGTCGGCAACCTGGTCGCCAACGGCGTGCGGCACACCCCGCCGGGCGGACGCGTGACGATCAGCGCCGACCAGGCGGACGCCGAGGTCGTCATCACCGTCACCGACACCGGCAGCGGAATCAGCGCCGACGACCTGCCCCGGGTGTTCGACCGCTTCTGGCGGGCCGAGAAGTCCCGGAGCCGGCAGACCGGCGGCAGCGGTCTGGGCCTCGCCATCGTGCGCAAACTCGCCGAGGCCCACCACGGCACGGTGAACGCCACGAGCACCCCGACCCGGGGTTCCACCTTCACCATCCGCCTACCCACCACCGAGGCCGGCGGCAGCACCGGAGCCGGCAGCAGCACCGGAGCCGGCGGCGAAAGGGGTGCCCTGGTCGACGGCGCGGACTAGGCTGCCGCGGCATGAGCAGTGAGAATCCGGGTCGCGCCGATGTGGTGATCGTCGGCGCCGGGCACAACGGTCTGGTCTCCGCCGTCCTGCTGGCCCGCGCCGGTCTGGACGTCCTGGTGCTGGAGGCCGCCGACGTGCTCGGCGGCGCGACCCGCACCGAGAACCCGTTCCCGAAGGTGCCCGCGCTACGGCACTCCACCGGCTCGTACCTGCTCGGGCTGATGCCCCCGGAGCTGCTCGCCACGCTCGACGTACGGATCCCGGTGCTGCGCCGCGACCCGCACTACTTCCTGCCCACCCCGGGCGGCCTCGGCTCGCCGTACCTGCTCTTCGGCAGTGACACCGCCGCCACCCGGGCGCAGCTCGCCGAGTTCTTCTCCCCCGCCGACGTGGCCGCCGACGACGCCATGCAGGCCGAGCTTGCCGCGCTGCGCGAGGACCTCGCCCCGGCCTGGCTGGCGGAGCCGCTCAGCGTGCGGGAGACCGCCGAGCGGCACGTCCGGCCGGCGCTGCGGCAGGTCTTCGTCGACCTCGTGCAGGGTTCGGTCGCCGACTACCTGGCCCGGTTCGAGTTCCGCTCGGAGCTGCTGGTCAGCATGTACGCGGTCACCGACGGCCTGTCCGGGCTCAACGCCGGCCCGGACGACCCCGGCACCGGCCACAACTTCCTGGTGCACAACATGTGCCGGCTGCCCGGCTCGGGCGGCACCTGGATGATCGCCGAGGGCGGGATGGGCACCGTCTCCCGCACGTTCGCCGACGCCGCCCGTGCCGCCGGGGCGACCATCCTGACCGGTACGCCGGTGAGCGCGGTGACGGTGGACGGTGGCGCGGCCAGCGGAGTGGTGCTGGCCGACGGTCGGCAGGTCGCCGCGCGGGTGGTGCTTGGCGCGTGTGACCCGTACCGGCTGATGGACCTGTTGCCCGACGGCGCGCTCCCGGCGCCGCTCGGCGAACGGATGGCGGCGGTCCGCCGGCCCGGCACCACCCTGAAACTCAACCTGGCGCTCACCGGGCTGCCGCGGTTCTCCTGCCTGCCGGCCGGCGCGCCGAGCCCGTTCGGCTCGACCATCCACCTGCTGCCCGGCTCGGCGTCGCTTGTCGGCGGGGACGGCACGTCGCCGATGACCGCGCTGCGCGACATGTGGGCGGACGTGGCGGCCGGGCGGCTGCCGGCGGAGCCGACAATCGAGTGGTACCTGCACACCACGGTCGACCCGTCGCTCTCCGACCCCGCCGGGCACCACTCGTCGGCGCTCTTCGTCCAGTCGGTCCCCTACGAGCTGGCCGGCACCACCTGGGACGCGGAGCTGCCCGGCTACGTCGACCGGCTCATCGAGATCGTCGAACGGTACGCCCCCGGCACCGGTGACCTGATCGCCGACGCGGTGCCGCTGCCCCCACCCGGCATCGAGGCGCACTTCGGCATCACCGGTGGGCACATCCACCACGTCGACAACACCGTCTCGTTCACCGACCGGATGCCCTACGCCACCGGCGTCGACGGCGTGTACGCCGGCAGCGCCGGCTGCCACCCGGCCGGCAGCGTGATCGGCGCGGCCGGCCACAACGCCGCCCAACGCATCCTCGCCGACCTAGGCCGCTGACCGGTTTCCGCTCGGGCCGGCGGACGGCCGCAGATCACCCGGGCCGCCGATCAGGTAGTAGCCGACAAGCAGGAGGTACGCGCAGAGGCTGAGGATGGGGTCGACGAAGACGACGGCGAAGGCGACGAGGTAGAGCAGGGGCTTGAGCAGCACCCGGCGTGCGATCGCCCGGGTCAGCCGGGGATCCAGGTCGGGATGCAGCAGCCCACGCCGGCGGGCCCACCACCAGCTCAGGTTGACGAAGATCGCCTCACCGAGCACGGTGCCGAGGTACAGGGCGGCGGTCAGTCGCTGCTCGGTCGCCCCACCGCGCAGGTTGTCCGACAGCAGGTCGGCGGTGAACGGGATGGTGGCGATGAAGAGCAGGACGCCGAGGTTGAAGACCAGCAGCATCTGATCGACCCGGACCACGTACCGCCACAGGTTGTGGTGGGCGAGCCAGACCTGCCCGGCGAGCGCGAAGGTGATCACATACGCCAGGTAGGACGGCCAGGCGTGGGCCAGGGCGTCCGGCAGCTCTCGCCCACTCTCCCTGGCGGGGCCGGTCTGGAGCAGCTCGACGGCCATCACCGTCAGCACGACAGCGAAGACGCCGTCGCTGAACGTCTCCACCCGGGCGGCGTCCCGGGCCTTCTCCCGGCCGGGTCCGTACCGGTACTCGTTCTCCCGCGCGTCCATCCCCGCCACGCCCGCCCCGCTCTCGGTGGTGCGTCGCTCGCGCTCCCCTCCCCGCGATCGTGCACTTTCGGCTGCCGTTCCGGGGCGATTGCCGAACTTTGCTCCCGCCGACAGTGCAGGATCGCGGGGCGGGGGTCAGCTCAGGGCTTCGCCCGCCGGGGCCGGCGTCTCCGCGTCGACGCGGTGGGCGCGGACCTTGTGGCCGACGCTGGTCAGGCACCGACCGGAGGGCAGGTCGAAGCGCCAGCCGTGCAACTGGCAGGTGAGCTGGTCACCCTCGACGATGCCGAAGCGGGTCAGGTCCGCCTTCAGGTGCGGGCAGCGCCGCTGCACCACCCAGTCGCCGAGCGTGATGTCCTCGGCGTCGGTGCTGCGCTCGTGCTCGTCGTACCAGCCCTCGGCGTACTGGAGTCGCTCCTCGGAGAGGCACTTGAAGAACGCGTAGACGAACTCGTTGTACTGGCCGATCCGGGCTGCCGAGAACCGGCAGGACAGGAAGAGCGAGTTGACCCAGTCCACCTCGTCGATGAAGAGCAGATGCTCGATCAGCGAGCGCTCGGTCCGGAACCGGTAGCGGACCTTCTCGTCGGCGTACGGCCGGACCTCCTTGCCCGGGAAGTCCACAACGATCGACTCGACGCTCTCGCCGTCGTAGCCGACCAGGTCGAAGCGGACCGGACCGCCCACGCCCTTGGCCAGGTAGATCGACTCGTCGAGCAGCGGCTCGATCCGACGCTTCATCTCGCCCAGCACGTCCACCTCGGGGTGCCGCCAGGACGCCTTCTCCGCCTCGATGATCGGGCGCTTGCGCTCCCGCATCTCCTCCAGGTGGGCGGCCTTGTTCGCGAAGAACTCCTCGACCGGCACCGGGTGGGTGGTGCTCGCGCCCTCGGTGGTGACCTCGGCGACGCTGCCCGGCAGCAGCACGATGCCGTTGGTGCCGCCGACCTTGGCGTACTCCGACAGGAAGACGGACTGGTCGGGGAAGATGTTGCCCTCGTCGCCGTGGATGTCGTTGAACTGCCACAGCTCGTCGTCGAGGAAGCACGGGGGGCCGGCGATCGGGAAGACGTGGTCGGCCTTCAGGTCGTCGATGTAGCGCCAGGTCCGGTCGAACTGCCTGTCGCGCTTCTGCTTGCCGAACGCGGTCTTCGCCGCCTGCGGCAACTCGTAGACCATCGGGTACCAGATCGCCCCGGAGAACTGGAGCAGGTGCGCGTGCACGTGCCCCAACTCGGCGAAGACGCTCAGGTCGGTGGGGCGGGCGTCGTTCTGGTTGAGCAGCCGCACCCCGTCGTACTCGACCCAGAGCGAGGAGTCGCCGATCGGCCCGTCGGTCGGGCTGGTCAACGCCTGAATCATGATCTTCAAACCGCCGGGCAGCTCCACCACCTGCTCGTTGGGGGTCTTCAGGAACTTCGTGAAGCCCAGCGCCCGGAACTCGTCCTCCATCTCCGAGGTGGGGAACTCGGGGAGCAGGACGGTGGCGTCCTTGGAGACGAAATCCCGCAGGTGCTTCGCGTCGAAGTGGTCCCGGTGCAGGTGGGAGACGTACAGATAGTCGACCTGGCCCAGAGTGTCCCAGTCGAGCAGAGAATTGTCCGGGAACGGGAACCACGAGGCGAAGTAGGCCGGATTGACCCACGGGTCGCACAGGATGCTGCCCGCGGCCGTGTCGATCCGCATGCTGGCGTGCCCGGTTCCGGTCACTCGCACCGCACAGTCCCCCTCAAACAGACAATCAGGTGTACGCCAAACGCTACCGGAGGCAGTCTGACCGCCACCCCGCGACGCCGGTAGTGCCGTTCGGCCCAGCCCAAAAGCGCTCAGCCGACCGGTCTACCGCAGGTCAGGGCGCGGTCGGCGGCGTCCAGCTCCGCCGTGCCGGCGCGGCCGCGCACCACGCGTCCATGAGCGGGGTGATCTCGTCGGCCGGCGCCGCCACGTTCACCTGCTGCCCGCCGGCGACCTGATGGTAGGTCTCCTGCGACACGGTGCCCTCGGAACAACAGGAGCAGAGGATCCGCGTGCCGCTGGCCGGCTCCGCCGCGTACCCGTGCTCGTCGAAGTGCGCCGACAGCGCGCGGACGTCCTCCGGCGTCTCGGCCCTGACGTGGACGGTGGTGGTTGGCAGCGCTGACGCCCGGAACAGCAGCAGCTCGTCGAAGACGGGGAAGGTCTGCCCATTCACCTCGCGCTCGCCGACCGGAGCGCCGTCGTGCACCACGACCTCACCGAACCGGCGGCCCGACTCCGGGGTCGGCACGTTCAGGACCCGGGCTCGGGTCGGGCAGAGCCGCCGCGCCCAGACCACCTCGCCGCCGCCGGCCGGGTCGAGGCGGATCGGGGCGACCCCGAAGTCAGCCACGATCTCGCCGTCGCCGTCCGGCACGGTCAGCCCGTAGCCGCGCCAGGCGTCCCGGGCGGTCGCCCAGTCCTCCATGATCGTCGCCGCGATGCCGAGGTTCCAGTACGCCGGATCCTGCGCGTCCCGGTCCGCGCGGGCCGCCGCCTCACGGCCCAGCTCGTACGCCTTCGCCCAGTTGCGCTGGAACTTGTACGCCAGCGCCGCGTCGTACCACCAGACCCCGGCCTTGGGGTGATCGGGGTGCCGCCGCACCAACCGCTCCAGCGGCTCGCTCGCCCGCGACCAGTCCTCCGACTCAAACGCCTCGTAGGCGGCCTTCAGCAGGGCCCGATCCTCCTCGCGGCTCATGCCGTCCCCTCTTCTGGTCGGACCCTGCGCCGGGGCCGGCACGAGGCGTGCCAGACTAACCAAAGATCCGATCGCGAGGGAAGGACCGACAGTGGCAGGAAGCGAGCCGGTAACGTCGCCAGACCAGCACAAGCCCGGGCACCGCAAGGCCGGGCAGATCGGCGCCGTGCTCTCCGCACTGGTGCTGCTGGCGATGATCTGCGGCAACCACGAGGGCAGTGTCGAGGACATCTGGCTGATCGGCCTGGCCGCGCTGCTGCTGATCATCGTGATCGGCGACGTCGTGCTGCGGCGCAACGGTCTGCGCTCCTGACCCGACCCGCACCGGACGACAACGCCGAGGGCCCGCCCCCACCCGGGGGACGGGCCCTCGTCCGTACGCGTCGGGGTCAGCGCCCGAAGAGGATGTCCTGCACGTCCTTGAGCGCGGCGTCGACCTCAGCCTCGAAGTAGCCGCCGGGCACCAGACCGAACCGGAGCGTGTCCAGGTCCTTCGGGTCGACCGGCATCGGGTTGCGGCGCTGCATGCCGCCGAGCAGGGTCTCGAAGAACCGGTCCACCTGGTCGGGGTCGTACCCGCTGCCGAAGCGTCGCACCTGGAAGCTCCGCCGGATCTGGTCGACCCGGTAGAGATCACTGCCGGGCGGGCCGGCCATCGGGGGGCCACCCATCGGCGGACCACCCATCGGCGGACCGGCGACGGCGGGCGGACCGGCCATCGGCGGCCCACCCATGCCCTGCTGCGGCAGCGGAGGCGGACCGGCAGGCCCCCGGCGCATGTCGCGCAGGTCCCGCTCCGGCATCCGGATCTCGGCGGTCATGTCGGTGCGGCCGTGCCGCCCGGCCTCGAAGCCGTCGAAGCGCGGCTCCTCCGGGGGGTAGCCGCCGGGCGCGCGCTGGTCGTCCGGACCGTACCCGCCGGGAGCGCGGTGATCGTCCGGGCCGTACCCGCCGGGAGAGCGCTGGTCGTCCGGACCGTACCCACCGGGCGCACGCTGGTCGTCGGGGCCGTAGCCGCTGGGGCCGGCGGGCAGGCCGCGCGGCGGAAGACCGTGGCCCGCCATCGGGCCGGGACCCATCGGGCCGCCGGGGCCCATCGGGCCGGGGCCGGCCGGGCCGCGCGGCGCGTCGTAGCCACCCCGGGGGGCGTCGTACCCACCGGTGAAGGCACCGGTCGGCTCGTCGTAGCGACCGTAGCGGTCGGCGGGCGGACCGGCCTGCGCGGGCATCGGCCGGGGCGGCATCGGCTGCGGCATCATGCCCCGGTCATCGCGCATCGGTGGCCCCATGCGATCCGGTGGGCCCATCCGGTCACCCATCCGGGGGTCGCCACCGCGACCGGCGCTGGTCCGCTCCTCGAGCTCGGCCAACTGCCGCTCGACCCGGTCCAGGTGCAGGTCGACCTGCCACTCGTCGTAGCCGTTGAAGCGGACCCGGAAGACGACGTCATGGACCTCCTGGGAGGCCACCGGCGCGCCGACCTGCCGGCCGTCGAGCGTCGCCTCGACCCGGTCGAGGAAGGCATCCACCTCGTCGACCTTGTATCCCCGGCGGAGTGCCTTGCGCCGGAAACGCTGACCCTGACTCGCCACTATGTCTCCTGGTCTCGTTCGCCACGCCCGGTCACGCCGGTGCCTCTCCGGCGCGGTCGGTGTTGGTGTCGTTGTCCTCGGCGGCGGCAAGCTGGCCACACGCGCCGTCGATCTCGCGACCTCGGGTGTCCCGTACGGTGGTGGACACCCCGGCGTCGCGCAACCGACGGACGAACTCCCGCTCAACCGGCTTCGGGCTCGCGTCCCAGCGGCTGCCCGGCGTCGGATTGAGTGGGATGAGATTCACGTGGGCCAATTTGCCGGCCAGCAGCCGCCCGAGCAGGTCGGCTCGCCACGGCTGGTCGTTCACGTCCTTGATCATCGCGTACTCGATCGACACGCGACGGCCCGTCCGGGCGGCGTAGTCCCACGCTGCGTCCAGCACCTCAGCTACCTTCCAGCGCTGGTTTACCGGCACGAGTTCGTCGCGCAGATCATCATCGGGGGCGTGCAACGACAGCGCAAGGGTCACTGAGAGGTCTTCGCTGGCCAGTCGGTGGATGGCCGGAACCAGGCCGACCGTGGAAACGGTGATGTGCCGCTGGGACAGGCCGAGCCCCTCCGGAGCGGGGCTGACCAGGCGGCGGATGGCCGCGACGACCCGGTTGTAGTTGGCCAGCGGCTCGCCCATGCCCATGAACACGACGTGTGACAGCCGCGGCGGGGAGCCGGCCACCGCGCCGGAGGCCGCCACGCCGGCCAGATACACCGCCTGGTCGACGATCTCGGCGGTGGACAGGTTGCGGGTCAGCCCGGCCTGGCCGGTAGCGCAGAACGGGCACGCCATCCCGCAGCCCGCCTGGCTGGAGATGCAGACCGTCACCCGGTCCGGGTAGCCCATCAGCACGCTCTCCACCAGCGCGCCGTCGTGCAGCTTCCAGAGCGCCTTGCGGGTCGCGCCGTCGTCGCAGGCCAGCTCACGCACCGGGTTGAGCAGCGTGGGCAGCAGCTGCTCGGACAGCCGTTGCCGGGTCGCCGCGGGCAGGTCGGTCATGGCCTGCGGGTCGCGGACCAGCCGCCCGAAGTAGTGGTTCGACACCTGCTTGGCGCGGAACGCCGGCTCACCCAGCTCGGTGACCAGCGCCTGGCGGCCGGCCAGGTCCAGATCGGCGAGGTGTCGTGGCGGCATGGAGGCCCGGCGCGCGGCGGGGGCGACCGAGAGGGCGGGGATCAACGGCAGGCTCGTCATGGCTGGTCCAGTGTGTCACGCCCTCGGCGGCAGCCGCCGGTCCGGAGGTGTCGAACGGACCGCGACCGCCGGAACCGATTGACCAGGACGCCGTGATTCATGCCTCAGTTCACCATCGGCACGAAGATCGCCAGCAGCAGGTAGGCGGTCGGCACCGCGAACAGGATCGAGTCCAGTCGGTCCATCAGGCCGCCGTGGCCGGGCAGCAGGTTGCTCATGTCCTTGACACCGAGATCCCGCTTGATCATCGACTCGGCCAGGTCGCCGAGGACCGCCGCGCCGGAGACGGCCACCCCGAACAGGGCACCCCACCAGGGCTCCAGCTCGAACATCAGCCACAGCAGCAACGCGCTGCCGAGGGCCGCGGCGGTCACCGAACCCGCGAAACCCTCCCAGGACTTCTTCGGGCTGATCGACGGCGCCATCGGATGACGACCGAACGAGACACCGGCCGCGTACCCGCCGGTGTCGGAGAGGACCACCGCGATCAGGGTGGCCAGGATCCGCATCCACCCGTCCTCGGGGGCCGCCGCGAGCAGCGCCGCGAAACCGGCGAGGAACGGCACGTAGACGGCGATCAGGGTGGACGCCGTGACATCCCGCTGGAAGCCGGCCGGACCGTCACCCAACCGCCAGATCATCGTGCCGAGGACGGTGACCAGCAGCCCCAGACTGAGCGCGTCCGGGCCGGCGTACCAGGCCAGACCCACTGTCAGCACACCACCGGCGATCAGGGGCACCAGCGGCGGGTGCGCGCCGCTGCGGCGGACCGCCCGCGCCATCTCCCAGCTGCCGACGGCGACGGCGGCGGCGATCACCGGCAGGAACGCCAACGGGTAGAAGATCAGCGGCACCACGATCAGCGCACCGAGGCCGAGCCCCACACCGATCGCCGCCGGCAGGTTGCGACCGGCCCGACCGGCGCCCACCTGCTGGGTGGCCGGTCGATCGACGCTGGCCCGGCGTCGGCCCTTCGTCCGCCGACCGGACGGCGGCTCCGGCTCGGTCGCCGGCTCCAGGTCCGGCGCCAGCTCGGCCCCGATGGGCGCGAGCTGCGCGGTCGGGTAGTCGGCGTCAGCGTGGTAGCGGACCGGCCCGTCGAACGGTTGCGGGCCGTCGTACCGGCCGGGCTCGTCGGGCCGCTCCGGGTCACCGTGGCGGGTCGGGGCGCCGTCCGGGCCGACTGGCGCACGATCGCCGTACCGGCCGGGGCGACCCCGGTCGTCGTACCGGTCGGGCTGGTTCCGGTCGTCCTCGTACCGGTCGCGGTCGTCGAAACGGTCGTGCCGGTCGCGGTCGTCGAAGCGGTCCTCCGGGCGGACCGCGCGGCCACGCTCGTCGTACGGGTCCGTCGGCTGCGGGTCGGCGTGCGGCCGGGTGCGCGGGTCGGCGTACAGCTCAGGGCCGGCGGTGGGACGGCGGCTCCACTGGCCGGCGTCCAGGTCCTGCTCGGGCCAGGGCAGGGCCACTGGACGCTCCGGGCGGTCCCAGCCGCGAGGCTCGCTGCCGTAGGGGTCGGGGTGGGACATCACGCACCGCGACGGGGCGCGAGAACCACCACATGACGCAAGACCACAAGCATCCCCTACACGCGCGATGTTCCTCCGATTGACCGCCCCGACGGTCGGTCGATCCCCGGTGTTCACCGCCCGGTGGCCGGGAATCCTGCCGAGCCTACTGCACCCGCCGGACCGGCACGGCGGACGAGGCACGGCGACGGGCGTCGCCCCTGGCCGCGGGCCGTCGCGGAGCCGGACAGACCCATCCGGTACGCGGATCTGCAGCCACCGATCCGACTCGTCTCCTGCCCGATCGGGTACACAACCGCGAACGCCGGACGTGGTCCGCTGGTGGCGCGTCGGCGCCGGTCGGCGTGTCCACGGGGGAAGGGCCACACACATGCACAAGATCGGTCTGGCGCTGCTGACGGTGGGCGCCATGGTCCTGGGAGTGGCGTCGCCAGCCGCCGCGACATCGGCACCGACCACGATCAGCATCGATCGCCATGCCAGCGAGCTGTTCCCGTTCGAGCCGCCCTACGGCGACCCGGGAGTGACGTACCCCGCGACCCGCGTCACCGCCACCGCCCGGCACTGCCCGGCCGGCATCGTCCTCATGTCCGCCTCGCTGGTGCAGGACGACCTGCCGACCCTCTGGGCCACCGCGGGACACGGCGCCGGCGAGATCGTCTGCGACGGGGGCACCGTCGAACTGACGATGGCCTTCGCCCGGATCAGCCCGGCGGTGCACCCGGGTCGGGCCACCGCCCGCTTCTCGCTACGTGACGCGAACACCGGCGAGGAGTTCGCCGCAGCCACCCGCACCGTGCGGATCCCCTGCTGACCTACGACACGAGGCCCGGCCCCCGGTGGGGGTCGGGCCTCGGCGCATCGCACCCGAGCGGCGGGCGGACCGTCACACCTCGAGCAGCTCGGTTTCCTTGTGCTTCACCAGGTCGTCGATGTTGGCGACGTAGCGCTGGGTCAGGTCGTCGAGTTCCTTCTCGGCGCGGCGACCGTCGTCCTCGCCGGCCTCACCGTCCTTGACGATCCGGTCCAGCTCCTCCTTGCCACGGCGGCGGACGTTGCGGATCGCCACCTTGGCCTCCTCGCCCTTGTGCCGGGCCACCTTGATCATGTCGCGGCGGCGCTCCTCGGTCATCTGCGGGAGCAGGATGCGCAGCTGGTTGCCCTCGTTGTTCGGGTTCACCCCGAGGTCCGAGTCGCGGATCGCCTTCTCCATCGCATTGATCTGCGAGTTGTCGTACGGCTTGATGATGGCCATCCGCGGCTCGGGAACCGCGATGGACGCCATCTGGGTCAGCGGCGTGGGCGTGCCGTAGTAGTCGATGATGACCTTGGAGAACATGGCGGCGTTGGCGCGACCGGTACGGATGGCGCCGAACTCCTCCTTGGCGTGCTCAACCGCACGCTCCATCTTTTCCTCGGCCTCGAGGAGGGTGTCGTCGATCACCGGTCTCCTCGCCTCCTTCTGTGCTCGTCGTGGGCTCTGCGGAAGTCGTCAGGGCCGCCGTTGCCGTCGCCGTCGGCGGGGCTCAGGCGGTGATCAGGGTGCCGATCTTGTCGCCACCCACCGCGCGGATGATGGTGTCGTCACCCTGCGCGCCGAAGACCAGCATCGGCAGGCCGTTCTCCATACAGAGGCTGAACGCCGCCGCGTCGGCCACCCGAAGGTTGCGGCGCAGCGCCTCGGAGAAGGTGATCGAGTCGAGCTTGCTGGCGGTGGGATCGATCCGCGGGTCGGCGGTGTAGACGCCGTCCACGCCGTTCTTGCTCATCAGCACCACGTCGGCCCGGATCTCCAACGCCCGCTGGGCGGCCACCGTGTCGGTGGAGAAATACGGCATCCCCGCGCCCGCGCCGAAGATGACCACACGGCCCTTCTCCAGGTGCCGGATCGCCCGCAGCGGGATGTACGGCTCCGCGACCTGGGCCATCGTGATGGCGCTCTGCACCCGGGTCTCGATGCCTTCCTTCTCCAGGAAGTCCTGCAACGCGAGGCAGTTCATCACGGTGCCGAGCATGCCCATGTAGTCGGCGCGGGCCCGGTCCATCCCGCGCTTCTGCAGCTCCGCGCCGCGGAAGAAGTTGCCGCCGCCGACCACCACGGAGACCTGCACGCCGCGACGGACCACTGTGGCGATCTGCCGGGCGATGGCCTGGACGACGTCCGGGTCGACGCCGATCGCGCCGCCACCGAACACCTCACCGGAGAGCTTCAGCACCACCCGGCGGGCGCGCCCCGGCGGCGGTGCCGTCGGATCGTCCATCGCCAGCGTCCGGTCACTCACAACCTGCGTCATCCGCCCCGCCCTTCCCCACGCGCACGCCCCGTGCGGCGCGTACCGCGAACCTGCCGCTGCCGACCCTATGTGACGAGGAGGCCGCGGTGCCTGTCACGTACACCGGCGGCCTCCTCGTTGACGTCTTCTGCCCACGGGCGCACGTGGCGCCCGGTGACGGCTCAGGCCTGGCCGACCTCGAACCGCACGAAGCGGGTGACCTCGATGCCGGCCTCGGCCAGCAGCTGCTTCACCGACTTCTTGTTGTCGGCGACGGACGCCTGCTCGATCAGGACGTAGTCCTTGAAGAAGGAGTTCACCCGACCCTCGATGATCTTCGGCAGGGCCGCCTCGGGCTTGTTCTCCTCGCGGGCGGTCTGCTCGGCGATGCGCCGCTCGGACTCGACGACCTCGGCCGGAACCTCGTCCCGGGTGAGGTACTTCGGCCGCATCGCGGCGATCTGCATGGCCACACCGCGGGCGTCGGCGTCGCCCGCCTCGTCGCTCTTGCCGGTGTACGACACCAGCACACCGACGGCCGGCGGCAGATCCTGGGCCTTGCGGTGCAGGTAGACGGCGGTGGTGCCCTCGACCCGGGCGAACCGGTTGAGCACCAGCTTCTCGCCGATCTTGGCGGACTGCTCCTGGATCAGGTCCGCGACGACCTTGCCGTCGAGCTCGGTGGCGAGCAGCTCCTCGGCGCTGTTCACGCCGGCGCGCTCGCCGTGCTCGACCAGCTGCTGGGCCAGCGCGATGAACGACTCGGTCTTGGCGACGAAGTCGGTCTCGCAGTTGAGCTCGAGCAGCGCCTTGCCGGAGTGGGCGACCAGGCCGTTGGCGGCCGTACGGCCGGCCCGCTTGCCGACGTCCTTGGCGCCCTTGACGCGCAGGATCTCGACGGCCTTGTCGAAGTCGCCCTCGGCCTCGGTCAGCGCCTTCTTGCTGTCCATCATGCCGGCGCCGGTGAGGTCGCGGAGCTTCTTGACGTCCGCGGCGGTGATTTGGGACATGGCTCTCTCTTCGGTGTTGAGACGGCGTGTGGATGGTCAGAGGTGCCGGTTACCCGGATCCGGGCGAATCGTGCCCGGACTACCGCCGCTGCCCGCCGTCCGCGAAAACGGACGGCGGGGCAGCGACGGTGCGATCACTCCGCGGTGGCGGCCGCCGGCTGCTCGGTGGCGGCCTGCGCCGGCTGCTCCGGGCTGGCGGGCTGCTCGGCGGCGGCAGCGGCGGGCTGCTCGGTCGCTGCGGCGGCGGGCTGCTCGGCCGGGGCGGCCGACTCGTCGGCCTTCTTCGGCTCCAGCAGCTCGCGCTCCCACTCGGTCAGCGGCTCGTCGCTCGCGACACCCTCGGGCTTCTCGTCGTTGCCCCGGCGACGGCCGGAACGCGCGATCAGACCATCCGCGACGGCGGCGGCCACGACCTTGGTCAGCAGCTCGGCCGAGCGGATCGCGTCGTCGTTGCCCGGGATCGGGAAGTCGACCTCGTCCGGGTCACAGTTGGTGTCCAGCACCGCGATCACCGGGATGCCCAGCTTGCGGGCCTCGTCGACGGCGATGTGCTCCTTCTTGGTGTCGACGATCCAGACCGCGGCGGGAAGCTTCTGCATGTCCCGCAGACCACCGAGGGTGCGGGTCAGCTTGATCTTCTCGCGGGAGAGCTGCAGGGTCTCCTTCTTGGTGTAACCGGCGGCGGTGCCGCTGAGGTCACCCAGGCCCTCCAGCTCCTTCATCCGCTGGAGCCGCTTGTACACCGTCTGGAAGTTGGTCAGCATGCCACCGAGCCAGCGGTGGTTGACGTACGGCTGGCCGACCCGGGTCGCCTGCTCGGCGATCGCTTCCTGGGCCTGCTTCTTGGTGCCGACGAACAGGATGCTGCCACCCTCGGCGACGGTCCCACGCACGAACTCGTACGCCTTCTCGATGTACTCGAGGGTCTGGCGCAGGTCGATGATGTAGATGCCGTTGCGCTCGGTCATGATGAAGCGCTTCATCTTCGGGTTCCAGCGCCGGGTCTGGTGCCCGAAGTGGACACCGCTCTCCAGCAGCTGGCGCATGGTCACGACGGCCATGGTTGGGGTACTCCTCAAGATCCCTGGTTGTCACGCCCGGCCGGTGGCCGGGCGTCCTGGCGCCTGGTCGCCGACCCATGGTGGACCCGACCAAGATCGGGACCAGGGAGGCCGTCGCTTCACGACGATTCGTGAAGAGGGCGCGCGAGGTCGACCGCACGAGGCGGTCGCCAGTTGGCCAGTGTACGCCCCCCACCAGTCCACCCGCCCCGGGGTGCGAAGTGCATGGGGACGCGCGGCGGCCGCGGCGGCGGCCCTGCGGTGATCGACTCGGTTTCCTGGAAACCGCTGCCTCCCACAGACCCGGACACCGCGACTTCGCGAAAACCGAGTCGATCAAGTTCGCGACCAGGAAGCCGGACCGCGGCCGCTCCGGCGACGGATCAGCTGGCCGCGAGCGCGGCGGCGAGGAAGAGCCCCAGTCCTACGGTCAGGTAGGCCGTGGGTGGGCGGAGCCACCCCCGACCACCGTCGGCGAGCGCCAGACCGCCGGTCCGGAGCCCGTAGAGCCCGGTCGCGAAGATCGGCAGCCCGGCGACCAGGGCGATACCCACCACCACGTTCCCGGCGTCCACCGGGTCGCCGGTCGCGCCCGCCAACAGCACCCGCAGCGCGGGAATTTCGAAGATCAACACCAGGAGAGCGAAGAGTACGGCCAGCACCGGCCGGCGGGTCCGGTAGACACCGTCAGCCACCGGGGGGTACGTCGACGGCTCCGCCACGGGCAGGTCCGGGCGGGGGCCGATCCCCGGCATCGGGCCGGTCGGCATCTCCAGCGGGTGCGGCGTGTCGCCGCCCCGACTCGGCTCGATGATCGGATACCCGCCGAACGCAACGGGACGGGCCTGGTCGGCGGGCACGCCGGTCGGCGTGTCACCTCCCGGTGTCGACGAGCGGCTGGCCTCCTCGCGGCCGAGGGTCAGTGGCGCATCCGTCCCGGTCGACGCTCGGGCGGCCCGACGACCGGGCAACTCCCCGGAGACCTCCGAAGGGTCCCGGACGGTGAGCGGTGTTCCTGCCCCGGCCGACTCCTGGGCCGCCCGACGACCGGGCAACTCCCCGGAGATCTCCGAGGGATCCCGGTCGGCCCGCCGAGACCGGGTGGCCCGGTAAGCGTCACTCTCCGGCCGAACGTCCCCCAACGGGTCGACCGCGCCGAACCGTCCCGAGTCGGCCTCGCTCGCGCCGAAGCGCCCGGACTGGGCGTCGACAGCCCCGGAGCGACCGGAGTTCGACTCCGGCGAACTGCCGAACCGACCGGTGTCCACCGCGCTCAGCCGACCCGGATCCGACTCGGCCGCGCCGCCGAAACGCCCCGCGTCCACCGCGCCGAACCGCCCGGAGTCCGGCTCTCGGCGGCGGCCGACGCCGGTGTCCTCGACGGAGCGGCTCTCGTTGGGGCCACGCTGCTCGGGGATCTCGCCGTCCCGGTACCGCGGTTCGCCCGCGCCGCGCCACTCCGACTCGCCGTAACCGGGACCCCGCTCATCGGGGTACCAGCGTGACTCCTGATCTTCCGGAAAGCTCCGTCGTCCGTCCACGTCAGGCACCGTATGCGACCGGCCACGCCCGCGCCATTTCGGCCCGACCCGCGCCGCCGACAGTGACGAAGCGCGCCCGAACCGCGCCGCCCGTCGACGCAAGCGTTGATCAGGTGACCCCTCGATGGTCGGCATGGCCTGCTGCCGGCCGGGGGCCGCGGTGTGCTGCGTCCGAGTGTGGGTGGGCGCGGGAGTCGCTGGCCGGTGTCGGGCGAGGCGCCCTAGCACGGCGCGGGCTTGATCATCTGGTTGTCCACAGGCCGCCGGTTATCCACAGGTGAGCCGTCGCGGGGTCGCGACACGCGCCCTCCGGCGGGCACCGTGCCGTCCATGACGAAGCGGAACCAGGCAGTCGGCGCGTACGGGGAGCGGTGCGCCGTCCGGCACCTGACCGAGGCAGGGCTGCGCCCGATCGCCCGAAACTGGCGCTGCCCGGCCGGGGAGATCGACATCATCGCCTGGGACGGGCCGGTGCTCGCCTTCTGCGAGGTGAAGACCCGCCGGGATGACCGCTTCGGCACCCCGGCCGAGGCGGTCGTGGCGGCCAAGGCCCGCCGGCTGCGAGGGCTCGCCGCGCGCTGGCTGACCGAGACCGGAACGACCGCCGAGGAGGTGCGTTTCGACGTGCTGTCGGTGCGGCTGCCCGAGGCCGGCCCGGCACAGGTCGACCACCTCAAGGGCGCGTTCTGAGATGCGTACTCCGAAGGACCCGGTGACGACGTCATGAGCTACGCGAAGGTGCTCTGTGTGGGTCTGGTCGGGGTGACCGGCCACCTGGTCGAGGTGGAGGCCGACCTGGCCGCCGGCCTGCCGGCAGTGGTGATCTCCGGCCTGCCGGACACCGCCCTGCACGAGGCCCGCGACCGCGTCCGCGCCGCCGTTGTCAACTCCGGCCAACGCTGGCCCAACCGGCGGATCACCCTCAACCTGTTGCCCGCCACGCTGCCGAAGTTCGGCTCGGCCTTCGACCTGGCCATCGCCGCGGCTCTGTTGGGCAGCTCGGGTGAGCTGCCGCTGCTTCCCCTGGAGGGTGTGGTGGTCCTCGGCGAGTTGGGGCTCGACGGCACTGTCCGGCCGGTGCGCGGCGTGCTCCCGATGGTCGCCGCCGCGGCCCAGGCCGGCGTCGAGCGGGTGATCGTCCCGGTCGGCAACGCCGCCGAGGCCGCGGTCATCCCGGGGGTACGGGTGCGAGCGGTGGACCACCTGCACCGGCTGGTCGCCTTCGTCCGCGACGGCACCCCGTTGATCGAGCCGCCGGCTGCCACACCGACACCGGTCGTCGGTGGGCCGGATCTCGCCGAGGTCGCCGGGCAGCAGGTGGGCCGGCGCGCGTTGGAGGTGGCCGCCGCCGGTGGGCACCACGTGGCACTGCTCGGCCCCCCGGGTGCCGGCAAGACGATGCTCGCCGAACGACTGCCGTCGATCCTGCCCGAGCTGGACGACGACGCGGCGCTGGAGGTGACCGCGCTGCACTCGGTCGCCGGGCTGCTGCCGCCGGGCGGCCGGCTGCTGCGACGCCCGCCGTTCCAGGCGCCGCACCACACCGCGACGGTGCCCTCGCTGGTCGGTGGTGGCTCGGGGCTGGCCCGACCCGGCGCGGTGTCGCTGGCCCACCGAGGCGTCTTGTTTCTGGACGAAGCTCCCGAGTTCAGCAAGGGCGCGTTGGAGGCGCTGCGCCAACCCCTGGAGCACGGTCGCATCCAGCTGAGCCGCAGCGGGGGCGGCACCGTGTACCCGGCCCGGACCCAGTTGGTTCTGGCGGCCAACCCCTGTCCCTGCGCGAAACCGGCCGGCGACTCCCAGTGCGAGTGCACCGCGTTGGTCCGTCGTCGCTACCTGGGCCGGCTCTCCGGGCCGCTGCTCGACCGGATCGACGTACAGGTGCGGCTGATGCCGGTGCGGGCTGCGGAGTTGATGGCACCCGACGGCAATGTCGAGGCGTCGTCGACGGTCGCCGCGCGGGTGGCGGCGGCCCGACAGGCGGCAGCGACCCGCTGGGCGGACCTCGGCCGACGGCTCAATGCGGAGGTGGACGGCTTCCACCTGCGTCGACCGCCGTGGCGGCTGCCCGCCCGGGTCACCGCCGAGCTGCGCGGCCGGCTCGACTCCGGCTCCCTGTCGGCACGCGGCTTCGATCGAGTGATCCGGATGGCCTGGACCATCACCGACCTGGACGGTCGGGACCGGCCAGACCGGGACGACGTGCGGGAAGCGATCCAACTCCGGACGGGAGAAGCGATGTGAGTGCCGACGAAGACCGCAGGTTGGCCCGGGTCGCGCTGACCTGGCTGGCCGAGCCGGGCACCCGCGCGGTCTACCACCTGGTCGAACGGCTCGGGCCGGTGGCGACCCTGGATCTGCTGCTCGACGGGGGCAGCCCGGACGGCTGGCTGCACAGCACGGTGGCCGCCCGGTTGGCGGGCGGCGACGCACGGGCGGTGGCCGCCGAGGCGCTGGAGCGCGCCGACCGGCTCGGCGCCCGACTTGTCACGCCGGACGACGAGGAGTGGCCGGCCCGGGTTGCCGGCCTGGCCACGCTGCGTCTGCCGGACGTCACCCGACGGGTGGACGGTGAGACCGCCCCACCGCTCTGCTTCTGGGTACGCGGTGGTTGGCCGCTCGGCGAGGCCCTGGATCGTTCGGTGGCCGTGGTCGGGGCGCGGGCGGCCACCGGTTACGGGCAGCACGTCGCGACCGAGCTGGGATATGGGCTGGCCGAGCGGGACTGGACGGTCGTGTCGGGTGGCGCGTTCGGCATCGACGCCGCCGCTCACCGGGGTGCCCTGAACGCGGGCGGCCTGACCGTCGCGGTGCTCGCCTGTGGACTGGACCGCCCGTACCCGATGGGAAACGCGGCGCTCTTCGACCGGATCGCCGACACCGGGCTGCTGGTCAGTGAGTGGCCGCCCGGCGCCGAGCCGCTGCGGCCCCGGTTCCTGATCCGCAACCGGGTGATCGCCGCGGGCACCCTGGGCACTGTCGTGGTGGAGGCGTCGGCGCGCAGTGGCGCGACGCAGACCGCGCGGCGAGCCTTCTACGCCAATCGGGTAGCCATGGTGGTGCCCGGGCCAGTGACCTCGGCGATGTCCGTCGGCGCCCACGAGTTCCTCCGCGACCACCCACGGGCCCGGTTGGTCACCGGCGTGGCACACGTGCTCGAGGAGGTGGGCCGGATCGGCGCGGACCTGGCCCCGCCGGCGCGGGGCCCGCAGCGGCCCGCCGACGCGCTCGACGACGACGCGCGCGCACTGCTGGAGGCGCTACCCCGCCGGGGAGCCCGAGGTGTGGACGCCCTCGCCACCCGGGCCGGCCTCGACGTGCGCACCACTATGCGCAAGCTGTCCCTGCTGGAGGAGTTGTCCATGGTGGTCCGCCGGGACGACGGCTACGCCCTTGCCTCCCCACCAGCGGTCAGGAAGAGGGAGGCCCCGATCTGAGATGGACGAGTACGTCGCACACTCCCACACCGCCAGTTCAGCCGCGAAGCCTCTGCTGCCGGGGTCGGATTCGTCGAGGTACGGCGTGAGAGCCGTCGGTCGACACCGCCCACTTGACCTGTCGCAAACCTCGCCGGCGGCGTCATCGTGACCGGTGCTGCGCACCCATCGGCCGTAGGCTGGCGGCGTGTCAGCTGCCAGTGCGGGTGCCGGGGCCGACGAACCGGCGCGTCCGCGATGAGCCGGCCCGACCGGAGCACCCGGGCCATGCACCAGGCACTACCGCCAGCGCTGCGGGACGCCGTCGACGACTTCGCCGAGCACCTGTCCCGGGTGCGGAACCGGTCGACGCACACCGTCCGCGCGTACGTCACCGATCTGGTCTCGCTGCTCGACCATGCCGTACGGATGGGCTGCGTCGACCTCGCCGAGCTGGACCTGTCGGTGCTGCGCAGCTGGCTGGCGCGGCAGCGCACCACGGGTGCGGCGCGTACCTCGTTGGCCCGGCGGGCCGCGTCGGCGCGGGCGTTCAGCGCCTGGGCGCACCGGGCCGGGATGCTCCCCGCCGACGTGGGAGCCGCGCTGGCCAGCCCGCGTGCGCACCGGGAGTTGCCCAGCGTCCTGCGCGCCGACCAGGCAGCCGCGCTGGTCGAGGCGCCGGCCCGGCGGGCCCCGCGCACGGCCGCACCACGATCGGGCGAGGCACCGACCCGGCAAGCCCCGCCCACGACCCCACCAGGATCGGACGACACACCGACCCGGCAAGCCCCGTTCGCGACCGCGCCACCAGCCGGTGCGGCGAAGGACGCCGCGACGGAGGCGGTGCCGCTGCGCGACCGGGTGCTCCTGGAGCTGCTCTACGCGACCGGGGTGCGGGTCAGCGAGGTCTGCGGGTTGGACGTCGGCGACGTCGACCACGCACGGCGGGTGATCCGGGTGTTCGGCAAGGGTGGGCGGGAGCGCTCGGTGCCGTACGGGGTGCCCGCCCAGCGGGCGCTGGACGACTGGCTGCGCCGGGGCCGCCCGGCGCTAATGAGCGGCCACTCCGGTGACGCGCTGCTGCTCGGCGCCCGGGGCGGGCGGCTCAACCCGACGACCGCCCGGCAGATCGTCGGCGGCTACGCCGAGACCGCCGGGCTGCCCCACATCAGCCCGCACGGTCTGCGCCACTCGGCGGCCACCCACCTGCTGGAGGGTGGCGCGGACCTGCGCGCCGTGCAGGAGTTGCTCGGCCACTCGTCGCTGGCCAGCACGCAGATCTACACGCACGTCTCGGTGGAGCGCCTGCGCGCGGCGTACCGCCAGGCCCACCCGCGCGCCTGATCAAGCGCCCGGAGGCGAACGACCCCGGCGGTTACGATCATCACGTGAGCGTCCCGCAGCCCCCCGAGCCGATTCCGGGCGCCCGCCTGCTCTTCTCGCTGGACCCGGCGGTCAGCCACCTCAACCACGGCTCGTTCGGCGCGGTCCCGATCGCCGTCCAGCGAGCCCAGCAGCGGTTGCGCGACGAGATGGAGGCCAACCCGCTGCGCTTCTTCACCCAGGGGCTGATCGACCGGATCGCGCACACCCGTCGGCACCTCGCCGGATTCCTGGGCGCCGACCCGGACGGCAGCGCCCTGGTCGGCAACACCACGACCGGCGTCGCCGTGGTGCTCCAGTCAATCGGCCTGCGACCCGGCGACGAGGTGCTCAGCACCGACCACGGGTACGGGGCGGTGAGCCTGGCGATCCAGCGCGAGTGCCGCCGCACCGGGGCGGTCAGCCGGGTCCTGCCGATTCCACTGGCCGCCACCGACGAGCAGGTCGTGCAGGTCGTTCGCGCCGGCCTGCGCCCCGGCCGGACCCGACTGCTCGTCGTCGACCAGCTCACCTCCGCCACGGCCAAGCTCTTCCCGACCGCCGCCATCGTCGGGGTGGCCCGCGAACACGGCATACCGGTCCTGGTCGACGCCGCACACGCCCCGGGAATGCTTGCCACGACGGTGGCCAGCATCGGCGCCGACTTCTGGGTGGGCAACCTGCACAAGTGGGCGTACGCCCCGCGCGGGACCGCCCTACTGGCGGTGGCACCGCAGTGGCGGGACAAGATCGAGCCGCTTGTGGTCTCCTGGGAGCAGGAGTCGGGCTTCCCGGCCCGGATCGAGTGGCAGGCGACTCTGGACTACACGTCCTGGCTGGCCGCCCCGGCGGGGCTGTTCACGTTGCGCAGTCTCGGCGTCGACCGGGTACGGGCGCACAACGCCGCGCTCGCCGCGTACGGCCAGCGGGTGGTGGGGGACGCGCTGGGGGTGCCGCCCGCCGACCTGCCCGACCCCGGCGGGCCGGGGGTGTCTCTGCGCCTCATCCCGTTGCCGGCCGGCACTGCCGCCACCATCGACGCGGCGCGGGCGTTGCAGACGCGGATCGGCGAGCGGCTCGCCGCCGAGGTGGCGGTGATGAGTTGGAACGGCCGGGGGTGGCTGCGGCTCACCGGTCAGGTCTACAACACCGCCGACGAGTACGAGCGGCTGGCCGGGCGGCTGCCGGCGCTGCTCGTCCAGCGCTGACCTCGCGGGGCCGGCCCCATCGACCGGCAGCAGTCGCACCGGGCCGAGGCCGAGCAGTGCCAGCGGGTCCAGGTATTCCGGGCCGCGGCGCAGGCCCCAGTGCAGGCAGGCTTCGGCCGGGCAACCCGGATGTCCGGGCAGCAGCTCACCCAGTGGCGTGCCGGCGGCGACCGGCTGACCGGGGCGGACCGCCGGTTGAACCGGCTCGTGGGTGGTCCGCAGCCCGTCGGCGTGCCCCACGGTGATCACCGGTCGGCCGGCCACCAGGCCGGCGAAGAGCACGGTGCCCGGACCGGCGCTGCGGACCACCGCTCCGGCCGGCGCGGCCAGGTCGACGCCCCGGTGACCGGGCAGCCACGGCCGGGGCGGCGGGTCGAACCGGCGTACCGGACGAGGTGGCCCGTCGACCGGCAAGCGGTACCGCTCGGCGGACGCTGGGGCGGACGCCAGCGCCGCGACCGGCACGGTCGGCGCCGGTGCCCGGCGGGGGCCCGCCGCGACCAGCACGACCAGCCCGTAGAGCTGGACGATCAGCGCGAAGGGAAGCGCGGCGCGGAGCAGCCCGGGATGGCGGACCGGGCCGATGCGCGGGGCGAATGGCTGTCGCATGACGGCAGCCTTCCGCCGAAGCCGGGCCGTCCGCCAGCCCGGAAGAGAGAGCTGTGGACAATGAACGGTCCTGTGGACGACGACCCGGAAGAGTCGATGATCTGCTATGCCACAGGCTGTGGAGACGCTGTCCGTGCTGGGCGTCGGCTCCCCAACTGAGCCAGCCGTCCGAGACGTCGGGTACGCCCTTCGGCGTACCCGACGTCTACCGGGCGAGTCTCGGTCGGGTCACCACCACTGTTCGTTGGAACCGGTCTCGTAGTCGTACTCCTCGACGTGATCCCACTCCGACCCGGTCAGTTTCTGGTAGGCGTTGGACGGGACATCGAGAATCGACTCCGCGTGCGCGGCCTCCTCGCTGGTGAAGCGCTGGAACGCCGCCGCGTCGACAAGCACGGCGTCGAACGCTGTCGGCCCCGCCACCACCACCGCGCAGCGCGCGTACAGGAAGTCGTCATCGGACAACTCGTCCGCGCCCGGCGCGATGGCCTGAGCGAGCACCCGGCGGTCCAACTGGTACAGCTTGAACGCGAGCGTCTCGGCGAAATCGATGATGCGCTCCACCGACCCTTCCGCCAATACGGAGGTCAACCGCTCGTACGGACGGTCGTCCTGGGCCTCCGGCTGACCGCCCAGCACCGCGACCAGCCGCCAGAATTCCTCATCTGCAAGCATGAAATCCTCAACCCATCATCGGTCAGGCCGAACTAGTGCCAGTTTTTGTTTCCGGAAGGGCGTGCTCCGAAGATCCTGAAGAACCCTCTGATCAATCGGGCTTCGATCGCCTTCGCTCGACGTTTACCCGGAATGCCACCCCGAAGGATCTTGGCGGTGTACGTGTCATTGGGATTCTTGCGCTTGAGCTTCCGGAGCTGCTTCGGGAGCCGGTCTCCCTTGCCTTCGCCGTACTTGTGCACCTTCCCGTTCTTGTCGATCCGGTAGACGTAGTGGGTGCAGGAACAGTCGAGTGAATTGCCGTGCTTGCCGCACGCGCTGACGTTGTGCGCCAACACGTCGACACCGTCGACCCGGACAGCGTACGTGTGCACATCCCCGACGTTGAGGTTGTACACGGTCTGCGCCGGGACCCAGCCGCGGTCCACAACGGAGGTCACCTGCACCGTCGTTCCGTCGGCCGCGCGGAGCCGATCGCCGGTCTGCACCTTCTCGGCGAATGTCCAGCCAGCGCCCTCCACCCACAGCGGGTGCTCAGCCGTAGCCTCCAGCACGCCGCCCTGACCCTCGTCGAGGTCGATGTCGATCAGGTGCTTCGCGCCGACACCGTTGATCACCGCGAGGACGGGCTTGGCCAGAGCCGTACCGCTTGCGCTGTCGACCGCCATCACCCAGTCGCCCACCTGAACGTCCGAGATGGGCAGCGATGACCCGTCCGCCATCAACACCTGGGTTTGCGGCGTGAAGGAGTTGCAGCGGCTTCGATGCCTGCCCTTGTACAACCGTCGCGCCCGGCTGGCCTTCCGGGCCTTCTGAGCGGCCCGCGCGGCGCCGACCGCGAAGCGGGCTCCACGGACCGCCGCGCCCGCTCCCACGGTCGCGGCCAGTGCGCCGCCGACGGCCCAGGCGGCCTCCCGCCAGTTACCGGTGGCGGCGTACGAGACCGCCGAGACCACCCCGGCGAGGGTGCCGACCGGCCCCGGGATCATCGACGCGTACGACGCGACCTTGGCGACCTTGGACAGGCCCTTCTTGATGCTGCCCCAGCCGAACTTGCCGTCCAGGTCGGTGCAGTTGACCGGGTCCCCGGCGCAGTAGTCGTAGGCCGTGGCGTTTCCGCCGTCGACCGGGTCGACCTGGAGGAAGCGCCCGATCCCTGGCGAGTAGAGGCGTACACCCATGAGGATGACGTCACCCATCGCGTCGCCGGAGCGTTGCTTGCCGCCGAGCCAGCCATACCGCTGGTCGGCCTGCCCCGCCACCGGCACACCGAACTCGTCGTAGTCAAGGAACTCAGGTTCCAGCAACGCCGTGTCGATCGTCGCGGCCACGTCGCCGTGCAGGTTCAACAACTGCAGTCGGACGTCTCCGGCGTCGGAGGTGGTGGCTGCCAGGTCACCGTCGGGGCCGGACACGTTGCGCGTGTAGCTGCCCAGCGTGGTGTCCTCGATGATCCAGCGGGGCTCGTCGGAGTCGTCGCCGTAGTGGTTGAGCTTGGAGGTGGCGTTGACCCAGTTGCCGTCGACAGTGGTCTCGGTGGTGAACGCCCGGAACCGGTGCGCGGGGTCCAGCGTCCAGGTCTGGCGGGAATCGCCGAGTTGCTGCCGTTGCACCAGATCGTTGGCGAAGTACGTGTTCGTCAGGCCATCCGGCATCGTGGTGGTCCGCCCGAAGGCGTCGTACACGTAGCCGGCGTCGGTGAGCCGGTCAGCGGTGTCGTAGCTGTGCGTGCCGGACACGGGGGCGCCGGTCTCGTCACACGTGCCGTCGGCTGCCGGCGCGTACCGCGAGTTCCCGGTCCGGTTGGTCCGGTCGTCGTAGGTGTAGGTGCGGGTGACGCAGCCGCCGGTGATGGCGCTGTCGTGCTGGGCACGCGTCAGTCGTCCCAGCCGGTCGTAGCGGTAGGCCTTGCTGCCGCCGGTGTAGGTGTGATTCACCCACTGACCGGCGGTGTTCTCCTGCACCGACTCGGAGTAGATGACCTCGTTGTCGGAGTCGCGGGTGTAGGTCCGTTCCACCGGCTGGAGGTTCGCGTCGAGCCGGTCGGTCCGGGTCAGCCCTCCCGGGTACTTCAGCTCGGTGAGTTGGCCGTCCGGGGAGTATTTCGCCGAGAACGTGCCGGCGACGCTGTCGGTGACGCTGGTCAGCAGTCCGCGGGGCTCGGCCGCGCGGTCGTAGGCGAAGGTCGAGTGCCCGGTGGGGTCGGAGACCTTTACCGACTTGCCGAACCGGTCGAACTCGTTGACCGTCGTGCCGCCGTCGGCGTCGGTGTAGGACGCCAGCCGGCCGAGCAGGTCGTACTCGCGGGTGATCGTCGAGGTGCCCATCGTGGTGACGGTGACGTCGCCGGACGTCGGGCTGTAGGCGGTGGTCACCGCCGGCACCGGTACGCCCTCGTCGGAGCTGACCTGTGTGCTGGTCACGCGCGTGGCCGCGTCGTACTGCGTGGTCGTCGTACGGGTCTTGCCAGCCGACGTCTCGGACACCACGGCCTCGTCGCCGTACCGGGTGTAGGAGTTGATCCGCCGAACCGGAAGGTTGGTGGTCATCCGGGCCGGGTCGTGCCCGGTGACCGCTCCGACCGCCCGGGTGACGCAGGGCTCGCCGGCCCACTCGGGCCGGTTGGCGCACGCGTCGTCCCGGGCGTTGGCCCCGGAGGAGTAGTAGATGACCTCGGTTGCCATCGCGTCCGAGCCGGTGGAGCCAATACCCCAGGACTTGAGCACCTGACCGCTGGCGTTGCGGACCACGTACCCGGTCAGGTTCTGACCGCCTGCTCCGGCGTCCGCGACCACCTTGTTCGGGGACTTCAACGTCCAGCCGGACACACCGCCGTACTCGGCGTCGTAAAAATTCTTCGACACCCGGACGTCGGCGTCCGGATAGCCGACGATCTGTGCGCCCTCGCTCTCCGTGGTCACCAGGTGGTAGGTGGCCCCGTCGGGCTTACCCTCGTCGTATTTGTTGACGGCGTGCGAACGGCCGATCACCGTCGCGCCGGCCGGGATCGCCTCCACCGGCCCGGTGCCGTCCGGATCGGCCACGGGGTTCTCCAGAACCAGTGTCGAGGTGGGCCCGACGGATTCGAGGAGATCGACACCGTCGCTGCTGTACGTGCTGATGGTGGAGAGCGCCAGCGCTCTACTGGCGGTGTCCGAGCCGGCCAGGCCCAATTCGTCGAGGTAGGCCGTGGCACCCTGGAACGTGCCGAGGGCCAGTTCCCGGTCGGTGGCCTCCAGGGTGCGGACCACGTTGCCGAACCTGTCGTACTCGGCGGTGTCGATGTGACCACCCGGGCTGGCCGTGTTGACCTCCTGGCCGCCGGCGTTGAGGTAGTGCACGGTGGCGTACGGGTAGCCGTTGCTTCCCGGGCTGGACGGGGTCGCGGCGTTGCGGCCGGGGTTGTCCTCGGGACCGAACACGGCGGTCGCGTCGGTGGGCAGGTCGACCTGACCCCAACTCGAGATGGCCGCCGAGTTCAGGTCGTACGGACCGCCGGCGGCCTTGGTCAACGGCACGTTGTAGACCACGTTCGTGGCGATCTCACCGTCGGTGGCGGTCTTTGAACCCTGCTGGAGCGCGGCCCGGCGGACCTTCAGCAACTGTCCGGCGTTCTCGTCTCCGGAGAGGCGGGTGACCTGCTGGTCGGTGAGCGCCTTTCCGTAGACGCGGACGTCGTCGATCTCGCCGTCCCAGTTGTTCGAGGCGGCGCCGGCCCACTTGGCCCGACCAATCACGTAGTTGCCGCTGGCGTTCCAGCCACCGGTGGCCGCGGTGGTGCTCTGCAGCACGCCGTTGACGTAGAGCTTCATCTTGGCACTGGCGGTGTCGTAGACGCCGGTCAGGTGGGTCCATTTGCCCGCCACGGCGGCGCTGTTGGCGATTGCCCGAACCGGGGTCGCGCTGTCGCTGTCCGAGGTCACCCGGGAGAACGCGAACCTGTCCTCGGCGGCGACGTAGTTCAGGAACAGGCCGCTGGTCCGGGAGCCGTCCTTGGACACCGCGGTGCGATTGACGGACTTGTCCTTGATCCGCACCCAGGCGGAGACGGTGTAGGAGGCGGTGTTGGACAGGGCGGTGCCGGCGACGCTGATCTGCTGGCCGGTGCCGCCGGTGAACACCGAGGCCCGGTCGGCCGGATTGTCCGGGTCATTGCCCTGACCCCAGGAGACGCCGCTGGCCATGGTGCCGTTGCGACCGTTGCCGGAGGAGTCGGCGACGGCGGTGCCGGAGCCGGCGTCGAGGTCCCAGCGCAGCGCGGCGGAGTCGACGTCCGGGTTGCCGTAGTCGAAGTTCCACGGCAGCTCGCCGGACGGGGTGACCTTTGTGACACGGCCGTCCCCGTACTCGTAGGTGGTCTTCAGTGCCGGGGTCACCCGGGGATCCCACACCTCACGGAGTTGGCCGAGGTTGTCGTACGCGTATCGGGTGACCTGGGTGGCGGTCGTCGCGGAGGTGTCCGGGTCCCAGGCCCAGAGCTTCACTCCGGAGACCCGGTCGGTGTAGTCACCGAACACCGTCTGGCTCAGCCCGGAGGTGGTGGTGGTGGCGTACTCGTACTCCAGGACCTCGCAGCCACGGGCGGGGACGGCGGTGGTGCAGTGGTTGGTGTCGTCCACGCCCGGCTCGGCTGGGTTGATCACCTTCTTGAGCAGCAGCCGGCTGTCGGTCGTGTCGTAGATGTACCGGGAGGTGGTGTCGGACTCCGGCGTCCACGACGACGTGGCCGCCCAGACCCCGCCCTGAGAGGTGAACTCGGTGACGGTGCCGTCCAGTTCCGACAGCCGGTAGGCGGTGGTGCCGACCTTGGTCAGCACCATCCCCTCCGCGCCCGGCTCCGGGGTGAAGCTCACGCCGTCGGTGTTCTTGGCGAAGGTGATCCAGCCGCCGCCGATGCCGTTCACCCTGGCCAACGACGGCTCGGGCAACGTCACGGTGCTGTACTCGATGTCCGCTGCGCCGCCGGTCGCGCCGCCGGTCCACGCCGGGCCGAACGGGGCGACGACCTCGGTGAACGACAGGTTGTCCCAGTAGACCTTCCGGCCGGATCCGCCCTGCATGCCGTTGTAGAGCCGGAAGAACGCTTCGGAGGCGCCGGCCGGGACGGTCATGTCGACCGACAGTTCCTGCCACCCGTCGGTGTAGGCGGCCATTGCCGAGGAGACCTCGGTGTAGGTGCTGCCGGTCTTGGTGAAGCCGACGATGCGCAGGCCACGCTGCGCGAACGCCGGCACCAGCCCGGTCGCGCCCGGCACGTGGATCCAGCCGGTCATCCGGTACGTCCTGCCGGCGGCCATGTTCAGCCGCATCGCCCCGCCGTCGCCGCCGACCGCCACGTAGGTGTCGTTGCTCGTGGTGGTGACCGGGGTGATCTCCAACGAGTCGGCCGGGCTGGTCTCGCCCTGGCCGCGTGCGGTGGAACGCGCCGCCGAGGAGGTGGACGGCACGGTGAACCCGGTCAGGTCGGTCGAGACCTGCTGCTGGTTGGCGGTCAACCGCTGCGCCATCGGCTGGTAGCCGGCGGCCCCGTCCCGCGACGACGTGGCCCGGGCGACCGAGAGGCCCAGTTCGTCAGCGTCCGTCGAGGAGATGGAGTAGTCACCGGTGAGGAGGTTTACCGAACCGGCGCCGATCTCGTCGCTGGCGGCGCCGTCACCACTCGAGTCGACGGAGACCCGCACCCAGGGGATGGTGTACGCCGGCGTCGTGCCGGTGGCGGTGTAGAGGTGGGCCCGCACCTCGACGACCCCGCCGGTCAGTCCGAGGGTGTCGGTGGCGTTCCAGACCGCGTACCCGCCGAGCACCGACAGGCCGACCGGGCTGGCGGAGGTGGCGGTGATCGGCGCACCGCTGGCGGAGGTCAGGTTCGCCGAGGGCACCGGCAGGATCGCACCGCCCGGACCGCGACGATATTCGAAGTACGCACGTGTGTAGCCGGAGACCGGAGTGGTGATCCTCAGTCTGGTCCGCTTGACGATCGTCGCGCCTGGCAGCGGTTCGGCAAGCGCCGCGTTACCCGCGTCGAAGACGTAGAGGTTGAGGTCGGAGAGGTTGCCGGCCGAGTCCTTGGCCTGCACGGTCAGGGTGCGGTGCCCGTCCCGAGGGCTGAGCGTGACCGACTTCGCCCCGGTGGCGGCCACCGTGGTCGCCGCCGTGTCGTAGTCGAACTTGTAGACGAAGGCCGCGAGGTCGGTGCTGCCCGACGCTGGGGTGAAGGTGAACGTGTCCGCCTGGCCCGCGCCGCCGTGCGGCTGGGCGTCGTTGAGGTAGATCGTCGCCGCCACGAAGGGAACGCCCGGCTTCGTGGTGTCCACGGTCAGCGGGGTCCACGCCGTCGAGGTGCCGTACGCGTACGGGTCCTTGGCCCGGACCTGCCACTCGTACTGGTCGCCGTTTACCAGGTCGACAGGCACCTGCCAGGAGGCGGTGGAGCCGTTGGTCCAGGCGGGACTGCCCGATCGCAGGCCGGACGAGGATACGACGGCCTGGGTGCTCTTGTTCCGCACCACGAACTCGGCCTGCAGGGTCTGCCCGGCGTTGGCGTCGGCCAGCTTCGCCGACAGGGTGGGCCGCAGCGAGGCCGTCCGGGCACCGGAACCGCAGGCGGTGTAGCAGGGCGCGGCAGCCAGTGCCGACGGCACCGACGGCGCGCTGTTGTAGGTGATGGAGACCAGCGGCGGATGGGTGCCCTCGGCCGAGTCGAAACGCTTCCAGCCGGAGGTGGACGTCTCGGACGTGGCCCGCAGCATCACACTCGCGCTGGACGCGCTGGTGTCTGCCGCGTACTGCAAGGCCCCGCCGACCTCGACGTAGACGTAGCCGGCGCCACAGGACGAGCTGTAACCCCGGGTCTCGGTGGAGGTGCCCACCTTCGCCCGTGCGGTCGGCTGGTTCGTCCACCGCACGGAGGAGTCGACATAGTCGGTCCGCCACGCCTCCCAGGACCCGGCCGTGCACGACCAGGAGTGGTAGTTCCACAGCCGCAGCTTTGCCGAGATCACCCGACTGCCGGCGAAGCCGCTGGTGTTGAACCGGAGGTAGGACCGGGCGGTGAACGAGCCACCGTCGTTCGAGTAACCCAGCTTCAGGTCCGCCGAGCCGGACTGGTCGCTGGAGTAGGTGTTCTGTACGAAGGCGTCGAACGACGGGGACAGCGAGGTCGGCGGGTCGATCGTCACCGGGAAGGTCAGGTCGGGCTGTGCCAGGAACGCCTTGTCCGGCGTCAACTCCATGACGGTACGACCCTTGCCGGCCGCGACGGCGCGCAACGCGACCGGGGCGTGGTTGAGGCGCTCGCCGGACTGCGGGGCCACCTCGGCGTCCCACATCAACGGCGTCTGGGCCCGGCCCACCTGCCGACCGCGGCGGTCCTTGAACAGCAGTCCACCCATGCCGTCGGTGGCGGCGGTGAGTTGACCGGTACGCAGCGGCAGCGACAGCTTCCGCACCTGCGTCAGCCCGGTCCGGTCCTTGACCACGAAGTGCTGCTCGTAGCCCGTGGCGTGCGCGTGGAACACCAGGTCGACACCCGGTCGTACGTCGGGGTAGGTGATCGTGCGGCCGTCGAGCACCGGCTCCGGCAGCACGCCGGTCCAGGCCAGCCCTGCCTGGTCTGCGCCCTCACCAACCTTCACCACCTCGTGTTCGCCAGCGCCCGAGGCCGCGCCGGCGAACGTCAGCGCGAGGGGGTGCGCGATCGGCGCCACCGAGCCGTCCGACCTGCGCTGCAGGGTGAGGTCGACCGGCACCCACTGGTCTCCCCGGCGCACCCGCACCGGGGCGAGTGCCTGCTCCTCCGTCAGGGTGCCGTCCGGGTTGGCGAAGACCTGCGTCGTCTCGGTCCGTCGGTTCGTCGCCTCGACCCGGGAATCGCAGAGCTTCGCGGCGATCGCCGCCGACACCTCGTCGGCGCGGTCGTCGGGACACTTCGGCTTCGGTGCCGGTTTCGGTGCCGACGCCGCAGCCGGCGGCACCGGCCGAGCGGGTACGTCCGACATCGTGGCCACCAGCACCAGGATCAGGAAGAGCGACAGGCGGCGTACCCACGCCGCACAGCCCTCCCCGGCCAAGGTGATGAACACGCGTGACTGCCGATGATGCGTCTGCACGACACCCTCCCCGTTTTCCGGCCCGCTGTGAGGCGAGCGGAAGCGTACGAAGACGGTTTACCGCTTTCAATCTCTTGACGTCCGATCGGATCATGGATATTCGGTCGCCGATACCGCTCCTAAACGGACCTTAAGCAGCAGTCTGGGAATGCCAGGCATGACGTGAGGCACGATGAATGTTGCCCAGGTTGACGGCGGCGTGACCTACCGAAACCGCCCCTCGACGTCAGCCCCTGCACAGCGGCCACCGCGCGACAAGGCCGTCCGCTCGTGATGTTTGTCACGGACTGGAACAGTCACCGTCCGCTCGGCCCGATCCGCCAACGGTCCCGTCGTTGCAGTGCCCCGCCCACCACCGCCACCGGACCGTTTTCCGGCACAGACGGAGGGCCTAGGCTGGGCCGCGTACGGCGGGTGCCGCCGTGTGGACCGGGGAGGCACAGGCATGACCACTGTCGATGACCGGACGCCGACGGTGGCCGACGTGAGCGGCCCGTCCCGGCTCGCGGGGCCGGACGAGGCGATCAGCGCCGAGGAGTTGCAGCTCGCCGCCCGCAACCACGGCATCCCGTTGGAGGCGCTGCGCTACGACGTCACCCCGGCCGGGCTGCACTACCTGCTCATCCACTACGACATTCCGGAGCTGGACCCGGCGACGCACACGCTGACCATCGGCGGCGCGGTGGACCGGCCGCTGACGGTCACGCTCGCCGAGCTGCGCGAGCGGCCGCGGGTCACCCACCGGGTCACGTTGGAGTGCGCCGGCAACGGCCGGGCCCTGCTGCATCCTCGGCCGGTCAGCCAGCCGTGGCTTGTCGAGGCGGTCGGCAACGCCGAGTGGACCGGCACCCCCCTGGCGCCGCTGCTGCGGGAGGCGGGCCTCGACCCGGACGCGGTGGACGTGGTCTTCACCGGCGCCGACCACGGCGTCGAGCGCGGGATCGAGCAGGACTACCAGCGGGCGCTGCCGGTCGCCGACGCGCTGCGCGAGGAGGTGCTGCTGGCGTACGAGATGAACGGCGCTCCCCTGCTGCCGCAGCACGGCGCGCCGCTGCGGCTGATCGTGCCGGGCTGGTACGGCATGGCGCACGTGAAGTGGGTCCACTCGATCGAGGTCCGGACCGAGCCGTTCGAGGGTTATCAGAACGCGGTCGCCTACCGGGTGCGCACCGACGCCGACGACCCGGGTGTCCCGGTGACCCGGATCGAGCCGCGTGCGCTGGTCCGACCGCCCGGCTTTCCCGACTTCATGTCCCGTCGCCGGGTCGTGCGGCCCGGCGGGTGCACGGTGGACGGTCGGGCTTGGTCGGGGCACGCGCCGGTGGTCGCCGTGGAGGTCACCACCGACGGTGGGCAGACCTGGTCGCCGGCCGACCTGGACCCGGCGGACGGCGGCGACTTCGCCTGGCGGCGCTGGCGGTACGAGTGGACCGCCACCCCGGGCCGGTACGTGCTCGGTGCGCGGGCGACCGACGCGTCCGGGCGGACCCAGCCGGTCGAGCAGCCGTGGAACCGTGGCGGCTTCGCCAACAACCTGGTGCAGCGGGTCGAGGTCGTGGTGCCGGCCGAGTGACCGGCAGGTGCGGCGCCACGGGTGGGGGGCCCGTGGCGCGGCCGAGCGGCGTGGCTGCGGTCAGCCGCCGAAGCCGGAGTCGGCGGGCAACGAGATGTCGGGCTTCTCCAACTCCTCGACGTTGACGTCCTTGAAGGTCATCACCCGGACGTTCTTGACGAAACGGGCAGGACGGTACATGTCCCACACCCAGGCGTCGTGCATCTCGACCTCGAAGTAGACCTCGCCGTCGGAGTTGCGCACGTGCAGGTCGACCTGGTTGGCCAGGTAGAACCGACGCTCCGTCTCCACCACGTACGAGAATTGGCGGACAATGTCGCGGTACTCCCGGTAGAGCTGCAGCTCCATCTCGGTCTCGTACTTCTCGAGATCTTCCGCGCTCATCGCACTCCGCCTTCCATGGCCACATCTTCCCCCACCGGCGTCGGAGGCCGAGGCTGCTCGCCCAACGCCACGCCGACGGTACCCCCTGACGCCCCGGAGCGCTCCATCGGCTCTTCCCGCCCGGGACCGCCGGGACGTCTGGCACGCGGTGGCCGTCCGTCACGGCCGGAGACCGCTGCGACATTGACGTACGAGAACCGGTGCTCCCGGCACGGCCCGTGCTCGCGCAGCGCCGCCGAGTGCTCCGGGGTGATGTAACCCTTGTGCTCGGCGAAGCCGTACGCCGGGAACACCTCGTCCAGCTCCACCATCATCCGGTCCCGGGTGACCTTGGCAAGGACGCTGGCCGCCGCGACGCACGCCGCCACCCGGTCCCCCTTCCACACCGCCAGCCCCGGCACGCCCAGGCCGTCCACGCCGAAGCCGTCGGTCAGCACGTACTCCGGCCGGGTGCTGAGCGAGGCGAGCGCCCGGCGCATCGCGGCCAGGTTGCACACGTGCAGCCCTCGGGCGTCGACCTCCTCGGCGGGGATGACCACCACGGCGTACGCGAGCGCGCGGTCCACCACCTCGGCGTACACCCGTTCCCGGCTGGCCGGGGTGAGCAGCTTCGAGTCGGCCAGCCCCTCGATCTCGCCGCGCCGGCCTTCGGGCAGGATGGCGGCGGCGGCGACCAGCGGGCCGGCACAGGCGCCCCGGCCCGCCTCGTCGGCACCGGCGACCTGTCGGAAGCCGCGCCGTTGCAGCGCCCGTTCCAGGGCGTACAGGCCGGCCTCGCGGCGCACGACGGTGCGCGGTGGGGTCAGCACGACGCCTCATCCGGGTCGATGGCGGTCGACTGCTCCAGCCGGGTCAGCAGGGCGGGCAGCTCGGCGGGGTAGAAGCGTTCGCCGCTGGCCGCCAGGTCGTCGGGAAGCCACCAGCGGTGGCCGGCGATGCTGCGCTGCTCGACGTCGTTGAAGCCAGCCGTGTCCACCTGCCAGGACGGCACCCGGAGGAGGAAGAAATCCTGCACCTGGCGATACCACGTGCCGTCGAACGAGAACTCGGTCGTGTCGGACCAGACCGGCTCGCCCAACTCGGCCGGGTCGAGCCGCAGCCCGGTCTCCTCGGCCAACTCCCGAGCCGCGCCCACCGCCGGGACCTCCCCCGGATCGAGCCCGCCGCCCGGCGTGAACCAGTAGCGGTGCCCTGGTCGAGCCGGGTCGAACCCCTCGAACAGCAGGACCTGGCCGGCCGCGTCGACGAGCAGCACGCGGGCCGCGCGTCGCGGGGTGTGGACCCGGTCGCCGCTGCTCGCGGCTGCGGGGCTCGCAAGCTCACTCCTCGCGCTCACGTTCACCGCCCCAGCCTGCCAGACCGACGGCGGATCGCCCACGCCCCACCGGGCTACGGCTTGGGAATGCCGTCGAACTGATCGGGCACCGTCAGCCAGGTGGCCCGGCTGACCGGCCAGAAGACGGTGAACGCCCGCCCGACCACGTCGTCCTCGGGGATGGTCGCCTCGGTGATGTTCTGCCCGGACTGCTGCCAGTGCTCCAGAGAGTCACCGGAAGCCGAGCGGTGGTCACCCATGACCCACAGCCGGCCCTTCGGCACGGTGATGTCGAACTCCTGGTCGGCCGGCTTGTCGCGGACGCCGTCCATGGAGAAGATGTACGGCTCGTCGAGCGACTTGCCGTTGATCATCAGCCGTTCCTGCGGGTCGCAGCAGACCACGTGGTCACCGGGGGTGCCGATCACCCGCTTGATGAAGTCCTCGCCGTCGGGGTTGCCGCTCCACTCGATCGGCGCCTTGAAAACGATCACCTCGCCGCGGTGCGGCGATCGGAAATCGTAGACCAGCTTGTTGACCAGCACCCGGTCATCGATCTTGAGGGTGTTTTCCATGGACGGGGAGGGGATGAAGAAGGTCTGCAGCACGAAGGCGCGGACCAGCACCGCGACCAGGATCGCCACACCCAGCAGGATCGGCAGCTCCTTCCAGAAGGAGCTGCGCGGCTTGTCGGTCTGCTCGTCAATCACGCCAAGGAGCCTACGTTGCCGAACTGGACGTCACCGACCGGAACGCGCGGGAAGCACGTAGCGCGGCCGCCAACGGGAGGATCAGCAGCACACCGCCCTGCGGGGTCGGTCGCACCGGGGGCGCGCCGGAGGACGCGGCGCCCGGATCGGGCACGTCGTCGAAGGTCGCCGGCACCGACAGCGGGTTCCACCGCGACGAGGGCCAGACCACCATGAAGGCCCGGCCGACCACGTTGTCGATCGGCACCGGGCCCTGGCAGCGCGCGTCCTGGGAGACCTCACGGTGGTCGCCCATCACGAAGATC
Organism: Micromonospora sp. CA-240977; assembly: GCF_050942285.1. NCBI lineage: Bacteria > Bacillati > Actinomycetota > Actinomycetes > Micromonosporales > Micromonosporaceae > Micromonospora > Micromonospora sp. CA-240977. The sequence goes on along the minus strand of NZ_CP192055.1, from coordinate 1,597,420 downwards.
TGACCCGGGGGTACGACGACCTCGTCGAAGCGCCGGGAGCGGCACTCCGACGGGTTGGGCGGCAGGTCCAGCGGGGAGTCCCGCAGGACGTACGGCTCGTCGAGCGGCGTGCCGTTGACTGTCACCCGCCCCTGGCTGTCGCAGCACTTGACCCGGTCGCCGGGTAGACCGATCACCCGCTTGATGAAGTCCTTCTCGCCGGGTCGGCTCACACCGACCAGGTCGCCGACGGTCCGGGTCAGCTTGCCGGCGAAGCCCGGCTCCGGCTGCTCGTCGACCTGCGGCGCCCAGCGGTCGGTGCCCCGGAAGACCACCACCTCGCCACGGACCGGGTCACGGACGTCGTAGACGACCTTGTTGACAAGCACCCGGTCGCCGATGAGGAGCGTGTCCTCCATCGAGCCGGACGGGATGAAGAACGCCTGGAGCAGGAAGGTGCGGATCAGCACCGCGAGGCAGAACGCCACCACCAGCAGCAGCGGAAGCTCCTGCCAGAGCGGCATCTGCCGGCGGCCACGGCGGGCGCGTCGGCGCCACGGATCGACGGTGCCGTCCTCGTCAAGCGTCTGCACCACGCCACTCCCCGGTCCGCAGAAACACCACCGCCCGGGAGCCTCGTCGAGGCTCCACGGGCGGCAGTGGACGGCTACCCGCCCACGTGGGCGGGCCCGCCGCCGTGCTGCGCCCGTGACGACCAGGGTAGTGCGATCTGGTCGTTACGGCATACGCGCAGCTCAGGCGGCGTGGCGAACGGGAAGTCAGCTGGGCTGCTTCTCCCGCTTCTCCTTGATCTTGGCCTTCTTGCCGCGCAGCTCGCGCAGGTAGTAGAGCTTGGCGCGACGCACGTCACCGCGGGTCACGACCTCGATCCGGTCGATGCCCGGGCCGTTGATCGGGTAGGTCCGCTCAACGCCGACGCCGAAGCTGACCTTGCGGACCGAGAAGGTCTCGCGCAGACCGTCACCCTGGCGGCGGATCACGACGCCCTGGAAGATCTGGACACGGGACCGGTTGCCCTCGACGACGCGGGCGTGCACCTTGACGGTGTCACCGGCCCGGAAGTCGGGAAGGTCGGTCCGCTTCGACTGGGCGTCAAGGGCGTCCAGGATGTTCATCGCTGCGTCCTCGTAAGGCTCACGGCGCACCGTCACTCGGTGCGCGGGTGGGTGATTCTGATCCCCGGGTGGTGGTCGGCGGGCCGACCCCGGTCGGTGATCCTCGCAGCCGTCCACGGGCGCGGACGGATGCGGCAACCCCCCTACTTTGCCACATCCCCCGGTGGCAGCTGAAATCCGGCCCGGTCCAGGGCCGCGATGTCCCGTTTGTCGAGCCGATCCGCCGGCAGCGCGTCGAGCAGATCCGGGCGACGGGCCGCGGTCCGCAGCAGACCCTCCTCGCGCCGCCAGCGAGCGATCTTGCCGTGGTCACCGGAGCGGAGCACCTCCGGCACGTCGTGCCCGCGCCAGCTCGGCGGCTTGGTGTAGATCGGCGCCTCCAGCAGCCCGTGCGCGTGCGACTCCTCGTCCAACGAGCCCGCGTTGCCCAGCACGCCCGGCAGCAGCCGGGTGACCGCCTCCAGCATCACCAGGACCGCGACCTCGCCGCCGAAGAGCACGTAGTCACCGAGCGAGACCTCGGTGACCGGCATCCGGGTGGCGGCGTGCGCCAACACCCGCTGGTCGATGCCCTCGTACCGGCCGCAGGCGAAGAGCAGGTGCGACTCGGCCGCCAACTCGTACGCCATGGCCTGCGTGAACGGGGCGCCGGCCGGCGACGGCACCAGCAGCCGGGGCGGCGGGGCCTCGGCCGGCGCGAGCGCGTCCAGCGCCTCACCCCACGGCTCCGGGCGCATCACCATCCCCGGCCCGCCACCGTAGGGGGTGTCGTCGACGGTGCGGTGCACGTCGTGGGTCCAGGTCCGCAGGTCGTGCACGGCAAGCTGGAGTACGCCGTTGGCCCGCGCCCGCCCGATCAGCGACAGGTCCAGCGGGGCGAAGTACTCCGGAAAGATCGACACGACGTCGACGCGCATGGGGGTGGTCCTAAAGATCGAGCAGTCCGGCCGGCGGGTCGACGATCACACGTCCACCGGCCAGGTCGACCTCCGGAACGATCGCCCGGACGAACGGGATCAACGCGGTACGCCCCTCGGGGCGTCGCAGCACCAGCAGGTCCGAGGAGGGCGCGTGGTCGATCCGGGCGACCTCGCCCAGCCGTTCGCCGGCCGGGGTCACCACTGCCAACCCGACCAACTGGTGGTCGTGGAACTCCTCCGGGTCGTCCGGCGGGGCCACGTCGGCGCTGTCCACCACGAGCAGTGTCCCGCGCAGTGCCTCGGCGGTGTTGCGGTCCGGAATGCCCTCGAACGCGACGAGCACCCGCCCCTGGTGGAAGCGGGCTTCCTCGATTGTCAGCTCGGCGGGAACCCGGAACGGCACCCCGGGCTCATCGGTGGTTGGCGGGGGTGTTGCCCCGGGTTCGGTGCGCAGCACCGAACCCGGGGCGAACCGTGCTTCAGGCTCGTCGGTCCGCACTTCCACGGTGACCTCACCGCGGACACCGTGCGGCTTGCCGATCCTTCCGATGACGAGCTGCATCAGTACGAGTCGACGATGTCGACGCGAACCCCGCGGCCGCCGATGGAGCCGATCACCTGGCGCAGCGCCTTGGCGGTCCGGCCGGACCGCCCGATCACAGTGCCGAGGTCCTCGGGGTGCACGCGGACTTCGAGCCGCTTGCCCCGACGGGAATCGACCATCCGCACCCGGACGTCATCCGGGTGGTCGACGATGCCCTTGACCAGGTGCTCCAACGCCGGACGCAGTGGCATGTCAGGCCTGCTCACCGGCGTCGGCAGCGGCCGGGGCCTCGGCCGGAGCCTCGGTCTTCGGCGCCTCGGCCGGAGCCTCAGCCTTCGGAGCCTCGGCAGCCTTGGCGGCCTTCTTGGCCGGCTTGGCCGGGGTCTCCGGGGCGAGCCCGGCGGCGGCCTTGGCCTCAGCCTCGTACGCCGCCTTGCGGTCGGCCCGCTCGGGGGCGACCAGGAGCGGCGGCGGGGCCGGCAGGCCCTTGTACTTCTGCCAGTCACCGGTCAGCTCCAGCAACCGCTGCACCGCCTCGCTCGGCTGAGCGCCGACGGACAGCCAGTACTGGACCCGCTCCGACTTGACCTCGATGATCGAGGGGTCTTCCTTGGGCTGGTAAACCCCGACGAACTCGATCGCCCGACCGTCACGCTTGGTGCGCGAGTCGGCGATGACGATGCGGTACTGCGGGTTGCGGATCTTGCCCATCCGCAGGAGCCGGATCTTTACGGCCACAGTTGTTTCGCTCCTGTTGCGATCTCACCGGCCCAGGCGGGCGGTGTGCATGGGTGAGCGCCGACCGGACCCGTGGGGTTGGGCCGGAGACTACTCGGTGGACTGGCGACGTGCCCGGGTTAGAGGGCGCCGGACGCGCGCCGGATACCAGCGACCCATTCTGCCAGATCCGCCGCCGATCTCGCGCATCGGACCCGGACACCGCGCCAGCGGTGACCGGGGACACCTCTCAGCGCACCGGCGGACGGTCCCACCCCGGCGGCAGTTTGTCCGGTACATCCCAATCCACGGGCGGGGTGAAGTCGCACCAGGTGCCGTCGAACGGGAACTCACCGGCCTCGGCGAGCGCGATCACCCGCTCCCCCTCCGCGCGGACCGCCTTCTCGTCGATCACCCAGTAGTCGGCGCCGAAGGCGAGCCGCTCGACGAACTCGTCCTCGTCCTTCCAGTCCCAACTGAGGTCCGGACGCACCACCACGTCGAGATCCTGGTCCACCACGTCGACACCGGCCACCGGGCCGTCGTCCCAGCGGACGCCGGGCTCCTCCAGGTTGACGTACCAGTGGGCGAACCGGCCCCGCGCGTCGCGGAACCACCAGACGGAGTGTGCCGCCCCGGTGGGCAGGAACTTCAGCAGCGGCGGGCCGGTCCAGCGGCCGTGCGCCAACCGGTACGACGACGAGATCCACTGGGCGAACGGCATCGCCCGCATCCCCAGCCCCGCCTCGGTCACCTCGTGGGCCACCGGCGAGTCCCGGGCGATCCACACCAGCAGGCCACGCTCGTCGTCGCTGACCACCCGGCCCGGTCGGACCCAGCCGAGCCGACCGTGCCGCACGTTGCGGTGCATGATCAGCCGACCCGGCGCGAAGCGCACTGCCGTCCTGAGCCTCAGTAGGCGCGGGCGAGGATGGCGACCAGGTCCGGCTCGTCCTCCGAGTCCGGCACCGAGCCGTCGGCGCGCAGCAGGCAGCGCACCGTGACGCCCTGCCCGTTCGCCTCGGCCTCGCCGGCCACACCGACCGCCGACCACGGCACCCGGGCCCAGCCGGTCGCGGCGGCCTCGATCGCCTCGGCCAGGGTGGCCACCTCCACAGTGCGCGACTCGCGGTTGGCCAACGCCTGGTCGTGCAGCACCTGCTGGTCGGTCTCCAGCGCGGCCAGCACCGCGGCGACCACGTCGGCCACCGGCGTCGGTGACTTCGACCCGTCGGTACGACGCACCACCACCGCGTTGCCGACGGCCAGATCACGGGGGCCGACCTCGACGCGTACCGGATAACCACGCAGCTCGGCGTCGACGGCCCGGCGGCCGAACGGGGTGTCGGTCCGGTCATCGAGCGCGACCCGGACACCGGCGTCGCGCAGGCCGTCGCGCAGCTTGGCCGCCGCCTCGCCCACGCCGTCGCCGTCCTTGACCACCATGACGTACGCCTGGATCGGGGCCAACCTCGGCGGCACGCGCAGACCGTTGTCGTCGCCGTGCGCCATGATCAGGCCGCCGAGCATCCGGGTCGACGTGCCCCACGAGGTGGTCCAGGCGTGCTCCCGGCCGCCCTCCTTCGAGGAGTAGCTGATGTCGAACGCCTTGGCGAAGTTCTGGCCCAACTCGTGGCTGGTGCCCAGCTGGAGCGCCTTGCCGTCGCCCATCATGCCTTCGCAGGTGTACGTGGCGGTGGCCCCGGCGAACCGCTCGCGCGCCGTCTTCAGGCCCACCACCACCGGAATGCCGATCACGTTGACCATCAGGTCCTCGTACGCCTCGTGCAGGATCCGCCGCGCGTACGCCCGGGCGTCCTCACGGGTGGCGTGGGCGGTGTGCCCCTCCTGCCAGAGGAACTCACTCGTCCGCAGGAAGATCCGCGGACGCAGCTCCCACCGGACCACGTTCGCCCACTGGTTGAGCAGCAGCGGCAGGTCCCGGTACGAGTCGATCCACTTGGCCATGAACTCGCCGATCACCGTCTCGCTGGTGGGACGTACCACCACCGGCTCGGCGAGCGGCTTGCCGCCACCGTGCGTGACGACCGCCAGCTCCGGCGAGAAACCCTCGACGTGCTGGGCCTCACGCTTGAGGTAGCTCTCCGGGATGAAGAGCGGGAAGTACGCGTTCTCCGCACCCGCCGCCTTGATCCGGGCGTCCATCTCGGCCTGCATCCGCTCCCAGATGGCGTAGCCGGCCGGGCGGATGACCATGGTGCCGCGGACCGGGCCGTTGTCGGCCAGCTTCGCCTTGGCGATCAGGTCCTGGTACCAGCGGGGGAAATCCTCCGCACGGGGAGTGAGCACGCGTGCCATGACCGCACATCCTATGCGCCATGCGGGAGGCCACCGCGCCCGGGAGGCGCCGCACCCCCAGCACGAGGGTCACGCCCACGCTGAGCGGGTCACCCTCGCCCGAACCCGCACCGCGCCGGACGGGTCCATGCGCCTGCGGGCCGGGCCACGCGCTGGGGCCACGCGCCAGGGCCCCGCGCAGGGGCCACGCGCTGGGCGGGCCTGCGTCGCGCCCGTAGAATTCGACCACCATGACTGCGACGACGGACTCACCACGCCAACGGCTGCGGGACACGATCGTGGACGCGGCGCGCGCGCGGACCATCGCCGCCGGCTGGGACGCGGTACGGATGGGCGGGGTGGCCACCGCGGCCGGGGTGAGCCGGCAGACCGTCTACAACGAGTTCGGCACCAAGGCCGGCCTGGCGGAGGCGCTCGCCCGGCGCGAGGTGGACCGCTTCGTCGGCAACGTCCGTGCCGCGCTCCTCGCCCACGGCTCCGACGTCCGGGCCGGCGCGTACGCCGCGATCGAACACACCCTCGCCACCGCGGCGGACAACCCACTGGTCAAGGCCATCCTGACCAGCGCCCGGGGTGGCTCGGACGAGCTACTTCCGTACCTCACCACCCGCGCCGAGGTGGTGCTGACCGAGGCGTCCGGAGCGCTGATCGAGTGGGCCGGCGACCACCTTCCCGGAGCGGACCAGGCCGCGTTGGCCTTCGCCGCCGACACGATCGTCCGGCTGGTGGTGAGCCACATCGTGCTCCCCCGCTCCCCGATCGACCACACCGCCGCGGCCCTCGCCGATTTGGCCGTACACCTCTTCAGCGCCGCCGCCCGCCCGGTGCCCTGACCCGCACCCGCACCCCGCCACACCCCTGGGCCGGGGCCACACCCCGCAACTTCCCGGATGTTGCTGTCTCCGGGCCACGGGAGGCAGCAACATCGTCGATGTTGCGCGGATCTTCCTCCCCAAGACGGACCCGATCCCGGCGCTCGCCGCCCGGGACTCGGGACTCGCCGCCCGGCACTCGCCGGTCCGCCGCCTGCCGCCCGGACTCGCCACCCGCCGCCGGAACCCGCCGCCCGCCGCCCGCCGCCCGCCGCCCGCCGCCCGCCGCAAGATCGTGCTCGATCCAGGATGCAGTGGCCTCGATGTTGCAGGAGCCCACTAAATCCAGGATCGAGCGCGATCTTGCGGGGCGACACCCGCCCCAAGCCCGACGCGCAAGCACGAAGACCTGAAGCACCCACCAGGACCTGGAGCGCCCAGGCGCGGGTCAGCGGAACCCCGGCGTCACTGTGGGAGCGCCGCGTCAGCGCAGTACTCGGCCGCGCAGGACCGTGCGGGACGGGGCGCGGACGACGCGCAGGTCGCGGCGGGGGTCTTCGGGGTAGACGGTCAGGTCGGCGAGGCCGCCCTCGACCAGGCCGGGGAAGCCGAGCCATTCCCGGGCGCCCCAGGACGCGGCGGCGAGCACGTCGGTCGGTGCCATGCCGGCCTGCTCGTGCAGCAGCAGCATCTCCTCGGCGGCGAGGCCGTGGTCGATGCCGCCGCCGGCGTCGGTGCCCACGTAGATCGGCACCCCCGCCTCGTGCGCGGCACGCACCACCTCGGGAAAGCCGTCGCGCAGCGCGAGCATGTGCTCCGCGTACCCGGGGAACTTGGCCCGCGCCTGCTCCGCGATCCCCCCGAAGGTGGCGATATTGATCATCGTGGGGATCAGCGCGGTGCCCTGGCGGGCCATCTCGTCGATCAGGTCGAGGCTCAGGCCGGTGCCGTGCTCCACCGAGTCCACCCCGGCCCGCACCATGATCTCGACCGCCGACTCGGAGAAGGTGTGGACGGCGGCGCGTACCCCGGCGTCGTGCGCGGCCCGCACGGCCGCGGTGAGGGTGTCCGCGTCCCAGGCCGGCGCGAGGTCGCCCACGCCCCGGTCGATCCAGTCGCCGACCAGCTTGATCCAGCCGTTGCCGGCCCGCGCCTGGGCGGCCACCGTCGCGGCCACCTCGGCCGCGTCGACCTCGACGCCGATGTCGCGCAGGTAGCGCTTCGGCGGGGCGACGTGCCGGCCGGCGCGGGCCAGTCGCGGCAGGTCCGGCTCGTCGTCCAGTTCGGGGTACGGGTACGGCGAGCCGGCGTCGCGGATCGCCAGCACCCCGGCGTCCCGGTCGACGTGGGCCAGTTCGCGGGCCTGGTCGAGTGAGGTGATCGGGGCGCCGCCGCGGGCGATGCCGATGTGGCAGTGCGCGTCGACAAGCCCCGGCAGGACGAAACCGCCGTCGACGACCGTCTGCGCGCCGGGCACCGGGGTGAAGGTCACCCGGTCGCCGACCAGCCAGAGATCCCGGGCCTCGTCATCGGGGAGCAGCACACCGCGCACGTGAAGAGCCATGCGCACAGTCCTACCCGATCACGCCCCGCCGGGGGCGAGCAGGTCGGCGTCGGCCGGCACGGAGGTCAGCGGGGACGGTTGTCGCCGCCCTTGCCGAGCTTGTTGAAGTCGATCTTCGGGAGCTTGAAGCCGGGCGGCAGGCCCTGGCCGCCCGCGAGGTCGTTCGGGTCCATTCCCGGCGGGAGCTGCGGCATGCCGCCCGGGAAGCCCGCGGGCATCCCGGCGCCGGCGCCCGTACGCGGACGACCGCCGCCCTTCGTGCCCTTGCGCTTGTTCTTCGGGCTCTTTGTCGCCTTGCGCCGGCCGCCGCCGGGCAGGCCCATCATGCCGCCCATCTGCTTCATCATCTTCTGCGCGTCGGCGAAGCGGTTGAGCAGCTGGTTGACGTCCATCACGGTGACCCCGGAGCCGTTGGCGATGCGCGCCCGGCGGGAACCGTTGATGATCTTCGGGTTGGTGCGCTCGCCCGGCGTCATCGACCGGATGATCGCGGTGACCCGGTCGAAGTGGCTGTCGTCCAGGTCGGCGAGCTGGTCCTTCATCTGCCCCATGCCCGGCATCATGGCCAGCACGTTGGCGATCGGGCCCATCCGCCGCACCGCGATGAGCTGGTCGAGGAAGTCATCCAGGGTGAACTGCTCGCCGCCCATCAGCTTGGCGGTCATCTTCTCCTTCTGATCGGAGTCGAAGGCCTGCTCGGCCTGCTCGATCAGAGTGAGGACGTCGCCCATGCCGAGGATCCGGCTGGCCATCCGGTCGGGGTGGAAGACGTCGAAGTCCTCCAGCTTCTCACCGGTGGACGCGAACAGGATCGGCTGCCCGGTCACCTCGCGCACCGACAGGGCGGCACCACCACGGGCGTCGCCGTCGAGCTTGGAGAGCACCACGCCGGTGATGCCGACGCCGTCGCGGAACGCCTCGGCGGTGCGGACGGCGTCCTGACCGACCATCGCGTCGATGACGAAGATGACCTCGTCCGGCGAGACGGCGTCGCGGATGTCGGCGGCCTGCTGCATCATCTCGGCGTCGATGCCGAGCCGGCCGGCGGTGTCGACGATGACGATGTCGCGGGCCGCCCGCTTCGCGTGCTCGATCGAGGCGCGGGCCACCTGCACCGGGTCACCGGTGCCGTTGCCGGGCTCCGGGGCGTACACCTCGACGCCGGCCCGGCCACCGAGCACCTGGAGCTGCCCGACGGCGTTGGGGCGCTGGAGGTCGGCGGCGACGAGCAGGGGCTGGTGCCCCTGGCCCTTGAGCCAGCGGGCCAGCTTGCCGGCCAGGGTGGTCTTACCGGAACCCTGGAGACCGGCCAGCATGATCACGGTCGGCGGCTGCTTGGCGAACTGGAGCCGCCGGCCCTCGCCGCCGAGCACGGTGATCAGCTCTTCGTTGACGATCTTGATGATCTGCTGGGCCGGGTTCAGCGCCTGGGAGACCTCGGAGCTGCGGGCCCGCTCCTTGACGGCCGCGATGAAGCCCTTGACCACCGGCAGCGCGACGTCCGCCTCCAGCAGCGCGAGGCGGATCTCGCGCGCGGTGGCGTCGATGTCGGCGTCGGTGAGCCGTCCCTTGCCGCGGAGCTTGGTGAAGATCCCGGACAGGCGGTCACTCAAGGTGTCAAACACACGAACATCCCGTTTGTCAGTGTTCCGGCGGGCACAACGCGGCCGGCACTGCGGAGTCCGGCCACCGCTAGGGTAGCCGCCCGGCCGCAAGGCCGCTGTCGCCCGGCCCGGGCCTCACCCCGCCACCAACCCCGACTGGTACGCGAACACGACGAGCTGGGCCCGGTCCCGGGCTCCCAGCTTGCCCATCGCCCGGCTGACGTGGGTGCGCGCGGTCGCCGGGCTGACCACCAGCCGGGCGGCGATCTCCTCGTTGTTCAGGCCCTCCCCGACCAGGCCGACCACCTGGCGCTCCCGGTCGGTGAGCGTGTCCAGCCGAGGGTGCGGGCGGGGCGCCCGGGACGGCCGGGTGGCGAACTCCCGCACCACCCGACGGGTCACCGACGGAGACAGCAGCGCCTCCCCCTCGGCGACCAACCGGATCGCGCGCAGCAGCTCGGTCGGGCGGGTGTCCTTGGTGAGGAACCCGCTCGCGCCGTGCCGCAGCGCGTCGAAGACGTACTCGTCCAGCTCGAAGGTCGTCAGCACCACCACCCGGGTGGCGGTCAGTTCGGGGTCCGCGACGATCCGCCGCGTCGCCTCGATGCCGTCGATGCCGGGCATCCGGATGTCCATCAGCACCACGTCCGGTCGCTCCCGACGCGCCAGCTCGACCGCCCGCAGCCCGTCGGCCGCCTCGCCGGCCAGTGCCAGGTCGTCCTCGCTCTCCACAAGCGCGCACAGACCGAGCCGGACCAGGTCCTGGTCGTCGGCGATCAGCACCCGGATCACGGGGCCGGCTCCGCGGGCAGCCGGGCGTACACCCGGAAACCGCCACCGGCGTGCGGCCCGGTGGTCAACCACCCGCCCAGCGCCGTGACCCGCTCCCGCATCCCGGCCAGACCGTGCCCGCTCTCGTCGTCGGCCAAGCCGGTCCCGGCGGCAGTGGCACCCGTACCCCGGTCGGTGACCTCGATCGTCACCTCGTCGGCGCGGTAGTCCACTGTCACCTGCGCGTTTGCCACCCCGGCGTGCCGCAGCACGTTGGTCAACGCCTCCTGCACCACCCGGTACGCGGCCAGGTCGAGCGCGGCCGGCAGGTCCCGGGGAGCGCCGACCACGCGCACCTCGACGGCGAGCCCGGCTCCGGCGAGCCGGTCGCGTAGTGCCGGCAGCCGGGCCAGGCCGGGTACCGGCTCGCGCTCCGCCCCCTGCCGCACCGCGCCCAGCGTGACCCGGAGTTCGTCGAGCGCCTCCCGGCTGGTCCGGCTGATCGCGGTCAGCGCGGTCTCCGCCTGCTCGGGTCGTTTCGGCAGCAGGTGCAGGGCGATCTCCGCCTGCATGCTGATCGCGGCCAGCCCGTGCCCCACCACGTCGTGCACCTCCTGCGCGATCCGCAACCGCTCCTCGTCGGCCCGCCGCCGGGCTTCCTCGGCGCGGCCGCGGGCCTCCTCGGCCCGGCTGCGCGCCGCCACCTCGCGGTTGACCCGCACCACGACCCCCACCGCGAACGGTACGGCCACCCAGGCCGACGCCGGCAGCACTTCGGCCCAGCCCGGGGCCGGGCCCCGCGACCAGAAGACGTGCGTCAGCAACACCACGAACGCGCCGCCGCAGGCGAGCGCCGCCGGACGCACCGGCAGCCGCACCGCCACCGTGTACACCGCGACGAGGAAGGTGAGCAGGATCGGCCCGTACGGATAGCCGAGCGCCAGGTACGCAGCGGTGGCCACGCCCACCAGGGCGAGGGTGGTGACCGGCACGCGCCGCCGGAACAGCAGTGCGAGCGCGGCCACCGCGATCAGCAGTCGAGTCACGGTGTCCACGGGTCTCGACCCGGGCTGGTTGTCACCGGCCAGACCGGTGGCGAGTTGCCCGAACCCGAGCAGCGCCAGGGCCAGCACGGCGTCCGCCGCCGCGGCCCGCCACCCACGCTGCCCGTCCCATCGCATGGCCGTCATTCTGCCCGCGCCGACGCCCTCCGACGTGCGTCCACGAGCGGCACCGCCGCTACGCCCCCGGACGTACCCGCCGTCGCAACCCGGCCAAGCCCACGCACGGCTCAGGGCAGCCGGGGCAGAGCCGCGCGGTCGCCGAGGGGAGCCGCGGGTCAGACGGCGGCCAGGACCGCTTCCTCCAGGCGCGCTCGGGCCTCGTCGTCCGGCCAACCGCCCACCAGGTAGAAGGCGTCCACCACGTCGGCGCCGAGGGTGGAGATGCGCGCCGCGCGGACCAGCGCGCCGGCCTCGTCGAGCGCGCAGGTGACCCGGTAGAGCAAGCCGGCCGCGTCAGCAGCGCGTAGCTCCAGCAGCACGGCGTCGGTGGCCGCCTCGCGGTGCCAGACGACCCGGGGAGCGGCACCGCCGCCCCGGGCGGCGAGCGCCCGGCCGCGCAGTCGCTGGGTGACCGACACGTCGCCGCCGACCGCCCGGCGCAGGTCGGCGCGGAGCGGCACCGGATCCGGCGGCAGGCCGTAGCGGGGTTGCACCCGGCACTCGACGAGGGCCCGGCCGTCGACGACCGACGCGTCCGCGGAGATCACTTCCAGCCGGTGCAGGGCCAGGCAGCCGGCGACAGTGGCGAGCAGGCCCCGCCGGTCGGCTGCGGCGACCGACACCCGGTCCCCGGTCAGGTGGACGACCGGCAGTGGCCCGGCCAGCAGTGCCGGGTCCGGCGCCGGCGGCTCGGGCAGCACACCGGTGTCGAGTGCGGTGCGGACCCGGCCGACCAGCTCGGCGACGAGCCGGCCCTTCCAGTCCGACCAGGCCGCCGGCCCGGTCGCCGCCGCGTCGGCCCGAACCAGCGCGTGCAGAAGGTCGAGGGTGCCGGTGTCACCGACCGCCTCGGCCACCGAGGCGATGGTGACCGGGTCGGCCAGGTCCCGGCGGGTGGCCACGTCGGGCAGCAGCAGGTGCAGACGGACCAGCGTGCCGATCAGCTCGACCTCGCTGGGGGGCAGACCGATCCGGGTCGCCGCCGCTTGGGCCACCGGCACCCCGACGGTGCTGTGGTCGCCGGTCAGGCCCTTGCCGATGTCGTGCAGGAGAGCACCGAGGAGCAGCAGGTCGGGGCGTTCCACCTCGCGGGCGTGCCGACTGGCCTCGTGCGCGGTCTGCACGAGGTGCCGGTCGAGGGTGTAGCGGTGCACCGGGTTGTGCTGGGGCAGGCTGCGTAGCCGGGTCCACTCGGGCAGCCAGCCGTCGACCAGGCCGTACCTGTCGCAGGTCTCCCAGGCGGGCACCAGGCCGGGACCGGCGCCGAGCAGGGTGGTCAGCGCGGCCCGGGCCTCCGCCGGCCAGGGCGCGGGCAGCGGCGGGCAGTAGGCCGCCAGCCACTCGCAGGTGGCCCGCGCGATCGGCAGGCGGGTCGTGGCGGCGGCGGCAGCCACCCGCAGCGAGAGGCTCGGGTCGGGGCGCGCCCCGATCGCCGTCCGGGCCAGCACCAACTCGCCGTCGTGCTCGACCACGTCGCGGGCCACCGGTCGGCGCGGCGAGCGGCCGTTGCCGCCTCGGGACCGGCCGGAGCGCAGCCGGTCGGCGGCGCGGAAGGCGTCATCCAGGGCATGGCTGACAGTGCGTGCGTCCCCGGCGACCCGGCGCAGGAGAGCGTCGCCGTCCTCCAGACCCAGCAGGGCGGCCACCCCGTCGCGTTCCTGGGCGACCAACCGGTCGACCCGGCGGCCGACCTGCTGGTGCAGGGCGTCCCGGGTGTCCAGCAGGCGAAGGTGGGCGGCGCGTACGGCGGGACGCAGCGCGTCGGTGATGCCGGCGGCGGAGATCGCCCGCAGCAGACCCACGTCGCGCAGGCCGCCGGCGGCCTCCTTGAGGTCGCCCTCCAGCAGGAACGCCAGCTCACCGTGGGCCTGCCAGCGCGCGGTGGTGACCTCCCGCAGGCCGGGCAGGTGTCGTACGGCGGTGCGCCGCCAGTGATCGGCGGCGGTCCGGCTCAGCGCGTCGGCAAGCGTCTGGTCGCCCACCACCAGCCGGGCGTCGAGCAGCCCGAGGGCGACCTTGACGTCGTCCTGGGCGACGGAGAGCGCCTCGGCGACGGTTCGCACCGAATGGTCGAGTCGCAGGCCCGCGTCCCAGATCGGATACCAGATCGAGGCGGCCAGCTCGTTCGTGCCGGGCACCCCGGCGTGCAGCAACACCAGGTCGAGGTCGCTGTACGGGGCACACTGGCGGCGGCCCAACCCCCCGACGGCGAGCAGTGCCACCCCGTCCTGTGCCGGCAGCAATCCGCGCAGAAACGTGTCGTACGCGGCGGCGCGGGCCAGCCGAGCGGCCTCCCCGATCCCCCCGGGAACGCCGACGACCTCGTTGATCAAGAGGTGCGCGTCACCGTCGACGGTGTTGCCTGACGCGTCCTTCTTGATCAACGAGGTCATGTCGTGTGGGCCAGGTCAGAGTGCGTCGAGGCCGCGTTCGCCGGTACGCACCCGGACGACCTCTTCGACACCGGTGACCCAGACCTTGCCGTCACCGATCTTGCCCGTGCGGGCCGCCCCGACGATGGCGTCCACCACCTTGTCCACGTCGATCTCGTCGGTGAGCACCTCTACCCGGATCTTGGGCAGGAACTCGACCGTGTACTCGGCACCCCGGTAGACCTCGGTGTGCCCCTTCTGCCGCCCGTACCCCTGAACCTCGCTGACGGTCAGCCCGGCCACCCCGAGGGCGTGCAGGGCCTCCTTCACCGCGTCCAGTTGGTACGGCTTGATGACCGCGGTCACCAGCTTCATGTCCAACCCCTCCATCCCAGGAACGTTAACCGGCGACCTTTTCGCTTACCGGCTCGGCGGACTCCGCCTCCGGCTTGACGCCACTCGTCGTGCCGCCACCGGGGGTGCCGATGCCTGCCATCGCGAACGCGCTGCCCGTGCCGCCACCGGCCGGGGACAGGTCGTAGCTGCTCTCGGCGTGCTCGGCGATGTCGATGCCCTCGACCTCCGCCTCACCCTTGACCCGGAAGCCGATTGTCTTCTCGATGACGAAGGCGAGCCCCCAGGCGACGCCGAACGACCAGGCGGTGACGATCAGGCCGGCGAGGGCCTGCCGCCCGAGCTGGGTCACGCCGCCGCCGTAGAAGAGCCCGTCGGAGGCGCCCACCACGTCGGTGATCGCGGCGTTCACCGAGTTGGTGGCGAAGAGGCCGAGCCAGAGCGAGCCGATCCAACCGCCGACGAAGTGCACGCCGACCACGTCGAGGGAGTCGTCGTAGCCGAGCTTGTACTTGAGGCTGACGGCGAGCGCGCACACGGCACCGGCGACGATGCCGAGCAGGACGGACGCCCACGGGGCGATGAAACCACAGGCCGGGGTGATGGCGACCAGACCGGCGACGGCGCCGGACGAGGCACCGACCATCGTCGGCTTGCGGGTCTTCACCCACTCGACAGCGATCCAGCCGAGCACCGCAGCCGCCGTGGCGAGCTGGGTGTTGATGAAGGCGAGGCCGGCGACCGAGTCGACAGTCAACTCCGAACCGGCGTTGAACCCGAACCAGCCGAACCACAGCAGACCCGCGCCGAGGGCGACAAGCGGGATGTTGTGCGGCTTCATGCCCTCCCGCGGCCAACCGAGCCGCTTACCGAGCACCAGCGCCACGGCGAGGGCCGCCGCACCGGCGTTGATGTGCACAGCGGTGCCACCGGCGAAGTCCAGCGCGTGGATGTCACCGCCGATGATGCCGCCGCCCCACACCCAGTGCGCGACCGGGAAGTAGACGAGCGTGGCCCAGCCGAAGGCGAACAGCAGCCAGCCGGCGAACTTGGCCCGGTCGGCGATGGCACCACTGATCAGCGCGACGGTGATCACCGCGAAGACCATCTGGAAGGCCATGAACACGTAGAGCGGAATCCCGATGCCGCTGGGGTTCTCCGCAGTGGCACCCCACAGGTCGGACTCGGCGAGGAAGGTCTTGGTGCCGAGGTACGCGCCCGGGTCACCCCAGAAGCCGTTCACGTCGGTCCCGAAGGCGACGCTGAAACCGTAGAACCACCACAGAATAGAGATGAGCCCGATAGCGGAGAAGCTCATCATCATCATGTTGAGTACGCCCTTGGCCCGGTTGAGGCCGCCGTAGAACAGCGCCAGTCCGGGGGTCATGAGCAGCACGAGCGCGGTCGAAACCAGCAGCCACGTGGTATTGGCGCCGTCGATCGTCGGTGCTTCAGGCACGCTGGCCTCCTAAAGGTGAAGTCCTCCTTCGCGGCTTTCCGGGGCAGCGTCGCCCGTAGGCCGGTTGCGCGGAAGCTTCGCGGCCGGCTGTTTCACCCACGGTCCCGTGCGGGTTTCCGGTTCGTGACGGGTTGTTTCGTACGTGTCACGAAGTCCGCACAGTCAGCGGCATGGACAATGGTGGATCGTTCGGACGGCGAACGTCGATGGCTGACCGGCCAGACCCATCGACCGGTCCGCGTGCCGGGACCGGCCGAGCATCGACAGTTCGGCGCTCAGCGGAGGGCGTTCTCCAGGGCGTGCCGCTCGTAGTCGAGCAGCCGCAGATCCCGCATCGGCCGGCGCAGGTGCCCCTTGTGCACGATCCGGACGAACGCCGGCTCCCCGGCGGCGGCCATCCGGCGGATCCCCTCGACGTGGTCCACGATCCGTTTGCGGATGGTCCGGATCAGCCGGTGCCGGTCGCGCGGAATCAACCCGTACGCGTCGGCGAAGAGCCGGAGCCGGCGCGGCCGGTCCGGGTGCTTCCAGCCCAGCGTGATCGAGTCCCGGTCCGCGAAGATCGGCACCCAGGTCCAGGCCGCGTACGCCACGTCGTAGATCCGCGCCCCGGGCGAGGCGAGGTCGAAGTCGATCAGCCCGAGGGTGCCGTCCGGCCGCCAGATCACGTTGTGCGGCGCGGCGTCGTGGTGGCAGATCACCTCGGTGTCCGGCGGCGGGGGCCCGAACGAGCGCCAGACCGCCCCCGGCGCGGGGGTGAACCCGTACTGCGCGTCGTGGAACATCCGCAGCATCGTGGCGACGGTGACCAGCGCCTCGTCGGTCACCCAGTGCGGGGCGAGCGGGTATTCGCCGCACTCCCCCTCCAGGTACGACAGCACCTCACGGTTGCGCTCGTCCATCCCGAGCGCCCGGGGCGCGCCGGTGAAGCCCACGTACTCCAGGTGCCGCAGCAGGGCGTGCACGGACGGCGTCCACGGCCCGGCGTTGCGGCGGACCGTGTCACCGACGCGGACGACGGTGCTGACGTTGCCGCCGTGCAGCGGGATCTCCTGCGAAGTCACGTACGGTCTCCCGAGGCGCTGCGAGGGGTGGCCGGGCTCGCGCCAGCCCGCGTACGCGCGATCGTCGGTGGTCACCCGAGACTACGCGTCCCGTCCGGTGGCCTCGGACCCCAGCAGCGCGTCCACGAACTGCGCCGGGTCGAACGGGGCCAGATCGTCCTTGCCTTCGCCGAGGCCGACCAGCTTCACGGGGATGCCGAGCTTGCGCTGCACGGCGATCACGATGCCACCCTTGGCGGTCCCGTCGAGCTTGGTCAACACGACACCTGTCACGTTGACCACCTCGGTGAAGACCCGGGCCTGTTCCAGGCCGTTCTGGCCGGTCGTGGCGTCCAGGATGAGCAGTGTCTCGTCGATCGGGCCCTGCTTCTCCACCACGCGCTTGACCTTGCCCAGCTCGTCCATCAGGCCGACCTTGTTCTGCAGGCGGCCGGCGGTGTCGATGAGTACGGTGTCCACGCCGGTGTCGATGCCGCGCTTGACCGCGTCGAAGGCGACGCTGGCCGGGTCGGCGGCCTCGGGCCCCCGGACGGTCTCCGCGCCGACGCGCGAGCCCCAGGTCTCCAGCTGGTCGGCGGCGGCGGCCCGGAAGGTGTCCGCGGCGCCGAGCAGCACGGTCCGGCCGTCGGCCACCAGCACCCGGGCGATCTTGCCGCAGGTGGTGGTCTTGCCGGCGCCGTTGACGCCGACGACCAGGACCACGGCCGGCACGCCGTCCTTCGGGGCGGTCCGCAGCGACCGGTCCAGGCTCGGGTCGAGCGCGTTCACCAGCTCGGCGGCGAGCAGCGCCCGCAGCTCGGAGGCGGAGCGGGTGCCGAGCACCCGGGTGCGCTCGCGGAGCCGGTCGACGATGTCGCGGGTGGCGTCGACGCCGACGTCGGCGGTGATCAGGCTGTCCTCGATCTCCTCCCAGACGTCCTCGTCGAGGTGGTCGCGGGCGAGCAGGCCGAGCAGGCCCTTGCCGAAGACGTTCTGCGAGCGGGACAGCCGCGAGCGGAGCCGGACCAGTCGCCCGGCGGTCGGCTCGGGCACCTCCACCGGTGCGGGCGCCTCGATGACCGGCGGTGGCTCGACCAGGACGCCGGTGGACAGATCGGACTCCGGTGCCTCCACCGGCGGGCCGGCGAGATCCTCCTCGGCTCTGGTGTCGACCTCGGTGCGGGGAAGCGGGGGCTCGGGCCGCCGCCGCAGTCGCGGCACGACAAGCCCGACTGTGCCGGCGATCAGCACACCGAGCAGGACCAGAGCGAGGACGAGATATTCGGCCATGCCGGAATCCTGTCAGATGGCGGCGACGGCGTCCCAGCCACCGCACCCCGGGCGGTGCCCGGAGTCTCCACCACCGCACCCCGCCGGTGCCCGAAACCGGCGGTAGGCTCGGCCGCATGCCCGCCGCACACCTCCTCATCGGCCCCCTCCTGCGGCGAGTCGTCGACACCCGGGCCACCATCTGGGTGGAGACGGCGGCGCCCGCCGTGGTCACCGTCCGCACCGCCAGCGGCGCCACCGGCACCGCGCCCACCTTCTCGGCGTACGAGCACCACTACGCGTTGGTGGTGGTGGAGGGGCTCACCCCGGACAGCGAGACCACCTACGAGGTGCTTGTCGACGACGAGGTGGTCTGGCCGGTGCCGAGCAACGGCTTCCCGCCGAGCGTGATCCGCACCCGGGCCGTCGACGACCGGGACCAGCCGGTCAACCTGATCTTCGGCTCGTGCCGGGAGACCACCCAGCACGCCACCACGCGGAAGCTGCCGCCGGACGCGCTGGACGCGTACGCCCGGCGGTTGATGGCCGACCCGGAGTCGAACCCGCTGCCCGACCTGCTGGTGCTGCTCGGCGACCAGGTCTACGCCGATGTCACCTCGCCCACGGTGCGCCGGCTGCTGCGCCGGCGGCGGCGGCGGCCGAAGGGCGCCCCGGCCGACCAGGTGGTGAGCTTCGACGAGTACACGAAGCTCTACCTGGAGTCCTGGCGCGATCCGGAGATCCGCTGGCTGCTCTCCACAGTGCCGAGCGTGATGATCTTCGACGATCACGAGATCATCGACGACTGGAACACCTCGGCGGCCTGGCGTGCGGAGGTGCGCGAGCAGCCGTGGTGGCAGGAGCGCATCGGCAGCGGGCTCGCCTCGTACTGGGTCTACCAGCACCTGGGCAACCTGGCCCCGGACGAGATCGCCGCCGACCCGGTCTTCGCCAAGGTCGCCGCCGCCGAGGACGCCACAGGTGTGTTGCGTGAGTTCGGGCACCGGGTCGACCAGGAGTCGGACCTGGCGCACGACACCGAACGCTGGCGCGCGGTGCAGTACCAGTGGAGTTACGCCCTGGATCTGGGCCGGACCCGGTTGGTCATGCTGGACAACCGGTGCAGCCGGGTGCTCGATCCGGGCAGCCGGGCCATGCTGCCACCGGGCGAATGGTCCTGGTTCCTCGACCAGGCGCACGGGATCTACGACCACCTGGTGGTCGGCGCGTCGCTGCCCTGGCTGCTCCCGCAGGGCATCCATCACATCGAGACGTGGAACGAGAAGCTTGCCGAATCGCGTCGACCCTGGGTGGCGCGCGGGGCGGAGAAGCTGCGCCGCGCGCTGGACCTGGAGCACTGGGCGGCGTTCCGGCGCTCGTTCGAGGCACTCGCGGAGACCTTCGCCCGGATCGGCACCGGCACCGCGAGGCAGTCCGGCGCGCGGGTCGGCGCAGGCCCGGCGTACGCACCGCCGGCGTCGATCAGCGTGCTCTCCGGGGATGTGCACCACTCGTACGTGGCGCGGGCCCGGTTCTTCGACCCGGCGGTGGTCACGCCCGTGCACCAGCTCACCTGCTCGCCGATCCACAACCAGGTGCCGGCCGGCATCCGTCCGCTGATGCGGTTGGGCTGGTCGTCGGGCCCGGCGGGGGCCACCCGGGCGTTGGCCCGTTCGGCGGGCGTACGCCGGCCGGGGGTGCGCTGGCGCAAGCTGGCCGGTCCCTACTTCGGCAACGCGGTCGCCACGCTGACCCACAAGGGGCGCGGGGCGGATGTCGTCATCGAGGGCACCACGAAGGACGGGCACCTACGCCCCGTGATGCGGCGTCGACTATCCGCCAGTGACGAGCCGACCGCGTCGTAGTCTCTACGCCGTGGATGAGCACCTGCCGGAGCCGATCCGGGCGGTCGAGCACGAGTTGACCGCTCTGCTGCGTCGTGGGCGGGCGGTTTCCTGGGAGATCGCCCGGGAGGTGCATCCGAATCTGGAGCCGAACACCTACGGGCTGCTGCTCTGGTTGCGGCGCAGTGGGTCGATCCGGTTGACCGAGTTGGCGGCGCTGCTGGGTGTGGGCAAGGGCACGCTGAGTCGACAGATCAACGCGCTGGAAGCTCTCGGGCTGGTCCACCGCGACCCCGATCCGAGCGACCGGCGGGCCGCGCAGATTTGCCTCACCGACGAGGGTCAGCGCCGGTTCGACGTCGCCCGCGCGGCCCGGTTGGGCGAGTTCCTACGCGCGCTTGACGGCTGGCCGAGCCGGGACGTCGAGGAGTTCGCCCGGCTGCTCGGCCGGTTCAACGACTCCTGGCAGTAGCGGCCCCTCGGCGGGGAATAGCTCGCCCGTTCGCCAAGTTGTTGCTTCAGGCAACCAAGGCATACGGTTGCTTCAGGCAACTCCCAGGCGGCCCGCGCGCGCCCCCCGCCGCCGCTCCACCTCGACTCCATTCGGAGGCAATACACGATGAGCCAGGCCACAGTCCCCACTCGGGCGGCCGCCGTCGACATGACCCACCGGCAGATCCTGGAAGCGCTCTCCGGCCTGCTGCTGGGCCTGTTCGTCGCGATCCTCTCCTCGACGGTCATCTCGAACGCGCTGCCGCGGATCATCACCGAACTGCACGGCGGCCAGTCCGCGTACACCTGGGTGGTCACCTCGGCCCTGCTCGCGACCACCGCCACCACCCCGATCTGGGGCAAGCTCGCCGACCTGACGAGCAAGAAGACCCTCGTGCAACTGGCCCTGGGCATCTACGTGCTGGGCTCGGTGCTGGCCGGCCTCGCGCAGGGCACCGGAGAGCTGATCGCCTGCCGGGTGCTCCAGGGCATCGGCGCCGGCGGCCTCACCGCGCTGGCCCAGGTGATCATGGCGACGATGATCGCGCCGCGTGAGCGGGGCCGCTACAGCGGCTACCTCGGCGCCGTGATGGCCGTCGGCACCATCGGTGGCCCCCTGATCGGCGGCGTGATCGTCGACACCTCCTGGCTCGGCTGGCGCTGGTGCTTCTACGTCGGCGTGCCGTTCGCCATCGTCGCCCTGATCGTGCTCCAGAAGACCCTGCACCTGCCGGTGATCAAGCGGAAGGCGCAGATCGACTGGTGGGGCGCCACCCTGATCACCGCTGCCGTCTCGGTCCTGCTGATCTGGGTCTCGCTCGCCGGCGACCAGTTCGCCTGGGCCTCCTGGCAGACCGCCGTCATGGTCGTCGGCGCGCTGCTCCTCGGCGCCCTCGCCATCCGGGTGGAGACCCGGGCCGCCGAGCCGATGATCCCGCCGCGGCTGTTCCGCAACCGCACCATCACCCTGGCCGTCGTGGCCAGCATCGCGGTCGGTGTCGGGATGTTCGGCGCGTCGATCTTCCTCGGCCAGTACTTCCAGATCAGCCGCGGGCAGAGCCCGACCATGTCCGGCCTGATGACCCTGCCGATGATCCTCGGCCTGCTTGTCGCCTCCACCGTCATCGGACGGGTCATCACCAAGACCGGCCGCTGGAAGCGGTACCTGGTGATCGGGTCGGCGCTGCTCACCATCGGCTTCGCGCTGATGGGCACGCTCCGCGCGGACACCAACTTCACACTGCTCAGCGTCTACATGCTGCTGATCGGTGTCGGCCTGGGCATGACCATGCAGAACCTGGTCCTCGCCGTGCAGAACACCGTCGGCCCGCACGAGCTCGGCGCGGCCAGCTCGGTGGTGGCGTTCTTCCGCAGCCTGGGCGGCGCGATCGGCGTCTCCGCCCTCGGCGCGGTGCTCGCCCACAAGGTCAAGGACTACACCGCCGACGGGCTGGCGCAGCTCGGCATCCCCGCGTCCAGCTCCGGTGGCGGTGGCACCCTGCCCGACGTGCACACCCTGCCCGGCCCGCTGCGGGCGGTGGTGGAGAGCGCGTACGGCCACGGTGCCGGTGACATCTTCCTGACCGCCGCCCCCTTCGCGCTTGTCGCGCTGATCGCGGTGGCCTTCATCAAGGAGGTGCCGCTGCGCCAGCACAACGGCAACCCGGTTTCCGACGAGGTCGAGCGGGAATCGACAGTCGCAGCCGGCGCGGGCGCGGCAGTGGTCCCCACCGGCGAGCAGAGGTGAGGTAGAGCGATGAGCGTGGGAGCACCGGACCGCGAGGAGTACGGCCCCCGAACCCGCCCGCTGCCCTTCGAGCGCGGCACCGACGGCCCGCGCGTGGTCATGGTGGGCGTGGACGGCACCCGTACCTCCGAGCGGGCCGGTGCCTACGCGGCCGGCCTGGCCCGCCGGCAGGGCGCCGCCCTGGTGGTGGTCTTCGTCAGCTCGGCCAGCGGGCTGACCGCGCTGGTGCCCGGCATGGACGCCGGCGCGGTCCAGCGCACCCACGACGAGGTGGCCGACGAGCTGCGCCGGGAGTGCCGGCGCGGGGCCGAGCAGTGGGGCATCCCGGTGACCTTCCTGTTCCGGCGCGGCGACGCGTACGGCGAGTTGTGCGCGGCGGCCGACGAGTTCCAGGCCGACATGGTGGTGGTGGGCACCTCCGAGCAGGCCGGTCACCGGTTGGTCGGCTCGGTCGCCACCCGCCTGGTCCGCACCGGCCGGTGGCCCGTCGTCGTGGTGCCCTGAAATCCGGTCGCGACTGTCGTACCCGAGCCGCAGGATGACCCGATGACTTGGAGAGCACCGGAGATCGACCGCAGTCACGAGCCCCTTGTCGCTGATGAGCGCGCCATGCTTGACGGCTGGCTCGATTACCACCGCGACACCCTGCTGCACAAGTGCGCCGGCCTGACCGCCGAGCAGTTGCGCACGGCAAGCGTCGAGCCGTCCGGCCTGAGCCTGCTCGGGCTGGTCCTGCACATGACCGACGTCGAGCGCTCCTGGTTCCGCCAGCGCTCCGCCGGCCAGGACCTGCCCGACCTCTTCGACTACGACACCGACAACGACGCCGACTTCCATGCCGCGTCCGGCGCCGACGCGGAGGGCGCCTTCGCCGCCTTCCGGGCCGAGGTCGACGCGGCACGGGCGGCGGTCGAGGGACGGTCCCTGGACGAGACGTTCGAGCTGACCCGCAGCGACGGGACCCGCACCTTCAGCCTGCGCTGGGTGTACGTCCACATGATCGAGGAGTACGCCCGGCACAACGGCCACGCCGACCTGATCCGGGAACGCATCGACGGCGTCACCGGCGACTGACCGACGTTCAGTAGTCCAGGGCCGCCCGCAGGTAGCGCAGGTCGGCGTGACCGCCCCAGCGGTGCGCCGACAGCCCGGCGGAGCGGGCGCCCCGCACTGCCCAGTCCTCGTCGTCGACGAAGAGGACCCGGGCCGGCGGGGTGGCCAGCGCCTGGCAGGCGGCCTGGAAGTACTCCGGGGCCGGCTTGTGCACGCCGATCGTGGAGGAGTTGACCACCACGTCCAGCTCGCCGACCAGGTCGAGGGCGGCCAGGTCGGCGTCGAGCAGGTCGGTGGCGTTGGTGGCCAGGCCGACAGTGATCCCGGCGGCGCGGACCTCCCGGACGAACGCCAGCACCTCCTGGTCGACCTCGCCCCGGTAGCGCTGCCACTGCTCGACGGCGGCGCGGCTGCGTTCCGGGCTGCCCACCGACTCGGTCAGGGCGTCCGCCACGCTGCTCATCCACTCGGCGTGGCTGACCTGACCGGTGAGCACCGGCTGGAGCCGTCCCCACTGCATGGCGATCTCGCCGAGCACGCCTTCGGAGAGGCCGTACTCCCGCTCGACAACGGCGGCCACCGCCGGATCCCACCGGCGCAGTACGCCGTCGAAGTCCAGCAGGAGCGCCGTCGCGCGTTCCCGAGCCACTACCCGTTCTCCTCGCCGCGGCCGTGCCGCTTGTCGTCCTCGTCGGCCCGGTTGAGCCGTTGGCTGATCACCTGGGTGACCCCGCTGCGCATTGTCACTCCGTAGAGCGCGTCGGCGATCTCCATCGTCCGCTTCTGGTGCGTGATGACGATCAGCTGACTCTTCTCCCGCAACTGTGCCAGCAACGTGATCAACCGGCCCAGGTTCACGTCGTCCAGGGCCGCCTCCACCTCGTCCATGATGTAGAACGGGCTGGGCCGGGCGCGGAAGATCGCCACCAGCATGGCCACCGCGGTCAGCGACCGCTCGCCACCGGAGAGCAGGGACAGCCGCTTGATCTTCTTGCCCGGCGGGCGGGCCTCCACCTCGACGCCGGTGGTGAGCAGGTCGTCGGGGTCGGTGAGGATCAGTCGGCCCTCGCCGCCGGGGAAGAGCACTGTGAACACCTGCTCGAACTCCCGGGCGGTGTCCTCGAAGGCGCTGGCGAACACCTCCAGGATCCGCTCGTCCACGTCCTTGACAACGGTGAGCAGGTCCCGACGGGTGGCCTTGAGGTCCTCCAGCTGCTCGGAGAGGAACTTGAAACGCTCCTCCAGCGCGGCGAACTCCTCAAGCGCGAGCGGGTTGACCTTGCCGAGCAGGGCCAGTTCGCGTTCCGCCTTGGCGGCCCGCTTCTCCTGCACCGGCCGCTCGTAGCGCACCGGCTCGGGCACCGGCAGGCCGTCGCGTTCGGCCGTCGCGACGTCGACCTGGGTCGGCGGGACGGGCTGCGCCGGGCCGTACTCGGCGACAAGCGTCTCCACGTCCAACCCGAAGTCCTCGGCGGCCTTCGCCTCCAACTGCTCGATGCGCAGCCGCTGCTCCGCGCGGGCCACCTCGTCGCGGTGCACCTGGCTGGTCAGCCGCTCCAGCTCCGCGCCGAGGCGCTTGGCCGCCCCGCGTACCTCCTGCAGCTCGGCCTCCCGGGCGGCGCGTTCCCGGGCGACAGCGTCGCGGTGCTCCTCGGCCGTCGCGATCGAGCTGGTCAGCCGGGTGAGCGCCTCCCGGGCGCCGCTGGCGACGGCGCGGGCGATGCTAGCGCCCCGGGTGCGCGCGGCTCGCCGGGCCGCGGCGCGTTCCCGCGCCGCCCGCTCCGCGGTGGCCTGCCGGGTCAGCGAGTCGGCCCGACCGGCGATCGAGGAGACCCGCTCCTCGGCGGTACGCACCGCGAGCCGGACCTCCATCTCGTTCTGCCGGGCCTGCGGCACCATGGCGGCGAGCTGGTCGCGTTCCTCGCTGGACGGCTCGGCGTCGACCGGGGTCTCCTCGGCCAGCCGCAGCCGCTCCTCCAGCTCGGCGAGCGCGGTGAGGTCCCGCTGCCGCGCCGCCTCGGCACGGGCTCGGGACTCGCCGAGGCGATCGGTCTCCGCCTTCGCGGAACGCGCCGCCGCGCCCAGCTCGGCCAACCGGCGGGCGGCGGCGTTGCGGTGGCTCTCCGCCTCGCGCTTCTCGGCGGCGGCGTGCTGCACTGCCTCCTTGGCGGCGGCCACCTCGGCACGCGCCTCGACGAGCTGGTCACGCAGCTCCGCGCCACCGCGCTCGGCGGTGAGCCGGTTGCTGCGGGCCTCCTCGACGGCCGCCTGCACCTCGATGTAGCTGGGGGCCTTGGCCGACCCACCGGCCGCCGCGTACGCCCCGACCACGTCGCCGTCCGGGGTGACCGCCCGCAGCTCGGGGTTGCCGGCGACCAGGTCGGCCGCGGCGGCGAGATCGTCGACGAGCGCCACGTCCCGCAGTGCCCGGTGTACCGCCGGGCGCAGCTCGTCGCCGCACTCCACCAGGTCGGGAGCCCATTTGGCGTCATCGGGCAGCTTCGGGCGCAGCGCGTCGGCGGAGCCGGTCATGCCGGGCCCCGCCGGGCTGCCGACGAGCAGACCGGCCCGGCCGGCGTCGGAGATCTTCAACAGCCGCATCGCCTCGACGGCCTCGTCCACCCCGCTGACGGCGACCGCGTCGGCGAGACCGCCGAGCGCGGCGGCCAGCGCGGCCTCGTGTCCGGGCGCGACGGTGAGCAGCCCGGCGAGGCTGCCGAGCAGGCCGGGTACGTCGTCGGCGCGGGCGAGCAGCGCCCCGGCGCCGTCCTTGCGCCGCAGACCCAGGGCGAGCGCCTCCTCCCGGGCCTTCCAGGTGGCGGCGTCCTTCTCCGCCGTCCGTTCGGCGTCGGCAAGCGATCGCACCGTGGCCTGCGCCCGCTCCTGCACGGCGACCGCTTCGGCGTGCCGGGCGTCCAGGTCCGCGTTGTCCCGGTCGGCCTCGGTGGACTGGGCGGCCACCGCGTCCAGGTCGGCCTGTGCCTGGTCGGCGCGGCCCAACGCGTCGGCGTGCGCGACGGCGAGCCGTTCGATCTCCTCACCGGCGCTGGTGGTCCGGGCCCGGGCCGAGTTGACCTGACCGGTGAGCCGGGCCATTCCCTCGCGCCGGTCGGCGATGGCCTTGGCCGCGGCGACCAGCTCCCGCTCGGCGGCGGCGAGCTGCCGTTCCAGCTCCTGGCGGTGCTCGACCGCCTCGGCCAGCCGGATCTGGTCGTCGGTGAGCGCCGCGCGCAGCTCCTCCTCCTGCTCGCGGACGCGTTCCGCCTCGGCTTCCAGCTGGTCCGGGTCGCGCCCGGGCCGTTCGTCGTCGCCGCTGGCGCTGAGGTGCCGCAGCCGCTCCCGGGCCAACTGCTCGATGGAGCGGAAGCGTTCCTGGAGGGCGGACAGCTTGTACCAGGTGTCCTGGGCGGCGGCGAGCAGCGGAGCGTCCTCCGCGAGAGCGGCCTCCAGCTCGCCGAGCCGGCCCTGCACCTCGGCGTGCTCGCCCTCGATCTGCTCACGCCGCTCCCGCAGCGCCGTCTCGTCGGCGATCTCCCGGTCCAGGGTGGTCCGCAGGGTGGCCAGGTCGTCGGCGAGCAGGCGCAACCGGGCGTCGCGCAGGTTGGCCTGGATGGCGGCCGCCCGGCGGGCCACCTCGGCCTGCCGGCCCAGCGGCTTGAGCTGACGGCGCAGCTCGGCCGTGAGGTCGGTCAAGCGATTGAGATTCACCTGCATCGCGTCGAGCTTGCGCAGCGCCTTTTCCTTGCGCTTGCGGTGCTTGAGGACGCCGGCCGCCTCCTCGATGAACGAGCGGCGGTCCTCCGGCTTGGCGTGCAGCATGCCGTCGAGACGGCCCTGCCCGACGATGATGTGCATCTCCCGGCCGATGCCGGAGTCGGACAGCAGCTCCTGGATGTCGAGCAGCCGGCAGGTGTTGCCGTTGATCTCGTACTCGCTCTCGCCGGAGCGGAACATCCGGCGGGTGATGGAGACCTCGGTGTACTCGATGGGCAGCGCGCCGTCGGTGTTGTCGATGGTGAGGGTGACCTCGGCACGGCCCAGCGGCGCGCGGCCGGCGGTGCCGGCGAAGATGACGTCCTCCATCTTGCCGCCGCGCAGCGCCTTGGCGCCCTGCTCGCCGAGCACCCAGGCGATGGCGTCGACGACGTTGGACTTGCCGGAGCCGTTCGGGCCCACCACGCAGGTGATCCCGGGCTCCAGCTTCAACGTCGTGGCGGAGGCGAAGGATTTGAAGCCCTTCACCGTCAGGCTCTTGAGATACACCTTCTCGATCCTCGTCCGGTGGCCGCCGTACCGTCGCCGGCTGTGGGGACCTGGGTGAACTCGCAGACTAACCCGGTGGTGGGAGCGGGCGGGCACGCGACCCGCCCCGGGCCGCGTGCGGCGCGGGCGCGGGACGCGAGCGCGCTGTTGTTCTGGCGGTCACGACAGGGACGAGGGCCGTTCATGATCGGCTTATCACTCGGAGCGCTATTCGGATACCGAGGGCGCGCCAAGGGCGGGACCGACCACAAGATCATAAATCGTCGGCGCCGAAAGGGGCCGGACAGTGTTGCGCGCCGGCACAGAGGTGTCGGCGCGCATTTTGCGAGAGTGCGATTCAGTTTTGCGACACGGAGATCAGGTCAGCGCCGGCTCGGCCAGACGGAGCAGATCATCTGCCTCCGCCGCAGCCGCCGCAAGCCGATCATTGTCGGCACGCAACCGTGTGATCTCGAACTCCAGTGCCTGAACCCTGGAACGCAGTCGGGTGACCTCGTCGAGCAGACGCCGGTCGGGCGCTGCACCTACGTGGCCGTAGAGGGCCTTCGCCATGCTGACTCCTTGATATGCGCTGCCGGAAAGGCCGGCCAACGCGCGCCCATTTGTACGCGGCTGTCATTCCAGCTGTATCTGGGCATGACCGGGCGCGACTGGCGACACCTATATATTGAGCCGCAAACCCCTCCTTCGTCAAGTTCTCGCAGGCCGTAGATCATCTCTACGTCGACCTGTCCACTTGTCGGGGGGCTGCCGCAATGGCACGGACACGCTCTGTCCGGACACCTTTACTGTACGCCCGGATCCGCGGAATTACGCACCCTGGCGTCCGAGTTCCCCTTAACTCTTCCTTAGCCACGTTGCCGCAGGTCGCAGGCGCGCCGTAGCGTCACCCCGGCCCGCAACCGACCCGTGGAGGCATAGGCGTGTACGGCTGGACCGACCCGATGGACCCGAACGGCGCCTCCCGGCGCGCCGAGCGGCCGACCGACGAGCCGACCTGGCTGCACGACCGTCCGGAGCCCCGCTCGACCTACCTGTTCGGTGACGAGCCGGACCGGCCCGGCGACGAGTGGCACCGGGAGCAGCCCCCGACCGGCTGGCAGTCGGCCCCGGAGACCCCCGGCCCACCGGCCGACGCCCACCCCGCCGCCTGGCGGGACCACCGCCCAGAGCACGAGCCGACCGAGCGCTGGCACGACGGCGCCCCCGCCGGCCCGACCACCGACGGCTGGCACGGCAGCGCCCCCGCCGGGCCGACCGGCGACGGCTGGCACGGCAGCGCCCCCGCCGGGCCGACCGGCGACGGCTGGCACGGCAGCGGCCCGGCCGGAGCGACCGTCGACGGCTGGCACGGCGACGCCGACCCGGAGACGACAGGTGGTTGGCGGCCCGACGCCGGCCCGGAGACGACAGGTGACTGGCCCGCCGACGCCAGCCGGACCGGCGAGGGGCGACACCGCTCCCCCCGCCGTTGGCGACGACCGCTGATGATCGGTGGCGCCGCCGCGGCGGCCACCCTCGTGGTGAGTCTCGGCATCGGCGCGCTCGGGCTGCCCGGCGGTGACGACGGGGCCAGCCAGCCGACGGCCGTCGACGACACCTTCGCCGCGTCGGAGGCGCCGACCGAGGAGCCGACGCTCGACACCCTCGCCGCGCCGTCCCCGACCAGCACGCCCAGCCCGACCCGGCCGAGCCCGACACCGAGCAGGACCGTCAAGCCCACCCCGGAGGCGTCGCGTACCACCGCCGCGTCACGGCGCGGCGCGTCACGCACCAGCGCGCCGAGCACGAGCAACGGCTCCACCGGTTCCGGTGGCTCCAGCGGCACTGTCAGCGCGCAGGCCCGTGAGGTGGTGGACCTGGTCAACGCCGAGCGGGCCAAGGCCGGCTGCGCGGCGCTGAGCATCGACGACAAGCTGATGACCGCCGCCCAGGCGCACAGCCAGGACCAGGCCGACCACAAGAACATGTCGCACACCGGCAGCGACGGCAGCAACGCCGGCGTGCGGCTGGACCGGGTCGGCTACGCCTGGCGCACGTATGGCGAGAACGTGGCCTGGAACCAGCAGACCCCGGCCGCGGTGATGGACGCCTGGATGAACAGCTCCGGTCACCGGGCCAACATCCTGAACTGCGCGTTCACCGAGATCGGCGTCGGGATCGCCAGCAGCAACGGGCCGTACTGGACCCAGGTCTTCGCGGCGCCGCGCTGACCGCGCGTCGTTCGCGCCCCCGCGCTCGTTTGACCCGGTGAGGTACGCCGGGCCGGAGCGTGGGGGCGGCGTACCGGTGAGGGCGGCGACGGGCCGTCCGGGACCCGGGAGCTGCCGATGCGGATCCGGCCGCGGCGACGCGTCGCCGTACGCCCACTGCGCCGCGTCCTGTCCGCCGGCGTCGCACTCGTCCTGGTGGTGCCGGCGTACGGATGTCGACCCGAGCTGACCCCGCCCGGCGCACCCACCCAGTGGCCGGCCGCGCAGGCCCGCCAGTGGCAGTGGCAGTGGCAGCTCAGTGGCCCGCTCGACCCGGCGGTGGAGGCGGACGTCTTCCTCCTCGATCCGGTGGACACCACCACCGCGCAGACCGCCGAGCTGCGGTCCCGGGACCGCCGGCTGATCTGCCAGGTGCACGTCGGCTCGGTCCACTCCGCCGACCCGGACGCCAGCCGCTTGCCGACCGTCGTGCAGGGCGCGGCCGCCCGTCGACCGGACAGCCGTTGGCTGGACGTCCGCAGCTGGGACGCGCTGGAGCCGGTGCTTGCCGACCGGTTCCGGTTGTGCCGGGGCAAGGGCTTCGGGGCGGTGGCGTTCGCCGACGCCGACGGGTACGCGTCCCGCACCGGCTTTCCCCTCGACTTCGACGACCAACTGCTGTTCAACCGCCGACTCGCCGAGCTGGCCCGCGCACTGAGCCTCTCCCCCGGGCTGGTCAACGACGTGCCGCAGCTCGCCGCGCTGGCCCCGGACTTCGACTTCGCGGTCAACGAGGAATGTGTCCGGCTGGGCCAGTGCGCCAAACTGTTGCCGTTCGTCGACGCGGGCAAGCCGGTCTTCCACGTGGAGTACGACACCTCGACCGACGACTTCTGCGTCACCACCGTCGGCTACGGCTTCGCCTCGATCCGGAAGGACCGCAACCTGGACGCGTGGCGGGAAGCCTGCCCACTGCCCTGAGACGGCGGTGGCCGGGCTGCCGTCGGGACCCGCCCACACCCCGCCTCGCCACAGCGCGCCCCCGCCGCTGCGCGCCCCCGCCGCTGCGCGCCCTCGCCGCTTGATCGACTCGACTTTCATGATGTCGCGGTATTGCGCGGCTAGGGATACCGCGACATCAATGAAACCGAGTTGATCAAGCGGCGCGGACCGGGTGGGGACGGCGGTGGCCGGGCTGCCGTCGCAGGCCGGCCACCGCGGCCTGGTTCAGGGCACCGGCACCAGCTCCGGGGTCGGGGCCGGCGGATCGGCCGGCGCGGGCGCGGGGCGCGGGCGCAGGAAGCGCGGTGCCCACCAGTTCGCATCGCCGAGCATCGTCATCAACGCTGGCAGCACCACTCCGCGGATGATCGTGGCGTCCAGCAGGATCGCCGCCGCCAGACCGATGCCGAGTTGCTTCATGTCGATGGTGCTCAACGTGGCGAAGATCGAGAACACGCCGACCATCACGATCGCCGCGCTTGTCACCACCCCGGCCGACGAGGTGATCCCGTACGACACGGCGTCGCGGTTGGGCATGCCGGCCCGGATCCCCTCGCGGATCCGACTGACCACGAAGACGTGGTAGTCCATCGAGAGGCCGAAGAGCACCACGAAGAGGAACAGCGGCAGCCAGGACACGATCGCGCCCATCGAGGTGAAGCCGAGCAGCCCCTCGGCCCACTGGCCCTGGAAGACAAGCACCAGCAGCCCGTACGCGGCACCGGCGGAGAGCAGGTTCAGCACGATCGAGCTGGCCGCGACCACCACCGACCGGAATGTGAACACCATGACCAGGAACGTCAGCACCAGCACGAAGCCCATCACCAGCGGCAACTTCTCCCGGACGTGAGCCGCGTAGTCCTCGCTGTCGGCAACGCTGCCGCCGACCGCGTACTCGATGCCGGGAATGCCCCGCAGCTCCGCCGGGACCAGGTCCGTGCGCAGCTTCTCCAGTGACTGCACCGACCGGTCGTCCCGACTGGCGTACGGGGTGGCGACGTCGAGGACCGACACCCGCCGGTCGGCCGACACCTCGATCTTCGGGCCGTCCGCCTCGGCCGGGGCGAACAGCGGATCGCCGGCGGCCCGGGTGGACAGCTCGGTGAGGGCGGCGCGAACCCGGTCGGCCTGCTCGGCCGGGGCCCGGACGGCCACCACGTGGTTGGTGCCGGTGCTCGGGAACGCGGCGGTGAGCCGGTCGTACGCCTGCATCGCCGGTGTGGTGCGCGGCAGGTCCTCCATGCCGGGGAACTTCAGCTTCATGCCGAGCGCCGGCGCGGCCAGCGCGAGCAGCAGGCCGACCGAGATGACAAGCGTCACCACCGGAGCGCGCAGCGCCGGCCGGAGCAGCGCCGGCCACAGCCGGGGCGTGCGGGGCTCGCCGTGCCGGCCGGTGCGCGGGGCGGTCAGCCGCCAGAGCAGCGGCACCCGGGGCCGGTCGACCCAGCGGCCGAGCCTGGCCAGCAGGGCGGGCAGCACGGTCAGTGAACCGGTCACGGCGACGGCGACCACCAGGATCGAGCCGACCGCCAGGGACGAGAAGACCACGTCACCGGCGAGCAGCAGCCCGGACATCGCGATGATCACGGCGAGACCGGAGACCACCACGGCGTGCCCGGAGGTCTCCGCGGCGATCTCCACCGCGTCCAGGCCGGAGCGGCCCTTGGCCCGCTCCTCCCGCTCCCGGCGGATGTAGAACAGCGAGTAGTCGACCCCCACCGCCATGCCGATCAGCAGGATCACCGGTGACGTGGTGTCGGTGGCCGGCACCAGGTGCGAGGCGAGTGTGGACAGGCCCATCGCGGCGGCGACCGAGGAGAGCGCCAACAGCACCGGGACGCTGGCCGCGATCAACGCGCCGAACGCGATGATCAGGATGGCCAGGGTGACGGGCAGGCTGAGCAGCTCGGCGCGCTCGAAGTCCTTGCCCAGGGTGTCGTCGAGCGCCTGGCCGATCGAGGGACCGCCGACCTGCTCGACCCGCAACTGCGGGTGTGCGCTCTGCACGGCGGCGGTGGCGTCGCGCAGCGGCTGCACCCGATCCGAGGCGGTCTCCGGGTCGCCGGACATGGTGATCGGCAGCAGCAGCGCCGAGCCGTCCCGGGCGGTGACCGGCTGACCAACCTCGGCGACCCCGGTGACCGTGCGCAGCCGGGCCGCCGCGTCGTCGGCCGCCGCCTTCGCCGCCGCCGGGTCCAGCGCACCGCCCCGTGAGGTGATGAGCACGTTGTCCACTGCCGGATCGTCGAAGTCACCGGCGTCCACGATCAGGCTGGCCCGCCCCGCCTCGCCGATCGCCTGGTCGGCGCTGGTGGCCTCGTTCAGGCCGGCGGCGTTGCCACCCACGAAGCACACCGCCACGAACACGACCCACATTGCGATCGCCCGCCACGGGTGCTCGGCGCTCCACCGCGCCAGCCGCACCGTCACCGGTCTTGTCCCCATCTCGGGTCCCCCTGTCACGTCAACCCCCTGTCAACGGTGCTGACGTTAGGTGCGTGGCGAGGTGGTCACATCGGGGAACGGCCCTGGCCCGCCCCGGAGCCGGTACACCGAGGACGGCGGGCCGCGTTAGGGGCATCAGCCCACGAATCGGATGTACGACGGGGTGCGGCCCGGAGCGTCCGGCCGCGACCCGCCGGTGCCGACCCGGAGCCGACTCCGGGTCATCCCCGGAGGGAACCCCGGGGCCGTGGCTGGCAGCGCGGGCAGCTGTACGAGGATCGGTTCATGAACGCCTCGCGGCGGATCGGCGCTCCGCACCGTCGGCACGGCTCGCCCTCGCGACCGTAGGCGTTCAGTGCCCGGTCGAAGTAGCCGCTCTCGCCGTTGACGTTGACGTAGAGGGCGTCGAAGCTGGTGCCGCCCACGCTGATGGCCTCGGCGAGCACGTCGCGAACGTGGCCGAGCAGGCGCTGCGCGGCCGGCCCGGTCAGCGCGTCGGTGGGGCGGGCGCCGTGCAGCTCGGCACGCCAGAGCGCCTCGTCGGCGTAGATGTTGCCCACCCCGGAGATCAGGGTCTGGTCGAGCAGGGCCCGCTTCACCTCGGTGTGCCGGCGGCGCAGCGCGGCGACGAACGCCGCGTCGGAGAACTCCGGGTCCATCGGGTCGCGGGCGATGTGCGCGATCTCGTCGGGCAGCTCGGCGCCGCCCTCGCTCACCGAGAGCCCGCCGAACGTGCGCTGGTCGACGAAGCGCAGCTCCGGCCCGTCGTCGGTGAACCGGAATCGGACCCGCAGGTGGGTCTCGTCGGTGGTGCCGGGTGGCTGGAGCAGCATCTGGCCGGACATACCGAGGTGCCCGATGATCGCGTCACCGCTGTCCAGTGGCAGCCACAGGTACTTGCCCCGCCGGCGGGCGTCCAGCACGGTCCGGCCGGCGAGCACGTCGGCGAAGTGCACGTCGCCCGGGATGTGCCGGCGCACCGCGCGCGGGTGACGGACCTCGACCGAGGCGATCCGGCGGCCGACCACCCACTGGGCCAGGCCCTGCCGGACGGTCTCCACCTCGGGTAGCTCAGGCACGCCGCAGGCCCGTCTCGTGGCCGTCGGCACCCCCGGCCGGCAGGGACTGCGCCAGGTGGTCGGCCTGCTCGGCCTGTGCCGCCCGCCCGGCGCGTTCCAGCGGCCCGAACGGCTCGTCCCGGTCGGCCGAGCCGTCCGGGTCGATCAGCTGGCCCCGCCCGTCGTCGCTGACCTTGCCGCCGTCGCCGGCCCGGCCGTCCTGACCGTCGTCGCCGGCCTGGCCGTTCTGCTCGGCGAGCGTGCGCCACGCGGCCTCGGCGGCCCGCTGCTCGGCTTCCTTCTTGCTGCGCCCCTCGGCGCCGCCGTACCGGTTGCCGGCCACCACCACCCAGGCAGTGAACGTCTTGAGGTGATCCGGGCCGGTGCCCTCGATCCGGTACTCCGGAACGCCGAGCCCGAGCGCCGCCGTCAGCTCCTGAAGGCTGGTCTTCCAGTCCAGCGCGGCGCCCCGACCGGCCGACTCGGCCATCAGCGGGTCGAAGAGCCGGTGGATGACGAT
The DNA here is from genome assembly GCF_050942285.1 of Micromonospora sp. CA-240977. Classification (NCBI taxonomy): domain Bacteria; kingdom Bacillati; phylum Actinomycetota; class Actinomycetes; order Micromonosporales; family Micromonosporaceae; genus Micromonospora; species Micromonospora sp. CA-240977. The sequence continues at coordinate 1,562,718 of NZ_CP192055.1, read as the reverse complement.
CCCGGTGGTGTCCAACCCGTACTGGAGGTAGATCGCCCCGAGCAGCGCTTCGAGCGTGTCGGCGAGGATGCTCGCCTTGTCCCGGCCACCGGTGGTCTCCTCGCCCTTGCCGAGCAGCAGGTACGCGCCGAGGCCGTCCGGGCCCAGGCCACGGGCCACGTCGGCGAGCGCCCGCATGTTGACCACGCTGGCGCGCAGCTTGGCCAACTGCCCCTCGGGCAGGTCCGGGTGGTTGTGGAACAGCGCGGTGGTGATCACCACGCCGAGCACCGAGTCGCCGAGGAACTCCAGCCGCTCGTTGGTGGGCAGCCCGCCGTTCTCGTACGCGTACGAGCGGTGGGTCAGGGCGCGCTGTAGCAGCTCGGGTTCCAGGCTCACGCCGAACGCGGCTTCCAGGTGACCGACGGACGCCCGCCGCCGCTTGTCGTTGCTCATGATGTGCGTACCTCGGTGTCGGTGGAGCGATCGGTGCGGTCCATCGCGGCGTCGCCGTCGAGCAACGCCGAGACCAGATCGGTGGCGCGCCGCCGCCACAGGTGGGCGGCCAGGGCTATGCCCGAGGCGACGTCGTCGGCGCGAGCGGAACCGTGGCAGACGACCACCGTCCCCGCGACGCCCAGCAGGGCGGCCGCGCGGGGCGCGCCGCCCTCCGCGGGTGGGCCACCGGCCATCGCGTACGCGCCTTCGATGGCTTTGAGCAGCACGTTACCGGTGAAGCCGTCGGTGACGACCACATCGACGCGCGCGCCGAGGGTCACGTCGTACCCCTCGACCAGGCCGACGTAGCGCGCCCCACCGGGCAGCGACTCGACGGCGAGCAACGGGTCGGTGGCCCGACGGACCCGGTCGCCCTTGCCGGCCTCGGTGCCGACCGACAGCAGCCCGACCCGCGGCGCGGCGATCGAGTGCGCCACCGCGGCGTACGCGGCGCCGAGCACGGCGTGGCGGGCCAGGGTGGCCGGGCGGGGCTCCAGCGAGCCGCCGACGTCGAGGAGCACGACCGGCCCGGCCACTGTGGGCAGGGTGGCGGCAAGCGCGGGTTGGCGGATCTCCGGCCAGCGACCGAGGCCGAGCACGGCCGCGGTGACCGTGGCGCCGGTGGCGCCGGCGGAGACCAGGGCGTCGGCGGTCCCGTCGCGGACGGCGGTGACCGCGGCCCGGACCGTGCTCTCCGCGCGGGCGGCGCTGGGATGGTCGGCCATGCCGACGACATCACGGACGGGCCGCACCGTGATCCGCGCACGTTGCGGCGGATCGAGGGCAGCAATCAGCTCGTCGGCGACCTCGGCGGGGCCGACGAGAAGCAGATGCAGGTCAGGGTCAGCGCGCATGGCCCGCAGAGCGCCGTCAACCACGACGGCGGGAGCGTCGTCCCCGCCGAGGAGGTCAACGGCGATCCGCGCGGTGCCCGGCTCCATCGGAACGCCGGCCGGAGTGGGCCGGCCAGCGTCGGAGGAAGCCGGGGCACCGGGCGAATGCCAGGGTGCGCGCGCCGCCCGACCTGAGGTCGGGGGCGTCACTCGGCGTCCAGGTCAGACCTCGAGAACCTGGCGGCCGTTGTAGGTGCCGCAGACGGAGCAGGCGGCGTGCGGCAGCTTCGGGGACTTGCACTGCGGGCACGCGACGGTCGCGACCACTGTCGCCTTCCAGTTCGCCCGGCGGGACCGGGTGTTGCTGCGCGACATCTTGCGCTTCGGGACGGCCACGGTTCTTACTCCTCTGTAACGGTCAGTTGCGACAGGCCCGCCCAACGCGGGTCGATCTGCTGGTGACTGTGGTCGGCCGGCAGATCGTCCCAGTGTGTCCCGCATTCGGGGCACAACCCTGGGCAGTCCTCCCGGCAGAGCGGGTTGGTCGGCAGCGTGAGCACCAACGCGTCCCGCAGCGCCGGCTCCAGGTCGATCAGATCGCCCTGCATCCGGCCCACCTCGTCCTCGTCGGTCGTGGCGTCCGTGGTGCTGTCCTCGTACGCGTACAGCTCCTGGATCGTCACGCCCATCGAGTCGTTGATCTCGCGCAGGCAACGGCCGCACTCGCCCCGAACGGGACCGGTGATGGTCCCGGAGACGAGCACGCCCTCTGACACCGACTGCAACCTCAGATCGAGGTCGAGGTCCGCGCCCTCCGGCACGCCGATCAACTCCACACCGAGGTCTGCCGGTGCCGGCACGACCCGCTGGACCTCACGCAACGCGCCAGGGCGGCGCGGCAGGTCCCTCGTGTCGAGGACCAGCGGCGACCTGGGGTTGAGTGTCGATGGCGAGTGCTTGGGCATAGTCAGACTCCGGCCGGTGAGAGGCCGACAAAAAAGGTTACCTGGGTGACCACCGGACCGTCGAACCGGGGGCGACACCCGGGCGAGAATGTCGGCTGGTGAGGTGCCGCTCAGAAGGGTAGCGGGCGTTCGGCCTCATCCCCACCGAAGGTGCCGATCTCGCGTAGTGCGTGCATCTTGTCCCGGCCGCGCTCTATCGAGGCCAGCGCCCGGGTGAGGAACTGCTCGAAGTTGGCAAGCGCGGTGTCGACGTAGTCGTCGACCTCCTCCCGCAGGCGCTGCGCCTCGGCGCGGGCCTCGGCGATGATCCGGGCGCCCTCGTGCTCGGCCGACACGGTGATCTCGTTCACCGAGACCAGGCGGGCGTGTTCTGCCTCACCCTCGCTGATGATCCGGTCCGCCTCGCGCTTGCCGGCTTCCATGATCTTGTCGCGCTCTTCTAGCAGCGCGGCGGCGCGACGCAGGTCGGCGGGGAGATCGGCGCGCATCTCGTCGAGGGCAGCGATCATCTCACCCCGGTCGACCATGCAGTTGTTGCGCGACATCGGGACGGAGCGGGCCTGCTCCACCATGGCGATCAGTTCGTCGATGCGATCGAGCGGGTCCACCGGTACCTCACTCCTGTCGTTCCTCGGCCGACCTCCATGATGCGGGCTACGGCCGTTCCCCGCGTCACCAATCATGTCGTGCTCGCCGCACACGAGCCCCATCCGCCCCAATCCGGCGCGTCGCGACATCGTCACCCCGCGCCGAGCGCGGATCACCGCCCCGACAATCTGCCGCAAAAGGGGCGTCGGAGCAACCGGCGGCCCAGGAACGTCAGGGCCAGACGGTCAGGGGCGGGGGCGCAGGCGGGCCTGTAGAGCCTCGCGGACCGGGTCGGGCACGTGGGCGGAGATGTCGCCGCCCCACTTCGCCACGTCCTTCACCAGACTGGAGGAGAGGAACGAGTAGAGCGGATTGGTCGGCATGAAGAGCGTCTCGACGCCGGCCAGCCCGATGTTCATCTGGGCCATCTGCAACTCGTAGTCGAAGTCGCTGACCGCCCGCAGGCCCTTGATCAGCACACTCGCCTGCTGCGCCCGGCAGAAGTCCACAAGCAGGCCGCGGAACGACTCGACCCGCACGTTCCCGTACGACGAGGTCACCTCGCGGAGCATGTCGATCCGCTCCTCGACGGTGAACAGACCACTCTTCGACTGGTTCACCAGGACGCCAACCACCACCTCGTCGAAGAGCCGACTGGCCCGCCCGATGATGTCGAGGTGTCCGTTGGTGACCGGATCGAACGAACCGGGGCAGACCGCACGTCTCATGATCGGCGACCGTACCAAAGGGTGGTCTCGCCGTACCGGCGACTGCGGTCGGGGGTGATCCCCTCCACCCAGTCGAACTGCCTGGTGCGGCTGGACCGCTCCACCACCACGAGCGCGTCGGGCACCAGCCAGCCACCAGCGACAAGCGTCGACAGCAGCGAGGTGATCTCCTCGTCCGGCACCGCGTACGGCGGGTCGGCGAAGACCACGTCGTACGGCCCGCCGTCCGGACCGGCGGCCAGCACCGTCGCCACCTTCCCGGCGACCAGGCGGACGGCCGGGCCGACGCCCAGGGTCGCCACGTTCTCCCGGATCACCCGGGCCGCCCGGGGGTCGGACTCGACAAGCAGGACGTGCCGGGCACCCCGGGAGAGCGCCTCCAGCCCGACCGCGCCGGAGCCCGCGTACAGGTCGGCGAAGCGGGTGCCGTCGAGATCGACCTCGGCCTGGACGGCGCTGAACAGCGCCTCCCGGACCCGGTCGGACGTGGGTCGGGTGCCGGCGCCGGGAGGCGCGGCGATCCGCCGCCCGCCGAGCGTGCCGGCCACGATCCGGGTCACCGTCTCCTCCTGCTCATGCCCGCGACGCTACGCGAGTCGACGCCGACCACGACCGACACCGCCGGTATCGCCGGGCCGGGTGGCGTCCCGGTGGGGTCTTGACGTCGTCCGCCTCGCCTGAAACGCCCCTGACCTCCCTCGCCGCCGTTCGGTCCACTGCGGATCCGCCCACCGGTCATCGACACCACCTGTCCTCAGTGATCAGTCGAGCACGATCCGTTCATCAAAGATCACGAATCAACTACATTGCCCAATGGCAATGATGAGAACTCCCCTCATTCATGACTCGTCAGTACAGTCACCCTCTGTCCCCGCTTCGCGCGGGAACGCCCCCGCGTCGCGGACGTCCCGGTGAGCAGACGACCCAACCGGTCGCCCCGCCTCCCGACCTCCCGCCGCGATCCGTACCCCCCTCACCAGGAGCAGGCGTTGAACCTCCCCAAGTCTCCGATGCGGCGCGTCGCGGCCATCGCCGCAGGCGCGCTGATCGGCCTCACCGGCGCAGCGACGTTCGCCGGCCCGGCACTCGCGCACCACACGACCGTCACCGGCACCGCCTGCAAGACCACGAACGGCGTGCACCGCGTCGAGTGGAAGGTGGCCAACAGCGAGCGCGACCTCGAAGCCACCATCACCAAGGTGTGGACCCCGTCCGGCACCACCATCGACGGCATCGCCGCCGGCACCAAGATCCTGGCCAACAGCAACGTGACTGGCGTGCAGCTCACCACCAAGGGCTCCCCGCTCGAGCTGAAGGTCACCGCCGAGTGGATCCGCGACGGTAAGCGGATCACCAACACCGCCCCCGGCACCGCGGTGCTGAGCAAGAAGTGCGACACGCCGCCGGTCACGCCGTCGCCGACGCCGACGAAGCCGACGCCCACGCCGACCGTGACGCCGTCAGCGACGCCGAGCGCCACCCCGTCCGCGACGCCGAGCGCGACGCCGACGACCACGCCGACCACGCCGGTGCCGACCACGCCGGTGCCGACCACGCAGCCGAGCGAGCCGACCGGCCCGCTGGTGCCGGAGGAGCCCAACGCTCCGGTGTTCGAGATCGTCTTCGACTGTGACGCGCTGGTCATCACCGCCGACAACCCGGCCGACGGTGTCACCGAGACCGTCGTGCTGACCTCGGAGAAGAACGTCGTCAAGAAGCTCGAGCTCGTCCCGGGCAAGAAGACCGAGGTCTCCTTCGAGGCGTACGAGGGTCTGACCGTCACCCCGAGCGTCGAGGGTGAGCAGGCCGACGCGGCCGACGCCGTGAAGTGGGTCAAGCCGGCCAACTGCACCCCGGGCCAGGGTGGCGGCGACAACGACGGGCCGGCGCTGCCGCTGACCGGTGCCGCGACCGGCGGGATCATCGCCGGCGCCGTGGTGCTGCTCGCCGCTGGTGCTGCTCTGTTCGTGATGGCGCGTCGTCGTCGGGTGCGCTTCACCGCCTGAGACAACCCGCTCTAGCTAACAGCTGAGGGCGCGTCGACCATCTGGTCGACGCGCCCTCAGTCCATTGCGGGTGAGCACACGCCGGTCACCAGATCGACGCGGGCGTTCGCGGCGGGACGAGGCGCCGATCGGCGCTGCCTCGTTCCGGCCCGCCCCCTGCACAGCCCTCACGGGCCAGGGTCAGGCAGGGCGGAGGGTGGACACCGTTCCGCTGGTCGCGGGCGGGAGTCGCCTCAGCCCTTCTCCAGGTATTCGGCGCGTTCCTCGTCGACAAGCGCGGCGACCGAGGCGGCCAGCGCCGGGTTGCCGGTCAGGTCCGGGTCCTCCTCGATCAGGGTGATCGCCTCGGCGCGGGCGTCGCGGATCAGGTCCGCGTCGTGGCGCAGCGACAGCAGGCGCAGGTGTGAGCGGTGCCCGGACTGGGTGGCGCCCAGCACGTCGCCCTCGCGGCGCTGCTCCAGATCCAACTCGGCGAGTTTGAAACCGTCGCTCGTGGACGCCACCGCGTCGAGCCGTTCCCGTGCCGACGAGCCCTCGGCCGCCTCGCTGACCAGCAGGCAGAGCCCGGCGGCCGCGCCCCGGCCGACCCGGCCCCGCAACTGGTGCAGTTGGGAGACACCGAACCGGTCGGCGTCCAGCACGATCATCACTGTAGCGTTCGGCACGTCCACGCCGACCTCGATCACCGTTGTCGCCACGAGCACGTCCAGGTCACCGGCGGCGAAGGAGCGCATCACCGCGTCCTTCTCGTCGGCCGGCAGGCGACCGTGCAGCACCCCGATCCGCAGCCCGTGCAGCGGCCCCTCGGCCAGCAGCGGGGCCACCTCGGTCACCGCCAGCGGCGGCCGGCGGCCGTTGTCGTCCACCGGCGGCGGCTCCTCGTCGCTGACCGGCCCCTCACCGATTCGCGGGCACACCACGTACGCCTGGTGGCCGGCGGTGACCTCCTCCCGCAGCCGACGCCAGGCCCGGTCCAGGTAGGCCGGCTTCTCGGCGGCCGGCACCACGTGCGAGGCGATCGGTGACCGCCCCCGGGGCAGCTGGGAGAGGGTGGAGACCTCCAGGTCGCCGTAGACGGTCATTGCCACCGTGCGCGGGATGGGGGTGGCCGTCATCACCAGCACGTGCGGCGGCTGGTCGGCCTTGGCCCGCAGCGCGTCGCGTTGCTCCACGCCGAAACGGTGCTGCTCGTCGACGACGACAAGGCCGAGGTCGGCGAAGTCGACGCCCTCGTAGAGCAGGGCGTGGGTGCCAAGCACGATGCCGGCGGCGCCGCTGGCGACCTCGCCGAGCGCCCGCCGGCGGGCCGCCGCGCCCAGTGAGCCGGTGACCAGCTCGACCCGGGTGGCGTCCTCGGCGGAGCCCAGCTCGCCGGCCCGCCCGAGCGGCCCGAGCAGGTCGAGCATGCCGCGGTGGTGCTGGGCGGCCAGCACCTCGGTGGGTGCCAGCAGGGCGGCCTGCCCGCCCGCGTCGACGACCTGGAGCATCGCCCGCAACGCCACCACCGTCTTGCCGGAGCCCACCTCACCCTGCAACAACCTGTGCATCGGGTGCGGGGTGGCCAGGTCCGCGGCGATCTCCACGCCGACGTCGCGCTGACCGGCGGTCAGCTCGTACGGCAGTCGGGCGTCGAAGGCGTCAAGCAACCCGCCGGGTCGGGCGGGGCGGGGCCGGGCCGGCCAGTCGGCCGCCCGGTGCTTGCGCTGCACAAGCGTCACCTGGACGGCGAACGCCTCGTCCCACTTGAGCCGCCGCCGCGCCCGGTACAGCGCCTCCTTGCTGGACGGCCGGTGGATCTCGGTCAACGCGCTGCCCAGCCCGACAAGCTTGCGGCTGGCCCGGACGCCGCTCGGCAGCGGATCGTCCGGTGGGGTGAACGTGTCAAGCACGACCCGCACGCAGCGCGCGATCACCCAGGTCGGCACGGCCGCGGCGGCCGGGTAGACGGGGATCAGCGCGCCGGCGAACTCCTCGATCTCGTCCCCGACCGCCGCCTCGCCCTCACCACCCTCGCCGAGCAGGACGTACTCCGGGCCGTTGAGCTGCCGCTTGCCCCGGAACTCGGTGACCTTGCCGGCGAACAGCCCCCACCGGCCGGGGCGCAGCTCCCGCTCACGCCACGCCTGGTTGCCGAAGAAGGTGAGCGTCAGCAGCCCGCCGGAGCCGTCGCCGACTGTCACCTCCAGCAGGTTGCCGCGCCGCTGCCGCATCGGGCGCACGGCGGTGCGCTGCACCTGGGCCAGCACGGTGACCTGCTCGCCGACGTCAAGCGAGCGGATGTCGGTGTGCTCGCCCCGCTCGTCGTACCGACGGGGGAAGTGGTAGACCAGGTCACCCGCCGTGTGCAGGTCGAGGTGCGCGGCCAGCGCCTTGGCTGTCTTGTCCCCGACCAGCTTCTTCAGCGGAGTGTCGATGGTGGCTGGTTCGCTCATTCGATCCCTACCAGGAGCGGATAAAACGGTTGGCCTCCCGGGTACGCGTGCACCTCGACGAACGGCCACCGTCGCGCGACGTGCGCGCGGACGGCATCGGTGAGCCCGGCCGGGGCGTCCACCCCGGACAGCAGGGTGACCATCTCGCCACCGCCGCCCAGCATCCGGTCGACAACTGCGGCGCAGGTGTCGGTGAGGTCGGTGCCGATGAGGTGCACCTCCCCCTCGACAAGCGCCAGCACATCACCCGGACGACACGGGCCGGCCACTGTCAGCGCCTCGCGGCTGGCATGGCAGACCTCGGCGTAACGGCAGGCCCCGGCGGCTTCGGCCATCGCGATCACGTCGTCCTCGAAGCGGCGGTCGCCGTCGCGGACCGCGAGGGCGGCCAGCGCCTGCACCGGCGAGCGGGTCGGCACCACGCTCACCCTGATGCCGTGCCGACGGGCCTCCCGGGCGGCAGCGCTCGCCACCGCCTCCGTGTTGGGGTCGTTGGGCAGCACCACCACCCGGGCCGCGCCGGTGCCGAGGACCGCGTCCAGCAGCTCACTGGTGGACGGGTTGCCCGGCACCACTGTGGCGCCCTCCCCGGCGAACAACTCGGCGATGCCGCCGCCGGTGGCCACCACCACCGCGGCCCGACCGTCCGACACCGGGCCGCGGGGCGGCTCCGGTTGGTCGGCGAAGCGGGTCACCGAGATCCGGTACGGGCGGCCGGCCGCGACGCCCGCCTCGACCGCCGCGCCCACGTCGTTGACGTGCACATGGACGTTCCAGGTGCTCTCCGGCTGCCGCCCGTCCCCGACGACGACAAGGGAATCCCCCAGCGCGTCCAGCGCCCGTCGCATCCCGGCCACCGCCTCGGCCCCGGCGTCGAGCAGGAACTGCACCTCGTACGCGTACTCGTCGGAACCGGTCTCCCGGGCGACAGTGGCCGCCGGACGGGCGGAGCGCGGCGTCGGTGCGGGCCGGACGGCGCTCTCCCCGGTGAGCACCTCGACCAGGGCGTCGAGCAGCACGCAGAGCCCCCGCCCACCGGCGTCGACAACGCCCGCCCGGGCCAGCGCCGGCAGTTGCTCCGGGGTGCGGGCGAGCGCCTCGGCCGCAGCCCGCGCCGCGACCCGGGCCACCACCGCCAGGTCGTCGTTGTCCGCCCGGTCGGCCGCGGCGGCGGCCGCTGCGACCACGGTGAGCACTGTGCCCTCGACCGGTCGGGCAACCGCTGTGTACGCGGCGGCGGCGCCGGACCGCAGCGCGGCGGCCAACTCCCGGCCACGCACCGCCGGGGCCACGGCGGCCTCGTCGGCGAAACCCCGCAGGATCTGCGACAGGATCACCCCGGAGTTGCCCCGCGCGCCGAGCAACGCGCCCTGGGCCATCAGCCGCAGCGCGTGCCCGTGCGCCGTCGGGCCGCTGTCGGGGAGGGTGTCCAGATTCATCGCGAGGGCCTGCTGGGCGGAGGTGAGGGTGAGCACCAGGTTGGTGCCGGTGTCACCGTCGGGCACCGGGTAGACGTTGAGCCTGTCGATCTCGCCCTGGTGACGCTTCAGCGCCGCCAACCCACCCGCGCACCAACGGCGCACCGCGGCGGCGTCGAGGGTGTCCAGCACGGCCAGAAGCCTACTTGCGCGCACCGACACGCGCGGAGTCGTCCGGCGTGTCCGGTTGTCCGGCGCTCGGCAGGCCAGCCCTGCCGGCCCGCACGACCGGGATCCGCCCTCCGGGTACAGTTGCCGCCGGAACCACCCCCGTCACCCCGGCGGGCCGACCATCCTCCGCTGGCGGAGGGGCGGCTGGTCACCGGGCCAGGGCGGTTGGTCACCTCGGCGGGGCATCGGGTAGGCTGACGCGGTTGCCCGTGCAGCACCTCTGCCGGCAACCTCATGAACGTTTCAATCCCAGGAGTATCCCGTGGCTAGCGTGTGCGACGTCTGTGGCAAGGGGCCGGGCTTCGGCCACAACGTGCCCTGGTCCAAGAAGAAGACCAACCGCCGCTGGAACCCGAACATCCAGTCGGTGCGCACCCCGGCCGGTGGCGGCAACACCAAGAAGCTGCAGGTCTGCACCTCGTGCATCAAGGCCGGCAAGGTCACCCGCGCCTGACGCGGCGGCACCCACCTTCTCGTACGGCTCAGCCGGCGGACCCTGAGGTCCGCCGGCTCTGTCGTGCGTGCGCCGAACCGGCGCCGGGGACCGCCGGTCAGAGCGTGCGGCCGAAGGAGACGCAGCCCTCCGCGTCCTTGTAGAAGCCGAAGTTCGGGATCCGCTCGTAACCGGCGGAGCCGTACATGGCGATCGCCTCGGGCTGCCTGTCGCCGCACTCCAGGACCACCCGCTTGCGGCCCTGCTCGCGGGCGGAACGCTCGACCGCCGCCAGCACGGTGCGGGCCACGCCCCGCCCCCGCGCCGCCGGGGCCGTGTACATCCGCTTCAGCTCCGCGCAGTCCGTGCCGTGGCTCCGCCAGCCGCCGCAGCCGACCGGCTCGCCGGCCAGATAGGCGACGAGGAACGCGCCATCGGGCGGCTCGAACTCGGTAGCGTCGACAGGGGTGTCATCACCGGAGCCACCGTAGCGGGCGGCGAGGTCGGTCAGTGCGGCCTTGATCAACTGCTGCGCCACCGGTGCGTCGAACCGCACGGCCCGGATCTCAATCTCACTCACGGTATCCAGAATACGGTCGACGCCGGGCCTCACCGGAAGTGGTCCCAGCCGGCCGGGCCGTCGTGGGGCGCGCCGTCGACAGTCACCCCGACACCGTCCGTGACCACCCCGATCGGCCGCCAGTCCGGTGGCAACACCACCCCGGGCGGGAAGGTCGCGGCCAGCGCGTGGTCGTCGCCACCGGCGAGGATCCAGGTGTACGGGTCGACGCCGAGCGCCTGCGCCGCGTCGGCCATCTGTCGGGGCACCTCGAACGCGTCGCGGCGCACGTCGATCGCGACCCCGCTGGCCGCCGACACGTGGCCGAGGTCGGCGAGCAGCCCGTCCGACACGTCGATCATCGAGGTGGCGCCGAGCCGGGCGGCCTGCGGGCCGGCCGGGTAGGGCACCTGCGGCCGCCGGTACGCCTCGACAAGCAGCCGGGGAGTGCGGAAGCCCCGGGTGAGCACGGTCAGCCCGGCTGCCGCGTGTCCGGTGCGCCCGGCCAGGGCGAGCACGTCCCCGGGACGGGCGCCGGAGCGCAGCACGGGCGGGCGGCCTGCCAGGTCACCAAGCGCGGTGACCGCGACGGTGAGGGTGGGGCTGGCCGACATGTCGCCGCCGACGACGCTCGCGCCGACAGTGGCCGCCTCGGCGGAGAGCCCGTCGGCCAACTCCTCCGCCCAGCTGGTGTCCAGGTCCGCCGGCATGCAGAGGGCGACAAGCAGGGCGGTCGGGGTGGCCCCCATCGCCGCGATGTCGGCCAGGTTGGCCGCCGCCGCCCGGTGCCCGACGTCGCGGGCGGAGGACCAGTCCCGCCGGAAGTGCCGCCCGTCGACCAGAACGTCGGTGGAGGCGGCCACCCGTCCGTCCGGCGCGGCCACCACCGCCGCGTCGTCACCGGGGCCGAGCAGGGTCGTCGGTCCGTACGTCAGTCGGGCGGTGATCTTTCCGATCAGCCCGAACTCCCCGATCCCGGACACGCTGGCGCCGCCGCCGGTGTTCCGCCCGTGCCGCCCGGCTCCGCCGTGCTCGCTCACCGCTGCTCCTTGACCACCGATAGGGATCAGACCTGGTCCGTAAGGTAGTTTCACCCTTCGGGCCGCTCCCGGGCGGCGACGGACGGAGGTCTAGTCGTGGTACAGGCGTACATCCTCATCCAGACCGAGGTGGGCCGGGCACGTGACGTGGCGGGTCTCATCGCGGACCTCGCCGGCGTGGTGCGCGTCGACGCCGTCACCGGGCCGTACGACGTGGTCGTCCTCACCGAGGCGAACACCGTCGACGAACTCGGCAAACTCATTGTCAGCAAGGTGCAGATGGTGCCCGGCATCACCCGCACCCTCACGTGTTCGGTGGTACGGCTGTAGGTGGACGAGATGACGAACTCCTCCGCTGCGCTTGACGACGACGGGCCGCGCGACGCGTCCGACGGGACACCCGAGCCGGCTGACGGTATCGGTGCGTCGGCCGACCCGGCCGCCGCCGCGCCGGCCGGCCGGGACCGGACCATTCGTGGCGCCGCTCTGCTGGCCACGTTGATCGCGCTGCCGATCACGCTGCTGGTGGCCGTGTTGGCCTTCACCAAGCTCACCCCGGACGCGCCGGCCGCCGCGCCGTCGCCGTCCGCGACCACCGCCCGGGTGCAGTCCACCGCCCCGGTGGAGATGGCCGCCCCGGCGCTGGCCGCCCGCCCGGCCACGGTCTGCCGGGCCCTGCTCTCGCAGTTGCCGACGAGCATCCGCGACCTGGCCCAGCGGCCGGTGACCGCCGGCCCGGAGCAGAACGCGGCGTACGGCGATCCCGCGCTCACCGTGGCCTGCGGCGGCGCCGAGCCGACCTTCCCCGCCACCGACGAGGTCTGGACGGTCAACCGGGTCTGCTGGCACCTGGCCGAGCAGGGCGAGGAGACGGTGCTCACCACCGTCGACCGGGAGACGTCGATCGAGGTGCGGGTCCCGCGTGCGTACGCGCAGCCGTTGCAGTGGGTGCCGTCGATCTCCAGCACGATCGTGGCGAGCGTGCCCTCCGGCGGCGCCATCCCGTCCGGCTGCCAGCGCTGAGCCGGCCCCCCGCGCCGGCCGGGCCGCGCGGGGAGGCCGGATGGCTCAGTGCAGGCCCACGCCGCGCCGTTGGGCGGTACGGATCAGCCGGTTGACCAGCTTGGGGTACTCCAGGCCGGAGGCCGCCCACATCCGCGGGAACATCGACGTCGGGGTGAACCCGGGCATCGTGTTGAGTTCGTTGAGGTAGACGTCCAGCTCCGGGGTGACGAAGAAGTCGGCCCGGGCCAGGCCGGCGCAGTCCAACGCGGTGAACGCGCGAACCGCGTACTCCTGCACCTGGCGGGTCACCCGCTCCGGCAGGTTGGCCGGAATGTCGTACTCGCAGGAGTCGTCGAGGTACTTCGCCTCGAAGTCGTAGAAGTCGTGGTCCGCGACGACCCGCACCTCGGCCAGGACCGACGCCTCGGGCATGCCGCCGGCCTCGCCCTCCAGCACGCCGCACTCGATCTCGCGGCCGACGATCGCGGCCTCGATGATGACCTTCGGGTCGAACTGCCGGGCGGCGGCGACCGCGGCGTCCAGGTCCGCCCAGTCGGTGACCTTGCTGACCCCGAACGACGATCCGGCCCGGGACGGCTTGACGAAGACCGGCAGGCCGAGCCGCTCCTTGTCCTGCTCGCTGAGGGTCATCCCGTTGCGCAGCACGGCGTACGCGCCGATCGGGATGCCCTCGACGGCGCAGAGCTTCTTTGTGAACTCCTTGTCCATGGCGGCCGCGGAGGCGAAGACGTTCGCCCCGACGTAGGGGATGCCGGCCATCTCCAGCATTCCCTGGATGGTGCCGTCCTCGCCGTACGCGCCGTGCAGCACCGGGAAGACCACGTCGACGTCGGCCAGCACCCGGGGGCCCTCGGTCGGGTCGAGCACCATCAGGCCGTTGCCGGTCGGGTCGGCACGCAGCACGATGTCGTCGCCGGAATCGGCGGTGATCTCCGGCAGTTGACGGGCTTCGATCGCGAGCTGGGCGGGATCTCCGCTGGTCAGCACCCACTGGCCGGCTCGGGTGATGCCGACGGGCACCACCTCGAACTCGTCCGGGTCGAGCGCGCCGAACACGCTGCCGGCACTGACGCAGGAGATGCCGTGCTCCGGGCTGCGGCCGCCGAAGACGATCGCCACGCGGGTTTTGCCTGGGGTGGTCACTCCGGTCACCTCTTCGTACGCGACTGCGGCTGGTCGTGCTCGCCGGTGGCGCTCACCCGGTTGACCTTACTGTGCGTGGCGATAGGGCGAGGCGATACCCGGCGAGCCACGGCGCGACACGGCTATCGGTCATCAGAGGATATACGGTGCGTGATGGGACTATTGCCGTGCGATAACTGGGCAGCCCGAGCGCGCTCAGTCGCGGGCGTGCCGGCGGCCGACCGCGATGACCTTCACCCGCTGCCGACCGGCGCGCACCATGCCCAGCGCCATGAACGCTCCGGCGATCCGGTCGGCGGCCTCCCGACTGCTGGCGCCGACCACCTGCCGTCGCCGCTCCGGCGCGGTCCGCTCGTCGCGGTCGACACCCTCGGCCGGACGCACGTCGGTGAGCACCACCAGGAAGCGGGTCATCGGGGGCCGACCAGGTGCGGGGCGCAGAAATCCGGAACGGTACGCACGTCGTCGTCTCCTTCCGGCGGGCCGGGATGGCGCGGCACGCGACGATCGGGCACGGGGGAGAAACCCGATCGCCGCGCGCCCCATCCCCTCCGGTCGCTCACCACCACCGTCGCCACGACAACCGGCGGTGAGGACGCGCTAACAGATTGACACGTTTACCGCCGTGAATGCAACTCTCATCGACGTTCTCTCATGCAGACGTTCCCACAGATGTGTGCGACCATCGATGCATGGCCCCGAAGACAGCCCGTGCCCGCCGGCTCGGCATCGCCCTGCGCCACCACCGGGAAGCCGCCGGCCTGACGCTGGAAACCGCGGCGGATGAGATCAACAGCACCCGAAGCACCCTCTCCCGGTACGAGAACGCCCAGACCCTGATCACCCCGGCCACCGTGCGCGCGCTGCTCACGTCGTACGGGGTGGGCGCCGAGGAGGTGGCCGCGGCGGTGCAGCTCGCCAAGGACGCGCGCAAGCCAGGCTGGTGGGTCTCGTACTCCTACCTGCTGGATCCACGCACCATCGACTTCATCGCGCTGGAGGCCGAGGCGACCGCCATCGCCAACTTCGAGCCCTCGGTGGTGCCCGGTCTGCTCCAGACCGCTGACTACATCCGAGGCGTGATGCGCGGTGGCCCGCACACCCTGGGCGACGACCTGGTGGAGCAGCGGGTCAAGGTCCGACTCGATCGGCAACAGCGGCTCACCGGCGACAACCCGCCCATCCTCGACGCGATCATCGACGAGGGCGCACTGTTGCGCCCGGTCGGCGACCAGTCGGTGATGGACGGCCAACTGCGGCACCTGGTCAAGATGGCCGAGTTGCCGAACATCACCGTTCAGGTGATCCCGCTCTCCGCCGGCTACCACCGGGGCACCCGAGGCTCGCTGCACATCCTCGAGTTCGCCGATCCGGAGGATCCGATCATCGCCTCGGTGGAGACCGTCGCCGGTCAGATGATCCTCGACCGAGCCGGCGAGACGCGGACCTGCACCAAGATCATGGAGCATCTCCGAAGCGTGGCGCTCAGCCCGGCCGACAGCCGCGGAATGCTCCTGACAGCCCTGAAGGGACGGTAAGACCGATGACACCGACGATCACAGCGGCCATCGCCGCGGCGGCGTGGCGCAAGAGCAGCCGCAGCGGCGACGAGGGCGCCTGCGTGGAGGTGGCCGCGATCCCGCGGCTGGTGGCCGTCCGCGACTCCAAGGACCCGTCCGGCCCGGCACTGCTGTTCCCGCCGGCCGCCTGGGCCGCCTTCGCCCAGGCACCACCCCTGCGCTGACCGGGAGGCGCTGGTGGGAGGTGATCGGCGGTCACCTCCCACCGCCCCTCAGGCGACAAGCGGTCGGGGCTCCGGGACGGCACGCAGCGCCTCCAACGCGGCGATCGCCACGCCCCGGGCACCGGCCATGTCCCGCTCCGGCACCAGCGCGAAGGTGGCGACCGCCGCCTGCTCCTCGCGCAGCACGGTGTGCTCGCGGACCGTCGCCAGGAACCAGTCGCGGAACTCCGCCGCCGCCTCCACCACCCCACCACCGACGAAGTACGCGTGCGGATCGGTGAAGTTCGCCGCGATGGTGAACAGCCGGCCCAGCGCCATCGCCTGTTGGGTGAAGAGGTCCCGCGCGAGGGCGTCCCCGCGCTCCCCGTACCCCCGGACCGACTTCGCCGCCCGGGCCACCGGCTCGGCGGCGAGCGGGTGCTCGGGATAGCGGGTCAACCAGTACGGCAGCAGGTTGCGTTCGATGCCGGTTAGCGAGGCGATGCTCTCCACGTCCCCGGTGAAGCCGCAGGCGCAGGTGGGCTCCGACTGCCCCGGGCCGAGCAGCCCGCCCAGCGGAATGTGCACGTGACCGAGCTCCCCGGCCATCCCGGCGGCGCCGGCGACCACCCGGCCGCTCTCGACCACACCGCCGCCGAGGCCGGTGCCGACGATCGCGGAGACCGACGAGCGGTTCATCGCGTCGTCGCCGAAGTGCACGTGGTGGGCGTAGAGCGCGGCCGCGTTGCCGTCGTTGTGGTAGATCACCGGCAGGCCGAGCCGTCGCTCCAACGCGCCCCGCACGTCGAAGCCCCGCCAGGCCGGCTGGGAGAAGTTCGTGGAACCCCGCGACGAGATGACGCCGTCGGCGCTGGCCGGACCGGGAGTGTCCAGCCCCACCGCCCGGACCAGCTCACGCGGCACACCGGTCTGCGCCAGGGCGCCGTCCAGCGCCCGGGCCAGCGCCTCGATCGCCGCCTCCGGCCCGGACCGCACCTCGCTGGGGATCTCCAACAGGCCGTCCACCAGGAAGCGGCCGTCCACCGTCAGCACTGTGGCGTTGTTGCTGGTGCCGCCGTTGTCCAGCCCGACGACCACCGGCACCCCTGCGCTGCCCACCGAAACCGCCTCCCGCCCGTCATGAGTGTGAGCCGAGGCTAGTGCCAACCCCACTCCCCCGCCACGCCCGGTTGCCCCACCGGCTCAGGCCCTACCCTGCCCCGCTCCGCGGCCTCGTACCCACCGTGGTGACATAAGGGGCTTCTGGCTCATTTCGGGAGCGGAACGGCCCCTGTTGGGCGGCGGGCGGTCACCGCCGTGGCGTCCAGGTCCTCGTCGTGCCGCACGCCAGGCACCAGGCCGGCCGCCTCGAACGCCGCGCAGAGCGCGTCCACCTGCGTGACGCCGGCCTCGACGACCAGGTGCCCGCCGGGCGCCAACCAGGTGACCGCCTCGACACCCACCCGGCGCAGCACGGAGAGCCCGTCCGGGCCGCCGTCGAGCGCCACCGGAGCCTCGTGCAGCCGCGCCTCGGGCGGCATCAGCGCCACCGCGTCGGTCGGCACGTACGGGGCGTTGGCCACCACCAGGTCCAGCCGACCCCGCCAGCGCGCGGGCAGGGGTGCGAACAGGTCACCCTCGTACACCTCGGCGGCCAGGCCGGTGAGGTTGCGGCGCGCACACGCCACGGCGGCCGGGTCGATGTCGGCGGCGGCCAGCCAGCGCGGCGCGAGCCGGTGCGCCAACGCGACGGTGGTGGCCCCGGAGCCGCAGCACAGGTCGACCACCGCCGGGGCCGGGCCGGTCAGCCCGGCCGCCACCTCGACAAGCAGGGCCGTCCGGCCGCGGGGCACGAAGACGCCGGCGTCGACGGCGATCCGCAGACCGCAGAACTCCGCCCAGCCGAGCAGGTACTCCAACGGCTCGCCGGCCACCCGACGGTCGGTCAGGTCGGCAAGCGTCGCCGGGGAGTCGGCGGCGGCCAGCAGCAGATCCGCCTCGTCCTCGGCGTAGACGCAGCCGGCGGCACGCAGCCGACGGACCAGGGCGGGCCGGTCGGTGAACGTCACAGGATCGCTCAACGCGGCCCGGCGGCGTCCAGGGCGGCGGCGATGTCGGCCACCAGGTCGGGGGTGTCCTCCACGCCGCAGGACAGCCGGACGAAGCCGGGAGCGGTGTCGTCACCCCACTGCGCCCGCCGGTCCGCCGTGGTGTGCAGGCCACCGAACGAGGTCGCCGCCGCCACCAGCCGGGCGGCCTCGACGAATCGGCCCACCCGGTCGGCGGTGCCCAGGTCGAAGGAGAGCACCCCGGGCATCCGGCGCATCTGCGCCGAGGCCACCGGGTACGCCGGGTCGTCCGGCCGCCCCGGCCAGCGCAGGCCTGTCACGTCCGAACGGCCGGCGAGCAGGTCGGTGACGGCGGCGGCGTTCGCGCTCTGCCGGGCCAGACGCAGGTCGAGGGTGGCCAGCGACCGGTGTGCCAGCCACGCGTCGAACGCGCCGGGGACCGCCCCGGTGGTGGTACGCCAGGTCGTCACCGCCTCGATCAGCTCGGTGGACCGGCTGGCCAGGTAGCCCAGCAGCAGGTCGGAGTGACCCGTCAGCGCCTTGGTGCCGGAGGCGACCACCAGGTCGGCGCCGAGCTCCATTGGACGCTGACCGAGCGGGGTCGCCGTGGTGTTGTCCACCGCGAGCAGCGCGCCGGCGGCGTGTGCCCGCTCGGCCAGGGCCGCCACGTCGACCACGTCCAGCCCCGGATTGGCCGGCGTCTCCACAAGCACCAGTCGGACGCCCGCGAACGACGGGTACGGCCCGACGGTCGGCACGAACAGCACCCGGACGCCGAGCGACTCCAGCACGTCGGTGGCGAACGCCCGGACCGGGAAGTATCCGTCGGCGGGCAGCACCACGGTGTCCCCGGGGCGCAGCAGGGTGAGCAGGAGGCCGGTGATGGCCGCCTGGCCGGTGGCGAAGACCCGGCACTCACCGCCCTCCAACTCGCCAACGGCCGCCTCCAGCAACCGTCGGGTCGGGTTGTCCGGACGGCCGTAGCCGTTCGGCGACGTGCCCTGGCCCTGCCACGGGTCGAGGTGGTACGGCGCGGCGAAGACCGGCCCGGGCAGGAACGGGTCCCCCGGTGCCGGCTCGGGCAGGCCGGCGCGTACGCAGCGGGTGCCGTCACCCAGTTCGCTCATCGGTTCCTCACTCGTACGACTCGGGTTTGGCGGTCCGGCTCATCAGGGTGTCCACGGCGAGGCGCGGGTCCATCCCCTCGTGGCAGATCCGTTCGACGTGCTCGGTGATCGGCATCTCCACGCCGTGTGCGCGGGCCAGGTCCCGGATCGCCAGGCAGCTCTTCACACCCTCGGCGGTCTGCCGGGTGGCGGCCTGGGCCTGTTCCAGCGTCTCTCCGCGGCCCAGATGCTCGCCGAAGGTGCGGTTGCGGGCCAGCGGCGACGAGCAGGAGGCGACCAGGTCGCCCATGCCCGCGAGGCCGGCGAAGGTGATCGGGTCCGCGCCGAGCGCGACGCCCAGCCGGGCCGTCTCGGCCAGCCCACGGGTCATCAGCATGGCCCGGGTGTTGTCGCCGAACCCCATCGCGGTGGCGATGCCGTACGACAGGGCGATCACGTTCTTGACCGCCCCGCCCAGCTCACAGCCGATCACGTCGTCGTTCGTGTACGGGCGCAGGTAGGGCGTCCGGATCGACGACTGCACGAGCACGGTGCGGTGGCTGTTGGTCCCGGCGACCACTGTCGCGGCGGGCTGCTCGGCGGCGATCTCCGGAGCCAGGTTCGGACCGGAGACCACTACCACCCGGTCCGCGGCGACCCCGGCGGTCTCCACGATGACCTCGCTCATCCGTTTGGTGGTGCCGAGTTCGATGCCCTTCATCAGCGACACCAGTGTCGAGTCGGGGTGCAGGTGCCCGGCCCACTCGGCGAGGTTGCCGCGCAGGGTCTGCGACGGCACGGCCAGCACCACCACCTCGGCGCCGGTGATCGCCTCGGCCGCGTCGGCGGTGGCGGTCACCCGGGCCGGCAGCAGCACACCGGGCAGGTACTCCGGGTTGCGGCGTTCGGTCCGGATGCTCTCGGCGACCGGCGCCCGGCGGGCCCACACCGTCACGTCCCGCCCCGCGTCCGCGAGGATCTTGGCGAACGCGGTGCCCCAGGAACCGGCGCCGAGCACCGCGACGTGGCCGGTCACGCGACCGCTCCGGAGCGGGTCGGTGCCCCGGTACCGAACCCGACGCCTCGCCCGTTCACGCCGCCTCACCCTGCTGCTCGCGCCCGGCGGAGGACCGGGCCGGTCGCTCCCACAGCTGCGGCGGGGTGCCGCCGCGGATCTCGCCGAGCATGTCCCGCAGCCGCAACATGATGGTGTCCGTCATCTCCTCGAGGGTGACCCGGGTCGGCTGGGCATCCGCCCACCGGCTCAGGTCGATCGGTTCCCCGGCGACAACTGTCACCGGGATCCGGGGGCGCGGGTTGACGCGGCTGGTCCGGGGGTCGAAGAGCCGCTCCGGTCCCCACATCACCACCGGTACGACGGGAGCGCCGGTGGCCAGGGCCAGCCGGGCGGCACCGGTCTTGGCCTTCATCGGCCACAGCTCCGGCTGTCGGGTGGTGGTGCCCTCCGGGTAGATCACCACGGCGCCACCCTGGTCGAGCGCGGCGACCAGGGAGTCCAGTGAGCGGACCGCGTCGACGCTGCCCCGCTCGACCGGGATCTGCCGGCAGCGGTGCAGGATCCAGCCGACCACCGGCACCCGGAACACGCTGGCCTTGCCCAGGTACTGCGGCCAGCGCCCGGAATCGTAGATGAAGTGCGCGGAGACCAGCGGGTCGGCGTGCGAGATGTGGTTCGCCACGATGATCATGCCGCCGTCGCGTTGGAGGTGCTCCTGGCCACGCCAGGTCCGCCGGGTCCACACGGTCATCACCGGCTTCACCAGCCCCACGGCGAACCGTTGCCAGAACCCCAGCCTCCGCCGTGCCACTGTGCCTCCTCGTCGCGCCCCAACCCGGCCGCGAAACCCCGCCCGCGACACCCGCCGCGGAAATCATGCCTGCTCGCCCCCGGTACGGCCAGCGAGGGTCCCGGCGCGCGGCTGGCAGGATTGCGGGCGTGAGTCAGCCGAGGTGGGCCGTGGTGGTGCCGGTGAAGCAGCTGGCAGCGGCCAAGAGCCGGCTGCGGGGCGCGCTGCCGGGCGTACCGCACGAGGAGCTGGCGCTGGCCCTGGCGGCCGACACGCTCCGCGCGGTGCTGGCCTGCCCGGCGGTCGCCGAGGCCCTTGTGGTGACCGACGACGACCGGGTCGCGGAGGCGGCGCGGGCCGTCGGCGCGCGGGTGCTGCCCGACGAGCCGGCCGCCGGCCTGAACGCCGCGTTCCGGCACGGCGCGACCGGAACGACCGCCGGATGGGTGGCCGGGCTCACGGCGGACCTGCCGGCGCTGCGCCCCGCCGAGCTGGCCAGCGCACTGCTCGCGGCGCAGAACGGACGACCCGCGGTACGCCGTTTCGTGCCGGACGCGCCGGGCAGCGGCACCGTGCTGCTCACCGCGCCGCCCGGGGTGCCGCTGGACCCCCGCTTCGGGGTGGGCTCGGCGCGTGCGCACGCGGCGAGCGGCGCGCTGCCGCTCGGCGGCGACTGGCCCAGCCTGCGGCGGGACGTGGACACCGCAGCGGACCTGACCGCCGCCGCCCGGCTCGGGTTGGGGCCGCGCACCGCCGCACTTGTCACAGCCGCCCGCCCGGCCCACTCGGCGGGCTGACCCGCCCGGCCCGCCCGACGGGCCGACCGCCGGGTGTACGGTGCCAGCATGCAGGGCACGGTGGCCAGCTACGACGCGGCGACGCGCAGCGGTGTCCTGCTGCTCGACGACGGCACCGAGATGCGCTTTCCCGCCCGGGCCTTCGATGCCTCCGGGCTGCGGCTGCTCCGGCTCGGCCAGCGGGTTCGCATCGACACCGATCCCGACGGCGAGGTCGTCCGGGTGACATTGCCGACGATGATCTGAGCCGGCGAGCCCAAGTTCATTTTGCGTTTACCGGAATCGGGTGATTATGAGCGGGTGAGCACCCCTCGCGAGCACCCCGCCCGCCCGCCCGCCACCGACCTCCGAAACGGTTCCCGCGTACGCGGCACCGACGGCCGCTTCCGCCCGTCCCGTGCCGAACGGGCCGGCGCCGCCCGCGCCGACACCCTCGCCGACGATCCCGGCGGCGCCTCCTCCGGGCTGGACGAGGTCCTCGACCCCGCGGCGACCGTCGAGGCGGACGGCCCGGCCGCCGGTGCCGTCCAGCCGGTCCTGCCGGACGCCCTACCGACCGACGCCGACGAGGACGACGAACAGCCCGCGGCCCCGCCGCTGCCGGAGGACCGTTTCCTCAACCGGGAGCTGTCCTGGCTCGACTTCAACGCCCGAGTGCTCACCCTGGCCGAGGACCAGCGCACCCCGCTGCTGGAACGGGCCAAGTTCCTGGCCATCTTCGCCAGCAACCTGGACGAGTTCTACATGGTGCGGATCGCCGGGCTGAAGCGGCGCCTCTCCGCCGGCCTGCCGGTGCGCGGCGGGGACCGACTGCCCCTGCGTACCCAGTTGGAGATGATCGCCGAGCGCACCGCCGAGCTGGGCGCCCGGCACGCCGCCTGCTTCGTCGACGACGTCCTTCCCAAACTGGCCGACGAGGGCATCCGCATCCTGCGCTGGGGTGAGCTGGGCGACCCGGAGCGGGAGCGGCTGCGCACCTACTTCCGGGAACACATCTTCCCGGTGCTGACCCCGCTGGCGGTGGACCCGGCGCACCCGTTCCCGTACATCTCCGGGCGGTCGCTGAACCTGGCGGTGGCGGTACGCGACCCCGACGGCGGTTCGGAGCTGTTCGCCCGGGTGAAGGTGCCCAACAACGTGCCCCGTTTCGTCCGGGTGGACCGGGACCAGCCGGGCGTGCGGATGCTGCCGGTGGAGGACCTGATCTCGGTGCACCTGGGCCAGCTGTTCAGCGGCATGCAGGTGGTCGAGTGCCACCTGTTCCGGGTCACCCGCAACGCCGAGGTGGAGGTCGACGAGGACCGCGACGAGGATCTGCTCCAGGCCCTGGAACGGGAGCTGGCCCGACGCCGGTTCGGCCCGCCGGTCCGACTGGAGGCCGCCGCGTCCATCTCCGACCACATGTTGGAGCTGCTCGTCCGCGAGCTGGACATGAACGAGCAGGACGTGCTGCGGGTGCCCGGGCTGCTGGACCTGTCCGCGTTGTGGCAGGTCTACGGCGAGGCCGACCGGCCGGACCTCAAGGACCCGCCGTTCGTGCCGGCCACCCACCCCCGGCTCGCCGAGGGCGAGGTGCCGCGCAGCGTCTTCTCCACCCTGCGCGACGGCGACATCCTGGTGCACCACCCGTACCACTCGTTCGCCACGAGCGTGCAGCGCTTCATCGAGCAGGCCGCCGCCGACCCGAACGTGCTGGCCATCAAGCAGACCCTCTACCGCACCAGCGGCGACTCCCCGATCGTGGACGCGCTTGTCGACGCGGCCGCCGCCGGCAAGCAGGTGGTGGTGCTGGTGGAGGTGAAGGCCCGGTTCGACGAGGTGGCGAACATCGGCTGGGCCCGCACGCTGGAACGGGCCGGCTGCCACGTGGTGTACGGCCTGGTCGGCCTGAAGACGCACTGCAAGACCGCGCTGGTGGTCCGTCAGGAGGGCAACCAGATCCGCCGCTACTGCCACATCGGCACCGGCAACTACCACCCGAAGACCGCCCGGATGTACGAGGACTTCGGCATGCTGACCGCCGACCCGGAGATCGGCGCGGACCTGACCGACCTGTTCAACGTGCTCACCGGGTACAGCCGGCAGACCGCGTTCCGGCGGTTGCTGGTCGCCCCGCAGGGTATTCGCAGCGGGCTCATCGAGCGGATCGAGCGGGAGATCTCCCACGTCCGACTGGGCATGCCCGGCCTGGTCCAGTTCAAGGTCAACTCGTTGGTGGACGAGGGGGTGACCGACGCGCTGTACCGGGCCTCCCAGGCCGGTGTGCACGTCGACCTGCTCATCCGGGGCATGTGCACACTGCGACCGGGGGTGCCGGGGTTGTCGGAGAACATCCGCGTCCGCTCGATCCTCGGTCGGTTCCTGGAGCACTCCCGGGTGTTCCGGTTCGGCAACAACGGCGAGGCCGAGTTCTGGATGGGCTCCGCCGACCTGATGCACCGCAACCTCGATCGTCGGGTGGAGGCGCTGGTGCAGGTCAGCGACCCGATCGCCCGCGCCGAGCTGGACCAGGTGCTGACCGCCGCGATGAGCCCCGACGTGGACGCGTTCGAACTGGCTGGCGACGGCACCTGGACCCGGCGTACCGGCGAAGACACGAAAGCACGTGCTCACCTGCAGCAACTGCTGCTGCGCCGGGTCGGTGGCACGGCCAGTTGACCGATCAGCGCCTAGGCTGAACTGATGGTCGAGGAGGAGCAGAAGTACGAGGTGGACGATGCCTACGTGCTACCGGACCTGGCCGCCACGGCCCCGGCCGGGGGTCGGGTCCGGGTGCTGCCACCGGTGACGCTCGTCGCCCGCTACTTCGACACCGTCGACGTGCGGCTGGCCCGTGCCGGCGCCTCGCTACGCCACCGTCGGGGCGACGAGCTGCCCTGGACGGTGAAGCTGCCGACCGGGACGCCGGGCGTCCGACACGAGATCTCCCGCCCTGGGCCGAAGGGCCAACCACCGCCGGAACTCGTGGAGTTGGTCACCGTCCTGCACCGGGGGGCTCCGCTGGCCCCGGTGACGGTGGTGCGGACGGTCCGGCACGCGTACGAGGTGTGCGACAGGGGCGGCGCGGTGCTCGCCGAGGTGGTGGACGACCGGGTGACAGTGCTCGACGACGCCGGGGCCACCACCGGCACGTTCCGCGAGCTGGAGGTGGAGCGCAAGGCCGGCGACCGGGCGTTGCTCGACCGGGTGGGGGCGGTGCTGCGCGAGGCGGGCGCCCGGGGTGGCACGTTCACCCCGAAGCACGTACGGGCGCTGGGCGCGACGGCGCAGGCCGACCCGGACCTGGTCGCGCCGGCCGGGCTGACCGGGGAGCCGAGCGCCGGCGACGTGGTGACCGAGGCGATCCGCAAGGAGATCCGCCGGCTGTTGGCGCACGACCCGCTGGTCCGGCTGCGCGCCCCGGCGGGCGGTGGCGACACCGCCGTGCACCAGATGCGGGTGGCCTGTCGACGCCTGCGCAGTGATCTGCGGACCTTCACACCGCTGATCCGCAAGACCTGGTCCCGACCACTGCGCGACGAGTTGCGCTGGCTGGCCGGTGTCCTCGGCGCGGCCCGGGACGCCGAGGTGCTGCGCAAGCGGTTGCGCGACACCGCGAGCGCCGATCCGCTCAGCCCTCTGGACCAGGGTGCGGTGGACCGGCTGGACGAGGTGCTCGCCCAACGGCAGCGGCAGGCGCTCGCCGCCATCGACGAGGCGTTGCGCACTCCGCGCTACCTGGCCCTGGTGGACACTCTGGTGCTGGCCGCCCGCGCGCCCCGGCTCACCCGCGCGGCGGCGGCCCCGGCGGCGGAGGCGTTGCCCGCGCTGGTGGCCCGGCCCTGGCAGCGGCTGACCGGGCCGGACGGCGTCGACGGGCTCGCCGCCCAGTCGCCGGACGACCGCTGGCACGCCGTTCGCAAGGAGGGCAAACAGACCCGGTACGCGGTGAACGCCGTGGCGTCGACCGTCGGCAAGGGCGCGCGCCGGCTGTCCCGTGCCCTCGCCGGGGTGCAGGACGTGCTCGGCGAGCACCAGGATGCGGCGGTGGCGGCGGACACCTGGCTGGAGATCGCCGCCGAGCGGCCGGACGACCACGAGCTGGCGGTCACCGCCGGGCGGCTGGCCGAGCGCGAACGCGAGTCGGTACGCCGGATGCGGGCGCTCTTCCCGGCCGCCTGGCACCGGGCCACCCGGCGGCGGCGAACCAGTTGGCTGCCGTGACCGGCATCCGGGCGGCGGGCGGGGTGGCCTGGCGGCCGACCGCCGACGGCGTCCGCGTCTGCGTGGTGCACCGCCCCCGCTACGGCGACTGGACGCTGCCGAAGGGCAAGTTGGAGCCGGGTGAGCACGCGCTCGCCGCCGCGGTGCGTGAGGTCGCCGAGGAGGCCGACGTCCGGGGCGTACCGCAGGTCCGGCTGCCGTCGGTGCGGTACCGCAGCGAGGGGCAGGCGAAGCTTGTCGACTACTGGTCGATGCTCGCGGTGGCAAGTGGGGGTTTCCAACCGGGCACCGAGGTGGACGACATCCGCTGGCTCGCGGTGGACGACGCGATCCAGTTGGTCAGCTACCCGCACGACGCGGAGGTGCTGGCGGCGTTCGCCGCGCTGCCGTCGGTGACCGCGACGGTCGCGCTGGTCCGGCACGCGCACGCCGGTAAGCGGGCCACCTGGTCCGGCCCGGATGTCGGCCGGCCCCTGGACGCCGAGGGATGGGCCCAGGCGGCCACGCTGGCCGACCTGGTCGCCCTGATCCGACCGGCCCGGCTGCTGTCGGCGTCACCGCGACGCTGCGTGCAGACCCTGGACCCGGCCGCCGCGCTGCTCGACCTGCCGATCGAGATCTGCGGCGACCTGGACGAGCCACAGCCCGGCCAGCAGGCCGACGAGCAGATCCTCGCCACCGCCGCCACGCTGCTGGAGTTGGCCGGCGCGGGTGGGCAGGTGGCGGTGTGCAGCCAGGGCAAGGTGCTGCCGGGTGCCCTGGAACGGTTGACCGGCCGCACCGACGAGGACTTCACCACCCCCAAGGGCGGCGGTTGGCTGCTCGCCTTCACTGGCGACCGCCTGCTCGCCACCGACCGCCTGTAGCGCCCCGTAGGGCCGGACGTCAGCGGGGTGGCAGGGTCAGGGTCACCGCCACCGGCAGGTGGTCGCTGGCCGTGCCGCGCGGCGCGACCGGGTTGGTAGCGGTGAGGCCGGGTGAGACGAAGACGTGGTCGATCTGCTCGCGCGGGTCGTCGGCGGGGCTCGTCGCCAGCGGTCGGGCGGTTGCCAACGCGTCGACCAGACCGGCCGCCGTGAACTGTCCGAACGCCTCATCGCCCGGCTGCGTGTTCAGGTCACCCGCCACCACCAGCGGCCGGCCGGCCGCGTACGCGGTGGCGAAGTCGGCGACCGCGCGGGCCTGGACCACCGGGCCCCGCCCGGGTGGAGGTTGAAGGTGGGTGCTGACCACCGCGGTACGGACGCCGGCACCGAGGTCCAGCGTGACGGCGAGTGCCTGCGCGCCGGTGGGCGCCCCGACGGCCGGCAGGGCAACGGTCCGCGGATCGGTGACCGGCCAACGGCTGAGCACCGCGTCGCCCCACACCGGGTCCGCGGCCGGCCCGAACACGTACGGCATGCCGAGCCGGTCGGCAAGCAGGTCCAGGGTGTCGTGGCCACCGTTGAGCAGCCAGGCCCGGTCCACCTCGCTGAGCAACACCACGTCGGGTCGTTGCCGCTCGACGGCCTCGGTGAGCCCGGTCAGGTCGAACCGACCGTCCAGCCCGAACCCCATCCGGATGTTGTACGCCACCACGGTCAGCCGCTCCGGTGGGCCGTCCCGGTTGCTGGCCACCGGCACCTCGTCGGCGAGCACCGGGGCCAGCAGGGCCAGCGCGGTGACCGCCCCCGCGGCCCGCAGCGGCGCGAACGGCCCGGGGAGGCGGTGGACGACGGGACCGGCGGCGAACGCCACAACGGCGACCAGCAGGGCCACCAACACGGGTACCGCTGCGTTGGGGTAGCCGAGGTCGTAGGCGGAGTAGTAGCCGACGGCGCCCAGCGCGAAGACGAGCATGCCGGCGGCGACCGCGTACCCCCGGCGGGCCGCCCACCGCCCGTCATCGCCCTCGTCGCCGACCGTCTCAGCGGGACCGGCAGCAGCGGTGTCGCTCTCCGGCTCGCTGCCGTCGTCGGTGCGGGCCAGGCAGGCGCCGAGACCGACGGCGGCGAGCAGGACGGCCGGGAGGAGCAGGTCACCCCGGTCGACGGCGAACAGCACGGCGCCGGCCACCACCGCCACCGGCCCGTACGCTCGGCCCCACCGCTCGGGCGGCCGGGTCAACGCGGTGCACAGGAACGCCGCGACCGCCACCGGCACCGGGGCCATGCCCAGCAGCGGTGAGCGCGCCACACCGCCGTCGGCGAGCAGGTACGACATCCCGGTCTGGGCCAGCGCCGGGGAGAGCGCCACCATTCCGGCAAGCAGCAGCGCCGGCCCGGCCAGCAGCCAGGCCCGGACGCCACCGACGCCCGCCCGGCCGCCGGGCCCGCCCGCGCTGCCGGAGCGCGCCGTACCGAGCAGGAACAGCGCCACCGCGACGGAGCTGAGCAGCCAGGCCACCCAGTCGCCCCGCCAGACCAGGTCGACGGTGTCCAGCGCCGCGTGCACTGCCGCGTTGACCGCGAACCCCAACGCCAGCCCCGGGACCGGTCGGTCGGTGTCGGCGGCGACGCCGACCAGCCAGACGAGCCCGGCGAGCAGCCCGGCGGTGGCCAGCCAGAGCTGGGGACGCCCGCCGGGTGTCGCGGTGAGCGCGAGCCGGGCGACGGCGAGCAGAACGGCGGCGACGACGGTGACCGGACGGGCGCCGACCCGGCGAACCACCCCGGGCGCTCCCATCGCGAGCACGAACCAGCCGAGGGCGAACGCGCCCATCAGCTCCGCCGGGGTGGACGCCGCCTGACCGAAGGTGGTGATGATGCCGGGCAGCCAGACGCGCAGCACGTCGATGAGGAGGATGACGCCCAGCGCGAGCGTCCCGGTGGTGACCTGGCGGTAGCGCACCGGCGCCCCATTTCCCGTCGGCGGGCCGGCGGAGGGGTGGCCGGCACGGCGATTCTGCGCGAGCGCGCCGACCGGGTCAACGGCCTCCGTACGCCGAAAGGGCGCCCACCCGTGGGTGGACGCCCTTTCGGAGCCGGTCGGTCAGCGCTTGCTGGCCGCCTTCTTGGCCGGAGCCTTCTTCGCCGGCGCCTTCTTGGCCGCCGTGCTCTTGCTCGCCGCCGCGGTGGTCTTCTTCGCCGCAGTCGACTTGGTCGCCGCGGTGGTCTTCTTCGCCGCGGTGGTCTTCTTGCTGGCGGCCGTCTTGGTCGCCGTGGTGGTCTTGCTCGCCTTGGCCGGGGCGGTCTTCTTGCTGGCGGCCGTCTTGGTCGCCGTCGTGGTCTTGCTCGCCTTGGCCGGGGCGGTCTTCTTACTTGCCGCCTTGGCCGCGGTTGCCTTGGCGCCCGCGGCCTTGGCGCCGGTCGTCTTCGTGCCCGCCGCCTTGGTGCCGGCCGTCTTGGCCGTGGCGGTGGTGGTGGCGGCCTTCTTCGTCGCCACCGTGGCCTTCGGCACCTTGCCGCTGGCCACCATCTCCTTGAACCCGGCGCCGGGGCGGAAGGTCGGGACGGATGTCTTCTTGACCTTCACCGCCTCGCCGGTACGCGGGTTGCGCGCTGTTCGCGCACCACGCACACGCTTTTCGAACGCTCCGAATCCGGTGATCGCCACCTTCTCGCCCTTGGTGACCGCCGCCTGGACCTCGGTGAGGACCGCCTCGAGGGCGTTCGTCGCCGTCTTCCGGTCCCCCAGGCGAACGGCGAGCGCCTCGATGAGCTCGGCCTTGTTCACGACTTCCTCCCGATTGTGCAACTGACTCGTCGCGAGCCATTCTGCGCGCACGTTATGCCCTGTGCTGCCGGGACACAAACATTCGGTAGAAAAAAGCCCTTGTGTCGCAACGGATTCACCCCCACCGGTCGGACCGATGGGGGTGAAATCCGCTGTGCGGCCGGGCGTACGGCTATGCCACGGAGGGCAGGAACGGCAGTCGCCGGGCCTCGTAGGAGTCGATGTCGGCGACGTTGCGGAGGGTGAGTCCAATGTCGTCGAGGCCCTCCAGCAGCCGCCAGCGGCTGAAGTCGTCAAGCGGGAACGACCAGGTGGCGTCCCCGGCCCGGAGCTGCCGGGCGGTCAGGTCGACGGTCACCGGGGT
The DNA here is from genome assembly GCF_050942285.1 of Micromonospora sp. CA-240977. Lineage (NCBI taxonomy): Bacteria > Bacillati > Actinomycetota > Actinomycetes > Micromonosporales > Micromonosporaceae > Micromonospora > Micromonospora sp. CA-240977. The sequence continues at coordinate 1,533,115 of NZ_CP192055.1, read as the reverse complement.
GGTCGGATCCGCCTCGACCAGGTCCCACAGCTCTTCGACGGCTTTCAATTCCAACTCGACAGGCAACAGACCTTCCTTGAGGGCGTTGCCACGGAAGATGTCACCGAAGCGAGGCGCCACCACCGCGCGGAAGCCCCAGTCCCGCAGGGCCCAGACGGCGTGCTCCCGGGAGGACCCGGTGCCGAACTCCGGGCCGGCGATCAGGATCGACGCCCCGGAATAGCGTTCATCGTTGAGAACAAATGTCGGATCTTCCCGCCACGCGCTGAACAACCCGTCGGCGAAGCCCGTCCGGGTCACCCGCTTGAGGTACACGGCGGGGATGATCTGGTCGGTGTCCACGTTGGACCGCCGCAGCGGCACGGCAGTGCCGGTGTGGGTGGTGAACTTGTCCATCTCCTCGGTCCCTTCTACAGGTCGGCGGGGGCGGCCAGCCGGCCGACCACGGCGGTGGCGGCGGCGACCGGCGGGGAGACCAGGTGGGTACGCCCACCCCGGCCCTGACGGCCCTCGAAGTTGCGGTTCGAGGTGGAGGCCGAGCGCTGGCCCGGCTTGAGCGTGTCGGGGTTCATCCCGAGGCACATGGAGCAGCCGGCGAACCGCCACTCGGCACCGGCGTCCGCGAAGACCTTGTCCAACCCCTCGGCCTCGGCGGCCTCCCGGACGGCGGCGGAACCGGGCACCACGAGCATCCGGACCCCGTCGGCGACCTGGTGGCCCCGCAGCACGTCGGCGGCGGCCCGCAGGTCCTCCAGGCGGCCGTTGGTGCAGGACCCCACGAAGACCACGTCGATCGGCAGCTCCCGCAGCGGGGTGCCGGGGCGCAGGTCCATGTATTCCAGGGCGCGGCGGGCCGCGGTGCGCTCCGAGTCCGTGACGAAGTCCTCCGGGTCCGGCACCAGCGCGCTCAGCGGCGCCCCCTGCCCCGGGTTGGTACCCCAGGTGACGAACGGGGTGATCCGGCTGGCGTCCAGGGTCACCTCGGCGTCGAACTGGGCGCCCTCGTCGGTGGGCAGCGTCCGCCACCATGCCAGCGCCGCGTCCCAGTCCGCGCCCTGCGGCGCGTTCGGCCGACCCTTGAGGTACGCGAAGGTGGTCTCGTCCGGCGCGATCATGCCGGCCTTGGCGCCCCACTCGATGGACATGTTGGCGATGGTCATCCGCCCCTCCATGGAGAGGGCCTCGATCGCCTCGCCGCGGTACTCGACGATGTGCCCGCGCCCCCCGCCGGTGCCGACCTGGGTGATCAGCGCGAGCACCAGGTCCTTGGCGGTGACGCCCGGGGCCAGCCGCCCGGTGACGTTCACGGCCATGGTCTTCGGCCGGCTCTGCGGCAGCGTCTGGGTGGCCAGCACGTGCTCCACCTCGCTGGTGCCGATGCCGAAGGCGAGCGCGCCGAACGCGCCGTGGGTGGCGGTGTGCGAGTCGCCGCAGACGATCGTCATGCCCGGCTGGGTGACCCCGAGCTGCGGGCCGATCACGTGCACGATGCCCTGGTTGTCGTCGCCGAGCGGGTGCAGCCGCACCCCGAACTCGGCGCAGTTGCGCCGCAGCGTCTCGATCTGCGTACGCGAGGTGGGGTCCTCGATGGTGAGCAGGTCACCACGGCGCAGGCGGAACGCCGGGTCGGCGTACCCGGTTGGGGTGTTGTGGTCCTCGGTCGCGAGGGTCAGGTCGGTACGGCGCACCCGGCGGCCGGCGAGCCGCAGCCCGTCGAACGCCTGCGGGCTGGTCACCTCGTGCAGCAGGTGCAGGTCGATGAAGAGCAGATCCGGCTCACCAGCGGCGGACCGTACGACGTGCGCGTCCCAGACCTTCTCGGCCAGGGTCCTCGGCTCAGGAGTGACTCCCACCATCTGGACATCCTAAATTCTGGGAGGTAAGTTTCGGCTTGTGGGACACAGTATGAGCGGTGTCGGCGTTCTCGACAAGGCGGTGGTCATCCTGGCCGCCTGCGTCGACGGCGCCAGCCTGGCCGAACTCGTTGATCGCACCAAGCTGCCCCGGGCCACCGCGCATCGGCTGGCCCAGGCCCTGGAGATACACCGCATGCTGGTGCGGGACACCCAGGGCAGATGGCGCCCCGGACCCCGCCTCGGCGAGCTGGCAAATGCCGCGCCGGACGTGCTGCTGACCGCCGCCGAGCCGTTGCTGGCCGCGCTGCGCGACGCCACCGGCGAGAGCGCACAGCTCTACCTGCGCCGCGCCGACGAGCGGATCTGCGTGGCCGCGGCGGAACGCGCCAGCGGCCTGCGGGACACCGTACCGGTCGGCTCGGTGCTGCCGATGACCGCTGGCTCCGCGGCGCAGATCCTGCTCGCCTGGGAGCCGCCGGAGGCGGTGATGCCGCTGCTGCCGCGCAGCAAGTTCACCGGCCGCACCCTGGCCGAGGTACGCCGCCGGGGCTGGGCGCAGAGCGTCGCCGAGCGGGAGGCCGGTGTGGCGAGCGTCTCGGCCCCGATCCGTGACCGCACGGGCCGTGTGATCGCCTCGGTCAGCATCTCCGGCCCGATCGAGCGCCTGGGCCGCCGCCCCGGTGAACGGCACGCCATGGCCGTGGTGCGAGCCGGCCAACGCCTCTCCGGCCTCTGACCCCACCCACCCACCCACCCGGGCACGCCCGCCCGGGGCACGCCCACCCCCGCCCGGCACCCCCACCCGCGCCGAATGCTCGTCGCCAAGATCCGCGCAACATCAGGGATGTTGCTGCTTCCCGCGTCTCGGAGGCAGCAACATCCGAGAAGTTGCGCGGATCTTGGCGCGAGGGCGCGGGGCGCGAGGGCGCGGCGGGCGCGGGGCGCACGGGAAAGGCTCGCCCCGCGAAGCGGGACGAGCCTTTGGTTGTAGCCCCGACCGGATTCGAACCGGCGCTACCGCCTTGAGAGGGCGGCGTCCTGGGCCACTAGACGACGGGGCCAGAACTTCCTGTTCACCGCCCTCGCGGGCGGTGCGGCTGTAGTCTAGCGGCACCGTACCCGGGCGCGAGCACGGGGTGCGGGGTCGCGCGTGGGCCTGGCGGCGGACACAAAACAGCCCGCCTCACCTGGTGAGACGGGCTGTACACGATGTAGCCCCGACCGGATTCGAACCGGCGCTACCGCCTTGAGAGGGCGGCGTCCTGGGCCACTAGACGACGGGGCCAGAACAACTTGTTGCTCCCCCACCCTTACGGTCGGAGGAGCTGCACTCTACCGAAGACCACGCTCCGCCCCCGGAGGGGCGGAGTCGAACTCCGTCAGAATCCAGCGTCTGGAACTCTCGCGAGCTCCAGCAGCGCTGGGGTACCAGGACTCGAACCTAGACTAACTGAACCAGAATCAGTCGGGCTGCCAATTACCCCATACCCCATTGGCCCCTTGCGGCGCCGGGAGTGAACTTTACCCTCCCGGTGCCGGCAGGCCAAATCGGATCCCCCCGAAACGCCTGTGAGCTGCGGAAACAGGGGCATCCGACGGATCAGGCGACGGGCACCACCGGGTTGGTGAGCTCGCCGATGCCCTCGATCCGCACGGTGACCGTATCCCCCTCGACGAGGGGGCTAACCCCGGCCGGAGTGCCGGTGAGAACGACGTCGCCGGGCAGCAGGGTCATCACGTGCGAGATGTACGACACCAGGCCGGCCACGTCGAAGACCATGTCCTTCGTGCGGCCGAGCTGGCGTACCTCCATCTCCTCCGGATTGCGACCGACCTCACACCGGATCTCCAGGTCCGAGACGTCCAGACCGGTGGTGATCCACGGGCCGATCGGGCAGAAGGAGTCGAAACCCTTGGCCCGGGTCCACTGCCCGTCGGACCGCTGGAGGTCCCGGGCGGTGACGTCGTTGGCGCAGGTGTAGCCGAAGATGGCGCGTTCGGCGGCGGCCCGGTCGGCGCGGCGCGCGCCCGGCGCCCCGATCACGACCGCCAGCTCCGCCTCGTGCTCGACCTGCTTCGAGAAGATCGGCAGTCGGATGGCGTCCCGGGGGCCGATCACCGAGGTGGACGGCTTGAGGAAGAGCAGCGGCTCCTTGGGCACGTCGTTGCCGAGTTCGGCGGCGTGGTCTGCGTAGTTGCGACCGACGCAGACGACCTTGCTGGGCAGGATCGGCGAGAGCAGTCGGACGTCGGAGAGGGCCCAGCGGGCCCCACTGAAGGAGAGTTTGCCGAACGGGTGGCCCTCGATCTCGGCGATGGTCAGGCCCTGCGGCCCGGCCTCCGGTTCGCCTTCGACGGCTCCGAACGACATTCCCTTGGCATGGGCGAAACGAGCGATACGCACCCCGCCAATCTAGCCCCGCCGACCCCACCACCGGCCAGGACCGGCCGTCGGGTGTGCGCAACCCGTCAGCGCGCGGCACCCTACCGGAGCGGGAGGTGACCGGGGTGGGGTTCCCGACTTCGTACCCGCACGGAGGCGGCCCGCCCCTAGCGTCGGCTCCGGAGGTTCGTTCGTATGCCTGCATCGACACGACACCACAGAGCCCTCGCAGTGTTCGTCCACTGCCTCGGCATCCTCGCCGCCGTGCCGGCCCTGCCGGCGACGGCTCCGGAGGCGTCGGCCGCGCCGAGACCACCGGCCGAGACAGCCAGACCGCCGGATGCCACACCACGGCCACCGGGCGGCGCGACTCGACCGAGCGCCACGCCGACCGGGGTGGCGACGGCCACGCCGGCGGAGACCACGCACCCGCCGGTCGCGATGGCCGCGCGGATGTCCGCCGAGCCCACCCCGCCGTCCGCGCCACCGGCGGTGGCGCCGCCGTCCCGGGCACCGGCGTCGGCGCCCCCGCAGCAGGTCACGGTGGCGGTCGCGCCGGAGAGCAGCCCCGCGCCGAGGTACCGGATCCAGGTGCGCAACGTGGGCAACGCCCCGGTGGACACCACGGTGCGGCAGGAGCTGCCGCCCGGGTCGTCGCCGACCGCGATCAGCGCCGGCGGCCGGTCCGCCCGGGCCGGCGGGTCCACCACCGAGGTGACCTGGCGGTTGCGACTGCCGGCGCACAGCAGCACCACGCTGGGCACCGCGCTCGCCGCGACCGCGCCGGGCCAGCCGCTGACCGCGCCGGCCTGCGCGTTCACCAGTGACGGAACCCGGCCGTACGACTGCGCCACGGCCACCTGGAAGGCGGCCGTGGCGGCACCGGCGGCCGAGGTCACCGAAGCGCCGCCCTGGCGCCGATACCCGGTGCTGCTCGCCGGACTGGCGGTCCTGCTGCTGATCAGCGCCGCCCTGGTGTGGGTGTGGCGACGCCGGCGCGCGGGCCGGGTCACCGCTTCCGCGTTGGCCAGCAGGAGCGGACCCGACGGTGGTCGCGGGACGATCTATCCGCGCCCGGCCGCCCCGAGTGCGACGCGGCGGCGGCGTACGCCGCCGGTCTGGTTGCTTGTGGGCGCGGCCGTGGCGGTGCTCGCCGGCGTCGTCGGCACGGCGGGCTGGACGGCGACTCGGCAGGTCTCGGCGATCGACACGCAGAAGCAGCCCACCAGCGGCGCGTGGATGGGCACCGGGGTCACCGGACCGGTGGGGGTGCCACTGCGCGAGTCGGCGTTCGAGTTCACCGTCTATCGGATGTCCTGCGGCGCGCTCGGCACCGCCGGAAAGGCCGACGGCCGAAGCTGCCAGGCCACAGTGGGTGTGCGCAACCTCACCGGCGACCACCAGCCCTGGCACGGTCAACTCCAGCGGGCGTACCTGCCCGGCGGACGCTGGGTGAGCACCGACGAGCCGGCCACCCGGGCGGCCAACCTGGGTCGGGACGTCTTCGCCGACCCGATGGCCGCGGGCAGTCGGATGGTGCTGCCGCTGGTCTTCAGCGTCGACGGGCGGGACCCGCCGCAGCAGCTGGAGCTGCGCAGCGGGGTGTTCTCCGCCGGCGTGCGGGTGCACATGCCCTGACCGGGTGCGCGGGCGGCGGTCGTACCCTGGGGTGCGTGACCGCCGCCCTCGCCCCCGCCGTGCTCGACGTGGCGCAGTGGCAGGCCCGCCGGCGCGCCCACGAGGAGCGGGTGGACGTCTGGCTGACCCCGCACCTGGCCCGCCGGCGGCGCGGTGAGCGGCACCCGGTGGCCGACTTCCTGTTCACCTACTACTCGCACCGCCCGGCCCAACTCCGCCGCTGGCACCCGGGCGCCGGGGTCGAGCTGCGCGGCGCCGATCCGGGCGAGTTCGGCCGGGACTACCGCGCCACCACCGCCGGGGTCACCCTCGACACCGATGCGGTACGCGAGCGGCGCGGCGAGTCGATCGCCTGGATCCGCTCCCTGCTGGCCGCCACCGCCGGGCGGGCGCCGCACTTCGGCTGCTTCGGGATGCACGAGTGGGCGATGGTCTACCGGCAGACCCGGGAGGAGCTGCGGCACAACGCCTGGCCGCTGCGGCTGAGCCCGGAGCGGACCGCCGCCGTCGTCGAGGAGCGGGGCGTGCGATGCAGCCACTTCGACGCGTTCCGGTTCTTCACGGCGCCGGCCCGGCCATTGAACCTGCTCACCCCGACCCGGGAGTCGCAGCACGCGCACGAGCAGCCGGGCTGCCTGCACGCCAACATGGATCTGTACAAGTGGGCGTACAAACTGTCCCCGCTGATCGGGTCGGAGCTGGTGGCCGACACGTTCGAGCTGGCCCGGGAGATCCGCACGCTGGACATGCGGGCCAGCCCGTACGACCTGGCCGCGTTGGGCTACCCGCCGGTACGGGTGGAGACCCCGGACGGCCGGGCGGAGTACGCGATGGCGCAGCGCGGGTTCGCCGACCGGGCCGCTGTGCTGCGCGATCGGCTGCTCGCCGCCGTCCCGGCCTGAGTCGGTCCCGCCGTCCGCCGGGCCGGGTGCACCGGTGTCAGCCGGGGACCGCGGTCGAACGCCCCCTCTGCACGGTGTACGCGCCCGCGGAGATCTCGCCGAGGGTCGTTGGGGTGAGGGTCAGCGACATCACGCCGCCGGGCAGCACGCGCGCTCTCCCCTCGGGGCTTGCGAATGTCGCGGGCAGTGATCCGTCCGGGAACAGGCGTTTGCCGGTTCCGACGACGACCGGGTACTGGAGCAGCCGGTAGAGGTCGACGAGTCCGGCCTGGTGCAACGTCTGCACGAGCTTCCAGCTGCCGTGCACCTGGAGTTCGCTGCCGGGGAGCCCTTTGAGCCGGCGCACGTTCTCGACGATGCCGGAGCGGAGGACCGTCGTCGGGCTCCAGTCGGCCTCGTTGTCCGTCAGCGTCTCGCTGACGACATACTTCGGCAGCGTGTTCAGTTTGGTGGCGATCAGGTCGTCGGCAGCGGTGACCTTTGGCCAGTACCCGCCGAGCAGGCCGTAGCTCGTGCGGCCGAAGAGGAACGCGTCCGCCGCACGGAACCAGCCCTCGACGACCGCGCTGGTGGACGGGGATGCGTGTGGGACGAGCCACCCGCCGCGGTCGAAGCCGCCCGAGCGGTCCTCGTCGGGGGCTCCCGGTCCTTGCATCACGCCGTCGAGGCTGACGAACACGTTGACGCTGAGCAGCACGGTTCTCCTCCGAATTCCGGATCAGGGACAGCCGCTGGGGAGCGGCGTGCGGAGGTTAGCTGCCTGGCCGCGGGCAGATCTTGTACAAGAACGACATGGCCGCGTCGTCGCGCCCCTGAAGCCCGCGCGCGGTGCGCCCGACATAGCGCCGCAGCGCGTGTGCCAGGTGAGCCTGGTCGAAGTACCCCAGCGCCTCGACGACCGTGGGCCACCCGCGCCCCTCGCGCAGCATCGTGGCCGCGGTGTTCACGCGGTCGATCTGGGTCACTGCGGTTTGCGAGAGACCGGTGATCGTGCGGTACTGCCGCTGAAGGGTTCGTTTGGACGGGTAGCCCTGGAGCTGCCCAGCGGCCTGCTCCTCGACCCGCAGAGGTGATCGCACCAGCAGATTCGCGCCGCGCAGGCACCGGACGAACTGCTCGACGTTCTCGTATGTCGGCGCTTCCCAGTCCTCGCCGCCGATGACGACCCGGCCCGAGTCCGTCACGGGGAGGGGCACGTATCCGTCGACGATCGAGGCCGCGGAATACGGCCGAAGGACGGTGCCGAGGGTGAGCCGGATCCCGAGGAACTCGGCGTTCGGCGGGACCGCCGCAGTGGTGGCCCTGGTCTCCGGGCCGCGCAGGCTGACGAGTAGACGCCCCTGCGTCCGCGTGACTATCAGTTGGCAGCACGTGCGCGCCGCGGATGTCATCGTGTCCTCGGCGTCGCTGGAGGTGCGCCACACACGGTCGACGACGCTCGCGTCTGTCTCGGTGTCGCGATGCTCGAATCGCAAGCGCACGGCCTCCTTCACTCCACCGCGGTCTGTGGCCCGTCTCGGCCTTACCTACTCGCCGTCGGCGCGGCGGTCCCGTTTGCGCTGGGACTGGCGCTTCTTCTCGGCCAGCCTGCGCTCCTTGGCCCCACGCGACGGGCGGGTCGCCCGGCGGGGCGGCGGTGGGGGTGCGGCGGCCTCCCGCAGCAGCGCGGTCATGCGTTCCCGCGCCGCCTCCCGATTGGCCAGCTGGGCCCGGTGCTCGCTGGCGGCGATCGTCAGCACCCCGTCGACCAGGCGGTTGGCCAGCCGGGCCAGGGCCCGCGACCGCAGCCACTCGGGCACGGCCGGGGAGTTGGCCACGTCGTAGCTCAGCTCGACCCGGGAGTCCGCGGTGTTCACACCCTGCCCACCCGGCCCCGACGAGCGGGAGAAGCGCTCCCGAAGCTCCCCGGCGGGCACGATCCACCGATCGGTCACCCGCAGTCCGTCGTCCACACCCCGAGGCTAACCCGCGACGACCCCCCGGAGGTCATCGGTGCGGGGTCCTGCTCTGCGTCGGGGACTGGCTGGGCGCCGGCCCAGCGGTTTCCTCGTCGGAGCCGACCGCCGCGTACGCCACCGCGCCGAAGAGCAGCAGCGCGATCACCCCGGCCTTCACGGCGACCCCACGGATCAGCGACCAGGCGCCCCGACGGGCGCCCGGCACCGACTTCCGAACCGTCTGGTAGTCGTTCCACCCGCGTCGTGCCCGGGCGTACGCCGACCCCACTGCACATCCGATGACCAGGCCCACCAGCAGGAGGACCGCGAGAAGAGGACGCTCCACCTCCGCCAGTATCCATACCGACAGTCGTATTTCCATGGTCCGATGCCGTCCGGCCGGATATCTGACACTGGCCGCGCCCTCGGCTGTCCGCGCAGGTCAGCCACCCTTGCCGATGATCGTGTCGGCGGTCTGCTGCACCTGGTCGATCGGGATGGCGAACCCGATGCCGATCGAACCGTTCCCGTCGATGGTGGCGATGGCGGTGTTCACGCCGACCACCTCCCCACGGGCGTTGACAAGCGGTCCACCGGAGTTGCCGGGGTTGATGGACGCGTCGGTCTGCACCGCGCGGTGCCGGTTGTTGCCCAGCCGCACCTCGCGGTCCAACGCGCTGACGATGCCCGCGGTGACAGTTCCGGCCAACCCGAGTGGCGAGCCCACCGCGAGCACCGGCTCACCGACCCGGGTCGCGCCCGGCTTGGCCATCGGCAACGGGGTGAGCCCGGCCGCCGCCGGCACCTTCAGCACCGCCAGGTCGCTGCGGGGCTCCCGGCCCACCACGTCGGCGGCGAACCGTCGGCCGTCGGGCAGCTCGACGGTCACCGGCCCGCCACCACCCTTGGCCAGGATGTGATCGTTGGTGATGAGGTGCTGCTGGTCGTCCACGGCGAAGCCCGAGCCGGTCGCGGACCCGGCCGACGTGCCGCCGGCCAGCACCGACACCACCCCCGGTACGGTCCGCTCGGCAGCGGTGACCAGTTCGGCGGGCACCGGGGCGGCGGACGCCGCAGCCGGGCCGGGAGTTCCGTCCCGGGCGGCCACCACGCCACCGGCGACGGCGCCCGAGACGGTGGAGAGCGCCACCACGGCCAGTGCGGCGAGCAGCCGTCGAGGCCGCCGCCCGCCCGGGTCGCGCTCGGGCGTGTCCCACCACCCGCGCCCGTCCGGGTCGAGGTTCGGTGAGATGAACCAGGGACCACGCGGTTCGCCCAGTCCGGTCTGTACTGCCATGCGTACTCCTCACGGTCGACGGCGGTGGTGCACGGCGGTCAGGGCAGGCGGGAGAACCAACGCATCGAGCCGGCGGCGGCGCCCATCGCGAACACCAGTCCGAGGCCGATGAACCGGGCCGAGACGTCCTGCCGCTCGGTGCGGTAACCGACCGAGCTGCCGATGTCGTCGTAGACGGCGCGCAGCTCGTCGGTGGTGCTGGCCTCGTGGAACATCCCGCCGGTCTCCTCGGCGACTGCCTTGAGGGTCTGCCCGTCGACAGGCACCTGGATGGGCCGTCCACCCCGGTCGACGAACCCGGACGGTGTCCCGAAGGAGATGGCGTGCACCGGCACCTCCGCCGTCACCGCCTCCGCCGCGGCTTCCATCGGGTCCATTCCGGAGGTGTTGGCGCCGTCGGAGAGCAGGATGATCCGGGCCGGTGGTGTCTCCTTCGCGGCCGCGCTGTCCAGGCTCTTGACCGCGCCGAGGGACGTGTTGATGGCCTCGCCGATCGCGGTGCCCTGTACGCCGGTGATCCCCTCGGCGAGCCGGTCGATCCCCTCGTCGAGGGCGTCCCGGTCGGTGCCCGGCGGCACCAGCACGGCCGCGCTGCCGGCGAACGCCACGAGACCCACGTTGAACTCGTCGGGCAGACCCTCCACGAACCGCCGGGCCGCCTGCTTCGCCGCGGCCAACCGGTCCGGTTCCACGTCGGTGGCGAGCATCGACGTGGACACGTCCACCGCCACCATCACCGTGGCCCGCTCCCGGGGCACCCGGACCTCGGCGCTGGGGCGGGCGAACCCGACGACGAGCAGGGCCAGCATGGCCAGGAAGAGCCCGGCCGGTACGTGCCGACGCCAGGCGGGCCGCTCCGGCGCCACCCGGTCCAGCAGCCGCAGGTTGGTGAAGCGGACCGCGTACCGGCTGCGCCCGCGCTGCATCAGCAGGTACGCGCCGACGAGGGCGAGTACGCCGAGCAGCAGCCAGAGTCGCAGCGGCGACTGCCAGGTCACGCGACACCTCCCCGTGCCGGGGCGACCGGCGCGGCGGCCAGTCGACGTTGGGCGTGCACGTGCCGGACGATGTCCGCGCTCCAGTCCCGGTCGGTGCGCAGGGGCAGGTGGGTGGCTCCGCTGCGGCGCAACGCCTGGTGGATCTGGTCGCGCTGGGCGGCGGCGGCCTCGGCGTAGCGTTCGCGCAGCCGGCGGTCCGATGTGCACACCTCGCGGCGGCGGCCGGTCTCCGGGTCGACGAGCGTGATCAGCCCGACGTCCGGTAGCTCCAGCTCACGCGGGTCGGTGACCTCGATCGCCAGCACCTGGTGCCGGGCGGCCAGCCGACGCACCGTGCGTTCCCAGGGCGCCGGCTGGGCCGGGTCGTCGGGCAGTCCGTCGAGGAAGTCGGAGACCACCACGACCAGACCACGTCGGTTGGCGATCCGGTGCAGCGCGTCGAGCCCGTCGGCCAGGTCCGGCGGCCCCACCGGCCCCCACCCCGGTCGGTCGCCGGGCGCTGTGGGACGCGGGGCGGCGAGCAGCGTGCGGAGCAGGGCGAGCAGATGGGTACGTCCGGTGCGGGCCGGGAAGCGGCGTACCCCGTCGGCACGCAGCACCTGGGCACCGAGGCGGTTGCCGACGCCCGCGGTCAGGAAGCCGACCGCCGCGACAGCGGCCACCGCCAGCTCCCGCTTGTCCAGCTCGGCGGTGCCGAACTCCATGCTGGCACTGCCGTCGACGAGCAGCCAGGTGGTCAGTTCCCGGTCGGCGTCGACCTGGCGGACGTGCGGCACCGCGGTGCGGGCCGTCACCGCCCAGTCCATCCGCCGGACCTCGTCCTCTCCCGGCCGGTACTCGCGGCTGCCGGCGGGCTCACTGCCGGGTCCGGGCAGCAGGCCGCGGTACTGGCCGTGCAGCAGTCCGTTGAGCCGGCGCGTGACGGTCAGCTCCAGGCGACGCACCCGCTGGTCCGGGGCCAACTCGGCGAGGCCCGGTGCGACGTTCGCTCGTCTCATGCCGCCGCCAGGTCCGGCGTCTGCTGTGGGTGACCGGTGGCCAGCCGGGGCGGTGGCACCGCCTCGACCAGCCGCCGCACCAGGCTCTCGGCCGACACCCCGTCGGCCACCGCGTCGAAGGAGAGCACCAGCCGGTGGGCGAGGACGTCGACGGCCAGCTCACGGACGTCCTCGGGGAGCACGTACTCCCGCCCGCGCAGCAGGGCCTGGGCCCGAGCGGCGGCGACCAGGCCCAGGGTGGCGCGCGGGCTGGCCCCGTACGCCAACAGCGGGGCGATCTCCGGCAGCCCGAAGCGGCCCGGGTCACGGGTGGCGAGGATCAGCCGCACCACGTACTCGGCCAGCGCGTGGTGGACGAAGACCTTCTCGGCATGGGCCTGGAGGTCCCGCAGTCGCTGCGCGTCGAGCACCGGACGTGGGCTCGGCCGGTCGGTGCTCATCCGGTAGAGGATGGCCAGTTCGTCGGCGTCGCTGGGGTAGTCGACCACCACCTTCATCAGGAACCGGTCGCGCTGCGCCTCCGGGAGCTGGTAGACCCCCTCGGACTCGATCGGGTTCTGGGTGGCCAGCACCAGGAACGGCGCCGGGACCGGCCAGCTGCGCCCGCCGATCGAGACCTGCCGCTCGGCCATCGCCTCCAGCAGCGCCGACTGCACCTTGGCCGGGGCTCGGTTGATCTCGTCGGCCAGCACCAGGTTGGCCATGATCGGGCCCAGTTCGATGTCGAAGGTCTCCTTGGAGGCCCGGTAGATCCGGGTGCCGACGATGTCGGAGGGGACCAGGTCCGGTGTGAACTGGATCCGGGAGAAGGTGCCGCCGACGACTGTCGCGAGGGTCTGCGCGGCCAGGGTCTTGGCCACCCCGGGTACGCCTTCCAGGAGGCAGTGCCCGTTGGCGATCAGTGCGGTGAGCAGGCGTTGGACGAGCCGATCCTGCCCGACGATCACGCGTTTGACCTCGAAGAGGGTCTGTTCCAGCTCGACGCCGGTCGGCTCGGGATCGACCGAGGTGGGCATGCTGGCCAGGGTGTCCGAGATGTCCGTCACGGTGCTTGCTTCCCGGGGCGGGGGCTCGGCAAACGTCGGATTGTGCGGCCCGGACCGGCCCGGAGTGGCCCGAACGGGGATGAGTCGCACGCAAGCGTGACGATCGGCGCGGTCTCGCCGAGGAGCCCCAATCGTCCGGCCGGCGGGACCAGCACCGGCATGACGCGGTGGCCCTCGAACGACGGCCGGCGGGCAGGGTGCGGCCCCCGCGCACGAGGCGCGGGGGCCGGGGTGTCGATTCGGTCAGGGTGTGTGGGTGAGCAGCGTGAAGCCCCGGTCGGCCAGCGCTCCCGCCGAGTTGCGGGTCTGGATGAAGACCCCGTTGGGCGTGCCGAGCCGCGCCGAGACCGAGACCTCACCACCGGGCGGGATGCAGCAGGAGTCGGCTCGGGAGATGGTGGCCAGGAAGGCACCGGCCGAGACGGTGTAGCCGAACTGCACCTCGTACTCGCCGGTGCCGTACTTGAGCACGGTGCCGGTGCCGCGCGCCTTTGTGCCGTTGGCGTTGACGACGGTGAACCAGGTGGCGGCCGCCATCGTGGTGACGCCGCCCGCCTTCAGCGCGGCCTTGGCCGAGCGTGCGGACTCGGCGGTGACCGGCGGCTGACTGTTCGTGCCACGGTCCGTCGGCTTGACGGCCGCCTGCGGCGCCTTCGCCGACGGCTGGGCGACGGCGATCCCCCCGCCAGCGAGAGTGAGCGCCAGGACAGCGAACGTGACCGCTGCCGCCTTGCGTCGGAGAGATGTTTCCATGACAGGTCCCCCTTGTGTGACCGTGCGAATTCGGCCGACCCGCGGGGCGGGACGGATGACTGCCCATAAATAGGCGGACGACGACACCGGGGTGCGGGAAACCTCGCCCACTGGTAACCGGTGAGGTCGATTTCTGAAGGATCTACATCCCCTCTGAGCTGCGGTTACTACTCAGAGTTGCGTCGTTTGAGCCAGATGGAACGTAGCACCGAAAAAAGGTGGACGTCAATAGTTGATCTCGCTTTATCGAGTTGTCAATCAGCCGTCAGATAATTGTGAAAGGTGAACGCATCACCATTCACGAAACAGTTTCGGCGTACCCGCTAGGATCACCGTCATGATCGTCGACGGGCCGCCCACGCCCGCGCCCCCGGCGCGGTGGTACCGCGGCGCCCGGCTCGGCACGCTGCTCTGCTGGCTGACTGTCGCACCGACCGCCCTCTGGGCCGCCGTCCGGCTGCTCGGCCTGGACCGGGGTCCGCTGGTGCAGGCGCTCGCCTTCACGCCGTACGTCGCGGGCCTCAGCCTGCTGCCAGTGGTCCTCGCACTCGCCCTGCGGCGCTGGTGGCCGGCGGCGGTCGCGGCGGTGACCGCTGTGGCGTTGCTCGGCGTCGTCGCGCCTCGGGCGCTGGCCGCCCCGCAGCCCGCGGCGGCCGGGCCGACCGTGCGGCTGCTCACCGCCAACCTGCTCGCCGGCTCCGGGGACGCGCGGACGCTTGTCGAGCTGGTCCGGCGGCACGAGGTGGACGTGCTCACCGTGCAGGAGTTCACACCGGAGGCGCAGGCCGCCCTGGACCGGGCCGGCCTCGACCGGCTGCTGCCGCACCGGCAGCTCAACCCGCAGATCGGCACTCCCGGCTCCGGGCTCTACTCGCGGTGGCCGCTCACCGACGTCGGCCTCCGGCACAACCTCGACGGCTGGGGCTTCACCCAGGCGTACGCGACGGTGGCCATCCCCGGCGCACCCCCGGTACGGGTCGAGTCGGCCCACCCCTCGGCCCCGTACGCGGTGGACCAGGTCGGCTTCTGGCGTGCCGACCTGACCGCCCAACCGCCGGCCACCCCGGACGGTGGCCTACAGATCCTGGCCGGGGACTTCAACGCCACTCTCGACCACAGCCCGCTGCGCGCCCTGCTGCGCACCGGTTACGTCGACGCCGCCGACGCCGCCGGCGAGGGCCTGACCGGCACCTGGGGCCCGTACGACGGTGACCTCATCCCGCCGGTCACCATCGACCACGTGCTTGTCGACCGGCGCGTCGCGGTCCGGTCGGTGCGGGTGCTCGCCCTGCCCGGCAGCGACCACCGCCCGGTCCTGGCGACGCTGACCCTGCCCACCCCCTGACGATCCCGCGCCCGCCGACCGGATCCCGCGCCGCGCACCGGCGGCCCGCAGCGCCGGATCGTCAGGGCCGGGGAAGGGTCAGACCGAGGCGGGGGCCAGACCGTAGGTGAGGGCGTCGATCAGCGCGTGCCAACTGGCCTCGACCACGTTGGGGTGGACGCCGACAGTCGTCCAGTCGCGGCCGGTGCCGTCGGCGGTCTCCAGCAGCACCCGGGTCACCGCGCCGGTGCCGTGGCTGCCCTCCAGGATGCGCACCTTGTAGTCGGCCAACTCGAAGCCGCGCAGCTGCGGGTAGTGCCGGGCCAGCCCCACCCGCAGCGCCTCGTCGAGCGCGTTTACCGGGCCGTTGCCCTCGGCGGTGGCGATCACCCGCTCCCCGCGTACCCGGATCTTGACGGTCGCCTCGGAGACCACCGAACCGTCCTCGCGGTGTTCGACAAGCACCCGGTACGACTCCAACGTGAACGGTCGAGCCGGGCCGCCCTCCGGCAACTCGGAGCGGACCAGCAGCTCGAAGGAGGCGTCCGCGGCCTCGAAGGACCAGCCGCCGGCCTCCAACTCCTTGACCCGCTTGGTGACCCGGGTCAGCGCCTCCGGACTGCCGGCCAGGTCCAGACCGAGCTCACGACTCTTCAGCTCGACACTGGCCCGGCCGGCCATCTCGGTCACCAGGATCCGCATGTCGTTGCCCACCACCGACGGGTCCACGTGGTTGTAGAGCAACGGGTCGACCTTGATCGCGCTCGCGTGCAGCCCCGCCTTGTGGGCGAAGGCGGCGGCCCCGGCGTACGCCTGGTGGGTGTCGGGGGCGATGTTGGCGATCTCGGCGATGGCGTGCGAGACCCGCACCATCTGCGCCAGGCAGCCCTCCGGTAGGACCGGCATGCCCAACTTGAGTTGAAGGTTGGCGACGACCGCGAAGATGTCGGCGTTGCCGGGGCGTTCGCCGTACCCGTTGGCGGTGCCCTGGACGTGACGGACGCCCGCCTCCACGGCGGCGATGGTGTTCGCCACGGCGCAGGAGGTGTCGTTCTGGGCGTGCATGCCGAGCAGACCGGCGTCGATCCCCAGCTTGTCGGTCAGATCAGCGATCACGGCGGTCACCTGGGACGGCAGCATGCCGCCGTTGGTGTCGCAGAGCACCATCCGCTCGGCGCCGGCGGCCAACGCGGTCTGCACCACTGCCGCGCCGTACGCGGGGTCGTGCCGGTAGCCGTCGAAGAAGTGTTCGCCGTCGACGAAGACCCGGCGACCCTCCCGGACGAGATGGCTGACGGTGTCGTGGATCATCGCCAGGTTCTCCGCGCCGGTGGTCCGCAGCGCCCGCTCGACGTGCCGGGTGTCGGCCTTGGCGACAAGCGCCACCGCCGGGGTCTGCGCGTCCAGCAGGGCGCGCACCTGGGGGTCGTCGGCGACCGCGACACCGGCCTTGCGGGTGGAGCCGAACGCGACGAGCACGGCGTGCCGCAGGTCCAACTCGGTACGCGCTCGGCGGAAGAACTCGGTGTCCTTGGGCACCGCGCCCGGCCAGCCGCCCTCGATGAAGCCGACGCCGAACTCGTCGAGCAGCCGGGCCACCGCCAGCTTGTCGATCACCGAGTAGGTGAGCCCCTCGCGCTGGGCGCCGTCGCGCAAGGTCGTGTCGTAGACCTGGAACGTCATCAGGATCCTTTCTCGGAGCAACAAAAAGACCTCCCGCGGGTGCGGGAGGTCTGCGCGCTCGGCGGAGGGGAGAGCCGGCGCGCTAGGTCGCAATAATCAGGACGGTGCTGGTCACGATCGCCACTCTGCCACCCCCTCCCGAATGTGGGAAGCACAATCCACATGTCGGGACCACTACGGAGGGTGTTCCGAGCCGGGTCGCCGTGCGTTCCGGCCCGGACCGGCCGCCGGTGATCGGCTTCACACGCTTCCAGGCCGCCCACCGGCCACAACAGCGATGCGGAAGTATCTGGAACGGATCCAGTTACGGCCACCGTGCCGCCCAAAAGGAGGACCTGTGCTCACTGTCGGTGACCGCTTCCCTGAGTACGAACTCACCGCCTGCGTGTCTCTGGACGCCAACAAGGCGTTCGAGACGATCAACCACAAGTCCCACGAGGGCAAGTGGCGGGTGGTCTTCTTCTGGCCGAAGGACTTCACCTTCATCTGCCCGACGGAGATCGCGGAGTTCGGTCGACTCAACGGCGAGTTCGCCGACCGGGACGCACAGGTCCTCGGGGCGTCAGTGGACAACGAGTTCGTCCACTACGCGTGGCGCAAGGACCACCCGGACCTTCGGGAGCTGCCGTTCCCGATGCTCAGCGACATCAAGCGCGAGCTGTCCGCCGCCTGCGGCGTGCTCGGCGAGGACGGCGTGGCCCAGCGGGCGACCTTCATCGTCGACCCGAACAACGAGATCCAGTTCGCCATGGTCACCGCCGGCTCGGTCGGCCGCAACGTCTCCGAGGTGCTGCGGGTGCTCGACGCGCTGCAGACCGACGAGCTGTGCCCGTGCAACTGGAACAAGGGCGGCGACACCCTCGACGCCAACGCCCTCCTCGCCGACGCCGGGGTCTGAGCATGGGTCTGGACGCGGTCAAGGCGGCTCTGCCCGAGTACGCCAAGGACATCAGGCTCAATCTGGGCTCCACGGTCGGCGCCTCGACGCTGACGCCGGTGCAGACCTGGGGCACCGCGCTGGCCTGCGCGGTCGCCGCCCGCAACCCGACGGTGCTGCGGGAGATCGCGGCCGAGGCCCTCGGGCACCTCGGTGCGGAGGGTGTCGAGGCGGCCAAGGGCGCCGCCGCGATCATGGCGATGAACAACATCTACTACCGGGCCAAGCACCTCATCGGCGACGAGCAGTACGCCTCGATGCCGGCCCGCCTGCGGATGCAGATCATCGCGCGCCCCGGTGTGGACAAGGGTGACTTCGAGCTCTGGTGCCTCGCCGTGTCGGCCGTCACCGGCTGCGGTGTCTGCCTGGAGTCGCACGAGAAGACGCTGCGGGCCAGCGGCTTCACCCGTGAGCAGGTGCACGAGGCACTGCGGATCTCCGCCGTGGTGCACGCCGCGGCGGTCACCCTGGACGCCGAGGCCGCCCTGGCCTGAGCAGGTATACGCCCCGACGGGCCGACGCCGCACCTCGCGGCGTCGGCCGCTCGTCGTTTCCGGCCCCTGCCGGCCGGGTAGCTCCTGCGGGGACGACGAACCCGCCTACGCCGAGACGATCGGCGACAGTCAGGAGTGAACGGCATGGACAGGATCGATCCGCACGCCACGCACGCCGGGCCGGACCCACTGCGCGGCGGTGACCAGGGCGTCGTGCCCGGGGGCGCGCCAGCCGGCACGTTCGACCCCTGGCGCTACCGGGACCAGGCCGGGGTGGCCGACGCCGACCTGGTCGGCTACAAGGTCGAGGCCAGCGACGGTGGAATCGGCAAGATCGACAGTGCCAGCCACGAGGTGGACGGCAGCTACCTGGTGGTCGACACGGGCCCCTGGGTTTTCGGCAAGAAGGTGATGCTGCCGGCCGGCACCGTCAACCAGGTCGACCACGACCAGCGCACCGTCTCCGTCGACCGCACGCGGGACCAGATCAAGGCCGCCCCGGAGTACGACGAGAGCAGCCACAGCGACCCGAGCTACCGGGATCAGCTGGGCGGCTACTACGACGAGACGTACGGCGCCCTCCCGCCGGGCACGGCTCGGTGACTGTTCGACCCGACGGCCGGTGGGGTGTGGCCCCACCGGCCGTTACCGTATGAGCGTGGACGCCATCGACGACAATCTCCAGACCTCGCTGCCCGCCACCTTCAACTTCCGCGACGTCGGTGGCTGCCTCGGCCACGGCGACCGGCCCGTACGCCGGGGCCGGCTCTTCCGTTCCGACTCGCTGCACCGCCTCACCGAGCAGGACCACGACGCGTTCGCCGCGATCGGGATCCGCACCGTCATCGACCTGCGCCGCCCGAGCGAGGTGCAGCGGGACGGCCGGGTGCCGGCATACCAGGGGCTGACCTACCGCAACATCCACCCGGAGCACGACGACTGGTCGGGCGTGCCGCACGAGGAGGGCGCCAGCCTGGCCCGTTACCTCGCGGACCGGTACGCCGACCTGGCCCAGACCGGCACCGCCGGGCTGGCCGAGGCGGTCGGGCTGATCGCCGACTCCGCCAACGCCCCGGTGGTGGTGCACTGCGTCGCCGGCAAGGACCGCACCGGCATCGTCTGTGCGCTGACCCTCGCCGTGCTCGGCGTCGACGACGCGGACATCACGGCGGACTACGCGCTCAGCACCGAGGCGTCGGCTCGGTACAGCGCCTGGCTGGCCGCCATCAACCCGGAGGGCGTGGACGTGCCGGCGCCGTTCCTGGCCTCGCCCGCCGAGGCGATGCAACTCTTCCTCGACGAGCTGCGCGAGGGGCACGGCTCGATCGAGGCGTACCTGCGGCAGGCCGGGGTGACCGACGAACAGCTCGCCGCCCTCCGCGACCACCTGCTCGACGAGCCCACCGAGGCGTAGCCCGCCGAACCGCAGCCGACGACCGCGCCGGCCCGTCCGGGTGGACGGGCCGGCGCGGCGACGGAGGTCAGAAGACCCGCTGCACCCAGCCGTGCGGATCGGCCGCCTTGCCCCGCTGGATGTCGACCAACTGCTCACGCAGAGCCATGGTGACCCGGCCGGGCTCGCCGCCACCGATCAGGAACTCGCCGTCCGGGAAGCGGACCCCGCCGATCGGGGTGACCACCGCGGCGGTGCCACAGGCGAACACCTCCCGGAGTCGACCGCTTGCCGCGTCGGCCTGCCAGTCGGCGAAGCTGACCGGCCGCTCCTCGACCCGGTGGCCGGCGGCACCGGCCAGCGTGAGAACGGCGTCGCGGGTGATGCCCGCCAGGATCGTCCCGGTCAACGGTGGGGTGACCACAGTGTCGTCGTCGTAGACGAAGAAGACGTTCATGCCGCCCAACTCGTCGACGAACCGGCGCTCCACCGCGTCCAGGAAGACGACCTGGTCGCAGCCGGCCTCGATGGCCTCCGCCTGGGCCGCCAGCGAGGTCGCGTAGTTACCGCCGCACTTGGCCGCGCCGGTGCCGCCGGGAGCCGCCCGGGTGTAGTCCGGCGAGACCCAGACGGTGACCGGCTTGACCCCACCGGTGAAGTACGCGCCGACCGGTGAGGCGATCACCATGTAGAGGTACTCGTTGGCCGGGCGGACGCCGAGGAAGACCTCGCTGGCGAACATGAACGGTCGCAGGTAGAGGCTGCCGTGCTCGTCGGTGGGGATCCAATCCCGGTCGATCTCGATGAGCTTGTGCAACGAGTCGACGAACACCTCGGGCGGCAGCACCGGCATCGCCATCCGCTGCGCCGACGTGACGAAGCGGGCGGCGTTGGCGTCCGGCCGGAACATCGTCACGCCACCGTCGGCCGTCCGGTACGCCTTGAGCCCCTCGAAGATCTCCTGCGCGTAGTGCAGCACCGCGCTGGCCGGGTCCATCGGGATCGGGGCGCGCGCCTCGACCCGGGCGTCGTACCAGCCCTTGCCGTCGGCGTAACGGACCGTGACCATGTGGTCGGTGAAGACGCGGCCGAACCCCGGGTTGGCCAGCAGAGCGGCCCGGTCGGCGGCGGATACCGGTGCGGGATTCGGACGGATCTCGAAGTCGAGCTTGTCACCACCGCTCATCGCGCTGACCTCCCTGCGGGACAACGGCATGCGGAATCGCACACCGACTTGGCTGTGCCAGAAACTTACCCCGAACGGTCGTTCAGCGGGTAGCGCCGCTCGGGCGAAACGGTCCGCCGGGCCGAGCCGAGGCTGGGCCGGTCGCTGGTGGGGCCGGGGTGGTCAGGCTACGGCGTGGGCGGCGAGCCGGTCGCCGACCTCTTCGGTACGCAGCGTCACTCCCGGAGTACGACTGGCCAGCTCGGCGGCGACTGCCGCGTTGACCCGGGCCGCGGACTCGCTGTGGCCGAGCTGCTCCAGCAGCAGCGCAGCGGAGAGAACGGCGGCGACCGGGTCGGCGATGCCCCGCCCGGCGATGTCCGGCGCCGAGCCGTGTACCGGCTCGAACATCGAGGGGTACGCCCCCTCGGGGTTGATGCAGCCGCTGGCGGCCAGGCCGATCCCACCGGTGACGGCGGCGGCGATGTCGGTGAGGATGTCGCCGAAGAGGTTGTCGGTGACCACCACGTCGTAGCGCTGCGGCTGGGTGACCAGGAACATCGCGGCGGCGTCGACGTGCTGGTACTCGGTGGCGATGTCCGGGTGCTCGGCGGCGACCGCGTCGAAGGTGCGCGACCACAGCGACCCGGCGTGGGTGAGCACGTTGGTCTTGTGCACCAGGGTGACCTTGCGCCGTTCCCGGCGGGCGGCGCGCGCGAACGCGTCCCGGATCACCCGCTCCACACCGTGCCGGGTGTTCAGGCTCTCCTCCGTGGCGACCTCGGCGGGGGTGTCCCGGTGCAGCGAACCACCGGCCCCGGCGTAGAGGCCCTCGGTGCCCTCGCGGACCACCACGAGGTCGACCTCGCCCGGCTTCACACTGCCCAGCGGGCCGGCGACCCCGGGCCAGAGCCGGGACGGGCGCAGGTTGACGTACTGGTCGAACGCGAACCGCAGCTTGAGCAGCAGCCCTCGCTCCAGCACACCCGGCGGAACCGTCGGGTCGCCGACCGCGCCGAGCAGGATCGCGTCGTGTCCGGCCAACTCGGTGAGCACCGAGTCGGGGAGCACCTCTCCGGTACGGTGCCAGCGGGCCGCGCCGAGGTCGTACTCGGTGGCCTGCACGCCGGGCAGCACCGCGTCGAGGACCTTGCGGGCCTGCGCGACCACCTCGGGCCCGATGCCGTCTCCGGCCACCACCGCGATCCGCGCCACGACCGCACTCCTCTGCTCAACGGTTCCGTCCGGGCAACGGTACGTCGCCGTCCCGCCTCCCGGTACGCGCGTCCAGCATTTGGGATAACCCAATGCACAGCAGCCTCTCAGCTGGAACTCATGAGGCGGTCA
The DNA here is from genome assembly GCF_050942285.1 of Micromonospora sp. CA-240977. Taxonomy (NCBI): domain Bacteria; kingdom Bacillati; phylum Actinomycetota; class Actinomycetes; order Micromonosporales; family Micromonosporaceae; genus Micromonospora; species Micromonospora sp. CA-240977. The sequence goes on along the minus strand of NZ_CP192055.1, from coordinate 1,510,964 downwards.
TCTCCGCTGCCTACGGTGGGGGTCAGCGGGCCGCGGCGGCCTGCTGACCACTGGGTCGCGACGACGCGGCACGGAGCGCGAGGGGGCAGATGCGATGCGCATCGACGAGCAGCCGCGGACCCGCTGGCCGGACCCGTCGGCGTTCCGCAACCGTCGGCCGGACCTTCGACTCGGCAGCCGCCGGCACCGGATCGACCGAAGCGGCGCCACCGAGGGCCGCATCTCGGTGCAGCACACCGTACGCACCGCGACCGCCGAGTACACCCTTCTCCTCAACGCCCCCGAGTGGCTCGGCCGCCGAGGCGTGGGCGAGGCGTTGCGGGACAGCGTCGCGGAACTGCGCGCCATCGACCTCACCTACGGCCCCAACCAGCCCGGGAGCCTGGTCTCCCGGCTGCGTCGCGGTGAGATCAGCCCCGACTCGTACGCCCCGCTGGCCGACCTGGTGGACCGCTGCGCTGCCATGCGCGCGGCCACCGACGGGTGGTTCGACGCCTGGGCGGTGCCCGGCGGTTTCGACCCGGGCGGCCTGCTCGGTGGCTGGGCTGTGGAACGGGCCGCCGAGCGGCTCCGGGCCGCCGGCATCCACGACTACGCCGTACTCGCAGGAGCCGACCTCGTCGTCCGCGGCCACGCGCCGCACGGCGGGCCCTGGCGGGTCGCGGTGCACCACCCCACCGCACCCGAGCGCGCACCACTGGTGCTGGAGATGACCGCCGGCGCGGTCGGCACCTCCGGGGTGACCGGGCGGCGGGGGCACGTGGTGGACCCGCACACCGGCGAACCGGCCGACCAACTCGTCGCCGCCACCGTCGTGGGCCCCGATCTCGCGATCGCCGACGCCTACGCCACAGCGCTCTACGCCGCCGGCCCGACCGGCCTGGCGTGGTTCCGGGGCAACTCCCACTATCGGGCGCTCTTCGCTCATCGACGGTGAGCTTTGCGATCGGCCCCCACGCTCTCGGCAACGACCGTGGGGGCCGATCAGCGACGAGTGCGCGTGGCTCGCACAATCGAGGGGTGCGGACCGGTCGCGCCGGATGCCGACCGCGCCACCCGAAGACGGGCCGGCGCCTCGAACTCGGCCAGTGACCGCAGTACGTACGCTAGCGAATCGACGCAACTCGACGCAAGAGTCTCTACACCGGACCGTCCTGACGGGGGTCGCCATGCCCAATGGTTGACCGTTGGCGAGGCAGTTTCGACATGGTGAACGGCGGATGGCACGCTATCCGCCGTGAGTTTCGATCTGAGCGTGTGGGCCCTGGAGGACGGGGCGACGCCCGAGGACGTGCGGACAGCGGTCGACGGTTGCCGGCAGGGGCGACACGTGGACCGTTACCCGGACCCGCGGGTGGTCGGCTTCTACCGGGCGATCACCGCCTCCTATCCGGACCGTCACCCCGGCGCGAACAGCCCGTGGGCGGTGGCACCACTGCACGCCGCCCACGACCATGTCGAGCTGAACCTGCATCCGACCTGCGCGGACCAGGTGCTGCTGGACATCGAGCGGCTGGCCGGCGAGCACGGGCTGATGCTCTTCGACCCGCAGGACGGCTCGGTCTACCCGCCCCCGGCGCGACTGCACGGCTGACCCGACCGGCGGCACGGACGGGAAATGACGAGGGGCCCGGCGCATCGCCAGGCCCCCCACGGTGTTTGTCGGCTGCTACTCGTCGCGCAGGTCGGCGGCGCTGGCCGCGGTGGCGCCGATCGACTCGGCGGCCGAGGTGAGCAGGTCGGCGCCGAGCGCCTGGTCGACGGTGAGCGTCATCAGCGTCTCGCCGCCCGCCTCCCGCCGAGCCACCTGCATGGCGGCGATGTTGATGCCCGACTCGCCGAGCAGGGTGCCGACAGTGCCGACGACACCGGGACGGTCGGCGTAGCGCAGGAAGAGCAGGATGCCCTCCGCGCCGATCTCCACGTCGAAGCCGTCCACCTCGGTCAGCTTGAGCACGTCGCGGGCGCCCGAGTGGGTGACAGTGCCGGAGACACTTACCGTCCGGCCGTCCGGCAGCGCGCCACGTACGGTGACCAGGGTGGGCTGCTCGGCCGTCTCGGCCAGGGTCGCCAGGTTGACCTCGACGCCCCGCTCCGCGGCCAGGTGCGGCGCGTTGACGTAGGTGACCTGCTCCTCGACGACCGAGCTGAAGAGGCCCTTCGTCGCGGCGAGCTTGAGCACCGACACGTCGTGCGCGACGATCTCGCCGCGAACCTCGACGGTGACGCTCGCGGCGACGCCGCCGGCGACCGCGGTGAACGCCCGACCGAGCTTCTCGGCCAGCGGCAGCAGCGGCCGCACGTCCTCGGCGACCACGCCGCCGGCCTGCACGTTGACCGCGTCCGGCACGAACTCGCCCTGCAACGCGAGCTTGACGCTCTTCGCCACGGCGAGACCGGCCTTGTCCTGCGCCTCGTTGGTGGAGGCGCCCAGGTGCGGGGTGGCCACCACGTTGTCGAAGGCGAACAGCGGCGAGGAGGTGCACGGCTCCTTGCTGTACACGTCGACACCGGCACCGGCGACCCGGCCCTCGGCGATGGCGTTCGCGAGCGCCTGCTCGTCGACGAGGCCACCACGGGCGGCGTTGACGATGCGAACGCCGGGCTTGACGATCGCCAGCTCCTTCTCCCCGATCAGGCCCACCGTCTCCGGCGTCTTCGGCAGGTGGATGGAGATGAAGTCGCTCTCCCGCAGCAGCTCCTCCAGCCCGACCAGGCGGACGCCGAGCTGCGCCGCACGGGCCGGCTGGATGTACGGGTCGTACGCGATCAGCCGGGTGCCGAACGCGGCGATGCGCTGCGCGAAGAGCACCCCGATGCGACCGAGCCCGACCACGCCGACGGTCTTGCCCTGCACCTCGACGCCCGTGTACTTCGACCGCTTCCACTCCCCCGCCTTGAGCGCGGCACTGGCGCTGGCGGTGTTGCGCGCGACGGCGAGCAACAGCGCGACGGCCTGCTCGGCGGCGGAGACGATGTTGGAGGTGGGCGCGTTCACGACCATCACGCCCCGCGCGGTGGCGGCCGCCACCTCGACGTTGTCCAGCCCGACGCCCGCCCGGGCAACCACCTTGAGTCGCGGCGCGGCGGCGACCGCCTCCGCGTCGATCTGGGTCGCGCTGCGCACGATGACGGCGTCGGCCTCGGAGAGCGCCGAGAGCAGGGCCGGACGGTCGGTGCCGTCGACGTGCCGGACGTCGAAGTCGTGGGCGAGCACCTCGATGGCGGCGGGGGCGAGTTCTTCGGCGATCAGTACGACAGGATTCATCGGTCCTCGTAGAGGTCGTGTTTACGATCGGCGCGGGCGGCCGGGCGCCGCACTGCGCCCTGCGCTGATCCGTGCCGTGGCCGTCAGGTGCCGGCTGCTGCACCTACCCGCGATCGTAGGGGCCTGGCTGGGCGGCGTGTTCCGGTCTGCGGGGTGAGGGCCCTCACACGCCCGGTCGAACGACGGACATCGGCCGTTCACCGCACCGACACGGTTGCTCCCGTCCACCACCACCGGAGGCACAGCCCTCCGGAAGGAACCGCCCTTGTTGCTCGCCGTGCGCATCACGCTGCTGCGACAGCTGACCCGCATCGATCTCGCGCGGTCGGTCCGACGCTGGCCGAGGCGTTTGTCACCCGGTCCCAACAGGTGAAAATCCGGCGCAGCTTCCTGCGCCGACGCACCACCGCCGCGAACGAGGCGGTAGTGCCCTACCGGCGGCTCGTCCGCGACCAGCGGAGCACTGCGGCCGACGGCCGGTGACCCGCGCCGGGGAGAGCGCTGGGTCACCGGCCGTCGGTGGACCGTCCGCCGTTCGGGACGGCGGGCAGGATGCGTCAGGCGGTCTCGGTGATCGGGCGGTCCACCCAGCTCATCATGCCGCGCAGCTTCTTGCCGGTCTCCTCGATCGGGTGCGCCGCGCCCTCGGCCTGCCACTTGGTGAAGTTGGGCCGACCGGCCTCGTCCTCGGCGACCCACTCGCGGGCGAACTCGCCGGACTGGATCTCGCCCAGGATCTTGCGCATCTCGTCCTTGACCCGGGAGTCGATGATGCGCGAGCCACGGGAGAGGTCGCCGTACTCGGCGGTGTCGGAGATGCTGTAGCGCATCTTCGCGATGCCGCCCTCGTACATGAGGTCGACGATCAGCTTCAGCTCGTGCAGGCACTCGAAGTAGGCGACCTCCGGGGCGTAGCCCGCCTCGGTGAGCACCTCGAAACCGGTCTGCACAAGCGCCGAGGCGCCGCCGCAGAGCACCGCCTGCTCGCCGAAGAGGTCGGTCTCGGTCTCCTCGGTGAAGGTGGTCTTGATCGCGCCGGCGCGGGTGCCGCCGATCCCCTTGGCGTACGCGAGGGCGAGGGCGAAGGCCGTGCCGCTGGCGTCCTGCTCGACGGCGACGAGACAGGGCACGCCCTTGCCGTCGGCGTACTGGCGGCGGACCAGGTGGCCCGGGCCCTTCGGCGCGACCATCGCCACGTCCACCTCGGCCGGCGGCTTGATCAGGCCGTACCGGATGTTGAAGCCGTGGCCGAAGAAGATGGCCTTGCCCGGGGTCAGGTGCGGGGCGATCGACTCGGTGTAGATGGAGCGCTGGGCGGTGTCCGGCGCGAGCACCATGATCACGTCGGCCTCGGCGGCGGCCTGCGCCGGCGTGACCACCCGAAGGCCCTGATCCTCGGCCTTGGGGCGGCTCTTCGAGCCCTCCGGCAGACCGATCACCACGTCGACGCCGGAGTCACGCAGCGACAGCGCGTGGGCGTGGCCCTGGCTGCCGTAGCCGATGACCGCGACCTTCTTCGCCTGGATCAGGCCGAGGTCGGCATCGTCGTCGTAGTACACCTCAACGCTCATGAGAACTTCCCTTTCGTACGACGGCCGGGGCGGCCCGTCGTGGTCTGTGCGGATGGGTTCGGGACGGCCCGGCCGGGCCGACCGGTGGCGGTCAGGCGGCCCGCAGCGCTGGCCCGGCGGTGATCGAACGCGATCCGCGCCCGATCGCCACCAGCCCGGACTGGACCATTTCCTTGATGCCGAAGGATTCAAGATCACGGAGCAGGGCGTCGAGCTTGTCCGGGGTGCCGGTGGCCTCGATGGTCAGCGTGTCCGGTGCGACGTCGACCACCCGGGCGCGGAACAGGTTGACGGTCTCCAGCACCTGGGACCGGGCGGACCGGTCGGCGCGGACCTTCACCAGCAGCAACTCCCGGGCGACCGAGACCTGCGGGTCCAGCTCAACGATCTTGAGCACGTTGACCAGCTTGTTGAGCTGCTTGGTGACCTGCTCCAACGGAGACGACTCGGCGTTGACCACGATGGTGATCCGGGAGACGTCCGGGTTCTCGGTCTCACCCACGGCGAGACTGTCGATGTTGAACCCGCGCCGCGAGAACAGGCCGGAGACCCGGGCCAGCACGCCGGGCTTGTTCTCCACGAGCACCGAAAGCGTGTGCATAGTCATGTCAGATGTCATCCTCGTCGAAGACCGGGCGGACGCCGCGGGCGAACATGATCTCGTCGTTGCTGGTGCCGGCGGCGACCATCGGCCAGACCATCGCGTCCTTGCCGACCACGAAGTCGATCACGACCGGAGCATCGTTGATCTCCATGGCGGCGGCGATGGTCTTGTCCACGTCGTCGGCGTTCTCGCAGCGCAACCCGATACAGCCCAGCGCCTCGGCGAGCTTGACGAAATCCGGGATGCGGTGCTTGTGGGTGCCGAGGTCGGTGTTGGAGTACCGCTCGTTGTAGAACAGTGTCTGCCACTGCCGGACCATGCCCAGATTGCCGTTGTTGATCACGGCGATCTTGACCGGGATGCCCTCCAACGCGCAGGTGGCCAACTCCTGGTTGGTCATCTGGAAGCAGCCGTCACCGTCCACCGCCCAGACCACGGTGTCCGGCTTGCCGACCTTGGCGCCCATCGCCGCCGGCACCGCGTAACCCATCGTGCCGAGACCGCCGGAATTCAACCAGGTGTACGGCTTCTCGTAGGAGATGAACTGGGACGCCCACATCTGGTGCTGCCCCACCCCCGCCACGAAGATCGCGTCCGGACCGACGATCTCGCCCAGTCGCTTGATCACGTACTGCGGGGAGAGCGTGCCGTCCGCCGGCTCGTCGTAGCCCAGCGGGTAGCGGTTGCGCAGGTCGTCCAGCTGGGTCCACCAGTCGCCCAGATCGGTGCCGCGCCCCGCTGACCGTTCGACGGTCACCGCGGCGATCAGCTCGTCGATGACGTGCTTGGCGTCCCCGACGATCGGCACGTCCACGTGCCGGTTCTTGCCGATCTCCGCGGGGTCGATGTCCGCGTGCACCACCGTCGCGTCCGGGGCGAACGAGTCCAGCTTGCCGGTGACCCGGTCGTCGAACCGCGCGCCGAGCGCGATGATCAGATCCGCCTTCTGCAGGCCGTAGACCGCGGCGACAGTGCCGTGCATGCCGGGCATGCCCAGGTGCTGCTGGTGCGAGTCGGGGAACGCGCCGAGCGCCATCAGCGTGGTGACGACCGGGATGCCGGTCAGCTCGGCCAGCCGGCGCAGCCCGTCCGTGGCGCCGGCCTTGAGGACACCGCCGCCGACGTAGAGCACCGGCCGGCGGGCGGCGGCCATCAGCCGCGCCGCCTCCCGGATCTGCTTGCCGTGCGGGTGCAGGGTCGGCCGGTAGCCGGGCAGGTCCAGGGTGGGCGGCCAGACGAAGGTGGTCTGCGCCTGGAGCACGTCCTTGGGGATGTCGACGAGCACCGGGCCGGGCCGACCGCTGCTGGCCAGGTGGAACGCCTCGGCAAGCACCTGCGGGATCTCCTCGGCGTTCTGCACGAGGAAGTTGTGCTTGGTGATCGGCAGGGTGATGCCCTGGATGTCCGCCTCCTGGAAGGCGTCGGTGCCGATCGACGGGCGGGCCACCTGCCCGGTGATCGCGACCATCGCCACCGAATCCATGTACGCGTCCGCGATCGGGGTGACCAGGTTCGTCGCACCCGGGCCGGAGGTGGCCATGCACACGCCGACCTTGCCGGTGGCCTGCGCGTACCCGGTCGCCGCGTGCCCCGCGCCCTGCTCGTGCCGCACCAGGATGTGCCGGACGGACGAGTCGTAGAGCGGGTCGTACGCCGGCAGGATCGCGCCGCCCGGGATGCCGAAGACGACGTCGACGTCGAGCGCCTCAAGGGACCGCACGAGCGAACCGGCACCGGTGACCTGGGCCGGGGCGGAGGACCGTACCGCCGGAACGGCCGGGGTGGCCGCGGGACGTGCGACGGCCGGGTCGGCGTCGACGGTCGGGTCGACTGCCGCACGGGCCCGGCGGGCGGAGTGGGCGAGGGTCTCGGGCGTGGGTCTCGTCATGACGGTTCTGGCCTTCGGCTGGAGTGGCTGGTGGCTAGTCAAGCGATGCGACGCGGGCGGGGCCCGCCTCGCCAGGTTCCGATGGCAATAAAAACGGCCCTCGTGCAGATGCACGGGGCCAGCGCACTCTCGACGGGGGAGAGTGCGCTCAGGTAAGTACTCGCAGCGACCGGTACGACGACATGCGGCTAAGCCTGACGCATCTCACGCGATGAGTCAACTGCTCCCACATGTTGGTCAACGGACGTCGGCGCGTCGCCCTGCGACTCGCCACCGGCAGGCGGGGTGGCCTGCGCGTACCCGCTCGGAACACGGCGTGGCGCGGGCAGCGGCGCGGACCGCGCACCCGGTGAGGTGGCCGCCTCCAGCATCGCCTCCAGGTGCTCGGCCGGCACCCCCCAGCCGAAGAGCGCGCCCTGGCCGAAACGGCAGCCGGCGGCCACCACCGCGGCCAACTCAGTCGGCGTGGTCACCCCCTCGGCGATCACCTCCAGCCCCAGTTGGTGACCCAGTCGCATGACGATGTCGACCATCGGGGCGAACGCCGGACCGTCCTGGCCGACCGGCCGGACCGGCTCGTGCTCGGCCACCAGACTGTGGTCGATCTTCAGGATGTCGATCGGCAGCCGGCGCAACTGCCCCAGCGACGAGTAGCCGGCCCCGAAGTCGTCGAGCGCGATCCGGACACCTGTCAACCGCAGCGCGGTCAGCCGCCGGACCAGCTCGTCCAGGTCGGTGGCGACCGCGTGCTCGGTGACCTCCAGCACCAGCCGCTGCGGCGGCACGTGGTGGGCGCGCAGCGCCTCGGCGACCTGGACCACGTACTCCGGGGCGTGCAGCTCGCGCGGGGAGACGTTCACCGACACCCAGACGTCGTGGCCGTCCGCAAGCCAACGGGAGAGCTGGTAGCAGGCCTGGTGCAGCACCCACGCCCCCAGCGGGGCGATCATGCCGCACTCCTCGGCGAGCGGGATGAACTCGTCCGGACCGACGTTGCCCAGCTCGGGGTGGTGCCAGCGCAGCAGCGCCTCGGCCCCGACCGGCCGCACCGACGGCAGCGACGCCACCGGCTGGAAAGCCAACCGCAGCTCGTCGCGCTCGATGGCGCCGCGCAGCTCGTGCTCCACCGTCGTACGCCGGCGCAGCAGCTGGTCGTACTCGGCGTCGTAGCGTTCGATCCGGTTCTTGCCGCGCTGCTTGGCGTAGCGCAGCGCCAGGTCGGCGTGGCGCAACAGCAGCTCCACGTCCGGCTCGCCGGCCCACCCGGCCACCCCGATGCTCACCGAGAGGAAGACCGGGCCCTCCGGCTCGTCGTACGGCCGGTTGAGCACCCCGAGCAACCGCTCGGCGACGCGGTCCGCCTCGGCCGGGCGGCCCTGCATGAGGACGGCGAACTCGTCGCCGCCCAGCCGGGCGGCCACGTCGCCGGGGCGCAGGTTGCCCCGCAGCCGCCGGCCCACCTCGGCCAGCACGGCGTCACCCACGTCGTGGCCGCGCATGTCGTTGACGTTCTTGAAGCCGTCCAGGTCGAGACCGAGCAGCACGCACGGAGTGCCCGCCGCGGCGCTGTCGTGCAGTGCGCGCAGCAACCCGCGCCGGTTGGCCAACGACGTCAGCGGGTCGGTGTGCGCCAGCTCGCGGAAGTGCGCCTCCCGCTCGACCAGGCGGCCCGCGTACCCCCGGACGTCGCGCAGGGTGAGGTACTGACGTGCCACCAGGGCGAAGCCCTCCACGCTGCCGGCCACGATGCCCGCCGCGGTGAAGCGGCCGTCCTGGGCGAGGTGGTACATCGCCGAGGCGGCCATCGCGACCATCGGGGCGATCGCGTACTCGCCGTCGCGACCGATCAGATCCACCTCGACCTGCCCCGGCCGGTCGGCCCGGTGCACGGCGAGCGCCGCGGTCAGCAGACCGGCGGCGAGCACCGCCGCACCGGTCAACGCCATTGTCGGCCCGGTCTGGCAGAGCCCGGCGCTGAGGCCCATCCCGCCGCAGGTGACCGCGCTGATGCCGACGCCCAGCGTGGCGAGCCGTCGACGGGGGGCGGCGGCCCGGAAGATGACGATCACGACGAGCCCGGCGCCGAGCGCGGCACTGATCGTGACCACCAGGATCGCCGGGCAGGCCGTCGGGGTCGCGGCGCCGAGCAGTCGGGTGGGCTCGGAGAAGAGCACCCAGCCGACGAACCACAGCGCCGCCGCCATGACCAGCCCGTCCAGGGCGAGCCGGGCCGTGCCCGACGCGGCGGCGGCCACCCCCGGCAGCCGGAGGAGACCGGCGGCGAAGGCCAGCCCACTCAGCGCCGTGCCGATCGCCACCGCAGTCGCCCAGCCCGTGCGCTGCCCCTGCTCGTGGGCCCAGTGGTGGTTCGCGTTGAGCGCGGCGACCACCCCGGCCAGCAGGCTGAGCAGGGCGACCCCGGCCGCCGCCGCGAGCAGCACGTGGGCCGGTCGACGTGGCCCGGTGCGACGCCAGGCGACCATGGTCAACAGCGCGGCGGCCACAGCGGCGACGAGCCCGCTGAGCCCCGCGACAGCGACCATGCCCGGGGGGAGTTGCACGCCCTCAAGAGTGCCGGATCGGCGCACGCCGTGGGGGGCTGGGTGTGCAACTGTTGGGACACGGCGCATTCGCGGGAGGGTTGGCGCGGCGACGGTGTCATGCTGGTACGTATGCCTGAGCTGCGGTCGAGGACCTCCACACACGGTCGGACGATGGCCGGCGCCCGGGCCCTCTGGCGGGCCACCGGGATGACCGACGACGATTTCGGTAAGCCGATCGTCGCCATCGCCAACAGTTTCACCCAGTTCGTGCCTGGTCACGTACACCTCAAGGACATGGGTGGCCTGGTCGCCGACGCGGTCGCCGAGGCCGGTGGGGTGGGCCGGGAGTTCAACACCATCGCCGTCGACGACGGCATCGCGATGGGCCACGGCGGCATGCTCTACTCGCTGCCCAGCCGGGAGCTGATCGCCGACGCGGTGGAGTACATGGTCAACGCGCACTGCGCCGACGCCCTGGTCTGCATCTCCAACTGCGACAAGATCACCCCCGGGATGCTGCTGGCCGCGCTGCGGCTCAACATCCCGACCGTCTTCGTCTCCGGCGGCCCGATGGAGGCCGGCAAGACGATGGCGATCGAGGGCGTCGTGCACAGCAAGATCGACCTGATCGACGCGATGATCGCCTCCTCGAACGAGTCGGTCACCGACGAGCAGCTCGGCGAGATCGAACGCTCCGCCTGCCCGACCTGCGGCTCGTGCTCCGGCATGTTCACCGCCAACTCGATGAACTGCCTCACCGAGGCCATCGGGCTGGCGCTGCCCGGCAACGGCTCGACGCTGGCCACCCACGCCGCACGCCGGTCCCTCTTCGTCGAGGCCGGCCGCACCGTCGTGGAGATCTCCAAGCGGTGGTACGACGGCGACGACGACTCGGTGCTGCCCCGCACTGTCGCCTCCAAGGCCGCCTTCGAGAACGCTGTCGCCCTGGACGTGGCGATGGGCGGCTCCACGAACACGGTGCTGCACCTGCTCGCCGCGGCCCGCGAGGCCGAGCTGGACTTCGGCGTCACCGACATCGACGCCATCTCCCGGCGGGTGCCCTGCCTGGCGAAGGTCGCGCCGAACTCGCCGAACTACCACATGGAAGACGTGCACCGGGCCGGCGGCATCCCCGCGATCCTCGGCGAACTGGACCGGGCCGGGCAGCTCAACCGGGACGTGCACGCTGTGCACTCCCCCTCGTTGGCCCAGTGGCTGACCGACTGGGACGTGCGCGGCGGCTCCCCGACCCCGACGGCGGTCGAGCTGTTCCACGCGGCGCCCGGCGGCGTGCGTACCGTCGAGCCGTTCTCCACCACCAACCGGTGGTCGTCGCTGGACACCGACGCGGCCGGCGGCTGCATCCGGGACCGCGAGCACGCCTACTCCGCCGACGGCGGCCTGGCCATCCTGCACGGCAACCTGGCTCCGGACGGCTGCGTGGTGAAGACCGCCGGGGTGCCGGACGACTGCCTGACCTTCCGTGGCCCGGCAAAGGTCTACGAGTCGCAGGACGACGCGGTGACCGCGATCCTCGCCAAGGAGATCGTCGCGGGCGACGTCGTGGTGATCCGGTACGAGGGCCCCCGGGGCGGGCCGGGCATGCAGGAGATGCTCTACCCCACCTCGTTCCTGAAGGGTCGCGGGCTGGGCCGGTCCTGCGCGCTGCTCACCGACGGCCGCTTCTCCGGCGGCACCTCCGGGCTCTCCATCGGCCACGCCTCCCCCGAGGCGGCCTCCGGCGGGCTGATCGCCCTGGTCCGTGAGGGCGACGAGATCGTCATCGACATCCCGGGCCGGTCCATCGAGCTGAACGTGCCGGCCGACGAGTTGGAGGCGCGCCGGGTGGCCGAGGAGAAGCGCGACAAGCCGTACACCCCGGCCAACCGGCAGCGACCGGTGTCGGCGGCGCTGCGCGCGTACGCCTCGATGGCCACCTCGGCCAGCGACGGCGCCTACCGCCGCGTCCCGGAGTAACGCGACACCCGTCGGCGCACAGTCACCACAGGACCGCTGATATCGGGGTATCTCACTGGCGTGGATACCCCGATATCGGCGGTGTCCGCTGCGAAACGCGGTCCCCGAATGTCGGTCGGGTGGGCTAGCGTGTCGTCGGTCAATTCGGGGAAGGCCCCGGATTCCTGCGGGGAAGAGGCGTGTACGTGGCATTTGGCAAGAAGTCCGTGGCGGTGGCGGTCTCGGCGCTCACCGCGCTCGCTGTCTCCGCGTGCGGCACGACGTCCGGCGGATCCGAGTCGCCGAAGCAGCCCAACGTCCTGGAGCTGCTGGCCAGTGACCTGAAGGGGTCGCTGCAGAAGACCGCCGAGGCCACCGACAAGAGTGACTCGGTGACCGTGACGATGACGGGCACGGCGGGCGGCGAGAAGGTCTCGATGAAGGGCGTCCTGGACCTCGGCGACCCGGTCAAGGCCGATATGACGACGACTGACGAGCAGGGCGCCTCGACGATCGTCCGGATGATCGGCGCGGTCATCTACGTCGAGATTCCGGCGGAGGACCGCGCGGAGATGAACGGCAAGCGCTGGATGAAGATGGACCTGAGCGCCGCCGGCAAGCAGGCCGGGATGAACTTCGGCAAGCAGTTCGAGGACATCGACCCGACCAAGCAGGTCAAGACGCTGCTCGCCACCGAGGGCACGAAGGTGGTCGGGCAGGAGACGGTGAACGGGGCGGCCACCGTCCACTACACCGTCACCACGCCGTTGACGACCTACCTCGCGCAGGTCGACGCCAAGCTGCGGGCGGGCGTCGAGGAGCAGATGACCAAGATGGGCGTCAAGGAGATCACCACCGACCTGTGGGTCGACGAGCAGTACCGGCCTCGCCGGGCGGCGCTGAAGATGGGCCCGCTTGGCGACCTGGTGATGGACTACACCGACTACGGCAAGGCGGTGACCATCGAGGCGCCGCCGACGGCGGAGACCCTCGACTTCGCCGAGATGCTCAAGGGTCTGCAGGGCCTGACCGGCAGCAACTGATCAGGACCGGAATGCTGCCCGGCCGGCGCGGAGACGCGCCCGGCCGGGCAGCGCCGTTTCCGCCACCTGCCCGTCGACCAGTGGCGGGTCGCCTCGCAGGTGCGCCGGGTCGGCCTTTCTCCGCCGTCACAACCGGCCAGTCGAGTCGGCCACCGCAGCGAGCGCGGCCCCCCGGGCGTGGCGGATCGCGGCCGGGGTGTCGGGGAAGACCAACCCCTCGCGGCGTAGGTCGTCAGCCACTCCGAGGATGGCGAGGACCTGGCCGTGGGCTGGGGTGATGCCGGAGAGCAGGACGGTGATCCCGCGTCCGCGTAGCCGCCGGATCGCATCGCCGAGGACATGCGCGCCGGTGGCGTCCATGGTGGTCACCCGGGACATCCGCAGGATGACGACACGGACGTCGGTGACCTCGGAGAGTTCGAGGAGGAAGGTGTGGGCCGCGGCGAAGAAGAGCGGCCCGTCCAGCCGGTAGGCGACGATGTGTTCGGTGAGCAGCGCGTACTCCTCGGCGCTGTGTTCACCGGGGTCGAGGGGCACCTGCTCCAGGCGGGCGCTGCGGGCCACCGCACGCAGGGCGAGCACCACGGCGACGCCGACGCCGACCGCGACGGCGGTGACGAGGTCCCAGATCACGGTGACGGCGAAGGTGAGTACCAGCACGACCGCATCACCCCGGGTGGCCCGGGCCAGCGCCCACAGCGAGCCGGCCTCCACCATCCGGACGGTGGTGGCCAGCAGCACCCCGGCCAGGGCGGCGAGCGGGATCCGGCCGACCAACGGCGCGGCGGCCAACACGATCGCCGCGAGGGCGACGGCGTGGGTGAGGGCCGCCAACTTCGAGGCCGCCCCGGCCCGGACGTTCACCGCTGTCCGGGCGATGGCGGCGGTCGCCGGGATGCCACCGAAGAGGGGGGCGGCGAGGTTGGCCAGCCCCTGACCGAACAATTCCCGGTCCGGGTCATGCCGCTCACCGACGGTCATGCCGTCGGCGACGGTGGCGGAGAGCAGGCTCTCCAGGGCGGCGAGCGCGGCGACGGCGAGAGCGCTGGGCAGCAGCACGCCCAACGCGTCGAGGTCGAGGAAGTCGAGCGAGGGCGCGGGCAGGCCCTGCGGCAGCACGCCGATCCGGGCCAGATCGACCGGGATGACCTCGGCGAGGACGGTGGCAGCCCCCACGCCGAGCAGGGAGAATGGCAGGCCGGGTCGCCACCGGGCACCCAGCAGCATCAGCGCCGCGACGGCGAGGGCCACCGCGAGCGCGGCCGGTCGCGGGTGTACGACGAAACGGGCGACCGCGTCGAAGGCGACGGCCCAGACCTTCTCCCCGTGCGCGTCGCCGACGCCGAGTGCGGCGGGCACCTGTTGCAGCGCGATCACCACGGCGATGCCGGCGGTGAAACCCTCAAGCACCGGGGTGGGTAGGTAGCGGACGTACCGGCCCAGGCGGGCCACGGCGAGCGCGATCAACAGCAGGCCGGCCATCGCCCCGACCATGAGCACGCCGGTGGCTCCGAACTGGTGCACCACCGGCACCAGCACCACTGTCATCGCCCCGGTCGGCCCGGAGACCTGGAGGTTGGAGCCGCCGAAGACGGCAGCCACCGCACCGGCGATCACGGCGGTGATCAGCCCGGCCTGGGCGCCCAGTCCCGAGGTGACGCCGAACGCCAGTGCCAGCGGCAGCGCCACCACCGCCACGGTGAGCCCGGCCAGCAGGTCCCGGCGCGGTGAACGGTGGACCGCCGCCCAGTCGGCCCGGCCGGGCAGCAGCCCGAGGAGCCGCTCTCGGGCTAGCGGGAGGGCGCCGCTCACCTGTCCGCGCCGGTGGCGCGCAGTTCCCCGAGGAGGCCGTCCCGGTCGGTGAGGACCGCGCCGAGGATCCGCCGCCCGGCGGCGAGCAGGTCGGCCACGTCCGGGGTGCTGAGCGCATACATGACGAGGGGACCGTCGCGGTGCGAGGTGACCATCCCGGCGCGGCGCAGCACGGCGAGTTGCTGGGAGAGGTTGGAGGCCTCGACCTCGATCACGGCCAGCAGGTCGCGGACCGGCTTCGGGCCGTCCTGGAGCAGTTCGAGGACCCGGATGCGCACCGGGTGCCCGAGGGTGCGGAAGAGTTCCGCCTTCGCCTGGTACAGCGGGACCGACATGAGCACCTCTCCCGATCGATGCGAAGACTTTAGCACTTGAAGAAGTCTTCAATCGCCGAGGGCGAGGATGCGGGGGACCCTCGGTCAGGACGGCGCCCACGGTCCGCTGACGAACTGCCCGTTTCCGGCGAACGGGCTGACGTTGGGCAGGCACCCGCCCAGGTCGATCGTCTGCGTCATCATGACCGGCCCCGGCTTGCCGGGGTCGCCGCACTTCATGTGCGCGAAGCCGAGGAAGTGGCCGAACTCGTGGTTGATGACGCCAGCGTGGTACTCCTCGATGCTGACCGGGTATCCCGGCGAGCCCTGGAGCCAACGCCGCAGATTGATCATGATGGTCTTGCCGTACTTGCAGGAGTAGACCCCCTCGGTGTCGACGCCGCTCGCACCGCACAGCCGGTCCACCGTCCTCGGCGTCGCGAGCCGGACGTCGACGTCGATGCGTCCGGTGCTGACCCGCTGGAAGGACCACGACGCCCGGGTCAGGTTCACCGCGTCATTGGTGACCGGGTGCTGCGCCGAATCAGCCCACCCGTTCGGCGCGGCCAACACCTGCTCGATGCTCTCGGCGAACCGGTCCGGCTTCCAGGCGGGGATGTCACCCCAGGCGATCCCCTTCTCCACCGAGACGCTGTAGCGCACCCGCTTCTTGCCCTTGCCGATCACCCGATCGCTGCCGGTGGCGGTGGCGGTGGTGAAGGTGCCGGCGGCCCGGGTGGGAATCTCCGCGTCGGTCGGGATCTCCGGACTCGGGCTGACGGTCGGCATATCGCTGGGGCTCGCACCCCCACGCGGGTCGCTCGCACCTGAGCGCGGGACCTCGGCCCGCCCCAAGGCCGGCGCCGACGCCGTGCCACACGCGGCGGCCGCCAACACCAGCGCCAACGAGATCGGCACGAGCAGCCGTCCGTTGATCCGCACCTTACAACCTCCACGATCGATCACGGCCAGGAACACCGGAAGGTTATGTGACTGCAGGTAAGGAAAACGTCAGGGTGATCAGCATCGATAACGTGCCAGAGCTTGGCAAAGCGAACATGCCACCTCACGGTCCGTGGTGCGGCGAGCCCGCTATCCGGTGACGAGGTTGATGGCGGCGCCAATGAGGATGGGCTGGGTCCTACCGCAGGCTGCCCAGGTCGCGGGCTCGGGCGAGGAGGCGTACCCCGTCGTCGTCGTGCAGGTGCACGGCACAGCCGTCACGGGTGAAGCGCACGGTGAGCGCCTGCCCGGCATGCCGGGCGGCGAGCCGCAGCAGATCCGGCTCGGGGTCGGCGACGATGCCGCGTGGCCCCGAACCGGGCACCGAAATGGGAGTCGCCAGGTCGGTCGGGGCGGCCCCGGCGACGGCGTCGGTCAGACATTCCCGGCACCAGGCGAGGGCGGCGGCCAGGCTCGGCCGGTAGGGCAGGTGGTCGGGGCTCACCGACGCGTCACGCGGCTGCACCTCGACCGACCAGCGCAGACCCTCGGCCAGCAAGGGGTCACCGGCGTGGTGCCGCCAGTCGCGTACGCCCACCACGAGGGCCAGGTCGAGCCCGAGGGCGAGCCGCAGCAACTCGGCCAGCGGTGGCGCATCCGGAGGTGCCGCCACCACGATCAGTCGGCCCGCTGCGGTGCCCCGCCCGGCGGTGCGGATCTGCTCGGCCACCGGGTCGACGTCGGCCCGGGGCAGGGTGACGTACCCGTCGCGCAGATCCTTGCCGATCTCGAACCCGCCGTCGACGTCGGCAAGGTCCTCGGGTCGCGCGCCAAGGGTGGCAGCGCAGGCGCCGAGCCGGTAGCGGTTGGGAAGTTGCACCACGGGCCGACCGTTGGGCTGGGTGGCGACCAGTGGGGCGACCTCGGGCGTGCCGGCCTGCCAGGTCAGGTGCATCACCCGGTGCCGCAGGTCGGTGAGGGTGACCAGCGCGGCCTGGTGTAGCCGGTGGGTGTCGCCGCAGGTGAAGCAGTGCAGCGCCGACGGACGCAGGCCGGCACCGGAACAGTGAGGACAGTCGGAGTCGGCGGGACGCCCGCCGAGCCGGCAGTCGCAGGCACGCAGCCGGCTTCCGGGCCGGCAGTCCGGGCAAGGTCGCCAGTCGACGGGTTCACCCAGCCAGGGCGGGTCGGGTGGTTCGTAGCCGCGGGTCACCGGCACGTGCACGCGGCGGACCACCTGACCGGTGGGCTGCTCCGCGAGGATCTCCACCGGCTCGCCGGGGCGCAGGGTGGTGTGCCACCAGCGACCGGCCCGCCAGACTGCCTGCGCACCGGGCAGGTCGTCGCCGCCGGCCGGGTCGACACAGTCGGCGAGGACGCGCCGTTCGAGCCGATCGACGTCCACGGGTGAGGCAGCAGGCGGGCGCGGCGAGTCGGGGCGCAGCAGCCGGGCGGGGGCGGTCCGACCGCGCTCGGCGAGCCCGGTGAGCGCATCGGCCACATCGGTGTCGATCAGCGTCTCCGGCAGGCCCCGGCACCAGCCGGGCGACCCAGGCGGCGCCGGTGATCCGGGCACCTCGTACCGGACAGCCCAACCGAACCCCCCACCCTGCCGACGGGCCTCGACGACCAGGTCGAGCAGCAGCAGGTCGGCCAGCGCGCAGAGCCGGGCCAGCCGGGTGGCCGGGTCGACCGCAGGCGTGGCGGTGGACCGGCCCAGCACCAGCCGCCACGGTGCGTGATCGGCCCGCAGAATGGCGTGGGCCTCCAACTCGTACCGCTGCGCCGCAGGCAGGTCGGGTCGCCACTGCTGGGACAGCCACAGCGACGGCGTGTCGGTGTCGGTCACGACCGCGCCGACGCTGGCGGCGAGTTCGCGTACCCGAAAAGCAAGATCGACCACCCAGTGGCCCGCCGGGTCGCGGTGGGGGTCGAGGCCGCCGGGCACGACCTGGTGGGACGCGACCGCGCCGGTGTCCAGGTTGGCGACGGTGACCACGAACTGCGCCCGCCGCCGGCCGCGCCGGTCGCAGCGATGACAGGGGTACGCGACGCGGCCCGCGCCCCGGCACTGCTCACAGCTCCGGTACGCCTCCCGAGGCGATCCGGGGATGTCGGCGTCGACGAGGAACCGGTCGCCGTAGGTGGTGCACCGACACGGGTCCAGCGTGAAGGTCATCCCGTCACAGTCGGGGCAGGTGACGACGGGCACGCCGGTCACCGGCACCGCCGGGCAGCGCAGTCACCGTCGTGCTCGACGCGGCGCACGCACCGCCGGCCGCCGTCGAGCGGCAGGTCGCAGAAGACCCGATGGTGTACGCCCTGCGCGTCCTCTGCCGACACGGTCGTCTCCCCCGCGTCCACCTCGGACAGAAAGCTCAGGGAACGGGCCAGGGTGCCCGCGAAGTGCTGGGCGGCCGGCAGGTCGGCGGCGGTGAACGGCAGGTGCGCCACCCAGCGGGGGCTCACCGACGGGCCGCCGGCTCGGCTCGAAGAAACGCGCGCACGCCTTCTCCTCACTGACCGATTACTTGGACAATTGACGGACGACGGAAATTGTGCGGCCGTCGCCTTTGTCGGACCCATCTTGTAAGGTCAGAGGCGCTATCGCAATGAATGTCGACTCACACTGTTCCGTTAATTGTGGGCAACATTCCCCTGTTGCAGAACGACCGTCGGGATGTTGCAGAATTCAACAGAGAGGAGAGCCGCGTGGCCGACGACATGGGCTCGACGGTGCCCCGACGACAGCTCGGCCGGGCACTGCGTGACCTGCGCACCGAGGCGGGGATAACGCTCGACGCCGCCGCCGAGACGCTGGAGTGCAGCCGGCAGAAGGTGTGGCGGATCGAGAGCGGGCTCGGCTCGGTGCGCGGCGTCGACGTGCGGGCCATGTGCGAGCTGTACGGAGCGACGGGCGAGCTGACCCGGGCACTGACCTCCCTGGCCGGCGAGACCAGGGCAAGGGGCTGGTGGCACGCGTACGGCGATGCCGTCCCCGAGTGGTTCGAGCTGTACGTGGGGCTGGAACCGCCGCGTCGAGACTCCGGTTCTTCAACGAAGCAATGGTGCCGGGCCTGCTACAGCACCAGGGCTACGCACTCGGGGTCTATCAGCACCGCACGGAGGTGAGTGACGAAGAGCGGGAGCGCTTGGTCCAGGTCAGGCTGCAACGCCAGGCTCTACTGAGACGTCGCCTGCCGCCGCCTCCGAAGCTGGAGGTGATCCTTTCCGAGGCCGCCTTGTTGCGCACGGTGGGCAGCTCCGAGACGATGGCGCAGCAGCTCCACCACCTGCTGGAGCTGGGCAATACGACGACCAACACGATCCGAATCCTGCCCCTCACCGCAGGCCTGCACCGTGGTGTCGAGGCGGGTTCCTTCGTGATGCTCAACTTCCCGCTAGGAAACCGCGCGACTCCCGAGCCGCCGGCGGTCTACAGCGAGTTGTGGACGGGTGCGCTGTATCTCGACCGACCCGAGGAGTTCGCTGCCTACGAGAATGTGTGGGCAAGCCTGGATCAGCTCGCTCTCGATGAAGGACAATCAAGGCACTTGATCAATAAGATCATCGGGGAGGTCCATCATGGTTGATTTGCGCGGTGCCCGCTGGCGCAAGAGCACCCGGAGCGGCAGCAACGGCGGCGAGTGTGTCGAGGTCGCCGACAATCTGCCTGGCATCGTGGCCGTCCGCGACAGCAAAGACCCGCACGGCCCGGCACTCACCTTCACCCCCACCGCCTGGGCGGCTTTCCTGGGCACCACCCGTCCTACCCATTGACGGCTTGATGGGCGTCTCGGGGTCGTTTGAGACGCCCACCCTTCACGGGACTGCGTGCCGCCTTCATCTCCGATAGTGTCCGTCCGACCACGCAAACGTGAACTCGTTGGCGCGATCGTCAGACGGAGGACGGCATGGCCAGCATCGAGGAAGTCAAGGCCGCGCTGATGCAGGCCGCCGAGCAGGGCAACGCCACGATCAGTCAGATCCGGGCCGCCGCCGACAACACCGAACAGATGCTGACCCGACTACGCGCCATCTCCGTCGGCACCGGGCATCCGACCATCGCCGAGGCCATCGCCCGAGGCGAGCAGAGCAAGCAGCGCCTGGCCGAAGCCATGGCTCTCGTGCAGGGCAGCTCGGAGGCGGCGCGCCGCTACATCAGCGTCCTCGGCTGAGCACCGATTGCCACGATGAGCGTTGGTGAGGTCAAGGCGTCCCTTCGCGCCGCGATCGAAGCGGCCCGTCAGGGACGGCGGGTGTTCGACCAGGCTGCCTCTGAGGCGGAGGCATCGACCCGCACGGCGGTCGCCATATTGCAGGGCAGCCAGAACGAGGACGTGACGGCGGTCCACGAGGCGCTCAATGCTGCCGCTGCGGAGGTCGAACCCACCCGCCGCCGCTTCGACAACGCCGCCAATCACGCATCCGCCTACCTCACCCGGCTCGGATGACTGGCAGCATCGCCGAGCTGATCGCGCAGCTCCTCGCCGTACGCGGAAAGCTCGACGCCGCCGCCGTCACGGCGCTGCGCGCCCGGACCGACGCGGAGCAGGCCCTGACACACCTGGCCGAAGTGCAACGGGGTAGCAGTGACCAGCGGTTACGCGCCGCCATCACGGACGCCGAGGTGGCCCGCGACAAAGCCGGCCGCTACGCCCGCCTCCTGGCCGACGCTGCCCGGCACATCAGCGGGTACGTCAACACCATCGCCCCCGGTGCCGCGACCTCCGGACCGGAAGATGCTGCATCGCCGTCCGGCGAGCGCCTGGTGGAGGAAGCGGAAGGCCGCAGTCGAAAAGCCGAGGCGTTCCTCCGCCGGCACGTCAAGAAGGCGGACGATTCCGAGGACACTCTCAAGCGGACCGAACAGTCGATCACCACTGGCCTTCGCGAGTTACAGAAGAGCATCAAGGGCTCGGGGTCGAGTGGAAGCACGACATCCACCTCCGCCAACCCTGGCCCGCCGGTCGACCGCCCCCAGTTGGAACACCCCGTCACATCAGTCATCATGGCTGCTGGCGCAGTCGTCGTGGGCCTTCGAGGTGTCTGGAACATGGCAAAAAAGCGCAGCGAAAGGAAGCGATTTGATGAGCAGCCCTGAAATGGTCGACTACATCCGGACGATGGTCAGAGGCGACCACGATGCCAACGACCGGGTTGAGGCTCGGCTCGACCAGCTTGGCTGGGACGGCTTCCCGACCCTCCTGGGGGCGGTCTTCTACTTCGCGGTCAACCGACGCTTCGATGAACGGACGTCGCCCGGTGAGATCATGCGGTTCGTGGCCGAGATGCGAGCAGCGGCTCCGACCGGTGCGCCAGAAATCGACGCCAACGCTGCCGAGACACTGATCCGGGCGGCCCTGGATCCCGATGTCGAGACGGCCATCGATCCGCAGATGGCCGGCCGAGTCCAGGGGCTGGCAATCCTAGCCATCCTGGGTGGTGACGCGGTTGCCGACGACGACCTAGACGCACTTCTCGCCGAGGCAGTAGCGCTGGCCAACCGAGTGTGAGCCGTCAGCGATCAGCTGATCGCCGCCAGCCCTACCCGCAGTCAGCTACCGGACAGATTGGCCGACAGAGACCAAAGCGCTGACGTCGACGTCTCCGACTGGCAAGCGGGGTCGACCGGGCGGTCCGCCCGGAATCCGTTTGGACAACTCTTTCCGTTCGTACGTGCCCACGATCACACCGCTTTCCACCTCGGCTCGCGAGTAACTTCTCGTACCACCGCCTTTACGAGGAGTCACTTTTATGTCCGAGGAAACCTGGCTCGCTGCCCGCCTGATCCCCACATCCGGCATCAACGGAGCGGAGGAACAAGAACGCCGGGCGACCTCCGCCCTGCTGGCGGTGATGAGTGCGGTGCGAGAGTTCGGACGGGCCCTAACCCAATCCCTCGGCGCACCGGCCGGAACGGTGCAGACCTTCATCGAGGTCCCATTCAAACTCGGAAACCAGCAGTTCTTCCCGGATGGCCTCATCCGCGTCACGCGAGGGCAGCGGCAGTGGACCGCGCTGGTCGAGGTGAAGACCGGCAGCAACGCGTTGAGGACCGAGCAGTTGGAGGCGTACCTGGACATCGCCCGGGAGCAGGGCTTCGATGCCCTCATCACAATCTCTAACGAAATCGCCCCTGTCCCGGGTCAGCATCCGACCGCGATCGATCGCCGAAAGCTGCGCAAGGTCGCCCTGTACCACCTGCCCTGGACGGAGATCCTGACCCAGGCGGTGATTCAGAAGGAATACCGCGGCGTCGCTGACCCGGACCAGGCGTGGATCCTGGGCGAACTGATCAGGTACCTAGAGCACCCCCGATCAGGCGCACTGGAGTTCAGCGACATGGGGCCAGCCTGGGTGCAGGTACGCGATGGAGTTTCAGCCGGGACGCTGCGGGCCGGGGACAGCGGCGCGGCGGACGTGGCCAGCCGGTTCGATGCCCTGATCCGCTACGCCTGTCTGCGTCTCGGCAGGCAGTTGGGTACTGATGTCACCCCCGCGCTGAGCCGCCGCGATCTCACCGATCCGACCGCACGCACCCAAACGCTGGTCAGTCAGCTCGTCACGACCGGAACCCTGACCGGCAGCATCAGGATCCCTGGCGCGGTCGGCCACCTTCAGGTCACGGCCGATCTGCGGGCCGGCCAGATCGCCTGCCATATCGACGTGGATGCCCCTCGTACCGGCCGACCGACCACGAGAGTGAACTGGCTCATCCGCCAGCTGAAAGATGCGCCGGAGACTGTCCGGATCGAAGCGTTCGCCATGCACGCCCGGGGAGGTGGCGCGACCGATCTGCTGCGCCAGGTCCGTGCCGAGCCCACGACGCTTATCGCCGACCCCGCCCGCGAGCTACGGGCCTTCCGAGTCGCCCAGAGCACGACAGCCGGAACCAAACGGGGCAGCGGACGCGGTGCTTTCATCGACTCCGTCCTCCACGCGATCGACGACTTCTACGAGCAGATCATCCAGAACCTGAAGCCGTGGATGCCCGCGCCGCCACGCCTGCGCACGCCGGAAGACGTCACGCCCGTGCAGCCGGTCGCCGCTAGTCTCGTCTCCACCGCCATTTCCTCTCAGGACAGCCCGGAGTTCGACACCTCGCCGACAAGTGGCACCAACGCCGTGATTGGCTCGCCGTCGGAGGAGTGACCACCGTCTGGCTGGACGTCGCCTCATCGAATGGCTAAAAGCGGTATGCCCCAGAGCTATCAATATGGCTTTGAGGTATACCGCTCGCTACAGCGCCTTCCCTCGGATGCGGCCGACCGGCAGCAACTAAACCCGCTGGATGTCGTTGACGCAGCGCAGCACTGGCCGGGCGGTCAGCGCCGCCGCGTCCAACACGACCCCGGTCCGTACGGCGAAGGTGACCGACTCGCCGGGCAGCAGCGTGACCAGCGCGGTGTCCACTGTGGCGGAAGGATCAAGCCGGTCCGGGTAGAGCGTCAGGTCTCGCAGCACCGTGCGGGCCGTGACCCGGACCCGCTGCCCGCCGTCGAACGGCTCGACAGTCGCGTCCCAGGCGGCCGCCGGCCAGTCCACCTCCCGATCCTCGGCGAAGAACCACAGCGCCCGCTCGGCGGTGTCGCCGGCCTCCGCGACCAGCAACTCGCGCCGGGCATCCTCGGGCCGCGCCAGGTCCGCCGGCAGCGCCAGCACCACCGAGGAGTACGCCGGGACGTCGAGGTCGACCGAGGTCTTCGCCCTCGGCTCCCCGGTGAGCGTGAACCGGGTGACCGCGGCAGGTGCCGTCCACGCGTCGGCGCTCTCGTTGACCGCGACGAGGGCCAGCCCACCGTCGCGGGGCTGCACTGTCAACAGCCGGTCGGCGTACGCGTGGCGCAGCGCGTACCACAGGGGTTTGCGACGGCCGTCGCCGTCGACTGCCGACCAGGAGGTGACCGGCCAGCAGTCGTTGAGTTGCCACACGATGGTGCCGGCGCAGATGCCCCGGTGGGACCGGAAGTGTTCCACCCCGAGCTGGATGGCGCGGGCCTGGTTGAGCTGGGTCAGGTAGTGCCAGTCGTCGAAGTCCGCCGGTGCGGGCAGGTGGGCGTCCAGACCCCGCTGGAGCTTGGCGTCGCCGTTTGCCGCCTTCTGGTGGTGTGCCATGCCCGGTGAGTCGTGCGCCAGGGGTTCGTCGCTCAGTGCCCGGCGCAGTGTCGCGTACGCCGGTGGGGCCTGGTAGCCGAACTCGGCGACGAAGCGGGGCACGTACTCCCGGTATTTGGTGTAGTCGTCGGTGTTCCACACGTCCCAGATGTGGGTGGTGCCGTGCGCCGGGTCGTTGGGGTGGATCGCCTCGGTGCCCGACCAGGGGCTGCCCGGCCAGTACGGGCGGGTGGGGTCCAGCTCGCCGACGATCCGGGGCAGCACGTCGAGGTAGTAGCCGCGTCCCCAGGTGCGCCCGGCGAGGGCCGGCTGCCAGTCCCAGTCGTGCCAGCCCCAGATGTTCTCGTTGTTGCCGGTCCACAGCACCAGCGACGGGTGGGGCGTCAGCCGGGTGACCTGCTCGGCGGCCTCGGCGGCGACCTCGCTGGCGAAGGGCTCCTCCTCCGGGTACGCGGCGCAGGCGAAGAGGAAGTCCTGTTGGACGAGGAGCCCGCGCTCGTCGGCGAGGTCGTAGAAGTCCGCCGACTCGTACCGGCCGCCGCCCCAGACGCGCAGCAGGTTGACGTTGGCCTCGGCGGCCTGGTCGAACCGCTCGGCGAGCCGGTCCCGGGTGATCCGGGTGGGGAACACGTCGTCGGGGATCCAGTTGACCCCGCGGACGAAGACCGGGACGTCGTTTACCGACAGCGTGAACGGGGTGCCGTGTTCGTCGGGCGTGGTGTCGAGTCGCACCGAGCGGAAGCCGATCCGGTGCGACCAGGTGTCCAGGGTCTCGCCGTGCGGCGCGTACAGGGTCACCTCGATCGGGTGGCGCACCTGTTCGCCGTACCCTCGAGGCCACCAGAGTGCGGGCTCGCGGACGGTGACGGTCAGCACGGCCGTGCGCTGCCCGGCCGGGACGACCGCCTCGGCGTGCGCGCCGGCGACGACGGCCCGGACGGTCAGTGGAACGTCCGCGACCCGCTCGATGTCGATGTGCAGCTCGACCCGGCCGTCGCGGCCGTCCATCGTGACAAGTGGACGGACGGTGTCCAGCCGGGCGGTGGACCAGGCGTGCAGGCTGATCTCCTGCCAGATGCCGGCGGTGACCAGTGTCGGCCCCCAGTCCCAGCCAAAGTTGCAGGCCATCTTGCGGATGAAGTGGAACGGCTCCGGGTAGGCGTTGGGCCGGTCGCCGAGCCGCTCCCGCTGCGCCTCGGCATAGCGGTACGCGGAGTCGAACGCCACCGTCAGGTCGTTGTCGCCGTCGCGCAGCAACGCGCCGACGTCGAACCGGTAGCCACGGTGCATGTTCGCGGTGCGGCCGACCTCGACGCCGTTGACGGTGAGCGTGGCGACGGTGTCCAGGCCGGCGCAGACCAGGTCCACCCGGTCGTGGTCGCCGACGGGACGCCGGAAGCTCGTCCGGTAGTGCCAGTCGGTGCGCCCGATCCAGGCCAGGGCCAGCTCGTTGTCGTCGAGGTAGGGATCGGGGATCAGCCCGGCGTCGAGCAGGTCGGTGTGCACGCAACCGGGCACTGTCGCCGGCACGGCCCGCCCGGCGATGTCGGCGGGCACCTGCGCTCCGGATGCCGCCCGCAGGGTCCAACCGTCGTAGAGTGCCTGTCGGCTCAACTCCGCACCGCACCTTCTGCATCGAAGAACGCCCACTGAACCGGATAAGCTGAGCCACCGTACGGTTCGGAGTTCGGACTGTCAACGGTCAGAGAGCGAAGGAGCACGCCGGTGAAGCGGCCGACCATCGCCGACGTCGCCCGGCACGCCGGGGTGTCCAAGGGCGCCGTGTCGTACGCGTTGAACGGGCAGCCCGGGGTCTCCGAGGCCACCCGGCAGCGCATCCTGGCCATCGCCACGGAGATCGGGTTCAGCCCGAGCAGCGCCGCCCGCGCCCTCTCCGCCGCCACCGCCGGGGCGGTCGGCCTGGCCCTGTGCCGACCGGCCCGGATCCTCGGCGTCGAGCCGTTCTTCATGGCCCTGATCAGTGGCGTCGAGGCCGAGCTGTCCGCCCGCTCGTACGCGCTGACCCTCCAGGTGGTGACCGATCCGGACGCCGAGATCGCGGTCTACCGGCGCTGGTGGGGCGAGCGGCGGGTGGACGGGGTGCTCGTCTGCGACCTACGCACCGACGACCGGCGCATCCCCGCCCTGGAGCGGCTGCAACTGCCCGCCGTGGTGATCGGCGGACCCGGTGGCACCGGCGCGCTGGCCAGCCTCTGGTCCGACGACGCGGCGGCGTTGACCGAGACTGTGGAATACCTTGTCGCGCTCGGGCACCGGCGGATCGCCCGGGTCGCCGGCCTGCCCGACCTGCGGCACACCGAGATCCGCACCGACGCGTTCGCGGCGGTGTGTCACCGACTCGACCTGGTCGACGCGGTCACCGTCTGGTCCGACTACACCGGCGAGGAGGGCGGTCGGGCCACCCGCCGGCTGCTCAGCTCCGCCCAGCGGCCCACCGCCGTCATCTACGACAACGACGTGATGGCCATCGCCGGGCTCTCCGTCGCCCAGGAGATGGGGCTCACCGTCCCCGGTGATCTGTCCATCGTGGCCTGGGACGACTCGCCGCTGTGCCGGCTGGTGCACCCGCCGCTGACCGCGCTGGGCCGGGACATCCCGGCGTACGGCGCGCACGCCGCCCGGCAACTGCTCGCCGTGATCGGCGGGGAACCGGTGGGCCGGATGCAGGACGAGACGCCGCAGCTGACCCCGCGGGGCAGCACCGCACCGCCCCGAGAGAGATGAACCGGTTCAGCGGGACGCTGAGGGAAACTCCTCGAAGTACGCCTCGACCCGTTCGGCCGTCGCCGGGCGCGCCAACGCGAACCCCTGCCCGTACCGGCAGCCGCCCCGGCGGGCCACCTCGACCTGCGTCGACGACTCCAACTCCTCGGCGACGATCTCGACGCCCAGCCGCTCACCGACGTTGACCACCACGTCGATCAGCGGCGGCTGCCCGTCCGGCCGGGCGCCCACCAACTCCGGGCCCACCTTGAGCAGGTCGATCGGCAGCCGGCGGAGCTGGGCCAGCGAGGCGTGCTCGGCCCGGAAGTCGTCAAGCGCGGTGCGGACGCCAAGCGACCGCAGCCCGGCCAACCGGGCCACCACGGTCGGCAGGTCACCCGCCACCCTCGGCTCGCTCACCTCCACCACCAGCCGCTCCGGTGGCACCCCGTACGCGGCAAGCACTGCCGCCGCCCGCTGCACGAAGTCGGGCGTCGTCAGCTCCCGGGTCGTGACGTTGACCGCCATCCACAACTCCCGGACGCCCACCGACCAGTCGGACAACTGCCGGCAGGCCCGGTCCAGCACCCACCACTCCAACTCGCCGACCAGGTCCAGATCCTCGGCCACCGGCAGCAGCTCGGCCGGAAGCACAGTGCCGAGCACCGGGCTCCGCCAGCGCAGCAACGCCTCCGCGCCCACCGGTTGCCCGTCGGTCAGGTCGACCACCGGCTGGTAGACGAGATCCAACTCGCCACGGGCCACCGCGCCGGGCAGTTCGCGTTCCAGGTCGAGCCGGCGGACCAGCTGTTCCTCCAGGAACGCGTCGTACCACTCGACCCGGTCCCGGCCCAGTTGCACGGCCCGCCGCCGGGCCAGCTCGGCCTGACGGAGCACGTCCGCGGGCCGGTCACCGCTCACCTCGGCCAACCCGATGCTGGTCTGCGCGCGCACCATTGATCCGGCGAACCGGTAGGGCGGGGCGAGCGCGGCCAGCAGCCGGGTGCCCAGCGCGTACGCCAGCACCGGGCCGGCCGCGGTGACCACGGCGAAGCCGGCACCCGTGCAGCCGGTGACCAGGTCGTCGGCGGCGATGACGGCGCGGACCCGGTGCACCGCCTCGGCCAGCACGTCCTCCCGGGCGGTCGGGCCGATCCCGTCGGTGACGTGCAGGTCCACAAGCAGCAGCGCGCCGGACGGCGCCGGTACGTCGCCGATCGCGGCGAGGGCGTCCAACAGCGCGGCCCGGTCACCGGGCGGACCACCTCCGGCCGGAACGGGCCGCCGGCTCAGCGCCGACCAGCCGGCGCCGTCCTCCGGTGGCCAGGTCGAGCCGGCAACGTTCGCGGTGACCGGTCCGGCCGGGTCACCGGCACTGTCGCGCCTGTCGTGCGGAGGCTCCGCGGGCGGAAGGCCACCCAGCCACCCTGGCGGGGCCGTGTGGCGGTGCCGCACCGGGCCGCCGGCGAGCCGGCGATGTGCGGCGGGTCGCGCCGAGGCGGGCGCGTCCCCCGCGCGCAGCAGCTCGCGCAGCACCAGGGGCGGCACCGCCGCCAGGGCCAGCAACACGCTCGTCCGATCCGGCGTGTGGCCGGAGCCCAGGTGCGGACCCGCCGCCAGCAGGAGCACCGCGGCGGGGAGCACCGACCGGGGCCAGGCCGACGCGACCGGCTCCGCCGGCTCGGTGCCGCCCGCGTCGGCCGCGTCGACAGCACCGACCGCGACCAGCAGCATTCCGAACACCAGCGGGGGTACGGACAGCAGGGTCACCCGCCCGGCCGGCGCGGACGGCAGCGTGGCCAGCAGCACCAGCCCGCCCAGGGTGAGCAGGACGCCGCCCCGGCAGACCGCCGTCACCGAACGTCGCCGCGGCCCGGCGAACGCGGTGAGCGCGGCCATCCCCAGCCCGCCGAGCGCCAAGGCGGCAAGCAGCCGGACCGGAACCGGCAGGCCGGCACGGGGCAGCAGCAGCCAGCCGGCAAGGGCCAACCCGACGGCCGGACCGGCCGACTCGACCAGCCAGCGCAACCGGACCCCGACGGCCGGCCGCGCCCGGCCGGGAAGCTGGAGCAGCCCGGCCCCGGCGAGGAGGGCCACGACCAGTGACCCGACCAGCCCGGCGACGGTGTGCCCGCCACCGGCCAACGGCAGTACGGCAGCGGTCAGACCGGCCGTCACCACCGCCGAGTCGAGCAGCACGCCTGCCAAGCGCGGCGACGGGTCGGCACGGCGGGACATGGCCAGCCGGGAGAGCCGTACCCCGGCGAGCGTGGCGCCGGCGCCGGCCGCCAGCGCGATCACCACCGGAGGCGACACCAGGTCGAGGGCACCGGCGAAGAGGAGGAGCGCCACCGCCGTGGACGTGGCGGTCTCCAGTGCCCGACGGGGGACGAGGATGCGGAACGGGTACGCGAGGAGCACGGCGGTCGCCTTCGTGAGGGGGCACGGGGCGGTACGACGGTGCGGGACACCGGACACATCTGGTCCGCTGTCCAACAATTGTGAACGATCGGCGGCCGAATTGGTTACGTGTCGGTCACCCAGGGGAGACAACGACCGGTGTCACTGTACGACGTACCACCCCCTCGGCACCGCCCGCCGCGAGCCGGACCGGTCGGGAGTGGGATCATCGGAGGGTGAGTAAGCCCGACACGGTCCGCTTCCGGTACAACCAAGCCATCCTGGTCGCCTCGGTCATCGCCTTCGTCGGTGCCCTGCCACTGGCCAACGCCCGGCTCTACCTGCTACCGGTGCTGCTCGTTCCGCTCGCCGTCGCGGTGTGGGTCTGGCGGGCCGGCACCGACGCCGACGCGCGGGAACTGCGCCTACGGGCGCTGGTCGGGCAACGCCGCCTCACCTGGGACCGGGTCGTCGAGCTGACCACCGACCAGCGCGGGCGAGCGGTCGCCCGGCTCGACGACGGCCAGCAGGTCGCCCTGCCGGCCGTCCGTGGCGTGGACCTGCCCCGGCTGATCTCGGCCACCGGTCAGACCCTGCCCCACGCCGGCTGAGGTGTCGGGTCAGTAGCCGTCGACGACCGCGTTGATCAGCGGCTGCCCGGCGGCGAACCGGCGAACCTGGTCGCCGACCAGTCGGTAGGCCCGCGGCAGCAGGCCGCGCACCGACCCGGCCACGTGCGGGGTGAGCAGCACGTTCGGCATCGCCCAGAGCGGAGAGTCGGCGGGCAGCGGCTCCGGGTCGGTGACGTCCAGCGCGGCCGAGATCCGGCCGGTGCCCAACTCGGCGACAAGCGCCTCGGTGTGTGCCACCGGCCCCCGGGCGGCGTTGACAAGCAGCGCCCCGTCCGGCATCGCGGCCAGGAAGTCCTTGTCGATCAGGCCGCGCGTCTGGTCGGTGAGCGGTACCAGCACCACCACCACGTCCGCCTCGGGCAGCAGCCGGGGCAACTCCTCGACGGCGTGCACCCCCTGCTCCGGGCGGGCCGTCCTGGCGACCAGGGTGAAGCTCACCTCGAAGGGGGCGAGCCGGTCGCGCACCGCGGTGCCGATCGAACCGGCCCCGATGATGAGCACCCGCTTGCCGGTCAGCTCGTCGGTCGGGGCGTTTCCCTGGTACGCCCAGCGCCGTTCGGCCTGGGCACGGACGAACGCCGGGAAGGCCCGCAGCTGGGCGAGGATCGCGGTGACGACCCACTCGGCGGTGGACGGGTCGTGCACGCCCCGGGCGTCGCAGAGGGTGACGCCCGGCGGTGTCCGGCCGGCCCAGGCGTCCGCCCCGGCGGAGAGCAGCTGCACCACCTCCAGGTCGGGCAGCTCACGCAGCAGCGCCGTCGCGTCGGTGCCGGTCAGGAACGGTGGCACCCAGACGCGGACGTCGGCGACCTCCGAGGGCAGTCGGTCGGCGTGCTCCAGGACCTCCACCGTCACGTCCGGGGGCAGCTCGCCCATCAGGGTCAGGCCGGCCTGGTTCGGGATCCATACCTTCACGTCAGCCGACGATAGTCCCCGCCGGCGCGGCCGGGGCGGGCGCGAACCGGCGTCCCGGGGGATGGCGCGCGGAGCCGGGGCGGGCGAGACTCAGCACACCGATGTTCGACCCGGGCCTGGACGAGGTATAACGAAGGGTCGGAGGGCCGGTCGGCCTCCGCCCCGGCAGACAGGTGCTCGATGACCGACGGCTCCCCCGACACCGCCCGGCGTCTGATCGCCGCACCTGCGGCGCTCGGCGACCCGGAGCGGCTGCGCGCGCTCGCCGACACCGGGCTCGACGCCGCCCCGGACGAGGCGTTCGACAGGTTCGCCCGGCTGGTCAGCGACCTGCTGGACGTGCCTGTCGCGTTGGTCTCCCTGGTCTCCGCCGACCGGCAGTTCTTCCCGGGCGCGTTCGGGTTGCCGCAGCCCTGGTCGGAGCGCCGGCAGACCCCGTTGAGCCACTCGTTCTGCCAGCACGTGGTGGACATCGAGGTGCCGATGGTGTTGCCGGACGCCCGGCTCTACCCCCGCGTCCGGGACAATCTGGCAATCGACGACCTCGGCGTTGTCGCGTACGCCGGGATGCCGCTGACCGACCTCTCCGGCCGGGTGCTCGGTTCGCTGTGCGCCATCGACAGCAAGCCCCGCGCGTGGACCGCCGCGCAGCTGCGGACCCTGGCCGACCTGGCCGCCGCCTGCTCGTCGGAGCTGCGACTGCGCATCGCGTTGGACGGCGCGCAGGAGGCCCGGCGGCGGGTCGTGCAGGCACACGAGCGGCTGGAGCTGCTGGCCGGGGTGAGCGAGACGCTGGCCGGCACGCTGGACGTGGGCACCGCGCTGCGCCGGCTCGCGGGCGCCATGGTGCCGCTGCTCGCCGACTGGTGCCTGCTCACCCTGATCGACCCGACCGGCCTGCCCCGCGAGGTGGTCTCGGTGCACCGCGATCCGGCCCGGGCCGCGGACATCGACCGCTTCGGTGAGTTGCTGCGCACCGGGCTGAGCCCGGACTCGTCCATCCGGGCGGTGCTCCGGACCGGCCAGCCCCGGCTGGGCAGCATCGCGTCGCTGGCCGACGTGACGAGGGGCACCACCGACCCGGAGATGGCGCCGATCGCCGCCCGCCTGGGCATCGCGTCCTACCTGAGCGTGCCCGTGCGGGGCGTCGGCGGCACCGTGCTGGGCGCGATCACTCTTGTCAACGGCGCCGAGCGGCAGCAGTTCGACGACCGCGACCTGCTCACCGCTGTCGAGATCGGCCGCAGAGCCGGCCAGGCCGTCGGCAACAGCTCGATGTACGGCGAGCAGCGACACGTCGCCGAGGTCCTGCAACACAGCATGCTGCCGCGGCTGCCGGTCGTGGCGGGGCTGGAGTTGGCGGCCCGCTACCAGCCGGCGGCCGACCGGGTGGAGGTGGGCGGTGACTGGTACGACGCGTTCCTCCAGCCCGACGGCGACCTGATCGCGGCGATCGGGGACGTGGCCGGGCACGACATCGAAGCGGCGGCGACAATGGGTCAGCTGCGCAACCTGGTGCGGGGCAACGCCTTCGGCCGGCCGGACACGGTCGGGGCGCTGCTGAGCAACCTGGACGGCGCGATCCGTGGCCTGAAGCTGCCGATCGCCGCCACCGCGACGCTGGTCCGGATCTGTCCACCGGACGCCGGCGTCCACGAGGTGACCTGGTCCAACGCCGGGCACCCACCGGCCCTGGTGGTCCGCGTCGGCGGGGCGGTCGAGATGCTCGAGGCGACACCGGAGCCGCTGCTCGGCCTGGCCCGGCCGTCGCCGCGGACCAGCCAGTCGACGAGCCTGGCCACCGGCGACACGCTGCTGCTCTACACCGACGGGCTGATCGAACGGCGGGACCGATCCATCGACGAGGGGTTGACCGAGCTGGTGGTCCGGCTGACCGGCACCGACACGCTGCCCCTCGACAAGCTGTGCGACCTGCTGCTCGCGTCGATCCGCCACCGTGAGGACGACACCGCGCTGCTTGCCGTACGGGCCCGGTGAACGGTGCGCCGGCCGGGGTCGCCGGCACCCATCGGACTCGACCGGGCCGTCCGGCGGGCTACCCTGGGCCGGGTGAGAGCCCGTCCCCCGTACCCTCGCGTCCGTAGCCTCCGGGTGGCCCTCGCGGCGTCCTGCGCCGCACTGCTGCTCACCGCGGGTTGCAGCTTCGGCGAACCGGAGCCCGACCCGGCCGGCGAGCCGCCCAACCTGCCGACCCCGTCCGCGTCGGCGAGCCCCGGCGGCGCCGGCCAGCAGGCGGTGGCGACGGTCCTCGCGAAGGGTCTGCGGGTGCCGTGGGCCATCGCCTTCCTGCCGGACGGGGCCGCGCTTGTCACCGAACGGGACAGTGGTCGGATCGTGCAGGTCGGCCCCGAGTCCGGGCCGGACGGGCTGCGGATCCGCCCGGTGCAGACGATCGCCGACGTGGCCGCGGCCGGCGAGGGCGGCCTGCTCGGCATCGCCGTCTCCCCCGACTACGCCAAAGACCGCACGCTCTTCGTCTACTACACCGCCGAGCGGGACAACCGGGTCGCCCGGCTGCAACTCGGTGGGCAGCCCACCCCGATCCTCACCGGCATCCCCAAGGCCAACGTGCACAACGGCGGCGGGTTGGGTTTCGGCCCGGACGGGCAGCTCTACGTCAGCACCGGTGACGCGGGTCAGCGTCCCCTCTCCCAGGACGTGAAGAGCCTCGGCGGCAAGATCCTCCGGATCACCCGGGACGGCAAGCCCGCCGCTGGCAACCCGTACCCCGGTTCCCCGGTCTGGTCCCAGGGGCACCGCAACGTCCAGGGCTTCGCCTGGGACGCCGCCAAGCGGATGTACGCCGTCGAGTTCGGCCAGAACACCTGGGACGAGATCAACCAGATCACCAAGGGCGACAACTACGGCTGGCCGGAGGTCGAGGGGCGGGCCGGCGACCGACGGTTCACCGACCCGATCACGCAGTGGGCGACCGAGGACGCGTCCTGCTCGGGTCTGGCCGCCACGGACCGGCTGCTTGTCACCGGCTGCCTACGCGGCAAACGCCTCTGGGTGATGGAGCTGACCGACACCGGCACGCTGCTCGGTCAGCCCAGTGAGCTGCTCACCAACCGGTACGGCCGACTGCGCGCGGTCGCCGCCGCACCGGACGGTTCGCTCTGGGTGAGCACCTCCAACCACGACGGGCGAGGCAGCCCCGCCGGCGACGACGACCGGCTCCTGCGGGTGGTCTTCGCGGGCGGCGACGGCGGCCGCAGCTGACTTCGTCACCATCCGTTCAGGTTTACCAAGATCCTCCGATGGGCAGGTCAGAATCTCAGCATGGACGGGCAGCGCGACGAGCAGCACGACGACGCCGGTGACCGGGACGTCCCGGTGACCGACGGCGATTCGCCACGCCCGAGGCGCTCACTGGTCGCCCCCGGCGGCCCGCTGCGCCGCATCGGGCTGATCGTCGCCGTCCTCGCCGTCGCCCTGGCCGGCGCGGTGCTCGGGGTGCTGGCCGGCGGTCGGGTGGACACCGACATCGGGCCGTTCCGGGCCAACCTCAGCATCTCCCCCGCCCGCGACGGCGGCACCACCGTCGACATACCGCCGCTCGGCGCGCTGCTGCTCGACAGCCACGACGGGCCGACCCACCTCACCGTGCGGCTGGGCGCGCTCGACCAGGGACGCACCGAGGCGCTGATCGACGACCCGGCAAGCATCAGCCGGGCCAGCCAGAGCGCCGTGGAGGACGTCCGCTCCGGTGTGATGCGGCTCGGCCTGCGGGCCCTCGGCGCGTCGGTGCTCGTCACCCTCATCCTGGCCGGGCTGATCTTCCGCAACGTCCGACGGACCGCCTGGGCGGGTGGGCTCGCGCTGCTTGTCACCGCCGGGAGCCTCGGCACGGCGGCGGCCACCATCCGTCCCCAGGCGATCGAGGAGCCCCGCTACGAGGGGTTGCTCGTCAACGCGCCCGCCATCGTCGGCGACGCGCGCCGGATCGCCAACGACTACACGAAGTACGCGGAGCAGTTGCAACGCCTCGTCGGCAACGTCAGCCAGCTCTACACCACCGTCTCGGCGCTCCCGCTGTTGGAGCCGACCCCGGGCACCACGCGGGTGCTGCACGTCTCCGACATGCACCTCAACCCGACCGGCTGGCAGCTGATCCGGACGGTGGTGGAGCAGTTCGGCATCGACGTGGTGATCGACACCGGCGACATCACCGACTGGGGCAGCGAGCCGGAGGCGTCCTTCGTCGGCTCGATCAGCCTGCTCAAGAAGCCGTACGTCTTCATCCGGGGCAACCACGACTCCGGCAAGACCGCCGCCGCCGTCGCCCGCCAGCCGAACGCGATAGTGCTGAACAACTCGACGACGACAGTCGCCGGGCTGACCATCGCCGGCATCGGCGACCCCCGCTTCACCCCGGACAAGAACACCTCCCCCGCCGGCAGCGGCCTCACCCAGCAGGTTGCCGACCAGGTGATCGGCGCGGGCGAGCAGCTCGCGACAACTGTGCGCCGCGCACCCCAGCCGGTGAACATCGCGCTTGTGCACGACCCGGCGTCGGCCGGGCCGCTCTCCGGCACCTGCCCGCTGGTGCTGGCCGGGCACACCCACGCGCGGCAGGTGTCCCGGTTGCCCCAGGTGCCCGGCCAGCAGCCCACCGCACTGATGGTCGAGGGTTCCACCGGCGGCGCCGGCCTGCGCGGCCTGGAGGGCGAGAAACCCACGCCGCTGACGATGACGGTTCTCTACTTCGACCAGCAGAAGATGCTCCAGGCGTACGACGACATCACAGTGGGCGGCACCGGCCAGTCCCAGGTGAACCTGGAGCGGCACGTGGTGGCCGATCCGGCGCAGGGCGCGCCGGCGTCGGTCACCCCGACGCCGAGCGGGGGCGCGCCGGGGTCACCCGACCCCCTGCAGAGCCCGACCCCATCCCCGACCAGCTGATCCCGGCCCCCCGCGGCCGGCTCCGTGCGCTGACCCAGTCGCGGCCGGGTCAGCGCAGGGCGATGGCGGCCAGGGCGGCGTTGACGATGCTGCCGGGCAGCAGGTCGTGCAGGTCGTACAGCTCGGCGACGCTGCCGGACTGGCCGAACTCGTCCACGCCGAGCGGCACCGCCGGCGCGCCGACCGCCGAACCGAGCCAGGCCATCGCGTGCGACGCGGCGTCGTGCACTGTCACCACCGGCACTCGGTCGGCGAACGCGGACCGCAGCGCGCCCGGCACGCTGGGCACCGTGGCCGTCCGTACGCCCTGGCGCAGGGTGCGCTGCCAGGCCCGGTAGAGCCGGTCGAGGCTCGTCACGTCCACCACGTGCGCGGCGATGCCCTCGTCGGCCAGCTCCGCCGCGGCGGCCAGCACCTCGGGCAGCACCGCGCCGGAGGCGGCCAGTTGCACCACCGGGGCGTCGACCAGGTGCGGGTACGCCTGGTGCGCGTCGACCAGCCGGTACGCCCCGGCGACCACCTGCCGGCGCAGCACCGCGTCACCGAGCCGGGTCCGGGCCGCCTCGAACGGCGCCTGGTCCAGCGGGCGGGTGCTCAGCCGGAAGTAGTACGCGCCGTCCTCGGCGGGCGCGGCGGTCGCCGCCGGGGTCGACCCGCCGGCGATCTGCCCCAGCGCGTCGCAGAGCAGCCAGTCCAGGCTGGCCGCGTACGCCGGTTCGACGAAGGTCACCCCGGGCAGTTCCAGGCCCACCGACGCGGTGATCGTGGACTGGTGGGCGCCACCCTCCGGAGCGAGGGTGATGCCGGACGGGGTGCCGGCCACCACGAACCGGGAGCCCGAGTAGGTGCCGTACAGGAACGCGTCGAGGCCGCGCAGCACGAACGGGTCGTAGACAGTGCCCACCGGCAGCAGCGGCTGCCCGGACAGGTCCCAGGACAGGCCGAGCTGACCGAGCAGCAGGAACAGGTTCATCTCCGAGATGCCCAGCTCGATGTGCTGCCCGGCGGGGCTCTCCGTCCAGCGCAGCATCCGGTCCTCGGTCCAGGAACGCTGCTCGGTGGGGGCGAACACCCCGGTCTTGTTGATGAACCCGGCCAGGTTGGTGGAGGTGGCCACGTCCGGGGCGGTGGTCACCAGGTAGCGGCCCACCTCCCGGTTGCGCGCCAGGTCCACAAGCACCCGCCCGAAGACCTCCTGCGTGGAGATCGGCTTGGTCGCGCGTACTCCAGTGCTCTCCGGGACGGTGACCCCCAGCGCGCGCTCGCGGGGCGCGCGGGACAGCGCCTCCCGGCGGGCGCCGGCCCGGATGCCGGCCGGTGACGCCGGGTCCAGGCGGTCCCACTCGGTCTCGGCGGTCAACCCCTGCGCGGCCCGCAGTGTGTCGACCTGCTCGGAGCTGAGCAGCGCGGAGTGGTTGCGCGGGTTGCCGGCGATGGGCAGACCCCAACCCTTCACCGTGTACGCGAAGACGACGCTGGGCCGGTCGGTGACCGCGTCGCACTGGGCGTACGCGTCGAGCATCGCGGACAGGTCGTGCCCGCCCAGGTCGGTGACGAGCGGGCTCAGCTCCTCGTCGCTGACGTGCGCGATCAGCTCGTCGATGCCCGCCGGCGCGCCGTCCAGGAACTGCTTGCGCAGCACCGGGCCGGTCAACCCGAACAGTGACTGGTACTGCTCGTTGGGCATCGCGTCGATCCAGTCGCGCAGCGCCTCGCCACCCGGCCGGGCGTACGCCTCGGCGAGCCGCCGACCGTACTTGACCTCCACGACGTGCCAGCCGGCCGCCTCGAACTGGCCGCGCCACTGGTTGATCCGGATGCCCGGCACCACCCGGTCCAGCGACTGCCTGTTGAAGTCGACAAGCCACATGACGTTGCCCAGCCCGGTGGTGGCGGGGTCGGCGACCGCCTCCCAGATGTTGCCCTCGTCCAGCTCGGCGTCACCGATCAGCGCCACGAACCGGGAGTGCGGTCGGGCCCCGAAGTGCGCGTCGACGTACCGCCGGGTGGCGGCGGCGAAGAGCGGCGCCGCCGCGCCCAGCCCCACCGACCCGGTGGAGAAGTCCACCTCGTCGGGGTCCTTGGTCCGCGACGGGTACGACTGGAGGCCGCCGCGGGCCCGCAGCCGGGGCAGGTAGGAGCGGTCCAGGTTGCCGAGCAGGTACTGGATGGCGTGGAACACCGGGGACGCGTGCGGCTTCACGGCGACCCGGTCCTCGGCGTCCAGGTGCGCGAACCACAGCGCGGTCATCGCCGTGACGAGGGAGGCGCTGGACGCCTGGTGGCCGCCGACCTTCACCCCGTCACCGGTGGCCCGGTCGTGGTTGGCGGCGTCCACGATCCGGGTGGCGAGCCAGAGCACCCGCCGCTGGATCTCGTCGAGGACATCGAGGTCGTGCTGGGTCACGGTGGCTCCATTCGGGCGTCGCCGTTGACGCCCTCGCGAGGGGTGCGGGGTGGCCGCGTGGTCGACAGGTTGACGGAAGGCCGCCACCGGGTCGCGGCGGCGGCCTTCCGGGTGGGTCTCAGCCCTGGACGCCGAGGCGCTCCAGGATCAGCTCACGCAGGGTCTTCGCGTCGGCCTGGCCCCGGGTGGTCTTCATGACCGCGCCGACCAGCGCGCCGACCGCGGCGACCTTGCCGCTGCGGATCTTGTCGGCGATGGCGGGGTTCGCGGCGATCGCCTCGTCCACGGCGGCGGTGAGCGCGCCGGTGTCCGACACGACCTCCAGGCCCCGGTTGGTCATGATCTCGGTAGGCGAACCCTCACCGTCGACCACGCCCTCCAGCACCGTCCGGGCCATCTTGTCGTTGAGCTTGCCGGCGTCGACAAGCCCCTGCAACTCGGCGACCTGGGCCGGGGTGGCGCCGATCTCGGCCAGCTCCACGCCGCTCTCGTTGGCCCGGCGGGACAGCTCACCCAGCCACCACTTGCGGGCCGCCGCCGGGGTGGTGCCCGCCGCCACGGTGGCCTCGATCAGCTCGACCGCGCCGGCGTTCAGCACCGACTGCATGTCCAGGTCCGACAGGCCCCACTGCTCCTGGAGCCGACGCCGGTGCACCCGGGGCAGCTCCGGCAGCGCCGCCTTCAACTCGGCGACCCAGGCCGGATCCGGGGCGACCGGCACCAGGTCCGGCTCCGGGAAGTACCGGTAGTCGGTGGCCGTCTCCTTCGAGCGGCCCGGGGTGGTGTCGCCGGTGTCCTCGTGGAAGTGCCGGGTCTCCTGGGTGATCCGGCCGCCCGCGTCGAGCACCGACGCCTGCCGCAGCATCTCCGAACGGACCGCGCGCTCCACCGACCGCAGCGAGTTGACGTTCTTCGTCTCGGTACGGGTGCCCCACTCCTGGCCCGGCAGATTGAGCGAGGTGTTCACGTCGCAGCGCAGCGAACCCTCCTCCATCCGCACGTCCGAGACGCCGAGGGTGCGGATCACGTCGCGCAGCTCCGTGACGTACGCCTTGGCCACCTCGGGGGCGAGCGCTCCGGTGCCCGTGATCGGCTTGGTGACGATCTCGACGAGCGGGATGCCGGCCCGGTTGTAGTCGACGAGCGACTCGGTCGCGCCGTGGATGCGGCCGGTGGCGCCACCGACGTGCAGCGTCTTGCCGGTGTCCTCCTCCAGGTGCACCCGCTCGATCTCGATCCGCACCGTCTCGCCGCCCACCTCGACGTCCAGGTAACCGTCGATGCAGATCGGCTCGTCGTACTGGCTGATCTGGAAGTTCTTCGGCATGTCCGGGTAGAAGTAGTTCTTCCGGGCGAACCGGCACCACTCGGCGATCGAACAGTTCAACGCGAGGCCGATCCGGATGATCGCCTCGATCGCCGCCTTGTTGGCCACCGGCAGCGACCCGGGCAGGCCCAGGCAGACCG
The DNA here is from genome assembly GCF_050942285.1 of Micromonospora sp. CA-240977. Classification (NCBI taxonomy): domain Bacteria; kingdom Bacillati; phylum Actinomycetota; class Actinomycetes; order Micromonosporales; family Micromonosporaceae; genus Micromonospora; species Micromonospora sp. CA-240977. The sequence continues at coordinate 1,471,434 of NZ_CP192055.1, read as the reverse complement.
GGCAGACCCGGGTGTTCGGCGCGCCACCGAAGTCGGTCGGGCAGCCGCACCACATCTTGGTGTTCGTGCCCAGCTCGACGTGGGTCTCCAGGCCGATCACCGGTTCGAAGCGCGCAACGACCTCGTCGTACGCGGGCAGTGTCGTGGTCATGAGACGCTCCAGGCGCGATCCGGACAGAACCTGTCCAGCCTAATGGGGTTGCCGGGTAGGGCGTCGCCCGGGTTTCCCGACCCCCGGCGAGCAACGCTACCGATGTGTCCGCGGCGGCACCGGGGCACTTGTCGCGTCGGCGCGACCGGGCGGGGATGTGACACCGGCGCCGGCCCCGACGGACGGATCCGTCGGGGCCGGTGGCGGCGGCGTTACAGCGTCGGCGGAGTGAACGTGCCGATGGCGGACTCCAACGCGGCGGCGACCCGGTACATCCGGTCGTCCGCCATCGTCGGGGCCATCACCTGCAAACCGACAGGCAACCCCTCGGAGAGCCCACAGGGCACCGAGATGCCCGGCCCGCCGTACAGGTTCGTCGGGATCGTGTACAGGTCGGCCAGGTACATCTGGTACGGGTCGGCGGTACGCGTGCCGATCGGGAACGCCACCGACGGCGTGGTCGGCGAGATCAACGCGTCGACCTGCTCGAACGCCGTGTTGAAGTCCCGGGTGATCAGCGTCCGGACCTTCTGCGCCTGCCCGTAGTACGCGTCGTAGTAACCCGACGACAGCGCGTACGTGCCGACCATGATGCGGCGCTTGACCTCCGGGCCGAAGCCGGCCTCCCGGGTCAGCGACATGACCTCCTCCAGCGACCGGTTGCCGTCGTCGCCGACCCGCAGGCCGAACCGGACGCCGTCGAACCGGGCCAGGTTGGAGGAGCACTCGCTCGGGGCGATCAGGTAATACGCCGGCAGCGCGTACGAGAACGTCGGGCAGGAGATCTCCACGACCTCGGCGCCCATCTTGGTCAGGGCGTCCACCGACTCGCGGAACGCCGCCATCACGCCCGGCTCGGCGCCCTCGCCGACGAACTCGCTCACGATGCCGAGCCGCATGCCGGTCAGGTCACCTGTCGCGCCGCGCTTCGCCGCCGCCACCACGTCCGGCACCGGCTGCGGGATCGAGGTGGAGTCCCGCGGGTCGTGCCCGCCGATCACCTGGTGCAGCAGTGCCGCGTCGAGCACGTTCCGGGCGCACGGGCCGGGAGTGTCCAGCGACGAGGAGAAGGCGACAAGCCCGTAGCGGGAGGTGCCGCCGTAGGTGGGCTTCGCGCCCACGGTGCCGGTGACCGCTCCGGGCTGGCGGATCGAGCCGCCGGTGTCCGAGCCGATCGCCAGCGGCGCCTCGTACGCGGCCAGCGCGGCGGCGCTGCCACCACCCGAGCCGCCCGGGATCCGGCTCAGGTCCCACGGGTTGTGCGTCGGCCCGTACGCCGAGTATTCGGTGGAGGAGCCCATCGCGAACTCGTCCATGTTGGTCTTGCCGAGCATCACCGTGCCGGCGTCACGCAGCCGCTGCACGATCGTCGCGTCGTACGGCGGACGCCAGCCCTCAAGGATCTTGGAGCCCACGGTGGTCGGGACGCCCCGGGTGGCGAGCACGTCCTTGACCGCGACCGGCACACCCGCGAGGGGGCCCAGCTCCTCGCCGGCGGCGCGGCGCTCGTCGACCGCGCGGGCCGCGGCGAGCGCGCCGTCGGTGTCGACGTGCAGGAAGGCGTGCACCCGGTCGTCGACAGCGGCGATCCGGTCCAGGTGCGCCTGGGTCACCTCGACGGCGGAGGTCTCGCCCCCGGCGACCAGGGCCGCGATCTCCGTCGCGGTCATTCTGGTCAGATCGCTCATGAGGCCACATCCTCGGTCAGGATCCGCGGTACGCGGAACCGCTGGTCCTCGGCGTCGGGCGCGCCCGACAGCGCCTCCTCCGGGGTCAGGCACGGCGTCACCACGTCCTCGCGGAAGACGTTTGTCAACGGCACCGAGTGCGAGGTCGGCGGAATGTCCGCGGCGGCGACCTCGCCGACCTGGGCGACCGCCTGGAGGATCTCGTCGAGCTGACCGGCGAACGTGTCCAGCTCCTCCTCGGTGACGGCGAGCCGCGACAGGCGCGCCAGGTGCGCGACCTCCTCGCGGGAGATGGCGGCCATCCGTGCCCCCTTCTGATGTCCTGCTGGTCGGGCGGTGTGCCGGCCGCGCGACGACTGGAGCGTGACGCGCGGTGACCGGAGCGAGTCTATTGTTCCGCTCCGGCGCCGCGTCCCCGGACTCCCCCTCCGGCGGCCCTCGTGCCGGGTCAGCGGGTGGGGCGGCGCGCGATGTCCGCCTGCGGGTGCCCGCCGGTGGGGCGCACCGGCCGGTACCGGGCCAGCCAGGTGACAAGCTCCGCGGCGGGCATGGGTCGGGCGTAGAACCAGCCCTGCGCCGCGTCGCAGCCAGCGGCGTGCAGCATCCGCCAGGTCCGTTCGTCCTCGACGCCCTCGGCCACCACCCGCAATCCCAGCGCCCCGGCCAACTCGATCATCGACCGGACGATCGCCGCGTCGTCGGCGTCGTCGGCCATGCCGAGGACGAACGACCGGTCCACCTTCACCTCGGACAGCGGCAACCTGCGGAGGTGTTGCAGCGAGGAGTAGCCGGTGCCGAAGTCGTCAAGCGCGATGCCCACCCCGATCCGGTGCAGCTGGGAGATGGTCGCCAGCACCCGGCGCGGGTCGGCCATCAACGCACCCTCGGTGATCTCCACCTGTAGCCGCTCGGCCGGCACCCCGTAGCGGGCCAGCCGGTCGGCGATCTGGTCGGCGATCTCGCCGGTGTGCAGGTCGCGCACGCTCACGTTCAGCGCCGCGCGCAGACCGATGCCGGCCGCCGACCACTTGGCGAGCTGCTCCACCACGTCGTCGACCACCCGCCGGGTGAGCAGCCGCATCACCGCGCTCTGCTCGGCGACCCGGATGAGCTCCTCCGGGTCGACCATGCCCCGTCGCGGGTGTCGCCACCGCAGCAGGGCCTCGACACCGACCACCTCGCCGGTAGCGATGGCGATCTGCGGCTGGTAGTACATGGTGATTTCCCCGGCGTCGTCGGGCGGCCCGCCGTCGGCGTGCGCCCACCCCGTCGGTTCGAGCGGTCGCCCGGGTGAGTCCGGTCCGATGTCCCGCGCCGGCCCGAGGCCGCCGTTGCCCAGCGCGGCGACCGCGCTGGCGTTCGGGGACCGCCGGCCGTTGCCGAGCCCGGCGCGTCGCTCCCGAGCCCGACCCGACCGGTTGCCGGTGACCGCGGCACGGGTGTTGCGGCCCCGGATCGGGTCGGCGCCGGTGGCGATCTGGTTGATCAGCTCGTCGGCGTGCGGCAGTTCGGCGTCGTCGCGCCGACGGCGTCCCCACCAGCGGCCACCCGACGACGGCGCCGTCGCGACCGCCGGCGCCGGGTCCGTGTGCGGGGCGGCCTCGGCCGGCGTCCCGGTGGGCAGCGCCGCCCCGTCGCCGCCGCGCACCTCGGCCGTCGCATTCAGGGGTACGCCGACCACCTCACTTGGCCCGCCGTCCCGGCCGTGCCCGTCACCCCGTTCGGGCGCGCCCTCACGGTGGCGGTGAGCGGCCGGCTCGGCGTCGAACGGCCCGTCGACCGGTGGGCCGGACTCGAGCACCCGGCGCAGGTCGGCGAGGAGACCGAGACGCTCGGCGGAGTTGTGGTCGGACTCGGGGGCGTAGACGGCCACCGTGTCGTTGCGGTGCTTGGCGTCGTACATCGCCACGTCGGCGTGGCGCATCAGGGTGGCGAAGTCCTCACCGTGTTCGGGAAAGAGGGCAATCCCGATCGACCCGCCCACGTCCAACGGAAGCCCGTCGAGCGGCACCGGCTCGGCCAGCGCCTCGACCACCTGGTCGGCCAACTCCCGCGCCTGACCGACGTCGGTCAGCCCGGTCATCACGATGGCGAACTCGTCGCCGCCGAGCCGGGCGATCATCTGCGGTCGGGGCCGCACGTCGGTGAGCCGCGCACTCACCTCGACCAGCAGCCGGTCGCCCACGGCGTGCCCGAGGGCGTCGTTCACGTTCTTGAAGCGGTCCAGGTCGATCAAGAGCAGCGCCAACTGGCCGTCGGGTTCGCCACGGGCCGTCCGCTCGGCGTGCACGTGCACCTGCTCGGCCACCTCGGCCAACAGGGCCTTGCGGTTGGGCAGACCGGTCAGCGGGTCGGCGGCGGCGAGGTGCTGCTGTTCGACGGTCAGCCGCGCCATCCGGTAGACGGCGAACAGCGGCACCAGCACCAGCGGGATCAGCGCCGCGCTGACCCGCGCCGCGGCGACCAGCACCGGGGCGAGCAGCAGCAGTGAGCCGGTGGACAGCAACTCGAAGCCGAGGCCCTGCCGCAGGGTGGGCCACCACCGGCCCCCGAAGCGCAGCCGCACCGCCCAGCTGACCAACCCGTAGTTGACGACGAACCAGGCAAGCGTCGCGCCGCCGACGGCAGCCACGTCGGTCCAGTGCAACCGCCCGCCGGAGAAGATGGTGCCGGGCCCGAGCAGGAGCACGCCGTACCCGGCGGCGAGGGCACACGCGTACTGCCCGACGTTGAACGCCGTCCGCCACGCCGCGTGCCGCATCCGCCAGCCCGAGACGACCACCCCCACCGCCTGCACCAGCACCGCCGGGCCGAGGCCCCAGCCGAGCAGGATCGCGAAGGTGAAGCAGGTCGAGGGGAACACCGCCGAGGTCTGCCGACGCCCTGGCGGGACGAACGGGCGGGCATCGCAGACCACGGCGAGCGCGGCCATCGTCCAGAACGCCACAGGCAGCCCGGACACCTCGTCGGGAAGCGTCGCGAGTGGAACGGCGGCGGTTGCCGTGGCCACCACCAGGATGCCGACGACGAAGGCAGTGAACGGTGCCACCCGTCCCGGGGGCAGTGAGTTGCGTGGGTCGGCGACCTCCACGACACCCTCCCGACCGACCGTCGGCGTGCCGGTGCGCACGCCGTGACCCAATGAAACGCCCTCGGGCCCTGGTTTCCCCGTATGACAGTCACGAATCGGTCGTAGTCGTAATTAAGTTGGTATACGCGACCAGTCGCCACCCGACGCCGGGCGCGCGGTCAGCCGCCCGGTTGGGCGACCTCCCGTGCGGCGTCCGGGCCCGCGTCCAGCAGGAGCTGGAACCCGGCCTCGTCGAGCACCGGCACCTTGAGGCTGGCCGCCTTGTCGGCCTTGGACCCCGGGTTGTCCCCCACCACCACGAAGCTCGTCTTCTTGGAGACCGACCCGCTGACCTTGCCGCCCCGGCTCTGGACGGCCTCGGCGGCCTGGTCCCGGGAGAAACCGGCGAGCGTGCCGGTCACCACCACCGTCAACCCCTCCAGCGGGCGCGGCCCCTCGTCGCCCGCCTCCTCCGCCATCCGTACGCCGGCCTCGGCCCACTTGCGGACGACCTCGCGGTGCCAGTCGACAGCGAACCACTCGCGGAGGCTCGCCGCGATGGTCGGCCCGACCCCGTCGACCGAGGACAGCTCCTCCTCGCTGGCCGCGTCGATGGCGTCCATCGAGCGGAAGTGCCGGGCGAGCGCCTGGGCCGCGGTGGGGCCGACGTGCCGGATGGAGAGCGCCACAAGCACCCGCCACAGGTCCCGTTCCCGGGCGACCGCCAGATTGTCCAGCAACTTGCTGGCGTTGCTGCCCAGGCTGCCGTCCTTGTTGACGAAGAACGGGGACCGGGCCAACTGCTCGGCGTCGAGCTGGAACAGATCGCCCTCGTCCGCGATGACCTCCGCGTCCAGCAGGGCCGCCGCGCCCTTGTAGCCGAGCGCCTCGATGTCGAAGGCGCCTCGACCGGCAAGGTGGAACACCCGCTCGCGCAGCTGGGCCGGGCAGCTGCGGGTGTTGGGGCAACGGATGTCGACGTCGCCCTCCTTCGACGGCGCGAGCGGAGTGCCGCAGGCCGGGCAGGTCGTCGGCATGACGAACGGCCGGGCGTCGGCGGGACGCAGGTCGACCACCGGGCCCAGGACCTCGGGAATCACGTCGCCGGCCTTGCGCAGCACCACCGTGTCACCGATCAGCACGCCCTTGCGCTCGACCTCGCGGGCGTTGTGCAGGGTCGCGAGCGCGACTGTGGAGCCGGCCACCCGCACCGGCTCCAGCACGGCGAACGGGGTGACCCGCCCGGTGCGCCCCACGTTGACGTCGATGTCGAGCAGCTTGGTGGTGACCTCCTCCGGCGGGTACTTGAAGGCGATCGCCCACCGGGGCGCGCGGCTGGTCGAGCCCAGCCGGCCCTGGATGGAGACCGGGTCGACCTTGACCACCACGCCGTCGATCTCGTGCTCGACGTCGTGCCGGTGCTCGGCGTAGTAGCCGATGTATTCCGCGACGCCGGCCAGGTCGGGAACGACCCGCCAACGGTCGCTGGTCGGCAACCCCCAGGACCTGAGCGCCGCGTACGACTCGGACTGCGCGCTGGGCTGGAACCCCCGGCGGGCGCCGATGCCGTGCACCACCAGCCGCAGCGGCCGGGAGGCGGTGACCCGTGGGTCCTTCTGCCGCAGGCTGCCCGCCGCGGCGTTGCGCGGGTTGGCGAAGGGCGCGCGGCCCTGCTCCACCAGGCCGGCGTTGAGATCGGCGAACGCGGCGACCGGGAAGTAGATCTCGCCCCGCACCTCCACCAGCTCGGGAACGTCCGGGAATTCGGCGGACGGCGTGAGCTGGCTGGGGACGTCCCGGATGCTGCGCACGTTGGCGGTGACGTCCTCACCGGTGCGGCCGTCACCCCGGGTGGCGGCCCGGACCAGCCTGCCCTTCTCATAGGTCAGGTTGATGGCCAGCCCGTCGACCTTCAGCTCGCACAGGTAGGGCACCGGGCCACCAGCGTCCCGTTCGACCCGCTCGGCCCAGGCGGCCAACTCCTCGTCGGCGAAGGCGTTGTCGAGGGAGAGCATCCGTTCGGCGTGGGTGACCGGGGTGAAGTCGGTGGAGAACGTGCCGCCCACGCGCTGGGTCGGCGAGTCGGGTGTCCGCAGCGCCGGGAACTCCGCCTCCAGCGCCTCCAGCTCGCGCAACTGCCTGTCGAAGTCGGCGTCGGGAATGGTCGGCGTGTCAAGCACGTAGTAGCGGTACTGATGCTCGGTCAGCTCCTGGCTGAGCGTGGCATGCCGCTCCCGGGCCTGCGGCGTCGGCTCAGCCCCGGCCGCCGCCTCCTGCGCCGGGCTGACCTGCTGACCGATCTGCTCCTCGGACACACCGCCACCTTCGGACACGCCTGCGACCTCCCTGATCACGCTACTCCGGCACGGTATCGGGCCGGTGGGACAATCCGTCGCCCGCCCGTGCCCGCAGCGACGTCGCCCTCAGCTCGAGGGCCGTTTCCACCTGGTGCTCGGTGGCCGTCGCCGGGCCGATTCAGCCAGTCGACATCACGTGATCAAGGGTGGAGCGCCTCGGGTGGCGGGGCGGCCGCGGAGTGGTTGGCGGGCGGCCCGGGCGGCGGCGTGCGAGGATCGCCGGACGGAGCGGGCGTGCCCCTCTATCTGCGGACCGGTGAGCGGCCGGGGGCCGCCGGAGGCGCAGGTGCGCCCGCCGAGAGGCGGAGGCGGAAGGTAGTTCCGCCGGGAGGCAGGAGGTGGCGATGCCCGAGGCGTTGCTCTGGGCGGCGGCGATCCTGTTGGCCGTTGCCGCGGGTTGGGCATGGAACAGCTGGCGGCACCGGGTCTCCACCCGACCCTCGGGCACCCGACCGGGTCGCGGCGGCACGGCCCGCACCGGTGGTCGTCGTTCCGCCCCGCCCCGACCGCGCGGCGCCGACCGACCGGCCGCCACGTCCCGCTCACGCGACACCGGCCGGCCGGATGCCCCGGCGCCCGGCGAGATCTGGTGGGCCGACGTGCCGTACGCCGACGGCAGCGGGTCGAAGGTGCGGCCCTGTCTGGTGCTGCGCGCGGACGCCCGGGGCGCCGACGTCCTGAAGATCACCAGCCAGGACAAGAGCGACCGGGACGACCACGTGCGCATCCCCACCCGGGAGTGGGACCCCGGCGCGGAGCACGACAGCTACCTCAGCCTGACCGAGCCGATCCGGCTCGACCCCGCCGCCTTCGCCGACCACGCCGGCCGCTGCGACGCCGACCTGTGGCGCACGGTACGCAGCCTGCGCCACCTGCCCACCGCCTGACCACCCCGGTCGCCGGCACGGCGCGGCGGCGGGCATGACCGACTCGGTCTCCTGAAAACCGGGGCATCAGCGGCCCCGCGACACCCCGACTTCCACGAACCCGAGTCGATCACCACCAGCCGCCGCAACCCACGCGGGAGTCAGTCCCAGCAGAGGCAGAACGGGTGGCCGGCCGGGTCGGCGTAGACCCGGAAACCCTCGCCCTCGCCCGGCAGCCGCCGGGCACCGAGCGCGAGCGCCGCCTTCTCCGCGCTCTCGATGTCGTCCACCGTCACGTCCAGGTGGAACTGCTGGGGGCGCTCCGGATCCGGCCAGGCCGGTGGCCGCAGGTTGAGCGCCTGCTGGAAGGCGAGACGCGGCTGGTGACCGGGCGGACCGCCGAGCACCACCCAGTCGCTCTCCGTCTCGCTCTCGGCGAGGGGCACGCCGAGCAGCTCGGCGTAGAACATCGCCAGCGCCCGCGGATCCGGGCAGTCGATCACCACTGAACGCAGCTGTCCAATCATGACCGTCATCCTGCCCACCGGGTACGACAGGAAACCTCACACCTCGGCGAGCCGCCGGCCGGCGTCCCGGCACGCCGCGAGCACCGCCCGCGCGTACTCCGGGGTGGCACCGGCGAGACCGCAGGCCGGGGTGACCACCACCTGTTCGGCGAGCTGCCGACGGGGAAAGCCGAGGCGGTCCCAGACCTGGCGTACCCGGTCGGCGATCTGCGCGGAGGTCGGCGCGCCACCGGCCGACGGCGGTCGGGTCGACGCGGCCCCGGCCAGCAGTCCGAGGCCGGCGTCGAGCGCCTCGCCGAGCGGGTCCAGCTTGGTGACCAGATCGAGGTCGAGGGCGACCGCGACGGCGCCGGTGGAGCGGATCAGCTCCAGCGGCACGTCCGGGGCGCAGCAGTGCACAAGCGTCGGTACGCCGACCGCGTCGACGACAGAGCGCAGCAGCGCGGCCGCGTCCACCGGGTCGACCGCCCGGTACGCGCCCAGCCCGCTCTCGGTCGGCACCCGCCCGGCCAGCACTGTCGGCAGGGACGGCTCGTCCAGTTGGAGCAGCACTGACGCCCGGGGCAGCCGCCGGGTCACCGCCGCGACGTGCGCGCGCAGCCCTTCGGCGAGGGAGCCGGTCAGATCACGCACCGCGCCAGGGTCACGCAACAGGCGACCACCGATCGGCAGCTCCAGGGACGCGGCAAGCGTCAGTGGACCGGCGGCCTGCAGCTTGATCGGCCCGGCGTACTCCTCGGCCTGCTCGGCGAGCTGGTCCAGGTCGCGTTCCATCAGGTCAGCGGCCCGGCGCAGGTCGCGACCCGGGCGTGGGGCGACCCGCCAGCGTCCGGCGTACACCTCGACGGGAAGCTCGACAAGCAGCCCGGCGGACCGGCCGATCATGTCCGCGCCGGGACCACGGGCCGGCAACTCCGGCAGGTGGGGCAGGTCGGGAAGCTCACCGAGGACCACCCGCTGGGCCTCGCCGATGTCGGTGCCGGGCAGCGAACCAATTCCGGTTGCCGCGCCGGCCGGCCAGGGCCACGCCTGATCTGTCACGGCCGAAGGCTATCCCGGGAACACCCGGGCCGTGCGGTCAGCCGGTGATGGTCGCGGAGCCGAGGACCACGTCACCGGCCGGGTCCGCCCGGTACGCGACGACGGCCTGCCCGGCGGCGACGCCGCGTACCGGCCGGCGCAGCTCGGCGTGCAGCCGGTCGCCGTCGAGGGCGACGGTCGCCGGCACCACGTCGCCGTGCGCGCGCAACTGCACCTCGCACTCGACGGGCGCGTCCGGACGTGCGCCGCCGGTCCAGACCGGCCGGACGGCACGGACCTCGGACACCTCCAGCGCCTCGGCGGGGCCGACGGTCACCGTGTTGGTCTTCGGCGTGATGGAGAGCACGTAACGCGGCCGGCCGTCCGGGGCCGGCCGGTCCAGGTGCAGCCCACGCCGCTGCCCCACCGTGTACGCGTACGCGCCGCTGTGGCTGCCGACGACCGCGCCGGTGGTGGCGTCCACCACGTCGCCGGGCGCCTCGCCGAGCCGCCCGGCCAGGAAGCCGCGGGTGTCACCGTCGGCGATGAAGCAGATGTCGTGCGAGTCCGGCTTGTCGGCCACCGCCAGGCCACGCTCGGCGGCCTCCGCGCGGACCTGCGCCTTCGTCGAGTCGCCAAGTGGGAAGATCGACCGGTCCAGCTGCTCGCGGGTGAGCACTGCCAGCACGTACGACTGGTCCTTGGCGAGGTCGACACTGCGTCGCAGCAGCCCGTCCGGGCCGAGCCGGGCGTGGTGCCCGGTGACCACCGCGTCGAAGCCCAGGGCCACCGCCCGGTCCAGCACCGCCGCGAACTTGATCTTCTCGTTGCAGCGCAGGCAGGGGTTCGGTGTGCGTCCGGCGGCGTACTCGGCGACGAAGTCGTCCACCACGTCCTCGTGGAAGCGGTCGGCCATGTCCCACACGTAGAACGGGATGCCGATGACGTCGGCGGCCCGCCGTGCGTCCCGGGAGTCTTCCAGCGTGCAGCAGCCGCGCGCCCCGGTGCGGTAGGTCTGCGGGTTGCGGGCCAGCGCCAGGTGCACCCCTGTCACGTCGTGCCCGGCCGCCACGGCCCGTGCCGCCGCCACGGCCGAGTCAACCCCGCCCGACATCGCCGCCAGAACCTTCACCAGCACATTCCCTTCCCACCGCGCTTCTTCCGACCCCACCCAACCCTATCCACCCAGCCCAGCGCAGCCCAGCGGCCGCCGACCCGACCCGGCCCGCCGATCCTGGCGTCGGGGCGCCCCGTCCGCTGACCACTGGGCGCGGGGAGCGCTAGCGGGGGGTACGGAGGGCTGCGGCTCTGCGGGCGCGGTCCACCGCCGCGGGCAGAGCCGCGATGAGGGCGTCCACGTCGGCCTGGGTGCTCGTGTGGCCGAGGGAGAAGCGCAGCGAGGAACGGGCGCGGTCGTCGTCGGCGCCCATCGCCAGCAGCACGTGTGAGGGTTGCGCCACCCCCGCGGAGCAGGCCGACCCCGTCGAGCAGGCGATGCCCTGGGCATCGAGCAACAGCAGCAGGGCGTCGCCCTCACAGCCCGGGAAGGAGAAGTGCGCGTTGCCGGGGAGTCGGTCGCTCGGGTCACCGTTGTAGATCACCTCGGGCACCGCCCGACGCACCCGCTCGATCAGGTCGTCGCGGAGCGCGGCCACCCGGGCCGCGTACTCCTGCTGGCCCTTCACCGCCGTCTCGACGGCGACCGCGAAGGCGACGATGCCGGCCGTGTCCAGGGTGCCGGATCGGATGTCACGTTCCTGACCACCGCCGTGCAGCAGTGGGGTGGCCGCCACGTCCCGGGCGAGCAGCAACGCGCCCACCCCGGTCGGGCCGCCCAACTTGTGCCCGGTGACGGTCAGCGCGGCGACGCCGCTGGCGCCGAAGTCGACGGGCACCTGACCGATCGCCTGGATGGCGTCGGTGTGGAACGGCACGCCGTGCTCGGCCGCGACGGCGGCCAGCTCGGCGATCGGCTGGATGGTGCCCACCTCGTTGTTGGCCCACATCGCGGTGACCACTGCCACCCGGTCGGTGTGCCTGGCCAGCTCGGCGCGCAGGTCCTCCGGGTCGAGCCGACCGGCGGCGTCCACCGGCAGCCAACCGACCTCGGCGCCCTCGTGCTCGACGAGCCAGTCGACAGCGTCCAGCACCGCGTGGTGCTCGACGGCGCTGGAGACCACCCGACGGCGGTCCGGGGCGACCCCCCGGCGGGCCCAGAAGATGCCCTTGACCGCGAGGTTGTCGCTCTCCGTGCCACCACCTGTGAAAATCACCTCGGAGGGCCGGGCGCCCAGCACCGCTGCCACCTTCTCGCGGGACTCTTCGACCCGGCGGCGGGCGCGACGACCCGCCGCGTGCAGGGAGGACGCGTTGCCGACCTCGCGGGCGGTGGCGACGTACGCCTCCAGTGCCTCGTCGAGCATCGGAGTCGTCGCCGCGTGATCCAGGTAAGCCATCGCCGTTCAGCCTACGGCCGACACCGCGACGCCCGGATGCCGGAGGGGACCGGGGCGACGGCCGGGGTGGAATATCCCACCCCGGCCCTGGCGGCGGCCCCGGTCAGGCGGGCACCGCGGTGACGACGATGTTGTCGCGGTACTTGCGCGCCCTGGCGTCGAACGGCCCGCCACAGGTGATCAGGGTCAGCCGGGGCTTGCCGTCCCTGGCGAAGTACCGGTCCAACGGAATTTTCGTCTTCGCGTACTCCTCCCGGGCGACGACCCGGTACCGCCGGGCCGTGCCGTCGCTGCCGGTCGCGGTCAGGGTGTCGCCCCTGTCGAGTTCACGGAGCCGGAAGAACGCCCCCCTGCCCTGCGTGGCGCTGTCCACGTGACCGGCGATGACCACCGAGCCGGCGGCCGCCTCCAGACCGGGTCCGTAGCGGTACCAGCCGATCTGGTCGACGCTCGGCGGCACCTCGAACTCGTTGGTCCGCTCGTTGATGCCGACCGCGTTGACGGTGGCGGTGACGTCGATCCCCGGGATGACAAGCCGTACCGGCGGGACGACCGCCGCGTCGGCCGGAAGCGCGCCGTCGGTGACCGGAACCGATGGGGCGTCGGCGGCCGGCGGCGGGGTGCTGGCCAGCGTGCTCGCCTCCTCGGCGCCCACGGTCCCCGCCGGCTGGGAGCCGCACGCCACAGCGGCGGCGACGGTGAGCGCGGCAACGCTGGCGGCCAGAGCCGCCAGCGCGCCGCGGTTGCGCACCGTCACGTGCGACCGGTCCGCGCGGTCGCCATCCGCACACCGCCGACCAGCAGCAGGAGTACGCCGGCACCGGTGAGCACGTACCACCAGGTGTCCACGCCCGTGCCGGCCTGACCGCCGTCACCGCTCGGCACGCCGCCCGGGGCGGAGTGCAGGCCGGTGATGGTCTGCGCCACCACACCGAGGGTCTTGCCCTCGGCGGAGCCGATCGCGTAGACGATCGTCGCGGTGCCCTCCTTGAGGTTGAGGTCCGCCGGGCCGATGGCCACGGTGTCGGTGTCGGCCAGCACCACGTCCGCCTGCACGCTGCCCGCGTCGACGTCGCCCTTGGCCTCCTTCGGGTTGGTGAGCCCCTTGAAGACCGGGGTGCCGCCGGCGCGTACGTCCACCGCCGGGGCGGCGGCGGTGTGCCGGACGATCAGCCGGGCCTTGCCGGCGTCGACCTTCGAGACGTCGTTCACGAACGGGGTGATCTTCGGCTGGCCGGCGGCGTCGAGGTGGGCCGCGATGCTGATGTTCCCGCCGCCCGGCACTGCCGCGTTGTCGACACTGAGGATCGCGCTGCCGATCGGCTCGCCCGGCTTGGTGAGCGCGATGTCGTAGTCGCCCTGCTCCAGGCTCAGCGGGCCGGCCACGGCACCGGGCTTGAAGTTCTCCAGCGTCTTCTTGCCGTTGACGTAGACGTCGACAGGGGTGTCCGGGATGCCGTGTACGACGGAGACCTTCGACGTGGCGGCGTACGCGGGGGTGGCGGTGAACGCGCCGACCCCGGCGAAGGCCAGCGCGGCGACCGCGCCGCCCGCCGCGACCCGACGCAGGGATGAGAGCTGCATGTCTGCCTCCTGATGATTGGTGCTGATTCGTCAGGCCTGGCTTGCAGAACGGGTTACGCCGTCGCCCGGACGGGTGGATGCGGGCCGGAGGCACTTTTCTTTTTCGGGCCCGCCCGCATCCGAATCGGGGTCGCGGGACGAAGAGCTGCTGAGATGACATCGACCGGGAGAGTGGGGCGGGGGCTGTGGCAGCTACAGTCGGGCATGCCCCATCGAAGGCGAGCCGCCCGATGACGGCCCCGCACGAGGAACCGGACCCCTCGGTGGACGACCTCGACCTCCGCTTCCGCGCGGGCGACGACGTGGCGCTGCGCGAGGCGTACGACCGGTACGGTCGGGCCGTGTTCCACCTGGCGACCTCGATGCTGGCCAACCGCGCCGACGCCGAGGACGTCACCCAGGCGACGTTCGTCGCCGCCTGGCTGGGTCGGGACACCTTCGACCCGGCCAAGGGATCGCTGATCGGCTGGCTGCTCGGCATCGGCCGGCGCAAGGTGATCGACCGGATGCGCGCCTCGGCCCGGGAGACCCGGGTGGTGGAGACGGTCCGGCAGCTGCCGGAGCCGGCGCACGCCGACCCGGACCCGGACCGCGTGGTGGACCGGTTGGTGATCGCCGACGAGCTGGCTCGTCTCCCGGACGACCAGCGACGGATGCTGGAGTTGGCCTTCTACGACGACCTGACACACCAGCAGATAGCCACGGTGACCGGAGTGCCGTTGGGCACCGTGAAGAGCCACATCCGGCGCGGCATGGCGAGCTTGAAACGCAGATGGGAGGTGGACGGTGCAGCACCTGGAGCACGAGCGGCTGGTCTTTCTGGCGCTCGGTGAGAGCGAGGCGGACGACGGGGAGAGCACCCACCTCGGCACCTGCGCGCACTGCCGGGCGGAGGTGGCGACCCTCCAGCGGGTGGCTGGCCTCGGCACCGAGACGCAGGGCCTGGCCGACCTGCCCGACCCGCCGCAGCACGTCTGGCAGGGCATCGCCGCCCAGGTCAGGGCGGCGGAGGCCACCGACATGACGGCCACCCGTTCCACCGGCGCGACGGGCGGACAGGCCGCCGCCACGGGCGAACAGACCACCGCCGTCACGGCCGAACAGGCCACCGGCACGACGGCCGGGCCGACGGTGACCCGGCTGGACTCGGCGCGACGAGCCCGCCGGGGCGCTCGCTGGTCGCGCTGGGCGGCCACCGCGGTGACCGCGGCAGCCGCCGCGGCGGTCGGCGTGGTGGGCACGGTCTCCGTGCTGCGACCGGACGACCCGGCCCCCACTCCGACGCAGGTGGTGGTGGCGAGCGCGCCGCTGGCGGCGTACGGGTCGACGCCCCCGGCGGCCAAGGGCGACGCCCGGGTTCTGCGGGACGGCCAACTACATCTGCATGTGGCGAATCTCCCGCGCGTCCCGGGGTACTACGAGGTTTGGCTCATCAACCCGACGACGATGGAGATGTTCTCGGTGGGCACCCTGGGCGGCGGTTCGGACGCGCTGCTGCCCCTGCCCCCGAACGTCGACCTCACCAGCTATTCGGTGGTCGACGTCTCCGCCGAGCGGTACGACAACAACACCCGCCACTCCGGCGACAGTCTGCTGAGGGGCACCCTGACGGGCTGATCGGCGGGCCGGTTCAGCTCCCCGGCCCGTCGATCAGCTCCCAACGAGGAGCAGTGGCCGCCCCGCGGAAGGGCGGCCACTGTCCTGTCGCGGTGTCACTTGCGCTTGCGGATCTCCTCGGCGGCCTGCGGGACGATCTTGAACAGGTCACCCACCACGCCGAAGTCGGCAAGCTCGAAGATCGGCGCCTCGCCGTCCTTGTTGACCGCGACGATGGTCTTCGAGGTCTGCATGCCGGCCCGGTGCTGGATGGCGCCGGAAATACCGAGCGCGACGTAGAGCTGCGGGGAGACCGTCTTGCCGGTCTGGCCCACCTGGAACTGGTGCGGGTAGAAGCCGGAGTCGACGGCCGCGCGGGACGCGCCGACGGCGCCGCCGAGCAGGTCGGCCAGCTCTTCGACCAGCTTGAAGTTGTCGGCGTTGCCGACGCCGCGACCGCCGGAGACCACCACACCGGCCTCGGTCAGCTCGGGGCGGGAGCCCTTCTGCTCGGCGACCCGCTCGACGACCTTCGCCAGCTTGTCGGTGTCGGTGACCGACACGGTGAGCTGCTCGATCGTCGGGGTGGCCGCCGCCGGGGCGGGGGTGACGGAGTTGGGCCGGACGGTGACAAGCGGCAGGCCCTTGGTGACCTTGGACTTGACGATGGTGGAGCCCGCGAAGGCGATCTGAGTGGCGGTGCCGTCGGCGTCCAGGCCGACCACGTCGGTCAGGATGCCGTTGTCCAGCTTGACGGCGAGCCGGGCGGCGATCTCCTTGCCCTCCTGGGCCGAGGCCAGCAGCACGGCGGCCGGCTGCACCCGCTTGACCAGCTCGGCCAGCACGGTGGCCTTGGGGGCCACCAGGTAGCCGTCGATCTCGTCACCCTCGGCGGCGTAGATCTTCTCCGCGCCGTACTCGCCCAGCTTGCCGCTCAGCGCCTCGGCGGCGCCGGCGCCGCCGAGCACCACCGCGCTCGGGGTGCCCAGCTCACGCGCGAGGGTGAGCATTTCCAACGTGACCTTCTTGACGCCGAATTCCTTGGTGGCTTCGACGACGACGAGAACCTCGGACATGTCAGACCCCCCTCTCACACGAACTTCTCGGTGGCGAGGAACTCGACAAGCTTGACGCCGCCCTCGCCCTCATCAGTGATCTTGGCGCCGCCGGAGCGCGGGGGGCGCTTGGTGTGCTCGACGACGGCGCTGGTGGCGCCGTCGAAGCCCACCTCGCTGGGCGCGACGCCCAGGTCGGCCAGGGAGAGCGTCTGCACCGGCTTCTTCTTGGCGGCCATGATGCCCTTGAAGGAGGGGTAGCGCGGCTCGTTGATGGTGTCCCAGACGGAGACCACGGCCGGGGTGGCGGCGGTGACCACCTCGTAGCCCTCCTCGGTCTGCCGCTCGACGGTCAGCGTGCTGCCGTCGACGGTGAGCTTGCGGGCGCCGGTGAGCGCCGCGACGCCCAGCCGCTCGGCGATCATGTGCGGCATGACCTGGACCCGGCCGTCGGTGGACTCGGCACCGCAGATGACCAGGTCAGCGCCCAGTTGACCGAGAGCGGCGGCGAGCACCTTCGAGGTGGCGACGGCGCAGGAACCGTGCAGGGCGTCGTCCAGCACGTGCACGGCCTTGTCCGGGCCCATGGAGAGCGCCTTGCGGATCGACTCGGTCGCCCGGTCCGGACCCATGGTCAGGATGGTGACCTCACCGCCGTGCGCCTCCTTGATCTTCAGCGCCTCCTCGATGGCGTACTCGTCCATCTCGTTGATCACGTTGTTCGCCGAACCGCGGTCGACGGTGTTGTCGTCATTGCGCAGGTTGCGGTCCGCGCCCGAATCAGGCACCTGCTTGACGAGTACGACGATATTCATCGCGCTTCGACGACCCTCCTGTGTGGTGATGCGATTCGCTCGCCCGGTCTGGGGCGCAGCGTCGCGCGTCGGTCGACGCCAGGTCAACCGCGGGCTGCTGTGCAGTTGCCCACCAGGCAATGTTACCTGCCAGTAGGTTGCGCTCCCCGGCGCACTCAGAGTGACACAGCTCACCGGCAGGCAGCCGGTCAGGCCGGCTCGGCCAACGCGCTCCGAACCTGGTCGATGGCCGCCGCCTCGGTGGACGTCACCCCGCCGTGCGCCCGGGCCACCCGGTCCGCCGCATCCAGCACCACCGCGCGGTACGCGTCCACGTCCTGCGGTGACTTGTCGCGCAGGATCAGCACCGCCTGACGCAGCGCCGGCAGCACCACCGACTCGATCTCCAACTGCGAGTCCCGGGGAAGCAGCGGCAACGGGCCGGTCGTCAGCGCCTCCTTGATCGCCCCGCTGGCGTCGGCGAGCGCGCCGGACGCGGCGATGCTCTCCCGGATCACCGCCAGCACTCCCGGATCGGCGTTGGAGACCAGGAACACGGCACCGAAGGCACCGGTCTTGAGCGTCATCCGGTCCGCGTCCGTCAACCGCTGCTCCATGATCACGGAGTGTAGACGTACGGGGTGGTGGTGGTGACCGCCACGAGGCCGAGCCGCTGGAGGATCGGCCGGCTGTCCTCGGAACAGTCGACCTGCATGAGCGTCCGACCTCGCTGCTCGGCCAGCCGCGCCCGGTAGTTGACGAGCGCCCGGTAGATGCCCCTCTGTCGCCACTGCGGCAGGGTCGAGCCGCCCCACAGGGTGGCGAAGCCGGTGTTCGCCGGGAACCGCACCCAGCCGGCGCTCACCACCGTCTCGCCCGCCTCGGCCACCACGACGGTGATCGAGTTCGGGTCGGCGTCGATCTCCTTGGCCAGACCCGTGACGAGATGCGAGCGGTCCTCCTGCCAGACCTCCTCCTCCATGGCGGCGATCCGCTCCAGGTCGGCGCGAGAGGTCACCTCACGCAGGCGTACCCCCTCGGGGGTGACCGGCAGCGCGGCGGCCAGCGGGGCGACCGGCCCGACCACGACGGTCTCCCGGTCCTCCGGCACGAAGCCGGCGGCGCGCAGCCGGTCCGCCAGGTCCGCCGGTTCGTCGTGCTCGTTGAGCTTCCACTCGACCGACAGGCCACGCTCGCGGAACAGCCGAACCTGCCGGGCGATCAACTCGTCAAGCGCCTCCCCGGTGAGTCCGCCCAGGTCGCGGTAGGTGAGGAAGCCGCCGGCGTCGAGCCCGACGATGCGGACCAGCGGCCCGTCCCGCTCCACCGTCACCCCGGCCGGGATCGGGTCGGGGATCTCCGGGCGGAGTTGGTTGTCGTAGGCGGCACGCAAAGTCATCACGTCGAGATCGGTCACCGAGTCAGGCTAAGCGGGATGGGAAGCGGATATTCTCCCAGCGTGTGGGCGGCGATCAGGCGATGGTTCGACCCGGCGGAGCTGGGGTCGGTCGGTGAAGCGCCGGACTACCGCTTCTCGCTGGCCAACGAACGGACGTTCCTCGCCTGGCTACGCACGGGGTTGGCGCTGGTCGGCGGCGGGTTGGCCGCCGCGCAGTTCCTGCCGCCCCTGCCGATGAGCCACCTGCGGGAGGTGATCGCGGTGGCGCTGCTGCTGCTCGGTGGGGCGGTCGCGATCCGCGCCGTGGACCACTGGGCGCGTACCGAGCGGGCCATCCGGCTCGGTCAGGAGCTGCCCGCGTCCCGGTTTCCCGCCATCCTGGCTTTGGCCGTGGGCGCCGGCGCGGTGCTGCTCGTCATCGCCGTCCTGCTCCGGGCGATCGGCGGGCGGTGAGCACCGGGCGCGACGCCGGGCTGCAACCCGAGCGCACCCGGCTGGCCTGGCGACGCACCCTGCTCACGGTGACGGTGGTGACCGCGCTCACCGTCCGGTTGGCGTCGGCGGGCGGCCCGGCCGGGGCGCTGATCGCCGGCGTCGCCGTGCTGGTCTGGGGCGCCCTGCTGGCGCTCTGCTGGCCCCGCGGCACCGGCACCGGCCCGGCCCGCACCGGTGGTCGGACACTGCCGCTGGTCGCGGTGGGCACCGTGGGGCTCGCGCTACTGGGAGTGCTGCTGGTGCTTCGCGGACTGTGGTGACGAGACCCGGTACGCCATGATGGGTGGATGGCCCGGCTGTACGTTCTCCTCTTCCTGGCGCAGATTGTCCTCGCCGTCTGCGCGCTGATCAGTTGCCTCTCCGCCGAGGAGGGCCAGATCCGCGCCCTGCCCCGGATCGCCTGGGTGCTGATCATTCTGTTCTTCCCGCTGGTCGGCTCGATCGCCTGGTTCGTCGCCGGCCGGGAGCCCAGCTCCGCCGCCCGTAAGGGCTGGCCCGGCGGCGCGGGTTCGCCCGAGCGGCAGCGCCCCCGGCCGGTCGCCCCCGACGACGACCCGGAGTTCCTCCGCTCGGTGCAGGACCGCGCCAAGCAGCAGGACCAGGAACTCTTCCGCCGCTGGGAGGAGGACCTGCGCCGGCGCGAGGACGATCTGCGCCGACGCGACGGTGAGACGCCCCGCGAGGGTGACCGGCCGGAGGTGTGAGACCGGATCAGGTCGCGGCGTCGCTGCGGCTCACACTCGACGCCTGAGCGCGCGCACCGCCAGCGGCGCGAAGATCACCGCGATGCCGGAGCCCCAGAGCAGCGTCTGGAGCACCGGACTCGCCACCGGGCCACTGACCAGGAGCCCGCGCAGCGCGTCGGCCACCACGGTCACCGGGTTGACCTCCACCCAGCTCTGCAACCAGCCCGGCATCCGGTCGGTCGGTACGAAGATGTTGCTGGTGAACGTCAGCGGAAAGATCACCGTGAAGCCGAAGATCTGCACCTTGTCCGGTTCGCTGACCAGCACGCCGACCAACACCGAGATCCACGACGCGGCAAGCGTGAAGGCCAGCAGCAGCGCGAACGCCCCGACCACCCCGAGCAGCCCGTTGCCGACCCGGAAGCCCAGGATCGACCCGACACCCAGCAGCAGCGCGATCGACCAGGCCTGCTTGACGGTGTCGGCGAGGATCCGGCCGGCCAACGGCGCCCACCGGGCGATGGGCAGCGCCCGGAGCCGGTCGAAGACTCCCTTGGTGAGGTCGTTGTTCAACCCGAACCCGGTCGTCATCGTCGCGAACAGCGCGTTCTGCACCATGATGCCGGGCAGCATGAAGGTGAGGTACTCACTTGACGATCCGGCGATGGCGGTGCCGAACACATAGGTGAACAGCAGCACGAACATGACCGGCTGGATGCTCAGGTCGAGCAGTTCCATCGGGTTGTGCTTGATCTGCACCAGGCTGCGCCAGGCCAGCGTGACGGTGTGCCGGAGCCCCGCGGCCGGGCTGACCCGGCGGGTCGGCGCCAGCGGGGCGGGGACGGTGACGGCGGTCATGCCGGGGTCCTTTCGAGATCGGTGTCGGCCGGCGAGTCCTCGGCCCGGTGGCCGGTGAGGGAGAGGAAGACCTCGTCCAGGCTGGCGCCGCGCAACGCCAGTTCGGCGACCGCGATCTCGGCGGCGTCGAGGCGCCGCACCACCGCGGGCAGCACGCCCGGATCGTTCACGGCGACGGTGACGGCGCTCTGGGCCACCTCGGGGACCGCGCCGGACACCTCGCCGACGATGGCGGTCACGATGCCCAGGTCGCTGCCGTCGGCCGGCCGCACGGTGAGGGTCTGACCACCGGTCTTGGACTTCAGCTCCTCCGGCGTGCCCTGGGCGATCACCCGGCCGTGGTCGACGACGGCGATCTCACCGGCGAGCTGATCGGCCTCCTCCAGGTACTGGGTGGTGAGCAGCACCGTCACGCCGTCGGAGACCAGGGTGCGGACGATGTCCCACAGGTCGTTGCGACTGCGCGGGTCCAGGCCGGTGGTCGGCTCGTCCAGGAAGAGCACCTGCGGCCGGCCGACAAGGCTGGCGGCGAGGTCCAGCCGGCGACGCATGCCACCGGAGAAGGTCTTCGCGGCCCGGTCGGCGGCGTCGCTCAGGTCGAAGTCGGCGAGGAGTTGGCGGGCACGCTGCCGGGCGTCGGCCCTGCTCAGCCCGAGCAGCCGACCGATCAGCAGCAGGTTCTCCGCGCCGGTCAGGGTCTCGTCGACCGAGGCGTACTGGCCGGTCAGGCCGATCAGCTGGCGCACCTGGTGCGCGTCGCGCACCACGTCGAAGCCGCCCACCGTGGCGTGCCCCTCGTCGGCCCGCAGCAGCGTGGCGAGCACCCGCACCGCTGTGGTCTTGCCGGCGCCGTTGGGCCCGAGCAGACCGAAGACGGTCCCGGTCGGAACCTCCAGATCAACTCCGGCGAGGGCGGTGGTGGCGCCGAAACGCCGCACCAGGCCCTCGGCGCGGATCGCGTGGTCCATCGCAACTCCTGTCGTCGTCAGTGGTGGCACCACTGTGGGCGACAGGGCTGACATCCCGCCGTTCCCGCGCTGACGTTACGACGACCGGAGCTGACTTTCCGCTGATTTAGCTGCGGAAGGACGCCGCGCCGCCGCCCGCGGACGGGCGACGGCGGCGGCGGCTGCGACTCAGGCCAGGTTCGACGACCGGGGGTACGCGTCGGTCGGGTCGGTGAGCACGTTGACCAGGTACGGCACTCCGGCGTCGAACGCCCGTTGCAGTGCCGGACCCAGGTCGGCCGCCTTGGCGACCGTCTCCCCCGCCCCGCCGAGCGCGCTGACCACCGTGTCGTAGCGCAGCTCCGGTTGGAGGTCGGCGGCCACGTCGTAGCCGTACATGGCCCGCATCGGGTGCTTCTCCAGCCCCCAGATGCCGTTGTTGCCGACGACGATCACCACCGGCAACTTCTGCCGGACCAGCGACTCGACGTCCATCAGCGAGAAGCCGGCGGCACCGTCACCCATCAGCACGCAGATCTGCCGGTCCGGGTGACTGACCCGGGCGCCCATCGCGTAGCCCATGCCGGTGCCCAGGCAGCCGTACGGGCCCGGGTCCAGCCAGGTGCCGGGCTGCGCCGGCTCCAGGTAGCGCCCGGCGTACGACACGAAGTCGCCGCCGTCGCCGATGGTGATCGCGTCCGGGGCCAGCACCCGGCGCAGCTCGCCGTAGATCCGGGCGGGACGGATCGGGTCGGTCTCGGCGGCCATCTCGGCGGCGTCCCGGGCCTTCGCCGCGTCCTCGGCCATGCGCAGGTCGGCGATCCAGTCGGTGTGGTCGGCCCGGTCACCGGAGTGGTCGGCCAGCGCCGAGAGGATCAGGCGCAGGTCACCGGCGGGGGCGACGGCCGGCTGCACGTGCGTCGCCCGCTGGCTGGGCGCGTCGACGATGTGCACCACCTTGGCGTCGCCGAAGTCACCGAAGCTGAGCCGGAAGTCCAGTGGGGTGCCGACCACCACGACCACGTCGGCGCCGGAGAGCGCGGCCCGACGGGCCTTGGCGAACGCGAGCGGGTGCGTCGGCGGGAGTGAGCCACGGCCCATGCCGTTTGTGAAGACCGGCACCTGCAACGCCTCGGCCGCCTCGCGCAGCGCGGCCACCGCGTCGCCCGCGTACACGTCGGAACCGGCGATGATGACCGGTCGCTGCGCCCCGGCGATGAGCAGCGCGGCGCGGCCGACCTCCTCCGGGTCCGGCACGACCGGGTCGACGCCCGCCACGGCGGGCAGGTCGACCTCGGCGACCGAGAAGACCGTCTCCAGCGGGAAGTCGAGGAAGGCCGGACCACGGTGCGGGGTGAGCGCGGCGGTGAGCGCGGCGCCCACCGCGCGCGGAATGTCGTCGGTGCCGAACACCGTCTCGGCGTGCTTGGTGACCGGAGCGACAAGCGGCAGGTGGTCCATCTCCTGGAGACTGCCGGAGCCCCAGCGGAACGCGGGCGCGCGCCCGCCGAGCACCAGCACCGGGGAGGCGTTGAAGAAGGCGCTGGTCATGCCGGAGATGCCGTTCGTGACACCGGGCCCGGCGGTGAGCACGGCGAGGCCGGGGCGGCGCTGCAGCTTGGCCACCGCCTCCGCGGCGAAGACGGCGGACTGTTCGTGCCGGACGTCGTAGATCGGGAAGTCGGTCTTGTACGCGGCATCGTAGAGCGGAAAGACGTGCCCGCCGGAGAGTGTGAACATCTCCCTTACGCCGTGCGCGCGTAGGGCCGCGAGCGCCAACTCGCCGCCGTGACCCTCGATCCGCTCCGTCATGTCGCTCCCATCGTCCGTGGCCGGGATCACAGGTTACCGGCCAGTCACTTGGCCGTCCGACAGTGGTCCCGGCCGGTGCGCGCTACCGAGGTCAGGGGGCAGATCGAGGGGTCAGCGGCCGGTGAAGTCCGGCTTGCGCTTCTCGACGAAGGCCGTCATCCCGGCACGCCGGTCGTCGGTGGCGAACAGCGCCGCGAAGAGCTGGGTCTCCCAGGCCAGGCCCGAGTTCAGGTCCATGTCCAGGCCGCCGTCGACCGCCAGCTTCGCCGCGCGAAGCGCCTGCGCGGGCCCGGTCAGGTACGGAGTGATCAGCTCCACGGCCGTGTCGTACACCTCGGCGGCCGGGGCGACCCGGTCGGCCAGGCCGATCCGCAGCGCCTCCTGCGCGTCCACCATCCGCCCCGACATGATCAGGTCCTTGGCTCGGGCCGGGCCGATCAGGCGGGCCAGCCGCTGGGTGCCGCCCGCGCCGGGGATGATGCCCAACCTGATCTCCGGCTGGCCGAGCTTGGCGTCCTCGGCGACGACCCGCCAGTCGCAGGCCAACGCCAGCTCGCAGCCGCCACCGAGGGCGTACCCGGTGATCGCGGCGACCACCGGCTTGGGGATCCGGGCGATCGCGCCGAGCGCGCTGGACAGGTTCGGGGCCCGGTCGACCATGTCCACGTAGGACATCTCGGCCATCTGCTTGATGTCCGCACCGGCGGCGAAGACCTTCTCCCCGCCGTACAGGATGACGGCGCGGACCTCGGGGTCGGCGGTGGCCGCCGCCGCGGCGGCGCGCAACTCCTCCTGCACCTGCGTGTTGAGCGCGTTCATCGGCGGCCGCTCCAGCCGGATCGTGCCGATGCCGCCGTTGATCTCCAGCCGAACGAACTCGCCCACGCTGCCTCACTTCCTCGTCGAAGTCGCGTGCCAACCTTACGACCCTGCTCGTTTGGGTAAGTAGTGTGGTGTCAGCCCCCCCCGGCGGGAGTTCAGCCATGATCACTTATTACGACGACAGGTCGGTGCAGGTCACCTCCACCACCTTCCGAGCCGACGGCCGCAGCTACGCGCTCACCGACATCACCATGATCTGGCACCGCCGCGGCAGCCGTTCCTGGCGCGTCCTGGTGGGGCGCGGCGCGATCGGCGCGGCCCTCGCCGGTCCGCTCGTCGCGGCGGTGCTCGGCATCGGCGTGGCTGTGTGGCTGCACCGCTCGTTCACCGTGACGATCGCGATCGTCGGCGCGTCGGTGCTGGTCGGGCTGGCCGTCGGGCCGGTCGCCGACTTCCTCTTCGAGCACCTCGACCGCTCGTACGCCCGGGGCAGCCGTCAACTGGAGATCTGGGCCCGCTGGCGGGGCCAGCCGGTGCGGTTGCTGCGCACCGGCGACGCGTTGCGCTTCGGCCAGATCTACCGGGCGGTGCAGCGCGCGGTCGAGCACAGCCAACCGGCCCGCCCCGGCACCCGCCGCTGACCGCGCGGGGCACAGATCTTGGACAGGTACCGTCCACCGCTGACGGAACCTGTCCAAGATCGCCTGGGGGAGGTGCGCTCTCCGGTCCGATGTCGGCGGCGCAGGGCCGGGCGGGGTTGCCCGCCGGTGGTTAGCCTTAGTGATGGCCCTCTATTACCGGGACGACGCGGTGCAGGTGACCTCCGAGTCGATCCGGGCCGGTGGTCACGTGATCGCGCTGTCCGATGTGACGTTCGTCTGGCACGCGCGAGGGCAGAAAACCCTCGCCGTACGCGGCCGGGTGCTGGGCCGCGGTGTGCTGGTCCTGCTGCTGTCGCTGCCGCCGCTTGTCGCGGTGGTCTGCGTGCTGTCCCTGGCCTGGTCGGCGCAGGACCGGGGCAACTGGAAGTTGGCACTGATCATCCTCGCCGCCTGCGGGGTCGGGGCGCTGGTGTCGCTGCCGTTCCTGGAGATCCCGCTCAGCTGGCTGGACCGCTCCTACGAGCGCGGCAGCCATGTGCACGAGTTGTGGGTGCAGCACCACGGCCGGGAGGATCTGCTGGTGCGCACCCCGGACGCGCTGCGGTTCGGGCAGATCTACCGGGCCGTGCAGCGAGCCGTCGAACAGCAGGGGGACCACTGATGAGCAACCGCCGTGGTGAGGCCGTCGCGTTGGCCGGGCTGCTCGCCGTGGCCGGCGTCACCCACCTGCTGCGACCCGGCGTCTACGACCCGATCGTGCCGCGCGCGCTGCCCGGTCCGCCGCGATTCTGGACGTACGCCAGCGGGGTGGCCGAGCTGGCGGTGGCGGCGACTGTCGCGAATCCGGCCACCCGGCGGGCCGGCGGTCGGGCAGCCGCCGCGCTCCTCGTCGCCGTCCTGCCGGCGAACGTGAAGATGGCAGTGGACTGGCGGCGGCGCCGCCCGACGAAGCGGGCCATCGCGTACGGCCGGGTGCCGTTGCAGGTGCCGCTGATCTGGTGGGCGCTGCGGGTCGCCCGCGCCAACACCTCTGGTCCACGGTCCCGCTGACCGGCTCCCGCCGAGCGGCTGTGGCGCGGCCGACGCACACTTGACCCCATGGCGATCCCCCTTCCCACACCGACCGCCGTGGTCGGTCTGACCCGCTCCGCCCTCGACCAGGCGCTCGGCTCGGCCGCCTCGTTCGCCGCCGTCCCCGCGCGCGCGTTCGCGGTGCTGGACGGGGTGGAGGCGCTGCTGGCCCGGATCAACGGCGTGGTGGACCGGATCGAGACGACTCTGGACCGGACCGATCAGGTGCTCACCGACGCCGAGGCGGCGGTCCGTGAGGTGGCCGTCATCAGCGCCGCCGCGACCACCGCCATCGACACCGCCACCGAGGTGGCCGCCGCCGCTGCCGCAGTGGTCACCGAGGCCGACAAGGTGTCCCGGTCGGCCGCCTCGCTGGTCGTCGAGGCCGACAAGGTGGCCGGCCGGGCCGCCGCCACAGTGGGCACCGCGACGGAGGCCGCGGCCACGGCCGCCGAGCTGCTGGCGGCGTACGAGCCGGCGTTGCGCCGGGCCGCGCCGATGGCGGGGAAGTTCGTCGAGGAGCTGAGCCACGAAGAGATCACTGCCGCGATCCACCTGATCGACGAGTTGCCCAAGCTCCGGGAGCACCTGACGGCCGACATCCTGCCCATCCTGGCCACCCTGGACCGGGTCGGGCCCGATCTGCACGACCTGCTCGACGTGACCCGCGACCTCAAGCTCGCCGTAGCCGGCATTCCCGGCCTGGGCATGCTGCGGCGGCGCGGCGAGAAGCTCGCCGACGAGCCGGCCGGCTGAGCCCCCGCCCGCCCGCGCGTCGGGTCAGCAGTCGCAGGTGATCGTGGTGGACGGCGCGGTCAGGTCGTCGACCGGACGTCGGACCAGCCCGGTTTCCGTCACCACCGGCAGCCCTTCCCGCACCCAGTACTCGAACCCGCCGAGCATCTCCTTGACCGGGTAGCCGAGCCGGGCGATCTCCAGCGCCGCGCGGGTCGCGCCGTTGCAGCCCGGTCCCCAGCAGTAGGTGACCACCGCCGAGCCGGCGGGGATCAGCCCCGCCGCGCGGGTTGCGATCTCCGCGGTGGGCAGGTGCACCGCGCCCGGAAGATGTCCCTGTGCCCAGGCGGCCGCGCCCCGGGAGTCGACAACCACGAGATTCGGGGTACGCGCCGACAGATCGGCGTGTACGTCGCTGACGTCGGTCTCGACGCTGAGTCGGGTGCGGAAGTGGGCGACGGCGGTGGCCGGATCGGCTGCCGGGACGGCGAAGGTGAAGCTCATGCGCCGATTGTTCGCCGGGTCGCCGGACCGGGGCGAGTGGCGGAGACGACGTCCTGCGCTAACATCCCGCCATGCCGATCCGGGCCACCACCACCGGCTCGCGCCTGCTGCCGGCACCCCGACGGCCGGCGGCCCCCCACCGCGTCGCCGTGCTCGCGTACCCGGGGATGTCGATGTTCGAGACCGGCATCGTCACCGAGGTGTTCGGGCTTCCCCGGCCCGAATTTCCGGTGGACTGGTACGACCTGGTGGTCTGCGCCGAGCGGCCGGGGCCGGTGCCGGTGGTGGGCGGGGCCAGCCTGGACACTCCGCACGGTCTGGCGGAGCTGGCGGACGCGCGGACGGTGATCGTCCCCGGAGTGCCGGACGTGACCGGCGACCCGTCACCCGAGCTGGTGACCGCGCTACGCCTGGCGCACCGGGGCGGCGCCCGGATCATGTCGATCTGCTCGGGCGCGTTCGCGTTGGCCGGCGCCGGGCTACTGGACGGCCGGCGGGCCGCCACCCACTGGCGGTACGCGGAGCTGCTGGCGCGGCGCTACCCGCGGGTCGAGGTGGACCCGGACGTGCTCTATCTCGACGACGACGACCTGCTCACCAGTGCCGGCAGCGCCGCTGGCCTGGACCTCTGCGTACACGTGATCCGGCGCGACCACGGCGCGGCGATCGCCAACGCGGTCGCCCGGCGGCTGGTGATCCCGCCGCACCGCGACGGCGGGCAGGCCCAGTTCGTCGAGGCGCCGGTGCCCGCAAGCCCGGACGACGACCGGATCGCGGGCAGCATCGACTGGGCGCTCGCGCATCTCGCCGAGCCGCTGAGCGTGGCCCAGCTCGCAGGCCGGGCGCACATGTCGCCGCGCACCTACCTGCGGCACTTCGCCCGCGCCACCGGGACGAGCCCGATCCGCTGGCTGATCGACAGGCGGATCCGCGCCAGCCTGGCCCTGCTGGAGGAGACGGACGCCCCGGTCGAGCAGATCTCCCGCAGCGTGGGCTTCGACACGCCGGTCACCTACCGCCACCATTTCGGCCGGGTCATGCTGACCTCGCCGTCGGCGTACCGCCGGGCCTTCCGGACCACCGCCGGCCGACCGGCGTAGCGCGGACGCGCTCAGGCCGGCGCGTACAGCTCGTCGATCTCGGCGCGTCGCGGTAGCGCCACCGAGGCGCCGAGCTTGCGTACGCAGGCCGCGCCGGCTGCCGACGCCCAGCGCACCGCGTCGACCAGGTCGCGCCCCTCACCCCAGCCGACGGCCAGCGCGGCGGTGAACGCGTCGCCCGCGGCGGTGGAGTCGACAACGTCGACCCGTACCGCCGGCACGTGCACGTCGGTGCCGTCGCGGTCGACGTACCGGGCGCCCTCGCCGCCGAGAGTGAGCACGGCCCGGGGGGCCAGGTCGAGCAGCGCCCGGGGGTCCTCCCGGCCGCGGCCGGCGAGCGTCTGCGCCTCGCCCTCGTTGACGACCAGGACGTCCACGGCGGCGAGCAGCTCGGGAGGGAGGTCCCGGGCCGGTGCGGCGTTGAGGATGACCCGCGTGCCGGCGGCGCGGGCGGCCACCGCGGCGGCCGTCACGGTCTGCACGGGGATCTCCAGTTGGGCGACCAGGACGTCCGCCGCGCGTACCGTGGCCAGCTCCTCCTCGGTGAGGCCGACCAGCGCGTCGTTGGCGCCGGGAGTGACCATGATGGCGTTCTCACCCTGGGCGTTGACCATGACCAGCGCGACCCCGGAGGTGCCGTAGACCACGCGCAGTTGGCTGGTGTCCACCCCGGCCGCGGTGATGCGGGCCTTCAGGGTGACACCGAAGGCGTCCGAGCCGATCGCGCCGAGGAAGGCGCAGGAGGCGCCGGCCCGGACGGCGGCGATGGCCTGGTTGGCGCCCTTACCGCCGGGCACCATCACGAAGTCGGTGCCGAGCGTGGTCTCGCCCACCCGTGGCAGCGCGGGCGCCATCGCGACCAGGTCCATGTTGGCGCTGCCCACCACGGCGACCCGGGTCTGCGGCACTGTCGTCTCCGCCCTGTCCTGGCGCTCAGGCGGCCCGTGCGGTGTAACGGTCGCCGGACCGCTCGACCACCAGCGGCAGGCCGAACGTCTTGGAGAGGTTGTCGCCGGTCAACGTCTCGGCGAGCAGACCCTGGGCGACCACCCCGCCCTCGCGCAGCAGCAGCGCGTGGGTGAACCCCGGGGGGATCTCCTCCACGTGGTGGGTGACAAGCACCATGGCCGGGGCATCCGGGTCGTACGCCAGCTCGGCCAGTCGGGCGACAAGGTCTTCCCGACCGCCCAGGTCGAGCCCGGCGGCGGGCTCGTCGAGCAGTAACAACTCCGGGTCGGTCATCAGGGCACGGGCGATCTGCACCCGCTTGCGCTCCCCCTCGGAGAGGGTGCCGTAGCGGCGCTCGGCGAGGCCACCGACGCCGAGTTGGCTCAGCAGTGCCCGCGCCCGCGCCTCGTCGCCACGGTCGTAGTTCTCCCGCCAGCGGCCGACCACCGACCAGGCGGCGGTCACCACCACGTCGCTGACCCGCTCGTCGGCGGGCAGCCGCTCGGCGAGCGCGGCGGTGGTGAGCCCGATCCGGGTACGCAGCTCGTTGACGTCGGTGCGGCCGATCCGCTCGCCGAGCACGTGCGCGACACCGGTGGTGGGGTGCAGCCGGCCCGCGGCGAGGTTGAGCAGGGTGGTCTTGCCGGCGCCGTTGGAGCCGAGCACCACCCAACGCTCGTCCAACTCGACGCGCCAGGTCAGGTCCTGCAGGAGGGCGGTGCCGGACCGGCGTACCCCGACGCCGTCCAGGCTGACCACCAGATCCGGGTCCACAGGCGCGGCGCCGGCAGCGCCATGGATCAGGTCACCAGTCACCGCACCATCCAACCACGCAGCGCCGCGGCGCCCCCCACGGGCGGCGCCTCGGCCATAGGGTGAGGCGCCGTGTCGTTGATCACCACACCCGGAGGACAGCTGATGTTCCGCCAGGATACGGAGCCGCGCGGATGAGCGCGGTCATCGAGATCGAGGGTCTGCGCAAGACCTTCCACAGCCTGCGCAATGGCCGGCGGGTGGCAGTGGACGGGTTCGACCTGCTGGTCGAGGCCGGCCAGGTCCATGGGTTCCTCGGACCCAACGGCTCCGGCAAGACCACCACCCTGCGGGCCCTGCTCGGGCTGGTACGCGCCGACGGTGGACGGATGACGGTGCTCGGCGAACCGTCGCCGGAGCTGCTGCCCCGGGTGGCGGGGCAGGTCGGCGCCATCGTCGAGAGCCCGCAGTTCTTCGGCAACTTCACCGGGTACCGGACGCTGCGCCTGTTGGCTCGGGCCGGCGGGGTGCCGGTCTCGCGGGTGGACGAGGCACTGGATCTGGTGGGTCTGCGCGACCGGGGCGACGAGCGGGTGAAGGGCTACTCGCTGGGCATGAAGCAGCGCCTCGCGGTGGCGTCCGCGCTGTTGAAGGATCCGCGGTTGCTGATCCTGGACGAGCCGGCGAACGGGCTGGACCCGGCGGGCATCCGGGAGATGCGGGACCTGATGCGGTCCCTGGCGGCCAACGGGGTGACAGTGCTGGTGTCCAGTCACATCCTGGGTGAGATCCAGTTGATCTGCGACCACGTCACGATCATTTCGCGGGGACGCCGGGTGGCGTCCGGTCGGGTGGACGAGGTGCTGGCGGGCCATGACCGACACGAGTTCCTGGTGCGGGTGGCCGAGCCGGAGCGCGCTGTCGAGCTGCTGCACGCGGCCGAGCTGGCGGCGGTCGTCGACGGCGAGGCGCTTGTGGTGAGTGGAGTCAGTGACCCGACGGTGGTCAGCCGGGTGCTCGGTGAACAGGGGCTGTGGGTGGGCGAGCTGACGCCGCTGCGGCCGGATCTGGAGAGCGTCTTCCTGGAGCTGACGGGCGCCAACGCGCATCCGTCGGTGCCCCGGCAGGTCGACGGCTCGGCGCTGCCGGACGGCGAGCAGCAGGGCGCAGCTGTGATTGATCTCGATCGGGGAGTGGACGCGTGAACCTGGTTCGTGCCGAGTTGGAGCGGCTGTCGAGTCGTCGCTTCGTGCAGCTCATGGTCGTCCTGCTGGCGTTGGCGTTCGCCGTGACGGCGGCGACCACCCTGGCCGGTTCCCACAAGCCGAGCGCGAGCGAGCTGAACGCGGCGCGGCAGCAGGCCGTCGAGCAGCGGCAGGGCATGGAGGCCGCCTACCAGGAGTGCCTGGCCCGGCAGAGCGGCTCGTTCCCGGGTGAGAACAACGGACGGTACCTCCCCGCCGACTGCTCCGAGATCGACCCGGTCCGGCAGGAGCGGCTGCCGATCGCCGCCGACTTCCTGCCGGGGGTGTTCACCTTCGCCCAGCAGGCGCGGCCACTGCTCTTCTTCCTCATCGCGTTCCTGGTGCTGTTCGGTTTCCTGGTCGGGGCCTCCTACATCGGCGCTGACCTGAACTCCGGCGGCGTGGTGAACCTGCTGCTCTGGCGGCCACGCCGGTTGACGGTGCTCGGGGCCAAGTTGGGCACCCTGCTCGGGACGGTGCTGGTCCTGGCTCTGCTGGCGTCGGTGGCCTACCTCGCCACGTTCTGGGTGATCGGGCAGACCGCCGGGTTGCCCGGCCGGTTGGACGGGGACTTCTGGCGTTCGCTGGGCGCGGTGCACGGCCGTGGCCTGGTGCTGGTGTTGCTGGCCGCCGCGCTGGGCTTCTCGATCGCCACGCTGGGTCGGCACACCTCGGCGGCGCTGGGGGCGGCGGCCGCGTACGCGGTGGTGTGGGAGTTGGGGGCCCGGCTGGTCCTGGAGATCGTCGACGCCCGTCGGCCGGACCAGTTGATGCTCTCCAGCCACATCGGGGCGTGGCTCACCGGCGAGGCGAACTTCTGGGACCCGCAGGAGTGTTCCGGCACCGCCTACTGCGATGGCTCCTACACCCTGACCTGGGGTCCGGCCCTGCTGGTGCTGCTCGGGCTGACCGGCGGGCTGACCGCTGCGGCGTTCGCCGTGTTCCGTCGCCGCGACCTGCTCTGAGTAGCGGGTCACCGGGCCGCCCGCCCAGCCGCGGGCGACCCGGCGACCCGACCGCACCCGGCGGCGGTCGCGAGACGGCGGCCGGCCGCGAGACGCCGGCCGGCCGCGAGACGGCAAGAGCTTGCACCTTGCCGAGCTGCGGTGAAATATTCCTTCACATGACCGGCGCAGCGGGCTCAGCCGACGGTGGAGCCGAAGACCTCGTCGCGCACGGCGTCCAGGGCGGTCCGCAGCGCGCCGTGCAGGATCGGCTCCTCGGTCAGCCCGGTCGGCACCACCCGCGGCCGGACCAGGGTGATCGCCGCGACCTCGTGCTGCACCCGCTCGGCGAGCGCGACGCCGCCGGCCTGGCCCACCTCGCCGGCGAGCACGACCAACGGCGGGTCGAGCACCACGCAGGTGCTGGCCACGCCGAGCGCGAGCCTGCGGGCCAGCTCGTCGAGCATCGGGCCACCGTCGGGGCCG
The DNA here is from genome assembly GCF_050942285.1 of Micromonospora sp. CA-240977. Classification (NCBI taxonomy): domain Bacteria; kingdom Bacillati; phylum Actinomycetota; class Actinomycetes; order Micromonosporales; family Micromonosporaceae; genus Micromonospora; species Micromonospora sp. CA-240977. Next base: position 1,438,864 of record NZ_CP192055.1, on the reverse strand, counting down.
GCCGCGACGGCCGCGCGCACCGCCTCGGCGGCGTCGCTGTCCGGGTAGCCGTGCTCGCGGGCCACCGCGCGGACCGAATCCGCACCGACCAACTGCTGGAAGGCGGGCTTGGCACGACGGGAGACGTCGCGTGGGATGGGCGCGCCGGGCACCGGCAGGTAGCCGATCTCACCGGCCGCGCCACTGCTGCCGTGGTGCAACCGCCCACCCAACATGATCGCCAGGCCCACGCCGGCGCCCACCCAGACCAGCACGAAGTCCGCCAGCCCCTGCGCGGCGCCGGACTGCGCCTCGGCCACCGCGGCCAGGTTGACGTCGTTCTCGAAGACCACCGGGGTGTGCAGGTCGTCCCGCAGGGCGGCGAGCAGACCGCTGTGCCAGCGCGGCAGGTTGAAGGCGAACGTGATGTCGCCGGTGCCGGGGTCGACCAGGCCCGGGGTGCCGAGCACGATCCGTCGTACGCTGCTGAGCTGCGCCTGGGCGCTGCTCGCTGCCTGCACCACGGCGTTGTGCACGACGCCCACCGGGTCGTCGGTGTCCCGGGTCGACTGCTCCACCCGGCCGATGACCGCACCGGTGATGTCGGCACAGGCGGCCACCACCCGGTCCGGCCCGACGTCCACGCCGACCACGTGCGCGCTGCCGGGGCTGACCGCGTAGAGCTGGGCGTTCGGCCCGCGCCCGCCGGCCTGTTCGCCGACCCGCGTGACGAGGCCGCGCTCCTCCAACCGCTCGACCAGCTGGGAGGCGGTGACCTTCGACAGCCCGGTCAGCTCGCCGAGCCGGGCCCGGGTCAGCGGGCCGCGTTCGAGGAGCAGCTCCAGTGCCGCACGGTCGTTGAGCGCCCGCAACAGGCGGGGGGTGCCGGGCAGCCGGGTCGCACTCATGACACGTCCTCTAGTTTTAGTAAACTTTGCTAACTGTAAACCGACCTGCGAACGGGTAGCCGTAGCGTATCGGCCACCCGGAGGTGGGGCGCTCCGCCGATTCGGCAGGGCGGACACCACCACCGGTACGACGTTTCGTACCCGCTGGGGCACCGAAGGGGGAGATCACGTGGGGCTGGATCCAGGACTGCGCCGGCTGGCGCTGGGCACGTTGCTCGCCGCGTACCCGGGACCGGTCCCGCCGGACTGGGCGGTCGACCTGCTGGCCGACGGGCTCGCCGGGCACACCCTGTTCGGCACCAACGTGCACGACCCCGCCCAGGTGGCGGCGAGCACCGCCGCGCTGCGCGCCGGTCGGCCCGACGCGCTCATCGCCATCGACGAGGAGGGCGGCGACGTGACCCGGCTGGCGCACGCCACCGGCAGTCCGTACCCCGGAAACGCCGCCCTCGGCGCGATCGGCGACGTGGCGCTCACCCGCAGGGTCTACCAGGCGATCGGCGCCGAACTGGCGACGCTCGGCATCACCGTCAACCTCGCCCCCACTGTCGATGTCAACACCGCCGACGAGAACCCGGTGATCGGCACCCGGTCCTTCGGCGCGGACCCGGTGCGGGTGGCCGCCCACTCGGCCGCCGCCGTGACCGGCTTGCAGGCCGCCGGCGTGGCCGCCTGCGCCAAGCACTTCCCCGGGCACGGCGCCACCGTCGCCGACTCCCACCACGAACTGCCCACGGTGGACGCTCCGCTGAGCCTGCTCCGCCACCGGGACCTGCCGCCGTTCGGTGCGGTCATCGCCGCGGGGGCACGCGCCGTGATGACCGCGCACATCCGGGTGCCGTCGTTGACCGGCGCCGATCCGGCCACCTTCAGCCGGGCCGTCCTGGTCGACCTGCTCCGTACCGACCTCGGCTTCACCGGCGCCGTCATCACCGACGCGCTGGAGATGAAGGGCGCCGCGGTGGCTGCCGGCGGAGTCGGGCCGGCCGCGGTCCGTGCCCTGGCGGCCGGCGCCGACCTGCTCTGCATCGGCGCGCGGGTCGACGCCGAACTGGTCGAGCGGGTGGCCGCCGAGATCGTCGACGCCCTCACCGACGGCCGGCTGGCGACCACGCGGGTCGAGCAGGCCGCCGGCCGCGCCGCCGAACTCGCCGCCTGGACCCGGGCCGCCGTCGGATCCCCGGCGACCGGGGACACCGAGCTGGGGTACGCGGCAGCGCGTCGCGCCCTCCGGGTGGACGGGGTGCTCGCCGGCCTGGACCGAGCACTTGTCGTGCAGTTGCACACCGAGTCGACGATCGCCGAGGGTCGGGTGCCGTGGGGTCTCGGCCCGCACCTCGACGGGGTCGCGGAGATCCGCGTGATCGCCACCGAGACCGACCCGGCGACGCTGCGGGGGTTGGCCGGTGACCGCCCCATCGTGCTGGTGGGGCGGCACCTGCACCGGCTGCCCGGCGGCCCGGAGCTGGTCGCCGGGCTGGCCGCCCAACATCCGGTGACAGTGGTGGAGATGGGGTGGCCGGCACAGTGGCGCCCGGTGGGCGTACGCGCCTTCGTCACCACGTACGGCGCGAGTCACGCCAACGGTCGCGCGGCGGCCGAGGCTCTCGGTCTGGCCCGCTGAGCTTTCCAGGGCGGGCGACCCTCCACAGGTCACGATGCTGCACGCTACGTCACCAAGCCGGCCGACACCCTCGACCAGCTCAGCCGCAGGTCAAGTCCAGTTTTAGACACTCCGAACCGACAGCTCGCACCTTGCCCCACGCCTGTTCGATACGTAGCGTGATCGACACGTGCCGGCCCTGGGTCGGCCCGTCCGGAACCGGGGCCTGGGGGGAGGTTGCGGACCGTGGATCCGGCCCGGGATCCACGGTCCGCGCGCGCCCGGCGCACTCAGCGCGGATAGACCCCGTACGCCCGCCAGCCGCGATCCGGGAAACCGGCCGCGTCGGCGACCCGGGCCGAGGCGAGATTGTCGCGCTCGTGCAGGTAGGTCGGCACCGCCCCCTCGTCGAGGACCCGCCGCGCCGCCTGCGCCACGAGCCGACGGGCGAGGCCGTGACCCCGGGCGGCCGGCGCGGTGCCGATGGCCAACTCATGCCCGTACGCGTCGTGCCGTTTGATCCCGGCACCGGCCAGGTAGGCGCCGTCCGGGTCGCGGACCACAAGCACCGGCCGGTCGAAGAGCCGCAGCCAGGGCGGCAGCCCGGGAGCCGTCGGCGAGGTCCACTCCCCCACGTCGGGAAGCGGCGCGGGAGACACGCTCCACCGGAAGAGACCGTCGTGCACGCACCAGTCGGGCAGCCCCACGGCCTGCGGCAGCGCGGCGAGCAACCGGTCCGGGGTACGCCGGACCAGTGAGCGGATCGCCGCCACCCGGTCCGGTGCCACCGAGAGCACGCCACTGTGCCCGGTGTCCACGGCGAGCGCGGGGCGCAGCCTGCCGTCCCAGGCCGGTGCGGCCCGTCGGTGCGAGGCGACCACGTGCAGCCCCGCCCCGGCCGGCCACTGGCCGAGCCAGGTGGCCAGGTGCAGTTGGACCCGCCGGTCGAGCATGTCCACCTCCCCCGTCGGTCCACCCGTCGTGGATCACCGTACGCCGGGCCGGCCCGGACGGGCGGCCGATCCCTCAGGGCCGGGCGGAGCACGGTGACCGGACACACCGATCGACCGTCATATCTATTTCCTTACCTGGACACCTTTGTTTGGAACGGTAGGGCCATGCCGAATGAGCCGTACCCCCGTTATCAGCAGGACCCCGAGCGACTCTGGCGCGCGGCGGATTCCGCCGACGGCATCCCGCCGCAGCCGCGCTACCGGAATCCCCGGATGGTCGGCGAGGGCGTCCTGTCGTGGGCGGGGCTGAACAAGCTGCCCGTCGGCAGTTCCAGTCGGCACCGCCTGAACACGCACTGACCTCCTGGCCGGGCGGCGACACACCGGGGAGGTCCAGCGCGGGCTTTCGCACACCTGTCGGGTAATTTCTTGTGGTCCGGCATCCCGGCCTACGACAGGAGAAGCTCCGCGCATGGGCAAGAAGACGATCCACGTCTCCGACTTCACCGGCACGGTTCTGCAGCAGGACGACGAGGTGGTCCGCGTCGTCGTGCTGGAGCACCCGGACCTGGTCGCCGGGCCCGTGCAGTTGGACGCCACCCCGGGCGAGGTGGAGAACATCGACGACGCCGCCCTGGACGTGGCGGTGGTGGAGATCCACGACCGGCACGGCGGCGGCGAGCCGCGCCGGGTGGTGTTGACGGCAAGCGAGTTCGACGCGATGGCCACCGACGTGCCGATGGCGCAGCTGTTGCGGACGGCCGAGCGGGTCCGCCCACCGAAGGCCCGCAAGAGCGTCGAGAAGATCGACTACGGCACGCTGGAGCACGCCGGCAAGCCGCACCGGGGTCGGGTCACCGAGGAGGAGGCCCGACTGGTGCGCGAGCAGCTCGACGAGGTCAACAAGCGCCTCGCCGACGCGGGCGTGCGCCAGATCGACCCGGCCGATCCGGAGCACGCCCTGCGCTACGGCTTCCCCGAGGCGCCCTGACCCGGGGTGCTCACTTCGGCGCGGTGAGGGCGGCGAGCGCGGCGGCCAGGTCGGCCTCGACAGTCGCCTTGTCCAGGCCGAGACCGGTGAGCACGCCGGTGCCGTCCTCCTGCTCCAACAGGGCGAGCAGGATGTGTTCGGTGCCGATGTAGTTGTGCCCGAGGCGCAGCGCCTCCCGGAAGGTCAGCTCCAACGCCTTCTTGCCGCGCGCGTCGTAGGGGACGAGGTCCGGGACCTGCTCGGCCGGCGGCGGGAGGACGGCGGCGACCGCCTCCCGCACCACCTCGGACGTGGCGCCCCGGCCGGCCATCACCTTGGCGGCCAGCCCTTCCGGCTCGGCCAGCAGGCCCAGCACCAGGTGCTCGGGGCGGATCTCGGCGCTTCCGCTGGCGCGGGCCTCCTCCTGGGAGGAGATCACCACGTTGCGGGCCCGGGGCGTGAACCGGCCGAAGGATTCGTTCGGGTCGAGGGACGCGCCGTCGGTCGCCTTCGGCACGAAGCGCTTCTGGGCGGCCTGCTTCGTGACCCCCATGCTGCGGCCGATGTCGGTCCAGGAGGCGCCCGAGCGGCGGGCCTGGTCGACGAAGTGCCCGATCAGGTGGTCGGCGACCTCGCCGAGGTGATCGGCGGCGATGACCGCGTCGGTGAGCTGGTCGAGCGCGTCGGTGTGCGCCCTCTTGATGGCCTGGATGAGGTCGTCGAGCTTGACGCTGTTGCTCATCTGGAGAGGATCTGTCATGCGTCAACCATAAGTTGACGCTCTAGTTGCGTCAACCCCGAGTTGACGATGTCCGCCGGCTGGTGGGCCGTCGGCCCCGCTACGGTGGCTCCGGTCGAGCACGGGTCACCGGCGGAGAGGGCGGAGCATGCGGCTGCACGTGGGATGCGCGATGTGGAGCCACCGGTCGTGGCCGGGGCACCCGCTGCCACCGACGGAACGGCTGCGGCACTACGCCAGCTGGTGCGACGCCGTGGAGGGCAACACCACGTTCTACGCGACCCCGGCCCGGGACACCGTGTCGTCCTGGGCCGCGCAGACGGACCCCGACTTCCGGTTCGTCCTCAAGCTTCCGAAGGTCATCACCCACGAACGCCGGCTCACCGCCGTCGGCGAACCGCTGCACGCCTTCCTGGACGCGATCGAACCGCTCGGCCCACGCGTACACGCCCTCTGGATCCAACTGCCCGGCTCGTTCGCCCCCGCCGACGTCCCGACCCTGCGCCGCTTCCTCGGTCAACTCCCGCCGTCGCACCGGTACGCGGTGGAGGTCCGCCATCCCGCGTTCTTCACCGACGCCGACGCGACCCGGCTGCTGGAGGCGACCCTCGCCGTCGCGTCCGCCGAGTGGATCCCGTTCGACACGACCGCCTTCTTCGCGAGCCCACCCCGCAGCGACGCCGAGCGCGACGCCTGGACCAAGAAACCACGCGTGCCGCTGCGGTCGCTCGCGCTGACCGACCGGCCGATCGTCCGCTACCTGGGCCGGGACGACCCGACCCGCACTGTCGAGGGGTGGCAGCGCTGGGTCGACGTCACGGTGGCCTGGCTACGGGAGGGGCGCTCGCCGACGATGTTCCTCCACACCCCGGACAACGCCGACGCGCCGGTGCTCGCCCGCCGGTTCCACGACGAGGTACGGGCACGCGTACCCGAACTGGACGCGCTGCCCGAGCCGATCCCGGTCGAGCCGCTGACGCTGTTCTGACCGAGCGGGTCAGCACTGCTCCTTGTCGAGCAGGTCGTCGAGGTGGCCAGCCGTGCTGATCAGCGAGAGGTGGCTGAACGCCTGCGGGAAGTTGCCGATCTGCTCACCGGTCGGGGCGATCTCCTCCGAGTAGAGGCCGAGCGGGCTGGCGTAGGTGAGCATCTTCTCGAAGGTCAACCGGGCGTCGTCGACCCGACCAGCAAGCGCCAGCGCCTGCACGTACCAGAAGGTGCACATGTTGAAGGTGCCCTCGGTGCCGGCCAGGCCGTCCGGCGAGGCCTTCGGGTCGTAGCGGTAGACCAGGCTGTCGGAGACCAGGCTGTCGTCCATTGCCCGCAGCGTCGACTCCCACATCGGGTCGGTCGGCGAGATGAAGTTCAGGCCGGACATCGCCAGGAGCGAGGCGTCCAGGATGTCGGAACCGTAGTGCTGCACGAACGCGCGGCATGTCGGGTCGAACCCACGGCTCATGACCTGCTCGTAGATGGTGTCCCGTTCGATGGCCCACCGGCTGGTGTCGCCGGGGCGCCCTCGACGGTGCGCGATGCGGATGACACGGTCGAGCGCGACCCAGGACAGCACCCGCCCGTAGGTGAAGTCCTGCCGGCCGGACCGGGTCTCCCAGATGCCGTCCTCGGGTTGGTCCCAGTGCTCGCAGAGCCAGTCCATCATCCCGGCCGTCTTCCGCCACCCGTCGTACGGCGCGATCAGGCCGTTGCGGTCCGCGAGATCCAACGCGATGAGCGCCTCGCCGTAGATGTCGAGCTGTAGTTGGCCGGCCGCGCCGTTCCCGATCCGCACCGGCGCCGAGCCCCGGTATCCCTCCAGGTGATCCAACACCTCCTCGGAGAGGTCCGGTGATCCGTCGATCCGGTACATGATCTGTAGGGGCACGTTGCCGTCCCGGGACTCGCGGATGCGCTCGTTGAGCCAGAACAGATACCGCTGGGCCTCGTCGGTGAAGCCCAGGCGCAGCAACGCGTGCACGGAGAAGGACGCGTCCCGGATCCAGGTGTAGCGGTAGTCCCAGTTCCGTGGCCCGCCGATCTGCTCGGGCAGCCCGGCGGTGGGTGCGGCGACCAGGGCGCCGGTCGGCGCGTACGTCATCAGCTTGAGCGTCAACGCCGACCGCTCGACCACCTCCCGCCAGCGGCCCGTGTAGCGGGAGCCGCCCACCCACCGCCGCCAGTAGTCGCGGGTCTGGGCGAGCAGATCGCACGCCTTCTCGGTGCTCATTGCGCGGGGCGCGTGCGGGCTGGCCGTCTCCAGAGTGACCCCGCCGATGTCACCGGAGTGCAGGGTGAACGAGGCGGACACGCCCTGCGCGCCGCGCCGGATCCCCTGGGCGTCGAACTTCCGTTCCGAGCCCTTGAAGGGGGCGAGGCTGAGGGTCAGGGTCTCGCTCCGGAAGATGTCACCCTCCGGGTGCACCTCAAGCTCGTACGGGTCGCGCCCGTAGTTGAACCGCGGACGGCAGTCGAAGCGGAACCGCATGCTCCCCCGGACCATCCGCACCAGCCGGATCAACAGGTGTCGGTCGGTGGCGCGTTCGCCGGTGACGGGCATGAAGTCCAACAGCTCCCCCACGCCGTCGGCGCTGTGGAAGCGGGTGATCAGGATCGCCGTACCGGGCAGGTAGAGCTGCTTGCTCGTGTAGTCGATGCCGTCGGGGGTGAGCCGGAAGTGGCCGCCCCTGTCGTTGTCGAGCAGCGCACCGAAGACGCTCGGTGAGTCGAAACGGGGCGCGCAGAACCAGTCGACAGCGCCGTCCGCGCTGATCAGCGCCGCGGTCTGCAGGTCACCGATCAGACCGTGCGCCTCGATCGCCGGATACGTCGCGTGCACGCTGTCCCCCGCCGTTCGTGATGGCAACGGCGGCGACTACCCGGAAAGCGGCTGGCTATCCGCGAATCCTCCGAACCCGCTGGCCATTGCGGAAGCAAACCTTCCGCAATCGCCGATAGCGTTCCTGTCGACGACATCGACGGAGGGACACCTGATGAGCCTGCGAGGATTTGCCACCCTCAACATCTGGGCGGACGACGTGGAGGCGGCGACCGCCTGGTACGCGGACCTTCTCGGCGTCGAGGCGTACTTCATGCGCCCGGGGCCCGACGGACGCCCGGCCTACACCGAGTTCCGGATCGGCGACTACCAGGCCGAGCTGGGCATCATCGACCGTCGGTTCGCACCGTCCGGCGCGTCGACGACGCCCGGCGGCGTGATCATGCACTGGTACGTCGACGACCTCGACGCCACCGTCGGGCGACTGCTGGCAATGGGCGCCACGGAGTACCAGCCGATCACCCCGCACGGCGACGAGGGGTTCGTCACCGCGTCGGTCGTCGACCCGTTCGGCAACGTGCTCGGCGTCATGAAGAACCCACACTACGAAGAGGTCCTGGCCTCGCTGAAGGGGAGTTGACGCTCAGACCCACTCCTCCCGGTCCACCGTCCGCCGCACCAACACCGCGGCCTCGTCGATGTCCAGCCCGCTGGCAATGAGCAGGTCATCTGCGGTCATCCGGAACTCTCCCGCGGCGATCAGACCCGAGTAGCCCATCCGGTGGGTGTGCGGGCGGGTGAGATCAGGCACGACCTCCCCCTGCGCCCTCCCGACCAGGTCCACGGCCGCGAGGATCTGCTGGCGCGCCTCGCGCGGCTCGTCCCGCGACCGGATGGCGCATCGCAGGCTCTGCACGCTCGCGGCCAACAGGTCGATGGCCGCCGGAAACTCCTCTGGTATCGGCTCGTCGTCCCGGAGGGCCTTCGTGAGCCGCCGCGCGATGGACCGGCAGCCGTGCAGACTGCGCTCCAGATTCCGGACGGCCCGGGTGTAGTAGGCAAGCGAGGTCCGGTCGCGCCAGCGTAGTGGCGCCAGTCGCACCACCTCCTGCGCGGCGTTCAGCCCGTCGTCGAGCGCGGTCAGCCGGGGGCTGAGTTCCCGCAGTGTGTCCAGGGACCGCTGGGCCTCGCCAAGATTCCGCACGCGCAGCGCCGTGGCCAGGGCGTGCATGGCGGCGACGGCCGGATCGAGAACGGGTTCGGCCAGCCGACGGATTGTCCGCTGTGGATGGATCGGCACCACCACCAGTCCGACCACCAGCCCGGCCAACCCCCCGACGGCGGCGTCGACGAAGCGGGGGACGGACAGCTCCCGCACTGGCGGCTCCAGGGTGGCGATGAGCACCGCCGTGCCACCGGCCTGGGTGAGTAGGGATCCACCGCCCTTGAGCAGCACTGCCACGATGATCGCCAGCACCACGACCACACCGGTCTGCCAGGCGCCGATGCCGAACAGCGGCATCAGCGAGTCACCGACGGCGAGGCCCAGGACCACACCGACAAGCAGCTCGACGGTGCGCCGCAGACGCGACCCCATCGAGGCGGCCACGATGCCGACCGCCGTGGTGGGCGCGAGGACCGGGGCCGGATTGTCCAGGAACTGGTACCCCACGAACCAGGCGAGCGCCGCCGCGATGCCGGCCTGCACGGCGAGTAGCCCGAAGAGACGCAACCGCCACACGCGGGTGCGTACCGCGTGCCGTGCCCGCTCGCGCAGGCCGGACACCCCTCGGGATGCCCCACTCGGTTCCGGGCCGGAGTGGGCCGCCGGCTCCTGCTTCGCGGACATCAGCGCCGCTTACCCGCCGAAGGCAAACCTATCCGGCGAACCGTGGGGCTGACCCGGTCAGTGGGCGGGATTCGGTGTGTGCGGGAGTTTGCCGAGCTGCCGCCAGTTGGTCTCGGCGACCTCGACGCCGTAGTGCCGGGCGGCGGCGAGGATGTTCTGGAAGGCCAGGTCCCGGTCCTCGTCGGTGACGCCCTGCACCTGATCGAACCGGGCGATGGCGTTGCGGACGTGACCCGCGTCCGTCATCGGTTCCTTGCGCTCCCGGGGGAACGCGAAGACGGTCTCCGGCAACTCGCGCTTGTCCTTGCTCGACAGCCCACCGTGCTTCTCGTGGGGCTTCCAGGTCGACTTCATCACCCAGCATTACCCGCACGCCGAGCGCCAGCACCTCTCCGGCCGACAATTTCCAGCCCCGCCGACTCGGCACAGCGTGCGGGGCGCCCACCGTCGAACCCGACGGCGGGCGCCCCGCGACCTGGGCGGGGATCAGCTCAGCGAGCTGCTGCCCCCGGGCTGCACCACACCGTTCACGGTGAGCTGGTACGGCGCGTACTGCCGCACCTGCTCGGTCGGCTCGTCGTACGCCACCACGGCGACGACCTTCGGGAAGGCGTCCAGCACGGCCAGCTCAAGCTTGCCGATCGTGACCTCGGATCGGCCGTTGGACTCGAACTGCCAGGCGATCGAGTGCTTCTCGTCGATGCCGACGAGCCGCAGGTTCCAGTTGCTGATCTGGGTCGGCCGGATCTCCGTCGGCGAGTCGAACGGGGCCAGGCTGGCGCCGTCGCTGAGCAGCTTCCCGCCGACGGTGATGTCGTCGAGCAGCAGGCCGCCCTCGTTGGTACCGCCATCGCTGACGTACTGGAAGCCGAGCAGCACGGTCTTCCCGGCGTACGCCGACAGGTCGTACGAGTGCGCCTCGAAGCCGCTCGTCGTGCCGTTGAGCGCCGGACCGCGCGGCCCGTCGACGGTCTTGTCACCGGGGATCGCGGTGTACGTGGCGCCGCCGTCCGTCGACACTGTGACGTAGCCGTAGTCGTAGCCGAACTCCGCGCCGTACTTGGCCTGGAACCGCAGCGTCGGGTCGGCGGTCGGCACGGCGACGGAGGTGACCGCCGTCGAGTCGAGGCTGTTGGCGTTGCCGGAGAAGAGCACCGCGTTGCCCGGCCGGTCCGGGTCCTGGGTGGTGGTCGTCCACGACAGCGGGAGCGCGGGCAGGGTCTTCGCGCCCTGGAACTTCACCGACCGCAGGTCGCGACCGCTGAGCACCTTGCCCTTGGCCGCGCCCAGCTGCACGTAGTCGGCCCCGTTCGGGGCGGCCCCGGGCGTGCCGTTGGCCGCCGTGCTGGCCAGGTTGACGGTGGAGCGCAGGCTCGGCGTGGTGACCCGGCTCTTGGCGACGCCGAGGGTGACGCCGTACTTCGACTCGCCGACGAGCTTGTCGAGCAGCGTCATCGACTGGAAGTCGTGGATGACCTGGTACACGTCGTGGACCCCGACCGTCTCCAGCTCGGCGTCCAGGCTCGCGAGGCCCTGCCGGGCACCGTCGCGGTGCAGCCGGGACATGAAGGCGGCACCGTAGCGGTCGTACAGGAACAGCATCAGGGAGTACGCGCTGCCGTAGTCGGCGAGGACCGCGTTCGGGTTGGGGCTCTCGTCCCACAGGGTGAGGGAGTTCTCCGGTCCGCCGCAGTCACGCGGGTTGGTGTTGTACGGCGTCTGGACCGAGCCGAACCCCTGGAAGCAGTAGAGGTGACTGTCGGCGCCCCGGTCGAAGACGGTGGCCTTCGAGTCGCTGTACCCGGTCAGCGACATGGCGAAGTCGGAGAGACCCTCGTTGATCCAGTTACCCTCGAACGGGTCCGCGTAGTAGTGCGCGAGGTGCTGCCACTCGTGCGCGAACGTGCCCTCGTAGCTGTTCGGTCGGGCGCCCCGGCTGGTGCACAGGTCGTTCGTCGGCTCGTCCGGCGGGTTCGCCGTCATCCGGTGCAGCCAGTCGAACGCGTCGACGGTCATCACGTTGCGGTCGAGCAGCTCGTTGAACTGTGCGGAGAAGAACCCGGCGATGTACGTCGGGGCGGCCGGGAACGTGTAGTAGTTGTCGTCCCGAACGTTGTCCACGAGCGTGACGGTCTTGTTGCCGGCGCCGGTGTAGACCCCGCCATTGCCGTTGGCGTCCGGCCCGATCTGGGCGTTGGTGCCGTCCCGGTCGGGCGGGGTGCTGAAGGCGGCGGTCTCCTTCGGGTACATGTTCGTGTCGAACTCGTCGACCAGGTGCTCCACCTGCGCGTCGGTGATCTGCGTCGAGGACGGCACCTGCGCCCGGCAGTCACCGGCCGGGAACGCCAGGTCGTTGGCGACCCAGACCTCGATGTGCTCACCGACCGCCCGCAGGGTGTAGTCCTTGCGGTAGACCGAGCCCTGGACGTCGTCGAGACCGAGCCACTGACGGACCGTGCCGACCGCCGGCGTCTCGACCGACTGCGCCTGCCGCCGCGCGCCCGTGCGCGGCTGGTACCGCGAGGGCGTCTCGATCGGCCGACCGTCCAGCGTGAAGTCCTTCCGGGTCAGCTCACGCATGTCACTGGGCGGCGCGACCTTCGGCGCGACGGCTTCCGCCGACGCCGGTGACGTCGCGGCCACGACGGTGAGAGCCGGTAGGACGAGGACAGCGGCGAGCGCCCCAACCATGCGGGTGCGTGCCATGGAACCTCCTTCGGGTGGTTACCCGGTTCTCGCGGTTCGGCCGGGATGCCGGCCGCCCACGATGATCTTCAAACCGAGGTCACGCTAGTCCCGCGGGCCCGCCGCCTGCGATGGGACGTCAGCGCGATAGATATCACCTGAGAAGAACGACAATCCGTAACATTCGGGTGCTCCAAGTCCGCGGCCAGGAGTGACACACCGACCTGTGTGGACACCAGCACCGCGCACTTTGGGCGCAAGAGCGCCCCGTCGAGGCACGGGGTCGCGTTCGGCAGACCGGGACCACACGCAGCCGGGGCCAGGCCCGTGTCGGCCTGGCCCCGGGGACTGGGTGGTCAGCTACGCAGCGTCCACTGCTGGTTCGGGCCACCGTTGCAGGACCAAAGGATGATCTTGGTCCCGTTGGCGGTGGCGGCGCCGTTGGCGTCGAGGCAGAGCCCGGACTGGGCGTTCGTGATTGTGCCGTTGGAGTTGACGTTCCACTGCTGGTTCGTGCCGCCGTGGCAGTCCCAGATGATGACCGCGGTGCCGTTGGCGGTGCCGTTCCCGGACGCGTCCAGGCACTTGTTGCCGTACACGGTCAACTGCTTGCTGGAGGTCTGGGTCCACCGCTGGTTGGTGCCGCTGGAGCAGTCCCAGAGTTGCGCCTGGGTGCCGTTGGTGGTCGAGGAGTTGGGCACCTCGACACAGCGGCCGGACTGGCCACCCACGAGCTGACCGCTGCCCGTGCCGCTGCCACCACCCTGCTGCTGCCGGACGATCGAGGTCGACTCCGCCGAGCGGTTGCCCTGGGCGTCGACGACGTAGAGCCGGTACTCGCCCTGGGTCGTCGGCACGGCGATGGACGTGGCGTTGCCGGCCGCCCTGGTCATCGTCGCCCCGGCGGTGAAGGTGGTCGTCCCGTACGGAGCCAGCCAGACCGACTTGGTGGCGTCGCCGATGCTCCGGATCGGGATCGACGCCGTGGCGCTGGCGACGAATGTGCTGGCCGGCAGCACATAGTTCGGCGCGGAGAAGTTGCTCGCCGGAATGATGTCCCGGTACGCGTCCTCAAGGCCGGAGTTCGCCGCGATGCCGTACGCCGCCGCCGGCCAGACATAGTCGGAGGAGACGAGGATGTCGGCGACCGTACTGTTCGGCAGGTTCTTGTTCGAGACCTTGTTGATCGGGCCGTAGATCTGCGTGATGCTCAGATCGTGCTTCCGCCCGAAGTCGTCGGAGTTAATCATCCAGGTGACGTTCTTGTCGATGCTCAGAACGTTGTCCCGGAAGGTGATGAACGCCGATCCCTCATCCGGGTGCAGTCCGTACTTGTGACCCGAGGGCACACCCTGGAGATAATTGTTCGTGATCGTCGTCCCCGGCTGACTGCCCAGCGTGTAGATGGGGGCCGTGTCACTGAGGCGCTGCACCGTGTCGATTATGTGGTTGTAGCTGATGGTGTTGTTCCGGGCCGTCGTGGTGGGCCGGTTGGGCACGATCGAGCCCGATGACCCGTCGAAGTTCCACCAGCCCCAGCCGAGGGTGACGCCGGACCACGGGGCCTTCTCGATCCGGTTGCGCTGGATAGTGAGGGTGTCGACGAAGTACGCCGAGATGGGGCTGTGCCCGTTGAACAGGACGGCACTGTCGTAGAGGTAGTTGTTCTTGATGTCGATGTTCTTCGGCAGCCCCTCGACCTGCGCGGAGTACTTCTCCCGGTTGGTCGACGTGCCGTCTCCGATGTAGACGTGCTGGGGATGGCCGACGTTGATGGCCGACCCGGCGATGTCGTTCGTGTGGTTGCCGATCAACTGTGAACCCTGCACGTCGTTGACCATGCTGATCCCGTCAGCACCGGTGTGTTGGAACCGGTTGCGCTGAAGAAGGATCCCGTCGGCGTTCTGCACCTGGACCATGCCGGGCGTCACATCGACGTTGCGGTAGTAGTAGACGTGGAAGTTGCCCTTCGCGTACACCTGGGCGCCGAGGTTGCCCTGCTGCGCCTGCTTGAAGGACGAGCCGGCGACGTTGAACAGGTTCCAGTCGGAGTGCTGCACCGTCAGGCCGGAGAACGTGATGTTGCGCGCGTGGCTGCTCGTCGAGGCGCCCGCGACCCGCAGCACTGTGGTGACGTTGTTCGGCGCGTAGACCGCCGCTGTCGACATGTTCTCGGCGCTGGCCTTGTAGTAGTAGACCGTCTTGGTGCCCTTGTCGAAGTAGAACTCCCCGGGAGCGTCCAGGAACTCGTAGGCGTTCATCAGCTTGTGGGTGCCGCCGACCTGGGCGTTGCCGTTGAACGCGCCCTGGGCGATCGCCGCACCCGGCTGCTGGAACAGGGCGACCCGGCTCGCGCCGTCGGAACTCGTTGTCACCTGGCGGACCCCCACGATGGCCGTGGTCCAGGTCGTCCCCGTCTCGATCTCGATGTCGTCCTGGTTGCGGGGAACGGCCGGGAAGTCATTCAGGCTGTATTTGGCGCCATCGCACTGCGACCCCGACTCCCAGGCCCACGCGGCCTGGTTGGCCGTGATGTTGTACGTCCCGTAACAGCCCCCGGAGCCGATCGTCTTCGTCGCCATGACGGCCCGCTTGTCATTGACGTACAGCGCCCGCAGTTTGTTTGCGCGGTCCAGCGGCGCCTTCCAGATGTTGCCGCTGTGCTGGGTCCACCCGGTCACCTGGACACCACCGTCGAGGACGGGCTTCTCACCGGGGTAGGCGCCGTAGCTGATCCGGAATCCGTTGGTGCCCGAGTCACTCGCGCCGAATTCGACGGTGCTGGTGATGGGATAACTCCCACCACGCAACAGCACGTTGATGTCGCCGGTCATATTCGTATTCACCGTACGAACGACGTCCCGGGCGCGTTGCAGAGTCTTGAATGGGGATTCGACAGTCCCCGCGTTGGTGTCGTCGCCATTCGGGGCGACATAGTAGGTCGCCTGGACCGCGGCCGAGGCCGGCAGCTGATTCGTCAGCACGGCCGGCACTGCGGCGGAGACGAGGACCGCGAGCGCCAACAATGACGTTCGAGCGGTGGATATGGCTGATTTCACGTACTGTTCCTTTCACTTGCCGTCGACGGGATGCCGAATGTGGGTATCGAGCGACGAGCACGGAACAGCGACGCCACTAAGGACTGGCGGAGGGCTGCTGTCGCCCGGCCGCACTCTTTTTCCAATCGCTACGAAGCTCTCCCCCCGGACTGTATGTCGAACGTGTGACGAATGCAACAGCCAATTAAGAGTGGTCAATGCGCAAAGGTGATCGAAGCGGGCAGATCACCCGACCCCCACCCCACGCCCTACCGGCATCGTCCGATGAATCCGCGCCGAGGCCGGGCCGCCCGCCCGGGGGGATGAGTACGAGCACTCATCACCGCCGCTACCGTCGGCCGGCATGCTCGACGTCATGGCTGATCCCCACCGGATGACGGACCACGTCGATCGAGGGTCCGGGGCTTCCCCGCAGCGGTCGGGCGGGTGGCCGCGATCGGCGCGTCCGCGGCCTGCCGGCACCCGTCGTCACTCCCGCTCCACGGCGCTGGCCTGTGTGGTGCTGGCGCTCTGCCTGCTGTCGGCCGGGTGCGCGGAGTACCAGGACGGCGACGCGATGGCACGGGATCAGGCCGCGACCGAGGCGAAGCGCCTCACCGAGAAGCTCGGTGCTCGGGATCGGGTGCGGGACGCCGAGTACATCGCCGCGACCGAGATCCTCGAACCGACCACCGTCGGCACGTCGAGCGGCCGACGTGAGCCGCTGGCCTGGTCAGGCCGCATCTTCGCCGACGAGCAGGCCACCATCGACGTCCGGTTCACAGTGGCGGTGGCGGAGAAGTACGGGAACTACGGCAACCCTGGCAACTCCGCCGGCCAGGCCACCCGGTGCTATCGCTACCGGCTTCAGCTCTACCGCCCCACCTCATCCGAGGAGATCGACTGCCCGTCCGTGGCGACCCCTCCGGTGCCCACGGCCAAGCCGTACCCGGCAATGCCCGACGACGCCATTGACCGGCTCACCAAGGCACTGCGCACCGCCACGCCCGACACCCTCGCGGCCACGGTGCGGGCCGCCTTCCCCGAGAAGCACGTCACAGTCGACACGACCACCCACCAGAACGCCCTCGTCGCGGTCCTGGCCGTGCCCGCCGAGCGGCAGTGCCTCCTGCTGGTCCGCACCCCCGACGGAGCCATCACACAACCGGGGTACGACAGGGAATGGCTGGAGCCGGGCGAAACGGGATGCAACACCGGGCTGTACGTCTCACCACCGCGCTAGCCGAGGACCCGTTGCACGGCCTACGGAACGATCGGGAACACGTCGTCGTGACGTTCGGTCTGCGGTAGTCCCGCGGCTGCGGCGATAGCCTCCACGGCCTCCTCCAGCCCGGTGGTCTCCGAGAGAACCAGTTCGTCGGGCCAGCCGAGGACGTCGTGCGCCGCGTACCACCCACTCATCTGCTCGGCGCTGAACTCGCTGACCTGCGGGCGCGTGAGGTGCCGCCGCAGCGTCTCGGGCAGGGAGACGTCGAGGTAGCAGAACAGCGATCGCCCCCGATGACCGTCCCGCAGACCCGTCAACATGCTCCGGTACCGGTCGGCGTGCATGATCCCCTCCAGGACCACGTGGTATCCGTGGTCGAGCGCGAACCGGACGGTCTGCCCGATCAACGCCGGTGCCGCACCGCCGGGTCTGTCCCGCTCACGTAGCACGATGCGACGCAGGTAGTCCTGCTCGACCAGCGCACAGCCCCGGCCGTGCCGGCGTCGTAGCTCGCGGGCAATGCTGCTCTTGCCCGAGCCGGAGTTACCCCGGACGCAGACGAGGATCGTGTCCGGGCTGCCAGTGGGCTCAGCGAGCACGATGCCTCCTCGTTTCAGTTGTTGCGGACGGTGAGGTCGAGGGCGACGACGGCCAGCTGGGTGAGGTCAGGAAGTTGGTCCTCGCCGAGGGTGACGCCGCGCAGGTTGTTCAGCACCGTCTTGAGGCCGTGGAGGCGGCTGCCCCGCAGGTCCGCGCCGTCGAGGTGGCAGGAGTCCAATTCCAGGCCGGCAAGGTCACACGACCGCAGTGCGATGCGCGGTAGTCGGCAGGAGGACCACGCGCCGTTGGTGAAAGTGCAGTCGGTGAACGCGACAGAGCCGGCGGCGGTGACGCGATCAAAGGTGGCGTAGTCGAAGCGGCAGCTGTCGAAGAGGACGTCCTTCAGGCGTACGTCGGTGAGTCTGGTGCCGGTGAACCGGGAGCCGGTGATGGCGCAGCGTTCGATGGTGATGCCGGTCAGGGTTGCGCCGGAGAAGTCGGTGCGGGTGATCTCGCAGCCGTAGAGGCTGCCGGCTTCCCAGGTGCTCTCGCTCAGGTCCACGCCGGTGATCAGGCTGCTGCGGATGCGGGCGCCCTCAAGGTGCGAGCCGTGCCACGCGGTGCCCTCGACGTGTGCCTCGGTGAGGCCGCCGTCCAGGTCCGTCGTGGTGTCGAGGTCGTCCGGTTGGAGGTCCGGCAGCAGGACCTTCACGTCGCCGATCGCGGTGGTACGCATGTGTCCTCAACCTCAGGGGGCGCGGAGCGGGCACGCCATCAGGCGCGTCGGCCCACAGTCTTCCTCCCGCTCGGCAAACGGGGCGATCACCCACCGCCCACGCACACGAAAGGCCCTGACCGGCAGAGATCTGCCAGGTCGGGGCCTTGATCGTTGCTGCGCCGCCAGGGACTCGAACCCCGAACCCGCGGAATAAGAGTCCGCTGCTCTCCCAGTTGAGCTAGCGGCGCTCGCTGGCCACGGGACGAGGCGGTAGCACGCCCCACACGAGCCTTAGCGCAGCGGCAGTGTCCACTCAGGCCGCCCGGCGCTCCGGTCACTTCACCGAATGAGGAACATCGACTTGGCGGCGAGCCGTCACCAGGGCACCACCCCGGCGTCCTCGAAGAATCCGCCGGTGGGCCCGCCGTCGGGCAGGGTGGCCAGGCGGATGGCGGTCGCTGCGCCCTGCTGGGGAGTACGCACGCCGCGGAAGCCGTTGAGGTCGGTCGCGACGAAGCCCGGGCAGGCGCAGTTGATGAGGATGTTCGTGTCTGCCAGTTCCCGGGCGTACTGCAAGGTCACCGCGTTCAGGAACGACTTGGAGGGCGCGTAGGCCACCGCGACCGGGCCGGTGGTGGTCTCACCACCGGGGCCGGACTGTCGGGCCAGAGAACCGACGCTGCTGGACATGTTCACGATGCGCGGCGAGGCCGACCGCTTGAGCAACGGCAGCATGGCGTTCGTCACCTGGATGACGCCGATGACGTTGGTCTCCACCACCGTGCGGATGACGGCCGGATCGACGTTGCTCGGCTGCTGCGGCCGTCCGCCGGTGATTCCGGCGTTGTTGACCAGGGCATCGAGGCGTCCGGCACGTTCGGCGATCAGATCGGCGGCGGCGGCGACACTGCGGTCGTCGGTGACATCCAACGGGACCCCGAAGGCGTCGACGCCCGATTCGCGCAGCCGTGCCACCGCCGCGTCCCGCCGGGTCTGCTCGCGCGCCCCGACACCCACACTCCAGCCCAGCGCACCCAGGCCTGCCGCAATCTCGTACCCAATGCCCTTGTTGGCCCCGGTGACCAGGGCGATCTTCGTTCCACTCATGTCTTCGACTCTGCGTCACGGCCCGCAAGCCGTCCAAGACCACCTGGGTCAGGGACGATACCCTGAAGGTATCGCCGCACCTCCTTCCCGGCTAGGCTTTATCTGTGGAGACACGGGAGCTGCGGTACTTCGTCGCCGTGGCCGAGGAGCTGCACTTCGGCCGAGCGGCGCAACGCCTGGGCATAGCCCAGCCGCCATTGTCGCGGGCGATCAGTCAGCTCGAACGCCGCCTGGGTGCCGCCCTGCTGAAGCGTGACAGCCGCGCGGTGACCCTGACCGAAGCCGGTGCGGTCCTGCTGCACGAGGGACGAGCAGCGCTGGACGCGGTGGAAGCTGCCGAGCAGCGCACCCGCCGCGCAGCTCTCGCCGTCACTGGTCACGCCAGCGTCGTCCTGGCGACCAAAGCTGGAGCGTCAAGCGAGTTGCTCGCGAAGCTGCTGCACGCCTACGCCGCCGAACCTGGATCGGTCGACGTCGACGTGGTGCTGTGCGGCCCCGGCGAACAAGAACAACTGTTGCGGACCGGTCGTGCCGATGTCGCAATCCTGCACCACCCGTTCGACGACCTGACCGGTTTCGACACCGAGGAACTGCTCACCGAGGGTCAGATCGCCGTCCTCCCGGCCGGCCATCCCCTCACCACTCGCACGAGTTTGCAGCTGAGTGAGGTGACCGAACTGCCCGACCTGCCGCTGCCGCGCTGGCCCGGGGTTGACGGCAGCTATCCCGACGGCCCGGGCCCGGAGGCACAGAGCCACTCACAACTCTTCCAGCTGGCCGCCCTTGGCCGGACCTTGCTGGTGGTGCCCGACTCGGCCCGCTCCCAGCTGAACGAGGATCTCGTCGCCGTGCCGATCGTGGACGCGCCAGACGTCACCACTGTCATCGCCTGGCCCCCGCACAGCCGTTCCCGAGCCGTCGCTGATCTTGTACGGGTCGCACTCCGGCGCTAGCCGCCGGCATCGCACCTCGCCGCGCCCGCGTACGCGAAAAAGGTCCTGACCGGCAGAGATCTGCCAGGTCAGGACCTTCATCGTTGGTGCGCCGCCAGGGACTCGAACCCCGAACCCGCGGATTAAGAGTCCCGCCGATGGCGTACTCATCGCTCCTGTACGGCGCTGGCAGTCCAAGATTTCCCTGGCAGTCCGCAGCTGAAGGGCCGCACGTGCCACCGGATGCCCGTCTATCCACGGCGTGCGAGCGCCCGGCGAGCACCCAAATCTCATGTCGTGAACGATCGAACACCGGTAGAGCACGACTACTCCTCGGCCGGCCGGGCTAGTCAAAGCGGTCGGCGAAGAGGTGCTTGTGCCTTGTTCGCGTCCGTCGTACGGTGCAGGAGTCGGGACGTCGGTCCGTCCGTCTCCCCTTGCTGCCGCTTCCTCTCGCGGAGCCCACATTGCGGCGTAAACGCCTAGGGCTGAAGACCCCGCCTGCGGCACTACCCATCTGATTGCTGAAGTCGTTTTGTCTAACTGGCGGACCCCTCTTGTCTCGCGCGTTCCCAAGTCTGCCGGGCCCAACGCTGCCGCACCCGAGGTCGGCGTCGCGCCCCCACCGCGAGAGGAGTACCACCATGAACGCCGGATCCCATGGCGCACCGCCAGACCCCGTCGGAGCGTGGCTGACCAAGGCATTCCCACACCAGCATGTCCTGCGCGCCGAAATTGCGGCGGATCTTCGCTGCGGTCCATTCCTGCTGATTGACCCGCCGAACAAGTCATTCTTCGGCCACGTCGTGGAACTTGCCATCGGCCTGACCTTGTGTGATCAGAGCCCGTATCTTGGCCTTCTCCATTGCCTCGACCACGACACCGCGACCCGGCTGCTCAGCATGGCGGGCTACCGGCCCACGACTGACGCCGCCACGGCCTACGACGCCTGGCTCCGTACCGACTCAGCGCTGCACCCTGCGCACATTTTCACCGCCGCCAGCCGGCTGGCCCACGTCCATAGCCTGCTCAACGACCTCGACGCTCGCCGTTCCGAGGCCGGGGATCTCGCCGGTCGTCTCCTACGGCGATACCCAAACCTCCTCAACAGCCGTCCAGACGAGACGTACCACACAAGGCGGGCGTTCCGTACCGTCTGGTCCAGCTACTCCAGTGGCTTCCATAGCGCTCTCCGGGCTTACGGGCCTGCGACCGCACAGCTGTCCCTGCTCGATGGACACCGTCACGCCGACTTCCTTCTCGGTACCACCGTGCTAGAAGTGAAAAGCGGTCGACTCGACGAAGATCGATACCTTGACGACCTGATCCGTCAGATCACGACGTACGCGCTGCTCGCCCATCACGACGGCCACTACGTCACCCATATCGCCGTCTACGCCGCCCGATACCAGCGGCTGTTGCGATACCGCATTGATGAGCTGGCCAACCAGCTCGCTGGGACACCCGTCGACCTCACCGCAACCGGGGCCCACCTGGCCACCCTCATAAGGGACCGGCCACACCGACGGCCGGCCGCCTGACCGCGAGAAGTTATCTAGGTGAGCCGCGTCTTCCAGACGTCAAGCTGATCATCGATCCGGAATTCGGATTAATCCTTGGTGGGGCGCTCGTCGAGGAAGCCGCCGGAGCGCACGCTGCGATGACCTCATCGCTGATCCAACCGGCTGAGCAACGTCAGCCCGACACTTCGCCGTGCCGCGAGGCTGTGAAGACGGCGGTTTAGGCGAACCTGCGCCGGAGTTCCGTGATGCGAGCCCGAATAGCCGTCCGAGCCATGCCCTTGAGGTTGAGGGGTGGGTCCATTTCTCCCAGCACGGCTTCCTCGAGTCTCCCGAGGGTGTCTGCATCGTCGCAGGGCACGGTGACGACTCTCAGGTGGCCGTACATCCAGGTGGTGAGGTGGTTTTCGTCGATGCGGTCGAAGCCTGCGGCGTTCGCCAGAATTGAGCCGAGCGTGCGGCGGAAGGTGGAGAACCCGTGGTTTCCGCCGAGGTGCATCCCAGCGATGCGGGACCAGAGTGTGTTCGTTGACCGCTTGCCGCTGGGCCAGCGAGTAGCGCCGGCGAGGCCTGCGTAGATCAGTCCATGCGCGATCGGAATTTGGAGTCCGCGAGCCAGATCGGCGGTGCCGGCTTCGTCAACCCACCAGCTGTAGAGACCCGGCACCTTCAGGAAGGCGCCGTGCGTGGCGAGGAACTCCTTCGGCGTTATCGCAGCCTCGTCGGCGCTGAGGCGTTCGACGACGTCGTCGACGGTGATGCCCGGCCCTTCGGCGGTGGGCCTGACGGTGTCGGCCGTCGGTTGTGCGCCATACCAGTGCAGTCGCGCTCCAATGGCCATGCCGCGCAGCGGGTCAACGACACGGGCGTCCTTGGCCGTCAGGTGCGAGGCGATGGCATCGACGTATGCCGCTCCCGCGTGGACTTCGACAGCGCGCCCGCTCAGTGGGCCGGCGAGGAGGTCGAGGCGCTCCACCACCCAGAGGCCCCACGCAGCCCGGTAGCTTTCCGAGGCGCTGGGGAGGTACCGCTCATAGGGTGCCAGAAGTTGGTCTGGCGCAACGAGCCCGTGTTCGGCCGACAGGATGAACCAAGGCACATTCAACCGCTCGGCGTAGGCGCATCCCTTCCGGAACAGGGTCGAGGTGTAGAGCCGGTGTGCGGGCGCTGGCACGTCGAGCTTGGTTTGCGCGCAGGCAAGAAGGAAGAGCGCGGTCTTAACGGCATGGTCTGAGTGGGCCACGGAGACAGGGGGTTGTTTGGCTGCTTCCTTGTACTGTGCCGTCCGAAGGAACGTGACCTCTTCTCCCAGGACCAGTTGTTCCACGGTGTAGCCAGCCGAGCGCCAGATCCGGACGTGCGGGCGGTCGCCGGACCACCAGGCGCGATGCCGTGCCGCAGAGGGCGGCAGGCCGTCGACCATGCGGTCCAGTTCTGGCCATGTCAGTCGAACGGACGGCTCGCCCCGTCCGAAGACTTCGCTCAGTGTGGTCCACTGCGCCATTGCGGCCCCCTATCTAGAGCTAGTGTGGCGCGCGGATGTCGATAGCGAGCCAGCGGAACTGCCCGTTGCGGCCGTCTAGCTCCGCGCTGTCGACCCAGGCGAGCGGATAAGTGCCGTTGAGATGCCGCTCGTTTTTGGTGTAGTAGCTGCCGTCCGTGCCCCAACGCAGCGTGCCCGTCAGGATCCGGCCGTCGTGGATTCGGAAGTGCTGGTCGCGCGTGACTCGCGGGGATCGGCTTGGCGGGGTCCAGAGCCCCTGGTGGTTGGTCAACATGATCGCGAGCCCGTTGGTCAGGGTGGGATCGGCAGCGCAAAATCCTTCCAGCCGCACAACATCGCGGATGAAGTTGCGTCGGGCCACATCGTCGGCCCCGTGCTCTCTCAGCTTGAACTGCTCGCCGGTGGCCGGATCTGTACCGTCCCACCGGGCGGTGAAGTACTTGAACTCGACGGCTGTCCGCCCATGCGGTCCGCCGCATAACAGGTCGAGGTGTTCACCTCCGCCACGTCTGGCCTCCAGCCGAACCTCAATCGAGGGCTGCATGCTGTGCAAGGTTGAGGCGAACGCGTGCTGGAAGTCGGCCTCCGAATGGAAGACCGCCCGTCTCCTGATCAGCTCGGCCATGACGGTGGCCACCTCGAACTCGCCTGCAATCGAAGTCATCCGACGCCTTCCTCCTAATGTGAGGGCCATCATGCCGCGTCTGAGGCGGTCACCGCAGCAGCCTGGCGGAGGCCCGCAGCTACAGCTAAACGGCGCGCACCAACCATCGATCGGGTCATGTCCTACCGGGTCTTGTGTATCTAGAGTGGTTGCAGTGTTGACCCTCGGCGTTGACCTCGCAGCAGCGGACATGCGCACGGCGATGGCCACGATCGAATGGCTGCCGGACCGCGCAATGGTGCGGGACTTGGTACTCGGAGCCAGCGACGCCTGCATCGTCAAGGCTAGCCAGCACGCAGACAAGACCGGGCTGGATTGCCCGCTCGGATGGCCCCAACCTTTCGTCGCGCTCATGACGGCCCACCAATCCGGCCACGTCACCGTTGCCGAAGGCATGGGCGCACAGTGGCGGCGTCGCATGGCCTACCGCTTGACTGATGAGGTGGTGCGCGAGAAGACGGGCATCGTGCCGCTCAGCGTGGCAGCGGACCGCATCGCGCACACCGCCCTTCGCTGCGCCGGGCTGCTAGCGATGCTTGCCGCCGACGGGCAGGACGTCGATCGGCGCGGTGGCGGCAAGATCGTCGAGGTGTACCCGGCGGCGGCCCTGAACTGCTGGGGGCTAACGCACCGCGGCTACAAGGGACGGGGTCAGCAGGCTCAACACGGCGACCTCGTGACCGCGCTTTGCGTGGCCGCCCCTTGGCTGGAGTTGGGAGCGTTCGAGGCGCCGTGCCGGCGC
This sequence comes from Micromonospora sp. CA-240977, assembly GCF_050942285.1. Classification (NCBI taxonomy): domain Bacteria; kingdom Bacillati; phylum Actinomycetota; class Actinomycetes; order Micromonosporales; family Micromonosporaceae; genus Micromonospora; species Micromonospora sp. CA-240977. The sequence goes on along the minus strand of NZ_CP192055.1, from coordinate 1,414,412 downwards.
AGTCATGACGCGTTCGATTCAGTGATCGCGGCGTTGAGTGGGCGCGCCGCTGCGATCGGGAAGGCCACCAGGCCCAACGCAGAGCAGCGGGCGGCGGCGCGTACCGAGGGCTGGATCGCCCTGCCCACCTGCCCACCCAGCGGCCTCTTCGAAGTGGCAGAAGCATGAGCGGAAGGCCATGCATCGGGCCTGAGCTGGTGGGATAGCTCCCGCGACGACCAGGCAACGCATACGCGAGCTACTCAAGCTCTTAGCGACACGAAAGCCGGGCCGAGTTGGGCATTGGGCAGGTTCGTGGCGCGTTCAGCGAGCTGCTCTCCCAGGGCACCTCCATCCTTTAGAACAAGGCCCGATATCTGCTGATCGTGCCTCGGTGCTATCAGGAGGTGCAGTGTCGCGGGCTGCGCGGTGACCGCCTCGCCGCACAGGTCGACTGCAATGATCGAAAGTAGTCGACGCCCTGCTGCGTGGCGACGACACCGAGGGCGTGATCGAGCGCCGGTCCCGGATCGGCGTGTGGACGCTGCCGTGCAGCATCTATGCGGCGTTACGGGATTCACACCGGTGACGACGACGCCGCGCCCGACCGGCGCCTGGTATTCGGCATGCAGAGGCTAACGAACTGACTAAACGGTCGGGTGGTTTCTGACATCCAGCGCTGCCATAGGGCGCTGGCTAGCTTCCCGAGTGAGGTCGAGGGGGTGGGCTGAGGCTGCGCCCGGATGAGGCCCGCCGGCTGCGAGAGCGGATCCTCGCGGGCGCCTTGCACCCTGTTGGCGCGCCTTCTCGATGCTGGAAACCGTCCGGGTTGGGACAGTGAGGCACCGTGGAAGGAGCCGGCGGCGCTGCGGTAATGGATGCTGCCTCGCAGGAGACAGACCGGCATGCGGGATGGCGTCCTCCCAGCTGAGTACATGTCGCGGTGTCGCTTGGGTCAGTGGTGGGATGCGCACCCGCCAAACGGCCCCGCTGCAGTATAAGCCGGGGCTCTGACCTCAGCCCTCAGCCGTCATTGAATAAGAGGCTCACGACGCGTTGCCGACAAGTCCGGCGAGGAAGCGGCTGGGCTGGCCGGACCAGGTGATGGAGAGCGCTTCACGGGCCCGTGTTGCCGAGACGAACAGCAGCGAGCGTTCGCGCTGAATGTCCCGCTGGTGATCCAGATGGTCTGCCTCTTCCGCGGTGACTGCGGCGGGCAGGGGGAGGTAGCGGGACCCGGTGCCAATGATCGCGACCGCACGGAACTCCAGACCCTTTGCGCGGTGCATGGTCATCGCCTGGACACCCGCATCCGGCTTGGCGATCTTGCCGGATTTAACCAGAGTTGCGTCCAGGCCGGCCGTCTGCAGCGCGGTCACCGCGGCGGTGGCTGCGGTATTGGTACGGGCAATGACGGCGATCTCGTCGAGTGGGATACCGCCGTCATGCCAGCCACGGATGCGGCGAGCCAGGGCAGCTAATTCCGCCGCCGCTGAGGCGTACCCGATGACGTCGGGCTTGCGGCCGCGCAGGATGGAGCGGTAGCCACGCAGACTATCGGAACCGCCGTCGAGGTCGTCGTAGCCATCAGGGTCGTGGGGGAGGACGACGTTGATCGCCGCGTTGAGAATCTGTCGGGTGGTGCGGTAGTTCAAGGTCAGGCGGTGGGACCGGCCGCGGATTTCGATGCCGAGCTTGCCGAGGGTTACTCGGTTGTCGTAGATGCGCTGGAAGGTGTCGCCGACGATGAACATGTCATCGTGGGCGGTTGGGGCGAGGGCGCGGAGCAGGTTCCAGTGGGCGGCGTGCAGGTCTTGGGCCTCGTCAACGACGACATGCCGGTATGGGCGGTCGGCGTCGGTCCAGGTGGCTGTGATGTCTCCGGCGCGGACAGCGGCCTGTTTGAAGCCGAGGGCCTTGTCGCGGTCCAGGCGACGCTCGAATTCCTGCATGAGTGCCCAGATGCTGGCCCGCTCGGAGCGGGTTATACGTCGCCCTCGTCCGGAACGGCGGGCGGTGAAGTACTCCTCGCGGGTCCGAATGTTTTGGGCGAGGACAACCTGCTCCCATTCGCTGATCATGAAAGGTCGGTCGAGAGAATCGTCCGTGGACAGTTCGGTGATGACGTCGTCCCAGCGGGTGGCGATGGCGGCATCGCCGAGTACTTCCACGTTGGCCCACCGGGCCTCGGCGTCCCTTCGCAAAACGTCGCGGACGACCTTATCGATGTTGAGTACGTCGACTTTGGCGGTCAGATCCGGACCTCCAAGATCGTCGAGGAGTCGGTGAAGCAGGTCGGACAAGGCGTTGGTATATGTCGTCAAGAGGATCTTCCGGCCGGAACTGGCAGGGAGGTTGGCGGCGAGAGCCTTGACCCGATGTAGCGCGACGACCGTCTTGCCGGTACCGGGTCCACCGGAAACACGGGCCGGCCCGTTGTAGGGCTTGTTCCGGTAGGCCAGCCGGCGCTGCTGGGGGTGCAGGAAGATCCGCCACTCCGACATAGGCTTGAGGAGCATCCGCTCCAACTCCTGTGAGTCGTCGGTGACAATAGCGAACGATTCTCTGGTGGCTGGCCGGTCGACGGCAGCAGACACGTCTTCGGGGTCGACGTCGCCCTCAACTTCCGACTGGGTGACGATCTCCTCCCATACCTGGTCGGCGGTCTTGCCGTCGGCGAGCGCGAGGATGACCTGACTGGCGAGTTTGGGGATCTGCTCAGCGATACCCAACAGCGCGTCTTCGCTGCGAATCTCGCGCAGCGTAGGAACGAGCGCCGGGACGATGCCGAGCCGAAGGAAGTCGGCGTCGGAGACCTCTTCGAAGAAGCCAGCCTTGCTGTGTGCGGTGGGGAGGCTGTCACCTGTCCGCAGCAGAATCTCCTGGATCGCGCCGTGGTGGTAGAACTCGACTCCGCCGGTGACTTTGTTGATGTTCCAGACGGTTTGCGCGGCGTAGGTATACGCGTCGTCATGAGGCTTGATGCTGGCCAGGTAGAAGGTGGTGTGGTCGGGCCGCCAGAGCACGGCCCGGAAGTTGTCGTTGACCCGTGCGGTCCAGACCCGTTTGTCCTGGGCGCCGTGCGGCTGTTTGAGGTTCAGCCCGTGGGCGTCGGGGTCCTTGCGGAGTTTGAGCATGAAGTCAACGACCCGCCGTTGGATGGTCGCGTCGAGACTCTGGTACGCCTTGTCGAAGGTGTCCGCGAACAGAACATTGACCTTAGCCACGCGCTGCCTCCAACTCCCTGATCAGGTCTGAGACCTTAGGTACAGCTTTGTCTTGGTCGGCGCGCTGCAGGTGCCAGCCGGCTCGGAGGTAGGCGTCATCTCGGTCGATGCCGTCATCGATAACCACAGCAAAGCGGGCGCTGGGCCAAGCCAGCTCCACCGTCCAGGCCTCGTCGCCCAGTTCGTAGCCGACTTGCGGCAGTGGCGCGCGCGCCTGGGCGAGCGCCTTCAGCAGCCACTCCACGTGCGGCGAGGACAGGTCGATCGCCTCAGCCCAGGCTGCCGGCAGGATCGGCTCGACCACGGCGGAGTGTGCGGAGGCGAGTACTGGCACCCGGTGCGGGTCAAGCAGCGCGGTCTGCGACCAGGCGGTCTGTTCGAAGAAACGAGTCGGCCCGGTGAGGAATTGCAGCAGGTTCGACCAGGCCAGCCACTGTGCCCAGCGAGCCCGGTGCTCCTGTTCGTTCAGCGCGTCCGGCCGGTCGTCGATGCAAGTGAAGACCGACCAGGCCATCGGGTCGGCCTTTCCCGCCGCGGTGGCGCGGTTGTCGCGGATACCCACGATGCGGCAGCCGGCCGGGCTGGCCGCGACCAGCGCCGCCGCTTCGGCCGACTTCCCTGCCGCGGTGGGCATTCGCGTTGTCCCGGTGACGATGGCGGGGAGCTTGTCGGCGATGGCGGTGCGATCTACCGGGCCCGCCTTCCCCGTGCTGGCCAGCCCGGTCAGCAGCGACACCGCGCGCCGCGCCCAGATCTCCGGGTCGGGGCATTCCAGGAACGCCAACAGGGCCTCAACCGGGTTGGCCAGGGCATCGTCCAGCGGTCCGGCGGCGTGGTTGTCCTTCAGCGTGGTGGTGAAGTAGTGGTCGCGGGCCTTAGCCAGGGCCTGGTCGGTCATCAGGATCGGACGGGGGGCGTGGGTATCGAGGTTTTGCTCGACACACGCGGCCCAGGACCGCACGTCGTCCCAGGTGAGCTGCCAAACCCAAGTGCCGTCGTCGCGCAGGGACGAGCGCTTAGCGGCGTCGGCGGCGATCTCGTTGTTCTCTGCGCTGGCGTGAAAGGCATAGCCGTCGAGGAAGATGGCGATCTTAGCGCCGCTATCGGCGCTGAGGAGATAGTCGGGCTCGCTGCGGACCGCACCTGCCTGTACGACGTGGTCGCGCATCCGCCAACGCACCGCGGGACCGTCGGCGGGTTTGAGCTTAAGCTCGAACTCCACGCCCCGGGAACCGGCGCGGGGCACCAGGGAGAACCGGTCCCGGGCTGCCTCGTCGCCCTGGGCCTTGTCGGCCTTGGCCCGCAACGTCTCCACAAACAGCCGCTCTAACTCGCTGTCGGCAAGGGCGTGGATCTGGATGTCAGCGAGCGTCTTAATCTTTTGGGGGTGCCAGCCCTCCAAGATGTCGCAAAGCAGCTCGACTGCGGTCTCCTTGGAGACCAGCTCGTGCTGGCTGGAGGGGACGAACGGCAGCATGCAGCGGTGGCAGGGCTGGCGCTCCTCCTTTCCGCATGGGCAGGCCTGGATATGAGCCAGGGCCAGGCGCAGCACCTGCTCCATCGCCTTCGGGTCGGCAAGGTTTTCCAGGTAGCCGGTGCCGCCGGGCATGGTGTCGTGCAGCACGAGGAAGCGTCGAGGGGTGTCCCGATCGTCGCCGGGCATCGTGGCCGTGACCGCCCGGATGTGGTCCGGTTCGCCGCCGAAGTACTTGGTGATCCCCAGCATCAGCGCGGCCTGGAAGGAAACCACTCGCCTGGGCACCAGTGTCGTGGAGAACGGCAGCAGCAGCCGCAGCGCGTGAGTACGCAGCTCGTGACCGGTGATCAGGGTGGTGGTCTCCTCCTTGTGTACACCTAGCGGACGCTGGGTGCACCACAGCGCATGCCGGGTGCCGATCCGGCGGGCCTGCCGGTCGTACGCCTGAGGGTGCACCCCCTGGACGGCGCCACAGAGCCGGCACACCTGGAAACCGGGCGTCCTCACCGTTTCTCCGGCGACGTCGAAGTCCGGGCCGGGCACACCGTCGGGGCCGAAGTTGATCTTTCGGATCACGGCCTCCCGGGCGAACTCGACCCCGAAGACCCGGTCAGCGTTGCGCCACGCCCGCAGCCCGTGAGGCTGCTGCGGGTCGATGTCCACCAGCGTCTCCGTCACGTACCGCCGCTGGTCACGCTCGTCACGGTCGTCGGTGATTCGCGCGTCCTCGCGGCGTTCTCGGGCCCGGGTTCGTTCGGGCACCAGCACCTGCCGTGAGGATGCGGCCGGATCGGCGATCCCACCGTCTTTGCATCGGGGGCAGCGCTGCAACACCACCTCGGCGCCTTCGGTTAGCACATACCCGCAGGCCCGGCAGAACCGCCACGTCGTGTACGAGGCCCGCGCCGGGGTACCGACATCGAGGCCGTCGACGACGTACTTCGATCCGTCGGCGTGGAACGTGTTGCCCGGCGCCAGTTCGGTCAGCGCCAGGCCTGCGCCGCGCCCGTACTCGAACGCGGTTTCCTGGAATTCCCCGTCGGGGTCCTTCCACCACAGCGCGGCGTCCAGCCACGTCGGGTCGTCGTGCAGCGTGTAGTTGGGCAGCAGCCCCAACCGCACCAGGGCATTGACCGAGTTCTCCTTGACCAGGCCATCCAACCGGCGGCGGACCGCTTTCAACTCGGCGAACAGGACCCGCCGGTTGTCCCGGCGCTCGGCGTCGGTGGTGTCGATCGGGATCGCGTCGAACGCGGTGTTGATGCCGGTGAGCCGTTCTTGCAGCTCTGCTCGCCGGCGCCGCCACACGGTGACCGCCTTACCGACCTCGGTCTCGATGTCCTGCCGCGCGAAGTCCTCCACGGAGCGCCGGGCGTCGTCACCGATCCCGGGAAACAGCGCGATGAACTTGGCCGACAGCACATCGTGCCTGTTGCGGGACACCTCCAGCAGCCGCCGTAGCCACCCACCTGCGTCGTCCAGGCCGGACTGGAACAACTCTCCGATCCACCGAGGCATCGGCGCGCTCGGCCCAGCGGTCCCCTCCCACAGCGAGCGGTCGGCCGCCCGGTCGAACAGATACGCCAGGTAATGCCGGCGCAGGATCTCCACCGCGTCTAAATAGCAGGCCGGTGGCACGATCCGGCCGGCCAGCATTGCCGTCGGCCGGTGCAGGTAGTACTGGTTACGGGCCCGCCGCGGCACGAACGCCATCACCAAAGCGTTACCGGTGGCCCGCCCGGCTCGACCGACCCGCTGGGCGTAGTTCGCCGGACCCGGCGGCATAGAGGTCAGCAGGACCGCTGACAGGTCACCGATGTCGATGCCCAGCTCCAGCGTGGGCGTGCAGGTGAGTACATTCGGGTCGAACGGGTGGGTGCGGTGTTTGAAGGCCCGCTCGACCCGTTGCCGTTTCGGCTTGCTCAACGCACCGGTATGTTCTGCGGTAAGCACGTCCCCTGGCCGGTCCCGGTAGTAGAGCCGCCGGTAGAAGTCGTCGCCTGCCCTGGTCCGGACGTCCTGGACGAACACTCCGGTGCACCGGAACCGCAGACACCGCACCCCCAACCAGGCTTCCAACAGCCCTGGCGCGACGGTCTGCCGCCAGGTGCACTCCGAGCATCGCACCCCGTGCTCGGCCACCTCCTCGGCGGCCTTGCCGTGCACCAGCGAATGCACCTGGATCCGGCTGGGGGCCAGCGCGTACACGACGGCACCGTTGCCGGCCTGATGAGTAGCGACCAGGCCTTCCTGAGTGAAGATCCGGAACGCCGCCGTGTTCAACGCCGCGGCCTCCTCCGCACTACCCGCGACGCCACTGCGCTGCGCCCAGTCGGTCAACCAGGTCGCCGTACGCCCTCGGGCCAGCGCGTCGAACTCGCTCTCCCCGTGCCCACCGTCGATCATGAAGCGCGGAGCAGCTAACCCTCGGGGAAAGGCTGGCATCCCGGTCGGGCGACCACCCCAGATCGGCCACCGGCGGGCACCGGCCTGCTCCACATACGTCTTCAGCCACGGGTGGTAGATCGCACCCATCAGCCGCATCCGCTCCAGCAGCCCTCGGGCATACCCAATATGGGCACGCTCGTCGGTCGGCAGCGTCACCGTTCCGGGGATGCGCTGGTGAGCGTCCCGCAACTGGTTCATTAGCACGTCGGCATCGGGAATCTGGATGTCGACGGCGACGGTGCGGGTCAACTCCAGGGTCCGCCCCATCCGGGAACGCAGCCCGAACTCCAACTGAGTCTGGAACACCAGCCGGTCCTGCAACATCTCCATCGCGCTGGTCACCGGCTCACCGTCGAGCAGCCGCAGCACCTCTGGGTCCTCCCGCAGGTCCGGCGCGACCAGCGACGCCAACCGGTCCCGGTCAGAGATTCTCGCCTGCTCACCCACCGCCGACTCAGCAGCGTCCAAGGCCAGATCGTGTACGGACAGCGCCGCGTCGGCACGCACGTTGGCCGTCAACAGCCCGCGGAACGTGAACCCGAATGAGCGATGCGCGATGAACCCGGCTCGGTGCGTGGCGTCTTGGACCGCGTCGGTGAAGGCCAGTAGCTTGCGCTCGCCGGAGGCCAGGTGCCGCTCGGAAAAGAGCTGAGTCGTAGTCACCGAGGCCAGCGTCGCCGTTCCCGCGCCGAGGAACCGCATTCCGTCGTCCAGCCCGCAGGCCGGGCAGGTGTCACCGGTACCGGCCTCGATCGGTCCGACCACCGTGGTCACCGGCACGGTTCGATCGGTCGGGTTCGCCAGCACCTGCCGCCCCTCGGCGTCGAGATGCTGCACGTAGGGATCGTGCTCGCCGGCGCGCAGCATCCACCGAACCCGGCTCTCCCGCCGCCCCGCGGCACGGTAGATCTCCAGCGGGCGGGTCTTCAGGTCCCGCCAGTCCAGCGCGGCCTCCTTGGATAGCGCCGCCCACCCCGACTGCCCGCAATGCCGGCAATACACCGCGGGCAGGTGACAACGCAGCGCGGCCAGCGGCGGCGCCGAAGTGTCGGTGTCGGAATCCTCGGCCGCCGCATCGTGCTCCTTCGATCGGTAGACCGCCAGGTTCAACCAGTTAGGTTGACTGTCCCCGGTCGGCCCATCGTCGTCGAACCAGCGGAAGTGCGGCTCTTTAGTGGCCGCGCGGATCACCCGGCGGACCTCCCGGACCCAGAGCTGAGCCTCCACCCGCAGCAGCGGGCGCAGACGACCCTCCCGATCCTCGACCCGCGCGACCGAGATCAGCGCCAGCAGCCGCAGCAACGCCGGAGCGAATGCCGGCTTCGGCGCATCCGTCCGCGACGGCGCCCACGCCGGGCCACCACCCTGCACCGCGAACGGTTTCGCGATCTGCTCGATCGTCAACGGCCCTTCGGCCGCCGAGTCCAGCAGGGCCTTCACCAGAATGTGGTGGCGCAGCAACGCGCCGAGGGCCACCGGGTTCCGCGCGTCGATCCCGACCGTCGCCCGCGCTACCGCGTCCAGGTCCGCCGGGTCGCCCAACGGATCCGGGATCACCGCCAACTGCTCCGGCGTCGGGAACGGCAGCTCGAAATCGATCTCCCCGCAGAACTTCGCCGACGTCAACCGGTCCTCACCGACCAGCGCGTCCGGACTGAACTTAACTCCGAACACCTGCGTGGCGAAGTCCAGCAACTTCTTCTGGTCCGCCTGTGCCGAATGCTCACCCAACCCGGCATCGGCAGCGCCGTCGCTGGCCAGGGTCGCCGACGTCCCTACCGGCGTGATCTGCCCCAGCGGCCTGCCCGGCTCGGCCAGCCCAGTTGCCGCCCCCAACCGGCGCAGCAACATCGCCACGTCCGTGCCCTGCGCGCCGTCGTAGGTATGGAACTCATCCAGCACCACATACCGCAGCGACCGGTCCTGCCACAGCGGGAGATCTGGCGCCCGCTGCAGCAGTAGGTCCAGCATTTTGTAGTTGGTCAGCAGGATATCCGGCGGATTCTCCCGGATCTGCTCACGATCCCGCAGCACCCGGCTGACCAACGGGTCATCGTCCAACGCGGACGACCCGAACTCACGGCCATACGAGCCTGGGCTCTGCTCATCGTCATCGCCCTTGCGGCCACCACCGATGTAGATCGCTGCAGTCACGTCGTGCAGTGCTGGCTCATCACGCAGCAGTTCGTCGATGCGCCGGGCCTGGTCGTCGGCAAGGGCATTCATCGGGTACAGCAACAGCGCCTTCACTCCGGTCTGGCCCTGCGCACGAGCCCGGCGGCAGTGATCGAGTACCGGCACCAGGAACGACTCCGTCTTGCCCGAGCCTGTCCCGGTGGTCACGATCGTCGGCTTGGGCTGCTGCCCCTTCGACGACAGGCGCAGCCATGCTCGCTCCTGATGCAGGAACGGCTCGAACCCTCCCGGGAACCAGTCCAGGACCCGGCGGTAGGTGCCGGCCGCGGGCTTGAAGCCCGGCCGCACCCGCAGGTACGGCCCGCGGAACACGCCGGTGCGCTCGTCGTTCAGGAACGACTCCAACACGTCGTGCACATCGTCGTCAGCCAGCGCGAAAGCGGTGGTCAGATACTGGACCAGGCTGCCCTTGAGGTCCTCGACCGCCAGTGAGGGAATCACGGTTCCACCACCTCCGGATACTCCCCGGCATCCAACCGGCGCTGGAACTCGTGGTAGGCGTGGGTCATCTCGGCCTCACGGTCGGGCTTCACCCAGCCGGCCGGGATCTCCGGCTTTGGCGCCTCAGTCAGCTCCGACTTCTTCCACGCCTTCACCACTGCCGCCTCGGCCTCGGTCTGCCGGACACCGCGATTATGCGTCTCCGCTCCGATCTTGTGACCATCCGGAGCGAAGAACATTTCCCATTCATACTTGCGCAGCACTGCGAACTGGGAGCGATACATCGCGCAGAGCTGCTCGGCGGTCAGCCCCAGCATGAGAGCGACGAGCGCATCGATCTCCACTAGCGCGAGCCGTCGGTCGTAGTCGGTCCGCAACGGCGTAGACATAGTCCACTCCGGCCCGACCTCACCCAGCGGTGTGCGCTCCAAGGCCGCGTCCGCCCAACGATCGGTCAACCACGCCTCGTCAAATAACTCTTCCCACAACGGCGCATAGTCCCGCGTCAAGCAGCTCAACCGCAGCGTACGAACGAGTAGTGACCTCACTAACGCATGGTCCAGTGGCGCCGGAAACTGTTTTACGAATTCAATATTGACTTTGGAAGTCCCGGAAACCTTGCAAATAAAGTCGACGGGCAAGGACGCCCAAAGTCCTGCCAGGCCAGCCGTCTTGCGATTATTAGCGAGGGCTATAGTGTGGACGGTATGAACATGCGTTGGGTTGGGCATGAGCAAGGCTGAATGATGAGTGCGCTCAGTTCCCCCAACGACCATATTGCGCCAAGCTACTCGCCAATACGCTGTAGCGGGCAACCCTTTCCAAAGTCGCTGTTTGGCTAAAAATTCCTCAGGGGAGCATGCGCGCGCAAAGTTTGTCCGAGGAAGAATGATTTCCGGCAGTTCTACTAGGTCCCAGACTGCATAGTCTTTGTTGCTTCGACAGTTTTCGTTCGGCGCCTTAGCGAAGGGCGTAGAAACCGTGAAGTGGGGTCCTTGCAGGATTGCATCCGCCCAGGACTCCGGGAGTGTTGACTGCGCCTTCATTGTTCCGTCTGATCTCGCAGTCTTCTCATTGAGCCCTTGTGACCAATCGAACGGATGGGCAGCAAGCCGTCTTCCACCTCTGCCAAGACTGCGTATGGCGTCGTTGTCAGCAGTAGTGAGCGGACGAAGGCCGCGAGCTTGAGGAGCAGGCGTCTCTGGAGCATCTCCGAACGCCGCCCAATCCCTCAAGGTGTCTGCTGTCACGTGCAAGACCCGGGCGACATGTGGCCTTAAATCCCAGCCACCGTACGGGTATTGGATTCCAGGAATCTCGCCTTGACCTTCGTGATCAAGGGAACCGTCTATGACAACAGGATGCACCAATCTAGCCATCTGAATGAACTGGATTTCGCGCGGCTGACCATAAATGTTGACACCAAAATTCTTATTGTTATCAACATCCTCGAATAGTAACAAGTTATTGCCAAACTGAAAGTGGCGCCGAAGTCGCGGATAAGTCTCTGCCCGCAATCGCCCACCCGCCGGATCAATAAAATGCTGTTCTTCATGGATGAGTCCGGCGATTCCTTTCGGAGACAGACTCCGCCACGAACGCTCCATAAAGTTGATGTAGAGATTGGTTCGTATTCCAGCCAGGATTTTATGGTCGACCGACGAACTTAGGTGTTCATTGATTCCTGACCACGAGCTAAGATCAAACAAGTACTCTTTACGAGCTCCTGGATCGGATAATATCTCTCGACGTTTTTCGGTTAGCGCCGCCTCCGAGACCTGCTCTTGCAACGCAAGCCATGGCTCATGCTCGGCCAGCGCGGGTTCATCCTTCCAATCCAATCGGACCCAAGGCGGGTTTCCGACTTGGAGATCGAAACCTCGCTTTGTAAAAATCTGAGCAAATTCGAGTTCCCAGTGGAAGAATCCTTCCCTCTCGGCGATTTCGGTAAGCACTGACCACCAGGCGAAGCGGCCGTCGATGGCGATACGGCCAATAGATTGGCACTGAGCTATGAAGCGGTCGGATTCGTCTTCCATGGCTAGCTGCGCGAAGTCGTTGTCGCCACCGAACATGCCGAAGACATCGTCGAGACCTGCGGCGGCGCCCTTCTTGCCATTGGCCTTGGCCTTCGTTGGCTGCGTGCCGAGCACCGCCTCGCAGAAGGACAGCCACTCGTCGATCGTTGGAGGGGCCATCTCGATACCCTGGCCCACCGGCCAGAACCACAGCGCGCACCAAGCATCCATAATGGTTTTGAGCCGGCTGTAAGGAGACTCGCGGTCCTCGTACAACGCCTCGGTAATCTCCTCGCGGCTGACGCCACCAGTCACCGGCTGCGGCAGCTTTCGGTCCTCGGAGATGCCCCAGATATCGATGGCGCGGCGGATATTTTTCTCAGAGATATTGATGCGTTTGCGGGTAAGTTCCCACAGACGTTCAACTCGCTGAGCCAGGGCGAGCAGCCGGTCCTTGGTCTTCTTGTCGTTGGGGAGCGTGCGCATCGTCTGGCGCCACTTCCGCAGCGCTTCGCGCTCGTCTGGGACGAGCTCCTTGGCCTGTGGGGCGTCGGAGACGGCGCCCCAGCCTTGGGCTGGAAGCAGAAAATGGTGGATCTCGTCGTCGGCGAGGCGGTCGATAACCTGACCGTCAGCGTCGCAAGCCATCGGGCGGTCGGTGGGCGGGGTGGTGCGCCACGCTCCGCGGCTCAGCAATGAGACTGGGTAGACGGCGCGGCGGGCTCCGATCAGGGAGTTGCCGCGGCGTAGGTGCAGGCCGAACCAGGGGGCTTCGAGCTTGGCGTGCATGACGTTGAGCCAGATCGAGACCTCGGCCAGTTCGACGGCGGTGGCGTTGAGGTCGACGCCATAGCAGTTGTGCAGGGCCAGATATGCCTTGACCTTCTGCCGTTCGATTTCCAGTTGGTCCGGTAGGAGCTTCTCGTTACGTTCGCGCTGGGCGCGTTCGAGGTAGGCATCGGCGAGCTGGTTGATGGCCTCGTTGAGGAACGCGCCCGAGCCCAGCGCAGGCTCGCAGATGGTGAGGTCGAGGATGTCCCGGGCAGTGGTCTCCTCGGTAAGCAGTTCGGCGAGGGCATGTTTAACCGTGCACTGGGTGAGAACTTCAGGGGTGTAGTAGGAGGCGGATCGTTGCCGTTCCCGTCCTGACAGCCGGTACACGAAGGAACCCTTGCGATGGACGATTCGCTCCGACTCGCCGGTGATCGGATTGGTGCGCATCACAAAGTACTTCGGGTCGTAGTCACCGGAGCGGCTGACCGGGACGGTCCAGGTGCCCTTGGACGGGTCGGCCTTCTCCTTCTCTTCGCCGTCGGCATTCCTCCCAGCGGCCTTGACGGTCTTCGCGACCTCGTAGACGTCCTCGGCGGCGAAGAAGCCGCTGTAGGACATGAGCCCTTCATAGACGGCACCGAGCTGGTTGATGCCCAGTTGCGCGTATGAGATGAAACCCCGCTGCCCGGCGGAGCGTCCGCGTCCCCGGCGGCCGGTCGGCTCCGGGGTGAGCATAAGCAGGTTGAGTACCTGCCAGAGACACTTGTTCCGCAGTCGGGTGTCAACGGTGCATTGGCCGACCCGCACCTGTTCACCGATCAGCTCAGTGCGGTCGGGGTGGAACAGCTCCGATTTGAGCGCCTCGAACCGGATGCCGTCGGTGTCGAGGGCGATCTCGTTGCCGTCTTCGTCGAGGACGACTTCCGCAGGCCGGTGCTGGTGCTGGTGGCCCTCGTCGACGAGAGTAAAGAGCCGGCTCAGCGAGTGGTGGAAGTAGAGGCCCTCCTCGGCCTCCTCGGGCAGGTCAACGCTGACGGTGTCGGCCAGCCGGGCCAACCCGTAACCCTGCTGGTATGCCTCGTTCTTGCTGGGCAGGATGCCCAGCTCCGGACGGGCCTCGGCGTAGAGCAGGAACAGGATCCGGTAGAGGTAACGCAGCGACTGCTCGGTCAGTCGGCGGGCGAGCTTGTCGCCCAGGTCGTCGGGGTCGGCGCCCTGTTCGCGGATGCGGTTGAGGATCTCCTGGGCGATCAGCTCGACGGACTGGCGCAGCGCCTCGCGTAGCTCCTTGGAGACCTTGACCGCGTGCTTGTATCCCTGGTCGACCAGAGTGGCAAGGGCGTTCTGCCCTTCGAAGGTGATGAGCGACTCGGTGCCGAAGAGGGCGGCGATAATCTCCAGTTCCCCGCCGGCTATGTCGTCCTTGGTGTGCAGCGCCTGGGTCAGGTTGACCGCGAGGTAGCTGCGGGGCCAGGTGCCCCGGTCGGCGAGCAGCACAACGTTGCCGGTCAGCAGCAGCACATAACGAGGCGGGTCTTCGCAGGCGAACAGGAACTCGATGGCCTTGCCCGCGTGGTCGATCTCCACACCGCCGTCGAGCTTGATCGGGGACAGCAACCGGCAGCCGCCCGTCGTGTCGACGATGCCGTCGGCTCCCTCGGCCCAGGTGGCGTCCAGCGCGACGAGCTCCAGGCCGCCGGGTCCGGTGGCGGCGAGCGCGATCTCGACCTGCCGGTGCTGGTCGAGCTGGACCACATCGAGGGTGGTCCGGCGCAGCAGCTCCGGCGTCGTGTCGCTGGTGGGCGCGCCGAACGCGAGCGCCCGCAGGATCAGGTCATTGAGGTCGCGGGTCTGCTCGACGATCCGCACGTCGGTGAGCGCGGCGACCGTGGGCGTTTCGCCGAGCTGCTCAGTGATTTGGTTACGGCGAGTGTAGAAGTGCTGCCCCAGGGCCTTGACGCCCTGGGCAGAGTTGGCCGGCACGTCGGCGGGTAGCCCGTTGCGAGCGGCGGCCTTCTGCGCTGCACTCCAGCGCTTCCGCAACCCTTCAAGGTCGTTCTTGAGTAGTGAGGCCAGGTAGTGGTCAGAGATGTACTCGCCATAGTTGGTGATCGAGTTGAATGCCACGGCTTACCTCACACACTCCGCTCGGGGACGAGCACGCCAACGACGCGGATCATCGGCTCGCCGGCGGTGGACAACTCGTCGAGCAGTTCTTTGACCTTCGTGACCGTGTGCTGCACCCGTTGCTCGGCCCGGCTCCGGACAGCGGTGAGGGTCAGCTGCTCGTAACGGGCACCGGTCCTCCGCTCCCAGTCGTGAAGTTGCTGCTCGTAAGCGATGAGAGGAGCCATCAGTTTGTCTTCTTCGTCGTCCAGGCGCCTACGCATCTCGGTACGGGCGGTGTCCACGGCCTGCGGGACCAACGCCTGGAGGGCAGCAAGTTCGCCGACGTCGCACATCCGCATCTCCCGGTTGACCTTCGCGTCGTGCAGGACTTGGACGAACTCCCGCTCGTCGACGCGCATCGCGTCCTGCTCGCGGTGCAGTGCCAGCCAGGCCAGCACGGTCGGCTTTCCCTGCTTATTGGAATACCGGCCGTTGACCAGGAAGACCGGCGCAGTGACGTGGGCAGCGATGACCGGTGCGGTGAGGCGCCGGGCCTGGGTGGTGTCGGCCGACCGGCGGGCGAGAACCTTGTCGACCAGCCACTCGATGACCGGGTGCTGGTCGGTGAGGTACGACATGTCCGGCCAGCCGGACTCGGTAAATTTCTGGTCCTTGGTCGCGGACCCCCGACGTTTGAGCCGCTCGCCGCTGTGTTTGCGGGCCAGTTCCAGGCGAGTGATCGCGACACTGGGCGAGAAGGTGAGAGTCATTCGCTCCAGGATCCGCCGCTCGTCCAGGTAGGACTGCGGCAAGACGTTGAGCCGGCGCTGCAGGTCCGCCAGGCGTTGCCCATCACGGTTGAGCTCGAATTCGAAGGTATCCGGATAGTCGGCGGCATCCAGCCAAGTCAAGCCGATCGCCTCCGCCGGATTCTGGTACGCCTCGGCGAAGGCGTCCTCGACGAATTCACGGGTGGAACCGAACAGCCTCGGCGGCCGTACCGTGTCGTCGGGCTGAGCTTCGACGGGGCTGTCCTCGTCGTCGAAGCCGCCGCCAGCCATGAAGATGTCATCGTCGTCGGTCGGCTGATCGGGCACGACCTCGTCGATATCGCGGCCGACGAGGAACGCCTCCTCAATGCTCATCTCCTCGGCCTGCTCATCGCGCAGTCCCATCAGCGCGGCGGCTTCCCCGAGGGTGCGGTGCGCGTTGTCCTCCTTTTCGGCGAGCTTCTTCGACACCGACCGGTCGGCCGAGTGAGCAGGGTTGGCCGACTGGTGCAGCAGCACCCGGATCTGAGGTGGGATCCGCTGGCCGTAGCGGTCGATGCGGCCGTTTCGCTGCTCGATGGTGATCAGCGACCAGGGGATGTCGTAATGGACCAGTTCGTGGCATTGACGGTGCAGGTTGACGCCCTCGGCGGCGATATCGCTCGTCAGCAGGATCCGTACGTCGCTGCCTTCCAGCGCGAAGTCCTTGACGATGCGCTGCTGGGCCTCGTCGGACTGGCTGCCGTGCAGGATCCGCACCGGGCCCGTAACGCCCTTCTCCGCCTGCCCTGGCGGATCCTTCTGCATGAAGCCCAGCCGGGCTGGGAGTTGCCGGTAGAGCCAGTCGATCGTGGCGCGGCGCTCGGAGAAGATCACTATCCGGGTCGCTGACTTCGGGCCGATTCTGAGCTGTCGAAGCACTTGGACCAGCGCCGTGAGCTTGGCGGAGTCGTCGTCAGTCATCCGCGCGATGAGTCCGGAGAGGCGCTGCAGGGCTTTGACCTCGTTGGCGTGCTTCGGCTCGCTCTCATGGCGTTTGAGGCGGTTGGCGATGGTTTCCCTCAGCGCTTCATGGGAGGAGAGGAACGCTTTGAGCAGCGTCACCGGAAACAGCCTGCTGCCCTTGCCAGTAAGTGGTGGGGACTGTCCCTGCGGCGGAGCTACCCAGGTGGAGTAAAGCTCGTCGAGGACTGCCTCCTCCGGTGCGGTCGCCAAGCAGTCGACGAACTGTGGCTTGGCGCGCTCGGCCCACTCCGTGCCCAGTTGCGCCGCCACGTCCGGGCTCATCTTGTGCCGGCGCACGTACAGGTCTTTGAGCTCCTCGCGGGTAGAACGCTTCTTGGGATCCACGATGGATGTCGGTTCGATCAGGCTGATCAGCTCATTGAACGACTCGTCATCGCCGTTGTGCGGGGTGGCCGAAGCCAGGATGAACGCGTGGGTAGTCGGCGCGAGCACCCGGGCGAGCTGGTTGTTCAACGCCGTCTTGCTGATCAGCTTGTGCGACTCGTCCATGACGACCGCGTCCCACTGCACCCGACGCAGCTGCTCACGGTAGCGGGCACTTTTCAACGTGTCGATTGAGGCGATCACTCGCTGGTAGTAGTCGAAGGGGTTCCGCCCGGCGGGGAGCTTGCGCTGCATCCGGGCTACCCCGGTCGAGTCCAGCCGGACCAGCCCGATGGAGAAGCGAGTCCACAACTCGTGCTGGAACTGCTCAAGGATGTGCCGGGGCGTCACCACCAGAATCCGGCCCCCACGTCCTCGCCGGATCAACTCCGACAGCAGTAACCCGACCTCCAAGGTCTTGCCGAGCCCGACCGCGTCGGCGATCAGCAGTCGGGGCCGCAGGTTCATGAACGCCCGCCTCGCAGGCTCCCGCTGATACAGCAGGTCGTTGGCCAAGTGCGTGCCAGCCGTGGCGAGTCGTTGCTCGGCCTGCGGCAGAGGGGTCTTGCGCAGCAACGCCTCGATGAACAACCGCGACCGTCGGAAGCCGGGCGAGGTGTCGTGAATGAGTCGGGTGTCCTCGGCGAGCAGCGGCTCGACCCGGTCCAGCCGACCGGGCCCTTCCGGATGGTGAAAGAAGATCGCAGTCTCGTCCCTTACCAGCGGGGAGGTCCCGGTCACCACCAGCCGTGTCCCGTCGTCGCGGGTCTGGCTGACTTCGGTGACCAGCCACTCCTCGTCTCTGGCAAGTACGGTCATCCCGGAGGCGAACTGGGGCAAACTGTTCGGGGCCACGCTGACGATCAACTCGCTCATTTCCTCTTCCCGTCCATGAACACCCGGACACGCTATCTTCCGTAGCTGTCCCGTCGCCGACGTGCCGCGTTGTGCCAACGAGAGACCCAGTCAGCGCTGAAGTCCGCCCGCTTCGAGAGTGAACCGGCGGTGGTGGACCTCGGCATACCCGCACTTACCTCAGATCCTGTGCTGCTGCCTCCACCGGTCGTGGCGAACGCCAGCACGGGGACCGGCTCGGCCGCCCAATCCTCGACGTAGTCGCGGATTTCCGCCGGCAACGGCAGTCCGGCCTCACTCGCCAGGGGAACCGCGTAATCGGTCAAATGATCTAGTGCGGTGCGGAACACCGTCAACGCCGTTGGACGGTTCTTCGGGTCGTTGGCCAGGCAGGACTCGACAAGCTCGTAAAGCGGCTCCGGCACCCCATCCAGGTCCGGCGTCATACCCATCAGCCGTTCAACGACCGTGCAGGTCTGGAACGGTGTCCTCCCTGTCGTCACCCACACCAGCACCGCGCCCAGAGCGAAGACATCGGACTTCTCGGTCGCGGCTCGTGGGTCAAGCAGATGCTCATTCGCGCAATACTGGTCGCTGCCGAAGAACTTCGGCTCGGCGGTGATCCCGTCACCGGTGACCGACCGAGAGATCCCGAAGTCGATGATCTTCAGCCCGGTCTGCTCGACCAGGATGTTCTGTGGCTTCAAGTCGCGGTGCAGGATCCCCTTGGCGTGGATTTCGGCCAGCGCCTCGGCCAGCCCTGTCGCCAACCACCAGGCCGGCAGCACATCGAACGCTCCGTACTGGTGCACCAGTCGGTGCAGCGGCGGCGCATGCACGTACCGCATGGCCAGCCAAGGCGGGCTGTCCTGCCCTCCAGAGTCGAACAAGTCCGCGGTGTGGACACCCGCCATCTTTTCGATCAGCGTGATCTCGCGGCAAAAACGCTGCCGCCAAATATCAGACTTCCCGTACTCGGACTTGAAGATTTTGACAGCGGCCGCATCGGGAATGTCCGGGCGGAAGCCGAGAAAAACGGTGCCGAAACCGCCTTCGCCGAGTAGATGGGTGAGTCGGAAGCCGCCACACTCTGTCGGGTCGAAATCCCGCAGGGGCTGCCACGGCATCATCCATGTACCCCTGTCTGCCGAACTGGTCCATTTCTGCCCCGGGCCGGGCATGTGTCCGACTACCCTACAGCGCCCGCTGTGGCCGGTTCCGTGTCGCCATCGACAGCCATGTCGGTTCTCCACAGTAGGGGAGACTCGCCGTCCGACTGTTCGGCCGATCGGCGCGTCTGGGGTAGCCGGAACTCCAGCGAGTCGCCGGAATCGTCATCGTCCGACGCCGGGCTGACATCTTGGGCGACGCTGTAGGCCGCTTGGGCGACCTGCAACTTCGCCTAGCGCCACCCACCATAGGGGGTGGGTTATGCGCCGCGGCCCTGTGGTGGACGGGGAACGTCGACGACGTCCCGGCGAGGGCGTACCGGGACGTCGTCTAGCGAACACCGGTATCAGTCGGGGTCGCTGAACGGGGGCGAGGGCCCGGACCACGCCACAACAGGCAGTGGGGCCTCGGGCAAAGGGCGTCGCCGGACAGGGCCAGTCTGTATTCGCCCCACCACGGACGCCGACACACTACGCCGACTGGATCCCGCGGTCGCGGCGCCGGGGTACAAGGGCCGCAGTGGCTTCGGCTGCGGCGTGGGATAGCTCGGGTAGGACGTCGCCGTAGAACTTGGCGGTGAAGTGGGGGCTGGAGTGGCGGAGCCGGTTGGAGATGATTTTCATCTGGACTCCGGCGGCTAGTCCCATGGTGGCGGCACCGTGGCGGAGGTCGTGGAGCCTGATGGGTGGCAGCCCGGCTTGCGTGGCGAGGTGGTGGAAGTGGTCGGTGACGTCGGCAGGGTGGAGCCGACCACCGGTGGGCGTGGTGAACACGAGCCCGGTGGTGGTCCAGGCAGCGCCGGCGGCGAGGCGTTCACGGTGTTGCCGGGTGCGGTGGGCGCGCAGCACAGCGACGGTCTCAGTGTCGAGAGCGACCGCGGCCTCGCTGTCGGTGGTTTTCGGAGTGTCGATGGCGGTGGCCCAGCCGTGTTGGACGAGTTGCCAGCGAACGGTGAGGATGGCTGCGTCGAGGTCGAGGTCGTCCCAGTGCAGGCCGCAGGCTTCGCCGCGGCGGAGGCCGGTGAAGGTGACGAGGTGGTAGAGGGCGTAGAGCCGGTCGCCGGCGTCGTGGGTGTGGTCGAGGAATCTGCCGGTGTGTTCGGGGGTCCAGATCATGACGGGGCTGGGGGTTGTGCCGGTGTCGTGCCAGGTGCGGATGCGTTGGTCGGTCCAGACGGTGGGCTTCGGTGGGCGGGCTGTGGGTAGTTCGACCATGAGGGCGGGGTTGGTGTCGACGTAACGGTGCCGGCGCATCGCGTCGTTGAGGGCCTTGCGCAGGGTGGCGTGGATGAGGTGCAGGGTTCGGGGGCCGACGATCCGCTGGTTCTTGACCTGGTCGCGTTGGGCGGGGTCGCGGCTGGAGCGCAGGGCGGCGATGGTGGTGTTGCGTTCGGCGATGGCGTCGTACATGGCGTCGATGTGGCCGGGGCGGAGCCGGTCGATGCGCAGGTGGCCGAGGTGCGGGATCAGGTACAGCCGGATGTGCCCTTCGTAGGAGCGCAGGGTGCCCGTCTTGATGTTCTTGCGTCCGGCGAGCCAGTCGGTCAGGTACGCCTGCATAGTGGGCAGTTCGGTGGGGGTGATGTCCAGGTGCAGCGCCCGCCGGATCTGATCCGGGGTGGGGATGGGCGCGCTAGTCTTGACGGCGGTCTCGATGAGGTCGCCTGTCTTGACGGTGGTGTGCGGGTCGGTGGGATCTGGGACGGCGAGCACCGCCCGGATGCGGTCCAGGACGGCGTCGGCGCCGGCCTGGGTGGCGTGGGGGCCGTGACGGAGTGGACGGCGGGTGCCGTCGGCGCGGGCGGGCACTTCGATCTGCCAGTGCCAGTGGCCGTGGGTGCGGGACCAACCGCCGCCGGGCCGGCGAAGCTGGGGACAGGAACGTCCCAGTCGCCGGCCCGTGACGCTGTCGCGGCAGCCGCAGCGTTTGAAGGTGGATCCCTTCACTCATCGTCTCCTGGATGCTTCGTATGGTGCCGCCAGCGGTGCCGGGTGGAATCCGCTGGCGGCGGGGTCAACGCATCCACGCTCACCTTCGCATCGGCTTCAAGTCGCCGGCCGCTGGTTCCGTTGGGTTCGAGTTGGAGAAGGTGGAGCAGGGCGGCTACCGGGACGATGATGCGGCTACCCGCCCGGATCAGCGGTATGGGGAACTGGTCGGTGGCAGCGAGCCGGTACGCCTGGGATCGGCTGATCCCGAGCACCGAAGCGGTGGTGGCGAGGGTGGTGGTCACGCCGAGGGCACGGATGCGCTCGATCGTCCACACCTGCCCGACGCTGGGCGCGGTGGTGCTGTCGGTCGTCGTGCGGGTTGTCTGGTCAGCGGGGTTCGTTGGGCTGTTCATGATCAGGCTTCTCCTGGTTATGAGATGGATGGCTGTGCGGTAGGAGCGGGGTAGTTGTCGGGGTCGACCGGCGCAGGGGTGGCTGCTCCGCCACCATCGGGCCGCTCCGGTGACAGAGGCGGCGACGTCGGGTTGGTCGGCATGACCGGGCTCGGGATCAGTCCGGGTCGTGCCGACGACTCGACTTTGAGGGTCTTGAGCAGTTCGGATATTCGGGTGTTGGACACGGTGTGACCGGCAGCGCGGAGGGCTTCGGCGAGCGCTGCCCGGGTCAGTGCCTGACCGTCTGCGGCGAGCCGGTCCCGGACCTTTCGCGCCGCTGGCAGCAGCTCGGCCACCGCGCGGGACGGCTGCGGGGACGGTCCCCGGTCCGCTCGCCGCCGCCGTTCCCGTCCGCCCCCGTGACGACGAGCATCCGATGAGCGGACGGTCCGGTTGCTGGACCGCTCCCCCGCCGTGACGGCGGACCGCACGGTCTCGTCCGGTCCGCGGTCCGGACGGGTCCATCCGGCCTCACCCGGTCGGCAGTGCACAGCCGCCACGGCAGGGGCGGGCGTGGCGGTACTGGTCCGGCCAAGGGCGATCTTGACCATGACGAGGAAACCGAGCGCGGGTACGGCGGCGGTGATCCACCCGATGACCGAGGGTTCGGCCTCGACGACCTGCGCCGCCAGGGACAGGGTGACCGCACACGCCAGCACGGTGGCCGGGAACACCGTGGAGGTGTGAGCGCGTTTGCGGCGGCGTAGTTCCAGGCCGGAGGCGATGGACATCAGCTCCAGGACGATCGCGTCGGCCCAAGCCAGCCAGCCGGGTTGGCCGTGCGCAGCGGCGACGTTGTGCACGTGGGTGAAGCTGGCCGCCCCCGCTGCGCCGCCAATGGCCAGCATGATGACGACCTGGACGACGCCCTCGACGCGGCTACCCCGCAGCCCCGGGTTCGGGTCAGTGGCCGGTGCCGTCGTGGCCCATCACCTCCTCGACCCGGACCGGAACAACGACCCGTCCGCCTGTCACAAGAGGCCGGACCGGATGGCGGACCGACCCGGCGTCGGACAACCATCGGGACGGGGACCGCACGCCGGCCGTGGACCGTCCCCCGCAGACGCGGGACCGGGATGCGGTCCCGCGGCTGTGGGAGCGGACGTTCGGTGCTCTCACAGATCTGTCAACACCTGCCATGCCGCTCAGAACAGATCCGTGACAGACGCCGGCCGTTGCTGTCCGATCCGCAGCGGAGGTACTGTCCGCCGCCGTCGTGTCGTCGCCAATCACGCGGCCTCACCCGCCCGGCTGGAGACGTCAACGACGTAACCGGCCAAATCAGCCAGCCGCAGCCGCTGCCCTTCCCCGCCGGCCACGGCCCACACCGCCTCCGCTGGGCCCAGGCCGGCCGTCACGGCGTGGTCGCGAGCACCGGTAGCAATCGGCACCGACAGCGGCACGTCGGCCAGCACACGGCGCAGGTTGCGCTCCCGGGCGGCCGAGTGCACCCAGAACAACACCGGCCACATCCGCCCGAGCGTGCCGAACAGCTCCTGATAGCCGTCCACCTTGCCGGTCAGAATCGACAACTGCTCGGCACCGGTGTCGTACTCGACAAAGAACGGCACCTCTGCGCCACCGTCGACCCACCGGCCGTAGCCGTCCGGGCGCACCCGCGGCTGATACGCCCGCACCAGCCCCGGATCCTGCCGGCTGGTGAACGTACCGGCGCGCTGGCACACCGCCTCCGGCAACCACTCCACCAGACCTTCGCCCGGACGGGTGCGGGCGTGCCCGGCCAGGTCGGTGAAGAAGCCGTTCACCCCGAGGCGGTGGGTGAGGCTGCGGGTTGAGGTCCAGCGTCGCCGCTCCACCCGGGCGTGGTCACGCCGTGGTGGGCGTTCGTCCCGGCTGGCCGCGACGACTTCAGCGCCGAGCTGGTCGATGACGTAGTGGTACGGGTACGAGCCGCCGTCGGCCCGCTGCGGCCGGAACCGGGCCACCAACCGCAACCGGTGTAGGGTCCGCAGCCGCCGTTGACAGAAGTCCAACGACGGGAACAGGGCGTTCGCGATCTGGAACGACGTCAACACGCCGTGGTCGTACAACCAGCCGAGCAGCACACGGTCACGGCCGGTCAGCTGGGACTGGACCCGAAGGACCAGATCATCCACGGGCATTCACCTCCTGTCCGGGTACGGGTTGCCGGGCCCAGGGGGAGAGACCCGAGACCAGGCAGGGTCTGTCGCAGGACAAGCCGACGTCGCTGACAGACGGACTGGCCTGCGGTGTGAGAGGAAAGAGGGGGTCGGTTCGGGGGTCCGGCTGAAGACTGACGTCAACGCTGACGGCAAGCCCGACCCTCGAGCGGGGGCCAAGCCGGAAACTGTCACCGCCACCGGGCCGAATCCCGAGGCGATGCGGAAGTCGTGGAAAAACACGTCAGGTACTCCTTGTCGAAAGATCTGAACGGCGCCGTGGACCACGGCTGGGGAAACGACGTGGAGGGCCATGTGCATCGCCCTCGCACCGAAGTGAGGTCGGCCGGCGATGGTCGCCTGCCGGGTCGCAGGGAGGCCCGGCAAGGTGGACCGCCCGGGAAGTCGCGCTGTTAATCACTGTTGAGGAGTCAACGAACACCCTGCGCAGCGCACGGATAGACCCAAGACGGGTCAGGGCAGCAGTCATCGCCACGACCGTGACCGGCACGATCGTGGACACGAAGATGGACAGCGACAGGGACGCGAACCGGCGGGCTCACATTCGCTTCCGGCAACCGGAGGCAACTGTTTCGGACAGGGACACTTCCGCCGGTAGCGCAGCACACCGCTGCGGCCGGACTGGCGTCGGCTCAACCTGCCGGGAGAAGATCCTTCATGGCGGTCCTCCTGTCACTCGGTCGGCGCCCCAACGACCAGACCGGCGCACCAAGCGACAACGACGAGGAAAGGCCCTTACGGGCGACCATTCCTCGACCAGTCGGCCCGGCGAACAAGCTCGCCCACAAGGGGAACGTTCCTCCAGTACCTCTCGGCCAGACCGACGCTGTCAAGCAAGTCAACCCAGACGATCCAAGGCCTCGGCACGCCCTCGACGGGGCACAGCGCCGGACCATCTTCGCCAGCCCGTCACCTGCCATAACGGTTCCCTCCGTCCCCACGACCCGACCGTCCCAGCCAGCCACGCCTACTGGAGAGCCGGTCAAGATGGGTGGCTTTGACCGGAAAGTCGATCGCGTCTAGAGCACCTTGTGATGACGGACACAGAGTCCTCATGTTCGCCGACACCGCCAGCCTCAGCCAGTCCAGGTTCTGAGAGATCAGAGATCGTCCCACCAGTGCTCGGGGCGATCCCGCGACGCCGGCGGTTGGGGTCGGTCATCATGTCCTGCGGATAGATCTCGGCCGGATCATCCTGGCTCCGCGATGCGACGAGGCAGCCGACGACCTCACCGTCCAGGATGGCAATCGCACGGTCCATGCCGCCCCCGGCCGGCCGACGAAGTCCTTGCGTCTGCGGGCGTCAGGGTCGAGGCCTTTGCGAGTCGCGGAATAGGCAGGCCGCCGAGCCTCTTACCGGCTGAGAAGATCGTCCTCGCCGTGCACGCTCCACCAGCTCAGTGCGTGCCTGCGCAGCGTTCCCGAGAAGCGGGTCAGCAGCAGCCAGTCGGCGTCGAGGATCAGCGCGGCGTCCTCCGACCGCTGATCTAGCACCCGGGCCACGGACGCCAGCATCTCCCGCGTCGCCCGGTCGGAGGATTCGCTATTAACCAGCCGGAAGCCGATGGTGACATACCTCTCCGGTTCCCACTCCCACATCGAGCCGTCACCATCTTCGGCCTCGAAGTAGCCGTGGGCTCCGGCGTGGATGCTCACCGTGTAACCGCACCGATCGCTGAGGTCCGCACTCAACACCCGAGGCCTGCCATCTACCGCCGACTCCTCAACACCTTCCGGAGCGACGACACCGGCCAGCACATCGAGAGGAATGTCGCCGGCCAGCGTCAAGCGGTACTCAGTCGCCATAGATAGCCCTTCAGTCTCGTCGCAGGATCTGGATTATCGCCCCGCTGCGCGTCACCGCCACCAGTTCCTTCAACCCTGCGATCGGCCAGTCGTCGAACTGTCTCTGCAACGCCGGGAGATCGCCACGCCAGTCGTGGAGGTTGACCACCACCCGTTGAGTCTGCTCGCTAGTGATCTTGTCGGATACCCCGCTCCACACGCCTCGCACGCTCTTCGCCGGCATCGGGGAGTAACAGTCGAAGACGTGTCCCTCGATCAGGTAGTCGGGATCCTTGCCCGGTTTCCCAGAATCACCGGTACCGAGCCGGGCGTCAGCGATCTCCTGTCGGGTCGGGTTCTGGTGGAGTCGGTACCCCTCCGCAGCGACGGTAGCGGCGCACTGGTTCTCCAGTTCCAGGGAGCGCCGCACGCGTGCGTCTTCCCTCGGAGGAATCCGGGTACGCCGGCCGGTAGGCGAACCGCCGCGCTCTCCGGTCGGCTTGCGCGTCCATGGCGTCGTCACGCCCCTGCCGGGGGATGGCGTGTTAACCGAGGCAGGGCTGGTCGGTACGGCACCGCCAGCCCCGCTCAGTTTCCCAACTGTCGTGCCTCGGCGATCGCCGCGTCCACCGCCTGGCGTGTGGTGGCGGTGCGCTGAACCAGCATCACAAGCACCTGTTTGACGCTCTCCAGACCTTGTATCAGCGGCCCCGGCTGCCCTCCCTGCAAAACCCCGACGACAAGCTGCTGCGCCTCACCGACCTGGGTGATCGTGGCGGCCGTCTGGTCACGGATACCGTCGACCGCACTCTGGACCGGAGTCAGCCCGCTGATCGTCTCCCCCGGACTGGCCTGCTTCGGGACAGCAGCGGCCACCTTCGCGGCATCACCGACAGCCCCGGCGAGGCCGCCCAGTCCACCCCGGATGGTGGCGATGGCCCCGCGAACCCGCGCCACCCCGGCAGCGACCGCTGCGAACCCGGCACCCGCCGCGCGCAGCGCGATCTCCTGCGCCTGCTGATCAGCAGCGGCAGCCAGATCCTGCGCACGCTCGACGCCGGCAGCCAGCGTACGTAGCTCCGTAGTGATCTTCTCGACATGCGACACGCGGCCGGATTCCTCCACCTGACGACGAGAGCTCAGGAGGTCGAACCTACCGGCACGGCACCGACGTCACCAGACGTCACGGAGGAATAGGCGATCAGTGGTCGCGGCCGAGAAGGCGGTAGAAGGAGAGAGCGGTGAGACGCGGGAGATCCCGGTCAGCGCGGCGATTCAGCCCCACTGTGGTGTCGGGCGGACCAGCCGAGGAACCGGGCGAACAGGCCTTTGACATCGCCGCCGGTGCTCGGATCGAGCTGGTGGAGGTCGTCGATGGCCTCATGGAGCAGGCCGGCCAGGTATAGGAAGAGACCGACTCTGTTGTCGCGGTACTCGGCGACCAGTACGAGCCGCGCCCGTCCGCAGGGCCAGGGCTGCCCGCAGCGGCGACACAGCCAGAGCGGACGCAACGGCAGATGCTCCGCCGGCACGGGCCGGTGCTGCCCGGCAGTACCGGTGCCGTCCGTACTCATCGGCGGCGGCACTTCCGCGCCTGTTGCTCGAACAAGACCCGCCAGACGTGCGTCAACAGCGGCGGGTCGGCCGAACCCGGTCCCACCGCCGTCGGGACCACCGCTGCGCGGTCTGTCGCCAGCTCGCCGGTCACGGCGTACCGCGACACGTACACCGTCATGGCCGACCCCCGGCCGATGCCGTCCTCGGTGCGCGGTGGGCTTGCCGGCGTACCGGCAAGCCCACCGCCGTCGGCCAGCGGCTGGGAGCAGACCACCGGTCACCCGTCCACGCAGCCCTGCTGGCGGTACGCGAACGGGGAGTCACCCGTGCGGTCGACGGAGTGCCCGGCGCGAGCACTTGCCGGTGCGTCGGGTCGCGTTCCGACCTGTCGCCAAGTGGCACGTCCATCTGGGTCTCCCTGGCGTGACATTGCCGCTGGCCCGTCGGCGCGCATTGGGGGTCAGGATGGTCCTGGACCGTTCCGCCGACGTGTTCCTGACGTCCACGATCGCTGGCGGCACTGGCCGGAGACAGACCCA
Organism: Micromonospora sp. CA-240977; assembly: GCF_050942285.1. Taxonomy (NCBI): domain Bacteria; kingdom Bacillati; phylum Actinomycetota; class Actinomycetes; order Micromonosporales; family Micromonosporaceae; genus Micromonospora; species Micromonospora sp. CA-240977. The sequence goes on along the minus strand of NZ_CP192055.1, from coordinate 1,387,130 downwards.
GCGTGGTGGGCCACGGTGGGCCTCACCGTGTCTCGCCTGAGCCAATGCAGAGAGGACACACGGTGCCCGCCCTGCAAGACTCGGCTCAGAGGATGTGCCAGCGGCGGAGTTCCGATGCGTCGTCGACGAGGCCCGCGATCCGGTGGTGCACCTCGTCGGCGGCCTCGGTCCCGGGCCGGGATTTGCGAGCGTTGGTGGCGATCATCTGCAGCTCACGGAGCTGGCACAACTCTTCAAATCTCGGCCAGGATGTGGCATCCCAGCCGTAGGCGGCGGTGAAGCCGGCGAAGGCATCGGGACCGGGCGGGTCGAACCGGCGGCAGTGGACAGCGACCGTGGCGATGTCCCACTCCCGGGGCCCGAGGGCGGCGCCGTCCCAGTCGGCCAGTACGGGCGTGCCGTCGAAACGCCGGAGTGCGTTGCGGATCTGCGGATCGGATTGGATCATGCTCATGCCGCGGGGAAACCGCATCGCCTCCCAGCCGGCGGCCAGCGCCTCGAGCCGGCCCATCAGCAGATCCTGTTCCTTGCCGTTAAGGATCTCCGAACGGGTGACGGCTCGCTCGATGCCGTGGATCGGTCGCAGTGAAGGCAGCGGCACCGGCGGAGCGGGCAAGGCGTGTAGGTCCCGGAGAAGGCTTCCGAGTTCGGAGACGGTGATCGGGTCGTCGTGTGCTGGGCTCAGACGCTGCCAGACCGTAACGGCGTACCCGCCCACCCGCATCGGCTGGGACACGCCCGGATGAAGGCCCACTGTGGGGAAACCTCGGGCCACCAGCCAGTCGACCACGGCCACCATCCCGCGCACCCGTTCTAGGTCATGATCGCCCGGGGCGATCTTGACGACCACCTCACCGACCGCGTAGACGGCATTGGTGTGGTGCCTCAGCAGGATCGCGTTCGAGTCGGGATAGCCGAGGAGACGACACACCTCGGCGAGCACCGGTCGAGTGCGCGCCTCGATGAACATGGGGCTCCTAGGGACCGAGTGCGGCTGTGGTCCCAAGACTACGGGCGCGCTCGCGGCACGCCCGTAGATAATCCGTCAAGCTGGCGACCTCGCCGCGCCCGTTTTTCTCGGGGATCGCCGTGGCCACGTCGGTGGCCCTGGTCAGGATGATCTCCGTACGCTGCGTCTCGTGCAGGTCCGCGACGGCATCATGCGCGGTCAGCGCCGCTTCGGTCGCCCGCCGGTCCTGCGCGAGGCACATCGATCGGTCCAGCGCGATGAGCGCCACGTCGATCGGTACGGCCGGAGCCGCGCCGTAGAGCCGCAATGCCTCGTCCTGGAGCCGGTACGCCTCCACCGTGTCACCGAGCCAGGTGTATGCCCCGGAGAGGTAGAACAGCAGCCGTTTCCCCGGAAACCTGAACGCCACGTCGGTGTCTTCGTCGCCAGCCTGATCGAACAGCCGCCGTGCCTGATCGATAGCCGACCGCGCCTGCTCGATGGCGCCGATCCGGGCCAGAGCACGCGCCCGGCCCGCCGCTGCCAGGGCGCCCGACGCCGATGCGTTCGACGTCACCGCCAGAGCCGCATCTGCAAGGGCGACGGTTTGGGTTGGATCCCCGAAGTAGTACGGCAGCATCGCCGCTTGGGCCCGCGCGAGCACCCTGAAACGAGTATCCCCGCTGTCGTCCGCCGCGTGGATCGCCGTGCCGTACCACCGTCGAGCCTCGGACACGTCTCCGAGCCTCATCAACGCATCAGCGCACATCGTCGCCAGCAACGCCGCCACCCCGGACAGCCGGGACTGGACTGCCGCCGGCTGCCGCCGAAGCGACAGTGCCTGGACCTCTCGGCAATCGGCAGCCAGTAGCGAAAGCATGATCTGCGGCGAAGCCGAGGGGTAGAGCCTCATATGCTCGCCCGCAGCTTGTTCAATCAGCTCAAGCTGCCGAGGAGCGACACTCGCCGCTGCCAGAGCCCCGTCCAGTCCCAGTCGGAGTCTGACCAGATTGCTGACCTCGACGCGGGCGGCGGCACCGGCCGGCGATCGGTCCGCTTCACCATCCACAGCCAAGCGGTCGGGGTCGCGAGGCACAACGATGTCCTCGTCGCGCCCGAGTCCCGTAGCCGGACGCGGAATGTTCAGACCGGCTGCGATCCGTTCCAAAACCTCGTAGGCCGTGACCTGGCGGACGCCTTTGGCGATTTCAGCAGCGCGGTTGGGCGAGACGCCAACAAGTGTCGCAATCCGGCCGTATGACACGCCCCTGGCGTGGAGGAAGTGGAAGACCGCGGTGATGTCGCGCCGCCGCAGAAACTCACTGATCGGTCGACCGTTCCAAAGCCCCGAACTCCACCACTCGGGATCCACCTGCGCGGCCACGAGCACCTCCGACCGGACGACGACCACCTGCCAGCACAGCGCATCCGCGCCGTCACATCAAGTCAATGACGGCCGAGTCGACAGCCCATCCAGAGTCGACGCGCGGAGAAGCATCCGGAAGACCCACGATGAGCCCTCACGGTGTTCTGACGGGATCAAGCGCAGGCTCCGGAGCGCCCCGCCGCACGCGCGCTACCGCGAACATCCAGGCCTGCCTCGTCCTGCATTACATTCCGGCCGAAGCGCATCCAGGAGACAGCTCACTTTTGCGGTGATCACAAATCGAAACGATGGCCACCGCGTCACGCATGTCGCCGTCTACGCCGTTCGATATCAGCGGCTGTTGCGGCATAGCATCGACGAGTGAGCCCAATCGCTTCATAGACGCCAGAGCTCCTTCAGATGCGCAATCAACTCTTCCTGTCGCTGACCAAGCACCTGTGGCGTCCAGGCACCGTGTTGAATCACCTGGGTAGTCAATGGAAAAGGCGAGGTGCCCGATCCGCCGGTGAAGTACCCCTTCTTCTTCTCGTCGAATTCACGGTTTCCGGCTTCCGAGTTCTTTCTCCGATTCAGGAGTACGAGGTTAGCCAGACGGTGCACCCAGTAGGCCCGCTCAGTATCGGTGAAATCCCTGAGCCATTGACTGCCCGCCTTGGGATTCTGCGGCAGGACGTGTTCGACGGAAATGGTGGCGTGATTGTAGTTGGCACCACCCGATGACAACTTACTATCAAGCCGGAGCATCACGTAGAGGCGCAGGCGAGTGACGCTGTAGATCTCGCCTCCCAAGAGGTCAACCGTCTTCGCCATCTCGTTCTCGCTCAATTGAAGCGGACTCGTTGGTGACGTTAGGTCGTCGCCGTTCTGGATGGCAGTGAGTACACGACCGTACCGTTCTATGCGTTGTGTGACATCTAAGCGTCGGACATGCATGCTGGCGGCTAGCCGGTCGAGGTCGCGGGTGAATGCAAGGATTGCTTTCGGGTCACCGCTGCGCCGACTGAAGTAACTCATCCCAGGCGGGATCCAGTCGATATTGTCCAGTAGCTGCAGCGCTGTCAGCAGATCGTTGACCTCATCTGCGCATTCATCTGATTGGTAAGCCGAGCGGCTAACCGCTTGAAAAGCCTCGGCATAAGGCACCAGCACCTGATTGATAAACTGGCGTGGATCCGGCACCTGAGTCAGGACTGCCGAGCGAAACTCCTTCAGAATCGCTTCTCGCGCCTTAGTCTTTGCGTAGATCATGCGGATATGTGCAAAAAGATCAGCGAAATCCTCTCGGCCGAGGTCCTCCTCCTGACTCTCCCAGGTAGCGGTGTAGGCGGCCTGGGCATCTGAAGGAACGGCACCGATGATCTCGGACTTGAGGATGTCGCTATGAGTCAAGCTCAGGCCACGTTCGTTCAGGACGGTGAAAATCCGATACGCAGAGTCGAAATCCTGGGTTGCCACTACGACAAGGTAGGTGTATCCGTCAACGAACTGGACCAGCCGTCGGCGCTCTTCATCACTCAGGTCGGCGAGCCGGTCCCGAAAAAGGCGAGCGTTGGCGACGAGGTTCCGCCGACTGTCGGGAAGGCCCTTGGTCGCGATCTCGTCGAGCCTTGCCATCGAATCGAGGTCCAGAATCTCCTTCTCGAAGAACGGCTGATCCTTGTTGCGCAGAGCCAGGCGCGGCTGGTCCGATAACCCTCGGATCGGATCACCGTGCTGGAAGATCCTCCGGTAGAGCGCTGCCGCAAAGTCGTCCGGGAGGAAGAGTCGGACTACGCTGAGTAGCGTCATCAAGGTGGTCAGGCGCTGTTGTCCGTCGACAACCTCCGACTCAGGATGGCCCTCCCTCTTCACCAGAACGATGCTGCCGAGAAAATAGGGATCCGAGTCTTCGAGTTTGTGTTCGCAACGTGCTGCGGCCAGAAGGTCCTCCAGCATCTCGCCGGCCTGCTCCTCGGTCCACGCATACGGACGCTGGTAGCGAGGAATGCTGAACCTGTAGGCATCGGTGAAGATGTCCCCCACCGGTCGCTCTGCTGCTTGAATTCTGGTACCAGCCATGCTGACAGCTCACCTCCACCGCGGGCAACACATGGGCGCGAGGAGGGAGTGTGCCACGTTCACTTTCGCCGCGGGCTTGATCGCATACGGCAATCCAGCTCAGCGAATCCGTATCGACACGTAAATCCTAGGAATGTTCGTTAGTTCCTCTTGCGCATCATGCGCGCACTGACGCACGGGTGACACGCGCGGAATTGTTACGGACGAGATCAAGGATCAGGTAGTGATCCTCTTCGGCGTGGTGGCGGCGGCGCACACCAAGGGCTCTCGCCCATCCGGTCCATCGACCGAGTACCGGACAGTGTCGTGAGTCGCCCGCCCACGCGAACCGCGCCGCGCCCACCGGCAGCCCGCCCGGTCCAACGGCTCCCGAGCACCCAGCGAGCGGCCCGCCCACCGTCGACGTACACGAAAAAGGCCCCGGTGTGAACCACCAGGTCAGGGCCTTGATCGTTGGTGCGCCGCCAGGGACTCGAACCCCGAACCCGCGGATTAAGAGTCCGCTGCTCTGCCAGTTGAGCTAGCGGCGCTCGCCGGCAACGGGAAGAGACGTTAACACCGCCCCGGGCGGACGTGTCGGCGACCCCATGCCTGCGGGCCGGCCGGTCGGCGCACACACCGCCATCTCCGAAACTTTCGGCGGCCATTAGGAGCAGGATTCCCTTGCGGGAAGCCAACTCCCTGCCTACCCACCCCGTAGACACATTGACACTTACCGATGGACTCCTTACAGTCACCAAACATATACCGAAAGTTTACCGGAACTGCCTGGTGACCAGGAGGAACCCAAGAGATGTCGCAGCTCGTCCTGTTCGCAATCGACATCTGCGCGGTGGCGCTGCTCGTCTTCGGGCTCTACTTCCCGCGGCACCGCCGACGCGATCTGGTCGTCGCCTACCTGGGGGTCAACGTCGGCGTCCTCGCGGTGGCGAGCGCACTGAGCGCCAGCGACGTCGGCGCCGGGCTGGGGCTGGGGCTAGCGCTGTTCGGGGTGCTCTCCATCATCCGGCTCCGGTCGACGGAGCTCGACCAACACGAGGTCGCGTACTACTTCTCCGCTCTCGCGCTCGGCATTCTCGGTGCGCTCAGCACCACCTCGGTCTGGCTCAGCGGCGGCCTGATGGCGCTCATCGTCGCGGTGATGTTCGTCGGCGACCACCGGCGGTTGCTCCGGCACTACCGGCACCAGATCATGGTGCTCGACTCCGCCGTCACCGACCATGTCGCTCTCGTCGCCCAACTGGAGCAGCTGCTCAACGCCCGGGTGCACACCGCCACCGTGCAACGACTCGACATGGTCAACGAGACGACCGTCGTGGACGTCCGGTACTCGGTCGCCGGGCGTAGCGGGGCGGCGAGGACCAGCAAACCGGCGCGGGCTGGAGCGGCCCGATGAGCCCGTCGCCGCTGGCGGGGCTTGCCCCGATCGCGCTCGCCGAGCTGATCGAGCGGGCCGCCCTGCAGTGCCGGGTGGACCGCAAGTACGTGGTCGCGGTGGACGAGGTGCCGCACCTGCTGGACCAGCTCACCCCGTACGCGCGGGTGCTGGACATCGGCGGCCAGCGCGTCTTCGCGTACGAGTCGGTGTACTTCGACACGCCATGCCTGGCCAGCTACCACTGCGCGGCGTACCGACGGCGGAGGCGCTTCAAGGTACGGACCCGCACCTACCTCGACTCCGCCCAGTGCTGGCTGGAGGTCAAGATCAGCGGGGCGAGAGGGCTTGTCACCAAGCACCGGCTGCCCTACCTCGCCGAGGACCGGCACACCGTCCGGTCCGGGCGCGGGTTCGTGGACGAGGCGCTCGTCCGGGAGTCGATCTGGCCCGACGTCGCCGCCAGTCCACTTGAGCCGGTGCTGACCACCAACTACCGCCGCAGCACTCTGCTGCTGCCGGCGACCGCGAGTCGGGTCACCATCGACACCGAGCTCACCTGGCACGACGGTGACCGCACCCTGCGGCTGCCCGGCATCGCCGTGGTCGAGACCAAGACCAGTTCGGCCGCTTCGCTTGTCGACCGCATGCTGTGGCAGCGCGGGATCCGACCCGTCCGCATCTCGAAGTACGCCACCGGCCTCGCGGCGCTGCGCCTGGACCTGCCCGACGTGCCGTGGCGACGGACGTTGCGCCGCCACTTCCGCGCCAGCCCGCCTCTGGTGGGTCCGGCGTCGACCGTCCCCACCCGATCAGAACAGGAGGCATCGTGCGCATGACCGTCCGCAGCACCCGTGTTCCGGCGGCCTTCCGGGCCGCCGGGATCACCGCCGCCACCATCCTCGTCGCGGGCCTCCTCGTGGTGTCGTCACCATCGGCGGGCGCCGAGCCGCTCACCGGCGCCCACCCGGTGGCCGGTCCGCCCGCCGGCCCCGACGCCGCACACTCGTCCACCGGTTGGACCGGCACCAGCCCGGACAGCGACACCGCAGCCGCTGACGCCCTCGCCGCGGCGACCGCGGCGGACCTGGTCGGCGACATCGTCTTCTCCGTTCCCAGCGGCACCTTCCGGGGGGAGGTAGCGGTGACGCTGAGCAGCACGGTCAGCGGCGCACAGATCCGCTACACCACGAACGGCACGCCGCCCACCGCCCAGTCGTCGCTCTACTCGGGCTCGGCGCTGCGCTTCACCCGGACCACCCAGCTGCGGGCACAGGCGTTCGTCGGTCAGACGCCGACGGGTGCGCCCGGCACCGCCATGTACGCCGCCCAGAACGTCACCACCGCCCACGACCTGCCGGTGGTGCTTATCGACTCGTACGGTGCCGGGCGGCCCGACCGCGAGTACCTCGACGCCACCACCATGATCTTCGAGCCGGGCGCCGGCGGCACCACCTCGCTGGCGGCTACCCCGACGGTCAGCACCCGGGCGGGTTTCCGGTTGCGCGGCAACTCGTCCGCGACGTTCGAGAAGACGCCGTTCCGCGTCGAGTTCTGGGACAACGAGGACGACGACGCCGACTACCCGGTGCTGGGCATGCCCGCCGACTCGGACTGGGCGTTGCGCGGTCCGTTCACCGACAAGGCGCTGATCCGGGAGGCGCTCGTCTACGACCTCGGCCGGGAGATGGGGCTGCCCGCTCCGCGCTACGCGTTCGCCGAGTTCTACCTCAACACGGACGCCGCTCCGGTGGGTGCCGGCGACTACCTGGGCGTCTACATGATCGTGGAAACGATCAAGAACTCCAAGGACCGCCTCGACCTCAAGCAGTTGGACTCCGACGACGTGACCCTGCCGAAGATCCAGGGCGGGTACATCTGGAAGTTCGAGTGGATGGCGGCCGAGGAGCCCACCTTGCCGTGCACCGGGCCGGCCGCCACCTGCTGGAACTACCTTGAGGTGGTCGACCCGTCGCCACTGCAACCGCAACAGCGCGACTGGCTGCGCGGTCACCTCCAGGAGTTCAACGACGTGCTGCACGGGTCGAACTTCGCCGATCCGACCACCGGTTACCGCAGGTACATCGACGTCGACTCGTTCGTCGACCTCATGATCGTCAACGAGCTGAGCCGGGAGATGGACGCGTACGTGCGCAGCTCCCACTTCTACAAGGACCGGGACAGCAAGATCTTCGCCGGTCCACTGTGGGACTTCGATCTGAGCTTCGGCGTCGGTGGGTTCTTCGCCAACGACCAGGTGACGGGCTGGCAGTACCAGCAGACCAGGCAGCCGTCGGCAAACGACTGGTTCGCCCAGTTGCAGCGGGATCCCGCCTTCGTCAACCAGGCCCGCTCGCGCTGGCAGACGCTGCGACGCGGCCTGCTCTCCGACTCCGCGTTGCAGGCTCGGATCAACGCTCTCGCCACCCCACTGATCAACGCCGCACAGCGCAACTTTCAGCGCTGGCCCAACCTGACGTCGCCGACTGTCAGCTTCTTCCGCACTCCGACCGCGCCCACCTGGCAGGGGCAGGTCCAGGTGATGCAGGACTGGATGCTGCGCCGCGCCGCCTGGTTGGACTCCACCGCCGGCTGGGGTGGGTCCGTCACCACGCCGCCGCCCTCCCCGACGACGCCGCCGCCGTCGCCCACGACCCCACCACCGTCACCCACGACGCCGCCACCATCTCCGACGACCCCGCCGCCGTCGGCCGGCTGCACCGCCACGTACTCGCTGACCAGCCAGTGGACCGGCGGGTTCCAGGGCGAGGTACGGGTCACCGCGGGGACGTCGGCGATCAACGGTTGGACCGTGACCTGGACCTACGCCAACGGGCAGAGCGTCACCCAGGCGTGGAACGCGACAGTCACCAGTCAGGGGTCCGCCGTCACCGCCCGCAACGTCGCCTACAACGGCGCCCTCGGCGCGGGCGCCAGCACCACCTTCGGTTTCCTGGGCTCGTCCACCGGCGCCCTCAGCACACCCACCCTGACCTGTAGCGCGACCCGCTGACCAGGTCACCAGCGCACGAGCCGCGCAGGCTTCGCGCGTGCCCGACCCGGGCCGGGACGACGATCGTCCCGGCCCGGGTTCCGGTCACCTGATCGAGAACTCGCTCAGCCGCAGCGGTGAGTCGAACACCAGGTACACGTCGTGGGTGCCGACGGCGCGGGCCAACTCGGCGCTGACGCTGACGTACCGGTAGTCGTCGCCGGTGCTGGGCACTGTGGCCGTGCCGAGCAGCCGGCCGGTGGGCGAGCCCAGGCGCACCTGGATCGTGCCGGCGTCCGCGCCGGCCCTGGCGACAGTGGCCGTGAAGGTGTGGGCGCCCGGACGCACTGCCGAACCGGCGAACGAGACCCACTGGCCCGCCGCTGTGGCGCCGACGGCAGTACCCCGCGCCTTCGTCTCGTCGACAAGCCGGACCCCGGCGTACCCGTCGAAGTTCTCCGCCCGGGTGGGACGGGACAGGTCCCGGGCCGGCACCGTCTCACCGCGTACCCGAACCGCGGCGCGCGCCCGGATGTCCTCGGCGGACGCCCCGACCATCAGGTCGTAGGTGGACGACTCGACCACCCACCGGCTGCGGGTGACGTCCCAGTGCGCCAGTTCGGCGGCGGGCAGCCGCAACGTCACGGTCCGGGTCTGCCCCGCTGCGAGTTCCACCCGCTGGAAGGCCTTGAGCTGACGGATCGGCGTCTTGACCCGCGAGGTGCGCTGGTGGGTGTAGAGCTGGACCACCTCGGACCCGGCCCGGCTGCCGGTGTTTGTCACATCGACGCTGACCGTGATGGTGCCGTCGGCCGCGACCGGCCGGTCGCCGGTGCGCGCCTGGCCGTAGCGGAACCGGGAGTACGACAGCCCGTGGCCGAACGGGTAGAGCGGCTTCGCGGTGCTGTACAGATAGGTCTGCCCGGACGAGATGATGTCGTACTCCAGCAGGTCCGGTGGCAGTTGCCCGTCCGAGCGGTACCAGGTCTGGGTGAGCCGACCGGACGGGTTGCGGTCGCCGAACAGGACGTCGGCCACGGCGTGCCCGGTCTCGGCGCCCGCGTGGGTGGTCCACACGATCGCCGGCACGTGCTCCTGCTCCCAGGTCATGGTGACCGGGTAGCTGGTCTGGAGCACCAACACCGTCCGGGGGTTGGCCTTGACGACGGCCTTGACCAGCGCCTCCTGGCCGGCGCTGAGGGCCGTGGAGGCGCGGTCGTGCGCCTCGCGCCCGTTGATGAACGGGTTGCTGCCCACGACCAGCACTGCGGTGTCAGCCGCTTTGGCCGCCGCCACGGCCCGGTCGATCCCGCTGCTGATCACCTCGCGGCTGAAGTGGGTCGCGGCAGCCGGGGTGGACGCGCCGAGCTTGAGCGCACCGTCGTCGCCGACCGTGACGTACTTCTCGGCGGCGAACCAGCTCTCCGTGGTCTCGTAGCCGACGTAGCGCAGCACCACGGTGCCGTCGTCCTGCGGCTCCAGCTTGAACTGCTGCTGCACGTACCAGCCGTTCGGCTGCTCGTCGCGGGTGATGAACGGCCCCCAGTTGTAGCCGAGGTACCGACCGTTGGCGGCGTTGCGCAGCGTCACCACATCCTGGCCCCAGTCGACAGCGTCGAACTGGGCGACGAGCGCCGGGGTGGCGCCGGTCCCGAGGACCGGGTCGGCGTCGGTGGTGCCGGTGGCCGAGACGTACCGGCCGGTCGCCGCGTCCTTCAGGGCGATCCGGTCCGCCCCGTCGAGCCCGCTGACGCTTGCGGAGTTGCCCAGCCGCTCGCGGATCCCGTCGAGCGCCGTCACCTGGTACGGCATGTCGGCGCCGTACCAGTCGGAGTAGAGGGTGTCGGCCAGCGGACCGAGCACTGCCACCTTGCGGGTCCGGGCCGGGTCCAGCGGAAGGGCCTGCCGGGAGTTCTTCAGCAGCACCATCGCCTCGCCGGCGGCCTGCCGGGCCAGCCGCTGGTGTTCCGGGCTGTTGATGACGTCCGGGGTGATGCCGCCGTAGCGGCCACCGCCCGGGTCGAACTCACCCAGCCGGAACCGCACGTTCAGGATCTCCCGGATCCGGGCGTCGATGTCCGCCTCGGTCAGCAGGCCGGTCGCCAGCGCCTGCTTGATGGCCGTCACAGTGGGTTGGGCGTTTGTGTCGTCGGTGATGAAGCTGTTGAGGCCGGCCTTGACGATCGCGGCGTTCGCCTCGGGCTGGGTGGCGTAGTAGCCCTGCGAGGCGACGAGGTTGTTCGGCGCCCAGGCGTCGGTGACGTTCATCAGCGGCTGATCCGTCCAGCCGCGTACCACAGTGGCCAGGTCCGGGTCCACGGTGGCGGGCCGTCCGTTTACCAGGTTGTACGAGGCCATCACCCCGGTCGCCGCGTCGGCGGCGATGGCCGGCCTGAAGGCCGCGCGGTCGTACTCGTTGAGCACCCTCGGCGGCACGTTCGACGAGGTCACGTCCCGCCGGACCTCGTTGTTGTAGGCCAGGTAGTGCTTCAGGGTCGGGGCACTCTTCAGGTGGTCCGGGTCCCCGCCGGTCATTCCCGAGCCGTACGCGGTGGAGATCTTCGCGGTGAGCAGCGGGTCCTCGGAGTAGCCCTCCTCGTTGCGGCCCCAGCGGGGGTCGCGCAGCAGGTTGACCACCGGTGCCCAGAGGTTGAGACCCCACACCCGGGGGTTCTGCGCGTGATAGCCGCGCGCCTCATCGCCGACGGCCGAGCCGACCCGGTTGATCAGGTCGGTGTTCCAGGTGCTCGCCATGCCCACCGGTTGGGGAAAGGTCGTGCCGCGGGCCTTGACGACAGCGCCGTTGTTGTCGATGTCGGTCGACCAGGCCACCCCGTGCAGGGCCTCGGTGCCGGTCTTGAACAGGCCGATGCCCAGCCGGGGAACGGCCGGCTGGTACTGGTGCAGCCAGGAGATCTTCTCGTCCAGGGTGAGCCGGCCGAGCAGGTCGTCGACCCGGGCGTCCACGGGCAGGTGTGGATCTCGGAACGGGTAGCTGGGATCGGCGAGCGCCGTGCCGGGAACGGCCGGTAGGGCCAGCAGGGCGAGCGCGAGCGCGGTGATTCCGCGCCGAAGGCGCCAGTTCCGCATGCGGTTCTCCTCGTGTCGTACGACCGGCGCCCGTGGGCGCCGAGACCGGCGTGACCAGGCTCGACACCCGGCTGCCGGGCCTGCACGACGGATCGTCGAAGCGCTTCGACGATCCGGCCGCGTCACCACGGCCATGATTAGGGTGATCCGCGCAACTATAGACGTGTGACGATTGATGCCGCCACCGGCCGGCGGACGGAAGTCGCGCGGGGCGGAGGGCTGGCGGTGGCCCGCGACCCGAGGGACGCGTGCGGCTCATGGCGCCCACCCATTGCTGCGGGCACGCACGCATCGACGGTGCTGTTACCATCGCCGCGGTGTACGAGATCCGATCATCCATGAAATCTGGCGGATGTCATGCCCGATAACGGACAGGATCCGTACACCGTTCTCGGAGTGACGCGTGAGTCGTCGGTCGCGGAGATTCGGGAGCGCTACCTCCTTCTCGTGCAGATCTGGCATCCGGACCGGCATCAGTCGAGCTCTGCGAGCGTCCGTGCAGAGGTCACCCAGCAGATGCAGCGGATCAACGCGGCGTACAAGCAGTTGAGAGATGCCCACGAGCGTGAGGCCCGTGCACGGCAGGACCGGGAGCGTCAGGCTCGCGAACGCCAGGACCGCGAACGGCACGACCGGGAGCGTCAGGCTCGCGAACGCCAGGACCGCGAACGGCACGACCGCGAACGGCAGGACCGCGATCGCGAGGACCGTGAACGCGAGGACCGGAAGCGCGAGGCCCGGGAGCGCAAGGATCCCGAGCGCCAGCGCAGGGAACGTCAGGCCCGCGAACGCGAGACCCGCGAGCGCGAGCATCCCAGGGCTCAGTGGACACACCCGAGCTGCACGGGTACGAGCCCGCAGGAAGCGCCGTCGAGCATGGCGTCAGCCGTTCACCCCATCGCCATCGCGCTTCGGTCTGGCGAGAGGGGATACACGCTTCGCGCGTATCTCGACGACCAACGGACCGAAGCGGCCTTTCTCGGCGCCCAGGGGCACCTGCTCCTGTTCAGATCCGTAGCCTCCATGCGTAAGTATCTGGCCAGGACCGACGCGCATGAGTTGGCCGACGTTCCCGATTGGGAAAGCGTCCTGGACCGGATCGGCGGCACCGAGACCGAGCCTGACGACGAAAACTGCTACGAGTTCGACCTCATCCTGCACAGCCTGCGATTTGCGCCGACGCAGTGGATCCCGGCCCTGTTCATCGCCAACCGCGACCTCATTCGGGAGCTCTCGGTGGCGTTCAGCATCGACGACGTGCTGACATTGCTGACCGTGGGCTCGCCGCTCGATCATCTCGACGACCTGTTTCGGAACGTGGACAGGCCGATCGCCGGATGGGGTGCGCGTCGCCAACTTGCCTCCCTGCAGGGAGGGCAGGCCAGCATCCTGTGGCGACGAGCGATCCGCGGGGTCGAGGAGCGCGTCCGCTGGCTACGCTGAGCCGCAGCCGCTGCCCCTCCCCGCCGGCCACGGCCCACACCGCCCCAGCCGGGCCCAGGCCGGCCGTCGCGGCGTGGTCGCGGGCCACCCTCAGCAACACCAAAAGGCTCTGACCCAGGGCGAATCCCCAGGTCAGAGCCTTTTTGCTGGTGCGCCGCCAGGGACTCGAACCCCGAACCCGCGGATTAAGAGTCCGCTGCTCTGCCAGTTGAGCTAGCGGCGCTCGTTCGGCAACGGAGAAAACATTAGCACCCCCGGAAGTGGGGCTCCAATCCGGTTACCCGACTCCCCCCTTCGGTCGAGCTTTGCGGGCAAAACTCCACAAACCGGCCAGCGCGCTCAAGACGGGGGCGTGGGTTGGGGCGGTGATGCGGCACGATGTCCGCCAGGTACGCGAGAACAGAGGTGGGGATGACACGGTTCACGCGAGCCGGGGCGGTGGTGGGCGCTCTGACTCTGGTGGCGTCGCTGGCACTGACCGGGTGCGGCGACAAGCAGAAGAAGCCGGCATTCGTCGGTGGGACATCGGCGGCGGACGCGGGCGCCGCACCTGGCTCGTCCGCGCCCTCGGCACCGACCACCCCGAGCACGCCCACGCTCACGCTGAGCCCGGCCGACGGCGCGAACAACCGGCCGGTGAGCACGGAGATCAGCGCGAAGCTCCCGGGCGGCGGGAAGGTTTCCGCGGTCACCCTGACCGCCGACGGGGGCGGCACGGTGGAGGGCAAGCTGCGCACCGACGGTTCCGCCTGGGTGCCGTCCGCCCCGCTGAAGTTCGGCACCCGCTACACGGCCACGCTGACGGCGAGCGCGGCCGACGGGACGAGCAGCCAGGGCACCAGCAGCTTCACCACGATGGCCAAGCCGAAGTCGACAATCGGGTCCGGCCTGTACCTCTTCGACGACAAGAGCTACGGCGTGGCCATGCCGGTGGTCACCGAGTTCCACCCGGGCATCCCGAAGAAGGACCGGGCGGCGGTGCAGAAGCGGATGTTCGTCCGCACCGATCCGCCGCAGCCGGGGGCCTGGCACTGGGTCGACAACGGCTCGCAGGCCTACTACCGGGCCCCGAAGTACTGGAAGCCCGGCACGACCATCTCGGTGCGGATCGCCCTGGCCGGGATGCCGCTGAGCAACGGCAAGTACGGCGACATGGACCGCAAGGCCACCGCCAAGATCGGCCGGTCGTTCGAGATGAAGGTCGACAACGCCAGCAAGAAGATGGCGGTGTACGAGAACGGCGCGCTGGTGCGCACCATCCCGGTGAGCCTGGGCAAGAAGAGCACGCCGTCGTCCAGCGGCACGATGGTCGTGATGGAGAAGAAGGAGGCCACGACCTTCGACACCCGCGACGACCCGGACCCGGCCAACCGCTACGTCACCGACATCCAGTTCGCCCAGCGGCTCACCTGGGGCGGCGAGTACATCCACGCCGCACCCTGGTCGGAGCACGTACAGGGCAGGCAGAACGTCTCCCACGGCTGCGTGAACGTGTCGATGGCCAACGCCCGGTGGCTGTTCGACAAGACGCGGATCGGTGACCCGATCACGGTGAAGGGCACCGAGCGCAAGATCGTCGCCGGCAACGGCTGGACGGCGTGGAGCCTGAGCTGGTCGGCATTCATCAAGGGCAGCGCGCTGCCTGTGCCCAGCGGTGGGGCCGGCCCGCTGCTCTGAGCCTGTCCGGCCGTCTCGCGCCGGTCCTGCCGATGGCGGGGCCGGCGCGTACTCTTGCACTCCGGCGAGGCGACGATGCCGCGGCGACCCCACCGCCCCCGCACGGAGAACGAGTCACGCTCACGAAACGCCGGATAGTAGCAAAAATCCGGCAGGATTCTCGGCGTGTTTCGGTTCACCCTCGGCAACCGGCGCCGGCTCTCGCGCGTCAGTAGGAGACGATGGGGCAGCGACCACGACTGTGAGGGAATCATGCGAGCTAGCCAGGACCAGCTGAGCAGGCACGGTGGGCGACGTCGCGTGTTCGCGGCGGGGTTGCTCGCCGTGGCGCTGGCCTTCACCGCGGCCTGCACCGACGGCGACGGCGGCAAGCCGTCCTCGTGGCACGGCGGCAACGAGAGCCCGCCGCCGAAGGCCGCGGCGACGATCAGCGAACCGGCGGCCGACGCCAAGGACGTGCCGGCCTCGACCGGCATCACCTTCACCACGAAGGACGCCCTGCAGACCGCCGTCGAGCTCAAGGACGCGGCCGGCAAGGCGGTCGAGGGCGCGGTCGCCGCGGATGGCAAGACGTGGCAGCCAGCCGGCGCGTTGGCGTACGGCACCAGCTACACGGCGACAGTGACCGCCACCGGCGACGATGGTCGTCCGGCCACCGCGACCAGCACGTTCACCACAATGGCCAAGCCCAGCAACCAGGTGCGGGTGAGCAGCTTCCTCGGCGACAACCAGGTGGTCGGGGTCGGCATGCCGCTGATCGTGAAGTTCAGCCGGGGCATCCCGGAGGACTACCGCGACGACGTGCAGCGCCGGATGACGGTGACCTCGACCCCGGCCCAGGAGGGCATCTGGCACTGGGTCAGCCCCACCGAGGTCCGGTACCGGCCGAAGGAGTTCTGGAAGGCCAACAGCAAGGTCTCCTACCGGGTGCAGGCCGGCGGCCTGCCGATGGGTGAGGGCTGGTACGGCCGCGCCGACCTCGCGGTGGACGTCAAGATCGGCGCGTCCCTGATCATGACGGTGGACAACAAGACCAAGCGGATGACGGTGACCCGCAACGGCGCCGTGATCAAGACCATCCCGGTCAGCCTCGGCAAGAAGAGCACCCCGTCGTCCAGCGGCACCATGGTCGTGATCGAGAAGCTGCGCAAGACGGTCTTCGACACGATGGAGGAGCTGGGCCCGGAGGAGGGCTACCGCACCAACATCGACTTCGCGCAGCGTCTCACCTGGGGCGGGGAGTTCATCCACGCGGCACCCTGGTCGGAGGGGCAGCAGGGCAGTGTGAACGTCTCGCACGGCTGCGTGAACGTCTCGATGGCCAACGGCAACTGGCTGTTCAGCAACACGCAGATCGGCGACCCGATCACGGTCAAGGGCACCGAGCGCAGGCTGCAGAACGGCAACGGCTGGACCGACTGGAACATGAGCTGGGACGAGTACGTCAAGGGCAGCGCCCTCCCGTACGAGCCGCCCGCCGACCCGGCCACCACCCCGACGCCGGACGGCGCGGACACCCCGTCGCCCACGCCGACCGCCTGACCCGATCAGCCCGACCGTTTAGTCAGATCAACTCGAGATACAGGAAGTCGGGGCATCCAGCCGGGCTGGATGCCCCGATTTCATTGAATCAAAGTGGATCACCGGGCCTCGACGACAACTCGGGCCCACAACGACTCAGGCCCCCTCCGAAGAGGGGGCCTGTGTCGCACAACCAACTGGGTGACTGATGGGAATTGAACCCACGACAACCGGGACCACAACCCGGTGCTCTGCCAACTGAGCTACAGCCACCATGCCGCCGTCGCCCGGTCGATCGCCCCGGGCGGGGTGCGGACCAATAATAGCCGCACCGCGGCCGGCCCCGTCCAGCGGGTATCCGGGGCCGCCCGCGCGGGGGTCAGAGTTCGGCGGCGATCGCCTTGGCGGTCTCGACGTCCGGGCCGGGCAGCGGAACGAAGAGCGTCCGCCGGTAGTACTCCAACTCCCGGATGCTCTCCCGGACGTCGGCCAGCGCGCGGTGCGCGAGGCCCTTCTGCGGCTGGCCGAAGTACACCCGCGGGTACCAACGCCGGCACAGTTCCTTGATCGACGAGACGTCGATCATCCGGTAGTGCAGGTGGGCGTCGAGGCGGGGCATGTCGCGGGCGATGAAGCCCCGGTCGGTGGCGATCGAGTTGCCGCACAACGGCGCCGTCCGCGGATCCTTGACGAAGGTGCGGACGTAGTCCAGGACCAGGTCCTCCGCCTCGGTGAGGGTGACCACCGAACGGCGGACCTCCTCGGTGAGGCCGGACTTGGCGTGCATCGTCTGGACGATCTCCGGCATCCCCTCCAGTGCCGCCTCGTCGGCGTGGATCACCACGTCGACCCCGTCACCGAGCACGTTGAGGTCGGGATCGGTGACCAGTGCCGCAACCTCGATCAGTTTGTCCCTGCCAAGGTCCAACCCGGTCATCTCACAGTCGATCCAGACAAGGAGATCAGCCACCGGCACAGCCTACGCGCAGCCCACACCCCGCGGCTGCGCGCTCTCGGCGGACCGGACCGCTAGGGTTTCGGGGTGCCAGCCGATTCCGTAGCACCGCCCGCCGTCACGGACGACGATCCCGGCGGCCGTACGGTCCGTCGCCTGGTCACGGTGGTGGCCCTCATCGCCGTGCTGCCAGCGCTCTACCTGCCGGGCCTGAACCACAAATTCCTCGACCTCAAGATCTACATGTCGGCGGTCGACTGGTGGCGCGTCGGCCACCCGCTCTACGACTACGTCCAACCCGACCGGGTGCAGGGCGAGTTGTACTTCACCTACCCGCCCTTCAGCGCGCTGCTGCTGTGGCCGTTCGGCCTGCTGCGGCTCGACGCCACCGTGGCGATCTTCACGGTGTTCACCGTGCTCGCCGTGGTGCTGACCACCCACTGGCTGATGACGCCGGTCATCGCCCGGCACGACCTGCCCCGGGCGTTCACGCTGGTCGCCGCCGTGCTGCTGGTGCTGGCCGTGGAGAGCACCCGCGAAACGATCACCTTCGGGCAGATCAACATGCTGCTGGTCGTGCTGATCCTGGCCGACCTGCTGTTCGCCGTACCGCAGGCGCGGCGCTGGGCCGGGGTCGGTGTGGGGCTGGCAACGGCGCTCAAGCTCTTCCCCGGCATCTTCATCGTGTATCTGCTGGCCACCAGGCGGTGGCGGGCCGCGGCGGTGGCGAGCGCGACCGCGGCGGCGGCGACCCTGCTCGCGGCGGCGATTGCCCCGGACGACTCGTGGCGGTTCTGGACGCACGAGTTGTGGGCCACCGAGCGGGTCGGCCGCACCGACATCGTCGGCAACCAGTCGCTGTTCGGCCTGCTCAGCCGGTTCACCGAGCCGGAGCGGCCGGACCGGCTGCTCTGGCTGCTGCTTGTCGCCGTGGTCGCCGCGTACGGGCTGTGGCGGGCCGCCCGCGCGGCGCGGGCCGGTGACCCGTTGACGGGGCTGACGTTGACCGGGTTGGTCGGTGCCCTGGCGAGCCCGATCACCTGGACCCACCACATCTACTGGTTCGTGCCGGCGGTGGTGCTGCTCGCCGACGCGGCGTTGCGCGCCGACCGCCCGGACGAGGCACGTCGGCGATGGTGGCTGGCCGGGCTCGCGCTGGGCATCACCGCCGTGATCGTCTACGGCGTGGTGACGTTCCAGAAGTGGGGCGCGGGAGCGGTCCGCACGCACGACCCGGTGGATTTCGTGGTGCAGAACACGTACGTGCTGTTGAGCCTGCTGTTGCTGGTGGTCCTGCCGGTGCGTGCGGGTCGCCGTCGACTCGCCGACCACCCACAGCCCGAGGAAAAGTCGCACCAAATGGACAGATCTACCCAGTAGCCGTCATCAGCGCTAATCTGGTCTCATCTACCTCAAGCGTCGCTCGGGTAGCACCGATCCCCCGGTGAGGGTGGCCCTCCGCGTCGGCAGCGTGGAGGGCCACCCGCCGTTTCGTCGGCAGCCCCCGGCCGGGCCGTGGCCTTCGCACCGGCCGGCGGCCACGCGAGGCTCAGCGTCACCTCCGGTGCTCGGGGCACCCGGACCGGCTTCTCCAGGTCGCCGTGGGTCGCGGACCGGGCCGGTTCGGCACCGATGAACGACCGAGGCCGCCCGCCCGCACCGGCGCCCGCGCCCGCGCCCGCGCCGACCATGGTGAGTTGCCGCACGGCCGGGAACGGCGAGGCCGGCCCGGGATCCCGGGCACCCAGGCCACTCAGCGAGGTGACCCCGAGCCGGCCGGCGAGCACCGGCACCTGATCCGGCTCCACCACGAAGATCACTTCGCGTGGGCGCAACGGTCGGAGCAGGAGCAGCAGGGCGCACGCCACAAGCAGGACGCCGGTGACCAGCAGACCCCAGGTGGCCGGGCCGGTCCACCCCGCCCGCAACTCGGCGCGCAGGTCCAGTGCCAGGTCGGCGCCGCCGTCGGGGCGCATCAGCACCAGGCTCATGGGCTCACCGGCCAGGTCGTCAGCACTCCACTCCAGCGACCCGAGGCCCTGGCGTACCCAGGACGGCCGATCCGGCGGGCCGACCGGCACGACAGCGGCCGGATCGACCGGACCGCCAGCAACGGGACCGGCCGGGTCCAGCCGAACCGGCAGCGGGCCCTGGGCCAGCGCCACCCGACCGACCACGGCGTACGGCACCGGCGCCAGCCAGTTACGCACCTCGGCGGTGGGCGCGAGCCCCACGAAGGCCGGGCCGTCCGAGGTGCGGGCGTCCAGTCGCAGCCGCGTCTGCCCGGTACGCGCGAACGGCGCCTCCTGGCGTAGCAGACGGTCGAGGTCGGTGACCACGACCGCGTGACCGGGCGTGCGGACCGTCTCGAAGCGGGCGGCAAAGGCCCCGTCGGGGTCGGCGTGTCGAGTCACCAACCACAACGCGCCACCGGCGAACAGCGCCGGAATCCCCAGCGCCAACAGCAGCACACCGACGATCGCCCGCACGAAACGCATTCGCACCGTCTCCCTCCGTAGCCAGATACCCGGCCGACCTTACCGACGTAGGTGCGGTGATCAGGGGATATCCACGGCACCGTCCGGTCCGACTGCGGAAAGGCGCTGACCCGCCGGACGGTTTTCCGGCGGGTCAGCGGGTGGAACGGGGGTCAGGACCTGACGACCGGCTCCCGACGGGTCCGGGCGAACGCCAGCCCGCCCAGCACCAGCCCAGCCAGCCCGGCGACGAGACCGGCCACACCGAGGCCGACCGCGAGCCCGTTGCCCTCGTCGTCATCGTCGTCGTCGGGCGACGACACGACGGCGGCGCTCGGCGCGGCCGATGCCGCCGGCGCCGCGGCGGCGGTCAGGGTGAGCACCGGCGCCGGGTTCTCCGGCTCCTCGGCGCCCGGCGCCGGCGGGTCGATCCAGCGCGAGATGTGACCGTCCGAGTAGGTCTGCAGGACCTTGAAGACCATCGAGTCGACCTTGGGCAGCGGCCCCATCGAGACGGGGAACTCCTGGAACTGGCCGGGCTTCACCGCCGCGTCGCCGGTGGCCGTCCACGTGATCTTGGATATCGCCTCGGCGAGCTGACTGCCGTGCACCTCGATCGGCGGGTCCACCTTGCGCTTCTCCGTCGCGACCGTCCAGCCGGGCACCGGCATTGTCGACACCGAACCGACCGGGGCGTTCTCCGGCAGCGTCACCTCGATCTTCGTGGTCGAGGCGGTGTCGCTCTCGTTGGGCACCCGGAACGCCACCCGGGCGTACCCGCCCTGGGCCGCCTCCTTCGGGTTGACAGTGACGTGCGCGGACGCCGGTCCGGCGAAGCCGAGCACAGCGGTGGCGGCGGCGGTGAACGCCAGGGCGGCAGCGGCGGTTGCGGTACGCCGGAGTCGGGTCATGGGTTTCGCGAACCTCTCTAACGGATCGGCACGGTGGCGGTCACCGTGGCCTGGTCGATGTCGGTAGTGCGCGCGGTGATCTTGATTTGCCAGTCGCCGGCGGCCGGCAGGCTGATGTCGCCGTAGGCGTGGTTGTCCGTCAACGGCAGCAACGGAATGTCGATCGGCTCGATCCCGGCCGAGGGCAGCGCGGCGGTCGCCCGCCACTCCACCACCGGCAGCGGCTGGTCGTCCTTGCCGTACGCGTACAGGTGCACCGAGTTGTTGCCCTGCTCGGCCGGGCTCAGCTCGACCTCCATGGAGTAGAGCGGGCTGGACAGCCTGGTGCTGAAGAGCCCGGCCTCGGTGCTGGACGGGCCGGCGACGGCGGTGCGGGCGGGAGTGGTCTGCACGAGCGTGGCGGACAGGCCCAGCACCACCACCGTGACGGCCAGCTCCACCCAGACCGCCCGGCGGATCGGTGCCGGGCGCTGCGCCGCGATGCGTCGACGCACCAACTGCCGGGAGTACGCGGCCACGGCGATCACCACCGCGAACAGCCCGATCTTGGCCAGCAGCAGCCGCCCGTAGGTGGTGTCGAACAGCGCCCGCGGGGTGGCCACCTCGATCAGCGCCTGGACGGTGCCGGCCAGCAGCAGCGCCGAGACGGCGAGCGCCGCCCAGCGCGACCAGATGGGCAGGATCGCGCCCAGCTCCCGCTCGTCGGCCTGGCGCAGCAGGAACCCGGCGAGCATCAGCAGGCCACCCAGCCAGACCGCCATGCTGCCCAGGTGCACCGCGTCGACCACCACGGAGACCGCCGGCGCCGGGGAGGCCGCCGGGTGCCCGGCCAGCGGCCAGGTCAGCAGGGCCGCGCCGCCGAGCACGGCCAGGATGATCGCGTCGGTGCGGCTGGCCGGCCGGGTCAGCAACGGCCGGAGCAGGAAGGCGGAGGCCGCCAACAGGCCGAGTCGGACCAGGTGAGCGGCGCCGAAGGCGCTGCCGAACACGCTGCCGAACCCCTCGCCGGTCACCTCGAAGAGACCACCGCCGGCCGTGTAGGGCACCTGCAACCACAGGTCGGCGAGGGTGGCGACGGCCACCAGGCCGAGGCCGATCCAGGCCAGCCGGGCCGGCCCTCGCCGGGAGAGCCGTCGCGGCCACAGCGCGGCGAGCACCAGCGCCGGCCCGACCAGCAGCACCAGACCCGCGTAGCCGAGGAAACGCGCCACCTTCACCGCCGTACCCACCACCGGGTTGGCGCGGCTGTCCGTGCCGGAGTCGACCGGCGGCGTCGAGGGCGCGCCGACCGAGTAGGTGAACGCCCCGGACACCGGGTGACTGTCGGCCGAGATCACCCGGAAGCTGAGCAGGTAGGTGCCGCGCCCGCCGGCCGGGTCCACCGGGATGCGCACCTCGCCGCCGTCGAACGACGGCTCACCCCGGTCGGCGCGGGAGCCGTCCGGCGCGATGACCCTGATCTTGCCGGGAACCTTGCGGACCGACTCGCTGAACCGGAGGACCACCTCGGACGGCGCGCTCGGCACGATGGAGGAGGCAGCCGGGCTGCTGCTCTCCAGCACCGCGTGGGCGCTGGCCGGGGTGGCTGGCGCGATCAACAGGGCGACGACAGTGACCAGCAGGCCGGCGGCGGCAGCCAGCCGGGTGATCCAGCGGCGGGGGGCGACAATCATGCCAGCCATGGTCGCCGACCGAGCTGGAGGTCGGCGACCCGAGTCGGGCGAAGGGCTCAACGCTGCTCAGCCGTCGGTGCCGCGCGGTAGGGATCGCGTGTCATGCGAAGATAGTCGGCTCGGGTCGGGGAAAAGTTCCCGACGTGGCGCAGACCATCCAGGGGCCGAAGGACCCTAACGCTGCCCCGGCTGCCGCGTAACCTGGTTTGTCGTGATCCCCGTCCCGCGTGACACCGGTGCCGCCGGTCCGGCAGAGCCGGCCGGTGACGTCGCCCGGGACCCGGCAACCGAGTGGGCGCTCAGCGCGCGCGACGGTGATCCCAGAGCCCAGGCGGCGTTCGTCCGGCTGACCCAGATGGAGGTCTGGCGGTTCGCCGCCGCCCTTGTCGACCCGGACAGCGCCGACGACCTGACCCAGGAGACCTACCTGCGGGCGTTTCGGGCCCTGCCCGCGTTCGAGGGCCGTTCCAGCGCCCGCACGTGGCTGCTCGGCATCGCCCGACGGACCTGCGCCGACCACCTGCGCTCGGTGATCCGCCGCCGCCGACTCGACGAGCGGCTGGCCGCCAACGCGTACACCGACCGCCCGCACCCGGACCCGGCCGGCCAGTTCGGCGCGGCGGACCTGGTCCGCCGGCTCGGCGCCGAGCGGCGCGCCGCGTTCGTGCTCACCCAGTTGCTCGGCCTGTCGTACGCCGAGGCAGCAGCCGTCGAAGGGGTGCCGGTGGGCACCATCCGTTCCCGGGTCGCCCGGGCCCGCGACGAGCTGGTCGAGGCGGTCGGCGACGCCCTGACCGGCTGAGCGGGAACTTCCGGCGTTGACGGGACGACAAATGAGCGTGACCCCACCTTCCCCGCGGGCCGGCCGTTGGCCGGTCGTCCGGCCCTGGCTCGGCACGGCGGCACGGCTCGGCCTCGCCGCCGTCTGGCTCGTCGCCGGCGCGTCGAAGGTCGGTGACCTCGCCGCCTCCGGGCGAGCCGTCAACGCGTACCAGGTGCTGCCGTACGACGTGGCGACGGTGATCGGCGCGGCCCTGCCCTTCGTCGAGCTGGCGCTGGGCGCGCTGTTGCTGCTCGGGCTGGCCACCCGGCTCGTCGCCGGGGTGTCGGCCGCGCTGCTTGTGGTCTTCATCGTGGGGATCGCCTCGGCCTGGACGCGCGGGCTGGCCATCGACTGCGGCTGCTTCGGCAGCGGCGGGCAGCTGGGCGAGGGGCAGGCACCCAGTTACCTCCCGGAGATCCTTCGGGACCTGGGATTCTTGGTACTGGCCGGATTTCTGCTGGTCTGGCCGCGTACGCCGGTATCGGTGGACGGGTGGTTGTCCGGCGAACCCGCTGTGGAGGACGAGGATGAGTAGTCGCAAGGGACAGCGGGACGCCGCCCGGGTGGTCCGCGAGCAGCTCGCCCGCGAGCGACGGCGTCGCCGCACGATCTGGGTTTCCGCCGCGGCGGTCGTCGTCCTGGTCATCGCCGGTGTCGTCGGCTGGGTCGTCTGGTCCAACCAGCGCGCCGACACCTTCACCACCCCACCCGGCGCGAACGCGCCCGGCACCGGCATCGTCACCGGCGACGGGCCGGTCACCGTCGACGTCTACGAGGACTTCCTCTGCCCGGTCTGCAAGCAGTTCGAGCAGAGCACCGGGGCGACGCTGGAGCAGCTGGTGGCCGACCGGAAGGCGACTGTGGTCTACCACCCGGTGGCGTTCCTCAACCGCTTCTCCACCACCGACTACTCCACCCGCTCCTCGGCCGCCTCCGGCTGCGCCGCGGCGGGCGGCAAATTCCGGGAGTACGCCAAGGCGCTCTTCGACAGGCAGCCGCCGGAGGGCAGCGCCGGGCTCACCGACGACCAGCTGATCGACATCGGCGCCGGCGTGGGTCTCGACCGGGGCTCGTTCGGGGGCTGCGTGAAGGACAAGACGTACCTGACGTGGACCGAACACGTCACCGAGGACGCCAGCCAGAGCAACGTCACCGGCACGCCGACGATCAAGGTCAACGGTCAGCCACTCGAGAACCCCACCCCGGACGCGCTCACCGCAGCCGTGGCGGCGGCCGGCAAGTGATCCGTACCCTGCTGGCCCGCGCCGGCCTGGTCGCCACCGCCGCCTGCGCGGCGGCCCTGCTCACCGCGGCGCCCGCCGCCGCGCACGGCGCGGACGCCCCCGACGGCACCGACTACCGCACCCGGACCACCGGGGTCACCCCGCAGCGACCCGGGCTGGAGGTACGCGTCGTCGAGGCGGGCGCCCGACTGGAGCTGACGAACGACACCGGCCGGGCCATCGAGGTCATCGGCTACTCCGGCGAGCCGTACCTGCGGGTCGGCCCGGACGGGGTCTTCGAGAACAGTCGCTCCCCCGCCACCTACCTGAACCGGACCATCGCCGGGGACACCGCGCTCCCGGCCGAGGCCGACCCGGCCGCCCCGCCGACCTGGCGGCGGATCGCCGACGGGACCACAGTGCGCTGGCACGACAGGCGCGCCCTGTGGCAGGAGTCGGCGCCACCGGCGGCCGTACGCGCCGCACCGGACCGGGAGCACCGGGTCCGGGACTGGACGATCCCACTGCGGGACGGCGCCGACCCGGTGACGATCGGCGGGACGCTGGACTGGGTGCCGCCGCCGGACGCGTACACCTGGTGGGCGGTGACCATCGTGGGGGTGCTCGCGGTGGGCGCGCTCGGCCTGGTCGCCGCCGCCCCGGCCGGCGGCCGCGCGCTGTCCGCGCTCGGCGCGTTGCTGATCGCCGGCGGCGTCGTGGCCGTCGGCTACCCGGTGGGGCGGGAGCTGGACGCGGGCGCCCAGGGGGTGGTCGGTGTGCTGGTCGGGCTGCTGTCCGGGCAGATCTGGGCACTGCTCACCGGCCTCGGCGCGATCGCCGCCGGGTGGTACGCGCTGGCCCGCCGCCCGGCCGCCGACTTCGCGGTGGCGCTGGCCGGGGCCTGCCTGGCGCTCTTCGCCGGCGCGGCCAACGCCGCGGTGTTCGCCCGGTCCATCGCCCCGGTGCCCTGGTCGCCCGAGGCCGCCCGGGTGATGGTGGCGGTGGTGCTGATCACCGGTGCAGGCGCGACGGCCGCGGGAGTCCTCCGCCTGCACGCCGCGTCCCGGGCCGCCGCCGCAGCACCGCGGGCCGACGACGCCGAGCGCGGAGCTACGGCCGCGGGATGAAACCGTAGGGGAGTTCCAGGCGGTGGCGGGCCAGCAGGGCCTCGTCACGCAGCAGGTCTCCGGTGGGGGCGTCGGCGACGATCCGGCCGCCGTCGAGGATCACCGACCGTTCGCACAGCTCCGCCGCGTACGGCAGGTCGTGCGTGACCATCAGCAGCGTCACCGGCAGGTCGCGCAGGATCTCGGCCAGCTCACGACGGGCCGCCGGGTCCAGGTTCGACGACGGCTCGTCGAGCACCAGAATCTCCGGGTGCATGGCGAGCACGGTGGCCACCGCCACCCGGCGGCGCTGCCCGAAGGAGAGGTGCTGCGGGGCCCGGTCGCGGTGCGCACCCATCCCCACCGCGTCGAGCGCCTCGTCCACCCGGGCGGCCAACTCCGCCCCGCGCAGGCCCAGGTTCGCCGGCCCGAACGCCACGTCCTCCGCCACCGTGGGCAGGAACAACTGGTCGTCCGGGTCCTGGAAGACGATGCCGACCCGGCGACGCACCTCGCCCAGGGTGGCCCGGTCCGGCGTGACAGTCAGCCCGCCGACGCTCACGCTGCCCTCGGTCGGGGTGAGGATCCCGTTGAGGTGCAGCACCAGTGTCGTCTTGCCGGCGCCGTTGGGCCCGAGCAGCGCCACCCGATCGCCGCGCGGCACGCTCAGGTCCACCCCGTGCAGGGCGACGTGCCCGTCCGGGTACGCGTACCGGACGCCACGAACGTCCAGCGAGACAGCGGTCTGCACGACACCGATCATGACAGCACGACGGCGGTGGCGGCGATCGAGGCGGCCAACACCGGCACTGTCGACGCGACCAGCCACTGACCGACACTCGCCGCGCCGTCGCCCTGCCACACGGCGGGCATCCGCCCGGTGTAACCGCGCGACAGCATCGCCAGATAGACCCGCTCACCGCGCTCGAAGGCACGCAGGAACAACGCCCCGATGCCGGCGGCGAAGCCGCGCAGCTGCCACAGGAAGCGCGGATCGTCGCCCCGGGAGATCCGGGCCACCCGCATCCGCCGCGCCTCGCCGACCAGCACGTCGAGATAGCGCAGCATGAACGTGGCGATCTGGGTGAGCACCTGCGGGCAGTGCAACCGGTCCAACCCCACGATCAGGTCCCGGGTCGTGGTGGTCGCGGCGAGCAGCAGCGAGGCGAGCACCCCCAGGGTGCCCTTGGCCAGGATGTTCCACGCGCCGTGCAGCCCGTCCTCGGACAGCCGCAGGCCCAGCACCTCGACCCGGTCGCCGGTGCCGAGGAACGGCAGCGCGACAGCGAACAGCACGAACGGCAACTCGATCAGCGCCCGGCTGAGCAGCCAGCGCGGCCCCACCCGGGCCAGCGCCGCCACCACCGCCACCAGCACCGCGTACGCGCCGAAGGCCCAGAACGCCGTGCGTGGGGTGGCCACCACGGCGATGGTGAAGACGACCATCGCCACGATCTTGACTTCGGGTGGGAGCCGGTGCACCGGCGAGGCCACCTCGCGGTACAGGACATGCCCGTGACCAGCGCCCATCGCGTACCCCTGCTCAGCTCGCCGCGTCGGCGCGCCGCCGGACGTCGTCGGACGTCGCGGGGTCGCCTTCGGCGGTTGTCGTGTCTCCGTCGGTGGGGTTGGGGCCGTCGGTCGGCGTCGTGCCGTCGGTCGGCGTCGTGCCGTCGGTCGGCGTCGTGCCGTCGGTCGGCGTGGTGCCCCGGCGGCGCAGCAGCCAGAAACCGCCGGCGCCGATCGCGAAGGTGACAAGCACCCCGAGCACCCCGGACAGGCCGGTGGAGACGAAGCTGTTCGACACGCCGCGCACGCCGTAGTCGGCGAGCGGGCTGTCCCCCAGCTCGTGGTCCTTCGCCTGCTGCGCCGGACAGCTGCCGCCGACGATGGTGTCGTCGGCGTCGACGGTGCAGCCCTTGAGTAAGGACGAATCCAGCCCGTCCGGGTGGGACGAGGCGTAGTTGCTCACCACCCCGGCGAGCAGGAGGGCGACCAGCAGGCCACCGGCCAGGAAAGCCCACGAGCGATTCTTCATCGAACACCTCCGGCGACCGGGACAGCGGGGGCGGCGGGTGCGCGCAGCGAACGCAGCGCGTACACCAGGTCGGGTCGCACCTTCGCGACGGTGAGCACCGTGGTCGCGGTGATCAGGCCCTCGCCGATGCCGATCAGCAGGTGGACGCCGGCCATCGTGCCGGCCAGACCGGTCAGGTTGTTCCCCAGGTCGGTGGTGCCGCCCAGCCAGTACTGGAGGACGAAGCCCTGCGACGCGACCACCACGCTCAGGGTCGCGGCGACGAACGCGGTGACGGCCAGACCGGCCCGCGTCCGGGGCAGCACGCGCAGCAGCACCGCGATCAGCACGTACGCCGCGGCGGTGCCCAGCAGCGCCATGTTCGTGATGTTGAGGCCGAGCATCGCCACGCCGCCGTCACCGAAGATCAGCGCCTGCACGACCAGGACCACTGACACGCAGAGCGCGCCGACCCACGGGCCGACCAGCATGGCGGCGAGCGCGCCGCCGAGCAGGTGACCACTCACACCGGCCGTGAAGATCGGGAAGTTGAGCATCTGGACGGCGAAGATGAACGCGGCCACCAGGCCCGCCATCGGGGCCAGCCGGTCGTCCAGGTCGCGCCGGCCGCGCAGGACGCAGACGGTGAGCGCGGCAAGGGCGAGCGCAGCGAAGATCGCCGCCACGGGACCGTCGATGATCCCGTTCGAGATGTGCATCGCCAGTGTTTCCACGCGACCTCCCACACGTCAGTGGGCCCGACCGGGCCAGCGTGCGTCAGCCTATTTCCCAAGACTCGTTGTTGCCAGAGTCTGGCAACAACGCGAGGTGTTGATCACCTCGCGGTCGACCAAACTCCGCGCCCGCCCGGCGACGGGTGATCGTCTCGCCTTCCTTGATGCCGGGGTGTCCGCCTGGTGATCGACTCGCTTTCCTTGTTGTCGGGGTGTCCGCGACCCGCCGATGGCCCGGATTCCCGGAAGTCGAGTCGACCGAGGGCCGGCGGCGCCAACCTGCGCGCGTCGCCCGCGACAGCACCCGCCCGCCCGGCGGTATCGTCGGGCCATGACCACGCCCGACCGCCTCTCCCCCGGTGACCCCGCGCCCGAGTTCACCCTCGCCACCGACACCGGCGACCAGCTCTCCCTCGCCGACCTACGCGGCCGCAAGGTGGTCCTGTACGCCTACCCGGCCGCGATGACCCCCGGCTGCACCAAGCAGGCCTGCGACTTCCGCGACTCGCTCGCCTCGCTCCAGGCCGCTGGCTACGAGGTCGTCGGCATCTCCCCCGACAAGCCGGAGAAGCTGGCGAAGTTCCGCGAGCGCGACGCGATCACCTTCCCGCTGGTGTCCGACCCGGACCGGGCGGTGCTGACCGCCTACGGCGCGTACGGCGAGAAGCAGCTGTACGGCAAGACCGTCACCGGCGTGATCCGCTCGACGTTCGTGATCGACGCCGACGGCAAGATCGAGCGAGCGCTCTACAACGTCAAGGCCACCGGACACGTCGCCAAGCTCCGCCGCGACCTCGGCCTGGACTGAGCCGCTGAGCCACGGCACGGTCTCGACCATTCTCAGGGAGGCGGGGCTCAACACCGCCGAAGCCAGACGCTCTAGACTCAGCGAGTTGGCGGGAGTGGCGTAACGGCAGCCGCGATAGGTTTAGGTCCTATTGTCCGAAAGGGCGTAGGGGTTCGAATCCCCTCTCCCGCACAGGTCAACACGCACCGCGTGCCCACGTGGTTGTCGGGCGCGTCACTGTCGAGGGTCACGGGCCTGGTCGGCGGGTCAGGATGGCGAGCGTGAGTCTGCGCTTCGTCCTCGACCCCGACCTGACCCCGCGCCTGCGCGCCGAGATCGTCGCGCTGTGGTCGGACGTCAGCAACGCCGGTGGCGCGGTTGGCTTCGTCCCGCCGGTGACCACCGCCGACGTGCACGTGCTCGCCGACCCGACCTTCGCCGGCATCGCCGACGGGCCGGACCGCCTGCTGGTCGGCTACTCCGGCGACCGGCTGGTGGCCCTGCTGGTCTTCAGTGACAACCGCTTCCCGCTCAAGGCGCACTGGTGCGTGTTGAAGCGGGTGATGGTTCACCCGGACGCCCAGGGCAGCGGTTACGGTTCGGCGCTGATGGTCGAGGCCGCCCGGTTGGGCAGGCGACTCGGCCACGAGGCGCTGCACGTGACGGTCCGCGACGGGTTGGGGTTGGACAAGTTCTACGGCCGCCTCGGCTACCGGGAGATCGGCCGTCTGCCGGGCGCGTTGCGGGTGGCGCCCGATGACGATCGGGACGAGATCCTGATGTGGCTCGACCTGACACCTGTCGACTGAGCGGTCAGCTCGCGCACCAGCGGGCGTTCGCCCCGGCCGGCTGGGTGCTCGGCGTGCCGGTGGCCGGCGCGCTCGCCTTCGCCACCTCGACCGGGCGGCGGGCCTGCGTCGGCGTACCAGCGGCGGGTTGCCTGCCGGGTGGCCGAGCCGACGCGGACGGGCGCGGGGTGGCCGCGACGGCGCCGGGCCCGTACATCCGGACGGCGCTGCTCTGCACCTGGCCGGGCGCCATCCGGATGCCGCTGACGGTGGCGCGGTTGCCGTACACGTCGCTGACCCGGATGGTGAACGGGCCGGCGCCGGCGCCGGAGGCGATCAGCCAGTAGTTGTAGTCCTGCCGGGCGGCCGAGCGCCACGGATCGCTGTCACGCTGCCGGACCTCGACGGACCGCAGCGGGTTGCCGTGGTTGCCGACCCGGACGGCGAACCAGAACTGCGACGCGCCCTCCTTGATCCGGAAGGTGAGTGGACCGGGCAGCGGCGGGTTGACCACCGCGCGGTAGGTGACCGGAACGAGCCCCTGGACCGGTTCGGCGATCCGGGCGAACGCCTCGCGGGACAGGTCGAGATGCCCGGGGGCGCACTCCGGGCACTGGTCCATGATCAGCACCCGGACGGTGCCCTTGGGGCCGGTCACGTCGAGGAATCCACCGCAGGCGGCACCGGCGGAGTATTCGGTCGGGCCGAGCGCGACGTAGAGCTTGTTGGCCGGGGCGGCGGGGTTCGAACAGTTGCCGCCGGCGCCGTTCGAGTCGTAGAAGGTGGCCTTGCCGCTGTGCGTGGCGGTGCCGGTGGGCGGCGCGGCGGCGAGGCTCCGGCCGGCGGCGCAGGCGGGGGCGGAGCCGGACCGCATGGTCAGGGTGAGTCCCAGTGCCGCGGCGACGACTGTGACGCCGGCGGCGACCAGCCAGGGCGTCGACCGGGACGACGACGCGGGCCGCTGCTCGGGAGCATGGTCCAGGTCGATGTCCACAACGCTGACGTCCGTCACGACGGCGATGCTGCCGGAACGGGGTGTGCGCGGACAAGCCGGCTAAGCCAAAGCTAAGACAGCATCGACGGACGGTGATCGGCGCGTTCCGCTCGCCGGTCGCGCTCGGCAGTGGTCAGGGCGTGCTGACGAGCGGGGCGTCCACCGCGAGGTGGCCGGTGTCGAGCGGCACCAGGTGGAGTCCGAAGAGGATCTTCTGCCGGACGTTGCGGTGTCGTCCGAGGGTGCGCAGCGGTTCCTTCGCGCGTACCCCGGTCTCCTGGTCGGTCGTGGTCACCACGCAGCGCCCGCAGGGCCCGGCGGCGCGGAAGCGCAGGTCACCGATGCGCAGTGGCCGGCCGGCCCAGTCGTCCTCGGCCCAGGCCGGTGCCCCGTCGACCACCAGGTTGGGCCGGAACCGGGTCATCGGCACCGGCTCCTCCCCGGCCTCGGCCAGCCAGTCGTTGAGGGCGTCGAGGGAGGCGGTGTTCGTCAGCAGCAGCGGGTAGGCGTCGGCGAAGCTGACCTGGTCACCGGTGTCGTGTTCGCGACCAGCGGCGGCCACGTGGCGGGTCGGTCGGGCCAGCCAGACCAGCCGGACCGGTTGGCCGAGCAGCGCGCCGAGCCAGGCGTCGGCCGCTGGACCGGCCGGCAGGGCCGGGACCGGGAGCTCGCGGCTGCGGAAGGTACGCACGGCGACCGGTTCGCCGCCGGCCGGCTCGGGCACGTCGAGGTCGGGCTGCCCGTCGGCGCGCAGCGACAGGCCTCCGGGGCGCACGGTGGCGTGCAGGCCGACCAGCCGGGTGGTCTCGCGCTGGGTGACGCCGACGCCGTCGGCGTCCACGACCATCCAGCGCCGGTCGCCGGCCAGGCCCCACGGCTGCACGATCGCGCCGTCGTGGTCGAGCCGGTGACAACCCTTGACGGGGTACGTGTGGATCGATGTCAGCCGCACGGGGCTACCATGCCACGCCGATCCCGTCGCCGGGGTACCAGTGGTTGGCGGGGCTCTCCCGGTAGGCGAGGAACCGCCGGCCGGTGCGCTCGGCGTGCTCGGCGAGCACGTTGGTGCTTGTGACGTTGTCGGTGAGCAGGATCGCGCCGGCCGCGAGCGTCGACTCGACGGCGTCGAACTCGCGCTTCTCGTGGGCGCGGCTGTGATCGCTGTCGTGCAGGAACAGGTCGACCGGGCGGTCCAGTGCGTCGATCGAGGCGATCGAGTCGCCGATCACCAGGTCGACGACGTCCGACCAGGGTGCGACCTGGGCGAGGTAGCCGGCCTCGGGGTTGATGTCCAGCGAGGTGATCCGGCCGGGGTGCCCCTCCTGCGCGTTGCGCAGCAGGGCGGCGGCCAGGACGACGGTGCCCAGTCCCTTGTCGACACCGGTTTCCACGATGTGCGCCGGTCGGGTGGCACGGACGATGGCGTACCAGCCGATCCGGCGGGCGTAGCGGACCTGCCTGTCGGCGAGGCCACGGCGGGCGGCCCCGGCGGTGGCCTGCTCGATGTGTCGTCGCAACGCCTGGTCGGACTCGATCTCGTCGAGCCAGCCGCGGACCTGTGTGACCGGCCGGTCGCAGACCACGCTGACGAACCAGGCCAGGTGGTGGCGGCTCAGCGTGGTCAGCTCGTACGTGTAGTTGTGATGTTCCCGGGAGGTGACAAGCCAGCGGGCCGAAATGCGCAGCACCCTGGCGTCGTGGCGGACCACCCGGGCGAGCCGCTTCGGAAAGGCGGCGACCGGGGCGAGTGGCGTGCGGGCGATGGCTCGGCGCAGTTGCGTGACGTCCACCACTGCTTCATAGCAGGTTCACCGCAACGATCGTCGGAGAAGTTTCGGTCGGGATGCGGAACCCTATGGCCCGGACGGGGGTACATCCCCGTAACCGGGAATCAGTAGCATCGCGGCATGCAGTATCGCCAAGAGTACGCGGAGCCCGAGACCCAGTTCATCGAGGCGCAGCAACCATCGGACCCGACAAAGAAGGCGCGTCCGAGGCGTCCCCGGTGGCAAAAGGTCGCTTTGATCACTTTCGTGGTCCTGGCGTTGCTCGGCGGTGGCGGGATGATCGCCGGAGGTTTGTACTTCCGTTCGATCAACTCCGGCATCGAGCGCGTCGACGCCTTCGACGGTGTGCCGGAGGCCGACCGCCCGCAGGTGGGTGAGAACGCCAAGGGCGCCATGAACATCATGATCCTCGGCAGTGACTCGCGCGACCCGGACAGCGAGTCCGGCTCCCGCACCGACACCATCATCGTGGCCCACCTTCCGAAGGACCGGTCCAGCGCCCAGCTCATCTCGATCCCCCGGGACACCTGGGTCAGCGTGCCGAAGTCCTCGTCCGGCCGCGGTGGCAAGGACGCGAAGATCAACGCGTCGTTCGCGTGGGGTGGCGTGCCGCTGCTTGTGCAGACGGTGGAGAAGTTCACCGGCGTGCGGATCGACCACGTGACGATCGTCGACTTCAGCGGTTTCAAGGAGATCGTGGACGCGCTCGGCGGCATCACCATTGACGTGGAGAAGGGCTTCACCACGCTGTACGCGCTCAACGGCAGCCGGACGTTCAACGCCGGTCGGCAGAAGATGGACGGTGCCGCCGCGCTGGACTACGCGCGCGAACGGCACGCCTTCGCCGACGGCGACTTCGCCCGGATCAGGCACCAGCAGCAGGTCATCAAGGCGATCCTGGACAAGGCCGCGTCCGGCGGGACGCTCGCCAACCCGGCCAAACTCAACTCCTTCGTCAAGGCGATGGCCGACGCGGTCGCCGTGGACAAGAAGTTGAACCTGCTGGACCTGGCGTCCGAGATGCGCGACCTGCGTAGCGGCAACATGACGTTCCTGACCTGCCCGGTGAAGGGCACCGGCATGATGGGCACCGAGAGCGTGGTGCTTGCCGACAAGGAGAAGGCCGCGAAGGTCTTCGATGCGGTCCGCGACGACAACGTTCCGGGAATCCTCTCCGCCGCAAAGTAGGAGGAGGAACTGACTTGGCGGCTATGGTGACACGACCCGGTCGATCGTAGAGTTCGGTCGCCCTTCTGGTCGGGATACGTGACCGAGGGCTTTCACGGGGAGGTCCACTAGTGTCAGGCCATCCGGCGACCAGCCATTCGTCCACGCCGTCAGTCGACGAGGACGACATCGACATGCCGGGCGACGGGGCCCGCCTCTACGGAGGCGCCCCACCCGTGCCCCAGACCAGGGAGCCGGGGGTACGGGCGCAGGCGAAGGTTCAGGTGCCCGGTCTGGGCACCACCGCCGTCCTGCCGTACGCGAGGTCCCGCACCTCGTCGCGGACCCGGTGGCTGCGGGCATGGATGATGAATGCGCCGGTCGACGCCGTCGCGCTGATCGCTCCGCTGGTGCTGACCCAGAGCTACTGGCGCGGGACGTTGGCCAACGCCGTCCTGACCGTGGCCCTGTTCGCGGCAGGTGGCCTCTACCGGCCGCGCCGTCACGTGAGCATCCTCGACGAGCTGCCGAGCCTCTGCGGGCGACTGCTGGCCGCCGCCTCGGTGGTGGCCATCATCGCGGCCGAGCGCCACGCCTCGGTGGCGTACGTCGGCGGGTTCATGCGCGGCGTCGCGCTGTCGGCGGGGCTCGTGATCGTCGGGCGGGCGGCCAGCAGGTCGTTCACCGTCCTGTCCCGCAAGCGTCGGTGGGCCGAGCACAACGCGCTGGTCGTCGGCGGTGGGCCGATCGGCCTCGAGATCGCCCGGTTGCTGCGCCGCTACCCTCAGTACGGTCTGCGGTTCGTCGGCTGCGTCGACGCTTCGTCACGGCAGGACAACGCGGCGCTTCCGCTGAGCGGGACGATGACGGACCTCGAACACCTCGTCCGACTGACGGAGTGCGAGGTCCTGATCATCGCCGATCCGGACTGCGACGAGACGACGCTGATGGAAACCCTGTTGCAGCCCCGCAGCTCGCGCTGTGATCTCTGGGCCGTGCCGCGCCTGTGGGGCTCGCGCTCGCACAGCGGTTACCCGGACCACATCGGCGCGTTCCCGATCGTCAAGATCGGTGACATCACGCTGACCGGCCCGCGGTGGGCCATCAAGCGGGCGTCCGACATGCTGTTCGCCGGTGTCGCGCTCCTGCTGTTGAGCCCGGTGCTGCTGCTCTGCGCCCTCGCCACCTTCATCGACGGTGGCCGTGGGATCTTCTTCTACCAGGAGCGGATCGGCCGGTACGGCAAGCCGTTCAAGGTCATCAAGTTCCGGTCGATGCGTCCCGTGAACGAGCAGGAGTCCCAGACCAACTGGTCCATCGCGCACGACAACCGGGTCGGCCCCATCGGCCGGTTCATGCGCCGGACCTCCCTGGACGAGCTGCCCCAACTGTGGAACATCCTGCGCGGCGACATGAGCGTGGTCGGGCCGCGGCCGGAACGGCCGTACTTCGTGGAGAAGTTCTCGGCCGAGTACCCGAACTACGCGGCACGCCACCGCGTTCCCGTCGGGCTCACCGGGCTTGCCCAGGTCAGTGGTCTGCGGGGCGACACCCCGATCTCCGACCGGGCCCGCTTCGACAACTACTACATCGAGAACTGGTCGCTGTGGTTGGACGTCAAGGTGGTGCTCCGCACCGTCTCGGAGGTCTTCCGCGCCGGCGGTCGCTGACCAGACGCCACAACGCCGCGGGTGGCGGCGCCGACGGAGTTCGCATCGTCGGCGCCACCACCCGCGGCGTTGTCAGTTCAGGCGGTGGGTGTGGCCTTGAGGGGTTCCCACCAGGTGCGGTTGTCGCGGTACCAGGTGACGGTGTCGGCAAGGCCCTGGTCGAGGGTGATGCTGGGGGTGTAGCCGAGCTCTTCGTGGATCTTGGTGATGTCGAGGGAGTAGCGGCGGTCGTGGCCCTTGCGGTCGGTGACCGGGACGACGCGGTCCCAGCCGGCGTCGCAGGCGTCCAGGAGTCGGCCGGTGAGTTCCTTGTTCGTCAGTTCGGTGCCGCCGCCGATGTTGTAGACCTCGCCGGCGCGGCCCTTCTGTTGGACCAGGGCGATGCCGCGGCAGTGGTCGTGCACGTGTAGCCAGTCGCGGATGTTGCCGCCGTCGCCGTAGAGGGGGACGGTGGCGCCGTCGAGGAGGTTCGTGACGAACAGGGGGATGACCTTCTCGGGGAACTGGTACGGGCCGTAGTTGTTGGAGCAGCGGGTGACGACGACGTCCATGCCGTGGGTGCGGTGGTAGGACAGGGCGAGCAGGTCGGAGCCGGCCTTGGACGCCGAGTAGGGGGAGTTCGGGGCCAGGGGCCAGGTTTCGGTCCAGGAGCCTTCGTCGATGGAGCCGTACACCTCGTCGGTGGAGACGTGCACGAAGCGGCTGGTGCGGTGGCGCAGGGCGGCGTCGAGCAGGGTCTGGGTGCCGAGGACGTTGGTGGTGACGAACGGGGCGGCGCCGGCGATGGAGCGGTCGACGTGGGATTCGGCGGCGAAGTGCACGATGACGTCGTGTTCGGCGACGACCTCGTCGACGATGACCGGGTCGCAGATGTCGCCCTGGACGAACCGTAGCCGCGGGTCGTCGCGGACGGGGTCGAGGTTGGCCAGGTTGCCCGAGTAGGTCAGTTTGTCGAGCACGGTCACGACCGCCGGCTCGAGTGGCGGCACGCCCTCGGCGCTGCCGAGGGGCTTGCCCAGCAGCAGGCGAACGTACTCCGACCCGATGAATCCGGCTCCGCCGGTGACGAGGATCCTCACGGGTCCGAGAGTCTACGCCGGCCGACTGGCGGCGCCGGCAGGTGTTTCGGCATTATCGGTTAGGGCCGCCCGGTCGATTGCAGGTGTAACGGCATTCGGGTAGAAAGTGCCAGCGAAGTACGACTCGTCGTGCCCGCACGTATCGCATCTATGGGGGGCGAGTGAACGGCGTGTCGCTGGTCAATACCGCTCGGCCATCGCCGGGCCCCGGCACGAAGCCATCGCC
The DNA here is from genome assembly GCF_050942285.1 of Micromonospora sp. CA-240977. Taxonomy (NCBI): domain Bacteria; kingdom Bacillati; phylum Actinomycetota; class Actinomycetes; order Micromonosporales; family Micromonosporaceae; genus Micromonospora; species Micromonospora sp. CA-240977. The sequence continues at coordinate 1,350,221 of NZ_CP192055.1, read as the reverse complement.
CGGACGCCGCGCACTGGGCCTGCTGCGACGGCTCGTCGCACCCGAACGCCTCTACATCGGCGCTCTCGGCCTGACCGGGCTGGCGGCGGTCCTGTCCGTCGCGCTGCCGCCCGCGGAGCGTGGTGAGCTCTCCGCGAACATGGTGAGCGCGACGCTCGGCGCGGCAGTCGGTGGCCTGTCCCTGGACACCTTCCTGCTGTCCCGTCCGGGCGGCTGGGTCTTCTCGCGGGGACGCCCCTGGGTCCTCGCGATGTTGGCGGCCTCGGTCCTCCTCTCCGTCGTCGCCGCCGCGGTGCTCACCACGGTCGCCGGGATCGGCAGTTACCTGGTCGGCATGGGGTCCGCGGCAGGTCTGACGATCTTCAACACGGTCTCGTCGATCGCGCTGCGCCAGAAGAGCTTCCTTGTCGTCTACGCGATGCGCGCGGCGAGCGGGGCGGTCCTGGTCGGCGGCTACGTGGCGCTGTACTTCGCCGGCTACCTGGACGGCGGCCTGTGGAGCATGGTGTGGCTCGTCGTCCAGTGGGTCAGCGCGCTGTCCGTGTGTGCCCTGGTGCTGGGGATGCTCCGGCGGATCGGGCCCGCACCCCGGCCGGAGGCCACCGCTGTGGACTACCGCGCCGACATGGCTGCCGTCGGCAACCTGCACCTCGGGATCTTCGCCCAGATGATGACGCTGCGGTTCAACCAGATCCTGGTGGCCAGGTTCGTCGGCGCCGGCCCCCTCGGCGTGTACGCCCTGGCCGTCGCCGCGCTGGAGTTCGCGCAGGCTGGCGCCGTCGTACGGGCGCAGCGGATCCTGGCCAGCCGGGACGGCAACGACGGACCCGACCCCACCCGGTCCGTGGTCACCGCGGCGCTGCCGGTCGCCCTGGCCGCCGTCCTCGGGCTCGGCGTGCTGGGCTACCTCCAGCCGGAGTACCGGCACGCCTGGATTCTCGGCCTTGTCCTCCTGCCCGGCTCCCTGGCCACCGCGGCAGGCAAGAGCTGGAGCGCCCTGCTGCTGAAGAGGCGGGGCGAGCGGGCCACGACAGTGGTCGCCATGATCACCCTCGCGTTCGCGATTCCCGCGTACTTCGCGATCATCCCGTGGGCGGGTGTGATCGGGGCGGCGATCGCCTCGACGCTCGCCTACGCCGTACACGCCTTCGCCTCCAGAGCGAGCCTGCGACGAGCGCAGTCGCCGAATAATGGGACGGTTTGACATGGATGTCTCGATTGTTGTCCTCGCCTGGGAGGACTTTGAGCGCACCCGCGCCTGCGTCCTGTCGCTGCCGGCGGAGGCGGAGATCGTCGTCGTCGACAACGGCAGCTCGGCGCACATCCAGGAGTCGCTCAGCGCGTTCTGCGCCGAGCAGGGTGTCCAGTACGTCCAGTCCGGCTCGAACCTGGGATACGCGCGGGGCATGAACCTCGGCGTACGCCACACCAGCCGGGCGAACGTGATCCTCTCCAACAACGACATCATCGTGCACGCCGACGCCGTGACCCGCCTGCTGACCGCCCTCCAGGACCCGCAGGTGGGCGCGGCCTTCCCGGGCGTTGTCACGCCGTCGGGCGTGTCACAGACCGAGGGCGGGCGGTTCCTGGGCCTGGGCGTCGGTTTCGCCCACGCCACCGGCCTGAGCCTCGTGCTGCCGAACCTGCGCATCGTCGCGCCGCCGGAGAAGGCGGACTGGCTGACCGGTCCCTTCGTCGCCATGCGGCGGAGCACCTTCGACGCCATCGGCGGCGTCGACGAGACGTCGTTCTTCTACTCCGAGGACATGCGGCTCTGCTGGGCCGTCCGGCAACAGGGTCTGCGGCTGGCGTACGTGCCGGAGGCCGTGATCATGCATGAGGACGACGCGACCGCGAAGCGGCGCTGGTCCGAGGAGGAGATCTCCGAACGCCGTACCCGGGAGTTCATCCGGGCGAGCCGGAGCATGGGCGGCCGGCGCGGTCGCATCGCCACCACGGCGTACGTGGGTGGGGTGCTGCTGCGCGCCGCGGTGGGCGCGAACCCGGTTCGTCGCGCCATCGCCCGTGGCGCCGTCGAGGGGCTGCGTACCTCGTGAAGGTGTTGTTCGTCTGCACCACTGGTGGCTCGGGGCGGCGGCAGCTCGGTGGCGCCGAACGCATCCTGACGGAGATCATCCCGGCGCACGCGCGAACCGGCCTGGACGTCGTCGCCGCCACCTCGGACGACGAGGTGGGCCACGCGCTGCGCGAGGCCGGTGTGCCGTGGATCGGGCTCAGCGCGACCAGCCGGATCGATCTCGCCTACGCCCGGGAGATCCGTCGCCTGGTCAACGAGGTGCAGCCGGACGTGGTCTGCGCGCACCTGCTGTCCGCCGCCATGCACTCCCGAGCGGCGCTGAGCATGGGGGGCCGGCGGACGCCGCTCGTCGTCACCCTGCACAACAGCCTGTGGCAGTACCGGGACACCGCCGGCTCGTTCCAGCAGAAGGCGCTCATCCAGTCCAACATCACGCTGGACCTGGCCATGCGTCGGGTGCGTCCACACGCGACCGTGGCGGTGTCCGAGTTCGAGGCCGCCGAGCTGCGCGAGCGGGGCGGGGTCAAGAACATCCACCTGATCCCGAACCCGCTGCCCGTCACCTGGCCGAGCCCGAAGCCCGCCCAGACACCGGAGCCGGGTCGACGGCCGGTGGTGGGCTATCTCGGCCGGTTGGAGAAGGAGAAGGGGGCCGATCTCCTGCCCGAGATCGCCTCCCTCCTCCCGGAGCTGGACTTCAAGGTCGCCGGGGCGGGTTCGATGGCGATCGCCGCCCGGCCCAACCTCGACCTCGTCGGCCGGGTCACGGCCGCGGACTTCCTCCAGGAGATCGACTGCCTCGTGGTGCCGTCCCGGGTCGAGTCGTTCGGGCTCAGCGCGCTGGAGGCGTTGTCCCTCGGCGTACCTGTGGTGCACACCGGGGCCGGTGGCCTGGCCGAGGTGACCCGGCACGCGACGGGCACCCTGGCGTTCCGGGCGGACCTCGCGCCCGCCGCGCTCGCCGGCGCGATCCGGGAGGCGATCGGCCACCGTGCCGTCGACGAGGGGCAGCGGGTGGCCGAGTGGTACGCCCAGGAGTACGCCTTCGACAGGTGTGTGCAGCGGTGGCAGAGCCTGTACAGGTCCCTCCTGTGACGAGCACGCCGTCGTCCCGGTTGTCCGCCAGTCGTCCGCAAACAGTGAGGGGGGTGTCCGAATGGCAGAGACGTTGACGATCGTCACGGTCCTCTACCGGTCCAGCGACATGCTCGCCGAGACGCTCCCGACCTGGGTACGCGCCGCCGACGGGCTACCGGTGAGGTTCATCTTCGCCGACAACTGGCCGGAGGACGAGTGCGCGAAGGTCATCGCTGACGGTCTGGACGAGGAGCGGTACGAGTACCTGCCCGACTCGTCGAACCCGGGATTCGCGGCGGGCTGCAACCGGGCTGTCGCCGCGGTGCGGACGAGCCACGTGCTGCTGCTGAACCCGGACGTCTGGTTGCCGGAGGACGCCCTGACCCGGTTGTTCGCGGCCATCGCGGCGGACCCGGAGAGCCCGATCGCTGTGGGTCTGGCCATGCACGGCGGCGAGTACGTCGGCATCGACCTGCATCCGGTCTCGCTGTTCATCGACCGGGCGGCGACGGTCCCGCGTGGGCCACTCGGCCCGTCCGGTGGCGCGGCGGTCTTCCCCACCGCGCTCTTCCACCGTTTCGGTGGGTTCTACGAGCACCTGTTCGCCTGGGGTGAGGACGCCGACCTCGCCTTCCGGATGTACGCCGAGGGCCTGCGGACCCGGCGGTTGGATTTCATGCTGCCGCACGCCGGTGGCCACAGCGTCGAGGGCGACAACAAGCTCCAGGGGTTCCGGGCGTTCCTGCTGGCCCGCAACCGGCTCCTGGTCGCCGCGCGGACCTTCACCTGGCCGCTGATGCTCGTCGCGATCCCGATCCTCGCGCTGGCGCATCTGGCGCTGGCCGCCCGGCGCGCCCGTCAGGGCCTGCTCCGGCCCTTCCTGCGTGGGGTGGGACGTGGCCTGCTGGAGGGGCCCGCCGCCCGCCGGCAGTGGAAGGGCAGGCGGTTCGGTTTTGCATCCCTGGTCAGCTATCTGAGAGTTCGGAGCGCATGATGGCAGGAACCCCGTGGAGTGTCGTGACGGTCACCTACAACTCCGCGGACACGCTCCGGCGGTGCTGGGGCGGCGCCAAGCCCTACGAGTGGATCGTCGTGGACAACAACTCCGCCGACGATTCGGCCGCCGTGGCCGAGGAACTGGGCGCCCGGGTGATCCGGCTGCCGGAGAACGTCGGCTTCGCCAAGGCCAACAACGTCGGCGTACGTCAGGCGGGTGAGTACGTCCTGTTCGCCAACCCCGACCTGGAGGTCCAGCCCGCCGGGTTCGCCGCGATGCAGCGTCACCTGGACGTGCACGGCGGCCTTGTCGCTCCCCAACTGCTCGCGACCGACGGCACCCCCCAGCCCAACGGCCGGGGTTTCCCCTACGCCACCGCCAAGTTGGGCAACCGGAAGATCTGGCCGCTGTCGCGGATGCACGCGAACTACCGGGTGGTGGCGAACCCCGGCGACGCTGTCTACGTGGCCTGGGTGATGGGCGCGGCGGTCGCGGCCCGCACCGCGGACTTCGTCGCGATGGGCGGATGGAACGAGCGGTTCTTCCTCTACTACGAGGACCACGAGCTGGGGCTGCGGGCGTGGCGGCACGACATGCCGGTGGTGCTGCTCGGCGACGTGCGGTGGACCCACCACTGGGCCCGTGCGACGAACTCGTTCCAGTGGTCGCGGGCGCACACCCTGGAGTTGCAGAGCGCCCGGACCTTCTTCGGCCTGTTCCCCGAGTTCGTGGTCGGCTTGCCGACGGCCGCCCGGCGCAACCCGCAGGCGGCACGCCTGATCGGCACGTCGGTGCCGACGCAGCGTGGCGCGGCCGAGCCCCTGCCCACGTCGACGCGGCCGGCCGGGGCCAGCTGATTCCACAGCTGGCGGTGGCGTCGGGCGGTGCCCGGCCCGGCTCGCCGGGCGGCACCGAGGTGCACTCCCCCCGATGACGTCGTGCGGGTGGAGCATTGTCGTTCCGTACTCGTGATGGGAACCGACGTGGTCGTACAACTGGAACGCGGGGACGTGGGTCGTCCACCCACGTCGGCGACGCCGAAGGGACGCCGTCCCATCCCCGCGGACTGGATCGCCGTCGGCGTGCTGCTGGCCCTCTTTCCGGTGGTCCACGACGTCAAGACGATGCTCACGGCCGGGTACTGGCTCGACGAGGCCTGGGTGGCGCTGTCGGTGCGGCTGCCGCTGAGCGACCTGCCGGTGGCGACCTCGTCCACCCCGCTCGGGTGGAGCTTCCTGCTGCGACTGGTGCCGGACGCCGACTACCTACGCGTGGTGCCGCTGGCGTTCCACGGGCTCACCATGGTCGCCGCGTACGCGCTCGGACGGTTGCTGCGGTGGCCGACGCGGTGGCTCGGGGTCGTCGCTGGCGTCGCCTGCGCCACGGCGGTGCTGCTCGTGCCGGCCCAGCAGATCCGTCATGACCTGAAGCAGTACACCGCCGACGCCGCGATCACCGTGGTGCTTGTCGCCCTGGCGGCCTGGACGGAGCAGACCTGGTCGCGGCGTCGACTCGGCGTGCTCGCGGCCGTGGCCGCCACCGGCATCGCGTTCAGCCACGTGACAGCGATCGCCGCCCCGTGCGTGTTCGGCGGGTTGCTGCTGGCGACCGCGCTGCGGCGGCGGTGGGCGCGGCTGCGGGACGTGGCGGTGGCGGCGTTCGCCGCGATGACAGTCATCGTCGTCTTCTACTTCGGCGTCTCGGCGCGCGGCAACAACGACAAGATGCGGGAGTACTGGGCCGACAGTTTCCCCAGCCTGACCGAGCTGCCCGGCTACCTCAGCCGGCAGGTGCACAACCTGGCACCGATGGTGGGCGCGCCCGCGCTGGTGATCGGCTGCCTGTTCCTGGCCGGTGTCATCACCCTCGCCCGGCAGGGTCGCCCCGCTTCGGCGATCGCGGTGCTCCTGCTGCCGGTGGGGGTGACGACGCTGGGGGTCGCCCGGTTCTATCCACTGCTGGAGCTGCGTACCTCGCACTTCCTGCTCGTCACGACGGCCGCGGTCGCGGGTGTCGGGGTCGCGGGGCTGGCCTACGGTGGCGCCACGCTCGCCCGCCGCGGAGTGCCCCGCCTGCCGGCCACGGCGCTGACCGCGGCGGCCTGCGCGGTGCTGCTCGCGTTGTACGGCCTCCACAATGGCCGCTGGTACCGGTTCGACGGTGACGAACCGGGGCTCTACTACACGGCCATCGCGGTGACCGACATCCGTTCGGCGACCCAGTTCGTGGCGACGCACCGGTCCGCCAACGACGTCATCGTCATGAACGAGCTGGCGTGGTACGGCTTCGCCTACTACTCGCCGCAGGACCAGATCGAGTTGGTGACCCCGCACACCAACACCGTCGGCTGGTGGATCCGGATGCCCACCCGCTCGGACGTCACGGTGATCTACGACAACGAGCCGGCGGCCCTGCACGCCAGCCTCGATCAGGCGCTCACGCTGGCGGATCAGCGCGGCGGCGGGCGCGTGTGGCTGATCCGCTCCCACGCGATGGGGGAGGCGGATGCCTGGCAGCAGGTGCTCGCCGACTACCGGGTCGAAGAGGCGAGTGGCGGAGTCGAACCTGTCCTGCTGATCGGCCGGAAGTGACCGCCCCCGCGCGGGCGGCACACAGCAGAGCGGGGATCCGTACGGTTACCGGTGTGGTAACCGTACGGATCCCCGCCTGGGTCAGGGCGGAGCCGGGGCAGCTCTGACCAGCTGCCCCGGCGTCCTCAGCGAACCTTGTAGATCTGGAACGTCGCAGCCGGGTAGCGGATCGTCTCGCGGAGTTCCAGGCACGGCTCGTTGAGTGGCTCCACGGTCAGCAGGTACCGGGCCTGGTGCTGCCGGAGGAAGTCGCCGCACGGCTCGGTGACGACGTCGAAGTGGTCGGAGGTCCCGAGCACGTAGCTGGTCGGTACCGTCTTGGCGGGATCCCGGTCGAAGACGAACCAGACATGGGCGTAACGGTTGTAGGCGAATTCCTGTTCGCCCTGCGTGTCTGCCGTCCGCCACAGCTCCAACTGCGGGTAGCCGTAGACGCCGGCAAGCGAGTGGGCGCCGCTCATGTAGGCGAAGTTCTCCACGGACGGCACATCGGTCGCCCAGGTGGCGTCGGGATCTTCGGCCTCGATGGCCCGGATCGACTCCGCCAGCGGTGTCCGCGTCAGCACCTCGGTGCCGCGGTACAGCGGGTGGATGTACATCGTCATGACGAACGAGAAGGCCAGCAGGGCGGCCGACGCCCAGGCGAAGTGCTTACGAAGCAGCAGGAACACGACAAGCGGGATGGGGGTGATCGACAGCAGCAGACCGCGCTCCTGCATGAAGTCGGGGAAGGCCCGCTCCACGTGCAGGGTGAGCAACACCTGGGCGAGCAGCACCACGAGGGTGTACCCGATGACGATCTTGTAGCTCGGCCGGCCGATCCGTTCGTCGAGCAGCCGCCGGACGACCAGGGCCATTCCCACGAAGCTCAGCAGACCGATGCCGATGATCAGCCGCGCGGGCGGCACCATGTTGAGGAGCAGGATCTTGCCGACCAGGTCCAGGTGTGGCACGAACAGCCAGGCCACCGCTCCCAGGAGCGTGAGACTGACAAGCAACAGTGGCCAGTCGATGGTCCGCTGGGCGCGGTACAGCATGATCAGCAGGACCACGCTGGGCACCAACAGGAACGGGAAGACGAGCAGGAAGTTGGAGTTCTCGCTCTGGTTGGCCATCACCTTGTAGACGGCGGCCTTCTCCTCGAACTGCAGGCCGAAACTGGTGTGCCCGGCGAAGAGGTGCACGAAGTCGAAGCCACCACTCTCCACGATCCGCTTACCCGGATAGGCCGTGTTCTGGATGGTCTCGATGACCGTCATCCGGGTCGCGACGAAGGCACCGATCAGGGCGCCCGCGACCACCAGCGCCGCGACGGCGATGCCCAGTTGCCGCAGCAGCAGCCGGCGCGGTAGCGCCCGACCCTGCTCGATCAGGAAGCCCACGACGAACGGGGCCACCGCCAGGGCGCAGGACACCTGGAACGGCGGGTAGAGAACGAGCGCGAAACAGGTGAGCACGTAGGCCAGGAGCGCTGCCCAGCCGACGGTGGCCAGCAGCCGTTTCGACCGCATCAGGAGGATGAGGGCCGTCGCCGCGAACAGGGCGTAGTACATCGACGAGAGCGTGACGTACTGGTACCACCACTGGTTGAACGGGCTGAAGAACAGCGCCAGCCCGAGCCCGGCGGCGAACCATCGCTGCTTGGGCATCAGCGCCAGCACGAAGAAATAGCAGCTCAGGATGAGCAGATAGCCCATCAGCCACCATTTGAAGGCGAACGCGAAGTCGAACGGCAGCACCAGGAAAGCCAGGTTGTGTGGCTTGAAGACCGTCGACCACTCTTTGTACGGGACGTCCCTGATCAGGGTGACGTCCTCGCCCTGCCCGACGTTCGGGTTGACCCGCGGGTAGCCGGCGGCGTCCTGGGCGACGGTGAGTTGGGTGTTGACGTTCCACTCGTCCGCCCGGATCCCCTGCGGTTCGTTGAGCAGAAGGTCCGGGTCCGGTTGCGCGCCGTAGAAGTTGCTGTGGACCATGCCCACCGAGGAGCCATTGATCTGCAGGGCCGTCAGCCCCAGCAGAACGACAGTGAGCAGGGCCGGAAAGAGCCAGATGCTGCGGACGAATCTACCGCCGGCACGCATGGTGCGGCCACGTGGACCAGTGTCGTCGTTCATCGGGGCCATTCTTTTAAGGAGTTGTCGAGGGGGTTCGCGCGGTCAGTGGCTGTGGGTGCCACGCGCGGTGAAGGACGCCGCCACACCGGCTGACGGGGACGGCGGCTGGTGGTGCGATTCCCCAACGTCGGCGCTCTCTCGACCGGGGACCCGCTGTCGGCCGGGCACCAGGTCCCGCAGCGACCGGGGCCACGCTGCCGAGTCACCCGCGGCGCCCAGGCTGATCGCCAGGAGCAGGACGGCCACGGCGGTGAGCCACAGCCACACGTCGAAGAAGAAGATCTGCGCGGCGAACCCGACCATGATCAGTCGACCGACGAGCGAGCGGGAACGCCAGAACAGCGTCAGCAGGAGTCCGAGGAAGCTGAGCAGACCGACCAGGCCGAGGTTGTGCCAGATGGTCAGGTAGGTGTTGTCGAAGACCTGAGCCTGGCCGTCGCCGATGCCGACGTCCTCCAGGTAGCGCACGTTGGACTCCGGGCCGTTGCCGAAGATGACTGTCGACCAGTCGCGGGTGATGCCGTCCCAGGCGACGGAGATGCGTTCGAAGCGGGCGCTGGCACTGGCCGATCCCACCGGGTCCGACATCCGTGCTCCCGCCACGTCGACCGAGTCCACGGACGGCGCGGCGGAACTCGGCGTCGGCTTCGCGCCCGGCTCCACCGGGCTGACCCAGGTCGGCGGTGGCTCGGAGGAGCCGACCCGGAAGGTCGCCGGGTTGACCGCGACGGCGACGAAGGCGACCACCGCGATGACGACCCCGGTGGCCACACCGCGCCAGGCGATCCTCCGCAGATTGAGGAGCAGCCAGATCCCGAGCGCGAGGGCGGTGCCCACCCAGGCGCTACGCGTGCCGGAGAGCACCAGCCCGACGAGGTTGGCGGTGAAGGGGATGTACCAGTACCTACCCCGGATCGTCAGCGCCACGAGTGCCATGGCCATGGCGAAGGAGCCGTAGACGATCGGGTGACCGAAGAGCCCGGCCGCCCGGGTCGGATCGAACAGGGACGTGTAGGTCCAGTCGTAGGCGAACTGGTCGAAGAGCGGCCAGGTGCCGGTGAGGGTCTGGTACTTGGCGAACGCCGTCACGGCCACGCTGATCCAGGTGAACGTCTCGGCGATGCGCCGGATCAGCTTCGGATCGCGACGCGCTTCCTCGATGAGGTGCCAGCCCAGCACGCCGATGCACAGCAGGGGCGCGACACCGACCGCCACCGGCTTGATGCCGTGCCAGTGCAGCACTCCCGCGAGGACGGCGCAGAACGGCAGCAGCAGCGCCGCACCGATCAACCTCGGCGGCCATCCGTCGCGTTCGGCGCGGTGCAGCCGTCCCCAGACGGCGAGGACGAAGAGGAGCAACAGCAGCGTGTACGACGGATTTGTCGGGTAACCGAAGTCGATTGTCACCGGGACCATGAAGGCCACCACGAAGATGGCCCAGGTGATCCGGACCGGCTTCAGCAGCACCCAGCCCAGCAGCGCACCGGCGCCGACGGCGAGCGCGAGGTCCCACCTGCCCAGGACCAGGAACGCCACTGCCACCAGCAGCAGGCACAGACCGACGTAGCGCGCCGGACGCCCCAGGCTGCGGAACCGGTCAGTCACCATGTGCACGCTGCGATCGTACGGAGCAGGCGGCGTCGATGGACGCCGGCCTCCGTCGGCGTCGCCGCCCGGACCGGGTCGCCCCACCCCGGGACTCAACTGTACCGACGCCACAGGTCTCGCAGCGCCTCCCAGTTGCCCGCGATGCCGGCCTCGCAGGGCGTTTCGATGACCAGGACACCGTTGGAGTCGTCCCGATTCCACCAGAGTCCGCAGTACGTGCCGGTCTCGACCTTGAACGCGTACTCGACGTAGCTGCCCGGCACACCGCTCTTGCCGCCGGTCGTCCGGGTCGCCTCTTTCAGCCCCGGGGCGAGCGAGCCGGCGGCGAGGTTGAGATCCTGGCGCTGTGCGCGCGCCGCGTCCCGCTGGGCCTGCTCCCGGAACAGCACGAAGTGCAGCTCCAGCGCCCCGTCGGGGCAGAAGATGTGCCGCTCCTCGTTGGGTGGCAGATCCGGGCCGCCGTCGTCGTTGTAGACCACGCAACCGCTGACGTCGGCCAGCCACGGCTCGCCCAACGGCGCCAGTTCGCCGATGAACTTCGCCTTGTTGATGGAGAACTGGGTCGCCCGAAAGGGCGATAGGGAAGCCGTTTCGGACGGCGTCTTCTCCTCCGCGCCGGGCCCGCCGACGGCGTATCCCACGAATCCGGCGACGAGAGCGATCGCCAGCCCGCCGGCGACGAGGGCGATCCAGCTGCGACGTTTCCGGACGACCTGGACCGGCGCGATCCGCCGACCGGGCATCCCGAACGGTTCCCGGTCGAGCGGGACCGGCACGCCGGACGAGGGCGCCGCCGAGACCGGTTGGGACGACGGCCCGGACCACGGGGCCTGCGCGTACAGGGCGACCTGCTGGGTCGGCTCCCCGAGCGCGCCGGTGCCACCGTCACCCGCCGGGTCCTGGCTCCGGCCGCCCGTCGACACGGGGGTGCCGCTGACCGGGGCGACGGAATCACCGAGCGCCACTGTGCCGTCGTCAGCCCGGTAGTCCTGCTGGAGGAGCCGGAACAGCTGCTCCGGAACATCCGGCTGGTCGCCCTCGTACGCCACCCATGGGCTGGTCGAGGACAGGTCGGCCTCCGCGTAGGGGTGACCGGCGGGCGCCTGGGCCAACATCCTGACGGCGTGGGCGAAGGCCTCCCGCCAGCGTGGGTCCGCCGCCGCCGGCCCGTCCAGCAGGACGACCGTCATCGGCCGCTCCTGCCCGTCGACGGCGGCCCATGCCTTTCCCACCAGAGACCCGCCGAGCACGCGGGTGAACCTGTAGGGACTTTCCGGCTGCATGTGCGCTCCTCCGTCGTTTCGCCGAGCGGATACTACCGATCACCTCCGAGCGCGGACTGCCCCGTCAGGACGTGCCCTCGCACACTCTCCGGACGGCGTCGAACCGCGCCGGAACGGCGTAGGTGGCCGCCTTGCCAGGTGAAAGATTCCATGCATAGAGTCGGCCCGTGAATGAAAGTGGTGCGCAGGGCACCGACCTGCTCGACCTGTTCGACGGGGTGCGGCTGACTCCCACCCAGCGCCGGATCGCGCACTGCCTCGTGCAACACGCCCCCTCCGTGGCGTACCTGTCCGCCGCCGAGGTCGCCGAACTGGCCGGGGTCAGCCAGCCGTCGGTCACCCGGTTCGCCGTCGCGCTCGGCCACGACGGCTACCCGGCGCTCCGCCGCCGGCTGCGCGACCTCACCACCGCGACGCCCGGCGGGTCGACGGACGCCGGCAACGAGCTACAGCAGGCGGTACGCGCGGAGATGGGCAACCTGGACCGGCTCGCCGGCCAGCTCGCCGACCGGGACCGGATCGCCGAGACCGGGCGGTTGCTCGCCCGGAGCCGCCCACTGCCGGTGCTCGGCCTGCGCGCCGCCGCGCCGCTGGCCGCGTACTTCGCCTACTTCGCGGCGAAGGTGCACCCGGACGTACGGGTGCTCGACGACGGCGGCAGCCTGCTCACCGACCGCCTGGAGCAGGCGGCCGAGGCCGGGGCGTCGGCCCTGCTCGCCTTCGTCCTGCCCCGCTACCCCCGGGAGACCCTGGACGCGCTCCGCGACGCCCGCGACGCCGGGCTGACCGTGGTGGCGATCACCGACTCACCGGTCAGCCCCGCCACCGAGCACTCCGACGTGGTGCTGCCGGCGGCGGTCGGCGCGCAGCTCGTCTTCGACCTGCACACCGCCCCGATGACCCTGGCCATGGTGTTGTTACAGGCGATCTGCGACGCCGCACCGGCCGACACCCAACGCCGACTGGAGGCGTTCGAGGCCTCCGCGGCCCGCCGTCAGTTGTTCCGCGGATGACCGGAGGAGACCCGAGATGACCCAGCCCGTCCGTGCCGCACGGGGCAACCAGCTCACCGCCCGCGGGTGGCAGCAGGAGGCCGCCCTGCGGATGTTGATGAACAACCTCGACCCGGAGGTGGCCGAGCGCCCCGACGACCTGGTCGTCTACGGCGGCACCGGCAAGGCGGCCCGGGACTGGCCGTCGTACCACGCGTTGGTCCGCACCCTGACCGACCTGCGCGAGGACGAGACGATGCTTGTGCAGTCCGGCCGCCCGGTGGGCGTGCTGCGTACCCACGAGTGGGCGCCCCGGGTGCTGCTGGCCAACTCCAACCTGGTCGGCGACTGGGCGACCTGGCCGGAGTTTCGCCGGTTGGAGCAGCTCGGCCTGACCATGTACGGGCAGATGACCGCCGGTTCGTGGATCTACATCGGCACCCAGGGCATCCTCCAGGGCACCTACGAGACGTTCGCGGCGGTGGCCGCCAAGAGGTTCGGGGGCGACCTCGCGGGCACGCTGACGTTGACCGCCGGCTGCGGTGGGATGGGCGGCGCGCAGCCGCTCGCGGTCACCATGAACGGCGGCGTCTGCCTGATCGTCGACGTGGACCGCACCCGGCTCGACCGGCGGATGCACGACCGCTACCTGGACGAGGTCGCCGACTCGCTTGACGACGCGGTACGACGGGTGCTCGCCGCGAAGCGGGACCGGCGCGCGCTCTCCGTCGGCGTGGTCGGCAACGCCGCCGAGATCTTCCCCGAGTTGCTCAGTCGCGGCGTCGAGATCGACATCGTGACCGACCAGACCAGCGCCCACGACCCGCTGTCGTACCTGCCGGTGGGTGTGGAGCTGGCCGACGCCCGGGACTACGCGCAGGCGAAGCCGGCCGAGTTCACCGACCGGGCCCGCGCGTCGATGGCGACGCACGTTGAGGCGATGGTCGGCTTCCAGGACGCCGGCGCCGAGGTCTTCGACTACGGCAACTCGATCCGCGGCGAGGCACAGCTCGCCGGATATCAGCGCGCCTTCGACTTCCCCGGCTTCGTGCCCGCGTACATCCGGCCGCTGTTCTCCGAGGGCAAGGGTCCGTTCCGGTGGGCGGCGCTCTCCGGCGACCCGGCCGACATCGCGGCCACCGACCGGGCCATCCTGGAGCTGTTCCCGGAGAACGAGCCGCTGGCCCGGTGGATCAGGCTGGCCGGCGAGCGGGTCGCCTTCCAGGGCCTGCCGGCCCGGATCTGCTGGCTCGGCTACGGCGAGCGGGACCGGGCCGGCGTGCGGTTCAACGACATGGTCGCCTCCGGCGAACTCTCCGCCCCGGTCGTCATCGGGCGGGACCATTTGGACGCCGGCAGCGTGGCCAGCCCCTACCGGGAGACCGAGGCGATGGCCGACGGCTCCGACGCGATCGCCGACTGGCCGCTGCTCAACGCCCTTGTCAACACGGCCAGCGGCGCCTCCTGGGTGTCCATCCACCACGGCGGCGGGGTGGGCATCGGCCGGTCGATCCACGCCGGGCAGGTCTGCGTCGCCGACGGCACCGCCCTCGCCGGGCAGAAGATCGAGCGGGTGCTCACCAACGACCCGGCGATGGGCGTGATCCGGCACGTCGACGCCGGCTACGACATCGCCCGCGACGTCGCGGCCCGCACCGGCCTGCGCACCCCGATGACCGAGGGTGCCGCGTGAACGCGGACCTCGCAGCCCGGTTCCGGGCCCTGTGGGACGAGATCGCGCCGGTCGGGCGGGACGCCGACAGCGGCGGCTATCTGCGGTACGCGTTGACCGAACCGGAGCGGGAGCTGCGCGCCTGGTTCCGGGCGCAGGCCGAGCAGCGCGCCCTGCCGGTCAGCGAGGATGGCAACGGCAACCTCTTCGCCCACTGGGGTGACCCGGAGGCCTCCGACGCGGTGCTCACCGGCAGCCACTTCGACTCCGTGCCGCACGGCGGGGCGTACGACGGGCCGCTCGGCATCGTCAGCGCGTTCCTCGCCGTCGACGAGTTGCGCGCCCGCGGGGTCACCCCGACCCGTCCGCTGGTGCTTGCCGCGTTCGTGGAGGAGGAGGGGGCGCGCTTCGGCGTACCGTGCCTGGGGTCGCGGCTGCTCACCGGGGCGCTGTCGCCCGACCGCGCGGCCGGCCTGCGCGACGCGGCCGGGGTGAGTTTCGCCGAGGCGCTCGGCGAGCGGCCGGCGGGCGCGCGTCCGGAGCTGCTGGGCCGGATCGGCGCCTTCGTGGAGTTGCACGTCGAGCAGGGCCGGGCGCTGGACGGGACGGACGCGCCGGTGGCCGTGGCCAGCGCGATCTGGCCGCACGGCAGGTGGCGCTTCGACGTCGTCGGCGAGGGCAACCACGCGGGTACGACCCGGATGGCCGACCGCCGCGACCCGATGCTCACCTACGCGTTCACGGTGCTCGCGGCAAACAAGGAGGCCCGGCTGCGCGGGGCGCACGCCACTGTGGGCCGGGTCGCCGTCGAACCCAACGCCACGAACGCGATCCCGTCGAAGGTGACAGGTTGGCTGGACGCCCGGGCCGCCGACGCGCAGACACTGTCCGGGCTGGTCGAGGCGGTGTGGGGCAAGCTCACCGAACGCGCCCGCCGCGACGGTACGGCGGTGACGGTCACCGAGGAGTCGGCGACGCCGCTTGTCGCCTTCGACGGCGGTCTGGCCGGGCGGCTGGCCGCGCTGCTGGACGCGCCGGTGCTGCCCACCGGCGCCGGGCACGACGCCGGGGTGCTGGCAGCGCACCTGCCCACCGCGATGCTGTTCGTCCGCAACCCGACCGGGGTGTCGCACTCCCCCGCCGAGGCCGCGACCGACGACGACTGCGCCGCCGGGGTACGCGCGCTGGCCCGGGTGCTGGAGGAGCTGACATGTCGCTGACCCCGACCCGGTGGCTGGCCGAGTACGCCTGGCTGCCCGACCACGCCGAACCCACGCCCGACGTGCTGATCGAGGTCGAGGACGGCCGGATCACGGCGCTCACACCGCTGGTGGGGGCCGGCGGGCCGGCCGCCGGGGTGGAGGTGCTGCGGGACGCCAAACGGCTGCCCGGCCTGACCCTGCCGGGGCTGGCCAACGTGCACTCGCACGCCTTCCACCGGGCGCTGCGCGGGCGTACCCACGGCGGTCGGGGCGACTTCTGGACCTGGCGGGACCAGATGTACGCGGTGGCGGACCGGCTGGACCCGGAGACCTACCTCGCCCTGGCCCGCGCGGTGTACGCCGAGATGGCGCTCGCCGGGATCACCTGTGTGGGCGAGTTCCACTACCTGCACCACCGGCCCGACGGCGGCGCCTACGACGACCCGAACGCGATGGGCGCGGCGCTGGTGGAGGCCGCCGCGCACGCCGGGATCCGGCTCACCCTGCTGGACGCCTGCTACCTGACCTCCAGCGTGAACGGTCAGGCCCTCGCGGGGCCGCAGCGCCGCTTCGGCGACGGCGACGCGGCCCGCTGGGCCGAGCGGGCGTCGGCGTTCCAGCCGGCCGACCCGCACGTGCGGGTCGGCGCGGCAGTGCACTCGGTGCGGGCGGTTCCGGCCGACCAGCTCCGCACTGTCGCCGACTGGGCCCGGGATCGGCGGGCGCCGCTGCACGTGCACCTCTCCGAGCAGCCCGCCGAGAACGACGAGTGCCGGGCGGCGCACGGGCGTACGCCCACCGCGTTGCTCGCCGAGCACGGTGTGCTCGGGCCGGACACCACCGCCGTGCACGTCACCCACCCGACAAGCGCCGACCTGACGGTGCTCGGCGACAGCCGGACCGGGGTGTGCCTCTGCCCGACCACCGAGCGGGACCTCGCCGACGGGATCGGCCCGGCCCGGCGGATGGCCGACGCGGGAATCCGGTTGAGCCTGGGCAGCGACAGCCATGCCGTCATCGACCTGTTCGAGGAGGCCCGCGCGGTGGAGCTGGACGAGCGGCTGCGAACCCGCCGCCGTGGCCACTTCGCACCCGTCGAGCTGCTGACGGCGGCCACCGTCACCGGGCACGCCGCGCTGGGCTGGGCCGACGCCGGCCGGATCGCCGTCGGCGCGCGCGCCGACCTGGTGACGGTACGGCTGGACACCGCCCGTACCGCCGGGGTGCCGCCGGTGGGGGTGTTCTTCGCCGCCAGCACGGGTGACGTCGAGCAGGTCGTGGTGGACGGCCGGGTGGTGGTGGCCGAGGGCCAGCACCTGAGCGTGGACGTGCCGGCCGAGTTGTCGGCCGCCATCGAGGCGGTGACACCCCGGTGAGCGCGACGAGTGCGCCGAGTGTGCGAGCCCCGCTGTCGCGAACGGAAGGAGGCGACGCGTGAGCGGCAGTCTGCTTGTCGACAACATCGGGGAGCTGGTCACCAACGGCCCCGGCCAGGGCCCCCTGGGCATCCGCCGCGACGCCGCCGTGCTCGTCGAGGAGGGCCGCGTGGCCTGGGTCGGGTCGTCCGCGACCGCGCCGGCCGCCGACCGTCGGGTCGACGCCGGTGGGGCCGCCGTGCTGCCCGGCTTCGTGGACAGCCACGCCCACCTGGTCTTCGCCGGGGACCGGGCCGCCGAGTTCGCCGCCCGGATGGCCGGTGAGCCCTACACCGGCGGCGGCATCCGCACCACTGTCGGCGCGACCCGGGCCGCCACCGACGACGAGCTGCGGGCCACCGTGCGCCGGCTGCGCGGGGAGGCGCTGCGCCAGGGCACCACCACCATGGAGATCAAGAGTGGGTACGGGCTGACCGTCGCCGACGAGGCCCGCTCGCTGCGGATCGCCTCCGAGGTCACCGAGGACACCACCTTCCTCGGCGCGCACGTGGTCCCCGCCGAGTACGCCGACCGCCCGGACGACTACGTCGGGCTGGTCTGCGGACCGATGCTGGCCGCCGCCGCGCCGCACGCGAAGTGGATCGACGTGTTCTGCGAACGGGGCGCCTTCGACGTGGACCACGCCCGCGCCATCCTGGCCTGCGGACAGGCCGTCGGGCTCGGTGTGCGGCTGCACGCCAACCAGCTCGGCCCCGGACCGGGCGTGCAGCTCGGCGTGGAGCTGGGCGCGGCCAGCGTCGACCACTGCACCTACCTGTCCGACGCCGACATCGACGCGCTCGCGTCCCGCCGGGTCGACTGCATGTGCCACGAGGGCCCGCACACCACCACCGTCGCGACCCTGCTGCCCGGCGCGGAGTTCTCCACCCGCTCGCCGTACCCGGACGCCCGGCGGCTGCTCGACGCCGGTGTCACGGTGGCGCTGGCGACGGACTGCAACCCCGGCTCGTCGTACACCTCGTCGATGGCGTTCTGCGTGGCCCTGGCGGTCCGCGAGATGCGGATGACCCCGGCGGAGGCGGTCTGGGCCGCGACCGCCGGCGGCGCGCGGGCCCTGCGCCGCGACGACATCGGCGTGCTCACCCCCGGCGCGCGGGCCGACCTCGTGGTCCTGGACGCGCCGTCCCACCTGCACCTGGCCTACCGGCCCGGTGTCCCCCTGATCCGCCAGGTAATACGCAACGGAGCACCGCAATGACGAACGTGTCCATCCAACCCACCGGGATCACCGCCGACGACGTGCTCGCGGTGGCTCGCGGCACCGCCACTGTCGTCCTCGCCCCGGCCACCATCGAGGCGATGGCGACCAGCCGGGCCATCGTGGACGGCATCGAGTCGTCGGGCCGGCCCGTCTACGGGGTCTCCACCGGGTTCGGGGCGCTGGCCAACACCTTCATCGCCCCGCAGCGGCGGGCCGAGCTGCAACACGCGCTGATCCGCTCGCACGCCGCCGGGGTGGGCGCCCCGATGCCGCGCGAGGTGGTCCGGGCCATGATGCTGCTGCGGGTCCGGTCCCTCGCGCTGGGCCGTTCCGGGGTCCGGCCGCTTGTCGCCGAGGCCCTCGTCGACCTGCTCAACCACGACATCACGCCGTGGGTGCCGGAGCACGGCTCGCTGGGCGCCTCCGGTGACCTGGCGCCGCTTGCGCACTGCGCGCTGGTGCTGCTCGGCGAGGGCTGGGTCCTCGGACCCGGCGGCGAACGCCAGGACGCGGCGGACGCGCTGACCGCCGCCGGGCTCACGCCGATCGAGCTGGCCGCCAAGGAGGGGCTGGCGCTGATCAACGGCACCGACGGCATGCTCGGCATGCTGCTGCTGGCCATCCACGACGCGGCGCACCTGTTCGCCATGGCCGACGTGACGGCCGCGCTGGCCATCGAGGCGATGCTCGGCTCCGAGCGGCCGTTCCTGCCCGAGCTGCACACCATCCGGCCGCACCCGGGTCAGGCGGCGTCGGCGGCGAACATCCACCGGCTGTTGCAGGACTCCCGGGTGATGGACTCGCACCGCGACGACCTGGCGCACGCCGTGCAGGACGCGTACTCGATGCGCTGTGCCCCGCAGGTGGCCGGCGCGGCCCGCGACACCCTGGACTTCGTCCGCACGGTCGCGGGCCGGGAGTTGGTGTCCGTGGTGGACAACCCGGTGGTGTTGCCGGACGGGCGGGTCGAGTCGACAGGCAACTTCCACGGCGCGCCGCTCGGCTTCGCCGCGGACTTCCTCGCCATCGCCGCCGCCGAGGTGGGCGCGATCGCCGAGCGGCGGGTGGACCGGCTGCTCGACGTCACCCGCTCCCGGGAACTGCCGGCGTTCCTCTCCCCCGACGCCGGGGTCAACTCCGGGCTGATGATCGCCCAGTACACGGCGGCGGGGATCGTCGCCGAGAACCGCCGGCTGGCCGCCCCCGCCTCGGTGGACTCCCTGCCCACAAGCGGTATGCAGGAGGACCACGTCTCGATGGGCTGGGCCGCGACCAAGAAGCTGCGCACCGTGCTGGACAACCTCACCAGTCTGCTCGCGGTCGAGCTGCTGGCCGGCGTACGCGGCCTGCAACTGCGCGCCCCGCTGGAGCCGTCACCGGCCGGCCGGGCGGCTGTCGCCGCGCTCGGCCCGGCGGCCGGTGAACCCGGACCGGACGTGTTCCTCGCACCGGTGATGGAGGCGGCCCGTGCCGTCGTCGCCGGGCCGGAGCTGCGCGCCGCCATCGAACGGGAGGTCGGCCCGCTGGGCTGAGCTCCGTCCGGTCGCTGTCGTCCGCCGCGGGTCAGGCAGCGGACGACAGCACCCCGCGCCCGTCAGGCGGCGGGCGGCAGCACCCCGCGCCCGTCAGGCGGGCGGCAGCACCTTGGCGACCAGCTTGGCCAGCTCGCGAAGCGCCTTGCCCCGGTGGCTGATCGCGTCCTTCTCCGCCGGGGTCAGCTCGGCGTTCGTGCGGTCCTGTCCGTCGCCGAGGAAGATCGGGTCGTAGCCGAACCCGCCGTCACCGCGCGGAGCGCGCAGCACCCGACCGGACTGCCGACCGTCGACGAGGTGCTCCTTGCCACCGGGCAGCACCAACGCCACGGTGCAGACGAACGAGGCCGCCCGCTGCTCGTCGGGCACGTCGGCGATCTGGTCCAGCAGCAACTGGAGGTTGGCCCGGTCATCGCCGTGCCGGCCGGACCAGCGGGCGCTGAACACCCCCGGCATCCCGTTGAGCGCGTCCACAGCGATCCCGGAATCGTCGGCGATGGTCGGCAGCCCGCTCTGCCGGCAACCCTCCCGCGCCTTGATCAGCGCGTTCTCGCCGAAGGTCAGGCCGGTCTCCGGCAGCTCCGCGTACTGCTCGACGTCGTCCAGCCCGAGCAGGGCGATCCGCTGCGCGCCGAGCGCGCCGTCCAGGATCCGCTGGAGTTCCACAAGCTTCTTACGGTTACGGGTGGCGAGCAGGACCTTGTTCACGCTGAGACACCTTTGTTCGCGACTGCGGGGCTCGCAAGCTCACTCCTCGCGCTCACGCGAGTGCCTTCCGCTGGGCTTCGGCCAGCTCCGCGCACCCGGCCACGGCCAGGTCGAGCAGGCTGTCGAGCTGGTCGCGGGCGAACACGCCCGCCTCGCCGGTGCCCTGGACCTCGACGAAGTCACCAGCACCGGTGCACACCACGTTCATGTCCACCTCGGCGGCGACGTCCTCCTCGTAGCAGAGGTCCAGTCGCGCCTCGCCGGCGATGATCCCGACGCTGACCGCGGCCACCGACCGGTGCATCACCTTCTCCGGCTTACCGGCCAACGCCTTGCGGGCGGCCAGCCAGTTCACCGCGTCGTGCAACGCGACGTACGCGCCGGTGATCGCGGCCGTCCGGGTGCCCCCGTCGGCCTGGAGCACGTCGCAGTCGAGCACTATCGAGTTCTCGCCGAGCGCCTTGAGGTCGATGCTGGCCCGCAGGCTGCGCCCGACCAGGCGGGAGATCTCGTGGGTACGGCCACCGACCCGACCCTTGACGCTCTCCCGGTCGGAGCGGGTGTTGGTGGCCCGGGGCAGCATCGCGTACTCGGCGGTCACCCAGCCGAGCCCGGAGCCCTTGCGCCACCGGGGCACCCCCTCGGTGACGCTCGCCGTGCAGAGCACCCGGGTGCCGCCGAACTCGACGAGCACCGAGCCCTCCGGATGGGTGCTCCAGCCTCGGGTCAGGGTCACCGGTCGAAGTTGATTGGGCCCTCGCCCGTCAGGTCGCGCCATCCCTGCACCCTATGCGGTGCGCTGATCCACCTCGGCCGGGGTGTCCCGACCAGTGTCCGCGTCGTGCACCCGGAGGAATCCGGCGACCGCCGCCGGCCAGCCGAACTCCTCGGCCCGCGCGCGGGCGACCCGCCGCCGCCGCGCCTCCGGCCGAGCCGCCAGGCGGGTCACCGCCGCCGCCATCGACGCGCCCGAGCCGTACGCGGCCACGCCCGCGTCGCCGACCACCTCGGGCAGGGCGCTGGCCGCGTTGACCACGACCGGGGTGCCGCAGGCCAGCGCCTCCAGTCCGGCCAGGCCGAAGGTCTCCACCGGGCCGGGCGCCACCACCACGTCCGCGCTGGCCAGCAACGCGGCCACCGCGCGGCGGTCCGGCAGGAAACCGGTGAACGTGACAGGCAGCCCGGCCGCCCGCCGGGCCAGCGCGCCGCGCAGCGGGCCGTCACCGGCCAGCACGAGCACCGCGGGTACGCCCTCCCGGCGCAGTTCGGCGAGCGCCTGCACGGCCAGCTCCGGCCGCTTCTCCGGCGACAACCGGGCGCAGTGCACGAGCAGCAACTCGCCGGGGTCGGCGTACCGGGCGCGCAGCCGCGGGTCGGCCCGGTCCGGGTGGAAGGTGTCCAGGTCCACCCCGAGTGGCACCAGCTCCACGTTGTCAGCGTCGATCCGGTCGAACTCCTCGGCCGCCCACCGGGTCGTGCAGACGATCCGGTCGTACGCCCGGCTGGTCGCGCGGTTGAGCCGGTCGGCGGTTGGGCGGCGCAACGCGTCCGGCACGCCCCACTGGCCGAGCAGCCCGGTCAGCGACTCGTGCGACACCATCACCGACGGCACCCCGTGCGCCCGCGCCCACCGGCCCGTCCAGCGCAGCGACAACCGGTCGGAGACCTCCAACCGGTCCGGTGCCAGGTCGATGAGCAGCCGGGCCAGCCGGCGTCGACCGGCCAGCAGCCGGTAACCGCCACTGCCGGGCAGCTCCGGGCCGGGCACTGTGACCACCCGCCCCCACGGGTACGACTCGTCGGCGGCCCGTCGGCCGGGGATCACCAGCACCGGCTCGTGCCCGGCGGCCCGGTAGCCCTCCCCGAGGTGCCGCAGCGCGGTCCGCAGACCACCGGAGCGTGCCGTCACGAAGTTGGCGAGCCGCACGATCCGCAGCCCGCCCGCAGCCGAGGTCACGACGCGGCCGGCAGTCCGACGGTGGCGGCCACGGCGCGTACCGCGTGGTAGTGCCCGATCAGCTCGTCGCCGACCGCCGCCCAGCTGCGCCGACTGACCGCGACCCGGGCCGCCAGCCCGTAGGCCCGCCGCCGGTCGGCGTCCCCGGCCAGCTCGGCCACCGCGGCGGCCAGCGCGTCACCGTCGTTCGGTGCCACCAGCAGCCCGGTCACACCCTCGTCGACAAGGTCGACCGGCCCGCCGCTGGCCGGCGCCACGACCGGCACCCCGGAGGCCAGCGCCTCCTGGATGGTCTGGCCGAAGGTCTCGTGCGGTCCGGTGTGCACGAACAGGTCCAGGCTGGCGTAGAGCCGGGCCAGCTCGTCGCCGTGCTGCACGCCCAGGAACGTCACCCCGGGCAGGTCCCTGGTCAACTGACGGCGGGCCGGACCGTCGCCGGCCACCACCACCCGCACCCCGGGCAGCCGCGACGTCGCCGCCAGCAACTCCACCCGCTTCTCCGGGGCGAGCCGGCCGACGTAGCCGATCAGCAGCTCACCGTTGGGTGCCAGCCGGTCCCGCAGCGCCGCGCACCGTCTGGCCGGGTCGAAGCGGACCGCGTCCACGCCCCGGCGCCACAGCCAGATGCGCTGCACCCCGTTGGCGATCAGGTCGGCGGCGGCGCGGGTGGACGGGGCGAGGGTGCGCTGCGCCGAGTTGTGGATCTCCCGGATCCGCCGCCAGGCCGCCGCCTCACCCCAGCTCACCCGGTACGCCCGCGCGTACGCCGCCACATCGGTCTGGTAGACCGCCACGGTGGGCAGCCGGTACCGGCCGGCCAGCGTGGCCGCCCGCGCGCCGAGGACGAACGGACTGGCCAGGTGCACCACGTCCGGCTCGGCCGACAGCAGCGCGCCGGTCAACCGGGTGGTCGTCGGCACGCCCAACCGGAAACCCTGGTAGCGGGGCAACGGCACGCTGGGGATGCGTACCACCGGGTACGGCAGCCGGTCGATGTGCTGCCGGCCCGCGCCGGGTGGGGCGGGCGCGATGACGACCGGCTCGTGGCCCCGGTCGAGCAGGTGTTCCGCAGTGCGCACCACGGAGTGCGCGACGCCGTTCACGTCCGGTGGGAACGACTCGGTCACGATGGCGATCCGCATGCCCACACCGTGCGGGTGTCACTGGTGCGTCAGACGACCGCCCGCTGACCGGGCGGCGAACAATGCGGCACAACACCGGGGTCCGGCCGCGCGAACCGGGACCGGGCGCGTCAGACGTCGTAACTCGCGCCGGGCCGGACCACGTCGATCGGCCCGGTGTACGCGCCGGCGGCCGACTCCAGGGTGTGCGCCTCGCTGCCCCAGGCGGGCACCAGGTGGGTCAGCAGGAGCCGGCCCACGGCGGCCTTGGTCGCCGCCTCACCGGCCTCGCGGCCGGTCAGGTGCAGATCCGGCGGATTGTCCATGCCATCGAGGTAGCTGGCCTCGCAGAGGAAGACGTCGACGTCCTGGGCCAGCCGCAGCAGGGCCGCGCAGGGCGCGGTGTCCGACGAGTAGCACAGCGACCGGCCGTCGTGCTCCAACCGCACGCCGTACGTCTCGACGGGGTGGTTGACCCGGTCGACGGTGACGCTGAACGGGCCGATCGGGAAGGTACCCGGCTGCAGGGCGTAGAACTGGTAGACGTCCTCCACCGAACCGTCGTCGCCGTACGCGGCGCTGAGCCGGTCCGGCGCGCCGGAGGGCGCGTACACCGGCAGCGGCGGGTAGGGGCCGTCCGGGGCGTACCGGCGCACGACCACGTACAGCACGGCGTCGAACATGTGATCACAGTGCAGGTGGGTCAGCAGGATGGCGTCCGGGGCGTGCAGCCCCGCGTACCGCTGGAGGCTGGACAACGACCCGGAGCCGAAGTCGACGAGGAGCCGGAAGCCGTCGGCTTCGACGAGATAGGCCGAGCAGGGGGACTCGGGGCCGGGAAAGCTGCCGGCGCTGCCAAGGACGGTCAGTCGCATCGAGTCGTCTCGCTGTCACTGTCAGTAGCATCCGTGCCGGCAATCGCCTCAGCCATGATCTCTACCGACGCGTACGTCACGCTGCGCAGCCTACGCTGGGGTACCCGGCGGCAAGAATCATCCGCCGGAAGTTGTCACGAACGTGACACGTGCTCACGGTGCCCCGGACGCCGTACGGGCCGTCGACGCACGTCGACGGCCCGTACCGGGAAGAGCGGTCCGATCAGGCCCAGAGCTGCCCCTCCAGGGCGTCCTCGGCATCGGCGAGCGTGCCGCCGTACGCGCCGGTGGACAGGTACTTCCAGCCACCGTCGCAGACCACGAAGGCCACGTCGGCCCGCCGACCGTCGCGAACCGCCTCGTGCGCCACCGCGAGGGCGGCGTGCAGGATGGCGCCCGTGGAGAAGCCGGCGAAGATGCCCTCCACCTCCACGAGCTGGCGGGTACGCAGCACCGCGTCCCGGGTGCCGACCGAGAAGCGCCGGGAGAGCACCGAGGCGTCGTAGAGCTCCGGCACGTACCCCTCGTCGATGTTGCGCAGGCCGTAGACCAACTCGCCGTAGCGCGGCTCGGCCGCCACGACCTGGATGCCGTCGACCTTCTCCCGCAGGTAGCGCCCGGTGCCCATCAGCGTGCCGGTGGTGCCGAGCCCGGCCACGAAGTGCGTGATGTCGGGCAGGTCGTGCAGCAACTCCGGCCCGGTCGTCTCGTAGTGCGCCCGAGCGTTGGCCTCGTTGCCGTACTGGTAGAGCATCACCCAGTCCGGGTGCTCGGCGGAGATCAGCTTGGCGGTGGCGACCGCCTGGTTGGAGCCACCCGCCGCCGGCGAGAAGATGATTTCCGCGCCGTACATCCGGAGCAACTGGATCCGCTCGGTGGAGACGTTCTCCGGCATCACGCAGACCAGCCGGTAGCCGCGCAGCTTGGCCACCATCGCCAACGAGATGCCGGTGTTGCCGCTCGTCGGTTCGAGGATGGTGTCACCCGGCCGGAGCCGGCCAGCCGCCTCCGCCGCCCGGACCATGAACAGGGCCGCGCGGTCCTTGATGCTGCCGGTGGGGTTCCGGTCCTCCAGCTTGGCCCAGAGTCGCACCGGAGGAGCCCCGTCGGACACCGTCGGGGAGAGCCGGGGCAGGCCGATCAGCGGCGTACCCCCGCACGCGTCGAGCAGGCTGTCGTACCGCGCCATGGCGGCCGACCTCAGCGAGCCGCGACGGCGCCGCGGACCACCGCGACGGCGGCGCTGTGCGAGCTGATCGCCGCCGCCGCGGCGCTGTGCGAGCTGATCGCCGCCGCCGCGGCGAAGCCGAACGCGCCACCGGCCACGGCGGGCAGGATGGTGACGCTGTCACCGTCGGAGAGCTTGGCGTCCAGCGCGCCGAGGAAGCGGACGTCCTCGTCGTTGACGTAGACGTTGACGAAGCGGTGCAGCGTGCCGGCCTCGGTGATCAGCCGGCCACGCAGACCGCCGTGCCGGGAATCCAGGTCGATGAGCAGATCGGCGAGGGTGTCGCCGGCGCCGTCGACGACCTTGGCGCCGCCGGTGTAGCTGCGCAGGATGGTGGGGATGCGAACTTCAATGGCCATGGTGTCGTACTCCTTGATCGGGTGTGCCTACGGTGACGGGACGAGACGAGCGCGCACGCTGACGGATCAGCGGCCGGAACACTCGTAGTCGACAGTCGCCGGGCTCTGCCCGAACATGTAGGACTGGACGGCATGCGGGTCAACCCCGGCCTCCACGACCTGGACCGGCTCCTCGGTGACCACACCGTCGACGATCCGGAACGAGCGGATCTCCTCCGAGTCGGGATCACGGGTCGAGACGAGCAGGTAGTGCGCGCCCGGCTCACCGGCGAAGGAGACATCCGTCCGCGACGGGTACGCCTCGGTGGCGGTGTGCGAGTGGTAGATGATCACGGGCTCCTCGTCCCGGTCGTCCATCTCCCGCCACACCCGCAGGTGCTCCATCGAGTCGAACTCGTAGAAGGTCATCGACCGCGCGGCATTGTCCATCGGGATGTGCCGGGTCGGGGTGTCGCTGCCGACGGGACCGGCGACCACGCCGCACGCCTCGTCGGGGTGATCCCGGCGCGCGTGGGCGACGATCGCGTCGATGATCGACCGGTCGATGCTCAGCACGAGGACCAGCCTAACGCCTGAGGAGCGCGGGCCGAAGTGGTGCGGGTCACGCCTAGTCGATCAAGGCGTTGAGCAGCGACTCCTGCAAATATCCGAGATACGCGTAGACCGAAAGCTGGAACACGCGGCTGGAGCCCGGATCCTCGGCGACCGCGTCGTCCAACTCCTCGCCCAGATCCGTGCCGTCCTTGATCTCCAGACGGACACCCATCGCGAGCCGGGCGTCGTTCAGCGCCCGCAACCACGCCTCGGCCGCCTCGGCGTCGAGCCGCACCTCACCACCGGCGTCGTCGGGCAGCGCGGCCAGGATCGCCCCCGCCTGATCGATCTTCGCAGTCTTCAGGTCGCCCTCGGTGTACCGACGGAACTCGGCCGTCCCCGGCGCGTCCTGCGGATAGACCGCCGGAAAGAGCCGACCCACGACCGGGTCGGTGTGGTCGAAGCCATCGGTGAGCAGGCCGACCACCTCGGAGGCGACCTTGCGCAGCACGCGCACCTCGTCGACAGCGAAGGTGGCGACGTAGCGGCCGGCCTGGCGGCGGAACATGCTCACGACCGGTCCACCGTCGCCCACAGCCCATACGCGTGCAGCTGCGACGCGTCGTGCTCCATCCGCTCCCGGACACCTGTGGAGACCACGGCCCGGCCCTTGTGGTGCACGTCCAGCATCAGCTGCTCGGCCCTCTCCCGGCTGTAGCCGAAAAGCTTCTGGAAGACCCAGGTCACGTACGTCATCAGATTGACCGGGTCGTCCCACACGATCGTCACCCATTGCCGGTCAGCCGCCGGCACCTCGTCAGTGTCCGGCGTCTCGACCGGTGCAACCTGTGGAGCCGCCATGCCCCCCATCGTGCCACCGGATTCCCGGAACCGAGGAACCGGAACGCCGGACCGGCGCGGATCGCCCACCCCGGACACCCCTGACCGGCCCCGGGCGCCCTCGAACCCGTGGTGCGCGGACCCGGACCGGAGGGCGACCACACCGTCAGGCGAGCAGGATGCCGTGATCGACTGCATCGGAGAGCACCGCGCCCAGCGAGAGGCGGATCACCTCGAACCGTCGGGATATCTCCCGGGACAACCCCAGCTCGACCTCCCGCACCGCGCGCTGGGACCAGGCCCGCGCCGCGCTGTGGTCGTCGCTGCCGGGGGTACGCCACTGCTGCCAGCACCCGCCGGAGAGCGCCACCGCGACCGGCGGAAGCACCTCGTCGCGGATCACCGCCGGATAGTTGGCGAGGGCGTCGATCGCCTCGGGGCCGGTCAACCCGGCCACCCCGGCTGTGCTGGTGATCAGCAGCACCTTGTCCAGCTCGTGGCCCGGCCGGTCATCGACCAGGCCGTACTGGACGGCGGTGGCGATCCGTCGCCGCACTCCTTCGACCGGCGGCGCGCCGAGCACCCGGGCGGCGGTGTCGGAAACGATGCCACGCACCGCCTGGTCGCACTGCGCGGTGGCCAACAGCGACAGCGCCGCCATCTCCCGATCCAGAAGGTCCGGCAGGCCCGCGCAGCCGACCCCGAACACGATCTCCTGGACTGCCCGCAGGTGGATGTTCGCCAGTTCCAGTGCGAGGTGCTGGCGGATCCGCTGAGCACACGTCCGGGTCTGCCGGTCGAGCTGCTCCGACCAGTCCCCCGGATCGGGGACCACGGCGACCCTATCGTGTTGACCAGGCAGCACCGGCGGTTCGACGCTGGCCCGCCGCAACCCCTCCTCCGACGACCAGCCCACCAACGCCCGCCGCAGGTCGGCGGCGGAGTCGGCGGAGTGGGCGTCGACCGGGAACCACCGCGCGGCGGCCAGCGCCGGCACCGCGGCCAGCAGCGCCGCGCGGTGGGCCGCCACGGTCACCGCGACCGTGTCCATCTCCGTCGCCCGGCCTCCGACCGGCGAGACGGACGCCCCCGCGTCCTCCGTCGTCGCCGCGCCGTCGACCGGCGGCGCCCACCCTGCCGCGCCAGGGGTCACCGCGAAGACGACCTCCACCGGGGTCGGGGCGACCTCGGCGAGCAGGTTCAGCTCGGCCGCCGTGAACGCCTGGTCGGCGGCGATCACGAAGAGCAGTGCGCCGGCCCGCCCCACCGCGTCGAGGAGCACCTGCCTGCCGGACACGCCGAGCGTCGCGGTGTCCGGTACGTCGATAAGCGTGAAGTGCCGCAGCAGCGGCTCGGGCACGCTCAGCTCGACCCGCCGGGGAGGACGGGCCAACGCCGGGCCGGCGGCGTTCCGGTCCGCCCCGTACGAGTGGGGTTGGCGGTAACCGGGCACGAACGCCGCCCGGGTGGGCACCTTGGCGTTGCGCACCAGCAACCAGCTGCCCGACGGCACGGTGAGCATGACCGGGTCGAGGTTGAGCAGCGTGGCGAGCACGGCGCGTCGATCGGCACCGGCCGGGCCGACGGCGACCACGCCGAGCGGCTCCTCCGGGGCAGGGCTGGTCACGCCGAGCCGGGCGGGCAGCGGGCCGCAGCTGGGCAGATCGGTTGGGCCGACCACGTCGTCCGCGGAGTCGACCGAGGGGAGAGGGCCCTGCTTCATCAGGCGGCCTCCCGTGGCAGGTGACCGGACGCCCGGTCAGGTGGGGAATCCGGTGAAGATACCCGGATGCCGGAAGACTACGGGCGGGCCGGCAACCAGGTGGAACACCTCGGATACTCAGCGGTAATTGTGCGACTACTCAACTTCGTTGAGTGACGGTGCGGGCGCGGACGGAATTCGGTCGATATGCTGCGCGGATGAGTCGATGGAAGTTCGTCGGCCGAACCGATGAGCTCAACCGCCTGCTGGCGGCGGTCACCGGCGAGGCAGGCCGCGGGCTCTTCTTCAGCGGCAGCGCCGGGATCGGCAAGAGTCGGCTCCTGCGCGAAGGCGTGAACACGCTGCCCACCGAACGCTTCGCCATCTGGTCCATCGCGGCCAGCGCCACCACGGCGGCACTACCGTTCGGGGGGCTGGTGCAGGTCCTTCCCGCCGAGCAGCCCCAGGGCCTCTCCCCCGCCGGCATCCTGCGCTGGGCGCTCAACGTGCTGCAACAGCAGGCGGCTGGTCGACGGATCGTGCTCGCCATCGACGACGCCCACCTGCTCGATCCCCCCTCGGCGGCACTGGTCCACCTGGTCGCCCGCGCGGAGAACGCCACAGTGGTCGGCACCCTGCGCGACGGCGAGCAGATCCCGCTGCCGATCCGCGCACTCTGGACCGACGACCTGGTCGAGCACGTCGAGCTGACTCCGATGCCGCAGGGGGAGACCGCCGGCCTGCTGGCGGAGATGCTGGGCGGCCCGGTCGACGCCAACTCCGCCGACCGGCTCGGCCGGCTGTCGGCGGGCAACCCGCTGCTGCTGCGGGAGCTGGTGCACGCCGCCAACGGCAGCTCTGAGCTCAAGCAGACCTACGGGATCTGGAAGTGGACCGGGCGACTGGAGCTGGCGCCCAACCTGACCGACCTGATCGACACCCGGGTCGGCAAGCTCACCGACGGCGTCCGCGCCGTCGTCGAGCTTGTCGCGTTCGGCGAACCACTCGGCCTGCACCTTCTGCGGCAGGCCGCCGCCCAGTCGGACGTGGAGACCGCCGAGGAGCGCGGGTTGATCAGCGTGGTCCAGAACGACCGGCGCACGAACGTCCGGCTGGCCCATCCGCTCTACGGCGAGGTGATGCGCCGCCGCTGCCCGGTCAGCCGCACCCGCCGACTCCAGGCACACCTCGCGGAGCTGCTCGAGAAGGTCGGCAAGCGCCGCCGCGACGACCTGCTGCGGGTCGCGGTGTGGCGCCTCGACTCCGGCACCGCCCAGGATCCGGCGCTGCTTGTGGACGCGGCGGTCCAGGCGTTCACCCGCTACGACGTGCCGCTGGCGACCCGCCTGGCGCGGGCCGCGTTGCACGCCGGTGGCGGCTCCGACGCGGCGGAGTTGCTGGCCACCATCCTGATGTTCGCCGACCGGCCGGAGGAGGCCATCGAGGTCCTCGACGCGGTGACCCCCGAGCCCGGCGACGAGCGGCGGTACTGCCGCTGGCTGACCGTACGCGGGATGGTCAGCTACTGGGGGCTGAGCCAGCAGTCCACAGTGGAGGAGATCGCCGGCCGCGTCGAGCAGCTCAGCGACTCCGGGGACCGGTCCCGGGTGCACGCCTTCGAGGCGATCATGCGCCTGCACCGGATGGACACGACCACCGCCGTGCGGCTCAGCCAACAGGTGCTGGACCGGCCGGCGGCCGGCGTCGCCGCCCGCGAGTTGGCCCGCTGCACCATCGCGTACGTCCAGGCCGCGCAGGGTCAGCTGACCCACAGCGGTACGGCGATCGCCCAGGTGCACTCCGCCGTCGCCAACTGGCGCACCGACATGCCGTACCTGCAACTGGCTCTGGAGCTGGCCCGGGGCACCCGGCTCATGCTGACCGGCGACCTGGCCGGGATCGACGCGATAGTGGCCGACGAGTTCGCCGACCTCGCCGATGCCGGCGACTTCCGGCTCGGCACCGGCTACCTGGCCATCCTCCAGGCGTACGCGGCCCGGCTGCGCGGGCAGAGCGACGCCGCCACCCGCGCCTCGCTGGGGGCCTGCGCGGTGTTGGCCACCAGCCGGGTCTACGCCGGTCTGGCCCAGGCCGAGCGGGCCCAGTCGGCCGCGCTGCGCGGCGACGCGGCGCAGGCCGCCGCGGCGATGGCCGAGGCGGACCGCACCCACGCGCCGGGCATGGCGGTGCTCTACCCGTGGCTGGAGCAGGCCCGGGGTGCGACGCTCGCCGCGTCGGGTGACCTGCCGGGTGCGGTCAAGCACCTCGGTGACCTGGTGGACCGGCTGCGCTCGGACGGCTTCGCCGGGCACGAGGTGCACGTCCTGCACGATCTCGTCCGGCTGGACCAGGCTGGCATGCCGGTCGGGCCCACCTGCTCCGACGGTGGTCGACGCACTGTGGCGCAGCGCCTGGCCGAGCTCTCCGAGCGGGTCGACGGGGCACTCCCGCCGCTGCTGGCCCGGCACGCCCGCGCAGCGGTGACCGACTCCGCCGCGGATCTGCTCGCGGTCGCCGACGACTACGCCTCGCTGGAGTTGACCGTGTACGCCGCCGAGGCCACCTCCCAGGCCGTGCAGCGGCTGCGGCGGCAGCACTCGACGGCGACAAACGGCGCCCGGGAACGCCTGGCTGGCCTGCTCGGGCGCTGTGACCTGATCCGGACGCCGGCGCTGCACGCGGGGGCGCCGGTGCTGACCGAGCGCGAGTGGCAGGTCGCCCGCCTCGCCGCGCACGGCGCGTCCAGCCGGGCCATCGCGGAACGGCTCTACCTCTCGGCGCGCACCGTCGAGAATCACCTCCAGCGGATCTACAGCAAGCTGGGCGTGACCGGACGGGCCGAGCTGTGGGCCGCGCTGCGGGCGATCCCGGGCCACGACGACGGCGACGCGAACTGAACCTTAGGGTGGGGCGGTGAGCATCAACCGCCCCGCGCTGCTGACCGACCACTACGAGCTGACCATGGTCAGTGCGGCACTGAAGGACGGCACCGCCGACCGCCGGTGTGTCTTCGAGGTGTTCAGCCGCCGGCTGCCGAGCGGCCGCCGGTACGGCGTGGTCGCCGGCACGGCCCGGCTGATCGAACTGATCCGCGACTTCAGGTTCGACCCCACCGATGTCGACTTCCTACGGCGCACCGGCGTGGTCGACGACGCGGCAGCGGCCTGGCTCACCGACTACCGCTTCACCGGCGACATCGACGGGTACGCCGAGGGTGAGCTGTTCTTCCCCGGTTCACCGATCCTCACCGTCTCCGGCGGTTTCGCCGAGTGCGTGGTGCTGGAGACGCTGGCGCTCTCCGTGCTCAACCACGACAGCGCGGTGGCCGCGGCGGCGGCGCGGATGGTGACCGCGGCACGGGGTCGAGCGCTCATCGAGATGGGGTCGCGCCGGGCCCACGAGGAGGCGGCGGTGGCCGCGGCGCGGGCCGCGTACCTTGCCGGTTTCCGGTTCACCTCCAACCTCGCCGCCGGTGCGCGTTACGGCATTCCGACGGCGGGCACTGCGGCGCACGCCTTCACCCTGCTGCACGACGACGAGCGGGCGGCGTTCGCCTCGCAGGTCGCCACGCTGGGCAAGGACACGACGCTGCTCGTCGACACGTACGACATCAGCCAGGGCATCCGCAACGCGATCGCGGTGGCCGGACCGGAGCTGCGGGCGGTACGGATCGACTCGGGCGACCTGGCGGTAATCGCCCAGCAGTCCCGGGAGCTGCTCGACTCGCTGGGCGCCACCGAGACCAAGATCATCGTTTCGGGTGACCTGGACGAGTACTCGATCGCCGCGCTGGCCGCCGAACCGGTGGACATGTACGGCGCTGGCACCGCCGTGGTCACCGGCTCCGGCGCACCGACCGCCGGGCTGGTCTACAAGCTCGTCGAGGTCGAGGGGCGGCCGGTGGTGAAGCGCTCCGAGCGCAAGGCGACAATCGGCGGCCGGAAGGTCGCGGTCCGCCGGCACAAGCCGACCGGCACCGCCACCGAGGAGATCATCGTGCCGCAGGGCGTACCGGACCGGCAGCCCAACGACCGCATGCTCCAACACTCGTACGTGGTCGCCGGCGAGCCGGCGTGGCTGCCCACCCTCGACGAGTCGCGAGAGCACCTGCGCGAGTGCCTGATCTCCATCCCGTGGGAGGGGCTGAAGCTCTCGGCCGGTGACCCGGCGGTGCCGGTCTCCGTTGTACCCGCCGACTGATCTCGTCGAGCATCCCGCCACAGACAGACAGTGAGGAGAGGGACTCCAATGGCCAACGCTCTGATCATCGTCGACGTGCAGAACGACTTCTGCGAGGGTGGCTCGCTGGCCGTCGAGGGCGGCGCGGGGGTGGCCGCCGGCATCTCCCGGCTGCTCGCCGCCGAGCCGGACCGCTGGTCGCACGTGGTCGCCACCAAGGACTACCACGTCGACCCCGGTGCGCACTTCGGCGATCCGCCGGATTTCGTGGAGTCCTGGCCGAGGCACTGCGTGGTCGGCACCAGCGGGCCGGAGTTCCATCCCGAGCTGGACACCGGTCGAGTGGAGGCGATCTTCCACAAGGGCGAGCACGCGGCGGCGTACTCCGGGTTCGAGGGGCATGCCGACGACGGCGAGTGCCTGGCCGACTGGCTGCGCCGGCACGACGTGGACCGGGTGGACGTGGTCGGCATCGCCACCGACCACTGCGTGCGGGCTACCGCGCTGGACGCCGCCCGGGAGGGTTTCGCCACCACCGTGCTGCTGGAGTTGACCGCGGCGGTGGCCCCGGCGACCACCGACGTGGCACTGCGTTCCATGGACGGCGCCGGGGTGACCCTGCACGGGGAGCCTGTGATCAGGGCCGCACAAGACGGTAATTGATTGGCCATCGGGCCGTCGCCAGTCGAAGATGGCGCCGGAGGTACGGACCCACGTGAACATGAAGCCTTACCGGCAGGCGCTCGCGCTGCCCGGCCTGCGGTCGCTGCTGGTGGTCGCCGTCCTCGCCCGCATCCCGCTCACCGCGACCGGGGTGACACTGACCTTCCACGTGGTGTTCGACCTTGATCGCGGTTACGGGGCCGCTGGCCTGGTGGGTGCGGCGGTGACCGTGGGCGCGGCGATCGGCGGGCCGATCCTCGGTCGGCTGGTGGACCGGCGTGGTCTGCGTCCGGTCCTGGTGCTCACCGGCATCGCGGAGGCGATCTTCTGGTCCACCGCGCCGTCGCTGCCGTACCCCCTGCTGTTGCCGGCCGCGTTCGTGGCCGGCTCACTGGCCCTGCCGATCTTCTCCGTGGTCCGTCAGTCGATCGCCGCGCTGGTCCCGGAGGACCAGCGCCGCCCGGCGTACGCGTTGGACTCCATGTCGGTGGAGCTGTCGTTCATGATCGGCCCGGCGTTGGCCGTCGCTCTGGTCACCGCGATCTCCGCGCAGACCACCATGTACCTGGTCGGCGGCGGCATCGTGGCCGCCGGAATCGCCCTGTGGCTGGTCAACCCGCCGATCCGCGAGGCCACCGGAGAGCCCAGCGGCCCAGCCCAGCGGGTGCCTCGCCGGGAGTGGCTGACTCCCCGGCTGCTCGCCGTACTGGCACTCAGCACCGCCGCGACCCTGGTGCTCGGCGGCACCGACGTGGCGGTCGTCGCCGTGCTGCGGGCCAGCGGCGAGGTCGGCTGGACCGGCGCGGTGCTGGCGATCTGGGCGGTCGCCTCGCTGGCCGGCGGGTTCGCCTACGGGGCTGTGCACCGTTCGTTCTCCCCACTGGCGTTGACCGCCGCACTCGCCCTGTGCACCATCCCGGTCGGGCTGGGCGGCGCGCACTGGTGGCTGCTGTGCCTGGCGCTGATCCCGGCCGGTGCGCTCTGCGCGCCGACCATCGCGGCCGGCTCCGACGCGGTCAGCCGCCTGGCCCCGGCCCAGGTACGCGGCGAGGCGATGGGGCTGCACGGGTCGGCGGTCACCGTGGGCATCGCGATCGGTGCGCCGCTCGCCGGTGCGGTGATCGACGCCAGCTCGCCGATCTGGGGCTTCGTGGTCACCGGGGCACTCGGTGCGCTGGTGACCCTTGTGGTGCTCCCGATCGAGCTGCGCCGTCGCCGCGCCGCCGCGACCACCCCACCGCCCGTCGAGGCGGACCTCACCCCCGCCACCCGCTGACGGCCAGCCGGGCGGACCCAGAGCCCGCCAGCCGGCTGGTTCGGCCAGCCGGTGCTACGGTCGCCTGCACAGGTCATGAGTGTCAGCGCGAAGCCCCGGCTTGCTGGCCGGCAACCCTCCGTTCGCGGGCGGGGTGCTCCGGGTGAGGACCAGGCTCGGTACGAGTGGTGTCGAGCAAGCCGCGAACCAGG
Source organism: Micromonospora sp. CA-240977 (assembly GCF_050942285.1). NCBI lineage: Bacteria > Bacillati > Actinomycetota > Actinomycetes > Micromonosporales > Micromonosporaceae > Micromonospora > Micromonospora sp. CA-240977. The sequence goes on along the minus strand of NZ_CP192055.1, from coordinate 1,314,842 downwards.
AGGTCAGTGTGTCGGCTGCCACTTCTTCGGACCAGGGTGGCGCGCTGAGACTGTGCCTCGCCGACGTTGACGTCGCCGGGCAGATCGCGCTGCTGCACGCCGACAGTTGGCGCCGGCACTACCGCGGCGCCTACGCCGACTCGTTCCTCGATGGTGATGTCGTCGCTGACCGTCGCGCGGTCTGGACCGCGCGCTTGGCCACCCCCACCCGGAGCCACACGGTGGTGGCCGAGGACGACGACCGGCTTGTCGGCTTCATCCACGTCGTGTTCGATCAGGACCCGCGTTGGGGCAGCCTCGTCGACAACCTGCACGTCGCTCACGACCGCCAGCGGAACGGCGTCGGCACCGCGCTCCTGGCACACGCCGCCCGGGCCGTCGTCGAGCACGCGAGGGCCGGCGGAATGTACCTGTGGGTGCTGGAGCAGAACACTGCCGCACAGCGGTTCTACCGCGCCTGCGAAGCTCGCCACGTCGAGACGGCGCGGGTGTCGCCGCCGGGCGGAGACCCGTCCCGGCTCAACGGCAGTCCGCGCAGGTTCCGGATGGCCTGGCCGGACGCCACCGTCGCAGGCAATCTCGACACCGAACTCGGACGTCGACCCCAGCCGCGCTGAGCAGCCCGCGGGTCAGCGGTCGCGGCGGTGCGGCGGGCCGCCCGGCCGGGGCGAACGTGGTCGGACATGGCGACGGGCGCCGCTCCCGGTGGTCCCGGTGGCGGCGCCCGTCGTACAGCTGGGCTTGAGCGTCAGTGCCGATCGATGTCGCTTGCGGTGTCCTCGCGGTAGCTGGCGCCGCCGTCCGACTCGCTGGTGAGCGGCTTCGAGCCACCCTCCGGCGGGCCGGCCAGGGTCTGGCCGGCGGCCAGCTCCGGGAACTTCGCGTCGAACGCCGGCCGCTCGGAGCGGATGCGGGGCATCCGGTCGAAGTTGCGCAGCGGCGGCGGGCTGCTGGTCGCCCACTCCAGCGAGTTGCCGTGACCCCAGGGGTCGTTCACCTCGACCACCGGGCCGGTCTTGTACGACTTCCAGCAGTTGTAGATGAACGGCAACGTGGAGATACCGGTGATGAACGCGCCGATCGTGGAGATCGTGTTCAGCGTGGTGAAGCCGTCGCCGGGCAGATAGTCGGCGTAGCGGCGGGGCATGCCCTCGTTGCCGAGCCAGTGCTGCACCAGGAACGTGGTGTGGAAACCGATCATGGTGAGCCAGAAGTGCACCTTGCCCAGGCGCTCGTCGAGCATCCGGCCGAACATCTTCGGGAACCAGAAGTAGATGCCGGCGAAGACCGCGAACACGATCGTGCCGAAGAGCACGTAGTGGAAGTGCGCCACCACGAAGTACGAGTCCGACACGTGGAAGTCGATCGGCGGGCTGGCCAGCAGCACGCCGGTGAGACCACCGAAGAGGAACGTGACGAGGAAGCCGATCGCCCAGAGCATTGGCGTCTCGAAGCTGACCTGACCCCGCCACATGGTGCCGATCCAGTTGAAGAACTTCATACCGGTCGGCACGGCGATCAGGTAGCTCAGGAAGCTGAAGAACGGCAGCAGCACCTGGCCGGTGGCGAACATGTGGTGCGCCCAGACGCTCATGGAGAGCGCGGCGATCGCGACGGTCGCGGCGACCAGACCCTTGTAGCCGAAGATCGGCTTGCGGGAGAAGACCGGGATGACCTCGCTGATGATGCCGAAGAACGGCAGCGCGACGATGTAGACCTCGGGGTGTCCGAAGAACCAGAAGAGGTGCTGCCAGAGCATCGGCCCGCCGGTTGCGGGGTCGTACACGTGGGCGCCGAGGATGCGGTCCGCGGCGAGCGCGAAGAGCGCGGCGGCCAGCAGCGGGAAGACCAGGATCACCAGGAGGCTGGTGACCAGGATGTTCCACGTGAAGATCGGCATCCGGAACATGGTCATGCCGGGCGCACGCAGGGTGAGCACCGTAGTGATCATGTTCACCGCGCCGAGGATGGTGCCCAGACCGGAGATGGCCAGACCCATGATCCACATGTTGGCGCCGACGCCGGGCGAGTGCTCGACGCTGCTCAGCGGCGCGTACGCGAACCAGCCGAAGTCAGCGGCGCCACCCGGGGTGAGGAACCCGGCGGTCGCGATCGTGCCGCCGAACAGGTACAGCCAGTAGGCGAAGCTGTTCAGGCGGGGGAAGGAGACGTCGGGCGCGCCGATCTGGATCGGCACGATGTAGTTCGCGAAGGCGAACACGATCGGCGTCGCGAAGAACAGCAACATGATCGTGCCGTGCATCGTGAAGAGCTGGTTGTACTGCTCGGGCGACAGGAACTGCAGCCCGGGTCGGGCCAGCTCAGCACGCATGATCAGGGCCATCAGGCCACCGATCATGAAGAACGCGAACGCGGTGACCATGTACATGATCCCGATTTGCTTCGCGTCCGTGGTTCGCAGCAGCCGCGCGATGGCCGACCCCTTGACCGGCTCCCGGACCGGCCAGGGCCGGGTCACGACCGGCTTGGGTGCGACGGTGGTCACGAGTGGCCTCCGGTTCTCGGTTGTCCCGCTCGGCACACGCTGTTTATCGGCGGGCCGTCATCCGCAAGGAGGATAGTCCCCGGCAGGTCGCAGCGCCGCGTGGGGTGGCGTGACACGATCTACAACGGGCCTACAGCGGGCCGAGCAGTAGCCGGTAGTGCTCCCCGAAGATCCGGCCGCCGCGCCCGCGCAGCAGCGGGTCGCGCAGCGCCGGCGGCACGTCCCTGGTCCGGTTGCGGTCCCGGGTCCGGTCCCGCACCCATCGGGTACGCGGACGACGACGACTCTCGTACGCCACCAGGGCCGCTTCCACACTGCCGGCGGCGCGCAACGACTCCGCGAGCACCACCGCGTCTTCCAGTGCCATCGCCGCGCCCTGGGACAGCGTGGGGGCGGTGGCGTGCGCGGCGTCCCCGACCAGGAGCACCCGTCCCCGGTACCAGCGGCCCAACTCCACCTCGTCGGTGATCCCGACGTGCACCCCGTCGAGTGCCGCAAGCACCTCCGGCACCGGGCCCCGGTAGTCGGCGAAGAGGTCGCGCAGCCGGCCCAGTGGGTCGGCGGGCGCCTCCGTGCCGGCCTCGTCGGCGTAGAGGTGCAGCCGCCCGGCGCCCATCGGCACCATCAGGAAGCCGGAGCGCTGGCCGAGCAGTGCGGTCCACTCGGTGACGGGCGGGCCGTCCCGCAGCACGGCCCGGTAGACCACCTGACCGACCGGGCGGGGCGGCCCGCCGAGCGCGGCCAGCGCGCGGACCGAGGAGCGTGGCCCGTCGGCGCCGATGACCAGGTCGTACTCGGTGGTGGTGCCATCGGTGAAGGTGACCCCGACCGCCCCCGGCAGCAGCTCCAGGGTGCGGACCTCGGCGCCGTGCCGGACGGCGCCGCCGGCACCGCTGAGCAGCACCCGGTGCAGGTCGGACCGGAGCAGCGCCCGGCATTCGCCGACGCCGGCCCAGAGGGCGTCGAGGTCGACCTCGCAGAGTCGCGCGCCGGTGGCGTCGAAGAACCGCTGCCGGTGGATGACCTGCCCGAGGGGGCGGACCGGGTGGTGCAGATCGAGCCGGTGCAGCGCGCGGGCGGCGTTGCCCGGCAGGTAGAGGCCGGCTTCGGTGGACTCCCCCGTTGGCAGTTTGTCAGTGACGTCGGGCCGGAAGCCCGCGAGGCGCAGCGCCCGGGCCACGGCCAGGCCGGCGATGCCCGCGCCGACGACGAGGATGCGCAGGGGGGAGCCACCCATTGTGGTGTACGCCTCCGGAGGGGGAGCGGAACGCGTTGGAGGCAACACGCTACTCGGAGCGATCGGCGCACGCCAGGCCCGATCGGCCGCCCGGAGCCACTCGTCGGCGTGCCCGTGGCGCTTGGCTGGTCGCCTGCCGACAGCCGTCCGGTGGGTGGGCGGTAATCCGCACGATTCATCACTTTGGCACGTACGGTTGCGCGACAGTTTCAGGCATGTAAATGTGTCGTTGAGCGTGGGAGCGCTCCCGTACCACCCCACCACATGCGGCGCCCGGCATGCGCCGAGTCAAGGAGCGTCATGAAACGTCAACTTCGGGCCCTGGCCGCGACCGGCGTGCTGCTCGCCGGCTCGCTGGTAGCGGTGGCCTTCGGCGGCAACGCTTCCGCCGACACCCTGATCTGCGAACAGTACGGCTCGACGGTGATCCAGGGCCGGTACGTGGTGCAGAACAACCGCTGGGGCACCACCGCCCAGCAGTGCATCAACGCCACAAGCAACGGCTTCGAGATCACCACCCTGAACGGCAGCAGCCCCACGAACGGCGCACCGACGGCGTACCCCTCGGTGTTCTTCGGTTGTCACTACACCAACTGCTCCCCCGGCACGAACCTGCCGATGCAGGTGAGTCAGATCAGCAGCGCCACCAGCAGCATCTCCTACCGGTACGTCAGTGGGGCGACCTACAACGCCTCGTACGACATCTGGCTGGACCCGTCGCCCAAGCGGGACGGGGTCAACCAGATGGAGATCATGATCTGGCTCAACCGGCAGGGCTCGATCCAGCCCATCGGCTCGGTCGTCGGCTCGACGAACCTGGCCGGCCGGACGTGGCAGGTGTGGCAGGGCAGCAACGGCTCCAACAACGTCATCTCGTACGTCGCGCCGTCGGCGATCTCCAGCCTGAACTTCAGCGTGCTGGACTTCATCAACGACGTCCGCAACCGGGGCGCGATCAACAACTCCTGGTACCTGACCAGCATCCAGGCCGGCTTCGAGCCCTGGCAGGGTGGCGTCGGTCTCGCGGTGACCTCGTTCTCGGCCAACGTCAACGGCGGCGGCACGCCGCCCACCAACCCGTCGACCCCGACGCCCCCGCCGTCGGGCGGCGCCGGATGCGCGGTGAAGTACACCGCCAGCTCGTGGAACAACGGCTTCACGGCCGACGTGCAGATCACCAACACCGGGTCCAGCGCGATCAACGGCTGGACGCTGACCTACAGCCTGCCCGGCGGGCAGCAGGTCACCAACGCCTGGAACGCCACGGTGAGCCAGAGCGGGTCGGCGGTGACCGCCCGGAACGTGAGCCACAACGGGTCGATCGCGCCCGGCGGTACGGCCAGCTTCGGGTACCAGGGGACGCTGAGCGGGTCGTACTCGTCCCCGACCAGCTTCTCGCTCAACGGCGCGACCTGCTCGCGCGCCTGAGCAGTATCCCTACCGACAGAGAGGGGCGTGATCATCTGGTCACGCCCCTCGCATTGTGCCCGCCACCCGCGCTCTTCTCGACGCGCCGACCCTGCGTCACCGACCTTCTTCAGCCACCGCTCTCCCGTAGCCCAGGGTTTCACGCAAGAGTGCCAGAATCGTGGCGCAGAAGGCGTCCTCGATCGGAGCGGCATGGGTGACCAGCGTAAGTGCAGTCGCCTCCGGCAGAGCCAGTTCGACTTCGGTCCATCCTGACAGCGGACCATCGTCCAGGCCACCCTCGCCGGCGACGTCCACCTTCATCACCAAACTTCGGTGAATCTCGTAGAAGAGCGCCACTGGCCCGGAGCCGTCCGACATCGGGGCATATCCGTGCTCCTCCCAATGCTCGTCCATCACCCCGTCGCGAGCGAATGTCAGTTCGCCATGAGTTGGAAAGCGACTGGCATCGACGAAGGCGGTAGTCGTCGCCCCCTTGCCGTCATCAAATTCAATGAGGGCAGACGGCCACAGCCGCCGCATGCCACGGACGAACGCGGTCACGGCCGGCCGCGCGTCGAATGGCACCATAACGAGCGTGTCCACTCCAGTGATCTCCACGCGTCCTCCTCTTATCTGCCGACCCCGGCACGCGCCTCAGCCTGACACCGATCGAATCCCGGCCCTAATCGGCCACTGAGCGATATCTGAATTGTCGGATCAGCGGGTCCCTCACCTGCCGGGATACCCGGAACCGCCCGAGGCAGACCGCTACCATCCCGAACAGTGGAGTTCCCGGCCGCCGCTTCCCTGGAGGATCGGGAAAGAGCGTTACCCGGTCGGGGTGACCAGGCCTTTACCAGCATTGCCAGGGGCGGCTACCGCCCAACCTCGGCTTCTCGCCCGACGATTCCCTGTACCGGCTATCAGTCGGCCTCGTGATTCACTCGGGTTCCGTGAAGCCGGGGCATCATCGCGCCGGGGACACCCCGACTTCCGGGAGGTCGAGTCGATCAATCCGGGGCGCGGGCCGTCCGGGTCAGACCCGGGTGAGGCGGACGGCGTCGGCGATGACCAGGCCGGTGGCGTTGCTCCACCTGCTCACCGCCACCCGGTTGGCGTCCCCGGCGGGCAGCGTGAACGTGCCGAGGACCCGCCACTGCCCACCGGTCACCCGCTGGTCGACGTAGACGGTCCGGTTGCCGGTGCTGGTGGCGACGATGTACGGGGTGGCGCTGTTGTAGCCGCTGTTCGTCGGCCACCAGGCCTCGACCCGGTAGGCGCCGGCCGTCGGCACGTTGAACCGGTACCAGGCGGGATCGCTCGCCGCGACCGGGTCGGCGTACCGGTAGTCGGCGCCGTAGCGCTGACTGGAGAACGTCGAGACACCCCAGTTGGCGCTCGCGGTGAAGCGACCGGCGGTGGTGTTGTCCACGGTGGAGGACCAGGCCGTGCCGCCGGCCATCCTCGCCGCGACGTCCGCGCGCATGACGTTCAGGTCGATGAAGGACGGGTCGATCTTGCCGGTGGTGCTTGTCTCCCGGTGCCCGCGGGCGTAGCTGCTGTCCCGGCCGAGGCGGGTGAGCACGGCGGCGGTGGCGGCGAGCGACGCGTCGTACTGCGCGGCGGTCATCTCCTGGTTGACGCCGTTGTAGTCGATCTCCCACCCGATCATGAGGGTGTTGCCGTCCCCGGCCGGGATCGGCCCGCTGCCGCCGCTGACCCCGGCGTGGTTGCACCGGCCGGCGGAGATGACGTGGAAGACACCGTGGTAGTCGACGAGCGCCTGGCACAGCGGCCCGGGCAGGTCGGACCGGCCGTTGATGCAGATGCCGAGCGCCGGGTGCGGGTTGCTGGCGCTGGAGGTCGAGGCGGTGTGGTGCCAGAGCACCCCGATCGGGTCGAACGACCCCGGCCGCATCCGGTTGAGCCAGTCGCCCTCGACGACGACCTGGACCCCGGCGGCGCGCAGCACGTCCACCAGCCAGGGAATCGTCGCCATCAGGCGTCCTGGATCAGGTCGGCGAGGCACTCGACCTTCGGCGCGGCGCTCGCCGGGGCGGGTCGGGCGACGACGGTCAGCGCGGCGGCCACCAGGGCGGGGATGCCGAGCACCCCGCGGCGGCGTAGACGGATGGATGGTGATCGGGTCATGGCGATCCTCCAGCGACGGCGAGCACGAACGGATCGACGATCGTGATGACGGGCACGCTATACCGTCATGAGCGTCGATGTCGATAGCCTTCATCGCCGAGTCAGAGCCTGAAGGAAACCACCGGATCAGACCTCGCCGAGCGCGTCGATGTCGCGCATCTCCTCCGCCGTCAGCGCGAAGTGGAAGACGTCGAAGTTGGCGGTGATCCGCTCCGGGGTCACCGACTTCGGAATCGCCACGATCTCGTGGTCGATGTGCCACCGCAGCACCACCTGGGCCGGGGAGACCCCGTGTGCGGCAGCGATCCTGGTCAACACCGGATCGCTGAGGTCGCTGGTCTTGAACGGGCTGTAACCCTCCAGCACCACACCCCGGTCCCGGTGCTCGGCGTGCCGCTGCCGGTCGTACAGCGCCGGACTCCACTCGATCTGGTTGACCGCCGGGTTCTCCTCGGTCGACTGGATCAGCTCGTCGATCTGCCCGGTGCTGTAGTTGCTGACGCCCACCGCCCGAACCAGGTTCTCGTCCCGGGCCGCCAGCAGCTCCCGCCAGAGCGGGATGCTGTCCGACGGCGACGACGGCGGCCAGTGGATCAACCACAGGTCCACCTGGTCGACGCCGAGCGCCGTCAGGCTGGCCTCCAACGTCGCGCGCTCCTGGCCCACCCGGTTCGGCGGGAGCTTGGTGGTGATGAAGACGTCCTCCCGGCGCAGCCCGCTCTCCTGCACCGCCCGGCCGACCTCGCGCTCGTTGCCGTACACCGTGGCGGTGTCGACATGTCGGTAGCCGGTGTCGAGCGCGGCCAGCACCGCCTCGTAACCGGCCTGGCCGGTGGCCTGCCAGGTGCCGAAGCCGAGCAGGGGCATCCGGACATCCCCCGGAAGCAGGGCGGTGGGCTGGTCGGTGAGGTCCATGAGGTCCGTTGTACCCCGCCGAGCCCTCCGCCGCCGAGCGAACCGGACACTCCGGCATTCCGACGCGCCGGTCCGGCGGGCGTGAGCAGCGTCGACGTTCCGGACGCGCAACGCCGGGAGCTGCGCGATGGGCTGGCCTTGACCGGTGCGCACTGGCAGACTCCGCAGGGTTCCCGGGCGCGCGCGACGCGGCCCAGCGCACCGGGTGCGAGCGGAGGCATCGACGCGGTCCGAACGGCGAGGAGCGACGTGTACCTGACTCACCTGGACTGCCCGCGCTGCGGCAAGGAGCACTCCGCCGACGAGTTGCGCAACCTCTGCACGTGCGGCTCCCCGCTGCTGGCCCGCTACGACCTGCCGGCGGTGGCGAAGGCGGTCACCCCGGAACGGTTCGGACTGCGCCCGGCCGACCTGTGGCGCTACCGGGAGCTGCTGCCGGTCGGCGACCCACGGCACGTCACGACGCTCGGCGAGGGCTGGACGCCGCTGCTGCGCGCCCCGGCGTACGGCGCCGAGATCGGCATCGCGGACCTGATGGTCAAGGACGAGGGGTTGATCCCGACCGGCTCGTTCAAGGCGCGCGGCGCGGCGGTCGGGGTGAGCCGGGCCCGGGAGCTGGGCGTACGGCAGATCGCGATGCCCACAAACGGCAACGCCGGGTCGGCCTGGGCGACGTACGCCGCGCGGGCCGGGATGGGCGCGACGATCGTCATGCCGCTGGAGGCCCCGAGCATCTGCCGGCGCGAGTGCGTCGCCGCGGGAGCCGACCTGCGCCTTGTCGACGGGCTGATCGGCGACGCCGGCCGGCGGGTCGCCGAGCTGATCGGGGAGTCGAACGGGGCGATCTTCGACGCCGGCACGCTGCGCGAGCCCTACCGGCTCGAGGGCAAGAAGACGATGGGGTACGAGATCGTCGAGCAGCTCGGTTGGCAGGCCCCCGACGTGATCATCTACCCGACCGGCGGCGGTGTCGGGCTGATCGGCATCCACAAGGCACTGCACGAGCTGCGCGAGCTGGGCTGGGTCGGCGACAAGCTGCCCCGGCTGGTGGCGGTGCAGTCGACAGGCTGCGCACCGATCGTGCGGGCGTTCGCCGCAGGCGAGGACCGGGCGCAGCCGTGGGCGGACGCGCACACAGTGGCGTTCGGGATCACCGTGCCGGCGCCGCTGGGCGACGAGCTGATCCTGGCGGCGCTGCGGGAGTCCTCCGGCACCGCTGTCGCCGTCGACGACGCGGACCTCCTGGCCGACCTTCGGGACTTCGCCGGCCGGGAGGGGTTGCTGCTCTGCCCGGAGGGTGCGGCCTGCCTGACCGCGGCGCGACAACTGCGGGCCGGGGGGTGGATCCGGGCCGGTGAGCGGGTGGTGGTGCTCAACACCGGCGCCGGCCTGAAGTATCCGGACACTGTCGACGTGTTCGGCGTACCCGTGCTGCGCTGAGCCGGCCCGACGGGGCCGATCAGAAGCTGTTCGGCTCCGTCAACCGCCAGGCCGCGTTGATCAGGCCGATGTGCGAGAGCGCCTGCGGGGTGTTGCCGAGGTGCATCCCGGTGCTCAGGTCGATCTGCTCGCTGAACAGTCCCACGTCGTTGGCGTACCCGACGACCCGCTCGAACAGCGCCTCGGCCCGCTTCGGCTCACCCGCCATCACCAGGCACTCCACCAACCAGAACGAGCACAGCAGGAAGCCGGCCGGGTCGGTCGTCCACCGTCGCAGCAATCCACCCTCGGTGCCCAGCTCACGCTCGACCATCTCGATTGTGGAGCGCATCCGCGGATCGGTGGCCGGCAGGAAACGCGCCACCGGCATGGCGAGCACCGAGGCGTCCAGTTCCGCCGACCCGAACGCGCCGGTGAACGCCCCGATCCGGTCGTTCCACCCCTCCCGCAGCACGGTGTCGCGGATCTCGTCGCGCACTGCGGCCCAGCGGCGCGGGTCGGCCCGGTCACCGAGCCGGTCGGCGAGGCCCACCGCCCGGTCCAACGCCAGCCAGCAGGACACCTTGGACGAGACGTAGTGGCGCTCCTCGCCCCGGGTCTCCCAGATACCCCGGTCCGGCTGCCGCCACGTCGCGGCCACCTGCTCGGCCAACCCGAGCACCATCTCCCGCAGTTCGTCCTCGAACCTCGCGCCGAGGTAGTCGCGCAGCCGCCACACCGCCGACATCACCTCCCCGGGCACGTCGAGCTGCCGCTGCCGCCAGGCGTCGTTGCCGACCCGGACCGGCCTGCTGTCCCGGTAACCGCGCAGGTGGTTGCAGTGGTGCTCGGAGAGGTCGCGCTCACCCTCCAGGCCGAAGAGCACCGGCACGGGCTCGTCGCCGAACCGGCCGATCGAGCGGGTCGCCCAGGCGAACAGCCGGGACGTCTCGTCGGGACAGGCCGCCACCCAGAGCGCCCGCATCGTCAACGAGAAGTCCCGCAGCCAGGAGTAGCGGTAGTCGTAGTTCCGGTCGCCGCCGATCTGCTCCGGTAGCGAACTGGTGAGCGCCGCGGCGACCGCGCCACTGCGCGCGTACGTGAGGCCGGTCAGGACTGTCGCGCTGTGCCGGACGAGCGCGGGGTACCGGCCCGAGTACGTGTGCGTCTCCCGGAACGCCTGCCACGCCCGCGTCGTCTCGGCGAGGGCGGCCAACGGCTCGATCCGGGCCGGCGGTGTGCCGTACGTCTCACCGAACGCCACGTCCATGCCGATCAGCTGACCGGCGGAGATCTCGAACTCGTGGGTCACCCGGTCGACGTCCGCCCGCAGGCGCAGCCCGTCGGCGCGCAACACCAGCACCACGGGGCCCGCGCCGGCCAGCACGCCGCCGTCCGGCTGCTCGTGCAGGTACGGCGTGAGCAACCCGTACTCCGGTCGGGGCACGAAGTCCAGCGCCATCCGTACCCGCCCGGACAGCCCCTGCACCACGCGGATCAGCACGGCTGGCGAGTTCTTGCCCAGCTCGTGCGCGCGGGCCCCGACCTCGGCGGCGAGGGCGTCGGTGACCGCCACGCTGCCCTGTGGCGTGTGATGGACCGTCCGCAGCACCAACGAGTCCGGGAGATAGGCCCGTTCCGACCGGTGCCCCCGGCCGCCGAAGCCGACCGGCGCCAGCCGGAAGTGCCCGGCGCCCGGGTCGAGCAGCCGCCCGAACACCGACGCCCCGTCGAACCGGGCAGGGCACCACCAGTCGATCGAGCCGTCCTTGCCGACCAGGGCACCCGATCGGGAGTCCGAGAGGAATCCGTAGTCGGAGATCGCCGGCTGCTGCTCCACCCGCCGCGGGTACCCGCATCGGCCCAGATCAGACCGCTGCCCAACGCCTCAATCGGTCGGCGGCTCGTCCTTGCCCGCCGCCTCGGCCGCGTCGGCCTCCTCCTTGGTGCGGTGGACGGCCTTGTCGGCGTGCTCCGCCGGGCCGTACACCGTGTACAGCACCAGCGGGTTGGGGCCGGTGTTGACGAAGTTGTGCTTGGTCCCGGCCGGCACGACCACCAGGTCGCCGGAGACGACCTTCCGCTTCGAGCCGGCAACCCGGGCCTCGCCGACGCCACTGACGAAGGTCAGGATCTGGTCGACGTCCTCGTGCACCTCTTCGCCGATCTCCCCACCCTCGGGGATGGTCATGATGACCAACTGGCTGTGCTCACCGGTCCACAGCACCCGTCGGAAATCCGGACTCTGCTCGGCGATGGTCGCGATCGTGAAATGCTCCATGACCACGCTCTTACCCCGTTCGTCGGCGCACCACGCCGGGAATCACAGATGGTGGAACTCCCCCTGGTTGGCAGGTTTGGATCCGGGCGGACCGGGGATCGACAAAGCGGACCGGCACGAACGGCCGGTCGAGCCAGGTCCCCGCTGTCGTACCGCCGAACGGCTGCGGTGGTGGGAGACGGCCAGAGCGCGGCGACGTTCCGACACTGTCGGTGCGGCGCCGCGCGCTCGTCTGCGCTACCGGTGCAGCCAGTCGAGCAGGTCGGGCGGGGCCAGCGCCTCGGTACGCTTCCGGTAGCGGGCCCGCGTGGTCGAGTCCAGCAGGTCGCGGCCCTGGCCCGAGCCGCCCTGGCGGAAGAACGCCCGCCGGTCTCGCAGCACGCCGAGCCGGTCCGGGGCGAGCTGGTCCGCGCGCGCCCGCATCTGCCCGAAGGTGGCCGCCTCGACCAGCTCGGGCCAGCGTTCGGGCGGGACCGTGATGCCCCACCGTTCGGCGAGTCGGCGCATCTCACCGCCCAGGTCGGCAAGCAGGTCGTCGTAGTGCACAAGCGCGATGTTCGGCTCGTGCCGGCGGGCCCACGCGTCACTCAGGTGCATCATCACCCCGGGTAGCGAATCCAGCTCGGCCCGCGGATCCACCTCCCGGTCCATCCAGCTCGGCAACCACTGCTCCACCGTTTGGCGTGGCCGGGGCGGGCCGGTCGGGGCGGGCGCGCCGACCAGCTCGGCGAGGCGCGCCCGGTCCAGGTTGCTGGCCTGGTGATAGAGGGACACCGCCAGGTCCAGCGGGTGCCGGGCCACCACCACGTAGTGCACCCGCGGATCGAGCGGCACACCGTCCAGCGGGGTGTGCGTCTTGATGAACCGCCGGTGCGGTTGCGCGGCCAGCCGGTCGAACACCTCGTCGCGTGGTTCGACCAACCAGTCCAGCCACGGCGACAGCACGGTCAGCGGCGCCGGCAGCTCCGGAGTGCCCAGCACCAGGAGGGCGCAGATCATCTGCATCCAGGTGGTGCCGCTCTTGGACCGCGTGCTGATCACGATGTCGCCGTCGCGGAACGGGAAACCGGTCCAGCGGGCGCTGTCCTCGTCTTCGGACCGGTAACGGTGAGCTGGGCGGAGCATCGGAGCAGCGTAGCCGCCGGACCGTCGCCCGAGCAGCCGAATTTCGACCCGCCGGGCCGCGTCTACTCCCGCTCGGTGAAGCCGAACTGGATGACGCCCTCGTCGTCGACGGTGGCGTCCACCGAGGCGTCCCCGAGCAGCTCGGCGGCATCCTCGTCCAGGAAGATCCGGGCACCCTGGTTGTCGACCACACGATCGCCCTGCACCGGTTCGGGCACCAACTCCACAGTCAGCGAGCCGGCCTCGGTGTCGGCGGCGATGCGCACGCCGCCGTCCTGGGCGACGTCCTGCTGGTTGGCGAGGTCACGGATGACGAGCACGGCGTTGTCGGTCATGGTGAGCATTGCGGAACTCCTCGTGGATTCTCGGCTCGCGGTCGCAGTGGTGCGCAGACCGGACGGTCGGCTCGCGTACGAGCGCACGTGGGAGGCGACAGGAGGGCGAACAGTCGTCGCCGTCGCAGGGTGTCGGGGCAGCTGACGGCCCCGTCACCACCACCGTGCCCGCTGGTGGGCCATCCGTCAAATAGAGCCAGGTCAGTCGAGAGCGGGGGCCGGGGCCAGCCGGGCGCGAATCTCGTTGACGGCGGCGCGGCCGGCCCGGTTGGCGCCGATCGTGCTGGCCGAGGGGCCGTACCCGACCAGGTGAATCCGGGCGTCGGCGACCACCCGCGTGCCGTCCATCGTGATACCGCCGCCCGGCGAGCGCAGGCCCAACGGGGCGAGGTGGTCGATTGCCGCTCGGAAGCCGGTGCACCAGAGGATCACGTCCGCCGGTACGAACCGCCCGTCCGCCCAGGCCACCCCGTCCGGTGTGATCCGGTCGAACATGGGTAGCCGGTCCAGGACGCCGCGCTCGCGCAGCCGACGTACCTCCGGGGTGACGGGCAGTCCGGTCACCCCGACCACGCTGCCCGGTGGGCGGCCCGCCCGGACCGCCTCGTCCACCCGGGCCACCGCCGCACGGCCCAACTCCGTGCCGAACTCCTCGTCCCTGAACTCCGGCGGCCGGCGGGTCACCCAGGTGGTGGCCGCCGCGACTGTGGAGACCTCACCGAGCAGCTGCACGGCGGAGGTGCCACCACCGACGACCACCACCCGCAGGCCGGCGAAGTCGGCCGGACCGCGGTAGTCGGCGGTGTGCAGCTGCCGGCCCCGAAACGACGACCGGCCCGGGTAGTGCGGCCAGAACGGCCGGGTCCAGGTGCCTGTCGCGTTGATCAGCGCCCGCGCGGTCCACAGGTCCGCATCGGTGTGCACGTCCAGCCGCCCGTCCGGGCGGGAGCGCACCGCACGGACCCGCACCGGCCGCCGTACCGGCAGGTCGAACGCCCTCTCGTACGCGGCGAAGTAGGCGCTCACCTGCTCGGCGGCCGGACGCTGTGGTTCGGCGGGCGGCAGCGGCAGCCCGGGCAGGTCGTGGAAGCCGTGCACCCGGTCGAAGACAAGCGTCGGCCAGCGGTGCTGCCAGGCACCGCCGGGCCCGTTGTCGCCGTCGAGGATGACGAAGCCGCTGCCCGGGGCGAAGCCGGTACGACGCAGGTGGTAGCCGGCGCTCAGGCCAGCCTGACCGGCGCCGATCACCACCACGTCCGCGGAGTGGGTGTCCACCCCGGGTCCAACGCCCCGGTGCGCACCGCTGTGCCCGCACCGGACGTCGGGTCGATCACAGCAGGCCGTTCCGTCAACAGCCGGACGGACCCGCACCCGAGGCTCTTCTCCGGCGAATACCTTCGTGACAGCATCAGCGCATGCATCGCCGTCACTTTCCCAGGGCCCTCGCGCTGGCCGCGCTGGTCGCCGCCGCGGCCCTCGCCGGAGCGCCCAGCGCCACGGCCGAGTCGCCCACCCCCGCGACGACCCGACTGAACGCCACAATCGACACGATCCTCGCCGACGCCCGGCTCGCCGGCGCGCAGACGTCGGTGGTCGTGCTCGACACCAGCACCGGCCAGACGCTCTACGACCGCAACGGTGACCGCCGGCTGATCCCGGCCTCGAACACCAAGCTGCTGACCTCGACGGCGGCCCTAGAGCTGCTCGGCCCGGGGCACCGCTTCACCACGGACGTACGCACCACCGGCAAGCGCCGCGCGGCAGTGCTCTCCGGCAACCTCTACCTTCGCGGCGGAGGCGATCCGACGATGCTCGCCACGGACTACGACGCGCTCGCCGCGCAGGTCGCCGCCGACGGCGTACGCGTGGTCGCCGGCAACCTGGTCGCCGACGACACCCGCTACGACCACACCCGACTCGGCCCCGACTGGACCTGGGACGACGAGCCCTACTACTACGCCGCGCAGGTCTCCGCGCTGACCGTCGCGCCGGACACCGACTACGACGCGGGCACCGTGATCGTGCACGCCGCCCCGGCCGACCGGGCCGACGCCGCACCGGTGATCAGCACCACCCCGCCCACCACGTACGTGCGCATCGACAATCGCGCCCGCACGGTCGCCGACGGCGAGACCTCGATCTCGATCGAGCGCGAACACGGCAGCAACACCGTCGTGGTGACCGGCCAGATCGCCGTCGGGGACGAGCCCGCCAGCGACTGGGTGACAGTCGAGGAGCCCGCCGGCTACGCGGCCGACGTGTTCCGGGCGGCGCTGCACCGGCACGGCGTCCGGGTGCTCGGCCGGACCGTGCTCGGCCAGCCCACCCCGGAGACGGCCAACCCGGTGGCACAGCACGAGTCGATGAGCCTGGGTGAGCTGATGACGCCGTTCCTCAAGCTCTCCAACAACGGTCACGCCGAGGTGTTGACCAAGGAGATCGGCCGGGTGCTCTCCGGATCGGGCACCTGGACGGCCGGAGTCACAGCGATCAGCGAGTACGTGGCCGACACCGGAATGGACACCGGAAAGCTGCGCCAGCGCGACGGATCCGGGCTGTCCCGCCGCAATCTGGTCCCCGCCGGGGAGTTCGTCGACCTGCTGAGCGCCGTCCGCGCCGAGCCGTGGTTTCCCACCTGGTATGCGGCACTGCCGATCGCGGGGCAACCCGAACGGTTCGTCGGCGGCACCCTGCGCAGCCGGATGGCCGGCACCCCGGCAGCGGGCAACGTGCACGCCAAGACCGGCAGTCTGACCGGTGTCTCCGGGCTCTCCGGCTACGTCACCAGCGCCGACGGCCGGCTACTGGCGTTCTCCATCCTGCTGAACAACTACCTCACGTCGTCGGTCAAGCCGCTGGAGGACCAGATCGCCGTGGCGTTGGCGGGATACCGCGAGGAGGGGACGCCCACCACGGCACGGATGGCACCGCCGGCGGTGCCGGAGACGCCCCGGACGCCGGAGGGCGTCGAGTGCTCCTGGGTCAAGCCGATCACCTGCTGAGCGAGGGCCGGGAGGTGCGTACCCGCGCCTCCCGGCCGGCCGGGCGCTCAGGCCGGACGGTTCGGTGGGGGGACCACCGCCGTCGGGTCGCCGCGCTCGATCAGCGCGTCGATGTCGGCGGCCCGCAGCCCGCGCAGGGCGAGCACCTGGGTGCCCCAGCGGTGCAGGCGGCACGGGTGCGGGCTGGCGTCGTTGCGGCAGACCACTCCCCCGGACCACCGCTGGGGGGCGTGCACCACCACCGCCCGCACCGCGAACTGGGTGTCCTCGCCGGTCACGTAGGGCGGCAGGGGAATGTCGCGGAGCCCCTCCCCGGACGCTTCATCGGCACCTGTCGTAGCGGCGCGACGGACGCGGTGGGCGGTGCTACTGCTCATCTCCGCTGCCTCCACACTGGATGGTCGGATGGGGACAGCAGAAAGTTACGACCTCCTCGACCCTGCGCGACGGACAAACTGTCCCGCGGTGCGATCGATCGGTCAGCGCACCGCGACGGCCTGGAGGCCGACGTTGCCGCAGTGCGGGGTGAAGACCTTCTCCACGGTCCAGGTCAGCAGCAGTCGGGCGTTCTTCGGCGCGGCGAACCGGACGGTGAACTGGGCGCTCCGACTGGTGTACGGATCCTCCAGCACAGCGGTGCGGGCGGGCCCACCAGTGGACAGGCGGGCCTCCAGCCGGCCCCGGGCCATCCAGGTGCCGCCGTAGACCTGGACCGTGCGCGGCTCGCCGCTGCCGGCGACGGCGAGGGTGAACCCGTTGCCGACGCCGCAGGTGTAGACGCCGTCGGAACTGTGGTTCGCCGACCGCTGCGACGCGCCGTCGGACCAGCGGACGTACTCCTGGTTGCCGTCCCAGCCGACCCGGGTGCCCGCACCCCCCGCATCGATGATCTCCCCGGAGCCGGAGCGCTTGCGGACGGTCGAGTTGCCCCCGCGCGGCCCCCAGTGCATCCAGTCCCGGGTGCCCACGGCGGTGAGGTCGACCTCGCCGGGCATCTCGCCCTGGGTCACCGACAGCACCGGGGATCCGGGTGACGGGGGCGGCGCGGGCGGCGCGGCGGGTGCGCTGGTGGAGGGTGTCGGGTCCGGCGAGGGTGGGCGCTGACGCGGACGCAGGCCCGGCATCGCCGGCCCCGCTTCGCCGGTGCGTCCGTCGATGGCCGGGTGCGCGGCGGAACGGGCGGCGCCGGCCGGCACCTCTCCCGCGCGGCCCGCCTGGTCGTCGCCGGGCTCCGGGTCGGACCGACTGGCGAGGTACGAGACCAACAGCACCAGGCAGACGAGGACGGCGACCCCCTCCACCGCCCACCGCCGCCGCTTCCGGGCACGGGCGACTTGGCGCAGCCCGGTGCGGGTCTGCGTCCTCGTGTGGTCGTCGTCCGCCACCGACCCCTCCACCTCCACCGCCCCGGCCGCCATCGACCGCCGCGAGCCGCGCCGTCCACTGTGGGTCGTTTCACGTTTGCACCGGTGTGGACGACACGCTAGATCCGGAGCGCCGGACGTGTCCAGCCCGCGACCGGACGCCGTCGGACGACCCGGCCCGCTCGATCGGCGTGGCCGCTGGACCGCCCCCGCCTACCGCGTCAGCCGATCCGGAAGCCGAGCACCTGCGCGATGACGATGGCCTGCTCGGCGTCGACGATGGCGCCGTCCCGCTCGACGACCGTCGGGTCGAGCGCGGTGAGATCGCTGCCGCGCAGGTCGGCGCCGCCGAGCCGGACGTTGCGCAGCTGCGCGCCGGACAGGTCGACGCCGGTGACCGTGGCACCGGTGAGGTTGGCCCTGGTCAGGTCCGCCTCGCGCATCCGCACCCCGGTCAGGCGGACGCCCCGCAGGTCGGCGCCGGGCAGCGCCACGAAGGACCAGTCACCGCCGTCCACCACCATCGGACGCAGGTCGCACTCGACGAAGGTGCTGCCGATCAGCTTGCAGCCGGCGAACTCCGCCTCGAAGAAGTTGCACCGCCGGAAGACGCAACGGGTGAAGGCGGAGTCGACGTGCCGGGAGGCGTTGAACAGCACGTTGCCGAACGTGCAGCCGGTGAAGACCGCGCCCCGGCTCACCGCCTCGGTCAGGTCCACGTCGAAGAACTCGCAACCCACGAAGTGCCTGTCGACCAACTCCTCGCCGTACCAGTCCTCGTTGCGGAAGGTCACGTCCTCGGCCAACTCCGGCATCCGGCCAGGCTAATCGGCGCCACCGCCAACCGACGGGTCGGTGCCCCCGGTGGCGGCCCCCTTCCGGTCCCGGAGTACCGGCTAGTAGGTTCGGCGACGTGAGTGTGGCGCGAAGCACGGACCCCGATCAGATCGGTTTCGACCCGACGCGGCTGGCGCGGATCGACGAGCACTTCGGCAGGTACGTCGACGACGGCCGGCTGGCCGGTTGGCAGGTGGTGGTCACCCGCCGTGGCGAGGTGGCGCACTCCTCGACGTACGGGCTGGCCGACCGGGAGTCGGGCGCACCGGTCGAGGCCGACACGCTCTGGCGGATCTACTCGATGACCAAGCCGGTCACCTCGGTCGCGGCGATGATGCTGTGGGAGGAGGGCCGGTTTGAGCTGACCGACGAGATCAGCCGCTGGCTGCCGGAGTTCGCCGACCTGCGGGTCTACTCCAAGGGGTCGACGCTCAAGCCGTTCACCGTGCCGGCGGCCGAGCCGATCCGGGTCTGGCACCTGCTCACCCACACCGCCGGGCTCACCTACGGCTTCCTGCAGACCTCGGTGGTGGACGGGCTCTACCGGGCCGCCGGTTACGACCTGTACCCGCCGGACGACGTCGACCTCGCCGGCGCCTGCGCGGCCTTCGGCGAGCTGCCGCTGCTGTTCCAGCCCGGCTCCGCCTGGGGCTACTCGGTCGCCACCGACGTGCTCGGCCGGCTGGTCGAGGTGATCTCCGGGCAGAGCCTGGACGCGTTCTTCGCCGATCGGATCTTCGGCCCGCTGGGCATGACCGACACCCGCTGGTGGATGGACGGCGACGAGGCCGGGCGGCTGGCCGCGCTCTACGTACCGGAACCGCGCAGCGGCCGGGCCGTCCGGTACGACAGCCTCGGCGCGCTCGCGTACCGCAAGCCGACCCTGTTCTCCGGCGGTGGCGGTCTGATCTCCAGTGCCGCCGACTACCACCGCTTCACCCAACTGCTGCTGCGCGGCGGGGAACTGGACGGGGTCCGCCTGCTCGGGCCGCGCACGGTGCGGTTCATGACCCGCAACCACCTACCGGGTGGCCAGGACCTGGGCACCCTGTCCACCGGCGGTTTCGCCGAGACGACACTGGACGGGATCGGCTTCGGCCTCGGGTTCGCGGTGGTCGAGGACCCGATCCCCAGCCGGGTGCCGAGCAGCGTCGGCGAGTTCTACTGGGGTGGGGTGGCCAGCACGGCCTTCTGGGTGGACCCGGCCGAGGAGATCACTGCGCTGCTGTTCACCCAGCTGATGCCGTCGAGCACCTACCCGCTCCGCTCCCAGCTGCGTCAACTCGTCTACGCCGCACTTATCAACTGACCGGCACTGCGACGGATCGGCGGCGCAGCGGGCGCCGGACGGTCAGGCTGCCGACCCCCACCCGGGTCCTGTCGCCGCTGTAGAGCTGCCCCAGATGTGGGGCAGCTCTACAGCGCCCACCGCCGCCACAACCCAGGCCAGCAACCCGCCACCACCGGCCGCCCCGAATATCCAGCCGCCCCGAATATGGGGCAGCTCGACAGCCCGCCGGTCAACCCATGGCCTCCGTCCGCGTCGGTACTCCGCGTCCGTCGGCGGTCTCGGCGGTCGTGACGTCGGGCTGAGCGTGATCGCCCTCAGTCGGCGAGGCGGGCGGGGAAGCCGCCGGTGGCGATCGGGCCCCAGGCGTCGATCGTGACCCGGATCAGTGACTTGCCCTGGCGCACCATCGCGGCCCGGTAGTCGTCCCAGTCCGGGTGCTCGCCGGAGATGCTGCGGAAGTATTCGACGAGCGGCTCCACCGCCTCGGGCAGGTCGAGCACCTCGGCGGTGCCGTCGATCTGCACCCAGGGGCCGTTCCAGTCGTCGCTGAGCACGCACGCCGACACCCGGGGATCGCGGCGGATGTTCGTCACCTTGGCCCGCTCGGGGTAGGTGGCGACCACCAGCCGGCCCTGCCCGTCGATCCCGGCGGAGACCGGGGACGACTGCGGGCGGCCGTCGGCCCGAGTGGTCATCAGCAGGACGCGGTGTCGCGGCCGGAGGAAGTCGAGCAGGCTGTCCCGGTCGACCCGGGTGTTCCGTGCGATGCTGCGCGCCATCCCCCGTTCCTACCAGGGTGGCGGCGACGTAGTGGCAGCGGGTCAGCGGGGCCGGGCCGCGGAGCGGTGCGCCGCCTGGGTGGGCACCCGGGGGCGGCCGGAGGGACGCCAGGCCCGACCGTTGGCATAGATCACCCGAAAGCCGAGGTACGAGGCGAGCGGCGCCCAGTGGGCGGAGCCCATCCGCAGCTCGGCGGCGTTGTGCCGCTGACCGTTGGCGAGCACGTCGAGCAGGACGGTTTCGAAGGCCGCCGACTCGACCCAGTCGACTTCTCGGCTGAAACCGCAGATCAGCGCCGCCCCGGTGACCTCCAGGAACTCGCGCAACACCGCGTCCGAGGCGCGCAGCACCGAGCAGCTGCCGAAATAGAGCCGCCGCCCCTCGGCGCGGCCGGCCATCAGGTCGGCCACCTCGTTCAGCTCCACCGACTGCCAGTCGGTGAGGCAGAGCCGGCTCGGCTCGCCGTGCATGGCGAAGAAGCCGACCCGGTGGTCGGCGTACTGCTTGAGCAGCCAGCGGTCCAGGAAGTAGAACAGCTCGTCACGCGTGGCCGCGTCCTTGTGGATGAAACGGATCTTGCCCAGTCGTTCCAGCAGCTCGAGGGTGGGCAGCACGGAGCCCCGCTCGTTGAGATCCCGGTGCCACTGACCCTCGACGCAGAAGACGCCACCGCGTGCCACGTGCACCTCCGCCAGTCCGCCGTCCGGGGCTGACGTTACCGCCCGCCACCGACAGCGGAACATCACCCTCGGTGTGGTTGATTGCGACGTTCGGTGTGCTTGTCGTGGTTGGTCGGGGCCGGGGCGATCGGCAGTGAATGGCTGTTTCGCAAATCAGCCTAATTCCCAGCCAATACCCAGGGACGACGGTTTGTGAGGACGATTCTCGTTAATCACCTCCAACGGCCCCGATCAGTGTCACTGTGGAAATCGCGGGACTTCTTGGTCGATGTCCTGGAGCCACCCCATTCGCTCTCCTATCGGGAGGACTTCTGTGCGCGTAAACACCTTGAAGCGGGCCGCCGTCGCATTCGCCCTGGCACTGCCGGGCGCAGCGATCGCCACGGTTGTCGCCGCGCCAGCGGCACACGCGGACGGCTGTTACACCTGGAACCGCAACCTGTACCAGGGACGCTCGGGCGACGATGTCCGTCAGTTGCAGATCCGGATCGCCGGCTGGGCCGGCTACCGGGACATCGTGGAGAACGACGGCCGCTTCGGACCGAAGACCGCCGCCGCGGTCAAGCGGTTCCAGCAGGCGTACGGGCTGCGTGCCGACGGCGTCGCCGGCCCGCAGACCTACACCAAGCTGTACCAACTCCAGGACAACGACTGCACGCCCGCGCACTTCAGCTTCACCGAACTGGACAACGGGTGCGGCGGGTCCGGATACAGCGGTGGCCCGCTCTCGGCGGCCCAGACCCGGCAGAACGCGCTACGCACCATGTGGAAGCTGGAGGCGCTGCGCAAGAGCCTCGGGGACAAACCACTCGACGTGTCCAGCGGCTTCCGCAGCCGCGCCTGCAACGACCAGGTCGGCGGCGCGTCCGACAGCCAGCACCTGTACGGCAACGCGGCCGACGTCACCCCACGGTCGTCCTCGCTGTGCCAGACCGCCCGCGGTGCCCGCAACCACGGCTTCAGCGGGATCTACGGGCCGGGCTACCCCGACCACGACGACCACGTGCACGTCGACTCACGGCGCGAGAACAACAGCGACGACAGCTCGAACACGACGAGCTGGTCGGCGCCGGACTGCGGGGTCGGCAACTAGCTGCCCGCCCAGCGCGACGTCGGCCCGACGCGGAGGGGGGATCCTCGCGCCGGGCCGGCGTCATGTCGGCCCCGGGTACCGGCGAAGCTCAGCTCGCCCGGGGCCAGCGCGGCGCGGTGACGGGGGGCGTCACCGGCCGGCCAGCAGCGGCGGGCCGTGCCCCCGGCGGGGCGACCCGCGCGGTCTGCTGCCGCGACGGCCCGGTCGCCGTGAAGGGGAAGGGCACGTGCACGAACGGGTTGCCGTGCCGGATCACCGCCTCGATCTGCCGCTCGTTGAGCCCGTGTGTCTCCAACACCCGTCGCCCCCAGCGGTGCAAACGGCACGGGTAGGAGGCGCCGTCGTTGCGGCACAGCGGCCCCGTGGGCCACTCCTCGGCGGTGTGCACGACCACCGCCCGGACCGCGAGCCGAACGTCCTCCGGGGTCAGCGGTGCCGGCATTGGCACCTCCCCCAGTACCTGATCGATGGGATCCGTCGACTGCTCACCAACTCGCACGGCAGGCCTCCCGCAGCTCGGCAGCGGTACGGCGGACTCACCGCACCGACATCCTCGGCCATGGATACGGCCGGCACCGGACGAAAGTTCAAATCCGGTACGCGCCAAGCAGATCCTCCGGCGACCGGACGTGCAGCCCGTCGTCTCAGACGAGGCCGGCGTCGTGCACGAGCAGGGCCACCTGGACCCGGTTGTTCAGGTCGAGCCGGGTCAGCAGCCGGGAGACGTACGCCTTCACCGTCGCCACACTCATGAACAGCTCTCCCGCGATCTCCGCGTTGGTGCGGCCCCGCCCCAGCGCGACCGCCACCTGCCGCTCCCGTTCACTGAGCCCGCTGAGCGCCCGCAGCGCCCGCTCCCGGCGCGGGTCCGGGCCGGCCGGAGCGGGGATGGCGGCGGTCACGTGGGCGATCAGCGTGCGGGTCACCGTCGGGGAGAGCGTCGCCTCGCCGGCTGCCACCCGTCGCACGGCGTGCACGATCTCCGCCGGCGGGGTGTCCTTGAGCAGGAAACCGGCCGCCCCGGCGCGTAGTGCCCGCAGCACCTGCTCGTCGGCGTCGAAGGTGGTCAGCACCAACACCTCCGGCGGGTGCGGCTGGGCGCGCAGCGCCTCGGTGGCGGTCAGCCCGTCCACCCGCGGCATCCGGATGTCCATCAGCACCACGTCCGGGGCGTACGCGGCGACAGCGGCGGGCACCTCACCGCCATCGGCCGCCTCACCGACCACTGTCAGGTCCGGCAGGCCGCCCAGGATCATCGAGAGGCCGGCCCGGACCAGGGCGTCGTCATCCACGATCAACACGCGCACCGACGGCACCACCGACCCGGGCCCGGCGGCACCGACAGGCTCCGACGCGCTCGAACGTGCCGGCGCGCCCGATGGCCCCGGCACACCCGAAGGCCCCGGTGCGCCGGAGGGCACTGTCACGCCGGCCACGGCAGCCAGGCCGCCAACCGGAAGTCGCCCGCGTCGTCCCGACCGTAGGCGAGGCGACCGCCAGCCAGCGTGACACGCTCGCTGATGCCCACCAGCCCGGTGCCGGCCCCCGGCAGCGTGCCGCCGGCCGGCGTGCCGACCGGCCACCGGTTGCCGATCGCCACTGTCAGACCTTCGCCCGGGCCGCCGGCCACGTCCAGCCGGACCGCCGCGCCGGCCGCGTGCTTGCGGGCGTTGGTCAGACCCTCCTGCACGATCCGGTACGCGGCCCGGCCCAGCGCCGCGGGCACCTCCCCCGACCGGTCCACGGTGTCGCTGACGTCGAGCCGCATCCCGGCAGACCGCGACTCGGCGATCAGGGCCGGCAGGTCGGCGAGAGTGGGCTGCGGCGGCTCGGGGGCGTCGCCGTCGGTGCTGTCCTCGGCCCGCAGCACCCCGATCACCTCGCGCAGGTCCTGAAGGGCGGCGTGCGCGCTGCCCCGGATCACCCCGGCGGCGCGGGCCACCTCGTCGGCCGGCGCGTCCGGGCGAAACTCCAGCGCGCCCGCGTGCAGGCTGAGCAGCGAGATCCGGTGCGCCAGCACGTCGTGCATCTCCCGGGCGATCCGGGTGCGTTCGAGGTGGCGGGCCTGGCTGACGCGAAGCTGCTGCTCCGCCTCGGCCCGCTCGGCGCGCTCGCGCAGCGACACGATCAACTGCCGCCGGGCCCGGACGAACATCCCCCAGGCGAGCACGGCGAGGCTGATCACCACGCCCCACGACAGGGTGACCCAGTAGGACATGCCCGGATCCGGACGAAGCCAACTGAACACCACGTTGGTGAGCAGACCGACCCCGGTCACCGCCACCGCGACGGCCGTCCGTCGGTGCACCACCACCGTGAAGTAGAGGATGACCAACGGGATGGCCGAGGCCATCGAGAACAGCGTCAGCGGCGTCGTGGCCACCATCAGCCCGAGCGGCCACCGGCGGCGCAGCCAGAGCAACCCGCAGCAGACCAGCCCGATCAGCGCGTCCACGCCGGTCATCCAGTCCTGCGGCAACGGTGTGGTGATCGCCGGATGGGGCGACAGGGCGTCCGCGGTGGCGAACAGGACCCAGAGCAGGCTGATCAGGAAGGCCAGGGTGTCGACCGCCCAGTCCCGCCCGGTGCGCCGGGGCCGCCGGGCCGCCTGGTCCGGGCTGGCCGCGCCGGCCAGCGCCCCGGGCAGCAGCCAGGGGTGTTCCGGGACGGCGAGGCTGGTCACGGCACCATGCTAGGCAGCCGACGGGCGCCACGACCAGCTACCAAAGTCGAGACCCGACCAGGACCAAGGTCGCCGCGACACCGACCGGTGGCCGCAGCGGATGGCCGGGGGGCGCGGGCAGGCTCGACGACATGATCAGCGTGGAGAACCTCACCAAGCGGTACGGGCCGCACCCGGCCGTGGACGACGTCTCGTTCCAGTGCCAGCCGGGCACCGTCACCGGCTTCCTCGGCCCCAACGGCGCCGGCAAGTCCACCACCATGCGGATGATCTGCGGCCTCACCGCGCCGACCGCCGGCCGCGCCACTGTGTCCGGGCTGCCGTACCGGGAGCTGCCCAACCCGGGACGCGAGGTCGGGGTCCTGCTGGACGCCTCCGCCCAGCACGCCGGGCGCACCGGCCGCGAGGCGTTGACGCTGTCCGCGTACACAATGGGTCTGCACCGGAGCGAGGTCGCCGCGAAGCTCGACCTGGTCGGGTTGAACGCGGTGGCGGCGAAGCGTCGGGTACGGGCGTACTCGTTGGGGATGCGCCAGCGGCTCGGGCTGGCAAACGCGCTGCTCGGCAACCCTCGGGTGCTGATCCTCGACGAGCCGGCCAACGGGCTGGACCCGGAGGGGATCTTCTGGATGCGCGGCCTGCTGCGCGACTTCGCCGACCGGGGCGGCACCGTGCTGCTCTCCTCCCACCTGCTGCGCGAGGTGGAGGCGGTCGCGGACCGGCTGGTGGTGATCGGGGGTGGCCGGATCGTGGCCCAGGGCGACAAGAACGAGCTGTTGGGCGGTGGCGGCACCGTGGTCCGGGCCCGCGACGGCGCGGCGCTGCGTCGCGCGCTGGACGCGGCCGACCTCACCGCCGCCGACAGCTCGGAGGGGCTGCTCGTGCAGGCCGACGCCGAGGCGGTCGGCCAGGCCGCCGCGAACGCCGGCGTCGCGCTGGCCGAGCTGCGCCCCGCCAGCGGCGGTGGCCTCGAACAACTCTTCCTCACCCTGACCGCAGGGGAATCCACCAAGGAGGCCGTCCGATGACCACCACCACCGCGCCCGCGGCCGACGCCGTCGCGCCCCGGCAGCACACCCCGGTACGCCGACCGTCGCTGCTCCGCCTCAGCACCGTGGAGCTGCGCAAACTCGTCGACACCCGCGCCGGTCGCTGGCTGCTGATCACCATCGGCCTGGCCACCGCCGCGATCGTCACCCTGCAACTGATCTACGCCGGGGACGCCGACCAGACGTTCCTCAACTTCTTCGTCCCCTCGCTGCTGCCGGTGTCGGTGCTGCTACCGGTACTGGGCATCCTGTCGATCACCGGCGAGTGGTCGCAGCGCACCGCCCTCACCACGTATGCCCTGGTGCCGCGCCGGGAGCGGGTCGTCGCCGCGAAGCTGACCGCCGTGTCGCTGACCGCGCTCGCCTCGGTGCTGACCAGCCTGGCCGTCGCCGCCGTCGGCACGCTCGTGGCGTCCGCCACCGGCGGCGCGGGCACCTGGCAGTTCGACGGGTCGCTGCTGCTCAACGCGGTGGTCATCCAGGTCACCAGTGTGTTGATGGGCGCGGCCTTCGGCCTGCTGCTGCTCAACCCGCCGCTGGCGATCGTCGGCTACCTGCTGCTGCCCACCCTCTGGGGGGTGCTCGGCGAGATGGTCAAGCCCCTGCGTGGCCCGTCCGAATGGCTGGACACCAGCAAGACAATGGATCCGCTGTTCAGCAGCGACGCCCTCACCGGCGGGCAGTGGGGACGGATAGCGGTGTCCCTGCTGGTCTGGATGGCCCTCCCGCTGGCCGCCGGTCTGTTCCGGACGCTGCGCCGCGAGGTGTCCTGACCATGGACGTGTCCGGCTACCGGCCCCGCACAGTGGTCAGCGGCGGCCCACTGGAACTGGTCGTCATGTGGCTCGGCTTTCCGCTGCTGGGTGCGGGCGCCGGATGGCTGCTCGCGGCGACGACCGGTTGGCTCGCCCGGCTGCCCTGGGTGCCGTTCGGCGACCTTGTCGAGTGGCTGGACCGGCTGCCGGAGCCGCAGGCCACCCTCGGCACCGTCGCGGTGGGCGTCCTGGCCGGCCTGGTCGTCGCCGGGATCGGCACCGCCGAACGGCTGATCGTCACCGTCGACGCGGCGCAGGTCCGGCTGCGCCGCGCCGACCAGGACCGGGCCGTCGCGCGGGTCGACACCCGGGTGGTCTTCCTCGCCGACAAGCATCTGGTGCTGCTCGACGGCGACGGCGCGGAACTGGCCCGGGAGTCGACGGACCTGCCGGCCGCCAAACTGGCCGAGGCGTTCCGCGGGCACGGCTGGAGCTGGGCGGACGACGATCCGCACCGGTCGGCGTACCGGCTGTGGGTGCCCGAGCTACCCGGTCTGCCCGGCGGCGCGGACGCGCTGCTGCGCGCCCGCGAACGGGCCATCGAGCGGGACCGCCGCGACGACGCCCGGGAGCTGCGCCGCGAGCTGGCCCTGCTCGGGGTGGTGCTGCGCGACGAGGGCAAGCGGCAGTACTGGCGGTTGACCGCGCGGGCGGTCGCCCCGGGACCGGAGCAGCCGACTTCGGCCGAGCGGGAGCCGGACGGGCGGTAGCGTCTGTCCCAGGAGATCCTGGGAGCCGCGCAATGACCGAACAGCAGCCGTACCGGGTGGTGTCCCGACACCCCGGCTTCGAGCTGCGTCGGTACCCGGCCCACCTGGTGGCCGAGATGCAGATCCAGTCGTCGTTCACCAGGGCGCCGATCGAGGCGTTCCGGCCGCTGGCCGCGTACCTCGGTGGCGCCAACCGGGCCCGGCACCCGATCGGGACGGCCGCGCCGGCGATGCCCGCGGCCGGCAGCTCGGAGAGGATCGCGATGACCGTTCCGGTGATCCAGGTGGAGGGTGAGCGGCCGGGCGCGTACCTGATCCAGTTCGTGATGCCTGTCGCCTTCACCGCCGCCACCCTGCCCGAACCGGTCGACCCGAGGGTGCGGACCCGCGAGGTGCCCGCGCAGCTGGCGGCGGCGATGCGTTTCTCCGGGCGGTGGACGGAGCAGGCGTTCAGCCAGCGCGCCACAATGCTCGGCCGCTCGGTCACCGCGACCGGGCTGCAACCCACCGGCGCGATCCGGTACGCGCGCTTCGACCTGCCGTGGAAGCCGTGGTTCCTGCGCCGCAACGAGGTCGTGCTGCCGGTCGTCGAGTGAGCTACCGACGGTTCTCGGCGGTCGGCCAGGCCAGCAGCACTGCCATCCCGAACCCGGAGAGCAACCCGCACAGCGAGACCAGCAGGTCGGAGTCGGCCGCGTTGATCGGGCTGTTGCCGGCCAGCTCGGTGAACGTCGCCCCGACCGGCAGCAGGATCAGCATGGGGATGGCCGTGACCAGCAGGAAGGCCATCGGGCCCACAAGCGCGGCGAGGGCGGCCAGAGCGTGGTGCCGCCAGATCGGTCGACCACCCGGCCAGTCCCACGCCAGCACTGTGACCCCGGTGAGCAGCGCCCCCCCGAGGGCCATCTCCGGCAGCAGTCGCGTCCCGGGCGGGACGGCGCGGACCAGCCCCACGCCGAGCAGCGCCGCCACGGCGAGGCCGGCCGCCAGCCCGACGCGGGCCCGGGACCGCGCCGGGGCCGCCGCCAGCGCGGCGCCCACGGCCAGGACGACAAGCAGCGCCGCGGTGGCCAGGGCGCCCTGGTTCAACTCCGGCTCCCGGTCCGTCGGTGACTCGATGCCGGCCGCCACCAGGGTCAGCACCCCGGCCACACACGCCGCGCCGGTCAGCGCCTTCCGCTCGGCGGCTTCCGGCGCACCGCGCTGCGACAAGGTGCCGCGCTCGGGCCACCACAGAGCGGCGGCGAGCGCGCCGAGCAGGGCGCAACCGCCGACGGCGAGCAGCACCGTCGCCCGGACGCCGAGCGGATCGACCCGGTCGACAGCGACGTCGGCGGCAACCCAGCAACCGCCGAGCAGCACGGCCGACCGCGTCCAGCGCAACCGCCCCCGGCCGGCCAGCACCAGCCCGATCGCCGCCGCCATGATCGACATGAAGCGCAGGTCGCGCGCCCAGTAGGCGTTGTTGCCCGGCAGCGCCTCCGACCACGGGCCGATCGGCTCGGTAAGCGGTTGCAGCACTGTCACACCGAACGCCCAGAGCACGACGGCGGCGGCGGAGAGCAGCAGCCCGAGCGGGCGTGCGAATCGCATCAGTGGACGGTAGCGGCCCGGTCGCTCTCCCGGGGGGCGGGAACGCCGTCATCCGGCGACACCGATCGGTGACCGCACGGGACGGTGCCGCAGCAGCCGCCACGTCGGCAGGATGCTCGCGAGGGCGGAGAGCAGGAGACACAACCCCACCACACCGGCGATCACCGACCACGGCACCACCAGGTCGACTGGCGCACCGACCTGCTCGGCGAGGCCGGCGCGGATGCTGAGCAGGCCGACGAAGGCGACAGTCCCCCCGAGTAGCGCACCGATCAGCACCACCACCGCGGACTCGGCAGTGACCAACCCGATGACCTGCCGCCGGGTCGCCCCGGCCAGGCGGACCAGCCGCAGGTCGGCGGCCCGGCCGGCGGCGGCCAGCACCACAGTGTTGGCCACCGCGATGGCACCGTAGCCGGCCGACACACCGATCAGCAGCAGCGTGAACAGCCAGACGAGGCGGTCCTCGGCAGCGTCCGCCTCGGCCGCCCAGGTGGCGACGTCGACGACCCGCGCGCCGACCGGAGGATCGATCCGGTCCCGGACGTACACGGTGGACGTGAGGGCCGACGGGTCGTGCGTCCGCACCACCGCCCGGGGCAGGAGCAGATCACCGGGGAGCGAGTCGTCGGTGACAACGGCGACGACGCGCAGCGACACCAGTTCCCCGTCGGCGAAGACCACCGCGTACGGCTCGGACGGCCGCAGGTTCGCCGAGGCGGTCACCACCACCGTGTCGTCGCCGCGCAGGTCGTCGAGCGAGCCGGCGACGACGGTCAAGGCCCGGTTCGCGGCGGCGAAGCCGACCGGGTCCACGCCGAGCGCGGTCAATGGCCGGTCCGCGGGCACCGTCGCGGGATCGGTGCGGAAGACAGTGGTCGGCAGGAGGGCGGTGCCACCGGTGCCGGTCACCGCCTGGTCCGACAGACCCGGCGCCCGGTCGGGCACCACGATCCAGCCGGCGTTCACGTTGTCCGCCCGACCTGCCGCGTACGCGGCGGTGGTGGTCCGCACCATTCCGGACACCAGCACCGCGAAGGCGACAGTCAGCAGCACCGGCGCGGCAGTGGACGCGGTCCGCCGGGTCGCGGTCAGCGCTCCGCCCCGCACCAGCATCCCGATCGCGCCACCGGAGCGCCGCACCGGCGACCGCAGCAGTCGCACCACCGGCCCGACCACCGCCGGGGAGAGCACCGTGGCGCCGGCCACCAGGGCCATCACCGCGTACAGGGCGTACTGCGCCGCCACGCGGGCCTCGCCGGAGGTCGCCGTCCCGACGCTGAGGGCGACCCCCGCCGCGACGAGCAGCGCGCCGACGCCGACCCGCAGCCGCCCGATCGGCCGCTGCTCCACCGCCGCCTCGCGCAACGCCTCCATCGGTCGCACCCGTGCCGCCCGGCGCGACGCCGACCAGACGGCCAGCAGCGCGATCACCGGCCCGGCGACGAGCGAGAGCGCGACCGGCCACGGGGTGTACCGGACCCGGAAGGTCGAGGGTTCGAAGCCGACGTCGACGAGCAGCCGACCCAGGAGCGGGGCGAGCAGCGCGCCGACAAGCAGACCGACGAGTCCCGCCGAGGCGCCGACGAGGAGCGCGTCGACGTACACCATGCGGCGGACCTGGCGTCCGGTGGCGCCGACGGCGCGGAGCAGGCCCAGTTCACGGCGGCGCTGCGCGACTGTGAAGGCGAAGGTGGAGGCGACAACGAACACCGTGACGAAACCGGCGAGGACCGCCGTGCCGGTGAGCACCTGCATGCCGATCCAGCGGGTGCGGGCGTCGTTGCGCGGCTCCAGCGCGCCACGCGCGTCGCCGGTCAGCACCTGTCCGTCCGGACCGACGACGCCGCGCGCCGCCGCGGCGACCCGCTCGGGGTCGGCCCCCGGCGCGAGCACCAGCCCGATGGCCCGGACGCCGGGCGCGAGCGCCGCGGCGACCTCGTCCGCGACCTGGACGCCGGGCGCGTCGACCAGACCGGTGACGGTGTACGGCTCCGGTCCCGCCGCCGTGAGCACTGTGACCGGCGCGCCGCTACGCAGCCCGAGGGCGCTGTCGACGACCACCTCGCCGGGCCGGTCGGGCGGCTCGCCGGCCGTCAGGCGCAGTCCGCCCAGTCGGGCGCTGGACCAGCCGTGCCCCTGGTGGGCGTCCTCGCGCCCGGTGTCGGTACCCGCGGGTCGGCCGTCGACGAGTGGCTGGGCGTAGAAGGTCCGGTCCGGCACCGCCGCCGCGACACCGGGCAGAGCGGCCAGCCGGTCGACGAGTCCCTCCGTCGCGGTTGCGGACCAGGGGCGGGTCGGCAGGAACGAGTCGGCCGACGCGCCGGCCTCGGGGCTCTGCACCACGACCGCCGCCCGCGCGAGCCGGTCCGGCACCTGTGGACGCCCGGAGGCGAGCAGCAGGGTGGCCGCCGCGACGAGCGCGACCCCGATGGCGACGGCCACGAACGCGCTGGCCGACCGCCGGATGCTCAGCACGACGACTCCGTAGCGAGCCGGGACGTGTCAGTCTCCCGCTCGGCGATCCGGGCGGCGACGACAGCCGCGGTGATCCCGCCGTCCAGCTCGTCGACGACGCGGCCGTCGGCGAGCAGCAGGACCCGGTCGGCGTACGCGGCGGCGGCCGGATCGTGGGTCACCATCACCACTGTCTGCCCGTGGTCGTCGACGAGCGCCCGGAGCAGTCGGAGCACCTGACGGGACGCCGCACTGTCCAGCGCCCCGGTCGGCTCGTCGGCGAAGACCACCGCCGGGCGGGTGATCAACGCGCGGGCCACGGCGACGCGCTGCTGTTCGCCGCCGGACAACTCACTCGGCCGGTGCCCGGCCCGGTCGGCCAGTCCCACGGCGTCGAGCGCGGCGGTCACGTCCCGGGCCGCCGGGCGGCGACCGGCCAGGCGCAGCGGCAACTCGACGTTCTGCGCGGCGGTCAGCGTGGACACCAGGTTGAACGCCTGGAACACGAAGCCGATCCGGTCGCGCCGCAACCGGGTCAGCTCGTTCTCGCCGAGGTCGTTCAGGCGCGTGCCGTCGATCGTGACGACCCCCTCGGTCGGGCTGTCCAACCCCGCCGCGCAGTGCAGCAGTGTGGACTTCCCCGAGCCCGAGGGGCCCATCACCGCCGTGAACGTTCCGCTCGCGAAGCTGGTGCTCACGTCGTCGAGCGCCGTCACCCGCCGGGTTCCGGTGCCGTACACCGCGCGTAGCCCCGTCAGGGTCACCGTCTGTGTGGTCATGACCAATACGGTGCCGGTTGCGGGGGGTGGCGCGCGTCGTGCCGGAGCGGGCACTTTCCGGCCCTCCCCCGGGTGGACGCGGCGGCCCGGAAGCACCGGCGCGTCATCCTCCGTGATGACCACCCACGGGTGGACGCGGCCGACCCGGCCGACCGATACCGTCGGACCGGTGACGGCTCTCCTGCTGACCCGGCGACTGCGGCCGGTGGATCTGTACCTCGTGGACGCCGTGCTCGCGCTGGTGGTCGGTGGGCTCCTCTGCCCGTACGCGGCGCTGGAGTCGCCGGAGCACGGTGGCCTACGCGAGCCGCTCTGGGTGTCCGTGCTCGTCGGGATGGCCCTCGGGCTGCCGTTGGCAGTCCGGCGCCGGTGGCCGATCCCCGTCGCCGTGGTGATCAGCGGCGGCACCGCCGCAACCCTTGTCACCGGCGTGATTCCCAGCTTCGCCGCTGCCGCGCCGGCGGTCGCCATCGGCCTGTCCTTCTACACGGTGGCCGTGTCGACGACCACGCGCCGATCGCTGCTCAGCGCCGCTGGTTGTCTCGCTCTGGTCAGCGCCGCACTGGTGTTGACCGCTGGTGACCTCTGGTCGCGCACCGGTGGCGTCGTCTACGCGGCCGTCATGATCGCGCCCACCTGGGTGATCGGCTGGCTGCTCCGCGAGCGACGTGCCCTCGCCGCCCGGCAGAGTGACCAACTGGTCCGTCAGGCCGCCACTGAGGAACGGCTGCGGGTGGCGCGTGAGCTGCACGACGTGGTCGCGCACACGCTGAGTCTCATCGTGGTGAAGGCGGCCGTCGCCAACCACGTCGCCGAGGCCGACCCGCGGGAGGCGGGGGCCGCCCTGCGGGTGATCGAGGAGACCGGCCGCAACGCGCTGACCGACGTCCGTCGGGTGCTCGGCGTCCTGCGCGAGAACACCCCGTACGCGCCGACGCCCGGCCTGGACGAGCTGCCGGCGCTGGCTCGGCAGGCGGCGATCGGCGGCGTCGACGTCCGGCTCGACGTCCGACGCGAGGAACCGGACGGCGCGGTGCCCGAGTCGGTGGGCCTCGCGGTGTACCGGATCGTGCAGGAGGCGGTGACAAATGTGGTGAAGCACGCGGCGCCGGCCGCCTGCCGTGCCCTGGTGACCGTCACCGCCGACGAGGTGCGGGTGGAGGTGACCGACGACGGCCGGCGTCCGGTCCTGGTCGGCGGGGAGGGGCACGGGTTGATCGGCATGCGGGAACGGGTGGCGTTGCACGGCGGGGAGTTCCGGGCAGGGCCCCGCTCCGACGGCGGTTTCGCGGTGACGGCCAGCCTGCCCTATCGGGTGGCGGCGTGATCCGGGTACTGATCGCCGACGACCAGGCGCTGCTGCGCGGCAGCTTCCGGCTGCTCGTCGATCTCGCCGGGGACTGCACCACTGTCGGTGAGGCTGGCACCGGCGTGGAGGCCGTCGCGTTGGCCGGACAGCATCATCCGGACGTGGTGCTGATGGACGTCCGGATGCCGGAGATGGACGGCATCGAGGCGACCCGGCGGATCTGCGCCGACCCGGCGACGGCCGGCACCCGGGTCATCATCCTGACCACCTTCGACCTGGACGAGTACGTCTACGGCGCGTTGCGGGCCGGGGCCAGCGGGTTCCTGCTCAAGGACACCCCACCGGCCGACCTGCTGGCCGGGATCCGGGTGGTTGCCGCCGGGGAGGGGCTGCTCGCGCCGACGGTGACCCGCCGGTTGATCGACGAGTTCGCCCGGCGGGCCGAGCCGACCCAGCCGTTGCCGCGCCAGCTGGACGGCGTGACCGAGCGGGAACGGGAGGTGCTCACGCTGATCGCCCGTGGTCTGTCCAACGCGGAGTTGGCCGCCCGGCTCAACCTCAGCCAGGCGACGGTCAAGACGCACGTCGGGCGGTTGTTGACCAAGTTGGCGGTGCGGGACCGGGCGCAACTGGTCATCGTCGCCTACGAAACGGGTCTGGTGGGGCCGGGCGGCCTACGCTGAGCCGGTCGACCCGCACCCCAGGAGGAGCCATGACCCGGTACGTCGCCCTGCTACGCGGGGTCAACGTCGGCACCACCCGGCTGGCGATGGCCGACCTGCGCCGAATCGTCACCGACCTCGGCCACGAGGATGTCCGGACGTACCTGCAGAGCGGCAACGTGGCCTTCGGCAGCACCGTACGCGACGCGGGAAAGCTGGCCGCCGGGATCGAACGGGCGCTCGCCGACGAGCTGGCGTTGACAGTGCCGGTGCTGGTGCGCAGCGGCCGGGAGTTGGCGGCGGTGGCCGGTGGCAACCCGTACGCCGACCGGGAGGACGACCCGACGCGGCTGCTGGTGGCCTTCCTCGCCACCGCGGCGAAGAAGTCAGCAGTGGACGCGCTCGCCGTGCCCGGTGGGGAGAACGTGTCCTTCACGGTGACCGGTCGGGAGGTCTTCCTGCACTTCGTCGACGGCGGGTACGGGCGGTCGAAGTTCACTAACGCGTACCTGGAGAAGAAGCTCGGCGTGGTGGCCACCACCCGCAACTGGAAGTCGGTGCGGGCCCTGGCCGAGCTGACCGCCTCCTGAGCACGGTGGGGGTCGTCGGCCCGGCGACCCCCACCGGCGCTGCTCAGAAGTGGTATGCGGTCTCGTACTCGGGCACCAGCACCCGGCTGCGCGGCGAGATCCGGCGTACCGCCGCGATCATCTCGGTCAGTCGGGTGCGGTCGGCCGGGGCGACCGACGGCGGGTTCTGCAACGCCGTCTCGAAGTTGTCGTAGTGCACCGGCACCACGACCTTCGGGTAGTCGAGGCCGGCCAGCAGCCGGGGCAGGTAGTCGCCGGTGGTGGTGGCGCTCTGCATGGCCACCATCGCCACGTCGGGCGCCAGGCCGGTGAGGTTGCGCTCGGCGACGTCGCTGGCCCCGGTGAAGTAGACCGACGGGCCGTCGTCGACCCGCAGCAGGTAGCCCAGCGTGTCGCCCTCCGGCAGGTCCGCGATGGTCGCCGGCGGCGGGGGCTGGGTCACCCGCACCCCCGGAAAGGCCACGGAGTACGACGGGTTGCGGCTGTGCAGCGAGCCGACCACCTCGACGGTGTGGTCGCCGAAGTCCAGCACCTCCCCGCCCTTCACGGCGCTGAGCTGCGTCGACGGCAACCCGTAGGCCAACCCCAGGTGGTACGCGGTAAGCGTGCCGAACACCCGCGCGCCGGTGCGCTTGGCGATGTACGGCACGTCCATGAAGTGGTCCCAGTGGGTGTGCGTGACAAGCACCGTGGTGGCCCGGTCGACGCGCGGGTCGATCACGTCGGTGCGCACCGTCAACGGGGTGTCCGTCCGGAACGCGCCGGTGAACAGCCCGGTGTCGATCCGGCTGAGGAACGGGTCGACGAGGACGGTGCGGTCGCCGATGTCGACGCGCCAGCCGGCGGTACCCCACCAGCGGAAGCTGACCGCGCCCTTGCGGCGAGCGGTGGGCGTGGGCGCGGCGGTCGAGGGCGCGGCCTGGGCCGGGGTGGCGACGCCGGTGGCGAGTCCACCGGCGGAGACCAGGGCGGTGGTGGCGGCGGCGTCGCGCAGGAAGCGTCGACGGTCGAGACTGGGCATGCGGATCTACTCCCCGTGGTCGGGCGATGTGTCGACCACGAGCCAACCAGCGGCACCGGGCCGCGGTCCAAGATCGAAGGCGGTCGGCTCCGATACGCCTCGGGATATCGGACCAGCTCAGAGGCGGCCGGCCGAGGTCGCGGCGGGCCCGAAATCAGTTGCCGCGCAACGCCTCGACGGCCGTGCGGGCGGCCTCCCCCATCGCCAGGTCCACGTCGATCCGGCGCGGCGTCAGCTCTTCGGCACTGGCGAAGACGGCGATCGCGTACCGGCCGCCGTCGGGGTATTCGGCGACTCCGGCCTCCAGGTGCAGGCCGGGCAGGGTGCCGGTCTTGCCG
This sequence comes from Micromonospora sp. CA-240977, assembly GCF_050942285.1. Classification (NCBI taxonomy): domain Bacteria; kingdom Bacillati; phylum Actinomycetota; class Actinomycetes; order Micromonosporales; family Micromonosporaceae; genus Micromonospora; species Micromonospora sp. CA-240977. The sequence goes on along the minus strand of NZ_CP192055.1, from coordinate 1,278,410 downwards.
GAGACCCGGACGCCGGGCGGAAACCCGGCGGCCAGTCGGGTCCAGAAGATCTGCCGGGCCATCCAGGCGCGGACCATCGCGCACGCCGCCGCCGGCCCGGCCTCGTCCCGCCAGATCAGGGTGAGCAGTCGGGTGATCTCCCGGGCCGTGCTGGAGGTGGTGTGCGCGGGATCGAAGACCCGCATCGCCCGGACCCGGTCCGCCGACAACGTGGGGAAGATCCGGGCGAACTCCGCCTCGGTCCGCGCGCCCACGTCGGTGAGCATCATCTCGACCAGTTCCCGGGGACCGCCGAGGACGCGGGTACGGGTCAGCCCCAGCTCGACGGCGAGCATCGGCAGCAGGTCCGGGCCGACCCGGCGCAGCAGCAGGTCGGCTGCCGTGTTGTCGGTGACCGACATGGCGAAGTACGCGAGGTCGCGCAGCGACACCTCGGCGTCGTCGGCGCAGCCGGCCAGCCCCCACCCGCCGAGCCGGTCGGCGGCGGTGACCACTACCCGCTCGGTCGGATCCAGCTGACCGGCCTCGACCTGCCTGGCGAACTCCAGCACCAGCAGGATCTTGAAGATCGAGGCGATCACCACCTGCTCGTCGGCCCGTACCCCGACCTCCGGACCGCCGACGCCGACGGTCCGGTCCGCGGCGTCCAGGTCGACGACGTGCAGACTGGCCGTCACCCCCACGGCGGCGAAGATCTCCTCGATGCGCTCGCTGACGTCCACGCCAGCACGGTATCCAGCGGCGCCGTGGCGGCGCTGGCGTAGGGTCCCGGCCGTGGATCTGCTCCGACACCTGCGGCACTTCGTGGTGGTCGCGCACGAGCTGCACTTCGGGCGGGCCGCCGAGCTGCTCAGGATGGCCCAGCCGCCGCTGAGCCAGTCGATCCAGCGGCTGGAACGGGAGCTGACCGTCGAGCTGTTCGACAGGTCCCGCCGCCAGGCACGCCTCACCACGGCCGGTGAGCTGCTGCTCGGCGAGGCCGAGGAACTGCTCGCCGGCGAGGCTCGACTGCGCAACCTGATGGGCCAGGTTCGCGCCGGTGAGCTGGGCGTACTCCGGGCCGGGGTGCCGCCGGAGACGCCCGCGGTGACGCTGCGCGCGCTGCTGGACGGGCTCACCACCCGGGCGCCCGGCCTGGACGTGGAGCTGCACGAGCTGACCACCGCCGAGCAGGTGCGGATGCTCGCCGAACGGACCCTGGACGTGGGGCTGGTGCACCACCCGGTGGCGGCGGACGGGCTGCGCTTCGGCGCCCCGGTGGACGTACCCCTCGGGGTGTTGCTGCCGCGGACCTCGCCGCTGGCCCGCGACCGTGCGGTGGCGCTCGCGTCGCTTGCCGATCTGGATCTGGTGGCCGCGCCCCGGGCGACCGCGCCCGGTTGGCACGACCACCTGCTGGCGGTGTGCCGGCAGCACGACTGGCGTCCGGCCCGGATCCGGCCGGCCCGCAACCCGGAGTTCCTCTTCGGGCTGGTGCTCGCCGGCGGCGCGGTGGCAGTGGAACCGGCGACGGTGGCGCGTCGGGAACCCCGGATCACCTGGCGGCCGATCACCGGCACGCCGCTGGTCAGGCGCACCTCGGCGGCCTGGCCGGACCGGTCGGCGCACCCGGCGGCGGCGATGTTCGGGCAGCTCGCCGCCGAGGTGCTGGCCGACGCCGAGCCCGTCGCGCCCGCGCCGGCGTCGGTGCCGGAGGCCCGGCCCTGGCCGGTGCTCTTCGACACGACCGGGTGAACGGATCCCACGTTGCGCTCGTCACCCCGGGTTGGCCGGTGTACCGCCGTTCGCTCGGGTATGGATGACAGGCAACGAAGACGACGCGAAGGAGCCGCAATGGCAAGCACGATTCCCGACATCAGCCTGAACGACGGCACCACCATTCCGCAGCTCGGCTTCGGCGTGTTCCAGATCGAGCCGAAGGACACCGTCGCGGCGGTGACGACGGCCCTGGAGACGGGCTACCGGCACATCGACACCGCCGAGATGTACGGCAACGAGTCCGAGGTCGGCGAGGCGGTCCGGGTGTCCGGTCTCGACCGGGGCTCGGTCTACGTGACGAGCAAGCTGAGCAACGCCTTCCACCGCCCCGACGACGCCCGCCGGGCGTTCGACTCGACGCTCGCTGCGCTGAAGATGGACTACATCGACCTGTTCCTGATCCACTGGCCGCTGCCGACCCTGTACGACGGCGACTACGTCTCGACCTGGAAGGTGCTTGAGGAGTTCCAGCGCGACGGCCGCGCCCGCTCGATCGGCGTGTCGAACTTCCAGGTGGCACACCTGCGGCGGCTGGCCGACGAGGCGAGCGTGGTCCCGGCGGTGAACCAGATCGAGGCGCACCCCTACTTCGGTAACGACGAGGTCCGCGCCTACGACCGCGAGCACAACATCCTCACCGAGGCGTGGTCGCCGATCGCGCAGGGCCAGGTGCTCGACGACCCGACGGTTGTCGACATCGCCGAGGAGCTCGGCCGGACCCCGGCGCAGGTGGTGCTCCGCTGGCACGTGCAGCGCGGCGACATCATCTTCCCGAAGTCGACCACCCCGAAGCGGATCGAGGAGAACACCCGGATCTTCGACTTCGAGCTGGACGACACGGCGATGGAGCGGATCACCGCGCTGGACAGGGGCGAGGCCGGGCGGCAGGGCCCGAACCCGGACACCTTCGCCTACCTGCCTGCGTAACGCGAGGGCCGGTTTCGGCGCACACAGTAAAGGGGGCCCGGTCGGGCCCCCTTTCTTGTGTGAAAGGACCGCCCCCGGCGATGTCGTTCCGCCGTACCATCCTGGTTCCGCTGTCGTTGCTCCTGTTCGCCTCGGCGGCCTGCGCCCCGAGCCAGGCGGCCGAGGCTCCCCGCTGGTCCGCGCCAGCGGTGTCGGCCTCGCCGACCCCGCCGAAGCCGCGCCCGGCGCCCACCTCGACCGCCGAGGTCCGCACCAGGCTGACCGGGGCGATGCTGGACCTGGACGCGACGTTCCACCCGGAGACCGCCACGTCCACCGGCGAGAACACCGACGCGTGGAAGCTGATCTCCCTGTGCCGGGCGAGCCTGCCGTCGGACATCAAACGCAGCGCCCAGCGGGAGCGGGTGTGGGACGGCGAGTCCGTGTGGATCCGGCAGTACGTGGTGGGTTACCTGAAGGTGCCCGGTCGCAAGCTCGCCGACGAGCTGCGGTCCGTCCTCGCGACGTGCAAGGAGTACGTGGTGCCCGACGACGGGCGCACGTCGACGATCGTGCGGCCGTCTCCCCCGCCGGTGCCGAACGGCCCGGACGTGATCACCTTCTGCGAGCGGCTGGCGGGGAAGGCGACAAAGCACCAGTGCACGCTGGTCCTGGTGCGCGGCAACTTCGTCATGGAGGTGGACGCCGCGGCGTCCAACGGTGACCTCGCGGCCGGCACCGCGCTGATCGCGAAGATCGCGCCGCTGGCGGTGGCCGCCTTCGAAAAGGCCGTCTGAGGGCCGCCGCGGGGCGGGTGCCGGTCAGGTCAGGAGCCGACGCGTTCGGCGATCCGGCGGAACACCGCCTGGGTCGGCGAGTCGGGCTCGGGGACGTAGACGATCAGCCGCTGCTCGGTCTCCGGTACCAGCAGCACCCGGCACTCGAACTCCAGTGCCCCCAGGCGGGGATGCGGCACCCGCTTGATCACCGGACGGCGCGCCTCCACCTCGTGCTCGGCCCAGAGCTGGGCGAACTGAGGCGACGTGCCGAGCAACTCGGTGACCAGGTCACGGATCGCCGGGTCGGCCGGGTAGCGGCCGTAGGCGGCCCGCAGGTCCGCCACAGTGCTGTGCACGAACCGACGGGCGTCGGCGTCGGTCCAGTGGCCCTCGGTGACCGGCTGCCGGAACGTCCAGCGGATCATGTTGCGCTCCGCGTCCGGCACGGTCGCGAGGTCCCCCAGGAAGTATGTGGCCATCCGGTTCCACGTCAGCACGTGGTACGCGGCGTCGACGAGGTACGCCGGGGTCTCGGTCATGGCGTCGAGCAGGTGCCGCAGCCCCGGAGTCACCTCCCGGCTCGGGCCGACTGTCGGCGGCGGATTCTCCCCGGCGATCCGGAACAGGTACTCCCGCTCGTCGCGGCTCAGCAGCAACGCCCGGGCCATCGCGGCGAGCACCTGCCGGGACGGGTGCGGCCCCCGGCCCTGCTCCAGCCGGATGTAGTAGTCGATCGACATCCCGGCGAGCTGGGCGACCTCCTGCCGACGCAGGCCGGGAGTGCGCCGGCGTACCCCGTCGGGGAGGCCGACCTCGGCGGGGCGCAGCCGGGCGCGGCGGGTCCGCAGGAACGCCGCCAGTTCGTCCCGCCGCAGGCCGCTGCTCGTCATGCCTCCAGCATGCCCCGGGCCGGGCCCGCGAGGGTGGTACCGCCGGTCCCAGCCTCGGGCCGTCTCTCCCCGGGGGCCGCCGACGGGGACAGGCTCGACCGCATGACGAACAGGATCGCCCTGATCACCGGGGCCAACAAGGGAATCGGCTTCGCCACCGCCCGTCAGCTCGGCGCCCTCGGAATGACAGTGCTGGTCGGCGCGCGGGACGCCGAGCGCGGCCGGGCAGCGGAACGGCAGCTGCGTGACGGCGGCGCGGACGCCCGGTTCGTGCCGCTGGACGTCACCGACGCCGAGTCGGTGACGGCCGCCGCCAAGCGTGTGGAGACGGAGTACGGCCGGTTGGACGTGCTCGTCAACAACGCAGGCATCGTCCTCGCCGACGGCACGAGGGGGCTGCCCAGCGAGACGACGGTGGCGACGCTGCGCCGGCTGTACGAGACGAACGTGTTCGGCGTGGTGACGGTGACCAACGCGCTGCTGCCGCTGCTGCGCCGGGCACCGGCGGCACGGATCGTCAACGTCTCCAGCGAGGTCGGGTCGATCGCGGTGATGACCGACCCGGCCGGCGCGCTGTTCGAGTTGACCTCGGTGCCGTACCCGTCGTCGAAGGCGGCGCTGAACATGCTCACCGCCATGTACGCCAAGGAACTGCGGGACACCCCGATCAAGGTGAACGCGGCGAACCCGGGCTACTGCGCCACCGACCTGAACGGCAACAACGGCTTCCGCAGCGCCGAGCAGGGCGCCGAGGTGAGCACGCACCTGGCGACGTTGCCGGCCGACGGCCCCAGCGGGCTGCTGTGGGGTTTCCAGATGGACGCCGGCGGCGGCTACGGCGTACTGCCCTGGTGAACGAGCGCTTGACCTGGAGCGCACTCCAGCCCCCAGGGTGTTCCTCGGGCGCCCACCGGTAGGGCGCACGGAAGGAGATCCCATGCGGTACCGCACGATCGGCGCCGACCCGGCGACCCGGCGCGAGGTCAGCGTGCTCAGCCTCGGCGCGATGCTGTTCGGCAGCGCCACCGACGAGGCCACCTCGTACGCGATCCTCGACCGGTACGTCGAGGCGGGCGGCACCTTCATCGACACCTCGGACAACTACGCGTTCTGGGTCGACGGCTCCCAGGGCGGCCAGAGTGAGGAGCTGCTCGGACGGTGGCGGCGCAGCCGGGGCGTCGGCGCCGAGATCGTCATCGCCACCAAGCTGGGCGCCCGCCCGCTGGCACCCGGAACCAGCTACCTGGACAACGCCGAGGGCCTGTCGGCGAAGGTGATCCGCGAGTCCGCCGAGCGCAGCCGCGACCGCCTCGGGGTGGATCGGCTGGACCTGCTCTACGCGCACATCGAGGACCGGACCGTGCCGCTCGCGGAGACCGTGGAGGGCTTCGCCGAGCTGGTCACCGAGGGGACGGTGGGCCTGCTGGGCGCGAGCAACCACCGCGCCTGGCGGGTGGAGCGGGCCCGCGCGCTGGCCGCCGCCGCCGGCCTGCCGGGGTACGAGGTGCTCCAGTACCACCGCAGTTACCTGCCGAACCGCACCGACCTGGTCAGCGAACTGGACCCGGACGGTGAGCCGGGCGGTGTCAGCGGTGACCTGCTCAGCTACCTGCGGGCCGAGCCGGAGCTGACCCTGGTGGCGTACTCGCCGCTGCTCAAGGGGGCGTTCACCCGGGCGGACAAGCCGCTCAGCGCCGCCTACGACCTGCCGAGCGCTCCTCGCCGGCTGGCTGCCCTGCGGGAGGTGGCCGGGCAGACCGGCGCGACTGTCAACCAGGTGGTCCTGGCCTGGTTGCTGGGCGGTGAGCTGCCGTCCATCCCGCTGGTGGGCGCCTCCTCGGTGGCCCAACTGGAGGAGAGCCTGGCCGCGGTGGACCTGGAGTTGACCGCCGAACAACGGCACCGCCTCGACACCACCTGGTGAGGCCGTGAGCGGCCCTACCGCCGTCGTGTGCTGAAAAACGGCCCCCGCTAGATCGGATCTAGCGGGGGCCGGTCGCTGTCTCGCGCCTCCAGGATGGATGGGGGGTACGGCCCTGCGCGGCGGCCGGCCCTACGCCCCCGCAAAAGACGTCCACACCGAGAGGTACGAATCATGAGTAGACGCACCACCGGCCTGGCCATCGAGGCCGAGGGGCTGACCCGTTCGTTCGGCGACACCCGGGCGCTGACCGGCATGGATCTCCAGGTGCCCGCCGGCACCGTCTACGGCCTGCTCGGCCCGAACGGGGCGGGCAAGACCACCGCCGTCCGGGTGCTCGCGACGTTGCTGCGCCCGGACGGGGGCTCCGCCCGGGTGTTCGGGCACGACGTGGTGAGCGACGCCGACAAGGTCCGTTCCCGGGTCAGCCTCACCGGCCAGTACGCCTCCGTCGACGAGGACCTGACCGGTACGGAGAACCTGGTGCTCCTGGCCCGCCTGCTCGGCCTGCGCAAGCCGGCCGCCCGGGAGCGCGCGGCGGCCCTGCTCGCCGCGTTCGGCCTGACCGAGGCGAGCGACCGCCAGGTGAAGAAGTACTCGGGTGGGATGCGGCGGCGCATCGACATCGCCGCCAGCATCCTCAACACCCCCGACCTGCTCTTCCTCGACGAGCCGACGACGGGCCTCGACCCGCGCAGCCGCAACCAGGTGTGGGAGATCATCCGGGCGGTGGTGTCGCACGGCACGACGGTGCTGCTGACGACGCAGTACCTCGACGAGGCCGACCAGCTCGCCGGGCGGATCGCGGTCGTCGACCACGGCCGGGTGATCGCCGAGGGCACCCCGGGCGAGCTGAAGTCGTCGGTCGGCTCCGGCACCGTCCACCTGCGACTGCGTGATCCCGCTCGACGGCCCCAGGCGGAGCAGGTGCTCCGGGAGGCGCTCAACGTGCCGGTGCAGCTCGCCGCCGACCCGGTGGCGTTGACCGCCCGGGTCGGCGAGGCCGGCACCGACCTCGACGCCAGCGCCCAGGCCGCTCGTGCGCTCGGCGAGCTGGCCCGCGCCGGGATCGTCGTCGACGACTTCTCCCTCGGCCAGCCGAGCCTGGACGAGGTCTTCCTGGCCCTGACCGATCACCCGGCCGTGCCGGCCGACGAGCCCGCGAACGAACTGGAGACGGCCCGATGAGCGACGCCACGACCACCACCACCGAACGGGCGCCGACCGTCTACGTCCCGTCCGCCGAGGCGCTGGCGACGGTCCTCGCGCCCGGTGCCCGACCGCCTCGACCGAGCGCGCTTGGCGCGTCGCTCACCTTCGGCTGGCGGGCCATGCTGAAGATCAAGCACGTGCCGGAGCAGCTCTTCGACGTGACCGCGTTCCCGATCATCATGGTGCTGATGTTCACGTACCTGTTCGGCGGCGCCCTCGCCGGCAGTCCACGCGAATACCTGCAGTTCTTCCTGCCCGGCATCATGGTGACGAGCGTCGTGATGATCACCATGTACACCGGTGTCGGCCTCAACACCGACATCGAGAAGGGCATCTTCGACAGGTTCCGGACGCTGCCCGTCTGGCGTCCCGCCGCCCTGGTCGGCATGATCTTCGGCGACGTGCTGCGCTACCTCCTCGCCGCCCTGGTGATCCTGGGCCTGGGGCTGGTGCTCGGGTTCCGTCCCGCTGGTGGCGTGGCCGGTGTGGCCGTCGGGATCGGGCTGCTTGTCGTCTTCTCGTTCGCGTTCTCCTGGGTGTGGACGTTCTTCGGGCTGATCCTGCGCAGCGAGAAGTCGGTGATGGGGGTCAGCATGATGGTGCTGTTCCCGTTGACGTTCCTGAGCAACGTCTTCGTCGAGCCGAGCACCATGCCCGGCTGGCTCCAGGCGTTCGTGAAGGTCAACCCGGTGACGCAGTTGGTGGCCTCGATCCGCGGGTCGATGAGCGGCGAGTCGGACCCGACGGCCACGATGTGGCTGCTGCTGTGGAGCGCCGGCTTCGTGCTCGTCTTCGGCACCCTGACCATATACCGGTACAACCGCCGCTGACCCGGTCCCCACCCCACCCTTGTCGCGGCTGGGTGGGGTGGGTCGTCTTCAGAGCCGCCAGGGCGGTGGCTCGGGGGGCAGGTAGCGGCAGGTGCTGCCGGTCGAGACGGACTCGCGCAGGTGGCTGGCGAGCGCCGGGTGCCGCTCGTCGAGCTTGCGCAGGGCGTCCCGGATCCGCGCGGTCACCGTCTTGCGGGCCCGCTCGGCCTCGTCGCCCAGCCGGCGGCTCCGCCCGGCCAGCCCGGCGGCGGCGCGCAGCTCGTCGAGCAGCGCCCCCCGTTCGGCGTCCAGCTTGGACACCTTCCGGTCGTCGTCGCGGGCGGCGGCCCGGTCGATCTCCTCGTCGAGGCGGGCCAGGTGTTGCCGGTAGCGGGCCTTCGCCTCGTCGTCGAGGACGGGATCGGCACCCAGCCGGCGGGCGGCGACCAACTCGGGGCCGGCGGCCGGGTCGAGCAGCTCCACCGCCGGCACGTCGCTGCCCGGCCGGCTCAGCAGCAGGTGCAGATCGCGCAGGCCCTTGGCGTCGGGCAGGTGCACCAACGACCCGGCGTACCCGAGTCGCCAGACCGGCCCGTCGCGCCGAAACTCGTACCCCTCGATCGTCGTCTCGGCCGACGCCGCCGCACCGGGCGCGACAACCGGACCCGACCCGACGGCCTGGCCCGTCGCGGCGACGGCCTGGGCCGGTCGGCCCACGTCGACAGGCAGTGGCACGGCGAGCCGACTGAGCACCTGGGTCATGCCGAGGGCGGTCGCCTCCCGGACGGTGGCGTCGCGCAGCGCGGCCAGCGTCGCGGCGTCGCCGGGGTGACCCCGGCCGGCGAGGGCGTGCGCGAGGCCGGTGCGGGCCATCAGCGACCAGGGCCGCGAGCCCAACCGGTCGGCGGAGTCACGGGCCGCGGTGAAGCCGGCGATCGCGTCGTCCCAGCGTTGCTGGGCGGCGTCGGTCAGGGCCAGCCAGTGGTCGACGGGGCCGCTGATGTCGCAGCCGAAGAGCCCGACCATCCACTCCCCTCGGTGCGGGGCGAGGGCGGCCCGCGCGGCGTCGCAGCGCTCCGGATCCGCGGACGCGGCGGCGGCCTGCGCGCGGAGCCGGAGCCAGAGTGGCGATACCGGACGCGGGTACCGGATGGCGGCGGCCTCGATGCCGGCGGTCAGGTGAACGGCCGTCTCGCCGTCGCCGCTCTCGGCGGCGGTGATCGCCCGGAGCAACTCCTGGTAGGGATAGTCGGCCGGAGCCAGCCCGTCCAGCAGTGTGCCGGCCTCGGCGAACCGGCCCTGCAGCAGCAACCGGGACCAGCGCAGGTGGTGGCCCATGAACCCGAACTCGCCGTGACCCGGGTCGGAGTTGTCGGTGAGAACGCCGAACCGCTCGTCGGCCTTGTCGAAGTCACCACGGAACGCGGCGATGATCCCGCTGTCGACGGTCGCGGCCATCCGGTGCCGGGCGAAGTCGTCCTGCCGGTCCGAGTCGACGAAGGTGGCGAACTCCTCGGCGAAACGCGGGTCGCCCGACTCCAACAGCGCGACCCAGCGCAGCGCGGTGGCCCACAGCTCGGTCTCCCGGTCTCCGGTCCGCCGCGCCACGTCCCTGATCTCGGCAGTGAGCGCGACGCGGGTCGCGGCGGTGCCCAGCCCCCAGGTCGTGTCGTGGCGGGCCCAGAGGCTGAAGGTGAGCGCCTCGTCGTCCTGCCCTCGACGGGCGATCGTCTCGGTGGCGGTGATCAGGTCGGCGATCAGCGTGCCGACCGTCGCGGCCGGGTCCGGTTCGCCGATCAACCGCCGGTACGCCTCGCGCACCAACTCGGCCGCCTCCACCGGGTAGGCGGTCTCCACCTGACGGGCGCGGTTCACGGTGAGCGCGACCCGGGCCAGCAGCGCCGGGTCGTCGAGCGAGCGGGCCAGCCCGGCGGCCTCGGCGAGCAGCCGGACGACCTCCCCACGGTCGGCGTGGTGGTAGTGCGATTCGGCGAACTCGATGAGGATCCGGGCCCGTTGCGCCAGGTCCTCGACGATGTCGAGGGCTCGGCGGAAGTGCACCGCCGCCTCGTCGCCGGCCAGCCGGGCGAAAGCGTCCCGCCCGGCTGCCACCAGCAACGTGGCCACCCGGGACCGGTCGAGCGCGGGGCCGGCGAGGTAGGCGTGTCGGGCAAGGTCGGCCGGGATCAGCCGATCGGTGAGCTCGGGCAGGTCGTCGACAGCCCGGACGACCCCGCCGTGCCGCGCCTGCCGTTCGTCGTGGGACAGCCCGTCGTAGAGGGTCTCGCGGACCAGGTCGTGCGCGAAGGCGAACCGGCCACCGCCCCGGGCGACCACCAACCGGGCGGTCACCGCGCGGTCCAGCAGCCGGTCGACCTCCGCCGCCGGGGCCACCACGCAGGCCACGAGAACCTGACTGTGGAACTCGCGCCCCAGCACGGCGGCGACGGTGAGCGCCTCGACCACGGCCGGCGGCAACTGAGCGAGGCGGCGGCGCACGGCCTCCCGTACGCCGGGCGCGATCGTGCCGGCCGCGTCGTCGGCGTGCCACAGCCGGGCGGTCTGCTCGATGAAGAACGGGTTGCCGCCGGTGCGCCGGTGCACCTCGTCGACAAGGCCGGCGTCGGGCTCCCGCCCGGCGGTCCTGGTCATCAACGCGGCCACCTCGTCGCGGGAGAGGCCGGTGAGGGTGATCGTGGTGGCCTTCGCGACAAGCGGCATCAGCAGGGGACGCAGCGGGTGCTCACCCGACTCGACCTCGGCGTCGCGATAGGTGCCGATCAGCAGCAGCCGCTCGAACCAGGTGTGCTGGGCGGCGAAGCGCAGCAGCCGCAGCGAGGCCGGGTCGGCCCAGTGCAGGTCGTCGAGGACGACCACGACCGGCCGGCGCTGGGAGACGGCGACCAGCGCGGCGGTCACCGCGTCGTACAGCGCGAACGCCTCCTGCTCGGCGACGTCCGGGCCCAGGTCGACGCCGGCCCAACTGCCGAGGCGGCCGGCCGGCTCACCGTGGGCGTCGGACTGGCCGAGCAGGGCTGCGAGGGCCGGCTCGGCGGACTGCCGCGCCAGTGCCCAGTCGTCGGCGGAGCGCCGCAGGCCGCGCAGCACCTGCACCCACGGCCAGTAGCCGGGGGCGCTGTCGGAGTCCCAGCAGGCGGCGCCGAGCACCAGCGCGCCACGCTGTCGGGCCTCCCGGGCCGCCGACGTGACGAGGGTGGTCTTGCCGATGCCCGGCTCGCCGGCGACCAGGACGAGACCGCCGTGGCTGGTGGTGGCGCGATCCATCTCGGCGCGCAGCAGACCCGCGGGGTGGTCCCGCCCGATGATCGCGTCGCCGCGCCGCGCGTCCATGGTTCCCAGACGGTACTGGACACCCCCGACGGTGACAGTGGAAATTTGACACCGCTGTCGACCCCATCATTACCTAAGTTTCCCTATCGAGCTAGGATAGGGAGCGATGACGGAAGAAATGTACTCGGTGGAACGGGTGGCCGACCGGCTCGGTCTGCATGTGCGGACGGTGCGCGGCTACATCCGCTCCGGCCGCCTCCGGGCGGTGCGGATCGGTAAGCAGTACCGGATCGCCGCCCGGGATCTCGACGCGCTCACCGGGCAGGCCGCCCCGCTGGCGAGCGTTCGGGGCCGGGCGGAGGTGTCCAGCATCGTGCAGGTCGACGGTGTCGACCGGGCCGCCGCCGACCGGCTCGGCACGCTCGTGCTCACCAGCGCCAACACCGGCCACGACCAGGCCAACCCGCTGCGGGTGCAGACGGTGTACGACGAGGAACGCCACCGCATGAAGATCATCATCCTGGGTGACCCCGCCGCCACCGCCGAGCTGCTGCACCTGCTCGACGCCGTCCTGCACGCCGACAACGGCTTACTCGACCGGGAGGTCCGCGATGTCTGACGAGATCCAGGAACGCGCCGGGGTGCCGGTGCTGGTCTGCGACCCGGCCGGCCCGCCGGTGGCCACCGAGCAGGACGCGCTGGACCTGATCGGCGCGGCGTTCCTCGGTGCCCAGGTGGTGGCCGTGCCGGCCAGTCGATTCGACGACCGCTTCTTCTCGTTGGGCACCCGCTTCGCCGGAGACGTGATGCAGAAGTTCGTCAACTATCGACTGCGGCTGGCCGTCGTCGGCGACATCTCGGCGCAGCTCGCGGAGAGTTCCGCGTTGCGCGCCCTGGTGCACGAGTCGAACCAGGGCGGGCACATCTGGTTTCTCCCCGACCTCGACGCGCTCGACGCCCGCCTCCGCGCGGCGCGATAGCCACCTCACCCGCCGCCGACAACCCGCATCTCCACCTCGTCCGCCTCGACCGCCCTCACCTGGGCCTGCTCGGCCGCCCACCGCAGGTAGGCCAGCCACTCCTCGGACGACCAGCCGTTGCGCCGGCCGACACCCGCCTCGGCGGGGAGCAGACCGGCCACGACACGGTCGAGGATCAGGGGCTGCACGCCGCCCACCCCTCGCCGGTAGCCGACGAAGTAGAGGACCTTCGTGAACAGGCCCGGCCCCAACCAGGGCAGGCGAGCGTGATCCGGGTCGCGGAAGCGGCGGTACGCCGCACACAGCGCGTCCTCGTCGGGCGCTGGCGTGGACACGTCTTCCAGCGCGTACGCCAGGCGTTTTCCGTCCGGATCAGCGCCGAGCGACCTGGCGGCACGCCACGGGCCGTACCCGATGGGTCCGTAGCCCCAGGCCAGCACGGCGGTCAGCAGTTGACGGGGGCTCGCGGCACCGGCGCGGCACGCCTCGGCCACCGCGAAGACGTCGCGACGCCAGATCTCGCCGCTCGCCGGAAGGGTGTCCGGCCACGCATCCGGCGGCAGCCCCGCCCGCCACCGGTCCACCCGAACAGCGACCGGGGCTCGCTCGCCCGGTAACAACAGACCTTCGGCCGTCTGCATGGTCGCCTCCCTCAGATTGCGCGCTCGCGGAAGTCCGTGGTTCGGACGCTATGGTCGGGCGCTTCCCCATGCCGCCCGCCGACGGCAAATCGCGGTATCAATTGCCTGGGCGCCTGTCTTCTGGGCAGCCATCAGCGACACCGCATCTGGCGGGGTCGAGAACGTCGCACGATTGACCTACGGTGCTCCCGTGCTTCCCCGAAACGTGAAGATCCTCGATCAGGTCCGCGCCGAGGCGCTGCGCCGCGACATCCCCGCCGCCGACGTGGAGCGCTGGCTGGAGCTCGCCCGCCCGTCTGCGCTCCTGACGCAAGAGGGTGATGGGCCGGTCGTGGGGGCCATCCGTGGGCCCGTGCTGCTTCCGGCCGACGCCAAGGACCCCCAGTTTCCCTTGATCGCCACCATCGACTGCGCTGCGCTTCCGGCAGACGTGACCGACCTTCCACTACCGTCCGACGGCCAACTGCTGCTGTTCGGCTGGCCCGAAGAAAGCGGCTACGGCGAGGTCAGGTATGTGCCGGCGGGCGTGGCCGTCGAGGAGCGAGAACAACATCCGCCTGGGTTCTCTCCCGACGACGAGGAGTGTGCCGAGGTCTACGCGGAGATCCCACAGGGCGATCTGCACCTCACTGTCGACATATCTCTGCCCTACGTCAAGACGATCCCCGGGCCTCCGTGGTCTCCGCCGCTGCCGGGAGAACCCCCGTTCGAAGAGATGTCCAAGGTGTGGCAGGACGTCCTGGGCGACGTGCCGGACGGCATGTTCTCCTGTGGAGGCCATACGACGCCGCTGCTGTTGGGCGGCTACGGCACTGACTGCAACGGCTTCAACCCCGCCTGGTTGGGTGCCAACCCCTCGGGCTACTCCGGCTACGACGGGCCGGTGCGTGGTGGTGGGCCACCCGACCATGGTGACTGGGTTCTGCTGGCCGAGTTCCACGGCGGCAGACAGGGCGGCGCGTCCATCCACTGGGTGATCCAGCGGGCCGACCTGAAGGATCGACGCTTCGACCAGGCCAGCGTCCTCGTCTACTGGAATCCGTGAGGCCGGACGAGCACGGACGGAACAGGTGAGTTGGGCACCCTCACCTGACCCGCCCCGGCCGGCCGGTCTGGGGCGTTGCCGGGCGGCCTTGGCCTGTCGGGGCGGACTGGGTGCGGGTAGGGGCGCGACGTGGCCACCCCGGGCGCTGCGGGGTGGCCACGTCGGACGACCTGTCGATTACGCGGTGGCGCAGATGGCGTACGCCGTGTCGGACCAGTTCCCGGCGAAGGCGTCCTCCTCGTACGCGCCGGAGGCGACGGACGTCGGGGCGGTCGCGGGGCCGCCGTTGGGGCGGAAGTCGTCGACGATGCCCTCACCGGTCACCCCGTTGAGCTCGTAGCCGGCACCGGTGAGCACCTTCCCGACCGGGCACGTCGCCGTGACGCTGCGGAAGTCGAGGGAGTTGCTGGCCCCCACGGTGGAGGCACGCACCAGACCCGCGAGCGGGTTGGCACAGATGGCGTACGCGGTCACGGACCAGTTCAGGGCCGTGGCGTCCGACTCGTACGCGCCGACGGTGACGGCGGTCGGCGCCGCCGCGACGCCGCCGTTGGGGCGGAAGTCGTCGACGACACCCTCACCCGTGACGCCGTTCAACTCGTAGCCGGTGCCGGTGAGCACCTTGCCGGCCGGGCAGGTCGCAGTGGTCGAGTGGAAGTCGGCCGAGTCGCTGACACCGACAGCGGAGACGCGCACCAGGCCGGGCACCGGGTTCGCGCAGATCGCGTACGCCGTGACGGACCAGTTCCCGGCGAACGCCTCGGTCTCGTAGGCGCCGACCGTGACAGCCGTCGGTGCGGTGGCCACGCCACCGTTGGGGCGCAGGTCGTCGACGACGCCTTCGCCGGTGACGCCATTCAGCTCGTAGCCGGTGCCGGTGAGCACCTTGCCGACCGGGCAGGTGGCCGTGACGCTGTGGAAGTCGGCCGAGTCGCTGACACTTGTCGCGGCGACCCGCACCAGGCCGGGGACCGCGGCGGACGCCGGGGTCGCCGGGGCGAGCACCGCTCCGGTCGCGACAAGACCGAGCATGAGTACTGACGCTCGGGCGGCGAACCGGCGGGTTTCCTTGTGAGCACGCATCTGTTTCTCCCGTCTGAGGCCCGACGGGCGGCTGGTGAAACGCCGACGTCAGGGCCGTTCGTGATGACGGGTTCACGCTAGGTAGCCACCTGGCCAGGCATTATCTTCAAACCGACTACGTCGCGTAACGGACGATGAGGTCTCCCGGCCTGGCTGGCCGGCGCGGAGACCATTGATTGCCCGCGCTCGATAGCCTGAGGTCGAATCGTGCGTGATCCGGCTCGGGAGGCCGCGTTGACAATGGAATCCGCCAGCCCGTCGGCGACCGTCGACGCGTCGGAGTTCGTGACCCGGTTGGCCCGGCAGGTCAGCGGACGGCTGGCCCCGGAGGAGTCGGATGTCTTCGACGAGGTCGCCAGGGTGTGGCGGGCCGGGGCGACGCGAGGCCGCGCGCCGGGCGGCGGGGTCGGCTTCGGCATCGAAGAGGCGCTGGTGAGCGCGATCGTGATCGAGGTGGTGTCCACGTCGGTCCGGGAGGTCCTGGATCTCGGGGCCGGGGTCGCGAAGTCGCGCTGGCGGCGGTGGCGGCAGTGGCGGGGCGCCGACGGCCACCCCCCGTCCGGCCCGGAGCTGGCCGGCACGCCGCTGCCTGCGGTCGACGGCCGGATCGTCGTGACGGCGGCCCAGGTGGCCCGACTGCGGGAGGTGTCGCGGCGACACGCGACGGCCCTCGGGCTCGACGAGGACGCCGCCGACCTGCTCGCCGACGCCCTCGTCGGTGCCATCCACCTGCCGGAAGCCCCAGACCCTTCCTGATGACGGCCAGCGTCGGCTGGACAGAGGGTCCGCCCCCAGCGACCTGACCGTCACCGCGCACTCGTACGACGCCCCGGTGGGCGTTGTCAGTCGGCGCGGGCGAAGGCGGAAAACCGTCGGAGGAACCGGCCGGGAGCAGGGATTCCGTGCGCTCAGTCACCTCTAAATCCCGTTCCGTGACGACCGCGCGTTCATTCATCGACATGTCACGGATTGCATTTTCGCGGAAGCGTAAAGTAGCGGTTTATTACTTTTGGGTAGGTGCGGGATCCGCTGCGAATAAATACCGCGTTCGCCCGAAAATTGGGGTAGCTTGACGGTCGCGTTCACCAGCGCATCCCTCACTCGGACGTGCCACCCCTGCCCGTCCGCGTCCACTTTCACCACTCGTGGAAGGTCCAACGGCGGACATGGGCGACGGTCTTGTCGACGAGCTCGAACGGTACGTGGAGGATGCGACAGTCGCTGCCGCGCTGCGGGACTGGGCGGCCGGGCGCGACGCCGTCGTTCGCCCCCCGTGCCATCCCACCCGGCGGCGGGGGCACAGCGACGCCGAGCTGATCCCGGTCATCGCCGAGCGGCGTGACGGCCGCAACGCCGAGCAGCTGTACGTCAAGGTGCTGCCCGCCGAGC
This sequence comes from Micromonospora sp. CA-240977, assembly GCF_050942285.1. NCBI lineage: Bacteria > Bacillati > Actinomycetota > Actinomycetes > Micromonosporales > Micromonosporaceae > Micromonospora > Micromonospora sp. CA-240977. The sequence goes on along the minus strand of NZ_CP192055.1, from coordinate 1,261,706 downwards.
CGGCGACCGAAGAGGCCGCCCGGCACGCGCGGGCCGCCGCTCTCGATCGCGGCTTCGCGGAGCGTCACCTGGTCCGTCAGCCGTACCCGCCGTACCCGGTCCGCGACGGCCGGTACCTGATGTTCCAGGACATCGCGCACGGCGCCGAGCAGGTCGTTCCGCTCGCCGACGTCAACGACGACCAGCGCAAGGACGCCTACAAGGCCCTGCTCGACGGGGTGTGGAACACCTGGTGCCCCGAGGAACGGCGGACCAGCCGGACCAGCGTCGGCCGATTCGTGCGACGGGAACTGACCGACGCCGGGGCGCAGGACGAGCTGCCCGGGGCCATGAGCGCGCTCGGCCTCGGCACCGTCCGGGGCGACTGGCTGCACGACGTCGCGACCGGCGCGGTGCTGCCGCACCCACTCCGCTTCGCCGAGACCGGTTCACTCGTCGACGACGACCAGCTCGACCAGCTCTGCGGTGCGTCGCACGGCGACCTGCACGGGCGAAACGTCCTCTATGCCTGCTCCCGGTCGGGCCAGGTGCACGTCAGGAAGTTCTGCCTGGTGGACACGGACCGGTTCGCCGTCGACGCGCCGCTCACCCGCGACCTGGCCACAGTGCTCCTGGACGCCGTCCACCCGGACGTGGTGAACAGCCCCCGCAGCGCCGACACGGATGCCCTTCGCAGCCTGCTCATCGACCCGGAGGAACGCCCCTCGGACCGGCTCTCCGCGCGGCAGGTCAAGGCGATCAAGGCCAGCTACTCGGTCGGGCTGACGGTGGCCAGGTCGGGCAACTGGGGGGTGAGCTGGCGGGCGCAGTACCTGCTCTCCCTGCTGAGTCAGGCGCTGATCTCCTGCACCTACGAGGACGCCGGCCGCGCCGGGCGGGCCTGGTACTTCCGGCTGGCCGCCTACGCCGCGCACGCCTATCAGCGCGAGTTCCGCAGTGATCTGGTTCCGCCGGCGGCGGCCGGCCTGCCGACCCTGCCGCACGCCGACCCGCTCCCGCAGCTCGCGTTTCCGGGCAACGACCAGTCGGCCCGGTTCAACGCGGTAGGACCGCAACCGAGCCAGCAGAACCGGGCCGCGCCACTGGACCGGGTGCCCTTCGACCAGCCACCCCGCCCCCTGGACGCGGAAGCGCCGGCGCGGCAGCGGAGTGCGGTGCCGATCCCCCAGCGGCAGACCGCGGCCGGCTGGCACGCGCCGCCCCACCGACCGCTGACCGCACCCATCGCCCGCAGCGGCACGGCGGGGTGGCCCGCGGCGCGGGACGGAGGTCGACGCGTGAACCGGCAGGCCCAACGACACGGCGGCGCCGCCCGGACGACAAAAGTTCCGCGGCCCCGCCGTCCCGCGACCGAGGAGGTAGTCCTGACCCCGACCGTCATCAGTCGGATCAGCCGGCTGCCACCGAAGATGCGCGCCGTGCTGGCGATCCTGCTCGGCGGGGTGTCCCTGCCGCTGGTGACGCTCGGCGCCACCGCGATCCGGGGGCGCGACGAGGTCCGGGTCGTACCGACGACCGAGGCGACACCCAGCACCCCGCCGTCGACGGGCAGCACTCCGACGGTCGGCGGCACGTCGGGCCGCCTCAGCGATCTCGCGCTGGCCGTCGCGGGCATCGCGCCGACGGCCAGCGCCGGGGCGTACACCGTCTCCTGTCTTCGGGTCTGGGCACCGGCGGACCTCGCGCCCGGGATCGATCGGGACAGCTACCGGGACGAGACGCTGTGGTGGACCGGGGAGCTGTCCGGCCGCCGGGTCGTCACCCCGGTCACCGACGGACGCCGATCGGCCGCACCGGAGACGGTCCCTTATCGCCGGGGAGACCTGGCCGAGATTCCGCCGGCGCCCTCGGTGGACCCGCAGGAGCTGCGGCAACAGTTGGCCGCGCAACTGGGTGAGCAGCCGCCGGAGTTGCGCACGGCGGCCGGGATGCTGAACGTGGTCAGCCGGATCTTCCGCTACCACCTGCTGAGCCCGGGTCAGATCTCGGCGCTGCTGTTCGAGTTGGCGGCGACGCCGGGTATCCAGGACCGGGGCGCGTACCCGGACTGGAACGACCGGCCCGGGCTGGCCTTCAGCGCCGACGCCGTGGACCGCCGGGAGACTGTGCAGTTCGACCCGCACACCGGCGAGCTGCTCAGTCACGCGACGACCACGGTGACCGACAACCAGACCCTCGACTATGTGCTGTTCCTGCACAAGGAACGGACCAACCGGACCACCGGACCCGGCTGCGTCTGACGTCAGCCGCAGCGACGCTGCACGTAGTTCGGCCAGTTGCGGTACGGCGACGCGTCGCTGCGGACCCGGTTTCCGGCACCGACGTCGAAGAGCCGGGTGTCGTAGTAGTAGAACCCGACCGACCCGCTCGTGAGGTTGTAGTGCGCCGACTCGACGCGGAACTGCCAGTGCCAGGTGGCGAGGCTCTGCCGGCCGCAGTCGGAGAGCCGGCCCCGGGGATAGCCGTAGTTGGGCCACTCGTAGAAGCAGTACCAGCCCGACGGACAGTCGGCGGCGGCGAGCGTCCCGAACGGTCGGCGCAGGGTCACGACGAACGCCCCACCGTCGTAACTGATCTCGTTGTCGCTTATCGCCTTTCCGCCCGGGTGGCTAGCCAGATAATCTGCTATTTCCTGATTTCCGGACGCGCCGGCGCCGGCCGGACTGGGCGCCGGAAAGGCGATCAAAAACCAACAGAGTACGGCCGCGAGCACGGCAGGAACGGGACGTGGAATGACCATTCGACACCTCGCGATGTGGGCGCGCAGGGACGGACGTGCGACAACGCCGGCCAGGTCAGCCAGGCGGTGAGTGCGGAGAACCGATGGATACGCCGCCCAGCCAGCGTATTTAGCCGGGTCAATTGATCGCCAGGTTGGATCGGTAAGACGACGCATTGATTTCTATACGTGTCGAGTAGCATTCGGCTATGCCTGCGCGCCGCGTCACCGCCACCATCGCCCTCGCCGCGCTGGCGAGCCTGCTCACCGTCAACGCCGCCCGGGCCGACGGCCCGGCGATCAGCACCCCCGGCACCCCCACTGTGGTGGCCAACGCGCCACATCAGCTGACGCTCAGCTGGGCACCCTCGGCCTGGGTCGAGCCGGGCGGGGAGCAGCCGATCAACTACGAGGTGCAGGTGCCGCTGGGGCCGAACACGTACCGCTTCCTCGGCTCCACTACCGACACCACCATCACGCTCACCGACCTGGCGCCCGGCACGACGTACCGGATCGCGGTTGCCGCCCGCGCGCTCGGCGGCTACTCGGACACCTCGCCCACCACCACCGTGCGCACCGCGTCCGGCCGCGCGACGGTCAGCTACCTCAACCTGGACTGGTCCCCCACGAACAACCAGATCCAGCACCTCCTGCGGGTCACCAACACCGGCACCGGGCCGCTCGACCTGGGTACGGTGCGGGTCCGCTACCACCTGCGCTTCGAGGGTGGCAACACCTCACTGGTGCCGAACTGCGACTGGGCCACGCTGGGCTGTGACCGGATCCGGCAGACCGTGCAGTTCTTCGTCCCGCCCGGCGGGCCCCCCACACTGACGACGCCGACGCCGGGCTACCCGGCCCCGGGAACGCCGGTCCCCGGCTGGGTCGAGCTGACCTTCACCGACGGCACACTCGCGCCGGGCCAGTCGACCGGGCCGATCCAGCTACGGCACCACCGGCACAGCTGGAGCGACATCGACGAACGCGACGACCCGAGCTGGCTCGCCGCGACCGGTCAGTGGACCGACAACGGGCGGATCACCCTGGATGCCGACGGGGTACGCGAGTTCGGCGACACCAACACCTGACTCCGGTGCAGCCGGTGCGAGCCGGATCCGGACGGCCATGTCCTGACGAGCGATATACCTGTGAGTCATATTTATGCCCCAGAGGTATATCGCTCTTCGGGAAACTACTCCCGACCCTCCCGCAGCGATTGCCGCCCGCCTTGGACCGGCAGGTCTTCGACGTGACCCCACTTGAGTTCGGTGCCGCCGAGCAGAGCCGCCTCACCCCAGGAGACCCGGAGTAGCCCTTTGTCGGAGTTGCACGCGAAGCCGACGAGCAGCACCCGGGGCTCGTCGGCCAACTGCTCCACGGCCTCCCGAAGCGCCGAGCGGTCGCGGGCCTCCTCCGGCGTGAGCGGCATCAACGGCAGAGTGACCTCCTCGTGGCTCGGCTCAGGCCCAAAGAGGATCAACAAGTCCCGGATCAGCCGGTTGAGGTCCCGACCCGGGCGAGCGTCGCGCATGTCCACGTCGCTCCGCGTCGCGTAACGCCAGGGCAGCAGAAGATGCCCCCGGCAGATGGTGACCCGCACCTGGGCGCCCGGCGGATGCACGCTGACCACATCGGGGAGATCGTGCAGATACTCGTGCAGCACCTCGTACTGCTGCTTCCACCGGACCGGGCCGAAGGCATGATCGGTGTCCAACTCCGACGCATCGCGGGCATCCTGGGCAAGCTCGACCGCACGGCGCAGCGCCGCCGGGACCGCAGTGCGCAGCCTGGTCGCCAGGGGCAGCCCAAACTTCTCGACCGACCATCGGGACGGACCGTCAGCATCCCCCATGCCGCTCACCCCTTGCATTGGGACGAACACGCTCAGGCGTGAAGCGTCTCATGCCGATCGATCGATGAGAAGGCGCGGCGATCAGCGGGTGAAGCCTCTCGGCAGATGGATGTGGGCGGCGGGGACCCCGAGAGCGAGTAGCCGTGTCCGCGCATCGGCAAGCATCGCGGGTGGGCCGCAGAGGTAGACCTCCTGGCCGGGCCGGTGGTGGTCGAGGGCGATGGTCAGGGCGTCACCCTTTTCGGCCGGGTCGGCGCAGGGGTCGGTGGAGAGCGCCGGCACGACGGTCAGCCAGTCGTTGGCGCATTGCAGCTTGTCGAGGGCTATCGCGTCGTACAGGTCGGTGAAGGTGCGCGCGCCGACGACGAGCGTCACCCGCCGACCGTCCGGAGCGGCGGCGACCTGCTCGACAAGGGCGCGCAGCGGCGCCAGCCCGGTGCCACCGGCGACGAGCAACACGTCATCGGTACGCGCTGGATCGAGGGTCAGCCCGGTGTCGCCGGGTGGGCCGAGCCAGAGCTGTTCGCTGGGGCGTACCTCATGGACAAGGTGGTGGGAGACGGTGCCGGCGGGTACGGCGCGGACGTGCAGCTCGATGGTGCCATCGGCGCGTGGGGCGTTCGCCGGTGAGAGCCAGCGCCAGCGACCCGGCAGGCGGGGTGTGCAGACCGGGACCGCCTGACCTGGCTGGAAGGGCAGTCGCCGCCAGGGACGTACCGTCAGGATGGCGATGTCGGGCGACGGCCGTTCGTGGCCGATCACCTGGACGTGCCACCAGGCCCGCCCGTCGCCAACCCGCGCGGCGGCCCGGCGGATGGCGTGCGTGGCGCGGCACAGGGCGCGCTCGGCGGCGCGGGTGAGCTGCGGCGTCCACTGTAGTTGCGCGTGGCGGGCCACGGTCGCGAGCAGCGCGTCGGCGATGGTGGTGGAGTGCGGGAGCAGGTCGAAGTGACGGTACGCGCGGCCGAGCACCAGGAGCAGCGCCGCCCGACTGGCCGGGTCGTCACCGCCGACCATGAGTTGGCCCAACGCGGTGAAGAACAGCGGCGCGTCGCGGTGTGGGAGCAGCCCCGGTCGGCGGTCCTCGAGTGTGCACCAGAAGTCGCCGGCGGCCCGCACGTCCACCGACGCCCAGGCGGCGGCCAAGCTCACGGGAGTCGGGTGATCGTCGTCGATAAGGGTGGGCATGCCGGCTCCGAGACGTTGACGGATCGAGCGGCACCGGGGCGGGCGGGACGAAGCTGCGCCGTTGAGGGCCAGCGCAGTTCCGTAGTCGGGACACCCGCCCCGGGCCGTGTGTCGACTCTCGCGTCTGACCAGGCAATCCGGCATGCCACAGTGATCGTCGGCAGCATGCGTGGTTCGTATGCGGTCGACAACGCGTCATCCTGGTCGGGCAGACTGCCGGCATGACGGAACGCCCGGTGCTGTATCTGGTCGTCTGCGCCGCGGGTCCGGCGGAACACATCGACGAGCTGGTCGATCTTCTGATCGCCGACGGGTGGCAGGTGTGCATGATCGTCAGCCCGACCGCCGCGCCGTGGCTAGACCGTCAGGCGTTGCAGGCCAAGACCGGTTTTCTGGTACGTGTGGAGTGGCGGATGCCCGGTGATCCGGAGCCGCACCCGCCGGCCGATGTGGTGGTAGCAGCGCCTGTCACGTTCAACACGGTGACGAAATGGGCGCTGGGCATCAACGACACGCTGGCGCTCGGCGTCCTGAACGAGTCGCTGGGTGCGGGTCTGCCGATCCTTGTTTTCCCGCACACCAAGGCGGAGCTGGCCGCGCATCCGGCGTACGCGGGTCATCTGGCGGTGCTGCGGGCTGCCGGCGTTGTCGTCGCCGACGGCAGGGCGCTTGCTTCGGCGGACGGACCGAATTGTTGGGACGTGGTTGTCGAGGCGCTGCGGTTGCTTCGTCCAGCCTGAGGATCTGCTCTCCTCTTCAGCGGTCCTTGAGATATGCGTCGTGCGTATACCAACTCCCCACGCACCGTGTTCAATGGACAGGCTCGATGAGGCGAGACGGACGGAGCCGCCGGTGAACCACGCGAACTGCCCTCGGTGCGGCGGACGGCTGGCCCGGGACAACGACAGCGGACGGTGCACGCCATGCCAGGCCGCTGAGCGGGATCGACTGAGCGCGCCGCCAACTGTGCCGGCGAGTTTCTGGGAGCACGAGCCGGTGCGACTGGCACTGGCCGAGCGGCATCTGGGGCGGGTGATCCGGGCGTACCGCTGCCATCCGTATCACGGGCGCGTCGCCTTGCCGCAGAGCGTGGTGGCGGGGTGGTTGGCTACCCTGCTAGTCCTGCCTGATAATGCCGCCGCTCAAATGCTGTACCATTGTTTAGGCTGGAATAAGGTGAACAAGCTCCGGCCAGCCTGGGGAAATGCGCCCACCTTCGACGTTTTGCTGCGCACCTTGCCAGGAACCACCACTCATCCTCGCTTCTAAATAAGTCGCTGACGGACAGACACACCACAGGTTTCGGCATTATAGAGGGCGCTGTCGAATTATATGGGCACGGACGCGGACTCGGTTATTCGACCTGCAGTCCACGTACTGTCTGCTTGAACGCCAACGTCGGCCTGAGCTTCGAGATGTCACGCCACGCTTGACGCTTCGAACCCACGCCTTATTGGATTGCGTAACTGAGGTGCGGCGTTAGCCGTTGGACTGAATCCCACTGCCGTCCGGCTTCGGAAGGGAGTACTTCAAGAGCAAGGTGGCGTCAAGGTTCCTAATCGCTTCAAGTAGAATGTTCATCGCAACCTCAGCTTCTGCCGGAGATCGCATCTTTTGAGCAAGCTCTCCCCAAGCCAGCAGCAAGGCAGCCCACCAACTCTCAAAAGAGCGTAGCTTCAACGCCATCTCCGATGCCCTCTCAAGCAGGCGGTCTAGCTCCGCACCGCCGACCGGAGTTCGCTCAAAGAGCTCTATGGCAACCAGGCTCGGATCCGAGAAGATGTTCTCCTTCAGGAACCGGAGGCGCCGGAGCCTCAAGGCATCCTCTCTCTGCCTTTGAAGATCGGCACGAGTATCTTCTGTTAAATAGAGCCGGACGCGGCCCACTAACTCCCGGTAGAATCCGTCAGGGCACTTATCGCGCATACCCAAGATTCCGTTAATCTCGTCCTGCGCCTCCTCGACGTACTCTGGCCGCCAACTTACGGCGACCCCGGCAGCCGCTGACTGCACCCTATTTCGCACCAAAGCGTCTAAATCCGCATGACGTCGATGGGGTCTAACCCTCGCAGTAAAATCCGCAGCGAAAAACATGTCTCTGTCATTTGTTTTCAGCCGCATACCGCGCGGAAATTGCACTATCCTACTACGACGATAGAGCCCGTACATCGCTACCTTCCGCCAACCTTCTCAGCACTCCTGGATTCCTCAAGGCGAGCCGACAAGTCATCGACGGGACTTCGCAATTCGATCGCATCCAAGGCTCGGGACAGCCGGAACAGGCTCGCGATTATTCCATTCTCCCTAGCAGCGCCCGCCAAAGAATCAATTAGTGCCTGGTAGCTAGCCTCATTAGTTGCGGACTTTACCATGGACACGATGATTGGGTGCGCCGATTCGTCGATCAGAAGTTCTGCGAGAAGGGGCTTCAGTTCCAGAGCGCCGTCTCTCTCTAGCGCGATGAATACCTCAATCCCTGCGGGATCTCGGATTAACGCATGAAGGGCGAGTTTTGCTGAAGTCTTTGCGCTTGCTGAGCCTAACCAGCCTGAAATGGCCGGAAGAAAGGAAACACGAGCAGTCTCGTCTTTTAGGATCTCTTCGAACGCAGCCTCTACGGACGAGGTGGTAACATCAGAAATTTTACCGAAGTCCGCGACTCGTTGCAGCCGTCGTAGAGCAATAGGCCGCTGATCAAGTAGGTAAAGTTGCTTAGCAACCTCCACTACGACGCTTTGCATCTCGGCGCTCTGGGCCCAGTCGTAGAGTAGCCTTTCTGCCCTCCGCCTCATATGTTGGTCACGACAAGCGTCGAAAAGAACATCCTTCAGAATTTCCTTGTCGCCAATTTCGCGAAGTTCGTGGCGGATGAAATCAACATCTTGACTTCTACGTACCAATCCGGAGACCCACGAAGCAGGCGAAAGTTGCCCCGATTCTTGGGCGAGGTGGGCACACATCCAACGCACGAGAGGGCTTCGGACTTCGCTATAGTTGTCCCAAACATAGCGGACAACGGCCCCACCGAAAGTCGGCCTGGCAAATCGCGCGACTTCGTTTCGGTCTACTACCGCGCGAATTCGTTTCAGCCTGCCCCTGATCCCAGCCCTCGCCAAGACGCTGTCGAGCCGCCGATCACCCCCATCCGCCCTCCCCCTGAGTTCTGAGAGAAGGTCCCGCCAATCATCTTCTAATTCACTCACGCGGGCCTCTGAACGAACAGAGAGCGTCAGCAATAAACACCGATCATCCAGAACGAGGGGTCTATATTGCCGTAGGCCGGAAGGAGGAGACCATGGAGAACTGAGCGCCTCTTCCTCGCCGAATAGAACATCCAAGTACTCGATATGGCTGTCGAGGACTTCGGCAATCTTCTCCGTCATCTGCTGCGTAGACAATGGAGTGCCCTCACCCGGTTGATCGAGTAGGTCAACGATTTGCCCTATAGCATGGCTCGATTCGATGGCATTCATGCCATTCAAATGTGTACGAACACTATCGTGACGTATTGCAGGGATTACTATTGGATCGAACTCTTCGAAAAATCTCTCAACGAGCGTGAGTGGATCTGGCGGACTCTCGATACGAACAGTTCGAACATTTTCAAGTGAAACAGCTGATTTGCTCGACCACAAAGTATCTCTGATCGTCACAATAAGACAAGATTGGGCCTGACTGAAAGTGTGGGCACTTTCGTTCAAGCCACGCAAGAATTGAGCGCTAGGCTTATCGTGATCAGGGTCTTGCAGGTCAAGGATATAGCCGTGCCAGGGCTGCTTAGGCAAGGAGGCAGCGTTTGGTGCATCCCAGTCACCTGGCTCAAGCCTTGCCACGCGAAGGCGACTATCGCCCTCCCTGGCGATCAGCTGTTCGGCGAAGGTTGTGGATCCGAAGCCAGCGGGAGCCACAACAAGCAATATCTTTCCCGACTCAAGGGCTTCTATCGAATTGCGCCATGCAATCGCCCACTCTTCGGGCATAAAAAAGCCGGCTTCGTTAGTCAGCCTAGCTTTATCTTCGTAGGTGACATTCAGGAGCGCAGACCTGTCCGTCCGATCTTCAGCAGTTTCGAATACTGCTACCCGGACAGATGGGGGGAGAATTGTTACTAGGTCCTCAACCCGCACAAACCAGACGCGATCCCTAGACCACGCTTCGCTGTTGTAGCGCTTACTCATCACTCCGATGACCGCGCCATCGCTCGTCCGCAAAACCGGGGAACCACTCATTCCAGGCTCCGCACCTGGAGCGGTTCCGGCGCCTACCGATAAATCCTGAATCGTGTGGGCGGCTCGGCCCCACTGACCGAGAGTTGTAAGACTCTTGTATTGCGATTCATCGTCAAGACGAGCGCATCCAGTAATGAAGAATTCGGTTCCTGGCGTTTGCGCGTCCGAATAGGCCAGGTGGGTGACTACTGCAGCGAGAGGGCGGTCGGCTTCGAGTACCGCCACGTCCTGGGTTTCGTGCACGGCAAGGACCCGGGCGGTAATCGTCCCCGGGTCCCTATCGGTAAGCGGGGCGACGACGACGGGTCTACCCACGAGATTTGCACGGTCGTCCTCTACCAGCGCCTCCTGTACGACGTGAGCAGCAGTTACAAGGAATCCAGAACTGATTTGGAAGCATGTGCCAACATAGCCGCCTTGGGCGTTCTCAACACGACCCAAGAATGCGTCCGTACCGCCAGCAGGCGAAGCGCTCACCGTTGACCATCCCTATCCTCAGCATTCGACGAGTCCTCTTCGTCAACAGCCACAAAGGGTCCAAATATCACCTTCACGGCGAGACTTGCCTCAGACGCCACGCTGGTGAATATCACCCCCGCCTGGGTCGAGAACTTCAAGCCAAATTGAATTTCCACTTGATCAGGATGTGCCGCTCGAAAGGCAGTCGCTCTGACCATTTGCGAGGTAGATACAATCGTGGCCTCGATTACCCTTTGAGCTTTGCCGAACAGGTCCTCGACACGGTCCTGTAAAGGCTTCGCACTCGTATACTCATCGCCGACAGCCACAGCTTCTACTAGCACCGGGATGCCATTTATCTCGGCAGGGATGCGTCGTACTGACATACCGCAGCTACCCCAATTCGAGTTTCGAGGTCGACCAGCTATCCCCGGGGGCACCTCGCCGACCTTCCTCCTATCACCAGGAATCCGAGCAATCGCGCTCACACTCGGTTTAGGACCGCCCGGGATGCGATTTGCTGGGCCTCCCGACCTGAATGATAAACAGCCTGGTAAACGCCGCGGCTGGTGCCAAACCAGTGAAGACGTCCACGCATGGACACGTGCCGCTGAGGTCAGCACCTTAGGCAATAGGCCACCCCCTCCCGCAGGTGTATAACGGGAGACTGTACCGGCGGGCCCCTCGCACCGGGACCCCCAGCTCCTGTGACAGTGACGCATATCCGCCATGACGGACTCACAAGTGGCTCCGCCGCCACTTCTGCATCCGGGACCTACTATAAAGTAGGTTAGCGACTCCCAGGTCAGGCGTGGGGTTACCTGCGAACCGTCATAGTTGTAGCGGTGCCTGCAAGCGCTGAGACACCTGAATAAATATCTGTCCAGGACCCGACAGTCTGATCTCACTGCCGCGGCTAGGGCTGCAAGGAGCCACCTCGACAGCTACCTTTCCCCTGGTGACGGATCTAGAACGAGGCGTGTACGCGCACCTGATCACCCGCGAGCTGGCCGATCGCCTTCAGCACGTCGATCCCGCCCTGATCCAGCATCACAAGCTCGACCCCGCCGATGCCCACCACACCCTGGCCCGGCACATCGCCGCGCTGGCGGCCCGAGCCCTCCAGTCCGTCTCCAACGGCGATGACAAGCTCCACCAGCAGGTCGAGATGGCGAACCAGATCGCTGACGCCATCGCCGCCCTCAGCCCGAAGGCGGCAACAGAGCAGGACCAGGTGACCGACGCCAGGCACCTGCTCCACGCCATCGCCGCCCCGCCAACGCCGCCCGCGGAGCCCACCTTCCCGCAACGCCCCACCACCCCCCTCTCCACCGGCGCGCTGCTGGTCAACGGCCGCCACCAGCCCCGCATCGGCCACGAGGTCAACCACGAGATGGCCTCAGCCGACCACGTCGACCTGCTCTGCGCGTTCATCAAGTGGTACGGCCTGCGCATCGTCGAGCCGGCCATCCGCGAGCTGATCGCCCGAGGCGGCAAGGTCCGCGTCATCACCACCACCTACCTCGGCGCCACCGATCAGCGGGCGCTCGACCGGCTTAAAGAGCTGGGCGCCGAGATCAAGGTGTCGTACGAGACGAGGACCACCCGACTGCACGCCAAGGCGTGGTTGTTCCGCCGGTCCAACGGCACCACCACCGCGTACGTCGGCTCGTCGAACCTGTCGAAGACCGCGCTGGTGGACGGCGTGGAGTGGAACGTCCGCATCTCGAACATGGAGCAGCCGCACGTCATCGACACGTTCACGGCGACCTTCGAGGACTACTGGAACGACCCGGCGTTCGAGGCGTACGACGCGACCCGAGATGCCGAGCGGCTACGGCACGCGTTGAGCGGGGAGCGCCGCGACCAGGCACCCACCGAGATTTCGAACCTGGACGTGCGCCCCTACCCCTATCAGGCCGAGATCCTGGCCGACCTGGACGCCGAGCGGCTGGTGCACGGGCGCTGGCGCAACCTGGTGGTGATGGCCACCGGCACCGGCAAGACCGTGGTCGCGGCCCTCGACTACCGCCGCTTGCACAGGGCGGGAAGGGCAGACTCGCTGCTCTTCGTGGCTCATCAGGAGCAGATCCTGCGGCAGAGCCTGTCGACGTTCCGGCAGGTCATGGGGGATGGCAGCTTCGGTGAGACGCTCGTCGCGGGCGAACGGCCGAACGGTTGGAAGCACGTCTTCGCCTCCATCCAGTCGCTGCACCGCCGGGAGGTCGACCCCGAGGCGTACGACATGGTGATCGTCGACGAGTTCCACCACGCGGAGGCACCGACGTACACGCGGTTGTTGGAGCGGCTGCGTCCCCGCGTACTCCTGGGACTGACGGCGACTCCCGACCGGGCTGATGGCGGCGACGTGCGCCGGTGGTTCGACGGCCGCGCTGCTGTTGAGCTGCACCTGTGGGACGCGTTGGAGCGGCAGTTGTTGGCGCCGTTCCAGTATTTCGGGCTGCACGACGACGTCGATCTGTCGCACGTCACCTGGAAGCGCGGCCAGGGCTACGACCCGACGCAGCTCGACACCGTCTACACCGGCAACGATGCTCGGGCGCTGCTGGTACTGCGGGCGGTCCGCGACAAGGTCGACGTGGGGCGGATGCGGGCGCTCGGGTTCTGCGTGAGCATCGGGCACGCCGAGTTCATGGCCGAGTGGTTCAGGAAGCACGGTGTTGAGGCGGCGGCGGTGACCTCGCGGGCCGGCACCGACCGGGCCGGGCTACTGCGGGACTTCAAGGCCGGCAAGCTGCGGGTGCTCTTCACAGTGGACCTGTTCAAACGAGGGCGTCGACCTGCCGATGGTCGACACGATCCTGATGCTGCGGCCCACCGAGAGCGCCACGATCTTCCTGCAACAACTCGGCCGTGGCCTGCGCCTCGACGACGACAAGCCCTGCCTCACGGTGCTCGACTTCATCGGCGGGCAGCACGCCAACTTCCGCTTCGACCTGCGGTGGCGTGCCCTGACCGGGGTGAGTCGACAGGAGATCACCGAGGCGATCCGCGACGACTTTCCGAGGCTGCCGAGCGGCTGCCACGTCGAGCTGGACCGGGTGGCGAAGGAGGTCGTGCTCGCCAACCTGAAGAGCGCCCTGCCCACCTCGAAGGCCGGCCTGGTGTCCGAGCTGCGGCAACTCGGTGACGTCAGCCTGGCGACCTTCCTGCGCGAGACCGGCCTGGAAATCGAGGACGTGTACCGATCGGCCAGCATCGGCGGCTGGACCGGGCTGCGGCGGCTCGTCGGCATGGAGACGTCCGCGCCCGGTCCGGACGACCGGGACCTGGGCCGGGCCATCGGCCGCATGCTGCACACCGACGACGTAGACCGGCTGGAGCTGCTGACCCGGGTCGCGACCGGACCACCCACGCCAGGTCAGCAGGTGTACGAGGGCAACGATCGGCTCCTGGACATGCTGCACTTCAGTCTCTGGGGGCCGAACGCGTCGCTGGCCACGCGGGACGAGCGGCTGGCCCGGCTCTGGAAGGACCCGGCCCGCTGCGCCGAGCTGCGCCAGATCGCCGAGGTGCTGCGGGATCGCATCCACCGGGTGACGCCGGCCGTCGCTCCGGGTGCTGTGCCGTTGCGGGTACACGCCCGCTACAGCCGCAACGAGGCATGTGCCGCCTTCGGGATGACCAACCCGGGCTCGCTACGCGAGGGGGTGAAGTGGCTCCCCGACGCCCAGGCCGACCTGTTCTTCGTCACCCTTGTGAAGTCGGAGGCGCACTACTCCCCCACCACCATGTACGCCGACCGGGCCATCACAAGCAGCCTGTTCCAGTGGGAGTCGCAGAGCACCACGTCGGCGGCGTCGGTGACCGGGCAGCGCTACACGTCCGGTCACTCGACAGTGCATCTCTTCGTCCGGGAAACCCGGATCCCCGACCGGGACCTGGGCGCGCCGCCGTACCTCTATGCCGGCACCATGACGTACGAGTCGCACACCGGCGACCGGCCGATGCGGATCCTCTGGCGGCTTGACCACGCCCTACCCGCAGACGTCTACGCCACCGCCCGCACGATCGCCGCCTAGTGCTGCTCCGGCGGTGGGTCGGGGGTGGTCGAGCGGTATTCGGTTCGTCTCCTGCCGGCGCAGTTCCGCTAGCTCGGCTGGTCGACGGCGCGGGCGTCTCGCCCGCCGGCCGGCCGCTCGTCGCCGTGGCCCGGCCACCACGCCTTGTGCCCGATCAGCGCGGTCAGCGCCGGGACGAAGAACATCGACATGACGAACGCCGACAGCACGATGCCGATCGCCACCGCGAAGCCCATCTGCTGGAGGAAGGAGATCGGCGCGAGCAGCAGCACCGCGAACGTGCCGGCCAGGATCAGTCCGGCTGCCGCGACGGTTGGGCCGGCGTGTTGCACACCGATGGCGGCGGCCTCGTGTGGTTCGTTGCCTTCCCGCGCTTCCTCACGTAGTCGGGCGATCATCAGGATGTTGTAGTCGGTCCCGATCGCCACCACGAAGAGATACAGGATGATCGGCAACTGGAAGGTGACACCGGGCTCGCCCTGTAGCCCTTGGAAGAGGTAGACGGTGGCGCCAAGTGTGGCGGCGAAGTTGAGCAGCACCGCGATCACCAGGTAGATCGGCGCGACAAGGCTGCGCAGCAGCAGCGCGAGGATGAGCGCGATCAGGCCGGCTGCGACCGGCAGGATCACCGATAGGTCGCGGTTGTTCGCCGAGTTGATGTCCGCGAAGATCGCGGTGGTCCCGCCGACCAGCGCCCGGGTGCCGGGCGGGGCCGACGCGTGTACGGCATCGCGCAGGTCCTCGCGGACAAGGTTGATCGCCTTGTTGGAGACCGGGTTCTCGTTGAGCAGCAGATTGACCCGGGCCACACTCGGGTCGGTGCTGCGCTCCGGGGGTTGCGCCTGGCCCACACCCGGGGCTTTCGCTATGGCCGCGGCGAACTCGTTGACCTGCTGCTCGGTCAGTTGTGACCCGTTACTTGCGGTCAGGTAGACCTCGGTGGGGGCGAGCGCACCGGCGGCGAACCCGCGCTGGAGGTCCTGCGCGGCCTTCGCCGACTCGGTGTCCTGCGGGAAGCCGGCGCTGAAGTCGTAGTCGGCCTTGTAGCTCAGCACGCCTGCGGCGAGCGCGACAAGGATGATGCCGGAGATCGCCGCGACGAGTGCCGGCCGACGCCCGACGGTGGTGCCGAGCCGGTGCGAGATGGTGGCCTTGGGCGTACGCTGCCACGCCTTCGACGGCCAGAAGACGTACCGGCCGAGCAGCGAGACGACCGCCGGGACGAGGGTGAGCGAGGTGACAAGCATGACGCCGACGGCGATCGCGAGCGCCGGCCCGAGCGAGCCGAAGAAGCCCAGGGAGGCGAGGAGCAGCACGAGGAACGCGACGATTACCGCTCCGGCGGCCGAGGTGATGACCTCGCCGACCCGCTGGACGGTGACGATCATCGCGGTGCGCTTGTCGTCGCCGGCGCGCAGCCGTTCCCGGTAGCGGAAGAGCAGAAACAGGATGTAGTCGGTGCCGATGCCGAACAGCACGATCAGCAGGATCGTTTGCAGGTCCTGGCTGACACTGAGGTCGAATGCCTTGCCTGCGGCGGCGACGAGACCCGTCGTGATGCTCAGGACGACACCGACGACCACAACGGGCAGCAGCGCGGCGATGGGGCTGCGGAAGATGACGAGGATCAGTCCGATGATCAGGATGATCGTCGCGATGCCGACCACGGCGAAGGCGTTGTTGAAGGTGTCCTCGTTGTCGACGAAGCTCGCCACGTCACCGGCCACGCCCGCGGTCAGTCCACTGTTCGCCAACTCCGGGCCGATGTCCGCCCGCAGATCGCGGACGGCGTCGAGCAGCGTCGGGTCGTCGGGGGTGGGGGCGTCAAGCCCGACGTTGACGATCTGCACCGACTTGTCCGGCGCCACCGCTTGCGGACCGGTCTGGTAGCCGGACGTGTGCGGGATGTTCTTGGCCTTGAGCGCCTGGGCGAGCTTGCCCACCGTCGCCTCGTCCGCGGGCGTGAGCTTCTGCCCGTCGGCGCGCTTGACCACGATGACAGCGGTCGCTGTGGCCTGCTGCGGAAACGCCTTCTGCCCGAGCTCGGTCGCCTGCACGGACTCGTACGAGCGGGGCAGGAAGCTTTCCTGATCCGCTGAGGTGATGTCGCTAAGCGATGGTGTGGTGAGGATGATGGCGGCTGCCGCCACCACCCACCCCGCAATAACCCACCACGCTCTGCCCACAACGAATCTGCCCAGCCGCTCGAACATGGTTCCCCCCGTGCGTTCGACACCACAGTCGTCTGGGCCTGGAACGCCCAGGGAGCGCACCCAATCACTCTTCCGGGTGGTCTTCGCTACCCGCTGTGCAGAATACAGTCGCCCGCCACTCCTTTTCGGATGCATGGCCGTCAGGGGCTGCGGGAGTTTCAGGTGTCGGGCTCGGCGAGCACCGCGAGCACCCGCCGACTGTCGTCATCGAATGGCGGCATGCCCCGCCTGCTGAAGATGTCGTTGATGCGCTTGCTCACCGCCTTCTCCGTGACGGACAGCCGTCCCGCGATCGCCGCGTTCGCCGCCGGCCACTTGACGTAGCGCCTCGATGAGCTGGCCGACGTTGGACACCCGGTCCTTGAGCAGGTAGCCGACTCCCCCGCTGCGGTCGGCGAGGAGTTCCCGGGCGTACAGCTGCTCGACGTGTTGGGACAGCAGAAGATCGGCGGCCCGGGCAACTGCATCCGGGCCGCGAGGGCGGCTTGCAGGCCTTGTGGTCACGACGGTGGGCCCGCCGGGCGGACTGGTCACGCTCATCGGTCATCGAGGGCTGCCAGACGGCGTCGTACGCCCGCCAGGCCGGTCCCCGCGTCCGGCGTGGCGCCGCCGCGACCGTCGTCGCCGACCTCCGTGCGCAGCACACCGTCCCGGTGCGCCAGGGAGACCCAGGCGCACCGGGCGTCGTGTGCTTGGCCACGTTGGTGAGCAGCTCGGCCACCGCGAAATACGCTGCAGACTCAACCGCGCTGGTCTCCTGCGCCTCGCTGAGCAGTCGCGCGGCCCGCGTACGGACGTGGCCGCTGCCGCGGCTTGTGTCAGTGGCGGTGGTCAGTTGCCGCTGCGGTACCGGCCGGCGACGTAGACGAGCGCGTCACCGACGGCCCGCTCGCTACCGCTCGGGTGGCTGACCAGTGCCCCGGCGGCGGCCATCGCCGTGGACCCACCGCCATCGAGGTTGATCGCGTCGGACATGCCGAGCGCCTGGGCGACCGCGGCCGTCTCGTCCAGGGTGGTGCCGACGCTGGTGGTCTGCCGCCCGTCGATGGTGGCGAGCACGATCTTCCCGTCCCGCGTGGTGCCGGCAATGGTGCGCGGGTTGCGGGCGAAGAAGCTGTCACCGGGGGCACCGTCCGGCACCACGATCTGACCCTCCGCCGTCAGCGGGTACCGGCCGTTGACGCCGAAGAGCCCGGGCCGCAGTTCGAGCTTCCGGCCCTGCTGGTCGGTGAGCGTCGAGTCCCGGTCCACGCACCCCTTACCGGCGACGCCGAGCAGAGCGACGGAGTCCTTGCCGGTCGCCTGCAACGAGGTCTGGCCTGCGGCAAGGGTGGCGCCCCGGGTGGTCGCGGTGCGGACCACACAGCCCAGCCGGTTGAGGATGACCTCCACGCCAGCGCCGGCCGGGGTGGCCGCGCCGAACTCGGGGGTGAACTGCGCGACGTCGCCGGGCACACCGCACTGGGTCTGGTCGACGATGGCGGCGCAGTCGACGGGGATCACCGGCGGGTGGTTGATGAACTCCAGCGGCAGGGTGGCGCTGGTCCGCCGGTTCCGTACGCTGCCCGACCAGGTCAGCTTCCCGGTGAGGGCCCGGTTGCTGTTGGCGTCGACGACGAAGTTGACCTCGGCCGGGTCGGTGGTCGGCTCACTGAGCAGCTTCCCGCCGTAGAGCCCCAGCCCCACCGGGTCACCTGGGTATTGCTGGCTGGCCGTGAAGGTGAAGAACGAGGCGTTGACGCCGGCCAGGGCGCCGGAGGCGCGTACCAGATCGGTGGTCTTCTCGACCTGGCTGAGGTTCGGGCCGTACGTCGCCTTCAGGTGCCCCCGCGCGCCGCGCGGGTCGATGGTGAGCACGTTGACCACCCACGGGCCGCGCATGGTCGTGTTGATCTGGTCGGCGGGGGCCGGCTCGGTGCCACGCACGATCCGGGTCAGGGTGACACCGGCGGCCAGGGTGCTGCTGGTACGGACCTCGGTCAGGTCGGCGTCACCGATCGGCAGGGTGCTGACGGCGGCCTCGGCTTGACCCCCCGGAACGACACCGAGAGTGACCGCGGCCAGCGCGGCGGCGGCGAGCGCCCCGGCGCGGCGGAAGCCGGCGAGGCCAGAGTGGGAAACAGTCATGCCCGTGAGCCTGGCGGCGCAACGGAACGACATACCCGACTTCGCCTGACTCCGAGTCGAACTGTGGCGTAAGGATCGGCCCACCGGCTGACGACCGCACTCGAAGGCTCTGCCGGACAACTCGGTCAGGAGAAGTGCGTCTTCGGTCGGCTGAGCCGCTCGCCGTCGACGACCAGATCGACCTTCTCGTTGTAGAAGGCGATCAGGCCGGCGATCGGCAGGAGCGCCGCGGTGGGGAAGGCGTACGACCAGGCCAGGTCCGGATGGACGGTGCCGTCGACACGGACGGACCAGTAGTCGCTGGTCCGGCCCTTGTACGGGCACGCGGTCGTCGTCGCGGACGGCACGAGGTGGCTGACGTTGACCTCGGTGCGGTTGAGGTAGTAGCGCGTCGGAAGACCGGTCTCGACAACCAGCACAGGCGACGTCGACTCGGCCAGGGCGACCCCGTCCAGTTCCACCCGAACGCTGCGGGTCGAACGCAGCGCGTCCACCCGGGCATACGGGTTGCGGGGGTGTACGAAGACCTCCTCATCCTCCTCGAACCAGCTGTCCATGGCAGCCCAGTCGAACCGGATCATGTCCGCCAGCCCAGGCAGCGCGTCGTCGCCGTACCACGACCCGCACGAACGACGGACCGTCTCGCCGACTCGCAGCCCGTGCAGCCGCGCAGTGCCGCGCCGCGACTCCTCCGTGCGCTGCTCATCAATCAGCAGGCTGCGATTCACGTCGGCGATCGGGATGTAGTACTGGGGGTAGAAGGGCCATTCCCATACGTACTGCGCCCGCGTGGTGTCCAGCACCCGCTCCCCAGCGAGGAAGGCACGGATCCGGCGCGGCACCGGCTCAATGCGGTCGACCAGGGCAATCGCCTTCGGATAATCCGACACCGCGTCCTCCTGTGCTGCCACCCAGATCGGGTACCGGTTCAACGATCAGCGCGGCCGCAGCGGAACGCGAGGCGCCAAATCGGCCTCGGCAGAGCGCACGGCGGAGCGGTGGACTAGGTCGCGCAGCTCGATCCGAAATGGGGCGTGACGGCCCGGAGTGTGCAGGTCTGCGACAGCAGGGTGTAGCCGCGGGGGAACTCCGGGGCCGGAGTGGCCCTGGCGGCCGGGGCTGGCGGCGGGGCGGCGGACGAACTGCCCTGCGCTGCCGCCGGTCGGCGCGGTCTCGGCGTGGGCGAGGCGGCCACGGACCGGTTGCTCGGCGATGGTGTCGCCGCCGCACTCGTCGTCCCCGCCGCGGCACTCGCCGTCGCCGCGGCGGTGGGCGCCGGGGTGTCCCAGACGGCGCCGGCTCCGGCCGCACCAGGTCGGGCGCAGCCGGCACGGCCGGTGGCGAGCAGCAGCAGCGTCAGCGCGCCGCGGCGGACGAGCGGACCGCGGCACCCGACCGGTGCGCTCACCGCTGCAGCACCGCCGATGCGTAGCCGTCCGGGTAGAACTGGTAGTAGTCGCGGTACCGGACCGTGAAGGTGGTGGTGCCGCGAGGCAGCGAGTAGGTGAGGGTGTATCTGCCGCTGGCGTCCAGTTTGCTGCGCCAGAACTCCCGCTCGGCCCCGCCGTTGGTCGACGCGGTGATCCACCAGTAGTTGTCGTCACCGATGGGCGAGCTCCAGGTCACGGTGAGCTGCGCGATTTGCTTGTCCTTGCCGGCTCCGACCTGGGCGGTGACAGCCAGGTCGGTGACCGGCGGCGTCGGGGGGTGCGCCGGCCCGAAGGAGTGCAGCAGTTGAGTCTCCTGGTAGGGGTCGGTCGAGGTGACCGCCCAGGCCCGGGTGCCGTCCCGGTTCACCAGCAGCGTGCCCTCCCAGAGGCTGTCGCCACTGCGGAAGTCGACGGCGTACGTCGGGACCGTGCTGCCCTTGGCGTAGAGGTAGACATCGGCGTCACCGGTGGAGGTCGAGGCACGGCCGATAGCGACGGTCGAGCCATTCCCGGACCAGGCGGCGTCCTGCGGATAGACGCCGCTCGGATAGACGTTGGCGTCGGCGAGATCCGGCAGCCGGTACGAGTGGTGCTCGTACGGGCTGCCCACCGTCTCCACCACTTCGGTGCCGTCCGGGCTCACGGCGTAGTCGATGAGGTTGCTGCCGGTGTAGTCCCGCTGGGCGACGATCGTCGGGCTGTCACCGGAGACGTCGATGACGTAGGTGGTGACGGGCGAATACCCGGTGTCGCCGGCGACGAGGAGACCGGGCGCGCCGGGGCTGGCGTCGATGATCGGGTGGTAGTTGGGGCCCGCGGTGTAGACCACCGGCGGGGTTCCGGGCGCCGACCAGACCAGCAGACCGCCGGAGCCGATGCCGGCGTCGATGAACCCGCCGACGACCTTCTCGCCGGTCGGTTCGACCGTGTACAGGTGGGCGCCGACGGGTGCGGGATAGCTGGCGATGATGGTGAGCGTGGCGGCGTCCAACGCGATGATCCGGTTGAAGCCCTGGGCCGCGTACAGGATGCGTCCGTCGTCGCTGAGGACGAGGTCGGAGATGTCAGCGACGGCAGTGACCCGGGACAGCAGGCGGCCGTCGAGGTCGGTCACCACCAGCGGCAGTGCGCCACCAACCCCCTGTGCGACGTACAGGCGGCCGCGCGCCTCGTCGAGCTCGATCGCCCGCAGGTCGTTCACCGGCAGTTGGACGCCGACGCTCTTCAGCAGGGCCACCTCGGCGGCGGCCGGCGCTGCTCTCAACAGCTCCCCGGCGCTGAGCCCGATCGCCGCGAACATCCCGGACGCCAGCAGTTGGCGACGCCGCATGACACCTCCCCGTGTCGGCCAGCCGCGTGCCGACGGCCAGGCGAGATCTTAGTGCCGGACACTCTGCCGACGCTGTACCTCAGCGCCCGGCCCGCGCTCCCGCAGTCGTTCACTGTGGGCGGTGGGGTGTACGAGCCCTATGCACGCGTCGGCCGTCCTGCCCAGATCCAGTACGTCGACGGGGTCCACGAATTCGGCGACACCTACGTGTGATGCGGTCAGCCGTCGCGCCGGTTTGAGCCACCGTGGCGTCGACGACGGCCGGCAAGGACAACAGCGGCACCGAGCACGACGCCGACAGCAAGTGCGGTCGCCTGTCCCGCCGGCCGGGCCTCTCGCGCGGGCACCGTGTCGGGACTTGTCGTTACTGGCGTCTCGACCGGCTCATTCCCGGCCGGCCCTGCGGCTACCGCTGCCAGGTAACGGCGGTCGACGGTCGCCGTGAAACGTCGGGCGCGTCGTGACGTTTCGGCTGTCATCCGCGGCGCGCGTGCCTCAGCCCAGAATCGACGACCAACGTGCCCCTTGAAGAACTGGTCCGCGAGCACCTCCAGGTGCCGCGCGGTAAGAACATCCACCTCCCACATCAGCTGCCAGTGCGACACGATGAGGTTCGCGTAAACGTGCTTGCGGAACCATTGGAGGTCGGTGGCACCTTCGATCGGCCCCCAGCATTCGAGAAGCGCGGGATCGTCGATGGCCATCTTGAGCAGGTCGGTATGCAGGGCGCGCAGCGCCTGCTCACGGGCCGCCTTGGCCTCCCGTGCCTGTAGCGCCAGCGACGACACCACGCCGATGAGCGCGAGAGCCGCGAGGATCGCCGAGGCAGCACCGTACGTCTGACCGACGTTGCCCAACAGCGGCCAGTCGTACCCGGGTCGCCTGCCGATCCAGAGCAGGACAGCGGGCGAAAGCAGGACGGCCGCCAGCATGGCCAGGACGGCAAGGAGCAGGATCGTTGGCGTGGCGGATCGACGGGCCAGATCGGAGACTGTCCGGAGTCGGGGCACACTGCCTCCACGCTCGCTGGTGGAGGCAGGCTACTACAGCTGTGGCAGTCCCGGCCTTGTCCCGTCGACCTCTCGACGGAAGAAGGATTCGAAGGGTTCGGCCTGCTCAAGCAGCGACAGCACACGACTTCGACAGCCCGCCACCACGGCCGGTTCAACTGTCTTTTCCGCACCCACAGGGACGCCGGACGCGTCGTAGAGAACCTCGTAGACAGCCTGACCACCGACCACCATCAACTCCGGAACAGGCCCGGCTGTCGCCTCCCACTCTCTGACCACTCGCGCGTCCAGCACGCGAATCTGCTCACCGGCTTCCGCCCGGTAGCGCAAGAAATTCAGCTCCCAGACCAGGTATGGCGTCAGCGGCAGTTCGACGATTCGCAGACGCCTGAGGCCGGAACCGAGCTGGTCAAGGTGCTCGAAGAAGGCCACCAGCTCCGGGTTCGGCTCGGCGGCGATCCGAAGAGCCTCCTCCCACCGACCATCGGCGTACGCCTCCCAACTGGGGCTGCCCGGCTCACGGAACGTCTGCATCCGCTCGGTTTTGAGGACGGGGCCATCGGTCGACTCGACGGTCGTGTAGAAGTCGGCGTCGTACTCGCCGAGGCTCAGCCGCTGCCGGCCGACCGCATCCAACAGATCACGCATCCGGGATGTCCGGCTTGGCGGCAACGATCATGCTTCGCGGGATGACGACGACCCTTTCGTCTGCACCGACACTCACACCCTCGGGTAGCCGGGTGGCAAGAACCTCGGTCAGATCGCGCCCGATGATCGCGACATCGCCGTTCGACAGCTCCCAGACATCGGGACAGGTTGTGGTTCCCCCGCTCTCACCCAGCTCTGCGGCCGACTTGCCGAGTCTGCGCGAGAAGCGTGCAGTGTGGTCTGCTTCCCAATGTCCGGTCATATTCATCTCCCACGATTGTGGATTGACGGTCAGGCTAACAAGACGGAGTGCGGAGCCCGGCCTGATTTTCTTCATCTTTTCGGATAGGGGTAAGCGAATCTGCCAACCTCGCAGGCGCACGTCAGATTGTGTCGACTGACGTTCGGCAGTCAGCGGGTGAAGGTGACCGGCGTGTGGATACGGGCGGCAGGGATACCGAGGGCCAGCAGCCGCGACCGGGCACCGGCCAGCATCGCGGGCGGGCCGCACACGTAGATGTCCTGGCCGGGTCGGTGGTGGTCGAGGGCGATGGTGACGGCGTCACCCTGCTCGGCCGCCTCGGCGCAGGGGCTCGTCGGAGAACGCCGGCACTATCGTCAGCCAGTCATGCCTGCATTGCAGCTTGTCGAGGGCGATCGCGTCGTACAGGTCGACGAATGCGCGGACGCCGACGACAAGGGTCACCCGCCGACCGCCCGGTGCGGCGGCGACCTGTTCGACCAGGGCGCGCAGTGGCGCGAGACCGGTGCCACCGGCGACGAGCAGCAGATCGCCGGCACCCGTCGGGTCCAACCGCAGGCCGGTGTTGCCGGGTGGGCCGAGCCAGATCAACTCACCGGGGCGTACCTCATGGACCAGGCGGTGGGAGACGGCGCCGGCGGGTACGGCGCGGACGTGCAGCTCGACGGTGCCGTCGGCGCGTGGGGCATCCGCCGGTGAGAGCCAGCGCCAGCGGCCGGGCAGACGTGGTGTGCAGACGGGGACGGCCTGGCCGGGCTGGTGGGGCAGCCGCCGCCAGTGACGTACCGTCAGGATGGCGATGCCTGGCGACGGCCGTTCGTGGCCGATCACCTGGGCGGGCTACCAGGCCGGGCCGTCGCCGACGCGGGCGGCGGCGCAACGAAGGGCGTGCGTGGCGCGGTCCACGGCCATCATCCATAGTGGATTCGTATCGTGACGAGGGATGGTGGCGAGCAGTGCGTCGCCGACGGTGGTGGCATGTGGGAGCAGGTCGTAGCCGGCGATCATCGAGGGTGCACCAGAAGTCGGAGGCCGCCCGCTCGTCGACCGACGCCCACGCTGCGGCGAGGCTCACGCGCCCACCTCGAACGCCCTGCGCATCTGAGTGACCTGCTCGTGCGGCACCCCTACGAGGTAGTCGACGATCCGGCGGTGCTGCGCCTCCGACAACCCCAGGCCGCGCCATTGGCCGGCTTCGCCGTTCATCCGGGAGACCCGGATCGCCGACCGTGACCTGGGTGCGCCGCCCTATCTGTACGCCGGCACCAGGACGTACGACTCGCACACCGGGGAGCGGCCCATGCGCATCCTGTGGCAGCTCCACCACGCCCTGCCCGCCGACGTGTACGCGACCGCCCGGGCGATCGCCGCTTGAGCCTTCCGCGGCACACCCGCGGAGAGTCGCTGAACCAGAGGCGCCGAACGCGCCCGGCCCGATGAAGCATCGAGCCGGGCGCGTCGAGTTGGCGCTATGCGACGAAGCGTGCCCGGCGTCGGCGTCCGATCACGTAGACCGCGCCGCCGAGGAGCAGCAGCGCACCGCCAATGCCGACCATGGTCGCGGTTTGGGCACCGGTCACCGGCAGTCCGCCACCGTCGCCGCCGGCCGCGCCAGCGGTGGTGGAGGAGGCAGGGGTCGGTACGACGGTCGTCGTGACGCTGGGCGTGGCGCTCGGCGTCGTGGTGGGCTGAGCCGTCGGGGTCGCCGTCGGCTGAGACGCGCAGTCCAGCGCGCGTGCGGCGTACAGGCCGTCGTTAAGGTAAGCCAGGTAGGCATCGAGGGTTTCCGCGTCGAGGGCCTTCTGCGCGGCTGCCTTCACGTTGGGACCACCGCCCGCCATCGTCTGGTTTACCGTGACCCGCAGATCCGTCGCCCAGACTTTCTGAAAATCCGGGGCGCCGTTTCCGTCCTGACCGACGAGCGTCTTGAGGTACCCGCGGAGCTCATTCGGGGTGCCCCCCCTCACCCGCTGCTGAAGGATGGCCGGCAGGACGGGCAGCTTCTCTTCGAGAGTCTCGTCCCGGAGGACGACAACCAACGCCCGCATCTCTTGATCCGTGGCGGTGTCCAAGTCGATGGTGACAAGCTCGCGAAGATCCTTGTAAACCTTGCGCTCGACCGTTTGGCAGGCCGCGTTCAGCCCGGGCGATTGGGCTTGAGCCACCGCCGGTGCCGCCGGAACCAAGAAGGCCAGTGCCACTAGGGCACCGGCCGGAATCTTCCATCGCATGCGCTTCTTCCTCCCCGTCGAGATCAAAACATGGGGATGTTACAGGTAGCGGGCAGAAAAGCAGCCACCACTTAGAGCATTTGTGGGGTTCGTACAGAAAGATGCTGACAGCAGCGGCGAACTCTGCTCGAGCATCGTGATGCACAACGTGACCTGCTGGCAGCTCGACAAGCTGCGCCTGGCCGGGACCATCTCCCGAGCATGGGCGGCCGTCAGTTCACCACTGCGTGTTTCACGGATCAGCAGGGTGGACAGGTCACCGCCGGCCAGTCCTCGCAGTGATCGTCGCTCTGCAGGTAGGGAGCCGCCGTACCCAGGGCCGAGGCCAGCGTCTCGCGGGAGGACGCCCGGCGAGGAAGGGTGGTGGTGAACGACCAGTCGCACTCCACGACTCCTCCGAGGTGGCCTGGGATGTCAGGCCAACGACGGGGCTCTCCGAGCCGCAGCTCGCACCTCCACTGTCGTGAGCCCGCCGTCACCTCACGAGCGATATACCTGTGCGGCATGGAAATGACTTACAGGTATATCGCTCGCAAGGACAGGACCCCCTCGGGCGCGACACGCGACCCGCCCCAGACTGCCAACGCGACGACGGGGCCGAGGCGTTCACGCCCTCGGGCTGGCTATGGACTTGTGCAGGTCGGTGACGCGGTGGATGGCGTACCGGAGCCGAGGAAGCCGAAGCTCGTCGTGCCGCCGGGGGCGAGCGTGCCGTTGTAGGAGACGTTGCGGACCGTCGCGGTGGAGCCGCTGGTGCTGAGAGTGCCGTTCCAGACCTGGCTGATGCTCTGGCCGTTGCCCAGGTCCCACCTGACGGTCCAGCCGTTGATGGCGGCGGTGCCGGCGGTCACTGTCACTTCCCCCTGGAAGCCGCCAGACCACGAGTTGACTGTGCGGTACGTCGCGGTGCAGGGGGCGCCGGAGGGTGGTGGGGTGGTCGGCGGCGGGGTCGTCGGCGCACCAGTAGTTGGTGGAGCGGACGTGGGCGGTGGCGTCGGCTCACCCGGTGGCACCAGGGGGCAGGTGGCGCTGTACCGGGATACGCCTGTGCTGTTGGCGAGTGGGCAGAGGAACTGGGTGTAGCGGGTGTCGTTGTCCAGGAACGTCTTGAGCCAGGGGATCAGGAGTCGCATCTCGGTGGGGTTCGACCTGGTGAACGAGAGGTGGTCGTTGCCGGCCAACTCCGCCCAGGCGTGTTCCACGCTGGCGGGCAGCGTGTTGTAGATGCCCTGCACGTACGAGGGCGTGACAGTGCCGTCGTTCTGTCCCGACAGGAGCAGGGTGGGCACCTGGGTGGTGGACATGTTCAGGTTGTTGCCGGGCGTACCGGGTGCGAGGCCGACCGCCGCCTTCAGGGTCGGCCGGCGGAGGGCGGCGAGGAGGGTTCCGGCTCCGCCCGCCGAGTGGCCCATGACGCCCAGCCGGTTGGGATCGACCCGGTCGCGGACCGGGCTGGTTCGGGTGAGGTAGTCCAGCGCGGCGAGCAGCTGGGTGGCGCGGGCGTCGGCGCCGTCGGTGCGGCTGTTGGTTTCGATGCCGATCACCACGAACCCGAAGGACGCCAGCCAGGGGCCCATCCAGGCTTCCTCGTTGGCGAACAGGGCGGAGTAGCCGGGAACGATAGCGACCGCACCCCAGGTGCCAAGGCTGGTGTCGGTCGGGTAGTAGACGTACCCACCGTTGAAGCCGTTGCCGGCGGGCACTGTCGCCTGCGTGGTGGCGAACGGGCCGCGGGTGGCGGCGACGCTGGCCGCTGTCGGATCCGGACCGCGCTGGTACGGGCTGTCCGCGACGGCCGCGTCCCGCGTCGTTATCGCCAGGGCCAGGCCGAGGACCGCCGCGAGCCCCGCCGTCAGCCATCTGGCGGTGCTTGGCCGTTTCACCGACGGCTCCACTGCTGGTTGGCCTGGCCGGTGCAGGTCCAGAGGACGAGCTTCGTGCCGTTGGCGGTGCCCTGGTTGTACGGGTCCAGGCAGAGGCCGGACTGCACTCCGGTGATGGTGCCGTTCACGTTGACGTTCCACTGCTGGTTCGTCCCGCCGTGGCAGTCGTAGATGGTGACCTGGGTGCCCGCGGCGGTGCTGTTACCGGCGGCGTCGAGGCACTTGTTGCCGTAGACGGTCAGTGCCTTGCTGGACGTGTAGGTCCACTGTTGGTTCGTGCCGCCGTGGCAGTCCCACAACTGCACCTGGGTGCTGTTGGTGGTGGAGTAGCCGGGGACGTCGACGCACCTACCGGACCGGGTGCCCACGATCGTGGCGGTCTGCCCGCCGCCGCTGCCCGGGTTGCCGATGCTGCCGGGCACCGACTGCAACGCGCTGTACCAGCGGGCGGCCATCTTGTCGTAGCCGCCGGCCGTGGGGTGGACGCCGTCGATCAGGTCGGCGGTGGTGAGCGCGCTGTGCATGTCGACGAGGTGCACCCGCTTGCCGGCGTTGACCTTGCTCTGGACGATGCCGGGGATCGCCGCGTTGAAGGTGCGGGCGGCCGCGTCCTGGCCGCTGTTGGAGATCGGGATGATCTGCGCCACGAACACCTCGGCGGTGGGCGCGGTGTTGGTGATCTTGTCGATCAGCGTGGAGAGCCGGTTCGGGGCGGTGCTCACGTTGTAGTTCTGCAGGATGTCGTTGGTGCCGATGTGCAACAGAACGGTCTGCGGCCGCTGGGTGTTCAGCCAGCCGACGATGTTCGCGTCGATCTGGTCGATGCGCCAGCCGGGATGCCCCTGGTGGTCGTGGTCGCCGAGGCTGGCCGGCCCGTTGAACTGCGATCCGACGAAGTCCACTGTGTACCGGTTGGTGGCGAGGCGCTGCCAGAGTCCGATGCGGTACCCGCCGGGCACCTGGGTGCCCTCGGTGATGGAGTCGCCGAGCGGCATCACCCGCACCCCACCGTTGGACTCCGCGTTGGCCGGACCGGTGGGTGTCACCACTCCGGCGACCACGACACCGAGCGCGGCGAGCGTCGCGAGCCATCGTGCCCTTGTTCGCATAGCTTCTCCCCTGGGTTGGTCGAGCTGGCCCAGGGCATGGCCGGCCGGTGGGGCCACCAGGGGCAGCCGGCGGGCGCCGATCGTCACATCGGCATGGCGTTACTGCCTCAGCACTGGGACGAGTGTGAGCGCTAACAGAGAAGAGTGTAGATTCCTCGGATTGATCTGGTCTACCGGCAACTCTGTCGGAGTCGTCTGCCGCGCCCCCGATTGATCGCGCGTTAGGTTACGAGGATGGAGCAGCGGATAAGTCTGATCACCCTCGGCGTCTCGGACCTGGCGCGGGCCAAGGCCTTCTACGCGCACCTCGGCTGGCGCGGCCAGGAGGTCGAGGACACTGTCTTCCTCCAGGCCGGCGGCCTGGCCCTGGTGCTGTGGAGCCGGGACAAGCTGGCCGCCGACGCGGGCGTCCCCAACCCGGACACCGGCGGCTTCGGCGGCATGGCCCTGGCCCAGAACGTCCGCTCCCGGGCGGAGGTCGACGAGGTGATGGCCACCGCGGACAAGGCCGGCGCCGAGGTGACCCAACCGGCGCGGGAGACGTTCTACGGCGGCTACGCCGGCTACTTCGCCGACCCGGACGGCCACGTCTGGGAGATCGCCTGGAACCCCGGCTTCACCCTCGGCCCGGACGGCGCCCTCACCCTCCCCGACTTCGGCGCCACGACCTGACCCGACGGCAACGGCGAAGGCACCACAGACCGAGCCAACCGCAGCAGCAGCGGAGACGACGAAGGCCGAGCCGCGGACACGAGACGGCAACGGCCCGGGATCACGGCCCGGTCGGCGGGCAGAGCAGCCGGTCCACAAGCGGCAGCAGGAGGTCCAGGCACACCGTCACCAGCGCGGGGTCGGACGTCGTGGTCGCGGTCGGCGAGGGTGACGGCAAGCCCTGCCGGGCCGCCGTGGGCGGGTCGGTCGGCGTCGGAGTGGGCGCCGGCGTCGCGCTTGCCGACGGGGCGGGAGCATCGGAGGGCACCGGCTCGGTGAACGGCACCGGAGCGGTGGTTGGCACCGGAACGGTGGCGGGGCCCGCGGCAGTCGCCACAGCGGTGGACGCGTCAGGTGCGGCGGGCAACAGCGGACCGGCCGCCGGAGGCCGTGCCGGCGCGGTCGGACGGGTGGGCGTGCTCGGGTTCGGCGGTGCCACCAGGGCGGAGGGCGCCCGCAGCGAGGCGATCGCAGCGGTGTGCCGGACGGTCGGCTCGACCGTCGCGATGGTCGCCGCCTCCGCCCGTCGCATCGGACCGGCCTGCTGGGGTCCCACCGCGCCGGGGCCCAGCGTCGCGAACACCACTGTCGCGACGGCGGCGACGGCGAGGGCCCGGCGGTCGGGGCGTACGGCCGACAGCGGCGCGTCGGCCGGCACGGCCGTCGGCAGCGGCGCCGGCGGGGTGGCCCGGTGCGCGGCCAGCAGGGCGTCGACCTGCCCGGTGACGGCGGCGCGATCCCCGGTGGCGGCCAGGGTGAGGTAGAACCGGAAGTTCACGGCGGCACCGGCCGGCACCAGCAGCCCCGCGAGTCGACAGGTGTCGTGCAGCAGGGTGACCGGCACGTCGGGGTGGTGGGCGACGCCGAGCAGGTCCGCGTACCGCCACTCGCGTCGGCGCCCACCGCCGGCGAAGGCCACGCGGTGGCTGGTCACGACGGCCATCCCGGTGCCGACGGCCCGCAGGCCCGCCGGCAGCGCCTCGTCGACAGTGTCGGCGAAGTCGCACGGACCCGGGGTGGGCAGGCCGGGAACGTGCCGCGCCTCGGCCTCGACGAGCGTGGCGACGGGGAGGACGCGGAAGACGAGTTCGTCGTCGTGGAGGTCGACAGGCAGGCCGGTGCGGGGCTGCGTACACCCGAGGAAGCTCGCCGCTTCGATGCGGAGCCGGACCAGGTGGTCGTCGCGGTGCCGCCAGGCGTCGAAGGCGTCGCGGTAGGCACGCTGCCGGCGCTCGTTCTCGCGCTCGGCCCAGGCGATCCGCCAGGGGGCGCAGGCCACATAGGTCACGGTCACACGCGGTACAACCGCTCACGTACGTGACAGGCAACGCTCGCGGGATCGATGCATCCCTTTGCACCCGAAAGGAGAGAATTGACAGGCCGCGCGGCGGCTGCCCCGGCGAGGACACCGGAACAGCCGCCGTTTAGCACAGCGACTACTGGCGCAGCGAGGTGAAGAACTGCCTCATCTCGGCGGCCAACAGGTCCGGCTCCTCCAGCGGCATGAAGTGCCCGCCCCGGCCGGGTTCACTCCAGTGCCGGATGTCGGTGCAGGCCCGCTCGGCGATCGAGCGGGGGAAGTTGGTCTGCGAGGGTTCGGTGCTCACCGTGAACGCGGCGGGCACGGTGATCATCGGTCGTGTGGTGTTGTGGTCGAAGTCGGCGTACTGCCGGAACGACGAGCCGATCGAGTCGGTCACCCAATAGAGCGTGATGATGGTGAGCAGGGTGTCCCGATCGATGCTGTTCGCCAGGTCACCGTGGTTGTCACTCCAGTCGCGGTACTTGTCGACAAGCCAGGCGGCCAACCCGGCGGGCGAGTCGGCGAGCGCCGCCGCGAGGGTGTCCGGGCGGGTGCCCATGATGGCGCTGTAGCCGCCGTCGGTCTCGTCGTACGCGGCCTCGGCGTCCAGGTACGCCTGCTCGGCCGCCGACAGTGGACGGGCGTCGAAGTTCGCCGGAAATGGTGGATGGATCATGTGGATGCCCGCCACCTGCTCCGGGTAGAGGGCACCGAGCCAGCCGGTGACCACACCTCCGACGTCACCGCCGAAGGCGCCGTAACGCTCGTAGCCGAGCACGTCGGTCATCAGTTCGTGCAGTGTCCGAGCCAGCAGAGCCCGGGTCACCGGCTCGTCCGGGACCTCCGAGAAGCCGAAGCCCGGCAGCGAGGGCACCACCACGTCGAACGCGCCGCCGGGTCGATCCGGATCGGTCAGGCGGTCGACAAGCGGCAGCATCTCGACGAAGCTGCTGGGCCAGCCGTGGCTCAGCAGCAACGGCAACGGCGTGGGCGTACCGGCCGGACGTGCGGCCCGGACGTGCAGGAAGTGCAGCTTCCGGCCGCCGACGAGGGCCAGGTGCTGGGGGTACGCGTTCAGCTCGGCTTCGCGCGCACGCCAGTCGAAGCCGTCCCGCCAGTAGGACACCAGGTCCCGCAGATAGTCGGGGTCGACGCCGCCCTGCCACGGCTGGTGGCCACTGCGGTCGGTGAAGCGGGTACGGGCCAGGCGGGCCCGCAGGTCGTCGAGGACCGCATCGGACACGTCGATGCGGAACGGGGAGTTGGACATTGGTCCTCCGAAACAGGAGGGCGCTCCCCGACGCGACAGGTCAGCTGAGGGGGACGGCCGAGAAGAGCGCCCAGGAATGACGACGGGTGGTCACCGGGCTCACCTCCTCTCATGGCTGACGAAGATCACTCTACCCTCCCGGGGGCGGGCGTGAGCGTCCGGACCGCAGACCCGGGATCGCGCCGCCGCCCGGGGTGACCCGGGCGGCGGCGCGACGAGGGTCAGCCCGGCTGGCCCGCCTCGGGAGCCTCGTAGACCCGGCGGATGTCCACCTCCACGTCACCGAACGTCTCGGTGAAGACGTCGACGAACCGCCGCCCCCACTCCACGGCCTCCTCGTGGGAGCGCACGTCCACAAGCGCGAACCCGGCGATCAGTTCCTTGGTCTCGGTGAACGGCCCGTCGGTGACGGTGGTCGTGCCGCCGCTCACGGTGATCCGGGTGGCGTCCGTGACGGTCGGGCAGAGCCCCTCGGCGGCGACCAGGATCCCGGCCTGCGCGACCTCCTTCATGAAACCTTCCATCCGGGCCACGAACTCCGGGCTCGGGTTGAACACTCCCGGCAGGTTCTCGTCGAGCTTGTGCATCATCATGTAGCGCATCGGTGCAGTCCTCTCGTGATCGTTGAGTACGGGTCAGCGGATGAACCGTCGCGTGCAGAGCGCGGTGAGCCAGCCGAAGGTGACGACACAGGCCAGCGCCATCCGGACGCTCAGACTGCCCTGGTCGGGCCAGGCCAGGATCACGACGACGGCCACGGCACTGCCCAGCGAGAAGACGGCCCAACCACGCTGCCCGGCCCGCCACCACGTGCGGGCGAAGACCAGGCAGGCGATGGGCAGCGAGCCGAAGGCCAGTCCCGCGCCGACACCGTGACCGACGGCGTGCCAGCTCAGCGTGTCGGGCGCGCCCTGCGGCGCACCGGCCGGCCAGCCCATGCTGGGGTCGGAGACCAGCACCCCGCCGATGACCAGACCGAGGCCGTGCACAGCGATCAGCGTCGGCCCCCACGTTCCACCCGGCTCACCCCGCAGCGTCCGGCGCAGCCCGACCGCGCCGGCCAGGGCCAGCAGCCCGGTCAGCACGAAGTTGGCGATCTGGATCCACCCCAGGTCGCCCAGGGCCAGCAGGCTGAGGGGCTGCCGGCTCAGGTCGAACCCGTCGCGGGTGAGCACCTGGGCGGCGGCCACCACCAGGAACAGCGGGCCGGCGGCGGCTCCGCCGGCCAACAGCGCCCTGGTCGTCGTACGCCGGGAGTCGACGCCCGCCACCGCGGACCCCGCGCTCGTCACGTTCGCCGTCGTCGTCATGCCGCTCTCCTTGTCTCTGCCGGCCGGTCGCCGGTCCCGCGTGCCGGTGCGAGCCGGCCTTCGCTGACGCGTCGAGCGGCCGGGTCGGGATACGACATGACAGTCCAAGAATTTTTCAGCGGGTTGGCGTGATCCCACGGGCGCAGTCGGCCGCACGGGCGCGCAGCAGCGCGCGTTCGCGTTCGTTGCCGGTCAGTTCGGCGGCCCGTTCGAACTCGGCGCGCGCCTCGTCGTGGCGGCCCAGTTTGGCCAGCAGGTCACCGAGCACGCTCGGCAGCAGGTGGTAGCCGGCCAGCGCCGGCTCGTCGGCGAGCGCCCGCGCCAGTTCCAGACCGGCGGCCGGGCCGTGCGCGAAGGAGACCGCGACGGCCCGGTTCAGCTCCACGACCGGCGACGGTACGACCCGGGCCAGCTCCGCGTAGCCGGCGGCGATGCGCGCCCAGTCGGTCTGCTGGGAGGTGAGCGCCCGCGCATGGCAGGCCGCGATCTCCGCCTGGAGGGTGTACGGGCCGGGCGGGCCGTCCGCCGCTCTCGCCCGATCCAGCGCGGTGAGGCCGCGGCGGATCAGCAGCCGGTCCCAGCGCCCCCGGTCCTGTTCGAGCAGCAGAATCGGCTCACCGTCGGCGTCGACCCGGGCGGCGGTACGCGACGCCTGGATCTCCAGCAACGCGGCCAGCCCGTGCACCTCCGGCTCCTCGGGCATCAACTCCTGCACGAGGCGGGCCAGTCGCAGCGCGTCCGCGCAGAGCGCCGGGCGCATCCAGTCGTCGCCGGCCGTCGCGGAGTAACCCTCGTTGAAGATCAGGTAGATGACCTCCAGCACGGAGGCGAGCCGTTCGCCGCGCTCGGCCACGCCGGGCACTTCGAACGGCACCTTCGCCTCGGCGAGCGTCTTCTTGGCCCGGGTGATGCGCTGCGCGACGGTGGTCTCCGACACCAGGAACGCCCGAGCGATCTCCTCGGTCCTCAGCCCGTCCAGCACCCGCAGGGTCAGTGCCGCCCGCGACTGCGGTGAGAGCAGCGGATGACAGGCGGTGAACACCAGCCGCAGCAGGTCGTCCTCGATAGGTTGCTCGAACACGGCATCGAAGTCGGGGGTGAACTGCTCGTCGTCGAGGTCGCGCCCGAGGTCGGCCACCCGGCGTTCCAGCAGGCTCCGCCGGCGCAGCGCGTCGATCGCCCGCCGTTTGCCGACGGTGGTCAGCCACGCGCCCGGGTTGGCCGGTACACCGTCTCGCGGCCACTGCTCCAGCGCGGCGACCAGGGCATCCTGGGCCAACTCCTCAGCCCAGCCGACGTCGCGTACCAGCCCGGCCAGGGCGGCGACGACCCGCCCGGACTCGATGCGCCACACCGCCTCGACAGTGCGGTGGACCTGCTCGACCCCCATGACCGCACATCAGAGCAGGGCGACACGCGCTCCACAAGGACCGTGCGCGCTGGACCGTTCAGCCGGCGCGGCGCGGGTGGTGCACCGACCGGGGCTCCTCGGCGGGGAACCTCGACCGGGTACGCGGCGGGTACGCCGCACAGTGCTCGGCCCACTGCTCGGCGGCGGCGGCGAGGGCGTCCGCCGAGACGGTGAGGATCAACGGGTAGATCGCGCCGGACGGGCGGCGCATCCACGGCGGCAGCGACTCGGCGGAGAACTCCACGATCAGCTCCAGCCGGCGGCGGCGGAGCACCCGGGAGCGTAGGGCCAGGTTGGGTTCGGTGAAGCTGACCATGGCCGGTTGCGCGTTCGGTTCGAGCGCCGAGGTGGCCTGCCCGTGCAGCCAACCGCCGAGCGCTCGGGCCTCCTCGACCATCAGGCTCGGGTAGTGGTGCGACCAGGTCTGACCGTCGGCGGTGCGGGCGTCCACCTCGATGAGCAGCCAGTCGTGCCAGCCGGGTGCGGCCCGGTCGGGGTCGTCGGGCGGGTCGATGCCAGGCTGGTAGCCGACGGGGCGTATCCGCACCCGCGCGCCATCGTCAGACCGGATCTCCACCCGGCCCATTGTGGTCGACCGAAGCGGACCTTAATCACCAAATCGGTCACTTTGTGATTGTTCGCCGCACGCCGCGGTGCGCGGCGCAGGCCTTGGCGCTGCCGCCGGCGAGGCTTACCGAACCGTCGCGGCACTGCACGAGGTAACCCCGTCCGGCCCAGAACTGCGGCACGCAGTCGAACCAGTCGCACACCTCGGCGGCGGGCCGACGGATCCGGGTGCCGCCGCAGAAGCCGTACCCCAGCGGGTTGTCCGGCGCCCCGCAGCGGGGGTCGCCGGTCCTGCCGGGCGCCGGGCGTGGTGACGTCGTCGGCTTCGCCGGTGGGGTGGCGCGGGTGAGCGCCGGGGCCACCGGGCGGACCAGGACGGGCTCGCCGCTGGGGGTGGCGGCGGCGGCGACCTCCGGGCCGCCGGTCGGGTCGGACGGATCCGACTCGATGAGCGCCGCCGGCACCAGCAGCGCCAGGGCGGCGGCCACCGCGATGCTCCGGCGACCACCGGGCACGAACGACGTCAGCCGGGCCTGCCCCGGGGTGGCCACGGCCGGCCGGAACGGCTTGAGCTGGGCGTGCTCGGCGATCAGCTCGTCGAGCTGGGCGAGCACCGCGGCGCGCTGTTCGATCGCGTCGGCGAAGGCCAGGGTCAGCTTGAACCGGAAGTCCGGCGCCGCGTCGGTGGGCAGCAGCAACCCGGCGGTCGGCCGCCGGTCGAGCACCTGGATCAGCGTGACCGGCGACGCGGGGTCGTGGGCCAGACCGGTCATCCGGCCGTACGCCCAGTCGCGCCGGCCGCGTCCGCCGAGCAGCACCAGGCGTCGGCTGGTGATGACGGCCATGCCGGCGTCGGTGACGCGTACCCCGTCCGGGCGGCGCGGGCGCAGCGGTCCGGTCGACGGGGCGACAGTGAGATCCGGGGCGGGCAGCACCGGGGTGTGCCGCACCTCGACCAGTTGCGCGGCGGGCAGCACCCAGAGCACCACCTCGTCGGCGGCCAACTCCAGGGGCAGGCCGTCGCCGGCGGCGGCGGAGCCCTGGAAGTCGGCGGCGAGAGCGCGCAGCCGCCGCAACTCGTCGTCGCGTCGCCGCCAGGCCGTCTCGGCGCCCCGGTACGTGCTGACCCGCCGCACGTTCTGCCGGTGCGCCCACCGGTAGCGCCATGTGGAACCCGTTGAATCAGTCTTTGCCACGCCGACTCCTTCGCCGCGTAGGCCACCAATCTGGGTGTCTCCTCGTTCAACAGGCGCGGCGTGGCACCCGGACACGCCGGAACGGGCAAAATGCCCGATCGGTGGGTGAATCCGCACGATTGGCCGATACTGCCGCGTCGACGGTTCTCCTGTGCGCGTGTCGTGCGGGGCGGTCGCTGTCTCGGTAACGTCAGCCGCAGCCGGGTGGCATTGCCGCCGCACCGCCGTCCGAAGGGGGTGAGCGTCATGCCGCAGGACACCCGGCACGGCGTGGTCATCGGCGTCGACATCGGCACCACAAGCACCAAGGCCGTCGCGTACGACACCGACGGGCGGCAGCTCGGCAGCCACTCGGTCGGCTACCCCCTGAACGACCCGCAACCCGGGTACGCCGAGCAGGACCCGCAGCTCATCCTCGACGCGGTGCTCAAGTCGGTGAGCGTGGTCGTTGCCGAGCTGGTCCAGCCGGTGGACGGCCTGTCGTTCAGCTCCGCCATGCACAGCCTGATCGGCCTCGACCCGGACGGCAACCCGCTCACCCCGTCGGTGACCTGGGCCGACTCGCGCGCCACCCAGCAGGCCGAACGGTTACGGGCGGTCCCGTCCGGGCTGGCCCTGCACCGGCGCACCGGCACGCCGATGCATCCGATGTCGCCGCTGCCCAAGCTGCTCTGGTTCGCCGAACAGGAGCCGAAGCTCTTCGAGCGCGTCGCGCACTGGGTGGGCATCAAGGACTGGGTGCTGCTGCGACTCTGCGACGCCCTGGTCACCGACCACTCGATCGCCTCGGCCACCGGCCTGCTGGACATCCACCGCCTGGAGTGGGACGGCGAGGCGCTGGGCATCGCCGGCATCACCGAGGAGCAACTGCCCCAACTGGTCGCCACCACCGCCGTGCTGCCCGGCCTCACCCCAGCGGCCGCGGCCACCACCGGCCTGCCGGAGCGCACCCCGGTGGTGGTCGGCGCCGGCGACGGGCCCCTCGCCAACCTGGGTCTCGGGGCGGTGCACCCCGGCATGGTGGCCTGCTCGATCGGCACCAGCGGCGCGATGCGCGTGATGGTGGAGCGGCCCGGCGTGGACCCGCTCGGCGGCGTGTTCTGCTACGCGCTCACCGAATACCGCTGGGTGGTCGGCGGTGCGATAAACAACGGTGGCATCGTCCTCAAGTGGGCCGGCGAGGCCCTCGCCCCGGATCTGGGCGAGCACTCCGAGGAGGACCTGGTCGCTCTGGCGGCCCGCGCGCCGGCCGGCTCGGGCGGGCTCATCATGCTGCCGTACCTGCACAGCGAGCGGGCACCACACTGGAGCGCGCTGCCGCGCGGCGCGTACGTGGGGTTGACCCACAGCCACCGCCGCGAGCACCTGATCCGTGCCGCGCTGGAGGGGGTCTGCCAGCAGCTCGCGCTGGTGCTCAGCTCGGTACGGGCGGCCGGCAACGAGGTCCGCGAGATCCGTGCCGGTGGCGGCTTCGCCCGCAGCGGCCTGTGGCGGCAGATGCTCGCCGACGTGCTCGGCCTGCCGGTGAGTTTCCCGGCCGCGCACGAGGGCTCCAGCTTCGGCGCGGCGCTGCTCGGCATGCAGGCGCTCGGGCTGATCCCCAGCATCGACGTCGCCGCCGACCTCGTTCAGATCGAGGAGACGATCCGCCCCGACCCGGCCGCTGCCGCCACGTACGCGGCGCTGCTGCCGCTCTTCGCCGAGCTGTACGACGCGCTGACGCCCACCTTCTCCTCGATCCGTCGGCTGGCGCCCGGCCTGCCCGCGGAAATCGAGCCCGCAACAGGACCCCCGATGTGACCCTTCGGCCGGCCCACCTCGGGTCGACCCCTCTCCGAAGGTCGTGATTCCCGTGCCACCACCCCCCGCCCTGGCCGACCCACTGACCGTCCTCGCCGCACCGGCCGAACCGGTGACCACCGCCGGTGACACCCAGCTCGTCATCGCCGCCCTGCTCGGCATCGCCGCCGTGGTGCTGCTTATCGCCTGGGCGAAGGTGCACCCGTTCCTGTCGCTGATCCTCGGCGCGGCGGTGCTCGGCGTGACCGCCAGCGTCGCGCCCGACAAGATGATCACCTCGTTCACCGCCGGGGTGGGCTCCACCGCCGGCGGTGTCGGGCTGTTGATCGCCCTCGGCGCGATGATCGGCGGTCTGCTCGCCGAGTCCGGCGGCGCCGACGGCATCGTCAACCGGACCGTCGGCCGGGTCTCCGGCCGCACGTTGCCGTGGGCGATGGCCGCGGTGGCGGCGCTTATCGGGTTGCCGCTCTTCTTCGAGGTCGGCGTGGTGCTGCTGGTGCCGATCGTGCTGCTCGTCTCGATGCGGACCGACGTGCCGCTGATGAAGATCGGCATTCCGGCGCTGGCCGGCCTGTCGGTGCTGCACGGCCTCGTCCCGCCGCATCCCGGGCCGCTGGTGGCGATCTCCTCGCTCAACGCCGATCTGGGATTGACGCTCGGGCTGGGCCTGTTGGTGGCGATCCCCACGGTGATCATCTCCGGGCCGGTGTTCGGCACCTTCATCGCCCGGTACGTGCCGGCGACGGCGCCCGCCGCGCTGCTGCCGACCCGCCGGGAACCGGGCCGGACCACCGAGGCGGCGGCAGAGCGCGACGTGGACGGTGATCTCCTCACCGACGACGACCTGGTCAACCCGGGCGGCGGACGACCGGGTGAGCCGGTGGACGACAGCGGCACGGAGACCTCCCGACGGACCCCGGCGTTCTGGCCGGCGGTGATCACCGTGCTGCTGCCTGTGGTGCTGATGCTGCTGCGCGCGATCGGCGAGCTGACCCTGGACGAGGGCACCGCCGGCCGCAAGACGCTCGACATCGTCGGCACGCCGATCGTGGCGCTGCTCGCCGGGGTGATCCTGGCGATGTTCACGCTGGGCTACCAGGCCGGGTTCAGCCGATCCCAGGTCTCCTCGGTGATCGGCGGTTCGCTGCCGCCGATCGCCGGCATCCTGCTGATCGTGGCGGCCGGCGGCGGGTTCAAGCAGGTGCTTGTGGACGCCGGGGTGGGCAACCTGGTCGCCGACGCGGCCAAGGACGCGAACCTCTCGCCGCTGTTGCTGGGCTGGCTCGTCGCGGTCGGCATCCGCGTCGCGACCGGCTCGGCGACAGTCGCGACCATCACGGCGGCGGGCATCGTGGCACCCCTCGCGGCGAGCCTGGACAAGCCGGAGGTGGCCCTGCTGGCGCTGGCGATCGGCTGCGGGTCGCTGTTCCTGTCGCACGTCAACGACGCCGGGTTCTGGCTCGTGAAGGAGTACTTCGGACTGACCGTCGGGCAGACCCTCAAGAGCTGGTCGTTGATGGAGACGATCATCTCCGTGGTCGGCTTCCTCGGCGTGCTCCTGCTCGACCTGCTGCTGTAGCGACCGGGTCAGGGCGCCTCGACGCCGGAGATCAGGTAGCGCCGCACGTCGGCGTCGAGGATGGCCGCCTCCTGCCCGTCACTCGGCCCGGCGCCCCGGAACGCCGCCAGTTGCTCCGCCGACTCCCAGCGTTCGTAGACGTGGATCCGGCCGGGCTCCAGCGGGTCGGCCGCGAGGAGGAAGTCGAGGCAGCCGGCGGCGGCGCGGGCCTGCGTGATGACCTCCTCGCAGCCGGACAGGTACGCCTCGCGGTCGGCCGGTTCCACCTGCAAACTGCCTGCGATGATCAACATGGGGCCTCCGGGGTCGGTGTGTTTGATGAGCCTGATGCCGGTGATTCATTTTGATACCTGTGAGTCGGCGTGCTCGCGGGGACATCCCCGCCCGGACGGGTGACGCCGGTCCCGCTTGTCTCACCGGCCCCCGGCGCTTCATATCGTGCAAACGTGAGAAAAAGCGACAAGAAGCCCTCATCTTCCCCACTGGCGATGTCTGTCCGCGTACCTCGGAAAGTGCTGGCGGCGGCGGTCGCGC
Source organism: Micromonospora sp. CA-240977 (assembly GCF_050942285.1). Taxonomy (NCBI): domain Bacteria; kingdom Bacillati; phylum Actinomycetota; class Actinomycetes; order Micromonosporales; family Micromonosporaceae; genus Micromonospora; species Micromonospora sp. CA-240977. Next base: position 1,221,292 of record NZ_CP192055.1, on the reverse strand, counting down.
TCGCCGTGCTGGCCACCAGCGGGCCGGCCACCGCCGACGGCCCCGGGCCCGGCGCGGACCCGGCGCGGCGGGCCGAGCCGACGCACGGGGTCGAACCGGGCGGCGGGCAGGGCCATGAGCCCGGTGTCGAGCCGACGCCGGAGCGGGCGCCGACCAGCGAGGTGTCCTGGTTGTCGTTTCCCGGCGGGGTCTTCGCGGTCGACTCGCTCGGGCACACGGTGCGCTACCGGGCCTGCGACGGTGACACCGGTCGGGTCGCCGACCCGGGCATGCTGGTCGCCGCCGGGGTGGCCAGCGGCGCGGTCGTCGTCGGGGGCACGGCCTACCGCTACCGGGTGCCGTTGACCGGCCGCAGCGAGGGGACGCTGGAGGTGATCCAACGGCACCGTCCGCCGGTCGAGCTGACCGGAGTGGTGGTCACCAGCCCGCAGCCGCCCACCGACCCGGTCGCGGGAGCCCGGCTGTTCCCGCTCAGCGGGCAGCTCGCCCGGGTGGTCGCCGACGCGAGCCTCAACCCGGCCGGAGTCACCGTCCGCGATCTGTCCGGCCGGTACGGCGACCAGCAGATCGCCGTCAACGGCGCGCTGCGCCCCAAGGCCGCCAGCGTGATCAAACTGTGGATCCTCGTCGAGCTGCTCCGCTGGGTCGACTGTGGACAGGTGTCGCTCGACGACGGCGTGCTGGTCACCCCGGAGGACGTGGTCGGCGGCACCGGTCAACTCCAGTTCGAGACGTTCCCGCAGGTGGTCACACTGCATCGGCTCGCCCAGTACCTGATCAAATACAGCGACAATGTCGCCGCGAACGTGCTGATCACCTACCTCGGCGGGTTCGCCCCGGTCAACGCGCTGATCGACTCGATGAACCAGCGATCCACCATCCTGGCCCGCCGGATGCTCGACAGCGCGGCGGCGCAACGCGGTGAGGAGAACTACACAAGCCCGGACGACGTGGTGTCCCTACTCGGCGCGGTCTGGGACGGCGAGATCCTCACCCCCGCATCACGCGACCTGATGATCGGCTTCATGCGGGAGCAGACCCTCAACACCAAGATCCCGGCGGCGCTGCCACCCGGGGTGCCGGTGGCCCACAAGACCGGCGACCTGCCGGACGCCTCCCACGACGTCGGCTACTACCTGATCCCCGGCACCGAGACCGCCGTCGCGTTCCTCACCGCCGGGCCGATGGCCAGCGGCGACGAGACGGTCCGCCGGATGGCCCGGACCGTCTACGACTTCCTTGTCGCCCCGGTCGCCGGCGCGGTCGAGGAGTGAGCCGGCGGTCAGGCCCCGGGGATGTTCGCCGGAGGGTCCTCGCGGACCAGGTCGGCCGCCGGCGGCTCGGCCGACACCGACAACCCGAAGTCCGAGTACGTCAGGTCGAGCTGGGCGGTCTCCGACTGCTCGCTTGCCAACTCGATGCGGTAGTGGACCAGCCGGCCCTGCTCGTCGACCGCCGCGGTGAACGGCACCGCCCCGGCCCGCTCACCGAGCACACCGCCGACCCCGTCGCCCAGCACCGCGCCGCTCTCGCGCAGGTCCAGCGTGCCGGCGTACGCCAGTGCCCCGGTCTGCCGGACGGCCGTCGCCGCGCCGAGCGTGCCGGCCAGCTTGGTGTTGTCCAGGCCCTGTTGGGCGGGCGGCGAACCCGGCGCGCCGACATGCCACCAGGTCTTGCCGTCCCAGACCGGAACACGGCGGTCCGGGGCGCTGATCCGCACGTAGACGTCCGGCCCGGTGGTGAGCCGTTCGATCTTCACCTCGCCGGTGGGCACCTTGAGCGAGGTGGTCTCCAGGCCACGCTTCGCCGTCGGGTCCCAGAGCACCACCGTGCCGTCCCCGCCCGCCGTCCCGCCGCTGCTCACCGTCAGCTTGTAGGTCTGCGTGTCGACCCTCGCGGCGGCGGCCGTCAGCACACCGGCCGGATCGGTCGGGCCGGCCGACGCCGCCGGGCGACCCGCGTCGGGTTCGTCGCCGGTGGCCACCAGTGCCCACGCCCCGGCGGCGACCGCCACCGCGAGGATGGCGCCGGCGACGATCAGTTTCGGCTTCTGCACTGTCATCTCCCCGGGGCGGTGCGGTCCGGCCAGACTAGCCGGACCGCCCGCGCCGCTGTTCCGGGTCGGCCTCCCGATCAGGCGCGGCTGATCGCGTTGGCGTGGATCGCCTCGTGCAGGTACGCGGCCAGCCCCGGGGCGATGTTCTCGTAGTACGCGGTGAACCGCTCGTCGGCCAGGTACATGTCGGCCAACCCGGTCTGCATCTCGTACGAGCACTCGTAGAACCAGCGGCTGATGAGCTGCCGGTGCTCCTCGGCCAACTCCATCGCCTCCGGGCTGTCCGCCGGCGCGCCCGAGGCCAGCACCGCGACGATCCGCCGACCCCAGTCCTCGTTCTCCGCCTTGTTCCGGAGCCAGTCGTCCTTGGTGTACCGGGCGACCCGCCGGTTCGACTCCCGGTACGCGACGGTGTCACCCCACCGCTGCTCCGCCTCGGCCTCGTGATCCTCGGGGTTGAAGTCGCCGAAGACCTCGAACCGCTCCTCCGGGGTGAGTTGGATGTTCATCTTGCTCGCCTCCATCGCGAACTCGATCGCCGCGACCATCTCCTGCAACCGCCGCACCCGTCCCGTCAGCAACTCGTGCTGGCGGCGCAGGTGTGCGGCCGGATCGGCCGCCGGGTCGTCGATGATCGCGGTGATCTCCTCAAGCGGGAAACCCAGCTCCCGGTAGTACAGGACGAGTTGCAGCCGTTGCAGGTCCGCGTCGTCGTAGCGGCGGTAACCCGCCGGGGTTCGCCCGCTGGGCGAGAGCAACCCGATCTCGTCGTAGTGGTGCAACGTCCGCACCGTCACGCCGGCGACCCTCGCCACCTGACCCACCGTGTACGCCATGGTTCCCCTCCCTTCCGGGAACCAGGCTCCCGCCTGCCGCTACGTGAGGGTCAAGCCCGATTCTGGCCCACCATTGCGGGGGCGTCCGGCCGCCCGTACAGATAGCCCTGACCGCGCGGGCAACCGATCGCGGCGACCGCCTCGTGCTGACACTCGGTCTCCACCCCCTCCGCGACGACAGTCAGGTCGAACGCGCCGGCCAGTCGGGTAACCATCTCCACCGTGGCGTACGCGCGGTCGTCCGACCCCAGCCGGGTCACGAACGACCTGTCGATCTTCAGCTCGGTCGCCGGGATGCGGTGCAGGTAGCTCAACGACGAGTACCCCGTACCGAAGTCGTCGATGGCGATCTTGATGCCCAACTCGCGCAGCTGGTGCAGCCGTTCCAGCACCGCTTCGGTGCCCTCGATCAGCGCCGACTCGGTCAACTCCAGGGTCAACGCCCGCGGCGCCAGCCCGGCGGCGCTGGTGGCAGCGGTGACAGTGGCGATCAGGTCGGGACGGCGCAGGTGCGCCGCGGCGATGTTCACCGCCACTGTCGCGTCCGGCGCCCGGTCCCGCCAGGTCGCCGCCGCCCGGCACGCCTCGTGGATCACCCACCGGTCGATCGGCAGGATCAACCCGGTCTCCTCGGCCAGCGGCAGGAACCTCGCCGGCGGCAGCAACCCGAGCCGGGGGTGCCGCCACCGCACCAACGCCTCGGCGCTGCGCACCGCGCCGCTGGCCAGGTCGACGATCGGCTGGAACTGCAGCCGCAGTTGACCCTCGTCGACCGCGCGGCGCAGGTCGGCGATCAGCTCGGCACGCGAGACGGCCGACTCGCGCAGCGCCGGGGTGCACGTCCGGTACGCGGACTTCCCCGCCGCCTTGGCCGCGTACATGGCGATGTCGGCGTCGCGCAGCAGATCGGTGTGCGAGGCGTGCTGCGGGCCGAGCTCGGCGATGCCGATGCTCGCCGACGGGTGCACCCCGACGTCATCATCACCGTCGGAGGGCCGCAGCGCGTCCAGCAGTCGCTCGGCGATCCGCTCGGGTGAGACCTGTCGGTCGCCGTCGACAAGCACCGCGAACTCGTCCCCGCCGAGCCGGGCGATGATGCCGTCGTCGGCGACGACAGCCCGCATCCGGGCCGCCAGTCCGGTCAGCAGGGTGTCGCCGGTGGCATGCCCGAAACGGTCGTTCACCTGCTTGAACCCGTCCAGGTCGAGCAGCAGCACGGCCGCCGGTCGGCCGTCGCGCAGGGCCAGCCGCAGCCGCCGGTTGAACGACAGCCGGTTGGGCAGCCCGGTGAGCTGGTCTCCGTACGCGAGCCGGCGCAACCGGACCACCAGCCGCAGGTTCTCGTTGGCGGCCAACCCCTGCCGCACGGCGAGAGCCCCGAGCAGGGCCATCATGGTCACGAAGATCAGGTGCGGGGTCTGCCCGGTGGGTTGGCGGGCCAGCACCACCGCGACGATCGCTCCGCCCACCGGCAGGTACGGCAACGCCACCCGCCACCAGGGCGGCGGCGACGACTCGGCGGTGTCGTCGGTGCCGTCGCAGTCCGGCGGCGGCGGCTTGCGGGTGGCCAGGCCGATCAGCAGGTAACTCACCGGCCAGCACAGGTCGATCGGGTGACCGGCGGCGTAGTCGGCCCGCGCGACAAGCGAGACGTAGACGACGTCGGCGGCGACGCGCAGGGTGAGGCTCGCCGCGAGCAGGCTCATCGGCCGCCACATCGGCCGGGCCGGCCCGGCCACCGCGACCAGGATGGTGAGCTGCATCAGGTCGAACATCGGGTAGAGCAGCCCCAGCGTGCGTGCCGGATCGGCCAACTCGGCGGCGGCCACCCCGCGAAACACCAGCACCCAGGCGATCGGCACCAGGGCCAGGGCGACGATCACGCCGTCCAGCAACGTGCGGGCCCGCCCCACCGCGGTCCGTGGCGCGGACGGCGAACTGAGCAGCGCGGCCGTGCCGGTGAGGATGCCGGCGGTGAAGACCACCCCGACCGCCGGCGTGTGCGGCAGGTCGCCGCCGACGAGACGCTGCACCGTCCAGATGACCCGGCCCAGCGCGGCGAGCGCCATGGTGACGGCGAGCAGCACCCAGAACCTGCGCAGCGGGGCCGGATGTCGACGGGCCACGCCCGCACACGCGCCGGTCGCCCAACCGGCCACCAGCAGCGCGCCGACGTCACTGACCAGCGCGGCGCCGGGCAGGGCGGCGACGAGCCAGCACGCCTCCACGAGGATGACCCCGGCCGCGAGGATCGCACCGGTGGGGTTGAGCTTCCCCACAGCCTGCTTCACGTCCTGACGGGACACGGTCGCTCCGGCTTCGTCGTGCGTGCACCCTCGGGAGGACCGGTCCACGGCAAACCCCGAAAGCCTAACCAGCGCCCAAGTACGCCGCCAGAGCCGAACGCCCGCGCTGGTCGAGCCACGCCGGGCCCGGCAAACCCCGGGCCTGGGCTGGGGCTGCGGCCCGGGCCTCCCTCATATGCCCCCCTGTAGACCTGCCCCACAGGTGGGGCAGGCAGGCACGCGGCCCCGAGCCGGGACGCTTCCGAGCCGACCCTCCACGCGGCGCCAGACCGGTGCCCCACACCTGGGGCAGCTCTACAGGGGCCGAGAGTGGTGGCACCACCCCGACGACGGCCACCTCGACCCGGATCAACAGCGACCGCCGGAGCGGTTCCAGGGTGAGCGGGGCAGTGCGGTGCCGGCCAGCGGGCGGCGAGCGCGTCGGCGTTTGCGTCGCCCAGGGGTGCAGGGCGGACGGGCGACGGTGTGTACCGCCACGTCGGCCGGGGGCACCGGTCGGCCGATCAACCAGAACAGGAGGCGGTCCATCCCGGGTCAGCCGACCGGGAGGCGCTCGGCGTCGGACTTGGAAATCTCGTACTGGGCCGCACAGAACGTGCACTGCTGCGCGTACCGGGTGCGGATCGGTATGAGGGGGATGAAGAAGAGGGTGAATTTCGTCGACCGGCGGGTGATCACCTGAGCGGCGTGGTTGCCGCAGTGGCGGCAGACCTGCTGCACGACCCCGGACCGGTCGACCTTGGTACGCAGACCAAAGATGAAGAACATCGCCCGCCAGTACCCACTCAACCCCGAAAAGTCACCCCGCAGCGCCGACGAACGCGCCGCGAGCGCCGGCCTCTGCTGGGTCGGCGCTCGCGGCGGGGTGTCAGTGACTCAGTTGGCGGGCTGGGGGTCCAGGCCGGGGATCTCGGCGGGGAGCCAGATCGGCTGCCAGTCCGGCACCTCGTGGAAGCGGCGCAGCTCGAACAGCCCGGCAACCGATCCGCTCCAGGCCCCGTACGGCGGGTTGGCCTCGTCGAAGCCGCTCTGCACGAAGGTGAGCGTGGTTCGGCCGTTGGACTCGGCCAGCTCCCAGTTCGTCACGCCGGTCGGTCCCCAGTCGACGGACATCCGCCGGCCGGGCTCCAGGTCGACGATCTTGGCCGCGTAGCCGTTCTCGAAGCCGCCCATGGCGTACCGGCCGCCGACCCAGGGCTCGATGCCGATCGGGTAGCCGAACCAGGCGCTGGCCTGCTCGGAGTCGGTCAGCGACTCCCACACCTTGTCGGCGGGGGCGGCGATGACCAGCTCACCCCGCAGGTCGGCGGAGGTGAAGTCGGTGCGGGGCAGCAGTGGCTTGCCCTCCAGGTGGGCGGCCAGGTTGGCGATGGACAGCGCCCAGTACGTCTGGAGCACGCCCCGGATGCTGGAGCCGCTCATCGCCTCGGCGAAGTCGAAGTGGCTCTGGATCAGCGTGAGCACTGTGCTGTCCGGGCCCTCGGCGGTGAGCTGGAACTCGGTGGTGGTCTCCACCCCGTCGAGCAGCCAGCTGAAGCGCAGCGTGTCGTCGTCGGCGTGCAGCAGCCGCTGGTGCGGGGCGTCGCCCTCGGGCGTGTAGCGACCCCAGAACTCGTACCGCTGGGGCAGCTCGACCTCGACGTGCTCGGCCAGCCAGAGACGCAGCTCGGCCGGGTCGGTCAGGGCCTGGCGGACGCGCCCGACGGGCGCGGAGAGACGGGCCTGCACCTTCATCGGTTCACTCATTGTCGTTCCCTTTCGGATAGCAGGCGACGGCCAGCTTGAAGGCATCGCCTTCGCTGCCGCCGTAGCGGGTGAACAGGTCCTGAAGTGCGGTCTGCAGGTCGTGCAGGAACTGCTGGCGCTGCTCGGCCGGCACCCGGATCTCGCCGGAGACCCCGATCGAGGGCAGCTCGGGCGCTGCCCGGTCCAGACCGGCGATGTCGGCCTGGACCTCCTCCATCAGGTCGAGCAGGTAGCCCAGGCTCAGCTCGTCGCGGGCCCGGCGCAGACCGATCCGGCCGACGAGCCGGGGGGACAGCCAGTACGACCGGGCGGCGGCCTGGTAGATCCCCTCGGTGATCCCACGAACCTTGCGTTCCTTGACCAGCTCGACGAGGCCGGCGGCGACGAGCTGCTTGACGTGGTAGTAGACGCGCTGTGGCGTCTGGTCGAGTCGAGCCGCGACCTCGGTGCAGGTACGCGGTTCGGCGAGTTGCCGCAGCACCTCGACGCGCTGCGGCTTGAGCAGGACTTCGGCCTGCTCGATCTGCTCCAGGTACAGGACATCTCTCATGGCAAAATCAGTTTGTACGTACAAAACTTGTTTGTCAATCGGTTCGCGAGAAGCCGCGCCGACTTTCTCGACGCGGCTTCAGGCAGCGCTCAGCAGGTGATCAGGGCAACCAGTCCGGTCGCAGCGGGTAGCCGTTCACCCCGTCCGGGCCGTTGTGCGTGGCAAGCACCTGGTGCAGCTGGATGCCGTTGCGCTCGAACGCCATCCGCGACCCGGCCATGTACAGCCCCCACACCCGGGCGGTGCCCGCACCCACCTCCGAGACGCAGAAGTCCCAGTGCTCCACCAGGTTGCGGCACCAGGCGGCCAGCGTCAGCGCGTAGTGCTGGCGCAGATTCTCCTCGTGGTGCACCTCCAACCCGGCGTCGTGCACCTCGCTGATCAGCCGACCCGGGCCGGCCAACTCGCCGTCCGGGAAGACGTACCTGTCGATGAACGCGCCGGAGCGGTGCGGCGCCCGATTGTCCGCGCGCGTGATGGTGTGGTTGAGGAGCCGACCCCCCGCCCGCAGCCGGGACCGCAACGCCCCGAAATAGGTCGGGTAGTTGCGCACCCCGATGTGCTCGGTCAACCCGATCGACGAGATGGCGTCGAACTGCTCCGCCGGGGCGTCCCGGTAGTCCAGGTGCCGCACCTCGGCCAGCCCGGTCAGCCCCTCCCGCTCGATCGCCGCCTGCGCCCACTGCGCCTGCGCCTTCGACAGGGTCACCCCGAGCGCCTTCACGCCGTACTCGCGGGCCGCGTGCCGGACCATGCCACCCCAGCCGCAGCCCACATCCAGCAGCCGCATGCCCTTCTTGAGCGCCAACTTGCCGGCGACCAGGTCGTACTTCGCCGCCTGGGCCTGCTCCAGCGTGTCGTCCGGAGACCGGAAGACCGCACAGGTGTACGTCATCGACGGGCCGAGCACCTTCTCGTAGAAGGCGTTGGAGACGTCGTAGTGGTGCGAGATCGCCGTGCTGTCGCGCACCCGCGAGTGCCGCAGCCCGTTCACCACCCGCTTCCACCGCGGCTGCGCCTCCTGCGGCGGAGCCGGCGGCGGCATCAGCCGCTCCCAGCCCAGCCCCCGGACCAGCGCCAGCCCCTCGGCCAGCGACGGTGGGCGCAGCCGCAACTCGTCCTTGAGCACCCGCAACGCCTCGTACGGGTCGCCCGGGTGCACCCCCTGCAACGCCAGGTCCCCACTGACGTAGGCCCGCGCCATGCCCAGGTCGCCGGGAGCGGTGAGCAGGTACGACAAACCCCGCTCGGAACGGATCGCCAGGGTGATACCGGCATCGGACGGGCCGACGGCACTGCCGTCGTACCCGGTGATCCGCACCGGAAGCGGGCCCGTGGTGACCGCGCGGATGACATCCGCCACGGTCGGACCCGTGTGCCGGCCCCCCGCCGGCGGGGTGGCGGGGACGCTCGCCGCCCCCTGATCTCTGTCGGTCAGGCTCATGCTCGTGCTACCGCCTTTTCGTACAGTCCCGTCAGCCGGTGGTCCGGGTCGTAGCGGTCTTTCACCGCCCGCCACGTGTCGCCGCCGTACAGGCGATCGAAGGCGTCCCGGTCGTAGTACGCGTCGGAGTAGAGCGACTTGTGCCCGCCCGACTCCGACACCCTGCGTTCGATCGTGCGGTTGACGTCGCCGTCGGCGGCGCCCGGCGCGATCGGCACGCTCCCCCAGAACCCAATGTTGACGTAGTCCTGCCCTGGCCGGAGTGGATACAGCGGCCACGACCGCGCCGAACCGGCGCCCGCCGGCTCGCGCAACCGCAACGGACACAGCCACACCGGGTTCATCCCCACCGCGCCGGCGAACCAGCGCAGGAAGTCGGCGGTACGGTCCAGCGGGATCTCCACGTCCTGCACGACCCGCTCCCGGGCCGGCTGGCCGCGCAGCCGGTCGATCCGGGCCGCCACCTGGTGTCGGTGTTCGAGACGGACCAGCCGGTGGTAGAAGTCGCTGCGCCGGTAGCGCGCCGGCCAGAGCCGCCGCACGACCGGGTGCTGGGCGCCGAACGCCGAAGAGCACCAGAACCAGTCGGTGTCCCAGCGCCAGAGATAGTCGTGCGCGGTGAGCACGTCCCGGGTGCGCTGGCGCAGCGACCGGTAGTAGATCGCCTGACCGGTGTAGTCGCTGGGCGGGTCGGCGGCGTCGGTGAACGTGGCGAACACCAGGTACGCCTCGCCGGGGCTGAACATCACCCCGTCCATCGCGTCGACCGGCTGCCCGGCCCACGACCGGGTCGCGGTCACCTCCGCGATCGCGTCGGTGAGCGCCTCCAGCTGGGTGAACCGGACGTTGCGCAACGCCACGTACCGGCCGACCGGTTGCAGCTCGATGCGCAGCCGGGTCGCGTACCCGAGGCTGCCCAGCGAGTTGGGGAACGCGGCGAACAGGTCGGCGTGCTCCCCGTCGGGACGGGCGGTGACGATCTCGCCGGAGCCGGTGAGCACGTCCATCTCCCGCACCGACTCGTGCGGCAGGCCGTTGCGGAACGAGGTGGACTCGATCCCGAGGCCGGTCACCGCGCCACCCAACGTGATGGTGCGCAACTGCGGCACCACAAGCGGCATCAGCCCGTGCGGCAGCGTCGCGTCGACCAGGTCCTCGTAGGTGCACATGCCCTGCACGTCGGCGGTGCGCCCGGTCGGGTCGACCGACAACACGCCGTTCAGGCCGCTCACGTCGAGGCCCGGAGTCCGAGGTGCGGACCGGGGGCGGAACAGGTTGGACGTGCGTTTGGCCAGCCGGACAGGCTCGCCCGTGGGCACCGCGGCGTACGACCGTCGCAGCGTGTCCACCGCTTGATCATGGTCAATGGGGTGATCCACACGCTCAGCGCGCATGTGATCACCTTACGCTCGTACCTGGAAAACCGTGGGATGTGGGCCGTGGCAGTTTCCCGTCCGGCGGCAGGCCAGACGGTTACCGTGGCGGGCATGCCATCGCCCGCGATCACCGCCCTGGACACCGCCGGACTGACGTATCGGCTGGTCAGCCATGGTGCGGTCGGCAGTCTCGCGGAGGCCGCCGCGGCCCGGGGCGTGGCCGTCCCCGACGTCGTCAAGACGATCGTGGTGCGCCGGAGTGCTGACGATCACCTTTTCGTGCTCACCCCCGGCGACCGGGTCATCTCCTGGCCCAAGCTGCGCGCCCTGCTCGGGGTGCACCGGCTCTCCATGCCGGACGCCGCCGGCGCCCTGGCCGCGACCGGCTACGAGCGCGGCACCATCACCCCGTTCGGCGCGAGCACGGCGTGGCCGGTGATCGCCGACGAGCGACTGCGCGGCCGGGAGATCACGTTGGGCGCCGGGGAGCGTGGCCTCGCCGTCGCGGTCGACGCCGACGCCGCGATCGCGGCCCTCGACGCCACAGTGGCCGACGTCACCGACCCGCAGCCCACCCGCTGAGCGCGGTCGCCGTCGGGCCGGGCCGTCGGCCGGGGAACCGATTGGCCGCCGCCGGCGGCGGTGGGTGAGGATGGCGCCTATGTCCGCGCCCGAGGAACGCCCCGATCCCACCGGCACCGTCTACGGCGGAGGCCGACGGGCAGCACGATCCGGTCCACTGGCCGATCCGCTGCTGCGGGTGGCGCTGGCTGTCGGCCTGGTCGGCGTACTCCTCGGGGTGGTCTTCTCCATCGGGCTGCTCGACGGTGACGACGCGCCGAGCGTGCCGGCCAGCGTTGGCACGTCGTCCACCGACGCGCAGCCCACCGGCGCGCAGCCCACCGGCGCGCCGGCCGAGCCGAGCCCGAGCCCGAGCACGGCCGCCGAGCCGGTGACCGGGCCCCGGGTGTTCAAGGCCGACTCAGGCCTGTGCCTGGGGCTCTACGGCGACGGCACGCAGGCGAAGGCGCACTTGGCGGTCTGCACCGGCGGCCCGGAGCAGGATTGGGTGATCACCCCGGTCGGTCCGGAGGCGGCGACGGTGGCCAACGCCGCGACCGGGCAGTGTCTCGACGTCGAGGGTGGCGCCCAGGACGACGGCACGCCGCTGATGCAGTTTCCCTGCCACGGTGGGGCCAACCAGCAGTGGCGGCTGAACCCCATCGGCGGCGGCCCGGTGCTGCTGGTCGCGGTGCACAGCGGCAAGTGCGCCCAGGCCGACAACGACGGCGTCGAGGCCGGCGACGACATCCGGCAGCAGCCCTGCGACGAACGGCCGGCCCAGCAGTGGACCATGGGCTGACCCCTCAACCGGGCCGGCTCAGCCCTGGAACCGCCAGGCCTTCGGCGCTGTCGCGGCGGCCAGCACGGCCTCCGGCACCGGTCGGCCCGGCCGGCGACCCAGCAGCAACGACAGCCCGGCCGCGCCGATCGACAGCGCGCCGGCCACGTACCAGGCCATCGCGTAGTCGCCGAGTCGGTCCCGCACCAGCCCCGCACCGGTCGCGGCGACCGCCGCGCCGAACTGGTGGGCGGCGAACACCCAGCCGAACACCACCGCACCAGCGCCGCCGAAGTACTCCCGGCACAGCGCCACCGTCGGCGGCACTGTCGCCACCCAGTCCAGGCCGTAGAAGATGATGAACACCAGCATGCTCGGCTTGGCGCTGCCGCTGAACAGGCTCGGCAGAACCAGCAGGGACGCCCCCCGCAGCGCGTAGTACATGCCGAGCAGCAACCGGCTGTCCACCCGGTCGGTGAGCCAGCCGGAGGCGATGGTCCCGACGATGTCGAAGAGCCCGACCAGGGCGAGCAGCCCGGCCGCGGTGGTCTGGGCCATCCCGTGGTCGTGCGCGGCCGGCACGAAGTGCGTACCGACGAGGCCGTTGGTGGTCGCACCGCAGATCGCGAACCCGCCGGCCAGCAGCCAGAACGGCCGGGTCCGGGCCGCCGTCGCCAGCGCGCCGAGCGCCCGGGCCGCCGCGCCGCCGGTGGCCGGCGGCGCCGCGACGACCTCGGTCGCCCCGTAGGCGGGCAGCCCGAGATCCGCCGGGTGCTCGCGCAGCAACCACACCACAAGGGGTACGACCGCCAGCGCGGCTCCGGCCACGACGAGCGCTGCGGTACGCCAGCCGTGATCGCGGACCAGGATGGCGATCAGTGGCAGGAACACCAGCTGTCCGGCCGCCCCACCGGCGGTCAGCACTCCGGTGACGAGACCCCTGCGGCGCACGAACCAGCGCCCGGTGATGGTGGCCACGAACGCCAGCGCCATCGAGCCGGTGCCCAGGCCGACCAGCACACCCCAGCAGAGCAGCAGTTGCCAGCTGGCGCTCATGAAGACCGTCAACCCACTGCCGGCGGCGACCAGCAGCAGCGCCACCGAGACGACCCGGCGGATGCCGAACCGGTCCATCAGGGCGGCGGCGAACGGCGCGGTGAGCCCGTAGAGCAGCAGGTTGACCGAGACGGCGGCGGAGATGGTGGCCAGTGGCCAGCCGAACTCCTCGTGCAGGGGGTGCAGCAGCACCGACGGGGTGGCGCGGAAGCCGGCCGCGCCGACCAGCGCCACGAAAGCGACGGCGGCGACCAGCCAGGCGGGATGCAGGAGGCGGTTCTTTGTCACGGGACCAGTCTGGGCGGGGCCGTGCACCGCGACGAGTGGCCGGAAAGCCATCATGCGCAATAATCGGGCCATGACTCGCCCGCACCGGATCGCCGTACTCGCCCTGGACCAGGTGGTCGGCCTGGACCTCGGCACCCCGTCGCAGGTCTTCAGCACCGCCCGCAGCGCCGACGACACGCACCTCTACGACGTACGGGTGTGCACCCCGGGCGGGCGGCCGGTGCGGAGCACCGCCGGTTTCCAGGTGCTTCCCGACCATGGTCTGGAGTTGCTCGACACCGCCGACACGGTGATCGTCCCCGGCATCCACGCCGGCAGCGCGTTGACCTCGGGCACCGTCGAGCCGGAGGCGACCGAGGCGTTACGGGCGGCGTACGAGCGGGGCGCCCGGATCATGTCGATCTGCACCGGGGCGTTCGTGCTGGCCGCCGCCGGGCTGCTCGACGGGCGTCGGGCGACCACCCACTGGGCGTACACGGAGCAGTTCCGTCGCCTGCACGGCGAGGCGGTGGACCTCGACCCGGGCGTGCTCTTCATCGTCGACGACCGGGTGCTCACCTCGGCCGGAGTCGCCGCCGGCATCGACCTCTGCCTGCACGTCATCCGCCTCGACCACGGCAGCGAGGTGGCCAACCGGGCGGCCCGCCGTTGCGTGATGCCGCCGTGGCGGGACGGCGGCCAGGCGCAGTACATCGAGCGGCCGGTGCCGAAGGCCACCGACACCAGCACCGCGGGCGTCCGGGAGTGGGCGCGGCAGCGGCTGCACGAGCCGATCGCCCTGCGGGACCTGGCCGAGCAGGCGCGGATGAGCGTGCGGACCTTCACCCGGCGCTTCCGGTCGGAGACCGGGCTGAGCCCGGCGCAGTGGCTGCTGCAACAGCGCACCGACCACGCCCGACTGCTGCTGGAGACGACCGACCTCACCGTCGACCAGATCGCTCACCGCGCGGGTTTCGGCACCACCGCCGCCCTGCGTCAGCAACTCCACCAACGCATCGGCGTGGCGCCCTCGACCTACCGCCGCACCTTCCACCCCCGCCCCGAGCTGATCGACACCTGAGCCACCCGCAGCCGCCGGGTCGACTCAGGCGCGGAGCATCTGGAGCTGGGCCTGGTGCTTGGGCAGGTGGACCCGGGTGTGCAGGTCCAGCGTGCGGGACCAGGGCAGCGGTTCGTCCACGATGAGGTCGAAGCCCTCCCGCAGGTGGGTCTCGACCGGGGTCTCCGCCGCCAGGCCCAGCTGGTCGACGAGCCCGCACAGCCGGTCGCTGGTGCCGTGCAGCAGAGCGGTAAGCCCCCGCAGACCGCCCTGCTCGGCGGCCAGCGCGTCGAGCTGTGGACGGTGGATGTCCTCCTCCAGCTCGTAGTAGGCGAACGGCGACCCGGCCAGCAGCGCCTCGGTGGCCTGGATCATCAGCTCGTCGTTGGCGACCAGGTGGGCGACGATCTGCTCGGCGCTGAGCTGCCCCGCCGGAGCGGTCCCGAACTTGCCCGCGTCAAGCTCGACGAACACCCCGTCATAGGCCCGCCGCAGCCCTCCACTCTCCATGCCCCCAGTCAACCTGCCCGGCGGGACGTTAGCGGCGGGATTGGCGGGAGCGGAGGTAGTCGCTGACCACGTACTCGCCCAGGTCGTCGGTGTCGGGCGTGAACATGCGGCCACGGCTGCGGCGGGCCACCGCGTCGACGAAGCGCCGCAGGCCCGGATCGTCGCCGAGCATGAACAGGTTGAGCGTGGCGCCGTAGCGACTCAGCCGGTCCACCTCCCGGACCGTCGCCTCGATCGTCTCCGGCAGCGGCGGCCAGTGGAACAGCGCCTCCCCGTCGTCCGGGTCCAGGTGGGCCGTGGGCTCCCCGTCGGTGACCACCAGGACCACCGGTTCGGCGTCCGGGTGTCGGCGCAGGTGCCGACCGGCCAACCGCAGCGCGTGCTGGAGGTTGGTGCCCTGCTCACCGTCCGGCTCGACGGCGGCCAACTCCTGCTGGGTGAGCGCCATCGCCTCCCGGCCGAAGCCCACGATCTGCAGGGCGTCCTGCGGGAAACGGGTCTCCATGAGGTGCGCCAGCGCCAGCGCCGTCTGCTTCATCGGCCCCCAACGACCCTGCGAGATCATCGAGTACGACAGGTCGACGCAGAGCACCACCGCCGCCGAGGCCCGCTTCTCGGTCTCCACCACCTCGAAGTCGTCCACCGTGAGCTGCACCGGAACCGTCGGCCCGGCCCGGCGGACCGCCCGGGTCAGCGTCCGGACCACGTCCAGCGGTTGCTCGTCGCCGTACTCCCAGGGTCTGGACCCACCGCTGACCTCGCCGGCGGCCCCCGCCGAGCGCAGGTCGTGCTGCCCGCGCGGGCCGGCCGTCAGGTCGGCGAAGACCCGTCGCAGCGCGGTCCCGCCGAGCCGGCGCAGCGCCTTCGGGCTCAACGTGAGCCCCTCCGCGTCCCGGCCCACCCAGCCCTGCCGGCGTAGCTCCCGCTCCAGATCCCGCAGCCGGCGCACGTCGTCGGCCGCCTCCCGGCCCAGCGTGCGGGCGACCGCGTCGACATCCACGTCGTCCAGCGTGGCTCCCGGATGTTCCTGGTCGAGCTGGTCCAGCAGGTCGTCCAGCTCGCCGATCTCACCCAGCGCGCCGGCCGCGTCGGCGTAGTCCAGCGGCTGGTCGCCCCGGACCCGCTCGCCGCGCCCCCAGCGCAGATCCGGGCGCAGCGCCCGCAGGTTGGCGTCCAGCGCGGACAACTCCCCCGCGAGACGGTCACCGAGCGACTGCTGCATCAGACCGGCCAGCTCGGCGCGCTGCCGGTCGGAGAGCGAGTTCATCAGCCGCTCGCCGGCCGCCGAGCGACGCGCGAGCACGTCGATCAGCTCGTCGACGGTCTCCGGCTGCTCCGGGAAGAAGTCGCCGTGCCGGCGCATGAACTCGGCGAACGCGTCGGTGGTGTCCTCCGCGCGGCCGTGCCGGGCCAACAGGTCGTTCAGGTCGCCCATCATCTCGGCCAGCCGCTGTTGGGCGGCCGGGTCGGCGGATGCCCGCACCGCGTCGCGCAACCCCGCGAAGCGCTGACCGAGCACGTCGTCCCGGAGCTGGTCGAGGATCTGCTGGTACGACCGGCGGGCCTCCTCGCTGGCCCACTGGTAGCCGGACAGCTCCTCCACCGCCCGCGCGGTCGAGCGGGGCAGGTTGTCCAGCACCGACTCGGCGAACCGCGCGCCGTCGTCGTCCCGGCCGCGCAATTCGTCCCGCTCGGCGGCGAGAGCCTGGTCGAGCAGGGCCCGCGCCCTGGTCACCGCGCCGTCCAGGTCGCCCCGGCGGAGCGCCTCCCGACGCAGCCGCCGAGCGCGGGCGGCCAGGTCGTCCAGCCCGCCCCGCCCCTGCGGACCACGCCGCAGCAGGTCCCGCAGCGCCTCCCGCAGGCTGCCGCCGGCCAGCACCTCGGCGCCGACCAGGTCGACCGCTTCACGTACGTCGTACGGGGGTGCCAGCGGGTCGGGCCCGCCGGTCCACTGCCCGTACCGGAACCGGTTGCCGGCCATGGTCAGCCCCGGCCGCCGTAGACGGTGCGCCCCGAGTCGGTGACGTCCTTGCCCAGCCGGCGGGTCAGATGCAGCCCCTCCAGCACGAACTCGACGGCAGCCGCCGCTTCCTCCGGGGTGGGCGCGTCGCCCAGGCCGAGCCGGTCGAGGACCTTCGCCAGCCCGGGTACGGTGCCGACCTGGCGCAGCAGCTCGGCGGCGCTGACCAGCTCGCCGGTCTCGATGGCCGCGCCGTCCTCGACAAGGGCGGTGAAGCCGGACAGGTCCAGCCCGGCCAGGTGCGCCCGGAACGTCTCGGCGGTCGCGGTCCGCAGCAGGTGGGCGAGGATCTCGATCTCCCGCCCCTCCTCGCCGGACTCGAACTCCACCTTGCCGCGCAGGGTGCTGGTCACCGACACGGCGTCGCCGACCCGGGCCACCGCCGCCTCGGGGCGGTCCTGCGGGCTGCCGGTCGCGGCGAGCAGCCCGGCGCGGCGCAGCGCGGCACCGGCGACCGTCTCGGCGGCGGCGATGGCGAACCGGGCGGAGACACCCGAACGCGGGTCCACCGAGGGCGACTCCCGGACCGCGCGGGCGAAACGGGCCAGCACCTCCAGGACGTGCTCCGGCACGGCGGCGACCAGGTCGGCCTCCTGCCGGATCAACGCCAGCTCCAACTCCAGGTCCACCGGGTAGTGGGTGCGGATCTCCGCGCCGAACCGGTCCTTGAGCGGGGTGATGATCCGGCCCCGGTTGGTGTAGTCGTCCGGGTTGGCGCTGGCCACCAGGAGCAGGTCCAGCGGCAGCCGCAGCTGGTAGCCACGGACCTGGATGTCCCGCTCCTCCAGCACGTTGAGCAGTGCCACCTGGATGCGTTCGGCCAGGTCGGGCAGCTCGTTGACGGCGAAGATGCCCCGGTTGGTGCGCGGCACCAACCCGAAGTGGATGGTCTCCGGGTCGCCGAGGGTGCGGCCCTGGGCGATCCGGATCGGGTCGACGTCACCGATCAGGTCGCCGACGCTGGTGTCCGGGGTGGCGAGCTTCTCGCCGTAGCGCATGGAGCGGTGCAACCAGCCGATCGGCAGGTCGTCGCCGGCCTCGGCGACCTGGGCACGGGACGCCGGGGTGAGCGGGTGCATCGGGTGCTCGTTGAGCACCGAGCCCACGATGACCGGCGTCCACTCGTCGAGCAGCGCGCCCAGCGAGCGGATCAGTCGGGTCTTGCCCTGGCCGCGCTCGCCGAGCAGCACCATGTCGTGGCCGGCGAGCAGGGCCCGCTCGACCTCGGGCAGCACGCTGTCGTCGTAGCCGACGATGCCGGGGAAACGGGTCTCGCCGGAGCGCATCCGGGCGAGGAGGTTGTCGCGGAGTTCCTGCTTGACGGTGCGGTACTGGTGACCGGCCGCCCGCAGCGCGCCGAGCGTGCCGGGCAGGTCGGCCGGTGGAACCGGGATTACCGGGTTAGGCGCAGTCACCCGCCCCACGCTAGCTCACATTCGCCGGGGTGCCCCGGGCATCGGGGGGCACCCCCACTCCCACCCTCAACCCCGGCCACAGCGTCGGCAGGTTCCGCGGCGGCGCAGGTGGTACGCGTACGTGGCCGCGCCGAGCGCCACGCCCCACAGCGGCCAGAGCAGCATCGGCGCCCCGGTCAGGCTGACCCCGCCGCCGGTGAGCTCCCAGAACCTGGGGTTGCTCAGCAGCCCCAGGCTGGCGGCGGTCACCGCGATGGCGACCAGGGTGGCCGGCACCACCGCCAGCTTCACCGGCACCCGGCGACCGGCGAGCCCGACCATCCAACTCGGGAAGCGCTCGCCCCAGCGCTGCACCAGGCCGAGGGTGAGGACCGCGCCGACGGTGGCGAACGCGGCCAACCCGAACCCGGCCCACACCATCCCGCTGACCTGCATCTCGGTCAGGAACTCCCGGGAGATGCCGACCGGGATGCCGGCCGCCCAGGCGAACCGGGTCAGCGCGTACGTCAGCGGGATGACGGCGGCGATGCCGGCGGCCCACCGGCCCCAGCGCGCGGCGGCGGCCGCTGTGGTCCAACCCCGGTCGGTGTCCCCGCGACCGCAGCCGACGCAGGCCGCAGCGGTGCGGCGCTGCCAGGCGAGCACCGCCCCGGCGAGCAGCAACCCGCCGGCCAGCGCGGCGAACCGGGCGAACAGCGCCCAGGTGAAGATGTCGGAGTAGTCGACCGGCGGCCAGCCGAACGGCGCTCCGACGATCAGTATCGGCAGGTAGCCGAGGACGATCAGCACCCGGACGTCCGGCACGACCACGGCCAGGACGAAGGCCACCGCCCAGCCGTAGCCGGCGAGCAGCGCCCGCAGCGGGCCGGGTGGGCGTACCGCCGGGCGGCTCATGGCCAGTACGGCCACCGCGGCGGTCAGCAGCGTGCCGGCGAAGAGCGGGACGGCCAGCTCCACCGGCACCAGGCGCAGCAGGCTGACCTCGCCGCCGTTCCCGTCGTTCGGGCCGAGCGGGTAGCCCGCGCCGGTGAGCACGCTGAGCAGGGCGAGTACGCCCCACAGGCCGAGCCAGCCGGCGGCCAGTGGGCCGAGCCGATCGGGCCAGCGGGAGTCGGTACGGGCCGGGGAGGCAGTGATCGTTGTCATGGTCTCAGCCTCGCCGGACACCCGCCTGGTTCCCTCCCGGCCGGCGGTGAAGCCGCTCCCCCGGTCGAGGGACCGATCAGCCGGACGGGGTGACGAACCCGGACTCGTAGGCGGCGATCACCGCCTGGGTGCGGTCGCGGGCACCCAGTTTGGCGAGCACGTTGCCGACGTGCGTCTTGACGGTCTCCACCCCGACCACCAGGTGGGCGGCGATCTCCGGGTTGGACCGGCCGGTGGTCATCAACCGCAGCACCTCGGCCTCCCGCTCGGTGAGTCGGGCGGCGCGCAGCTGATCGCCGCCCACCGGTCCGTACGCCCCGACGAGCTGACGGATCGCGGCCGGGAAGAGCAGCGACTCTCCCGCCGCGACCACCCGGACCGCCTCCACCACCTCGGCGGGTCGGGCCCGTTTGAGCAGGAAACCCGAGGCTCCCGCGCGCAACGCCTCGTAGACGTACTCGTCGTTGGCGAACGTGGTGACCACCAGCACCCGGGGCGGGTTGGCGGAGGTGGCGAGCAGGTGCCGGGTGGCCTGGATGCCGTCGATGCTGGGCATCCGCACATCCATCAGCACCACGTCCGGCCGGTGCCGGGCGACAAGCGGCGGCACCTCGGCGCCGTCGGCGGCTTCGGCGAGCACCCGCAGGTCGGGTTGGGCGTCGATGATGGCTCGCAGCCCCACCCGGATCAACTCGTCGTCGTCGACGATCAGCACCCCGGTGGTCATGTCTCCTCCTCGTACGGCAGACGGGCCCGGATCAGCCAGCGGTCGCCGTCGGGGCCCACGGTGATCCGGCCGCCGAGCAGCAGCACCCGTTCCCGCATCCCGTCGATTCCTCGGCCGCACCGACCCGGGTCGGCCCGTCCGGGGCGGCCCACAGCGTTGACCAGCTCCAGTTCCAGCGCTCCCGGGTGCAGGTCGAGCCGCAGCGTCACCGGCCCGTGGCCGTACCGGGCGGCGTTGGTCAGGCCCTCCTGGACGATCCGGTAGCCCTCCCGGGAGACCACCGCGGGCACCCGCGCCGGGTCGCCGCCGCGGTGTGCGTGCACCGCCAGCCCGGCCGCGCGGGCGTCGCTGACCAATCGGTCCAGGTCGGCGAGGGTACGCTGCGGCGCCACCACCGGGCGGGTGGTGCCGGTTTCCCGGAGCAGCCCGAGCACGTGGTCCAGCTCGTCCATCGCGGTTCGCCCGGTCTCCTCGATGGCGCTGAGCGCCCGTCGGACGAACTCCCGGTCGGTGTCGAGTACCTCGCGGGCCGCCCCGGCCTGGAGGGTGGCCACTGTCAACGCGTGCCCGATCGAGTCGTGCAGCTCCCGGGCCAGCCGGTTGCGTTCGGCGAGCCGGGTGGCCTGCGCCTCCAGGGCGGCGATCCGCTCCGCCTGCGCGGGACCGAGCAGCACCGGCGCCATCGAGCCGGCCAGCGCGCCGAGCCCCGCGACGGCGTAGCCGAGACCGACGAGCATCGCCACCCCGGTCACTGTCAGCCAGCCGCTGTCCCGCCCGTCCAGTGGTCCGAACCGTTCCCGGCTGGTCAGCTCGACGCCGATGCCGAACTGCTGGGCGATGAAGGCCAGCGCCATCGGCAGGGCGCTGAACAGCGTGATCATCACCAGCGCCCCGACGATGAGGTGGGTGGAGATCCAGAGCGCGCTGCGCAGTCGGGTTTCCCGGTCGCCGCGATGCCCCAGCGCCGGCTCGGGCAGGTCGACGCCGAGCAACCCCCGCACGGCGGCGATCTCCAGGGCCCGGCTGCCGTCCAGCAGCAGCGGCACCACGGCGATCAACGCCGCAATCACCAGCAGCGCGTACGTCAGGGAGCGGGGGATCTCCGAGTCGCCGAGCAGTTGGGCGAAGGTCACCGCGAGCAGCCCGTACGGCAGCGCCAGCACTCCGCCGAGCAGCAGGAACACGCCGCGTCGCCAGGTGCTGCCGGCGACCAGCGGGGCCAGCGCGGCTCGGAGGGTCACCTCGTCATTCTGCGGGCGGAATCGGGCGCCGCGAATCCCCCGTGCCGGGGAGATCTCAGCGGTGGTCGGCGACGTACTGCTGTGGGTCCTTGTCGCGGAACGGAAGGTTGCGGCCGTTCTTGTGCTCGCCGTAGAAGGTGAGCCAGCGTTGGCCCAGCTCGGCGCGGAGTTCGGTGCTGGCGTGCCGACGGAAGTCGGGCAGCGCCTCGTCCTCTTCCTCGGCGAGGTGTTCGCTGTTCTCCCGGCGGGCCGTGCCGACCGCCGCCCACCACTGTTCCGAGCCGACCGGGTGCAGCTTCGCCTCGGCGACGGCGTCGCGGATCTTGTTGTGGTCGCCGATCGCGTCGGCGGTCTCGTCCTCGCCGTCGTCGCCGTGCTTGACCAGGTGCGGGTAGAGGATCGCCTCCTCCGCCTCGGCGTGGATGTCCAGGTGCAGGGCGAGGGCGTCCCAGATGGCGAGCAGCTCCTGCTCGTCGCGGGCGTCGTCGAGGCGGGCGAAGCCGCGCCGGAAGGCGGCGTGGTCGTCCAGGATCAGTGCGGTGATGTCGTCCACTGTGCTCACTTTCCTGTCGGGCCGGCGAACCGGGCACGCAGCATGCGGGGCATCGCGGCGAGTCCGGTGACCGGTCGGAAGCGTTTCGCGGCCTCGGCCAGCGCCGCGTACTCGTCGTCGGCGAGGTCGATGTCCGCGGCTGCGGCGTTGCGTTCCATCTGCTCCACCCCGGACGCTCCGGGGATGGCGAGCACGTTCGGGTGGTGCAGCAGGTAGGCGAGCGCGATCTGGCTGGGGGTGGCGTCGTGGGCGTCGGCCACCTGGCGCAGGGTGTCGATCAGGACCGCGCCACGTGCCAGGTTCTCCGGCAGGAAGTACGGGTTGGCCCGCCGCACCGCGCCGCTCGGCGGGTGCTGCGCGTCGTACCGGCCGGAGAGGAAGCCCTGCGCCAGCGGGCTGTACGCGATGACCACCCGCCCGGCCTGCCGCGCGTACGGCAGCAGGTCCTGTTCGGGGGCGCGGTCCAGCATGCTGTAGCGGACCTGGTTGCTGAGCACCCGCCGGCCGAGCGCGGCCTCGGCGACCTGCCAGCGACGCAGCCCGTAGTTGCTCACCCCGACCTCGCCGACCAGCCCGACGTCCTGCAACACCCGCATGCCCCGCATCGTGGTGTGGTCGGCGACGAGCGGGTGGGGTTGGTGCACCTGGTAGAGGTCGATGCTGGTGACCCCGAGCCGGGCCGCCGAGGCGACCGCCCGTTGCTGCACCACCGCCGCCACCGGCAGGACCGGCAGGATCTTGCTGGCGACCACGACCTTGGCCCGGTCGTCGCCGAGCGCCGCGCCGAGGATCCGCTCGCTGCGCCCGAAGCCGTAGATCTCCGCGGTGTCGAAGACTGTCACGCCCAGCTCGACGGCCCGCCGGACGATCTGCGCCGCCCGCTGCTCGAAGCCCGGGCCGTAGCCCCACTCGCGGGAGCCGAACTGCCAGGTGCCCAACCCGATCCTGGACAACGGTTTGGGCGTGTCGAGGGCGATGAACCGCATGGCGTCGAAACTACCCCGCTGTCCTGATTCGCACGCCTGATCCGGGGTACCGCCGGCCGGAGCTAGGCTCATGATCGTGACCTACCTCGCCGCGGATGACCGCTACGACACAATGACCTACCGGCGCAGCGGACGCAGTGGCCTGCGACTGCCCGCCGTCTCCCTCGGCCTGTGGCACAACTTCGGCCCGGACCGCCCGTTCGACAGGCAGCGCGACATCGTCCGGCGCGCCTTCGACCTGGGGGTCACCCACTTCGACCTGGCCAACAACTACGGGCCGCCGCCCGGCTCCGCGGAGGAGAACTTCGGCCGGCTGCTCGCCACCGACCTGCGGGCGTACCGGGACGAGCTCGTCATCTCCAGCAAGGCCGGCTACCTGATGTGGCCCGGCCCGTACGGCGAGTGGGGCTCGCGGAAGAACCTGATCTCGTCGCTGGACCAGTCGCTGGGCCGGATGGGACTCGACTACGTCGACATCTTCTACTCGCACCGGTTCGACCCGGACACCCCGCTGGAGGAGACGATGGGCGCGCTGGACGCCGTCGTCCGCTCCGGCAAGGCGCTCTACGTGGGCATCTCGAACTACAACTCCGAGCAGACCGCACGGGCCGCCGCGATCCTGCGCGACCTGGGCACACCGCTGCTGATCAACCAGCCGTCGTACTCGATGCTCAACCGGTGGACCGAGTCCGACGGCCTGCTCGACACGCTGGAGCAGGTCGGGGCGGGTTGCATCGCGTACAGCCCGCTGGCCCAGGGCCTGCTTACCGACCGCTACCTGGGCGGCATCCCGGCCGACTCGCGGGTACGCACGAGTGTCTTCCTCAACGAGAGCGACCTCAGCGAGGAGAAGATGGCCACCATCCGCGGGCTCGGCGCGGTCGCCGAGCGGCGCGGCCAGTCCCTCGCCCAGCTCGCGCTCGCCTGGGCGCTGCGGGACCCGCGGATGACCAGCCTGATCATCGGGGCGAGCAGCGTCGCGCAGTTGGAGACGAACATCGCCGCGCTCGACAACCTCGACTTCACCGCCGACGAGCTGGCCGAGATCGACGGCCTGCTGGGCTGACCGGAACGGGCGGGCCGGGTCACCAGATCCGGCGCCGCCCGGCCCGGTGGTTGCGTACCTCGCACTGACGGCCCACCGGGGCCGCTGCCGTGCGGTGTCGCCGGCCCGCGCCGACAAGCAGCACCAGGAGCAGCACGACGGCGGCGCCGGCCAGCACCGGCCACCGCCCGCCGAGGTCGGTCACCGACGCCACCGGCACGCCCGGGTCGGCCGCCGCCGCCACTGCCGCGCCGCTTGTCGCCGGCGCACTCGCAGCGGTACGCGGCGCGCTCTTCGTCGCGGCGACCTTCGACGGGGTGGCGGTGGCCTTGGCGCCACGGAACACCACGTCCGAGCAGGAGTAGTAGGTGTCCGGGGTGCTGGAGTTCTGCCAGATCGTGTAGATCAGGTGTCGGCCCGTACGGCCCGCCGGCAGCCGGCCCGCCAACTGGTACGCCCCGGCCCGCACCGGCGGGTCGGTGAGCGTCAGAAACGGGCGTGTCTCCAGGTCCGACCAGGTCAACGGCGCTTTCGGGTCGTACCCGGGCCTGGTGACGTAGAGCCGGAAGGCGCCCCGGTGCTCGATGGTGGTCCGGTACCGGAAGGTGAACGTCGCGCCCGCCGTCAGGTCGGTGGCCGGCCAGTCGGTGCGGGGCAGGTCAAGTCCCCGGTACGCGGACAGCCCACCGCTGCACAACTCACCGTCCGGGATCCGCTCCCGGTCCCGCCCGTTGATCGCGGCGACCCGCACGTTGTCCCATTCCCGGACGGCCGCGCCCGCTTCGACGGCGGCCCGGCAGGCGGCGGTGGCCGCGTACCGGCCCTCGGGCCCGCAGGCAGCCGCCCGGCTGACGGGGTCGGTGGGGGCGCCGTGGGCGGCGGCGGGCGTGGCTGCCAACGGCACGGTCGCGGCGACGACAAGCACCAGGGCGAAGAGCCGGCGTACGGGCATGAGGATGACCTCCACCCACTGGTACGGCGGACGGGCGGCAAAGGTTCGACGTCCGCTCCGGTCATCGTTCCCGGTCGACGGCGGCCGCGGCGCGATCGGCGGGTTCACGGAGCTGTGCGAGTTGGGTCTTGTCCGGTTTGCCGCTCGGCGCGAGCGGGACCCGATCGATGACCGTGACGGTTCGCGGCACCGCGTGATCGTTCACCCGGACGGCCACCAGCGTGCGCAACACGTCCGGGTCGGGCGTTCTCCCGGCCACCGGCACCACGAAGGCGTGCACGGCCTCGCCGGTCACCTCGTCCGGACGCCCGACGACGTACGCCTCGGCGACCGCGGCATCGGCGGCGAGCGCCCGTTCCACCGGCCCGGCGTAAACCAGCTGCGCGTTGACGATGATCACGTCCCGCACGCGCCCGAGCAGCCGCAGGTATCCGTCGGCGTCGAGCTCCCCCAGGTCACGGGTACGCACCCAGCCGTCCACGAACACCTCGGCCGACTCGTCCGGGTCCTGCCAGTAAGCGGATGCCTGCGCGGGGGTGCGGACGTAGATCTCCCCGTCGCGAAGGGAGACGTCCACGGCCGGACGACCGACAGTGGCGAGCGTGGCCGCGTCGGCCACCATCTCGGCGGGGGTCACCATGGAGATCATCGACGTCTCGGTCTGCCCGTACCCGTGGAAGAGCACCGGACCCAGCACGTCGAGCGCCTCCGCCAGCCGGCCCGGCGCGAGTGGCGACCCGGAGACCATCAGCGCCCGCAGGTGACGCAGGTCCACCGGGTGGGAGCGCTGGTCCCGGATCAGCTGGTGCAGCTTGCCGACGGTGATCACGCTCGCCGTGGCCCGCTGGTCGACAAGGGCATCCGGGAAGACCGGCCGGGGCGCCACGACGAGGGTGCCGCCCGCCGCGAGGGCGAGGACGCCGTACTCCAGCATCACCTGACTGGCCAGTGAGCCGAAGACCAGGTAGCGCTGCATCCGGGTGGCCAGGTCGGTGATGGCCGGAGGCCACCGGTCCGGGTACGCGACCCAGGCCGCCGACATTGCCGCATAGGTCTGCACCACCCCCTTCGGTGTTCCCGTGCTCCCGCTGGTCCAGACGATCCGCGCGGGGTCCGCGGCCCGTCCCGCCGCGACAAGTGGCAACCCGTCGTCGGGATGCTCGACGAGCGAGGCCAACCGAGTCGAGTCGACAAGGAGGGAGCCGGCCAGCTGTGCCGGGCTCAGATCGGCACGCCACCCGGACACCCGCGCTCCGACGGCGAAGGCGGCCATCGTGGCGGCGAAGGCGGCGGCGGTGACCGGCAGTTCGAGCGTGACACCCACTCCCGGCCCCGCGCCGGACGAGCGCAGCCCGGCCGCGACGCGCCGGATCAGACCCGCCATCGCCGATGCGGTAGTGACGGTCGGTCCGTCCTCGAAGACCGGTCGGTCCCCGCCGGCGGCCAGGAGGTCGAGGACGGGCTGCGGCCAGAGGTCAGCGGGCATCGGCGAGGATGCCCTTGACGAAGACCTCCAGGGGCTGCCGGTGCACGGTCGGCAGGTCCCACTGGTTCTCCAGGTTCTCCGCGAGGTGGTGCTCGGCGACGACCTGCCCGTCGCGCAGCACCCGCACGACGGGGTGGAGATAGCTGGCGTCGTGCGCGGCGTTCGCGTCGTTCTCGGCCGGACGCGGCACCGTGATGTCGAACGGGTCGACCTGGTCGTGGTCGGGGCCGTACTCCAGGGTGATCAGGAACGCGAACACGTCCGGCTCCGCCTCCCGCAGATAGGCGACCGGCACCTCCTCGCGGTAGTGGGCGGCTTCGCCCTCGACAGTGATGACATCGCCGAGCACCGAGAACTGCTGCCACAGCGCCGAGGTCACGTTGATCCGGGCGATGATCGAGTCGGCGATCGCCTCCGGCGTCGAGGCGATCCGCCGGGACGGCCAGGGCTGCCCGTGGTGCCGCTCGCGGAGGATGTGGTGCAGCGCGCGGGTGGCATAGCGGAAGCCGTGGATGAAGCCGTTCGTGGACTTCTTGAAATCACGCTGCTGGCTGAGGGTGCCCGCGAAGTAGAGACCGGGGACGTTCACCGACTCAAA
This sequence comes from Micromonospora sp. CA-240977, assembly GCF_050942285.1. Taxonomy (NCBI): domain Bacteria; kingdom Bacillati; phylum Actinomycetota; class Actinomycetes; order Micromonosporales; family Micromonosporaceae; genus Micromonospora; species Micromonospora sp. CA-240977. Next base: position 1,194,574 of record NZ_CP192055.1, on the reverse strand, counting down.
GGCCGGCGTCTGCGCCGGGAACCGATCCCGGATGGCCAGCTCCGGCCGGGCCGACTCGGCGAAGATGGACGCGTCGAAGCGGAATCCGGTGCAGAGGATGACCCTGTCGTACTCAAGCTCGCGCAGATTCTCGACCGTCCGGGCGTACCGGAAAAGCACCCGGAACCCGCCGCCCTCCCGCCGGCTGATCTGCTCCACAGTGCCGTCCAGGACGGCGTTCTGTGACTTCAGCTGATAGGTGTCCAGGAAGTTGTTGTTCACCGCGCGCAGGTGCCCGACGTAATGGGACTGCCAGGCCAGCTTGATGGAGTGCGGCCCGGCGACGTGAATCGTGGCCGCGGTCTCGATGAGCGCGTCAGCGGTCTCGAAGGCCGAATTGCCCTTGCCGATGATCAACACACGCTGATTGACGAAGTCGACGGGTTCGACGCTGACCGTGTCGTAGCGCTCGGCCAGGTCCGCGCCCTCGATCGGCGGCACGTAGAGCTGGGAGACGCCGGTGGCGACGACGACTCTCCGTGCCGCCCAGCTGTGGTCGTCGGCCTGCACGGTGAACACGTCGCCGGTCTTCGACACCGAGGTCACCCGGGTGTCGTAAACGACGTTCAGACCCCGGGCAAAGTCGGCGAGATAACGCACGAGGTCGTCCGCGACCGGGAAGTAACGCGTGCTGTAGTACTTGAAGAGCAGCGCCGGATCGTCGGTCAGCAACGAGTTCCAGTCCGACCGCAGATTGAACTCCGGATCCCCGGACCCGGTCCACACCTTGTTGATCGAGATCAGCTGGCGATGCCGCGGATAGGTCTCGAAGAATGTGCCAGCCCGTGGGCCGCTCTCCAGCACCACGTAGTCGTGACCGTCGCGCTCGAGCAGGGCCGCGAGCTGCAGGCCGGCCGGCCCGGCTCCAATGATCAGGCAATCGTGCGTCATGCGCCGCAATTTACTGAGGCGATTTCAGAGCGCTCTGAGAAAGCGCCTCTAGCATCCGCTCCCATGACGATTGAGGTGGATCTGGCAGCACCCCTGCGCCTCGCCGACCTGCGCGTCGCGGCGGGCCCGGTCACTGTCGTGATCGGCGACGAGGTGCGGAACCGGGTGGCGACCGGCCGCACGTTCCTCGGCAAGGCGCTCGGCGACGACCGGGCGATCTACGGCGCCACCACCGGCTTCGGGGCGCTGGTCGGCTACGCGGGCCGAGCCGACCAGCGCGACCAGGCCGACAACACCCTCGCCCACCTCGGGGCGGGCCAGGGCCCGGACCTCGCTCCGGATGTCGTGCGCGCGACGCTGCTGGTCCGTGCCTGGTCCCTGGCCCAGGGCGCGTCGGGGGTCTCGCCGCACGTGATCGACGCGCTCGCGGCAATGCTCGGCACGACGTTCACCCCGGCGATGCCCCGGCTCGGCTCGGTGGGAGCCAGCGGTGACCTGATCCCGCTCGGCGCCGCCGCCCAGGCGCTGCGCGGCCGCGGACACGCCTACGTGGACGGCGTCCGGATGCCCGCCGGGGATGCCCTGACGAAGGCCGGCCTGGAGCCGATGCCGCTCGACGGCCGGGATGCGCTCGCCCTGGTCAACGGCACGTCGCTCACCACGGCGGCGCTGGCCCTCGCCCTGGGCCGGGTGCGCGCCTCGCACCGCGTGGTGCAGACGCTGAGCTGCCTGCTCGCCGACCTGCTCGGCAGCGATCCGCAGTTCCTCGATCCCGCCCTCCTCGCCGCCTACGGCCACCCGGGCGCCGTCGTGGTCGGCGCCGCGATGCGGGCGGCCTCCGCCGGCCTGCGACAGTCCGGCACGAGACCCCTGCAGGAGCCCTACAGCATCCGCTGCGCGCCGCAGTTACTCGGCGCGGCCGAGGACGCCCTGCGCTACGTCGACGGCGTCGTGGCGGCGGACCTCGGCGGGGTGAGCGACAACCCGCTGTTCTTCCCGGCCGACGACAAGGTCGTGCACGGCGGCAACTTCTTCGGCCAACCCGCCGCGTTCGCCGCCGACGTCCTGTCCATGGTGATCGCCCAGGTCGGCAACCTCGCCGAGCGCCAACTCGACCTGCTCGTGGATCCCGGGCGCAACGGCGGACTGCCGCCGATGCTCGCGGCGGGACCAGGTCAGCAGCACGGGCTGCAGGGCGTACAGCTCGCGTCGACGGCGCTCATCGCCGAGATCAGGCGCGACTGCGTGCCGGCAAGCATGCAGAGCCTCCCCACCAACCTGCACAACCAGGACGTCATCCCGCTCGGCACGCAGGCCGCTCTCCGCGCCCTGGACCAGGCGGAGCTGCTGCGCCTGATCACCGGTTCGCTCGGGCTCGGGCTGCGCCAGGCAGTGCACGTGGGGGCGCGCCGGCCCACGGCGGTGGGCTGTGACCGCACCCTGCGAGCCTTGGAGGAGATCCCCCCGATCGACCCGGACCGGCCGCTCGACGGAGACGTGCGAAGGGCAGCCGCAATTCTGGAAGAGCTTGAAATCTCTCTGATTTCCGGCTCGTACGGTGAGCGCCGTGACGCTTGATTACCTGATCATCGGGGCCGGTCCGGCCGGTCTTCAACTCGCAGCCCTACTCGAGGCCGAGGGCAGGCGTGACTATCTGGTGCTGGAGGGCGCCGACGGGCCGGGGGCGTTCTTCGCCACCTATCCGCGGCACCGCCAACTCATCTCGATCAACAAACCGCACACGGGCACCGACGACCCCGAGCTGAATCTGCGGCTCGACTGGAATTCCCTGCTCACCGACGACCCGGCGCTGCTGTTCACCCAGTACACCGAGCGGTACTTCCCCGACGCCGACGTGATGGTGCGATACCTCGCGGACTTCGCGGCGAAGACCGGCGTCAGGGTCAGGTACGGCACGCGGGTGACCCGGGTGTCCACGCACGACGGCGTGTTCACCGTCGAGGCCGGCGACAAGCGCTGGGAGGCCCGCGCGGTGATCGTCGCCACCGGCGTGTCGAAGACCTACGAGCCGGACATCCCCGGATTCGAGCTGGCCGAGGGGTACGACGTGATGAGCGTCGAGCCACGTGACTATCTCGACCAGAAGGTGCTGATCATCGGCAAGGGCAACTCGGCCTTCGAGACCGCCGAGAACCTCATGGAGACCACGACACTGATCCACGTCGCGGGGCCCAGCTCGGTCCGGATGGCGTGGCGCACCCACTACGTCGGGCACCTGCGCGCGGTGAACAACAACTTCCTCGACACCTATCAGCTCAAGTCGGCGAACGCGATCCTCGACGGCACGGTCCAGAGCATCGAGCGCGACGGCACGGGCTACAAGGTCGCGTTCAGCTTCTCGCGGGCGAACGAGGTGGTGAAGGAACTGCACTACGACCGGGTGCTGGCGTGTACGGGATTCCGTTTCGACGACTCGATCTTCGACGCCTCGGCCCGGCCCCAGCTCGCCATCAGGGACCGGTTCCCGGCACAGACCGAAGCATGGGAGTCGGTGAACGTCCCGGGGCTGTTCTTCGCCGGGACGATCTCCCAGGAGCGCGACTTCAGGAAGTCCACGAGCGGTTTCGTGCACGGCTTCCGCTACTCCGTGCGCGCACTGCACCGGATCCTCTCCCGCCGCTACGACGCCACGGCCTGGCCGTCGGTCCCGCTCGCCGTCGAGCCGGCGGCCCTGACCGCTGCCGTCATCGGGCGGATCAACCGCACCTCGGCCCTGTGGCAGCAGTTCGGGTTCCTCGCCGACGTGCTCACCGTCGCCGGACCCGAGGCCCGCTACCACGAGGAGGTGCCGGTGGACTACTTCGTGTCGACCGGCCTGCGCACCGCCGAGCACGACTACGACCGGGCGTTCGTGATCACTCTGGAGTACGGCCCGGACCACGACCAGGTCGACCCGTTCGACGTCACTGTGACCCGCGTGGCCCAGGACGTCGTGGGGCAGGCGCACGACGCGGCGTACCTGCACCCGGTCGTCCGTTTCCATCGCGACGGCACGCTGATCAGCACGCACCACCTCGCCGAGAACCTGGAGAACCAGTGGGACCGGCCCGAGGTCCACGTGCGGCCGCTGGAGGAGTTCCTGGGTCGCTGCCTCTCCGGCGCCGAGGGCTGACATGGACGCGGTTCACCAGGACTTCTTCGAGGGCGGGGCCGGGCGGGAGCGCACAGTGACCGCCAACGAGCGGGCCTTCGAGCGACGGTGGATCGTGCCCCGGGTGCTGCGGGCGACCGGCGAGCGGGACCTGCGGGCCACCGTGGCCGGCACGTCGCTGGCCGCGCCGGTCCTTGTCGCTCCGACGGCCTTTCATCGGCTCGCGCACCCGGAGGGCGAGGTGGCCACCGCGCGGGGGGCCGCGGCGGCCGGGACGGCGATGGTGGTCAGCATGGCCGCCACCCAGCCGGTCGAGGAGATCGCGGTGGCGGGCGGGACGCTGTGGTTCCAGCTGTACCCGCAACCCGACCTCGACTTCACGCAGTACGTGGTCAAGCGCGCCGAGTCGGCGGGCTGCCGGGCGCTCGTGGTGACTGTGGACTCCCCGGTGTTCGGACGGCGCGAGCGGGACCTGCGCAACGGCTTCACGGACCTGCCGCCCGGCTACGCCTGCGAGAACATGCGCGACACGACCGGTCGGGTGCGCCCGATCGCGATGGACGCGACGGCCGGCTGGGATCGGATCGCCTGGCTGCGCGGTGTCACGGGACTACCGATCCTGCTCAAGGGCATCCTGCACCCCGCGGATGCCCGCCTCGCCGTCGAGCACGGCGTCGCCGGCGTGATCGTGTCCAACCACGGTGGACGACAGCTCGACGGGACGATTCCCACGCTCGACGCGCTGCCCGCGGTCGTGGCAGCAGTGGGTGGGCAGATCCCCGTGCTGCTCGACGGGGGTGTGCGCTGCGGCGCCGACGTGGTGGTCGCGCTGGCGCTCGGGGCGGGGGCGGTGCTGGTGGGGCGTCCGGTGGTGCGGGGGCTCGCGGCGGGCGGGGCGGCCGGCGTACGGGAAGCCCTGGAGCGACTCACCACGGAGCTGGACGAGGCCCTCGCCCTGGCCGGGGCGCGGCGGCCGGCCGATCTGACGCCCGACCAGGTGGCGACCCGGTGAAGGCCGTTGTCGACCTCCGCGAGTGGATCTTCGCGCGGGTGAACGGGACGGAGGGCATTCCCGTGCCCGGGCCGCTTGTGGGGCCGGAGGACTTCCTTCGGGTCTACCGCGATCCGGCCGCCGACGGGCGCAGCCGCGGGGCCGGCCTGTCGGACCTCTTCTGGTACTGGCTCGCGCCCGGTCCGCAGATGCATCAGGAGCACCTCGAGCCCGGCGAGCGGTACCGGACGGTCGCGCGGACGACCCGGCAGGTGCTCGCCATCCCGCACGCGCGCTCCGACGAGCTGGCGACGGCGGCGACCCGGCGGATCCTCGACGCGCTCCCGGCGGGCCGGACCAGCCACGTGCGGCTACGTGACCTGATGATGCCGATCTGGGCCGAGGTCTCGTACGAGCTGGTGTTCGGCGCGGCCTGCCCGCGCGACGTCCGCGATCTCATCGTGGCCAACGCGGACGACGTGGTGACCGCGCTGAAGGGAATGGGTCTGCGGCACATGTCCCGGCGGGTTCGGTTGACCCGCTACCTGCTGGACCGGATCGGTGCGGGGACGTGCCCGGTGGTGCTGCCACCGCCCTTCACGGCCCTGGAGACCGCCTGGTACCTCCAGGGCGCGTTCTTCAACACGGCTGTGGTGCAGATGTCGGAGGCCATGGCGCACATCCTGCTGTGCGCCGGGTCCGTCACCGACACGTCGGACGGGTCGCTCGACCGGATCGTCGACGAGACGCTCCGCGTGCACCCGCTCTTCGGCATCGCGCACCGGATCACCTCCGGACCCATCACCGTGGGCGATCACGTCCTCCCCACCGGATCCGTGCTGCTCTTCAACTACCGGGCCTTCCAGCGCACGGGTCCCGCCGCGGACGACGAGTTCAACCCGGACCGCTGGCTGACGTTGCGCCCGCAGGATGCCCACTTCATCCCGTACGGCGTGACCGCCAACCGGGCCTGTCCGGCGCGGGGCTCGGCTCCCGTCCAGCTACGCGCGGCGACCCGGGAGGTGCTGCGGCGCTTCTCGGTCAGCTCGTCGGCGGCGCACACCCGCTCGCTGCCGAGTCGCGGTCCCGCGTACCTGACGCCCCGGGGTCTTCCTGGTCCCGGCCGCACCCGGCTCAGCCTGATGCGGCAGCGCGACCGGATCTTCGACGTGGGGCGCTCGGTCAAGCAGCTCGTCTGCGGCACCTGGATGGTCGTCGACGCCCGACGACAGAGGTTGTGCACCCGATTCTTCGAGGAGGCCAGCGCGTGACCCCCACCGAACTCGCCCCGCGGTTCTTCATCGCGGTAGCTGTCATTCTGCTCTTCTGCAAGCTGGTCTCCTGGCTGCTCGGCAAGGCGGGTCAGCCGCCCGTGGTGAGCGAGATGCTCGCCGGGGTGCTGCTCGGCCCGTCGCTGCTCGGCCTGTTCTGGCCGGGCGCGCAGGCCGCCCTCTTTCCCGCGCCGCTGCTGCCGATCCTGTACGTGGTCGGCCAGGTCGGCCTTGTGTTGTTCATGTTCCAGGCCGGGTACGCCTTCACCTCGCACCGGGTGACCGGGCTCGCGGGCACGGCGGGCACGGTGTCGCTCGCGGGTGTCACGGTTCCGCTGGTGCTGGGGTTCCTGCTGGTCCTGGGCATGGCGGGCTTCGTCCCGATCCGCGCGGAGGGCGTGTCGCTCGGGGTGTCAGCGGCGTTCGTCGGTGTGGCGCTGGCGATCACGGCCTTCCCGATGCTTGCCCGGATCATCACCGAGCGCGGCCTCGCCGGCACCCGCTTCGGGTTGCTCGCCCTGGCCAGCGGCGCGATCGACGACGCTGTCGCGTGGATCCTGCTGGCCGTGGTGTTGGCGTTCGCCTCGGGCTCCGTCGGCCCGGCGCTGGTCTGCGCGGGTGGCGCGGTGCTGTTCGGGCTGGCGCTGTGGCTGGGTGGGCGGCGGGTGACCGGCTACGTGATGGGGCTCTCGGGTGATCGCGCACGCCTGCTGGGCGTTGTGGCGCTGCTCTTCCTGGTGGCCTGGTACACCGACGAGATCGGGCTCTACGCGGTCTTCGGTGCTTTCGCGGTCGGCGTGGTCATGCCGCACTCCGCGCAGACCGACCGGGTGGTCGACACGCTGACGCCGGTCGCGGCGACGGTGTTTCTGCCGCTGTTCTTCACCTTCTCCGGGCTGCGCACCGAGTTCGCGTTGCTGAGCAACCCGGCCGTGCTCGGTTTCGCCGTCGCGTGCGTGGCCGTGGCGATCGTCGGCAAGTTCGGCGCCTGCTGGGGTGCGGCCCGGTTGATGGGCGAGCCGAACCCGGTGGCGCTGCGCGTCGGCGCCCTGATGAACGCCCGGGGCCTGATGCAGCTGATCGCCCTGAACGTGGGGCTGGAGGCGGGCGTCGTGAATTCGTCGCTCTTCACCGTGCTGGTGCTGGTCGCGCTCGTCACGACAATCATGACGACACCCCTGCTGAGCTGGATCGAGCGGCGCGAGGCACGGGTGCCCGCTTCTACACCGTCGCTCGTACCCGCCGGAACCCCGTAGATTGATTGTTTGAGGAGACAAGTTTCACACCACATAGATGTGTTTCTATGTCACTATCTGTACATGACCCGCCTCCTGCTCGTCGAGGACGACTCGGAGCTACGCGACATGGTGGCCGAGACACTGACCGGCGAGGGATACGTCGTCGACCAGGCCCCCGACGGCCAGCGTGGCCTACACCTGGGGCTCACCCGCCCGTACGACGTGATGGTGATCGACAGGCGTCTCCCCGCCCTCGACGGGCTGGACCTGGTCGTCCGGCTGCGCTCCCGCGCGGTGGTCGCCCGGGCGCTGCTGCTGACCGCCCTCGGCACCGTCGAGGACCGGGTCGCCGGCCTCGACGCGGGCGCCGACGACTACCTGACGAAGCCCTTCGACCTGGACGAGTTGAGCGCCCGCATCCGGGCCCTGTGCCGCCGGACACATGACGCCACGGAGGTGCTGCGGCTCGGGTCGGGCCAGCTCGACCTCTCCGTGCGCGACGCCGTCCTGCCCGACGGCACCCGGATCGCCCTGTCCGCACGCGAGTTCGAGCTGCTGCGGGTCCTCGCGGCCCGGCCGCACACCGTCCACTCCCGCTCCGAGCTGCGCAGCCGGGTCTTCGACGAAGCGGCCGCGGCGTCCCTGGTCGACACCTACGTCTACTACCTGCGCCGCAAGCTCGGGCGCTCGGTGATCCGGACCGTGCACGGCCTCGGCTACCGGCTGGGAACCCTGTGAGCTTCGAGGACACCATGCTGCGCCGGGCCCGGGCGCGGGTCAGTCTGCTGGTCGGACTCACCATGACGGCGCTGCTCGCCCTGGGCGCCGCCATCTCCTATGCCGCACTGCTGCGCAACCAGCACGAACAGATCGAACGGGAGCTCGACTACGGCGCGGTCCACGGCACCATCGCGGGGCCGCCGGGCTGCAGCTGGATCATCCTGTACGACGGCAGCCGCACCGACTCGGGCCGGAACCCGCCCCCGCCGGGCTTCCCGCTGCGGTCCGCCATCGACGCGGTGGCCCTCGACCACCAGGTCCGCAGCGACAAGGTCGACCGCAACGGCACCACCTACTACGTCCGCACCCAGCCGCGCGGCACCGGTGTCGTGCAAGCGGTGTTCGACGCGCGCTTCCAGCTCTCCGACCGGCGTCACCTGCTCGCCGCCTTCTTCCTCGCCGCGATGGTCGGCCTCGCCGCTGCGGCGTTCACTGGCATCGCCGTGGGCCGCCGAGCCGTGGCGCCGCTCGCCGAGGCGCTCGGCCGGCAGCGCCGCTTCGTCGCCGACGCCAGCCACGAGTTGCGCACCCCCATCGCCCAGGTCCACACCCGCGCCCAGATCCTGGCCCGCCGCGCCGGCGCCGACCGCGCCGACTACGACCACCTGATCGAGACCACCCGCCGCCTCGGCGAGATCGTCGACGAGCTCCTGCTCTCCGCCCGCCTCGCCGCCACCCCGGCCGACCGGCACCCCTCCGAGCCCGTCAACCTGGCCCTCCTCACCGCCCAGGCCGTCGACTGCGAGGCCGACCGCGCCGCGGAGCAGGGCGTCCAACTGCACCTGACCGTCCCGGACACTCCGGTCCTCGTCCCCGGCATCGCCTCGGCCCTGCGCCGCATGGTCGGCGAACTGCTCGCCAACGCCCTCACCCACACCCCGACCGGCGGCCGCATCGACGTCGCCCTGCGCACCTCCCGCCGCGGCGCGGACCTGGTGGTCACGGACAGCGGAGCCGGCTTCGACCCCGCCGACGCCGAACACCTCTTCGACCGCTTCCACCGTGGCGCCGGGGCCAAGGACCGGCGCTTCGGTCTGGGCCTGGCCCTCCTGCGCGAGGTGGTGACAAGCCACGGCGGGACGATCTCCACCGACAGCCGCCCCGGCGCCGGGGCGACCTTCACCGTTCGGCTACCGACGATGCCGCCCCGGGCCTCCACAGGCGCGACCCCATCGGGCTGACCGCGCGTAGGCCGTCACAACCGCCCCGAACACCACTCCCGCACCTCCCCTGGCCTGGCTGCCGACCGGCCAGGGCGGCGGGAATCCCCGGGGTGGGTACGGCGTTTCGATACTCGGAACCGCTGGAACCGAGGAGGCAGACATGAAGGTACGTAGCTCGTTGCGTGCGCTGAAGCAGAAGCCGGGTTCGGTGGTGGTCCGCCGTCGTGGCCGGGTGGTCGTGGTGAACCGCGCGAACCCGCAGTGGAAGAGCCGCCAGGGCTGATAACCCCCTTATCGGACATAGTGCAGTGCACGCCCCGACCGGGTCACTCCCGGTCGGGGCGTTTTTGCGTTCACTGTCGCGCTAGGGTGCCCGGAAACCGCCCTGACGAGGAGGAATCCGTGTTCATCTTGGAGCTGTCCTTCGGCGACGAACCCGACCGGCTCGCCGCTCGGCCCGCGCACCGGGAACGTCTCCAGGCGCTGCGTCAGGAGGGGCGGCTGGCCATGGCCGGGCCGTTCGCCGACGACTCCGGCGCGCTCCTGATCTTCGACGTCCCGGACGCCGGGGCGTTCGCCGCGATCGTCGCCGAGGGCCCCTATTACCGCACCCCCGGGGTGACGATCGTCAGGCAGCGGGAGTGGTCACCGATCGTCCGCTAGGCCGTCCTGAGCAACCGCACCGACTCCGCCACCACGAGCGGGCGTGGACGACAGACAGCGGCCCGGTTGATGATCATCAACCGGGCCGCTGCCCTACATTCGCAAGGTGGAGCCGAGGGGACTCGAACCCCTGACCCCCACACTGCCAGTGTGGTGCGCTACCAGCTGCGCCACGGCCCCTTGCTGTCGTCCCGGTCCCCCGGGCACTGGGAAACTATACACAGACCGGCCGGCATGGTCATCTCGCGGGGTCCCCGGCCGGGACGGGTCAGTTGAGCGCGACGTCCGGCGGGAAGTGGGCGACCGCGGCCATCATCCCGCCCTGCCGGCGCAACACCATCGGCCACAGATCGTCGGGCCGGTCGACGAACGCGTCACCGGGCAGCCCGTCCAGCACGAACCAGGAGCCGTCGGCGATCTCCTGCTCCAGCTGGCCGCTGCCCCAGCCGGAGTAGCCGGCGAAGACACGGATGCCGCCGATGCTCTCCCGCAGCCGCTCCGGGTCGACCGAGAGGTCGATCGTGCCGACCGCTCCGGAGACCTGGTGGAAGCCCTTCAGCCGGCGCATCGGGTGCCGCATGCGGGCCAGGCAGATGGCCGAGTCAGGCTGCACCGGCCCGCCCTCGAAGAGCACCGCCGGATAGCGGGCCAGATCGCTCCAGTCGCCGAGCACCTCGGCCACCGGCACCTCGGTGGCCCGGTTCAGGACCACGCCGAGCGCGCCGCCCGGCTCGTGGGCGACGAGCAGCACCACCGTACGGTCGAAGTTCGGGTCCTTGAGCGCCGGAGTCGCGACCAGTAGCCGCCCGGTCATCGACTCCATCGCTCGTCCGCCGATCGCCTGACCCTCTCCCTGCATCCCACACACCCGTCAACCGTGAGCCCGCGCCGGGGATCGGTCATCTGCCGGATCCGCCCGGTGCATCGAGATCAGCCGTGCTGTCAACGCCATGCCTGGCACCATAGCCTGCGTCCCGGGTGCTGGCTAAGAGCTGACCGGCAGGTGATCACACAGTTAAGACAGCTCCCTGTTCGTTCCGATGCCCTGACCAGGCACGGGCGCGGCCGGCTGGATGAGCCAGCGGGAAACACCCGAAAGGTCCGTCACATCCCGATAGATTCGGCTGATCGGGAGGGACGACTACTGTCGTCCCTCCCGCGACACGAAGGCGGGTGGCGATGGCAACGGTCCGGGACGCGACGTACGACGTGCTCCGCACCCTCGGCATGACCACTGTCTTCGGTAACCCCGGCTCGACGGAGGAGCCGTTCCTCCAGGACTTCCCCTCCGACTTCCACTACGTCCACGCGCTCCAGGAAGCGACGGCGGTCGCGATGGCCGACGGCTACGCCCAGGCCAGCGGGACGGCCGCCCACGTCAACCTGCACACCGCCCCGGGCACCGGCAACGGCATGGGCAACCTGGTGACCGCCTGGCACAACAAGACCCCGCTGATCGTCACGGCCGGCCAGCAGACCCGGGAGATGCTGCTGCTCGAACCTCGACTGGCCAGCCGAAGGCCCACCGAGCTTCCGCAGCCGTACGTCAAGTGGGCCTACGAGCCGGCCCGGGCGCAGGACATCCCCGGGGCGGTGCTACGGGCGTACGCGACGGCGGTGCAGCCACCGGCCGGGCCGGTCTTCCTCTCCCTGCCGATGGACGACTGGGCCCAGCCGGCCGATCCGCTGCCCGCACCGCGAACGGTGGCCACCCGGTTCGCGCCGGACCCACAACGGCTCGACGAGTTCGCCCGGGTCCTGGCCGGCAGCGACAACCCGGTGCTGGTGTACGGGCCGGGGGTGGACCGCGCCGGCAGCTGGCCGACCGCTGTCGCGCTCGCCGAGCGGCTGGCCGCACCGGTCTGGTCGGCCCCCGCGCCCGAACGCGCCGTGTTCCCGGAGGACCACCCGCACTTCCGCGGGGTGCTGCCGTACGCGATCGGTCCGCTCGCCGAGGCGCTGCGCGGACACGACACGGTGCTTGTCGTCGGTGCTCCGGTGTTCCGCTACTACCCGTACGTGCCGGGCGGGCACCTACCGGACGGCGCCCGGCTGCTGCACGTCACCGACGACCCCGACGAGGCCGCGCGCGCCCCGGTTGGGGACAGCCTGCTCGGCGACCCGGGGCTGACGCTGACCGCGCTGCTGGACCGGGTGCCGCCGGCCGACCGGCCACCGCCCGCGCCCCGGGACGCGCCGACTCCGCCGGAGATCACCTCCCCGGTGAGCGCCGACGCCCTGTTCGCCGGGCTGGCCGCGCACTGGCCGGCGGACGGCGTGCTGGTGCAGGAGTCACCGTCCAATCTGTCCGCACTGCGTCGGCGGCTGCGGATCAGCCGCCCGGCGTCGTACTTCACGATGGCCAGCGGCGGTCTCGGCTACGGCCTGCCGGCCGCGATCGGGGTGGCACTCGCCGAGCGGGACACCGGGCGCGGCCGTCCGGTGGTGGCGGTCATCGGCGACGGCTCGTTCCACTACTCGGTGCAGGCCCTGTGGACCGCCGCACGTCTCGCCCTGCCGGTGGTGGTGGTCGTCCCGGTCAATCAGCAGTACGCGATCCTCAAGGCGTTCGCCGAGCTGAAGCACACTCCCGGGGTGCCCGGCCTGGACCTGCCGGGGTTGGACATCGTCGCGATCGCGGCCGGCTACGGCTGCGCCACCGAGGTGGTCCAGACGCCCGACCAGCTCGGCGCGGCGCTCGCCACCGGGCTGCGTGCCGACCGGCCGACAGTGCTGCCGGTGCCGATCAGCACCGACGTGCCAAGCATCCTCTGAACCAACCCGTCGGCTCCGGTGCCAGCCCCGTCATCGTGGGGCGATCGACAGGGGGGCGCCGGTGGCGACGTCCAGGACCGGCCGGGCGCCCAGCGGCGCCGCGAGGGTGACGGCGACCGGTTCCAGCTTGAGCACGGCGTCGCACATGCCGGTGGCCCGGGTGATGCTGCCACCGACCACCACGACGTCCGGCCGTTCCCACACCAACGGCGTGATGCCGGTGTCACACGCGCCGACGCCGAGCCGCACTGTCATCCGGACGCCGTCGACAGCCGTCAGATCCTGGGCGCCCACCAGGCCGTCGCCCAGCGGACGGGCCGGCGTGGAGGGTTCGGGAACGGGCCGCACCGCGGTCGGCGCGACGGCGAGCTGGGCCACCGGCGTGGCCAGCTCCTTGATGGTGAACAGCCAGGCCGGGACCTGCGCCTCGCCCCGGCTCGTGCGGACCGGCACGGCACCGAACGTGACACCGGTGACGGTGAGCGGGAGACAGGCCGTCTGCGCCGTGCTGGTGGCCCACCCGTCCGGCCCGGGTTCGACGGTGGGGCCGCCGGGGGTCGGCCGGCCGGGCCGCTTCGGCCGCCCCGGGCAGGGCAGCGGATCGCCCTGGTCCAACTGCCGGTACGCCTCGGCGGCGCTGACCAGCGGCAGCGTCAGCCGGCCGTCCGGGAACCGGATCTCGCCGCCGACCCGGGTGGGCGGTATCGCGACCTGCGCCCGGTACCACCCGGCCCGGAAGGCCGCCTCGGTGTCCGGGGTGAAGCGCGGGTCGCCGGTGAGCACCGTGGGCCCCTCCAGCGGGACGTACCCGGCACGCCAGTCGGGGCTGGGCCGCCACGCCTCGGCGACCTCGGCGGCCCGCTCGTCGAACGTCTCCGCGCGGTGTGCCGGGCTGCGGGGCCCGCCGGCCGGTTCCGCGCCGGTCGGGGCGCAGCCCGTCAGGAGCAGCAACGGGAGTACGAGCAGCAGGGCTGGTCGACGCATGTCCGGTTCGACGCCGCCGTCGACCCCCCGGTTCCCGTCGACTGCTCAGGTTTCGCCACCCAGGTCCGTCTGGTACGCCTCCCAGAGCAGATCGGCGCCGCGCCGCCGGTGCCGGGCCAACCTCCGCAGCAGGTGCCCGGCCCGGTGCCGCAGCTCGTCGGGGTCGGCCTCGGGCTGCTCGGCGATCCGCTGCACGGCAAGGATCGCCGCGATGATCCCGGCGTGCTCCCGGGTCAGCAACCGCACCCCGTGGTGCAGCCGTGGCGACTGGGTGAGCAACTCCCGATAGAGCCCGGCCGGGCCCTCGGTGGCGTGGACGTGCTCGGCGAACCCCCGCCCCACCGGGCGCAGCCGGAGCAGGACCTGTTCCCGCCAGCGCGGCTCGGTGGGGGGCGCGGTGACGGCCCGGCCGAACGCGTGGACGTCTCCGGCCAGCCCGGCCGGGCGTGGCTCACCGGGCAACCCGCTGGGATGGTGCGGTGCGGCGGACGGTCGGGCGACGAGCGACGACTGCTGGACCGGACCGGTGACCATGGCACCTCCCGCGCTGTGCTGCTACCCCATACCGCGATGGTGAGCCCGCCCGACCCGGCCTGTAAAGGCCTCAAAGGATGCTCATCCGTCCCATTCGTCCCAGGGGTCCCGCAGGTCCCACGGGAAACGGACACCGCCGCTCAGCCGAGCTGGGGGTGCTCCGCCAGGCGGCGCAGTTGGCGGGCCACGGCGTGCGCGTCGCCGTCCCGACCGTCGACGGGCCGGCCCGTCGTTATCGCGTCGGCAAGCGCGCGCAACTCGGACGGGGGCAGGGTGGCCAGCCCCATGCCGTGCAACGCGACGGTGACCCGCCGTCCGTCCGCGGGGTCGGTAGCGATGATGGCGGGCGTCCGCCGCCCACCCGGGACGTCGTCTTCCGCCTCGCGATACGACAGCGGCGCGGCGTCGATCCGGGCGGTGGCGAGGTCGACGGTGCGCGTCCGAAACGCGCCCCGGACCCGCGCGTGGCTGCCCTCCAGCCACGCGGCCGTGCGGAGCACCCGCAGCACCAGGTAGATGCTGAGCAGGACGAACGGCAGGCCGCAGAGCCCGATGAACGGGCTCAGCCCGGCCTGTGACGCGCCACCGTCGGCGTCCCGCAGCGCGGGTGGCAGCATCCCGGGCGGTACGTCGCGAGCCTCCTCATAGGAGGAGAACGGGTCACCCGGGCCGGACAGCCGGCCCAGCACCCCGCCGGCGATCACCGGCAGCACCACGAATGCCGCACCGACGGCCGCGACGAAGACGCCCACCACCACCGCCCACGTGCGCTGGGCGGCTGAGGCGCCCACCGACAGGCGCAGCCCCTGGTTCATCACAGGGGCAGCGTAGGGGCAGTCGGCCCGCACACGACGAAGCGCCCCGGCCGGTGGGCCGGGGCGCTTCGCTCGAGGTGGTGGAGGTGCCGGGAATCGAACCCGGGTCCTTCGCCGGTTTGTCAGGGCTTCTCCGAGCGCAGCTCGCTGTGCCTCTACTCGGCCCCACCGCTCACGCGAGCAAGTTGGTGTGACGGGCCCAGTCGCTGATTAATCTCGCCGCACGGACCCCGCGACCGGGTCCGGTTGGCCAGCCTCCTAGCTGATGCCGGCTACTGGGACGAAGGCGTTCCCAGACCGACAGACTTAGCTACTCGCCTCAGGCGGCGAGAGCGAAGTCAGCGCGTTGGTTATTGGCGCTTATAAGTTTCCGACGACCGATTCTCGAGACGACGTCGGCTTCCTCGGCTCGCTTCCCCTGTCGCTGCGTACGAAGTCGAAACCAGTCACCCCCTCGACAGGCCACCGATGTGGTGGCACTGACAAGCCTAACGCCTGCCGCAACGGCTTTCATCCCGAGGCCCCGGGCCGGCGTGCCGACCCGGACAAACGGGACTATCTACTCGTCCATCCCCTTGCCGCGCCGACCGGACACCCGGGCGATCTCCCGGTCCGCGTCCCGCTTGGCGAGGTCCTGACGCTTGTCGTACGACTTCTTACCCTTGGCCAGGGCGATCTCGACCTTGGCCCAGCCGTCGGAGAAGTAGACCTGCAACGGAACGATCGTCAGACCGCCCTCGCGGGTCTTGCCGACGAGCTTGTCGATCTCGCCCCGGTTGAGCAGCAGCTTGCGGGTACGTCGGGGCTCGTGGTTGGTCCACGTGCCCTGGGTGTACTCCGGGATGTGCATGGCGTGCAGAAACAGCTCGCCGTCACGTTCCTGGGCGAACGCGTCGACAAGCGACGCCCGCCCGGCCCGCAGCGACTTGACCTCGGTACCGGTCAGCGCCATGCCGGCCTCGTACGTGTCGAGGATGGCGTAGTCGTGGCGTGCCTTCTTGTTGGAGGCGACCACCTTGCGCCCCTTTTCCCGTGGCATCGGTGCCACCCCCTCTCCCGCGTCGCCCGCGGCCGGGATCACCCCGGCCGGACAACCGATCATGCTACCCGAATAACAAGGACCCTCCCGCGCCGTTTATTTCCGGCGGCGGGAGGGTCCTCGGGAGACGGGACGACCCGTCCGGTGCCTAGACCCGCAGGTAGAAGCGCAGGGTGATCCAGGCGGTGCCCGCGCTGATCAGGCCACCGACGCCGGCCATCAACGGGAAGACGACAAGGATGTCGCCCCAGGAGATCGGCGAGAGCAGGCCCTGCAACGCGCTCAACGAGCGGTCGAAGAGCAGGTACTTGGCCGCGACAAGGGCCACCAGACCGAGCAGCGAGCCGATCAGGCCGGCCACCACGGCCTCCAGCACGAACGGCGCCTGGATGAACCAGTTTGATGCGCCGACCAGCTTCATGACGGCGACCTCACGCCGCTTGCTGTACGCGGCCACCTGGATGGTGTTCGCGACAAGCAGCAGGGCGGCGATCGCCATCACGATGGCGGCGGCCAGGGCGATGTTCTGGATCGAGGTGAGGATGTTGAAGATCTTGTCGAGCAGTCGACTCTGGTCGATGATCTCGTCAACACCCGCGCTGTTCTTGTACTGCTCGTAGATGTCCTTGTACTGCTCCGGGTTGTTCAGCTTGAGCCGGAACGACTCGGGCAGCTGGTCTGGCTTGACCACGTTCACCAGGTCGGGGGCGTCCTGGTACATGACCTTGAACTTCTTGTACGCCTCGTCCTTGTTGACGTAGAAGACCTCCTTGACCAGGGGGTCGCTGTCGAGCTTGGCGTTGAGGTCGGTGCGCTCCTGCTCGCTCACCTCCTGCTTCAAGAAGATCGAGACTTCGATGTTCTTGTAGTAGGTGACCTTCATGTCGTCGACCTGGCGGTACATGAGACCGCTGGCGCCGAGCATGGTCAGCGAGACCGCCATCGTGATGATCATCGCGATGGACATGGTCACGTTGCGCCACAGTCCGACCAGTACCTCGGACAGGACGTATTTCACGCGCATCGGGATTTCCTCCGGGTCTCCGGCATGAAGTGTTCGTCGTCAGGCTGCGCAGGGGTGGAGAGCCGGCTCACCCGTAGACGCCGCGGGCCTGGTCACGCACGATACGACCGCTCTCGATCTCGACGACGCGGCGGCGCATCTGGTTGACGATGTTGGAGTCGTGGGTGACCATCACGACGGTCGTGCCGGTGCGGTTGATCCGGTCCAGCAGGCGCATGATCTCGATCGAGGTGTCCGGGTCCAGGTTTCCGGTGGGCTCGTCCGCCAGCAGGATCAGCGGACGGTTCACGAACGCCCGGGCGACGGCGACCCGCTGCTGCTCACCACCGGAGAGCTCGTGCGGGTAGCGGTGCTCCTTGCCACCGAGCCCGACCAGCTCCAGCACCTCCGGCACGACCCGGCGGGCAACCGCCTTGGTCTTGCCGATCACCTCGAGGGCGAACGCCACGTTCTCGTACGCGGTGCGGTTCGGCAGCAGCCGGAAGTCCTGGAAGACACAGCCGATCGAGCGCCGGAAGTGGGGTCGCTTCCAGGAACGCATCGACGTGACGTCCTTGCCGTTGACGACGACGCGGCCCTTGTTGGGGGCGACCTCGTGCAGCAGCATCTTGATGATTGTGGACTTGCCGGAGCCGGATGGACCGATGAAGAAGACGAACTCGCCCTTCTCGATCGAGACGGACACGTTGTCGAGCGAAGGCCGGGACGCCTTCGGGTACGTCTTCGTCACTTGCTCAAGCTGAATCACGGGTGGTGAGTCTACGCGGTGTAACAACTGAGCCAAGCCCCACGCCCCGCCGATCCGGCACGAGTCGTCGAATCAGGCCCCCACCTGGAGATCGACGACGCGTTCCGCCCGCGTGTCGTTACGCTCCGTCGCCGGCGAGTTGCCGCTGCTTACGCCAACGGATCCCCGCCTCGATGAAACCGTCCAGATCGCCGTCGAACACCGCGCTCGGATTGCCGGTCTCCTGCTCGGTTCGGAGATCCTTCACCATCTGATACGGGTGCAGGACGTAGGAGCGCATCTGGTCGCCCCACGAACCGGCGGCGTTCTCCTTGAGCCCCTCCAGCTTGGCCTGCTCCTCCTGGCGCTTGCGCTCCAGCAGTCGGGCCTGGAGCACCCGCAACGCGGAGGCCTTGTTCTGCAGTTGGGACTTCTCGTTCTGACAGGTGACAACGATGCCGGTCGGGATGTGGGTCAACCGGACCGCCGAGTCGGTGGTGTTGACGCTCTGCCCACCGGGGCCGGAGGAGCGGTAGACGTCGACGCGTACCTCGTTCTCCGGGATGTCGATGTGGTCGGTCTGCTCGGTGACCGGCAGGACCTCGACGCCCGCGAAGCTTGTCTGCCGGCGGCCCTGGTTGTCGAACGGGCTGATCCGGACCAACCGGTGGGTGCCCGACTCGACACTGAGCGTGCCGTACGCGTAGGGCACCTTGACCGCGAAGGTGGCCGACTTCAGACCCGCCTCCTCGGCGTAGGAGGTCTCGTAGACCTCGGTCGGGTAGCCGTGCCGCTCCGCCCAGCGCAGGTACATCCGCAGCAGCATCTCGGCGAAGTCCGCCGCGTCCACGCCACCGGCGCCCGCGCGGATGGCGATCAGCGCCTCCCGGGAGTCGTACTCGCCGGAGAGCAGGGTGCGGACCTCCATCTCCTGGATGGCCTTCGTCAACCCGGTGATCTCCGACTCGACCTCGGTCAGCACGCCCGGGTCGGCCTCGGCCTCGGCCAGCTCCAACAACACCTGGGCGTCGTCAAGGCTGGACCGGAGGCTGCCCAGCTTGCTGATCTCGCCGTTGACGTACGACAGCTGCGAGGTCACCTGCTGAGCCTTGGCCTGGTCGTCCCACAGGTCGGGGGCGGAAGCCTCCTGCTCAAGGCGGGCCTTGTCCTCGTGGAGTCGGTCGAGGTTGAGGACGGCCTCGATGTTTCGCAGGGTCGCGTCGAGTTCCTTGAGCTGTTCGGCGTAATCGGCAGCGGTCACGACAGGTAAGCGTACTGCGCGGGCGACGATTGAGCTTGCGAGCCCCGCGGTCCCGCGCAAAAGCGGCACCGCGCCGCCCTACGCTGAGCAGCTCGTTCCCGCCGGGCGAATCCGCCGGAGGTCACCCGACCGGTGCGGACTTCAACCAGGACAGGGCAGCCCGGTGATAGGCGACGGCGAACTCCAGCGCGCTGGCGTCGTACGTCTCCCCATCCCGTTTGGCGTTCTTCACCTGCTCCCGGACCTGGGCGAGGGCCTCGGTGTGGTACTCGTTCGCCGAGGCGTACAGGCCCTTCAACTGGCTGGCGGAGTGCAGGTTGCCGAAGGCCATCCGCAGCGCGATCGGGTTGCGGATGGTGTCCCGCCCCGGGTTCTCCGCCAGCCAGCGGGAAAATGTCCGTTTCCCGCTGGCGGTGAGCGCGTACGGCTGACTCATCCGCGGCCCCGGCTTCCCGAGCCGCACGAAACCCCGCTCGGCCAGCACCGGCAACTCGCGGTAGACCTGACTGCGCGTCATCGACCAGTACGGCGCCAGACGGCGCTCAGCAGCGGCCATCAACTGACCACCTGTCATCGGGCCCTCATGGAGGAGGCCGAGCAGGGCCGCCGCCGTAGGGTTGACTCCGGAATCCGCCATGCCGCCTACGCTGCCACTTTGCGCACCCGGCGTCCAGGATTTGCCGGTTTGCCACCCAACAGGACTTCCTAAGTGCACTGTCGGCGACAGACTGTCCGTTGAGGACCATCGATGGATCACGACCCCGGGTCGACCCGCCGGCGGCACCGCGCGCCGCCGGCGGGTCGTCGCCGCAGGTCAGCCCATGTGGGGGTACGTGTGGTCGGTCGGCGGCACGAAGGTCTCCTTGATCGTCCGCGGCGACACCCAGCGGACCAGGTTGAGCCAGGAGCCCGCCTTGTCGTTGGTGCCGCTGGCCCGCGCGCCACCGAACGGCTGCTGCCCGACCACCGCGCCGGTCGGCTTGTCGTTGATGTAGAAGTTGCCCGCCGCGTAGCGCATGCGCTCGGCGACCGCGTCGACCACCCGGCGGTCGGTGGCGAACACCGAGCCGGTCAGCGCGTACGGGGCGATCGACTCGGCCTGCGCGACCACGTCGTCGAAGCGGGCGTCGTCGAACACGTGCACGCCCAGGATCGGCCCGAAGTACTCGGTGGTGAAGGTCTCGTGGGCGGCATCGCCGCACTCGAAGAGCGTCGGCCGGACGAAGTAGCCGACCGAGTCGTCGGCGGTGCCACCGGCCAGCACCCGGCAGGAGTCGTCACCGCCGATCAGCTCCAGCGCGGCGGTGTGCCGGGCGAACGCCTTGTCGTCGATCACCGCGCCGCCGAAGTTGCCGAAGTCGGCCACGTCCCCGTAGGTCAGCGAGTCCGCGGTGGCGGCCAGCCGGTCCCGCAGCCCACCCTCCCAGATCGAGCGCGGCACGTACGCCCGCGAGGCCGCCGAGCACTTCTGCCCCTGGTACTCGTACGCGCCGCGGATCAGCGCGGTGTGCAGGGCGTCCACGTCGGCGCTTGTGTGCGCGACCACGAAGTCCTTGCCGCCGGTCTCGCCGACGAGGCGTGGGTAACCCCGGTAACGGGCGATGTTGTCGCCGACGGTCCGCCACAACTGCTGGAAGACCTTTGTCGAGCCGGTGAAGTGGATGCCGGCCAGGTCCGGGTCGGCGAGCACCACGTCCGAGACCTCCTCGCCCCGGCCGGTGACCATGTTGATCACGCCGGGCGGCAGGCCGGCGGCCTCGAACAGCCGCATCGTGAAGTGCGCGGCGAACTGCTGGGTCGGGCCCGGCTTCCAGATCACCGTGTTGCCCAGCAGGGCCGGCGCCGACGGCAGGTTGCCGGCGATGGCGGTGAAGTTGAACGGGGTGACCGCGTAGACGAAACCCTCCAGCGGGCGGTGGTCGAAGCGGTTCCAGACGCCGGGAGAGGACGCCGGCTGCTCCTCCAGCAGACGCCGCGCGAAGTGCACGTTGAACCGGAGGAAGTCGATGAACTCACACGCCGAGTCGATCTCCGCCTGGATCGCGGTCTTCGACTGGCCGAGCATGGTGGCGGCGTTGAGGGTGTCGCGCCACGGGCCGGCGAGCAGCTCGGCGGCGCGCAGGAAGATCGCGGCCCGCTCCTCGAAGGGCAGCGCCCGCCACATCGGAGCGGCGTCCTTGGCCGCCTTGATCGCGGCGCGCGCGTCATCGTGGGTGGCGTGCGCGGTCACGCCCAGCACGTGCGCGTGCCGGTGCGGCTGCACCACGTCGATCGACTCACCGGCGGCCATCCGCTGCTCACCGCCGATTGTCATCGGCAGGTCGATGCGCTCGGCGGCGAGCTCGGTCAGCCGCCGCTGGAGCCGGTCCCGGTCGGGGCTGCCCGGCTCGTAGTTGCGAACCGGCTCGTTGCGCGGCTCGGGAACGGAGAACACGGCATCCATCAAGGCTCCTGGCGATCTCGACAGCAGTGGCGAAACCGGACCCGCGGGCACCGACCGGGCGGTCGGACACCGGTCGCCGCACGGGAGGGCCGAGCAGCGGCGGGACCTCCCGTAATTCTCCCACGAAGGGCTGCACACCCTGCCTCCGCCATCGCCTTCCACCAAGGACCGGCCCACCCCTCCTCTCCTTACCGACCAGGTTCGATCCGACGATCCGACGGCGTCCCGGTCGTCTGCGGCGGCGGGGGGCCCAGCGGGCCCGCGTACCCTGAATGGTCGGTGACCTGCCGCCTCGAAGGGGAGACGATGACCAAGCAGCCCGGCCGCGTCCCGGCCGCGGAGTCGCACGAGCCGGCGGCCGACGCGGCGAGCCCCAGCAGCCGGCCGCTGCCCGCGCCCGGCGCGGCGGTGCTCGCACTGCTGGCCCTCGGCTGGCTGGCCGCCATGCTCTGGTCCACCCGGGAGGCCATCACCTCGGCGGCGGCCGGGGTGACAGCGATCAGTCTCTCCGCGTTCGCTCTGCCCGGCGTGATCTCGGCCGCGCTGGTCTGCGGGGCCGCCGTCGCGCTGGCCGGCGGCAACCTGCTGGCCCGCCGGTACGGCGACTGGGCCACCCTGCGCTTCGCCGGGGCGATCGGCGGCGGACTGCTTGTCGGGCTGGCGTCCGCGCTGGCCATCAACCTCACCTACTTCGACACCTCGACCACCAACGTGATCGCCGGCACCACCGCGGCCGCGGCGATCATCGGTGGCGCGGTGGCCGCCGCGCGGACCGCCCCGGCGGTCGGTGCGGTGGTGACCGCCGCACTGGGCACGCTGGTCTTCGTTGTCGCGTTCAGCCAGGCCCGGGACCCGCTGTTCGACCTCTTCGGCGCGGGCGACAGCCAACAGTCGGTGGTCGACGCGGCCAAGTGGGTGTCCCGCACCGAGTCGCTCGTCGCGGGGTTGCTCGCCGGGCTGCTCGCCTTCGGCTATCTGACCTGGGCGCGACGCCGGACGCTTCGTCGCGATCCCGCCGCTCCGGCGCTGCGCTGGCCCGCGTACCTGCTCGCCGGCGCCGGACCGGGGCTGCTCCTGCTGCTCGCCGAGGTGATCATCCGGGTCGGTGGCCGGTCGCTGCTCGATCTGGCCAGCGCGCTCAGCGAGGCGGACGCGGTGGCACAGACCTCACTGGGCACCTCGCGGGTGGACAACGGGATCTGGGTGCTCTTCGTGGGGGCGCTGACCGCGCTCGTCGCGTTCGGCCGCACGCTCGGCCCGGCCCACGCCGACGACGAGCCGGCCGACAGCCCGGAGGCGGTCGCGGACCGGGTCGACCCGGAGGACGACGAGCCGGACCCGGCCGAGACGTTCGACGCGGACCCGGCCAGGGCGAATCCGGCCCGCTGACAGCCGGCGTTCTGGCTGCCGGTCTCCTGGCGCCCGGTGTTCTGGCGGCCGGCGTTCTGGCGGCCGGCTCAGCTGGCCGCGTGTAGCAGCAGGTCCAGCTCCGTCACGTCGTACCACTCCAGTTCGTGGTCCTCCGCGCTGTCGACGGTGAACTGGGCGTCGGGATCGCCGGCGGCCGCCTCGGCCACCACCTCGGCCGCCGCGGCAACCTCCTCGACCGCGTCCGCGCCGTCCACGTGGAGGGCCGCGACGGCACCCACCGGGACGACCTCGGCCAACGTCACAGTGCTGGAACCCAACTCACCGTCGCCCCGCCCGAGGGCGCTGGGCGGCAGGTCGACCGAGACGACGACGCGGCGGCGGGGAGCGGTCGGGTCGGCCCGGAGCAGGTGCAGCGCCTCCTGGGCGGCCCGGGTGAACGCGACGTACTCCAACTCCTCCTCGTCACCTTCGGCGTACCACTCGCGAAGCGTCGGGGTCACCGCGTGCGCCTGGTCGGCGGTCAGCCCGTCCGCGCGCAGTCGGGCCAACATCGGTACGGTCGCCGGCACGTACACCCGGACAAGCTCCTCGTTCACCAATCGTCTCCCCCGCTTCGTCCTCCACCGGCGTCCGCCGGCACGGGCGCAGATCATGCCGCACGCCGTGACCGTCATACACCCCGACTCCGGCCGGTGGAAGCTCCTGCCCGGTGTGTCCCGTGCGGTCGACCTCCCGGCCGAGCGGCTAGGTGCTGGGCGGCCTGGGCCGTCGATGGCAAACTGAGCCAAACGACATCAACCCCGGGAGTTCCTGTGGAGCCAAGGTTCCTGTTGCTCTCCGACGTCGCCACCGAGCTGAACGTGTCGGACTCGCAGGTCTACCACATGGTGCGCAGCGGTGAACTGCCGGCGATCAAGATCGGTGGACGCGGCCAGTGGCGTGTCGAGCGCGCACGCCTGGAAGAGTACATAACCCGTAAATACCACGAAACCGCCGACTGGGTGCAGAGCAACCCGCTCGTCGACCGCGATCCGGAGTAGCCGCCGCCCCGCCCGCGCCGGCTCGCCCGACTGTGATCAACTCCGGATCGCGAAACCGGCGGTGTTGCGGCCGCTTGGACGCCACGTTATTGGCAAGCCCGAGTGGATCAGGCTGCGCGACGAACGAGTGAAGCCCCCGAGCCATTGACCGACGGCGGTCCATCGTCCAAACTCGATGGCGTCGAAGGCAAACGAAGGCAAACGCAAGATCATGGGGGCACGATGAGCGAGGCGCGACCCGGACCTTCCCGGCCAGCCGTGCGACTGCGCCCTGTTCCGCCAGTCGATCCGCCATACCTCGACGAGATCGACGGGTCGTACTGGCCGGCGCCGACCCACGGTCAGCTCGTCCTCGACCTGTTCGCCTCGACCCGCCCCGACCCGGTCCGGTCGCCACAACGCCGCGCCGACCTCCGCGCCGTGCCCGGCCGGTCAACCACCCACCCGGTCACGCCAGCGCCGCCGACGACCGCCCCGGAAGCCACCCGAGCAGCCCATCGGTTCGTCGGCAGTTGTCTCGAAGTGATAAATGGCTACCGTTCGCCGGCGCAGGTGCGGGCACTGCTCGACCCCGCCCGAGCAGGCGACCTGCTGACCGAGTTGGTCCGCGCGGGTGAGTCGCTCACCGAGTTGGTCCGTGCGTCCGGGCGGGCCGGGTCACCTCGCCGCCGCGCCGGCCGGCCAGCGGTCCGGTTGCTCCGCATGCGTGTCTGCGAACCCCGCGAGGCAGCGGTCGAGGCGGCGGCTGTCCTCGCCGGCGCGGGCGGGCGGAGTTGGGCGATGGCGCTCCGGCTGGAGCATCGCCGGGGCCGCTGGCTCTGCACCGCGTTGCACGTCCTCTGACCGCAGACGGCCAGGAGGACCGGTCAGTGGCGCCGCATACGCCGGCCGGTCCTACTCGCGGCCGCCGATCGCGTCGATCGGCGCCGGTCGGATCGCGAACCGGGTGGCCATCGTGATCGCGCCCCGGCAGAGCGCGACGGTGAGCGCCACGATCGCGATCACCCCGGTGAGGGAGATGCTGGGTGTGGGCGACCGCGTCAGCCCGAGGCTGAAGCCGATCAGCGGCGGGATCGTCGCCAGCGCACCGAACAGCAGCGACCCGAGGACCACGATCCTGGCCTCGCCGTTCATCATCGCTCGAACCTGGTTCCGGCTGGCGCCGATGAGTCGCAGCATCGCGAACTCGCGCACCCGCGCCGCCGTGGACATCACAAGGGTGTTCACCACGGCTATGGCGATGTAGCCCAGCAGCACGGTCTGGAACAGCAGGTTGAGTATCCAGTCACCCGAGCGGCCGGCCCCGGGCGCGGCCAGGAACGCCTCCCGGTCGCCCACCTGGACCGTCGGATAGGGCCGGACGGCGGCGCGCAGTGCGTTGCCGAGCGCCTCCTGATCGGTCCCGGCCGCCGACCTGATCAGCACCGCGCTGTGCACCCGCGCGGTGGTGTGGGCGACGACGAGGTCGTTGGGCAGGGTGACGTCGCCGAAGCCCAGGCCGTTCTCGTAGATCGCCACCACCCGTGGCCTGATCGTCGTACCGTCGCCGAGGTGGAGCTCGGTCGTCCCGCCGACTCTCGCGCTGACGGTCTCCGCGACGACCCGGCTCAGTGCCACCGTCTCGCCGCGCAGCTCCGCGGTGTCTCCCTGGACAACAGCGAGTTCCATGGTGTCGGCGAGCCGCTCGGGCGAAACCCCCTGGGCGGCGAAGACAGTGGTCGCGGTGCTGTCCTCGGAAGGGAACGTCAACAACACCCGCATCCGTGCCACCGGCGTCGCCACGGCGACCCCCGGCACACGGCGTACGGCGTCCACGACCTGCGGGGAGATCCCGACGCCGGACGACGCGGTCAGCGCGTGATCGGCCCGCAGTCCGTCCTCCAGCTGGTGCCGCGCCGCCGCGATCGTGGTGGAGGCGCCGAACACCTGCACGGCGGCCAACGTCACGCCCATCGCCAGCGGTGTGGTGGCCGCACTGAGCCGCCGCCAGTTGGCCCGCGCGTTGGCCTGGGCAAGAAAGCCGTCGGCAGTGGACCGCCGGTTCACAAGCCGGCCGAACAGCACCAGGGCGCCGTTGAGCAGCACGGGTCCGAGACACCCGAGCGCCACGACGAACAGGAGAACCGCGCTCGCCGCGGTGTCGGCGACCGAATCTCCCGGCGCTGCCACACTGCCCAGCGTCAGCAGCAGCCCGAGCGGGATGAGCAGGACGCCGATGACCAGTCGGACCCGGCCGAGTTTCTTGGGCTCGATCGCGGCGTCCCCGAGCGCCTCGACCGGGCTGACGTTGGCCACCCGCCGCGCCACAAGCCAGCCGGCGAACCGGGCGCTGATCATGCACAACACCAGTGCGGCGAGGATGGGCAGCACGCCCACCTGCATCGGGAAGTCCGGCGGCATCGCGCCCGCGAGGACGAACACGCCGCGCATCACGAACGCGAGCGCCACGCCGGGAATCGCGCCGACAAGCGCGCCAGTCAACGACACAAGCGTCATCTCGGCGTTGATCATCCAGTGGATCTGCTTGGGCGTCGCGCCGATGGCCCGCAGCACTGCCAGTTCGCGCCTGCGCTGCCGCACCGACAGCGCCAGGGTGCTCGCCACCACGAACACCACGATCAGCACCATGGTGCCGCCGAACGACGCTGCCGTCTCCACCACCACGCTGCGGGCGTCGCCCACATCCAGAAACTCCACGTCACCGCGTTTCGCGCCGGTGTGAACCACCACGTCCGGCACGGCGGCCCTGATCCGCCCGGCCAGTTGCTCCGGGGTGATGCCGGGTGCGGCGAGCAGGCCGATGGCGTCGACCCGGTCCGGACGGCCGGACAGCTTGGTCGCCTGGTCGTCGCTGAAGAACACCGCGGACTGCCGATTCAACCCGTCCGGTGCGGTGGCGATGCCCACCACGCGGTAGGAAGCCGGGATCGAGCCAACCGAGATCCGCACCGTCGCGTCGAGCGCCACGTCGCCGCGCGCGGCCAGCCCGGCGTCCAGCACGACGTCACCGGGCGTCGCGGGCGGCCGGCCCCTGCTCACCGTGAACGGCGTGAGCGCCGCCGCGGACCAGCCGTGTCCGAGCACCGGAAAGCCGCGCGGGCCGCTCACCACGTCGCCGTCCGGGCTCAGCATGCTGAGTTGCACGTTCACGTCGCCGACAGCGGACCGGACGCCGGGCACCGCGGCGACGGCGGCGACAGTGTCCGCAGGCAGTGTGACGCGCTCGCTGTAGCGGACCTCGGAACTCTCGTCGAGCCGGAACGACTGCGGCGCGCTCAGGACCACCGCGGCGCCCGAGTAACGCTCGGGGGTGACGCCGTTGCCCAGCCCGGACAGCAGCAGGATCCCGCAGGCGGTGATCACCGCCGAGCCCGCGACGATCGCGATGAAGGAGCCGCCGAAACCACCCCTGTTCCCCTTGATCGTGCTCCACGCCAGTTTCAGGTCGCTGGGCAACGGCACCACGAGGCGGACCAGCCGCCGAATGAGGCGGATCACCACTCGCCCAGATGGGTCATCCGCGCCGCGACCTGATCCGGGGTGGGCCGGGTCAGCTCACCCGCGAGCCGGCCGTCGGCCAGAAACAGGACCGAATCGGCGTACGAGGCGGCGACCGGGTCGTGGGTGACAAGCAGCACCGTCTGCCCCATGTCGTCGACGATCTGCCGCAGCAGTTCCAGGACCTGCTTGCCGGACCGGGTGTCCAGCGCGCCGGTCGGCTCGTCCGCGACCACCACGTCCGGGTGATTGATCAGCGCCCGGGCGATCGCGACCCGTTGCTGCTGACCGCCGGACAGTTCGCTGGGCCGCCGTTTGCGGAACTCGCCGAGGCCGACCGCGGTGAGCACCTCCAGCAGGAACCCTCTGTCGATCCTCTTGTCCGCGAGTCGCAGCGGCAGCGTGACGTTGTCCTCCACGTTCAGCGCGCTCAGCAGGTTGTAGGCCTGGAAGATGAAGCCGATCCGCTGTCGCCGCACCTCGGTGAGCGCGACCTCGTCGAGGCGCGACAACTCGACGTCGCCCAGCCAGACCGAGCCCGAGGTGGGCCGGTCCAGACCGGCCGCGCAGTTGAGAAACGTGCTCTTGCCCGAGCCGGAAGGCCCCATCACCGCGGTGAACGTGCCGCGCGGGAACCCGGCGCTCACCGCGTCAAGAGCGCGCAGCGCGGTCTTTCCCGACCGGTACTCCTTCGACACCGAATCCAAGCGCACCGCAGGAGGCGTTGTTCCGAGCGTCGGCACGACAGGGGCGTGCGGAGTGTCGGCAGCGATGAACTCGGTCTGCGCGATGCGCCGCCTCAACGGATTCCTCGTCCAGCTCATGGCGTCTGACGTTAGGTTCTGCGACAGCCTGGAGCGCTACCCCGCACTACCGGATATGAGCTACAGCTGGCTGTAGTGACGTGGGCGGCGTCCACCGGGCAGACTCGACGCCGTGTCGGAAACGCCAGCTCCCCGGGGCGCAACGGAAGGACATCCGCTGAGGTCGGGGCAACGGTGGGTACAGACGTGGCGTGGCGGCGCGTACCTCCTGGGCTCCCTGGCCTCTGGCGCCGCCACGGTGCTCGCCCTGCCACTGCTGTGCGTACCGCGGCTCGCCCGGCTCTGGGCGAGCTGGCATCGTGAACGCGCGCGACGGCTGCTCGGTACGCCGTTGGCGTCGTCTCCCGCTCAGCCTGGGCCGAGACGCCGAGCAGGGGACAACAGTGCCACCGGCCGCACGTCACGCGCCCTACTCTGGCTGCCGGTGAACGCCGTGAGCGGGGTGGCGCTCGGCCTGCTCGCCCTGTTGTGCGTGGGCAACATCGTGGTCGCCGCGATCGCCACACCACTCTGGTGGGCGTTCAGCCCGGGAACCGGCCCGCGGCTGTTCATCGACGTACCGGTGGACGGTTGGACGACTGCTCTGATCCTCGGCCCACTGCAGATCCTCCTGCTCACCGCCCTGGCGTACCTGTGCTTCGCACCGCTCGCCCAGGCACACGCCCGGATCTGTCTCGCGGTGCTGGCGTCCCAACCAACTGACGAACAGCTTGCCGAGCGGGTCGTCGAACTGACCCGCACCCGTGCGGACGTGCTCGACGCACACGGTGCGGAACTGCGGAGGATCGAACGCGACCTGCACGACGGCACCCAGGCCCGGCTGGTGGCCATCGCGATGCGGCTGGCCCTGGCTCGGCAGGCGATTGCTGACAGTCCGCGGGACGAGCAGTTTGTGGAAGGACTCCTCCGGGACGCGCACGAAGGCGCCGAAGAGGCGATGAGTGAGTTGCGGGAGGTGATCCAGTCCGTCTATCCGCCGATTCTCGCCGACCGGGGCCTGGACGGAGCGCTGACCGCCGTCACCGCCCGCTGCCCGGTGCCCACCCGGCTGCGCATCGGTGACGTCGGACGGGTGCCGGCGGCCGTGGAGACCATCGTCTACTTCGCCGTCACCGAGGCGCTCACCAACGTCGCCAAACACAGCCAGGGGACTGCGGCAGCGGTGCGGGTCGACCGCCTGGCCGACCGGCTGTCGGTGGTGATCAGCGACAACGGCATCGGCGGGGCTGATGATCGGCGGGGAACCGGCATCGCCGGGATCCGTCGCCGGGTGCTCGCGATCGACGGTACGGTCGACGTCGAGAGTCCGGCCGGTGGGCCGACGACCATCACAGTGGAGCTGCCGTGCGGGTCGTGATCGCCGAGGACAACGTGTTGCTCTCCACTGGTCTGGAACTGCTGCTGGGCCGCGCCGGATTCGATATCGCGGCCATCGCCGACGACGCGGCGGGTTTCCTGACCGCCGTCCGGGAACACCGTCCCGACGTCACCATCGTCGACGTCCGGCTGCCGCCATCGTTTCGCGACGAAGGAATCCGGGCCGCCCTTCAGGCCCGGCAGGAACAGCCGGGCCTGCCGGTCCTGGTGCTGTCGCAGTACGTCGAGCAGCAGTACGCCGCCGAACTGCTCGCCACCGCCGGTGGTGGCGTCGGCTATCTCCTCAAGGACCGGGTCAGCCGGGTGGACGCGTTCATCGACGCGCTGCGCCGCGTCGCCGCGGGTGGCACCGCCATGGACCCCGAGGTCATCGCCCAGCTCGTCCAACGCGCCGGCGACCCGATCGCCGCACTCACCGTCCGCGAGCGCGAGGTGCTCGCACTGATGGCACAGGGACTCGACAACACCGCCATCGCTCAGCACCTCACCATCACCGACAACGCCGTCCACAAGCACATCGGCAACATCTTCGCGAAACTCGGACTCGCTGTGACAGACAGCGGCCACCGCCGCGTCCTCGCCGTCCTCACCTACCTCAACAACGCGGGCTGGACGAGCGGGCCGTGACCTGATCGCGGGCCGTCGCGTCTGATGCCGAACGGGTCCCGGCCTGGTCGGCCGGGACCCGTTGGTCAGGTGCTGTCGTGTCGGTCAGTTGCCGCCGTTGGGCGCGCCGTGGCAGCGCTTGTACTTGCGGCCCGAGCCGCACGGGCACGGCGCGTTGCGGGACGGGCCGTTGCTCGCCTCCGCCTGGTTCGCTGCCGGCCGACGGGAGGCGACCGACGGAACCGCCGGGCCACGCAGACCGGCGGCCGGACGCTGCGGGGCGGACGGGGCGGTTCGACCCGGTGCCGCCGGAGCGCCCGGGGCCGGGCGGCCCACGCCGAGCGCCGGAGCCTGCTGCTCGGCCTGCTCGATGACGGGTGCGCCAGGGCTGGCCTCGCCGTCGATGGTGGGAGCCGAGTATTGCAGGCCCTGCCGCCGCGGCGCCTGGTTGAGGCCCTTGGCCCGGATCTCCACCGGCTTGTCGAGCAGCGTGACCTCTTCCGAGCCCGCCTCCGGCTCCGGTTCGGTCACCTGGACGTCGACGTTGTAGAGGAAGCCGACCGTCTCCTCCTTGATGCCATCCATCATGGTGGCGAACATGTCGAAGCCCTCGCGCTGGTATTCCACCACCGGGTCGCGCTGGGCGTACGCCCGAAGGTTGATGCCCTCCTGGAGGTAGTCCATCTCGTAGAGGTGCTCGCGCCACTTGCGGTCGATGACCTGGAGCAGCACCATCCGCTCGAGCTGGCGCACCCCCTCGGGGCCGAGTTGCTCCTCACGCCTGTCGTACGCGGCGTTGGCGTCGTCCCTGAGGCGGGCGACCAGGAAGTCGGCGTCCATGCCGGCCCGCGAGCCGCCGGCCTCCTCCTCCAACTCCTCGATCGTCACGCCGACCGGGTAGAGCTGCTTCAGGCTGGACCAGAGCTGCTCAAGGTCCCAGTCCTCGCCGTAGCCGTCGGAGGTGGCCCCCCGCACGTACGCCTCGACGGTGTCGTCGATCATGTTGCGGACCTGGTCGGAGAGGTCCTCACCGTTGAGCACGCGGAGCCGCTCGGCGTAGACGACCTGGCGCTGCTTGTTGAGCACCTCGTCGTACTTCAGCACGTTCTTGCGGATCTCGGCGTTCTGGCCCTCGATCTGAGCCTGGGCGCTCTTGATCTGCCGGGTGACCATCTTCGACTCGATGGGCACGTCCTCCGGGATGTTGAAGCGCTCCATCACCGCCTCGACCGCCCCGGCCCGGAACCGCCGCATCAGCTCGTCCTGGAGCGACAGGTAGAAACGGGACTCGCCCGGGTCACCCTGCCGGCCGGCGCGACCGCGCAGCTGGTTGTCGATCCGCCGGGACTCGTGCCGCTCGGTGCCCAGCACGTAGAGGCCGCCGGCGGCCGCGACCTCGTCCGCCTCGGCGTCGCAGGCCTGCTTCCACGTGGGCAGGACCTCCTCCATCGCCTTGGCGTACTCCTCCTCGTTTTCCAGCGGGTCGAGACCGCGCTGGCGCAGCTCGTTCGCGGCGAGGAACTCGGCGTTGCCGCCGAGCAGGATGTCGGTGCCGCGGCCGGCCATGTTGGTGGCCACGGTGACCGCGCCCTTACGCCCGGCCTGGGCGACGATCTCGGCCTCCCGGGCGTGGAACTTGGCGTTCAGCACGTTGTGCGGGATGCCCCGTCGGCGCAGCAACTGGGAGAGGATCTCCGAGTTTTCCACCGAGACGGTGCCGACCAGCACCGGCTGGCCCAGCTGGTGCCGCTCGGCGATGTCCTCGATGACGGCGTTGAACTTGGCCTTCTCGGTCTTGTAGATCACGTCCGGCCGGTCCTCGCGGACCATCGGGCGGTGGGTCGGGATCGTCACGACGCCGACCTTGTAGACCTTGTTGAACTCGCTCGCCTCGGTCTGCGCCGTACCGGTCATGCCGGACAGCTTCTCGTAGAGGCGGAAGTAGTTCTGCAGGGTGATGGTGGCAAGAGTCTGGTTCTCCTGCTTGATCTCCACCCCCTCCTTGGCCTCGATCGCCTGGTGCATGCCCTCGTTGTAGCGACGGCCGTGCAGGATGCGACCGGTGAACTCGTCGACGATCAGGACCTCACCGTCGCTGACGATGTAGTCCTTGTCGCGCTTGTAGAGCTCCTTGGCCTTGATGGCGTTGTTGAGGTAGCCGACAAGCGGGGTGTTCACCGACTCGTACAGGTTGTCGATGCCGAGCCGGTCCTCGACCTTGGCGACACCCCGCTCGGTCACCGCGATGGTGCGCTTGGAGTGGTCGACCTCGTAGTCGCCCTCGCCGTCGGTGCCGGGCTGGAGCCGGGCCACCACTCCGGCGAACTCGCCGTACCAGCGGGCCGAGTGCTCGGCCGGGCCGGAGATGATCAGCGGGGTGCGGGCCTCGTCGATCAGGATGGAGTCGACCTCGTCGACCACTGCGAAGTTGTGGCCGCGCTGCACCAGCTCGTCCTTCGACCAGGCCATGTTGTCGCGCAGGTAGTCGAAGCCGAACTCGTTGTTGGTGCCGTAGGTGATGTCGCACTCGTAGGCGGCCTTGTGCTCGGTGGCCGGCCGGTTGGGCAGCACCACGCCGACGGTCAGCCCGAGGAACTCGTGCACCCGACCCATCCACGCCGCGTCACGCTGGGCGAGGTAGTCGTTGACCGTGATCACGTGCACGCCCTTGCCGGACAGCGCGTTGAGGTAGACGGCCATGACCGAGGTCAGCGTCTTGCCTTCACCGGTCTTCATCTCGGCGATGTTGCCGAAGTGCAGCGCCGCGCCGCCCATCACCTGGACGTCGTACGGGCGCTGGCCGAGCACCCGGGCGGCCGCCTCGCGGGCCACCGCGAACGCCTCCGGCAGCAGGTCGTCGAGGGTTTCCCCATCGGCGAGCCGCTCCCGGAACTGTTCGGTCATGCCGGCCAGTTCCTCGTCGGTGAGGTTGACGTAGTCGTCCTCGATCGAGGTGACGGCGGCGGCGATGGCCTTGAGCCGGCGCACCATGCGGCCCTCGCCCGCGTTAAGGACCTTTTCCAGAATCGACACGGATCAACGCTCCCCTAGACAGTCTCGAACCATCGTAGGCGCTCCATCGGCGCAATGGTCACTGGTGGCGGGGGTCGACCCCGCCGAACCCGACATAATTCGCGTCCTGCGCACCTCTCGAACGTTATCCGGTTACGCCGTCGGCGAACGGTGCGGCACCATGCACGGATGGAGCCCGTGGAGATCATCGAGGACGGCGTGCTGCTGCGGCCCTGGCGCGACACCGACGCCGACGCCGTACACCAGGCGTGCCAGGACCCGGACATTCAGCGCTGGACCAGCGTGCCACGCCCATATCTGCCCGAACACGCCCTCGGCTTCGTGACCGAGCTGACCGGGGCGGCCTGGGCGGCGGGCACCGGAGCGCCGTTCGCGGTCTGCGATCCGGCGACCGGTGAGCTGCTCGGCTCGTGCGGGTTGATCTCCATCGACCGGGACGGCACCGGTGAGGTCGGTTACTGGACCGCCCCCTGGGCGCGCGGCCGGGGCGTGATGGTCCGGGCCACCCGGGCGGTGGCCCGCTGGTCCCTCGACACCCTCGGGCTGCGCCGGCTGATCTGGCAGGCCGAGGTGGGCAACCACGCCTCCCGACTTGTCGCCCTCCGGGCCGGTTTCCGGATCGACGGCCGGCTGCGGCGGGCCAACCCGACGACGCGGTCCGCCGCGGACGGCTGGATCGGCACCCTGCTCCCCGGCGAGGTGCCCGCGCCCGGGGAGACCGGGCCGGCCGGCCCCGGCACCCTCGCCGCCCGGCGCGCCGCGGTCTTCGGCCGCCCGCAGCCCACCCTGTTCGCCACCGCCAAGGCCGGGGAGCTGCGCCTGCGGCCGATGGAGGAGCAGGACCTGGATGCCGTGACGCAGACCTGCCGGGACCCGGAGACCATCCGCTGGACGACAGTGCCGGACCCGTACCAGCAGGCCGACGCGCAGGAGTACCAGGTCTACGGTCGGGACGCCTGGGCTCGGGGGCAGTCCGCCTGCTTCGTGGTCGCCGACCCGGACGACAGGTACGTGGGCACCATCGACCTGCGGCTCTCCCCCGCCGACGCGCTGCTTGCCGACGTGGGCTTCATGACCGCCCCGGCGGCCCGAGGTCGGGGCTACATGCCGGCCGCGCTCGTCGCGCTCAGCACCTGGGGCTGCGCCACGCTGGGCCTGGCCCGGATCGAGTGGAAGGCGAACGTGGGCAACACCGCCTCCCGCCGGGTGGCGGAGAAGGCGGGCTTCACGATCGAGGGGACCGCCCGGGGCGGGGTACAGCACCGGGGCGAGCGGGTCGACGCCTGGGTGGCCGCGCTGCTCGCCAAGGACCTGACGTGAGCCTCGATCCGGTCGTCGAGGCGTACGGGGTGCGCCTGCGGCCGTTCCGCTCCGAGGACACCGCCGACGTGGTCGACGGCTGCGCGGACCCGCTGACCCAACGGTTCGTCTCGAACCTGCCCACCCCGTACACCCGGACCGACGCCGGGTGGTGGATCGACGTCGGCGCTCCGGCGGTCTGGACCGGCGGCGGCGCGGCGTACGCCGTCGCGGACCCGGCCACCGACCGGCTGCTCGGCGCGGTGGGGCTGAGCAACCCGGTGCCCGCGCGTGGCCAGGCCGAGATCGGCTACTGGTTGCGGCCGACGGCCCGCGGACGAGGCCTGGCCACCGCGGCGACCCGCGCGCTCGCCGAGCACGCGTTCGCCGCCGGAACGGCTCGGCTCGAGCTGCTCACCGACGCGGAGAACGGCCCGAGCCAGCGGGTCGCGCTGGCCGCCGGCTTCCGCTACGAGGGTTCGCGCCGGTCCGCCGGTAGCGCCCGGGACGGGGGGCGGCACGACCTGCTGGCCTGGGTACGCCTCGCCGACGACCCGCCCGGCCCGGCCGCCCGCCTGCTGCCCGACCTGCCGGACGGGGTGCTCACCGACCGGGTGGTCACACTGCGCCGACTCGCGCCGGACGACGCCGACCTGATGTACCGGCTGCACAGTCGGCCCGAGGTGGTGGCGAACCAGGCGCCACCCGTGCCGCCGACGCGGGAGGCGATCGGGCGACGGTGCCGTCTCGCGGAGAGCGGCTGGCTGACCGGTGAGATCGCCCGACTGCTGATCACGGACGTGGCGAGCGGCGAGCCGGCGGGTAGCTGCGGGCTGTCGTACACCGACGTGGCGGCCGGCGAGGCGTCGGTCGGCTACGCGTTGCTGCCCGACTGGCGCGGCCGGGGGTACGCGACCCGGGCGGTCCGACTGCTTGCGGACTGGGCGTTCGGGACGGCGGGGATCGCCCGGCTGACCGCCGGCACGGTGCCGGACAACACCGCGTCGCACCGCGTGCTGGAGCGGGTCGGGTTCCGGCGCGAGGCCGTGCAGCGCGGCCGGCTGCCCGGGTTGGCCGGCGCCCGCCTGGACGACCTGACCTTCGCGTTGCTTCCCAGCGAACGCCGCTGACTCCGCCCCCGCCGGGGATCACGGGGTGGTGCCGGGCGCACCCGGCACCACCCCGTGATCGCGGGTCGGCTCGTGGTCAGGTGGCGAGGGAGATGATGCCGTAGTCGTACGCGTGGCGCCGGTAGACGACGCTCGGGCGGCCGGACTCCTTGTCCTGGAACAGGTAGAAGTCGTGGCCGACCAGTTCCATCTCGAACAGCGCGTCGTCGATCGTCATCGGCTCCGCCGGGTGCACCTTCTCCCGGGCGATGTGCCACGGCTGGTCGTCGTACTCCTCCTCGACCCGCTCCGCGACGGCGGTGCCGGCGCGGGCACCGTCGAGCGGCGCGTTCAGCGTGCTGGTCCCCAGATCGGCGACCGGCAGGCCCGCGGTGGCTTCGGCGACGGAGATCGGCGCGTGCCGACCCCGGTGTACGCGACGGCGGTCGGCCGCTCGGCGCAGCCGGGTGTCGAGCTTCGCGATGGCCGCGTCGAGTGCGCTGTAGAAGTCGTTCGTGCAGGCCTCGGCCCGCATCACCGGGCCCCTGGACACGCAGGTGATCTCCACCCGCTGGCAGTGCTCGGCCTGGCGCGGATTGCGCTCGTGGAACAGCTCCACATCGACACGAATCAGCTTGTGGTCGTATCGTTCGATCTTTGCGAGTTTCTCGGCTACGTGTACCCGGTAATGGTCCGGCACTTCGACGTTTCGGCCCTTGACCACGATGTCCACGTGACCTCCCTTGTTCGGACGGTCTTCGATCCGGCAACCCGGTCGCGCGCCGTGGGGGGGACCCGCTGGCGTCGACCGGTTGGTACGGCTACGCCTCCTCTCACCGCCGAGGGTGGGTGGAACGACCTCCTACCCCCGACAGCGAAACGCTAACTCCTGTTCGCTCGGCAGTCACCCCAAGTTGCCAAGACTGCCCAGGATTTTTCGCAGCTCATACACCAACGGGTGAAACGGAAACACAGTCGGTTACGAGAGGTGTCTTTTCTGGGTCGCCGCGAGTACCGCGGCGACACTCGGCACCCATCCGGTCGCACTCAGCACCCTGGCCGCGGCGGCCAGTGTCACGCCGGTGGTGACGATGTCGTCGAGCAGCACCACGACCGGCGTCGCGCCGGCGACACGACCCGGACCCGCCGTGGCGCGCGGCCGGAAGGCGGCCTCGGCCGCCGCCGCGCGCCCGGCGCTGTCCAGGCTTACCGAGTCGGGCCGGGGCAGCGCTCGCAGCGGGCGGTACACCCGCGCCGTCCAGCCGCCCTGGTGGAGCCGGGCCGCGCAGTGCCGGGCCAACCGGTCCAGGTGGTCCCCGTACCGGGACCGGGCCGCCGCCGCCGTGTCCGGCACCGGAACCAGCGCCACGGGACGAGCCACCCCGACCGCCGCCGCGACAACCTCGGCGAGCAACGCGCCGAGCGGGCGGGCCAGACCGTGCCGGCCGTGTTCCTTGTACGCCAGCAGGGCCTCGCGCAGCGGGCCGGCGTAGGGGCCGAGGGCGACGCAGGACGGCAGGCCCGGCGGCGCGGGCGTCGGACGGACCGACAGTGGGCGCAGCGCGCCCAGCGCCGCCACGCAGGCCGGGCAGACCCCGTGCCGCAGGCCGGGCCGGCGCTCCCGACAACCCGCGCAGTCGGCGGGCAACACCAGGTCGGCGAGGTCCGCCCAGAGGCCGGTCACCACGTCACCCGCTCAGTAGAGGAAGAACGGCGCCGACGGGTTGCTCGGGCGGACACCGGTCGGGACCGGGGGGATGTCCCGTACGCGGTCCGGCTCGATCCGTTCGAAGGGGCTGCTGCGGTAGGCCACCCCGTTCGCCTCGTACATGTAGGCCCCGCTGGGCACCCGCACCGTGCGATTGGTCGGGTACGCGGTCAGATGGTTGACCTTGGCACCGAGGTCGGTCCGCAGCGGCGTCTCCAGCGCGCCGTCGACGCTGATCTCGTAGATCGCCGGCTGACGGACGGACCCCGCCACCACCAGTTGGTCCTCGCTGCCCCAGTCGACAGCGGTGAGGGCGGTCAGCGAGGTGGCCACCTGCCGGGGTGGGCCGATGGAGACGCCGCCGCCGTCCGGGTTCACCGCGGCGACGTAGAGCCGGCCACCGGCGATCAACGCGACCCGCTGGCCGTCCAGCGCGGCAGCCACCGCTGTGACGTCGGCGGGCAGGTTGAGGGGCACCTGGTACATCCGCGCCGCCTCGTCGAACCGGTACAGCTGCCCGTCGGCGACGACCAGGCCACGGCCGGGGCGCGCGTCGACGGTACGCAACCAGACCGGACGGCTCATCGAGGAGTATTCGGACGTGCTGCGGTTGAGGGCGGAGACCGGTACGGCGCCCGTGCCCACCGCGAGGCGGTGCCGGCCGTCGCTGCTGCCGGTGACGACCATCGCGGCGAGGACCCGCTGTTCCTTGGCCACCGCCAGGTCGGCGGAGACGATGGCCCGGTTGACCTCGGGCGCCAGCGGAACGGTGCCGCTGAGTTCGCTGCCGAAGTCGAGCGGATGGATGGCGCCCTCGTACAGGCCGAACCGCTGCGGGCTCTCGGCGTTCGGGTAGAGCTGGTGGGAGTTCCGTCGCTCGCTCAGGTCCTCCACGGGCAGCGAGTTGTTGCGGATCTTCAACTCCAGCTCACCCGGCAGGTCCCCCAACGACCAGGCGATCTGTGTGATCAACTGGTCGATCCCGTTCTGGTCGTCGCCGGACATGTCCAGGTTGACCTCCCACCGGCCGTTGCCACCGGTGGCGTTGTTGATCAGCTCGGTGCGGTCGGGCAGCCCGACGACGCCCGGGCGCAACCAGTCGGAGGGACCACCGACCAGCCACTTCACCACCTCGTTGACCCGGCGCTCATCCGGCACGGCGAGCGGCCGGTAGCGCTGGTCGGGCACGAGGCGGGTGCGGTCCGAACTCCAGAAGTAGATCGACTCGTCCTGGTAGTAGCGACGAAGGGCGACGTCGCTGAGCAGCAGCACGTTCGGCGGATCGAAGATGTACAACCCGGCACGCTCGTCGTTGATGCCACTGTTGAACGCCGCGCTGCGGATCCCGAACTCGTACTCCGTCTCGGTCGCCACCGGCGGCGCCAGGGTGCCGTTGGCCCGCAGCACCCCGATCTGCTGCACGGTGATCTTCACGGTGGTGGTCGAGTCGCTGTTGAGCGTGTAGACCGCCTCCCGCAGCCGGACCACGTTCAGCGCGACCTCGCTGCCCTTCTTCTCCTGGAGGCGGGCCTTGTTCTCCGGGGCGATGAACGCCTTGACCCGCTCGTACGCCCGATCCGGCTCCCCGGCGGCGGCGGACAGGAAGTTGCGGACGAACGCCTCGTTGACGCTGCCGCTCGCCGTTCGCGTCGGCGGCTCACTGCCGGGACCGTTGACCACGCCGGCCCCCGTCGCGGCCCCGCCCTTGCCGTCCACCCGCACGTCGGACGCCGCCGGGATGCCGCAGCCAGCGCCCAGCAGCACCACCACGCCGAGCGCCGCGACCAGAGCCGGCCGTCTCATGAGCGCACCTCCGCCCGCTGTCCGTCCCCGGTCGGCGCCGGGTCGATCGCCAGTGCCCCGCCGGTGCCGGGCCCGATGGCCAGCGGACCACCGTCGCGGGGGCCGCCGAACGGCAGCGCGGCGTCGGCCGGCACCAGTCGCAGCGGCGAGGTGGTGAGCCGGTCACCGGCACGGGCCGGCAGCGTGAGCCGGAACTGCGCGCCCTGCCCGGGAGCACCCCACGCCTCCAGCCAGCCGCCGTGCAGCCGGGCGTCCTCCAGGCTGATCGACAGGCCGAGGCCGGTGCCGCCGGTCTGCCGGGCCCGGGACGGGTCCGCCCGCCAGAACCTGTTGAACACCAGCTTCTCCTCGCCCACCTTGAGCCCCACGCCACGGTCGCGGACGGTGATCGCCACGGCGGTCTCGTCCACCCCGAGGGTGATCAGCACCGGCTTGGCCTCGCCGTGTTCGACGGCGTTGCCGACCAGGTTGCGCAACACGCGCTCGACCCGGCGCGGGTCGACCTCGGCGATCACCGGCGTGCCCGGCAGGTCGAGTTCGATGGGTACGCCCACCCGCTCGGCCAGGCCAGCCAGCCGGTCGACCACCCGGTGCACCACCGGCACCAGGTCGGTCGGCTCGGAGTCCAGCATGGCGAAGCCAGCGTCGAAGCGGCTGATCTCCAACAGGTCGGTGAGCAACTCCTCGAAGCGGTCCAGCTCGGCCTGGAGCAGCTCGGCGCTGCGGGCCACCGCCGGGTCGAACTCGTCGCGCTCGGCGAAGATCAGGTCAGCGGCCATCCGCACCGTGGTCAGCGGGGTACGCAGCTCGTGCGAGACGTCGGAGGTGAACCGGCGTTGCAGTCGGGACATCTCCTCCAGGCGCAGGATCTGCCGTTGCAGGTTGGTGGCCATCTGGTTGAAGGAGGCGGCGAGCAGGGCGAGGTCGTCCTCGCCGTTGACCACCATCCGCTGGTCGAGCAGGCCGGCGGAGAGTCGCTGGGCGGTCCGTGCGGCGACCCGGACCGGGGTGACGACCAACCGGGTGACAAGCGCCGCCAGCAGCCCGAGCAGGATCACCAGGGCGACCCCGGTGGCCACGACGGTGGCGCGGGCGTCGGCGGCGGTGACGTCCTGCCGGGTCAACGGGACCAGGTAGTAGAGCTCGATCTGGCCGAAGCGGGTGGGCACCGGCGAGCCGTAGACCAGGTATTTGGTGGACTCGCCGGTGAGCCGCCCGGTGCGGATCTGGCTGGCCACCTTGCCGTCGGCGATCGTGGCCCGCAGCTCCGGGCTGATCAGCGACTGGACGTTCGCCGACGGCGCGGTGCGGGTCTGGATGTCGTTGCGGTACCCGTCGGCGGTGATCGCCACCACCACCCCGCTGGTCTGCTGGGGGTCACCGCCGGCCAGGTAGTTGACGGTGCCGTCGATGGTCTCCTGGAGCTGCGCCTCCTGCGGCTGACCGTAGAGGGAGACCTGCTTGGCCGTGTAGCTGGCGCCGCTGATCACCCGCTGTCGGACGTCGCTGCGGGCGTTGTCGAGCAGGATGGTCGTGATCTTGTCGGCGATCAGGAACGCGAACCCGCCGACAAGCAGGCTGGACGCGACAAGCGTGATGGTCACGACCCGGACCTGTAGTGAGCGGCGCCAGGTCTGGTGCGCCCGGGCCACCACCCGGGCGACCCGGCCGCTCACCGCGCGCCAGATCTCCCCACCGGCGCTGGGCCGGCGGGCAGACGTGCTCGGGGGGTGTGGGAGCGGCGAGGTCGACACAGTGCGACCAGGCTATCCGGTCCCCGCCTTGTATCCCACGCCCCGCACGGTGAGGATGATTTCCGGTCGCTCCGGGTCCGGCTCGATCTTGGCGCGCAACCGCTGGACGTGCACGTTGACCAGGCGGGTGTCGGCCGCGTGCCGGTAGCCCCAGACCTGCTCCAGCAGCACCTCGCGGGTGAAGACCTGACGCGGCTTGCGGGCGAGCGCGACGAGCAGGTCGAACTCCAGCGGAGTCAGCTTCACCTCCTCGTCGTTGCGGCTGACGGTATGCGCGGGCACGTCGATGGTGATCTGGTTGTCGGGTGGCCCGATGGTCAGCATCTCGGGGGCCACGTCCTCGCCTCGGCGCAGGCGGGCCCGCATCCGGGCGACCAGCTCCTTGGGCTTGAACGGCTTGACCACGTAGTCGTCGGCGCCGGACTCCAGGCCGAGCACGACGTCCACGGTGTCGCTCTTGGCGGTCAGCATGACGATCGGCACGCCGGACTCCGCCCGGATCGACCGGGCGACGTCGATACCGCTCATACCAGGCAGCATCAGGTCGAGCAGCACGATATCGGGACGGCTGTCACGAAAGGCGGCCAACGCCCGCTCGCCGTCCGCCACAAACGAGGGCTGGAAGCCCTCGCTGCGCAGCACGATGCCGAGCATCTCGGCGAGCGCGGGGTCGTCGTCGACCACCAGTACGCGGGCTCTCATGGGATTAATATTGCATCCTCATTCAGTTCGGTGGGACCGGCGTCCGCCGGTAACGCAGGGTGCCGCCGAAGAAGCGCTCGTCGCAACCCGCGGCGGCGGCGCCACGTGCTGCGGTGTCTGGCGCACGGATGACCCTCCGGCCCAGGCTGTCACCATGATCCCCCTTCGACGCCGCCCCGCGCCACCGCAGCCCGCGCCGGTGCCGCTGTCGCCAACCCGACCCGGGTCAGCCGAAGAGCGCGCGCCCCCAGTGGTCCCCGCCGTCGCGTACCCCGGGAGGGCAGGCGAACACCCCGCTGGAGACGTGCCGCAGGTATTCGTTCATCACGTCGTGCCGCGCCAGCTGGGTCTGGATCGGCACGAACTGGCGGCGCGGATCGCGCTGGTAGGCGATGAAGAAGAGGCCCGCGTCGAGCCGGCCGAGGCCGTCCGAGCCATCGACGAAGTTGTAGCCCCGGCGCAGCAGCTGGGCGCCGTTGTTCCGGCTCGGGTGGGCCAGCGTCACGTGCGCGTGCTCGGCGATCACCGGCTTGCCGTCCGCGCCGCGCGCGGCGAAGTCCGGCTCGTCGAACTCGCCGGTCCGGCCGAGGGGGGCGCCGCTGCCCTTGGTCCGGCCGACGATCTCCTCCTGCTCGGCCAGGGAGGTCCGGTCCCAGGTCTCCACCAGCATCCGGATCTTGCGGGTGACCAGGTACGAGCCGCCCGTCATCCAGTCCGGCCCGTCACCCGGCTGCACCCACAACTGGTCGCGCAGCAACTCGGTGTCCTCGGCCTTGAGGTTGGCCGTACCGTCCTTGAACCCGAACAGGTTGCGGGCGGTGGCCTGGTCACGGGAGGTCGACGAGGTACGCCCGAAGCCGAGCTGCGACCAGCGGACGCTCACCACACCCATGCCGAGCCGGGCCAGGTTGCGGATCGCGTGCACCGCTACCTGCGGATCGTTGGCGCACGCCTGCACGCAGAGATCACCGCCGGAGAGCTGCGGTTGCAGGGCGTCGCCGGGGAACTTCGGCAGCTCGGCCAGGGCGGCGGGCCGCCGGTCGGCAATGCCGAAGCGGTCCCGGCCGTCGGCGTCGCGGAACAACGTCGGCCCGAAGCCGATCGTCAGGGTGAGCTGCGACGGGGGCAGGCCGAGCGCCTCGCCGGTGTCGTCCGGTGGGGCCTCCGGCATTCCGCCCACCGCGCCGAGCACCCCGGCG
Source organism: Micromonospora sp. CA-240977 (assembly GCF_050942285.1). Taxonomy (NCBI): domain Bacteria; kingdom Bacillati; phylum Actinomycetota; class Actinomycetes; order Micromonosporales; family Micromonosporaceae; genus Micromonospora; species Micromonospora sp. CA-240977. The sequence goes on along the minus strand of NZ_CP192055.1, from coordinate 1,151,501 downwards.
TCCCGCCCCGCGGTCATCCGGGCGGCGGCGGCCGTCCACTCCTCGAGCAGCTCGACCAGCCGGGCCCGGTCCTTCGTGATCACGTCGAAGGCGACGAAGTGCAGCCGGTCCTGCGCCGGGGTGACGATGCCGGCCTGGTGCTCGCCGTGGAACGGCACCGCGCCGGCCGGGTGGTCGCTCGCCGCGGCCGGGCCACGGGAGCCGTTGACAAGCGCCGTGGCGCCGACCGACATCCCGGCGACCCCGGCCACGCCGGCGCCGGCGAGCGTGATCGCCCGCCGCCGGGTCAACCTGCTCCCGCTCATCACTCCCCCTGACGTCCGGTCACTTCGCGACGGCCGCGGCGACCTTGCTGATGGGCTCGGCGAGCGCGTTGATCCCGTCGGAGAGATCCTTGAGCTCGGCCTTGCTCAGCGCGGTGTGCAGCTTCCACCCGTCGCCGTCGCGGTGCTTGCCGAGCAACGCCTCGACGTTGGCGAACTCGGTGTCCAACTGCGTGACCAGCTCCGGCGAGCGCTGCTGGAGGGCCGGCCGCAGGGCGGACACGGCGGCCTTGGAACCTTCGAGGTTGGCGGCGAAGTCCCACAGGTCGGTGTGCGAGTAGCGGTCCTCCTCGCCGGTGATCTTGCCGCTGGCCACCTCGTCCAGCAGTTCCTTGGCACCGTTGGCGAGCTGGAGCGGGGAGAGCTTCTCGGCGTTGGCCTTGGCCACGATCTCCTTGACGTCCACCAGCAGGCGGTCGGCGATCGGGCCGTCCTTGCTGATGTCGCCCGACTGCCAGAGGTCCTTCTCGATCCGGTGGAAGCCGGTGAACTCCATCCCCTCCTCGATGACCTCCTCGCGGCCATCGATCTTGGGGTCGAGGTCGCCGAAGATCTCGGCCACCGGCTCGATCCGCTCCCAGTAGGTGCGGGCGACCGGGTAGAGCGCCTTGGACTTCGCCACGTCGCCGGCCTTGACCGCGGTGACGAACTCCTCGGTCTTGTCCAGCAGGGCGTCGGTCTGGCTCTTGACGTAGCGCTGGTAGTTCTCGGCCGCGCCGGCCAGCGCGGCGTCGGCGGTGAGCGGCTGCGCCGACCCGCTGACCTTGAGCGCGCCCCGGATGCCCTTGCCGCTCATCCCGGGCTTGCAGGCCGTCTGGTAGGTGCCGGCCGGCAACTCCACGTGCAGCTCACGGCTCAGTCCCGGGGCGATGTTCTCCACCTCGCCCATGACCCGGTCGCCGTCGGCGTACACGTAGAACTCGGTCACCTTGGCACCGGAGTTGGTGATCTTGAAGGTGGCGGTGCCGGCGCCCAGGTCCGTGGTGCCGACCTCACAGGCGGTGTCCGTCGCCTTGACCGCGATCGGGCCGCCGGCCGCGGCCGGGTCGTCCTTGTCGGCACCGGAGCAGGCGGTCACACCGGCCGTCGCCAGCACACCGACGGCGGCCAGCGCGAAAAATCGGGTGGTACGCATCTGAGCTGTCTCTCCTCGTGGGGTCAGGCACGCTGCGGCGTGGCTGCCGCCTCGGCCTCGGCGCCGGTGTCGGCTCCGCGCTCGGTGACTGTGGTTTTCGCGGCGGGTGCCGGCTTACGGCGGGCCGGCCGCAGGAAGAGCAGAAGGACCGGCACGGCGTACCCGATCCAGGCGATCGTTTCCAGCACGGAGGGCGCGGGCGTCACGTTGAACATGCCCGCGAGCAGGGCCGCGTACCAGGTGGTCGGGTCGAGCGCGCCGGTGATGTCGAAGGCCAGGTCGTTCAGGCCGGGCAGGACACCGGCCTCCTGGAAGTCGTGGACGCCGTACTTGAGGATGCCGGCGGCGACCAGGATCAGCAGCGCGCCGGTCCAGGTGAAGAACTTGCTGAGGTTGATCCGCAGGGCGCTGGCGTAGAGCAGCACGCCGAGCACCACGGCGGTGACGATGCCGCCGATCAACGCGAGCAGCGGCCCGCTGTCACCGGCCGCGCCCTGGGCGGCCGAGTAGAAGATCAGCGCGGTTTCCAGGCCCTCCCGGATCACCGCGAGAAAGGCCATGCCGGCGACCGCGAACGAGCCGACGGCGAGCGCCTCGGTCAACTTCCCCCGCAGCTCGCCGGCGATGGTCCGGGCCGCTCGACGCATCCAGAAGATCATCCAGGTGACGAAGACCACGGCGGCGACGGAGGTGATCGCCTCGAACAACTCCCGGTCCTCGTAGCGGGAGAAGAGCGAGGTCGACGTGTACTCGATCAGCCAGCCGAAGAGCACCGACAGCACCACGGCCAGGCCGACGCCCGCCCAGACCTGAGGCAGCCGGTCCCGGCGCTGCGACTTCACCAGGAAGGCGACCAGGATGCTGACGACCAGGGTGGCTTCCAGGCCTTCCCGCAGGCCGATCAGGTAGGTGGCGAACATCCGGGCTCCGAGTTCATTAGGTACGCCTCAACTAACTTAGGGCAGGCATACCTTGCTCTCTGCTCAGGAGCCTCGTCAAGTCGTTCACGACAAGCTCACTCGACCTCACGCTCACGGCTCGGCCGACCGGCGACGGGACTCCACCGTTCGGCTGTGGAAGGATCCCCGCCGTGAAGGGATTCCTGCCGTGGTTGGCGGTGCTGGCCCTGGTCGTCCTGCTCAGCGCGCTGCGCCTGCGGGCGCTGGCCACCGTCGTGTCGCTCGGTTGGCTGGTCTGGTGCGTCTGGACGTGGTTCCGCCCCACCCGCCGCGACTCCCGTTCGGGCTGACCCCGCCGGCTCCGGGCGGACACGACGAACCGGGCCGGCTGCGCACAGCCGACCCGGTCCGGAAGAGCGTCGATCAGTAGCGGTAGTGGTCCGGCTTGAACGGACCCTCGGTGGAGACACCCAGGTACGCGGCCTGCTCCTTGGTCAGCGTGCTCAGCTTGGCGCCGAGCGCTCCCAGGTGCAGCCGGGCCACCTTCTCGTCCAGGTGCTTGGGCAGCACGTAGACGCCGATCGGGTACTCCTCGGTCTTCGTGAACAGCTCGATCTGCGCGATCGTCTGGTTGGCGAACGAGTTCGACATCACGAAGCTCGGGTGCCCGGTCGCGTTGCCGAGGTTCAGCAGGCGACCCTCGGACAGCACGATGATGGCGTGCCCGTCGGCGAAGCGCCACAGGTCGACCTGCGGCTTGATGTTGACCCGCTCGACGTCGGAACGCTTGGCCAGACCGGCCATGTCGATCTCGTTGTCGAAGTGGCCGATGTTGCCGACGATGGCCTGGTGCTTCATCCGGGCCATGTGCTCGTTGGTGATGACGTCGAAGCAACCGGTGGCGGTGATGAAGATGTCCGCCTGCTCGACAACGTCGTCCAGGGTGGCGACCTGGTAGCCGTCCATCGCGGCCTGCAACGCGCAGATCGGGTCCACCTCGGTCACCACGACCCGGGCGCCCTGGCCGCGCAGCGACTCGGCGCACCCCTTGCCCACGTCGCCATAGCCCATCACCACTGCCATCTTGCCGCCGATCAGCACGTCGGTGGCCCGGTTGATGCCGTCGATGAGCGAGTGCCGACAGCCGTACTTGTTGTCGAACTTGCTCTTGGTCACCGAGTCGTTGACGTTGATGGCCGGGAAGAGCAGGGTGCCCGCGCGGTGCATCTCGTAGAGCCGGTGCACGCCGGTGGTGGTCTCCTCGGTCACGCCCTTGATGCCGGCGGAGATCCGGGTCCAGCGCTGGCCGTCCTCGGCGAGCGAACGGTGCAGCAGTTCGAGGATGACCGCGTACTCCTCGGAGTCGGCGGACTCGACCGGCGGCACCGCCCCGACCTTCTCGAACTCGGCGCCCTTGTGGACGAGCAGGGTGGCGTCGCCACCGTCGTCGAGGATCATGTTGGGGCCCTGCCCGTCCGGCCAGGCGAGCACCTGCTCGGTGCACCACCAGTATTCCGGAAGGGTCTCGCCCTTCCACGCGTACACCGGGACGCCGGCGGGAGCGTCGGCGGTGCCGTTCGGGCCGACGACGATCGCGGCGGCGGCGTGGTCCTGGGTGGAGAAGATGTTGCAGGACGCCCAGCGCACCTGTGCGCCGAGGGCGACCAGCGTCTCGATCAGGACGGCGGTCTGGATGGTCATGTGCAGCGAGCCGGTGATCCGCGCGCCGGCCAGCGGCTGCGCCTCGGCGAACTCGCGGCGGATCGCCATCAGGCCGGGCATCTCGTGCTCGGCGAGCTGGATCTCCTTGCGCCCGAACTCGGCGAGCGACAGATCCGCCACCTTGAAGTCGCCTTCGGCGAGGGTGCTTGGCCGGGCCTCGGACGGCGTACCGCTGGGGGACGCCGGGAGGGTGCTGGTCATGAAAGCTCCTGTCGAACGATGTCTGCGCCGACCTTCCACCTTACGCGCGCCGTCGACTGGTGTCGGGGACGGTCCGTAGACAGCGCACGGGGCGGTCGGTGATGAACGGCCTTCGCCGCCCACGTCCCGCCCGCCCCGTGCATCCCCCCGGTTTGGTTCCCCGCACGTTCTCGGACCGTCGTCGCGATAACGCTGCGTACTCATAGAGTCACACTCGGGCAACTCGTCGTCAAGCTATTCCGGAAAAGTCGGACTTGTGTCGTCGCTGGCGCTGACGGGTCACCGCAGTCCGGAGGTCGCCACGTACGCCTCGCCGTCACCGCTGATCCGCAGCGGCTCACCGGCCGCGGTGCCGATCGCCGCCTCACCGGACACCAGCGTCACCGCACCGACGCCGTCGTCCACGGTGACCGCGCCACCGGCGCAGAGCACCACCCGGGGACCGGGCAACGGCAGCGCCACCGAGGGCACCGCCGCGCCCACCCGCACCCGGTGCAGCGCGAAATCGTCAACCGGCACTGGCCACCAGTCCACGCCCGGCCCGACCGGCAGCGCGGCCCGCACCGGCTCGTCGAGCACCTCGAAGCGGAGGACCCGCAGCAGCTCGTCGACGTCCACCCGTTTCGGGGTCAGCCCACCCCGCAGCACGTTGTCGCTGGCCGCCATGATCTCCACACCGCAGCCGCTCAGGTAGGCGTGCAGGTTGCCGGCGGGCATCCAGATCGCCTCCCCCGGCACCAGCCGCACGTGGTGCAGCAGCAACGCCACAAGCACCCCGGGATCCGCCGGGTACGCCTCGGCCAGCCGGCGGGCCAACTCCGCGTCCGGTCCGTCGACCGGGGCCGCCAGCACGGAATTCAGCAACCCGTCGCGCTCGGCGACCGGCCAGCCGAGCAGCGTCCGCACCGCCGTACGCAGCCCCGCCGGCCCGGCCCGCAACGCGGCGACCACCGGCGTCAACTCCGGTACGCCGAACGCGGCGATCGCCTCGGCCGACTCCGCCGGATCCCGGAAACCGCACAGTGCCTCGAACGGAGTGAGCGCGACGAGCAACTCCGGTTTGTGGTGCGGGTCGGAATAGTTGCGCTGCCCCTCGGGGAGCCCCGCCTCCGCCGCGTAGCCCGCCCGCGCCTGTTCCGCGTCCGGGTGTGCCTGCAGGCTCAGCGGCGCGTCGGCAGCGAGCACCTTGAGCAGGAACGGCAGCCGGCTGCCGAACCGCTCGGACACCCGTTGGCCGAGCCACTGCCCCGGCTCGTCCCGCACCAGGTCACAGAGGCTCACCCGCTGGCCGGCACGGTCGACTCTGGCCGGAGCGCCCGGGTGGGCGCCCAACCACAGCTCCGCCTCCGGACCCGCGCTGGGCGCCACCCGGCCCTGGAGGAGAGCGAGGGCCGAGCGGGAGCCCCAGGCGTAGTCGCGGATCGGTCCGTAGAGTGGCTCCACAGGTCAGCCCCCGGGCCGCCCGGCCGCCTCGCCCGACGCGTCCTGCGGCACGGCGGTGTCGGCCGCCGCGCCGGTGCCGGCCTCGGCGGCGGCGACGCTGTAGACGTCCGGCTCCAGGTAGATCACCCGGGCGATCGGCACCGCGGCGCGGATCCGCGCCTCCACAGCGTTGATGCCACGGGCCAGGTCGTGAGCGCTCTCCCACGCCGGCACGGCGATCTTCGCGGCCACCATCAGCTCTTCCGGCCCCAGGTAGAGCGTCTTCATGTGGATGATCCGCTCCACCTCGGGGCCGTCGGTGACAGCCCGCTCGATGACGGCCAGGTCGGACGCCTCGGCGCCCTCACCGAGCAGCAGGCTCTTCGTCTCGATGGCCAGCACGATCGCGATGACCACCAGCAACACACCGATCATGGCGGTGCCGGCGGCGTCCCACTCACCGTCGCCGGTGATCAACGTCATGCTGACGCCGAACAACGCGAACACCAGACCGACGAGCGCGCCGAAGTCCTCCAGCAGCACGACCGGCAGCTCGGGCGCCTTGGCCCGGCGGATGAAGCGCACCCAGGACTGGTTGCCGCGGATGTGGTTGGACTCCTTGATGGCGGTCCGGAAGGAGAACCCCTCCATCACGATCGCGGCCAGCAGCACGACCACCGGCACCCACTGCCAGGAGTCGATGCCATGCGGGTCGTGCCACTTGTGGTACGCCTCGTAGAGCGCGAACAGGCCACCGATGCTGAACAGCACGATCGACACGATGAACGCGTAGATGTAGCGCTCCCGGCCGTACCCGAACGGGTGTTCCGGGGTGGCCGCCCGCTTCGCCCGCTTGCCGCCGAGCAGCAGCAGACCCTGGTTGCCGGAGTCGGCGACCGAGTGGATCGACTCCGCCAGCATCGACGACGAGCCGGTCAGCAGGAAGGCGACGAACTTCGTGACGGCGATGCCGACGTTGGCCAGCAGGGCCGCGACAATCGCCTTCGTCCCGCCGTTCGCGCTCATGCCACCACTCCGCTGCCGGTAGTGGTGGCGTGGGACGCCACGCTGCTGAGCCAGCCGACTGGCTCGCCGCGCCGAACGAAGCTGCTCGATCCGCGCATGCCGCGCCGCCCCCTACGGTCGTTCACTGGTTCGACAGCTCCTTCATCTCGGTGATGGCCGGCACGGCCATCGGGTCCAGCCCATGGGCCAGGGCAAGGTAGATCGAGGCGAAATCCGGGACCGCGATCAGCGAGGCCAACCGCTCCAGCGCGGAGCCACCCTCGGCGGTCACCACGTCACACCGCACGCCGCGACGCTCGGCGAGGGTCTGCACCGCGTCCGCGCGGCGCTCCTCGACGGCGAGGGGCTCGTCGGTGTCGTCCTCGGCGTTGAGCCCGCCGTCGCGCAGCAGCACGAGCCGGAGCCGGGTGCCTTCGCCGTCGTCCTCCGCCGGATCGGCGAAGATGTCCCGCTCGCCCTCGGCCAGGCCACCGAAGACGCCGTCGAGCAGCCCGACCCGACCCCGGCCGGCCTCACCGAGCGCTCCGGTGACCACCGGGTAGCGGGCGTTCGCCGACAGGGTGTCGCCGAACCGGCGGGCGGCCACGGTGGCCAGCGGGGACGAGCCCCAGACGATCGGGATCGAGCCGGCCAGGCCTAGGGCCAGTGACTTCGCCGGGTTGACGAAGGACTCCGCGGCGGAGCGGCAGCGGTCCGCGTCGGCGTCGAGCCGGGCCGCGGTCTCCGCCAGATCCGCCTCGTTGACCTTCACGAGCCCGAGCGAACGGGCCGCGAGCAGGACCGGCACGGTGAGCGCCCAGAGGCTGGCTCGGGCCGGGGCACGCCGGGGCACCGGAATGAACGGCGCCCGGGCCTGCTCGGCGATCGACTGCAACTGCGAGTCGGGGGCGCCCACGGCGACCAGCCGGGCACCCCGCCGGTGCGCCGCCTCGGCGGCACCGAGTGCCTCCGGACTACGACCGGACGCGCTCACCGCGATCACCACGTCCGCCGCGCCCACCCAACCGGGTACGCCCGCGCTGCGGTGCCCGATGATCGGGACCGGGCAGCGCGGACCGGCGACAGTGGCCAGCACATCCCCGGTACGCCCCGCGGTGCCGATGCCGGCGATCACGACGGCTCGGGGACGCCCGTCGTCGGCGAGCACCGCCAGGTTCGCCTCCGCGGCCAGGGCCGCGCTCTCGCGAACCTGCGCACCGGCCGACGCCGTGTGTCGGAGCATGCCGCCCGGGTCGTGCTCGGCCAGCGCCTCCGGGTTGTCGAGCAGGGCCTCGTCGGCGTCGCGACGACCGCTGACCCCGGCCGTACCGTCGATCATGAGGACTGCCCCGGGCCGCCGCGCGCCTCGTCGAGCAGCAGCACCGGCACGTCGTCGCGGACCTCGAAGATCCGGCCACACTCCGTGCAGGTCAGCGTCTGCGCCTCGGCGTCGTAGGTGAGCGGGGCGTGGTGCGTGTCCGGACAGGCGAGAATCTCGAGCAACTGCGGATCCAGGGCCATGGCACGGCTCCTTCCACGTGTGCGGCTTGACCGGCGGCGGTGCCGACCGGCGCAGGCGATCTTATCGGCGAACGCGGTCGAGCACGTCGTCCCGGAGCGAGACCATCCGCTCGCGGGTAGGCGCCTCGACGTTGAGCCGCAGCAGCGGCTCGGTGTTGGAGGCGCGCAGGTTGAACCAGGCGCCGTCGGGGAATCGCAGGGTGAGCCCGTCCATCTCGTCGGCCACCGCGTCGGGGTACGCGGCCCGCACCTCGGCCACCGCCGCCGCCTGGTCGGCCACCGTCGAGTTGATCTCGCCGGAGGCGATGTAGCGCTCGTACTCGCCGGCCAGCACGGACAGCGGCAGCGACTGCTCGCCCAGCGCGGCCAGGGTGTGCATCGCCGCGAGCATCCCGGTGTCGGCGAACCAGAAGTCCCGGAAGTAGTAGTGCGCGGAGTGCTCGCCGCCGAAGACAGCATTGGTCCGGGCCATCTCCGCCTTGATGAAGGAGTGCCCGACCCGGGCGACGACCGGCTTGCCACCGTGCTCACGGATGATCTCCGCGACCGCGCTGGAGGTGATCAGGCCGTGGATCACCGTGGAACCGGGGTGCTTGGCCAGCTCTCGCGCGGCGACGAGGGCGGTGATCGCCGACGGCGAGACCGGCTCGCCGCGCTCGTCCACCACGAAACACCGGTCGGCGTCGCCGTCGAAGGCCAGCCCGATGTCGGCCCCGTGCTCCACCACCGCGCGCTGGAGGTCGACAAGGTTCGCCGGGTCCAGTGGGTTGGCCTCGTGGTTGGGGAAGGTGCCGTCCAACTCGAAGTAGAGCGGCACGATCTCCAACGGCAGCGGCGACAGGGCGGCGTCGCCCAGCACGGTGGGGACGGTGAAGCCGCCCATCCCGTTGCCGGCGTCGACGACGACCTTCAACGGCCGGATGCCCGAGAGGTCGACGAGCTTGCGCAGGTAGCCGGCGTAGTCGGGAAGCAGGTCGCGCCGCTCGGCCGGACTGGTCGGCGGACCGGCCGGCCGGGCGTCGCCCGAGTCCAGCATCGCCTGGGCCCGCTCCCGGATCTCCGCCAGACCGCTCTCCTGGCCGATCGGGCGAGCGCCAGAGCGGCACATCTTGATGCCGTTGTACTGGGCGGGGTTGTGGCTGGCGGTGAACATCGCGCCGGGCAGGTCGAGCGAGCCGGAGGCGAAGTAGAGCAGGTCGGTGGAGGCGAGCCCGATCTCGATCACCGAGCGACCCTCGGCCCGTACGCCGGCCGCGAACGCGGCGGCCAACCCGGGCGAGGTGGCCCGCATGTCGTACCCGACGACCACCGCGTCGCCCGGCTCGTCGGTGGAGTTGAGCAGCTGGGTGAACGCGGCTCCCAGCGCCTCGGCGACCCGTTCGTCCCACTGGTCCGGCACCGTCCCTCGGACGTCGTACGCCTTCACAATCTGGGACAGATCAGACACGTGTTCCACTCCTTGGCCGCAGGTTAGACACCGAGCCTGAGCCTAACGGAGGGCCCGGGTCGAGCCCCGCTCAGCCGGGGAGCCGGGGCATGATCACGGTGCGACCGCCGTCGTCGGGGGGCTGATCCCCGGGCAGCGGTCGGGTTTCGGGCGCTCCCGGCATCGGCTGCGTCGCCTCCGGGGGAGCACCGGCGGCGGGCCGCGCACCGTAGACGCCGCCGGTGGCAGGGCGTGGGGGCGGCACGACGCCCGGACCGGCGACCGGAGGCGGGAACGGCGCAGCACCCGCACCGGCGGGCGGAGGCGGGAACGGCACAGCACCCGGACCGGCGGGCTGCTGCTGGCCGTACACCTGGCCGGGGCGACCGGGCGCGGCCGGTGGCCCACCGGCGGCCCGGTAGGTGGTGCCGCCGGGGTTGCCCGGCAGCGCGCCGACCGGCTCGTCGGACGGCCGGCGATCCTGACGCGAGCGGCGGAACAGCAGCACGATGAGCAGCAACCCGATCGCCACCATGACGATGCCGAAGATCATCACCGGCGAGGTGCCGCCGGACGAGGCCGCAGCCGCCGTGGTGTCCGGCGCACCTGAGACGCCGCCCAGCGCCGCCGGAGTCGCCGCGTCGTCGGCGGTCGCGACGTCGGTCGGGCTCGGGGTGGGTGTCGGCTTCTTCGACGGTGTCGGCGACGGGGTGACCCGCGCGCCGGTCACCCGCGACGTGTCGCTGCCCCGGCCGACCTCCTGACCGGCCGCGGTGACACCAGTGCCGGTCACGACGAGCCGGCCACCCGGGGCGCCCGCGCCGAAGGTCACCCGGTACCGCACCGTGATGCTCTTGCCCTTGCAGAGGGTTGGCCTCGACGGCGACGTCTGCGCGGTCCCCACGGCGCCGCCACCGCCGGTGACGGCCACCGGGAACCAGCGCCCGCCCGCGTTGACCTCGACCTTCAACTGGTGCGGCTGGAGCTCCTCGAGGTTGAGGAACAGCGCGGTACGCAGCAGGACGCAGCCGTCGGTGCGCTTGCGCACCGCCACGTTCACCCCCTGCGCGGAACCACCAGCGGCGAAGCTGCTGGCCGCACCCACCCGGACCGAGTCGTCGTCGGCCAGCGCGGGCGACGCGCCGAGCATCACCAGGCCGCCCACCAGACCGCAGACCGCCACGAGCCGTGCCGCGCGTCGACGCACCGTCATGATCACCTCGCCGTTCTCCCCGGGTGGGGTCCGCGGGTCAGGCTACTACCGCCCCATCCACCCCGCCGGTCATAGAGCGGCCCGGATGTGTGCCTCGTTACGGTTTACGACCGGCCCGTCGACCTGCGGTTCGTCAGACTAACCAGCCAATCAGTCGGCCGGATCAGTCGACCGGCCGGCCTGCTGCGCCTCGGCGAGGGCGTCGCGGCAGAGCCGGTCGGCGGTGCGGGTGCTCTCCGGCAGTCGGAACCGCGGGGCCAGCGCGAGCACCTGCGCTGTCGCGTTCTCCAGACTCATCCGATGCCCGACGCTGACGAAGACCGGCTTCACGCCGTCCTGGGTCCGGAGCACCCGGCCGACGACGTCACCGCCGTCGCGCAGCGGCGACCAGGCACCCCGCTCGGCGGCCGGCGGATCCCACGTCCCGACCAGCGGTGTCTTGCCCACCCCGATCGAGGGCAACCCGGTGACCACCCCGAGGTGGCAGGCGAGCCCGAACCGGCGCGGATGCGCCAGACCGTGCCCGTCGCACACCAGCAGATCCGGGACCGTGGCCAGGCTTTCCAACGCGGTGAGCAGCGCGGGCAACTCCCGGAAGGCGAACAGCCCCGGCACGTAGCCAAAGGCCGGCCGCCCCACCCCGACCGCCGAGTCCACCACGACCAACGTCCGGGGATCCAGCACCGTCACGGCCGCCGCCAGCAGGTCACCATCCTGGGAGTACGCGACGTCCAGGCCGGCCACCGTCTCCGGCGCGCTCGGCCCCGGCCCGACCAGGTCGACAAGAGGCCGCAACTCCTCCTGTACGGCCACCGCCTCCGCAACACTGCCCGGCCCCACCATCGCCACCGCCCCCGCCGCCGCCGTCCCCCCATGATCCACTCGGCTTCAATGAAGTCGGGCTATCCCACGGCCTCCGATGCCCCGACATCACCAAACCCGAGTCGATCACCCTGGCTGGGGGCCGGCACCGTCTCCGGCGGCACCACCGTCCGGGTCACCCTTCGCAGGGTCGCCGTCGGTCCGCCCCTTCGTCGCGCCGAAGGCGACCGCGAAGGCGACGCCCAGGGCCACACCGAAGGCGACGCCGCCGGTCGAGCCGAACAGGGGGATGCCGATCGCCAGGCCGATCAGAATGCCGACCGGCCATGCCCAAAGGTTGGACCTGCCACTCTGCGTGTCGGAACTCGCCATCCGTCGATGCTATTCGACCCGGCCAACAACTCCTGCGCCGCGTCAATCCTCATCGATCACCAGATGGATCAGCGGCCACGGGGGGCACCGGTCGGCCCACGTCATGACCGGCAGCGCCGTTGGCGAGCATCAGGTGGAAGGTCTCCTCGTCCGGCAGCGCCGGAGATCCCGTCACGACCACGGCAATCCGTTCCGCTTCCGCCCGATCGACGGTGTCGTAGCGGTCGACGTTGCGGTGGTCGTTCAGAAAGCGCATGACGAGGCCCGGATCGAAGGCCCACGATCCACACCGGTGATCCCAGAGCAGCGCCCGACCGTATCCCACCTCGAGCACAAACAGCCCCGCCGGAACCCGGCTGTCGTCACTCCGGTAGATCGCGTAGTAGGTCAACGTGCGGTCCACCTGATTGCCACCATCCCGGGTGTGCACCCGAGTCGACTGCTTCAACCTGACGTTACCGACGATGGATGATCGAAGCGAGATCTACGCCCGCCACCATAACGCGACCGGCGGCCTGCGCTCCAAAACAATGGTGCCGCAGCGCGCACGACAGCGTCAACTCATCCCCCATCGCGGTGCCCAACTCTCGAGCCCGAGTAAAGGGGGCTCAGCGGTCGCCTGATCCCGCCGAATCACCTGGTGGACAGCGCCCACCCAGAGGCCATGTGAGCCGTTTCTCCAACTCGACGAACGTCCGCTGCCGAATTGCACGAGGTGCTGCTCTCGTGGCGCCAGACCTCATGAATGCGCGGCCAATCTCAGCGATCACTTTCGCCGCCATCCCTAAACATCGCACGAATTGAACTCTCGTCAGGCAACTTCTCGCCCCCAGTGACTGCCTCGACCACTGCCTCAACTGCTGGACGGCTGACGTTTTTATAGCGGTCCATATTCCGGTAGTCATCGAGAAAACGCACAACAAGGTTTGGGTCATAGGCCCATGCGCGAGCGCGATGATCCCAAAGAACGGCCTGGCCGGTTCCCGCATCCATGACAAATATTCCAGCCGGCCTCTCCTGCTCATCAGTCCGGTAGATCACGTAGTAACTCAACAATCTCCCGCTCCAACTCTTTTGCAACATTGGGCGCTACTGGAAAGTCCCGAGACGCTAGCCCAAGATCCTGTACAACCTGCGCGAGGCTTGTCCCGTGCCGGATCAACCATGCATGATACTGGCGCCAAACGTCAATATTCTGGCTAATCCATTTGGCAAAGGTGGCGTCCTTGGCAGGGAATCGTAGATCCAGCCCGCCCGGCAGGGAGTCAGGGAGGCCACGTTCGCGGTTCTTCGCGATCATCCGCAGCAGCGCCTCAAGTCGCCGTTCGGGACGGTTCGACGGCCGCCGCAATATCTCATAATCTTCGTGAGTAGCCATCCACACGTCCCGCGATGCGGGGGTGTGCAGCTGAAGCTCGACCAGCATCCCTTCGGGTAAACGAAGGGTGCAGTTCAAGCCATAAAATCGATTGCCCTCCCGCCAAAAGTTCTTGCAATCTGACGTCGATACTGAGAACCCAGCTTCAATCAGGCCAGCAAGAACCAGATCGACCGCTTTGGTGTAGTGCTCACCGGGTGGTATCTCAAAGCAGAATCTTAGGACGTCATTGACGCTCGACACGAACTCCGTAACGTCGATCTGGGCGACGCGCCCCTCGTCGAGGTACTTCCGTGCCAACGATTTAAGCCCTTTGACGCGAAAATCGCGATCCCGTAGTCGGATCTGATCACTCAGGCCGAGCGCGTCGGTCACGTCCTGCCCAACCTGAGTCAAAGCATCCTCAACCCGGTCAGCGGCGCCCAGGGCGCGCTCGCGAAGGTCTGTCAGCGCCGCCAACTCCGAGGTCGTTAGCTGAGCGAGATCAGACTCTGGCTGACTGGGATTGCTTGGGTTCGCTGCGCCGTCGCCCACATCCGCCGAGCCCGGACCGTCCAGCAGGAGGTACATCCGGTTGATGTACGGGTCACCGTGGCCGCCGTCGTCGTCCGCCGAAGGGTGGTCCGGCAGGTCGGGCCGCTCGCTGAACCGGCCGCGGGGTAGCCCACCGAGCGGCATGGGCCGGCCGTCCCCGCTCAGCACCAGCGCGTCGATGCCGACCACGTCGGGGTACAGCGGCCGGTCCCGGACCACGCCGTTCTGCGGGTCCACGTAGAGCACCGTGCCGTTCTGGTTGAGCGCCACCCACGCGTGCGAACCGCCGTGCGGCCACTCGGTGACCAGGAACGCGTAGCTGCCGTGGCCGCCCAGCAACAGTTGGTCGTGCAGGTTCCGGTAGCCCCGGTCGGCGGCCTGCCGCGCCTGCTCGGCGTACGGGCGTTGTCCGGACGGCGGGGCGAGGAGTTGCTGGAAGCGCCCGCCGGTCACGTCCTCCACCCGGCCCGGGCCGCCCGCCTCGCCACGGATCGGGCGTCGGATGTCCCCGTCCAGGTAGCCGTCGAAGGTGCGCGGCGCCGACACTCGCGGCCGCCCGTGCACCCAGGTTTCGAACATCGACAGGGTGCAGTCCAGGCAGTTGATGCCCCGGGTGGCGTCGGCCCTGGGTCCTCCGTCGTTCAGCAGCCGGAACCAGCCGCCCTGGCGGGGATCGGCGGTGCGGGTGACGGTGCCGTCCAACTCGCGGGGCATCTGCCGTTCGACGTCCACCTGGTGCAGGGCGAGCGGTGGGCGCAGTCCTCCTGGCCGCCCGTACGGCCGGGAGTCGTCGATCGGTGGGGGTATGTCGTCGCCGGTGAGCCGGGACGGACCGGAGGTCTCCACCGCGCCGAGCGCGAGCGCGCCGACGTCGCTGTTGGCGTGCTCGAAGGCGGCAGCGCCGATGTCCACGACCGACGGCGCCGTGGTGCCGGCCAGCACCGCGTCCGCCAGGTCACGCCACTGGGCGTACGCGCGTGTCTCGTCGTTCGCGGCCCGCTGCCAGCCGTCGGCCCACTGCCGGTGGCCAGCCTGGTGCAGTTGTCGGGCGTAGCTGGCGTACTCGACGGCCCGGCGATCGTGCTCGGCGGCCCGGGCGCGCAGTCGGGTGGCCTCGGCCTGTCGGCGATTGCGCTCGAACCCGGTCCGCTGCGTTTGGTAGTGGCCCTGGTAGCGCCGCCGCTCGGCGGCTTCCGCCTCGGCTGCCCACTGCGCCGCGTACGCGTCGATGGTCTCGGTCGCGGGCGCCACCGGATCGCCGAACGCCATGACGTCGACGGGGACTGACGCCCTGCCCCGGGCCGGATGGTCGGGTACGCGCGGCTCCCGCGTCGGGGCATGCGATCGCGCCACCCTCGGGGTGGCGAAGGTGACCGGCGGTGTCGGGCCGGTGGTGGTCGCCGGCGGTGTCGTGCCGCTGGTGGTGGTGGGCACTGGCGTGCCGGTCGACGGCGACCAGGCGACCGGACCGGAGGTGGTGGGGCGCGGCGAGTCGCCGAGGTGGCCCGGCGCGGAGCCGGTGGCCGGTCCGCTGGTCGACCCGAGGGTCCCGGCCCCGGGCGCGGCCACCGGCGCGAGCCCAGGCGTGGCCACCGACGAGACCCCGGGAGCAACCATCGGAGCGAGCCCAGGCGCGACCCCCGACGGCAACCCCGGAGCGACCCCCGACGGCAGCCCCGGAGCAGCCACCGGCAAGGCTCCGGGCGCGACCGCCGACGACACCCCCGGGGCGACCGGCGGCCCGGGAGCAGCCACCGACGACACCCCGGGAGCGGCCGGCGGCAGCGTCGGATCGGCCGCGACCGGAGGTGTGGCGCTGGCCTCCCGCAGGAGAGGTCCGTCCGCGGACAGGACCGGCTCGGTCGGGTGCGGCGAGCGGCCACCGACATCCACATCGGACAGAGCGCCGACCGACGGTGGAGTCGACACGTGGGCGTCGAGGGCGGTGGAGGGCGGCGGTGCCGACGCCTGAGCCACGGCGGCGCCCGGCAGATCGGCGCGCGGCGGCGCCACGGGATCCGGTGGGGACGTGGCCACGGGCGTCGCCTGCGCCGGAACGCCCGGAGCCGGGACCAGGCCACTCGAACCCGCCGCACCGGCGGCCACCGCGGACGTACCCGATCCGACCGAAGCCGCCTCGGCGGACGAGAACGCTCCCGAGGCCGACGAGGAAACCCCGGAAGCGGAGGGATCGCCGACGACCGGTGCCACGGGAGGCAGGGAAGGGCCGGCGAACGACGCCCCGGCGAGGGCGTTGGCCTGCGCGTCGAGCCGGGCTCGCAGCGCGTGGTCGGTCTGGCCGGTCGCCGAACCGGTGGCCCCGGACGCGGCGGCGCGGGCCACGTCCTCCACGGAGGTCAGGCCCTGACCGGTGGCCAGGCTGGCGGCGCTCTCGGCGAGCACCTCACCGGTCATCTCCCGCCCCAGGTGCTCCCCGACTCGCGCCACCGGCCCGGTCGCGCGCCGGCCCAGGCCGGCCAGGGGCGCCACCGCCCCGCCGGCGAGGCCACCGACCGCCGACGCGCCGAGGTCGGTCAGGTCCAGGCCGTGCGCCCGCCCGGTGGAGTTCTGGTACGCCTGGGTGGCCAGGGTGACCCCGGCCTCCTCGGCGGCTTCCTCCAGCCCCTCCCGGGCGGCCCGCCTGGTGAGACCGCGCACGCCACCCCGGGCGACCTCCTTGGCCGCCCGCTCGCCGGCCTCCTTGAGCCCGTGTTTGAGGGTCTTGCCTGCCAGTTGACCCATCAGGCGCTTGAAGATCTGTTGGACCAGCAGCCGGGTCGCGGTGATGGCCGCGCCGGCCGCCGGGGTTGCCGCACCGGCGGTGAGCACCGCCACGACCGCCACCGAGAGCAGCTCGACGACCAGGATGCCCAGCTCGATCCAGACTTCCAGCTTGGCGCCCTCGATGTCGCAGCCGCACTCCTCGACGAGTCGGCCCAGATCGGCGGTGACCGCGAGCAGCACGGGCAGCGGGGCGTCGGCACTCTCGGCGATCCGCCGCCAGGCCGCCTCGAACGCCGCGTCGACGGCTCCGACACCGCCGTACCCGTTGTGCACCTCGGCGGCGGCCGCGGCGGCATCGGTGTACGGGCCGGAAAGGACGCCGGCAACCGCGTACCACTGGTCGGCGACGTCCCAGACGGCCCGCTCGTTGCCCTCCGGCCACTGCACACCGACCACCCAGTCGAGGGCCTCGTAGATCCAGCCCGGCACGTCCCAGGGCGCGTGGTCCAGCGGGTGCGGAATGGGGCTCGGCAGCACGCTCATCTCGGTGGCCGGCCGTCAGCGCTGGTCGGCGGCCCGACCGAGCCGGGCGGCGCTGTCCCCGTCGGTCTGCACGCTCGCATCGACGGCACGGACCACGTCGCTGCCCAACTCGGTGAGCCGGTGCCCGACGCCCGCCCAGGCCCGCAGCACGGTCTGCTCGAACCCGCGGTAGTTGCGCTCGAACGCGGCGCCGATGTCGTCGCTACCCCACGGCCGGGCACCGCTGGCGGCCTCGATCGCACCGCCGTCCGCCGTTCGGCGGGCCGTCACCGCCTCGCCGGCGAGGGCCAGGTCGGCACCGCCACGGCGGGTCCGGGACGGATCGAGCCAGAGCTGCCCGTCGGTCATGGCTGCCCCGCACCTCTGCCGAACACGGTGTCGGCCCGGCCGAGCAGCGTGGCGTAATCCCCGGTGCGCAGGAAGTCCGCCGACCCGGAGCCGGCCGGCATGACCTCGGCGACAAGGTCGCGGGTGGCGTCGGCGGCGGCGGTCGCGGCGGCCCGGATCGTTTCGGTAATTTTCCGGCCGAGCGCCCCGGCGTCCCGCTCGCGGTAGACGGCCGGCGTCAGCTCGACCTCGATCAACTGGCCTTGGGCGCCCACGGTGGCCGTCACCTGACCGTCGACCGACCGCCGGGTCACCCGCAGCTCGGCGAGGCGCGTCTGGAGGGTGTCCAAACCGGACCTGAGCTGCTGGTACTGCCCGTACACGTCATCGAATCGGGCCCGTAGCTCGCGGTTGGCGTGCCGATCCACGTGTTCGCTCACCGCCGCCCCTTCCGTCACCGTCGGTAGAGCAGCACCATACCGGCTGCCATCGATCCGCGTAATCCGGTAGTTTCACTGCGTGATCGACCGTCAACAGGCCGAGCAGCTCGCGGCCACCTGGGCCCGCCGCGACTCGCAGCGCCTCGGCCACGAGTGCACAGCGATGGTCGACGAGTTCGACCTCGGCTTCGTCATCACGTCCGTCGTGCCCACCGAGGTGCGTACGGTCCCCGGGGATCTGCCGACGACAGTCATCGACAAGCAGACCGGCACTGTCACCACCTGGCCGCGGGTGCCGAGCGAGGTGGTGGCGGATCTCTACCGACGCAGCCAGCCCACCGGGCCGACCGCTCCCCGCACCGTGGACCCGTCGAGCCTGCTGGTCCGGGAGATCCATCGGATCGCCACTCCGAACACCAGCGCGCACCTGACCCTCGAAGGCCGGATCTGGACGGCCGAGGGCACCAGGGCGGACGTCCCGCTGAACCATCATCCGCTGGTCCGCACCTACCTCGACCAGTTGCCCCCGGGTGATCTGGTCCGCGGCGGCGACGCCCACGCCGAGCTGATCGTGGTCTCCGACGTGCTGCACGAGTACGACCACCGCCGGGCCGCCGAGGGCATCGCGCCGATGGGCCGGGCCGAGGCGGCGGCGCTGCTGGCCGACGCCCGGTTCGAGATCTTCCGGATCCGGGAGCCGGGTGACCCGGCTGGCGGCCCCGCCGAGCTGCCCTGCGATTCGTGCATCACGTTCCTGGTGCGCGCCAACGTCCTGCCGGAAGCCGCTCGGGCGTACACCGAGACGTGGCGTGCGCCGGCGGAGCCCGACCCTGATCCTGGCCGCTTTCCGGCGGAGGTCGCCAACGCGCTGGTCGCGGCCGGCTGGCGTCCGCACATCGGGGACCAGATCATGGCTGCCGCCGCCGTGCGGGACGTCACCGCGGTGCGGGGGGTGAACCACCAGCACGCGGTCTTCCCCGCCGCCGTCGAGGCGCTGACCGCGTTTCCCAGCCTGGTCGGCGCCCGACGCGGTCGCGGCGAGCAGGTCTGGATCTCCCGTTTCGACATTCGCCCGCACACCATCGCGCACACCGCCGACACCCTCGCGGACTTCGGGGAGGTGCTCGGCGTACGACTCTTCCCGATCGGCACCGAGCAACAGGACAGCATCCTGGCGGTGGACGAACGCGGCCGGGTCTTCGCCCTCGATCAGGCCGGCGAGTGGTTCCTCGGCGACACCATCGACGCGGCGTTGACCACGCTGCTGCTCGGCCGCGCCCCCGCCCGGGTCGGCGACGACGGCACCTGGCAGTCCGACTGAGGCGGCCGCGTCAGCGGAGCACCTCGACGGTGTTGCGGCGGACCAGGTTCTTGCCGGGTTCGCGGATCTGGTCCATCGCGGCGGAGTTGAGCAGCACACAACTGCCCGACGGCCCGGTCACCGTGACAGTGGTCGCCCGGTTGTTGTCCAGGTTGGTCACCCGCAGCCGGGTGCCCACCGGGAACTGCCCGCTGGTCGCCGCCGGCCCGCCACCCTCGGCGAAGAAGGTGATCGACCCGGAGCAGGCCGATCGGGGAGCCGCGCCCGGCGCACCGGGGGACGCCGCACCGGGGCGGATCGTGCCGGCTGTCGACTGCCCGGCCGGCGGTGCGCCACCGTCCAACCGCTCCACCACGTTGCGGCGGATCACGTTCTTGCCCGGCTCCCGGACCAGCTCCATGGCGGCGGCGTTGAGCAGCACACAACTGCCCGACGGGCCGGTAACCGTCACGGTGGCCGCCCGGTTGTTGTCCAGATTCGTGATCCGCAGCCGGGTGCCCACCGGGAAACGGTCGCTGGACGCCGCCGGCGCGCCGCCCTCCGCCGAGAAGGTGACCGAGCCGGGGCAGACGGTCGACCGTGCCGGGGCGGTGTCGGCGAAGCCGAAGGTGGTCCCCACCGCCACACCCGCCGCGGCGAGCACCGCCACTGTCGCTGCCAGCACGTGCCTGCGCTGCACCCTCATCGACGTCACTCCCGTCCTCGGTGGTGGCTTCCCTCCCCTGGTACGGACGGGAGCGCCCTACCGTTCAGCCGGGACGGGCACCGATCGGGCGGCGGCCAGGTCCACCGGCCCGTACCGGGTGTGCGGCGCCCCGGTCATCAGCGCCCAGTAGCGGTCGCCGTACGACCAGTGCCACCACTCGGTCGGGTAGTTCACCATCCCCGCGCCGCCGAGAGCGTCCACCATGATCTGCCGGTGCCGTCGGGCGGTCGCGGAGATCGTGGGTGCGTCGGTGAAACAGGCGTCGTCGCTGTCCTCCGGGGTGGCGTCGATGGCCGTTCCGAGGTCGAGTTCCACACCGTCGTCGGTGCAGAGCGTCAGGTCCACCGCCCCGCCCGTGCTGTGGGGGGCAACCTCGACCGGCGAGACGAACTTGGTGGTCTCCCGGTGCAGACGCTGCGGGGACCAGTCCGGGTGCCGTCGGCGCAGCTCGTCCCGGTAGCCGGTGAAGATGGCCAGCTGCGCCTGGTACGGCCGGTATCCCTCGACCACCAGCAGGCGCATCCCGGCCGGCAGGGCACGCTGCGCGGCCAGCAGGCGGTCCACGACCGCGGCGCGCAGCCGGGCGTACGCCCCGGCGGGGTCGGCCGCGCGGCCGTCGAGCCGCAGTTCCGGCAGCTCACGCAGGTCCAGCAGGGGGTCGCCGTCGTCGGCGCTGGGCACCGCCGCCACCCGGGGATCGGAGAGCAGGATCATCGGACGGTCCCCCCGGTGATCGCGGTCCGTTCCGCATGCCGGGTCCGGGCCAGCTCGACGAGCCGGTCCACCACCTCGCGATAGCCGACACCGGCAGCCGCCCACACCTTCGGATACATCGAGTGCGCGGTGAACCCGGGCATGGTGTTCAGTTCGTTGACGTACAACTCGCCGCTCGTCTCGTCGTAGAAGAAGTCGACCCGGGCCAGACCCCAGCCGCCGATCGCGGCGAACGCGCGCAGCGACAGCTCGCGGACCCGCGCGGTCACCTCGTCCGGCAGCACGGCGGGGACGATCATCGGGTCGGCGTCGCCGAAGTACTTCTGTTGGTAGTCGAACCACCCGCCGGCCACCCGCACCTCGCCCACCGCCGACGCCTCGGGGCGCCAGCCGCCGAGCACCGCGCACTCCAGCTCCCGGCCGGTGACCCCCTGCTCGACAATGACGAGCTGGTCGTGGCGAAGCGCCTCCTCCACGGCGGCGGCCAGGTCGTCGCCCTCGCCGACGCGGGAGATGCCGATCGAGGAACCCATGCTCGCCGGTTTCACGAAGAGCGGCCGGCGCAGCCCGACGACCAGCTTCTCCGGGTCGTCGGCGGCCCGGTAGGTGTGCGCGTCGAAGGCGACGTCCGGGGTGACGGGAATGCCCTCGGCGCGCAGCGCCCGCTTCATCGCCACCTTGTTCATGCCCACCGCGGAGGCGAGGATGCCGCACCCGACGTACGGCACGTCGAGGGACTCCAGCAGCCCCTGCACCACACCGTCCTCGCCGAACGGGCCGTGCAGCACCGGGAAGACCACGTCCAGCTCGGCGTGCACCGCGCCGGGGGCGTTGCCCGCGGACACCTGCACGACGCCCGGACGCGGACCGGCCCGCAACTCGACGGCCGGGCCGGTCACCAGCAGCCGGTCGTCGATGGCCCGCTCGCCCGCCGGCCGGTCCCGCAACTCGGCAAGCAGCGCGTCGGGCATCAGCCGGAAGCCGCCGCTGCGGGTGACGCCGATGGCGAGCGTGCGGTAACCGCCGCCGCCGAGCGCCCGAGCCACCCCGAGCGCGGACGCGCAGGACACCTCGTGCTCCGCCGACGGTCCACCGAACAGGATTCCGATCCGCGTCGGCGCGCTCACGCCGCCACCGCTTCCCCGGTCGGCACCTCGGCGGGTGGCGGGACCAGCAACCGGGCCACCAGCGCCGGCTCCACGTTGCCGCCGGTCAGCACCACCCCGACGGTCCGTCGCCGACCGGCCTCGGGGGTGAGCCGGAGCGCGCCGGCCAGGCCGGCCGCCCCGGACGGCTCGGCGAGCACCTTCAGCTCCGTCAGGATCAGCCGGAACGCCGCCCCGATCTCGTCGTCGTCGACCCGGACGACCCCGCGCAGCGCGTTCCGCACTATCGCGAACGGCAGCTCACCCACGCAGGACGGCCGCAGCCCGTCCGCGATGGTGGGCGCCGGCGCGACCGGGACCCGCTCACCGGCCGCCAGGCTGCGGGCCAGCGAGTCACAGCCGACCGGCTCCACGCCGTACACCTCGATGCCCGTGCCGGCGGCGGCCAGGCAGGCGCCCGCGACCCCGCCACCACCACCCACCGGTACGACAAGCGTGTCCAGCGGTGTGCCGGCGCGCTCGGCCTCCTCGATCAGTTCGAGGCTGGCGGTGCCCTGCCCGGCGATGACGTCCGGGTGGTCGTACGCGTCGACGACGGGGTGGCCGCTCTCCTCGGTCAGCCCGTTGGCCACCGCCACCCGCTCCTCGACGCCGGTGCCGGCGAACACCACCCGCGCCCCCGCCGCGCGGGCCCGGTCGACCTTCGTCGGCGCCGCGTCGACGGGCAGCACCACTGTCGCCGCGATCCCGTGCTGCCGGGCTGCCAACGCCACCGCCACCGCGTGGTTTCCGGTGCTCTGCGCGACCACCCCGGTGTGGCCGGCCGCGGCGAGCCGGCCCACCGCCCGCAGCGCGCCCCGCATCTTGTACGAGCCGCCGTCCTGGAGGTTCTCCGCCTTGAGCAGGACGCGCGCCCCGGCCAGTTCGTCGATCACCGGGGACCGCAGCACTGGGGTGCGGACCACGCGGCCGGCGAGCCAGCGGGCGGCCTCCTCCACATCGACCCCGACCTGGGCAACGGTGCGTGACATCGGTTTCTCCTCTCGGGCACACCACGGGTCGGGTCCGCCGGTACGCGGACCCGGGAAACGGTGGTGAAGCGCTAGGTCACATGGGGTAGTTGGACGTCGACCCGCAGGCCCCCGTGCTCGGCTGGCCGGGCCGCGATGATCCCGTCGTGCGCCTGGGTGATCGAGCGGGCGATGGCCAGGCCGAGACCGGCGCCCCCGCCCTGCGAGGTGCGGTCCCGGGCGAGCCGGCGGAACGGCTCGAAGAGACCGGCCACCGCCTCGGCCGGCACGGGCTGACCGGTGTTGACCACGGACAGCGCGGGCACCCCGCTCACCGCGACGGTCAGCGAGCCGCCCCGCCGGTTGTACTTGATCCCGTTCTCCACCAGGTTGCTGACCAGGCGCTCCAGCAGCACCCGCTCGCCGACGACCATCCGGGGCGCGAGATGGGTGTCGATGGTGACAGCGGCCTCCCGGGCGCGGTCCTGGTATCCGGCAAGCACCGCCTCGACTATCGCGTCGAGGCGCTGCGGTATCCGCGAGCGCAGGCCCTGGTCACTCTCGCTGAGCGCGAGCAGACCCTCGATCAGCCGTTCGTTGCGCTCGTTGGTCTCCAGCAGTTGGGCGGTCAACAGCTCCAACTGCTCACCGGAGAGCGCCCGTGCCATGCCGACCTCGATGAGCGTCCGCTGCACCGCCAGCGGGGTACGCAGCTCGTGCGAGGCGTTCGCGGCGAACCGCCGTTGCCCCTCGTACCCGGCGGAGATGCGTTCCATCATCTCGTCGATCGCCCGGGACAGCCGGGCCAGTTCGTCGCCACCCCGCGGGCGGATCCGGTGACCGAGGTTCTGCGGGCCGACGTGCCCGATCGGCCCGGCCAGGTCACGGACCGGGCGCAGGCACCACACCGCGCCGAACCAGAGGGCCACCAGGGCCGCCACGGTGACGAGCAGGACGGCCACCAGGGGCAGCACGAACGCCCCCGGCCGCACCTCGGCGCAGATCGTGTTGAGCCCGGGTAGGGGGAAGTCGCAGAACTGCTGCCCCCAGGTCCAGGTCACCCCGGTCAGCCGTTTGCCCATCGTCGGCAGCACCGGCCCGGCCAGCAGTGCCAGCAGGCCCAGGAGCAGCACCCGACGTCGGGGCGTCCAGCTCACGCCGTACCGCCGATCCGGTAGCCGGCCTTGTGCACGGTGTGGATGATCGTCGGATCGCCGAGCTTCTTGCGGAGAGTCATCACGGTGACCCGGACCGCGTTGGTGAACGGGTCGGCGAACTCGTCCCAGGCCTGCTCCAGCAGCTCCTCGGCGCTGACCACCTGCCCTTCGGCCCGCAGCAGCACGTGCAGCACCGCGAACTCCTTCGGGCTCAGGGTGAGCGGCCGACCGTCCCGGGTGACCACGTGCCGGCCCACGTCCAGCGTCAGGCCGTCCTGGCTGAGCACCGGTGGCAGCGCCGGGGTGGACCGTCGACCGAGTGCCTGCACCCGGGCCACCAACTCGGCGAAGGAGAACGGCTTGGTGAGGTAGTCGTCCGCACCGAGCCCGAGCCCCTCCACCCGGTCCCGGATGCCGGCCGCCGCGGTGAGCAGCAGCACCCGGGTGCCGACCTGGGAGTCGGCGATGCTGCGGCACACCTCGTCGCCGGTGTGTCCGGGCATGTCCCGGTCCAGCACCGCGACGTCGTAGCGGTGCACCCCGATCCGCTCCAGCGCGCCGTCGCCGTCGTAGCAGACGTCGACGGCCATCGACAGGCGGCGCAGGCCTTCGGCCACCGTGTCCGCCAACAACCGCTCGTCGTCCGCCACCAACACCCGCACGTTTCCCGCTCCCCCGAGTTCGGCCTGCCCGGCATACCGTCGCAGGCCCGGGTTAAGGGTTCTGTAAGGACCCTTGAACGCCATCCTCCACGGCGTCGCCCCGGGGACAAGTCACCACGACCTGGGGGCCGTCGGGTTCATGCCGGCCGCTTACCACCTGCGCCATCTGTCCCAAAGGACCCGGCGGTCGGCAATCGAGAGTGAGCTGCGTCACCGGGCGGTGGAGTCGCTCGGCCCAACAAGCGATATACCTCTGGGTCATAGATATGACTCAGAGGTATATCGCTCGCTGCCCTGCCCTCCTCCGGGGAGGTGACGCTGCGTGAGCACGGGCCGGCGGCGGCTCAGTCGCAGCCGTAGCCGTCCTTGTCGTTGTCGAGACGGTAGATGTCCGCGCCGATGACCTTGACAGGGCCGCGAACGTAGCCGGGCCCGTCGCCGCTGCCGGGAAGGCAGTCGACGTCGCTGGCGATCGGAACACAGCCGCTGTAGTTCGGGTCGCACGTCGAAGACTGCGGCTTCTTGGTGCCGACGGCGACGACCTGGGCCACCGCCTGCTTCGTCACTGTGGATCTGACCAGCTTCCTGGACGTCCGCACCCCGTTCGTGGTGGTCACCTCGTACGTCAGGGTTCGTACTCCGTTGACGCCCTTGGTCCGGACGACCCGCTTGCCCTCGGCCAGGGACGAGTCCTTGACGGTCTTCTCGCCGTACCGGACGGTGATCTGCTCCGTCTCGGTCGTCACCTTGACGACCGGCGGGGACGCGACCTCCGACGGGGTCGGCGAGGCGGGCACCGCGGGCTCGGTCGTGTCGGCCGCAGCAGCTGGCGTGGCGGCCGGGGCGGAAGCCTCCTCGGTCGGCTCGGCGGGCGCTGCCACGATGGGCTGCTGCGCCTGCTCGGCGGCCGTGCCGGTCCTGGTCGGCTCCGGCTCGCCGGCCAGCGCGCCGATGATGGCGGTGCCGGTGCAGCAGAGCAGCAGGACCGACAGGGTCACCGAGCCGAGGATCACTGCGGTCCGCCGGGCGGGACTGGCCCGACGGAACCAGCTCGGGCGGGGCGCCGGCCCGAACGACGACGGGTACGGCGGCTCCGGATTGTGCGGTGGTTGCATCGTCACGGCGATGAGTGTCGTCGCAAACACCGTGCGCAATATCCTCCGTCGTGCTCGTCACCTGCGCCGTTCGCTGCGCACCGATGATCCATGGGCACTGCCTCGGACATCGAGACGACACCTGCGGCACACCTCCAGGCCGGCTGGCCAGGGCCGATCGTTCGGCTGCATTTGTCAACAAGAGCCGCAAACCGGCACGTAGCGCGCCCTCGCGCGGCCACTCGTCGACGGACGACAGGTGAGGTGTCGCGATGCCGTCAGCGGGCGGGCTCAGCGCGCTGCCCGCGTCGACCCGACCCGCGACGCGGACCGACGAGCCCGTCGACCGCGCAACGGACGGAGCCCGAAAGGACCCAGCAGCCGATTGATGCCGTCACCCGTCGGTGTCCACACTGGCGCCATGCCCAAACCGTCAACGCGGAGTTTGCGGACCATGGCCCTCTGGGCGTCGGCCCTCACCCTCGGCGGAGTCGCGGTCGCCTGGAAGCTCCATCGCATCGAGGTGCTGAGCTGGCTCGCCGGCATCGGAAGCTTCGTATTGGCCGCCGTGACACTCCTCAGCGCCGGCAACTCCGGTGGCAGCCCACAGCGCACCTTCCTGGCCCGGCTCGGTGGGCGGATCAGGCGGGTCTTCCTCTCCGGGGAGGACGGGAACACCACAATGCGCGCGACGACCGGCGCGACAATCGAGGACATCACGGTGAGCGGGCCGCCACCAACGGCCACCCCGACACCCAGAGAGTCACCGACGGACCAGCTCACCCCGGCCATTCCGGCAGACCGGGCGGGCGAGGGCAGGTGGGGCTCCGCACCGGCTGCCGCACCTGCCCGGCCCGTGACGCCGGAGGCAACACAACCGCACTCTGCCGTGCCGGTTCTGGTGGTGAACGGTCTCGTCAGCCGCACGGACCAACTGGATCGGGTGCTGGACGGCATCCGGCGCAACCTCAACGGCACTGTCACGGTGCTCGCGGCGAAGGGAATGGGCAAGACCTCGTTCCTCGGGCTGCTGCGGACGGCCATCCAACGTGACTTCCCGGACGTCGTGATCATGCCCATTCGCGCGAACATGACAGCGGAGCCCTACGGGCTCAGTGACGTCTATCGGGGCGAGTACGGACCGGACACCACAACCGTCGTCTCCGCCCTCCTGTTGGAGAAGTCGACACAGTTTCTCGGGGATCTGGCGCAGGCGGTGGCCCGGCAGTTTCCGGGTTTCATGATCGCGGCGGAGGCAACCCGTAGCGCGGCGAACACCGTCACCGTCAACAACACGTTCACCGCCAAGTCGTGGGGGAGGCTGTCCAACACCGCGCTGGAGATGAACGTCGCAGGCGAGAGCCCGATCGAGCGGATACGCCAGGCTCAGCGACGCGTCGACGAGGCGTTCATCGCCGACTGGCGCACCTTCATCGCGGGTCAGCGGGCGGTCCTGGTCATCGACGGCTTCGAAACCCTCATCGACGACGCGGTCGGCCAGTGGCTCGTCCGACTCGCCGCCCGGCTACCGAACACCACGGTGGTGCTGTCGCTCGTGCCACGCGAGTTCGCCGAGCACGGCCAGCAGGTGTTGGATCCGGCCCTCGTTCAGGAACTGCCCCGGTTCACCGCCGCCGAGACCCGCGCCTACCTGTCGCACCATCTCGCTGACCAGGTCGGTGCACGCCTGACCAGCCTGGTGTACGACTTCACCGGCGGCCACCCGTACGGGCTCAGCCTCGTCGTGAAGTTCATGCAGGCCCACCGCGAGGAGGCGCTGGACCCGGACCGCCTGCAGGACCTGCTGTCCCGGCTCTCGCAGGGCGACCGCCAGGTGGACGATCTGGTCCGGGCGGTGATTCGACCGGAGCGCAATCCGGACGTGTGGCGGGTGGCCGAGGTCGCCTCGCTGCTGAACAGTTTCGACGTACCGATGCTCGTCTCCATCCTTGCCGGCGAGGAGCTGGCGACCGCCCCGGAACGGGTGGGCGACGCGGTGCGGCGGATCGAGCACCTCGGTCTGATCGATCCGCTGCCGGTGGTCGGGCGGTTCCGTCTGCACGACTTCATCCGGCCGTCGATGTCCGAGGCGCTCCGGGAGTTCCAACCCGAACGGTGGGCGCACATCCATCGGCGCGCGGCCACGTACTACTACGAGCGCATCATGTCGTTGGAAGACAAGACATCGACGGTGTACGGCTCCTGGTTCAAGTACGAGAACGTGGTGTGGCAGATGTACGAGGCCGAGTGGTTGTCCCACTCCGCCCGGCTCGTCGACGAACGGGAGGTCGTCCGCGCCCAGTTCATCGTCCTCTTCCTGGAGGCGTTCTGGTGGTGGGCGCTCTACGTCGACTTCTCCTTCTGCCACCAACTGCTTGACAGTTGGCAGCGGGCGACCCGCGACGACCTGGACCGCGACCTGGTCAAGGAGCTGCGGCGCTTCCACGAGAACTATCCGACGGGGCCGGACAAGCCGGCCGGCGCGCACTGGACCGAGGTACGCCACGCGTTACGCACGATCGGCCAACTGTGCGGCGTTCACCACGGGTGGCAGGATGCGCGCTATTCGGCAGAGGTCCAAGAGATCCGCCGCAAGGCCTGGCTCTATCTCGGCATCTTCTCCGCCCACTCGTACTGGTACGACAGGCAGTTCGCTACTGCCGACGCCGCGTACCGGAAACTTGAGCCGGAGTTCATCGAGTACGACGATGAGTGGCTGCTCGCCTGGATCTACTTCGAGTGGGCCGAGGTGGCGCTCGGCGCCGGTGATCACCCGTCCGCCGCCGCGCGGTGCCGGGAGTCGAGCGCTTGGGTCCGCAAGCTCGCCGAGGCCGGGGAAACCGAGTCGGAACTGCTTGCCAATCTGCACCGGCTGCTCGGTGACCTCTTCTCCGACACGGACCGCACCATCGCCGCCGAGCAGTACGGCCAGGCGGTGAAGCGGGCCTTCGTGTTCCACCTGACGGACGACCCGCTCGGCCCGGCGGTCACCGGACCGGACGAGTACACCAGCCAGTTCTACGCCGAGATGACGTCCCGAGCGGCCGCCCGGCTCGCCGACTGGTGGCCGGATCCTCGCCGGGAAGCCATCCTGACGGCTCTGGTCGAGCCCACCGCCGGTCGGGTGCCGCTGACCGGCGAGACGGACCTCGACGCGGGCGCCGGGTCCCCGGAAACCAGGAGACAGCTTGTCGAGCGGTTGTTGCCGCGCGGGCCCCGCGACGATGAGCTGTACCGCCGTTCGGGAACCTTCATCGACCACTGGGGGGACGTCGTCGAGCACCTCGACCTGGACATCACGGCCGAGCTGGAACGCGTCGACGAGCTGGCCGCCAGGGTGATGGGCGGCTCAGCCGACTGACGTGTCCAGTTCGAGCCGGTCGACAAGCCAGCCCGTCTGCCACCGTCGCTCCGCCTCGTACCGGTCTTCGGCGGGATCCGGCCGACGGGCCTGGGCCGCCCGCGCGGCCACGTAGCCGAGGGCCGGGACCGGATAGGTCTGGGCCATCTCGACAGCATCGGCCAGGTAGCCGCAGAGTCGCGCGGCGGCTTCCCGGCCGGACTCCGCCGCCGTCCGCTGAAGTCGCACTGCCAGCTCGCCCACCCCGGCGAAGGGGTCGGCTCCGGTGCGACGGTTGCCCGACGCCAGTAGCTGCTCCGCCACCTCGGTCAACAGGTGGCCACCCGCGTCGCCGTACTCGGCAGCGGCGTGGGCGGCCGTCCGCCCCACGCACGCACGCGTGAAGGCGGCGCCAGCGTCGGCGTCCCACTGCGGGACCGGCTTCGCCAGCCGCCCCCGTTGGGCGACGACCTTGTGGCCCGCCACGGTGACCGGGCCTTCCAACTCGACCGACCACAGCTCGTCGTGCAGCCAGTAGGGCAGGTCCTCGACGCGACACGCGTGCAGCCCGCGTTCGCAGGGAACGATCGCGGTTGCCTGTAGCCACTCGGTCGTCCAGGTCTGGCCGGAGAAGGGCGCCACCTGGCCAGCGGCCAGAAACTTGTAGTAATTCACGGCGAGGTGCGTTCGGCCGGATCGATGTCGACTGTCGGCGCGGTGGCACCGGCGGCGGCGTTCCCGGTGGCCAGGGCGAGCAGATGCTCCGGCGCCGGCCGACCCGGCAGGCTGGAAAGGCTCGCCCGGAGGTCTCGCACCTTGCCCACGTGGCTCAGACAGGCGGGGCAGACCAGCAGGTGCAACTCGACCAACTCCCGCCGGTCGGCGGCGACAGCGCCGTCGGTCAGGCGCGCGGTCAACGAGACCGCGGTGTCACATCGCAGGAAGGTGTCCACCGCTCTCCTCCTTGTCGAGGTCCCGATCGATGAGGGCGACCACCTCGGTCCGGGCCGCGCCAAGAAGCTCGAGGTACGCCTGCTCGTCGGTGCCGACGAGAGCCGCCGCCTCGGCCGGCGCGACGCCGAGCACATCGGAGAGGATCACAGCAACCCTCGGCAGCGGGGGCAACCGCCGGACGGTCAGCGCGACCAACGGACGCGGTGGGACCGCCCCAGCCCAGCTCGGTGGATCCTTGCGCCACCACCCCGCCCACGGATCATCCTCGCCGAGGAACCACCACCGGAGCACGTCCGCGTCGACCGGGTCCGACGAGACGAAGAGCAACCCGGCATCTGACAGCGCGTCGAGCAGCGCGGCCACCACGACGACCCCCGGCCGGGGTAGGCGCTCCCCGGCGACCAGCCTGGCCAGCACCCCCGCCCAGACGTCATCGAGCACCGGCCCGGCACGACCATCGGTGGCCAGCAGATCCAGGGCGCTGGCTGTCGTCGGGTAGTCCCGCCGCAGCAGTTCGGCCGCCACGTCCAACGGGGGGACCGTGGAATGCTGATCGAGGGCCAGCGGGGTCAGCTCGGGCCCCTGGCGGTCGACGACGGCGACCAGGGCGTTGAACTCGGGATCATCGTGCACCTCGGGCCCTTCCGCTGACTCGAAGTACTCGATGAGGAAGGCCGTCACCAGGTCTTTCGGCACCGCCGCGTCGCAGGGCTGAACGGCCAGGAGCATGCCAGGCTCCCGCGGCGCGTCCGGCCGAAGCCGAGGCTGGGCGAAGGGGACCGGCAGCACGCCGAA
Organism: Micromonospora sp. CA-240977; assembly: GCF_050942285.1. Lineage (NCBI taxonomy): Bacteria > Bacillati > Actinomycetota > Actinomycetes > Micromonosporales > Micromonosporaceae > Micromonospora > Micromonospora sp. CA-240977. Next base: position 1,120,635 of record NZ_CP192055.1, on the reverse strand, counting down.
ACCCGCCCGTTGGTAGAAACGCAGCCGCGCGGCGGGATCACCGAACTCACCGGCCGGATGCAACCGCGGATCCTCGACCTCGGCGAGGACCACGTCGGCGCCCGAGCGCTCCCGCCACGCCGGCAACAGGCGGCCCACCAACAGACCGCCAATGCCACCACTGCGGGTCCCCGGTCGCACCGCGAGGTAGCTCAGCAGCAGAACTCCGCCGATGGGTTCGGCCACGATCACGCCGACGGGCGCGCCGTCGTGCACCGCCACACCGACGAACGTCTCGCTCGATCCCGCCAGGACGTCGAGGTCGTCCAACTGGTGCGCCGGGAAGCTGGGCACCAGGATGTCGTCGTAGGCCCGCCGCAACAGATCAGGGTCGGGCTGGTCGTGCAGATCACGAAGCTCGATGCGCCCGATGGCCGTGTCAACCGTCGATGGCGTCATCCCACCATCCTCGGTTCTGGGTGCTGGCCGCCGCAAGTGGCGTGGCACCTGGCCTCGCGCCGACCTCCCACGGCTGATCCACTCGACTTCATCGAAATCGCGGCATCAACCCGCCCCCGACACCGCGCTATCAGCAATCTGGAGTGGATCAAGCAGCCGTGACCCGACGAAGGCCGAGCCGGAGGGTCAGTGGTTGGGCGGGATGACCCGGAGGTGACCTCGACGGCCGGTCTGGTGGGGGTTCTCGTGGTGCTGGTCCGGGTCCGGCGGGCGGGGGGCGGGGCGGGCGGCCTCGCGGACCGCCTCGGCGAGCGCCACCAGGTCGTCGGTGGTGGGCGGCGGGGGCTCGAACTCGCCCTCGTGCCGGACCACGTCCCAGCCGCGCGGCGCGGTCAGGCTGCGGGCGTGCGGCTCACACAGGTCGTACGTGTGTGGCTCGGCGAACGCCGCCAGCGGCCCCACCACCGCTGTCGACTCGTTGTAGACATAGGTCAATGTGGCGACCGCTTGCCGGGGGCAGCCGTTACGGGAGCAGCGCCGTGGTGACCTCACGTGCGGCAGGGTATCTCCATTACCGGGTCCGGCGCATCGCTTCGCGTTGCGACACGCCCGTCGCGGTGATCACAGTTCGCCGTTCTGGGCGCGCCGCGCCACGGGAGCGGCGGTGCCGCTGGCCAGCGCCGCGCGGGCGCTACCCTTTGCCTCATGACGAGCCCGGAACACCGCCGCCCCGGCCCTGGCCGGCGCGTGCACCGTGACCGGCACGGTCGCGGCCTGCGCGGGCGGTTGGTGCCGGCCACCGTGCCGCTGGCGCGGACCAAGGCCGAGGTCTTCGACGACCTGGTCCTGGACACCGTGGAGACGCTGGAGCGTCGGTTCGCCAAGGAGTTGGCCGGGGTCGAGTTCGCGGTCGAGGACGTCCCACCGGACCTGAACGTGTACGACTCCGACGTGCTGGAGGACGGCGAGGTCCCGCTGGCCCGGTTGCTGCCCGGCCGTCCGGGCCGACAGGAGGTGCCGCCGCGGATCGTGCTGTACCGGCGGCCCCTGGAGTTCCGGGCGATGGACCGCGAGGACCTCGCCGACCTCGTACATGACGTGATCATCGAACAGGTGGCGAACCTGCTCGGGGTCGACCCCGACGAGCTGGCCTGAGCCAGGCCCCGCACGGGTGGGTCGGGCGGCCCCCACCGCCCCGACCTCGCACCGCTCAGGCGGCCCGCCGCTTCAACTTGCGCCGCTCCCGCTCGGAGAGCCCACCCCAGATGCCGAACCGCTCGTCGTGACCGAGAGCGTATTCGAGGCATTCCGTCTTGACCTCGCACCGCGAGCAGATCCGCTTCGCCTCGCGGGTTGAGCCGCCCTTCTCGGGGAAGAACGCTTCGGGGTCGGTCTGCGAGCACAACGCCCGCTCCTGCCACTCCGGCGCGTTTCCGAGCAGGTCGGCCACCTCAAGCTGGCCGTCCATCAAATGCCTCCTTGTCGCGCACCGGCGTCATCGCCGCTGCAACCCCCCACGCGAAAGGCGTGCTTGTCCGTCCGGTCCCGTTTTGTTGCGTTCCGTGCGAACAACCCCATTCAAATTACACGCGTGTAATGCGTGCGCCGTCAAGCCAAACTTGATAATGGAGTCGCCCTCCCGACACCCCCGGCCGGCCACTCGGGCCGTCCAGCCTCGCAACCTGCCCTATCGATTCAGACCCCGGCCGAGTAACGCCCTCTCCGGCGAGTTGCCCGACTTTTCTGCCGTGGCGCTCCCCCGACGAGTCGCCGCCGGGACACCGCCAGACACCCACACCCCCAAAGCTGATCTTGGTGGGAGACAGGTTAACGCGGCGCGGCGCAGACCGCCCGTCGAGTTGGGGACAGCACGTGCGCCCCGCCCACGATGTGGGCGGGGCGCGGCGTGAAGCCGGTGCGGTACGGTCAGCTGGCGACCCCGAAACCGCTGGTGGGCCAGACGAATTCGGCGATACCTCCACCGTGGACAGAAACCGTCCCCACGGGCGTGCTGTCGTCCCACCAGACGGTATAGATCCCGCCGGGAAGATCCGGATAGACCGCACTGTGGAACGAGCCGTCCTGCACCCGGCGCTCCCGCACGGCGGAGTGGACCCGCCGATCGTCGTCCCGGCTGATCTCGATCTCCCGGCCGTGCAGGTCCCGGCTCGTGTAGACGATCAGCGCCCCGGTGTCGCCGCCGAGATCGAGGACGACGCTCCCCGTCTCCGACGGCCCGTACGCGTGCTCGTGCATTCCTTCCCCCCGCCGGTCAGGACGCCGCCGGCGGGTTGTTGAACCCGTCGTACGGCGTACCCAGGTAGGGGAAGTTTCCGAGGAACGGCGCTGTCACGTCGGCGGCGCTGAGACCGGGGGTGACCGCGGCGGCCGCCGCGTCGGGGCGGAACGTCTTGTCCACAAGCGGCACCGTCACCCCGGCGATCGCCCGCAGCGCGATGCTGACCACGTCGTCGCCGACCCGCCGCCCGTTCGGGAAACCGGCCAGGTCACCACCGAGCACCCCGAACCGGTCCGGCTGCCGGGTCGGCGGAATCGCGGTGTTCAGCCGCAGCATGTCGGCCTGCACGTCGCCGGTGGCGTTTGTGAAACCGTCGATCAGACCGGCGGGTACGCCGGTGAGCAGGATCGCCACCAGGTCGGCGCGGGCCTTCTTCGCCTTGGTGAGCTTGTCCAGATTCGGGAAGACGTCCGGGTAGAGCGCCGGCAGCAGAGCGGCCAACTCCGGCTGCTCCACGAACTTCGCGAACCGCTTGTCCTCCGAGGGCGGCAGCGAGTTCCACAGGTCCTTCTTGGCCATCGGCACGATGACCTCGTTGAACAACGGATTGCCCAGCCGGGAGACCTGCGTGAACGGCCCGGTCGCGGTGTCCGCGCCGCCCCGGTCGCCGAGCACCCGCACCTGCCGGCGCGACGCCGACGTCCACACCCCGATCACCGACGCCGGGTCAGCGGCGCCGTAGCGGTTGGCGCGGCGGCGCACCTGCTTCAGCGGCACCTGCACGGCGATGCTGTGCACGTTCATCCGGTCCGTGGCGTTGACCGGCTCACCCTCGGCCTTGAAGATCTTCTTTCCGGCGACGTGCAGCTGCTGGAACGGCCGCAACGTGCCGAGGTCGAAGATCGCGCCCAGGTCGACGAAGAAGCCGTCCGCGCGCTGCCCGGCGAAGACCCGCTCCCCGGTGGAGAGCGAGTAGGTCGCCTGCCGCACCAGCTCGGCGTACTTCGGGGTGGACAGCGGGCCGACGTTGCACGGCGGGCACTGCAACTTGTGCGCCAACCGGTGCTCCCGGCCGTCGGCCACCCGGGTCAGGCTGTAGAACTGCCGCCGGTTCCAGTTCTTGCTGTCCAGCGACTCGATCGTGCCGGTGTTGTAGAGAAAGCTGTTCGGATTGGTGATCTCGGTGGTGAATTCGAACCGGTAGGTGACATCCGGACGGCCGTCGCCGTCGTTGTCGATATGGATCTCGTAGCGCACGTCGTCACCGAACTCGAAGAAGTTCGGGCCCCCGGAGGGCAGCTGCAACGGAACGTAGTTGGCGATCAACGTCACAGTGTCGGGCTTGTCGGGGCTGACGAACGCGTACAGGTCGGAGCTGTCGGCGACCGGATCCTTGGCTATCTCCGGGGCCTCGCGGTGGGAAGACATGGCGGACCAACCTCACTGGGCGGGGACAGGACGGCAGTGCGGGGAGTCGGGTCAGCGCCGGGCGGCGCGCCGCAGCCGGTCCGCCAGGCCGCGGTCGCGTACCTCGATCCGTGTCTCACCGACGAAGACGTCCATCGTTCCGGATCGAGCATCGCGCAGGTGCACGACGATCGGTTCGTCGGCACGTCCGGCCGCGCCGGGGGCGTTCTGCGCGGCCGACAGGCCCGGCACGGTGAGCGCGGCGGCGCCGAGAGTGGCGCTGGCCGCGGCGGTCAGTGTCTGCCGGCGGGTCAGTCGCGGCCACTGCCGCTTCCGCTGATCACTGGTCATGGGCAACCTTTCCGGCGGCGGCGCGAACGCGCCAGCGGGGACGGACGGGTCCGACGCCGTCCATCGACGCCGCCGGGCCCCCGAGGGGACACCGGCGGTGGTCGTGGCCGCGACCGCCGCCGGCATCGCGTGGTACGGCCGGCGGCGGGGAAAGGTTCGACGTCAGGGCCGGGCGTGACCGTACGCAGTCGACCGCTTGCGCGCCGGCCGGCCGGCGGCCTCGGCGATGGCCCGCAACTGCTCCTCGGTACGCGCCGACCCGTTGTCGGAGCCGGCCATCCGGGAGATGGTCTCCTCCATCAGCGTGCCGCCCAGGTCGTTGCAGCCACCCTGGAGCATCGCCACCGTGCCCTCGTCGCCGAGCTTCACCCAGGAGCACTGGATGTTGTCGATCCGGCCGTGCAGCAGCAGCCGGGACATGGCGTGCACCGCCCGGTTCTCCCGCCAGGTCGGCCCGGGGCGGGCGATGCCGGCCAGGTAGATCGGGGCGTTGGTGTGCACGAACGGCAGCGCCACGAACTCGGTGAACCCGCCGGTGCGGTCCTGCACGCCGGCCAGCACCCGGAAGTGTGCAAGCCACTGCCCGGGGTGGTCGACGTGGCCGTACATCATCGTGGAGCTGGACCGGATGCCCAGCTCGTGGGCGGTGCTGACCACGTCGACCCAGGCGGCGGCCGGGAGCTTGCCCTTTGTCAGCACCCAGCGCACGTCGTCGTCGAGGATCTCCGCGGCGGTGCCGGGGATGGTGTCCAGCCCGGCCTCGCGCAGCTGCGTCAACCACTCGCGCACCGGCACGCCCGCCTTCGCGGCGGCGGTGACGATCTCCATTGGCGAGAACGCGTGCACGTGCATCTCCGGCACCCGGGCCTTGATCGCGCGCACGATGTCGGCGTACCCGGTGACCGGCATCTTCGGGTCGATGCCGCCCTGGAGGCACACCTCGCTGGCACCGGCGGCCCACGCCTGCTCGGCCCGGTCGGCGACCTGGTCGACGGAGAGCCGGTACGCGTCGGCGTCCCGCTCACGCTGGGCGAAGGCGCAGAACCGGCAGCCCACGTAGCAGACGTTGCTGAAGTTGATGTTGCGGTTGACCACGTAGGTGACGTCGTCGCCGACGGCGTCGCGGCGGACGTCGTCGGCGAGCCGGCACAACGCGTCGAGCGCCGGCCCGTCCGCGCCGAACAGCGCCAGCGCGGCGTCGGTGTGCCGGGGATCGAGCAGCGCCGCCGGGTCGTCGGCGGCCAGCCGCAACCCGGCCGCCAGGTCACGGTCCGCGCCGCTCCCGGCCGGCGCCGCGGGTACGCCCGCCCGGCGCGCGGCCGCCTCGGGGGTGACCTTGCCGGCGACCTCGGACCAGTCGCCGTAGACGCTGTCGAAGTCACCGCGCCGGTCGTCGGTGCGGCCGGTGGTGTCGATGGTGGCGTGCAGGTCGGTGCGCCCGCCGAACACCTCCTCCGGCTCCTGCCAGGGACGACCCTGCGGTCGGGCCGACTCGACCGCCATGCCGGTCGCCGGGTCGGCGAGGGCGTTCACGTGCGGCAGCAGCCGCGGGTCCAGCCACGGGTCACCGGCGCGCACGTACTCCGGGTAGATGGTCAGCCGCTCCCGCAGCGCGAACCCGGCCAGCTCGGTGTGCCGGGCCAGCTCCTCGATCTGCGGCCACGGGCGTTCCGGGTTGACATGGTCCGGGGTGAGTGGCGAGACACCGCCCCAGTCGTCGATCCCGGCGCGCAGCAGCAGGTCGTACTCGCCCGCGATGAGGTTCGGCGGGGCCTGGATGCGCGCCTTCGGGCCGAGCAGCAGCCGGGCCACCGCCACAGTGGCGGCCAGGTCGTGCAGCTCCGCGTCGGGCATGCCGCGCATCGCCGTGTCCGGCTTGGCGCGGAAGTTCTGCACGATCACCTCCTGGAGGTGGCCGTACTCCCGGTGGGCGCGGCGGATCGCGAAGAGCGCGTCCACCCGCTCGGCCGGCGTCTCGCCGATGCCGATCAGGATGCCGGTGGTGAAGGGCACCCCGACCCGGCCGGCGTCGTCGAGCACGCGTAGCCGGACCGCCGGCTCCTTGTCCGGTGAGCCGTAGTGCGGGCCGCCCGGCTCGGACCAGAGGCGGGTCGCGGTCGTCTCCAGCATCATGCCCATGCTCGGGGCCACCGGCTTGAGCCGTTGCAGCTCCGACCAGGACAGCACGCCCGGATTGAGGTGCGGCAGCAGGCCGGTCTCCTCCAGCACGGCCACCGCGCAGGCCCGCAGGTAGTCCAGTGTGGAGTCGTAGCCCCGCTCGTCGAGCCAGCTCCGGGCCGCCGGCCAGCGCTCCTCCGGCCGGTCACCGAGCGTGAAGAGGGCCTCCTTGCAGCCCTGGGCGGCACCGGCGCGCGCGATGGCCAGCACCTCGTCGCGGTCCAGGAACGGCGCGGGCAGCCGGTGCGGCACCGTGGCGAACGTGCAGTAGTGGCAGCGGTCCCGGCAGAGCCGGGTCAACGGAATGAAGACCTTCTTCGAGTACGTGACCACACCCGGCCGCCCGGCGTCGCGCAGCCCGGCGTCGCGGATCCCACCGGCGATCCGGAGCAGTTCGTCGAGGGCGTCTCCGCGGGCGGACAGCAGCGCTGTCGCCTCGTCGACATCCAGCGCCCGCCCCGTCGCGGCCCGGCCCAGGGCCCGCCGCACGCTAGCGTCGCTCGGGCCAGATTGGATGCGATCAACCATCCGCTCAGCCTATGCGCAGCGCGAGCCCGCCCCGCCAGTCCCAGCCCGCACCGTGAGAAACGGCCCACCTGGTTCGCACCGGCGGGGCTACCGGCGATCTCGCCGCGCCAGCCACCGGCGATCCGGCAACACGGTGATCAGGTGATGAGGAGTAGGTGCCAGGAGCGCTGCCGACCTACTTCTCATCACCTGATCATGGAGTCCCTCAGCGGGGCTGGTCGGGGTGCTCGCCCGGCTTGATGTACTGGGTGCGGTCGTCGTCCGGATCGGCCGGGCGGGTGATGGCCTGCGTCGGGTCGGCGGCGGCCGGGTCGGCGGGGCGAGGGATGGCCTGCGTCGGGTCGGCGGCGGCCGATTCGGTGGGCTGACGCGGGATGGTCTGCGTGGGATCGGCCGAGGACGGCTGTCCGAACGGCGGCGCGGCCGGGGACGGCGGCGCGGAGTTGACCGGCGGGGCGGACTGCGGGAACGGCGGAGCCGACTGCGGGGCGGCCTGGAACGGCGGGGCCGACTGCGGGTGCGGCGGGGCCGACTGCGGGGCCTGGAACGGCGGCGACGGCTGGGCGTACGGGCTGGCGAACTGACCCGGCTGGTAACCGCCCGGCTGGCCGGGAGCGGGCCACCCGCCCTGCGGCTGACCACCGGGCTGCCCCGGTGTCGGCCAGCCACCCTGCTGCTGCGGCCAGCCCGGCTGCGGTTGGCCGTAGACGCCCGGCTGGGGCTTGGGCCGCGGCACGTAGTAGTGGGTCCGCCAGATGGTGTAGACCGCCCAGGCGGCGACCGCGAAGATCACCATCCAGGCGAACCGGGTGAGCACACCGAGGAGCGCGTCCAGCACCTCGGCATCGGCCAGCCGCCCCACCGTCCAGATCAGCAGGGTCAGCGTGCCGAACAGCGCGCTGACCCCGTACTCGCCGAGGGCCACCTGCGTGATCAGCTTGGCCTTCGGCACCACCGGCGAGATGTGCGTGGCCAGCAGCACGGCCAGCAACGGCAGGCCCACCGCCTCCACCCCGACGAACGTGCCGAAGGCGTCGCCCGCCTGATCGATGGAGGAGCCGTCCGGAGCGATCAGCCGGAGCAGGCCCACGAAGAGGAACACGGCGTTGGCGCCGAGCAACGCGAGCGCGGCGAGTTCGCGTAGTGGCTTGGTCAGCTGACGGGCCTGCGCCGCGTCGGCGGACGCGGGCTCGGCGGGGCTGGTCACGAACTCCCCCTCGGGGCATGAGCGGACAGGGCGCACGTGAGCCTAGTCTCCCGGGCCAGCAGCGGACCGGAGGCGTCACGTGCGCGAGGATGGTCGTCATGCACATCGTGGTACTGACCGGCGGCATCGGCGGCGCCCGGTTCCTGCTCGGCGTCCGGGCGTACGCCCGCGAGGTCGGCGCGGAGGTGACCGCCGTGGTCAACGTCGGCGACGACCTGTGGATGCACGGGTTGAAGATCTGCCCCGACCTGGACAGCGTCATGTACACGCTCGGCGGCGGCGCGGACCCCGAGCGGGGCTGGGGTCGGGTCGGCGAGAGCTGGACGGTGAAGGGCGAGTTGGCCGCGTACGGGGCACAGCCGGACTGGTTCGGCCTCGGCGACAAGGACATCGCCACCCACCTGGTACGCACCACCATGCTCAACGGCGGTTACCCGTTGAGCGCGGTCACCGAGGCGCTGTCCACCCGCTGGCAGCCGGGCGTACGCCTGCTGCCGGCGACCGACGACCGCCTGGAGACCCACGCGGTGGTGGAGGACGAGCAGGGTCAGCGGGCGATCCACTTCCAGGAGTGGTGGGTACGGCACCGGGCCGACATCCGCACCCACCGCTTCGTCTTCGTCGGTGCGGAGACGGCGAAGCCGGCAGCCGGGGTGCTTGACGCGATCGGCTCCGCCGACCTGGTGCTGATCGCCCCGAGCAACCCGGTGGTGAGCGTCGCGCCGGTGCTTGCCGTACCGGGGCTGCGGGACGCGGTGGCGGGCGGCCCGGCACCGGTGGTGGGCGTCGCGCCGATCATCGGCGGCGCTCCGGTGCGGGGGATGGCCGACCGGTGTCTCGCCGTGTTGGGTGTCGAGTGCAGCGCCGCCGGGGTGGGCCGCCTCTACGGGGGCCGGTCGGAGGGCGGCCTGCTGGACGGCTGGTTGGTGGCCGAGGAGGATGCCGGCACTGTGGTGCCGGGGGTGACGGTCCGCGCGATGCCGCTGCGGATGACCGACGAGGCGGCGACGGCGGCCATGGTCCGCGCCGCGGTGGAGTTGACGTGAGGCTGGAGATCCTGCCGGTGCTCGGCATCGGCCACGTGACCGAGGGTGACGACCTGGCGGCGATGATCGCGACCGCTGCGCCGTGGCTGCGGAACGGGGACGTGCTGGTGGTGACCAGCAAGATCGTCTCCAAGTCGGAGGGGCGGCTGGTCGACGTCCCGGCGGACGGGCCCGAGCGGCTGGTCGCACGGGACGAGATCCTGGCCGGGGAGACCGCCCGGGTGGTCGCCAGTCGGGGGCCGACCCGGATCGTGCAGACCCATCACGGTTTCGTGATGGCCTCCGCGGGCATCGACGCGTCGAACGTGGACAAGACCCAACTGGTGCTGCTGCCGGTCGACCCGGACGCGTCGGCACGGGCGCTCCGCGACGCGCTGCGGGAGCGCTACGACCTGGACGTGGCCGTGATCGTCAGCGACACCATGGGCCGCCCCTGGCGCAACGGGCTCACCGACGTGGCGCTGGGCGTGGCCGGGATGCCGGCCATCCGCGACCACCGGGGCGAGGTGGATCCGTACGGCAACGAGCTTCAGCTGACCCAGATGGCCGTGGTGGACGAGCTGGCCGCCGCCGGTGAGCTGATCAAGGGCAAGTGCGATCAGGTCCCCGTCGCGGTCGTGCGGGGCTACCTCTCCGCCACCACCCCGGACGACGCCGGTGGCGCGCGGGCGCTGATCCGCGACGCGGCACAGGACCTCTTCGCGCTCGGCACCGCCGAAGCCCGCGCCGCCGGGCTCGCCGACGCCGCCACCCTCGCCGATGGTCACGGCCCCACGCCGGCCGACCTGACAGCGGTACGACGGGCGATCGACGCGGTCGCCGGCGTGGTCGCCCCCGGCACGGTCTTCACACTTGTCGACGAGGCCGAGGTACGCGCCGGTCTGGTCGCCGAGATGCCCGGCTGGCCGGACGGGGCCACCCTGGTGCTCGGCTCGGCCCCCACCCCGGTCGACCCGATCGGCCTGGTTCGCTTCGGCGCCGACCTGCACCGACTGCGCGCCGCCCTGGCCGCCCAGGGCGTCGGGTCGACACTGTTGCCGCCACCGCCCGGCAGCCCGGCGAGCGCCGCGCTCGCGCTGTGAAGTGACGGCCGGGCCGTCCGTGCAAGCAGCCTGGCGCGCTGCGGGCGGTGAGTGACGGCCCGGTCATCCGTGCGAGCAGCCCGGCGCTGCGGGCGGTGACCGTTGCTGGGTCAGGCGTCCAGCATGGCCCGGCCGAGCGGGGTCAACGTGTGCAGCACACTGTTGCGGTCCCGGTGGCTGACCAGCAGGCCGGCGTTGCGCAGCACAGTGGCGTGTTGGCTCGCCGCCGCCGGTGAGATGTTGAGCCGGCGGGCGACCTCGCCGGTGGTGCAGCCCTCGTCGCTGGCCTGCAACACCGCCGCCCTGGTGCGGCCGAGCAGCGCGGCGAGCGAGTCGCGGGCGGCAGTGGACCGGGCCGCCCCGGTGCCGTCGACCGACGCCAGGCCGCCCAGCCGGTCCACCCGGTAGACAAGCACCGGCGGCAGGGCCGGGTCGAGCAGGGCGACCGGCGTGTCCGCGCAGAAGAAGGACGGCACCAGCAGCAGCCCCCGGCCGTCCAGGTGCAGCTCCCGGCTGTGCGGGTAGTTGCGGACCTCGAGCACCCCACCGTCCCAGCGCATGGCCGGCCGGAGGCTGGTGAGCAGGCCCTCGACACCGCCGTCGAGCAGCGCCCTGGCCCGGTGCGCCCGGTCCGCCGCGACGGCCGACTGGATCCGGCTCCAGTACGGGTTGATCGCCAACGACCGGTACTGGTTCATCGAATCGGCGAGGTGGTGCAGCACCTCCACCTCACCCCGGGCCAGCGCGGCTGCCGAGGGCGGCAACTGGTTCTCGGCGGCGAGCACGCTCAGGTCCCGCCGCAGCATTCCGGTCGGGGTGCTGCGGAGCGCGTCCAGCCCGGCCTCGAAGCCGTCGACGCTGGCGTACGGGGTGAGGAAGTCCGGGAAGTAGCCGCGCGGCGGGCTCAACGCGAAGAGCAACCGGAGCTGCTCGGAGGCGACGTCCTGACGCAGCCCTCGGGACACGGTGCGCCGCCAGTTCGCCGTCAACGGGTCGCGGTTGCGGCTCTGCAAGGCGTGCACGCTGAGGACCAGCTCCCAGACCGGGTCCGCCGCCGGCGCCACCCGGGTCCGGAGGATGTCCTCCCCGGAAAAGTGGATCTTCAGCATGGAGTGCTCCAGTGTCGCCAGCAGAGGGATGCCGGGTGACCGTTCGACTCTACCCGGCCGGCACTAATCTCCATCTTTAAGCCTGGACTGAAAAACCTCGACGTCGCCGGAGCGGTTCGACATGCTTCCAATGCCCGAACAGGGTGCCGGTGCGTCCTCGACGCCCCGGCGCCAGGGCATCGGGTCTGGGGAGGCCCCGGTGATCGGGCGGCACCACGAGGGTCTGCGGCCCTTGCTCCGCAGAGGTGCCGTCCGGTCATCCAGCCCCCACCGCATCACCCACTCGCTCAACCAACCCAGAGCGCGACCCGGTGATCCTCGTCCGTGACGTAGAACGGTCGCCCGTCCAGCTCGGCCACCCCCTCCACGTGGTGGAACGGCGCCAGGTCCCGCACCGGCTCGCCGACCAGCCGGCACACGTCGTCCGACCCGCCGGCCGGGAGTTGGAAGCGGACGTGCCGAGACGTGACGTCACCGCCGCCCGGGTGGTCGTCGAGCAGCACCGAGCCCTTGCCGAGCGCGTCGATCGAGCCGATCACGGCCGCGTACCCGCCGTCCGACGTCGGGGTGATCGCACGGAAGCCGGTCAGCTTCCCCGGCGGGGTCACCCCGGTCAACGCGTACGCGCGCAACGCCCCCGGCCACGCCGGCTCCGCCGCGAACATGCCCGGCACACCGGCCACCTCCACCAGGATCGGCTCACCGGCATCCGTCACCGGGAACCGCAGCCCGAGCAGCACCGTCCCGCCCGGCGTGAAGGCGGCCGCCTCCACGTTCAACGGCAGGTCGTCCGGGGCCAGCCGGCTCACCCAGCGCTTCTCCCGGGCGGTCCCCCGCGCCAGCGTCTCCACGATGAACCGCTCCCGCACCCGTTCCCCCGGCGGCAACACTGTCAACGGCGACCCGGCGAGGGCGTCGTTCACCGCCCGGTGCAGCCGGAACGAATTGCGCACCACGTGCACCGGTACCGGCCCGTCCGCCGCGTCGTCCTCCCGGAAACGGGCCACGAAGGCGCGCCGGGGCCGCAGCGGGCCGGCCTTCGAGCCGAAGTGGGAGCCGAAGACGTACACCCAGCCGTCGTGATGGGCGAGCGCCTCGCCGTCCTCGGTCCGCCCGTTCTCCACACCGGCGTCCGCAAGCACGTGCCGGGCCGTCCACTCGCCGTCGTCCCGCTCCAGCAGCAACGCCAGGCAGCTCTCCACCGGCCCCTCGTCCAGCACCGTCCAGAAGCCCCGCCGCGCACCGTACGCGCGCAGCAGCGCCATCGACCGCACCGGCAGCAGATCGCTGGCCTCGTTGCCGGCCACCACGAATTCGACGAGTCGCAGGGTCACCGCGCCAGCGTACGGAGCACCCGCTCGTACAGTGGCGGGGTGTCCGACACCTCGATCACCGCCCAGCCAACCGACCCCGCAGCGTACGCGCCGCTGCACGCCGACGCCGTCGCGCTGCTCGACGGCTGGCAGCCGACCAGCCCGGCCGCCTCCACCGCACGGGACCGGACCCTCGCCCTGCTCGCGGACGGGCCGATCGCGATGAGCCGGCAACACCGCCCCGGGCACGTCACCGCGAGCACACTGGTGCTGGACGCCACCGGCACACGGGTGCTGCTCTGCCTGCACGTCAAGTTCGGTCGTTGGGTGCAGCTCGGCGGGCACTGCGAGCCGGTCGACCAGACCCTGGTGGCCGCCGCGCTTCGCGAGGCTACCGAGGAGTCCGGGATCGCCGGCCTGCGCATCGACCCGGTGCCTATCGACATCGACGTGCACGAGGTGCTCTGCCAGGGCGGCTCACGCCACTACGACGTCCGGTTCGTCGTGGTCGCGCCGCCCGGTGCGATGGAGCAGGTCAGCGACGAGGCCGAGGAGTTGGGCTGGTTCCCGCCGGACCAACTGCCCGAGCCGCTGGCCGGCGGGACCGTACAACTTGTCGCGCCGGCTCTCGCGGCCGTCAGACGTAACTCTCTTCTCCGCGCGCCTTGAGCTCGTCGACCAGGGCCTTGACGCCCTGGGCCCTGTCGCGCGGGCAGACCAGCACCGCGTCCGGGGTGTCCACCACGATCAGGTCGCGCAGCCCGAGGACGGCCACCAACCGACCGGACTGCGGCACCACCACCAGGTTGGCGCTGTCCCGCAGGAGCACCCCCGGCTTGGCGTCGGTGCCGAGCACCACGTTGCCCGCCTCGTCGGCCGGCAGCACCTCACCCAGGGTGTGGAAGTCGCCGACGTCGTTCCAACCGAAGTCGCCAGGCACCGTCGCGACCCGACCCGCGGTGGCCGCGCCCTCCATCACCGCGTAGTCGACGGAGATCTTCGGCAGGGTCGGCCAGATCGCGCCGAGCACCTCGTCCTGCTCGGGGGTGCCCCAGGCGGCGGCGATCGCGGCGACGCCAGCGTGCAACGCCGGCTGCTGGCGGGCCAGCTCGGCGAGGAAGACATCCACCCGCCACACGAACATGCTCGCGTTCCACAGGTGCCGGCCGGACCGGACGTACGCCTCGGCGACTTCGGCGTCCGGCTTCTCCTTGAACTCGCTCACCGGCCGCCACGGGGCGTCGGTGGCCTCCTCGGCGGTCTCCAGGTAGCCGTAGCCGGTCTCGGCCCGGGTGGGGGTGATCCCGACGGTCATCAGCATTCCCTGCTCGGCCCCCCGGACCGCCTCCTGGACCGTGCGGACCCAGCTGTCCGGGTCACCGATCAGGTGGTCGGCCGCGAAGCTGCCCATCACCGCGTCCGGGTCGCGTACCGCGATCACCGCGGCGGCCAGGGCGATCGCCGCGCAGGAATCCCGGGGGGACGGCTCGACCAGGATGTTCTCCTCGGGCAGACCGGTCAGCTGCCGGGCCACCGCCGCGACGTGCGCGGCACCGGTGACCACCAGGGTCCGATCCGGTGTGGTCAGCGGCGCGAGCCGCTCCACTGTCGCCTGGAGCAGCGAGGAACTGGTGCCGGTCAGCGGGTGGAGGAACTTGGGGTGGCCGGCGCGGGACAACGGCCACAACCTTGTGCCGCTGCCACCTGCCGGAATAACCGCATAAAGCATCCGCACATCATGCCCGACGCACCTGCTGGCAGTGGCACGGGTCACCACCAGGGGACCCGGGGGGTCACGAACGGGCGCGACTCCAGGCGGCGATGTGCACCTCGGCGCTGGACTCCCAGGTGAACTCCTTGGCCCGGTCGAACCCCGCCTTCGCCAGCGACAGCCGCCGCTGCTCGTCGTCGAGCAGCGCGGCCAGGTCGGTGCCGATCTGCTCCGGGTCCTCCGAGGTGTACGCGACAGCGTCGCCGCCCACCTCGGGCAGCGAGAGCCGGGGCGTGGTCAGCACCGGGGCGGCGCACGCCATGGCCTCCAGGATCGGCAGCCCGAACCCCTCGCCGTAGGACGGGTAGGCGGCGACCAGTGCGCCGCCGAGGAAACCGGGCAGGTCGGCGTAGCGCAGGTAGCCGGGGCGCAGCAGGCGCAGGTGCGACGGGACCTCGGCCACCGCGCGGTCGATGTCGTCGTCGTGCCCCTGCCCACCGGCGATCACCAGGGCCGGCGGCTCGGCCCGGTCGGCCACCGCGTGCGCCCAACCACGGATCAGGTTGGGCACGTTCTTGCGCGGCTCCTTGGCGCCGAGGAAGGCGACGTAGCTGCTGTTGCCCAGCCCCAGCCGGGCCCGGACGCGGGCCTTCTCCTCCTCGGTGGGGGCGTGGAAGGCCGCCTGGTCGACACCGTGGTAGGCCACGTCGATCCGGGTCGGGTCGGCGTCGAGCAGCCGGATCAGCTCGTCCCTGGTGGCCTTGCTGGGCACGATCACCCGGTCGGCGCGGCGCAGCGAGGTCTTGATGGCGCTGCGGAAGAACGTGCGGCGGGATTTGTCGTAGTGCTCCGGCTCGGTGAAGAACGTCGCGTCGTGCACGGTGACCGTGACCGGACACCCGGCCCGCAGCGGGCAGGTGTAGAAGGGCGAGTGCAGCACGTCGGCGCTCACCTGCTGGGCGAGCAGCGGCAGGCCGGTCTGCTCCCAGGCGAGCCGGGCCGGGCGGTGCGCCACGGCGGCCGGAGCGGGGATGATCTCCGCGCCGGGCAGCATCCGGGTGTAACGCTCCAGGTCGGTGCGGAGGCTGACCACCGCCAGCTCCACCCCCGACCCGCACACCTTGCCGAGGGCACCGAGCAGACCATCGACGTATCGACCGACGCCACCACGGTCGGCGGGGACACTCGTGGCGTCGATGAGCACGCGGGGCGGGCGACCGGCGGTCACGGGGCGACTCCTTGCACTGGCGGGTCTGTGGGGAACAACACTCCGGGTGTCAAGCCTACGCCGGAGCGCGGGGCCGACGCTGACTGCGACCCGACGGTACGCCGAGTTGTCATCGTCATCGAGTACGGCCCGCAGGGGCGTATCGTTCGCGCCGATGGCCGACAACATTGCCCGGGTGTTCGCCGACGCGATCGCGAGCGACCCGACCCGACCGCTTCTCACCTGGTACGACGATGCCAGCGGTGACCGCACCGAGCTCTCCGGCGCCACACTGGCGAACTGGGTGGCGAAGACCGCCAACCTGCTCGTCGACGAGGTCGGGCTCGCCCCGGGCACCCCGGCCGGGGTGCTGCTGCCGCCGCACTGGCAGACCGCGGCGGTCCTGCTGGGCTGCTGGTCGGCCAAGTTGAGCGTCATGGACACGCCGGGCGACGTCGACGTGCTGTTCGCCGCCGCCGACCGGCTCGACGAGGCGCAGTCCTGGCCGGCCGACGAGCGGTACGCCCTCGGGTTGGCTCCGCTCGCCGCCCCGCTCCGGCAGGTGCCGCCCGGGTTCGCCGACTACGTGGTCGAGGTACGTCGGCACGGCGACCACTTCCACCCGCAGCCGGGGCCGGGCCCCACCGACGAGCACCTGCTGGCCCGGGCCGAGGCCCGCGCCACGGAGCTGGGCATCGAGGCCGGCGCCCGCGTCCTCGTCGACGCCGCCCGCTACCCGGACCCGGTCGACTGGCTGCTGGCCCCGCTCACCCGGGCCGCCACCGTCGTGCTCTGCGCCAACCAGGACCCCACCCGCGTGGCCGCCAGGCTGACCACGGAGAGAGTCACGCACCCCCTCCGGTAGTCCGGTCGCCGTGCCCCGGGGGGCGCCCGAGCCCAGCGCTGGAGGTCTCAGACCGGCCGTGCGGTCGGAGGGCGGCGTTGGGCCAGGGCGGCGAAGGCGGCCAGGGACTCGGGGTTGGCCAGGGCGCCCGTGGCGGCGGCCCGGTCGACCGGAGTGCCGGTCAGGATCTTCTTGACCGGCACCTCCAGCTTCTTCGCCGACAGGGTGCGGGGCACCGAACGCACCTGGTGGATCTCGTCGGGCACGTGCCGGGGCGACAGGGCCGTCCGCAGCTCACGGCAGATCTTCTTCCGCAGGTCGTCGTCCAGCTCCAGACCCTCGGTGAGCACCACGAAGAGCAGCAGCTCACCGGCGCCGCCCTCGTCGTCCTCCAGGTGCACGACGACCGAGTCGACCACCTCGTCCATTCCCTCGACGACCGAGTAGAACTCGGCGGTGCCCAACCGCACCCCGCCCCGGTTCAGGGTGGCGTCGGAGCGGCCGGTGATCACGCAACCGCCGCGCTCGTTGATGGTGATCCAGTCCCCGTGCCGCCAGACGCCCGGGTAGACGTCGAAGTACGCCTCGGAGTAACGGACGCCGTCCGGGTCGTTCCAGAAACCCACAGGCATGCTCGGCATCGGCTCGGTGATCACCAGCTCGCCCAGCTCGCCGAGCACCGGGGTGCCGTCGGCCGACAGTGCCTCCACCTTCGCGCCCAACGCCCGGCAGGCGATCTCACCGGCGTACACGGGCAGGAGCGGCACCCCGCCCACGAAGCCGGTGCACACGTCGGTGCCGCCGGAGAGCGACTGGAGCTGCACCCGGTCGCTGACCGTCTCGTACACCCAGTGGAAGCCCTCGGCGGGCAGCGGTGCACCGGTCGAGCCCACGCCGCGCAGCGCGGACAGGTCGGCGACCTCGCGGGGCACCAGCTGAGCCTTGCGGCAGGCCAGCAGGAACGGCGCGGAGGTGCCGAAGTACGTGGTGCCGGTCTCCGCCGCCAGCCGCCACAGCCCACCGAGGTCGGGGTGGGCCGGATTGCCGTCGAAGAGCACGATGCTCGCGCCCACCGCCGGGCCGGAGATCAGGAAGTTCCACATCATCCAGCCGGTGGTGGTGAACCAGAAGAACCGGTCGGCCGGGCCCAGGTCGTGGTGCAGGGCGAGCATCTTCAGGTGCTCCAGCAGGATGCCGCCGTGACCGTGCACGATCGGCTTGGGCAGCCCGGTGGTGCCCGAGGAGTACAGCACGTACAGCGGGTGGTCGAACGGCACCGGCGTGAACGCCAACGGCTCGTCGGTGGGCGCGGCCAGCTCGTCCCAGCCCAGCGCGTCCGGCGGCACGGGACCCGCCGGGTCCAGGTAGCCGATGCCGACGGTGTGCCGCAGCGACGGCAGGGCGGCCCGGATCGCGGCGACCTCCGCGCGTCGGTCCACCGCCTTGTCGCCGTACCGGTAGCCGTCCACGGCGACGAGCACCGTCGGTTCGATCTGCTGCCAGCGGTCGGTGACGCTGCGGGTGCCGAACTCCGGCGCGCAGGACGAGAAGATCGCGCCCAGGCTGGCGGTGGCCAGCAGGAGGACGTACGTCTCGGGGATGTTCGGGGCGTACGCCGCCACCCGGTCACCGGCGGTGACGCCGAGCCGGCGCAGCCCGGCCGACACCCGGCGGACCTGCTCGCGCAACTCCCCGGCGGTCAGCGTGACCGGCGCGCGGGTCTGCCCGTGCGCGATCACCACCGGGTCGTCGTCGGCGCGCCCCGGCATCCGCAGGACGTTCTCCGCGTAGTTGAGCGTCGCGTCGGGGAACCACCGGGCGCCGGGCATGCTCCGCTCGGCCAGGGTGGCGGTCGGCGGGGTGTGCGCGACGACCTCGAAATGATCCCAGATCGAGCGCCAGAACCCGTCCAGGTCGGTGGTCGACCAGCGCCACAGCGCGTCGTAGTCGGCGAAGTCCAACCCGCGGTGCTCCCGCAACCAGCGCAGGTAGCCGCCGATCCGGGACCGCTCGCGTACGTCCGCCGGCGGCGTCCACAGCATGTCAGCCACTGCTCCACCCTCCCCTGGCCCGGTACGACACTGTGCCGGGGCCGTGGCGCCATCTTGCCCTACCTCGAAGCGCCATTCTGCGCACCGGGTACGGCATCCGATGCGTGCCCACCCCACACTCCGGCCGGTCACTCCATGTGGAAGACCTGGCGGGGTTCCCGGCGGTGACCGGGAGCCCCGCCGCTCCTCTCAGCCGGCGCGGTGGGCCTGGATGGCGCGGCGACGGGCGAGGCGGTGCGCGCGACGGATCTCGGCCTCCTTGTACCGGCGCTCGTCCTCCGCCGTCTCCGGCAGCACCGGACGGACCGCCCGGGGGGCCCCGCCCACGTCCACGCCGACGAAGACCAGGTACGCGGTGGCCACCCGGACCGGCGCGTCCTCGGCCGAGTCCCACCGCTCGGCGACCACCCGTACGCCCACCTCCATCGAGGTCTGGCCGGTCCAGTTCACCTGCGCGTGCGCGTGCACGAGGTCGCCGACCCGGACCGCCTCGGAGAAGACGATCTCGTCGATCGCGGCGGTAACGGCCGTCCCGCCGCTGTGCCGGGCAGCAGCGGCGCCCGCCACGTCGTCGACGAACTTCATCAGAACCCCGCCGTGCACGGTGCCGTACAGGTTCACGTCCACGGCAGTCATGATCTTGCTCAGCGTGACGCGCGAGTACGACGTCGGCTTGCCGATCGGTGCGGCGGAGAGGTGCTCAGTCATGTCGAAAACGGTACGGTGCGCGGATGCGACATCTCTGGAGCTTCCTCGCCGGGCTGGTGGTGGCGCCCATCACCTGGGTGCTCGTCACACTGGGGCAGGACGGGTCGAGCCGGACGGTCGACCGCTGGGTGGAGACCGGCACGTTCAACACCGCCAACCTGATCGAGCCAGCCGTGTACCTCGGTGTCGGCGGCGTCCTGCTGGGCCTGCTCGGCACGTTGCGCTTCTCGCCGCTCGGTCCGCTGGCGGCCGGGTTACTGCTGGTCACCCCGTACATCGGGATGTTCGTGGCGCCCTTCGCGGTACGGGACGCGATCCCGCACGGGTGGAAGGTGGCAGGCGATCCGTTGCCGCTGCGACTGCCCGTGGAGAACGGCACACTCTTCCTGATCGGCCTGCTGCTGCTGATGGCGACCCTCAGCCTGCAGCGCTGGCGGCAGTGGCCGCACCCGGCCACCGAGCCGGCCGTGGCACCGGCGTCCACGCCGGGCACCGGTCCCGGCAACGACGACTTCACGCTCACCGACTGGCCGACCCCCACGCCCGCGGAGCGCGACACCGCGCCGCTCACTCTGGGTTACCCGGCCGATCCGACACCCACCGATCCGCTGCCGCGCCGGGTGGGTGGCGAGTCGCCCTGGTCCGCCCCACCGCGCGGCCAGCCGCGCCCGGAGGACACCACGGAGATTCGCTGATCGTCGGGCGGGCCGGGCAACCGGCCCGCCCTTTTCTAGTGCAGGGCGACCGCCAGGTCCGGGTCGACAGCGCCGAGGCCGGCGCGGGGCACGACGAGGAGCATGACGATCAACGCGGCGGCCATGCCGCCCGCGATGACGACCGCCATCGGTACGCTGCCGCTCCCGAACAGGCCCGCCAGCGGTGCCGAGAGCGCGCCCACCCCGAACTGCACGGCGCCGAGCAGCGCCGCGGCGGTGCCAGCGGCCTCACTGTGCCGGCTCATGGCCAGCGCCGGAGCGTTCGGCAGGGCCAGGCCCGCCGCGGCCAGGACCAGCCACAGGGACGCGAGCAGGGTGCCCAGGCCACCGAAGCCGGTGGCCGCGAACACGACAAGCAGCAGGCCGGCCGCCGTTCCCGCGACGAGCGCGCTGACCAGGATCTGCTGCGGGGTGTAGCGGCGCAGCAGCCGGACGTTGAACTGGGTGGCCCCGATCAGGCCGACGGCGCCGGCCCCGAACGCCAGGCCGAACTGCTGCTCGTCGAGGCCGTACTCCCGCTGGAGCACGAACGACGACCCCGCGACGTACGCGAACAGGGCCGCCATCGCCAGCCCGGCCACAAGCACCAGCCCGACGAACGCCCGGTCGTTGAGCAGCCCCCGGTAGTCGCGCACCGTGGCACCGACCCCGCCGTGCCGCCGACGCGCCACCGGAAGGGTCTCCGGGAGCCGGAGCGCCGCCACGACGATCAGCAACGCGCCCAACACCGCAAGCGCCGCGAAGACGCCCCGCCAGTCGGTCCAGCTCAGCAGGCCGCTGCCCAGGGTCGGCGCGAGAATCGGCGCCAGGCCCATGACGAGCATCAGGCGGGAGAAGATCCGGGCGAACGAGGCGCCGCTGAACAGGTCGCGGACGACGGCGGTCGCGACCACTGTGGCGGCCGCGACGCCCAACCCCTGGAGGACACGCAGCGCGCCGAGCACTGCGATGTTGGGCGCGAAGACGCACAGCACGGAGGCCACGATGTGCGCGGCCAGCCCGGCCAGCAGCGGCACCCGCCGGCCGACCACGTCGGAGAGCGGCCCGATCAGCAACTGGCCCAGCGCCAGGCCGACAAGCGTGCCGGTCAGTGTCAACTGCACGGCGGTCTCGGTGGTCTGCAACCCGGCCGTGATGGCGGGCAGCGCGGGCAGGTACATGTCGATTGTCAACGGCCCGATGGCGATCAGCGCACCCAGCACGAGGACGAGTTGCGCCCGCTGCCGGTTGGTCATCAGGTCACCGGGCAGCACCTCGCCGGTCGTACCCGGGTCTGCCGGGCGGGTGCCCGGTGCGGTCTTGTCCACCAACTGCCTCATCATCTCGATCTCTCTGCGGAAGCTTGTGCGTCGTCACGGGGTCGGCGGGGCGTGGTGTCCCGTGCCCGACGTTGGACGACGAGAGAGTGACGAGGCAGGGGTCGTGGTGGGGTGGCCGGACGAGGGGATCATCGGTGGTGATCCTGTCGCTCGCCAACGTCCGGAAGCCGTACGACCTTCCCGCTGTGGGCGGAGTCACGCCTTCGCGACGTCGCCCACGACGAGCGGCGGGCAGGGACAGCTGCCGGTCCCCGCCCGCCGCCCCGGCTCACCGCAGGCCGAAGGCCCGGGTGATGCTCTGCTCGACGCTGTTCCCCCGGGCGTCCCGGGCCGTGGTGCGCAGGGTGACGAAACCTGCGGTACGCGGGGCGTCGATCCGCGTACGCCAACCGTCGCCCCGGTGCTGGAGCCTGGCGTGGTGCCAGCTGACGCCGTCGTCGTAGGACACGTCGAGCGTCACCCTACGGATGGCGGACGCCTCGGTCGCCGTCGGCAGGTGTAGCGCGGTGACGGTGATGTCGGCGTTGCGCTTCGCCCTGCCGTCGACATCGATGTCGACGGCGTAGTCGAGCTGGATCAGGGACGGGTTCCACCACAGGGTTCCCGGGCTGATCCGGCCGGAGGTGAAGCCCCACTCCGTCCTGGTGGCGGTGGAGTACGGCCCGGCCCAGGCGTCCCGCCGGTTCTCCGAGACGAGCCGGTACGGCAGCGGCTCCGGGCTGAGGGTGCGGCTCGCCATCATCGGCTGGTAACGGTTGGCCTCGCCGACGAGCGTGTCGCCCTGGTAGAGCCGCAGGGTGTTGTCGACGGCCTGGCTGCCGAGGGTGTCGCCCTCGTGTGCGGTGCCGGAGTCACCCCAGCCGGGAATCAGGGCGGAGATCGCGTCGCCGTCGCCCCGGAAGACGGTGCTTGTCGTCAGCAGCCGGGGCCGTTGCACCGGGCCGAACCACCGCTCCTCCTGGACCGAGCGAGCCCGGTAGGCGGTGAGGGCCGTCCGCTGGCTCTGCTCGTCGGGCAGCGTGACGTTCGTGGTCCAGGACGTCCCGGCGCTGACCCAGTCGGTGCGTTCGCTGCGCGCCGGAACCTCGTGGAAGTCGAGGCCGCCAAGTGATCCGGACACGGTGACACCCTCCCGCCGCTCCACCGCCCGGCCGGACCATGTGGATAGACGTAGGTGTCACCGCCTTCCCGGGACGAGGTGAACCCGGTCAGCCGACCCTCGGTGTCTCGTACCTGTGGGCTGAGGCTTCCGTCGGCCGACCTGGTGGCGGTGACCTTCTCCCCGGTGACCAGGGTGACGGTGGGGGTGGTCGCGGGCGCCGGGGGTGGGGCGGACGCGAGGGCGGATGACGCCGAGGGGGCAGCGGAGCCGGGTGCGGCCAGGGCGGGCGACGGGGCGAGCACCGCGAGCGCGGTGCACAGCGCTATCGACCCTCGTCCGCGCAGACGTGGAGGTAGCAACACGATTCCTCAAGTTGATCAGCACAAGAAAGGCAGATGCTAATCTCCCGGCCGCTTGTTTCAGCAGTGGATCTTGGCTGTTTCGGGACGGGTGGACGACTGTCGTCTCCCGCGGCTCACGTGGCCGGCGAGGGGCGTACGAGTTCCGTGGTCGCTGCCGCGCTCCACCTCGCCTGGAGGACCATCGACGAGGACGTCAGCAGCATCCGCACCAGGCTCGGCTGCCCCCGTCCGATGACGACTCACCGGCGTGTCCTCGCCGTCCTGGCGCATTTCAACAACCGGTCAAGGTTGTCCCACGCATCGCACGCCCCCTCGTTCATCGACCAGTCCGCTGGTCGGCGCCGTCGTTCGGGTCTCCCACGCCGACCAACCACTCCCCCTTGCCGGTCGGAAGAAGAATCGCCGACTGCCCATGCCGAATCCTTCCCGTATTCTTCCCAACGCCGGAACGCGTCAGATCGACAGCCATGGGCATCGGGAAGGTCGTGGTGGAGCTTCGGGTCCTGGGCCCGGTCGAGGTGTGGAACCGTGGGGTTCCGCTCCAGTTCGCTCGGCGTCAGCAGCGGGTGCTCCTGGGGATCCTCGCGCTGGAGGCGAACCAACTGGTCACCGGTGACCGACTGATCGATCTCCTGTGGGGCGAGCTACCACCCAAGCGGGCACGGGCGGTGCTCCAGACCCGGGTGTCCGAGATCCGGGCGATCCTCGACCTGGCCGAGGAGCCCGATCCAGCGGTCCTGCTGGACACCACCGGTGGTGGGTACCGGCTGCGGGTGTCACCCGAGCAGGTCGATGCCCAACTGTTCCGCAACCTGGTAAGCGATCAGCGGACGCGGGGCTCCGACGACGAGGCACGGTCGATCCTGCGGTCGGCGTTGGCCCTCTGGCGCGGACCGGTCCTCGGCGGATGGCTGCCGGCGGAGGGGCAGGCGGACCTGGCCCAGGGCCTGGAAGCGTTGCGCCTGACCGCGAGCGAGGACCTCTTCGACGTCGAGCTCCGGCTCGGCAACCACCGGGACATCGTCGACGACGTCGTCGAGTTGGCCGGCAAGCACCCGACCCGGGAGCGGCTGGTCGGTCAGATGATGCGGGCCCTCGCCCGGTCCGGACGGGGCCCCGAGGCGCTGACGTCGTTCGACCGCTGGCGGCGGTGGTTGCGAAACGAACTGGGCACCGACCCGTCGGCCGAGATCCAGGCGATCCATCTCGCCGTGCTGCGGGGCGCCGACGACCAGTCGGACGCCGACGGCAACCGGACGGCGGGCGTCTCCGCCCCGCCGCCGCACCCGTCGGACGGGCAGCGACGAAGCTCCGCGGCCGGGTTCCAACTCAGCACCCCGCGTAACCTTCCCGCCGACATCGCCGACTTCTCCGGGCGGCAGACGGAGCTGGCCAGGATCGAGAAGATCCTGCTCCGTCCGGGCGCCGGCGCCCGGATCGCGGTGGTCTCCGGGCCCGCCGGGGTCGGTAAGACCGCGTTCTCCATCCACGTCGCGCATCGACTGGCCAGCTCCTTTCCGGACGGGCAGCTCTACGTCAACCTGCGCGGCGTGGACAGCGACCGGGGCCTGTCCCCGTTCGAGGTGCTGGGTCGGTTCCTGCGCGCGCTCGGCGTCGACGGGCTGCACCTGCCCGCGACCCTTGACGAGCGGATGGACCTCTACCGGGATCTGCTCGCGGACCGACGGCTGCTGCTCCTGTTGGACAATGCCGCCGCCGACGACCAACTGTCGGCCCTCATCCCCGGCAGCACGTCGTGCGGAGTCCTTGTCACCAGCCGCGCCCGGCTGGGTGCCATCCTCGGCGCCCAGACCGTGGCGCTCACCGTGATGGACGCGGCGGACTCCATGCTCCTGCTGACCCGGATCGCCGGCCCGGGCACGATGCTCGACGAGGCGTCCGCCGCCGCCCTGATCAGCCGCTGCGCCTACCTGCCGCTGGCGATCCGGATCGTCGGCGCGAAACTGGCCGCGAAGCCACACTGGACGATCGACAGGCTCGTCCAGATGCTCGACGACGAGCGCAGCCGGTTGGACCGTCTCTCACATGGTCACCTCGACGTCCGCGCCAGCCTCGCACTCAGCTACCAGGTGCTGAGCCCGGCGGCGCGGACGCTGCTGCGCCGACTCGGTGACATCGAGATCGCCGAGGTCAGCGACTGGCTCGCCGCCGCGCTGCTCGACACCACCGCCGATCGGGCGCAGGAGCTGCTGGAGCAGCTCATCGATGCCCAACTGCTCGACTTCTCCGGCCACTATCCGTCCGGTCAGCCGCGCTACCGCCTGCACGACCTCGTACGCCTCTTCGGCCGGGAGCGGGCGCTACCGGAAGCCGTCCCCGGGGAGCTGAACGCGGCACGTGGCCGGGCCTTCGGTGCCGCCCTGAGCATCATCGAGCACCTCATCCACGCGCTGTGGGGTGGGCTCAGCCTCACCATGCGGGGCGGCACTCCACGCTGGGAGGTCGACGAGCTACTCGTCGGGTCGTCGGCGACCGACCTGCTCGGATGGTTCGACGTGGAACGTCCCACCATCGTGTCAATCATCAAACGAGCGGCCCGGGACGGGCTCGGCGAAACAGCCTGGGATCTCGCCTGCACGGCGTCCCCACTGTTCCCGTTGCGCCGGCAGTACGACGACTGGCAGCACGTCCTCGACATCGCCTGGGAGAGCGCGCTGGCGGGCAACGACATCCGGGGGCAGGCGGCGATCTCCTACCGGCTGGGGATGTTGAGCCTCGACCGCCAGAAACTCGACCAGGCCGACGAACACCTCAAGCGAGCCAGCCGACTGTTCGACGACATCGGCGACCTCCACGGCGTGGCGGTGGTGGACGCGTACCTCGCCATGGTGTTGCGTTTCCGGGGCCAGCCGGCCGCGGCGCTGGAGCGGTACTCGTCGGCGCTGGCGGGTCTGCGGGACACCGACGTGGGCGGAGCCGCCTTCGTCCTGCGGGGCATGGGGCAGGCCCACCTGGATCTCGGCGACCAGGATGGCGCGAGGGCGCACCTCGACGAATCCCTCGCGCTGTACGACACGATCGGCTCCGCGCCGATGGGACGCGGGCAAGCGCTGTTCTGGCAGGGTATGCGCCTTCTGGCGGCGGGCGGCCACGATCAGGCTGCCCCACTGTTCGACCACGTCCTGCGGATCACCGCAGTCCTCGGAGACCGGCACGGGCAGGCGCAGGCGCTGCGCGGACTGGGCATCTGCCACCACCGGGCGGGTCGGATCCCGCAGGCGCGGGCGGCGCTCGACGAGGCGCTGCGGCTGGTCCAGCAACCGACGCCCTCGATCGTGGAATCGTTTGTGCAGCGGACCGTTCACGATCTCTTCGGCGACGATTGTTGACCTGGCCGGCGTCGATGGATCCCACGGCCGGAGACATAGACGCTAGGATCCAGCCATCCATCGAAACATCGACATGGGAGACAAGTCTTGAGGAAGTACATCGCTGCCGTGGCAGCTGTTCTCGCCGTGGCTCTGTCCGTCTCCGCTCCGCAATTGGCCTCACCGTCGTCGTCGGAAACGAAGTCCACCATGGTCGGCTCGGGGGCCTGCGACTGGTGCGCGCCAGAGCGCTGAGCAGCTTCACCCAGGCCCAGTGAGCCTCCGCATGTCGGCCAGTCTGAGCACGTGGTCGAGGGCCATGTCGGATGACCCGGTCGGCCGACGGTCGCGCCGCACCCGCGGGCGCGACCGTCGGCCGAGCAGGCCGGTGTCAGTCACCGAGATGCTTGACCAGAAACTCGCCCGCGTCCGCGAACGCCTTGGCCTGGTTGTCCCGGCGGAGCAGGCCGTGCCCCTCATCCTCGAAGATCTCGTACCGCACCTCCACCCCGCGCGACCGCAGCCGCTGCACGATCTGATCGCTCTCGCGCTGGGGCACCCGGGGATCGTTGGCCCCCTGGATGACAAGCAACGGGGCTCGGATCTGGTCCGCGTGGGTGACCGGTGAGCGGGCCATCAACCTGTCCGCATCCGCTTCCGGGTCACCGATCACCGCGGCCACCAGTGAACGCCACGTCGGAGGCGAGGCCTTCGCCAGGGTGACGAGGTTGCTCGGCCCGTACAGGTCGACGCCGGCGGCCCAGTCCAGCTCCGGCAGCCGACTGAGGCAGGACAGGACCGCGAAGCCGCCGTACGACGCGCCCATGATCCCGATCCGGGCCGGATCGACCCACTCCTGGCTGCGCAGGAAGGCCACCGCGTCGGCGAGGTCCGTCAGATCTCCGCCGCCCCAGTCACGGTTCACCAGGTCCGAGTAGGCGCGGCCATAGCCGAGAGAGCCGCGGATGTTCGGGGCGAAGACGCCGACCCCGTGCGCGAGCAGGTACTGGTAGAAGCCGTCGTACATGTAGACCGGCAGTTCCTGCCAGGCCGGACCACCGTGCACCGAGATCAGGACGCCGGCGGACGCCCGATGCTCGGGACGGTAGAGGTAGCCGGGAATCTGGCGGCCGTCGCCGGCCGGATAGCGGACCAGCGTCGGCTCGACGAAGGTGGCAGGGTCGGCCGCGACCGGCCGGGCGTCGCTGAGCCACCTGAGTTTGCCGGTGTCGAGTTCGATCAGGAGAATGTTCCACGGCTGGGTCGCCGTCGAGAATCGCAGCACGACAAAGCGCCCGTCGGCAGAGACGGTGAGGCCGGTCGCCGCACCGGCGGGCAGTTCCGGCATCCGGATGTCGACGCCGGTGCCGAGGTCACGACCGCGCAACTGACTGAAGCCGTCGACGTTGACCTTCCAGACCAGCACCCGCCCGTCACCGGAGAGGGCGACCTCCTCCACCTCCCAGTCCGGGATGTCCAGCCAGGTGAGGGCGCCGGTGTCCGCGTCCATCACGGCCAGACCGGTGAACTCCCGTCCGGCGTTCGACAGGACCAGGAAGCCGCTGCCGTCGGGCAGCCACGGGCCCAACCAGTAGGTCGCCACCTCGTCGCGTGGCGTCAGCGAACGCGGCTCGGCGCCGTCCCGGGACGCGACGTACACAAGGTGGTCGCTGTTTGTGGTCCGCCACTCGGCGACGGTGAGCCTCGTCCCGTCGGGGGACCAGTAGCCGGGGTAGATCCGGCCGCCGTCGGCGTACACCCGGCGCACCTCGCCGGACGTCAGGTCGAGGACCAGCACGTCCTGGTCGGCGGGTGTCCGGTCGTTGCCGCAGTACGCGACGAACCTGCCGTCGGGGGAGAACGGATCGCCTTCGGCAGCGGAGAACTGCACGTCCGGCACGTCGGTCAGCCGCACCGGGTCCCCGCCGTCGGCGGCGATCCGGTGTAGTTGCGTGTTCTCGTTCCCGTTGTCATCGGCCAGGTACAACAGCCACTCACCACCGGGGTGCCAGGCAACCCGGCGGACTGTCGAGTCGGTGCTGGCGGTCAACCGACGCGTGCCGCCATCCGACAACGACTGCGTGACCAGGTTGAACTGGCCGTTCCGGTCGTCAACGTAGGCGATCTGGCTGCCGTCGGGGGCGATGACCAGCGTCGGCAGGAATCTCAGGCCTGACTGAAAGTCGCGGTATCCGGGCATGAAGGAAATCCTAGACACTCGATGTCCTCGGGCGTTCAATCGATGGCCTGCTGTCGATCCCATCCTGAGCACTGCCTGGATAGGATGCCTTCGATGAAGATCCTCAATTGGATTTCGGCCACCCTGGACGATGCGGTGCCGCTGGCGGCCCTCTTTCGACGGGCCGAGGCGAGCGCGCCCGTCGGCCTTGATCAACGCCCCGAGAGCGTCCACCTGCGGCTGGCGACTCTCGGGCCCGACCTTGCTCGGCACACCCTCGTCGGCGTAGCTGACGACGGAGCCGTCGCCGCGTATGCGGAGGTCGCTGACATGGGGGAGGCCGATGGCGTACGCCGGCACCGGCTGACCGCCGTGGCCCACCCCGAACTGTCGGACGACGTCCGCGTGGAGCTGCACCGGTGGCTCATCGAACGGGCGGAGCAGTTGCGGCGGGCCGACGGAACGGCACCGGCGGCCGTCCTCGGCACCCGGTGCGCCGAGAACGACGAGGCCTGGCGACGGCTGCTGATCGAGGACGGCTTCTCGCTGGTCCGGCACGAACGCGACCTCGTCCTGGCGGCGCCGGAGTTGTCGCCCGCCGTGGGGTTGCCGCCCGGTCTGGTGCTGGAGCCCGTCGACGAGCGTTACGAGGAACTCGCCCGGCTGGCCCACAACGAGGCCTACGCGGAAAGCCAGGCGGCGGTCCGGCCGGACCAGCGCACGTGGCCGCAACACGCCATCGCACACCCGCGATTCCTGCCCGACCTCTCCTGCCTGCTGCTCGCCGAGGTGGACCGAGCCGACAACCCGGTCGCGGCCTTCCTCTTCGCGCTTGCCGACGAGAGCGCGGACGAGCCGACCGCGGTGTTGCACTGCCTCGGCACCCGGCCGCCCTGGCGCCGCCGTGGCCTGGCCACCGCGATGATCGTGCGGGCCCTGCACCAGGCCCGATCATCGGGCTTCCGCCGGGTACGACTCCAGGTGAGCGACACCAACCACCCGGCTCTGGCGCTGTACCGGGGGCTCGGCTTCGCCGAATCGGGACGCGGGTACGCGGTGCTGATGCGACAGCTCGCCGCCGGGTGACGACGAGGGCGTGCTCCGGTCGAGACCCCGGCCGTGGGGGCCGCTACCGGGCCTGTGCGTGCGCCTCCAGGGCCGAGTGCACCCACGAAGTGACAAACGGGTCGCCAGGTAGGTCCGTGAGGTCGGCTGCTGTCCAGCGGGCCTCGGCGATCTCGCCGTTCGGCGACACCTCCTCCGAGACGGCGTGCAGGCGGACGATCTTCAGGTGGCCCGGTTTGCCGCCGCTGGTGGTCAGGTGCTCCTCCAGCACGAGGGCGAGCGGCGTCAGCTCGACGCCCAGCTCCTCGACGCACTCCCGCCTGGCCGCCTGCTCCGGGGTCTCCCGGGCCGGTCGGTATCCGCCGCCCGGCAGGCGCCACCGGGACTGGTCGCCGTAGCTGTGCCGGACGAGAAGCACTCGGTCGGAGTCGACCGGGTGGATGATCAACGCCTGCACGCCATGGGTGGTCGGCTTGACGATCCGCCAGTACGCCCTGCGGAGGTGATAAAGCAGTCTGAACCCGAGCGGTGGAATTCTCCGCGGAATCATGGCTTCTCCCCCTCGGGCCGCACGCTGCGCGGACACCGCCGCTCAGTCCTTCAGCAGCTGCCTCGCCATGACGATCCGCTGCACCTGGTTCGTGCCCTCGTAGATCTGGGTGATCTTGGCGTCGCGCATCATCCGCTCGACGGGGTAGTCCCGCGTGTAGCCGTAACCGCCGAGCAGCTGCACCGCGTCCGTGGTGATCTCCATGGCGGCGTCCGAGGCGAAGCACTTGGCCGCCGCGCCGAAGTAGGTGAGATCGGCGTCGCCGCGCTCCGACTTTCCGGCAGCCGCGTACGTGAGCTGCCGGGCCGCCTCCAGCTTCATGCCCATGTCGGCGAGCATGAACTGGATGCCCTGGAACTCCGCGACCGCCTTGCCGAACTGGCGGCGCTCGGCCACGTACCCCTTGGCGTAGTCGAGCGCGCCCTGCGCGATCCCGACGGCCTGGGCGGCGATGGTGACCCGGGTGTGGTCCAGGGTCTTCATCGCGGTGGCGAAGCCGGTGCCCTCCGCGCCGATCATCCGGTCGGCGGGGATCCGCACGTTGTCGAGGTAGACCTCGCGGGTCGGCGAGCCCTTGATGCCGAGCTTCTTCTCCGGTGCGCCGAAGCTCACCCCGGCGTCGGCCTTCTCCACAACGAAGGCGGAGATGCCCCGGGAGCGGGCAGCCGGGTCGGTGACGGCGAAGACGGTGTAGAACTCGGAGACGCCCGCGTTGGTGATCCACCGCTTCACGCCGTTGAGCACCCAGTGATCCCCGTCACGCACGGCCCGGGTGGTCATCGACGCGGCGTCGCTGCCCGCCTCCGGCTCGGAGAGGCAGTACGAGAACATGGCGTCACCGGCCGCGACCGGCGTCAGGTAGCGGCGCTTGAGGTCCTCGGAACCGGACAACAACAGCGGCATCGTGCCGAGCTTGTTCACCGCCGGGATCAGCGAGGAGGACGCGCAGGCACGGGCCACCTCCTCGATCACGATGGCGGTGGCCAGCGCGTCCGCGCCCGCGCCGCCGTACTCCTCGGGGATGTGCGGGGCGTGGAAGTCGGCGGCCCGCAGCGCGTCGTAGGACGCCTTGGGGAACTCGCCGGTCTCGTCGGCCTCGGCGGCGTTCGGGGCGACCTTCGCCGCGCAGACCGCACGCACCGCCTCCCGGATCGCCTCGTGCTCGTCGGGCAACCGGTAGACGTCGAACAACTCGCCTGCGGCCATGTTGGGCCCCTCCCCTTCACCGCTATCATGCGCAGTCTGTGACGACTCCTGACCGCCGACCGCGCAGACTGAAGACTAGCGACTGCAGTTCAGGTGATGTTACCGGCGCGTAGGTATGGGCATGAGGGTGCACCCACGCCGCTGGGCAATGATGGAGGACAACAGTGAGCCACCCCTCCGGTGCCCCGCCAGGCGCCGCAGCAGAATGCGACGCGACGACGCGCCGCCAGTGCGAGCGGAGAAGACAGGCGTGACGATCCCCTACCCCACCATCCAGCCGACCCCCGCCATCGCCGCGGTGACCCCGCCCTCGGGCGCGCCTCGGCCGCGGGTGACGTTCCTGGGGACTGGTTACCTCGGTGCGACGTACGCCATCTGCTACGCCGAACTGGGCTACGACGTGCTCGGATTCGACGTCGACGCCGACAAGATCGCGATGCTGAACGCCGGTCAGGTGCCGATCCACGAGCCCGGCCTGGACGAGCTGCTGCGGCGCAACCTCGCCGCCGGCCGCCTCCGGTTCAGCACCGACATCGCCGAGGCCGCCGATTTCGGTGACGTGCACTTCATCTGCGTCGGCACCCCGCAGCGGGCCGACGGGATGGGCGCCGACCTGTCGTACGTCGAGGCGTCGGTCACCAGCCTCGCGCAGCACCTCACCCGCAAGGCGCTGATCGTCGGCAAGTCCACCGTGCCGGTCGGCACCGCCGACTGGGTGGAGCAGTTGGTGGGCAAGCACACCCCCCACGACCTGGGCGTCGAGGTGGCGTGGAGCCCCGAGTTCCTCCAGGAGGGCTTCGCCGTCGACGACGTCCTGCGCCCCAACCGGATCGTGGTCGGCGTGAAGAGCGAGTGGGCCAACGGCATGCTCTACGCCGCGCACAAGGGCGTGTTCGACCTGGCCGCCACCGAGGACCGCGAGGTGCCCCTGGTGGTCACCGACTTCGCCACCGCCGAGCTGGTCAAGGTCGCCGCGAACGCCTTCCTGGCCACCAAGATCTCCTTCATCAACGCGATGGCCGAGGTCTGCGAGGCCTCCGGTGGCGACGTCACCCAACTCGCCCGCGCGATCGGCTACGACCCACGGATCGGCAACCGGTTCCTCCAGGCCGGCCTCGGCTTCGGCGGCGCCTGCCTGCCGAAGGACATCCGGGCCTTCCAGGCCCGCGCCCAGGAGCTGGGCGCCGGCGAGGCGCTGCGCTTCCTGCACGAGGTCGACCTGATCAACCTGCGCCGTCGTACCCGGGTGCTGCACCTCGCCTCGGACCTGCTCGGCCGCCGCTCCGGTCCGGCCGGCCCGGACTTCTCCGGCACCCGGATCGCCGTGCTCGGCGCGACCTTCAAGCCCAACACCGACGACGTCCGCGACGCTCCGGCGCTCGCCGTCGCCGCGCTGCTGCACAAGGCCGGCGCCGAGGTGCACGTGTACGACCCGCAGGGCACCGAGAACGCCCGCCGCGCGGTGCCCGAGCTGACCTACGAGACCGGCATCAACGAGGCGGTCACCGGCGCCGACCTGGTCTGCGTCCTCACCGAGTGGGCCGACTTCCGCAACGCCGACCCGGTCGCGCTCGGCGAGTTGGTCAACGGTCGCAAGGTAGTCGACGGTCGGAACTGCCTCGACTCGGCGCTCTGGACCCAGGCCGGCTGGGAGTACCGGGGCATGGGCCGCCCCTGATCGGACCACCCCGCCGGCCGGTCATCGAGCTTCTCGATGGCCGGCCGGTGTCGTTGTTTGCCCCGGACCCGCCGACAAGAGTCGAAATCCGGGCCAGCTTTGGGCATGCTGCGACAGTGGGAGTCCACAGTGCGGGTGGAGGGGTGTCGTGGCGAACTTTCAATGCTCCTCGTGCGGCCGGGAGATCAAGCCGGCCGTCCACTGCCCACACTGCGGGGCGGACCAGCCGCAGTGGGTCGAGCACCTGGCGGACATCGAGCGTTCGATCGCGGAGATGAAGGCGCGCGACGCCGCCATCGCCCGCGAGCAGCGGCAGATCGCCGCGAAGATGCAGGCCGCGCTCTTCCAGCGGGACATCCTCGCCCACGCCGGTGAGGAGCGACTCAAGCAGGCCACCCGGCCCCGCCGGGTGCTGCGCCGCCGCCCCGGCCGGCGGCCACCGACCGCCACCGCCTCAGCGCCGCCCCAGGTCCCCCGCCAGGGCACCCCGTTCACCCCCGACGACCCGCCGCCACCCCCGCCGGGGCCAAGCTGGCTGGACGCGGACGACCCGGCGCACCCGCCGGAGGCCTCGTCGCGGGAGGTGCAGAACATCCCGCTCGGGCTGGGCGCGCTGCTGCTCGC
This sequence comes from Micromonospora sp. CA-240977, assembly GCF_050942285.1. Lineage (NCBI taxonomy): Bacteria > Bacillati > Actinomycetota > Actinomycetes > Micromonosporales > Micromonosporaceae > Micromonospora > Micromonospora sp. CA-240977. The sequence continues at coordinate 1,087,086 of NZ_CP192055.1, read as the reverse complement.
GGTGGCCGCCGTGGTCTTCGCCGCCGTCGCCACCAGCTCGATGGACGCACTGGCCCGGCTCGGCATCCTGCTCCTGGCCACGGCGCTGATGCTGCTCGCCCCACCGGCGCTGGCCCGGCGAGGGCTCACCTCCACCGCCGAGACCATCGCCGCGGTCGGCCTGCTGCTGGTGCCGCTCGCCGGCAACGCCCTCTGGGCCGTGGACCGGATCGGCGCCGGCGGCATCTCCGGCACTGTCTTCGCCGGGGTGCTCTTCGCGGTCACCGCCGCTGTCGCATTCGGGTACGCCGGCTGGACCGGTCTGCGCGCACCCCGCTTCGCCACAGTGCTCGCCGCGCAGCCGGTGCTGCCGCTGTTGGCGTACGACCAGATCACCGGACCGGGCGGCTGGGCGCTGGTGCTGGCCCTGGTCGCCCTTCTCGACCTCTGGCTGGCCCGCTCCGGCGTGGCCCTGGAACGCCCCGTCCGGCAGGACGTGCCACCGCCGGGCACCACGTCAACGCCCCGCCAGCGCGGCGCCGAGGCCCGACCGGAGGGCGACCCGGAGGAGGCCGCCGAGCTGATCGACGCCAGCGCGGGTTCCGCCGACACCCGGCCGGCCCGTCCGGTTCCCGGGCTGGGCGAGCTGACCTGGCTGCTGCACGCGGTGGCGGTCGCGCTCGCCCTGGCGTACGCGGTCACCGCCCTGCTCCGGGCGCAGACCGTGCCGACCGCGACCGGCGCCGGGGTGGTGCTGCTGCTGGCCGCCGCGATCGGGCTGGCCGGCGCGCTGGTGCTGCGCCGCCCGCCGCTGCCCGACGTCGCGGCCGGCATCGTCACGCTGTCCGTGATCGGGGCGCTGAGTCGCATCGCCTCGGTGGCCTTCCCGGGCCGGGCGCTGCTGCTGATCGCGGCGGTCATCACTGTCACCGGGCTGGCCGTGCGCGCGGTTCCCGAGGCGGCCCGACGTGGCCCGCAGCTTGCCTCGGCGGTGGCGCTGACCGTCAGCGGGCTGGTGGTCGCCGGCGGCGCGCTGCGCGCCGGGGTGGCGCCGGTCCGGGCGGCACTGCCCGCCTGGGGCGCCGACCTCGACCGGTACCCGGCCGAACTGGCCGCCGCGGTCGGCCCGACCACCTGGCAGCTCGCGGCTGCCGCCTTCCTGCTCACCATCGCGGCGGTGCTGGCCCTGCCCACCGAGATCCGCCGGGAGTTCGCTGTCGCCGGCGCGGCGTTGACCGCGCTCGCCGTACCGGCCTCGCTCGGTCTCGGTTGGGCCGCGGCGCCCTGGCCGATGGTGATCACGGCGATCGGCATCGGGGTCATCGGGCTCTCCGCCCGCACCGACCGAGCCGCTGCGGCGCACGCCATCGGGGCGGCCGTGGTCGGCCTGCTCGGCGCCGGTGCCAGCCTGTCGCGGCCCACACTCACCGCCGCGGTCCTGCTCGCCCTGTTCACGGCCGGCACGCTTGTCGCGCTGGCGCCCCGGATCCGGATCGCCTCGGCCGCCTCCGACACGGTCACCGCCTGGGCCGCCGGAGGTGCGGCGTTCGCGCTGCCCGGGGCGGTGGCCGCGTTCGTGGCCGCCACCGTGCCCACCGACCCGACCCCCACCCCGGCCAGCCTCCGGGAGGTGACGGTTCCGGTCCTGGCGGCCAGCTTCCTGGCGGTCTGCGTGACCCTCGGCTACGCCGCCGTCGTGCAGGTCTCCCAGCGCCGCATCCCCGCACCGCTGTCGGTCGGCACCGGGCTGGGCGCGCTGCTTGTCACCGCCGCCGCGTTCGGAGCGCCCGGCGCGACAGTCGCCGACGCCTGGGTGGGCGCGTTACTGCTCGTCGCCGCGGTGCTGCTGTTCCTGGCCCCCTCCATCGACGCCGGCCGGCGCGCCGACCTCACCCTCGACGGCTCGGACCTGGCCGCCGCAGCGGTCACCACCGCCCTCATCGCCACGCTTGTGCGGATCGGGGCGGTGCTCGCCCCGGGCGGGCAGTTGGCGATGGCCGCCGCCCTGGTCCTGGTGGTCGCCGTGGGAGCACGCACCATGCCCGAGGAGTGGCGACGCGGACCGATCCTCGGCCTCGCCGCCGGCGGTCTCCTCATCGGCGTCCTCGCCGGCTGGTCGGCGGTACGCGGTGGGGTCGGCGTGCTGGCCACCCCCGGCCCGATCTGGCAGGGCGACCTGAGCGGCTGGCCGGCCTCACCCGTCGGTGGGGCCACCTGGCAGGCGCCGGTCGCGCTGGCGCTGTTGGCCCTCGCCGCCGGCATCCTGCTCCCGCCGCCCTGGCGGTGGGACGTGGCCGGCGGGGCCGTGGTGCTCGCCACGATCGGCGCGCCGGCCGCGTTCGATCTGGCCTGGTGGTCGCCGGTCCTGGTCGGCGGAATGGTCGCCACCGTGTTCGGCATGGCCGCGGTGGCCAGCGAGGAGGCGCGCGCCGGGTTGTCCCGGGCGACAGTGGCCGGGGTCGTCGCGCTGCACGCCGCCGGAGCCGGCCTGGTCCGGCCCTGGACGACGGCGCTGGCCCTGGGCAGCATCGCGCTGATCGGCGTGGTGGTGGCGGCGCTGGCACGCGTCCTGGCCGGCCCGCAGGTGACCGACATCGAGACCGAGGGGATGCCACCGCACCTGGTGCAGATCGGTGGCGCGGCGATCGGCGCCGCGCTGCTGGCCCTCCCCGGCGCGGTGGCGGCACTGGCCGCCGAATTCGAGAACTCGGCGCAGGTGGTGCTGACCGCCGCGCTGGCCGCGTCCAGCCTCGGCCTGGCCGCCGTGGCGGCGGTCCGCCGGCAGGTGCCGCAATATCTGCCCTGGGTCAGCGTCGCGGTGGTCGGCGGGGCCAGCATCAGCGCCCTCGCCGCCATCCCCACCGGCCTCCCGGCGGGCGTCTACGCGGCCGCCGCCGCCCTGCTCGGCGTGCTGGCCGAGCTGATCCGAGCGGCCACCGTTCCGCCCACCGGCTCGGCCCAGCCGGTCCGGCGCTGGGCGGTACGCCTCGACGGCGCGCTCCGACGACTCCCGGACGACCCGGAACGACGCCGGTGGCGGGTCAACCCGGCCGCGGGCGCACTGGCCGCGGCGGCCCTACCGACCGCCCTGGCCCTCGCCTCGATCGCACCGGCGCTGGTCGCGGCACTTGTCGAGCCGCACCGCACCCTGACCCGGATCTGGCAAGGCCCGCCGCCGGAGCTGCTCAACCCGCCGTCGGACGTGGTCAATCCGACGCACGTGCTGACGGCGCTGCTGCTCACCGCGACCGCCGCGCTGGCCGCCACCGGGTTCAGCGGCGGGCGGCGCTCCCGGGCCGTGCCGGTGGTGCTGCCCGGGGCGGCCGTCACCCTGCTGATCGCACCCATCGCGTTGGGCTGGGGCTGGCCCGCCAGCACCGCCGCCGCGCTCGCCGTCTTCACCATCGCGATGCTCGGGCTCGCGCTGACCCCACCGCCGCCGCTTGCCGAACGGGCCCGCTCGCTGCGGCTGGCCCGGGTGCTGGTGTTCGCCATCGGTCTGGCCGGTGGCAGCGCCGGGCTCGCCGGCAGCCTCGCCGACCGGCAGCTGACCCTGTTCACCCTGGGCAGCGGTGTCGGGGTGGGCGCGGTGGCGGCGCTGTTCGGCACCACCCAGCGGGCGCGCATCCTCGGCTGGCTCTTCGCCTCACTCATGGCGCAGCTCTTCGTTCTCACCGCCGGCCTGGTCGCCGGGCTGGCCGCGGTCTGGTCCGCGTTCGGGGTGCTCGCGGTCGGGGCGGTCCTCCAGGTGCTCGCCGCGACCCTGCCCCGTCTGCGCCGTCCCGAGGCGCAACGGGAAGCGTCCACAGTGGAATGGACCGGATACGCCGCCGCGTTGATCGCCCTCGCCCTCGCCTTCGACTCGCCCCGACACATCGCCGCCCTGCTGGCCGCCTGGGGCGCGGTCCTCGGCGTGGCGGCGACCCGGCCCGGCCGCCGGCCGGTGGAACGCCGGATCCTGTTCTGGGCCGTGGTGGTCTGCGAGATCACCGCCTGGTGGATCCTGATGCGGGTCGCCGACGTGGCGCTGCCCGAGGCGTACACGCTGCCGTTCGCCGCGCTGGCCCTACTCGTCGGGGTCCTGGAGCTGCGCCACCGACCGGACCTGAGCAGTTGGGTGGCGTACGGGCCGGCGCTTGTCACCGCCTTCGTGCCGACCCTGGCCATCGTGCTGGCCACCGAGTCCAGCACGGTGCGGCAGATGCTGCTGCTACTCGGCGCGGTCGCAGTGTTGATCTTCGGCTCGTCCAGTCGGCAGCAGGCCCCGGTGATCGTCGGCGCGTCGGTCACCGCGATCGCCGCGATCCACGCGCTGGTCAGCCTCGGCCCGTGGCTGGCGCTCATCCCGGTGGGCATCCTGCTCCTCGTGCTCGGTGCGAGCAACGAACGCCGACGCCGGGCTCAGGAACGCCTACAGACCGCACTACGCGGCATGAGATGAGACCTACCTGCTCCGCATCGCTGAACCGGCACCCTCCTGTGCCGGGATGCTGGGTAGGGTCCGCCGAGTGATCTTCGAGAAAACATCTGACCGACGAGACCTACCGTGAGATCGACGTCGCGGTGGCCTCTGCTCGCACCGGCAGCAGCGGCCGGGCTGCTGGCACTCGCCCTCACGGTCAACGCTGCGACGATCATCTATGACCTGACGAACTACGACACGGTGTACTACGTGCGCCCGGACGAGGCCGCCAACCAGAACGGCCTGGCAGACCTCGGCATCCAAGTCGTCAACCAGGTGGCCTTGACGGCGTCCGCCCTGACCGTGGCTGGCTTGCTCCTGTCCATTGTGGGGCTCCTCTGGGGCCGCACGTGGGCACATGTGACGACCTGCATCCTGGCCGCTCCGCTCGCGCTCTGCTGCGGTCTGACGTTCGTCAACGATCCGGGCCCCTTCACCGGGCCGCCGCAGCACGCATCGGCGCCGGCCTGGGTTCGCGTTGCAGACGCGCTGGGGCCACCCCTGCTCGTCGGTGCGGCGATAGTCACTCTGGTTCTGCTGTTCGTCCCGGTGGTGCACCGGCGCTTCCACCCGCCCCACAAACCGGAGCAGCGCCCCTAGACGAGTAGGCGCCGTCACCCAGGACGGGGCTGCGGACGCGGCGAACGGCGCTCGCCCATCCGATGTGGCAGTCCGCCATCTCGATCTGCTGGTGAGCGGTATACCTCAGAGGTATGAATATGACTCTCAGGTATATCGCTGACTACCGCATCCGCCCCTCGCAGAGGTGACCGACGGTCACCGCCGTGCGCCGGGCACAGCTCAAGCCAGGATGGGTAACTACCCGAACCGGTGCGTTACCGGAGGTTTGCCTGGAGGGCGGCTTCCTTCTCTGCCACAAGCTTCTCCAGGTCCCGCTGATAGGCCGCCATCCTGGCGCGCAACCCCTCGTCGGAGGCGCCGAGGATCCGCACGGCGAGCAGGCCCGCGTTGCGGGCGTTGCCGATCGACACGGTGGCGACCGGGACCCCGGCCGGCATCTGCACGATGGACAGCAACGAGTCCATGCCGTCGAGGTGCTTCAGCGGCACCGGCACACCGATCACCGGCAGCGGCGTCACCGAGGCGACCATGCCCGGCAGCGCGGCGGCGCCACCAGCCCCGGCGATGATCACCTTGAGGCCCCGGTCGGCGGCGGCGCGACCGTACTCGATCATGGCGACCGGAGTGCGGTGCGCCGAGATGACCCGCACCTCGTACGCCACGCCGAAGTCGTCAAGCGCCTCGGCGGCGGCCCGCATGGTCGGCCAGTCCGAGTCGCTGCCCATGATCAACCCGACAGTGCTCACCGGGGTCTCCTTCTCGCCCGAGGGGGTCACTCGTGCCCCTCGCGCAGCCAGCGGGCAGCCCGCGCGGCGCGCGCCCGTACGTCGTCCAGGTCGTCGCCGAGCACCGTGACGTGCCCGACCTTCCGGCCGGGCCGCACCTGCTTGCCGTAGAGGTGCACCTTGGCGCCTGGCTCGGCGGCGAAGAGGTGGTGCAGCCGCTCGTCGACCGAGATGCCGCCCGGCTCGCCGCCCAGCACGTTCGCCATGACCACCACCGGCGCGGTGAGCGAGGTGTCGCCCATCGGGTAGTCCAGCACCGCCCGCAGGTGCTGCTCGAACTGTGAGGTGCGGGAACCCTCGATGGTCCAGTGCCCGGAGTTGTGCGGGCGCATCGCCAGCTCGTTGACCACGATCGCCGGCCGGCCCGCCCCATCGCGTACCTCGAACAGCTCCACCGCCAGCAGACCGATCACCCCGAGCGCGGTGGCCAGGTCGATGGCGAGTTGCTGGGCGGAGACCGCCAGCTCCTCGTCCAGACCGGGCGCCGGGGCCAGCACCTCCACGTTGATGCCGTCGCGCTGCACCGTCTCCACCACCGGGTACGCGGCCACCTGACCGAACGGCGACCGGGCGACCTGCACGGCCAGCTCCCGGCGCAACGGCACCCGCTCCTCGACGATCAGCCGGGTGCCGCCGGCGAGCAGCGTGGCTGCCAGTTCGGTGGCCTGGGTGGCGTCGTCGACCATCCAGACGCCCCGGCCGTCGTAGCCGCCGCGCGCCGCCTTGAGCACCACCGGCCAGCCGACCTGCTCGCCGAAACCAACAAGGTCGGCGGGCTCGCCGACGGGACGCCACAGCGGATTGGGCGCGCCCAGCTCGGTCAGGCGTTCCCGCATGACCTGCTTGTCCTGGGCGTGCAGCAGCGCGTCCGCCGGCGGGTAGAGGGTCACCCCTTCCGCCGCCAGCGTGCGGATGTGCTCCGAGGGCACATGCTCGTGGTCGAAGGTGACGACGTCGCAGCCCTTGGCGAAGGTGCGCAGGGCGGCCAGGTCGGTGTGGTCGCCGTACTGGACGTCGGCGGCGACAAGCGCCGCGCCGTCGTCCGGGGCGGTCGCGAGCACACGCAGTGACTGGCCGAGGGCGATCGCGGCCTGGTGGGTCATCCGGGCCAACTGGCCACCACCCACCATGCCGACAACAGGCAGACCGGTACGGGAATCCATAGCGCGGCCAGCCTATCCGGGCCGCCGACCGGCCCACCCGGAGGGCCGGCGACCCTGCCACCGCCGGCCGGGCCACGCCCGACGCCCGCAGCGCGGGCGACTACCGGGCGTGGCCGTGCGCTCAGCCCAGCTCGGCGACCAGCTCCTCGACGGAGGTGACCGGCCGCTGGCAGACGAACCCCCGGCAGACGTACGCGGCGGACGCCCCGTCGACAAGCGGACGGTCCGCGAGCAGCGGCACCCCGGGCTGGTCCGGTTGTCCGGCGACGACCACCGCGCCGGGCGGGGCGTGCCGTCGGGCCGCGGCCACCAGGGGATCGCCCGCCGGGTCGTCGGTCACCACGGCGATCTCGTACGGCCCGGAGAGCAACGCCTCACCGACCATTGCCGCGTACCCGGTGAACCGGGGGTGCTGCCCGACGATCGGCGCGACAGTGGCGAGCGCCGCCTCGGCGGCCTCCCGGTAGCGCGTCTCCCCGGTCAGCGCCGAGTACGCCACCAGAGCGGCGACCAACGCCGACCGGCCGGACGGGGTGGCGTTGTCGGTCGGGTCAGCGGGTCGGGCCACCAGCCGTTCGGCGTCGTCGGCGGTGTCGTAGAAGGCGCCACCGGGCGCGGCGAAGCGCGCCAACGCGGTGTCCAGCAGCTCGCCGGCCAGCGTCAGCCAGCGACCCTCGCCGGTGAGCTGGTGCAGCGCGCAGAACGCCTCGGCCACACAGCCGTAGTCCTCCAGGACGCCGGCCGGCTCGCCGACCCTGCCGTCCCGGGAGACCCGGCGCAGCCGGCCGTCGACCAGGTGCACTGTGGCCAGGTGCTCGGCGGCGTCGCGCATCGCACCGTCGGCGACGATGGTCACGCCCTCCATCAGGTTGGCGTCCTCGTCCTGCGGAGCCGCGTACAACGCGGCCACCTGGAGGAACTCGACGATGGCGGTGATCGCCAGGCCGTTCCAGGCGGCCACCACCTTGTCGTCGCGGGCCGGCTGGGGGCGGGTGTCCCGGGCGGTGAGCAGTCGCCCGACCACCTGCTGCCAGCGGGCCCGGACCTCGGGGGCGGCGTCGTCGACGTCCCGGGCCAGCCTGAGCACGCTCATGCCGTGCTCAAAGGTGCCCTCGTCGGTCACCGTGAACAGGTCGGCGGCGAACCTGCCGTCCTCCTCGCCCAGCGCCTCCAGGAGCTGTGCGGGTGTCCAGGCGTAGGTGAGCCCCTCGACGCCCTCGGTGTCGGCGTCCAGCGCGGACGCGAAGCCCTCCCCCGGCCGGTGCAGCTCGTCGGCGAGGAAGCGGGCGGTGTCGCGCGCCACCCGCCGGGCCAGCGGGTCACCGGTGAGCCGCCACAGCTGGGTGTAGAGCCGCAGCAGCAACGCGTTGTCGTAGAGCATCTTCTCGAAGTGCGGCACCGTCCAGTGCGCGTCCACCGAGTAGCGGGCGAAGCCGCCGGCGAGCTGGTCGTAGATGCCACCACGGGCCATCGCCTCGGCGGTGTGCCGGGTGATCTCCAGGCTGCGCGGGTCGCCGGTGCGCTGGTGGTGGCGCAGCAGGAAGAGCAGGTTCATGTGCGGTGGGAACTTCGGGGCGCCGCCGAAGCCGCCGTTCGTCGCGTCGTACTCGCTGGCCAGCCTGCCGGCCGCGGCGTCGAGCAGCGGCACGTCCAGCGGGGCGGTGGCACCGCCCACGGCCTGCGCGCCACCGATCGCCTCGACCACCGCGGCGCCCTGGCGCATCACCTCCTCGCGCTGGTCCCGCCACGCGGTGGTGACCGACTGGAGCAGCTGGAGGAAGTTCGGTCGCGGGAAGTAGGTGCCGCAGAAGAACGGGGTGCCGTCCGGGGCGGCGAAGACGGTCATCGGCCAGCCGCCCTGGCCGGTCATCGCCTGGGTCGCCGTCATGTAGACCGCGTCCACGTCCGGGCGCTCCTCGCGATCCACCTTGATCGACACGAAGTTGTCGTTCAACAGGGCGGCGACCTGCTCGTTCTCGAACGACTCGTGGGCCATCACGTGACACCAGTGACAGGCCGCGTAGCCCACCGAGATGAGCACCGGGACGTCCCGTCGCTTCGCCTCGGCGAACGCCTCCTCGGTCCAGGGCCACCAGTCGACCGGGTTGTCGGCGTGCTGGAGCAGGTACGGGCTGGTGGCGTCGACGAGTCGGTTCACGCACACGACCATAACCAGCCCCGGCGCGGACCGCGCGGGCTCCACCGGACGGTCCGCTGCCCGGTGGCCGGCGACACGGCAGCGTCGGGGACCGCCGGGCCGGGAACGGTCAGGAGGCGCCGTCGGCGCGAAGCCGGAACACGTTCGACTCCGCCGAGTCGCGCAGCGACCCGAGCACCGCGCCGATCTTGTCGGCCGGCATCGGCTTGAAGAAGTGGTAGCCCTGCGCGGAGGTGCAACCCAACTCGGCCAGGGCCAGCCGCTGCTCGGCGGTCTCCACCCCTTCGGCGACCACGCGCAGCCCCAACTCGTGGGCGAGCCCCACTGTCGTCCGGACGATCGCGGCGGCCTCCGGCGAGTCCGCCATCCGGATCACGAAGGAGCGGTCCACCTTCAGCTCGTCCACAGCGATCCGGGTGAGGAACGTCAGCGACGAGAAGCCGGTGCCGAAGTCGTCGACGGCGAGCTGCACGCCCATCGACCGGAGGTTGGCCAGCACCTCGTCGATGATCTCCAGCTCACTCATCACCACCGTCTCGGTGATCTCCAGGACGAGCCGGCGCGGTGGCACCTGATGGCGGCGCAGCGCCTCGGCGATCTCCGCCGGCAACCGCGGGTCGAGCAGGCTGCGCGCCGACAGGTTGACCGAGATCGGGACGTCGAGCCCCTCCCGGGCCCAACCGGCGGCCACGCCGAGGGCCTTGTCCAGCACGTAGCGGGTGAAGGTGCCGAGCTGCTCGCTGTTTTCCACAGGACGGATGAAGTCGGCCGGGCTCAGCCACCCACGCCGGGGATGCTGCCAGCGGATCAGCGCCTCCACCCCGGTCGGCGCGCCGGTGGCCAGGTCGACAGCCGGTTGCAACGCCAGCACCAGCTGGTCGTCGACCTTCAGCGCCTCGCGCAGCTCGGCCAGCAGGGCCAGCTGATCGGTGCTGGCCGCGTCCCGGGTGCCGTCGTACGCGGCGACGTTGCCGCCGCCCTCCTTGGCCTGGTACATGGCGATGTCGGCCCGGCGCAGCAACTCGGTCAGGTCGGCGGTGCCGGCGTCGGCCACCACCACCCCGACGGAGACCTCGATCGACATCCGGACGCCGGCCACCTCGGTCGGCGCGGCCAGTCGTTCGGCGATCTCGCGGGCCTGACGCAGGGCGTGGGCCATCGGGGCGGCCCGGTCGCCGAGCACGGGCACCGCGGTGAGCAGCAGCGCGAACTCGTCGCCGCCGAGACGGCCGAGCAGGTCGCCGGGGCGGGCCAGCGCGCTGAGCCGGTTCGCGGTCAGTCGCAGCAGCTGGTCGCCGGCGGCGTGACCGAGGGTGTCGTTGACTTCCTTGAACTGGTTGATGTCCAGCAGCAGCAGCGCCACCGGGTGATCGTGCGCGAGTTGGCGCAGCGACTGGTCGCCCTTGTCGAGCATCGCCGCCCGGTTCGCCAGCCCCGTGAGCGGGTCGTGCACCGCCTCGTACGACGAACGGGCGGTGACCAGCCGCAGCTCCCGGTGGGTCGCGGCGTCGTGCAGCGCGGCGGCCAGAGCGTCACCGAACGCGGCCACCGCGTCGCGTTCCCGGGCGTTCGGTGGGGCGGAGCGGGGGAACCGGACCCGCAGCCGGCCGACCGGGGCGGCACCGACCGACAGTGCCCGGCTCAGCTCGTGCTCGTCCGGCTCGGACCGGTCGGGTGGGTCCGTCTCCCGGTCGATGAACTGGCCGGTGGCGTCTCCCCGGTACCGGTGCCACCGGCCGTCGGTCCGCGCCACGTCGACGTCCACAAGTTCGGCGTTGAACAGCGTCAGCGCCCCGGTGACCGCCGCGCTGGCCACACCCCGTTCGTCGAGCTGGTTGAGGGCCGCTGTGGCTTCGGCGAACGCTCGCCAGGTGCGGTGCTCCTGGTCGGAGCGCAGCCGGTAGCGGTAGGTCTGTTGCAGCAGCCACAGCAGCGGCGGGAGCAACAGCAACCACCGTGGGTCGAGTTTCAGCAGGGCGACGACCACGAGGCCGACCGCGACGTTGCCGACGAACATCAGCAGCTTGCCGCGCAGCGCGGCGAACAGCGGCGGCCCGATCGGCAGCCCGTGCCGCAGGCCCAACGTCACCCCGCCCAGCCAGGCGGTCACCAGGAGGTAGGTCACCGACCCGGCGATCACGGCCAACGCCAGCATCGGGGTGGGCGGGGCGAGCAACGGCCGCCCGAGCGCGGTGGCCACGGAGACGGCAAGTGCCGTCGCGGCGGCCAGCGACGCGGCGATCCGGACGATCTCCAGGGCGGGACGGCGGTCGGTGTGCAGTGAGAGCATCGTCCAGGCGATACCGGTGCCGAGCAGCGTGGCGGACGGCAGCCAGCCGGCTGGCGTCAGATGGAGGCAGACGATCAACGCCGCCTCGCCCCAGGTGATGCTGACCATGCCCGGGGCCGACCGGAACCGCAGCCGGGCGAGCTGGGCGAGAGCGAGGACGGCGACCGCGATGCCGAATCGGGCCGGCCCGCCGAGGGGATCGTCGGCCGGCAGCCTGGCGGGAAGGGTCAACCCGACCGCGGAGGCGACCAGGGCGGTCAGGGTGACGGCGGCGGTGAGCACGAGCAGGCGGCCCGGTGTGCCCCGCACCCCGAGCCGGTCGAACGAGTCGCCGGCCGGACCGGAGGTCATCGACCTCCCCCGTCAGCCGACCGACCGACGATACGGCGGGCGGCCGGTGCTGTGCTGGTCATCGGCGCCCCCTTCCGCACACGGCTCGGAGACTTTTGGTCCCCCGGCGGAAGGCTAAGCCAAACCGGGTGGTCGCAACAGGGGGCGACCACCCGGTTCGGCGTGATTCACGCGCTGGCTACCCGTTCCGGTGCTGCTGGTGCCCATTGGGGCCGGCAGTGGATGAATCATGCCCCCCGGTCCCGTCTGTCGGATCGACGACTGAAGCGTCGGCCCTGGTCGGGTCGGTCGGCCTCGCCTGCTGCGGGAACCGGTCCGGCAGGCGGCGCAGCCGCGCGTTCATGTTGCGGATCAGCAGGATGGTCGCGGCGGCCAGCAGCAGGATGAGGAAGAGGCCCATCGGCCCGGCCAGACCACCCGTGCGGGTGTCTCCGAAGTTGTTCTCCGCGAGCACCTGGGCAGCGGTCAGCATGGCGTTCCTCCGATGTGCGGTTGGTAACCAGGGTAGCCCCGCCCGGAATCAGCGTGCGTGCGCCGTCTCCCGCACCCCCGCGAAGAGATCGGACTCGGGCAGCGGGCTGTCGACCATCGACCGGGCCAGCTCGAAGTCCTCCGTCGGCCAGGCGCGGCGCTGCATCTCCATCGGCACGTGGAACCAGAAGCCGTCCGGGTCGACCTGGGTGGCGTGCGCGCGCAGCGCGTCGTCGCGGACGGGGAAGAACTCGGAGCACTCCACCCGGGTGGTGATCCGTGGGCCCTTGTCGGGCCGGTCCTCCCAGCGCGTGAGCCACTCCTCGTAGGGCGACTCCTTGCCCGCGGCCAGCATGCCCTCGTGCAGCGCCATGATCTTGGCCTTGGAGAAGCCGATGTCGTAGTACAGCTTCAGCGGCTGCCAGGGCGCACCCAGCTCCGGGTAGCGCTCCGGGTCACCGGCGGCCTCGAACGCGGCCACGCTCACCTTGTGGCACATGATGTGGTCGGGGTGCGGGTAGCCGCCCTCCTCGTCGTACGTGGTCACCACGTGCGGACGGAACTCGCGCATCAGCCGCACCAGTGGGCCGGCGGCCACCTCGACGTCCTGCAGGGCGAAACAGCCCTCCGGCAGCGGCGGCAGCGGGTCGCCCTCGGGCAGCCCGGAGTCGACGAAGCCGAGCCAGGCCTGCTCGACGCCGAGGATCGCCCGGGCGGCGTCCATCTCGGCGCGGCGGATCTCGCCGATGTTGGCCCAGACGTCGGGACGGTCGAGCTTGGGGTTGAGCACGCTGCCGCGCTCCCCGCCGGTGCACGTCACGACCAGGACGTCAACGCCCTCGGCGACGTACTTGGCCATGGTCGCCGCACCCTTGCTCGACTCGTCGTCCGGGTGCGCGTGCACGGCCATGAGTCGCAGCTGCTCTGCCAACTTCGGCACTCCTCGTCTGTGCCGGCCGGTGGACCCGACCGGGCTCGACCGGCAGTCCTGCCGGGATCGTTGCTCACCGCACCCTGTCGCCGGCCAGCACCGCAGAGCATGACCTGCCATTCCTGCCGCTGGACCGGGTGGGAGGATGGACTCTGTCATTCTTGCCGATGCCGCCGACAACAACGCCAGGAGATACCCGCCGGTGACCGAGACGCACGCCACAATTTCACCCGGCGCTCCGGTTTTTCCCGCCGGACGCTACGGCCGTCGGCGAACGCCGGGCGGCGAACGCCGTCGCAACCTGCTCGCGGCGCTGGTGCTGCTGGCGCTCGTGGCGACGCTGACCGTGATCTCGGTGCGGCTCTACCGCCAGTACGGCGACCCGGTCTACGACGCCCAGGTCATCACTTACACCGACATCACGGACAACCAGGTGCTTGTCGACTTTCGGGTGACAGTGCCGGCGGGCGGCTCGGCGGTCTGCGTGCTGCGTGCCCGGGACCGCGCGGGCGCCGAGGTGGCCCGGGACCAGATCACCGTCACCGCCCGGCCGGGCGACCGGCACGTCACGAGCCGGCACCGCCTGACCACCACCGCGCGGCCGTTCATCGGCGAGGTTCTGCGCTGCCGACCCCCGGCCTGAGCTGCCACAACAGCCTCACCGGCAAGCCTCGGGGGGCGCCTACCCGGGGTGTCGGATCCGGACACCCGCGGTAATGGCCGACACGCTGTGTCGTACCGCACTGGTAACTTGGTAACTCACCTGTCAGCCAGCCACGCACAACTGAGGAGAACGCCTGTGTCCACTGGCAACGAGGCGCCCGCCACCTGGCTGTCCCAGGACGCGTACGACCGCCTCCAGGCCGAGCTCGACGAGCACATCGCCAACCGTCCGGCGATCGCCGCCGAGATCAACGCTCGGCGCGAGGAGGGCGACCTGCGCGAGAACGGCGGCTACCACGCCGCCCGCGAGGAGCAGGGCAAGGCCGAGGGCCGCATCCGCTACCTGCAGGAGCTGCTGCGCACCGCGAAGGTCGGCGAGGCGCCCACCGCGGACGCGGTGTCGCCCGGCATGGTCGTGACGATCTACTTCGACGACGACACCGCCGACACCGAGACCTTCCTGCTCGGCTCGCGGGAGATCGCGGCCACCACCGACCTGACCGTCTACAGCCCCGAGTCCGCGCTCGGCAAGGCGATCCTCGGCGGCCGGCCCGGGCAGACCTGCACCTACACGGCCCCCAGCGGCGCCGACATCAAGGTGACAGTGGTCAGCTTCGAGCCCTTCTCCGGCTGACGTCGCCGACTCCACCGCAGGCCCAGACGCACCGCCCCGAGGCGTGGCACCCACCCGGTGTCACGCCTCGGCGGCGAAGACCACCTGGTAGCCGCTGGCCCGCAGTGCGCTGATCAGCGTGTCCGAGTGCTCCACGCCCCGGGTCTCCACCGACAGCGCCACCTCCACCTCGCCGAGGCTGAGGTGCGGGTTGGCGCGCTGGTGCTCCACGTCCACCACGTTGGCCCGGTGCTCGGCGATCTGACTGAGCAGCGACGCGAGTTGTCCCGGCCGGTCCGAGCAGCGCACCGTCACCCGCAGGTAGCGGCCCGCGGCGGCCAGACCGTGCTCGATCACCCGGAGCATCAGCAGCGGGTCGATGTTGCCGCCGGAGAGCACCGCGACCACCGGGGTCTCCACCTCGACCACGCCGGCCAGCAGCGCGGCGACGCCGACCGCCCCGGCCGGCTCGACCACCTGCTTGCCGCGCTCCAGCAGCATCAACAGGGCCCGGGAGATGTCCTCCTCGGAGACCGTGACGATCTCGTCGACGAGCTTGCGCACGTGGTTGAAGGTGATCTCGCCGGGCCGACCGACAGCGATGCCGTCGGCGATGGTGAAGAACGCCGGCAGACGGACCGGCTCCCCGGCCACCAGCGAGGGCGGAAACGCCGCCGCACCGGCCGCCTGGACGCCGATGATCCGGACGTCCGGTCGCAGCGCCTTCGCGGCGACCGCCATGCCCGAGATGAGGCCGCCGCCACCGACCCCGGTGATGATCGTCTTCACGTCCGGACACTGTTCGAGGATCTCCAACGCCACAGTGCCCTGGCCGGCGATCACGTCCGGGTGGTCGAACGGGTGGATCAGCACCGCTCCGGTGCGCTCGGCGTAGGTGTGCGCGGCGATCAGTGACTCGTCGACGGTGTTGCCGGCGAACTCGACCTGCGCGCCGTACCCCTTGGTGGCGGCCACCTTCGGCAGCGGCGCGTTGACCGGCATGAAGACGGTGGCGTGCGTGCCGACCAGGCCCGCGGCGAGGGCCACGCCCTGCGCGTGGTTGCCCGCGCTCGCCGCGACCACGCCCCGCTCCCGCTCCGCCGCCGACAACCGGGAGATCCGCACGTACGCGCCGCGCACCTTGTACGAGCCGGCACGCTGCACGTTCTCGCACTTGAGCCAGGTCGGCCCGCCCAGCGCCGCGCTGAGCGGACGGGAGGGCTCCAGCGGGGTCGTCCGGATGACACCGGCGAGCAGTTCCCGTGCAGCCCGCACGTCGTCGAGACCGACCAGTTCCGTCATGCCCCGATCGTGCCACCCGTCCCCGGAGCCTTCCGCGGCGACACCGGCGTGGACGACGTTGATCGACTCGACATCTCTGATACCGGGGCATCAACTGCGCCTCGACAGCGCGTCTTCAAGGAACCGGGGGTGGATCAGCCTCGGGACTGGACCTCCGGGGCCCCGAGACCGACCCGCGGGTAACCGGGGGCATGCCGCGCCCACGGTGCGGCCATCTCGAACTGGCCGGCCACACCGAGCAGCAGCAGCTCCGAGCCGGGCGGGCCGACGATCTGCACGGCGACCGGCAGACCGTCCGGACGACGGCCGACCGGCACCACGATCGCCGGCAGACCGGCGATGTTCCACGGCGCGGCGTACGGGGCGTACCGGATGTTGGCTGTCATGTTCGCCCGCCAGGACCGGTCGGACCAGCGTGCCGCCTCCGGTGGCGCGCTGGCCAGCGCCGGGGTGAGCAGCAGGTCGACCGAGTGGTCGGTGAAGAAGTCGACGGACCGTTGCCGCCACGCGGCCCGGTCCGCCTCCCGCACGTAGCCGCGACGGTGCGCCCACTCGCCCAACGCGACGTGCCGGCGGGTGCGCCGTTGCAGGCCCCGGCGGTCCAACCCGGCGGCCCGCACGTCGGTGGCGGCGGCGGCGAGCCAGGTGGCGATGCCCTGTAGGCCCAGCGCGGTGGGGTAGACCGGATCGGCCGGCACCGTGTCGTGCCCGGCGGCGGCGAGGAGCCGACCGGCGGCGGCGACCGCGTCCCGGTTGGGCGCGTCCGGCGCGACGCCCCGCACCGGCGAGCGCAGCGAGACACCCACCCGCAACCGTTGCGGCGGAACCAGCTTCTCGGGACGCCGGCCGGCGAGCACCGAGAAGCCCACCGCCGCGTCGGCGACGGTGCTCGTCAACATGCCGTGCTCGGTGAGGCCGAACCAGTCGTCCGCGCCGAGCTGGCAGGGGACCACGCCCCGACCCGGCTTGAGCCCGACCAGCCCGCAACAGGCCGCCGGGATCCGGATCGAGCCGAGGCCGTCGTTGGCGTGCGCGATCGGCACCAGCCCGGCGGCCACCGCGGCGGCCGCGCCACCGGAGGACCCGCCGGGGGTACGCGTGGTGTCCCACGGATTGCGGGTCACTGCGTTGTCGTCGTCGGTGACCGCCCACAGCCCCAACTCCGGCATCCGGGTCACACCGAGGATCACCGCGCCGGCGCCGCGTAACCGGCGCACCACCTCGTGGTCGGCCTCCGCGACGTCGCTGCGTGCCGCCGCCGACCCGTTCCAGGTGGGCAGACCGGCGACCGGAGTGTTCTCCTTGACCGCCACCGGCACCCCGGCCAGTGGCAGGTTGGCGAGGTCCTCCTGCTCATCGACCTTCTCCGCCTCGGTGATCGCCTCGCCGCCGCGGACGGCGCGGAACGCGGCCAGCTCACGGTCGGCCACGGAGATGTACTCAAGGTGGTCGGCGACGACCTGAGTGGCCGACACGTCACCCCGGCGTACGCCCCGGGCGATCTGCTTGGCGGTCGCCCCGACCCAGGTCGCCATGATGTCCTGCACGGCCATCCTCCCCAGCGGTCAGCCCAGCGCCTGCTCCAGATCGGCGAGTAGGTCGTCGACCGTCTCGATGCCGACAGACAGTCGCACGAGATCGCCGGGAACTTCAAGCGGCGAGCCGGCAGCACTTGCGTGTGTCATCCGACCCGGGTGCTCGATCAGGGATTCCACGCCACCCAGCGACTCGGCGAGCACGAAGAGCTTGGCGCGGTTGCAGATGTCCACCGCGTGCTCCTCACCACCGGCGGCCCGGAACGAGATCATGCCGCCGAACCGGCGCATCTGCTTGGCGGCGACCTCGTGACCGGGGTGCGACGGCAGCCCGGGGTAGATCACCTGGGCCACCTTGGCGTGCCCGTCGAGGTACGCGGCGAGCCGCTCGGCGTTGTCGCAGTGCCGGTCCATGCGTACCCCGAGGGTCTTGATGCCGCGCAGGGTGAGCCAGGCGTCGAAGGGGCCGTTGATCGCGCCCATCGCGTTCTGGTGGTAGCGCAACTCCTCGCCGAGCGCGGCGTCCGCTACGACAAGCGCACCACCCACCACGTCGGAGTGCCCGCCGATGTACTTGGTGGTGGAGTGCACCACCACGTCCGCGCCGAACGCGATCGGCTGTTGCAGGTACGGCGAGGCGAAGGTGTTGTCCACCACCAGCAGCGCGCCCGCGTCGTGTGCCACGGCGGCCAGGGCGGCGATGTCGGCGATGCCCAGCAGCGGGTTGGTCGGCGTCTCCAGCCAGACGATCTTCGTGCGGCCGGGTTGCACGGCCGCCCGGATCGCTGCCGGGTCGGAGACCTTGGCCGGGGTGAACTCCAGGCCCCAGCGCTGGGCGACCCGGGCGAACAGCCGGTACGTGCCCCCGTACGCGTCGTCCGGGATCACCACGTGGTCGCCCGGCTGGCAGACGGCCCGCAGCAGGGCGTCCTCCGCGGCCAGACCACTGGCGAAGGCAAGCCCGACCGGCCCACCCTCCAGCGCCGCCAGGCACTCCTGGAGCGCGTCCCGGGTCGGGTTGCCGGAGCGGCTGTACTCGTAGCCGAGCCGGGGCGCGCCGACGGCGTCCTGGGCGTACGTGCTGGTCTGGTAGATCGGTGGGATCACCGCGCCGGTCCGCGCCTCAGGGTCCTGACCGGCGTGAATGGCGAGCGTCTCGAAGCCGTGGGTCATTCTGGTGAGGCTAGTGCCCCGACGGAGTCGGCTGGAACGGAACCCGCGCTGCCGGGCGGGGCCGGACCGTCCGGCCCGGCCCCGCGCGCGCCGACGGTCCGTCGCCGGGCCGGTCAGCCGGCCGGAACGGGCAGGACGTGCAGGGTGACCGGGCGGGCGCCGGTCCAGTCGTAGGAGACCGCGTAGACCCGGGCCCCGTTGGGCGCCCAGGCCAGCGCGCCCGGGCTGAGCTCGTCACCCAGCTCGAAGTGGGCCAGCTCGGTGCCGTCGGGGCGGAAGACGAACACGTCCGGGTCGTAGGAGGCGTCCGCTCCGCCGGCGATCCGGGTGCCGTCGCGGGACACCTCGACCGCGTTCGGGTACGCACCGGTGGGATAGGTCGCCGACGGGGTGCTGATGTCGGAGAACGGGAACGCCTGCACCTCGTACGGGGCGCCGGAGGCGGTGAAGACGGTGGCGCCGGTGGGGTCGAGCGCGACGTCCCGCAGGTTGCTGCCGACCGCCATGAAGGCGTTGGCCCTGGGCGCGCCCAGTGCGCCCCCGGCGCCGATCTCGTAGGCGTACACCGACGCGGGGCTCAACCCGGGCTGCCCGGCCAGCAGCACCGCACGGTTCTGACTGGCGGCGGCCAGCAGCGGGGCGTCGTAGAAGTCCTGACCGGTGGCCACGCCCGTGGTCACCTGGGCGGGTTGGCGTCCCAGATCGATCCGGCCGATGTTGCCTCCCCACTGGTCGCAGCCGTAGCCGAACCACAGATACCGCCCGGTCAACGCGAGCGACGACGGGCACTCCCCCGCGCCGGTGTCGTACCGGGCCGACTCGGCCAGCGAGCCGGTGTTGAAGGCGGCGATGGCGTTGGCGCTGGGCAGCGCCACGTAGAGCGTCTGCCGGTCGGCGCTGAGCAGCAGATCGGTGGGGCCGGGCAGCCCGGACAGGGTGCCGACCACGGCGCCCGTCGCGCTGGTCACCACGACCTCGGTCGAGGAGCGGCCACCGCTGACGAAGACCCGGTCACCGGCCGACACCACATCGGCCGCGCCCGGCAGCGCCAGCGGGGTGGCCGTCTGCGCGGGGGCCGCCTGGGCGGGGGCGGAGATCGCGGCGGTCAGCAGCCCGACGGTCAGGGCGGCCAGCGCCAGGGTCGGGCCTCTTCTGATGAGCAAGGTGCGTCCTTTCGGAGTGTCGACGGGCGACCCCGACGGCCGGGCTCGCCAGGTCGAAGCGAGGTGTCTGGTCGTCGTGAGGGGGCCGTCCAGGCGGCAGCGCGCCTCGGCCGACCGGCCGGGCGTCGCTGGCGCGACAGCACGTTGCCCCCGTGTAGTTATCCAGACTCGTCTATGACTATCACAGTCGATGGGTACGTGGGGGGCACCGCGAACCGTCGGTCCGCCGGCATAGCCTGAGCCGATGAGCGGGTGCGTGTTCTGCGGAATCGTGGCGGGCGAGGTGCCGGCGTTCCGGGTCGCCGACACCCCGGACGGGGTGGCGTTCCTGGACACCCGGCCGGTGTTCAAGGGGCACGTGCTGGTGGTGCCCCGAGTCCACCTGGTGACCCTGGCCGAGTTGCCGGCGGACCTGCTGCCCGGCTACTTCGCGCTGGTCCAGACCCTGGCGGTGGCCGTGGAGACCGCTCTGGGCGCCGGTGGGACGTTCGTGGCGATGAACAACAAGGTGTCCCAGTCCGTCCCGCACCTGCACACCCACGTGGTTCCGCGGACCAGGGGCGACGGGCTGCGCGGCTTCTTCTGGCCACGGACCCGCTACCAGGACGACGCCGAGGCCCGGACCTACGCGGACCGCGTTGCCGCCGCACTCCCGGGCGGGGCCTGACTCACACCGGCGCGGGTAAGGAAGGTGGACCCACCGGTGTTACACGCTGGGAGAGGTACGAGAGGAGATCCCCACGTGTTTTTGCGCCGTATGAACGCTGAGATGGTTTCGCCCGATCAGGCCCTACCCGGCCGTCCGATCGCCATGCCGGTCGCCGACCGCCACGAGGTTCTGGGCACCCCGCTGAAGGGCCCGTTCCCGGAGGGTCTACAGGTCGCGGTCTTCGGCATGGGTTGCTTCTGGGGAGCCGAGCGACTGTTCTGGACGCTGCCGGGGGTCTACACCACCTCTGCCGGTTACGCGGGTGGCATCACCAAGAACCCGACGTACGAGGAGACGTGTTCCGGCCGGACCGGGCACGCCGAGGTCGTCCAGGTGGTGTACGACCCCAGCAAGATCAATTATGAGGACCTGCTGAAGGTCTTCTGGGAGAACCACGACCCGACCCAGGGCATGCGCCAGGGCAACGACGTGGGCACCCAGTACCGGTCGGCGATCTACACGACCACCGACGAGCAGCGGACCATCGCGGAGTCGTCCCGGGACGCGTTCCAGCCGATCGTGAAGCGGGCCGGCAAGGGTGAGATCACCACCGAGATCGCTCCACTCGGCAACTATTATTTCGCTGAGGACTATCACCAGCAGTACCTCGCGCCAACCAAGAACCCGAACGGGTACTGCAACCACGGCCCCAACGGGCTGAGCTGCCCGGTCGGCGTGGCCCGTGTCGCCGGCTGAATTCAGGCGTTAGCCTGATTCGGACCTAAGGAGGGCACGATGAGCGGCGACAGCGCCAGCCGTCCGCACGGTTACGCCAAGCCGATTGTCGTGCCCGAAACCCTCGACCAGCTCCGCGGGCCCACTTCCGGGGTAGTGGATCTACCACGCCATCTCAAGTGGTCCGGCAACCCTCGTTACGACCTCACGCAGCCCGGACGCATCGGCGACCTGTACCGGACGGTCCTCAACGAGGCTGCCAGTCCGGCCGACCTCTACACCTACGTCAGCCGCGATTCCCTGATCCGGCTCTGGCCGTCGATGTGGCTGCCCCAAGCCCTGCGCCGCGCATGGGAGGAACGATTCCCTGAACTGCGCTGCGCCCCCCGCCGCGCTGCCTGACACGATGCTGCCGAGTCACGTCAAGATCACCAGAGTCGCTCTCGCGGCGGCCGGACGGTTCGGCTTCGCCTTGGCAGGCGGATACGCGGTGAGCGCGCACGGCATGGGCAGTCGGCTCAGCGGCGACGTGGATCTTTTCACTTCCTGGCATCTGCGTGCCTCGTTCCCGGAAGCGGTCGACAATGTCATCAAGGCCCTGGAAGAGCACAGGTACACAGTCACCGTGCTCATTCGGAATGAGACGTTCGCCCGCCTACTCATCGCCGGCCAGGATGATCCAGGTGCGGAGCCGGACAAGCTGGAGATGTCGGCGGATTGGCGAGCGCACGCCCCGGTGATGTCCGCCGTCGGCCCCGTCTTACACCCCGACGACGCCGTCGCCAACAAGATGTGTGCGCTCTTCGGCCGCGCCGAGGCCCGAGACTTCCTCGACGTGGACGCCGCCCTCATGAGCGGCCGCTACACCAGGCAACGCCTGCTCGAACTAGCCGCGGCAGCAGATCCGGGTTTCGAGCCGCACGCCTTCGCTGACGCGCTCGGCGTGTTGACGCAGATCACCGATGCGGACTTCGACTGCTACGGGTTACCGGCCGCTGAGCTGCCCGCCGTCCGCAATCGTTTCGCTCAGTGGCGACGCGAGCTCACCGACACCCCGTAGGCGCAGCAGCTGCGACAACACCGCCAGCGGAGACGCCTCGCCCGAGCGCCAAGAAGGTGGCCGGGCATTCCCGTTCGGCCCTGTGATCGAAATCCGTTGCCGAGCCCACCGAGGACTCGATAACGTGGCCGTACACGTGAAAGGAGGTGGTCCAGACTTGTATAGCAATCGGACTCGTGAGGTGGCTGTCAGCTAGCCGCTGTCCTCGACAGTGATCGGTCCGCCGCGAGGCGGGCACCAGCACCATCGTCGAGACCGTGTGGCAGCGGTGCGGCGAATCCACGACAGCCACCCGACCCCCGGGGTGCCGGCCAAGTCCAGCCGGCCCGCGCACCAGCGCGGAGCGCCCCGGGGGTCGCTCCATCTCCGGGGGAGCGGCCATGTCCATGCGCGAGTTGGTGATCCTCGGAACGGCCAGCCAGGCGCCGACCCGTCAGCGCAACCACAACGGGTACGTGCTGCGCTGGGACGACGAGGTGATCCTCTTCGACCCGGGCGAGGGCAGTCAGCGCCAGCTCCTGCACACCACTGTCACGGCCACCGACCTGACCCGCATCTGTGTCACCCACTTCCACGGTGACCACTGCCTCGGCCTGCCCGGCACCATCCAGCGGCTCTCCCTGGACCGGGTGCCGCACCCGGTCGCCGTGCACTTCCCGGCCGGCGGCGCCGAGTACTTCGCCCGACTCCGGCACGCCACCTCCTTCTACGAGACCGCCGAGTTGCGGGTCACCCCCATCCAGGAGGACGGGCAGCGGATCGCCCTGAGCTGCGGCACGCTGGAGGCGCGCCGGCTGCGGCATCCCATCGAGACGTACGGCTACCGGCTGGTCGAGCCGGACGGTCACCGGATGCTGCCGGAGCAACTGGCCGCGTACGGAATCGGCGGGCCGGCCGTCGGCGAACTGATCCGCGTCGGGCACCTGGACCTCGACGGGCGTCGCGTCACCCGCGCCGAGGTGAGCGTCCCCCGGCCGGGTCAGCGGTTCGCGTTCGTGATGGACACCGGCCTCTGCGACGGGGTGTACGCCCTCGCCGAGCACGCCGACCTGCTGGTCATCGAGTCGACCTTCCTGGAGTCGGAGGCCGCGCTGGCCGCCGAGGTCGGCCACCTGACCGCGGCGCAGGCCGCCCGGGTGGCGACCGAGTCCGGGGTACGCCGGCTCGTGCTCACCCACTTCTCCCAGCGCTACTCCGACCCGCGCCGGTTCCACGACGAGGCCCGCGCGCACTTCGACGGTGACCTGATCATCGCCGAGGATCTGACCACCGTGCAGCTTCCACCCCGCCGGGTAGCCTCGGCCGGGTGACCGTCACGCTCCGCCCCGCGACCGCTGCCGACATGATGGCGGTGGGGGCCCTGCACCAGCGCTCCCGGGTTGCCGCCTACTCCGCCTTCCTGCCGGCCGAGGCGTTGGCCGACCCGACGCCGGAGGCGATGGGGCGGTACTGGGCGGAACGGTGGCGCTGGGAGCGGGACACTCACCGGCTGACCGTGGCCGAACGGGCCGGCGCGCTTGTCGGGTTCAGCTACCTGGGTCCGGACGACGAGGACGACCCGGAGACCGGGCTGCTGAACGCGATTCACCTCGACCCGACCGAGCAGGGCCGGGGCGTCGGCCGGACGCTCATGGTGGACACCCTGGAGGCCATGCGGGTCCGTGGCTGGCGACGCGCCGTGCTCTGGGTGCTGCGGGACAACGCGCACGCCCGCGCCTTCTACGAGCGCGGCGGCTGGACATCGACTGGCGTGGAGCGCGAGGAGCACATCGGCACGGCCCTCACCCCACAGGTCCGCTACACCCGCCCCCTCTAGGGCGCGCCATCGCTGTGGCTGGCCCGCCAGGCCCATGTGCTGTCGAGCGGTATACCTCAGGGGTATGAATATGACTCTGAGGTATACCGCTCACCACCGCATCCGCCTCCCGCGGAGGTGACCGACGGTCACCGCCGGCCGCACCCAGGGGTCCGGACGCAATCGTCTAGTGGGCGCCCAGGTGGGCCAGGAGGTCCTGCCGGGTGAGGACGCCCTTCGGCTTTCCGTCGACAAGCACCAGGGCGGCGTCGGACTTCTCCAGCAGGCCCACCGCCTCGCTCACCGGCTGACCGCCACCGATCATCGGCAGCGGGTCGCCCATGTGCCGCTCGATGGTGTCGTGCAGGTGGGCCTGGCCGGTGAAGAGCGCGTCGAGCAGGTCCCGCTCGGCGATCGAGCCGGCCACCTCACCGGTCACCACCGGCGGCTCGGCCTTGAGCACCGGCAACTGCGAGACGCCGTACTCGCGCATGTAGTCGATGGCGTCGCGGACCGTCTCGGTGGGGTGCACGTGCACCAGCTCGGGCAGGCCGCCCGGCTTGCTGGCCAGCGCGTCGGCCACCGTCGGCTCGGCGCCCGAGTTGTCGAGGAAGCCGTACCGGGCCATCCACGAGTCGTTGAAGATCTTCGAGAGGTAGCCCCGGCCGCCGTCCGGCAGCAGCACCACCACCACGTCGTCCGGGCCGGCCTTGCGGGCGACCTCCAGCGCGGCGACCACGGCCATCCCGCAGGAGCCGCCGACCAGCAGCCCCTCCTCGCGGGCCAACCGCCGGGTCATCTCGAAGGACGCCTTGTCGGAGACCTCGACGATCTCGTCGGCGACACCCTGGTCGTACGTCTCCGGCCAGAAGTCCTCGCCGACGCCCTCCACCAGGTAGGGACGGCCGGTGCCGCCGGAGTAGACCGAACCCTCGGGGTCGGCCCCGATGATGCGCACCCGCCCCTCGGAAACCTCCTTGAGGTACCGGCCGATGCCGGAGATGGTGCCGCCGGTGCCGACACCCGTCACGAAGTGGGTGAGCCCGCCCTCGGTCTGCTTCCACAGCTCCGGACCGGTGGTCTCGTAGTGCGAGCGCGGGTTGGCCGGGTTGCTGTACTGGTTGGGCTTCCACGCACCGGGGATCTCCCGGGTCAGCCGGTCGGAGACGTTGTAGTACGACCGCGGGTCCTCCGGGGCGACAGCGGTCGGGCAGACCACCACCTCGGCGCCGTACGCCCGGAGCACGTCCTGCTTGTCCTGGCTGACCTTGTCCGGGCAGACGAACACGCACTTGTAGCCCTTGAGCTGGGCAACCAGGGCCAGCCCGACACCGGTGTTGCCGCTTGTCGGCTCGACGATGGTGCCGCCGGGCCGGAGCAGGCCGGCGGCCTCCGCGTCCTCCACCATCCGCAGCGCGATCCGGTCCTTGACCGAGCCGCCCGGGTTGACGTACTCCACCTTTGCCAGCACGGTGGCCTGGATGCCCGCTGTGACGTTACGCAGACGCACCAGCGGGGTGTTGCCGATCATGTCGACGACGTTGTCGTAGAACTGCACGGTGTGCCCTTCGTTGCGGCGCCGGCGACGGCGGCCGGGCAGACGTTTCCTCGTCGCCCAGCGTACGTGCCGTCAGGGCACCAGCCCCCCGGGGATGACCGAGCTGCGCGCGGCCTCCCACTGAAGGAAGCGCTCTGTTTCGGCGAGCACGCTGCCGGCCAACCACGTGACCATGACGGCGTCGTCGGCCAGCCCGAAGATCGCCAGCGGGATCTCCGGGAGCAGGTCGATCGGCGAGACGATGTACGCCGTCGCCGCCGTCATCAGGGCCAGCCGTAGCCCGCCGTCGTACTGCCCCCTGGTGGTGGCCCGGATCATCCGGGGCAGGGCGGCCAGCCGGGTGCCCAGCGACGGCCCTCCGCGTGCCCCGGACGTCAGTGCCCGCGCCAGGGCCGCGAACGCCGCGCTGCGCTTCAGTGTCTTCCCCATCGTCGCGCTCCTCTCCGCCGGATCAGCGTGGCGGGTCGGCGCAAGTCGACCGGCCTCTGCCGTACCGATACCCCGTCGCGTCGATTTCCAGGCACTCGGGTGCCGGCACGACGACAGCGGCATGTCGGGGCGGCGCGATAATGTCGTGGTATGGGGGTGGCTGATTCCGTCGTACCCGGTGAGCGCTGGCGGCAGACCCGGCGGTTCGCCCGCCTGGCGGCGATCGGGACGGGTGCCACCGCGGCGGCCGCGGTGGCGACCGGCGGAGTGCTGCTCGGCCAGGCCCGACAGGCCCGACGCACCATCCCGATGGCCGAGGCGCCGCCACCACGCTGCGACGGGATCTACGGCGCGAAGTTCCCCGGCCCGGCGCTCACCATGGTCGTGCTCGGTGACTCGTCGGCCGCCGGCTACGGGGTGCACCGCCGTCGGGAGACGCCCGGCGCGCTGCTCGCCACCGGCCTGTCCCGTCGACTGCACCGTCCGGTGCGACTGCACCGCTTCGCGGTGGTCGGTGCCATCTCCGCGGCGCTCCGCCACCAGGTGGAGGCGGCGCTGGAGTGCCGGCCCGACATCGCGGTGATCCTCATCGGCGGCAATGACATCACCAACCGGACCCCACGTGGGCTGGCGGTGCGCTATCTCGTCGAGGCGGTGCACACGCTGCGGGACGCCGGCTGCGAGGTGGTCGTCGGCACCTGCCCCGACCTGGGCGCGATCCGCCCGATCCAGCCCCCGCTGCGGTGGCTGGCGCACCGGTGGAGCCGCCAACTCGCCGCCGCGCAGACGGTCGCGGTGGTGGAGGCCGGCGGTTGGACGGTCTCCCTCGGTGATCTCCTCGGCCCCCGGTTCGCGGCGGAGCCGACCCGGATGTTCGCGTGGGACCGGTTCCACCCCTCCGCCGAGGGGTACGCGATGGCCGCCGCCGCGCTCCTGCCGACGATGCTGTCCGCGCTCGGCACCGGGCCGGAACGACGGGTCACACCGACGTGGGCAGAGGGCGTACGGTCGCTGCCGGAGGCCGCGCAGGAGGCGGCCCGGCACGCCGGCACCGAGGTCAGCGGCGTCCAGGTCCGGGGCCGCGACCGGGGGCCGGCCGGCCGGTGGGCGCAGTTGCGTCGCCGGGCGTTCTTCGGTGTCGGCGCGGTGCCGCAGCACGGATCCGCTCCGGACGCCTCGACAGTGGAGGGACTGGCATGAACGAACGCAGCGAGCGGGGCGTGACCGCCGGCCTCGCCGGCCGACTGGGTCGGGCGGCGGCGTTCTCGCTGCTCGCCGGCACCGTGGGCGGCGCTGCCGTCCTGGCCGGTGAGGCGTTCGTCGCCCGGCACCGACGCTACGCCCAACCGGAGCTGGGGCTGGCCCTGCGGGCCACGATCGGCCGGGCGGGCGCTCCGCCGCTGCGGCTGGTGCTGCTCGGCGACTCGTCGGCGCTCGGCGTGGGTGTCGAGCGTCTCGACGACACCATCGGCGGGCAGTTGGCCAACCTCCTCGCCGAGGGCCCGACCGGCCGACGCGTGCACCTGTCCAGCGTCGGCGTCTCGGGTTCCCGCTCGACGGACCTGGCCACCCAGGTGGCCCGGGCCCTGCTCGGTGAACGGCCCGACGTGGCGCTGATCCTGATCGGCGCGAACGACGCCACCGGGCTGCGCCGCCCCTCCGACGCGGCGGCCTATCTCGCCGCCGCGGTGCACCGGCTGCGGGAGGCGCGGGTCGAGGTGGTGGTGGGCACCTGCCCCGACCTCGGCGCGGTGCGTGCCATCGCGCCGCCGCTGCGCCAGGTGGTCGGCTGGTCGGGGCGTCGGATGGCCCGCGCGCAGACCGCCGCCGTGCTGGACGCGGGCGGCTCGGTTGTCGACCTCGCCACCGAGACCGGGCCGGTGTTCCGGGCCGACGCGGGCACGCTCTGCCACGACGGCTTCCACCCCTCCGCCGACGGCTACCGGGTGTGGGCACACGCGCTGCTGCCGGCCATCGTCGCCGCCGCGGCGGCCACCACCCGGCGCTAGATCGTCCCGGCCACTGGTGACATTTCCCGCCGCGCCCGCTCCTTCCGCGCCATGTTACCGACGGGTTAACGTTGGCTCATGCCGATTGAGTCGTCCCGCGACGCCGTCATCGTCGCCACCGCCCGCTCCCCCATCGGCCGGGCGCACAAGGGGTCCCTGCGCGACGTCCGCTCCGACGACCTCGCCGCGACCATCGTCCAGGCGGCCCTGGACAAGATCCCCCAACTCGACCCGACCACGATCGACGACCTCTACCTCGGGTGCGGCCTCCCCGGGGGCGAGCAGGGCTTCAACATGGCCCGGGTGGTGTCCACCCTCCTCGGTCTGGACACTGTGCCCGGCGCGACCCTGACCCGCTACTGCGCCTCGTCGCTGCAGACCACCCGGATGGCGATGCACGCGATCCGGGCCGGCGAGGGCGACGTGTTCGTCTCCGCCGGCGTGGAGATGGTGTCCCGCTACGCCCGGGGCAGCTCCGACGGGCTACCGCCGGAGGCGCAGGCGCTGGTCGGCGGCGGTTGGGAGAACCCCCGCTTCGGGGCGGCCGGCGAGCGCTCGAAGCGCCGCGCGCAGGGCGGCGCCGAGGTCTGGACCGACCCGCGTGAGGCCGGTGAGCTGCCCGACATCTACCTGACCATGGGGCAGACCGCGGAGAACCTGGCCCAGGTGTACGACGTGACCCGCGCCGACATGGACGAGTTCGGCGTACGCAGCCAGAACCTCGCCGAGAAGGCCATCGCCGACGGCTTCTGGGCCCGGGAGATCACCCTGGTCACCACGCCGGACGGCACAGTGGTGAGCACCGACGACGGTCCCCGTGCCGGCGTCACACTGGACGCGGTCGCCGGCCTGAAGCCGGTGTTCCGTCCGGATGGTCGGATCACCGCGGGCAACTGCTGCCCGCTCAACGACGGCGCGGCCGCCGTGGTGGTGATGAGCGCCCAGCGGGCCGAGGAGTTGGGGCTGACCCCGTTGGCCCGGATCGTCTCCACCGGTGTGACCGCCCTGTCACCGGAGATCATGGGCCTCGGGCCGGTCGAGGCATCCCGGCAGGCGCTGCGCCGGGCCGGCATGACCATCGACGACGTCGACCTCGTCGAGATCAACGAGGCGTTCGCGGCGCAGGTCATCCCCTCCTACCGCCAGCTGGGCATCCCGGAGGAGAAGCTGAACGTGATGGGCGGGGCGATCGCGGTCGGTCACCCGTTCGGCATGACCGGCGCCCGGATCACCGGCACCCTGCTCAACGCGCTGGAGTGGCACGACAAGACCATCGGTCTGGAGACCATGTGTGTGGGCGGCGGCCAGGGCATGGCCATGGTGCTCGAACGGCTGAGCTGAGCTGACGCCGGCCCGCTCCCGCAGGTCGCGGAGTGGGCCTCAGAGCGCGCTGCGGGTCGCCGTCACCTCGGCGGCGGCCCGTGCCAGCACCTCGTCGGCGGCGCCGGCGGCCCGCAGGTCGGCCGTCACCACCCGCAACTGATCGGGCAGCGCCAGGTCGTTGTCCAGCCGGGGCACGGTCCGGCGCGGTTCGCCCTCGGCGTCGGCGGCCAGGTTGGCGAGCTCCTGCACCAACCGGTGCACCAGGTCGGCGCGGGGCACGTTGCCGGTGGTCGCGACCGCCGCCCAGCGCGGCTGCTCCCAGTGCCCGACCTGACGGACCAGCAACGTCACGGCCTTGTCCAACTCCGCTGCGCTCATCGACACCGAGTCTACGGCCGGCCGCCGTCACGCCGAGATCGACTCGGCCTCCGGGAAAACGGGGCATCACCGCGCCCGGACACCCCGCCTTCCACGAAACCGAGTCGATCATGCCGATGCGACAGGTCAGCGGCGCAGGTAGCTGATCAGCCGCAGCAGCTGCCAGTAGAGGAAGACCAGACCGGTGAGCAGGCCGAACGCGCTCAGCCACGCGTACCGGCGGGGTCGACCGTCGCGCACCGAGCGCTCGACGAGGTCGAAGTCCAGGATGAAACTGAACGCCCCGGCGATGATGGCCACCACCGAGAAGGCGTACGGCAGCCAGCCCACCTGCCCACTGACGCTGTAGACCGCCAGACCCGGCCGGCCGGAGATCAGGTACGACACCAGGTTGATGACGCTGAGCACGGCGATCCCGAGCAACGTCCCGATCACCAGGCGGGCCAGCCGGGGCGTCGCCCGGATCACCCGGGCCCGGTAGAGCGCCGCCATGCCGAGGAAGACGCCGAACGTGCCGGCCACCGCCTGCACCACGATGCCCGGGTAGACCTGCTCGAAGGTGCGACTCGCCACCCCGAGCAGCAGGCCCTGGAGCACGGCGTAGCCGACGATCGGCACCGGGTTGGTGATGGCCTTCAACGAGATGACCAGGACCAGCGCGATCGAGGCGAGCGCGCTGCCGGCCAGCGCGGCGGCGAGCCAGTCCGCGTCCGGGATCACCGCCCAGGACACCGCCGCCACCACACCGGTGACCAGCAACAACCCGACGGTACGGAGCACCACGTCGTCGACAGTCATCGGCTCGACGTCGCGGGCGCCGAGCACCCGGGCCTCCACCCGGCCGGTCTCGTCCAGCCGGTTGAGCACCGGATTGTTGCTGCGCACCGCCGCCTCCTTCGCCCGCGTGCCGGCGGGGCACGGGTCGAAGCCCCCGGCCGGCCTGGGCACATGCCCTCGCAGTCACTCTGCCCCGGACGGAGCGGCGACGGCGGAGAAACGGCGCTGACGACGGCGCCCGCCCCCGCCGAAGCGGGAGCGGGCGCCGGTCGGCAGTGCGGACGAGGTCAGTCGTCGCCCTGGAAGTAGCTCAGCAGGCGCAGGATCTCGATGTAGAGCCAGACCAGGCTGACCAGGATGCCGAACGCGGCCACCCAGGAGTAGCGCTGCGGCAGGCCCATCCGGACGCCGTCCTCGATCTCCTTGAAGCTGAGCACGAAGCTCAGCGAGGCGACCACGATGCAGACCAGGCTGAAGCCGATAGCCAGCGGGCTGCCGTCGCGCAGGCCCGTGTTGACGCCGAACAGCGCCAGCACCAGGTTGATCATCATGACCGCGAAGAGGCCGGTCATCACCGCGATCATGCCCTTGACGAAGGCCGGGGTGGCCCGGATGACCTTCGCCTTGTAGAGCATCGCCATCAGGAAGAAGATGCCGAAGCTGGCCGCGGCGGCCTGGAGCACGATGCCGTCGTAGGCCGTCTCGAACGCCTTGCTGACCATGCCGACGAAGACACCCTCGACGACCGCGTACGCGATCACCAGCGCCGGGTTGGCCATCCGGGAGAACGAAATGATCATGCCGAGGACCAGGCCGACCACCGCCGCACCGATCCAGGCGGTACCGACCAGCGCGTCGGGCACGAGCACCCAGGCGGCTGCGGCGGTGATGCCCAGGATGCCGAGCAGGGCGACCGTCTTGACGACCACGTCGTCGACGGTCATGGGCGCCACGGTCGGCGGCGCGGCCGGGTAGCCGGCCTGGGACGGGTACTGCTGGGGAATGCCGGGCTGTCCGTACGGCCCGGCCGGGGCGTACCCGGCGGAGCGCTCCCGCTCGGCCGCTTGGCCGAGCCGGGCGAGCACCGGGTTCGAGGTCTTCACTGTCTGGCCTCCCTCAGGGGGTCGTTTGCACGTGAACGTGCCCTTCAAGAGTAAACGGCGCGGCCAAGTACTGGTGATCACGAATGAGAATGCGTCGAGCTGGTGGGTGCCCGGGGCGGGGGTCGAACCCGCACGCCTTGCGGCAGCCGCTTTTAAGGCGGCCGTGTCTGCCTTTCCACCACCCGGGCGGGTGGCACCGGCGCGTCGACACGCGCGGTGCAGTGTCACCGTAACCGGTTAGCGGCGACCCGACGTACCCAGCAGGGCTCGCCACATTAGGGTCGGTGCCGTGAGCAGCGCAGCCCCCACGGCCCCCGACGCCGCCCCTGAGCAGGCCTTCCGCCTCGCCCTTCGGGTCGACCGCCGGCCTCGGGCCGCACGCCTGC
Source organism: Micromonospora sp. CA-240977 (assembly GCF_050942285.1). Lineage (NCBI taxonomy): Bacteria > Bacillati > Actinomycetota > Actinomycetes > Micromonosporales > Micromonosporaceae > Micromonospora > Micromonospora sp. CA-240977. The sequence continues at coordinate 1,055,263 of NZ_CP192055.1, read as the reverse complement.
TGACCGCCGTCCACCGGCACCGGGCGGATCTGCTCGTCGCTCTGCTCTGGGTGGTGCTCGCCGGCTGGCTCACCCACGGGCTGTGGCCCGATCCGGCCGGCCGCACCCTGGCGCTCAACCCGGAGGACCAGACCCTCTACGAGTGGTTCCTGGCGGTCGACGCCCGCGCGCTGCTCGGGGACTTCGGCCTGCTCACCGACCGGCTCAACGCGCCCGACGGCGTCAACCTGATGGCCAACACGACGGTGATCGCGCTCGGCATCGTCTTCGCGCCGGTCACCCTGCTGCTTGGCGCACCGGTCAGCTTCGCGCTGCTCGCCGCCGCCAACCTCGCCGGCACCGCTGTCGCCTGGTACCTGCTGTGGCACCGGATGCTGCGCGCCCGCCGACTCGCTGCCGCGCTCGGCGCGGGACTGTGCGGCTTCGGCCCCGGCATGGTCTCGCAGACCAACAGCCACCTGCACATGACCGCCCAGTGGCTGGTGCCGGTGATCGTCTGGCTGGTGGTCCGGTTGCTGCGGGCGTCCGACCCGGGGCCGGCGACACCCGACGGGACCGGCCGGACCCGGCCCGGCGGGCCGGATCGCCGACGGATGTTCACCTCGGCGGCCGGGCTGGCCGCCGCGGTCAGCGCGCAGGTCTTCATCGGCGAGGAGGTGCTCTTCCTCGCCGCCGTCACGCTGCTGGTGATGGCGATCGGCTACGCCGTGGCGGACCGGGACCTGGCGCGGCGGGCGCTGCCCGGCTTCGCCGGTGGGCTGGCGATCGCCGCCGGGCTCGCTCTGCTGGTGCTCGGCTATCCGCTGTGGTTCCAGTTCGCCGGCCCGCAGGGGGTCGCCGACGGCATGTTCACCCCGGCCTACTTCTCCGCCGACCTGAGCAGCTGGTGGGCGGTCTCCCCGCTGTCGGTGGCCGGCAGCGACGAGGCGGCCCGGCTGACCACCGGTCCGGCCGAGTACAACACGTTCCTCGGCTGGCCCCTCCTGCTGGTCACCGTGGCCTGCGCGATCTGGGCCGGGCGACGTCGACTGGTCTTCGCCTGCGTCGTGGCGGGCCTGGTGATGGGTGCGCTCTCGCTCGGCCCCGAGGTGGTGCTCGACGGCACCAAAACCGCGCTTCCCGGCCCGTACGCCCTGATCGGCGGGCTACCGGTGGTGGATGGCGCGTTGCCGATGCGGTTCGCGCTGGCCCTGCTGCCGATCGTCGCGACACTGCTCGTGCTGGCGGTCGACCGGGCCCTGCGCGGCACCGGTCGGGCCCGACGGCTGGTGCCGCTGGCCGTCGGCGCGGCGTTGCTGCCGATCTTTCCGACCCCCCTGCCGACCGCCGCCCGGCCCGCCGTGCCGGAGTTCGTCACCGGCGGCCACTGGCGGCAGTGCGTACCCTCCGGCGGGGTGCTGGTTCCGGTGCCGCTGCCGACCCCCAAGGAACCGGGGTCGATGCGCTGGGCCACCGCCGCCGACGCCGCCTTCAGCCTGCCCGAGGGGTTCTTCATCGGCCCGTACGGGCGGGGCGGCACCGCGGCGATGGGCACCTTCAAGCAGCCCACCTCCGCGCTGCTGGCGGACGTCGCCCGACGCGGTGACCAACCGGCCATCGGCGACGAACAGCGCCGCCAGGCCGCCCGGGACGCGGACTTCTGGGGCGCCTCGTGCGTGGCGCTGGCCGACGACGCGCCGCACGCGGAGAGCCTGCGGAGCACCCTGGAGCAGCTCTACGGCCCCGCGACCCGGGTGGCCGACGCCTGGATCTGGCGCGTCTGACGCACCCGAGCCGAGCACCGAGAAGGGCCCCTTCCCACCGGAAACGGTGGGAAGAGGCCCTTCCGTGCCTCGCTGGGTCAGACGCGCGGTGCGCCGACCGGCTGGGACGCCTCGGAGAACTCCTCGCGCGGGTCGTGCAACTGCCCCAGGGCGACCACCTCACGCTTGAGGAAGAACGCCAGCGACCAGTCCACCACCACCCGGACCTTGCGGTTGAACGACGGGATCCGGCTCATGTGGTACGTCCGGTGCATGACCCACGCCGGCCAGCCGGTCATCTTGATCCCGTACACCTGGGCGACGCCCTTGTGCAGACCAAGGCTCGCGACGCTACCGACGTGCTTGTGCTTGTAGTTGACCGGCTCGCGGCCCCGGATCACGGCAGTGATGTTGTCGGCCATCCGGGCAGCCTGGCGCACCGCGTGCTGCGCGCTCGGCGAGCAGAAGTTGCCCGGCTCCTTGGTGAGGTCCGGCACGGCGGCGCAGTCGCCGGCGCTCCACGCGCCCTCGACCACCTGGTCACCGTCGACCACCTGGAGCGTGGGCAGGCAGGTGATCCGGCGACGGTCGTCGCGCGGGAAGTCGGTCGCGTCGAGCATCGGCGACGGCTTCACGCCGGCGGTCCAGACGATCGTGTCGGACCGGAAGCTGTCCCCGTCGGAGAGCTTGACCACCCCGTCGACGCAGGACTCGAGCCGGGTGTCCAGCCGGATGTCCATGTTGCGCTTCGTCAGCTGCTGGACGGTGTAGGCGCCCATGTCCCTGTCGACCTCGGGCAGCACCCGCTGGGTCGCCTCGACAAGCACCCAGCGAACCTCGTCCTGGTTCAGCTCCGGGTAGTAGCGCAGGGCGTCGCGAGCCATGTCCTCCATCTCGGCGAGCGCCTCGATGCCGGCGTACCCACCGCCGACGAAGGTGAAGGTCAGCGCCGAACGGCGGACGTCCGGGTCGGCCGTGGCGGCCGCCACGTCGAGCCGGTCCAGGACGTGGTTGCGCAGGTAGATCGCCTCGCCGATGGTCTTGAACCCGATGCCCTGCTCGTGCAGGCCGGGGATCGGCAGGGTGCGGGAGACCGACCCCGGGGCCACGACCACGTGGTCGTACGTGATCTCCCGGGCCGGGCCGCTGATCGGCTGCACGGTGGCCACCTTGCGGTCGTGCTCGATCCGCGTGACGGTGCCGGCCACCATCTTGCACCGCTTCAACTCCCGGCGCAGCGGCACCACGGAGTGCCGGGGGGAGATGTTGCCCGCCGCGGCCTCGGGCAGGAACGGCTGATAGGTCATGTGCGGTTGGGGGTCCACCACCATGACCTCAGCCTCACGGGAGCTGAGCTTCTTCGACAGGCGCAGCGCCGCGTACAGACCGACGTGCCCGGCACCCACCACAAGGATCCGCTTCGGATTCACGTTGTCTATCTTTCCCCGGCCGGCTCAGGTAATGCCGCTCGCGGCCCCCATCTGTGACGGAGCACAACCCATGTGACCTGCGTAACCCTCAGGTCGCAGGGGTCACCGCCGTCGCAGCAGCCAGCCCAGCAACGCCGCGGTGCCCACGGCCAGCAGCAGCCCCAGCACTGTCACCCACTGGTATCCGGCCTCCCCACCCATGCCCGCGGCCTGCAACAACAGCACCCCCAACACCGCGGTGCCCAGCAGGACACCGCCCGCCCGCAGCAACCACCTGGTGATCAGCGCGGGGTCCACCACCGCGTCGTAGGGCAACAGTGCGGCAAGCGCGCAGAGGGTGTGCGCCAGGTAGAGCAGGGCGGCCACGGCGAGCAGCCGCCAGAGGGCCACCGGGCGGCCGTACCCGTCGGTGGCGAGCAACCAGCCGCCGACCGTGACCAACGCCGTGAAGACCGCCCAGACCCGGCGCGGACCGAACGCGGGAAACAGCGCGGCGACAGCCAGGAACAGGAGTGGCCGGCCGGAAAGCACCTCGGCGGGGAAGGCGAGGGCGAACCCGGCAAGCACGACGACGAAGATCCCGGCCCGGACCAGCAGCGGGGCGGCGCTGATGCGGGCCACCGCGTACTGGGCGGCCCGAACCCGCCCGGTCACCGCGTCGATCATCTGCCACCAACCCTCGGAGCCGTCGCCAACCGGGCCACGTCCCGCAGCACCTGGTCCAGACTGCCGGCACCGGCCCAGCGCACCACCGGTACGCCGTGCTCCCGGAGCTGTCCGATCATGACGTCCCGATCCAGGCGCCACAGCCGGTACGCCACCTCGGCCCAGCCCTGGTTCTTCGGCGACGACAGGTCGGTCGGCAGCGTGTCGACGGCCACCACGAACCGGCCGGCGCGGGCCAGTCGGGCGAGCATCTGCGCCGACCGTTCGTCGAGCAGCGGAGTCAACACCACCACCAGCGCGTCCGAGGAGAGCAGTTGCGGGCCGAACACCTGGTCGTACGGCTCGTGCGAGGACGGGTGGACGTGCACGTCGAGCAGCCACTCCAGCACTGTCAGGTACTGCCGACGCCCGGCGGCCGGGCGCAGTCGGCGAGCCGCCGGCCCGTACTCCAGCAGGGAGACCCGGTCGCCGCGGTGCAGGTAGTGCTCGGCGATCGCGGCCGTGGCCCGGACGGTGGTGTCCAGCACCGAGGCCGCGCCGCTCACCCCGCCGGAGCGACCGGCCTCGGCCAGCACGTCGAGCAGCACCACCACCTCCGCGTCGCGGTCGGAGAGCGTGGCTGCCACGTGCAACTGCCGGGCGCGCAACGACACCCGCCAGTCGATGCGGCGCAGCCGGTCCCCCGGGGCGAAGATCCGTACCCCGGCCAGCTCGCCGCCCTCGCCGGGCCGGCGGGAGTGGTGCGCCCCGACCAGCCCGGCGGCGCGGGGCATCGCCTCGACGGCCTCGAACGGCTCGGTACGCGGGTACACCCGCACCCGGACCGGCTCGGTGAGCACCGCCCGGGAGACCAGCAGGCCGCCCGCCGTGGCGACCCGGGCACCGGCCGGTCCCACCGGGTGCCGACCCCAGCGCAGGGCGTGCCCGGCCAGTTCCAGATCCGCCACCGTCGCGGTGGGCACCGACGTCACGAACGGCCGGTCGGCGATGGAACGGCCCCGGCCGCCGGCCGGCGCCCCACCGCCGGTCGGTGTCGTGGCGGCGGGCGGCGCGTCGTCGACGATCCCGTCCAGGGCGAAGCCGGCCCGGTCGATGCGCAGCCACGGCGACACGCGGGAACGCACCACCACGAGGTCGTAGTCCACAGTGTCCGGATTGCCGACGCTCACCGCCGCCGTCACGTCGCCGCCCTCGACAAGCGGCCCGTCCTCGCCCTGCGTGATCCACACCTGCGGCAGCGCCGTCGGCCGTCGGCGCAGCGCGTACGCGGTGCCCAGCGCGAACGGGGCGGCCAGCACGATCAGGTCGACCCGCCCCAGCAGCACCCCCGCCACCAGCAGCAGACCGGCGAGCAGCACCGCCCGGCCGAGCGCCCGGGTGGGCGCCCAGCCGGCAGCCGGTTCCGGCTCGGTGGCCATCGGCACTGTCGGTCCGGTCATCAGCGCCGAGGCCCGCCCGCGGCGTAGCTGGGCAGCGCGCCACTCGCCGGGGCGGGGGTGGCCTCCAGCACCTCGCCGACAACGAACGCCGGGTCGACCCGGCGCAACCACATCTCCGGGCGCAGGGTGATCCGGTGGGCCAGGGCGGGAGCCGCCACCTCCTTGACGTCCTCCGGCACCACGTAGTCCCGTCCGCCGAACACCGCGCGGACCCGGGCCAGCAGCAGCAGCGCCAACGAACCACGAGGCGACGCGCCGACCAGCACCGACGGGTGCTCCCGGGTCGCCGCGGTGAGGGAGACGATGTAGCGGCCGATGGAGTCCTCCACCACCACGTCCTCCAGGGCGGCCTGCATGGCCCGCAGCGTGGCGGCGTCGACCACCGGCTTGATGTCCGCCTCCTCCCGACGGCGGCTCATCCGGCGGCGGAGCACCTCCCACTCCTCCTCGTGCTCCGGGTAACCGAAGGAGACCCGCAGCAGGAACCGGTCCAGCTGGGCCTCGGGCAGCGGGTACGTGCCCTCGTACTCGATCGGGTTGGCGGTGGCCAGCACGTGGAACGGCTCGTCCAGCTTGTAGGTCACCCCCTCCACCGAGACCTGCTTCTCCTGCATCGCCTCCAGCAGCGCGGACTGGGTCTTCGGCGGCGTCCGGTTGATCTCGTCGGCGAGCAGCAGGTTGGTGAAGACCGGCCCGGCCCGGAAGGTGAAGTCGCCGTTGCGCTGGTCGTAGAGGAACGAGCCGGTGACGTCGGCGGGGAGCAGGTCGGGGGTGAACTGCAACCGGCGGAAGTCCAGGCCCAGCGCCTGGGCGAACGAGCGTGCGGTGAGCGTCTTGCCCAGCCCCGGCAGATCCTCGAGCAGCACGTGACCGCCCGCCAGGATGCCGGCGAGGACCAGCTCCAACGCGTCCCGCTTGCCGACCACGACGGTGCCGACCGCGTCCAGGACGGCCCGAGCCAGGTGGCCGACCTCGGCGGGGGCAATGCTCCGGTCCACGTCGTTCATCAGATCTTCTCCAGTTCGGCGACGATCACCGCGAGGTCGCGTGGCGACGGGGTGCGGCGAGGCGGGGTCTCCAGGAACGTCCACAGCCGGTCACCCAGCAGGACACGGGCGCGGGCCGGATCCGACTCGCGGGTGACGCCGTGCTTCAGGCGCATCCGCTCGTCGGCCAGTTCACCGATCCGGGGCAGGACCACCCCGGTGAAACGTTCGGGTCGGGTCGTGGACCAGTCCAACGGCCATTCCCAGCGGTTGATCGCGGTGCGCAACGCGTCCCGGGCACCCCAGTTGTAGTTGCCGTCCTCCTCGCCCGTCCCGCCCCGGCCACCCGTCGGCAGCGAGGGTGGCGGCGCGAGCAGGGCGGTGACCCGGCGAACCGCCAGCACGGCGAGCACCCCGGCGACGAGTACGGGCAGCGAGACCTGGAGGCCAACCGCGCGGAGGCCGACGAGCAGCACCGCGACGACCGCGGCGGCCCACGCGAGGGCGCGCAGCACCGGGCCGGTCCGGGAGCGGGGCGCCTCCGGGCCTCTCGGCGCGGCCTCCTCCTCGAACGCAAGCAGGTCGTCGATGCTGGTGCTACTCATGGGTCACCGCCGTGAGCTCTCCACGCAGCCGACGAAGTGCGGCGCGGGCCTGGTCGCGGGTGCGTTCGTCGACCGGGCGGGTCGCGTAACGGGCCTCCCGGTAGACGTGCGCGAACTCGGCGAGCACGTCGGTGCTGACGATCGCCGGAACGCCGGCCGCCGGGTCACCGCGCAGCAGCCGGCTGACCAGGTCGGTGGGGGTGTCCCCGGCGAGCCGTGGCACGCCGGCCGCCGCGGCGGCCTCCTCCAGGCGCACCCAGCAGGCGATCACCGCCACCCGGGGGTCGGTGTCCCGGTCGTCGAGCTCCAACAGGCCGGCGTCGAGGGCGGCCACCACCTCGTTGGCGGTGCCCTCGGCGGTACGCCGGGCCCGCTGCGCCGGCAGGGCCCGGGTGGTGCGTCGCAGAGCGCCCCGGATCAGAATCCAGGACAGGTAACCGATGGCGGCGAGAATGGCCAGGCCGAGCAGCACCACCGCCACGGTGGCGATCCACTGCGGGATGTGCGCCTGGGTGGCCTCACCGGCCGTACGCGGCTCGACCGGAATGGACGGCGACGGCTCGGCGGTCGGGTACTCGGGTACCCACGGGACGTTGTCCGCAGCCGGCGGGATCCGGCTGGCCCCGATCGACGAGTGCGCGGACGCCAGCGCGGCACCGGCGAGCAGTGCGGCGACCGCGGCGACCGGCCACCACCGGCGAAGCAGGCCGAGCGCCGGGCGCAACACCCCCGGCTCGGCAGCCCGCAACGGGGTGGGAGGGCGTGTTCCGTCTGTCATCGCCACCACCCCACGCGCGTCTCAGTCCACCCCGGCCAGCTGCTTAGCCTGGTCGAAGACGTCGTCCAGCATCTTTGGTGTCAGCCGCCCGGTGAAGGTGTTCTGCTGGCTGACGTGGTAGCAGCCCAGCAAGTCCGGAGCGGCTGTGCCGGACCAGTGTGCCCCATGACCGAACGCCGGTCGCGGGCTGGGCGGGCGCTGCCCGTACACCTGGCGAAGCACCGGCCACCACGAGGCCCAGGCGAACGCGCCGAGCGCGACGACGACACGCAGCGTGGGCTGGATCAGCGTGACCTCGCGGTGCAGCCAGGGCGCGCAGTTGTCCCGTTCCTGCGGGGTCGGCTTGTTGTCCGGAGGCGCACACCGGACAGCCGAGAAGATCCGCAGGTCCCGCAGGGCGAGCCCGTCGTCGGCGGCGACGCTGGTCGGCTGGTTGGCCAGCCCGGCCCGGTGCAGCGCGGCGAACAACACGTCACCGGACCGGTCACCGGTGAAGATCCGGCCCGTGCGGTTGCCGCCGTGCGCGGCGGGTGCCAGCCCGAGAATGGCGATCCGCGCGTCGCCGGTGCCGAAGCCCGGCACCGGGCGGCCCCAGTACTCCTGGTCGCGGAAGGCGGCCCGGCGGGTGCGAGCGACCTCCTCCCGCCATTGGACCAAGCGGGGGCAGGCGAAACAGTCGCTCACCGCCGCGTCCAGGTCGGCCAGGTCGGTCGCCCGCGCCGCGCGGGCGACCACCTGCTCGGGGGTACGCGACTCAGCCAAGCTTGGCCCGGAAGAGTTCCAGGGTGCGGGCCCAGGCGCTGGCGGCGGCGCGCTGGTCGAACGCCTCCGGTCGGTCGTCGTTGAAGAAGGCGTGCGAGGTGCCCGGATAGTCGTAGAGGTGGCAGTCGCCGCCGGCCTCCTCGATGGCCCGGCGGGCGGTCTGCACGCCGTCGGCGGCCGAGGTGCCGTCCTCTTCGGAGCAGTGGATGACAGCGGCCTTGCCGGCGTAGTCGGCCCAGTCGGGGCGCATCGACTCCCACGGCAGCACCGGGTAGAAACCGGCGGTCGCGACGATCCGCTCGGAGACGGTGGCCGACCAGAGGGCGAGGCTGCCACCGGCGCAGAAGCCCACGGCACCGACCTTACCGGTGACCTCGGGCCGCTCGGCGAGATAGTCGGCCGCGCCGGCGATGTCCTTCGCCGCCTCGTCCATCCGCATCGCCATCAGCAGCCGCTGCGCCTCGTCCGGCTCGCTCGTCGTCTCACCGTGGTAGAAGTCCGGAGCGAGAGCGACGAAACCGGCCTCGGCGAACCGCTCCGCGACCGACCTGATGTGCGGAACCAGGCCCCACCACTCCTGGATGACGATGACGGCGGGGCTGGCCATGCCACTGGCGGGTATCGCGAGATACCCCTCGCTCGTACCCCCGTTGCTGCGGTAGGTCACCATTTCGCCCATGGGCCGTCCTCCTAGCGGTCAGTCATCGTTGGCTGGTCGCCCAGTGGTCCTAGTGCCGAAAGCCTGCCATGCCGCGCCGCCGCCGGGAAGACGCCGGAACAGTGGCATTCACCTCCCGTTCGCCCGCCGGTGACTCCGGGTACGCCGACGGCGGCGGGGTGGACTCCCGCCGCCGTCGATGCTGATCTACCGCTGTGTTCAGGCCTTCTTGGTCAGGCAGAGCACGTAACCCGTCTTGCCGGGCATGATGCTGGAGTAGATGTAGCCCTCCTCGTCCGGCTTGAAGTACTGCTCACAGGCGGTGTCGGCCCTGGCCTGGGCCTCGGTCTGGTCTTCGACCCGACCGACCACGTTGTACGCCGCCTCGGTGGAGGAGCACTCGACGATCCGGGCGTCCGTGACCTTCTCCTGCTTGGTGCCGGTGACCTCGGGCAGCTTGGCGATGCAGTCGCCGGCCTTGGCGGAAGCCGTCTCGTCCTTATTGACGACGTTGCCGATCGCCGAGACGACACCGAACTTCAGGCCGGCGACGACGACGACCGCGAGGATCGCGCCGGCGATGCCGAGCGCCTTCTTCGCACCGGACTTCTTCGCCTCCGGCTCGGCCGACTCCAGCTCGGCCGACTCCAGCTCGGCCGACTTCGGCTCGGCCGACTCCGACCCGGCCGACTCCGACCCGGCCGGCTCCGACCCGGCCGACTGCGGCTCTGCCGGACGCGACTTGGTCGACTCCGGCCCGGTCGACTCCGGCCCGACCGACTCCGGCTCGGCCGACTTCGGCTCGGCCGGACGCGACTCGGCCGACTTCGGCTCGGCCGACTTCGGCTCGGCCGACTTCGGCTCGGCTTGCTTCGGCTCGGCTTGCTTCGGCTCGGCCAGCTCCGGCTCGGTCGGCTGCGGCCCTGCCGGACGCGACTCGGTCGACTCCGGCCCGGCCGACTCCGACTCGGCCGGACGTGACACCGCAGCCTGCGGCTCGGAAGGCTGCGGCGTCTGGACGGCCGGCTCAGCTGGTGCGGCGTCGGACGCGGGGGGCGTTGCGACCTGGTCTGGCACGGGGGTTCCTTCCGAGGGGTTGATGAGCAGACGACACCGTAACGATCATTGATTTCCGGTGTCGTCCCGCTCGCCTCGTCCGTTCAGTTATTTCCCAGCCTCGCTCGCATGATCCAATTCACACCGCGACTCAGCTCGTCGGGGTGGGGCTCGGTGTCGCGGTCGGCTCCACCGAGGGCTCGCCGGTCGTCGGTCCGCCCCCCGTCGGCGTGCTGGTCGGTCCGGCCCCCGTCGTTCTGGTCGGCCCGGCCCCCGGCGTGCTGGTCGGCTCCGCTGGCAGCGTGCTGGGCGCGGGCGGCGCCACGGTGGGGTTGGACCCGGCCGGACCGCGAGGGCCGAAGGGCGCCCGGCCCACGCAGTACGGGTACGGCCGCAGCAGCGGGTTGCCGTACTCGTCGACCCGACCTTCGCAGTCCGGGTAGCCGAGGCGGATCGGATTGCCGTCCTGGTCGAAGAGCCGGGCGTTCTCCACCAGCCGACCCTCACTGTCGTAGACGAAGACGTCCCGGATCTGGCTGTACTGGCTGTCGACCGAGGTCTGGTCGTAGTAGTAGCCGCGGTCGAGCCGGCCCTCGAGATTCACCAGGGCGGAGAGCGCGAAGATCACAAGCACCGCGCTGCCGACCTGAAGCGCCGACCGCGGCCAGCGGGTCAGCTGGGCGGAGCGGCGACCGAGCCAGATGGAGGCGAGCACGAGGCCGCCCAGCATGAGCATGCCGGCGAGCAACTCGCCACCAAACCGGGGCAGCAGACCGTAGGAGTCACCGCCGGTGGTGATCGCGGTGAGCAGCATCGCAGCCAGATAGCCACGCAGCACCCACCAGGCCGGGCGCAGCAGGCGGAGGAAGTCGCTGGCGTTCGCGTACCCCAGGGGTGGACCGAGCCGGGTGTCGACAGCGCCCAGCCGGCTGCGGAGCCGGACCATCGCGGTGGCGACCCGCTGGTCGAGGTTGCGCCCACCGCCCGGGGTGGCGCCGGCCGCGGCGCGCAGCTCCGCCGCGTACGTCTCGGGCTCGCCCAGCCGCTCGACGAGAGTGCCCTCGGCCTCGGCGGCCACCTCGCTGAGGTGGTCGGCGAGATCCTCGATCAGCTCGTCGCGTTGCGTGGTCGGTAGGTCGGCCAGAGCGGCCCGGACCCGCGCCACATAGTCGGTGATCTCCTGCTCCGCGACGGTCATGCCGCCATCCCCCGATCGTCGAGCAGACTGTCCATTGTGGTGGCGAACGAGCGCCAGAGCTTGCCGGAGCGGGTCAACTGGTCACGCCCCGCGGCGTTGAGTGAGTAGTACTTGCGGTGCGGCCCGGATTCGCTCGGCACGACGTAGGTGGTGAGCAGGCCGGCGGCGAAGAGCCGGCGCAGCGTCCCGTAGACCGAGGCGTCGCCGACCTCTTCCAGGCCGGCCTCGCGCAACCGGCGCAGGATGTCGTAACCGTAACCGTCCTCCTCCCGGAGGACGGCCAGGACGGCCATGTCGAGCACGCCCTTCAGCAACTGTGTGGTGTCCACGCAATGCACACTACTGCGCAATGCGAAGTAGCGTCAACGCTTTCCCCCCTGACACGCGCTGGGGCTGGCGCTGGCAAGATCCACTCGGATTCCCGGAAGTCGGCGCATCCAGGTGACCCGGACACCCCGACTTCCTCGAAGCCGAGTCGATCAGGTTCGTCAGCGCGTGGCTGGCTGGAGGCTCCAGGCGATGCCGTCGAGAATGTCGTGCTCCGAGGCGACCACCGACGGCATCCCGGCCCGCTCCATGATCACGCGGAGCACCAGCGCACCCGCGCCGATCACGTCGGCCCGGCCCGGATGCATCACCGGGATCGCCAACCGCTGCTCACGGGTCTGGCCCAGCAGGTCCGCTGTCACCTGGGCGACCGCCTCGTACGACACCCGGGCGTGGTGGATGCGCTCCGGGTCGTACTCCCGCAGGCCCTGCGCGATCGCGACCACTGTGGTGACCGACCCGGCGAGGCCGACCAGGGTGGCCGCCTCGCGGCCGGGCACCACGGCGAGCGCCCGGTCCACCGCGGCCGCGATGTCGGCCTCTGCCGCCGCGACCTGCTCGGGCGTCGGCGGGTCGCCGGGCAGGTGCCGCTCGGTCATCCGGACACAGCCGATGTCCACCGAGATCGCCGCGCGCACCCCAGCGGCCCGGTCACCGACCACGAACTCGGTCGAACCACCGCCGATGTCGACGACAAGGAACGGCTCCTTCGCGTCGGCCGGCAGGCCGCGCACCGCGCCGGTGAACGACAGCCGGGCCTCCTCGTCGCCGGTGACCACCTCCGGCGCGACGCCGAGGGTGCCCCGCACCATCTCGGTGAAGTCGTCGGCGTTGGCGGCATCCCGGGAGGCCGAGGTGGCGCACATGCGCACCCGCTCCGCGCCCAGCTTCTCGATGTCCGCCGCGTACGACGCCAGCGCCACCCGGGTCCGTTCGATCGCCTCCGGGGCCAACCGGCCGGTGCGGTCGACGCCCTGGCCGAGCCGGACGATCTCCATCCGCCGGGTCAGGTCGACGAGCGGCGCCGACGACCCGGTGGACCCCTCGGGCAGGTCGGCGACAAGCAGTCGGATCGAGTTGGTCCCGCAGTCGATGGCCGCCACACGCGTCGTCACGGCAGCAACCTTACGGCAGGACGGGCGGCTGACCCGCGGCTTGGCCGGGCGTCCGCCTCCCGGCCGAGTCGCCGGACGAGCCCCTCGACAACTCCGGGCCGAGCGCGGTCAGGTGATGCCGAACCGCCCCGCCCTCCCGGTCGCTGGCCACCCGACCGGCGGACCGCAGCGCGGTGGCGTGCTCCGCGGGGGGCCGGACTACAGGCGCAGCAGCATCCGGGTGTTACCCAGCGTGTTCGGCTTGACCCGCTCCAGGTCCAGGAACTCCGCGACACCCTCGTCGTACGAGCGCAGCAACTGCTCGTACACCGGTTGCGGCACCGGCGCGCCGTCGATCTCCTGGAAACCGAACGCGCCGAAGAACCGCGTCTCGAAGGTGAGCACGAAGATCCGGGCCACCCCCAACTCGCGGGCCGCGCTGATCAGCTCGTCCACCAGCCGGTGCCCGATCCGCCGGCCCCGACAGACCGGGTCCACCGCGACCGTACGGATCTCGGCCAGGTCCTCCCACATGACGTGCAGCGCGCCGCAACCCACCACTGCGCCGTCGGCGGGGCGGACCGCCACCCGGAACTCCTGCACCTGCTCGTAGAGGGTGACTGTCGCCTTGCTCAACAGCCGCCGGTCGTTGGTGTAGGTGTCGACAAGCCGCCGGATGCCGCGCACGTCACCGGTGCGGGCCCGCCGCACCAGGATCTGACTCTCGGGCGCCGACGACCCGGTCTGGACGTTCACTCGCCCGCCGGCACGTCCACGCACGGGCCGGCGGTCCACCAGGGCTCGACCAGCTGCAACGTCTCGTCACCGAACGGGTTCACCCCGGGGCCGGCGCCCAGCGCGTGCCCCAGGTGCACGTGCAGGCACTTCACCCGGCCCGGCATCCCACCCGCCGAGATGCCGGCGATCTCCGGCACCTCGCCGATCGCCTCCCGGCGGGTGAGGTAGTCCTCGTGCGCGGCACGGTAGTGGGCGGCCAACTCGGGATCCGTCGTCAACCGGTCGGCCATGTCCTTCATCAGCCCCGCCGACTCCAGTCGGCTGCACGCCGCTGTGGCACGGGGGCAGGTCAGGTAGTAGAGAGTGGGGAACGGAGTGCCGTCGGCGAGACGGGGAGTCGTCTCCACCACGTCCGGGAGGCCGCACGGGCAACGGTGCGCCACCGCCCGGGTGCCCCGGGGCGTCCGGCCGAGCTGCGCGCCCACCGCGGCCAGGTCAGCCTCGGTGGCCGGCTCACGCTGCGGCGGGGGTACGGAATCCGCCGCCGGCTCCGACGGTGGTACGACAGTCACGGTGCCATCTCTCCTGGTGTGCTGGTCGGTGGATCATTTGCCCGGCTGCTGGCTGTCCGCCGCCTGCACGCTCGACCAGAGCGTGTCGTACCAGGTCGACGGCCCGGCCGGGGCGGCCGAACCGGCCGACTTCCCGGCGTCCCGGGCAGCGCCCTCCGGGTCGTGCAGCACCACCATCATCTTCTCGCCCGGCGGGCCCATGAAGAACCGCTCCCGAGCCTGCGTCTTGATGTAGGCCGGGTCTTTCCAGTTTTCGGCCTCGGCGGCCAGCTTGGCGATCTCCGCCTCCTGCACCGCCTGGGCCGCCTCCATCCGCTCGATGTCGGCCTGCTGGTCCAGGTAGACGCGGACCGGGTAGGTGTAGGCCAGCGCGAGCGCGATCAGGACCGCGAACAGCACGGTGGCCCGACCGGTGAAGCGACGGGGGTGGGGTGCGGTGAGCCGCTTGACGGCGCCACCGGCGGCGGTACGCCGAGCGGCGGCCGGACGATTCGCGGAGCGGACGCCCTCGGCGCCCCGGGCCCCGCCCGGAGCCCGACCAGCGGTGCCGCGCGGCTCGGCGCGTACGCCGGTCTCGCGGACCGATCCCCGGGTGGCCCGGCCACCGCCCGGCCGACCGGACTGACCCGGCCGGCGGGCGGGACGCTGACCACCCGGTGTGCGGCGCTGCTGCATCGTCACACCCCTCCCCCGAGGCTTCGCGCGTCTCAGGCCGAACGGTAGCGCGGGAACGCGCCAGCGCCGGCGTAGCGCGCCGCGTCGGCCAGCTCCTCCTCGATCCGGAGCAACTGGTTGTACTTCGCGACGCGGTCCGAGCGGGCCGGCGCGCCGGTCTTGATCTGGCCGCAGCCGGTGGCCACCGCCAGGTCGGCGATTGTGGTGTCCTCGGTCTCGCCGGAACGGTGGCTCATCATGCACTTGAAACCGGCCCGGTGGGCCAGGTCCACGGCGTCCAGGGTCTCGGTCAGCGAACCGATCTGGTTGACCTTGACCAGGACCGCGTTTGCCGACTTCTCGGCGATGCCGCGGGCGATGCGCTGCGGGTTGGTGACGAACAGGTCGTCACCGACGATCTGCACCCGGTCGCCGATCGAGGCGGTCAGCGTCTGCCAGCCACTCCAGTCGTCCTCGGCCAGCGGGTCCTCGATCGACACGATCGGGTAGTCACCGGCCAGCTTCGTGTAGTAGTTGCTCATCTCCTCGGCGGACTTCGCGGCACCCTCGAAGGTGTAGGTGCCGTTGTCGAAGAACTCAGTGGCCGCCACGTCGAGCGCGAACACGATGTCGGTGCCGAGCCGGTAGCCGGCCTTCTCGACCGCCTCGGCGATCAGGTCCAGGGCCGCCGCGTTCGTCGGCAGGTTCGGCGCGAAGCCACCCTCGTCGCCGAGCCCGGTCGACAGGCCCTTCTTCTTCAGCACCGACTTCAGCGCGTGGTAGACCTCCGCGCCCGAGCGCAGCGCCTCCCGGAAGGTCGGCGCGCCGATCGGCGCGACCATGAACTCCTGGATGTCGACGTTCGAGTCGGCGTGCGCGCCACCGTTGAGGATGTTCATCATCGGCACGGGCAGGAGGTGGGCGTTCGGGCCGCCCAGGTAACGGAAGAGGCTCAGCTCGGCGCTGCCGGCAGCGGCCTTCGCCACCGCCAGGGAGACCCCGAGGATGGCGTTCGCGCCCAGCTCCGACTTGCTGTCGGTGCCGTCGATGTCGAGCATCTTCTGGTCGATCAGCCGCTGCTCGCTGGCCTCGTACCCGATGATCTGGTCGACGATCTTGTCTTCGACGTTGGAGACCGCCTTCTCCACGCCCTTGCCCTGGTAGCGGTCGGCGTCACCGTCGCGCAGCTCGATCGCCTCGAAGGCGCCGGTGGAGGCGCCGGAGGGCACGGCGGCGCGGGCGACCGTGCCGTCGTCCAGGCCGACCTCGACCTCGACCGTCGGGTTGCCCCGCGAGTCGAGAATCTCCCGGGCGACGATTCCCTCGATGGTTGCCACTAAGTCGCTCCTCGTTGTTGTGATCCGGTCCGTGGGTGGGCCGCGACGGTGCGGCTGAGGCAGGTGTTGAACGCAGCGTATCGGGCCGCGCGAACGGGCACGGCGTCGCCCGCGCACCCGAGTCGCCCCACGGTGACGGACATTCCCGGATTTCCGGGCGTCAACCGGCAACGGGTTTGCGCTGCGCGGACCAGATCCACCAGGCTTGTCGTCATGCCCGCCGCCTCGACCACCCTCCGCATGCTCGCCGTGTCGGTCATCGCGTCGCTCACGGTCACCGGCTGTCAGACATTCGAGGACGCCGGAGTCGCCATGGGTCGCTCGGAACTCGTCAACGACCTCGCCGCCCGGCTCGACCGGGCGCTGGAGCTGACCTACTCGGCCGACTACCAGCTCCCGGGCGGCCAGAGCGCCGCGATCGTGCAGGCGCAGGATCCGGCCCGGTCCGCGTACACCTACCCGGGCGGGCGACTCACCGTCACCCCGGAGGCCATCACCAGGTGCACGACGACCGGCGCCCGCCCCGAGTGCACGCTTGTCGACCCACCCACCCCGGGCAGCAAGCCCACCGTGATGCTCTTCGGCGAGGCCAACCGGCAGGGCCTCGCCACCCCACCCGTTGTGGTCGGGCTGCTGACCGCCGCCGCGCTCGACCCGCAGGTGGTCATCAAGCAGAGCGACACCACCGTCGCCGGGCACCACGCCGCCTGCGTCGAGGTGCAGGGGTCGCCGTCCGGCGACTTCACCGCCTGCGTGACCACCGAGGGCGTGCTCGGCAGCTTCACCGGGCCGGTCGACGGCAAGCCCATGGAGCTCGCGCTGAGCCGCTACACCGAAAGGGTGGACGACAGCGCGTTCGACGTGCCGGCCGGGGCCGGGGTGGTCGACCGCCGGCCGGGCGGCGCGTGACCGGGCCGGCCGTCGGGTCCGCGTCCGCCGCAGCACACGGCGGGCCCGCGTCCGCCACGCCATCCGGCGGGTTCCGGTCCGCCACGCCACCCGGCGGGTTCCTGCCGGGGGCCGACCGGAGCCGGCCGCCCGCCGCCGGTGACCTGGCCCTGCCGGTGACCGGCGCGAAGCTGCTGACCAGCTCCGCCGGCGGGCTGCTGCGGGTCGCTGACCTGCCCGCCGACACCGACTGGGTGCCGCTGGGCACCCTCGACGGGGAGCCCGTCTGGGCCACCGAGCTGCCCCCCGGCGAGCAGGTTCCCGACCGACTGCGCGGCTGGGCCTCGCTGGCGGCCGAGGTGCCCGAACCGCTCGCCACCCTGGCCGGCCGGGCGTTGGCCGTGGTCACCTGGCGGCGTACCCACCGGTGGTGCGGGGCCTGCCGGGCCGAGCTGGCCGACGTCCCCGGCGAGTCGTCCCGGCGCTGCCCCGCCTGCGGCCTGTACGTGCCGATGCAGCTCTCCGCCGCGGTGCTTGTCGCGATCACCCGGCCCGGTCCGGCCGGCCACCCCGACGAGTTGTTGCTGGTGCGGCACGCCACCGGACCGACCGGGCTGTGGGCGCTGGTCGCCGGCTTCGTCGAGACGGGCGAGACGCTGGAGGCCGCGGCGCACCGCGAGGTCCGCGAGGAGGTCGGGCTGAGCCTCGACCCACCGACCTACTTCGGCAGCCAACCGTGGGCCATCTCCGGCCCCGGCGTGCTGCTCGCCGGTTTCACCGCCACCGCCGCCGACCCGCACGCCGAGCCGGTGGTAGACGGGCGGGAGCTGACCGAGGCCCGCTGGTTCGGCCTGGACGCGCTGCCGGCGGAGCTGCCGCCCGCGTACTCCATCTCGCGCTGGCTGATCGACGCGACGGTGACCGCCTCGCGGCGTTGACGGCGTCCTGAACCCGCCGGTCCATCAGGGACAGATTGCGGCTGAACCGGATCCGGTCGGGCCCCGTGTGGATGTCGAACCGCTTCCGGACGTCCTGGAACCGGGTAGACACCGTGGAGAACCCGACATGATGCGCAAGCACCTCGCGCCCTTCGTCCTCCTGTTGGCAGCCGGCCTGACCACGCTCACCGCGTGCGGCTCGACCCCGGAGGCGCCGCAGCCGGCGCGCGCCGAGGCGACCACCAGCCCGGCCGCGCCAGCCGCAGCCGGAGCCGATGCCCTGTCGCTGCTTTCCGGCACCGCGAAGTCCAACAACTCGCCGGCCGGCACCGGTGACTGGGCCGTGCCGAACGGCGGCGTCGCGCCCGAGGCCGTACGCCAGACGGCGCAGAAATGGGTCCAGCTGACCGCGAGCCGGGCCGGTGACCTCAACCCCGTGGTGGTCAACGGGGCCGGGCTGACGCTGTACCGCTTCGACAAGGACAGCAACAACCCGCCCACCTCGAACTGCTCCGGTGACTGCGCGTCGACCTGGCCGCCGGTGACCGTCACCCCGGGCGGCAAGATCTTCATCGCGGGCATCAAGAAGGCGGCCGTCGGCACCGTCCAGCGCGCCGATGGCACCCGTCAGGTCACCATCAACGGCTGGCCCGTCTACCGCTTCGCCAAGGACGCCAAGCGCGGCGACACCCTCGGGCAGGGCGTCGGCGGCACCTGGTTCGGCGTGACCCCGACCGGCGGCAAGGCCGGCGTACCGGCCGACGACCAGACCACGCCGGACGCCGGCGGATCGACGGCTCCCCCCGCCACCAGCGCCGTCCTCTTCGACGACGCCAACTTCAGCGACAACGGCGCCTCCCAGGGTGCCGCCGGCAGCGGTTGCAAGAACCTGAGCCGTCCCGGCGTCGCCTCGTCCGTCGCGGCGCCCGGCTCGCTGAAGCTCTGGACCGGACCGGACTGCAGCGGTCGCTCGATGGTGATCAACGGTGACATCGCCGACCTGGCCACGATCGGCTTCGACGACGCCGTGGCGTCGGTGCGCTTCAACTGACCGATCGTCCCCACCACGGGTGTGCCGGTCCGGCTTCGCGCCGGGCCGGCACACCCGTCGTCGTACGCGCCGCGCCGGTGGCCCGGCCGGCGGTCACCAGGAGCGAGAGGTACGGGTGCATGACGATGCGTCGGAGGCGGACGGCGAGCCTCATCGGGTCGGCCCTCGTGGCGGCTGCCCTGCTGAGCGGCTGCGCACGGTCGGTGAACGGGACCGGTGCGGCCGAGCGGTGGAACGCCACAACGGTCGCCGGTCTGGAGATCACCGACGGCACGAGCGGGCCCCGGTCCGGGGTGCCGGACTCTCCCCTGGCGGTCGTTGGCGGTGATGGCGGCGAGCTGGACCGGCTCGCCCGCAACGCCGTCGACGACGTGCAGCGGTACTGGAGGGACGAGTTGCCGGCGACCTTCGGACGACGGTTCGAGCCCATCGTCCGACTGATCTCGTACGACTCCACGGGCCCGGACACGACCGTCTGCGGCACCGGCACCGCGGGGGTGGTCAACGCCTTCTACTGCCGCGCCGACGACTCGGTGGCCTGGGACCGGGGGCAACTGCTGCCCATCCTCGACGACTCCTTCGGGCCGATGGCGGTGGTGGCCGTGCTCGCCCACGAGGTGGGGCACGCCGTGCAGTCCCGGCTCGCCACGGCCGACGGTCGGACCAGCTCGATCGTCAGCGAGCAGCAGGCTGACTGCTACGCGGGCGCCGTCTTCCGCTGGGTCGCCGAGGGCAACGCGCCCCACTTCCAGCTCGCCACGGGACCTGGGCTCAACCAGATCCTCGCCACGCTCTTCTTCATCCGCGACACGGCCGGCACCGGCTTCGACGCGCAGGGCGCCCACGGCAACGCGTTCGACCGGGTCTCGGCGTTCCAGTTCGGCTTCGGCGAGGGCCCGGCCCGGTGCGCCCGGATGGACGAGGCGGAGGTCCGGCGGCGGATCACCCAACCTGCCAGCGGCCAGGCGTCGTCGCTGGACGCGGGCGGCGGGGACCTGCGGGTCGACGACCGGAACGCCCTGCGGGCGCTCGAGCAGACGCTGCGTGCCGCCTTCGACCGGCCCGGAGCCGCAGCGCCGACTGTCGACCCGAGCCCACCGCCGTGCGCCGAGGTGCGGGGCACCGCCCCCGCCTCGTACTGCCCGGGGACGAACACGGTGGGACTCGACGTGGCCGAGCTGGCCCGCATCGGCACTCCGCCCGAGCAGGGGACGGGCGGCGGGCTCGGGGACTTCGCGGCGTTCGCCGAGGTCGCCTCCCGGTACGCGCTGGCCGTCCAGCACGCGGCCGGCTATCCCCTCACCGGTCTGGCCACGGCGCAGCGTACGGCGTGTCTGACCGGGGCCTGGGCGGCGACGATCGTGGCGGGCCGGGGCGCCGTCCTGCAACTGTCGCCAGGTGATCTGGACGAGGCGGTGGCGGAGATGCTGCGGCCGCGGAGCCTGATCGCCGCGGACGTCAACGGCGCCGGCATCCCCTCCGGCTTCGCTCGGGTGGAGGCGTTCCGGGACGGCTTCACCGGCGACGGAACCACGCAGTGCCTCCAGAAGTACCGGTAGGGACCGGGGCGGACCCCGTCCCCGACCGGCAGGCTGCCGGGGCGCCTAGATCTTCGCGGTGGCGTACGCCTTGCCGTCGGTGGTCTCGACCCGCACGGCGTCGACCTGAGCGGGGTCGATCAGGGCGCTGCCGTCGAGCGTGGTGCCGTCGGTCGCTCCCTTCGGGGACACGATCCAGCTACCTGCCTGCACGGTGCTGCCGTCCTTGCCGATCACCATGAGTCGGCAGCGTTCCCCGGCGGGAACGCCGGAGACGGCGGCGTTGACACGTATCCAGCCGGCGGCGGGCGTGACAGCCACGGTGATCCGGGCGCCGGTGGTCGCGTCGGTGGTGCTGGCGTACCGGGTCGCCGGGTCGGCGGAGGTCGTGGTCGTCGACGGCGCGGGCTGGGCGGTGCTCTCGGGGGACGCGCCGGTCGTGCGGCCCAGCAGGACGCCGCCCGAGATGGCGGCCGCGACGACCACGGCAGCCGCGCTGCTCAGCAGCAGCCTCCGGCGCTGGCGCTGGCCGGACGATTCGCCGCGGATCTGGCGCAGGGTCCGCTGCAACATCAGGTCGCCGCCCTCGGGTGGGCCGTCAAGGAGCATGGCCTCCGGTACCGCTTCGAGTGCCGCCTTCCACCCCTGCAGCGACTCGACCTCGGCCCGGCACTCCGCGCAGCCCGCCAGGTGTTCCTCTACCTGCTGGACCTGCTCCTGGTCGAGCTCGCCCATCAGGTAGCCGCCGATGTCCACGTGGTCACTGGCCGGCGTCGAGCTGTCGGATTTCATGAGGCAGACCGTTCCACCCCGGCTGGGCGACCTGCGATGTCGCGGAGCGCCCGGAGTGCGTAGTAGGAGCGTGACTTGACCGTGCCCGGCGGGATACCCAGCGCCTTCGCGGTCTCCGCGACTGTACTCCCCAGTAGGTATACCTGTTCCAGCACCTCACGGTGCTCGCGGGACAGGCGGTTGAGCGCGTCCACCACCACCACCGAGGCCACCACCTGCTCGGCGTGGTCGCGTTGGACGGCGACGTCCGTGGGGCTCTCCGGCACCTCGGCGGGCCGTGCCCGGCGGGCGCGGACCGTGTCGGTGACGATGTTGCGCACCACGGTGAGCAGCCATCCCCGGACCGAGCCCTTGCCGTTGACCAGACTGTCCGGGTGGCGCCAGGCCCGCACCAGCGCTTCCTGGACGACGTCCTCCGCCGCCGCGCGGTCCCTGGTCAACTGCGTCGCGTACGCGAGCATCGCGCGACCGTGCTCCTCGTACAGGGATCGGACCAAGGCTTCATCCGCGACCTCTTGCCGCCGAACGGGTTTTGAACCCGCCATACCTACCACCCTCTGCTGGCCCACGATGCCGATCTTGATCGGTGCCCAGACAGGATGCGGGAGTGCTCTTCGTGCGCGGAAGATCACATACGAATGTGTATCTTCCGTCACTTGTTTGCGATGTCAACTATCTTGGCCCGCCGGCGCGGCCGCCTTGCTGCCGTCCGGTGCCACCACGAACCATGCCCCGTCGACGCCCTGCCCGGAGACCTGGCCGGGCACCTGGTCCGCGGCGAAGCGGTACACCGGCCAGCCGCCCACCGTCACCTGCTGGGTGCCGTCCGGCCGGGCCACCGCCCCGAGCTTGGCGGGGTCCAGGTTGGCGAACTTAATCTTCTCGCTGACCAGCACCGGCAGCCACTGCAGGAGACAGCCCTCGGTGCAGGTCGACCGCGACGGCGCGGAGCTGTCGCGGTCGAACCGGTAGAGGGTGAAGCCCTGCCCGTCGAGCACCACAGGTCCCAGCTCCGGGTTGTCGCCGAGCTGCAGCGACGCCGGCCAGTAGCCGCCGTCGGAGCTACGCCGCCCGAGGTCGCCCTGCGCCGCTTCCGGGTTCGGCTGCTGGACCGTCCCGCTGTCGGGCCGCGGCACGGCGACCGGATCGGTCACCGTGGTCGTGCACCCGGTCACCAGCAGCGCCACGGCGAGCGCCACGGAGCCGACCAGCGGACGAGGGATGAGTACCTTCATCGCCAAACCACTCCTTGGACAGTCGGAGACAGGAGACACGGCCTCAGTCCCGGGAGACCGAGGTGACGCCGCCGCGTGGGCCGGGGCGGTCGAGGTCGAGCCCGAGCACCCCCACGTCGAGGGAGCCGTCGGAGCCGGCCTCGAAGCGCCAGGCCGCATTCGGCGGATCGCCGACGACCAGCACGGCAGCCGAGTTGCCCGAGACCGCCGCCAGCGCACCCAGCCGTTCCAACTCGGCTGGCGGGATCGCGGCGGTGACCAGCACGAGGTGGTCGCGCAGTCCGCCCGACGGGGAAGCGTCCGCCGAGCCGCCGGCCGGCGGCACCGCGTCCGCCACGTCGAGGGTGACGCGGATCCGCCCGGGAACAGCCCAGGGCGCCGGTGGCGGGCCGACGACGGTGATCGCCACGGTCGCCGCGGCCGGGTCGCGACTGAGGTCGTCGAGGAAGGCGCCCGCGAAGCGCAGCGCTGTCGTCCGGTCCCCGCTGAGCGCCACGATCCCCGGCGCACGCCCCAGGTTGACGACGGCCAGCTCGCCGCCGACAGTGCCCACGGTGGCGAGCAGCGGCAGACCGGACCGCTCGTCGCCGCCCTGGTCGAGCTGCCAGCTCGGCGCCTCCCAGATGGCGCCCCGCTGCCGGGCCTGCCACGGGGGCGGGGCCTCCGGCAGCGCGGGCGCCAGTCGCAACGCGACCCGGTCGGGACCGATCAGTGCCGCGTACACCTGGGCGTGGTTGGACTGGGTGGCCAGCTGCCGCAACGCGCGGTCCAGGACCGCCCGGGAGCCGGGCGGCGCCGACGGCGGCGCCACGGTGGCCGGACGACGCCGGCGCAGCAGGAACGGCACCAGCGCGGCGGCGGCCAGCACCAGCAGTACGCCCACACCGAGCAGCGCGGCCGCCGCCGGGTGCAGGCCGAGGATCCGGGACGCGCCACGGTCCTCCGTCGCGGTCGGCTGAGCCGCCGGCCCCGGCTGACCGGCCACCGGGGCGCTCGCCTGCTGACCGGCCGACGGCGGAGCCGGTTGCTGGTCACCGGGCGGCGGGTCCGGCCGCTGGTTGGCCGGCGGTGCGGCCGTCGGCGGGGCGCCGATCTGGATCTCACCGGAGGCCGCGCCCTCGGGGAGGACGAAGACCCAGCCCGCCCTGATCTCCTGCGCGGGCTCGGTCAGCACCAACCCGTCCGGCTGCACTCGGTCCTTGTTGAGCTTGTAGAGCTCCGGCCAGCGGTGACTGTCGCCGAGGACGCGTTCGGCCACGCCGGGCAGGGTCAGATCGCTGGGAGTGCCCGGCTCGCCGGGGACCACCCAGTACGGCACCGCCGGCTCCACGGCTCCGGCCGCGCCCGGCGTCAGCGGCAGCAGCAGAACCACGAGTACGGCGGCGGCGAGCATCCGGCCCGGCCGGGACGGGCGCCGTAAGGCGGCACGGAGCAGCCTGCGCATCAACTACCTCACTCAGAGCGTTGTCGTGACCCGTACGGGTGGGCCGGCGATGCAGCGCGGCTCCACCCGAACACGTAGCCGGGGCCGATCGGGTTCACCGCGACATGCGCCAGGGCAGGCCCTCCCGTCAGGCGAGGTCGGCCGCGGGAAGCCGCAGCTCCAGCTCGCTGCCCGGGTTGAGCACCAGATACCGGTCGCCCATGGCCGCGACAAGTTCCGGGATCGGCCGCCGCTCCCAGTACTGCCAGTCCATCGGAGCGGGCAGGTACCGGTCCGAGGTGAACGCGTGCACCACCGGCCGGTCGAGACCCGCGTCCAGGTCGGCGATGCCGACCCCGGGCACGTGCGGCACGAAGACCGTCGCCGCGCGCAGCGCGTCGCGGACCTGGTCGTCGCCGCCCAGGCCGGTGACCGCCAACTGCAGGGCGTTCTCCACCTCGTTCGCGGGAGTGGGGAACCCGAGTGCGACAGGGCTCGGCTGGTAGTTCGGGTTCCGCTGGAACTCGTCGCTGATCTCGCCCTGCTCGTCCACCCGGAACGCGCCGACGACCGCCCAGCCGGGCACGTCCGCGGCACCCTCGAACGCCGGATCGACCGCGTAGATCCAACTGTCCGGGGCCTGCTTCGCCCGTCGGCGCAGGTCGTCGGTCACCGTCGGCGGTGGCGGCGTCGTCACCATTGATGTCATCTCCTCGCCCTGGTCCTGCTCGCTCTGCCGGTGCCCGCCGCCGGGGGCCCGCCCCGTCGGTGCGGTCTCGTCCCCCGGCGGCCTGTTGTCGTCAGCCTTCATCCGCGTCACACCTTCACGGCTTGTACTGGGGGTTCAGCACGTCCTCCTTCAGGAACGGGCCGAACTTCGGATCCTGCGGGACCTGGATCTTCACACCCTTCACCAGCTTGTTCGGATCGGTAGGGTCCTTCACCGGCAGGGCCGACGTGTTGTAGTGGCCGTCGATGCGGGTGGCCGAGATGATCCGATCCGGTGGGATGTTGTTGTAAGCCGACCATTCATCCTGGTATTTCATGTTTTCGATGTGCGGGTTCTGCGTCGGCGCGTGGAGCATCGGGTCCTTCCTCCCGTCGATGGTGTAGAGCCACCCATGTCGCTCGTGGTAGAGCACCCCGTCCTGGCCCTTCTTGCCGAGAAGCCCGAGCTTGGGGTCCGCCGGGGGGCGGATGAAGGACAGCGCCACGTCAAGGTTGCCGGTGGTGGAAACGAAGCCGCTCCCCTCGGGGTTGTGCTGATGCTTCCCCAGGTCGTAGTGCGGTGTCGTGCCGTCGAGCGTGGCGTTGGACTTCAATCCGCCCTTGAAGATGACGTCGGGCCCGATCGTCGAACCGTGATACACGTACTTGGGCGCGGGCGGGTTGGGATTCCGCGGGATTCCGTACTGGTCGACAGTGGGGGCAATGTCCTGCTGACCGATGTCGCCGAGGTCGGCGTCGTCGGCCCCCAGGTCGTCCGGGCGCTTGCCGCTGCCCCCCTTCGACGAACCGGCCGTGTCGGGCAGGCTCCGCACATCGGTGCCACCGCCCGGAGAGGCCGGGGCCTTGCCCGACGAGCCGGCGGTGCAGGCCAGGCCGAGCGGGTCGGCCGCGGCGTACGGGTTGGGTACGTAGCCAGCCGGATCCGGTGCCGGCGCGAGGCCGAGCGGGTCCTGGCTGACGTACCGGCCGCTGATCGGGTCGTAGTAGCGGTAGACGTTGTAGTGCAGGCCGGACTCCTCGTCCAGGTACTGGCCGGGGAAGCGCAGCGGGATGACGCCCTGGTCGTCGCCACCCGGGACGGCGCCCCACAGGCTCGCCTCGTTGCGCCACACCAGCGCGCCGTCGGCGTCGACGAGGTCGGTGGGTGTGCCGACCAGGTCGGTGACGATCGCGTAGAAGCGCTCCTCGACCTGGTCACTGTCGTCGCGGACGGTCTGGGCCACCGGACGCTGCTCGTCCGGGTGGTACTCCCAGGTGGTCACCCGGGTGCGGCCGTGCTCGTCGGTGTGCGCCTGCTCGACCAGCAGGGATCCGTCCCAGACGAATTCCACCTGCTCGACCGGGGTCGCGTCGCCGGCGGCGGTGTACCGCTGCTTGACGATCCGGCGGCCCAACGGGTCGTAGCGGTACCGCCAACGATCACCCTCCGGCGTCAACACCCCGACCAGCCGGTCGTGGGCGTCCCACTCGAAGTGCCACGCGCGGTCCCCGCCGGACGGGTCGGCCAGCGTCCGGCGCACCATCCGACCCTGCGCGTCGTACCGGTAACGGACCCCGCCCGCCTCGGTGACCAGGTTGCCGTCGTAGCGCAGCTCTCCGCCGTACGGCAGGCCGGACACGTGGGCCGACACCAGACTGCCTGTCGCGTCGTACCGGTAGTCCTCGGCCCGGCCGGCGCCACGGACCTCGACCACCCGGCCGGCCGGGTCCAGCGCGAAGTCGACCCGGCCGGTCACGTCGTCGTCGATGCCGGCGAGCAGGCCGTCGGCCCGGTAGTCGAACCGGCGCTGCCGCAGGCCGGGCAGCACCTGTGCGGCCAACTGCCGGTCGGTGTCGAAGATCTGCTCGAGCACCGGCCGGCCGTCGATGCTGCGTCGCAGCTCCCGCCCCCGCCAGTCGTGCCGGAAGCCGAGCGTGTGCCCCGCGGTGACGAGCGACTCCAGGTTGCCGAACGGGTCGTACGCCCAGACGCTCTCCGCCCCGGCCGGCGTCCGGCGGTGCCGGGCCCCGGTGTTGTCGTCGTAGCGGAAGGCGAGGGTACGGCCGTTCGTGGTGTGCGCCACCACCCGACCCCGCTCGTCGCGCTCGATCAGCAGCCGGGCATCGGCGTTCTCGGCAGCCACCAGCCGGCCCAGCACGTCGTAGCGGTACCGGGTGGCGCCGGACTCGGTCCGCCGCTCCACCACGTTGCCGAGCGGGTCGTGAACGTACCCGGTGGTCTCGCCGAGTCCGTTCGTGGAGCCGATCAGCTGGCCCGCCGCGTCGTAGGCGTACCGCCGGACCCGGCCGTTGAAGTCGGTCTCCTCGACCAGCCGACCAGCGGGGTCGTAGGTGTAGCGCCAGACCAGCCCGCGCGGGTCGGTGACGGCGGTGAGCCGCAGCTCGGTGTCGTACTCGTAGCTGGTCCGGGCGCCGGTGGCGTCCACAGTGGCCAGCACGAGGTCGAAGGGCCCGTACTCGGTGCGGATGCGGTGGCCCGCGGCGTCGACCCGCTCGACCGGGTTGCCTTCGTCGTCGTAGCGCACCCGTTCCGTACTGCCGAACGGGCCGGTCCGGCGCGTCCGGCTGCCGGCGAGGCTCGCGTCCCGCACCGGGTCGTCCGCCCGCAGCCGGTCGTAGTCGAACGGCTCGGCCACCCCGAGCTGGCTGACCGTGGGGTCCGGGGCGGGGTCGTAGGTGCGGCGCATCGTCCGGTCCCCGGCTCGTACGTCGACGGTCAGGACAACGCCACTGGCCGTCACCCGCGCCTCGGTGCCGTCCGGCCGGACGACAGTGTGCAGGCGGCCGTCGGCGTCGTACCCGTAGCGGGTGGTCCGGCCCAGCGGATCGGTCCGTGTCAGCAGCTGGTTGAACCGGCCCCACTCGAACCGGGTCGTGTTGCCCAGCGGATCGGTCTCGCTGACCGGGTGGTGGGCGTCGTCGAACCGGTAGACGGTGACGTTGCCCAGGGAGTCGGTGTACGTGGTGGTCCGGTTCTCGACGTCGTACGCCAGGGCGCCGTTGAGGAATCCGTCCGCGCCCTCGGTGTGCACGCAGCGGCCGTCGGCGTCGTACCCGTACCGGTAGTCCACCCCGTTGCGGTCGCGCCAACCGGTGACTCGGCCGGCGTCGTCGTAGGTGAACCGCATCGGCCGACCGGACGCGTTGTCCACCTCCACGAGCCGGCCCTGTTCGTCGTAGCGGTAGCCGGCGACCAGGGTGGTACGCCGTCCCGCCGAATCGGTCCGGTGCAGGGCGGTGACCCGGTTGTCGGAGGTGGTCACCGCGATCAACTGCCCGTCCCCGGTCCGCAGCGCGACCGGCGCGTGGCGGTCGTCCCGCGCCACCTCCAGCTGGCCACCGTCGCCCTCGGCGACCACCGCGAGCCGGCCGACCGCCCCGGAGAGCAGGAAGAGGACGCTCCGGCCGGCCACCGGGTCGGTCACGACGGCCGTGCCGTCACCGCGGACCGTGAGCGGCCAGCGCGGTCCCTCCTCGGGCAGGACCGTCGCGCCGGCCGGTGCCGGCGGGTAGACGAGGATCATGCCGTCCGGGCCGAAGTAGCAGACCCCCTGTCCGTCGAACTCCAACCGCTGGTCGAGCGTCGAGGCCCAGGACGGGCCGAACCAGCCGCCCGCGCGGTAGGTGGACAGGTGGGTCCGCTCCAGCACCGGCTGTCGGCGATCGGGCAGCTCCAGGTCGATCTGGGCGAGGACCATTTCGCCGGTGGCCACGTCGACCGGGTCGGTGACGCACTTGCGTACGTCGATCGACAGCGACGTGTCCTTCGGCACGGGTGGCCGGTTGGCGCCGGCACCCTTACCGGCCAGCCCGCCCCCGATCGTCTTCCCGCCGCCGCCCTCCAGGCCCCGGGTGGCGCCCTCGACGCCGCCCTTGACCAGCCCGGGCGCGCCCTTCGCCGCGAACTTCATCAGCCGCGCGGCGATCCGACCGCCGGGGATGAGGCCCAGGGCCATGCCGCCGGCGGCCATCCCGATCTCGG
This sequence comes from Micromonospora sp. CA-240977, assembly GCF_050942285.1. Classification (NCBI taxonomy): domain Bacteria; kingdom Bacillati; phylum Actinomycetota; class Actinomycetes; order Micromonosporales; family Micromonosporaceae; genus Micromonospora; species Micromonospora sp. CA-240977. The sequence goes on along the minus strand of NZ_CP192055.1, from coordinate 1,026,645 downwards.
CCGGGTCTCCGCCGAGCACCGCTCCGGCGAGGTCGATCGCGCCGGAGAGCAGACCGATGGCTTCACCGAGTGGCGGGAAGATGAACGACGCGATCACCGAGAGCGCGTCCAGCACCAGGGTGATCCACTGGATCACCGTGCTCCGCAAGAACTCGATGAACGCGTGGAACGCCTCGGCGATCTTCTCCCAGAGCGAGCGCTGAGGAGCGTCCTTCGCGAGCTGCCGTAGCGTCTCGGCGGCGGATCGGGCGGCCTGGTCACGCAGCGCGGTCGCCTGCCCGAGCAGCGACTTGGCCTGGTCGAGCGCCTGCCGGGCATCGTCCGCGCGGCGCTGGGCGGCGGTGACGTCGTCGTCGGCCTTGTCCTTCGCGGTCTTGGCGGCCGCCGCGTCACCGCTGAGCGCGGTGAGCGCCGCCTGCGCCGACGACATGGCCGCCTGCGCTGCCCCCTGGTCGCCGGAGGCCTGCCGGGCCTGGTCCAGCGCGCGCAGTGACATGGTCTGCGCCTCCTCCAGGGAGGGCAGGTAGCGCAGGTACGCGTCGGCCGCAGTGGCGTACGAGTGGGCCATCGTGTCCAGCCGGGGCGGCAGCTTGCCGATCAGGTCCTTGAAGGCCTCCATCGCCTTGCCCTGCCCGACGTCGATCTGACCGCCGGTGGCGAGCAGATCGTGCGCCTCCTGGGTGGTCCTCGCCAACTCCTGGTAGGCCCGCGTGATCTCCTCGAAGGACTCCGGATCCCCTGGCACCGGGTCGGAGTCCAGTTCCAACACCGACCACTCGGCGTCCCCCGGACGCGCCATGACCAACCTCCCCTATCGCGCCATCTGGTCCCCCCACAACCACGCCGGGTGCCGGGAGCCGACTCGCACACGTAGGCGATCGAGAATCGGTTCACGCTGAACCGCAACGGCACGGCGTCCGTGTACGGCGCGGAGTTGCTGTGACGGCCCCGGAGGGAACCGGAGATGAGCGAGCGAACCGGCAGGCTCGGCGCGGCGGTGCCGGCATGAGCGTGATCGACGTACCGGGTGCGGAACTGGAGCGGGCGCACGACCTGCTGCAGCGCACCAAGGATCTGATGGACAGTGCCCCGATCAAGTCCATGGGGCACGTCGTCGACACGCTCGGCCAGCGTGACCTGCAGAAGGCTGCCCACGAGTTCGAGAAGCGGTGGGGTGACGGTCGCCACGTCGTGGCGAAGGACCTCGAAGGGGTACGCGACGCCGCGAAGGCGGTCGCCGACGCGTTCCGGGAGACGGACGAGCAGACCGTCAACGCCCTCACCAACCCGGACGACGGAGGGAAGAAGTGACAGGCGCGACAGCCTCGACCCCGACCGGCTTCCTGCTGCGCACGCCGGAGGACTGGGTGGACTACTCGGTCGCCGACGAGGCGAGCGAGAACCGGATGGCGCAGGAGGTGTGGACCCGCGCCCGCGAGGGCGGCCTTCCCGAGGAGTACGCCGGTCAGTACGCCGAGCAGCTTCGCCGGTCGGTGCGCGAGGCCCGCCGCGCCGGCGCGGTGCACGCCGCCGGCGTCTTCCAGCTGTACGAGGACGGCCCGCTCACCGCGACGGTGCTGGTCTCGGTGGTCACCCCGCCCGCGACGGGCGACATCATCGGGGCGCTCACCGCGGTCGGGCAGTCCGGTCGGGCGGACGGCACCTGGCGTCGGGTGAGCACGGCGCAGATCTCCGGGATCGGCACGGTCGGCCGGGTGCACGGCATCCAGAACGTGACCCAGGACGGCGCGACGATGCGCTGCGCCGTCATGCACACTGTCGTACCGCTGCCGGGCTCCTCGAACGTCGTGGTGGTCACCGGGTCGAGCCCGAACCTCGCCGAGGCGGAGGAACTGTTCGAGTTGTTCGCCAAGATCACCGGAACCTTGACATTCACCTGGGGGGACGGAGGCCCGGCGCTCGCGACGCCGCAGGCTTCCGTGGGGGAGTCGGCGACCATGGGGTGAGTCGCCGACGCACGTCAGGGGGACACCGGAAGGTGTCCCCCTGACGTGTTTTCCACACCCGACTCACCGCTTTCGACGCCCGGCTCACGGCGCCCGCCGTCACGCTCCCCGCGGGGCGGTCGCCGAGGGCGGCTCGGGGCGGAGCACCGCCCGCAGTGCGGCGAGATCGGCGCGGGGCACCTGCACGAGGTGCAGTCGGCCGTCGCCGAAGTGGGCCAGCGCCCGGCCGGGCCGGCCGCCGGCCAGTTGCCCCCGGGAGAGCTTGGCGCCGATCAGCTCACCGTCGCCGAGTCCCTGGGGGCTGAGCAGCGCGCCCTGCCGGTTGCGCCGGGCGTCGACGTGCCAGCCCCCGAAGCCTCCGGAGAGGCCGTCGATCGTGCCCGCCATGACCAGGCCACGACCGGTCTCCGCCCCGGTCCGCGCGATCTCGCCGAAGTCGCTGCCGGCGTCGCACTTGAGCAGCTGCTCCGCGTCGTCCAGGACGACCACGACCGGGCCGTCGCGCCCGTCGAGGGCCGCGGCGAGCCGCGCCGAGGTGAAGTCCTCGCCCGCCACGACGTCGAGCACGCCGGGCACGCCGGCCAGTTCCCGCAGCGGCGACCGGCGCGGCGCGCCGATCACCACGGGCGTCCCGTGCGCGAGCAGGCCCGTCACCATCGCCAGCAGCGCCGTGCTCCGGCCGGAACGCGGCGGCCCGCCGAGGACGAAGGTGGGAATCTCCGCCAGGTCAGGCCCGATACCGGTGAGCTCGTCGCCGCCGACGCCGAGCAGCGTCCACAGCGGACCGGATGGTCGGGCCAGGGCGTGCGACTCCGCCAGCGTCAGCTCGTCCGGCAGGACGTCGATCCGGAACGGGCGGGCGGCGCGGGGCAGGGCCTCGTCCCGCGACCGGGCCGCCGCACCGATCTCCGCGAGCGCCCGGGCCTGCCCCTGACCGGAGCTGTCCTCGGCGAGGAGCGCGATCTGCGCCTCCGCGCTGTCGGCCGCCCGGATGGCCCGGCCCGACTCGATCTCCTCGGGCAGCTGCCGGTAGTTGATCCCGACCATGCTGTAGTCGCTGCGCTCGCTGAGCCGCAACACCAGCTTGTCGTCGGTGGTCGACGAGATCCGGGTGGAGAACATGCTCCGGTCGCCGGCCAGCACCACGTGGATCCCGGCCCCGGCACCCTCGCGCAGCAGGGTGAGCAGCGCGGCCATCACCGTGCCGTTGTCGTAGTCGGCGAAGGTCTTGTCGAAGACCTCGAACCGGTCCAGCAGCACGAGGATGTGCGGCGGGCGGTCCTGGGTGGCCGCGTGGGACCGGTACTCCACGAGGCTCGCCGAGCCGCTCGACGCGAGCAGCTGCTGCCGCCGTCCCAGCTCGGCGAGGAGACGGCCGAAAAGCCGGCCGAGCCGTTCGGCCTCCGTCCGCTGCACCACCGCGCCGCAGTGCGGCAGGTCGTTGAGTGCCAGCAGGGCGCCGTTGCCGCAGTCGACGCCGTAGAGGTGGACGTCGGCCGTGGAGTGGGCGCGGGCCAGCGTGCCGGCGATCGTCCGCAGCGTCTGCGACCGGCCGCTGCGCGAGGAACCGATGACGTGCAGGTGCCCCAGCGTCGCCAGGTCCAGCTCCAGCGGTGTCTGCTCCTGCTGGGCCGGCAGGTCGACAAGCCCGTACGCGACGGCCGGCAGGTAGCCGCTGCCCCGAGCGGCGGGCAGCGCGTCGACAGTCAGGGTGGTCGGCAACGCCGGCAGCCACGGGCTGTGCTGCGGCGCGATGGCGAGCTGCTCGTTGGCGCCCCGGATCGCCTCCACCAGCACGGCGAGGTCGGTCAGCTCTGCGGCGGGCTCCACGCTGCCGCCACCGGGGCGGGTCGGCGCCGGACGGCCGAGGTCGGGCCAGGAGAGCGGCGCCAGCCACGGGGCCCGCCGGGTGGTGGTCCGGGCGCCCGGACGGAACCCGCCCACCCGGCCCGCCTGGAACGGCACCAGCGACGACTGGGCGAGGCGCACGTACGCCCGCCCGGGGGTGGACTTGGAGATCGAGGCGGCGTCCGGCGCGTTCAACACGTCCTGGCTCTCGCTGCTGTCGGTCACCCGCAGCGCGATCCGCAGGTTGGTGTTGGCGCGGATCTCCGGCGAGACCACACCACCCGGACGCTGGGTCGCGAGCACCAGGTGGATGCCGAGGGACCGGCCGCGCTGCGCGATGTTGACCAGACCGGCCACGAAGTCGGGCAGGTCCCGGATCATCGAGGCGAACTCGTCGATCACGATGAGCAGCCGGGGCATCGACGTCCGGGTCGGCTCGCGGCGCAGCAGGTCGACGTAGTCGTCGATGTCCTTGGCCCCCGCCTCGGCGAGGATGTGCTCCCGGCGCCGCAGCTCGGCCGAGAGCGAGGTGAGGGCCCGGCTCACCAGGTGGGTGTCCAGGTCGGTCACCATGCCGACGGTGTGCGGCAGCAGGACGCAGTCCTTGAACGCGCTGCCGCCCTTGTAGTCGACAAGCACGAACGTCATGGCGTCCGGCCGGTTGGCCACGGCGAGCGAGGCGACAAGGGTCTGCAACAGCTCCGACTTGCCCGAGCCGGTGGTGCCGGCCACCAGGGCGTGCGGCCCGTCCCGCTTGAGGTCCAGGGCGAACGGCCCGTCCAGGGAGACGCCGAGCACCGCCTCGGTGGTGCGACCCCCGGTGGTCCAGCGCGCCGCCACGGCGTCCGGCTCCGGCGGCTCCATGCCGAGTACGTCGAGCAGTCGGCTCGCGTCGGGCAGCGCACCACCCTCGTCCGTGCCGCCGGTGTCCCGCAGCGGCGCCAACGCCCGGGCCACCGTCCGCAGCCAGGCCGACGGGACCAGGTCCGCGTGGACGCCGGCGATCGGCTCGGTCAGCGTCCTGGTGACCAGCAGCGTCCCGTCGGTCTGCTGCGCGACGACGGCCTGGCACTCCTCCGGCAGCAGCCGCTCCTCGGCGTCCACGCAGAGCGCGTAGACGCCGACCGACGGCCCCTCCCGCAGGATCTGCGTCACCCCCGGCAGGGACCGCAGCCGGCGCGCCCCGTCGAGCACCACGAGGATGTCGCGGAACGCGCCGTCCTGCCGTTGCGCGGAGCGGGCCGAGATGACGGCGACCAGTTCGGCCACGCGACGGCCCAGCGTCTGGGTGTCGGCGCCGACGGTGGCGAGGGTGTCCTGGCCGTCGCGCGGTGCCGCGTGCGGCAGCCAGCGGGTCCACGACCAGCCCTCCTCGTCGGCCGCGCCGGCGAGCAGGTAGATCTGCAGGTCCTCGGGGCTGTGCAGGGTGGCCGCCTGCGCCACCATCCAGCGGGCGGTGGTACGGGCCACGGGGCCACCGGCGACACCGACGACGCCGTGCTTGCGGACCGGCACGACGGCCGGCACGTCGAGCGCGCTCCACCGGACCTCCCGCCGGTGCTCGTCCTGGCTCGGGTCGGTGAGCACCACCTCCGAGGGGAGGTCCGCGGTGCCCGTGCGCAGTTCCAGGAAGTCGGGGTCGGTGCGGCGCCGCTCCCAGAGCCGACGCTGCGGTCCGACCGCCATCAACCGCACCGCCGCGGGATCGGGATGGCTGTCCCGGCGGGCCAACCGCTCGGCGGTCAGCGCCTCCTGCGCCTCGGCGGCGATCCGCTCCTTCTTGGCCTCGTACTCCGCCATCCGCACGCGGTGGCTGGCCCGTCCCTGCCGCCGGGCGGCGATCTGGTTCACGATCAGCGCCACCGGCGACAGGACGGCGAAGAGCAGGGTCAGCGGGTTCCGAGTGGCGAGGTACATGCCCCCGGAGACCAGCAGCGGCGCCAGCACGGTGATCAGCGTGATCGGCCGCCGCTCGGGTGGCGACGGGCGCGCCGGGAGCGCGAACCGGGTGGCCCGGGCGGCGGGAAGCAGCCGCGGCGGGCGGTTGTAGTCCAGGCCGGTCCGGTCCTCGGACACCTGCAGCGCCGCCTCCGCACGGAACGGGTGGCGCAGTTCCAGCAGGGAGGAACCGACGGCGAGCTGCCCGCCGGGCGGCCACACCTGCTCAGCGGAGATCTCGACGCGGTCGAGCAGCAGCCCCGGCTGGAGCGGGCGTAGCCGGCACTCGCCGTCCGGGGTGATCCGCACCCGCGCCGTCACGGCGGCGAGCGCCGGGTCGGAGAGGCGGACCCGGCTGGTGCTGGCGGCCCCGATCGTGTGCTCGCCGATGTCGAGCTGGTGGACGTCGCCGGCGTCCGTGCCGCTGACCACCCGTACCTCGATCAGGCCTGGCGGTGGTGCGGGCGCCTCGGGCGCCGGGCGGTCCAGGCCGAGAAGCGTGCCCTGGCGTACCGGGGCCTCGGCGAGGGTCAGCCGCGGATCCAGGGGCGCGCCGGCGACGAAGATCGTCGGCGGCGTGTCCGCCGCGGACGGACGGCGGGCGGCCAGCGCCGCGGCGAGTTCCCCGACTGTGGTGTCGAGGTCCGCCTCCACCTGGTAGTCGGTGACTGCGGTGGAGGGATCCGCAACGGTGAGCAGCAGGCGCACGGGTTTCTCCTGGTCGGGTGGTCCGTCGGAAGCAAACGGTCAGGGCCGCGTGGTGATCTGCTCACCACGCGGCCCCCGGGCCGTTCGTTCGTCAGCGGCCGAGGCTGCTGGCGGTCTGGCTGTCGGTATCGGAGAAGGCGTCGCTGACCTGCGTGAGGTACTGGCTGATGCCCTCCATGCCGTGCAGGGTCTGGTCCACGCTGCCCTTGTACTCCTCGAAGTACGGGCCGAACTGCTGCTGAGCGCCCGGGGTGTTGTAGCCACCCTGGATCAGGGTGTCGATCTTGCTCTTGGCCTGGGTCATCCCGTCCAGCAGCGTCTGCATGTTCTGCTGCAGCCAGCTCGCCGACTCCTGGATGTCCTCGCTGACGATGTGGTAAGTGGCCACGTTCCCGCTCCCTCGTTTCGTGGGTCTTTCCGGCGGCGCGGCGGTCATCGTGTGAACCGCCTTCCGCCGTTGCCGCCATCCACACGGATGGCGCTCCGGAACGGTTCAGTGGGATGTTCCGGTTCGGGGCGGGGAAGCTTCCCGTCCTCGCGGTGAACCACATCGCGCGTCCGGCCGTGTGGGTGCCGACCGGGCGTACGGGCACGGTCGCACCGAGCACGAGGTGGAGCACTGATGTTGTTGACCAGCCGGATCGCGCGTACCGCGATCGCACTGACCAGCGTGGCGGCCCTGGCCGCGTGCGGCGACAAGGCGCCCGGCGCCGCGACGCCCGCCGCTCCCACGACCGCGGCGCCCAGCCCTGCCGTCTCCGTGGCTCCGAGCCCGGGCCAGACGCCCGAGGTGGTCGAGGCGCCGGCGACGCCGGTGGCCACGCCCACCGTGGCCAAGACCCAGCGTCGCGTGCAGATCTACAGTGGTCCGGCCGCCGGCCCGCTCTCGCCCCCACCCGACCAGGGGCGCGGCAGCACCATCGTGCAGCTGAACGGCACCGCCTCCGCCGACATCGGCACGTACGTCGCCGACGGGCAGGGCCGGACGCTCTACCGGTTCGACAAGGACAGCGCCAAGCCGCCGAGGTCCACCTGCAACGGCGACTGCGCGAAGACCTGGCCGCCGCTGCTGATCCACTCGCCTGGCCAGATCTACCCGAGCGGCATCAACCCGCAGCTCGTCGGCTACGTGGAGCGCGCCGACGGCACCTGCCAGGTGACCATCGGCGGCTGGCCGGTCTACCGGTTCGCCGGGGACAAGGCCCGAGGTGACATCAAGGGCCAGGGGGTCGGCGGCACCTGGTTCGCGATCAACCCGACCGGCGGCAGGACGAAGCCGCTGCCCGAGGTGGTCGCCGTGCCGACCGCCGCGGCTCGCTGAGGACCCGGAGCAACGACGATGACCAACCCGTACGGAAGCCTCGACGCCTCCGCCACGCCGCCGGCCGCGGCTCCCCGCTGGGCCCCTGCGCCGCCGCCGCAGTTCGGCCCGGCCGCCCCGGGTTCGGAGACCGGCCGCGCGCCGAGACGCGGCGTCTCCCCGAAGCTCGTGGCAGCGATCGGTGGGCCGGTCGTGCTCGCGGTCGCTGTCGTGTTGGTGCTCGGCCTGCTCTGGCCCGGCTTCCTCAACCGCAGGGTCTTCGACACGGCGGGGCTCCAGCGCGGGGTGCTGACCGTGCTGCGCGAGAACTACCAGCTCGACGCGGACGAGGTCGCCTGTCCGGTCGCGCCACCGGTCCAGGTGAACAGCCGGTTCTCCTGCTCGGTGCGGATCGCCGGTGAGCCGAAGACGGTCACTGTGACTGTCACGTCCTCCGCCGGCCGGTTCGAGGTCGGCCGCCCGGACTGACCCGGTTGCGGCAGTGGCGGTCCCCGCGGTCCGTCGCGGCCCTCAGCCGTCGTGGCAGGTCTGGCCGGCGTTGAGACAGGCCACCACCGTGGCCGTCACCGTCTCCGGCATGAGGTTGAGGAAGAACGCGTGATCGGTGAGGGGGCTGTTGTGCTGGCCGTCGAACGCGTCGATCTGGAACCGGACGCCGGGCGAGAGGTCGTACGCGAGCGTCATCCGCAGCCGCGGCACCGGGAACGTGTTGTGGGGGCAGGCGCCGTCCTGGTTGGGAGCGAGGAGGTGCGCGTCGTGGGTCGGGCTGTCGAGCCGCCGGCCGTCCCAGCAGCTGGGGAAGTCAAAGATCCGCAGCACACGGTCCCCGACGGGGCAGGCGGGGTAGGCGGTGGTCCGGCGATCCGGTGTGCTGGAACAGGTCCACGTCGCCGCCGCGCGGGCGCCGCCGCTCGTGACGGCCGCTGCGTCTCCCACGGTCCCCGCGAGCCCTACCGGCATGGGCACCACCTGTCCGCGCGGGTTGCCCAGGAACGTGAGGGTGACGGCGGCCGGCACCTGGATCTCGCCGTCGTGCCCCGGGTGCCCGGCGCCGCCCTCCCCGGCCGGTACGGTCCGCAGCACCGGCCAGAAGTAGGTGGAGCGGTCGCCGTTGCGACAGGTGGTCGGGGCGGTGGCGAGACTCCGGGGGGTCGAGCCGACAGCGGTGGAGACGTTGCCCACGTAGTCGTGCACGTGGTGCGCCTGCCCCGGGTAGCCGGGCGCCGTCACGATGTTGGCGGTGTTGCGGTGACCGGTCTCGTTGCGGCCACAGTCCCAGGTGTAACTGCCGGCGCCCGCCGGGGGTCGCGCCGCGGACTGGGCGGCGCCGGAGCGTACGGAACTGATGTCCACGAAGTCGGGGCCGAGCAGGCTGGCGAGCGGTCTCTGCGGGGGGTGTCCCGGGCCGGCGCCCTCGATCCCCCGTACCGTGCCGATGCCGAGCCCGATCAGCAACAGCTCCACCGCCAGCATGACGGCGAAGCTCCGCCGTCGGGCCATCGCCGACTCGCTCATGACCCGAAGGTTATGCGGGACGCCATCGCACCCGTCCCGGTGGGCATCCCCCTGTCGGGCCTGGGACCAGCGGTAACAGCCGGCCGTGAGCGTGCCGTCCGACGGCGGTGTGACGCGGATCAACGGATCGTCGGCCCTTCTCACCCGCTGGCCGGAAGCCCGGTCGCGTCGCCTCCGACGGGAACGAGATCCGGGTCACTTGAGGACGGCCGGTCGAACCGGAAGCCGTTCGCGCCACGTGGGAGCGGTGACCACGTTTCATGCGCCTTGATGACCGGAGGACGGCCGACATGCCCATCCAGATCCTGAGGACCCTCGCCACCGTTCTGACCGGCCGGGGAGCGCGCACCGCCGCCGGCGCGGCGCTGGTCACCGACGGGCTCGTCGGAATCGACGTTCCCTGGGGACGCAGGCGCCCCGGCATCGTCGGATCCCTCGTGGTGCTGGCAGTCGGCCTCCTGTTCGTCGGTCTCGGCTGGTGGTGGCATGGCCAGCATCAGCCCTACCCGGGTGGAACGTCGGCGACCGCCACCGTCACGGGGATCACGAACTCCCGGGACAGCGACGGCCGCACGATGTACTCGCGGGTCCTGACCTTCACCGCGTCGGACAACCGGCGGGTGGAGTTCACCGAGCCGGAGCAGAGCAGCAAACGGCCGGCGGTGGGTTCCACCGCCACGGTCTCCTACCTGCCGCAGGACCCCGGGTCGGCGCGCGTCATTCCGGAGACCGACTGGCTCCCGTACGGCATCATCGCCATGGGCGCGCTGGCCGCGGCCGTGGGAGGAATGATCTTCCTCATCCGTCTGGTCACCCTCATCGCTGGCATCTCTCTGCTGGCCAGCGCGGCCCGGCGCAAGGTCCACCAATGACCGTCGACACCCGTCCAGTCGAACGGGTCTAGAGGTCGAGCAGCGTGCGCAGGTGGCGTGGCGGCGGGCAGTCGTGGGCCAGCATCGCGTCGTGCCAGTCGCGGACCGACACGCCGGCCGGGCGGGCGGCGGCGATCTCGGCCATCTCGCTGTAGCCGACGAAGTAGGTGGAGAGCTGGGTGGAGGTGAGCAGCGCCCGACGCCACTTGCCGGCCGCCTCGCCCTCCTCCTGGAAGCCGCGTTCGGTCATCAACGCCATCGCCTCGGCCTCGGGCAGGCCCTCGGCGTGCACCAGCTGGTCGAGCAGCGCGTTGATGGTCATCCGGAGCTGCATCTTGAGTTGCTGCAACCGCACCGGGAGGCCGCCGAAGCCGAGCCCCGTCATCACCTCCTCGGCGTAGACCGCCCAGCCCTCGATGAACGGGCCGGACTCGGCCAGGGCCCGGACCCGGGTGTCACCGACGTAACGGCGGGCATGGGCGAGCTGGAGGAAGTGCCCCGGCATCGCCTCGTGCACCGTCAGGTTGCGGATCATGTGGTCGTTGTACTCGCGGTAGAACGACTCCACCCGCTGCGCCGACCAGTCCGAGGGGGTCGGGGCGATGCAGTAGAACGTGGGCACGGCAGCGGTCTCCAGCGGGCCGGGCGCGTCGCAGTAGGCCACCGCGACACCCCTGGCGAACTCCGGCATCTCCTGGATCACGCACCGGTCGTCGACGAGGGTGACCAGGTCGTGCGCGCGGACGAAGTCGGTCGCCTCGTCCAGCGTGACGCCGGCCAGCTCGACGATTGTCGCGTCGCCCGGGTGCTCGGCGGCGAGCAGGTCCAGTGCCCGGCGGACGGCCGCGTCGTCGGCCGGGCCGCCGACCAGCTCCACGGCCGCCTCGCGGATCTCCGCGGTGACCCGGTCCAGGTTGGCCCAGGCCCGGCGCTGGATCTCGGCGGCGCCCAACTCGGTGTCCAGGGTGTGCCAGAGGCGGGCCTCCCAGCGGCGTCGGCCCAGCCGCGGGTCACGGCCGGGGCCGGCGTCGGCGGCCAGACCGGCACGCAGCCACGCGACGAACTCCTCAAGCGCGGCGATCGCCGCGGTGGCCGCCGGCTCGACCCGGTCGAGGGTGCTCGGCGCCTGGGCGAGCAGCGCCGGCAGCTCGTCGCGGATCAGCGCGGCCGTGCCGGTGAACTGCCCGACCGCCGTCTCGGCGTGGATCCGCGGCATGTCCCGCAGCGTCGCGCGGGCGGTGGCGAGGGCGTCCGGTACGGCGGCGAGCCGGCCGGCGAGGCTGGTCAGCCGGACGTCTGCGGGAGCGAACGGGCGGGCGAGGAGGGCGTGCAGCAGCGGGCCGGGATTGTGCGTCAGCGGGTCCCATTCGTGGGCCCGCATCTCGGTCGACTCGAACAACTCCCGGTCCACAAGTGAGCTGAGCAGCGCGTGGTCGACCTGCTCCGCGAGGTCCAGAGCAGCTGGATCGATATCGGAGAGCGCGTCGGCGGCCTCCTTGAGCATCGCCCGGTCGGCGGCGACCGCGTCGGCGGAGAGGTCCGGCAGTCGGTCGTCGTAACGGTGGTCGCCCGCCGAGGTGGCGAGGCCAGGCCGGCTCTCCAACACCGCGTCGACGATCCGCTCAGCCAGTGGCACGAAGGACTCCATGCCCCGACCCTAGACGGCACCCCTGACCCGACCTGCCGCACCAACCCCTGGCACGCCGCTGCCGGTCCAGGGCAGGGAGCCCCTGCGGTCAGTCGGCCTCGGCGGCGCGGACAGCCTCGGCGTAGGCGAGGGTGGCGCGGCGAAGGGCCGCTTCCGGGTCGATCCCCGCCTCGCGGGCTGCCGCGACAGTGGCCAGGAGGCTGGCGCCCAGCCGCGCCTCCGGGTCCACCTGGGTGTCGGCAAGTGGCGGCGGGACCGCTCTGCCGGCGCGGGCGGCGCGGGCCAGGATCTGCGCGGCCAGGGCCAGCGCGGGCTGGCTCAGGGCAACCCCGTCCAGCACCGAACTCCGGGCCTTCTCCGCCCGCTTGATCCGCTCCCAGTTCTCGGTGATCTCCTCCAGCGTGCCCACCTCCGCCCCGGCGAAGACGTGCGGATTGCGCCGGATCATCTTGTCGACGAGGCCACCCGCCACGTCGTCGATGGTCCACCGCTCATCCTCGGGCAGCTCCTCGGCGAGCCGCGCGTGCAGGACCACCTGCAACAGGACGTCGCCCAACTCCTCACGCAGCGCGTCGGTGTCGTCGGCGCTTATCGCGTCGTACGCCTCGTAGCTCTCCTCCAGCAGATAACCCGCGAGGCTGCGGTGTGTCTGCGCCCTCTTCCACGGGTCGCCGCCCGGCGAGGCAAGTCGGTCCAGCACGGCCACCGCGTCGAGCAGTCGGGCGCCCGGCGGGTCCCACGAGCCGTACATCAACTCCATCTCGGCCAACCCCGGCTGCCGGGCCAGCCGCAGACCCAACTCCCGGGCCAGCGCCTCGTCGCCCGCCGGGCCGGCCAGCCACACCACGGTGCCGTGCGTCGCCACCGCGTCCAGCAACGGCTGCGTCGCCGGACCGTCCACCACCGTCACCGCGCCGCCCGCCTGGCGCACGGCCGTGGCCAGCTCGCTCTCCGCGCCGGTCAACACCGGGTGCTGGCGTACGACGTCCCAGGCCGCGGAGGTCAACAGGCCGGCCGGCAGCCGGGGCGAGGTGACCAGGAGGACGATCCGTGCCGTCATGCTCAGCTGGCCGTGCCCTGGTCCGGCGCTGGGCCCTCGGCACTCGGGGAACCGGTCGACGGCACCGCCTCCGGGGTGGAGATGTCGGTGACCGGGCCGTCCTCGTTGATGTACGGCAGCGAGTAAAGGACAGGCGTCTGGCCCTTGTTCACCAACGACGGCACCCCGACCGCCCGGAAGCGTGGGTTGACCGAGACGTCGACCTGGCTCGCCTCCTCCCCCAGCGCGGAGCCGAGGGCGGTGGCGCTGCGGACGAAACCGCCGTCGCCGAACGCCCGACGGACGTCCGCCAGCGACATTCCGGCGTCGATCGCCCCGACCTTCACCAGAGCGTCGTAGACGGCCATCAGCGAGTCGTCGCTCAGATCGGCCGGCGGAAGCTGCTGGTTGAGCACCGCGGACAGGTCGGCCCACTCACCCCAGAGCTTGGCGTACTCGGTGGTGGCCGGCACCCGCAGGTTCTGTTCGAGCTGCTGCGGGGTGATCTCGTCGGGCACCTGCATGTTCTTCGCCGCCACCACCCGCTTGCCCAGATCCAGGCTGACGAGCAGGTCGACAACATCCTGACGGGTCACCGCCGAGCGCAACTGCTCCGGCGACGGCGTGGCACCCGCCCGGGCCGCCTCCTGCCGGACCACGTCGCCGTATTTCGTCTGCACCTCGGCGTAAATCGCGTCGACCCGTTCCACCGAATAGGTGGTGTCACCCACGTACGCGGCGACGTCCGGCGCGGACCTGCCGCAGGCGGCGAGCGAAAGGACACCCAGGGCCGCGACGCTGGCGGCGGCGATCACACGGCGAGCACGCATGCCCGTCACTCTCTCATGCCCTCGTCCGCGCTGTGACGGCCCCCACCTCACCCGGGCGCCCCCACCTCACCCCGCCGCGACGGCGAGCGGGGCGGGGGCACCGAGCACATCGGAGAGCAACTGCGCGCACCACTGGAGCAGCGCCTGGTCCCGCAACGGCTCACCGCCGACCCGGCGGGTGGACGGGCGAGGCACGCTTACCTGGTCGGTGGCCAGCTTGTAGACGGCGTCCGGGTGGTAGCGCTTGAGCCGCAGCTGCTTCGAATCCGGCAGCGGCAGCGGACCGAACCGGACGTGCTTGCCCTGCATCGACACGTCGGTGAGGCCGTACCGGCGGGCCAGCAGGCGGAACCGGGCCACCTCCACCAGGTTCTGCACCGGAGCCGGCGGCTCGCCGTACCGGTCGGTCATCTCGGCGACCACCTCGCCCAGCCGCTCCTCGTCGCGTGCCTCGGCGAGCTTGCGGTACATCTCCAGGCGCAGCCGTTCCACGCTCACGTAGTCGTGCGGCAGGTGCGCGTCGATCGGCAGGTCGATCTTGACGTCGGGTTCGTCCTCCGCCCGCTCACCCTTGAACGCGGAGACCGCCTCGCCGACCATCCGCACGTACAGGTCGAAGCCGACACCCTCGATGTGCCCGGACTGCTCGCCGCCGAGCAGGTTGCCGGCGCCCCGGATCTCCAGGTCCTTCATCGCCACGTACATGCCGGCGCCCAGCTCGGTGTGCTGGGCGATCGTCGCCAACCGCTCGTGGGCGTGCTCGGTGAGCGGCTTCTCCGGCGGGTAGAGGAAGTACGCGTACGCCCGCTCGCGGCCCCGGCCCACCCGGCCCCGGATCTGGTGCAGCTGGGCCAGGCCGAGCAGGTCGGCCCGCTCCACGATCAGCGTGTTGGCGTTCGGGATGTCGATGCCCGACTCGACGATCGTGGTGCAGACCAGGACGTCGAACTCCTTCTCCCAGAAGCCGACCATGACCTTCTCCAGGGCGTCCTCGCCCATCTGGCCGTGCGCCACCGCGACCCGCGCCTCGGGCACCAGCTCCCGCAGCCGCCGCGCCGCCCGGTCGATCGACTCGACCCGGTTGTGCAGGTAGAAGACCTGCCCGTCGCGCAGCAACTCGCGGTGGATGGACGCCGCCACCTGCCTGTCGTCCTGCGCGCCCACGAAGGTGAGCACCGGGTGCCGCTCCTCCGGCGGGGTGGCGATGGTGGACATCTCCCGGATGCCGGTGATCGCCATCTCCAGGGTCCGCGGGATCGGGGTGGCCGACATGCTCAGCACGTCGACCGAGGCGCGTAGCGTCTTCAGGTGTTCCTTGTGCTCGACACCGAAGCGCTGCTCCTCGTCGACGATCACCAGCCCGAGCTGCTTGAACCGGGTGGCCGTCTGCAACAGCCGGTGGGTGCCGATGACGATGTCGACGGTGCCGTCGGCGACCATCTCCAACGTCCGCTCGGTCTCCTTCGGGGTCTGGAACCTCGACAGCTGCCGGATCTGCACCGGGAACTGGCTCATCCGCTCGGCGAAGGTGTTGTAGTGCTGCTGCACCAGCAGCGTCGTCGGCACCAGCACCGCCACCTGCTTGCCGTCCTGCACCGCCTTGAACGCCGCCCGTACCGCGATCTCGGTCTTGCCGTAGCCGACGTCGCCGCAGATCAGCCGGTCCATCGGGACGGTCTGCTCCATGTCCCGCTTGACCTCGTCGATGGCGGCGAGTTGGTCCGGCGTCTCCTGCCAGGGGAAGGCGTCCTCCAGTTCGCGCTGCCACGGCGTGTCCGGGCCGAACGAGTGGCCCTTGGACGCCTTGCGGGCGGCGTACAGCTGGATGAGCTGCGCGGCGATCTCCCGGACTGCCTTGCGGGCCCGAGCCTTGGACTTCTGCCAGTCCGAGCCGCCCATCTTGTGCAGGGTCGGCTGCTCCCCGCCGACGTAGCGGGAGAGCTGGTCGAGCTGGTCGGTGGGCACGAACAGGCGGTCGCCGGGCTGGCCCCGCTTGCTGGCCGCGTACTCGATCACCAGGTATTCGCGGCTGGCGCCGTTGACGGTGCGCTGCACCAGCTCGACGTAGCGGCCGATGCCGTGCTGCTCGTGCACCACGTGGTCGCCGGCCTTCAACTCCAGCGGGTCGATGGTGTTGCGCCGCCGGCTCGGCATCTTGCGCATGTCCCGCGTCGAGGTGCCGCGACCACCGGTGACGTCATTGCCGGTGAGCAGCACGAAACGGGACGCCTCGTCGACGAACCCGCTGCCCAGCGCGCCACAGGTGACGACCAGCTCGCCGGGGACGGGCGCGGTGGGCACCTCCTCGGTCAACCGTGCGCCGAGGCCGGCGTCGCGCAGCACCTCCACCGCGCGCTGGGCGGGGCCGTGCCCCTCGAAGACCAGCGCGATCGACCAGCCCTCGCCAGCCCAGCGCTTGAGGTCCTCGACCAGCCGCGTGGTCTCACCGTGGTAGAGCGGGGCCGGCTGGGCGGCGAGAGTCACAGCGATGGCGTCGTCCGGGGTGACGACTGCCTGCTCCGGCGCGTCCTCCCAGGGCTGCCGCGTCTCGGTAGCCGTCTCCGCCTCGACGAGACCGAACGGGGACAGCGTCCACCAGGGCTGGCCGAGCTCGCCGGCGGTGGCGCGCACCTCGCCGAGGGTGCGGAAGGCTGCGGCGCCGACGTCCACCGGGGCCTGGCCGCCGACCGCGGCGGCGGCCCAACTGGCCTGTAGGAACTCCTCAGAGGTACGCACCAGGTCGTGCGCGCGCGTGCGGATGCGCTCCGGGTCACACAGCAGGACGTGGGTGCCGGCCGGCATGGCGTCCAGCAGCAGCTCCAGCGAGTCGGGGCCGACAAGCACCGGGGCCAGCGACTCCATCCCCTCCACCGGGATGCCCTCGGCCAGCTTGTCCAGGATCTCGGCCAGCTCCGGGTGCTGCTCGGCGAGCGCGGCGGCCCGCTCGCGGACCGCCGGGGTGAGCAGCAGCTCACGGCAGGGCGGCGCCCAGAGCAGCGGAACCTGCTCGATGGTCCGCTGGTCGGCGACCGCGAAGGTGCGGATCTCCTCCACCTCGTCGCCCCAGAACTCGACCCGGGACGGGTGCTCGTCGGTCGGCGGGAAGACGTCCAGGATGCCGCCGCGTACCGCGAACTCGCCGCGCTTGGTGACCAGGTCGACGCGCGCGTACGCCATGTCGACCAGGCGGTGGGCAACCTCCTCGAGGTCCGCCTCCTCGCCCGCGGCGAGCTGCACCGGCTCCAGGTCGCCGAGCCCCTTGAGCTGCGGCTGGAGCAGCGAACGGACCGGGGCCACGACCACCCGCAGCGGCCCGGTGCCGCCGTGCGCGTCGGTCGACTCCGGGTGCGCCAACCGGCGCAGCACGGCCAGCCGCCGGCCCACCGTGTCCGAGCGTGGGGAGAGCCGTTCGTGCGGCAGCGTCTCCCAGGAGGGGAAGACCACCACCTGATCCGCCGGCAGCAACCCGCCCAACGCGGCAGCCAGGTCGTCGGCCTCGCGGGTGGTGGCGGTCACCGCGAGGACCGGCTTACCCGCGCCCTCGCCGTCGGAGGCGACCGCCGCGACAGCGAACGGGCGCAGTGCCGACGGGGCGGTCAGGTCGAGGCCGTCGACCTGCGCCGCACCGGTACGCGCCAGGTCACGGACCCGGGCGAGGGCCGGGTCGGCGAGGGCTGCGGAGAACAGGCCGGTGAGCATGCGTCATCACTTCCAGGGCGTTCGGCACACGACAGATGCCCCTCGTCCGGCCGGGACGGGGGGTGTACGCCCACCAGCCTATCCCCCGCCGGGACCCCCGTGCCCCATGCTCGCTACCCGCGCCGAGGGTGGCTCACCGCGGCGGCAGGTGACCCTCCGGCGGCGGTGGGACCTGCCCCGGCGGTGGCGCCCAACCGGGGGGCGCCGGCTGGCCCACCGCGGGATGACCGCCCGTCGCCGGTTGGTACGGCGGTGCCCATCCGGGCGGGAGCCCGGCTACCCCGGGAACGGGGCGTCGCCGACGCGACCGGGTCAGCAGGACCACCAGGAGCACGATGCCCACCAGGACGGCGACGAGCACGCCGACGACGATCGCCAGCCGGTCGTAGCGCATGTTCGAGCCGGTGGACTTCGACTTCCAGGGGTCCTGGGGCACCCCCAGCGGGTTGGCGGTGACCGGCGGCACCTCGGCGGTCAGGGCCGCCACCGGGTCGATCACGCCGAAGCCGAGCTGCGGGTCGCGGCCGGGAGCGCCGCGATCGTCGGCGGTCCGGATCAACCGGTTGATCACGCCGTTGGCGTCGAGATCCGGGTAGCGGGCACGGATCAGGGCGACCACCCCGCTGACGATGGCGGCGGCGGAGCTGGTGCCGCCGTCATCGAGCATCCCGTAGCCGCTCTTCAGGAGCGGGTCGGCCACCAGGATGTCCTGCTGCGGCGCGGCGATCACCATCTCGGGTCCCTGGACCGAACCGGTGAAGAAGTCTCCGCCTCGGCTCGTGCCGCCGACCGCGACGGCACCCGCCACGTTGGCTGGCGCCCGCACCGTGACGTGACCGTCGCGGGTGTTCCCCGCCGAGGACACCACCACCGCGTCATGGTCGAGCGCGTACTTGACGGCGCTGTAGTGCTCAAAGGTCATCTCCGCGCCGCTGGCCGAGATGTTGACCACCTTCGCGCCGTTGTCGACGGCCCACCGCACGGCGAACTGCATCGTCCCGTCGGTGAGGTCGCTACCCATCGCGGCCGGATAGATCTTCGCCCCCGGCGCGATGCCGAGATAGCCGCCGGGCGCCTTGCCGGTGCCCACGATCAGCCCCGCCATCGCGGTGCCGTGGGCCTTCTTCCGGTCGGGGTCGGTCCGGCCGTCGGCGGCGGCGTCGTTGCCGACACCGTGACCGGGCAGGATCTGCCCGCGCAGGGCGGGATGGGTGGCGTCAACGCCGGTGTCGACCAGACCGACGATGACTCCCTCGCCAGTGGTGATCCGGTGGGCCTGCGCAATCCGCAGGGTGTCCAGATACCACTGCTGTTTACGCGGCTGCGGTGCGGCGGCGGCCGGCGTCGGCACCGCGACCACGCCGAGTGCCGGCAGCAGGACGGCGCAGAGCAGCCGCGTCAGTCGGTGCGCGGCGGACGGCCGATGGTTGCCACGTTCCATGTGAATCTCCCCCGTTCGATGCGTGACGGGCAGGATGTTCCCACACAGTCACCACCTCGTAGGGCCCCGTCGGAACGCGCCGGCGACCACGAGGTGGGGGACGTTCGTCAGTAGCGGACCGCGATCCGGCGGTCGACGGCGTCGACCAGAATCTCCCCGCCGTACGGGATGATCAACTGCGGGTCGGTGTGACCGAGGTCGACGTCGAAGACCACCACCGCGTCCGGGTTGTACGGGGCCAGGGCCCGGATGATCGCCTCCCGCTGGGCCGCACCCCACGCTGACCGCTCGGGCACCGACAGCGGCGTGTCGAAGTCCCACGCCTTGGGCCGACCGACGATGACGGCCGGGAAGGCGGCGAGCAGCCCCCGCTCCCCCATGTTCCGCACGATCCGGAAGACCTCCTGCGCGCCGGGCATCTCCTGCGAGGTCTCGACGACCAGCACGGACCCGGCCAGCTCGTCGACTGTCGGCACCCGGTCGGTGGCCATCAGCCAGTGCAGGATCTCCAGGTTGCCGCCCCAGGTGCGCCCCCGCACCACCCGTTCCGGTCCCCGCCAGCGCCAGCCCTCGCCGGGCAGCATCTCCGGCTCGTACGCCAGCGTCTCGGGCTCGGTCCACGGGTTCGGCCGGTCACCCCAGGTGGGCGCGGGCGTCAGCGGGTACCAGTCGGAGCTGAACAGGGCGGCGCGCAGCGAGTCGAAGGTCAGCGGGTGTGGGGCGCCCGGCCGGCCGAGGTGCACCAGCACCGACCCGCCGTGGTAGGCGACGATGCCCAGGCGGTAGAGGTGGTTGAGCACGTTTGTGTTGTCGGAGTAGCCGAAGTAGGGCTTCGGGTTGGCCCGCACCACGTCGTCGTCGAGGTGCGGGGTGACCGTGATCAGGTCGCTGCCGCCGACGGTGGCGAGCACGGCGGTGATGCTCGGGTCGGCGAAGGCGGCGGTCAGGTCCCGGGCCCGGTCGCGCGGGTCCGCCCCCATGACCCGGGTGGTCGGATACTCCACCGGCTCCAGTGCGAACTCCTCGCGCAGCCGACGCAGCCCCAACTCGTACACGTGGGGGAAGATCGCCGGCAGGCCGGCGGACGGCGAGACGACGGCGACCCGGTCGCCCGGCCGCGGTTTGGGCGGGTAGCGCAGCGACACCATGATCAGAAGCTAGCCGACCAGCCAAGGGGTTTCCGCCCGGTGGACGGCGAACCGGACCATACGCTGACAACATGGACGAAAACCCGCAGGGCCGAGCCCGGGACTGGGCACCGCGCAGCATCGGGCTGCTCCTCGGCACCCTCGCGCTGGCCACCGCGTTCATCGCCGCCTACGTCGGCGCACTGCACCAACCCACCCCGCGCGACCTGCCGGTCGGCGTCGCCCTCGGCGACCAGCGCGCCCAGGCGACGCTCGCCGCCATCCGAGGCCAGACCACCACCATCACACCGATCCGGTACGACGACGCGCGCGCCGCCGAGGACGGCCTGCTCAGCCGGGCGGTGTACGCGGTGCTCAGCACCGGGCCCGACAACGGCCTGCTCCTCACCGTCGCCAGCGCCTCCGGCCCCTCCGCCACCAGCGCGATCCGGGACGTGCTGACAACCGCCGCCACCCGCAGCGGCACCCCGCTCCAGATCGTGGACGAGGTGCCTGTCACCTCCGCCGACCCGCGCGGGGTGGTGCCCTTCTACCTGAACGTCGGGTACGTGCTCGGCGGCTACCTCGCCTCGACGGTGCTCGGGTTGTCCGTCGGCACCACCCCACGTACGGCACGGCGGGCCGGGCTGCGCATCGCCGCCCTGGCCGTCTACAGCGTGCTGCTCGGCATCGCCGGCGCGGTAGTGGTCGGACCGGTGCTGGACATCTGGCACCACGACGTACCGACGATCGCCGCCATCGGCGCGCTGGCCGTGTTCGCCGCCGCGATGTTCGCCAGCGCCATCCAGGGCTGGCTCGGCGTCGCGGGGACCGCGCTGGTCATCCTGCTCCTGGTGGTGCTCGGCAACCCCGGCTCCGGCGGCATCTACGCGCCCGAGTTCCTGCCCGGCCTGCTGCGCGGCATGCACCGGTGGAACATTCCCGGGCTCGCCAACGACCTGACCAAGGCCGCTGTCTACTTCGGGTGGCGATCGGCGGGCTGGCCGGCGATCGCCCTCACCCTCTGGGCGGTGCTCGGCGCGCTCGGCCTGGTCAGCGCGAGCCTGGTTCGGGGTCGCCGGGCCGCCACCACCGGCCCCGGGTCGGCCCGCCCCGGTCCCGGGGCAGCCTCCGGCGGCCCCGGATCAGCCCGCGACGGTGGCTGAGATCACGCCCGAAAACACCGCCTCGGGGACAGTGGATCACCAGGGGGCCCACCAGACACCCGGTGCGCGCGGATACCATCCAGTAAGTCGGACAGCGCTGTCCTTCGTATCCACGTGAGGGAGCGCACCGTGACTGACCAGCACGACCACGACGGCCCCGACGCCGCACTGCGTGCCGACATCCGCCGGCTCGGCACCCTGCTCGGGCAGACGCTGGCCCGCCAGGAGGGTCGGCCGCTGCTCGACCTCGTCGAGGAGATCCGCGCCCAGGTCCGCACCGACGCTCCGGCGGCCGCCCAACGCCTCGGCGGGCTCGACGTGACCACCGGCACCAAGCTGGCCCGCGCCTTCTCCACCTACTTCCACCTGGCCAACATCACCGAGCAGGTGCACCGGGCACGGGATCTGCGCCGCCGTCGCGCGGTGCAGGGCGGCTGGCTGGACCAGGCCGCCAAGATGATCGCCGAGCGCGGCGTGCCGGCCGAGGAGATCGCCAACGCGGCCCGTCGGCTGGCGGTGCGCCCGGTCTTCACCGCCCACCCGACCGAGGCGGCCCGCCGCTCGATCCTGTCCAAGCTGCGGGCGATCGCCGACGAGTTGGACACCGAGACCGCCAACGCGATCCTCTACGGCGCCAGCGACGAGGGCCCGGCCAACCGCCGGCTGGCCGAGCTGCTGGATCTGATGTGGCAGACCGACGAGCTGCGCCTCGACCGGCCGGACCCGACCGACGAGGCCCGCAACGCCATCTACTACCTGCGTGACCTGTACGCCGAGGCCGCCCCGCAGGTGCTCGACGACCTGGCCGACACGCTGCGCACCCTCGGCGTGGAGACCTCGCCGACGGCCCGGCCGCTGAGCTTCGGCACCTGGATCGGCGGCGACCGCGACGGCAACCCGTTCGTCACCCCGGCGGTCACCCGCGAGGTGCTGACCATCCAGCACGAGCACGGCATCGCGGCCACCGAGAAGGCGATGGACCACCTGATCAACGAGGTCTCGGTCTCCCGCCGGCTGCGCGGGGTGTCGCTGGACCTCTCCGCCAGCCTCGCCGCCGACCTGGACGCCCTGCCCGAGGTGGCGACGCGGTTCCGCCGGGTCAACGCCGAGGAGCCGTACCGGCTCAAGGCGCGCTGCGTGAAGGCGAAGCTCGCCAACACCCGCCAGCGGTTGCGCCAGGGCACCGCGCACGTGCCCGGCCGGGACTACCGGGGCTCCGCCGAGCTGATCGCCGACCTGGACCTGCTGCGCGCCTCGCTGGCCCGCAACTCCGGGCAGCTCACCGCCGTCGGCCGGCTGGCCTCCACCATCCGTACCGTCTCCGCGTTCGGCCTGCACCTGGCCACCATGGACGTCCGGGAGCACGCCGAGGCGCACCACGCGGTGCTCGCCCAGCTCTACGAGGCCGTCGGCGAGGTCTCCGACTATCCGGCGCTGACCCGGCTGGAACGCACCAAGCTGCTTGCCGACGAGCTGACCGGCCGCCGCCCGCTGTCCACGCTCGACACCCCGCTCTCCGAGCCCACCCGCAAGACCTTCGACGTGTTCAGCACGATCCGGGAGGCCCAGGACCGGTTCGGCAACGAGGTGATCGAGTCGTACATCATCTCGATGACAATGGGTGTCGACGACGTGCTGGCCGCTGTGGTGCTGGCCCGCGAGGCCGGCCTCGTGGACGTGCACAGCGGGCGGGCCCGGATCGGGTTCGTGCCGCTGCTGGAGACCCCGGCCGAGCTGAACGCCGGCGGCGAACTCCTCGACGAACTGCTGTCGCTGCCCGCGTACCGGGCCCTGGTGAGCGCCCGAGGCGACGTGCAGGAGGTCATGCTCGGCTACTCCGACTCGAACAAGGAGGCCGGGATCACCACCAGCCAGTGGTCGATCCACCGGGCGCAGCGCGCGCTGCGCGACGTGGCCGCCCGGCACGGGGTGCACCTGCGGCTGTTCCACGGCCGGGGCGGCACGGTCGGGCGCGGCGGCGGGCCGACGCACGAGGCGATCCTGGCTCAGCCGTACGGCACGCTGGACGGCGCGATCAAGGTGACCGAGCAGGGCGAGGTGATCTCCGACAAGTACACCCTGCCGTCCCTGGCCCGGGAGAACCTCGAACTCACCCTCGCCGCGGTGCTCCAGGCCACCCTGCTGCACACCGCGCCACGGCAGCCGGCCGAGATGTTGGAACGCTGGGACGCCACGATGGATGTGGTCTCCGAGTCGGCGTACCGGTCCTACCGCTCGCTCGTCGAGGACCCGGACCTGCCGGCGTACTTCTGGGCGTCCACCCCCACCGAGCTGCTCGGCGCGCTGAACATCGGCTCCCGGCCGGCGAAGCGCCCGAACACCGGCGCGGGCCTGTCCGGCCTGCGGGCCATCCCGTGGGTGTTCGGGTGGACGCAGACGCGGCAGATCGTGCCGGGTTGGTTCGGCGTGGGCTCCGGGCTGGCCGCCGCCCGCGAGGCCGGGCTGGCGGACGTGCTCGCCGAGATGCACCGCAACTGGCACTTCTTCCGCACGTTCCTGTCGAACGTCGAGATGATGGTGACCAAGACCGACCTGAGCATCGCCCGCCGATACGTCGAGACCCTGGTCCCGAAGAAGCTGCACCCGATCTTCGAACAGATCGAGCAGGAGTACGAGCTGACGAAGCGGGAGGTGCTGGCGGTGACCGCCTCGCCCGCCCTGCTGGAAAACTCGCCGGTGCTCCAGCGCACCCTCGCCGTACGGGACACCTACCTGGAGCCGCTGCACCATCTCCAGGTGGCGCTGCTGCGGCAGTACCGGGAGTCCGGCGCGGCCGGACGGGCGGTGGCCACCGCGCCGGGCGGCCGACGCGCGCCGAGCGACGGCACCGCCCTGGAGCGGGCACTGCTCACCACTGTGAACGGCATCGCCGCCGGGATGCGCAACACCGGCTGATCAGGCGGAACGCACCAGGCCCCGGTCGCTGCGACCGGGGCCTGGTGCGTCAGAGCGCGGAACGACTGTCAGAAGTCGCCGCCACCGAAATCGCCGCCACCGAAGTCCCCACCGCCGAAATCGCCGCCGCCGAAGCCACCCCCGCCGAAATCGCCGCCGCCGAAATCGCCTCCGGCGTAGTCGCCACCGGCGTAGTCCCCGCCGCCGAAGTCCCCACCCTGGTCACCGCCACCGAAGTCCTGGTCGCCACCGTCGCCGCCCTGGTCGCCGCCGTCAGCGCCCTGGTCGACGCCGTCACCGAAGCCCTCCTGGTAGCCGGCGTCATAGCCGTACCCGGGGTCGGCGAAGGCCGGCGAGAACAGCGCGTCGGCGATCAGGATGCCGCCGAGCACACCGGCGCCGGCGCCCAGCGCCGTCTTCCACCACGGCGTCGAATACCAACCGGCCGGCACCGGCCGACCCTGATAACGCCCACCGGGGTAGTAGTAGGGCGTTTCCCGACCGGGTTGCGGGCCGGCCCGGAAGGTCTGCCCCTGCACGTCGACCTCGCGCTCCTTGGTGAGCTGCCCAACGCCGCGCGCGGCGGCGAGCGTCGGCACCTCCGGGCCCGGGTCGATGCCCAGCGCGGTACGCGCCGCCCGGATGTACGCCAGCCCCTCCAGCGCGGTCTCCCGGGCCAGCCCGAACTGGTGCGGCGTACGCGCCTGCTCCAACTGGGAGCCGGCCGCGTTGTACCGCTCACCGGCGTCGGCCAGCGCCTGGCGTACCGCTGGGTCGTCGCCGTGCAGGTTCAGCAACTGGCCGCCGAGGCGCTCGTACCACCGCTGCGCCTCGGCGCGGGCGTCGCCGAGCGCGGTGCGTTGGCGGGCACCGGCCTGGGCGCGGACGAGCGCCGCGGCGCCCAACGCGCCGACCACCACGACGGCGAGGCAGAGCACAAGTTCCATGACAACGAACGTACCCCCGGCCCGCACGTCGTACCGGTCTGGCAAGCTCCGGTGATGGACGTCTCGACGCTGCTCGTCGTGATCGTGTGCCTCGGCGCCGGCGGGGCGGTGGGGTGGCTCGCGGCCCGGTCCCGCTCGGCGGCCGACATCGCCCGCCTCGATGCCACCCTGGCCGCCACCCGGGAGGGCGAGGGCCGGCTGGAGCAGTCGATGCGGGCGTTGAGTTACGAGGCCACCGCGCAGTCCCAGGAGGCGGTGGCCCGCGCGGTCGCGCCGCTGCACGACAGCCTGCGCCGCTACGAGCAGCGGGTGGCCGAGCTGGAGCACGACCGGGTCGACGCGTACGCCGAGCTGCGCGAGCAGGTCCGGTCGATGAACGCGGTCTCCGGTGAGCTGCGCACCGAGACCAAGCAACTGGTGGCCGCGCTGCGGGCGCCGCAGGTGCGGGGCCGGTGGGGCGAGCACCAGTTGCGCCGGATCGTCGAGGCGGCCGGGATGTTGGAGCACTGCGACTTCGCCGAGCAGGTCACCGCCGCCACCGACCACCAGGTCGTCCGACCGGATCTGGTGGTCCGGCTGCACGGCGGGCGATCGGTGGTGGTGGACGCCAAGGCGCCGTTCGACGCGTACCTGACGGCCATGGAGGCCCGCGACGAACGTGGTCGCGACACCCACCTCGACGCGCACGCCCGGCACCTGCGGGGGCATGTCGACGCGCTGGCGGCCAAGTCGTACTGGTCGGCGTTCGACAACTCACCGGAGTTCGTGGTGCTGTTCGTTCCCGCCGATCCGTTCCTCGACGTCGCGCTCCAGCGTGACCCGACCCTGCTGGAGCACGCCTTCACCCGCAACGTGGTGCTGGCCACGCCGGCAACGCTCGTCGCTCTGCTCCGCACCGTCGCCTACTCGTGGCGGCAGGAGGCGCTGGCCCGCAACGCGCTGGCGGTGCACACCCTCGCCCGCGAGCTGTACGGCCGGCTCTCCACCCTGGGCGACCACGTGGGCAAGCTCGGGTCGTCGCTGGCCGGGGCGGTGACCGCGTACAACCGGGCGGTCGGCTCGTTGGAGGCCCGGGTGCTGGTCAGCGCGCGCAAGCTCGCCGAGTTGGGCGTGTCGGACGACGAGTTGGCCACGCCCCCGCAGGTCGAGTTGACGCCCCGACAGCCGCAGGCGCCCGAGCTGGCCGATCCGGCCGACGACGAGGTAGCGGCCCGCTAGCGCGGGTGGTCAGGACCGGTTGGCGTTCGACACGACGAACGGGGTGCCCTGCTGGCAGGTGGTCATCATGCCGGGCTCGGCCCGGCCGGTGACCTCCACCCGCGTACCCGGGGTCAGCACGTCCCGCGGGCCCCCGAGCAGCAGGTAACCGTCGAGCAGTACGCAGTTGGGTTCCACACCGCCCTGCACCGTGCCGGTCAGGGTGGTGGCGCGGACCCCCGGGGGCGTGCTCGGGCCGCCCGGCTTCGGGCTCGACGGCCGGGTGGTCGGTGCGGGGTCGACGATCGACGGCGAGCTGGTCGGGTCGGGTGCGGGCGGGCTGGTCGCCGGCTGCGTTTCCGTCGGCGTCGACGTGGGGGTGCCGCCCGGGGCGGCCTCGCCGCCGCAGGCGCTCAACGCCACGCAGACGGTCAGCGCGGTGACGGCGAGCCGAAAGGTCCTCATGCCGGATCTGACGTACGCCGGGTCGGGTTCGTTCCCGTGCTCAGCCGCGCGCCGCCGCGGCCTTCATGTCCCGCTTCAGCTCCTGCGGGAGGGAGAACGTGAGCCGCTCGTTCGCGGTGGTGATCTCCTCGACGTCGGCGAAGCCCCGCGCGGCGAGGTACGCCAGCACCTCCTGGACCAGGTCGTCCGGGACGCTCGCGCCGGAGGTCAGGCCGACCGTGTTGGCCCCCTCCAGCCAGGCGTCGTCGATCTCGTGGGCGAAGTCGACGAGGTGGCCGGCGCGCGCGCCCGCGTCCAGGGCGACCTCGACCAGGCGGACCGAGTTGGAGGAGTTCGTCGAGCCGACCACGATCACCACGTCGCAGTCGGCGGCGATCTCCTTGACCACGTGCTGCCGGTTGGAGGTGGCGTAGCAGATGTCGTCGCTGGGCGGGGACTGCAACAGCGGCAGTCGCTGCTTGAGCCGGGCCACCGTCTCCAGCGTCTCGTCGACCGAGAGCGTGGTCTGGGAGAGCCAGACGACCTTCTCCGGATCACGGACGGTGATCTTGTCGGCGCCGTCCGGCCCGTCGACCAGTTGGATGTGCGCGGGGGCCTCACCGGCGGTGCCGATGACCTCTTCGTGCCCCTCGTGGCCGATGAGCAGAATGTCGTAGTCCTCGGCGGCGAACCGCTTCGCCTCGTGGTGCACCTTGGTGACCAGCGGGCAGGTCGCGTCGATCGCCTTCAGCGAGCGCTGCCGGGCCTGCTCGTAGACCTCGGGAGCGACGCCGTGCGCGGAGAAGATGACGGTGGACCCCTCCGGCACCTCCTCGTTCTCCTCCACGAAGATCGCGCCCTGGGCCTCCAGGGTCTGCACGACGTGCTTGTTGTGCACGATCTGCTTGCGCACGTAGATCGGGGCGCCGTAGAGCTTCAGTGCTTCCTCGACGGTCTGCACCGCGCGGTCGACACCTGCGCAGTAGCCGCGGGGCTTCGCCAGGAGCACGCGCTTGCCGGTCCGGGGAGTCGCCTCAGCCTCAGTCACCCACCCATCGTACGTGCCTCCGGTCGGGGCGGGTGAGCACGAGGTTCGGGTCCGGAACGCGCCGGAGGCGGACGCAAACGCCGTGCGCACCGGGACGGTCCGTAGGGTGGGCGGGTGACCGAGGGGGCGCGGAGCAGCGCGGAGGAGCCCTGGCCGGTGCGGGTGGTCAGCCAGAAGGTGGGGGCATGGATCGCCAAGCTCGGCTGGGTGTGGGTGGACGGGCAGGTGGCGCAGATCAGCCGCCGCCCCGGGGCCAGCACTGTCTTCCTCACCCTGCGTGACCCGTCGGCCGACCTGAGCCTGACCGTCACCACCAACCGGGACGTGCTGGACGCCGGGGCGCCGGAGTTGCGCGAGGGCGCCCGGGTGGTGCTGCACGCCAAGCCGGAGTTCTACGCCGCCCGGGGCACGTTGAGCCTGCGGGCCGACGAGATCCGCCAGGTGGGGCTCGGCGAGCTGCTGGCCCGACTGGAGAAGCTCAAGAAACTGCTCGCCGCCGAAGGGCTCTTCGACCGCGCCCGCAAGCGCCGACTGCCGTTCCTGCCCGGCCGGATCGGGCTCATCACCGGGCGCGCGTCGGCGGCGGAGCGGGACGTGCTGACAAATGCCCGGCGACGCTGGCCGGCGGTGGAGTTCCGCACTGTGAACGTGGCGGTGCAGGGCCCGTCCGCGGTGCCGCAGATCGTCGACGCGCTCAAGGTGCTGGACGCCGACCCGAGCATCGACGTGATCATCATTGCCCGGGGTGGCGGCGGCATCGAGGACCTGCTGCCCTTCTCCGACGAGGCGCTCTGCCGCGCCGTGTTCGGCTGCCGCACCCCGGTGGTCAGCGCGATCGGTCACGAGACGGACGCGCCGCTGATCGACTACGTCGCCGACCTCCGCGCCTCCACCCCTACCGACGCGGCCAAGCGGGTCGTCCCCGACCTCACCGAGGAGGTACGCCTCATCGGTCAGGCCCGGCACCGCCTCGAACGGGCGGTGCGCAACCTGGTCGATCGGGAGACGCACCGGCTCGACGGGTTGCGGTCCCGGCCGGTGCTGGCCCGACCGCAGGTGATGGTGGAGCACCGGGCGACCGAGCTGACCGCGTTGCGCCAGCGGGCCGGCCGCTGCCTGGAACACCGGCTCGTCGCCGCCGACGACGACCTGCGCCACACCCTCGCCCGGCTGCGCGCGCTGTCCCCCGCCGCCACCCTGGACCGGGGGTACGCGATCGTGCAGCGCGCGGACGGCCACGTGGTGCGTGCGGCGGCGGAGGTCGGCAAGGGCGACCCGTTGCGGGTACGGCTGGCCGACGGTGAGCTGGCCGCCACTGTCGACGGCTGAGTGCGACGCGGTGACCTGGCGAGTGGTGTGCTGAGATGGGTGCGATGACTGACGACACGAAGGCCGGGCCGGACGAACGGCTCAGTTACGAGCAGGCCCGCGCCGAGCTGGCCTCGGTGGTCGAGCGGCTGGAGGCCGGCGGCACGTCGCTGGAGGAGTCGCTGGCGCTGTGGGAGCGCGGCGAGGCGCTGGCGGTGATCTGTCAACGCTGGCTGGACGGGGCGCGGGCGCGGATCGACGCCGCCCGGCAGGACCCCGCTTCCTGACCGACGGCCGGTGGGGCGGCCGGAGCCGCCCCACGCGGATACGTCAGTTGAACAGGCTGTACAGCTCGGCCGGCGCTTCGACGACCTGATCCGCCGGCGGCTTCTGCGCGGCGGTGGCGGCGCCGTAGTCGGAGTACGTCATCTTGATCTCCTGGGCGGCGGTCTGCCCGGCGGCCGGCAACTGCAGCACCAGCTCACTGAGCCGGCCCTGCGGGTCGACCTTCGCGGTGAAGGGGACCGTCTTCGCCTGGGTGCCCAGCGCGGCGATCGTGGCGGCGTTCAGCGAGCCCGCCTCGGCCGCCTTTGTCACGTCGATGGTGCCCGCGTAGGCGCCGGTGCCGGTGCTGCGGACCTCGGTGATGCCCTGGGTCAGCACCGCGCTGCCGGCCGGGTCGACCTTGTCGAAGTCGAAGCCGAGGTTGCGGTTGCCCTTGATCCGGGCCTGGTCCAGGTGCTGGTACTTGCCGAGGTTGAGCTGCTTGATGGCGGGCAGGCTGTCGGCGGTGGGGCCGGTCAGCTCCAGTTTCACCCAGCTGTCCGGCTTGAAGTGGATCACGTCGAGCTTCATCGCGAGGTCGGACGAGGGGCCGCCGATGGCGAACTTCATCGCCGCGCTCTGGCTCGGTTGGTGCACCTGGCCCTCGGCCGTCGAGCCGGCCCCCGCCAGGGTGAAGCGGAAGTTGCCGCCGCTGATCTCCTTGGTGGAGTCGAGCAGGGCCTGCTTGGCGTCGCCCGCCACCGGGGCGCCGGACGCGCTCGCCGTGCCGGACGCGCTCACCGTCGGGGTCGCTGTCGATCCGGCGGTGCCGGTGCCACCGTTGGCACAGGCGGCCAGCGCGGGCGTGATCAGGGCGGCGGCTACCAGGCCGGCGCCGAGTCGTCGGACAGTCATACGTGTCTCCCAAGAGGGTCACCCGACGACCGGTACGGCGTCGGAAACCGGGCGACGCGGCAGCACCGTCGGCCGCGTCGCGCGATCCGAGCCGAGCAGCGCGCCCGGATCACTCCCTCTCTGTTCCCTGTCGAAGGGTCGGACAATCGCCCTTCTGTCCGTTCAGTGCAGCGAACCGGCCAACTCGCGTAGTTCGTTGTCCCGGGCGTCGCCGACGACGATCACCGTGCGGGTCGGTTCCAGCAGGACCAGCGCCTGCTGGTTGCCCCGGGCCGCGTAGAGCTGCCAGGTCCGCCCGGCCAGCTCGGTCGGGCCCTGCGGCTGGCCCTGGTCGGTCAGCTCGGCGGGAAGCAGCCGCTCGGCCGGCACACTGCTCTGGATGAGTTGGACGCCCCGCCCCTCGGGTGTGAGATAGCCGATACGCAGGTTCGCGCCGTCCTCGACGGTCTGGTAGCGGGCGCTGACCGTCGACCAGCCGGAGCCGAGCCCCTCCGGCTGGCTCACCGGAAACACGTTCGCCGCCCGGGCCTGCTCGATGGCCGGGGCCGGATCGACAGTCGTGGCCTGGTCACCACCGAGAAAGCCCCGGTAGAACGCCAGCAGCAGCGCGATCGGGATGAGCAGCACCAGCAACGAGATCGCCATGTCCTTCGGCGACCGCTCGGATTTGGCGGGCTGCACCCTCGGCGGTGGCGTCGGGTCATCGCCGGCGGGCTCACCACCGTCTGCGACGGGGACGTCGACCGGCGGCT
The DNA here is from genome assembly GCF_050942285.1 of Micromonospora sp. CA-240977. NCBI lineage: Bacteria > Bacillati > Actinomycetota > Actinomycetes > Micromonosporales > Micromonosporaceae > Micromonospora > Micromonospora sp. CA-240977. The sequence continues at coordinate 995,735 of NZ_CP192055.1, read as the reverse complement.
GACCGTCGGGGGGCGTGCGGTCGGCGGGTACGCGGTCGGCTGGCTGTGCGGGTTCCACCCCCTTATCTTCGCAGCCGCCCGACCGGCGGTATCCAGGCCATCACCGCCCCGCGCCAACGCCCGGTCGGCGATCGTGTGAGGATCAGCGACAGAGCCGGCAGTGGGGACCGCCCCGCCGCCGGTCGTCCCCGCACCGTCGCGAGGAGGAGCAGCCGTCATGACCAACACCAGGACGCGGATCCCACAGGATCTCGACCGAAACCTCGCCCTCGACCTGGTCCGGGTCACCGAGGCCGCCGCGATGGCGGCCGGTCGGTGGGTGGGCCGGGGCGACAAGGAGGGCGGCGACGGCGCGGCTGTCGACGCCATGCGCAAGCTGATCAACTCGATCCAGATGCGTGGCGTTGTGGTGATCGGCGAGGGCGAGAAGGACAACGCCCCGATGCTCTTCAACGGCGAACACGTCGGCGACGGCACCGGCCCGGAGGTGGACGTCGCCGTCGACCCGGTCGACGGCACCACCCTGATGAGCAAGGGCATGCCGAACGCCGTCGCGGTGCTCGCCGTCTCCGAGCGGGGTGCGATGTTCGACCCGAGCGCCGTCTTCTACATGGAGAAGCTCGCCGTCGGGCCGGCGTACGCCGACGTGGTGGACATCAACGCCGGGGTGGCCGAGAACCTGCGCCGGATCGCCAAGGTCAAGGGCACCGACGTCTCCGAGGTGACGGTCTGTGTGCTGGACCGGAGCCGCCACGACGACCTTGTCGCACAGATCCGCCGGACCGGGGCGGGTATCCGGTTCATCTCCGACGGCGACATCGCCGGCTCCATCGCGGCCGCGCGGGGCGAGTCGGAGGTCGACGTGCTGATGGGCATCGGGGGCACCCCGGAGGGCATCATCTCCGCGTGCGCCCTGAAGTGCATGGGCGGCGCGATGCAGGCCAAGCTCTGGCCGCGCGACGAGCAGGAACGGGAGAAGGCGCTCGCCGCCGGGCACGACCTGGACCGGGTGCTGGGCACCGATGATCTGGTCACCGGGGACAACTGCTTCTTCGTGGCGACCGGCGTCACCTCCGGAGACCTGCTGCGCGGCGTGCGGTACCGGGCCGGCGGCGCGTACACCCAGTCGATCGTGATGCGGTCGAAGAGCGGCACCATCCGGGTCATCGACTCGTACCACCGGCTGGAGAAGCTGGCGCTCTACTCCGCTGTCGACTTCGACGGTCGTCCGCTGGCCGAGCAGGAGTGACAGTCCCCATCCCGGAAACCCCGCAGGCCCTGTCGGCCGCCCGCCGGATCACCGGCGTCGCGCTGGCGTCCGTCTCCGGGGTCGCGGTGGCGCTGCAGTCCCGCATCAACGGCGAGCTGGGGGTACGCCTGGCCGACGGCTTCGCCGCCGCGGTCGTCTCGTTCGGCATCGGCCTTCTGGTGCTCCTGGTGCTGGTGCCCGCCACCGCGACCGGGCGGCGGGGCCTGGTCGGGGTGCGGCGCGCGCTGGCGACGGGCACGCTGCGACCGTGGCAGTGCCTCGGTGGCATGTGCGGGGCGTTCCTGGTGGCCTCCCAGGGCCTCACCATCGGCACGTTGGGCGTCGCCGTCTTCACCGTGGCAGTGGTCGCCGGCCAGTCCGGCAGCAGCCTCGCCGTGGACCGGGCCGGCATCGGTCCGACCGGCCGACAGCCGGTGACCCGGCAACGACTCGCCGGCGCGGTGCTCACCGTGCTCGCTGTCGGCCTGGCGGTCGGCGACCGGCTCGGTACTCCGGGCACGCTGGCGCTGGCACTGCTGCCGCTGGTCGCCGGGGTGGGCACCGCCTGGCAGCAGGCGGTCAACGGGCGGGTCCGGGCGGCGGCCGACAGCGCGTTGACCGCCACACTCGTCAACTTCGCCGTCGGCACCGTCACCCTGCTCGTCGCGTTCGCCATCGACATCGCGGTACGCGGTTGGCCGACCGGTCACCTGCCGACCGAGCCGTGGCTCTACCTGGGCGGCCCGATCGGCATCGTGTTCATCGCGATCGCCGCCGCGATCGTGCGGTTCACCGGGGTGCTGCTGCTCGGCCTGGCCACCATCGCCGGCCAGATCGTGGGGGCGGTCCTGTTGGACCTGGTGCTGCCCACGGCGGCCTCCCACCCGGGCCTGAACACCCTGCTCGGCGCCGCGCTGACCATGGTGGCGGTGCTGATCGCCGCGTTGGCGCCCCCGGCCCGCGCGCGGACCGGTCCGCGCGCCGAGCAACCCACGCGCTGACCGACCCCCCCGCGCTCACTGTGGCGGGCGTTGCGACGGGTACGGCGGGTCGGGCACCGCCCGAGGGCCCGGCGGGTAGGGACCGGGCGGATAGGGCGGATAGGGCGGGCGCGGCGGGTACCGGTTCCTGAACGCGCGGGCCGGGTCGACAAGCCCGGCGATCCGGATGGCCAACGCCACGCCCGGCAGCGTGCCCAACAGGGCGAGCGGCACCGCGAACCGGGTCTGCGGCGGGGCGCCGTACAGCCAACCGACGAGCGGCAGCGCGGCCAGGAGGGCGGTGAGCAGGAGCCCGGCCAGCGCCCGTCCGATCCACCGGGGCAGTGCCCCCTGGTAGGAGGCTCGGACGATCACTGTCACCGCCGTCGCGGCGCACGCCGGCAGGACGAGGAACAGCACTGCGTTGAACGTCGAGAAGTCGTCGCTGCGCTCCCAGGCCAAGGCCAGCACGATCCCCGCGGCCAGCATCACCCCGCCGCCGGCGACTCCCCACCCGCGTGGACCTCCGCCGCGGCGGATCGCCAGGTGGGCAGCGAGCACAGCGACAGCGACACCGAGGTAGAGCGCGAGCGCGAAGGCGAGCAACACGTCGGTCTGGCGGTCGCCGGGGTCGGCGGGGTCGCCGGGATCGCCGGGGTCGCCCCGATCCAGCACATCCGGATCGTCCCAGCGGGCGTCCGGTATGTCCCGCTGGCTGGGGAAACCGGCCCGCCGCCACACGCCGTCCGAGCCTCGGCGCAGAAAGCCGTCCCGGCCGTTGGCGACGAGCACCTCGTGGCCGCCGTCGGCCACGGGACAGACGACCAGATCCCGGGAAGCGAAGTGCCGGCGAACGTCGCCCGGACTGTCGAACCGGCGGGCGAACGCCTCGCGGCGCGCGTCCGACACCTCCCAGGCCATCCGCCACGTCGCACCGGCGTCGTCACTCTGCTCCACCCGCAGGTGACCGGGGACCACCCGGTAGCACCGCTGCGGCTGGGCCGGCACGCACGCCTGCCGCTGCCCCGCCTCCGGACGGCCCGGACGGGACAACAGCTCTTCCTCGGCCGCCTCGGCGGGTCGCCAGGTGCTCCCCCCATCCGTACTGACCGACCAGTGGCCGTCGGCTGGCTCGGCCGGCCAGGTCCGGCTGTCGTAGCCCGAGCCGATCGAGACCGCCGGCTGGCCGTCGAGCAGCGCGGTGCCCACGGCGTACGGGTAGTGCACGACGCTTGTCGCCGTCACCGCCAGCACCGCCGGCGGCAGCACCACAAGCAGTCGGACCAACCGGGCGGTCCGTTGGCGCACCGGGCGGCGGCGCGACCGGCGCCAACTCCACAGGGCCAGGCCGAGCGCCGGCAGGGTCAGCAGATCGGTCCAGTCGGCCCGGACCAGCGACGGCCCAGCCAGCACGGTCCAGGCCGACGAGGCCAGCTCGGCGGCGTACCCACTGATTTTGACGAGCGCGAACCCGGCGCCCACGGCGGCCAGACCGGCCAGCGCGGCAGCCCGGGCCGGCAGCCGCGGGATCAGGAGGGTCAGCAGCACCGCGACCAGCGGCGGGGCGAGCACCAGACCGGCGACGTCACTCAGCTTGCCGGTCAGCGGGCCGGGAAAGGCCGGCTTCAGCACGTGGTCGTTGACAAGCAGCAGGACCAGGGCGAGCAGGGTGGTCGGGTGGCAGAGCCAGGAGAGGGTCGTCGGTGCGCCGTCGTGCCGTGCCTCGGGGCCCGTCATCCTCTCAGGGTCCGACCGAGGTGTCTCGATCCGGACACGGGTCGGTTCGAGTCCGATACCGACGATCAGCCGGCGTCGGAGGAGTGCCCCGGGAAGAGGTGTGCGCTCGGGTCGATGGCCACTGCCGCGTTGTTGACCGCCGTCGCCGCCTCGCCGAAGCCGGTGGCGATCAGCCGCACCTTGCCCGGATATTCGGTGATGTCGCCCGCGGCGAAGACCCGGGGCAGGTTGGTGGCCATCGCGCTGTCCACCAGGATGTGCCGGCGGTCCAGACGCAGCCCCCACTCGGCGAGCGGGCCCAGGTCGGCGGTGAAGCCCAGCGCGGCGACCACGGTGTCCACCGGCAGCATCTCGGTGGCGCCACCGCGCACCGTCACCTCGGCGGCGGTCACCGCGCCCTCCCCGATCAGCCGGCTGACCTCGGCGTTGACAAGCACCCGCACCGGCAGGGACAGCACGCGGGCGACAGTCGAGGCGTGGGCCCGGAACTTTTCCCGGCGGTGCACCAGGGTCACCGAACGGGCAATTGGTTGCAGCGCCAACGCCCAGTCGAAGGCGGAGTCGCCACCACCGACGATCAGCACGTCGCGGTCGGCCAGCTCGGCCGGCTCGGTGACGAAGTAGACGATCCCGGTGCCGGGAGCCCCGTCGGCGCAGGGCAGCGGCCGCGGACTGAAGCTGCCGAGCCCACCGGTGACCACGACCGCCCCGCAGGCGAGCTGCTCGCCCCCGGCCAGGCCGAGCACCGGGCGGTCGTCGGCGTACGAGAGTTTCTCGGCACGGGTGTTGAGCAGGTACTGGGGTGCGAACGGAGCGGCCTGTGCCACGAGGTTGGCCACCAGGTCCCGGCCCTTGACAGCGGGGAAGCCGGCCACGTCGAGGATCAACTTTTCCGGGTACATGGCGGTGACCTGACCGCCGGGCTCGGGCAGCGCGTCGATCACCGCCACCGACAGACCCCGGAACCCGGCGTAGTACGCGGCGAAGAGACCGGCCGGACCGGCCCCGATCACGGCGACATCGACCTCACGCATGGCGTACCGTCGCTTTCCGCTTACGGATCAACGCTTGCTGATCTCGACCGTAGGCGGGTGGGGGCGGTCCGGCAAGCACGTCTCAGGGGCGCGCCGGGGAATTGGTCAGGGCAGGCTGAGCGTGGACCCGAAGTGGTCCGGCCCGTCCACCGTCGGGCGTCGGCGACGGAACAGGATCGCCGCCACCACCCCGCCGAGCAGGCCGAACAGGTGGCCCTGCCAGGAGATCCGCTCGTCGGTGGGGAGGATGCCGACCAGTTGCCAGCCGTAGAGCAGGCCGACCAACAGGAAGACGGCGAAGTTCCACCAGCTGCGCTCGACGATGCCCCGGGTGAGCAGGATGCCCAGGTAGCCGAAGATGACGCCGCTGGCGCCGACCACCACCGAGTTGGGCGAGCCGGTGAACCAGACGCCGAGCCCGCTGACCAGGATGATGACCAGGGTCGACCAGAGGAAGCGGCGGGCGCCGGCCGCCAGGACGAACGTGCCCAGCAGGATCAGCGGGATGCTGTTGCTGTAGAGGTGGTCGAAGCCGTGGTGCAGGAACGGGGAGAAGAAGACCCCGTCCAACCCTTCGATGCGCTGCGGGATGATGCCGGCGTTGGCGTCCAGGCCGAACGCGAGCCCCTGGTCGACGGCCTCGATGAGGAAGAGGAACGGGACCACCGCGCACATGGCGACGAACGCCCGGCCGAGCGCGGCGTAGAACGCCTCGGTGCCGAACCGGTAGGGGTCGCCGCTTGACGGGTGCAGGCTCACGTGACAACTGCTATCAGCAAAAGCGGCCGGCCGCCACTCGCGTCCCGTCCGAGCCGACCGGCGTACGGGCGACGGCGGGGCGGATGGTCGCCCACCCGACCCGCCGTCGACGTCGTCAGTAGTGGCCGTGGCTCTGGAAGTAACCCCAGGCGCCACAGGGCGAGTTGTACTTGCCCTTGATGTAGCCCAACCCCCAAATGATCTGGGTCGCCGGGTTCGTCCGCCAGTCGGAGGCGACACTGCCCATCTTGCTGCCGGGCAGGGCCTGCGGGATCCCGTACGCGCCGGATGACGAGTTGGCGGCCTTGTGGTTCCAGCCGCTCTCCTTGGTCCAGAGCTTCTCCAGGCAGGGGAACTCGGCGATGCCGAAGCCCTTGCCGATCATCAGGGCGCAACCGGTCTTGCGGTTGCCGCTGAACTCCTCGCAGGACGCCGGGATCGGCCCGTCGTACGGCTTGGCGGGCGCGTTGGCGGCGGCGCGCTCGCGCTTGCGGGACGCCGCTGCGGCCTCGGCCCGGCGGGCTCGTTCGGCGGCTTCCTTCGCGGCCTGCGCCGCCCGCAGCTTGGCCTGGTATTCGGCGGCCCGCTGCTTGGAGAACTGCACCTGGTGGGCGGCCTGCCGCTCGCGCTGGTACGCGAGGTCGGCCTGGTCGACCTCCCGGCTGACCTGCTCGGTCAGCCCCTGTTGCTGGGTTTCCCGGTTCTCGCCCAGGTAGAAGCCACCGGCAACGCCCACGGAGAGCAGCGCGACAGCAGCCGTACGGGCGCCCAACCGGCTCCACAGCCGACTCACGAAGTGGTCCCTTCGTCGGGGGCATGGACGCGGCGCGGCGCGGCCACAGGTGCACCGTCAACCGTGCCACGAGCGCCCCGACCGTCTGCCGGTCGCGCCGACGCACCGACCGCCGCCGATGTCGTCCGTCTCGGGACGAACGATCACCAACGATCCTCGTGGTGCGTGGACGCTCGTGGGACACGATTGCGCACAGTGAGGCTGATGGGAAACCAACCGCACTCTTTGTGATTTGGGCCACACTAAATATGCGGACAAAAGCCCGCAAAAGCACCCGTCAGATCGGGATGTCCTCCAGGAGATCGGTGACCATCGCGGCGATCGGCGACCGTTCCGACCGGCTGAGTGTGACGTGGGCGAAGAGCGGATGGCCCTTGAGCGCCTCGATGACAGCTGTCACCCCGTCGTGCCGGCCGACCCGCAGGTTGTCCCGCTGGGCCACGTCGTGCGTGAGCACCACCCGGGAGCCCTGCCCGATCCGGGACAGCACTGTCAACAGCACCCCGCGCTCCAGCGACTGGGCCTCGTCCACGATCACGTAGGCGTCGTGCAGGCTGCGCCCCCGGATGTGGGTCAGCGGCAGCACCTCCAGGATGCCCCGCGACGTGACCTCCTCCAACACGTTCTCGTGCACCACCGCGCCGAGCGTGTCGAAGACCGCCTGGGCCCACGGCGACATCTTCTCCGACTCCGACCCGGGCAGGTAGCCCAACTCCTGGCCGCCGACGGCGTACAGCGGACGGAACACGATCACCTTCTTGTGCCGGCGGCGCTCCATCACCGCCTCCAGCCCGGCGCAGAGCGCCAACGCCGACTTGCCGGTGCCGGCCCGGCCGCCCAGCGAGACGATCCCGATCGACTCGTCGAGCAGCAGGTCGAGGGCGATGCGCTGCTCGGCGGAGCGGCCGTGCAGACCGAACGCCTCGCGGTCGCCCCGCACCAGCCGAACCGACTTGTCCGGCAGCACCCGACCGAGCGCGGAGCCCCGCCCCGAGTGCAGCACCAGGCCGGTGTGGCAGGGCAGACCGGCCGCCTCATCGACGTCGAGCGTCTCGCCGCCGTACAGCCGACCGATCTGCTCGTCGCTCAGCTCCAGCTCGGACATGCCCGTCCAGGTCGGGTCGCTGGCCTGGCCGTGGCGGTACTCGTCGGCGCGCAGGCCCACCGAGGCCGCCTTGACCCGCAGCGGCATGTCCTTGCTGACCAGGGTCACCTCCCGCCCCTCGGCGGCGAGGTTGAGCGCGACGGAGAGGATCCGGGCGTCGTTGCTCTCGGTCCGGAAACCAGGTGGCAGCACGCCGTCGTCGGTGTGGTTGAGCTCCACCCGCAGGGTGCCGCCGGCGTCGTTGGCGGGCACCGGACGGTCGAGTCGGCCATGCCGGACCCGCAGGTCGTCCAACATCCGCAACGACTGCCTGGCGAACCAGCCCAGCTCCGGATGGTGCCGCTTGCCTTCCAGCTCGGTGATGACCACCAGAGGCAGCACCACCTCGTGCTCCGCGAACCGGTGGAATGCCGCCGGATCGGAGAGCAGCACGGAAGTGTCCAGGACAAAGGCCTGGCCGGCTGGTCGCGGCTCCTTCGGGTCGGCCGGCGCGGCGGCCGCCGTACGGCGGCTCCTGGTGGCGCGGCGGGTCGTGGCAGTCGCGGCCGGGGTCTGGTCGGCACCGGCGGTGGTACGGCGAGTCGTCACAGGCCTGCTCCGACGGATGGGCACCCGCCACCCGTGTTCCGCCTCCTCCGGTGCCCGGGGACACGGGGTCGGATGCGGAACCCCATGCGCGAGGTCGCAGATCCGGGCGGACCGGCTGGCTCGGGAGAACCCCGTGCCATGCCTAGACGCTAGCCCCGCCGGACCCTTCCGGCTAGAGGTCGGACGTGGATCTCCCAAGTCGGGTGTCCGCACACCCGTTCGCCGGGGCCCGCACCAGCGCGGATGCCGGCGGCGGGCGCGGCGGAACCGGCCGGGATGCATGCCCCCTGCGCGCACCCCGGCCGGTTGGGGTCACCGTCACCGGTCTGACGTGACCCCGACGGTGCGTGTCCGCCGCGGACGACGCACCGCGTCGGTGGTGCCGGTCGGCGGACCCACGCCCGCCGACCGACCTCAACCGGTACGTCGAACGAGCGTGCCGGTCGGGTGCCGCCCGGTGATCGGGGCGGCCGGCGCGCTGAACGACGAGCCGGTGTACGTGGTGCCGGGGCGGGCGACGGTGCTGGCCGAGCGGACGACGCCCGCCGGGGAGACCGACAGGGCGGAGGCGATCGCGGCCTGGGCGTCGCGGCGACGCCGGTTCCAGGCGCCCCGGTCGCCGTCGAAGTAGCCCTGCCGGTAGCCGAAGCGGTAACCGATGCGGTAGCTGAGCTGCCCGTGCAACCGGCCGGCCGCGTAGCTGGTCGCGCCGAGCACCAGGACGAGGAACACCGCGAGGAACGGGCTCATCGGGCGACCCCGCCCCGGCCCGGACGCCCGGTCATCGCTCCTCCGGCTCGATCGTCGTGGGATCCGCGACGAGCAGCCGGTCCAGGTCGTCGGTGCTGACCTCCTCGACCAGCTCGACGCTGATCCGGCAGCCGTCCAGCACGATCTCGGCCACCGAGGAGCGGCGGATCTCCCCGCCGGCGTCGTAGACCCGGACGCTCAGCTCCGGGCAGCCGAGATGGGTACGCCAGGCGTTCCACTCGGCGCGGTCGCCGACGCTCAGCGACAGGTAGCGGCAGCCTCGGGCGAGGTAGAGGCGCCAGGGGGCGGTCAGCCCCGCGGCCACCCCCTCGGCGATCAGCCCGAAGGCCTGGGCGCGGGTGGCGAGCTCGGTCACCACACCCCCTCGGAACCGGGGGCGTGACGCATGTGAGCACCAATCGTCTCATGCACGTGACACACCGTAGATTGTCCCATGGGCGTGACAGTATCAGCTTTTCGTCCGCTTACGCTCGCCACTACGGGCATCTATTCTGCCCGCGTGACACCCCTCAACAGTGGCGCTGAATCGTTTACCGGAAATCCGAAGATCCCGTCACGTATGCGTGACAGTGGCGAGCCGGGGCACGCGCTCGCCGCCGGCTGGCCGTACCGTCACGGGGTGACCGAGACGGCCAATGCGCGGAAGATCGCCTTCGCCACCTTCGTTCGCCGCGCCCTGGACGAGGCACGGGCGACCCGGGCCTGGAGTGGCACCGAGGTGTCCCGGCGCACCGGCGTCTCCCGGCAGACCATCAACCGGTGGGTCCGCGGCGACTGGGCCAGCGACCCGGAGGCCGAACGGGTGGTCGCCTTCTGCGAGGGCCTGGGGCTGAATCCCGCGGCCGCCTTCGCCGCGCTCGGCTGGGACCGCACCGCGGCCGGCCCCCGCGGCGGCCAGCCCGCCCCTCCGATGGACCCGGACGTGGAGGCTCTGCTGCGCCGTCTGGTCGATCCGAACGTCTCGGACGCGGAGAAGTTCCACATCCGCGAAACCATCAGATATCTCGCATACCGCCCAACGTTGCCGGTCGATGTCCGAAATAGAGGCAATCAAGCAGGGTAGTTCCTCAGATGGCGAAAGAACGCCCGGTCGGGTTTATTCGTTTGCCTCCGGGGCCGGAACGGGCACGCTAGCGTCCCTATTCGTACTGCTTGGGCTCGTCATCGGCGGGGGGACGGGACAAGGCCGAACCCAGCCCTGCGGGACAAAAGGAGGGGTCTGTCCATGACCCTGAAGTGGTTGGCAGTCGTGGTCGCGACGGTGTCGATAACACTGTGGGCGACCGGCAACGCGGTGACCCTCGCGGTCAACGGCGGGCAGCTTCCGCTGCTCGTCAACCTCTTTGTGCTCATCACCGCCGGCACCGCGGTCATCCTGGCCGTCGTCGCCGAGCTGCACGAGCGAATGAACGACCGGATCAGCGCGCTCACCGAGTTCCTGGTGGCACGGCTCAACGAGATCGAGAACCACACCGGCGATCGCAACACCGGGTTCGTGGAGGGCTACCTGTTGAGCCACGGCCAGGACGCCGCGGTGGTGCCGTTCGGTCGGCGTGGACGAGGAGCCGCCGAACGCTGATCGCCTACCCCGCGACGGGTCCACTCGGCCAGGAATGAGCCTCCATCGCCGGGGTACGCTGACGCGCGTGCCGCCGTTGAATCTGGGCAATCACCAGCCGAGAACCCCGTTGAACGCCGACCAGGCCTGGCGGACCACCGCCAGCCGGGCGGCCGGGACCGTGCTCTTCTTCGACTTCGACGGCACGCTAGCGCCCGTCGACGACGATCCGACCGCGGTACGCCCGGCGCCCAAGGCGTTGGCCGCGATCGAGGCGCTGGCCCCGGTCGTGCAGCGGGTCGCGATCGTCTCCGCCCGGCCCGTCGAGTTCCTTCGGGATCAGCTCGGCGGGCTCACCGGCGTGGACCTCTACGGCCTCTACGGGCTGGAGCACAGCCACTCCGGCGGGGAGACCGTCACCGAGCCGGCCGCGCTGCCCTGGGTGCCGACCATGGCGGAGCTGGCCGACCTCGCCCGAGCGGAGCTGCCGCCCGGCACGCTCGTGGAATACAAGCGGCTCTCCGTCGCACTGCACTGGCGTACCGCCCCACAGCTCGGCTCGACTGTGCAGCAGTGGGGGCAGGCGCAGGCCGACCGGCTGGGGCTGCGCGTCCAGGCCGGGCGGATGGTGCTGGAGCTCAAACCGCCTGTCGACAGGGACAAGGGCATGGTGATCGGCGAGGCGATCAAGGGCGCCACCGGCGCCTGGTACTTCGGTGACGACGTCTCGGACATCAAGGCCTTCGCCGCGCTGCGCGCCCGCGCCGCCGCCGACCCGGACTTCCTCGGCGTCTGCGTGGCCGTGGCCAACCCGGAGACCGGCCACGAGGTGGCCAACGCCGCCGACCTGACGATCGAGTCCCCGGCCGCCCTGGGCGACTTCCTCACCCAGGCGCTGACCCACCTGCCCTGACGACCGGCCGCGCGGGCGACAGACTCGTCGCCCGCCGCCGGCTCAGGCGCCGTAGCGGCGTTGCCTGGTCGCGTACGAGCGCAGTGCGCGCAGGAAGTCGATGTGCCGGAAATCCGGCCAGTTGAGCTCGCAGAAGTAGAACTCCGAGTGCGCGGACTGCCAGAGCATGAAGCCGGACAGCCGCTGCTCCCCGCTGGTGCGGATGACCAGGTCGGGATCGGGCTGGCCACGGGTGTAGAGGTGCTCGGCGATGTGCTCGACGTCCAGCACCTCGGCCAACTCCTCGATCGTGCCGCCGGAGGCGGCGTGCTCCAACAGCAGCGAGCGGACCGCGTCGGTGATCTCCCGGCGACCGCCGTAGCCCACCGCGATGTTGACCTCCGCGCCGCCGCTGCGCTCGCGGGTGCGTTCCTCGGCGCCCTTGAGCGCCGCAGCGGTCTGCGCCGGCAGCAGGTCGAGAGCCCCGACGATGCGCAACCGCCAGGGGTTGCCCTCCTCGGCCAGCTCCACCACCAGATCCTCAATGATCTGGAGGAGAGGGTCCAGCTCACTGGCCGGTCGGCGCAGGTTGTCGGTGGCCAGCAGGTAGAGGGTCACATGCCCGATGCCGGCCTGGTCACACCAGCCGAGGACATGCTTGATCTTGGCCGCGCCGACCCGGTGCCCGTCGTTCGGGTCGACGAAGCCCATCTCCCTCGCCCAGCGGCGGTTGCCGTCGCACATCACCCCGACGTGCCGGGGCACCGGCTTACCCGCGAGCTTCGCCGTGAGCCGGCGCTCGTACACGGAGTAGATAAGGTCCCGCAGCGTCATCACCTAGCAGCGTAGCGACCCTTCGACCAGATCACCGCCTCGGAGCCCCATCCCCGCCCGGCAGACCGATGCCGATCATCGCCAGCGTACGGGCGGTGAGACGTCCGTCACCCAGTCCGAGCTCCACCACGTCGTAGAACACCCGGTCGTCGCGCCGGGCAGCCCGGACCGCTGCGTCCACCACTCGACGACGCCGCGCCAACCAGGCCGCGACCGAGCTGTGCCGCAGGTGGGTGCCGAGGCGGCGGCGCAACCCGTGCGCGTACCGGCCGGCTGCCGCATCGGGGGCCTGGGCCGCCGCCGCACCGGCGAGCGCACCGGAGAGCAACGCGTAGAAGATGCCCTCCCCGGTGAACGGATTGATCAGTGACAGGGCGTCCCCGGCCAGCAACGTGCGGCCACGTCCCGGTGTCGGCCGGTGGGTGGACAGCGGCAGGTGATGGGCCCGCAACGCGGTCACCGTTCCCAGGTCGGTGCCGGGCAGCAGCGCGGCCAGCCGGTCCAGCAGGTACGCGCGGCTCAGCGGCTCACCGCGCAGCACCTCCCCGTACCCGACGTTCGCCCGTCCGTCGCCGATCGGGAACGACCAGGCGTACGCCGGCCAGCGGGCCTTCGAGGTGACGATGAGCTGCTCGGACGGGCCGGGCAGCGCCGGCGCGTACCCCCGGATGGCCAGCGCCAGATGCCGGTCGGGATTCTGCGGGTGGCCGAGCGCCCGACGCACCACCGAACCGGCGCCGTCGGCGCCCACCACCACCCGGCCGGACAACTCCCCGTCGAGCACCACCCGGTCGGCGCGCGGCTCGACCCGGCGCACGGTGTGCCGGCGCAACTGCGCGCCGGCCGCCACCGCGGCCGCCACCAGCCGCGCGTCGAAGACCTCTCGGGGCACGGTGTACGCGGGTCGGGGCAGCGCCCGGGCCACGGCCCCGCCGCCCGGCGCGATCATGCGCAACGCGGGCAGCGGCGCGTAGCCCGCCACCGCCTCGGTCACCCCCAGCTCGGACAGCACGTCCACCGAGTGCGCGGCGATCCCGTCGCCACACGCCTTGTCCCGGGGAAAGTCGGCCCGGTCCAGCAGCAGCACGCTGGCGCCCGCCCGGCGGGCCGTCAACGCGGCGGCCGCCCCGGCCGGACCCGCTCCCACCACCACCACGTCGAACTCGTCGCTCACCGCGCCTCCCTCCGACAAACGCGGCGCGGCCCTGCCGTTCCCGCACCGCCCCGACGACCCACCTGCGGCCGCCGTCCACGCCGACCGCTGTGACCGACGCCACCCGCCATCCTGCCCGTTGTCCGCCCGCGCAGGCCGCTCCCGCACGGCACCGCTTTCGGTCTTCGGCAAAGAGCACCGGCTAGCCACGGACCGGCACGCCTGTCCGCGCGCCTGTAGACCTGCCCCATATCCGGGGCGCCGACCCTCCCCGGAAGCGACCGACACCACGCCGGGACGCGCCCACCACCCGGACGCGCCCACCACCCCGGAGCGACCACCCGGGGCGGCCACTCCGGCCGGTCCTCTGGAGCGCGTCCGCATGATCGCGCTCGAACCAGGAAGTAGTGGTGTCGGCATATCGATGAGGCCACTACTTCCCGGTTCGAGCACGATCGTGGCGCGGCGCGGCGCGGCGCGGGGCAGCGCGGGACGGCGCGCGGCGCGGGGCAGCGCGGGGCGCGGCGCGGCGCGGCGCGCGGACGTGGGACGCACGGGCGTGGGACGCACGGGCGTGGGACGCACGGGCGTGGGACGCACGAACGTGGGGTGGCGCGGGCGTGGGGTGGCGCGGGCGTGGGGTGGGGTGGCGCGGATCTGGGACGCACGGGCGCTGGCGCGGCGCAGGCGTGGGACGCACGAACGTGGGATGGGGTGGCGCGGACCTGGGACGCACGGGCGCCGGCGCGGCGCGGGACGCACGGACGTGGGGCGGCGCGGACGTAGGGCGGCCAGGGACGCACGGGCGCGGGCCGCGACGTACGCCGCGGCCCATATCTGGGGCAGCTCTACAGCGTGCGGCTACCTGGTGGTGGCCCCAGGCCGCGAGACGGTCGACCGAGACGGCCGACCGGTGGGGCTGGGGGTTTGTGCCGCGGTCAGGTCGAAACGGCGTCGGGGGCGCGGGACGCGCGGCGTAGGCCGTAGAGCGTCAGCGCCGCGGCGGCGAGTAGCGGGGCGCCGTCCCGGACCAGGCCGTCCACTCCCAGCAGCCACCAGCACAGCGGCAGGTCCACGGCGAGCACGACCAGGGTGACGCCGAGCAGCAGACCCCGCGCCCAGTCCTTGCCGCGCATCAGGAACGCGGTGCAGAACAGCACCGCGTAGCTGGCCGCGATGCCGGCACCGAACCAGAACAGCACGGCCGGTAACGCGGTCAGCCGACCGTCCAGGATGGAGCCACCGGCCACCAGGGCCGGCACCAGCATCAGTGGGCTGTAGGTGAACGCCGCCACTCGACTGGTCAACAGCCAGGCGTTCGCCTCCGGCCGGCGCGGCGGGGTTTCCCGCCAGGAGAAACCAGCCCGGTCGATGACCAGCCGGGGCCGGTGCCGGACGAGATGCCCGGCCAGCGCCGACGAGCGGTACAGCAGCCAGACCACCGCCACGCAGAGCGCGGTCAGCACGGCGAAGCCGAGAAGGCCGGGCAGCGGCGGCACCCCCTGCCGGGGCACGATCAACCGGCCGACCGCGAAGACCGTGGTGACCGCGAGGATCAGCCCGAACGGGCGCGCCGCCGTCCGACCCCGGCGTACGTGCCCGATCAGCAGCAGGAAGCCGAACGAGCGCAGCATCGCCCAGCCGGTGCGCACCGCCAGACCGAAGCCCTGCTCCGGGGCGTACCACCAGTTGAGCAGCTCGACCGCGACGGTGGCCCCCGCCGTCGTCGCGAGCAGGATGGTGAGCACCCGGACGGCGGACGGCCGCCGGACCTCGGTCTCGGCGGCCGTCCTCATGGAATCCGATGTTGCCCGCGAAGGCTCTCGTTCACACCTACCGCTGCGGCTGCGCGGCGTCCAGGCGGGCGCGCAGCGCGTCCAACTCGGCCCAGAGCACGCCCGGCAGCTTGTCACCGAACTTCTCGAACCACTCGGTGATCATCGGCAGCTCGTTGCGCCACTCGTCCGGGTCGACCTTGAGCGCGATCCGGACGTCCTCCGGGGTCATGTCCAGGCCCTCGACGTCCAGGGCGTCCGGCGCGGGGACCATGCCCACCGGGGTCTCGACCGCGTCGGCGGTGCCCTCGATCCGCTCGACGACCCACTTGAGCACCCGGGAGTTCTCCCCGAAGCCCGGCCAGAGGAACGAGCCGTCCGGGTCCTTGCGGAACCAGTTGACGTAGTAGATCTTCGGCAGCTTCGCCTCGTCGCCGTCGGTGCCCTTGCCCATCTCGATCCAGTGCCGGAAGTAGTCGCCCGCGTGGTAGCCGATGAACGGCAGCATCGCCATCGGGTCCCGCCGGACCACGCCGACCGCGCCGGACGCGGCAGCCGTCGTCTCCGACGACAGCGTCGCACCCATGTAGACGCCGTGCACCCAGTCGCGGGCCTCGGTCACCAGCGGAATGGTGTCCTTGCGGCGACCACCGAAGAGGATCGCGTCGATCGGCACGCCGTTGGGGTCGAAGTACTCGTCGGCGAGGATCGGGCACTGGGTGATCGGGGTGCAGAACCGGCTGTTCGCGTGCGAGGAGAGACCCTCGCTCTCCGGCGTCCAGTCGTTGCCCTTCCAGTCGATCAGGTGCGCCGGCGGCTCACCCATGCCCTCCCACCAGATGTCACCGTCGTCGGTGAGGCCCACGTTGGTGAAGATGGAGTTGCCCCGGTCCAGCGTGCGCATGGCGTTGGCATTGGTCTTCCAGTCGGTGCCGGGCGCGACACCGAACAGGCCGTACTCCGGGTTGACCGCGTAGAGGCGGCCGTCCGGGCCGAACCGCATCCAGGCGATGTCGTCGCCGATGGTCTCGACCTTCCAACCGGGGATGGTCGGCTCCACCATGGCCAGGTTGGTCTTGCCGCAGGCCGAGGGGAACGCGCCGGCGATGTGGTGGACCTTCCCCTCCGGAGAGGTGATCTTGAGGATCAGCATGTGCTCGGCGAGCCAGCCCTCGTCGCGACCCATCACGCTGGCGATCCGCAGGGAGTAGCACTTCTTGCCGAGCAGCGAGTTGCCGCCGTAACCGGAGCCGTACGACCAGATCTCCCGGCTCTCCGGGAAGTGCGAGATGTACTTGGTGTCGTTGCACGGCCAGGAGACGTCCTGCTGGCCGGGGGCGAGCGGAGCGCCGATCGAGTGCAACGCGTGCACGAAGTCCGCGTCGTCGCCCATCGCCTCGAGAACACGGGTGCCCATCCGCGTCATGATGCGCATCGAGGCGACCACGTACGGGCTGTCCGTGATCTCGACGCCGAACATCGGGGACTCGGCCTCGACCGGGCCCATGACGAACGGGATGACGTACATGGTCCGGCCCCGCATCGAGCCGCGGTACAGCTCGGTCATCGTCCGCTTCATCTCCGCCGGCGCCATCCAGTTGTTGGTGGGGCCGGCGTCCGCCTCGTCGACGGAGCAGATGAAGGTGCGTTCCTCGACCCGGGCGACGTCCGTCGGGTCGGTACGCGCGTAGAACGAGTTGGGCTTCTTCTCCGGGTTCAGCCGGATCAGTGTGCCGGCCTCGACCAGCTCGTCGGTGAGCCGGCGCCACTCCTCGTCGGACCCGTCCACCCAGACGACCCGGTCGGGGGTGGTCAGTTCCGCGACCTCACGGACCCAGGCGAGCAGTTTCGGATGGGACGTCGGGGCTTGATCAATACCCCGCACAACAGCCGGAGCAACCATGACACATCTCCTTGTGGTCGACGCTGACCGATCTATGGGATGCACGAGACTCAGCGGCGCGATGCGTCGCCTTCGTGGAAACCTGGGATTGGCCTCAGCGTAAACCGGGCAGCCTTCCGAGTCAGTGGGACTGGTTGTGAAGAACTGCACAAGCTACGGCCACGCTGCGGCATCACGATCTGATACCCGCTTTCCTGCGCAGTTTCACGCAAATCTTGTTGTGCACCCCGGCGGACGCTTGTCGCGGTCGGGCCGTGGACCTGCCCCGCCGACCGGTGCGTGGATTCCCGTTCCGAGGCACGTCAGTCCTCCCAATTGGTTACGCTGCGTACAACGATTTCGCACACGGTGATCAGCTGCGTCGGGCGACCACGCCCGCTTGCCGTAGCTACCCCGCTGACTGGCCCCGAGCCGGTAGGCTCGCTCCGTGGCCGCCACGATGACCGGGGAGCAACCGGGTCCCCGGCAGACCCGACAGGGTCTGGTTGGCAAGCTGCTGGACCGCTTCGGTCACCTTGTCCGCGAGATGAGCAAGTTCGCCACAGTGGGTGGCGTCGCCTTCCTCGTCGACTTCGCGCTCTTCAACTATCTGACGAGCACACGCGACGTCGAGGAGTTGACGGCGAAAACGATCTCCACCATCATCGCGGCCACCGTCGCCTTCGTGGGCAACCGATTCTGGACCTGGCGGCACCGCCAGCGCAGCAATCCGGCCCGCGAGTACGCGCTGTTCTTCTTCTTCAACGTCGTCGGCCTCGGCATCGCGGTGGCCTGCCTCGCGATCAGCCGGTACGGGCTCGGCAGCGTCTGGCCGACCGTCTTCGAGACGCGCCTGGCCGACAACGTCGCCAGCTACATCGTCGGCACCGGCCTCGGCACGCTGTTCCGATTCTGGTCGTACCGGCGGTTCGTCTTCGTCGAAGCGGGAACCCCGACCCTTCCGCAGGTAAGACCCGACCCCGATCGCAGGGCGTGACCTGCCGCTCACCCCGTTTGGCCGGTGATCGCCGGCCACACCGACTGCCCTAAGGTGTTTCGCATGCGTCTTGTCCGTCTGCTGCCTGAGCGCTGGCAGAAGTTCATCCACGAGGCGCTCAAGTTCGGCATCGTCGGTGGCATCAACACCGTCATCAATTACGCGGTGTTCAATGCCCTTGCACTGACCGTTTTCGTCAATGGTCAGCTGAAGGCGACGGTGATTGCGACAGTCGTCGCCACGATCACGTCGTACCTCATGAATCGGCACTGGACGTACCGGGATCGCCCGAAGTCGGCGCTGCGCCGGGAGTACGTCCTGTTCTTCCTGTTCAACGGGGCTGGCCTGCTCATCGAGCTGGGCGCCGTGGCGGCGGCCAAGTACGGCCTCGGGGTCCACGGCCTGCTGGCGCTGAACGTGGCCAAGACCGCCGGTGTCCTGCTGGCCACGCTGTTCCGGTTCTGGTCGTACCGGACCTTCGTCTTCCAGCCCGTCACCGTCGACGACGAGACGAAGCCCGAGCCCAGCTGGCACGACATCCCGCGCGACGAGTGGGACACCATGGCGGGGATGGACCCGGTCGCCGAGCTGGCCGAATCCGTCTCGGAGCTGGAAGAGTCGGAGTCCGCGCGAAGCGCCGAAGCACCGCCCGGCGCGCCCGCCCAGGGCCGCCCCCGGTTGAGCGTCAGCCCCGCCGCCGACCTGGACGCGGAACTCGCCGCGGAGTTGCACGTCAGCACTCGCCGCGCGCCCCGCCGGTGACGACACCCGACGCCCGCTCCGGCACCGGGCAACCCGCCGAGCTGTTCTTCGAGGATCTTGTCCCAGGGCTCACCGTCGACCTCGGTGTGGTGACCGTGGATGGCGACGAGATGGTCGCCTTCGCCCGCCGCTTCGACCCGCAGTGGTACCACGTCGATGCCGACCTGGCCGGGGCCAGCCGGCACGGTGGGCTGATCGCCAGCGGCTTCTACACGGTCAGTCTGTTCATGCGCGCGTACGTCGACCACCTGCTGTCCCGGGCGGCCGCGGACGCGTCCCCCGGCCTGGAGGAGCTGCGCTGGCTCGCCCCCGTGCGCGCCGGCGACCGGCTCGCCGTTCGGGTCGACGTGATGGGCGCCCGACCGTCGACCGCCCGCCCGGGGCTCGGCACCGTCAGCCTCACCGGCACCATGCTGCGTCTCGGTCCGGACGCCCGGCCCGAGCAGGAGGTGCTGCGGACCCGCTTCCGTGGCTGGTTCGCCGTCCGCCCGGCCGAGGCCGATCCCACCGAGGCCGATCCGACCGGGACCGACCTGATCGAGGCCGCCCCGACCGGGATGGACCCGACCGGGACCGAACCCACCGAGGGCGAGCCGGCCGGGAGCGGACCGTCCGACGGCGGCCCGTCGGCGAGTGGGCCGGCCGAGGCGGGCCCGTCCGAGGTCGGCCCCGAACGGCCCAAAAACGCCCCACCGCGGGCCGAACCACCCGGCTGACCCGCCCCGACACACCGCGGCCGGGGCGGGCCTCGACCGCTGTCGACCGGATCAGGTAGTGGTGTCCCGCAGCGGCTTGCCGTCCTGCATGTCGGCGAGGATGTCGCGCATCTCCCCGTCACCGAGCGAGTGCCTGTCGTGCTGTGCCTCGACCAGCTCGTACAGGGTGGTCTGCACCTTCCCGACATTCGGCACGTCGGCGAGCACCGACTGCCCGCGTTCACCGGCCGACTCGATGGTGAGCGTGCCGCAGCCGAGCAGGCGCTCGACGAACCGCTGGTTCATCGAGTGGTCGTTGACCCGGGTGAGCGGAAGGTCCCGCCGGTCACGGGAGAAGACACCCTGCTGGATCAGCACCCGCTCGTTGGTGAACAGGTAGTGCGTGGTGCGCCAGACCAGGAACGGCCACAGCCCGAGCCAGAGGACCCCGACCAGGGCGATCACTCCGATCACGGCCAGCGCTACCGAACCGCCACCACTCTCGGGCAGCAGGAGCACACCGACCACCACCGCGGCGATGGCCAGCACCAGCACCACGATCGGCCGAATCAGCGCCTTCCAGTGCGGGTGCAGATGGAGCACGACATGCTCGTCTTCGGTGAGCACGTCTTCAGGGAACGCCACGACAACCTCCATCGCCATTTTTCCGACGCGCAGACCGTAAACCCCCAGGCCCCACCACAACATCCGCCACGCGGCCCCACCCGAGTCTTCACGATCTTGCGCTCCGGTCGCCGCTCGGTGGCCTCCACCCGTTCGACCCGGGCCCGCGCCCCCGGGACCCGGATCGGCTGGTCAGCGCAGGTGCAGGACGTCGCCGGCCGCGAGCGTACGGGCGCCCGTCGCGGTGGTGAGCTGGAGTTGGCCGTCCGGGTCCACTCCGGTGGCGGTGCCGGTCACTGTCGTGCCGTCGGGGAGCAGGACGCGTACCTCACGGCCGACCGTCGCGCACGCCGCCAGGTAGGCGTCGCGCAGGCCGCTGGCCACCGCGTCGCCACCGGCCGAGCGCCAGCGGTCGTACCAGTCGGCGACCGACCGCAGCAGTGCCCGCAGCAGCGGGTCCCGGTCGGTCGCCGCCGCGCCGGCCAACTGCAACGAGGTGGCCGGCAGCCCGGTCGGGTTCACCGGCAGCTCGTCGGCGCGCAGCGTCACGTTGAGCCCGATGCCGAGCACGATCGCCGGCGGTTGGTCCGGTGCCCGACCGGGCACCGCCTCGGCCAACACCCCCGCGCACTTCGCGCCGTCGATAAGCAGGTCGTTTGGCCACTTCAGGGTGGCGTCCAGCTCGGCCAGCAGGGCCACCGCCTCGACCAGCGCCACGCCGGCCAGCAACGGCAGCCACCCGTACCCGGTGGGTGGCACGGGCAGCCAGTCGCGGTCCGGCACGGCCGCGCCGGGCCGCAGCAGCACGCTTGTCGCGATGCCGGCCCGGGGTGGCGACTGCCAGACCCGACCGCGCCGGCCACGCCCGGCGGTCTGCCGCTCGGCCACCACGACCAGGCCCTCGGGTTCGCCGGCCCGGGCCGCCTCGGCCACGTCGGCGTTTGTGGAGCCGGTCTCGGCGCGCAGCTCCAGTCGGGCCCACGGCCCGTTGGGCGCGACAAGCGCGCGGCGCAGCCGGGCCGCCGACAGCGGAGGGCGGTCCAGATCGGTGTACGGGGAGCCCGACATTCCGCCAGCCTACGGCGGTGGTGGCGCCGACACTGAGGGGTACTGCACAGCGGCACCGACCTGAACCATCGTTATATTCCCCTGGTGACTACCGAGACCGGGACCAACATCCACAGCACCGCGGGCAAGCTGGCGGACCTGGAGCGCCGGGTCGACGAGGCGGTGCACGCCGGGTCGGCCCGCGCGGTCGAGAAGCAGCACGCGCGCGGCAAGAAGACCGCCCGCGAGCGGATCGCGATGCTGCTCGACGAGGGCTCCTTCGTCGAACTCGACGAGCTGGCCCGGCACCGGTCCACGGCCTTCGGGCTGGAGCGCAACCGCCCGTACGGCGACGGTGTGGTCACCGGCTACGGCACTGTCGACGGCCGGCAGGTGTGCGTGTTCGCGCAGGACTTCACTGTCTTCGGTGGTTCGCTCGGCGAGGTCTTCGGCGAGAAGATCGTCAAGGTGATGGACCTGGCCATGAAGATCGGTTGCCCGGTGGTCGGCATCAACGACTCCGGCGGCGCCCGCATCCAGGAGGGTGTGGTCTCGCTCGGCCTGTACGGCGAGATCTTCTTCCGTAACGTGCGGGCCTCCGGCGTCATCCCGCAGATCTCCCTGGTGGTGGGGCCCTGCGCGGGCGGCGCGGTCTACTCCCCGGCGGTCACCGACTTCACAGTGATGGTCGACCAGACGTCGCACATGTTCATCACCGGCCCGGACGTGATCAAGACGGTGACCGGCGAGGACGTCGGCATGGAGGAGCTGGGCGGGGCCCGCACGCACAACACGCGCAGCGGCAACGCGCACTACCTCGCCACCGACGAGGACGACGCTGTCGACTACGTCAAGGCGCTGCTGTCGTACCTGCCGTCGAACAACCTCGACGAGCCGGTGGTCTTCGACGCGCCGGCCGACCTGGCGATCAGCGACGAGGACCGGGAGCTGGACACGCTCATCCCGGACTCGGCCAACCAGCCGTACGACATCCACACGGTCATCGAGCACGTCCTCGACGACGGGGAGTTCCTGGAGGTCCAGCCGCTCTACGCGCAGAACATCGTGGTCGGCTACGGCCGGGTGGAGGGCCGCCCGGTGGGCGTCGTCGCCAACCAGCCGATGCACTTCGCCGGCACCCTGGACATCGCCGCCTCGGAGAAGGCCGCACGGTTCGTGCGCACCTGCGACGCGTTCAACATCCCGGTGCTGACCTTCGTGGACGTGCCCGGTTTCCTGCCCGGCACCGGCCAGGAGTGGGACGGCATCATCCGCCGGGGCGCCAAGCTCATCTACGCGTACGCCGAGGCCACCGTCCCCAAGGTCACCGTGATCACCCGCAAGGCGTACGGCGGGGCGTACGACGTGATGGGTTCCAAGCACCTCGGCGCGGACCTGAACTTCGCGTGGCCGACCGCCCAGATCGCGGTGATGGGCGCACAGGGCGCGGTGAACATCCTCTACCGCTCCGAGCTGGCCGGCGCGGAGGACCCGGCGGCGGTTCGCGCCGAGAAGGTCGCCGAGTACGAGGACACCCTGGCCAACCCGTACGTTGCGGCCGAGCGCGGCTACGTCGACTCGGTGATCGCGCCGCACGAGACGCGTACCCAGATCGTCCGGGCGCTGCGCGTGCTGCGCACCAAGCGGGAGACGTTGCCGCCCAAGAAGCACGGCAACATCCCGCTCTGACCGGCGCCGCGGCCGGGGTCAGCAGGCCGGGTTGGCGGCGACGCACATCCGGCGGGCGGCGACCTCCGCCAGTTGGCGCAGTTCCAGCTCGGTGCCGGCCTGCCCCAGACTGAGCACGGTGATCAGGTCGCCCACCCGGACCACAGCCGTGGTGGTCGGCGGGGGGGCCGCGCCGATGGGCTCGCCCGTCCTCTGATCGACGGGCGGCGACCCGGTGTGCCGCAGCAGCGCAGCCCCGTCGCCGGCGAAACCCCGCTGGACCACCGTCCAGCGGTGCGTCGCCGCTCCGGTGCCCGTCGCGCCCCCCACCTTGTACCCTCCAACGCTCGTCCACTCGGCGCACGGGGCGACCACGTCGTCCAGGGTGGCGAGAAGCTGAACTGCCGCGTCGGGGGTCAGCCGGAAGAGATCCTGCGTGACCAGACCGTCCGCCTCGGTGAGGATCGCCGAAGCTCGCTTCGGCACCAGGGTCTGCGAACGGGACAGGATTGACACCTGCCAGCCATCCGAGTGCCCCTGACTCGCCCGGCAGGCGGCGAGCAGGTGATCCAGCAGGACCGGCTCACCCAGCCCCGATTGGCTGAGCCGCACATCGACCTGCTGTGGCAGGTCGGCCGGCTGGAGCAGGGCGTCGGTGGTGATCTCGTGCCGGGTCGGCGCGGCGGAGGCGACCGGCTGAACCGGTGGCGGGGACTGCCGCGGGTTGGCGACCGCCACTGCGGAAACCCCGGCGAGGGCCAGCACCACTGTGGTCACGACGATCCTGCGCTGGCTGCGGCGGCGGGCCCGGGAGCGAATCTCCTCCGGGTCGAGCCAGCGCACGTCCCTGAGGTCCCGCTGGAGCCGTTCGACGAACGTCGGGTCGTCACGCATCGGTGGCCTCCTCCAGGTCAGAGACGGCGAGCAGGCCGGCGAGCGCGGCGCGCCCCCGGGAGAGACGGGCCTTGACGGTGCCCACCGGGGCCGCGGTCTCCCGCGCCACGTCGGCTACCGGCATGCCGACCAGGTAGTAGAGGGCGAGGGCGACGCGCTGCTCCTCGGGCAGCCGGCGCAGGGCGGCGACCACCTCGACGGTGTCCGTGCCGGGTCCGGGAACGGTTTCGGTGGCCCCGTGCCGCAGGTACGCGCGGGCACGGCTGCGCAGGCTGCGCCACCGGCTGACCGCGACCCGGCTGGCCACCACCCGCACCCACGCCTCCGGGTCGTCGTACCCACGGACCGTCGACCAGCGCTGCCACGCCCGGATGTACGCCTCCTGCACGGCGTCCTGAGCCTCGACCCGGTCACCGGTCAGGGCGTAGACGAACCCGAGCAGCCGTTGCCGGCTCCCCCGGTAGAACTCGTCGAACTCGTCGACGTCTGGCACCCGCTGCCTCCCCGTGTCGGTCGCAGGGAACACGCGCCGGGCCGGGCCGTCGGTTGCCCCGATCAGGAGATCATCTTGTCCAGTTCGGCGAGCGGGAACGCCCCGGCCGCGATCCGCTCCCGGACCGCCCGGCGGACGGCCCGCTGGACGGCGACGTTCGCCGGCGTCGGTACGCCGTGCAGCCGGCCGAGCAGCGCGATCTCACCGTTGAGGTGGTCGACCTCGGTCGAGCCGGTGCCCCGGGCCAGACTCTGCCAGGTGGAGCCGCCCGAGCGGGCCGCACCGTCGACCGGGCGCTGCTGCACCAGGTCACCGCGTTCGGCCTTCTCCTCCGCCGGCGAGGTGTGCGCGATCCCGGCGGCGGCGAGCACGGCGACTCCTTCGGCGCGTACCCGCTCGGCCAACACGTCCGGGATGTCCCGCCCGAGCAGCGCCTGGAGGCCGTTGCCGAGGTTGCTGAGCAGCTTGCCGTACTTCCAGCGCAGCACGTCCTCGCGGACCGGCGCGACGAACCCGGCGGCGCTCAGGTCGGCGGCGATCGCCCGGTCGGTGTCGTCGGCGCCCTCGGGGTAACGCCCGATGTGGAGCATCCCCGGGTGCGGGTGGCCGTTGGCCACCACCACGCCCGGATCAAGGTGGGTGGCCGGGAGCCAGACGCAGACCGGGTGCACGTCGGCGAAGAGCCGCAGCGCGGCCCGCTCGTTCGCCACCCCGTTCTGGGCGGTCACCAGGGGCAGCCGCTCACCCGCGGTGCCACCACCGACCACCGGCGCGTCCACCCAGGCGGCCAGCGCGCCGGCGGTGTCCTGCGACTTGACGGTGAGGATCAACACCGTGTCCGCCGGCAGCGGCTGGTCGCCGGGCCCGTCCAGGGCGGCGAGCCGGGCGGTGACCTCGCCGTCGGGCTGCCGCAGGGTCAACCCGCGCGCCCGGATCGCGTCCAGGTGGGCGCCACGGGCCACCACTGTCACGTCCCGGTCGGCCTGGGCCAGCCGTACGCCGATGGTCCCGCCGACCGCACCCGCCCCGATGATCACGTATCGCATTGCCTCATTCTGCCCGTCGGGTCAGACCGTCAGGCCGGCGCTGGTGAGGATGGGGCCGGCCAGCAGGAGCGCGCCGGCGACCAGGGCGAACAGGTTGACCAGGGCGAAGACGGACACCCAGAAGAGCGGCGGGAACGGGGTGAGGCCGGCGAGCTGGTCGGCGTCGGAGGCGGGCATCCGGCCGCGCGACCGTAGCCGTTGCAGCTCCACCACCGGTCGCAGCCCGCCGAGCAGCAGGAACCACACCCCGGTGTACGCGAACGCGGCCTGGACCTGCGGTGTGGCGTACCACGAGACGGCGAACACCAGCGCGCCGGTGACCAGCAGCGACACCACCCCGAAGACGTTGCGGATCATGACGAGCATGGCCAGCAGCAGCGCCACCGCCACCCAGAGCAGCAGGGTGATCCGGTTGCCGCCGAGTAGCCAGGCGCCGGCCAGCCCGACGAGCGGCGGGGCGACGTATCCGGCGAGCAGGGTGAGGATCATGCCCGGCCCGGTGGGGCGGCCGGCGGAGAGCGTCAGCCCCGACGTGTCCGAGTGCAGCCGGATGCCGCGCAGCTTGCGGCCGGTGAGCAGGGCGACGAGCGCGTGGCCGCCCTCGTGCGCGATGGTGATGGCGTTGCGGGCGATCCGCCACGGCAGCCGGGTCGACACCACCACCAGCGCGACGGCAGCGGTGATCAGCACCAGCAGCGGGGGCGGGTCCGGCTGAGCGCCGAACAGCAGGTCCCACTTCTCGCCCAGCCCGTCGATCGACATCATGGGGCGCGAGCCTACCGGCGGCGTTCCGGGTCGCTTCCGGAGCACCGGCTCGTCTTCTGGGAGACTGATCGGGTGGCGAGTGAGGCGGGAGGTGAGCGCCGGTGAGTGCGGAACCCCTGGAACATCACGTCGGGCTCTGGACCGAGGCCGACTATTTCGCCCTGGGCGAGACGCCGGACCGCAGGACGGCGACGGCCATTCGTTGCGGCTGTTCCGGCTGGACGGTGAGCACTACGTCGAGGACCAGGTGGCCAAGGCGGGCGAGACGTTGACGGTGGTCGAGCCGTTCCGTTGGCAGCTCGACCCGGCCGCCCTGCGCTGATTCGTTCCGCTCCGGTCACCGGGGCGACCGACGCCCGTCGATGAAGCTTTTTTCAGCCACCCTTGTGATCTAGGGCACTTACCTCCAAAGATGGTTGTCGATAGAGCGTCGTCCTTGGAGGCATTCATGGCCCGTACCTCGTCATCGCTGCGCCGCGCACTCGCGGCCGGCCTCACCGTCCTCGCCACCGCGGCGGCGGCTTTGGTCGCGACCGCCGGACCGGCGGCCGCCGCCACCACAGCCGGCGTCGACGTGTCCCGCTATCAGGGCACCATCAACTGGACAAGCGTCCGCAACGCGGGCATCGAGTTCGCCTTCATCAAGGCAACCGAGGGCACCACCTACAAGGACCCGAACTTCAACGCCAACTACGTCAACGCGTACAACGCCGGGGTGATCCGCGGGGCGTACCACTTCGCCCGGCCCAACATCTCCGCCGGCTCCACCCAGGCCAACTACCTGGCCTCCAACGGCGGCGCCTGGTCGGCGGACAGCCGCACCCTGCCGGCGGCGCTGGACATCGAGGCCAACCCGTACAGCGGCGGCTACTGCTACGGGCTCAGCACGACCGGAATGCGCAACTGGGTGCAGGACTTCCTGAACACCTACCGCTCCCGCACCGGCCGGTACGCCGTCATCTACACCACCACGAGCTGGTGGAACCAGTGCACCGGCAGCTGGACCGGCCCGTGGGCGAACCACCCGCTCTGGCTGGCCCGCTGGTCGAGCACGCCCGGCGCCCTGCCGGCCGGAGCGCCGGTGTGGAGCTTCTGGCAGTACACGAGCAGCGGCGTCGTCTCGGGAATCAGCGGCAACGTGGACCGCAACTACTGGAACGGTGACCGCAGCCGACTTATCGCGTTGGCCAACAACACCTGATCGGACCGTTGGCGGCAGCGGGATCGACGGTCACCACACGGTTGACAATCGGTCCGGCTGCCGCCACACCATTCGAGTACGGGTCAGGCCCGCCGTCGGCTCAACGCCGGCACCACGGCTTCCTCGCGGGCCAGCTCGCCCCGGCGGGTCAGCCGCCAGGCAGCCACCCCGGAACCAACAACCAGCACCACACTGAACAGTGCGATGAGCGCCGGAATCCCCATCGTGACAAGCAGCAGGATCGCGTCGCCGAGCGCCACGAGCATCCACAGCGCCAGCCGAGGCCGGGTGTCCCTCCGTCGGTAACCCATGTCGTGCCTCCTTCCGTCGTCGAAGGTCAATTACCCAGGACGACGGAGGGTCATGCGAATGAGTTTCAGTCCTGACGGTCGGGCACGAAACCCTTGGCGATCCGGTCGAAGTCCGGCAGCTTGGCCTGCCAGTCCCTCTCCGCGATCTCCCACCGCATGGCGTAGCCCCGGTTACTTGCCGTCACGAACCCGCGGTTACGGACGTGGATGCGCGTCCCGTCCCGGGTCTCCAGCCACTCCCAGTCGGCGCAGGTCTTCCAGAAGTTGCAGCGCTCGATGCCGAGCTTCTGGTAGTTCTTGACGATATCCTTGCGGTCCGGCTCGATGCTCAGCCAGTCCTTGTAGGCGTCTTCCTTCGGCGTTGGTGTCCACTGCACGAGCAGCTCACCCGGCCCGTTGGACTCGTCGAAGACGACAGTGTCGCTGCTTACCTGCCGGCGCACCCAACCGTCGGGGATCGGCAGGGCGAAGCCGGCCGGGTCCTTGTGCAGCTTCCAACCCGCCGGCAACGCGTTCGGGTCGACCGAGGGCGAGGCCGAAGGTGTCGGACTCGGTGCGCCACTTGTGGGTGGGGGCACCGCCGCGGCGGAGGTCGGCGCCGCTGCCGACGTCGCGCCAGCCCCGGTCGGGTCGGCCTGCGGGGTCTCGTCGTCGCCCCTGGTGAGCAGCGGCACGACCACCACGAGGCCGATCAACAGCAGCGCGACAACGGCCCCGATCAGCAGGTTGCGTCGGGTGTTGCTCGGCTTCGTACCGCCAAACGCCGGCACCGCCGCGCGCCCGGCCGGACTCACCGGCGGCATGAGGGACGTGGGCGTCGTCGGCTTGCGCTGCTCCGGAGCCACCGGCGGGCCGTCGACGACCGTCGGCTCGTCGTCGTCGTTCGTCGTGCCGTCGCCGGTGTGCGTCGTACCGTCGTCGCTCGTGTCGCCCGGGGCCGGCACCATCGCGGTCGGGTCGGCGTCGGACGGACTGTCGATCGTCGCGGTCGGCTCGGCCGGCACCGCAGCGGTCGGGTCGGCTGGTACCGGTGCGGTCGGGTCGCCGTGCGCGCCGGAGGGCACGACTGTCGTCGGCGTGGCATCGGTGGCCGAGGTCGTGGCGGCAGCAGCAGCCGCCGGCGGTGCTGGCGGGGACACCGGCCGTTCGACACTCTCGGCCGGTCGCGGTGCGGGGACCAGCGGCGGGCGCGGCTCGCGCGGGCCGTTCGGCCCCGGCCGGCGTACGCCATCCAGCAGTGAGATCCCACGCGCACGCTTGCCACCGGCGCGGCGCAGCAGGCGCTCCGCCACCTCGGCGGTGATCCGCTCGTTCGGATCCTTACGCAGCAGCCCGTTGAGCACGGCCTTCAGCGGACCGGCGTTCTTCGGCGGCGGAATCGGCTCGGTCGCCAGCGCCGCGAGCGTGCCGATCGCCGACGGCCGGGCGTAGGGCGACTTGCCCTCGACCGCCGCGTAGAGCGTCGCGCCCAACGACCACAGGTCGGCCTCCGGGCCGGCGGTGCCGTCGCGGGCCCGCTCCGGCGAGATGTACGCGGGTGAGCCGAGCACCATCCCGGTACGGGTCACGTTCGGGTCGCCCGGAATCGTGGCGAGACCGAAATCGGTGAGCACCACCCGGCCATCCTCGCCCAGCAGCACGTTGCCGGGCTTGACGTCCCGGTGCATGACGCCCGCTTTGTGCGCGGCACTGAGCGCACCCAGCACGCCGAGGCCGATCTCCACAGTGCGGGCCACCGACACGGGGCCATCTTCGGCGAGAGTGTCCTGCAACGACCTCGACGCCACGTACTCCATGACGATCCACGGATCACCATCGGTGCGCAGCACGTCAAAGATGCGGACGACGTTCGCGTGGTTGAGGCGGGCGATGGCCCGCGCCTCCCGCAACGAGCGCTCGCGCATCTCGCGGCGCTCCTCGTCGGTGAGACCCGGCGGCGGCACCAACTCCTTGATGGCGACGTCCCGGTGCAGCACCTCGTCGCGCGCCTTCCACACCCGGCCCATGCCGCCCTGGCCGAGCGGCGACAAGAGCCGGTATCGGTCAGCGACAAGTTGGGGAAGCGCGTTCGACATCGCTGAGACGGTACCCGGACCCGCCGACGCTCACACCGCCGGCACGCCACTGTCTGCTTCCCGTAACTTCGCGCCGCGTACCCTGGCGTCATGTCTGCCGAAGAGCCCCTGTTCCGGGTCGTTCGGGGCGTGCCCACCGCGGAGGAGTTGGCCGCCCTGGTGGGGGCGATCATCGTGCGATCCCGCCCAGTCGCCACGGCCACGCCGACGACCGCGTCCGCCTGGGCGCGCAGCGGTCGGCCGGCCAGCTCCGGCGGGTGGCGCAGCGCCGGCCAGCCTCGCTGACCCGACCGCCGGGCGGGGGCTGCCAGGGGTGCGCGCAGCCGTTACCCTCACTCAGGGAGACGGTGTCGTGACAGCTAGGGAGGGCCCGTGATCCCTGAAGAGGACCGGCCAGCGCCCTGGCTGCGCGGTTACGGCGGCATCGAAGCCGACATCAGCCAGCTCCGAGAGTTCGCCGACCGGCTCGCCGCCGAGGTCGAGAGCAACTACGCGCCGCACCTTCCGTACATCGCCGAAGACATGTCCGCGCGACTGCCCAACCCGTGCGACGCCTTCATCGAGTTGGTCACGTTCCTGCACGCGCACCACGAGACGCAACAGGCCACCGCCGACATGGTCTACGCCGTCCGCGGCGCCACCGGCCACCTGGCCGCCGCCGCCGACCAGGTCGCCACCCGGTACGCCGACAGCGACGCCTTCACCGCCGCGCGAGTGGTGGACGTGCGACAGGCCCTCGCCGACCCGACCAGCATGCTGCCCGGCGGCCCGACACCCATGCTGACCGACCCGACCGGCGCCGGCGCCGACACCGAAGGACCGGTGGTGCTGCCATGATCGAACGGGGCACCGGCCGCACCTCCGGCCTGACCGACTGGCACCTGATGGACGTCAACAGCATGTGGGCCTGCCTACAGGACCACGAGACCGACAACCACTGGAAGCAGGTCGCCGGCTGGCGCAAGGTCTGCGACCTGGCGCAAATCCACCTCAGCCGCCTCCAGGAATACCGGCGCGGGCTCGCCGAGGCGTGGCCACCCGAAACCAGCGCCGCCTCCCGCACCTACCTGGCCGAACTCGACGAGCTGATCGACAAGGTGCAGCGCACCCACAACGCCGCCGCCGCCAACTACACCGCGCTCTCCGCGGCCACCCAGGCCATCGGCACCACCCGGGCCGCGCTCCGCAAAATCCACGAGGAGTACGCGACCAAGTCCCAACAGAAGCAGGCGTTCGAGTCGATGGCCGCCGACCCGAAGGCGGTGATGGGCAACCGGGTCACCGAAGCGCCGGTCACCGATGCGGACCTGGAACGGCTCAACGTTCAGGCACGAGCGGCGATGTTCAACCTCAGCGGCGAACTCCAACAGGCCCAAGCAACCCTGCAAAAACCACCACCACCACCGCGCCGACCCGGCCATCAACCAAATGATCCCGACGTATATGGAACCGGCACCCAGAGCCCGATCATTCCTCCGGTTGTCGCTGTACCGATGGCACCCGCAGCACGGTTGCAAACCTCCAAACCAGCTTCCGTGGGCCCAACCCCTCTCCAGACCACTTCGGGCGTCGGGCCAATCCTGGGTGGAATAGGTTCAGGATCAACCCCGACCACGGCTAACCTAAACCTGCCTGGGTTTACTAATCCCTCCCCAGCACCCCCCGGCGCTCCGGCGGGCCTGCCGTCCAACATCCCAATTCGGCCCGTTGGTGGAATTTCACCACACCCTCAGGCAGGGTCAGTCGGCACTCCACTTGGCGGGAATGAGAAACCTCCCCAGCGACCGAGGCCACCGACTACACCTCACCCCATGCCGCCCGGAGGCCTGATTGGAGGCTCACCAGGAATTGGCCTAAATCAGCCGGGAGCAGGATCGGGCTCACCCCGCCGCGTCAATCCGATCGGTGGCGTTATTGGAGGCGGCGGAGCCGGTACTGCACCTAGCGGCGGAGCAGGTTCTCGACCTGGCGTGGGCCGCGGCTTCTCAGCAGCCCAAAGTTTCCCACCATTGGGCGGTGCTCCCGGACTGGCAGGTCCCGCTGGTGCACAGCCAAATCCTGTTCGGCCAAGCGGACGGAAGCAGCCCGAGAACAGCTCACCGTATTGGGACCCCGATAATCCATGGGAGACTGATGAGGGGGTCGCGCCAGTCGTGCGGCCGGCCGACGATGAGGGAAACATTGATCCTGGTCCGGCTATCGGCTTCACGCGGTAATGACATTTAGAGCCAAATTCGCACTAATCGCGTTGACCTTACCCGTGGCGGCCATAAGCCTGCCAGCAACCGCCGGCCCTCATACCATATACCGCACCCCACAATCCAACGAGGCCGAGCGCATTCGGGACGACCAGTGGCACCTTCGTTACCTGAATGTCGGAAGAGCGCACGCCATCAGCCAAGGCGACGGGGTCATCGTTGCGGTGCCCGATACCGGTGTAGATCCACACCCTGACCTTAGCAACAACCTACTTCAGGGAATCGACACTGTCTCGGGAGAATCGGGGAATGGCCAGACCGACCCGAACAGCCATGGCACAAGCATGGCAGGGCTTATCGCGGCGCACGGCAGAGGCGGAAATAATGGCGCGCTCGGCATTGCACCGAGAGCCAAGATCCTTCCAATAAAGGCGGCTGCGGCAGACAATCTCGGTGAAGCTGACGAACTCGCTGCTGCCGTGGAGTACGCCACGGCTAAAAGGGTTCAAGTAATCAGCATTTCAAGCGGTGGCGCATCGACTGATCGACTCATTCGAGCAGTCCAAGCTGCGCTCGCAGCGGACATTATCGTCGTGGCAGCGGTAGGTAATTTGCCCTACGGGTCGTTTGGATATCCGGCAAGCGAAGAAGGCGTAATTGCCGTTGGCGGCGTCGGTCGTGATGGACTGCACGCCGCCGTCTCCGTGACCGGCCCGAAGATCGACGTGGTCGCTCCCGCTGTCGACATTTACAGCACCAGCTACGGCGGAAAGTACTCGAAGGGCACTGGCACATCGAGTGCCACGGCGATTGTGGCGGGGGCGGCGGCGTTGATTCGGTCCAAGTACCCGTACCTGCCGGCGCGGGAGGTGGCGCATCGGCTCACGGCGACGGCGATCGACAAGGGTGCGCCTGGGCGTGACGACGAGTACGGCTATGGCGTGATCGATCTGGTGGCGGCGCTGACGGCGGACGTACCGCCGCTGGGGTTTGAATCTGTGAGCGCGTCGGCTGGTGCTGGCTCGACCACGGCGGCTGGTGCTCAGCCGGGTGACGACGAGGGTGGCGCGACGGTGCGTGGCCTGGCCACGCTTGGGGTGATCTTGGCTGCGGGGGTCGGCTGGGCGGTGGTGGCGCGGCGGCGGCGGCGCGGTGATGATCCGCCGCCCAGGATTAGTCGCTGATTTGGTCGGCGGCGTGGCGATCGACTCGGGTTCCTTGATTCTGCGGCGTCCGGGCGGTGGGATGCCGCGATATCAGCAAAGGCGAGTTGATCACGGCCTCAAGCCGGCGGCGGGTGGCTGCGTGGCGGGAGGGCGTTGTGGGGGTGGTTAGCCGGTAACGTCGGGTGGGTGTCTGAAACTCTGCCGCTCCGCCTCGTGCTCGCCTCGGCGAGCCCTGCTCGTCGCAAGCTTCTCCAGGCTGCCGGGATTGAGCCAGACGTGCTGGTCAGCGGGGTGGACGAGTCGTTGGTGGTGACCGATCGGGCTGAGGAGTTGTGCCTGGAGTTGGCTCGACTCAAGGCTCAGGCGGTGTTGACGCGGCTCAGCCCCGGTGCCGGCCAGCGGACTCTGGTGATCGGCTGCGACTCCGTGCTGGCGTTCGACGGGGAGATCCTCGGCAAGCCGGCGGACCCGGCGGACGCCACCGAGCGGTGGCTGCGGATGCGGGGGCGCAGCGGCGTTCTGCACAGCGGGCACTGCCTCATCGACGTTTCCGCCGGGCGGCGCGCGGAGGCGGTCGGCTCCACCATTGTCCACTTCGCGGATATCAGCGACGACGAGATCGCCGCGTACGTGGCCAGTGGTGAGCCGCTGGCGGTGGCCGGCGCGTTCACCATCGACGGGTTGGGCGGGCCGTTCGTGGAGCGGATCGAGGGTGACCCGGGGACCGTGGTCGGGCTGTCGATGCCGCTGCTGCGTCGACTCCTCGCGGAACTCGACCTACGGATCACGGACCTGTGGACAAAGGTCGCGCCCGGAGGCCAGTCGGTCGAGCCGCTCGGTAACGTCCGGTCATGACCACCAAGTCGATTCCGCTGACCGACGAGCTGCACTCCTACCTGGTCGCCCACGGCTCCCCGCCCGACGAGATCATTCGGGACCTGGCCGCGGAGACCCGGTCGGTGCTGCCGGAACACGCCACCATGCAGGTGGCACCGGAGCAGGCCGCCTTCCTGACGTTCCTCACCCGGCTGCTCGACGTACGGCAGGCCGTCGAGGTTGGCACGTTCACCGGGCTCTCGTCGCTGGCGATCGCCCGCGGGTTGCCCGAGGGCGGGCGGCTGACCTGCTTCGACATCTCCGAGGAGTTCACCGGCATCGCCCGGCGCTACTGGGCTCGCGCCGGCGTGCAGGACCGGATCGAGCTGCGCATCGGCCCGGCCGGGGAGACGTTGCGGGAGTTGCCGCACGAGCGCTACCTGGACTTCGCGTTCATCGACGCCGACAAGACGGGCTACCCGGTCTACTGGGCGGAGTTGGTGCCCCGGATGCGGCCCGGTGGAGTGATCGCGGTCGACAACGTCCTGCGCGGCGGACGGATCGTCGCGCCGCAGAACGAGGGTGACCGGGCGATCGCCGCCTTCAACGACGAGGTGCTGGCCGACGTACGGGTGGACCCGGTGATGCTGCCGATCGCGGACGGCCTCACCCTCGCCCGGGTGCGCTGAGCGGCGACGCCCGGCCGCTTTGATCGCCTCGAGATCCTGGAAGTCGCGGCATCCCACCCGGTAGGACACCCCGACTTCCGGGAAACCGAGTCGATCAGAGCGGCCGGGCCGCCGAGGCCGATCACGCCGCGCGGCTGGTCGGGTCAGCGGACGCTGCGGGCGAACTGGCGGGCGGCCCAGTAGACGCCCAGCGCGGCGAGCACAGCGGTGATGCCGAGGCCCTGCCACACCTTGTCGCTGGCCAGGTCACCGGCGAAGAGCGCCCGGGTGCCGTCGACCGCCCAGGAGAACGGGTTCCAGTTGGCGATGCCCTGCAACCAGCCGGGGGCGAAGGTGAGCGGCAGCAGGATGCCGGACAGCAACAGCACCGGCTGCGCCACAGTGTTCATCAGGGGAGCCAGCGCGTCCTCGCTCTTGACCTTGAGGGCGACACCGTAGGAGACGGCCGAGGTCATGAGGGCGATCAGGGCGAGCATCAGGTACGCCAGCAGCAGGTCCCCGATGAACACCCGCAGGTCGAACAGGAGCGCCAGCAGGGTGATGATGACCGCCTGCACGATGAGCGACACGACGTCGCGCAGCGAGCGACCGAGCAGCAGGGCGAGCCGGCTGATCGGGGTGACCCGGGAGCGTTCGATGACGCCGGCGCGCAGCTCGGCGATCAGGCCGAAGCCCTGGAACAGCCCGCCGAAGATCGCCAGCAGCACCAGCAGGCCGGGTACGAAGATCTTGTAGGCGGCGGCCTGGGTGGGCGCGTTCAGTGCCGGCTTGAGCAGCGGGGCGAAGAGCAGCAGGTACATGACCGGCTGGAACACCCCGACGAAGACCCAGACCGGGTTGCGCAGCAGGAGTTGGGTCTGGCGCTGGAAGATCAGCCACGTGTCACGGGCGAATTTCATGAGTTGTCTCCGGTGGTCAGGACTCGCGCAGCGAGCGGCCGGTCTTGGTGAGGAAGACGTCGTCCAGGCTGGGTCGGTGCAGCTCGATCGAGCGCAGCTCCAGCCCGGCGTGGTCAAGCCGGCGCAGCACCTGCGGGATGGCGATCGCGCCCTCGTCGACGTAGAGGCGTAGGCCGCCCTCGTCGACGGTTTCCAGCTTGTTGACGTACGGCTCGCCGTCGAGGACCTCGGCGGCCTGCGGGGTGGCGGCCAGGTCGAGACCGACAAGCACCACGTCGCCGGAGATCTCGCGCTTGAGCTCGCCCGGCGTGCCCTCGGCCACGACCTCGCCGTTGTCCATGATCGCGATCCGGTCGCACAGGGCGTCGGCCTCGTCCAGGTAGTGCGTGGTGATGAAGACGGTCATCCCGTCGCCGCGTAGCCGCCGGATCTCGTCCCACATGTGCGCGCGACTCTGCGGGTCGAGGCCGGTGGTCGGCTCGTCCAGGAAGACGATCTTCGGCTCGTGGATGATGCCCAACGCGATCTCGACCCGCCGACGTTGACCGCCGGAGTAGGTCTTGCACTTGCGGTCCGCGTACTCGGTGAGCTGGAAGGCGTCCAGGGCGCGGGCGGCGCGCCGTTGGGCGTCGGCCTTGCCGATGCCATACATGCGGGCGTGCAGCACCAGCTCCTCGCGGGCGGTGGACTCGTCCCAGGTGCTGCCGCCCTGCGGGACATAGCCGATGCGGCGACGCACCTCGGCCGGGTCCTTGCGCAGGTCGGCGCCCGCGATGGTGGCGTCGCCACCGTCCGGCTCGATAAGCGTGGCGAGCATCCGCAGCGTGGTGGTCTTGCCGGCGCCGTTGGGGCCGAGGAAGCCGAAGATCTCGCCCTCGGCGACCTTGAGGTCGACGCCCCGCACGGCGTCCACCGTCTTCGTCTCTCGACCCGCGCGGGAGCGGAACGACTTCCGCAGCCCCCTGGTCTCGATCATTTCTGCTCCTGGTCGTTCGGGCCGGTAGGGCCGGGGCCGTCGGGTGGGACGGCGCCGGTGGGGCCGGCAGTCGAGTGGGACGACGCCGGACGGCGCACTCCCCCGCTGTGCCGTCAGCAGGCTAACGCGATATAGCTTTTCTAGTCAACGTTGATTATTCCGCGTTCGAAGCGGGCGGCAGTCCGCCCTCCCTCCAGGCCGACCAGCCCTCCGCGTGCTCCAGCTCAGCAGGTAGGTACGACACACCCGACTCGATCCGTTCCGCGATCTGCTCGCACCAGCTCAGTTCCGCCTCCGCCCGCGCCGACCAGAGCTCGAACATCCAACTGACGTGCACCGGCTTGGTGTTACGGATCCAGTCGGACTCCAACGAGGCCCGCATCGAGGCGACACTGGCGCGCAGCAGGTTGGCCCGGTTCCGCAGGGCCGCCGCCGCCTCGCTGCGCGGCAGCGCCGGCAGGAAGCCGAACGCGGCGGAGAACGGGTCCAGCGGCTCGGACAGGCCCCACCAGAAGCCGCGCAGCAGCGTCTGGAACTCGTCCTCCCCCACCGACGTCACCTCGTACGTCGTACGCGCCGGGCGGGCGCCGACCTGCTCGGTGGCGACGGCCCTGAGCAGCCCCTCCTCGGTGAGCTTGCGCAGGGCGTGGTAGATCGAGCCGGGCTGCACGTTCGCCCACTTGTCGGCACCCCAGCTCAGCAGCTCCCGGCGCACGTCGTAGCCGTGCACCGGCTGCATCCACCGCACCAGACCGAGGATCATCATTCGAGTCGAAGACACCCGATAAGCGTAATAGCCAAGTTTGACTAAGTGGCACGGGCGCAGTGCGGCATTCCACACTGAGCGATCGTTAGGGTGACCGGGGCGGCCGATACACTCCCCGTCAGTAACCTGCCGGGGAGGAGCCACGAAGGTGCGCAAGGTACTCATCGCCAACCGCGGCGAGATCGCCGTCCGGGTGATCCGCGCGTGCCGCGACGCCGGCCTGGGCAGCGTCGCCGTGTACGCGGACTCCGACCGCGAGGCCCTGCACGCCACCCTCGCGGACGAGGCGTACGCGCTCGGCGGGGACAGCGCGACCGAGACGTACCTGCGCATCGACAAGCTGCTCGACGTCGCCGCGCGGGCCGGCGCCGACGCCGTGCACCCCGGCTACGGCTTCCTGTCCGAGAACGCCGACTTCGCCCAGGCGGTCATCGACGCCGGGCTCACCTGGATCGGCCCCACCCCGCAGGCGATCCGCGACCTGGGTGACAAGGTGACCGCCCGGCACATCGCCCAGCGCGCCGGCGCTCCGCTGGTCCCCGGCACTCCGGACCCGGTGGCCAACCCGGACGAGGTGATGGCGTTCGCCGTCGACCACGGCCTGCCGGTCGCCATCAAGGCCGCCTTCGGCGGTGGCGGGCGCGGCCTCAAGGTCGCCCGGACGATGGAGGAGATCCCCCAGCTCTTCGAGTCGGCCACCCGGGAGGCGGTCGCGGCGTTCGGCCGGGGCGAGTGCTTCGTGGAGCGCTACCTGGACCAGCCTCGCCACGTCGAGGCGCAGGTCCTCGCCGACCAGCACGGCAACGTGATCGTGGTGGGCACCCGGGACTGCTCGCTGCAACGTCGGCACCAGAAGCTCGTGGAGGAGGCCCCCGCGCCGTTCCTCACCGACGCCCAGCGGGCCCAGATCCACGACAGCGCCAAGGCGATCTGTCGGGAGGCCGGCTACCACGGCGCCGGCACCGTCGAATACCTGGTCGGCAGGGACGGCACCATCTCCTTCCTGGAGGTCAACACCCGGCTCCAGGTCGAGCACCCGGTCACCGAGGAGACCGCCGGCATCGACCTGGTCCGCGAGCAGTTCCGGATCGCCGACGGCGAGAAGCTGCGGAGCACCGAGGACCCGACGCCGCGCGGGCACGCCATCGAATTCCGGATCAACGGCGAGGACCCGGGCCGCAACTTCCTGCCCGCCCCGGGCACGGTCACCGCGCTGCGGCTGCCCACCGGCCCCGGCGTCCGGGTGGACACCGGCATCTCGGCCGGCGACGTGATCGGCGGCAACTTCGACTCACTGCTGGCCAAGGTGATCATCACGGGTGAGACGCGGACCGAGGCGCTGGAGCGCGCCCGCCGCGCGCTCGACGAGATGGTGGTCGACGGCATGGCCACCGCGCTGCCGTTCCACCGGCTGGTGGTGCGGGACGAGGCGTTCACCGCCGAGCCGTTCACCGTGCACACCCGGTGGATCGAGACGGAGTTCCACAACACCGTGCCGCCGTTCGCCGCCGCCGCCGGCGCCGCCGAGGCGCCGGCCGAACGCGACACCGTCGTGGTCGAGGTGGGCGGCAAGCGCCTCGAGGTCAGCCTCCCCGCCGGCTTCGGCGGGAGTACGACCACCGCGGCGCCCGCCACCCGTAAGCCGGGACGACGCGGCGGCGCGGCCAAGGCGGGCGCGCCGGTCAGCGGCGACGCGCTCACGTCCCCCATGCAGGGCACCATCGTCAAGATCGCGGTAGCGGACGGCGACACGGTGGCCGAGGGTGACCTGGTGGTGGTGCTGGAGGCGATGAAGATGGAGCAGCCGCTGCACGCCCACAAGGCGGGCACGGTCAGCGGGCTCACCGCCGAGGTCGGCGCCGTGATCACCGCCGGCGCTCCCATCTGCACCATCGCGTGACGCGACGGCACCTCGTGCGGAGGGGTCCTTCCTGACCACAGGTCGCGCGGCGGGAGTGGTTTGCGGCACCGGGACCAGCACCGGCGGCCGCGAGCGGCAATGATGGTCGGGTGCGGTTCCTTCACGGCGCGGCCCCCGCGCACGACCTGACCTATACCGACGTCTTCATGGCGCCGGCCCGCTCCGACCTGGGTTCCCGGCTCGACGTCGACCTGTCCACCGGTGACGGCACCGGCACCACCATCCCGCTCGTGGTGTCCAACATGACAGCGGTCTCCGGTCGGCGGATGGCCGAGACGGTGGCCCGCCGGGGCGCGATCGCGGTGATCCCGCAGGACATCCCGATCGAGGTGGTGGCGAATGTCGTCGCCTGGGTCAAGCGGCGGCACCTGGTCTACGACACGCCCATCACCCTGGGCCCGACGGAGACCGTTGGCGACGCCATCCACCTACTGCCCAAGCGCTCGCACGCCGCGGTGATCGTGGTCGACGACGACGGCCGGCCGCTGGGCGTGGTCACCGAGGCGGACACCACGGGAGTGGACCGGTTCGCCCAGCTACGTCACGTGATGTCCACCGAGCTGCACACCGTCCCGGCGGACGCCGACCCACGGACCGGTTTCGACCTTCTCTCCGCGGGCCGTCGCCGGCTCGCTCCGGTGGTGGACGCCGACGGTCGGCTGGTCGGGGTGCTGACCCGCCAGGGCGCGCTGCGCGCCACCCTCTACACGCCGGCCGTGGACGACCGGGGCCGGCTGCGCATCGCGGCGGCCGTCGGGATCAACGGCGACGTGACAGGCAAGGCCGCCGCGCTGCTGGAGGCGGGGGTGGACACGCTGGTGGTGGACACCGCACACGGCCACCAGGCGCGCATGATCTCCGCGCTCCAGGCGGTCCGCAAGCTGGACCCGGGGGTGCCCGTCGCGGCCGGCAACGTGGTCACCGCCGAGGGAGTACGCGACCTCGTCGAGGCGGGGGCGGACATCATCAAGGTCGGCGTCGGGCCGGGCGCGATGTGCACCACCCGGATGATGACCGGCGTCGGCCGGCCGCAGTTCTCCGCAGTCCTCGACTGCGCGACCGCGGCCCGGCAACTGGGCCGGCACGTGTGGGCCGACGGCGGGGTGCGGCACCCACGGGACGTGGCGCTCGCGCTCGCCGCCGGGGCGTCGAACGTCATGATCGGCTCGTGGTTCGCCGGCACCTACGAGTCCCCCGGTGACCTGTACGCCGACGCGGACGGCCGGCGGTACAAGGAGAGCTTCGGGATGGCCTCGGCTCGGGCGGTCAGCGCCCGTACCGCGGACGACAGCCCCTACGACCGGGCCCGCAAGGCGGTGTTCGAGGAGGGCATCTCCTCGGCGCGGATGTATCTGGACCCGGTCCGACCTGGCGTCGAGGACCTGATCGACGAGATCATCGCCGGGGTGCGCAGCGCCTTCACCTACGCCGGCGCGCGGGACCTGACGCAGTTCCACGAGCGGGCGATCGTCGGCGTGCAGAGCGCCGCCGGCTTCACCGAGGGAATGCCGCTGCCCACGAGCTGGTGACCCGCCGGGGTTGACCCGGTGCCGGCGCGCCCACCCGTCAGGTGGCCAGCCGGCGCAGGACCACGCGGGCTGCCGCACGGGGGTCGTCGCCGACCCGCTCCGGCAGCGCGCCCGCCAGCCACAGGGTCGCGAAGCCGTGCGCGATCGACCAGGCGGCGAGCGCGTCCCGGTCGGTGTCGGCGGGAGCGCCGTCGGAGGGCAGGGCCGCCACCTGGGAACGCAGCGCGGCCCTGGCGCGCTCCCGTGCGGCGATCAGCTCGGGGTCGTCGGCCCGGTACAGCTCCGGCCGGAACATCACCTCGAAGTGTGCGCGGTGTCGGACGGCGAAGTCGACGTACGCGACCCCGGCGGCCAGCAGGTCGTCGCCCGCCGCCGCCAACTCCTGGGCCAGCAGGTCGAAGCCCTGGGTGGCAAGCGCGGTGCGCAGACCGGCCTTGTCGCCGAAGTGGTGCGCGGGCGCGGCGTGCGAGACACCGGCCCGACGGGCCAGGTCACGCAGGCTCAGCGCGGCATGCCCGTCCTCCTCGATCGCGTCGAGCGCGGCGGCGAGCAGGGCGCGACGGAGGTCGCCGTGGTGGTAGCCGCGCGTCTCGGTCATGCCGGAACTCTATCTTGTCGTTGACAAGATGCCACCTCGACGGGCAATCTTGCCACTGACAAGATTTCTCAAGGAGGTTTCCGATGGCACCCCTGATCGCTCTGATCGTCGGCACCGCGCTGGCTCGGCTGGCCGGCCTCGCCGGCAGCACCGCACTCGACGGCTGGCACCCCGCACTCCGGGTCGGGTTGGCCCTGCTGTTCGTGCTGACCGGCGTCGCGCACTTCGCCGGTCAGCGCCGCGCCGACCTGATCGCGATGGTCCCGCCACGACTACCCCGCCCGGATCTGCTTGTCACCCTCACCGGCGTCCTCGAACTGGCCGGGGCCGTCGGGCTGCTGATCCCGGCGACCGCCCGCCCGGCCGCGGCCGGGCTCGCCCTGCTCATGCTCGCGATGTTCCCCGCCAACATCTCGGCGGCCCGCCGGAAGC
The DNA here is from genome assembly GCF_050942285.1 of Micromonospora sp. CA-240977. NCBI lineage: Bacteria > Bacillati > Actinomycetota > Actinomycetes > Micromonosporales > Micromonosporaceae > Micromonospora > Micromonospora sp. CA-240977. The sequence continues at coordinate 954,057 of NZ_CP192055.1, read as the reverse complement.
TGACCCTCGCCGGGCGTCCGGTGACCCCGCTCCCCCAGCGCACGGTCCTGCAGATCCTGTTCGTCGCCACCGCCGTGGTAATTTCGTTTGGCTCCTGACTATCAGGGAGCTAATCTGCCCACGTGAAACTCGTGACCCTCCAGGACGTGCCGCTCGGCCGGCTGCTGATGGTGGCCGGGCACCTCGTCGAACAGCGGTGGAACCGCTACCTCGCCGAGGAGCACGGCCTCACCCACGCCGGCATGGTGACTCTGATGACACTCGCCCGACACGGCGAGCTGCCCCACCGGGAGGTCGCCGAGAAGGGCTTCGTCCGCCCCGCCACCCTGACCGGCATCGTCGACACCCTCGAACGCGACGGTCTGGTCGAGCGGCAGCGCGACGACAGCGACCGGCGCAGCGTGCGCATCGTCCTCACTCCCGCCGGGCGGGAACGGGTGGCAGCGCTCAGCACGCTGATGCAATCCGGACGCCCGATCACCTCGGTCGACGCCGACCCGGCGAAGGCACAGGTGATCCGGGAGTTCCTGCTAGAGGTCATCGGCAGCGGGGACGACCCGCGGATGACCAGCCGCCCTACCGATCCGAAGGACCCGGCGTGCTGATCCGACTGTTGCGCAACCAACTGCGCACCTACCAACGACCGTTGCTGGCGGTGGTGCTGCTCCAGTTCGTGGGCACCATGGCCTCGCTCTACCTGCCCAGCCTCAACGCCGACATCATCGACAAGGGCGTGGCGCGCGGCGACACCGACTACATCGTGCACACCGGCGGCTGGATGCTGCTGGTCAGCCTGATCCAGATCGTCTGTTCGATCGCCGCCGTCTATCTCGGCGCGCGGATCGCGATGGGCTTCGGCCGAGACGTCCGGGCCACGCTGTTCGGGCACGTCAACCGCTTCTCCGCCCGCGAGGTGGCCCGGTTCGGGGCGCCCTCGCTGATCACCCGCAACACCAACGACGTCCAACAGGTGCAGATGCTCGTGCTGATGAGCTGCACCATGCTGGTCGCCGCACCGATCATGAGCGTCGGCGGCGTGGTGATGGCGCTGCGCGAGGACGTCGGGCTCTCCTGGCTGATGCTTGTCAGCGTGCCGGTCCTGGCCGTCACGCTGGGCGCGATCATCCGTCGGATGGTGCCGGGCTTCCGGCTGATGCAGACCCGCATCGACACTGTCAACCGGGTGCTGCGCGAGCAGATCACCGGCATCCGGGTCGTCCGCGCGTTCGTGCGCGAGCCGTACGAGACGAACCGTTTCGGCGTCGCCAACGCCGACCTGACCGCCACCGCGCTGCGTACCGGCCGGTTGCTGGCGCTGATCTTCCCGGTGGTCATGCTGGTCCTGAACGTCTCCAGCGTGGCGGTGCTCTGGTTCGGCGCGCAGCGGGTGGATGCCAACGCCATCCAGATCGGCGCGCTCACCGCCTTCCTGGCGTACCTGATGCAGATCCTGATGGCCGTGATGATGGCCACCTTCATGCTGATGATGGTGCCCCGGGCCGCGGTCTGCGCCGAGCGGATCGTCGAGGTGCTGGACACCGACTCCTCGGTGGTCCCCGCCGCCGAGCCGGTCAGCGAGCTGGCCACCCGGGCCGAGTTGGAGCTGCGCGGGGTGCGCTTCCAGTACCCCGGCGCCGTCGAGCCGGTGCTGCGGGACATCTCCTTCCGGGCCACCCCGGGCACCACCACGGCGATCATCGGCAGCACCGGCGCCGGCAAGACGACCCTGCTGTCGCTGATCCCCCGCCTGGTCGACGTCACCGCCGGCGCGGTGCTCGTCGACGGGGTGGACGTGCGCGAGCTGGCGCCGGACGAGCTGTGGCGGCGGATCGGCCTGGTGCCGCAGCGGCCGTACCTGTTCACCGGGACGGTCGCCAGCAACCTGCGCTACGGCAACCCGAACGCCACCGACGAGGAGCTGTGGGCGGCACTGGAGATCGCCCAGGCCCGGGACTTCGTGGCCCAGATGCCCGGCGGCCTGGAGGCACCGATCGCCCAGGGCGGCACGACCGTCTCCGGTGGGCAGCGGCAACGCCTGGCCATCGCGCGGGCGCTGGTCCGACAACCGGAGATCTACCTCTTCGACGACTCGTTCTCGGCGCTCGACCTGGGCACCGACGCGCGGCTCAGGGCCGCCCTGCGGCCGATCACCGCGCAGTCCGCTGTGGTGATCGTGGCCCAGCGGGTCTCCACGATCATCGACGCCGACCAGATCATCGTTCTCGAGAACGGAGGGGTCGTCGGAGTGGGACGACACGCGGAACTGTTGGAGACCTGCCCGACGTACGCCGAGATCGTGGCGTCCCAGCAGACGACGGAGGTGGCGGCGTGAGCGAGCGCGACGAGCCGCGCACCGCGGCCGTACCCAGTCAGAAGCCCGGCGGCGAGACCGGGCAGCAACCCGGCGGCGGCGCGGCGACGCCGAAGCGGCTGCCGCCCGGCCGTCAGGGCGGCGGCCCACCGTGGATGAGCGCCGGAATGCCCGCCGAGAAGTCGATGAACTTCGGGCCGTCGGCCCGACGGTTGCTCGGCCGGCTGCGATCACACCGAGTGCACCTGGCCGCGATCATCACGTTGGCCGTGGTGAGCGTCGGCTTCAGCGTGGCCGGCCCGAAGATCCTGGGCCACGCCACCGATCTGATCTTCACCGGGGTGATCGGCCGGGACCTGCCCGCCGGCACCACCGCCGACCAGGCCGTCGCCGCGGCGCGGGCCAGCGGCAACGACAGCTTCGCCGACATGCTGGCCCGGATGGACGTGGTGCCCGGCGTGGGCATCGACTTCACCGCGTTGGGGCGGGTGCTGCTGCTGGCGCTCGGGCTCTACCTGGCCGCGAGCGTGCTGTCGTGGTGGCAGGGCTGGCTGCTCAACGGGGTGGTCCAGCGCACCGTGCTGCGGCTGCGCGCCGAGGTGGAGGAGAAGCTCAACCGGCTGCCACTGCCGTACTTCGACAGGCAGCCCCGCGGCGAGCTGCTCAGCCGGGTCACAAACGACATCGACAACATCTCGACAAGCCTCCAGCAGACGCTGAGCCAGCTGCTCACCTCGCTGCTGACCGTCGTCGGCGTGCTGGCCGTGATGTTCTGGATCTCACCGCTGCTGGCCCTGGTGGCCCTGGTCGCGGTGCCGCTGTCGGTGCTCGTCACCCAGCGCATCGCCAAGCGCTCCCAGAAGCAGTTCATCGCCCAGTGGACACACACCGGCGAGTTGAACGGCCAGATCGAGGAGGCGTACACCGGTCATGAGCTGGTGAAGGTCTTCGGCCGGCAGGGTGAGGTGGAGGCCGCGTTCCACGCGAAGAACGAGGAGTTGTTCCGGGCGAGCTTCGGGGCGCAGTTCATCTCTGGGATCATCATGCCGTCGATGATGTTCATCGGAAACCTGAGCTACGTGGCGATCGCCGTGGTCGGCGGGCTGCGGGTCGCCTCCGGGACGATGAGCCTGGGCGACGTGCAGGCGTTCATCCAGTACTCCCGCCAGTTCACCCAGCCGCTCACCCAGCTCGCGTCGATGGCCAACCTGCTCCAGTCCGGGGTGGCGTCGGCCGAGCGGGTCTTCGCGGTGCTCGACGCCGAGGAGCAGACCCCCGACCCGGTCGAGCCGGCCCGGGTCACCGACCCGCACGGGCGGGTCGAGTTCGAGCACGTCTCGTTCCGCTACGAGCCGGACAAGCCGCTGATCGACGACCTGTCGCTGGTCGCCGAGCCGGGGCACACGGTGGCCATCGTCGGCCCGACCGGCGCCGGCAAGACCACACTTGTCAACCTGGTCATGCGCTTCTACGAGCTGGACGCCGGCCGGATCACGCTCGACGGGGTGGATATCACCGCGTTGCGCCGCGACGACCTGCGCGGCCGGATCGGCATGGTCCTCCAGGACACCTGGCTCTTCGGCGGCACCATCCGCGACAACATCGCCTACGGGCGGCCGGACGCCACCGAGGAGGAGATCCTCGCCGCGGCGCGGGCCACCTTCGTGGACCGGTTCGTGCGCAGCCTGCCGGACGGCTACGACACTGTCATCGACGAGGAGGGCAGCAACGTCAGCGCCGGCGAGAAGCAACTCATCACCATCGCCCGCGCGTTCCTCGCCGAGCCGTCGCTGCTGATCCTGGACGAGGCCACCAGCTCGGTGGACACCCGTACCGAGGTGCTGCTGCAACGGGCGATGGCCGCGCTGCGTTCGGATCGGACCAGCTTCGTCATCGCGCACCGGCTCTCCACCATCCGCGACGCCGACCTGATCCTGATGATGGAGGACGGCCGGATCGTCGAGCAGGGCACCCATGAGCAGTTGCTCGCCGCCCACGGCGCGTACCACCGGCTCTACCGCTCCCAGTTCACGGGCGCGGTGGCCGACGAGGAACCGGCCGTCCCCGCCGCCCAGCCGGCGTCGGTCTGAGGGGCGGGTCGCCGCCGTGCGCGCCACGCGACCGACGGCGACCCACCCCGGATCGGCGGGTGGGTCAGCCCGCCGGGAGCAGCTCCCCGGCGCGGGCGGCGACCTGCCCGCCGATCAGGGCCAGCGCCGCGTCGGCGGGCATCGGGTCCAGGGCCCGGCCGCCGCGCAGGCGCAGCGCGAGACGCCCGTCGGCCGCCTCCCGGGCGCCCAACACCCCGAGGTACGGGACGCGGCGGCGGGCCGCGTCCCGGATCCGGGCACCCAGCGAGCCGGTGCCGTCCACCTCGACCCGCAGGCCGGCCTCGACGGCGCGACGGGCCAGGTCGGCCGCCGCGTCGGCCTGCCCGTCGTCGATAGGCAGCAGCACCAGTTGGACCGGCGCGTACCAGGCCGGGAAGGCGCCCTCGTGCACCTCGATCAGGTACGCGAAGAGCCGCTCCATGCTGCCGACCAGGCTGCGGTGCACCATGACCGGTCGACGCCGGCTGCCGTCCGAGTCGGTGTACGACAGGTCGAACCGCTCCGGCTTGTCGAAGTCGAGCTGGATGGTGGAGATGGTCGACTCCCGGCCGGCCGCGTCGACGATCTGAATGTCGATCTTCGGGCCGTAGAAGGCGGCCTCGCCGGGCGCCTCGACGTACTCCACCCCGGCCAGCGCCCCTCGGAGCAACTCCTCCGCGTGGGCCCACTGCGCGTCGTCGCCGACGTACTTCTCCCCCGGTCCGCGCAACGAGAGCCGGAAGCCGGCCGGGCGGACGCCGAGCGCGGCGTGCGCGGCGCGGATCAGCCGGAGGATCTCGACGACCTCCCCGCCCACCTGCTCGGGGGCGCAGAAGGTGTGCGCGTCGTTGAGCGAGATGGCCCGTACCCGGGCCAGCCCGCCGAGCACCCCCGAACGCTCCGAGCGGTACATCCCGCCCAGCTCCGCGATCCGCAACGGCAGCTCTCGATAGGAGCGGCCCCGGGCGCGGAAGACCAGGGCGTGGTGCGGGCAGAGCGCGGGCCGGAGCACGAACTCATCGTCGGCGCTCAGCCGCATCGGCGGAAACATGTCGTCGGCGAAGTAACCCAGGTGCCCGGAGAGTTCGAAGAGTTCGCGTTTGCCCAGCGGGGGCGAGTAGACGTGCTGGTGGCCGGAGCGGCGCTCCAACTCCCGGACGTACTCCTCGACGGCGTGCCGGGCAGCGGCGCCGGCGGGCAGCCAGATCGGCAGGCCGGCGCCGGCCAGTGGATCGGAGACGAAGAGGTCCAGCTCGCGGCCGAGCCTGCGGTGGTCGATCATGTCGGGCTCCTGGATCGGGTACGACCCGGAGGCGACCTGGGCTCCGAACGGCGCGCGGCCCTCGGGGGCGGATCGCCCCGGGGCCTTGTCGACGGTGGTTACGTCAGAGCGGCGCGCCGGGGATTCCCGGCGTCGTGGTCACCACTACCGCGCTGCGCATACGGCGACCGTACTCGGCGGGCAACCGGGGCCGCACCCGGATTTGCGGCGGCGAGCGAGGAGGTGGGCCGCCGGCGCGGGACCCGCCGGCGGCCCTGGCGGCCCGAAATCGTCAGGAACGGGGGACCCGACGGGCGTGGGCCGCGCCCGTCAACGGTACGCCGACGTACGCCGATCCGCCGACCGGTACCGGACGGGTGGGACGGGCAGGGAACCCGTCACCCGAGACCGGTTGGCCTCGTTGCACCTGAGTGGCCCCTGTCGTGTCGACCGTCACGACGGGCCGGGCCTGTCCTCGGTGACGCCGGACACGCAGTCAGGCTCAAGACACCCAATCGGCCGCATCCGGCGAGGTGGCAGGCGTGCCCGAACTTCTGACTGACGTCGCATCGCCGACGTGGGCGTACCTGGTGCTGCTCGCTCTGCTGATCGCGGACGCCTTCGTTCCGGTGATACCCACCCAGATCATCATGATCACCAGTGGTGCGCTCACCGTCTACGGCGGGCTCAACCTGCCGGTCACCATCGCCGTCGGCGCACTCGGTGTCTTCGCTGGTGACCTGGCCTGCTACCTGCTCGGGCGGGTCGCGCCGGACCGGCGGTCGCCCCGGCACGCCGAGCCGAGCCGGGCCCGTCGGATGGCCAGCCGGGTCACCCAGGGGCTCCGACAACCCGGACCGCTTGTCATCCTGCTCTGCCGGTTCGTTCCCGGCGGCCGGATGGCGGCCTGCTTCTCGGCCGGCCGCAGCCGTTACCCGTACCGGCTGTTCGTGCTCTACGAGGCAGTGGCCGCGCTGGGCTGGGCCACCTACGGCGCGCTGGTCGGGCACCTCGGCGGCACCGCGCTCACCGAGTCGGCGTGGCGACTGGTCATCATCGCCAGCGCCGCCGCTGCCGGCTTCGCCGCGGCGGGATGGGCGATGACGGTGGTCAGCGCCCGCCACGCCCGCGCCGCCGCCGCCGTAGTCGACATCCCCATCGACTGAGTGTCGCCGCCTCCGCGACTGGCGTACCTCTAGGGGTGGTTTTTCGGGGCGATGTCGGTGGGCTTCCCCGATTCGGCTCGGGTCCGCACGGCGACAGGCTGAGACATGTCTGGAACCCGGAACACCGGTCTGCTGGCCCTCGGCGGGATCGCCCTGGCGGCGCTGCTCACCGTTATCGGTCACCTGGAAGTCAACGACGACCTCAACCCGTGGGCGTTGACCATCAGCGACTTCGCGGTCTCCGACCGGGGCGGGGTCATCGACGTCGCGATGGTGGTGCTGGCGCTCGCCACTGTGGCGCTGCTCTACGGGCTGCGTCGCGCCGCACCGGCGCGGCCCGGCCGTGCGGCCGAGCTGCTGCTCGGCGCGTGGGCGACCGGGCTGCTGCTGGCCGCGGTGGTGCCGACGAACGAGCCGGGTACCGCCATGACCACGGCGGCCTATGTGCACCGGTACGCCTCGGTGGTCGCCTTTCTGGCACTGCCGGCGGCCGGTTGGCTGCTCGCCCGCCGGCCCGATCTGGAGCCGGCCGCCCGCATGCTCCGCACCCTCGTCCTGCTGAGCCTGAGCCTGGCGACGGCGATGGTCTGGTCCGCCTACCCCGGCGACCGGGTGCTGATCGGCCTGGCCGAACGGTTACTCATCCTCACCGAGGTGGCAGTGCTGGCAATCGTCGCGCTGACCCAGACCCGCGCCGTAGCCGATCATGGAGTGGTGGTGCCCCACGAGAAGGGCGTCACGGCGTGAGCCGCCCACCACAACTCCATGATCGACGAGGAAGGGGCGGTCACTCCAGCTCGTGCAGCATCAGCTGGCGGGCCGCTTCGGTGATCGAGCCGGAGAGGCTCGGGTAGATGGTGATGGTCTGCGCCAACTCGTTGACTGTGAGGTTGTTCTCCACCGCCATGGTGATGGGCAGGATCAGCTCGCTGGCCTTCGGCGCGACCACCACCCCGCCGATCACCTGACCGCTGGCCGGCCGGCAGAACAACTTCACGAAGCCGTCGGAGAGATCGTCCATCTTCGCCCGGGCGTTGCCGGAGAGCGGCAGCATCACCTGCCGGGCCGGCACCTTGCCCGCGTCCACCTCGTCCTGCGAGACACCCACGGTGGCCAGTTCCGGATCGGTGAAGACGTTCGCCGCCACGGTACGCAGCCGCAGCGGGCGCACCGCCTCGCCGAGCGCGTGCCACATGGCGATCCGACCCTGCATGGCGGCGACGCTGGCCAGCAGCAGCACCCCGGTGCAGTCACCGGCGGCGTAGATGCCCGGCACGTTGGTCCGGGACACCCGGTCGACAGTCACGTAGCCGCCCCGGCCCAGCTCTACGCCGTACTCGGTAAGGCCCAGGTTCGCCGTGTTCGGGATCGATCCGACAGTGATCAGCGCGTGCGAGCCGGTGACCCGGCGGCCGTCGGAAAGCTCCACCTCGACGCCGTCGGCGGTACGCCGGACCGCGTCGGCCCGGGAGTTGTTGAGGATCTCCATGCCCCGGTTGCGGAACACCCGCTCGATGGCGGACGCGGCGTCGGCGTCCTCGTGCGGCATCACCCGGTCCCGGCTGGACACCAGGGTGACCTGGACCCCCATGGCCAGGTACGCGCTGGCGAACTCCGCGCCGGTGACACCGGAGCCGACAACGATCAGGTGCTCGGGCAGCTCCGGCAGGTCGTACACCTGACGCCAGGTCAGGATGCGCTCACCGTCCGGTACGGCGGTGGGCAACTGGCGGGGTGTCGAGCCGGTGGCCACCAGCACTGTGGTCGCCGCGATGGAGTATTCCTCGCCGCCGTCCGCGGGGGTCACGACGACCCGGTGGGTGTGCCCGAGGGCGTCCTCGCCGAGCCGGGCGGTGCCGGCCACGACGGTTACCCCGGCCTTGAGCAGCTTGGCGTGGATGTCGGCGGACTGCGCCAACGCCAGCCGCTTGACCCGCTCGTGCACGGCCCGCGCGTCGACGGTGACCGCCTCCAGGCCGTCCGAGTGCACCCCGAACTCCTCGGTGTCCCGGTAACCGGTGACCACCCCGGAGCTGGCGATGAAGGTCTTCGACGGTACGCAGTCGGAGAGCACGCAGGCCCCACCGGCGCCGTCGGCCTCCACCACCGTGACATCGGCGTCCAGCTGGGCGGCGACCAGCGCCGCCTCGTACCCGGCCGGCCCCCCACCGATGATCACGATCCGGCTCACAGCGTTCGCCCTTCGTCAGTGCTCACAGTGACTTTGTTCTCCCGAGCGCATTCGACACGCACTGTCGTATTCTCCCTCACCCGTCAGCCGGGCTATCGTCATCGCCGTGCGTCATCACGCCGCCTACGGCTCAAATCTCGACCCTGCCCGGATGCGTGCCTACTGTCCGCATTCGCCGATGGTGGGCACCGGCTGGCTGGAAGGCTGGCGGCTGACCTTCGCCGGGGCCGACGTGATCGGCTGGGAGGGCGCGGTGAGCACCCTTGTCGAGTCGCCCGGCGACCGGGTCTTCGTGGCGCTCTACGACATCCACCCGTACGACGCGGGCCAGCTCGACGAGATCGAGGGAGTGACCGCCGGCACGTACCGCAAGCTGCACGTCCGGGTCTCCACCCTCGACGGCGACGTGACCGCGTGGATCTACGTCTTCAACGGGTACGAGGGCGGCCTGCCGACGTCCTGGTATCTCTCCGAGATCGCCAACGCCGCCGAGAAGGCGGGCGCCCCGGACGACTACGTCACCGAGTTGCGGGCCCGCCCCACCGGCACCGCGTCGGCGTAGCAGCGCGTATCGCACCTCCCCAGTGTGCTACCGCCGCCGACCGGACCACGGATCGGGTGCGAGCCGGGTCGTCAATCACACACCGGCGGCGAGGTCGGCCCGGGTGCGGTGCAGCAACTCGACAAGCTCGGCGCCGGCAGCCGGGCCGAGGGCCGTGAACGCCGGCGCGACGAGACGGTTGGTCACCGCCTCCGCCCAGAGTCGCCGGCGCACCAACGGCCCGATCGGCGAATAGGGCGGCGGCCAACCGCAGGCCACCGCCCCGGCCTCCCCCTCCGGCCCGGCCAGCACGGCCTCCAGCGGGGTCATTCCGGCGGCGCGTACCGCAAGCAGGTAGGCGCCGGTGAAGTGTTCCCGGAGCAGTCGCAGCCCGGCGGCGGTGCGGGCCCCCGGCGAGAGATCCGGCAGCGGCATTGCCCGCCACGCGGCGAAGAGCGGCATGGCGCTGGCGTCCGCCGCCACCACCGCCTGCTCGACGAGCACCGCCAGGCGCTCGGTGGCGGGCCGGGCGTCAAGCTGCTGCGCGCCCCAACGGCAGCACTCGGCGAGGCTCGCTGCCGCCACCTCGACCGGCGGGACGACCCGGGCGGCGGCGTCCCACCCGTCGGCGACCGCGTCCGGGGCGATGAACCCGAGCGCCGCGGCGGCCGTCTCGGCCCGCACGTCGCCGAGCGCCCCAGCCCGGCCACTGATGTAGAACGCCCAGCCGGAGATGCCGAGCAGCCGGGCACGGCGCAACGTGGCCGGGTCCCGGGCGAACGCGTCGCCGAGGTCGAGCACTACCGGCTTGCTGGCGGCAGCGACCTGCTCCGGTGTCATCCGAGCGACCCGCTCGGGCAGCCCGATCCGTCGACCACGACGAGGCCCCGATCCGGGATCACCCGCCCTGGACGGCCCGCGCACTCGTCGTCGTCCATCGATTGTCAGTCTGCCGCGCCACCGCCCGCGTCCGCATCCCCCTCTTCGGCCGCCAACGCCTCGACCGCGGCCTCCACCTCGCCCGCGCGCCGCCGTGCCACGGTGACCGCCCGCTCGGCGGCCCGCCGAGCGAGCTTGGCCCGGCTGAGATCCTGCTCGGCGACCGCCCGCCGTCGCTCCAGCTCGGCCAGTTCGGCCTCGATTCCATCGAGTACTGCGGCACCGTCGCGCTCCTGCCCGGCCGCCTCGGTCAGCTCGGCCTCCGCGCGCTGCTGATCGGTCCGGGCCTTGGCCAGCTCCCGGTCCAGGGCGCGGCGCTGCCGGGCCCGCTCGGCACGGGCGGCCCGCTGCGCGGCCTGCTCGGCGCGCTCCGCGGCCCGGTCCGGGCGGGAGGTTGCCCGGTCCGTGCGGGAGGTTGCCTCGGGACGCCCCCGCTGGGCAGCCGGTCGGCGGGCCGGGCGTGCCTCCTCCGGCTCCTCCTCGTCGCCGGTGACCAGCCTCAGCTGCGGCCGGGGCACCTCGCCGAAGCCGGCGTAGCTGGCCGCCCGGAGCAGGCGGCCCGCCCGGACCTGCTCGGCGACGTCGACGTCGGAGAACGCCGCGTTCAGTGTCGACTCCACCTCGGCCAGGGGCAGCCGACCGGCCGGTGGCGCGTCCGGCTCCGCCGCCGCGAGCTTGCGGACCTCGGCGACCAGGGCGCCGACCACCGCCCGCCGCTGCGCTGACAACTCCCGCAGCCGGGGGCCGCGCAGCTCCCGCTGGGCCGTCCGCAGCGCGTCGGCGAGCTGGACCAGGTCGGCGACCAGCTCCGGGCGTTGGATGGCGAGCAGGTTCACCAGCCAGGCCGCCACCGTCGGGCGACGGAGCCGGGCCAACTGCCGGGCGGTGGCCTGGTCGCCGGCACGGCGGGCGTCGGCCACGGCGGCGTCCCGGGCGGCCACGAACCGGTCCGGTGGGATGCGGTAGAGCTGCTGCACCAGCTCCGCTGAGGGGCCGGGCATCGGGTCAGACGTCCACCCGGCTACCGGGCTCCAGCCGCTGGTACTCGGTGCCGGACATGGCGGCGTACTGCCCGTTCAGCACGCCCAGACCGTTGTCGTTGAGCAGGCCGTCGTGCATTGCGTACGCCCGCCGGGGCGCGACCGCGCGGATGAAGTCGAGCACCTCGGAGAACTTCGACCAGGGGGCGTGGATCGGGGCGAAGAGCGTGTCGACGGGTGTCTCGTCGGGCACCACCAGGGAGTCACCCGGGTGATAGACCACGTCGTTGATCAGGTACCCGAGGTTGTCCACCACCGGGATGTCGGGGTGGATCACCGCGTGTTGCCCCCCGTACGCCCGGACGGCGACCCCGGCGGCGGTGAACGACTCACCGGGGGTGACCGGGTGCAACACCTCGGCCGCGTCGTCCAGGGTCTCGGCGAGCGAGGCGGGCCCGTGGATGGCGAACGGCTGCCGGTCGAGCTGCCGGCGCACCGCGGCCAGGTCGAGGTGATCGGGGTGCTTGTGGGTGATGAGCACCGCGTCCGCGCCGTCCAACGCCGTCGCGGAGTCGCTGAACACACCGGGATCGACGACGAGCACTCCCCCGTCGTGTTCCACCCGGAGGCAGGAGTGGGCGTACTTGGTGAGCCGCATCGTGACTCCTCGATTATCGAATCGTGATGTCCTCAGCGCAGTCTGCCGGAACCAGCCGACGTGTGCGCCGCGTCCGAGCTATCGCCACACCGGACGACAACGAGGAGCGGGGATGGACGGACAGGTGGTACGACGCCGCGGCAGACTGCTGGCGGTGACGGCACTGGCGGCGGCGCTCGCGCTGACCGGCTGCGGGGGCAGCGACAGCGGGTCGGCGGACACGGCGGCCGAAGCCCCGGCGGCGAACGGCGACGCCGCGCGGGACAACGCGAAAGGCGTACCCGAGGCGGCCAAGGCCGGGGAACCGCAGCAGGGCGGGGCCGGGGCGCCCCAGGAGGCCGGCACCGGCGCGCCGGACCTGCGCGTCGACCAGCGGGCCATCATCTACACCGGCTCGATGCGGGTGCAGGTGGGCGATGTGGACGCCGCCGCCCGCGACGTGAGCGCGCTTGCCACCCGCTCCGGTGGCTTCATCGGTGGAGATCAGCGGCGCAGTGCCGGTGCCGACGCGGTGGCCGAGTTGCAGTTGCGGGTGCCGGCCGCGAAGTTCACCGGCGTGGTGGACGAGATCGCGAAGCTCGGCGTTCAGCAGAGTCGGGAGATCAGCACCGAGGACGCCACCGAGGCGATCGTCGACCTCGACGCGCGGATCACCACTCAGCAGGCCAGGGTGGAGAGTGCCCGACGGTTGCTGGCCCGCGCCACCTCGATCACCGACCTGGTGTCGTTGGAGAACGAACTGGGGCGCCGCGAGGCCGACCTGGCGTCGTTGGAGGCCAAGAAACGGCGACTTGCCGATCTGACCGCGCTCTCCACGATCACCGTGGCTCTGGTCGGGCCGGCGGCCAAGGTCGTCGAGCCGAAGGCCGAGACCGGCTTCCTGGTCGGGCTCAGGGGCGGGTGGAAGGCGTTCGTCGCCTCGTTGACCGTCCTGCTCACCGTGCTGGGGGCGCTGCTGCCGTGGCTTGTGGCACTCGGCGTACCGGCGGCGGCGCTGCTGCTCGTGCTGCGCCGACGGAAGAGGACCCCGATCCCGACCGCTCCGGTCAGCGCGCCGCCGCCAGTGCCCGCAGCGCGGTCTGCACCATGACGCGGACGCCGGCGGGGATGGCCCGCTCGTCCACGTCGAAGCTCGCCCGGTGCAGGTCGACGTTGGGACCCGAGCGGCCCACGCCGAGCCGGGCGAGGGCGCCGGGGACGTACTCCAGGTACCAGGAGAAGTCCTCGCCGCCCATGCTCTGCGGTGTCTCGGCGATCCCCTCCGGACCGAGCGCGGCGGCGGTGGCCGCCGTCAACACCTGGATGGCCCGGGAGTCGTTGCACACCGGCGGCCGGCCGCGCAGGTATTCCAGGTCGACGGTGGCGCCGGTCGGCGCGATCACGTCCCGGACCACCTGAGCGACGATCTTGGGCGCCTGCTCCCACGTGTCGCGGTCCATCACCCGCAGGGTGCCGGAGGCGCTCGCCTCGGAGGGGATGACGTTGTAGCGGGTGCCGGCCGAGGCGTGGCCGAAGACCAGCAGCAGGCCACTGTTGGCCGGCACCCGGCGGCTGACCAGGGCGGGCACCTCGGTGACCAACCGGCCGAGCGCGTCGACCAGGTCGACGGTCAGGTGCGGTCGGGCGGTGTGCCCTCCCGGGCCGGACAGCCGGACGGTGACGTTGTCGGCGGCCGCGGTGATCGGGCCGACCCGCAGGCCGACCTGCCCCACCGGCAGGTTCGGGTCGCAGTGCAGCGCGAAGATCTGCACGACGTCGTCCAGGCCGCCGGCCTCGATGACCTCCAGCGAGCCGCAGGGCAGGATCTCCTCGGCCGGCTGGAAGATGAGCCGGACCCGCCCGTCCAGCTCACCGAGGTCGGCGAGTTGGGCCAGCAGCATGCCGACGCCGAGCAGGATCGAGGTGTGCACGTCGTGCCCGCAGGCGTGGCAGACGCCCTCCACCGTCGACCGGTAGGGCACGTCCTTGGGGTCGTCGAGGGGCAGGGCGTCGATGTCGGCCCGCAGCGCGACCACGGGGCCGTCCGGCCGGCCGTTGACGTCGCAGATCACGCCGTTGCCCTTGGGCAGCAGGCGCGGGTTGAGCCCGGCCAGCGAGAGCTCCCGGGCGATCAGGGCGGCCGTCTCGAACTCGGTGCCGGACAGCTCAGGGTGCGAGTGGAGGTGACGGCGCGTAGCGATCAGCCCCGGTACCCGGAGGGCGAGGAGGTGGTCCAGTTCGCGGGGCAGCGGCTGGGAGCCTGGCGGCGTCTCCAGCCAGGACGACGCCAGCTGGCCACCCGTGGGCAGCGTCAACGCACTCGTCACGTCGAATTCTCGATCACTAGAAGTGGATGGATCATCGGGGACAGCAGACAGCCTAGACCTCCGACGGTGACGCTGCGCAACCTCGTTACGGTAATGATCAGACCGCGCAGCGTCAGGTATGCCCTGTTCGGAGCGCTCGGAGATGTGTGGGACAGCAGGTAGATCGCTATCGAACGCCGACATCCGCCCCTCACCTCCTACAACGCGTAACCGATCGCGGCGGCTCCGAATCCCGCGGAACGCGCGCGGATCCTGGTGCAAATTGTCGCATTAGTCGGGGTGATGAACTGACACTCCGACAATTAGCCGACCACACTCCGCAACGAGCCGGATAGGGACGCTCACATGGCGCCGTCCGCCACGGGCGCACACCGTGTGCGTCCGCGCTCCTCGGATCCGGTACCCGCCCGGCGCGACGGACACCGCGTTCGCGAGCGGGACGCTCAGAAGCGATCGGTGGGCCGGTACAGCCCCCACACCTCGCGCAGCGTCCCGCAGACCTCACCCACTGTGGCCCGGGCCCGCAGCGCCTCCTTCATCGGGTAGAGCACGTTGTCCGAGCCCTCCGCGGCGGCCCGCAGATCGGCGAGGGCCCGCGTCACGGCCGCACCGTCCCGCTCGGAGCGCAACCGCGCCAGCCGCTCGGCCTGAGCCGCCTCGATCGTCGGGTCGACGCGCAGCGGCTCGTACGGCTCCTCCTCGTCCACCGTGAACCGGTTGAGCCCGACCACCACCCGCTCGCCCGAGTCGATCTCCTGCGCGATCCGGTACGCGGACTGCTCGATCTCCCGCTTCTGGAACCCGGCCTCGATCGCGTCCACCGCCGAGCCGTGATCGGCCACCCGCTCCATCAACTCGAGCGCGGCGGCCTCGATCTCGGCGGTCATCGCCTCCACCACGTACGACCCGGCGAACGGGTCGACGGTGGCGGTCAGGTCGGTCTCGTACGCCAGCACCTGCTGGGTACGCAGCGCGAGCCGGGCCGCCTTCTCGGTGGGCAGCGCGATCGCCTCGTCGAAGCTGTTGGTGTGCAGCGACTGCGTGCCGCCGAGCACCGCGCCCAGCCCCTGCACCGCCACCCGGACCAGGTTCACCTCGGGCTGCTGCGCGGTGAGCTGCACGCCCGCGGTCTGGGTGTGGAACCGCAGCATCATCGACTTCGGATCCTTCGCGCCGAAGTCGTCGTGCATCAGTCGGGCCCAGA
Source organism: Micromonospora sp. CA-240977 (assembly GCF_050942285.1). Taxonomy (NCBI): domain Bacteria; kingdom Bacillati; phylum Actinomycetota; class Actinomycetes; order Micromonosporales; family Micromonosporaceae; genus Micromonospora; species Micromonospora sp. CA-240977. Next base: position 938,410 of record NZ_CP192055.1, on the reverse strand, counting down.
TCCGGCGGGCGGCGCGGAACTTCGCGACCTCCTCCAGCAGTGTGGTGCGGGCTACGAAGAAGAACGACAGCCGGGGCGCGAAGTCGTCCACCGCGAGCCCGGCGGCCAGTGCCGCCCGCACGTACTCGACGCCGTTGGCCAGGGTGAACGCGATCTCCTGCGCGGGCGTCGCGCCGGCCTCGGCCATGTGGTAGCCGGAGATGGAAATGGTGTTCCACTTCGGCACCTCCTTGCGGCAGTACGCGAACGTGTCGGCGACCAGTCGCAGCGACGGCTTCGGCGGGAAGATGTACGTGCCCCGGGCGATGTACTCCTTGAGGATGTCGTTCTGGATCGTGCCGTTGAGCGCCGCGCCGGGCACCCCGTTCTCCTCGGCGACGAGTTGGTAGAGCAGCAGCAGCACCGAGCCGGGCGCGTTGATGGTCATCGAGGTGGAGACCTTGTCCAGCGGGATGTCGGCGAAGAGCAGCCGCATGTCCTCGATGGAGTCGATGGCGACGCCCACCTTGCCGACCTCGCCGTGCGCGATCGGCTCGTCGGAGTCGTAGCCCATCTGGGTCGGCAGGTCGAACGCGACCGAGAGGCCCATCGTGCCAGCCCGCAACAACTGGTGGTACCGCGCGTTGGACTCGGTGGCGGTGCCGAAGCCGGCGTACTGGCGCATGGTCCACGGACGGGAGGTGTACATGGTGGGGTACACCCCCCGGGTGTACGGAAACTCGCCGGGGGCGCCCAGCCGGGAGTCCAGATCCTCCGGAAGGTCCGCGCCCGTGTAGACGCCCTTGATCGGAAAACCGGACTCGCTTGACCGCCGTTCGTTCATCCCCGGATGGTAGGACGCCTGGGCATGTCGTCGGGTGAGGGATACCGCACAGCCCGTCCCGAGCCGTCGACAGGAGGTGAACGACGGGGCACTTTCTGTCGACTTCGATAAACGTCCGTCGCGTCGGCTTTCGCATCGGGCGTCGGAACCAGCAAGATAGGGGGGTTGTGTCCCAGCCCCCCTCGATTTCCCCCGGTGGCTTTTCTGTGACTCAGATCCCGACGTGGAGCGGCGGACCCGTCAGTCCCGCCAACGGCCGCGCAGCACCCGGCACCACCATCGGTGACCGGTACTCGCTGCGGTCCTCGGTGGGCAACGGCGGCATGGGCACGGTGTGGCGTGCCACAGACACCCTGCTGCGCCGCGACGTGGCGGTGAAGGAGGTCGTCCTGCCTCCGGGGCTGGCCCCCAGCGACCGTGACGCCATGTACGAACGCACCCTGCGCGAGGCGCGGGCCGCCGCCGCCATCCAGCACCCGGCGGTGGTGCAGGTGTACGACGTGGTCACCGAGGCCGGTCGGCCGTGGATCGTGATGGAGCTGCTGGACGCCCGCAGCCTCGCCGACATGGTGATCGAGGACGGGCCGGTCGCGCCCCGCGCCGTCGCCAAGATCGGCATAGCGCTGCTCGGCGCGCTGGAGGTGGCGCACGCGATCGGCGTGCTGCACCGCGACGTCAAACCGGCAAACGTGCTGATCTGCACCGACGGGCGGTGCGTGCTCACCGACTTCGGGGTCGCCCGGATGCCCACCGACGTGCAGCTCACCACCCCCGGCATGGTGCTGGGCTCGCCGCACTTCATCTCGCCCGAGCGGGCCATGGGCCAGGAGTTCGGTCCGCCGAGCGACCTCTTCTCGCTGGGTGTGACGCTCTACACGGCGGTGGAGGGGCGACCCCCGTTCGACAAGGGTGACCCGATCGAGACCATGCACGCCGTGGTCGAGGACCCCCCGGCCCCGCCGCAGCGCAGCGGCCCGCTGACCCGCGTGCTGATGGGCCTGCTGGAGAAGGACCCGGCGCGCCGGCTGGACGTGCACACCTCCCGGGCCATGTTGCGCGAGTTGCTCGCCGGCCCGCTCGGCAGCACCGCGACCGCTGTGCACTCGGTCACCGACCCGTACGCGGTGGTGCCGGTGCAGCAACGCCCGGTGCCCGTCCTCCCGCCGCCCCCGCCGGAGCCGAAGCCGGACAACCAGATCGGTGGCAAGGCGATGCTGGCCCCGGGCGAGTCCCTGACCGACCGGCTGGCCGCGCTGCGCCGCGGCGAGCGCCCCCAGCCGGCAGCCCCGGCCAGTGCCACCGGGTTCGACGAGACCAGCGCCGACGCGTTGTCCGGCCCACTGCACACGCCCACCGGCGCGATGCCCGGCCCCGGCCAACCGCAATCCGGGCGCACCTACGGTGGCAGCGCCGACACCACTCAGCGGGTGGACGCCGGCGCGCACCCGGACGCCACCCAGCGGGTCAGCTACGGCAGCCCGGCCGATGCCACCCAGCAGGTCGGATACGGGGGCGCGCCGGAGGCCACCCAGCGCATCGGCGGCACCTACGGGGGCGGCAACCAGTGGTCGGTGCCCGGCACCGGCCAGCCCTGGGCCACCTCGCCCGCCGCCGCGGGCGGCGGCGGCGCTCTCGGCAAGGTCCGCGCCACCGGTGGTCAGCTCGTCAGCACGGTCAAGGGCTGGCCCCGCAGGATGCAGCTCGCCGCCGCCGGCGGGTTGGCGGTCGTGCTGCTGCTCACCGTGGTGGCCCTGTCCAGCGGCGACGACCCGCCGCCGAACACCCCGGCGGCGCAGCCCACCGCGTCCGCCCCGGCGGCTCCCACCGTCGAGATGCAGGAGCACGCGGCCCGCGGCATCCAGGTCATGGTGCCGAAGGGCTGGAAGAAGGCCACCGGCGGCTCGTACACCGACTACATCGACCCGGAGGACAGCGGCCGCAAGGTCCGCATCATCACCGAGAAGTGGTCAAGCGACTCCAACCGCTGGGCGGAGACGGCGGAGAACGGTCTCAAGACCAGGAGCACCTCCTGCGTCAAGCCGTACCAGCAGGTGAACGCCGCCCAGACCGAGCTGGCCAGCAAGCCGGCCGCCGAATTCGAATACACCTGCGGCGAGGGCGACGTCATGCGGCACGGCGTCTGGCGTGGCGTGGCCGAGGGCGGCAAGGCGTACTCGTTCTACCTCACCGCGACGGACGCCAAGTTCGCGGAGAGCAAGCCGATCTTCGACGAGATGGTCAGGACGTTCCAGCTCACCGGTGAAGGCTGAGCCGAGGGAACCGACAGCGGTGATCCGCCGCCGTGCTATCAAGGGGCATGGCGGCGGACACCACTGACATCGACGACATTCGCGAGCAAGCCCGGCGTTGGCTGGCCGACGACCCCGACCCGGCCAGCCGGGACGAGCTGACGGCGGTGCTCGACCAACTGCCGGCGAGCGCCCCGGAGCTTGCCGACCGGTTCGCCGGCCCGCTGACCTTCGGCACGGCGGGCCTGCGCGGCCCGCTGCGCGCCGGCCCGAACGGCATGAACCTCGCAGTGGTCACGCAGGCCGCTGCCGGCCTGGTCGGCTGGCTCGCGGCCCAGGGCGGCACCGGCCCCCTGGTGATCGGGTACGACGCTCGGCACGGCTCCCGGCAGTTCGCCGAGCGCACCGCCCAGGTGGCCACCGGCGCGGGCCGGCCGGCGCTGCTGCTGCCCCGCCCACTGCCCACCCCGGTGCTGGCGTACGCGGTGCGCCACCTCGGCGGGGTTGCCGGAGTGATGGTCACCGCCAGCCACAACCCGCCCCAGGACAACGGCTACAAGGTCTACCTCGGCGCGGAGCTGGGCGGTGAGCTGGGTGCCGGCGCGCAGATCGTCCCGCCCGCCGACGCCGGCATCGAGGCGGCCATCCGGGCGGTCGGCCCGCTGACCCAGGTGCCGCTGGGCCCACCCGGGCAGGTGCTCGGTGACGACCTGGTCGCCTCGTACGTGGAACGGGCCACCGCCGTGATCGACCCGGACGGGCCGCGGGACCTGACCGTGGCGTACACCCCGCTGCACGGGGTGGGCGCCGCGGTGCTCACCGCCGCCTTCGCCAACGCCGGTTTCCCGGTGCCCGGCGTGGTGCCCGACCAGGCCGAGCCGGACCCGGCGTTTCCGACCGTGTCGTTCCCCAACCCGGAGGAGCCGGGGGCGGTGGACCGGTTGATCGCGCTTGCCGACTCCACAGGCGCGGACCTCGCCATCGCCAACGACCCGGACGCCGACCGGTGCGCGGTGGTCGTCCGGGAACGCGCGGGCGACGGCGGGCAGACCTGGCGGATGCTGCGCGGCGACGAGGTGGGCGTCCTGCTCGCCGACCACCTGATGCGCCGTGGGGTGACCGGGCTCTACGCCACCACCATCGTCTCGTCGTCACTGCTGCGCGCGATGTGCGCGGCCCGGGGCCTGCCCTACGACGAGACGCTCACCGGCTTCAAGTGGATCGTGCGGGCCGGCGGTGGCAGCGCGCCGCTGGTCTTCGGCTACGAGGAGGCGCTCGGCTACTGCGTCGCCCCGGAGCACGTCCGGGACAAGGACGGCATCACCGCCGCGCTGACAGTGGCCGAGCTGGCCGCCGGGCTCCAGACGCAGGGTCGTACGTTGATCGACCGGCTGGACGAGTTGGCCGCCGAGTTCGGCGTGCACCACACCGACCAGCTCTCCGCCCGGGTGGACGACCTGCGGGTGATCACCGACGCGATGGCCCGGATCCGGGCGGCCACCCCGACCACCCTGCTCGGGCAGCCGGTCGACAGCGTCCGGGACCTGCTGCCCGAGGCGGACGTGGTGATCCTGCGGACCGCTGTGGCCCGGGTGGTGATCCGCCCGTCCGGGACCGAGCCGAAGCTCAAGGCGTACCTCGAGGTGGTGGAGCCGGTGGTGGACGGTGACGTCCCCACAGCCCGCGGCCGGGCGGCGCAGGCTGTCGCCGCCCTGCGCGACGAGATCGCCGTGGCTCTGGGGCTCTGACCGGCGGGCCGCTCGGGGGCGGGCCGCCGGGGAGCCCCGGCGGCCCGCCCCTCGGGGAAGAGCGCGGCGCGGGGTCAGCGACGAGGACCGAGGGCCTGGTCGACGGCCCGGCCCAGGGCGGCCACGACCAGGCCGACCGAGGGACGGACCACCGAGTCGTCGGTGCTCACCTCGCCGGAGAAGCCGGCGCCGGTGGCGATCTCCGTCAGCCGGCGACGCGCGTCGGCGGCGGTCTCACCGCTGACCCCGAGCGCGGACTCCATCCGCAGCACCGCGACCAGGGTGGCCAGCGCGGCGGTCCGCTCGTCCGGGGCCGCCGCGCCGGTCAGCGCCTCGGCCAGCCGCTGCCGGGTCTCCGCCTCCACCGAGGCGTCGACGACCGGGTAGCGGTGCACGTGGATGAAGCCCAACTCGGTCTCGTCGACGTCGCGGACCACGCCCTGGCTGCACAGGTCGCCGAGAATCCGGTCCCGCAGGCCGTGCCGCAGGCGCTGCACCCAGGAAGCCGGGCTGTGCGGGGTGTCGGCCGCGACCCGGCCCAACACCTCGTCGGCGACCGGCTCCCCGGTGGGCGTCGGGTCGATAACCGCCAACGATCCGTTGTCGTACGCGATCCGGCCGGCCAGGGCGAGCTCGACCAGCACCGCGGCGGCCATGCCCAGGTCCAGGCTGATTCGCGGCATCGTCGCCTTGCCGGTCGTGTCGTCGTAGGCGAGGAGCAGCAGCTCCTCGGCGAGCGCAACACCAGTCATGGCCGGAGACGGTAGCGGGTCCGGCACCAACGCGCACGGACCCGCCCGACCCGGCGCCGACCGGGTGCCGCCCTCAGAACCGGGGCATCCCGCCGAACTGGCGGTCGCCGGCGTCCCCGAGCCCGGGGACGATGAACATGCGGTCGTTGAGCCCCTCGTCGATCGAGGCCGTGACCAGGCGCAGCGGCAGACCGGAGCGTTCCAGCCGCTCGATGCCGACCGGCGCGGCGAGCACGCAGAGCACCGTGATGTCGGTGCAGCCACGGTCGGCCAGCAGTCGACAGGAGTGCTCCAGCGAGCCACCGGTGGCCAGCATCGGGTCCAGCACCAGCACCGGCAGCCCGGCCAGATCGCGGGGCAACGACTCCATGTACGCGCGTGGCTCGTAGGTCTCCTCGTCGCGGGCCAGGCCGACGAAGCCCATCGAGGACTCCGGCAGCAGGCCGAGCGCGGCGTTCGCCATGCCCAGGCCGGCTCGCAGCACCGGGACCAGCAGCGGCGGGTTGGCCAGCCGGGTGCCCTCGGTGCCGGTGACCGGCGTCTGCACCGGGTACCGCTCGACGGGGAAGGTGCGCGCCGCCTCGTACACCAGCATGGTGGTCAGTTCGTGCAGCGCGGCCCGGAACGTCGAGGAATCGGTGCGCGCGTCCCGCATGGCGGTCAGTCTCGACTGGGCCAGCGGGTGGTCAATGACGTGTACGTCCACGATCGCTCAACCTACCGGTCCGTACGGCGGGCCGGTGCGGGTGCGGTCGGACCAGCGACACCGCTCACGTCCGCCGGCCCGCTGTGCGCAAGATCACGTGGCCTTCCGGTGCGTAGACTTCCGGGCATGACGGCGACAACGACGTCGGCCCGGTCGGAGCTCTCCGAGCTGGGACGATCCGAGACCGCTCTGCGGACCTTCCTGCACGGCCTACCGGGCGTGGACCAGGTCGGCGCGGAGCAACGGGCGGCACAGCTCGGCACCCGATCCATCAAGACCACCGCCAAGGCCCAGGCGATCGACCTGGCGATCCGGATGGTCGACCTGACCACCCTGGAGGGGGCGGACACCCCGGGCAAGGTACGCGCGCTCGCCGCGAAGGCGCTGCGCCCCGACCCGGCCGACCCGTCCTGCCCGCACGTCGGCGCGGTCTGCGTCTACCCGGCGATGGTCCCGTACGTCGCCGAGGTGCTGCGCGGATCCTCCGTCCACCTGGCCAGCGTGGCGACCGCCTTCCCGTCGGGCCAGGCGCCGCTGGAGATCAAACTCGCCGACACCCGGGCCGCCGTGGCCGCCGGCGCCGACGAGATCGACATGGTGATCAACCGGGGCGCGTTCCTGGCCGGGCGGTACAAGGAGGTCTACGACGAGATCGTGGCCACCAAGGAAGCCTCTGGGGACGCCCACCTCAAGGTGATCCTGGAGACCGGCGAGCTGGCCACCTACGACAACGTCCGGCGGGCCTCCTGGCTGGCCATGCTGGCCGGCGGCGACTTCATCAAGACCTCCACCGGCAAGGTCCCGATCGCGGCGACGATGCCGGTGAGCCTGGTGATGCTGGAAGCGGTCCGCGACTTCCGCGAGGCGACCGGGCGGCAGGTGGGCGTGAAGCCCGCCGGTGGCATCAAGACCACCAAGGACGCCATCAAGTACCTGGTGATGGTCAACGAGACCGTCGGCCCGGACTGGCTCGACCCGGACTGGTTCCGCTTCGGCGCGTCCAGCCTGCTCAACGACCTGCTGATGCAGCGCACCAAGCTGACGACCGGCACCTACTCCGGTCCCGACTACTTCACCCTGGACTGATAGCCGATGTTCGAATACGCCCCCGCCCCCGAGTCCCGCTCGGTGGTGGACCTCAAGCCCTCGTACGGGCTGTTCATCGACGGCACGTTCGTCGACCCGACCGACGGCGGCAGCTTCAAGTCGATCAACCCCGCCTCCGAGGAGGTGCTGGCCGAGATCGCCGAGGCCGGCGCGGCCGACGTGGAGCGCGCGGTGCGCGCCGCCCGCACGGCGTACGACAAGGTCTGGGGTCCGATGTCGGGCCGGGACCGGGCCAAGTACCTGTACCGGATCGCCCGGCTCATCCAGGAACGCTCCCGCGAGCTGGCCGTCCTCGAATCCCTCGACAACGGCAAGCCGATCCGCGAGTCCCGCGACGTCGACCTGCCGCTGGTCGCCGCGCACTTCTTCTACTACGCCGGCTGGGCCGACAAGCTGGAGCACGCCGGTTTCGGTGCCAACCCGCGGCCGATCGGCGTCGCCGCGCAGGTCATCCCGTGGAACTTCCCGCTGCTCATGCTGGCATGGAAGATCGCCCCGGCGCTCGCCGCGGGCAACACGGTGGTGCTGAAGCCGGCCGAGACCACCCCGCTGACCGCGCTGCTCTTCGCCGAGATCTGCCAGCAGGCCGACCTGCCGGCCGGCGTTGTCAACATCGTCACCGGGGCCGGCGACACCGGCCGCGCCCTGGTCGAGCACCCCGGCGTCGACAAGGTCGCCTTCACCGGCTCCACCGAGGTCGGCCGGGCCATCGCCCGGTCCGTCGCCGGCACCCCCAAGAAGCTCACCCTGGAGCTAGGTGGCAAGGCTGCCAACATCGTCTTCGACGACGCCCCCATCGACCAGGCCGTCGAGGGCATCGTCAACGGCATCTTCTTCAACCAGGGGCACGTCTGCTGCGCCGGCTCCCGGCTGCTGGTCCAGGAGAACGTGGCCGACCGCGTACTGGAGTCGCTGAAGCGGCGGATGGCCCAACTCCGGGTCGGCGACCCACTGGACAAGAACACCGACGTCGGCGCGATCAACTCCGCCGCCCAGCTGGAGCGGATCCGCGAGCTGTCCGACGCCGGCTCCGCCGAAGGCGCCGAACGCTGGTCACCGCCGTGCGACCTGCCCGACCGCGGCTTCTGGTTCGCGCCGACGATCTTCACCGGCGTCACCCAGGCACACCGCATCGCCCGCGAGGAGATCTTCGGCCCGGTGCTGTCGGTGCTCACCTTCCGCACCCCGGCCGAGGCCGTGGAAAAGGCCAACAACACGCCGTACGGGCTGTCGGCGGGGATCTGGACCGACAAGGGCTCCCGGATCCTGTGGATGGCCGACCGGCTGCGCGCCGGCGTGGTGTGGGCCAACACGTTCAACAAGTTCGACCCCACCTCGCCGTTCGGTGGCTACAAGGAGTCGGGTTACGGTCGCGAGGGCGGCCGGCACGGGCTGGAGGGCTACCTCAATGTCTGAGCGGGTCGCGGTACGCAAGACGTACAAGCTCTTCATCGGCGGGAAGTTCCCGCGCAGCGAGTCGGGACGGTCGTATCTCGTGCAGTCCTCGAATGTGTCACTGGCCTCCCGCAAGGACGCCCGGGACGCGGTGGTCGCCGCCCGCGCCGCCGTGAAGGGCTGGGCCGGCGCGACAGCGTACAACCGGGGTCAGATCCTCTACCGGGCCGCCGAGATGCTGGAGGGCCGCCGCGAACAGTTCGTCGCCCTGGGCATCCCCGGCGACGAGGTGGACGCCGCGGTGGACCGCTGGGTCTGGTACGCCGGCTGGGCCGACAAACTCGCCCAGGTGTACGGCGGCGCCAACCCGGTCGCCGGCCCGTACTTCAACCTCTCCGCCCCGGAGCCGACCGGCGTGGTCGCCGTGGTCGCCCCGGAACGACCGGCGCTGCTCGGCCTGGTCAGCGTCATCGCACCGGCGATCGTCAGCGGCAACACGGTGGTGGTGGCGGCGTCGCCCTCGGAGCCACTGGCGGCGGTGACGCTGGCCGAGGTGCTGGCCACCTCCGACCTGCCCGGCGGGGTGGTCAACATCCTCACCGGCGCGATCACCGAGACGGCGCCGACGCTGGCTGCCCACATGGACGTCAACGCCATCGACCTGACCGGGGTGACCGACACCGCACTCGCCACCGACCTCGAGGTCAAGGCCGCGGAGAACCTCAAGCGGGTGCTCCGCCCCGCCCCGGCCGACCACGACTGGTCGGCCGACCCGGGTCTGGCCCGGATGACCGTCCTGCTGGAGACGAAGACGGTCTGGCACCCCAAGGGGGTGTGATCGCGTTTCTCGGCCTCTTGGTTTTCCGGGGGAGCCCGGCCACTCCGGGCGGTCAGGCTTGATCCCTGCGTGGGCGGGCTCCCCCGGAAAACCTGACGTGGGCCGGGATCGTCGGGTGGGTCAACTTGCGGGTCCTGCCCGACGCCGAGTCGCCGGTCAGCGATGCGATCGGCGGGGCCGGCGGCGCGGCCTAGATCTGCGCAACTTCTCGGATGTTGCTGCCTCCGGAGCGCCGGAGGCAGCAACATCCCTGTTCTTGTGCGGATCTTGCGTCGCCAAGGCGCCGGTGATCATGAGCTTGGCGGGAGGATCGGTCTCTTCGGGGGCGGTCAACCTCATGATCGACCTGGTGGGGTGGGGTGGGGTCTACTACCGGGGGTAGGATTGGGCGGTGACTCGGTTGGGCGATCTTGAGCGTGCGGTGATGGACGTGTTGTGGGACGTGGTTCCCGGCACGTCGGATGGTGTGACCGTGCGGGAGGTGGCCGACGCGCTCGATGGCCGCGAGCTGGCGTACACGACGGTGATGACAGTGCTGGACCGACTCGCCGGCAAGGGCATGGTGCAGCGCGAGCGCGAAGGTCGGGCCTGGCGTTACCGGCCGGCGGCCAGCCGCGAGGCGCACATCGCCCAGCTCATGCTCGACGCCCTCGACCTGGGCGGCAGCCGGGACGCCGCGCTTGTGCGCTTCGCCCGCTCGGTCACCGGCACCGAGGCCGAGGTGCTGCGCGCGGCGCTCGGCAGCGAGGCCGGCCTGACCGGGCCGGACACCACCGCCGGTGGCACGGGTGCCGCCAGGCCAGGCGGGCCGAGCCGGGCCGGGTCGGGCGCCGAACTGACCGATCAGGTGGACGGGCCGACAGGCCGGCGGCCTGCCGGCGAGGCAGCGGAGCGGTAGGGCGCGCCATGGCCTACGCCGTGCACTTCGCCGCCACCATGCTGGCCTGCTATCTGACGGCCCAGGTGCTGGCCCGCTCCACCTGGACGTGGCGCAGCCCCCGAGTGGCGATCATCTGCTGGCAGGCCGTCGGGTTGGCGCTGGGCCTCTCCGCGATGGGCCTGCCGATGGCGCTCGGGTTGAGCACGTACGCCCTGCCGACCGGAAGTGCGCTGCTCGCCCTCGCCAACGACCTCGGCCACGGCACCCTGCCGGCCGGGATGAGCACCTTCCACCTCGCCGGCGTCGGAGTGGGCTTCGGCATCGGCGCGGTGCTGGTCACCACGACCGTGCGCAGCATCCACGGCACCGTACGCGCCCAGCGCCGGCACCGGGACCTGCTCTCCCTTGTCGCCCGGGACGATCCGGCCGCGCCCGGCGCGCTGGTGCTGGATCATCCGAGCGCCGCCGCGTACTGCCTGCCGGGGGTGAAGCCGCAGGTGGTGGTCAGCGCCGGCACGCTGAGTCTGCTGGATCGGGCCGAACTGGCCGCCGTGCTCAGCCACGAGCGCGCGCATGCCCACGAGCGGCACGACCTGGTGCTGTTGCCCTTCACCGCGCTGTGCCGCGCACTGCCGTGGTTCGCCTGGGTCCGCGACGCCCACGAGCGGGTCGCCCTGCTGGTCGAGATGCGGGCCGACGACAAGGCCCGTGAGCTGCACGCCGAGGCGCCGTTGGCGGGAGCGCTACGCCGATTCGCCGCCGCTGGTCACCGCATCACCCCGGCGGGCGCGCTGGGCATGGGCGACCGCGATCTTGACGTACGGGTCCAGCGTCTCCTGGTCAGCGACCGGCCGCCGCGCGTGCTCGGCGCCACCGCCCTCGCTGTCGCCACCACGCTGCTCGCCCTCCCGGTCACCCTCTTCCTGAGCTGACCCGGACGCCCCCACCGCGGCCCGCGCAACGCCCGACTCCCGGACGCGCACCCGTGCGCGCCACGTCCGCCTCCCGATCTCAAGATCGTGCTCGATCCAGGATCAAGTGGCATCCCACCGCTGGCGAGGCCACTACATCCAGGATCGAGCGCGATCTTGCGCTGTCAGCGCGACCTGCGCGCCCAGCGCGGCCTGCGCGACCCCCGCCACACCCGCAACTACTACGCACTGTCGTAGACTTCTTTACGACAGTGCGTAGTAGTCAGACATGTAGAGAAACTACGTGTAGGGTGGCTACGACAAGGGAGCCAACACTACGGAGAGCCGGCCATGGACACGCTGCTCCTCGCCCGCCTGCAGTTCGCCACCACCACCTCGATCCACTTCTTGTTCGTGGTCGTCACGCTCGGGCTGGTCACCCTGCTGGTCGGGATGCAGACCGCCTGGGTGCTGACCGGCAATCCGAAGTGGGAGCGGCTGACCCGTTACTGGGGCCAGCTCTACGTGATCAATTACGTGCTCGGGATCGCCACCGGCATCGTGATGGAGTTCCAGTTCGGGCTGAACTGGAGTGGCCTGTCGCGCTACGTCGGCAACGTCTTCGGCGCGCCGCTGGCGATCGAGACGCTCGTGGCGTTCTTCCTGGAGTCCACGTTCCTCGGGATGTGGATCTTCGGCTGGCACCGGCTCGGCAAGGGTGTCCACCTGGCGCTGCTGTGGGGCGTGGCGATCACCGCGTACGCCTCGGCGTTCTGGATCATGGTGGCGAACTCCTGGTTGCAGAACCCGGTCGGATACGAGGTCCGCGACGGGATCGCCCACCTCACCGACTTCGGCGCGCTCCTCACCAACCCCACCCTCGGGATGGCGTTCGGGCACGTGGTGTCGGCCGCGTTGCTGATCGGCGGGATGCTGATGGCGGCGGTCAGCGCGTGGCACCTGATCCGGCGTACCCCTGACTTCGCGCTCTTCCGCACCTCGCTGCGGATCGGCCTGGTCACCTCGGCGGTGGCGATCAGCCTGGTGCAGGGCTTCGGTTTCGCCCAGTTCGGCCCGGTCGGGAGCGTGCAGCCGACCAAGTTCGGCGGCGGGGGCCCGGAGGCCCAGGCGCTGATCACCGAGTGGACGACACGGTTCGGCCCCGGCGACTACACCCCGCCGGTGCTGGCCAGCGTCGGGCTCGGCTTCATGATCCTCACCGGTCTCACTCTCGGCTGCGTCTGGTTGCTGCTGCCCCTGCTCTTCCGCGACTGGATCATCCGGTTGCGCTTCCCGCTCTGGCTGGTCCTGCTGGCCCTGCCGCTGCCGTTCGTCGCGGTGATCCTCGGCTGGATCTCCCGGGAGGTCGGCCGGCAACCCTGGGTGGCGTACGGGCTGCTCCCCACCGAGCAGGCGATCTCCCCGGTCGGTGCCCCGGTGATGCTGGCCTCGCTTGTCGGCTTCAGCCTACTGCTGGGCGCCCTCGCCGTCACCAACTGGACGCTGCTCGCGCGGCACGCGAAACGTGGCGCGCTCGACCCGGCGCTCGGCCGCCCGCCGACGCCACCCGACGAGCCGGCCCGTCCCGAACCCGCGCTCGTCTGAGGATCTGAGGAGAAGACAGTGGATCTCGCCTGGTACGCCCTGCTCGGCCTCTTCTTCGCCAGCTACCTGGTGCTCGCCGGTTACGACTACGGCGTCGGACTGCTGCTGGCGCGGGCCGGAAGCCCGGCCGGGCGGCGGGCCTCGCTCACCGCGCTCGGCCCGTTCTTCCTCGGCAACGAGGTCTGGCTGGTGGCTGCCGTGGGCATCCTGTTCGGCGCGTTTCCGCTGCTGGAGGGTGAGCTGCTCGCCGGCTGCTATCCGGCGGTCGCCGGCGCCCTGGTCGGCGTCATCCTGGTCACCGCCGGGGTGCAACTGCGCAGCCGGCACGCCGACGAGCGGATCCGCGCCCGCTGGGACCGCGTCGTGACGATCGGCAGCGCCCTCGCCGCACTGGGCTGGGGTGTGGTGCTCGCCGCCCTGCTCCAGGGCGTACCCCGTCAGGCCGACGGCCACGTCGCCGGGGTGTCGCACCTGGCCACCCCGTTCGCGGCTGCCGCCGGGCTGGCCATGGTCGCTCTGGTCGCGGTGCACGGTGCGACCTTCCTCACCCTGCGACTGCCGACCGCCGAGGCCGCCGTGGCAGGCGGCACGGCCCGCCGGCTGGTGCCGGTGGCACTCACCGCGGTCGCGCTGGCCACCGTCGTGGGCCTGCTCTCCGCCCGGGTACGCGACGCGGTCCAGCGGCCGACGGTGGCCGTACTCCTGCCGGTGTTCCTGGTGGTGGCGCTGCTGGCGGCCCGCGCGGCGCTGGCGCGGCGGCGGCCGGGGTGGGCCCTGGTCGCCACCGGCGCGGCCCTGGCGCTGCCGGTGGCGCTTGTCGGGGCCGCCCTCTGGCCCTACGTGCTGGTGTCCACGACCGACCCGGACGCCTCGCTGACGGTGGCCGACGCCGCCGCCAGCGCACCAACTCTGCGGCTGCTGGGCTGGGTGGCGCTACCGCTTCTTCCGGCCCTACTAGGCTTCCAGGCGATGTGCTGGTGGGTTTTCCGAGGACGGACCGACGGCAGGGCACCGGTGTACTGGTGAACCGCCGTCCATTCGACCCGCGTCTGCTGCGCCGGGTCCCCGCGGCCCGACGCGACCTCGCCGTGCTCGCGCTCCTCGGGGTGCTGGCCGCCGGGTTGATCGTGGCCCAGGCCACCGCGCTCGCGGCGGTGCTGGCCACCGCCGTCGACGGTCGGCTCGATCGGCCGGCGTTGGCCGGCTTCGTGATCGCGGTCGCCGCCCGCTCGGCGCTGGTCTGGGCGCAGGGCACGGTCGCCGCGCGGGTGGCCGCCACGGTCAAGGCCACGCTGCGGGCCGACCTGCTCGGCGCGGTGGGCCGGCACGGCCCCGGCTGGGTGGCCGGGCAGCGGGCCGGTGAGATCGCCACCCTGGCCGGGCGCGGGTTGGACGCGCTGGACGCCTACTTCACCGGGTACCTGCCGCAGCTGGTGCTCAGCGTGACGGTGCCGCTGGCGGTACTGGCCCGGGTCGTCTTCGCCGACTGGAGCTCGGCGGTGATCATCGCGCTGACCCTGCCGCTGATCCCGGTCTTCGGCGCACTGCTCGGGTGGCAGGCGCAGGCCGCCACCGAACGGCAGTGGCGGCGGCTGTCGCTGCTCGGCGGTCACTTCCTGGACATGGTCGCCGGGCTGCCCACACTGCGCGCGTTCGGGCGGGCCCGCGCGCAGACCGACGTGGTGCGCCGGATGGCCGACGGACACCGCGTCGCCACAATGAAGACGTTGCGCATCGCGTTCCTCTCCGCGCTCGTGCTGGAGTTGGTCGCCACCCTCTCGGTGGCCCTGGTGGCGGTGCCGGTCGGCATCCGGCTGCTCGGCGGCGGGCTGGCCCTGCAGACCGCGCTGCTGGTGCTGCTGCTCACCCCCGAGGCGTACCTGCCGCTGCGGTCCGCCGGCAGCCGCTTCCACGCCAGCATGGAGGGGCTCGCCGCGCTGGACGAGGCACTGACCATCTCGGCCGCGCCCGTCGCACCCCGCGCCGCCGAGGGCGCCACCACCCCGGACGCGCGACGCGAGATCCGGTTCGAGGGGGTGACGGTGGCGTACGAGCGGACCACCGCGCTGCGGGACGTGACACTGACCATCCGGCCCGGTGAACGGATCGCCGTCATCGGTCCCAGCGGCGCCGGCAAGAGCACCCTGCTCGGTCTGCTGCTCGGCTTCGTGACCCCGACCAGTGGCCGGGTCACCGTGGACGGGGTCGACCTCGCCACCGCCGACCCGGACGCCTGGCGCCGGCAGCTCGCCTGGGTGCCGCAGCGGGCCCACCTCTTCGCCGCCTCGCTTGCCGACAACATCCGGCTCGGCGCACCGGACACCCCGCCCGACGTCCTGGCCGCGGCGGTGCACGACGCCGCCCTGGACGACGTGGTCGCCGGCCTGCCGGACGGCCTGGACACCCTGCTCGGCGAACGGGGGCACGGGCTGTCCAGTGGGCAGCGGCAGCGGGTCGCGCTGGCGCGGGCCTTCCTGCGGGCCGCGCCGGTGGTGCTGCTCGACGAACCCACCGCCCGCCTGGACACGGCCGCCGAGGCGGTGGTGCTCGACGCCACCCGCCGCCTGGTCGCCGGCCGGACCGCGCTGCTTGTCGCACACCGACCGGCGCTGCTCGCC
Organism: Micromonospora sp. CA-240977; assembly: GCF_050942285.1. Lineage (NCBI taxonomy): Bacteria > Bacillati > Actinomycetota > Actinomycetes > Micromonosporales > Micromonosporaceae > Micromonospora > Micromonospora sp. CA-240977. Next base: position 922,778 of record NZ_CP192055.1, on the reverse strand, counting down.
GACGCCGACCGGATCCTGCGGGTCGAGGACGGTCGGGTCACCGAACTGACACCCGAACCGACCGGAAGGGCGCCCCGATGAGCGCGGCACCCGGACCGGACCCGGCAGACGTGACCGCGGCAGCCGGCGCCGCGCCGCTCGGACCGGCAAGCGCCGCCACGACACCGCTCGGACCGGTTGGCACCGCCACGACACCGCCCGGGCCGGCCACCGCCCCCACCTCGCCGCTCGGGCGGGCCAGCGCCGAACGGGCCGTGTTGCGACTGGCCCGGCCCTACCTGGGCCGCCTCGTCGGTGCCGGGCTGCTCGCCGCCGGCACCGAGTTCGCCGGGCTGGCCCTGATGGCCACTGCCACCTGGCTGTTGATGAGCGCCGCCGGTCAACCCCCGCTGGACCGGCTCACCGTGGCGATCGTCGCCGTCCGGGCGCTGGCCATCGGTCGGGGCGTGCTGCGCTACACCGAACGGCTCGCCGGGCACGACGCGGTGCTCCGCATGATCACCGACGTACGGGCCCAGGTCTTCGCCACCCTCGCGGCCCGGCGCGACGCCGTACACCGCTCGGGAGATGTGCTGAGCCGGCTGGTCTCCGACGTCGAGGCGGTCCAGGACCTGCTGCTGCGGGTGCTGGTCCCGGGCTCGGCGGCGGCCCTGGTCGGTGTGCTGGCGGTCGCCGGGGCCGCGCTGATCTCCCCGCCGGCCGCCGGAGCGCTCGCCGTCGGGCTGCTGGTTGCCGGCGTGGCGCTGCCCGCGCTGGCCACCGCTGTCACCCGCCGCAGCGCGGCCGAGGTGGCCCCGCTGCGCGGTGCACTGGCCACCGACGCGATCGACCTCACCCACGGCGCTGCCGACCTGGCCGCGTTCGGGGCGACCGACGGTGCGGTGCACGCCGCCGAAGAGCGCGCCCGCCGGCTGGCCCGGCTGGAACGCCGGCTGGCCGCCACCGGGTTCGCAGTGGACGCGGCCGGGGTGCTGACCGCCGGGTTGACCGCCGCGGCGGTGGTGCTGGCCGCGCTGGCCGCCGACGTGCGCGGGGTGCTTGTGGGCGTGCTGGCCGTCGGGGCGCTGGCCGCCGTCGAGGTGACCCTGGCGCTTGTCGCGGCGGCCCGACAGTGGACCCAACTGCGACCCGGCCTGGCCCGGGTGGCCACCCTGCTCGACGCCGGCCCGCCGACCCACCCGGCCGCCGAGGACGCCGGCACGGACCTGACCGGCCCGCCCGAGCTGCGCTTCGACGACGTGACGGTGCGGTACCGGAACGGCGCGGCACCCGCCCTGGACGGCATCGACCTGGACCTGCCGGCCGGGCGGAGGATCGCGGTGGTCGGCCCGAGCGGCGCCGGCAAGAGCACGATGGCCGCCGTGCTGACCGGCACCGTCCGGCCGGTGTCCGGCCGGGTCACCCTCAACGGTCGGGACCTGTCGGCGTACGCCGAGGAGGCGCTGCCCCGCGCGGTCGGCGGGCTGCTCGCCGAGGCGTACGTCTTCCATGCCACGGTGCGGGAGAACCTGCTGCTCGGACGGGCCGGGGCCGGCGAGGAGGAGCTGACCGCGGCGACCGCGGCGGCCGGCCTGTTGGAGTGGGTACGCGCCCAGCCGGCCGGCTGGGACACGCTCGTCGGCGAGGAGGGCGGGCAGCTCTCCGGCGGCCAACGGCAGCGGCTGGCGCTCGCTCGGGCGCTGCTCTCCGCGCCGCCGGTGCTGGTGCTCGACGAGCCCACCGAGGGGCTGGACCCGACCGCCGCCGACGCGGTGCTCGCGTCCGCCCTCGCCGCCACCCCCGCCGGGCACTCGGTGCTGCTGATCACCCACCGGCTCAGCGGGCTCGCCGAGCTGGACGAGATCGTCGTCCTCGACGGTGGTCGGGTGATCCAGCGCGGTCGGCACACCGAGCTGGTCGCCACCGACGGCTGGTACCGGGACCAGTGGCTGCTCCAGGCGGCCGCCGAACGGGGTTACCTGGCGCTCGCCCCCTGACCGGGTTCGGGGACGGACCAGGGTTCTCCCCGACGTGGGTGCTCCGGAGTCCGTGGCAGGGTGGTGGCATGCCGCGCTGTGAGGATGTGTTTGTCGACGAGCACCTGCGGGACCTGGCCGCCCGGTTGCAGGGCCCGGCGCGACTCAAGTCCGAGCTGCTGACCGAGGCCCGGCACGGGCTGCTGGACGCCGTCGAGGCGTACCAGGAGAGCGGTGTGCCGCCCACGGAGGCGCAGCGCCGGGCGGTGGTCGAGTTCGGCTCACCGGCGCAGCTGCTCCCCTCCTGGCAGGCCGAGCTTGCGGTGGGCGCGCTGCGGGGCCTCTCCCTGCGGATGCTGGCCGTCGCCGGGGTGGGGATGGCCGCCGGCGACCTGACCTGGCGTGGGGCGAGCTGGAGCGAGGGGCCTCGGCCGCCGGCCGGCTACCTGCTGCTCTCCCACTCGGTCGACTGGATCTGGATGAGCACGCTGCTGCTCGCGGTGGCCGGCCTGCTGGTGGTCGCGGCGAGCGCCCGGTCGACCCGACCGGGCCTGGTGGTGGCGCAACGCGCGGTGGGCGCCGGCCTGACCGGCCTGCTGGCTCTCGCCATGCTGACCGGCTGCGCCCTCTTCACCTGGTCCGTCAACCTGTGGGACGCGGCGCTGCTCTGGCCACCGATGATCATCGGCGCGGTGTTGGTGGGCGGGGCGTACTTCTCGCTGACCCGCGCGACGCGCGGCTGGCTGCTGGCCGTCGCCCGCTGACGCGTACGCCGGACCACTGCGTCCCCGCGCCCGCTCTCGGCCGCTGGCGGGGCCGGGCCCGCTCGACGGCAGGGTCAGGCCGGGGTGGCGGGTGGGCTGCCGGGATCGAGGAACCGGCCGACTGTCAGTTGGAACTCGTGCCAACCGGCGCGCTCTCCGGCCAGCGCCCGGCGGCCGGAGTCGGTGAGCTGGTACGTCCGCCGCTCCCGACCGTTGACGGTGCTCCAGGTGCTCGCCACGTGCCCGGCGCGTTCCAGGCGACGCAGCGCCGGATAGATGGTGCCGGTGGGCAGATCCAGGCTGCCGTCACTGCGGTCGCGCAGCGCCTCGATGATGGCGTAGCCGTGCAGCTCGCCCTGCTCCAGCACGGCGAGCAGCAGGGCGTCGAGATGGCCGTGCAACGACTGGGCCTTCATGCGTAGCTACGCTACTTGTCGAGCGGCCCGTTCGCCAGCGCCGGCCACCAGCAGGTCGAACCCGTGCGCCAGCCGGCCACCGGGGTGCGGGCATCGGTCACCCGGGGCTGCCGACTAGGGTATGTGCCCAGAGTCACTCGTCGGACAGAGACCCCGGCGGGTGGGCAACCCGAAGCACACGGAGGTCAGCGTGGCCCGCCAGTCGCCCCAACGGCCCGACGCCGACGAGCCCGAGCTCGACGACACCACGAGCGCGGCCGAGCCAGATGAGGCCGAGGAGACCGACGGTCCGTCGGCTTCGGTCGACCGCTCGCTCTGGGACGAGCTGCGCATCGATCCGGTGGAGATCGCCCTGCCCGCCGGCACCGGCTTCACGCTGCGCGCGTACCGGCCGGCCAGCTCGCTGACCCCGACCGACGTGACCGAACGCGACCAGGACGACCCGTTCCTCGCCCGCCGTCAGGTCGTCGAGGAGGAGGACGACGAGACCGTCGTCATCCTCGACGAGGACCTGGCCGAGGAGTTCGCCGACAGCGACGAGGACGACTCGACGCGCCGCCGTGCCGCCAAGGCCGAGGACGAGACCGAGGACGAGACCGAGGACGACGAGGCGGACGAGGACGTCGCGGACGAGGCGGACGACGAGGAGGTGCCGGTCTTCCTCAGCAACCAGGGCAAGCTGCTGCTGTTCAAGACCCCCGAGTCGCTTGTCAGTTTTATCCGGTCCGGTGCGCCGAACGATCTGTCCCAACTGGACAGCTGGAATGAATTGGCCGAACGGGTGGAGCCGGCCGATGTCGCTCCCCTCGACGAGGACACCTACGAGCTCGACCTGGTCGTGGAGAATCTGCGCGGCGGTCACGACACCTGGGATTCGACCCTGCTGATCGAGGCCGGCGAGATCGCACGTGACATCTCGTACGCATTGCGGCTGCCTGCGGTCCTGGACATGCTCTCCGCCGGCTCCAGCCTCGACGACCTGGACGAGGCGCTGCGGGCCACCGCCAACGGTGGGATCGGCGCTTTCATGGGTCGGCGGCGGCTGAAGAAGATCGGAGCACAGACCGCGAGTTTGGGTTGGCGCACCATTGTCGGCAAGATCTCTGCGGTGGTGGACTGGCGCGACTGACCCGTACCGGGGAGCATCAGTTGCTGGCAGAGGAAAGACCTGTCCCGGGAGGAGGACGACGCCGTGGCGCTCGTGCGCGTTTACTGCGGTCTGGCCTCGGCGGATCCGGCTGACCGACCGGCCTCCGCCGGTTCGACGCTGACGTCCGCTGTGGTCGACGACGCAGGCCGTCTGCTGCATGTCTGCGAGATCAGCGACGACGCCGCTGGCTACGCCCAGCTCGTCGCGCTGCTCGTGGAGCGGTCGGGCGGGCCGAGCGGTGCGGCCATCGCCGCCGACAGCGACGACCACACCGTCACCTCGCTGCTGAGCGCGGCGGGTCGACCTTTGGCCATCGCCGACGACGACTCGGTGGACGACTTCGCCGAGCGGTTCGCCGATGACGACTCGCTGGAGGAGATGCAGTCGCCTCCGGCCGAACGACAGGCCGTCGGCCTGGCCCGCGCGTTGCAGGCGGGCGCGCTCTCCGCGGTCACCCTGCCGGCGCCCCGGGACCTCGCTGGCTACAAGCAGGTGCTCGCCGCACACGCCGCTCTGGCCAGCGGTCGACACTCCGCCGCCGTGGCGCTGCGTGAGGTGCTGCGTGAGCTCTACCCGGCGGCCCTGCGGGCGTACCCGGACCCGGCCGAGCCGGTCTCGCTGGCGGTGCTGGACGCGCTGCCCGAGCCGGGCATGCTCGGCGGCACCGTCGCCCGGGGCCGCGAGGTGTCGGTAGCGGCGGATGCCATCGCCGCGCACCTCGCCGCCGACGGGGTCGCCGACGCTGAGGAGATCAACGAGGCGGTCACCGCACTGCGGGTGGCCATCTCCGAGACGCCGCGCCGCGCCGCTGTCAACCGGGCGCTCACGTCCGCGGTGGCCGAGACGGTCCGTCAGGCCGTCGCCTCCGTGCGGGCCTGCGACGCGGGCTGTGAGGCGCTGGTCAGCGCGCTCAGCTCCCGGGTGAGCACGCCCGCCCAGGCCCCTGGGCGTCGTGCCGCTGCCCGCCGCGGCGAGTCGGTCGGCGAGTTGACCGGCCTGGCCGGCACCGGCGCCGGTCTGCGGTCGGTCCGACCCACCCCGCCCGCTGTCGACCCCGCACCCGCCGTCGGGCGGCGCAGCCGTCCCGAGCCGATTCCCGGTAACGCGCCGCTGGCGTCACCCCGCCCCCTCGGGCCGCCACCGGTCGCGCCGCCGCCGGTCATGCCGCCGCCTGTCGCGCCCGCGCCGATGGCCCCGGCAGCGATGGCTGGTCCGCCGGCGTCCACGCTGCCCGGGCGCACCGAGCAACTCCCCAACCGGATCGACGGTCCGACCAACCGACCGGTCTCGTCGCCGCCTCCGCCGCCGCCCGGGATCACCCCGATCGCACCGGCGCAGCGGGGCCAGGTGCCGCCGGCCGAGGCCGGCGAGCCGTTCCGGCCCACGCTGACCACCGCCGCGATCAACAACGCGCGCGCGGAACGGCAGCGGACGGTCATCCCGCCCCGTCCGAAGACCAACGGCGAGCCCCGGCCGAGCCACCTGCAACGCCCTGTCGACGAGCCACCGACGGGCGGGTTCAGCGCCACCGATCTGAGCATCCCGGTGCCGACCCCCCGGCCTGGTCAGGAGTCCGCACCGCCCGGCTCCCGGGCCAACTGGCCGCTCGTCAACAACCCGGAGGACCCGGCCGACAGCTCACCGAACAACCCGGCGGCCTACTCCTACGGCGGCAGCCGCGGCATCGACGCTCCGACCGACCCGGGTCGCGCCGACGGTCGGGTCACCCCGCCCTGGTTGGCGGACGACCTGCCGCAGGAACCCCCCATGCTGCGGCTGGTGGAGCCACCGCCACTCGCTGACCGGGCGCTGCGTGAGGGTCTCAACCCGCCGGCGGACCCGCACCTGGAGACGCCGCCGCTGCGGTTGGTCGACCGGGAGCAGGCCGCCCGGAACGGCCGGGCAGCCGCCCGCACCGACCGCGCCGCCGAGCACCGGCCGCCACCCCCGGTGGAGCACCGGCCACCTCCGTTGGAGCGCCGGACGCCCCCGGTCGAGCACCGGCCACCACCGGTCGCCGACGAGGGCGACGGCGACCTGCTGATCTTCGCGCAGGCCAAGTCGGCCTGGTTCGTGGGGCAGGCCGAGGAGACCGACCTGGACTGGTCGACAACGGCCGACACCGGCTGGCAGGCCGCCGAGCAGGCAGCCCGCCCCGCGGTGGGCGCCGAGACCAACGCCGGGCTACCCAAGCGCGTGCCGCAGGCCAACCTGGTCCCTGGTTCCCCGCTGCGCGAGGAGCGTCCGTTGCGGATAGTGCGTGATGCGGCGAGCCTCGCGGAGAACACCACCGGCTACTTCCGCGGTTGGCGTCGCGGGCAGGAGATCGGCGGTTTCGCGGTAGGTGGACGGCCCGGTCGCGAGGCAGCAGGCGGCTGGGACTTCAGCCGCGACCACGGCGACCGCGACGACGACCGGGAGTACGAGTACCGCTCCGCCGGTTACCAGTCCTGACCGGTCACCCCTCTGGCAGTAACGATCGCGCCCCCAGTCGACTGACTGGGGGCGCGATCGTGTCAGCGGGATGAGGTGTTGACGACACGAAAACGCCGCCTCCGGAAGACCTCGGAAGCGATCCCCCCACGGGCGGGGCGGTCAACGTCCAGGTCTCCGGAAGGCGGCGCGGAACGCCCGCCGGCCCGAGCAGCGCGACAGGCAGGGCGAAACGCCCGGTGGCGGCCGGAGCCACCACCGGGCCTGCGGTGCCCGATCAGGCCGGGGCCACCGCGCGCGTACGGCGCATGGTGAGCACGTACTCGACGAGCGAGATCAGCACGTGCTTCGTCGACTCCCGGTTACGGGCGTCGCACGCCACCACCGGCACGTCGCTCGAGATCGCCAAGGCGTCCCGAACGTCCTGCGGGTCGTGGTACTGCATCCCGTCGAAGCAGTTGATCGCCACCAGGTACGGGAGGCGTCGGTGCTCGAAGAAGTCGATCGCCGCGAAGCAGTCGGCCAGCCGGCGGGTGTCCACCAGCACGACCGCACCGATGGCGCCCCGAACCAACTCGTCCCACATGAACCAGAACCGGGTCTGACCCGGCGTACCGAACAGGTACAGAATCAGGTCACGGTCGATCGAGATCCGGCCGAAGTCCATAGCCACCGTGGTCGTCGTCTTACCCGGCACCTGCCGGGTGTCGTCGACGCCCACGCCGGCGGAGGTCATGATGGCCTCGGTGGTCAGCGGCGTGATCTCCGAGACCGAGCCGACCAGCGTCGTCTTGCCGACGCCGAATCCACCGGCGATAACGATCTTCGCCGACGTCACGCGCCCACTCGGGTTCGGTGGGCGGTGCGACATGTCAGAGCCTGCGAAGTCCACTCAGCACCCTCTCCAGCAGTTCAGTGCCCACCGCGTCGTCGGAGTCGTCCAAAATGGTCGGCTCGTGGACCGCGACCAGGCCGTCCGTCGCCATGTCGGCGATGAGCACCCGGGCCACACCGAGCGGGAGCTGCATCCGCGCCGCGATCTCTGCGAGCGATTGCACGCGTCCGTCACACAGCGCGGCGATGTACTGGTGTTCGCGGCCCTGGCCGCCATTGCCATTGGCAAGGGCGCGGCCGCGCACCGTCGTCTCGACGAGCGCCTCCAGCGCGATGTCGAGCCGGGGACGGGTACGACCACGGGTCACGGCGTATGGACGGACCAACGCTCCGGTTGGTTCGTCACGATCGGCCATCTCGCCGCTCACCTCCTTCGCACCCGCTACCGGCTCCCACCGGTGAAACCCGTCGTTGTCGTCGTTGCAGTCGTGCCGACCTCACGATCGGCGAGGCGTCAGCCCAGCATGCCCGCAGCCGCACGCGGCTGCGGGGTCAGCGCGTCGCCCACCCGGTCGACAAGCAGCGCCATCTCGTAGCCGACCTGGCCCACGTCGGAGCTGCGGGCAGCCAGCACGGCGAAGGACGAACCGTCCGAGATGGACATCAGGAACAGGAAGCCATTGTCCATCTCCACGACGGTCTGCAACACCGCCCCTCCCTCGAAGCAGCGGGCTGCACCCTGGGTCAGGCTGACCAGACCCGATGAGATCGCGGCAAGCTGATCCGCCCGGTCGCGCGGCAGATCCCGTGACGACGCGAGGAGTAGGCCGTCCGCCGAGACGGCGACCGCATGCGCGACGCCGGGCACCCGGTCGGCGAAGTTGGCAAGCAGCCAACCAAGATCCTGCGTAGTTGTCATCCTTCTTGCTCCTTCTGCCCGCTCCCGGCCACCGGGCCTGAGCCAGACTGCGAGGATTTCCCTCCCGGAGTCGCCTCCGGGCTGGTCGGGTTGTCCGAGGTGCTACGCCCTCGCTGCACGCCCCGGTGGTATGCGGAGAGCAGACCACGGACCGCCTCCGGGGAACGGCGCTGGACCGAGGTGGCGGGCTTTTCCACCGCACCCGGCACGAGCTGCGCCATCGGCTTGCGCTTCGGCAGGCCGGTGGTGGTGGTCTCGCTCACCGGTACGGCACCAGCCGCCGCAGAGGCGGCACGCCAGCCATCGTCAGCAGCGGTCTGCCAGCCGTTGCTCTGCGGTGGTTGGGGCCGGCGGTTCGGCAGGCTCTCCGCGAGGCCCGGGCGGGCGCCCTCGTTCGCTGTGGAGCCGTTGTCCCGCGGCGCTCCTCCGGCCGTCGGAGTGTCTGCCATCGGTGCGTTACCTGTCGTCCCGGGTGGTGTCTTGTGGACTGTCCGACCGGTGGCCTCGACCGTGGCAAACTGCTGGGTCGCGGTGTCGCCGTTCGTGCTCGGCTGGGCGCCAGCCGTGGACTCCTCCGAGCCCGGACGGCGGGTGCGGAACCAGGCCGACTCCAGCTCCCGGAAGATCGGCAGCTCCATCGTCTCGTCCGCGTACCGCTGCCGGTTCTGCGCCTGCGGCTGCTGTGGCGCCGACCGAGCCTGCGGAGCAGGAGCAGGAGCCGGTGCCGGTGCTGGCATCGGAGCCGGAGGCTGGGCCGCGGCGGCCGGCTGCTCGCCGGGTCGCGGCACGCGCGGCAGCTCCGTCGTCATGTCCAGGGCGGCGGCGAGCCGCTCCGGCACCGGCGGGGTCGCCGCGTCCCGGTCGCCACCCGGTACCGGCGGCCAGGCCGGCGGTGCGGGGACGCTGGGCGCCTGCGCGGGTGGCGCGGATCGGGGTGCGAACCCGCTGAACGACTGGTTGGAGGCCGGTGGCACCGAGTACGGCTGACCCGAATACGGCTGACCGGAGGCCGGCGACGCGGACACCGGCGGACCGGCGTACGGCTGACCGGAGGCCGGGGCGGCGGACACCGGCGGACCGCCGTACGGCGCACCCGAGTAGGGCTGACCGGAGTACGGCTGGCCCGAGGCCGGCGAGGCGGAGACCGGCGCGCCGGAGTAGGGCTGCGCGGAGACCGGCGGCGCCGAGTACGGATGCGTCTCGGGGCTGCTCGGCAACTGCCGGGGAATGGACGGCTGCTGACCGGTGGTCGGGGTGTCGTCCCCGGAGCGGCGCTGCGGCAGCGGATCGATCGGCTGGCCGTTGGCCGGCCGCGGGGTGAACCCGTCGCCGCCGTTGACGCCGTTCGTCCCGGCCGCACCGGTCAGGTCCGACCAGGCCGGCATCGAGCCGTACGCACCAGCGTTGGCGGGGGTGCCGGCACCGTTGCGCGAGGCGGGGTCGAACGGGCGACCGCCGAGGGTGACCTGGTTGCCGGACTCGCTGGAGCGCGGGTGGTTGCCCAGCGCGGGCAGCGCGCCGAAGGTCGGCGTGGGGCCATTCTGCTGGGGGCCGCCGGCCGCGGGCAGGGCCGGTGGCTGCTGCACCCGGCCGGAGAGCGCCCGGGGCACCAGCACCGAGGTGGGCAGGGTCACGTCGGCGACCGTGCCGCGGTCGGAGCCGGGGCGCAGTTCGACCCGGACACCGTGCCGGGACGCCAGCCGGGCGACCACGACGAGGCCCATCATCCGGGACACCGCCACGTCCACCTGCGGCGGCGTCGCGAGCCGCTCGTTGAGGTCGTGCAGCTGCTCGGCGCTGATGCCGATGCCGCGGTCCTCGACGTAGAGCGAGGAGCGGTCGCCGACCCGGCGGGCCTCGACCATCACCTGTGAGTCGGGCGGCGAGAACGCTGTGGCGTTGTCGAACAGCTCGGCGACGAGGTGCACCAGGTCGTTCACCGCGTGCGCGGCGACCTCGATGTCGCGGTCGATGACACCGAACTCGATGCGGGTGTAGTGCTCGACCTCGGACTGCGCGGCGCGCAGCACGTCGATGAGCGCGGCCGGCTCCCGCTGGACGCGGGTGGAGTCGGCGCCGGCGAGCACCAGCAGGTTTTCGTCGTTGCGGCGCATCCGGGTGGCCAGGTGGTCGAGCTGGAACAGCTCTGCCAGCCGGTCCGGGTCCTCCTCGCCGCGCTCCAGCCGGTCGAGGTGCCCGATGAGGCGGTCGACCAGGATCTGGGAACGGCGGGCCAGGTTGACGAACATTGTCGCGACGGAGGCGCGCAGTGCCGCCTGCTCGGCGGCCGTCCGGACGGCTTCCAGGTGGACGGCGTTGAACGCCTCGGTCACCTGACCGAACTCGTCCTTGCTGCGGACCGGCAACGGCTCGGCGATCTGGTTGGCCAACTGCACCGGGGAGAGTTGCCCGACGACCTGTGGGTCGCGCAGCCGGGCCACCGCCTGGGGTAGGCCGTACTGGGCGACGGAGAGGGCGCCCTGCCGCAGCTCACGGAGCGAGCGGGCCATGGATCGGGCGACCAGGTACGCGAAGAGGATGGCCAGCAGCAGCATGCTGAGCAGCAGGCCGGTTTCCAGGAACACCTGACGCTGGACGTCGGAGCGGAGGTTGTCGGCCTCGGCGACCACTTCGCTGTCGAGCTTCCGCTCGACGGTGCGGATCAGCCGGGCGTTGGCCGTCATGGCGGCTTCCCACTGGTCCGGCTTGAACGGCGCGCCGCGCATGTCGCCGGTGGTGTTGCCGTCGATCCAGCCGGTGTAGTTCTGCGCCTCCCGACGGTCGCCGCCCGCGACCGTCTGGTCGTGGAACTTCGCGTCGTCCGGGGTGGCGACTGCCTTGAAGCTCTGCAGCGCCTGCTGCTGGCCGGTGCCGCTGGCGATGTAGTCGGTGCGCAGCGCGGGGGTCAGCCGCTGGCCACCCTTCACGCCCAGCGCGCGGTGGACCACGACCCGCCGGGCGGCGAGGAACTCCTTCTCCCGGGCGACCGCCGCGGCGGCGCGCATCCGGTCGCTCAGGTCGTTGTTGCCGGCGAGCTGCGTGGCCGAGTCACGGATGGCGAGCAGGTCGCTGATCAGACCCTCGTACGCCTGGACGGTCTCGGTGAGCGCGAGCTTGCCGTTGAACACCTGGCTGCGGACGCCGGACAGGTCCTGCAGGTTCTGGTCGATGCCGTCGAGCAGCGCCTCGAGGCTGCCCGGCAGGTCCTCGAGCTCTGCCCGCTGCTGCCGGTAGGGGCCCGCGTCCTGGTCCACCCGGGCGTTCACCCGGTTGTAGGCCTCCTGGTACTGCGCCGTCGGCTGCGTCCCGTCCGCGCCCAGCAGCAGCACGGCGGAGGTCCGCTCGTCCTGCAGGCTGTCGACCAGGTCACCTGAATAGCTCGACAGGTTCGCCAGGTCGCCGGCTCGGTTGGCATTGTTGAGCGTCTCCACGTGGTCGACAAGACCACTGGTGCCCACCACGACCGTGGCGATGGTCGGCACGATCATGATGAGACCGAGCTTGGACCAGATCGGCATGTCCCGGAGCCGACTGGCCGGCCGGCGCAGCCGCGACAGGAAGGAGCCCGCCGTCTTTGGCCGTTTGCTCACGTCACCGCCCTCGCGATTACAGCTTGAAGCGTTGCCTCCGGGCAACGCCCAGCGACCGACCCGGCGGGTCGGACCCCCGAGATTCCATCACGCCGGTCGACAAGAAGAAAGCCCAGGTTGTCACCTACCGAAGGTGTGATGAGATGTTGATGCGATTTGATAGCAGTCCGTCTGGCCGGAGTAACTGAAGGTAATGGAACATCCGCACCGCGTTGTCCTGCTCGCAGGCCCTTCTGGGTCCGGAAAGTCGTACATAGCGCAGCAAACCGGCCTGCCGGTGCTCTGCTTGGACGACTTCTACAAAGACGGCGATGACCCTACGTTGCCGCGACGAAACGACCAGGTCGATTGGGAATCGCCGCAGTCCTGGGATGCTCCAAGTGCGGTGGAAATCATTGCTCGACTAGCTCGTGAGGGTCGAGCCGATGTGCCGGTTTATGCGATCGGCGCAGATCGACGGGTGGCCACCCGGTCATTTGATCTCGCCGGATCGCCACTTTTCGTGGCCGAAGGGATCTTCGCCGCCGAGATTGTGGAGGAGTGTCGGCGCCGCGGGCTGCTCGCCGGGGCGTACGCGCTGCGCCGGCCGCGCGGCGCGACCTTCCTGCGCCGGCTGGCCCGTGACCTGTCCGAGCAGCGCAAGGCACCCCGGGTGCTGGTCCGGCGCGGCGTGGCGCTGCTGCGGGCCGAGCCCGCGGTGCTGCGTCGGCAGACCGGGTTGGGCGCGGAGGCGGCCCGCGCCCGGGAGGTGCTGCGTCGGGTGGCCGGCCTGCTCGCTGGCCACCCGCACGGCTGAGCGCTGTCAGGCAAGCAGTTCGGCGTACGCCGGCTTGATCACCTCATCGATGATCCGCAGTCGCTCGTCGAACGGGATGAAGGCGCTCTTCATCGCGTTGATGGTGAACCACTGCAACTCCTTCCAGCCGTAGCCGAACGTCTCCACGAGCAGCGACATCTCCCGCGACATCGAGGTGCCGCTCATCAGCCGGTTGTCGGTGTTGACGGTGGCCCGGAACCGCAGGTCCCGCAGCAGGCCGATCGGGTGGTCGGCGATCGAGGCCACCGCGCCGGTCTGCACGTTCGACGAGGGGCACAGCTCCAGGGGGATCCGCTTGTCCCGCACGTACGCGGCCAGCCGGCCCAGCGAGCCGTCCGAGGCGATGTCGTCGACGATCCGGACGCCGTGACCGAGCCGGTCCGCCCCGCACCACTGGATCGCCTGCCAGATCGACGGCAGCCCGAACGCCTCGCCCGCGTGGATGGTGAAGTGGAAGTTCTCCCGTTGCAGGTACTCGAAGGCGTCCAGGTGCCGGGTGGGCGGGAAGCCCGCCTCGGCCCCGGCGATGTCGAAGCCGACCACCCCGGCGTCCCGGTGCCGCACGGCCAGCTCCGCGATCTCCTGTGAGCGGGCGGCGTGGCGCATCGCGGTGAGCAGGGTGCCCACCCGGATGGACAGGCCCGCCTCGACGGCCTGGGCGGTGCCCTCGGCGAACCCGGCCAGCACCGCCTCGACGACCTCGTCCAGGCTCAGATCCTGCTCCAGGTGCTGTTCCGGGGCGAAGCGCACCTCGGCGTAGACCACCCCGTCGGCGGCCAGGTCCAGTGCGCACTCGCGGGCCACCCGACGCAGCGCGGACGGGGTCTGCATGACCGCCACTGTGTGCGCGAACGTTTCCAGGTAACGCTCCAGGGAACCGGAGTTGGCCGCGTCCGCGAACCAGCGTCCGAGCGCCTCGGGATCGGTGGTGGGCAGCTCGTGGCCCACCTCCGCGGCCAGGTCGACGATCGTCGCCGGCCGCAGCCCGCCGTCGAGGTGGTCGTGCAGCAGCGCCTTCGGAACCTTGACAATGTCCTCGTACCGGATAGTTGCGACCATGCTCAGACCCTAGTCAGCGACGCACCTGAGCGGGTGTGGGAGGTCGCCCCCGGTCCCTAGTCCGGCCCGGATCGGCCCGAACTAGGCTGAACGGCATGGAAGCACCGCGGTGAGGGACCGCCCGCGACACCGCTCGGCGGTGGCCTGAGATGGACCCCCACATCCTCGACCGGCTGCGCTGCCCGGTCTGCGGCGAACCCCTGGAGCCGGCCACCGACACGAGCGCGCTGCGCTGCCCACGACGGCACAGCTTCGACATCGCGCGGCAGGGCTACGTCAACCTGCTCACCGGTCGGGCACCGCACGTCGGCGACACCGCCGACATGGTCGCGGCCCGCGCGGACTTCCAGGCCGCCGGCCACTACGACCTCATCTCGGCCGCCCTCGCCGCCGCCGCGACGGAGGCCGTCGCCCGGCTCCGCGCGTCGGCCGCGACGCCCACGGCAGGCAGGGCAGCAGACCCGACGACGGGGGTACGCGTCGACCCACCGGAGCCCGACGTCGGGGCGTACCCCCTGGTGGTGGACGCCGGCGCCGGCACGGGCCGGTACCTCGGCGCGGTGCTGGCGGCGCTGCCGGACGCCGTGGGTCTGGCCCTGGACGTGTCCAAGCCGGCGCTGCGCCGCGCGGCCCGCGCGCATCCCCGGGCCGCGGCGGCGCTCGCCGACACCTGGCAGCGGCTGCCGCTCGCGGACGCCTCGACCGCCGTGCTGCTGAACGTCTTCGCCCCGCGCAACGGCCCCGAGTTCCACCGGGTGCTCGACCCGGCGGGCACCCTGTTGGTGGTCACCCCCGACACCGACCACCTCACCGAGCTGGTGGATGCCCTGGGCCTGCTGCGGGTGGACCCGGCCAAGGCCGATCGGGTGACCGGCAGCCTGGGCGGGCACTTCGCCCCGGTCAGCTCGGCGGCGCACCGGGCGGAGCTGGCCCTGACCCGGCCGGAGGTCGCCACAGTGGTGGGGATGGGCCCGAACGCGTGGCACATTGACCCCGAAGCGCTCGCCGCCCGGTTGGCCGCGCTGCCCGAGCCGGTCCGGGTGACAGTGGCGGTCCGGGTGGACGCGTACCGACCCCGCTGAGCTCAGGTGGAGAGGTCGACCTCTTCCCAGCCGGGCGGCTCGTCGTGGTACGGCCCGCGCAGGATCACCGCCCACTCCAACGCCCAGCGGCGTTGCCCGATCGCGTTCGCGTCGATCAGGCCGGGCGCCCGCTGACCGGCGCGCTCGGTCTCCAGGTACGCCCAGTCCAGGCAGTAGTGCAGGTCGAGCAGGGCGGCCGCGTCGGCCGGGTGCTGCGGCGCCGTGAGGATCCGGGACCGCCAGTGCGGGAAGGTCTCTCCCTCGGCGATGTGCGGCAACTGCTCGACCAGCCGCTCGTCGACGGCCAGCGTCGGGTCGAGCTGCTTGCTCAGCCCGAGCACCCAGGCCAGCGCGAAGAGCGCGTCGTGGTGCAGCACGAACGAGCGGTGGTCGCCCTTGCCGCCCATCACGAACTGCCACTCCGGCGGGGTGACCATCTCGACCAGGTGCGAGCCGAGCAGCCAGCTCATCGCCGCCTCCGGGGGCATCCCGAAGCAGCGCGCCAGGATCAGGTGCAGCACGGCGATCCGCGCCTCGATCTCCACAGTGGGACGCAGGTCGATCTCGTCACCCGGCTCCCACACGAGCGGGAACTGGGCCGGCGGCAACGGCAGACCGAGCCGGGACAGCTCGTCCAGGCTCGCCTCGCGCACCTCACGTGGGTCGGGGGCAGCAACGGTCACAGCGGGTCTTCCTGTCTGCTCGCGCCGGCTCAAGGCCGGTTGTCCCCCCTTGGCCTGCGACAATAGCGCTCCCAGGTGACCGGCACCATGGCACCCCGACCCCCGCTTCGGTCAGCCGATGCGCTCGATGACAAGCGGCGTCACCGCAGCGGCGGTCGACGCGACGCGCACCGCGCCGGCGGCCTCGGCCAGCGCCGCCGGAATCCGCGCCGGATCCTCGGCGCGCAGCTCGTAGAGGGGGTCACCGGCCCGTACCGGGTCACCCGGCCGCTTGTGCAACACCACACCGGCCGGCACGCTGACCGGGTCCTCCTTCCGGGCCCGACCCGCGCCGAGCCGCCACGCCGCAACACCCATGGCGTACGCGTCGACGGCCGCGACGTACCCGTCGCGCTCGGCGCGGACCACCTCGACCTCGTTGGCGGTCGGCATCGGCGCGTCCGGGTCGCCGCCCTGCGCCCGGATCATCGCCCGCCAGGAGTCCATCGCCCGGCCGTCCCGCAGCGCCGCCGCCGGGTCGGCGTCCGGCAGGCCGGCCGCGTCGAGCATCTCCCGGGCCAGGGCCAGCGTCAGCTCCACCACGTCGGCCGGTCCACCACCGGCCAGCACCTCGACCGACTCGGTCACCTCCACCGCGTTGCCGATCGCCAGGCCGAGCGGGGTGGACATGTCGGTGAGCAGGGCGACCGTCCGGACGCCGTGCGCACCACCCAACTCGACCATGGTGCGGGCCAGCTCGCGGGCCTGGTCGACGGACTTCATGAAGGCACCCGAGCCGACCTTGACGTCGAGGACCAGCGCGCCGGTGCCCTCGGCGATCTTCTTGCTCATGATCGAGCTGGCGATCAGCGGGATCGCCTCCACGGTGCCTGTCACGTCGCGCAGCGCGTACAGCTTGCGGTCGGCGGGGGCCAGCCCGGCGCCGGCCGCGCAGATCACCGCGCCGACCTCGTCCAGTTGGGCGATGAACTCGTCGTTGCTCACCGTGGCCCGCCAGCCCGGAATGGACTCCAACTTGTCAAGTGTCCCGCCGGTGTGCCCGAGGCCACGGCCGCTCAGCTGCGGCACGGCCGCCCCGCACGCCGCCACCAGCGGGGTGAGCGGCAGCGTGATCTTGTCGCCGACGCCGCCGGTGGAGTGCTTGTCGACAGTCGGTCGGCGTGCCGCCGAGAGGTCCAGCCGCTCACCGCTGGCGATCATCGCGGCGGTCCACCGGGCGATCTCCGGCCCGGTCATGCCGTTGAGCAGGATCGCCATCGCGAGCGCCGACATCTGCTCGTCGGCGACCACCCCCCGGGTGTACGCGTCGACCACCCAGTCGATCTGCGCGTCCGACAGCACGCCCCCGTCCCGCTTCACCCGAATGACGTCAACAGCAGCAAAACTCATCAAAAGATCTTCCCTAGTCTGTCGCAGATCCCGTTCGACGGCCGGTGACCACGTCAGGGCCGGGGCCGACAGTGCCCGGCGGAGGGATCAAGCCTGACCGCCCGGAGCCGGGCACTGTCGGCCCCGGCCCCAAACCGCAACCACAATCAACCCCAGCGAACCGGGATCTCCGCAGGCGGCTCACCCTCGCCGGCCCAGAAGATGGTGCCGGTCGCGTCGACCACCACCACCCGCGGTGTCCGGGCCAGGCCCCAGGTGATCGCCTCGGCCGGGTCGTCCCAGCTCGGGGCCTCCTCCAGCACGCCGGTCTCGGCGCCGATGTCGTCTCCGGCCGACCGCTCCCAGTACGCGGTCCAGACCTGCTGACCGGCGGACATGTCCGGGTGCACGAAGACGGTGCCGCGTCCCCGCCAGGCGGCCAGCCGCTCCGGCACCACCGGCACCGGCGTCTCCCCGGTGACGGCTTCCAGGTCCTCCACCCCGAAGGCGTGCGGCAGCAGCTCGGCCATCCGCAGCGGGCGGGTCTTGCTCTCGATCAGGCACTCCGGCCCGCCGTGCTCCCAGAGCAGCTGCCGGCAGCGACCACACGGCATCAGCGGCTCACCGGTGGCGTCGACGCAGGACAGCGCGACGAGGCGGCCACCGCCGGTGGCGTGCAGGTTGGAGACCACCCCGCACTCGGCGCAGAGCGTCACCCCGTACGCGGCGTTCTCCACGTTGCAGCCGACCACCACGCGGCCGTCGTCGACCAGCGCGGCCGCGCCGACCGGGAACGTCGAGTACGGCGCGTACGCGTGCCGCATCGCGTCGGTGGCGGCGGCCCGCAGCCGCGCCCAGTCAATGTCGGTCATGTCACCCATTCTGCCGAAGTAGCCCAGGTCACGGCCCGGCGGGCACGGCTCCGGGCGTCAGCCCTTGATGTACGGCTTTCCGTCGGCGGCCGGCGCCCGGACCCGGCCGACCAGGCCGGCGACGGCCAGAATGGTCGCCAGGTAGGGCAGCATGGCCAGGAACTGGCTGGGGATCGAGCTGCTGATCGCGCCCAGGTAGGTGGCGAGCTGGTCGGCGAACCCGAAGAAGAGCGCGGCGAGCAGCGCGCCGGTCGGGTTCCACCGGCCGAAGATCAGTGCCGCCAGCGCGATGAAGCCCTTCCCGCCGATCATGTTCTTGGTGAACGAGTAGAGCGCCAGCGTGTAGGACGCGCCGCCGATGCCGGCGACGACCCCGGCCAGCAGCACGTTGCGGTAGCGCACCCGCAGCACCTTGACGCCGAGCGTGTCGGCGGCGATCGGGTGTTCGCCGACCGAGCGGGTCCGCAGCCCCCACCGGGTGCGGAACAACCCGATGTGGATCACCAGGACCAGGAGCAGGCCGAGGTAGAGGAAGATGTTGCCGCGGAACAGCGCCGGCCCGAGCACCGGAATGTCCTTCAGCAGTGGGATCTCCCAGTTGCTGAAGCGGGGCGCGCTGTTGTACTTCGGGGCGTCCGTCTGCATCAGCCGCTCGTAGAGGAAGCCGGTGACACCGACCGCCAGCAGGTTCAGCACGATGCCCATGACGACCTGGTCGACCAGGTAGCGGATGGCGAAGACGGCAAGCAGCAGCGAGATGAACGCGCCGCCGAGAGCGGCGGCGACCAGACCCACCCAGACGCTGCCGGAGATGCTGCCGAACAGCGCGCCGCTGAAGGCGCCCATCAGCAACTGACCCTCGATGGCCACGTTGACCACGCCGGATCGTTCGCAGAGGACGCCGGCGAGCGCGCCGAAGATCAGCGGCAGGGCCAGGATGAACGTGCCCCGGATGATGTTGACCAGCGGCATGAAGTTCTGCCCGGCCGGCGCGGCGGAGACCTGCCAGCACAGGAACGAGAGCACGAAGCCGGCGAGCCCGACGCCGAGCACGGGGAGGAACCACCGCTTGGGCACCCCGGCGAGCAGCGCCGCGCCGGCGGCGATCGCGATGATCCCGAACAGGATCGCCCCGATCGTGCCGTTGATCTCCAGTGCGGCGCCCGCCGCGTCGTCGCTGAGCGTGAACCGAGCCTGCTGGTTGGTGGCGAGCGCGCCGAAGAGCACCGCGGCCAGCAGGCCGAGCCCCAGCAGCGAGAGGCCGACCTTGCGGCTACGGGTCCAGAAGCCCTCGTCGACCGGGGCGACCGCGATGTCGGGGACAGCCATGGTGGACATGAGTTACCAGCCCTTCGCCAGGCTCGTCTGCAACCGGGCGGCACGTGCGGCCCGGAGCTGGAAGATCGCCTTCACCAGGGCCGGCGCGGCGATGAAGATGACGATCAGCGCCTGGAGCACTGTCACCAGCTCCAGCGAGATCCCGGAGTACGACTGCATCCGGTTGCCGCCGGCCTGCAACGCACCGAACAGCAACGCGGCAAGCAGCACTCCCCAGGGCTTCACCCGCCCGAGCAGCGCCACCAGGATGCCGTCGAAGCCGATCTGCGCGACCACCAGCGGGGTCAGGGCGCTGGCGGTCGAGCCCAGCACCATGTTCGAGCCGCCGAGGCCCGCCAGGATGCCGGCGAAGACCATGATCAGGATGTACGTCCGCGTGACGCTGATGCCGGCGGTGCGGGCGGCGTCCGGGTTGGCGCCGACCGCGCGCAGCTCGAAGCCGAGCGTCGAGCGGTTCAGCAGCCAGGCGACTGCCCAGGTCGCCAGCACGGCGAGCAGGATGCCGGCGTGCACCCGCAGGTTGTCACCGAGCAGTCGGGGCAGTTGGGCGGAGGTGTCCACCGCCTTGCTGATCGCGTCGGTACGGGTCGGGTCCTGTACGCCGTCCTGCACGATCAACCAGGTGAGCAGGTACGTGGCGACGTAGTTGAGCATGATCGTGGTGATCACCTCGTGCGCGCCGGCGCGGGCCTTGAGGATGCCGGGGATGAAACCCCAGATCGCCCCGCCCAGGGCGCCGGCCAGCACCGCCACCAGCAGGTGCAGGCCGGGCGGCAGGGGCAGCAGGAAGCCGGCCAGCGCCGCCAGGATCACGCCGATGGTGGCCTGACCCTGGGCGCCGATGTTGAACAGGCCGCCACGGAAGGCCAGCGCCACCGACAGGCCCGTGAAGACCAGCGGCGCCGCGTAGGTGAGCGTCTCGGAGATCGGCGCGAGCACGGCCTGCCAGCTACCGGTGCCGTTCACCCAGCCGGAGAACGCCTCGGGGTCGAAGACCGAGCCCTTGAACAGGTTCGCGTACGCCTCGCTGACCAGGGTCCAACTGGAGTTGATCGCGTCGGAGGGCCGGGAGGTGATGTACGAGTAGGTGGACAGCACCGTCGGATCAGAAATGATCATCAGCACCGCGCCGACCACGATCGCCAGCACCAACGACAGCAGGGTCACAGTGAAGGTGTTGGCCGCCCAGAGGTTGTCCACGAACAGCCGGCCCAGGCTGGGCTCGGGCCGCTGGTCCGGCGCTGACGTCGCCGTCGAACGGTCCGGCTCGGTCGCCGACTCGGCCCGTTCGGTGTTGCTGAGCGCGTCCTGCGCGGCCTGCGCCTCGCTCGTCGGCTCCTTGTCCGGCGAACCGGACTGCGGGGTGGGGTCGCTCATGCCTCGTCCTCGTTCGCGGGGCCGGCGTCGCGCGCCGGGCCTCCGTCGGCCGCAGCGGGCTCGTCGGCGGCGGTTGTCGCGACGGCGTCGTGGGCCTCGTCTGGGCTGATGCCGGCCATCAGCAGGCCGATCTCCTCACGCGGGGTGTCCGGGCCGACGATGCCGATGATGCGACCGCGGTACATCACCGCGATCCGGTCGGCCAGGCCGATCACCTCGTCGAGTTCGCTGGAGACCACCACGACGGCGGTGCCGATGTCCCGCTCGTGGACGATCTGGCTGTGGATGAACTCGATCGAACCGACGTCGACGCCACGGGTCGGCTGGGCGGCGATGAGGAGCTTCAGCGGCCGGGACAGCTCCCGGGCCACGATCACCTTCTGCTGGTTGCCGCCGGAGAGGGTGCCCACCGACGCCTCGGCCGATGACGTACGGACGTCGAACTGCTCGATCCGCTCCTTCGCCGAGGCCGCGATCGCGTCCGGCTTGAGCGCGAGCCCGGCACCGAACGGCGGTCGGTCGTAGATGTCCAGCACCAGGTTCTCCGCGACGCTGAACTCCTTGATCAGGCCGTCCACGCTGCGGTCCTCGGGCACGTAGCCGACGCCCGCGCGGAGCACCTTCTTGGGCTTCCAGCCGTCGATCCGGTCGCCGACCAGGCTGACCGAGCCGGCGAGCACCGGCCGCAGGCCCATGATCGCCTCGATCAGCTCGGTCTGACCGTTGCCCTGCACGCCCGCCACGCCGAGCACCTCGCCCGCGCGCACGGTCAGGTCGACCCCGTCGACCGCGCGGATCTGCCGGTCGTCGTCGACGACCAGCCCGGTCACCTCCAGCACGGGTTCACCGGGAGTGGCCGGGGCCTTGTCGACGGTGAGCCGGACGTTGCGCCCGACCATCAGGGCCGCCAACTCGTCCCGGCTGGCCTCCGGCGACGCGGTGCCCACGGTCTTCCCGCGTCGGATCACCGTGATCCGGTCCGCGATGGCCTTGACCTCGCCCAGTTTGTGGGTGATGAAGACGATCGACTTGCCGGCCGCCTTGAGCGACCGCATGACCGTCAACAGCTCCTCGGTCTCCTGCGGGGTGAGCACGGCGGTCGGCTCGTCCAGGATGAGCAGGTCGACGTCGCGGGTGAGCGCCTTGACGATCTCGACGCGCTGCTGGATGCCGACCGGCAGGTCCTCGATCACCGCGTCCGGGTCGACCCGCAGGTTGTAGCGCTCGGACACCTCGGTGACCTCACGCCGGGCGCGACGCCGGTCCAGGAAGCCGGCGATGCCGCCCCGGGTCTGCTCGGCGCCGAGCATGATGTTCTCGGCGACGGTGAAGACCGGCACCAGCATGAAGTGCTGGTGCACCATGCCGATCCCGGCGCCGATCGCGTCGGACGGGCCCTTCAGCTTCAACGGCTTGCCGTCGACCAGGATCTCGCCCTCGTCGGGCTGGTAGAGCCCGTAGAGCACGTTCATCAGTGTCGACTTGCCCGCGCCGTTCTCGCCGAGCAGGGCGTGAATCTCTCCAGGCTCCACCGTCAGGTCGATGTGGTCGTTGGCGACCAGATCACCGAACCGCTTGGTGATGCCGCGCAGTTCGAGTCTCAGCGCAACCTCCTGGAGTGCGAGCGATGGTGCAGCCTAGCTGCCGTCAACCCGACCGGAGCGGCCCGGCTGACGTGGTGCGCGATCGGCCGCTCCGACTCCACGGTCACCCGCAGGGCCGAAGCGGCCGATCGGTCGTACCTGTCCCCCGCCGGCCTCCCGATGATCTCACCGGAGGGGCCGGCCGGTTGTCACTTGGTCGGCTGGGCCTTCGAGGTGACGGTGATGGTGCCGGCGGCGATGTCCGCCTTGATCTTGTCGATATCCGCCTTCAGCTCGGCCGGAACCTTGCTGTCGAAGTCGTGGTACGGGGCGAGCGAGACACCGTTGTTGGCCAGGGTGCCGACGAAGCCCGGCTTGGCCGGCAGCTTGTCGCCGGCAGCGGCCTTGACCACTGCCTCCTTGACGGCCTCCGGGATGTTCTTGACCACGGTGGTGATGATGGCCGCGCAGTCCGGGGTGCTCTGGCAGCCGTCGACGTCCACCCAGATGGTGTTGTACTTGCCGCCCGAGGCCTTGGCCGCGGCGGTGGTGCCGAGGCCGGAGCCGCCGGCGACCGGCATGATGATGTCCGCGCCCTGGGCGACCAGCGCGTCGGAGACCTTCTTGCCCTCGTCCTGCTTGGCGAAGTCGTTGGTGAAGGAGCCCTTCTGGGTCTCCTTGTTCCAACCCAGCGCCTGGACGTTCTTCTTCTTCGTGGTGTTGTAGTACGCCACGCCGTCGACGAAGCCGTCCATGAAGATCGTCACCGGCGGGATCGGCAGGGCGCCGTAGGTGGCGACCTTGCCGCTCTTTGTCATTCCGGCGGCCAGGTAGCCGGCCTGGAACGCGGCCTGCGCCGTGTCGAACTGCATCGGGTAGACGTTGGCGTCACCCGGGTTCGCGTCGACGATGCCGAACTCCTGGTTCGGGTTCGCCTTGGCGATCTTCGAGGTGGCGTTCTGCATCAGGCCGCCGACCGCCAGGATGAAGTTGCACTTCTGGTTGACGAACTGCGTCAGGTTCGGCTCGTAGTCGGCCTCGGCCTTCGACGCGACGAACTTGATGTCGATGTTGTCGTTGGCGGCCTTGGCGTCCTTCAGACCCTGCCAGGCCGAGGCGTTGAACGACTTGTCGTCGATGCCGCCGACGTCGGTCACCATGCAGGCGCTGAACTTCTTGGCGCCACTACCGCCGTTGTTGTCATCCTTGGGGGCCTCGCCACAAGCGGCGGCGGTGAGCGCGAGCCCACCCACCGCGACGATCGAGGCGATCCGCATCCCACGCACCGAGCGCAAGACGTCTCCTTCCCATTGCTCACCGCGCCTAGTGCGGTGGCAGCCCATCAGCCGACCTGCGGTGTGCCGCCGGCTGTCCCACGTTACGGACGGGAGCGTACGCCCGCGCCCACCCACCGGCCGACAATCGTGCACGACTGTTGAGCGCCTGTTACCCGGGTGTAACCCTTGCGTGGGGCAGGTCACTCCTGGTGCTGGTAACGGCGTGTCGAGGCGTCCGTAACGTCCGTTTTCCTGGGGCTGCGGCCCCCCTCGGACGTTACCGCCAAAAGACCGCGACCGCCGCGTTGACCAGGGTCAGACCGACTATGGCGAGGAAATGACCACGGTTCACCACGTCCCGCTTCCGCGAGAAGAAGACCATGACGAAGATCAGCAACGCGATGACCAACTTCGTCACAAGTTTCGCGGGCGCCGGCTCGTCGCCGTCGCGCAGCGGAGCGGAGAGGCCGAGCCCGGTCAGCAACTGGATCACCGCCCCCCAGAGCATGGCGGGGTTGATCCGCAGCCGGCCACTGATGTATTGGGCGATCGAGCCGCCGAGCAGCAGGGCGAAGCCGATCAGATGGACATAGAGGAGAATGAGTCGCAGCGCTTCCACGTCGCTCATCCTCCCCCATCAACGACAGTTTGTAGTAGGGGGTCCGGCCGGCCGGCGCGTCGGCGGGCCGGGCACCCGGGCCGCCGCCGATGGCCGGCAAGTTCTTGCCGGCTGCGCAACGGCTTGCAGGGCACCCCGCAAGAACTTGCCGGTGGGCTAAAGTGCCGCCATGCGCGCTCGACTGTCCGACATCGCCCAGCAGGCCGAAGTCAGCGAGGCCACGGTGTCGCGGGTGCTCAACGACCGCCCCGGCGTGGCCCCGGAGACCCGGCAGGCCGTCCTCACCGCACTGGACGTGCTCGGCTACGAGCGCCCCGCCCGGCTGCGCAAGCGCAGCGCCGGGCTGGTCGGCCTCGTGGTGCCGGAGCTGGACAACCCGATCTTCCCCGCCTTCGCCCAGGTCATCGAGTCGACACTGGCGCAGAGCGGGTTCACCCCGGTGCTCTGCACCCAGACCGCCGGCGGCGTGACCGAGGACGAGTACGTGGAGATGCTGCTGGACCGGCAGGTCTCCGGAATCGTCTTCGTCTCCGGTCTGCACGCCGACACCGCCGCCAATCACGACCGCTACCGGGCGCTGCTCGCCCGCCCGCTGCCGGTCGTGATGATCAACGGGCACGTGCCGGACATCGGCGCCCCCTTCGTCTCCTGTGACGACCGGGAGGCCGCCGAGCTGGCCGTCGCCCACCTGGTCGCGCTCGGGCACCGACGGATCGGCCTGATCACCGGCCCGGACCGGTTCGTTCCGGTGCGGCGCAAGGTGTCCGGCTGGCGCTCCGCGATGACCCGACTCGCCGGTGTCGCGGAGGCCAACCTCGGCCCACTGGCCGAGCTGTCGCTGTTCGGGGTGGAGGGTGGCGAGGCGGCGGCCGGCCGGCTGCTCGACCGCGGTGTCACGGGAGTGGTCTGCGGTTCCGACCTGATGGCGCTCGGCGCGATTCGAGCGGCCCGCCAACGCGGCCTCCGCGTGCCCGACGACGTCTCCGTCGTCGGCTACGACGACTCGCCGCTGATGGCCTTCACCGACCCGCCGCTGACCACCATGCGGCAGCCGGTCACCGCGATGGCGGTGGCCGCCGTCCGGGCCCTGGTGGACGAGATCAACGGGTACGGCGCTCCGCACTCGGAATACCTGTTCCGCCCGGAGCTGGTAGTGCGCGGCTCCACCGCTGTCGTGCCGAGCGCCGCGCGGCTGCCTTACGCAAGAACTGCTTGACTCTTGCAGCTTCCGGGCGGCATATTGCTCCGATGATCAGCACCGCCACCCCGCCCCACACCGATGATGACAACTGGTGGCGCTCCGCGGTCGTCTACCAGGTGTACGTCCGCAGCTTCGCCGACAGCGACGGCGACGGCACCGGTGATCTCCAGGGCATCCGGCAACGCCTGCCGTACCTGCGTGACCTCGGGGTGGACGCGCTCTGGCTGACCCCCTTCTACACCTCCCCGATGATCGACGGCGGCTACGACGTCGCCGACTACCGGGACGTCGACCCGATGTTCGGCACCCTCGCCGACTTCGACGCGATGATCACCGACGCGCACGCCCTCGGTCTGCGGATCATCGTCGACCTGGTGCCCAACCACACCTCCCACGCACACCGGTGGTTCACCGCCGCTCTCGCCGCCGGCCCCGGCTCGCCGGAGCGGGCCCGCTACCTCTTCGCCGAGGGCCGGGGCGCACACGGTGAGCTGCCCCCGAACGACTGGGAGAGCATCTTCGGCGGCCCCGCCTGGACCCGGGTCGCGGACGGCCAGTGGTACCTACACCTGTTCGACCCCGCCCAGCCGGACCTGAACTGGCGTCACCGGGAGGTCCGCGCCGAGTTCGAGGACGTGCTGCGGTTCTGGCTGGACCGGGGCGTGGACGGATTCCGCATCGACGTGGCGCACGGCATGATCAAGGCCGAGGGGCTGCCGGACGTCGGTTTCGGCACGACGACCACCGGCCAGCGCCAGGTCGAGCTGCTCGGCAAGGGCCGGCTCCCCTACTTCGACCAGGACGAGGTGCACGAGATCTACCGGGCCTGGCGGCCCATCCTGGACAGCTACCCCGGGGGGCGGATGGCGGTCGCCGAGGCGTGGGCCGAGACGCCCCAACGCCTGGCCCGCTACATCGGCCCGGACGAGCTGCACCAGGCGTTCAGCTTCGACTTCCTCGACGCCACCTGGTCGACCGACTCGTTCCGCAAGGTGATCGACACGGCACTGGCCGAGGCGAGCATCGTCGGTGCGCCGACCACCTGGGTGCTGTCCAACCACGACAAGCAGCGGCACGTCACCCGCTACGGCGACGGCGTCGAAGGGCTGCGCCGGGCCCGCGCCGCCAGCCTGCTGATGCTCGCCCTGCCCGGCTCCGCCTACCTCTACCAGGGCGAGGAACTGGGCCTGCCGGAGGTCCTCGACCTTCCGGACGAGCTACGCCAGGACCCGGCGTTCCCGCGCACCGGCGAGAGCCGTGACGGCTGCCGGGTGCCCATCCCGTGGAGCGGCGAGCTGGCCCCGTACGGCTTCGGGCCGGCCGGCAGCGAACTGAGCTGGCTGCCGGCCCCGACAACCTGGCAGGCCCTGTCCGTCACCGCGCAGACCGGGGTGCCCGGCTCGACGTTGGAGCTGTACCGGGCCGCGCTGCGGATCCGCCACCAACACCCGGCGCTGGCCGGCGAGGCCGACGGGATCACCTGGCTGGAGAGCGAGCCGGGAGTGTTGGCCTTCGCCCGCACCGCCGGCGACACCGCACTGGTCTGCGTGGTCAACCTCGGCGGCGCACCGGTCCGGATCGACGGGTACGGCCAGCCGCTCGTCGCCAGCGACGCGCTCACCGGGCCGGACGCCGGCCACCTGCTGCCCGTCGACGCGGCTGTCTGGTTACAACGGCGCTGAACGGGTAACACGTTCTCGACCTGGTCGTTCGTCGTGCCCCGCGCCGACGGGCGACTGGGCTACCGGCCCCTTGTGGTGGGGGGTGAGGTGTCACCGGCGCCACGCGGACTTCGCTCCGCGTGGTGCCGGTGTCCGTCTGCCGCCGTTGGTGTAGCCGGCCACCGTCGCGGGTACCGCATCGGGCACCGTCGCTACGGAGGTGAACCCATTGTGGTACGGATCGCGCAGTGCACGCTCGACGTCGAGGACCTGGACCTGATGGTCGCGTTCTGGTCCGCGGCGCTCGGCTACGAGGTCGAGCAGGGCGACGACGGCAGCGCCAAGCTCTGGCCGCCGGGGCGGTCGCCGACCGCCGCGCCCACCGTGTGGTTGCAGGGCTCGGGCACCGCCAAGCGGGGCAAGAACCGGCTGCACCTCGACCTGGTCGCGGACGTCGACCCGGAGGCCGAGGTACGGCGACTGCTGAGCCTCGGTGCGCGGCACGTCGACGTCGGGCAGACCGGGACCGAAGGGTTCACGGTGCTCGCCGACCCCGAGGGCAACGAGTTCTGCGTGCTGGACGGCCCACCGACCCGCTGAGGCCCTC
The DNA here is from genome assembly GCF_050942285.1 of Micromonospora sp. CA-240977. Lineage (NCBI taxonomy): Bacteria > Bacillati > Actinomycetota > Actinomycetes > Micromonosporales > Micromonosporaceae > Micromonospora > Micromonospora sp. CA-240977. The sequence goes on along the minus strand of NZ_CP192055.1, from coordinate 895,173 downwards.
CGCTGTCACTTCGCGGTGAGCAGCGCCGCGATCCGGGTGAAGCCGGCGCGTACCTCGGCCTCGTCCGGCGGCTCGGCGGGCTCACCGTGACCAGCCTCGTCGGCCGCGGCGTCCAACTCCTCGTCGATCACGTCCTCGAAGTCGCCGTACAGATCGGCCCCCTCGACCTGACTCGCCTCGTCCTCGGCGGCGACCTGCGCGGCGGCGATCTCACTGCGGATCTCGTCGGCGGACAGCGCCGGCAGCAACGGCTCCACCACCGCCATCAGTTGCTCCTCGGCCACCACCGCCTCGGCCAGCGCCAACGCGTGCGGACGCTCGTACGGCCCGCAGACCACCGGCTCCCACTCGTCGAGATCACCGAGCGGGCCGAAGGTGATGATCCAAGGCAGCCCGAGCAGCGGCGAGTCGGCCGGCAGGTCCAGTGTCATGAGTGCGCCCACCGGCTCATCATGGTCCGCGAACGCGAGCGCCGACGGCTTTCGGCTCAGTTTCCGCCCGTCCGGTGGGCGGTCGGCGGCGGTCAGCCGGGGCGGACGGCATCCAGGGCGGCGCGGACCAGGGCGAGTGCGGTGGCCGGCGGCACGCCGAGCCGGGCCGCCTCGGCCGCATAGCCGGCCGCCGCCCGTTGCAGCCGGTCGACGGCGTCGTCCCGGCCGGGGGCGACGAAGGTGCCGTTGCGCCCCCGGGTCTCCAGCAGCCCGGCCGCCTCCAACTCCCGGTACGCACGGGCCACCGTGTTCGCGGCCAACCTGAGGTCGGCGGCGAGTTGCCGGACGGTGGGCAGTCGACACCCGACCGGCAGCCGACCGTCGCCGATCAGTTCGGCGATCTGCCCACGGACCTGCTCGTACGGGGGCACCGACGAGTCCGGGTCGACCGAGATCAGCATCTGCACACCTTCCGTCCTCAGCTCGCACCACCTGGCGTACCGGGATCGGTGTCCTCGTCGACCACGGCCGCCGGTGTGGCGGCCTCCGCCAGGTCCACCACCCGCCCGTTCCTGCTTGTGGCGAGCAGCGCGGCGCCGAACAGCACCAGTTGGTTGAGCAGGTAGAGATAGAGCAGCAGACCGACGGCGCCGGCCACCACCGTGTACGCCGGATTGCGCTCGGTACGCACCACGTAGTACCGCCCCACCGTGTTCAACAGGGTGATACCGACCGCCACCAACAGCACCACCGGGCGCAGCCGGGACCGGCTCATCCGCAGCCGGGGCACCGCGAGGAGCAACGCGGTGGCGAGGACGGCGTTGACCAGCACGCTGAGCACCGCGCTGATCGTGGTGAGACCGACCGACCCGGTGCTGCGCAGCAGGAAACGCAGCAACGACTCCAGCGCGTCCACCGCCGCGACCGAGACACCGAGCAGCACGAAGACACCGATCATCACACCCAGGTCGACCAGCCGCCGGATCACCAGATTGCCGGGCTGCTGGTTGAGGTGGTACATCAGCCGCTGCGAGGACCGGATGGCCTCCACCCACCCGATCCCGGTGAAGACCAGGATGACCAGGCCGACCACGCCGACCGTGCCGCTGGAGTTGGCGATCTGCTGGGCGTCCAGGAAGGGCAGGTTCTCCCGGAGGAAGTCGGCTGCCGCCGCGCTGACCTCGTCGTTGTCCTCCAGGATCGCGCCGAAGATGGAGAACGCGACAAGGGCGAGGGCGAACACCGCGAAGAAGCCGTAGTAGGCGATCGCCGCGGCCAGCCGCCCGGCCAGCACCTCGGCGTACAGGGCGCCGGCGCGCCACACGTGATCGAAGAGCCCCGACCGGTGGCGCGCGGCGCTCACCCAGCGGTCGATGCCCGCTTCGATCCAGCCGATCACGTTCACGCGATCATCCTCGCCGATCTCCCACCGCCGTAGTGGCAACCGGCTCCCGATGCTCACCTACCGGCGCGTCGCCGACGGTTCAGTCGCCGAGGCGGAAGTCCCGACGCGGCTGCCACCGAGCTTCCCCGCTGTGCGAGAAGAGGGTGAACGCGTCGACCTCGAACATCGCGGAGAAGTCGGCCAGGTCCTCGTACACCTTGTCCAGCGCCTCCGGTGCGACGTCCTGCGCCACGGTGACGTGCGGATGGTACGGGAAGCGGGCCTTGCGGTGCAGGTCCGGCGTCGCGGTGATGGCGGCGGCCAGCAACTCACACTCGCTGATGCCGGCCGCCACCGCGACGAACACCACCTGGGTGACCGGACGGAACGTGCCGGTGCCCCGCAGGTGCAGCGCGAACGGCAGGTGCGTGGCGGCGACGGTGGCCAGGTGCCGCTCGACGGCGGGCAGGCTGGCCGTCGAGATCTCGGTGGGCCCGAGCAACGTCACGTGCGCGGGCACCGCGAGCGGGTCACCGGCCTGGACCCGCCGCCGGGTCAGTTGGGCACCCCAGGGCTCGGGAATGTCCACAGCGATGCCGATCTGGATGGTGTCGCCGGTCGGCGGCACCCCGCCACTGCGATCCACGCTTCGCGCCGCCCCTCCGGCCACCGACCCGTTCACCTGTCCCGCGGAGCTACTCGCCGCGCACGGGCGGGAAGAACCCGACCCGCTCGTACGTGGACCGCAGGGTCGCCGCCGCCACCGCGCGGGCCTTCTCCGCACCGGCGGCGAGCAGCTTGTCCAACTGCGCCGGGTCGTCGAGGTAGGCGCGGGTGCGCTCCTGGACCGGGCGGACGAACTCCGCCACCACCTCGGCCAACTCCTTCTTCAGGTCGCCGTAGCCGCGGCCCGCGAACGCGGCCACCAACTCGTCGATGCCGCGCCCGCTGAGCGCCGAGTGGATGGTCAGCAGGTTGGACACGCCCGGCTTCGTCTCGGCGTCGAAGACGATCTCCCGACCGGTGTCCGTCACCGCCGACCGGATCTTCTTCGCGGACCGGGCCGGATCGTCGAGCAGGTCGATGATGCCGGCCGGCGAGGACGACGACTTGGACATCTTCGCCGTCGGGTCCTGTAGGTCGGTGATCTTCGCGGTGTCCTTGACGATGTGCGGCGCGGGCACCGTGAACGTCGGGCCGAACAGCGAGTTGAACCGCTGGGCCAGATCCCGGGACAGCTCCAGGTGCTGGCGCTGGTCCTCGCCGACCGGCACCGCGTTGGCCTGGTAGAGCAGGATGTCGGCAGCCTGCAGGACCGGGTAGGTGAACAGCCCGACGCTGGCCCGCTCGTTGCCCTGCTTCTGCGACTTGTCCTTGAACTGCGTCATCCGGCTGGCCTCGCCGAAGCCGGTGATGCAGCCGAGCACCCAGGCCAGCTGCGGGTGCTCGGGCACCTGCGACTGCACGAACAGGGTGCTGCGCTCCGGGTCGAGCCCGACCGCGAAGAGCTGGGCGGCGGCCACCCGCGTCCGCTGCCGCAACAGCGCCGGATCGTGCCCCGCGGTGATGGCGTGCAGGTCCACCACGCAGTAGAACGCGTCGTGGGTGTCCTGCAACGCCACCCAGTGCCGCACCGCGCCCAGGTAGTTGCCGAGATGGAACGAGTCGGCCGTCGGCTGGATGCCGGAGAAGACGCGGGGACGGGCGGGAGCGTCGGACATGGCGATAATTCTGTCAGCAAGCAACCCGGTCCGTCATGACGGGCCGGCGGGTCGGGTGCGGCCCGCCGCTGTGGGGGTGCTGACCTCGGGTGGCGCGCCCGGACCGACCCGGCGCGTCGGCCCGGCCGGCAACCCCCGGGGCGGCCCGGCCACCGTCTCCCGCGCCGGCCCGACACCGGGCTCACGGCGCTGCCCGGTGTCCGGCTCGCGGCGCTGCTCCGGCAGCCGGACGGCGGAGACCGCGAGCCGCGCCACCCGACGGCCGTCCAGCGCGAGGACCCGCAGCAGCCAGCCGCCGGGCGGGTCGGCCGGATCCGGCCCGCCGACGTCGGCCGGTTCACCCGGCACCGGCACCTCGTCGCCGGTCACCGGAAGTCGACCCAGCGCGGCCATCACGAACCCGCCAACCGTCTCGTACGGCCCGGCGGGCAGCGCCACCCCGGTCCGCTCGGCGAAGTCGGCGAGGTTGAGGCGGCCGTCCACCACGGCCGGCAGGCCGGCGTGCACCGGGTCCGGGGTGGTGTCGTACTCGTCGCGGATCTCGCCGATCAACTCCTCGATGAGGTCCTCCAGCGTGACGATGCCGGCCGTGCCGCCGTACTCGTCGACCACCACCGCCAGGTGCTGGCCTTCCCGGCGCATCTCGGTCAGCGCGGGTAGCACCCGTTTGCTGCCGGGGAGTCGCTTGACCTCCCGGGCCAGTTCGCCGACCGTCGCACACGGGTCCGCGTCCGGACGCAGCAGCACGTCGCGCAGGTGCACGAAGCCGACCACGTCGTCGTGGGTGCCGTCGGTGACCGGGTAGCGGCTGTGCGTCTCGGCGCGGACCAGCCGGGCGGCCTCGGTGATGGTGAGCCGCGCCGGGAGGAAGACGACCTCGGTGCGCGGCATCATCACCTCGCGGATCAGGCTGGCACCAGCCACCAGGACCTCGTCGATGATCCGCCGTTCGTCCGGGTCGAGCACCGTGTTCGCCGCGACCAGATCCCGCAACTCGGCCTCGGTGATGTGCTCCCGGCCGGCCGCCGGCCCGGCCCCGAGCAGGTCGGTGACGAGTCGGGAGGCGCCGTCGGCGGTGCGGACCAGCACGCGGGCGACGGCTCGGGCGAGCGGCCCGGGGTCGCGGCGGGGTCGCGCCCGCGCGCGTCGCCGGAGCCCGTTACGGGCCGCTTCCCGCATGACAGAGATGGTAGACACCGTTCGCTCACCGCACCGGGGATCGGGGCAGCGGACCGCACATGTTCGGGTCTGTTTAATCATGAGAGTTTATGATGGAATGAGGATGGCGGTGCTGTCGGTCAGGGCACCGGCCGTCACCCTAGGGTGATCAGCGAAGGCCACGTCCCGGGCGGGCCAGGCAGGAGGCAAACGACGTGAAACTGCTCGTCACCGGGGGTGCCGGCTTCATCGGCAGCGTAGTGACCCGGATGCTGCTCGACGCGGGTCACCAGGTGGTCGTCCTGGACGACCTGCGCACCGGGCACCGCGAGGCGCTCGCCCCGGACGCGACCCACGTCGAGGCGTCCATCCACGACGCCGCCCGCGTCCTCACCGCCGACGCCGGCTTCGACGGGGTGCTGCACTTCGCGGCCCTGATCGCCGCCGGCGAGTCGATGGTCAAGCCCGAGCTGTACTGGCAGACCAACACCGTCGGCACACTCGCCCTGATCGACGCGGTCCGGGCCGCCGGGGTGCCGCGCATGGTCTTCTCCTCCACCGCCGCCGTCTACGGCAACCCCACCCGGTTGCCGATCCCGGAGACCGCGGTCAAGGCGCCCACCAACACGTACGGCGCCACCAAGCTCGCCGTCGACATGGCGCTCACCTCCGAGACGATCGCGCACGGGCTGGCCGCCGTGTCGCTGCGCTACTTCAACGTGGCGGGCGCCCACCTCGACGGCGACGTCGCGCTCGGCGAACGGCACGACCCGGAGACGCACCTGATCCCGATCGCGCTGGAGGTCGCCGCCGGCCGGCGGGAGAAGCTCCAACTCTTCGGCGACGACTACCCCACGGTGGACGGCACCTGCGTCCGCGACTACATCCACGTCGCCGACCTGGCCCGCGCGCACCTGCTGGCGCTGGACGCGGCCACCGGCGGCCAACACCGGATCTACAACCTGGGCAACGGCAACGGCTTCACCAACCGCCAGGTCGTCGACGTGGTCCGCGAGGTCACCGGGCACCAACTGCCCGTCGAGGTGGCCCCGCGCCGCGAGGGTGACCCCGCCGAGCTGGTCGCCTCCTCCGCGTTGGCCCGTGACGAGCTGGGCTGGGTGCCGCAGAAGCCGACCCTGCACGACATGGTCGGCGACGCCTGGGCCTTCTACCGCACGCACATCCTGGAGCGGCAGTCGTGACCGACTCCGCAGGTGCCGTGGCCGACCGGGCCGCCGCTGGCTTCACCGCGCGGTACGGCGGCCGGGCCGCCGGCCGCTGGGTGGCGCCCGGCCGGGTCAACCTGATCGGCGAGCACACCGACTACAACGAGGGGTTCGTGCTGCCCTTCGCGCTGCCGCTGCACACCGTCGTCGCCGCCGACCGGCAGGACGCGGAGCAGTGGACGGTCTGGTCCGAGCTCTCCGACGAGACGATCACCTTCGGGGCGGACGACGTCGCCGAGGCGGGTCGGGTGACCGGCTGGGGCGCGTACGTCGCCGGAGTGGTCTGGGCTCTGCGCGAGGCCGGCCATCCGGTTCCGGGCGCGCGGATGGCGATCGCCTCCGACGTGCCGCTGGGCTCCGGGCTCTCCTCCTCGGCCGCGTTGGAGTCGGCAGTGCTGGCCGCCCTGCTCGACCTGGGTGGGCTGGAGCTGCCCGCGGAGCTGCAGCCCCGGCTGGCGCAGCGGGCGGAGAACGTCTACGTGGGAGCGCCGACCGGGATCATGGACCAGTCCGCGGTGATCCGCTGCCGCGCCGGGCACGCGCTCTTCCTGGACTGCCGGGACGAGTCGGTCGAGCAGATCCCGTTCGACCTGGACGCCGCAGGTCTGACGGTGCTCGTCATCGACAGCCGGGCCCCGCACCGGCACGCCGACGGTGAGTACGCCGCCCGCCGCCGCTCCTGCGAGGCCGGGGCCGCCGCGCTCGGTGTCGCCGCGCTGCGGGACGTGGGCGTCGACCAGCTCGACACCGCGCTGGCCCAGCTCGACGACGAGGAGACCCGGCGACGGGTCCGGCACGTGGTCACCGAGGACCAACGCGTACTGGACACTGTGGCGCTGCTGCGCGCGGCCCGGGTCCGCGACATCGGGCCGCTGCTCACCGCGTCGCACGTCTCCATGCGCGACGACTTCGAGATCACCGTGCCGGAGATCGACACCGCGGTCGAGGCGGCGTTGGCGGCCGGCGCGCTGGGCGCCCGGATGACCGGCGGCGGGTTCGGCGGCTGCGTCCTGGCCCTGGTGGAGGCCGACCGCGCCGACGCGGTCGCCGCCGCCGTCACCGCTGCGTACGCCGAACGGGGTTTCGCCGCCCCCGGCACCGTCCCGGTCCTGCCCGGTCCCGGCGCCACCCGCCTCGACTGAGGCCCGCACGGCCAGCCTCGGCGGCGGCCGCCCGCCGGATCGTGCTATCCGGCGGGCGGGGCCTGCCGGAGTCCCCGCAGGAGCAGCTCGATCAGTCGGCGCGGGTCGTAGCGCGGGTCGCTGTCGCGCCCGATGCACAGGTTGCCGATGCCGCGCATCAGCTCGTAGGGCTGCGTACCGGGGCTGATGTCGCCGGCGTCCACGGCGGCGGCGAGCAGCTGCGCGCACGCGGGTTCCAGGCGTTCGAGGAAGTAGGTGTGCAGCGCGGCGAATCGACTGGTGTCCGACTGAAGGGCGTCGGCGAGGCCGTGCTTGGTGACCAGGAAGTCCACGAAGAGGTCGATCCACTGGCGGAGCGCGTCGAACGGTGAGTTGGCGCTGGCCAGCAGGCTCGGAGCCGCCTCCGCGCAGGCCTCGATCTGGTGTCGGTAGACAGCGGTGACGAGATCCGCCCGGGTCGGGAAGTGGCGGTAGATCGTCCCCATCCCGACGCCCGCCCTGGCCGCGATCTGGCGGATCGGCGCGTCGACCCCCGCGGTGACGAACACCTCGGCGGCGGCGGCGAGCAGCGTCTCCTGGTTGCGGACCGCGTCGGCCCGCCTGGTGCGGGTCGACGCCTTCCCGGTCGGGCCCTCGGTGGACACGAACCCCTCCTCTCCGACCCGGTTGACAAAACGGAGCACTGTTCCGAATAATAAGAGGAACAGTGTTCCGCATCAGCCTAGCCGAGGTCGGACACGCCTCACCACCCGCCCGCTATCGCCGGTCGCCACCGGCGACGACGCGGGCTCCGGAAGGGAACTCCGCACCATGACCACATCCACCCACACCGTCCCCGCCGTCGGCTCGCCCGCTCCCGTCCTGTCGTACAGCCCGGTTGTGCTCTCCGTGCCCGGACGGCCGGTGGACCTGCAGGCCCGGGTCTCCGCTCCCGCCACCGGGACCGACCTGCCCGTCCTTCTCTTCTCCCACGGCCACGGCGGCTCCAACAACCTCTCCTCGCTGAACGGGTACGCGCCCATCGTCAACCTCTGGGCGGCAGCCGGGTTCGTCGTCATCCAGCCCACCCACCTCAGCTCCCGCACCCTGAGCCGCCAGCTCGCCGGCGCCCCCGGCGCCCCCTTCTTCTGGCGCTCCCGCGCCGAGGACATCAGCCACCTCCTCGACCGGCTCGACGAGATCGAGCAGAGCGTTCCGCAGCTCGCCGGGCGCATCGACCACGACAGGATCGCGGTCGCCGGGCACTCCCTCGGCGGTCACACCGCAGCCCTCCTGCTGGGCGCCCGCAGCGTCGACCCCGACAGCGGGACGGAGGTGGACCTGACCGAGCGCCGGATCAGGGCCGGTGTGCTGCTGGCCGCGCCGGGCCGGGGCGGCGACATCCTCAACGGCCCGATGGCCGACCGGACGCCGTTCTTCCACACCACCGACTTCTCCACGATGACCACACCCACCCTTGTCGTCGCGGGCGAGCAGGACGACTCCCGGCACTTCACCGACGTCGGCCCCGACTGGCACGCCGACCCGTATCACCTCGCCCCCGCACCCAAGACCCTGCTCACCCTGCTGGGCGCCGAACACCTCCTCGGCGGCATCTCCGGGTACGACGCCGGTGAGACCACCGACGAGAACCCCGACCGGGTCGCCGCCCTCGGCCGCCTCACCTCGGCCTTCCTGCGCACCCAACTCCAGCCCGGCGACAACGCCTGGCAGGCGGCGTGCGAGGCGCTGACGAGCGGGGTCAGCCCGGCGGGACGGGTCGAGTCGAAGTAGGCCGCCGCGGCGCACGAGCCGCGGCGGCCGGGCCGCGCCTGGTCAGGCGGCTTCGACGATCATGGCGGCGCCGACAGTGCGGTTGGTGGCCTCGTCGATGATGACGAAGCCTCCGGTGGTGCGGTTGCGGCGGTACTCGTCGGCGAGCAGCGGCACCGTCGTGCGCAGCCGCACCCGGCCGATCTCGTTGAGCCGCAGCTCGTCGGCCGACTCGTCGCGGTGCAGCGAGTTGATGTCCAACCGGTAGTGCAGCCCCCGCACGATCGCCCGCGCCGACCGGGTGGTGTGCTTGATCGCGTACCGACCGCCGACCCGCAGCGGGGCCGTCTCGTCCATCCAGCAGACCATCGCCTCGATGTCCTGGGCCACCGCCGGCGCGTTGTTCGGCCGGCAGATCAGGTCACCGCGGGAGATGTCGATCTCGTCAGCCAGCCGTACCGTCACCGACATCGGCGGGAACGCCTCCGGCACCGGCCCGTCGGCGGTCTCCACGGCGGAGATCCGACTGGTGAAGCCGGACGGCAGCACCATCACCTCGTCACCCGGCTTGAGCACCCCGGAGGCCACCTGACCGGCGTAGCCGCGGTAGTCGGTGACGGTGGTGGACTGCGGGCGGATCACGTACTGCACCGGGAACCGGACGTCGACCAGGTTGCGGTCGCTCGCGATGTGCACCCGCTCCAGGTGGTGCAGCAGCGACGGGCCTTCGTACCAGGGCATGTTCTCCGAGCGGGCGACGATGTTGTCGCCGCGCAACGCGGAGATCGGCACCACTGTCAGGTCCGGTGCGTCGAGCTTCGCGGCGAACGCGGTGAACTCGTCGGCGATCCGCTCGTAGACCTCCTGCGACCAGTCCACCAGGTCCATCTTGTTGACACAGAGGACCAGGTGCGGCACCCGCAGCAGCGAGCACAGGAACGCGTGCCGGCGGGACTGCTCGACCAGGCCCTTGCGGGCGTCCACCAGGATCAACGCCAGGTCGGCGGTGGACGCCCCGGTGACCATGTTGCGGGTGTACTGGATGTGCCCGGGGGTGTCGGCGATGATGAACTTGCGGCGCGGGGTGGCGAAGTACCGGTACGCCACGTCGATGGTGATGCCCTGCTCCCGCTCGGCCCGCAGACCGTCGGTGAGCAACGCCAGGTTGGTGTATTCGTCACCGCGGGCCGCGCTGACCGCCTCCACCGCGGCCAACTGGTCGGTGAAGAGCGACTTGGTGTCGTAGAGCAGCCGGCCGATCAGTGTCGACTTGCCGTCGTCCACGCTGCCGGCGGTGGCGAACCGCAGCAGATCCATCGCCCGCGCCTCGGCGGCCGGGGCCATCATCTCGGTGCTCATCAGAAGTAGCCCTCCCGCTTGCGGTCCTCCATGGCGGCCTCGCTGACCCGGTCGTCACCACGGGTGGCGCCGCGCTCGGTGATCCGGGTGGCTGCCACCTCCTCGATGACCTTCTCCACGGTGTCCGCGTCGGAGCGGACCGCCGCGGTGCAGGAGGCGTCGCCAACGGTGCGGTAGCGCACCTGCGCCTTGAACCGCTCCTCGCCCGCCCGGGGGCGGAAGAACTCGTTCACCGCGTAGACCATGCCGTCCCGCTCGATCACCTCGCGCTCGTGCGCGTAGTAGATCGAGGGCAGCGGGATGCGTTCCCGGGCGATGTAGTGCCAGACGTCCAGCTCGGTCCAGTTGGACAGCGGGAAGATCCGGATCGACTCGCCGGGGTGGTGGCGACCGTTGTACAGCGACCACAGCTCCGGCCGCTGGTTCTTCGGGTCCCACTGGCCGAACTCGTCGCGGAAGCTGAACACCCGCTCCTTGGCCCGCGCCTTCTCCTCGTCGCGGCGGGCGCCGCCGAACAGCGCGTCGAAGCGGTGTTTCTCCACCGCGTCCAGCAACACCGGCGTCTGGATCCGGTTGCGCATCCCGTCGCCGGACTCCCGGACCATGCCGCTGGCCAGGGCCTCCGGCACGCTGGCCACCACGAGCTGCAACCCCAGCTCGGCGACCCGCTGGTCGCGGTATTCCAGGACCTCGGGGAAGTTGTGCCCGGTGTCGACGTGCATGACGGGGAAGGGGATGCTGGCCGGGGCGAACGCCTTCTGCGCCAGCCGCAGCATCACGATCGAATCCTTGCCGCCGGAGAAGAGCAGCACCGGGCGTTCCATCTCGGCGACCACCTCGCGCATCACGAAGATGCTCTCCGCCTCCAGGGCGTCCAGGTGGGAGACCCGGTAGGCGGCGGGGGTGGTCATGACACCGGCTCGATTCGCTCGCTCATCCGATTTCCAGACCTTTCCGGTCGGACATGTCAAGAAAGTGCGCTCAGGCTACCCGGAATGTCTTTGCAGCGCTGCAAGCAACCGGCTGGCGAGATCCTTGCGACAGACCAGCAGGTCCGGCAGGCGCGGATCCGCCTCGTTGTATTTCAGCGCAGAACCATCGATCCGGGAAGCGTGCAGTCCGGTGGCCGTCGCCACAGCCACCGGGGCCGCCGAATCCCACTCGTACTGCCCGCCGGCGTGAATGTAGGCGTCCACCTCGCCGGTGACCACGGCGGCGATCTTCGCGCCGGCCGAGCCCATCGGCACCAGATGCGCACCGACGTCCTCGGCCAGGTCGGTCAGGAAGACGGGCGGCCGGCTCCGGCTGGCGGCCAGCCGGATCTTCCGCTCACCGGCCGTCGCGGCCTCCACCGTCATCGGCGGGTACGCGGGCGGGTAGTCGGTGCCCAGCACCCGGTGCTGCGCCGGCAGCCCCACCGCCCCGGCGACCAGCCCGTGCGGGCTCGGCGCGCTGCGCGCCCAGAGCGCCACGTGCACCGCCCAGTCCGAGCGGCCCTCCTCGGAGAACTCGCGGGTGCCGTCCAACGGGTCGATGATCCACACTCGGTCCGCTGTCAACCGCGACACCGCCCCGGCGTTCACCTCCGCCGCCCAGGCCAGCCGCGACCCCTCGTCCTCCTCGGAGAGCACCGCGTCGCCCGGCCGCCACTTCGCCAACTCCGTGCGGATCAGGTCGTGCGACACCTTGTCCCCGGCCGACTTCAGCGCGCCGGTGTCCGCGAAGCCCATCTCGGCGCGCAGGTCGAGCAGCGCCTGCCCGGCCCGGGACGCCAACCATCGGGCGAACGCGCCGTCGATCATCGGAGGACTGGTCATCTGCCCGCTCCTGTCGCCTCGCCGCGACCCGTGCCCGCACGGACCGATTCACCGCGACCCGCGTCGCCGGTCGCGGCACGCCGAAAGGCGCAGACTACCGGCCAACCGTTTCCGATCCGGTACGCCCCGCCCGGCTCAGCCCCCGTGGTAGAGGTTCTGCGTCGGCTCCACGCCCTTGACGATCACCGACTCCACCACGTCGGCAGCCCTGTCGACCAGGAAATCGAGTTCCTTACGCTCTGCCGTGCCGAAATCCGACAGCACGTAATCCGCCGGATCCTGCCGCCCCGGCGGTCGGCCGACGCCGAACCGGACCCGCGCGTAGTCCTTCGTACCCAACGACTTCGACATCGAGCGCAGGCCGTTGTGTCCGCCCTCGCCGCCGCCGAACTTGATCCGCACCTGACCGAAGTCGATGTCCAACTCGTCGTGCACAGCGATCACCTGCGCCGTCGGCACCTTGTAGAACTGGGCCAGGGAGGCCACCGGCCCGCCGGAGAGGTTCATGTACGTCAGTGGCTTCGCCAGCACCAGCTTCGGCCCACCGAATCCCAGCCGCGCCTCGGCCACCTCGGCAACCGCCCGCTTGTGCCGGCCGAAGCGCGCACCCAACCGCCCGGCCAGCAGGTCGGCCACCATGAACCCGACGTTGTGCCGGTTCCCGGCGTACTCCCGACCCGGGTTGCCCAGGCCGACCACCAGCCACGGCCCCGCCGCCTCGTCCGTCACGACCCGTCCCTCCCGACGTCCATCCCACCGACTCCCGATACGCCGACAGGCGCGCCCGAACGTCCGGGAGCGCCTGTCGCAGAGTACGAACCGATCAGGCCTCGGTGCGCGCCTCGGTGGTCTCCCCAGCCTCGGCGGTGTCCGCGCCCTCGGAGCCCTCGGTGGTCTCGCCAACCTCGGCCTCAGCCTCGTCGGTGGCCACCTCGACCTCGGGCAGCGTCGCCTCGAGCTGCTCGGCGGTGGGGGCGGCGGTCACCGATGCGACGGTCAGCTCCGAATCGGCGGCCAGCTCGACGCCGGACGGCAGCTTGACGTCGCCGGCGGTCACCTGGCTGCCCGCCTCCAGGCCCTCGATCGACGCCTCGAGGTGGTCCGGAACCTTTGTGGCGTCGGCGGTCACCGAGAGGGTGTCGTGGTCGTGCACGATCAGGGTGTCCCGGGCGGCCTCGCCGGTCAGCTGCACCGGCACCTCGACGGTGACCTTCTCGCCCCGGCGGACCAGGATCAGGTCGACGTGCTCGAAGGTGTCCCGGATCGGGTCCCGCTGGATCGCCTTCGGCAGCGCCAGCACCTGGGTGCCGTCGGTGATGTCGATCGCGAAGAGCTGGTTGGCGCCGCCCTTACGGATCGCCGCGGCGAACTCCCGCGACGGCAGCGCGATGTGCTTGGGCTTCTCGCCGTGGCCGTACAGCACGGCGGGCACCTTGCCGGCCCGGCGGGTACGGCGGGCACCACCCTTGCCGAACTCGGTGCGGGGCTCGGCGCTGATCTTTACCTCGGACACGGGGAAACTCCTGATGCTTTTCGCTGCGGCGGCTTGTCGTCTGGCGGTGCTGGGGCGAGGGGCTCGCTGGGGCTCATGCGTCATGAACGACTGCCCGGAGCACCGCGTCGATGACGGTGCCTCCGTGCGGCGCTTTTCAGCGGCCCGCCGGGCACCCTCGCCGTGGCAACCGCACCAGTCTACCCGAGCTGTTTCCAGGGTTTCCGGCAGTCCCCGTACACGGCTCCAAGCCGGCGCGCCGACAGTGTTCCCGCCAGCGCGCCAGCCCCGTTTCCCCAGTTTGTCAGCCCGGCGGCCGACCGGCGTGTCGACTGGCGGAAACGGGGCTCACGCCTCGCTCAGCTCAGGCCGCCGAAGAGGGTGGTCACCGAGCCGTCGTCGAAGACCTCCCGGATCGCCCGCGCCAACAGCGGCGCGATCGACAGCACCGTCAGCTTGTCCAACTGCTTTTCCGGCGGCAGCGGCAACGTGTTCGTCACCACGATCTCGCTGATCGAGCTGTTCTTCAGGCGCTCCGTCGCCGGGTCCGACAGCAGCGCGTGGGTGGAGGCGACCACGATCTCCGCCGCCCCGGACTCCTTGAGGATGTCGGCGGCCTTGGCGATCGTGCCACCGGTGTCGATCATGTCGTCGACGATCAGACAGACCCGGCCCTCCACCTCGCCGACCACCCGGTTCGCCACTACCTGGTTCGGCTTCATCGGGTCACGGGTCTTGTGGATGAACGCCAGCGGGCAACCGCCCAGCCGGTCGGTCCACCGCTCGGCCACCCGCACCCGGCCCGAATCCGGTGCCACCACTGTCATCGGCCGGCCCGCGTACTTGTGTTCCACGTACTCGGCCAGGATGTCCATGGCGAAGAGGTGGTCCACCGGGCCGTCGAAGAAGCCCTGGATCTGCGCGGTGTGCAGGTCGACGGTGAGGATGCGGTTGGCGCCGGCGGTCTTCAACAGGTCCGCCACCAGCCGGGCCGAGATCGGCTCCCGACCGCGGTGCTTCTTGTCCTGCCGCGCGTACGGGTAGAACGGCAGCACCACGGTGATCCGCTTGGCCGACCCCCGCTTCAGCGCGTCCACCATGATCAGGGTCTCCATGACCCAGGTGTTCACCCCGTGCGTGACGGACTGCACCACGAAGGCGTCCGATCCACGCACCGAGTCCTTGAACCGTACGAAGATCTCGCCGTTGGCGAACTCGTACGCGTCGGCCGGGGTCGGCGCGACGCCGAGCACCTCACCGATCTCCTTGGCCAACTCCGGAAAGCCACGTCCGGAAAAGAGCATCAGGCTTTTGCGGTTTTCGGCGACGATGCTGCCCATGGGCCCGTCTGCTCCCGTTTTGTCGGCGGTACCCGACCCGGTGGTGGTGGGTCGGGGACTATTCGGTTGCAGTATCTCCCGCGCCGGATGTGCCGCCCACCGTCTCGGCCACCCCGTGCATTGCCTCACTGTCGCTTGCGGCGCCGGCCCCTTCCGACGCACCCTTCGCGTCGCCGGCACGCTGTGCGGCCTCGGCCGCCGGCGTACCGGCGCGCCGCTTCACCACCCAGCCCTCGATGTTGCGCTGACGCGCCCGGGCGACACCCATCGCGCCCGCCGGCACGTCGTCGACGATCACCGAGCCGGCCGCCGTGTACGCGCCGTCGCCCACCTCGACCGGCGCCACGAACATGTTGTCCGCGCCCGTCCGGGCGTGGCTGCCGATCACCGTGCGGTGCTTGTTGACCCCGTCGTAGTTGACGAAGACCGACGCCGCGCCGATATTCGTCTGCTCGCCGATCGTCGCGTCACCCACGTACGTCAGGTGCGGCACCTTCGAGCCGGCGCCGATCTCGGAGTTCTTCACCTCGACGAACGTGCCGACCTTCGCCTTGTCGGCGAGCCGCGCGGCGGGCCGCAGGTACGCGTACGGCCCGACGCTCGCGCCCGCGCCGACCTCCGCGCCGACCGCATGGCTGCGGACCACCGACGCGCCGGGGCCGACGATCGTGTCGATCAGCGTGACGTCCGGCCCGACCGACGCTCCCGCGCCGACCACCGTCGCGCCGCGCAACTGGGTGTTCTGGTCGACCACCGCGTCGCGGTCCAGCGCCACCGTCACGTCGATCCAGGTGGTCACCGGGTCGAGCAGGCTCACCCCGGTACGCATCCACGCCTCGTTGACCCGGTCGCGCAGCAGCCGGCGCAGCGTCGCCAGCTCCACCCGGTCGTTGCAGCCCAGCGTCTCGACGTGGTCGACGGCCCGGTGCACCGCGACCGGCTCACCGGTGGAGCGGAGCAGGCCGAAGACATCGGTCAGGTACTCCTCGCCCTGGTCGTTGTCGGTGGAGAGCTTGCTCAGCGCCTCCCGCAGCCGTACCGCGTCGAACGCGTAGATGCCGGCGTTGATCTCACGGATCGCGCGCTGCGTCGCGTCGGCGTCGCGCTCCTCGACGATCTGCTCCAACCGGCCGTCGGCGTCCCGGACGATCCGCCCGAGCCCGGTCGGGTCGGGCACCTCGGCGGCCAGCACGGTGGCCGCCGCGGCGGCCTCCTCGTGCGCGGTCACCAGCGCGCCAACGGTCTCGGGACGCAGCAGCGGCACGTCACCGTTGATCACCACAACCGTGCCGGCGCCGTCCGGGACGGCGTCCAGCGCGATCCGCACGGCGTGTCCGGTGCCGAGCTGTTCGGCCTGGAGCACGGGTGTGGCGTCCGGGGCGACCTCGGTCAGGTGTCCCCGAACCTGGTCGGCGCCGTGCCCGACCACGACGACGGTCCGGTCCGCGGCCAGCGGCGCGGCGGCGCTCAGCACGTGACCGAGCAGCGTCCGACCGAGCAGGGGGTGCAGCACCTTGGGCAGTGTCGACTTCATCCGCTTGCCCTCACCGGCGGCGAGCACGACGACGGTACGAAGGTGGGGCTGGGGCACGACGTGGCTCCCGTCGGGACGGCGGACACTTCCGCGGCCATGCTAACCGCGAGGCCCGGCACCTTTCCCTCTTACCCCCACCCGGCCCCAAAAGGGACGTAGGTGAGCAGCTCGGCCGCCAGGGTTCGAACCTGAAATACGGGTACCAAAGACCCGGGTGTTGCCAATTACACCACGGCCGATCAGCGACGTGAGGACGTCGCGCGGGGGATGGATGCCCCGCCGCTACACCTTAGCGCCCCGGCTGTCGGGCGCCATCGCTCATCCCTCCGCAGCCGAAGGCCCGGAGCCGGCCGGGCCGGTCGGCGACCCTCAACCCGACGTTCCCGGACGCTGGGCGAGCCGCCCACCCGACCCGTCAGCACGCCACCTGACCTGCATTTTTGATGATGCTTGCGAGAACTCTTCGAAACTTCCCCGTGCGATCTACGGTGCCGTAAGTTACGGTGACGTAGGCGTAGCTTCGTGATCGTTCCCGTCCCCCTGCGAGGTCTCATGTCCACCACCCTGCTCGATCCCAACCCGCCCGCCAGCGGTCCCAAACCACTCACCGACGGCAGCCAGGCCCCCGGCATCCTGGCCGCCCTCTGGGCCTTCGTGGTGATCCCCTTCGTCGCCCTGCTGGTCGCCGTGCCGGTGGCCTGGGGCGGCTGGCTGGGCTGGACCGACGTGGTCATCGGCCTGGTCTGGTACGTCGTCTCCGGGCTCGGCATCACCGTCGGCTTCCACCGCTACTTCACGCACGGCTCGTTCAAGGCCAAGCGCTGGCTGCGCGTGACGCTGGCGGTGGCCGGTTCGCTGGCGGTGCAGGGCGAGATCATCCAGTGGGTCGCCGACCACCGGCGGCACCACGCGTTCTCCGACCTCGAGGGCGACCCGCACTCCCCCTGGCGCTTCGGCACCAGCTTCTGGGCGTTGACCCGGGGTCTGTTCCACGCCCACGTGGGCTGGTTGTTCCGCCGGGAGCTGTCCAACCGGGAGCGTTTCGCCCCGGACCTCATCGCCGACCGTGACATCAGCCGGGTCGACCGGCTCTTCCCGGTGCTGGTGGCCGTCTCGCTGCTCGGCCCGGCGCTGATCGGCGGCCTGGCGACCTGGTCCTGGCAGGGCGCGCTCACCGCGTTCTTCTGGGCCGGCCTGGTCCGGATCGGCCTGCTGCACCACGTCACCTGGGCGATCAACTCGGTCTGCCACGTCTACGGCGAGCGTCCGTTCGCGATGCGTCAGGGCGACCGCGCGTCGAACTTCTGGCCGCTGGCGATCCTGTCCTTCGGCGAGAGCTGGCACAACCTGCACCACGCCGACCCCACCAGCGCCCGGCACGGCGTGCTGCGTGGCCAGGTGGACATCTCCGCCCGGGTGATCTGGTTGTTCGAGAAGGTCGGCGCGGCAACACAGGTGCGCTGGCCAAATCCGGAGCGCCTCGCGGCCAAGCTGGTGAAGCCCGTCGCACCCCGGTAAACCGGGCGGTACGCCGGGTTGCCGCCTGGCAGGATGGCCGGATGACCGAGCCACGCGGGGGACCGGACGGCTCGGCAGACGGGGGCCAGGCCCGATCCGGGTACGGTCGGACGGGCGGCAGGGCGGTCGGACCGCCGGCCAGTGAGGCGACGACGTGAACGGGCACAGCGGAGGCACCATCCCACGGCAGGGCGTCACCGAGCGCCAGCGAGGCGGCGACATGCCTGAGGTCACTGACGGTGACGGTGTCGGCGGCCGACGGGTCACTCCGTCGGTGCCGGCGCCCAAACCCAAACCCACCTCCCGGGTCCGCATGTCGGCGGCGCAGCGACGCGAGCAGTTGATCGCGACCGGTCGGCAGCTCTTCGCCGAGCGCGGTTTCGACGCCACCTCCATCGAGGAGGTGGCGTCCCGCGCCAAGGTCTCCAAACCGGTGGTGTACGAGCACTTCGGTGGCAAGGAAGGGCTCTACGCGGTGGTGGTGGACCGGGAGGTCCGGGCCCTGCTGGACCGGATCACCACGGCCTTGACCGCCGGGCATCCGCGGGAGCTGCTGGAGCAGGCGGCGCTGGCCCTGCTTACCTACATCGAGGAGGAGACAAGCGGTTTCCGCGTGCTGGTCCGCGAGTCGCCGCTGATGTCCGGCACTGCCAACTTCAGCAGCGTGATGAACGACGTCGCGCACCAGGTCGAGCACATCCTGGGCGCCGAGTTCAAGAGCCGGGGGTACGACCCGAAGCTTGCCGAGCTGTACTCGCAGGCGCTTGTCGGCATGGTGGCACTGACCGGCCGCTGGTGGCTGGAGGTGCGCAAGCCGCGCAAGGAGACGGTGGCGGCCCACCTCGTCAACCTGGCCTGGAACGGGTTGTCGCACCTGGAGGCGAAGCCGACACTGATCACCGCCCGGCGGCACTGACCGTTCGTCAGCGGCGGTGCGCCTCGGCCACCGGGTGTTTGCGGTTCGCCAGCTCCGCCTCGGCGTGTTCCGGTGGGCCGACCTTGTCGTACAGACCGGTGCCGAGCAGGATCAGGCCGAACAGCATCGACACGACCACCGTCGACATCGAGAAGTTGAGGAAGTTCGCCTCGGTCTGCAGCACCGACATCATCAGGATGCTGGTCACCAGGAACACCACGCCGGCCGTGAGGTTCATGTAGTGGCCGAGGTTGGTGCGCCGGGACGCGCCGATGATCAGGACGATGCCGAAGACCACCGAGGCGAGTGAGAAGGCCAGGTTGGTCCGCAGCCCGAGGGCCCAGGTGCTGCTTCGGGCGAACAGCGGGTCGCCGATCGTCTCGGCGACGCCCCAGACGCCGAAGACCAGGATGTAGACGCCGATCAGACCGGACAGGACCCGGTAGAGCGGCCGTGCCGGATGGTTCACCGGAAAGTGCGGCATAGCGCCAACCCCCTGAATCGACCGTTTCAGGAGGATTGTCGCCCGACGTAGACGTCGCTGTCCGAAGAACCACAAAGCCGGAATGGTCCGCCGAACGGCAGGACCAGGTCAGGTTTTCGCCGGAGCCCGAGCTGCGCAGGGATCAAGCCTGACCGCCCGGAGCAGCTCGGGCTCCGGCGAAAACCCACGCCGCAACCAGAGTGGGCTCCGGCGAAAACCCACGGCCGCAACCAGAGTGGGCTCCGGCGAAAACCCACTGCCGCAACCAGAGAAATCAGAGAACCAGCCGAGCCTTGTGGAACGCCTCCGCCTCCTCCTCCGACCCGACCTTGCCGTACATCCCGACCATGAGCAGCACCAGGGCGACGGCCATCACGACGACGACGGTGACGATGCTGAAGTTGAGGATGTTGGCGTCGGTCCGGATGAAGGCGAGGCTGGCCAGGCTGATCACCATCAGGGCGTACGCCAGCCACTGGTTGATCGCCACGTCGATGTTGCGGCCGAGCGCGGTGCCGACCAGCACGACGATCCCGAGCAGCACGCTGAGCAGCGAGAAGCCGAGGTTGGTGCCCTGACCGAGGACCCGGGTGTCGTCCTGGGCGAGGATCTCGTTGCCGGTGCTCGTGATGATGCCGAGCACACCGAAGACCACCAGGTACAGACCGGTCAGCCCGCCGATCGCCCGGTAGATCGGCCGCGCGGGGTGGTTGACGGGGGTGTGGGCCATGTCTGAGTCTCCAACGCCGTGGGGTAGGTGTCGCCGACGATTGTCCCGCATGTGGCGGTGTGACGCCGCACACGGCCCCCGCACCGGTGCGTCCGGCCCGGTCAGCTCTCCGGAAGCTCCTCGGCGAGCGTCATCCACGTCTCCTCGATCCGCTCCCGCTCGGCGCGCAGATCCTTGAGCTGAGTGTCCAGGTCGGCGACCCGGGCGTAGTCGGTGGCGTCCGCCGCGAGCTGGTCGAGCAGGGTGGTCTCGCGCTGGTCGAGTTTGCCGAGCTGCCGTTCCAGTCGGGTCAACTCCTTGCGGGCCTGCCGGACCTCGGCGGCAGACATGCCGCCTCCCGAGGGAGCAGCGGGCGCGGAGGAGGAGGTGACGCCCGCCCGGGAGAAGCCGGCCCGCTCCGCGGTCCGGGCGAGGTACTCGTCGACACCGCCCGGCAGGTGCACCAGCCGGCCGTCGCCGAACATCCCGTACGCGGTGTCGGTGACCCGCTCGATGAGGTAGCGGTCGTGGCTCGCCACGATGATCGTGCCGGGCCACGAGTCGAGCAGGTCCTCCAGCGCGGCGAGGGTGTCGGTGTCCAGGTCGTTCGTGGGCTCGTCGAAGAGCAGCACGTTGGGTTCGCCGGCGAGCAACCGCAGCATCTGCAACCGGCGGCGTTCCCCTCCGGAGAGGTCACTGACCGGGGTCCAGAGCCGCCGGTCGTCGAAGCCGAACACCTCGGCGAGCTGTGCGGCGGAGACCTCCCGGTCGCCGAGCTGCACCCGACGGGCGACCTCCTCGACTGCTTCGAGCACCCGCAGGTGCCCGGGCAGCTCGGTGAGCTCCTGCGACAGGAACGCGGGCCGCACCGTGGAGCCGGTGCCGAGGCGACCACCGTCGGGGCGGGTGATGCCGGCGAGCATCCGCAGCAGCGTGGTCTTGCCGGCGCCGTTGGCGCCGAGGATGGCGATCCGGTCACCCGGGCCGACCAGCCAGGTGACGTCGCGCAGGATCTCCTTCGGGCCGGCGTGCAGCTCGACGTTCTCCAGCTCGTACACCTGCTTGCCGAGCCGGGAGACGGCCATGCGCTGGAGGGACATGGTGTCGCGCGCCGGCGGCACGTCGGCGATCAGCGCGTTCGCGGCGTCGATGCGGAACTGGGGCTTGGAGGTCCGGGCCGGCGGCCCACGGCGCAGCCAGGCGATCTCCTTGCGGAGCAGGTTCTGCCGGCGGGCCTCGGTCGCGGCGGCGACGCGTTCGCGCTCGACGCGGGCGAGGGTCCAGGCGGCGAAACCGCCCTCGTAGGCGCGGACGGTCTGGTCGGCGACCTCCCAGGTGTTGGTGCAGACCGCGTCCAGGAACCACCGGTCGTGGGTGACCACCACCAGGGAGCCCTTGCGTCCCACCAGGTGCCGGGCCAGCCAGTCGACGCCGCCGACGTCGAGATGGTTGGTGGGCTCGTCGAGGATGAGCAGGTCGGAGTCGCGAACGAGCAGCGCGGCGAGCGCCACCCGTCGCCGTTCGCCACCGGACATCGGGCCGACCGGCTGGTCGAGGCCGAGGTGCGGCATGCCGAGGCCGTCGAGGATGCCCCGCACCCCGGCGTCGCCGGCCCACTCGTGCTCGGCGCCCATGCCCTCGGTCAGCCAGGCGGTGCCGAGCACGACGTCCCGGACGGTGGCGTCGGGGGCGAGCGTGAGCTGCTGCGGCAGCCACAGCACGCGGAGATCACGGCGGTGGGTCACCCGGCCGTCGTCGGGGTCCTCCTGCTTGGTGAGAAGCCGCAGCAGGGTGGACTTGCCGGCGCCGTTGAGGCCGACCACGCCGATCCGGTCGGCGTCGTCCAGGCCGAGCGAGACGTCCGTGAGGAGTCGCCCTGCCGCGCCGTACCCCTTGGACACCCGGTCCAGATTGACGATGTTCGCCACGTTCCACCCTTCATGATCAAGGCGTCCGGGTGCCGGCGGGCACCTGGACGCCTGACCCAAGGGTACGCGGACGCCCTCGCTGCCCGCGCCGCGCGCCCGCGGGCCCGCCGGGACGCGCCGTCAGCCGACGCGGGCGCCGGCGACCGGACCGTGCGCGACCCGCGCCTCCCGGCACACGCCGGCGGCGGTCAGCTCGGCGGCGATCCGCTCCGCGTCGGCCGCGTCGGCGGCGAGGAACACACAGGTCGGCCCGGAACCGGAGACGATGCCGGTGAGCGCGCCGGCCGACTCACCCGCCTTGAGCGTGTCGGCGAGCGCCGGGCGCATGGCCAGCGCGGCGTCTTGGAGGTCGTTGCCGAGCGTCCGGGCCAGCACCCGGGGGTCGCGCTGACGCAACGCGCCAAGCAGCCCGTCGGTGCTGCCCAACGGGGCACCGGCGGCGCCGGCGTCGCGCAGCCGATCCAACTCCCGGTACGCGGCCGGGGTGGACAGGCCGACGTCGGCGATCGCCACCACCCAGTGCCAGGAGGTGGGGCGGACCAGCACCGGGCTGATCGCCTCGCCCCGGCCGGTGCCCAGCGCGGTGCCGCCGTAGATCAGGAACGGCACGTCGGAGCCCAGGTCGGCGGCGATCCCGGCCAGCTCGTCGCGGGACAGCCCGGTGCCCCAGAGCGCGTCGCAGGCCACCAGGGCGGCGGCCGCGTCGGCGCTGCCACCGGCCAGCCCACCGGCGAGCGGGATCTGCTTGCGCAGGTGCAGTCGGGCGTGCGGCAGCACCCCCGCGTACCCGGCGAGAGCGTGCGCGGCACGGATCACCAGGTTGCTGTCGTCAAGCGCCAGCTCGCCGGTGCCCTCACCCTCCATGGTCAGGGCGAGCGTGTCGCCCCGGCGGGCCGTCAACTCGTCGTAGATCGAGATGGCGTGGTAGACGGTGTTCAGCTCGTGGTAGCCGTCGCGGCGCAGCGGACCCACCCCGAGGTGCAGATTGACCTTCGCGGGCACCCGGACCCGCACCGGCCCGATGGCCCCCCGCCGCTCGTCCTCGCCGTCCGGTCGCCAGGCCTCGGTCACGGGGTGACGTCCCGCACGTGCAGGCGGATGTCGAACGGCTTGGCCACGATCAGCTCCTCGGCAGAGTCGTCGGCAAGCTCGATCGGCTGCGCGGTCACTCGTACACCTCCTCGGCAGGCACGGCGTCAGCCTACTTCGCGGCCCGCGTACCGGCCGGAGCCGACGCGGCGATGGCGGCGAACTGCTCGACGGTCAGGGACTCCCCCCGGGCGCCGGGGTCGACGCCGGCCGCGGTGAGGGCGGCGGCGGCCCGGTCCGGGCCGCCGGCCCACCCGGCCAGGGCGGCGCGCAGCGTCTTGCGGCGCTGCGCGAACGCCGCGTCGACAACGGCGAAGACCTGCTCCCGGGGTACGTCGGTCCGGGGTGGTTCGTGGCAGCTGAAGGCGACCAGACCGGAGTCGACGTTGGGCACCGGCCAGAACACGTTCGGGGGCACCCGCCCGGCGCCCCGGGCCTGGGCGTACCAGGCGAGCTTGACCGACGGGATGCCGTACACCTTGGAGCCGGGGCCGGCGACCAGCCGGTCGGCGACCTCCTTCTGCACCATCACCAGACCGTGCCGCAGGGTGGGCAGCACCGCGAGCAGGTGCAGCACCACCGGCACTGCCACGTTGTAGGGCAGGTTCGCCACCAGCGCGGTCGGCGGTGGGTCGGCCAGCTCGGCGGCGTCGACGCGCAGCGCGTCGGCGCGGTGCACGGTGAGCCGGCCGGCGTCCGCGCCGGCGTGCCGGGCGACGGTCTCCGGCAGCGCCCCGGCGAGCACCGGGTCGATCTCCACGGCGTGCACGTGCCCGGCGACCGGCAGCAGCCCCAGGGTCAGCGAACCGAGCCCGGGGCCGACCTCCAGGGCCACGTCGTCGGGGGTCAGCCCGGCGGCGGTGACGATCCGGCGGACGGTGTTCGGGTCGTGCACGAAGTTCTGGCCCAGCTTCTTGGTGGGCGCGACGCCCAGCCGGGCGGCGAGTTCCCGGATCTCCGCCGGGCCGAGGAGACCGGTCATGGCAGGCAGCGTAGCGGCGGCGTCGGAGCCGGCCGTCGGGCCGGGCTCACCACGGACCGAAGGCCCGGTCGCCGGTGGCGGAGATGGCCGCGCACAGCTCGTCCAGGTCGCTGCCGGTGGTCGCGGCGAGCGCGCGGACGGTGAGCGGGATCAGGTACGAGGCGTTCGGCCGGCCCCGGTGCGGCGTCGGAGTGAGGTACGGGGCGTCGGTCTCCACGAGCAACTGGTCCACCGGGGTGAGCGCGGCGGCCTCGCGCAGCGCTGTGGCGCTGCCGAAGGTGACGGTGCCGGCGAAGCTGAGCAGGTAGCCGCGGCGGACGCACTCGCTGGCGAACTCGGCGTCACCGGAGAAGCAGTGCAGCACCACCGTGTCCGGAGCACCCTCGTCGTCGAGGATCCGCAACACGTCGGCGTGGGCGTCCCGGTCGTGGATGACCAGGGCCTTGTCGTACCGCTTGGCGATGGCGATGTGCGCCCGGAAGCTGGCCTCCTGCGCGGCACGCCCCTCGTCGCCGGTCCGGAAGAAGTCCATGCCGGTCTCGCCGATCCCCCGCACCCGGTCCCGGGCGGCGAGGGCCTCGATCTCCCGCAGCGCCTCGTCGAGGTCGGGCAGGCGGGGCGCCTCGTTGGGGTGCAGCGCCACGGTGGCCAGCACGGCCGGATACCGGTCGGCGGTGTCCGCGCCCCACCGCGAGGAGGTGACGTCGACCCCCACCTGGACCAGCCGGTCCACGCCGACAGTGGCGGCCAACGCGACAGCGACGGCAACCGGGTCGTCGGCCGGTCCGCCGCCGGGCACACCGGCTTCGCTGACCGTGATGTCCAGGTGGGTGTGGCTGTCCAGCACCGGCCGGGGCAGCGGCTCGGGGGCGGGCGGAAACTCTCCGGCCCGCCGGGCGGCACGCTCTCGACGGGATTCAGTGGGCTCGCTCATCAGCGACAGCATCACACACCGGGCCTGTCCATCTGTCCGCCACCCGACGTTCACCCCGACTACGCCGCGCGACTCTACCGTCGCCGGGTGAGCGAGCGCAGCGAGCGAACAAGGAGCCACAGCAGCGTGGCGCCTCGCGCCGCTGCCGAGCGGAGCGAGGCGGCAGCGTGAGCGTCACACCCCAGGCGAGTGGCGCGGCCGGAGAGCGCGCCGGGCTGCACGTGGCTTTCGGCGGAGGCGTCTACCCGGCCGAGGAGATCTCCCGCGGCGCCGCGTACGAGCTGTTCAGCGCCGACGAGGTGGCCGGCTTCGAGTGGGCACCCCGACCGGGCAGCGCCCTGCCGTGGCACCGGTTCGTGCACGTCACCGAGGTGACAGCGGTGCACGGCGGCACGGAGCCGGCCGACGAGCCGGAGACGCCGCTGATGATGCCCGCGCACCGCGAGCGGGGTTGGGCGTACCTGCACCAGCTCAGCCAGCAGCCGGCCGCGGCGGGGGACCCGACGCTGGTCGCGGCCCGCGCGTCGGCGGTGGTCCGGCGGGGCACCCGGATGGTGAAGATGCTCTCCGCCCGACAGCTCGCCGGGTACGTCCGGGGCTGGTTGCCGCACGGCTTCTGCTACCGCGAGCATGACGTGGCGCACCTGCGTACGCCGGCGACGACGACGGTGCTGCGTGCCGACGGGGAG
The DNA here is from genome assembly GCF_050942285.1 of Micromonospora sp. CA-240977. Taxonomy (NCBI): domain Bacteria; kingdom Bacillati; phylum Actinomycetota; class Actinomycetes; order Micromonosporales; family Micromonosporaceae; genus Micromonospora; species Micromonospora sp. CA-240977. The sequence goes on along the minus strand of NZ_CP192055.1, from coordinate 869,568 downwards.
GTCGGCAGGGACGGTCCGGAGGTGGCGTACGCGTTGCGCTGGCGGGCGTCCGACCCGGGCGACTACGACGTGCCGGTGGGTGAGGCCCACCGCGGCCTGACCGCGCTGGGCGCCCGGGACCGGCTCGGCGCGCCGGTGCTGGGCACGGGCTTCGTGCCGAGCAACGCTCAGCTCATCCCGGAGTTCATCACCCGCGACTTCGCCGACCTGCCGATGCCGGCGAACGCCGCCCTGATCGCCTATCCGGCGGAGGGGGTGGAGGTGGTGCTCTACACCTTCCAGGCCGAGCAGCGCGGTTGGCTGCGGATGGTGGGCCCGCAGTGGCGGCACCTGCTGGCTGCGGTGCCGGGCCTCTCCCCGGACCAGGAGTACGTGCCGAACGCCGACGCGCCGCGCTCCACCCAACTTGTCGGTTGGTACGGCGACACCGAGTACGAGGCGGTGGCCGACCTGCCCGGCGGGTTCCGGGTGCTGGCGAAGACCCGGGCGGCCCGCTACCCGGTGAGCGCGGTGGCCCGCCGGGTCCGGTTCGCCACGTGGCGGGGCGTGCCGTGCCTGGTGCTGCGGGAGGAGGCCGGTTGGTTGCGGGTGCGGCTGCGCTACCCGAACCCGGACGCGGTGGTCGCCACCGGCGCGCAGTGCCACGAACGGGGGGTCTACGAGGCCTGGGCGCCGGGCGCCGAGGTGACCGACGACCAGGTGATGGACACCCGGTACGCGATGTGACGGCCCCGGGCGGCAGGATGCCCTGCCGCCCGGGGCGTCGTGCGTCTCAGTCGGCCAGCCGGGCCAACTCCTCGTCGACGATCGACGGGTCGAGCTTGCGGAACACCGGCTTCGGCGCGGCCAGCGGCCGGCCCGCCTCCAACGACACCGACTCCCAGCGCGCGCCGACTGTGTAGTCCCCGGTCAGCACCGGGTACGCCGGACCGCCGTCCAGGTCGTCGACCTGCTCGATGACGGGCATCGGCGCGTGCACGCCGGTGCCGCCGAGCAGCTCGTGCACCTGCTGGGCGGAGTGCGGCAGGAACGGGGTGAGCAGCGTGTTGGCGTCGCTGATCACCTGGAGGGCGACGTGCAGGATGGTGCCCATCCGGGGCTTGTCCGCCTCGGCCTTGAGCTTCCAGGGCGCCTGCTCGGAGAGGTACCTGTTGGCCTCGGCGACCACCTTCATGGCCTCGCCGATGGCCTGCTTCTGCCGGTGCCGGCCGATCAGGTCGCCGACCGTGGTGAAGCCGGCGCGGGCCGTAGCGAGCAGCGCCTCGTCGGCCTCGGTGAGCCCGGCCGGGTCGACCGGCGGGATCATCCCGAAGTTCTTCGCCGCCATCGAGACCGACCGGTTGACCAGGTTGCCCCAGCCGGCGACCAGCTCGTCGTTGTTGCGGCGGAGGAACTCGGCCCAGGTGAAGTCGGTGTCGTTGCTCTCCGGGCCGGCGGCGGCGATGAAGTACCGCAGCGCGTCGGCGTCGTAGCGCTCCAGGAAGTCGCGAACGTAGATGACCACCTTGCGGGACGAGGAGAACTTGCGCCCCTCCATGGTCAGGTACTCGCTGGAGACCACCTCGGTGGGCAGGTTGAGCCGGCCCAGCTGGCCCGGCTCACCGTCGCGGGAGCCCTCGCCGGAGTATCCGGAGAGCAGCGCCGGCCAGATCACCGAGTGGAAGACGATGTTGTCCTTGCCCATGAAGTAGTAGGAGCGGGAGTCCTTGCCCTCCCCGTCGGTCGACCACCACTTCCGCCACGCCTCCGGGTCGCCGGAGCGGCGGGCCCACTCGATGGAGGCGGACAGGTAGCCGATCACCGCGTCGAACCAGACGTAGATCCGCTTGTCGGGCCGGTCCCGCCAGCCGTCCAGCGGGATCGGCACGCCCCACTCCAGGTCCCGGGTGATCGCCCGGGGCTGGAGGTCGTCGAGCAGGTTGCGGGAGAAGCGCAGCACGTTGGGCCGCCACCCGTCCCGGGTGTCCAGCCACTGCCGCAGCACCTCGGCCAGGGCCGGCAGGTCCAGGAAGAAGTGCTCGGTCTCGACGAACTTCGGGGTTTCCCCGTTGATCCGCGACTTCGGGTCGATCAGGTCGATCGGGTCGAGCTGGTTGCCGCAGTTGTCGCACTGGTCGCCGCGCGCGCTGTCGTAGCCGCAGATCGGGCAGGTGCCCTCGATGTAGCGGTCGGGCAGGGTGCGCCCGGTCGACGGCGAGATCGCGCCCATCGTGGTCTTCGGCACGATGTAGCCGTTGCGGTACATCCCCTCGAACAGCTCCTGCACCACCGCGTAGTGGTTGCGGGTGGTGGTGCGGGTGAACAGGTCGTAGGAGAGGCCGAGGCCGTGCAGGTCCTCGACGATCACCCTGTTGTACCGGTCGGCCAGCTCGCGCGGGGTCACCCCGTCGGCGTCGGCCTGCACCTGGATCGGGGTGCCGTGCTCGTCCGTGCCGGAGACCATGAGCACGTCGTGGCCGGCCATCCGCATGTACCGGGCGAAGACGTCGGAGGGAACGCCGAAACCGGAGACGTGGCCGATGTGGCGGGGGCCGTTGGCGTACGGCCAGGCCACTGCCGCGAGAACGTGACTCATGAGCAGCAAGCCTAGTGACCCGTACGGGGCGACCGCGAACCAATGGGGGGTGCCGGGCCGGCGGACGGACCGACCACCCCGCCCAATGGTCCGATTTGTCGCCGACACGCGGCTCAACTGCCCGGTACGCCCTCCCGGCCGGTGTGCAATGAACCTCGTGACTGGCAGACGAGCGGCGCGGGACCACGAGGACCCTCCCACCGGCCCGACGGTCGGCGGCGACCCCGAACCGGCCGCGCCCCGTGGCGCGGGGGTCGCGCCCCAGCCCCGGCCGGTGCCCGGCGTCGACCCGACTTCCGCACCGCGACCGAGCCCTGCCCCACGGGTGGGCCCGGCCGCCGACCGGCCGGCGGAACAACAGCCCACGCCGTCCGGACGGGCGGCAGCGCCGAGGCGCGAGGAGCCCACGAACCTCGCCGCCACCCCGGCCCGGCCCACGCCGGCCGCGCCGACGCCCACCCCGGTCCGTCCCACCCCGGCGGCACCCGTACCCAGCCCAGCCCGACCTGGCCCGCCGGTCCCGCCGGTCGGGGCGGAGGCCGTCGAGGTGGAGCCGACCACCGGGGCGCCGGTGGACGCGGTGCCGAGCCGGGTGCCCGTCCGGCAGCAGAGCGGCCGGCAGCGGGGCCGCCGGCCCGACGGTGACCAACCGGACGACGACGCCGTCTTCTGGGCGCCGATCGAGCAGGTGCACTGGGACGGCACGCCGGTCCGGGAGGACCTGTCGCCGGAGCGCGACCGCGGCTCACGCCCGGCGCGGCGTCGCACGCCGGGCCGGCGTGTCCCACCGCCGGATCCACTGCCCGGGCTCGCCGCGCTGGTGGCGCTGTCCCTTGTCACGGCCTTCTTCGCCTGGGTCAGCGCCGGCCCGTTCTGGCTGGCGGTCGGGCACGCCCGCACGGGCACTGTGGTGATCGCCGAGTGCACCGGCGGCGGGCTCACCCAGCGGTGCCGGGGCATCTTCACGGCGCAGGACGGGCAGTTCGTCGCGCACGGCGTACGGGTCAGCGGCGTACCCGCCGGAGCGGACGCGACAGGCACACCGCTACCGGCGCGGATGACCGGCCGGGACGGTGGCACCGCGTACGCGGACACCGGAGTGGTCCGGCACCTGCGCTGGCTGCCCGGCCTGCTTGTGGTGCTGGGCTGCACCGCCGGCATCGTGCGGTGGACCGGGTCGGCCCGGCTGCCCGGCCGCCGGCACCGCCGCTGGGCCATGGCGGTCGCCGTCACCGGCCCGGTGTTGATCACCGTCGGCTTCCTGGCCGCCGCCTGGTGAACCCGCCGCCCGGTGCGCGCCCAGCCCGGCCGGGAGTCTCGGTCAGCTGTGCACGATCGTGTAGACGTCCCGGCGGCGCAGCGCGTACTCGGTGGCGACGTCGGTGATGGCGTCGCGACGGGAGCGGCCGCCGGCCTCCCGCTCGGCGACCGCCGCGCGCAGGGTGTCGTCGTCGGGCCGCTCCGCGGCGGTCACCGGGGCCCCGGCCACCACCAGGGTGATCTCACCGCGCGGGTCTCCCTCGGTGGCCCACCGGGCCAACTCGCCAAGGGGACGGCGGACCACCTCCTCGTAGGTCTTGGTGAGCTCGCGACAGAGCGCCGCCGGCCGATCCGCGCCGAACGTGTCGGCCAGGTCGGTGAGCGCCGCGCCGATCCGGTGCGGGGCTTCGAAGAAGACGAGCGTGCGCTCCTCGGCGGCGAGGGCACGCAGCCGGGTTCGGCGGGCACCGGGGGTGCGGGGTAGGAAGCCCTCGAAGCAGAACCGGTCGCAGGGCAGGCCGGACACCGCCAGCGCGGTGGTGACGGCGCTCGGCCCGGGAGCGACGGTGACCGGCGCCCCGACGTCCAACGCGGCCCGGACCAGCCGGTAGCCGGGGTCGGAGACGCTCGGCATCCCCCCGTCGGTGACCAGGGCGACCACGTATCCGCCGAGGATGACCTCGACCAGCTCGGGCGTACGCCGCTCCTCGTTGCCCTCGAAGTAGGAGACGATGCGACCGCCGACGGTGAGGTCGAGATCGCGGGCCAGCCGGGTGAGCCGGCGGGTGTCCTCGGCCGCGACCACGTCGGCGCTGATCAACACCTCCCGAAATCGGGCCGAGGCGTCGGCGGGGTTGCCGAGTGGGGCACCGAGCAGGATCAGGCGCCCAACTTCGGACATTTCACCCACGAATTCGTCTCCTTCATCGACAGCGAGTACCGGTATCGGGGACGACGGGCGCCACCGAGCACCTTGGCAGCCTACGATCGCCGGGTGACGAGTGCGTCGACAGCGCAGAGCCCGAGCGCCGATCCTCCCAAGATGGTCGAGGTGACGGGCGAGCCCAGCCCCGACCAGGAGCCCACGGCACCGCCCACCGGTGACGGCGGCGTGCCCGCCCAGATCCGACGACGGTTCGCCACCGTCGACACCCAGGTGGACAGGTTCTCCTGGCTGGCCACGGCGGTGGTGGTGGTCATCGCGGCGATCCTGCGCTTCGTCGGGCTGTCCAGCCCGAAGGGCAAGATCTTCGACGAGACGTACTACGCCAAGGACGGCTACGGGCTGATCTCCCGTGGTGTGGAGTGGAACTACAAGGACAACGGCCCGTCGTACGTCGTGCACCCACCGCTGGGCAAGTGGCTGATCGGCCTCGGCGAGTGGGCCTTCGGCTACCAGGACGCCGACTCGAAGGTCTCGGTCCCCGGGCACCTGATGACCACCGCGCCGGAGTTCGGCTGGCGGTTCTCGGCGGCCGTGATCGGCACCCTGTCGGTGCTGCTGCTGGTCCGCATCGGTCGGCGGATGTTCCGCTCGACGGTGCTCGGCTGCGCCGCCGGCCTGCTGCTCGCCCTGGACGGCTTCCACCTGGTGCTGTCCCGGGCGGCGCTGCTCGACATCTTCCTGCTCTTCTTCGTGCTTGCCGCGTTCGGCGCGTTGGTGCTCGACCGGGACGCCCGCCGTCGCCGCTGGGCGCGGGCGCTGGACGACGGGCTCGACCCGAGCCGGCCGGGCCGCGCCGGCCGACCGCCGACCGGTTGGCGCACCTGGCCGTGGTGGCGGTTGGCGGCCGGCGTGTTGATCGGCTGCGCCTGCGCGGTGAAGTGGAGCGCACTGTACTTCGTGCCGGCCTTCGCCCTGCTTGTTCTCCTCTGGGAGGTCGGCGTCCGCCGCTCGGCGGGGGTCCGCCGACCCTGGCGGGACGCCCTGCTCGACGAGCTGCCCTGGTTGGTGCTGGCCGGCGTGCTGATGGTGGGCACCTATCTCGCCACCTGGTCGGGCTGGCTGATCACCGACGACGGCTACTACCGACTCGCGTCGGCCTACCCGAGCGCCCCGCTCAGCGACCGCCCGGTGATCGGCCCGCTGATCAACCTCTTCGAGTACCACCGCGCGGCGTACGGCTTCCACGCCCAGCTCGACGATGCGCACAAGTACCAGTCCTGGCCGTGGCAGTGGTTGCTGTTGGGCCGGCCGGTGGCGTTCCACTGGGCCGGTGACGGCACGAGCTGGGCCTCCGAGATCCTGCTGCTGGGCACCCCGCTGCTCTGGTGGTCGTTCCTGCCCGCCCTGGTGGCGCTGGCCTGGCTGGGCGTGGCCCGTCGGGACTGGCGAGCCGGCGCGATCCTGCTCACCGTGGCCGCCGGGCTGCTGCCGTGGTTCTGGTTCGCCCTCGACGGCCGGACGATGTTCTCGTTCTACGCCGCGCCGGCGCTGCCGTTCCTGGTGTTGGCCGTGGTGTACGTGCTGGGCGTGCTGATCGCTCCCGCCGGTGGCGAGGTGGGCACCGTGGCGCCACTGGTGCCCGGCGACCCGAGTTACGAGCGCCGACTGGTGGGCAGTGTCGCGGCCGGGGCGTACGTGCTGCTGGTGGCAATCTGCTTCGCGTACTTCTATCCGATCTTCGTCGGCAAGAGCATCCCGTATTCGGACTGGTTGTCCCGAATGTGGCTTGACGGCCGGTGGATATAAGCACCGACAGGCGACGCGCCGCACAGCGCGACGGAGAAGGGCCCGCACGCCGAAGCGTGCGGGCCCTTCTGACATAGACGCGCGCCCCGATCGCCTGCCACGGGGGAAGCGGGCGATTGGGGCGCGCATGAAGAGCTTAACCACCGCACACCACCGGCACAACGGGTCAACTTAAGTCAGATTTCCGACCGATGGCGCCCGGGCCGACTCTTGCCCTCGGGCAGTTGACCGAGGGTGACCCGGCGTGGACGTAGCGCGCGACGGCGGCCCGCCAGCGGCGCTCGTCGGCTCCGCCGGGAACGGTGGGACCGGAACCCACGCCAACCCGAGTGATCATCCAAAGTGGATCTCACTACACTGCGGGCCGTGATCAACTTCAAACGATCGGCGGCTGTCCTTCTCGGACTGTTGGCGACCACCGCACTGGCCGGGCCGGTCCCGGCGCAGGCCGACGAGGAGCCGGTGCCCGAGCCTCCCCGGGTTGAGCTCGTCCTCGACGTCAGCGGCTCGATGCGCGCCGCCGACATCGACGGACGCAGCCGGATCTCGGTCGCCCAGCAGGCCTTCAACGAGGTGGTGGACGCGCTGCCGGCGGAGACCCAACTCGGCATCCGGGTGCTCGGCGCGACCTACCGCGGCAAGGACAAGAAGGTCGGCTGCCAGGACACCCAGCAGATCGTGCCGGTCGGTCCGGTGGACCGCGCCGCGGCCAAGGCCGCGGTGGCGACGCTACGACCGACCGGGTTCACACCGGTCGGCCTCGCGCTGCGCACTGCCGCACAGGACCTGGGCACCGGGGCCACCACCCGACGGATCGTGCTGATCACCGACGGCGAGGACACCTGCGCCCCGCCGGACCCGTGCGAGGTGGCCCGGGAACTGGCCGCGCAGGGCACCAGCCTGGTCGTCGACACCCTCGGCCTGGCCCCGGACGAGAAGGTCCGGCGACAACTGCTCTGCATCGCCAGCGCGACCGGCGGCACCTACACCGCCGCCCAGAGCGCCGAGGAGCTGACCGGCCGGATCAAGCAGCTCGTCGAGCGGGCCGGCGACACCAACACCCGGGCGCCGACCGTCGTCGGCGGCGCGAACGCCTGCGACTCCGCGCCACTGCTCGCCCCCGGCGTCTACGCCGACCGGGAGGCGTTCTCCGAGCACCGCTACTACCGGGTGCCGGTACGCCCCGGGCAGGAGCTTCGGGCGTCGGTGAGCATGGCGCTGGACCGGCCCGTCAACCGGGACTACGGGGTGCTGCTGCGGGCCACCGCGGCGGACGGCCGGGAACTGGTCCGGGGCGCGGACGCCGGCAGCGGGCGAGCCGACGTGCTCTCCGCCGGACTGCGCTGGTCCGCCACCGCCGACGACGAGGACGCGCGAACCGAGGAGACCGCCACGCCGGTCGTCGAACCCACCACCGTCTGCCTGGTGGTGAGCAACTCGTTCGCCCCACGCCCCGGCACCGCGGCGACTCCGGGCCTGCCTGTGGAGTTGACCATCGACGTGGTCGCCGCCGCGCCCGCGCCGGACGGACCGGACCTCGGCCGGGGTTGGGTGCTGCTCGCCCTGCTCACCATCGCCGGGCTACTCACCGGCCTGCTCGCCGGCCTGCTCACCCGCTGGTGGGTCGCCACCTGGAGGGAGAACTGATGCGTACCGCACTGTTGCGTCCGCTGGCGGCGCTGCTCGCCGCCGGCGGGGCCGCGCTGGTCCCCGCCACCGCCGTCGCCGCACCGACCCCCTCCCCCGGAGCCACGCCGGTGAACCGGGCCGGCACGTCGTTCCTCAGCGCCACCCCGATCTCCGCCGGACAACCGGTGCGGGTGGACGCCTCCATCGGCGACCACCTCTACTGGTCGTTCCCGGCGACCGCCGGCCAGGTGCAGGAGATCAGCGCCACCGTCACCTTCCCGAAGGGGCGCAGCGGCGCATCCACCTGGACGGTCGACGTCTTCGACGGGCTGCGTCGGCGTCAGGCGTGCACCGCCGGGGCGCAGACCCCGACCGTGGACGCGACAGCGACGAGCGTCGCGCTGGGCTGCACGCTGCGCGAGGTGCGGCCGTGGGCCGAGCCCTGGTCGGCCGACCCGCTGCCCGGCTCGTACGTCGTCCGGCTCTCCGTGATCGACCTGCCGGAGCCGGATCTGGGCGCGCCGATCGACGTGGACCTGCTGGTCGGCACCATCGCCGATCGGGGCGCCTCGGCCGACGACGGTGAGTTGGCCGCGCCGCTGGTGCCGAACACCAAGGCGGGCACCGTGCTCAACGCCGTACCCCCGGTGGACCCGGAGGCCGACGACGAGGGCGACCCGCTCGCGGACTGGTTGCCCGATCTCGGCTCGCGTTGGGTCTGGACCGGCATCGGCGGCGTGCTCGCCGCGGTGGCCGGGGTGGTGGGCTTCGCGCTGACCCGGCGGCCCCGGCGTCGCTGACCGGCCCCGCTGGTGGCCCCGCCCGACGGCGGGGCCACCAGCGGTTCAGCCGCGCCGAGGGCCGCGTGGGAGCCAGCCGATGAACCGGTCCTGGAGCGACATCACCGGGGCGGTGCGCAGGTCCTCCGTGGCGGCGGCGAGGCAGGAGCCGAGATAGACGCTGAGCATCGCCCGATCACTTCCGTACTCGGCCAACAACCTGCCGCGTTTCGTCTCGCACGGCCACTCGTCACCGCAGGAGCCGCAGCTCCAGCAGGGGGTCTTCGGGGCGTGATCATCGGCCCGCACCCCCGGCCGTTCGGCGCCATCGGTCATCGCACGTCCTTCCAGATGTCCACGGGACTGGCCAGCAGCGGTGCCCGGCCAGGGTTCGATGGTGGTCCCCCCGGAGCCATCAGAGAGGGCGATGCGCGGCCCTCCGGTGTTACATCCTTGCGGTACCTTCTCCGGTTGTGGGAGTCGGAAATTTGACGGTTGACCCGATGCTCCATTCCTACCGACGGGTAAGCCATCGCCATGCGTGATCTGTTGCCGTCGACGGTCGCGGTGGCCGTCGCCGGGCCGGCCGACTGGGGCGGCGAACTTCTCGCCGCCGAGCGGGCGTGCCTCAGCGACCAGGCAGTGCAGTCCCGGCGGAGGGACTTCACCGCCGGTCGGGTCTGCGCCCGTCGGGCGCTGACCGAGCTTGGCCTGCCACCGACCGCCGTGCCGGCCGCCGCCGACCGGGCGCCGGTCTGGCCGGCCGGGGTGGTCGGCACCATCACCCACACGGCCGGCTACTGCGCCGCCGCGGCGGCGCGCACCGCCGACATCAGGTCCGTCGGCATGGACGCCGAGCAACACCGCGAGATCAGCCCGGGAGTACGCCGACTCGTGCTGCTGCCCGAGGAGGATGCCGCCTGCGCGCGGCTGCCCGGCGACATCTTCTGGCCGGTCGTGCTGTTCAGTGCCAAGGAGACCGTCTACAAGGTCTGGCATCCGGTGGTCGGGAGCTGGTTGGACTTCCAGGACGCCCGGCTCGACATCGATCCGGACGCTGGCATGTTCACGGCCCGGATCGCGCCGGGCCGGGTCAACGAGGCCGAGGTCGACGACCCGCCTGCGGTGATCACCGGTCGGTTCGTGGTCGCCGACGGGTTGGTCCGCACCGCCGCCGTGCTCTCCCTCCGCTGATCTCCCCCAGTCACCCGACGCGACGGGTGGGCGACGAGATCCACAGTGGTCAGTGAGCCAGACGCGTTCCGTCCAGGCTGGTCGGGCGGGCGCACCGCTGCCACCGGTCGGGAGCGATCCGGCGCGGCGACCGGGCCATCAGCCACGCACGGTAGCGTCGATGGAGTTCTCGAACCGCACGTACCGAGGCGTCAAGGAGTACGGTGACCCACCCCCAGCCCCCCGTCGGGCCGCACCACCGCCAGCAGCCGAACGCCGCATCGCCGACCCCTCCGTTCGCGGCGACACCGCAGCCACCGTTCTCGGGGGCCGCGTACCCGACAGCTGGCGGCGGGCACCCGGGCGCTGGCAACGGATTCCCTCTGACGGGCCTGCCGGGTTATCCGCTCGTCGCTCCGGCGACGGCCCAGACGAACGCCGCCAAGACGACAGCGGTGGTCGTGGCGGTCACCGCGGCGGTGCTCACCCTGCTCTGCTGCGCGGGCGGCATCGTGGCGGTCGTCATCGGCACCAACCGGCCCGAGCACACCAGCGCCAACGCGATCGGAACCACCGGCTCCTGGAAGTCGTGACGCCCAGCGGCCACGCGCGAGGCGGGCGAGCATCCCTCCGGATGCTCGCCCGCCTCAGTTTTGCGCAGGTGCCGATGCCGGCCGGGTCAGCAGCCCGTCCAGCGCACCGGGGTGAGACGCTCCCCGTTGCGGAACCCGACGATGGTGCCCGTGTCGGAGATGGACTCGGCACCGATGCCCACCCCCTCGCTGGCACCCGGCAGAACCCGGGAGGTGGCACCGCGCGCGACCCGGTCACCGCCCACGACGACGCCCTTGACGTTGACGTCCTCCATCAACAGCAACTGCTGGTCGAGCGCGGTGTACGAGCCGTTGCGGAGGTCCCACCGCACCTTGAGCGGGTTGAGGTCGCCCAGGTCGACCCGACCGACCGCCCAGTGCCCGGCCGCCGGCCCGACGACGCTCGTCTGGGCGCCGGGGGCCGTCAGTGCGTCGAATCGGCCGTTCGGCCGCCGGACCCAGCTCGTCCAGCTACCGAAGTCACCGGCGACACCGACGATGGTCCCGTTCGCCGTGATCCCGGTCGGCATGGCGTTCGCCGGCGCGTCGAGCACCTCGACAGTGCCCGGCCGGGCCGCCGGCCAGCGCAGCGCGAAGAACTCCCCGGTGGCGAGGTCAGTGCCGTGGCCGACGATGTCGCCCGCCTCGTTGATGGCGGTGACGCCGATGCCCGCTGACGGCACCACCGGCAACTGCTCGATCCGGCCGTCGCGGTACCGCCACGGCTCGGCGATGCCCCCGGCCACCGTGCCGTTGCCGATGATGACGCCGTCGGCGTTGGCGTCGACCGCCTCGACCAGGCGCGGTGTCGCGACCTCGGTGAGCCGCTGCCCGTCCCAGACCAGCAGCAGGTACTGGTTGCCGTCCTCCGTTTTGCGCAGTGCGTCGCCGGCGATGAAGCGGCCGGACGGGTCGATGACGTTCGCGCCGGCCCGGTAGGTGTCGGCCGGGTACGGCAGCGTGCTGATCCGGCAGGCGCCGAGGGCCGATCCGCTGGGCGCGGCGGTCGCCGGTGCGGCGACAGCGACGCCGAGAGCGGTGGCCAGCAGTCCGGCGGCGGTGACGCCGGCCAGGGTCCGTCGAGCGGTGTGAGTCATCTGCACTCCCCGTGTAGGCCCGGGTGATCCCGGGCGCCGATTACTACCTGTCTCACCCCACAGCGGGCCGCACGGTTGCGGTGTGTCAAGGAGACGACAGCAGCGGAATCGGCCCGGCCTACGGTGCCCACGGTTGAGCTGCGGCGACGACCGGCCCGCCGGTGCGTACCGATTCTTCGATGGCGAGACTGATCAGGTGGTCCTGACACGCCTCGGCCAGCGGGTAGGGCGCCGGGCCCTCCTCGCGCGCCCAGGCGCCGGTGCGGACGACGATGTCCGCCACCGCGATGTCGTCGTCGGACATTCCGCTGCCGACGAACGGATTGCGATAGACGACGTCACCGTCGAAGCTGATGTGCTTCAGGTCCAGCCCTTCCAGGTTCAGGTCGAGCCCGGTCTGGCGGCGCACCAGTGACGACTCCACAGGTGTCTCCGGGTCGACAAGGCGGACGACCCGGTCGTCCACCAGCTCGCCGAGCGACCCCCGGACCACCAGCCGGCGAGCGCGCAGCGGATTCCACCACTGGTTGTCGGTGAAGTCGTACAGGCCCATCCGCCCGCCGAAATCGATCGTCGCGAGGGTGGTGGTGAGCTGCTGCGGGGTGCTGTCGCCCCGCCAGCCGGCCGGTGACAGCGGGTCGGCCAGCGGTGCGACGAAGGCGCGCGCGCTGACCTCGGCGGCGTCGAAGCCGACGCCGAGCAGGCCACGGATCAGCGAGACGGCGTGGTAGAGGTGCGTCGAGGAGAGCTGGACCGAGGTCGGCTCGCCGAGCACCCCGGCGCGGACCAGTCCCAGCCGGGCCGCGTGCCCGGGCATCAGCAGGTACTGCTCGGCGACCTGCACCAGACCGCTGCCGCCGACGTCGGTCCAGAGCGACCGCAACCCCGCCAGGTCCGGGGCGGGCGGCGTTTCGGCGAGCACCGGCACGCCAGCCGCGACCAGCTCGCGGGTCGCGTCGGGCGTCACGGGCCAGGGCACCGACACGATGACGAAGTCCGGTCGCTCGTGGGCGAGCAGGTCGGTCGTCGTGCGGAAGGTCGGCACGCCCCATTCGGCCGCCACCTCGGCACCACGCGATTCGGTACGCGTGACCACCCCGGTCACCCGGAGCCGCTCCGGCAGGAGCCGAGCCAGTCGGAGGAAGAACTCACCCCGCCAGCCGCTGCCGACGATGCCGAACCGGGTCTGGGCCGCCGTTGTCATCTGAGCTCCTCACGTCGAGACCCGGATGCTAACCGCCCGGTCCTCGAGTGGCCCGCCGGCTTCGGGCCGTACGGGCGGCTGGTGCGGCACGCTCCCCTTTGTACGATCTGTCGCCCCGGCCGATCACGACAATCGATTCGTGCGGTAATTGGCGGACAGCAACCATCGGGCACCGGCCCGCGTGGCTGTCTCGCTTCAGAGAGGAACGGGGATGCAGGGATCCTGGCGTAGGGCGGCACTCGCAGCCGCCCTGTCGATCGTAGGTGTGTCGGGTGGGTTGGTCCTGGCGGCGCCCGCACAGGCGCAGACAGTGGAGTCCGGATCGGTCTCCTTCAGCGGCGACCCCGGTGACTACATCACCGGTGGCGACTCCTACTCGTACTCCACCGACAACGGCGACGAACTCACGACGAATGGCGCTGTCGACAACAGCCGTGTGTCGGTCAGCATCAACGGTTACAACGGCGACTGGTGGTCTCTCACCTTCGAAGCGCCGGGCACCGCGGCACTGGCTCCGGGCACCTACACGGCAGCGACCCGATACCCGTTCAACGGGGCCGGCCCCGGCCTCGACCTGTCCGGCAACGGGCGGGGCTGCAACGAGCTGACCGGCACCTTCACGATCACCAACGCGGTGTTCGGCCCCAACGGCTACGTGCAGACCTTCGACGCCACCTTCGAGCAGCACTGCGAGGGCGGGACGGCGGCTGCTCGCGGTGAGGTGCACATCGCCAACCCGGCGCCGCCCGAGCCGCTGGATCTCGAACTCGCCGTGGCGACCGACGGCATCGCCAACCGGGTGAACGGCAACGCGGTCCTGCACGGCACGGTGAGCTGCAACCTGCCCAGCGCGGTGACGCTTGACGGCAATGTCACCCAGATCGTCCGGAAGGTGCTGGTCCGTGGCAGTTTCTCCACCCAGGTGACCTGCACCCCGGGCAGCCCGACCCCGTGGACCGCCGCAGCCGTCCCGGGCGGCACCACCCCGTTCGCCAAGGGTCTGGCCGAGGCCGTCACCCAGGCCCGCGGCTACGACGCCGAATACGACGAGTACGTCAGGGTGGACAACACCACGACGGTGAAGCTCACCCGGTCCTGACCCGTCGACGCCTGGCGGCCGGTCACAGCCCGGCCGCCAGGCGCTACGGTTGCCGGGTCCGCGACGGAAGCACGACGAAAGATGTCACAGATGGCCGCCGACCCCGTGCCCTGCGCGCCCAACCCAGCGACCCAGCTTCCGTCCACACTTGACTACTACCTGGTCCTGCCCCGACCGGATGACCCCGACCCGACCACCGCGGCCGGCGGGCTCGTCGTCGAGGAGTTCACCCGCGCGCACGACCACGTCACCACGGGCCTTCGCAGCGCGGGCTGGACGCCCACCGCCGGCTGGTGGAGTTCCGCCGCACTCAGCCGGGGCATCCGCACCGATCCGGAGACGCTGGCGCGGGTGGTTCCCACCTCTCGCGCCGAAGCCGAGCGCCACTACCGCACGCTCGGCGGCGGGCACCTGCCGGACGACACGGTGCTGCGCTCGTACCTCCTCGCCCACCAACCGATCGCGACCGCCGCGCCACTGCGGCTCGGCCCCGCCCAGCCGCCAGCGGGCTGCCACGAACGGCGCGTCTACCGCGTCCTGTTCGCCAAGGACCTGAGCGCGGACCAGGTGACGAGCCTCCGGGCGAGCTGGCGTACGCCGGTCGACGGCACGAGCGCGTCAGCCGCCAGCGGCCACCTGGCGAAGGGCGGCGACCGGTTCAGCTGGGAGCTACGACGGGTCGCCCACACCCGCACCTGGGCCCTCGACGTGACAGTCCTGCTGGGCGCCGCCGCCGACGACGGGGTGGGTCCGACGCTGTCCGACCTGACGGCCGTCCTGCGACAGCACGGTCTGATCCCCGTGACGACCGAACGGTTCTGCTAGACGAGCGGGCAGCCACTGCGGACCCGTCAGTTGCTGCGGAATCTCGCGAGGGCCAGTCGTTGGACGGGCTCGCTCTCGTTGCACAGTCTGTCCTCGGCGATCCAGGACAGGCGGTAGGCGACGACAGGCACACCGACTGTCGTGGCGGACAGTGGGGGCAACCGGTGGGCCGGGCCGGCCGACACGGCGATCGCGGCCGGCCCGGGCTCAGCTCAGCTCGACCGTACCCACGATCCGCGTGGGAGCGGCGGAGCCGCCCGCGGGCTCGTTGGACACGCCGAACGTGCCCGCCTCGGCGACCGGACCGATCACAGTGGTCGACGCCCGGACACCCTCGGCGAGCTGTCCCACCTTGCGCGGTTGGCTGCCCCGGATGAGCCAGAGCTCGTAGATCCGCCCGGGGCCGGCCTCGGGCAGGTCACGCAGCAGCACCACACCGCGGTCCCGGTCGCGGGAGACCACCACGGTGGCGGCGCCGCCGGGCTGCAACGACCGCTCGAACACCCGGGCGTCCGGTGCGTCCAGAACGGCGGCGATCTGCCGGGCCTCCGAGCTGCTGGCCTGCTCATCGCTGATCCGGTCGTTGCTCACGGTCCAGGTCACCGCGCTCGCGCCGCCGGCCACGACAATCGTTGCGGCGGCGGCCACAGCGATCTGCCGCCACCTGCCCCCGTGCCGTCTGGCGCTGGTGCCGGCATCGGCCCTCAGCTGCGGAGTCCGGGCCACCTGGGCCAGGGTCCGCTCCCGCAGCGCCGGGGGTGTGGCCTCGACGACGGTCTCGTCGGCGAGCCGCGCCGCAGTCTCCCGCAGCTCGGCCACCTCCACGCGGCACGGCTCGCAGTCGGCCATGTGCCGCTCGAACGCCGCGCCCTCCAACTCGTCGACCGCGTTCAGGGCGTACGCGCCGGCCAGGGTGTGAATGTCCGCGCTCATGCCCGCCCCTCCATCTCGATGCCCAGGCAGTCGCGCATCCGGATCAGTCCGTCGCGCATCCGTGTCTTCACCGTCGGCAGCGGCGTCTCCAGCTTCTCGGCGACCTCACGGTAGGTGTGGCCGCCGTAGTAGGCCAGGGTCACCGCCTCCCGCTGGACCGGCGTCAACCGGCCCAGGCACCGGCGCACCTGCTCCCGCTCCAGGCGGGCGGTGACACCCTCGACCACCTCGTCGTACGGGACCTGCGACTCACCGGCGGCGACCTGCCGCGCACGGTTGTGGTGCGCCTGCTCGGAGCGCACCCGGTCCACGGCCCGGCGGTGCGCCATCGTCAGGATCCACGCCGAGGCCGATCCGCGACCGGCGTCGAAGCGGCCGGCGGTGCGCCACACCTCGACCATCACCTCCTGCGTCACCTCCTCCGCCTGCGCCGGGTCGCGCACGACCCGGCGGGTCAGACCGAGGACCCGGCCCGCCATGGTGTCGTACAGCGTCGCGAACGCCGCCTCGTCACCGCGCGCCACCCGCGAGAGCAACTCGTCGGCGGTCGGCGGGCTCGCGACGTCCTGCGGCACCGACCGCAAGCGTCGCGCCTGTTCCGGTTCACCGCTCATGCTCGGCAGGTCCTTCCCTGTGCGGGCGGCGCATCGACGCGCCACCGGAGGCGGACGGTGCGCATCACGCGGGATGAGCGTGGGCGAGGCGCGCGTACACGATGAGGTTGTCGCGGTAGTGCTGCGTGGTGTCATCGAACTCCCCGCCGCAGGTGATCAGACGCAGCGCGGCGTGGTCGGTCGCCCCGTAGACCTCGGCGGTGGGAAAGCGGTCCTTCGGATACTGCTCGACCTTGGTGACGGTGAACATCGCGGTGCTGCCGTCCTGCCTGTCGACAGTGATCGCGGCCCCGACCTTCACCCTAGCGAGGTCGAAGAACGTTCCCCGGTGACCCTTCCAGTTGACGTGGCCGGCCAGCACCGCCGGGCCGAGCGCACCGGGCGTCGGCGCCTTGGTGAACCAGCCGACCTCGGCGGCGCCGTCCGGTACCTGCATCGCCCCGTCCGCCCCCAGGCCCAGGGCGACCGTCGCCGCGGCGGCCTTCAGCGACGGGATCGACACCCGCACCGGCGGAGAGCCGACCATCAGCGGTCCCGAGGTCAACCCACCCGGCCGGGTCGCGGGAACGGGCGACGCGTTCGCGGCCGGCGCCGCGGCGGACGCGTCGGGTCGGGGTGGTTCCTCGCCGCCGCGACCGGCGACCGCGAGACCGATCGTCACGGCCGCCGTCAGGGTGAGGACGCCGGCCACCGCCGGGAGCGCGTAGCGCCCTCGACGGTGGCCGGCAGGCACAGGTACGTCGCCGTTGTCCATCGGATGATCCGACTCAGCGCTCACCGGCGAGCCGGCGGCGCGCGACGACCGCACCGGCGGCGCCGAGCAGCGCGAGGCCACCCACTGCGTACATCACCATCGGCGATCCACCGGAGGTGCTGCCGTCACCTGTGGCGACACCCCCCGCGGGTACGGAGCCGGCGGCCGCGCCGCTGACCATGCCGCACGTCGCGGGGTCGGTGGCCTCGGCGGGGATGCCGTTGACACCGATCGACTTGGCGAACGTCGACTCCCCCAGCGCCTCCATGTCGTACTTGCCGTTCTTGTTCGCGTCGATGCCGTGCTGCACGAGGTGCAGGTCCTTCAGGTGCTCGATCGTGCCCTTGGGCAGGTCGGCGGCAGCGATGGTGCGCTCGTAGCTGAGGTTGCCCTTCGCGTCGGCCATCGGCATCCGGTCCACCGCCAGGCCACTGGCCTTCGTCGTGTCGCCGGTCGTGGTCAACGAGATGAAGATGTCCCCGTACATCTTCAGGCCCTCTTCGGTGCTGACGTAACCGTTGCCGTTGGTGTCGGCGGACTTGTCCGGGCAGTGGAAGTCCATACCGTTGGCCGCGCCGTGTACGTGCTGCGCGTGCGGCGAGTTCGGCGTCATGCCCTTCGAGCGGATCATGACCTTCAGGTCACCGCCGCTCGTCGCGGTCAACGTCGCGACGCCGGTCGCGCCGGTCTCGTTCAGGTCCTGCAACTGAACCTGCACGCTCTCGTCGGCGTGCGCGACGCCGGGAAACGCGAGGATCAGCGCAGCCGCTGGCACGGTGAGCAGGGCTCGGGACAATCTCACAACAGGTCTCCGTCTCCGCCGGTACGGCGTTTTGCCCTCAGGTGCGGTCGGGAGGAATTCGTGGCTCAGCAGCGGCCGGATTGGTGCCGGCCCAAGATTCTTTCCAGCCGGGGATCAGCTGGGGCTTGCCCGCAGCTCTCTCGCTGGAGGACGTTGTCGTGATCAGGTAGAGCATCGACCGACATCGCAGTGTCAACCATCACGCGAGACCGGGCATCTGTTCCGGAGTCGACGACGGAGTGAGTCGGCGGAGATGATGCCGGCATGGACGCATGGGTAGACGGCGACCTGGCTGGCGAGTTCGAGCGGCAGCTTGATGACCTCCTGGCTGAGCTGCACTCGGACTGGGTAGAGCCCGAACTGCCGCCGAGGTACGCGAGTAACGAGTCGTTCCGTCGCTACCACCGCAGGAATGGCAAGCGCTGGCAGCTTGCCTGCGTTCTTCGGGAACGTCCTGACCTGGCCGCCGCGCTGGCCGGCCGAGTCCTGGCCGCTGTGGTCTGCGACGAGCACGTGGCCGCCAATCGCCAACTCATCGAGCCGATGGTGACGGCGGTGGGCCGTCGCCGGGTCCAGGAGTACCTCATCTCGGTCGTCACCTCTGGATCGCTACCGCAACGCGTCTGCGCGGTCCGCGCCTGGTACTGGTCGCAGGCCGTGCTCGTGTACGAGTCGCCCGAGGCACTGGCCAGGAGACAGCCCACGACGGTCAGCCAAGGCCACAATGATGACGTTGTCGACCTGCGCGCGTGGTATCGCGCGTGTCACAGCCTAGGACGCCCCGAACCTGGGCTGACCAGCGTCAGGTGGGTCGAATCTGTCAGACCGGTGGCAGGCCGGATCGAGTCACCGCCGTCGTCTTCCGCATCGGCGCTGCCGAGAGCTACGAGGTGAGCTGCACGGTGCACGAGGAACGGGGGTTGATCCTCGGCCGCACAAGATCGAAAAGGCCGTCTCCCAGAACGGGAAACGGCCTTTGAAATGGGTGGAGCTGAGGGGATTTGAACCCCTGACCCCCTCGATGCG
Source organism: Micromonospora sp. CA-240977 (assembly GCF_050942285.1). NCBI lineage: Bacteria > Bacillati > Actinomycetota > Actinomycetes > Micromonosporales > Micromonosporaceae > Micromonospora > Micromonospora sp. CA-240977. Next base: position 850,513 of record NZ_CP192055.1, on the reverse strand, counting down.
AACGAGGTGCGCTACCAGTCTGCGCCACAGCCCCCCGCCGGCGAACCGGCTTCGGTCCCACCCGGCTTACACCGGGCGGGCCGGCAGCAAGGCTAACAGGTCGCTGGCCCCCACCGCGAATCCGCCCCCGGCCCGGCGCCCCACCGGCCCCGGAGATCCACTCGGGCTCCGGGAAAACGGGGCATCCGGGGCGCCGCGACACCCCACCTTCCTGCAAACCGAGTCGATCAACCCGACCGCCGCCCGCGCGGCCAGGAGGCACGCGGCCAGGAGGCACGCGGCCAGGAGGCACGCGGCCAGGAGGCACGCGGCCGGGAGGGGTCAGGCGCCTCGGCCGGCCTCGTAGGGGCGCCCGCGCAACCCGCCCGACCGTCGGTACGAGACCGACCCGCCGTTGACCGCCGCCGGCAGGTCGCCCGGTCGGTCCAGGCCCATGGCGGCTCGGCGTACCCCCTCACGCTGGGCGGCCAGGCGGCGCTGCGCCTCCCGGCGGGCCGCGGCGCGGCGGGCCTGTTCCCGGCGCACCTCGGCCTGCCGGGCGGCCAGCCAGGCGGCCTCCCGGGCCCGGGCGCGGCGGCGGCGACCACCCGCGAGGGCGCGACCGCGGAGGTGGACGACGTACACGGCCAGGAGCAGGAAGGTGACAGCGAAGCCGATCCAGAACCCGGGGCTGGCGAACAGCACGCCGATCAGCTCGACGACGTTGAGCAGCAGCAGGGCGGCGAGCACCCGGCGTCGCCGGTACACGGCTGGGGTGTGCTGACGGCGGGCCGGCGGGCGACGGCGGGACCGTTTCGGTGCGGGTGGCACGGCGCGTAGGCGGCCGGAGCGGCGGCCCGCCGGAGGCGCGGAGACCGGCGCGGTCAACGCACCGGTAGTCGAATCCTCGCTCAGGGTGACGACAAGTGAGCGCGGAGGGTGGACCGGACGCCGCCCCGGGACAGTACGGCGCCGCCGGCGGCGCTGGAGCACCCGCGCCGTCGACTGCGCCCGCTCCGCCACCAGCCGCTCGGTGGCGTCGTACCGGCGAACCAACGCCGGGGCCAGGGCGAGCAGGCCGGCGGCGGCGAGGACGGCGAGGAGCACCGAGGTCGGCACCCTCACCCCTCCCGTCACCGAATTCGGAGCAACCGCCACCCAACCGCAGGATCTTCCACTGATCGCGCCTGAGTGCGTGGATCGTCCGGCCGGAGAGCGCTCGCCGCAACTTGCAGTTACTTGAGGTTACGGCGCACCGACCAGGAAGCCGGCGCGCCGCGCCGATCCCGTCCGTGGGACACCTTCTCAGCGGGCGGAGGCGCGTATCCGATGCCAGCGGGCCAGCAGGCCGCCCTCGGCGGCGATCTCCTCACTCGTCATCGCGTATCCGATGTGGTCGCGCCAGGCGCCGTCGATGTGCATGTAGCGCACGTGGTACGACTCCTCGCGGAAGCCCAACTTCTCCACCACCCGCCGCGACGGCCGATTCTCCGGACGGATGTTGACCTCCACCCGGTGCAGCCCGCCGGGGCCGAACGCGTGGTCCACGGCGAGGGCGAGCGCCGTCGGGATCACGCCCTGGCCGGCGACCCGGGCGTCCACCCAGTAGCCGACATAGCCGGAGCAGAGTGCCCGTCGCACGATGCTGCCCACGTTGATGTGCCCGACCAGCCGGTCCCGGTCGGCTTCGCGCAGGCAGACCGCGAACGGCATGCCGTCACCCTCACGGGCCGAGCGCCGCTGGTCACGGAGCACCCAGCGGAACGCGGCAGGTGAGTTCAGCTCGTCCCAACCGCCGGGCAGCGACGACTCCCAGGGCGCCAACCAGGCCCGGTTGGCCCGCCGGATCTCCGACCACGGCACCGCGTCGGAGCGCCGGTAGGGCCGCAGCAACACCGGGCCGTCCGCCAACTCCACCGGCCAGCCCGGTGCCCGCGGGGGTCCGAAGAGACTCACCCGTACAGTCTCCCGCGCGGGACCGTGGCGCGCGCAAGTGGACCCACCGCGATGACCCGACGACCGTGCGACGTCCGAGCAGCCGACCGGCGGTTCGGCCGGAGAGCCGTCACCGGCGACGGTCCAGCAGCAGGACGTCCACTGTGGAGCCGGCTGCGGCGGTGGTGACCCGTTCACCGAGCACCAGCAGCCCGTTCGCCTCGGCCAGCCCGGAGAGGGTGAACGGCCCACCCCTGAGCGGCTGCACCGTGTACCCGCCCCCACGCCGCTCGGCGACGTGCGCCGGCCGGAACTCGCGCAACCCCGCCGGGGACGACACGGTCTCCAGCAGGTGCGCCCGCACGCTGGGGCGGAACACCGGCTCGGCGCCGGCGAGCAGTTGGATGGCGGGACGGGCCAGCACCTCGAACCCGATCAGCGCGGCACCCGGGTCGCCGGGAAGGCAGACCACCGGCACCTCCTCGGCGCCGACAGTGCCGAACCCGAGCGCGGTGCCGGGATAGAGCGCCACGTCGGTGAACGTGACAGGCCCGGCCCGGCCGCCCTCGCGGCGGGACAGGATCCGGCGCACCATGTCTCCGGGGCCGGTGCCGGTGCCCCCGGTGGTGATGATGAGGTCGGCGCGCAGGGTCTGGTCCTCCAGCAGCCCGCGCAGCCCCTCCGGGTCGTCGTCGCAGATCCCCACCCGGTACGCCAGTGCGCCCACCTCGGCGGCGGCGGCGGTCAGCGCGTGCGAGTTCGCGTCCACCACCTGCCCCGGCTGGCTGCCCCGACCCACGTCGACAAGTTCGTCGCCGGTGGCCACGATGACCACCCGTGGGCTGGGCCGGACCACCACGTGCCCGATGCCGGTGGCCGCGAAGACCGCGACCAGGGCCGGGGAGACGTACGTGCCGGCGCGGGCGAGCAGGGTGCCGGCGGGCAGTTCGGTGCCGGCGCGGCGGACCCCGTACCCCCGTTTGGGGGTGCGGAAGATCTCCACCGCGGCCATGCCCTGGTCGGTCCACTCCACCGGGACCACCACGTCGGCGGCGACCGGCAGCGGCGCCCCGGCCGCCACCGAGAAGCACGAGCCCGGGGTGAGTCGCACCGGCCGCCAGCTCGCCGCCCCCAGATCGCCGACGACGTTGAGCCGGATGGTCCGCCCGCCGGGCGTGCCGGAGGGGGCCGGGACGTAGCTCGGGCCCCGGCCCCCTCCGGAAATGTCCTCCCAGCGGGCCGCATACCCGTCCACGGCCGCCTGGTCGAAGGCCGGGAAGGAGTGCGGCGCGACGACGTCCTCGGCGAGGACGTTGCCGTGCGCCTGGGTGAGATCGAGGTCGAGTGGCGGCAGCGCGCGCAACCTGCGCAGCACGCTGCCCAGGTAGTCGGCGAGCGGCGTCAACTCGTTCGCGGCCGCCTCGGCGTCGGCCGTCGCTGTCATGTACCAGATCCGCCTGCCGCGTCGGCCTTGACGAAGTCGGCAAGCCAGGACCGGAACTCGGTGCCCAGATCCTCGCGCTCGGCGGCGATCTGCACGACCGTCTGGAGGTAGCCCAGCGGCATGCCGGTGTCGTAACGGGTGCCCCGGTAGACGATCGCGTGCACCGGTGTGCCCTCGGTGCGCAGCAACTCCATGGCGTCGGTCAGCTGGATCTCGCCGCCGCTGCCCGGCTTGGTCCGGCGGATCGCGTCGAAAATCTTGCCGGGCAGCACGTACCGACCCAGCACCGCGAGGTTGCTCGGCGCGTCCTCGGGCTGCGGCTTCTCCACCATCCCGGTCACCTTGACGACCTCACCGATGTCGGTCAGCTCCGCCTCGGCGGGCTCGACGGAGGCGATGCCGTACCGCTTGGTCTCGGCCGGGTCGACCTCGAAGAAGGCGAGCACCACACCGCCGGTGCGGGCCTGCAACTCCAGCATCGCCGGCAGCAGCGGCTCCGACGGCTTGACGAACTCGTCGCCGAGCAGCACCGCGAAGGGCTGGTCGCCGACGTGCGACTCGGCGTACCCGACGGCGTGGCCCAGCCCGAGTTGCTCGGGCTGCCGCACTGTGTAGATCTCGGCCAGCTCGCTGGGCCGACGCACGGCGGCCAGCCGCTCGGTGTCGCCCTTCTCCTCCAGCCTGGTCTCCAGGTCCGGACGACGATCGAAGTGGTCCACCATCGATGTCTTACCCCGACCGGTGATCAGCAACACGTCACCGATGCCAGCCTGGGTGGCCTCCTCGACGATGTACTGCAACACCGGCCGGTCCACCACCGGCAGCAACTCCTTGGGCACCGCCTTGGTGGCCGGCAGGAACCGGGTGGCAAGTCCGGCGGCCGGGATGACGGCCTTGACCGCCAGGGGACGGCCGGTTGCGGCGGCCGCCGATGAGGGGTTCGCTGAGTGCTCCGACATGCCGCGAGACTATCGGCCACGGCTCTGCCGCGGCGGGTGTGGCCCAGAAGACGCGCCGCCACCCGACCCCGGCCGCGCCGCGTCCGGGCCCGCCCGGGCCGCATCGGCGTCGATGTCCGCCGGGTCGTCGGCCGGCTCGGGCCACGCGTGCGCCGGCGACCCTTCCGGTACGCCCACTGCCGGCTCCGACCGGGCGGGCCCGCCCGGCTCCCGGTTGACCTGCGCCGGCTGGCCGGCGCGCGGCAGCCCGTCGGGTGGGCTCACGACGCCCGCGAGCACCGGTATCTCCCGCGTGGCCACGTCCGGGCGTACCTCGGCGACCCGGTAGGTGTCGCGGCCGGCCGCCTTGGCCGCGTAGAGCGCGTCGTCGGCGGCTTCCAGCACCTCCCGCCCGGTGGTGCCGTTGTCCGGGTAGACGGCGATGCCCACCGACACCGTCACCACCACCGGCCCGGCGTACGCCTCCACGGCAATCGGCGTCTCGCGGACCGCCGCGCCGAGCCGCTCGGCCACTATCGCCGCGCCCCGCGCGTCGGTCTCCGGCAGCAGCAGCACGAACTCCTCACCGCCCTGCCGGAAGGCCAGGTCGACCTCGCGGATCTCGCCGCGCACCCGCCGGGCGAACTCGGCAAGCACGGTGTCCCCCGCGGCGTGCCCGTACGTGTCGTTGACGTCCTTGAACCGGTCGAGGTCCAGGGCGAGGACGCTGAGCATCCGCCCGAAGCGACTGGCGCGTTCCACCTCCCGCCGGATCGACTCGCGCAGGTAGCGGTAGTTCCACAGCCCGGTGAGCGGGTCGGTGAGGGAGAGCCGTTGGGCCTCCTCGTGCACCCGGACGTTGTCGACCGCGACCGCCGCGTGTCCGGCGAAGGTTCGCAGGGTGACCAGGTCGTCGTCGTCGAACTCGTCGGCGCCCAGACGGTCGTAGAGAGCCAGCACGCCGAGCGCCGCGGCCACGCCGGCCTCATCGGAGGATCCGCTGAGGGTGGCCGCGGCCGAGCCGGGGGTGGCGAACGGGACCGCCACGTACGTGCGGCAGCGTGGCTCGATGGACGGGGCGTCGGTCGGTTCCGCCCTCCCCCGCTGCGGTTCCCCGGTGGCGGCGACGGCGCCGACCACACCGACCCCGACCGGCACCCGAAGCGTCGGCGACCCGTCCCCGCCCACCTCCGGCCAGCGCCCGTCCAGCCCCTCGGTGCACTGTGCGACGAGCATCCCGCCGGTCTCCACGAGCAGCACGGCGCCGGCCCGCGCGCCGGTGGCGCCGATGGCGCTGTGCAGGATCACCCGCAGGATGCGTTGCAGGTCGTGCGTGCTGGCCAGGGTGTCGCCGAGCACCGCGAGGTGACCGCGGAGCTGGTCGCGGTTGCTGGTCAGCGCCGCCACGTAGGCCCCCGTCTCCCGGGTCATCCGGTTGAACGCGGCGGCCAGCCGGCCCAGCTCGTCGCGGCTGCGGACCGGCACCCGGGCGGTCAGGTCGCCGTGGGCCACCCGGTCGACCGCGCCGGCCAACTCCATGAGCGGTCGGGTGGTCATCCGGGCCAGCCGCCAGGCGGTCAGTACGGCGAGCAACGCGGCCACCACGACCACCCCGATCAGCGTGGCGTGCAGCCCCGCCGGGCGCTCGCTGGGCACGGAGACGACAAGCGGCAGCGGCTGCGCGTCGGACGGCCCGATCCTTCGCACGTACCGGCCCTGGCTGGTCTCGGTCACCCGCTCACCGTCGGCGGCGCTCGCGGCGGCCAGCACCGCGTCGCGTACCTCGCGGGACTCGGTCGTGTGGGCGACCCGGGCGGCGCTGGCCCCGCTGTCCAGCAGGGTGACCGCCACCCCGGTCACCGCCGCCAGCCGGGCCACGAAGTCCGGGTCGACACGTTGCGCGGCGGTCACCGTGCCCAGCAGCGCGCCGCCGCGGTCGCGGAGGTCGACGTGGGCGGCCAGCGCGCGGACCGGACCTGTCGTGTCCGTGCTCGGGCCGGAGCAGTCCCGCCACGGTGTCGACGGCGCCCCGGGCGAAACGTAGGTGACCTCGCCCCGCACGTCGGTGATCAGCACCGCGGCGACCAGGCCCCGGCCGATCAGTTGGGCGGCGGCGACGGCCGGATCGGCGGTGAGGGCCACCACGTCGGCGGTGGCGCGTAGCTGCTGGCAGAGCGCGTCGACCGAGGTACGCACCGTGGACGCCGCCACCGCCAGGCGCTCGGTGGAGCGGCTGCGGTCGACGGCGCTGACGGTGGAGGCGACGAAGAGCGTGCCGAGCAGGACCGGCCCGAGCACCACCACGAGGAAGGCTGTCGTCAACCGCCCGCGTAGCGTCACTCGGTCCCCCCGGAAGTTCCGCCTCCGTTGCTTGCGATGCTGACACAGTGCAACCGTGAGAGAGGCGTTGCGTCAGGAGTGTTGCGTGGCGGAATTTTCTGATGAAGCGGAAGTGACCCGGTTGGCGAAGCGCGACGCCCGCGTCGAGCTGCTCGCCCGCCGCCGGTCGCTGAGCGGCCCCACCCGGGCCGTCGCCGCCGGGCGCGTGCAGGCCGAGCTGGTCACGCTGGTACGCCGGCTGCGCCCGCGCCGGATGACGGCGTACGTCCCGGTCGGCTCCGAACCGGGCGGCGCGGACCTGCCGGAGGTGCTGCGCGCGGCCTTACCGGCGGACGCCGAGTTGCTGCTGCCGGTCCTCCTCAGCGACCTGGATCTGGACTGGGCGGCGTATACCGGGGCGGAAGCCTTGATCGCCGCGGGTCGGGGTATCCGAGAGCCGGCCGGCGCCCGGCTGGGGGTGGCCGCCGTGGCGGAGGCGGACCTGGTGCTCGTACCGGCTCTCGCCGTCGACCGCGTCGGCCGGCGGCTCGGACGCGGCGGCGGCTCGTACGACCGGGCACTCGCCCGGGTGCCCGAGGCGACGCTGACGGTGGTGCCGCTGCACGACGGTGAGCTGGTCGAGGCGCTGCCGGCCGAACCGCACGACCGTCGTGTCCGCGCGGTCGTCACCCCCGCCGACGGGATGCGTACCCTTGACGCCGGCCCGGGTGCGCCGCACGGTGTCGCGCCCCACACGTCCGCTGGACGAACCCGGGGCGAATGACGCACCATTGGCACTCGTATACGTCGAGTGCCAACTGGCTGAGCCCAGATCCGGAGGAGAACGTGCCCACGTACCAGTACGCCTGCACCACGTGCGGTCACCAGCTCGAGGCGGTGCAGTCCTTCTCTGACGAGCCGCTGACCGAGTGCCCGGCGTGTCAGGGGCGGCTGCGCAAGGTCTTCAACTCGGTCGGCATCGTCTTCAAGGGTTCGGGCTTCTACCGCACCGACTCGCGGGCGTCCGGCTCCGAGGCGACGGCCGGCGGCACGACCAGCAAGCCCGGTAAGTCCGAGTCATCGTCCTCGGGTGGAGACTCCGGGTCGTCCGGGTCGTCCTCGTCCGGCGCGTCCTCGTCGGGTTCGTCCTCGTCGTCGGGTTCGTCCGGGTCGTCCGGGTCGTCGGGCTCGTCGTCGGGCTCGTCCTCGTCCGGCGGGTCGAGCGGCGGCAAGGCCCCGGCGGCCAGCTCCGCGTCCTGATCCGCCAGCGCCGACTCGCTCGGTCTTGATCCACTCGGGTTCACGGAATCGGCCCGTTCCCGCTGGCGGGATACCCCGGCTTCCGTGACCCCGAGTCGATCAGCGGGCTGCGGGGCTTCGGCAGGTCCGTCCGCTAGCAGATCAGGCCGGCAGGCGGGGGTTGTCCACAGGCCGTCCGGTTATCCACAGGCGCCGACGAACGGCCGGCTGACCAGGTCTTGAGCCGCCTAGTCTGCCGCCCACGGGATGTCACTGCGACACCCCAGGGGCGGGAGGCGACAGAGGCGATGCGCGATCCGGACTCCGCGCGGGCGTTACGTCCGCTGCGCCGACCCACCCTGCCCGGCGGGCCCACCCTGCTCCGGGCCGGTCTGGTCGCCGCTCTCCTCGGCCTGGCCGCCGCCGTCCTGCACACCCCGACCGGCTGCCCGCCACCCCCCGCGCCCTCCCCGGGGCCGACGGGAGCTACCGCCACGTCCCGGCCGGCCACCGACGGCACTCCGAGCACCCCCGGCGGACCGGACGACAACGGCAAGGCAGGCCCCACCGACGCGAGTGACGAGGCAGTCCCCACCGACGACAGCGGCGGAGCAGCCCGCACCGACGGCAGCGGAACCATCGGTCCACCACCGACCGGCACCAGCACCGAACCCGGCACGCCCACCGGCGGCGGCACAACCGCCGGACCCGGCACGCCCACCGGCAGCGGCACAACCGCCGGACCCGGCACGCCCACCGGCAGCGGCACGGCGAGGCCACCGGCGCTGCCGAGCGGCGCTGTCGGGGTCCCGGAGGGCACCCGCCTCGCCATTGTCGTCGGCGACTGAACCGCGACGGGAGCCGGCTGCGTTCGGCGTCAGTCCCAGTGCGGAGGACGTTCGGCGAGCAGCCAGTCGTCGTTGCCGCTCGCCCGCTCGCCCCAGCCCCGGTCGGTGTCGTCCGAGGTCTGCTCGGGCAGCACCACGAAGTCTTCGCTCAGGTCGACGGTGCGGTCGTCGTCGGGCGCGGCCTGGATGCCGGGGTCCATGGTGCTCACGAACGGCAAGACTAGCGCAGCGGAGGGGCAGCGGACCGGCCGCCGACGGTGGCGCGTCGTGCAGAAGCGGACGGGCCGCCGGCCGCGTTGGTAGCGTCGGACGGCGTGACGACCCCCAGCGGTGGCAGCACCCCGGACGACTACTGGCGACGGCCCGGCCCCGGCGACGAATCGGTGACGCATCAGCCTCCCGCCACGTCCACGAACACCCCCGCGAGCGGCTATGCCGGCCCACCGCCGAGCGTGCCGCCGCCGACCGGTTGGCGTCCCCCCGTACACCTGCAGCCGGCACCACCACGACGGCTGCCGCCGCAGGACATGGCCGCGCTGGACGTGGCTGAGCAGCGTTCGCAGCGGGTCACCTACGGCTTCGGTGTGGCGGCCGCCGTGGTGCTGGTGGTCGTGGTCTGCCTGCTCTGCTCGCGAATCATCTTCTGAGCGGCGAGCGGAGCGGTCAGAGGGTGGTGCCCCAGACGGCCTCGGCGCCGCTGTGGCCGGTCAGGTAGACGTAGATGAGGGCGGCGATGGACAGCGCCACGACCGCCACCGCCAGCACGGGGACGACAAGCGCCGGCAGCCGCGGCACCCGGGGGTGCCCACTGGTCGCCACCAGCAGCAGGATGGCCACGATCCCGAGCGGCACCACGATGCGGAACAGGATGTCGCCGTAGCGGGAGTGATCGAAGATCTGGTCGAGGATCGGCCCCTGGAAGCCCCGGGCGACGAGCGCGTCGGTGAACACCTCACCCGATTTGACGGCCACGAACGCGGTCACCGGCGCCACCACGGCGAGGAGGCCCAGGGCCCAGTCCAGCCGGTGCCGCCATCGCGGCAGCCCCACGTAGGCGATGGCCAGCACCGCCAGCAGCGGCACGAACACGACGACCGCGTGGACCACCAGGACGTGTCCCGGTAGACCCAGGATCTGCTCGAACATCGAACCCTCCAGGTGGATCACGGTCAGGGGAGGGCCAGCGTACGGTCCACCGACCGTCCCCTGGCTCTCGACCGGTCACACGCGCGCCGCGCCGATCGGGTTCACCGTCGCGGGCCGTGGACCCGATCTTCCCGGTCTGTGTCGGTGACCACCCGGGCCGGGCGACGGTTGTCGATGCTGGTCGCGCGTGCTGTCATTGGCGCATGTCCACCGCCGAGGAGCTGCTGCGATCGAAGGGCCTGCGTGTCACGCGGCCCCGCCTCGCGGTGCTCGACGTGCTGGCCGGCGGCGGCCACCTGGAGGTCGACGAGATCAGCCGGCGCGTCCGGGAACGCCTCGACTCGGTCTCCACCCAGGCGGTGTACGACGTGCTGGGCGCGCTGTCCCGGGCCGGGTTGTCCCGCCGGATCGAACCGGCCGGCGGTCCCGCCCGCTACGAGGCACGCGTCGGCGACAACCACCATCACGTGGTCTGCCGGGGCTGCGGCGAGATCGCCGACATCGACTGCGCGGTGGGCAGCGCACCGTGTCTGGAGCCGAACGTGTCGCACGGGTTCGAGGTGGACGAGGCGGAAGTGACCTTCTGGGGCCTCTGCCCGGCCTGCCGGGCGCGCCGCTCCGCCGACGTGTGACCCGACGGCACCGCCGGGACGTGCCCGACGGGGTCGGCCCGAGCGTGGCACTCTTGGGCGGTGGACTCCGATGACCTCGGCCTCTTCGGTCCGGGTTCGGTCACGTGGAAGGTGCACGAGGAGCCGATCCTGATCGTCGCCGGCCTGCGCTCGCTCTACCTCCAGGCGTTGCACCCCCGGGCGATGGCCGGGGTCGCGCAGAACAGCAACTACCGCACCGACGCCTGGGGCCGCCTGGTCCGCACCGCCACCTATGTCGCGACCACCGTCTACGGGACCACCGCCGAGGCGGAGGCGGCCGGCGCCCGGCTCCGCCGGCTGCACGACCGGCTGCGGGCCACCGACCCGCGCACCGGAGAGGAGTTCCGGATCGACGAGCCGGACCTGCTGCGCTGGGTGCACGTCACCGAGGTCGAGTCGTTCCTCGACACGGCCCGGCGGGCCGGGCTGCCGCTCACCGACGACGAGGTGGACGGCTACTACACCGAGCAGCGCCGCTCGGCCGCTCTGGTCGGCCTGGACCCGGCCACCGTGCCGGGCACCGCCGCCGAGGTCACGGAGTATTACCGCGCCGTACGGCCGCAGTTGCGGATGACCAGGGAGGCCGCCGAGACGGCGCTCTTCCTCACCGCCCCGCCGCTGCCCTGGAAGCTCAGCCTGCCGGCCCGGTTGGGGCTCACCCTCGGCCCGCCGCGCTGGGCGTACCTGGGAATCGCCGGCACCGCCTTCGCACTGCTGCCGGCCTGGGCGCACCGGATGTACGGCGGGCTCGGTCTGCCCACCACGGCGGTGTCGGCGGACCTGACAGTGCGCGCGCTGCGGCTCGCGTTCGCCACCGTGCCCCGTCGCTATCTGGAGGGGCCGTTGATCCAGGCCGCCAAGGAGCGGGCCGCGCGTCACGCGGCCACCCCGCTGGTCGGCTGACCCGGCCGCCGATCGAGGTCAGCCGTCGGTGTGCCGGTCCATGGCGGCCCACGGCTCCTTGCCCGGCATCTGCGCTCCGGTCGGGCAGTGCCGCCGGAAGTCGCACCAGCCACAGCGCGGGCCGGGTGCCACCGGGAACGCCTCGTCCGCGTCGGCGCCGTCCGCGACCGCCCGTTCGGCGGCCATGATGTCGCGGGCCGTCTCCTCCGCGCGGGTCAACTGTCGGGCCAGTGATTCGGCTGTGTGGTCGTGGCCGGCGACAGTGCCGGTCGGCAGGTGGTGCAGCTCGACCCGACGGCACGGCCGGCGGAACACCCGCTCGGCCGCGTACGCGTAGAGCGCCAACGCCTGCGAACCCCGGGCGTCGTCGGCGTCCAGCCCGGTGCGACCGGTCTTGTAGTCGACGATGACCAGCTCGGGCCCGTCCGGCCCGGTACGCGAGTCGATCCGGTCGGTGCGACCGTTGAACGCCAGCACTGCGGTCTTGACCGCCACCACCCGCTCCACGCCGAGCGGGTCGGAGTCGACCTCCAGCGTCTCGACGTACGCCTCCAACCAGCCCAGCGCCCGCCGGTAGGCGGCCCGCTCCTGCTCGTCGTCGCGGTAGCCCTCGCGGACCCAGGTGCCCTTGAGCAGGGTGGCCAGGGCTTCGGGGCGACGCCGGTCGGCGGGCAGCGCATACCAGTTTTTCAGTGCGGTGTGCACGCTGGCGCCGAGCGAGTTGTGCGCCCACGGCGGGCCCTTGGGCGGGGCCGGTCGGTCGACGTAGGAGTAGCGGTAGCGGCGTGGGCAGTCCGCGTACGCGCCGAGTTTGCTCGGTGTGCAGACGAACAGGCGCTCCGGCATGCCCTCGAAGCCGAGCTGCTCGGCATCGCCGGCGCGCTGTCGGGGAGCTCGGCCACCGGCCGCGGGCCGTCCCGCTGAGGAGGATCGTCGCACGCCTGCGATCCTGCCACCCACCCCCGACACCGCGCGTACGCCGGTCAGGTCATGTTGACGTACTGGGTGACGAAGGCGAACACCGCGTCGGCGATGAGCTGGACGGCGATCGCGGCCAGCAGGAGGCCGGCGATCCTGGTCAGCACCTCGATCCCGCCCGGTCGGAGGATCTTCACGATGCCGCCGGAGAAGCGGAGGACGATCCACACCGCGAGCATCACGGCGAGGATGGCCACGGCGATGGCGGTGAAGTCGCCCCACCCGTGGGCCTGCTGGACGAAGAGCATCGTCGCCACGATGGCCCCCGGACCGGCCAGCAGCGGGGTGCCCAGCGGCACCAGGGCGATGTTCGAGGTGGCTTCCGAGCTCGGCCCGTCGGTCTTGCCGGTGAGCAGCTCCAGGGCGACGAGCACGAGCAGCAGCCCACCGGCCGCCTGCAACGCCGGTAGGTCGACGTGCAGGTAGTCCAGCAGGGTCTGCCCCGCCACCGCGAAGACCACGATCACGCCCAACGCCAGCGTGACGGCCTGCCAGGCGGCCCGGTTTCGGTCGCGGGCGGGCAGCGGGCCGGTCAACGCCAGGAAGATCGGCATCATGCCCGGCGGGTCAGTGATCACCAGCAGGGTCACGAAAACCTCGCCGAACAGCTTCAGATCCACGTGATCAACCTAGCCGCGCCGCAGTGGACGAAATACTCGGATCAGCCCGAAGCGACCTCGGTCACCCCGGCGGCGACGATCCGTTCGTACGCCTCGGCGCTTGTGGAGAAGGCCCCGAGTTGGACCGTCTTGTGGGTGCCGTGGAAGTCCGAGGAGCCGGTGACGAACAGGCCCAACTCGGCGGCGAGCGCCCGCACGTGCTCCCGCTCGGCCGGGCTGTGGTCCTCGTGGTCGGCCTCAAGCCCGGCCAGCCCCGCGAGGGCCAGCTCGGCGATCAGCTCGTCGGGCACCACCCGACCGCGCCGGGTGGCCCGGGGGTGGGCGAAGACCGGCACGCCGCCGGCCGACCGGACCAGGTGGATCGCCCGGAACACGTCGATGTCGTCCTTGGGCAGCCGGTAGCGTTCGCCCAGCCAGTCCGGGCCGAACGCCTCCCGGGTGCTGCCCACCAGCCCGGCCTGGATCAACGCCTGCGCGATGTGCGGACGGCCCACTGTGCCGCCGCCGGCACCGGCCAGGATGTCCGGCCAGCTCACCTCGATGCCGTCGGCGCGCAGCAGCCCGACGATGCGTTCGCCGCGCTCTTCCCGGGCGGCCCGCACCCGGCCCAGCTCGGCCACCAGTTCCGGGTGGTCCGGGTCGAACAGGTACGCGAGCAGGTGCAGCGGCACCGCCGGCCGGGTCCCGGACCACCGACAGGACAGCTCCGCCCCCCGGATCAGGCGTAGTCCCGGCGGCAGCGCCCGCACGGCCGGCGCCCAGCCGGCGGTGGTGTCGTGGTCGGTGATCGCCAGCACGTCCAGCCCCGCCTCGGCGGCGGCGCGAACCAGCTCAGCCGGGGGCAGCGTGCCGTCGCTGGCCGTCGAGTGGGTGTGCAGGTCGATGCGCGGGGCGGAGCCGGTACGCGAGGTCACCGTCCGACGCTACCGAGGAACAACCGAGCCCGACTCACGAAGGTCACCTCGACCGCGTGGGTCAGAAGGGGGCGACCAGGACTGGCCGGTCCCCGGCCGGCACGTCGGACACCGCGGCGGGGCTGGCGGGTTCCCCTGCCCGCACCCGGCCGACGTCGACCCGGACCAGCTCGCCGGCGGCGTCGAGGTAGGAGGCGTGGGACTCGTCGATCCAGACGATCGCGCCGGTCATCGGCGGCCCGGCCGCGACGGCGGTCGGGTTCGGCCCGAGCCGCCGCAGGTCGACAAGCAGCGCCTGACTCGCCTTGCCGATCCGCCCGTTCACCAGCAGCCACCTCCCGTCCGGGGAGATCCCGCCGACTCCGTCCCGGCTGAGGTCCGGCCCGCAGCCGGTCTCGACCGGGTTCAGGTGACGGGTCGGATCGAGCACGGCCAGGCAGGTCCGACCCGGGTCGGTGAGGATCTGCCCGACGAGCCGCCCATCGGGCAGCCCCCCGTAGACGTTGACGGTCATCTGGTCGACGGCCTCGGTCAACGGCCCCGAGCCGGGACGCCACAGGATGTGGCCGGCGCCCGCCGGGTCGGGTCGGACCAGCACGCTGTCGCCGACGAACCGGATCGGCACCGCGCCGGCGGGCACCGCGGTACGCGCCGCACCGATGAGCTGACCGCCGACCACCCCGGCCACCAGCAGATCGCCGCCGTCCCGCCAGGCCACCTGGCGGCTGTCCGGCGCCAGGACGATCGTCCCCGCTCCGGCAAGCAGCACCTGCGCCAGACCGTCGTTCTGCAGCACCCGCAGGGAACGGCCCGCGGTGGTCTGCGTACTGACCACCAACCAACCGCCGCCGTCGGGGAGGAGTTGGGCATGTTCGGCCGGCCCGATGTCGGGCAGCACCAGCCGTCGTCCGTCGGCGCTGACAAGTGTCTCGCTCCCGAGCAAAGCCGCCGACGGTCCGGGCGAGGGTTTGGTGCCGGGAACGCTGGCCGTCGGGATCGGCCGGCCGGACGGGTCCGGGTCACCGATCACCACGATGGGTGCCCCATCGCGCCCGGTCTCGGCGCCGAGCTGTGCCATGCCAGCGCTGAGCAGGACGGTGGCGACCGCCGCGATGGCGAGACCGGCCGCGGTACGCCGACGCCGGATCCGGTTCGCGCGACGGATGGCCTGGCCCGCCGGGTCGATGCCCAGTGGGCGGGCAACGGCGACCTGGTGCGAGAGGGTCTCCCGCACCGCACCTTCCAGTTCATCAGGCGGCACCTGGTAAGAACGCCGCGGGCCGTCCGTCAGGTTGTCGGGCTGGCCTGGGGAAACGCTCACTGCTGCTCTCCGGGGCCCGTGCCGACGGGCACGGCCGCCGGAGCGGAGGGGAGCACTACCTGCGGGCCGACCGGCCGCGGAGCGGCCGGACGGGGCACGGGTCGGCCGGCCGACTGCCGGCCTCGGGGAGTAGCGGCGGCACCGACGGCCGGGACCGGACCGGTCGGGGCACCCGAGCCGCCCGGCCGCGCGACGCCGGCACCGGCCGACCGACCAGCAGTGCCAGCAGCAGCCGACCGACCAGCAGCACCGGCACCGGCCGCCCGACCAGCCGCAGCCGACCGACCGGCAGTGCCGGCCGCGGCTGTCAGGTCCGGTGCGTCGGCGCCCATCCGACGGCGCAGCGTGGCCAGCGCTCGGGACGACTGGCTCTTCACAGTGCCCGGTGAGATGTCCAGCATCGCGGCGGTCTGCGCCTCCGACATGTCCTCGTAGTAGCGGAGCACCAGCACCGCCCGCTGCCGGTTGGGCAACTCGCGGAGGTGCCGCCAGAGCAGGTCCCTGTCGAGTTGCTGCGAGATCTCGTCGACGCCGGCGCGTTCGGGCAGCACCTCGGTGGGCCGTTCACCGTGCCAGCGTCGCCGCCACCAACTTGTCGACGTGTTGACAAGCACACGCCGGGCGTACGACTCGACGGCCTCGATCCCCCCGAGCCGCTTCCAGGCGAGGTAGGTCTTGGTCAGCGCGGTCTGGAGCAGATCCTCGGCCGTGGCCCAGTCTCCGGAGAGCAGATAGGCGGTGCGGAGAAGCGCGGCGGAGCGGGCCGCGACGAACTCGCGGAACTGCTCCTCCAACGGGTCCCTGCTCGCCACCGCCCACCTCCACGCCCCCGGCCGTCCTGGCAGAGTGCCACGTCAGAGGCATTCGGGTCCATGACGAAAGGTGCGCACTTGCTCCGATGTTCGGTCGGAAACCTTCACGCCCCGTCGTCGGCCTTGGCCTCGTCGGCCTCCTTGCCGAGCCGTGCCTCGACCGCCTGCGGCTCGTACATCTCCTCGACCACACGCAGGTAGAGCTCGTTCGGGTTGGGCAGATTCTTGACCTCGCGGAGCGCCTGCTCCTGGCCGGCGGACTCCAGCACGAAGGTGCCGTAGTTGAGGGCGCGACCTGTCGGCGTCTGCTCGTACTTCATGTCGGTGACCCGGACCAGCGGCATCATCGCCACCTTGCGGGTGACGATGCCGTTGACCACCATGACCCGCTTGTTGGTCAGGATGAAACGGTCATACCACCAGTCGGCGACCTTCCACGCCACCCACCCCATCACCGCGAACCAGAGCAGCACGGCGATGGTGGTCAACGCGCCCACGTCGTTGCCGGCGAGGAAGCCGGAGAGATAGCCGAGCACGAAGGTCGCCGCGACGCCGATGAGAAGCGGGTTGGTGAGGTGGATCCAGTGCCGCTTCCACTCACCCCGGTAGCGCTCGGTGGGGAAGAGGTAGCGGGCGACAAGCGAGCTGGGCTCGTCCTCCAGTGGCAGCACCCGCCGAGGAGTCGCACCTGTCGCGTCGGCCCGCAACCCGGCCAGCTCGTCCTCGGAGATCTGCGGCTGCTGGTAGCCGGCCTCCGGGTCACGAATCCACGCTCGACCCGAACGGCCCTGGCCGGCGTAGCCGGGCCCGTCGCCGTAGCCGACGTCGTCCGAAAGGGACGGACCGTCGGACAGGCCGGGGCCGGCCCCGTAGTCCGGGCCGTCATCAGGCCCGATCCGCGGGATCGGCTCGGTGTCTCGCTCGCGACGTTCCCGGTCGGGGTCGTCCGGGTCGAAGGGTGGACCGGAGGGGCTGCCCATCGGCGGTTAAGCGACGAGGCTGGTGAAGAAGTCGCCGAAACCCTGGGCGATATCCATGATCCCGCCGCCGAGCGACTTGAACACGTCCGCCGCAGAGTTTGGCCGGTAGGCGACGAAGAAGATCAAGAATGCGATTCCGGCCCAGGTGAGGACCTTCTTGACCATGGCGGGCCATCCTCTCGCGCGGCGCCGGGTCCCATTACCGCAGCGGCACCCAGAGTATCAGTGTGGTGTCGTACAGTGAATATCTGCGTCCGTTCTCCGTCAATCCGGAAGGCTTGTCAAGCCCTCCCGGACAGATACGGAGACGGTGCGCCGTACACGAGCTCGGGTGGAGTCCACTCGGTAAGGTCGTGCAACACGACGTCCTCCGCGAGCAGATGTCCCGCACTCGCCGGCCAGGCTATCGCATGGAGCCACATTCCCCGAGCCTCGCCGGCGTACGCGCTTCGATCCGTCGGAGAATTCACCAACCACAGTGGAGTTGGATGCCCACCGACCCGGATCTTGGCCTGGCCCACATGGTCGGGGTGACCTGGCCCCGGGTCGGTCAGCGCGCCGGCCAACTGCGGTCCCGGATCCGGGCCGGCCAGTCCGGCGAGCCGGGTACCCAGACCGACGCCCGGCTCCTCGGCCACGAAGACCAGATCCGCCGGGCCACCGCCGAGCGGCGCCGGGCCCGCGCAGGCCACCGCTGTCGCCCGGACTCCCGTCCGCTCGTCCCCGGCGTACGCCACGCCGGTGAGCGTCCAGCCGGCCGGCAGCGGCCACGGGCACCACAGCGGCGTCACCGGTGGATCCGCGGCCGTGGTGATCCGCTCCACCACGCTCGCGACGATCTCCGCTCCGATGTGCTCGGGCACGTGCAGCGGCGGCACCGGGCCGCACCGCAGACACCTCGAGTCGGTGTGCATCAGATCCGGCGCCCGTACCGGGCCCCCGCATCTCGGACAACTCACCGCGACACTCACATCTCCACCGTCGCCCCCCACCGGCGGTACGTCAAGCCGGAACGTCCGATTCGGCACCGGGGCGCGACTCAGTCCGGCGGCGCGCCGGCGTGGGCACGAATCCAGGCGTGCATCGCGATCCCGCTGGCCACGCCCGCGTTGATCGACCTCGTCGAGCCGTACTGGGCGATGGAGTAGAGCGTGTCGCACGCGGCGCGGGCCGGTTCGGAAAGACCGGGCCCCTCCTGGCCGAACAGCAGCACACAGTCCCGGGGCAGGGCGCCGGTCTCCAGCGGGAGCGACCCGGGCAGATTGTCGATGCCGAACACCGGCAGCCGTCGACCGGCCGCCCAGGCGACGAACTCCTCGATTGTCTCGTGGTGCCGTACGTGCTGGTAGCGGTCGGTCACCATGGCACCGCGCCGGTTCCACCGACGCCGCCCGACGATGTGCACCTCGGCGGCGTTGAACGCGTTGGCGTTGCGGACCACCGTGCCGATGTTGAAGTCGTGCTGCCAGTTCTCGATCGCGACGTGGAAGCCGTGCCGGTGCCGGTCCAGGTCGGCGACGATCGCCTCGTGCCGCCAGTAGCGGTAGCGGTCGACGACGTTGCGCCGGTCCCCCTCCGCCAGCAACCGCGGGTCGTAACGACTGTCGTCCGGCGGGTCCCCCGGCCAGGGGCCCACGCCCACCTCAAGCTGGTCGTCGGTCACGGTCATCAGAGGGTACGGACCCGTGCCGGCGCTCGACGCGACGGCCCGCCGGTCAGCCCAACCCGAGAGCGGCACCGAGGCGGTCCAGGAAGCGCCGGTCCGCCGGGGCGGCGGGTTGGTCCACCCGGCGTTCGCCGGGGCCGGGCACCGCGCGACAGACCCGGGCCGCGACCGACTGCACCCACTGGCGGTACGCGGCCGAATCGGCGGGGTCGGCGCGCCGCCCGAGGACGCGGCTCGCCGCCCGACAGGCGGCCAGCAGGTCCACCAGGTCGGTGAGCCGTTCGGGCGGGGAGGCGCCGTCGTGACGGGCGTAGATGGCGGCGACCACCGCACGGACCAGGTCGCTGTCGGAGGCTCGGCCCGCCGCCACGGCATCCAGGCCGGCCAGACCCGCCATGACCCCCCGTTCCGGGCGACCAGGGGCGGGAGCCGCGGCGGCCACGAGAACCCGACCGGGCAGGCTGCTGAGCAGATCCCACTCGACGGCGGAGTAGACGGCGGTGGTCAGGGGTGCGGCTCGACGGCCGGCAGAGGGCGGCTCTCCGGCGACGGAGTGGCTCATCGGAACCTCCGGCGTCAGCATATGTCCCCCACGACCCGGGCAACGCCCCTTCCCCACAGAACCGGCTGTCGGGAGAGGTGGCCGGGAAGTGCGCCGGCCGCGCCGCTCAGCGCGGCTCGGGGAAGCTGGGCCGTTCCGGATCCACTCCCTCGGGGACGGCGGTGGCCGCGTACTCCCGCTTGGGGACCATGACCTTGCGCCGGAAGACGCAGACCATCGTGCCGTCCTGGTTGTAGCCGCGGGTCTCCACCGACACCACGCCCCGGTCGGGCTTGGAGCCGGACTCACGCTTGTCCAGCACCGTGGTCTCGCCGTAGATGGTGTCGCCGTGGAAGGTCGGCGCGACGTGCCGCAGCGACTCGACCTCGAGGTTGGCGATCGCCTTCCCGCTCACGTCCGGCACCGACATGCCGAGCAGCAGGGAGTAGATGTAGTTGCCGACCACGACGTTGCGCTTGAACTGGCTGGCTGTCGCGGCGTAGTGCGCGTCCATGTGCAGCGGGTGGTGGTTCATCGTGAGCAGGCAGAAGAGGTGGTCGTCGTACTCGGTGACGGTCTTGCCCGGCCAGTGCCGGTAGACCGCGCCGACCTCGAACTCCTCGTAGTAGCGGCCGAACTGCATCCTGGTCCCCTTCGACGGGCGGCGATGGAGTTCGGCACAGCATGCCTTACCGCTGGTTAAGGAAACCGGCCGGGAGCGACCGCGGCGGAAATGTCACACCGGTCACTCATCCGGGGGGAGACGCAATGAGCGGCGGGGCCCTCCCCGGCACCCGCCGCCCACGCTCTGATGCGGTGAATTCTGCCCTACGGAAGCGTAGGTCCAACAGAGATCGAGGTCACATTTATCTTTTTGTAACAATACTCTCCGTGACGAAGCGAGGGTTGATCGGCGATCTCCGCAGGCCGGATACCTCCTTGTCAGGCACCAAGTTACCGATTCGTAGAGCTCGATTGGGTGGATCTCCCTGGAAACGCTCCCATTACCGCAGGTCACGCAAGTGCGGGGTGCATTTGCGTTCCGCAGGTCGAGATGAACAGACGTGGGTCGATGACCCTCGGCACCCCCCGGCAGGCCGAGCGCGTTTCGGGCCCGACCGCCTGGGAATTCGATACGGTCAGCCCTGGTTCTACGGGACGTAGACAAACCGCGGTGATCGGAGAGTGCAATGGCAACCGTTGAGCTGACCTCGACGAACTTCGACGAGGTGACCGGCAACGACGGCATCGTCCTGGTCGACTTCTGGGCCGACTGGTGTGGTCCGTGCAAGCGGTTCGCCCCGGTCTACGAGCGCTCCTCGGAGAAGCACCAGAACATCGTCTTCGGCAAGGTCGACACCGAGGCTCAGCAGGAGCTGGGTGCGAAGTTCGACATCCGGTCGATCCCGACGATCATGGCGATCCGCGACGGCGTGATCGTCTTCGCCCAGCCGGGCGCCCTTCCGGAGTCCGCCCTGGAGAACCTGATCGAGCAGGTCGAGGCGCTGGACATGGACGACGTCCGCAAGCAGCTGGCCGAGCACAAGCACTGAGTCGTACATCCGTTGGCCGGGCCCGATGCGGGCCCGGCCTTCGTCGTCTCTCGTGATCACCTGCCTGGGCAGGCCCAACTGACCGTCGGAGGGACCCGGCGCGGCCGGTACATCCCGTATCGTCACGACCTGATGGAGACCCTGACCACCCGCGGGCGAGTGACCCGGTTGGGCGCGACCGCACTCGGTCTCGTCCTGCTGCTGGTAGGCACCTTCTGGGGCAGCGACGACGACTTCCCGTTCGGCCCGTTCCGGATGTACTCCACGTCCAACCCGCCGAACGCACCCGCCCCGGACACCCGCGTCGAGGGGGTGCGGAGCACCGGCGAGGTGGTCGACCTCGACCAGGACGCGACAGGCATCCGCCGAGCCGAGATCGAGGGGCAGCAAAGCCGGTACGCCGCCGACCCGGCGCTGCTCGCCGAGATCGCCGACGCGTACGCCGAACGCCACCCGGACGCCGCCGCGCTCGTCGAGATCCGCATCGTCATCCGCTGGCACGGCATCCGGGCCGGCCGACCGACCGGCAGGCACACCGACGAGACAGTGGTCCGCTGGCAGGCCCCGCGATGAGCCGCTGGTTGACCGAGGCCGTGCCGCGCGGTCGCATCGCCGCGTTCCGGACCGTGATCTACCTCTTCGTCGCCGCCGACCTGGTGATCTTCACCCCCTGGGTACGCACCCGGGTCAGCGTGCCCGGCGAGCTGTACCAGCCGCTGCTGGTCGGCCGCCTGCTCCCCCTACCGACGCCCACCCCGGCACTGGTGGCGGTCATCTTCTGGTCGCTGCTGCTGCTCGCGCTCCTCGCCGCGACCGGGCGCGCGCCCCGGCTGCTCGGCTGGGCGGTCTGCGCGCTGTACCTGGAGTGGATGATCATCGCGATGAGCTACGGAAAGGTCGACCACGACCGGTTCGGGCTGCTCGTCGCACTGGCCGTCCTGCCCACCGCCGGTCGAGCCCGACACGGCGACCCCACCCGCACCGAGGCCGGCGGGTGGGCGCTGCGCGTCACCCAACTCGCTGTCATCTGCACGTACTTCCTGGCCGCCTGGGCCAAGCTGCGCTTCGGCGGGCTGGACTGGCTGACCGGCTCGGTGCTGGCCCGCGCGATCATCCGGCGCGGCACCGACCTGGCGGACCTCATCGCCCAGGTGCCCTACCTGCTGATCGTCGCCCAGTTCGGCATCGTCGCCTTCGAACTGTTCAGCCCGCTGGTCTTCCTGCTGCCGGCCCGCTGGCGGCTGGCCATGGTCGGCTTCTTCTACTCGTTCCACGTGGTCACCATCGCGACAATCACCATCTCGTTCGCGCCGCACCTGGCCGCGATGACCAGCTTCCTGCCACTGGAGCAGGTCCGCCCGGTGCTCTGGGCCCGCCGGCTCGCCGGCCGGGACCCTGCCGGGTCAGCGCCGACGGATGCTCCGCAACCGAGCCCAGCGGACGTCGACACCGGGCCGGTGCCGGCAGGCCAGGGCACTGTGGGAGCCCGCGTGGAGCAGGCGCTCGACGATCAGGCTCCGGCGCTCGGCCGACCGGCCGGCCCGTAGAGCCGCTCCCGGGCCTCCTGCGGCAGGGAGCAGGCCGCGGTGCCACCGGGGAGTCGGTGCCGGTTGCGCGCCACCCACCGGTACACGGGCCAGGAAGCGGCGCGGACCGGCGGAAACCGCAGGCCGGCACCGGCGACCCGCCAGAGCGGCCCGCTCGCGGCGAGCAGCTTCGCGATGGCATCCGGGCCGGCGGCACGTGCGCCGTCCGCCCCGACCCACTGCACGGCCTCCTCGCACTCGGCCTCGGTGAGGCCGAGCGCGTCCAGGTCGGCGAACTGCCAGGGCACCACCCCTGCGGCGGTGGGGATGCGGCGCTCGATGAACTCCGCACAGCTCGTGCAGAACGCGCAGTCCCCGTCGTAGACGAAGGTCGACGTCTCCATGGTGTCCATCCTCCCCTCTCCGACCACCCGAACGACCACCGGTGTACGGCGGGTCACTTGCACTCCACTCGTACGCGTGTTCGAATAGTGGCCATGCGCTGGGACAACCTCACCGCTCCCCCGGTCGAGGGAGACCCCGAGCGGGCAGCGCCAGCGACGCCACCCCTGCCGCTGGCGCTGCCCGGCGCGATCGCCCGCACCTTCGACACTCCCGAGTTCGCCGGGATGACCTTCTACGAGGTGCAGGCCAAGTCCATCCTCAACCGCGTGCCCGGGCAGTCCCGCGTCCCGTTCGAGTGGACGATCAATCCTTACCGGGGCTGCTCCCATGCATGTGTCTACTGTGTGGGCGCGGACACCCCGATCCTGATGGCGGACGGTCGCACGAAGCCGATCAGCGAACTGGAGCCGGGCGACCGCATCTACGGGACCGAGCGACAGGGCGCCTACCGCCGATACGTGATCACCACCGTCCTCGACAAGTGGTCCACGGTGAAGCCGGCCTACCGGGTCAGCCTGGAGGACGGCACGACCCTCATCGCCAGCGGGGACCACCGGTTCCTCTCGGAACGTGGCTGGAAGTACGTCACCGGGGCCATGCACGGCAGCGCTCGACGCCCCTACCTGACCACCAACAACCGCCTGATCGGCACCGGTCGTTTCGCCGTCGGGCCCAAGGAGTCACCGAACTACCGCCGGGGCTACCTCTGCGGGATGATCCGCGGAGATGCGCACCTGGGAACGTTCTCGTACTCGTACGGGACGGTGCACCGGTTCCGGCTGGCATTGGCCGATGACGAGGCATTGAGCCGCAGCGAACGCTACCTCGCGCTGGAAGGGATCGAGACGCAGCGTTTCACCTTCACGCGGGCCAGCACCACGCGGCGTGCGATGACCGCCATCCGCACCTCGAAGCAGCGCGACATCGAGACGATCGCTGACCTCATCCGCTGGCCGGTCGAGCCCAGCGACGACTGGCGGCTCGGCTTCCTGGCGGGCATCTTCGACGCCGAGGGCAGTTGCAGCAGAGGCGTCCTGCGCATCAGCAACAGCGACGACGCCATCCTCGACCAGACGACGGCAGCACTGCGCCATTTCGAGTTTGCCTGCGTGCGCGAAGACCGCGGCCTACCCAACCGTGTGCGGGAGATCAGGCTGACCGGGGGCCTCGCCGCCCGGCTCCGGCTCTTTCACCTGACCGACCCTGCCATCACTCGGAAGCGGTCGATCGAGGGTGGTGCGCTGAAGCATCAGGGCGCCCTCCGGGTCGTCGGCATCGAAGCACTCGGTCTGGAGCTACCGCTCTGGGACATCACCACCGGCACCGGCGACTTCATCGCCAACGGAGTGGTCAGCCACAACTGCTTCGCCCGCAACACGCACACCTACCTCGATCTCGATGCCGGTGCGGACTTCGACCGGAAGGTGATCGTCAAGGTCAACGCCGGTGAGGTGGTCCGACGCGAGTTGGCCGCGCCGAGGTGGCGGGGCGCGCACGTGGCGATGGGCAGCAACGTCGACTGCTACCAGCGGGCCGAGGGCCGCTACCGGCTGATGCCGCAGATCATCACGGCCCTGCGGGACTTCGCCAACCCGTTCTCGATCCTCACCAAGGGCACGCTGATCCTGCGTGACCTGCCGCTGCTGCGTCAGGCAGCCGAGGTCACCACGGTGGGCATCTCCTTCTCGGTGGGGTTCGTCGACGAGCAGCTCTGGCGATCCGTCGAGCCGGGCACGCCGCATCCACGTCGCCGGCTGGACGCCGTCCGGGCGCTCGCCGACGCCGGCTTCTCCGTCGGGGTGCTGATGGCCCCGATCCTGCCTGGCCTCAGTGACAGCGACGAGTCGATCGACGCCACCGTGTCGGCGATCGCCGCAGCCGGCGCGACAAGCGTGACCGCCCTGCCTCTGCACCTGCGCTCCGGCGCTCGGGAGTGGTACGCGCACTGGCTCGCCCGGGAGCACCCGCACCTCGTGCCCCGCTATCGCGAGCTCTACCGGGCCGGTGCGTACGCGCCGCAGGCGTACCAGCGGGAGTTGACCGCCCGGGTGCGGATCGCGGCCCGCCGGCACGGGCTGCACCGCGGCGAGCGGGGCGACAACCGCAACCTGCCCGAGCCGCCCGCACCGCCCGCCAGCGAACAGCTCACCCTGCTCTAGGGCCTGGTTCACAAGGGCGGTCGAGCCGGGCGGAGCTACAGTCGGCGGGTGCGTACCGCTTCGCAGATCCTTGCCGACTCCGCCGTGATCGCCGTCGTGGGCGCGTCCCGCGACCCGTTGAAGGCCGCGCACGCCGTGCCGTTGCAGATGCAGCAGCACGGCTGGCGCATCATCCCGGTCAACCCGACAGTCGACGAACTGTTCGGGGAACCGGCGTACAGGTCGCTGGCCGACATCCCGCACCCGGTCGACCTGGTGGACGTGTTCCGGCCGGCGGCCGACGCCGTGCAGGTGGTCCGGGACGCGGCGGCGATCGGCGCCCCGGCGGTCTGGCTGCAACTGGGCATCGTCTCGGACGAGGCGCGGCGCATCGCCGAGGAGGCGGGCATGGACTACGTCGAAGACCGGTGTCTCATCGTCGAACGCGCCGCCGCCGGCCTCACCCGCGTCCCCTGACCACACCACTCCATCCCACGCCCTGCGGCAGCTCCGGGAACGAGCTGGTATCACCTCTGCTGGTCTCGCGCGGCGCCATCTCCGCCAACGCTCGATCCGGAGAGCCACCACCCTCTCGACCGACGCGGCCAGGTCAGAGCTTGTACTCCTTGAGCAGGCCGCGGGAGATGATGGTCTTCTGGATCTCCGAGGTGCCCTCGCCGATGAGCAGGAACGGGGCCTCCCGCATCAGCCGCTCGATCTCGTACTCCTTGGAGTAGCCGTAGCCGCCGTGGATGCGGAACGCCTCCTGGACGACCTCGGCGCAGTATTCGGAGGCGAGCAGCTTGGCCATCCCGGCCTCGACGTCGTTGCGTTGGCCGGCGTCCTTGAGGCGGGCGGCGTTGACCATGAGGGCGTGCGCGGCCTCGATCTTCGTGCCCATCTCGGCGAGCT
Organism: Micromonospora sp. CA-240977; assembly: GCF_050942285.1. Classification (NCBI taxonomy): domain Bacteria; kingdom Bacillati; phylum Actinomycetota; class Actinomycetes; order Micromonosporales; family Micromonosporaceae; genus Micromonospora; species Micromonospora sp. CA-240977. Next base: position 824,743 of record NZ_CP192055.1, on the reverse strand, counting down.
TGAAGGCGATCGCCTGGTGCTTGGCGAGCGGCTGACCGAACGTCTTGCGCTGCTGGGCGTAGCTGACCGCCAGCTCGAAGGCGCGGATGGAGATGCCGCAGGCGCGGGCGGCCACGTTGACCCGGCCCACCTCGATGCCGTCCATCATCTGGTAGAAGCCCCGGCCCACCTGGTCGGCGCCGCCGAGGATGGTCGAGTCGGGCACTGTCACCCCGTCGAGCACCATCTCGGTGGTCTCGACGCCCTTGTAGCCCATCTTTTCGATCTTGCCGGGGATGGTGAGGCCGGGGGCGGTCTCGCCGAAGCCCGGCTCCTTCTCCAGCAGGAAGGTGCTCATGTTGCCGTACACCGACTCGGCGCCGGTGTCGGTCTTGACCAGGGTGGCCACCACCGAGGAGTACGCCCCGTTGGTCAGCCACATCTTCTGCCCGTTGAGCACGTAGTTGTCGCCGTCGCGGACGGCCCGGGACGTGATCGCGGAGACGTCGGAGCCGGTCTCGGGCTCGGACATGGAGAACGCGCCGCGCACCTCGCCGGTGGCCATCTTCGGCAACAGACGGGCCTTCTGCTCGGCGGAGCCGTGCTGGGAGATCAGGTACGCCACGATGAAGTGGGTGTTGACGATGCCGGAGATCGACATCCAGCCCCGGGACAGCTGCTCCACCACCAGCGCGTAGGTGAGCAGGGACTCGCCGAGCCCACCGAATTCCTCATCGATGGTGAGGCCGAACAGCCCCATCTCGCGCATGCCGTCGAGGATGTCCGTGGGGTACTCGTCGGCGTGCTCGAGCCGCTGCGCGTGCGGGATGATCTCCTTGTCGGCGAACTCCCGGACGGTCTCCAGGATCGACGTCTGCACGTCGGTCAGGCCGGGCGTCTGGGCGAGTCGGGCCATCTCAGCCTCCGGGGATCCGCGCACTACTCGTGGGTAACTGAACGCTGGGTCAGTATCGGCCTCCCGGGCCGACGAGGCCAAGGTGACCAGTCCACACAACCGCTGTGAAAAGGTTCACCGCTACGGGTAGCGTCCGGCAAGAGGGACTTTTCCGGCACCGGCAGGAGGAGGACAGCGCGTGAGCCACCCGCCGCCGTCGGGACCACCAGCAGACGAGCAACCGCCGTCACCGTACGAGCCGCCCCGGGACCAGTCGCCGTACGCGCCGCCGCCGGCCGGCCAGTCGCCGTACGCGCCACAGCCGGACCAGCCCGCGTACGAACTGCCGGCGGAACGCTCACCGTACGGACCGCCAGCGGACGAACCATCGTCGTACGGGCAGCAGGGGCCGCACCAGTCGGGGCACTGGAGTCAGCAGCCGCCGTACCCCCCGCAGGGTCCCTACGCCCAGTACGGCCCGCCGCCGTCCGGGCCAGGTCGGGGCACCAACGTGCTGGCGATCCTGTCGCTGGTCTTCGCCTTCGTCTTCCCGCCGGCCGGCGTCGTGCTCGGTCACGTGGCGAAGCGGCAGATCCGCACCAGCGGCGAGGAAGGCGACCAGCTCGCCACGTGGGGGCTGATCCTCGGGTACGTGTTCACCGGGCTCACCGTGCTGGCCTGCTGTGGCTGGCTGGCGCTCGTGGCCTTCGCCAACAACGGCGACAGCGGCGGCTACTGACCCGCCGCGGTCAGCGGAACCGGGCCTCGCGGACGCTGTTGCCGCCGTCCACCACAAGCATCTGACCCGTGATGTACGAGGCGGCCGGCGAACAGAGGAAGCTGATCGCGGCGGCGACCTCGTCCGGAGTGCCAGGTCGCCCGACCGGCGTGCCCAGCCCCAGCTTGATCTCGGCCACCGTGGACGCCGCGGTGTAGATGGTGCCGGGCGCCACCGCGTTGACGGTCACCCCGTCCGCGATCATCTCCATGGCCAGCGCCCGGGTCAGCCCGACGACCCCGGCCTTCGCCGCGGCGTACGCGGCCTCGGTGGGCAGGGCGTTGACCGGACCGGCGGTGGCCGCCAGGTTGACGATCCGGCCCCAGCCCCGCTCGGCCATCCCACCGATGAACGCCCGACTGCACAGGAACGCGGTGGACAGGTTGCGGTCGATCTCACCGCGCCACTCGTCGTAGGTCAGCTGCGCGACCGGCCGCAGCACCCCCTGGCTGGCCCGACTGGCGAGGCCGGCGTTGTTGACAAGCACCTCGACATCGCCCAACTGCTCGGCGACCGCGTCGGCCAGCGCGCCGACCTCGGACTCGTCGGTCAGGTCCGCGACGAAGCCGGTCACCCCCAGCTCACCGGCCCGCTCGTGGATGCGCCGGGTGGTGGACACGATTGCCACCCGCGCGCCCAGGTCGGTGAGCCGCCGGGCGGTGGCGTACCCGATGCCGTCCGGGCTGCCCGCCCCGGTCACCAGAGCGACCCGCCCGTCGAGGCGCATGGTCACCGGGTCGGCGAGCGCGACCGGCTCGTCCGGGCCGGGGCTGCCCGCCGGCGTGGCCGCGCGGGCACGCCGGGCCCCACCCGGGCGGCTGACGTCCCGTCTCGGTCGGCTGCCGGAACGGTCCGCGGCGCGCGCGTCGAATGCCATGCCAGGATCCTGCCCGTTGGGACCGGTCCGGGCAACGCGGCACCCGGTAGTGGGGGCGTCGGGTTTGGGCTGTGCTGGCTACCCTGACAGCCCACCCGACCTGACGGAGAGAGTTCGCATGACCAATCCCCCGCCGCCCGGCAACTGGTCCGATCCGACGTGGCCGGCCCAGCCGTCGAGCCCCGCGCCGGACCCGACCCTCGTGGCCGGCCATCCGGTGCCCGCCCAGCCCGGCCCCGCCGACCCGTACGCGCCGGTCGACCCGTACGCCGGGGGGCAACCGCCGGTGGGCCAGCCGATGCCCGGTTACGCCGCGCCCGGCTACCCGCCGCCCGGCTACCCGCCGCAGTACCCCGGCTATGGCTACCAGCCACCGCAGAAGACCAACGGGATGGCGATCGCGGCGCTGGTGCTCGCGCTTGTCGGCTTCGCGTCCTGCATCACCGCGCCGGTCGGCGCGATCCTCGGGCACGTGGCGCAGAAGCAGATCCTGCGTACCGGCGAGGGCGGGGCGGGGATGGCGAAGGCCGCCATCATCATCGGCTGGATCCTCACCGGTCTGCTCGGGCTGCTTGTCGCCTTCTACGCCGTCGCGATCATCTACGCGGTCACCACGGGCGGGAACAGCGGCAGCAGCTACTGACCAGCGGGCGGGATCGGCGTACCGCCGGTCGTCGGGCCGGAACGACAGCTGGCGGCGGTCGTTGCGGCCCGACCGGTCACCCGGCCGGTGGGGTGAACGACGAGGTACGGCTCATCCCGGCGGCCCGGCCCTTTGCGGCGATCACGAGCGCCATCTTGCGGGACGCCTCGTCGATCATCTCGTCGCCGAGCATCACCGCGCCGAGCTTGCCGCCGGCCTCCGAGGTGTAGTGCTCGTACGCGTCCAGGATCAACTCGGCGTGGTCGTAGTCGGTCTGCGCCGGCTGGTAGACCTCGTTGGCGGCGTCGATCTGACCCGGGTGCAGCACCCACTTGCCGTCGAAGCCCAGCGCCGCCGAGCGCTTGGCCACCGCGCGGAACCCGTCGACGTCCCGGATCTGCAGGAAGGGGCCGTCGATGGCCTGCTTGTCGTGCATCCGGGCGGCCATCAGGATCCGCATCAGGATGTAGTGGTACGGGTCGCCCGGATAGTCCGGGATCAGGCCGCCGACCACCATCGACCTCATGTTGATCGACGCCATGAAGTCGGCCGGGCCGAAAATGATGGTCTCCACGCGCGGCGAGGCGCCGGCGATCGCGTCCACGTTGACCAGACCGGCGGCGTTCTCGATCTGCGCCTCGATGCCGATCCGGCCGACCTCCAGGCCGAGCGTCTTCTCGATCTGGGTGAGCAGCAGGTCCAGCCAGTGCACCTGTTCGGCGGTCTGCACCTTCGGCAGCATGACGCAGTCCAGGTTCGCGCCGGTGCCCTCGACGACCTCGATGACGTCCCGGTAGGTCCACGGGGTGGTCAGGTCGTTGACCCGCACGACCCGGGTCTTGCCGGCCCAGTCGCCCTCGTTGAGCGCGGCCACGATGTTCTTGCGCGCGTCCGGCTTGGCCAGTGGGGCGACGGCGTCCTCCAGGTCCAGGAAGACCTGGTCGGCCGGCAGTCCCTGCGCCTTGCCGAGCATCTTGACACTGGAACCCGGCACGGCGAGGCACGACCGGCGGGGACGACCGACTGCGGCCATGGATGCGCTCCTTCCAGCGTCCGGCGGGCATGCCGACGCCACCTGACTCCGCGGGAAAACTTAACGATCCCAAAGGGCGTTGTGACGCCACGGTAACCTCGCGCCATGACCGGGGTGAATGGACCTGTGGAAGATCTCACTGGGCGTCGACTGGTGGTGGTGACCGGGGCCAGCTCCGGCATCGGCCTGGCCGCCGCCGTGCAGCTGGCCTGCCGGGGTGACCGGGTGGCGCTTGTCGGACGGGACCCGGCCCGCCTCCAGGCAGCAGCCGAACGGGTCCGGGAGACCTCCGGCGAGCGTCCGGAGTTGTTCCGGGCCGACTTCGCGATCCTCGACGACGTGCGCCGACTGGCCGAGCAGCTCCGGGCCGCGTACGACCGGATCGACGTGCTCGCCAACAACGCCGGCGCTATCGCGTTGCAACCCCTGAGCACCGTCGACGGCTTCGAGATGTCGATCCAGGCCAACCACCTGGCCCCGTTCCTGCTGACCAACCTGCTCGCCGACCGGCTGGGCCGGATCGTGGTGACCGCCTCCGGCGCACACCGCTTCGGCGCGCTCGACCCGGACGACCTGAACGCCCCGCTGCGCGGCTACCGCCCGTTGGGCGCGTACGGCACCAGCAAGCAGGCGAACATCCTGTTCACCGCCGAGGCGGCGCGGCGCTGGCCGGACATTCCCGCGTACAGCTTCCACCCCGGGGTGGTGCGCACCCGGTTCGGCAACGACAGCAGGCTCGTCGCGTTCGGCATGCGCTTCTTGCCGTTCCGCGGTCCGGAGAAGGCCGCCGAGGCCCTGGTGTGGCTGGCGAACCAGGAGCGCTCCCGGCTGATAAACGGCGGCTACTACGTTGACCGTCGGCCGCGCCGGCCCCTCCGGAAGGCGGCCGATCCGCAGCTCGCCGCCCGGCTCTGGGCGGCGAGCGCCAAGGCCGTCGGGCTCGACGGCTAGCGCGGCCGACGTGTTGACACTTGTCGCGATAGTCGAGTTCGCCGTGGGGGCCGACGCGGCCGGACAGCGCTACGAGGACGCGGTACTGACCCTGCTCGGGCGACACGGCGGCCACCTGGACCGGCGGCTGCGTGGCACCGACGGGCGGACCGAGGTGCACGTGATCCGGTTCGACACCCGCGCCGGGTACGAGTCGTTCCTCGTCGACCCGGACCGGGCGGCTCTGCGGAGCGCGCTCGGCGGGTCCGCCCCGACCACCCGGGTCATCGAGGTGAACGAGGCCTGACCTTCGGCAGTGGTCGCCCAGCGGCAGACCCCTACCAGGGCGAGCTGCGGATTCCCCCGCAATCTTGGACAGTTTCCGTTAGCTGTTAACGGAAACTGTCCAAGATTGCTTCAGCAGCACGCGCCGCTAAGGTGCAGACCTGCGTCTCCCCTCACTTCATCACGGGGCGGCGGGCGAGAACAAGACTTGATCTTGGGGTGGTCGGCAACCACCATCTAGGCATGGATTTCGATGCGACCGCCACCGCGCGCCGGGCCCTCTGGATCGGCGGCGGGCAATGGGCCGGCAAGTCGACAGTCGCCGTGAACCTGGCTCTGCGACACGGGCTGACCGCGTACCTCTATGACCGGCACGATGCCCGCGGCCACGACGATCGACGGATCGCCGATCGGGTCCGGCGGGGAAAGCACCCCTCCGGGCCCGATGCGGAGACCATCTGGCTCGGCAGCGAGCCGGCGCGGATGGCGGCCGACACGCTGGCCGCCTTCCCTCGCCGCTTCGCTTGGGTGTTGGACGACCTGAGTGCGCTGGTGCCCGGCCGCCGAGTCGTGGCCGAAGGGTGGGGGCTGCGGGCGGAGTTGGTCGCACCGGTCGTCGACTCGTTGGAACAGATGGCGGTGCTGGTGCCCACCGCCGAGTTCCGCACCCACCAGATCGCCCGACTGCCACGGGCGCGCGCTGTCGCCGCCGGGGTCAGCGACCCGGAACGGGCACTGCGCAACCGGTGGGCGCGGGACGAACTGGTGGCCGCGGACGCAGTGGCGCAGGCCGAGCGACTGGGCGTACGGGTGATTCGGGTCGACGGCAGCCTCGACGGCGACCGGTTGACCGATCTGGTGGCGGAGCACTTCGCGCCGTACCTGTGAGAGCCGTCAGCCGTCCAGCGGAGCGGCGTCGGCCGGCAACGCGGTGGGCGGCGGCGTACGGCGAGCGGCCCGACCACCGCCCAGCACCACCACCGCCACCCCGACCAACAGCAGCGCCATCCCGACCAGCGCGTACGGGCGGGGCAGCTGACCCAGCCAGGCCCAGCCGAGCAGGGCCGCGCCGGGGGCCTCCAGCAGGATCAGCACGCTCACCGTGGTCGCCGAGATCTTCTGCAGGGCGTAGTTGAACATCGAGTGCCCGAGCAACTGGGCGCCGGCCACCAGGGCCAGGATGGCCAGCCAGGTGCGCCCGTCGAACCCGGTCAGCCGTACGCCGCCGACCAGGCACAGGGCCAGCAGGATCAGCGCGCAGATCCCGTAGCAGATGGTGGTGTAGGTGGTGGTGCTGATGCTGGTCCGGGCCCGTTCGCCGAAGGCGGTGTAGACGGCGGCGAACATGGCCCCGACCAACGCCAGCACATCGCCGAGGACGGCCCGACCGGAGACTCCCACGTCCACCCCGGTGGCGACCGCCGCGCCGCCGACCGCCACCGCGATGCCGATCCACACCACCCGGGGCAGCCGACGCCCCTGGGCACGCGCGATCAGCCCCTGCCAGACCGGCTGCGTGGCGACCAGGGCGGTGGACGTGGCGACGGAGGTGAGCTGGGCGCTCGGCACCCAGGTGGCGAAGTGCCCGGCGAGCGCGACCCCGGACAGGACGCAGAACAGGCCCTCCCGCCGCCCCGCCCCCACTGTCAGCCGGCGGAACTCGGCCCGGCGCCGGGCCAGCGCGAAGGGGCTCAGCACCGCCACCGCGAGCAGGTTGCGCCAGAACGCGATGGCCAGCGCGGGGGCGGCCGCGTACGCGATCAGCGGCGCGGACGACGACACGGCGACCACGGCCAGCCCGACCGCGCCGGTGGTCAGTAAATCCGGTGTCGGCCGGGATAAAGGTGGGGGCACGGGACGTAATCCTCACACGTATGACGGTCAGCACGGAGGGTCATCACTCCGTTACGATCACGCGGTTCCGCGCCGGCGACCCTCGACCGCCCGGAGGCGTTCCCCCCATGCCCAGCTACCAGGCGGTGCTGTTCGACTTCTTCGGCACCCTGACCCGTCCGGTGCAGCGCGGTGTCGCGCACCTCGGCACCGCCGAGCTGCTCGGCTGCCACACCGATGCGCTGACCGAGGTGCTGAACCGCACCTACTACGAGCGGGCGACCGGCCGGCTCGGCAACGCGGAGGCGACCCTGCGCTGGGTGTGCGCCCAGGTCGGCGTACACCCCAGTGACCAGGCGGTGCGGGCGGCGGTGGCGTCCCGGCACCGGGCGGTCCGCGCGGACACCTGGCTGCGGGCCGACGCGGTGCCGGTGCTGGCGGCCCTGCGCCAGCGCGGCCTGCGCACCGGCGTGATCAGCGACTGTACGCACGAACTGCCGGCCTTCCTGCCGCAGCTCGCGGTCGCCCCGCTGCTCGACGTGCGGGTCTTCTCGGTGCAGGTCGGGCGGTGCAAGCCGGATCCGGCGCTCTACCTGACCGCCTGCCAACGGCTCGGGCTCGCGCCGAGCGACTGCCTCTACGTCGGTGACGGCGGCAGCCAGGAGTTGACCGGCGCCGAGCGGGCCGGGATGACAGCCGTCCGACTGGCCGCGCCGGACCTGGCCACCCACATGGTGTTCAACGCCGACCTGGACTGGCGGGGCCCCACGCTCGGCGCGCTGGGTGAGGTGCTCACCCTCGTCGACGTCGAGATCGCGGGCGTCGGCGGGCGGGCCGGCTAAACAACTGATCAGCGGCGGCGGACCCGGTGCAGGCGGAACGGTTTGCGGGTGGCCCGGACCGCCGGGGTGGCCCGGGGTGGCTCGGCCTGCGCGTCGGCGGGCAGGTCCGCGCCGGCCAGCGGCGTACCGGCCGGGGCCAGCCGGTTCACCGCGCACCCGTCGGCGGCCCAGCGGGCCACCAGGTCGGCGGTCGGACCCGGCGCGTTGAGACGCTTCGCCGCCACCAGCGGGGCTGCGGTGTCCCACGCCTCGGTGCCCGGCCGCACCCGGCTCACCCGGGCCGGCCAGGTGACGATCCGACCACCGTGATCGCCGCGCAGGCTGACCTGCGCCTCGGTCGCGTCGGCCAGACCCGGCGCGGCCTGCTCGCCCGGCCCGGAGACCACAAGCAGCGCGCCCTCCAGCGGGGCGCACCAGAGCGCGAGCGCCGGTCCGCCGGACACGCTGACCCAGGCCACGGCGGCCTTCTTCATCGCCTCGTCGACAAGCGGTGTGCCCCCGGGGGCGTCCTCGTCCGTCACACCCGCATCCTCCCGCATCGACGCCTCCGCTCAACCCACGAACGGCGGGACGGTGATCTCGCCCCGGGCCACCGGCATCACCTGACCGGCGACCGTCGCCCCGACCGCCACCCCGTTCGCCGCGGTGACCGTGCAGGCCAGGGCGGACGGGCGGTTCATCTCCACACCCTGACGCACCGCGTACCGGGACAGCCCCGCGCCGGGCAGCAGCCCGGTCGCCACCAGCCAGACACCGAGGCCGAGCGCCGCCGAGCCGGTCGCCGGGTCCTCCGGGACGCCCATCCCCGGCACGAACACCCGGGCGTGCGCGGTTTGCGCGGCGGCGTCCCAGGAGAAGACGCTGACGTGCGACACCCCGTACCGCTGCGCCGCCGCCGCGTTCACCCGCGCACGGGCCACCGACTCCGGCCGCACCGGCAGGTACGGGAACTCCAGCCCGCAGCCCGCGACGCGGGGAGCCGGCCCGACGTGGTCGTCCGCGGTCAACCCGGCGATCTCCAGCAACGGCTCCGGGTCCAACTCCGGCCCGAGGGTCGGCGTGCCACCGGTCAGCGTCGCCCCGGTCGCGGTCACCTCGATCGGCAGCACCCCGGCCTCACACTCCTGGGTGACCTGCCCCACACCGAACATTCCCCGCCGGCTCGCGGTGACCGCCGCGCCGACGCTCGGGTGTCCGGCGAACGGCAACTCCTCGACCGGGGTGAAGATCCTGGCCCGGTAGGTGGCGCCGACCTGGGTCGGCGGCAGCACGAACACCGTCTCGGAGAGGTTGAACTCCAACGCGAGCGCCTGCATCTGCTCGGTGGCCAGCGCCTCCGCGCCGAACACCACGGCCAGCGGGTTGCCGGCGAAGGGGCGGTCGGTGAAGACGTCCACGATCTCGTAGGCCACTGTCGACATGTTGATAAACACTAGGCGCTTAGGCTGGTGCCCGTGAGCACGCCGACCCGGGTCTACATCGCCCGCCTCGCCGGAGTCGCCGTCTTCGACCCGAACGGCGATCAGGTGGGCCGGGTTCGCGACGCCGTGGCCCGGCTGCGGGCGACCAAGCGACCCCCGGAGGTGGTGGGCCTCGTCGCCGAGATGCCGATGCGCCGCCGGATCTTCCTGTCCATCAACCGGATCACCTCCATCGACGCGGACGCCGTCGTGCTCGGCTCCGGCACCCTCAACCTGCGCCGCTTCGAGAAGCGCCCGAACGAGCTGCTGGTCCTCCAGGAGCTCCTCGACCGGCGGGTGCAACTCGACCCGGGCGGCCAGCCCGGCGCGGTCGTGGACGTCGCGATGGAGTGCGCCCGGGGCGGCGAGTGGTCGCTGACCCGCGTCGCCGTCCGCGAGCAGACCGGGCGGCTCTCCCGCCGCGGCCACCTGCACCAGGTCGAGTGGGACCGGGTGCGCGGGCTCAGCGGCATCGCCGACAACCGGGGTACGGCGAACCTGCTCGCCGTCCTGGAGGACATGCGCCCCGCCGACCTGGCCAACGCGCTCCAGGACCTGCCCGACGCACGGCGCAACGAGGTCGCTGCCGCGCTTGACGACGAGCGGCTGGCCGACGTGCTCAGCGAGCTGCCGGAGCACGACCAGGTGGAGATCCTCGCCGCGCTGGACCGGGAACGGGCCGCGGACGTGCTGGAGGAGATGGACCCGGACGACGCCGCCGACCTGCTCAACGAGCTGCCCCCACCGGAGCAGGACGTGCTGCTGGACCTGATGGAGCCGGACGAGGCCGACCCGGTGCGTCAGCTCCTGAAGTACACGCCCGGAACGGCGGGCAGTGTGATGACCTCGGAGCCGGTCATCCTCCCGCCGGACGCCACAGTCGCCGAGGCGCTGGCCCGGATCCGGGAGCCGCAGCTCTCCCCCGCCGTCGCCGCGCAGGTCTTCGTGACCCGGGCGCCGCAGAACACCCCGACCGGCCGGTACCTGGGCATGGTGCACTTCCAGGCGCTGCTCCGCGAACCCCCTGCCGACCTGCTGGGCAAGGTGGTGGTCAACGACATCGACCCGCTGCGCCCGACCACCCCGCTGCCGGAGATCACCCGTCGGATGGCCACCTACGACCTGGTCGCCATGCCGGTGATCGACCGGAACAACCGGCTGGTCGGCGCCGTGACGGTGGACGACGTGCTGGACCACTCGCTACCCCGGGACTGGCGGGACCGCGACGCCCTGGCCGCCCCGGGCACCACCGACGCGGCGATGGACGGCGCGGATGGCTGAGCAGCGGCGGACCGAACGGCTCGACCAGCCGCGCGAGCCCCGAGGCGTCAAGCTGCCCCGGTTCGACGCGGAGGCGTTCGGCCGTTGGTCGGAGGGCATCGCCCGGGGCATGGGCACCGCGAACTTCATCGTCGTGATGACGGTGGTGATCACGATCTGGTTCGTCTGGAACACGTTGGCCCCGGCGGACCTGCGCTTCGACCCGTACACCTTCACGTTCCTGACCCTGGTGCTGTCGTTGCAGGCCAGCTACGCGGCGCCGCTGATCCTGCTGGCCCAGAACCGGCAGGCCGACCGGGACCGGGTGGCCCTGGAGGAGGACCGGCGGCGCGCCACCGCGCAGAAGGCGGACACCGAGTACCTGGCCCGGGAGATCGCGGCACTGCGGATCGCGCTGGGTGAGGTGGCCACCCGCGACTTCCTCCGCTCCGAACTGGCCCGGCTGGCCGAGGAGTTGGACGAGGCGGGGCAGCGCCGGCAACGGTTGGAGCGCCGCCAGCAGGACAAGGAGAACCGGCAGGAGAAGCGGGGCCAGCGGCCGACCGACGGTGTCGGCCTGGACGAGCCCCGCGACGACCTGGACGGCGACTTCACCCGGGACGCCCGGCCGGACGGCACCGGGCCGCGCCTGCCGGACAGCTGATCCGTGAGTCATCGATTGGCTCACACCGCCCCGGGCAGCAGCGGCAGCGGATGCCCCGCGACGTAGCATTGCGGGCATGTCAGCACCCGTGAGCACCGTCGAGGACGCGATCCAGGCCGCCCTGGCCACCGTCAACGACCCGGAGATCCGCCGGCCCATCACCGAGCTGGGCATGGTCCGCTCCGCCACGATCGCTGAAAACGGCGTCGTACGCGTCGAGCTGCTGCTCACCGTCGCCGGCTGCCCGCTCAAGGACAAGCTGCGCACGGACATCACCACAGCGGTCGCCGCGGTGCCCGGCGTGACCGGTGTGGAGATCGACTTCGGTGTGATGACCCCCGATCAGCGGCAGTCGTTGCAGTCGCAGCTGCGTGGCGGAGGCGCCACCGAGGAGCCCGTCATCCCGTTCGCCCAGCCCGGCTCACGCACCCGGGTGTACGCGGTGGCCAGCGGCAAGGGTGGCGTCGGCAAGTCCAGCGTGACTGTCAACCTGGCGGCGGCGCTCGCCGCCCGCGGGCTCTCCGTCGGCGTGGTCGACGCGGACATCTACGGCCACTCGGTGCCCCGGATGCTCGGCACGGAGGCCCGGCCCACCCGCGTCGAGGACATGATCATGCCGCCGCAGTCGCACGGCGTGAAGGTGATCTCCATCGGCATGTTCACCTCCGGCAACGCCGCAGTGGTGTGGCGCGGCCCGATGCTGCACCGGGCGTTGCAGCAGTTCCTGGCCGACGTCTACTGGGGCGACCTGGACGTGCTCCTGCTCGACCTTCCGCCGGGCACGGGTGACGTGGCCATCTCGCTGGCCCAGTTGCTCCCCAACTCGGAGATCCTGATCGTCACCACCCCGCAGACCGCCGCCGCCGAGGTGGCCGAGCGGGCCGGCGCGATCGCGCTGCAGACCCACCAGCGGGTGGTCGGCGTCATCGAGAACATGTCCTGGCTGGAGCTGCCGGACGGCTCCCGGATGGAGATCTTCGGGGCCGGGGGTGGCACTGCCGTCGCCGAGTCGCTGAGCCGGACCATCGGCGCCCAGGTGCCGCTGCTCGGTCAGATCCCGCTGGACACCCGGGTCCGCGAGGCCGGTGACGCGGGCAACCCGATCGTGCTGGCCGAGCCGGAGTCCCCGGCCGCGCAGGCCCTCGGCGCGGTCGCCGACCGGCTCGCGCTGCGCCGTGAGTCGCTGCTCGGCAAGCCGCTCGGCCTCAAGCCCGCCGGCCGCTGACCCCCACCGGGCCACCGCTGGACGGGCTGGGCGCGGCCACCGCTGGACGGGCTGGGCGCGACCGCCGCTGGACGGGCTGGGCCACCGCAGGGGGCGCAGGCACGCCGCACGATCACCGCATGGCGGGCTCGATCGCCTGCTCGCCGTGGCTGGCCGGCAAAATCAACTCGATTTTCAGGAAGTCGGGGCAATCATCGCCGGCTAACCGGCCGACTTCCTGAAAACCGAGTTGATCAAAAGTGCGCGGCGCTCAGGTGGCGTCGTCGTAGCTGGCGCGGGGCGCCGGGGTGACGGTGCTGCTGGTGGCCGTGCCGGGCCGGGTCCCGTTCGACCGCAGGTCCGCGGCACTGGCCACGTCCTTCAGGTCGTCGTGTACGCCGCCGACGTCCGCGCGCAGGTTGTCGTAGACGCCCTGCAACGGCTTGCGGATCGCCGCCTCGTCCTCCTCGCTGAGGAGGTGCTTGCGGATGAAGGCCTTCGGGTGCAGGTCCTCCAGCTGGATGTCGGTGCCCAGCTCGCGGCTCAGGTCGCCGGTGGCGTTGCGGGCCATGTTGCGCAGGTTGCGCACCAGCCGCAGACCGTCGTTGATGACTGCGGGCAGCCGATCACCGAAGATCAGCAGCGCCAGGAGCAGCAGCGCCCCGATCTCCCACCAGTTCAGGTTCTCGAACATCCCCGCTGGCCTCCTCTCCGCGTCAGCAGCAAGACTACGCACGTCGGACGGCGTTCGGGCAAGGGGTGAGCCGTGTTCACTTCGCGTCCGCGGCGAGAGTTACCGAGGTGTTCTGCCGGGCGGAGCCCCGTCGAAACTCGACCGACACCACCGAGCCCGGCGCGAACTTGCGGACCAACGCGGTCAGGTCGGTCGGTTCGGTCATCGGCCGCCCGTTGATCTTGAGGATGACGTCGCCGGCCTTCAGCCCGGCGCTGTCCGCCGGCCCGGACGGCTCCACCTCCGCCAGCCGCAGGCCACCCCCGACGACCCCGGTCGGGCCGTCCGCCCGGGCGCCGATCACCGTACGGCGGGCCTTGCCGGTGCCGATGATGTCCTGGGTCACCCGCTTGGCCTGGTTGATCGGGATGGCGAAGGCGAGCCCGATGTTGCCCGCCTCCTGCCCCTCGGCGACAAGTGACTTGATTGTCGAGTTCACCCCGACCACCCGTCCGGCGCCGTCGACCAACGGCCCGCCCGAGTTGCCGTGGTTGACGGCCGCGTCGGTCTGGATGGCCGCGTAGTAGCGGATCGGGCCACCCGGCTCGCCGGCCTGCATCGTCCGGTCCAGGGCGCTCACGATGCCGGCGGTGACAGTGTTGGCAAGCGACAGTGGCGAGCCGATGGCGAGCACCGGGTCACCGACGGCCAGGGCGTCGGAGTCACCGAACTCCACGGGCCGCAGCCCGCTCCGACTCACCTTGATCACCGCGATGTCCGACTCCGGATCCTGACCGACGATCGTCGCGGGCGCGGTGCTGCCGTCGTTGAAGACCACCGAGGCCTTGCCGCTGCCACCGGCCACCACGTGGTCGTTGGTGATCACATGGCCGTCGGCGGTGGCGATGAAGCCGGAGCCCTCACTGGTCCCACCGAGGCTGCTCACCCGGACGGTGACCACGCTGGGCAGGACACGTTCGGCGACACCGGCAAGCGACTCCGGCTTGCGCTGGGCCAGCGCCGGCGCCTCCGCCGGCGCACCGCCGAGCACCACCCCGCCAGCCCCACCACGGACCGCGAACGCGTAGCCGAGCGCCCCACCGAGGGTGCCGGCCAGCAGCGCGGTGATCACGGGAATGAGCAACAGCTGGCGTAGCGTCGGCCGCCCCGGCGCGTCCGGATCGGTGACCGGCTCGGGCTCGGAGCCGGCCGCCACCACCCCCGGCACCACCACCGCGGTCGGCGCCGCCGGGTCCCGCCAGGGATCGGCGAGCGCGTCCGACCACCAGGGCGACGCACCGGCCGGGCCGGGCCCGCCCGCGACCGGTGCCGGCCAGCTCGGCGACGGCCCCACGGGCGGCACGCCGGCCACGGGCGGCACCGGCGGGTACCCGGATGTCGGTACGCCGGCCGGCGGCACGACGGGCGTGCTGCCCGGCGGCACGACAGCAGGCGTGCTGCCGGCCCCCGGCGTGGTTGGCGATGCCACCGGCGGGGCCTCTGCCCCGGGCGGTCGCGCCGGAGCCGGAGTCTCACCGCCCCGGCGCCAGTCCCAGCCGTCGGTCACGTCGGTGCCTCCCAGTCGGTCCCCGGATCCCGCGCCGCGTCGCCCGGCCACTGGCCGGTCTGGTCGCGGCTGACGGGATACCGCTTCCAGGATTGCACGGATGCACGCGGTGGAGTCAGCGGTTGCCCCGGTGATCGCGTCAGGCGGAGGCGCGGCTGCGCCCCCTGGCGGTCGCCTCTACGCTCACAGTGCCAACCCGCCCCCGCACCACGCACCGCCCCCGGAGGTGCCCCATCGCCACGGTCGCCGGTACCGGCAGTTCGACTGCTCAGGCTCAGCAGTTCGCCGAGTCCTACGTCACCGAGGATCTCGTCCTGCGCACCGCCCGCAGCCTGGCCCGGGAGGTGGGCCTCGACGCTGTCACCCCCGGCGCGGGAGCGGCGTTGCGGCTGCTGGCCGCCGCCGGCAACGCCCGCGCGGTGGTGGAGATCGGCACCGGCACCGGGGTGAGCGGGGTCTGGCTGCTGCGCGGCATGCGCGCCGACGGTGTGCTCACCACCATCGACGTGGAGGTGGAGCATCAGCGGATCGCGCGGCGGATCTTCGCCGAGGCGGGCTTCGCGGCCGGCCGTACGCGGATCATCACCGGCCGGGCGCTCGACGTGCTGCCCCGGCTCGCCGACGGCGCGTACGACCTGGTCTTCGTGGACGCGGAGGCGACCGGCTTCCACGCCTGCGTGGAAGCCGCACTGCGGTTGTTGCGCCCGGGCGGCGTGCTCGCGCTGAACGGCGTGTTGGCCAGCGGCCGGATCGGTGACCCGGCCGCCCGGGACGCGGAGACGGTGACGGTCCGCGAGACGATCAAAGCGGTCCGGGAGTCGGAGCACTGGATCCCCGCGCTGCTTCCGGTCGGGCACGGGGTGCTCGCCGCGGTGAAGTGCTGACCCGGGCTCAGTCGACGCTGGCCAGCCAGCGCAGCAACCACCGGACGCCCCAGCCGGTGGCGCCGCGGCTGACCTCGTCCTGGTCGCCGTCCGCCCAGGACGGGGCCGACATGTCCAGGTGCAGCCAGCGGTCCCGTAGCTCGCCGGTGAACTCGCGCAGGTAGAGCGCGGCCAGCACCGAGCCGGCGCCCTGTGTCGGCGCGCTGTAGAGATCGGCGATGTCGCTGCCCAGGTATTCGGCGTAGTCGTTGTGCAGCGGCAGCCGCCAGGCCGACTCACCGGCGGCCTCGGTCGCGGCCAGCACGTCAGCGGCCAGTTGGTCGTTCTCGCTGTAGAGGGCGGCGGTGCGCTTGCCCAGCGCCACGGCGTTGGCGCCGGTGAGGGTGGCCAGGTCGAGCAGCAGGTCCGGGTTGAGGTGCCGCACCGCGTACGCCAGGGCGTCGGCGAGGACCAGTCGGCCCTCGGCGTCGGAGTTGGTGGTCTCGCTTGTCGTGCCGCCGTAGTGCCGGATGACGTCGCCGGGACGGAACGCCGAGCCGCTGACCATGTTCTCGGCGAGCGGGGCGAGCGCGGTGATCCGGACCGGCAGCCGCAGGGTGGCGGCGCCGAGGGTGGCGGCGACGACCGCGGCAGCGCCGGCCATGTCCTTGCGCATCAGTTTCATCGCCGGCACCGGCTTGATCGAGATGCCGCCGGTATCGAAGGTGATGCCCTTGCCGACAAGTACCACGTGGGTACGCGCGTCGGCGGGGTGCCAGTCCAGCTCGACCAGCCGGGGGCCACTGGCCGAGCCACCGCCCACGGCGAGGATCCCGCCGAAGCCCTCGGCGGCCAACTCGGCCGGGCCGCGCACCCGCAGTCGCAGGTCCGGCAGGTCGGCTGCGGCGGACGCCACCTGGTCGACGAACCACTGCGGGGTCTTCACCGAGGACGGGGTGTTGGTCAGGTCACGGGCGAGATGGGTCATCGCCGCGGTGGTCCGGGCCGTGGTGAGGGTGGCCTCGTACGTGGCCGGGTCGGCGAGCAGCAGGTCGACGCCGTCGAGCGTCGGCGCGTCGCCGGCCTCGGTCAGCCGGTACCGGTACGAGGCGAGCAGCAGCCCCTCGGTCAGCCCGCGCACCGCCGCCGGAGTCAGCTCGGCCGGCAACGCGATGGTGATATGCGTCTCACCCGTGGTGGAGCGGGCCAGGGCCGCGCCGGCCGTCCGCCAGGCCGCCTCGCCACCGTCGCCGATGCCGAGCAGCAGGAGCCGGCCAGGGGTGCGTCCGGGGCGCAACTGGGTGTGGATCTCGCCGGCTCGGCCGTTCAGTCGGGCCGCCGACACCAGCGCGGCTGCCTCGTCGGCCGTGTCGTCCGGCGGGGCCACGGCGGTCGACACGGGCTCGGCCGAGGCGGCACCGCCCGTCGCCGGATCAGCGGGACGGACAGGCAGGACGAGGACGTCGAGCCGGTCGGGCTCGGCGATCAGACGGATGGCGAGCACGCGGAACCGTACCTCCAGGAAAGTGTCGCGGAGCGGACCTCAGCCGGCCTGCCCGCAGTGATGAAGACCCTGAGCCACCGGTGGTACCGGTGGCTCAGGGTCGAAGAACGCTCCGGGCGGTGGAAGCCGCCCGGACCACTCCTTACTCAGCCGGCCGCCGCCTTCAACGCGTCACCGAGCGCGTTGGCCTCGTCGGGAGTCATCTCGACGACGAGCCGGCCACCACCCTCCAGCGGGACCCGCATGACGATGCCCCGCCCCTCCTTGGTGACTTCCAGCGGACCGTCGCCCGTCCGCGGCTTCATCGCCGCCATGTTGTCTCCCCTCAGACCTACACCAGGGTCGGTGGGTTGCCCCACAGCCACTTCGTCACGACCACCCGCACTGGTCGCGGGGGTGTCGACAAACGATTTTCCCTGATGAACACCGCCGGACCCAAACCGGAGCAGCATTGATGTAACAGCATCTAGCTTATCTTGAGAAGGCCTGTCACAATGTGCGGTCATGCAGGCACGGTCGGCACTCTTCGACCTGTACGGCGACCACCTCCGACCGAGGGGTGGCCGCGCGCCGGTTGCTGCCCTGGTCAAGCTGCTGGCGCCGCTGGGAATCGCACCGCCAGCAGTTCGCACCGCCGTGTCCCGGATGGTGCGTCAGGGCTGGCTCGAACCGCTCCGGTTGATCTCCGGACCGGGATATTCGATCACACCGAAAGCCGCCCGGCGACTCGACGAGGCGGCGTCCCGGATCTACCGGACCGGCCGGGTCACCTGGGACGGCCGGTTCGATCTGCTGGTGTTGGAGGCCCCGGGCTCCCGACGCGACCGGCAGCGGCTCGCCGCCAACCTGAGCTTCCTCGGCTACGGCACGCTCGACGAGCAGACCTGGGTCGCCACCCGTCCCGCCGAGGACGTCGACCTGATCCTGGCCGAGGCCGGCATCCGGTTCGAACGGTTCACCGCCGCACACTTCTCGGGCACCCCCGGCGCGATGGGTGTGGTGCGGCGAGCATGGAACCTGACCGAGATCGGCCGCGCCTACGAGCAGTTCGTCGCGGACCAACGCCCACTGCTCTCCGCTGTCACAGTGCGCAGCAGCGACGAGGAGGCGTACGCGACCCGGTTCCGGCTGGTGCACGCGTGGCGTACGTTCCTCTTCCGGGATCCGCAGCTGCCCCCGGCGCTGCTTCCCGAACGCTGGCCCGGCACCGCCGCGGCCAGTTTCTTCGACCGGCACGCGGCCCGGCTGCGTCCGGCCGCGGACCGGTACGTCGAACAGTGCCTCGACGCCGGCAACCGTCTCGTCCGACAGAAGGGTCGTTAGACACGTGACCGAGCCGCTGCTTGTCGACCGGACCGACGCCGTCGTCACCCTCACGCTGAACCGGGCGAACGCGATGAACGCGCTCGACGTGGCGCTGAAGGAGGCGCTGCGGGACACCCTGGCGGAGCTGGAGACCGACCGGTCCTGCCGGGCGGTCGTGCTGGCCGGGGCGGGCGGGTCGTTCAGCGCCGGTCAGGACCTGCGCGAGCACGTGTCGACGCTGGAGAACTCCGCGAGCGATCCCCTGGGTACGGTGCGGGCGCACTACAACCCGATCGCCGCCCGGCTCGCCAACCTGCCCAAGCCGGTGATCGCCGCGGTCCGGGGGATGGCCGCCGGCGCTGGCGCGTCGTTGGCCTTCCTCGCCGACATCCGCATCGGTGGCCCGTCCACCAGTTTCCTGATGGCCTTCGCCAAGGTGGGCCTCGCCGCCGACACCGGCGCCTCCTGGACCCTGCCCCGGCTGGTCGGCCACGCCAAGGCGGTGGAGCTGCTGATGCTCGCCGAACCCGTCCGCGCCGAGGAGGCCTGCCGGATCGGCCTGCTCAACCGCCTCATGGACGACGACGAGCTGGTGTTGCCGACCGCCCAGGAGCTGGCCGCCCGCCTCGCCGCCGGCCCGACGGTCGCCTACGGGGCGATCAAGCGGCAGCTCTCCATCGCCGACGCCGGCACCCTGGCCGACGCACTCGCTGCCGAGGCGCAGGCCCAGTCGATCTGCGGCGCCACCGCCGACCACCGGGCGGCCACGTTCGCCTTCGTCGGCAAGCAGAAACCGGTCTTCGAGGGACGCTGAACGCAATTCGCACGCCGCCCTTACCGTCCTCGAACACGGGCCGCCTAGCGTCGGCGGGTATGAGCGATCGTGAAGCGGTGGCGCACCTGCTGCGCCGGGCCACCTTCGGGCCGACCGCAGACGAGGTGGACGCCGCCGAGCGGGCCGGGCCGGCGGCCACCCTGGACAACCTGCTCACCCCCACTGACGCCGACCGTGGCGCGGCAGCCACTCCGCCGCCGGCGTTGGCCCCCGACCCGTACGCCGGGCTGACCGGCGAATCCACCCGCGAGCAGCGGCAGCAGGCCAACGCGGAGCGGCGCAAGCAGCTCCAGCAGGTCACCGGCTGGTGGCTGGACCGGATGGTGGCCGCCGAGGACGGGCTGACCGAGAAGCTGCTCTTCTTCTGGCACGGGCACTGGGCGACCAGCGCCCAGAAGGTCAAGTCGGCCCGGGTGATGCAGGGCCAACTGGACACGCTGCGCCGGTACGGACGGGGGCCACTGGCCCCCCTGGTCGCCGCGATGGTGCGCGACCCCGCCCTGATCATCTGGCTGGACGGGCAGAAGAACACCCGCAAGGCGCCGAACGAGAACCTGGCCCGCGAGCTGATGGAGCTGTTCACCCTCGGCATCGGCACCTACTCCGAGGCGGACGTGAAGGCCGGCGCACGCGCCCTGACGGGCTGGGTGGTCGACCGGCGGACCGGGGTGGCCCGCTTCGAGGCCAAGAGGCACGACCCCGGCGAGAAGACAATCCTCGGGCAGAGCGGCCGCTTCGACGCCGAGGCGTACGCCGGGCTGCTGGCCGCCCAACCCGCGGCGGCGACGTTCGTCGCCAAGCGGCTCTGGTTCCGCTACGCCGGCGCCGACATCCCCGCACCGGAGGGCCTGTCCGGCGCGGACACCGTCGCGACCCTGCGGGCGATCTTCTCGGCGCCGGCCTTCGCCCAGACCCGCGGCACGCTCGTCAAG
Source organism: Micromonospora sp. CA-240977 (assembly GCF_050942285.1). Lineage (NCBI taxonomy): Bacteria > Bacillati > Actinomycetota > Actinomycetes > Micromonosporales > Micromonosporaceae > Micromonospora > Micromonospora sp. CA-240977. Next base: position 804,381 of record NZ_CP192055.1, on the reverse strand, counting down.
CAGCCGGTGGAGTGGCTGGTCGGCGCGCTGCGACAGCTCGGCATCCGACCCTCCGCCCTGCCCGAGCAGCAACACAAACAACTACTTGCCGGCCTGAACGCGCTGGACCAGGTGCCGCTACGGCCGCCCAGCGTGGGCGGCTGGCCGGCCGGGGCCGCCTGGCTGACCACCTCGTCGTTGCAGGCGCGGCTGCGGACGGCCGAAATGCTCGCCACCGCTGTCAATCCCGCGGTGCTGGCCCGGCTGACCGCAGCGCCCACCGCCGGCCGGCCGGACGCGCTGGCGCGACTGCTTGTGGTGGACGCCTGGAGCGCGCGTACCCGGGCCGCGCTCACCCCGCTGGCCGGCGAGCCCCGCAAGCTGCTGGCCGCCGGCCTGGTCAGCCCCGAATACACAGTCAGCTGAGCGGAGGAGTCGACATGGACACCCAGACCCGACGCAGGTTCCTGCTGACCAGCGGGGTGGTCGGCGCGGGCGCGCTGGCCGCCGGCGCCGGCGCGTACCGCCTGCGGGACCTGCTGGACACCAGCGGCGAGCGTGATCCACAGGCGCGCACGCTGGTGCTGGTGACCCTCTACGGCGGCAACGACGGGCTCAACACCGTCATCCCGTACACCGATCCGGCGTACCGGGCGGCCCGTCCCGAGCTGGCCTACCCGGACGGGGAGGTGCTGCGGTTGGACGACGGCTTCGGCCTCAACCCGGCCCTGGCCGGCCTGCACAAACGCTGGTCCAGCGGTGGGCTGGCGATCGTCCGCGGGGTCGGCTACCCGAAACCGGACCGCAGCCACTTCCGGTCGATGGACATCTGGCACACCGCGCAACCGGACCGGCCGGGCAACACCGGCTGGCTGGGTCGGTGGCTGGACCAGGCCGGCGGCGACCCCCGCTTGGCGGTCTCCTTCGAGCCGGCGCTACCGCCGCTGCTGGCCGGGGCGAAGAGCGCTGGCGCCGCCGTACCGGTGACCGACCGGAAGGCCGCCAAGGGGCTGCCCGCGGAGACACTGACCGCGCTCGCCGCCGCCGAGGCGGGCGAGTCGGCGGCCCGGGGCCGGGCCGCCGCCTGCTTCGCCGACCTGCGGTCGGTGGACGAGATGATCCGCCAGGTACGCGACTCCGCCGACCCGGACACGGCCGACCCGGACGGCGAGCAGACGCCCGCGACGGCGACCGGCGGGGCCCGCACGCCACTGGACGCGCAGCTGGACCTGGTCGCGCAGTGCGTCGAGGCGGGAGTGTCCACCCGGGCCTTCTCGGTGTCGCTCGGCGGCTTCGACACGCACGCCGACGAGAAGCAGTTGCAGGCCGTCCTGCTGGGTCAGCTGGACCGGGCGCTGACCGGGTTCGCCGACCGGATGAGTCGCACCGAGGCGGGCCGGAAGGTGGTGGTGGCTGTCTACTCCGAGTTCGGCCGCCGCGTCCGGGCCAACGCCTCGGACGGCACCGACCACGGCACCGCCTCGGACGTGCTGCTGCTGGGTGCCGGCGTACGCGGCGGCTGGCACGGCGCGCCGCCGAGCCTCACCGATCTCGACGATGGCGACCTGAAATACACAACCGACTTCCGGGACGTCTACGCCACGCTGCTGGAGCGGGTGCTGGACACCGACCCGGGCGCGGTCCTCGCCGACTGGCGAGGACGCCTGAACGGCCTCTTCTAGTCGTCCTCTTCCGGGTCCTGGTTGGCCTCCGCGCCGAGCACGAACGCCTGCATGGCCAGCTCGTCGTCGGCCGGCGACACGAAGGCGGGCAGCTCACGCGGGCCCAACTCCTGCACGTACGACCAGAACAGCCGGACCGCCTCGGCCCGCGTGCCGGCCTCGATCGGCAGGTCGAGGCTGACCAGCCAGGTGCGCCGCGCCGGGGGCGGGCCGAGCTGGTCGGCCAGCGCCCGGAAGGCCGCCGGCTCCAGCGCGGTGACCGGTCCGTCGAGCGTCAGCAGGTCGGCCGGGACCGGCTCGTCGAAGGCCCGCCGGGTGTACGCCACGACGACCGTCCCCGGCTCGACCGGGGACTGCGGGTCGTCCGGGTCCTCGCGGTGGCGCGGACCCGACCCGGTGACCCGGCCGATCGCGACCAGCCGCGGCGGCGCGTCGACAAGCACCGCCACCTGGTCTCCCGGACCCGGCCGGGTGCTGTCGGCCAGCCCGGTCAGCTCCAGCGTGTCGTGTTGCACGAGCCGCTCGGCCTCGTACCGCTCGGCGGGCAGCAGCACGGCCCAGGCGCCCACGCCGTCGGCACGGCCGGATCCGCCGGCCCGGTACGCGGTCTCGGTCGTCATGTCCGCCATCCCATCATGCCGCCGAGGGGAGGGTGACGTGACAGCCGACGATGTGATCGTCGACCATGCCGGTGGCCTGCATCAGCGCGTAGGCGGTGGTCGGGCCGACGAACCGGAAGCCGCGCTTCTTGAGCGTCTTGGCCATCGCCGTCGACTCCGGGGTGATCGGCGGCACCTCGGCGAACGAGGCGGGGCGGGTCGGCCGGGGCTCCGGCGCGAGGGACCAGAGCAGCGCGGACAACCCCTCCGGCACCTCCAGAGCGGCACGGGCGTTGGCGATCGCCGCCTCGATCTTGGCCCGGTTACGGACGATGCCGGCGTCGGCGAGCAGCCGGGTCACGTCGGCGTCGGAGTATCCGGCGACCGTCGGGATGTGGAACTCGTCGAAGGCCAGCCGGAACGCCGGGCGTTTGCGCAGGATGGTCAGCCAGGACAACCCGGACTGGAACGCCTCAAGCGTCATCCGCTCGTAGAGCGCGTCGTCGCCGCGCAGCGGCCGCCCCCACTCGGTGTCGTGGTAGACGGCGTAGTCGGGGGTGCTCGACCCCCAGGCGCACCGCGGCAGCCCGTCGGCACCAATCACCAGGTCAGTCACGCCGTACACGCTAGGGCATCGTTCCGACACCCCATGGCCGCCGGCGCCAGGCTGGCGGCCGGCGCCGGAGCGTTCAGGGCAGCCGGCCCTGCTCGACCAGCCGGGCGAACCTCTTCAGCGCCTGGGTGAGGCCGAGCTTGGAGCCGGGCCAGAGCACCGGCCACGCCAGTCGACCGGCCCGGCCGCCCGGCAGGTGGAACCACTCGTGCCAGACGACCTGGGTGCGGTCCCGACCCAGTTGGGTGCAGCGCAGCACACCCGGGCCACGCAGCAACTGGCCGTAGTGCACCACGCCGATCTCGTACGGCTCGTCGACCCGGATCACCCGCATCTCGTCGCGGAGCACGGCCCGCCCGAGCGCGGTCACCGCCTCGACGCGGCTGCCCTCGCGCCCGTCGCCCTCGACGACGCGCACGCGGGTGAACGGGATCCAGTCGGACTGACGGTCCCAGGCGAGCAGGGCGGCGAACACCCGCTCGGCGGGAGCGTCGACGATCACTGTGGCGGTTACCTCACCAGCGCCGGGTTGGGCGGCCTCACGAAGATCGTCGGCGCCCCCCGGGCCGGTCACGCCGGCTCCGACCGAACCGCCGCGCCGTGCTGCCCGGTGTCGTCGGCGGGTACGCCGTCGGTCTGCTCAGGATCGACCGCCGCACCGCTGGCCGGCACGACGGCCGGCGCCACGCCGTCGGAATCCGCCGATGACGAGGTGGCGGCGGGTTCGGGGGCCGCGCTGGTCGAGCCGACCGGGGCAGCCCCGGAGCCCACCTCGTCGGCCGGCGACTCGGCCACGTCGGGCTCGGCCACGTCGGACGTCGCCGCGTCGGCCGCGTCCGGGTTCGCCGCCTTGCTGGCGGACTGTTCGCGGGCGTCGCGCAGCACGTCCGCGTCCTCGGTGCGGCCCTCACGCAACGCGGCGACCTCCGCCTCCAGCACGCCGATCAGCTCCGACTTGTAGCCGATGTCGTAGGCGGCCCGGCGCATCGCCTGATCGACCTGGGCCATCCGGTACCCGCGCAGAGCGGTGTCGAACCGGACCGCGCCCACGTCGGACTCGCGCAGTGGCCGGGTGCCTGGCAACGCCACGGCCTGCGAATCCGGCTCGGCGGGCACCAGACCGGGATCGCGGCCGCTGACCAGCACCGTCACGCCGAAAATCACCGCCGCGACCGTCAACGCCACGACCAGGAGGAGCAGAAGCTGACCCATGTACTGATCGTGGCACGGCAGCCGGCCCGGAGCGACCCCGCCACCCGTCCCGATCGCGATCCGTACCGACGCCGCCCGGACTCGCGGTCGGGACACCGACTAGCGTCGGGGTCGGCCGACGCGGCGGCGACGGCGGACTCTCGGGAGGCGGGCATGGCCGGGGCGCTTCGGCTGGGCGGGCGCACGTTCGCCCCCGACGAGCTGGTGGTGATGGCGATCGTCAACCGCACCCCGGACTCGTTCTTCGACCGAGGGGCCACCTACGCCGCTGACAGCGCGCTGCGCGCGGTGGAGCGGGCCGTGGCCGAGGGTGCGGCGATCATCGACATCGGCGGGGTCAAGGCCGGCCCCGGCGCGGAGGTGGACGTCGTCGAGGAGATCCGCCGCACGGTGGACACCATCGCCGCCGTCCGGGCCGCGTTCCCAGCGGTGGTGATCTCCATCGACACGTGGCGTGCCGAGGTGGCGACGGAGGCCGTGGCTGCCGGCGCCGACCTGCTCAACGACACCTGGTCGGGCGCCGACCCGGCCCTGGCCCGGGTGGCCGCCCAGACCGGCGCGGGCCTGGTCTGCTCGCACGCCGGCGGCCTGGTCCCCCGGACCCGTCCGCACCGGGCCGCCTTCACCGACGTGGTCGCCGACGTGGTCGCGACGGTGACCGGGCTCGCCGAGCGAGCGGTGGCGGCCGGGGTACGCCCCGACGGCATCCTCATCGACCCGGCCCACGACTTCGGCAAGAACACCAGGCACTCCCTGGAGATCACCCGCCGACTGGGCGAGCTGACCGACACCGGCTGGCCGGTGCTCGTGGCGCTCTCCAACAAGGACTTCATCGGTGAGTCACTGGACCTGCCGGTACCCGACCGGCTGGAGGGGACGCTCGCCGCGACGGCGGTCTCGGCCTGGCTGGGCGCCCGGGTGTTCCGGGCCCACCAGGTCGGCCCGACCCGCCGGGTGCTGGACATGGTGGCCTCGATCCGGGGCGACCGCCCACCGTCGGCGACCCGCCGCGGCCTGGCCTGACCGTCGTCGCCAGGACCGACCGTCGACGGCCGGGCTGACCGGCCCGATCGCCGGAGGTCGTGACGCTCAGGTCCAGCGGAGGATGTTCCTACGCCAGGCGTAGAGGATGCCGAGCGCGAGCACCGCCACGAACACCGCCATCTCCACCACCGTCACCAGACCGAAGCCCGGCCGGTCGAAGACCACCGCCCAGGGGAACAGGAACACCGCCTCGACCGCGAACAGCACGTACAGGTACGCGTAGACGTAGTAGCGAATCTGCATCTGCGCCCAGTCCGCGCCCACCGGGTCGAGCCCGCACTCGTAGCTGGCGCGCTTGCCCGGCGGGTCGGCCGGACGCGCGGGGCGTAACACCCGGTTGGCCGAGAACGCCGTAACAAAGAACAGAACGCTGGCGAGCAGTAAGAGCCCGAGCGTCGCGTACGAGCCCAGGTATCCGGTCACAGTCGGGAGCCTACCGTCCGCCCGGGAGGGGTCGTCCCAAACACGTTACGGATTTGTTTCCGGTTGGGACTAGTGCGCCGGGGCAACTGTTACCGAACATTGGACACCCACCCATGCACCGGAGGACAGATGGCCCGCCTGAAGGCATCGCCCGGTAAGCGGGCGGAGGGGCGGCACCCCGTATCCCTGCTGGGGGCCTCGCTCGTGCTCGGTCTGCTCGCGGCGCTCGCCGTGGGGCCGGCCTGGGCAAGCGCGGCAATGCCGGGCGCGGAGCCGGTCGTGACGCTGACCGACCCGGCCAGCGAGCCCGGGGGTGAACCGGGGACCAGCCCGACGGAGGACCCGACCCCGACCGAGGAGCCGGGCGGGTCTCCGCAGCCGACCAACCCGGCGCCGGAGACCACCGCGCCGCCGGAGACGCCGCCGCCGGCACCGGAGACCACCGCCCCGGAGGTGCCGCCGCCGCCGAGCAACACCGCGCCCGCGCCGGGCGGACCCCCCACACCGGCGCTTCCGCTGCCGCCGGCACCTCCGGCCCCGCCGGTCCCTCCGCCCGCCCCGGGCGCGGAGGCGCCGCCGCCGAATCCGCTCGGTGTGCAGGTCACCACCCAGGACGTCGTCCTCTCCAAGGCGTACTGGAACACGGCCAGCACGGCCACCACCCTGCAGCTCACCGTCACCAACACCGGCACTACCGAGCAACGGATCCGGCTCTCGTACACGCTGCCGGCCGGGCTGACCGATGCCGGGACGAAGGGCTGCGCCGCCGCCGGCGGGGGCGCGTACCACTGTGGGGCCTGGACGGCCGGAGCCGGCGTCCGGTTCAGCGCTCTGCTCCGGCTGCGGGTCGACGGCGCCGCGTGGCGGAAGATGCCCCTCGCCGGCTCCGTCCAGGTCGTCGCCGACGCGCCGGGAGTTCCCGGGCAAGCGGTCGACGACCAGGGTTTCGCTGTGCTCTTCCCGCCCGGTCCCCCGGTGCCCGGGATAACCCTCGATGCCGACGAGGTCGGCTTCGACATCAGCGGCACCGCCAGCACCCTCACGCTCCGACTGGGCAACACCGGCACGGTGGACGCCGACGGCCGGGTGGAGGTCGTCCTGCCGGCCGGGGTGACAGTCCCGACCCCGCCGCCCGGCTGCGTGGCGGTCGACCCGACCCGGACCCGCTGCGACGCGGGCACTGTGGCGGCGGGCCGGACCGCCGAGTTGCGGCTGCCGGTGGAGGCGACGCCGCAGGCCCAGCGGGAAGCGCCGTTGTCCGGTGCCGTGATCGGCCAACTCGACCCACGCAGCGGCCCGAGCCGGCAGGTGCAGATGAGTTTCCGGATCACCGCGGCGGCCGCGCTGGCCACGCCGGTGGTGTCCCCGCCCGCGCCGACCGGCTCCCAGGGCGTACTCCCCGGCGGTGCTGCCGCCGCCGACAACGACGGAACGACCTCGGTGCGGCGCACCGCGATCATCCTGATCGCGGTCTCCGCGCTGCTTGTGGTGCTGGCCCTCACGCTGGCCACCATCTCGCTGCGTCGCCGGCTCTCCGGACCGACGCCCGAGCCGGCGCCCCGCGCCGCCGACTGATCGACGAGCGACAGCGGACCGCGTCCGTTCGGGCTCGTCGCGGTGGACCCGTGGTGATCTGAATTACGGCGGCCGGGGCATAACGGCGCAAGGGCGGGCAATTCTCTGCCCAGTACGGTCCCAGTCGGCGGACCTCCGGCGCTGGTTAGGGCTCCCTTAGACGTAGGCTCTCAGATGAGGTACGACAGCGGCCGGACCAGCCTGGGGCGGTGCGGTGAAACGTCGCGTCAAGGAGGTTCCGTGACCGGGCAAGGCGAGGTCACCATCATGTTCAGCCGCGCGCGTCAGCGCGCAGCGGAGCGAGGTGCAGACGTGAGCGCGAGGAGTGAGCCGGTTTTGCGAGCCCCGCAATCGCGAACGAAGGTGGCACAGTGACCAAGCAGATCCGTCAACTCGACAGGGTGGTCATCCGGTTCGCCGGTGACTCCGGCGACGGCATGCAGTTGACCGGCGACCGGTTCACCTCGGAGACGGCGCAGCTCGGCAACGACATCTCCACGCTGCCAAACTTCCCCGCCGAGATCCGGGCTCCCGCCGGCACCCTGCCCGGCGTGTCGAGCTTCCAGGTGCACTTCGCCGACTACGACATCCTCACCCCGGGCGACGCGCCAAACGTGCTGGTGGCCATGAACCCGGCGGCCCTCAAGGCCAACCTGGCCGACCTGCCGCGCGGCGCGGACATCATCGTCAACACCGACGAGTTCACCAAGCGCAACCTCGCCAAGGTCGGCTACCAGGCCAGCCCGCTGGACGACGACTCGCTGGCCGGCTACGTCGTGCACCCGGTGGCGCTGACCTCGATGACGGTCGGCGCGCTCGCCGATTACCAGGTGTCCAAGAAGGACGCCGAGCGGTCGAAGAACATGTTCGCCCTCGGTCTGCTCTCCTGGATGTACTCGCGGCCCTACGAGTCGACGCTGCGCTTCCTGGAGCGCAAGTTCGCCTCCCGTCCGGAGCTGGTCGCGGCGAACGTCGCCGCCTTCCGGGCCGGCTGGAACTTCGGCGAGACGACCGAGGACTTCGCGGTCCGCTACGAGGTCAAGCCTGCGAAGATGAAGCCGGGCACCTACCGCAACATCACCGGCAACGCGGCGCTCTCGTTGGGGCTGGTCGCCGCCGGGGTCCGCTCCGGGCTACCGGTCTTCCTCGGCGCGTACCCGATCACGCCCGCGTCGGACATCCTGCACGAGCTGAGCAAGCACAAGCGCTTCGGCGTCACCACGGTGCAGGCCGAGGACGAGATCGCCGCGGTCGGCGCGGCCCTGGGCGCGTCGTACGGCGGGGCGCTCGGCGTGACCACCACCAGCGGCCCCGGTGTGGCGCTCAAGAGCGAGACGATCTCCCTCGCGGTGGCGCTGGAGCTGCCGCTGGTGATCGTGGACGTGCAGCGCGCCGGCCCGTCGACAGGCATGCCGACCAAGACCGAGCAGGCCGACCTCAACATGGCGCTCTACGGTCGGCACGGCGAGGCCCCGGTCGCGGTGATCGCGCCCCGGTCGCCGTCGGACTGCTTCTTCGCGGCGCTGGAGGCGGCCCGGATCGCGCTGACCTACCGCACCCCGGTGATCCTGCTCTCCGACAACTACGTCGCCAACGGTTCGGAGCCGTGGCTGCTGCCCGACGTGGAGTCGCTGCCCGACCTGCGGGTCGAGTTCGCCACCGAGCCCAACGGCGAGGACGGCACCACCTTCCTGCCCTACCTGCGTGATCCGGAGACCCTGGCCCGGCCGTGGGCGATCCCCGGCACGGCCGGGCTGGAGCACCGGATCGGTGGCCTGGAGAAGGCCGACAAGACCGGTGACATCTCCTACGACCCGGCCAACCACGACTTCATGGTGCGCACCCGGGCCGCCCGGATCGAGGCGATCCCGGTGCCGGACATCGAGGTGGAGGACCCGGACGGCGACGCCCGGGTGCTGGTCCTCGGCTGGGGCTCGACGTACGGGCCGATCGGCGCGGCGTGCCGCGGCGTGCGCCAGCGAGGGCTGTCCATCGCCCAGGCGCACCTGCGGCACCTGGCGCCGATGCCGGCCAACCTCGGTGGGGTGCTGCGCAAGTACGACAAGGTGGTCATCCCGGAGATGAACCTGGGCCAGCTCGCCCACGTCATCCGGGCCCGCTACCTGGTCGACGCGATCAGCTACAACCAGGTCCGCGGCCTGCCGTTCACGGCCTCCGAGCTGGAGACGACGCTGGAAGAGGTTCTGAAGAATGTCTGAGCCCATCGCCCTCAAGCTCACCGCGAAGGACTTCAAGTCCGACCAGGAGGTGCGCTGGTGCCCCGGCTGCGGTGACTACGCGATCCTCGCGGCCATCCAGCAGTTCATGCCGGAGTTGAACATCCCCCGCGAGCGGACCGTCTTCGTCTCCGGGATCGGCTGCTCGTCGCGCTTCCCGTACTACATGAACACGTACGGGATGCACTCGATCCACGGCCGCGCCCCGGCGATCGCGACAGGCCTGTCGGTGTCCCGCCCGGACCTGTCGGTCTGGGTGGTCACCGGCGACGGCGACGCGCTCTCCATCGGTGGCAACCACCTGATCCACGCGCTGCGACGCAACGTCAACCTCAAGATCCTGCTGTTCAACAACCGGATCTACGGTCTGACCAAGGGTCAGTATTCTCCGACGTCCGAGGTTGGCAAGGTCACCAAGTCGACGCCGGCCGGCTCGGCGGACGCCCCGTTCAACCCGCTCTCGCTCGCCCTCGGGGCGGAGGCCAGCTTCGTCGGCCGGACCATCGACTCCGACCGCAAGCACCTCCAGTCGGTGCTGCGGGCCGCCGCCGAGCACGAGGGTTCGGCGTTCGTGGAGATCTACCAGAACTGCAACATCTTCAACGATGGGGCGTTCGAGCAGCTCAAGGACCCGTCCACGCGGGACAACTACCTGATCCGCCTGGAGCACGGGCAGCCGATCACCTTCGGCGCCGACGGGCAGTTCTGCGTGGTGCACCCGCCGGGCGGCTTCGGCCTGGAGGTCCGGGAGACCAGCTCGGTCCGCCCGGAGGAGATCGTCGTGCACGACGCGACGGTGACCGACCCGGCGTACGCCTTCGCGCTGTCCCGGCTGCCCGGCCTGGACCTGCGGAACACCCCGATCGGGGTGTTCCGTTCGGTGGACCGACCGTCCTACGACAGCGTGGTGCAGGGTCAACTGGCGGCCGCCAAGGCGACTGTCACCGAGACTCCCGAGCAGCAGCTCGCCGGTCTGCTGGCCAGTGGCGACACCTGGACGATCCTCTGATCCGACCGCGTTGACGAGAGCGGCCGTCCCCGATCCGGGGGCCGCCGCTCTCTCGTCGTACCGGCACTGCCTCAGCGCTGGGCGGAGGCCGGCGTCCAGAGGTTGTCGATCTCCTTCTCGGTCGCCGCGAGGCTCGCCTCGTGCAGCGGGACCAGCTCGGCCATCGCCGGCACCGTGGGCGCCAGGGTCAACTCGGTGCTGATGAAGCGCGGCTCCAGCCCGGTCATCGACAGGCCGTGGGGAAGCCACTGCTCGGCGTGGTCCCAGCCATGGCGTGGGGTGCCCTCGCCATAGCCACCGCCCCGGGTGGCCAGCACCACGAACTCGCGGCCGGTGAGCAGGCCCTCCTGCGTCGTCGGGTCGTAGGTGAGGCCGGCGACGATCAGGTGGTCGACCCAGGACTTGACGCTGCTGGGCGCGCCGTAGTTGTAGAGCGGCAGGCCGAGCAGCACGACGTCGGCCTGCTTCACCTCGTCCACCAGGCGCTCGCTGAGTTCCCAGGATTCGCGCTGGGCGGGGGTGTGCTGGTCCGGCGGCGTCATCCGAGCCAGGCCGCCCGCCGCGTCGAGGTGCGGCAGCGGTTCGGCACCGAGGTCCCGGTAGGTCACAGTGCCGTTCGGGTGGGCCGCACGCCACGTGGCGACCGCGCGGGCGGTGAGCCGACGGCTGACCGACCAGTCACCCCGAATGCTCGAATCGATATGCAGCAGGTTCATTATTCCTCCTCCAAGGATCGTCTGTGGGGCACCAACTATTTATAGCAGGTTGATGTTCCATCTCCTCGGTAGACTGGGTCACATGTCCGCCCTGCCGCCTGACCCCTCGGAGCACCGCTCGGGCGCACTCCTTGACCATCTGGCCCGGCGGATGCGGCTGCGGTCGGAGTCGGTGCTGGCGCCGCTGGGCCTACGGCCGCGACATCTGGTCGCGCTCACCGTGCTGCGCGCCGGCGGCGGCACCAGCCAACAGGCGCTCGCCACCATCCTGGAGATGGACAGCACGAACATCGTCGGGCTGCTCAACGACCTGGAAGCGGAGCAGCTGGTCGAGCGTCGCCGCTCACCGGAGGACCGCCGCCGGCACGTCGTCGAACTCACCGAAGATGGTGCGAGACGCCTCAGCCAGGCCGAATGCGCCCTCGCCGGAGCCGAGGACGAGGTGCTGGGGGCGCTGGCTCCCAGCGAGCGGGAGACGCTCTACGAGCTGCTCCGACGGGCCTCCAGCACGACGCCGGTCAGCTGCACCGAGACGATCTGCACGGCCGACGAGACCTGCTGAGCCACCCCGACGACCTGGACGACCAGGCCGTGCGGGGTGGTGGAACGGTCAGTCAGGCGGTCGTCGCCGACTGCGGACGGTCGTCGCGGACGTGCACCAGCATGTCGCCGGTCTCGATCACCGCGCCGGCCCGGTCGGCCAGAGTGACCACCTTGCCCCGCCGCACCAGAGCGATCACCAACGAGTCCAGCTCGCGTGGCGACCGACCCACCTCGTCCCGCTCCGCCGAGCGCATCGCCAGCGCCATGCCCTGGCCCGGAGTGAGCAGATCCTCCACCACGTCGATCAGCGGCGGGGCCGAGGTGGACAGGCCGAGCAGCCGGCCCGCGGTGGCCGACGAGACGATCACGTGATGGGCGCCGCTCTGCTTGAGCAGCGGCGCGTTCTCCGCCTCGCGGGCCGCCGCGATGATCCGGACCTGCCCGGCGGTGAGCTGCCGTACGGTCAGCGCGACAAGCACCGACGCGTCGTCGCTGTCGGTCGCGATGATCACGGCCTTGGCGTTCTTGACGTGCGCCTCGTTCAGCACCGACGAGCGGGTCGCCGAGCCCTCGATCGCCACCAGACCGGCGGAGGTGGCCTGCCGTAGCGCGGCGGCGCTGCGCTCCACCACAACGATCCGCGACCGATCCAGCCCGTTCTCCAGCAGGGCGGAGACCGCGCTCCGCCCCTTGGTGCCGTAGCCGCAGATGATGACGTGGTCCTTCACGCTTCTCCTCCACCGCGACAGGCGACGGCCGGTCCGGTACTGCTCGGTCAGGACTTCCAGGGTGGTGCCGACCAGGATGATCAGGAAGATCACTCGGGCCGGAGTGATGAAGAGGACGTTGACCAGCCGGGCCGACGGCGCGGAGGGCGTGATGTCGCCGTAGCCGGTCGTCGAGAGCGACACGACCGCGTAGTAGAAGCAGTCGAGCAGGGTGAGGCCGTCCTCGTTGACATCACGGTAGCCCTCCCGGCCCAGATAGACCGCGGCGACCACGGCGAAGACCAGGCCCAGGGCGGCGGCGAGCCGCAGGCTCAGCGCGCTCAGCGGGCCCCGACGCTGCGCGGGAAAATGGATCACCGTCGAACCTGCCCCGTCACCGTCGCCTGCACGAGCACAACATAGCGGGTACGCCATCCCCGGCACGTGCGGGTTGCGCGGAGCGGACAACCGGCACGCCTGCCGCACCCGACTACCTGATGACAACGACGAACCGGTGCAGGCCGGCAGACGGAGGGGGCGCGACCCTCGTGACGACCAGCGGCGGACGGCGAGCCGAGGCCGACGACGACTACACCGAGTACGTCCGATCCCGGATGGTCCAGTGGCGACGGACCGCCTACCTGATGTGCGGGGACTGGGACCGGGGCGACGACATCCTGCAACGCGTGCTCACCGAGCTGTACCGCTCCTGGGCGCGACTGCGGCAGGCCGACCATCTGGACGCGGTGGTGCGCACGATGCTGCTGCGGCGGCTGATCGACGAACGGCGGTTGCGCTGGGCGCGGGTCCGGCTCGGCACCGCGCTGCCCGACGTGTCGACGGCCGCCGCCGACCCGACCGACCGGATCACCCTGGTCGGCGCGCTGCGGCAGGTGCCGCCGCGCCAGCGGGCGGCACTGGTCCTGCGGTACTTCCAGGATCTCAGCGTCGAGGAGACCGCCCGGGCCATGGGCTGCTCGGCGGGGACCGTCAAGAGCCAGACGGCCAAGGGGCTGGCCACCCTGCGCACCCTGCTCACCCCCAGCCTGACCGGCAACTGAGAGGAGCGACGATGCTAGACGAACACCAGATAGGCGACCTGATGCTGGCCGAGATCGAGTCGGCCGAGCGGCCCTCCGCGGTGTTGGACGTGGACCGGGCGATGACCACCGCGCGGCGACAACGCCGCCTCGCCCAGGGAGCGGGTGGCGCGCTGCTGGCGGTGGCACTGACCGTCGGCGGGCTCACCATCCCCGACCTGATCAGTCCGGACCGCCCGGCCGACAAGGCCCCGATCGGCGCCGCGGCCAGCGAGGGCCAGACCGGGCTGCCGGCCGCGCTCACCACCGTCGACCCCCAGCGGGTGTACGTCCGCTTCGGCTGGCTGCCGGAGGGGTTGCGCAACCTCAACTACCAGGCGGGTCTGCTCCTTTCCGGCACCGGGGTGTACCTCGGCGCCCACAACGGTGGCGCCGACGACAAGCGGCAGTTCGTCGCGGTCTCGCTGCTGCCGAAGGGCGTACAGCCGTCGGCACCCCAGCGGGACAGCGCTGAACCCGCAGTGGCCGGTGACACAGTTGCCGGCCCCGAACTGAACGGCGGGCCCAGCGTCTTCGCCAGCTACTCCGGCGCCGAGCAGCCGGAGGCGATCCTGCGCTGGCGGTACGCCCCGGACGGCTGGGCGCAACTCCGGGTGGTCGGGGCCGGACCGGACGTACGCGAAACGGCGACCCGGGTCGCCCGGTCGCTGCGCTTCGGCGCGGACCCCGTCCCGACGCCGGCGACAGTCACCGGCGTGCCGACCAACCTGCGGCTGATCACCGCCAGCGTGAGCGAGTCACTTGACGAGCCCAGGTCCTGGGACGTCGGATGGACCTGGACCCGGGAGCCGGCCACCGCCGAGCCCAAGTGGCAGCGGGCCCGCACCCTGGCCGTGGTCGTCTCCCGCTACCGCAACGTCACCGACCCGGCCGACAGGTTGTTCGTCAACCCGAACACCACGCTCGACGGGCACCCGGCCCGGTTCAGCAGCGGGGACGGCAACGAGTCGCTGACCGTCTACGACGTCAACGGGGCGAACGTGTCGATCGACGACAGCGGTCTGCTTCCCACCGGTGGGACCCGGGCGCTGTTCCCGGCGGTCAAGCTGGTCGCCGAGCCGGCCTCCTGGCACAGTCACCTGCGCCAATGAGGCCCCCGGGCCCGCGCCGGCGAGCGGCGCGGGCCCGGATGGGTCGGCCCGGACGGCCGGGGACGGGCATGATGAGGGTGTTCCCGACGACGACCGCGAAAGTGAGGCCGGCATGTCGTTGCTGCGACGAGTCATCGGCGGAGTGCTACGCCGACTGCGCCAGAGCCAGGGCCGCACGCTGCGCGAGGTGGCCGCCACCGCCGGAGTCTCGGTGCCCTACCTGTCCGAGGTGGAACGGGGCCGCAAGGAAGCCTCGTCGGAGGTGCTCGCGGCGATCTGCCGGGCGCTCGGCATCCGCCTGTCCGACCTGCTGGAGGAGGCGCGCGACGACCTGCGGCGGGTCGAACCCCGCATCCCTGCCGCACCACGGGCGCACCTCACCCGGACCGAACGGGCCGAGGTCGCCCGACGCGACGCGAGCCAGCACGCCCTACGGACGAGCAGGCCGGTCCTGCACCGGGCGCCCGGGGCGAACGGCCCGACCCTCTGCGTCGGGGCGATGGCCTCCGCTGGTGGCTCCCGCCCCGGTCCGCGTACCGCCGCCCTGCGGGGTTGCGCGTGGACCCCGGCGGGCGCGCGGCGGCTGACCGCCGCGTAGGCCGCCCGGTTCTGCCGTCGGCGGATCTGCCGCCGGCAGAATCACTGGGCCGACGACCGCCGTCGCCCGCACGCTGAAGGGGCCGGTCCATCGGGCGGTCCCACCGCTCGCCGGCGTGGTGGAAGGCGGCAGCATGATCTCCTCCGGGGTACGGATGCTGGACGGCGCGCAGCCGTCCTTCGGCGACCAGGTGTTCGAGCGGCTGCTGCGGGAACGGATCGTCTTCCTCGGCACCGAGGTGACCGAGGAGTCGGCCAACCAGATCTGTGCGCAGATCCTGCTGCTCGCCGCGGAGGACCCCGACCGGGACATCTTCCTCTACATCAACTCGCCGGGTGGGTCGGTGAGCGCGGGCATGGCGGTCTACGACACGATGCGCTACGTCCGCAACGACGTGGCCACGCTGGCGCTCGGGTTCGCCGGCTCGATGGGGCAGTTCCTGCTGTGTGCGGGCGCCGCCGGCAAGCGGTACGCGCTGCCGCACTCGCGGATCATGATGCACCAGCCGTCCGGTGGAATGGGCGGCACCGCCTCGGACATCACCATCCAGGCGGAGAACATGCTGCACGTGAAGCGGACGATGCAGGAGTTGATCGCCCAGCACAGTGGACGGACGCTCGCCGAGATCCAGCAGGACTGGGATCGGGACCGGTGGTTCACCGCCGAGCAGGCCCGAGACTACGGCCTCATCGACCAGGTGATCACCCGAGCCGAGCAGCTGCCGACGGTGGCCTGATCCGCCCTGACCTGCCGGCGCTGCCGCCACCGGCGAAAATCGGGTAGCGGTCGCCTATTAGGGTCACGTCTATGCGTCGACTGATTCCCACCCTATCGATAGCCCTCGCCGTCGCCCTCGTTGGCGGCTGCGGCACCAATTCCGGCGACTCCGCGGCGCCTGGCGCCTCGGCCGCCCCGTCCAAACTCGAGCCGGTCGCCGCCGTCAAGCAGGGCATGGACCGCAGCCTCGCGGGCACGCTCAGCATGCAGGCCTCGGTCAAGGCCGGCCCCCAGTCGATCACCCTCAGCGGAAAGATGGACCCCGTCGCCAAGGCGATCCACATCAGCGGCAAGGCTCCGGAGCCGATCGAGGTCCGGCTGATCGGTGACGCCGCCTACATCAAGTCGGAGTCCATGGAGGGCGAGAAGCCCTGGATGAAGATCGACCTCAGCAAGCTCAAGTCGACGAGCACGCTGCGCCAGTCGTTCGACTTCAAGTCGCAGACCGGCCTCGTCGGCGGCACCGTGTCCGCCCAGGAGGTGGGCGATGGCCGTTACACAGGCATCGCCGATCTCAACAAGGCGGCCGAGGCCGCCAGCACCGAGGCCGGAATGCGGGAGGGCATCGAGTCGTCCGCCAAGCTGGCGAAGGACCCGACGGCGATCCCGTTCGAGGCGACCCTCGACGCCGACGGACGCCTCACCATGCTCTCCTACACGATTGCCACGAAGTCGCTTGGTGACCTCGTCACCGAGATGCGGATGAGCGACTTCGGCAAGCCGGTCACTGTGGACGCCCCACCCGCCGGCGACACCGAGGCGGCCGACGAGGAGATGTACGCGTTCCTCTGAGCGGTCGACACATCGTCGGCGTCACCAGCGTGGGCTGCGGGTTCTTCCCGCAGCCCACGCCGCGTCAGACGGCGCTGTGCGCCAGCTCACAGCACCGCAGGTAACAATCCGCGGCACCGATCCGTCCTTGCGGCAGACAACCACAAGGAGGACACATGTTCGCCGCTTACGTCACCGTCACGATTCTCGCCGCGGTGTTCACCGGCATCGCCGCCGTCACCTACCTGATCGGCCACGACTATCCGAAGGCGCAGGCGGATATGAAGCGGGTGCCGCACTCCTGGCTGCCCCGCCTGGGCCTGGCGCTGGCCGCGGGCTCGCTGGGGCTGCTGGCCGGGTTCGCCGTACCCCTGCTGGGCACCCTCGCCGCCGCCGGCCTCGTGCTCTACTTCGTCGGCGCGCTCATCGCGCACCTGCGGGTGGGTTCCCGCCACCTGGTGGGGTGGGCGGTGTTCTTCTCCACCACGGTGGCCGCGCTGGCGGTGAACCTCAGCTACCACTGGTGATCCCTGCCGGCAGACCGATTCCGGAGGCGTCGGGCCGCAGGGTCAGCCGCCGACGGTCAGCACCGCCGCGGAGTACGAGCCGATCAGAGTGGCGTCGTCGCGGATGGGGCTGACGGCCAGACGCTCGCCGAGGGCGCGTTGGAACTCCTGGAAGGCGGTCAGTTCGGGGAGGCCGTCGCCGTCGACGACGTGGACGAAGGTCACCCCGTCAGCCAGCCGGAAGGAGCTGTACCGCAGGCCGGGCGGCGCCGTGGCCGCCAGTTCGGCGAAGACGTCCTCGATCAGGCGCTGGTTCTCGGCTGCCGCTTCGGGCGTGGTCTGGTAGCGAATCACTGCTGCACTCATCGGGCTCTCCTCGCTGGTCTTCTCGCTGTCACTACTACTGACCACGCGAAACCCGGAAACTCGTCGCCGCGATTACTTCGGCCCTCCGCCGCGGTCAGTACCAGTGACAGCGAACTTCTGGAGGACCCCGTGAGCAGCACGGAACGGACGACCGTCGAGCAGCGCTGGGTGCTGGGCCTGACCTCGATCGGCTCGTTGATGGTGGCGCTCGACGTCCTGGTGGTAGCGGCAGCGCTGACCACCATCAGGCAGGACCTCGGTGCCTCGATCGAACAGTTGGAATGGACGGTGAACGCGTACAGTCTCAGCTTCGCGGTGCTGCTGATCACCGCGGCAGCCATCGGTGACCGGTGGGGCCGGCGCCGGACGTTCGCGGCCGGCCTCGCCTTCTTCACCATCGCCTCGGTCGCCTGCGCGTTGGCGACCTCGGTGCCATGGCTTATCGCCGCCCGTGCCGTCCAGGGCATCGGCGCCGCCGCCGTGATGCCACTCGCGATGGGCCTGCTCGGCGCCGCCTTCCCACCCGAGCGCCGCGGCTGGGCGATCGGCATCTTCAGCGGTCTGACCGGCCTGGCCGTGCTGGGCGGCCCGATGATCGGCGGCGCCGTGACGGAGGGCCTGGCCTGGCAGTGGATCTTCTGGATCAACGTGCCGGTAGGAGCGCTTGCCGTCCCGCTCGCGCTTCGCAAGATCCCCGAGAGCTGGGGGGTGGCTCGTCGGGTGGACCTCCGCGGCGGCGTCCTGATCACCCTGGCCGTTCTCGGCATCGTCTGGGGCGTCGTTCGCGGCGGGATGGCAGGCTGGACCAGCCTCAACGTGATCGGCTCGTTCGTCCTCGGAGCCCTGCTGTTGCTGGCGTTCCTGGCCTGGGAGCGTCGCACCCCGCAGCCGATGGTGCCGCTGGCCTACTTCCGTTCGAGGGCGTTCTCCGCCGGTAATGCGGCAGGCTTCTTCCTCACCGCCGCGCTCTACGGCGCGGTGTTCTTCCTCGCCCAGTTCATGCAGGCCGCTCTCGGCTCCGGCCCGCTGAAGGCCGGGCTGCAGCTTCTGCCCTGGACCGCCACGCTCTTCCTGGTAGCGCCGATCGCGGGTCGCCTGGTGGACCGGATCGGCGAACGCCCGCTGGTCGTGGCGGGACTGGCTCTACAGGCGGTCGGCATGCTCTGGATCAGCGACGTCGCCAACGACTCCGCCCACTACTCCGGGCTGGTGCTGCCCCTGATCGTGGCCGGTTGCGGCGTGTCCATGGCGATGCCCGCGACGCAGAGCGCCAGTGTCGGTGCACTGCCGCGCGAAGCTGTCGGAATCGCCTCCGGCATCTACGCCATGATGCGGCAGCTCGGTGGAGTCGCGGGAGTCGCCGTCGCGGCCGCGGTGTTCGCCGCCGCCGGCGGCTACGAGTCCTTCACGTCGGGATTCACCCGGGCCTTGGCCGTGTGCGGTGTGCTGTCCTTGCTCGGAGCACTCTGCGGACTCGGGATCGTCCTACGGCCCAATCCTGATCCGGGAGCGGTGGTTGCTCGTCAGGAGCCGGTGGAGGAGTTGCGGTGAACCTGGAGGACGAGTTCGCGCAGTACCGGGGTGAGCTGGTCGCGCACTGCTACCGGATGCTCGGCTCACTGCACGACGCAGAGGACGCGGTGCAGGAGACGTACCTGCGAGCGTGGCGGGGGTTCACGCAGTTCGAGCAGCGCTCGTCAGTGCGAACCTGGCTCTACCGGATCGCCACTCGGGTCTGCCTGAGCGCGTTGCAGCACAGCAGCCGCAGAATGGTGCCATCAGCACTAGGTGCCCCTGGCGCCGATCCTGACCACCTGGGGGCGCCTGCCCTGGAGGCGACCTGGCTGGAGCCGTTCCCGGATCTCATGTCGAACGCCGACCCGGCTCAGGTCGTGGGGGCTCGGCAAAGCCTCAGACTGGCCATGGTTGCCGCGCTTCAGCACCTGCCGCCGCGGCAGCGCGCGGTACTGATCCTGCGGGAGGTCCTTGCGTGGCAGGCGTCCGAGGTAGCGGACCTGCTCGAAACGACGACAGCGGCGGTGAACAGTTCGCTCCAGCGGGCACGTGCGGAAATCGCCAAGCTCGCGCCGGTCGAGGACCAGATCAGCGAACCCGACGAACCCGCCCGCCGTGCGCTGCTCGACAAGTACGCCAAAGCCTTCGAGAAAACCGATCTGGTCGCGTTGGAAGGCCTGCTGACTCAGGACACCCGGTGGGAGATGCCGCCGATTCCCACCTGGTTCGACGGTCGCGAGGACGTGCTGCGTCTGCTCAGGGCGAAGCTGCTTCCGGGGGAGAGACGGCGAATCATGGTGGAGACGTCAGCGAACGGGCAGCCCGCGTTCGCCTGCTACAGCCGTGGACGGGACAACGCCTTCCACGCGCACACGCTGCAGGTGCTGACCCTGAGCAAGGACGGCGTCTCCGCCGTGCTGGCGTTCCACCGGGCCGATCTCTTCCCCCTCTTCGGCCTGCCGATCGACCGGCATCCAACGGAGTGAGGGCACGCCGGCCGCATGGGCTCGGATGACGGTCTTCCGAGTGAGTGACCGCGTCCACCAAAACTCTCGGAGACGGACGGCGGGCGCTTTCCCACCCGCGTTGTCCTGTCGGGGCGTACCGCGTGCGGTGCCCTGGTCGGGCGCCTACGACAGTTCCCACCAGGTGACCGACCAGGGCATTCGTACATCAAGTCGAGACGTCTGAGAAGGTGCCCCCGGCAGGATTTCGCACCTGCGACACACGGTTCAGGAAGGGCGACAGCTGCAGTCTCACCACTGCGGCCGGTACGTGCGCGCCTGAGATGCTTTCCGGCTCTCCGGTCAAGATCGTTGCACGCAACCTGCACGAAGCGCTGCGGACGCCCGAGGACGGCCGCAGGCGGCCCGCAGGGCGAGCCGCAAGCGTGACTACCCCTGCGTCGCAAAGATCAAGACGGCTGTCGGTCGGCGTCAGCCACTGCCGCTGACCTGCTCGACTTGTCGGCCGCCATCGCTGGTCACTCCTGCCCGTCAGCCGGCTTGGCTGGACGGATGGCTGTACAGCCACCTGCTGCGACGCATGGACAATGACCTGATGGCGGACGACAACCGCGTGGTGATGGCGATCGGCAAGCACGAGCTGAGGCTGGGCCTTGACCCTGGAGGGCATTGGATCGTCCTCTCGACAAAGGACGGCCGCCGCTGGACACCAGCCGAGAACATCCAGTCGCTGCTACCACTCCTGGAACAGCGCCACGAGGCCGTCACAGCCCTCGGCACCGAAGAGGCCTCCGATCCGCCTCCATGGGATGACCTTGTCCGCTACGCCCTGTCCTGCTGGTCCGACTACTGGGCGGGCCTGGCGCTCGGCTGGCTTGAGGACGGCTACCCAGCCGCTCCGTTCCGGGACACGGTGCGGTCCCTCAAAGATGCGCCTGAACGTACCGAGATCATTCGGCACCGGTCGCTGCGGCTCTGGTGCGAGTTGACCAAGCCCTGAGCGGGATCGTTGCTGAACCGGCCGCACCGCCAGTTTGAGGTCCCGCCTACTGGGGCGAGTTGACGCGATGTCCGAAGAGTCATGAGATCAAGATGGGCGACCCGACGACCTGGCCGAGTGGCCTCCTACCAGCGGAAACACCTCTCGACATCTCACACCACTTCCCTGCCATCCGCCAACCTCTTGCGGACCAGATGCGGACTGCGCGTCCCTGAGCGTTCGTGATCAAATTGCCGGCCATGGGGTGGGATGAGTGCCTGGCGGAGTTGCTGACCCAGCTCGGGGATCGCGGCCTGGTCGCCATGGTCAAGATGGACGGCGAACGCCGACGGGGCCGCTGGACGGTGCTGGTGTCAGGCAGCCCGCTAGGCGGGAACTTCGTGCGGTGGGACGGCGACGACTTGAACGCCGGGCTGTCGCGGGTGATAGCCCAGCTTCAGGAGCGGGTTCCCGGACTGCTCGACTGAGCTACGGCCTCGGGGTCAAAAGAAATCGTAATAGCTGGTCGGGTAACTGCTTCCCTGTCAACCTGGACTTCGCCGACGTCGGGAGCGTGATGAGCGGTGCCCGCAGCGCGTTGATGGGCATCGGCAGCGTCGGATCCAATGGAGCGCGACCCGGCCGGCCTCTGCCTGATTCGTTGGATTGGCCGGCCGGGTGGCGCGCGTTGGTCAGGAGGAGCAGGTGTTGAGCATGCTCTGCAGCGCGGACTTCTCCGAGGACTGCAGGGTGAGGCTCCAGCTGTACTTCACGGTGATCCACATCTTGCTGTAGGTGCACCGGTACGACGACAGGGACGGCTGCCAGGTGGAGGGGTCCTGGTCGCCCTTGGACTGATTGACGTTGTCCGTCACTGCGATCAACTGCGGGTGGCTCAGGTCGTTGGCGAAGCTCTGGCGGCGGCTGGTCGTCCAGGAGTTGGCGCCGGAGCGCCACGCTTCGGCCAGCGGCACGACGTGGTCGATGTCGACGTCGGAGGCGGCAGTCCAGGTTGCGCCGTCGTAGGGGCTGTACCAGCGGCCCGAGGTGGCCGCACAGGAACTGTCGACGACGACTGAGGTGCCGTCACGCTTGAGGACCTGCTCGCGGGTGTTGCAGCTACCACTGACCGTGATCCAGTGCGGAAACAGGTCACGCGAATAGCCGCTGGTCGAGCCTTGGGCCGCCACGGTAAGGGCATTGAGCTGCGACTGCGCCGTCGCCTTCGACGGGATGCCGGGAGGCGTGGCCGAGGCCGGCTGCGAATTCACGACGACCAGGCAGGTCCCCGCGAGAGCGGCCACCGCGATGGCGGCGGCGCGGTGCACGACACGCCGGAAGGGAGTGACAGGAGTTGCGGTTGGCATGAGCAGCAGCCTTTCGTCGGGGGGACAGCAACCGTCTCGGCCGACCATGTCGATCGACGGTCGCGCTCGTAAAGGCCGCCCGTCTAGTCATTGAGCACTTGGCATATTCCGCCGCCTGCGACCGTCGAGGCTCCTGTCCAGCAACGACGGTGTCAACTCCAAGAGGAGATCAGGCGGCCAGACACCATGAGGAACTCGGCCCAGTCTCCGGGGCGCTGCAGTTGGTGCCAGACTCGCTGGACGAGCAGGTGCGACGACTCGTCGACTGACTCAAGGCTCTAGCCCGCGTCAAGGCTCACGCCGCGTCGTTGCCGCCTCGCGTGTCCGCCACAACAGCCGGCAGCGGCCGGCGCGCGCCCCAGCCGCAGCGCGTGCGGCCCGTTGCGGGCCGCCTTGAAGACGTACAGAGGCCGCAAACGGCGGTTGAAGGTACATGTGGCTGCACAGGTCGACCGATCGACGCGGGAGCGTATCCGCTGGCCAGATGGTGTTTTCGCTGATCTTCGAGGTGCCCCCGGCAGGATTCGAACCTGCGACACACGGTTTAGGAAACCGATGCTCTATCCCCTGAGCTACGGGGGCGCGAGTGGTCAGTGTAACGACCTGCGGGTCGACCCGCGTTGGCAGGGAGTGACCCACGTTGACCTGCGTTGCCCCGCCGGTTGGCACTGCCGATGACCACACGCGGACCACAGCGATCGCACCAGCGACCATGATCATTAGCCCCGGCTGACCCGGGCTGGCACCGAGTGACCCGCGACGGCATCCGCTGGAGAGCACACGGCGAGCACATCACCAAGATCAAGTGTGCGGCGAATTGCCTCATACCGGGGATACTCAGGCCCTGCTCCGCTGCTTCACGTCTCAGCCACGCCTTGACACGCCGACCACCGCCCGAACTGAACGGCGTTGGTACTAGGCCACGGATGGGAGGACGTGCTTCAGGACCACATGCCGGCCGCCATGTCATCCAGCACCGCCGGCCAGACGCTGTCCCCGCTGAAGGGCAGCGGATCGCGTTCCTGCACCGAAGCGCGGATCCCATCCAAGGCCTTCGCGAGCCGCTCGAAGTCGTCCTCGTCGTCCTCGCTCCAGTCGAATTCCTTGAGAAGACGATGCAACGCGAAGGTGAGGTAGGCGAGAGAGAAAATATCCGTGTGAAGGTCCTGAACGGGACCACCGTTCTCGGAGAACCCGTGCACCTTGCCAGTCTCTGGGTCGAGCGCCAGGTGCGTCTGTGGGATCCAGCCGAACACCAGCCACGCCTCGCACCCGGGCGGAGCCTGGTACTCCGCGAGACCAGTCTTGTCGTCCACGGTGGGCAGTTGCCCGGAGTCCATCCGCTTCTGCGGCTGGAACACTCCGGCAGGAACGCCGACTGAAAGTAGTGCCTGCGCTGCCGCCGAGTCTTCCGGCATGTGTCGCAGAGAGCCGGGAGGTGCGAGAAAAATGGCTTCTTCGCCGAGCGACGAAACCATCTCTTCCCGGGAAAGTTCAAACAACATGGAAGCCTCGTTATCTCCTCGCCGCACAGCTACCGAAGGTAGCGTGCCCACTGAAGAGCTGGACCGGACGGCGATCTTTCCGGCAAAGTAGCGGTCAGGGTCATTGCGTAGTTGAGTAACTGCTGGTCATGGTGGTGATGAGGTCGTGGGGGCGGCGGTTGGCGCGGCGGGTGGCTCTGGCGATGTTGGTCTGGCCGTTGCTGCGGTGGAATCCGATGGCGGTGTTGCGCAGGACTGCTGCGATGGCGGGTCCGTTGCCGGTGCCGGCTCGGTGGGCGTCTTCGTGGAAGGTCACGTCACGGACCCAGTGCAGCCGGTTCTCGATGTGCCATTCCAGGCGGGCCCATTCCTGCAGGTCAGCGGGTTGGGCGTGGGCGGCGGGCAGAGACGCCACCAGGTAGACGGTCTCCCGGGCACGCTTGCCGGCGATCATGCGGGTGCGGGTGATCCGGACGGCCTGTTGGGCGTGGGGGAAGCCGATGCCGCCGGGAGTCCGGACGGTCAAGGCCTTGACGGTACGGGTCTCACGACGACCGTGGCCGGTGTCGCGGTGTTGGTTCCCGATCGGCACCTGAGCCCAGGGCAGTTGCTTGAGCTGCGCGAACAAGGTCGGCTGGTTGGCCTTGACCGACACGTACAGGTGCCCGCCAGCAGCGGCCACGGCTCGGGCGTGAGCGACCTGGGTGTGCAGCGCGTCCGCGACGATGACCACACCCGCCAGGCTGCCCAGCCGGGCCGTGACCTGCTCCAGCAGCGGGGCGAACGCGGGTATCTCGTTCGACCTCTACAGGTGTCGTGCTTGCCCCACTGCGGACAGCGGGAACTGAGCCGGTTGTGTCCGTTCGACCCGTTGACCGGCCGGTACCGGGTCCCGGACGAGCGGACCCTGCGCGACGCATACGCGAAAGTCGACCCCGCTGACCTGACCGCGGTCGGGTATGGGCATCTGGCCGCGCTGGCGCGGCCCGGGCCGGCACCGCTGACTCCGGACGGTGTCGGTGAGCGGGATCAGCGCCGCGCTCACCGTGCGCCCGCCGGTGATCCAACCCGCCGCGCCGCCATCGCGGTGGACGGCAAGTGTCTACGCGGAGCCCGCCGCCCCGACGGCGGGCAGGTGTTCATCTTGTCCGCGGTGCGTCACGCCGATGCGGTCACTCTCTCCGCCCGGCAGATCGCCGCGAAGACCAACGAGATCGGCGAGTTCGCCCCCCCCTGTTGGACCAGATCGCCGACACCGACCTCACCGACACGGTGGTCACCGCCGATGCCCTGCACGCCCAACGCGCCCACGCGGTCTACCTCGTCGAGCGATTCTCGGCCCAGCAGTCGACCACACGGCCCTGACCACGGGCTTCACCCGGCCAGGATCTCTAGACCAGGCGAATTACGCGGAACGCAGGGGTGTGGCGCTGGCCGTTTGGCTATCGTCGGGCTATCGGTCCGCGACGGGACACGGGCGGCGGTGGCTGAGCGCAATGAGGTCACACGTGCTCAGACGGGTGAGGGGACATCATGCGCGTTCTCGTTCTTGGCGGTGGACCGGCGGGCGTGAGCGCCACACTGCACGCCCGGGAGCTCGGTGCTGAGGTGACGCTCGTGGAAGCCGAGCAGATTGGCGGCACCAGCTTCAACAAGGGACCCGCGCCCGTGCGAACTCTGGCTCGCGCGGCCCGCCTCGTCCGCGACTCGGGCTCGTGGGGCCGGTTCGGGCTTCGAGGCGAGCCCCCTAGAGTCGACGTGCCCGAGATGCTGGCGAACGCGGACCGGGTCGCCCGGCATGCGCACGAACACAAGCGGATGGGCGACTCCCTGCGCGTCCAGGGCGTCGAAGTTGTCGACGAGGCCGGCGCCGCCCGGTTCATCGACGCGCACACGGTGCGGATTCCGGACGGGCGTGCTTTCCAGGGCGAAGCGGTGATCATGGCTGTGGGTGGCCGGCCGGGACGCCTGCCCATCCCCGGCGCGGAGCTGGCCTTGACGTACAACGACATCCGGACTCTGTCAGCGCTGCCGGGCTCCGTGGCGATCATCGGTGGTGCGGACACCGGTTGCCAGCTCGCCTCGATCCTGGCCGACTTCGGTGTCAGGGTGACAGTGGTAGAAGCCTCGCCCCGACTGGTGGCGCGGGCCGATGAAGACGTTTCGAGCGGCCTGGCCGATGTGTTCGAGCGTCGGGGAATCTCCGTTCTGTTCGAGACCTTCGCGGACAGCATCGAGCAACAGCCAACCGGGGTCGCCCTCAACGTTCGTAGCGGCGACAAGACATCTCGGGTCGAGGCGGACGCGGTGTTCTTCGCCGCCGGTTGGCCCAGCAACGCGGACACGCTCGACGCCGAAGCAGCCGGGGTGTCTATTGAGCGCGGCTACGTGAAGGTTGGCGACGACCTCCGCACCGCCGTCTCGCACATCTTCGCGGCCGGCGACATCAATGGTCTGAGCATGTTGGTGCCCAGCGCCTGGCACGAAGGGCGCATCGCTTCGGAAAACGCCGTACTCGGTACGCGGCGGCGCTTCACCCATGACATCGTTCCCACCGGCAGCTACACCGATCCCGAGTACGGGGGCGTCGGTCTCACTGAAGCGGAGGCGCGCGAGAAGTACGACTGCGCGGTCGCGGTCATCCGCTACCAGGACATGCTCCGGCCCGTGGCGGACGGCCGGCCAGAGGGCTTTTGCAAGCTGATCGTCGAGAGTCGGCGCCGTTACGTTCTGGGAGCCCATGTGCTCGGCGAGTACTCCGCAGAGGTGCTGCAGACCGCCGCCACGTGCATTGCCGCGAACCTGCGGGTCGAGCAGATCGCCGAGATGCAGTTCGCGTTCCCGACGTTCACCGAAGCCATCGGCCTGGCCGCACAGGCGATCGTGCGCGACCTCGGCATCGCCCCGCTCCCCCCGTCCTGGAGCGACCTGCGGCCCTTGCACGACCACGCAAATCGCTGACGTGTTGCTGGAGACCCAGGTCAAGGCTGTGCAATTCGCGTAGCGACTCGTCGGAGCGTACGGCCGGGCCGGTCGACCCGGCGGGATGGTGGTTCTGGAGCATGTCCTTGAGCGCGCCGACCCCGTCGTAGTAGTTGGCCCTACCTTCGAACGCGAGCGACTCCTCCCAGACGATCTCGATTTTGGCGATGTGGCCGCTGTTCCAGACGGACTCGAGAATCCGGTTGGAAAGCCGGCTGCCCAGCAGGTTCTGGCCCGTGGTCATGGCCAGGAAATGGGCGACGCGGAAGACGGCCTGCTCCGGCGCCACCTCGGCCAACAAGCGGTTGAGGCGGACCGCGCGGCCAGCAGTTCGTCCCGGGCTGACGCGGAGATGCCGGCGCAATGCCGGTCGAGCTGTCGTGATCCCCATCGCCGGTACTGGTCAGTCTGCCAGTTCTCGCGGCCGGCGCAGGTGAGTGAGCCGGAACCCCTGCGGGAGACACCTTTCAGCACGCAGGGTAGCCAGTGCCGGCAGCAGGAGACGGGCGGTCAGGTCCCCGGTCGCACCGAAGATCGCGAGGTGGTCGATCATGTCGATGCACTCTCCTTGGCCCGGGCGAGGTTCACCCCGCTCGCCACGATTCCGAGATGGCTGAACGCTTGCGGAAAGTTGCCGATGAGGCTTCCGGTCGACGGGTCGATCTGTTCGGACAGCAGACCGAGCGGGCTCGTCTTGGCGCAGAGCTTGTCGTACAGCGACTCTGCTTCGTCGAGGCGTCCCTGCAGGGCCAGGTTGTCGACGAGCCAGAAGCTGCACAGCAGGAACGCTCCCTCGTCTCCCGCGATGCCGTCGGACTGCTCGTCGTGTAGGTAGCGGTAGAGCAGGCCGTCGCCGGCGGACAACCGCTCGCTGACGGCCTTCGTGGTCGCGACCGTCCGGGGATGGTTGGCCGGGATGATGCCGCGCAACGGAAGGGCGAGCAGGCTGGCGTCGAGATTGCCACCGCCGTCGAGGTGGGCGCTGATGGTCTGTGTCTTCTCGTCCCAGGCCTGATGGAGGATCAGCTCTCGCAAGTGGTCCGCGCACCCCCGCCAGGCTGCCACCGGGCCGGGCAGTCCGAGGCGCTCACTCAGTCCAGCCGCCCGGTCGAGGGCCACCTGGCACAGACCGGCGGAGTAGGTGAAGATACGGCCCTCGCTACGCACCTCCCAGATGCCCTGGTCAGGGTTGCGCCATTCGTCTTGAGCGCTGTTGGCGAGCAGGGTGAGGCTGTCCCACAATGCGGGCCGGACCTCGCCGCCCGCGCGGGCCCACTGGTCGGCGCAGTCGAGCACCTCCCCGTACACGTCATGTTGGCGCTGGTCCGCGGCACCGTTGCCCCAGCGGGCCGGGGCCGAGCCCCGGTAGCCGGCCAACGCCACATCATCGAGCTCGTCGGGCACCAACGAACCGTCTACCGTGTACATGATGCGCGGCCGACCGCTACGTTCGAAGGCATCCAAAACCCAACCGAGAAACGCATCCGCCTCGTTGAGGAAACCGATACGCCGCATGGCGAATACGCTGAAAGCGGCATCCCGCACCCACGAGTACCGGTAATCCCAGTTGCGGACTCCGCCGACCGGGGCCGGCAGCGATGAGGTCGGTGCGGCGACGACAGAGCCGTTGACCCAGTCATCGCACATTTTCAGCGTCACCGCCGATCGCCGTACCAACTGCGACTGCGGGCCGGCGTAGTCGAACCGCGTCATCCACCGCTGCCAGGCGGCCACCGTGTGAGCCAGCAGTTCCACGGCGTCGAAGCGGTGGTGCCGGTGGATGCGCCCCCACGACAGGACGAGGTCGAGTCGCTCGCCCGAGCCGAGTTCGTACGTCGCGTGCGGCCCGGACAGCGGCCGGTTGGCGCGCAAGTGCAGCACGAGGTCGGACCGCCGAGCCGGTCGTAGCTCGATCCCGTCGAAGGAGGGTCGCGCCTGCGCGCCGTCGCGCGGCTGGACCTCGACCCGCAGCCTCACGGTGCCCTCAATCACCTCCGCCGAACGCACCAGTTCAGACCGGCCTGAGGGCATGTCGTCGCTGAGGTCCGCGCCCGCCCGCAGCGCCAACGCGTCGGTGACCCGGACTGTCCCCGTAGGACACCTCAATTCCGTGACGAGCACTCCGCTATCGCGCACATAGCGCTGCCGCGCCTCCCGGAGGTCCTCGGGCGCCACCGTGAACTGGCCGCCGTTGGCGTTGTCAAGGAGCCCGCAGAAGACCGGATCGGAGTCGAAGCGCGGCAAGCACAGCCACGGAATGCTGCCATCAAGGCCCACCAGCGCCGTCGTCTGACCGTCTCCCAGCAGACCAAGATCTTCGAGCCGATGGTAGCCGTCTAGGCGAGTGACCGGCCGGAACGCCGGGTCGAGATCGATCATGACCACCTCAGTCCACGTTCCGCATCGGTGTTGAGAGGACGCGCCCCGGTCAGAAGCTGACGAGGACCTTGACGACGTCGTCGAGCTTGTGGTCGGCGACCTCGAACGCCCGGGGCATATCGTCGAAGCCGAACTGGTGTGTCGTCATGTGGGTGGGTCGAGATCCCTGTGTTCGAGCACATTCAACACAGGCGTTGCATGCGCAGCCCGGCCGCCGGGACACAGCCCAGTCGCGAGTCCGAGGTACAGATCAGCGCCTTCGTCGTGCGTAACACCGCATCGTTCGGTCCAGGTTTTGGAACAGACTTGTCCATGAAACCCGTCTCACCGATACCGTGCATCACGAATGCCTTCATGTCCCCGCCCATCATCCGACCGAAGGTGTCGGGGCCGCCACGTTCCGAACGTAACACCGATCAAGTCGGCCCAGGGCTACTTTGGCAAGTCGTCGGTACTAGTACCAACGCCGTTCAGTTAGGGCGGTGGTAGGGGTGTCAAGGGTCGGGGCTGATGACGTCAATGCTGGTGGTGGCTTTGTAGCTGTGCCGGTCGATGGTCGGGCCGCGGGCTTGGTATTTCGAGTTCGAGCGTTTGATCATGCGGGTCTTGGTGCGTAGGCGGCGTTCGGGCAGCAGGTTCGCCAGGACATGGTCGCCGATGACGCCGACGAGGTCGATGACGGTGTCGGCGATGATCCCGGCGGCGTGCACGACTTGGTCGCGGGCGGTGTTGAGGGCGGTGGTGAGGCTGGCTCGGTCGGGGTCGAGGCCGGATTGGCTGTCGGTGGCGTCGGTCATAGCGGTGCGTAGGAGTTGGTAGACGATGAGCAGGGCGTGGATTTCCTGATCGATGCCGTCGGGGGTGCGGGCGCGTACCACGCGGCCGGCGAGGATCGAGGACTTCAGTTCGAGGTAGGCGGTCTCGATTTCCCAGCGTTCGTGGTAGATCCGGATCAGGTCGGTGGCGGGATGGGTGTGTGGGTTGAGCAGGGTGGTGATCAGCCGGTAGTCGCCGGTGTGGGTGCCAGCGGTGGTGGTGATGCTGTGCTCGTCGCGGCAGGACCGCGCAGCAGGTCGAACAGCGCCCGCACCGGTCGCGGGCCGAGGCGTTGCCGGGCCTGACGTAACGCGCTGCCGCTGGGCGCCACGATCGGTAGACCACGCAGGCCGCTGGTGAGTTTCGACCACACCTGCCGGTAGCCGAGTTCGGCGAACAGGCATCCTGCGAGCAACAGATACACCACGACCCGCGCCGGCAGCAGCCGGACCCGCGACTGCGTACGCCCGGTCGCGGTCAGCACATCATCGACCATCTCGAACGGCACCAGCCGGGTCAGCTCGCCCAGATGACCTGGCGCGAACACCCCTGCGGCTACCGTCATCGACCGGGATATGGCAATCTGACCTGCCAGCGGAGCTCCAGGTGTCAGGGCGTCTTAGAGTGACCACCCTCTATACCGGAGCTCCGCTGCTTCACGTCTCAGCCACGCCTTGGCACGCCGACCACCGCCCGAACTGAACGGCGTTGGTACTAGGTCCGGTGGTGCGGGGCTACACGGAACCCGTGACCGGTGTAGCCATGACGACCGCCGGACCAAGCTATCGTCTGCGGCAAGGGACGTCAGCGGTCAGCCTTCACCTCGCATGGCCCTTGGTGAGCCCTCGTTGATCAATCTCGAAGCGCACGCTTCTGCCGCCATTGGTGCGCTGCCGGGTGGTGCAGGTCAGGCGCCGAAGCCTGGTGCGCGATTGAGGTGGGGGCGCGTGTGCCTGCGCTGTCCTGCTGTTGATCTTTATCGCTTTGCGGTGCGGTCGGAGACCAGGCTGGCGATGGCCTGGAAGGTCTCCTCGAAGGAGTCACAGCAACCGATTCAGCGTTGCAGGGGCCGCCACTGCTTGGGTTCGGCGATGGCGTGTTCGACGCAGATTCGCTGCGAGGACTGCCGGTGGCGGGCGTGCTCGTACGCGGCGGCCTGCTCGGCAGTGGCGTCCTTGCTCGGCTTCTTGGGCGGGGTGGTGACCTGCCCGGGGAAGTCACGGGACAGGCCCTGGTACCCCGTGTCAACCCGCGCCTTCACGTCGGTGTGGCGGCGCAGGAGATCCTCGATCCCTTCGGTGCGTAGCGCGGTGACGTCGTGCATCCGCCCCGGCCGGATCGCGCCCGTCCACAGCAGCCGGCCGTCGCCGTCGCTGATCACGGTGGGCTTCATCGTGTTCTGCTTCTTCTTGCCCGACACGAATGCCCGCCGTCCGGGCTTGTGCGCCGCGGGGCGCCTGACCTGCACCTCGGTGCCATCGATGCGCAGCTCGACTCCCTCGGCGTCGGTGTAGGCGAACACATCGGCCAGGGTACGTAGCCGGATACCGGGCCGCCTGGGGACCGCGAAGTCCGGCTGGGCCAGCAGCGGACGGACCTCGTGCACAGCTCGGGTGATCGTCGAACGATCCACCCCGTACAGCACCCCGAGGGCGGCGTGCGGGAGCTGGAACCGCAAGATGACCAGCGTCGCGATCACCCGGTCGACGAACGGCAGCGCGTGATCAGGGCCAGCCCTCTTGGCCCGCAGCCGGTCACGACCGCCACGCCGATCCCGCAGCTGTGACTCCAACTGCGCCAGCCACGGATCAGCTAGTTCCTCGATCAAGCCACCCAGGTGTTCTCTGGAGATCCCGGTCAGGACAGGATGAGACAGGACAGCACAATCGATGACCTTCACAACCAGGCATCGTGCCGCCCACCTACGACGTTTGATCAACACGCCGAAGGGGTCATCCCTGAAGGTGAGCGACGTACTTGCCGTCGCCGCGGCCCTCGGCGAGCAACTGGTGGACCGCGGGCACGTCCGCGAGCGAGCCGACTTCGGTGATCGCGACGTCCAGTCGACCTTCGGCGATCAGATCAAGGACCCTGCGCAGGCCGGCGGCGGCGCGGCGCGGCGCTGTGGCCCACAGGCGGCTGATGCTGAAGCCGCTGATGGCGAGATTGCCGCCGATCAGCCGTCCGGCCGGTGGCAGCGCAGCCTGGTCCCCGCCGCCAGCGTTGCCGAACAGGACGATCCGGCCGCCGGGAGCGGCGACTCCCAGATCAGTCTCGATCATGGTGGTACCCAACGGATCGAGCACAATGTCCACCCCGGCGCCACCGGTCGCTGCCCGCACCGCCTTGGTCAGGTCCTCACTCCGCGCCACCGCCACGTCATACCCGCTCTTGAGCGCCGAGGCGACCTTGTCGGGGCGGCCCACGGTGCCGATGCGCAGCCCTCCGCCGAGCGCCGGCACCAGCTGGGCGACGGCGCCTCCGACGCCTCCGCTGGCCGAATGCACCAGCACGGTTTCGCCCGGACGGAACCGGGCGGCGTCCTCCAGGAGGAGCAGCGCGGTCGTGAGCATGAGCGGGGCCGCCGCCGCAACCGATGACGGGACCTGGTCGGGCACCGGCACCACGAACTCGGCCCGCACTAGCACCACGTCGCCGAGGCCGCCGCCCGCGGTGAACGCGGCCACCCGCTGGCCCACGGCCAGGCCCGTGACATCGGGGCCGATCTCCCGGACCGCTCCGGACACCTCCAGGCCGGGCGCGTACGGCCAGGCACCGACATAGCCGGCGTCACCGCGGCGGGCCATCACGTCGAGGAAATTGATCCCGGCATACACCACGTCGATCGTCACCTCACCCGGCCTCGGTCGGGGCTCCTCGATCTCGCGCACCTCCGTACGGTCCACCCCTTGCGACGGCCCGATCATCATCAACGCGTGCATGACAACTCCTTCGATGTTCGTCGTATGACGAAAACCGTACCTGGTTGTACGATGATTGTCGAATGAAAGGTGTGAGATGCCAAGATCACAGCGCCGCCGCCCGACGCTCATCCATCCGGAGCCGAACGAGTTCGACCTGCTGGACATCCTGCACGCACTGTCCGACCCAACCCGGATGACGATCGTGCAGACATTGCGCGCCGCACCCGAGCGCGCCTGCGGCACCTTCCCCGTGGACGTCGCGCCCTCCACGCTCACCCACCACTTCCGGGTACTACGCGAGGCCGGAGTCATCCGCCAACGGGAGGACGGCAACCGCCGGTGGACCGCGCTGCGTGGCGAAGACCTTGAAACCCGCTTTCCCAGCCTCCTGGACGCGATCGTGACCGCCTATGAAAGCGGGCTCACGCCGCCCCGATGAGCGCAGTCAGAAGCAGCGAGGCATTCACACCCCGTGTGCTCTCCGGCTATCGCGCACCAACTCGTAAGCTGAGTCCCGCAGTCCGAGTGATGAATGAGCTGATCACGGGCGGGTCGGCGGTGCTGGATGACCATGCCGACCGCGTCGAGGATCAGTTCGGTGCGCAGGTGGTCGGCCCTCGCCCAGCCCACGACCCAGCGTGAGTAGGCGTCGACCACGACGGCGAGTTAGAGGAACCCTTCCCAGGTGCGCAGGTAGGAGATGTCGGCGACCCACAACCGGTTCGGGGCGGTCGCGGTGAACTGGCGCTGGACCAGGTCCGGCGCGGTCGCGGTGGACGCGGCCTTGCGGCGCGGTTTACCACGCCGCCGGCGGTGGGCGCCCTCGATGCCGGCCAGGCGCATGAGTCTCGCGACCGCCTTGCCGTTCCAGTGGTGGCCGCGTTCGTGCAGCTCGGCGGTGAGCCGCCTGGCGCCGTAGACGCCGCGGTGCTCTGACCACGCCTGCTGGGTGATCTCGACGCGCTGCTGGTCGTGGCGTTCCCGCTCGGCAGCGCGGTGGCGTCCCTGCCGAAGCCAGTCGTAGAAGGCGCTGTGGCCGGTCGCTGGGCCGGCCGCCGTCGCGTTCCTGCCGCAGTCGGTCGACCCAGTTGCGCAGCGTCTCGAAGCGCTGACGGCGACGCCGTGGCGCAACGGGCGAACCCCGCGAGCACCAGCCCGGCATTGCCGCAACCAAAGACCATCAACGCAGCGAGCATGTGGAGGCTGCTGTGGCGGTCTGCCGGGCAGGCGCCCGCCAGACCCAGTCCGACCGTCCCAAGCAGCATCATCGACTGCCCCGCCAGGATGCAACACAGGCGCGCGATGTACGCCGGCTCCGGCGGTGTGCCGCGGGAAGCTTGGTCGTGTGGACATCATGAGCTACCCGCACTTGCCGAACTGGGCAGTCGGATGACGGACGCCCGGGGCGCCATTGTCGGGAACGCTGTCACCATGACAACCTTCGATCCTGCTATGCACGCTGTCGTCCCGGAACGCACCTTCGAGGACCTGATGATCGGCGAGGTATTCAACGCGCCTAGCCGGACGGTGACCGACGCGCACGCCGCGGCTTTCCAGACGGTGTCCGCCGACAATCATCCGATCCACTACGACGCCGTTTACGCCCGCGCGCATGGGCATGCCGCACCGGTCGTGCATGGCCTGCAGGTTCTCGCGTTCACCGCACCCGGAGCGACGCTGTTCCCGCAGTACATCGGGAGTGTTTTTGTGGCCTTCGCCAGCCTGACGGCCGAATTCCATCGCGAGGTCAACGCCGGCGACACCCTCTACCCAAGCCTTAGGATCATCAGCCTGGAACCACGCGACGGCAAAGGGCTCGTGGCGACCCGGGCCACCGTCCACAACCAGCGTGGCGAGGTCGTGTTGTCCGGCGAACACCGCTACATCTTGAGACTGTCCCCCAATTCGGCGGGCTGAGGCGCCTGGACCCCGTCAGTGAAGCGACTTGTTGTCTTTCATCGCTGCGGTGGCGGGGTCTGCCTTCTACCGGCTTCACCATATGCGGAGCAGGCAGATCCGGATGCCGTGTAGGCGGCCTGGAGGCGGGGCGAAACAAGTCTGAGGCTGAAACCGAACCCGGGGGCGCCGGCCCGACCGCCCCAGTAGGGGCAGAACCTACCGGCCCGAGGATCTTGAGTGTTGCCGGCCGCACACGTCACAGTCGGTCCATTGTCGTGGCTTACCTCCGGGCGTGCGAGGACGATCCGGCGGACTTCCGCGCCGCCGGCGAGCAGGTCCAGGCGAGCCGCCCCTGTTCCGCCTGGACCTGTCAATGCCGGGCCTAGGCTGCGCAGGCCCCGAAATACATGTCGCGCAGCGCTGAGAAGCGGCCGATCAGCTACTCCGCCTTGTCGCAGTTCCTACCTCGCAACTTGCGCCGCCCTCATCAGTCGGTGCTCAATACCGGGAACTCGGCCAATCCGAGGAAGAGCGGACCGCCTGCCCGCCCAACACACCAGCGGGTCTCCGTGCCCCGTTCAGCGAGATCCCGGCGGCGTCCGATCAGATGGCAGGGTGAGAGCCAGCAATCGCTGTGTAGAGACAGCGTCGGCGAGCGCTTCGACGCGATGTCGTACCTGGTGGTCGTAGGGGGTCTGCCGGTGCTGGCTCAGGTCCACGTAGTCCGCCCACGAGGCGAACCGGTAGTGTTCGAGCAGCCATTGGGGGTCGGCGGTGTCGCTGAGCAGTGCCCAATGCGACGCGCCGGTGCGCAGGCGACTTCTACGCAGGTCGGTCATCGCGTCCAGGAAAGCTCCCCGATGATTGGCGGGAACCTGATATCGGACGATCAGCTCCACCGGATCATCGGCCCAGCCGACGAACGTGGCCTCGGGCAGCACCGCGTCGGGGATCGCGGTCCGGTCGCCGAGGTCGGTGCTGCGCAGCGGCAGCCACACACCGGCCACTGCGGTGGCCAGCAGCAGGATGCCGGCGGCGGCGAATACCCGGCTGATCCCGAGCCAGGTGGCAGCAGCTCCCCAAGCGGCGGCACTACCAGCGAAGACGCCGAACAGCACCATTTGGTAGACCGCGAGCGCCCGGGCTCGTACCCAGTCGGGGAGAAATGCCTGGGTGGTGGCGTTCAGGCCGGCGATCACGGTGATCCACGCAACGCCGATGGGTATCAGCACCACCACCGCGACGGTCGCGTCGCGGGTGAATGCCAGGGCGATGAGGCCCGCGCCGTACACAAGGCCCGCGACGGTCAGCTGACCAGAGGCGGAAAGCCTGCCTCGGAGCGCCGGCAGCAGGATCGCGCCGCCGACCGCTCCGGCACCCGCCGCGCCGAGCAGAACGCCGTATCCGGTGGCGCCAAGCCCGAGGCGTGCTTCGGCCAGTGGCGCCAGCAGCGCCCACAGAACATTGGCGGGAACGGCGAACAGCATGAGGCGCAGCAGGATTCGGCGAACTGCCGGAGCGTGCCACACGTATCGGCCGCCGGCTGCCAGGCTCGACCATGAGGCGGCCCGTACCGCGGACGCGGTGGTGTGCCGGGCAGCGGGGGCGGTTAGCAGGGCGACGCCGAACAGCGCGAAGGAGGCTGCGTTCAGGGCGAAGAGCCAGGCCACGCCGAGGTGGGCGAGAAGTAGCCCGGCGATCGCTGGTCCTACCGCCCGGGCCAGGTTGACCCCCAACGAGCTGAGCGCGGCGCCTTGGCCCAGCTCGGCGCGGGGCAGCAGGTCGGAGACCATCGCCTGGTACGCGGGCAGCTGGGCGGCCGCCCCGCACCCGAGTAGGAACGTGAACAACAGCAGGACATGCGGAGTGGTCTGCCCGGCCGCGGTCAGCAGCGCGAGCAGGCCGGCGAGGACCGTCTGCACCACCTGCACGGCCAGCAGCAGCCGCCTGCGGTCCAGGAAGTCGGCGACCACGCCGGCGGGAATGACCAGAAGCAGGACCGGGACGCTGGACGCGCTCTGCACCAGCGAGATCAGCAGGCTGGTGCTGTGGTGTTCGATAAGCAGCCACTGGCCGGCGACCGTCTGCATCCACGTGCCGACGTTCGCGATAAGGGCGGCAAGCCAGATCGTCCGGAACACCGGCCGGCGCAGTGGTGCCCACGCCCCGGTCCCCGGCTCACTGATGGGCGGCTGCATGCCGGTTTCCTTTGGTTGTGCCCCGGGCAGCCGGTGCGTCATTTGTGGTCCGGTTCCACAGCCGCACCGTGGCCGCCGTGGCCGGCAGGAACCAGGCCCGGTCCCGCAGGCGTCGAGTCCGGTGCCGGCCGCGGTAACGCCACCAGCCACTTCGAACAGGCCTTTCCAGCAGGGCCGGATCTCGTCCAGCGCGGCCCGTCTGCCACACGGTCATATCCATTCTCTTTTCGCGATAGCAGTGGTGAGCCGGTCTGGGCCGTGCCGCACCGCACCGCACTGCCCGGACCGGAGACGTCCGGCCCGCTAGGATCGGGCGGCGCGCAGGATCAGGTCGGTCACCGCGTCCGGGTGCGACACCATCGCCGCATGCGAGCTATGGATCTGCACGGTGTGGCCTTTGGCCGGTTCGGGTAGGCGCGGGTGACCAGGTGTGACACCAGCACCGAGTTGTCACCGCTGGCCAGTGCTCCGGCCTGGGCGATCGTCTCACCCTGGTCAGGGGCGTACGCGGCGATGTAGACCAGCGATGTGACGTTCGGGATGCCGGTCGCCGCGTTGGTGATCACGGCGCCGGCGTAGGAGTGGCCGACCAGCACGATCGGGCCGTTGACGGTGGCCAGGAAGCTTTTGAGGTACCCGGAGTCCTCGTCGAGTCCGCGCAGCAGGTTCGGCGGGGCGATGACGCTGTATCCCTTGGCCTGCAACCGGGCGGTCACGCCGTCCCAGCCGGAGGCGTCCGCCCAGGCGCCGTGCACCAGCACGACGGTCGGCTTGGCTTCCGCCGGCCTGGTGACGGCGGTGGTGGCCGGGGAGCTGGCTGACGCGGCGACAGGCAGCAGGGTGAGCACGGACGCGGCGACGACGCCGGCGATGGCCAGTGGCTTCCAGCGCCGGCCGGTGGTGAGGTTTCGCATGGATCGAGCTTGCGGCCCTGTCGAGGCGCTGCCATCGGTCGGTCGACTCACGGATCTCGGACCGGATCACCGGCGGCGTCTTGCACACCAAAACGACCGTGCCCGCCGGTACAGACCGGCGGGCACGGTGTCAGTAGCGGGTCAGCTCTTCCAGAACTCGGGCAGGTCCAGGTCCAGCTCCTGCTGGTACGGGCCGGCGATGCCATGCGGTGCCCCCGGGTAAACCTTCAGCGTCGCGTTCTTGACCAACTCGATTGATTTGAGCGTGGCGTCGGCGATCGGCACGATCTGGTCGTCGGTGAAGTCGGTCTCCGAGAACGCTTTCACGCAGTCGTAGACGGCGGCGAAACCGGCCTGCATGCCGAGGCGCCAGAACTGGTCGCGCTGGCCCTGCGAGATGGTCGAACCTGGCCGGTTCGTACCGAAGAACGGCTCCGACAGGTCCTGGAAGAATTGCGAGCGGCCGGCGAGGACCCCGGCCCGGATGCCGTCGAAGACTTCGATCGGTGTGCCCTGCGGGCTGGTGTCCGATTTGATCATGACAGGCGGGACCGCGTCGACCGTGGCGAGTTTCGCCACCCGGCCGACGCCGTGCCGTGCCGCGAACCGGACCACTTCACCGCCGCCGGTCGAATGGCCGACCAGGATGATGTTTCCAGGTTCAGGGCGCGGACCAGGGCGTCGAGGTCCTCGGCGTAGGTGTCCATGTCGTTGCTGTGCCAGGTCGGCGTCGACCGGCCATGGCCGCGCCGGTCATGCGCGATGGCCCGGAAACCGTTGTCCGCGGCCAGCTTCATCTCGACGTCCCAGGCGTCGCCGCTCAGCGGCCAGCCGTGGCTGAAGATGATAGCTGCCCGGTACCCCCGTCCTTGTAGAAGATGTCGGTGCCGTCGTACGTGGTGATGAATGGCATGGTGGTTTCCTCTTTCAGGCAGCGGTGGGAGTGACGGCGGCCAGGGCTTCACGGATGATGTCCGCGACCTGCTTCGGGTGCGACAGCATCACCAGGTGCGAGGAGTCGATCTCGGTGACCGTCGCGCCGGCCCGCTGATAACCGAACCGCTCCACGTCCGGGTTGATCGTGTGGTCCGAACTGGAGACGACGCCCCAGGACGGCTTGGTCCGCCACGCCGCGACCGGCGCCGGCTCACCGAAAGCGAACCCGGTCAGCGGGCGCTGGGAGACGGCCAGCACCTGGGCCAGCTCCGGGTCGACGTCGTGAGCGAAAATGGCCGGGAACTTCTCGACGTCTACCGATACGTCTGTGCCATCCTCAGCGCCCGGCACCGGGAACTTCGTGTAGACCAGCGCCTGCGCCAAGTCCGAGTCGGGAAACCCGCCCTGCAGTTGGCCAAGGCTCTCGCCCTCGGCCAGGGCGTAGCCGGACAGGTAGACCAGGCCCTTGACGTTCTCCTCGACGCCGGCCACGGTGATCACCGCGCCGCCGTAGGAGTGCCCGACCAGCAGCACCGGCCCGCCGATCTGCCGGATCACGGAGGCGATGTACTGCGCGTCGCCGGTCAGGCTGCGGTTCGGTACGGCCGGGGCGACAACCTTGACGCCGCTGCCCAGCAGTTCCGGGATCAGCTTCGCGAAACTCGACGCGTCCGCGAACGCGCCGTGCACGAGGACGACAGTGGGGGTAGTGGACATGCTGGGTGCTCCTTCGTCGTAGAACAGCTACGAGAGGATCGTTTCCTGAATCCGGCCCGCTGCCGTCCGTCAGTCGACCGCCCGCGTCACCGCGACGTGCCCAACAGCGCCCGCAACTGATGCCGGTTCCCGACACCGAGCTCCGCATAGATCCGGTACAGGTGCGATCCGACGGTCCGCGATGACAGGCGGAAGCGTTCCACGGTCGAGCATCCGGTCGGCCTCGGCCAACCGCCCGCTGCCGATCAGGGCGAGGACCATCAGCGGGTAGAAGGCCAGGGCGGAGCCGGGTGCACCGCCGTCACAGGTGGCGCCTAGGTCGACGGCGGCCTTGGTGGACTTGTCCCGCAGGAAGGCGATGGTGCCGGTGAAAAGCATCCGGGTCGGCCCGGCGGCAGCGGTGCTCGCCCATTCCGGGCAGAGCCCGGTGGACCCGGCCGGGTCGTTGATCGTGCTGACGGCCGCTCGAGCGAGAGCGGTCTGCGGGTACGGGAACATGCTCGCCTCCAGCTCTCCGGCAGCACTCTGCCCGACCAGGTCCAGCAGCCCCGGCAACTGCTTGCGATGAGCGCCCGACCCGGACAGCAGCGTGGCTGCGGCCGCGACCACCACCGCGGTCAGCGTCACCTGCCCGTCGCGTGGGCGGCGCCGGGCGGCTCGGGCGGTCAGCTCGAAGGCCTGCTCGGGACGTGCAGGGTGCAGCAGGGCGAATCCGGTGCTGCAGGCGGCGATCCCGGTCAGGTCCGGGTCGGCGGTCATGGCGGTGACCTTCTCGGCCAGTTCGTCCGCCACCTGCGGTTGACCGCTGCGGTGTGCGGCGAACGACGCCTGGGCGTAACGGCGAGCGGCGTCGTCGGTGGTGGCGCTGTGCTCGGCGGCGGAACGCAGGGCGACCCTGCCGGCCAGATGGTCGCCACGGCCCAGTGCTCCGTCGGCGGCCGCCTCCAGGATGGCGGGGACCGATGCGTCCGGGCTCGGCGTCGCCGCGGCGAGATGCCGTGCCCGGCGGTAGGGATCGGCGGTGGCCGCGGCCAGGCCGTGGTGCACCCGGGCGATGTCCGCCGGGGTTGCGGCCGCCATGCACGCGGTACGCAGCAGTGGGTGCCGGAAGGACACGCAGCACCCACACCTGGGCACGGAACTCCTGTGGCAGCTGCTCGCCGGGATCGCTGAGCACGCGCAGGGCCATATATAGCAGTCCACCATCGGTGCCGGATCCGCACCATGAAGAAAGCACGAAGTTGCGGCGTCGCCGATCAGTCGCCTCGGCCGTGAGTAGGCGTTCGGTTGCTTCGACGCGATCCTGGATCGCGCCGTACGCCCCGAATGTGCTGTCCCCGGCGTGTTCCCGGATCTCGTCCAGGGCGTCGAGGTCGGCGCGGGCTTCCGGCAGCCGGCCGAGCTGGGCGTAGACCGGCGCCCGGCGCGACAGCGTGACGAGTTCGCGGGTGGGGGCGTACGCCAGCGGCTCCGCGGCCCGTACCGACGCGTCGACGTGCCCGAGCGCCGCAGCCCAGTCCCCAGCCTCGATGGAGATATCGGCGAGGATGGCGTGCGGGTCACCTCGACGAACCGGGCGAGGTGCTCGGGTGGAGCCGTCGCCGGGTCGGTCACCAGGACGACGGCGTCGCGGAGCCCGATCGCGGCCTCGTCGTCACGACCCAGGGTGTGCGGCATGATGGCGTGCAGGATGACGGCGTTGGGCAGGCCCTCCGGTCGCCGGCCCGGCGTCCTCGGCGCCATCCAGCTCGGACGCCGCGTAGAGCCGCAGCAGGTCGTGGAACCGCAGCCGGCCGTCCGAGCCCTGCTGCAGCAGGCTCAGATCGACCAGTTCGTCGAGGGCGTCCTCGGTCGCCGGCAGCGGTTGCTGCGCCAGCACCGCCGCCAGACCGGCGCCGGTGACGTGCCGGGAACCAGCGCCAGCCGCCGGAACAGCAGGCGCCCCGCGTCGGACAACTGCTGGTAAGAGAGTGTGAAAGCGGCCTGACCTGCATGTCGTCGGTTGCCAGGGTGTCCAGGCGGCGTTCGTGCGAGGCGAGCCGGGCAATCAGGTCGTCGGCCGTCCAACGCGGGATGCTGACCATCCGGTTGCCGGCGATCCGCAGGGCGGGCGGCACGTTGACGCACAGGTCGGCGATGGCCCGCAGCGCGTCCGACGTGATCGCCCGATCCTCGACGATCGCAGCGAGCAGCGTGACCGCGTCCTGCGGGGGAAGAGCCTCCAGCCGCAGCCGGCGTACATCATCCGGACCTCGATGGGGTGCCGCGTAAGAAGCGGTCGTATAGCAGGGTTGCAGCCACACCGCCGCACAGCGGGCCGAGCAGGTAGGCCCACCAAGCGGTCAGCCGGCCGGCGACGAGCATCGGCCCGAGCGCGCGGGCCGGATTGACGCCGGCGCCGCTGATCGGAGCGCTGACCAGGATGGCGAGGCCGAGGGTGGCCCCGATGACGAGCGCGGCGCGGGCCCGGGGAACCGTGGGATCGGTGGCCACGGCGACGACGACCAGCACGAGTACGAACGTGACGATCGCCTCGACGAGAAGCACCCGCAGGCTGTTCACTCCCGCTGCCGGGGCCGGTGCGCCGAGACCCGCTGACCGGGCCTGTGGGCCCTCGACACCCCAGGTGGCGAACGCGGCAAGCAGGCCACCGGCCAGGTGTGCACCCAGATAGAGCGGGACGTGGCGCCATGGGAACCGTCCGGACATCGCCAGGGCGACGGTGACAGCGGGATTGAGATGAGCGCCGCTGATCGGCCCCAGAACGATGATCATCAGGAGCAGGGCAGCCATCCCGGCGACCGGCACCGTTGCCGGGCCGAAAGTCGTTGCGGCTGGGAGATGCAGCGTCGCCGCTGACGCTGTGGCCGCGATGGCGAACACGAGGACGAAGGCGCCGACGGCTTCCGCGGCCGCAGCCCGTCCCAGTTGAAGGCCGATGCGATGCCCGTGCAAGCCGGTGCGATACGACATGACCGAGGCCTCCTCACGTGCCGCCGGCCGCCGACCCCACGCCGGCGGCCCGCGCGGGGTCGTTTCAGAGCTCGAGCATGCTGCCGGGACGTGGCCACGCCATCCGTTGACGTACTGCACGTCCTCGCGAACTTCGTGCTTTCTTCCTGGCCCGTCTGCACCCGCGGTGATGCACTACTGCTTCATCAGCAGCACAACGGCAGGGAGCGATTCGGTGTCGGACGGGGATGGCACGATGCTGGTCGGCCGGGAGCGAGAGCTGGCGTACATCACCGCAGTTGTCGATGCCGGCGAGCGCCGGGCGTCGTCCGTGCTTCTCTGCGGCGACCCCGGCATCGGCAAATCCGCGCTGCTGTACGTTGCGGCCACGCACGCCCGCCGCCGTGGTTACCGCATCCTCACGCTCACCGGTGCCGAGAACCGACCGTTCGCGCTGCTGGACGAGTTGATTGACTCGGGAAGCGTCGATGTC
This sequence comes from Micromonospora sp. CA-240977, assembly GCF_050942285.1. NCBI lineage: Bacteria > Bacillati > Actinomycetota > Actinomycetes > Micromonosporales > Micromonosporaceae > Micromonospora > Micromonospora sp. CA-240977. Next base: position 761,313 of record NZ_CP192055.1, on the reverse strand, counting down.
ACCGAGTTGCCCGGGCATCTGCGCCATGCGCTCGCCACCCTCCGGCATCCGGGCACTGCCGGAACCCCGGTTGACGAGCCCGCAGTCGTGACCGCATTGCTGCTGGTTCTCGAACAGCTGGCGCGCGAGCGGCCGACCTTGGTGATCGCCGATGACCTCCACCGGTCGGACAGCGAGTCGGTTCGGTTGCTCGCCGAGGTCCTGCGTCACACCTCGGCGGAGCGGATCGTCCTGCTGCTGGCCGCGCGCGACGAGGCCCTGGAGTTCGACGGCGGCGACCACGGGATCCCGCGCTACCGGATCGAGCCACTGTCCGAGCAGCACGCCGCCCGGCTGCTCGACACTCGATACGCACCGACCGGTGCCCAGCACCGCAGGGACATCCTGCGCAGGGCCGAGGGCAACCCGCTCGCTCTACGTATCTTCGGTGGCCTGAGGGAGCAGCTACCGCCGGAGTTCACCGAGCGGGTACGGGCTCTGCCGGCAGCCACCGGATGGCTGCTGCTGCATGCGGCGCTGGCCGACGGCGCGGAACACGTCGGAACCCTCACCCGGGCAGCCCGCGCATCGCTCGATCTGTCCGACTGGGGACCTGCCGAGCTGGCGGGCCTGATCGCCGTGCGGAACGGGCACGTCCACTTCCGGCACCCGCTCATCCGCGCGGCCTGCGCCGCCGGACGAAGTGCCAATGACGTCGTCCGGGCCCATCGCGCTCTCGCCGCAGCCACCGACGACCTTTACCGCCGCACCTGGCACCTCGCTGAATCCACCATCGGACGCGATGACGCGCTGGCCGCCGTGCTGGAGGAGGCAGCCACGAGCGCGGCGTCGCGGGGCGATCACTTCACCGCGGCGGGTGCCCTGCAGTCCGCGGCGGAGCGCAGCACCGATGACGGAAGCGCCACCCGTCGCTACGCGCGTGCGGTTGGCGCCGCTTACCGCAGTGGGCATCCGGATTGGACGATCGAGCTCTACGAGAAGACCATGGCGTTGCTCCCCGACGCCGACACCGGTGGGGTGGCGGCCTGCGGCGCCGGGCTCGCGCTCATGCAGTCGGCGCAACCGTGGGAGGCGTTCGAGGTCGTCTCCCGGGCCGTCCGCCGCAGGCCGAATGACGGGCAGGTCGCTCTGCTGGCGGTCTTCACCGGCGCGGCAGCCGTTCTGGCCTCTGGTGTCGCCGCCCATCGGGAACAGCTCCCCGCGCTACTGGCCCTCGCCGATGACAGCCCGGCGATGTCCGGGACGGGCATCATCCCGACGCTCGACATCGCGGTCGTCCGGGAAGCGATCCTCGCGATCAGCGATCCCACCCGTTACGCGGCGTCCGCTGCCTGCCCGGAGCCGGCCGGGACCGGGCCCGCCGAGCTGCTGCGCATGGTGCACACGGGCACCATAGCGTTTCTCCTGGACGACTCGTCGAGGGCTGCGAACGACCTGCAAGCCGTCTGCGATACCGGTTCGTTCCTGGTGACGCCGGGTTTCGCGCTCAGTCCGTTCAGCGTGATGATCACGGCTCTGATCGACAGCGGGCGGTGGGCCGAGGCCGATCGGCTGTTGGACCGAGCCGCACATCTGGCGGCGGTACGCCGGGTAAGAATTCTCCGGAATGTGGTGCTGCCACTGCGCGCGATTCTGCGAGCGTTGCGCCATGAAGGTGCGGCCGACGCGCTCGACACCCTTCCCGTGCTGCCGGGAACCGGCTTCACTGACAGCCTCAACCAGCGCGCGGCCGGTCTCGCCGCGCTGGCCGCAGGCGATCACGAGACGGCTTACCTGCATTTCCGCCGGATGTTCGACGAAGACGGTGAGCCGCGACATTACTTCCTCGGGCCGCGGTCTCTTCCCCAGTTCGCTCTCACGGCCGCCAAAGTCGGGCGAGCACCTGAAGCGCTCCGGATCCTGCAACGATGCCGGCAGGCCGTCGGCTCGGTGCCGACATCGCGCATGGCCATGCTGTTGGCGCATGCCACCGCGCTGCTCGACGGGGCCGAGCAGGCTGAGAAACACTTCCTGCGGGCTGTCGAGGAACCAGGGCGTGCCCTGCATTGGCCCCTCGAATATGCCGAAGCGCAGCTGAATTACGGCTTGTGGTTACGGAGCCGGCGTCGCATTCATGACGCCCGGCCGTACCTGCTGTCCGCGCGGGAGACATTCCTGCGTCTGGGCGCACAGGCGCACGCCGAGCAGGCGCGCACGAACCTTCCTGTCGCTCTCCGGCCGAGCGGTGAGACCACTCCGCAATCTGGGGCTTTCACCGCACTGACCGCGCAGAAGCAGATGATCGCCCGGATGGCTGCCGGCGGAATGAGTAACCGGGGAATAGCCGAACGACTCTTCCTTTCACCACGCACCGTCGGCTCTCACCTGTATCGCATCTATGCGGAGCTCGGTGTCGGCAATCGGCATCAGCTGCGCGCTTTGATCGAGGAAGCCACCATGACGCTCGCACTAGGAAGCTGACCGATGCATCCCACGATGTCGTCACCACACACGCACGAGCTGGTTGGGCGCGATGTCGAGCTCGCCCGCCTCGACGGGTTCCTAGAACAGGATTCCAGCAGCTGCGGGATGGTGATCGTCGCCGGTGCCCGCGGCATCGGCAAATCCGCTCTGCTGGCCGCCGGCGCGCGATCCGCACGGCGGACGGGCCACCGCCGGGTCCTCACCCTGCGAGCCGCCGCGGACTCACCCGAGTGGTCGTTCCGCTCTCTTCTCCTGGCGGTGCGCGTCGACCTCGCCGACGTCCCGTCCGAAGTGGGCGTGCCGGCCTTGGCGTTCCTCGGGCTGGAACCCGGGGCACGGCCACCGCATCCGGACGAGTTGCCGTCCGTGGTGCAGGCGGCCGTCGCCGCCGTCGCCGCCGTGTCACCGCTACTCATCGTCGCCGATGATGCCCACGCCTTCGACCGGCAGTCGATCGTGACGCTGATCCGGCTGTCGGCCATGCCTGGGGTTGTCGTCCTGGGCGCGAGTCGGGATCCGCTGCCGGGCACCCTCGATGAAGTGCCGGTGCTTCGTCTAGGGCCGTTGGAGCCCGGTGATGCCGCCCGGCTGTTCACCGAGCGCAGCCAGAGTCTGGCTGCGCAGAGACGCGCGGAGATCCTGCACCAGTCCGCCGGTAATCCCGCAGCACTTGTCGAACTGTCCCGAAACGTGTGTCCGGCTGGAGGCCTGCTCGCCGAGTTCACCGCCAAGCTGGCCGCGTTGCCCGCACCTGCCCGTGACCTCCTGTTGCGTGCCGCTGCCCTGCTTCCGACGAGCCTGGCTCTGCTGTACCCCGCATCCTCGGAACTGGCCGCAGCGTGGAGACCGGCGGAAGCAGCCGGCTTTGTGACCTTCTCGGACGCGGGCCTCACTTTCGCTCATCCGCTGGCTGCCGAGGCGGTGTACCGAGCCGCTCCGGCCCATCTGCGCCTGCGGACCCACCGGCATCTCGCAGTAGCGCTGACCGCCTATCCGGAACATCAGGCTCTCCAGCTGGCTGCCGCTGCTTCCGGCGCGGACGAGGGGATCGCGGCCGCACTGGAAGGCGCGGCTGCGATCTTCCGCAACCGCGGTGAACTGTACGAAGCGACAGTCACCATGCAGATTGCAGCTCAGCGGTCGCCCTCGTCGAGGGACGCGGCGTGTCGTCTCACCAAGGCCATCGCGTACGCCCGCGACCTGCGTGACATCACCTGGGTGAGCGAACTGCACGCGCGGATGTGGCAGTTGACGGACGACCCGGACGTGCTGGCGGAAGCGGCCGTGCCGGCGGCCTCCGCCTTGCTGTGGGCGGGCCGGCACCAGCAGGCGTACGGGATTCTGGTCGCCACCCATCGAGCCGGCAGCATGACCGATCCTCGCAATGCGATGAACCTGGCCGTGCTCGCCGCACTCATCGCCTGGCTCAGCGGCGACGAGGAACACCGGCTTGGCGTGATTCCCATGCTGGAGGCCGCCGGGGCATCGACCGATCACTCGGCCACCATGGTCGTCCGGGCGGTCATCGACCCGGCGGAACACTGGGGCCGTGAACTCTGCGACAACGTCAGCATCCCCCTTCCGGGCACTCCACTGAGCGGGGAGAGCCGATCCCGCCTCGGCCACCTCGGACTGATCGCCTGGGTCGAGGACCGAAGCCGACTCACCGCACAGGCACTCGATCACGTCCTGGCCGGTGAACTGCTCGGCGACCTTGCCGAACGGCGGCCGTTGCCCGGCCTGGGAATGGCGATCTCCCTGGTCGCCTCCCTGATCGACATCGGCGAGTGGAAGTTGGCGCAGCAGTACGCCGGGACACGCCTGGCCGAAGGGCTGCCCATGGTGCAGGCCGGTCTGGCCTCGCTGCGCGCGCACATGCACGCGCTGCGCTCCGAGGACGAACGCGCCATGCGCCTTGCCCAGGAGACGTGGCAGCACCTGGAGGTCCGCGAGAATCTCTCCACCCACGTGCGCCTGCTGCATACCGCGGGTCTGGTCTCCATCAGCAACGGCGACCACGACAACGGCTACCGCTATCTACGGTCGATGTTCGACCTCGAGGGCCGCCCGCTGCACCGGCACGTCTCGTCCCGCTTCGTGGCGGATTTCGTCATCGCCGCGGTCCACTGCGACCGACTCGATGACGCCCGCACGGTGGTCGACGAAGTTCGATACGCCCAGGGCAGCCGGCCGACCGCCCGGATGGACATCCTGCTGCATCTGAGCGAGGCGCTCCTGGAAGCCGGAGAGGAGGCGGAGAGGCATTTCCGGCAGGCGGTTCAGGACGCCGCCGGGCTGGAGTGGCCGTACGAGCATGCGCTCGCGCACTTGCACTACGGCCTCTGGCTGCGCCGCAATCGGAGGCCCCGGGAGGCGAAAACCATGCTCAGCCGCGCTGCGGAGATCTTCACCGAGCTGGGGGCCGTCGGTAACGCCGCGATCGCCGAGCGGGAGCTCGCGATCGGAACGCAGCCGAGTCACAGCGAGCCCCGCCCGGCTCTCAGCGCACTCACGTCGCAGGAGCAACAAGTGGCCGCCCTGGCCGTACGCGGACTGAACAACCGGGCTATCGCCGAGCAGCTCTTCATCTCGCCGCGAACCGTCAGCACGCATCTGTCCCGTATCTATCGCAAAGCCGGAATCAACGGGCGGCACGAGCTGAAAGCGTGAGTCGCCAGGCTCCTCCCGCGCGGTGAGAGCTGTGCCATGAACGCGAAGTCCGAGGACGATCGTGCGGCCCTGTTCGACGCCGCCCGAGCCGGCCGCATCGTTGTCCGCGGGCCATCGGCGATTCTGGCGGCGGCGCAGGCGGCCATGGACTTCGCCGGCCGACAGCGGGATTGGCCCAGATCGCCGCCTGGGTCGACGGCACCACCAGACCTGCTGCGCCTCTATGCGGCCTCGGAGCTGGAACGGGAGGAAAGCGCCGACGATCAGGCCGACACCCGGACCCGCCGCGATGCCTGGCTGCTGGACACCACGATCCTGGCCGGCCGGTTCTTCGAACCCGGTTACGACCCTGCACCGGCGGGAGCCACGGTTCCAGCTCTGATCAATTCGCAGGCGACTGCCGGCGACTGGCTCCGGGCCGAGACGGTCGAGCACGCACTGCGAGCGAACGAGCTCGCCGAACGGACTGCGGATCCCGGGTTGACGGGATGGTCGAACTACTACGTCAGCTGGGCCTTGAACGAGGCCGGCCGTAACGACGAGGCGTTGCCCTATGCCCGCGTCGCCGCTGTACGGATGGAGCAGGCCGGGGATCGTGCGGGCCTCCCCAACGCCATGATCATGCAAGCGATGGTGCTCCGTGCCACCCATCGCGACGGCGAGGCGGCTGAGCTGCTGCGCGGCGCTGTCACTCTCTTGACGGATCCGGCGACAGCTCCGCCCGAGCACATCGCCCTCTTCACGGAGGTGACCGCCCGCGCGTTCCTCGCGGACATCTCCATCGCCGAGGGCGACTTGGTGACCGCGCTCGAAGACGTCAACGCATCAATGGCGATCACGAACCGGATGGAGTACTCGCCGACCCGGGAGATGGTCACGCTGTCACGGCGGGCCCTCATCTACGCCGAGTCACGCCGGCCGAACGAGGCCTGTGCTGATCTCGACGTACTGGCCATGCTCCAGGAGCAGGCGGGCGGCAGCACCTTCACTACTCCGGGCGCCAGCCGGGACTCGATGCAGCGAGCCGAACGCCTGCTCGCCGCTCAGGGCTCGGTCCCGTCTGAGCAGGGCGAAGCCGGGTAGTTCCTCGTTCGGTGAGGAACCACCCGGCTTCATCGCAGCGGAACGGTTGTCAGGAACGCGCCGCCTGCAGGATGAGGTCGGTGACCGCCGTGGGGTGGGCGACCATCGCGGCGTGCGAACTGTGGATCTCGACGGTGTGCCCCTTGGCGGCGCGGGCAGCCATGGCCTTCTCCGCGACCGGCGGGATGGTCTGGTCGTCGAGCGACACCATGTAGTACGCCGGGAGGGTCTTCCAGGCCGGAACGCCTGTCTTACCGGTGAAGGCGAGGGTCGACAGCGGGCGCTGCTGAGTGGCCATCAGCTTCGTCTTGCTGAGCGGGGCGTCCGCGGCGAACAGCTTGGGGAACCAGGCCGGGTCGATGGTGCTGTCGAGATAGCCGCCGGTGTTCGGGTAGGGGCGGGTAACCAGGTGGGACACCAGCACCGAGTTGTCGCCACCGGCGAGGGCGCCGGCATCGGCGATGGTCTCACCCTGATCCGGGGCGTAGGCGGCGATGTAGACGAGCGACTTGACGTTGGCGTTGCCGGTGGCGGCATCGGTGATCACGGCACCGCCGTACGAGTGGCCGACCAGCACGACCGGGCCCTTGATCGTCGACAGGAAGCTCTTGAGGTAATCGGAGTCCTCGTCGAGACCGCGCAGTGGCACGGCGGGGGCGATGACCGGGTAGCCCTTGGCCTGCAGCCGGGCGGTCACGTCGGTCCAGCCGGAGGCGTCCGCCCAGGCGCCGTGGACCAGTACGACGGTTGGCTTGGCCGCAGTGGCCTTGGCGGTGACGGGCGCGCCGGCGAGAGCGCCGGTGGGGAGCAGAGCGAGCAGGGACGCGGCAACAACGCCCACGAGAGCGACGCGAGCTTTACGAACGGACATGGGAAGACCTCCGGTGAAAGTAAGGAGAAGTGGGCGGGTGCTGCATCAGCTCTTCCAGAACTCGAGCAGGTCTTTGTCGAGTTCCTGCTGGTAGGAGCCGGCGATGCCGTGCGGCGCACCCGGGTAGACCTTGAGGGTGCCGTTCTTGACGAGGTTGATCGCCTTCTCGGCGGCATCGGCGATCGGCACAATCTGGTCGTCGTCGCCCTGCGCGATGAAGATCGGAACGTCGAGCGCCTTGAGGTCTCCGGTGAAGTCGGTCTCCGAGAACGCCTTCACGCAGTCGTAGACGGAGGTGAAGCCGGCCTGCATGCCGAGGCGCCAGAACTGGTCGCGCTGGCCCTGGGAGATCGTGGAGCCGGGTCGGTTCGTGCCGAAGAACTGCGCTGACAGGTCCTTGAAGAACTGGGAACGGTCGGCGAGCACCGCGTCCCGGATGCTGTCGAACACCTCGATCGGCGTGCCGTCGGGGTTGGTGTCGGACTTGACCATGACCGGTGGGACGGCGCCGACGGTGGCCACCTTGACGACCCGGCCGACGCCGTGGCGGGCCGCGAACCGTACGGCCTCGCCGCCGCCGGTGGAGTGGCCGACCAGGATGATGTCGCGCAGGTCCAGGGCGCGTACCAGGGCGTCCAGGTCGGCGGCGTAGGTGTCCATGTCGTTGCCGTAGAAGGTCTGCGACGACCGGCCATGGCCGCGGCGGTCGTGGGCGATGGCCCGGAACCCGTTGTCGGCAGCGAGCTTCATCTCGACGTCCCAGGCGTCGCTGCTCAGCGGCCACCCGTGGCTGAAGACGATCGGCTGGCCGGTGCCCCAGTCCTTGTAGAAGATCTCGGTGCCGTCGTCCGTGGTGATGTAAGGCATGGCTGTTCCTCCGCCCGGTGTGCGGTGCGGGACGATCCCGCACTCGCTTCGGGTTGAACGTTGCCGCCGGCGACGGACGGTGCCATCCGTCGGACTACTGCTGTGCCGCCGCGTCGTGGTCGGCCAGCAGTTGCTCCGCCTCGGCTATCCGGTCATGCATCAAACCGAGCGACGGTGCCGAGGTCCCGGTGCTGTCCACGCTGGGAGAGCCCGGAGAACAGCGGATATATCCAGTCCTCCAGCCGATCGGCGACCGCGATCAGCTCGCGGCGCAGAGCCGACGGCCACCGCAGCGCGCCGATCTCGATCTTGGAGAGAGACGTACGGGCCACCGCTTCGACGGCTCGCTCAATACGAGGGATGCCGTCATCGGCATAGCCAACTGCTTCCAGAGATCGTGCCCAGAGCATCAGGCCGTACGGCCGCCCAACACGATCACCGGTCATCCGGAAGGCGAGGACCGCGGCCCGTGCATACGTCAGGGCATCGGTCGAGCGCCCCAGGCCGATCGACGCCCATCCGAGGTACAGGCCCGCCCAGGACATCTGCAGCCAGTCGCCGCAGCGTTCCGCGCATGCGTGGACCTCTTGAGCCTGCTCGAGAGCGATGTCGTACTGGTTGAGGCAGGCGATGTTGACCCAGGCGAGGTTACCCAGGTGGATGGCCCGGAGCCGGTCGTCACCGAGCGCTTGGGCCGCGCGGGCGGAGAGGGTGAAGACGTCCGTCCAGTACAGCCACAGCTGCCACCCGACGGAGAACCACTTCAGGGACCCGGCGACCTCGATCACCCAGTGATGATCGCCGGCGGCCGCGGGTCGGCTGCCGGGCTCGGGCTCGAAGAGCCGGCCGGCCCGAGCGGCGGTGTCGAGCAGCCAGGTGGCGCGGCGGCACGCCAGTGTGGCCCGGTTCGCGTCGCTTTCCTGCTCACGCAGTTCCGCTTCGGCGTAGAGGCGAAACAGGTCGTGGAACTTCAGGCGGCCGTCGGGGCGTTGCTGCAGCAGCTCAGCTCGACCAGTTCGTCGACTGCGGTCCGTGGCACACGACTCACTCTCAGCTGGGGAAATGACCGATGACTGCCATGGTTGCCGCTTGCCGCTGTCCGCTCGACGGCCTGAACTGGCAGTCGCCCGGCGGATGGCCCCGCCAGGGACGGGCGACACGCTCGGGCAATGCCGAAATCTACGTTGCTGTCCCGGACGAACATGACTCTTGCCAGGCCTGCGGACCAGGCCCTGCGCCGCACCCGGCAACTACTGCAGGCGAGCGAGCAGTTGGGTACCACCGTGACCACGGCGGATGTGCTGGCCGTCGTGCCGGCGCTGCTGCGGGACGCGTTCGGGGTGGCACATGCCGAAGTACTGACCGCCGGCTCGTCACCCATTGCGGAGCACGGGCTGGCCTCAGCAGTTGCGGCGGCTCTCACGGCACCGGTGCGACGCGACGGCGTGACGCGGTTCTACCCGGGCAGGTCGGAGCTGATGGACGCACGGCCGACGCTGGCCGGCGACGTCGAGCTCCTCGGCTGGCAGGCTGCGGTGTGCGCTCCACTCGCCGGTGTACCGGGTGGGCTGTTGCTGGCCTGGACACAGCCGCGCGTCTTCGCCCCGGAGGACCGTGCCCACCTCGCCACGATGATCGGTTACATCACGCGGGCCGTGCAGCGAGCACGGTGGCACGATGCACGCAGTGCGGTCACCGAGGCCCTGCAGCGCGCGGTCGGGTCCAGCCTTCCGCCGGTCAAAGGCTACGAGCTCGCCGCCCGTTGCCTGTCCGCAGATGAGCACGCGACAATCGGGGGTGACTGGTACGACGTCATCCCCGGCTCACCTGGCCGTCTCGCCCTGGTCATCGGCGACGTGGTCGGCCACGGTCTGATGGCGGCCGCCAGGATGGGGCAACTGCGCAGCATGCTTCGGGCGTACGTGATGGATCGCAGGGATCCACCGGCGATGCTCCTGCGCCGGCTGGAAGCCGCGAACCATGCACTCGGTGATCCCACCATGGCCACCGCCATCGTCGCGTTCGTCGAGCCGACCGCGGCGGGTGGTCATCGGCTGCGCTGGTCGAACGCCGGACACCCACCGCCGGTGGTCATCCACCCCGACGGAGAGGTCCGGGTTCTGACCGGTCACGACCTGCTCCTCGGCATCCGCTGCGGCGCGCCCCGGCATACGTACACCTACTCATTGCCGGCTGGGTCGACCGTGCTGTTGCACACCGACGGGCTGGTCGAGAGTCGCGGGGAAAACCTCGACGACGGCTTGGGCCGCCTCTATCGTTGCCTTCGAACCACCGGTGGGCCGGAGGAACTGCTGGCCGCGGCGTGCGGCGCCCAGTCCGAGCCGCGTTCTGACGATATCGCCATCCTCGCCGTGCGAATTCCAGGGTGAGGCGGCCGGTCCGGCTACCCGATCTCACTCCGGTCAGCGGGACGAGGATCCGCAATGGCGTGCCCGCTTCGTCGCCGGCACGAGCCACCGCGACGCGGTGCACCTCTCTCGCCGCCGTTCGGCTGGCCGTTATCCCGAAGATCCTAATCAGAAGCGCACATCTGTACGGGATGAGCAGTCACATTTGCATCCTGCGTAGCGGTTGGTGCCGACGTGGTGCAGGACGAGGATGGCTTGGACGATCGCGGTGGCTCGGCGTGGGCAGCAGCGCAGCTTGACCAGTATCTTCCAGGTCTTGGACGTGGTCGGGAATCACCTATCCCTCGATGTGGGGAAGCGCGGCCTCGATCACGTGTCGCCCTTCGGTGCGAAACACCGCGTGCGGCCGCCGTCCGGCTCGCCACACGCCGCCCGGTACTGACGGCGAAGGGCGATGCCGCGTACGCCGCCTCCGTTGCCGGCACCGACACCCTGCGCTGGTCCTACCCCGGGCTCGACTGACCCGCCCGACGCCCGCTCGCGGCCCTCAGGCGTGAGTCGCGAGCAGATCTCGCACGGCCCCGGCGTCCGGGTGCCGCATGTCGGTCATCAGCGCGAGCGCCGTACGCCAGGTGTTCCGGGCGGCGTCCCGGTCTCCGGCGTCGACCTGCGCGTGACCGAGCCGTATCAGCGTCTGCGCCTGCTGATGGCGATCTCCCACCCGCTCGCGCAGTTCGGCCGCCCGCCGGTACGCGGCGATCGCCAGCGTCGGCTGGCCGAATGCACACCGGATCGAGCCGAGGGTGTCCCGGGCGGCAGCCTCGCTCCGGCTGTCGCCCAGCTCCGAGAGTAGGGCGATGGCCTGCTCGACGACGGGCAGCGCGGCGGCGGGCTGGCCGATCTCGGTGCGGTACATGGCGACCAGGTTCAGCGCCAGTCCCTCCCCGCTGGGGTTCCCTGCCGCACGGTAGAGCTCCAGCGCCAGCTCGGCGTGGTGCAGCGCCAGGTCCGGTCGGCCCTGCTGGTGGTGGGCGTACGACAGACCGCGCTGGGCGAGCGCCTGCCCCGCCACGTCACCCAGCCGTTCGAATAACGGAAGGGCCGCGCCGAAGTGCGCGTACGGGTCGTCGGCGCGGACGACAAGGGCGCGCAGGCCGAGCCCACGGTGAGCGTGGGCCAGCGCACACGGCTCGTCGAGCCGACGCGCGGCCCGCATGGCGGTGCGGAGGACCGCCGCCCAGTCGGCCCAGTGTCCCCATCGCTCCAGGTACTGCTCCAGCGTCCAGGCCAGCTGCCAGGCCGGGCCGTCGAAGCCGGTGGCGTGCGCCGCCTCGACGGCGGCGAGTAGCGCTGGCCGTCGCGCGGTGAACCAGTCTGTGGCCTCGGATTCGTCCGAAAATCGCAGCACCGTCGTGTCAGGCGCCGGTTCCAGCAGCGCGATGGGGGACCGGTGCGCACTGATCCACCGGTCGGCGGCGTATGCCGAGTGCAGGTAGTGGTCGAAGAGCCGACCGAGCGCCCCCTGGCGGTCCGTCTCCGACCCCACGGCGACACACAGTTCGGTGGCGTAGGCGCGCAGCAGGTCGTGGAAGGCGTACCGGCCGGGCTGCGGTTCGGTGATCAGGTGCGCGGCGGTGAGTTCGGCCAGCAGCGGTTGCACCGCCCCGGTCGGCGTGCCGGCCAGGCTGGCGACCGCCGCGACGGCGGCCGGTGGGCTCGGATGCAGGGCCATCAGCCGAAACAGCCGGGCCGCCGCCGGGCCGAGAGCCGTGTACGACCAGGAGAACACCGTCCGCGCGTCGACCATCGCCTCGGGGCCGCTGAATGACGCGAGGCCGTCGGGGGCCCGACGCAGCTCGTCGGCGATCGCCGCGAGCGGGAACCGGCGGTGGCTGGCGGCCCGGGCGGCGACGATCGCCAGCGCCAGGGGCAGTCGGGCGCACTGCTCGATGATCTCGTCGACGGCGGCGGGTTCGGCGGTGACCCGGGTCTCCCCGAGCCGGCTGGCCAGCGCCGCGCGGGCGTCGTCGTGGTCCGGCAGGTCGAGCGGCACGGGCCGGGCACCGTACGTGGCGACCAGACCGGGTAGCCGGCTGCGACTGGTGACGATCACCAGGCTGCCGGCCGAAGCCGGCAGCAGCGGTCGCACCTGGGCGGTGTCGCGCGCGTTGTCCAGCAGGACGAGCACCCGATGCCCGGCGAGCAGGCCCCGGTAGAGAGCGGCCTGCGCGTCGACGCCGTCAGGGATCTGCCGGGGCGGCACCCCGAGAGCGGTCAGGAATCCGCGCAGCGCCTCCTCCGCCGAGGCGACGCCGGCCGGGTCGAAGCCGCGCAGGTTGACGTAGAGCTGGCCGTCCGGGCACCGGGCGGCGAGCCGGTGCGCGCAGTGCACCGCCAGCGTGGTCTTGCCGATGCCTGCCATCCCGGTGACGACGCTGACCAGCGGCGCGCTAGCCTCCGCCGCCAACCCGTCGACCAGCTCCGCAATCTCGTCGCGGCGGCCGGTGAACACCGCGAGGTCCGCCGGGAGCTGTGCCGGCACCGCGATCGCCTGGTGCGCCGGCGCAGTGGCCGCAGTTCCGGTGGGCTCGTTCTGCGCCGGCATCGGCGAGCTGGCGCGACCGACCGGTCGATCGCGGGTGGAGTGAGGCGCGTGGCCGGTCATCGGGTACCTGCCCTGGGCGCCGCGCTGGACGCGGCGGCGGCCAGCCCGGGCGGCCGCGGCCAGCGCCGACCGGCGCTCCGGGTCGAGCCGCAACGCATCGGCGATCGCCGCGACCGTGCGGGCCTGCGGCCCCTGGCTGACCCCGCGTTCCATGTCACTGATCGCCCGGTCGCTGACCCCCGACCGTTCGGCGAGCTGTTCCAGGGTCAGATCGGCGCCGAGGCGTAGCTCACGCAGCAGCGGCCCGAAGGCCTCGTCGTCCGGCATCAGGTTCTCCATGTGCGGCTTTTCCAGGCAATTCTCCCACGTGCCCTCGTCCGGCTGGTCGGTTTGGTGACCGACGCGACGTCCGTGGGCGGGCCGTCGGGCACCGGGCGTCGTGCCGCCGCCAGTTCTGCGTGTCTTCTTCATGGTGGCCGGGCCGGGGGGTCGGAAGACTCGGAGACACGGCGGGGACGGCACCCCCCGACACACCCCCAGCGCTCAGTGGAGTTCCGTCATGCCCTATGTCAAGGTCGGCGAGGAGAACAGCGGCGACATCGAGATCTACTACGAGGACCACGGCAGCGGTCAGCCGGTGGTGCTGATCCACGGCTACCCGCTCAACGGAGCGTCCTGGGAGAAGCAGACCCGGGAACTGCTCGCCGCCGGGCATCGGGTGGTCACCTACGACCGCCGCGGGTTCGGCAAATCGAGCCAGCCGACGACCGGCTACGACTACGACACCTTCACCGCCGACCTGAACACCCTGCTGGAGCGCCTGGACCTGCGCGACATCGTCCTGGTCGGGTTCTCGATGGGCACCGGCGAGGTGACCCGCTACCTCGGCACGTACGGCTCGGCCCGGGTGCGCAAGGCGGTGCTGATGGGTGCCATCCCGCCGTTCCTGCTCAAGACCGACGACAACCCGGAGGGCGTCGACAAGCAGGTGTTCGAGGACATCAAGGCGGCGGTGGTCGCCGATCGGCCGGCGTACTTCAAGAACTTCCTCGACACCTTCTACAACGTCGACACGCTGGGCGGGACCCGGATCAGCGACGAGGCCTGGCAGAACAGCTTCATCACCGCCGTCGGGGCTTCAGCGCACGCGGCGTACGCCTGCGTCGACACCTGGCTGACGGACTTCCGCAGCGACGTCGCCAAGATCGATGTTCCGACGCTGCTGATCCACGGTGACGCCGACCGGATCCTGCCGATCGAGGCGACCGCCAACCGGCTGCCCGAGCTGATCTCCGACCTGCGCTACGAGGTGATCCCCGGCGGGCCGCACAACATCGCCTGGACCCACCCCGAGCTGGTCAACCGGTACCTCCTTGAGTTCATCGCCGCCTGACCCGCCGAAGGGAGCAGATCGTGAACAAATTCGTCCCGCCCACCGTCGTGCTCGTGCACGGCGCGTTCGCCGACGCGTCCAGCTTCGCCCGGGTTGTCCCGGAACTGCTCGCCGACGGCGTCCCGGTGCTCGCGCCGGCGGTGCCCAACCGCAGCCTGACTGGTGACGCGGCGTACCTCGCGTCCATCGTCCGGCGGATCTCCGGACCGGTGCTGCTGGTCGGGCACTCCTACGGCGGCGCCGTCATCACCGTCGCCGGGGCCGAGGAGAACGTGGTCGGCCTGGTCTACCTGGCCGGATACGCCCTCGAACAGGGGGAGAGCCTCGGTGAGTTGCAGGGCCGGTTCCCCGACTCCGACCTCGCCTCCGCGCTCGTCTACTCGCCGTACCCGGCCGGAGATGGCGGCGAAGGTACGGACGTCTCCGTCGACCCGGCGCGGTTCCCGGCGATCTTCGCCGACGACGTGGATCCGGACATGGCCGCCGTGCTCGCGGTCTCCCAGCGCCCGCTGGCGGCGGCCGCCTTCACCGAGGCCGCGCCCGCGGCGGCCTGGAAGACCAGACCGTCCTGGGGCATCGTGGCCAGCGCGGACCGCACCATCAACCCCGACGTCGAGCGGTTCGGCTACCGGCGTGCGGGCATGGCGACGACCGAGCTCGACTCCTCCCACCTGATGATGCTGTCGCGTCCGACGGACGTCGTCGCGGTGATCCTCGAGGCGATCCGGCGAACCGCCGGCTGAACTGTCGACTGCCACCCCAATCACCTTCCCCTGACAGGAGAACAACCATGGCTGTTATCGAGAGCATTCTGGCCTCGGCGGACCGGAAGGTCACCGGTGAGGCGCTGCAGCAGGTGCTGGCCGATCTGATCAACCTGGGCATGCTGGCCAAGCAGGCGCACTGGAACCTGACCGGCCCGCGCTTCCGCAGCCTGCACGTCCAGCTCGACGAACTCGCCGACCTCGCCCGCCAGCACGCCGACCAGGTCGCCGAGCGGGCGGTCACCGTCGGTTTCAACCCGGACGGCCGGGCGGCGACCGTGGCCGACCAGTCGACGCTGCCCGGCCTGGAACACGGCGACGTCGAGGAGGGCGCCGCGGTCGAGATCGTGATCGACGCCCTGTTCGTCCTGATCCGTACGCTACGCCAGGCCGTAACGGACACCGCGACCAGCGACCCGATCTCCCAGGACCTGCTCATCGGGGTCACCGCCGCCGTCGAGCAGCAGCACTGGCTGTTCCGCGCCCAGCGCTAGGTGTTCTGCCCAGAGAGGTTGGGACGCGGCTGGCGGGTGGGCCGCCGAGTGCGGTGTGGTGGCTGTGGTGATTGTAGGCGTGCAGCCAGGCCGGCAGGGCCGCTCGGGCAGGTGCCGGGCTGAGCATCGACGCCGCCCAGCTCACCCCCGCGCGCTGGCGACGTTCAAGCACGCCGCTGCCATGGCCAACCCGAAGTTCTACGAGCTGCAGCGACTACGCAAGTCCACCTGGGACATCCCACGCTTCATCCAGGGCTACGACCTCACCCTCGATGACCGCCTGGCTCTCCCGCGGGGCCTGCGGCACACCATCGCCACGATCGTCGAACGCGCCGGGTCGCGGCTGGCTGTCACGGACGCACGAAACTCCGGGACCGAGATCGACACCGCGTTCACCGCCGAATTCACCGGCAAGCAGGCCAAGGCGGTCGGCGCGCTTCTCGCCCACGACGACGGGATTCTGGTCGCTCCACCGGGCTCCGGCAAGACCGTCATGGCCTGCGCCGTGATCGCCGAACGCAACACCTCCACCCTGGTTCTCGTCGACCGCAAAGCCCTCGCCGACCAGTGGCGCGTCCGCATCGAGCAGTTCCTCGGAATCAAGCCCGGTCAACTCGGCGGCGGCCGACGCAAGCTCACCGGCACGGTGGACATCGCGCTGCTGCCGTCTCTCGCGCGGCGCGACGACGTCGCCTCCCTGACCCAGGGGTATGGGCACGTCATCGTCGACGAATGCCACCACCTCGGCGCCGCGGCGTACGAGCACTCGGTCAAACGGATCACCGCGCAGTTCTGGCTCGGCCTCACCGCCACACCCACCCGCCGCGACGGCCTCGGAGAACTCGTCACCTGGCAACTCGGACCCGTCCGCCACACCCTGACCGACGAGGAACAAGGCACCCTAGCGGCAGCGATGCACGTCGACGCCGGACCGCGTCGAACGCTGTTCATCCACGAGACCGCATTCCGGGCGGGCGATGTGGACCTGGACGCGCCCGGCGCGCTGGCTGAGGTGCACCGGCGACTAGCCATCGACGAGCCTCGCAACAATCAGATCGCCGATGATGTCGCCGTAGCCCTGGCCCGTGGTCGCAACTGTCTCGTGCTCACCCGACGGCTCGCCCAGGTCGAGACACTCACCGCTCTGCTCGCCGCACGCGGACACCAGCCGCTCGTGCTTCAAGGCGCGATGAGCACCAGAGAACGGCGGGCCGTCGTTGACCGGCTCGACGGCGCCAAGGCCGGTGAGGGCCTGCTCGTCATCGGCACCACACCGTTCATCGGTGAAGGCTCCGATGCCCCCGCCCTCGACACCCTCTTCCTCGCCGGCCCGATCCCCTACGACGGCCTACTCGTCCAATGCGCCGGCCGCATTATCCGCGCCGCGCCCGGCAAGGACGTCGCCGAGGTCCACGACTACCACGACCCGGCCACACCCATCCTGGCCGCCTCACTCCCACGGCGCATGCCCGGATACCGGGCACTGGGCTTCGCCAGGACTTGAGGGCCTCCGATCGCGATCATCACTGTCTGGTGGGACGAGGAACAGGGGGCAGTAAGCCGCTGGCTGATCCGCTTCGCTCGGTGCCGATCCCATCCCAACGATGCCCCCCTTCATCGAGTCTTAGAGATCGCCGAGAAGCCAAGCGTGCTGGGCCTAGCGTAGTAGGCTGACGGGCATGGGCCGGTTCTCCGAGGACGAGCTACATGCGGTTGTCTCCCGGTACGAGGCGACGCGGGCGCAGGCGTTGACCGAGCGGGACGAGCAACTGCGGGCGTTTCATGCGGCCGGCTGGCGGCCGGTGGATCTGCAGCGGGTCACCGGGTACAGCCGGGAGACGATCCGTCAGGCGCTACGACCGGAAGTCCGGCGGGCGACCAACATCAGCCGGCGCAGGACATCACCCCAGCCGCCGGCGGACTACCAGACCTACGGCGACCGCAGGCCCTATGTAGTGGCCGAAACCCTTGCCGCACTGCACGGCCCCACCGAAGGCACGGTGGCGCTTCCGCGTCACCTCGACTGGTCCGGGCACGCCGAGTACGACCTGAACCGGACCACACGCCTGTCCAGCATGTACAAGGTGGTGCTCACCGAAGCCAGCACGGTCGAGGACCTGAACACCTGGCTCGATGCCGACCTTCTCCGGCGGCTCTGGCCCACCCTCTGGCTGCCACCCCAGCTCCGCCAGCGCTGGGAGACAGCCTTCCCCGAACTCGCCGCGACCCGCAGCGACGCGGCGTAGCGGTGGACCCCTTCCACGAACGCCTCGCTCGCACCGGGCTCGGGGCGGCTGATCGATACGGCTTCGCTCTGGCCGGCGGTTACGCGGTTCAGGCCGCCGGGCTTGTAGAGCGGTCCAGCGAGGACGTCGACCTGTTCACCGCCTGGGACCGCCGCGAGGAGTTCACCACTGCGGTCGCCGCCGTCGTGCACGCCTACCGAGACGACGGCCTGACCGTCGAGACCGAGCGGCAGTACGACACGTTCGCCCGGCTGGCCGTCACCGACGGTGTGCGCGTTTCCAAGGTCGAACTCGGCGTGGACTGGCGTGCCAACGAACCGATCCTCATGGCGATCGGACCGGTACTCCACCCTGACGACGCGGTCGCGAACAAGATGAGCGCACTCTACGGGCGAGCGTTCGCTCGTGACTTCATCGACATCGACGCCGCGCTCCGATCCGGCCGCTACACCCGCGAAGCCCTCCTCACCCTCGCGCAGCGCGCCGACCGCGGTTTCGACCGGCGCGTCTTCGCTAACGCCCTCGGACAAGCCACCCTGCTCGATCCCGACGACTTCGCCCAGTACGGTGTCACCGGCCGAGCGCTGGACGATCTCCGTAGCCGATTCGCCGAATGGCGCCGCGAGCTGCTTGATGAGGAGGAGCCCGCCGGGGATGACCCGGCTCCCGACTCGCGGCAGCGTTAAGCCTGCACGCTCAGGACCCACAACGTTCCAGCTGATCTTCGGCAAGCGATCGCAGCAAGGCCGCGAAGCGACCGGCACGCGCAGGCAGAAAGCAGAAAGCCGCAGGTTATCGGCCTGCGAACACCGGCGGAGCGTCGGGTTAGGAAACCGATGCTCTATCCCCTGAGCTACGGGGGCGCGAGGGCCTAGTCTAGCGACCTGGGGGTTCACCTGGGGTGGCAGGGAGTGGCCCACAATCACCCACGTCACCCGGACCGCCGTTCTCCAGCACACGAGCACACCCGGAGCACACGAACCCCGGTTTGCGACCGGCGATCGGCCGCAGTGACCCGCGTTGGCACCGGTTCACCCCGGTTGGCATCCGCTGGAGAGCACACACCGCGCACATCATCCAAGATCATGCGGGCTGCCATCTCCCCCCGGCCCGGGCGTCGCCGGCTCGGCAGGAGATGGCTTCGGCAGCGGCCTTCCCGGCTTCGAGTGCCGGCTCAGGGCATGACCCGAGACCCGGGTCAGCGTTCGGTGGGCGATAGCGGGCGAGTCGTTGGCGGGAGACCCGCGGGCTGACCCTGGTGGGATTGCGCCGCCACGCCCCGTCGACCAGGTCGTCGAGGCCGTGCGGCGCGCAGACCCGTCTCGTCATGGGCGTCGAGGCGTACGGCCACGGCGGTGGTGTCCTCAGGCTAGGTAGCGACCACGTCGGCGATGGTCCGCGACGGGGCACCAGGTCGCCGCCGATCCGTCGCCGGACACCAGGCGTGCACGGTGGCGTGCTTCTTCGCCTCCCACGGCGGGTTCGACCAGGCCGCCACCAGCCGCCAAGTGGCCTGGTCGTCGTTGTCGCGGCTCAGGTCCGTCGGGTCGAGGAAAGCGACGTCGACGTCGCGCACCGACGGGTGGAAGCAGCATCGTCGTCAGCGGGTCGCCGCGCGCTGGGCTCCTTCATTGGGTGATGAGGTCGTCTAGGCCGTAGTGGCTCCACCAGGTAGGCCGGTGTCTGCGGAGTTTGCCCCCGACGCGGGCCAGCAGCAGCCAGTTGCCGTTCTGGACCAGAGCCGCGTCCTCCCAGCCGTCCTCGGTCAAAGTCGGCAAGCGACGCCCCGCGACCCACCTCAGCCCGGCAGAGCGTCCTCAAGCTGCGTCAGATCCTCCGTGCTCAGCGTGAGCTCCGCGGCATGCGCCGAGTCGGTAATGGAGGTTGGGCGGCTGGCTCCCGGTACTGGGAGCACTGCCGGGGAGCGGGCGAGCAGCCAGGCCAGCGCGATCTGCTGCGGGCTGACGCCGCGCTCGGCTGCGATGCGGTGAAAGGCTGTGCCCGCCGAGGTCGGGCCGGACGGACCATCGAGGGAACTGCGGGAGATGCCGCCCAGCGGGCTCCAGGGCAGAAAGGTCAGCCCCAACTGCGTGCTCAGCTGCAGCGCGGGCTCGCTGGTGCGCAGGGCAGGCGAGTACTGGTTTTGCACGGAGACGAGTCCGTCGCCGAGGATCGCGTGTGCCTGGTGGATCTGAGCGGTGGTGACGTTGGAGATCCCGGCAGCGCGGATCGTGCCGGCGTCGAGCAACTCGCGCAGGGCGCCGACGGACTCTGCCCAGGGTACGGCCGGGTCCGGCTTGTGCAGCTGATAAAGGCCGATGGTCTCGACGCCCAGGCGCTTGGCGGAAGCCTCGGCGGCCCGCTTGAGGTGGGCAGGAGTGGCGGTGACGGTCCAGCTACCGTCGCCGGGGCGGCTGCGGCCGCCCTTGGTGGCGACCAGGACGCCGGAGGTGTCGCCGCCGTAGCTGGCCAGGGCGCGGGCGATCAGGAGCTCGTTGTGGCCCACCTCGTTGGCGTGCCAGTGGTAGCTGTCGGCAGTGTCGATGAGCGTGACGCCGGCGTCGAGGGCGGCGTGGACGGTGGCGATGGCCCGCGCCTCGTCCGGGCGGTGCTCGATGGACAGCGGCATGGCGCCCAGGCCGATGGCGCTGACGGCAGTGTCTGCGATGGTGCGGTACTGCATGGTGACTTGATCCTCAGGCGGTAGGTGACGGCTCGGTGGTGAGGGCTTCGGCGACGGCGCCGGGCAGCCAGTCGGCGGTGCGGGAGAAGGAAAAGCCCAGCTCCTTCGCGCGGGCGTTGCTCATGGCGTAGTAACGGTCGAAGGAGAACGGCGAAGCCTCCTCGCCCGCCGGGACGGTCCGGTAGACGGGCCCCCGGCCGGCCCGCATGGCGATGATCGCGGCGAGGTCGTGTACGTCGAGCGGGCCGTCGGAGCAGGCGTTGATCGGACCGGTGAAGTCGGCTGTGGTCGCCCACAGCAGCAGGTCCGCCAGCTCCTCGTAGTGGATGAAGACAGTGGGCAGCGCCTTCGTGTGCACAGTGATCGCACGACTCCCGGCGATGCGCTCGACGTAGTGCGCCAGCCGGCCGGTGAACTCCTGCGCACCGCCGCCCAGCACGTGGGCGCTGCGCACTGAGGCGAACTCGACGCCGCCGACGCGGGTGAAGACGGCCTCCGCCTGCCGCTTGCCCTCGGCGTAGTGCGCCTCCACGTACGCGTCGTCGTGCCAGGGCAGGTCCATTGCCACCAGCCAGGTGGCCGGGTCCACGATCTCCTCCGGCACCGGCGTGCCTGCTGGCACAGTCGGCAGCGCGGCGGTCGCGGGGTCGTAGACCTCGATCGTGGAGGTCATGACGTAACGCCGGGTGCGATCGGCAAAGGCGCGGGCGGCGATAGCGGCCTGCACCGGGGTGTAGCAGACCTGGTCCACCACGACGTCGAAGGTGCGGGCGTCGAGCGCGGCCGTCAGGGCGGCCTCGTCGTTTCGGTCGACAACGAGGTGCTCGACGCCGACGGGTGGCGGGGTGGAGCCGCGGTTGATCACAGTGACCTGGTGGCCTGCGGCCTGCAGCCGCTTCACCAGGAGCTTTCCGAAGTACCGACTTCCGCCGATGACGCAGATCTTTTGCATGCCCCCATCCTGGCGACCTATTGTCATCAGCAGAAGGCCCGGCTTACTGGATGCGTATTAAGGAAAACTGTTGATCGATGTGCAGCGGCTCCGCATCCTGCGAGCGGTGGCGGAGCACGGCAGCTTCAACCAGGCGGCCACGGCTCTCCGCCTTACCCCCTCGGCCGTCTCCCAGCACGTGGCCGTCCTGGAGCGCAGCCTCGGCGCCCAGGTCGTCGCCCGCAGCACTCGCGGCGTCACCCTCACACAGGCCGGCCAGATCATGGTCGGCGCCGCCGAATCCGTCGCCGCAGAGCTCGCACACGCACAACGGCAGGTCGCCCAGCTCAGCACCGGCCGTACCCTACTCACCGTCGCTACCTTCACCAGCGGTGGCAGGATCCTGCTGCCCGGTGCCCTCTCCCGGCTCATGGCAGCGCATCCCGGCACCGTGCTCCACATCAGGGAGGGCGAACCCGAGGACACCCTGCCGCTAGTCCGCCAGGGCGCCGTGGACCTCGCCCTCGCCTACCACTTCGACGGCCCGCTACCCGTAGGACCAGGCCTCAGCTCCAGCCTGGAGTGGACGCCGCTCCTGGAAGACCCCCTGCACGTCGTCCTGCCGCAAGGGCATCGACTCGCCAACCGCAACGCGCTCGACCTCGCCGAGCTGGCAGCCGAACCCTGGGTGCTCGGCTGCCTGAAGACCGAGGCATATCTGCGCCGCTACGCCGAGCGCGCCGGCTTCGATGCGGAAGTGCGCGGCACCACCACCGACTACTTCTTCGCCCGCTCTCTCGTCGCCGCAGGCATGGGAATCTCCCTGATCCCCTCTATTGCGCTCGTCCCGGAGATCCTTGGCCTATGCGCCGTCCCGATCAAGTCGCCAGGCCCGATCCGGCACATCGGCGTCGCCGCAATCAGCCGTAGCGATCGGCCCCACGTCACGACGCTCATCCACGCCCTTCGCGAGCAGGCGAAGCAGCAGCACAGGGGCGTTGATGCCGCCACGGGCAGCCCCCGGCCGAACGCCGACCGGACCGGCGTTTCAGAGGTGGTCGCTCGCGAAACACTCGACGGCCCGGCGGCTCACCTTCAGCGATCTGTTTCATGAGTTGTTGCAAACGACTGGACGCCTGAACCGCCTCGACCATTACCCCGGTCGGGCTCAGCGGAGTGCCGAGGAGACCGTTGTCGGTGGTTGGATTGACTCCGGCGGGCCGGTTGGGGCAGAGGGTTCCTCGACGAGTGGTACTGGCCCTGCCGGCAAGATTAGTGCCAGCAATGCGGCCATCAGGTAGAGCCCGATCACAATGATCAGGCCGAGCACCGCCGAGCGCACCAGCCCGTGACCGTTGTCGATTTCACCGAAGTAAACGGTGCCGATCAGTGCTACTCCGGTAGCGACGCCGACCTGGATGGTGGTGTTGATCAGTGAGGATGCCGCGCCCGAGAATCGTGCCGGTATCTTGGCCAGGACGATGGTCATCAGGGTGCCGGCCACCATCGCCATGCCGAGTCCGGCGATGAGCATGCCGGGGATGAGTTGCCAGGGGTGCAGCGTGGTGCCGTAGCGTTGCACCGCGGCGAGTACCAGTGTCATGCCGGCGGCCATGACGAGGCATCCGATGATGACGACCTTACGTCCCATGGGCATGAGTTTCGGCGCGAACGCGGAGCCGATGCCAACACCAACGGTGAACGGAATCATGGCCAGGGCGGTGCGCAACGGTGTGTATCCAGCACCGCTCTGCAGGTGCACGGTCAGAACCAGGGTGTAGGCGGTGCCGGCGAAGAACAGCACCGAAACCAGCAGCCCGCCGATCGCGCCACGGTGGCGCAGCAGGGCCGGGTCGATCAGTGGTGTTTCGCCTCGGGCTGCCGCAGCCCGTTCATAGCGGGTGAACAGCCACAGCAGCAGCGGGCACGCGGCCATGAGTGCGATGGTCCACCATGGCCAGTTCAGTTCGCGGCCCTCGACCAGGGGATAGAGCAGGGCGAGCAGGGCGGCGGTGGCTATCGCCGTGCCAGGCAGGTCGGTAGTTGCCGCGTGTTCGGCGCGGGACTCGCGGGCCAGCACGGCGGTGCTGATGAGGGCGGCGATCCCGATGGGGATGTTGACGAAAAAGATCGGCCGCCAGCCGAGGCCGAACAAGTCGGCGTCGAGGAGTACACCGCCGAGCAGTGGGCCGCCGAGCCCGCCGAGGGCGAAGGTCATCCCGTACATCGCCATCGCTTTGGGGCGTTCCGCTTTCGGGAACTCGACCTGCAGCATCGACAGGACTTGGGGCACCATGAGTGCTGCCGACGTGCCCTGCAGGATTCGTGCGGTGATCAGCATCCCAGGGCCAGAGGCGACACCGGCCAATGCCGAGGTGAGGGTGAAGCTGGCGAGCCCGAGCTGGAAGATGCGGCGGCGGCCGTACCGGTCGCCCAGGCGACCGCCACTGATCATCGCTGTAGCGAAGGCCAGGGTGTAGCCGGCCACTGACCATTCCAGTTGCGTCGAGGACGCATGCAGGTCGTGTTGCAGCGATGGCAGTGCCACGTTGATCACGGTCGAGTCGACCATGTCGATCAGCACGGCGAGTAGCGTCACGCCGAGCGCGGCCCAGCGCCGCGAGCTGTACTGTGCGGCCGACGCGGTTGCTGTCGCGGTCATGCTGCACTTCCGGGGGCCCACTGATGCAGGGCGACGACGGGAATCGGCCGTGATGTCTGGTCTTGGTACGTCGAAGCCGGCGCCAGCGCCAGGGCGGCCCCCTCGAACGGGCCACCCACCCGTCCGCCGGTGGCATCGAACTCCTCGACGATGCGCTGGTTCCAGATCTGTACCGCGGGCTCATTCTCGGCCATGGCACGGTCCTCTGCTCGATGTGCGACCTGGGCGTGCAGGTCGGTGTTGGGGCGGCGACCTGGTAAGTTCAGGATCTAAAGCTATTTTGCTTTGCAAGCAAAGCTAGTTTGAGGTTGGAGTCATGTCAACTGGTCACCGCACGAAGGTCGGCCCGAGCGTCGAGGACGGGATCCGCACGCTGCTGCTGCTGATGCCCCGCATCGTCGCGCGCATCAAACGGTCCAAGATCCCCGACGAGCTCCAGTCGTTCTCGCTGGCTCCCCGCCACCTGTCCCTACTGGCCTACCTGCTCTTCGACGGGCCGATGGGTGTTAATGAACTCGCCGCCCGCCTAGAGGTCGCTCCGGCCACGGTCAGCCTGATGGTCAGCGAGCTGAGCCGCCGAGGGGTCCTCGATCGGCGCGAGGACGATGCCGATCGCCGACGCACGATCGTGAGCATCGCCGAGCAGCACCACCCGGCGGTCGACGCTTGGCTTTCCAAGGGGGCCGAGGCATGGCGCAAAGCCCTACAGCCGCTGACCCCGGCGCAGCGCATAACCGTCATCGACGCCCTTCAGACATATGAGCGCGAGCTTTCCACCCCCGAGAGCAGCGGCACCGCCCGTTGATCGCTGACAGTCCCACCGCCGCCAAACACGGCATGGACGCACTCGACGTGCTCAAACAGCTCTTCACCACCGGACCGTGGATGCCCCCAGCTCACTCAAGCTGAATACGTACCAGCCCTCGCTGGCGAAGAACGCGCGCCGGCCGGGCGACCAGTGGCTGGGGCTGTTCCAGGCCCACACTGCCGGCACTCGTCGCCCTGGCGGCGTTTGTGCCCGCCGTCCGGGCGCACCCCCTTTCGCCCGCCGAGGCGATCAGTGCCGGCAGCTCACCACGGGCCGGGAATGGGACGCGGGATCCAGCGTCGGCTCGCCGGTATCCGACTGCCGCACCCGGTCACCCTCGGGGCTGCGCCTGCCGTTCGCGCGACCGGGTCGGACCGTCTTCACCGTCGTGGCCGTCCTGCTCGGCGTGACACCGTTACGTTCGCGACCGGGCTGGCTGACACGCTGACCCGGATCTCCACGATCGAAGACCGGGTCTCGGGGCAGATCGGGGTCCGGCCGTCCGACGGCCGGACGCGGATCGCCGCCGAAGGTCAGGCTCCGCCCGCGGTGCCGACGGCCACCACCACTCGGACCGACGCGCAGGTCGAGCAGCTGCTGCGCGGGCTGCAGGACGTCGCCCGGGTGACCGCCATCTTCAACCTGCCGGTCCCTACCCTCGGGCAGACCCAGCCGCTGACCGTCAACTTCGTCCGCGGTGACTTCTCGTCGATGGGCTACCAGGACGAGCTCACCGCCGGACGCTGGATGACGCGGGCGGACGAGACCGTCGCGCCGTCGGAGCTCATGCGCGATCGCGGACTGAAGGTCGGGGACAAGCTCACCCTGGAGCTCGGCGGACGGCGGACGGTGCTGACCGTGGTCGGCAAGACGATGGACGGCGTGCCTGGATCGCCCGGATATTCGTGGACTGGCGCGTCCTCACCGATTTCGCGCCGGACCGCGTCGTCAAACCAGACGAGGTGTACTACCAGGTCCAGCTCAACTCCGGTGGCAACGTCGCGGCGTACGTCGCTGCGGTCAAGGCGGCCGACCCGGCAATCGATGCGTGGGACACCTCCCAACTCAGCGACTTCGCGGTGACCGTTATCGGCTTCTCGTCGGTGCCCTCGCTACTGCTGTCCACCGTCGCGGCCCTCGGCGTCTTTAGCACGGTCGTGCTCAACGGCCGGGAACGCCGCCGCGATCTCGGCATGCTCAAGTCAATCGGGATGACGCCACGCCAGGTCGTCACGATGGTGCTGACGTCGATGGCCGTCGTCGGCGTGGCCGGCGGAGTGCTCGGCATCCCCCTGCCACCTGATGATCCCGACGAAAGGCAACCAACCCACCCTGTTCAAGCAGCTCAAGACCCTGCCCTGGCCGGAGATCCCGATCAGGGACCGCCGCCGGCGGCGGACAGCCCGGTCCAGGGTCGACCTCAACCATCCCCAAAGTTCGCGAGGTCACTCAATCTAGCCGTTGACAAGTTGCGTCGCATGAGCCAATCTTGACATTGACAAGATTGGAGACCCCATGTCCTCGGCAACTCTCACCACCGCCGGCATCCTGCTGATCACCGTGGTCACCGTCGCCTTCGGCGGTCTGACCTTGCTTGCCCACCTCGCCCGCCGTAAGGCCGGTTACCTCGACAATCCGGTGCGCCGCGGCCTCTGGACCGCCGGCCACGCGCACGCGGGGGTGCTGGTGCTCTTCGCGCTGGCCGCACTCCCCTACGTGGACCAAGCTGACGCGTCGAACGGCACTCGCACCCTGATCCGGTGGCTGCTGGTCGCGGCACCGATCCTGATGCCACTCGGCTTCTTCCTCTCAGTGGCCCGGCCGCAAGATACCCGGCCCAACAAGCTGATCTGGCTGACCGTGGCCGGCGGCGTCAGCGTGAGCGCCGGTGCGCTACTCCTCGGCATCAACCTGCTCTGAGCAACGCAGACGTCCGGTCTGCGGCCCGTCGCACAATCACGCGCCCTCGGTATTGCGGTGAGCAGGGCCGCCCCGCCGTAGTCGATGCGAGCTTGGACGCGTTCCGTGGGTGGCAGGTGGACGCGGGTTGCGATGAGCAGGAGGGCGATGGCGCCCAGAGGCAGGTTGACGTAGAAGGTCCAGCGCCAGCTCAGGTAGCCAGCGAGCAGGCCGGCGACGAGCGGACCGCCGACGTAGGCGACCGGCATGATCACGCCGATCATGGACTGTAGGCGGCCGCTCTCACGCGGTGGTAGGTGTACGCCGATGATGGCGCGGGCTACGCCGACTCGCCGACCGCCTCAGCGACGACTTCATCGCCGGCATCGTCCTCTACACCGGAACCTCCACGCTGCCGTTCGACGACAGGCTCCGCGCAATGCCAGCCAGTGCCCTGTGGCGAGTTGCCGCCCCGACAGCAGACTGGTCTCGCTCTCTTCGCAGGTCGCTCCCGTCAGGTGATGGGCTCACCGATCACCGAGCCATCTGGTTCGCTGATCTTCAGCAAGCGACCACAGCAGCACCCCGCTGCGACCGGCAGACATGGGCGTGAACCGAAAAGCCGCAGGTCATCAGCCTGCGGACATGGGCGGAGCAGCACGTTAGGAAACCGATGCTCTATCCCCTGAGCTACGGGGGCGCGAGTGGCCAGTGTAACGACCTGCGGATCAACCCGCGCTGGCAGGGAGTGACCCTCCGCTGGTGACCACCACGCGACCACATCACCAAGATCGATAAAGGCGCGTCGGCAACTGACTCTGTGTCCGGCGCCATCAGTTCGGAAGAGCGCGCTCAGCCGATCGTGTTGCCGAAACGCCTGTTAGTGGTGGCGGAAGGGGCGTGCGCCTAGTGCCCGCTCCAGCGGTACGGCCACCACCGAGACGGCCCCCGTGGGTCGCGCCGTCGGCAATCGCGACCCACATGCTGCGCCGGTTCGACAGTCCGGGACCTCCGCACCAGGCCGGCCCGAGCGGACGCCTACTGGGGACTGCCGGCTTAGCCCAGCGCGTTCAGCCGTGATGATCGTGACGACGACGTGTAAGGGCGAGTCGCGTGGTCATCCGTACGCCCGGATGATGCGACCGGTGTCGTCACCTTCGACGCAGCGCAGGTAGTGGCCGACGAGTTCGCCCATCGGCACCGGACGCATGCCGGGGAAGTGTTCGGCGAAGGCGTCGAGGGAGTCGCCGATCATCGTGGGGCTGACCACGTTGATCCGCATACCCCGCGGTAGCTCGATCGCGGCCGACAAGCCGAAGCTGTGCAGGGCGCCGCTGATGACGCCGCCGCCAGTGACGTGCGGCCATGCTTGGTCGGCGAAGATACCGGACGTCAGGGTGAAGGAGGCGCCGTCGGCGCAGTGGTGCTGGCCGGTGAGAACCAGATCTGCCTGCCCGAAGAACTTGGCTCGCATGTTTTCCAACAGCGCGTCGGATGTCAGCGTCGTGAACTCGTCGAGCGCGCCATGCGCTGCGATGCTCACGACGCTGTCGACCGCCCCGACCTCGCGGTACATGGCCTCGATGGTCGAATGCGAGGTCAAGTCGACGTGGACGTCACCTGAGGATCGTCCGGCCACGACAACGTCGTGTCCGCGCGAGCGCAGCGCGGGCACCAAACGTCGTCCGATGGTGCCGGCGCCGCCGACGACGACGATCCTCATCGTGCTTTCTCCTTCCGGGACAGGATTCCTGGCGCGATGCGTCGTTCGAGGCTCTGTGCCAGCAAGGTGAGCGCGTCGGCGTCAGACGTGCCGGGACGCGCGTAGAACAGGCCGATCTGCTGGTCATCGTCAGGCAGGGTGACCGTCTCGTTCTGCAGAGTCACTCGCCCGACGACAGGATGGCCGAGTTCTCGTAGGTAGTACGAGCACGTTCGGACGGGGCGCCGCACCCACATTCGCGCGAACTCCGGGCTGTCGACGGCGAGTTGGCCGACGAGCTGTTCGAGCTCTGGGTCGGCCGGGTGCCGCGCAACCGCCTGATGCAGGGCCGCGACAGTGACCTGTGCCTTGGCGTGCCAGTCGCAATACAACGCGCGGTGGTGCGGGTCGAGAAACAGCATTCGGGCGATGTTCGGCCGAATCCGCATGTCCGGAGCGTCGACGTCGACATGACCGGCCAGCAGAGCGTGTCCGAGGCGGTTCCACGCGAGGACGTCGGCGCGGTGATCGATCACGATCGCCGGTGTTCCGGGCATAGCGGCGAGCAGTTCACGTACTGATTGCCTCAGCTTGCTTCTACGGGTCCGAGGACGAGTCGGTCGTCGCGGAGCAGCAAGGATCCGCAGATGTTCGTGCTCCGCCGGAGAGAGCTGCAACGCTGCGGCCAACGCGTCGATGACGGCGCCAGAAGCGCTACCGCTGACCCCCTGCTCCAGTCGCGTGTAGTAGCCGATACTGACCCCGGCGAGTTCGGCCAGCTCTTCCCTGCGCAGTCCGGGGACTCGCCGACGAGTAGCGCCGGGCTCGATACCCGCAGCGTCTGGCGTCAGGCGTTCGCGTCGGCTACGCAGAAAGCCGCCGAGATCGTTCGCTCCTTTGTTGCCCACCAGCCCATCGTCGCGCCGATCGCCGATTTCTGCCTGCCCCAAACAGGGATACCTTCGCGGACCTCCGTGTGTCACATGCTTCTCTCATAAACGGTCCTTTGCGCGAGCAAGATCAAGAATGGGCCGCCGATCCCGGTCAATCCCGGATTCGTTCTCAGAACCTGCTCTCACTCAAAAGTGGGAAGGACTTGTCCTGGACAAACAGCACCAGGCCGCTCGCGTTCCTGAGCACCGTTCACCGATCGTGGTGGATGTCGTGCGCGGAGATCCGCTCCCGGATGGCCTGTCGCTGCGGGTCGTCGGTGTCGTCGAGCAGGTCGAGGGCTTCCCGGCCCCGGCTGACAGCGTTGTCGTGGTCGCCGACCCCGCGGAGGGCCTCCGCCAGTACGGCGAGGGCGCGTGCCTGGCGTAACGGGTCGCCCAGCTCGGCGCCGACGACCCGGGCGAGGGTGGCGTCGGCCAGCGCGTCACGGTGCCGACCCAGGCGGAGCTGGGCCTCGGCCGAGATGGTGAGGGCGTCACAACGGACATTGACCCAGCAGGCCGGACCGACCGGCGACCACACGCGGATCACACCGGACGGGTCGGCGACCATGATCGTTGACCTCGATTGACCTGAAGTGGCACGGATTGACCGGGGGTGACCTCCGCTGGAGACCACACGGGGACCACATCACCATGATCAATAAGAGCCCGCCAGCCGACCCTCGTTCAGTATCGCAGCCGCCGATCGCGATCCTCGGTCGACGTGGTGTGTCTGGTGGTCTTTACGAGTTCGCTGCTTCGAGAATGGCGGTGAGACCGTCAATGGTTCGCTGCGCCTCGGCTTGGTCGGTCTCGGTCGTCCATCCTTGATGCCGGGGTCCGCCAGGACCGGCCGCGAAGCGCAGCGCTCGAGCGCAGACGTGGCAAGGGCGGGCACTGGATCGAACAGAGTCGCTGGGCTTGGTTCGTCGGACACTTGCGCAAGGCCGTGCTGTAGGTGCTCGCCGCCGGGAAGGGTAGCGGCCACGAGCGCTGCCGCCACGACTACTTGGTCGGGGAAGTACTCCCGGTCGCGGTTGGTAACCGTACGACCTGCGGGTCTCCCCCACCGCGAACCCGGCGCAGGTGCTCACGGTGGTGCGCGCCTGCGCCGGGCTGCTCGCCGCCGCAGTCGACACCACCGGGTCGGACGCGCGGGCCTGGCACTGGGGCCCCTGCGACCCGGCCGGTTTCGCCGCGATGGGCGTGGCGGAGACCCTGCTGCACACCTACGACATCACCGTCGGCCTCGGCGTGCCGTGGCAACCACCACAGCCGTCGAGCTCGATGGTGCTGCGCCGGCTCTTTCCGGACGCCCCGGACGGCCCCGCACCCGACGTGCTGCTCTGGTTGACCGGCCGGGGCGAGCTGCCAGGCCGGGCGCGGCGCACCTCCTGGAGCTGGCGGGCCGCAGTCGACTGACTCGCACCTCAGCCGGCTGCGGCGAGCCGGGCGCTCAGCACCGGATCCGTGGTGCCAGCCGGACGTCGGCGGGACCGTCCCGGTCCAGGTAGGTCGACTCGCTGAAGGCCAGGAAGCGTTCCGCGTCCGTCACGGTCGAGGCCAGCCCGAAGGAGACGCGTACCGCCCCGCCGGTCGGCAGCCCCAGCGCGACGAGATGCTGGTCGATCGTCTCGACGTGCGCGAGGTTCGTCCGGCGCAGCAGCCCACGACTGATCCCGAAGGCGGCCTCGGCCGAGCCCGGATTGCAGAAGCAACCCGTCCGCAGGGCGAACCCGGCGGCCGAGGACTCGAACGCGACGAGCCGCTCGTCGACGAGCGTGCCGTCCGGGTAGCGGAAGTTGAACGCCACGGTGCCACCCCGGGCATCGCCCGTCGACGGCCCGTAGACCCGGACCAGCGGCTGGCCGTTGCGGTGCCGCAACGCGGTCAGCCGCTCCAGCAGCCAGCCGGTGAGCAGGCTGACCCGGGTGTGAACGAGGTCCACGCCGATCGAGTCGAGCCAGCGCAGCCCGAACTCCACATCGGGGATGCTGAGGAAGTTGAGCGTGCCGTCCTCGAACCCCGTCTCGTCCCCCATCGGCTGATGCCAGTCACCCTGCACACTGACCGCCCGGATGGTGCCACCCGCGAACCAGGGGCGGCGCAGCCGGGTCAGCGCGGCACGTCGGGCGAGCAGCGCCCCGACGCCGGTGGGGTAGCCAAAGAGCTTGTACCAGCTCAGGCAGACGAAATCCGGCCGTACGACGCTCAGGTCCAGCCGGTTCGTCGGCGCGAACGCCGCGGCGTCGAGCAGCACGTCGTACCCGTGCTGCTGGGCCAGGTCCACCCAGCCGAGCGGATGCTGCACGCCGGTGAAGTTGCTCTGCGCCGGGTACGCGAAGAGCCCCGCCGGCCCCGACTCGGGCGACCAGGGAC
The DNA here is from genome assembly GCF_050942285.1 of Micromonospora sp. CA-240977. Taxonomy (NCBI): domain Bacteria; kingdom Bacillati; phylum Actinomycetota; class Actinomycetes; order Micromonosporales; family Micromonosporaceae; genus Micromonospora; species Micromonospora sp. CA-240977. Next base: position 729,492 of record NZ_CP192055.1, on the reverse strand, counting down.
GGCCGACCGGCCCGCCGTCGCGCGCGGCCAGCGCGGCGAGCACGTCGGCCACGGCCACCCGCAGGTCAGGCCCGGCTGGCGGCACGTAACGCACCGGCGAGCGGGCCGCCCGGGCGTACTCCCGGATGCCGTTGACGGAGTTGTGGTTGTCCCAGGTCAACACGAGCGGGCGGCCCGGCCCGAAGCCGTACGCCTCGCCCACCAGGCGGCATGCGCCAGTGGCGTTGGGCGTGAAGATGACCGCGTACTCGCTGGGGTCGGCGCGGAAGAAGTCGAGCACCGCCTGCCGGGCCGACTCGACCAGCCCGCCGCTCGCCTCGGAGGTGGGGTTCTCCGAGTGCGGGTTGCTGTACAGGCCCGCGAGCAACCGGTCGTGATGGGCCATGACCTGTGCCTGTGCGGCCACCCCGGCACCCGTGTAGTCGAGGTAGACGCGGCCGTCGCGGTCGAGGTGCCGGTACTCGGTGGCACGCAGCTCATCGATCCGGGCGGTGCTCGCGTAGGCGGCCGTCACCGGGAAACGTGCCGCGGGCGCGCGGGGCTCAGCCGTCATGTCGAGGGGGGTCGGACCGACTCAGGGCACGCCTGTCGAGTTTGCCGTTGGGCAGTGTGGACAGCGACTCCACCTGCTCGAACACGGTGGGCACGGCTACGGCGGGCAGCCGGTCGAGCAGATGTGCACGCAGGGTTTTCTGCTCCACCGGCTCGCCACAGACGACGTACGCGACCCCCCGGTAGGGGACGGCGACGCCAGCGAGGAGCACCGCCGGGTGGGCCATCAGCGCGTGCTCGATCTCGGCTGGCTCGATCCGCATCCCACCAATTTTAAGCTGCTCGTCGACGCGTCCGTGGTACCGCAGCAGGCCGTCGGCGCCCATGCTGACCCGATCCCCGGTGCGGTACGTCGGCGTACCGGACACCACGCCGGGCGAGGAGATGCACAGCTCGCCGTCGTCGATCGAGACCGTCGTGCCGGGGATCGGACGGCCGATGGGCACCGGGTCCTCGCCCACCGCGCAGCGGTGCACGGTGCTCCAGACGGTGCACTCGGTGGGACCGTACTCGTTGTAGAGCGTCGCGGCGGGCATCCGCTCGTGGTGCAGGTCGACCAGGCCGGGCGGACAGCTCTCGCCGGCCACGATCACGGTTGTCAGGCTGGGCACCGGCGAACGCAGCACCAGGCGGTACAGGGACGGCACCATCAGCGTGTGGGTGGGCCGGTGTGCGGCGCCGGCCCGGACGATCGCCCGCACGTCGAACGGGCGGTCGCTCGGGATGACCAGGGTGCCTCCCGTGCACAGCGTCCAGTAGATGCCCGCCACGGAGCTGTCGAAGGAGATGGACGAGCACAGCATGAACCGCTCGGGCGGGTGACCGTAGTACTCCAGCCGGGCCCCGGTCGAGTAGCTCAGCGCCGCCCGAGTCACCGTGACTGCCTTCGGCACGCCGGTCGAGCCGCTGGTGAACAGCGTGTACGCATCCGGCCCGTCCTGCCAGTCGAAGCGGACCGGACGCAACGTCGCCAGCAGCTTCTCGGTGAGCGTGACGTGCGCACCGCTGCCGGCGGCCATCAACTCGCGGCGGGCGGCGGGGAACGCCGCGTCGATGGGCACGTAACGCGCGCCCGCTCGCAGTACGCCGAGCATCGCCACGATGGCCCAGCCGGACAACCGGGTGTGCACGATGACCGGTTCTCCGACGGCCACCCCCTGCTGCGCGAGATGGGCGGCGACCGCACCGCTCAAGCCGTCCAGGTCGGCGTACGTCAGGGACTGCTCGGGATCCACCACGGCCAGCGTCTCCCGGCGTGAGCGCAGCTGGCCGGCCAGCCCCTCGGGGATCACCGCCGACCGGCCTGGACCGGCATCCGCTTGATCCCGCTCAACCAGATCGACCGTACGCGCTCGACCTCGCCGGCCGATTCGAAGGAGGAGAAGGTGGCGAAGAGTTCCTCGAAGAAGACGCGCAACGTCAGCCTGGCGACCGCCGCCCCCAGGCAGTAGTGCCGCCCCTCCCCGAAGGCCAGGTGCCGGTTCGGGTGACGGTCCGGGTCGAGGGTGTCGGGATCGCGGAAAACGGACTCGTCACGGTTTGCCGACCCGAGCCACACCACGACGGCGTCGCCCGCCGCGACGCGGACGCCGCCGAGGGTGGTGTCGCTCGTCGCCAGTCGCATGAAGTGCCCGGCCGGTGAGGTGAACCGTAGCGCCTCCTCCACCGCGCGGCCGATCCGCTCGGGTCGCCGGGCCCAGTCCTCGTAACGCCCGGTGCGAATCAGCTCGGCCAGGACCGCGCGGGGCACGTGTGGGAAGGCCGCACTGGCGCCGAGCAGCAGGCTGTAGCAGTTGGCCACGATCGCCCCTGCGCGCAGCGGCATCGCCCCCAGCAGGTCCACCAGGTCGCCGCGCGGACGCCGCCGGTGCGACATCACCAGGTCGAGCAGGTACGCGAACAGTTCCCGGTGTCCACGGTCGAGGGTCGCGGACGGCCCGCCCGGCAGCATGACATCCGGGTCCTCTTCGGCCACCGACATGGACACCCAGCGGGCCAGGGCGGGCCAGTCCGCCGCCGGGATGCCCATCAGCGGTCCCAGGAAGGCCATCGGCAGGGCGGAGGTGAGCGAGGCGAAGTCCAGGAGCCCGTCGGCGGGGCCGAGCATCTCCCGGACGAAGGAGCGGATGGCCGGCTCGTGTCGGGCTACCGCCCGTGCGGTCAGCTGCCGCTGCAGCGGCCCCCGGATGAGGCCGTGCCGCGGTGGGTCGCTCGCCGCGAACTGCTGGTTCTGCGCCGGTTCGGGCCGGCCGAGCATGGTGAGCACCACGCCACCGGTGGAGGTGAACCGGGCATGGTCGGCCAGGACGGTGCTGACGTCGCGGTGGCGGGTGACGGCCCAGAAACCTGACCTGTCCTGCACCGGTTGCCAGCTCACCGGATCCCACCGGCGCAGCAGCCGCCACGCGGCGTGGGGGTCGCCGCCGCCATGCAGGTCGGGGTCGGCGAGGTCGACCCGCCCCGGAGGGCGGGCGTACCCACACGGCGGGGTCCTCATGCGGCCAGCACCTCGTCGACCAGTTCGGCGATAGTCGGCTTGAGGAACAGCACCGCCGCGTCGACCTCGACGCCGAGCTGATCGTAGAGGTCCATCAGCAGGTCGGCGGCGAGCAACGAATCGCCGCCGAGGGCGAAGAAGTCGTCGTCGACACCCACCGGTGTGACGTTCAACTTCTCGCTCCAGAGCCGGGTCAACATCGTCTCAAGCTCGCTGCGCGTCTGCACGGATCTCCTCCCAACTGTCGATGAATCGACCGACCAGCGCCTGCATGTCGGCCTCCCGGTACGCGCGGCGGTAGCGCACGCAGGTGGTGTAGGCGCCGCCCGCGCCCGGCTCGAGCCAGAACGTCATTCCGTTCACGGGCAGCAACGGCCCGCCCAGCCCGAGCCCCGGCGGGATCGTCAGCGGCTCGATCCCGGCGCCCTCCGGCACCTGGATCACCTCGAACTGGGCCAGGCCCGGCCCGCCGTCGGCGAACAGCGCGTCGGCCTGCGGCACCGCGTCCAGCAGCACCGGGAACGGGATCTCGTGCGCGTACGCCTCGGCGAACGCGCGGTGCACCGCGCCCACCGTCGGCGTGCGGAGCCGTACCGGCAGTGCGTTCATGTACAGCCCCACGGTGTCCCAGTCGGAGCGCTGCCGGCCGTGCGTCAGCACGGGGACGACGGCCTCGCCGGGGCTGAGCGGGCCGAGGGCCTGCGCGAACGCGGTGAGCAGGACGACGAACGGGGTGCTGCGCACGCTCCGGGCGACCTCGGCCGCCTGCTGCTGGGTGATGCCGCTCGGCGTTCTGATCTCGGCCGTGACCTCGTCGTCGCCGGAGCCCTGGCCCGGGACCAGGGCCGGTACGTCGGCGAGCATCTCCCGCCAGAACGGCACGGACCGGTTGACCCGCTTGGGCGCCGGAGTCGACGTGCTGCCGTGGTAGGAGGGGGCCGGCCCGGTCCGCGGCTTCAGCACCTCGCGCAGCAGCAGCCGCATCGACCAGGGGTCGGACACGTTGTGGTGCGCCACGAGCAGCAGCTCGCGACCGGCCAGGTACGCCCAGAGCAGGCATTTCGCATCGGGCGGGTAGCGGCCCGCGGCGGCCGCCGCCCACACGTCGTCGACCGTGTGCAGCGGCACCGGCCCCGCCCCCAGCACGGGGTGCCGGGCCAGGATCGCGTCCAGGGTGTCTCGCAGGGCGGCCGGGTCGGGTTCCGCGGGCAGCCGGAGCCCGCCCAGTGCGACGAACCGGTCGGGGTTCGCCGGCCCGCCCGTCCAGGAGAGAATGCGCTGGCCGAACGGCTGGTCATGCACCTCGTACACCTCCGATGGCCGTGCCGGCCGGGTCGACCGGCGCCCGCTCACGCGGCGCCGGGAAGCTCGTCGTCGGCTGCCCGCCGGCTGGCTCATCGGCCTCGTCGGGCAGGTCACGCCACCGCCGCAGCGGCGAGAAGTAGAGCAGCAGGCCGGACGCCCACACTCCGACGGCCGCGATCCACAGCGTCGGTCGCACCCCCAGCCAGCTGCCCAGCAGCCCACCCGCCAGGGCGCCCACCGGCATCACCCCGAAGATCACGAAGCGGACCGACGCGGTCATCCGCCCCAGCAGCTCGGGCGGGCAGACCCGCTGCCGGTAGCTGACCGCCGCCGAGTTGAAGATGGCGAAGACCACTCCCATCCCCGCCATGCCGACCGTGTAGGCGGCCGACCCCCAGCCGGGCTGGGCGGCCGGTACGAGGAGCACCGTCCAGCCGATCGCCAGCGGGGCGATCCAGATGATCCGGGCCGTGCCCACCATGCGCGCCAGCCGTGCGGACGCCAGGCCGCCGATGATCCCGCCCAGCGTGGTCAGCCCCATCACCACACCGACCATGCCTTCGCTCAGGCGCAGGTCGCGTACCAGGTACAGGACCGACAACGCGAAGAGCATCTGACTGAACAGGTTGAACGAGGCCGCGGCCGCCACCAGACGCGGCATGACCGGGTGGCGGAACACGAAGGACAGGCCGTCGCCCAGCTCGCGGCGGAAGTCCCGGCGCCGCGCCACGGCCGGCCGCTGCTCGGCATCACGGATCAGCAGGAGGGACACGGCGTTCACCACGTAGGCGATCGCGTCGACGCCCACGGTGCGCGCCACGCCCAGCGCCGACACCAGCGCGCCGCCCACGCCGTACCCGGCGATCCGCGAGACCGAGTAGGTGGTCGTCAGCTTGCCGTTGGCGTCGATCAACTGGTCCTTGGTGACGATCGACGGCAGGAAACTCTGGTGTGCGGTCTCGTACAGCACGGTGCAGACGCTGGTCAGCAGCGCCACTGTCCACAGTTGCGCCATCGTGACCCAGCCGGCCCACGCGCTGACGGCGACGGTGGCCACCAGCCCGGCCCGCACGAGGTGACACACCACCATCACCCGGCGTTTGCGCATCCGGTCCACCCACACCCCGGCGGGCAGGGAGAGAACCAGGTAGGCCACCATCCGGGTGGCGCTGAGGACACCGACCTCCACGGCGGAGGCGTCCAGCACGGTGACGGCCAGCAGCGGAATGGCCAGCATCGAGACCGCGTCGCCGACCTCGCTGAGGGTCTTGCCCGACCACAACACCATGAAGTCGCGGTGTCGCCACAGACTGTCGGTCATGCCGCGTCCTTGACCGCGCGCAGCAGCAGGTCGGTCATGGTGCTCAGGAAGCGCTCCACCTCGGGGCGCCCGTACCCGCTGCGCATCACCCGCATGGTGAGCTGCACGTACGGGTACACCTCCGCCAGCACGTAGAAGCTGGCTCCGCTGTGCGCGCGGGGAGCAAGGAACTCGATCCGCCGGGGTTCCGGATCGGACGGCGCCGGATCGGCAGCGGCGTCGGCCGGCGCCGGGATGAAGGTGAAGAAGGTGCCGTGGTCGAAGTCCGTGGCCTCGACGGCGAACGGGTCGTACACGCCGTGCTGCAGGGCACGCGCCGCCGCGACGTTGACGTCGCGGGCCAGCGGGCGCAGCGGCCCGTCGGGATCGCACTCGACCAGCATGGGCACCAACTGGGTCATGGAGGACACCAGGCGCCGCACCGTGGGGTCCATCCGGTTCGAGGACAACTGCCACAGCAGCTGGTCTGGCCGGCCCGTGGTCGTAACCAGCGCCTGCACGTACACCGTCAGCAGCAGGGTGGGCAGGGTGACTCCCAGTTGCCGTGCCGTGTCACGGACCGCGCCGTACGGGATGCCGGTGTGTGCGCACGCCCGCACCATGGGACCCCGGGACACCGGCACCTTTGGTACGGCGGCGACGATCCGTCGGCGGTAGTCGCCGGCCGCGACCAGTTTGGCCCGGAAGACGTCGGAGCGTTGGCGTTCGGCCACCTCGCGCGGCGTGGGGGCATCGGCGGGACGGTCACCGCGCAGCAGTGCGTGAAAGTCGGACTCCAGGATCCGCACCGCGGCACCATCGGCCGCAATGTGGTGGATCAGCACACGGACCTGCGGTGTTCCGCCGTCGTCGGGGGTACGCACCCAGGCCCGCCACGCCGGCGCGTCGGCCAGGTCGAACGGGTCGCGAACGGACGCCTCGGTGAACCGCACGATCGGGTCGGGCAGGACCACCTGCCGTACGCCGCCGGGATCATCGGCCGCGCGGTACACGGTGCGCAGCGACTCGTGCCGCACGGCCAGCGCGGTGAGCGCCTGCCGAACCTGTTCCTCGGTGGTCCCGGCCGGAGTCGACCAGGTGAGGTCCAGGTTGGACTCCCACAGCTGCTCCGGGGGGCGTACCGAGAGGGCTCGCCACATCGAGAGCTGACCCATGGTGAGCGGGTGGTCACCCGAATTGTGCATGCCTTCTCCAGCGTCGAGGGGTGGGTGGGTGGGTGGTCGCCTGGCCGGCGACCACCCACCGCGCTTCACACGGCTCTCACTTAACGCAGTCGTCCTTCCGCATCTCCCACACCTCCTCTCGGCGCAGTGGTCGGTCTCCTCCGGCCATCAGGTGGTTCCGGAGGCGCTCCAAACGAAATGGAGCGTCACGGTCAGGTCCAGCTGATGCCACGGTTGCGGACGTTGCGCATGCGCTTCCCCTCTCCCGTAGGTGGCGGCCCCCGTGCCCGCCGGGTGATCTCAGCGTCGGCCGCGGCTCGCTTCGGCGGTAGGGCTGTCGGCGTTCGAGATCGTTCGGCCTTGTTCGACCGGAGACTCGAACATCACCGGCGTGGAGACAGGCTGCCGCGGCCACCGCGGTACGAAGGCGAGGACCGCCACCGCGCCGGACATTCCGCTGAACCCGATCACCGTGGTGGCCGACCAACGGTCGGCGGCCAGACCCGCCAGGACCATCGCCGCCCCCTGGAGCCCACTGAGGCCGGTGATGGCCACCCCGAACGCGCGTCCCCGGTACTCCGTCGGCACCGCCCGGCCGAACAACGCGTTGAGCGGGATCGCGAAAGCGCTCGCCGCGCCGGCCAGCACCAACAGCAGCAGCATCAGCCACAGCGGAGGCACCAGCCAGGCCACCGTCAGCACCCCGCTCGACACCGTGGCCAGGGGCAGGATGAGTCGTGGCCGGGCCGCCGGTGGGCAGAACCGGGTGAGGGCGACTCCGCCGACGGCCATCCCCAACGGCGCCGCCGCGAGCAACAGGCCGACGATGCCGGCGCCACCGCCGTACTGCCGGGCCAGCGGTGCCATCAGCCCTTCGGCGGCGTAGGTGAAGGCGCTGGCCGTCCAGAGGACGAGCACGTAGGACCGCAGTCGGGTATCGGTGAAGATCACCCGCAGGCCGATCGCCCGGCCACGGCGGGTCGGGTTCGATGGCGGTTGGGGCGCGGGCCGGGACCGCACGCCGATCGCGATCAGCAGGGCGGAGATGAGGAACGTGCCGGCATCCACCAGCAGGGCGCCGCGCAGCGACAGCAACGCCACCAGGCTCCCCCCGACGGCGAAGCCGACCACCTGCACGACCTGGGCGCAGATGTTGTCCACGCCGTTGGCCACGGCGTAGCGGTCACCGTCGAGCACTTCCGGCATCAGCGCCGCCCGCGCCGCCACGAACGGTGGCCGCATCAGGTTGACCACGAAGAGGAGCACCACCAGGGCCGGCGCGGGGAGGACCGGCAGCGCCGCCAGCGGGATGAGCGCCGCGCGGCCAAGGTCGCACGCGATCATGACGGTTCGCCGGGGGAACCGGTCGGCGAGGCCGGTCAGCAGCGGTCCGCCGGTGAGCCAGGCGAGGTAGGAACTCGCGTAGCCGGCCGCGGCCAGGGCGGCGGAGCCGGTCTCGGTGAAGATCAGGTACGCCACGGTCACGGCCGTGAGCTGGTCACCGGCCAGAGACAGCAGGTACGCCCCGAACAGGTGGCGGTATTCGCGCACCGCGAACACCTCGGCATACGTCGCGGCGCGCTCGGACACTTCGCCCCCGGTCGGGTCCCAGCGCCCGCTGTCGTCAGGGCGCTCGGCCCAGACCGTAGCCGCGCTGGCGTGGTCGGGGCAGCGACCAGGCGTTCGGATCCGTTCGGATCTGTTCGAAACGAGTTCGGACGGCCGACGGGGCGGTGTCGCCCGTCGTCGGCCATTCGGGTGCTGACGGCGAGGATTCGGATGGCCGGGCGTACGTGCAGCACGAATCTCTACTGCCGTGATGACGCGGCGCCGGTCCAAACAACCAGTGCCTGTCGCACCAGGTCAGCATTGTCGACGACCGGTTCGCCAGCCGGACCGACGACGGCGTCTTCCAACCCGATGCGGGTGGGTAGCCCCAGCCGGCCAGCGTGGGCTACCAGCGGCCAGCACGCTGAGTTCTCGCCATGCAGCAGCCGCGGTCCGGCGATTCCGAGTTCGTCTAGGCGGGCGAGGATGGCGTCGGCCGTAGCGGCGGCCGTCTCGGCCACACCGTCGATAACCTCCACCAGGATGCGGGTCCAGCGGGCCGGGCCGGCGGCGGCCAGCGTCTGAGCGTCGGTGGCTGACCACACCCCGGCCTCCACCTCGATCCCGACCCGGTGCAGCGCCTCGACCAGCTCAACGAATCCGGTCTCGCTCACATTGACAGAAGCGAAATCGGGCCGTGCCGCCAACGGCAGGTCAGCCCAGCGAGCCACCATCGCCAGTCGCCGACCGACGTCGCCGTCACTGATCCACAGCCCGGTGGTTACCCCCACCGGCACGCCTGGACAGGCCCGGCGCACTGCAGCGACAGATGCGCCCACGTCATTGGAGTGCAGCGACTGCGCGCCGACGCGGTCACGTGGATGCAGATGCAGCGCCTCAGCGCCAGCGGCCACCGCACCGGCCGCCTGCGCGGCAAGTTCGCCGGGCGTGATCGGCACGGCCGGGTGCTCGTCGGGACGCCGGCCACCGTTAAGGCATGCCTTGATCCGTACAATCTCCGATCGCACGAAGCCCCCTTCCACCGGCGGCCCTCACCCTATTGGAGGGGCACAGACGAAACCGGCGGGAGGGGACCGCACGCAAGGAGCTACCGGCGTTATCCATCGAGCTGGTGCCGTACTGAACTCGCGTAGCGGTTGGCCTCGACGTGGTGCAGGACGAGGATGGCCTGCACGATCGTGGTCGCCCGGCGCGGGCAGCAGCGCAGCTTGGCCATGATCTTCCAGGTCTTGAGCGTGGCGATGGCTCATTCAGCGCGTCAATGACGTCGTGGGTCCGGGCGGCGGTCAGGTCGTGGGCTGATCCCGAAAGTGCCGTTGACGCCCCACACGAGCCGGCCGGCGGCCTCGGCGATGACCTCCACGTTCACGCCGTGCCGCTTGTGTTCTCCGGAGTAATACGGCTTCTGATCGGCGACCCGGTCGATCGGGACCAGCGTGCCATCCAGGATGGCCTACGCCAGCCGGCGGATTCGCTGCATGGCGGTGGCCAGATCGGCGGCGGCGGTCGCGAGCAGAGCGATCGCTTCCTGCGCGTAACGCCGGACGGTGGCGACGCCGACCTCGAAGTCAGCGGCGAGGCGGGCGTAGGTGTCGCCGTCGCGAAGGTGTGTCAGCGCGAGCAGGGCCAGCCGCCCCGGGTCGAGACGACGCCACCTGGATCGTTGCTGCTGACGGTGGCTGCGCGGACGCGGTCTGCGGTGCCGGGTATGGGCAGCGCAGCCGAACGAACTCCACGACGCTGCCAACGCCACGATGGCCAGCGGCTTGTATCGATTGCAGCGGCCTCATGGTCGAGGTGTGCTGGAATCGATTGCCGCGCGGAGCTCACGACGGGAACTAATGCCCAGCTTGGTGAAGACCTTGCGCAGGTGCCACTCGACCGTTCGCGCGCTGAGGAACAGCACGGCGCCGATCTCCCGGTTCGTCCGGCCGGCAGCAGCCAATCGGGCGATCTGCGTCTCCTGCGAGGTCAGCTCCTCTGGCATACCCACCGTGCGCTTGCGGACCGTCTCGCCGGTGGCAGCAAGTTCCCGGCCCGCCCGCTGGGCGAACGCCTCCGCCCCCATCACGCTGAACGCCTCGTACGACAACCGCAGCTGGGTTCGGGCGTCGCCACGGCGGTTCGACCGGCGCAGCCACTCCCCGTACAACAGCCGAGCCCGGGCCAGTTGCAGGCCGAGCTGCGTGGTGGCGAGCCGGTCGATGGCCACCCGGTAGCGTTCGTCCGCTTCCGCGTCCGGCCCGACGAGCGCGTCCGCGAGTGCCTGCGTGCCGATCGCCCAATCCGTCGCCACCAGGCTGGTTCGCTCCGCGAGGCGGTCGCGTGCCTGCACTGCGGCAGCGTGCGCACCCGAGTGCGCGGCGGCCTCGATCAGCTCACCGAGCGCCCACTGCTGAACGGCCAGGTCGTCCTGCTCGGCCGCCCAGCGCACGGCGTCCAGCGCCGCCGGGTAGTTGCCGAGCCCGTTGAACAGCACTGCCTTGCTGTAGCCGGCGACGCTGAGCAACCAGCCCATGCCGCCCGTTTCGGCCTCCTTGGCCAAGGCGTCGATCAGCTCGACGGCCGACTCTTCCCGGCCTCGGTAGGCCGCCAGGATGACTGCGGTGGCCGGGTGTGGCGACGGCCCTGCGGCGTACGCGAGAGCCTCGGCCTCCTCGAGCAGATCGGACGCGTCGGCGAACCGCCCGGCGAAGATCAGCGCGGTGGCCCGGAACGTCAGCGCGGTGGGCAGCAGCGACAGCCGCCCCGTCTCGCGGGCGTAGCTCACAACCTGTTCGGTAAGCGTCTGAAAGGCGACGTCGTCCCACACCTCATGCAGAACCAGACCGACCAGCCAGGCCAGGTCCACATCGGTCTCCACAGTGACCGCGCGCAGCGCCCGGGTAAAAAGCGGCACGGCTGCGGCCTGCCCATCCAGGCTCCACGTGGTGAAAGCCGCCAGAAGCAGGCCGGCAGGCTCCGCACCCTCAGACACTCGCCGGGCGGCCTGGGCAATGAGCCGCAGGTCATCCCCGCCGAACCGTCCGGCATTCAAGGCCGCGCCGATCGCAGAAAGATAGGTCGCCCGGGCCGCAGCCGGGTCCAGCGCCTCGAGCCGGCGGGCGGCCTCGAGAAGCGGCGGCACCGCCGCCCGGCCGGAGTTGAGGGCGAACGCGACGCGGGCCCGCAGCCGCTCCACCTCAGCGAGCTGCGCCGGGTCCAGGGAGCTCAGCTCGGCGGCGGCCAGCAGGCCAGCTACCTGTTCGGTGGCACCGGCGGCGAATCGGGCCTGCGCTGCGGCCAGGACCCGCCGGCCGCGGGCCGTGGAATCGGCGGTGAGCTCGGCGGCCCGTTCGAGGAAGGCGGCGGCCGCAGCCCGACCGCCACGGGCCAACGCCCGGCCTGCCGAGCGTTCCAGCTCACCGGCGACCTCCTCGTCCGGCCCCACCGCGGCATACGCCCGGTGCCAGGCGCGTCGATCCGGGTCCTGCTGCGGGTCGGTTACGTCGGCCAGCGCCCGGTGCACCGCGCGCAGTTCGGCGGGATCGGCCGAACGCCGACTCGCCGAGCGCACCAGCGGATGGCGCAGCCGTACCCGGGTGCCCAGCTCGACCAGGCCGGCTGCCTCCGCCGGCACCGCCGCGGCGGGACCGACACCCAGCAGGTCCAAGGCACGCCAGAGCAGCGACACATCACCGACCGGCTCCACCGCGGCGGTCAGCAGCAGCCGCCGGCTGTCGGCCGGCAACGCAGCGATACGCCGCTGGAAGCCCTCCTCTACCCGGCCGGCCAGCGGCGTTCCGCTGCGCCCACCGAATCCGAACGCCAGCTCCGCCGGGGACAGACCGCGGGGCAGCTCGACCAGCGCGAGCGGGTTACCGCGGGTCTCGGCAACGATCCGATCCCGAACCCGGGTGTCGACCAGACCCGGTAGCACCGAGTCCAGCAGCGCGCGCGCGTCCGCGTCGGGCAGGCCGTCGACGCGCAGTTCGGGCAGGCCGCCCAGCAGTTGCTCATTGGTGGGGCTGCGCACGGCGAAGAGCAACGCGACCGACTCCGCGTCCAGACGGCGGGCGACGAAGGTGAGGATGATTTCGGACATCCGATCCAGCCACTGCGCGTCGTCCACGACACAGACCAGAGGTTGCTCGGCCGCCGCCTCGGCGAGCAGGCCGAGCACGGCGAGACCGACGAGCAGCCCTTCCGGCGGACGACCTGCCTGGAGGCCGAACGCGGTAGCGAGCGCGTCCCGCTGCGGTCCGGGAAGCCGATCCAGGTGTCTCAACAGCGGAACGCACAGCAGCTGAAGCGTCGAGTACGCCAGGTCGGTCTCCGCCTCGACGCCCGCGGCCCGCACGACGCGATCGGTCGGTGTCCGCTCGGTCACGTAGTCCAGCAACGCGGTCTTGCCCACCCCGGCCTCGCCGCGCAGCACCAGCACACGGCTCTGGCCGGCCTGGACGTCGCGCATCAGCCGATCGAGCAGGTCGCGCTCACGGTGCCGGCCGAGCAGTTCGAAACCCATGTTGTCACTCGGCACGTTGGTCCCCCAGCCGAAATTACTACACCGCGAACGGCCACCGCGCGGGTGGGCCGGACAGCACGCGAAGTGGCATCCAGAGAACGCGGGGTACGACTCTGACCCGGCGTGAGTTCCGGCACCAGGTCTTGTTCATCTCGTACCGCCGGGAGGCGTTGATCGGGGACCACGGCCCTTGCGCCCCTACCGGGTGCTGCCGCCGCAAACCCGACGGCAGCGCCCCTGAGGGGCAGTGGCTTCGGCATACCCGCTTAGTGGGCGGACAAGCACTCGGGGTCCTGTGGCAGGGTGCCCGACAGGTGACACGAGACAGCGTATGTAGAGCGGACGTGCCGTCTCGCGCGTGGTGCGGTGGTCGGTGCGGCCCGCGCGGTTGTCGCAGCACAGCGCGGCGCAGGCCGCCGATGTCGTGGTCGACACCTTCCGCCCGGAACCGGATGTCCAGGGACGAACGACCACATCCGCACCTGATCCCTGGGCTCAACCCGGCCACGCTCGCGGCACAGTGCGAAAGCCGGCGCGCAGGCGGTCACCCACCGGCCGAGCAGGCAGCGCGCTACTCGCGATCATTTGTGGGCGGGTCATGGGGCGTCAACCAGTGAGTTGAGGCGGAGAACCAGGGTGTAACACGGGCTCGTCGGACTCCGCGGTCGGAGAGTCTGGGAGGACGTCAGTCGGAGATCCAGGAGAAGGCAATGTCCACGATCCATTTTCTTGAAAAGACCACCGCGACGCCGGAGCAGGTTCTTGCCGCACTCACCGACTTCGGGCCGGGCCGGTCGGAGATATTCGGCAACAGCGCCGACGAATATCTGAAGGTGCATGGCCAGGGTCCTAGCTGGGCTGACGTCACGGAAGGCTCGGGCGGTATCTGGGAGCGGCTGCGCTACGACTGGTCGAATCCCCGCCGTGTCACCATGACGACGACCGACTCCAACCTCTGGGGCGGCCAGTCGGGTCACACCTATACGTTGCGGCCGCAGCCGGACGGGACGACGGTCCTGGACGTCGTGGTGGTTCGCGAGGGCAAGAACCTCAAGGGCCGCTTGACCGGCGTTGTGCTGGGCTCGGTCGGCAAGGGCGTGCTGGGTAAGGCGTTGAAGAACACGCTCAGAGCCATCGAAGCCCGCAGCACGGCCATCGCTGGTTGACCACACGCTCCGCGCCGCGGGCGTGGCACGGCCGCACCCCTGGGCCAACCGACGGTGGCACGCCTGATTGGTCAGGCGTCGGCCGACGCCACGGATGATCTGCTCCTCCCCCGGTTGCTGGACCACGCACTGGGGTGAGCGGCGCCAGCGTGAATTTCGATTGCCAGTCGGCAAACGGCGGCCCACCACGTGCGTGCCGGGGCGGTCCTGCACCGAGACGGTGCTCAGGATCCAGACGAGCTGGCCGGGCACGACGGTGAGGTTCGGCGTACTTACCAAGGTTTTGCGCCCCTCAGGGTCCGCAGAAAGGACTGACACAGTGACGGCACAGCGCCCCATCAGCTCGGGATTCACCGCTTCCTCCACAACCCGGGACGTTCTGGCCTCGGTCGACCTGACCGGCAAGACCGCGATCGTGACCGGCGCCAACTCCGGACTGGGACTACAGACCGCGCTGGCGTTGAGCTCTGCGGGCGCCCACGTCGTGGTCCTCGACCGCGACGTCGCCAATGCCCGGACCGCATTGGCGGCGGAGTCCGCGGAATATGCGGTCATGGACCTCAGCGAACCGGCCTCGATCGACAGCGTGGCAAAGGAGTTCGTCGACTCCGGCCGGCCCGCGCACATCCTGGTCGCCTCGGCGGGAATCATGGCCGCCCCGTTCGCACGCGACTCGCGCGGCAACGAACTCCAGCTGTCGATCAACTATCTCGGTCACTTTCAGCTCGCAGCCCGGCTGTGGCCGGCTTTGCAGGCCGCAGTGGGCGCTCGCGTCGTGACCCTCACCTCGCTCGGGCACCGTCACTCGCCCGTCGTGTTGGACGACCCGAACTTCACACACCGCGAGTACGACCCCTGGATTGCGTACGGCCAGTCCAAGACGGCCATGTCGCTGTTCGCAGTCGAACTCGACCGGCGCGGACAGGCAGATTGTGTACGCGCCTTCGCCGCCCATCCCGGCAGCATCGTCGCCACCGGACTGAAGCAGTATCTGACGACCGGGCAGCTGGCGGCGGCCGGTATGGCCAACCCCGACGGCAGCCCGATCCTCGACCCGAGCAAGCAGCTCAAGACACCCGAACAGGGCGCCGCAACGCCGGTATGGTGCGCCACGAGCCCGCAGCTCGCCGGGATAGGCGGCGTCTACTGCGAGAACTGTGACATCGCGGAACTCGCCCGCGACACCGATGCCGACACCGCGCACCTCGGCGGCTTCAACGACCTTTCGGGGGTCGCGCCGCACGCGATCGACCCAGCCCAGGCCAGGCGCTTGTGGACGCTCAGCGAGGAGCTGACCGGCGTCGACCTCCTCTAGAAACAACCGACACCGGCGTCCACGAGCCCGCGAGATCCCGAGGTCGCGGAGAATTGGTTCGCGCGGCCGGGCTGCGGACGCCGGTCGCGGGCTGCATCGACGTCGGTGTCGGTTGCGGGGTCCAAAGCCTTCGCAGGTCGGGCCCTGCAGCCACAACGCTCAACCACTCGCCAAGTCCCCGTGGACCGGGTCGGGAAGCAGCCCGGCCACGGGAAAGCCGGCCATGCCGCGGACCGGAATCACGCCCGGGAGTTCCCGGGTCCTCGGCCAGGGTGCACACCAGTGCCTCACCCTGGGGTCACGTCGCCCCGGTTCGGTGAGGGTATGGGTATGAAACGACGCTTGATGATTCTGATGGCCGCGGCAGTTCCGCTAGCGGCCTCCCTCACGCCCGTGGCTGTCAACGCCGCCACGCGCGACGGCGGCACGACCGCCGCTACCACCTGCGCCGCCGTTCCGGTCTCCGCGCCGTCTGGCACCACAGTGGTGTCGGTCAAGGCTGTCTCCAAGGCCGGCGGCGACTTCACGTTCCCCTCCACCCCGGGGCTCCCGCAGAATCCGCCGATCAACGCCGTGCCTGCCTGGTGCGACATCAATGTCGTCGTGACTCACCCGGGCGCGAACGACACCGTCACCATCAAGGTCTCGCTCCCCCAGGATGCCAAAGACTGGAACGGGCGTTTCCAGGCCACCGGCGGCAGCGCTTACTCCGCCGGCGACCTCAGCGATCTGAGCGTCCCGCTGATCAGCGCGGTCAAGGGCGGATACGTCGGCGCGGCCACCGACGCTGGCGTCAAGACCGGCCTCGACGCCAGTTGGGGGCTCACCGCCGACGGAAAGATCAACACCGGGCTGCTCACCAACTTCGCCTCCCGCTCGGTGCACGACATGGCGGTCATCGGCAAGGACGTGGCGACCAAGTTCTACCAGCGCGCCGTTACGTACTCGTACTTCACCGGCTGCTCGACCGGCGGCCGCCAAGGCTACGCGGAGGCACAGAACTACCCGACGGACTTCCAGGGCATCCTCGCGAACGCGCCGGCGATCGAGTGGAACCGGTTCGAGATCGCCACGCTGTGGTCGCAGGCCGTCTACAACGAAGAGAAGGTCGCCCCGTCGCAGTGCGAACTGGCCGCCTTCAACACCGCTGCAGTCACGGCCTGCGACACCCTCGACGGCGTCAAGGACGGCGTCATCGACAACCCGCAGGACTGCAAGTGGGACGCCCGTCGCCTGGTCGGCCAGAAGGTCGTCTGTGAAGGCGAGGAAATCACCATCACCAACGCGGTCGCCGACGCGGTCAACAAGATCTGGGCCGGCCCGGTCTCACCGTCCGGCAAGAAGCTCTGGTACGGCCAGAACAAGGGCTCCGCGTTCAACTTCATCGCCAACCCCGGCGCGCCCTTCCAGGTGCCCGACCAGTGGGCCAAGTACTTCGTGACGAAGAACCCGTCGTTCGACAGCACCAAGCTCACCTACAAGACGTTCACGCAGCTCTTCACCTCGGCGACCAGGCAGTACGACGCCATCATCGCCAACAACGACCCGAACCTGTCGACCTTCGCCGAGGCTGGCGGCAAGCTGCTCACCTGGCACGGCCAATCAGACCAGCTGATCCCGACCCAGGGCACTGTCGACTACCGCAAGCACGTCAACGCCGCCTTCGGCGGTAACAAGCGCGTCGACGACTTCTACCGCCTCTTCCTGCTGCCCGGCGTCGACCACTGCGGAACGCCGCTCTTCAGCACCGGTCCGCTGATCAACCCGGGCGCCGACCTCGACGCCCTGGTCAACTGGGTGGAAAAGGGCCAAGCCCCGGCGACTCTCCCAGCCACGTCCCTAGATGGCAAGACCGCTAGCAACATCCACCACTACCCGCGGTGACTTGCCACACCGGCCACGACAACACCACCCAGGCGGAAAAGTGCCGCGGCGTCGCGGTCTGACCTAAACCGCACCAACCACGGCGGCCCCGGATCGACGTCCGGGGCCGCCACTCGCGAGGCCACCACGTCGATGAGCGGGTGGGCGATCAGGAGGACGACGGTGATGGCGGTGAGCGAGTCGCTGCCGGCCGAGAATCCGGTAGCCCAGACGATCGCGACGAGACCACGGACGAGGTAGATGCCGAGGAGGGGAGACATGACGTGCTGGTCGGCGTGACCCATCACCGGCGCCGCTGTCGCCGAATTCCTCCGCGCGGCCACGATCGCGATCGTCGGGGAGGTCCCGCTCCGGCGGATGCGCCACGCGATTCCCGCGTTTCCCACCCGGAGCGAGATCCGGCTGCACCTGTTCAACGCGCTGGCCCGGTGAGGCCCAGGGCACCTGCCAGGGGTTCTCCCTGGGGCGACACCTGAGTCCGGTGCGCGACGGTGAGGACCGGACGCCGAACGGCATCCTGCGCAGCGGAGGAGTGAAGATCGTGGATTTCAAGCTCGAGGTCATCGTCCTGCCGGTCTCGAACGTGGACCGGGCCAGGGATTTCTACCAAAAAATCGGTTTCCGGCAGGACGTGGACTATGTCGCCCCGGACGGCTTCCGCGTCGTGCACTTCACCCCGCCCGGCTCGGCTTCCTCGCTGATCATTGGGGAGGGAGTGTCCGATGCCGCACCCGGATCGGTGCAGGGTGTACACCTCGTGGTGGACGATGTCGTCGCCGCCCGGGCCGAGCTGGTCGCCCGTGGGATCGAGGTGAGCGAGGTCTTCCACGACGCCGGTGGCGTGTTCCACCACGCCGGCACGCGGGACCGGGTGACCGGCCCTCAGCCTGATCGGCGGTCGTACAGCTCGTTCGCGTCTTTCAGCGACCCAGACGGCAACGGCTTCGTGCTCCAAGAGGTCACCGCGCGGCAGCCGGGACGTACCACCCACGTCGTCTACGGCTCGGTGACCGAGGTGGAACAGGCTCTGCGCGACGCCGCTGTGGCCCACGGCCAGCACGAGGCAGAGCTCGGTCACGAGGACCCGGACTGGCCGACCTGGTACGCCGACTACATGGCGCGGGCCGCCGGCCTCGGCTCCTGACTCCGGCACGGTCCCTCGCGCTGTCGACGCGCGAGGGACCGCAACCCTGAGCAGGCCGTACGCGGGTTTGGTGAGCTCACTTGGTGCACCCTCCGTCGGGAGAGGTTACGTGCCGAGTAACACCGAAAGTCTCGTATCGCGGAGGCGGTGGCGCGAGTGGGAAACGCCCGACCGGCTGCTGCGCGATGGCTCGGGGTCCAGGTCAGACGGATCCCGAGGAGCATTCCGCAATGAAACGGAACGCCCTACTGTCGGCGCACGCCTCGATGGACCACGCCTAGTCGAGCGGTCGGTTGTATTCGTGAAAGCCCACGACCTTGCCATTTCGGACCATGACGTGAATGCAGTGTCGGGCCGCGTACGGCTCGTTGAAGAAGCTACCTCGAGCCCAGTCCTCGAAGACGACGCGATCCTCAGCGACGGTCTTGGAAATCACCTCAACCTTGTCGAACCGGCTGACGCCGGGTGTGAACACGCTGAAGAACCCGACCAGCTTTTCCCGCCCCTCGGACCCGGTGAAATGACCGGTCTGCGGGGCCGGGAGGATCACGTCCACCTCAGCGTCGAACAGGTCGAAGAAGCTCTCCCATGAACCAGTCTGGAACCCTTGAATCAGGGCATCATACGCCTTGTCGGCAATCACCTGAACGTCGTCGCTCATCGTCTACCCTCCGCGTTGTTCATTGCCAGATCCAAGATTAGCTTCCTGGGTTGCCCACAATGCATGCGAGAAGCGCCAGAATTATTTCGCGATCGTCCCGGAGTCTAAATGGATCCCCTGTCCCATGTACTGGCCCTGTCGAACATCGAAGGTGCCGTCTGCGCGGAGCTGCGAGCCGGCGGTAAGTGGGCGATCGCCTTCCGCGGTCAGATGCACGTGAAGTTCGGAGTGGTGCTCTCCGGAGCCTGTTGGCTCACCGTGGAGACCGTCAAGGCACCGCTGCACCTGCGGCAGGGCGACTGCTACCTGGTGGTCGGCGGTCAGGATTACCAGCTTGCCAGCACTCCGGGGATCACCGCCGTGCGTTCGGAGGAGATCTGGACGTCAGGCGAGGACCTCGGCTACGGCGGCGACGGCCATGACACCACCCTGGTCGGCGGGCGCCTGCATTTCGACCGCGCCAACGGCGAACTGCTGCTCAACGCACTTCCGTCGGTCGTACACCTCGCCGCCGACGCGGACCCCACCGGCGTGCTTCGGGCGACGATCCAACTCATGAGGTACGAGACGGCCGCGCCCCGGCCGGGACAGACGCTCATGCTCGACCATCTGGCGCGCATCATCCTGCTGCACGGGCTGCGCGCTCATTTGACCGCCAGCACCGCTGGACCTCCCGGTGAGCGCGCGCATGTGGCGGCGCTGCTCGATCCCGGGGTGGACGCGGCCCTGACAGTGATGCATGACGACGTCGCGCGCGCCTGGTCCGTTGACGAGCTCGCGAGAACGGCGCGGATGTCACGGTCAGGCTTCGCGGAGAAATTCAAGGCGGGCGTCGGGGAGAGCCCTGGTAGGTACCTGCTGAGCCTGCGCATGCACACGGCCAAGCAGATCCTGCTGAAGTCCGACCGGACAGTCTCCTCGGTCGCCGCCGAGTTGGGCTACAGCTCCGAGGCCGCCTTCAGTACCGCCTTCAAACGGGTGATGGGAGCGTCCCCTCGGGACTACCGGACCTCCCGCACCGCCGGTGACTAGAGCGTGGGTTGTCGAGCCGGGAGGGCAACGCTACTTCGAGCCGAGCAAACCCCTCTTGAGCCTCTCCCCGCGGTTGAGCCGGTGCAGTGCTTTGAGGATGGTGATCAGAATGGTGCGGGTCCGCGTCCTGCCAACGACATCAACATCTGCGTGGCGAGTAGCTTGCGAATGCCGGTGACGGCGACTGTCCCCACCCGATCGTAGGGCAGCTCCAGTTGCAGCCCTTCGACTGCGTTGCGAAGGTCTGTCGTGATCTCGTCCGGCCGGAACGTGCCGCCCCAGCCGTTGAGTCCTCCGCGCTGGTTGGTGCTGAGGGAAGCCATGCCGGAGATGCAGGCGCCGTCGACCAGGATCAGCTTCGCAGGACCCGAGTAGGTCGTCGTCATAGTCACCAACCCTTCAAGATGCAACGCCGTACACCCTTCTGCCGAGCAGACGAGTTTCGCGATGCCCTGGTGAGCGCATGAAACGCCGAACGGCGGCCCGCTGAACCAGTCGGACCGCCGTTCGCAAGCTGTGGATCAGAGCGGGCGGATGTTCTCCGCCTGCGGGCCCTTCTGGCCCTGGGTGATGTCGAACTCCACCTTCTGGTTCTCGTCGAGGCTGCGGAAGCCGCTCGCCGAGATCGCGGAGAAGTGGGCGAAGACGTCAGCGCCGCCGCCGTCCGGGCTGATGAAGCCGAAGCCCTTGTCGGCGTTGAACCACTTCACGGTGCCTGTAGTCATGTCTGCTCCTTCGCAGGCTGTCAGAGACCGCACTTTGCGGACCCTTACGCCGCCGCGTTGATCACCCGCGTCGAAACGACACGAAAAACGAAAAGCGCCTGGATGGGTTTCAGATGCCCCATCAGGCGCCGGAAAACGTCTACGGAAATCAAAACTGCAACTCGGTTACCGTAGCACGTGATCCGCCGTCGATCCCATGGGGGTGCGAGGACGTTGATCCTGTCCGAGAAGGACCACGTCCTGGCAGATAAGAAGAACGCTGTTCAGCTGCCGCAGCCAACGGCGGCGGAGGTGGAGTTCGCTCAGCACCTCGACTGGCACGGCGGGCGCAGCGAAAACCGGCGTACCCGCGCTGGCGGGCCAGCCGGCTCAGCGCCCGCCGACGACCTCACCCCTCAGTGCGCCGCGTCCGATGCTGCTGGGTCTGGTTCTGCCGGAGGGCTTCCTCGAGTTGGTCTTCGAGGATGATGATCCGGCAGGCGGCCTCCAGGGCGGTGCCCTGGTCGACCATCTCCCGGGCACGGGCGGCCAGGCGAAGCTGGTAGCGGGAGTAGCGGCGGTGCCCGCCGCTGGAGCGGTGCGGGTTGATCAGTTTGGCCTCGTCCAGGCGGCGCAGGAAGTCCTGCGTGGTGCCGAGCATTTCCGCGGCTTGGCCGATGGTGTAGGCCGGGTAGTTCTCGTCGCCGAACATGTCATCCGGGCCTTGCCCCATTTCACCTCCACGTCGAGGGCCCCGGCGCTGACGCGCCGGGGCCCAGGGTTACGGGTCAGAACACCATCTGCCGAACGGAACGTCGGCTTGTCGTATCCGCACCAGCCGCAACTGACGGCTTCGGGTGCGAGGATCGCGTATGCGTGACCGGAGACCACCTCTCGTTCGATGGAAACTGCGGTGTCCGCCCGGCCTGACATGACGGCCGACGGCGGGCGATCCAACGGTGTACGGCCCTCCCTTTCCTCTGCCTACTTCTTTCCCTTGCTGACGTACGGTCCGCCGGTGCCGGAGCCCCACGCGACTTCATGGCCCCCACACGTACGGCGAACAACAGGTAGAGCCACAGAAGACCCTCGGCCCCACCTGCACTCCGGCTCGCATTACGCCGGACTGTGCTCTTACTGCCTTCGGTAGAGGGAGCGATGGAACCTGCTCCACTCCTCGCCGCCCGGCGTGCTCTCACGGCCGGACAGCCCGTCTGCGTTCTAACGGATCTTTACTCTCGACTTGAAGAAGAGTATGCCACACCGCAGAAGATGTCTAGTCTCTTCAGCCTAGATTTACCGGTCGCCGTCCGAACCTCAGGCGTCGGTGCAGTACCTGGAGGGCGCCGCCCAGCTTGCCGGGTACGGCTGCTGAACCCGGACCAGCGCGCGGCGCTCCGGCTTGCTCTTGGGATACGAGGAGGTGCTGACCGCCACGGCGGGGAAGCTGAACGTGACGATCCCCGCGGTGATCACCTACCGCTCGTACCTGATAGCCGAGTACGCCGCCGCGCCGCGCTGACACCACCTTGGCCAGCGGGCGGCGCCGCTGCTCCGCGACGCGCACCCAGGCACCATGCCTGCCTGGCTATCCGTCGCCCGATGCCATGCCACGAAAGGGCAACCGGTACCGGCGACGACATGATGATTGGACAGGCGACGTCGATTCATTCCGAGTAGAGGGCGTCAGCACGGCCAGTGACATGAACTGGTCTACGTCGCGGTGGTGGTCACAGGCCACGAGTAGTTGTAGACGATACAGCCCCTGTAGACCGCGATCTTGTCGTACAACGCGCGAGCGTCGGCGTCGACCTCGGTGTTCCAGTACAGGCGCGGGGCACCGTGCTCGGCGGCATCCTGCGCCACCCATTCGATCATTGCTGTCGCAATACCACGCCGTCGTAGGTGCGGATCGACGAACAAATCAGCCAGATAACATCTTCCGGCACCCCATACGCTTGCGTGAAACAAGTAATGGGCGATGCCAACCATTTCGCCGTCGAGCCTTGCGCAGATACCACGAATCTGCTCACCGCCGACCAAGCGTCGCCAAGTCTGTTCGTATCCATCGTCGTCAACCTCAGTCGCGGGCCGACCCGGCCGTCCAGCCCAGTGCGCGTGGAAACTTCGGGTCAGCCTCTCCCACTCGTCTCGGTCGAGTTCAGTCAACGGGCCGATGCTCACCACGGATGCCATCCTCACATCAACTCCAGCGCCCGGCGTACCCAGAGCGAGCTGGGCGCCACACGCCCCTCGTGCGCCTCACCGACGTCGGCATCCTGATCAACAAGGCCGGGGTCCACCTGAGCGGAGATCAATTCCTCCTGTTCTGGGTTGGAGGTCGAGCCGGGTCACTTCCAGCGGTCGAGGCTCCCTGGGTGTGCCCGCGAGGCGCCGAACAGCGCGTACGCGAGCACACCGACGCCAGCGCTGGCGGTCATGCCCACCAGGTACCGGGCGAGTAGGTACTGCGCTGGGGGTGCGTAGTGGCCGTCCGCGACGAACCCGATGGCTACTGACGCGGCGACCGCGACGCCGACGACGACCGCCCAGCCGGTCCGCCGCCCGCGGATCAGCGCCACGAGCGTGAACGCCGCTGTGACAAGTAGCGCCAGCCATCCGGCGCACCACAGTGCGGTCGCCCAGTTGTGGCCGGCCTGGGCGTACGTCGATGCCACGTTGCCCAGGCCGACGACGGCGGTCGGCCCGTAGGCAACGCTGTGCTGAGGCCGGATGAGGCCGAACGTGCTTGCGCTGCCGTCGGATACGGGATCGAGTATCGCTGCCCCGGTCAGCGACACGGCGAGGGCGACGACGACGGTCAACAGCAGACCGGGATGGCGCAGCCCGCGCCACGCCCGCCGCCTGGGCGCCCGCGCCGGGCCGAACAGCGCGAACCAGAGCATCGGCGGCACGCTGACCGCCAGCCGGAGCAGGAATCCGTTGGGACCTTCGGCGGCGGCGTGGCCGTCGAACCACACAACACCGCTGCGCACCACACCGTGGTCGTAGACGGTGTCGCTGAACAGCGTGAGTAGTGCCTGGCCCAGCGTGATCGCCACGACCGCGGCCATCCCGGCCGCCCAGCGCCACTCCTGCGACCGCACCGCCGTGACCAGGGCGATCGCCGCGACGACCGGAACGACGGCGAGCACATTGATGCCGGAGAAGTTGCGGGCGTCGTAGCCGACGATCACCATCTCGACGGCTTGGATGATCGCTATCAGCCCGACGGCCACCAGAATGGCGAACAACGTCGGATGCGCCATCGTCGTGGGCCACCGCCAGGCCGCCGGGGCCGCCGCCGGCGGCTCATCACGTACGCGTGGCGCGGCCACCGCTGGCTTCGGCGCTGTCTCGGGTGACGGTGTTGGCGCTGGGATGGGTGCCGGTGCCGGGGTCGCCGCCGGGGTCGGTGTTGGCGCTGGGATGGGTGCCGGTACCGGGGTCGCCGGTGCCAGTGCCGGGGTGCGCGCCCGAGCCGGTTCCTGACCCGGTGCGGGGTCGGGTCGCGCGGCCGGAACGGGCAGCCGGACCGGCGGGACCGTGCCGTCCAGCGCGCCCGCCGCAGCCGCCCGCACGCGCGCGCTGTCGTCCTCGTCGCGCAGCCGGCGCAGCTCGGTCGAGGCGCGCTCGGCGAGGTTCGCGTTCGGTCCGCCGCGGAGCCGGCGCAGCGCGGTCACCGCCTCCAGGCGCAGGGCTACCCGTTCGCTTGCCAGGTCGGCCAGCACCGACGCGGGCAGAGCTGCGGGCCGGACGCTGCGGGCGACGGTCAGACTGCCCTCTACGCCGAACGTCCATTTCATCGGCGTCTGACCCGGGGTCCGCTCACGGACCTGCCGGTAGGTGTAGTCGTAGAGTTCGTCGACGGAGATCTCGCCGTCGCCGCCGAGGTCCGCCTCTCCGGTGGCCAGCCCGTTGACCAGCGCCGTGGTGAAAACCGACGTTCCGGCCTCGACGCGGGCCAGATCGCCGCCCTCGAACGCGTACTCGGTCGCGCTGGACGCGGTGAGCACGATCCGGCCGGTGCCGGTGTTGAACTCGTCGCCGATGTGAACGCTCCGGTCGGCGCGGGCCGTCACACCCCGATTGAACGCGCCGCTGTAGCAGCAGTCCAGCACCAGGATCACGCGCTTGGACTGGGTCTGCACCATCTGGTCGTTCACGAACGCGGCAGCGACCCCGGTAGCGCTCAACGTCTTCAGGTCGGTGTCGCGCGCGGCCAGGTAGAGCCGGCCGTGCGGGTCCTTCACGCCGTGGCAGGAGAAATGCAGCAGCAGCAGGTCGTCGCGGTCACGGTCGGTGAAGAATCCCGCGACATGCCGCCGGACGGTGCGCTCGTCGGCATCCATCAGCAGCTCGACGTCGAAGCCGCCGATCGCCGGGTCGCCGAGCACCCGGGCAAGCGCGTCCGCGTCGCGGGTCGGAGCGCGCAACGCGGCGAGTGCCGGATCGTCGTACCGGGCGTTCGCGATCACGAGCGCCCGCCGCCGCCCGGTCACGAGTCGGCCGGGTTGAGCCAGGAGCGCTGCCACGATCGGCGCGACGTCACTATCGGCGGCGACCTCCACATCGACCCCGGCTACGGTCAGCCGCACCCGGCGGCGGCCGGCGACGCGGGCGAGGCAGCCGCGGATCGCCTCCACTACCTTCGTGAGGGCCTCTACGGTCTGCACGGCGGTGACGATGAACGCGATCACGCCGAGCAGCTCGATCCCCCGGGCACCATCGGGCGCGGTGCCGGTCGCCGCCGCGTCGATCCGCGTCGCGCCCGCGTCGGCCAGCGCCAGCCGCAGCATCCCCGCCAGCTCGTCGACGCCGTCCGGGCCCGCACCGTCCTCGGCGGACACGACCAGAGAGAAGTCGGAAACGCGGGGGGCAGTCATGCAGACCTCGCCTGGAGACGGTGGACTTCGTGAAGGCAACGCGAAGCAGCGCCGACAGAGCGTAGTTCTCCAATGGCGAACGTTGGACCGCTGCTGCTGAATCCCGACAGGTTCGGGACAATGAATCAGAACCACACCTCCCCAGGCACCGAACTCAATCCACTGGGCCGACCGCGCCAGAATTGTCTGCGGTCAACTCGCCGAACCAGCGGCGATCGAGGCGGAACACCTCGCGGACCGTGAGCCCGCCCGCCGATGCCACTCCGGCGACCGCCGTCGTGTCGAGCCGCGCCCAGCGGAAGGGTGGCCCGAGGCGTGATCCACCGCCGGCGGCCTGGAGGGCCAGTTGGGTCTGACCGCACCACAGTCCGGGACCTGGTGGTTCGAGTTCGACGAGCACGGTGCCGCCGGGGCGCAGAAGGTCGTGGCACCGGCCGAGCAGGGCGACGGGGTCACCGCCGATGCCGATGTTCCCGTCGATCAACAGCACGTGCGCCCAGCGTCCCTCGGCGGGCAGCGGGGCGAGGACATCCCGCTGGAGGGCGATCGCGCCTCGGGCCCGGGTCAGACGGACCGCCTGCGCGGAGATGTCGACCCCGACTGCTGTCACTCCGGCGCGGGTGAGTGCCAGTGTGAGCCGGCCTGGGCCGCAGCCCAGGTCGAGAGTTGGGCCGGCGCACCGGGCGACGAGTGCGACCACCGCCGGTTCGGCGGGGCCGTGCCACCGGCGTACCGGTAGGCGGCTGCGCCAACCGTTGTCGCCGTGCACAAGCCAGTGGTCGGCGGTGCGGCGCCGCAGCGCGCTGCCGAACGCCTCGGTCGGTATGGCCCGTACGCCGCGGCTCACCGTGGGATCCCGGGCGTCAGGCTGTGCTGGACCGCCGCGACCTCGCGCGCGAACCGGTTACGCGTGCCGTGCTGCTCCGGACGGCTCTCGGGTTGGGTCGTGGCCTGGTACCCGGACTGCCAGTGCACACACAGAGCGGCCACCGCCAACGCGTCGGGCCACTCGTCGACGTCGCGGAGCAGGGGTAGGCGATCTACGCGCAGACCCTGCGTGCGCAGGGCCTCGATGGTGTGGTGTCCGGTCAGTGCGGTGGACATCGGCACGGTCCGCAGCACTGCGGCGTGCCGGGGGTCGTGCAGACCCAGAGCCCACCATCCGCCGTCGATGGCAGGGCCGAGCACGGCGTCGGTCAGGGTGAGGCGGTGGACGGCCGCGTCGAGTTGCGCGGGGGTCAGCTGCGGCGTGTCCATGCCGATCTGGAGCACCGACCGACCCGGGAAGGCGCCAGCCACGTCGGCGTGGGCGTTGGCGAGACGGTCGCCGAGGTCGGTGCCGCGTTGCGGCAGGATCTGCCAGCCGGCGATCGCGGCGGTCAGCTCGGCGGCCTCCTCGGCGTCGGCCAGCCGCCCGTGGAGGGCGAGGACGGGTGTCACACCGGGCGTGGCGCGTACGGTGTCCAGACTGTCCAGTAGCGCCGCGGCGGCGATCCGGGCCGCCTGAAGGTGGCTGGCCGGTGGACAGAGGCGGGTCTTCACCGCCCCGGGCACGGGTGCCTTCGCCATCACCAGCAGGACGGTCACCGCGACCGCTCCACAGTGCGCAGGACCCCGGCGAAGTCCCGGGTCGCGCGGAGCGTGCCGCGTACCGAGCCGGAGACCTTCGACCGGGTGCCGGCGGCGCGGTGCGAGTACCGCACGTCGAGTTCCCGGATCCGCCAGCCCGCGGCTGCGGCGCGGATGAGCAGCTCCAACGGGTATCCGAAGGCGCGGTCGGTGACTCCGAGGCCGAGCAGCGGGTCGCGGTGGGCCACCCGGATCGGGCTGAGATCGCGCAGCGGTATGCCCCGGTGTCGCAGCAGTGCCGCGACCAGCGCGGTGCCGGCTCGGGCATGCCACGGCCAGACCCCGGCGGCGACGGGCCGACGACGACCGACCACCAGGTCGGCCGATCCGCTGGCCACCGGCGCGACAAGCGCCGGGAGTTGTGTCGGATCGAACGAGCCGTCGGCGTCGAGCACACAGACCAGTGCGGCCTCGGCCGCCAGCAGGCCAGTGTGTACGGCGGCGCCGTAGCCCCGGCGTGCCTCGTGGACGACGCGGGCGCCGTGCCGGGCCGCGACCTCCGGTGAGCCGTCCCGGGAGCCGTTGTCCACCACTATCGCCCGGTAACCGGGCGGCAGGGCGGTCAGTACGCCGGGCAGCGCCGCGGCCTCGTCGAGACACGGCAGTACCACGTCGATCGGTGCTGGCATACCGGAAACGCTAGGACGCCAAGCCGCCCCAGATGGGCGAAATCGGACCATCCGCATCGGTGCCAGCGTCGCTCCCCCATCGAACGGT
The DNA here is from genome assembly GCF_050942285.1 of Micromonospora sp. CA-240977. Taxonomy (NCBI): domain Bacteria; kingdom Bacillati; phylum Actinomycetota; class Actinomycetes; order Micromonosporales; family Micromonosporaceae; genus Micromonospora; species Micromonospora sp. CA-240977. The sequence goes on along the minus strand of NZ_CP192055.1, from coordinate 701,440 downwards.
GGTGTCCTGCCCGTTCCGGCACCACGGGGCCGGCGGTGGCCGTACCGTCCGGTCGTCATGAATGTGCTCGCGCCCCTGCGGCGGGGACCGGAACTGCCCATCCGACGCGTCGACGCCGACCTGGTGGTGCTCGGCGTCGAGGTGGCGTTGGTCGCCGCTGCGGTGGCGGTGGGCGTGCTGCTCAACGCGCGTGGTGTCGGCCTGCACGCCGACGCCGCGCCGCTCTACGCCACCTGGCGTCCGCACCTGGGTTGGGGCACTCCGGCCGCGCTGCTGGTCGCCACCGGGGTGCTCGGTTGGGGCGTCCGGTGGGCCCGGACCGGTGAGTGGGGCCGGCTGCTGGTCGCGGCCTACCTCGCGGCGGTCGCGTGGACGATGTCGTTGGCGCTGGTGGACGGCTGGGCGGCCGGTTTCACCCGGCGACTCACCCCGCAGGCCGAATACCTGCACGAGGTGCCCCGGGTCACCGACGTCACGGCCATGCTGGCCGGCTTCAGCGCCCGGATCCTCGACTTCCAGCCGGAGTCATGGTCCACCCACACGGCCGGCCATCCGCCGGGGGCGCTGCTGGTCTTCGTCGGGTTGGACCGGATCGGCCTCGGCGGTCCCACCGCCGCCGCCCTGGCATGCGTGCTGGTGGGAGCGACAGTGACAGTGTCGGTGCCGGTGACGCTGCGGGCTCTCGGTGCGGAAGAAGCCGCCCGTGGTGTGCTGCCATTCCTGGTGCTGCTGCCCGGCGCGATCTGGGTGGGGGTCTCGGCCGACGGCATCTTCACCGGGGTGGTCGCGGCGGGGCTGGCCCTGCTGGCGGTACGGCGACTGGCCGCCGCCGCGGTCGGGGGCCTGTTGCTCGGCTTCGCCCTCTACCTGTCGTACGGCCTCGTACTGGTGGGCGTCCTGGCCCTGGCGGTGGTGGCGCTGCGGCCACGGGACCGGTGGTCGGCGTTGTTCGTGGCACTGGCCGGCTCCGGGACTGTGGTGGCCACGTTCACGCTTGCCGGTTTCTGGTGGCTCGACGGCTACCACCTGGTGGTCGAGCGATACCACCAGGGCTGGGCCGCGGAGCGCCCGTACGGCTATTGGGTGTGGGCGAACGTGGCGGCGCTTCTGCTCTGTGCGGGCCCGGCGCTCGGGCCCGCGCTGCTCCGGACGGCGCTCGCGTCGGGCGGTCCGGCGCGGACCGTTGCGATGCGGCGGCGCGGGCCGGACCGGAAGCCGGTCATCGCCTGGCGTGACGCCCTGCGGGGAGCCGGGCCCACTGTGCTGCTCCCGCTGGCCGCCGTGCTGGCGGTCGGCGCGGCTGACCTGTCCGGGCTGAGCAAGGCGGAGGTGGAGCGGATCTGGCTACCGTTCGTGGTCTGGCTGCTGGTGGCCGCCGCCCACCTGCCGCCGCCGGCCCGACGGTGGTGGCTGGCCGGGCAGGTGCTCACCGCTCTCGCGGTCAGTCACCTGCTCTGGACGGTGTCCTGATCCGGCGGCCGCTCTCAGGCAGTGAGGGCGGCCGGTTCCCGTAGCGGATCGGTGGCGAAGGCGGCCACCCCCTCGGCGAACCCGACCCGCGCGGTGTAGCCGAGCAGTTCCGCCGCCCGGCGGGGGTCGGCGACCACGTGTCGGACGTCGGCTGCCCGGCCACCACCGGCGATCTGTGGCGCCGGCCCGGCCATCTCCTCGGCGAGGGCGACGGCCAGCTCACCGACCGTGTGCGGCTCGCCGGAGCAGACGTTTACCGGTACGAGGCCCCGCGGCGGCGACGCGGTCAACGCGAGCAGGTTGGCCCGGGCGACGTCGGTGACGTGGACGAAGTCGCGGCGCTGCCGGCCGTCCTCAAGCACTCTCGGCGGCAGGCCCGCCGCCAGTGCGGACCGGAAAATCGAGGCCACGCCCGCGTACGGGGTGTCGCGGGGCATCCGGGGACCGTAGACGTTGTGGTAGCGCAGCGCCCAGACGCTGCCGCCGGTCTGCCGCGCCCAGGCGGCGGCCAGGTGTTCCTGGGCGAGCTTGGTGGCCGCGTACGTGCTCCGCGGATCGAGTGGCGCGTCCTCGGGCACCAGAGCCGGCGAGAGGTCACTCCCGCAGTGTGGGCAGGTTGGCTCGTACCGGCCGGCGGCCAGGTCGGCGACGCTACGGGAGGCGGGCCGCACCGTGCCGTGCGCCGCGCAGACGTACCGACCCTCCCCGTAGACGACCATCGAGCTGGCCAGCACCAGTCGGGTCACACCGGCCCGGTGCATCGCGGCGAGCAGCACCACCGTGCCGTAGTCGTTGTGACTGACGTAGTCGGGGGCGTCGGACGGATCCAGCCCGTGTCCCACCATCGCCGCCTGGTGACACACCGCGTCCACACCGCTGAGAAGCCGGTCCAGCAGGCTGGCGTCCCGGACGTCACCGACCACCGGGTCGTGCCGCCGGGACCACTCCGGGAGGTCCCCACCATGCGCCTGGGGCAGCAACGCGTCGAGCGCCACCAGCTCGTGGCCCTCGGCGACCAGCAGGTCGGCGATCTGCGATCCGATGAAACCGGCCGCGCCGGTGAGCAGTACCCGCATCCCGGTGACCGTAGACCGCACCCGACCGGGGCGGGGCTCCTTCACCCGCCTGCCAGTCCATCGGTATCCCGGTATGCACGAACTTTGCCGCCCGCGGCGTCTAGCGTCCCGGGATATGGGTGTGACGGACCGGCAGACGGGTTTCCCCCAGCGGTGGTGGCGTGCTGTGGAACGACACCCCCCGCCGATCCCCGGTCTGGCCGGGGACCGCTGGCGCAGCCCGCTGCGGGGTCCATGGCTCACCGCCGTCTACGGCGCGGTGCTCCTCGTCGGGCTCCCGCTGGTGATCATCACGGGGCTGCTCGACTACGCCGCCTACGGCCCACAGTTCGCGCAGGCCCTACCCCGCGAGGTGGGCTGGTTACGGCTGCCCCCGTTCGACTGGCCGACCCGGCCGTCCTGGCTGTTCCGGGTCACCCAGGGGCTGCACGTGACGCTCGGCATCATCCTGATCCCCGTGGTGCTGGGCAAGCTCTGGTCGGTGATCCCGAAGCTCTTCGTCTGGCCGCCGGCCCGGTCCCTGGCCCAGGTGCTGGAGCGGCTGTCCCTGCTGCTGCTTGTCGGCGGCATCCTCTTCGAGATCGCGACCGGCGTGCTCAACATCCAGTACGCGTACCTGTTCGGCTTCGACTTCTACACCGCGCACTACTTCGGAGCCTGGGTATTCATCGCAGCGTTCGTGGCACACGTGACGCTGAAACTGCCGCGAATGGTCAGCGCGCTCCGATCCCGGCCGGCCCTGCGGGACCGCCGCCGTCCGGGGCAGCGCGAGCCGGTGCGGGCCGAGCTGCGTACCCCGGTGACCGCGACCCGGCCCGAGCCACCCGACCCGGACGACCTGGTCGCCACCGCACCCGGCGCGCCGACGATGAGCCGACGCGGCGCGATAGCCCTGGTCGGTGGACTGTCATTGCTGCTCGGCGCCCTCACGATCGGGCAGACCCTCGACGGTCCCTGGCGTCGTACCGCGCTGCTGCTGCCCCGCGGACGTCAGTCCGGCACCGGACCGAACGGCTTCCCGATCAACCGCACCGCCGCCGCGGCGGGCATTCAACAGGACGAGACCGGGCAAGGGTGGCGGCTGACCGTGCGGGGCGGCGGCCGTGTCGTCACCCTCGACCGTCCCCGCCTGCTCGCCATGGGCCAGCACACCGCCCGCCTGCCGATCGCCTGCGTGGAGGGATGGTCGACACGACAAACCTGGTCAGGGGTACGACTGCGCGACCTCGCCGCCCTGGTCGGCGTGGACGATCCGGCGTCGGCGCAGGTGCGGTCACTGGAGAAGGCCGGGCTGTTCAACAAGGCGATCCTCCAGGCCAACCAGGTGCTCGACGCCGACTCTCTGCTCGCTCTGCGGGTCAACGGTGTCGACCTCTCGGCCGACCACGGCTTTCCCGCCCGGGTGATCGTCCCCGCCCTACCCGGCGTGCACTGCACGAAGTGGGTCGCCGAGATCATCTTCCGGACCGGCACCGATGGATGAGCTCATCCCCCGATTCCGGGCGGCCTACGGATCGTCAGTCCAGCACCTGGTCGCGATGATCGCCTGCTTCACCCTCGCCGGATGGGTCGCACTCAGAATCGCCGACGAGGCCACGGCCGGCCGAATGCTGGCCTGGTTCGTCGGGGCGGCCGTCGCCCACGACCTCGTCCTCTTTCCGATCTACGCGTCGGCCGACCGGGCGCTGCGCGGTGCGCTCGGGCGCTCCGGCCACGCGCGCAAGAGTGGTCCACCCGCTGGTCCCCATTGGGTGCCAGGCCGCGGCGGGCGGACGCCGTCCCGACCATCCCCGCTGAATTACATCCGGGTGCCGGCACTCGCCGCCGGGCTGCTGTTCCTGGTGTACCTCCCCGGCATCCTGCGGCAGGGCCGCGAAACCTATCTCGCCGCCACCGGTCAGAACCAGCATCCGTACCTGGCCCGCTGGCTGGCCCTCACCGCCGCGCTGTTCCTGGTCAGCGGCGGCTGGTACGTGGTACGGCGGATCCGCTGGCGACGGGACGACGGGGTGTCGCGTTGAACGGGTGATCCCCCGTCGCTGTCCCAGGGAGGCACGAACTCGACACCGGGACTGGCGCCGCCACCGCGAACGCCGGCGGTGCGCGGGTGGTGGCAGCCTGCTCACCCGTTCGGTAGCGGCCCGGGGTCGTGCCGATGACGGTTCTGAACGCTGCGATGAAGCTACTGGGGTTGGCCCATCCGCAGGCGTAGGCGGTCTGGGTGGTGTCCCGGCCGTCGGCGAGGAGCACGAGCGCGTGATAGACGCGCAGCTGCGTACGCCACTCGTAGAAGGTCATGCCGAGTTCGTCGCTCAACAGTCGGCTGACGGTGCGGCTGCTGGCGCCGACCCTCTTCCCGAGTTCGACAAGCGAGGCGTTGTCCGCCGGCCTCTCGTAGAACATCCGGGCAATGGCGCGCAGCCGGTCGTCGCGTGGCTCCGGCAGGTACAGCGGCTGTTCGTGGGTGTCGCGGAGCTCGTCGACGAGCACCCGCAGCAGTCGAGAGCGCGCGGAACGGCTGCGGCCGGGCGCCGTGGCGTCGTAGTGGCCGGGGCCGGTGAGGGCGAGCAGGATCTCGCGAGCGAGGTCGGAGGCCAGGAACACGGCGGGGTGCTCGGGCATGAGCCGGGCCAGGGACGGCGTGAGGAACACGATCCGCATATCGGTGTCGCCGTGGACCCGGTGGTCGTGCGTGAACCCGGCGGGGGTCCAGGCGACCCGGTTGGCGGGGACTATCGACGTGCCGCGCTCGCCGTGCACGGCCAGGATGCCCCTGGCCGCGTACACCAGGTGTCCCCTCGGGTGCGTCTGAGCTGTGCTTTCTCCGCCGGCTGGCCACAGGTGGCGGCCCCCAGACGGCCACAGGTACGACGTCACCGCGGCGCTCGAGCGAGGTTGGTGGGGAACGGGCATCAGACGGCGTCCTATCGGTAGTGAGCCACACCCTGGTCTGGTGACACTGCCTTCATGCGACGTGGTCGTCAGTCGTGCACGGCGCCTGACCGAACCACCTGTCATTCAAGCGGCACGCGTCGACACCGCGGCTGAACAGCGAAGGAGAAACCGATGGAAACATTCGTCCTCGTACCCGGTGCGTGGAAGGGCTCCTGGTCGTTCGAGGCGGTGGCTCCGCTGCTGGAGCGTGCGGGTCATCATGTTCACGCCCTGACCCTGACCGGTCTGCGGCCGGACGACGACGCCGCGACGGTCGCGACCGCCAACCTCGACACGCATGCCGACGACGTGTTGCGGCACCTCGACCGTCACCACATCACCAACGCCACGCTGGTCGGACACAGCTACGCCGGGATGGTGATCGCCGCCGCCGCCGATCGCGCTGACGGCCGGATCGCGCGACTGGTCCATCTCGACGCCTACGTGCCACGCAACGGCGAGTCGTGCTGGTCCTCGACGAACGAGCACTTTCGGGAGGTCTTCGCCGCTGGCGCCACGGCCACCGGCTACACCGTCCGACCCCCGCACGGCGGTGATCCCCGCCGCCGTCCCCATCCCCTCGCCTCGTTCCTGCAAACGATCCGGCTGTCGGGCACGCTCGCCCGGGTCCCCCGTCGGGAGTTCGTCTACTGCTCGGGGTGGGAGGACCGGACACCGTTCGCCGAACTCCGCGCCCAACTCCGAGCCGATCCCGGGTGGCAGGTCCACGATCTCCCCACCGGGCACGACGCGATGCACGAGGCGCCGGAGGCGGTCGCCGCACTACTGCTCGGCGACCGCGCCGCCGATGCGTAGACGTGCCCGGCATTCCCGAACGATGGAGCGCCGCCGACGGGGACGCGCGACGTTGGGGGATGGCGATCAGGTGATGTCACCAGGGGCGGCTGTCGATTTCTCCAGGAGCTGTTTGAGCGTGCCGAGGTTGTCGCGCATTCCGCCTTTGAAGAGTCTCTCGGCGAGCGGTCCGAGGAGCGCGGCTGGGCCGGTGAGCCCGGCGGCGCTGATCGTGCCCTCGAGGATGAGCCTCGTGGCCTCCCGTTCCGGCCGGACGAGGTAGCGGTAGGTGAACGGGGTTGGCCCGCTCAACGACGTGAAGGTGACCTCCTCGCCCTGCGAGTACGTGGTGATCGACACGTCGTTCAGGGCGGGCCCACCGGGCAGGTCTCGATACACGCGGTAGCGGGTTCCGAGGCCGCTGATGCCTCCGACGCGCTCCACGCGGCGTACCGCTGAGTACCACATCGGCATGGTGGTGAAGTCGGCGACGAAGTCGAACACGTGCGCTGCCGGAGCCGTGATGTCCAGGCGCAGTTCGAAGGTCATGGAATCCCCTGTGTACGGTCGCGCTCGGCGACGCGGGGTCGGTCGGCCTGCCCCTCCTCGGCGGCGAGGCGGGCCTTGTACCGGCCTTGATGGTCATGGATGGTCGTCCTGCGTCGGCGGTTCGGCAGCGGTGTTTCCCGTGCAGTGGGACGGTTCTTGCTGTCGTCGCGTGCCCTGGGGCGGGGTAGCAGCAGCGGGCTGGCGAGGATCAGCAGTCCCGCGACAGTGAGGGCCACGCGGGGGCTTGTGGCGTTGGCGAGTAGTCCGGCGAGCGCGCTGAGGATGGCGATGGCTGCGCTGCTGCTGATCGACCAGGCCGACAGCGTGCGGGCGATGCGGTCAGCGGCTGTGTGTTCGAGCCGGTAGGTGGCGAGCACCGGGTTGTACAGGCTCATGCTGATGATGATCGCGAGTTCGACCACCATCACCGTCGCGAGACCGACCACGCCGGGTTGGACGAGGACGAGGCCGATCAGCCAGATCGCGCGCAGCGTGCCGACGGTACGGAGGATCCGGTGTTGGCCGTACCGCGCCACGGCCCGGCGGGCCAGGCGGGAGCCGATGAGCCCGCCGAGGCAGGGGACGGCGAAGGCCAGGCCGTACTGCCAGGGCGGGAACCCGAGGTGGCGGAGCATGAGCACGGCCAGCAGTGGCTCGCTACACATGATCAGCCCACTGACGAGCAACTGGTTGAGGAAGAGCGCCCGCAGGCCCGGATGAGCCAGGATGTGCCGCCAGCCGTCGAGCAGGTCAGCCGCCCGCAGCCGACGCCCGCCGGTGGGCCGCGGCCGCTCCTCCCGGCCGCGAATCGCCGTGATGCCCAGCGCGGAGAACAGGTAGCTGAAGGCGTCGACCGTCACTGTGGTCACCGGCCCGAACAGGCCGACCGCAGCCCCACCCAGCGGCGGCCCGACGGCAATGGAACTCCAGGTCGTCGACTCGAACCGCGCGTTCGCCACGAGCAGGTCGTCCGGCCGGACGAGGGCCTTGAGGTATGCGCCGCTCGCGGCACTGAAGGCGATCTTGGAGGTGGCGACCACTGCCGACACCACAAGCAGGTGGACGAAGCTGAGCAGTTCGACGGCGTAGGCGACCGGAATCGTCAGCATTGTCGCGAACCGGGCCAGATCCATCGCGATCATGACCGGCCGCTTACGGTGAAACTCCACCCACGGCCCGAGCGGCAACGCGATCAGCGCGCCCACCGCCGGCCCGACCGCGGCCAACGCCGACACCTGAGCGGGGCTGGCATCGAGTACCAACACGGCGATCAGCGGCAGCGCGCCGAAACCCAGCCCCGAACCGTAGGCGCTGACGGCGTAGGACGCCCACAACGAGCCGAACCGCCGACCCAGGGATCGCCTCGCCATCAAGACCGACACCCTCCGCCTCGAACAACTCGCCGTTGACCACGGTGATCGAAGCAGGGCCTGGAGCCTCGGATCAAACAACCAAACTATCGGCGAGCCACAACCTGTCGTTGTGTGCGTAGGATCCGGCAATGGATCTGAACGCTGTCCGTACCTTCGTCGCCGCCGCCGACGCCGGCCAGTTCCAGGACGCCGCCGTGGCGCTGTCGATCACCCAGCAGGCCGTCTCCAAGCGCATCGCCGCCCTGGAGAACGACCTCGGCGTACGGCTGTTCACCCGCACCGCTCGCGGCACCCAACTCACCGTCGACGGCCAGGCATTCCTACCGCACGCCCGTGAGCTGCTGCGGGCCGAGGCACGCGCCGACGCCTCCGTACGCCCCGGCCGCCGGGCACTGCGCGTCGACGTGCTCAGCCGACGGATCGCACCAGCGGTGCTGCTACAGGACTTCCACCGTGCGCATCCCCGCATCGAGCTGGACGTCGTCACCCTCGACGCCGACGTCCACGGCGCGATGGCCGCCGTCGAGGCGGGAACTGTCGACGCCACCTTCCACGCCGTCACCGTCGCCGCACGCCACCTGCCAGCCGCGATCAGGACCGCACGCGTGATCGACGAGCACCACGAACTGCTCGTCGGCCCACGCCACGCCCTGGCCAACGCCCGCACCGTCACGCCCGCGCAACTCGCCGAGCACCGCATCTGGATGCCCGGCATGGCCCCCGGCAGCGAATGGGCCGACTACTACGACGAACTCGCCGCCGCGTTCGGCCTCACCATCGACCAGGTCGGGCCGGTCTTCGGCAACGAGGCGCTGCTGGCCGAGATCGCCGACTCCGCGGAGCTGGCGACCCTCGCGGGCGAACGCACCCGGTACCTGTGGCCCGACAGCTACGACCTGCGGCGCATCCCGGTACGCGATCCGGCGCCCATCTACCCGATGTCACTCATCTGGCGCGACGACAACCCGCATCCCGCGCTCGGCACACTCCGCGACTACCTCAGCTTCAGACGAACGGACGCCCCCGACGAAGAGGTGTGGTTGCCGACGTGGGCACAACAACGACAGGCCCCGGGGTCGTAGGCCAGAACCGCCGGACGAACGCGTCGACACCGCCAACCGTCTACTGGTGAGGTGCCCGGGCGGCGCGGCGACGCTCGGTGAGCCGTCGCGCCTTCACCGCGTTGCCGCAGTCGGCCATGCGACACCAACGGCGGGTGCCGCTGCGACTCTGGTCGAGGAACAGCCAGCCGCAGCCGCCTTCGCGGACCGGGCAGCGGCGTACCCGGGTCAGGTCGGCGGTCAGCATGATGTCGCGGGCGGCCTCGGCGATCCGGTCGGGCACCATCATGGCCGGCACCGTGCCGTAGGTCAGCCGTACCCGCGACGAGTCGAGCGCGAATCTCGCTCGGGCGGCCGCGCCCGACCAGCGCTGATGCAGCGCGACAAGCGCCGCGCCGGCGGCGACAGGGTCACCGGCCGGACCACCGTCGGTGTCCGCGATCGTCGCGAGCAGCACGAGATGCAGCCCGTCGCGAACGTCCCGCACCGCGACCAGCCCCGCGTGCGCCGCCGCGGGCTCGTCGCGCCACGCCCGGCCAACCTGGTCGGCCTCCGCGTCGCTGAGCACGCCCACCCGGACGGACCAACGCAGCAGAGCGGAACTGTCGGACAGGAAGTCGTGCGGCGACCCGCCCCCACGTTCGACTGTGTTTACCAGCTCGAGTGCCGGGTGCCCGCCGACCAACGGTAGCTGACACACGTCGACTGACATGACGACGATGCTACCACCTAAGCGGATGACGAAGGTTGCGTTGCGCGCACCCGTTGCCCGCCTTGCTGCCGGATCTGCCTCCGCCGAGGGATAGGGCGAGATATGCCAAGTGATCTATGCTACCGTCAAAATCCGTTTACCAGGAATCACATCCGGCGCTGTCCAGAGTCCGGGAGGTAGCCAATGGCGCACCAACGACGCGCGGTCTATGCCCTCGCCGCGATGTCCGCCGCGACCTTCTGTTACGTCACCACCGAGGTGCTTCCGATCGGGTTGCTCACGCTGATCGCGCCCGACCTGGGGCGCTCCAGGTCCGAGGCCGGTCTGCTGGTGACCGGATACGCCGTGGTGGTCATGATCGTGGCGCTCCCGCTGACCCGGGTCACTCGGCGCGTACCCCGGCGTCCACTGCTCGCCGGCTCGCTCGGTGTGTTCGCCGCGGCGACGGCGGTATCGGCCTTCGCACCCTCCTACGAGGTCCTGCTCGCCGCACGGCTGGTGTCCGCCACCACCAACGGTGTCTTCTGGGCGGTCGTGTTCCCGGTAGCGATCTCGATGTTCCCCGCGAACATCCGCGGTCGCATCGTGGCGCGACTGTCGATCGGCAACGCTCTCGGCCCGGTCGTCGGCGTACCGCTGAGCACCTGGCTGGGCGGGCAGGCCGGGTGGCGGGCGGCGTTCCTCGCGATGGCCATCCTCGGCTTCGTCACGTGCCTCGCGGTGGTCCTGCTCCTGCCAAACGTCACACCCCAGGAGCGTGCGGGCGACACCGGGCCCCTGCCGGACCGACAGCGCTTCGTCGTGCTCATCGTCGCCACCATCCTCGCGGTCACCGGCGCCATGGGCGCGTTCACCTACATGACCGTCTTCCTCCTCGACGTCAGCGGGTTCGCCGCCGCATCTCTCGGCCTGCTGCTCTTCGTCCAAGGCTCGTTCGGTGTCGTCGGCACCTGGGCGGTGGGCCGCGTCCTGGACCAGTTTCCGGTCGGTGTCGTGCTGGTGCTCCTCGGGCTCCTCACCGCCGCGATGCTCGGCCTCTACGGGGCGGGCGGGAGCAAGGCACTGACGATCCCGTTGCTCGCCGTGGCGGGCATGTCGTTCAGCTCGCTGATCGCGGCCATCCAGCACCGCATCATGCAGGTGACCCCGTCGACCACCGACCTGGCGTCGGCCAGCCTCAGCGTCGCGTTCAACGTCGGCCTCGCCGCCGGCTCATTCATCGGCGCAGGCCTGCTGGCGACGGCCGGGGTGCGCGTCATCCCGCTGTTCGGTGGCGTGCTGACGGCTGCGGCGTTCGCGTTGCTCGCCTGCCACGAGACGTCCCGTAAGAGGAAGGACCACGGAGGGGTCCGGGGCAGTGCCCACCGGCAGCCGGTCGGGCAATCCGCAGCTCACGCTTGAGTCGTGGCGATACCCACGGCCTACTACCGCAGTTCGGCCGCCCGCCTGGCCGGCCTGGGCCGGAACGCGGCCGTCCATGACGGACAGGGCCCGGCGTGGAGGGTTGTCCTCCGCGCCGGGCCCTGACGTCGGGTGTGCTCAGCTGGCCGCGCAGGTGGCGGTCGTGCCCGGGCCGGTGCCGGTGCCCTGGAAGCCGAAGTTGGTCGACTGCCCGGCGCCGACGCGCCCGTTGTAGCTCACGTTGGTGTACCGGACGGTCCCGCTGGTGCCGCTGGCCTGGGCATTCCAAGCGCTGGTGACCGTGGCGCCGCTGGGCAGCGTGATGGTCGCGGTCCAGCCGTTGATGTCCGCGGAACCGGCGGTGACCGTCACGCTCGCGGTGAAGCCGCCGGTCCACTGGTTGACCGCCACCGACGCGGAGCAGCCGTTGCCGGTCGGCGGCGGGGTGGTGGGCGGAGCCGTGGTGGGCGGCGCGGTCGTCGGCGGGGCCGTGGTCGGGGGAGCCGTGGTCGGCGGCGCGGTCGTCGGCGGCGCGGTGGTGGGCGGGTTGGGCGCGCCGTTGGCCAGGCTGTAGGCCAAGTCGGGCTGGAACGAACCGGCCGTGTAGCGGCAGCCGTCCGCCTCGCCCGGGGGCTTCACCCAAAGGTACGCGTCGATGTTGGCGTCACCGGTGTTTGTCGTCGGGTACTGCCCGATACGCCGGTCGGTGTTGTCGTCGCCGCACCAGTCGCCGCTGGCGCCCCCGTTGCGGCTGGTGTCGATGACCTGGCGCTTGCCCGAGATGCCCATGCCGTTGAGGGAGGAGATGACCGCCCGGCCGAAGTTCGCCTCGCTGGAGGTCGAGTTGTAGTTCGACACGTTGGTGAAGAAGCCGTCGGCGTACTGCACGCCGGCCGCCCGGAGCCGGTTGGCCGTCTCACCAGCGCTGTTCCAGGTGGAGTGGCCGCCGTCGAGGTACACCTTGGCGTTGGAGTTGGCCGACTTGATGGTCCGGGTGGCCGTCGAGATCGCCTGGTTACGCGCGTTGATCTCACTGCTGTTCAGGCACGTCAGCAGGGCGAGCGAGTCGGTTTCCAGGATGATGATGACGGTCTGGTTGCCCAGCCCTCGGGCGAAGTTGGACACCCACGTCTGGTACTGGTTGAGGTCCGGCGCCCCACCGGCGCTGGCCCCGCCGCAGTCCCGGTTGGGGATCTCGTACACCGCCAGCACCGGGATCTGCTGCGCCGCGTTCGCGGCGCCGATGAACCCGGAGACCTCGGACTGCACTGTCGAGGGGTTGAAGTTGGCAAACCAGCGGGCCTGCGGCTGACTCGCGATCTTGTCGCGGATGACGGCGGCACGGGAGTCGCCGGGGTTGGCGGCTACCCAGCGGACGACAGCCGAACTCGGGTCGCGGTAGAGCGATCCGGACAGCGTGCCGGCGGAGGCGCTGCCGACGGCGAGACAGACGCCGACGGCGGTGGCGCCCGCGACGGCTGCCACGCTGGTGGCCACCGATCTGCGAAGGAGCGAGGAGAGCATAGCCACGACGTGTTGCCTCCTGATCACATAGATGTTACCGAATTCATGGGAGCGTTCCCATGGACGGTAGCGGAGGCGCGCCCCGCTGCCAAGATGTGCGGACCCACCATCAGGGCAGCGACCCCTGTTTATGTGTCGAGACTCGCGCGACACCGTCCCCACGTCAGCCCGGCGCGTTCGACAGGGTCTCCTCGCGGCGGCCGGCCACGTGGCCGGGCTGGTGATCGGACTGCCGGCCGGCGTCATCGCGCGGCAGCGGCTTGAATGGTGGCGTGCAGGTCACCAAGGACGGACGAGACTGGCGCATCGGCGCTGTCGCCGACGTGGGATGGATCGCCGGCCACACCGCCGCCGGCATCTCGGTCACCACCGCCATCCCGCCGATCTTCGACGCCTACGCCACCTCGTACCAGGCGGACGACGTCACCGTCTCTGCCTACGAGCGCGCGCTGGTCGAAGACCTCAGCGCGTACACACCTGACCAGCCCTGGTGGCTGGCCTACCTCGACACCGGCGCCCACGACGTCGTCTTTCCCCACGCCCCGCGGGTGTCGCTCTACTGGGACTGGCCGTACGTGCTGGTCGAGGCCGGCCCCGAGCAGGCTCTCACCTGGCGGACCGGCCACCTGCGCCACGGCCGTGGCTCGCTTCCCGACCTGTTCTTCCCCGCCGACCGATCATGGCTGGTCTCCGCACTCTGGGACGACACCTGGGCCTGCGTCGGCGGCCCGAAACCCCTGATCCACAGACTCGAACGCGACCCGCTGGCCAATGCCCGCCGGGTCCGGCCCGACGAGGACGCGCTGCCGCCGGGGCTGATCCGCGAGTGACCTCGACGCCGGGGCCCGTGCGCGCCGCCAGGCTCGGGACCGGGCCGCAACCTGCCGGACACAGCATTGACATACTTCACTGCGAGATCTAGCGTCGGGGCGAATCGATTCGACGTCGAGCCGGGTGCTCGGGCACCGTCCGACGGTCGGTCGTTGGCGTTCCGGCGCGCACGTGTCGACCGTCGACGGCTCGACGACCAACTGGTCCCGCGTGGGCGGCGAGGCCAGCCGCAGCAACCTGTGGCGATGAGCCGGCCGGGCGCCGTGGGCACATCGCGTCCTCAGAGGTTTCCTCCGCGACGAGTGTGGTCGGCGGGGTGACCGGGAGTGGCGAGTCGTAGCGGTGTGGGTGTCGCCGTGGACCCCGCACCTGAGTCAGTGCGTGTCGAGTGGCGGGAGCCCCATCATGACAAGACGTAGACCCATCCTTGGTTTTCTGGCCACGGCGGCGGCTGTCGTCGTCACAGTGAGCGCGGCCGCGCTGGCCGGCGGTCTCGGCGCCAGCGCGTCGGCCGCGGACTTCGCACCGGCCGCGGCGACCGCCGGGTGCGGCAAGGCGCCCACGCTGACCAGCGGTCAACGAACCATCCAGAGCGGCGGCCAGAACCGCAGTTTCATCCTGAGGATTCCTGACAACTACGACAGGAACCACCCCTACCGGTTGATCTTCGGATTCCACTGGAACGGCGGCACCGCCAACGACGTCGACGGCGGCGGCGCGGACGGGGCGGCCTGGTCCTACTACGGGCTGCGGCAGCAGGCGAACAACAGCACCATTTTCGTCGCCCCCCAGGGCAACGGCAACGGCTGGGCCAACCCCGGCGGCCAGGACGTCACCTTCGTCGACAACATGATCGCGCAGATCGAGGCGGATCTGTGTGTCGACACCACGCAGCTCTTCGCGCTCGGCTTCAGTTACGGCGGAGGCATGAGTTACTCGCTGGCCTGCTCGCGGGCGGGCGTCTTCCGCGCTGTCGCGGTCTACTCCGGCGGGCAGCTCAGCGGGTGCGGCGGCGGCACCCAGCCGATCGCGTACATGGGGATCCACGGCATCGGGGACCCGGTGCTCAACATCTCCGCCGGACGGTCCCTACGGGACACGTTCGTCCGGAACAACGGGTGCACCGCACAGAACCCGCCCGAGCCGAGAGCGGGCAGCCTGACGCACATCACCACCACCTACTCCGGATGCCGTGCCGGCTATCCGGTGGTGTGGGCCGCCTTCGACGGCGGGCACACCCCCGGTCCGGTGGACGGTGGCGGGGACAGCGGAGCCAGGACCTGGACCAAGGGCGAGGTGTGGAGGTTCTTCACCCAGTTCGGCAGCACCGACCCCACGCCGACCCCGACGACGTCGCCCACCGCCAGCCCGACCAGCACCCCGCCACCGACTGGCACGTCGGCCCTGCGCAACACGGCCTCCGGTCGGTGCCTGGACGTCAACGGCGCCTCGCAGACCAACGGCGCGGCGGCGATCATCTGGGACTGCCACGGCCAGAGCAACCAGAGCTGGACCTCGACCGCCGCCCAGGAGCTGCGCGTCTTCGGCGGTAAGTGTCTCGACGTCAACGGCGCCGGCACCGCGAACGGCAGCTCGGTGATCATTTGGGACTGCAACGGCCAGTCCAACCAGCGGTGGCGGCTCAACTCCGACGGCACGATCACCGGCGTCGGCTCCGGCCGGTGCCTGGACGTGGTCAGCAACGGCACGGCCAACGGCACGCGTGTCCAGATCTGGGACTGCAACGGCGCGGCCAACCAACGGTGGAGTCGCAGCTGAGCCCGGCGACCGTCCCGGGAGGGCAACGGTAGGTCCGGTTCGGCGGCGGAACCACCCGGTTCCGCCGCCGAACCGGCCTGCTCCGCCGACGGGACGACGCGGCGCATTCATCGGATATCTCCGCGCCCCGGCACCGCACACAACCGGCACCGACCAGCGAAGTTGCCTGGTCCACGCTGTTGACCGCCGATCGATCCGGTGCCTAACATACGACGTCTGCTCATTAGTGATCTTCGATTGACGCGACTGCGTGCAGTACGCCAGCTCGACGTGTGACGTACGGCTTCGCTGTCGAAACCGGCTGGGGAGGCGGGTCAGATGTTCGATCGAGAGAGTCATCGGCGTGGTGCTGGCGGAGTTGGGCCACGTGGCCGGTCCTGGCGGAGCACCTGGCGTCCGCGTCGGTTGACCGCTTCGGTGGTGGGGGCGGTGGTGGCGGCAGCGGCGGTGCTGACCGGCTTCGCCTCGCCGGCACAGGCGGCAACCGCCATCACGATCAACGGCGGGTCCGGTGGACGGGCGCTCGACGGGATCGGCGCGGTCAGTGGTGGCGGTGGCAACAGCAGGTTGCTGATCGACTACCCGGAACCGCAGCGCAGCGACATCCTGGACTACCTGTTCAAGCCAGGTCGCGGCGCCGCGATGCAGTTGCTGAAGGTGGAGATCGGCGGGGACACCAACTCCACCTCCGGCGCGGAGCCCAGCCACGAACACACCCGGGGCAACGTGAACTGCAACCGGGGCTACGAGTGGTGGCTGATGGAGCAGGCGAGGGCGCGCAACGCCAACATCGCCCTGGCGGGCCTCTCCTGGGGAGCCCCGGGCTGGATCGGGAACGGCAACTTCTGGTCCAACGACTCGATCGACTACCTGCTGGCCTGGCTGAACTGCGCGGGCACCCACGGGCTGACCATCAACTATCTCGGCGGGTGGAACGAGAAGGGCTACAACGCCACCTGGTACAAGAACCTGCGCTCCGCCCTCAACTCCCACGGCTACAGCAGCGTGAAGATCGTCGCCTCGGACGACTTCGGCTGGGGCGCCGCCGACGAGTCACTGCGGGACCCGGCGTTCGCCAACGCCGTGCAGGTCTTCGGCAGCCACTACGTCTGCGGATACCGCAGCGCCCAGACCAGCTGCCCCAGCTCCGGAAACGCGGTCTCCACCGGCAAGTCGCTGTGGGCCAGTGAGAACGGCTCCGACGACTACAACGCCGGGGCGCAGGCCCTCGCCCGGGGCATCAACCGTGGCTACATCGACGGCAAGATGACCGGCTACATCAACTGGCCCGCCATCGCCGCCATCACGCCCAACATCCCGTGGGCGACAACGGGCGTCGCGGTGGCCCAACAGCCCTGGTCCGGCGCCTACTCGATCGGCAAGAACGCGTGGGTGATGGCGCAGACCACGCAGTTCACCGCCCCGGGCTGGCGCTACCTCGACGGATCGAGCGGCTACCTCGGCGGCAACCGCAACAACGGCAGCTACGTCTCGCTGAAGTCGACGAACAACAGCGACTACAGCACCGTCATCGAGACGATGGACGCCGGCTCGGCGCAGACCCTCGACTTCACCGTCACCGGCGGGTTGTCCACCGGCGCCGTGCACGTCTGGTCGACCAACGTCCGGTCGAACAACACCGCCGACCACTTCGTCCGGGGCAACGACATCACGCCGAGCGGAGGGCGTTTCTCGCTCACCGTCCAGCCCGGCTACGTCTACAGCATCACCACCACCACCGGCCAGGGTAAGGGCACCGCGGTCAGCCCGGCGCAGGGCAACCTGAAGCTGCCGTACAGCGACACCTTCGACAGCTACGCCGTCGGGCGCGAGGCGAAGTACCTGATGGACCAGCAGGGCTCGTTCGAGATCGTCGGCTGCGGGGGCGGGCGGTCCGGCCAGTGCGTACGCCAGATGTCGGAGCAGACGCCGATCTTCTGGACGTCCGGCCAGGCCGAGCCGTTCACGCTGTTGGGTGACCTGTCGTGGCGCAACTACACGGTCTCCTCGGACGTGCTGCTGGAGAAGTCCGGCTACGCGCAGCTCATCGGGCGCGCCAACACGTACAACCACCAGGGGCCACAGAACCTGAACGGTTACTACTTCCGGGTGACCGACGGTGGCGCGTGGTCCATCCGGAGCAACAACACAAGCGGCAACTGGCGCACGCTGGCCAGCGGGAACACCTCGGCGCTGGGCACCGGACGCTGGCACACCCTGGCGCTGACGCTCAACGGGAGCACCCTCACCGCGGCCATCGACGGCAACACCGTCGGCACGGCCTCCGACTCGACCTGGGTCGCCGGCCAGATCGGGTACGGCACGGGTCAGGGAGTCTCCGCCCAGTTCGACAACCTCTCCATCACGCCGGTCGGCAACTCCGGCGAGCCGGGCGCGACAACGGCGATCCGGGGCGCGGGCTCCAACCGGTGCCTGGACGTCAACGGAGCCAGCCAGGCCGACGGTTCGGTCGTGCAGATCTGGGACTGCAACGGCGGCGCCAACCAGCAGTGGACGCTCACTTCGAGCAACCAACTGACCATCTATGGCAACAAGTGCCTCGACGTGGCGGGCACCGCGTCGGGTAGCCGCGCGCGGATCATGACCTGCAACGGCGGCAGTGGTCAGCAGTGGCGGGTCAACTCCGACGGCACCATCTCCGGGGTCGGATCGGGGCTCTGCCTGGACGTCAACGGTGCGGGTACCGCCAACGGCACCGCCGTCCAGATCTGGACCTGCACCGGTGGCAGCAACCAGCAGTGGATCCGCGGCTGACCGGTTGACGTCCGCACGGAGACGTACCCGATTCGGGACTGCCGGCCGCTCACCTGAGCGGCCGGCAGTCGTCCGTGTGGGCAGCCACCGCGGCCGGCGTTCCACACCAGGCTCCAGCCCGCACCGACCCTGGGCAGACCACCCCCGCGCGCCGAACTGGTCGACCCGCCGACCCGGGCTCAGGCCGCCGAGCCGACCGTGTAGTTCCAGGCCGGAGGGCCGTCGACGGCCGGGACGGCCGACTGGGCGCCCCGGCCGACGCCGGCCATGACGCCGAGCTCGACCTCGTGGCGGTCGGCCTCCCGACCGGGCCGCTGCACCACGACGCTGGAGCGGATGCATTCGTTGATCCACGTCCACCGCATGGTGAGTGGCGGTAGGTAACAGACGGAGATGGCCAGCCGCGTCTCACCCGCGAGCTTGGTCATGGCCCGGCGCAACGACCGACTGCCGGCCGTCCACAGTGTGCTGTCGGCCACCACCAGAAGGTGGCCCCTCCACTCCGGTTGCCGTTCCCACCAGGCGCGGATGGTGCCGGAGGCCAGCATCAACCTCGCGTCATCGGCGTGGCGGCCCGGTCCGGTGACGGCCGCCGCGGCGCTGCGGGGCGGCCGGTCCGTGCCCCGTCTGGCCGGATCCGGGTCGGTGGGCAGCGTGCCGCCGCGGTCGCGGCGAATGCTCACGCTCACCACCGGCAGCTCCGCGGCCAACCACTGACCCACCCGGCCGTTCACCCGCTCGTACTGCGCGCGCTGGTCGAGCCGCCGGTGCTGATCCGTCGGACGGGAGCCGGGAAAGAGGCGGAAGCCGTTCTGCCGTAACAGGCTCGCCACCGACCAGGCCGAGATGCGGTGCCCGCGTCGCTTGAGGGCCGCCGCGAGCGCACGGGTGGACGAGGTCGTCCACTGCAGGTGCGGGGCGGTGGCGCGGCCCGGTTCCATCAGGTCGAGGAGGGCCGGCAGCACTTCCGGGTTGCTCTCCGTGATCTTCTTACGTCCACCACCCGGCCGGCGCAGGTTGCCGCCGCTCTCCTCGGGCCCCTGAAGCTCCTGGATGCCTTTGGACACGGTGTGTGGGTGCACCCCGACAGCCCGGGCGATGCGACGGGCTCCGCCCTGCCCAAGGGACACGGCGCGGGCGGCCAGTACGAGGCGGCGCTGACGCTCGTCCAGATGCGGCGCCAGGAGGCGGAACTCCTTCGCGAAACTTTCGGGCAGCTCACTCATCTACCACGGCACCCTCCCCCGGTGAATGCCATCACCTCGAAGCGTAGCCGAGACATCGGCGTCCGTGGAACTAGGCGACAAGTTATTACCTCGCACAATCGCCGTTAGCACAATCTGCACTTCTGAATAGTGGACCACTTAGCTGTTTTCCAGCCGCGCAAGTAAATGTGGGTCGACCACACCTTTCGGCCCGTGCTAATTGGTTGGACAGTCGGTCGGAGGGAGCGGCGTGCAACGGGGAGGACTTAACCGTGTCTACGAACGAACCGGAGCATTGGCCGCTGCTGCCCGCGCAGTCGGGGGTGTGGCTGGCCGACGCCCTCGGCTCCGGCGGCGCGTCGAGCAGCATCAGCGACCGCATCGATCTCTTCGGCGCTCTGGACCGTAGTGCCATGGCCGCCGCGCATCGGCAGGTCGAGCGGGAGGCGGAGGCGCTGCGTCTGCGTTTCCGGGCCACCGCGGACGGGCCGGTGCAGTACGTGGATGCGGCGGCGAGCACACCGTTGCGGTTCGTGGACGTCAGCGGCGAGGCCGATCCGGAGCGCGCCGCGGCGGACTGGATGGAGGCGGACACCGCCGCTCCGGTCGACACCCTCGGGCCCTCGCTGTGCACCGCCGCGCTGCTCCGGCTCGGGCCACGGCACCACGTGCTCTACCGCCGGGTCCACCACCTGGTGGTCGACGGCTGGAGTATGGCCGCGCTGCACCGCCGTACCGCCGAGCTCTACGGCGCCTTCGTCTCGGCGCCGGCCACCGAGCCGGCCGAGGTTGGCCGACCGTTCCCGCCCTACCGGGTCCTCGTCGACGCCGACGTCGCCTATCGCGCCAGCCCCCGGCACGCGCAGGATCGGCTCTTCTGGGGCGAGCGCCTGCGTGACCTGCCGGAGCCGGTCCGGCTCGCCGGACGCCGGTACGCGCCCTCCGGCGCCGTCCTGCGGCAGCGGGCCGTCATCCCCACCGACCTCCTGGCCCGGTTGCGGGCGGCCGCGGACCGCTTCGGTGTCGGCTGGTCCGACCTGGCCGTCGGCCTGGTGACCGCGTACGTGGCGCGGATGACCGGTGCGGACGACCTGGTGGTCGGAATGCCGGTGACCGCCCGGATCAGCCGCGCCGAGCGAGCCACCCCCGGCATGACGACGAACGGGATGCCGCTACGGCTGCGGCTGCCCTCGCGGGTAACGCTCGGTGAATTTCTGGCCTCGGTTGCCCTGGAATTGCGTGAAGCGCTGTCGCACAGCCGTTATCCCACTCCCAGCATGATTGCTGACCAGGGCCTCACCGGCACGGGACGCGCCCTGTGGGGCCCGATTGTCAACGTGATGGGCTCGGACGCGGTGTTGGATTTCGCCGGCCAGAGATCCGAGCTCAGAACGATATCCAAGCCTGACATCGAGGATTTTTCCGCGATTTTCTTCCACCTGCCGGGCGGCGATGTCGAACTGATTATCGATGTCGACGCGGGCGGCTATTCGACAACCGAGCTCCAGGCCCACCTGCGGCGGCTGCTCTTCTTCCTCGAGGGTGCCGCGACCGCCGACCCGGCGACCGCGGTGGTCGACGTCCCGCTGGTGGACGAGTCGGAGTCGCGCCGCCTGCGAGACCTCGGCGCCGGCCCGAGTCACCAGATCCCGGACATCGGCGTGCACCAGATGGTTGAGGAGTGGGCGGACCGCACGCCGGATGCCCCGGCTCTGCACTACGCGGACACCGTCGTGGCGTACCGGGCCCTTGACGAACGCGCGAACCGGTTGGCGCGTCTCCTTGTCGCCCGCGGCATCGGACCGGGGCGGACCGTCGGCATCGCGCTGCCCCGTTGCCCGGACCTCATCGTGTCGGTGTTGGCGGTCCTGAAGACGGGCGCGGCCTTCCTCTCCCTGGACACCACCTATCCCGCCGCGCGGATCGCGTTCATGGTCGCCGATGCCGAGGTGGGCGTCATCCTGGTGCACGAGGAAACTGCCGACGTGGCGGGAGAGACCGTCGAGCGCCTGGTACTGGACGCGCCGGAGACCGGCGCGGCGTGGGCCGCGCAGCCGTCGACGCGGCTCACCGACGCCGACCGGCTCGCCCCGTTCTCGCCCCGGTCGCCCGCGTACCTGATCTACACCTCCGGTTCCACAGGCACGCCGAAGGCGGTCCTGGTGGCGCACCGGGGCGTGGTGAACGTGACAAACGCGATGGTCGACCGGCTCGGGCCGGGGCCGGGCCGGCGGACGCTGCAGTTCGCCTCACCGAGTTTCGACGCCTTCGTCGGGGAGATGACCCAGTCGATCTTCCTGGGCGGGACGCTGGTGGGTGCCTCGCAGGACCGGCTCGCCCCGGGTCCCGACCTGTCGAAGCTGCTGCACGAGCACCGGGTGAACGATGTCGTGCTCGTGCCGTCGGTCCTCGCCCAGCTCACCCCGGCGGACCTGCCACCCGGCACGACGGTCTCCATCGTCGGGGAGGCGGCGGCGCCCACCGTCATCGAGCGCTTCGCCCCGGCCTGCCGGCTCATCAACGGCTACGGCCCGACCGAGGGCACCATCTCGACCGCGATGAGTCCCCCGCTGTCACCGGCCGACGCCACCGCTCCGCCGATCGGCACGCCCCTGCGCAACCTGCGCGTCCACGTGCTCGACGACCAACTCCGCCCGGTCCCGGTCGGCGCGGTGGGAGAGCTGTACATCGGCGGCGCGGGCGTCGCGCTGGGCTACCTGAACAGGCCCGAGCTGACCGAGCAACGTTTCCTGCCCGACCCCTTCGCCGGACCCGACGCGCGGATGTACCGCAGTGGGGATCTGGTGCGGTGGAACGCCGACGACCAACTCCTGTTCGTCGGCCGGGACGACGGACAGGCGAAGGTCAACGGATTCCGGATCGAGCTGGGCGAGGTGGAGGCGGCGCTGGTCCGGCTGCCCGGTGTGGCGCGGGCGGCCGCCACTGTCCACGAGGACCCGACCGGCGAACGGCGGTTGCTCGGCTACGTCGTGCCGGTCCCCGGCGCCCGGGTCGACCCGCGTGACCTACGCCGGACGCTGAGCGCGGCTCTCCCGTCCCACCTCGTGCCGCAGCTGCTGGGCGTGCTCGACGAACTGCCGTTGACCCGCAGCGGAAAGCTGGACCGCCGGGCTCTGCCCGACCTGCGCGGCTCCACCGAGCCGGCCAGTCGGCTGCCGCGCGGGCCGGTGCAGGAGGCGGTCGCCGCCGCCTTCCGCGAGGTTCTCCAGATCCCCACTGTCGCCCTCCGGGACAGCTTCTTCGAGTTGGGTGGTCACTCGCTGTCGGCGACGCGGCTCGTCGGCCGGCTCCGCAACCGGTTCGGGGTACGCCTCGACGTCCGGGAACTGTTCCGGAACCTGACGGTCGAGGCGGTGGCCGAGAGGATCGCCGCCGTGGTCGGTGCGGACTGGGGCCGGGATCCACTGGTGCCGCTGCGGCCCGCCGGCGGCCGGGAGCCCCTGTTCTGCGTCGCGGCGCCCGGTGCGGACCCGTGGATCCACCTGCGCCTGGCCCCACATCTGCCGGATCGACCGCTGTACGGCCTGTCCACGCCGCTTCCGGTGACCGACGACGAGATCACGGCGCACGTCCAACGCATCCGCGCGACCGGGTTGCCCGGTCCGTACCACCTCGTCGGCGTGGGCGAAGCGGCCGATCTCGCCCGCCGGCTCGCCGCCGCGCTGTCGGCCGATGGCACACCAGCGGGAACTCTGGTGCTGGTACGGCCGGTGGGGCTCGGCGCGCCCGCGTACCGCGGCGAGACCGTCGTCGTCACCGGGCAGGATCTCGGCCCCGACTCGGCGGAGCCGTTCGATCCGGAGCCACTGGCCCGCCTCGGGGCGACCCTGCAAGCCGTTTCGAACCGCCTGACCGCGACCGCCGCCGACCTTCCACACCAGGAGACCGGCCAGCGGCAGAAAGTGACGAGCACATGAAAATGATCGACGACCGACAGCCACTGGGCAGCGCCGAGCCGGTCACCCCGGCGGACGTCCGGGGTGAGTTCCGGCATCTGCGTACCAGGATCAGTGACCGCACCTTCGCCGCGAAGCTGGCTCTCTGGGCCGCGCTGACCGGCGCCGGCGCGGCGCTTGCCGCGCAGCCGGCGCTCTGGATCCGCGCCGCCGGGATACTGCTGCTCGGATGCATGTTCGCGCACGCGGCCGAGTTGCAGCACCAGACGCTGCACAGTCTCGGGTTCCGGAACCGGCGTGCCAACACGATCGCCGGCATCGTTCTCGGCATCCCCATGCTGATCTCGTTCGCCGCCTACCGGGCGACGCACATGCGTCACCACCGTGACCTGGGGACACCCGAGAACCGGGAGTTCTTCGACTACGGCGACCAGTACGGCGCGGACGGCGGCGGTTCCCGGTGGCGTACCGCGCTGACCTGGACCATCCGGTTCACGATGCTGCACTTCTACGTGCAGTTCCTGGCCTGCGCCGCCCGGGCGGTGCTGCACCGGGACTACGAGGGTGAGTCGAAGACCACGTCCCGGCGCATCCGACGCGACCACTACCTCATCCTCGCCGCCCTGCTGGCGTTCACGCTGCTCTCCGTCGTGCTGCGCGAGCCGGTCGTGCTGTGGGTGTGGCTCCTTCCGCTGCTTGTGGTCGCCGGCCCGGTGCACGCGCTCATCGAGCTGCCGGAGCACTTCCGCTGCGAAACCCTCAGCCAGGACGCGTTCGCCAACACCCGCACCATCCGGTCGAACCGCCTGATGACGTGGTTCACGAACGGAAACAACTTCCACGTCGAGCACCACCTCATGCCCAACCTGCCGATCGAACGGCTGCCGGACCTGCACGACGAGGTGCGACCGCGGCTCAAGCACTTCCACACCGGTTACGTGGACTTCTTCCGAAAGGTGGTGCGGGGTTGATGGCGGACGTGACGTGCTTCCGGGTGGCGCGGTCGGCGGAGGACTGGAGCGCGGTGAGACGGCTGCGCGAGGCGGTGTACGTGCACGAGCAGTCACGGCTCGCCGACGTCGCCGACACTGCCGACACGTTCGACCGCTTCGACGGGTACGCCAGCTACATCCTCGCCGAGGACGGAGCGGAGGCGGTGGGCACCATCAAGGTGGTGCCCGACGCGGAGATCGGCCTGCCCTGTGACGACGTCGTGGACCTCAGCGCCCTGCGTGGGCCCGGGAACCGGCTTGTGGAGTTCGGCCACCTGATGACGCTGCCGCGGATCCGGCAGCGGTCGATCGGCATGGCTCTCATGCGGGAGGCGCTGGTCCACAGCGTCACGCGGTACCGCGCCACCCACGTGCTCGGGGACTTCTTCGTCGACGACACCGGCGGGCTGCGGCCGTTCTACCTGGACATCGGCTTCGTGGCGTTGTCCCCGCCGTACGCGGACGAGCGGTTCCACCACGCGCCGCTGAGCATCGTGGGGGTTCTCGACGTCGAGGATGCCGCCCGCCGCTGCCACACCGAGCAGGGCCGGACCAACCGCCTTCTGCAGTACTTCTTCGCCGACTACGACGCGTACGCGGCCGCGGCCTGACAACGGCGAGGGAGACGGGGGCATCGTGCGATCACAACGACAGCGGCTGGCCGAGTCCAAGGCGGCGCACAACCATCCCACCTACGCCACTATGTCGTTCGTCATGGGCTGTGGAGTCCAGGGCGAGGGGTCGGACAGCTTCGTCGCCGACGAGGACGGCGCCCAACTGCTGGCCCTGTTCGACCAGTACGGCAACCAGTCGTTCGGGTACTCGCACCCGCGGCTGATCGGCGCGATCGAGGAGCAGCTGAGCAGCCGCCGCCTCAACAGCACGAAGATCATGTTCGAGGAGGCGCAGATCCGGCTGACCGCCCGCCTGGCCGAGGTCACCGGCGGTCGACTGCCGTACGCGTACCTCGCCAATGGCGGCGGCGAGAGCATCGACAACGCGTTGAAGCTGGCTCGGGCGGCGACCCGACGGCCGGGCTTCGTCACCGCCGTCGACTGCTTCCACGGCAAGACGTTCGCCACGCTCAGCGCGTCCGGCCGCCCGGAGCACGCAGCGCTGTTCCGGCCGTTCATGGACGGCTTCCAGCAGGTGCCGTTCGGTGACCTGGACGCCCTCGACCGCGCGGTCGGCACCGACACGGCTGCGGTGTTGCTGGAGCCGGTGCAGGCGGAGGCCGGGGTGGTGCTGCCACCCGAGGGATACCTCGCCGAGGTGCGGCGGCTCTGCGACGAGCGCGGAGCGCTGCTGATCCTCGACGAGATGCAGACCGCGTTCGGCAGGTGCGGCGCCCTGTTCGCGCACCAACTCTTCGACGTGACTCCTGACCTGGTCTGCATCGGCAAGGCGTTCGGTGGCGGCATCGTGCCGATCTCCGCGGTGATGGGCACCGCGCGGGTCTGGGAGTCGCTGCGCGACCAACCGTCCACGTTCGGTTCCAGCCTCGGCGGCAACCCGCTGGCCTCCCGGGTGGGCCTGGAGGTGCTGGAGATCGCCACCGCGGACGGCTTCGTCGAGTCGGTGGTCGCCAAGGGGGCACTGATCACCGAGCGGCTGGCCGCGATGGTGGCCCGCCATCCGCGGCTGCTCAGCGCGCACCGCGGCGTCGGGATGATGCACGGCCTGGAGTTCCACGACGAGTCGCTGGGCGGGATGGTTCTCGGGGCACTCCTGAGCCGCCGGGTCACCTCGACGTACTCGCTCTACAACAACCGGGTCCTGCGGGTGCAGCCGCCCATGGTGATCTCCACCGACGACCTGGTCGCGGGCCTGGCGGTGCTCGACGAGGTGCTGGACACCCTGGACGGCCCCGGCGGTCCGGTGCCGGTCCGGCTACCCCCGCTGACGCGGACGGTGTCCGTGGCGCTGAGCCCCGACGAGGTGGCTGAGCTGCTGCACGAGCGGCCACACCTGCTGGACCCGTTCGCCGCCGACCCGGCGGCCACCGGGTCGGCCGTCGAGCCCGACTTCGCCGGGACGCTCGGCGGCCGGTCGGCGCGCTGGACCGACCGCGTCGAGCGGACCCCGGACGGGGTCGTGCTCCGCGCCGATCCCGACTGGCTCTGGAACTCCCTCGAGCGCTCGGTCCGCTGGCGGCCCGACGAGGCGGGCGGCAGCACGCTCACCATCCGGCTCGACTGGGACGCCGGCACCGGCCCGTACGAGCCGATGCTGGGCGGCCACCTCGGCCGGCTCGCACACGACCGCCTGGACACCCTGCTCACCCAGCTGCGCCAGCCCGCCCGGCGCCACTCACGCGAAGGGACGATCGTGAAGCTGTCCAGTCTGATCGAGCACTACCGCGACAACGCCGACTCGGTGGTCGTCGAGATCGACGCCGCCGGCGACCGCCGGGAGATCAGCCACGCCGAGCTGGCGAATCGAGCCGAGCGTCGGGCCGCGGAGTTACGCGCCGCCGGGGTCCGACCGGGTGACGTGGTGGGGCTGCGCGCGCCCAACAGCATCGACTGGTTGACCTGGGACCTCGGCGCGCTGCTCGTCGGCGCCGTGCTCCAGGCCTTCCCGGACGACTTCCCCATCGACGACGTGCCGGCGTTCACCGAGCAGCACGGTCTCGCGCTGCTGGTCCTCGGCGAGGAGACCCACCCGGGGGCTCCCGGGCGTCCGGCCCCGCACGTCGACCCGGACCTGCACAGCCTTGTCTACTCCTCGGGCACCAGCGGGCTGCTGAAGGGCCTGCGGATCAGCGGCAAGGGCACCGAGTACGTCATCCAGCGGTTCATCGACAGCTTCGACGTCACCTCCCGGGACCGGCACCTGATCTTCCTGCCGCTTGCCAACTACCAGCAGCGGCTGTCGGTCTACTGCTGCCTGTGGACCGGCGCGGACCTGGTGCTCGCGCCGTACCAGCGGGTCTTCGCCGCGTTGCGGGCCGAGAACCCCACCTTCCTGATCGGGCCGCCGATCTTCTACGACGCCGTGCTGCAACTCGCCGCCACCTCGGGCGCCGGAATGCCACTCGGCGAGTTCCTCGGTGGGCGGTTGCGGTTCGCCATCACCGGCATGGCGCCCATCAGCCGCAAGACGATGGATGCCTACTGGTCCCAGGACGTGCCGCTGCTCGAGGCGTACGGGATGACCGAGAGCGGCATGATCGGCTGGAACACCCTGGCGGAGAACCGTCCGGGCACGGTCGGCAAGCTCATCGACCCGGACGCGGTGACAGTGCTGGCGGACGGCGAACTTCTGATCCACCGGCCGGCGCCGCTGAGCATCGGCTACTTCGGGCTGGACCAGCAGGTGGCGGAGGAGACGTTCCGGTCCGACGGCACCATCGTCACAGGTGACTACGGGCGTCTCGACGAGGACGGCTACCTCACCCTGCTGGGTCGCAAGAAGGACGTCATCGCGCTGGCCAGCGGGCGCAAGGTCCATCCCGGCGAGGTGGAGTCGCACTTCGCGGGGGTGCCCGGCCTCGCGGACCTGATCGTCGTGCCCACCCCGAACTCGCACGGTCTCGCCGCCATCGGCACCCCCACCGACGACGGCGACGGCCAGCGCGCCGCGATCGTCGAGGGGATCGCCAAGGTCAACGAGCAGTTGGACGGCCAGTACCGCCTCACCGCTGTGTTGTTCAGCGCGAAACCGCTGCGCAGCGATCCGGCGTTCCTGACCGCGAACCTCAAGCTGAGCCGGACGGCCGCTGCCGCCCACTACGCCGAGCGGCGGGACTCGGCCGTCCCCATCGCATGATCGTCGACGCGCACGTCACGCTGGCCAGCGACCGGGCCACCCCACGGGACTTCCTCGCGGCGCAGGCGGCCAACGTCGCGGCCCGGCTCGCCGCCTACGGTGTCGAGGACCGCGCCGAGGCCGTCCTGGAGCAGTTGCTCGCCGGCTACCAGGACCATGACGGTGACCGGCTGGTCGCCGAACTCGACGAGGCCGGGATCGACAAGGCGGTGCTTGTCGCCGCCGACTACTCGTGGGCGAGCCCGCACGCTGTCGCCCCGGCGGAGTTGGCCCTGCTGCACCACCGGGTCTGCGCCCGCCACCCGGGCCGGTTCCGGGTGCTGTGGGGCGTCGATCCCCGGGCCGGCACGGAGGGCGTGGAGCTGTTCGAGCGGTACGTGACGGAGTACGGGTTCGCCGGCATGAAGCTCTATCCGCTCACCGGCTACTCGCCGAGCGACCGCCGGCTGTATCCCTACTTCGAGGTGTGCGCGGCACTGGGACTTCCGGTGCTCACGCACACCGGACCGGGTTGGGGTCCGCTCGACTTCACGCTCGGGCGACCGCTGCTTGTGGACGACGCCGCCCGCGACTTCCCGACAGTGGACTTCGTCCTCGGTCACGGCGGGGTGACCCACGTCGACGAGGCGTCGTACCTGTGCGCCCACCGGCCGAACATCCACCTGGACATCAGCCAGTTCCCGTCGATGCTCAGCGCCGACGGTTGGGTGGCGCACCTCAACCGGCTGTTCCGCAGGGGAATCAACCACAAGATCCTCTTCGGGACGTGCTGGCCCTCGTTCCGCATGTCCGGATCGCTCTCCGCGGTGCTTGCGGAGTTCACCGGGGACGCGCTCTTCACCGGCGTCAAGCGCCGGGACCGTCAATTGATCATGAGTGGCAACGCCCTTCGCCTGTACGGCGAGGCGTCGGCCGCCGTCGCCTCGGGAGGCACCGATGGAAGTCGACACCACGACCCTGCACCAGGAGCTGATCGAGTGGATCGAGAATTGGAACGACGGTGAGACGACGGCAGCGGTGACCGCCGACACCCCACTGCTCACCACCGGGCTCCTGGACTCGATGGGAATGGTGGCCTACCTGTCGTTCCTGGAGGACCGCACCGGCCGCAAGTTCAACCTCATGACGTTCAATGCCGGCCGCGCCGCGACCATCCGTCAGACGGTCGAGCACTGCCTGAAGCCATGATCTACGACGGTCACTGCCACGTGGCCTCGACGGACTTCATCCCGGACGCGTTCCTCGGCGACGTCGCCTACGGCATGCACCGGCGGTTGGACCTGATGGCGGCCGGTCCCCCGCTGGACCGACTGCACGAGAGCTACCGGGCCCAGCACCGGGACCACGACGCGGACCGGCTGGTCGCGGAGATGGACGCCGCCGGAGTCGCCCGGTCGGTGCTGATGGTGCCCGACTTCGGGTACGTCATGCCGGGTCAGCCGGACCTCGCCGCGATGGCCCGGCGGCACCACGAGATCAGGCTGCGCCACCCCGACCGGTTCTGGGTGTACCTGGGCGCCGACCCGCGCCGGGGTGAGGCGGGCGCGCACGCCTTCGCCGATCTCGTGGACCGCTTCGGGCTCGACGGGATGAAGCTCTACCCGCCGTGCGGCTACTCGCCCTCGGACCTGTCGCTCTACCCCTACTACGAGGTGTGCCGGAGTCGCCGCCTGCCGGTCTTCGTCCACACCGGACCGACAGCGCAGTCGCTGACGTTCACCACGAGCGAGGCCATCCTGGTGGACCGCGCCGCCCGGGACTTCCCGGACGTGCCCTTCGTGCTCGGCCATGGCGGGGTCACCGACGTCGAGGTCAGCTCGTACCTGGCGGCACACCGGCCCAACATCTACGTCGACACCGGCGGCTTCGCGGGCTCCCCGGTGCTGGGCGGCTGGGTCGCGCACCTGAACCGGCTGTTCCGGCTCGGCATCAACCACAAGATCATTTTTGGTACGGACTGGCCCCTCAACCAGCTCACCGGCGGCCTGCGGGGACTCGTCGGCGAGATCCGCGACGGCGGCGAGGTGTTCGCCGGTGTCTCCCCGCGCGACCAGGACCTCATCCTGCGGGAGAACCTGCTGCGGGTGCTGTCGCCGGCGAGCGCCGCCGCCGCCGCGCCGGCCGCCGACCGCCCCCGCTCGGGAGCGACGGCATGAGCAGGCCGCCCGGCGACCCGGCCGACGCCCGGCCCGGCCGGCCGGACCGGTGCCGCACACCGGCCGGCCGCCGGGGCCGCGCACGCCGCTCAGGAACCGGTGAGCACCGGCTCGCCGGCCTCGATGGAGGACAGGAACTCGTCGTAGAACGCCTCCAGCTGGTCGAACGACTCGGCGCAGAAGAGCACCGGCTGGAAGTTCTGCACCGTGTAGCTCTGCTCGACCATCGCCCTGACGTCCAGCGGGCGCACCTCCGCGGCGCTGCGGAACTGCTCCAGCTCGCCGACCGACGACAGCAGGCTCGCGCCGTACACCTTGGGCTCACCGTCGGAGAGCACCAGCCCGTACTCCAGGGTGAACCAGAAGACCTGCGAGAGGACCTCGAGCGCCTTCTTGCTGCCCGCGCGGCTCGCGGCCCGGCCGACTCGGCGGTAGAGCGCCGCCAGGCGGTCGTTGGCCAGGGCGTTCCCGTGCCCGATCACCTCGTGCATCATGTCCGGCTCGGGCGAGAAGTACGGCATCGAGCAGTGCCTGATGTACTGCGTGGCCTGGAACCGGCTCTCGTTCAGGGAGCCGTAGAAGTCGCGGAGGCCGACGATG
The DNA here is from genome assembly GCF_050942285.1 of Micromonospora sp. CA-240977. Classification (NCBI taxonomy): domain Bacteria; kingdom Bacillati; phylum Actinomycetota; class Actinomycetes; order Micromonosporales; family Micromonosporaceae; genus Micromonospora; species Micromonospora sp. CA-240977. The sequence goes on along the minus strand of NZ_CP192055.1, from coordinate 670,519 downwards.
CCGGCCGCCGGCGTGAAGTGGAACCCGGTAAGGGTGCGCAGCCGGCCGGAGACCTCGCGCAGTTGCGGCAGCCGGTCCGTCGGGATGTCGAGGCGTCGCGATCCGTCGAGGAACTCCGGCGCGGCGTACCGGCGGTGCTTCTCCTGAAGGTCGGCGACGACCTGTCGCCAGAGGTCGACCTCCTCGGCGGTGTACTCGACCTCGGGCACCGGATCGCCGAGCTGGTACGTCAGCGCCAGCTCCGCGATCCGTGCGCGGTGGCGCTGGTAGTCGGCATCCTCGAAGCCGGGATGTTCGCGGGCGAATATCACCGAGACTGTCCCGTTCTCCTGCCGGATCACCGGTGAGTAGACGGTGGCTTCTTCGAACATGGTGGCTTCCCTCTCCCACTTGTCGATCGTGCGTCGTTGCGGTGGCGACCACGCGCGCTGCGCCCGTTGCTGTCAGACACCACGGCGTATCGGCCGAGTTGAATGCGCGGTACGTCCGAAAAGCGGTCGTCAGCGCGCTGGAAATATCGGCGTGACGATGCCGGACGTCGGGCGACGCTGCGGGTGCCGGTGGTCTCCCGGACTGCTAGGTGGCCGGATGAATCAATTGTAGGGGGCCTCTGCGAAATTGCCAGAGTTTCAAAAGAACAGGACCGAGGAAAGACCGTTTCCGATGCCTTTCGGCATCGGTGATAATTGCGTGACCCAAATGCAGGAATTATCGGAGGATGGTTGTGACCGATCGCACTCCACTATTCGTCGCCGGTGGGTCCGACGTGGACCTGGCGGACCCACAGTTCTTCACCGGAGACCGTTTTCTGGACGTCGCCGGCGAGGCCCGCCGCCGGCACCCGGTCGCCTGGACCAACCCGGGCCGCGACGGTTTCTGGTCGGTCACCGCGTACCGCCCGGCCCGGGACGTGTTGCGGCAGCCGGAGACCTTTACCTCGACCAGGGGTATGCGCCTCGGTAGCGGCGGCGCCTCGGTGGCGGCCGCGAGCGGCCGGATGCTCGTCGTCTCGGACGGGGCCGACCACCAGCGGTTGCGTCCCGCGCACGCCCGATGGTTCTCCAGTCGAGGGCTCGCGGACCTGGCGTCGGGCCTGCGCGACACCGTCGAGCACCGGCTGCGTGACCTGGTCGGTCGCGGCGGACCGGTGGACGTCGTCGCGGAGCTGGCGCTGCCCGTGCCGTCCTGGGTGTTGTTCACCATGATGGGCGTGCCCCGGGAGGACTGGGACGAACTGGCCGGCCTTACCGCTGCCGGGTTCGACGACGCCGACACCGCACCGGCCGCGGCGGCGGAGCGGACCGCCGCGCACTCGGCGATCTTCGCCTACTTCTTCGACCTCTTGGAGCAGCGTCGCGCCGATCCGGGGGACGACATCGTCTCCACCCTGGCGACCTCCAACTACGGCGGCCGACCACTGACCGACGAGGAGATCGTGCTCAACTGCGACGGCCTGCTCAACGGTGGACTGGAGACGACCCCGCACGCGATCTCCGGCGCGATCCTGGCCTTCGCGCGCCACCCCGAGCAGTGGCGTCGGCTGCGCGCCGACCCCGGACTGCTGGACACCGCGGTCGAGGAGATCCTGCGTTACACCTCCCCACCGGGGCACGCGATGCGCACCGCGACCAGGCCCGCCACCCTCGGTGCCGCGACCATCGCCGAGGGCGACCGCGTCGTCGTCTGGCTGCCCTCCTGCAACCGGGACGAGGACGTGTTCCCGGAGCCGGACCGGTTCCTCGTCGACCGACGACCCAACAAGCACCTGGGATTCGGCGGCGGGCCGCACTACTGCGTGGGCGCGGCCCTGGCCCGGCTGGAGCTGCGCTGCGTGCTGGAGAGCATGCTCGGCACCGTCGCGGATATCCACGAGACGGCCCAGCCGGCCCGGCAGGCCTCCAACTTCCTGAACGGACTGCGACGACTGGACGTGGTCCTCGACCCGGCGGTCTCCACCGTCACGCGGGCCGGCGGGCCGCGTCGATGACGTGCATCCCGGGCGGTCCGGGCACCGTCTCCCGAAGCTGCCAGCCGCCGCGGTCCAGCAGGATCCGGTACTGCTCGGCGGTGCGCTCCCGGGCACCCTCGTACAGCAGCATCATCGCGATGTCGGCCCACGCCTGGGCGGCCGTGGCCGAACCGTCCTCGGGCAGCACGTCCTCGAAGATGACAAGACGCGCGTCGGCCGGAGCGTTCGTCGCCGCGGCGGCCAGGATGCGCACCACCGCCTCGTCGTCCCAGTCGTGCAGCACCCTCGACAACACGTACACGTCGCCGGCCGGCGCCGGGCCGAACAGATCCCCCGCCCGCACCTCACAACGGTCCGCCAGGCCCCGCTCGGCGACGGCGGCACGGGACCGGTCGAGCACCTGCGGCTGGTCCACAAGCAACCCCCGCAGCTGTGGGGACGTGTTCAGCACCGCCGCCAGCAGGGCGCCCGTACCGCCGCCCAAGTCCACCACCACCCCCTCCGCGGGCCAGTCGACGAGGTCGACGCAGGGCAGCGACAGCAGCCGCGCCTGTTCGGCCATGGCCTGGCTGAAGACGGCCTGCCGCTGCGGGCGCGCGGCGAGGAAGGACCAGAAATCCTCGCCCAGCGCCACCGGCGCGGCCGCCCGGCCGGTACGCAGGGCGTCAGCCGTCCGGTGCGCCACATCGGACACGCCCAGCGTCGCGAAGGTCGCCGCCAGCGACAGCGGATGGTCGGAGCGCAGCAGCACACCGCGTCCGGTCAGGGTCACCGCGTCGGCCGCGGGATCGAAGTCGACAAGCTGGTGCCCGGCCAGCAACCGCAGCACCCGCCGCAACGCGTCGGTGTCGGCGCCCACCGCCGCCGCGACCTCGGTCACCGGCCGGGGCTCCTCACCGAGCTGGTCCGGTACGCCCAGCCGGGTCACCGCGCACAGGCAGTGGAAGACCAGCCCGCTCTGGTACACGTCGAACAAGGCCGCGATCTCCGCGATTGGTTCCCGCACCATTCCCCCGCCTCCCCGATCACGATGCTCCGATGCCGTGGGTCGGCAAGCACCCGGGCACCGCGCAATATCGACAGCACTCAAAATACCGATGGAGGACCGCCATGACGACGCCATCCAGTGAGGTTCGGCTGCCGCTGTCCCACGCGCAGCGCCAGCTGTGGCTCATCGACCAGCTCAGCCCGGGTGAGTCCACCTACAACAGCCCGCTGATCTACCGGCTGCGTGGCGCGCTCGACGTCGGGGCGCTGCGCGCCGCGTTGACAGTGTTGCTGCGTCGGCACGACGGCCTGCGCACCCGGTTCGCCGTCAGCGACGGCGTGCCGTACCAGGTGCTTGGTCCGCCACCGGAGGCCGTTGAGCTGGACATCGTCGACCTGCCCGCGTCCGGCGACCGCGACGAGGCGATCACCGACGCGCTGCACGCGGAGGTCACCGCGCCCTTCGACCTGCACGTCGGCCCGCTGTACCGGTTCCGGTTGATCCGGGTCGACGAGTCCGACCACATCCTGGTGCTCGCGTTCCACCACGTGGTCACCGACGGCTGGTCGACCGGAATCGTCCAGCGGGACCTCTCCACCGCCTACCGGGCCCTCGTCGCGGGCGAGGCGCCGCACCTGCCGGTCCCGCGATCCGACTTCGCCGGCTACCTGCGGGAGCAGGCCGAGCGGCTGACCGACGACGCGCTGGAGGAGGGGCTCCAGCACTGGGAGGAGGCGCTGCGCGGGCTGCCCACCCTGGAGCTGCCCGCCGACCGCCCGCGACCGCCGGTGCCCAGCCAGCGGGGCGGCACAGTGGTACGCCACTTCGACGACACGCTGCTGAGCGCGCTGCGCACGGTGGCCGGTGAGGTCAACGCCTCGCTGTTCATGGTGCTCAACACCGGACTGGCCGCGGTGCTGCACGCGCACTCCCGGCAGGACGACATCCCGCTCGGCGTACCCATGCTCGGTCGTGCCGACCCCGACCTGGAGGACACCGTCGGCCTGTTCGTGAACATGGTGGTGCTGCGGCTGGACCTCAGCGGTGACCTCACCCTCGGTGGGCTGCTGGAGCGGGTCGTCGACGCCAGCTTCGGGCTGTACGGCCACGAGGACGTCCCGTTCGAGAAGGTCGTGGAGCGGGTGCGCCCGGTGCGTGACGGCTCGCGTAACCCGCTCTTCCAGGTCGTCACCCAACTGCTCGGCGACGGCACCACCGGAGACGGCCTCGACCTGCCCGGCATCGCCGCCACGCGGCTCGTGCCCCCCTCCGGCCGTGCCCCGTTCGACCTCTCGCTGGACTTCACGCTGAGCGGCGACCGCCTGTCGTTGCACGTCGACTACGCGACCGACCTGTTCGACCGCTGGCGCATCGAAGCCCTGGCCGACCAGATCGAACGGGTCCTGCGGGTCCTGCCCGACGAGTTGTCCACGCCGCTGTCCTGCCTGCCGCTGCTGTCGGAGGCGGAGCAGCAGGAGTTGCTCCAGCTGGGCGACGGCGGTCCCGCCACCGTTCCGCGGCAACCGCTGCACGCGGGCATCGCGGCAGCCGCCGCGGCCGCCCCGGACGCCGTGGCGGCGATCTGCCGCGGTCGGGAGTTGACCTACGGCGAGCTGTGGGCGCAGGCCGAACGGCTGGCCCGGCGGCTGCGCGCCCAGGGCGTACGCCATCAGGACGTGGTGGCGCTCGTCCTGGACCGCGACCTCGACGTCCTGCCCGCCATGCTCGGGGTGCTGCGTGCCGGCGGCGCCATCGCCCCGATCGACCCGGGCGATCCGGTGGAACGGATGTCGTACCTCATCAACGACGCCGACGCCCGCGTCGTGGTCAGCCGCCGTGCGCTCGCCGACCGGTTGCCCGAACCCGACGGGTGGCGCGTCCTGCTGCTCGACGAGCCGCCCGCCGCCGAGCCGGAGGACACCGCGCTGCCGGACCAGGCCGGCCCCGAGTCCCTGGCCTACCTGCTCTACACCTCGGGCTCCACCGGCCGCCCGAAGGGCGTCCAGGTCGAGCACGGCGCGATCGGGCTGTACGCCGAGCACTACCAGCGGTTGCTCGGCCTGGGTCCGGGCGAACGGGTCCTGCAGTTCGCGGCGCTCACCTTCGACGTGTCCTGGGGGGAGATCTTCGCCAGCCTGCTCGCCGGGGCCACGCTCGTGCTGGTGGCGCCCGAGGAGGGCGCGTCGCCCACCGAGGTGGCAGCGCTGGTACGCCGCGAGGAGGTCACCTGCGCCGCGCTGACACCGACAATGCTGAGCCTGCTGGAGACCGACCCGTACCCGACGCTGACTCGGGTCGTGAGCCTCGGCGAGGCCCTGTCGGCGGAGTTGGCGAACGCCTGGATCCGACCGGGGCGCACCCTGTTCAACCTCTACGGCCCGACCGAGGTCGCCGTGGGCTGCACCGATCACGACTGCGGGTCGGGCACGTGGCGGACGCCGCCCCCGATCGGCCGGCCGCACCCGGGCCGCCGGCTGTACGTGGTGAACCCGGCCGGCCGCCTCGTGCCGCGCGGCGCGCCCGGGGAGTTGCTCATCGGCGGCGCGGGCCTGGCCCGTGGATACCTCAACCAACCGGAGCTCACTGCCGACCGGTTCCAGACCGACCCGCTGCGTCCCGACGGCCGGATCTACCGCAGTGGCGACCTCGTCCGGTGGAACGCCGACGGGGAGCTGGAGTACCTCGGTCGGATCGACAAGCAGGTGAAGCTGCGCGGCATCCGCGTCGAGCCCGGCGAGATCGAGTCGGCCCTGCTGGCCCACCCGGGGATTCGGGTGGCCGTGGTGGCCGTACGCCCGGACCGCGACGGCGGTCAGCGCCTGGTCGGCTACCTCGTCCCCGAGGGGCGGGAGCGCCCGACCCCGAGCCAACTGCGGGAGTTCCTCGGGGGCACCCTGCCGCAGCCGCTGATCCCCTCGGCGTGGGTGTTCCGCGACGAGCTGCCGATGACGTCCTCGGCGAAGGTGGACCGGGCTGCCCTGCCCGACCCGGACGCCGACGATCAGGTCGCGGACACTGTCACTCCCCCGGCCACCGCTACCGAGGCGGCACTCGCCGGGATCTTCGCCGACGTGCTCGGCCGGGCCGACGTGGGGGCCGACGCGAACCTGTTCGAACTCGGCGGCTCGTCGCTCCAGGCGATGCGTGTCATCACCCGGATCACCCGCGAGTTCGGCGTCAAGTTGAACCTGCGGCAGCTCTACGGAACATCGACAGTCCGGGCCATCGCCGAACGCATCGACGGGGGCGCGGCGACGACGGGCGGGGGCCCCTCGTGACGGACAGCTTCGACCCGGTGCTGCCCCTGCGCCAGGGCGGCTCCCGGGCGCCGCTCTTCTGCGCACCGCCGATCTCCGGGTCGCCGCACGGCTACCGGACGCTGGTGCCGCTGCTGCATCCCGAGCAGCCCGTCTACGCCCTGGAGGCGCCGGGCTTCGACAACGAGGAGAGCCCGCTCGACTCGGTGCCGGCGCACTCGCAGCGTTATCTGGCCGCGCTGCACCGGCACCGCGGGGGCCGCCCGGTGGCGCTGCTGGGCTGGTCGATGGGGGCTGTCGTGGCGTACGACCTGGCCTGTCGCCTGGTCGCTGCCGGGGCCGTCGTCCCGCGCCTGATCCTCGTCGACCCGCCGACGCCCGGCCCGCTCACCGTCCCGGCCCGGGGGATCGCGGCGCGTCTGCTGGTGCAGGACCTCGTCGCGCTCGGCGGCGGTCCGCGCGAGCCGGTCCAGGCCGCCCTGGCGCAGGTCCCCGAGGACGCGGACGTCGACGACGTCTTCGCTGCGGTAATCCGCGGTGGCGTACTGCCACCGGAGTGTGACGCCGAGTTCCTGCACGCCCGGTACGGCCCCTTCGACGCCCACCTGCGCGCCCTCGGCTCCTACCGGCCGACCGGCCGCTATCCCGGGCCGGTGACGCTCATCCGGGCGACGGAGTCGTCGGCGGACGCCGACCGGTGGCGCGCGATCGTCGAGAGCCTCGACGACTGCACGATAAAGGGAGATCACTATACGATCTGGCATGGTTTGGCATTGGCGGCAATGGGTGCGCTGATCCAGCGAGGACTCGACGACTGTCAACAGGTGAACCGCACGTGAATCAGAAATTCGAGAGGAGCTCTCACCGTATGCGGTCCACGCTCTGGAGCCGGGTCACAGTCCTGGCGGCACTGGCCCTGTCGGCTTTCGTCTTCAACACCACGGAAAACCTGCCCATTGGTCTGCTGAGCCTCATCTCGACGGATCTGGACGTGTCACTGCCGTCGGCGGGCTTCCTCGTCACCGGCTACGGCCTCACCGTCGCGCTGTTCTCCCTGCCCCTGGCATATCTGACCCGGCGGATGCCGCGCCGGCACGTCCTCAGCGGGCTGCTCGTCGTCCTGGTGCTGAGCACACTCGCCTCGGTGCTCGTCAAGTCGTACCCGATTCTGTTCGGGACCCGCGTGACGACGGCGATCGCGCAGGCGCTGTTCTGGGCGGTCCTCGGCCCCACGGCGGTGGGACTCTTCTCCCCGGAGCGCCGTGGCCGCGTCATCGCTGTGATGTCGGTCTTCGGGTCGCTGGCCACGGTGCTTGGCGTTCCCGCCGGCACCTGGCTCGGCCAGCACAGCCGCTGGCAGGTGCCGTTCTTCGTGCTCAGCGCGCTGGCCCTGGTGGCCCTGGTCGTCGTCGCGACACTGCTGCCGACCAGCCGGCCCGAGGAGAGCCACGGCGCGTTCGGCTCCCACCCGGACGGACGTCGATTCGGCATCGTCATCGCCACCACCGCGCTGTCCGTGACCGGTATGTTCGCCGGCTTCACCTACATCACGGACTTCCTCACCAACCTGTCCGGATTCAGCGCGAACACCGTCGGCACGATGCTGTTCGTCTTCGGGGCGGCGGGCACCGCGGGTGTGGTGGCGGTGGGACCACTGCTGGACCGGATGCCCCGGGGATCACTGCTCCTGACCGTCGGGGTGCAGGCGCTCGCCCTGCTCAGTCTGGGCATCTTCGCCGAAAACCAGGTAGCGGTCGTGGTCCTGCTGGCCGTGCTGGGCTGCTCCGCGGCGCCGGTCTTCATGGCCACGCAGGCACGGATCCTTCGGGTGGCGCCCGGACGCACCGAGATCGGGTTCGCGGCCAACTCGGCCGCGTTCAACATCGGCGTGGCGCTCGGCGCCCTCTTCGGTGGCCTGCTGCTGGGGCCGTTCGACGCGCGGGCCGGGTTCCTGCTGGGTGGCGCGCTGACCGCCATCTCGTTGCTGATCCTGCTCGCGGAGGCGCTACTGCCCTCCGAGGAGCGGCAGCCGGGCGACGAGAAGGTGGCCGCAACGGTGGGGGCCGACTGAGTAAAAGATGTCGGCACTCCGGTGGTTGCCTATGCTCGATCGGTGGACGACAACGAGGAGGCCATGCTGACCGGGATGCTTCAGGCGGCCGAGGAAGCCGCGCCGGTCGAGGCGGTGCAGGCCGTCACCGGCGAGATCAGCAAGGCGTTGCACGCCCTCGGCGTCTCGCTGCTCATCGCCGATCTCAGTGGCCGAGCCCTGGTCCGGCTGACGCACCAGACAGATGCCGGCCACCCCGGCCGGCGGCAGGGCGCGGAGGCGGCCGAGGTTCTGCCCTTCGACGGCGGGCCCTACGAGCAGACGCTGCGCCAGCAGACCGTGCGGATTCTTCCCGGTGGTGATGGGTGCCGGGTGCTCGCACCCGTCACCGAGCGCGGCGAGGCCATCGGCCTGCTGGAGATCGACCTGCCGGACGAGCCGGACCTGGCGATGCTCGGGCGGATCGGCCGCACCGCGCACGCGCTGGCGTTCGTGGTCATCGCCAACCGCCGGCACACCGACCTGTTCGAGTGGGGGCAACGCAGCACCCCGTTCACGCTCTCCGCCGAGATCCAACGCCGTCTGCTGCCGGCCTCGTTCACCTGCGAGGCCGGCACGTTCGCGCTCTCCGGCTGGCTGGAGCCCGCCGCCAGCGTCGGCGGGGACACGTTCGACTACAGCGTCGCCCGCGACGTGCTGCACGTCAGCGTCACCGACGCGATGGGCCACGGCGTGGCCAGCGCGCTGACCGCCACCCTCGGCGTGGGTAGCCTGCGCAACACCCGTCGCCGCGGCGACAGCCTGATCACCCAGGCCGAGGCAGCCAACCGAGCCGTCGCCGAGCACGCCAACGTGCGCGGCGCCTACGTGACCGCCGTGCTGGGCCGCATCGACCTGGCCACCGGGCGGTGCGAGTTGCTCAACGCCGGGCACGTTCCGCCGATGCTGGTCCGGGACGGCCGGGCCGTGCCGCTGGAACTGCCCGCCAACTTCCCGCTCGGCATGTTCCCCGACGAGGGCTACCGCAGCGGTGCGGTGTCCCTGCTGCCCGGTGACCGGCTGGTCATGGTCACCGACGGGATGCGCGAACGCAACGCCGCCGACCTGGACCTGCCCACCGCCCTGCTCGGCATCTCCCACCTGCATCCACGCGAGGCCGTCCGGGCGCTCTCCGACGCGGTGCTGGCAATCGCCGGGCCGGTCCTGGCCGACGACGCCACCCTGCTCATCATCGACTGGTACGGGGGCCGGGGCTCGCGGTCGAGCACCGCCGGCGCGGACACCGCCCGCGCCAGCGCCTTCCCCTAGCGGGGACGGTCACGACACCGCCCGCGCCGCCATCTCGGCGTCGTCCACCGTGTCGAAGAGGTCGATGACCCGGTCCACCGAGGTGATCGAGAACACCGTGCGGACCGAGCGGTCGACCCCGGCCAGGGCGAGTGAGCCGCCCCGCTCCCGCAGGTCCTTGTAGGCGACCACGAGCGCGCCCAGGCCACTGGAGTCCATGAATCCGACACCGGTCAGGTCGACCACCACCGTCTGGACGCCGTTCTCCACCAACTGGCGCAGCTGGTCCCGCAACTCGGGCGTGGTGCTCATGTCCAGGTCGCCGGCGACCTCCACCACGGTGCCGATCCGCCCCTGCCGCGTCGACAGCGTGAAGTCCACACAACCTCCTCGATACGGCAGTCACCGACGACTCGGCGACTCGTCCCGTCCTACTCACCGTGCCAGAAGTGGGCCACGATCGCTCGTCGAGGCGTTCCCCCCGTCGGCGGGCGTTACGGACCTCGCAGCACCACCGCGTCGGGTCGGGCAGCCCACTCGGCGGCCACCCGGAACGGGTCACCGGTGCGGAAGAACGGCGGCTCGTGCAGCAGGAAGTCCCGGTGGCTGATGTTCCAGGCGTACGCGCCGGCCATCGCGAAGGCCAGCACGTCACCCACGCCGATCGGCCCGGCGGTGGCCGACCGGGACAGCACGTCCTTCGGGGTGCAGAGCTGCCCGACCACGGTGACCGGCCCGCCGTCGGTGCGTACCGCCCCGGACCCGCGCCGCCGATGCACGGTGAACGGCTGCGGGTGCCCCTTCGCCGCCGGTGTGCGCAGGTGGTGGGTGCCGCCGGCCACCACCACGAACCACTCGCCGTAGGAGCGCTTCACGTCGATCACCTCGGTGAGGTACGCCCCGCAGTAGGCGGTCACCGACCGGCCCGGCTCGATCCGCAGCCGCACCCCCGGGTGCGCCTCGAGGACGTCGGCCAGTGCTCCGCCGTAGCCAACCCAGTCGAATCGCGCCTCCGGGTCGGCGTAGTCGACGGCCATGCCCCCGCCGACGTCGACCTCGACGGCGCCGACCTCGGCTGCCGCCCAACGGACCACGGCGGCGGCGACCGCGGCAGCGAGCGGGGCGTCCAGCCCGCTGGCCAGATGAGCGTGGACTCCGCGGACGTCGATGCCGGCCGGCGGTCGACTGGCGCACTCCACCGCGTCGGCCGGGTCCATGCCGAACGGGCTGGGCCCGCCACCCATGAGCAGGCTCGCACCGGGCGCGTCGACGGGCAGGTTCACCCGCAGCAGCACCTGGGCGGACCGGCCGGAGGCGGCGGCCAGCGCGCCGAGTCGCCGAAGCTCGGCGGGCGATTCGACGTGGATGCGGCGCACCCCGGCGGCCAGGGCGGCGGCGAGGTCCGCGTCGGTCTTCCCCGGACCGGCGTACGCGGCGGGGGCGCGGCCCGGCAGCACCTCGGCCAGTCTCCGCAGCTCGCCCCGGCTCGCGGCCTCGAACCCGTCGACGACCGGGGCGAGGGTCCGCAGGACGCCGGGGTCCGGGTTGGCCTTGACCGCGTAGAGCAACTCGACCGGGCGGGGCAGCGCCGCCCGGATGGCGCCGGCGTGCGCGGCAAGCGCGTCGAGGTCGTGGACGTAGACCGGTCGGGTCACAGTGGCCGGCCCATCGGGTTGGGCACCGGCACGAACGGTGCGGCCCGGTCCGCGTCGCGCCGCCACCGGACCAGCAGGTTGGCCTTGGCCACCAACGGTTCACCGTCGAGCAGCGCGCGCAGCTCGGGCGGATCGTCGAGGTCGGCGGCGACCGCCTCGACGACGGCCCGCACCTCCTGCCACAGCCGCCGTTCGATGCCCGGCCGCGCGTCGGAGAGGGCCCCGCAGATACCGCCGAGGTGGTTGACGAACAGGCAGTAGACGATCCGGCGGCGGGCGTCCCGGGGGCCGTAGCGGACCTGTGCCGGGACGCCGTCCGGCCACGTGGCCCACCGGTCGGCGGCGAGCTTCACCCCCTCCAGGTCGCGCAGCAGCATGCGTACCGGGCGGCGGTCGCGGTCGAGCACGACGACCACGTTCTGCAGGTGCGCCTCGTGCACCACGCCGTGGCGGAGCCAGCACCGCAGCACCGCCGGCACCAGCAGCTCGACGTACGCCCGCCACCAGGCCACCGGGTCCGGTGTCGCAAGCGGCTCCGCGGCCAGCGCCGCCGCCAGGATCGGGGTGTCCCCGGGTCGCAGGTGCGGCCGCAGGCCGGTACGCAGGATCGTCCCGTACGCCTCGTCCGGGCCCGGGACGTCGACGGTGCGGTAGGCGGGCTCGGCGAGCAGCCCGACCCCGTCCGGCAGCGGCACCCGGGACAGCAGGTCGGTCAGGGCGACAGCGCCGGTCAGTTCGTACCGGGCGTTCTTGCGCAGGCAGTTGGTGATCCGCACGTGCAGGCTGGTCTTGACGAACAGGTCGGCCGCCGGGGCGTAGAGGGTGCGCACGCTCGCCGTCGGCCGCACCGGTACGCCGGCCTCGCCCAGGTCACGCAGCCGTGGGTGGGTGGGCGGCAGCAGGGACAGCTGCCAGGGATGCACCGGCAGGACGCGGTGCCCGCGTGGCGGCCGGGGCGGGTCGAGGGCGGCCACGAGCGGATCGAACGGCCCGGCGCCGGCGACCAGGTCCTCCGGTACGGCGAGCCAGCGCAGCCGGAACGAGGTGCGCAGCTCCGGCGCGTACGCCCGCCAGCGCTCCGGGTCGCCGCTGCGCCACTTCGGGGTGGGGTGGTGCGGGTGGCCGAAGACAAGTGACTGCTCCGAGTCGACGTACGCGTCGATGGCGGGCTCCCCGGTGGGGGTGGGATCCGCGCTCGGTCGGTCGGCAAGCAGCCGGGCCACGGTGTCCCGGCTGGCCCGGACCTGCTCGACGAACTCGTCGTTCGGCAGGCCGGTGCGGGCGGTGAGTTCCGCCGCGACCAGCGCGGCCAGCCCGTCGGCGTCCAGGTCCTCCCAGCGTCCGGCGTCGGTCGTCCGCTGCACCGGGCCGGCGTAGCGGTGCGCGCCGAGCGGCGCGGCCCGCGCGACGGCGCAGCGCAGCGTGACGTGGAGGTGTCGCAGCAGCACCCGGGCGGCACCGTCGACAACGGTCCGGGCGCCGTCCGGCGGAGCGAGCTCGCGGATCAGGCAGCCGAAGACGGCGTGGGCGGCGGCCAGGTCGGCGAGCTGGCCGGGGGCGGTGGCCGGCCGGGAGCGCAACCGCACGCTCGTCATCGTGTCTCCCGGAGGTAGTTCGGGCCGGTACGCAGGTAGTACTTGTTGATGTCGGTGCAGCCCAGCCGCTGCTTGGGCAGCAGGGTGCCGGCGGTGAGCATCGCCTTGATGGGCAGTTGGGCGGCGCGCAGGACCTGTTCGGTGAAGGTCCGTGCCGCCGGCCCGTCGCCCCACCGGTCCCGGGCGGCGGAGAGCCGGGGCGTCAGCGCCTCGACGGGGGACGGCACGGGCAGCCCTCGGGCGGCCAGGGCGACGAGCGGCGCGGCGGCGGCCAGGTGCAGGGTGATGGTGATGAACACGTCGGCAAGTTCCTGCGGATCGCGCGCCCACATCCGGTCGTCGTGCAGGGCGAGCCCGCCCGGGCCACCGTGCCGCGGGTCGAGTCGAGCGCCGTCGTTGTCCTTGTAGAGCAGGCCGACGGTGCCGTCGGGGTGCACCAGCAGGTGGATGTTCTGCGGGTGTGCCTCCAGGGCGATGCCGTGGCGTAACCACAGGAAGACGTGCCAGTCGAGCAGCAGGTCCAGGTAGGACTCCAGCACCTCTTCGGGTCGTTCGGGGCTGATCCGGGCCAGCACCGTGCCCGCGACCGGGTCGGTGGCGGCGAGGGCCGCGACCGGCACCACCTGGACCCCGGCCAGGTCGCGCGGAAACCGGCGCAGCAGGAAGCCGCGCCGCTCGTCGCCGTCGACGTGCGCCCAGGTGCTCTCGTCGGCGTGCCGGATCCGCCCGGCGAAGGCGGGTTCGGCGTTGGCGGTCCGGTCGAGCAGCGCGGCGACTGTCGCGCCGTCGGCGAGCGAGCCCGGGTGCAGGGTCCGTCGGTTGCGGGCGCCGAGGCTCGCGGTTGGTAACGGCAGCTTGAGGTGCAGGTACGGGTCGTGGTCGAGCGCCACTGTGCGCATGGAGAGGGTGGGCCGCACGGAGATCGCCGGCCGGTCCGTCACAGGTAGCGCGTCGCGGGCGGCGGTGATCGGGTGCACGGGCAGCAGCAGCTGATCCGGTCGCGGCGCGCGCGGCCACCAGTCGGGCAGCTCACCGGCGAGCCGGACGTCCCGGGCGGGTGCGGCGTGCCAGCGCAGCGTGAGACGCGGGGCGTGCTCCGGGGCGTACCGGAGCAGTTCGTCGTCGGTGAGACCGTGCCGGCAGCGGTCGGTGGGGTAGACGGGGTGGCCGTGGTGGGCGGCGAGCACGTCGTCCAGGAGCGCCCCCGGCAGACCGGTCGGGGTGCTCGCACGCGCGTCGGCCACCTCGGCGAGGACCCGCGGTCGGTGCCGGGCCGCGAGCCGCCGGGCCCGGAGGTCGGCGCGGCACTCGGCGTCGAAGTCCCGCCAGCCGGCGGCCGCCTCGGCGTTGTCCCGTGGGGTGAGCAGCGTCAGCAGCCCGGCCACTGTGTCCGTCCGGTGGGTGGCGCCGTCGGCAAGCACCAGCACCGTCGGCGCGGCGCTGCGCAGGGCCTGCTGGAAGCCGTCCACCCTCACCGGGATGCGCAGCAGGCCGGCGGGGTGCGGCACCTGCCACCAGTCCGGCCCGTCCGGCCGGCCGGTGCTGAGCAGACCGAGGTGGTCCTCGCGCAGCAGGGCGTCGAGCACCCGGCTGAACACCTCCCGCTCGCAGTCGTCGCTCACTCGACGATGGTCCACTCAAGACCGCCGCGGAAGGCGGCCAACGACGTCCGGACGCTGTCCTGGTCCGGGCCGATCGCGTGCAGCACGGCCAGGTAGTCGCGGTTCGTGCCGGTGTGCTCGGCGAAGCGGCCCACCGCGCGCAGCGGACGGCAGCCCAGCCGGACGTCGCCGTGCCCGGTGTCCAGCGGACCCGGTGCGGCGGTGAGCCGGCCCGCCCGGTCCGCGCAGACGTACTCGACCTGGGCGTACCTGTCGACGGTGGCGGGCAGGCCGAGGGCGGCCACCGGCTCGCCGAGGTGCAGGCGGATGACGTGTTCGAACAGCGGGACGCCGAGCAGTTCGGCGAGGATCAGGTCCATCCGGTCGCCGATGAGGCGGTAGTTCACCTCGATGAGCCGGACCCGGCCGTCGCCGGAGACGACGTACTCGGTGTGGCAGGCGCCGAAGCCGACCCCGAGCGCGTCGAGGCACGCCCGCAGTTGGGTGCTCGCCGGCGCGGTCGGAGGTGACCAGGCGAGGCTCTCCTCGGTGAAGGTGGGTGGCGGACCGAGGCCGGTGCGCCACCCGCCGAGGGAGGCGAGATCGCTGCCGTCGCCGAGGGTTTCGAAGGTCCGCAGCTCTCCGGCGAGATACTCCTCCACCACCAGGGCCACCTCCGGCCGCCGCCCCCGGATCTCGGCGACCCGGGCGGCCAGCTCGGTCTGGTCGACCACCAGGTACGCGTCCTCGCTCGCCACGCCCTCGCGGGGTTTGACCACCGCCGGGAACATCCCGGCCGGCGCCTCCGGCGCGCTTGCGGGGTCGACGGTGACGGTGCGTACCAGATCGAGGCCGGCAGCCGCGACTGCCCGCCGGGCCGCGGCCTTGTCCTTGCAGAGACGGGCGGCGTCCGGGTCCTTGCCGGGCAGGCCGAGCTTTCGGGCGGCGATCGCGGTGGCCTCCTGGAGATGGTCGCTGTTGGACAGTAGCGCCACCGGCCGGGTCGGTGCCGTCGCCGCGACGACCGCTGCCGCGTCCCGGACCGCGCAGCGCGTCACCGGGACGTCCGCCGGCCAGTCCGTGGGCCGGTCGGTCAGCACGGTGGCCGACAGCCCCAGCGACGCCGCCGCCGGGAGGAACCCTTCCAGGACGGCGTCGGTGGGGTTGAGCGCGGTCAGGTAGATCTTCATACCGCCTCCGTCGACTACCCGATGTCGTGATTAGGGTAGCCTATCCTTATTAGACGGATACGGTGTGGTCTGTCCCTACTTGTCGAGCGGCGCGACGAGCTGCGGTCACGCCGCCGCCCGCACGCCGTCCGCCGCCGGCCGCTCCGCGACCGGGTCGGCGACGGGACCGGGCCGGTGCGGGAATCGCCGCTGGTGCGCGAGCCCGAGGGCGACCCCGGCGGCCACCAGCACGATGGCCGCCACCGCGACCGCCGGGTAGCCGACCCGGTCGGCCGCCGCGAGACCGACGGACGCCGCCACGAACGAGCAGACCAGGCCGAACGACGACAGAACTGTGAAGTCGGTGCCGCCGGTGTCGGGGCGCGAGTAGTCCATGTTGACCGTGTAGAGCACGACGTTGGCGACGGTGTAGGCCACCATGAAACAGCAGAGCGCGGCGACCGTCGCCGCCAGCGGCGCACTGCCGTTCATCAGCGGCAACAGCAGCAACGTCGACACCGTGAGGGCCACCCCGCCGACCACGAGCACACCGCTGCGCCCGAAGCGACCGACCCCGAACCCCGCGACCAGCCCCGCCACGATGGCTGGAGCGCTTGTCACCACGCCCGTGACGACGCCGATCCGGCCCAACGACCAGCCCGCGTCGACAAGGGCCGGCGTCACCAGGGAGTACGCCATTCCCGCGCCGACGTAGACCAGCGGCACCACCCCGAAGGTCCACCACCGGCAGCCCGGCTGGCCGAACACCGACAGCAACGCCCGGTAGGCAGTGCCCACCCGCGCCACCCGGTCGGTCCGCGGCGGCTCCCGGAACCGCCACACCACAACCAGGCCGACCGCCGTCATCGCGGCCAGCAGACCGATCGCCGACGCCCAGCCGAACCTGTCGTAGACCAGGACGCAGGCACCGCCGCCGAGCAGGTTGCCGAGGTAGCTGGCCGCGACCTGGATGCCGTTGCCGGTGCCCCGGGCCGACTCGGCGAGCATCCGGACGGCCACGGCGTCCACGGCGATGTCCTGGGTGGCGGAGAAGAAGACGTACGCGGCGCAGATCGCGATGATCGGTCCGAGCGCGTCGGCCGGGTCGGCGAACGGCAGCAGCGCCAGCAGGGCGAGCACCAGGGCGGTCTGGAGCACGAGCAACCAGGATCGGTAGTGGCCGCGGTGCCGCGAGCCGTACCGGTCGAGGAGTGGCGCCCAGAGGAACTTGATGGGCCAGATCAGACCGACGACCTGCAACAGCGCCAGGGTGTCCAGTGAGGTGCCGCCGTCGCGCAGGATGGCGGTCAACCCGACGGTGATGAAGCCGACGCCGAGGTACTGGGTGACGTACAGCGCGGTCAGCGTGCCGAGCCGGCCTCTCATGCGGCTTTCCAGTAGCCGAGGGAGGTCAACCGGTCCTTGTCGACGCCCAACGTCCGGCGGATGTGTCGGGTGATGCCACGGGTGCTGGCGGCCTCGCAGGCCACCCAGTAGTGGGCCGCGCCGCTGGCCGGCAGGGCCTCGCACACCGTGTCGACGAGGTGCTGACCGTCGTCGCGCCGAGGCACCCAGGTGACGTCGTGGTGCTCGCGGGTGCGCAGCGCGAGCGCCTTCTCGCCCTCGTGGGCGTACTCCAGCCAGACCGTGGCCGGGATGTCGGCGCCGGCGTCGAGCAGGCTGTTCACCGCCGGCAGGGACGCGGCGTCACCGACGAGGTAGAGGTGTTCGGGCGCGGGGTCGGGCAGTTCGAACGCGCTGCCCTGAACGGTCGCGGTGATGGTGTCGCCGACCTGGGCCGTGGTGGCCCAGCGGGCGGCGCAACCGTCGTGGATGGCGAATTCGAGCGCGAACCGGCCGGTGGCCGGGTCGGGGTCGACAAGCGTGTACGCGCGCTGGTGGGCCCGCCCGTCGTTGTCGAACCACAGCCGGATCCACATCGTGGGGTGCACCCCGCACGCCTCCAGCAGACCGCCTCCGTCGAGGAGCAGCCGCTGGTAGTGCCCGTCGATGGACTCGGTGCCCAGCACGGTCAACCGAAAGTCCCGGCCGCCCATGGCCTTGAGGACCAGGGCCTCCCAGTTCCGTTTCACGCACCCCTCCAGGTAAGGTCATCCTTGGTTAGGGGAGGTTAACCTAAGTTACGCCCCGGATGGAACAGAGGACAGCGCCCGATGACGCACCTGGAGAAAGTCGCCGGTCTCGGTGAGTTGTCGTTGCTGACAGTGGTCCCCGACCGGCACGCCGCCCTCCTGCACGGCTGGGTCACCCAACCCCGTAACTCGTTCTGGGGCATGGGCTCACACACCCTCGACGAGGTCCGCGACGTCTACGCCTTCGTGGACAGCCTGCCGACGCACCACGCGTACCTGATCATGGTGGACGCGGAGCCGGTCGGTCTCTTCCAGACCTACCAACCCGAGGCGGACCCGGTCGGCGAGCGCTACCAGGTGCGGCCCGGGGACGTCGGGATGCACCTGCTGCTCAGCCCCGACCGGCGGATCGCCCGCGGCCTCGCCAACGCCGTCGCGCCGGCCCTTGCTCGTTTCCTGTTCCGCGACCCGGCCGCGCAGCGGATCGTCGTCGAGCCGGATGTCCGCAACCACCTCGCCCTACGCCGACTGGAGATCGAGGGCTTCACCTTCGACTCAGAGATCGACATGCCGGACAAGCGGGCCCAACTCGCGTTCCTCACCCGCGCCCGCTTCGAGGCGAATCACCCGACGCCGGCCTGACGGTCCAGAGCGCTCAGCTCGGCGGCTCGGGCCTGCTGGATCCGGCCGGCGAGCGCCTTCAACTCCGGGCTTCCACCGGCGGTCTGCTCACCCCGGCACAGCAACACCGTCTGCGCGAGGTGCGCCCGGAGCAGCGCAACCGCCCGGGACGGCACCTCGGCGTCGGGCGCGCCCCGCAGCTCGGCGAGACTTTCGTCGGTGACCATGCCGGGCATCTGGTGCCCCTCGTGGATGTCGAGTTCCGCAACGTTGCCGGCGGCCAACAGCCCTCGCAGGTCCCGCAACTCACCCTGGTGCGCCACCCGAACGTCGTCGACAAGGGCCCGCAGACCCGCGTCCGCCGGCCGGGTGTCGAGGTGGTCGATCAACGCGAGCGCGCCCTCGTTCATCGGGATCAGCAGCTGGATGAAGGCGTCATCGGTGCCGTTGAGCAGCACGGGCGCGGTCGTCACCGGAGCGGCCGACGGGGCTGTGGACGGGTGGTCGGAGCTGCCCCGACCCCGGGTGAGACCGACGGTCAGCGCCGTCGCGACAAGGGTCACGGCGACGCCCACGATCCGCCAGGCGTGGGCGCCGAACGTGCGGCGTCCGTGGTGCTCGTTCATCCCGGTCCCCCCGCTCAACGGGCGGCTTGGAACGCGCGGCCGACCACTGTCGCCTCGGTGCCGTCGCTGAACAACCCGGAGCGGTCCTGGTCGGTGGCGGGCAGGCCGAACCAGGCGTACCGCTGCACGTAGGACAGTCGGCCGAGCATGGCGGTGGCCGCGGTGAGGAAGGCCGCCTGCTGCTCCTGGCTGGGGAACTGTTGACGGCCTCCGTCGAAGCGGATCAGGGCGAACTCGGTCAACCAGATCGGTTTCCGGTACCGCTGGTGGACCGCCTGCAGATACTGCCGGAGCTGGTCGACAGCGGTGGCGCTTGTGAAGTCGGCCCCGAACCAGTGCAGCGTGATGAAGTCGACCCGGTGGCCCCGGGCCTGGGCGCCGGTCATGAACCGGTCCAGCCAACCCTGCGGATCCGGCCCTCCCCAGGCGACCGCCGGGCTACCCAGCCTGCTGCCCGTCGCCATCAGCTGCGGCCACAGGTCCAGCGCCTGCTCGACTGTCATGTTCGCCTGCTCGGGCAGGTCCGGTTCGTTGAAGGTGAGCAGATCCGGCCCCGCCGCCTTCGCCCGGGCCAACTCGGCGGGGGTGACGTTCTCCGCGCCCCGGATCATCGGCACGAACGTCACGCCCCGCGGCGTGCTGATCCCGGGGTGCTGGGTGCCCCACGTGTAGTACCAGCCGGCCTTCGAGTTCGCCAGCGCCTGACTGGCCCCGGCGAAGTTCCACACCCCGACGCCCTTGCGCGCGGAGCTGACCGCCGGGGCCACCGGAGCCTTCGACGAGGGTCGTGCGCTCGGCGACGGCGCGCCGCTCGGCGAGGCGACGGCGGTGGGCGCCGCGGACGGCGGCGCGGCCCACGAGGGTGCTGGCGGATCCTCCGGCAGGATCACGACCACCGTGGTGATGGCGAGGACGGCCGCGGCCACCCCGGCCGCGAGGGATGGCAGCAGGCCACGAGGCCGGCTCACCGCGAGGTCGACAGCGCTCGGGCCGCCGCCCGCGTCGGTGGGCACCCCACCGGCCGGACTCGGCCCGGCGGCGTGCCCGGCGGTCGGAGACTGGTGCCCGGCGGCGTGCCCGGCCGTCGAGGGCAGGTGCCCGGCAGGCGCCGCCGCGCTCGGGAGGTGGGCGCCGAGGCCGGCCGGCAACGGCAGCATCGGCAGTCCGGCGAGCAACCTGTCGATCGGCAGCAGGCTGGAGCCCAGCCGCCCACAGAACGCGCAGTCGCGGACGTGTCGGGCCAGTCGCTTGCGCCACAGCGGGCTGGGAGTGCCGTCCCAGTCGACGGTAACGGCCTCGAGGTCCGGACAACCAGGGCGGGCACGCAGTGCGCGGACGACGCCGCGGGCGCTCTGGATCTGCTCCTTCATCCGGTGGATCCGCACCGCGACGTGCCCGGGCGACAGGCTGAGCGCGTCGGCGACCTCGTTCCGGGTGATCTCGCCGGTCTCCTCCAGCCACCACAGCGAGAGCAACTCCTGGTCGTCCGGGTCGAGCCAGCGGGTCGCCTCGGCGACCTCGCGTCGTTGGTCGGTGAGGCCGAGCCGGAGGATGGTCATGCCGGCGAAGTCGGAGGCGGGGTCGGGCACGTTGTGGATAGCGTCGAGCCCGGCGTCCCGGTTGAGCGCGACCCGTCGGCGCTGTTCCCAGTCGCGCACCTGGCGGATGGCGATCGCCACCAGCCAGGACCGGTACGCCGCCGGGTCGTTGAGCGCGGGCAGGTGCCGGATCACCCGTACCAACGTCTCCTGGACGACGTCGTCGACGTCGGCGTGACCGCGCAGCGCACGCCCGACGATGTTGTAGACAAGCGGGAGCGAGGCCGCGACGACGTCATCGAGGGCGCGCTGGTCGCCCTGTCGGGCCGCGACGACCAACCCGACATCGGGTAGTGCTCGACCGGCTGACGGCATGGCTGTCACTCCTCGGGTGCTGATCCGCGCGGACCCGCGCTGTGTGCGCTGACCGCCCTCACGTTCGGAGACTGGCACCGACAGGTTGGATTACAGAATTCTGCGTCGTCGGCGGGCCGGTCGCGACCGGGGACCGCCGGCGGCGCGTGCGGATCGACGGCGGCGGGTATGGTGCGGGGTGTCGGTGTCGCCGGGCGTTCGCCCGTGCACGAGACACCCTGATCGGGCGCCGCTGTGAGGCGCCGCACCGTCACGAGGTCACACGGCGCGAGTTGCCCTGGCCCGGACGCACTCCTTCATCGAAGACAGGATCCTGCATGACATCGAACGACAACGGCCGATCGGCCCTGTTCCTCGCCACGTCGAACGCCGACGGGCCCGACGGGTCGGCGGTGACCGTCGACGGCAGCGCGGAGGCCATGCGCCGGCTGCGCCATCCGTTCGCGGTGCAGCCGGCCCCGCAGAGCCCGACCGCCGGCGACGACCAGGATCGGCGCGGCTGATCCGCCTCACAACTGGATGACGTGACCCACCCGTGGCGGCGTACGACCGGCGAGGACGTCGAGCCAGGCGCGTTGGAGGGCCTCCGGCCCGGCGCCGACCTGGACGTCGAGCCACCCGGCCACCACCGCGGTGAAGCGTTGCCAGGCCTCGGTGAACCGCTTGTCGAGCCCGGCACGGCCCCAGTCCTGGCCGCGCTTGCGCATCTGGACCGGCGCGAAGAACACCTCTTCGGCGGCGTCGGCGTTCGGCGTCTGGTTGGTGAGGCCCACCGCGATGTCCCGGACGAGCCGGTCACCGAGGCGCCGACGCAGGGCGGCCCGGGTCGCGGGCGCGCCGGACAGGTCGAGGTAGACGGACGCGACGGCGTCCAGGGCGCGGATGTCGTCGTACGAGACGACCTCGTCATAGCAGCCGAGCGAACGGGTGAAGGCCAGGTTGCCGGGCGAGGTGAGCCCGACCAGGCGTGGCCCCCGCCCGCGCAGCTCGAAGGCGGCGGCGTACGCGGTCTTGCTCGACGCCGACGACAGCAGCAGCGACTCGGCGCCGTAGCAGTCGTTGTCGACAACCTGGTCGGCCAGCATGAACGAGGTGAAGAAGAGCGGCCGGAACAGGATCAGCAGATCCTCCTGGTCGGGCCGGTACGCCGGGTCGCCGGTGGTCAGTCGGTACGCGTTGTACGGTGACGGCAGCTCGGCCCGGTGCGGGCTCGCGTCACGGAACCCGGACGCGTCCACCCGGTCCGGCCGCACCAGCAGGTGGCCCGCGGGCGGGAGATAGCCGTAGACCCGCTGCCCCGCCTCGACGCCCGGCACCGTCGACGTGACCACCTCGGCGAAGCCCCAGAGCGGCGGCAGGCCCCACTGTGGCCCGAGCCCGACCGGCGGGAAGAACTGCCAGTACCGCATCGCGTCGCCGAGCACCGCGTAGGTCACGTTGTTGGCGGTGAGGCCGACCCGGTCCACCCGCAGCAGCGCCTCACCGTCGGCCACGGTGGGCGGCGTGCCATCGACGAGTGTGGTCTGCCCGAGGTCGTCGCGCGCCACGGCGAAGGTCCATGAGTCGGCCATGAGGTGACGCTAGACACCCCTCCCGGCCCAGACAAGTGCACTGGGAGTGCAAAATCCCACTGTCTCCGGTCAGGATCGGGACGCGGCGAGGTCGCGGAGGTGCGCGAGCGGCAGGTGCGGCGGTCGCCACTCCAGGAAGAGGGCCGTCGCGTCGTCCTCAAGCCGGTCGTCCTGGTAGCCGACGACGGCGCGCACCAGGCGGCGCATCGTCTCCGGGCTCGGTAACCCGTCGTTGAGGGCGCGGTTGACGAAGTCGACGAGCCGGTCCAGCCCGAACTGTTCCCCGTCCGCGCTCCGCGCGTCGGTGATGCCGTCGGTGTAGGCGAGGATGCGGTCGCCAGGGTGCAACTCCTCCACGTGCACCCTCGGGCGGCGGGCCGACAGGTGGCCCAGGCCGAGCGGCAGCACGGTCGGCCCCGGCAGCTCCCGAATGGCCTTGCCGTCGCGCAGCAACATCGCGCCGGGGTGACCCGCGTTGATCATGCTCAGTCGGCCGGTCCGGTGGTCCAACTCGATGAGCAGCCCGGTCGCGAAGAAGTTCGGGTGCTCGGAGCGCACCCACCGGTCGATGCTGATCGCCGTGTCGACCAGGTCGAGGCCACACCGGCGCGCGTTGCGGTACGCGCTGACCACCAGTGAGGCCAACGTGCTCGCCTTGATGCCGTGCCCACAGGTGTCGAAGAGCCCGACACTGAGCACGTCGCCGTTCAGGGCGTAGTCGAAGATGTCGCCGCCGACGTCGTAACAGGGTTCGAGGATGGCGGTGATCACCAGATCGTCGGTGGCGAAGGTCAGCGGCGGCAGCAGCCCCCACACGATCTCGGCCGCGACCTGCATCGGCAGACGCCGCCGCATCCGCTCGACCACGTCACCGTAGAGGCGGCGGTTGACCAGGATCTGGGCGATGTTGACCGCCACCTCCCAGGCCGGCCCGTCCATTGCCGCGTCGCCGGCCGCCGGCGAGACGATCTCCAGCACGCCCATCCGTTCGCACCCGAGCAGCAGCGGCACCCAGACCCGATCCGGGTTGTCGGGCGCACGCTGGATGTCGAGACTGGTGAAGGCCCGGCCGGCGAGGGTCGTCTCGATCGACAGCTCGGCCCGGACCAGACCCGCGCCGAGCAGCGGCACGAGCAGGGACTGCGTGTAGTCGGCCAGGTAGATCACGATCTCGCTGGCGTCGATGGCGGGAGCCGCCCGGGCGACGAGCTGAGACAGCTCGTCCGGGCCACCTCGGGGTGCGTTGAGCTGGAGCCAACGCACCATCTCGCCGACGTCTCCCACGCTCCACCTCCCCCTTGTTCCCCGAACCGTACGACCACAGCAGCGCGAGCGGTGAGGCTACCGTGCCCCGCCGCGTTCCTCGCCTGCCGATCGCCCGCTCTCGGCCGGGCGAGTGCCCTTTCGTCCCAGCCGTCTCACCCATCTCAGCCGTTTCGCAACTATTGCGGACTTGGTGTGAAAAGTCCGATTGAGCAAACCCGTGGTGCGGTGTCTTTCCACGACCGCCGCACAGCCGGCGTCTGGTGAGATGCCTTCGCGAAAGGGCACGTCGTGACAACCAAACTACTCAGCCATCCACGACGCACGGCCATGTCCGCACTGGCGGCCGTCGCCGCCAGCGGCACCGCCGTCGCCGTATTGATCTTCAGCGGCACCGGCGCGAGCGCCGCCGAGGCACCGGTCGACCTCGGTACGGCGGCGAACTTCTCCGTGCTGGCCGGCTCGACGGTCACCAACACCGGGCCGAGCTTCCTCGCCCAGAGCCTCGGCGTCAGCCCCGGTAACACCGCGCCCGGCTTTCCACCCGGCATCGTCGGCGGGGACCCACCTCGGCAACGCCGTCGCGCTGCAGGCGAAGACCGACTCCTGACCGAGGTGCCCCGGCGGCCGGTAACCACCCGGCCGCCGGGGCAGCACCACCAACGGTCATCCGATCCGCTCACCCGGTGGTGGGGATTCCACCATCGCGGCCCGGAGCGCGGCCACCGGCACGGTGGCGAAACCCACCCGGGCGTCACTCGCCCCGTACGGCAGCCACAACTCTTCGTCGTGGATGAGCGCTCCGCAGGAGTAGATGACGTTGGGCACGTACCCGTCCCGGTCGTCCTCGTCGGGTGACAGGAGCGCACCCGGAAGGTGCGCGATGACCCGCTCCGGTCGGTCCAGGTCCAGCAGGAGCGCGCCGATCGCGTACCGGCGCATCGGTCCGACGCCGTGGGTGAGCACGAGCCAGCCGCCGTCGGTCTCGATCGGAGATCCGCAGTTGCCGACCTGGATCAACTCCCAGCTGTCGCGCGGAGCGTGCAGCGGGGTCGGGGCCTGCCAGCGGTTGTCGCCGTCCAGGCTGGTCAGGCCGATGGTCTCGCCGTCGGCCCGACACAGCGCCAGGTGCCGGCCGCCGACCGTACGCGGAAACAACGCGAGCCCCTTGTTCCGAGCACCCGGCCCCCGCATCGGGGTCGTCTCGAACCGGCGCAGGTCGCTGCTGACCAGGGAGCGGGTGGCGATGCTCCGGCCGTCGTAGGCGGTGTAGGTGGCTCGGTACACCGGCCCGGACTCGTCGACGAACCGGACGAACCGCGCGTCCTCCATGCCGTTGCTCTCAGCGGGGGTAGCCGGCCAGAGCACCCGTTGGTGCAGAGCCGTGTCGGCGGGGAAGGCCGTGGCGTAGCTTCCGGCGTTGGTGCGACGCAGTTGTTCGAGGGTGCCCAACCCGGTGCTACGGGAGAGCAGATCGGGTGGCAGGTTGGCGAGCACCCGCTCGAAGGTGGCCTCGTCGTACCGCTCGGGCAAGGCGTCCAGCACCGTGGCGGTGACCTCGTTGTCGCAGTCCTCCTCGGCGAGGCCTGCGACGAGCAGGTCCCGGCGGTGCCGTACGCCCGTCCGCTGCCCGACGGCCAGCGGACCGGCCCGATCGGCGACAGTGAGCTGGCGCCCGGGTCCAAGGACCGCGGTGGCGAACCCGATGGACGACACGTGACCCTCGCCGATCTGACGCAGGCTGACCGCGACGCGCAACTGCCCGGCGCCCAGACCGGTCTGGTCCGGGTGGGCCACCATGGACGGGTTGCAGAGGGCGGCGGCCTCCACGGCGTACTCGTGACTGAAGTACGCGCCGACCAGCAGCCGGCTGGTCGGCGAGAGATCCCGAGCCCGGGCGGCTCGGTGCCGGACGAGGTCGTGGTGGTGGTGAAACGTGCCGGCCAGGTCGCGGTGCCGCGCACCGAAGCGGTCGAAGGTGTCCCGCAACAGCCGGCCGGTCTCCTCGTCGTCGAGGCGTGCGACCCGGTCGATGAGTGCCCGCGCGCGGGTGCGTACCACTGCGGCGTCCTCCCCCGGGACGAAGAGCTTGACGATGACCCGCCGTGGATCCGGGGTGAGAGTGGCGTCCTGCCGGACGGCCAGACTCCGGGTCACGACCACCGCCGGGCGTGCTGGAGGGTGGAGAGGAGCGCGAGGGTGGATTCCGCGCCCTGGTTGAGGTTGGGTCCGTGCGCGGTCAGCCCGTCGTAGCCGCCGCCGGTCGCCGGATCCCACATCGGCGTGCCGAGGTCGTTGTCGCCGAGGAACCACCCGACCGCCTGTCGCACCCCGGTGTCCCACTCGGGGTCACCGGTGACAGTGGCCGCCGTGGCACAGGCGTCAGCGAGCGCGGCGACCTCGATCGGCTGCTGGTCGTGGCGCAGCCGCACGGCGCCGTGCCGCCAACCTCCGGCCGGTACGACCGACAGCCGTCCGTCGCGCAGCTGGACGTCGCGCAACCACGCCAACATCCGCAGGCCGTCGTCCAGGGGTGGACCACCCTCGCGCAGTTGGCTGGCGGTGATGACCACCTCGGCGAGGGCGGGGTTGGCGTAGGTCAGCTCCTGCCGTGGCCACGGCCAGCGCGGATCGGGGCCCGGCGGGCCGACCGTGCTGGCCGCGTCCGCCAGCAGGGACGCTGCGGCGACGTGACCCGGGTGGCGGCGGAGGACCTCGGCCGCGCCCAGGCCGGCGAAGGCCATCGCGTGCGGTGCCCGGGTGCGCCGGCCGGCGCCCCGGCTGAAGGCGACCAGCGCCTCCTCCCGTACCCAGGATGCGGGGCTGCGGGCGACGGCCGTGCCCAGACCCCACAGCGCCCGACCCCACCAGTCGCCGAGCCCCGGTTCGTCGGCCCAGCGCCGGTCGTGCCCGAGCCGGTTGTGGAAGGCGCCGTCGGCGTCCTGCGCGTGGGTCAGGAACGCGAGGTAACGCTCCGCGAGCCGCAGCAGATCCTCGCCCGGGTCCGGCTCGCGGCTGACGACAACCAGGCCACGGGCCACGTCGTCGGTGCAGTAGCCGTGCTCGCGACGGACGATGGCATGCCGGGCGTGCTCGAAGAGACCGGTGTCGTCGCTCATCCGGATCAGGTGCGCGAAGCTCGGCGCGGGCGCCGCCGCCCAGCGTCCACGCGTGGACGTCCGGGGCCGGCCGGTGGTCGCGGTCATGCCGGCACCGCGCTGACCGCCGGCGGGCGGGCCTCGCTGAGTTGCTCCGCGAGCGTTTCGTAGCGGGCCGCCACCGCCGGCCAGCGCAGGTGCGCGGCCAGCGGCCGGACCCGGCCGGCGAGTCGCGCGGTCAGGCCCGGCTCAATCAGGATCCGCCGGATCGCCGCGGCCAGCGCCGCCGGGTTCTGATGGGGTACGACCAGACCCGGCCCACCGGTCAGCAGCTCCACGGCGTGCGGGAACGCCGTGGCCACGACGGGCACCCCGGCGGCCACCGCCTCGATGAGTACGCCTGAGGTGACCTGTTCGCGGGAGTCGTAGGGCAGGACCACCACGTCAGCGGAGCGGATCAACCGGCCCAGCGCCTCCTGGTCGTGGTAGGCGTCCTGATAGTCGACCGCGTGCGCGATGCCCAACTGGGCGCCGAGCTGGTGCAGCCCCGCCCGGTACGCCTCACCGTGGTGCTCGACCACCTTCGGGTGGGTCCGGCCCGCCACCGTATAGGTCGGTGTCGGTTCCAGATCCTGCAACCGCGCGAGGGCACGCAACGACCACTCGACGCCCTTGCCGGGGCCGAGCAACCCCCAGGTCAGCAGGTGCGGACGGCTACGCCGCTCGACGGGTACGCCAGCGAGCTCGGCGGCGCCGTGCGGGATGACCGTCACCTTGCCCGCTGTGACGGCGTACCCGACGAGCAGCCGGTCCCGAGCGGTGTCGGTCATCGTGACGACCGCGCCGGCGGTGGCCACGATCCGCTCCAACAGGGACTTCTGCCGGGCGGTGGGCTGGCTGAGCACGGTGTGCAGGACCACGATGCTCGGCACGGTGAGCCGCCGCAGTAGCGGCAGGACGTCCTCGCCGTCGTTGCCGGGGTAGATGCCGTACTCGTGCTGGACGATCGCCACGTCGTACGCGTTGAGGGCGGTCGCCGCGTCCCGCCAGCCGGCCGGGTCACGCGCCGACCAGGTGTGTACGACCCCGGGCGCGGGCCGCTGGTCGTCGCCGTGATCGGTGACCCGGACGATGCCGCCGTGGGTGCCGTCGGCGGTGAGCTGGCCAGCAAGGGCGGCGTTGAACGTGGCCAGGCCGCACCGGGTCGGTGGGTGGGTGCTGAGAAATCCGTAGCTGGGCATGAACGTCGTGCCTTCCGGTTGTCGGCCACCACAGGAGTACGCGGTGAGCCTCACGCGGGAACGGCGTACGCCGGTCAGCGTGTGTGACCGGCGGAACGGAGAGGTGTGCGGTTCAGTCAGTTACGAACGAGCTGGTCGTAGACGGCGAGATAGTCGGTGACCATCCGGTCCGCGCTGAAGCGCTTCAGAGCCTGCGCCCGACACTCCACCCGATCGAGGTCGGCGGCCCGGGTGATCGCCTCGACGGCCTGGTCGACGGTGTGGACGAGGAGGCCCGTCACCCCTTCGTCGACCACCTCGGTCATGGACCCCCGCTGATAGGCGACGACCGGGGTGCCACAGACCATCGATTCCACGACCGACAGCCCGAACGGCTCGTCGAAGGCGATCGGGTGCAGCAGTGCGGTGCTGTCCCCCAGCACCTCGGCACGCCGTCGCGGGCCCACCGACCCGAGGAAGACGACCTGGTCGCCGTCGATGTGCGGGGCCACCTGTTCGGCGAAGTACCGCTCGTCCTGCACGATGCCGCAGATGGTCAGGGGTCGGCCGGCGCGGCGGGCGATCTCGATCGCGGTGTGCGTGCCCTTGTCGGGATGGATCCGGCCGAAGGCGGCCAGTCCAGGGCCGGCGTCGCCGGTGAACGGCAGCCCGTCGACGTCGACGCCGTGGTGGACCGTGGCGACGTAGTCGAGTTCCGGTGCCCGGTCCGCGTCGGAGATCGACACGTACGACGAGCGGGCTCGACCATAGGCGGGCAGGATGCCCGCCCCGGAGAAACCGTGCACTGTGGTCAGCAGCGGAGCACGGCAGTGCGCCGCGAACGCCAGGGGCAGCCAGTCCAGGTGGCTGTGCACTACGTCGAACTGCGCCGAACGGGCCATCGCGTGGGAGACGTGCATCGCCTCCCACACTCGACCGTCCATGTCCGGGTCGTCGGCGTACCCCCGTGGGCAGACTCCGTCGAGCTGGGCAGAGGTGACGGAGTCCAGTGTCGCGAAGAGCGTCACGTCGACTCCGCGGCTGACCAGCCCCTCGGCGAGCAGGCCGGTCACCTGCTCCCACGGGCCGTAGTGTCGTGGAGGCGTACGCCAGGCGACCGGTCCGAGCAGCGCAACCCTCAAGGGGAGGACGCGTCGACGAGGTCAGCTGGGTCGAGGTGCAGGGTGGCGAGCAGCCCGGAGTGCTTCGCCGGGTCCACGCGCTCCGGCAGCTCGCGCTCGACCCAGTCGGCCCTGGCCTGCTGACCCCGATCGCGAAGTGCGGTGACGATTCTGTCCCTGGCGATCCTCATCTGGTGCTCCCCTGTTAGGCGTTCAGAACGATCATTCGCACGGACGGCGGTGCTCCGGACCACCGCCGTCCCGGCGGTGCTGACCAGCGGACCCGACAGCCGGGACAAGGTCGGCGGTCAACAACACGACCAGCCGTCGCGGCGATGGGGATGACGATCGGTTACGCCCTGTCTGGGCTGGTGGCGGACGGCGTCCGGCGGCCACCGGGATCCCGGGCGACATGTTCACCGTACGCCCTCGCGGTGCGCGACCGCACCTGCACCGGCCACCGGGCCGGCCGGGACACGCCACCGGCGCACCGGATCGAATGATCAGGGCTCCAGCACCACCTTGCCCGCCCGGCTGCGCGTCTCGGCGAACACCAGCGCGGCGGAGACCTCGCTGAGCGGGTAGCGGGCGGCGATCTGCGGCACGATCACCCCCTGCCGCAGGAGGTCGAGCACGATTCCCAGGTCGGTGCGTAGGCGACGCCGGAACGCGGTACGGCGGGTGAGGTGACCGGCCCAGAAGTTGTAGAAGCCGGCCCGGTGGCCGTTCGGCAGCGCGTTCCAGGTGTAGAGGCGCGACAGCAGCTTCACGAAGACCCACACGACCGACTGGCCGGAGTCCACGGCGCCGGCGTTGCCGTAGACGACAAGCGAGCCGCCGGGGGCGAGCAGGCCGTACGAGGTACGTACACCCGGGCCGCCCACCGGGTCGAAGACGGCGTCGACACCGCCCGGCGACAGCTCACGCACGCGCGCGGCCAGCTCCGGGTCGCGGTAGTCCAGCGGCTCGACGCCGAGCTCGCGCAGCGCGGCGTGATGCCGTGCGGCGGCGGTGCCGACGACCCGCAGGCCGAGGTGGCGTCCGAGTTGGACGAGCACCGTTCCGACGCCGCCGTTCGCGCCGTGCACGAGGATGGTCTGCCCGGCCCGCAGCCCGGCACCGCGCAGCATCTGCCAGGCCGTCACGCCGTTGACGACGACGGTCTCGGCGGCGGCGGGGTCCAGCTCCGCGGGTACGGGGGTGAGGGCGTCGATGTCGACAAGCGCGTACGTGGCCCAGCCGCCGGTCTTGGTGACCGCCGCGACCCGGGCGCCGACCAGCGAGTCGTCCGCGCCGGGGCCGACCGCCCGGACCGTGCCGACGAGGTCGTAGCCGGGGACGAACGGGAACTTCGGCTGGCCGGGGTAGCGGTCGTGGCGCATCTGCTGTTCGGCGAACGAGATCCCGGTGGCCTCGACCTGGACGAGCGCCTGCCCCCGGGCGGGGACGGGCATGGCGCGTCGGCGCAGGTGGAGTCCGTCGGGCTCCACCACGCCGGGCAGCACGACTTCGGTGATCATCGCTTCGGTGGTCATCGGATCCTCCTTGTTTGTAAGTGTGCACTCACACACTTATCGGGGTAAAAAAGTGGGCCACCATCGCGGCCCAAGGGTCGGTGTCGGGGGTCAGGGGTGGCGGATGCCGGCGGTCAGCGCGCGGGCCCACGGCTCGGAGACCTGCTCCAGGCCGGCGGTGACGATCAGGTGGCAGAGCTGGCCGTACGCGAAGAACCGCTGCACCTGCGCGTCGTCGGCGCCGGCCCGGTCCTGCACGAAGGTCGCCACCCTCCGGTAGCCGGCGCGCACCGCCTCGGCGATCTCGGGGATGTCCGTGACGGCCTGCGCCTGCACCTGAAAGAGGAGCAGGTCGCGGTCGGCGATCAACTCCGCGTAGGCGGCACCCATGGCGTCGAGAATCTCCTCCGAGGTGCTGCCCGTGGCCCGCTCCGCCCCCGCCTCGATCGCCGTGGCGATCCGGTCGAAACACGCTCCGGCCGCCGCCACGAACAACCCGAGCTTGCCGGAGAAGAGCCGGAAGACGTACGCCTCGGAGATGCCGGCGGCGGCGGCCACGGCGGTGACCGGGGTGGCGTGGAAGCCGGTGCGGGCGAACGCCGACACGGCGGCGTTCAGAACGGTGACCCGGCGGGCCTCGGCGGTCGATCGCATGTTTGTAAGTGTGCACTCACAAACAAAGAACGTCAACCCACGTCGTTAACGGCGCGACGCGCAGGAGTCGCTCCCCGCCGGCCCGGCCGCCAGCGAGACCATGGCGCAGGCGCTACGAGCACGTTCCCCACCCACGCGGCTCACTCGGAGGGATAGAGCCGGGCCGGGTCACCGGGCCGGAGGCTGTCCGGGGCGTCGTCCCGGGTGCTGGCGGCGATCGAGCCGAGCAGCGCCAGGGAACGCGCGGACTCCGTACCCGGCTCGGCGTGGTAGATCACCAGCAGCTGCCCGTCGGCGCCCGCGACGGCGAGTTTGTCGCAGTACAGGTCGAGGTCACCCACCTCCGGATGACGCAGCCGGCTGACCACACCCTCCCGCCGACGCACCTCGTGCCGCGCCCACAACTGCCGGAAACAGTCGCTCTTGAGTGACAACTCCCCCACCAGCGCCGTCAACCGGGGGTCGTCGGTGGCCCCGCCCGAGTCGGCGCGCATCTGCCCCACCACGCTCTGCATCGCCTGCCGCCAGTCGCGGAACAGCTCCCGCTCGGCCGGGTCGAGGAACACCGCGCGGAGTCGGTTCGCGCCCGGGGCGAGGTTCGGCGACAGGGCCCTCGCCATCGGGTTCGAGGCCAGGATGTCGAGGTAGCGGTTCTGCACGAAGGCCGGCATGTCGAGCTGCCGCAGCAGGTGCAGGATGCTGGCCGGCACCCGCTCGGCGGCCGGTCGGACCGCCCGGCGCGACCGCGCTCGGCTCAGCCCGATCAGGTACGCGGTCGCCTCCGGATCCAACCGCAGCACCCCGGCCAGGGCGTCGAGGACCTGCACCGAGGGATGCCGTTCGCGCCCCTGCTCCAACCGCAGGTAGTAGTCGGCGCTGATGCCGGCCAGCATCGCCACCTCCTCGCGCCGCAGCCCCGGCACCCGGCGCAGGCCCACGCCCGGGCCGAGCCCGACGTCCTCGGGCCGGGTCTGCTCCCGACGGGCACGCAGAAAGTCGCCGAGCGGGTTCGTCGCGTCCATGCCACCGACGGTAGATCGCCCGGCCGCCCGGTGACTGGCTGTGTCACTACCAGGAACAGCTCGCCCTGCCGTCCGACCGGTTGTCGGCGCACAGTCGACGCATAACCGCTTCCGTTACGGATAGAGGACGACATGAGCGAGAACCTTCCCGGCGGCGCCCTGACCCTGGCCGACGGCCTCACCCTGAGCCGGATGGGCTACGGGGCGATGCAGTTGGCCGGCCCGGGTGTCTACGGCCCGCCCCGCGACCGCGAGCAGGCGCTCGCCGTGCTGCGCGAGGCCGTCGACCGAGGTGTCCGGCACATCGACACCAGCGACTTCTACGGCCCGGTGGTGGTGAACGAGTTGATCCGCGAGGCGCTGCACCCGTACCCCGAGGATCTGCGCCTGGTCACCAAGGTCGGCGCGCGCCGCGGTGCCGACCGCTCCTGGATCCCGGCCCTGGAGCCGGACGAGCTGAAGGCCCAGGTCCGGGACAACCTCCAGCACCTCGGCCTGGACGTCCTCGACGTGGTCAACCTGCGGGTCGGGGTGGCGGAGGGCACCGGCGACGATCCCCTCTCCGAGCAGTTCGGCGCCCTCGCCGACCTGCGGCAGGAGGGGCTGATCCGGCACCTCGGGCTCAGCAACGTCACGCTCGACCAGCTCACCGAGGCCCAGGCCATCGCCCCGGTGGTCACCGTCCAGAACCTCTACAACCTCGCCAACCGGCAGGACGACGCCCTGGTGGACCGGTGCGCGGCGGAGAACATCGCGTTCGCCGCGTTCTTCCCGCTCGGCGGGTTCACACCGCTGCAGTCCGACATCCTCAACGACGTGGCCGCCAGGGTGGGCGCCTCGCCACAGCAGGTCGCCCTCGCCTGGCTCCTGCAGCGCTCCCCCACCACAGTGCTGATCCCGGGCACCTCGACGCTGGCGCACCTGCGGGAGAACCTCGCGGCGGCCGACCTGAAGCTGCCGGCCGACGCGATCAAGGAGCTGGACGCCATCGGTTCCTAGTGCTGGTGCGGGCGGTTGCGGACGAGGGCGAGCGTGAGCACGGCGGTGCCGAGGAAGACGATCCCGGTGACGCGCAACCCGGCCTGGACGCCGGAGGTCAGCGCCTCGGCCAGCGCCGCTCGCACCGGATCGGGCAGTGGTTGGTCGCCGGTGGCACCGGCGGCCACCGCCGCCCGCACCGCGGCCCGGGTGGGTTCGCCGACCTGGTGCGCGGCCAGCCGGTCGGGCAGGTCGGCAAGCATCGTGGTGGTCAGGAGCGTGCCCAGCAGGGACGAGCCGAGCACGGAGCCGACCTGGCGGGCGGCGTTCACCGCTCCGGCGGCCATGCCGGCCTGGGCGGGCACGACGCTGGCCAGGGCCGCAGCGGTCGCCGGGGCCACCACCAGACCGCTGGCCGCGCCGAACAACGCGAGCAGCGCCCAGCGATGACCGAACGACGCGGTGGGACCCTGGGTCGCCAGAGCGAAGCTGGCCACCGCACCCAGGACCAGGCCGAGGGTGATCGGCGCCTTGAAGCCGGTACGACGGATCGCCCGCCCGGCGCCGGAGGCGGCGAGCACGTAGGCGCCGAAGAGCACGAGCATCCGCCAGCCGGTGTCCAGCGGGCTGAGCGCCTGGGCGCGTTCGTGGAAGAGGACCAGCAGGATCGCCACGCCGGTGAAGCCGAACAGCGACACCGCGGCAACGACCATGACGGCGCTGAACGACGCGGACCGGAACAGCCGTACGTCGAGCATGGGCGCGCTGACCCGCAGTTCCACAAGCACGAACCCGACAAGTGCGACAAGCGCCACGATCCAGGCCGCCAGCACCACCGGGCTGGCGTAGCCGTCCCGGCCGCCCTGGATCATCGCGTAGACGGCGGCGGCGATGGCGACGGTGCCCAGCAACAGGCCCCGCACGTCGAGTCGGGCGGCGCTCGGCCGGGACTCGGCCACCCCGACGACGGCGACGACGAGGGTGATCACGCCGAGCACGATCGTCGACAGGTAGACGCTGTGCCACCGGTAGTGCTGGAGCAGCGTGCCGGCGATGAGTGGACCGATCGCGAGCCCGATGCCGGAGGCCGCCGACCAGGCGGTGATGACCTCGGTACGTCGGTGCGGGTCGGTGAAGGTCGCGCCGAGGATCGCCAGGCTGTTCGGCAGGATCAGGGCTCCGCCGAGGCCGGCGACCAACTGCCCGACGATCACCCAGGCCACGGTCGGGGCACTGGCCACGACGGCGGCGCCGACGATCATCGCGATGACTCCGGCACCGAAGATGCGCTTGCGCCCGTAGCGACTGCCGAGGGTGGCGGCGGACAGCACCACGCTCGCCACCATCAGCGTGTAGGCGCTGGGGACCCAGATCAGGGTGGTCGGGTCGACCCGCAGATCCTGCTGGATCGTGGTGAGGGCGGAGACCGTCGCGGTGATCTGGAGGAACGTGATCATCGCGCCCAGGCACATGGCGATCAGGGTCACCGAACGGGAGCCGCGGACGGATGAGCGGACGACGCCGTCCGGCCCGGGCGCGGGTGGGGCTGCGGTGCTGCTGGTCACGGGGCTTCCTTAGGGACTGGGGCGAGCTGACTTGCTTATGCTGAAGTCAGCATGCCCCAGTGAAGCACCTGACTAATCGCGATGCAAGTCAGGTAGGCTGGACGGCATGGAGGACCTACGAGACGACCGCGACTCCTGGTCGAGTGAGAACTGCTCGGTGGCCCGGGCGATGGACATCGTGGGCAGCAGGTCAACGGTCCTGATCATGCGCGAGGCCCTGCTCGGCACGCGCCGCTTCGACGACTTCGTCCGCCGGGTCGGCGTCGGCGAACCCGCCATGGCCGCCCGCCTCAAGGACATGGTCACCGCCGGCCTGCTCGAACGGATCCCGTACCGGGAGCCGGGGCAGCGCACCCGCCACGAGTACCAGCTCACCCGCAAGGGCCGCGAACTCCTGCCCGTCATCACCGCCCTGCGCAACTGGGGCGACAACTGGGCCGCCGACGACGCCGGCCCGTCCGTCGTCGCCACCCACCACAACTGCGGCCAACCGGTCCGCGCGGTGCTCCGCTGCGCGGCCGGCCACGAGATCGCGGACGGCGACATCGACATCGCCGCCGGCCCGGGCCTCATCCGCCGCGACTGACGGCCGAGCACTCCGACCAATCGATCTTGGTCGCTGAAACTGTCGTACACCTGTTCTAGTGTCTGGTCATGGTCGAGGAGTTGGCGCGGGCAGACGACGCGGTCGCCGTCTGCGTTGACGACGCCGCCTGGGCCCTCACCGAAGATGAGCTGATCGCGGCGCTCGACGCCGCGCACCGGCTGGAGCAACGCCTCGCCGCCGTCAAACTGGCAGTGATCCGCGAACTCGACGGTCGCGGCACGCCCATCGCGCAGGGCGCGTCCAGCACAGCTGTCTGGCTGCGCGAGCGACTCCGCCTCACCGTCCCCGCCGCCCGCCGGCTCGTCGACCTCGCCGCCGCTCTGGACACCGGCAATCCTGGGGTACGCGCCGCTCTGGCCAACGGGGACATCACCGTCGACCAGGCCCGGGTCGTCGCCGACACCGTCACCACCGTGCACACCGCCGCCGGCGCGGAGGCTGCCGACAAGGCCGTCGGCATGCTTGTCGAGTGGGCCGGGCAGTTCGATCCCACCCTCCTGCGCAAAATCGGCACCCGCATCCTCGACCACGTCGCACCCGACATCGCCGACGCCGCCGATCGAGCAGCACTGGAGGCCGAGGCCCGCCGCGCCACCCGCGACCGTCACCTCACCCTCTCCGAACTGTCCGACGGACGGCTCCGGCTCACCGGCACCCTCGACACCGAAACGGCCGGCCTGTTTCGCGCCGCGATCGACCCGCTGACCGCTCCCTGCGGCCCCGACGACCACCGGTCCCCCGGGCAACGCCGCCACGACGCCCTCGCCGATATCTGTCGGCTCAGCCTGCGCACCGGCGAGCTACCCGAACACGGCGGCGACCCCGCACAAATCGTCGTCACCACCAGCTTCGACGCGGTAGCCCGGCAACTCGACGCCGGCACCCTCGACGCCGGGCCGCGGCTCACCCCGGAGACGGTGCGTCGGCTCGCCTGTGACGCGGCGATCCTGCCCGCCGTCCTCGGCGGCGCCGGTCAAACGCTCGACGTCGGCCGACAACGCCGCCTCATCACCGGCCCCCTCCGCCGCGCCCTCGTCCTACGCGACCGCGGCTGCGCCTTCCCCGGCTGCGACCGCCCACCCCGCTGGTGCGACGCCCACCACATCCACCACTGGGCCGACGGCGGCACCACCAGCCTGGCCAACGCCGTCCTGCTCTGCGGCCACCACCACCGACACCTCCACCACAGCGACTGGGCCGTCCGGTTGGGCGGCGACGGCCACCCCGAATTCATCCCACCCGCCTGGCTCGACCCCCAACAGGTCCCCCGCCGCAACCACTACCACCGACGGACATAGAGACGACCTGCCGGCGCTGAACCCACCTTCGCCATGCAGTCGGGTCAGGCAGGTATCCACGCCACTGGGCCGGGGTGCTGGCTGACCCCCGCGCGCTCGGCGGCACCACCACGATGGCGCGACCGCACAGGCCGACGCCAGGCGTGAGCCCGGCCCGCCGCGGGCCACGTTCCCGCGCAGCCGACCACCTAGGTGACGGCCAATCACTAGGCCGTGTCTCGTGGATCAGGAAGAGGCGATTCGGTCCAGGAGGGCTGATTCGCCGCGCAGCCGACCACCTAGGTGACGGCCAATCACTAGGCCGTGTCTCGTGGATCAGGAAGAGGCGATTCGGTCCAGGAGGGCTGATTCGCGGGCGGGGTTGAGGCCGCCGATATTCGGGACGTCCGGCGTTGAGCGCAGCCAGGCCCAGGTGTCGGCGACGGTTTGCACGACCGGGCGGCAGCGTAGCCCCGCCGCGTGCGCCCGGTCAGTGTTCGTCTCGTGCAGTCCCCGCACCGGCGACCCGTCTGGGATCCATATCGGTAGCTCCGACCACGGCTGCACGCCCGCGGCCAATATCGTCTCCGGCTCGGCCCAACGCAGCCGCGCGGCCGAACCGGTGGCCTCGCGGCACGCCTCCAGCAACTCCGCCATGGTGGTGTGCCCCGGTCGGCTCACGGCATTGAACGTGCCGCTGACCGCGTCACGAGCCGTGTCCAGCAGCCATCCGGCGAGATCGCGCACGTCGATGTACTGCAGCGGCAGGTACGGTGGCCCTGGGGCGAGCACATCCCCGCCGCGGGCGACCCGCCGCAGCCACCACACCAGCCGCGTCGGGTGCTCGTGCGGCCCCAGCACCAGTCCAGCCCGGGCGACCAGCGCCCGCATGCCGTACACATCCCGCACAGCGTGCTCGGCCGCGAGCTTGTCGCCGCCGTAGCCGTCGCCCGGCGCCACCAGCGGTGCGTCCTCGTCGAGCCCGCCCGGCAGCGGTTGGCGATAGACGGACCGGCTGGAGACGTACACGTAGCGGCCGGCGGTGTCGCGCAGCACGTCGGCGGCGTCGCGGACCGCCTCAGGCGAGCCGTCCCAGGTGTCCACGACGACGTCCCACGGCTGGTCGGCGATTGCGGCGACGCCGCCGGTGCTGCGGTCGCCGAACACGGACCTCGCTCCGGCGGGCGGGGTGCCGCTCACCCCACGGTGGAACACCGTGACCTGCCAGCCCCGATCCACGGCCGCTGCCGCGATCGCTCGGCCTACGAACCGCGTACCCCCGAGTACCAGCACCCGCACTGGCTCACCCCCGTCCGCGCCGAGCCTAGGGCACGCCTCGTGGATCGGCGAGCCGTGAGCTGGTATCACGTTTGTCGTGACCGGACGGTTCGAGCTCACCGATGCCGAGTGGGAGTTGCTGAAGCCCCTGCCGCCCGCAGATCCGCAGCGTGGCGGCCGCTGGCGTGATCACCATACGACGATCTCGGGGATCTTGTTCCGGGAACGGACCGGGATCCCGTGGCGTGACCTGCCCGCCCGGTTCGGCCCGTGGAAGACCGTCTACCAGCGCAAACGACGGTGGGCGCTGGATGGGACGTGGGCGGCGGTCTGTGACGCTGCGCATCGACTGCGACGCCGAGGAGGGCGACGACTGGACCCTCGGCGTGGACTCGACCGTGGTCCGGGCGCACCAGCACGCCGCCGGTGCCCGCCCCCGGGAGCCACCGAAAGAGCTAGTAGGCGATGACACGGCGGGCAAAGGGGGCGGCCGGCATCGGGCGAATCGGGTGATCGTGAGGCGCTCGGTCGTCCCGCGGCGGGCTGAGCACGAAGCTGCACCTGGCCGCCGACCGCCGGTGCCGGCCGGTCAGCCGGACCCTGACCGCCGGGCAGCGCCACGACAGCGTCGGGTTCGCCAAGGTCATGGACGGTGTCCGCATCCGGCGGCGGGTCGGCCGGCCGCGGACCCGGCCGGGCCGGGTGCTGGCCGACAAGGCGTACACGAACAAGAAGATCCGTGCCGAGCTGCGCCGCCGCAAGATCGCGGCGGTGATCCCGGAGAAGAAGGACCAGGTCGCCGCTCGGGCGGCCAAGGGTAGCCGTGGCGGCCGACCGCCAGCCTTCGACCGTGAGCTGTATCGGCAGCGCAACGTCGTCGAGCGGGCGATCAACAAGCTCAAGCAGTTCCGGGCCGTTGCCAGCCGCTACGACAAGCGAGAGTTCATGTACCAGGCCGCCGTCGACGTCGCCACGATGAAGATCTGGCTACGCGACCTCTCGCGAGATCCACGAGACAGGGCCTAGGAAAAAGCCACCCACCTCGGAGACAGCAACCAACTCGCAGACAGCCACCCACCCCGCAGACAGCCACCCCCGCGAGGGTCAGGGTGTCGCAGGACGGCGACATGAGCATCCTGGGCGTCAACGCGCCTCCCGCCAGGCGCGGACCAGGGCCGGCACGTCGGAGTAACGCTCGGCGGGGGCCACCCTGGTCGCCCGGTCCACGACGCGACGCTGGTCGTCGTTGCCCCGCCAGCCCGCGGGCGAGTCGAGCAGGTGGTGCAGGGTGCGGCCGAGCAGGTGCACGGTGGTCCGCTCGTCGATCACCGCGCCACGGACGAACTCCTCCGGCGCCATGTAGCGCCGCGAGCCGGGCAGCCGTTCGGCGTCGAGCACGAAGGGTCCGGGGCGGTACTCGTCCAGGTCGATCAACCGCATCCGCCCGGCGGAGAAGTCGTACAGGAAGCAGCCGTCGTAGAGGTCGACCGCGACGAGGCCGGCGGCGCTGACGGCGAGATGGGCGTCGAGGATCGCGTCGAGGGCCGCCTCGACCTGTGGCAGGGGCAGTTGCTGGAACCGGGTGAGCCCGCTGCGGTCCGCACCATGCACTGTGGCGTGGTTCAACACGTCGCCGTCGTACCAGGGGTAGAGGAGCGTTGGTCCGGCCGGTCCGTCAACTGTTCGCAGTGGACGGACGATCGCGGGATGGCGGACTGCGGCGTGCACCGCGCAGGCTCGGTCGAGGGACGCTCTGCCCTCGGCCGTGATGGCCGTCTTGACGAGCCAACGCTGGCCCGCCTCCTCGACCCCGTAGGAGAGGCAGCCGGAGTCCTGTTCGTCGAAGACCACGAAGGCCGTCTCGATCGCCGGCACCGAAAACCGCCGACATGACATGGACACCTCCGAGCCGGCGTCGTCCAAATGACGCGCAAAGTACCCGTTGTGTTACGAGCTTGTTTCCAAGATGACAGCCAGGTTACGAGTGCTTCTCGATGATCGGTAGCGATCCTAGGTTTCGGCCACCGTCATCAGTCGTGGCGGCCGGCACCGAACGTGGAGGCAACGACGTGCCACAACCGAACACACATCGGACCGGACGGGCCAGGCGCGGGGTCAGCATGCTGGCCGCCGTGGCACTGACCGCGGCCGGCCTGACCAGCCTGCCCGGCAGCGCCACCGCGGCGCCGACAAGCAGTGGACCGACCGCCCGCTACCTCGTCCAGCTCGACGAGGAGCCGCTGGCCACGTACACCGGCGGGGTGCCGGGGATCGCGGCGACCAAGCCGGCCGACGGCGCCAAGCTGAACCGCACGTCGGGCAGCGCCAGGGCGTACCGCGAGCACCTGCGCCAGCAGCGCACTTCCGTGCTGGACCACGTCGGCGTGCCGACCGACCGCACCCGCGTCACGATGGAGACCGCGTTCAACGGCTTCGCCGCCGACCTGACCGGACCGCAGGCCGCCCGGCTGCGCGCCACCCGCGGCGTGCGGGCGGTGTACGAGAGCCGGCAGGTGCACGCGGCCACCTCGCACACCCCGGACTACCTGGGCCTGACCGGCAATGGTGGGGTGTGGAACAACGAGTTCGGCGGAGACTCCCGCGCTGGCGAGGGCGTCATCGTCGGGGTCATCGACAGCGGCTACTGGCCGGAGAGCGCGAGCTTCGCCCCGCTGCCCAGCCCCCGCCCGGACCAGGCCGTCATCGACGCCAAGTGGAAGGGCACCTGCGACGTCGGCACCGAGGCGCCGGTCACCTGCAACAACAAGGTGATCGGCGCCCGCTGGTACAACGACAGCGGCATCGCCGACGCGTTCCCGGACGACTACGCCTCCCCGCGTGACCGCAACGGCCACGGCACCCACACGGCCAGCACCGCGGCCGGCCTGCACGGCGTGCGGGCCACGTCGGGCACACAGGACCTGGGCATGATCTCCGGGATGGCGCCCGCCGCGCGCCTGGCGATCTACAAGGCGCTGTACGACAACGGGGCGGGCGGCGCGACAGGTACCGACATCGACATCGTGCACGCCATCGACGACGCTGTCGCCGACGGCGTCGACGTGATCAACTACTCGATCGGTGACGACACCGAGCAGTTCGGGGCGGTCGACGCGACGTTCTTCAACGCGGCCGCCGCCGGGGTGTTCGTCGCCGCCGCGGCCGGCAACTCCGGCCCGTTCGCCAACACCGTCGACAACTCGACGCCCTGGCTGACCACTGTGGCCGCGAGCACCACCGACCGGCAGAACACCCGGAAGCTCACCCTCGGCGACGGCACCACCATCGCCGGCGTGGGCATGGGTGAGACCGGTGTCGGTCCGGCCCGACTGGTCTTCGCGAAGGACAGCGCAATCGACCCGGACGGGGCCTACGGCGCCGGCCTCTGCGCCGACGACACGTTGGATCCGGCCAAGGTCAAGGGCGCTATCGTGCTCTGCCTGCGCGGCGAGATCCCGCGTACCGACAAGAGCATCGAGGTGGCCCGGGCCGGCGGCGTCGGCATGGTGCTGTACAACGAGGAGCTCAACTCCCTCAACGCCGACGTGCAGACCGTGCCGACGGTGCACATCAACGAGGTCGACCTGGCGACTGTCACCGCGTACGTCGCCAAGGGCAACGCCACGGCGACGATCTCGCCGAGCACGCTGGAGACCGTCGAGGCCCCAGCGGTCGCCGCGTTCTCCTCGGCCGGCCCGTCCAACCTGAACGCCGGCGAGCTGCTCAAGCCGGACATCAGCGCGCCCGGTCAGGACATCGTCGCGGCGTTCTCCCCGTCCATCGGCGGGAACGACTTCGCCCTGGAGTCGGGCACCTCGATGGCCGCGCCGCACATCGCCGGTATCGCCGCCCTGCTGCTGGCCAAGCACCCCGACTGGTCGCCGGCGGCGGTCCGCTCGGCGCTGATGACCAGCGCGGTGGACAAGACCGACAAGGGCAACCCCATCAAGATCGGCACGTACGACGCCACCCCGCTCAACTACGGCGCCGGCCAGGTGCGGCCGGGCAGCGCCTTCGACCCGGGCCTGGTCTACAACTCCAACCAGCAGGACTGGATCAAGTACCTGTGCGGGGTGTCCGCCGACCGTGGCGGCGACTACGGGCTCGGCGACCTGGACGGCTGCGACACCATCGGTGCGATCGACACGGCCCAGCTCAACTACCCGTCGATCTCGCTGGGCCGGATGGTGGGCAAGCAGACGGTGACCCGTACGGTCACCAACGTCAGCGACAGGACCAGCACCTACACGTCGTCGGTGCAGGCCCCGCCGGGTTACCAGGTCAAGGTAACCCCGAAAAAGATGCAGATCCGTCCGGGCGGGAGCGCGCGCTTCACCGTCGAGGTCACCAACACCGGCGGCGCGTTCGACACCTGGGCCGACGGCTCGTTGACCTGGCGCGACCAGTTCACACACGAGGTACGCAGCCCGCTGGTCGTGCACAACTCGGGGCTTGTCGCGCCCGACGCGATCACCGGCAAGGGCACCTTCGGCAGCGTCCGGATCGCCGCCGAGGTCGGCTACCAGGGTCAGCTGATCTCCCAGCTCTCCGGCCTGACCTCGGGCACCAGCAGCGTGGCCACCCTCCAGGGCGACGGGCCGAGCTGGGACTGGAGCACGTCGAACAACCTGCCGGTGCCATTGCCCGCGTCGATCAGCCGGACCACCCTGCACGTGCCGGCCGGAACTCGTAGCCCGCTCGTCCAGGTGACGTCGGAGCGACCCACCTGCTCCCACATCGACTGGGACGACGAGGAGGGGGTGATGGAGTGCACCGAGTTCAGCCTCAACGTCTACGACAAGGACGGGAAGTTCGTCACCGCCACGGTCAGTGGTCGGGACGGCGCCAAGGTGACGTTGCCGGACGGCGCCGGGGACTACATCGTCGTCGTCGAGCAGGAGTTCACCGAGAACATTCCGTCGGGTGCGAACGCGTACACCATCACCAGCTACCTGCCGGGCGCGCCGGGCACCTCGACCGGCCGGTTCACCATCGACCCGAAGCAGCGCAGCGTGCGGTCGGGCGCGACGGCGAACCTGACAGTGCGCTGGTTCGGCCTCGCCCCAGGTCAGCGCTACCTCGGAGTGCTGGAGTTCCGCAACGGTGACGGCTCGCTGAAGACCGTGCCGGTCACTGTCACCTCCTGACGGTGGCAACCCACCGGCGGACCGGCGTGTGACTCAGGTCACCGCTGGTCCGCCGGGCGGCCGTCCGCACCGGTAGGGGTGATCTGCTCGGCCCCACGGTGATCGACGGCGACCAGGACACGACGCGGGGCGGCGGGGACCCATCTCCCGTCCGCCCCGAACGTCTGCGCGGGCCCGTCGAGTTCGTCGGACGAGCGGCGGAGTTGGCCCGGCTACGCCGGCTCGTCGACGCGCCACCGTGCCTGATCCTGGTGGAGGGCGAGCCCGGGATCGGCAAGAGCCGGCTGGTGAACGAGTTGCTCGCCGACCTTCCCGGGAGTTACCTGATCGGCGAGTGCGACGACGTGCCGGAACCTTTTCCGCTCGGCGTCCTGCTGGACGCGATCCGGGGCAGCGCCAACCGACTCGGCGCGCTCAGCCCGGTGGCCGGCGCCCTCGCGCCGCTGCTGCCCGAACTGGCCGACGCGCTGCCCGACCCGCCACCCCCGTTGACCGACCCGGCAGCCGAGCGGCACCGGCTGCTCCGGGCCGTCGGCGCGGTGCTTGCCGCGTTGAGCCCCGGCACGCTGCTCCTTGAGGATCTGCACTGGGCCGACCCGGCGACCTGCGAGTTCCTCGGCTACCTGAGCACCCATCCGGTTGACGGGCTGGCGGTCGTGCTGACCACCCGCACGGTGA
This sequence comes from Micromonospora sp. CA-240977, assembly GCF_050942285.1. Classification (NCBI taxonomy): domain Bacteria; kingdom Bacillati; phylum Actinomycetota; class Actinomycetes; order Micromonosporales; family Micromonosporaceae; genus Micromonospora; species Micromonospora sp. CA-240977. Next base: position 626,702 of record NZ_CP192055.1, on the reverse strand, counting down.
TGCCGGGCGGCAGCACGCCGATCCACGACGCGCTGGCGCGGACTCCACCGTGGAGGGTCACGCTCGGCCCGCTGGACGCCACCGACGTACGCCGGCTGGCCGCCCGGACCCTGCGGCTCGACGACCCGCCGGAGCGGCTGGTCGCCACCCTGCTCGACCGCACCGCCGGCATCCCGTTCGTCGTCGAGGAGGTGCTGCGGACGCTCGCGGAACGGGGCGGCGACCCGTTGGCTGACGACAGCGTCCCGTTCGTCCTGCGGGACGTGCTGCTCTGGCGGTTGCGTGCGCTCGACGAGGCCACCCGGGAGGTGCTCGGCGCCGCCGCCGTGCTGGGGTTGGCGCCGGACCAGCGCATCCTCGCGTCGGTGCTCAGCCTGGACCGGGTGGCGGTCGGCACGGCACTGACCGCGGCCCATCGGGCCGGCCTGCTGCACGATGCCGGCGACGGCCTGCGATTCCGCCACGACCTGGCCCGGCAGGTGGTGTACGACCTGGTGCCCCGGGAGAGCCGGGAGTGGCTGCACCTGCGCGTGGCACGGGTGTTGGAACAGGAGCTGCCCCGGCCGGTCGCCCAACTCGCGCACCACTACCGCCGGGCCGGCAGCGGCGCGGACTTCGTCCGCAACGCCGAGGCGGCCGCCGACCTGGCCACCGAGCGGGGCGACGACGCGACCGCCGCCAGCTTCCTGCTCCAGACGATGGACGTCGCCGAGCTGCCCCGACCGGTACGGGTGCGGCTCGCCGCCAAGCTGGGCCGGTCGGCCATCGACGGGCTCAGTCAGGCCGAGGCGATCCCGGTGCTGGAGCGGCTGCTCGCCGACCGACGGCTGCCGCCCGGAGCGCGCGGCGAACTGGGTCTGGTGCTCGGTCGGATGCTGCGCCAGCAGGGCGAGGAGCTGCGCGGGTACACCGAGATCGAACGTGCCGTGCCGTACCTGCGCGCACCGCGACGCAAGGCCCCGGCGCTCGCGGTGCTGGCGGCCCCCGACACCGTCGTCGGCCGGCACGTCGGCGACCACCTGGCCCGCTGCGCGGAGGCGGAGAGCGCCGCGGCGGCCAGCGGGGACCCGGGTGCGCACCTCGCGGTCCGCATCGCCCGCGCCTCGCTGCTGCTGGAGCTGGGCGACCCGGTCGCCTGGGCGATCATCACGGAGCTGCGGGCGTCCGCCGAGTTGGCCGACCGGCCGCGAGAGCACGCACGGGCGTGCCTGAACTGGGCGCAGGGCGCGTTGCACGCCGGGCACCCGGAACAGGCCGAGGCGCTCCTCGCGGCTGGTCGGACGCTCGTCGACGAGTCCGGGTACGAGCGGCTGACCGCCCTGGTGGAGGCGACCGAGCTGTCGCTGGACCGGGCCGCCGGCCGGCTGGACGGTCTCGCCCAGCGGCTCACCCGACTGGTCGCCAGCGCGGAGCGGATGCCTGTCATCCTGCTCGACGCGAGGGCCGAACTGGCGACCGTGCTGGCCCGCACCGCCGCCGGGGACGACGAGGTACGGCGGGCGGAACAGGCGCTGCGGGAGGTGGTGGCCGACGCTCGACGGGTCGGCGCGATCTGGCCGCTGGTGCAGACGCTCTCGGCGCTGGCCCGGCTGACCCTGGCCGGGCGGCCGGGCGAGGCGGTCCGGCACGCGACGGAGGCCCTGTCGCTGGTACGCGGCAAGGGCATCCTGGCGTGGGCCGCCGAGGCGGTGCTGGTGCTGGCGGAGGCGGCGGCCGCGGCGGGCGCACCGGAGTGGGCCGCGGCGGCGGTGACCGAGCTGGAGGTCGGGATCGCGGGCCGAGACGCGCCACTCGCCGTGGCCGCCCTGGGTCGGTGCCGCGACCTCATCCCGGCCTGAGGCCGAGCGTGCGGGTGGCGGGCCGCCGGTCGACGGCCCGCCACCGTGGATCAGAGGACGATCTGGTGCACCCGGTCGTCCACGCCGCGTACCGCCAGCCAGGCGCTGCCGTTGGCGCCGGCAGCGGCCCCCGGCGCGCCCCGGAACGCGTCGGTCGCGAACTCACCCCGCTGGAACCAGCCGCCCCAGGCACCATCGGTCAGGTTGCGCTGCCAGAGCCGGTTGTCGGCGGCCAGCGAGAACAGGTAGACCCGCCCGGCCGTGGCGAGCAACGTCGGGCTGCCGCTGGTGGTGCCGCCCAGGCTGGTCCAGGCCGACCAGGTGGTGCCGGTCCGGCTGCTCCACCACACCTCGTCGGTGCGGCTGCGCACCGCCACGTGCAGCACGCCCGCGTCGTCGACGACCGCGCTCGGCCGACCGTAGAACGGCCGGTTCTCGGGCGCGCCGATGGCCGACCAGCCGGTGCTGGGCGTACGCGACCAGAGCTTGCCGTCGGCTCCGCGCGCCACCAGGGTCCACTGGGTCGGGCTGGTCCAGGCGACGGTGGGAGCGTCGGTCAGCGTGCCACCGAGGCTGCGCCACGGTCCCCACTGCCCGGCGGTGTAACTACGCTGCCAGGCCGCGTTGTCGGTGCCCCGGACGAACACGTCGAGCCGCCCACCGGCGGAGCCGTACGCGGACGGCTGGCCGAGGATCCGGCCGCCGACCGGGCCGCCGAGTGAGGTCCACTGGGTTCCCCACGTCGCGCCGGAGCGCGTGTTGACCGCCAGCGCGCCCGAGGCGTCACGGACGAAGGCGGTGGCGTGCGTGTCGTCCACCCGGACCAGCGCGGGGCTGGCGCTGGCGGAGCCACCGAGGTTGGCGCCGGCGACCTGGTCGGTGCCGGTCAGACCCAGCATCGCCACCCCGTGCGCCGGCACCTCGACGGTGTACGAGCCGGTGAACGGTTGGACACCGGCGGTGCCGGGCTGGGCGTCCACGTCGGCACGGGCCCACAGGTCACGCACGCGCACCGAGCCGCCGAGCGCGACGTCGGCGAAGGTCACAGTGATCCGCTGGGCGGTGTCGTGCCGGTTGAGCAGCGCGACGGCCCGCTTGCCGGACCCGGTGAGCACCTTGCTCCAGACCTGCGCGTCGGTGCCGGTGTCGGCGACCTTGACGCCCTGCCGGACCAGCGGGTCCTGGTCCACCGCGACGATCTCCGGGTTGGTCAACGCCGAGATCATCTCGTTCGGCAGGCCGCGCGGGTCGGAGCCGATCACCAGCGGCGCGGCCATGATTGCCCACATGCCGAGCTGCGTCTTGGACTCCTCAAGGCTCAGCTCGTACCCACCGTCGGGCAGTGGACGCATCGGCAACAGGTAGTCCGGGTCGTTGTAGTGCCCCGGTCCGGTGGCCGCCGGGTGGTACGCGTTGACGTCCATGTTGCGCAGCACCCACGGGTACGCCCACTGCGGGGTCGGGTCGGTGAGACCCACGTCGGTGTACGTCCGCCACGAGTCGGCAATGGTGGGCGCGTACGTGTAGCTCCAGGTGGAGAGCTGTTCCGGGGTGTACGGGCCGCCGCCCCAGTCGGAGCTGACCGGGTTGCAGATGTTGAGCAGCATCGGCCGGGGTGACTGACGTACCGCCTCGGCCAGCTCACGGAAGGTGGCCTCCGGATCGAGGCCGGCGGCCCGGCCGCAGAGCCAGTCGGCCTTGAGCGCGTCGAAGCCCCAGCCCGCGAACTGGGCGATGTCGGCCTGGTAGTGGCCGTTGCTGCCCAACCCGCACTGGCCCGGCAGGTACGGCCCGGCGTCGGTGTAGATGCCGGCCTTCATGCCCCTGCTGTGGATGTACGCGGCCAGCGCGGCCATCCCGCCGGGGAAGCGGGCCGGGTCGGCGACGAGCTGGCCGGCCTCGTTACGCGGGGTGGGCGCGGCCCAGTTGCCGTCGATCCAGACGTAGGTGTAGCCGGCGTCGCGCAGGCCACTCTGGACCATGTGGTCGGTGACCGACCTGACTTCGGCCTCGGTGGGATCGCCACCGAGGCCGAAGTAGGTGTTCCAGCCCTGGTAGGGCGTCGGTGCGAGCCCACTGTTGTAGAACGTGGGCGCGCCCTGGTCCTCGGCGCCGGTCGGGGCGAGGCCGGGACGGCCAGGCCCGTGACCGGACTGCGCCGGGACGGCGTGGGGCTTGCCGGGCTGCGGTGGGCCAGCCGGTGGCGGGCCGGCCATCGCCGGCATGGGGCTGGCCAGGCCCAGGCCGAGCACGGCCAGGCCAGCGGTCAGCTGTCGGATCAGGCGCATGGGGGTACTCCTGTCCCTTTCAGGGGTGGGGTGTGGTGGTGCTCCGGCCTCAGTCGCGGGTCAGCACGATGAGGTCGGCGTCGTGGGTGGCGCTCCACTGCACGGGCAGGCCGACAGCGGCGAGGTGGCTGCCGGAGTAGTGGCGGTCGCCGTGGGAGTAGCGGGCCGCCGGGTCGAGGCCCCGCAAAGGCAGCCGGACCGGGTGGGACGGGAGCAGCCCGGTCCCGTCGAGCCGGCCGGTGTGCCAGGCCAGGACGACCACCCGACGCTGGTCCGGGGCGGTGTACTGCACCGCGCAGCGGGCCTGGTCGGGGCCGCCGATCAGGTGCACCTCACCGCCTGTGACGACGTCCCGGATCTCCTTGTAGCGGGCGATCCAGCCGGCCGCCTCGGCCCGCTCGGCGGGGGTCCAGGCCCGGATGTCCGCGCCGACGCCGAGCACGCCGGCCATCGCGAGGACGAACCGGAACGCCAGCGAGCGGGGGCGGCTGTCGAACAGGCCGGGCGCGTCGGTGACCCAGGAGCTGAGCAGGTGTGGGGCGTTGGCGTGCAGGAAGCCGTACTGGATGGCCAGCCGGTCCAGCGGACCGGTGTTGTCGCTGGGCCAGAAGACGTCGGCGCGGGCGGCCATCGCCAGGTCGGTCCGCGCGCCCCCACCGGCACAGGCCTCGATCAGCACCCCGGGGTGGTCCCGGCGCAGCCGCTCGTAGATCCGGTGCAGGTTGGCGACGTGCGCGCCGTCCAGGTCGAGCGGCCCGACCCCACCGGGCCGGCCCGGTTCGGTACGCGGGCGGTTGAAGTCCCACTTCAAATAGTCGATGTCGTACCGGCGCAGCAGGCCGTCCACCGTGGAGTGCACGAACTCGGCGACCTCCGGCCGGCCCAGGTCGAGCAGGTACTGGTTGCGGACCGGGGTGAGCGGCCGACCGTCGACGGCGTAGACCCAGTCCGGGTGCTCGGCGTACAGGGTCGACTTCGGGTTGACGCACTCCGGCTCCACCCAGAGCCCGAAGTTCAGCCCGAGCGCGCGGACGTCGGCGATGAACGCGTCGAACCCGGCCGGGAACTTCGCCGGATCGGGCGTCCAGTCGCCCAGACCGGCGGTGTCGTCGTTCCGGCCGACGAACCAGCCGTCGTCCACCACGAACGTCTCCACGCCCAGCTCGGCGGCGATCCGGGCGAGCGCCAACTGGCTCTGCGCCTCGACCGCGAAGTAGGTGGCCTCCCAGGAGTTGTAGAGCACCGGGCGCGGGGTGAGCCGGTCGGCGGCGAGCAACCGCTGGTGGGTGTGCCAGACCCGGGCCAGCCCGTCCAGGCCGTCCGGGCTGTACGCGCCGGTGACCACCGGCAGGGTCAGCCGGTCGCCGGGGGCCAGGTTCAGTGGGCCGTCGACAAGCTGACGGCCGGCCCGCACCCGGGTCAGCCCGCCGGTGTCCCGCTCGGCGCTCATCTCCCACGAACCGGTCCAGGCCAACGCCATTCCCCAGGCCGCGCCGGCCGGGTCGGCGGTGTCCCGCACGGCCAGCCACGGCACGTGCAGATGCCCGGGTACGCCCTGGGAGCTGCCGATGCTGAACGTGCCGTGGCCCAACTCGACGTGGGCGAGCTGGAACTCCTGCGCCCACTGCCCCCACTGGTGACTGAGCAGCGCGCCGTGTGGCGTGGGTACGCAGAACCCGCCCGAGCCGGCCCGGACCACCCGCAGCGCGTCGGCGCCGTCGTTGCTCAGCTCGACCCACCGCTCCACCACGTCGGTGCCGGTGGGCACCCGGTAGCGCACAGTTGCGCGCAGCCCGGTCACCGGGTCGGCGAAGTCGACGGCCAGCTCCCGCTGGTCGGCGTCGATCCGCGCCTCGGTGTAAAAGAAGCCGACCCGGCGCTGCCCGGCCGAGGTCTCCACCACCAGGTCCGCGCCGGTGAACGGGCGGTCGGCGTCGGTGGCGTATTCGATGGGGGCGGCGTCGCCGGCGGTGAGGAACGGCACCGGGCCGTCGTAGGCGACCGGTGAGGGCCCGTCCGAGACACCGTGCGGCCCCCACGCGACAAGCTCCAGCCAGCGGCCGTGCGCCGGCACCGCCACTGTGTACTCGGTGTGCGTGCCGCGCAGCGTCCAGCGCTGCCCCGTCACGGCGGTCACTTGACCGCTCCGAGCGCCAGGCCGGAGACGAAGTGCCGTTGGAAGCGCAGGAAGACCGCGACGGTGGGGACGGCAGCGATGACGGTGCCGGCGGCGATGACGTTCCAGGACGAGACGAACTGCCCCTGGAGGCCGAGCAGCGCCGGGGTGACCGGCATGTTGTCGTCGGTCCGCAGCACGGTGATCGCCCAGAGCAGGTCGTTGAAGATCCAGGTGAAGGACAACGCGCCGAGGGCGGCCAGCGCGGGGCGGGTCAGCGGCAGCATCACCTTCGTGAAGATCTGCGCCGTGCCGGCGCCGTCGATGGTGGCCGCCTCCTGGATCTCGCCCGGCAGGTCCCGCATGAAGCCGTGCAGGACGAAGGTGTAGAAGCCGAGCCCGAAGCCGACCTGCACCGCGATCAACGCCCAGAGCGTGTCGTACAGGCCGGTCAGCTCGCTGAACTTGGCCACCGGGATGAGCAGGATCTGCGGTGGCAGCAGGTTGCCGGCGAGCATCAGCAACAGGATCGTGCGCCGGCCCGGGATCCGGAAGCGGCTCAGCGCGAACGCGGCCATCGCCGCGAGCCCGAGGCTCAACGCCACCGACGGGACGGTGACAAGCATGCTGTTGATCAGGGCGCGCAGCTCGCCGCCGTCGGTCCAGGCCTGCCGGTAGGTGTCCAGCGTGAACGACCGGGGCAGGCTGCCGACGCCGTGCGCGGCGATGTCGTCGAACGACCGGGTGGACATCACCACGACCCAGATCACCGGCCCGAGCCACAGCAGCGAGAGCAGGATCATGCCGGTGTGGAAGGCCCCGGTACGGAGCTTGTTCATCACGCTTCCTCCCGGAACGCGCGGACCAGGTAGCCGAGGATGACGGCCAACGCGAGCACGAAGATCACGACGGCGATGGCCGAGGCGTAGCCCAGCCGCAGGCTCTGGAACGCGGTCGAGTACATGTAGGTGCTGAGCAGCTCCGACGAGTGGTACGGCCCGCCCTTGGTCAGCGACCAGACGATGTCGAACGAGCGCAGCGAGTCGATCACGATGACCGACAGCACCACTGCGTTCACCCCCTTGAGCTGGGGAATCGTGACGTGCCGCAGCCGCTGCCAGGAGTTGGCGCCGTCCATCCGGGCCGCCTCGTGCAGCGCCGGGTCGATCGCCTTCAGCCCGGCCAGGAACAGCACCATCACGTAGCCGATCTGCCGCCACAGCGCGGGCAGGATCACCGCGTACAGGGCGGTCTGCGGGTCGGCGAGCCAGGGCCGGATCAGGCTCTCCAGCCCGACGGCCCGCAGCAGCGTGTCGGCGATGCCGTCGGGCTGGTAGAACACCCGCCAGACCAGCGCGGTCACCACAAGCGAGAACACCACAGGGGTGAACAGCGCGGCCCGGTAGAAGCCGACCCCGCGCCGCTCCTTCTGCAGAACCAGCGCCATGCCGAAGCCGCCCAGCACGGAGAGGCCACCGAAGAGCACCAGCCAGATCACCGTGTTGACGAGCGCGCCGCGGAAGGTGGCGTCACCGGCCAGCTCGACGTAGTTGTCGGTGCCGACGAAGGACGGCGACGACATCCCGTCCCAGCGGGTGAGCGAGAACCAGAAACCCTGGAGCGCCGGCCAGAACACCCAGATGCTCTCGACCGCGAACGGCACCAGGACGAACGCCACAAGCAGCGGCGACAGTCGAGCCGACCGTCGCCGCCGCCGGGTGGGGGTGACCGAAGTCGTGGAGATCGTTGCTGTCACGTCAGCCCTTGAAGACCTTCTCGGCGCCGGCCTGCCACTCCCGCAGGATCGCGTCGATCTGGTCCGGCTTGTCGATGAACTTGGTCAGTGCGGTGTCCGCGGTCGGCTGGAGTGCGTCGCTGGAGTCGCGGTTGAAGAACTGGGTCAGCTCCTTGGCCTCGTCGAGCATCGCCTTGCCCTTGACCACAAGCGGCGAGTCGGACGCCTTGGCCTTGGGGTTGGCCGGCAGCACGATGCCGGAGCTGGCCTTGACGTACGCCTCCTGGGCCTCGACCCCGGAGAGGTAGCTGAGCAGGGCCCTGGTGCCTGTCGGGTTGGCGGTCTTCGCGCTGGCGAAGAAGCCGTCGGTGGGGGCCTCCTCGGCCAGCGGCACCGCCGGGTCGATGATCGGGAACCGGAAGAAGTCCAGGTCACCGAGGGCGTCCTTGGGCGCGGCGTCGGCGAAGAACGTGCCGATCAGGAACATGCCGGTCTTGCCGGCCAGCAACGCGGTGGTCGCCTCCTGGAACGGGTACGCCTTGCCCTTGGGGTCGAAGTAGGGCAGGGCCTCGCGCCAGCGGGTGAAGACCGCCTTGACCTTCGGGTCGTCGAAGCGCTGCTTGCCGGCGAGCAGTTCGCGGTGGAACGGCGCGCCGTTGATCCGGATGTTGAGGTAGTCGAACCAGGCCGAGGCGACCCACGGGGTGTCTCCGAGACCGATGCCGATGGGCGGAACGCCCTTGCTCTTCAACGTCTCGCAGACCGCCAGGAACTCGGTCCAGGTCTTCGGCTCCTGCACGCCCCACTTGGCGAAGTTGGACTTGCGGTAGAAGAAGCCCCACCAGTAGTTGTTCATCGGCACGAAGACCTGCTTGCCGCTGGCGTCGGTGGAGAGGGTGCGCAGCGACTGCGGGTAGTCGCCGAGCGACTTCCACACGTCGGAGACGTCAAGCAGCAGGTTCTTGCTGGCGTAGTCGTTGGCGACCGAGCCCGCGTACCAGGTGTAGAGGTCCGGCGGGTTCGCCGAGGTCAGGTACGTCGGCAGTTGGGTCCGGAAGGTCTCCGAGGCGATCGTGTTGAGGGTCGCCTTGCCCTTGCCCTGCGCGTTGAAGGTCTCGATCAGCTTCTCCATCGCGGCCTTGGCCTGCGGCGAGGAGAGGTTGGACTGGATGGTGACCGCGCCCGAGCCGTTGCTCGAAGTCGGTCCGCTGGCGGAGCTGGCGCACGCGCTGAGGAACGAGCTGGCGCCGAGGGCACCCAGGCCGGCGAGCCCGAGATGGCCAAGGAATCGCCGGCGACCGGGGTCGAAGTCGCTCACGGAGGTATCCCTTCCTCTACGACACGTAGCGTCACCGCGCAGTGTGTCGTCCATGTGAATGCTGTGTCGAGAAGGTTGCATCGGACGTCGCCGGCTGTCAAGATATCTTCGTAATTAATGATTAGATGAGATCAAGGCGAGGGTCAGGTGGATCAGCTTATGCGCCGGCTTGAAGGCATGAACGCGCTGGTCACCGGCGCGATGGGCGGGATCGGCGCCGCCACGGCCCGGCGGCTCGTCGCCGAGGGCGCGGCGGTTGCGCTGCTCGACGTGCACGACCCGACCCCGCTTGCCGACGAACTGACAGCTAGCGGCGGACGAGCACTGTCCGTAGTGGCTGATGTCAGCGACGAGAGCGACTGGGCGGCCGCGGTGTCCGCCGTACGCGCCGGCCTCGGCCCGATCGACATCCTGGTCAACACCGCGTACGCCGTGCGGGTCGCCCCGGCCCACGAGACCAGTCGGCAATCCTGGGACGAGCAGCTCGGCGTCAGCCTCACCGGCGCGTTCCTCGGCGTCCGCGCCTGCCTGGACGACCTGCGGGCCCGCTCCGGCGCGGTGGTGCTGATCTCCTCGGTGCACGCCCTGGTCGGGTTGCCGGGCCGCCCCGCGTACGCCGCGGCCAAGGGTGGCCTGGTCGCGCTCGGCCGCCAACTCGCCGTGGAGTACGGCCCACAGGTGCGGGTCAACACCGTGCTGCCCGGCCCGATCCTCACCGCCGCCTGGGCCGACGTGTCCGAAGAGGACCGTGCGCGCAGCGTCGCCGAGACGGTGGCGAAGCGCTTCGGCACCCCGGACGAGGTGGCCGCGACTGTCGCCTTCCTCGCCTCACCGGACGCCGCCTACGTCACCGGCGCGAGCCTCGTTGTGGACGGTGGCTGGACAGCGGTGAAAGCCTCGGCCTGAGAGATCGATACCGACAAACGAAAAGGCCAGGAGCATTGGCACAGTACGCACGCCGCGGCGTCCACGGGCAGACCGTCGAAGCGATCGCCCGTCGCATCCTCACCGGTGAGATCCCTGCCGGCGCGACACTGAACATCGTCGCCCTGCAGGAGGAGTTCGGCGTCAGCCTGACCGCGCTCCGCGAGGCGCTGAAGGTCCTCTCGGCCAAGGGCATCGTCGACGCCCGGCAGAAGCGCGGCACGTTCGTCCGGCCCCGCGCCGACTGGAACCTGCTCGACGGCGACGTGATCCGCTGGCAGTTCGCGGAGGGCCCCGACGAACGCCTGCTCGAGAAGCTGCACGAGGTGCGCGCGATCATCGAGCCGGCCGCCGCACGGCTGGCCGCCACCCGGGCGACCGAGGACGACCTGGCCGCCCTCGACGGGGCACTTGCCGAGATGGCCGAGGCCGACGGTGATCCCGCCGCCGCCGTCGCCGCCGACCTCGCCTTCCACCGCGCGCTGCTCACCGCCACGCACAACGAGCTGCTGGAACGGATGGAGGTGGTGATGGAGACCGGGCTCGCCGAACGGGACCGCCTGGTGCACGGCGGCGCCGCGCACGACGACCCGGTGCCCAGCCACCGTGCCGTCGTCGACGCGCTGCGCGAGCGGAACGAGACGGCGGCCGAGACCGCCATGCGTGAGTTGCTGGACAAGGCCGTCCGCGACGTCGAGAAGGCACGGGGACGAAGGGGCAGTCAGTGAAGATCGAGCGCATCGAGACCTTCCTGGTCGCGCCACGGTGGTTGTTCTGCCGGGTGGAGACCGACGACGGGCTGGTCGGCTGGGGTGAACCGGTGGTGGAGGGGCGCGCCGAAGTGGTGCGCAGCGCCGTCGAGGTGCTCGCCGAGTACCTGATCGGCGCCGACCCGCTGCGGATCGAGCAGCACTGGCAGGTGCTCACCAAGGGCGGCTTCTACCGCGGCGGCCCGATCCTCTCCAGCGCGGTCGCCGGCCTCGACCAGGCACTCTGGGACATCGCCGGACAGGCGTACGGCGCGCCGGTGCACGCGCTCCTCGGCGGGCCGGTGCGCGAGAAGGTGCGGATCTACTCCTGGATCGGCGGGGACGAGCCCGCCGAGGTTGCCGACGCCGCCGCCGCGCAGGTCGCCGCCGGCCTCACCGGCGTCAAGATGAACGCGTGCGGCCGGCTCTCCCCCATCCCCACCTCCGCCGAGGTGGACGAGGTGATCGGCCGGGTCGCCGCCGCCCGGGACGTGCTCGGCCCCGACCGGGACATCGCGCTGGACTTCCACGGTCGGGCCGGGCTGGCCGCGGTACGCCGGATCCTGCCCGAGCTGGCGCCCCTGCGCCCGTTCTTCGTGGAGGAGCCGGTCCTGCCCGACCAGGCCCACCACCTGCGCGACATCGTCGCCAGCACACCGATCCCGGTGGCCACCGGCGAGCGGCTCTACGGCCGCTCCGAGTTTCTCGGCCCGTTGCAGGCCGGCGTCACGGTGGTCCAGCCGGACCTGTCGCACGCCGGCGGGATCTCCGAGGTCCGCCGGATCGCCGCGCTGGCCGAGACGTACGGCGCGCTGCTCGCCCCGCACTGCCCGCTCGGCCCGATCTCCCTGGCGGCCAGCCTCCAGGTGGCCTTCGCGACGCCGAACTTCCTGATCCAGGAGCAGAGCATCGGGATCCACTACAACGTCGGCTCCGAGTTGCTGGACTACCTGGTCGACCCGGAGCCGTTCCGGTTCGTGGACGGGCACATCGCCCGCCTCGACCGGCCCGGCCTGGGCATCACGGTGGACGAGGCGGCCGTCCGCAAGGCGGCGCAGACACCGCACACCTGGCGCAACCCGGTCTGGCAGCACGCCGACGGGTCGTTCGCGGAATGGTGACCGGCGCGACTCCGGTGCCGCTGCGGGTGGCGTACGACGCGGCGCACGGCGGCCGGTGGACAAGCCTGCGCGGTGGCGGCCGGGAGTGGCTCTGGCGCGGCCCGGAACCGGGCCGGCACGAGGTACGCCCCGACGACGCGTTCGTCGACGCCGGCGGGTTGGAGGAGTGCCTGCCCACGGTGCGCGGCGAGCCCGACCACGGCGAGGTGTGGTCGCGCCCGTGGCGAACCGTCGGCCCCGACAGCGCCGGCCCCGACACCCTGGTCATCGAGCGGCCGACGTTCACCCTGACCCGCCGGATCAGCGACTCCGGCGGTGTGGTGGTGGCCGACTACCGGCTGGCCGCCGACCCCGGTTACCGCTTCGTGTGGGCTGCGCACGCCCTGCTCGGCCTGTCTCCCGACGCTCACCTCGTCGCACCCGCCGGCACCCCCACCCGGCTGCACCCGGAGGCCGCCGCCCTGCTGCCGCCGGGCACCTGGCCCGACGGCGACCCGTGGCTGACCGGCCCGTGGCCCTCCCCGGCCGGGCTGACGCTCGACACGTTCGGCCCCGACGACGGGACCGCGCTCGGCGCGGTGCTGCTCGACTGCCCCCGCGTCCAGGTCAGCGACGGCGACGACCGGCTGATCCTGGAGCTGGAGTGTGACGGCCAGCCCCGCAGCACCGCCCTCTGGCGCAACCTGGGCGGCTGGCCGGCCGACTGCCCCTACCGCAGCCTCGGTGTCGAGCCGATGCTCGGTAGCGCCTTCGACCTGGCCGACGCCGGCCCCGCCGACGCGGCGGTCGTTCCGCCCGCCGGCGAGGTCACCTGGCGACTCACCATCTCCGCCCACCGCATCCACTGAGGACACCCGCGATGAACCTGCTCGACGAGCTGCGTACCCACCGGCTGCTGGCCATCGTGCGCGGCCCGGACCCGGCCGCCGCGCTGACCGCCGTACTCACCCTGGCCGAGAGCGGCATCGCCCTGGTCGAGGTCTCGCTGACAAGCGCCGACGCGCTCGGCACCATCCGTCGGGCTCGGGCCGCCCTCGGGGCGGACTACGCCCTGGGCGCGGGCACCGTGCTCACCGCCGAGGACGCCCGCGCCGCTGCCGACGCGGGCGCCGGCTTCCTTGTCACCCCGGCGCTCGCGCCGAGCCTCGCCGAGGGCGGCCGGCTCGGGCTGCCGGTGCTCGCCGGAGCGCTCACCCCCACCGAGGTGGTGCAGGCCGGCAGTGGCGGGGCCACCGCCGTCAAGCTCTTCCCGGCCTCCCTCGGCGGACCGGACTACCTCGGCGCGTTGCGGGACCCGTTCCCCGGCACCGCGTTCGTGCCGGTCGGCGGGGTCGACGCGGACGGCGCGCGGCGTTACCTCGACCGGGGCGCGGTCGCGGTGGGCGTCGGCTCCCCGCTGCTCGGTGACGCCGTCCGCGGCGGCGACCTGTCGGCACTACGCGAGCGCGCGGCCAGCTTCCGCACGGCGGTCCAGCGGTGACCGACCTGCTCACGCTCGGCGAGACGATGGCGGCTTTCCGCAGCAGCGGCCCGCTGCGGCTGGGCGGCACCGCCGGGATCTCCGTCGCCGGGGCCGAGTCGACGGTGGCCATCGGGTTGGCCCGGCTCGGCCACCGGGCCGCCTGGGTCGGGGTCACCGGCGCCGACGAGCCCGGCGAGCTGGTCCGCCGTACGCTGCGCGCCGAGGGTGTCGACCTGGCCTGGTCCCGGATCGACCCGGGCGCGCCCACCGGGCTGATCGTCTTCGAGAACCGGGTCGCCGACATCAACCGGGTCACCTACCACCGGGCGGGCTCCGCGGGCTCCCGGCTGCGCCCCGCCGACGTGACCCGTGCCTTCGACGCGCCCGGATCACCGCCCCGGCTGCTGCACGTCACAGGCATCACCTGCGCGCTGGGCGTCGAGCCGTACCAGGCGGTGGTGGCCGCGGTGCGGCGCGCCCGGGCCGCCGGCACCACCGTCTGCCTGGACGTCAACCACCGGCAGCGGCTCTGGTCGGTCGCCGAGGCGGCCGACGCGCTGCGACCGCTGCTGCCCTCGATCGACCTGGTGGTCGCCTCCGACGACGAGTTGGCAGTGCTTACCGACGCGTCCGACCCGGTCGCGGCGCTGCTCTCGGCCGGCGTGACCGAGGTCGTTGTCAAGCACGGCGCCGACGGGGCGACCAGCCACCGCGCGACCGGCACTGTGCACCGTCCCGCCCGTACCGTGCCGGTGGTGGACACCGTCGGCGCGGGCGACGCGTTCGTGGCCGGGCTGCTCTCCGGTTGGCTCGACGGCGCCGACGCGCCCGCCCGGCTGGACCGGGCGGTCACCACCGGCGCGTTCGCGGTGGCCACCCGGGGCGACTGGGAGGGCCTGCCCGACCGGGCCGAGCTGACGCTGCTCGACCACGGCCCTGGCGGTACGGTCCGCTGACGATCCTTTGGAGGAGCACCATGGAGCTGACCGAACCGACCGTCTGGAGCACCGACCGGCTGGAGCTGGGCGAAGGGCTGCGCTGGGTCGACGACCGCCTGGTCCTCGTCGACCTGCTGGCCGGCCGGCTGCTGGAGACCGGCGGCGACGCGCCGGGTCCGCTGCGGGAGGTGCGCCACCTCGACGTTCCGCTCGGCGCTGTCGCCCCGGTGGCCGACCGACCCGGCGACTGGCTCGCCGCCGCCGGGACCGGCATCACACTGCTGCCCGCCGGGGGCGACCCCCGACCGGTCGCCGACCTGGTCGGTGACGCACCCGAGCCGACCCGGATGAACGACGCGGTCGCCGACCCGCACGGCCACTTCTGGGCCGGCAGCATGACGTACGCCATGGTGCCGGGCGGGGGCACGCTGTTCCGCCTCACCCCGGGCGCCGAGCCGGTGCCCGCGGTCACCGGGCTGACCATTCCGAACGGGCCGGCGTTCGACGCGGCCGGCACCACCATGTACCTGGCCGACACACCGCGCGGCGAGATCGACCGCTTCACCGTCGACCCGGGCACCGGCGACCTGCACGGGCGGGAGCCGTTCCTGCGGCTCTCCCCCGACGACGGAGGTCCGGACGGCATGACCGTCGACGCGGCGGGCCACCTCTGGGTCGCGTTCTGGGGCGGCTCGGCGGTCCGCCGCTACCGGCCCGACGGCACCCTGGACCGGGAGATCCGGCTGCCGGCGGAGCAGCCCGCCGGCATCTGCCTGGGCGGGCCGGGCCTGCGCCGACTCTTCATCGGCACCGCCCGGGTGGGACTGACCACGCCCGGCCCGGAGGACGGCGCCCTGCTCGCGGTGGACGTCGAGGTCCCCGGCCTGCCCGCCGCCAGGGCCGCCGCGCCGCTGGCCTGACGCCCGAACGGGTCGCCTCCCGATCACGCAGGCGACGGTGAGGCTTACCGGACGTCTGGGCGGGAATAGCAGCGGCGGAGCGTGACAACCGGCAGGAAGTGGACGGTGAGCACCGTGGGGTGGATGTCATGAACGGGCCGGTCGGCGACGAACCGGTTGGCGAGCTGGAGCTGGTGCACACCTTCACCGGCCCGATGCCGACCGGCGTGAGCGTCTCGCACCGGGGCCGGATCTTCGTCAACTTCCCGAAATGGGGCGACGAGGTGCCAGCCACCGTCGTGGAGGTGCGCGACGGCCGGGAGGTGCCCTACCCCGACCAGGCGTGGAACGACCCGTCGGGCGACGACGACGCTGGCGCGTTCATCTCGGTGCAGAGCATCGTGGTGGACCCGGCCGACCGGCTCTGGGTGCTGGACACCGGCAGTCCGATGTTCCAGCCCACGAAGCCGGGCGGCCCGAAGCTGGTCCGGATC
This sequence comes from Micromonospora sp. CA-240977, assembly GCF_050942285.1. NCBI lineage: Bacteria > Bacillati > Actinomycetota > Actinomycetes > Micromonosporales > Micromonosporaceae > Micromonospora > Micromonospora sp. CA-240977. The sequence goes on along the minus strand of NZ_CP192055.1, from coordinate 610,820 downwards.
GACCTGGACACCGACACGGTCGCCCAGGTGATCACCTTCCCGGCGGACGTGGCGCTGCCGACGACGTACCTCAACGACGTCCGCTTCGACCTGCGGCGCGGCGAGGCGGGGGTCGCGTACATCACCGACTCGGCGTCCTCCGGGCCGAACGGGATCATCGTGGTGGACCTGGCCAGTGGCGCTTCCTGGCGGCGGCTGCACGACCACCCGTCCACCAAGGCGGAGTCGCTGGCGACGTTCCGCCCGGTGGTCGAGGGCCGGCCGTTCCTCGAACGGCCGGCGGACGGGCCGCCGAAGCCGGTGAGCATGGGCTCCGACGGCATCGCCATCTCGGCCGACGGCAGCCGGCTCTACTACTGCCCGCTGGCGTCGCGGCGCCTGCACAGCGTCTCCACCGAGGCGCTGGCCGACCCGGGCGTCACCCAGGAGGCGGTCGCCGCGACCGTCGTCGACGAGGGGGACCGGGGCACCGCCTCGGACGGGTTGGAGAGCGACGACGCGGGGCGGATCTACGTCACCTCGTACGAGCACAACGCCGTGCTGCGCCGGCTGCCGAACGGCGACTACGAGACAGTGGTCCACGACCCGCGACTGCTCTGGCCGGACACCATGTCGGTGGCCACCGACGGGTACCTCTACGTCACCGCCAACCAACTGCACCGGCAGGCGCAGTACCAGCGGGGCAAGGACCTGCGGCGCAAGCCGTACGCGCTGTTCCGCACCCGCATCGACGCCGGCCCGGTGCTGCTGCGCCGCTGAGCGGTCCCACCGACCGGTCCGCGCGTTCGTCCCCGTGACCCGACGCAATCTTGGACAGTTTCCGTTACCGGTTGACGGAAACTGTCCAAGATTGCCGAGCGGAGGCGGTCAGGAGACGGGCAGGGTGCGGTCGAGGAGGTCGAACAGGGCGACCCAGTGGCGCTCGGTGGCCCGCTCGTCGTAGATCGGCGTGTCGGCCATGGTGAAGCCGTGGTGGGCGCCCTCGTAGACCTCGGAGCGGTAGCGCACGCCGGCGGCGTCGAGCGCCTTCTCCAGCGTGGCGATCTGCTCGGGGGTCATCGACTGGTCGGCGTCGGCGTGCCCGAAGTACAGCTCGCCGGTGATCGAGCCGACGCCCAGGTGCGGGCTGTCCGGCGCGTCGGTGACGAACCGCCCGCCGTGGAAGCTGGCCACCGCCGCGATCCGGTCCGGGTACGCCTCGATGGCCCGCAGCGCGTTCGTGCCGCCCATGCAGTAGCCGGTGATCGCCACCGGGCCCGGCCGCACGTCGTCCCGGGCGGCCAGGAAGTCCAGGTACGCGGCGGTGTCCTGCCTGACCACCTCGGGGGTCAACACGCCGACCAGCGGCATGATCTTCTCGAAGAGCGCGCTGCGCTGGTCCGGCTCAGCGAGTCGGGACAGGTCGAACAGCGGTGCCCGGCCGGCCTGGTAGAACAGGTGGGGCGTCAGCACCAGGTAGCCGCGGTCGGCGATCCGTTCCGCCATCTCGACAAGGCGCGGGCGCGGCCCGATGGCGTCCATGAAGAGCAGCACCGCCGGGAACGGGCCGTTGCCGTCCGGTCGGGTCAGGGACGCGTCCGCGACCCCGTCGCCGGTCGGGATGTCCACAGTCGTCGTCCGCACCGCGCCTCCTCGTACCGAAAGTCCTTGATCGTCAAGAACGCTACTCGCCGGGCGGCCTCCCCGGTCCGGACCCGGGGACCGTCGATCCCTGGATAAGACGACCCTGGGTGGCGGTCGGCGGGGGATCCAGGCTTGGCCGTGACCGATGAAGGACACCGCCGACCTGGGAGTTGTTGTGCTCGACCTGACCGTTCCGGATTTGACTGGAAAGCTCGCTGTCGTGACCGGCGGCAGCGACGGCCTGGGCCTCGGCCTGGCCACGCGGCTGGCGCGTGCCGGCGCCGAGGTGGTGCTGCCGGTCCGCAACCCGGCCAAGGGGGCCGCCGCGCTGGAGACCGTCCGGGCCGCCGCGCCGGGCGCCGTCGTCTCGACGCGGACGTTGGACCTGGCCTCGCTGGGCTCGGTGGCCGCGCTTGCCGACACGCTGCTCGGCGAGGGTCGACCGATCCACCTCATGATCAACAACGCGGGCGTGATGACACCTCCCACCCGGCACGCCACCGCCGAGGGCTTCGAACTGCAACTCGGCACCAACCACCTCGGCCACTTCGCGCTGAACGGACGGCTCCTGCCGCTGCTGCGGGCCGGCCACGCCCGGGTCACCACCATGTCGAGCAGCGCCGCCCGTTCCGGCCGGCTCGACTGGGACGACCTCCAGAGCAACCGCCGGTACGCGGCGATCCGGGCGTACAACGCCTCCAAGCTGGCCACCCTGCACTTCGGGCTGGAACTCGACAGGCGCAGTCGGGCCGGCGGCTGGGGCATCGTCAGCAACGTCGCCCATCCGGGCACCACGATGACCAACCTCTACGCGTCCGGCCCCAACCTGGGCCGCAACCGGCCCTCGCCGCACCACTCGGTGCTGAGTCGACTGGCCCGCTGGGGCGTCCTGGTGCACTCGGTGGACGCCGGGCTGCTCCCGGCCCTCTACGCGGCCACCAGCCCGCAGGCGCAGGGCGGCCGGTTCTACGGCCCGGACGGCCTGGGGCAGTTCACCGGCAGACCGACCGAGCTGGCCGTCTACCGCTCGGCGCGCAGCACCGAGGACGCCGCCCGGCTGTGGGCCGTCTCCGAGCGGCTGGTGGGCGTCGAGTTCCCCGGCAACTGACGGGGTACGCGGCGTCGAGAATTCGCGGTGGCCCGTCGAACGGCGCGTCGGCGGGCGCGCCGCCGGTCAGGCCCGGACGAAGCGCACCGCGTCGGCGACCACGTGGCCGTCGGTGTCCTCGGTGCGGATCAGCACGCTGCCGCCGCTGCCCGCCGTGAACGGATAGGTCCCCAGCGGCACCCACTGGCCGCCGGCCTGCCGCTGGTCCACGGTGCGGGTGATCAGCCCGCCGGAGTATTCGATGTCCACCGGCACGTTCGTCGCCCGGTTCGGGTTGGCCGTCCAGCGCAACTGCACAGTCCAGGAGCCGGCGGCGGGCAGCGTCGGGCGGAACCGCAGCCGGTTGACGCCCTTGGCGGTGTTGCCGTCGTGCTCGTAGTCCGGGCCGTAGAAACCGCCGACGCTGGTGCTGCGCAGCCACGTTCCGGCCCGGGTGATCCCGTTGGCCGCCGCGTTGTCCAGGATCACCTCGTCGGTCGAGCCCCACTCCAGGAGGGCGCCGTCCTGCCGCAGCCGGGCCTGGAGGGTGGGCACCGGCACCTCCTGCACGGCGAGGTTCCCGGCGAGGGCCAGCGACGCGGCGGTGGCCGCCGCCTGCCCGAGGATCATGAACACCGGTTCCATCCGGATCGAGCCGTACGCGATGTGGCTCGCCGAGAGGCAGACCGGCACCAGCAGGTTGGCGCACTGCGCCTGGTGCGGCACGATCGCCCGGTAGCTCACCGGGTAGGGGGCCGGCACCCCGATCTGCACGTCCCCCTCGTTGCGCACCCGGCCGTCGACCACCACCCGTTGACAATTGTGCGAGTCCATCGTGTAGCTGGCCAGCCCCACCGAGTCGGCGACCCGTACCCGGCCCCGGCAGTCGGCCTCGGTCACCACGTACGCGGACACCATCCGGCGGGCCTCCCGGATGTAGAGCAGCGGCGGCCAACCACCGGTGCTCGTGAACTCGTCGACAGGCAGCCCCCACCGGGCGGTCGAGTCGCGCACCGACGCCGGCAGCCGGGGATCGTTCGCCAGGAACCACATCAGTCCCTGCTGGTAGGTGCGGTGCTCGGCGATGATGCTCTCCCGCACCGCCCAACCGGCCGTCGGGTACGCGTGGTTGAAGCCGATGTTGTCGGTCGACACCGCGCCGTTGTTGTTGGAGTCGGTCTTGCCGCCGCCGATCGAGTGGGTGGTGAAGTACGGCCCGGCGTAGCCGGCCTGGATGTGGCGCAGCAGCAGCTCGTACCGGATCGGGTCGTAACCGGAGGGCCTGCCGAACGGGATCCGGTTGGCCGCCTGGGTCAGGCACATCCGGAAGCAGTACGCCTGGATCCGGTCGTCGGCGCTGCCGCGCGGGGCGAGCGGCGTGGCGGAGATGCCCGGCAACAGGCCGCTGCCGGGCGAGCCGGCCGTCACGTACGGGTCGACGGGGTAGACGAACTGGTGGGTGTTGCCGGACTGCACCCCGTTGATCGTCTCGCCGTAGGTGTCGTTGGACTCCCGCCCGACGGTGAACCCCACCCCGGCCATGGCCAGCAGGTCACCCTCGTAGGTGGCGTCGACGAACACCCCGCCCCGGTAGATCGACCCGTCCTCGGTGCGCAGCTCGGTGATCCGGTTGCCACTGCGGCCGAGGCCGGCCAGCCGGGCGTCGACGATCACCGGCACGCCGGACTCGGCCAGCATCTCGGCGAAGACGGCGGCGGCGACGTGCGGCTCGAAGGTCATCCGCAGCGGCGACGTCGACGTGAGGGTTCCGCCGTGGTACTTCACGTACACCCGGCGGTAGAACTCGGCGGCGAGCCCGCCGATGGACGCCTGGACGCCGGTGTCGGTGGCGCCCAGCCCGGCGGTGCTCAGCCCGCCGACGTGGCTGGTGGGCTCCACCACCACTGCGGTGCGGCCGAGCCGGCGCATGGTGATCGCGGCGGCCAGCCCGCCGGAGGTGGCGCCGTAGACGACCAGGTCGGCGGTGGTGACGGCGGCGCGGGCGGCATCGGCGCGGAACGGATCGGTGAGACCGGCCAGGACGAGGCCGGCACCGCCGGCGGTCAGCAGTCGACGACGGGACAGGGGCACTGACACGGCGAGCTCCCGAGGGGTAACCGGTGGGGGGACGGTTACAGAAGCACGCCGCTGCCGCTGCTAACGAAATTCTTCAATCTCTGCCGGCGGGTGTCAACGGGTCAGGGGCGGTAGCGGTTCGCTTTGGTCACCGCCGGACTCCCGGATGACCGGCGGCCGGGTTGACCCCGACCAGCCGGAAGCCGGGCGGGCGGGTCAGGCCGGGCGGCGGGCCACCAGCACGTCTCGCATGATCGACTGGTCGACCCGGTGTCGCAGCGCGCGGTAGGGCTCCGCGTCGACCACTGTCAGGCCGGCGTCGGCGAGGGCCGCCGCCGCGTCCTCGCGGCTGGCGACGTGGGTGTTCCACGAGATACCGAGCGCGCCGCCGGGGCGCAGCAGCCGCGCCCAGACCGGCGCGGCGTCCGCGAGCAACGCCAGCGGGTCGCGGGTCAACCCCTGCTGAGCGGTACGACTGCCGTGCTGCACGCCGTACGGGGCGTCGGCGACGACCAGGTCCACGGTCTCCGGGCGGAAGAACTCGGCCGAGCGGGCCGTGTCGGCGTTGACCACGTCCAGCAGTTGGGTCTGGCCTGCCTTGTGCTCCTCGCGGGTCGGCGCCAGCTCGATCCGCACCCGTCGGCCGACCACCTTGCGCTCCCGCCGCACCGGCCCCGACTCCAGCACCCGGTGCTTGACCCGCTTCTGCTTGAGCCAGGTGGTGATGAACGCCCGGTACGCCTCGACGTCCTTCTGGTCGCGCTCGATGCCGGCGGCGTCGAACCCGTACATCAGGGCCTGGTTGAGTGTGGTGCCCCGGCCGCAGAGCGGGTCGAGCACCCGGAACCGCCGGCTGGTCAGCTCGCCGGCCCAGTCCGAGGCCAGCAGTGTGACGTTGAGCAGCAGCTTGGTGAACTGCTCGTTGGTCTTGCCCGGGTACTTCTGGATGGTGAGCAGATCGTCGTCGTAGCGGTCCAGTCGGATCCACTCGATCGGCCGCAGCAGCTCACCGACGATCTCGAACAGCGCGTACCCGGCGGAGAGGTTGCCCAGGACGGCCAGGTCCCGCTCGGTCAGCCCGTCGCCGGTGAAGGTGACGTAGGACGCCCCTCCGACGACCTCGGTGTCCAGCTCGCCGATCCGGCCGTCGAGCGCCGAGCGGCCGAAGATCTCCAGCTCGGCCCGGGTCAGGTCGACGGCGGAGCGGGCGTACACCCGGTTGGTGGCGGGCAGGATCAGCAGGCCGTAGCGCGTCATGATCCGGCGAGTATTCCACAACCCGTCGCGGTCGCCGGGAACCGGAGCGGCTCGCGAAGCGACTACCGGTACATGGGGTGTGAGCAGTGGCGGGAGGTCCTGTCCGCGCAGTTGGACGGGGAGGAGACCGCCGCCGAGCTGGCGGCGGTGCAGGGACACCTCGACGGGTGTGCCGAGTGCCGGGCCTGGTTCACGGCGGCGGCCGCGGTGACGCGTCGGGTCCGTACCCGGTTGGTCGCCGATGTACCCGACCGGACGGCGGCGATCCTGGCCGCCGTCGCGGCGGAGCCGGCCCGCCGGTCGTGGTGGCGGCGGCTGGCCGGCCGGGGTCGGCTGGTGGCCGGACTACGCGCGGCGCTCGGGTTGCTCGGCGCGGTGCAGCTGGTGCTCGGCCTGGCCCAGGTGGGCCGGGGCGCGACCGCCGATCACCTGCACCCCGCCGGCCAGCACCTGTGGCACGAGTCGGCCGCGTGGAACGTGGCGGTGGGTGCCGGCTTCCTGTTCGTGGCGGTCCGCCGCAGCCCGCCGGCCGGGCTGCTGCCGATGCTCAGCGCGTTCGTCGGCACGTTGCTGCTGCTCTCGGTCAACGACCTGGCCACCGGGTCGGTGGGCGGGGAGCGGCTGGTCAGTCACGGGTTCCTGGTGGTCGGCTACCTGATCACCGTGTTGCTGTCCCGGCCCGGTCTGCGCCCCGGTGGACCCGCGCCGCAGCGGCAGCCCGTGCCGTCACGCTGGCGGTTCGGCACCGACGAGGTGGACCGGCCGCTGCGGGTGGTTCGCCCCGAGTCGTACCCGGCGCAGGCCGCCGACCGGCACGCCGCCCCTGCGGCGCAGGCCGGCCGAGCCACCCGTGTCGGGCCGGCCGGCGGACGCCGCGCCGCCTGATCACCGCCCGTTCTCTGCGTCACCGCCCGTGCTCTGCGTCACCGGCCGGCCGGATGCGCGGCCCCGGGTTCCCCCGTCTCGTCGGTCTGGCATCGGGGATCGTGGGCCGCGAAGAGGACTGACAACTGTCGGTGCAGCTGACGTCGTTCGTCCTCGGCGAGGGGAGCGAGGAAGTCGGCCTCGGTTCGACGCAACACCGCGAGGGCTTCCGACAAGATGGCGCGACCGTCGGCGGTGACGCTGATGAGCTGCTTGCGACGGTCGCTGGAGCTGCGCTCGCGCCGGACGTGTCCACTGCGCTCAAGTTCGTCGATGACAGCGACCATCGTGGTGCGGTCGAGTCCGGTCCGCTGACACAGGTCACGCTGGGACAACTCCTCGCCCTCGACGAAGGCCAGCACCCGCAGATCGCGACCGCGCAGGCGGAAGGGCAGGAGCGCCTGTTCGATCCGGGCGCCGGCGAGGTTGGCCAACCTCAGCAGCAGATATCCGGTGGCGGAGGAGATGGTGTCCGATGAGCGCATCACCGCAGCCTAGTCGTCCGTTCGGCTGATTATCAGTTAAGCTGACGATCAGCGATCCGGCGCACTTGGAGAGCGGAGAGCCTCATGAAGATGCGTGTCATCCTCACCGTCGTCGGCGTGATCACGGCGACGCCCGCACTCGCCCTGTTCTGGCCGCAACTGCTCACGAGCAGCTACGGGCTGACCGACCCCGACCACATGACCACCGCGCTGCTCCAGCACCGGGGGGTGCTGCAGGCGGCTCTCGGCGCGGCCATCGTCTGGGGAGCCTTCCACCTGCCGGCCAGAGTGCCGGCGGCGGCAACCGCCATCGTCACCAAGTCGGTGTTCCTCGCCCTGACCGTCGTCGACGTCGGCACGCGAGCCGACATGAACCTCATCTCGCTGGTGTTCGACCCGATCGCCATCGTCATCCTGACCGTCGTCATCGTGCTCCACCTCCGCGAGTCGGCCCCCACCGCCGCACCAGTCTGAAGCCCGGCAACCGGTCGCGACGCGTGCGCGTCCGTCAACGACGGCACGACCAGCGAGGCCGGAGCGGGGTCGGTCAGCTCAGGCGGGCGGCGCGGGCCGGGTCGGGCCGGCGACGGCCTGCGGGATGACCTGTTCGACGATGGTCAGCAGGGTGGTGGTGAGCAGCAGGTGCACCTGGGCGCGGGTCAACGCGCCGCGCTGGAGCCACTCCCGGGCGGTCGACGTGGCCAGCCCGCCGTACGCGCGGACCATGGCCCGCAACTCCTCCCGGTGCTCGGCCTCGTCGGCCAGGCCGACGGCGACGAGCATGCGGTCCGCGGCGACCTCCTCGGCTTCGGCGAGCACCCGCTCCACATCCGCGTCGCCGCCCATCCCCCGGGCGGTGACGGCGGCCAGCCAGGAGGTGCTGTGCCGGGACACCACGTCGAGGAACCAGGAGACGCTGGCGTCGACCCGGGTCCGCAGGTCACCCTTGGGCAACCGTTCGAGGGCGACCTCCGGAATTGTCACCATGACCCGGACGACCTCCAGGTAGAGGTCCTTCTTCGCGCCGAAGTAGTGGTTGACCAGGCCGCGAGCGACACCCGCCTCCCGGGCGACGTCGGTTGTCGACACGTCCGCGTACGGGCGATCGCCGAACAGCCGGACCGCGCAGGCCAGGATCTGCCCGCGCCGGGCGTCCGGCTCCAGACGGCGGCGGCGCGGAGCCGTCTCGACACTCATCTGCCCGACCCTATCGAGCGGCCCGGCGTCGGCCACCCGCCCTCACCTTGATCAGATGATGGAAAGTAGGTGCCAGGACGTCCTCTGACCTACTTTTCATCACCTGATCAACGGACTGAGCGGCGCCGCCGGACCAGGTGTCGACCGACGTGCCGCAGGTTGGACGCTTCGGAGTAGAGCGCCGCGTTGATCGCGCCGAGCGCGACTCCGGGCGCTCGCTGCACCCGGTCCACGTCCTGAACCACCCGGCCGATCAGCGTCAACCTGCAACGGAGGTCGAACAACTCCCTCCGTGCGCAGTGCAGGGCTGTCTCCAATCCCCCAACCCGCTCTCGCAGCCACGCCAATTCCGTCGCCTGATCCATCGGGCACCCTCCATCACTCGCAATCGCCACCCAGCGGCTTGAGCCACCGCCAGACCAACAAGTTCACCCTCACCCATTCGAAGGGGCTGCGCAAGTAGGTAGACGCAATTAGGCATGCCTGATCGCCCTACCGTCAGGTCATGGGTGAGGTCCCGGGTCCGCTGGTCGGTCCGCACGAGCTGCAAGATCTGCTCGGCGTGAGCCGGACCCGCATGCGCCAGCTCATCCGCTACCCGACCTTCCCCGCCCCGTTCCAGCGACTGCACGGCACCACGGTCTGGCTCCGCTCCGAGGTGGAGGCGTGGATCGCCGAGCACCGGCCGCCGCGCCCGACCGACGGCGACGAGGCCGAGTAGCACCCTTCTCATCAACTGATCAACGGATTGAGCGGCGACTCCGACCAGGTGTCGAGCGTCGAGCCGCTCGTGCCGAGATGGCGGCGGGGAGCGCCGAGCTCGTCCGACGAACGGTCAGCCGTGGAAGCCGGCCTGCGGTGATCCGCCCTTGCGCTCTACCCTTTCCACTCGACGGTGACAGTCCGACTGGTCAGGCCTCAGGTGTTCACTTCATCGGACAAAACCAACTGAGCAAGGGAGCAATGCCTTGGTTTCTCGACGTCGATTGTTGTCTGGCGCGGCCGGCGCGGCCGTCGGCCTCTCGGCCGCCGGTACGTTCGGCGGGTCGGCGACAGCGGCACCGTCCACCTCCACCGTGACCGAGCCGCTCGCGGCCCGCCGTGGTCGGCTGATGAGCAGGACGGTGGTGACGGCACCGGCCATCCCGTTGACCCACCTGTCCGTCGCGCACAGCGGCCCGACGGCGGCGGTGCGCCTCCGCACCCGCAAGGGGTGGAGCGACTGGCTGGAGATCAGCTCGTGCCCGAACGGTCGGGACGATCGGGCGGTGTCGGCCCGGTCCGACATCGTCGTCGTCGACGGCGCCACCGGGTACGAGGTCCAGGTCTCGGACGGCTCGGCCGCCACCGTCGTCGAGCTGAACATGGTCGACGGGGCTCGGCGGACTGTCGCGAACGCGGAAACGAACAGCCTTCCGCTGCCGCCCAACACCAGGCGGCCACCGACGTATCTGCCCCGGTCCGGCTGGGGAGCCGACGAGTCGCTTCGGCTCGCCCCGAACGGCAGCCAGCTCTGGCCGACCGAGTTCTATCCGGTGCAGACGCTGACGGTCCACCACAGTGGGGTGTATCAGCACAACGAGGACCCCGATCCGGCGGCCACGGTTCGCGCCATCTACTACGACCAGTGCGTCCTGCAGGAGTTCGGGGACATCGGCTACCACCTGCTGATCGACGAGGCCGGACGGGTCTACGAGGGTCGCTACTCCGACCCGGGGCCGCAGCCGGTCTACGGCCCGGGTGTCGGCGCCGACGGCCGGCCGCTCATGGTCAACGCCGCGCACGTGGGCGGTTACAACGCGGGCAACATCGGCGTCTGCCTGCTCGGCCGGTACTCGTCCATCCTGCCCACCCCCGCCGCGAGCACGTCGCTCGCCGTCGTCCTGGCGGGGCTCAGCGTCGCCAGTCGACTCAACCCCACCGGCCGGACCGGGTACGTCAATCCGGTCAGCGGGGTCGGTGGCAACGTGGCGGTCATCTCGGGCCACCGGGACTGGGCGAGCGTCGGGGCCGGTCCGACCGAATGCCCGGGCGACTACTTCTACCCCTACCTCGCCGAGCTTCGCCAGGACGTGGCCACTCTGGTCGGGATGCGCCCGACTCCGCCACCCCGGCCGCCGCGGCGCTAGTCGTCGGCCAGCGCTACCCCGCCGCCCCCGGTCAGCACGCTCGTCGCGCTGACGGGGGCGGTGGCGCTTACTGCCCGCCACGCCGGCGGGGCTGCCGATCCCGACTTATTGACATGCCGCCAACAGCGCGCGAGGGTGGTGGACATGCCGACGCCCCCGCTCGACGGATCCCCCTCAGCCTGGCGCGAGCCGGAGCACGACGACCTCGCCGACCTGGCCCGCACCTTCTTCACCAAGGAGGTGCTGCCGCACGCCGACCGCCTGCTGGCGCAGGGCCACCCGGACCGCGAGCACTACCGCCGCGCGGGTGAGCTGGGGCTGCTGGGCCTGTCCGTCCCGGAGGAGTACGGCGGCGGAGGCGGCCGGTTCACCCACGAGGCCGTGCTGCTGCACGAGCAGGCATACACCGGGGAGAGCAGCCTCGGGCTGGCCGTCCACAGTGGCATCGTCACCGGCTACCTGGTCGCGTACGGCAGCGCGGAGCAGAAGCGGCGGTGGCTGCCCGGCCTGTGCAGCGGTGAGCTGGTCGGCGCTATCGCGATGACCGAGCCGGACGGCGGCTCCGACCTCCAGGCGATGCGCACCCGGGCGGTCCGGGACGGGGACGACTACCTGGTCACCGGCGCGAAGACGTTCATCACCAACGGCGGCCTGGCCGACCTGATCATCGTGGCCGTGAAGACCGACCCCGAGCAGCGGGCGGCCGGTGTCTCGCTGCTTGTCTGCGAGGTCGGCGACGATCCGGAGGGCTTCCGCCGGGGCCGGCTGCTGTCCAAGATCGGGCTGCACGCCAACGACACCGCCGAGCTGTTCTTCGACGAGTTGCGGGTACCGGCGGCCAACCTGCTCGGCGACGCCGAAGGGCAGGGCTTCGTCCAGCTCATGCAGCAGCTTCCGCAGGAACGGTTGGTCATCGGCGTCGGCGCGGTCGCCGCCATGGAACGGGCTGTCGAGTTGACAGTCGCGTACGCCAAGCAGCGCACCGCCTTCGGCAGGACGCTGATGGGCCACCAGAACACCCGGATGGTGCTCGCCGAGTGCGCCACCCGCACCCGGGTCAGCCGCGTCTTCCTGGACGACTGCATCGTCCGGCACACGCGGGGCGACCTGGACGTGGCGACAGCGGCGATGGCGAAGTCCTGGCTCACCGACGGGCAGTGCGAGGTCATCGACCGCTGCCTCCAGCTCTTCGGCGGGTACGGCTACACGACGGAATACCCGATCGCCCAGATGTACGCCGACGCCCGCGTCCAGAAGATCTACGGCGGCACCAACGAGATCATGAAGGAGCTGATCGCCCGTGCCCTCTGAGGCGTACGTCTATGACGCGGTCCGCACCCCGCGCGGACGCGGCCGGGACACCGGCGCGCTGCACGGGGTCAAGCCGATCTCGCTGGTGGTCGGCCTGATCGACGCGCTGCGCGAGCGCAACCCCGGCCTGGACGTGGGCCGACTGGAGGACCTGCTGCTGGGCATCGTCACCCCCGTCGGGGAGCAGGGCGGCAACCTGGCGCGGGCGGCCGCGCTGTTGGCCGGGCTGCCCGACCAGGTGGGCGGGGTGCAGCTCAACCGGTTCTGCGCCTCCGGGCTGGAGGCGGTGAACACGGCGGCCGCACGGATCCGCTCCGGCTGGGAGCACCTGCTGCTCGCCGGCGGCGTGGAGTCGATGTCCCGGGTGCCGATGGGCTCGGACGGCGGGGCCTGGATCACCGACCCGCAGACCACTCTTGCCACGTCGTTCGTGCCGCAGGGCATCAGCGCCGACCTGATCGCCACAGTGGAGGGCTTCACCCGCGACGACGTGGACGGCTACGCGCTGCGGTCGCAGGAGCGGGCCGCCAAGGCGTGGGCCGGCGGGCACTTCGCCCGGTCGGTGGTGCCGGTGCGCGACGGCAACGGGCTGGACATCCTCACCGTGGACGAGCACCCCCGCCCGGACACCACCCGGGAGACGCTGGCCCGACTCACCCCGTCGTTCGCCGCGCTGGGTGAGGCCGCCGGCTTCGACGCTGTCGCGTTGCAGAAGTTCCACTGGTTGGAGGCGATCGACCACGTCCACCACGCCGGCAACTCGTCAGGCATCGTGGACGGCGCGGCGCTGGTGCTGATCGGCTCGGCGCAGGTCGGCCGGGACCTCGGCCTCACCCCGCGGGCCCGGATCGTCAGCGCGGCGGTCAGCGGCGCCGACCCGACGCTGATGCTGACCGGCCCGATCCCGGCCACCCACAAGGCGCTCGCCGCCGCCGGGCTGACCGTCGCCGACATCGACCTGTTCGAGTTCAACGAGGCGTTCGCGGCAGTGGTGCTCAAGTACGTCCGTGACCTGGGCCTCGACCCGGACCGGGTGAACGTCAACGGCGGCGCGATAGCGCTCGGCCACCCACTCGGCGCGACCGGGGCGATGCTGATCGGCACCGCAGTGGACGAGTTGGAGCGCCGCGACCTGCGCCGCGCCGTGGTGACCCTCTGCATCGGCGGCGGCATGGGCGTCGCCACCCTCCTTGAGCGCTGCTGACCCGGGGGACGACCATGACCAACACCATCCGGTACGACCGCGACGCCGACGGCATCGTCACGCTCACCCTGGACGACCCCGACCAGACCGCCAACATCATGAACCAGGCGTACGCGGCGTCCATGAGCGCGGCGCTCGACCGGTTGGAGGCCGAGCGTGACGAGCTGACCGGGGTCATCGTGACAAGCGCGAAGTCGACCTTCTTCGCCGGCGGTGACCTGCCGCGGATGGTCCGGGCCACCCGCGCCGACGCGCCCGAACTGGCCGAGGTGCTCGACACCATCAAACGGGACCTGCGCCGGCTGGAGACGCTGGGTCGACCGGTGGTCGCCGCGATCAACGGCTCGGCGCTCGGCGGTGGCCTGGAGATCGCCCTCGCCTGTCACCACCGGATCGCGCTGGACGCGCCGGACAGCCGGCTCGGGTTGCCCGAGGTGACACTGGGCCTGCTGCCCGGAGCCGGCGGTGTCACCCGGACGGTACGGATGCTCGGTTTGGCCGCGGCACTGACCACGGTGCTGCTCACCGGTCGACGGATGCGCCCCGCCGACGCCCTGGCCGCGGGGCTGGTCGACGAGGTGGTCGCCACCTCGGCGGCACTGCTCGACCGGGCCCGCGCCTGGATCGCCGCCAACCCGCACCCGAGCCAGCCGTGGGACCGACCGGACTACCGGATGCCCGGCGGCACCCCGGCCAGCCGCTCCCTGGCCGCCCAGTTGCCGGCCTTCCCGGCCACCCTGCGCAAGCAGCTCAAGGGTGCCCGGCTGCCCGCACCCGAGGCGATCCTGGCGACCGCCGTCGAGGGCGCGCAGGTCGACCTGGAGACCGCGTTCACGGTGGAGACCCGACACCTGATCGGCCTGCTCACCGGGCAGGTCGCCAAGAACATGATCGGCGCCTTCTTCTTCGACCTGAAGGCCGTCAACGGCGGCGCGGCGCGACCGACCGACGTGGACGCCCCGCCGGTGCGGCGGGTGGCGGTGCTCGGGGCCGGCATGATGGGCGCGGGCATCGCGTACGCGTGCGCCAGTGCCGGATTGGACGTGGTGGTCAAGGACGTCACGCCGGAGGCCGCCGGCCGGGCCCGGGAGCACGCCGAGCGGTTGCTGGCCCGCACGGTACGCAAGGGCCACGCGACGGAGGCGGACGCCCGAGCGGTGCTGAGCCGGATCACCGTCACGGACCAGGTCGACGCGTTGGCCGGCTGCGACGCGGTGATCGAGGCGGTCTTCGAGGACCCGGCGCTGAAGCAGGCGGTCCTCGCCGAGGTGCTGCCGGTGTTGACGCCGGGCGCGCTGCTCGCCTCCAACACCTCCACCCTGCCGATCACCGCGCTGGCCGAGGGGGTGGACCGGCCGTCCGACGTCATCGGCATGCACTTCTTCTCCCCGGTGGACCGGATGCCGCTGCTGGAGATCGTGGTCGGAGCGCGGACCAGCGACACCGCCCTGGCGAGGGCGTTCGACCTGGGCCGGCGGATCGGCAAGACCCCCATCGTGGTCAACGACGGCCGGGGCTTCTTCACCAGCCGGGTGATCGGTCGGTTCCTCGACGAGGCGGTCGGCATGGTCGCCGAGGGGGTGCCCGCCGCGTCGGTGGAGCAGGCCGCGTTCCAGGCCGGCTACCCGACCGGGCCGCTGGCGCTGGCCGACGAGGTGAGTCTCACCCTGATCCAGCGGATCCGCCGGCAGTTCGAGAACGCCAGCGAGGAGTTCCTGCCACTGCCGGCGCACCGGCTCGTCGACGAGCTGGTCGACGCGTACGACCGGTCGGGGCGCGCCGACGGGCGCGGCTTCTACTCCTACGACGGCGGCGTCCGGGGCCGGTTGTGGACCGGCCTCGCGGACCTGGTCACCGACGCGGGTCGCGCGGTGCCGTTCACCGACCTCCAGGAACGGATGCTCTTCGCCGAGGCGCTGGACGCGCTGCGCTGCCTCGACGAGGGTGTGCTGCGCACCGAGGCCGACGCCAACATCGGCTCGATCCTCGGCATCGGCTTCCCGGCCTGGACCGGTGGGGTCATCCGCTACGTCCGGCAGTACGCGGGAGGTCCCGCCGGCTTCGCGGCCCGTGCCGCCGAGCTGGCCGACCGGTACGGCGACCGGTTCACGCCCCCGGCCGACCTGGTCGACCGGCTCGCCGCCTCGGCCGTCCGCCCCGGCGCACCGGCCGGCGTCGCATGACGGGCTCCGACGCCCCGCCCGGCCCGCGAGGCGGCTCGGCGCACGGTGGGCCGCTGGCCGGGGTGCGGGTGGTCGAGTTGGCCAGCCTCGCGCCCGCCCCGTTCGGCTGTATGGTGCTCGCCGACCTCGGCGCGGACGTGGTGCGGGTGGACCGGCCGGGCGCCCCGGGTCCGGGGCGGCTGGCCGCGCCGACCGGCGGACCGTTGCAGCGCGGCCGGCGGGTGACCGCACTGGACCTGAAGTCCCCGGCCGGCGTGGCCGACCTGCTGCGCCTCGTCGAACGGGCGGACGTGCTGGTCGAGGCGTACCGGCCGGGGGTCGCCGAGCGGCTCGGCTTCGGCCCCGAGGTGTGCCGGGCGCGCAACCCCGGGCTGGTGTACGCGCGGATGACCGGCTG
This sequence comes from Micromonospora sp. CA-240977, assembly GCF_050942285.1. Classification (NCBI taxonomy): domain Bacteria; kingdom Bacillati; phylum Actinomycetota; class Actinomycetes; order Micromonosporales; family Micromonosporaceae; genus Micromonospora; species Micromonospora sp. CA-240977. The sequence goes on along the minus strand of NZ_CP192055.1, from coordinate 594,947 downwards.
GGGCCAGGACGGCCCGCTGGCGTCCCGGGCCGGGCACGACATCGACTACCTCGCCGTGGCGGGGGCGTTGGAGCCGCTGGGTCGGGCCGGCGAGCGCCCGTACGCGCCGATGAACCTGCTCGCCGACTTCGGCGGAGGCGGCATGCTGCTCGCCGTCGGGGTGTTGGCGGCGCTGCTGGAACGGGAACGCTCTGGCGTCGGCCAGGTGGTCGACGCGGCAATGGTGGACGGGTCGGCGCTGCTCACGTCGTTCCTGCACGGGCTGATCGGCAGTGGCCTGTGGGCCGCCCCGCGCGGGCGCAACATGTTCGACGGCGGTGCCCCGTTCTACGACACGTACGCCACCGCCGACGGTGGATTCATGGCCGTCGGCGCTGTGGAACCGGCCTTCTACGCCGTACTCCTCACCGGCCTCGACCTGGCCGACGACCCGGACCTGCCGGCGCAGTACGACCCGAGCGGCTGGGATGAGCTGCGCCGGCGGTTCACCGCGCGGTTCGCCGAGCGGACCCGGGACGAGTGGACGGCGGTCTTCACCGACCTGGACGCCTGCGTCGCGCCGGTGCTCGCCCCCGGTGAGGCGCACCGGCACCCGCACAACGCCGCGCGGGGCACCTTCGTCGAGGTCGGCGGCGAGCTCCAACCGGCCCCGGCACCCCGCTTCGACCGGACGCCCACGACCCGACCGGCTCCCGCCCCGGACCCGGAGCAGGACGTCCTCCCGGCCGCGGAGATCCTCGCCAGTTGGCCGCGACGGACCTGACGGGAACGCACGTGCGGGGGCGTGGTGGCACGCTCGGCGGAGCCGGTCCCGGCCGGGACCGCAGCCACTTCGTTCAGGGAGTCGACGAGCATGGCCAGGGACCTGTGGAAGGGCCACGTCAACGGGATCCTCTACGGGATCCAGTTCGACCGGACGCTTGACGAGTCGCTGGTGACCCGGGTCGCCGATGATGTGACAGGCGGGCGCTACCCGGGCGACCGGACCGAGACGCTGGACGCGCTGGACCAGGCACTGCGCTCCGCGGTCCCGCTCAACGACGAGATCGAGATCCCGCACAGCGAGGAGAGCATCCGCGCGTTCCTGCGCCACCTCTCCACCGCCCTCCACGCGCGGGCCTCCGCACCTCGGCCACGGTGATCAGGAGGTCTGCGGCAGGGACCCGCGCTCCGCTGCCGCGGACCTTCTGGTCCGCGGGCGGCGGTTGTACCAGCTGGCGAAGAGGGCTGTGGCGAGCAGCAGCTCCGCCAGGTCGCCGCCGTAGTACATGAGTTGGGCGGCGGAGCGGAACGCCTCCGGATCCGGGTTGCCGAGGCCGGGTGGGAGGGTGCCGGCCTGGGCGTACAGGTACTTGGCCAGCACGGCGTGGCCGGCCGCCGCGCCCAGCAGCGCGCCGACCCGTACCGCCAGTCCCGGCCGGCGCGGCGCCGGGTCCGGCCCGGCCAGTGACCAGGCGAAGAGGTAGCCGGCGGCCAGGTAGTGCAGGTGCAGGGTGTGGTGCAGCGCGGGCTGACGCTCGGCCGCCGCGTACAGCGGGGTGAGCAGCACCAGCGCCAGCCCACCAGTGCTGAGCAGCGCGCCGGTGAACGGGTGCGCGATCAGGTGCAGCGGGCGGGCGCGCAACAACCGGCCCACCGCCCGGCGGACCGGCGGCGGCGCGACCCGCAGCAGCAGGGTGACCGGGGCGCCGAGCACCAGCCCGAGCGGGGCCAGCATGCCGAGCAGCAGGTGCTGCGCCAGGTGCCCGCGTGGGTCGTCGGGGAGCTGGGCCACCGGCCCGACGGCGACCGCCAACCCCGCGCACCCGGCCAGCCAGGCGGCGGCCCGCCGATGATCCCAACCCCGGGGGTCGCGCGCGGCGGCCAGCAGGTAGCCGCCGGCCAGCACCGCGACCGGGGCCAGCGGCAGCCAGGACGACCCACCCGCCGCGGCCCCACCGTGCGCGAACGGCGGCAGGACCACAGTCATCGGCGACCGTCGCGCGACCGGGCGCGCCAGATCAGCAGGACGCCGGCCAGCAGCAGTGCCGCGCCGGCCACGTTCCACACCACGTCGTACGGCACGAGGTGCACCCCGTAACGGATCTGGTGCAGCCGGAGGACCTTGTGGTCGACCAGCCCGTCGAAGAGCTGGAACCCGCCGGCACCGACCAGGAAGCCACCCCACGCGAGCCGGGCCGACAGGATGTGCCGCCGGCGCAGGTCGGCGAACCAGAAGAACCCACCGACCAGGGCGATCACCTCGGCGGCGTGCAGCAGCCCGTCCGAGAGCAGCGCCACCGATGGGGTCGACCGGTCGTAGAAGTGGTGCCAGGCCAGCAACTGGTGGAAGACGATCTCGTCCACCGCGGCCATGATCGCGATGCCGATCACGCCGCCGGCGAGCGCTGAGGAACGCCCGTCCGGCACGTCGGCGGTGTGCCCACCCGGCAGGCTCGAACCGACCACCACACACCTCGCCTCCACCTCGGGTCAGGCCGCAACTACCCCGAACCTGTCGAAACATGCCCAGTCACCGCCGCCGCGGCATTCGCCCGACGGTGATCAACACGAGGCCAGTGAAGTCGGGGCTTCCCACCAGCCCGGACACCCCGACTTCCGGAAGCCCGTGTCGATCACGGGCGGGCCGGCGTCGATCACCGCCTCGGGGATGATCGACGCCGGCCCGTTTACCGACTTCCGCACTGCCAGCGGCATGATCATGGAGCCTGAAGGGGCAGCGGAACCGAGAAGGAGGTGCCTGTGCCGGACGCGGACGAACTCGTCGCCAACGCACTCACGGCGGTGCGCGGCACCGACGTACGGCGGGCCGAACGGCAGCTGGACCAACTGATGGTCGGCACCGGCGCGGCGGACGGCGCCACGGCGGTGGACGCGGCGGTGCTGCGTCGCCTGGTCCGCGGTCTGACCCGGCTCTGGCCGCGTGGCTGGCAGCCCGTCGACCTGGACCGGATCACCTCCCGGCGGCTCGACGTCCGCGCGGCGCGACTGGTCCGCGCCGCGATGGCAGTGCAACGGCGCGAGCAGTCGGATCCGGTCCCGGCCTGGTTCGACGAGCAGCTCCGTGAGGTGACCGCCGAGGGGCGGGCGAACGACGGGAACGTGCTGTCCGACTGGTCCGCCCGGGAGGGGTTGGACCGGGTCGACGCGCTCCGCACGGCAGTTGACGTCCTCGCGCTGGTGGAGAGCCTGCCGCCGATCGCGGTGCTGCGCCCGCCGCCCGGGTCGAGCGGCGCGGCGACCGCCCGGTCGGCCGGTCCGGCGCGCAGCGGGTCGCCGATGCTGGATCGGGTCCGGGCGCTGCTGGCCAAGGCCGAGTCGACGACCTTCCCCGCCGAAGCGGAGGCGCTGACCGGGAAGGCCCAGGAGCTGATCGCCCGGCACAGCATCGACGAGGCGCTGCTGGCCGCCGGTGCGGAGCGCGGCGACGTGCCCGGCGGCGTACGCCTGAGCACCGACACCCCGTACGCGGGCGCGAAGGCACTGCTGGTGCAGGAGGTGGCGGCCGCCAACAGGTGTGAGGCGGTCTGGTCCGACGATCTCGGCTTCGCCACGGTGCTGGGCTGGCCGGCCGACCTGGTGGCGGTGGAGTTGCTCTACACCTCACTGCTGGTGCAGGCCACCGCCGCCATGCTGCGCGGGCGGGCCGAGCGCCGGCCCGGATCGGGACGGCGGACGAAGGTCTGGGACGAGTCGTTCCTCAACGCGTTCGCGCTGCGGATCGGCGAGCGGCTGCGCGCGGCCACCGAGGCCGCAACCGAGGCGGCGGACCAGGCAGCGGCCGAGACGGCCGGGGCGGAACGGCTGTTGCCGGTGCTCGCCGCCCGAGGCGAGGCGGTCCGGGAGCGGCTGGACACGCTCTTTCCCGGCGTCACCCGGCACCGACTCAGCGTGCGCGACGCCGAGGGCTGGTCGTCGGGCACCTCGGCCGCCGACCGGGCGTCGCTTGACGTCGGCGGCGGGCGAAAGCCCCGCCAGGTGCCCGGCCGACCCGATCGGCGCTGAACCGCCCGGCGTGGGACCACCACCGGGGAGGATATCTGCGATTTTCTTCGGTACGCCGTAGGGAACGGGTTGTCGGCTCCGACCCTCCGGTGAGTCGCGCCCCGACCGGGGTGCGAGCAGAGCCTGAGGAGCGTCGCCGTGAAGTACATGCTGCTGATCTGGAACCGGCCCGGCTTCACCGAGGAGCTGTCCGAGCAGGACCGCACCGCCCTGTTCGGCGAGGTCGACGAGATCATGAAGGAGTTGACCGAGACCGGCGAGCTGATCGGCGGCCAGGCGCTGGCCAACCCGTCGCAGACGCTGACGGTCCGGTCCGTCGACGGCCGGGCCGAGGTCATCGACGGGCCGTTCATGGAGAGCAAGGAGCAGTTCGCCGGCTACCTGGCTGTCGACTGCGACAGCCCGCAGCGGGCCGCCGAGATCGCCGCCCGCTGGCCGGACGTGCGCTTCGGCGGCGCCATGGAGGTCCGCCCGATCATGGACGAGGCCGGAGCGGAGATGTGACAGACGACCGGACGGTCGAGGACCTGCTGCGCACTGTCGCGCCGCAGGTCCTCGGCCTGCTGGTCCGCCGGCACGGCCAGTTCGACAGGTGCGAGGACGCGGTCCAGGAGGCGCTGCTCGCCGCCGCCACCCAGTGGCCCGCGCAGGGCGTACCGGACAGTCCGCGCGCCTGGCTGCTCACCGTGGCGACCCGCCGGCTCACCGACGAGTGGCGCAGCGAGAACGCCCGCCGCGACCGCGAGCTGGCGGTGGCGCTGCGCGAGCCGGCGTACGCCGGGGTGGCCCCGGCGGCCGACGCGGAGCCGGCGGTGGCGGACGCCGACGACACGCTCACCCTGCTGTTCCTCTGCTGCCATCCGGCGCTGACCGGATCGGCGCAGGTGGCGCTCACCCTGCGCGCGGTCGGCGGGCTCAGCACCGCCCAGATCGCCCGGGCGCACCTGCTGCCGGAAGCGACGATGAGTCAACGGATCCGCCGGGCCAAGCAGCGGATCGAGGCCGCCGGGGCCCGGTTCACCATGCCCGGCCCCGCCGAACGGGACGAGCGGCTGCGCACCGTGCTCCGGGTGCTCTACCTGATCTTCAATGAGGGCTACACCGCGTCCAGTGGCCCGGACCTGCACCGGGCCGAGCTGACCGGCGAGGCGATCCGGCTGGCGCGCATCCTGCACGGGCTGCTGCCCGACGACGGCGAGGTGAGCGGGCTGCTGGCGCTGATGCTGCTCACCGACGCGCACCGGGCGGCGCGGCTCGGCCCGGACGGGGAGCTGGTGCCGCTCGCCGAGCAGGACCGCACCCGGTGGGACGTGGCCGCCAGCTCGGAGGGGATCGCCCTTGTCACCGACGCGTTGACCTGGTCGCCGCCCGGCCCGTACCAACTCCAGGCGGCGATCGCCGCGGTGCACGCCGAGGCGCCGACGGCCGCGGAGACGGACTGGCGGCAGATCCTCGCGCTCTACCGACTGCTGGCCCGGATCGCGCCGAACCCGATGGTCACCCTCAACCAGGCGGTGGCGGTTGCCATGGTGGACGGGCCACGGGCCGGGCTCGCCCTGCTCACGTCCCTGGACGCCGACGAGCGCACCGCCGGGCACCACCGGCTCGCCGCCGTCCGGGCGCACCTGTTGGAGCTGGCCGGGGAGACCGGCGCGGCGCGGGAGGCGTACCTGGAGGCGGCCCGGGGCACCACGAGCCGGCCCGAGCAGCGGTACCTGGAGCTGAAGGCCGCCCGGCTGGGCGGCGTCCGACCGCCGCCGGCCGCCGGGCAGACGTGAACCCCGACGGCCGACGGCACGCTGTCACAGGTCGGGGTCGACGGCCGGGCAGTTGACGCCTCGGGCCGGCACCACCTGGTCGATCAGGTAGGCGTCAACTGTCCGCTTGACACACGGGCTGGTGGAGTAGCTGCCGTGTCCCCAACCCTCATAGGTGAGCAGCACGCCGTGCCGGCCCAACTGCCGTGCCACGTTTGTGGCCCAGTTGTACCCGCTGGCTGGGTCGTGCACGGTGGCGGCGATCAGCAGCGGCACATCGGTGCGCACCCGCAACCGGTGCTGCGGGTTGGCCACCGGCGTCGGGGCGCCCAGGCAGGTGGCGAGGGCGAACACCGCCGTCGGATACCGCAGGTCGGGCGCGAGCCGGGCCATCCGGCGCAGGTGTGCGGCGTACTCCCGGTAGTCCCGGACGGGCAGGCTCCAGTCCTGGCAGAAAACCGCGAAGGGGTACGACGCCACTGCGTCGCCCGTCGACGGGCCGGCGCTTCGCACGGTGGTGAGGGCTTCCATCCCGCCCAGCCACTCGGCGAGCCCCGGCCATCGCCAGGTGTCGTAGAAATCCCGGTGGGTGAGCCGGCTCAACTCGAACGGGGTCAGCACGACACCTGGCCGTTTCGGGTCGGTGAGCGTGCCGGCCTCGGCTCGGGCGCGCAGCCCCTCCCAGACGGCCCGGAAGTCCCGCCCGTGCAGGGCGCAGGCGGCGGACCTGTCACACCAGGCGACGAACTCGTCGAACGCGTCCTCCAAGGTGACGGCCTGGGTGTCCAGGAAGGCGCGGGTGCCGAGGCTGTGGTCCACTGCGGCCTCCAGCACCATGGCCCGGACCCGGTGCGGGAACAGTTCGGCGTACTGCTCACCGAGCAGGGTGCCGTACGAGCTGCCGTGGAAGGTCAGCTGCCGCTCGCCGAGCGCGGCGCGGATCGCGTCCAGGTCGCGGGCGGCACTTGTCGTGTCCACGTGGTCGTAGAGCGGCCCGGTGCGGGCCCGACAGTCGGCCCGCAGCAGCGCGTTGCCGGCCAACGTGGCGTCGAACTGGGCCTGGTCGGCGATCAGTTGCGGTTGCCGGGCGAGCAGTTCCCGGGCGCAGACCACCGGGTGGCTGCCGCCGGTGCCGCGCGGGTCGAAGCTGACGATGTCGAACCGGCGGCGCAGGTCGGCGCTGAACCGGGAGCTGCCGTTCACCACCCTGTCGACTCCGCTGTCACCCGGGCCGCCGGGGCCGAAGACCAGCGCGCCCTCGCGGGTGGCCGGCTTGGCGACCCGGCGGGCCAGGGCCAGGTCGAAGCGCTCCCCTCCGGGTCGGTCCCAGTCGACAGGCAGCGACAGGGTGCCGCACTCGGCGGAGGTGTCGGCGGCGCAGGGCCGCCAGTCGATAGTGGGATGGGCGGCGGCCGGGCTCGTCGGGGTCAGCCCGGCGGCAGTGAGGGCCACTGCGATCGCCCAGCCGACTGCGGATTTGCGTACGCGCAGCATGAGGTGCTGTCCTCTCCTGGAAGGAGCGTTACCGGTGAAGCTCGCCCACTGGGCGAGGTGATGCTGCTTCCGCCCGGGTCGTCGAGTAGCCGCTCGACGACCCGGGACCTTTTGTCGCCGAGGTCAGTCGACCTCGAGCAGGACGCGTTCGAGCTTGGTCATCCGGGTCTCCATCCCGCCCAGGCGACCGTCCATGGCCGCGAGCAGTCGGGCGTTCTCCGCCTGCGCCTGGGCGGCAGTCTCGGCGAGCTGGCGGTAGTCGTCCGCCCGGGACGCCTCGTACCGGGCCCGCCGGGTCTTGGCGAGCTGCACGACGGTCACCGTGACCACGCTGATCAGGAAGCCGAAGATGCCGATCGCGCCGACCACCTCGGTCCAGTCGTGCTCGCTCATCGCTGGGCTCCCGGCTGGTCGACCGAGTCGGGCACGGTCAGCGTCTCGGCCGCCGCCGCGATGATCTCGGGGGTGAGGGTGAGCACGAACGGCTGCACCTCGTAGTAGTTCATTGCCTTCCCGTCCTCCGACAACTCCAGGCTCGCGGTGACCAGCCCGGCCGCCGCCAGCTTCCGTAGGTGGACCTGTAACAGCGCTCGGCTGATGCCCAGTTGCCGGGCCAGCCCGCTGACGTAGGCACGCTCGCGGGCCAGCGCGGCGACGATCCGCAGCCGGTGCGGGTTGGCCAACGCGGCCAGCACCCGGACCAGCTGGTCGCCGGTCGGCGACGAAGCGCTGCTCACAACAAGCCCTCGCACATGCAAAAGGAAGTTAGCAGGTATGCCCGCGCGGCGGTGCGGGCCGGGAGCGGAATCAGGGGGATCTCAGGGTCCCGGAACGGGGCCGGACACACAGACACGCCGGGTCGGTGAGCGATCACCGACCCGGCGTGCGGGTGTTACGTCGTACGTCAGCTCTTGAAGGCGTCCTTGATCTTCTCGCCCGCCTGCTTGAGCTTGGCCGTGGACTGGTCAGCGCGACCCTCGGCCTCGAGCTGCTCGTTGTCGGTGGCCCGACCGGCGCCTTCCTTCAGCTTGCCGGTCGCGTCCTCGGTGGCGTTGTTGATCTTATCGTCGAATCCCATTGCCAACCTCCATTGCCAGCGTCGCTACACCACAGGCAATACCCCCGCCGTCGGCGGTCCAACCATCATCGTCGTCACAGTCCGCGATCGACGGCGGCCGGCCGGAACCGGCGCAACCGCAGACTGTTGGCCACCACGAAGACCGAGGAGAACGCCATCGTGGCACCGGCGATCATTGGGTTGAGCAGCCCGGCGGCGGCCAACGGCAGGGCCGCCACGTTGTAGCCGAACGCCCAGAACAGGTTGCCCCGGATGATGCCGAGCGTGCGGCGGGACAACCGGATGGCATCCACCGCGGCGTCCAGGTCACCCCGGACGAGGGTCAGGTCGGACGCCTCGATCGCCACGTCGGTGCCGGTGCCCATGGCCAACCCCAGGTCGGCCTGGGCCAGCGCCGGGGCGTCGTTGACCCCGTCACCGACCATCGCCACCGACCGCCCCTGCGCCTGGAGCCGCTTGACCACGTCGACCTTGCCGGCCGGCAGCACCTCGGCGACCACCTCGTCGATGCCCACCTCGGCGGCGATCGCGCGGGCCACAGTGGTGTTGTCCCCGGTCAGCAGGACCGGGGTGAGCCCCAGCGCCCGCAGCCGGGCCACCGCCGCCCGGCTGGTCGGCCGGACCACGTCGGCGACCGCGAGCACCCCTCGGGCCCGCCCGTCCCAGGCCGCGACGATCGCCGTACGGCCGGCGGTCTCCGCGTCGCGGACGGCCCCCTCGACCTCCGGCGGTACGTCGATCTCCCGCTCGCGCAGCAGCCGTACCCGACCGATGAGCACGGCCCGCCCGTCGACAGTGCCGGCCACGCCCAGCCCCTCGAGGTTGCCGAAGCCCGTCACCGGGGGCAGCGACCCCGCCTCGCTGGCGCCCGCCGCGACCGCGCGGGCGATCGGGTGCTCGGAGGCGGCCTCCACCGCCCCGGCGAGCCGGAGGAGCTCGGCCCGATCCGTGCCGTTGGCCGGCACCACGTCCACCAGGGTCATCCGGCCGGTCGTCACGGTGCCGGTCTTGTCCAGCACCACGGTGTCCACCCGGCGGGTCGACTCCAGCACCTCCGGGCCCTTGATCAGCACACCGAGTTGCGCGCCCCGACCGGTGCCCACCAGCAGCGCGGTCGGGGTGGCCAGGCCGAGCGCGCAGGGGCAGGCGATGATCAGCACGGCGACGGCGGCGGTGAACGCGGCGGTCGGGCCGGCCCCGGTGCCGAGCCACCAGCCGAGCGTGCCGACGGCGAGGGTGATGACGATCGGCACGAAGACGCCGGAGATCCGGTCCGCGAGCCGCTGCACTGCGGCCTTGCCGCTCTGCGCCTGCTCGACCAGGTCGGCCATGCGGGCGAGTTGGGTGTCCGCGCCGACCCGGGTGGCGGTGACGATCAGGCGTCCGCCCGCGTTGATGGTGGCGCCGACCACGCCGTCGCCGGGGCCGACCTCGACCGGCACCGACTCGCCGGTGAGCATGCTGGCGTCGACGGCCGAGGTGCCCTCGTCGACCACCCCGTCGGTGGCGATCTTCTCCCCGGGGCGCACCACGAACCGGTCACCGACGGCGAGCTGCTCCACCGGGATCAGGGTCTCCACCCCGTCGCGCAGCACCGCCACCTCCTTGGCGCCGAGTTCGAGCAGGGCGCGCAGGGCCGCGCCGGCGGTCCGCTTGGAGCGGGCCTCGAAGTAGCGGCCGGCCAGGATGAACACCGTCACCCCGGCGGCCGCCTCCAGGTAGATGTTGCCGGCACCGTCGGTGCGGGTGATGTCGAAGCGGAACGGGTGCGTCATCCCGGGCATGCCGGCGTCACCGAGGAAGAGCGCCCAGAGCGACCAGCCGAACGCGGCAAGGGTGCCGAGCGAGACAAGAGTGTCCATCGTCGCCGCGCCGTGCCGCAGGTTGGTCCAGGCGGCCCGGTGGAACGGCAGCCCACCCCAGACCACCACCGGGGCGGCCAGGGTCAGCGACAGCCACTGCCAGTAGTCGAACTGCCAGGCCGGGACCATGGCCAGCAGGACCACCGGCACGCTGAGCAGCACCGAGACCCAGAGCCGGGTACGCGGACCACGCAACGGATCGATCGGCTCCTCGACCGTCCGCGGGGTGGGCACCGCGGCCGTGTACCCGGTCTTGCGCACTGTCTCGATCAGGTCGTCCGGTGTGACGCCGTCGGCGTACCGGACGGTGGCCTTCTCGGTGGCGTAGTTGACGGCGGCGCTCACGCCGTCCATCCGGTTGAGCTTCTTCTCGATCCGGGCGGCGCAGGCGGCGCAGGTCATCCCGCCGATCGCCAACTCGATCCGGTTGGGCGCCTCGGGCAGCGGTCTGCTGGTGGTGGTCATCGCGTGGTCCCGTCAGTTGTGCCCGTGGCCGGGAGTGCCGTGGTCGGCACCCCCGCTGGGGGCGGGTCCGCTCGGGTTGTTCCCGGTCGGCGGGGTGTCGGCCGGCGGGCTGCCGGCGACGACGGTGAACTCGGCGGTGTGCACCGTCCCGCCGTGCTGGAAGTCGAGGTAGAGCCGGTAGCTGCCGGCCGAGGGCACCTCGGCGAGGAAGCTGACGGCCGGGCCGGGCCGGGTCCGCCCGTCACCCGGCGTCCCGTCCGGATGCACGTGCAGGTACGCGAGGTCGCCCCGGCGCAGTGCCACCAGGTGCCCGTACGCGCCCAGGTAGGGCTCCAGGTCGGTGACCGGCCGACCGTCCCGGCTGACGGTGAACGTGAGCGGGGCGGTGCGGCCGGGCTGCGGCGAGCCGGTCAGGGTGACCGTGTAGCCGTCGACGGTGGTGCTGGTCGCCGGGGCGGGCAGCGGTCGTTCGGTCAGCTCACCGGGGACCGTCACGTCCACGCCGAGCGTCAGCGGCTCGCCCCGGGTGGGGGCGAAGTCGGCGAACGCCCGCCACTGCCCGGGGCCGGTCAGCGGCGTGCCGACCCGCCAGGTGCCGTCCGGAGCCAGGTCGGGGTGCACGTGCCGGAAACCGGAGAGGTCCCGTCGGACCACGATCAGGTGCATCCTCTTGTCGTGCGCCACGTCGTAGCGGGTCACCGGTTGGCCGTCCGGACCGTTGATCCGGAAGGCGAACTGGTCGGCCGGCGCGTCGACCGGGTCGATGGTGTAGCCGCGGTCGGAGACGAGCAGCCCACCGGGAATCCGGTCGGCCGGCTCGGCGTGATCTTCCGTCGCGTGGACGGCGTCGCCGTCGTGCCGGCCCTCGGCGACCGGGGCGCGGTCGGTCAGCCGGCCGACCCCGTAGGTCGCGCCGAAGATCGCCGCGAGGCCGACAGCGAATCCGGCAAGTCTCGTCACGGTACGCATGCCGGCCCCTCCGCTCACGCGTCGACGAGGTCGTAGCCGGCCTCGTCGACGGCCGCCCGGACGACCTGCACGTCCAGTGGCTGCTTGCTGCTCACGGTGACCTGCCCGGTCGCGAGGTCGACCTGGACGTCACGCACGCCCTCGATGGCGCCGACCTCGGCGCTCACCGCGCTGACGCAGTGCCCGCAGGTCATGCCCTGCACCTGGAACGTCGTGTTGACCATCGAATCGTCTCCTTCGAGTACCGGTACCCGGTGGGGGTATCGTCGTCAGGAATGCACCGTACCATACCCCCGGGGGGTAGGCTATCCTTGTCGCATGAGCGCACCCACCCCGATCCGCGGGTACACCGCCAGCAAGGACCAGCTGCTCGCGCGGCTCCGCCGAGTGGAGGGGCAGGTCCGCGGCATCGAGAAGATGGTCGACGACGACCGCTACTGCATCGACGTGCTCACCCAGATCTCCGCGATCCAGGCCGCGCTCGACAAGGTGGCGCTGGGGCTGCTCGACGGGCACGCCCGGCACTGCATGCACGAGGGGGCGGCCGAGGGACGGGCCGACGAGATGGCCACCGAGATGATGGCGGCGGTCGGCCGGCTGATGAAGCGCGGCTGACGCCCCTCTAGTCCCGCTCCGGGTCGAGCCGTACCCGACGCAGCAACTGGGCGTTGAGCGCGACCACGATTGTGGACGCGGACATCAGCACCGCGGCCAGCGCCGGGCTCAACGCCACCCCGGCCCAGGCCAGCACCCCGGCCGCCAGCGGCAACGCCACCACGTTGTAGCCCGCCGCCCAGGCCAGGTTCTGCCGCATCTTCCGGTACGACGCCCGGGACAGTCGCACCACGGCAGCCACCCCGCGCGGATCCGAGGAGGCGAGCACCACCCCGGCCGACTCGATCGCCACCTCGGTGCCCGCGCCGATCGCGATGCCCACGTCGGCGCGGGCCAGCGCGGGAGCGTCGTTCACCCCGTCACCGACCATCGCCACGGTGAGCCCCCGGCGCTGGAGCTCGGCCACCCGGCCGTCCTTGTCGGCGGGCAGCACCTCGGCGAACACCTCGTCGACGCCGGGCCGGAAGCCGAGATCGGCGGCGACCGCCTCGGCCACCGGCCGCGCGTCCCCGGTGATCATGGCGATGGTCCGGACTCCCTCGGCGCGCAACTCGTCGACGGCCCGCCGGGCCTCCGGACGCACCTCGTCGGTCAACGCGAACGCGCCGAGCACCGTGTGCGGCAGCCGCACCAGGTGCAGCACCGCCGCGCCGCGCGCCGACCAGTGCCCGACCGCCGCCGCCAGCTCGGCCGGGAGCGACACGCCCCACTCACGCAGCAGCCCCGGCCCTCCCACCGCGTACTCCGAACCGCCGACGGTGGCCCGCACCCCCCGGCCCGGCAGGGACCGGAACCCGACCGCCGGGGCCGGACCGCCGGGCCCGGCAGCCGCGACTATCGCGCGGGCCAGCGGATGCTCGCTGTCCGACTCCACCCCGGCGGCGATGCGCAGCACCTCGTCCCGCTCGACGCCCGGCGCCGTCGCCACGTCGGTGACGACGTGCTCGCCCCGGGTCAGGGTGCCGGTCTTGTCGAAGAGCACCGCGCCGACGGTCCGCATCCGCTCCAGCGCCAGCCGGTCCTTCACCAGGATCCCGGATCGCGCGGCCAGCGCCGTGGAGAGCGCGACGACCAGCGGGATGGCCAGGCCGAGCGCGTGCGGGCAGGCGATCACCAGGACGGTCACCGCGCGGACCACCGCCTCGTCGGGCTGGCCCAGCGCCGTCCAGACCAGCACGGTCAGCACCGCGGTGCCGCTCGCCACGTAGAACAACGCGGCGGCGAACCGGTCGGCGAGCAGTTGGGCCCGTCCACCGGCGCGCTGCGCCTGGGCGACCATGCGCTGGATGCCGGCGAGCGCCGTCTGCTCACCCAGTGCCTCGACCCGGACCCTGATCGCCGAGTCGGTGGCGACGGTGCCCGCCACCACCCGGTCGCCAACCGCGCGGGCAATCGGGCGCGACTCGCCGGTGATCATCGATTCGTCCAGCTCGGCCCGGCCGTCGACGATGCCTCCGTCCGCCGGCACCCGAGCCCCCGGGCGGACCAGCACCACGTCGCCGACCCGCAGCTCGCCGGCCGACACCGGTTCGACCCGCCCGTCCGCGGTCACCCGCTCGGTCTCGTCCGGCAGCAGCGCGGCCAGCGCCGAGAGCGCGCCGTGGGCCTGCCCGATGGCCTTCATCTCCTGCCAGTGCCCGAGCAGCATGATGGTGACAAGCGCCGCCAACTCCCACCAGAAGTCCAGGTCGAACGCGCCGGCACTGGTGGCCAGCGACGCGCTGTAGGCGACAGTGATCGCCATCGCGACAAGCAGCATCATGCCCGGCGTCCGGTCCCGCACCTCGCGGACCGCACCGACCAGGAACGGCCAGCCACCCCACCAGAACACCACCGAGCCGAGCACCGGCCCCACCCAGGTACGGCCCGGGACGCCGTCGTCCAGGCCCAGCTGATCCGACACGAGGTGGCTGGTCAGGACCACCGGGATGGTCAGCACCAGGCAGACCCAGAAACGACGGCGGAACATCTCCGGATCGTGCCCGGCGTGCCTGTCGTGCGGCGGGGGCGCGGCGTGGCGCCGGTGGTCGGGGTCGGCGGATGACTGAGCGGGCATGGCTCCAACATGCCCGCCCGGTGACCATCGCGCGGGCGGTTCGGCGCTCGACACTCCGTCCCGACCTGCGAGCCCGGAACAGGCTGGCTAGCATCTCCCCGATGGCCCTCCAGCTACCGCTGCGCGGTCGGGCACCGGCGTCGCCGCGACGTGGCGTCGCCTCCGGCCGGCCGGGCTGGACACTGACCGTCCGTGATCGGGCGGTCCTCGGTGAGCGAACCATCGCGCGTTCCGCCGTGTTTCCACGGCATCGCTGAACCGACCGGCACGCTGGCCCGTATCCCGCACCGGATCGTTGGGAGTCTCGACTTGGGTTCCGACCACGCCCGTCCCGCTCCGTCCGCCCCGCCCCGGGTGCGACGGATCCTCGTCATGACGGTGGTGCCCCTCTTCGTCGCCACAGTGCTCGCCGCGGCGCTGCTCTGGCCGCGCGGAGGAGCACCGCGGACCGACGGCGGAGCGGACGTGCCGCGCTACGCCGGCACGGTGACCCGGGTGGTGACCGAGCCGTGCCCGCCGCTGCCGTCGAGCCCCGAGGGCACACCCAGGGTCGGCGCCGGGCCGTGCGGCACCGTCGACGTCCGGGTGGACGACGGGCCCGCCACCGGCCAGCAGGTCCAGACACCGGTGCCCGACGGACCCGGTGCGCCCCGGGTGGACGTCGGCGACGAGGTCATCCTGGTCCAGTTGACCGACCCGACCGATCCCACAATCAGCAACTGGAACATCGCCGAGCACCAGCGCGGCACCCCGATGGTGTGGCTGGCGGTGATCTTCGCTGCCGCGATCGTCGCGTTCGGCCGATGGCGGGGGCTGGCCGCGCTCGCCGGGTTGGCAGCCAGCTTCGCCATCCTGCTCACCTTCGTGCTGCCGGGCATCGGCGCCGGCAAATCACCGCTCCTGGTGGCGGTGGTCGGCGCCGCTCTGATCATGTTCGTGGTGCTCTATCTGACCCACGGCGTCAGCGCGCAGACCTCGGTCGCGGTGCTCGGCACCCTGGGCAGCCTGGTGCTGACCGGCGTGCTCGCCACCATCGCCACGGCGGCAACCCACCTCACCGGCTTCGGCAGCGAGGACGCGACGACACTGTCGATGTTCCAGGGTGACGTGGACCTGCACGGCCTGCTGCTCGCCGGGATCATCATCGGTTCGCTCGGGGTGCTCGACGACGTGACTGTCACCCAGGCGGCCACCGTCACCGAGCTGGCGAACGCGAATCCCGGGCTGACCCGCATGCAGCTGTACCGCGCGGCGACCCGCGTCGGCCGGGCGCACATCGCCTCCACCGTCAACACCATCGTGCTGGCGTACGCGGGCGCGTCGCTGCCCCTGTTGCTCCTGCTCACCGCCGACTCGCGGCCGATCGGGCAGATCCTCACCAGCGAGTTCCTCGCGCAGGAGATCGTCCGCAGCGCGGTCGCCACCCTCGGGCTGATCGCCGCCGTGCCACTGACCACCGGGCTGGCCGCGATCGTCACCGCGGCCGGGCGCGCCGAAGCCACGCCGCCGGGCGACGCCGCCGCCCGGCCGCGCCCCCGGGCGGACCGGGCGGAGGCACTGGCCGCCCTCAACGCACCACGGACGGGGCGACCCGACGAGCCGGACCAGACGCGGACCCGGCCCCCATCCACCGCCACCGACGGGTGGCCGGAGTCGAACAGGAGCACGGAAACGGCATGGTGACACTCCTCAGCGTGACCAGATCGGGTCTTCCCCCTGAGAACCGCGTCACTGGTCACACACCGCTATGGCGAAATGACACTTTTGGTCGGCATCCAGGCGTAGCTCACCCAGTCGACTCTCGGGTAACCTCGCTGCCGGTTACCGATGAAGGCGCGAAGCGGCGCCTGCGGTGCCACCGCCCAATCGCCAACCGGCGAGCCGGGGACCCAGGTGTGTGGGGTGAATCCGCGTCAGCGGTAGGGGCCACTTCCGCCCCGAACCCGTCAGCTAACCCGGTCGGCGGTCGAGGGAAGGGAACATTGTGACGGCACCCCTACGCCGCTGGTTGACACCCGTGGTGGCCGTGATCGCCGCACTGACCGTGCTCGCCGGGCCCCTCCCGGCCCACGCCGCCCCGACGACCCCCACACCGTCCGGGCACGAGGAGGCCGACGAGCCCAAGATGCTCAACGACGTCATCGAGCAGGTGAACCGCGACTACTCCGCCGCCAAGTCCAAACTGGACAAGTCCAAGAAGCGGCAGTTGGAGTTGGCGCTGGAGGTGGACCGGGCCAAGGCCGACCTGGACGCGCTGGCGCCACAGGTCGGGCAGATCGCCGCCCAGTCGTACCGCACCGGTCGGATCGGCGCGCTCGCGATGCTGCTCGAAAGCGACGCTCCGGACACGTTCGTCCAGCGCGCCGCGATGCTCGACGAAATCAACATGGTGAACGAGAACAAGCTCGCCGAGGTCAACACCGTGAAGGCCCGTGCCGAGCAGGCCAAGTTGGCCCTCGACACCGAGGTCCGGGAACAGCAGAAGCAGACCGCCGTGATGGCCAAGCGCAAGAGCGAGGCAGACAAGGCGCTCGCCCTGGTCGGCGGCAAGGGCTTCACCGGCGGTCTGGTGGACGCCACCTCGCCGGTCGCCCGGATCGGGCCGGGCCGCACCGCCGACGGCGACTGGAAGGCGCAGTCCTGCAGCGAGGACGACCCCACCACGTCCGGCTGCGTCACGCCGCGCACGCTGCACGCGTACAAGGAGGTCAGGAGGGCCGGCTTCACCCGGTTCGTCGGCTGTCACCGCAACGGTGGACCGTACGAGCACCCGAAGGGCCGCGCCTGCGACTGGTCGCTACAGAAGAGCGGCTTCTCACCCTGGCACAACGAGGACACCCGGACGTACGGCAACAACGTCGCCGCGTTCCTCATCCGCAACGCCGACCGGCTGGGCATCTACTACGTGATCTGGAACCGGCAGATCTGGTTCCCGGCAACCGGCTGGAAGTCGTACAGCGGGCCGTCGAACCACACCGACCACGTGCACATGTCGATGCTCTGATCCGCGGCGTCTTCCGCCGAGGGCCGTTCCGCGTCGCGCGGAGCGGCCCTCGTCGTGTCAGGCGGCGGCGGCCGGGTCAGCCGACCCGGTCGGCACGTCGAGCGTCGCGAAGCCGGCCGGCACGGCGGCCACCGGGCGCGCCACTCCGGCGGCGAGCCGGTACGACACACCCACCACCGCGCACCGCCCCTGCGCCACCTCGGCGGCCAGCACTGGCGACTGCCGGAGCAGCGTCTCGACGGTCTGTGCGATGTGGATGTCGACGATGCCGTCGATGTCGTCCACACCCTCGGCCTCGGCCCGGCGCAGACTGGGCAGCACGGCGTCGACCACCGCCCCCAGGTGCCCGGGAGGCGGGGTGCCGGTCGCGGAGGACTCCCGCGCCGCCTGCACCGCCCCGCACGAGTCGTGGCCGAGCACCACCACCAGCGGGGTGCCGAGGACGGTCACCGCGTACTCCACGCTGCCGAGCACCTCCGGACCGGTGGTGTGCCCGGCCGTACGGACCACGAACAGGTCACCCAGCCCCCGGTCAAAGATGATCTCGGCGGCCAGGCGGGAGTCGGAGCAGCCGACGATCACCGCGAACGGGTGCTGCCCGTCGGCCACTGCGGCCCGGTGTCCGGCGTCCTGGTTGGGGTGGCGTGGAGCGCCGCTGACGAAGCGCCGGTTACCGGCGGTCAACTCGGCGTACGCCTGGGCCGGCACGCTGGCCGCGGCCGCCCGGTCGCCGGTCCGCTGCGGACCCGGCTGCCCGCCGGGAGTTCCAGGACGACTCATCCCCGCACCTCGTCTTCACGCGTCTGACCTGGTCAGAGGGCTTGTCAGCCGGGCCGGCGGCGGCGCTGGCTCGGGCTCCACCGTCACACGCACCGTAAAGTGCGTCAAGGTATGCGTGATTTAGATTTCATATGTTGACTCCGATTCGGCCCCTGGGTGACGCACCGGGCGCAGGACGGGCGAGACTCCCGGGGGCAGGGCGGACGTCCGGAGAGGTGGTCACACGATGGCGAGCACGACGACGGGCGACACCGGCGGCGGGCGGAACTGGACGTTCCTCACCAACCACGGGCACGTGTTGCTGGCCATCGCCCGCAACCCCACCGCTCGGCTCCGCGACGTCGCGGCCGAGGTCGGCGTGACCGAACGGGCCGCGCAGGCGATCGTCGCCGACCTGGAAGCGGCCGGTTACCTGCACCGCACCCGGGTCGGACGGCGCAACGAATACACCCTCAACCCGGCCGGCCGGTTCCGGCACCCCGCCGAGGCCTACCGCCAGGTCGGCGACCTGCTCGCGCTGTTCGCCGAGACGCCCACCACGGAGGTCGAACCCGGCGCCTGACCCACCCCGCCGGGGGCCGCTGCCCGACGGGGCGCAGCGGTAATCTCTGCGGGTGCGCGAATGCCCGCCGTTGAGCGCGACCCACCCGTTCCGCCGCAGTGGCCGTGCCGCCCGCGGTGTCCTCAGTGGAGCGTTGGTGGCTCTGCTCGGCACCGCCGTGGTGGCACCCGCACCGGCGCGGGCGGCACCGCCCGCCTGCGGTCCGGCCAGTGAGGAGGCCCTGACGGCGATGCCGTGGGCGCTGCGCCGGCTGGAGCCGTCCGCGGCGTGGCCGCTGTCCCGGGGCGCCGGAGTGACGGTCGCGGTGATCGACTCCGGGGTCTCCGCCGTCCACCCGCTGCTCGCCGGTCAGGTGCTCGAGGGTCGCGACTTCAACGATCTGGCGGCCAACCAGGGCCAGTGCGACCTGGTCGGGCACGGCACGATGATCGCCGGCATCATCGCCGGCCGGGAGGGCACCGGCGTCCCGTTCAGCGGCATCGCCCCGGCCGCCCGCATCCTGCCGATCCGCGTTCTGCCGAACCTCAAGGACACCAGGGACCCCAATCTTCCCGTGCAGATCGCCGCGGCGATCGACTGGGCCGTCGACCAGGGCGCCGACGTGATCAACCTGTCCCTCACGACCATTCCCGGCCCCGAGCTGACGGCGGCCGTCGACCGTGCGCTGGCCAAGCGGGTGGTGCTTGTCGCCGCCGCCGGCAACCGCGCGGAGGATCAGCAGAACCGGCCGGGCTACCCGGCCGCGTACCCGGGGGTGATCGCGGTCGGCGGGGTCGACGAGCAGGGCGGCCACGTGGGCAGTTCGATAAGTGGCGACTACGTCGACATCGCCGCACCGGGGCTGAACATCATCGGGCCGGCGCCGCAGGGGTCCGGCTACCGCGCCGAGCCGACCGGCGGCACCAGCTTCGCCGCCGCGTACGTCTCAGGAGTGGCCGCGCTGGTCCGGGCCGCCTACCCGGACCTCACCCCGCAGCAGGTCGCCGAACGGCTGGAACGCACGGCGGACAACCCACCGGAGGGCCACAACGGCGACATCGGCTACGGCGTGGTCAACCCGTACCGGGCGGTGTCGAGCCTGCTGGGCACCAGGGTGAACCCGCCGGCCACCGCGCTCGCGGCGCCCGTCGCGCAGGACGACCCACTGGGTTGGCAGCGCGCCGCCGCGATCTGGGCCGCGGCGGTCGGCGGGCTGCTCACAGTGCTGCTGCTGATCGCCCGACCGATAGTGGCCCGGGGCCGCCAGCGCGGCTGGCGTCCGGGCCGACGCACCGACGCACCGGCCGCCGGCTGACCGCCGCTCCACACCGACGATGAAAAACAGTGCGGCTCCGGCCCGGGTGAACCGGACCGGAGCCGCACCGGTGAATGCCTCAGCCCCACACCTTGGAGTTGCTCATCTCGGTGGTGAGGTAGTTTTCCCGAGCGATGCCGACGGCACCGCCGATCTCGTTCAGGATCCGGTTGATGTCCCGGACCGCCGCATCCCACTTCGCCTGGTGCTGCTCGTAGGCAACCCGGTCCTCGCCGTCCCAGTGGAGCTTGGTCAGCATGGCCCGAAGCGTGTCGAGCTTTTCCTCGAGCGTCTTCGAGATGGCCTGCATCTGCTGATTGCTGCTCTCGAGGACCGCGTAGTCAACTTTGATCGTCACGATTTCCCCCTCTGCTGGCTGCGGATCACGGGTTGAGAGCAGAGTGGAACTTGTCCAGCATCTGCTGCTGCTCTTCGTCGTTTACCTGATGCGTCGTACCCGACTTGTCGAGCAGGTCAGCGATGTTGTCCATCGCCGTCAGCAGTTTGACGGTGTCCTCGTTCCAGCGCGTCATCAGCGACTGGAAGCCCGTGGACGCCTGACCCTTCCACGCCATGGCCAGGTCGTCGACAACGTTCCACAGCTTCTTCAGCTCGCCGTCGACCTCGCTGCGCGTGGACCGCACGTCACTCGCGGCGGTATGCAGAGTCGCAGCTTCGACCTCGAACGCCATGCTTCACACCCTTCCGTCATGTTGTGGTGGCGGCATTGCCGCACTCCTCCCCCGCGGTAAGGCAGCAACACCCCACCGACGGACACTCCAGTGAAGACCGTAGCGGAACCGGTCGAGCGCCCGCAGCCCTGATCGACGGGGGTGCGATGGATGGTGGTGAATCGCGCCGGTTGTACCTCGATCAGGACGGCTCGGACCACGCCGTCTGGATCAACTGTTGGCCGTCACGTCGCCGGACGAGGGTGCCCCGACCCGGCGGTTGCGGGCTCGGTCGCAGGGTGCCGAACACGGCGCCCTCCTCCCGGTTGCCGGACATCAGCAGGCCCGGCGAGTCCAGCTCGCGCAACCGCTGCAACACCGGCTCGTAGAGCGCCCTGGAGACCCCGCCGACGCGACGCGTGACGATCAGGTGCAGACCGATGTCGCGGGCCTGCGGCAACAACTCCTGCAGGGCGCTGAGCGGGTTGCTCCCACCGGAGGCCACCAGGTCGTAGTCGTCCACCAGGATGTACAGGTCCGGGCCCTTCCACCAACTGCGATCGCGCAGCTGGGCGGTGGTCACGTCCGGGCCGGGCAACCGGTTGTTCAGCGCGCTCCGGATCGACCCGAGCCCCTGGGCGAACGCCTGGTTGGACGGGGCGTAGTCGAGCAGGTGATCGCCCTCCACCGCGCCCAGCAGGCCACGCCGATAGTCGGCGATCACCAGCCGCGCCTGGGCGGGCGTGTACCGCTCGGTGATGCCCCGGGCGATCAACCGCAGCAGGTTGGTCTTGCCGCACTCGGCGTCGCCGAAGACCGTCAGGTGCGGCTCGTTGGCCAGATCCAGGTAGACCGGCGCGAGCGCCGACTCGTTGACACCGATCGGCAGACCCGGCGCCGACCGGTCGATGATCCGGGCCAGCTCGGCCACCGGCAACCGGCGCGGCAGCAGCCGCACCTTCGGTGCCGGACGACCCGGCCAGTTCGCTGCCACATGCCCGGCCAGGGCCAGCGACGCCTCGCTCAGGTCATCGATGTCCCGACGACCGTCGAGCCGCGAGATGGCGGTGAGGAAGTGCAGCTTGTCCCGGGTCAGGCCGCGACCGGGCGCCTTGTCCGGCACGTTCATGGCCGCGCGGCGGTCGATCTCGGACTCGGACGGGTCGCCGAGACGCAGCTCCAGCTTGGTGCCGAGCAGGTCACGCATGTTGATCCGGATCTCCGCCCACCGCACCGCGGTGAGCACCACGTGCACACCGAAGCCGAGGCCCCGGTTGGCCAGCGTGGTGATGGTCTGCTCCAGCTCCTCGTACTCCTGGCGCAGCGTGTTCCAACCATCCACCACCAGGAACACGTCACCGAACGGGTCGTCGGCGAACTCACCGGCCGCCCGGCGACGGCGGTAACTGGCCACCGAGTCGATGCCGTGCTGGGCGAAGCGCGTCTCCCGGTCGTCCAGCACGGCGACCACCTCGGCCACCGTCCGGCGTACCGCCTCGACGTCCCGGCGACCGGCCACCCCGGCCATGTGCGGCAGACGCTCCAGACTGCGCAGCGCGCCGCCGCCGAAGTCCAGGCAGAAGAACTGCGCCTCACGTGGCGTGTGGGTGAGCGCCAGCGAGGCGAGCAGCGTACGCAGCATGGTGCTCTTGCCACTCAGCGACCGGCCGACGATGACGACGTTGCCGCCGGCACCGGCCAGCTCGACCATCATCGGGTCGCGGCGCTGCTCGTACGGGCGGTCCACCACCCCGACCGGCACGGTCAGCCGCCCGCGCCCCGGCCAGGAGGCGGTGCACAGCCCGTAGGTCGGGTCGACGGCCAGCGGGCCGAGCAGCTCACCCAGGCCCGGCGGGTCGGCCAGCGGCGGAAGCCACACCTGGTGGGCGGGGCGGCCCCGACCCTTGAGCTGGTCGATCAGCACGTCGAGCATCGCCACGGCCTTGCCGTCGGCCGGCTGCTCGGGCTCCGGAGCGGTGTCCACCGGCATCTGCGGGAGCTGCGCCGCGATGAAGTCCAGGCCGTACGGCACGATCCGGCGCTGCACAAGCGCCTGCGACGCGGCGGCCTGCTGCCCCGGCGCCCGGTAGGCCCCGGACACGTACGCGGCCCGGAACCGCAGCATGGTGCTGGTGTCCGTCTTCAGGTAGCCGTGGCCGGGCGCGTTCGGCAACTCGTACGCGTCCGGCACGCCGAGCACGATCCGGCTCTCCACCGCCGAGAACGTCCGCAGACCGATCCGGTACGACAGGTGGGTGTCCAGCCCCCGCAGCTTGCCCTCTTCGAGCCGCTGACTGGCCAGCAGCAGGTGCACGCCCAGCGACCGACCCAACCGGCCGATCATCACGAACAGGTCGATGAAGTCGGGCTTGGCCGCGAGCAACTCGCTGAACTCGTCACAGATGATCAACAGGCTGGGCATCGGGGCCAGCGGCTCGCCGGCCGCCCGAGCCTTCTCGTACTCGAAGCGGGAGACGTAGTTGCCCGCCGCCCGCAGCAACTCCTGCCGGCGCACCATCTCGCCGGCGAGCGCGTCGCGCATGCGGTCGACAAGCGGCAGCTCGTCGGCCAGGTTGGTGATCACCGCGCTGGTGTGCGGCAACGCCTCCAGCGAGGCGAACGTCGCGCCGCCCTTGAAGTCCACAAGGACGAAGTTCAGCTCCTCCGACGAGTGGGTCACCGCCAGGGCGGCCACCACCGTACGGAGCAGCTCGCTCTTGCCGGAGCCGGTCGCACCGATCACCAGGCCGTGCGGGCCCATGCCCTCGTGCGCGGACTCCTTGAAGTCGAGTTCGACCACGTTGCCGTCCGGGCCGACGCCGAGTGGGATCCGCAGCCGGTCCCGGTGACCGCGGGGGCGCCAGGTCTGCTGCACGTCCACCGTCGCCGCGTCGCCCACCCCGAGCAGGTCCGGCAGCTCCGTGCTGCGCGCCAGCGGCTCATCGGTGCTGGCCTGCTGCTGGGAGAGGCGATAGGGGGCGATCTGCCGAGCCAGCCCCTCGGCCGCCTCGGCGCTGAGCCGGTCGGGGCGCCCCAGCGGCGACGACGAGCTGCCCCGGACCAGATCGAGCGAGCTTCCGTCGGCCACGTCGAGGCAGAGCAGCCAGCGGCCGGCGTCGCGGGGCACCGTCCCGGACAGGTCGAGCACCGTGGTGCCGAGCAGCCCCGGGCCCACCAGTTGGCAGGTCGGCGAGATCTCACCACCGTCGATCACCACGACCAGGTGCGGGGCGGTGGTCAGCGGCTTGGCCTCGGGTGCGAACCGAGGCCGCCCGGCCAGCTCGGCGGCGAGCGACGCCTCGGCCTCGGCCAGGCTGGCGAAGACCAGACGGCGCGCGCCGGCGGCGTCCGTACGCCCGCTGTGGTGGGCGTGCGGCAGCCACTTCACCCAGTCCCAGGACGGCTGCCGGTCCGGCGCGGCGACCACCGCGACCACCAGGTCGTCCGGGGCGTGGAAGGTGGCCAGCTGCCCGAGCGCCGCCCGGGTCAGGTCGAGCACCGGCGCGCGGTCGCCGCGCAGCGCCACCCGGCTGAACGCGCGTACCGACAACGCGGTCGGCAACTCGGGAACAGTGGAGTGGGCGCGGACGAACCGGCGGAGCGCGATGGCGCTCATCGGCTCCAGGTCCTCCACCGGCTTCGTCTCCGGCGGGACGATCTCCACGGCCAGTCGCTGCGGGCCGAGCGCGATCCGGGTCTCGCCGAAGTCGTCCTCGGTGGTCCGTCGCTCCCAGAGCCGCCGGGACGCGGCGATCGACCAGAGCGCGTCGGGCTCCGGGTGCCGCCAGGTCATCGCCGCCCGCTGCTGCTCCGCGGCCCGCCGGGTGCGCTTGCGCATCTGGGCCAGGTAGCGCATGTAGTCGCGCCGGTCGGCGTTCAGCTCGGCCTTGTCCTTGCCGCCGTTGTTGGCGAGCGAACCGATCGCCATGCCGAGCATCGAGACGCCGAAGAGGCCACCGGCGACGTACGTCATCATGCCGCCGCCCTTGCCGGCGTAGAGGAACGCCATCGCGCCGACCCCGCAGAACATCGGCAGGATCATGAGCAGCTGCCCCATCCCGCGGGGCGTCGGCTCGGGCAGCTCTGGAGGAGACTCCAGCAGCACCTCACCGCGCGGCAGAGCCGGTCCCGGCTGACGCGGGAGCCGGCGGAACACCACAGTGCTCACGGCTGTCTCCTCCCCCAGAAGCGGCCTGATGACGTGCCGCCGCGGACCGGAGCCCGCGGGTGGGCATCGTACGTGCCCGCCATCGTAGGTAATCTGCCGTGGGCGCGGTGGACCCGGAGCGTGGCATCGCGGCCAGCCGAGCACCGACGCACACCTGGAGGCCACTGTGGCGACGAAGACGGCGACCGGTGGTCTGAGCCGGATCACCATCGTGGCTCCGCGTACCCGGATGGACCTGGCGCTGCCCTCGGACGTGCCGATGGCCGACCTGCTCCCCACCCTGCTGCGCTACGCCGGCGAGGACATGGCCGACGAGGGCGCGCGGCACGGCGGCTGGGCACTGTCCAGGTTGGGCGGCGCGCCGCTGGACGGTGGTCGTACCGCGGCGCAGCTCAGCGTCCGTGACGGTGAGGTGCTCTACTTCAACCCCCGGTCCGCGGCCGCGCCGGAGATCGTCTTCGACGATGTGGTGGACGCCGTCGCCACCGCGACCAACCAGCGCCCCGGCGCCTGGCAGGTCGGCGCGACCCGGTCCTTCGCCGTGCTGTTCGCGGCGTCGGCGCTCGGCGCCGGCGCGCTCGCCGCGCTCTTCGCCGGCCCGCCGCACCTGCCCGGCGCGCTGGCCGCCCTGCTGGTGGCCGTGGCGCTGCTTGTCGGCGCGGCGGTGCTGTCCCGGGCCGCCGCCGACAGCCGCACCGGCGCGGTGCTGGCCATTGTCGCCCTCGGGCACGCCGCCGTCGGCGGCCTGTTGCTGCTCGCCGGTGACCGGCCACTTACCGAGTTGGCCAGCCCGCACGTGCTGCTCGCGGCGACGGCCGCGGTGGTCGCGGGCGCGGTCGCCGTGCTGGCGGTCGGCGACCGGTATCCGCTCTTCTTCGCCGCGATCGGGGTGGGGGCGGCCACCGGGATGGGCGCGTTGCTCTGCCTGGTCCTCGGCCTCGACGCGCCGGCCGCCGCGGCGGTGGTGGCGGCTGTCGCGTTCGGCGTGGTGCCGGCACTGCCGATGGCGGCCTACCGGCTGGCGCGCCTGCCGGTGCCCTCGATCCCGACCGGCCCGGAGGACCTGAAGACCGACAGCGAGTCGGTCGACGGCCGGCAGGTGCTCCAGCGCAGTGAACGCGCCGACCAGTTCATGACCGGTCTGCTGTGGACGGTCGCGGTGCTGGTGCTCGGCGCGCAGCTCGTGCTCGCCCTGGACGGGCGCGCGGCGGCGGTGCTGCTGTGCCTGGTGCTGGCCCTGCTGTCGTTGCTCCGGGCCCGACCGCTGCTGGGCCGCGCCCAGCGCACCCCCGTGCTGCTGGCCGGCACCGTGGGGTTGGGCCTGGCCGCCGCCGCCACGTTCGCCAGCGGGTCGCTGCCGGTTCAGCTCGGTCTGATCCTGGGCGGGCTGGTGCTGGCCGCCGTGGTCAGCCTGATCTACGGGCTGACCGTCGCCGGTAAGCGCATCTCGCCGGTCTGGGGCCGGCTGCTCGACATCGCCGAGATCATGCTGATCATCTCGCTGGTGCCGCTCGCCTTCTGGGTCTGCGGCCTCTACGGCTGGATCGTCAACCTCCGGCCCTGACCGCCCGCGGACGCCACGCCGGTCATCGCGGCTGCGGACGGGTGGAGACGCCCAGCGCCGACCCGACCGGCGCGGTGGCGTAGACGCCCGGTCCGTGCTGGCCGTCCATCGGTCGGGCGGACGTGCCGGTTCGTTGCGCGATGTCGCGGACCACCTTGACCAGCGCCTCGACGTGGTTGTCCATCGCCGCGACCCGCAACAGCGGCGACGCCACCCGACCGTTCGCCGACACCGTCGCGGCCACCGTGTGCGACGGCGCGGAGGTCGCGGTGATCGCGTCCACCAGCGGGCCGAGCGGCACCTCCGCACGGCCGCGCAGCACCAGGCAACGGTGGGTCCAGCCACCGCCGTGCAGCCCGTGCCAGCTCTCCGCCGGCGCCTCCGGCCCCAGGTCGAGCCCGGCGGCCGAGACGATGGCCGCGCGCAACTCGTCCCGGTTGAGCGGCCGATGGGCCAGCCCCGCCGAGGTCAACGCCTTGCCCAGCCGGCCGATCCCGGCAGCCACCGTCCGGTGCACGCCGGCGAGCCCACCGCCCCGGCTCACCGCCTCCGCCCGGGCGTCGCTGACGGTCAGCCGCAGCGCCACCCAGACGGTCCGGTGCGCCGCCGGCGGCGCACCGGGCGCCGGATACCACACAAGGGTGTGCGCGACTACCTGGGTACGAGAGACCGGGGCGGTGAAGTCGGCAAGCACCCGCAACACCAGGTCCACTGTGGACGCGTGCACCGAACCGGCGGTCGCGCCGCTGGCGGGCTGCAACGCGACCGCCGCGAACCAGCCCTCGTCGTCGCGCCCGATGCCGAGCCGGGTGCCGCGGTCGGTCAACTCGATCACGCTCAACTCGGGGGCGAGCACCGCCAGCCGCGGGTCGCCCGCCCGGCCGCCACCCAGCACCGCCGACGCACGCTCACCGCGCCGCCGCAGACGCCGCCGCAGCAGCAGGTCCTCGAACCACCAGCGGCCACCCCTGCGGGCGAAGGTGGCAACGACGACAAGCGCCGCGACGGGCGCCACCGCGGCAGCCACCCAGCCCGGCCCGAACGAGGCGGCCCACATCCCGACCACGCACAGTTCCAGTACGACGAGCTGCCCGACGAGCACCGGACCGAGCCGTCCACGGCCGGGTCGGTCAGTCGGCGGCGTCGGCCGCGCCGTCACCTCGGTCGGGTCCGTGGCCGCTCGGGCGGGTCGCGCCTGAACCTGCGTCATCGCTGACTGTCCCTCCTGCACGGTACGGCTCTGCACCGGGTCGGTCCGGTGCCGACCACGAGCGGTGGTCCCGAGGAACCTCCGTCGGCCCCTTATCGTAGGGAAGCCCGCGACGGCACCCCGACCTGATCGTCGCGGATCCACCCCGCCGGAGGTAAGTCATGCGGACCCGCCGCGATCAGGTGCAGGCGTACCGCTTCGTCACCCGCCGCATCGTCTCGGCGCTGCTGTCGGGCGACCCGGAGACCACCAACCTCCCGATGCGACGGCTCGGCATGGCCGTCTTCGGCAGTGTCATCACCGCGGCCGTCGTGCTCGGTGGGGTTGGCGCCTACGGCCAGTTGACAGGTAACACAGTGCCACTGAAGGACCAGACCCTGGTCATCGAACGGGAGACCGGCGCGACGTACGTGTACCTGGACGGGCAACTGCACCCGACGTTGAACTACACCTCGGCCCGCCTGGTCCTGAACAAGCCGGACGCGACGGCGCGGACGATGTCCCAGGCGGCACTGCGGGACCAGCCGCGCGGGCTCACCCTCGGCATCGTCGGGGCGCCGGACGCCCTGCCGGACCGCAAGTCGCTGACCGGCCTGCCCTGGTCGGTCTGCGACGTGCCCGACCCGGTCGATCCCGAGCGGTCCAGCACCCGGCTGGTGATCGACCGGGCGCTGCCCGGCGGCGTGCCTCTTGGTGACCGCGCGGTGCTTGTCGTGATGGACGAGCAGCGCTACCTGCTCACCAACAACAGTCGTCTCCAGGTGCTCGACGGGGACCCGACGATCACGGCGCTGAAGATGTCCCGCGCCACTCCGCTACGGGTCGGTCAGCAACTGCTCAACGCCGTGCCGGCCGGGCCACCGCTGCGCAAGCCGGAGCTGCCCGGCGAGGGTGAGAGCAGCGTGCGGAGGGTGGCCGGCCGGCCCGCCGTCATCGGTCAGGTGTTCAGCGCCGCCGGGCAGCACTACGTGCTGACCCGGGAGGGTCTCGCCCCGATCAGTGAGATCAGCGCTCTGCTGATGGTCCGCGGCGGCGGCCAGATCACCGACATCACCCCGGACCAGGCTGGCGACCTGTACGTCGAGCAGCGGGTGGACGAGGAGGGGCTGCCGTCGACGCTGCCCGCCGTCTACCAGGCCAGGCCCGGTCAGACCACGCTGTGCGCGACGTACCGGGCGGGCAGCGCGGGCGGCCAGCCGACCACCACCCTGGAGATCTTCGACCGGGCGCCGGCCGAGCTGACCGGGAACGGTCCGGGCCCGGTGCCGGTGCCCCAGACCAGGCGGGACGCCGTCCGCACCGCCGAGGCGGTGCTGCTGCCCGGTGGCAAGGGCGTCGTCGCGCAGGCCTCGCCCGGCGCCGGGACCAGCGGATCCGGCGCCGCCGGGTCGACGATCTACCTGATCACCCCGCAGGGCATCCGCTATCCGCTCGGCTCGGCGGAGACACTGGACGTGCTCGGCTACGGCGGCGTCACCCCGCTGGCGGTGCCCGGCTCGCTGCTCGCGCTGATCCCGACCGGGCCCACCCTGACCCAGGAGAACGCGATGGCGGTCTTCTCGCCCGACGAGCCGGCCCCGGCGGCCGCACCACCGCCACCCGTTCCGCCGGCCGGTGGAGCGGGCGGCGGGACGCCGGCGGGATCGACCGGGGGCATCGGCTGAGCAGCCGTGACGGGTCGCCCCGAATCGCGGCGGTGGACTAACCTGAATGTCGCTGACGGTTGTCAACCAGAACGACGGGGATGTTGCCATGACCGGGCGTACGGAAGTCGACCTGCTGTCCCTCGAGGATTTTCACGACCACCTTGCTTCGCGGTTGAGCCAGGTCGAGTCGGTGCTGCGCAAGCTCAACACCGAGATGCAGTGCCGGCCGCCGGCGTTGGGCTCGTTCTTCGACGCCACCGACAAGGCGCGTCGCTACAGCGAGGTGCACCAGTCCTATGTGGACCAGGCCGAACGGATCCGGCAGGCGGTGCTTGCGGCTCAGCAGGCCACCAGCACGATTCTGACCAACTACCGCACCGCCGAGGCGCGTAACGCCGCCAACGCCACCGACGTGTCCGCGGCGCTGACCGGGGTCGATCGGGCGTTGCAGCCGAAGGAGAACGGCCGTGTCTGAATACACCGAGCGCTACCAGGGCAGCAGCCACCAGCAGTTGTACGACGGCGTGATGGCTGGCAAGCCGGAGCAGATCGAGGGCGTTGCCACCCAGTGGGCCGAGCTCAAGGGGGTCCTCGACGGGCTCGGCCGGGAGTTGAGCGGCGATCTGGAGAAGCTCGGCAACACCTGGACGGGTTCGGCGGGCCGGGAGTTCCATCGGCGACTCAGCCTGATCGTCGCCCACTCCGACGCCCTCGGCGAGGGGATGGCGGGCATCAAGCAGGGGTTGACCATGATGGCCGACCATCTGCGCACGGCCCACAAGGAGGCCGAGAGCCCGGAGGAGACCGACGACAACGACAAGGCGATCTCCGGCACGATCAAGGGTGCCGCCACCTTCGGTCTGCCCGGCGCGATGGTCATGGGCTTCGTGGGTCACCAGCAGGACAAGCAGGAGCAGGAGAAGGCCCACCAGCGGATGGTGAACCTGGTGGCCGAGCTGGCCAGCAGCTACGAGATCTCCGCGTACGACCGGGTGGTCGATCCACCGCTGCCCGACCCGGACACCCCGAACCGGATCAACACGGATCCGACGACGCCGCAGAGTGTTTCGGCTGTGGCCAAGGCGAGCGCCGGGCCCGGCAGCACCAATGTCAACGCGCACACCGGCGACGCGACCGTCTCGAAGCTCGAGCGCGCCGCCCCACCGCCGGTCGTCGGTGACGGCTCGGTCTCCGACCGGGGCGGCTCGGGCACCGGTGGCACGCCCGCCGTGGCTGCCGGCCCGCTCGGCTCCGGTGGCGACTCCGACCAGCGCGGCACCGTCCTCGCCGGCGCGGATCCGCTGGTCGGTGGCGCGCTGCTCACCGGCGGGGCCGCCGGGCTGGCCGGCCTGGCCGGGTCGGCCCCGGTGACCGCCGCCGCGAGCGCCGGCCCCGGGCTGCTCTACGCAGCGCCGGGTGGGTCACCGGCCGGCGGGGTTTTGCGCACCGCCGCGCTCGCCGGTTCGGGCAGCACCCCCACCCCCTCGGCTCGGCCCGCTGGTGGCGGGACCCCGGCCGAAGGTCGGTCTGCCAGCGGCATCGGGCGCGGCGTGGACGGCCAGCGCGGCGGCGGCCGGGCGGCGGCCGGTGGTGCGGGCTCCGGCCGCAACGGCGCCGGGCTGCTCGGCGGGCGGGGTCGACCGGAGGACGACGACTCCGACGAGCGACTTACCTGGTTGACCGAGGACGAGATGGTGTGGCACGACGGCGGGCACGCCGCGCCGCCGGTGCTCGGCGCCGGCAGCTGACCACGACCCGCCGCAGGCACACGCGCGGTGCCCCCGACCGGACCCGATCCGGCCCGGGGGCACCGTCTTTTCCGGGTGTCGATCCCCACCGTCCACAGTGCTCATGGTGGCGGCGGTCACGCCGCAGCGGGCCGTCGCCGTGCTGCGACACGGCAGGGCAGGCGCTACGTTGGTCGGGTGTCGTCCGCAGTGTGTGTCCGCCCCGCCCGCTGGGCTGTGCTGCGGTCACTGCGTGACCTGACCCGACTGGCGATCACCGCGCTGGTGCTCGCGGTCGGCCTGGGCGGCGCCCTCGCCGCGACCCCACCGCCCGCCTCGACGCAGCTCCGGCCCAGTGCCGTGAGCAGCCGGGTGGCCAGTGTCCGTCCCGATATCCCTTCGGTCACCGAGCGGGCGGCCCAGCCCGCCACCGCCCGGCCGGCTGCCACGGCGGACACCACCGCGCTGACCGGGCCGATCGCGGAGGGCCGGGGTCAGGCCCCGGCCATCGATCCCGGCCGCGGCGTTCCCGCGCTGCGTGGCCCACCCGCCCGCTGATCCTGGCCCGGTGATCCGGGGCCCGGTCCCGGGTAGTCCGTCGCAGCGGCCGAGTCGCCCCTCGACGGGACGACCCCGTCACCCGGCCGACCGGCGCCGTCGGGCTCCTCCTGCCACCCGTCGATACCCGCCTTCGACCGCGAGGTGCTGATCATGCAAACCATCCTCTCCGCCGCCCTGCCCGACCTGTCCCGGGCTGCCGTCATCTGGCTGAGCCTGCTCGGGATCGTCGGCGTCGCTGTCTCCGCTCTGCTGCTCCGGCCCGGCCGGCTCCGCCTCGACCCGGGTGCCCGGATCCGCCGCGCGGCCATGCCGAGCCAACTCGAACAGGCGCAGGAGGAGCGGGAGCAGAGCCGCTACGCGCAGGAGGTCGCGGTGGCCGCGGAGCGGGCGACCACCACCGCCGCGCGCCGCCGAACGGAGTGGGTGGCCGCGCAGGAGGCGGTCGAGGCAGCGTGGCAGACGTACGAGGCGGCCGAGGCGGCCGTCCGGCGGCTCGACGCGGCAGCCGCCATGCCACTGCCGCAGACCGCCCGCACCCCCGCCGAATACGCGGACCGCGAGCGCTACCTGCACCGGGCCGCGCTGGACGCGTACTGGCGGCGGGAGTTGTCGGTGGAGCAGCTCAGCGACGTCTTCGCGCACCGCGACGGCTGGGACCCGCGGCTGCACCCGGTCGCGCAGGAACTGGTGCTGCGACGGGCGATCCGCGACAATCTGGCGGCCCGGCACGCCGCGGCCCGCGAGCAGGAGCAGGTTGCCTGGCGGGCGGCCGAGTTGGCCGTCGCGGCGGCCCGGAGTCTGCGCGAGGAGGCCCACGCCGCCACCGGGCGACGGGTCGCGGAGTCGGCGTCGGTGCTGCCGCTCAGCGAGGTTGCCAGGCCGTCGGCCGAGCAGACCCGGGAGAACAAGGTGACGGCTCGTGGCCGCGCGGCGGTGCCCGCGTTCTGAGCCGCGCGACTCCCGGTGGGTTAGCGTGACGGCATGTCCCGACAGGCGTGGGTCCTCGTGGTGATCGCCGGCATCCTGGCGCTCGCCACACTTGTCGGTGCCGTGGTGCTGGCGGTGCGGATGGTGCGGACGCGACGGATGCTGACCGGGCTCGGCGCGGGCGGCAAGGTGGCCTTCTACGGGGCGCTGATCTACACGATCTTCCCGGTGGACGTGCTGCCGGATCCGATCTACCTGGACGACATGGGTGTCCTGGCCGCCGCGCTGATCTACCTCACCCGGCTGGTGCACAAGCGCCGGGCGGCCGGCCGCCAACTGCCCGGCCAGCCGGATTCGTCGACGGATCGGGATCGGGCGCGCCGTCAGGTGCCATGATCAGGGTCGGTTCGGTGGACAGGGGACGGGCATGGCGGGCGATCATCGGTTGGACGTGCACGACGAGCGTGTTGTCGCCTTCTGCGCGGAACGGCACCTCGCGACCCTGACCACGATCCGTGCGGACGGGACCCCGCACGTCGTACCGGTCGGGGTGACCCTCGACCCGGCGGCCGGGCTGGCCCGGGTCATCACCTCTGGCGGCTCCCGCAAGGCCCGTCAGGTGGCCGCCGCCGGTGCGGCGGGCGCGGCGGTGGCGGTCTGCCACGTGGACGGCCGCCGGTGGCTGACGATCGAGGGCCGCGCGGTCGTGCGGTCGGATCGGGCCGCCGTGGCGGAGGCGGAGCGACGCTACGCCGAGCGGTATCGGACCCCGCGCCCGAATCCGGACCGCGTCGTCATCGAGATCACCGTGACCGGGCTGCTCGGGAGCCTCTGATTTCCGACCGACATCACGCGTGATGCCGGTTTTGTCCGGTGAAGCGGACGAGGTGACCTTTCCCGCCCGCCTGCGGCCGGCCGCGCGGGCGCACCCGGAATCCCGCCCTGCCGGTAGCCGTTGCACCTGATCACGGCACCCACACCACCGGACCGGCGGAATGCCCGCCACCGCGGAGCCGTTACCTACCCGGGACGCCCAGGGTCGAGACCGGCCGCTGGTCGTCGCCCCCTGCTGAGCCGAGCGCCATTCCCGGTGCTGCTGCCCTCCGACGGCCGGAGGCACAACCCCCCGAACGGAGACTCGACAATGAATCCGATCATCCAGAAGAGCGGGCTGTCCGTCGTCGGCATGCTTGTCGCCGGCGGTTGCGCCCTCGGCCCGGCGGTAGCCGCCCAGGCCGCACCCGCCCAGGCCGCACCGACCTCGTCGAGCCAGACCGATCGGGCCGCCGAGCGGATCCTCAGCATCGACTACCAGGCTCAGCCGAACTTCTTCTACTGCGGCCCGGCCGCGACGCGGATCGCGTTGTCCGCCCAGGGGAAGGCGCTTCCCCAGGACGCGGTGGCCAACCTCTTGGGCACCACCGAGGCGGGCACCCCCTCGGCCCTGGACACCACCCGGGTCCTGAACGAGCTGACCGGAGGCAAGTACCGGACCACCGAGATTCGCGACTCGGTGGCCCGCCCGGACCAGGTCGACCAGCTACGCCGGGACGTGCTGGCCGCGGTGGACGCCGGCCGGCCGGTGGTGGCGAACATCAAGGGCACCACTGTGGACACCGACGGCAACCCGCACTCGTACGAGGGCGGCCACTACCTGGCCCTCGTCGGCTACCGCGACGGTGGCGACACCATTCGGGTCGCCGACCCGGCGGACCCGGCGCTGGGCGAGTATTGGGTGAGCCTGCCGAAGATCGCCAACTGGATCGCCGAGCGCGGCTACTCCGCCTGACCACCCGAGCAGATCACCGGGCCGGTCGCTCCCTCGCGGGGCGGCCGGCCCGACTGTCGTCGAGCATCCGGGAGGCCAGGCGGGTACGCCGACGAACTCGGGCGGCTCGCGTCGGACGAACCCGCCGCAGTTGTCGCCGGGCCGGTGGATGGACTTCGGCCTCGCCGGCGCCGGCCGCCCGGCGCACGATCCGGTTGGCCTCGTCCGGTTCACAACCGGAGGCCCGGAGCAGGTCGCTGGCCGCGGTTCGCAGTCCCGTGACGATGGACTCGCCGAATTCCTTGACCCCGCCCGCGGCGGCCCGCCCGGCCAACTCGGCACACTGCTCGACCAACTGGCGGGTGTGCCGGGGGTAGTCGCCAACCCGGCACTCCATGCGCAGTTGGGCCACCGCCTGACCCAACCGGCCCACCGCGTCCGGCAGCTCCGGTGGAATCGGCTCGTCGTACTGCAGCGCGGTCGTCGACCAGCGAGCCAGGGTACGACTGTCCAGGACCAACCGCTCCAGGTGACCCGCCGTGCGGGCATAGGCGTGGTATTGCTGTCGGCGGTGCCAGCGCACCGGAGCAATCGTCACCACCTCCTCCGCGCCGCTCAACGCATCGTGCAGCCGGCCCAGGTCGCCGTCGGTGCCACGGAGGCGCTCCAGGATGCCCAGCGTCCGGTCGCCGTCGCGCTCGCGCGTCGCCTGCGCCAGCTCGGCGAGTTTCTCGCAGAGGATCGCGAAGATCGGTGCCGCGGCCCGCTCCAGCACTCGCATCGGGTTGACCGGCAACAGCAGCGCGACCACCATCAGGCCGACCGCGCCGCCGACGAGTGCGTCGAAGATCCGAGGCAACTCCAGGCCACGTTCCATCGGGGCCAGCGTGGCGATCAGCACGGCGGTACCGCCGGCCTGACCAACCAGCTGGCCGCCCCTCCCGGCCACCAGTAACGCGGCGGCGATGGCCAGCGTGACCACGACGCCGGTCTGCCACGGGCCCGAGCCGAGCAGGAAGCGCAACCCGTCGCCGATGGTGATGCCCAGGATCACGCCGCCCAACAGCTCGAAGGTGCGCCGAGCCCGTTGCCCGATGGCGGTGGCGATCGTGCCGACGGCGGCTGCGGGAGCGAAGACGTGCGCTCCGGGGCCCAGCAGATGCTGGGCGAGGAGGGCGGCGATGGCCGCCGCCAGCCCGGCCTGAATGGAGATCACCAGGGTGATCTCCCACTGCCGGGCCCGAAGCCGGCCGGCCTGCCCGCCGCGGTGTCGCGCCCGTCGGACCGCCCGGCCGCCCCGCTCGGCGGCATCGTCGAGCCGCGACTGCTCGCGGTCGGCGCGTGGGCGGTCGTCGGTCATGGCGGCGGTTACCCCGACGACGGCAGGGCAATCGCGGCGGTCGCGAACCACCCCTACCGCGGGCACCACCGGCATCGCCCAACCCATCGGCATCCGTAGGTTTGCGCAGCCCCGTGGGGGTACCAGGGCCACACACCTCCCACCGATCCGCAACCGGTAAGGGGCCGTCAGATGAGCAACCCAGAGACCACCGACGACCACGACGTCGTCGACATCCTCGTCGCCGACCATCGCGAGGTCGAGGCAATCCTCGTCGAGTTGGAGACCCGGCAGGGCACGCCCGAGCACCGCCGCCAGCTCGTCGACGTGGTGGTCGCCGAACTCGTCCGCCACTCGGTGGCGGAGGAGGCGTACGTCTATCCGATCGCCCGCAAGGCACTGCCCGACGGTGACGAGATCGCCGACCGGGAGATCACCGAGCACGCCGAAGCCGAGCGCACCATGAAGGAGCTGGAGTCCGTCGACCCGTCCGACGCTCGCTTCGACAAGCTCCTCGCCCACCTGACCAGCACCATCCGACACCACGTACGGGAGGAGGAGAACGAACTCTTCCCCCGACTGCGCGCCGCGACGGCACGGGAGGAGCTGGTCGACGCTGCCGACAAGGTGACGGCGGTCAAGAGGATCGGTCCCACCCGGCCACATCCGGGAGCGCCGGACCATCCGCCGGCGAACCGCCTGCTCGCACCCGGCATCGGTCTGGTCGACCGGATACGCGACACGTTGAGCGGTCGGCCCAGCTCGATGAACGAGCTACGCGAGAAGCAACAGCGCTGACCCACGCGGCGTTCGGACGGATGCTCCCGGGTCGCCGAGAAGGTGGCGACCCGGGCAGCGCGTACCGCGTCAGCGAACCTGGTCGCCCTCACCGGTGCGCGCCTGGGCCTGGTCGACGCCCTTGTCAATCTGGTCGTCGTACTTGCCGCCGGTGCGCTTGTCGGCCATGTCGCCGGCCTTCTCCACACCCTGGTCGACCTGCTTGTCATGCTTGTCCGTGAAGTCCTGGGCCTTGTCCATGAAGTCGCCCATACCGCTCTTCCTCCTCGGGTGGTCGCTTCCGTTTGCGTTCCCTCGGCCCGCCAGTGCAAACGCCGTCATCGCGACGGGGATCCGCGGACGCCCACCCGGGACGCCCGGCCGGCGTACGATCCGCGCGGCCAGCGACGGTGCAGCGGTACGGGTGTCAGCGCGCCACCGGTTGGGTACCGACCTCGCCGAGATCGAGGAGGACCGACATGGCGGCAGACGGACCTGAGGCGACAACAGGCGGCCCCGGGCCGCGCCAGACCTGGGCGGCGCTGCCCTGGCTGGTCCGGACCGCGGTGTCGTGGAGCGCCTGCCTGGTGGTGGTCATCGCCGGTCTCTACCTGCTGGGCCGGATCGCCGTCCTGCTGGCGCCGCTGGCCATCGCGCTGGCCGCCACCATCTTCCTCACCGCGCTGCTCGACCCGGTGCTGCTCCTGCTCCGTCGACTGCGCCTGCCGGCGGCGCTGGCCGCGCTGTGCACCGTACTGCTGCTGCTCGGCATCCTGGTCGGTGTCGGCGCCCTGGTGTGGAACCTGACCGCCAGTCAGTTCGACCAGCTCAGCCAGGAGCTGACGCAGGGGGTGGAGCGCAGCCGGGACTTCGTGACGTCCACGTTGCCGGTCAGCGAAGCGCAGCTGGACAAGCTTGTCGACCAAGCCCGGCAGGGCCTCGGCGGCGGCTCTCCGGACCCGGTGGCCGGCGCCCGGACCGCCACCGAGGTGTTCGGCTCCGCGCTGCTCGCCCTGGTGTTGCTCTTCTTCCTGCTCAAGGACGGCCGGTCGATGTGGCACTGGGTGCTGTCGCGGATGTCCGGCCCGAACCAGCCGGTTTTGGCCGAGGCCGGCCGGGCCGGTTGGCAGACGTTGGGCGCGTACAGCCGGGGCACCATGTTCATCGCCGCCATCGACGCGCTGGGCATCGGGTTGGCGCTGGTGGTGCTGCGGGTGCCACTCGCCCTGCCGCTGGCGCTGATCACCTTCCTCGGCGGTTTCGTGCCGATCATCGGGGCGACGGTGGCCGGCGCGGTCGCCGTGTTGGTGGCACTGGCCGCGAACGGCCCCACCACCGCGCTGCTCACCCTGGCCGCCGTGATCGCCGTGCAGCAGATCGAGGGCAACCTGCTGGAGCCACTGATCATGAAACGACAGGTCCGGCTGCACCCGGCGGTGATCCTGGTGGCGGTCACCGCCGGCACGCTGATCGCGGGGATCGCCGGCGCGTTCGTCAGCGTCCCGATCACCGCCGTCCTGTGGCGCGTCATCGACACCGTCCAACAGCGCCGCTCCGCCTCGGCCCTCACCTCCGGAGGGTGACCGTCAGCGGAGCCGCGTGGTGAACCACGTGCCAGCCTGGTCGGCGACCTGCTCCAGGGTGCCGGGCTCCTCGAAGAGGTGGGTGGCGCCCGGGATCACCCGCAGCTCGCCGACCTCCCCCAACTCCGCCAGCGCCCGCTCGTTGAGCGTGATCACTTCCTCGTCCAGGCCGCCCACGAGCAACAACGTCGGGGTACGCACCTGGGCCAGCGCCGCGCCGGCCAGGTCCGGCCGACCGCCCCGGCTGACCACGGCACCCACCCGGTCCGCGCGGGACGAAGCCGCGACCAGGGCGGCGGCGGCTCCCGTGCTGGCCCCGAACAGGCCGATCGGAACGTCACCGGCCGGACGCTCGACCGCCAACCAGTCGATGATCCCGGCCAGCCGGCTGGCCAGCAGCCCGATGTCGAACCGCAGCTCGGCGGTACGGGCGTCCACCTCGTCCTCGGCGGGGCTGAGCAGGTCCACCAACACCGTGCCGAGCCCGCGGCCGGTCAGCGTACGGGCCACCGCCACGTTGCGCGGACTGTGCCGGGAGCTGCCGCTGCCGTGCGCGAAGAGCACCACCCCGACCGGCTCAGCGGGCAGCATCAGATCGGCGGGGAGCTGAACGTCCCCGACCGGAATGGTCACCGTGCCGCGCTGCTCGTCCATGCCCACCTCCGGGGTGCTCGCCTGCCGCCCGGATACCCCTCCCACGGCACCGCACGCACCCGAGCGGCCCTCGCCATCGGCCGCGTTTGCCAGCAGGACCATCGGGTAGGCGACGGACGACCGCAGACCGTGTCGGCGCAACCGCGCCCCGACGGATCGCGAGGATCGCCATGGCCAAGCAGCAGACGTCCCGGCAGCAGCAGATGGACGAGCGGGACCAGCGCGCACAGGACGCCGAACGCAACAAGGACTTCGGGGACCGGGCCGTCGAGGCTCGCCTGCCCGACGATCCCCGGGCGATGGCGCCCCGGGACGCGATCGGGCGGCCGTCGACCGGCGAACCCGTCTGACGTGACGTAGTGCTGACGGTCGGGGCGGGAGCACTCCCGCCCCGACCGTCACTGCTCCACGTTCGCGCGCTCCGGCAACCGCAGCAAGGGTGACCGGCCCGGTGGCTGCTCGGGTGACGGGCCGGACGGCTCGGCCGGCGGCACCGGCACCGTCACCGGCTCGTCGCAGGTCACCCGCAGCATCTGGTCGTGGTGGCGCAGCTCCACCACGTCGTCCGGACCGCCGTGACGCAGCGAGTACGTCGTCTGGTGCGGGCGGACATCCACCCGCAGCGCGAGCCCCCGCCACTGTAGGGAGAACTCCAGCCGGCTGAGTCGGCTGGAGAGCCGGGGCGCGAAGGACAGCCCACCGTCGTGGTCCCGGAGCCCGCCCAGCCCGCTGACCAGGGCGAGCCAGGCGCCGGCCAACGACGCCATGTGCACGCCGTCGCGGGTGTTCTCGTTGAGGTCGTGCAGGTCCATCAGCGCGGCCTCGCGCAGGTAGGTGTGCGCCAGTTCCGGGTGGCCCACCTCGGCGGCGAGCACCGCCTGCGTGCAGGCCGACAGGGACGAGTCGCGTACGGTGCGACGCTCGTAGTAGAGGAAGTTGCGGACCTTCTGCTCCGGGGTGAACGCGTCCCCTCGCCAGTGCATGGCCAGGACCAGGTCGGCCTGCTTGACCACCTGCTTGCGGTACAGCTCGAAGTACGGGTAGTGCAGCAGCAGCGGGTACTTCTCCGCCGGGGTGTGCGGGAAGTCCCACTCCTGGAGCCGGGTGAAGCCCTCCACCTGTTGGTGCACGTCGAGTTCCTCGTCGTACGGAACGTGCATCGAGGTGGCGGCGTCCCGCCAGCTCGCCGCCTCCTCGTCGGTGACCCCGAGGTGGAACGCCTCGTCCCGGTAGCGCATCACCACGTCGGCGGCCGCGAGCAGGTTCCGTTGTGCCATCAGGTTGGTGTAGATGTTGTCGTTCTTCACGGCGGTGTACTCGTCCGGGCCTGTGACACCGTCGATGTGGAACTGGCCGTGCCGGTCGTGGTGGCCGATCGAGCGCCACAGCCGGGCGGTCTCCACAAGCAGCTCCAGCCCGACCTCCCGCTCGAACTGGGTGTCACCGGTGACCATCACGTAGCGGCGCGCGGCGTCGGCGATGTCGGCGGCGATGTGGAAGGCCGCCGTGCCGGCCGGCCAGTAGCCGGAGGATTCCGGGCCCTCGATGGTCCGCCAGGGAAAGGCGGCACCCCTGAGGTTGAGCGTGTCGGCACGCTCCCGCGCCGAGTCCAGCGTGCTGTGCCGCCACTGCAACGCGCTGCGTACCGCGCTCGGCTGGGTGTACGTGAGCACCGGCAGCACGAACATCTCGGTGTCCCAGAAGGCGTGCCCGTCGTAGCCGGGACCGGTCAGCCCCTTCGCCGAGATCGGCCGCTGCTCGGCCCGTGCGCCGGCCTGGAGCACATGGAAGAGGCCGAACCGGACCGCCTGCTGCACCTCCGGGTCACCCTCGACGAGCACGTCGGAGGCGTCCCAGAACGCGTCGAGGTAGTTGCGCTGCTCCCGGTGCAGGCCGTCCCAGCCGTCCAGCCGGGCGCCGGCGAGCGCCGCGCCGACCTGGTCGCGCAGCGCGGGCAACGATCGCCGACTCGACCAGCTGTACGTCAGATACTTGATCACCCGCAGCTTCTCGCCGGGCTTGAGCACGCAGGCGATCGTGGTGCGTACCCAGTCCTGGTAGCCCTCGGACTCGATGGTGGTGTGGTCCGGGCCGTGCACCTCGTGCTCCATCGCGGCGGCGACCCGTAGCCCGGAGACCTTGGTGCGGTGGATCAGCTGCCCCCCGTCCGGGGTGGTCAGCTCCTCCTCGGCCTGTAGGGGTGACTCCAGCACGGCGGCGACCCGGGGGTCCTTGCTCTGCGCGGGCAGCGACTCGTTGGCCACCAGCTCGGACTGCACGATCAACCGCAGCGGGCCGTCGACCGCCTCCACCTCGTAGCTGATCGCGGCGACCGACCGCTGCGTGAACGAGACCAGGCGGGTGCTGCGGACCTTGACCTCCCGGCCGGCGGGCGAGCGCCAGTGCAGCTCCCGGTGCAGGGTGCCGGCCCGCATGTCGAGGATCCGCTCGTGGGACATCAGCTCCCCGTACCGCACGTCGAGTGGTTCGTCGTCGACGAGCAGCCGCATCAACTTGCCGTTCGTGACGTTGACGATGGTCTGCCCCGACTCGGGGAAGCCGTAGCCAGCCTCCGCGTACGGCAGCGGGCGCAGCTCGTAGAACGAGTTGAGGTAGGTGCCGGGCAGGCCGTGCGGCTCGCCCTCGTCGAGGTTGCCGCGCAGCCCGACGTGCCCGTTGGAGAGCGCGAAGACCGACTCCGACTGGGCCAGCACGTCCATGTCGAGCCGGATCTCGCGGACATGCCACGGCTCGACCGGATAGGCCCGCTCCCGGATCACCCGGGGTCCCGTTGGGTGGTGGCTTGGTGCGCGGCAGCGGTGCGTGCCGGCACCGCCGGATCGGCGTCGAGCAGGTCGGCGAGGTCCTGCACCACGATGTCGGCGCCGTGCGCGAGCAACTCGTCAGCCTGCCCGACCCGGTCGACGCCGACGACGTAACCGAAGCCGCCCGCACGGCCGGCGGCCACCCCGGAGAGCGCGTCCTCGAAGACGGCGGCCTGCGTCGGGTCCACGCCGAGCAGCCTGGCCCCGGCGAGGAACGTGTCCGGTTCCGGCTTTCCGCGCAGCCCTTCCGCGCGCGCCACCAGCCCGTCGACCCGGGCCTCCAGCAGTGGTTCCAGCCCCGCTGCGGCGACCACCTCGCCCCCGTTGGCGCTCGCTGTCACCACTGCCCGGCGCAGCCCGGCGGCGGCGGCCGCCCGCAGATAGCGCACCGACCCCGGGTAGACCTCGACGCCGTCGTCGCGCAGGTGTTGGAGCAGCAGCACGTTCTTGCGGTTGCCCACGCCGTTGACGGTGTCGGCGTCCGGCGGGTCGTCCGGGCTGCCCTCGGGCAACACGATGCCGCGGGAGGCGAGGAACGTCCGGACCCCGTCGGCGCGGGGTCGGCCGTCGACGTAGCGGTTGTAGTCCGGGCCGGGATCGAAGGGTTGGAACGGCTCGCCGGAGGCGGTGGCGCGCTGCCGGAGGAACTCGTCGAACGTCTGCGTCCAGGCAGCGTTGTGCACACGGGCGGTCTGCGTCAGCACACCGTCCAGATCGAAGAGACAGGCGGTCACGTGAGCAGGTAGGCCCAGCACGGTACGAATCTATCCACCCCGCTGGGCCCGCAAACCCGTTTCGGCCCGCTCGACACGGTTTCAGTTGGGTCGCAGCGTCCAGATCACGGTCAGGGCCGCTGTCGGCGTGCCGTCTTCGGTCGCGATCTCCACCGCGACGCCGAATTCCGGCCGCCGGCCGGACTCGAACTCCTCGATCACGTCGAGCGCCGACCGGCCGAGCCGCGCGGTGGCCCGCACCGGGCCCATGGCGAGCTTGCGGTAGGCGATGTCGGCCCGGACGGCGAGCGGCACGGCCCGGTCGAGCAGGTGCCCGAAGGCCGCCAGCACGACCGCGCCGGAGGCCGTCTCGCCGAGGGTGAAGATGGCACCCGCGTGCGGGCCGCCGACGTGGTTGTGGGTGGCCGGCGAGTCGGGCATCCGGACGACTGCCCGGACCCCGCCCGCCGCCTCGGGCGCCACCTCGACGAATTCGAAGCCGAGCGTACGGGCGAAGGGCACCGCTTCGAGCATGCCGGCCGCCACCTGACGGGAGTCGATGGTCATGAGCCGACGTTACTAGCCGGTAATCAGGCCGGCAACCAGGAGTTTTCCGCTCTCGTCCGGTGCGTCAGAGGTTGGCGATCGTCCGCAGGATCTCCGCGTAGAAGTTGCCGTCGATGCTGCGGAAGAAGGCGAAATCCTGACCCGGGTCGCCGAAGAACGGACGCAGCGTCCACGCCAGTTGGGTGCCGACGAAGCCGAAGAGCAGGATCCAGATGTAGAGCAGGGTCATGCTCGCCGGCCGCTGCGTCGGTTCGCCCCGTCGGATCGTGCGGTCGTTCCACGCGAGCGGGTAGCCGGGCGGCACGGTGCCCGCCGGAGGCGCACCGGCGGGCTGGCCGCCCCACTGCGCCGGAACGTGAGCCGGCGCGGCGGTGGCCACGCCGTTCGGCGTGGGTTCCGCCACCGCGACCGCGGCCGGTACGACCGCCGGCTCGGCACTCGCGCCGGCGACCGGAGCGGCGGCCGGCGTCGCGACGGCGGGCACCGCGGCGGCGGGCACCGCGGCCGGCGCGGCCGGGGCCGGGGCGTTGGCGTGCGCGTGGACCTGGGCGTTGGCGGTCGCCGGAGCGAGCAGGCCGTGGTCGTTGAGCACCTGCATGCCGCCGGTCAGGAAGCGCAACCCGACAAGCGCCGACAGGGCCAGGATCGCCACGTTGAGCAGCTTGAAGAACCCGTAGTCGGGCGCGGTGATCAGGAAGAAGAGACTGATCGGCGCGAACGCCACAGCGAGCATCGAGGTGACCGTGATCGCCACCATCACCAGCGCCAACGACTGACGCACCGAGAGTCGGGCACCGAAGACCAGGTTGAACAGGTAGAGCGTGGGCAGGCAGATGGCCAACGTGACGAGGAACAGCAGTGGCAGTTTCAGCGCCGAGGTCAGTGCCATCAGCGGACTGTGGAACGCCCCGAGCACCGCCCCGTAGCAGGCCAGCGCGATGGCCGAGCTGGCCAGCATCCGCCCGGTCAACGGGTTGAGGTCACGCTCGGCCACGATCTGCTGCCAGATGCCCTCGCGGTCGCGCAGGATGCGCTCGATGACGAGCGGGCTGGGACGGTCACCCGACACGGGCGCACCCCTTTCGGTGGTCTTTCACTGTGGACTGGGTGGGCAGACCGTAGGGCACCGGGGGGCGGGCCGCCACCCTGCTCCGGTGAGTCGTCAGCGCCAACCCACGTCGATCCGGGCGCCCCGCTCGTCGAAGAAGTGCAGCGCGTCCATCCGAACCGAGACGGCGAGCGGGTGCCCGGCGCTGACCGCCGGGTACGGCGCCAGCCGCACCGCCAGCTCCGCCGGGCGGCGGTGGTGCCGGCCCGGATCGGGAAGCAC
Organism: Micromonospora sp. CA-240977; assembly: GCF_050942285.1. Taxonomy (NCBI): domain Bacteria; kingdom Bacillati; phylum Actinomycetota; class Actinomycetes; order Micromonosporales; family Micromonosporaceae; genus Micromonospora; species Micromonospora sp. CA-240977. Next base: position 550,976 of record NZ_CP192055.1, on the reverse strand, counting down.
GCTGGTCTGGGTGCCACTGCTCGGCGGCTCCTGTGGCTCCACCGGCTTACCGGTGAGGCGCTGCATCACCGAGCCGAACCGCCGCAGGCCACGCTGGCCCACCGGCGGCGGGTCGAGCGGCGCACCCATCTCGTCGACCATGATCGCGGTGGCGCCGATGTCGAGGAACGCGAGCGACTCGTGTCCGTGGTGCTCCAGGTAGCGGATCCGCCCGCGCAGCACGTCGCCCGGGCTGTCCGGTGCGACCGGGGTGAGCGCCTCGGCGCGCATGCCGACCACGATCCGCTCACCGTGGTAGTGCGCCACCGCCCGACTGCGGATGTCGTTCCAGGGCAGGTAGAGCGACTGGTCACCGAGGTTGAGCGTGACGTACCGGTCGAGGTGGACGTAGACCGACGCCTCCAGCAGGTTCATCCGCGGGCTGCCCAGGAAGGCCGCCACGTAGAGCGTCGCCGGCCGGCCGTACACCTGGGTGGGTGTGCCGACGTCCTGGAGCACGCCCCGACGCATGATGGCCACCCGGTCCGCCATGGTGAGCGCCTCGGCCTGGTCGTGGGTGACGTAGACGGTGGTGACGCCCAGCTCCCGGGTCAGGCCCGAGATCTCCGCGCGCAGCTCCGCACGCAGACCGCTGTCCAGGTTCGACAGGGGCTCGTCCATGAGGAACAGGCCGGGCCGGCGGACGATCGCCCGGCCCATCGCCACCCGCTGCCGCTGACCACCGGAGAGCTGGCCGGGCTTGCGGGCCAGCACGTCACCGATGCCCAGCGCGCTGGCCACGTCACTGACCCGCTCACCACGCGGTTCGGGCTCCACCCCGGCCAGCCGCAACGGAAAGGCGATGTTGTCGCCGACTGTCATGTGCGGGTAGAGCGCGAAGTCCTGGAAGACCATGGCGATCTTGCGATCCCGTGGCGGCAGGTCGTTCGCCAATTCTCCGTCGAGCAGAACAGCTCCGCTGGTCGGCTCCTCCAACCCGGCGATCATCCGCAGCACCGTGGACTTGCCGCAACCGGACGGCCCGAGGAGCACCATGAACTCGCCGTCGTTAACATCGAGATTGATGCTGTCGACGGCCATGGTGCCATCCCTGAATACCTTGGTCACATCCTTGAGCGTGACGGTGCTCACCGTCGTCCCCCCCAGTTGGTCGGCCGAACCCCTGAAGACTGTGACCAGGATCATTGGTTTAGGACATCGGGTAAACGTCCTATGTTCAGGGAGTGACGGTGCTATTAAGCGACAAAAGTCCGATCAACATTTCGAGGGGCGCTCACCCGGCTCGCCGAGGAACACCTGACGCACCACCCGCTCCGCCGCGTGCCCGTCGTCCAGAGTGCAGAATCGGCCCCGGAACTGCTCGCGCGCCTTCGCCGCCGCGTCGGATCGCACCGCGTCGGTCCGGAACAGGTCGAGCAGATCGTCGAAGGTGGTCGCCACCGCACCCGGCGGCTCGGCCGTCACGTCGAAGTAGACACCCCGGGCCAGCCGGTACGCCTCCCAGTCCGGGGCGTACAACACGATCGGCCGGTCCAGCACCGCGAAGTCGAACATCGCCGACGAATAGTCGGTGACCAGCACGTCCGCCACCAGGTAGAGATCCTCCACCCGCTGGTGGCCGCTGACGTCCCGGACCCGCTCCCAGTCCCCCGGTTGACCGGGACGCCGTTCGCGGTCGTGGAAGTAGTGACTGCGCATCAGCAGCCGGCCCGAGTCACCGAGCGCCCGCACGAACCGGTCCGGGTCGAACGGCGGCCGGTAGCCGGGCAGGTGCTCGCGGTGCGTCGGGGCGTACAGCACGACCTGCTCGTCGGGGCCGAGGCCGAACTCCGCGCGCAGTCGGCGCACCTCGTCCGGGCCGGCGGTGACCAGGCGGTCGTTGCGCGGGTAGCCCACCTCCAGGGTCGTGTACGTGGCCGGGTACGCCCGGTCCCACATCTGGGTGGAGAAGCTGTTCGCGCTGACGCTGTAGTCCCAGCGGTCCACCCGGCGCAGCAGCCCGGCGAAGTCCATCCGGCCCGCGCCGATCGGGTAGCGCTGCTGATCCAACCCCATCACCTTCACCGGCGTGCCGTGGTGGGTCTGCAGGTGCACCTGCTCGGGGCGCTTCCGGACGAAGTCCGGGAAGTTGACGTTGTTGACCAACCACCGGGCGCGGGCCAGCGCCCGGTAGTAGGCCGGGGTGCCGGCGACCACGTACTCCACCCCGGCCGGCACGGCGTCCACCCGGTCCCGACGCACGATCCACACCCCGCGCACCCCCGGCACCAACCGGCGGGCGACCTCGTAGATCGCCGCCGGGTTGCAGGAGTAACCCCGGTACCAGTAGGCGGCGTACACGGCCAGCGTCGGATCGACCGGCCGCCGCAGCTCGGCCCGGTAGTACTCGCGCAGCAACCCGTCGCGGGTCAGCCGGGCACTCCGGCGAGCGACCGGGCCGACCCGCCGCCGGGCGGTGCGAGCCTGCCGGCGGGCGACGTCCCGGGCCCGGCTCGCGGCCCGCAACGCGCTGAAGGTGCGCCACCGACCGGAGGCGACCAGCCGGTGCTTGATCCCCTCCACCCCGTCCGGCACGGGATAGCCGCCGGGCGGCAACCAGCGTTCGTAGTCGGCGGTGATCTGCGCGAAGAACGCCGGCCGCAGCTCCGGGGCGATCCGCTGGCCGTTGCCCAGCACGGTGAGGTAATGCCAGATCATCCGCTCGAAGACCGCCGGCCGCAGGGCGTCCGTCGCCGAGCCCCACCCGTCCATCAGGTGGAAGACCCGGTGCCACTGCGGAAAGACCTCGAAATGCCTGTCACCCCGGGTCCGGGTGATCGCGCCGGCCCGGCGTTGCCGGTAGTTGACGCAGACCCGATCCAGTACGCCGATCCGCTGCGCCGCCATCAGCACCGGGTAGCTGAACGAGACGTCCTCGTACCAGCCGGGCGCGAACCGCAGCCCCAGGTCGGTGAGGAACTCCCGGCGGACCAACCGGTTCCACGCGGTGTGCAGCAGGCGCATCGCCTCCGGTCGGTCCCGCAGCCGGAAGGTGCCCGCGCCGGGCGACTCGGGAAACACCTCGGCCATCGCGCTGCGGGTGGCGGTGTCGTTCCAGTGGGTGCGGACGTGGTCGACGAGCAGCACGTCCGGGCGGGTCGCCCGCAACCGCTCGGCGACCTCCGGCAGGCACTCCGGCGCCAGCCAGTCGTCGCCGTCGAGGAACCACACGTACTCGCCGACGGCCCGGTCCAGCCCGATGTTGCGGGCTGGACCGAGGCCGACGTTCTCCGGCAGCCGGACCGGGCGGACCCGCCGGTCACGGGCCGCGTACTCGTCGATGATGTCGCCACTGGCATCCGGCGAGCAGTCATCGACGGCGATGACCTCGATGTCGGTCTCCGGCTGACCGAGGATGGAGTCCAGGCACTCGCGCAGGTATCCCTGCACCCGGAAGGCCGGCACCACGAAACTGATAAGGGTCACCCGGCCGTCCCTCCGTCAGCGTGGCGCGGCACCTCCGGCGCCCACCGGCGCGACAAACGCCCGCGCGCTACGGGCCGGTCGGACGAACCAGGCCAGGACGACGCTCACCACGAAAACCACGAGAAGGTACGCACCGAGTGTAGCCAGCCCGATACCCGCTACGCCGACAATCGCCGCGAGGGCCAGGAGCACCGAACGTCCGTCCCAGCCCAGCGTGGCCGCGTGCAGCGGTGGTGCCGCCTGCCGTTTCTCCAACCGGGCGGTCAGGTCGTAGTGGTGCACGGTGAGCACGAGGACGTACCCGAAGATCAGCCAACCTGGCACCTCACCGACCACGCCGACCGCGATGGCGAACAGGTACTCGGCCGCCCGCAGCGCCGCCGGCACCAGCCAGTCAAGCGGCCCGTTGTGCGCCGCCCCGGCACCCAGCCCACCGGCCAGCAGCACCACCAGCGCCACCGGCACCGCCCAGCGCAGCCCGTCCGGCGCGTCGCCCAGCAGCGCCACGACGAGCAGCACCGCCGGGCCGAGCGCGGCGATCACCGCCAGGGTGAGCGGCCCCATCGGGCGGACCACCGGCAGCCGTCGGGCCAGCGGGCCGTCGTCGCGGTGCAGGGTGGCGTCGACAGTGTCCAGCACCGGCACCCACATCCAGCGGGCGCGCAGCGTCCGCAGCGCCCCGGTGTACGCGAACGCCAGCACCCCCCAGACCAGCACCGCGATCAGGCTGACCAGCGGATTGAACAGCGCCACGGTCACCGCGATCAACGCCCAGCGCTCACCGATCGGAAAGACAACGGTCCGCTTGAGCCAGTACGACACCGAGCCGGTGTCCGCCTGCACCCGGGTCGACGCCGCGTTCAACCGGTCGCCGATGCCGCCGCTGGCGCCCGCCGCCACCCGCGGTCGGCGGGCCGCCTCGTCGTGCAGCACCCCGTACCAGGTGTCGGTCATGTGCCGGACGGTCTGCAACGTCATCGCGGCGATCGCCAACGCCCAACCGTTGCCCAACCCGGCGTGGCTCACCCCGAAGCCCAGGCCGGCGTAGACCAGGTACTCCTTGGCCCGGTCCGCCATGGTGTCCAGCCAGCCACCCCAGGCGCTGAAGTGTCGCGTGTAGCGGGCCAACTGGCCGTCCACGCAGTCCAGCACGAAGCCGAGGTAGAGCAGCACCGCGCCGCCGACCAGGGCGGGCCGCCCGCCGACCCCGAACAGCACCGCCGCCGCCAGCGCGAACAGCACCGAGATCGCCGTCACGCCGGTCGGGGTGAGCCGGAGCCGGGCCGACAACCGGACCACGTACGGCGACCAGGTGCTGACGAAGTAGGTGGAGAAGAAGTCGTCCTTCTCCTTCACCGACAGCCGCAGCTCGGCCCGGTCCTCGTCGACGGCGGTCACCGCCGCCTCGGCAGCCGCCAACCCGGACGCGTCCGCGACCCGGTGCGCGACGAGCAGGCGTACCCGCTGGGCGAAGATCAGGGTGCCGAGCGCCGCGAGGCCCGCGACGAGCCGGTCCACGGCGGACCCGGGACCGCCGTGTCCGGCTCCCCCGGCGGCCGGCAGCGGCGCCACGTCGCCGACCGGACCGATCGGGGCGGCGACCGGGAGCACCCCGGACGCGGCGGCGCGGGCGGCGGCGGCAAGCGTCGGCAGGTCGTCCACGCCGACCCGCAGCGCGCCACCGAACACGCCGGTGGCGTCGCCGTCGAGGGCGTCCAGCGGGCCGGCGTCGACCACCTGGCCGCGTTCCTCGCGCACGGCGGTCCGACCGGGCACCGGCGGGTCGGTCAGCACCAGCGCCACCGTCGGCCCGACCGGGCTGGTGGCCAGGTGCCGCAGCACGGCGGTGTGGGCCACCAGGTCGGTGCCCGTGATCAGCAGTGGGCCGTCGGCGGCGTCGGCAAGCGCGGCCAGCTCGTCGAGGTCGCCGGCGAACCGCACCTCGTCCGCCCCGGCCCGGCGCAGCTGGGCGGCCAGCCGCTCGGTCAGCGGCTCGCCGGTCGACGTGGTCAGGCCCGCCGCGGCCGTCCCGGCGGCGAGCACGATCGCGAGCGTCACCGCGGGACCGCGGCGTGGTACGCGTCGAGCGCCTCGGCGATGCTGCCGTCGAGCGTCAACCGGCCCGCGTCGAGGTACAACCCCCGACGGCAGAACCGGGTCAGGTCCTTTTCGTTGTGTGACACCAGCACCAGCGTGCGCCCCTCCCCGAGCAGACGATCAATCGTCGCGTAGCACTTCTTGCGGAACTCCGCGTCTCCGACAGCGGTCACCTCGTCCATCAGCAGGATCGGGTGCGGCAGGTGCGAGATGATCGCGAAGCCGAGCCGCACCTTCATCCCCGACGAGTAGTGCCGCACCGACGTGTCGATGGCACCCTGCACCTGCTCACCGGCGAACTCGACGATCTCGTCGAAGTGCCGCTTCAGATAACCCGTCGACAGTCCGTGCAGCCCACCGACCAGGTGCAGGTTCTCCCGTCCGGTCAGGTCGTTGGAGAAACCGGCGGACAACTCCAGCAGCGGCGCCACCGCACCGTGCACCCGGATGTCACCCTCGTCCGGGATGAGCACCCCGGCGATCAGCCGTAGCAGGGTGCTCTTGCCGGTGCCGTTGCGGCCGATCACACCGACGGTCTCGCCCGGCTCGACGGTGAACGACACGTCGCGCAGCGGCCAGAACTGGCCGGGCAGGGCGCCGCGCCCGCCCCGGTGGATGAACAACTCCCGCAGCCGCAGCTGGCGGCGACGGTTGCGGACGAACCGGATGCCCAGGCCGTCGGCCTCGATGATCGGGTTGGCCACGTCAGAGTTCCTTGAGCACTGCGGGTTCCAACCGGCGGAACGACCACCAGCCGGCGGCCAGCACCAGCAGGCTGCCGACGATCGTGGTGGCGAGCAGCCGGGCGTCCGGGAACTCGTCCGGGTACCAGATCGCGTGGTGCAGCTGGAAGATCCCGACCAGGGGGTTCAACTCGTACCCCACCTTCAGCCAGCCGGGCAGCCCCGACTCCCGGACCAGGCTGAGCGGATAGATGATCGGCGTGGCGTAGAAGAGCAGCCGGATGATCAGCCGCAGCAACCGTTCCACGTCGCGCATCAGCACGTTCCAGGCGGACAGCAGCAGGGCGAGCCCGGTCAACAGGACGGCCTGGACGGCCACCGCGAGCGGCAGGGCGAGCAGCGACCAGCCGGGGTGGATCCGACCGTGCGCCGCGTAGATCACCGCGATGGCGATCAGGATCGGCAGGCCGGCAGCGTACTCGGCGAACCGGCCGGTGACCCGGCCGATCGGAAAGACCTGACGCGGCACGTTCATCGTGGTGATCAACCGGGACTGGCCGGTCAGCGCGTTTGTCGCCTCGCTCAGCGCCGAGCTGGTCCACATCCAGGCGAAGATCCCGGTGATCAGGAACAGCGGGTACGACCCGGCCGCCTCGCCCAGGTGCCGGCCGGTGTCCCGGGAGTACAGCACCCCGAACACGAACCAGTAGATGGCGCCCATGCCGAGCGGCTCGATCAACGACCAGAAGTAGCCAAGCACCGACTGCTGGTACTTGACCGCCAGATCCCGCCGGACCAGGATGCGCAGCGAGTTGCGGTGCGACCACAACGCCGCGACGCCAGAGGTCACCGCGAGCCTCCCGCCTCCTGAAACGGACGACAGGTTAGCAGTCGGTGAACGAATGCCCCGAATCGGCCGGACTCAACACTCGATCACGTTGACGGCCAGACCGCCACGCGCCGTCTCCTTGTATTTGACCTTCATGTCGGCGCCCGTCTCCCGCATGGTCTTGATGACCTTGTCCAGCGACACCTTGTGCACACCGTCGCCGCGCAGCGCCAGCCGGGCAGCCGTGATCGCCTTGATGCTAGCCACCGCGTTCCGCTCGATGCAGGGGATCTGCACCAGGCCACCCACCGGGTCACAGGTCAACCCGAGGTTGTGCTCCATGCCGATCTCGGCCGCGTTCTCCACCTGCTCCGGGGTGCCACCGAGTGCCTCGGCCAGCCCGGCCGCCGCCATCGAACACGCCGAACCCACCTCACCCTGGCAGCCGACCTCCGCACCCGAGATCGACGCGTTCTCCTTGAACAGCACGCCGATCGCGCCGGCCGTCAGCAGGAACCGCACCACCCCGTCGTCGTCGGCGCCCGGCACGAACCGGGTGTAGTAGTGCAGCACCGCCGGAATGATCCCGGCCGCACCGTTCGTCGGCGCGGTGACCACCCGGCCACCGGCCGCGTTCTCCTCGTTGACAGCGAGGGCGAACAGCGTCACCCAGTCCATCGCGTGCAACGGGTCGGGCGTCCCGGCGTCCGCCTCCAGGCCACGCCGCAGCTCCGCCGCCCGCCGCCGAACCTTCAACCCACCAGGGAGTACGCCGTCCCGCTCGCAGCCGCGCTGCACGCACTCCCGCATCACCCGCCAGATCTCCAGCAGGCCGGCCCGGATGTCCGCCTCGCTGCGCCAGGAGCGCTCGTTGGCAAGCATCACCTCGCTGATCGACAACCCGGTGGAGGTGGTGACGTCGAGGAGCTGCGCCCCGGTCAGGAAGGGGTACCGCACCTGCGTGCTGTCCGGTTTGATGCGGTCCGCGCCGGCCGCGGCCTCGTCCACCACGAACCCGCCGCCGACGGAGTAGTAGGTACGGCTGCGGACCTCGGCCCCAGCCCCGTCGTACGCCGCGAAGGTCATCCCGTTCGGGTGGTACGGCAGCGAACGACGCCGGTGCAACGTCAGGTCCCGATCCGGGTCAAAGTCGATCTCGTGCGCGGCCAGGATGCTGATCCGCCGCTCGGCCCGGATCCGCTCGACCCGAGGACCGATGGTGTCCGTGTCGACAGTCTCCGGCGACTCGCCCGCCAACCCGAGCAGCACCGCCGGACCGCTGCCGTGGCCGTGCCCGGTCGCGCCCAACGAGCCGAACAGCTCAGCCTGCACCCGTGCGACGTCGGTGAGCAGCCCGTCGGCCTTGAGCCCGGCGACGAACGTCCGCGCGGCCCGCATCGGCCCCACCGTGTGCGAGCTGGACGGCCCGATACCGACGCTGAAGAGGTCGAAAACACTGATCATGGCTGCGCTTCCTCGCCGTCGTCCCGGCGTACGGGACCCGGCCGCGCCAGGACCGTCGATCTGACGGCCCCGCTCGTGATCGACCGGGGTATGGGTTCCGGCCGCCCGGGGTGTGGGTGGCCGATCTGTCAGCGTACCCGCCCAGCTCAACGCCCACCCGACCACGGGAGTGTGCACCCGACCGCCACCGCCCCGCCGCGCCCGCCCGCGCCCGCCGTGCCGCCGTGCCGCCGTGACGCCGCAAGATCGTGCTCGATCCAGGATCTAGTGGTCTCCCTCCGCCCTCGATGCCACTACAACCAGGATCGAGCGCGATCTTCGTCCGGCTGAGACCGACGCCGTGACCGGTGGACGCGGCGGAGGGCGGGCGGCGGGCGACGGACGGCCGGGGATGCGTCAGCGAGGGGCTGCCCGGGTAAGCACCTACGGGTCCACAGGTTGCCGCTCATCCTCGGGACGGAGGGCGAGGTGGCCACCCCCTTCTACCGTGGATTGCAGACGCGGCGCACCGCCGCAGAGTGGGAGTACGACGATGAGTCGCAAACTGGTCCGGCCCCGCGAGGGGCGCATGCTCGCCGGTGTCTGCGCCGGCCTCGGTCGGCGGTTCGGCATGTCCGCCGGCATGGTCCGGCTGCTGTTTCTGCTGTCCCTGCTGCTGCCCGGCACCCAGGTGATCGTCTACCTGATCCTCTGGGTGCTGATGCCGAATGAGGACCGCTACCTGGCCTCCACCCAGCACTGACGCTCGCCGCGCACCGCCCCGTCGAGACCACATCGCGCCCGGAAGGCCACCACAACCATGTTGTGGTGGCCTTCCGCGTAGCCGCAGCCGCAGATACCCGAAGCTGGCCGCCGCCCTGACCACCGGCGCCACCCCAACCCACCCCGCCCAGACCTGAGGCAGCAACTTCCCCGAAGTTGCTGCCTCTCGAGCGGTGGAGGCAGCACCATCCCTGAAGTTGCGCAGATCTTGAGCCAGGGGAAGCCGCAGCGCCCGCCTCGACGGATGTCGGGGCGGGCGCTCGGTGTTACGGGCTTGGCAGGTCAGGGGGCCGTGTAGGTGACGGTGATTTGCTGGTAGCCGAGGGAGCGCAGCAGCCCTTCCAGCATCTTGCGGGTGTTTTCCTCGGCTCGGGCGGAGAGCCCGCTGTCGCGGGCGGCGGCGGTGATCCGGTCCTCGGCGAGCTGGTAGACCTGCTGCTGCCGGTTGGGGTCGTTGCCGACCAGGTCACCGAGCCGGTTGAGCAGACCACGCTGCTCCGCGAAGACGTAGCTCTTCTCCATGTCGAGGTTGGTCTCGCCGAGCTGCGGCGCGGGCAGCTTGATCTCGACGGACTTGCCGTCGGCGGACTGGACGATGGCGCCTTCGGCGATCTTGGTGAAGTCGACGTACGCCTCGACACTGCCGGCGCCGACGAACAGGGTGCGCTCGTTGAGCAGGAAGTCTGGCACGTTGCGCCTGTCGTTCTGGGTGTCGACGACGACCTGGAAGTTGCCCTCCGCGGCCACGTAGCGGCTGAGATCCTGGATCGACTTCAGCAGCGGTGGCTGACTGCGGTCGGTCTGCTCCTTGGCGAACGGGTTGCGGAACTCCGGCAGGAGGCCGGTCACCTGGATGCCGAGCAGCACCACCACGGCCAGCGCGGCGGCGCCGAGCAGCAGGAGCAGGCCGCGAGCGGCCCCACCACCCCCACCGTCGCCACCGGCCGCCGGGCCGGTGGGCGGGCCGGCGGGAGGGTCGCCGGGGCCACCGGGGCCACCAGCACCTCCGAAGCCGCCCGGTGTATCCGCGGTCGGCTCGGGTGTAGCGGTCGACCGCTCCCGGAGATCGTCGCCGGTCGGGTAACCGGGGAACTCCCTCGTGGGCTCGTTGCTGCCAGCGTCGCGGGCCATCACGCTCACCGTCCTCGTCAGACACGTCGTCTGAGATGACGGTACGGCCCCACTGCGACAGTCGCGCGTCGAGCGCCGGGACGCCGACATCGGGCAGGTCAGGCGAACGCGGAGAGCCCGGTGAGCCGTTGCCCGACGACGAGCTGATGGATCTCGGAGGTGCCCTCGTACGTCAGCACGCTCTCCAGGTTGTTGGCGTGCCGCATCACCGGGTATTCGCCGGAGACGCCGTTGGCGCCGAGGATGGTCCGACACTGCCGGGCGATGGCCAGGGCCTCCCGCACGTTGTTCAGCTTGCCGACGCTTACCTGCTCGGGCCGCAGCCGGTGGGTGTCGGCGAGCCGGCCCAGGTGCAGCGCGAGCAGTTGCCCCTTCACCAGCTCGACGGCCATGTCGGCGAGCTTCGCCTGGGTGAGTTGGAAACCGGCGAGCGGGCGACCGAACTGGGTGCGGGTGGTGGCGTACGCCAGTGTGGTTTCCAGACAGTCGCGGGCGGCGCCGAGCGCACCCCAGACGATGCCGTACCGGGCCTCGGTGAGGCAGCTCAGCGGCGCCTTGAGCCCGGCGGCGTCGGGTAGTTGGGCGTCCGTCGGGAGCCGGACGTCGTCGAGCACGATCTCGCCGGTCACCGACGCGCGCAGCGACATCTTGCGGCGGATCTCCCGGGCCGCGACACCGGGCGTGTCCATGGGTACGGCGAAACCGCGCACGCCCTCGTCGGTGCGCGCCCAGATCACCGCGACGTCGGCGATCGGCGCGTTGGTGATCCACATCTTTCCGCCGGTGAGCAGCCAGTCGGCACCGTCGCGGCGGGCCCGGGTGGTCATCGAGGCGGGGTCGGAGCCGTGGTCCGGTTCGGTCAGGCCGAAGCAGCCGATCGCCTCACCGGTGGCCATCGACGGCAGCCAGCTTTGCTTCTGCTCCTCGCTGCCGTAGCGCCAGATGGCGTACATGGCGAGCGAGCCCTGCACCGAGACCAGGGACCGGAGGCCGGAGTCACCGGCTTCCAGCTCCTGGCAGGCCAGCCCGTAGGCGACAGCGGACGCGCCGGCGCAGCCGTAGCCGGTCAGGTGCATGCCGAGCAGTCCCAGCTTGCCGAACTCGCGGGCCAGGTCCCGGGCCGGCACCTGGCCGTCCTCGTACCAGTCGGCGACGTGCGGTCGCACCCGGTCGTCGACGAGCTGGCGGACGACGTCGCGGATCTGCCGCTCCTCCTCGCTGAGCGACAGGTCCAGGTCGAGCAGGTCGAGCGGAGCGGTCATGGACGCCACCTTAACGAAGGTTCAGCGTGCGGAAGAAGGGCTCGTCACTCGATCGGTTCCGAGAGCACGAGCACCCGCGCGTGGATCTGGTTGCGCTGCTGCAGGGCGGCACGCAACGCGCGGTGCAGCCCGTCCTCCAGGTAGAGCCCGCCGTTCCACTGCACGACGTGCGGAAAGAGGTCACCGTAGAAGGTGGAATCCTCGGCGAGGAGCTTGTCGAGCGCCAACTCGCGCTTCGTGGTGATCATCTGATCCAGGCGCAGCGGACGGGGCGGGATCTCCGCCCACTGCTTCAGGGTCAGGTTGTGCTCCGGGTAGGGACGCCCGTCCCGGACCGCTCTGAAGATCACGACGGCACGCTCCCCTCCCCGTGGCCGGGCCGACCGACAGCGCCGAGCCGGGCCGCGGCGGGCACCGCGCGGCGCGGCACCGATGACCGTGCCAGCCTAGCCGCCCAGCGCTCGTTGCGTTCTGCTCCCTGATGTCAGTTTCGCTATCGCTCGTCCGATCCTCAACCGGACGAACGGGACGCACCGCTCAGCTCCACCTGCCGCGGCGCACAACCTGGTCCACTCCACGACGCCCACGGCGCAGCGACGGTGACCGATGGTCGGGTGCCCGGTAACCGATTGTGACGGCTCCGATGGGCTGGTACTCCGCCGGCACGCCGAACGCGTCCCGGTAGCTGGCCTGTCGCTGCGGCGCGATGCCGAAGAAACAGGCCCCCAACCCCTCGTCCACGGCGGTCAGGAGCATCAGCAACGCGGCGAAGCCGGTGTCCACGTGCCAGTACGGCACCGGCCACCGGTCGGTGGACCGGTCCGTCCAGCCCTTGTCCGGCTCGGCGTAGCGCCGCAGGTAGGCCGACTCGTTGGCGTGCGGCACCACGATCAGGGGCGCCCGGCGCATCCCGGCCAGCCAGCGCTCCCGTCCACCGCCGTCCGGGGTGGTGGCCGCCCAGAACCGCTCCCGGTCGGCCGGCTCCTCCAGCACCAGGAAACCCCAGCCCTGGGCGAACCCGGCCGACGGGGCGCGGATCGCGTGGTCGAGCAGCCGTTCCACCACGTCGGGCGGGACCGGGCGGTCCGGGTCGTAGTTGCGCACCATCCGCCGACGCCGGACGACCTCGGCGAACTCCATCAGGCCCCGGGCCGGATGCCCCAGGCACCCCGCCAGGTCGTCCCGGGCTTGAGCGAGAGCAGGTCCCGACCCGACCGGAACGCGTCCGGAGGGCAGGTCATCGGCTCGATCGCCACCGAGCGGCGGTGCCGCACACCGGTGAGCGCGTCCCCGGTGAACACCTGCCACCAGCCGAACTCGGCGTCGGCCCAGATGTGCACGCCCGTCGAACCGTCCGGGGCGGACAGGCTCACCGACGAGCCGCCGTCGGCGTCCCGGATCACCTCGCCGAAGCACAGGTCCAGCTCGGCGGCGCCGATCCGGCGCGGGCTGGTCCAGTCGTACTCCGTGCCGGCCACCGGGGTGGCGCCGATCGGCAGCAACCGGCCGTCGACAAGCATCCGGGTCCGGGTCGGCAGCCGCATGACCAGGTCGTCGACAGCGACGCCCGGCAGTTGCAGGTACGGGTGCACGGAGAAGCCGAACGGCGCCGCCTCGCCACCGATGTTCGTCACCTCGTGCTCGGCGCGCAGCCCGTCCGCGCCGACGCTCCATCGGCTGAGCAGCCGCAGCGGCCACGGGTAGCCAGGCTGCGGCGGCAGGTCGTAGCCGAGGGTCACGGCGGCCTCGGACTGCTCCACAAGCCGCCACGGCACCCAGTTGACCAGGCCGTGGATCGCCACGTGCCGCTCCGGCTCGGTAAGCGGGAGCTGGTGCGTCCGCTCGCCGAACGGGTAGCGGCCGTCGCGGATCCGGTTCGGCCAGGGTGCCAGCACCTGCCCGGCGCAGCCGGGGCACACCTCGTCGGTCTGGTAACCGTCGACCAGGTCGACACCGTCGTGCCGGTACGTCCGGAGCCCACCACCCACCTCCACGATGACGGCCTCGTGGCCGGCGGCGGAGATGGTCCACTGGGCGCCGGAGAACGCGCGCTGCTCGGGGCTTTCCATGTCGGCGACCCTAACCGGTCACGTCCGGTCGGCGCTCGACGCCGCCGCCCGGTAGCGCAGCAGTGCCGGGAACGCGACCGCGAGCACCACGACGAGCACCGCCGAGGCCAGTCCGCCGGCCACCCAGGCCACCCCGCCGCCGAACCCGGCGGCCATCGTGCCGGCCCGCAGATCGCCCAGCCGCGGACCACCGGCCACCACCACCGTGTTGACGCCCTGGAGCCGGCCACGCATCCGGTCCGGTGCGTAGACGAGCATCATCGACTGGCGCAGCACCGCGCTGACCAGGTCGGCGGCCCCGGCCACGGCGAGCAGGAGAACCATCAGCCAGAGCTGGTGGGCGAGCCCGGCCGCGGCGATCGCGACCCCCCAGGCGACCACCGCGACCACCAGGCCGAGGCCCTGCCGGCGGAGCCGACCGATCCAGCCGGAGGTCAGCCCACCGATCATCGAGCCGATCGCGATGGCGCTGTAGAGCAGGCCGACCGCTCCACCGCCGCCGAACCTCTCGTGGGCGATCTCCGGGAAGAGCGCCCGCGGCATGGCGAGGATCATCGCGATCAGGTCCACCCCGAAGGACAGCAGCAGCACCGGAGTGGTGGCCAGGTACCGGAATCCGTCGACAACGCTGGCCAGGCCGGCGCGGCGGCGCTCACCGTCGGCGGTCGGCTCGGGCGGGAGCGCGGGCAGGCGCAGCGCCGCCCAGAGCATCGCGGTGAACAGCACCGCGTCCACCCCGTACGCGATGGGCAGCACGACCGTGGTGTCCGCCGAGGCGGAGAGGATCAGGCCGGCGGCGAGCGGGCCGGCGACCGAGGCCGCGGTGAAGGTCGTGTAGTTCAGGGTGCTGGCGGCCGGCACCAGGTCGTCCGGCACCAGGCGGGGCAGCATGGCGCTGCGGGCCGGGGAGGTGATCGCGAACGCCACCGACTGCAACGCCATCAACGCCAGCAGCAGCACCGGGCTGCCCACGTTCAGCAGGGCCTGGACCAGCAACCCGAGAGTCGACGCCCAGAGCAGGACCGACCCGCCGAGCAGCACGGCACGGCGGTCGTGGGCGTCGGCGACCGCGCCACCCCAGAGCCCGAAGATCAGCAACGGTACGAAGGCCGCCACGCCCAGCAGGCCCACCCAGAACGAGTCCCGGGTCAGGGCGTACATCTCCACCGGAACCGCGACGGCGGTGAACTGGAATCCGAACATCGCCACTGTGTTGCCGAGCCAGAGCCGCCGGTACGCGGGCACCCGCAGCGGACGGACGTCGATCGCCCAGCGGCGCGCCCCGCGCGACCGGGCCTCCTGCACACCCGTCACGGCGCCAACCGCTCGACGGTCCAGCCACCCTCGTCGAGGTGCCGGAAGCGGAGCCGGTCGTGCAACCGACCGGCCCGGCCCTGCCAGAACTCCACCGACTCGGGTCGGACCCGCAACCCGCCCCAGTGCGGCGGGATCGGGATCTCCGCCTCGTCGGCGAACCGCTCGGCCACCTCCCGGTAGCGCTCCTCCAGCGTCGCCCGGTCCGGCACCACCTGGGACTGCGGGCTGGCCCACGCGCCCAGTTGGGAGCCGCGCGGCCGGCTGGCGAAGTACGCGGCGCTCGTCGCGCGGTCGACCGGCTCGACCCGCCCGGCGACCACCACCTGCCGCTGCATGGGGAACCACGGAAAGACCAGGCTGGCGTACGGGTTGTCGGACGCCTCGACGCCCTTGCGGGACAGGTGGTTGGTGTAGAAGACGAAGCCGTCCGGGTCGTACCCCTTGAGCAGCACCGTCCGACCGCTCGGCCGGCCGGCGGAGTCCGCGGTGCCCACCACCATCGCGTTCACCTCGGGTAGCCCGAAGGCCACCGCGTCGGCGAACCAGCTGTCGAACTGCGTGTGCCAGTCGGCGGCCAGGTCGGCTTCGGTCAGGCCCAGGTCCGCGGCGTACTCGTTACGCATCGCGGCCGGGCCGGGTGTGTCGCCCGTCACGTCCCCACTCCTTCTCGGCAGGTCCGCCGGCACCCTCCCGCGCTGGCCAGCCCGCACCGCCCAGTCTCACCGAGTCCGGCGGAGAATGCGCGTCCGGGGATGTCGCGTGCAGCACAGTCGCCGTGGGTCGCGTATCCGGTTACTCAGCAGGCAAGATGTTCCGAACACATCCCTGAGGGTCGCCTAGGGCGCTCGGCCGACCGGGCCGGATGAGCCGACCGGGCGCACCGACCAGATCCAGGAGAGCGACATGGCCGATTTCAAACCCGGGCTGGAGGGCGTCGTCGCCTTCGAGACCGAGATCGCCGAACCCGACCGCGAGGGTGGCGCGCTGCGCTACCGCGGGGTCGACATCGAGGATCTGATCGGTCAGGTCTCGTTCGGCAACGTGTGGGCGTTGCTTGTCGACGGCCGGTTCGGGCCGGGTCTGCCCCCGGCGGAGCCGTTCCCGGTGCCTGTGCACTCCGGTGACATCCGGGTCGACGTGCAGTCGGCGGTCGCCATGCTCGCCCCGTACTGGGGGCTCAGCCAACTGCTTGACATCTCCGACGAGCAGGCCCGCGAGGACCTCGCCCGGGTTTCGGTGACCGCGCTCTCCTTCGTCGCCCAGTCGGCTCGGGGCCTCGGCCTGCCGGCGGTGCCGCAGAAGGAGATCGACAAGGCGCAGACAATCGTCGAGCGGTTCATGAAGCGGTGGCGCGGCGAGCCCGACCCGCGCCACGTCAAGGCCGTCGACGCGTACTTCATCTCGGCCGCCGAGCACGGCCTGAACGCCTCCACCTTCACCGCCCGCATCGTCGCCTCCACCGGCGCGGACGCGGCGGCCTGCATCTCCTCCGGCATCGGCGCCCTCTCCGGTCCGCTGCACGGCGGCGCGCCGTCCCGGGTGCTCAGCATGCTGGAGGCGGTGGAGCGCAGCGGCGACGCGGAGGGCTACGTCAAGGGCGTACTCGATCGCGGCGAGCGGCTGATGGGCTTCGGCCACCGCGTCTACCGGGCCGAGGACCCGCGCGCCCGGGTGCTCCGCCGCACGGCCAAGGAGCTGAGCGCGCCGCGCTTCGAGATCGCCGAGGCGCTGGAGAAGGCAGCGCTCGCCGAGTTGCAGGCCCGCCGCCCGGACCGGGTGCTGGCCACCAACGTCGAGTTCTGGTCGGCCGTCGTACTGGACTTCGCCGAGGTGCCGGCGCACATGTTCACCTCCATGTTCACCTGCGCGCGGATGGGCGGTTGGAGCGCGCACATCCTGGAGCAGAAGCGCCTGCAGCGGCTGGTCCGCCCGGCCGCCCGCTACGTCGGCCCGGAGGCCCGCAAGCCGTCCGGCGTCGAGGGCTGGGCCGCCATCCCGCACGGCGTCTGACCGTTCGAGAAGGGCCCCTCCGCTACGTCCGGCGTAGCGGAGGGGCCCTTCCGCACGTCAGCCGAGGTGTGGCGAAGGACTCAGCCCGGCCCACGGGGGCCCGGCTTCCACCGATGGGTCCGAGTGCGAGGATGAGGGCCGGCAGTGTCGCCGGGCCCGCCCTCGCCCTTGCGGAAGGATCTTCAAGACCGTGGCTGACGCACCGACCATCCGGATTCCCGATGACATCAAGCCCGCCGACGGACGTTTCGGCTGCGGCCCGTCCAAGGTCCGCCCCGCGGCGGTGTCCGCACTTGCCGAGGTCGCCACCAGCTACCTGGGCACCTCGCACCGGCAGAAGACGGTCCGCGACCAGGTGGCCCGGCTGCGCTCCGGCATCGCCGAGTTCTTCTCGCTGCCCGAGGGTTACGAGGTCGTGATCGGCAACGGCGGCACCACCGCGTTCTGGGAGGTCGCCACCTTCGGCCTGGTCCGCGACCGGGCCCAGTTCGCCAGCTTCGGCGAGTTCGGCGCCAAGTTCGCCAAGTCGGTGAAGGACGCGCCGTTCCTCGGTGAGCCGACAGTGCGCAAGGCCGAGGCCGGCAGCGCGCCGACCCTGGTCGCCGAGGCCGGCGTGGACGTGTACGCGACTCCGCAGAACGAGACGTCGACCGGCGTGGCCGTCCCGATCAGCCGGGTGGCCGGGGCCGACGAGGGCGCGCTGCTGCTTGTCGACGCGACCTCCGGCGCGGGTGGCCTGGAGGTCAACGTCGGCGAGACCGACGTCTACTACTTCGCCCCGCAGAAGTGCTTCGGCTCCGACGGCGGCCTCTGGCTGGCCCTGATGTCACCGGCCGCGCTGGATCGCGCCGCCGAGATCAAGGCGTCCGGGCGCTACATCCCCGCCTTCCTCGACCTGGTCACCGCGATCGACAACTCGCGGTTGGAGCAGACCTACAACACCCCGGCGCTGGCCACCATCTTCCTGGCCGCCGAGCAGACCGACTGGATGAACGCCCAGGGCGGCCTGGCCTGGGCGGCCAAGCGCACCGCCGAGAGCGCCGCCACGGTGTACGGCTGGGCGGAGCGGTCCAGCGTGGCCAGCCCGTTCGTCGGCGACCCGGCGCTGCGCTCCAACGTGGTCGCCACTGTCGACTTCGCCGACGGGGTGGACGCCACCGCGATCGCGAAGGCGCTGCGGGCCAACGGCATCGTGGACACCGAGCCGTACCGCAAGCTCGGTCGCAACCAGCTGCGGGTGGCGCTGTTCCCGGCCGTCGAGCCGGCGGATGTCGAGGCGTTGACCGCGTCCATCGACTACGTCATCGAGCGACTCTGACGTTCGTCACGGTCGGTGTTCGTTGGGGCCTCCACGGACACCGACCGTGATCATCGTTGCAGCTCAGTCGCGACATGCGGGGTGTCGCTTCCCCCACCCCGAGACAGATGCGCGTACGGTGGTCCGAGACGCCTGGGTGGCCGACTCGTGGCGTGCGGCCAGCGAAGCGGGACGGAGGCAACGCTATGCGCCCAGTACGCTTCGTCGCCCTCTCCGAGGACGGCCATGCCCTGGTTCTCGCCGACGAGGTCGGGCGGTTGCTCGCCCTGCCGATCGACGACCGGATCTCGGGTGCGCTGCACGCCGAGCCCGGCGCGCCGCCGCTCCCGGCGGCACCGGCCGCCGCCGACCCGATTCCCTCACTGTCCCCTCGGGACATTCAGGCCCGCATCCGCTCCGGTGAGTCCGCCGAGGATGTCGCCCGGATCGCCGGCGTGCCTGTCGACCGGGTGCTGCGGTATGCCGGCCCGGTGCTCCAGGAGCGGGCGATGCTCGCCCAGCACGCCCGCCGCACCCGGCTGAAGGGCGCGGAGAAGCCCACCCCGTTGGCCGAGGTGGTAAACGGGCGGTTGAGCCAGCACGGCATCGACACCGAGAAGATCTCCTGGGACGCGTACCGGCGGGACGACGGCACCTGGCGGATCATCGCCACCTGGCCGTCCGGCAAGGCGACAGCGCAGGCCATCTGGGATCTCGACAAGACCCGGCAGTCGGTCGCCCCGCACGACGACATGGCGCAATACCTGTGCGCCGAGCGGCCCACGCCGATCCTCGGCCAGGAGCCGGCGCCGGAGCGGGGCGGGCACGGCCTGCCCGGTCCCTCGCGCGGCGAGCCGAGCCGTGGTGGGCACGGGTTGCCGGCGGCGTCCGAGCATCCTCGCCCCGGCCGGGACCCGATCCGGGCCGGACGGGACGCGCTGCTCGCCTCCCTGGACCGCCCGCTCGGCGCCTCGTCGGGTCGTGGCCTGGAGCCGCGTACCCCGGCTGCTCTTGCCGGTTCGGACGCGCCTCGGCAGCGGCCGGTCGGCGGTGGCGCCGCCGCGTTGCTCGGCGGCGGCCAGGGGTCGGCCTTCGACGACGACTCGGACGCGCCCAAGGAGGTGCCGGCCGTGCCGTCGCTGGCGGTGCTGCGGCCCCGCCGCACGGGCGCGGCGGCAGCCGCCGGCGGCGAGTCCACCGATGCCAACGGCAAGCCGCGCAAGCGCCTGCCGAGCTGGGACGACGTGCTCTTCGGCAGCGGGCCGGCGGCGCGCGAGTCTTCCTGACGCGTCGCGTTGGCGGGTGGTGGTTCGCCACCCGCCAACGCGTAACGCGTGGACCTCACCGAGGGTCTTCAGCGTGCCCGCCGTCCAGGCCGGCGACCTCGCGGACGGCCTCGGCGACGGTCGCGAAGTCCTTCTTGAGGATCGCACCGTGGTTGCTGGCGACCTTCGCGGCGATCTGGAGGTGCGGGTTGCGGACGGTCGCCGCGTCGAGGCTGGCACGGATCTTTTCCTGCTCGTCACCGCGACTGCCGAGGGACGTGCCGGAGGCGACGACGTACCGCACCGGGACGGTGATGCCGTCCAGCACCGGGCCCAACTCGCGCTCGCGGGAGAGTCTGCCCAGCTCGATGTTGCTGTCCGCCATCTGTTCGGCGTTCATTCGCGGGGTCAGACCCGTTGGGCGAAGCAGCGGCATGAACAGGTTCATCCGTCGGAACATCTTCCGGATCCGCTGCTCCATTGCCTCGTCGAGCCAGTCGTGCGGGAACGCGCCGTCGACAAGAACCGCACCGAGAGCGCGGTCCGGGTTCCGGTGGGCCCAGTGCGCCCCGACCACCGCCCCGTAGGACCAGCCCACCACCAGCGCGCGGTCCACGTTCCGGGCGGCGAGGACGGCATCGACGTCGCGGACGGCCGCCTCGAAGGAGTAGTCGGCTGAGCGCCCGGACTTCCGGCCGCGTGCCCGTTCGTCGTAGGTGATGTGCCGCCAACCGGTGCCGAGGTCGGCGATGACTCGACGCCAGTACCCCTGGGTGGCGAACTGGCCGTTGAGGTAGAGCACTGGGACACCGGGGCCGCCGGTGTCGGTGACGGCCAGGGCGGTGTCGTCGATCGGCACCATGCCGGTCCACGTCGAGTTGGTCGCGGAAGCGTTGTTCGTCGTCATGTCTGCACTCCTGGTGGCGTCGCGGGACTCGGTCGGGATCAGAGGCTGCGGGCGGTGATGTCGCCGTGGGAGGTGGTGGCGCGGATGTCGAGTGCGGTGGTGCCGTCGTTCCTGAGGGCGTTGCTGACCCGGCCGTGGCCGGTGCCGGCGTCCAGCGCGGCCGAGACGCCAGCGGCGGCGGCGATCGAGATGTCGCCGGACTGGGTCGTCAGCACGACGGTGCCGTGGACGGCTTCGGTGATCCGGATGTCGCCCCTGGTGGTGCTGATCTCGGCCGGGCCGGTGAGTCGGCCGACCTCGACGTCGCCGTCGATGGCGGTGAGGCGGACGCTCGCCGCCTCATCGATCTTGATCTGGCGGTACGCGCCGTCGAAGCTGACGTCGCCGAGGCGGCCGACACCCCGCAACTCGGCGCTGGCGGTCCTGGCCTCGATGCGGGAGTCGGCGGGCAGTCGGACGGTCACCTGAAGGGATCCGGAGGGACCGACGAGCGCGTTGCCGGGCGTTGCCGCAGTGATCCGCAGGACGCCGTCGGCGTACGTGACGGTGGTCTGTTCGGCGGCCCGGGTGTCGCGGCTCCTGGCCGGGTCGGTGGGCAGCACCTCGACGGTGGTGTCGACGCGGTCCGCGGCGATGAGCTGGATGCGCCCGGCGGGAATGGTCAGGATGGCGGAGATCGGGGCGGGGGTCTCGAACGTCTTCATCAGGCTCTCCGATGCTCGTGCGTTGTTTCCGATACCGGAAAAGCTACGTTGCTTTCCAAACTCAGGCAACAAGCTTGTTGCGTCCAAGGCGCGTTTTTCCAGCTCAACGCATCGATATCATTGCAACCGGTTGCCGCTTAACGCAACGAGCACTGTCGTAGCTGTTGCAATGGGTAAGAAGTGAACGCTATGGTGAAGGGGCCACGAGGTCGCCACGACGGATCACCAGGGAGATCAGATGCCAGGGGGCCGACTCACCCAGCAGGAACGCCAGCAGATCGCGCTGGGGCTGGTCGACAGCCTCCCCTACGCGGAGATCGCCCGACGTCTCGACCGACCCACCTCGACGATCACCCGCGAGGTGATGCGCAACGGCGGTCCCATGGGTTACCGCGCCGACCTGGCCCACCGCGCCACCGAACGCCGCGCCCACCGACGCCGGCCAGCCTCCTCCCGTCCGACGGAATCGGCCCTCCCGCAGCACGGACGCGACGCCGAGGCCGTTGCCGAATACGAGGAGACCTTCACCACCGTTCTCATGGGATCGGGTCTGACCAAGATGGCGGCCCGCGTGTTGACCTGCCTCTTCACCACCGACGCGGGCAGCCTCACCGCGTCCGAGCTCACCAGGCGCCTCCAGGTCAGCCCCGCGTCCATCTCCAAGGCGATCACCTTCCTGGAGGGCCAGAGCCTGGTCCGCCGCGAACGCGACGAACGCCGCCGCGACCGCTACGTCGTCGACAACGAGCTCTTCTACCAGGCCACGATCGCCGGCGCCCGGTCCAACGACCAGCTCGTCGCCGTCGCACGGCAGGGCGTCGCCCTGCTCGGCCCGCACACCCCCGCCGCGGCCCGCCTGGAGAACATCGCCCGCTTCCTCGACTTCATCAGCGAGAGCATCATCCGCGCCGCCGAACAGGCCCGCGAAGTCCTCCACATCAGACCCGCTGCGGCCGCCGCCCCACCGATCCCGGACCAGGGACCGGCACCCGCCGGGGTCGTCCCGCCGACGGCACCGGGTCAGAGCGGCCAGCCGGCGAGCCGGTCGTAGCGCGAGCCCCGGGCGGCGAGGTGGCTGCGCATCAGCGACAGCTCGGTCGCCGGCCACTCCGGGCCCTGGTAGTCGTCCAGGTCGGCCCGGTCGGCCTCGATGTCGGCCGGGTCCATCCGATCACCGGGCCGGGCCACTGTCAGGTGCGGGCGGAACGGCCTGACGTCGTACGGCAGCCGGGCCTGTCGCAACCGGGACCGGACCAGCCCGGCCAACACGTACAGCGCCTCGACCTCGCCTCGTACGCCCACCCAGAGCACCGTAGACCGGGCCTGACCGAACCGGCCACCGCCGCCGAGGCTGAGCCGGGGCGCGGCGTGCCGGCCGTCGCGGAACCACTCCACGGCCAGCCCGAGCGCACTCTCCACCTCGACCAGCCGGGCCGCCTCGACGTCGCCGAGGAAACCCACTGTGACGTGCAGCTGGGCCGGAGCGGCGAGCCGGACGGCAGCGCCGGCGGCGGACGCCGCGCCGACCCGTAACCGCGCGACCCGCGCGCCGAGGTGGTCGACCGGCTCGGGGGGCGGGTAGACCGCGACGAAGAGCCGCAACCGTCGCTCAGCGGTGCCGCTGCCGGTGCCCGGCCCTCGCCGCCGGCAGGGTCAGCCCGGCAGCGTGCAGCACCCCCTCCACCCGAACCCGCTCGATCTCCTGGTCGACGCCCGCCAACTCGGCGAGGTGCTCGCTGATGCCGAGGGCGCGGCAGGCCAGCCGGAGCCGGTCGTCGTACGCCTGGAGGAGCGCGCCGTGCCAGACCATCGACCGACCGGTGCCGCCGAGCCGCTGACCGCCGAGGCGGCGCAGGTCGGCGGCGAGCTGCTCCAGGGGTCGACGGTCGACCCGGTCGAAACCGCTGAGGTCGATGTCGCGGGTCAGCGCGTCAGCCTCGACGGCCCGGTCCAGGCGGGCGATGGTGCGCCTCTCCCGCCTGCGCTCCCGCCATTCGGACCAGCCGCAGACGACCCGATCGAGGATCTCGTCATAGCAGAAGAGCAGGGCGAACGCTGCCGGCAGACTGGCGACGGCAAGGAACGCCAGGGCCAGCATCAGCGCGCGTCCGACTCCCACATATCGACGCTAAGCCCCGTCGTGCCGGCCCGCCAGCGATTTGGCCGCATCCGCACGATCCGCTCAACGCGACGCGGCCCGAACCCGGGTCAAACCTCAGCAGTCGGTGGAGGTCACGTAGAAGCGGGGCATCGGGAGCACCCGGAAGCGCAACCGGGCACCGGATCGGCGCAACTGCCAGGTGAGGGCGATCAGCGCGGCGGCCAGCGAGATCAGCGCGCCCATCCAGATGCTGGCGCCGGCACCGAAGTGCTCCGCGACCCAGCCGATCAGCGGCGCGCCGACCGGATTGGTGCCCAGGAAGACCAGCACCCACAGGGACATCACCCGACCCCGGAAGGCCGCGTCCACGCCCAGCTGAACCCGCTGGTTGGCGGCCTGGGCGAAGAAGACCATGAAGAAGCCGGTCGGCACCAGCAGCACAACGACCAGCCAGTACGCCGA
The DNA here is from genome assembly GCF_050942285.1 of Micromonospora sp. CA-240977. Classification (NCBI taxonomy): domain Bacteria; kingdom Bacillati; phylum Actinomycetota; class Actinomycetes; order Micromonosporales; family Micromonosporaceae; genus Micromonospora; species Micromonospora sp. CA-240977. The sequence goes on along the minus strand of NZ_CP192055.1, from coordinate 527,151 downwards.
CGCGAGGCCGACCAGGGTGCCGAAGCTGGCACAGGCGATCGCGGCGCCGAGCACCAGCCAGACCGACGGGCGGCTGCGCCGGCCGGTGCCGCTGAGCGCTCCACCGAGCGCGCCGACGGCCAGCGCCGTGCTGAACAGGCCAAAGGAGGCAGCACCGGTGTTGAAGACCGTCTTCGCCAGCGCGGCCAGGGTGAGCTGGAAGTTGAAGAGGGACATGCCGATCACCGACATGACCGCCATCGGCAACAGCAGGTCGGGTCGGCGCCACACGTACCGCAGCCCGTCGATGACCTTCGCGGAGGCCCGTTCGTCGCGGGGCAGCAGGGCGTCGCGCTGCAGCTCGGAGGTCCGCATCCGGACGACGTTGACAAGGGGCGCGATGGAGCTGACGGCGGTGAAGAGGAAGACCGGGCCGACGTCGAACGCGGCGATGGCCAGGCCGGCGACGGCCGGACCGACGATCCGGGCCGAGTTGAACACGGCGGCGTTCAGCGACAGCGCGTTGGGCAGCAGGGGCGTGCCGACGAGTTCGGAGACGAACGCCTGGCGGACCGGCGTCTCCACGGCGTTGGCCGTGCCGAGCAGGGCCGCGAAGGCGAAGACGTGCCAGAGCTGCACCAGGTCGGTGAGGACCAGCAGCGACATGCCGAGCGCCAGCAGGCTCCAGAAGGCGTTGGCGGCGAAGAGCAGCACCCGCTTGTCGTACCGGTCGGCGAGCCGGCCGGAGAGCAGGGTGAGCAGCAGCACCGGAGTGAACTGGCAGGCGGTGACCACGCCGAGCGCGGTGGCCGAATTGTTGGAGAGGTCGAGGACGAGCCAGTCCTGGGCGATGAACATCATCCAGACGCCGATCAGCTTGATCAGCTGCCCGGATGCGAAGAGGCGGTAGTTGCGAACCTGTAGGGACTGGAACATCGTGCTCAGCTTGGCCTGCACTCTTGGTGCGCCTCCTCGGACGTACGCGTCATCGACAGGTGACGGCACGGCCCGGTGGGGCTGGGCGCGGCTCAGGCGCGAGCGAGCTGCTGAAGAATCTCGGCGGCCCTCTGCAGGGTCTCCCGTTCGTCCTCGTCGAGCGCGGCCAGCCGGTGGGCCAGCCACTCGTCGCGGGCCCGCTCGAACTGGTCGAGCACGGCGTGCCCGCCCTCGGTCGCCGCGAGGATGACCTGCCGGCCGTCGGTCGGATGGGGTGTCCGCCGCACGAGGCCCCGGTCCTCCAACTTCCCGACGATCTTGGTCATCGTCGGTGGCTGCACCCGCTCGACGTCGGCCAGTTCCCGAGGGGTCATCGCACCCGCCAGCCGCAGGCTGGTGAGCGCGGAGACCTGGGTGACCGTGAGGTCGCCGACCGGTCGGGCCTGGCGGACCCGCCGGTTGAGTCGAGTTATCGCATCACGCAACTGGGGGGCCAGCTGCGCCGGTGGCACGCGTTTCGCCGTCACCGTCCGCTCCGTCACAGTAGTTAGCTTAACTAATGAGCATGGCTAACGACATCGGTTATGACCAGGCTCACGAGGACGTTAGTGCTGTTCCGGGCGGGGAATCCCGTTCGACCCCCCGCCCGTACGCGGGTCAGAGCACCAGCGACTCGATGGGCCCACGCAGGAAGTACAGCACGAACAGCGCGGCCACCCCGTACAGCAACGGGTGGACCTCCCGGGCCTTACCCCGCGCCAGCTTGAGCACCACGAAGGTGATCAGACCGGCGCCGATCCCGTTGGAGATGGAGTAGGTGAACGGCATCAGCACGATCGTGAGGAACGCCGGGATGGCGATCTCGTAGTCCGACCAGTCGATCGTCCGGACCGCTGTCATCATCAGGAAACCGACCACCACCAGGGCCGTCGAGGCCGCCTCGAACGGCACGATCACCACCAGCGGCGCGAGGAACATCGCCAGCAGGAAGAGCACCCCGGTGACCAGGTTGGCCACGCCGGTCCGGGCGCCCTCCGCGACACCGGCAGCACTCTCGATGTACGACGTGTTGCTGGAGGTGCTGGCCGCGCCGCCGGCCGCCGCGGCGATCGAGTCGACAAGCAGGATCTCCTTGGCCCGCGGCGGAGTGCCCTGCTCGTCGAGCAGGCCGCCCTCCTGGCCCACCGCCACCATCGTGCCCATGGTGTCGAAGAAGTCGGTGATCAGCAGCGTGAAGACGAACATCAGCACGACCACCCAGCCGGCCCGCCCCCACGAGTCGAGCACGTTGAACTTGCCGAGCAGCGACAGGTCCGGCAGGTCGACCACCGTCTTCGGCAACTCCGGCACGTTCAGCGCCCAGCCCTTCGGGTTGGGCTTCCCGTCCACGAACGACGGGCCGATGTTGGCGACCGCCTCCACGATCACCGCCAGCACGGTGGACGCGAAAATGCCGATCAGGATCGCGCCCTTCACCCGGCGCACCACGAGCACCAGGGTGATCAGCAGACCCACCACGAAGACCAGCAGCGGCCAGCTCACCAGCTTGCCGCCGATACCCAGGCCGACCGGGACTGTGGTGTTGGCGGCGTCCGGGAGCCGCCGGACGAAGCCGGCGTCCACCAGACCGATGATGGTCAGGAACAGGCCGATGCCAACCCCGATCGCGGTCTTCAACTGCGTCGGCACCGAACGGAACACCGCGGTCCGCAGACCGGTCAGCACCAGCACCGCGATGATCACACCTTCGATCACCACCAGGCCCATCGCGTCGGCCCAGGTCATCTCGGGAGCGATCTCGTACGCGACAAGCGCGTTGACACCCAGACCGGCGGCGAGCGCCAGCGGGAACCGGCCGACCACACCCATCAGGATGGTCATCAGGCCGGCGACCAACGCGGTCGCGGCAGCCAGCGCGGGAATCGGCAGGGTCTTGCCGTCGGCGTCGACGGCGCCACCCAGGATCAGTGGGTTGAGCACCACGATGTACGCCATCGTGAAGAAGGTCGCCAGGCCGCCGCGTACCTCACGGCCCATCGTCGAGCCACGGGCGGAGATCTCAAAGAACCGGTCGAAGCCGTTACGCGGGTGAGCGGGGTCGGGAGGTGTGCCGGTCTCGGGCGGCGCTACTGCCATCAGGTCCTCGCAGGTGATCTTCCGGTTGTCGCGCGCATCGTCCCAGATCACGAGCGGGCAGGGGAAGTGGATCGCGTACGCTTGCCGAATGCCGGACGAGCAGCCACCGCGGCCCGCACCACTGGACCCGCCGATGGTGCCGTTCGCTCTCGCCGGGTTGGTCGCCTGGGCGGTGGCCGGGCTGGTCCTGCTGATCTTCTTCCGGGGCTGGTTGACCGACCACCATCACGAGAACTGGCTCTGGACCTGCCTCGCCGGCTTCCTGTGGGGCTTCCCCGGCCTCGCCGTGATGCTGCGGCACGACGCCAACCGCCGCCGCCGCCGCGCCAACTGACCTGGCCACCGTGCCGGGACACCCCGGCGCGGAACGGTCAGGAGTGCCCGTACGGCTCCGCCGGCTCGGCCGCGTCCACCGAACCCGGGGCGCGACTGACCGACATGGCCTCCACCGCGCTGTCGTCGTACACCGTCGGTAGCTCTTCGACGGCGGTCTCGACCGCCTCGATCAGCGTCTCGGAGTGGGCGCCGCACCCGTGGTCGGCGCTCACCACCCGGCCGTCGTCCGGCGCGTAGAAGTTGCCACACGCTCCGAACGCCTGCCGCATCGCGCCCGCCAGCGGCAGGTAGAACCCGCAGGTGCCGCAACGGGCGGCGGCCGGAGCGGCGGTGGAGATCGGCGCGGCGGGACCGTGGTCGCCCTCATACCAGCGCTGCGCGGCGTCGGCGCGGCCCTCCCGGGAGAGCACACGTGCCCGCCCGAGGCCCAACTCCCACGCCGTCTCCTCGACCGCCGGGTCGTCGGAGAGCACGTAACCGGGGACCAGTCGATCGTCGTCCGGCGCGCTCGGCAGCAGATCACCAGGGCCCAGATCGCCCGGCTTGAGTCGCTCCTGCCAGGGCAGCCAACCGGGCGCGAGCAGCGCGTCCGGGCCGGGCAGCAACACCGTCTCGCAGATGGTCACCGTCTTGCTGCGCGACACCCGGGTGACGGTCACCGCCCACCGCCAGCCGCGATAGCCGGCGAGGAGGCACTCGAAGTAGTGGGTCACCAGCCGTTCACCCTCGGCCACGACCTGCAGGTGGTCGCCGACATCGTCGGCGTCCACCTCGGTGATGCCAGCGCGGGCCACCTCGACGGCGGCGGCACAGACCTGGTCGAGACGGGCGGCGCGGGTGGAGGCGGGCCTGGTCACCTCACCATTGTTCCCCATGCGCCCCGCAGGGGTGACAGTGACTCCCGGGGAACCTTTCCCCGCGGTGGTGCGGCGTACCCGGATCAGATGGGCGAGGATGGTGCACATGCCGTCGTACTCCCGCTCCGGGCGATCCGTCCTCGGGCGAACCGTCGGCACCGGCATCCGCGCCATTCGCCTGCTGCTGCGTGGTTCGGTGGGCAGCGGCCGCTGGGTGACCCGGCGGGCCGGTCGGGCCCGCGCCCGGGGCGCCGGCGGCGAGGTCGGCATGGTTCGCCTGTTCGACCTGCACGCGGTCTCCTGCGCCGGTGACACGTTGATCGCCATCGGCCTGGCCGGGACGATCTTCTTCAACGTCCCGCTGGGCGAGGCCCGCAGCAAGGTCGCGCTCTACCTGCTGGTGACCATGGTGCCGTTCGCCATGCTCGCCCCGGTGGTGGGTCCGCTGTTGGACCACTTCCGGCACGGCCGGCGTTACGCCCTGGCCGCCACGATGCTCGGCCGCGCGTTCCTGGCCTGGTTGATCTCCGACTACATCCACGGCTTCGGGCTCTATCCGGCCGCGTTCGGGGTGCTCGCGCTGTCCCGGGCGTACGGCGTGGCCCGGTCCGCGGCGGTCCCCCGGTTGTTGCCGGAGGGGCTCGGCCTCTCCCAGGTGGGTGCCCGGGCCAGCGTCTACGGCACGGTCGCGGGCGCGCTGGTGGCGCCGATCGGGTTGGCAGCGTTCTGGTTCGGCCCGCAGTGGCCGCTGCGCGTCGCGTCGGTGATCTTCCTGATCGGCATGGTGATCTCGCTGCGGTTGCCGCCGATGGCCGACTCGGAGCCACCGGAGCGGGTCCCCCGGCCGCTGCGCGCGCTGGGTCGACACCGCGGCGACCGGCCGCTGGGTCGGGGGCGTCCCGCCGGCCGCCTGGTGATCGCCACCCTGATCGGTGCCGCGACGCTACGCGCGGTGTACGGCTTCCTGCTGCTCTTCCTCGCCTTCGCGATCAAGAAGGGCGACCTGACCACTGTGGCGTTCGGCCGGGATTTGGGCGCCGAGTGGGCGTTGGGGCTGGTCGGCGGGGCGCTCGCGGTCGGCACCTTCCTGGCCACCGCCGTCGGCACCCGGCTGCGCATCCACCGGCCGACCGCCATCCAGTCCAGCAGCATGATCATCGTGGCGGGCGTGGCGGTGCTCACCGTCATCCAGTTCTCGCTGGTGATGGTCGCCCTGCTCTGCCTGGTCGCGGCGTTGGTCAGCGGGATCTCGAAGCTGGCCGTGGACGCCTCCATCCAGGAGCGCATCCCGGAACGGCTGCGAGCGAGTTCCTTCGCCCACTCCGAGACGGTGCTGATGCTCGCGTTCGTCGCCGGTGGCGGGCTCGGGCTGGTGCCGTTCGACGGCCGGATGGGCATCGCGGTGGCCGCCGGTGTGGGCATCCTGGCCGCGATCCGGGGTGTGCTGATCGCCGCCCGGCTGCGCGGCGAGAAGCTGGCCGGTCGACCGCTCGGCGACGACGAGCTGACCGAGGACGAGCCGGCGGACGAGCCAGAGGACTCCGCGCCCACCTCGCCGGCACCGGCGCAGAGCAGCTCCCCGCCGTACGAAGGCCCGGACCTGACCCCGCCGGGCTACCACATCTACCGGCCGTCGTCCGCCGTCGGCGGCCCGGGTGGCGGCGCCGACGAGGAGACCCGCCGCGAATCCCCCGGCTCGCTCTCGTGACCGGCCTGCTGGTGGTGACGGCGGTGCCGGCCGAGGCGGACGCGATCCGTTCCGGGCTGACCGACCCGACCGTGACCGTCGCCCCGGTCGGCGTGGGCCCGGCCGTCGCCGCTGCCGCAACCGCACGCCTGCTGGCGCTGGCCGAAGCCGCCGGGCAGCCGTACCGCGCGGTGGTCAGCGCCGGCGTGGCCGGTGGCTTCACCGGCCGGGCCGAGGTGGGCGACACGGTGCTCGGCACCGCCAGCATCGCCGCCGACCTGGGCGCCGAGTCACCTGACGGCTTCATCCCCGTCGACGAGTTGGGCATGCCACTGGCGCTGCTCGGCGCCGGCAGCGTGGTGCGGGCCGACCAAGTCCTGCTGGCGGCGCTGCGGGCCGCCCTCCCGGCGGCCACGGCTGGCCCGGTGCTCACGGTCAGCACGGTCACCGGCACCGCCGCCAGCACCGAAGAGCTGCGCCGCAGGCATCCGGAGGCGGTCGCCGAGGCCATGGAGGGGTACGGCGTGGCGGTCGCCGCGGCACAGGCCGGGGTGCCCTTCGCCGAGCTACGCACCATCTCCAACCCGATCGGCCCCCGCGACCGGGACGCCTGGCGCCTGCGCGAAGCCCTCACCGCGCTCACCGCGGCGGCTCCAGCGCTTGCGCTGACTACGGCCGAGGAGCACGGACTTCGAGCGTGAGCTCCGACGGCCGACCCGCCTGTAGCTCGAACCCGCAGGCGAGCAGGAAGTCGACGTGGCCCGACGAGGCGATCGCGTGGGTGGTCCGGATGCCGGCCGCTGCCATCTCGGTGGCGAGCATCCCGATCAGCTGACGCCCGATGCCCAGGGTCCGCAGGCCGGGAACAACGACAACGCCTTCCAACACCAACTCACGCCGGTCGCCCCAATCCTCGCCGAGGAGGAGGTCCACGCTCCGTTCGTGGGCCCTCAACTCGCCCACCGGCCCGGCCCCGGGCACCTCGGCGAGGAAGCGCCAGGCCGTGGCCGGCAGCCCTTCGAACGCCCGCCGAAACCGCACCTGGGCGCGGGCCTGGTCCCGCCCCCGTCGCTCGTCTCGCCGCGCTCGGTCCAGGTCGTAGGTCAACTCCGGGACACGCACCGGCCACAACCGCTGCGGAAGGGTGTACGAGTGCACCCACCAGGCCCCCGGCCAATCCTTGAGGGTCAGGACCTGACGGACGTCCAGGTGCGCCGGATATCGACGACCGGCCTCGTCCCGCAGCTCATCCTGTGGCTCGCCGCCGACTGCCCGATGGGAGGGCTCGCCGGGCAGCCTGAGGACGAGCTCCCCACCGACGGCACTGACGAGCTGCTCCACCGTCCGGAACGCCGGCCCAGCACCATGCCCCGCCTCGATCCGAGCCAACGTGCTCTTCGGGATCCCGGCCCGCTCGGCCAGCTCGCGCTGGCTGAGATCGGCACGCCGACGCAGATCGCGCAGAACCGCCCCCACGTCGATCGCACCCTTGTCGGTAGCCACCAGTCCATGGTTTTCCGCCGACCTCCCGCCGTCAACGACGCCCCGTCCACCTGTGGAAAACCCTGTGGATAGTGTCGCCGCGGCTGTGTACGAACCTCTGTCAGCGCCTGTAGAGCTGCCCCACGAGTGGGGCGGCTGACGAGGCCCTGAGCCACACGAAGATCGACGGCCCACGATCATCGGCGCACCAGCACCGCCGGGGCCGCACCGCCGAGCCACACCGCAACCGCCGGGCCGCACCGTAACCGCCGGGCCGCACCCTAACCGCCGGGCCACTCCGCAACCGCCGGGCCACACCGCAACCGCCGGACCGCACCGCAACCGCCGGGCCACAGCGCAACCGCCGGGCCGCGTCGTCGAGCCGCGCCCCAAATACGGGGCAGCTCTACAGGGAGTTGAAGGGATCACCACAGCCCCACGTCGCTGGCACCCGGACTCGCACTTGGCATTGGCTGGCACCGCCGCACCGCCACCGCAACCACCGGGCCCCACCGCAACCACCAGGCCGCACCGCCACCGCCAGGCCGCACCGCCACCGCCAGGCCGCACCGCCACCACCGGGCCGCAGCGTCGAGCCGCGCCCCAAATACGGGGCAGCTCTACAGGGAGTTGAAGAGACCACCGAAGCCCAACGTGGCTGGCAGCTGGCACCCGGACTGGCACTCGGCGTTGGCTGGCGTGGCGGGCAGACGGCGGCGAATGCTCGACAGGTCACAGGCACCGCACCGCGCCGACCGAACGCGCGGGGGCGGGGCTAACGTGGGGGCGTGGCGCTCTCTCTGGCGATCTCGCCCTGCCCCAACGACACGTTCGTCTTCCACGCCCTGGTGCACGGGCGGGTGCCCGGCGCGCCGCCGGTCGAGGTGACGTACGCCGACGTGGACGTCACCAACACGGCGGCCGAGCGGGGCGCGTTCGACCTGGTGAAGGTGAGCTTCGCGGCGCTGCCCTGGCTGCTCGACGACTACCACCTGCTGCCCTGCGGTGGCGCGCTCGGTCGCGGCTGCGGCCCGCTGGTGCTCACCCGCGGCGATCGTGACGGCGGGCCGGACCGCACCGACCTGACCGGCGCCACGGTGGCGGTGCCGGGCGACCGGACCACCGCGTACCTGCTGTTCCGGCTCTGGTCGGCCGGACGGCCGCCGGCCCGGATCGAAGTGGTCCCGTTCCACGAGATCATGCCGGGCGTCGCGGCTGGCCGCTACGACGCCGGGTTGGTCATCCACGAGGCCCGGTTCACCTACCACCGGCACGGCCTGACCGCCCTCGTCGACCTCGGCGAGTGGTGGGAGGCCGACACCGGGCTGCCCATCCCCCTCGGCGCGATCCTGGCCCGACGCGGCGCGGTGGACCCGGAGGCCGCGGCCGGCTGGGTCCGCGAGTCGGTCCGGCAGGCCTGGGCGGACCCGGCGGCCAGCCGGGAGTACGTGCTGACGCACGCCCAGGAGATGGAACTCGATGTGGTGGACCGGCACATCGGCCTCTACGTCAACGAGTTCACCGCGGACCTGGGCGAGGCCGGTTTCGCCGCGGTGGCGGCACTGCTCGATCGAGCCGCCACCGCCGGCCTGGTGCCTCAGACCTCCAGCTCGCGTGCGACCGCGTGGACCAGCTGAGCGATCTTCTGCGCCGTCTTCTTGTCCGGGTACCGCCCCCGGCGCAGGTCCGGCTGGACCTTCGCCTCCAGCACCTTGATCATGTCCTCGACGAGGCCGTGCAGCTCCTCGGCCGGCCGACGGCGCAACTCCGCCATCGACGGCGGCGCGTCCAGCAGCTTGACTCCCATGGCCTGCGCGCCCCGGCGACTGTCGACCACGCTGAAGTCGACCCGCTGGCCACCCTTGAGGTCGGTGACACCCGCCGGCAGCGCGCCCTTGGGCAGGAACACGTCGCCGCCCTCGTCACTGGTGACGAAGCCATATCCCTTGGCCGTGTCGTACCACTTCACTCGACCCGTAGGCACCTGAAAACCCCTGCTTCACTTGAGCCGCTACTGCTCCAAGGCTAGCTGGATCATGCCGTCGAGCGCCGCCGGGAATTCGGTGAGGTCGTCCAGCACCACATCCGCCCCGGCCGCGCGCAGCTCATCGCCGGAACACGGGCCGGTAGCGACAGCGATGCCGGGCACCCCGGCGGTCGCCGCCGCGACCATGTCCGCGACGTGATCGCCGACGTAGTGGGTCGCGTCGTGCTCCCGGAGGGCCGTCGCCTTCTGCTCGGCGAACAGGTCACCTGCCAACGCGTCGACAGTGAGGCCGAGGTGGTCCAGGTGCAGCCGGGCCAACCGGCCGATCTTGGATGTGACGACAAGCACCCGGCCGCCCCGGGCGCGGATCGCGTCGATGGCCTCCCGCGCGCCCGGCAACAGGACAGACGGGGTGATCGCGTACGCCGGGTACAGCTCGCGGTACGCCCGCACGGCCGACTCGACCTGCTCCGGCGGGAACCAGTGCGCAAGCTCGGTACGCAGCGGCGGCCCAAGCCGCGACACCGCCAGCTCGGCGTCCACCGGCACGCCGGTCCGCGCCGTCAGGGCCCGATAGGCCGCGGCGATGCCGGGGCGGGAATCCACCAGGGTCATGTCGAGGTCGAATCCGACGGTCAGTGCGGGCATGTCGAGAAACCTACCCGGCGACTCCCGGTCGGCCGGACGTCCGAGGGGCGCGGAAGCCCACTGCCGGGCTAGCGTGGAAAGACGATGACCACCTCACTCGCCGACCACCTGCGGTCGCTGCCCGACGAGTCACTGGCCGCGCTCCTCCAGCTGCGGCCCGACCTCGTCGTGCCCGTGCCAGCCGACGTCTCCGCCCTGTCCATCCGGGCCCAGTCCCGGGTGTCGGTGGCCCGCGCGCTGGACGGGCTGGACCAGTTCACCCTCCAGATCCTCGACGCCGCCCGCCTCACCCGGAACCCGGAGGACGGCACCACGGCCACCGACGCCGTGCTCGCGATGGCGACCGCCGGGCCGCACCCGCCCGCTCCGACGGCCGTCCGAGCCGCCGTGGGCCGGCTGCGCGCGCTCTTCCTGCTGTACGGCCCGGAGCACGCGCTGCACGTGGTGCCCGCCGTCGACGAGGTTTCCCCGTACCCCGCCGGGCTCGGCCGGCCGGCGGCGGAGCTGGACCCGCGCACGGCTGCGCTCTGCGCGGACCCGGCGAAGCTCCGCCGGACGCTGCTCGCCGCCCCGCCGTCGGCCCGGGCGATCCTCGATCGGTTGGCGGCCGGCCCACCGGTGGGCAGCGTGCCCCCTGGCGCTCTGCACGCGCCGCCGCTCGGTGCGGAGGACCCGGTGCTCTCCGATCCGACAAACGGCGGCGCCCCGACCGGGTCCCCGGTGCGCTGGCTGGTCGACAACCGGCTGTTGGTCCCCGTGACGACCGGCTCGTCGACGGCCAGCGGCACTGTGGAGCTGCCCCGAGAGGTCGGCCTGCTGCTCCGGCGCGACAGCGGGCCGCTCGGCCCGCTACGCACCAGCCCACCGCCGGTCGCCGCCGCGCCGCGTGAGCCGAAGGCTGTCGACTCGGCTGGCGCCGGGCAGACGATGGAGGTGGTCCGACACACCGAAGGGCTGCTGGAGCAACTCGCCGACGAGCCCGCGCCGGTGCTCCGGTCGGGCGGCATCGGTGTGCGGGACCTGCGTCGGTTGGCCCGGACCGCCGGGCTGGACGAGTCGACCACGGCGCTGTTGCTCGAGGTGGCGTACGCGGCGGGGCTCGCGGGTGAGCTGGAGATGCCCGGCGCGACCACCAGCCGGTACGGAGCGGACCAGCAGGTGCTGCCGACCGGCGGGTACGAGGTGTGGCGGGCCGCCTCGCTGGCCCAGCGGTGGGAGCAGCTCGCCCGAGCCTGGCTGACCATGAGCCGGCAGGTGGGGCTGGTCGGCCGCCGCGACGACCGGGACCGGCCCATCACCGCGCTCTCCGCCGAGGCCGAGCGGGCCAGCGCGCCGGCCACCCGGCGGGCGGTGCTCGGTGTGCTCGCCGACCTGGAACCGGCGACCGCGCCCACCCCGCAGGAGGTGCAGGACCTGTTGGACTGGCGGGCGCCGCGACGCAGCCGGGGCCGCGACGCCGCCCACCGGGAGGTGCTGGCCGAGGCGGCGCAGCTCGGCGTGACCGGGCTGGGGGCGCTCACCTCGTACGGTCGGCTGCTGCTGGGTGACCTGATGTCGGCCGACGAGCGGGGTGGCGACGACCCGCTGGGCGTGCACGCCGACGTGGAGAGCGGTGACCCGTCCGGTGCGGCCCGCGCCCTGGACGCGCTGCTGCCCGCCCCGGTCGACCACTTCCTGGTGCAGGCCGACCTGACAGTGGTGGTGCCCGGCCCACCCGAACCGGCGCTCGCCGCCGAGTTGGAGGCGATGACCGAACTCGAATCGGCCGGTGGGGCCAGCGTGCACCGGGTCACGACGGCGAGCGTGCGGCGGGCCCTGGATTCGGGCTACACGGCCGACGACCTGCACGACGTGTTCCGGCGACGGTCGCGTACCCCGGTGCCGCAGGGGCTTTCCTACCTGGTGGACGACGTGGCCCGTAAGCACGGCGGGTTGCGGGTCGGGCTGGCCGGGGCGTACCTGCGCAGCGACGACGAGACGCTGATCAGTGAGGTGCTTGCCGACCGCCGGTTGGAGTCCCTGTCGCTGCGCCGGCTCGCGCCGACGGTGCTGTGTACGCCGTACCAGGTCGGTCGGTTGTTGGGCGCGCTGCGCGACGCCGGATTCGCCCCGGTGCAGGAGGACGGCACCGGCAGCACCGTGCTGGCCCGGCCACGGATCCGCCGGGCCCCGGCCCGGGTGTCGGTGACCAGCCGGACCCTCGACCCGCTGGCCGCGCCGAAGCTGCCCATGCCCCGGCTGCTCGGGGTGGTGGAGCACATCCGGCGGGGTGACGCGGCGGCGCGGGCGGCCCGGCGGGCACCGGCGGTGGTGCGGGGCGGGGCGGCCGGGCTGGGCGGCGGCCCGGTGCCGGCGCACACGCACAGCGAGGCCCTGGCGGTGCTCCAACAGGCGGTCCGCGACAAGGCGTTGGTCTGGGTCGGTTACGTCGACGCGCACGGGGCGACCGCGTCCCGGCTGGTCAAACCGGTCTCGATCGGTGCCGGTTACCTACGCGCCGAGGACGAACGGACCGAGATGCTGCACACGTTCGCGTTGCACCGGATCACCGCGGCGGTGGTGGCGGACTGAACGGCGCCACCTCCGCGGTCAGCGGCGGCTGCGGCGTACGGTGCCGACCACCGAGATGATCAGCAGCAGCGCGAAGCCGGCGCCGGCGGACTCCCCGACCGAGTCGACGAAGCCCTGCCGCAGCACCAGCCAGCCGAAGAGGAACCACCCGACGAGGAGCGTCGCGGCGACGGCGTAGGCGATCACTGTCGCGCGGGACACCTCGTCGGGTGGTGCCTGTTCGTGTTCTGGGATTACCTCACGGTCGACCGTCATGCCCAGCCTCCCCGCCCGGTCCGGCCCTGGCCTCCCAGCGTGACACTCGAAGGACCGGGCGGACAGGGGGTTACCGCCCCGATTCGCCCCGTGCCGGTCAGGTGCCGGGGCGGCGGCCGATGAGCACCACCCGGGTGCCGACCTTGCCCAGCTCCCACATCCGGACCGCGTCGGCGTGCAGCAGGTTGACGCAGCCGTGCGAGCCGATCGACGTGTCGTGCAGGTAGGTGGTGGTCTCGTGGAAGCCCATGCCCTGGGTGAAGTGCTGCCAGTACGGCAGCCACACCTCGTACGGGTCGGACCACTCCTTCGGGTTGCGGAAGTTGACGGTGAACGTGCCGGCCGGGGTGCGGTAGCCGGCCATGCCGGTGCGGGTCACCGTCGGGGGCATGATCACCTTGCCGCCCCGGACCGCCCAGACGGTCTGCCGGGTCAGGTCCACGCAGAACGTCGTGCCCGTGCCGGCCTTGCACCGGGCCGGGTCGGTGGTGGCGAGGCGCTGGGCCACGTCGTACGTGGTCGGTCCGGCGCGACCCTCGACGGGGCGAATGCCGTACCTCTTCTGGAACTTCTTGATCGCGGCGCAGTCGGCGGCGGACTGCCGCCCGTCCACGGTCACCGCACCGAACCCGCCCAGTCGGGCCAGGTAGGTCTCCACCTCGCGCTGGTGCTGGCCCTGGGGGCAACCGGCGACCGTCGGCGTGCCGGTGCTGGTGGTGGGCTTCGGCGTCGCGCTGCGGGTGGGTTTCGGCGCCGGGGGCCGGGTCGCCTTCCGCGTCGGGGTGGGTGCGGCCGGTGTGGGCCGGCCGCGCTGGTCCGGGCCGGGCGTGGCGCTCGCCCCCGTTGCCTGTTCCGCCGCACCGGCTGGGGCGGCTCCCCCGCCACCACTCCCGCCGGACTGCGGATCGAACGCGCACGCACCGGCGCCGACCAGCACAACCACCACCAGGGCGACCAGTCGGGAGGTGATCCGGACCCGCTGCATGGAACCTCCCACTGGACGATCGTCCCTTTACTAGACGTTCGTGAGTGCCGTCACGGTTGCGACCGGTGAGCATCTTTCTTTGCGGATCCCACATCGTGCAACACTGGATGGTCGGCCAGCGGCGGGTATGCGACCCGTCCCGGCCGGGCGGCCAACCGAGGAGAGGACGCTGGCGTGAGCGGTGGACCACTGATCGTGCAGTCGGACAAGACGCTGCTGCTGGAGATCGACCACCCCGACGCGCAGGCCTGCCGGATGGCGATCGCGCCGTTCGCCGAGCTGGAGCGCTCGCCGGAGCACGTGCACACCTATCGGTTGACCCCGCTGGGCCTGTGGAACGCCCGGGCTGCGGGGCACGACGCGGAGGGTGTGGTCGACTCCCTGCTCAAGTACTCCCGCTACCCGGTGCCGCACGCGCTGCTCGTGGACGTGGCCGAGACGATGGACCGGTACGGCCGGCTCCAGCTCGCCAACGACCCGGCGTACGGGCTGGTGCTGCGCGCGCTCGACCGGCTGGTGCTGATCGAGGTGGCCAAGAGCAAGAAGCTCGCCGGGATGCTCGGCGACAAGATCGACGACGACACGATCCGGGTGCACCCGTCCGAGCGCGGCCGGCTCAAGCAGGCGCTGCTCAAGTTGGGCTGGCCGGCGGAGGACCTGGCCGGCTACGTGGACGGTGAGGCGCACCCGATCGAGCTGGCCGAGGCCGGCAAGGACGGGCGCAAGCCGTGGACGCTGCGGTCGTACCAACGGGAGGCCGTCGAGGCGTTCTGGGCCGGCGGGTCGGGTGTGGTGGTGCTGCCGTGCGGCGCCGGTAAGACCCTGGTCGGCGCGGCGGCGATGGCCGAGGCGAAGGCGACGACGCTGATCCTGGTCACCAACACCGTGGCGGGCCGGCAGTGGAAGCGGGAGCTGATCGCCCGCACGTCGCTGACCGAGGAGGAGATCGGGGAGTACTCGGGCGAGCGCAAGGAGATCCGCCCGGTCACCATCGCCACGTACCAGGTGCTCACCTCGCGGCGCGGCGGCGCGTTCACCCACCTGGACCTGTTCGGGGCCCGCGACTGGGGCCTTGTCGTCTACGACGAGGTGCACCTGCTACCCGCGCCGATCTTCCGGTTCACCGCGGACCTCCAGGCCCGCCGTCGGCTGGGCCTGACGGCGACGCTGGTACGCGAGGACGGCCGCGAGGGTGACGTGTTCAGCCTGATCGGTCCGAAGCGGTACGACGCGCCGTGGAAGGACATCGAGTCGCAGGGCTGGATCGCCCCGGCCGAGTGCACCGAGGTCCGGGTGACCCTGACCGACGCGGAGCGGATGTCGTACGCGACGGCGGAGGCCGAGGAGCGCTACCGGATGGCGGCGACCGCCCGCACCAAGCTGCCGGTGGTTAAGGCGCTTGTCGACAGGCACCCGGACGACCAGGTGCTGGTCATCGGCGCGTACATCGACCAGTTGCACCAGCTCGGCGAATATCTGGACGCGCCGATCATCCAGGGCTCGACCACGAACAAGGAGCGGGAGCGGCTGTTCGACGCGTTCCGCACCGGGGAGATCCGCACGCTGGTGATCTCCAAGGTCGGCAACTTCTCCATCGACCTGCCCGAGGCGGCGGTGGCGATCCAGGTGTCCGGGACGTTCGGGT
This sequence comes from Micromonospora sp. CA-240977, assembly GCF_050942285.1. Lineage (NCBI taxonomy): Bacteria > Bacillati > Actinomycetota > Actinomycetes > Micromonosporales > Micromonosporaceae > Micromonospora > Micromonospora sp. CA-240977. The sequence goes on along the minus strand of NZ_CP192055.1, from coordinate 511,647 downwards.
CGCGGCAGGAGGAGGCGCAGCGGTTGGGGCGGGTGCTCCGGCCGAAGGCCGACGGCCGGCAGGCGCACTTCTACACGGTGGTGTCCCGGGACACGATCGACACGGAGTACGCGGCGCACCGGCAGCGCTTCCTCGCCGAGCAGGGGTACGCGTACACGATCGTCGACGCCGACGACGTCCTCGGCCCGTCCCTGCCGTCCTTCGACTGAGCGCGGTGGGTCGCCCCGGAAGGGGCGACCCACCGCGTCACCGCCGGATCAGGAGACGTTGACCAGGAAGTAGTAGTTGGTCGGGTTGGACCACACCCCGTCGGCCGTACGCCCGCGCACGCTCATGGTGTGCGAGCTGATCGAGGTCGGCGTGTAGGCGACGGTGGCGACCCCGGCGGCGTTCGCCGCCACCGTCGCCGGCTCCCCGTTGTCGATCGTGTACTCGAACTCCACCATCCCGGGACCGCCCTGGGTGAAGGTGAAGTCACCCGGCACGCCGACGCCACCGGCCCACTGACCCTCCGGATAGGTGGTCGACGACACCCGCGGTGCGGTGCCGACCAGGAACGGGTAGTCCGTCTGCGGCGTGTACTCGCCCGCCTCGGTGCGGCCCCGCACGGAGAACACGTTCGCGCCGTTGCGATCCATGGTCACCGAGATGTCGGTGGCCAGCGATTCGGGCTTCTTCGGCACGCTCTGCCAGGCGCCGCCGTTGAGCTGGTACTCGAAGGTCGTCACCTCGCCGATCTCGGTGTAGACACCGAACCTGCCGACCGCGCCGATCCCGCCACGCGGGGTGTACTCGTCGTACGCGCTGCTCACGTTCACCCGCGGATCGCGTACCCGGAAGTAGTACCGCCGCTCGGCGCTGGCCGTGCCGTCCGCGGCCCGGCTGGTGACCGTCAGCAGGGTGTAGCCGGCGTGCACGGGCGCGATCTCGATTGTCGCCTTGCCGTCCGGTCCGGCGGCCACCACCTGCTCCTCGCCGCTGTACTCCAGCACGTAGCGGTACTCCACCACGTCGGAGCGGCCCGGGTTGAAGGTGAACTGTCCGGGCTGGCCTGGCTGGCCGGCGGAGTCGTTCTCGGGGTACGCGCTGGACGTCACCACCGGTGCGTCACTGACCTCGAACGTGTAGGTCCGTGTCGGCGAGAAGGACCCGTTCAGGAAACGCGTCCGCACCGCAAGCGTGTTGCTGCCGGAGCGGTCCGGGGCAAGGGTCAGCTGGGTCTCGTTGTTCGTCTGGTCGAGGACCTGCTCGGTTCCGTCGTTGTACCGGTAGAGGAAGACGTCCACGTCCGGCATCGCGGTGCTGATGTGGAACTCACCGGGGATGCCCACGCCGCCCCACGCCCCGTACTCGTAGTAGGTCTGGGAGTAGACGCTCGGCTTCGTGTCGATGACGTTGAACTCGTACTGGACGACGTCCGATCTGGTGCCGTCGGCGCTGATGCTGCGCACCATGAACGTGTGCCAGCCCGGCTCGGTCGGTGTCCAGCTCAGCACCGCGGTGCCGTCCGCTGCCGCGTCGATGCGGTCCATTTCGGCGTAGAGCAACCCGTACTCGTACGCCACCACCCCGGCCCGGCCGGGTCGGAAGGTGAAGGTGCCCGGACGACCCACCACACCGTTGTGGTCGGGGAAGGCGAAGTCGGCCGACTCCACGCCCGGGGTGTCGTCGACGCGCACATTCTGGGTGGACGCGCCGACGAACTCGGTGCCGACGTAGCTGCGCACCTCAAGCCTGATGACACCGGCCTCCGGGAACGTCACCGGAACCTCTGTGCTGCCATCGGTGGCCGCCGGGACCCTGATCTCGTCGCCACCACCGATCCGGTAGCCGAACTCGGTGACCCCCTCGACGTTTGTCGAGATCGCCAGTTGACTCGGCAGGCCGACTCCCCCGACGGTCACCCGCACCTCCGGCGCCGTGGATCGCACCGAGAACTCGTAGGTGGTCACCAGGGAGGAGTTCGACGCGCTGTCCACGCTGCGTACGCTCAGCTGCTCGCTGTAGGAGGTGGGCGCGTATTCGAGCGTGACGGCCGCGCCGGGTGCGGGCGCGGGCAGGTAGTTGTACGTCTCGCCGTAGCGCCCCCAGTAGTAGCCGACCACGTCGGGCGACCCGTTCGCAGTGAAGACGAACGTGCCCGGCACTCCGGGGCCGCCGTGGGGTTGGCCGTCAGCCGGGTATTTCGTCGAGCTGACCACGGGCGGCGTTGGCCGCTGACTGTCCACCTTCACGTAGCACGGTGCAGCCCACTTCGAGTAGTCCTGACCGTCGTAGGCACGGGCAGTCCACGCCACCACGGTCCCGTGCGGGTACTGCGACATCTCCCAGGGGACCTTCGCGACGGTTCCGTAACTCGAGCCGAGTTGCTCGGTCCGCTGGTCCTCGTGGCCGACCGGCCAGGCGGCGAACTGCCCGTTGAGGAACGAATCTCCGCTGTCCGCGTCCGCGCCCCGGAGCATGAAGGAGTAGCTGCGTGGCCCGACCGCCTGCGGGTTCTTCTTGGTGCCGCAGGCCCAGGACGGCCACTCGAGCCCGATCTGCGCGACGGTCGGGGCGTGGTTGACATCGCTGCGGATCACCGGAAAGGGGCGGAGCTTTCGGCCGTGCGACAGCTTGCCCTCGTCGCCGTGCGGCACGGCGATCTCGACGGTCACTGTCGGCTTGTCCTGATCGGCCAGGCTCTGGAGAGTCGGCATGATGTCCCAGACCAGATAGCCGGGACAGGTGGCCGAGCCGCCGGCCAGGATGGTGCCGATGAGTTCGCGCCGGCGCGGCTCCGACTCCCAACTCGTGGTCGCCTTGATCGGATCGGTACGCCAGAGCTGGACGGGCTGAGCCGTCGCGCAGTCGGCAGCCGATCGCTCTCCGATAATGAGCTCGGCCCGGTGGACAATGGCCTTGCGGAAACGCGAGACGTCGAAGGTGAAATAGGACCGCGACTTGTGCGTGTTGCCGCGCGCGTCTGCCCAGGCGCCGATCGGCGCGTCTCCGGCAGCGTCGATGAACGACTTTTTCGGTAGATATGAGTCTGTGTAGGCCCAGCCGGACCTTTGCAGGTCCAACTGCGCATCGGCCTGCGCCGGATTGGCGGTGACGGTGACCAGGCACGCACCGAGCATGATCCCGATTGATGCGGCAAGCATTCTTCGTACGCGCTCGACCATTGTGTCCCCCCGGACGAGATTGGCGCGCCTCGCCATCTCATCCGCGAGGGTACCGATACGCGTCACGCGCTCACGTCCCGAAATCTCGCTGTGTCGCGGACCGGACGTTATAGGAAGATCAACTCGACTTCCTGAAATCGGGGGTGTCCGGGGCATATTGATGCCGCGGTTTCACGGAAACCGAGTCGATCATCAGCTTGTCCGGGTCGAGAATCATGTCGATGGTGACGATGCGATCGCCGCGAACGGTGAAGCCGACGACGGCGATGGGCTTGCCGCTCCGGTCCCGGGCGACGACACCGGCAACCCCGTTGACCAGAGCCGGAGCGCAGAGGCGCGCGAACCGTGGCCCGGCGTCGGCGGCGCGACCGGCCACGGCGTGCGCGCCCGTGAGCACGGCGGGTGCGAGCCGCGCACGGCGTCCGTTGTCGGAGCGGAACACCACGTCGGGGTCCAGCAGGGCCAGCAGGGCGTCGAAGTCACCGTCGCGGGCGGCGGCCAGGAACGCGTCGACGACACGTCGCTGGGCGGGCAGACCGGCCCGGGGCTGCGGGGCGTGCTCGCGCAGTCGCCGCCGGGCGCGGCTGGCCAACTGCCTGGTGGCCGCCGGCGTACGCCCCACGACGGTGGCCACCTGGTCGAACGGCATACCGAACATGTCGTGCAGCACCACCGCCAGCCGCTCGGCAGGCTCAAGGCTGTCCAGCACCACGAGCAACGCGATGCCTACCGCGTCGGTGTGCAGGCTGGCTTCCTCCGGATCGCCGTACTCGCTGACCAGCGGCTCCCAGGTCGCGCTCAACTGCTCGCGGCGCGCCTGCCGGGCCCGCAGCATGTCGATGCACACCCGGCCGACAAGCGTGGTCAGCCACGCCGCGGGGTTGGTGATCGCGGCCGGATCGGCCCGCGTGGTCCGCAGCCACGCCTCCTGAAGCGCGTCGTCGACCTCCGTCAGCGAACCCAACAGCCGGTAGGCGACGGCCCGCAGACGCTGGCGATGCTGGGCGAACTGCTCGGCGAACCACTGCTTGTCGTCCATCTGCCTATTTCCCGAACGCTTCCCGCCGCAGCATCGCCAACAGCGTCGGCGTGCCCTCGGCGGTGGTGACGGCGACGGTCCGGGCGATCCAGGCAGTGTCGGTGGCCTGCGCCAGCAGACAGGCCGCCAGGTCCGCGCGACTGGTGAAGACACCGTCGGAGCGATCCTCGGAGAGCCGGTAGCGAGTGACGCTGTCGCTGTCGAACAGTCCGGACGGTCGCACTATCGTCCAGTCGAGGTCGCTGGTGCGTACCAGCGTCTCCATGGCGCGCATGTCGTCGTAGGTGGACTTGCCGATCGTGGCGGTGACAAGCGGCTGGATGACCCGGTTGAGGAAGAAGCCACCCTCGGCGTGGTGGTGTGGTTCGGTGGCGCTGGAACTGACAACGACGAGCCGCCGCAGACCCTCCCGGCGCATCGCGGCCAGGACCCTGGCGGTGCTGCGACTGTAGAGGGTCACCGGTTGCCGGGTGAACGGCGCTCCCAGCGTCGACAGCACCACGTCGGCGCCGCCCACCGGGGCATCCGCTGTGACATCAGCGGCCACCACCTCCAGGCCGGGGCCACTGAGCGGGAACGACTTCGGCTGCCGGGTCACCGCCCGTACGTCATGGCCGGCGTCCAACGCCTGCCGTACCAGGCGACGACCCGTGCCCCCATTCGCGCCGAGAACGACGATACGCATCCGGTGTGCTCCCTCCCGCTGTGGCTGTCGACAGGAACGTCGATCCGCGCGGCTCAGGTGTGACAAACCGCAGGTCAGCGCGGACCGCGCCGGACCCGGTCACCGCTCGGGCCGTGCCATTCTCGGGAGCACCCATGGCGGCGCGGCAGGCCGCCCACCGCGTCAACGTCGGGTCAGGAAGGGCCGACCAGGGGGTAGTGGCCTCGCGAACGCATCGATCGGTGCGCAACAACCGCAGCCGCTGTCAACGCCGCCGGGACTCAGCGACGAAGACGCCGCGACCTGGCCGGCCGACCAGCACACCCTGTTTCCTCAGTGTCGCCACCGCCCGGCTGATCGTGGACTGCGAGACGTCGTACTCATCTGCCAACACCCGCCCGGACGGAAGCTGGGAACCGGGCGGATACGTTCCGTCCTTGATCTTGCCTAGAAGATCGTCGAGCAACTCATCCATCGTGGGCGGAATAGGCATCTGGAGCCCCTTGCAGTCGGTTGGCCCGCCCAGTATTGATCAGCTACTTCGACGCAGGCAACGCACGTAGCACGAGTGACATAAGTGGGTAGATAACTCAGAGACGTGCTTGACATAGGTGACTCAGTAGCAATACCGTCGCTCTCGGTGATGCGGTGCTGCTGCGGTCGGTTGGCGCCTCTCGTACCGGTCTCGCATCGCCGCCGAGACCTTCACCCGCCGCGCTCCCCCGGCGCGGCCTGCTGCCGTACCTCCGGAACGGCCGCAGGGCGGGGCGGTCTCCGCCGACCGCAACCGGCGGAGACCGTCCCTCCACGTCGATCCCCACCGACGAAGGGCAGTCACCGTGCGCAACCTGATCCGTCGGCTGCCGAGCCGACGCGACGAGCCACCTCCGACGAGAAGGCGAGAAGAGCCGCCGCGACCCCGGCAGATCCGCGAACGGCGCTGCCGCCGATGAGTGACCGCTGGGTGATCCACCTGCCGATCACCGCGCCGGACCTGCTGCGTGCCCGGATCTTCGCGCGTACCGCCGCCCGGGTACTGGTCCGACTCAGCGCGCGGGTCGAGCCGGGCGGGGTGACCGTCTCGGCGGAGGACCAGCAGGGCGTACGACACTGGGTCTTCTGCGATCGACCACTGCCCGGCGGCGCGCGGTGCGCCCTGCCGGTGGACCACCTCGCGCCGTGCGCGCGACGGCTCCGTCAGCCGTGACCGGCGGCTCTCACCGGGAGAAGCAACGCACCAGCACCGCGAGCCGCCGGTCCTGGTCGGCGCGGCGGAGCCGGCCACTGCGCATCAGCGTGACCAGCCCGTGCAGGCCGCCCCAGAACGTCTCGGCAACCGCCTCCAGGTCGTCGTCCCCGGCGACCGGGCGCACCGCGTCGGCCAGCTCGGCGAAACCTCGGGCCAGGTCGGTCGGGACGCTCTGGCTGGCGAACGGCAGGTCCACGGCGAGCGTGAACATCGCGTCGTAGAGCGCGGGGCGCTGCTCGGCGAACGCGACGTACGCCGCCGCGACGTCGGCGACCGCCTGGCGGGGACCGGCGGCCGAGGCGCGGGCCGTGGCCAGCGCGGTGGCCAGCTCGGCGAAGCCCTCGACGGCGACCGCCGCCATGATGGCGTCCTTGCCCTTGAAGTGGCTGTAGAGGACGGGCTGGCTGTATTCGATCTCGGCGGCGAGCCGCCGGGTGGTGACCGCGTCCCAGCCCTCCGCCAGGGCCAGGTCACGCGCTGCGGCGATGATCGCCCGCTCGCGTTCCGCCCGCTCGCGCTCCCGGCGCGCTCCCGTTGTCATGCCACCGATGCTAGCACCGCTAGCGTTCCTGTCATTGCTCTGCTAGCGTCGCTCACATATCTAGCAGCGCTAGCAATCGGAGCGGACCATGTTGTCTTCCCTCGCCTACGGGCTCGCCGTCGTCCTCACCCTCTTCGTCGCCTTCATCGGTGCGCGGTTCCTGCTGGTGCCGCAGGCCGCAGCCGCCGGATACGGCGTACCGGCCCGCCCGGACGGTGACCCCGCCTACCTCACGGTCAAGGGCCTACGCGACTTCAGCTACGGGCTGATCGGCCTCGCCCTGATCGTCTTCACCACCGCCGATGCCGTCGCGTGGTTCATGCTGATCGTCGCGCTCAACCCGCTTGGCGACACCGCCGTCGTGCTGCGGAACGGCGGGACGAAGGCCGTCGCCTTCGGCATCCACTTCGCCACCGCCGTCGTCGTCCTCCTCGACGCGGCACTGCTGTTCGCCCTGTGACCGCCGACCGCACCCCACCCTTCGGTCCTGACCGGAACGCGCCCACCGGCTTCCTGAACGTCGGGGCATCCGCGACACGTTGATGCCCCGGCTTCATGGAGGCCGAGTCGATCAAGCGGGGGCCTGGCGCTACGACGTGGGGGGTGGGCAGCGGTCGGGAAGTTGGACCTGGCCGGGACGGTGGTCGAAGCTGTCCATCGTGAACCACTCGTCCAACTCCGGGTCGAAGAGGTTCTGCAGGCCGAACTGCAACACCTGCCACCACCGGGTCGAGTCCCGCTGGTCGACGTAGATGTCGCCGAGCGCGAGCGGGAACCGGAAGAACTCCCCCGGCACTGTGGAGCCGCCGACGACACCGACCCGCCAGTGGTCGACGTGCCGGTCCTTCTCCCCCTGCAGGATCTCCGGCCCGACGTACCGGGCGGTCTTCATCTTGTCGTTGAAGGTCTGCCGGTTGAAGAACCCCGGGATCTTGCTACAGGCGCGCGGCGGGAACAGCGGGATGTTCGGCCACTTGTAGGTGAGCGTGTAGAGAGTGTTCTCGTAGATCAGGTTCGTGAACCAGATGGGGTGCTCCGGGCCACCGGCGATCATCTGGCTGTTGCCGTCGCGGCCCTGCCAGGTGAACGGCACGTCGATGCCGAGGTCCCGCACGACGTACCGGCCGGTGCCCTGGAAGTCCGCCGGCAGCAACGGAGGGCGCGGGTCGCGCGGATCGGGGGCTGTGCCATCGTCGGCCTGGGCCGCGCGAGGAACCGGCGCCACCGCCGGACCCGGCGCGACCACGCCGAGGGCGAACAGGCCGCCGGCAACCGCCGCAACCACAGTCCGACGGGTACGCCTCGACACCATCTGCCCTCCGCCGCCGGGAACGTGCCATCTGCCTTCGGCGAAGCGTAGGAGGAGGGAAAACGTGAGAGCGGGTGGAACGGGTGGCCTCCACCGGACGGGTGACTCGGCCGGCCGACCACGATGAGCAGGGTCGGAGTGCGCACCCGCCCGGGACCGCGGCGCGGGGATCAAATTGAGGCTCCGGTGACTAATATCGATCTGGCCACTCGGACGGTGCAACATACAGGAGGCAGCGCCGTGATTCTGCTGTCACGCTTCACTCGTCTCCTGTTCGGGCCGTTGTTCGTCTTCGCAGGCGGCTTGTTCATCTGGCTACGTGAACCTGTCGGGCTCGCCATCTTCGGGGCGGTTCTGCTTCTCGTCGGCCTGTACAGCCTGTGGCAGTCCTACCTGGGATTTCGAGCCGGCCTGCCGTGGTTCGCGCCAGAGACCAGCGACTACCTGGCGAAGAGCTCCTGTCGGCGATGCGCGGGTACTGGCTGGGTAGCTGGCCGCGTCGACGGCGAACGCTGCTCCTGCGTACTGAAAATCGACCTCTAGGCAGCGGTGTCCGCTGAACCGAGCTTGAACGCACCGGCCCGGGACCGAAGCGGTCCCGGGCCGGCGTCGCGCGAACCTGACTACTTGATCAGCTTCCAGGGGCCGTTCTTGTCACCCGGTTCCTGGCCGCGGGTCCACCATTTCGCCTCGTACACGTGCCCCTTGAAGGACACCCGGTCACCGGCGTTGTAGACCTTCGTGAGCGTCCAGGCCGCGGGGCTGTTGTCCGGCGGGGTCGGGGCGATCTCCTCCCAGGAGCCGTTGCGGTCGCCCGGCTTCTGGTTGCGGGTGTACCACTGGGCCCGCCACTTCCTGCCGTCGTACATCGCGAAGTCACCCGCGTTGAAGATCCGCGACGCGGTCCAGATCGCCGTACCGTCCTCGGTCATGGCGAGTTCCTGCCACGCGCCGTTGGCGTCGGCGCCCGGCTTCTGGTTCTTCGTGTACCAGGAGGCCCGGAAGATCCGACCCTGGTAGGTGACCCGGTCCCCGTCGTTGTAGACAGTCGACGAACTCCACTCCGCCGGCACGTTCACCGTCAGGGTGGCGGTGGCCTGCACCGCCGTGAGGTGGTCGTCGCCCGCGTACGACGCGGTAAGCGTGTGCTGGCCACCCGCGAGGCCCACCGGGAGGGTGAACGTCGCGGTGCCGTTGGTCACCGTGGTCGAGCCGCGAACTGTCGTACCCTCGCGCAACTCCACCGCACCGGTGACCGGCGTGCTGCCGGCCGTGACCCGCACTGTCACCGTCGCCGCGGTGCCCCAGGTGGTCGGGGCGGCGGTGACGGTCATCGTCGGGACCTGCTTGGCGGTACGGAACACGGCCGGCTGGGCCACCGCCTCGCCACCGTCGGCGCTCTTCGCGGAGACGATCCAGCCGTACGGGGTGCCCGGCAGGAGCTTGTCCCAGGTCACCGTGGCCACGCCGTTCGAGGTCACCTCGTCGGTGCCGATCGTGCCGGACGGCACGTACGCGGCGAGCGAGTCGGTGCTGAACGACGTCTTGCGGGTGCTGAGGTCCACCGGCAGCGTCAGGTTGTCCTCCGAGCCGTTGTACCGCGGCTTGGTCTGGCTGCCGTCCTGGCGGATGTCGTACTCGGTCGCCCCGAAGTTCTTCAGGAACGGCGAGTACGTGTCGATGTGCATCTCGGCCCGGTCCACGTCGAACTGGAGCAGACGCAGGAAGCTCGCCCCGAACTGCAACCGGTCGGTGGCCTTGTGGTCCGGCTTGCCGTCCCCGTTGACGTCGATGGTGCCGTCGGCGGCGACCTGCTTCGGCCACAGCTCACCGGCGGTGACCGTGTAGAACTGGTAGTCGGCGAGCAGCTCGACGACGTCGTGGCTGACGGTGACGCCGATCTTCGACTTCAGGTTCGTGCCGACGCCGTGCTCGTGACCGGCGAGGACCAGGAAGACGTTCGCGTTGGTCTCGACGACCTGCTTGAAGAGCGGCGAGCCGTCCGGCGCGGAGAAGTCCGCCCCGCGACCGTCGGGGTTGGCCGACGGCTTCAGGTAGTCGTGGGAGAGCAGGATCCCGTTGCGGTCCTTGTACCGCTTGAAGATCGAGTCAGCCCACTTGGCCTCGGCCGGCGTCACCCCGTACGACAGGCCGACCGCGACGAAGTCCAGGCCACCGGCCGAGAAGAGCAGGTAGTTGTTCTGGTTGTCCTTGCCCGGCACGACGGACCCGTCGGCCTTAGTCACCTCGTCCCACGCGTGGTACTCGGTGCCCTTCGGCCACGACTTCGCGGTCCCGTAGTACCGGTCGGCGCTGAAGGTCCGGCTGAACCGGGACGTGGGGCCCGTCTCGGCGCCCAACTGGTCGTCGTGGTTACCCGCGATCACCTGGTTGACGACGCCGTTGTCATCGAGGATCTTCTGGAAACCGGAGGCGGTGGCCAGTTCCTTCTCCACCTGCTCGTGCAGACCGGGCCGCTTCAGCGAACCGTCCGGGTTCTTCGCCAGCGGGTCGTAGTAGTCGTTCTCGATGACGTCGCCGGTGTGCGCGGCGTACGCGATCTTGCGGCTGGCCGAGTTGTCGGCGATCCACTGCATCTGGTCCCGGTACGCCGCCGACCAGATGGCCTGCTCCTCGACCGTCTCGACGTCGGAGGGCTCGGCGTTGCCGTCGAAGTCGTCGTACGTGCCGCCGGCCGCGCCCTCGGTGACGTACTGGGTGTCGGTGAAGTGCGCGAGCGAGAAGTCGTACGACTCGGGGTCCTCGAAGCGGTCCTTGTCGTTCTGCGCCGACGCGTCGTGCGGAGACAGATCGTCCGCGAACGGGTCCTCGCCGGTGACCAGCACGTGGACGATCCCACCGTCGCGGTAGCCGGCCTCCACCTGCGCGGTCAGGACGGTGTCCTGCCCGGCCTGACCACGGGAGCTGGTCAGCGCCACCCACTTCCTGGTGGCCGGGTTCCACGCCCGCAGCGCCACGATCCGGGCCGGGTCGATGGTGCCCGACCAGCGCAGCGTCGGCTCCTGCCCGGTCGCCCCCAGCGGCAGGTCGTATCGCTGAAAGACCACAGCACGGCTGGACGCGGTGTCGATTGTCGCGCCGTCGAGCGGACGCAGCGAGGTGACGTCCACGCTCCTGTCGTGCTGGACGTCGAGCGTGGTCGGCACGTCGGCCGCCTCACCCTGGTAGCCACCGGTCGGCAGGACCACGTCCGCCTTGGTGAAGGTGGCGGTCAGCCCGACACCCTCCGCGCCGGGGATCCGGGCGGACAACTCCGCCGAGAGCGGGTCGGTGCCCTTGACCGTCGAGTTCAGCGCGGTCGGGACGTCCGGAATGCTGGCGCTGCTGAACCGCACCTCGCGGGTGGCGGTGTTGCCGAGCGCGTCGGTCGCCGTCAACGCGATGGTGTGCGAGCCGGCCGGCAGGCCGTGCCCGATCTGGTCGCCCTGCTTGACGGGCGTGCCGTCCAGCGTGATGACCGGCGTACCGGCCACGCCGGTGGCGTCCTTGACCTTGACGTTGAGCGCGACGGTCGAGGTCAGCCGCTGCCCGGCCGCCGGGACACTGCTCTCGATCTCCGGGGCGGTGTTGTCGGTGGTGAAGCGCCGCGTCGAGGTCTTGTCCCCGACGACCGCCTTGATGGTGTGGGCGCCGTCCGGGATCGTCGTCGTGTCCACGTCCGCGCGCTTGCCCAGTGCCGGCAGCGCCGTGCCGTCCTCGGCGGTGACGTCGAACAGGACCGTCCTGGTCAGCACCGCGTTGTAGCTGCTGCCACAGGTGCCGTCACCGAGGTACGTGGTCACCTGGGAACCGGGCGGGTAGCTACCCGAGCCGACTGTGACAGTCGTCTGCGCGACGGAGCGGGTCAGCTGGGTCGCCTTCGCGCCGGTCGGCAGCAGTTGGAAGTCCCGCAGGGTGAAGTCGTCGAAGTTGTCGCAGCCACCCGGCTTGGCGCTGCCGTGGTCGTTGCCGGCGACGAACTCGACGGCGTTGACGCCGGGGACCAGCCACTCGTTCGGAAAGGCGAGGTCGGCGACCTCCTTCTCCCACATGCCGATCTCCAGCGGGATGCCGTTGATCAGCGCCTTGTTGTCGTAGCCGTTGTCGCTGCCGTTGCCGCCGACGAACACCTTCAGGTGCGCGTCGCCCCCGCTGCCGAGGGTGTCGACGGTACGTGTCGTCGGCGCGCCGTCGATGGCGAAGTGGAACTCGGCGTCCCTGTTGGCCGCGCAGGTCCCGTCGCCCAACGGCAACGTCGCGGCGGTCGTCTCCGCCTTCGTCACTGTCGTGCCGCTTGTGGTGACGAGGTACGTGGTTCCGGCCGTCACAGTGCCCGCCGTGCTCAGCGCGAGGCTCGTCGCCTCCCGGGTGAGCGTGAAGTCGTCGTGGTTGGCGCAGGTCGCCCCGCCCACTGTGCCGTTGTAGTCACCTGTCCGGACCTCGACGACGTTGTCCCCGAGGTGCAGGAACCGGGTCGGGAACGCCAGCTTGACGTCCTCGGCGCCGGTGGTGCCGTAGTCGCCGCCCAGGTCGACCCGGTGCCCGTTGACAAGCGCGTAGTTCTGGTAGCGGGCCTCGACCGAGTTGCCGGCCGCGACGGTGAGGCCGAGGGTGGCGGTGCCGGTGGCCAGCGTCTCCGCGTTCTCGGCGGGCTTGTCGTCGATGGCGAGCGACTCGACGTGCTCCTTGCCGCCGCTGGGCAGCGCGGCGATCACCGGTCGGGTGCCGCGTACGCGGGCGCCGTCGCCGGGGGTCACCACCGCCGCGCCGGCCGGGGCGTTGTTGACGTCGACAGTGACTGACGTCTTCGCGCCCGACTGGGTGGTCGCGCTGACGGTGTGCGTACCCGTGCTGAGCCTTGTGGTGTCGAGGTCGGTGCGCAGGCCGGACGTGCTGCCCGGCTCGCCGGAGATGACGAAGGTCAGGTCCTGGTTGAGCAGCTTCGCCGAACTGCCGCAGGTGCCGTCGCCGAAGCTGTAGCTGAACAGGTTCTGCTCGCCGTCGGCGACCACGCCGAGCAGGCTGAGGCTGATGCTGCTCAGCGCGTAGTCGTCGTAGTTGGGGCAGCGACCGCCCTCGCCGTTGGGTAGCTCCTCGTAGCCGACGGCGGTCTTGGTGGTCGAGTCGACCCAGTTCGCCCCGGTGTGGACGGTGACCGTGTTGGCCCCCGGCTGCAACCAGTCGCCCGGGAAGTCGAGGGTGCCGACCTGCCCGCCGGGGATGTCCGGGAGGTAGACGCGGTCCGCCTCGGCGGTGTGGGCGTTGACTGTGACGTAGTTGCGGTAGCGGGCCTCGGTGCCGTTGCCACCCATCTCGAAGGCGAAGTGAGCGGTGCCGGCGGTCCGGTCGGCACCGATCTTGTCGCCGTCGACCGCGAGGGTGGTCACCGAGTCGTTCTCGGTTACCGGCTCGACGACGACGGGGAGCGTGCCCTCGACGTTCTGTCCGTTGGTGAGGTTGATCAGTGGGGTGTTACCGCTGGTCGGGGTCGCCTGCGCGTCCGCGAGCGTGGGGTTGAGGGCGGTTGCGGGTCCGGCGATCAGGATGAGCGCCACCGCGGACAAAATTCCGCGTGTTCGCTTCCTACGCGCACGTCTCTCGTGCTTCATGGCGGGTGTCTCTCCTTATTGATGGGTCAACGTGGACGCCACCGACGCGGAGGAACCCGCCACGACACCGCTGGGCCGAGCGGTTGAGGACATGCCAGCGCTCCGGTCCACAGGTGCTGTGGCACGCCGGCGGGCGCGGCCGTTTGATGACCCTGCCTGCTCTGGGCGAACTCGCCAGCCAAGCCGGATGAGAGACGGACGCTGTACGGATGAACAGTTAGTTGATCAACTGCGCCTTTCGCCGGCACGGGCGCACCATGGGGCTGTCCGACTGTTCAGGCGGCACGGAGCTTGCGGAGGACGTACTGGTTGAGGCTCATCCCGTCCTCGGCGGCCTCGATGGCGAGCTCACGATGCAGGCTCTCCCCGACACGGAGATTGAACTTGCCTGAGTAGCTTCGCTCCGCGAACGGCTGCGGCACCGGCGAGCCGCTGCCGCACGGACACGGCCGGTGCGCGCTGGGGGTGGACCACGCCTCGGCGTGCGCGCCACGCCCGCCGTGGCCCCGACGGCGCTGAATCGTCTACGTCATCAACTCCGCAGGTGGAGACAGCCGCGCCGCTGGGCGACCGGGTGACGAGGGTCAGCGGCTCAGGACGGTCTCCTGCTCCATGTGTGACAGCTTCGCGGGATTGCGCACGGCGTAGATCCCGGTGACGAGGCCGTCGTCGATGCGCAGGGCCACGACGGTGTCCAGCTCGCCGTCGAGGTGCACGATCAGTGCCGGGTAGCCGTTGACGTGCGCCGGCCGCAGCGAGGTGACACCCGGCACCTTGCCCCATCCGCCGGCCAGCAGGCGGGCCACCTTGTCGGCGCCGAGGATGGGCCGCGGGACGGCCTGTTTGACGCCGCCGCCGTCGCCGAGCAGGACGACGTCCGGCGCGAGGATGTCGAGCAGGCTCTGGAGGTCGCCGGTTTCGATGGCCCGCTGAAACGCGTCGAGCGCGCTCCGGGTCTCGGCCGCGGACACGACCTGGCGGGGTCGGCGCGCGGCGACGTGCGCGCGGGCACGGTGGGTGATCTGGCGGACGGCGGTGGGGCTCTTGTCGACGGCTTCGGCGATCTCGTCGTACCCCAGGTCGAACACCTCGCGCAGCACGAACACGGCGCGTTCGGTCGGCGCGAGGGTTTCCAGCACCAGCAGCATGGCCATCGAGACGCTGTCGGCCAGCGCAATGTCCTCGGCCACGTCGGGGGCGGTGAGCAGCGGCTCGGGCAGCCAGGAGCCGACGTAGGACTCCTTGCGGCGGCCGAGCGTGCGCAGCCGGATGAGTGACTGCCGGGTGGTGATGCGGACCAGGTAGGCGCGCTGGTCGTGGACCGTGTCCAGGTCGACGCCCGCCCATCGCAGCCAGGTTTCCTGGAGTACGTCCTCCGCGTCGGCGGCCGAGCCGAGCATTTCGTACGCGACGGTGAAGAGCAGGTTGCGGTGGGCGAGGAACGCCTCGGTGGCCCGGTCCGGGCGGTCGTCGGCGGCGGTCTGCGGCGTGCCCACCATGGGTGACTCCTGTTCGCTCTCGACTGCGTCGCCCATCAGATGCCGGACCCGGCCGCTCTGTGACACCTGCGGCCTGTGGCGGTCGTCACCCCGGCCGCGCCGTCACAGATCGGGGATGGCCGGCATCTCATGGTCGTCCGATCGAAGAATGCGAGTGAAGGACGGAACCATGGACGCCCGATTCAACATGTTCGACAACGAGACCGCGATGAAGTTCTTCAAGCGGTTCGCGAACGCCGGCCAGGTGATCCAGCGGTCGTCGCTGCCGCAGTCCACGCAGGAGCTGGTGTCGCTGCGGGCCAGCCAGATCAACGGCTGCGGCTGGTGCATCGACATGCACACCAAGGAGGCGGTGGCGGCCGGTGAGAGCGCGGTCCGGCTGAACCTGGTGGCCGCCTGGCGTGAGGCCACTGTCTTCACCGAGGCCGAGCAGGCCGCGCTGGCGCTCGCCGAGGAGGGCACCCGGCTCGCCGACGCCCACCAGGGCGTGTCCGACGAGACCTGGGCTCAGGTGCGCAAGCACTACGACGACGACCAGATCGCCGCGCTGGTCGCCCTGGTCGCCCTGATCAACGCGGCCAACCGGCTCGCGGTGATCGTGCACCAGCGGGGCGGTTCGTACCAGCCGGGAATGTTCGCCGGCGCGTTCGAGTGAACGGGAGGCGTGCCCGGTCTGGGATCACCCGACCCTGGACCGGGCACGCCGACCATCAGCGGAGGCGATGTGGGGGCCGACGCAGCGCTGGTCGCGGCCCGCCAGCCCCCGACAATGCCTGCGTCAGCCCGCGCCGCCGGCGCGGAACGCCACCCAGGCGTCGCTCATCCGGTCCGCCTGGCCTGCGGTGAACATGTCCATGCAGGAGTCCTGCGTGTAGTCCATGAAGTTGTGGATCGGGTCCAGCCCGGGTGCCGTGCAGGTGTCCGCCCCCACCGGGCAGTCGAACTGCGGAGCCGCCTCGCGGGGGGTGTCCGCGACGAAGTCGCCGGACGCGGAGCAGCCGTGCGCGAAGGTGTGCTCCAGCATCAGCCAGTGCCCGACCTCGTGCGTCAGCGTGTCACCGAGGGCGTACTTGCCCGCCGTGCCGCCCGGCATCGACTCGTCGAGCATCACCACGCCGTCGATGTAGTCGCGGCCGTTGTTGTAGCCCTTCGGGAAGTACGCCCAGCCGAGCAGGCCGCCGCCGATGTTGGCCGCGTACACGTTCAGCGTGCGGGAGTCGCCGGTGTAGAGCGCCTTCTTCATGTCGCGCTCGTTCTTACCCGGCTCGACCGTGTACCAGGCGCTGTTCACGGTCCAGGTGGTGTCGACGAGCGAGAACCGGAACGGGGTGTCGGAGGCGTCCGCCGCCGTCCGGCCCGCGTACGCGTCGTTGAGCACCGTCATCTGTGCCGCGATCAGGGTGTTCCACCTGGTCGTCTCGGCGGCGGTCAGCGGGTGGTCGGAGACCATGTGGAAAACCGTCGGGATGGTGACGCTGCCGTTGGACAGGCGCGGCGCGTCCTTGATCACGCCGTAGGCGTTCGCCTCGTTCTTCGAGTACAGCTCCGGCTCCTGCGCCGTGGCGCCCTGGGCGACCCGGGCGGCGCCGTGCGCGTCGGCGCCCGGGTCGCACGTCGCGACACCCGGGGAGGGGGTCGCGGGGGCGGCCGTGGCCAGCGCCCCGGAGGCTCCGCCGGACGCCAGGAACGTGGCGGCGGTGGCGGTGAGGACCGCCAGTCGGAAGGTCGATCTCCTGTGCATCGGTGCACCTTTCAGTGAGGGAGCGGTGCGGGGTCGATGACGTCGTTGTGTGGGTATGAGAACATGCCGACGGCATCGACAAAAGACCCTCTGAACAGGGCAGATGCCGATGTAACGGAACAGGGCCGGCCGGCGCTGTTAGGCCGGCCCGGCAGCGGTCAGAGGACCCTGGTGATCCGCTCGGCGGCGACGATGGCGTCCCGTCGCGCCGGGTCGAGGTTGGCGCTTATGACAACTGACGCGCCCGCCGACAGCGGCGCGAGCAACCACTTGAGCGGCTGCTCGGTCTCGGCGGCGTCGACGAGCAGCCGGTCGCCCGCGCGCAGGTCCAGCATCCCGGCGACCTCCCGGGCAAGCGCGCCCCACTGACCGTAGGTGGTGCCGTCCGCGCTGGCCGGGTCCGACGGATGGATGGCGGTGTGGTCGGGGGTGACGTCCGGGTGGCGGAGCACCTCGGCGGACCAGTCCAACCAGCCCAGCGGCACGTCGGCGAGCCGGCCCGGTCCGGTGCCGACCAGGTAGCGGTGCGGCGCGTCCGGCACGTCCTCCAGCCAGTCGTCCTGGCGTTCGGGGGTCACGAAGACCGCGTCGAACGGCCGGTCACCGCCCGGTTCCAGCACCGGCAGGCCCGCGGTGGCGCGCGGTCGGAACGACACCGCCAGGCCGCACGCCCAGGCCCCCAACAACACCGCTGCGGTACGCCAGTGCGGCGGCAGTAACACCGCTACGCGGCTGCCGGGGCCGAGTCCGCAGCCGTCCCGCAGCAGGCTCGCGCTGCGCGCTGCCCAGGCGCCGACCTGCTGCGCGGTCAGGTCGACGCGCTCGCCGGTCGCCTCGTCGCGGTAACTGAGCAGCGGAATCTCCGTGGCGGTGGACGGGTCCGACAGGTCGGCCGTGGCGTGTGGCTGCATCTGCGTGCTCCCCGGGTGACGACGTCGCCACCACCCTACGCAACGACTTTGGTCGTGCCCCTCGTCGGCCGATGGCCGTAGCGGCTGGCCGGGTGGCCCACGGACGCTACGACGACCCCGCAGTGCCGTCGAGGAGTGCCGATGCCGACCGAGTCCAACCCCGCCGACCGACCCCCGTTGCGCCGCCGGCTCGTACCGGTGGTCGCGTTGCTGCTGCTCGCGCCGTGGGCGGCCGAATGCTCGTGGGGCGGCTTCGCGATCGACGACTTCCTTCCGGTGCTGATCGTGCTGGGCCCGATGTACGGCGGGGCCGCGATCCTGATCCGGGAGACCGCCCGGCACCTCGGCGCGGGCTGGCCGACGATCGTGCTGCTCGCCGCCGCGTTCGGTGTGTTCCAGGCCGGCCTGGTCGACCAGTCGCTGTTCAACCCCGACTTCCTCGACGACACCCAGTACGCCGACACCCGGGCCGCCGCCGAGGCGACGCTGGTGCCGGGGCTCGGGTTCAGTCTCCGGCAGGCCTTCGACTACGTGGGCAACCACATCGTGCTGACCATCTGCGCCCCGATCGTGCTCATCGAGTCGTTCCTCCGGGCGGACCGTCGGCTCCAGCCCTGGCTGGGACGTCCCGGTCTCGCCGTGGTCGGCGTGTTCTATGTGCTCGGCAGCCTGTTGATCTTCTCCGACAGCAGCGGCCGGAAGGACTTCCTGGCCAGTCCGCTCCAGCTGGCCTCCGCCACGGCGCTGGTTCTCGTCCTTGTCGCGGCGGCGCTGCTGCCCCGCTGGCGCCGCCGCCACCCGCGCCGGGTCCGCCGGGCGCCGCACCCGCTCTGGGTCGGTCTGCTTGTCGTCCTCGTCCGCTTCGGCGCCGACCTGACGCCTGGCTGGCCGGGGATGGTCATCGCGCTCTCGCTCGCCGCCGTCGTCGGAGGGCTCATCGCGTACTGGTCGTCGGGCAGCGGTTGGGGGCAGCGGCACGTGCTCGCCGCGGGCTCGGCGAGCGTGGTCAGCGCCGCCGCGTTCGCGTACCTGGTGCCGCCGTACTCCCCGGCGAGCCCGGCGGCGGCCCTGGCCGGCGACGTCGCGGTCACCGTCGTCACCGTGGCCCTGGTCGTCGGCGCCTGGTGGCGTCTGCGCCGCGCTTCGCCAGCCGTTCACATGGCGGCGAGCTGATGCTCCGCGGCGGCGGCAGCAGCATCGCTACGCGGCTGCCAGCAGCGGTCGATGCTCAGGACCGGTCGCCGGCACCAGGGCCGGCCTGGAGGAGCCGATCCAGGACATCGCGAGCGGCACCGAGCCGATCCATGGACGCCGTGATGCGGGCGCGCTCCAGCGCCAGAGCGTCGAGGAGTTCCGGGCAGGTGGGGGCCAGCACGGTCACGTCGTCGGGGATACAGGGAAGGATCTCGGCGATCGCCGTGGTGTTCAGGCCGGCGGACAACAACAGTTGGATGTGCCGCACCGTGCCCACCGCCTGCGGGTCGTAGTGACGGTAGCCGCTGGCGAGGCGGGCAGGCCGCAACAGGCCCTGCTCCTCGTAGTAGCGCAGGGCGCGTGGGGTGGTGCCCGCCTCCCGCGCCAGTTCGCTGATCCGCACACCAACAGCAGATCAGGGCTTGACCTTCACGTCAACGTGAAGGTTTAGCGTCGTCGCTGTGACCCACCGCAACCTGGACGATCAATCCCCCGCCGTCGCCGTCCTGGGGCTCGGCCCGATGGGCCGGGCGCTGGCCGCCGCGTCGCTCGCCGCCGGCCACCCGACCGTGCTCTGGAACCGCTCACCCGACAAGGCGACCGCGCTGGTGGCCCAAGGAGCGGTGCTCGCTCCGACGGTGACCGATGCGACACGCCGGGCATCGGTCGTCATCGTCTGCGTCATCAACTACCGGGCGGTCCGCGCCGTCCTGTCGGGGCTCGAACGCCCGCCGAGCGGAACACTCGTCAACCTCAGCAGCGGGCACGCCGCCGAGGCACGGGACATGGCGGGCTGGGCAGCGCAGCGGGGCGTCAACTACCTCGACGGTGCCATCCTGACGCCCGCGCCGACCATCGGGACACCGGCCGCGACGATTCTCTACAGCGGTCCGCGGGCCCTCTTCGACGACAGCCTTCCGTGGCTGGAGAGCTTCGGTGGCGCCCGCGCCCACCTCGGCGCGGACGCCGGCACGGCAGCAGCGTACGAGATGGCGTTGCTCGACCTGTTCACCATGTCCGTCGGCGGACTCGCGCACGCCTTCGCCCTGGCCATCACCGAAGGCATTCCCCCGACCGCGTTCGCCCGCTTCGCCAGAGGAATCGGTGGCCTGTTGCCCGACCTGGCCGACCGGTTCGCCAATCACCTCACGTCCGGAACCTTCACCGCCGACGTGTCCACCATCGCGTCGGCGGGCTCGGCGGTCGCCCATGTCCGCGACGCCGCGGCCGCGCGCGGTGTCGACCCCGCGCCGCTACAGGCCGTGCACTCGATCATCGAACGGGCCATTGCGGCGGGTCACGGAGGCGACAGCTACGCCAGGCTGGTCCAGTCGCTCGTACCGGCCGATCCGGCGGAAGCGGCACGCTGAGCACGGTCGGCGGTGGGCCGGGTGCCGCGACCTGGCGATTACACTCGCCCCCACACCACGTGGAGGGGGCGGCGCAGTGGGTGAACTGCTGTCGACGGTGGTTCAGATCCTCAACTCGTACGTCACCAGACTGCTGGACCGGCGGGCGGTGTCCCAGGACGCGAAGGTGGGCGCCCACCTGCTGGACGTGGTCCTCACGTTGCAGGAGTTGTGCCTCAACGGCGACCGTCTCCTGACCCTGGCCGACACCCTGATCTCCGGTGCGGAGCCGCGGGCCGACGACCAGGCGGAGTTCGCCGCGCTGCTGCACCGGCAGTCCGTGCTGATCAACCAGCTCCGGCGCGGCATCGACGACTCCCGCGCGCTGCTCGCCACCGTCGACGTGGACTTCGCGTTCGCCATGGCGCCCTTCCTCGACGGCAAGTCGGGGCTGCTGACCCGCTGGCAACAGCAGGCAGCCCTCAGCCGGTACTCCACCACGACGCTGTTCTTCCTACCCGCCGAGGCGGTCACCCGGGTGGTGGCCGCCAGTCCGGCCGCCTCGACCACCACCGCACTCGACCGGAACCGGACGGACTTCGTGCTGGTGGTGGCGGACGAGGTACGCAGCGCTCGGCGGCGGGAGGTGTCGGACATCCGAGCCGTCGCGGACGACGAGCGCGCGACGCTGCTGCGGGACGTGGGCCGGGCCCGTGCCGACCTGGACGCCGCCCGGGCGCTGTGCGGGCGACTGCTCGCGGCGACCCAGGAGGCCATCGGTCCGGCGGCCACCGCCCGGATACGACGGACGCTGACGCCCCGACAGCAGCACCGCTGAGCGATATCAGTCGCCCGGATCCCGGTCCCAGTCGAAGCCCTCGCGGGCGAACGCGAGGCTGCCGTCCCCGGTGGCGTACACCTTGATCGCTTTCAGGCCCAGCGACCGGGTGAGCCTCTCCAGGTTGGACATGATGCGCTGGAAGAGCCCGGTGTCGGCGACCTCCTCGGTGATGCGGATCTCGTCCAGCATCGCCAACCGCCGTGGGAAGGAGAGCCGCAGTTCGAGCAGGACCCGCAGAACATCGGACGGCGCGATGCGCAGCGAGACCGCAGCCCCGCCGTCGGCATAGAGCGAGACCTCGACACTCGCCTCGGGCAGCTCCGCCGTCAACACCTCGTGGAACTGCCGCGGCGTCAGCTTCATCCACTGTCGCCAGGCGGCGAGCGCGGCCTCGTCCGCCCGGCCGACCGTCAGCGCCGGTTCCGCCGCCCGCAGGTCGGCCACTGTCAACGCCTCGATCTCGACAGGTCGCTCCCCGGCTCGGACCTCCTCGTACGGCGTCAACGACACTCCCGCCTCGACCAGAAGCCTGTCGAAGTCCGGGTCGGGCCAGTACGGGGCCGGCGCGAACTCGCCGACACGGCACCACAGTTCGTGCCACAGCCGTACCGCGCGGAGCGGTCGAAGGCCGAGCCGCATGGCGGCGACGAGGACGCACCGGTGCAGTTGCAGCGTTCCCGCGAGCGCCGCCAGGTTCGCTCTCGGCTCGTCGTAGGCCCGCAGGGCGCCGACGGAGTTCCGGTCCAGTTCGGTGTACGCCACCAGCTCCGGCAGGTCCGTCAGGCGCACCGGGATCGGGGAGTCGAGCAGGGAGTCGAGGTCGGCCGGCTCCCAGACGACGTCGTCGTTCAGCAGGATCATCCGCAGATCCCGGCCGTGTTGGCGGACCACCATCTGGAGGATCGGCTCACCGTGCGGCAGCGTCCTGTGGTTGAGCCACACCACCGCCTCGGGGTAGAGCCGCAGGCTCACATCGATCGCCGGCACGGTGACGAGCAGGGCGGAGCCGTCGCGCTCGACCCGCAGCGCGCGGAGCTCACCCAGCGCGTCGACGAGTTCACTCATCAGCATCGACGAACTCTACCGACTGAACGCCGTCGCGTCGTCCGGTGGCGGCTCGGCTCCGGCCGGAAGGTCTTCGGCCGCAACTGACCGCCGACCGCCCGGCGCCCCCTTCGACCAGGCGGGCGCCGGGCGGCGCGGTCCTACTCCTCGATCATGACCACGTCGGTCGGGCGTTCGACGTTCACCTCGACGCCGTAGTCGAACAGGTCGAGTGTCGAGCTGACCGTTCCCTGGTCGAGCCGGCCCTTCGCCGTCGACTGCCAGGTGGTGGTGAGCGCCACCGTCGCGATCCGGCCGTCACGGCTCAGCGTGACGTCACCGGCCGCGCTGCTCGACCCGTCCCCGCTCGTCGTCGCGTACGTGAAGTGCAGAGTGCCGTCCGGGTTCTCGGTGACCGTCGCGTCCGCGCTCCTCAGTGCCGCGAGCAGGGCGGCCGGGTCGGGTGCGGCGGCGCCCAGGACGGCGTTACCGTCGCCCTGGAGGGAGAGCCTGTCGTACTTTCCCGGGTACTGCCCGTAGCGGCCGTAGGTCTCCCCCGGGCCCTTGTCGGGGGGCAGCTCACCCAGGGGCCGCTCTCCACCCTCGTACCGGGTGCCGTTGATGAGCAGCTCGGTCAGGACGGAGTCGTCCTTCGGCACCCGCACGTACCCGGTGGCGGTCCTCGGGTCGAACGCGCCCTCGTAGGTCAGCCCGTCCGGGCCCGAGTTGGTCAGCCGCATCCGGTAGCTGATGTTCTCGCTGGCGGTGGCGGCGGCGACCAGGCGCATCGCCGGCGGGACCGGCTCCGGCCGCGCCGCCTCGGCGGTGACGCCGGGGCGGCTCGACGGAGCGTTCGCCGGCACGGTCAGCGCCGTGCCGACGCCCAGCGCCAACAGCGCGCACGTCGTACCGACGATCGCGGTGGTCCGGCGTCGGCGGCCCTGTCGGCCCCGCTCGATCAGCGCGTCCACCGGCGGCGCGGAGGGCGTTTCACCGTCGACGATGTCGTGCAGCCGATGGGCGAGACGGTCATCGATGCTGTTCATGACGATCACCTGCTTACCGAGTCGAAGGATTCCTCAAGGAGGTGGCGGAGTGTGCCCAGTGCTCGGGCGTTCTGGCTCTTGACGGTGCCCAGCGAGCAACCCAGCACCTGGGCGACCTCGCGTTCGCTCAGGTCCTCGTAGTGGCGGAGCACCACCACCGCGCGTTGCTTCGCCGGCAGCGACAGCAGCGCCCGGCGCAGCACGACGGCGTCCGGACCGATGCCGCCGTCCGGGGCGGCCCGGTCGGGGACGTCCGCGAAGAGACTCTCGCGGCGACGCCGCCGCCAGACGGACGTGTGGTTGTTGACCAGGGTCCGCCGGAGGTAGGCGTGCGGGTCGCCGAGGCGCGACAGCCGTCGCCACCGCTCGTAGACCTTGACCAGGCTGTCCTGGAGCAGCTCCTCGGCCCGCCACCGGTCACCGCTGAGCAGCATGGCCAACCGGATGTGTCGCTGCCACGCCACCTCGACGAACGCGACGTAGGACCGGTCCGCCGCGGACAGGGGTTTCTGTTGGTCGGTCACGCGCCTTACACGCCGCGAGGTCACCGAAGGTTGTCAGCCAGTGGGCAGTTCCGGGCCGCCGTCGAGCAGCGGGGCCAGCAGGTCGCCGTACTCCTCGACCCGCTCCAGGACCTCGGCGGCGGTGAACTGGCGGACAGCCGGTTTCCGGCCGCGGGCGCCGGCCTCGACCTCGTCCCAGGTCAGCGGCGTCGACACCGACGGCACCGACTGGGCCCGCAGGGAGTACGGCGCGACTGTGGTCTTCGCCGCGTTGTTCTGGCTCCAGTCGATGAAGACCTTCCCCGGACGCAGGTTCTTGGCCATCTTCGACACGATCAGCTTCGGGTGGGCCTGCTCCAACTCCTGGGCGATCCGCCGGGCGTAGGCGGAGACGTCGTCGGAGGACTGGGTGCCCGAGATCGGGCAGCAGAGCTGCATGCCCTTCTTGCCGGAAGTCTTCGGGTACGAGTCGATGCCGTCGTCGGCGAGCCGGTCCCGCATCAGCACCGCCACCGGGCAACACTCGGCGAGCCCGGCCGGCGGCCCCGGGTCCAGGTCGACGACCATCATGTCCGGGTGCTCGCCGACCTTCCACTGCGGCGTGTGCAGCTCCAACGCGGCCAGGTTGGCCAGCCACACCAGGGTGGGCAGGTCGTCGGCGACCACGTAGTCGATGGTCTCCCGGCCCTTCGTCGACCCGGGCGCGGGCAGGTTCTCCACCCGCACCCAGTCCGGGGTCGCGGCCGGCGTGTTCTTCTCGAAGAACGACTTGTCGTCGACCCCGTTGGGATAGCGGATCCGGGTCACCGGCCGGTCGCGCAGGTGCGGCAGCAGCACCGGGGAGATGCGGGTGTAGTAGTCGATCACCTCACCCTTTGTGAACCCGGCCGCCGGATAGAGCACCTTGTCCAGGTTGGAAAGCTCCAGCGGACGGCCCTCGACGTCCACCCGTAGCCGCTCAGCCGGCATCCTCGACCTCCTCCGGCGGCTTGTCCGGGCGCAACCGCAGCACCCGGGGGAAGCGCAGCCGGCCGTCCGGGGTGCGCTGGCCGTACTTCACCTCCACCACCACCCGCGGTTCTACCCAGATGGCGCCCCGGGCATCCTCGCGCGGCACACCCGGCGCGAACGGTGACACGCCGGAGCGCAGCGGCTCCAACTCGGCGAGGAGCTGCCGTTCGATGGCCGCCCCGATCCCGCCGCCGACCCGGCCCCGGTAGATCAGCCGGCCGTCCGGGCCGGGCACCCCGACCAGCAGCCCGCCGATCCGGCGCGCGCCCGGACGCCAGCCGCCGATGACGAAGTCACCTGTCACCTCCAGCTTGACCTTCACCCAGTCCGGCGAGCGCACCCCCGGGCGGTAGACGGCGCCGACCCGCTTGGCCATCACGCCCTCCAGGCCGTGCTCACCGGCCGCCTCGTAGGTGGCCGGGCCGTCGGCGAAGACCGGCGGCACCGCCCAGCGGGTGCCGCCGAGGGCGAGGGCGTCCAGGGCCTCCCGGCGGCGCTCGTACGGCCAGCCGGTCAGGTCGTCCCCGTTCAGCCGCAGCAGGTCGAAGATCATGTACGTCACCGGCATAACCGCCGCCAGCCGGGCCGCCCGGTTCCGGTCCCGCACGTGCATCCGCTCGGCCAACGCGGTGAACGACGGCTGCCCACCCTCGCCGAGCAGCACCACCTCGCCGTCGAGCAGCGCGTCGTCGACCTGCTCGGGCAGCGTGGCCAGCTCGGGGTACGCGGCGGTGATCTCCACGCCGGAGCGGGCGTACAGGTGCTGGCCGCCGCCGGAGATGTCGGCGAGCGCGCGGACCCCGTCCCACTTGAACTCGTACGCCCAGCCGTCACCCGCCGGGAGCGGCCCGGTCATCGCGAGCATCGGCTTGAGCGGCGCGCCGGGCACGACCCGACTGTAGTAGCAGGCCGAACACCTCGCGTCCGGTTCTTTCGGATGCGAGCATTGTCAATACCGGGGAAGGGAGCGCAGGATGCGTGCCATCTGGAAGGGAGCCGTGTCGTTCGGGCTCGTCTCGATCGGGGTGAAGCTCTACTCCGCCACCGAGGAGAAGGACATTCGGTTCCACCAGGTGCACCGCGAGGACGGCGGCCGGATCCGCTACAAGCGCACCTGCTCGGTCTGCGGCGAGGAGGTCACCTACGACGACATCGCCAAGGGCTACGACATCGGCGGCGGCGAGATGGTGATCCTCACCGACGAGGACTTCGCGGACCTGCCGTTGACCAGCTCCCGCGCGATCGACGTGCTGGAGTTCGTGCCGGCCGAGCAGGTCGACCCGATCCTCTACAACAAGGCGTACTTCCTCGAGCCGGAGGGCACTGCCACCAAGCCGTACGTGCTGCTGCGCGACGCGCTTATCGACTCGGAGCGGGTGGCCATCGTCAAGGTGGCGCTGCGCCAGCGGGAGCAGCTCGCCACCCTGCGGGTCCGCGAGGGTGTGCTGCTGCTCAACACCATGCTCTGGCCGGACGAGATCCGTACCCCGGACTTCGGTTTCCTCGACGAGGACCTCAAGGTGCGCCCGCCGGAGCTGGCGATGGCCAGTTCCCTGATCGACTCGATGACCGGCGAGTTCGAGCCGGACGTCTTCACCGACGACTACCGGGCCGCGTTGCAGGAGGTCATCGACGCCAAGGTGGAGGGCCGGGAGGTCGTCCAGCCGGAGGAGGTCGAGGAGGCCCCGGCGGCGGCGGTGGACCTGATGGCCGCGTTGAAGGCCTCGGTGGAGCGGGCCAAGGCGGCCCGCGGCGAGCAACCCGCCCGTGGCGGCGGTGGCGGTGGCGGTGGCGGCGAGCCGACCCCCATCTCGTCGGCCCGGTCGGCGCAGAAGGCGGCGGAGAAGAAGGCCGCCAAGGCCCCCGCGAAGAAGACCGCGGCGAAGAAGACGGCCGAGAAGAAGGCGGCCGAGCCGGCGAAGAAGACCGCCGCCAAGAAGACCCCAGCGAAGAAGGCGGAGCCGGCGAAGAAGACGGCCGCCCGCAAGACCGCACCCCGCAAGACCGCCTGACCGGTACGGCAGCGCAGGCGGTGTCCGCCGGGCCGGGTACGCTCCGCCGGCCGCTGGCCACCGGAGGAGCCCTCATGCCGTACACCCCTGATCTGGACCGGTTGTTGACGCCCGGCGCGCGCTTCACCGACCAGCACGGCGCGTATCTGATCGAGGTCCACCCGGTGGACGACGTCGTGCTGCCCACCGGCCAGGTGGTCGGGTGCGACCCGCTGGTGTGCCCGGAGGCCGAGCCGTTCACTGTCACAGTGCCGCCGGGGCGCTATCCCGCCCGCGCCTGGGTGGCAGTGGTGCTCCGGGAGGACGCCGAGGTGGACCGGCGGGTGGCCGCGCTGGAGCTTGTCGTCTCCGCCGAACCCACCACCCGGTGGGAGCCGGCCGTCGCGGGCGACCAGGACGTCGCCGCGCTCGGCGCGGACGACTACTTCGGGTACGGCGTCGACTCCGGTGCCGGGACCCTCGCCGACCCGACCGCGCTCGCCGCCCTGGAAGGCTGGGACGAGGACCGGGTCGAGGAGGTCTTCATCCCCGCCGAGCTGCCCGGGTCGCCGGTGCGCGGGCTGATCACCGCGGTCCTGGACGAGGCCAGTGGCGCCAACATCGTCACGGTGGCCACCGGTTGGGGCGACGGCTGCTACGGCACCTGGATCGGGCGTACCGTCGATGGCCGGGTCACCTCGTTCGTGACCGACTTCATGGTCGTTCCGGGATAACCGCCCGGGAAGGCACCGGAACTGCCGCGCTGGGCGATCCGCGGCGTCCGCGGCGGGCACGGTGGGCCGTGGTGCGGGTACCGTGTGCGTCGGCTTTCCCCCCGGCACCGGGTGCCGGCCACACTTCGCAGCAGGGAGTCGACGACGTGAGCGAGCGGACGCAGCAGAATCGGTCGGCAGACCAGGACCAGAGCCCGGCGACCAAGTCGGGGCGCCGGCTGGCCGCCCAGTTGGCGGCGAAGAAGGCCGCCGACGCCAAGCGCCGCCGCAACGCGTGGCTCAGCGGCGTCGCCGCCGTCGTCGTGGCCGGGGGGTTGATCGCCGTCTTCGTGATGATCGGCGGTGGCGACGACAAGCCCAAGAACCAGGCCGACGCGACCCCGTCGGCGTCCGTGCCGGCCCCCGACGCTCCCGACGCCGCGGCGCCCCCCGCTCCGCAGCTCCCCGAGGGCTCCGACCCGGCGCTGGGCAGCAAGCCGACGGTGCAGCCGGGCACGGGTGAGCTCAAGAAGCTCGCGGTCACCCCGCTGATCAAGGGCACCGGCCCGGCCGTGCAGAAGGGCCAGAACATCACCACCAACTACGTGGGGGTGTTCTTCAAGGACGGCAAGGAGTTCGACTCCTCCTGGAAGGGCGGGCAGCCGGCCACCTTCCAGATCGGCGTGGGCCAGGTCATTCCCGGTTGGGACCAGGGCCTGGTCGGCGTGACAGTGGGCAGCCGGGTGCAGCTCGACATCCCCACGGACCTGGCGTTCGGCAAGGACGCCGCGACCAAGGGTCAGCCGGAGGGCCCGCTGCGCTTCGTGGTGGACGTGCTCGCCGCCCAGTGACCTGTCCGGATCGCCCCGGTTGTCGCCGGGGCGCGATGGAGTTGTTCACATGGGGCTTCCGGCCCGTCACCCAGCGGCAGTAGGTTCGGCGTCACCCCGGGCGGTTCGCCGTCCGGGGTGAGATCCGGGACTCCAACGCGGAGGTGCAGATGACGGCGCTGGACGAGCCTGGGCGGACCGCCCGGTCGATGTGGGCCTACTTCGAGCCGGTGCACGCGGTCACCTACCTGCACCCTCGGGCCCGCGCCGCGTACGAGGCGGTCGGGCTGCGCGGTTACTGGCGTGGTTACTTCGCCGGCCGGGCCGCGCCGCTGGGCGCCACCGAGGCGGCCCCGGTGATCGCCGCCTTCTTCACCTTCGCGCCGCCGATGGTGGCCCGCGCGCTGCCGGCCGTGTGGCGGTTGGCCACCCCGCCGGAGGCGCTACGCGCCCGCCTGACCGGAGCCGTGCAGGCGCTCGCGGAGCTGACCTACGAGCTGCCGGAGTCGCATCTGGCGGAGGCCGCCGACCTGCTGGAGCGGGCCGCCTCGGCGGCGCAGACCGCCGGCCGGGTGCTCGGCGCGGCCAACGCGGCGCTGCCGGTCGGGGAATACCCGCTGGCCCGGCTCTGGCAGGCCGCGACCACCCTGCGCGAGCACCGGGGGGACGGGCACGTGGCGGCGCTGGTGGCCGCCGGGCTGGACCCGGTGGAGACGCTGACCTGGCGGGTCGCGCGGGACGGTTCGCCGCCGCAGTACCTGCTGGGCCGGGGCTGGTCCGAGGAGCAGTGGCACGCCGCCCGCGAGCGGCTCACCCGGCGGGGTTGGCTGACCGGGAACGGCACGACCACCGAGGACTCCCAGGCCAGGTTCCAGGCCGTCGAGGACGCCACCGACCGGGCCGCTGCCCACCCGTGGCAGGCGCTCGGCCCCGCCGACACCGACCGGCTCCGGGAGCTGTTGGAGCCGATCGCCCGGTCCGGCCACACGTTGGTTCCGGCGGGCAGCCCGCTCGGCCTGCCCGCGCTGCCCGGCTGACCGGGCGCCCGCCGATCGGGCAGGATGGGCCCGTGGCAGATGCGGTGGTCTTCGACCTGGACGGCGTGATCGTGGATTCCGAGCCGGTGTGGGAGGAGGTCCGCCGGGCGTACGTGGCGACGCACGGCGGGACGTGGCAGCCGGACACGCAACGTCGCCTGATGGGGATGAGCACCGGCGAGTGGGCCCACTATCTCAGCGGCGAGCTGGGCGTTGACCGCACCGCCGAGCAGGTCGCCGCCGAGGTGGTCGAGGAGATGACCCGACGCTACCGGGACCACGTACCGCTCATCGCCGGCGCCGACGAGGTCGTCCGCCGGTTGGCCGCACGGTGGCCGCTGGGGTTGGCCAGTTCGTCGCCGACCCGGCTGATCGAGGCGGCGCTGGCCGCCACCGGTCTGACCGACGCGTTCGGCGCGACGCTCTCCACCGAGCAGACCGAGCGCGGCAAGCCCGCCCCGGACGTCTACCTGAACGTCGCCCAGCGCCTCGGCTTCGACCCGGCCCGCTGTGTCGCGGTGGAGGATTCGTCAAACGGGGTGCGGTCGGCCTTCGCGGCGGGAATGCGGGTGGTGGCCGTGCCGCACGGTTCGTACCCACTCGACCCGGACGCCGCCCGGCTCGCCGCGGTGACGCTCGCCGCGATCGGCGAGCTGACCCCGGAGCTGGTCGCGGGCCTGGGTTGACGCCGGCCGAGCCGGGTAGAGACCACGAATGAAAGCGATCGTGTACGAGCGGACCGGCGACCCTTCGGTGCTGGAGCTGGTCGATCGGCCGGTGCCCGAGCCGGGGGCTGGCGAGGTTCTGGTCCGGATGGCGGTGTCGGGGGTCAACCCGACCGACTGGAAGTCCCGGCGCTCCGCCACGCCGAAGGACTGGCAGATTCCCGGGCAGGACGGCGCGGGAGTGGTGGAGGCGGTCGGCGATGGGGTCGACCCTGACCTGATCGGTGAGCGCGTCTGGATCTGGGAAGCCGCCTGGCAGCGGCCGTGGGGCACGGCAGCGGAATACACGCTGGTGCCGGTCCGGCAGGCGGTGCGCCTCGGCGACGCCCCGTTCGAGCTGGGGGCCGCCCTGGGCATTCCGTTCCTCACCGCGCACCGCTGCCTGACCGCCGGCGAGTTCATGCCGGACACGCTGCGCGCCGGTGCGTTGGCCGACCACACGGTGCTGGTGCAGGGCGGGGCGGGCGCGGTCGGCAACGCCGCGATCCAGCTCGCCCGCTGGGCCGACGCCACGGTGGTCGCCACGGTGAGCAGCGCCGAGAAGGCGCAGCTCGCGGCGGCGGCCGGCGCGTCGTTCGTCATCAACTACCGGGAGCAGAACGTGGTCGAGGAGGTCCGCAAGATCGCTCCCGACGGGGTGCACACCATCGTCGAGGTCTCCCCGGCCCGCAACGCCGCGATGGACGTCCAGGTGCTGCGGCACGGCGGCGCGGTCTGCATGTACGCCGACGACGGCGGCGACGAGGTGACCATTCCGATCCGGGCGATGATGGCCCCGAACGCGCGCTGGCAGTTCGTGCTCGTCTACACCGAGCCGAAGGCCGCCAAGGCGCTGGGCGTCAAGGACGTGGCGGCGGCGGCCAGCCAGGGCGGTGTCCGGGTCGGTGCCGACGCCGGCCTGCCGCTGCACCACTACGCCCTGGCCGAGGCGGCCGCGGCGCACCAGGCGGTGGAGGACTCGACGGTGGGCAAGGTGCTCATCACCACCAGCGACGCCTGATCGGGTCGCTGTCACCTGATTTCCCCGTCATCAGGACAGAGGCGAACAAGTTTCGCAACAATGATTCTGCGGGTCGCCCCGCGTGGAACGGGCGGCCCCGGCGCGGTGCGAACGCCGGGGCCGCCCCCTGCGGAGGAATGTCGAGTGGCACTCCACCCCGCCCGGCGACAGTGCCGGGAGAAACGTTACGGCGCTGTCAGCTCCCGGACAGTCAGCTCACCCTCGGCGTACCGCGAACGGACGACCTTCTTGTCGAACTTGCCCACGCTGGTCTTCGGCACCGTGTCGATGAACGCCCAGCGCTCCGGCACCTGCCAGCGCGCCACCGAGCCGGCCAGGAAGTCCCGCAGCTCCTCGGCGGTCACCGAGGCGCCCTCCCGGACCACCACGGTGGCCAGCGGGCGCTCGTCCCACCGCTCGTCCGGCACACCCACCACGCACGCCTCCAGCACCGCCGGGTGGCCCATCAGCGCATTTTCCAGCTCGACCGAGGAGATCCACTCACCGCCGGACTTGATCACGTCCTTGGCGCGGTCGGTGAGCGTGATGTAGCCGTCCGGGGAGAGGGTGCCCACGTCGCCGGTACGCAACCAGCCGTCCCGGAACTTCTCCTCGTCCGGGGCGTCATCACCGACGTACCGGGCCGTTACCCACGGCCCCCGGACCTCCAGCTCGCCCACGGACTTGCCGTCGGCGGGCAGCGGCTCGCCGGACGGGCCGACGATCCGCGCCTGCACACCCGCCGGAACCCGCCCCTGCGTGTAGCGGTACCGCCAGGCCTGCTCGCCTGTCGCGCCGGCCGGCGGACGCGAGACCGATCCCAGCGGGGACATCTCGGTCATCCCCCAGGCGTGGATGACGTCGATCCCGTGCCGCTCGTCGAACGCGTGCATCAGCGCCGGCGGGCAGGCCGATCCGCCGACGATCACCTCGGTGAGCGAGGACGTGTCCACGTCATGGGTGTCCAGGTAGGCAAGCAGATCGGTCCAGATGGTCGGGACCGCACCGGCCAGGGTGGGCCGCTCGGCGGCGACCATCTCGGCGATCGGCGCGGCCTGGAGGAACCGGTCCGGCATGATCAGCGACGCGCCGGACAGGAAGGCCGCGTACGGCAGACCCCACGACATGGCGTGAAACATCGGCACGATGGCCAATTCCCGGTCGGTCGGCCCGAGACCGAAACCCTCCGGCATGCAGACCTGCAACGAGTGCAGGTAGATCGACCGGTGCGAGTAGGCCACGCCCTTCGGGTTGCCGGTGGTGCCCGAGGTGTAGCAGAGCGCCGCGGCGTCGCGCTCGTCCACCTCGGGCCAGTCGTACACCTCGGGCCGGTCGGCGAGCAGCGCGTCCCAGTGGTGCACGGTGATCCGCTCACCGGCCGCCGCCACCAGCGGCGCCGGGTCGCCGCCACCGACCACCACCACGTGCCGCACCGTGGTCAGCTCACCCATCACCCGGGCCAGCAGCGGGATGAGCGTGCTGTCGACGAGCACCACCCGGTCCTCGGCGTGGTTGGCGATGTAGGCGACCTGGTCGGGAAAGAGCCGGATGTTCAGCGTGTGCAGCACCGCGCCCATGCTCGGCACCGCGAAGTAGGCCACCAGGTGCTCGTTGTTGTTCCACATGAAGGTGGCGACCCGCTCGTCGCCGGTCACCCCGCACTCGTCGCGCAGCGCGTGTGCCAGCCGGGCGGCGGTGCGGCCCACCTCGGCGTACGTCATCCGGCGGGGCTCGGCGCCCGTCCAGGTGACCACCTCGGCAGAGCCGTGCACTCCGGCACCGTGATCGAGGATCCGGGAGACCTGCAGAGGGGCGTCCATCATCGTGCTACGCATGGGTAACAAGCTAGTGTCGGCGGTCACACGTTGGGAACCCCCGTAAATTGGCGCAGGTGAGCATTTCCTGGGCCGACTCGTACGTGGGGCAGTTGCGCGCGCTCGCCGGGGATCGGACGTTGATGTTCGTCGGCGCCCGCGCCGTGGTCAGCGACAACGCCGGACGCATCCTGCTGATCCAACGCTCGGACAACGGCCAGTGGGCCATGCCGGCCGGCGCGATGGAGTTGGGCGAGTCGATCGCCGACTGCGCGGTCCGCGAGGTGCGCGAGGAGACCGGGCTGCGGGCGCTGCGGGTCTGCGCGTTCGCCCTCTACACCGGCCCGGACCGGACCAGCACCAACATGTACGGGCACACCTACCAGGTCTTCACCACGGCGTTCCGGGTGGAGGAGTGGGACGGGCAGCTCGCCCGGGTCACCGACGAGACCACCGACGCGGGCTTCTTCCCCCGCGACCGGTTCCCCGCCCCGCTCTCCACCTCGGTCACCGAAACCCTTGCCGACCTGGACGTCTTCGAGCAGACCAACCGCCTGATCCTCAAGTAGGCAGGGCCCCGGAGTCGACTGACTCCGGGGCCCGCGCCGCACGGATCACTCCGTCGGCACCACACCGATGTCGATAGTCACGACACCACCGTCCACCACCTCGACCACCGCGCTGTCGGCGTAGTGGGCGTTGTACGGCGATTCCGGCACCAGCGTGACGTCCGAGTCGGTGGCCTCGTCCCCCACGTCCGCGGTGGTGGGCAGCCAGCCGTAGGTCAGCCCGGCCCGGACGACGTACCGCCCCGGCGGCAGCGCGCGGTCGTAGTTGCCGTAGATCGACACGCCGGACGTGGGCGCCCCGATCGGGGACCCGCCCTCCGGGATGAACGTCAACATGTTCACCGGCGGGTCGTAGCCGATCAGCGGCTCACCGGCGTCCCGCTGGCCGTCGCGGTCCTCGTCGTACCAGGCGGTGCCACGAACGTTGCCCTGGGGCAGGTAGCTGGTCGTCGCGGAACGGGTGTTGTTGGCCTGGTAGGGGTCCGCATTGGCCGAGGTCACTTCCGCGGTCAGGGTCAGCTGACCGGCGGGCGTACCGGCGCCGACCGTGACGTCGAGCGGAAGGTAGTGGTACTCGCCCCGGTACACGGCGTCCCGGCGGCACTCCCAGTACCAGACGCCGGTCTCGGCGTCCTGCCCCGGCTCACAGGTCCAGTCCGGGTTGCCGGCGCCACCGCCGGTCGTCGGCCGCACCGTGGTGGCGAGCTTCAGGCGGACCCGGACGTCCTCGGCCGGCTGGTCGGACAGGTTCTCCACCACCACACCGACCTGCACGGTGTCGCCCGCGACCACCTGGTCGTCGAGGAGCACCAGGTTGGTGACGGCGATGTCGGTGGGGTCCACCGGGCCGGACCCGGCGTAGCGGTACAACACGTCCGCCTCGTTGGCCGAGTCGATCAGCCACTCCGGGCTGGACGTGGTGACCCGGCCACGCACGCCGAACCGCTCGTCGTCGGCGCCGCCCGCGGCCCGCATCGGGATGGTGATGGCGGTGGTGGCGTCCGGGGCCAGCGGACCGGCGGTGCAGACCAGCGGCGTCGATGCCAGGTCGCAGGTCCAGCCGTCGCCGCCGGACGGCTCGCCGTCGAGCGTGACACCGGCCGGCCGATCGACGACCAGCCGGAAATCCCGCGCGGTCGCCGTACCGGTGTTCCTGACGGTGAACATCGGCTGGAGCGGACCACCCTCGACTGGCACGTCCGTCTCGGGCCACACCCCGGTGTCGGGGCCGGGCAGCAGATCCAGGTCCGCGGTGAGCGCGTAGGTCGTCCGGACCTGGTCGGTGTTGTTGGTCCTGGTCACCTCGCGGGCGCTGGTCGAGGCCGTCGCCCCGATGGTGGCGACCGTCCCGGCCGAGCCGGCCGGCAGGCCGAGGTAGATCTGCAGCGGTTCGGCCGAGCCGCCCGCCGGCACCGGGCCGTGCACGTTGACGCATTCGAACGTGGTGTAGTCGCACTGCCAGGACGGATCGCCGATGATCGAGCTGCCGGCGGGCAGCTTGAAGGAGATCCGCACATCGTCCACGCCGGCGGCGCCGATGCTGTCGACGGCGG
This sequence comes from Micromonospora sp. CA-240977, assembly GCF_050942285.1. Classification (NCBI taxonomy): domain Bacteria; kingdom Bacillati; phylum Actinomycetota; class Actinomycetes; order Micromonosporales; family Micromonosporaceae; genus Micromonospora; species Micromonospora sp. CA-240977. The sequence continues at coordinate 476,698 of NZ_CP192055.1, read as the reverse complement.
CCCGTACGACGACCATCGCGCCGTCCGGTCGGATGAGGGCCGAGGAGCTGACGGTGGTCAGGTCGAGCCGTAGGTCGGCCCGGCCGGCGGCTGCGGCCGCGACGGGCGTCGCTGCGACCGCCGCGGCCGCGGTGAGCAGCGTGAGTCCGGCGCCGAGCAGGCGGCGTCCGAGATTCTGAGGCATGCACGTCCCCCGAGTGGTAGGAGACCGCGCGCGGCCGGCGAGCCGGTCGCGGGCGGCGCCGGCCGGTACGCCCTGTGCGGGCCGGCCGGGGGAACCGCTGTTCGGCGATTCCCCCTGAAGGACGTCAAGAGCGCTGATTCCGATACATGATCAGTCCATGGTGGACGTTGGTCCGTCACTGTCCGGCATCAGGGCCTCGGCCCCGACTCCCGGCGGGGTGTCACTGGGGTAGACGGAGCCCGGCGAAGAACCCCTCCTGGATCCAGTTCGGGTACGCGACGGGCAGCCTGGTGGCCTCGTCCAGCTCGGCGAGATCCTGCTCGGTCAGCGTGAGCTCCGAGGCGGCGATGTTGTCCACCAACTGCTCGTGCTTGCGGGCCCCGACGATCACGCTGGTCACGGCCGGCCGGGACAGCAGCCAGGCGACCGCCGCCCGGGCCGGGCTGACCTCGTGCCGCTCGGCGACGCCCTTGAGCACGTCGACCACGTCGAAGGCGGTGTCGGGGTCGAACGGCGTGAAGCTGGCGTAGCCGGGCTGGGCGCTGCGGGCGCCGCTGTCGGCGACGGCGCCGTCCCGGCTGACCTTGCCGGAGAGGAAACCACCGGCGAGCGGGCTCCACACGGTCAGTCCGATGCCCGCGTCGAGCGCCATCGGCACCACGTCGCGCTCGACGTCCCGACCCAGCAGGGAGTAGTACTCCTGCACGGAGACGAAGCCGGCCAGCTTCTCGCGGGCGGAGATGCCCAGCGCCTTGGACAGCTGCCAGGCGGCGAAGTTGGCCGCGCCGATGTAGCGGACCTTGCCCTGCCGGACCGCGTCGTCGAGCGCGCGCAGCATCTCCTCCATCGGGGTGACCTGGTCGAAGTTGTGGATCTGGTACAGGTCGATGTGGTCGGTGCCGAGGCGGCGCAGGCTGTCCTCCAGGTTCTGCATGATGTGCAGCCGGGAGGTGCCGACGTCGTTCGGGCCGGGGCCGGTCCGCGAGTGCACCTTGGTGGCCAGCACCACGTCGCGACGCCGCTTGCCGAGCGCCTTGCCGAGCAGTTCCTCGCTCTCCCCGTCGCTGTAGCCGTCGGCGGTGTCGACGAAGTTGATCCCCGCGTCCAGCGCGGTGTCCACCATCCGCTGCACGTCGGGCAGCGCCAGCCCGCCGAGGGTGCCCCACAGCGGGTGCCCGCTGCCGCCGAAGGTCATCGCGCCGAGCGAGATCTCCGAGACGTACACCCCGGTGGTGCCCAACAGTCGGTACTTCACGTGTCGCTCCTCGTGCTGCGGGAGGGTCGGAGGCCGAGGTCAGGCGCTCCCTGGTCATAGTGTCGGACAGTGTGTCCGGCAACGAGCGTACGTCGCCGATCCGCCCCCCGGCCACCTAGGATTCCGGCTATGCCCTCGATCACCCGCCGCCGCCCGAGCAACCCCGACGGGCGTGCCGCCGTCGAAGCGCGGGTGCTGGCGGCCACCGAGCGGCTGCTCCAGCAGGGGGTTCGCTTCACCGACCTCGGCGTCCAGCGGATCGCCGCCGAGGCGGGGGTGGCGCGGTCGACCTTCTACACCCACTTCCGGGACAAGAGCGAGTTGCTCATGCGCCTCGCCGGCACGATGCGGGAGAGTTCCTTCGGCCGCACCGGCGAGTGGAACCCCGGCGGACCGGGTGACCCGCTCGCGCTGCTGACCGAGATCTTCGCCGACGTGATCCGGATCTACCGGACATACGCCCCGGTGCTGGCGGCGATCAGCGAGGTCGCCGCGTACGACGAGGTGGTCCGGGAGTACTGGGCGGCCGGGTTGGAACGGTTCGTCACCCGCACGGCGCAGGCGCTGCGCGCCGAGCAGGAGGCCGGCCGTACCCCCGCCAGCATCGACGCGGAGACCGCGAGCCGGTTGATCGTGCTCGGCGGTGACCGCTTCCTCGCCGAGCACGTCAGCTCCACCTCGGCCGACCCCGACACCGACGCGGCGGCCGCCCGGGAGTTGGCAGCGACCTGGTGGTACGGCGTCTACCGCCGCCCCGCCTGACCGCCGCCCCCTCGATCATCTCTGATTCATGGAAGTCGGGGCATCCCCGACGCCCGGACACCCCGACTTCACGGACCCCGAGTCGATCACGCCGTCTGGCGCGTCGTTCCACCCGGCGACGCGCTCAGATCATCGTCTGGGACTTGGCCTCCATGTCGGCGGCTGCCTCGTCCTTGGACTCGCGGGTCAACGGCTTGCCGCCCGGGGCCGGGGCCTCACCGCCGAGCGGGTCGGCGCCGCCGGTGGCACCCTGCGGGCCGGCACCCCGCAGCTGCGTGTTGGGCAGCGTCAGGGTGACCACCACCGCGACGATGGCGATCAGGCCGGCGGTCAGGAAGACCATGTCCAGCGCGTCGACGAAGGCGCCCTGGATGGCCGCGCGTACCGGCCCCGGCAGGGCCAGGATGGTGGCCGGATCGTTGATCGAGATGTTGGTGCCGCCGCTCGCCGCCACCGCCGCCTGTTCCTGCGGCGGAAGCTGCGCGATCGCCCCGGGCAGCCGGTCGCCGAGCCCGCTGGCCAGCCGGGACGAGAGCACAGTGCCGAGGATCGCCACTCCGAACGAACCACCGAGCGACCGGAAGAAGGTCGCCGAGGACGTGCCCGCACCCAGGTCGCGGATCGAGACCGCGTTCTGCACCGCCAGGATCAGCGACTGCATACACAGACCCAGACCGATGCCGATCACCACCATGAACCCGAACGCCGCCCAGAGGGAGGTGCTCACCTCCAGCCGGGTGAACAGGAACATGCCGATCAGCAGGGTCACCGAACCGGCCACCGGGAACCACTTGTACCTGCCGATCCGGGTCATCGCGCGACCGGTCAGGATCGAGGTGACGATGATGCCGGCCATCATCGGCAGCATCAGCAGACCACTGCGGGTCGGCGAGGCGCCCTTGACGATCTGCAGGTACAGCGGGATGAAGATGATCGAACCGAACATCACCAGGCCGATGATGAGCAGTGCCGAGTTGGCCAGGGCGAAGGTGGCGCTCCGGAACAGCCGCAGCGGCAGGATCGGCTCCGCCACCCGGGCCTCCTGGAGGACGAAGAGCACCCCCAGCACCGCGCCGACGACGAAGAGCGTGATGATCACACCCGACCCCCACGCGTACTCGTTGCCACCCCAGCTCAGCGCGAGCAGCAGCGAACTCACCCCGGCGACCAGCAGCCCGGCACCGAGCCAGTCGATCGAATGGTCCCGGCGTTCGAACGGGATCAACCGCATCACGTGGTAGCAGACCACGATGGCCAGGATCGCCAACGGCACGTTGATGTAGAAGATCCACCGCCAGTCGGTCTCCGCGAAGTACCCACCGACAAGCGGCCCGGCCACCGACGAGATCCCGAAGACCGCGCCGAAGAGACCCTGGTAGCGCCCGCGCTCCCGGGGGGACACCACGTCCGAGATGATGGTGAACGCGAGCGTCAGCAGACCACCGGCGCCCAGTCCCTGGATGCCCCGGGTGACGATCAACTGGGTCATGTTCTGCGACAGCCCGGCCAGCAGCGACCCGACCAGGAACGTGCCGATCGAGAAGAGGAAGACCGGACGACGCCCGTACAGGTCGGCCATCTTGCCGTACAGCGGCGTCGACGCCGTCGAGGCGAGCAGGTACGCGGTGACCACCCACGAGTAGTGGTTGATCCCGCCCAATTCCCCGACGATTGTCGGCAGGGCCGTACCGACGATGGTCTGGTCGAGTGCGGCCAACAGCATGCCGGTCATCAGGCCGAACATGAGCAGCCGGATCTGCTGACGATTCAGCACCGGCGCGGCGGAGGCTTCGGTGGTCATGTGGCCTTCTATCCCGGACGCCGCAGTTCATGCGCCCGACCGCGAAAAACCCACCCCACCTGAGGGGTGGGGTGGGTTGGGTGGGTGAGGTCAGCCGGCGAAGGTCTGGGTGATCTTCTCGCAGAAGGCGGGGAGGTCGTCGGGTTTGCGGCTGCTTGTCAGGTTGCCGTCGGTGACGCACTCCTCGTCGACCCAGGTGGCCCCGGCGTTTGTCAGGTCGGTACGCAGGCTGGGCCACGACGTGATCCGTCGGCCGCGCACCACGTCCGCCTCGACAAGGGTCCACGGACCGTGACAGATCACCCCGACCGGCTTGCCCGCGTCGAAGAACGCCTTCACGAACTGCACCGCGTCCGGGTCGCTCCGCAGGAAGTCCGGGTTCGCGACGCCGCCGGGGAGCACGAGCGCGTCGTAGCGGTCAGCGTCCGCCTTGTCCGCTGTCACATCCACGTCGTACGTCTTCGACTGGTCCAGGTGGTTGAAGGACTGGATGGACCCGGGCTTGAGCGAGACCAACTCGACTGTCGCGCCGGCGTTCTCGACCGCCTCCCGCGGCTGGACGTACTCGACCTCCTCGACACCGTCGGCGGCCAGGAAGGCGATCCGCTTGCCCTGTAGTTGCGCTGCCATCTCGGTACATCTCCTTTCCGGGGTTCTTCCCACTCCTTCCCGCCTCCGAGGGCCCGAAACGACCCAGCCGGGCAGGAACGGCACGCTGGCGACAAAGCCGCAGGCCAGGCGCGGGTCAGGTTTGGCCCGGGGGGCGCTGGGGACCCCGGGAGGCATGGCAGGAGCAGCAGCGGAACAGCGCCGGCTCGCCACCGTCGTGGAGAGCTGGCTCGAACGCCCAGTCCTGATCGTCGGTGACGCCATGTTGGACGAGTGGCGGTTCGCCGACTCCGACCGGCTCTGCCGGGAGGCGCCCGCACCGGTCCTCACCCTGCGCCGACGGATCTCGGCCGCCGGTGGGGCCGCGAACACCGCGGTCAACGTCGCCGCCCTGGGCGGCCGGGCGGTGCTTGTGGCACCGGTCGGCGCCGACGTGGCCGGCGACGAGTTGCACGACTGCCTGGACCGCGCGGGCGTCTGGGACCGCACCGTCAACCAGCCCGGACGGCCCACCCCGGTGAAGCGGCGGATGCTCGCCGGCAACCAGATCCTGCTCCGCGAGGACTCCGGCGACCCGGACGACGCGCTCGACCCGGAGGGCGTGACCCGGCTGCTCACCGCCCTGAGCTGCGCCACCGAGGAGCTGCGCGCCGCCGCCGGTGGGGAGGCGCCGACACTGGTGGTCTGCGACTACGGCCTGGGGGCGCTGCCCGCGCCGGTCCGCGCGTGGCTGGTCGAACAACGCGAGCGGTACGCCACAGTCGCGTTGGACGCCCACGACCTGGCCGACTGGCGGGGCCTCGCGCCGACGGTGGTCACGCCCAGCTTCGCCGAGGCGACCCGGCTGCTGGCCCGAGCCGGCGGCCCGACCCGACCGACCGCCGGCAACGAACTGCACCTGGAGCACCCGCACGGTGACCCGGCCGACGGCCCGTCCGAGCTGACAGTGGGCGCGGCCCCGGGCGGCGTACGCGCCGACGACGCCACAGTCGACCGCCCGGGACCGGTCGGTGAGCCCGTTCCGGGCGAGGACCGGGTGGCCCTCACCGGCGACGGGCTCAGCGTCACCGGCACCGGCGTCACGGTGAACACCCGGGCCGGGGAGGGCGTGGACCGGGCCGTCCTGGCGGAGTCCCGCCTCGCGGAGCTGCGCGCGCACACCGGCGCCGACGTGGTCGCGGTGACCCTGGACACCGAAGGGGCGGTGGTGGGTGGCGCCGACGGGGAGCCGCGGCGCAGTCACAGCACCCCGGTCCCGGCGAGCCACGCCGTGGGCGCCGGCGACGCGTACCTGGCGGCGATGACGTTGGCCCTGGCCGCCGACGCCCCGCTGCCCACCGCCGCCCAACTCGCCCAGTTGGCGGCCACCATCACCGTCTCCGACACCGGCACCTGCGTGTGCCGGCGGGAGGATCTGCTCACCGCGCTCGACCAGCCGACCGAGACCATTACCCATCCCGCGCTGGTCGGCGGCGACGAGCTGGACGCGATCGTCGCCGAGTACCGCGAGGCGGGACGGTCGGTGGTCTTCACCAACGGCTGCTTCGACGTGCTGCACCGGGGGCACGTGCGCTACCTGGAGCAGGCCCGCGCCCTGGGTGACCTGCTGATCGTGGCGGTCAACTCGGACGGCAGCGTACGCCGGCTGAAGGGCCCGGACCGGCCGGTCAACCCGGTCGAGGACCGGGGCGCCCTGCTCGCCGCGCTCGCCTGTGTGGACCACGTGGTGGTCTTCGAGGAGGACTCACCCGCCGCGCTGATCGAGGCGGTGCGGCCGGACATCTACGTCAAGGGCGGGGACTACCCGCCGGAGCTGGTGCCGGAGGCGCCGCTGGTGCGCCGGCTGGGTGGCCAGGTGCACACCCTGGGGTACGTGCCGGACCGGTCCACCTCGGCGATCATCGAGCGGATCCGGTCACACAGCCAGGACCCGTCACCAGCCACGAACGAGCGGGAACCCGACCCGTCGCTCAGCTCCCGCACCCGGGCGTCGTGAACCGCCCCCTCGACCTCGGCACCCCGGCGGAGTTCCGCGCCGACCGGCTTGTCGACGTGTTGATTCCGACGAGGAACCGGCCCGCCGAGCTGGCGGTCACCCTGGGCGGACTCGCCGCTCAGGACGGGGTGCCCGGGTTCGGGGTGGTGGTCAGCGACCAGTCGGACGGGGATCCGGCGTACGCGCACCCCGCCGCGGCGACAATGGTCCGGGCGCTGCGTCACCGGGGTCACCCGGTGCTGCTGACCCGCCGGTTGCCCCGCCGAGGGTTGGCCGAACACCGGGCGTACCTGCTGGCCGCCTCGTCCGCCCGGTACGTCCTCAACCTCGACGACGACGTCTGGCTGGAGCCGGGGACGCTGCACCGGCTGGTGACGGCGATCGGCGAGCTGGGCTGCGGCTTCGTCGGCAACGGCGTACACGGGCTCTCGTACGTCGACGACATGCGGCCGGATTCGCACGGACTGTACGAGGAGTGGATCGGCACCCCGACGCCGGAGCGGATCCGCCCGCAGACCCCGGAGTGGCACCGCGCCCGGATCCACTCGGCGGCCAACCTGCTGCACATCACCGAGCAGTTGGCGCTGCCGGCGGGCGCGTGGCGGGCGTACAAGGTGTCCTGGATCGGCGGGTGCGTGCTCTACGACCGGGCCAAGCTCGTCGACGCCGGCGGCTTCGACTTCTGGCGTCGGGTGCAGGAGAAGCACCAGGGGGAGGACGTGGCCGCGCAGCTCGCGGTGCTGGCCCGCGACGGCGGTGCGGGCGTCCTGCCCAGCGGCGCGTACCACCTGGAGTCGCCCACCACCGTCACCGACCGGGACGTGGAGGCGTGGGAGGTCGTCCTGGCCGACGAGGACACCCCCCAGCCGGCCTGACGCCGCTCACCGCGGGGTGAGCAGCTCCCGGGCCGCTTCCCGCACCTCGGCGACCGGTACGTCGGTGACGAACGAATCCTGGTGTGGACACTCCCCGTCGCCCGGCCGGTGCGGGTAGATGCCCGGTGTGCAGTCCACTCCGCACACCGGACAGTGCACGGTCCACGAGCAGATCGGCCGGTGCCGGACCCGCAACGGGTTGGCCGTGTTGATCAGGTTGCCGACCCAGAAGATGCCCACCGTCGGAGCACCCACGGCCGCGGCGAGATGCAGCGGACCGGTGTCGTTGGAGATCACCAACGCGCAGTCGGCGTAACAGGCCGCCAGCCCGCCGAGGCTGAGTGTGCCCACCTGCGGTCGGACCGGCGCCCCCGCCGCCGCGACCACCCGGTCCACCAGCTCCTGCTCGGCGGGCGTGCCGGTGACCAGCACCTCGTACCCGTCGTCGTGCAGCTCACGGGCCACCTCGGCGAACCGTTCGGCGGGCCAGCGGCGGCGGGTGTCGCTGGCTCCCGGGTGCAGCGCCACCCGCTGCCGATCCGCCGGGCCGAGCACCTGGGCGGCCTCGGCCCGATCGGCGTCGGTCACCGCCAGCGTCGGCGTGATGGTGGTCGCCGGCGCTCCCACCAGCCCCACCACCTCCAGGTAGCGGATCACCTCGTGCTGGTAGTAGACGTAGCGGAGCCACCGGTCCAGCGGCGGCGCGTCGTCGGCGCGCAGGCCGACTGTCACCCGGGCACCGAGGCGACTGATCAGCGGGTTGGAGTTGGCGCCGCCGCCGTGGATCTGCACCGCGAGGTCGACCCCGGTCGCGGCGGCCAGGAAGTCGTCGATCGACGACTCCGGCTCCCCCGGTTCGGGAGCACGGATGCCGGGCGCGGGCGGCACCACAAGCACCCGGTCCACCGGGCCGGGCCGGTCGCGCCAGAGCTTCGCGTGCCACGGCGCTCCGAGCAGCACGATCTCCGCCGCGGGGTACGCGGCCCGCAACGCGTCCAACGCCGGCAGGACGAAGATGAAGTCGCCAAGGGCGTTGGCGCGCAGCACGGCGATGCGCCGCACGTCGTCGACCCGCCCGCCGGTCGGGCCGAGCACGGACGGAGTGGTCACGCCCCGCTACGTCCGGTCGACCTCGCCGGCGGTGTCCGGGCGGTGCATCTCCCGGTCCGCGGCGGGGTCGGCGGGCATCGGCGTACCGGTGAGGAGGTCGCCGGAGCGCGGCCCGGTGCGGCCGACGGTGATGGTGCGCGGCGCGGGCCGGGTCGCCCGGGGCAACCGGACCCGGAGCAGGCCATGATCCATGACCGCGTCGATGGCGTCCGGGTCGACCCGCGACGGCAGGTTGACGCGGTATTCGAAGCCCCGCGTCTCGAAGCCGCCCGGGATGCCCTGGTCGGCGTTGACCTCCGCCTCGGAGCGGGCCCGTACGCACAGTTCGAGGTCGTCAAGCTCGACCGCCACCTCCTCCGGTGCCACCCCGGGCAGTCGGACGACGACCTCCCAGCCGTCGGCGGTCTCGGTCAGCTCGACGTCGGACGCACCGGCCCGGCCACCGACCAGGCGGCTCAGCTCGGCGCGCAGCGACTGCAACTCCCCCATCGGGTCCCAGCCCTGCTGCCGGCCGCCGCGCCAGCCCCTACCGAATCCGCCGGACTGCTGCTCGCTCATCACACCTCTCCGATCCGCTGCGTGGCCGTGGACGGCCGTAGTGAGCTGGGCGCGTCCAGGCCGGCGTCCCGGTCGACGCCCACACCGAGCCGGTCGACAAGCTCGCCGCCCAGCCAGGCGCTGATGCCGAGGATCCCCACGGCGACCACCTCGATGGCGACCAGGGCACCGCCCGCGGCCCGGGAGTCGGCGTTGAGCCGGACGGCCCACACGGCGGCGAAGAGCAGGACCACCGCGATGTTGGCGGCGGCGTGCAGCAGACCCACCCGCTTGGCCCGGGTGCCGGTCGGGATGGCCAGCAGGTCGAACGAGCCGGCCGCCGCCGCGAGGAGACCGCCGATCAGGCCGACGGTGATGTTCCAGTACGCCACCTCGCCGAGGAGGTCGGGGCCACCGACGGTATCGATCACGTCGAACAGCACCGCCGTGGCCAGCAGCGCTACCGGGAACATGACGAGCATCGGATGGACTGGGTGACCCAGCACCTTGAGTCGGCTCTCCATCTCCCGGCCTCCACTGTTCGGCGTCCTGCGGAACGGTTCTCGTGCGGCGGGCGTGTCGGATGAGGCCCTACCCCCGGCAACCGGGCACAAACCTCACCCTGGTCACGACGGCCTAGGCTGACAAACGGCGGTGCCCGCCAACGGGTCAACGCCTGAGGGAGGATCACGTGACGGTGGAGATCACTTCGCACGAGGAGCTTCGCGACCTGCTCGGGGTGCCGACCGCCCGGGCCGCCAACAAGGAACGCCGCCGCCTGCACGAGCGGGACCGCGAGTGGCTCGGCGCGTCGCCGTTCTGTCTGCTGGCCACGGCCGGCGCGGACGGTAGCTGCGACGTCTCACCAAAGGGTGACCCGGCCGGCTTCGCCCTCGTGCTGGACGACACGACCATCGCGCTGCCCGAGCGGCCGGGCAACAAGCGGGCCGACGGTTACCGCAACATCCTGGACAATCCGCACGTCGGGTTGCTCTTCCTGATCCCGGGCCGCACCGACACGCTGCGGATCAACGGGCGGGCCCGCCTGGTGAGCGACGCTCCCTGGTTTGACGACATGACGGTCAAGGGGCACCGACCGGTGCTCGCCGTGGTGGTGGAGATCGAGCAGATCTTCTACCACTGCGCGAAGGCGTTCCTCCGCTCCGCGCTGTGGCAGCCGGAGACCTGGCAGCCCGACCTGCTGCCGTCGCGCGCCCGCCTGATCAAGGAGGTCGAGGCGGTGCCGGAGAGCCTCGACGACCTGGAGCGGTACTACGGCCCGGAGTACGCCAAGAAGATCTACGTCTGATCGCGGACCACGAACCGAAGCGGTCGTCGTGCAGGTGCGCGAAGCACAGGGGACGACGGTCCCCTGTGCTCGTCCTGCGGTGGGGTCAGGAGCGGATGCCCATCAGGTCGGGAGCGTCGTCGTCGCCACCGGGCCGCATGTCGGTGCCGCGATCCTGGTAGCCGCGCCAGTACGCCTGGTGCGGCGCACGGGCCACCGATACGACAACGACCTTGATGCTCCCGGCCAACTGCCGGCTGTTGACGATGACGGCGGCGACCGAAACGGCGGCGGCGATGGCGCCAACGGCGAAGGCTCGGCCGGACACCGCGCCGTCCCAGTCGATCGCGGCGACCAGCACGGTGGCCAGCCAGCAGAGTCCGGCGACGGCGAGGACGACATTCGCGGCCTTTGACTGAGTGCGAGTATCCACGAGGGGCTCCGATCTGCGCTGGGGCGGCGGTACGAGGGGATCTGAGGTCGGGTCACCTCCAGCCGGGCGCACACCGGGCGACTGGCAGCGGTCACGCCACCCGTCCAGCGGCGGGTGAGCCACGTCAGGCCGGGCGGAGGCCCAGGTCCGGTCCTGCCAGCTACGGGGCATCGGAGCGGGGCAGCAGTCGACAGAGACGCTGCGCGGGGGACGGAACGAACGCAGCGACCAGGACGCTCGGCGGGTGGGTGGCGGGGTCACCGTGCCGCCCACTCCCGGCACCCGGGTAACGGAACAACGGCGCACCGCGCGGGCTGGGGCCACACCGGAGAGGGCGATGCCCTGTTCGAGCCACACGCAGCCTCCCCCCGGTAGGCGTCGTCCCGATCCACGTGCGGTGCCGGGCTGCCGCGCTGACCTGCCGGGATGGGCCGGAGGAAAGATCGGCAGATGGACATGATCTCGCACCCGTCGAGCTGAGGCGAGCCCACTGCGAACACACGCTTTCCCCGGCGGGCTGGTTGCGCTCACCCGCGAACGACGAAGCCGGCCCCACCCAGGATGGGCAGAGCCGGCAGAGGTTTGTCGCTGCCCGGTGGCACGCGTCGGGTCACCACGGGGACCGGATCCACCCGTCAGTTGAGGTTCATCCTGGCGCAGGGAATCCACTGACCGACCGGGTAGCCCGGCCGCCGGCCCACCAACCCGCACGGCAGCGGGGCCTGCGGGGTGCCCAGTCGGGGGGCGATGGTGTTGTAGGCCAGCCGACCCATCACCGTGTAGCCGCCCGGCGTGGGATGCACGCCGCACTGGTCCAGGTAGCCCTCCGGAATGGACTGGTAGTCGATCCAGGTCGGCACACGGTCGCCGTACTCGTCGATCACCAGGATGCTGCGATAGATCGCGTCATTGACCTTGGCTTCGCTCGCCGGCAGCCAGGCCGGGCTCGGACCCGGTGGGGTCGTGCAGCCATCGGTGCCGTGCCCGGAGCTGTACTGCACCCAGGACGGATACATGATGACGTCCGGGTCCAGATCCAGCGCCGTGTCGAAGAGCGCCCGGTAGGTGCTCTCGAAGGCGGCGATCTGCGCCGAGGTGGCGTTCGACAGGTTGTTGTTGGTCCCGCAGTTCAGCAGGATCAGGTCGGGTCGGTGCGTGGTGACCAGGTCCGCCATCCGCGACGACCAGTAGTTGCAGGTCACCCCTCCGGCCGCTGCGACGACAAACTCGTGCGGTACGCAGAACTGGTCGAGCAGCCACCCCAACTCCGCGCGGTAGCCGGCGGTCACCGACTCGGTCATCGTCGCGCCCCCGGTGATCGAATCGCCAACGGTCAGAATCTTCACTGTGGGTCGCGTCGGCGCGGGGCAGGCAGCGGCCGCGGTCTGGGCGGCGACGGGTGTCCCCGAAGGGACGGACAGGCCGACCGCCACGAGGACGAAGGCGATGGCACCCACCAGCACGGGACGTCGTTTCATCGGCTCTCCCCCGCCGCCGACACGGCGGCCTGCTCGCCACGGACCAACCCTGGCACTGTTATTGCCATTCATGGCACTGACGGTACCGCCTCCGCCACTCAGTGCCAAGCATGGCAACGGGATGTACTTTCAGCCCATGGTGTTCGCCCCCTGGCGAGGGCGCTGCTCTCCGTAGTGGCAGCAGGGCGGGGCACACCATCGACTGCTAGCCGGAGCCGAACCCGGCACTACAGTCGGGCCCGGCAACGGAGTCCCACACGCGGCACTTACGATTACCCTGTGTCAGCGAGTGCCAGCCAAGATCCCCGAGTCATCGCGTTCGCGCGGTTCATCAAACGCGCCCTCGACGAGGCCGTACGGGAACGTGCCATGTCCATCGAGGACGTCGAGCAACGGACCGGCATCGGTCGGTCGACCATCTACCGGTGGCGCCGAGCCGAGATAGCCAACCCGCAGCGCACCCAGGTCCAGCAGTTCTGCGACGGCCTCGGCATCCCGCGTTCGGTGGCCTCGCAGATCCTGGGCTGGGACGGCGCGCCGCCGTCACCCACACCCGACCCGAGCACCGACCCCGACCTGCGGGCGGTCGCGCGCATCCTGATGGACCCCAACGTCTCCGCTGAGGAGAAGACCGTCATCCGGGCGACGCTGCAACACCTGGCCCGCCGAAGGTAGCCCCGGCGCGGCCGGGTCACGACCGGCGCGCACGTGCCCCTCCGTCAGCGGGGTCCGACGCGCGGCGGTCCTCGGCGCCGGTCCGCCGCCAGGCGTAGGAGGCCAGGAAGAACACCGCACCGGCCCAGACCAGGCAGTAGCCGCCCAGGCCAACGGCGCTGATCGACTCGTGCAGCCCGAAGTAGCCGATGACGAACTGCGTCGTCGGCAGCAGGAACTGGAGCATCCCGAGGACCGTGAGGGGCGTCCGGACCGCCGCGAAGCCGAACAGCACAAGCGGCAGCGCGGTGACCAGGCCGGTGCTGACGAACAACACAGACCGGACCGGACCGCCCCCGGCGTGGCTCTGGCCGGTCGCCGACAGGAAGACGAGATACCCGGCGGCGGGAACAGCCAGCGTGGCGGTCTCCACCGCCAGCGCCCGCCAACTCGGCATTGCCGCCCACTTGCGGAACAACCCGTAGATTCCGAACGTGGCGGCGAGGCCGAGCGCCACCCACGGCGGCCGTCCGGCGTCGATCCCCAGCCACACCACGCCCGCCGCGGCCAGGGCCACGCCGACCCACTGCACGATCGCCATCCGCTCCCGCAGAACGGCCAGGCCGAGGAGCGCGGTGAGGAGCGGGTTGATGTAGTAGCCGAGGGCCGCCTCGATCACCCGTCCGTTGTTGACCGCCCAGATGTAGAGGCCCCAGTTCGCACCCACGAAACAGCCGGCGCCGGCCAGCAGCGCCAACATCCGTGGCTGCCGCCGGATCGCCCGTACCCAGCTGAGATCGCGCTGGATCGCCAACACGACCGCGACGAAGACCAGCGACCAGACGATGCGGTGGGCGAGGATCTCCAGCGCCGGCGCCGGCTCGAGCAGCGGCCAGTAGAGGGTCAGCAGACCCCAGACGACGTACGCTGCGGTTCCGGCGAGCACGCCGGCACGGGCGTGGCGCACTACTTCCCCGGCTCGGTGAGGAACACCCCGAGGACCAGCGCCACCAGGGGGATCAGACAGATGATGGTGAACACGCCCTCGGGACCCCAGGTTTCCGCCGCCACGCCCAGGACCGGCGCGATGAGGCCGCCGATGCTCACGGCGAGCCCGAGCGTCACACCGGCCGCGGTGCCGGGCCTCGTCGGCAGGTAGTCCTGGCCCAGCTTGACCAGCACCGCGAACGGGATGTTCAGGGCGATGCCGGCGAGCACCGCGAGGACGAGCGGCGGGTACTCCCCGGGCGTGAACCGCAGGCCGACAAGCGCGGGTACGGCGACCATCGCGCCGAACTGCACGGTGCGGACCATCCCGACCCGGTCCGCGATCCGGCCGCCCAGCAGCGTTCCGAGAACCCCGCCGACCAGGAAGCAGGCCAGCGCGGCCCCGGCGAGGCTCCTGCCCGCGCCCAGATGGCGTATCCAGAACAACTCGATGAAGGTGATCGCGCCGAAGAACGCCACCGATCTGACGGTCTCGATGCAGGTCAACACCAGGAAAGGAACCCACCGGTCCCGGCCGTTGTCCGAAACGTCGCGGGCGGCCGGCCGCGACAGCCGGTTCCGGTACAGCAGGAAACCCATGAGTACGGCCGGCGGGATGAAGAGCGCTGTCGCTCCGACGCCCATCGCGATGAGTGCGGGAGTGGCCAGTACCGGCGCCAGAAAGAACCCGACACTGCCGCCGGCGGCGAAGATGCTCATCGCTGTGGCGCTCTCACCCGCCGCCACCCGGGCCGACTTTCCGGCGGCCGGATGGAACATCGCCACGCCGAGCCCCGAGGCACAGAGCAGCAGCCAGACCGCCACGTAGCTGTGCACGAGACCGGAGAGGCCGAGCCCGATTCCGGCAAGTGTCACGCCCACCCCGGCGAGCCAGTCGAGCCGGTAACGGTCGACGGCGACGCCGATGAACGGCTGAGGAATGGAGCTGCCCAGCGTCGCGGCGAGCGTGAGACCGCCGGCGGCCACATAGCTGTAGTGGCGATCCAGCACGAAGTACGGAACACACGCCGGCACCAGACCCTGGTAGAGGTCGTCGACCGCGTGGGCGGCGCTCCACAGTCGCATTCGCCGCCACGCCGACGGTTGCTCGTCCGGCGCCAGCACCTTGGCCGGGTTCACTCGGCTGCCTGTCTCCGTCACGATCAACTCTCTCGTCGGGGATCGCAGGAAGAATGCCGGGTCGCCCCAGGTGCGGGCTATCGATATCGTGCCGACTTATGTCGCCAAGCAGCCAAGATGTCGACGGCCCCGCCCGGGTGCCCCTGGCCGACCGCGACCGGATCGACTGGCACACCCACGCGCGCCATCAACTGATCTGCCCCCGCAACGGCGTGCTGGGGGTGTCGACACCGACCGGGCTGTGGACCGTTCCCCCGGACCGGGCGATGTGGATTCCGGCCGATGTCGCCCATTCGCACCGGGCGTACGGGCCCACCGACATGCGCGCGATCATGTTCGACCGGCCGCTGAACCCGCTGGGCGTGGATCAGCCGACCGCCCTGGCCGTCTCACCGCTGCTGCGCGAGGTGATCGTCAAACTCACCGACGACGAGGAGTTGACCGACGACGAACGGGTCAACCTCGAACGGGTAGCTCTCGACCAGCTACGACGGACTGTCACGTTGCGCCTGCGCCTGCCGTACCCGGACGATCCCCGGCTGCGGGATCTCGCCGAGATCCTGCTCGAAGACCCCACCGACCGCCGCACCCTCGGGGAGTTGGGCATGGCCGTCGGCGCCGGCGCGCGTACCCTCAGCCGACTGTTTCGAGAGCAGACCGGAATGTCGTTCCCGCACTGGCGGACCCAACTGCGGCTGCATCACTCGCTCACGTTGATCGTCGAGGGCGAGTCGGTGACCACGACCGCCGCAGCCAGCGGATACAGCGGTCCCAGTGCGTTCATCCAGGCGTTTCGCGCCTACTTCGGGATCACGCCGGGCGAGTACTGCCGAAGCCGGCGGGGCCACGATTCCTCGCCGACCGCGAACTGACGCCCGGTCGTCCCGGGGCCCGCTCCGTGAGCGGGCGGGACCCAGGTCGCCGTGCGGCCACCTGGCCACTCGCTGCCCGACACCTCGGTGCCCATCTCACTCCGCTCCACTGGGGCTCCGCGATGCCGACTCACATGTCACGATCTCCGCCATGCGTCTCCCGATCGGCCTGCTCGTCGCATCCGTCGCGGCCGGCCTGCTCGCCGCCGCGACGGCGCTGCTCGCCATGCCCGCCGCGTCGTTGCAGTTCAGCCTGGTCATGCTGCTCGCACTGCTCGGCCACGTCCTGCTGGAGCGCGGTACGCGCCGCGTGCGGTGGGCCGTCGCCGCCGGTATCGGACTCCTCGCCGTGGTGGCGGCGACGAGACTGTTCTGGTATCAGGAGCAGGTCGTCGAAGTGGGCTCGGTGGCATACGGGCCAGCGACAGCGGGCACGTCCATCCTGGTGCCGTGGCGGGAGTCGATCGACCGGGACCGGCTCGCCGCGTTGGGTCTGGCGCTCGGTGTTGTCTGTCTCGCGGCCGGCGTGTTGGCACTACCGTCCCGCGGCCGGCGGCGGGGTGCGGCAACCGCGGTCCTCGCGCTGCTGCTGTTCGCCTGGTTCGGGTTGGACTCCGCCCGGGAGTTCGTCGACTATCCGCTGGCGAAGTTGCTCGGGACGGTGTGGCCGGCGCTGCTTGCCGCTCTCGTGACCATGGGGGCACTCGCGCTGTCCGGGTGGCGGGCCGACCGGCGTTGGCTGCTACCTGTGGGGTTGTTTCTGCTGTCCCTCGGAGCGGCAAACGAATACTCGGATCTCGCCGGAATGTGGTCAGGCTGGTGGGAGATGGCCAATCCTGACCGGAACGCCTTCCTGCAACTGGGGATGATGCTGAGCTCGTCGGCGGACGACTCCCTTCAGGTGTCGACGGCCGTGGAGACGACGATCGCGCTCGCCGGGGCGGGGCTGGCTGCCACCGGCGCGTTGCGCAGCTCCCGCGAGGCCACAGACCGGATGGGCTCCCCGCTGATGGGCGACGAAGGCCCGCATACCGCCGACGGTGACGATGCCTCTTCGGCGTAGTACTCCTCGATCAACACTGTTGATCGTTAAGGTTTGGAAACGCCCTTCTGCTACCGCGCAAAAAACGCCGGTATGCGACGAACTTATCGCCGATCGGCCCGGTCGGGTCAGCCCACGAATGCGCGGTGTAATCGCTTGGTCTGCATTTTGGCGGGTGGCCGCCCAGGGTCCTGTCCATTGCGCAGTCCGGGACATCCACCCCTTCTTGCTCTCCCGTTCGCCGTCGGTAATATCTCCATGTTCTGATCTACCACGGGGAGGAAAACCAACATGCGATTGAAGTTCCCGGCCGGCGCCCTCATAGCGCTGGCGCTTCTGATTCCGGCGGCACCGGCGGCCGCTCAGTCACCATCGCCCTGGCTGAACGCGGCCTGCCAGGGCGTCGAGCGCAAGGTGTACAAGGATATCCGCGAGCTTGTCACCATCGATCTGGACACCGCCACCGTTGCCCAGGTGCGGGTGCTGGCCTATCAGATCCTGGAGGCGGCTGGCAAAGACAAGTTGCCCCATCTGAAGGACGCTCTCCAGGAGCCGCTGAATGGCACCTCGGAGGAGCTGCGGGCCTTCCTCAAGTCGGACGTTTACACGGCCTGGTCAGTGGCTTTGCGGATCTCGGTGAACCAGACGATGACGGGCGCTGGCGCCTACGTGAAAGAGGCCGCGCAGAAGGCGCTCGACACCGAGTCCGTCGACGCCTACCTGGCCTACCTGAACCACGGCCTGTACGCCGCACGTTCGACTGACTGTGCGGTCCAGCCCACGCCGACGCCGAGCGCCACGTCCAGTGCCACGCCGATCGCAACACCGAGCGCGACGACCAGCACGACGACGACCGTTGCACCGACCCCGACGTCCTCCACCAGTCCGGTCGCTGCCGGTGGCGACGGCGGTGGGCTGCCGCTGACCGGTGCCAACACCGCGACCGTGGCCGGCCTTGGTGCCGTGCTGCTGCTCCTCGGCGGCGCGGGCTACGTGATCGGACGCCGACGCCGCGCCCGCTTCGTGGCATAGCTAACTCGACGCGCCCGGCCCGACACTCGTCGGGCCGGGCGCGATCAGCGCCGGTGGATGCATCCGCCGGCGTCGCGCGATACTTCCCGTCATGCTCCGCAATGGCCTTGTCGAGTTCAGGCAGATCTCCCACCCGTCCGAGATCAGTGCCCGCCAGACACGCGAGCTGGTCGAGTGCTGGATCACGGTGGCGAACACGGGCGGTGCGGTGGGTTTCGCGTTCCCGCCCGTCGGACCGGAACAGGTCACTCCCGTGGCCGAGCGCCTCGTCGCCGACCTGGGCCCGCAGCGCAGCAGGCTCCTGCTGGCGGTGGTCGACGGGGCACTGGCGGGTTGGCTGAACCTGTCCCGTCACGTGGATCCGCTAGTGGCTCACTGGGGCACCGTCAACCGCGTCCAAACACATCCCGACTACCGAGGTCGCGGGATCGGCGCAGCGATGATGCATCGGGTTCGGCAGATCGGCCGTGACGAGATGAGGCTGGAACAGCTGCGCCTCTGCGCGCGAGGTGGGGCCGGCCTGGAAGACTTCTACGCCCGGCTCGGCTGGAAGGAAATCGGCCGGTGGCCCGGGGCGCTGCGGTTTGGCGCGGGCGATGACCGAGACGAGATTCTTATGATCCTCGCGCCGCTGTGACCTGTTCCGATCACCGTGTCAGCGGGGCCGGGCCGGCGCGGCCCGCTTGTGGACGGATTCCGCGGTTCCTCGTTGACGAGCTGGCCGCGCACGTCGCCGGGAACGCCAGGACGACTTGGTGCTCACCGCCCCAAACGGCGGGCGCTGCGCACCACCAACTTCGGGTCGACGGCGCGGTCGTCGGCCGGCCGGTCGCTCTTGGTGCCCTCGCCCTCGCAGGCGCGAGCACCCGGCCAGGGCGACGATGACCGCGAGGGTCTTGACGGTGCAGCGTGTTCGCTGAGGATGGTGCATGGGTCAGACCTTCAGTGTCTGATCAAGGCCCTGGGGCGGCGCTTGCATCGCCGTTCCCGGGGCCGTCTACTTGCGGTTGCCGCCCGGCTTGGTGCCGGGCGCCCACATTCCTTGTTGCCGGCGGCGGCACTCGGGTTGGTCACACGTGCAGTACCAGCCCAGTTCCTCGGTGGGGATTTGGTCGCCCCCGCACTTGTGCTCGACGGTGGCGAGGATGGTGTCCATACAGCCGAGGCACCTCAATGCCCTCGGCGCTACGGCTCCCGGATCCATCCCACGATCCGCTCGTACAGGTGGCTGGGGTCTTCGTCCAGGCACTCCGCGCTGGCGACGAAGTAGAGCGCGCCGACGTGCATCGAGAGGCCGATGCGGTCGCGCCGGTACTGCTCGACCAGGCGCACCTGCGCCGGCGAGCACGGCCAGGACGTGTCGGGCCCGCAGCTGCGGCAGTCCCACTCCGGCCGGCGCGGTACGTGCTCGTCGGCCAGGCGCGCCTCCAGGGCGGTGAGTTCGCGGACAGCCTGCTGGTACCGGGCCTCGCTGGCCGCCCGCGCGGTGGTCGGCCTCTCGAAACTCACGGTGTTGGCCCGTCGTAGGGATGCTCGGCCCGCTGCTGCCGTGCCAGGTCGAGCAGTCGCTGCTGGGCGGCTCGGCGGTCGCCGGCTTCCCAGGTCCGGCCGGCGGAGGCCTCGCAACGGGGCCGCCGGCGGGTAATTCGGTTGATCGGGTTGCGCCACATCGACATCCCTTCCGGGTGGATGAGCCGCGGCGGGGGCAAGCTGCTGCCGGCTGCGCGGCGTTTGGGACTCCCCGTTATCACCGGCGTTGGTTGCTGACCGGAGCCAACTGGTAGCGGGGAGCCACACCGAAAGCTAGCACACTAGGTTCGGTCAGGCAAGGGTGTCGCACAAACTTGGCACACCAGGTTGTCTGTGATCGACTGGGTGGGCTGACCGGAGGTTGCACCCCATGGCTAAGACGCCTGCCTATTTGGCGATCGCTGCGGAGCTGCGCGCGGAGATCCAGTCCGGCGCGCTGGCCGCCGGCGAAAAGCTGCCCAGCGAGACCACACTCATGACGCGGTTCAGCGTGAGCCGCACCGTCGCGAAGTGGGCAATCAGCGTGCTCAAGGGTGAGGGACTGGTACAGGGACGGCCCGGGTCGGGCGTCTACGTCCGGTCCGCCCGTCGACTGGTTCGACACGCTCACGGTCGCGACATGCGCGGAGGGCCGGGTCCGACGTCGCCGTTCGCCCGCGACGCGGCCCGCGCGGGCCAACTGGCCACCTGGGAGCACGACAGCCGCCACGACCTCGCCGACGACCCGATCGCGGTGCGGCTCGGCATTGAACAGGGCGCACCCGTGATGCGCACCGCGTATCGGTTCCTGTCCGACGGCGAGCCGATCCAGTTGTCGACGTCGTACGAGCCGCTGAGCATCACCGGCGGCACACCGGTGGAATGGCCGGAGGCAGGTACCGCGGTCGGGGTGGTCGCCCGGATGGACGCGATCGGCGTGCACGTCGACGAGTTCGAGGAGCGGATCAGCTCCCGGCCTGCCACGGCCGTCGAGGCGGAGGCTCTGGGGCTGCCCGGCCGTCCGGCGGACGTGTACGAAATCACCCGGACGTACTACGCCGCCGGCGTGCCGGTCGAGACAGCGGACATCGTGCTGCCGCGCGGTCGGTACGAGTTGGTTTACCGGATCCGGGTGGACTGACGGCGGCTCAATGCGTCGGGTACAGGCTGGGACGCAGCCGGTCCATCTCCTTGATGAGTAGCTGTCGGTCGGCCTCGCGGCGCTCCAGCTCAGTCGCCGGCCGCCACGTCCGCACCGGCTCCGGCCGCGGCTGCCGCTGGTGAGGTGCGGCGCCAACTGCCATGACGAGCAGCCGACCAGGATCGACGCCATGCGGCCTGCACGGTGACGACGCTGCGTCGTAGATCGATTGCGTACCCCCTGCGTCGCGCCGTAGGCCCGGCCGGCAAGGTTCGGGGCGACTCGCCGAACCTCGGTGGGCGGGTGGCATCGCCGAGTCACCACCGGGGGCAACAGAAAAGAGCCTCTGGCTCCCGGGCTTACACCCGAGGCCAGAGGCACTTATTCACCGAGCCGCCTGACGGAATCGAACCGTCGACCTACGCTCCTCGAACCCTTTGGCCTTGGTGTTGCCATCGACTGTCAGTATTTGGTGCTGACCTGCGGAAACAACCGGGCGAAGTGATCGTCACCTAGCACCGCTGGTCAACCGATGTCAGGGGTTACCGGGGGGGGTAAACGGGGGCGGCAACCAGGCGCGGCGCATCGCCGCCGCCGGGGCTGGTGCGGGTGGGCGCCCCGCTGTGGAGATCGCCCTGCACCTCGACAACGTTCCGTTGCGTGGGGCGCCAATCGTCATCGCGGTTGGGAACGCGTCCCGCGGGCGGCGGCAAGCCCGAGACGGGTCACCAACCTGCTCCCCAGTGAGCCCAGACAGGCTCATGGCGCAGCCCGTGTGGGGCCGTCAACGGAGTATGCAACCCATCGTCAATGAGCCTTCTTCAAGCTGATCTTGCAGCTCGAAATGGGTGTGGCAGGCCCGATGATCGATGGGTGCGAGGCTCCAGGTAGGACATCTGTCGACCAAGACTCGAAGCCCCGACCGGGAGCCTCGCCAAACTGTCCTACCCCCGCCCGATTTCGTTGTCCAGCCGGACCCTGAACCACCTCGCCGCACGCAGTCACGGCGTCATCGATGCCCTGACCAGCGCGGACGTGATGACCTTCGCCGATAAGGGCTACCAGGGCGCCCGTGGCAGCGTGCGCAGGCCGTTCAAGCAGTGTCTGCTTCCGGCCGAAGCTGTCACGCAGGCAGAAGGCAGTGCACCGGACCCACGCGAAGATCCGAGCCCGCGGAGAACGAGCGATCGCCACGCTCAAGACCTGGAAGATCCTAGTCAAGCTGCGCTGCTGCCCATGCCGAACCACCGCGATCGTGCAAGCCATCCTGGTCCTGCACCACGTCGAAACGAACCGCTACGCAGGATGAAGATTGCTCAATGGCTTTGCGCGATCGTTAAGCCAGGACGCTTGGCTCCGCCTCGGGTCATCATCGAGCTAAGTCTGCAGAGCATTTTGCTCCCCGCTGGCGCCTGGCTTGCGTCGACCAGGGTGGTCGTCGCGTTGGGACGCCGTGTGCGCGTAGGGCGGTAGTTGTCCGGGAGTTGAGGGAGCCTGTCGGCATCTTTGACGGACGCCGTCACCATGTCCACTAGGGCCTGTTTCAAAAGTTGATCCACGAGCTAGATTGCATCGATGATCTTGCGGTGGGTCGTGGTGATCTGACCGATGAGCAGTGGGCGGTGTTGGAGCCGCTGCTGCCCCGGGCGGTGGGGCGTGGTCGCCCAGCGGTGTGGTCGCGTCGGCTGCTGATCAATGGAATCAGGTGGCGAGTGCGGACAGGGTGCCCCTGGCGTGATCTGCCACCGGAGTACGGGCCGTGGCAGACGGTGTATGGGCTGTTCCGGCGGTGGCAGCGCTCGGGTGTATGGGCGCAGGTCCTCACCGCGTTGCAGGCCAGGGCGGACGCTGCTGGCTTGATCTGCTGGGAGGTCAACGTCGACTCGACGATCTGCCGGGCTCATCAGCATGCCGCCGGCGCCCGACACGACGGCGACGCGCAGCAGGAGCCGGCCGGTGGGGTGGTGCCCGAGCCAGCAGATCACGGACTCGGCCGTTCCCGGGGTGGTTTGACCACGAAGATTCATCTGGCGTGTGAGCAGGGCCAGAAGCCGCTGTCGATTCTGGTCACCGCTGGGCAGCGCGGGGACTCGCCGCAGTTCGTGCCGGTGCTGCGGGGCATCCGGGTGCCCCGGCTGGGACCGGGCCGACCACGGCAGCGGCCGGATCGGGTGCGCGGGGACAAGGCGTATTCGTCGCGGGCCAACCGGGACTACCTGCGCCGCCGCGGCATCAAGGCCACCATCGCCGAGCCCGCCGACCAGGCCAGCAACCGCAGGAAGCGCGGCGCGGCCGGCGGCAGGCCACCGGTGTTTGACGTCGAGGACTACAAGGCCCGTCACGCCGTGGAGTGCGGCATCAACCGGCTCAAACGCCACCGGGCGGTGGCCACCCGCTACGACAAACTCGCCGTCCGCTTTGAAGCTGCCGTACTCGTCGCCGCGATCAACGAGTGGCTCTGACCAGCCGGGCATCACCTCATGCGAAGCTGGGCCGGCTGACCAGCAGAGCAGGGAGAAACCGGATGGCCGCCGACTACTACTACGCCGACGCCGAGAACGGCGACCATGTCGACGACCCCTCCGAAGACGCCCTGTTCATGCTGATCGATGACCTGAACCACGACGACAACACCTTCGTCACGATCAACCCCGCCGACGACGACCCGGCCTGGTACGCATCGGTCTCACTGCTCGACGACGACACCTACGAAGTCGAACGCCGCGACGCCCACCACCGAATCCACGATCTCACCATCGAGACCGACCAAGGCGACATCGCAAAGGACCTCACCATCTGGCTGGCCGGCCGCCACTACCCCAACCGACCAGGCTGAATTCAGTCCCACACTTCTGAAACAGGCCCTAGGCGAGCAAGCCTCTGCGGGATTGCGAACGTGTTTGTAATTGACGAGGTTGGACCCGGCCGCGGTAGAACGCCGGACACCTCTAAAGGGCCTGATCATCACGCTTGAGTCAGCGGAATGATGTGCGCCTAAACAACGCCGTTTCATAGAGCAAACCAGCAAGGCTGATGCCCTCACCTCAGGTGAGGGCATCAGCCTTGCCCCAGGATCCGGACGACATCCACCAGCACCGACCGCCGAGGTCAGGTAACCGGCGTTCGCCGGCTGCGTAGCTGGCCCCAATCAGGGAACGGCAGAGTCTCTGCCTGACCGACTTCACCCCCGCCCTGGCTGGCCGACATCGGTTCGTCCTGGAAATAGCTACTGTCGACATTAGGACGCCGAGAGGTTGCCGTCTCGAAGATTGAGATCGGCACGCGTGCTTGAGCTGCTAGCGTTCGCGCTGAATAGCCAGCAGCCTCGAGGAGCTCCACGCTCTTCGGAAGCAGCGAGGGCAACTCGGCGGCGGTCCCCTCGCCGGGTTCCTGTCGACGCCAGCCTCGTGACGACAACGTCACCATCGCCCGCTGGTACGTCGATTCGCTCATCACCTTCAACTGACGAGACCGCATTAAGAGCGCCTGGAGGCTGACGCCCCAGCGCTCCTTAAGCATGAACAGCCGTTGCCAGTCAGCCTTGGCTGGCAGCTCATCGATGATGCCCGCCGCAGGCATCAAGAACTCGGAGGCGAAGCGGTGCGCCTGATCTTCGACGAGCTTGCTGCCCGGTTCCGAGTCGGTGTGCATGACTAGGTGGCCTAGCTCGTGAGCCACGTCAAAGCGTTGCCGGTAGTAGTCCTCCTTAACCGGGTTAAGCAGGGCGATCGGCCGAGCGCCTGCCTCAATCGAAAACGCATCCACAGCCGACGTTTGCGGAAGCGAGAAGACCACCAGGACACCCTTGTTTTCGAGCAACCGAATTAGGTGTCCAGCTGGGCCGACGCCCATGTCCCATTCGGCACGGATGAACGTGGCAGCCGCCTCGGCCTCGCCGGCGGCGATCTCGTCGGGTGGCACCGGCCACCGCGGGACGTCGCGCGGCGGCAACTCCACGTACTTCTCCAATGAGGCAGCAACATCGGCAACCAGGCATCCGTAGGCGTGCGCCTGATCGCGGACGATCTGGGTCGTGGACCTCAAGGATCTGAAGTGCGGCGTTGGAACAGGTGCTTCGGACGAGTCGACGCCGATGAAGAACGACGGCTCGACCTTGAGAGTCAGTGCAAGCTGCGCCACCGTTGCCGTCGCAGGCCGCTTAGTACCGTTTTCATAGCTGGCGACAGCGGTGGGAGTTTTGCCGATCCGATCAGCGAGGCCGTTTTTTCGCAACCCGGCAACCTGACGCGCCAAGGTCAACCGCCGGCCGCTGAACAGCCGCGCGGCGTCGGCGAGCCGCGCGGCTGCGGGAGGTGAGACAGCGCTCATCGCCCTGCAGACTCCGCGCCCGGCTCCTGGCCGGCGATACGGGGCCGCAGCCGCACCGGGGCGTCAGGAACGTCGGCACCACGGGCAGGCGCGGTCGGCTGCGAGGCGTCGGTCCGGATGCCGAGTCCATTGCCTCCGTCGCCTGGCAGAAGCGAGCGCAGCCACACCCAGGGCTTACCGCCGCCGACGTTGAGGCGGGGCCGTCCCAAGAACAGCTCGGTGGCGCCAGTGTGGGCGTCAAGACTGTGCGCGAGCACGATGTTGAGCACCGAGTTGCGCTCGTTCGCCGCAAGCAGTTCCCCCAGAGTAACCGGGTCGAGTACCTCCCCGATGCGGCGTTCGTACGTGCCGGGAAGGACGAACTGGTCCGGGCTGTCTGACCCCGTCTGGGCGGCGATTTTGCGCTTCGTCGGGCTCTTTCGCCCCCAAGCGATGTCGTGAACCTTGCCGTACTCGAACGAAGTGAGGAACCACCGGTACTGCCGATACCGCCATGCGGGCGAGTTGTTCAAGTCCGCACGCTCCACCCCCAAGCAGGTGGGCATAGAGGCCCGCTCGGGCGGAAGCAGCCCCGCAAGCAGCACGTCCCGATCCCGGGCGTCCTCCTTGGCGATGTACTTCTCTACGCGGAACGCCCTATCCTGCCGGTCGGCGAGCAGCGTGTGCGCCGCAATACCGAGCACGGTCTGGTTGTGACCCGTCTCAGGGTCAAAGTCTGCCCACGCGCGTGCATGTGCAGACGTCACCGCCCAGCGGAGCGACACGATGATGCCGCCCTCGGTCATATCAGAGATGACCTTCTCATCCTCCGTCACGCCGCGGACTGTACCATCTGGACGAAGTTGATGTATAAAAATGAACCTGTCGGCGAGTCGCGTGAAGTTCGGCAAGGACGAGCGCCTGCAAAGTACGTCGATCCACCGCACCAGGCCACCGGCAACAGTGGCTGTGCCGGAAGCGCAGACATGCAGAACCTGCTCGCCCCCGGTGTTTTCGGGGGGTCCCGGGGGCGGCTCAAGGTTACATAGATAAACACGATGCCCCGACCAGCATTTCCGCTGGTCAGGGCATCGTCCGTGGAGCCGCCTGATGGAATCGAACCGTCGACCTACGCATTACGAGATCAAGTTACCCACACTGCCCCACCTGGAGTCGGGGGACTTGGCCTGCGAAAACGACGCTCGGCGTCTCTCACGGTCGACCGCTGAGGTTCGACCTCTTGAGGACTGGATGAGGACTGATGCTGCGAGACCTTCTGATCCGTAGGTCCCCAAGACCATTCCGCAGCCGTTCGGCAACGTCCGGGTCGGCCTGGGCACCCCGCTCACGGCAACCGGATCGGTTCCCACTCGACCCCGCTCGGTTCGCCCCGGTGGCTTTCACGCGCAACTCCCAAGCCAGACCGCCTCATCTCTAGGGGCATCCCGCATCCGCCGTCACCTGCCTCCCTCCCGGCCGGATGGCGGCCGGCGTCCATCCGGCGGCGGCTGTTGGCTCGTGCTGGGGTGAGAGCCTGGCAGCTCGCGAATTGCCAGTGCCTGCCTGTTCAGCCAGTCCAGAGCCTGGCCGTACCAGCACTCACTGGCCTGGCTTACTCCCGCCTGTCAGGGGTCCATGTCGCGCCGACGTTCGGACGGTTTTTGCTGGCGGAAGATCAGGTCAATCGAAACTGCGAGGGTCCAGCACCTTCCGCGCACCTTCCGGCTTGCCAGCGAACAGTGCGCTCGCAAGCGTGAAGCGCAGTTGCTCAAGCCAGTCAGCCACATCCTCTAGGCCGATTCGGATTTTCTGCAATTCCTCTAAGGTCTGTGGCCCCGGCGCGTTCTTCCTGGGATGCAGGGTCTTCCACTCGGCTAGCTCGCCGCGCTCCGCCAGCAACTGGTCTAGCTCTTCCTGACTGCGGAGATTTGCCAATAGTTGGACGCTGATCGACTCGCTCCGATCAGCAACGGACCAGATACTATGGGCAACAGCGTGCCTCGCCTCTATCCGAGCCTTTACCTCTTCCAGATTCGCCAAGGTCCACTCAAGAAGCGGACCTCCAAAAAGCTCGGTCACCCGCCGCTCTAACCCCTTATATAGCTTGCTGCTCTCTTTCCGCAGAAGCGTTTCAAAGCCTTCCGGATGCTTTAAGGCCAACAAGGCTAGGGCGAGCTGGCGATCGACACGAGCGGCTGCGATCGTTACCCGCCCCATCTCGGCGACGATCTCAGACGGCGGATAGAGCGCCCCCCAACGCGCCTTCATCCAGTCGAACCTGCCCGCATCATCTTCCTCGTCCTCCGGCCCGTGACTCAACCCGTCCTCTTCCTGCTCGTCCTCGGCACACAGAGGAACCCAGTATGTCCGCCGTGTCTACTCGTCATCGCTGGCGGATCTTCGACCTGAGCCATGGTTCCGCCTGCACGGGTGGCTGTACGGCCGCAAGCCCGGTCAGCGACGCGCGTGCCATCAACTCCTACTCTGCTCGCATGAGTGCTCAAGCGGTGAATGCGGCCGTTCCCGTGGCGGCCTTGGCGCTCGGGATCATCAACCTCTGGTACGGCGTCTTGCGGCCATGGTGGCGCAACCGGTCGGGAGATCCAGATGCGAGGTTGGAGCTGGTGACCTACCAGACCCGCAACGGGTGGCAGCAGGATGAGCGGATCGTATTAGCGAACCGCGGGCCAGCACAGATGACCGACGTTCGATTCCTAGTCAAGGACGATGGCGGCCAGGACTACACCAACGACGTCGGCGCTCTCTGGCCTAGGCAACCTGTTGCTGTCATCCACCCCGGACAGACACTGCAGCTCAAGCTAGATCGGACATTGGAGCATGACCGCCCAGGCTCTCTCCTGGTTCGCTGGCGCGACAGGCGACGGGGGCAGCAACAGCGGGAGTTCTGGCTGACTTACCACCAGGTGCCCTAGGGCAAGGGATCGTCATAGACTCTGAGCGCAGCAGGTTCGGGTGGGGTCGTGAATCCGTCGCGAAAGCTACAGAGGTTCGGGTCCTCTGCCCGCCATCAGGGAGCGGCAAGGCTTTGACCTGCGGAGACGAGTGTCAGGGGCCTTCGTCGTCTCTTGCTGATTGTTGACCTTGATTACCCCTGCTTGTCCGAGCAATCGGGCGCACAACGGGCACGAGGAGAGTCTTGGACGTTGGCGGCGCTTTCACCGGCTTTGCGACCGCGATTGCAACCATTTTCGGACTGTCCCGAGCCGCTCGCCTCCGGCATGCCATTGAAGCGAACGTGAAGCTGCTCGGTGAGATGAAGGCGCACGAGGAACTCAAGGCCTCCGGCGGGCACATGGCCGAGTTGATCGAGCTGCAAGTCCGTCGCCTCCAGGAGATCGGCGACGGTACGGTCAAGAAGGAGCGTGACCCCGGCGGCGGCTTTGTTGGCTTGTGCTGCACGCTGCTCTCCGCCGTGCCGCTGTACTTCTTGGCCTCGCAGCTAGAGCACTGGTGGGGCGTGTTGCTCTTCGCGGTGGACCTTGTGCTGGTCCTTCTGCTGCTCGGTGCAACCATTTCTGCCTACCGGTCACCTCCACGAAAGTCGAAGTCAGAGAAATCGGCTACCTAGCCAGGCCACCGGAGTGCGAGCTCTTGCGGATCTCCTCGTCGGGCAGTCGTAGGCCTTCCAGCTGTCCCCGTCCGGGACAGCATCAGGTGGGACTAGACGCCGGCAGCCCGGGTGTCGTACTCCGGTTGATGCGTTGCAGGTTGGCTTCACACGATGCGTGAGACTCAGGCCATGGAGTTCGTCTGCTACCACCGCGACCGGCCCGGTTCCATCCCGCTGCGCTCGGACCTGTTGGAGGAGCACTGGTCCTACATGGACCGGTACGCGTCGCAGATGATCGCCCGCGGCCCGACCTTCGCCAGCGACGGCGCCACCCCCACCGGCAGTCTGCACATCGTCGACCTGCCGAATCCCGCCGCCGCCCGCGCATTCGCCTTCGACGAGCCCAATTACCAGGCCGGCGTGTATCGGGACGTGTTGCTGCGCCGGTGGCGCAACATGCTGGGGCGCACGATGTGGGATTCTCCCGCTGGCCAAACCGGTGGCAACCGGTACCTGGTGCTCGGCCTCGGCTCGGGGGAGGCCGCTGATTCTGCCGTGCCGCCCGACCGGGACGAGCTGATCGCCTACGGGCCGCTGCTCTCCGACAACGGCAACACCTGGCTGGGTACGGCGGCGCTGCTCAGGTCGCCCGACCAGGACACCGCACGCGCCGTCCTCAACCCGGACCGGTACGCCGACATCGAGGTCCACGACTGGCAGTTCGGCGGGCGGCCCTCGTAGGCCGAGAACATTCAGCACATGACGAAGTCGGCCGGGACGATCCGCACCTGGTCGGGCGACGGCAATCAAAAGGCCCAGGTCATGATCGGCATGAGAGCCGGTGACCTGGGCCTTCGAGTGGAGCCGCCTGACGGAATCGAACCGTCGACCTACGCATTACGAGTGCGTCGCTCTAGCCGACTGAGCTAAGGCGGCAACGATGAGCAAGTGTACGGCACCCTGTTGCCCGACCCCGAACGGGATACCCCCGCGCCACCACCCACCGGCAACCGGACAACGACTGCCAACTGACCCGTTACCGGACAGCGTATCGATGGATCCGGTACTACGCTGCGGCGGGTGAGCGACGAACGCGACGACCACCGGGCTCCGGCGGCCGACGACCACCCCGACAGCGAGCGTGCCCGGCCTCGGCCACGCACCACCGATCCGCTGGAGTTGGGCTTCACCCCGCGCAAGCCGGTGCCGTGGCTGGCACCGTTCCTGCTGATCAGCACCGGCATCCGGACGCTGCTGGCGATTCTCTTCGGCGCCTACCTGGACAAGCGCGAGCTGCAGAACGCCTTTGGCGACGACATCTTCCGCCAGGCGGGACCGGACGGCGGGCTCTGGCTCGACTACGTGGCCGACCTCGGTGACGGCTTCAACGCCACGTACTCGATCGCGTACCTGCTGGCGCAGCCGGAGCTGACCGTGAACGGACACCGGCTGCCCCGGGCCCAGACCCTGGTGATGGGCGGCGACCAGGTGTATCCGTCGGCGGCCTACGCGGAGTACGAGAACCGGTGCAAGGGCCCTTACCAGGCCGCGTTGCCGTTGACCCCGCCCGACCGTCCCACGCTGTTCGCGGTGCCGGGCAACCACGACTGGTACGACGGGCTCACCGCCTTCCTGCGGCTGTTCGTCCGCTCCCGGGACCGCAACTTCGCCGGCTGGCGTACCGGGCAGTCGCGGTCGTACTTCGCGGTGGAGTTGCCGGCCGGCTGGTGGCTGCTCGGCGTGGACGACCAGTCCGGCTCGTACCTGGACGACCCGCAGTTGGCCTACTTCGACGAGGTGGCCCGACGGCTCGGCCCGGAGTCGAAGGTGATCCTGGCCGCGCCGTCGCCGACCTGGATCAAGGCCGCCGACAGCCCGACGGCGTACGACTCGATCGACTACTTCATCCGGACGATCATCGACCCGACCGGGGCACGGGTGCGGCTGCTGCTCTCCGGTGACCTGCACCACTACGCCCGCTACGCCGGCCCGGACCGGCAGTTGATCACCTGTGGCGGCGGCGGGGCGTACCTGTACCCCACCCACAAGCTGCCGGAGCGCATCGAGGTGCCGCCGCGCGACACGCTGGCCCGCCGGGCGAGCCGTACGCAGCCGTACGACCTGGTGGCCCGCTACCCGGACGCGGCCCGCTCCCGCCGCTACGGCTGGGGCATCTTCGCCCGGCTGCCGTTCCGCAATCCCGGCTTCACCACGTTGCTCGGCATCCTGCACACCCTGCTGATGCTGGCCATGGCGGGCGCGACGGCGAACTGGGGCGACAGCACCAACCAGCGGCTGTTCAGCGTCCCGCTGGTGCTGATGGTCCTCGTGACGGTGGCGGCGGCGGTTCTGTTCGCCAAGCCGCCGAACGCCAACGGCAAGCGGCACGTCCGGAACTGGCTCCTCGGCGTCAGCCACGGGGTGGCCCAGGTGGCGCTGGCCGCCGGCGCCACCTGGGTCTGGTTGGCGCTGCCGTTCTACGAATGGCCGTGGCCACTGCCGGCAGTGGCCGCCGCGGTGGTCTACGGGCCGGTGATCGGCCTGGTCGCCAGCCAGGTGGTGGCGGCGTACCTGCTGGTGGCGGGCTCGTTCGGAGTGAACGTCAACGAACTGTTCGCCGGGCAGGGCATCGAGGACTCCAAGTCGTTCCTGCGGTTGCGCATCGACCCGGACGGGACGCTGACCATCTACCCGATCGGGGTGGACCGGGTTTCCCGCGACTGGCAGGTGAACCCCGACCAGTCCCCCACCGCGAGCTGGCTGACCCCGAAGACTCGCCTGGCCCCCCACCTGTCCGAACCCCCCATTGTCCTGCCCTGACGGAGGGCGGGAGCAGGAGCAGCCCTACCGACTCTCGTACGCCTGGCGTGACCCGCAGACATCGGACAGCGAGCATCGCTTGGTGGACCCGTCCGCGATCTGCCGGACGGTGACCGTCTCGCTCGGCGGATGACGAGATACGACCTTGGCTGTCCCGTCCGGCGTCTCCACCCGCTGGCCGGACAACGGGTAGTTGCTGCTCTCGGCGTAGAGAGGGTGCTCGTATTTGAGGCAGCACATCAACCGGCCACACGCGCCGGAGATGCGCAGGGGGTTCAGTGGCAGGTCCTGGTCCTTGGCCATCCGGATGGTCACCGGCTCGAAGTCGGTGAGGAACGTCGCGCAGCACAGGTCCCGACCGCAGGAGCCGATGCCGCCCTGCACCCGCGCCGAGTCGCGCGCGGAGAGCTGGCGTAGCTCGACCCGGCAGTGCAGGGTGGCGCCCAGATCACGGACCAGGGAGCGGAAGTCCACCCGGTGCGGGGCGGTGAAGTAGACGGTGCTGCGCTCGCCGCCACCCTCGGCGGAGCCGAGCACGTGGTCGACCGCCACCACCTTCATCGGCAGGCCGTGCGAGCGAATCAGCCGTTTCGCGGCCACCTTCGCCTCGGCCTTGCGACGCCGCAGCGCCTCGTCCCGGCGCAGGTCGTCGTCACCGGCGAGCCCCACCAGCCGGGGAAAGCCGTCGGTCTCCTCGGTGACCCACTGCGCGGCCCACACGCACTCCGCCACCTCGGCCCCGTCGTCGGTGGGCACCAGCACCTTGTCGCCCACCTGCGGACGCAACTCGCCGGGATCGAGGTAGTAGAGGCGCCCGTATCGGTTGAAGCTGACCGCGCAGAGCATCCCCATCCCCCCACCCTACGACGGATCACCGCAGAGGACGCGCCAGCCAGTCCCTCCACTGCCATCCATGACCGTCGACTCGACCGATTGCCGGGCGGCCCGTCGTGCCGTTACGCCTCGCCCGGACGGTTGAATCCGCGCCCGGACAGCAGACAAGCACGCCCCCGGCGGCGTTGAGTGAAGGCAGACCTGCGGGGGGTGCAGGGGGAAGACCACGGCGTCGCCGTGGACGCCGGCTCCGGTCCGACGTCCGTGCGCGACGCCGTGGCCTGTCCGAGCGGCTACCAGCCGACGCGGGTGGGCTGGTCATAGTGCGGCCGGCCGTCCATCGGCGGTCGCCACGCGGTCTCGGCGAGGCTCGGTGCCCACTGCCGCAGCAACGTCTCCGCGCCGTCGTACGCGACGCAGAGCACCGCCAGCACCCGCGCGGCGATCTCCGCCGCGTCGGCCACCCCCGGCCCGACCGGCCCGGGGCGGGTCGCCGGGTCCGTGGCGGTGGCGGCGACCACGGCCACCGCCTCGGCCGAGCGCAGCACGTCGGCCAACGTCCGGGCCAGCGCGAGCCGGCTGCCCTCCACCCAGTCGGCGAGTGCGTCGGCGTAACCAGCTGTGGATTCGAGCCGTCCGACCAGGCTGTCCGGACCCTCGTCGAGGTGGCGCAGCAGCGCGGCCCGCTGTTGCCCGTACGCGGTGGCGGCCGGGCCCGACCAGAGCACCGAATCGGTGAGCGCGGCGGAGACGTCGTCGTACCCCCGGACCAGCCGGCGCACCGCGTGCCCGGCGTGCGCGAGCGGCGCGGGGTGCAGGTCGAGGAAGCCGCGGACGGCGTCGCCCGGCAGCACCTGCATCCGGCGCAGCAGCGGCCAGACCCGGTGCCCCTCCGGGACGCCGGCGGCGATCAGCCGGTCAACCCGGCGCAGCAGGTCGAGGCCGGGTTCGGCGAGCCGGTCCAGCGCGTCCATCAGGGCTCCCCGGCTAGCCGGCGGCGGGCCGCCCTGTCGACCTCGGCGTAGCGGTCGGCGGCCTCCCGCACCGCCGAGGCGGCGGCGGCCAGTCGACCGGCGGCGGTGCGGGCCTCCCGGGCCCGGTCGTCGGTGGCGGTGGCCCACTGCCGGTGCAGCGCGCGACCGATCTCGCCGGGGCGGCCCGGAGCGTCGGCGCCGAACGCGGCCTGAGCCGGGTCGCTGGCGGTGACGGTGTGCGCGATGGCGGTGAGCGTGGCGCTCGCCTCGTCCAGTCGGGCGGAGAGCGCGCGCAGTGTGTCCATCTCAGGCCCCCGCTAGTGGTCGGTAGGCGGCGAACGTCTCGTTGTGCAGCTTCTCCCGCGCCCACTCGGCGGCGTCGGCCGCCGCGGTGACCGCGGCCTGCACGGAGCCTGCGACATCCCGTGGGTTGCGGGTGTGCAGGGGGCCGAGGAACCGGACGTGGGTGATCCGCCCGCCGGCGGTGACGACGACCTCGACCAGACCATCCGGCGACCGGACGGTCACCTCGACGGTGGACACCGCCTGGTCGAACTCGGCCTGAAGCTGCTCGATCCGGCGGTATCGCCGCACCGCCTCCTCGATCCAGGCTTCGTCGATCTCCCCCCGTGGCATCGGCCGACTCCTCCCGGATGAGCCATCACTGAGCGTGCCGTCACCGTCACCACGGCACACCGGACCGTACCGCACCGCAATCGGGCCTGTCGATGCCTGTGGACAACGCCGGAAGCTGCGGGTCAGCCCTTCCAGAGGGCGAGCATCATCGCCTCGACCGCGATCCGCGGCTTGACGTTCGCCTCGATCGCCGCCCGGCAGGCGAGCACGGCCTCCAGCCGGCGCAGCGACCCTTCGGCGTCCCACTTCTGCGCGCCGGCGCCGGCCAGTGCGGCGGTGTCGGTGTGCACCGGGGCGACGGGCGCGCGCAACGCCATGGTGAGCGCGTCCCGGTAGAAGCCGGCCAGGTCGACAAGCGCCCGGTCCAGGGCGTCGCGCTGGGCGCGGGTAGCACGAGACTTCTGCCGCTTCTCCAGCTCCTTGAGCTGCCCGGCAGCGCCGCGCATCGCGCCGGCCGCGCCCCGACCGGTGCCGCCCGCGCCGAGCGCGGTCTCCAGTGCCGCCCGTTCGGTCGTGTCGGCATCGGTGACCGACGCCTCGGCTTCCGCTTCGGCCGCCTCGATCAGCGCCGACGCCGCGTCGAACGCCGCGCCGACGCCGGTCAACCGGCGCGGCACCGCGAGCACCGCCTCGCGCCGTTTGCGGGCCTCCGGGTCGCGGGCCAGCCGGCGGGCCCGACCCACGTGCCCCTGCGCGGCCGCCGCCGCCCACTGCGCCACGTCGGGCGCGATCCCGTCCCGACGGACCAGCACCTCGGCCACCGCGTCGGCCGGCGGCTGCCGCAGGGGTACGACACGACAGCGGGACCGGATCGTCACCGAGATGTCGTCCGGGTGGGTGGACGGGGCGCAGAGCAGGAAGACCGTACGCGGCGGGGGCTCCTCGATCGCCTTGAGCAGCGCGTTGCCGGCGGCCTCGGTGAGCCGGTCGGCGTCCTCGATGACCACCACCTGCCAGCGACCGCCGGACGGGGTGCTGGCCGCCCGGAGCACCAGCGCGCGCATCTCACCGACACCGATGGACAGCCCTTCCGGCACCACCAGCCGGACGTCCGCGTGGGTGCCGCCCATCGTGGTGCGGCAGCCGGGGCACTCGCCGCACCCGGTGCCGTGCACGCACTGCAGGGCGGCGGCGAACGCCCGCGCGGCGACCGAGCGGCCCGAGCCGGGCGGGCCGGTGAAGATCCAGGCGTGCGTCATCCCGGCGGACGGGTCCACCCCGCCGGAGGCCGCAGCGCCGGCCGGGCCGAGGGAATCGGCAGCGCCGGCCGGGCCGGCGGAGTCGGCAGCACCGGCGGTGAGCAGCGCGGGTGCCCGGTCGGCCGCGCCGGCGCGCAGCACGGCGGCCGCCGCGGCGGCGGCCCGGCGCAGCTCGACGACGGCCTCGTCCTGACCGACCAGGTCGGCGAAGACGTCCGACATCAGGTCTTGTGCTCCATCGTCACCAACTCCGCGTCGGATAACTCAGGCTGCACCGAGGTGTCCGGGCCCTGTGCCGGCCGCGGGTGCACGATGCCACCCGGGCTGCCGAGCATCTCCTCGACCCGCCGGACCACCAGTCGGGTGATCTCGTCGGCCGGTCGGGACGCGTCGAGGACCAGGTACCGCTTCGGGTCGGCGGCGGCGAGGTCGAGGAAGGCGTACCGGACCCGCTCGTGGAAGGCGATCGACTCGGCCTCCAGCCGGTCGGTGCCGGTGTTGCGCGAGGCAACCCGGGACAGGCCGGTACGCGGCTCGACGTCCAGCAGCACCACCAGGTCGGGCTTGAGCCCACCGGTGGCCCAGGAGGAGAGCCAGGAGACCTCGTCGACGGGCAGTGTCCGACCGGCGCCCTGATAGGCAAGGGACGAGTCGACGTAACGGTCACTGATCACCACGCCGCCCCGGATCAGTGCGGGCCGGACGACGGTGGCCACGTGGTGCGCCCGGTCGGCGGCGTAGAGCAGCGCCTCGGCCCGGGGGGAGGGCGCGTCGTCGCCGGAGGTGTCCAGCACCAGCGACCGGATCCGCCGACCGACGCCGGTGGCCCCCGGCTCGCGGGTGACCACGACGTCGCAGCCCTGACCGCGCAACCGCTCGGAGAGCGCGGTGAGCTGGGTGGACTTCCCCGCGCCCTCGCCGCCCTCGAAGACCACGAAGAGCCCGGCGGAGACGAACGGCTCGGAGGGCATCAGCGGACGACCCCGGATGGAGCCCCACAGGTCGGCGAGGACCGGTACGCCCTTCTTGTCGTCCATCTGGCCGAACGCGCTGATCCCGGCGAAGATGCCCGCGGCACCGGCGGCGAGCAGCAGCAGCCGGGTCGACGAGATGGACAGGCCCAGGTCGGCGATCTCCAGCTTGCGCGAGCCACCGACGCCGACCAACACGCTGCTCAGCCCGATGGCCAGGATCAGCACCAGCCGGGTGCCGATCTGCACCACGGCGAAGACCCGGCCGCGCACCTCGTCGGCCACCTCGCCGCCCAGCAGCGTGGTGCCGGCCAGGAAGGCCATGCCGGCGCCGGCGCCGACCAGCACCGCGCCGAGGATCGCCATGGACAGGTGGATGGCGAAGGCGAGGGTCATCACGGCGGCGCTGGCCAGCACGATGCTCATGCCGAACCAGCGACGCCGGGACATCTCCTTGACGACCATCGGGCCGAGCCCGATGCCGAGCGCCAGACCGACGAAGATCGCGCCGAAGAGCAGTGAGAACGCGGCGTCACCGGCGCCCAGCGAGTTGGCGAAGAACTTGGCCGTGCCGACCACGATGCCGCCGCCGGCGAACGCGCCGAAGATGCCCAGCACCAGGCCGCGGACGAGCGGGGTCTGGCCGATGTACTTCCAACCCTCGGAGAACTGCCGGAACATGCTCTGCTCGGCACGCTCCGCCTCGCCGCGCTGCGCCTCGCTGATCTCCTTGATCCCGAACGCCACCACCAACGCGGTGGCGAGCCGGGAGAAGGAGTTGAACCAGAGTGCGAGCTGGGCCGGCTCGGCCCAGGAGGGCAGGTCGCCGCCGACGGCGCCACGGACGCCACGGTCGAGCACGGCAAGGCCGATGGCCGCGGCGACCGGGGTGAGGCCGTAGGTGGTGATCAGGGTGAGCTGGTTGGCCGCCTCCAGCCGGGCCCGCGGGATCAGGTTCGGGACCGCGGCCTCCTTGGCCGGGATCCACAGCAGGGTGAGCGACTCGATCAGGAAGGTGGCGATCAGCGCCCAGCCGACCACCAGGCCGCCGGCGGCGCCGCTGAGGGCGTAGAGCGGAATGGAGGCGAAGAGCACGAAGCGCAGCAGGTCGCAGATGACCATCGTCCAGCGCCTGTCGAACCGGTCGGCGAAGACGCCGGCGACCGGGCCGAGCACCAGTGCGGGCAGCAGCCGGATCGCGGTGACCCCGCCGAACGCCGCGCCCTGGGCGGTGCTGCCCTGCACCTGCGAGGCGGCGAAGAGGGCGGTGGCCAGCAGGCCGAGCCAGTCGCCGAAGGAGGCCGCGCCGAGCACGATCCAGAGCCGGCGGAACGGCCGGATGCGCAGCACGGAGCGGATTGCGGCATAACCGGACGGATCTACCTGACCACCGGTGGGCTGCTTGGCGGCGTTGCCCGACTGGTCACCCGAGCGCGACACGCCGGGCGACTCGCCGCTGTTCTGGCTTTCGATGGCCGTACCTCCACGTGCCGGCCCATCGCTGGGCACCTCCGGTGCAACACTCTAGACCCGGTAGGGGGCCACCCCCCGGGCGACATTCTCCTGCTCGCTGAGCCTAGGCCGCCGGAGGCACCGGCCGCAGCCCGGACGTACGCGAGGGTATTTCGCATTTACCGCCGGACAGTTAGCGTGCACACGTGGCTATCGAAAGCGACAAACTTCGCGAGCGCCTGGATCGGGCGACCGCCCACCTCGACCCGCCCTACGCCGTGGTCGACCTCACCGCCTTCGACGCCAACTCGGCCGCCCTGGCCGACCGCGCCGCCGGCAAACCGGTCCGACTGGCGAGCAAGTCGGTGCGCGCCCGCGAGTTGATCAGCCGAGCCCTCGCCCGACCGGGCTGGCAGGGCGTGATGGCGTTCACCCTGCCCGAGGCGATCTGGCTGGTCCGGGCCGGAGTGAGCGACGACGTGCTTGTCGCGTACCCGAGCGTGGACCGGGCGGCGCTCGCCGAGCTGGCCGCCGACCCGCACCTCGCCGCCGCGATCACCCTGATGATCGACGGCACCGGTCAACTCGACCTGATCGACGACGTCCGCGCTCCCGGGCAACGCGCCGAGCTGCGGCTCTGCCTGGACCTGGACGCCTCCTGGCGACCGCTGCGCGGGGTGCACGTCGGCGTCCGCCGCTCGCCGGTGCACAGCGCGCGGGCGGCCGGCACGCTCGCCGCCACCGTCGCCGGCCGGGCCGGCTTCCAGCTGGTCGGGCTCATGTCGTACGAGGCGCAGATCGCCGGCCTGGGGGACGCGCCGCCGGGGCAGACGCTGCTGGCGGGCGCGATCAGGCTGGCCCAGCGCGGGTCGTACCGCGAGTTGCTGGCCCGCCGGGGCGCGGCGGTGGCCGCGGTACGCGAGCACGCCGACCTGGAGTTCGTCAACGGTGGTGGCACCGGCAGCGTGGCCGCGACCAGCGCCGATCCCGCGGTCACCGAGGTCACCGCGGGATCGGGCCTGTACGGGCCGACGCTGTTCGACGCGTACCGCGCCTGGCGGCCCACCCCGGCGGCGTTCTTCGCCTGCGCGGTGGTCCGCCGGCCGACGCCGGAGCTGGCCACGGTGCTCGGCGGCGGCTGGATCGCCTCCGGCCCGGCGGCCGACAGCCGGCTGCCCCGGCCGTGGCTGCCGGCCGGGCTCAAGCTGGTCGGCACCGAGGGCGCCGGTGAGGTGCAGACCCCGCTGTCCGGCGCGGCGGCGGCCACCCTGCGGGTCGGCGACCGGGTGTGGTTCCGGCACGCCAAGGCTGGTGAGCTGTGTGAACGGGTCAACGAGCTGCACCTGGTCGAGGGGGACGCGGTCGTGGCGACCGTCCCCACCTACCGGGGTGAGGGGCAGGCCTTCCTCTGAGGCCCGCGCCCGGCTCAGACCGGCTGGGCCGCCTCGGCCTGCCCGACAGTGGCCCGGTCGCTGTCCGGGCCGTCGACCTGGCGGTGCAGGTACTCCCGGATCAGCGCCTTCGCCTCCAGCAGCACCCGCTCGTCACCGTCGGACTTCCGCCGGAACGCGAGCTTGATCAGCGCGTCCGCCGCCTCGACCGCGATCTCCAGGACGAACCGGAGCTTCGGTACGTCGGTGAGCCCGAAACGCTCGGTGAGCACCTGGGCCAACTGGTCGGCGATCACGCCGTTGTTGTCCCGCTGCTCGTCGAGCAGGTGCAGGTCGACCACGTCGCCGAAGTGCAGGGTACGGAAGCCGGGAACGGTGCGGTGCATCGTGATGTATTCGTCGATCCCCGCGTCGACGCCATCCCACCAGTGGGTCATCCGGTCGGAGGCGAACCGCTCGTCGAGGCGCTGGAGGTAGGACTCCATCGTCCGCAGGGTCAACGCCTGCACGATCGCCCGCTTGTCCGGGAAGAACTGGTAGACCGACCCGATCGCCACTTCGGCGCGCTCGGCGAGCAGGGTCGTGGTCAGCCCTTCGTACCCCACCTCGTCGACGAGTTCGGCACAGGCATCCAACATGCGCTGTACCCGCGCGACACTTCGACCCTGCACCGGAACGCGGCGCAGCGGCCCGGTCGTGGCGGCTGGTGTGGACACTCGGCGCCACCCCCCTTCGACGGATGAACATATCTCCACGTCACGAGTCCGTGACTACCGGTACAACGAGCGGATCGCAATTGCGGTATTTACCAGGCACAACGTTCCTGATATGAAGTCAGTTCATATTCATGAATGAGGAGCGCGCATGGTCGTCACCGCACCGCTCGCCGCTGGATGGTCCAACTGGGCCGGCAACCAGCGTGGCAGCGCCACCGCGATCCTGCGCCCCGGCTCGCCGACGGATGTCGTAGAAGCCGTCCGATCGGCCGCGGCCGACGGTGCCCGGATCCGCGTGACCGGCAGCGGCCACTCGTTCACCGCCGTCGCGCTCGCCGACGACCGCCGGATGGAACTGTCCGAGCTGGACACCACGGTCAGCGTCGACGTCGCACAGCGGCTGGTCACCGTGCCGGCGGGAATGACCCTGCACGCGCTCAACGGCCTGCTCGCCCGGCACGGCCTCGCGCTGCCCAACCTCGGCGACATCGACGCGCAGACGGTGGCGGGGGCGATCTCCACGGGCACCCACGGTACCGGAGCCGGCTACGGCTGCCTGTCCACCTTCGTCGAGGCGATCACCCTGGTCACCGGAACCGGCGAGGTGCTGCGCTGCTCCGCCGACGAGCATCCCGACGTGCTCGCCGCCGCCCGGGTGTCACTCGGCGCGCTCGGCGTCCTGGTCGAGGTGACACTGCGCTGCGTGGACGCCTTCGTGCTGCACGCCCACGAACGTCCGGCCGAGCTGGCCGACGTGCTCGGCGACCTGCCCGCGTTGATCGGCGCGCACGACCACGTCGAGTTCTACTGGTTCCCGTACACCTCACGGGTGCAGGTCAAGACCAACGACCGGGTACCGGCCAACGACCGGCCACTGCCCCGCTGGCGCGGCTGGCTGGACGACGACTTCCTGGCCAACCGGGTCTTCGCCGGCGCCTGCCGACTCGGCCGGGCAGTGCCCGCGCTGGCCCCGGGCATCAGCGCGGTCTCCGCCCGCGCCCTCACCGAACGCCGGTACACGGGTCGCTCCGACCGGGTCTTCTGCACCCCGCGCCGGGTCCGCTTCGTGGAGATGGAGTACGGCCTGCCCCGCGAGGCGCTACCCGAGGCGCTCGCCGCGCTCCGGCGGATCGTGGACGGGCTGCCGTTCAAGGTGCTCTTCCCGGTGGAGGTGCGATTCACCGCCGCCGACGACATCTGGCTCTCGCACGGCTACGGGCGGGACAACGCCTACATCGCCGTGCACCAGTACGTCGGGATGCCGTACGAGCCGTACTTCCGGGCCTTCGAGGAGATGGCCGCCGGACTGGGGGGCCGCCCGCACTGGGGCAAGCTGCACTATCGCGACGCCGCCTCGCTGGCCACCGCCTACCCCCGCTTCACCGACTTCCAGGCCGTCCGCGACCGCCTGGACCCGCACCGGGTCTTCACCAACCCGCACCTGAACCACGTCCTCGGCGCCTGACGGCTAGAACGCCAGGTCGTCAAGCGCGACAGCGCCGGCCGTACGCGGACGGCTGATCCGCCACCGGCCAGGTGCAGCACCTGCCGAACGGTCTGGTCGGCGAAGCCACGAGGTTCACTGAACTGGAACGGCTCGTACGGGCTGATCACCGCGGTCCGGAAACCGGCCGCCCAGATCCCCGGCGCAGGTGGGCTGGCCGCCCGCTCCCCGCCCGTCACGCGCCCACCGCGTCGGTAGTGGTGCCCTCCTCGGTGCTGACCACCCCGTCGATCAGCGCGAAGAACGCCTGGATGCCGGGCCGGTCCCCGCCGCGACGTCGGGACTCGGCGAAATCCTCGGACGATCTCCAGAAGACGATGTCCAGCCATTCGTCGTCGGCCAGCCGGATCAGTCGCGCGTCGAGGAAGCCGGCACGGTCGGTCTCGAAGTCGTGCAGCATCGCCGGCCGCGCGGCCAGCAGCGCGTCGGCGCGCGCGGCGGACGCCCGGAAGCGGGTGATCTCGATGGTGGTCATCGTTCCTCAATCCGTTCGGCACCGGGTTGGACGCCCAGCATCAGTCTGAGCTGGCTCAGCAGGACGGCGCGGAATTCCGCGGGCGCCGGCGTGGAATGACGCTGGACGCGCGAGATGATCAGACCGAATCGGCGAAAGCTCGTGATCCGAAACACCCGCAGGAGGGCCCACGAAAAAGATCTTGGACAGTTTCCGTTCAGCCGGAACGGAAACTGTCCAAGATCTGGTGGTGTCGGGGCCAGCTCGGGACGATCAGCCGACGCGGGGCGCTGTCACTCCGTGCTCGACGCGGCCTTACGCGGGGCGGCCTTCTTCGCCGGAGCCTTCTTCGCCGTCGTCGCCTTGGCCGTGGCGGTCTTCTTCGCGGCCGTGGACTTGCTGGCCGCGGCCGTCTTCTTCGCCGCCGTGGCCTTCTTCGCGGGAGCCTTCTTCGCCGCCGCCTTCTTGCGCGGCGCCGGGCCCTTAGCCCGCTTCTCGGCAAGCATCTCGGACGCTTCCTCGATGGTCAGCTCCTCCGGAGTCTGCCCGCGCCGCAGCGACGCGTTGAACTCCCCGTCGGTGACGTACGGGCCGAACCGGCCGTCCTTGATCACCATCGGCTTCTCGGTGGCCGGGTCCACGCCCATCTCGCGCAGTGGCGGCGCCGCGGCCCGCCGTCCACGCGCCTTCGGGGCGGCCAGCAGCGCCAGCGCCTCGTCCAGACCGACAGTGAACATCTGCTCTTCGGACTCCAGCGAGCGGAACTCCTCGCCCCGCTTCACGTACGGGCCATAGCGGCCGTTGTTGGCGAAGACCTCGACACCGTCCGGCGCGACACCGACCAGCCGGGGAAGGCTGAGCAGCTTGAGCGCCTCCTCCAGGGT
The DNA here is from genome assembly GCF_050942285.1 of Micromonospora sp. CA-240977. NCBI lineage: Bacteria > Bacillati > Actinomycetota > Actinomycetes > Micromonosporales > Micromonosporaceae > Micromonospora > Micromonospora sp. CA-240977. The sequence continues at coordinate 434,279 of NZ_CP192055.1, read as the reverse complement.
CAACGAGTCCGGGGTCTGCGTCCGCAGCAGCGACGACTTCCGCTCCCCGCTGGACACGTACGGGCCGAACCGGCCGGCCTTGAGCACGATCGGCTCGCCGGTCGCCGGGTCGTCGCCGAGCTTGCGCTCACCGCTGCCGCCGAGGAACAGCTCGTGCACCTTCTCCGGGGTCAGCTCGTCCGGGGCCAGGCCCTCCGGGATCGGGGCCCGGTCACCGCCCTGGGTGCCGCCCTCCTCGCCCTCACCCGAGGCGGCCGGTGCCGGCTGCTCGCCGCCGGGCAGCTCCCGTTGCAGGTACGGCCCGTACCGGCCGACCCGGACGACGACCTCGCGGCCCTCGTCGTCGGTGAAGAGCGGGATGGAGTTGACGCTGCGGGCGTCGATGTCGCTCAGGTTCTCGGTGACCAGCTTCTTCAGCCCGCCGGAACGGGCGATGTCCTGGTCACCGGCACCGTTGGAGCTGCCGAAGTAGAACGCGGTGAGGAAGTCGACAGCGGCGTGGTCACCGCCGGCGATCTCGTCCAGCTCGTTTTCCATGGTGGCCGTGAAGTCGTAGTCGATCAGGCGCGGGTAGTGCCGCTCCATCAGCCCGATGACCGCGAACGCCAGGAAGGTGGGGATCATCGCCTGCCCGCGCTTGGTGACGTACCCCCGGTCCTGGATCGTCTGCATGATCGACGCGTAGGTGGACGGCCGGCCGATGCCCAGCTCTTCCAGGGCCTTGACCAGCGACGCTTCGGTGTAGCGCGACGGCGGCTGGGTGTGGTGGCCCTGCGCGGCCAACTCGTCGGCGGTCAGCGGCTGGTCCTTGACCAGGGTCGGCAGCCGGCGCTCGGCGTCCTCGGCCTCGGCGTTCTCGTCGTCGCTGGACTCCACGTACGCCCGCAGGAAGCCCGGGTCCGTGATCGTCTTGCCGGTCGCGCCGAAGTCGGCCTCCTCCTGGGAGGTGGAGACCGCCCGGATGCGCACCGACACGCTGGAGCCGACAGCGTCGGTCATCTGCGAGGCGATGGTCCGCCGCCAGATCAGCTCGTAGAGCTTGAACTCCTCGGCGGACAGCTCCTTGGCCACCTCGCCCGGGGTGCGGAAGTTGTCCCCCGCCGGGCGGATCGCCTCGTGCGCCTCCTGCGCGTTCTTCACCTTGCCGGTGTAGCGGCGCGGCTCCGGCGGCACGCTGCGCTCGCCGTACAGCTCGACGATCTGCCGACGGGCCGCCGAGATGGCGGTCTCCGACAGGTTGACCGAGTCGGTACGCATATAGGTGATGTAGCCGTTCTCGTAGAGCCGCTGCGCGGTGCGCATCGTCTGCTGCGAGGACAGGCGCAGTTTGCGGGCTGCCTCCTGCTGGAGGGTCGAGGTGATGAACGGCGCGTACGGGCGACGACGGTAGGGCTTCTCCTCGACCCGGGTGACGGTGAACGGCCGCCCGTCGAGTCGGGCCGCGAGACCCCGGGCGCCGCTCTCGTCCAGGTGGACGACCCCGGCGCCGGGCTTCACCCGACCGGTGGTCGGCTCGAAGTCCTTACCGGTGGCGATCCGGTCGCCGTTCAGGGCGATCAGGGTGGCGTTGAACGCACGCGGGCCCTCGCCGGCGTTCGTCACGGCGAGGGTGGCCAGGATGTCCCAGTATTCGGCGGTGCGGAAGGCCATCCGCTGCCGCTCCCGCTCGACCACGATGCGGGTCGCCACGGACTGCACCCGGCCGGCCGAGAGCCTCGGCATGACCTTCTTCCACAGCACCGGGGAGACCTCGTAGCCGTAGAGCCGGTCGAGGATCCGCCGGGCCTCCTGGGCGTCGACCAGGTCGCGGTCGATCTCCCGCGGGTTGGCCACCGCCGCCTGGATGGCCGGCTTGGTGATCTCGTGGAAGACCATCCGCTTGACCGGGACCTTGGGCTTGAGCGTCTCGACCAGGTGCCAGGCGATCGCCTCGCCCTCGCGGTCCTCATCCGTCGCCAGGAAGATCTCGTCGACCTCCTTGGCCAGCTTCACCAGCTTGCTGATCTGCTGCCTGCGGTCGGCGGAGACGACGTAGAGCGCGTGGAAGCCGTTGTCCACGTCCACCCCGAGTCGGGCCCAGGGCTCCTTCTTGTATTTGGCCGGCACGTCGGCAGCGTTGCGCGGCAGGTCGCGGACGTGACCGAAGCTGGCCTCCACGACGTACCCCGGGCCCAGGTAGCCCGAGATCGTCTTGGCCTTCGCCGGTGACTCGACGATGACCAGACGGGTGGTTCCAGCGTTGCTCGGCACGTCTCTCCCCGACCTCACTCCTGCTCGTGGCCTGCCAGCGGGCGGACAGCGACCGCCTTCGACCCCGCCGTCGCACCGGCGGTCCGGATGTCCAACGTAACGCGCCGCCCGCGTTTCGGGTTTCGCGGGCGGCAAACCGCCACCGCGCGACGGTCAACTCTCGCCCCGCCGCGCTCGGCACTGCCGGACGGCGCCACCGTACACCGTGGGTAGGGCTCGAAGAGGGTCACTGTGACGATGGCGGGCCTACGGCCGACTGTCGACCCGCCCGTTTTCCGCCTGGATGGGCCTGTCGGCTGTCTGGCACCGGACACCGGCCGTCGTCCCCGGAAGCGCCGGCAATCTGAGCCGAATGACCGTTTCAGGGCCGCATCGGCCACGCGGCGGCGGGTGCCGTCGGCGGCGGCCCGCCGACCAGCTCGGCGAGCCGGTCCAACCGTCGCCGGCCGGTGATCCGGTACGCCGGGCCGCCCGCACCCGGGCTGAGCAGGGTGCCAGCGAGCCCGGCCGCGGCCAGCGCGACCCCGATCGGCTCCCAGCACTCCCTGTCGTCCGCGCCGAGCCGCAACAGGAACCCGCCGGGTGGCTCCGGCGTCCCGGCGGCGGCGAGCCACAGCCGCAGCCGCCGGCCGGTCAGGTGGAAGGTGGCCGGCGGGCGTTTCGCCGTACCGTGCAGCCAGGCGGCCGCGAGCGGCTTCAAGACCCGGGTGTACGACGTGCGCACGGCGTGTCGCTCGTCCTCGGTCGGCTCCCAGCTCGCCGCCAGCCCGCGCGACGCCAGTTCGGCGACGAGCACGTGCACCCGCCACGCGGCGTCCACCCGCACCGAGAGCCGGGCGGTGCCGCCCATGCGGACCACCTCGCCCGGCCCGGCGAGCAGCCCGGCCAGATCGGCCACCGTGGGCTCCGCCGCCTCCGCGCCGAAGAAGACAAGTTGCCGGCCCGCCTCGGCCCCCGGGACCGGTTCATTGCGCGGCGGGGAGGTCTGCGCGGGGCCGGCGCGCCGGCGCACCGGCGCGGGTGCGGGCGCGTCGGACTCGGGGGCGGGGAACAGCGCCGCTGGCTGCGCCGCCGGGGTGTCGTCGAGCCCGCTCAGTGACACTCCGGCACCTCGTCGAAGGCTTGTTTCAGCTCCTCGGAGTTGAGCTTGCTGGTGTCCAGCGCGCTGGCGTCGTACTCCGTGTTGAGGGTCGCCACCGCGGCCCGCACGCCGTCGTAGAAGGCGGTCGGCTCGCCGGTGCCCAGCCCGTCGATGGTGTCCCGGGCACGACCGTAGGCGTCCCGCATCTTCCCCAGTGAGCTGCGGAAACCGGCGGAGATGGCCTCGCCGTTGTCGGTCTCCGGCACGCCCGCCCGCTCCACCTTGCGGCGCGCGGCCTCACTGGCCTGCTCCGCCCCACCGAAGAGCCGCACCAGGTTCTCCTTGGCCTGCGCCGGCGTGGTCTGCGCGGTCATCTGCTCGTCAGTGCTGCTGGTCAGCTTGCTGATCTCGGAGCGCCACGGGGTGAGCGCGCCGCACACCGACGCCGCCCAGGCCCGTGGGCTGGGACCGCCGCCGCAACCGGCGAGGACGACGACGATCGTGGCCAGGACCACCGTGAGCTTTCCGGCGGCAGACGCCTGGCACGTACGCATGCGTTGCAGCGTACGGCCTTTGGGCAGGTGTGGCACCGGGCCGGACGGCCGGGGTCCCCGGTCGACGCGAACGTCGACCGGGGACCCCGTGCCGGTGCCGGGTCAGGCGTTGACCGTCTCCGGCCGGTGATCGGTGCTGCCCGCGCCGGTGCTGCCATCGGCGTCGGAGTCGGACATCGCGATGCCCTTACGCTTGCTGAACACCACGGACGCCACGATGATCAGCGTCGCGACCAGCGCGATACCGACCCGCAGGCCGACGTTGCGGTCGTCGCCGACGCTGTACGCCACCACGGCGGGCGCGATCAGCAGCGAGACCAGGTTCATCACCTTGATCAGCGGGTTGATCGCCGGGCCGGCGGTGTCCTTGAACGGGTCGCCGACGGTGTCGCCGATGACCGTCGCGGCGTGCGACTCGGAGCCCTTGCCGCCGTACGCGCCGTCCTCGACCAGCTTCTTGGCGTTGTCCCACGCGCCACCGGAGTTGGCCAGGAAGACCGCCATCAGGGTGCCCGCCCCGATCGCGCCGGCCAGGTACGCGGCGAGCGCGCCCGGACCGAGGCCGAAGCCGACAGCGATCGGCGCCAGGATGGCCAGCAGACCCGGGGTCATCAGCTCGCGCTGCGCGTCCCGGGTGCAGATGTCGACGACCTTGCCGTACTCCGGGCGCTGGGTGCGGTCCATGATGCCGGGCAGCTCACGGAACTGCCGGCGAACCTCCATCACGACGGCGCCGGCCGAGCGGGACACCGCGTTGATGGCCAGCCCGGAGAAGAGGAAGACCACCGCCGCGCCGATGATCAGGCCGACCAGGTTGCGCGGGTTGGCCACGTTCAGCGAGTTGAGGATCTCCGTTCCGACGTCGCCCACGCCCGCGTCCGCGTACGCGCTGCGGAGCGAGTCGGTGTACGAGCCGAACAGCGCGGTCGCGGCGAGCACCGCCGTGGCGATCGCGATGCCCTTGGTGATCGCCTTTGTGGTGTTGCCGACGGCGTCCAGCTCGGTGAGGGTCCGGGCGCCGTGCTCGTCGATGTCGCCGGACATCTCCGCGATGCCCTGGGCGTTGTCGGAGATCGGCCCGAAGGTGTCCATCGCGACGATCACGCCGACCGTGGTGAGCAGGCCGGTGCCGGCCAGCGCCACCGCGAACAGCGACAGCGTGATGGAGCTGCCGCCGAGCAGGAACGCCCCGAAGACGCCGGCGCCGATGAGCAGCGCCGAGTAGACCGCCGACTCCAGGCCGATGCTGATGCCGGCCAGGATGACGGTGGCCGCACCGGTCTGCGAGCTCTTGCCGATGTCCTGCACCGGACGCCTGTTGGTCTCGGTGAAGTAGCCGGTGAGTGCCTGGATCGCGGCGGCCAGCACGATGCCGATCACCACCGCGCCGATGGCGACCAGCCGAGGGTTGCCGGGCGCGTCGGTGAGCCCGCCGGCGAACTCGCCGAACGTCGCCGGGAGGTAGGCGTAGGCGGCGATCGCCACCAGCACCGCGGAGAGCACCGCCGAGATGTAGAAGGCCCTGTTGATCGCGGTCAGGGCGTTGCGGTCGGAGGCGCGCAGCCGGGTGATGAAGACTCCGACGATCGCGATCAGCACGCCGATGGTGGAGATGATCAGCGGGAAGACCAGGCCCTCCTCGCCGAACGCGGCGCGGCCGAGGATCAGCGCGGCGACAAGCGTCACCGCGTACGACTCGAACAGGTCGGCGGCCATGCCGGCGCAGTCACCGACGTTGTCGCCCACGTTGTCGGCGATGGTGGCGGCGTTGCGCGGATCGTCCTCGGGGATGCCCTGCTCGACCTTGCCGACCAGGTCGGCGCCGACGTCGGCGGCCTTGGTGAAGATGCCGCCACCGACCCGCATGAACATCGCGAGCAGCGCGGCGCCGAAGCCGAAGCCCTCCAGCACTGTCGGCGCGTCACCCCGGTAGACCAGGACGACGAGCGCGGCACCGAAGAGGCCGAGGCCGACGGTGAAGAAGCCGACAACGCCACCGGTCCGGAAGGCGATCTTCATGGCCGCCTCGCGGCCACCCTCCCGCTCCCTCGCCGCGGCGGCGACCCGCAGGTTGGCGCGGGTGGCCAACCACATGCCCGCCCCGCCGATGAACGCGCTGAACAGGGCGCCCACCACGAAGAAGAGCGAGCGGCCGATCTTCACGGCGACCTCGCTGCCGTCGGTGTCGTGCACCGGCAGCAGGAAGAGCAGCACCACGGCAATGACGACGAAGATCGCCAGAGTACGGAACTGACGGAGCAGGTAGGCCGAGGCGCCCTCCTGGACCGCCCCCGAGATCTCCTGCATGTTTGTGGTGCCCTTGCCGGCGGCCAGCACCGTTCTTGTCAGGGCGGCAGCGAAACCGAGCGCCACCAACGCGACAACCGCGGCGATGACGACGTAGGTGACATTGCTTCCGGTAAGGGAAAGCCCGCCGCCGTCGGCGGCCAAGGTCTCGGACATCTGTGTCCTCCTGTTACCGAACACTCGCGCCGGTGAGTGGAGACGCACTGACCGACGCCTGGATGCGGACTTCGCAAGCGAGCGCCAACCCCAGCGGACCAGCGATGACCACCCATACCCGCTGGCTGCGGGATGGATCACTTGCTGACAACCCGGGTACTGTAGCCCTCCGCAGTGTCGGAGGTCACACGGAGGTGCCACCGTGTCGCGATGATCTTCGTCGCTGTGTTATGAATCGAAATCTGATATAGGAGCTGGTCCATAAAACAAAGGGGCCGCACCCCCACCGGGATGCGGCCCACAAAACGTTTCTGGTCAGTGGCCGACCGGCCACACCATCCGCACCTCGGTGCCGATGCCCTCGTCGACCGGGCGCACCTGCAGGTCCTCGACGAAACCGGCGAGCAGCGCGAACCCGACGCCGGTGGTCAGCGCCTCGTCGGTGAGCGACTCGTTTGCCAACTCGTCCGGCGGCAGCGCGGTCAGGCCGATACCGGCCTCGATGGGCGCCCGGTCCACCACCCGCACCGCGTATGAACCGCCGTCGGACATCTCCACAAGCACCGGGTCGGCCAGGCCGTACTGCCGGTGCAGGGCCACCGCGCGGGTGCACGCCTCACCGATGGCCAGGCGCACCTCGTCCAGCAGGTCCTCCCGGACCCCGGCCCGCCGCGCGACGGCGACGCCGACCAGTCGGGCGGTGCGCACGTGCACCGGGGCGGGGGAGAACGAGAGCTTGACGGTCGCCATCACGCGCCGGCGCCCGCCGGGTCGGCGCTGATCGCCGCGTCGACCGTCGGGTGCAACGGGAACACCTGGTCCAGTGCGGTGATCCGGAAGATCTTGAGCAGGGGTTCCTTGTCACAGACCAGGGCGAACGAGCCGCCGGCCGAGCGGAGCCGCTTGAGCGCGCCGACCAGCACGCCCAGGCCGGTGGAGTCGAGGAAGTCCACCCGGTCGAGATCGACGACCACGTGCCGGGCGCCACCATCGATCAACTCGAGGAGTCGTTCGCGGAGCCGGGGCGCGGTGTAGACGTCCACCTCACCACCGACCTCAAGCACCGTGTGCTCACCCTCGGTGCGGGTCGCCAGCGACAGCTCCATCGGTCCTCCTCGCCAGAGCCGTAAACTCTCGTGGGCATCTAACCACTACCGCCGGTGCGGCCTGCGGACGCCGGCGGAGGCTTCCCCTTACCCGCCGGCCCGACTTTTCATCTCCGAACACCAGTGCGAGAGTGCAGGGCGTGACCTCCAACGACTTCAGCTCGGCGCATCGCACGCCGCGCCCCGACCTGGAGTCGTCGCCCGCGGCCACCGTATCCGCTGGTCCCGGCCCTGGACCAGCGCCCGCCGACCTGCTGCGCCGGCTCCGAGCCCGGGGCGCCGGCGACCCGGTCACCCACGTCGAGCGGGTGCCGGCGCGCGCCGGGGTGCCCGCGCCCTGGCCGTCGTGGGCGTCGGAGGAGCTGCGCGCGGCGTTCACCGGACGCGGCGTGACAGCGCCCTGGCAGCACCAGGCCGAGGCGGCCAACCTCGCGTACGAGGGCCAGCACGTGATCGTCGCCACCGGCACCGCGTCCGGCAAGTCACTGGCGTACCAGCTCCCGGCGCTGGCCACCCTGCTCGCCGACCCCCGGGCCACGGTGCTCTACCTCGCGCCGACCAAGGCGCTCGCCGCCGACCAGCTGCGGGCCGTCGCCGCGCTGGAGCTGGAGGGGGTACGCCCCTCCTGCTACGACGGGGACACTCCGCGCGCCGAGCGGGAGTGGATCCGCCGGCACTCCCGGTTTGTGCTGACCAACCCCGACATGCTGCACCACGGCATCCTGCCCGGTCATGCCCAGTGGTCCGGTTTCCTGCGCCGACTCGCGTACGTGGTGATCGACGAGTGCCACACCTACCGGGGGGTGTTCGGCTCGCACGTGGCACACGTGCTGCGTCGGCTCCGCCGGCAGTGCGCCCGGTTCGGGGCCACCCCGGTCTTCGTCCTCGCCTCGGCGACCTCCGGCGACCCGGCGACCGCGGCCGGCCGGCTGACCGGCCTGCCGGTGACGGCGGTCACCGAGGACGCGTCGCCGCGCGGCGGGGTGACCTTCGCGCTCTGGGAACCGCCACTGCTGCCATCCGACACCAACTCCTCCTCCCCGGTGCCCCCGCAGGCGACGGGTGAGCACGACGACCTCCGCCAGGTCCGCCGGTCGGCGCTGCGCGAGACCGCGGACCTGCTCGCCGACACGGTCGCCGAGGGGGTACGCACCCTCGCGTTCGTCCGCTCCCGCAAGGGCGCCGAGGTCGTGGCGGCCAACGCGCGCCGGTCGCTTGACGACGCGGTGCCCGGGCTCGGCGACCGGGTGGCCGCCTACCGGGGCGGCTACCTGCGCGAGGAGCGGCGCGAGCTGGAGCGGGCTCTGCTCCACGGCGACCTGCTCGGCCTGGCCTCCACCAACGCGCTGGAGCTGGGCGTGGACCTGGTCGGGCTGGACGCGGTGCTGATCTGCGGCTACCCCGGCACCCGGGCGTCACTGTGGCAGCAGGCGGGCCGCGCCGGGCGTTCCGGGCAGGAAGCCCTCGCCGTGCTGGTGGCCCGGGACGACCCACTGGACACCTACCTGGTGCACCACCCGGAGGCGATCTTCGGCGCCCCGGTGGAGGCGACGGTGCTCGACCCGGCCAACCCGTACGTGCTGGCACCGCAGCTCGCCTGCGCCGCGGTCGAGGCGCCACTCACCCCGGCCGACCTGGTGCTCTTCGGCGACGGGGCGAAGGAGGCCGTGGACCAACTGGTAGCCGCCGGGGCGCTGCGGCAGCGGCCCACCGGCTGGTACTGGCGGCACCGGGAGCGGCCCGAGGTGGACCTGCGCGGGGAGGGCGGCGCCCCGGTCTGCGTGGTGGAGTCGTCGACCGGCCGGCTGCTCGGCACTGTCGACGGCGGCTCCTCGCACTTCCTGCTCCACCCGGGCGCGGTCTATCTGCACCAGGGTGTCTCGTACGTGGTCGACGATCTCGACCTGGCCGACGGCTGCGCGCTTGTGCACGCCGAGGAGCCGGACTGGTCCACCCACGCCCGCGACGTCACCGACCTGTCGGTGGTATCGGTGCGTTCCTACGTGGACGCCGGGCCGGTCGGCATGTTCCTCGGCGAGGTGGACGTGACAAGTCAGGTCGTGTCCTACCAGCGGCGACGGATCGCCACCGGCGAGGTGATCGACACCCGGCCGCTCGACCTGCCCACCCGGGAGCTGCGCACGGTGGCGGTCTGGTTCACCCTGTCGCCGCAGTCGTTGACTCTCGCCGGCGTCCAGCCCGCCGACGTGCCCGGTGCGCTGCACGCCGCCGAACACGCCGCGATCGGTCTGCTCCCGCTGATGGCCACCTGCGACAGGTGGGACATCGGCGGGCTCTCCACCGCTGTCCACCCGGACACCGAGGCGCCGACCGTCTTCGTCTACGACGGGCACCCGGGTGGCGCGGGGTTCGCCGAGCGGGCGTACGGCACGGCGTCGGCGTGGCTGCGGGCCACCCGGGACGCGATCGTCGAGTGCGGTTGCGAGACCGGTTGCCCGTCCTGCGTGCAGTCGCCGAAGTGCGGCAACGGCAACAATCCGCTCTCCAAGCCGGACGCGATCCGGGTGCTCGACGTGGTGTTGGCGAACCTGCCCCAATGAGCGGGTTGCATGAATCGGCATGGCACTGGGCACAATGTGTGGGAGCGCTTCCATCGATGTCCTTGTTGCTGATCGCCCCCCGTTGCCCGAGGAGGAGCCGTGGCCGACACCATCGCCGAGACAGTCGACCTGCTCTATACCATTGACCAGGATCAACTCACCCTCGACCAGCAGATCGCGCTCGGGTCCGCGCTGGCCAACCTGGCTCAGGCCGAACGTCTGGAACAGATCAACGAACGGCTCCGCGTCATCCACCAGGTCCTCAACACCTGGGCGGTGCGCGCCGCGACCACCACCGACGGGCGCTGAGCCACCCCTTTCACCAGCACGGGCATCGGGATGTTGGGGTGGTCGTTCGACGGCCCCCGACGGCTACCCAGCATCTTGCGATCGTCGATGGCGGGGAGCACGACAATTGTCGGGCTGTGCGAGACTCCGGCGGACCAACCTCCTGAGGAGTTCACATGCAGTTGGACAATTTGCAGAGTCAGCACCAGTTCCACGTCCGTCAGCGCCTGCGCATGATGGTCAACCAGTACGAGGTCCGGGCGGTCTCCCCGGACGGCACCGAGGGTGAGTTGCTCGCGTTCGCACAGCAGAAGCGACTCGCCTTCAAGGAACAGGTGACGATCTACACAGACGACTCGAAGCAGCAGCCCCTGCTCGGCTTCAAGGCCCGCCAGCGCATCGACCTCGGCGCCACGTACGACGTCACCGACGCCGCCGGAAACGCGATCGGCCTGTTCCGCAAGGACTTCGCGCAGTCCCTGCTCCGGTCCACCTGGCACGTCGAGCAGGCCGGCCTGCCGCAGGTGACGGGCCAGGAGCGCAGCCTGCCGGTGGCACTGCTGCGCCGGTTCGTCGACTCGCTGTCGTGGCTGCCGTACCACTTCGACTTCACCGCCGGCGGCCAGCCGGTCTTCACCGTGGTCAAGAAGTGGGGCCTGCGCGACAAGTACATCGTCGAGGTGCAGCACCCGCAGATCGACCGCCGCCTGGTCATCGCAATGGCCGTCGCCCTCGACGCGCTCCAGGCCCGCTGACGCCCCCGGCCCACCCGCTGCTCGGCCGCTGACCGGGACGGGGCTCTCCGCCCTGGTCCCGGCCAGCAGGCCGTCGGCAGATGCTGCGCAGTTCGGCGGCTCGACGGTTCGGCGGTTCGGCGGTTCGGCGGTTCGGCGGTTCGGCGGTTCGGCGGTTCACCCTTCCGGGCGGCGCGCCGGTTCGTCGAGCAGCGGGCCGGCTCGTCGCCTCCGCCCGCGCGTCGCGCTGACCCGCGCGGCTCGGGCGGGTGGGCCTCCCTGGACGGCGGCAACTCCCTACGTCGTTCAACCGCGCACCGGGCCGGCGCGGGCCGTTGAGGTGGCGACCCGGGTCAGCCCGGGGAGTGGCGTGAACGCCACCTCGACAGTCACCAGCACGTCCAGTCCGTCAAGGCGACAGCCGACCGTCCGACCAGCGTTGCGGCTGGCGATGTCGGCCGCGAACGCGCAGGCCGTAGCCTCCCCGTCGAGCGGGTGGGCGGCTCCCGCCAGCGCGCCGAGATCGGCTGCCACCGCCGCCCGCTGACCCGCCAACTGAGCTGCGGCGATGGCGGCACCGAACGTCCCGACCAGCAGGAAGACCAGCCCGGTCGCCAGCAGCAGGACCGTCGCGCCACCGCGCTGTGCGTCCGGTGGGCAGTCATCGCGTCGCTCGGAGTCCGGGCCGTGAGCCCGTCGCATGATCAACTCCTCTCGGCAGCGCCAGGTTCCACGGCTGCGACCGCCGTGGCGACGACGGTGATCCGCGGGAGCCGGCCGCCCAGCGTCCGGACGGGCGCGCGTACCGTCGTTCGCACCAGGTCGCCGTCGACGGACACCGTCACCGCCGCTCCCGGCGGTGCCGCCCGCCCGCCTTCCGCGCTGCCGTCCGCGCCGCGGGCCGCGGCCAACGCCGCTTCCCGGGCCGCGTGGAGGCAGCCGGCCTGGGCGCTTACGGCATTGACGGCGGTGAGGCCGGTCAGCAGGAGCAGGAGCAGCGCCGGCAGGCCAGCCGCCAGTTCGGCGGTGAACGACCCTCGGTCCCCCTCGGCGGCCCGCTCGACAGCGCGGATCCTCCGCCCGCCGAGCGCTCGCCCGGGACTGCCCGGCCTCCGATCGCGGCCAGCCTGCCGGCGCCCTGTCACTTCAGCGCCCGGTCGATGACGGCGGTCAACGCCGACTGGACGTTGCCGGAGGTCAGCACCTTCAACAGGATCCCGGCGAAGGCGACCGCGGCGAGCGTGCCGACGGCGTACTCGGCCGTGTTCATTCCGGCGTCGCCGCGCAGGCGGGCGATGAGTTTGCGCATTGCTGTTTCCCTTCTCGATGGGTCAGAGCACGTCGCCGAGAACGGCGACGATCACCGGCACCAGGCCGGCGAGAATGAACGCCGGCAGGAAGCAGAGCCCCAGCGGCAGAACGATGAGCACGCCTGCCCGCCGGGCGGACGCCTCGGCAGCGGTCGCCCGGTCGGCCCGCAGGTCGTCGGCGAGCCGGGTCAGTGCGCCGGCCAGGGCAGCGCCGCTGGTGGAAGAGCGCAACGCCGCTGCGGTCAACCGCTCCGCACCGGGCACTCCGTCCAGCACGGACCACGCCTCCGCCGGGCCACCGCCGAGCAGCAACGTGCGGCCAGCCCGGGCCAGCCGCGCGGCGAGCGGTCCGTCGAGGGCCTCGGCGACGGCCAGCACCGAGCGATCCACCGGAGCGCCCGCCCGCATCGCGGCGGCCAGCAGGTCGACCGCGAGCGGCAGGTCGACGGCCTCCCGAAGCCGCCGCCTCCGCTCAGCCGGTGACTCGATCCGCCGCAACAGGAAATCCAGCAGGAGCGCGGTCGGGACCGCACCGAGCAGCCCCAGCCAGCCCTCGGCGACCACGGCGACGGCGAGTCCGCCCAGGGCCGCCGCGAGGCGGATCACGTCCGGCCGCCGCCAACCGGCCGGGCTGCGTTGGCTTGCCGGACTTCGCGACATCATCCGGCCCGCCCCGGCGTCGCGCCCAGCCGTTCCGTCCAGAGGAGGCCCACCACCTGAAGGGCGACCGCGACGACCGCACAGACCCCGCCGACACTGCTGTGCAGCAGCACCGCCACCGGGTCGACGCCAATCGCGTACCCGAGCCCGATCCCACCCACCGGCAACGCGGCCAACAACCAGGCCGTGGCCCGGGCACCGGCCGCCTGGGCCGCCGCGGCGGCCAGACCCCGGTCGGTCGCCCGAGCGTCGGCCTCGATCCGCTCGACGAGTTCCGCCAGCGGCGCACCGGTCCGGTCGGCCAGTCGCACCGCCGCTGCCGTCAGCTGACGCAGCCGGTCCGACCCGTCCCACCCTTCGGTGGCGGCCTCGATCGCCTGCTGCGCGGGCAAGCCGGCCCGGAGGTCCGCCGCGAGGCCACACAGTTGGTCCAACCCACGTCGCTGCCGCCGCTCGGCTCCCCGGTTCACTCGCCAGCGCAACACCGCCCGTCCGGCCAGTGCGGCGTACCCGCCCACCGCGACCGCGGCGACCGGTCCGCCGACCACCGCACCGACACCACCTGCCAGCAGCCCGACCAGCGGCAGCAAACGCCTCGACGACAGTGGAACCCCTCGCCGGGCAGCCACTCTCGGGGCATCGGCCGACCCGACGGACCGGTCGGCCCAGCGAAGAACACCCTCGCGCCCATCCGCCGTTGCCGCGCCGGACGTGTCGCCAGGACCGTCCGCCACGTCGCCGCACCCAACGGTCGTCACCGCATCGGAGGCGTCGTTCCCACGGTTCACCCCCAGGTCGTCGCCGCCGATCGTCATCGCGGCCACGGATGCGCCACCCCGTCGTTCGACGTCCGGAATCCCGGCCTCGTGCCCGGCGGCGCCGGCGGGACGCCGAGGATCCCGACGGGTCGGCGGACGCGTCGGGCCCGCGGGACGGGAACGCCCCGCCGACCCGCCCGTCGCCCCGGGCCGGCCGGTGCTGCCTGTGACGTCCGGGCTGGGCCAGCCGAGCGCGGTCGACCTACCGCTCCGGCCCGCAGTGCTGTACGGCCGGCACGGCATGCCGACCGCGCCACCCGGGATCGGCGAGTCGAAAGGCCCCTCGACCGGCCCGTCCGGCGCTCGGCCGAGTTCCCGGATCCACTCCACGAGGGCGTCGGTGGGATCGGCGGCGCCGCTCCCCCGCCCCGTCGTCAGCACCCGACGTCGGCGGGCCCGGATGCTACGCACGGGCCACGCCACCAGGGCCGCGGCGACCACCAGCAGCGCCGCCACCAGCAGCGTCGCGCCGGTCATGCCGGGCCTGCCGATCCGGGCCACGGCTCGCTGAGGATCGGCGGCACCGCCACCCCGCGCTCCCGGAGCAGCGCCCCCAGTGCGCGGGCGGCCAATCCGAGCCCGCTGCCGCGTACCCAGGCGGGCACCACTGTCACCAACCGATCCGGCCCTTCGGGCAGGAGCAGGCAGACCGACTCCAGGACGCGTCCCCGGTCGCCGCGCCGCACCTGGAACAGCACCTGCAACGCGGCGGCCACCTGGGCGTGCAGCGCGGCGCGCGGCAGCCCACCCAGCATGCCCAGCGCCTCCAGCCGGGCCGGCACGTCGGACGGGGAGTTGGCGTGCAGGGTGCCGGCGCCGCCGTCGTGACCGGTGTTGAGCGCCGCGAGCAGGTCGACCACCTCACCGCCCCGGCACTCCCCCACCACCAGACGGTCCGGACGCATCCGCAACGCCTGCCGGACCAGGTCGCCGAGGCTGACCAGGCCCGACCCCTCCACATTGGCGGTACGCGCCTGAAGCCCGACCACGTGCGGGTGCCCTGGACGCAGCTCGGCGGCGTCCTCCACCAGCACGATCCGCTCGGTGGCTGGCACCATCCCCAACAGCGTGTTGAGCAGAGTCGTCTTGCCCGACCCCGTTCCCCCGGTGACCAGGTACGCCAGGCGGGCAGCCACGACGGCGGCGAGCAGCGGTGCCACCGGTCGGGGCACGGTCCCGTGGCGGACCAGCTCATCGAGGGTGAACGGCCGGTGTCGAAAGGTCCGCAGGGACAGATAGGGGCCCTCGGTCGCCACCGGCGGCAGCACGGCGTGCAGTCGGGTGCCGTCGGGGAGCCGGGCGTCCGCGTACGGGGAGCCGTCGTCGAGCCGCCGGCCGGCGCTGGCGACCAGTCGCTGTGCCAGCCGGCGAACGTCCTCGACCGAGCCGAACGGGATCGCTACCTGCTGTAGCCCCGAACCACGGTCGACCCAGACCCGGGTCCCGTTGACCAGGACGTCGGTGACCTCCGGGTCGGCGAGCAGTGGGGCCAGCGGCCCGGCGCCGACGAGGTCGTCGCGCACTCGGTCGGCTATCCGCAGCACGGCGTTGTCGCCGAGCACCGCGGCGGTTGGCTCGGCCCGTACCGCAGAGACGATCGACGCTGCCGTGACCGGAGTGGTGGCGGCGGCGATCCGCTGCCGAACCCGGGCGGCGAGGGTGCCGTCCTGCGACCTGCCGGTCATGCCGCACCCGCCGCCGGCACACCGGTCAGGTCGGTGACGATCCGCTGGCAGAGGGCGGCCAGCGGGCCTTTTCCCGCGGCGGCCGGCGCCTCGCCTCGTTCCAGTCGGCGGCACAGCCCCGGCTCCGGGCGCAGCGCGCCGGCCAACGGTAGGCCAAGAGCACGGGCCACCTCGGTCGCGCGCAGCCGACCCGGAGCCGGCCCGCGCACCACCACCGAGAGCGCGGCGCAGTGCGGGGCGGCCGCGGCCACCACCCGAGCAGCCGCGGCGGTGGCACGCAGCTCGGCGGGAACGACGACGAACGCCTGGTCCGCCGCCTGCAACGCCACCACCGCGGCGTCGTCCAGCTGTCGAGGCACGTCGATCACCACGAAGTCCCGACCACGCCGAGCGGCGTCGACGGTCGCCGCCATCGCCGCCACTGGCAGCGCCAGCATCTCGCCGCGGTCCCAGGAGAGCACCACCAGGTCACCCCGGTTGGGTAGGGCCTGCACCAACGCCGGGGCGTCCACCCGCCCGTCGGCGCTGGTGAGCGAGGGCCAGCGCAGCCCTTCCAACTGCTCCCAGCCCAGCACGAGGTCGAGGCCGCCGCCGAGCGGATCCGCGTCGACAAGCAGCGTGCGCAACCGGGCTCGGGCGGCGGTAACGGCGAGGCCGCCGGCGAGCACGCTCGCGCCAGCGCCGCCCCGGCCACCGAACACGGCGACGACCCGGGCGCCGACGCCGTCCGGGCGGTCCGGACCCTGCTCGGCGAACCGATCCACAAGCCACGGCTCGGCGGTGGGCAGCATGGCGACGTGCTCGGCCCCGATCAGCTCGGCGATCTGCCAGCCGGAGTCGAGCTGACCGGCCCGCCCAACCAGCACCAGCCGGGACCGCTGCGGCAGCCGGGCACGCAGACACGCCTGTGCCTGGTCGACGCCGAGCAGCACCAGTGGGGCGGGCTGCCAGCGGGTACGGGCGGCGGCCGGGTCGCGGGCCAGCTCCACCTCGGTGCCGCCGGCGGCAGCGAGCCGGAGCAGATCATCAAGCAGATCGTCGTCGCCGGTGACGACCAGCGGAAGCCGGCGGATCGGCGGAACCGAGGTACGGGATGGCATCGCGGCCTCCAGCGGTCGGGCTCTGGTATGCCGCCGACCCTGCTCGGAAATCGCCGGGCAAATGGCCCCGACCGCGCGACCTGTGGATAACCTCGTGGGTTGTGGACAACGCCCGCCGCGACAGTTGATCTGCTATGTGCGCAGCCTGTCCACCACCGCAGGAACTGCTCGAAGACGCAACAGGCGACCCCTTTTAGGGGCGGCCCCAATGTCGACAGTCATTCGAGCTGATCGGTGCAGTTGACGTCGAGGATAATCTGGAACGGGCGAGCCCCGTCGTAGGTATCCCTATGAAAGGCCCGCGCGGTTGGTGCGTACCAGATGTAGCTCACATTCCGGGGTGTTGGCGACAACGCCCGGCGGACCGATACCTCATGGCCGTCCATCTCCTCGTCGTCGTGCGACCAGCCGAAGGAACTCGAAGAGAGGCGTCCACAGTGGCCGCCGTTATCCGCGATCTGCGCGGTCTGAAGGCATCTATTATCCGTGGCAGACAGTCGCTGCTGAGCAGGTCGTCGCCAATCTCAACCAGTACGTCTCCCGGCAGCATCGGCGCAGGTATACCCCCGCACAGCGCGACGCCGTCCAGGTCTCTTGGGCAATAAACCGGATACGATCGTCGCGCCGCTCCGGGTGCCGACAAGTGCGACCAGCCACTCCCCATCGCTGAAATCTTGCGCGATCAGGCGGGCGGAAGCATTCGTCGATGAAAGGTGTCTGGTCGCTTCTCACAAAGACCGTCACGCGCGGTGTGCGCATCGCGCATCTTCGCGACCCTTGGCGGCCCCGCGCCGGAGGAGGCAGCCAACCGGAACGGGTTAGCGGACCTCGGCGAACAGTGGTCATCCAGGTGGCCACTGTTGTGTCCGGCCGACCCATTGCCGTCCTACAACTGTCGAAGGCGGGGATCCTTCCCGCCCCAACAGCCGAACGGTTCCCGATCCTGGCAATCGCCGACGAGCAAGGGGTGGGCACGACTCTTACTCGGCCTGGACAAGCCACTTCTGGGCCCATGGGTGGGCATCGACCGTTGTAGGGTGCACGCCGTGGGATACACGGTGAGGCCTTCAGGCCGTTTGCACCTCCCGAAGTCGGACGACGCTGCTGCGGCCGCCGCCACCCAGGCCGCCGTGGCGAGACGAGCTGGTTGGTACAGGCCGGACGCGTCTCCGTCGATCGACACGCTGGTCGACCTGGCGGATGTGGCCCGAGCCTCGATCATCCGCGACGGCGACTGGATCGAGTTCGGGTACGACGACGAGGGTGACCCCAAGTGGTCGAATCAGACCACAGCCTTCTACGTCGCGATCGCGCCGTTCGTTCGCTCGGGAACCGTCCACATCGAGGGCGAGGACGGTGCCCGCTGGTCGTACACCTACGCCGACGGGCAGATCACCCAACAGGGTTGGAACGGTTGGGACGGATCCATCGAGCCGTTCGGCGAGTACGTGGAAATCGCTTCCCCGGACCACCCGTAGGCGCGGCTCCCGCACCATCTGCCCGGGCTTCGGCAACGAATTCGCTGGTCAACCGGCCGCCCCTGTCCCGTGGTCTTCGCATCAACCGCCGAGGCCGGAGTGCGGAGCTGTCGACGCGCGCCCAGTCGTCAGCGCGTGCGGATGGGTCCGTGCTCGGGGCGCCGGGCGGCCACTCGGCGGCCTTCGACACTCGTTCGCCACCCGGCCGGGAGCGCTCCCCACAAAG
Source organism: Micromonospora sp. CA-240977 (assembly GCF_050942285.1). Taxonomy (NCBI): domain Bacteria; kingdom Bacillati; phylum Actinomycetota; class Actinomycetes; order Micromonosporales; family Micromonosporaceae; genus Micromonospora; species Micromonospora sp. CA-240977. Next base: position 415,965 of record NZ_CP192055.1, on the reverse strand, counting down.
GGACGACCCCCGTCGGGGGGAGACGGGGGTCGTCGAAGGTTCGGCTCCGGGGGGGTCGAGCCGAACCACTCAGCGGCCACGGGGGGTGCAACCGCTGAGGGTCTTTGTCTGTTTCGGGGATGTGAAAGCTCGTCGTACGGACAAGTCTGCCTGAGCGCGCCCGTCACGTCGAGTGGTGCCGACCCCACTCACTGCGAAAATCTCCTTGCGGAGTGTGAGCGTGATCACGCAGAGCGGGATTTTTGGTGCCAGCCCGCAGGTCTGACGGGTGGCCTGACCCCGGGCACCCGCCGACGATAGACCATCCGGCTAGACTTTCGCGCCGTGGGCCGAAGTGCCGCTTTCTTCGATCTGGACAAGACCGTCATCGCCAAGTCGAGCGCCCTGGCGTTCGGTCGGCCGTTCTACCGGGACGGGCTGATCACCCGGCGTGACGTGGTCAAGTCGGCGTACGCGCAGCTGATGTTCCGGCTGGGCGGCACCGACGAGCAGACCATGGCCCGAACACGGGACTACCTGGCTGCGCTCTGCAAGGGCTGGCAGGTCGAGCAGGTCCGCCAGATCGTCGCGGAAACACTGCATGAGCTGATCAACCCCTATGTGTACGCCGAAGCCGCTGTCCTGATCGCGGAGCACCAGGCCGCCGGGCGGGATGTGGTGCTGGTGTCGGCATCCGGCGAGGAGATGGTCCGGCCGATCGGCGAGTTGCTCGGGGTCACCGACGTGATCGCCACCCGGATGACGGTTCGCGACGGCAGGTACAGCGGCGAGGTCGAGTTCTACGCCGCCGGTCCGAGCAAGGTCGAGGCGGTCGGCGAGTTGGCCGCCGTCCGGGGTTACGACCTCGCCGAGTCGTACGCATACTCCGACTCGTACAGCGATCGTCCGTTGTTGGAGTGCGTCGGTCACCCGAGCGTGGTCAACCCGGACCGACAGCTGCGCAAGCTGGCCTCGGAGAATGCCTGGCCGGTGCTGGAGTTCCGGCACCCGATTCCGCTGGGCCGCCGCCTGCGGGAACGACCCGCCGTTCCGGTCGCCGCCGCGGCCCTGGGGGTCGGGGTGGGCGTGGCCATCGGTATCGCCTGGTATGGCCGGCATCGCCGGACCCGCGCCGCCGCCACCGCCTGACCAGTCCGGGCTGCGCGACCCTTCCCCGCGTTTCTCTCGTACCGGCACCTGCTGTCGCCGGAGCGACGGTGCGTGCCGCCCTCGTCACCGCACGGTGCCCACTCCTGCCCAACCACCGGTTTGAGCGTCCGCTCAAGTAGTCGTATGCTCGGTTTGAGCGACCGCTTAAAACCGGAGGTCACATGACTCACGACGATGAACCGCCAGCGGAGCGAACGGCCGCGCACTGGGTCCTGGCCGGCCTGATCACGCTCTTCGGGGTGGTCGTCTTCGTCGGGGTGGTCGACCAGGGCCGGGCCGACAGCGCCGTGCTCTTCGTGGCGCTTCCGGTGCTGCTGGCCGCCGCCCTCGCGCTCACCCCCCGCCAGACGGCCCACGGCAGGGTCTTCGCGGCCACCACGATGGCCCTGCTGCTGGCGGCGGTAATGCTGCACGAGGGTGCGGTCTGCGTCCTCCTGGCCGCCCCACTGGTCTACGCCGTGGCGCACGGCACCACCGCGCTGATCCGCGCCCTCCAGAAGGCAAACCGGCCGTACGTGTTCGTGGCCGTGCCGCTGCTGCTCCTGCCCGGCCTGGAGGGCAGTGGCATCGCCGGCCGAATCGATCCGGAGCAGACGGTAGAGGTGACCCGGGTCGTCGCGCTCCCGGTCGACCGGGTGGGAGAGCACCTCGCCGCCGGCCCGCATCCGACAGGCGTCCGGTCCGCGCCGCTGCGGCTGCTGGGCGTGCCCACCCCGGGACAGGTCAGTGGCGACGGGCTCAGCCTCGGCGACCGGTGGATGTTCGGCTACCACGGCAGCGCGCACGGCCCGGGCGGCCACCTGCTCGCCGAGGTGGACGACGTCGCACCGGGGCGGGTCGGCTTCCGCTTCGTCGAGGACAGCTCCATCACCGCGCGGTGGTTCACCTGGCGGCACGCGGAGCTGAGCTGGCGGGCGATCGATCCGGGGCACACCGAGGTCCGGGTCCAGGTCGACTACGCCCGGGGCCTGGACCCGTCCTGGTACTTCGGACCGGTGCAGCAGGTGCTGCTCGGCGCCGGGGTCGGGCATCTGCTCGACATGCTGGCGTTGGAGTGACGGCCGCCCGCTGGCTGAGCCTGGTGCTGCCGCTTCTCGCCGTACTCGCCGTCGGTGGCCGGGTGCGGGACCGGGTCTCCCGGGCCGCGGGGCTGCTGGCGTTCGTCGCGGCCGGGATCGGCATCGCCGCGCTGCACGAGGTCGCTCGCCGGACCGGCTGGTACGCGTTCGCGACGGTCGACGGCGCGTTCCGGGGGATGCCGGTGGACCTGTGGATCGGCTGGGCCGTCCTCTGGGGTCCGCTGCCGGTGCTGCTGCGCCGGGTGCTGCCACTGCCGGTCGCGCTGGGTCTGCTGCTCTGGGTCGACGTGGTGGCGATGCCGGCGCTGCACCCGCTGGTACGCCTCGGCCCGCACTGGCTGGTCGGGGAGGTGGTCGGGCTGCTCCTGGTGGCCCTACCCGCCCAACTGCTCGGTCGGTTCTGCGCCGACCGCCGGCACCTGGGCGCGCGGACGCTCCTCCAGGTCGGAGTCTTCGCCGCCCTGCTGCTCTGGTTCCTGCCCACAGTGGCCTTCGAACTGGGCGACGGGTCGTGGGCCGGGCTGACCGGGCTGCGCCGCACCGGGCTGCTGGTGGTGGCGCAGCTGGCAGTGCTGGCGGCCACGCCGGCGCTGGCCGCCGTCGCCGAGTTCGCCGTCCGGGGCGGCGGCACGCCGTACCCGTGGGACCCGCCGCGTCGTCTGGTCACCACCGGCCCGTACGCCTACCTGGCCAACCCGATGCAGTTCACCGCGGTGGTGCTGCTGCTGTTCACCGCCGTGGTCACCCGGAGCGTCACCCTGGCCCTGGCGGCGGTGTCGGCGGGGGCATTCGGAGCGGCGGTGGCCGGGCCACACGAGCACAACGATCTACGGGTGCGGTACGGCGACTCCTGGCGGTCGTACCGGGGGCAGGTGCGCGACTGGTGGCCGCGCTGGCGGCCGTACTCCGTGGGGCCACCGGCGGTGCTCTGGCTGGACGACGGCTGCGGGCCCTGCACTGCCGTCTGGCGGGCGCTGGCCCGGCGGCACCCGGTCGGGCTGCGGATCCGACCCGCCCGAGAGCACGAGCGCGTGCTGTGGCGGGCGGAGTACGTGGGCGGCGACGGCCACACGGAACGGGGGGTGGCCGCCGTCGCCCGTGGACTCGAACACGTCCATCTCGGCTGGGCGGTGGTCGGCTGGACCCTACGACTGCCCGGGGCCACCTGGCTCGCCCAACTGGTCACCGATGCGATGATCGCACCGCCGCACCCGGCCCGCTCGCGAGGAGAGCCATGTCCGACACCAAACAGCGCCTCCTCGACGGCACCATCGCCGCCATCCGGGAGCACGGGATCGCCGGCGTCTCCGCCCGTACCATCGCCGCCGCCGCCGGGGTGAACCAGGCGTTGGTCTTCTACCACTTCGGGAGTGTCGACGATCTGCTCACGGCGGCCTGCCGGGTCAGCACTGCCGAGCGGGTCGAGCACTGGTCGGCGCGGTTGGCCTCGGCCGGGTCGTTGCGCGATCTGCTCGCCGTCGGGCGGGAGCTGCACGACGAGGAACGCCAGCTCGGCAACGTCAGCTTCCTGGCCCAGATGCTGGCGGGGGCGCAGGCGGACCAGCGGCTGGCCGTGCCGACGGCGGCGGCGCTCCAGCTCTGGGTGGACGAGATCGAGGCGGTTCTGCGCAGGCTGCTCGCCGGGTCACCGTTCGCCGAGGTGGCCGACGTGCCCGGCCTGGCCCGCGCGGTGTCGGCCGCGTTCATCGGGCTGGAACTCTACGACGGGGTGGACCGGGTGGGGGCCGACCGGGCGATGGCGGCGCTCGACCAGCTCGCGCTGCTGCTGGAGATCGTCGACGACCTCGGGCCGATCGCCCGCCGAGCGTTGCAGGCCAAGGTGAACCGCGCGGTACGGCGGGAGTGACAGCGGCTCAGGCGGCGGCGAGGATCTCGTCGCCGATGACGGTGAGCTGGTCGGCGCCGACCTCGACCGCCGTCAGGTAGTGCCGCAGCCAGGAGCGCAGCCCGTCCGGGGTGCCGGTGGTGAAGGCGCCGGCCGAGCCGACGTACTCGGGCTCCCGTTCGCGGTGTCCGACGTCGACGGCGAGCAGCCCGCGCGGGTCGAGGCCGCTGGCGAGCAGCACCAGCCGCGCGGCGCCACGGGCCACCACGCCGGACGGGCCGGCGAACGGGCGCAGGTTCAGCAACTCGCCGTGGACCACTGCGGCGAGCACCAGCGGCGAGACGGTGGTGCCGCCGGCGACCAGCCCGGCCAGCCCGTCCAGTCGGGTGGCGACCACCGGGTCGGCCACCGGGCGGCCCAACTCGGCCTCCGGCACCACGTCCCGGGCGGCGAGCACGTGCAGTTTCGCGAGAGCCTGCCGGGGGGCCTTCGGCCAGAGCTCACTCAGGCCGGGCAGCGCCCCGGCGACCCGCAGGGCCCCCTGGAGCACGGGATCCGTGACGGTGCCGGCACGGACCGCCTCGCGGTCGTGCCCGGCCCCCTCCAGGGCGGCGCTGGCCACCGCCGAGCGGAGGCTCACCTCGGCCGCGACCTGTCCACCGTGCCGGCGCAGCGCCCGGTGCCCGAGCGCCTTGTCGAACCGTTCGCGGGCACGCTCGACGGCGGCGGCGATGTCGGCGAGCGCGAGCAGGGGTGCGAGCGGGTCGGTGGTCACCCCGCCACGCTAGCGACCCGGCCCGGCCCGGCGGGTCGCACCCGGCCACAGCGCGATCCGGACCACCCGACCCGCCGCACCGGCCACGGGGCCAGGCCGGTTCGACCCACGCCAAGGCCAAGGTCGACACGGGCTTGGTGATGCCGGGGTGTCCGCGAGGCCCGGATACCCCGATTTCACCAAACCCGTGTCGATCAAGCCGCGCCGTCCCCGCCCGCGCGGGCGGGGACGCGCCATCGGGGGAGGGACGCGCCGTCGGGCGGGGGACGGGCCGTCGGGCGCGCGGCGGGGGCCGCTCGGCGCGACCGGGGCGGGCAGTGGTCGCCGGCCGGAGGACCCGGGACTACCCTCGTGCCCAGCGAGACGCAGGTCACCCGAGGACGAGGAGTCACGGCATGAGCGAGGCATTGGCCAATCTGCTGAACGAGACGCGCCAGTTCCCCCCGCCGGCCGAACTCGCCGCGCACGCCAATGTCACGATCGACGCGTACGCGGAGGCCGACGCCGACCGCCTCGCGTTCTGGGCGAAGCAGGCCGACCGGCTGGCCTGGTCGAAGAAGTGGGACGAGGTGCTCGACTGGTCGAACCCGCCGTTCGCGAAGTGGTTCGTCGGTGGGCAGCTCAACGTGGCGTACAACTGCCTGGACCGGCACGTCGAGGCGGGCCGGGGCGACAAGGTCGCGATCCACTGGGAGGGCGAGCCGGGCGACACCCGGACCATCACGTACGCCGACCTGCACGAGCTGACCTGCCGGGCGGCGAACACGCTGACCGAGCTGGGTGTCACGGCCGGCGACCGGGTGGCGATCTACCTGCCGATGATCCCGGAGGCGGCGGTCGCGATGCTGGCCTGCGCCCGGATCGGCGCGGCGCACAGCGTGGTCTTCGGCGGCTTCTCCGCCGACTCGCTGAGCAACCGGATCCAGGACGCCAGCGCCAAGGTGGTGATCACCGCGGATGGCGGCTACCGGCGGGGGAAGCCGTCAGCCCTGAAGCCGACAGTGGACGAGGCGGTGGCGAGCTGCCCGTCGGTGGAGCACGTGCTTGTGGTCCGCCGTACCGGCGAGGACGTGGCCTGGTCGGCGAAGGACCACTGGTGGCACGAGACGGTGGAGACCGCGTCGGCCGAGCACACGGCGCAGCCGTTCGACGCCGAGCACCCGCTGTTCATCCTCTACACCAGCGGCACCACGGCCCGCCCGAAGGGCATCCTGCACACCACCGGCGGGTACCTGACGCAGGCGTCGTACACGACGCACGCGGTCTTCGACCTCAAGCCGGAGACGGACGTCTACTGGTGCACCGCCGACATCGGCTGGGTCACCGGCCACTCCTACATCGTGTACGGCCCGCTCTCCAACGGGGCCACCCAGGTGATGTACGAGGGCACCCCGGACACCCCGCACCGGGGCCGCTTCTGGGACATCGTCGAGAAGTACAAGGTCAGCATCCTCTACACCGCTCCGACGCTGATCCGCACGATGATGAAGTGGGGCGAGGACATCCCGGCCGGTCACGACCTGTCGTCGCTGCGGCTGCTCGGCAGCGTCGGCGAGCCGATCAACCCCGAGGCCTGGATGTGGTACAGGGAGTTCATCGGCGGCGGGGCGCTGCCCATCGTCGACACCTGGTGGCAGACCGAGACCGGCGCCATCATGATCTCCCCGCTGCCGGGGGTCACCGCGACCAAGCCCGGATCGGCGATGGCCCCGCTGCCGGGCATCGTGGCCGACGTGGTGGACGACCAGGGCCAGTCGGTGCCGAACGGTGGCGGCGGCTACCTGGTGCTGCGCGAGCCGTGGCCGTCGATGCTGCGCACCATCTGGGGTGACGACAACCGGTTCATCGAGACCTACTGGAGCCGGTTCGAGGGCATGTACTTCGCCGGTGACGGGGCGAAGAAGGACGACGACGGGCACATCTGGCTGCTCGGCCGGGTCGACGACGTGATGCTGGTGTCCGGGCACAACATCTCGACCACGGAGGTGGAGTCGGCGCTGGTGTCGCACCCGTCGGTGGCCGAGGCGGCGGTGGTGGGCGCTACCGACCCGACCACCGGGCAGGCCATCGTCGCGTTCGCCATCCCGCGCGGCAGCACCGACATCGCCGGCGACGCGGGTGAGCAGCTCATCGCCGAGCTGCGCAACCACGTCTCGAAGACGCTCGGGCCGATCGCCAAGCCGCGGCAGATCATGCTGGTGCCGGAGCTGCCGAAGACCCGCTCCGGCAAGATCATGCGCCGGTTGCTGCGCGATGTCGCGGAGAACCGGTCGCTCGGCGACGTGACCACCCTGCAGGATTCCTCGGTGATGGAGCTGATCTCGTCGGGGATGAGCGGGGCCAAGTCCGACGAGGACTGACGGCAGGCGTACACACCGGAGGGTGGCGGTCCGTGCGGACCGCCACCCTCCGTCATTTCTTACGGGTACGACCCACAGCGTCCCGCCACTGTCACATCGGTCGGTCGGGGGAGTCGAAAGAAGCTGAACGGCCCAAGCGGTGGGTCACCACTGTCCTTTCGGCCGGTTGTGATTTAGGTTCACGCAGGTTGGAACAATTCGACGCTCGTCACATCGACGGTCGGACGATCCAACGTCCTCCTCCCCATGCCCGAGAAATGGAGCGGCATGAACCACAAACCGCAGTCCGGGTCGCGGCGACGACTACTCGTCGCACTGCCCGCCATCGCCCTCGCGGCCACGTCACTGACCGTGACGGGCAGCGCGGCGGCCCAGTCGTCGTCCCCGACGCCCCGGGCGGTGATCGGCGCGGATGAGTACTACATCAACTACGCCGAGCCCGAGGTGCAGCCGGACACCACCGGCCGCGAGGTGAAGGGCAAGGGCGGCGTCTACACGCCCGCCGTGGAATCCGCCCGCGCGTTCGACCAGAAGCACGCGCGCGGCAACCCGGTCACCGCCAAGCAGCTGGCCAAGATCGAAGCGAAGTCGATCCAGACCGGCAAGAACCCTCGCAAGATCAAGCAGGCGCCGACCACGCAGACGGCGAAGCTGTTGACGTTGCTTGTCGAGTTCAACGACAAGGCCAACGACGACTTCACGAACGTGATGGTCCCGAAGACGGTGTTCGAGGACCGCACCTGCGTGCCCGGCACCGTGCAGAACGGGCCGAAGCACAACACGATCCCGGACCCGTCGCGGCTGCCGCACGAGGACAACAACTCGATGTGGGTGCCGGACTTCTCGCCGTCGCACTACAACAAGATGCTGTACAGCAAGAAGGGCATCACCGAGCGGGTCCGTACCGACCTCAAGGGCCCGGACGGCAAGAAGGGCATCGACATCTCGGGCCGCACCATGCACAACATGTACCTGGAGATGTCCAAGAACGCGTACACGGTCGACGGGCAGGCCAGCCCGTGGATCACCGTGCCGCACTCCGAGGGCTGGTACGCGGCCAACCGCTGCACCCAGGACGAGGACGGCAACTGGGTCCCCGGCCGGGAGCAGACGATGAACGGCCACCCGGACAACCCGGCCGGCGCGGGCAAGCTGGCGGGCGACGCGATCGAGGCGCTCGCCGCGAAGGACCCCGCCTTCCCGTGGGCGGACTACGACATCGAGGACCAGGCCGACCGCGACGGTGACGGCAACGTCTACGAGCCGGACGGCGTGATCGACCACCTCGTGCTGGTGCACGCCGGGCAGGGCAAGTCGCGCGGCGGCGGCGACCAGGGCGTGTACGCCGTGTGGGCGCACTCCTCCTCGGTTCCGGGTGGCTACACCATCCCGGGCACCAACCTGAAGGTGTCGAACTACATCGTGCAGCCGGAGGACGCCGGCGTCGGCGTCTTCGCCCACGAGTTCGGCCACGACCTCGGTCTGCCGGACCTCTACGACACGTCCGGCAACGCCGACTCCGACGTGGACTTCTGGGACCTGATGGCCTCCGGATCGCACTCGGGTGAGATCTTCCAGGCGCTGCCCACGCACATGGGCATCTGGGACAAGTGGGTGCTCGGCTGGGCCGACCCGCTGACCATCCGCCCCGGGTCGAACCCGCGTGAGGTGAAGCTCGGGCAGACCTCGCGTACGCCGATCGACGCCGAGGACGGCATCAAGGTCGACCTGCCGGACAAGGTGACGACGCTTGCCACGCCGCACAGCGGCACGAAGATGTGGCACAGCAACAACGACCAGAGCTGGGCCGACGTCAAGCTGAGCCGCTCGGTCAACGTGCCGGCCGCCGCGGACGCGAAGTTCTGGATGTGGAACAACTACATCATCGAGGAGGACTGGGACTACGGCTTCCTCGAGCTGTCCACCGACGGCGGCACGACCTGGACCGAGCAGAAGGTCTACGCCGAGGACGGCACCGTGGTCACCACGCCGGACAACTACGGTGACCCGAACGGCCGGATGAACGACTTCGGCGGCAAGAAGTACGGGCTGACCGGCAGCACCGACGGCTGGCGTCACGACTACGTCGACCTGTCGGCGTACGCGGGGACGACCGTCCAGGTGCGTCTGCGTCTCGCCACCGACGAGGCGTTCGAGGAGCGCAACTGGTTCGTCGATGACTTCGCGGTCACCGGCGGCGGCGCCACGACGTGGAGCGACGACGTCGAGGGCGGCGACAACGGCTGGACCGCGACCGGTGGCACCTTCGTCGACACCACCGGCGCGGGCTGGAAGGTCTCCGGCGGCACCGAGGTACACGCGCAGTACTACCTGGCCGAGTGGCGCAACTTCGACGGCTTCGACAAGGGCCTGAAGTACGCGTACGACACGATCTACTCGCACGAGGCGTGGAAGGTCGACCGGATCTCGTACAACGCGCCGGGCATGCTGGTCTGGTACCGGGACACCGCGCTCGGCGACGTCAACCACGTCACCGGGCAGATGACCGCCCTGCCCAGCTACGGCGCGAAGGGCGGGTTGCTCATCGTCGACTCGCACTTCGACCCGTACCGCCGCACGGGCGAGGCGGCCGTGAAGGACCCGTCGGTGACGGACAACCTGCCCAGCCGTCCGCAGTCGGCAAACGCCGCCTTCACGCTCCAGAAGACGTACCCCTTCACGGAGTGCCTGGAGGCGGCGGACGAGCCGTACAGCGCGTACTGCACCAAGTTCAAGGCGCAGGCGCCGGTGAAGTCCTTCACCGATGCCAAGACCTGGTACCCGGGCATCGAGATGCGCGACGGGGCCGCGTACGCCCGGGACAACGACGCGTCGGTGGTCGTTCCGTCGCGGAACAACGCGCCGTACACCACCCGGGTCACCCACCCGGACGGCAGCCCGGCGCCGGAGTTCTACGGCGTGACCCTGGGCGGTGGCGCGATCGTGCTGGGCACCGGCAACCCCGGTGACGCGGGCGTCAACTACGGCGTGTCGCTCACCGTCAAGAAGGCCGCGAAGGACAACTCGTCCGCCACGATCTTCGTCACCCCGGCGACGAAGTGACGCGCTGCTGAGCGGTAACCGATAACAGCGGTTGGTGGGGCCGGTGGCGGAGACGCCTCCGGCCCCACTGTCGTACATCGATCAGGGCTATCGAAATATGTCGTTTCAAACCGGGACGGTCGGCCCGCCTCTGGTCAATGTGGCTGATGAAGCGCTGGGGTGTGACGGTGAAAAGCATTCCCAACAAAATCTTGCAACAAATCGACGCGATCGTCTTCCCACCCGTCCCAGCAGTAACTATGTTCACCCTTGGTCCCACTCGTGGGATCGATCTCCCACCGGCCCGTACCCCCGTGGGGCCGGTTCCCTCACACCGGAGGTACCACGTGCGCAAAGTCGCAGTGGGTCTGCTCGGGCTCTCACTGACGGCGACGGGCCTGATCTACGGTCCGTCCGCCTCGGCGGCGCCGCAGCCCAAACTGCCGGCAGCACCGGCCGCTGCCGAGCCGCAGGCGCTGAAGGACGAACTCCCCGACAAGCTCGAGGACAAGCGCCGCGCGCTCCGTCAGCAGGGCCTCAGCGACGTGCTGAGCGGTCGCAGCAAGCCGATCGAGCGCAACGGCAGCACGGTCGTCAAGGTCGGCCAGGTCGGCAAGGCGGGCACGGCCAGGGCCAACGCCCGCACGGCCGGCACCGACCCGGAGCCCCGGGACCAGTACGTAGAGCTTGAGCGTGAGCGGACCGACAAGATCTTCGTGATCCTTGCCGAGTTCGGTGACGAGCGGCACCCGTCCTACCCGGACAAGGACACGAACCCGGACATCGCCGGGCCGACGACGTTCCAGGGGCCGCTGCACAACAAGATCCCCGAGCCCAACCGGGCCGTGGACAACTCCACCATCTGGCAGCCGGACTTCAGCCCGGAGCACTTCCGCCAGGTCTACTTCGGCACCAACCCGGGCGACGAGTCGCTCAAGCAGTATTACGAGGCGCAGTCCTCGGGTCGCTACACCGTCGACGGTGAGGTGACCGACTGGGTCAAGGTCAAGTACAACGAGGCCCGCTACGGTCGCTCCGACGACCCGATCCCGGACCCGAAGCCCGGCCAGGAGCCGGACCCGCGCGACGATCGGGCCGTCTGCCCCGACAATGTCTGCTCGAACACCTGGGCGCTGGTCCGCGACGCCGCCAACCAGTGGGTCGTCGACCAGAAGGCCAAGGGCCGGACGGACGCGCAGATCGCCGAGGAGATGCGGTCCTTCGACCAGTGGGACCGGTTCGACTACGACGGTGACGGCGACTTCAACGAGTCGGACGGGTACATCGACCACTTCCAGATCGTCCACTCCGGCGGCGACCAGGCCGACGGTGACCCGCAGCAGGGTGAGGACGCCATCTGGAGCCACCGCTGGTCGGCCTACAACAGCTCGCCGGTCGGCCCGCCGAACCTTCCGATCGGTGGCACCGAGATCGGCAACACCGGCGTCTGGATCCGCGACTACACGATCCAGCCGGAAAACGGCGGCCGCAGCGTCTTCTACCACGAGTACGGCCACGACCTGGGCCTGCCGGACGACTACGGACCCGCTGACAACAACAACGAGCACTGGACCCTGATGGCCCAGAGCCGGCTCGGCGCCAAGAACGACCCGGCGATCGGTGATCGCGGCGGCGACCTCGGCGCGTGGAACAAGCTCCAGCTCGGTTGGCTGGACTACAAGGTGTTCGTGGCCGGCCAGGACAAGAAGCTGGACCTCGGTCCACAGGAGTACAACTCCGAGAAGGCACAGGCCGCCGTGGTGGTGCTGCCCCAACGGGAGTACACGTTCAACTACGGCGCGCCCGTCGAAGGCGCGAAACAGTATTTCTCCGGTAACGAGGACAGCCTCGACAGCACGATGACGAGGACGTTCGACCTCACCGGCAAGTCCTCCGCGGCGCTGTCGCTCAAGGGCAAGTACAGCATCGAAGCGGGTTACGACTACCTCTACTTCGAGGCGTCGACGGACGGCGGTCAGTCCTGGATCGACCTGGACGGCACCGTCAACGGCAAGCCGATCGGCGTGGACGGCGCCGACCGTCCGGCCCTCTCCGGCACCAGCAACGGTGCCTGGGCCGACATCAACATCCCGCTGACCGCTGTCGCCGGCAAGTCGGCGCAGGTCCGCCTGCACTACGTCACCGACGGTGGTGTCTCCGAGGGTGGTTTCTTCGGTGACGCGATCACCGTGACCGCCGACGGCCAGACCGTGTTCAGTGACGGCGCCGAGACCGACGCCGGCTGGGCCCTGGAGGACTTCCAGGTGGTCGGCGCGACCTACACCCGGCTGTTCGACAACTACTACATCGCCGGCAACCGGTCGTACGTCTCGTACGACAAGTACCTGAAGACCGGCCCGTACTTCTTCGGCTACGCGAACACCCGCCCGGACTGGGTGGACCACTACGCGTACCAGGAGGGCCTGCTCATCTCGTACTGGAACACCCGGTTCGCCGACAACAACACGGCGCCGGTGTCGGAGTCCAACCCGGGTGGTCACCCGGGTGAGGGTCGCAACCTGTACATCGACGCGCACCCGGAGCCGATCTACAACCTGACCGGTGCTCCGTGGCGGGCCCGGGTCCAGGTCTACGACGCGCCGTTCAGCCTCAAGAAGGCCGACTCGTTCACCCTGCGCCTCAACAGCCAGCCGCAGTACATCCGCGGCGAGGCTGCGCAGCCCCTGTTCGACGACACCAAGAAGTACTTCTACGAGGAGCTGCCGAACCACGGCGTCAAGCTCCCCGCGACCGGTGTCAAGATCAAGGTTCTGGAGCAGGACGGCACCTCGATGAAGATCCGGATCTTCTGACCAACGATCCCGCACCACCCAGCGGCGCCCGGGCAGCTTGTCTGCCCGGGCGCCGCCCTTTGTCCGGCCGACACCGGGACGACGCCCGGCGCACCCGCAGGGGACAACCCGGGCTTCTCCCTGCTCAAAAGCGACCACAAGGGCCGCCGACGGCAACCGGGTCCTAGGCTGTCTGCCATGACCGACCAGCGCGGCGGAGTCGTCGACGAGTCCTGTGTCCTCACCGAGGGGCCGTGGACGCACCGTTTCGTCGGCGCCAACGGCACCCGGTTCCATGTGGTCGAGGCCGGCACCGGGCCGATGGTGCTCTTCCTGCACGGCTTCCCGGAGCACTGGTGGGCGTGGCACCGGATGCTGCCGGCGGTCGCCGACGCCGGCTTCCGGGCGGTCGCCGTCGACCTGCGCGGCTACGGCGCCAGCGACAAACCACCCCGGGGGTACGACGGCTACACCCTCGCGGCCGACATCGCCGGGTTGATCCGTGCGCTCGGCGAACGGTCGGCGACGATCGTCGGCGGCGGCGTCGGCGGCATGGTGGGCTGGACGGTGGCGTCCTTCCACCCGGCCCTGGTTCGCCGGCTCGTGGTGTTGGGGGCACCACACCCGCTGCGACTGCGCGCCGGCATCTTCGCCGACCCACGCGGGCAGTTCGCCGCCTCCACGCCGGCGCTGAAGTTCCAACTACCCCGCTACGAGCACGTACTGACCCGGGACGGCGCGGCGGCGGTCGAGGAGATCCTGCGCCGCTGGGGCGGCCCACGCTGGGCCGCCGGGCCGGACTTCGAGGCGTACGCCGAGCGGTGCCGGGAGGCGATGTGCATCCCCCAGGCCGCGTTCTGCGCGTTGGAGGGCTACCGCTGGGCGTTCCGCTCGCTGCTGCGGCTGCACGGATACCGGTTCGTCCGCCTCATGCAGAAGCCGCTGTCCACCCCCACCCTGCAACTGCACGGCGCGCTGGACGCCGCCTCCCTGCCGCGTACCGCCCTGGGTTCCGGCCGCTACGTCGTCGCCCCCTACGAGTGGCGGCTGCTCGACGGGGTGGGGCACTTTCCGCACCTGGAGGCACCGGAGTTGGTGCTCGGCGAAATCCTGCGCTGGGCCAAGAGCTGACCGCTCAGACCCGCTGCTCCCGGAGGTCGGTGACCTCGGAGGCCGGCGCCCACCCCTGGTAGACGCCGAAGTCGAAGACCTCCAGCCGCATCGCCTCAGCCACCGGCCAGCGGCCACCTGTGTATTCCACCCGCAACCAGGCGTCGTGCTCGCCGAGCACGATGAACGGCTGGCCCTGCCACGTGCAGGTGGTCCGCACGTACGCCAGGTCCTCGATCTCGCTCGCCGGCAGCACCCGGACGTACCGGCCGGCGCGGACCTCCTCGAAGCCCTCGCCCGGCTCGCGTTGGTAGAGGCGGATGTTGTCGCCATCGGGGCTGGCCTGGTATTCCCGACCCTGCCACCGGGCCACGTAACCGTCGCGCATCACGCCTCACCGACCCGTCGCCAGACCACCGAGTCGGTGTCCAGTTCGGCGATCACCCGCTCGGTGCCGTCCGCGCCGATCCGCCACAGCTGTGTGCCGTGCGGGAGGCGCGCGCTGTCCACTTTGAACTCTGCCACCACGTCGCTGCTCTCGCCCGGGGCGAAGCCGTTGCCCCGGAACGGGGGGCGCTCGATGACCCACCCCTCCATGGCCCGCATCGCCGGCTCGTTCTGACCGCCGTACGGAATTCGGTAGAGGCTCGGCCGGTGCGCCGGCCAGCGCAGCACGTAGATCTCCTCGGCGTCCCTGGCGAACGGCGAACCGGGGTAGCTGAGGCCGAGCGCGTCGTGCACCTGGGCGGGCGTGGTCAGGTGGGCCAGCTCACCGGCCCGGTGCACGAAGCCGGAGACCCGGTCGTACCCGCGATCCAGGTAGTAGGCGAGCTGGCTGGGCGCGACCGCCTTCTGCATGACCGTCGGTCGGGTCGGGTCGACCACCGCCGGGGCGTACCGGGGACGGGCGGTGGGCTCCGCCACGGCCGGCGCTTCCTCCGGGTCCACCTCCAGGTCGTCACCGAGCCCCACCTCGGCGGCCCAGTTGGCCAACGCGACGATCTGCTCACCGGGCAGCTTGGCGCCGACCGGGGTGCCCGGGTTGACGGCGAACGACCAGTCCTCGTCGGGCCACCGCCGGATCAGTTGGGCGAACTTCACGCGGACGGTGACCACGTCGCCCTCGACGTGGTCGGCGAGGCGCTCCGGTGACGTGTAGACCACCACGTACGTCTCGCCGTCGAGCTGCGCCGTCCGCCAGACGAAGCCCGAATCACCGGGGCGGCTGCCGGGCAGCGACTCCGGCGCCGCCGGTAGCAGCACCCGGGCCAGCAGCAGGGTCGACAGGAACGTGTCGGTGCTGCCGGCGCCGGCAGCACCGAGGAGGTCCTCCTCGACGGTGTTGGCCGGCTCGAACTCGACAGGGGCCGGCTCGTCGGCGGGCGGCGGCCGACCGGAGCCGTCCGCGATCGCGCTCTCGCCGCTGTCGACCCGGTCCGCGCCGGTCACGCCGACCGACGAGCCGGCGATGTCGGTGTGATCGTCACTGACCGGGACGCCACCCCGGTCCTCGGTGTGCCCGCCGCCCGTGCCGACACCGCCCGGGCCGTCCGCGGTGTGCCCGCCATCCACCGGCCCGGTGAAGGGCGGCGCCGATGGGCTCGGACCGGGGTTGAACGAGGCGGGACCGGACGGGCGGGGGCCGGAGGACGACGGACTGAACAGGTCCGGACCGGAGGGCGCCGGACTGAACAGGTCCGGACCGGAGGGCGCCGGGTCGTACGGCCGCGGGGCGGCCCCGCCGGGGCGGGGCTGCCGGGGCGCGTCGAACGGGCCGCTGGTCTCGACCGGGTCGGTGAGGTCGCGGGACTCGATGATGGTGCCCTCGATGACGATGGGCGTGAAGCCGCGGCGCGGCGCGGGCGGGCCGGAGACCGGTTCCGCGACGGACGGCGGCAACTCCTCCACCGGCTCGAATCGGCGCGGCTGGTCGCGCGGGATCGCCTGGGTCTGCTCCGCCGACGGGCTGGGCCGCTCCGGCGATCGGGTCAGCGGCGGCTCACCCGTCATCCGGAAGGCGCGGGTCGGCTCCTCGGCCACGGGGCTGGGTCGGCGCGGCGGCAGGGGCTGGGTGATCTCCTCGCCGGTTGCCGGGGCGCGTACCCCCCGGGACGCACCGAGGTCGCCGGTCGGCGGCCGCAGCGGCCGGGTGGCGTCCGGATCCGTCATCGGAAAGGCCCGGGTCGCAGTCCCCTCGGCCGGCGCGTCGGCCGGGCGGCGGCGCGGGAAGGGCTGGCTGCCTCGCCCGAAGCGGGTCGGTGGGGCCGCTCGGTCAGCGGTGCGCCCACCGCCCGGCGTCGGGTCCGACGCCCGTTCCCGGGCGGTGGTGGGTTCGAAGAAGGAACGTCGAGCGGCCTGGGGAACACCGTTGCCGTTGCCCGCCGCCGGGCCGTCGGGGTCGCTCGGTCGGTGCGCTGTCGGCCAGCCCACGCCGGGTCCGGTGGCATCGGCCGGACGGTCGGGCGGCGCCAACGGCGTGAACCGGGATGGCCGGCCGGTGCGGGGCAGGGCGCCGCCGCCCAACGCGCCGGGTGGGGGCGGGTCACTCGGGCGCCGCTGACCGGCGGCGGGCAGGTCCTCGTCACCGGGTCGGCGCGACGGCTCGACGGGGCCGGGCGTCCGCGTCGCCGGGCCGGGCACGGGCGGCGCGCCGGCCGCCCGTGGCGCCGGACCCCACGCGGCCCTGCGGGGCGCGCCCGGGGCAGGCGGAACCGGGGCGGGCGGAACCGGGGCAGGCGCGACCGGGGCGGGCGCGACCGGGGCGGGCGCGACCGGGGCAGGCGGGGCCGGAGCAGGCCCAGACTGGGTCGCACCTGTCGTGGGAGGCGACCCGGCAGCCGGCCCGGCGTCCCGACCGGGCGCGCCGGTGCGGGTGCGGGCCAGGGTCTCCGCCCGCTCCAGCCGAGCGCGGGCGCCCATGGCGCGGCCGGGCAGGCGCACGTCGCCCCGGGAGAGTTGCGACACGAACCAGGCCGGCAGGTAGCCCTCGACCGGCAGGCCCGGGTTGACGGCGAGCCACCACTCCTGGTTGGGCCAGCCGACCGCGAGGTCGGCGAAGGGCACGCGTCGGTTGGTGCCGGAGTGCTCACCGAGGCAGACCCGCAGTGCGGCGGCGGACGTGAAGGCCAGCACGTGTGTCCGGCCACCGGTGGTCCAGGTGCCCCACCCGGGGGGTGCCTGGCCGGGCTGCGTCGGCGCGGAGACCGGAAGCAGCAGATCGGTGCGGGACAGGAGTCGGAAGTAGAGCTCCTGGTCGTTGGCGCGCAGCGCGTCGCGCATCGCCACCTCGGCCTCCGTGGCCGGCTCCCATGCGGTCACGGCCACCTCCCCTTCCGAGAACAGGCCACAGGTATCGCGTACAACCTACAAGGTGGTATCAAGATCACAATGGCTGGCCGTCGGCGGCCCACCGCGGCGCGGGCGAGGCGATAACATCCCGTCCCGGAGCCGACACGATACGGAGGCTGTCGATGTCCCGATCGATCACGCGCCCGGTCCTCGCAGGTCTGGCCGCGAGCCTGCTGACCGTACCGGCCCTCCCGAGCGCCACCGCCACCGCCGGGCTCCGGACGGCACCGGCGTGCGCGACCCCACTCGCCCCGGTCCGGCCGGTCACCGCCACACCGTGGCCACAGCAACGGTACGACCCGACCCGCCTCGCGCCCCTGGCCACCGGCGCCGGGGTGACAGTCGCGGTGGTCGACTCCGGGGTCGACCGGGCGCACCCCCAGCTGGTCGGGCGCGTGCTGGCCGGCACCGATCTGCTCGACCGCGGCGGCGACGGCGGTCGGGACTGCGCCGGGCACGGCACCGGTGTGGCGAGCATCATCGCGGCGACGCCCCAGCCCGGGGTCGCCTTCCGCGGTCTGGCGCCGGGTGCCCGGATCCTGCCGGTGCGGGTGAGTGAGCAGCAGGTGGTGCAGGGACGGGAGTCGGGGCGTACGGTCAGCGCCGACGAGTTCGCCGAGGCCATCCGGTGGGCCGTGGACCACGAGGCCGACGTGGTGAACCTGTCGGTCGTGTTGTACGCGGACGACCCGGAGGTCCGTTCGGCGGTGCGGTACGCGGTCGACCGGGACGTGGTGCTGGTGGCCGCCGCCGGCAACCTGCACGACGGTGGGAATCCCCGACCGTTTCCCGCCGCCTACGACGGGGTGCTCGGCGTGGGGGCGATCGGCGCGGACGGTGGCCGGGCGACCTTCTCGCAGACCGGTGCGTACGTCGACCTCGTCGCACCGGGCAGCGAGGTGCTGACCGCCGCCCCCGGGTCGGGCCATCACCAGGTCGAGGGCACCAGCTACGCCGCGCCGTTCGTGGCCGCCACCGCCGCGTTGCTGCGCGAGTACCGGCCCGAGTTGACAGCGGCCCAGGTGGCGGAACGGATCATCGCCACCGCCGATCCGGCTCCCGACGCGGGCCACGGCGGCGGGTACGGCGCCGGCGTGCTGAACCCGTACCGCGCGGTCACCGAGACCGGCGGCGGTCGGGTGGCCGGACCCCGACCGGTCGCCATGCTCGCCGCCGACCGGGCCGACCCGGCGTCGCTGGCCCGCCAGGCCCGCCGGGCGAACGCGCAGAAACGCGCCCTGCTGGTCAGCGCGGCGGTCGGCACGATGACGGCCACCGTGGCGCTGCTCGCCCTGGTGGTGCCCCGCGGCGCCCGCCGACGCTGGCGCCCGGCCGACCCGGCCTGACGCCGACAGCTGACCGCCCGGACCGACGACCCGCGGCGGCCGGGCGGCTGACCGGGACACGGTCAGCGCTCCCGACGCGCCGCGCTCACTGGAACAGCCCGGTGTTCTTCTTTTCGGTGTCCAGGTAGTCGGTGGCCGAGTCGTGCACCGCCACCTTGATGTCCCGCAGCATCGCCTGAAGATCCTGCGAGGCGGACCGCCACCGCGCCTGCCGCTGCTCGTAGGCCTGACGGGCCTCGCCCGTCCAACTCGCCACCAGCGGGGCGGCATCTCGTTCGAGTTGGCCGAGCTGCGAGTCGAGCGTGTTCAGCGCCTTCTGGATGTCCGCGCCGGCCTGGTGGAGCGCGGCGAAGTTGACGACCAGCACACCATGGTCCATCGGATTTCCCTCCCCAGCGGGATCAGAGCGGCAGCTGGATGCCGCCGCGATTGGTGCCGGCAACCCGGCTGGCCACCTCGTCGTCGGAGACGTCGTACTGCCGGCCGGCGGTGCGGATCGCCCCGGCGGTCTCCCGCAGCGCCCGGTGCAGCGCCGCCTGGTCCTGTGACCACTGCTGCTTGACCTGCTCGAATGAGCGGCCACCAGCACCACGCCAGGCCTGCTGCAACACCTGCAACTCGGCCAGCAGGCCGGTCAGCATGGACTGCAACGACTGGTCCACCTGCTCGAACTTCGCGGCGGTCTGCTGCATCACCGCGGCTTCTGCCTGGGTCTGGGACACCCGGACGTCACCTCGTCTCCCTGATCGCACCTTGGCCGTCGACGCGCCCGCCCTGTGAACGCGTCGTTCGCTTGGCCCGGTCGTCGAGCACTGAGACGCGGGTCAGCGATGACTTCGTGGCTGACGGTAGCGGCCTCGTTGCGGTTCTGCTACCCCCTCCGTCTCCCCTGTGGACAACCACGTGAGCCATCGGTCGCTTACGATGTGCCGCAGCCACGTCGCGGCGTGTGACGGGCCGTCGCGGGGCGGGCCGGCCGCGCGACCCGGTCCCCACTGGTCGAGGAGGCACGGTGCCGGCGATCACCACCGGAGGGCCGCACCCGGCGACCCCGGTCGGGTCCGGGCCGAGCGCCGCCCCGCCAGCGGCCGGACCGGGTGAGCCGGCCGGGTCGGGCCGATCCGCCGAGGTCGGCCTGGACCCGAGCGGTCTGCGTACACCCCGTCGTCGATCAGCAGTGGACCGCTGGGCCCGGTCCGATCGGCGGGCCGGCGCCGGGGTACGGGCCGGACAACTGGTTGCCGCACAGGTCGCGGCGGCGCTCGTCCTCACCGCCCTCGGCCGGCCCGCACCGGTCGTCGTCGCGGTCGCACTGGTGGCCGTGCTGCTGCTGGCGGTCGCCGGGGTCCGGTTCCGGGGTCGGTGGCTCTTCGAGTGGCTGGGCACCGCGGTCGGGCACCTGACCCGCCGCCGGGCGCTCGCCGGGCCGTCCGGAGCGGCCGAACTGCTCGACCTTGTCGCTCCCGGCACCGTCGTGCGCTCGACCGAGCTGACCGGAGGCCCGGCCGCCGTTCTGGAGGACACCGCGGGCATGGTGGCGCTACTGGAGCTCGGCGACCCCGGGGACCTGCTCGGTGACGTGTCCCGGGCGCTCCCCGCGCCAGCCGCGTTGCTGCCCCCGGCCGCTCCCGACGCGCCCCCGCTGCGGGTCCAACTGCTGCTCGCCGGGGCACCGGCACCGGTGCCGGCCGCGGGTGGCACGGCCGGCACGTCGTACCGGCAGCTCACCGACGGGCGGCTCGCCGGGCGGGAGCGGGCGGTGGTGGCGATCCGGGTGCTGCGGGTGGACGGCTGGTCGGAGGAGGACCTGCGCCGGGTGCTCGCCGGCACGGTACGTCGCGTCGTCCGCCGGTTCGGACCGCTGACCGCGCGCCCGCTCGGCGTACCCGCGGCCCTGCGTGTCCTGGCCGAGTTGGCCCACCACGACGGCCAGCCGGTGCGGGAGTCCTGGCCGGCGCTGCGGTCCGGCACCCTGGTGCAGGCCACCTTCCGGCTGGTCCGGTGGCCAGAGGCGGGCGCCACGGGTGGGCGGCGGCTGGTGCCCCGGCTGCTCGCGTTGCCGGCGACCGCGACGACAGTGTCGATCACGGCGGGTCCGTCGCCGAGCACCGGCGCCGGCCCGGCGCCGACCGAGCTGACCGTAAGGCTGGCCGCCACGACGGCGACCGAGTTGACAGCGGCCTCCGAGGCGCTGCACCGCCTGGTGACCGACCTGGGCGGGGAGCTGCGACGCCTCGATGGCGCCCACCTGCCCGGGCTGGCCGCCACGCTGCCGCTGGCGCTGACCACACCCGGGGCGCGGCCCCGCATCGCGATGGACGACTGGGACCTGACCCTCGGCGACGCGGGCATGATGGTCGGCACGAACCGGCACGGCAGAGCCGTCACAGTGCGACTCTTCCGGCCGGAGAGCACCCGGGTGCTGCTCGTCGGCGGGGCGCGCGCGGCCCAGTTGGTGACCCTGCGCGCACTGGCACTCGGTGCGCTGGTGGTGGTGCAGACCGCACGGCCGCGCGTCTGGGAGCCGTTCGTCCGGGGGGTGGGCGCGCCGGGCGGGACGATCCCGCTGCTCCCGCCCGGTCGACCGGTCGCCGACGGGGTGGGGACCGCCCTGCGTCCGTTGCTGCTCGTCGTCGACGCCGGGCCGGTGACGGCCGAGGCCGAGCCGGGTCCGCCGTGGCGGGCCACGCTTGTCGTACGGGACGAGTTGACCTCCGCCGACGTCGACGCGTTGAGCCGGGCCGACCTCGCGTTGCTGCAACCGCTTGACGCCAACGAGGCAGCGCTGGCCGGGGTTGCCCTGGGGCTGGGCGGCTCGGCGGAGTGGCTGACCCGGATCCGGGACGACATGGTCGCCGTTGTCAATCGGCGGGCGCTGCGCTGGGCGCTGCTCTCCCCCACGCCGATCGAGTCACAACTGATCGGGCGGCCGTCGCGCGGCTGATCCACCCGCATGGTCAACTGCGGGTTACGCCGGTGCGAGGTCCGTGGCACGATCCCCGCCATGGGTTTTCTGAAAGGTCTGCTGATTCGGCTGGCCAGCACAGCGCTGGCGTTCTGGCTGGCCACACTCCTCATCCCGGGCATCTCTCTGGAGTCGGACTCCGCCACCGAGACGGTCACCACGCTGCTCCTGGTGGCGGTGATCTTCGGCGTGGTCAACGCGGTCCTCCAGCCGGTCATCAAGACCGTCGGCTGTGGCTTCTACCTGCTGACCCTGGGTCTCATCGCGCTTGTGGTGAACGGGCTGCTGTTCCTGCTCACCAGTTGGATCGCCGACCAGGCCGGGCTGCCGTTCACGGTTGACGGTTTCTGGCCGGCCGCGGTGCTCGGCGCCCTGTTCGTGAGCATCGTGACCTGGATCCTCGGCGCCGTCCTCGACCGGGACTGACGTTCACGGGCCGGCACCGATCCGGCCTGCCGAGGGGCTACGACAACGGCCGGCCAATGACCAGACTCTGGGAATTGGCCGGTCTGGCCGTCCACCCCGGCGGCTAGCGTCGCAGCGTGTTCTCGCTGACTCGCACCGACGGCTACCTGCTCAGCACCGACCCCGCCCGACTCGATCTGGCCCTTGTGCACCTCTGGTTGTCCACCGACGCGTACTGGGCCCTTGGTCGGGACCGGGAGACCACGGCACTGGCGTTCGCCGGCTCGCTGCCGTTCGGCGTCTACCGGCCCGAGGACGACCGGCAGGTGGCGGTGGCCCGGGTGGTCACCGATGGCGCCACCTTCGCGTGGCTCTGCGACGTCTACGTCGACCGCGCCGAGCGGGGCCGCGGGTTGGGCGGCTGGCTGGCCGGCGCCATCCGCGACCACCTGGACGACCTCGGCGTCCGCCGAATCCTGCTGGCCACGAACGACGCGCACCAGGTGTACGCGCGGGTGGGCTTCACGCCGTTGGACGTGCCGGAGCGGTGGATGCAACTCGACCGGCGTACACCCGTGACGCCGGTCACCGGAAAGGAGCAAAATACCAGTATGCCCCTTACGGTGGAGCGGTGACGCCACTCCGCCTGGGATACCTCTACGGCTTCGGCGCGTACCTGCTCTGGGGCTTCTTTCCGCTCTACTTCAAGCTGTTGCGGCCGGCTGGGCCGCTGGAGGTACTGGCCCACCGGGTCGTCTGGTCGGTGGTCTTCGTGGCCCTGCTGCTGGCAGCGCTGCGCAACATCGGCTTCCTCCGGGCGCTGGTGCGACGCCCCTGGGCGGTGGCCGGGATCGTCGCCGCCGCCGCGCTGATCGCCGTCAACTGGGGCACCTACATCTACGGGGTCAACTCCGACCGGGTGGTCGAGACCGCGCTCGGCTACTTCATCAATCCGCTGGTCGTGGTGCTGCTCGGGGTGACGGTGCTGCGGGAGCGGCTCCGCCCGGCACAGTGGCTGGCGCTGGGCATCGGCGCGTCGGCGGTAGTGGTGCTCACAGTGGACTACGGCCGCCTGCCCTGGCTGGCGTTGACGCTGGCGTTCAGTTTCGCCGGCTACGGCCTGGTCAAGAAGCGGCTCGGGCTGCCGGCGGCGGAGGGTCTCTTCGTCGAGTCGGCGGTGCTGGCCCTGCCGGCGTTGGGTTACCTGGCCTGGCTCACCAGCCGCGCCCAGTCCACCTTCGGCCACGTCTCGGCCGGGCACACCGTGCTGCTGGTACTGGCCGGCGCGGCCACGGCGATCCCGCTGCTCCTGTTCGCCGGGGCGACCAACCGGCTACCGCTGAGCGGTCTCGGAATGATCCAGTACGTGGCGCCGATCCTTCAGCTCGGCTGCGGCGTACTCATCTTCCACGAGCCGATGCCGCCGGCCCGCCTCGCCGGCTTCGCGCTGGTCTGGCTCGCCCTCATCGTCTTCACCGCCGATGTCGTCCACAACTCCCGCCGAACCCGAACCGCCAGGCAACCCGCCCTGGTCCCCTGACCCGCGCCCCCTCGTCCCGGTACGGCGCACCGACGTCTCAGGGCACCGCGTAGGTGAGGATCGGTGTGCCGTCGGCCCGTTGGAGTTCCACGCTGACCAGCTCGGCATCGGTGAACCTGGTGGCACCGGTGAACTGGAGGGCGTCGCCCGGTGCGGCCAACCAGGAGCCGATCTGTTCGCTGGCCCCGCTCGGGCCGCGCGCCACCAGCCGGAACGGATACGCCTTGCCGTAGCTCGACCGGGCGTCGTACCCGCAGCGCATTGTCACCTGGGTGCCCCACTTGGTGCCCATGAGCCCGATGTCGGCATGCACCGGCCCGGTGCTGGCCACCGGACGCATGGCGACCATCGACACCTGCGGTGCGGGCGTGCTGCCCTGGGCCACCGGCGGGCCGGACTGGTCCGCGGGCCGGGGCAGCACCACTGCGGTGCCCACACCGACAAGCAGGGCCAGCCCGGCGGCGGCCAGGGTGGTCAACGCGTAGCGTCGCCGGTCGCTGGCGCGCTCCCGACGCCGGCGACGCCGGGCCTCCTCCAACAACGCGGGCACCCGGGGCGGGGCCGGCGGCGGCAGGATCTGCTCCAACCCCGCCGGGTCGAGCCGCCCGAGCAACCCGGGCAGGACGGCGATCTCGGCGACCGCCTCCCGGCAGGACGCGCAGCCGCCAAGGTGCCGCTCGTAGGCCGCCCGCTCGGCGGGGGCCAGGGCACCCAGCACGTACGCGCCATCGTCGTGCGCGAACTCGCACCGGGTCATCCCGTCACTCCCATCTCAGCCAGGACCAACCGTAGGGACCGCAGCGCGTAGTGGGTGCGGGACTTCACGGTCCCCGGTGGCACGCCCAGCCGGGACGCCGCCTCGGCCACCGACCGTCCCTGGTAGAAGCACTCGACAAGCACTTCCCGGT
Organism: Micromonospora sp. CA-240977; assembly: GCF_050942285.1. Lineage (NCBI taxonomy): Bacteria > Bacillati > Actinomycetota > Actinomycetes > Micromonosporales > Micromonosporaceae > Micromonospora > Micromonospora sp. CA-240977. Next base: position 391,300 of record NZ_CP192055.1, on the reverse strand, counting down.
GGGTCGGGCTGAGCCGGTTGAGCGCCTCGGCGACGGTCCACGCCTCCACCGCCCGCTCGGCCTCGTCGATCACCTCCGGCGGTTCGGGAAGGTCGTCGGTGAAGACCTCGCCGACCCGGGTGGAACGCCGCCGCCAGGCGTCGATGGCCAGGTTGCGGGCAGTGGTGAAGAGCCAGGACCGCACCGAGCCGCGCCGCGGGTCGAGTGACTCGGGATGTCGCCAGGCCCGCAGCAGCGTCTCCTGCACCAGGTCCTCGGCTCGCTGCCGGTCGCCGTTGACCAGCCGCAGGGCATGGGCGTACAGCGCCTCCGCGTGCTCGTCGTGCAGCGCGCGCAGCAGTTGGGCGTCGTGGTCGCTGATGGCGGTCTCCCTCGCTTCCGGCGCGCGTCCGGCGTTGCGTTCGCTCGGGAATACGTGCGGTCACGCCGATCGGTTCAGCCCGAGGTCAGACCGGTTACGTGCGGTAGCCGCCCGCACAGGTGTTCATGGCCGGTTCACATCGTGGCCGACGCACGCTCACCGCGTCCTCCTAGCGTCCGCCTGGTACGCCGCCCGCCGTGCCACACACTTCTCTGGAGGCCTCCCCCATGAGCGACCGTCCCCGGCTGCTCCCGCTGCTGACCGGCAGCCGCCATGGCACCCGTGACGCGATGACCTGTCTGTACCGCTGCGGAAACGCCTGTGACCACCCGGTCCCGAACACCTCCGACAACGCGTACTTCGGAGACGTGGTGAACGCGGAGGTCTCGCGGCGCGGCGTGGTCCGGGCCGGCGCGGTCGGCGCACTGGTCCTCGGCTTCGGCGGCGCGGTCGCCGGCGCGGCCCCGGCCCTGGCGGCCCCCGCCACGCCGGACGTCCCGGAGGCCTTCGGCTTCGGCCGGCCCAGCACCGGGGTCGGCAACGGCGCGCTGACCTTCAAGCCGATCCCACCGAACAAGCTGGACACGCTGCTGGTCCCGAACGGCTACGACCACGCCGTGGTGATCAAGTGGGGTGACCCGGTGCTGCCGGGCGCGCCCGAGTTCGACCTGCACCACCAGACCGCCGCGGCGCAGTCCCGGCAGTTCGGTTACAACAACGACTTCGTGGGCGTGCTGCCGCTGGACAAGCAGGGCCGGCGCGCGCTGCTCGTGGTCAACCACGAGTACACGAACGAGGAACTGATGTTCCCGGGCTTCCCCGGCCTGGACGGGCTCTCCGTCGAGCAGCTCCGCACCACGATGGCCGCGCACGGCATGTCGGTGGTGGAGGTGGAGCGGGTCGCGGGCACCGGGCAGTGGAAGCCGGTCGACACCGGCCGACGACCCTACAACCGGCGGGTCACCGCGCTCAGCACCAAGTTCGACCTGACCGGCCCGGCCGCCGGCTCGGCCTGGCTGAAGACCGCCGCCGACCCCAGGGGTCGTACGGTCGTCGGCACGCTGAACAACTGCTCCGGTGGCGTGACCCCGTGGGGCACTGTGCTCTCCGGTGAGGAGAACTTCAACCAGTACTTCGTGGGCGCCGACGCGGCCCCGGCCGAGCTGAAGCCGAAGTTGGACCGTTACGGCATCAGCACCGCGAGCCGCTACCCCAGCGGCAGCCGCAAGTGGGAGCGCGCCGACGAGCGCTTCGACCTGGCCAAGCACCCCAACGAGGCGCACCGGTTCGGCTGGGTCGTCGAGATCGACCCGTTCGACCCGGAGAGCCGCCCGCGCAAGCACACAGCGATGGGCCGGTTCAAGCACGAGGGCGCGAACGTGATCGTCGCGAAGGACGGCCACGTGGTCGCGTACCTGGGCGACGACGAGCGGTTCGACTACCTCTACAAGTTCGTCTCGGACCAGAAGTTCCTGAAGGGCAACTCCTGGGCCGCCCGCAAGCACAACCTGACCCTGCTGGAGTCCGGCACGCTCTACGTGGCGAAGCTCGACCAGACCAGCGCCGCCGAGATCGACGGCTCGGGCCAGCTCCCCACCGACGGCGCGTTCAACGGCCGGGGGCGCTGGATCAAGCTGGTCAGCGGCAACCGGTCGTTCGTCGACGGGATGACTGCCGCGGACGTGCTCACCTTCACCCGGATCGCCGGTGACAAGGTCGGCGCGACCAAGATGGACCGCCCCGAGGACGTCGAGCCGAGCCAGCTCACCGGCAAGGTGTACGTGGCGCTGACAAACAACACCGACCGCGGTAAGGCCGGCAAGGCCGCGGCGGACGAGGCCAACCCGCGCAACGCCAACAAGCACGGGCAGATCCTGGAGCTGGTCGAGGACCGCAACGACAACACGGCGGAGACCTTCGCCTGGTCGCTGCCGATCGTCTGCGGCGACCCGACCGACCCGTCGACCTTCTTCGCCGGGTACGACAAGACCAGCGTCTCCCCGATCTCCTGCCCGGACAACGTCGCCTTCGACGCCACCGGCAACCTGTGGATCTCCACCGACGGCAACGCGCTGGGCAGCAACGACGGTCTGTTCGCCACCGCCGTCGAGGGCCCGGAGCGGGGGCACCTCAAGCAGTTCCTGACCGTGCCGCTCGGCGCGGAGACCTGCGGGCCGTTCATCACCGGCGACAACCGCTCGGTCTTCGTCGCCGTGCAGCACCCGGGTGAGATCACCGGCGCCTCGGTGGAGAACCCGGCCTCGAACTGGCCCGACGGCGACTACGCCAAGCCGGGCGTGGTGGTCACCTGGCGGCTCGACGGCGGCCCGGTGGGCAGCTGACGGCGTCGCTGCGGTCGGTGGACCGCTGAACCTCACCTCACGGCGGGTCCGGCGCCGGACCGCCACGAGAGGCCCTCTCCCAGCCCGGGAGAGGGCCTCTCGCCGTCGAGGCGGTCAGGTGTCGGCGGTGATGCCGTCGGCGACGCTACGGGCGACGGTGAGCAGCTTGGCGCGGACCACCCGGGCGGAGGTCATCATCTCGCTGGCCGGCAACGCGCAGGCCAGCACGACGCGGCGTTCCATGTCCTTGTCCGGCGCGACGAGCACCGCCGCGCACGCCACCCCCTGGCGGAACTGGCCCATCTCCAACTGCATGCCGCGCCGGTCACCGGCGGCCAGGTCGGCCTCGAACGCCTCGGTGGTGGTGAGCGTGGCGCTGGTGAACGGGCGCATGCCGTACTCCCGCAGGTAGCGGTAGCGCTGGTCGGCGGTCAGGGTGGCGAGCAGCGACTTGCCGAGAGCCGTCGCGTGCGCCCCCTCGTCGAAGCCGGGGACCAGGTCCTCCAGGTAGGGCGAGCGGTGCCCCTCGGCGACCGCCGTGAGCGCCACCTGCCCACCGACGAAGCGACCCAGGAAGTGGCTGTAGCCGGTGTCCAGAGCGGCCCGCCGCAGCGTCTCACCGACCACCGGCGGGCCGCGGAACGCCGTCACCAACTCCCGGTAGCGGTCGGCCACCTCCAACCCCACGATGTACGTGCCGTCCTCGCGACGGATCACGTAGCCCTCGTAGGCGAGCGTGCGGACCAGGTGGTAGGTGGTGGCCACGGTCAGCTCGCACCGCCGGGCGATCTGCTTGACGGTCAGGCCTTTCGGGGCACGACCGACCGACTCCAACACCCGCAGCGCTCGGGACACGCTGCGGATCAGGTCCGAAGGTTCTGCCAAGGGGTCGCGCACAACCACCTCCGCCGCCGGGGACTTACACCATATGAAATACAGGCCCACTGCGAAATGCCTGTTCGGGTGGAGGATGCCAGATCATCACCCACAGCGTGTACCCCGGTGGTCACCAAGAGTGGCCCGAGCAGGGTTCACGTAGCTTTGCCGGACGATGACCAACACCGTCTCCACCTCCGACCCGACCCTCGCCCGACCCCACCCGGTCCGGGCCAGCGCCGGCGCAGTCGTCACCACGGTGGCCTGTGTGCTGCCCGTCTTCCTGCTCGGCGGTCTCGCCGTGCAGATGGGCGCCGACCTCGGTTTCTCCCCGGCCGGCCTCGGCCTGGCCGTGGCCGTCTACTTCGGGGTCAGCGCGCTGGCCTCGGTACCCTCCGGCCGGCTGGTCGAGCGGTACGGGCCGGCCCTGGTGGCCCGCTGCGGCATCGCGCTGGCCGCCGGGTCGATGCTGGCCGTGGCCGCCTTCGCCAGGTCGTACCCGATGCTTGTCGGCCTGCTGGCGCTCAGCGCCGCCGCGAACGCGCTCGGCCAGTTGGCAAGCAACGCGGCGCTGGCCCAGCACGTGCCGGCCCGACGGCAGGGGTTGTCGTTCGGCGTCAAGCAGGCCGCCATCCCCGCCTCCACCCTGCTGGCCGGGGCGGCGGTGCCCACCTTCGCGCTCACCGTCGGCTGGCGCTGGGCGTTCGTGGCCGCCGCCGTGGCCGCGCTGACGACGCTGCCCGCCGTACCCCGGCAGTTGCCCGGCCAGGCACCGCGGACCGGCGCGTCCCGCGCGGGCCGGGCGACTGGGGCACTCGTGGTGATCGGCGCGGCGGCGACGTTGGCCGCGGCCGCCGCCAACACGCTGGGAACCTTCCTGGTGGACTCCGCCGCGACTCGGGGCCTCTCGCCCGGTCTCGCCGGCCTCACCCTGACCCTGGGCGGCACGGTCTGCATGGCGTCCCGGGTGGGCGCCGGCTGGTTCGCCGACCGGCGCGACACCGGTCACGTGGCCCTCATCGCCGCGATGCTCGTCGTCGGCGCGGCCGGGCTGGCCCTGCTCGCGTTGACCGGCTCGGTGCCGCTGGTGGCCGGTGTCGTGCTCGGCTTCGGCCTGGGTTGGGCCTGGCCCGGCCTTGTGAACTTCGCGGTGGTCCGGCTCCACCCGCAGTCACCGGCCACGGCCACCTCGATCACCCAGACCGGGGTGTACGCGGGCGGCTGTCTCGGCCCGCTGAGCCTCGGCCCACTCGCCGCCCACGTCGGCTACCCCGCCATGTGGACCACGGCGGCGGTGGCGATGCTGCTCGCCGCCGCCCTCATGCTCGTCGGCGGTCGCCTGTTGACCGCCGCCCGCCCCGACCAACGTGGTCAGGACGTGGCGGCCCGACCACACGGCGCGGTGCCGCTGTGACGTGTGGACGGAACGGGTGGGGTCAGCCGGTGCGGTCGGCGATGTAGTCGCAGAGCGACTCGAGCGCCTGCCGGGACGGGCCCTGCGGAAGCGGGCCCAGGCGCGCGCGGGCGTCCTCGGCGTAACTGCGCACGGTCTCCCGGGCGCGCTTGAGCGCCGGGCTCTCCCGCAGGAGCCCCAACGCCTCCGCGTGCAGCGCGTCGTCGGTCAGCGGGCCGGTCGCCAGGATCTCCCGCAGCCGCACCGAGGACGCGTCGGCGTCGTCCGCCGCGCGAGCGTAGAGCACCGGCAACGTCGGGACACCCTCGCGCAGGTCGGTGCCGGGGGTCTTGCCCGACTGACCCGACTCGGAGGCGATGTCCAGCAGGTCGTCGGAGAGCTGGAACGCGACACCGATCGTCTCGCCGTAGCCCGCGAGGGCATCGACGTGCTCAGCGGGGGCGCCACCGAACATCCCGCCGAACCGGGCCGACGTGGCGATGAGCGAGCCGGTCTTCTCGGCGATCACGTGCAGGTAGTGGGTCACCGGATCGTCGCCGACGCGCGGACCGACGGTCTCCGCGATCTGACCGTGCACCAGCCGGGCGAAGGTGCGGGCCTGCAACCGGACCGCCTCCGGGCCCAGATCGGCGGCGATGTCCGCCGCCCGGGCGAACAGGTAGTCGCCGACCAGGATGGCGACCGAGTTGGTCCAACGAGAGTTCGCGCTCGGCGCGCCCCGACGGACGGCAGCCTCGTCCATCACGTCGTCGTGGTAGAGGGTGGCCAGGTGGGTGAGCTCCATCACCACGGCGGCCGGAACCACCTGCGCGCCGCTGGGGTCACCGAACTGGGCGCCGAGCGCCACCAGCAGCGGCCGGAAGCGCTTCCCGCCCGCTTCCAGAAGGTGCCGGGCGGCCTCGCTGACGAACGGGTCGGCGCTTGCCACACTGGCCCGCAGCTCGACCTCGACCGTGTCCAGCACACCCAGCACGGACGCCTCGACGCGAGGATCGGCAAGGTGCAGGCCGAGCGCACCGAACTGACTCGTGCTCGCCCGACCCCGCCGACCGCCGGAGCCGGAGGAACCTGAACGCTCGCCCGCCGGATTCACCACGCCATCAACCATGCCACACCCGTTCTACCTGCTCCGGGCCGGGGATACGCACCGGGGGTCGGCACGTGGACACGCGCCAACCCCCGGTGATCGATCCCTCGCTCATCGAACGAATTCGGCAGCTCCGGTCGCCAGATCCAGCAGCGGCGCCGGGGCGACACCCAGCACCAGGGTCGCCAGCACACCGATCATCAACGCGGCGGAGGTGAGCCCACCGGGCACGGTGACGGTCGGGGTGGACTCGCCCGGCTCGGACAGCCACATCATCACCACGACCCGCAGGTACGGGAACGCCAGCACCATGCTCGTCAGCACACCGGCGATCACCAGCCAGGTCTGGCCACCTTCCAGCGCCGGCCCGAAGACCGCGAACTTGCTCATGAAGCCGCTGGTCAGCGGGATACCGGCGAAGGCCAGCAGGATGAAGGTGAACAGGGCGGCGAAGAACGGCGAGCGGCGGCCCAGCCCGGCCCAGCGGGACAGGTGGGTGGCCTCCCCGTCCGCGTCGCGCACCAGGGTCACCACCGCGAACGCGGCGAGCACCGAGAAGCCGTACGCGACCAGGTAGAACATCGTGCCGGCCAGCCCGTCACGGCTCGGCGCCAACACCCCGACCAGCAGGTAGCCGGCGTTGGCGATCGAGGAGTACGCGAGGAGCCGCTTGATGTCGGTCTGGGTGACCGCGAGCACCGCGCCGATCAGCATGGTCAGCACCGCCACCACACCGAGGACCGGGGTGAAGTCCCAGTTGGCGCCGGCGAACGCGACGTGGAAGACACGCAGCAGGGCACCGAACGCGGCGACCTTGGTGCAGGCCGCCATGAAACCGGTGACCGGGGTCGGCGCGCCCTGGTAGACGTCCGGGGTCCAGACGTGGAACGGCGCCGCCGCGGCCTTGAAGAGCAGGCCGATGGCGAGCAGCGCCATGCCGGCGAAGAGCAGCACCTGGCTGGCGGGTGACTCGGTCACCGCCGCGTTGATGGTGGCGAAGTCGACGCCGGCCACCCGGCCCGGGATGCCGGAGGTGAAGCCGTAGATCAGCGCCACGCCGAACAGGAAGAACGCGGAGGCGTACGCGCCGAGCAGGAAGTACTTCATCGCGGCCTCCTGACTCAGCAGGCGGCGGCGACGGGCCAGCGCGCAGAGCAGGTAGAGCGGCAGGGAGAAGACTTCCAGCGCGATGAACATGGTCAGCAGGTCGTTCGCCGCCACGAAGATCAGCATGCCGCCGATCGCGAACGTGGTGAGCGGGTAGACCTCGGTGAGGCCGTTGCGCCCCTCGGCCTGCCGCCGGTCGTCGGCCGACTCGGCCGTCACCGCGGCCTGGGCGACGAACGCCCCGCCCAGCTCGACCGAGCGGTCACCGATCAGCAGCAGCGCCATCGCGGCCAGCACCAGGATCGCGCCCTGGAGGAACAGCGTCGGACCGTCGATCGCGAGGGCCTGCCCGGCGGTGATCATGCGCTCGTCGGAGTTGAGCACCACCATGGTCAACGCCGCGAGCACCGCCAACAGCGCCAACGTCAACTGCACGACGTGCCGCCAACGCCGGGGCACGAAGGCCTCGACGAGCACGCCGAGCAGGGCGGTGGTCAGCATGATCAGGATCGGGGAGAGCGCCGCGTAGTCGATCGACGGCAGTTTGAAATCGGTCACTTTGCCGCCTCCTGGACGGTGCCGACCGACGGGGCCGGGTCGGTTCTGCCGATGTCGTCCATAGTCGCCTGGACGGCCGGGTTGATCACGTCAGTGACCGGCTTGGGGAAGAAGCCGAGCAGCACGATCAGTGCGATAAGTGGAGCGACAACGACCTTCTCACGCAGGTTGAGGTCCCGGCGCATGCCGTCGACCTCGGTGAGCGTCGGGTTGAGAGTGCCCTGGGTGGTGCGCTGCACCATCCACAGCACGTACGCGGCGGCCAGGATGATGCCGAGCGTGGCGATGATCGCGACCGGCTTGTTCACAGTGAAGGTGCCGATCAGCACCAGGAACTCGGAGATGAACGGCGCCGTACCGGGCAGCGCGAGCGAGGCGAGACCGGCGAAGAAGAGCACCCCGGCGAGCACCGGGACCAGCTTGCCGGCGCCACCGAAGTCGCTGATCAGCGCGGAACCACGCCGGGAGATCAGCATGCCCACCACCAGGAACAGCAGGCCCGTCGCCAGACCGTGGTTGAGCATGTAGAGCACCGCGCCGGTGCCGGCCTGGGTGGTGAAGGCGAAGATGCCCACCCCGATGAAACCGAAGTGCGCGATCGAGGTGTACGACACCAGCCGCTTGAGATCGTTCTGACCGACCGCCAGCAGCGCGGCGTAGACGATGCCGATCACGCCCAACGCCAGCGCCCACGGCGCGAACCACTTCGACGCCTCCGGGAACAGCGGCAGGCAGTAGCGCAGGATGCCGAACGTGCCGACCTTGTCCAGCACGCCGACGAGCAGGGCCGCGGCGCCCGCCGGGGCGGCGCCACCGGCGTCCGGCAACCAGGTGTGGAACGGGAAGAACGGCGCCTTGATGGCGAACGCGAGGAAGAAGCCGAGGAACAGCCACCGCTCGGTGCCGGTGCTGATGTCGATCTCCGACAGGGCCTGCCAGTCGAAGGTCTTGCCACCGACCACCCACAACCCGATCACGGCGGCCAGCATGAACAGACCGCCGACGAGCGAGTAGAGGAAGAACTTCACCGCCGCGTACTGCCGCTGGTGGCCGCCGTAGCTGCCGATCAGGAAGTACATCGGGACCAGCATGACCTCGAAGAACACGTAGAACAGGAAGACGTCGGCGGCCGCGAAGACGCCGATCATCGTGCACTCGAGGACCAGCAGCAGCGCGAAGTAGACGGGCACCGACCGCTTCGAGGACTCCGCGTCATGCCAGGAGGCCAGGATCACCAGCGGCACCAGCACCGCGATCAGCATCAGCATCACCAACGCGATGCCGTCCGTGGCGAAGGTGAAGCTGACGCCCCAGTCCGGGATCCACGAGTACGACTCGCGGAACTGGAACCGCTTGCCGCCGGCGTTGAAGCTGACCCACATCGCCACCGAGAGCGCCAGCACCAGCAGCGACCAGACGAACGCCACCTGCTTGGCCAGCTCCGGCCGACGGCGCGGCAGGAAGGCCACCACCAGGGCGCCCACCAGTGGCGCCACGGTGAGCACCGAGAGGAACGGGAAGTTGGACATTATGCGGCCTTACCTCCGTCGTCACTGCGTGGTCCGCCGGCGGGGGCGGCCGGGAACAGGTCGATCACGCCAACCACCCCGCCTGCACCGCCAGGAACGCCGCCATCACCAGCAGCGCACCGGCCAGGATCGAGGTGGCGTACGAGCGGACGAAGCCGGTCTGCATCCGCCGGAGCCGGCCCGAGCCACCGCCGACCGCGGCGGCGAGCCCGTTGACCAGCCCGTCGATCCCCCGGTTGTCGAGGTAGACCAATGCCCGGGTGAGGAAGATGCCCGGCTTCTCGAAGACCGCCTCGTTCACCGCGTCCGCGTACAGGTTGCGCCGGGCGGCGGTGACCAGCACCCCGGCCGGCTGCGGCGCGGTGGCCGTACCGGCCCGGAACAGGAACCAGGCCAGCCCCGCGCCGAGCACTGTCACCAGCAGCGACAGCGTGGTGATCACGGCGTGCGAGAGGACCGGCTCGTGTTCCGCGTGCTCGCCGCCGAGGCCCGCGGTCGCCGTCAGCCAGTCCGGCACCGACGTGGAGAGCAGGAAACCAGCGCCGACCGAACCGGCCGCCAGCAGGATCAGCGGGATGGTCATCAACGTCGGCGACTCGTGCGGGTGTTCGATGTCGTCGGTCCAGCGCTTCGGACCGTGGAAGGTGAGCACGAACAGCCGGGTCATGTAGAACGCGGTCAGCCCCGCGCCGAGCAGCGCCGCCCCGCCGAAGAGCCAGGCGGTCCAGTCCTCCCGCTCGAAGGCGGCCACGATGATCGGCTCCTTGGAGAAGAAGCCGGAGAACGGGAACATGCCGATGATGGCCAGCCAGCCCATCATGAAGGTCAACCAGGTGACCTTCATGTACGTCGACAGCCCGCCGAAGCGGCGGATGTCGACCTGGTCCTTCATCCCGTGCATCACCGAGCCGGCGCCCAGGAACATGTTGGCCTTGAAGAACCCGTGCGCCAGCAGGTGCACGATGGCCAGCGCGTACGCGCCGCCGCCGAGGCCGACACCGAGGAACATGTAGCCGATCTGGCTGACCGTCGACCAGGCGAGCACCCGCTTGATGTCGTCCTTGGCCGCGCCGATGATGCAGCCCATCAGCAGGGTGAGCGCGCCGACGCTGACCACCACGAGCTGGAGCGTCGAGTTGGCGGAGAAGACCGGGTTGGACCGGGCGATCAGGTAGACACCCGCGGTGACCATGGTGGCGGCGTGGATGAGCGCCGACACCGGAGTGGGGCCCTCCATCGCGTCCGGCAACCACGCCTGGAGCGGGAACTGACCGGACTTGCCGGCCGCGCCGAGCAGCAGCAACAGACCGAGGACCAGCACCGTGGCGCCGGTCAGCGAGCCGACACCGTTGAACACCTCGTCGTACTGGGTGGTGCCCAGGGTGGCGAACATGATGAAGATCGCGATGGCCAGGCCGGCGTCGCCGACCCGGTTCATCAGGAACGCCTTCTTGCCGGCGGTGGCCGCGCTCGGCCGCTCGTACCAGAAGGAGATCAGCAGGTACGACGCCAGACCGACGCCCTCCCAGCCGACGTAGAGCATCACGTAGTTGTTGCCAAGCACCAGCAGCAGCATCGCCGCGACGAACAGGTTGAAGTACGCGAAGAACCGACGACGGCCGGCGTCGTGCGCCATGTACTCCACCGCGTACAGGTGGATCAGGAAGCCCACCCCGGTGATCAGCAGCACGAAGACCGCGGCCAGCGGGTCGAACAGCAGGCCGAAGTCGACCCGCAGGTCACCGACGGCGATGAAGTCCCAGAGGCTCAGCTCGACCGACTTGTTCTCCAGGCCGCGAAGCTGGAAGAAGAACGTCAGGCCGAGCACGAACGCGGCACCGATGGCGGTGACGCCCAACCAGTGCCCCCAGCGGTCGGCCCGGCGGCCGAGCAGCAGCAGGATGGCCGCGCTGAGCAGCGGGATCGCCACCAGCAGCCAGACGCCCCCGAGCAGCCCTGAGGCCTGGGCGTATTCCACAGTCTCTTCCACCGGTGGACCCCTCTAGTACTTGAGCAGGTTGGCGTCGTCGACACTCGCCGAGCGTCGCGTCCGGAAGATGGACATGATGATCGCGAGCCCGACCACGACCTCGGCCGCCGCCACCACCATCACGAAGAACGCCATGATCTGACCGTTGAGGTCACCGTTGATCCGGCTGAAGGTGACCAGCGTCAGGTTGGCCGCGTTGAGCATCAGCTCCACGCACATGAACAGCACGATCGCGTTGCGCCGGATCAGCACCCCGGCGGCGCCGATGGTGAACAGCACCGCGGCGAGGACGAGGTAGTAGGTCGGCTCGACCGAGAAGAACGTTCCCATTACTTGTCCGTCCCCTTCAGCGAGGTCTCCTCGGCGGTCAGCTCGCGCTGCGGAAGGATCGCCGGGGTGCTGCGGTCGGTCAGGCGGCCGTCGGGCAGCCGCGCGGGGGTGGCCACCGACGAGGAGGTCGCGAAGACACCGGGGCCCGGCTTCGGACCGGGGTAGTTGCCCGGGGCGAAGCGTGCCCGCATCGTCGACACCTGGTCGACCTTGTCCTGCTTCCGCCGCTCGACGTGGGCCAGCACCATGGCGCCGACCGCAGCGGTGATCAGCAGCGCCGAGGTCAGCTCGAACGCGAAGACGTACTTGGTGAACAGCAGCCGGGCGATGCCCTGCACGTTCCCCTCCGCGTTGGCCCGCTCCAGGCCGACCGCGGTGGTGCCGTCCAGCGCCTGGTAGAGGCCGGTGGCGACCAGGCCGGCGAAGCCCAGCCCGAGCACTATCGCGGCGACCCGCTGGCCGCGCAGCGTCTCGATCAGCGAGTCCGTGGAGTCGCGACCGACGAGCATCAGCACGAAGAGGAACAGCATCATGATCGCGCCGGTGTAGACGATGATCTGCACCATGCCGATGAACGGACCGGCCTGGAGCACGTAGAACACGCCCAGGCAGAGCATTGTCAGCACCAGCCACAGCGCCGAGTGCACGGCATTGCGCGCGGCCACCATCCCGACCCCGCCGATCAGCGCGAGCGGGGCGAGGATCCAGAAGGTGACCGCCTCGCCGGTGGAGACCGAACCGGCGGCGGCGAGCACCGTAGACGTGGTCATACTCCCTCTCCCTTGCCGGCCGCGACGCGCTGGGCGGCCTGCTCGGCGCCCGGGAACGTCACGCCAGGGTGCTCCTCGACCTGGTAGCGGCCCGGACCCATCGGGGAGGTCTCCGCACCGGCGGAGGTGCCCGGGTTGTCCAACGCGCCGACGTAGTAGTCCTTCTCGCTGTCACCGAGCCGCATCGGGTGCGGTGGCTGCTCCATGCCCTCCAGCAACGGCGCGAGCAACTGCTCCTTGGTGAAGATCAGGTCCTGCCGGTTGTCCCGGGCCAGCTCGTACTCGTTGCTCATGGTGAGCGACCGGGTCGGGCAGGCCTCGATGCACAGCCCGCAGAAGATGCAGCGGGCGTAGTTGATCTGGTAGATGCTGGCGTACCGCTCACCCGGCGAGAAGCGCTGCTCGTCGGTGTTGTCGCCACCCTCTACATAGATCGCGTCCGCCGGGCAGGCCCAGGCGCACAGCTCACAGCCGATGCACTTCTCCAGGCCGTCCGGGTGCCGGTTGAGGATGTGCCGCCCGTGGTAGCGCGGCGCCGACACCGGCGGCTTGAACGGGTAGTCGGTCGTGACGACCTTCCTGAACATGTGCGAGAAGGTGACACCGAATCCCTTGAACGTTCCGGTGATCGCGCCCACGTCACACCTCCCTGGAGTCCGAGCCGGCAACGATGTTGGCCGGCTCCCGCTCGGCGACCACGCGCGTGATGCGCGGGCTCGGTGGTACCTGAAGATCCATCGGTGGCAGCGGGAAGCTCCCGTACGGCCGGTTGTCGACCTGCTCCTGCGTCGTCGGCTGCGGCTTCGGACGCCGGCTGGGCCAGAAGATCGTGGTGATCAGCAGGATGCCGGCCGGAATGCCGACGGCGATCATTTTGCCGCGCGAGTCCCAGTCCTCGATGGAGCGCAGGCCCGACAGGACCAGGATCCAGACCAGGTTGATCGGCAGCAGCACCTTCCAACCGAGGCGCATGAACTGGTCGTAGCGCAGCCGGGGCAGCGTGCCGCGCAGCCACACGAAGACGAAGACCAGCGCGATCACCTTGCCGAAGAACCAGAGCATCGGCCACCAACCGGAGTTGGCGCCCTCCCACAACGTGATCGGCCAGGGCGCCCGCCAACCGCCGAGGAACAGCGTGGTGGTGACCGCGGACATGGTCACCATCGCGACGTACTCGCTGAGCATGAAGAGCGCGAACTTCAGCGAGCTGTACTCCGTCATGAAGCCGGCGACCAGCTCGGACTCGGCCTCGGGCAGGTCGAACGGCGCCCGGTTGGTCTCACCCACGGTGGCGATGAAGAAGATGACGAAGCTGGGCAGCAGCAGGATCGCGTACCAGCCCGGCGCCGGGATCGTCTGACCGAAGAGGCTCAGCTCGGTGCCGTGCGCCTGCTTCGCGACGATCCCGCTGGTGCTCATCGTGCCGGCGGTCATGAAGACCGCCACGATGGAGAGCCCCATGGCGACCTCGTAGGAGATCATCTGGGCGCTCGACCGCAGGCCGCCGAGGAGCGGGTACGTCGAGCCGGAGGCCCAGCCGCCCAGCACGATGCCGTAGACGCCCATCGACGAGCAGGCCAGCAGCAGCAGCACCGCCACCGGCACGTCGGTGACCTGCAACGGCGTGTGGTGGCCGAAGATGCTCACCATCGGGCCGAACGGCACCACCGACAGGGCGGTGACCGCGCAGATCACCGAGATGGTCGGGGCGAAGAAGTAGACGACCTTGTCGGCCGCCTTCGGCAGGATGTCCTCCTTGAAGGCCATCTTCAGGCCGTCGGCGAGGGTCTGCAGCAGGCCGAACGGGCCGACCTGGTTGGGGCCGGGCCGCACCTGCATGTAGCCGACCACGCGCCGCTCGAACCAGACACCGAGCAGCGTGGCCAGCAGACCGAAGGCGAACGCGAAGACGATCTTGCCGAGAACCAGCCACCACGGATCCCTGCCGAAGTCGGCAAGCGTCGGATCCTGGGCCAGGTAGATCGGACTCACTGGTTACCCCCGGAGTTGAGGAGCGGACCCGGGAGACCGGTCTCGTCGGCCGCCACGCGTCCGGCCGGGATGGCCGTACTCGGTGCGGGAACGGAGATCCGGACGACCGCTCCGGACGTCGCCCCGAGGCTGCGTCGCACGGTCGAGCCGGGTGAGTTGGTCGGCAGCCAGACAACACCGTCCGGCATCTCGGTGAGCTCGGCCGGCAGGGTCAGTGCCCCCCGGTCGGTGCCGACCGTGACCGCGTCGCCGTCGGCGACACCGAGCGCGTCGGCGGTGCCCTTGCCCAGCCGCACCACCGGCGGACGAGCGGTGCCGGCGAGGTTCTCGTCACCCTCGGTCAGGCTGCCGAGGTCCACCAGTTGGTGCCAGGTGGACAGCACGGCTTCCCCGGCGCCGGGCTGCGGCACCCGGGCCGGCGCCACCGACGGCGCGGACGGCCGCGACGTACGCGTCGCCGGCAGCGCGCCCAGCTCGCGACGCACGCTCGGCACATCAGCGGTGCCGAGCCGCACGTCGAGCAGCGCGGCCAGCGCGTCGAGCACCCGACCGTCGGTCATCGCGGCAGTGGTCAGCACCGCCTCGAACGGGCGCAGCCGACCCTCCCAGTCCAGGAAGCTGCCGGCCTTCTCGGCCACCGGGGCGATCGGCAGCACCACGTTCGCCCGCCGGGTCACCGCGGTGGGGCGCAGCTCCAGGCTGACCAGGAACGGCACGGCGTCCAGGGCGGCCTCGGCCAGTCGCGGGTCGGCCAGGTCGGCCGGGTCGACACCGCCGACGACCAGGGCACCGAGCTGCCCGTTGGCCGCGGCGTTGAGGATCCCGTCGGTGTCCCGACCGGCCTGGCTCGGGATCACCCCGGCCGGGATGTCCCACGCCTCACCCAGCTCGGCGCGGGCGGCCGGTTCGTTGACCAGGCGTCCACCGGGGAGCAGGTTGGGCAGGCAGCCCGCGTCGACGGCGCCGCGGTCACCCGCGCGCCGCGGCACCCAGGCCAGCTTCGCGCCGGTACGCCGGGCCACGTCCGCCGCGGCGGAGAGCCCGCCCGGCACACTGGCCAGCCGCTCGCCGACGATCAGGATCGCGCCCGGCGCGCTCAGCGCCTCGGCGACGGTCGCGTGCTCGGCGAGCACGCTGGCCTCCTCGCCCGGCACGACCCGGGCCAGCTTGGCGCCGAGCTTCTCCAGGCCGCGGGTGGCGAACGGCGCCAGCGCGTACACCGTCAGGGTCTTCTTCAGGTACGCCTTGCGCAGCCGCAGGAAGAGGATCGGACACTCCTCCTCCGGCTCCAGGCCGACAAGCACCACCGCCGGCGCGTTCTCCACGTCGGTGTAGGTGACGTCGGTAACCCCGGCGACCGAGCTGGCCAGGAAGTCGGCCTCCTCGCGGGAGACCGGCCGGGCCCGGAAGTCGATGTCGTTGGTGTTCAACGCGACGCGGGCGAACTTCGCATACGCGTACGCGTCCTCGACGGTGAGCCGGCCGCCGGTGAGCACCGCCGTGCCCTGCCCGCCCTCCCGGGCGGTGTGCAGGCCCTCGGCGGCCACGGTGAGCGCCTCACTCCAGGACGCCTCGCGCAGCTCACCGGTGCGCTCGTCGCGGACCAGCGGGGTGGTGAGCCGGTCGGTGGCCCGGGTGTACTGGAAGCCCCACCGGCCCTTGTCGCAGTTCCACTCCTCGTTGACCGCCGGCTCGTCGCCGGCCAGCCGGCGCAGCACCTTGCCGCGTCGCCAGTCGGTGCGCTGCCCGCAGCCCGCCGAGCAGTGCTCGCAGACGCTCGGGCTGGAGACCAGGTCGAACGGGCGGGCCCGGAACCGGTACTGCGCACCGGTCAGCGCGCCCACCGGGCAGATCTGCACAGTGTTGCCGGAGAAGTAGGAGTTGAACGGAACGTCGCCGGCGTCGCCCTCCTCGCCGTACGCGTCGTCCCGGTAGATGTTGATCTCCTCGGCGGACGACCGGCCCATCAGGTCGATGAACTTGTCGCCGGCGATCTCCTCGGAGAACCGGGTGCACCGCTGGCAGAGGACACAGCGCTCGCGGTCCAGCAGCACCTGGCTGCTGATCGCCATCGGCTTCTCGTACTCCCGCTTGTGCTCGTGGAAGCGCGAGTCGGTGCGGCCGGTGGACATCGCCTGGTTCTGGAGCGGGCACTCGCCGCCCTTGTCACACATCGGGCAGTCCAGCGGGTGGTTGAGCAGCAGCAGCTCCATCACCCCCTCCTGCGCCTTCTTGGCGACCGGCGAGGTGAGCTGGGTCCGGACGACCATGCCGTCGGCGACGGTCTGGGTGCAGGAGGCGACCGGCTTGCGCTGCCCCTCCACCTCGACCAGGCACTGCCGGCACGCGCCGGCCGGGGCCAGCAGCGGGTGGTCGCAGAACCGGGGGATCTCGGTGCCCATCTGCTCGGCGGCCCGGATCAGCAGCGTCCCCTTGGGGGCGGTGACCTCGACGCCGTCGATGGTGAGCGTGACGGTCTCGGTCTGCTTGGCTACGTCGGTCATCAGTGCGCCCCTACCAGGGTCTTCTCCGACAGCTTGGGTGCGGTACGTCCCTCGATGTAGTCGAGGTAGTCCTGCTTGAAGTACTGCAGTGACGAGGTCACCGAGCTGGTCGCGCCGTCACCGAGGCCGCAGAACGAGCGGCCCAGGATGTTGTCGCAGGTATCCAGCAGCGTGTCCAGGTCCTCGTGGGTGCCCTGACCGGCGAGGATCCGCCGGTAGACCCGGACCATCCAGTAGTTGCCCTCCCGGCACGGGGTGCACTTGCCGCACGACTCGTGGTGGTAGAACTCCAGCCACCGGTACGTCGCGTAGACCGGGCAGTCCTGGTCGGAGAAGATCTGGGTGGCGGTGGTGCCGAGGATCGAGCCGGCCGCCGCCACGCCCTCGAAGTCCAGTGGCACGTCCAGGTGCTCGGCGGCGAGCAACGGGGTCGACGATCCGCCCGGGGTCCAGAACCGCAGGTTGTGGCCGGGCTGCATGCCACCGGCCAACTCCAGCAGCTCGCGCAGCGTGACGCCCATCGAGCACTCGTACTGACCCGGGTTGACGATCCGGCCGGACAGCGAGTAGATCATCGGCCCGGAGGACTTCTCGGTGCCCATGGACTTCCACCAGTCGGCCCCGCCGAGCACGATCGGCGGCACGCTGGCGATGGTGCCGACGTTGTTGACCACCGTCGGGCTCGCGTACAGGCCGTGGGTGGCCGGGAACGGCGGGCGCAGCCGGGGCTGGCCCCGGAACCCCTCCAGCGAGTCCAGCAGCGCCGTCTCCTCGCCGCAGATGTACGCCCCGGCACCGGAGTGCACCACCAGCTCCAGGTCGTAGCCGCTGCGCAGGATGTTCCGGCCGAGGTAGCCCTTGTCGTACGCCTCCTGGACCGCGTTGCGCAGCCGGCGCGCGGCGTGCACCGCCTCGCCCCGGATGTAGATGTAGGCGCGGCTGGCCCGGATCGCGTACGACGCGATGATCACGCCCTCGACCAGCGCGTGCGGGTCGTGGGTCATCAGCGGCAGGTCCTTGCAGGTGCCCGGCTCGCCCTCGTCGGCGTTGACCACCAGGTAGTGCGGCTTGCCGTCGCCCTGCGGGATGAAGCCCCACTTGAGGCCGGTGGGGAAGCCGGCGCCACCGCGACCGCGCAGCCCCGAGTCCTTGATCAGCTGGATCAGGTCGTCCGGGTGGGCCTTGAGCGCCTTGCGCAGTGCGGCGTAGCCGTCCAGTTGCTCGTAGGTGCCGATACGCCAGGCGTCCGGCGACAGCCAGCGCTTGGTCAGCACCGGCGTCAGCTTGGCCACGGTCTCCGGGCGGGGAGTTGTCACTTCTGGGCCCCCGTTTCGTTCGCGTCCGCCGGTCCGGCGCCGTCGGCGTCCGTGCCGGCCTTCGCTTCGGTGAGGTTGCGCTCCTGCGCCCCGGCCTCGTCGCCGGCGGGCTTGCCGTCGCCGGCCGGCGGGTTGGCCGCCACGCCGGCGGCCTCGGCCGGCTGTGCGTCCCGAGCCGCGGGCGCGGTGCCGTCCGCCGGGACCTTGGTGCCCGGGGCGTCCGGCACCGCAGTGCCCGCGTCCGGCTGCCGGGTCTCGGCGGTACGCACCTGCGGCGACTTGTCGTCCGGTGCCTTCACGTCCGGGGCGGTGCTGCCGGTCGCGGCGGCGGCCGGTGCCGGCTCGCCGACGCCGGCGTTGCCGGGCGTCGGCGCGGAGGCGCCGTCGCCGCCCTTGACCGGGGCCGCGCTGGCCTCGACGGGCGCCGGCTTGGCGGCCTCCGCCTTCGCCTTCGCCTCGGCGGCGGCCTTGTCCGCCTCCGCCTTGCTCCGGATCGGGGTGTTCGGGTCGAAGCCCGGCACCGAGACGCCGTGCTGCTGGGCCAGCCGCAGCCCGCGCAGGGTCGGCTCGCCCGGCCCACCGTCGGCGACCGCGCCGTCCCGCTCGTCGGCGAAGCCGGCGAGCTGCACCGCCATCTCCTTGAGCGTGCAGAGCCGGGCGCCGCGGGTCGGCATCGGCCGCCCGCCCGCCCGCAGCTCGTCGACGACACCGACCGCGGTGGAGGAGTCCACGCCGTCGAAGAAGTCGTAGTTGACTGTCATCACCGGGCCGTAGTCGCACGCCGCCAGGCACTCGGCGTGCTCCAACGTGATGGTGCCGTCGGCGGTGGTCTCGTCGTGCCCGACGCCGAGGTGCGCGGAGAGGGTGTCGTAGACCTCCTGACCGCCGAGCACGTTGCACATGGTGTTGGTGCAGACGCTGACCAGGAAGTCACCGGTCGGCTTGCGCTTGTACATCGTGTAGAAGGTGGCCACCGCGCCGACCTGGGCCTTGTTCAGCCCCAGCACCTCGGCGCAGAACGCGACGCCGGCCGGGGAGACGTACCCCTCCTGGGCCTGGACCAGGTGCAGCAGCGGCAGCAACGCCGAGCGGGACCGGTCCGCCGGGTAACGAGCGATGATCTCGCGCGCCCGCTCCCGGGTCTCTTCAGTGAAAACACTCATCAGCGTCGCCTTCCGTTCGCGACTGCGGGGCTCGCAAGCTCACTCCTCGCACTCACCTGTCACAACCCCCCATGACCGGGTCCAACGAGGCGCCGCCGGCGATCACGTCGGCGATCAGGCCTCCCTCGGCCATCGCCGGGAGGGCCTGGAGGTTGACGAAGCTGGGCTCCCGGTAGTGCACCCGGTACGGCCGGGTGCCACCGTCGGAGACCGCGTGCACGCCCAACTCGCCGCGGGGCGCCTCGATGGCGACGTACACCTGGCCGGGCGGAACCCGGAAGCCCTCGGTCACCAGCTTGAAGTGGTGGATCAGCGACTCCATCGACTGGCCCATGATCTTCGCGACGTGCTCCAGCGAGTTACCCATGCCGTCCACGCCGATGGCGAGCTGCGCCGGCCAGGCGATCTTGCGGTCGGCGACCATCACCGGGCCCGGACGGAGCCGGTCCAGGGCCTGCTCGACAAGCTTCATCGACTCCCGGATCTCGGCGAGCCGGACCTGGTAGCGACCCCACACGTCACCGTCGGGGTGGGTCGGCACGTCGAACTCGTACGTCTCGTAGCCGCAGTACGGCATGGTCTTGCGCAGGTCCCAGGCGAGGCCGGCGGAGCGCAGCACCGGGCCGGTGATGCCGAGGGCCACGCAGCCGGTCACGTCCAGCACCGCGACGTTCTTCGTCCGCTCGGTCCAGATCGGCTGGCCGGAGAGCAGGTCCTCGTACTCCTTGAGCTTCTTCGGCATCATCTTGAGGAACTCGCGGATCTTGACGATCGCCGCGTCCGGCACGTCCTGCGCCACGCCGCCCGGCCGGACGTACGCGTGGTTCATCCGCAGGCCGGTGATGGTCTCGAAGATGTCGAGGATGTACTCCCGCTCGCGGAAGCCGTACAGCATGATCGAGATCGCGCCCAGCTCCATGCCGGTGGTGGCCAGCCAGACCAGGTGCGACGAGATCCGGTTGAGCTCCATCATCAGCACGCGGATGGTGGTGGCCCGCTCGGTGATGTCGTCGGTGATGCCGAGCAGCTTCTCGACAGCGAGGGCGTACGCCGTCTCGTTGAAGATCGGGGCGAGGTAGTCCATCCGGGTGACGAACGTCGAGCCCTGAACCCAGTTGCGGTATTCGAGGTTCTTCTCGATGCCGGTGTGCAGGTAGCCGATGACGGATCGGGCCTCGCGGACCGTCTCGCCCTCCAGCTCCAGGATCAGCCGCAGCACCCCGTGCGTGGACGGGTGCTGCGGACCCATGTTGACGACGATCCGCTCGTCGTTGATCGGGTCCGTGCCCGAGACGATGGTGTCCCAGTCCCCACCGGTGACGGTGAAGACCCGACCCTCGTCGGTCTCGCGCTCGCTGGCGTAGTTCGACGTCGTCACTGGTACGACCTCCGGGTGTCCGGCGGCTGGATCTCCGCGCCCTTGTACTCGACGGGGACGCCGCCGAGCGGGTAGTCCTTGCGCTGCGGGTGGCCCTCCCAGTCGTCCGGCATGAGGATCCGGGTCAGGTTGGGGTGGCCGTCGAAGACGATGCCGAACATGTCGTACGCCTCCCGCTCCTGCCAGTCCGCCGTCGGGTAGACGGCGGTCACGCTGGGCAGGTGCGGCGCCTCGACGGAGACCGCGGCCTCCAGCCGGACCCGCCGCCGGTAGGTCATCGAGGTGAGCAGGTAGACCACGTGCAGCCGGCGCTCGTCGGCGCCCAGGTAGTCCACGCCGGACACCGAGGAGCACAGCTCGAACCGCAGCGCCAGGTCGTCCCGCATCACCTGGCAGACCTCGGCGATGCGTTCCGGGCGGACGTGCAGGGTCAGCTCGCCCCTGTCGACAACGACCTTCTCGATCGCGTCACCGAAGGCCGGGTACGCCTCCTCCAACGCGTCGCGGACCTCGTCGAAGTAGCCCCCGTACGGACGGGACGCCTCCTCGATGGGCTGGCGCTGGCGGACGAGGCCGCCGTAGCCGGACACGTCGCCGGTGCCCTGGTTGCCGAACATCCCGCGACCGGCCGGGCTGGCCGGCGGGTATTCGGCCGGGGCGGTGCCGCTGGCGCCGGCCGGCGTGACCGGCACCGGCACCCCACCGTCGTTGGGCTTGTCCGTGGGTGACGTCATTTGGGGCCTGCCTGCGGGTGGAGGTGGTTCTGAGCGTTCATCCAGTTCTCGATCCGCAACTGCTCCTCGCGGCCCTCGCGGACCGCCTTGGTCCACTCGGCGCGGCGGGCCTTGTCGCTGCGGTACGAGGAGGGCATGGAGCCGTAGGGCACGACCGGAACGTCGCCGCGCTCCTGCCGGGCGGCGAGCATCTTGCGGCCGTTCGGCCCCAGCGGCTCATACATGATCTTCTCGCGGAGCTTGAGGATCGCGTCGATGAGCATCTCCGGCCGGGGCGGGCAGCCGGGCAGGTACATGTCGACAGGCACCACGTGGTCGACGCCCTGCACGATCGCGTAGTTGTTGAACATGCCGCCGCTGCTGGCGCAGACGCCCATGGAGAGCACCCAGCGGGGCTCGGCCATCTGGTCGTAGATCTGGCGCAGCACCGGGGCCATCTTCTGACTCACCCGGCCGGCCACGATCATCAGGTCGGCCTGCCGGGGGGACGCCCGGAAGACCTCCATGCCCCAGCGGCCCATGTCGTAGTGCGGACCACCGGCGGCCATCATCTCGATGGCGCAGCAGGCCAGGCCGAAGGTGGCGCCCCACACGGACGACTTCCGGGACCAGTTGACCAGCTTCTCCACCGAGGTGAGCAGGACGCCGGCGGGAAGCTTCTCCTCGATGCCCATCTGACGTTCCTTCCTCAGTCCCAGTCCAGGCCGCCGCGCCGCCACACGTAGGCGTACGCAACGAAGACCGCGACGATGAACAGGACCATCTCCACGAAGCCGAAGATCGGCAGGGCGTCGAACGAGACCGCCCAGGGGTAGAGGAAGATGATCTCGATGTCGAAGACGATGAAGAGCATCGCCGTCAGGTAGAACTTGATCGGGAACCGGCCGCCGCCGACCGGCTGCGGGCTGGGCTCGATGCCGCACTCGTAAGCCTCGAGTTTGGCCTTGTTGTAGCGACGGGGACCGGCGAAGCGGGCGGCGCCCACGGAAAACAGCGAGAACGCCGCGGCGAGGGCGAACAGCCCGATGATCGGTGCGTAAGGCGAGAGCGACATCGTTTTCTCCTGCTCGTCCTTCCCTGCCCTCGGTGCTTGACGAAAATCACACTATTCACGTCCCTCGCAGTGGCAGTCGGCGGGGGTCGATCTTTGTCAGCGTCGGGGCCGTGACCAGCACCGATGCCGTCCTACTTATACGGCTGGCGCGGCCTTCGTCATCGCGTTGATGACCCGGTCCATCGCGTCTCCGCCGCGCGGGTCGGTCAGGTTGGCCAACAGCTTGAGCACGAAACGCATCAGCGTCGGGTGCGGCATGCCGTGTTTGGTGGCGATCCGCATGATCTCCGGGCGGCCGATCAGTTTCACGAAGATGCCGCCCAACCGGTAGTAACCGCCGAGGCGGGCCTTCAGCTCGTTCGGGTACGCCATCAGCGCCCGCTCCCGCTCCGGACCGGCCGGCCGGGCGAGGGCCTGGACCATGACCTCCGCGGCCAGCTCGCCGGACTCCATGGCGTACGCGATGCCCTCGCCGTTGAACGGGTTGACCATGCCGCCCGAGTCGCCGACCAGCAGCACCCCTCGGGTGTAGTGGGGCACCCGGTTGAAGCCCATCGGCAGCGCGGCGCCGAGGATCGGACCGTCGGCGTTCGTCTCGTCGGTCATCCCCCAGTCTTCCGGGGTGTTGGCGAGCCAGTCGGTGAGCAGCCGGCGGTAGTTGGTCTTGCCGAACGCCGAGGACGAGTTGAGCACCCCGAGGCCGACGTTGACCCGCCCGTCGCCCAGGCCGAAGATCCAGCCGTACCCGGGCAGCAGGTTGTCGCCGCTGTCCTTGCTGCGCAACTCCAGCCAGGACTCCAGGTAGTTGTCCTCGTGCTTGGCCGGCGAGCGGTAGTAGCGGCGGACGGCCACGCCGATCGGCCGGTCCTCCCGCTTGGCCAGCCCGAGTGCGAGCGGGAACCGGCCGGAGACCCCGTCGGCCGCGACGACAAGCGGGGCGTGGAACGTGGTCGGCTCCTTGCCCGGGCCGACCTCCGTCTCGACGCCGGTGACCCGGCCGTCACCGTCGAGCACCGGGCCCAGCACGTTGACGTTGGTGCGCAGCTTGGCACCGGCGGCCACCGCCCGCTGGGCGAGCAGGTCGTCGAAGTCCAGCCTCGTGCGCACCAGGCCGTAGTTGGGGAAGCTGGCGAGCTCGGGCCAGTCCAGCTCCAGACGCACCCCACCGCCGATGACCCGCAGGCCACGGTTGTGCAGCCAGCCGGCCTCGGGCGAGGTGTCCACACCCATCCGGACGAGCTGGCGCACCGCACGCGGGGTCAACCCGTCGCCGCAGACCTTCTCGCGGGGGAACTCGGTCTTCTCCAACAACAGCACCCGTACGCCGTGCCGGGCCAGGTGGTACGCAGTAGCTGATCCACCGGGACCGGCGCCCACGACAATGACATCGGCGTCGTGTTCCACCGGGGTCATTCGCGCCTCCTCCCGCACGCTCGTGAAATGCTTCACAAGCCAGACGGGACGAGTGTATGACCGGCGTCATACCTGCGCAGGATCAGGGGTACCTAACTCGCCGATGTGACAGCCCTCGACCGTCCACAGCGGTCGAGTGTCAGGCCGGGCTGGGGGCGTCCAGACCCGCATCGACCCGGATGGCCTCCGGCAGATGCTCCCGGAGCGCCCCACCCGCCGCCCGGTCGAGCGCGGCCAACACCTCGGCGACCACCTGCCGGACCTCCACCGGATCGGCTCCCGCCAACGCGCGCAGTTGCGCGACGAGTTCGGCCGCGTCATCGTCGGTGGCGGCCACCGGGTCCGCCGGGTCTGCTCCGGTCATGCGAACGAGCGTACGGGGCAAAGTGGACCAAAGACCGATATTCACGAAACCTGAATATTGTCCGCGTCGGTCGTGCCGACTACTCGCGGATCCCCCGGTGCAGGGCCACCACACCACCGGTCAGGTTGCGCCACGCCACCCGTCCCCACCCGGCCGCGGCGACGCGGCCGGCCAGCGCGGCCTGCGCCGGCCAGACCCGCACCGACTCGGCGAGGTAGACGTACGCGTCGGGGTTGCTCGACACCGCTCGGGCGACCACCGGCAGCGACCGCATCAGATACGACAGGTAGACCGTCCGGAAGACCGGGTTGACCGGGGTGCTGAACTCGCAGATCGCCAACCGCCCACCCGGCCGGGTGACCCGGGCCAACTCCCGCAGGGCCGCGTCGGTGTCGCTGACGTTGCGCAGCGCGAAGGAGATGGTCACCGCGTCGAAGCTGGCGTCGGCGAACGGCAGCCGCAGCGCGTCGCCGGCCAGCAACGGCACCTCGGGACGGGCCCGCTTGCCGGCGTACAGCATGCCCAACGACAGGTCGGCCCCCACCGCGTACGCCCCGGACTGCGCCAGCTCCCGGGTCGAGACGCCGGTGCCCGCGCCGACGTCCAGCACCCGCTCGCCCGGCCGCAGCCCGAGCGCCGCCCGGGTGGCCCGACGCCAGGACCGGTCCTGGCCAAAGGAGATCACCGTGTTGGTGAGGTCGTAGCGCTCCGCCACGCCGTCGAACATCGCGGCGACCTCGTGCGGCTGCTTGTCCAGACTGGCGCGCTGGCCCTGCGGGGAACGGCTCACCCCTCCACTCTGCCAGTCGCCCGCCAACCGGGTGCGGCGCCCCCCGGCACGCGAAGGGGCGGGGTGGTCGCCCACCCCGCCCTCGCGTCGTACCGGCGTCCGGACGCCGACTGCCAGCGCCGCTGTCAGTCGGTCGGCACCGCCGCTGTCAGTCCGTCGGCGTCTCGTCGCTCGGGGCGACCAGGACCACCTTGCGCCGGCGGGAGAGCACCAGCAGCGCACCGCCCACCAGCAGGATGATGCCGCCGATGCCGCCGATCAGGCCGACCTGCACACCCGTCACCGGCAGGCCACCGCCACCGGAGCCGCCACCACCGGCGGCCGGCGTCGTGCTCGCGCCCGGCGTCGTGCTCGCGCCCGGCGTCGTGTTCGCGCCCGGCGTTGGCGTACCACCCGGACTGGGCGTACCACCCGGCGTCGGGGTGGCCGTCCCGCCCGGGGTCGGCGTGGCGGTGGGCGTCGGGGTGGCCGTGGGGGTCGGGGTCGGCTGCGTGGTCAGGTCGACGAAGACGTCGAAGATCGCCTGGTTGTCGCCCTCGTCGACCTCGGTGAAGGCCTTGCGCTGGGCGCTGGTCGCCGGCTCGGGCCGCTCCTCGGCCTGACCCGTCGCACCGTCGAGACCCTGCGCGACCAGCTCACCAACCCGCAGCACCGGCTTGGTGACGTTCGCGCCCACCGTGACCCTGACGTCCGCCGTGTAGTACTCGCCGGGCTTGATCACCGCGCCGTCGTCCTGGCAGAGCGCCTGGGCGACACCGCCGAAGGTCTGCGACGTGCAGGTGTCCGGCAGCGTGGCGAAGGTGACGCCGGCCGGGAGCGTGAGCACGTAGGACAGGCCGGTGGCCTGGCGGCTGCCGTCGTTGTAGACCGCCCAGTCCACCGGCACCGTCTCGCCGCGCCGGACCGGCCGGAGGTTGGGGTCATCGCCCTGGACGCCGTTCACCACGACGTTCGCGTAGACGTCCTGCACCCAACTGGTCAGGTCGTAGCCCGGCTTGCCGACGGTGATGTCGTGCTCGACAGTGTTGTCCTTGCGGTTGGGGTCGGCGGTGGTCGACTTGATGGTGACCACCAGCGTGCCGGCCTCGCCGCGCGCGCCGGTGGAGAAGAGCGGGATGCCGAAGTCCTCGCTGGTGCCGGCCGGCAGGTCGCCGAGCGGGCAGGTGAACGTCTTGCCCTTCACCTGGCAGCCGTCGGGCACGACGACCCCGATCACGCTGTTCAGCATGTTGCTGGTGTCCACGGTGTAGCTGACACCCTTGGCGGCGACCGTGCTCCGGGTGTTGTCGACAAGGAACTTGAACGGCTTGGCCTTGGCCGCCTTGACGCCCTTGGCCAGCTCGGAGCTGAGCGGCACGAGTGCCAGATCGGCCTGGTCGGCGGCCTGCGCCGGGGCGGCCACGGTGGCCAGGCCACCGGCCGCGAGCACTGCCACAACGCCAGCGCGGGCCAGGGCCGAGCGGTGGAACGCTGTCATCGGTCCCCCGGGGGTAGGGAAAGAAAGATTGGTTGCGGAACGAGCGGACGCTATCGGAGGTCGATCACGCACGCCACCGTGCGCGGCCCATTTCATCCGTCCGGCCCGGGGTCCGCAGACGGTACGGGCGGGATGGTCACCCATCCCGCCCGTACCGCCGTGCGTTATATGAACGACCCACAACGGGCCGATGGAGGACCGCCCACGAACACCATCAGACCACCCGCCACCAGCACGATCGCGATGATTCACCGATCGTCGTGGTGACGGATACGAGCCGGGACGCTATCCGCCGACGATCACCTTCACCACCCCGCGCCGGACAGCCTGACGCTGCGGCGGCCGGGACCACCCGTACCGCCGGGGTGAGCCGGCGGGAGCATGAGCCTCGATCAGCCGAACGGCCGGGCGTCGGGCCTCGTCAGTTGACGTCGACAAGTGGCAGGGATCGGCCCGCGCCACCGCCGGGAAGCGCGATCGAGGAGAAGTGCGAGACCACCCGCTCGTCGGTCGGGTCGTCGGCCGGCGTGTGGTGCACGGCGAGCCGGTTGTAGAGGGTGTCGCGCTGCGCGGGGATCCGGTCCGCCGAGCGGATCATGCCGATCAGCTCGTGCAGGTTGGAACGGTGCCGCGCGCCGGCGGAGGAGATCACGTTCTCCTCCAACATGATCGAGCCGAGGTCGTCCACGCCCATGTGCAACGAGAGCTGCCCGACGTCCTTGCCGGTCGTCAGCCAGGACGCCTGCAGGTGCGGCACGGTCTCGAAGAAGAGCCGGGCCACCGCGACGAGCCGCAGGTATTCCAGGTTGGTGGCCTGGGTGCGGCCCTTGAGGTGGTTGTTCTCCGGCTGGTACGTCCACGGGATGAAGGACCGGAAGCCACGGGTGCGGTCCTGCACGTCCCGGATCATCCGCAGGTGCTCGATCCGCTCGGCGTGCGTCTCGCCGGTGCCCATCATCATGGTGGCGGTCGACTCGATGCCCTGCCGGTGCGCCAGCTCCATGACCTCCAGCCAGCGCGCGCCCGACTCCTTCAGGGGCGCGATCGCCTTGCGGGGCCGCTCCGGCAGCATCTCCGCGCCGGCGCCGGCGATCGAGTCCAGGCCGGCGGTCTTGATCCGGGCGATGGCCTCGTCCAGGCTCACCCCGGAGACCTTCGCCATGTGCAGGATCTCGCTGGGGCCGATCGAGTGGATGACAAGCTGCGGGTACGCCTGCTTGACCGAGGAGAACAGCTCCTCGTAGTACTCCACGCCGTAGTCCGGGTGGTGCCCGCCCTGGAGCATCACCTGGGTGGCGCCCAGCTCGACCGCCTCGCCGCACCGGCGCAGGATCTCCTCGGTCGGGTGGGTCCACCCTTCCTGGTGCTTGGGAGCGCGGTAGAACGCGCAGAACTTGCACGCCGTCACACAGACGTTCGTGTAGTTGATGTTGCGATCGATCAGGTACGTGACGACGTTGTCCGGGTAGCGCCGCCGACGCACCGCGTCCGCCGCCTCGCCCAACGCGTGGAAGGGCGCCTCGGTGTAGAGCAGCAGTGCCTCCTCGGGCGTGATCCGCCCGCCGTCCGCGCCACGCTGCAGGATGTCGTCGATCTCCCGGCTCACCGTCACACCCCGAGCCTACGTCGCCCGATCAGGGGCTGGCATTCCGCTCTGTCTCCCGTGACGCGCACCCCAGGCGGCACTCCGACACGGCGAGCTGTCCGGCGGGTTGATCCAGGGCAACGCACAGTCTCGGCGGCGACCGGGGCTACTCAGCTTTCGCGTACCTCGACGGGTATGCCGTAGGTGTCCCGCAGCTCCGCCGCGAACTCCGGTCCCGCCCACGCCGGCACGTACGCCTGCCACCACGGCTGCTCGGAGCGCCCCGGCATCGGCCGCGCGGAGAGCACCGCGCGGAACCGCTCGTCCGCCGCCTCGATCCGCTCCCGGACCCACCCCATCTGCGGAAAGCCGGACAGCCGTTCGTCGGTCAGCACCCGCTCGATGGCGTCGCGGACGCTGAGGTCGAACCAGTACTCGTCGAGGTTGTCGTGATAGCCCTCCTCGCAGAACTCGACGAACTGCTCCCACCCCTCCACGTAGCCGGTCGGCCGCCGTCCCCCGGTGACCTCGGCGAACCGCTCGACGAACTCCCTGTCGTTCGGCGTCGTCATGCGTCGTAGTCGACGGTGAGCTTGTCGGTGGTGGGGCTGGACTGGCAGGTCAGCACGTAGCCGGCGGCCAGTTCGTCGGGCTCCAACGCGTAGTTGCGGGCCATCGTGACAGCGCCGTCGACGACCTTCGCCTTGCAGGTCGAGCAGACGCCACCCTTGCAGGCGTACGGCAGCTCACCCCGCACCTTCAGCGCGGCGTCCAGCACCCGTTCCTCGCGACCCATCGTGAAGCTCGACGACCGGCCGTCCAGCACGATGGTCACCTCGGCCCCGGCGCCCGCCTGGTCCACCGGACGGCGCACCGGCTCCGGCGGCGCGTCGACGTGGAACAGCTCGGTGTGCACCGCCGACTCGGGCAGCCCGCGCGCGGTCAGCACGTCCCGAACGTCCACCACCATGGCGTACGGGCCGCAGAGGAACCACTCCTCGATCACGTCGCCCGGCACGATGGTGCCCAGCAACCGGCCCAGCCGCTCGGCGTCGATCCTCCCGGAGAGCAGCGCCGACTCGCCCTGCTCCCGGGACAGCACGTGCACCAGGTGCAGCCGGGTGGGATAGCGGTCCTTCAGATCGGCCAGCTCCTCGGCGAACATCACGGTGTTCGCCGTGCGGTTGCCGTACACCAGGGTGAAGGTGCTGGCCGGCTCGACGGCCAGCGCGGTCGCGACAAGCGCGAGCACCGGGGTGATGCCGGAGCCGGCGACGACAGCGCCGTAGTGCCGCACCCGGTCGGGCGCGAACGCCGTGGTGAAGGTGCCCAACGGCGGCAGCACCTCGACCGTGTCGCCACCACGCAACGCCCCGCACGCGAACGCCGAGAACGCGCCGCCGGGAATCTCCCGGACCCCGATCCGCAACCGGCCGTGCCGGGCCAGATCGTCGGGCGTCGAGCAGATCGAGTACGACCGGCGCACGTCCGTGCCGTCCTCGGCCACGCGCCGCACGGTGAGGTGCTGGCCGGCGCGGAACGCGAAGGTCTCCCGCAGATCCTCGGGTACGGCGAAGGTCACCGCGACCGCGTCGTCGGTGAGCCGGTCGACGGCCGCGACCGACAGCGGATGGAAGACCGGCCGGCGGCGGACCGGGCGGGTGATGGTGACAGTCACAGCGCCTTCAGGTGGTCGAAGGGTTCGGAGCAGGAACGGCACCTCCACAGCGCCTTGCACGCGGTGGAGCCGAACCGACTGACCTGCTCGGTCTCCGGTGAGCCGCACTGCGGGCAACGGACCGCGAGGGTCAACGGGACGACACCGGCGGCGGGCACCGGGGCCGGTGGGGCGATCCCGGCCGCGGCGAGCTTGGCCCGTCCACCGTCGGAGATCCAGTCGGTGCTCCACGGTGGGCTGTAGACGGTGCGGACCTCGGCGTCGGGGTGGCCGGCGACCGCCAGCGCACGGCGGATGTCGGTGCGGATCACGTCCATCGCCGGGCAACCGGTGTAGGTCGGGGTGATGGTGACGGTGACCCGACCGCTTGTCGGGTCCTCCTCGACCGCCCGCAGGATGCCCAGCTCGGCAACGGTGATCACCCGGATCTCCGGGTCCACGACGCTGGCGGCGGCGTCCCACGCGCTCGCCGTGCCGCCGTCGGCGAACACCGGGCTCGCGCTCCGCGCGCTCACCAGGTCGCTCCGGGATGGGCGCGGTGCAGCACCTGCATCTCGGCGAGCAGGTAGGCCAGGTGCTCGGTGTGTACGCCGTCCCGCCCGCCGGCCGGCGCCCAGCCGCTCTGCGGTCGGGTGAGCGTCGCCTCGGCCAGCACCGCGTCGACTGTCTCGTCGAACGCCGGCCGCAGGGTGGCCGGGTCGACCGGCGCCGCCGGGTCCGCGGCGAACAACTCGTGCGTGTACGGCCACACCTGGTCGACGGCCTCCTGCATGCGACGGTGCGACTCGTCGGTGCCGTCGCCGAGCCGCTTCACCCACAGTGCGCCGTGGTCCAGGTGGTACGCCGACTCCTTGCGCGCCTTCGCGCCGATCGCCGCCAACCGCTCATCGGCGCAGCCGGCCAGCGCCGTGTACAGCGGCAGCTGGTAGGCCGCCAGGAAGAACAGCTTCGCCATGGTCACCGCGAAGTCGCCGTTGGGCAGCTCGACCACTAGCGCGTTGCGGAACTCGCGGTCGTCGCGCAGGAACGCCAACGCGTCCTCGTCCCGGCCGGCGCCCTCCAGCTCACCCGCGTAGGACAGCAGCAGCCGGGCCGCGCCGAGCTGGTCGAGGGCGATGTTGGCAAGCGCGATGTCCTCTTCCATCTCCGGCGCGCGGGTCGTCCACTCGGCCAGTCGTTGCGCCGCGACCAACGCGTCGTCGCCGAGGGCGAGGGTGAAGTCGTGCGGCCCGTTCACAGGTGGGCCACCCCGTCCGGCACCTCGTAGAACGTGGGGTGGCGGTAGACCTTGTCGGCGGCCGGGTCGAAGAAGGCGTCCTTCTCGTCCGGGCTGGACGCGGTGATCGCGCCGGCCGGCACCACCCAGATCGACACGCCCTCCTGGCGGCGGGTGTACAGATCCCGGGCGTTGCGCAGGGCCAACTCCGCGTCGGGGGCGTGCAGGCTGCCGACGTGGGTGTGCGACAACCCGCGTCGCGCCCGCACGAAGACCTCCCAGAGCGGTGAGTGTTCGGTAGTCACGCGGCCACCTTCTCCTTCTGTCGCGCCTGCTTCGAGGCGTACGCCTCGGCGGCCTCGCGG
The DNA here is from genome assembly GCF_050942285.1 of Micromonospora sp. CA-240977. NCBI lineage: Bacteria > Bacillati > Actinomycetota > Actinomycetes > Micromonosporales > Micromonosporaceae > Micromonospora > Micromonospora sp. CA-240977. The sequence continues at coordinate 359,907 of NZ_CP192055.1, read as the reverse complement.
ACCCAGGCGCCCTCGGTGTGCGCCGCCCGGCGGTGGGCCATCCGCTCCCTGTTGCACGGCCCGTTGCCGGAGATCACCCGCAGCAGCTCGTCGTAGTCCGGCTGGGTGTAGTCGTACGCCTGCCGCTCCTCGTTCCAGCGCAGGTCCGGATCGGGGATGCGCACGCCGAGGATCTCGGCCTGCTGGACGCACATGTCGACGAAACGCTGCCGCAGATCGTCGTTCGAGAAACGCTTGATCTTCCAGGACATCGACTGGGCGGAGTGCGTGGAGTCGCCGTCCGGCGGGCCGAACATCGCCAGCGACGGGTACCACCAGCGGTTCACCGAGTCCTGGGCCATCGCCCGCTGCGCCGGGGTGCCGTGCGCGAGGGTGTGCAGGATCTCGTAGCCCTGCCGCTGGTGGAACGACTCCTCCTTGCAGACCCGGATCATCGCTCGGGCGTACGGGCCGTACGAGCAGCGGCACAGCGGCACCTGGTTGACGATCGCCGCGCCATCCACCAGCCACCCGATGGCGCCCACGTCGGCCCAGCTCAGGGTGGGGTAGTTGAAGATCGAGCTGTACTTCTGCCGGCCGTCGAGCAGCAACTGGACCAGCTCGTCGCGGCTGATGCCGAGGGTCTCGGCGGCGGCGTAGAGGTAGAGGCCGTGACCCGCCTCGTCCTGCACCTTGGCCAGCAGGATCGCCTTGCGCTTCAGCGAGGGCGCCCGACTGATCCAGTTGCCCTCCGGCTGCATGCCGATGATCTCGGAGTGGGCGTGCTGGGCGATCTGCCGGATCAGCGTCCGGCGGTAGGCGTCGGGCATCCAGTCGCGTGGCTCGATCTTCTGCTCGGCGTCGACCACCTCGCTGAAGTACGCCGCGAGGTCCTCGTCGGGCGCGGGTCCGCCACGCCGCCCGCGCGCCGCTGCCGCGCGTAGGTCTGCCTCGGCGGCCTCGACCTCGCCCAGCAGGCCGGCACCGGGCGCGTCGCCCACACCGGCGTCCGACGCGTCGGTCGGGGTCGAGAAGTCATTGCCATACATGGGCCAAGTGTTACAGCTTGCGACCCAAGAAACCAGAGCGTGTAACAGGAATCCGAGGATCCCATCCGTAACGGAATGGGTGCTTTGCGCTACGTGCGTGCGCCGACTTCACAGTGACCTGGACCACGAAACGAAGGTGAAACGCCACAAGGGCCGCATACCGTCTCCATATCCCGCCTTTATCGCAGGTTGCCTAGTGTCGGACCCTGGCGGGTCTCCCAACCAGACGTAGACTTTCCGCCGTCACACCGATCGGCTTAACAAGATCGCCGCCAGACAGAGGCCACCTCCCCCGGCCTCGGCGATCGGCCGATCCGTCCGGACAACAAGCCGGTCCCCCCGGCCCTGACACCTGGAGCTCACCCACTCATGCGATCCCGCGTGACCATGGTGCTCGCCATCACGGCGGTCCTGCTCGGCGGCGTCCTACTGGTCCCCGCCGCGTACGCCCGACTCTCCAACGGCGACAGCGGCGGAGGCGGTGGCGGCGGTGCCGCCTCGACCGTCGCCGCGCCCGCGCCCACGCCACCGCCGCCGCCCACGCTGGCGGCCGGTCCGGTGTCGGTGAACTTCCAGGGCGACTTCTTCTCGTGGGCACTGCTGGATCGGCAGACCGGCAAGATCTCCGGATCGTCGAACATGACAGCGACCAGCTCCACCGAGTCGATGATCAAGGCGTGGATCGTGTCGGACTACCTGCGTCAGCTCGGCGACCGGGAGCCGCCCGCGGGGTTGAAGAAGGCCGCCAGCCTCGCCATCCGGGACAGCAACGACACGGCGGCCAACAAGGTCTACGCCGCCGCGGGTGGCTCGTACCGGGTGCCGCCGAACGGGCAGCCGGGTCCGGTCATCCAGCGGGCGATCAAGATCTGCGGGTTGACCGACACCAAGCGTGGCAACGTGCCGAAGTACGAGGGCTGGTGGAGCTTCACCCGGATGTCTCCCCGGGACGCGGTCCGGGTGGGCGACTGCATCGCCGACGGCAGGGCCGCCGGCCAGAAGTGGACCAAGTGGGTGCTCAGTGAGATGAGCCAGGTGCAGGGCACCACCGCGGCGAAGGACCAGAAGGCCGACTCCGGCGGCGGGCGCTGGGGGATCATCGACGGCCTACCCAAGTCGATCACCGCGCAGGGCCCGGTCAGCATCAAGAACGGGTGGACGCGCATCTACGACGACGGCAACTGGCACGTCAACTGCCTCGCCGTCACCGGAAAGTGGAGTCTCGCTGTGATGCTGCGCTACCCGATCAGGAACAGCCTCGACTACGGCGCGAAGGTCTGCGCCAGTGTGGCCACCCAGTTGGTCACCCCGCAGCCCGGCGCCGCGCTCAAGGTGCCGCAACAGCCGGCCGGGAAGCTCTGATGGCCGGGAATCGGCGGGTCGACCGGCGCGGCGGCGGCGAGACGTCCCCGCTGCGGTTGGTCGCCGTCGCGGTCATCCTGATCGGATTGGTGCTGGTGTCGCTGCGGCTGTTGCCCGGCTCACCGTTCGAGTCGGCCGCCGCCGCCAAGTGGGGCGACGGCACGAACAGCGGCGATCGGTCCACGAGTCCGGCCACCGACCGCAGGGCCCGCCAGCCGGCCGCACCGTCACCGAGCCCCAGCCCGGAGCTGGAGCCGCTGCCGTTCGTCGCCAAGGACCTCAAGCTCGACATCGAGGGCTGGTACGCCTGGAGCGTGCTGGACCGCCGCACCGGGCAGATCATCGGCTCCAAGAACATGGACGAGACCAGCACGACCGCGTCGATGATCAAGTCCTGGATCGTCGCCGACTACCTGCGTCGCTCGGCCGACGCCGGCCAGACGCCAAGCGACGCGAAGCTCGCCGACGCGACGCGGATCATCCGGGACAGCGACAACACCCGGGCCGAACAGTTCTACAACCTGGTCGACCGGGACGCCTCGATCAAGCGGCTGATCTCCATGTGCAAGCTGACCGACAGCAAGGTCGCCCCCGACAAGGGCTGGTCCCGGACGGCGCTGTCCCCGCGGGACACCGCCCGCCTGGGCAACTGCATCGCCACCGGCACCGCCGCCGGGCCGAAGTGGACCAAGTGGCTGCTCAACGAGATGAAACTGGTCCGCGGCGCCGGTGACTTCGGCATCCGCAAGGCCTTCCCGGCCGCCGAGCAGAAGCAGATCGCCATCAAGAACGGGTGGATCGACCGGACCCAGGAGCAGGAGATGCACATCAACTGCCTGGCCATCGGCGACACCTGGACGATGGGCGTGATGGTCAAGTACCCGATCAACATGGGCTACGACTACGGCATGAAGAACTGCGAGAAGATCACCGAGGCGCTGCTGCGCCCCGGCACCTGAGCCGTACTCGCCTTCCCGTCGACCCGCCCGACCAGGCTGCTGGTCGGGCGGCTCGCGTTCCGGCGACCAGCGCCCGCCGTTACCCAGGGGGCGCCGTGCGCTCAGCGCGCCGCCGCCCCGGCGCTCAGCCGGCGAAGAACTCGGGGCCGCCGTCCGGCAGCTCCGGGGCCTCGCCGATCGCGGCGGCCCGCCGGGCCCACTCGCGCAGCCCGGCGACCTGCCGGTCGCCGAGGGAGAAGTCCAGGGTACGGAAGTACGTGGCCAGCGTGGCCGCGTCGAACGTCTCCCAGCGGGCAGCGGCCTCGGCGACCTGGTCCAGCTCGGCCAGGCAGAGGTCCCGCGAGCGCAGGAACGCCTCGTGCACCTCCTTGACCAGGCCCGGGTGGGCGGCGGCAAAGTCGCGGCGGACCGCCCAGACGGCGAAGACCATCGGCAGGCCGCTCCACTCCCGCCACGCCTGCCCGAGGTCGGTGACGATGAGCCCGCGCCGCGGCGCCTCGTAGTACGCCCGCAGCGCCACGTCCCCGATCAGCACCCCGGCGTCGGCTTCAAGCAGCATCTGCGTCAGGTCCGGCGGGCAGCGGAAGTACTCGGGCCGCACGTTGTACCGCTCGGCGAGCAGCAACTGGGCCAGCATCACCCCGGTCCGCGAGGTCGAGCCGAGCGCCACTCGGGCGCCGTCCAGCTCGGCGAGGGGTCGGGTGGAGACCATGTTGACCGAGAGCACCGGCCCGTCACTGCCCACCGCCAGGTCCGGCAGGAGGAGCAGCTCGTCGGCGTGCTTCAGGTACTCCAACAGGGTGATCGGGCCGATGTCGAGGTCGCCGGCGACAAGCGCCGCACTCAACCGGTCCGGCGAGTCCTTCTGCAGGTCGACGTCGAGCAGGGCACCGGAGCGCATCAGACCCCAGTAGATCGGCAGGCAGTTCAGGAACTGGATGTGCCCGACCCGCGGGCGTGCGATGCGCTCAGCCATGACCCGACCGTATCCCCGGCCTTCGGGTCCGGCTCCGCGGGTCGCCCCGGAGTGGCCAAGCCCGCATCGGGCCCGGTCGCCGGCGGCTGTCCCCGGGCCGGCGCTACCGGCCGTCGGCGTCGCACCGCCACGGCCGCGATCGGCACGAAGAGCAGCACCACAAGCAGCCCGACCACTCCGGCACCGGCGATCAGTGGGCGCGGCGCGACGGCCGTGAGCAACGCCCCGCCGCCGAGGAACCCGACAATCGAACCACCCTGGACCGCCGCGCCGTAGCTGGCGTACGCCCGGGCGCGGACCGCCTCCGGGACCCGCCGGGTGGTGAGCACGTTGGCGAAGACGTTCTCGCCGCCGTTGGCCGCGCCGCCCACCAGCCAGAGCGGCACCAGGAGGACCGCCCCCGGCACCGTCGAGGCGAGCAGCACCATCAGGCTGCACACGCCGAGAGTGGCAAGCACGCCGCGTACCAGCGCGCCGTCGTCGTCGAGCCGGTTGGCGACTCGCGCGGCGAGCCATGCGCCGGGCAGCATGCCGGCCATCCATGCGGCAGTGACCAGGCCGTACGTGGTGGCTGATCCGCCAAGCGTCTCCCGGATGAAGAAGACCTCGATCACGTTGATGCCGCCGATCGCCGCGATCACCACGGCGGTGCTGACCACCATGAGGAGCATCAGCGGGTCCCGGCGCAGCCGCCAGACGACAGCCGTACCCGCTGGGTCTGCCGTGCCGCCGGGGACGGTCCGGCCCGGCGCGGCGAGGGATCCGCGACCCCCGCGCCGAGTCCGCAGCCGCAGGCCCGCGACCACGAGCGCCAGGTAGGTGGCGGCATCGAGAAGCAGGGGTACGCGGGTGCCGAACTGCCCGACCAGCAGGCCGGCCAGCACCGGGCCGCCGAGCGCGCCGAGCGAGACAGCGGTCTGACTGATCGCGCTCGCGCGCGGCAGGTCGGCCGGACGGACCATCGCCGGGAGGAGCGCCGCCAGGCAGGGTTGGGTCACCGCGAGCCCGCAGGCCAGCAGGGTGACGAGCCCGACCACGAGGACCGGGCGCTCGACGACGGCGAGGAGCGCGCAGATCGCGGTCTGGAGCAGGCCGATGGTCACCAGCAGGGTACGACTGTCCACCCGGTCGGCGAGCCGGCCAGCAAGCGGGGCGAGCACCACCAGGGGCACAGTGGCCGCCAGCAGCAGCCCCGACACGGCGAGCCCGCCGGCTCCGGCGCCCTGTAGGGCAAGCGCCAGAGCCGTGGCGGCGAGGAAGTCGCCGCAGATCGTGGTGCCCCGAGCGGTGGCGGCAAGCCAGACGTCCGACCAGCGCGACTCGTCAGATGCGAAGGACATACTTCGAAAATAATCCTTCACAACTGACCGGCGCAATCCCCGGCTACGCCAGCGGCACCGTCCGGTAGTGCACAGCGACAGTGCGCGCCCCCGTCGGCGGATCGGCCTCGCGTCGCCGCGCCTGGTAGGGCCGCAGCAACGCCAGGACCGCCTCGTTCAACCCCGCCAACTCCTCGGCGGTCAGCAGGAGCAGCGTGTCGTGGAACAACGCGTTGTCGTACCACTCGGCAGGCTCGTCCCCGGCGCGCCGCGACCAGTCCCGGACCCGCTCCATGGCACGGGCCGCGTACGCCTCCACCACCGCCTGCTCGGCCGCACGCGCCGCAGGCCCGGCGTCGCGTCCCGCGTCGACCCACAAACCGGAACTCGCCACACGCCACACCCGCTCGCGCGCATCCCCCCGGCTCGGCGCCTGCTCGACCAGTCCGAACTTCGCCAGCTCCCGCAGGTGGTAACTCGTCGCACTCGGCGACAGCCCGACCACCTCCGCGCACTCGGTGGCGGTGCCGCCACCGTCGCGGGCGGCCAGGTATTCCATGATGGCTATCCGGGCCGGATGGGCCAGCGCCCGCATCACCTGCGGATCACTGATCGCCGTCCGGCGCGCATCGGGCCGAGCCTCGGTCATGAGCCCATGATCCCGGCAGGCTCCCCAACCTGCCATCACCCCCATCGCTGCGGCGCACGGCTCGGCGCGATCAGCGCTCGGCGAAACCGGTTTCATCCAGTGCTGGTCGACGCCCCGAAAGTGTCGTACACCAGTTCTATTCTGGTGTCATGTTGAGGGCGTTGGCGCAGGCCGGCGGTGCGGTCGACGACTGCGCCGAGACTGCTCGCTGGGGGCTCTCCGACGATGAGCTGCTCGCCGCACTCGACGCGACCCAGGTGTTGGCGCAGCGGCTTGCCACCGTTCAGCTCGGGCTGATCCGTGAGGTGGACGGCCGTGGCCTGGCGGTCGCCCAGGGCGCCTCGTCCACCGCCGTCTGGCTGCGCGAGCGGCTCCGGCTCTCCGGCCGCTCCGCGCGCCAACTGGTCCAGCTCGCCGCCACCGTCGATGCCGCGCCGGCACCGGTGCGCGACGCGCTGCTCAGCGGTGCCCTCACCGTCGAGCAGGCGCGAGTGGTGGCCGAGACGATCGCCGCGCTCCCGGTGGAGGCCGGCCCAGAGGTGGCGGACAAGGCCACCCAACTCCTGGTCGCCTGGGCCGACCGGTTCGACCCGACCATCCTGAGCCGGCTCGGCGAGCGCGTCCTCACCCACGTCGCACCGGAGCTGGCCGACCAGGCTGAGCTGAAGGCTCTCCAACGGGCCACCGAGCGGGCCGAGGCTCGCCGGCACGTCACGCTCTCCGAGCAGCAGGACGGTCAGGTACGCCTCAGCGGAAACCTCGACACCGAAACCGCGAGCCTGCTCCGTGAGGCGATCGACCCGCTCTGCGCCCCGGCCGGTGAGCACGATGACCGCACTCCAGGTCAGCGCCGCGCCGACGCGCTGGGCGAGATCTGTCGGTTGGCGCTGCGCACGGGTCAGCTGCCCGACAGCGGCGGAGACCGGCCCCAACTCGTGGTGACAGTGTCGCTCGACGACCTGGTCAACGGCGTACGCGCCGGCACCTTGGAGACCGGAGCCCGCCTCACGCCGGGTGCGGTCCGTCGCCTCGCCTGCGACGCCAACCTGTTGCCGGCCGTGCTGGGCGGCAACAGTCAGGTCTTGGACGTCGGTCGCCAACGCCGGCTCTTCACCGGCCCGCTGAGGCGTGCGCTGGTGCTGCGTGACGGCGGGTGCGCCTTCCCTGGCTGTGACCGGCCGCCGAGATGGTGCGACGGTCACCATGTCCGACACTGGGCCGACGGTGGGGCGACGGCGCTCAGCAATGCCGTGTTGCTCTGCGGCTACCACCACCGGTTCGTCCATCGCGGCGACTGGACGGTCCGCATCGCGGCGGATGGCCGGCCCGAGTTCCTTCCGCCCCGCTGGCTCGACCCACTGCGCACGCCACGCCGCAACCTCTACCACCAGCGCTGCTGATGCCGCCGGCACGCCTACGCCACGCGGGACCAAGACCGTCACCGTCACCGTCGCGCCGCGCCGCGGCAACATCACCTCAGCGCTGGGCTGGGCTGGGCTGGGCTGGGCTGGGCTGGCAACCATCATCTCCGCGCCGCACGAGCAGGCAACACGCCAGCTCGGATGGATGGTCGTCTGGGTAATTCGCTGGAAGCGGCGGGTTCGGGGGCGTAAGGTTGCAGCCCGCTTGACGGCCGAGGTGAGCTGCACCGGAACGGACGTCTTCGCGCCGGGCGGCCGGCCATCCGCCCCCGGACACGCGAGCGCGCAGCAGATGTGAACGATGGGACGTCAGCATGCCCGCACTTGATCTCGACACCCAGCTCGACACGGATCTGTCCGCCGAACGCGCACACCTGGCAGCCTCGCGAAACGCGCTGCGGCGGATGCGGGAGCGGGCCGAAGCCCTCTTCGCCACCGGTGACCAGGTGGCCGGCGACGCGTACGCGGCGGAGACGCTCGGCCGCACCCTGGCCCGCCGGGTGGCGGAGCTGGCCGACGACCCGACGACGCCCCTGTTCTTCGGCCGCCTCGACTTTGCCGAGTCCACCGACCCCGACGACACGGACCCTGGCACCACCGACACCAGCAGCAGCACGCACGACACCACCAGACATGGCAGCGCCGGCACCGGGCACCGCAGCACCCAGGGCAGCGCCGGCAGCAGCACCCAGCAGCAGCACGCACGGCACCACCGAGGGCAGGACCAGAGCACACGCGGCAGCACCGGAGCCAGGACCGGCGACGGGGATCCCGGCGCGGCTCCGCGCGGCTCTGATCATGACGGTCGGCGGTATCACGTGGGGCGGCGGCATGTCGCCGACGACCGCGGTGAGCCGTTGGTGCTGGACTGGCGGGCGCCTGTCTCCCGGTCGTTCTACCAGGCCAGCGCGCGGGATCCGCAGGGAGTGGCGGTCCGGCGACGGTTCGGGTTCAGCAACGGGGTGCTGACCAGCTTCGAGGATGAGCGTCTCGATCGGGGCGAAGAGCTCGGCACGGCCAGTCGGATCCTCACCGCCGAGATCGAGCGGCCGCGGGTCGGGCCGATGCGGGACATCGTCGCCACGATTCAGCCGGAGCAGGACGAGTTGGTCAGGGCCGACCTTGCCGACTCGATCTGTGTGCAGGGAGCGCCGGGCACCGGGAAGACGGCTGTCGGCCTGCACCGGGCCGCGTACCTGCTCTATCTGCACCGGGAGCGGCTGCGGCGGGCGGGTGTGCTGATCGTCGGGCCGAACCGGGCGTTCATGTCGTACATCGCTGCGGTGTTGCCGGCGCTGGGTGAGGTCGAGGTCGAACAGGCCACTGTGGAGGAGTTGATTTCCCGGGTGCCGGTCCGGGCGGTCGAGGCGCCGGCGGTCGCCGTGCTCAAGCACGACGTCCGCATGGCGGGTGTGTTGCAACGCGCGGTGCGGGCACGGATCGGCACGCCGACCGAACCGATCACGGTGTCGGACGGTTCGTTCCGGTGGCGGATCGGGCTGGAGCCGTTGCACCGGATCGTCGAGGAGACCCGGCGGGAAGGGCTGCCGTACGCCACGGGTCGGGAGCGGGTCCGCGCGCGAGTGGTGAGCCTGCTGCAACGACAGGCCGAGGCGCGGCGGGCGGAGTCGCCGAGCGATGCCTGGTTGCGCCGGATGGGCCGTTGCCGGCCGGTGATCGACTTCCTGGACGCGGTCTGGCCGGCGCTCACCCCGGAGGGGCTGGTGTTCGGCCTGCTCTCCGACCCGGACCGGCTCGCCGCCGCGGCGGACGGGCTGCTCAGTGACACCGAGCAGGCGCTGCTCGGCTGGGTGAAGCCGGCCCGTACCGCGAAGGCGACCCGCTGGACCGCCGCCGACGTGGTGCTGCTCGACGAGGCCGCCGGGCTGCTGGAACGGCCCTCCGGTTTCGGGCACGTGGTGGTGGACGAGGCGCAGGACCTCTCCCCGATGCAGTGTCGGGCCATTGCCCGGCGCAGCGAGCACGGGTCGGTCACTCTCCTCGGTGACCTCGCCCAGGGCACCGCGCCGTGGGCGGCGACGGACTGGCGGGAGTCCCTCGCCCACCTGGGCAAGCCGGACGCCGTGGTGGTCCCGTTGACAGTGGGCTTCCGGGTGCCCGCCGCGGTGGTCGCGTTCGCGAACCTGCTGCTTCCGGCGCTCGCTGTGGACGTACCGCCGGCCGAGTCTCTGCGCCACGACGGTGGGCTGGACGTGCGTACCGTGACCGACCTGGTCGCGGAGACGGTGGCCGAGGTGCGGGCGGCGCTCGCGCACGACGGCTCGGTGGGTGTGATCGCCGCCGACGACGCGGTCGACGGTCTGCGCGCGGCACTGGCCGCCGCCGGGGTCGCGACCGCGACCGCCGACGACGTGACGGCCGCGGAGCGGGTCACCGTGGTGCCCGCGACGCTGGTCAAGGGCCTGGAGTACGACCATGTGGTGGTGGTCGAGCCGGCCGCGATCGTCGCGGCCGAGCCGCGCGGGCTGCACCGGCTGTACGTGGTGCTCACTCGGGCGGTGTCCCGGCTGGCGGTGCTGCACCGCGAGCCGCTGCCCGCCCCGCTCGTCGGCGGCTCAGCCGGCTGACACGGCCGTCGCGACCTCCCGCAGGGGGCGGCCGGAGTCGGCCAGCGGCACATGGAACGACAGCCACGACCCGTCGGCGAAGTCGAGCCGCAGCCGCTTCCAGTTCAACCGGTAGCGGCCGACCCGGGCGGCCACCGTCGTGCGCGGCGCCGACCCGAGCAGTTCGATGTCGGCCTGGGCCCGTTCGTCCGCCACCGAGCTGGAGAGCAGGCCGACCGGTGCTGTCGCGCCGAGCAGCAGCCGCTGGTCGGTGACAGCCAGCACGACGTCCCGGAGGCCGAAGCCCTTCGTCGCCACGGTCAGGGCGTGGTGCAGCAGAGACGCCTGCGAACCCGGTTCGCCTCGACCTCCGACCCCGAAGAAGAGCCAGTCGACGGCGGTGTCGGCCCGGCCGACTGTGATGTTCGGCGAGAGCACGGTGAGCAGGACACCCAGGAGGCCCGGCCCGCCGGGGGAGGGTGGCGACGCCGGCTGCGGGGGCGCCGCCGGGACGAGACCTCCACCCACCCGGACCCGGGCCACCGCACGCACCGGCTCGTCGACGGGCAGCAGTCGGGGAGAGCCCCTCGACGTACCGTGCGTGACTTCCGTCGAGCGTCATCGGCGCGGCTCGCGAAAGCCCGCCACCCGGTCCCGGGACGCCGAGGCGAATGCCGTCCGGGCATCCGGCTGGAATTCCCGCTCGCTGTTCGGGCTCGACACGGACCCTCCCCTGTGTCCGGTGCGACGGGTCAGCCGCAACCGCTCCCACCATAGGCACTGCCCACGCGACCGGTGGCCCCGCCCGCGACGTCGGGGGTCACCGAGCTTTGACTTTGCGTCATAGGGTTCGTGCGGGAACCCGATGACGGTCTGCCTCCCACGACGCCGCCGGGGGCAGCGCGCGCCCCGCTCGACCCCACCCCGTCGAAGGAGCAGTCATGACCCTCGTCCGCGCCGACCAGGCCAGCCGCCGGTACGGCGACGTCCTCGCCCTCGACCGCGTCGACCTGGACGTCCGGGCCGGCGAGCTGGTCGGCCTGCTCGGGCCGAACGGCGCCGGCAAGAGCACCCTGATGAACCTGCTTGTCGGCCTGCGCCGCCCCACCTCCGGGCGGGTCGAGCTGTTCGGCCAGGACCCCCGCGACCCGGCGAGCCGCCGGCAGATCGGGGTCACCCCGCAGGAGACCGGCCTGCCGGGCACGCTGCGGGTCGGCGAGGTCGTCGACTTCGTCTCGGCGCACTACCCGGACCCGGTGCCCCGCGGTGAGCTGCTCGACAGCTTCGGCCTTGGCGATCTCGCCAAACGGCAGACCGGTGGGCTGTCCGGTGGGCAGCGCCGCCGGCTGGCGGTGGCGCTGGCGTTCGTCGGCCGACCCCGTCTGGTCCTCCTCGACGAACCGACCACCGGCCTGGACGTGGCCGCCCGGCACACCCTGTGGGAGGCGATCCGCGCGTTCCACGCCGACGGCGGCACCGTGTTGTTGAGCAGCCACTACCTGGAGGAGGTGGAGGCGCTGGCACATCGGGTGGTCGTCATCGGGCAGGGCCGGGTGCTCGCCGACGACACAGTGGACGCGGTGCGGGGCATCGTCGGCGTACGCCGGGTCAGCCTGGTCACCGACGACCTCCCCGACCTGCCCGGGGTCGTTCGCAGTGAACGGATCGACGGGCGGCTGCACCTGCTCACCACCGACGCCGACGAGTTGGTCCGCGCGTTGGTCACGGCCGGGACCCCCTTCAGCGACCTGGAGGTACGGCCGACCTCGCTGGAGGAGGCGTTCCTGGCCATCACCGGCGGCGGGGACGCGCCCGGCGGGGACCGGCCCGCCACCGCCGCTGCCGGCGGCCGATCCACCACCGCCTGAGGAGGCCACCGTGCAGCTCGCCCTGGTTCACGCCCGCTACCAACTCCTGGAGATCATCCGGATTCCGGTGGCCGTCTTCGGCAGCGCCTTCTTCCCCGCCGCCGCCATGATCTTCTTCGTGGTGCCGTTCGCCGGCGACGACTCGGCCGGCGCGACCTTCGCCACCGCGTCGATGGTCACCTTCTCGGTGATGAGCGCCAACATCTTTCAGTACGGGGTCGGCGTCGCGGAGGACCGCGACCAGCCGTGGAACCCGTACACCCGGACCCTGCCGGCCGGGCCGGCGCCCCGCTTCGCGGGCCGGGTGCTGGCCGGGCTGGCGCTGACGTACCTCTCGCTGATCCCGGTCGTGGTCATCGGCGCAACGCTCACCGCGGCCCGGGTCACCCCGGCGGCGTTCCTGCTGACCGCCGTCACGGTGGCCGTCATCTCGGTGCCGTTCACGCTGATGGGGTTGGCCATCGGCTACTCGCTGCCCAGCAAGGCCGCGATCGTGGTGGCCCAGGTGGTCTTCCTGCCGCTCGCGTTCGGCGGCGGGCTGCTCTCCGCGCCGGGAGAGGCGCCCGGGTTCATCGAGACGATCGCACCGTTCCTGCCCACCCGGGGCGCGGCCGAACTGATGTGGTCGGCGGTCGGTGACTACGCCGTCGAGCCGCTGGCACTGATCATGCTCGGCGTCTGGGTGGTGCTGCTCGCCGCGCTCGCCGGTTGGGCCTACCGACGGGACGAGGGTCGCCGGTTCAGCTGACGATTCGTCCGTTTCCGCCCCGCGCCGCAGCGGGACGGTGCCAGGATTCCGGCAGGGGGCCGCCGTGGCCGCCCGGGCCGAGAGGGGTCTTTGACCGTGAGCACCGTCCCGCCGGGCACGCCCTGCTGGGCCGACCTGGCCACCCCGGACCTGACCGACGCGCGGCGCTTCTACCCCGAGCTGTTCGGATGGACCGGTCGGGTCACCCCGGAGCCCGAGGCGGGCGGCTACACGGTCTTCCTGCTCGACGGCAGACCGGTGGCCGGGGCCGGACCGCCGGCGATCCCGGACCAGGTCCCCATCTGGTCGACGTACGTCGCCACCGACGACGCGGAACTGGTCGCCGGCCGGGTCGAACGGGCCGGCGGGCAGGTGGTGGTGCCGCCGTTCGAGGTCTTCGACCGGGGCTGGATGGCGGTCTTCGCCGACCCGGCGGGTGCCTCGTTCAGCGTCTGGCAGCCGCTGACGATGGCCGGCGCCGAGGTGTTCAACGTGCCGGGCGCGATGAGCTGGAACGAGCTTGTCACCCCCGACCCCGAGGGCGCGAAGGTCTTCTACGAGCTGGTGTTCGGCTGGCAGCCCGACGACCAGGCGGTGGGCGGGATGACGTACACCGGGTGGCGGCTCGGGACGCAGATCGTCGCCGGGATGATGCCGCCGCTGGCCGACGACTTCCCGGCCGACCTCCCCGCGTACTGGACGGTGTACTTCGCGGTGACCGACGCCGACGCCGCCGCGGCCCGCGCCGCCGAGCTGGGCGGGACGATCCTCGTCCCGCCCCGCGACATCCCGGCGGGCCGGTTCGCGGCACTCCGCGACCCCCAGGGCGCCCTCTTCTCCGTCATCGACCTGGGCCCCTGACCCGGACCGGCCCCGCGCACCGCCCGCGACCCGCCACGATCGCGCCGGGTCCCGGCTGTGGTGTGCCTGGCCGGTCTCACAGGTCCGCGCGGGGACGCACCGGGACCACCAGGGGGCCGTGTTCGCCGGGGACGACCCGCACGCTGGCCCGGTAGTGGGTGGCGAGCAGGTGCTCGGTCAGCACCTCGGCCGGGGTTCCGGCGGCCACCACCTGGCCGCCGGCGAGCATGACCATCCGGTCGGCGTACTCGCCGGCCAGGGAGAGGTCGTGCATCGTGGCGAGGACGGTCAGGCGGTGCTCGCGGCGCAGCTGGTCGACAAGCTCCAGCACCTCCTGCTGGTGACCGATGTCGAGCGCGCTGGTCGGCTCGTCGAGCAGCAGCAGCGTCGCGCCCTGGGCGAGCGCGCGGGCGAGGAACACCCGCTGCCGTTCGCCCCCGGAGAGGGTGGCGAGTTCGCGGCGTTGGAAGCCGGTGAGGTCCAACCGCCTCAGCACGTCGTACGCGGCGTCGACGTCGGCTGTCGACTCCCGGCCCAGCGCCGGGATGTACGGGGTGCGCCCGAGCAGCACGTAGTCCAGCACCGACATGCCGGGCGGTACCACCGGGGACTGCGCGACAGTGGCCACCACCCGGGCGCGGTCCCGGCGGCGCAGCGCGGCGCTCGCCGTACCGAACAGGGTGATCGCCCCCGGCGCGGGCAGCAGGCCGCCGACGGCGCGCAACAGTGTCGACTTGCCGGCACCGTTCGGGCCGATCACGGTGACCCATTCGCCGACGGCGACGGTGAGGTCGACGCCGGTCAGGATCGGTGTGCCGTCCAGGCTGACGTGCAGCTCGCGTACCTCGACGGCCGGCACGACGGGGTCGACCGACCGAGTGCCGGCGGACGGGCCGGCGGTGGGTTCGGGACTCATGTGAGCGCCCGGCGGGCGGTTCGCAGCACGAGCACGAAGAACGGGCCGCCCAGCAGGGCGGTCACCACTCCGATCGGCACCTCGGAGGGAGCCGCGGCGGTGCGGGCCACCACGTCGGTAAGCGCCAGGAACGCGCCGCCGAACAGCAGCGACATCGGCAGGATCACCCGGTAGCTCGATCCGGCGAGCAGCCGGACGGTGTGCGGCACGATGATGCCGACGAAGCCGATCAGGCCGGTCGCGGAGACCGCCGCCGCGGTGCCCAGGGAGGCGGCGGCGATCAGCAGGTACCGGGTGCGCTGCGGGTGCAGGCCCAGACTCCTCGCCTCGTCGTCGCCGACCGCGAGGACGTCCAGCTCGCGGCGGTGCAGCAGCACCACCACTGTGGTCAGCGCGGCGTACGGCAACACCAGCAGCACGTCGTGCCAACCGGCGGTGGCCAACCGACCGAGCAGCCAGGAGTAGACCGGCTGGATGCTGTCGGAGTGTCGTTGCAGCAGGTACGTCTGCCCGGCGGAGAGGAACGCGGAGACCGCCACCCCGGCCAGGATCAGCATCGCGGGCGAGCCGCCCCGCCCGCCGGCCGCGCCGAGCACGTACGTCATGGTGACGGCCAGCAGCGAGCCGGCGAACGCGGCCAACGGGATGGTCATCGGCAGCCCGGAGATCGCGCCCTGCCGGCCGGCGCCGCCGAGGGCGATCGCCGCGGTGACCGCGAGGCCGGCGCCCGCTGCCACACCGAGCAGGTACGGGTCGGCCAGCGGGTTGCGGAACACACCCTGGTAACACCCGCCGGCCATGGCGAGCAGGCCGCCGACGAGCAGGCCCAGCACCACCCGGGGCAGCCGCAGCTCGGTGACGATCGCGATCTCCCGCTCGGTCAGCCCGCTGTCGAGGCGTACGCCCGGGATGAGGTTGAGCAGCTCGGCGGCGACGCTGCCCGGAGGCAGGCTCACCGGGCCGAGCGACACCCCGACGACGAGCGCGACGAGCACCGCGACCACCCCGGCGACCAGCCAGCGCATCCGCAGCCCGGCGGGCCGGGCTGCGGATGGCTGCTCGGCGGGCCGGGCCACGGACAGCTGCGCGGTTGGTGCCGGTTCGGGCACCTGTCGTGACCCGCTCACTTGTCCGCGACGGTCACGCGGGCACCTTGGCGACCGCGTCGATGATCACCCGGAGCAGGTCCACGACGCGCGGGCCCCACCGGGAGGCGATGTCGTCGTCCAGTGCGACCACCTGGTTGTTCTTGACCGCGGTGAGGCCGGCCCAGCCGCTGCGGGCCTTGACCGTGTCGGCGTTCTGCTGGCAGCACTTGGCGTCGGCCAGGAAGACGAAGTCCGGGTCGGCCTTGACGATGAACTCCTGGGACAGCTGCGGGTAGCCGGCGTTCTTGCCGTCCGCGTCGGCCGGGTCGGCGATGTTGGTCAGCCCGACCTGGCTGTAGAGCGAGCCGATGAAGGTGTTGCTCGTCGCGCTGTACAGCTCCGGGCCCAGCTCGTGGAAGTAGGTGAGCTTCTCGGCACGCTGCGGCAGGTCCTTGACCAGCTTGGCGATGTCGTCCCTCATCCGGGTGGTGACGTCGCTGGCCTGGTCGGCGTGCCCGGTCAGCGTGCCCAGCTCGTTGATCTGCCGGTACGAGTCGTCGAGCGTGGTCGCCGCCGGCGTCAGGTAGACCGGGATCTTCAGCTTGGCGAGCTGGTCGACGATCTTGTTGCGGTCGTCGGAGAGCACCACGAGGTCCGGGTTCTTCCCGGCGATCGCCTCGGCGTTCGGCTGGAAGGCCGAGAGGTCGGTCTTCGGCGCGTCGGCCGGGTAGTTCGACTGGTCGTCGACGGCGGTGACCTGCGGACCGGCGCCGATCGCGAAGAGCATCTCGGTGGCGGTGGGCGACAGCGCGACGATCTTCTCGGGGCGCTTGTCGAGAGTGAGCGCGCCGACAGTGACCGGGTACGCGGCCGCCGCGGTGCCGGCACTGGGCTTGTCGTCGGCCTTCTCGGCGCAGGCGCCGAGGGCGAGCGCGGCGACCGCGAGGGTCGCGGCGAAGAGCCGAGGGGTACGTCTGAACATGGGGGCCTCCTGTCGGTCGAGGAGTGTGGTGCTTCGCCGACAGGGACTTTCGTACGCCCGCCCACGAGGCGCCCTTCCTCGAGAGCGCGTATCGCGACCGATCCGTAGGCGACCTGGCTCGTCCCCACCGGCCGGTGGGGCATCACAGTTGCGGGACAGCGCCGGATTTCGCACCGGCTTCGCTGCGGACTGGTCGGTAAGACGGTAGCGCACCGCCGGGACGTGCCGGATCGATCAAGGGCTGATCGCCGCTCGTCGATCGGTCGGGCAGCCACAGGGAGGCATATGTCCCGGATCTGGAGGCTCGGGAGCGGGTGGTGGGGCCCCGTCGGGGGCGGGACGGGGCCCCACCCGATCAGGAGGACGTGATGGTGACGTTGTCCACAGCGGCCTCCACGAGGCTGGCTCCGGAGGCGTCCGCCGCCTCGACGAGGATGCGGACCGACTGGCCGGCGTACGGGCTGAGGTTGAGGTTCGCCACCGCCCAACTACCGTTGCGGTTGGCCGCCGCGCCGGCCTGGGTGAGCAGCGCGGTCGTGCCGCCGTTGTGCACCACGCTCACCCGCAGGTAGTCCGCCGACGAGGCGTTCGACCCGTGCGCCAGGTACCAGGCCAGCGAGAGGGTCAGCGTGCCGGACGACGGCAGGGTCACCGCCGGGGACCGGGCGCTGGACACCCCACCGTCGAGGTCGTAGTCACCGGCGGCCGAGCCGGCGAGCCGGCCGGTGACCAGGTCGTTTGATCCGGCGTACGGGGTGAGCTGCTTGGCGCCGGAGGACGTGGTCGCCTGGGCGGCACCCCGTTCCCAGGCTCCGAGGGTGGCGGTGTCGGTGCCGGCCGGGTTGGTGGTCCACCCGGTGGCGGTCTCGAAGGTGTCCGACCAGACAGTGGTGCCGCCACCACCGCCGCAGTACTGCGACTGCTTACCGATGGCCCGGTACGGGCAGTCGGCGTACTCGCTGAGCAGCAGCACGGCCTCGCGGTTACGGGTCGTCTCCGCGGTGATCACCTCGTCGGGCGGGTAGAAACCGCCGCCGCCGGACGAGCCGGGGTACATCTCGAAGGTGTACGCCCAGATGTTGTGGGTGGCCCACATCCAGTCGAGGCTGTCCCCGTCGGTGATGTAGAGGTCGCTGGACTGCTCCGGGGTGTAGTTGTTGGTGGCCGCCATCTGCTGACCGATGGTGGCGAAGGTGTTGTACTGGTCGGCGCTCATCCCGGTCGCGGTGTTCGCGGTGGTGTAGCCGTACGGCCAGAGCACCAACTGCGAGTACGTGTGGAAGTCGATGTTCGCCTTGATCTGCTGCACGCCGCCGACCACCCGGCCGTTGACGAAGTTGCGCAGCGCCTGCGTCTCGGGGGCGGAGAACGCCGACGGACCGCGGTAGGTCTCCGACGAGGTGGTGCCGGACGAGCCGCCGCAGCAGCCCCAGTTGTAGCCCCAGTTGCGGTTCAGGTCGGTGCCGACGTTCGACGAACCGCTGTTGGGCTGCCGGTTCTTGCGCCAGGACCGGTACGACCCGGTGGCGATGTCGTATTCGCTGCCGTCCGGGTTGACCGTCGGCACGATCCAGATCTCGCGGCTGTTGACGATGCCTGTGATCCGGGAGTCGTTGCCGTAGCTGTCGGTGAAGAGGTTGAGCAGGTAGATCGCCATCTCGACGGTCAGGTGCTCGCGGGCGTGCTGCTGGGAGTTGAACAGGATCTCCGGCTCGCTCTCGTCGGTGCCGACGTTGTCGGAGATCTTCACCGCCATCAGGTCGCGGCCCTCGTACGACGACCCGATGCTGATCTTGCGGGCGATCGCCGGGTGGTCGGCGACGACCTGGTTCACGACGGCGGTCAGTTCCGCGTAGTCGTGGTAGTTGGAGTCGGCGGGCGGGAAGGCCAGGGTGCCGATCTCGCCGGCGCCGCGTTCGGCGTTGGGCGGTGGGGCGAGCGGTTCCAGTCGGAAGCCGAGCTTGCCGATCGCGGCGGCCTCGCCGGCGGTCGCCGAGATGTGCAGGACTCCGTGTTCGGAGTAGTCGATGGCGGCTCCGGTGCGGGCCACCGCGTTGCGGTCGGCGAGGGTCCGGGGCCCGAGCACCCGGTAGCCGGCGGCGGCCGACTCGGTGGTGCGGTCCGGCGCCGGTCGGGCGGCGACCGGACCGGCGGCGACGGTGACGATGCCCAGCCCGGTGACGACGGCGAGCACCAGGACGCGGCGGAGAGGGATGGGCGTGCGGAGGGCCATGGACTACCTCCTCGATGGGCGGGAGATCCCGCTCGGTGAAGGACACTTCACCATCTGTCACATGGTCATATCAATATTGATCGTTACCTGGTCCATCCCAGGCGGATCATCGCGGCGGCAATGATTTTCCATACGTCAACATCTGGCGAAACTTCCTTCCAAGCGGAAAACTGACCAGCGACGATGCCCCTCTCGACACCGCGGAGCACTCATGGCCAGATCCCGCCTACGCGCGGGCGCCCTCGCCGGCGTCACCGCGCTCACCCTGCTCGCCACCACCGCGCCCGCGATGGCAGGCCGCCCACCCGCCACCGGTCACGACGAGCAGATCACCTTCCAGGACTGGTCCGGGCCCGCCGACTGGGACCGGGGCAGCCGGGCCGGCACCCGCGTGGCGCCCGGCGTCGGAGCGGGCCTCACCCTGGCCCGCCCGGCCGGCACCACCGAGTACGCCGACCCCCACACCGGCACCACCCGCACCTGGGAGTACGGCACCTGGACCTCACCGGTGACCCGGATCGGGTTCGACGCCACCGAACTGATCGCCTCGTGGAACGCGGAGACCCCCGCCGGCACCTGGATCCAGGTGGAGATGCAGGGCAGCTACACAAGCGGCGACCAGACCCCGTGGTACGTCATGGGTCGCTGGGCGTCCGGCGACACCGACATCAAGCGGACCAGCGTCGAACCGCAGGGCGACCCCTGGTCGACGATCTGGACCGACACCTTCAGCATCGACGACGCCACCGCCGGGGTGCTGCTGCGGTCCTACCAGCTCCGGCTGACCCTCTACCGGGCACCCGGGCAGGCCGCCGCGCCGGTGGTCCGGATGGTCGGCGCGATGAGTTCGACAGTGCCGGACCGCTTCACCGTGCCGCCGAGCGCCGGGCACATCGCCTGGGGCGTCGAGCTGCCGGTGCCGCGCTACTCGCAGAACGTGCACGCCGGGCACTACCCCGAGTACGACGGCGGCGGCGAGGCGTGGTGCTCGCCCACCTCCACCGAGATGGTGGTCGAGTACTGGGGTCGCAAGCCGTCGGCGGCCGACACCTCCTGGGTAGACCCGACCTACCCGGATCCGACGGTCAACCACGCCGCCCGGATGACCTTCGACTACGCGTACGACGGGGCCGGCAACTGGCCGTTCAACACCGCGTACGCGGCCAGCTTCCCCGGGCTGGAGGGGCGGGTGACCCGGCTGCACTCACTGGATGAGCTGGAGCGTTTCATCGCCGCCGGCATCCCCGTCGTGACCAGCCAGTCCTTCCTCGCCAGTGAGCTGGACGGGGCGAACTACGGCACCTCCGGGCACCTCTTCGTGGTGGTCGGCTTCACCGCCGACGGCGACGTGATCGTCAACGACCCGGCCTCGTCCAGCGACGAGGTGGTGCGCAACGTCTACAAGCGCGAGCAGTTCGAGCAGATCTGGCAGCGGACCAAGCGCATCAACGCCAGCGGGGGCGTCTCCGGCGGCACCGGCGGCGTCGCGTACCTGATCAAGCCGCTCGACAGGCCCTGGCCCAAGGTCCCCAACTCCACCAACTGGTGACCGCAATCGAGTGATCAAGGGGTTTGCGTCGCCGGACCGGTTGTCGGTGACGCAAACCCCCTGATCACCGCGCGGTGTCCGGGCCCTCCGTGGAGGTCGTCGAGTTCGGGTCGTCATCGCCGGCCAGGGCGGAGCGGAGGCGTTCCTTCTCCGTCCGGCGACGCTCGGTGGCGTCGGCCATCTCCCCCGCCAGCTCGTCGCGCCAGCCGCGGAGCAGGAAGAAGGAGAGCGCGGCGGAGAAGACCAACGCCAACATCAGCTTCAGGAACACGTTCATGTCGACCAGCCAGAGGCCCGCCAGCACGGCGACGAACAGCCCGATCCGGCCCAGCGTGTACTTGAGCGCGGCGCTCACCTGCACCACTCCGTTCTCTCCGTCGCCCGCCGGTGCCGGCGGGACAGTCGATCCGCCCGGCGGGCGGTCCCGGTCAACCGGTCCGGCGGGTCAACCAGCGCACGCCCGGGAACCAGATCATCGCGTACGCCACAGTGAACGCCCCCGCCGCCAACGTCCCGGAGAGCAACGTCGGCAGGTCGGCGCCCAGACCCGCGACCAGCAGCCCGACGACCACCCCGACGGCGGCGGCGACCACGGCCGCCACCACCCGGGCCGCGCCGAACTCCCAGGCCCGAAAATCGTCCCAGAACAGCCAGGCCGGCAGGATCACGGCCAGCCACCCGTTGGTGTACCCGAAGTCGCCGGCGCCGATCGAGGCGAACGCCCAGTCGAACAGCACCAACGCCAGCGCACCGATCACCAGACCGGCCAGGCACACCCCGAGCAGATCACCCAGGGTACGAACGCGCCCCTCGGCGTCCCGGCGGGGAAACCCGCCCTGCTGCTCGGCACCACTCTTCTCGGTCATCGACTGCGAGGGTACGTGGCGGCTCAGGCCCAGACCTGCTGCGGCTCGGCGCGACGCTCGGCCAGCGACGGGGCCTTGTCGTACTCGCGCACCACGTTGTAGCGGGTGTCCCGCTCCACCGGCTGGAAACCGGCGTCCCAGATCAGGTGCAGCAGGTCGTCGCGGTGCATCGTGTTCGGGGTGCCGTACGAGTCGGCGTCGTGCGTGATCTTGTATTCGACGACCGAGCCGTCCAGGTCGTCCACGCCGAAGTTCAGCGAGAGCTGGGCCACCGACAGCCCGTGCATCACCCAGAAGTTCTTCAGGTGCGGCACGTTGTCGAAGAGCAGCCGGGAGACGGCGAACGTCTTCAGCGACTCGGCCGGCGAGGCCATCGTGGTGCGCGCCTGGATCCGGTTACGGATCTTGCCGTCCGCCGAGTCCACGAAGTCGTGCTGGTAGCGCAGCGGGATGAAGACCGCGAAGCCACCCGTCTCGTCCTGCAACTCCCGCAGCCGCAGCACGTGGTCGACCCGGTGCCGGGGCTCCTCGATGTGGCCGTACAGCATGGTGGCCGGGGTCTTCATGCCCTTGCTGTGCGCCAGGGCGTGGATGCGCGACCAGTCTTCCCAGTGGCAGGCGTGGTCCACGATGTGCTGGCGGACCTCCCAGTCGAAGATCTCCGCGCCACCGCCGGTCAGCGACTCCAGGCCGGCGTCCATCAGCTCGTCGAGGATCTCGTCGGCGCTCAGGCCGCTGATCTTCTCGAACCACTGCACCTCGGTCGCCGTGAAGCACTTGAGCTTGACGTTCGGCAGCGCCGCCTTCAGCTCACGCAGCACCTTCGGGTAGTAGCGCCAGGGCAGCGTGGGGTGCAGGCCGTTGACGATGTGCAACTCGGTGAGCTGCTCATCCTCCATCTCCTTGGCCTTGCGGACCGCCTCGTCGATGCGCATCGTGTACGCGTCCTTCTCGCCCGGCTTGCGCTGGAACGAGCAGTACGCACAGGACGCCGAGCAGACGTTCGTCAGGTTGAGGTGCCGGTTGACGTTGAACATCACCCGCTCGCCGTTCAGCTCGGTGCGCTTGTGGTGGGCGAGCCGCCCCAACCAGGTCAGGTCGTCGCTCTCGTAGAGGGCGACCCCGTCCTCGCGGGTCAGCCGCTCACCGGCGTACACCTTCGCTTCGAGCTCACGCTTGAGTCCGGCGTCCATGGCACGTCCCTTCCACCTGCGGTCCGATCGAGCGTACGTCGAGGGGCCGACCACCGCGGCGGCACGGTCGGTGACAGCGACCCACTTCACCAGACTCTCAGCCTCCCGTAACCCGTCAACGCATCGACATGAGTGGCGAGGTGCGGTAGTAACAAGGTGGGGCGGAACACACACACTGGTACCGTCCCGACGGTCGCGCCCACCGAGCGCGGCGACGAGCGGTTGAACGGGGAGCGGAATGGTCTACAGCGGGCGCGGGCGACGGCAGCGACGACGGAGCCCGGTGATCTCGCCGGTCCTGCGTCCGAAGCTCTGGGCCGCCCTGCTCGGCGCGATCGCCGCCGCCGTGCTGGCCACCCCCGCCTACGCCGATCCGCCGGTGCCCACGACCGTGCCGGACACCGGCGCCCGCCCGCCGGCGATCGGCGCGCCCCAACTGCCCGGCGCTCCGCCCTTCGGCGGCGTCCCGTCGCCACCGGTGGGCGCCATCGGCAACGGCCCGCTGGCCGCGCAGATCTACGCCGCCGAGACCCAGGTCGGCACGCTCGGCGAGGCGCTTCTGCAGAGTCGGCAGAAACGCACCGACGCCCAGGCCCAGCTCGAGGCCGCCGGCAAGGTGCTCGCGACAACGCAGGACGCCCTGCTCCGGGCCCAGCAGGAGGCCGACGCGGCCGCCGCGGACGCCGTCAAGGCAGATGCCGCGCTGCCGCCCGGCGAGTTCGCCCAGGACCTCCGTGGGCTGAGCCGCCTGCAACAGATCACCCGCGGCGAGAAGGTCGACGGCGGCACCACCGGGGTGACCGGGGCGTTGGCGCGTGCCCGTGCCGACGAGCAGGCCGCCTACCAGAAGCACACCGAGGCCAAGGATCTGCTCGCCACCGCCCAGCGGGAGTTCACCGCGGGCGAGACGGCACTCCGCACCGCCGAGGCGAGCCTGCTCACGCTGCGCCGGAACAACGCCGAGCAGCTGATCGAGATCGAGCGCCAGCAGGAAGCCGCCGAGCAGCAGTACGGCGCCGGCTACGTCACCAACCAGAACATCAGCGGGATGGCCGCGCACCCCCGGGCGATGGCCGCGGTCCGGTACGCGCTGGCCCAGCTCGGTGACCCGTACAAGTGGTCCGAGGAGGGGCCGGACCGGTTCGACTGCTCCGGTCTGATGTGGGCGGCGTACCGCTCCCCGGGCGCCGACTACTTCGACCTGCCGCGGGTCTCCCGCGACCAGTACGCCGCCACCCGGAGCCGGACCGTTCCGCAGAGCGCGCTGCTCCCCGGCGACCTGCTCTTCTTCGCGTCCGGCAGCAGCTGGACGACGATCCACCACGTCGCCATGTACATCGGCAACGGCAAGATGGTGCAGGCACCCACCACCGGCGACGTCGTCAAGATCTCGGTGGTCAGCTGGACCCGGCTGTACGCCGCGACCCGGGTGATCGGCGCGGTGCCGGCACCGGTCGTGACCGTGCCGACGACCCCGCCGGTCACGCCGCCCACCGTCAAGCCCACGGCGAAGCCGACGCCCACTCCCAAGCCCACGCCGACCACGAAGCCGACGACCACCCCGTCGCCGACCGGGTCGGCCACCCCGACGCCCACCGGCGGCACGACCCCCACGCCCACGCCGACGCCCACGCCGACCGAGAGCGCCACACCGACCCCGACCAACACCCCGGACAGCACGCCGTCGACGCTGCCCCCGCCGCCCACCAGCGCCCCGAGCAGCGCCACCGCGACGTCCACACCGAAGGCCAGCACGAGCGTGACGGGCAGCGGCAGCTCGTCGGGCAGCCCCAGCACCGCTGGTTGATCCGCCACGACCCGCTCCGGCTGTCCGCTCGGGGAGATCTGTGGCACCGTGACAACCAGGCACATCCGACCCGACGTCTCGGGTCCGGGTGCGAGCATGGCGCGGAGGGCGGAGATGGCCGAGCAGAGTGATCCGGCGGAGACGGTCGACCCCGTGGTCGACAAAGCCGACCCGTCAGGGCCGGGCGCCGTCGCCACGGCGTCCACCACCGACACCTCCGCAGCGGCCCCTGCCGCCGGCCCGGCCACCACCGCCGAACCGGCGGCCACCGACACCGACCGGGCCACCGACACCGGCCCGGCCACCACCACGAGCCCGGCGGCCTCTGACAACGACCGGGCCACCGACACCGGCCCGGCCGCCACCGCCAGCCCGGCGGCGTCTGACATCGGCCCGGTTTCCGGCGTCGCCGGTGACGACGCCTCCGTCGACGCCGACCCCTCCGTCGACGCCGACGCTGCTCCCGGCGGGAGCGGCGTCGCCGCGGACGTTCCCGACCCGGACGGCGGGCCGCCGGCAGTCGCCCACGCCGGCGCCGACCAGCCCGCGCCCGCCGACGATCAGCCGGACCAGGCCGCCGCACCGGTGCGAGCCCGCGCCAGCGTCGCGACCGCCGGGGCTCTCCGCGGTGACCTGCCGGCCAGCGCCCCGGTCACCGCAACCACCTACCGCGCGACCGGTTCAGCCGGCGTCGCCGACGTCTCGCTGCCGGGGCAACGAAGCGGCTCTTCCGCGCCGGCTCGCGCGAGCGCCACGGTTCCCGGCAGCAGTCGGGCCACGCCCGGCGCCCTCGGCACTCCGGACGCCCGCGGCAGCGCGCCCGCCGTGTACCGGTCCGGGCCGGCGGGTCCCGAGCCAGCCGACCCGGAGCAGGCACCCGAGCCCGCCCAACCGTCGGCACCGGAGCCGGAGCCGACCCCCACGCCACCCGGCCCCGGGCCGACCCACCCGTCGCCAGCGGAACCGGAGCCCGCGCCAACCCCGGTGCCGTACCCTCCCGACCCGTCGCCGACGCCCCGACCCACGCCGCCACCCAGTCCGGTTCCACCCGTTCCGGGTCCACCCATCCCGCCGCCCCCGCCGATGCCGCCCATTCCGGGTCCGCCGGCACCGCCCATTCCGAGCCCGCCCGTGCCGCCACCCGCGCCGCCAGTGCCCGCGCCGCCAGGTCCGCCCGGACCGATGCCGGCGCCGCCGTTCCCGCCGCCGCCGGCGATGATCGACACGCCCGGCGTACGGGCCAGCGCGGCGGATTCCGCACCGCCAGCCGGGTGGTCGTCCGCCGCCGGAACGGCACGCTCGGCATCCGCCGACGGGTGGGCCGGTGCACCCGTCTCCGCGCCGCCGGTGGTGCCCGCGCCCGCCTTGCCGAGTTGGCCGCCGTCCACCGCCGGCGCTTCCCGATCGACCGGAAATGGCAGCGAGAGTTCGCGCGGGACCGCCGGCGCTTCCCGGTCGGCCAGGGATGGCAGCGGAAACTCGCGCGGGGCCGCGTCGACGGGCAAGCCTTCGGGTGGCTCGGCCGCCCAGGGCGCGGCCGGTGCCGGCGGAGGTCGGCAGGACGGCGGCTCTGACCTGGCCGGCACCGTCTACGGCAGCGGCGACGGGCCGGGCTTCACCACGATCGCGATCCGTGCCAACGCGGTGGAGAATTCCGGGTCGCTGACCGGGCACATCCTGGCCCAGGGCTGGTCGGACACGCCGGCCGAACGATCCCGGAACACCCGGGTGATGATCGTCCTGGCCGCCGCTCTGGGGCTGCTGGTGGCGATCAGCGTCATGGTCGTACTCCTCGCCGGTGACGCGCTGGACGGCCTGGTCGGCAACGTACTGAACGGGTGAGCCGCCGAGCGGGACGAGGGTGAGTCCGCCCACTACCGTCCGGCAACCGGCTGGCGGCTTCGCCGGATCGCCGTACACTGGCTGAGATCACTGACCCGGCGCGCGTGGTGTGCGCCCCTGGGCGATCTTGCGGGCGATCCGGCGGCACAGCCGCGGCAGGCCATCGCGAAGATGCGCCCCGCTCGAAAGGTTTTTGTTGACCACCTCTGCTGACCCCAGCACTGTTTCGTCCGTTTCCAACACCGCTCCGACCACCGACACCGCCCGGGAGCAGCTCGACGCCTCCCCGAGCGAGGTCGGCACCGCGCCGGCCGAGCCCGCCGCGACGGCGACCGCCGAACCGATCAGCTTCGCCTCCCTCGGCCTGCCCGAGCCGCTGGTGCGCGCGCTGGCCCAGCAGGGCATCACCAGCCCGTTCGAGATCCAGCGGGCCACCGTTCCGGACGCCCTGGCCGGCCGTGACGTGCTGGGCCGCGGGCAGACCGGTTCGGGCAAGACGCTGGCCTTCGGTCTGCCGATGATCGCCCGGCTGGCCAACCGCAACCGGGCCCGGCCGATGCGCCCGCGCGCCCTGGTCCTGGTCCCCACCCGCGAGCTGGCCATGCAGGTCAACGACGCGCTGGTGCCGCTGGGCAAGTCCGTCGGCATCTTCCTCAAGACCGCCGTCGGTGGTGTCCCGTACGACCGTCAGATCGACGCGCTGCGGCGCGGCGTGGAGATCATCGTGGCCACCCCGGGCCGGCTCGGCGACCTGATCGAGCGGGGCATCTGCCAGCTCGACGACGTCGAGGTCACGGTGCTCGACGAGGCCGACCAGATGGCCGACATGGGCTTCCTGCCCGAGGTGACCGACCTGCTGTCGAAGACGCCCGCGAACGGTCAGCGGCTGCTCTTCTCGGCCACTCTCGACGGTGACGTCGACGCGCTCGTCAAGCGGTTCATGACCGATCCGGTGACGCACTCCACGGCGCCGTCCACCGCGTCGGTATCCACAATGGATCACCACATGCTGTTGATTCCGCCGCACGAGAAGTTCCCGGTGGCGGCCTCGATCGCCGCCCGCGACGGCCGGACGATGGTCTTCGCCCGCACCCAGCTCGGTGTGGACCGGCTGGTCGAGCAACTCGCGGCGGTCGGCGTACGCGCCGGTGGGCTGCACGGCGGCAAGACCCAGCGGATGCGTACCAAGACGTTGGCCGAGTTCCGTGAGGGCCGGATGAACGTGCTGGTCGCCACGGATGTGGCGGCTCGGGGCATCCACGTCGACGGTGTCACCCTGGTGCTGCACGTCGATCCGCCGAAGGACCCCAAGGACTACCTGCACCGCGCGGGACGCACGGCCCGGGCGGGCGAGTCGGGCGCGGTCGCCACCCTGGTGCTGCCCAAGCAGCGCCGCACCACGCTGGCGATGATGGAGAAGGCCGGCGTCGCGCCGGCCGAGACCCGGGTGCGGGTCGGCGACGCGGCACTGGCCGAGCTGGTCGGCGCCCGCGAGCCCAGCGGGGTCCCGGTGCGCGTCGAGGCGGAGCCCCGGGGTTACGGCGACCGCTCCGGCGGCCCGCGCCGCTTCGACGACCGCTCCGGCGGCCCGCGTCGGTTCGGTGACCGCACGGGCGGCGAGCGCCGCTACGGCGACCGACCCACCGGCGAGCGCCGCTACGGCGACCGTCCGCAGGGCGACCGGCCGACCGGTGAGCGTCGCTTCGGCGACCGTCCGCAGGGTGACCGCCAGTACAGCGACCGGCCCACCGGCGAGCGCCGCTACGGCGACCGCTCGCAGGGTGACCGCCAGTACGGCGACCGGCAGCACAGCGACCGCCCGCAGGGCGAGCGGCGTTACGGCGACCGGCCCACCGGCGAGCGGGGTTTCGGCGACCGGCCGACCGGTGAACGGCGCTACGCCGATCGGGACGCCCGGGGTTACGGCGACCGGCCGCAGGGCGAGCGCCGCTTCGGTGACCGGCCGCAGTTCGGCGACCGCGACGGTCGTCCGACCGGTGAGCGGCGCTACGGCGACCGGCCGCAGGGTGACCGCCAGTACGGCGACCGGCCCACCGGTGAGCGTCGCTTCGGTGACCGCGACACTCGGGGTGGCTTCCGCCCCGAGAGCCGGGTTCGGGACGATCGTCCCCGCGACGACCGGCCGCGCGACGACCGCCCGCGTGACGACCGGCGCGGTTTCGGCGGGCGACCGCCGGCGCGTACCCACTGATCTGACTGTCCATCGAACGCCGCCGCGAAGCCCAGCCTTCGCGGCGGCGTTCGCGCATGCCCTGCCGATGTCGGCGCTGTCGCGTAACGTCCGGCTCATGCCGACCATGCCGAAGTCGATCTTCTGGTCCCGGACGGACACCGCCGGCAGCGAGCAGGTGCTGCTCGACGACGGTCGCGGGTTGACGGCCCGGGGCACCCTGCTCGCCGTGGACCCGATCCCCTGGACCGCCCGTTACCAGCTGACCACCGCACCGGACTGGACCACCACCCGGGTCGAGGTCGAGGCCGAAGGGTTGGGCTGGCTGCGCAGGGTGACCCTGGATCGGACCACGGACCGGTGGCGGGTGACCACCGCCGAGCAGGGCGATCTGGACAGGGCGCTTGTCGCGGCCGGTCACCCCCGGGCCGGTCTGCCGGGCACTGATGACCCCGATCGGCTGGCCGACGCGCTCGACGTCGACCTGAGTGGCTCGCCGCTGTTCAACACCCTGCCGGTTCACCGGCTCGGGTTGGCCAACGAGCCGGCCGACCGGGCACACCGGATCACCGTCGCGTGGGTGTTGCTGCCCGGCCTGGAGGTGGTGTCTGCCGAGCAGATCTACACCGGGCTCGGGCCGGGTCGGGTGCGCTTCGCCAGCGGCACCTTCACCGCCGAGATCGATCTGGACGACAGCGGCTACGTGGTGCGGTACCCGGGACTGGCCGAACGGATCGACCCGCGCTGACCGGCCCGGCTCAGACGGGCCAGGTGCCGCCGGTCAGGAAGTGTTCGATGGTGGCCAGGTGCGGCGTCAGGTCGAGGCCCTGGGCGGTCACCCAGTCGTCGGAGTAGTAGGTGTCGGCGTACCGGTCGCCCGGATCGCAGATCAGGGTGACCACCGAGCCGGTCCGGCCCTCGGCGAGCATGCCGGCGATCAGCCCGAACGCGCCCCACAGGTTGGTGCCGGTGGAGCCGCCCACCCGGCGGCCGAGGAGCGCCGATCCGGCGCGCATCGCGGCCAGCGACGCCGCGTCCGGCACCTGGACCATCCGGTCCACCACCGAGGGCAGGAAGGACGCCTCCACCGTGGGGCGGCCGATCCCCTCGATCCGGGAGCCCTTTCCGGTCCGTACCGACCAGTCGGCGGCCAACCACGCCGGGTAGAACGCCGAGTTCTCCGGGTCGACAACGCAGAGTTTGGTGGCGAGCCGGCGGTACCGGGCGTACCGGCCGATTGTCGCGCTGGTGCCCCCGGTGCCCGCGCCCACCACCACCCAGGTGGGGATCGGGTGCCGCTCCAGCTCCAACTGCGCGTAGATCGACTCGGCGATGTTGTTGTTGCCCCGCCAGTCGGTCGCCCGCTCGGCGTAGGTGAACTGGTCCATGAAGTGCCCGCCGGAGTCCTCGGCGAGCCAGCGTGCCTCGACCACCACTGTCGCGGGGTCGTCCACCAGGTGACACCGGCCGCCCTGGAACTCGATCTGCGCGATCTTCTCGGGTGAGGTGGAGGCGGGCATCACCGCGATGAACGGCAGACCCAACATCCGGGCGAAGTACGCCTCGGAGACCGCCGTGGAGCCCGACGACGCTTCGACGATCGTGGTGCGCGGCCCGATCCAGCCGTTGCAGAGGCCGTAGAGGAACAGCGAGCGGGCCAGTCGGTGCTTCAGTGAGCCGGTGGGGTGGGACGACTCATCCTTGAGATAGAGGTCGATCCCCCAGGCCCGGGGCAGGGGGAACGGCAGCAGGTGGGTGTCGGCCGAGCGGTTCGCGTCGGCCTCGACGGTGGCGATCGCCTCCGTCACCCAGGTCCGGCTGGCCTCGTCGCACCGGTCGAGATGAGTCACGCTCGGAAACGTAGCAAGCAGGCCAGGGGTGGTCAGCGCCGGTCCGGGGAGGCGGTCCGGCGGCGTTGCCGACGTTGACCGGCCCGGCCGGCGGCCTGGACGAGCGGGGTGAGCGCGACGGCCAGCCGGGGCAGCGCGTCCAGCAGGCGCACCTGTGCTCCCCGCCAGCGGGGCAGGCTGACCACCGGGCGTGGCCGGCGGGCCAGCCGGACCGCCCGGGCGGCCACCCGCTGCGCGGTAAGCATCGACCCGGTGAACGAGGCCACCGCCCCCGGGTCGTCCAGCCGGTCGTGCAGCATCGGGGTCCAGATGCCGTCCGGGCAGAGACAGGAGACGTGTATCCGCCGGTAGCCGGCCATCCGCAGGTCGGACAGCGTGCCGAGGCTGAACGCCAGCAGGGCGTGCTTGCTGGCCGCGTACACCGTCTCGCCGGGCGCGGCGACCAGCCCGGCCAGCGAGACGACATTGATCACGTGGCCGTGGCCCTGCCCGCGCATGATCGCCAGCGCGGCGAGGGTGCCGTTCATGGCGCCGTGGGCGTTCACGTCGAGCACCCGGCGGCGGGTCGCGCCGTCGTGCTCCCACGACGGCCCGGTGCGCAGGATGCCGGCGTTGTTGACCCAGAGAGCGAGGTCGCCTTGGCCGGCCGCGGTGGCGGCGATGCCGGCGCAGGCGTCCTCGTCCCGGACGTCCAGGACGGCCGACCACCCGCCGAGCGGCGCCGCGGCGGCATCCACCGCCCGGGCGTCGAGGTCGGTGAGCAGCACCGACCAGCCGTCGGCGTGCAAGGCGGCGGCGATCGCGCGGCCCAGACCGCCGGCCGCGCCGGTCACCACTGCCACTCGGCGTCCCTGCGGGGTCATCGGCGCACGCTACCGCCGGCCGATCCGGCGATACCAGGGGTACGCGACGGTCAGGCCGGGGACGGGCCGACCGGCTGGGGGCGGTTCTCCCACTTGGTGGAGAGCGCGATGGCGGTGCGGGTGGAGGCGACCCCGGGGGTCCGGTTCAACCGCACGATCAACTGCTCCAACTCGGCGATCGTGCCGACCCGCGCCTTCAGCAGGAACGACTCCACCCCGGCCATGAAGTAGCAGGACTCGATCTCGGGCAGCACCCGCAGCGACTCGAGCATGTCGTCGCTGTCGGCGCCGGAGTCCTCGACGATGCCGATCAGCGCGGTGACTCCCAGCCCGATCGCCTCCGGGGCCACGTCGGCGCGGTAGGCGCGGAGCACGCCGCTGCTCTCCAGCTTGCCGACCCGCTCGTGCACGGCCGGGGCCGAGAGGCCCACCTGCCGGGCCAACTCGGCGTACGACAGGCGGGCGTTGCCGCGCAGCAGGTCGACGAGGCTCAGGTCGATGGCGTCCACGGAGAGTGACCTTAGCCGGTTACGCGTAACGCGACGCCTTCAGCATCCGTTGGACCAAACAGTGAGTAACTGTTCACGAACCGACAGTCAAGGCAGGGGTTGCGCCAGTACCATTTACTAACTTCCCACTCAGTGCATTTTTCGCGTTTGGCGGACAGGCCAGGTCCCTGGTGCTGTAATTGCCATACGTCCCTCATGACGGCTCTGGGCTCGCACCAGCCGGGGGCAGTGTGTTCAGCCAGGGGCTTCGTCGACGCGAGGAGGGGGCTGTGGACACTGGAGATCGCCTGCTGACACCGGGTGAGGTCGCCGCGCTGTTTCGGGTGGACCCGAAGACTGTGACGAGATGGGCGGCGGCCGGCCGGATAGGAAGCATCCGGACTCCAGGCGGGCATCGCCGGTTTCGGGAATCCGAGGTGCGAGCCCTGCTTGAGGGGGAGGGCATGCTGGACGAAGTGGACGAGGTCGGTAAGCCACGCAATGTGGGACCGGCCGCATCCACGGGGCCGGGTCCGGCCAACGCCGGCATGTACTGAACTGGTGCGGACAACGCCACGCGGACCGGACGCCAGTCCGGTCCGCGTACCGCTTCGACCGAATCGGGCCGGGCGGCACGACGACCCGCGCTGAGCCGACAGCTCAGCCCCGGGCCGCGCCGAGCTGGCCGGACCACCTCCGGAACAGGGTGTGCGGGACGCCGAGCGCGTCGAGCACCTTGCCGGCCACGAAGTCGACCAACTGCTGGGCGCTGGCCGCCGCGCCGGCCCCGTAGAAGCCAGGGCTGGCCGGCAGCACCACCGCGCCGGCGTCGTGCAGCGCGATCAGGTGCTCCAGGTGGCTGCGGGTCACCGGTGTCTCCCGGGGGACCACCACCACGGGCCGCCGTTCCTTGAGGTTGACCTCGGCGGCGCGCTGCAACAGATCCTTTGACAGCCCTATCGCGATGCCCGCGCAGGCCGCCGTGCTGGCCGGGACCACGGCCATGCCGCGTACCCGGTAGGAGCCGCTGCTCGGCCCGGCGGCGAGGTCACCGGCCGGCCAGTACCGCACGTCCGCTCCGGTCAGGTCCCGGTCGAGCCAACCGGCGAGGTCCTCGGCCCAGTGCCCGTCACGGAACGGTCGGCCGGTCTCGTCGAGCACTGTGAGTCGGGCCGCCCGGGACACGATCAGGTCCACCGGCTCGCCCGCGTCGAGCAGTCCGCCGATGACGGCCGCCGCGTACGGCGTGCCGGAGGCCCCGGAGACCCCGACCACCCATGGTTCCCGCATGCCCCCAGCCTGCCTGGTCCGGCTGGTCCGCTGGTGCGCACCCCCTGGGATCCCGCGTCCGACATGTCCGACGGGTGGTTGGGCATCCCGCCGACCTGACATGCTGCCGCTGGCGATTCGCACCGGACCCATCTCGCACAGGAGGCATCGGTGACGACCGGCGAGATCCTCTGGGCGCTACGCGCCGACTGTCCGATCCCCTCGCGGCTCTCCCCCCACGCCGACCAGGTGCAGGAGTGGCTGCTCGGCCTGCTGCCCACGCTCGACCTCCCGCTGGACGACACCGCGCTGCGCCGACTGTCCCGGGGAGCTTTCGCCAGGTACGCGGGGCGGCTCTACCCGGCGGCGACCGAAGCCGACCTGCGGGTGCTGACCGCCCTGTTCACCTGGTTCTTCCTCGTCGATGACGCCTGCGACGGGCCGGACCGACTCACGCCGGAGCAGATCCGGGCACTGCGCGACGGCACGCTGGCGCTGCTGCACGACGGGCCGCGGTCGCGGCACGCCGGGCTGACCGGCCCGCTACGCCAACTGCTGGTGCTGGCCTGGCGGGAGCCGCACCAGCGGATGCCGGCCCGGTGGCGGCTGCGCTTCGCCGACGCGGTGGCCCGGCATCTCGACGGCACCTGGCAGGAGGCGGTCAACAAGGAGACCGGCCACCGACCCGGCGTCAGCGAGTACGTCGAACTGCGGCGGGCGACGTCGGCGGCGGAGGTGTCGTACCCGCTCGTGGAGTTCGCCGGCGGCCGACCGTTGCCCGACCCGGTCTACCAGAACCCGCTGCTGCGGGAGATCGCCCACGTCGGCAACGACCTGCTCTCCTGGTACAACGACCTGGCCTCGCTGGAGCGGGACCGGGCCACCGCGGGCGGGCACAACCTGGTCCTGGCCATCGAGGACGAGTTTGCCGTGTCGTCGGCGGAGGCGGTCGAGCGGGCGGCCGGGCGCTGGCGGGAGTCGATGCGGCGCTTCGTCGCGCTGCGGGCCGGGGTGCCGTCGTTCGGCCCGGCGTTGGACGAGGCGGTCACCAACCATCTCGACGGGGTCGCGTACGCCGTCCGGGGCACGATCGACTGGACCGTGGAGAGCGCCCGCTACCCCGCCGCCACCGTCCAGCGCGCCTCAGGGCCGTAGGTCGAGCCGGATCACCAGGTCGAGCAGGGCGAAGACGAACAGCGCGATGCCGACGAACCCGTTGGCGGTGAAGAACGCGCGGTTGACCTTGCTGAGGTCGGTAGGGGTCACCACCAGGTGCTGGTAGCCGAACGCCACAGCGGTCAGGGCGAGCCCGATCCACCAGAGCCAGCCCAGGCCGATCAGCCCGCCGAACCAGATGAACAGCGCGAAGGTCACAACGTGCGCGACCGTGGAGGCGTGCAGCGCGAAGCGTCGACCGTAGCGGGCCGGCACGCTGTGCACGCCGATCTCGTTGTCGATCTCGGAATCCTGGCAGGCGTAGATCAGGTCGAAGCCGCCGATCCACAGCCCGACCGCGGCGCCGAGCAGCCAGGCCGGCCCGGAGCCGTCCAGGGTGCCGGTGACCGCCAGCCACGCGCCGACCGGGCCGACCGCCTGGGCGATCCCGAGGATGGCGTGCGGCCAGTTGGTGAACCGCTTGGCGTAGGGGTAGACGACAAGCGGCACCACGGCGAGCGGCGCGAGCACCAGGCAGAGCGGGTTGAGCAGGGCCGCGGCGGCGAGGAAGACCACAAGCGCGACGGCCGCGCCGGTCCAGGCCGTCCGCACGCTCACCGCGCCGGTGACCAGTTCCCGGCCGGCGGTACGCGGGTTCCGCGCGTCGATCCGCCGGTCGAGGATCCGGTTGGCGGCCATCGCGAACGTCCGCGCGCCGACCATCGCCACGGTGATCAGCAGCAGGTCGAGCCAGCGCACGTGCCCGCCGTTGACCTGCATGGCGGTCAGCGCCGACAGGTACGCGAACGGCAGCGCGAACACCGAGTGCTCGATCGCGACGAGCTTGAGGAAGGACTTGACCCGGCCCGGCTTCTCGGCCGGTGCGTCGAGGACGACCATCAGATCCCGTACTCCTTCCAGCGCTTGTCGACAAGGGCCGTGACTTCCGGGGCCATGGTCATCTCCTCCGGCCAGCCGCGGGTGTAGCCCTCGGTGGGTAGTTTGCGGGTCGCGTCGACGCCCGCCTTGCCGCCCCAGAACTGCTGGTACGACGAGTGGTCGAGGTGGTCCACCGGGCCCTCGGTGAGCAGCAGGTCGCGCGCGTAGTCGACGTTGCCGAAGGCACGGAAGGCGACCTCGTTGTAGTCGTGCACGTCGCAGTCCTCGTCGACGATCACGATCAGCTTGGTCAGCGACATCAGGTGGGCGCCCCAGATCGCGTTCATCACCTTCTGCGCGTGCTTCGGGTAGCGCTTGCGGATCGAGACGATCGCGCAGTTGTGGAAGACGCCGGCGGCCGGCAGGTCGTAGTCGACGATGTCCGGGATCATGAGCTTGAGCAGCGGCTGGAAGATCCGCTCGGTGGCCTTACCGAGGCCGTGGTCCTCCTGCGGCGGCTTCGAGGTGACGATCGAGTGGTAGACCGGCTTGCGCTGCATGGTCATGGCCTCGATGTGCAGCACCGGGAACGGCTCGACCGGGGTGTAGTAGCCGGTGTGGTCGCCGAACGGGCCCTCGGGCAGCCGCTCACCGGGCTCCAGGTAGCCCTCCAGCACGATCTGCGCGTGCGCCGGCACCTGCAACGGCACGGTGAGGCAGTCGACCATCTCCACCCGTTCGCCGCGCAGGAACCCGGCGAACAGGTATTCGTCGATGTCGCCGGGCAGCGGGGCGCTCGCCGCGTACGAGACGACCGGGTCGCAACCGATCGCGACCGCGACCGGCAGGCGCTGCCCGAGCCGCTCGGCGACCGCGTGGTGGGCGGTCGAGTCCTTGTGGATCTGCCAGTGCATGCCGAGGGTGTTGCGGCCGTGCTGCTGGAGTCGGTACAGGCCCAGGTTGCGCTTGCCGGTCTCCGGGTGCTTGGTGTGGGTCAGCCCGTAGTTGTGGAAGATCCCGCCGTCACCGGGCCACACCTGGAGCCCCGGCAGCCGGTTCAGGTCGACGTCCTCACCCCGGTAGACGACTTCCTGGCAGGGCGCGGTCTTGACCTTGCGCGGCGGCACCGACTTGAGCTGCATGACCTTGCCGAGGCCCTCCCGGATGCCGGACCAGCCGACCGGCAGCTCCGGCTTGACCAGCGCGCCGATCCGGGCGCCGATCTCGTCCAGCGACTCGACGCCGAGCGCCATCGCCATCCGCTTCTCGGTGCCGAACAGGTTGATCGCCAACGGCATCTCGCCCCGGGTCGGGCGCTCGAAGAGCAGCGCCGGGCCGCCGGCCCGCACCGTGCGGGTGACCACCTCGCTGATCTCCAGGGTGGGGTCGACCGGGACGTCGACCCGGCGCAGCTCCCCCGCGCGCTCAAGCGCCGCGAGGAAGTCCTTGAGATCGGTGTACGGGAAGCCACGAGCCGCCATGTCGCCCAGTCTCCCGCACCGAGTGCCGCACGGCCCACGCCGGGTGCTGTGACGCTCCCGATGGCCCAACCAACCCGCACGCCCAGCGCCCAGCGGCCAGCGCGCGGCCCAGCGGTTGATCAACTCGGGTTTCATGAAGTCGGCTTGTCCTGGGCCCCGAGACACCGCGATTTCATGAAACCCGAGTCGATCCGCGGCTGGGCGGCCGGCCTCGCGGCATGGCGGGCGGTTGAGCGGGTAGCCGGGCAGGCAGCGGGCGGCAGGCAGGCGGCAGGGTGGAGGCGGCGATGGGTGGGGACCGGGTTCCGGCGGGGTTCACCGAGCAGCGGGCGCGGGTCGGCCAGATCACCATGAACTACGTCCGTGGCGGTACCGGCCCGCCACTGGTGCTGCTGCACGGGTACCCGCAGTGCTGGTACATGTGGCGGCACCTGCTGCCCGAGTTGGGGCGTTCCTTCGACGTGGTCGCGCCCGACCTGCGCGGCTTCGGGGACAGCGACGCCCCGGCCGGCGGGTACGACAAGAAGACCGTCGCCGCCGACCTGCACGGGCTGCTCGACCAACTCGGCCTGACCAGCGATCTCCGGCTGGTCGGGCACGACCTGGGCACCATGGTGGCGTACGCGTACACCGCCGCCCACCCACAGCGGGTGAGTCGGCTGGTGCTCAGCGAGGCGCCGGTCCCCGACGAGAGCATCTACACGTTTCCCGCGCTCACCTCGGCCGGGCCGGGGGTGTGGAACTTCGGCTTCTTCTCCCTCGGCAACGGACTTCCGGAGGCGTTGGTAAGCGGGCGGGAGTCACTCTGGGTGGACCGGTTCACCGACGCGCTGATGGTGCGCAAGGGCAGCATCAGCGCGCCGGACATCGAGGAGTTCGCGAGTCACCTGCGCGACCCGGCGAAGCTGCGGGCCAGCTTCGCCTACTTCCGGGCGTTCGAGCAGGACATCGCGGACAACGCGACGTACCGGGCCACGAAGCTGACAATGCCGGTGCTTGCCGTCGGCGCGGCGGCCAGCCT
Organism: Micromonospora sp. CA-240977; assembly: GCF_050942285.1. Taxonomy (NCBI): domain Bacteria; kingdom Bacillati; phylum Actinomycetota; class Actinomycetes; order Micromonosporales; family Micromonosporaceae; genus Micromonospora; species Micromonospora sp. CA-240977. Next base: position 322,476 of record NZ_CP192055.1, on the reverse strand, counting down.
CGGTGGGCAGGTCGCCGAGCAGGTTCGCCGGTACGCCGACACGGTCCGCGGCGAGGTGATCGAGGACTGCGGGCACTGGCTGTACGAGGAGCACCCGGACGAGATGCTCGCCCTGCTGCGCGACTTCCTCGAAGCGTCCTGAGCAGCAACCCACCACCGCCCGCGCCCGGCACCGGTCAGACCGCGGGCGTCCAGGCGTGGGCGGCCAGGGGCGGGTCGAGCGGGGCGCGGACGAGCCGGTTGGCGACTGTCGAGATGGTGTACGCGCCGATGCCGAGCACCACGTCCAGCGCGTGTCGGGGCTGGTAGCCGGCGGCCAGGAAGTCGTCCAGCTCGCTGTCGGGCACCGCGCCCCGGTGTGCCAACACCGCCAGCGTGAACCGGCGGAGCGCCTCCAGCCGTGGCTCGGGCAGCGGGGTGCCGGCGCGTAGCGCGGTGATCAGCTCGGGGCTCGCATCGAGTCGGCCGAGGGTGGCGGTGTGCAGAGCGACGGTGACGTGACACTCGTTCGTGGTGGCCACGGCGAAGGCGACCACCTCCCGTTGCAGCGGCGTGAGATCGGTCTGCTCGAACCCCGCGTTGGCGGTCAGGAAGCCGTCGAGCAGTTGTGGCGACTCGGCCATCAGCGCGACCGGAGTCGGCAGCCAGCCGAACCGGCCCTGCACTCCCTCGATGGTCTGGCGGGCGGCGGCGGGTGCGGTTTCGGCGGTGTGCTCGGTGAAGACGGACACGGTTACGGTTACCTGCTTTCGACAGCGTCGGTCGGGAGGGTCGTCGCCGACTCCCGTAGGATGGTCAACGTGGTTGACGAAATAGTAAACGTGGTTGTCGAACATGGCAACCGCTGACCCCGCGCGGCCCGGCTTCGCGCTGCCGCTGCTGCTGCTTGCCGGCTTCCGGACGCTGATCGACGACCTGCACGCCGAGCTGGCCCGGGAGGGGCACCCCGAGCTGCGACCGCTGCACGGGTTCGTGCTCCAGGCCGTCGGTGCGGACGGCACCACCGCGACCGAGCTGGGCCAACGGCTGGGCATCTCCAAACAGGCCGCCGGCAAGACTGTCGACCGGCTGGTCGCCGTCGGCTACCTGGAGCGGGCCGACGATCCCTCCGACGCCCGACGCCGGCTGGTCCGGGTGACACCGCGCGGCGCCGACGGGTTACGTCGCTCGGCCGAGATCTTCGATCGGCTGCGCGAGCGGTGGGTCGACACCCTCGGCCCGGACCGGGTCGACGCCATGGAGGACGACCTGCGCACGATGGCCTCGGCAAACTGGTTCCGGCTCGACGTGCCCGGCTGGTTCGGCGGCTGAACCGACAGCAGCACGGCAAGCCCACGCGGAACGGCACGACCGCCCAGAAGGCAGAGGCCGCGACAGGTGACGCTAACGGGGGGCGCGTCTGGTTCGGGTCAAGTCCGGCGGAGACATCTCACCGTTCCTGGCGGATCGGCGGTACACGGGGGCAGGGTGGAGGCCATGTCGGACGCCTTCGTCGTCGGCGACCCGGACGGGTTGTCTCCCCTGCTTGTCACGATTCGCGACGCCATCGCCCGGGAGCTGCACGCCCAACTGGCGCTGCGTGGCGAACAGATCGAGCTGGCCGACCTGCCGGAGGTGTCCTACCAGGTCACGCTGCGCGTGGACGAGACCCTGCGCGGCAGGGCCGCGCTGTCACAGCGCCACCGGAGGTAGGAACTACGCCCACAAGAAAGTGCTGTGCTTCAGTCCAGCCCGCCGTACGAGTGCAGGCCGGTGAAGAAGATGTTCACGCCGAACAGGTTCATCAGCATGGTGAGGAAGCCGAGCACCGCCAGCCAGGTGGCCACGTTGCGCTTGACGCTGGGCGTGGCCCGGGCGTGCAGGTAACCGGCGTACACGACCCAGGAGATGAAGGCCCAGGTCTCCTTCGGGTCCCAGCCCCACGGCCGACCCCACGCCGCCTCGGCCCAGATAGCCCCGGCGATCACCGCGAAGGTGAAGATCGGGAAGGCGAAGGCGTGCAGCGCGAAGGTCAACCGCTCCAGGCCCACCGCGCTGGGCAGGCGCTTGGCCAGGGTGTACGGGAAGCTCCGCTTGCCCCGCTCGTAGCCGTTGCGCATCAGGAAGCCGACCGCCGGCACCACACCGAGCAGGAAGATGCCCGACGCGAAGACGATTGTCGAGACGTGGATGACGAACCAGTACGAGTTGAGGGCCGGCACCAGCGGAACGATCGGCACGTACAGCACCAGCTCGGCGGTGGCGACCAGCAGCACCATCACCAGGGTCAGGAACAGCCCGAGTTTGCGCAGCGACGGCCGCTGCCAGAGCACCACCAGCCAGGCGGTGACACCGATGAACGTCACGGTGAGCACGAACTCGTACATGTTGCCCCACGGCATCCGGTCCGCGGCGAGGCCGCGCGTGACCAGCGCCGCGAGGTGCAGCGCGGCGGCGACCGCGGTGGCGCCCACCGCGATCAGGCCGGCGAGGCGGGCACGTCGCGCCGACCGGTCGGCGGGGGCCGCCGACGGGACCGGCGCGGGCGGCGGTGGCAGGGCGCCGCCGCCGGCACCCACCAGCTCGCGGACCGGAGCCGCCGCCGCGATTCGGGTACGCGCGTTGCCCAGCGCGTACTCCACGGCGTGGCCGATCATCGCGACCAGGTACGCGAGGATCGCGAAGGTCACCAGATTGTCGGAGAGTGCGGACATCACTCGGCTCCTTCTCGCACGCCGGCCCGGTCGGTGGCGTCAGCCTCGGGCCGATCGGCACCGTTGACCGCGGCGACGAGCTGGGTGAACTCGTCGGCGAATCCTGGGTAGTCGGTACGCGGCAACCCACCGACCTCCATCAAGCTACTACCGCCCGTCGGAGATCCTTCCCCCGGGTCGGCCGGCACCACCCGGAAGAACACCCGGCGACGCCGCCCGAACAGCGAGCCCATCAACCCGACGAGCAGCACACCGCAGCTGATCAGCAGCGGCGTCGCGCCGGGATCGTGCCGGACGGAGAGGGTGACGTACCGCTCGGTGTCCAGGAACTCGACAGTTGAGCCGTCGTCCAACGTCCAGGTCTCGCCCTTGCGGAGCAGTTTGGTGCCGACCTCCTTGACCTTGCCGGTCCGCACCTGCCGCTGGTCGAGTTGGTAGATCGAACCGGGGATGCCGGCGTCCTGGCCGAGGTTGCCCCGGTAGGCGACCAGGTTCAGCACCGGGTTGCGTTCGTCCGGGTACTGCGAGCGCACGAACGGCCCCTGCTCGGGTGCCGTGGGCAGGTAGATGCCGGTGAACGCCATCTGCTGATCCGGTACGCGCTGACCGGTGGCCGGGTCGACGTTCGCGTCCGGGAAGGCCGCCAGCCCCTCGCTGGTCAGGCCCATGTCGCCGGTGGTGAGGAACGGGTCGTCACTGAGCTGGCTGTTGCCGAACCGGTCGGTGTAGCGGATCACCGGGGCGTACCCGTGGCCGAGCAGGTAGACGCTCGCGTCCTTCAACCGCAGCGGCGAGTTCACCGAGAAGTCCGCGCTGCGGGTGGGCTCGTCCGGGCCGTCGACGGTGACAGTGGCGTTGAAGAACTCCGGCTGGCCGGACGGCAGGAAGCGGGCCTGGAAGTTGTCCAGTCGCAGGCAGAAGCGGGGCAGGTCCCCGCTGTCCACCCGGGGGCCGAGCTTGGCCTCGGCGAACTGCTGGCGGGTGTTGCAGAACGTGTTGTCCGCGCCGGCCACCAGCAGCCGGTTGCCGCTCCAGCCGTACCACGAGCCGAGCGCGACGCCGATCAATACCGCGATCAGGGACATGTGGAACAGCAGGTTGCCGGTCTCCTTGAGGTAGCCCTTCTCGGCGGAGACCTCGTCGCCGCGCACCTCGACGCGCCAGCGGCGCTTGCGTAGCACCTCGGCGATGGCCGCGGTGCCACCGGCCGGTGCGGGCAGCACCGTGTGCTGCGGCAGCCGGGACATCCGCTTCGGCGCGGCCGGCGGCCGGGCCCGCAACGCCCGGAAGTGGTCACGCAACCGGGGCGTGATGCAGCCGATCAGGGAGGTGAACAGCAGCAGGTAGATCGCGGAGAACCAGACCGACCCGAAGACCTCGAACGCGCCGATCCGATCCAGTCGGGGCGCCCAGTCCGGGTGGTCGACGAAGTACTCGTTGACCTTCTCCGGGCTGATCCCGCGCTGCGGCAGCACCGAGCCGGGGATGGCCGCGATCGCGAGCAGGAAGAGCAGGATCAGCGCCGTACGCATGCTGGTGAGCTGCCGCCACGAGTTGCGCAGCAGGGCCAGCAGCCGGTTGGGCCGACGCCGTGGCGCCGGGGCCACGGTCTCCGGCCGGTCGTCGACGACCGTCATCAGATGCTCACCTCGCCCACCCCGACGGTGGTCTGCAACCAGATCACGAAGCTCTGCCATCCGCCGGTGACAAGCGCCAGGCCGATCAGGATGAGCAGAGCGCCGCCGACCCGGGTGACCCAGCGGCTGTTGCGCCGGACGGCGCGGAATACCCCGAGCAGGCGTTCGAAGCCCAGCCCGAAGACGACGAACGGTATCCCCAACCCGAGGCAGTACGCCACGGCGAGCACCACGGCGCGGTCGCTCTGGCCGCTGGCGGTGGCCATGCCCATCACCGCGCCGAGCGTGGGGCCGGTGCAGGGCACCCAACTGAGCGCGAAGACCGCCCCGAAGACCGGTGCACCGAGCAGCCCGGCCGACGGCAACCGGGAGATCCGGAACTCCCGTTGCAGGGCCGGGATCATCCCGAGGTAGCTCAACCCCGCCACGATGATCAGCACGCCGACGCCGACCTGCAACTCGCGCTTGTAGTCGAAGAACACCCGGCCGATGCTGGCGAAGAGGATCGCGGTGGCCACGAAGACGACAGTGAAGCCGCCGATGAAGAGCAGCGTCCCGGCGAGCACCCGGCCCTTGACCGCGCCGACCCGCGCGACCCGCTCCTTGACCGCGACACCCCCGCTGGCCGGCGTGGGATCGGCCTCCGGCCGCCGGCCCTCCAGGTCGGCACCGGCCAGACCTGTCACGTACGACAGGTAACCGGGGACGAGTGGAAGCACGCACGGGGAGAGGAAGCTGACCAGGCCGGCGAGCGCCGCCGCGCCGATGGCGAGCAGCAGCGGCCCACTGAGGGCCAGTTGCCGGAAGGTCTCGCCCATCAGGTCGACGCCGGCTTCTCGGCGGCGACCCGTTCGACGATCGGCCGTAGCTCGTCCTTTGTCACGGCGCGACGGATCACCACGGCGATCCGGCCGTCACGGTCGAGGACCACTGTCGCCGGTGTGGAATTGGGCGGGATGTCGAAGTTCAGCGCCTGGCGGCTGGAGGGGTCGAAGATGCTCGGGTAGGTGGCCCGCCCCTGCTCGAAGGCGATCGCCTTGTCCTTGCTGTCCTGCACGTTGACCCCGAGGAAGGTCACCCCGGACGCCTTGGTGGCCTGGTAGGTGTCCTCCAGGTCGTCGGCCTCCGCACGGCAGGGCGCGCACCAGGAACCCCAGAAGTTGACGACCACCACCTGGCCGCGCGCCTGGGAGACGTCGTACTGGCCGCCGGTGAGCAGTTCGCCGATCACCTTGGGGGTCTTCGACCGCTGGTCGGGCGCACAGGTGATCGTGAGGCCATCGCTTGTGCAGTCGTTCTCCCCGCCGCCCCCGGACGTGCAGCCGACAAGCGCCACCGCGGCGACGGCGGCGAGCAGGCCGGCGGTCCACCTCCGGGCGTTCATCAGGCCCCCTTGGCCGTCCGGGCTGTCGCGGAGAGAGCGATCAGGTGCGCGGCCGGCTCGCTGTAGCCGATGCCCGTCACCTTCGCCCCGTCGAAGTGGAACGAGGTGAGGCTCGCCAGCCCGCACTGCCGCTTACGGGGGTCGTGCCAGAGCCGCTTGCGCTCGACGTGGCGGCGCAGCGTCCAGATCGGGAGCTGGTGCGACACGAGCACCGCCTCGCGCCCCTCGGCGGCGACCCGGGCGGCGTGCACGGCGGCGAACATCCGCTCGGCGATCACCCGGTACGCCTCGCCCCAGGACGGAGTCACCGGGTCGCGCAGCACCCACCAGTTACGCGGGTCGCGGAACGACCCGTCACCCGGGGACACCTTCTTGCCCTCGAACCAGTTGGCGCTCTCGATCAGCCGCTCGTCCACGCCGACCGGCAGCCCGAACTGGGCGGCGATCGGCTCGGCGGTCTGCTGGGCGCGCTCCAGCGGGCTGGCCACCACGTGCACGATCTCCCGCTCGGCCAGGCCCTGCGCGGCGGCCTTGGCCATCTGCACACCCAGCTCGGAGAGGCGGAAACCGGGCAGCCGGCCGTAGAGGATCTGGTCGGGGTTGTGCACCTCGCCGTGCCGGAGCACGTGGACCACCGTCTTGCTCAAGGTTTTCTACCCCCCGTGACCAGCCGCTGCCGCCGCGTTCGCCGCCGTGGGCAGCGCTGCGGCGATGTGCTCCAGAGCGGCGTCGTCGATCGCCGCCGACACGAACCACGACTCGAACGCGCTCGGCGGCAGGTAGACGCCGGCGGCGAGCATCGCGTGGAAGAACGCCTTGAACGCCGGCACCTGCTGGGTGCGGGCGCTGTCGTAGTCGACAACGTCGGCGTCGGTGAAGAAGATCGAGAACATGCTGCCCGCGTACGAGAGTCGGTGCGGGACCCCGGCGGCGGCCAGCGCGTCGGACGCCAGCTTGCCCACGACGGCGGCCCTGTCGTCGAGGCGGCGGTAGAGCGCGTCGTCGGCGAGACGCAGCGTGGCCAGGCCGGCGGCGCAGGCCAGCGGGTTACCGGAGAGCGTGCCGGCCTGGTAGACCGGGCCGGCCGGCGCGAGTCGCGCCATGATGTCCGCCCGCCCGCCGAAGGCGGCGGCGGGCAGGCCACCACCCATGACCTTGCCGTACGTCCACAGGTCGGCATCGGAGGCGTCGAGGCCGTGCCAGCCGGCGCGGGAGACCCGGAACCCGGTCATCACCTCGTCCACCACCAGCAGGGCGCCGTGCGCGTGCGCGATCCGGGCGAGCTGCTGGTTGAAGCCGTCGCGGGGGGCGACCACGCCCATGTTGCCGGCGGCGGCCTCGGTGATCACCGCGGCGATGTGCGGGCCCTCGGCGGCGAAGGCCTCCTCGACGGCCCGGATGTCGTTGTACGGGAGAACGATCGTCTCGCTGGCCGCCGCGCCGGTCACGCCGGGCGAGTCGGGCAGGCCCAGGGTGGCCACGCCGGACCCGGCGGCGGCGAGCAGCGCGTCCACGTGCCCGTGGTAGCAGCCCGCGAACTTGATGATCTTGGAGCGGCCGGTGAAGCCACGCGCCAGCCGGATCGCCGACATGGTGGCCTCGGTGCCCGAGTTGACAAGGCGGACCTGCTCCATCGGGGTCCGGTCGACAAGCTCGGTGGCCAACTCCACCTCACCCGGGGTGGGGGTGCCGAAGCTGGTGCCCCGGGCGGCGGCGGCCTGCACGGCGTCCACCACCTCGGGGTGAGCGTGCCCGAGGATCAGCGGTCCCCACGAGCAGACCAGGTCGACGTAGCGGCGGCCGTCGGCGTCGTACAGCCACGGACCCTCGCCACGGACCATGAAACGCGGGGTGCCGCCGACCGCCTGGAAGGCGCGCACAGGGGAGTTCACCCCGCCCGGCACGATGGCGCGGGCGCGGTCGAACAGGGCCTCGGAGGCCGGCGCAACGGCTGGGTAGCGGCCGGATCCGGCGGAAAAGATGTCGGTCACGATGCCGCCATTGTGTCAGCGCCGCACTGTCAACAAGCAGCCACCCCGCGGTGGGGTTACCGGGCTCACCCCTGGCCGGCGGTGGGCAGCGGCGGCAGCGCGGGGCCGAGACGACGGCTCGTGACCTCGGTCGGCGGCGGCTCGCGGCCTCAACAGGCCGGGCCGGGCGGATCGCGCTAGGCTGACCGGGTGGATCGTGCCGAACTGTCCATCACGCTACACCGGACGGGCGACGAAGCAGTGCTGCGCCTGGCCGGTGAGATCGACATGCTCACGGCCGCCCAGCTCTCCACGGTGGTGAACGAGGTGCTGGCGGACCCACCCCCGCGGATCGTGCTCGACCTGGGCGGTGTCACCTTCTGTGACTCGCAGGGCCTGGGCACCCTTGTCGTGCTCAGCCGCAAGGCCAGCCACGCGCAGAGCCTGCTGATGCTGACCCACGTGGGCGACTTCCTGATCCGCGTCCTGGACATCACGGGCCTGCGCAGCGCCCTGATGATCCGCAACGACCAACCGACCGGCTGACCCCGCTTCCCCGGGCCTTCCCGCCCGCCCTCCTCAGTTGATCATGAGGTTGACGGGCGAGCTGGCGTCCGTACCACCCGCCAACCTCATGATCAACGCGGGTCAGAGGGTGGGGATGTCGCGGGAGCGGAAGGTTTTCAGGGCCAGGGTCAGGAGGGCTGCCGCGATCGCCGTGAGGACGGCCAGGGGCGTCGCCGTCCAGTTGCCGCTCAGGACCTGCGGGGTGTGGGTGAACGGGGAGACATCCAGGGCCCACTGGTCCAGCCCCAGCACCGCACCGAGCTGACCGAGCAGCAGACAACCGGCGAGCACCGCCCAGGCGCCCCCGGAGAAGCGGGGCAGCGCGCCGACCAGCAGCGCCGCCAGCCCGGCGAGCACCCACGCCGCCGGCACCTGGGCCAACCCCACGCCGAGCAGCCGGGGCACTTCGCCGCCGACATCGCCCACGCTGAGACCGTACGACAGCCCCGTCGCGACTCCCGTCACGGCCAGCACCACCGCCGGGCCGAGGAGCGCGAAGAGCAGGTGCGCCGCCAGCCAGCGGGTCCGGCTCACCGGCGTCGCGAGCAGCGGTTCGGCCCGTCCGGCGGTCTCCTCCGCGCGGGCCCGCAGCGCGGCCTGGATGCCGTACCCGGCGGCGGCCAGCGCGGTCAGGCTCAACGTCCCACCGAGGTACGCCTCGGCGAGCGCCGAGCTGCCACCGAACCGGGACAGGATCTCGGCCACCTGCTGGTTGCCCCGCACCGCGTCGCCGGCAGCGTCCGCCGCGCCGCCGAGCACCAGCCCGAGCAGCCCGAAGCCGACGGTCCAGCCGAACAGTTGGGTCCGGTGCAGCCGCCACGCCAGGCCGAACGGACCAGCCAGGCGGGCACCGGCGGTGGCCGGGCCGAGCCGGGACGGCAACACCCCCGCGCCGAGGTCCCGGCGGACCGAGACGGGGTACGCGACGAGCGCGACCACCGCACTGAACAGCGCCGGCAGCAGCAGCACCCACCAGCGCTCACCGGCGTAGGCCTGGCTCCGTGCCGACCAGCCCAGCGGCGAGAGCCAGCTCAGCCACTCGGCGTCCCCGCCGGTGCCACCGGAGCCACCGGCGTCGCCGGCCAGCCGCAGCACGAAAGCCAGCCCGAGCGCGCCCAGGCCGATCCCGCGCGCCCCACCCGCGCCCTCGGTGAGCTGCGCGGCGAGCCCACCGACGGTGGCGAAGACGACGCCGGTGAGCGCCACGCCAGCGCCGAAGAGCACCGAACCCGCGCCGGGCAGGCCCACCGCGACCAGGCCGCCGGCGATGAGCAGGCCGAGCAGTACATTCGCGGCGTACGTCACAAGCAGCGCGGCGGTCAGCCCGGCGTACCGGCCCAGCACTGTCGCGCCGAGCAACTCCCGCCGCCCGGCCTCCTCCTCGGTCCGGGTGTGCCGGACGACGGTGAGCACGCTGATCAGCCCGGCAATCAACGCCAGCAGACCAGCGCGCTGGACGGTGAGCGCGCCGATGCTGTCCCCGTACACCGGGCCGAGCAGGGCGACGATCGACGGGTTGCTCGCCGTTCCGATGAGGTACGCGGTCCGCTCGGCGGCGGTCGTGAACAGCTCGTCGTACGCGCTGGCGTAGCTGGCCGGCAGCACCGCCAGCAGCAGGATCCAGATCGGCAGCAACACCCGGTCCCGGCGGAGGATGAGGCGCACCAGATGCCGCGTCCCGGTGAGGGCCGTCATGACCGCACCTGCTCGGCCTGGTAGTGCCGCAGGAACAGCTCCTCCAGTGTCGGCGGCTGACTGACCAGACTCCGTACGCCGATCTCGGTGAGCTGGCGCAGCGCGCTGTCCAGCGCGGCGCTCTCCACGTCGAAGCGCACCCGTTGCCCGTCCACCCGCAGGCCGTGGATGCCGGTGAGCTGGCCCAGCCCGTCCACCGGTCCGGTCAACTCGGCCTCGATCGAGGTGCGGCGCAGGTGGCGCAGCTCGGTCAGGGTGCCGGTCTCCACGTCCCGTCCGTTGCGGATGATCGTCACCCGGTCGCAGAGCGCCTCCACCTCGGCCAGGATGTGGCTGGAGAGCAGCACGGTGCGGCCGTCGGCCTTGGCCCGACGGACCCAGTGTTGGAACACCTCCTCCATCAGCGGGTCCAGCCCGGAGGTCGGCTCGTCCAGGATGAGCAGTTCGGCGTCCGAGGCGAGGGCCGCCACCAGGCCGACCTTCTGTCGGTTGCCCTTGGAGTAGGCCCGTCCCTTCTTGCGCGGGTCCAGCTCGAAGGAGTCCAGCAGCTCGGCCCGGCGGGCCGGGTCCAGCCCGCCGCGCATCCGGCCGAGCAGGTCGATGACCTCGCCGCCGGAGAGGTTGGGCCAGAGCGTCACGTCGCCCGGCACGTACGCCAGCCGGCGGTGCAGGGCCACCGCGTCGCGCCACGGGTCACCGCCGAGCAGGCGGACGGCCCCCGCGTCCGTCCGCAGCAGGCCGAGCAGTGCCCGGATGGCTGTCGACTTGCCGGCGCCGTTCGGGCCGAGGAAGCCGTGCACCTCGCCGGTGCGGACGGTCAGGTCCAGACCGTCGAGTGCCCGGGTCCGGCCGAACGTCTTGACCAGGCCGGACACCGCAATGGGAGTTTCCATGTATCGGAAGCTACACTCGTTTCACAAAGTTGTGAAGACTGTGCGATCTGGGCAGCATCGAGGGCCACACCAGCACGCGGGAGGGGACCACCATGGCAGCCGGCGACAGCCACGACCCGGTGCACCTCTTCGTCGAGCGGATGGCCCTGACCTTCGCCGAGGTCGGCTTCCCGCGGATGGCCGCCCGGGTGCTGTTCACGGTGATGAGCGCGGACGACCCGCTCACCGCCGCCGAGATCGGCGATCGGCTCGGGGTGAGCGCGGCGGCGGTCAGCGGCGCGGTCCGCTACCTCACCCAGTTCGGCATACTGATCCGCGAGCCGGTCCCCCGGTCCCGGCGGGATCGCTACCGGATGCCGGACAACCCCTGGTACGAGGCGACCATCACCAAGACCGGGATCTACAAGACGTTCATCGACGCGTCCGAGGGCGGTGTGATCGCCCTCGGCGGCCCGGACACGCCGGCCGGCGAGCGGGTGGCCGAGATGCGCGACTTCTTCATCTTCGTTCAGGAGGAGATCGACTCGCTGGGCGAGCGGTGGCGGACCCGCCGGGCCGCCACCGGCCACACCCGACCCGGCGAGGCCTGAACGTCAGGCCGTGTTACCCCAGCGGGCCTGCTCCAGCAGGCGTACCGCCCGGTCGCGGGCCTCCGCGTCGTCGGAGCGCAGCAGTGTCGTCGCCTCGTCGACAGCGTCGGTGAGCCGCCGCCACTGCGTGTCGCGCTCCCGGACCAGATCCGACTGGGTGGCCAACTGCCGGGTCTTCACCCACAGCTCGACGAAGACCGACACCTTGGCCCGCAGCACCCACGGGTCGAACGGCTTGGTCAGGTAGTCCACCGCGCCCACCTGGTAGCCCCGGAGCGCGAGCTGGGCGTCCCGGTCAGCGGCGGTGAGGAAGATGATCGGCACGTGCCGGGTCCGCTCCCGGCGCTTGATGTGGCTCGCCGTCTCGAACCCGTCCATGTCCGGCATCTGCGCGTCGAGCAGGATCACCGCGAAGTCGTCAACGAGGAGCTGCTTGAGCGCCGCCTCACCGCTCTCCACCGCCACGGACTGAACCGGCAGGCCCTGGAGGATCGCCTCCAGGGCCGTCAGATTCTGCCGCCGGTCGTCCACGAGCAGTGCCTTGGCGATCTGGGTCACGAAGTCTCCTCGGTCCGGCTGCCGTTGATCCAGGACGACATCAACTCGATCAGGTCATCCAGGTCGACCGGCTTGGTGATGTAGTCGCTGCCGCCTGCCGCGAGCGCCGACTCCCGGTCACCCGGCATGGCCTTCGCGGTCAGGAAGACCACCGGCAGATCAGCGAACCGGTGGTTGCGGCGAATCTGGCGGGTGGTCTCGTAGCCGTCCTGGTCCGGCATCATGGCGTCCATCAGCACGATGTCCACCTCCGGATGCTCGGCCAACAGGCGGACGCCGTCCGCCCCGTTGTCCGAGTACAGCACGGTCATCCCGTGCAGCTCCAACGCGCTGGTCAAGGCGAAGACGTTGCGGACGTCGTCATCCACGATCAGCACCGTGGCGCCATCCAGCTGACGGGTGACCGGTGCCTCCGGCCGCTCCGACAGCAGTTCCAGCGGCGGCATCAGCAGCGACGACGGCAGGCCGGCGCGCTGCGGAGACGGAAGCTGAGGCGCGACCACGGCATCCGGGGCCAGCACCTGCGGCACGAACAGGGTGAAGGTCGAGCCCTGACCGGGAGCGGACGACACGGTGATCGTGCCGCCGATCAGCCGGGCCAGATCGCGGCTGATCGACAGGCCCAGCCCGGTGCCGCCGTAGCGGCGGCTGGTCGTGCCGTCGGCCTGCTGGAACGCCTCGAAGATGATCGACAACTTGTCGTCGGAGATGCCGATCCCGGTGTCGATCACGGTGAACGCGATCACCTGCTGGGCGTTTGTCAACGCCGGCACGTCGAAGACCGCGTTCTCCGCGGCCGGGGCGATCCGCAACGTCACAGCGCCGTTGTCGGTGAACTTCACCGCGTTGGACAGCAGGTTGCGCAGGATCTGCTGCAACCGCTGCGCGTCGGTCACCAGCGCCGGCGGCAGATCCTTGCTCACCCGTACCTGGAAGTCCAGGTTCTTCTCCTCGGCCTGCGGCGCGAACGCCTGCTCGACGTAGCCGCGCAGCTCGGCGAAGCGGATCTCGGTCGGCTCGACGTCCATCCGACCCGCCTCGATCTTGGACAGGTCGAGGATGTCGTCGATCAGGCGCAGCAGGTCGGAGCCGGACCCGTGGATGGTCTTGGCGAACTCGATCTGCTTCGGGCTGAGGTTCTGCTCCGAGTTCTCCGCCAGCAGGCGGGCCAGCAGCAGCAACGAGTTCAACGGCGTACGCAGCTCGTGGCTCATGTTGGCCAGGAACTCCGACTTGTACGCCGAGGCCCGGGTCAGCTGCTGTGCCTTCTCCTCCAGGCCCAGCCGCGCCAGCTCGATCTCCCGGTTCTTCGTCTCGATGTTGCCCTTCTGCTCGGAGAGCAGGGTCGCCTTCTCCTCCAACTCGGCGTTGGTGCGCTGCAACTCCGCCGACTGCTCCTGCATCTCGTGCGCGAGCCGCTGCGACTGGGCCAGCAGCTCCTCCGTACGCCGGTTGGCCTGGATGGTGTTGACAGCGATGCCGATGGTGAGCACCAGCCGCTCCAGGAACGCGAGGTGCAACTCGGAGAAGGCCGACACGCTTGCGAACTCGATCACGCCGAGCAGCTCACCCTCGAACAGCACGGGGAGCACCACCAGGTCGGACGGGGGTGTCGCGGCCAGACCGGACCGCAGGGTGAGCCGGCTGTCCGGAGAGGCGCTGACCCGGATCGTGCGACGGGACAGGGCGGTCTGCCCGACCAGCCCCTCACCCGGCCCGAAGGTGACGTCGTTGCCCCGCGCCACGTACCCGTACGACGAGGTCAACCGCAGCCGCATGCTGCCGTCGGTGTCGTCGGCCAGGAAGAAGGCGCCGAGCTGGGCGTCGACGAGCGGGGTCACCTCCATCATGATCATGCGGCAGACCTCGCCGAGATCGCGCTGGCCCTGCAACAGGCCGCCGATCCGCGCCAGGTTGGAGTCCAACCAGCCCTGCTCGGCGTTCTTCTTTGTCGTCTCCCGGAGGGTGACGATCATCTGGTTGATGTTGTCCTTCAGCTCGGCGACCTCGCCCTGCGCCTTGACGGCGATCCGCTGGGTCAGGTCGCCCCTGGTCACCGAGGTGGACACCTGGGCGATGGCCCGCAGCTGCGTGGTCAGCGTCGAGGCGAGCTGGTTGACGTTCTCGGTCAGGTCGCGCCAGGTGCCGGACACGCCCTTCACCTGCGCCTGACCGCCCAGCTTGCCCTCGATGCCGACCTCGCGGGCCACCCGGGTCACCTCGTCGGCGAACGACGAGAGCTGGTCGACCATCGTGTTGACAGTCGACTTCAGCTCCAGGATCTCGCCCTGGGCGTCCACGGTGATCTTCTGGCTCAGGTCGCCCTTCGCCACCGCCGTGGTCACCGAGGCGATGTTGCGGACCTGGCTGGTCAGGTTCGACGCCATCGAGTTCACGTTGTCGGTCAGGTCCCGCCACGTACCGCTGACGCCCTTGACCTGGGCCTGACCGCCCAGCTTGCCCTCGGTGCCCACCTCACGGGCCACCCGGGTCACCTCGTCGGCGAACGACGAGAGCTGGTCCACCATCGTGTTGACAGTCGACTTCAGCTCCAGGATCTCGCCCCGCGCGTCCACAGTGATCTTCTGCGACAGGTCACCCTTCGCCACCGCCGTGGAGACCTGGGCGATGTTGCGGACCTGGGCGGTCAGGTTCGACGCCATCGAGTTCACGTTGTCGGTCAGGTCCCGCCAGGTGCCGGCGACGCCGCGCACCTGGGCCTGACCGCCGAGCTTGCCCTCGGTGCCCACCTCACGGGCCACCCGGGTCACCTCGTCGGCGAACGACGAGAGCTGGTCCACCATCGTGTTGACAGTCGACTTCAGCTCCAGGATCTCGCCCCGCGCATCCACAGTGATCTTCTGCGACAGGTCACCCTTCGCCACCGCCGTGGTCACCGAAGCGATGTTGCGGACCTGACTGGTCAGGTTCGACGCCATCGAGTTCACGTTGTCGGTCAGGTCCCGCCACGTACCGCTGACGCCCTTGACCTGCGCCTGACCACCCAGGTTGCCCTCGGTGCCCACCTCACGGGCCACCCGGGTCACCTCGTCGGCGAACGACGACAACTGGTCGACCATGGTGTTGACGGTGTTCTTCAGCTCCAGGATCTCGCCCTGGGCGTCCACAGTGATCTTCTGGCTCAGGTCGCCCTTCGCCACCGCTGTGGAGACCTGGGAGATGTTCCGCACCTGACTGGTCAGGTTGCCGGCCAACTGGTTGACGTTCTCGGTGAGGTCGCGCCAGGTGCCGGAGACCCCGCGCACCTGCGCCTGACCACCGAGCTTGCCCTCGATGCCCACCTCACGGGCCACCCGGGTCACCTCGTCGGCGAACGACGACAACTGGTCCACCATCGTGTTGACGGTGTCCTTCAGCTCCAGGATCTCGCCCTGCGCCGCGACCGTGATCTTCTGCGACAGGTCACCGCGCGCCACCGCCGTCGAGACCTGGGCGATGTTGCGGACCTGGGCGGTCAGGTTGGACGCCATCGAGTTGACGCTGTCGGTCAGGTCCTTCCAGGTGCCCGCCACGTTCGGCACCTCGGCCTGACCGCCCAACTTGCCCTCGGTGCCCACCTCGCGGGCCACCCGGGTCACCTGCTCGGCGAAGAGCCGCAGCGTGTCGGTGAGGTAGTTCATCGTCGCGGCCAACTCGGCGACCTCACCGCGCGCGCCGACCGTGATCTTCTGCGACAGGTCGCCCTTGGCCACCGCCGTCGCCACCTGGGAGATCGACCGCACCTGGCCGGTCAGGTTCGACGCCATGGTGTTCACCGAGTCGGTGAGGTCCTTCCAGGTGCCGGCGACGCCCCGCACGTCGGCCTGGCCACCCAGCTTGCCCTCGGTGCCCACCTCGCGGGCCACCCGGGTCACCTCGTTCGAGAACGAGGAGAGCTGATCCACCATCGTGTTCACGGTGCGCCCGATGCGCAGGTACTCACCGCGCAGCGGCCGGCCGTCGATCTCCAGCGCCATGTGCTGGGACAGGTCGCCGTCCGCCACCGCCACGATGACCCGGGCGATCTCGGTGGTCGGTCGACCCAGGTCGTCGATCAGCGAGTTGATCGCCCGCTGCCCCTCCGCCCAGGAGCCGTCCAGCCCCTCGTCGTCGAGCCGTTCGGTGAGCCGGCCGTCGCGACCGACGATCCGACTGATCCGCCGCAGGTCCAGGTACTGCCGCTCCTGAAGCGAGACCACCTCGTTGAAGGCGTCCGCCACCTCACCGGCCGCGCCAGCGCGGCGGGGAAGCCGGACCTTCAGGTCGCCGCGACCGATCCGTCGCAGTGCCTCGGTCAACTCACCGAGGAGCGCCTCGTGGTCGGGCGCGGACGGATCCGCCACCGACTGCTTCGCCGTGGTCATCATTCCTCGCTCCACTCGGGGGCTGCCGGTCCGTACGGACACACCGGCACCCCATATTGTGCCCGCGCGCGCCGTAGTGCCAGGGTGCGCGACCCGCCAGGTTGCCCCGATCGCCGTCCGATCCGCCCAATCGAGTCGAGGCCGGCCCGGGGCTCCGCACACCTCGCAGAGCGGCCCAACCCGCCGCACCGACGCGGGGCGGGGCAGCGTGGGCGATCAGCCCCCCATGGTGAGGAAAGAGGACGCGTTACTGATGATCGGCTTGGCACCCGGTGGGCGGACGGTGGAGGATACGAGGGTGTCAGCCGAGGCGGGGCCCGCGACGGCCGGGGCCCGGGACGGGGCCACCCGGCGCGTCCGCCTGCCCGCCGACCGTCGTACGCCGGCCGCCGCCCGCGCCGTGGTCCGCTCGGTGTTGACCGAGTCACACCTGGACGAACTGGTCAACGAGGCCCTGCTGCTCACCACCGAGCTGACCACCAACGCCGTCGAGCACGCCCGCACCGAGTTGGACATCGAGGTCGTGGCCGACCACATCGGCCTGACCGTCACCGTCTCCGACTTCGCCCCCGGCTCCGGCGACGAACTGACCGTCGGCGCCCGCAACGACTCCACCGAGATCGACGAGGTCTCCGAACGGGGCCGAGGTCTGCTGCTTGTCGACCACTTCGCCAGCCGCTGGGGCACGACATACCTGCCCACCGGCAAGGGCGTCTGGTTCCGGCTGGACCGCCCCGGCGCCGACCCGCCGACCGAGGACGCCACCGGTGGAGACCCCCTGGTGAGCACCGACAAATCCGCGCCGAGCGCCAGCGCGATGAGCGAACTCATGCAAACCGCCCCCGACCTGCACGCCGACGATCCGCTGCCCGACTTCGCCACCAACCTGCTCAGTCGGGTCGCCGAGATGGTGGGAGCGGCCGGCGGCACGATCCGCCTGGACCGGGGCGACGGGCAGGGGCGTCAGGTGTTGGCCCGCTTCGGTCGGCCACCCCGCGCCGGCAGCGAGCTGCTCCGGGTGCCGCTGACGGTGCACCGCCCGTACGCCGGGGAGCTGGAGTTGGACGCCGCTCCGTCGGCGTACGCCCGGCCGTTGGCGGTGCTCACCGCCGAGCGGCTGTCGCTGCACCTGGAGAACGACCGGCTGCGCCGGGCCGACGTCCGCCGGCAGGTGTGGTTGACGTTCCTGGCCGAGGCGAGCGAGCTGCTCGCCCAGTCGTTGGACGTCGACCTGACGATGGCCCTGGTCCCGCAGTTGGTGGTGCCCCGACTCGGCCAGTGGTGCGCTGTGCACACCGCCGACGAGTGGGGCCGGCTCCGGCTGGCGGCGGCCAGCCACGCCGACGAGTCGATGCTGCCGCAGCTGCACAAGGTGCTCGCCGAGACCGGGCCGGATTCCATCCAGGCTCGGCTGCGCGAGGCGTCCCGCAGCGCCGCGCAGATCCCCCTGGGCGGTCCGATGGAGGGTTTCGCGGTCCCGCTGATCGCCCGGGGGCAGCGGCTCGGGACTCTGGCGGTGGGCCGGCACCAGCGGCACCGGCACGACCCGGACGAGGTGGCCGTACTGGAGGACGTGGCCCGGCGGGCCGCGCTGGCCATCGAGAACGCCCGGATCCACGCCGAGCGTCGCCGCGTGGCGCAGACGCTTCAGCAGTCCCTGCTGCCGCCGGTGCTTCCGCTGGTGGAGGGGATCGGCTTCGCCGCCGAGTACGTCCCGACCGGCGACGACGCCGAGGTGGGGGGCGACTTCTACGATGTGGTGCCGCTGCCCGACGGGCGTTGGCTGGTGGTGATCGGTGACGTCTCGGGCAAGGGCGTCCAGGCCGCCGCGGTGACCGGGCTGGTCCGGGACGTGATCCGGGTGCTGGTGGGCGACGGCAAACCGCTCCCCGAGGCGTTGGCGCGGCTCAACGAGACGCTCGTGGAGCGGGGTAGCGGACGGTACTGCACGCTGGCGCTGGCGGCAGTCGGGCCGGGCCAGGGCGACACGTTGGACGTGTCGCTGCACCTGGCCGGGCACGACCAGCCGGTGCTGCTGGCCGGTGCGGGTGGCGCGACTTTCGTCGGCACCAGCGGCACCGCGCTCGGCCTGCTCGACACGATCACGTCACCAACGGCGAAGATCACGCTCGCGCCGGGCGACTCGCTGATCTTCTACACCGACGGCGTCACCGAACGACGGCGCGGCCGGGAACTGTTCGGCACCGACCGACTGCGGGACGCGGCCGCGCCCCTGGCCGGCTACTCGGCCGACGTGGTGGCCGCCAGGCTGCGCTCCGCCGCGATCAACTTCTCGGTGGAGCCGCCCCGGGACGACATCGCCATCCTGGTGCTCCGCAACGACGCGACCTGACCGTCGTAGCTGGTCGGGCAGCGGCCCAGGCACGCAGGGGCGCTCCGGCGCCCGGGTCCAGCAGGCCGCAGTGGAAGCGGCGCTCCGGTCTCAGAGGCCACCGGGGAGGCGTCCGGGGGCGAGCCGGTGGTCCGGATCGAGGTGCTCCTTGGCCGCCCGCAGTTGGGCCAGGCCGGCCAACTCGCCCCAGAGGTCGACCGCCTGACGGACCGCCGGCGGAGCGGAGACCACCACGCACCGGCCCTGCCGGGCCAGCAGCACCCCCCGGACGGCGGCCAGAATGGACGCCACCCGATCGGGCGCCAGCGCTCCGGGCAGTGCCGCGTGCACCACACCCAGCCCGGCGGACCCGCGCACCGGCACCGGCCCGCCGGCCGCGTCGCGTAGCGCGTAGACGGCGGCGTGCAGATCGCCGATCGGCACCTCCAGGCGCAGCGCCGTGTCGCCGGGCGCGAACGGGTAGCGACGCCACCACGTCGGCGCGGAGTGGGCGATGGTCGCCTCCCCGTGCAGCAGGCCGACCAGTTGCTCGGCGCGCTCGGTGACGTCGGCCGGGCCACCCTCCAGCAGCACCACCAGGCTGCCCGCCCGGGACGGGGCCCCGGCCCGTCCGGACATCGACGGGTGGCGCTCCCGGGCCGTCGCCGACGGGTGGCCGGGCGGGTACGGCGTCCGGGGTCGGGGGGTGCCTCCCGGCAGGTCCAGCTCGATGGCCGCCGGCTCCAGTCGGGCGGCGAGGATCGTCCGGATCAGGTCGTGCACCTCCAGCGGCGTCCACACCGGGCGGGACACCCAGAGCCGGCTCGCCGGCGTCGGTTGGACCCGCAGGCTCGCCGAGACCAGCACACCGAGCGCGCCCTGGGAGCCGCAGAGCAGCCGGGCCAGGTCGAGACCGGGCGCGCCGCCCCCGGCGCTGACCAACTCGCCGTCGGCGGAGAGGTAACGGAGACCGAGCAGTTGGTCGCAGGGGCTGCCGTGGCGGTGGCGCAGCGGACCGGCCTCACCGGCGGCGAGCACCCCGCCCAGGGTCGCGCCGGGTGACGGGGCGTCCATCGCCAGCCGCAGCCCGGTGCGCTCCAGCGTGGTCTGCACCGCTCGCAACGGGGTGCCGGCGCCCACCTCGGCCACCGGCGCGCCAACCGGCTCGTGACCGATGCCGGCCAGCCGGCCGGTGTCGAGCATGATGTCGACCTGCACGGGTGTGGCACCCCAATCGATCTTCGTGCCGGCACCTCGGGGAACCACCGCCAGGTCGTGCGCGGCAGCCAGCCGCAGCACCTCGGCGGCGGCGTGCGGACCGCCCGGCACCGCCACCCAACGCGCCCGCCGCCCCGCCACCTCGTCGGCCGCGCCGCCGAGCCGGGAGAACGGCGGACCACAGATCGCCGCCAATCGTCGGGTGATCTCAAGAGCGCCGGACCGGCCGAGGGAACTCGCTGCTGCCGCCATGCCGGCTATCGTACATGTGTTCTAAAGCCGAGGTGATGCTGATCGGGATGCCGCTGGTACGGCTCACCGAAGGCGTCGGCCGGTAACGTGGCCGCCGTGACCACCGAGACTGCCCCGCCCGCGGCGAAGCGGGTGCCCAGCGAGCGCAGGCACCACGGCGACACCGTCGTCGACGAGTACGCATGGCTCGCCGCCAAGGACGACCCCGAGACGATCGCCTACCTGACCGCCGAGAACGAATACACCGACGCGCGGACGGCGCACCTGGCCGCGCTCCGCGAGGAGTTGTTCGAGGAGACCCGCCGACGCACCCGGGAGACCGACCTGTCGGTGCCCACCCGCAAGGGCGGGCACTGGTACTACACCCGGACCGTCGAGGGACAGCAGTACGGAGTGCAGTGCCGGCGCGCGGTACGCGACGGCGAGATCGAACCGCCGGTCAGCGCCGACGGCGCCCCGCTCGACGGTGAGGAGGTGCTGCTGGACGGCAACCTGCTCGCCGAAGGGCACGACTTCTTCTCGCTCGGCGCGTTCGACGTCAGCCCGGATGGCCGCTGGTTGGCCTACTCCACCGACTTCTCCGGCGACGAGCGGTTCACCCTGCGGGTGAAGGACCTGGCCACCGGCGAGTTGCTGCCCGACGAGGTGCCGGACACGTTCTACGGCACCGCCTGGTCGGCCGACGCCTCGGTGCTCTTCTACGTGACGGTGGACGACGCCTGGCGGCCCAACCGGGTCTGGCGGCACACCGTCGGCTCCGCCGCCGCCGACGACGTGGTGGTCCACCAGGAGGACGACGAGCGGTTCTGGGTGGGCGTGGAGCTGACCCGGTCGGAGAAGTTCATCCTGATCGACATCCACAGCAAGGTGACGAGCGAGGTCCTGGTGATCCCCGCCGGCAACCCGATCGGCGCGCCGGCCGTCATCGCCCCCCGCAGGCAGGGCGTCGAATACGCTGTGGAGCACCACGGTCACCGTTTCCTGATCCTGCACAACGACGGCGCGGAGGACTTCGCGCTGGCGTTCACCTCGGCGGACACGCCGGGCGACTGGGTGCCGGTGATCGAACACACCCCCGGCACCCGGCTGGAAGCCGTCGACGCCTTCGCCAACCACCTGGTCGTGTCACTGCGCACCGACGGGCTCACCGGGCTGCGGGTGTTGCCGGTGGGCAGCGACGACTCGTACGACATCGACTTCCCCGAGCCGCTGTACAGCGTCGGTCTGGACGCCAACCCGGAGTACCGAACCGGGCAGGTCCGGCTGCGCTACTCCTCGCTTGTCACACCCGACTCGGTGTACGACTACGACCTGGTCACCCGGCAGATGGTGCTGCGCAAGCAGAAGCCGGTGCTGCCCGGTCCGGACGGACGGCCGTACGACCCGGCCGAGTACGAGCAGCACCGTGACTGGGCGCTCGCCGACGACGGCACCCGGGTGCCGATCTCGCTGGTCTGCCGGGTCGGCACCCCTCGGGACGGCTCGGCACCCTGCGAGCTGTACGGGTACGGCTCGTACGAGGCGAGCATGGATCCGTGGTTCTCGGTGGCCCGGTTGTCGCTGCTGGACCGGGGCGTGGTCTTCGCGGTGGCGCACACCCGGGGTGGCGGGGAACTGGGCCGACGCTGGTACGACCAGGGCAAGATGCTGGCCAAGAAGAACACCTTCACCGACTTCGTCGCCTGCGCCCGGCACCTGGTCAAGGCCGGCTGGACGGGCAGCGACCGGCTGGTCGCCCGCGGGGCTTCGGCCGGCGGCCTGTTGATGGGCGCGGTGGCCAACCTGGCGCCGGACGCGTTCACCGGCATCGTCGCGCAGGTGCCGTTCGTGGACGCGCTCACGTCGATCCTCGACCCGTCGTTGCCGCTCACCGTCACCGAGTGGGAGGAGTGGGGCAACCCGCTCGAGGACCCCGAGGTGTACGCGTACATGAAGTCCTACACGCCGTACGAGAACGTGGCAGCTGTGGACTACCCGGCCATCCTCGCGGTGACCAGCCTCAACGACACCCGCGTGCTCTACTCGGAGCCGGCGAAGTGGATCGCCCGGCTGCGGGCTGTCGCCCCGGGCGGCGACTACCTGCTCAAGACCGAGATGGGCGCCGGGCACGGCGGTCCGAGCGGTCGCTACGACGCCTGGCGTGAGGAGGCGTTCATCAACGCCTGGATCCTGGACCGCATCGGCCGCGCCTGACGACGGGGGCGGCGGCGATGACCGACGAGGACGGGCAGGGGTCGGCGCCCCGCCGTGCCTCCGCGTGGATGATCCTCGCCGTGGTCGCCGCCGCCCTGCTCGTCTGCTGCTGCTCCGCCGCCGTGGGCCTGGCGATCTCCTGGTCGGCCGGGCTCTTCCACACGGCAGCCTGACCGGCCCGCGGCTGACGCCGAGGAGGCTTCAGCCGCGCCCGGCGCCGATCAGCGCTGCCGCCTCGCCGGTCCGCACCATCCGCTGCCAGCGCAGCCGGTTGCCGATCAGCGCGGTGACCACCGACTGCACCACCACCAGGTACATGAGCTGCCGGTAGACCAGTTGCTGGAACGGCAACGTCCACAGTGGCCCGTACCGCTCCCGGTCCAGTCGCAGCGCGTACCCGGCGGTGGCCGCCTGGAGCAGCAGCAGCCCCGCCCAGGCCAGGGCGAGGGTCGACCAGGGCAGGAAGAGCAGGCCGTACACGGCGAACACGTCGACCGCCGGCGCGGTGAGCGGCAACACGATCTGGAACACCGTGAGGTACGGCAGCCCGCGTCGGCCCAGCTTGCCGCCGGCACCCGACTCACGCAGCGCGTGTCGGTGCTTCCACATCGCCTGCATCGTGCCGTAGCACCAGCGGTAGCGCTGTCGCCAGAGTTGGCGCAACGACGACGGGGCTTCGGTCCAGGCGATGGCCGACTCCTCGTAGACGACCCGCCAGCCGGCCCGGAGCACCTTCATGGTCAGGTCGGTGTCCTCGGCCAGCGTGTCCGACGGCACCCCACCCACCCTCAGCAGCACCTCGCGGCGAAACGCGCCGATCGCGCCGGGGATGGTCGGCATGCACTCCAGCACGTCGTACATCCGTCGGTCGAGGTTGAAGCCGATCACGTACTCCAGGTGCTGCCACCGGCCGAGCAGCCGACGCCGGTTGGCGACCTTGGTGTTGCCGCTGATCGCACCCACCGACGGGTCGGCGAAGCCCTGCACCAGGCGGTGCACCGTGTCCGGCTGGAAGACGGTGTCACCGTCGACAAGTACCAGCAGGTTCGCCCGGGCGGCCCGGATGCCGGTGTTCAGCGCCGCCGGCTTGCCGGCGTTGGCCTGCCGGATCACGCGTACCCCGCGCAGTCGCATCCGCTCGACGATGTCGGCGGTGCCGTCGTCCGACCCGTCGTCGACCACGATCACCTCCAACGCCGGGTACGCGCTGGCCAGCAGGGACCGAACCGTGGCGGCGATGTTCGCCGCCTCGTTGTACGCGGGCACGATCACCGAGACGGGTGCCCGCACCTCCGGTCGGTCCCGGCGGGGACGGCGGACCCGGCGCACGTGCAGCTGGGCGCAGCACACCTGCACCAGGAGACGGGCGACTCCGAGCACGAGTGCGGTGGCGAGCAGGACGTTCATCACGTTGGTCGACCAGCGGGCGCCGGTCTGGGTCCAGCGCAGCGCGGTGCCGCTCAGCCGGGCGCCGACCCCGGCCGGGACCATCGACGGCGAGGCGGCGATGCCGGCGGAGACGGTGGTGAAGTGGTAGCCCTGATCGCCCAGCGCGGGCAGCAGGCGATCCAGCGCGGCGAGGGTCTGCGCCCGGTCACCGCCGCCGTCGTGCATCAGCACCACCGCGCCCCGCCCGCGCTTGGGGGTGGCCGCCCGCACGATCTGGTCGGCCCCGGGGCGCTGCCAGTCCTTGGTGTCCAGGTCGGCGAGGACCGCGACGTGCCCGGTGCCGGCGGCGGCGCGCAACGCGGCGTACTCGGACCCGGTCAGCGCCGTCGGCACCGAGGAGAACGGTGGCCGCAGCAGGGTCATCTCCCGGCCGGTGGCCGAGGCGACCGCCTTGCGGGTCAGCGACAGTTCGAGATCACGCCGCCACGGCGACACGTCGGCGAGGTTGGCGTGGGTGAACGTGTGCGACCCGATCTCGTGCCCCTCGGCGAGGATCCGCCGGACCAGTTCGGGATGCTCATTGACCCGGGCGCCCACCACGAAGAAGGTGGCGTGCGCGCCGTGCCGGCGCAGCACGTCGAGGACCTGCGGCGTCCAGCGTGGGTCCGGCCCGTCGTCGAAGGTCAGCGCGATGGTGCGGTCCGGCAGCGCCCGGCTGGCCGGTTCGGCGCGATCCAGCCGCAGCACCGGGCCGCCCGAGGTGACGGCGGCCGGGACGTCCGGCGCGGCCCGCGCGGTGGCGTTCCCCGAGCCGCCGGCGAGGCCACTCACCAGGCCGTTGACGGTGAGCGCCGCGAGTAGCAGGAGCAGCCCGAGCAGGAGCAGCAGCCAGTGGGCCCGAGGGTCACGCCGGGCCACGTGTCTCGCCATCGTCACTGCGGCTTACCTGGTGACTTGCTCGGTTTGGCGGTGTTGCGGTGCTCGTCGCCACGACCCGGTTGATCGGTGGCGGACGGCGCGCCGGTGGCCGTGGCGGTCGTGGTGGGGGGTCGGTTTCCGGTGGTCGGGGTGGCGCGCGGCAGCGGCGCCGACGTGCTGGAGGCCGACGACGGCGACGGCGACCTGGTTACCCGGGGCTGGTTGACCCCGTCCACGCCGGCCTCCACCGGGCGCGTCCCCCGGGAGTCGTCCGACCAGCCGGGCAGCGGCACCGAGGTGTCCAGGAAGAGGCCCGCGGCGATCAGGGCGAGGCTGGTGAGCAGGCCAAGGCCCATGGCGGTGCCCGCGATGACGGTCAGCCGCCGACGACGCCCGGTGCCGTCGACGAACACCGGCGGGGCGGAGCCCGGTTGGTTGTGCATCTGGCGAACTCCCACGGTTGCCGTGCCGGGACCGTCCGGTCCGACACCGGAGACCCGACCGTCCGGGCCTCTGGTGCACACAGCGGCACCGCCACCAGCAGTGTTACATCGGCTCAGGCCGTGCGCAGCTCGTCCAGCGCCGTGCTGGCGCGCAGGAAGAGCAGGCCGACACCGACCGTCACCAGCACCGCGCCCAACGCGCCGGCGCCGAGCCAGGCCAACTGCTCCAGTGGTACGGCAACGGCTCGCTGGACCTCGGGGGTGTACACGATCCGGGTGTACTGCTCGCGGGTGGCCGGGTCGGCACAGAGCGCTGTCGTGGCCTCGCAGATCTCCGTCGACGAGACGCCCGTCGACACCTCCGAGACGAGCCCTCGGCCGAGCAGGGTGCCCACGGTGAGCGCGAGCAGGATCGCCGGCACCGCCGGGGCCAGCGCCTGCCAGGCCACCGACCGACTCAGGGTCGCTCGGGGCACTCCGGTGGCGACCAACGCGGCGTAGGCGCGTCGACGGGCGACGATCCCCTCGACCAGCGCGACGATCAGCCCACCCGTCGCGATCAGGATGGCCACCGCGACCGCGGCGTCGACCAGATTCATCGTGGACAGATAGAAGGTGTCAGCGCCACCGTCCGCACCGACGAGCTGGCCCTGGTCTCGATCGAGCTGCTCCCTGGCGGCGAAGTAGGCGCGTTGGGCGGCGGCCCCCCCGCCGAAGATCAGGGCGGCGAGCAGCGCCGCGAACGTGCGGCTGCCCGCCCACGGGTCGGCCATCAACCGGCCCGCCGCCAGCAGCGCCGCGGGCCGGCGGGCGTGCCGACGCAACAGCCGCCCGCAGTGGTACGAGATCCAGCCGGTGCCGATCACCACCCCGATCATCGCCGCGAGCGCACCCACAGCGAACAGCAGCGGCACTAGCCAGCCGAGCACCTCGGCGTTGCCGTCGAGCTGGTACATGGCCGGACGGACCGCGAGGAACGAGGTCAGGCCCAGCCCGATCAGGAGCCCAGCCCACGGGCCCGGACCACGCTCGCGGGCGGCCTTACGGCTCACCCCGAGCGGGCTCATGGTGACCGTACGCAGCATCAGTGCGGTGGTCAGCGCCGCGACGACCGGCAGGCCGAGCACCACCGCGGCCATCGCTGCGGGCGACGGCAGCACATCGGTCGGCAGGGCCAGTCGACCTTGCGCGTCCGGTCGGTGCAACAGATCGCGGCCGACCAGGTAGGCACCCAGCCCGACGAGCGTGCCGAGCAGCGCGGCCACGCCGGTCTCCAGCACGGCCAACCCGGTGACCTGGCCGGGCGTGGCGCCGGCGAGCCGGATGGCCGCCAGCCGGCGATCCCGTGCCGGCGCGCCGAGCCGCGCGCACTGGCCGGCCAGCGCCAGCACCGGGATCATCAGCATGAGCAGCGCGAACGCGGTCCCGCCGCGCAACCCGGGCTCCACGAGCAGCGCGTTGTGGTACTGCTCCGACCATCTGTTCCGGTTCTCGTCCGTCGCCAGCGGCGTGGGGATGGCCAACACGGTGAGCGCCGCGAGCCCGGCCAGTGTCGCCAGCAGGGCACTGAGGGCGGTGAGCACCACCCGGGCGGTGTCGGTGCGGCTGCCGGCGAGCGCGAGCCGGACCAGCGTCGCCGGTCTCACCGGGAGCCGCCGACCAGCGGCACGTCGAGCCCCAGGCCCGTGTGGTCCACCAGGCCGTCGCGCAACATGATCTCCCGATCGGCGTACGCGGCGATTCGCGGCTCGTGGGTGACAAGCACGACGGCGGTGCGCTGCTCACGGGCGAGCCGGACCAGATGGGTCAGCACCTGCTCGCCCGTGAGCGTGTCCAGCGAACCGGTCGGCTCGTCGGCGAAGAGCACCCGCGGCTCGGTCACCAACGCCCGGGCGGTGGCGCAACGCTGCTGCTGACCACCGGACATCTCACCCGGCCGCAGGTCGGCCAACTCCCCCACACCGAACCGGTCCAGCCAGGTGAGCGCCGCCGTCCGTGCCTCTCGCCGCCCCGTGCCGGCGAGGAGCAGGGGCAGTGCGACGTTCTCCGCCGCGGTCAACTCGGCGACCAGTTGGCCGAACTGGAACAGCACCCCGAACTCGGTGCGTCGCAACCGGGAACGGGCCGCCTCCGACCAGGTGTCGATGCGCTGCCCCCGCCAGGTGACCTCGCCGGCGTCGGGCCGGAGGATCCCGGCCAGGCAGTGCAGCAGCGTCGACTTGCCGCAGCCGCTCGGGCCGGTGACGGCGACGATCTCACCTTCGGCCACGTCGAGCGTCACGCCGCGCAGCGCGGGTGTCGGGCCATACGCCCGAACCACGCCGCGAGCCTGGAGTTGCGTCACGGATGCACCTCCCGGTGCCAGTCGGAGACCCGGCCCAGAGTGGCGTGCAGCCACCGCAGGTCCGCGTCAAGGTGGGTGATCGCGTAGTCGGCCGCTACCACGTCGCTGAGAGTGGCGGTCGGATCGACCTTGACCGCTGTCAGCTCACGCAGTCGTGCGGTGTGCGCGGCGCGCTGGGCGATCAGGTAGGACCGGGCCCGGTCGACGTCGGCGACCAGGAGCGCCACCACGACCTTGGCGAAGAGCGTGCTGGCCACGTACGGCATTGGTGGTTCGACAGTGGTGAGCCACTGGTCGAGCGTGGCCCGCCCCTGGTCGGTCAGCGCGTACGCCGTGCGATCCGGCCCGGCCGCGCGGTCCTGCCCGGCGGTGGCCACCAGGCC
The DNA here is from genome assembly GCF_050942285.1 of Micromonospora sp. CA-240977. Classification (NCBI taxonomy): domain Bacteria; kingdom Bacillati; phylum Actinomycetota; class Actinomycetes; order Micromonosporales; family Micromonosporaceae; genus Micromonospora; species Micromonospora sp. CA-240977. The sequence continues at coordinate 294,653 of NZ_CP192055.1, read as the reverse complement.
GTCACGTTCCAGTCGGCCAAGGGTGGCGTAGACCTGCCCGAAGGCCAGCGGACGAGCCCGGGGCAGTCGCTCGTCGTGTGCACGCTTCAGCTCGTAGCCGTGCCGGCTGCCGGCAGCCAACAACCCGAGCAGAACATGCGGCGTGGACACGCCCGCAACTATTCACCGAGCGAATACCCAAGTCAACAACCCCACCCCGGTCCCCTCCACCCCAGTTGGTTGGAGTGTGGGAGACCGGGTTGGCGTGTGGCAGGAACGCGGGGTGGGGTCAGGCGGTGGTGGGCCAGGTGGGAGTGCGGCCGGTCTGGGTCAGCAGGTGGGCCAGGTCGGGAGTCGCGGTCGGGGTAGCGGGGCTCGGCACCGGCTCGGCGAAGACGCCCATCTTGCGGGCGGTCGGGCCCAACTGCTCGACCAGCCCGTGCAGCTCGGCCACCGCCTCCGGGGCCGGCTGGTACGCCTGGCCGGTGGCGACGGCGAGGTCCCAACCGTGCACTGTCAGGTCCAGCAGGGCCATCCCGCCGATGACGGCCTGCGGCATGCCCATGCCCGGCGACACGCCCTCCAGGGTGGACGGGTCCGACCAGGCGGCGACCAACCGGGCGGTCTCCGCCTCGAACCGGTCCCGCCAGCCGTCGCCCAGGTGGTCGGGCTTGTCGGCCCACTCCACCGGCCGCTTGACGGCCAGGTCCTGGAAGTTGACCACCACCTCGAACAGGTGGTTGAGCAGATCACGGACCAGGTAGTCGCGGCACGGGGTGGGCAGATCGAACTGGTCGTCGGCGATGCCGCGCACCACGTCGACGGTTCGCGGCGCGGCAGCGGCCAGCAGGTCGCTAGTCTGAGTGGTCATAGGGCCAGCGTATGAGGGTGGTCTTGAACAAATGCGACAGCGACCGCGCGGCGACAGCCGGGGGATCCTCGACCCCGGGCGGATGCTGCGCGAGGTGCGCTTCCGTCGGCACCTGCCGGTGGAGTCGCTACGCCCCTGGGTGGAGCACTACTGGCTGATCGACTGGGCGTTGCGCACACCGTTCGAGCAGCGCGTCGTGCCGCATCCGGCGGTGAACGTGGTGTTCCGGCGGGACGGCGACGGACCGGAGTCCGGCGAGGTGGCCGGGGTGGGCAACGACCTGTTCCGGATCACGCTCACCGGCACCGGCCGGGTCTGCGGAGTGCAGTTCCGCCCCGGTGGGTTCCACTCGTTCTGGCGTCGGCCCGTCGCCGAACTGACCGGTCGCCGGGTGCCGCTGCCCACCGGTCGGCTGGTACGCCCCGACTTCCCGGTGTGCGGGGCCACCGACGACGAGCGCTGCCGCGCGTTGGACGCCCTGCTCACCGCGTGGACCCCGGAGCCGGACCCGATGGCCGAGGAGGCCGTCCGGCTGGCCGAGGCGATCCGCACCGACCGGACGGTGCTGCGGGTCGGCGACTTCGCCGCGCGGCACGACCTTCCGGTTCGCCGGTTGCAGCGGCTCTTCCTGGAGTACGTGGGGGTCGGGCCGAAGTGGGTGATCCGCCGCTACCGACTCCAGGAGGCCGTCGAACAGGCCGCCGGTGGCCCGTTGAGCTGGGCGGATCTCGCCGCCGACCTGGGCTACAGCGATCAGGCCCACCTGGTTCGCGACTTCACCGCAGTGGCCGGGGTGTCACCCGCCGCGTACGCCCGCTCGGTGCACTGAGGCCGCACCGGCTCAACGGCGGCGCAGGACGACCACTGCGACGTCGTCCTGGATCTCCGGTGGGGCCAGCTCCACGAGCAGCCGGGCACAGAACCGGTCCAGGTCGTCGTCGACAGTGGCGCAGACCGCGGCCAGCGCGGCCAGTCCCTCGTCGATCGTGGCGTCCCGTCGCTCGATCAGCCCGTCGGTGTAGAACACCAGCGTGGCACCGGCCGGCAGCACGAATTCCAGGTCGGCCGGGCGCGGCGCGCGGACGCCGAGCAGCGGCGCGGAGTGCTGCACGAACTCGACAGTGCCACCCATGTTGAGCACCGGGGGAAGATGCCCGGCGCTGGCCAGCCGGACCCGCCCGGTCGGCGGGTGCAGCAGCAGTACGCAGAGCGTCGCCAGCTCGTTCGGCAACAGCGTCCGCATCAGCTCGTTGACCCGGTGCAGGATCTCGCCGGGCTGGTGCCCCTCCACGGCGTACGCCCGCACCGCGTGTCGCAACTCAGCCATCACTGTCGCCGCGTGGAGCGAGTGGCCCGCCACGTCGCCGATCGCCAGCAGCAGGTGCCCGTCGAGCATCACCAGCTCGTAGAAGTCGCCACCCACCTCGGTCTGCGCGCTGGCCGGCTCGTAGCGCACCGCGAAATCGAGTCCGGCGACAGTGGGCAGCCCGCGCGGGAGCAGGCTGCGCTGGAGGGTAACCGCGATCCGGTGCTCCTCGTCGAAGGAGCGCTGCCCCTCCACGGCCGCCGCCACCGCCTGGGCCAGCTGCTTGAGCACCGGGGTCCGGGCGGTCTGGGTGGCGGTCGGGACCACCACGTACAGCGGGGCCCGATCCTCCCGCAGCCGGGCGGCGGCGATCGTCACCGTGTCGTCCGCCGGCCAGTCGACAAGGGCCCAGCTCGCCGGGGTCTCCACCCGTACGGTGGCGCCGGTCGGCACTCCGGTGTCGTCGACGACCCACGGCACCACCACTGCCGAAGCGTCGGGACCGGCGCAGATCCCGGCGAGACAGTCACCGTCGAACGTCTCGGCGATCACCGCCGCCGGGCTCTTGAAGATCTGGGCGGCCCCCTCCGCGGCCGCCTCCAGCAGGCGTGCGAAGGTCGGCGCGGCGTGCACCGCCACTGTCGTGTCGGCCAGCCCGAGCAGGCGCTCGGCGAGCAGTTCGGCGCGCTGCCGGGCCTGGTAGTAGCGCAGCACCGCCCGCGTGGTGGCGATCAGCTCTTCCGGCTCGATCGGCTCGGTCAGGTACGCGTCCGCGCCCCGGGTCAGCCCCTGGGCGCGGTCGGCCACGTCGACGGCGTGCGCCGACACGTGGATCACCGGCATCGCCGGGTGCCGGGCCTTGATCTGTTCGCAGACCTCGTACCCACTCAGGTCGGGCAGCCGGACGTCGAGGACCACCAGGTCGATCCGGTCCACCTCGACCCGCGCCAACGCCTCGGCGCCGTTCTCGGCTTCGAGCACCGTGAACCCGGCCCGGGTCAGCCAGCTGACCAGCAGGTAACGCTTGGTACGACTGTCATCGACCACCAGGATGGTCGTCGTCGCGCCGTCCACGCCGTCACGCCTCGCCGACGGGCAGGGAGACGGTGAATGTGCTGCCCCGGCCCGGCGCGCTGGTCAGCTCCAGCGTCCCACCGAGCAGTGTCACCAACCGCCGGGCGTAGGGCAGGCCGAGGCCGGTGCCGCCGACCCGGGTGGCGCCCGGCACCTGGTAGAACTCCTCGAAGATCCGGTCGTGCAGCGCGGGAGCGATGCCGGCGCCGGTGTCACTGACCTCGAAGTGCCACCGGTCGCCGTGCCGGCGGGCCCGCAGTCGCACCTCGCCGCGCTCGGTGAACTTCAGCCCGTTGTGCAGCAGGTTACGCAGCACCTGGCCGAGCAGCACCTCGTCGGTGCGCAGCGTGGCCGGCGCGGTCGGCTCCTCCACCACCAGCTCCACCTGCGGGCGGGTGGCCAGGGCGCGCAGTGTGCCGCGCAGTTGGCCGAAGACCGGACGCAGGTCGACGTCCGCCCAGTCCGGCTCGATCCGGCCGGACTCCGCCTTGGCGAGGTCCAGCAACTCGTTCACCAGGTTGAGCAGGTCCGCCGCCGACGAGCGGATCAGATCGACCTGGCGGCCCTGCTCCTCGGTGAGCGGGTCGGAGGCGGAGTCGGTGAGCAGCCGCCCCAACCCGATGATCGCGGTGACCGGGGCGCGCAGCTCGTGGCTGACGTTGGCCAGGAACCGGCTCTTCGACTCGCTCGCCGCACGCAGTTGCGCCGACTTCTCGTCCAGCTCGGCGTAGAGGGCCACGACGCCCCGGTTGGTCTCCTCCAACTCCTCGGTGAGCTGGTTGTAGAGCGCCAGCACACCCCGGTTGGTCTCGGCCAGTTCCTCGTTCAGCACGGCCAGTTCGTCGCGCTGGCTGCGCACCTCGTCGAGGGCGGCGATGAGCTGCCCGTTCTGCACCGTCAACTCGTCCAGCGCGCTGGCCGGCGCGGTCCGGCCGAGTTCGGTACGGAACTCGGCGAGCCGCTCCGGGGTCGGTGTCGGCGCGCTGGCCGGAAGTCGTCGGGACATCCGTACGACCGTAACCCCCTCGACGGTCGACACGCTCAGTGTGTCGACCAGTCGGGACACCGCGCCGGACTGCGGCTGGTAGTCGCCGTTGGGGAGCGCGGTCACCGGGGCGAGGTCGGCGCGCAGGTGGAACCGGCCGTCGACGGCCGCGTCGACGTGGAAGGAGACGTCCGCGCCGCCGGTCGTGTGCAGCAGGTCCCTGGCGACCTCGCTGAGCGCGGTGGCGATCCGCACCTGGTCCTGGCGTTCGAGACCGACCACCGTGGCCACCTCGCGGCCCCGTTGACGGATCACGAAGATGTCCTGCTCGACCCGCAGCGCCATCTGCAGCAGCGGCAGCGCGGCCGGCTCGCCGGTCACGCCCAGGACCTCGCGACCAGTACGCAGGCGTCGTCACGTCGCACACCCGCGTCGCGCAGGAGTGTCGCTGCCATCACCAGCGGGGATCGCTCCGCCAGACCTGGGTAGTCGGCCAACCGCCAACGGTCGACCACCCCGTCGCTGTGCATCACCAGCCGAGCCCCCGGACCGAGCGGGTAGTCGTACTCCCGGATCGTCGGCCGCTGGTGGCCGGCGATGCCGGGCAGGGACACCAGCCCGCGGCGCTGACCGTCCCCCTCGACGACCACGCCGGAGATGTTACCCAGGCCGGAGTAGCGCAGCACACCTGCCGCCGGCGCCAGTTCGGCGACCGCGAGTGCGGCGCCCCGGGTGTGCGACATGCTCCGGTGCAGGTGGCCCACCACCGCCGCCGGTGGCCCGGCGGGGGCGTCCCGGAACGCGGCGAGCGCCGCGTCGGTGGCGGCGGCGGCCAGCGGGCCGTGCCCCAACCCGTCGCTGACCAGCACCTGGTGCCGCCCGTCGGCGACCCGGACGGCGTACCCGTCGCCGCTTACCGATTCGCCTGTCAACGGTCGGGTGAGGGCAGCCGCCCAGGACGGCTGTGCCGGCTCCCTCGGCCAGACCTGCACGGCGAGCACTGTGCCCCGGCCGGTCAGCGAGTATCCGTCGAACCAGCTCGCCTGCCGCACGATGGCGCCCAGACCGATGCCGAGCGTGCCGGTGGTGGAGTGCCCGTCCCGGGACGAGACGGTCAGGTCGGCCATGCCGGGCCCGGAGTCGATGGCGATCAACTCCACGCCCGCCTCCCCGCCTCGGCGTACCGGCCGGAGCAGCAGGACGCCGTCGTCGGCGTGCTTGACCAGGTTGCTTGTCAGCTCGGCGGCGACGATGGCCAGGTCGGCGATACGCAACGCGCCCATCTCCACCTGCGCGCCGAGGCGTTCCGCGGCACGCCGGACGGCGCTCGCCGCGCTGCTGGCCTCCACCCGGAACCAGATGCCACTGTCGGTGACCGCGTCGGCGTTCATCGGGACCACTTGGTGACCGTTATCCGCGTGCCGGCTTCGGGGGATGTCTCGATCTCGAATTCGTCGACGAGTCGGCGGGACCCGCTGAGCCCGAGGCCGAGCCCGCCGCCGCTGGTGTAGCCGTCGGTCATCGCCAGGTCGAGGTCGGCGATGCCCGGCCCGGAGTCGGCGAACACGATCCGCACGCCCTTGCGTCGACCGTTGTCCACGATCGTCACCTCGACCGCTCCTCCACCGCCGTACACCAGGGTGTTGCGGGCCAGCTCGCTCGCCGCGGTGACCACCTTGGTCTGGTCGACGAGGGACAGCTTGACGGCCACCGCCACGGCGCGGACCAGCTGCCGGACCCGTACCACGTCCTCGTCGCTGCGGACCGACTGTGCCTGTGGCTGGCCCAGGTCGATGCCCGCGGTCACGGCGTGGCCGTCTCGGCGTCCGGATCGTCGTCGAGCTGGTAGTAGAGATCGTCGGCGTGGGCCGCCGCGATCAGCTCCATGCCGCGCTCGACGTTCAGCGCGGTACGGATGCCGTTCAGCGACAGACCGAGCTCGACGAGGGTGATGGCGACGGCCGGACGCATCCCGACCACCACCGTCTCCGCGTCGAGCACCTTGGAGATCGACGCGATGGTGGAGAGCATCCGCCCGACGAAGGAGTCGACGATGTCCAGCGCGGTGATGTCGATGATGACGCCGTGGCAGCCGGTGTCGACGATCCGCTCGGCCAGGTCTTCCTGTAGCTGGACGGCCGTCTGGTCGGACATGTCCAGCTGGATCGAGACGAGCAGGATGTCCCCGATCTTGAGGATCGGCACCCGTTCCATCAGACGTCCCGGCGTGGCTGACGGCGGGCGGTCTCCACGCCGGTGAGGCGCAGCACGTGGCGCAGCGCGTCGGCGAGGCTCGCCTTGGTGGCGATGTCGCCGAACTCGATGCCGAGCGCCACGATGGTCTGCGCGATCTGCGGGCGGATGCCGGAGATGATGCAGTCGGCGCCCATCAGCCGGGCGGCCACCACGGTCTTCAGGATGTGCTGGGCGACCTGGGTGTCCACCGCCGGGACACCGGTGATGTCGATGATCGCGTACGGGGAGCCGGTGTCGACGAGGGTCTGCAACAGCCGCTCCATGACGACCTGGGCCCGGGCCGAGTCCAGGGTGCCGACCAGCGGGACGGCCACCACGCCCTCCCACAGCTTGACCACCGGCGTGGAGAGTTCGAGCAGCTGCTCGGCCTGATCGGCGATCAGGCTCTCCCGGGTGCGGACGTAGCTCTCGAAGGTGAACAGGCCCATCTCGTCGACCAGCTTCGAGAAGGCGACGTAGTCGTGCAGCGCGTTCGGGCCGCCGGCCTCCTGCACCAACTCGGCCAGCACGTCCTTGAGCGCGAAGACGCTGATCGTGGTCTCTGTGGCGGAGAAGCCCTGCCGGGCCCGGCCACGGGACAACTCGGCGAGCGCGGCGCGCAACTCGGCGGCGGTGTCGGCGGACAGGTCGATGTTGCCGTGCTCGCTGGTGGCGACGATCGCGCGGTGCAGGTCCTGGACCTGTCGGCGCAGCTCGGCCTGGCTCAATCGCCCCCGCAACGAACTGGTGACGATCTCGGTCCACCGAGACGTGACCCGCTCGTCCTGCCCCCCGAGCAGCGCGGCGAGCCGACCACTTTCTTCGGTGCTCAACGCCATTTCGAACCCCCTTGACCTGGACCGGGCGGACTCTATCACCGGGGCCTGACCAACTACTTGCCCCGTAGCAATGAAATGATGACGGCCACCGGATCACGGCTCCCGTTCTGCATCCGACCCCGGTCGTGGGATACCGTTCCCCCGATAACAGGAGGTCTGGCGAATGTCGTTGACGGTGCACACGGAACAACGCGGCGACGTGGTCGTCGTGTCGGTCGCGGGCGAGCTGGACATGGCCACCGCACCGCAACTGCAGGACCAGATCACCGACCTGCTCGACAAGGGTCGCAACCGGCTGGTGTTCGACCTGGCCGAGGTCTCGTTCTGCGACTCGACGGGTCTGTCGGTCTTCGTCCGCGCCAAGAACAGCTGCGACGAGGCCGGCGGCGTGGTGCGGCTGGCCGCACCGCAGCGGGGCGTGCTGCGCATCCTCGAGGTGAGCGGGCTGGTCGAGGTGCTGCACACCTACCCGACGGTGGACGAGGCAGTCGCCGGCGAACCGACGCCGGCCTCCTCCTGAGTTCTGCCGTTCCTCACTCGTCCTCGACGTAGCGGGGACGAGCGATCGCCATGCCCGCCGCCGTCTGCACGGCGAGCGCCCCCAGCAGGAACCCGAGCGGCGCGGTCCAGCCGCCGGTGACCTCGTAGAGGATGCCGACAAGCAGCGGGCCGAGAGCGGCGATCACGTACCCGGTGCTCTGCGCGAACGCGGAGAGCGCGACAGTCCCCTCGGCGGTGCGGGCGCGCAGACCGATGGCGGTCAGGATCATCGGGAACGCGCCCTGGCCGATCGCCAGCAGGGCGACCCAGAGCAGCGCGGCACCCCGCGGGGCGAACGCCAGGCCCAGGTAGGCCAGCGTCGACGCGGTGGTCAGCCCGAGCACCAACGGGCGCAGGCTGGTCAGCCGGCCGGCCACGGTGGGCATCAGCAGCGCGATCGGCACGCCGAGCGCTGTCACTCCGGCGAGCAGCAGTCCGGCCGACTCCGGCTGGTAGCCGGCGTCCCGGAACAGCTGGGCCAGCCAGCCCATGATCGCGTACCCGCTGAGTGACTGCGCCCCGAAGTAGACGGCCATCGCCCAGCCGAGCCGGGTCCGCGCCGGCCGGACGCGCACCGGCGCGGCGGCGACCGCCGTCGGGGTCGAGCGCCGCGCGCCCGCCCGGGTCCGCAGCGCGAGTGGCACCCACGGGAGTACGGCCACCGCGGCCATCGCGGCCCAGACGCCCAGCCCCGCCCGCCACGAGCCGAAGGCGTGCGCGATCGGCACCGCCGAGGCCGCGGCGACCGTCGTGCCGAGGGTCAACGCCATCGTGTACGCCCCGGTGACCAGCCCGGTCCGGTGCGGGAAGTGTTGCTTGACAAGCATCGGCAGCAGGATGTTGGCGACCGCGATGCCGGCCAGTGCCAGGGCGCTGGTGAGCACGAAGATCCAGGCCGAGTCGGTGGTGGCCCGGAGCACCTGGCCGGCGGCGAGGGCGACCATGGCGACCACCAGCACCCGGGCCGGCGCCACCCGGCGGACCAGCCACGGGGTGAGCGCGCCGAGGCCGGCGAACGCGATGGTCGGCAGGGTGGTGACCAGACCGGCCATCGCGCCGGAGAGTCCCAGCCCGTCGCGGACCTCGTCGAGCAGGGCGCCCAGGCTGGTCACCACCGCGCGCAGGTTGAGCGCGACAAGCAGCATCCCGACCAGCACGAGCGCGCCACCGGTCGCCGGGTGCGTCCGTCGGCCGGCACCGGGGTCGCGCGTCGAGGGTGGGTCGACGAGGACGGGAGCGGGCGGCGCCGGAGCGGCGGTGGGTGGCGGGGTCATGACCGTTAACCTACAATCATGGGATGAATTTCAGGCCGGTGATGTAACGAGTGCCACCGTCGGTCGATTCCCCCTCCCCGCCGCTGGTGCCGCCCCGCGGCCACCGGGTCCGGCAGACCATCGAGCAGCTCCGCGCCCGGATCCTCGGCGGCGAGTGGCCGGTCGGCGGGCGCATCCCCACCGAGCCGCAGCTCGTCGCCGCGCTGGGCGTGGGGCGCAACACCGTCCGGGAGGCCGTCCGCGCCCTGGTGCACGCCGGGGTGCTGGAGTGCCGGCAGGGCTCCGGCACGTACGTGGTGTCCACCGACGAGCTGGCGCCGGTGGTCGCCCGCCGGCTCAGCGACGACCGGATGACCGAGGTCATCGAGGTGCGGCGCGCCTTCGAGGTGGAGGCCGCCCGGCTCGCCGCGCTGCGGCGTACCCCGGAGGACCTGGCGGTGCTCGACGGCGTGCTCGCCGAACGCGAGGCCGCCTGGCGCGGCGGCCGGGTCGACGCGTTCGTCGAGGCCGACGCGGCCCTGCACGTCGCGGTGGTCGCCGCCGCGCACAACGCCATGCTCGCCGAGCTGTACGCCTCGGTCGGCACCGCCCTGCGCAGCACTGTCGCGCAGGCGATGGGGGGTGCGCTCACGCCCGAGCGCTACGTCGACCACACCCGGTTGGTCGAGGCGATCCGGGCTGGCGATCCGGGCCGGGCGGCGCTCGAAGCCGGCGCTTTTCTGGAACCCGCCCAACGGGCATAGGTTGTGCCCGACAGAAAAGCGGACACCTCGGGAGTACGAATGCTCAAGGGCTTCAAAGACTTCATCATGCGCGGCAACGTCGTCGACCTGGCGGTCGGCATCGTGATCGGCGCCGCGTTCACCGGCGTCGTCACCCAGCTCACCAAGTCCTTCCTCGAACCGCTGATCAAGATGATGGGCGGAGGCAGCGGCCTCTCAGCCGGAAGGTGGACGATCGGGGGCCAGACCTTCGAATGGGCCGCGTTCATCAACGCCCTGATCACGTTCCTGCTCACCGCGGCGGTGCTCTACTTCTTCGTGGTCTACCCGATGAACAAGCTGGCCGAGCGGCGGCGTCGGGGCGAGGAGCCGCCGCCGGCGGCGCCGAGCGAGGAGATCAAGCTGCTCACCGAGATCCGGGACGCGCTCGTCTCCGCCGGTCACGCCACCCCCGGCCAGCAGCGCGGGGCGCTCGACGACGTACTGGGCCGGCGCACCGAACCCCCGGCGCCGCGCTGACACCGAACGGATGCACATCGGCCCCTGTGGGATTCCCGCAGGGGCCGCACCTTCTCGTACGTGTGTTCGATAGAGTCCCGCCATGGAGCAGCGGAAGCACTGGTGGAACGGGAAATGGGGGCGGCTGGCCCGACGGGACGTCTTCCTGCGGGTGGACGCCGACCGGTGGCACGTCGAGCAGCGGGCCGGCGGCGCCGAGGGCATCTCCCGGTTCTACGAGTACGGCAGTGCGGACGAGGCCGAGGACACCGTCCGGGCGCTCCTCGACGGCCCGGACACCTGGCGGGAGCTGTCCCCCCGCCCGCCCGGCGGCTGGACCCTCCCGAACGGTTGAGGAGCTGGCCGGTCGGCATTGGCGTTTAGCGGCGCGGCGCCCAGGGAACCGCAGCGGGATGGACCAGCAGGAGACCATCTCGCGGATCACCACCGGGATGCCGGTGATCGACTCAGCCGGCACCGAGGTCGGGACCGTGGACCTCGTCCAGCGGGGCGACCCCAACGCGGTGACCGTCCAGACGTCGACCGCCGACCCGGGCAGCAGCCTGGACGAGCTGATCGAGGCCACCGCCGTGGAGGAGCCGGATGTCCCGGCCGACCTGGCGGCGCGGCTGCTGCACAGCGGCTACCTGAAGGTCTCCACGGAGCTGACCCGCACGGGCGCGGTCTACGTACCGGCCGACCGGATCGGCTCGGTGGCCGACGGCCGGGTCCTCCTCGCCGTGGGCGTGGCCGACCTGCCGCCCGAGGAGTAGCTTCGCCGCCCTGATCACCTCGGGTTCAGTGATGTTGGGGTATCCGGTCGGCCTGGACACCCCGACTTCCTTGAACTGGTGTGGATCTTTCCGGCCCGTCGGCGGGTGGGCGGCGGTGGAAGAGCAGCACCATCAGACAGCCCGCGACCAGACCCCAGAACGCCCCGCCCACGCCGATCAGGGTCACCCCGGAGGCGGTCACCACGAAGGTGACAACGGCGGCCTCCCGGGTCGCCGGGTCGCTCACCGCCGCGGCGAGCGCGGTGGCGAGGGCGCCCAGCAGGGCCAGCCCGGCGACCGCCTCGATGAGGATCGGCGGGGCGACCGCGACCAGCGTGGTCGCCACGCCGGCGCCGAGACCGAGCAGGGCCAGCCCGATGCCGGCGGTGACCGAGGCGACCCATCGGCGCTCCGGGTCCGGATGCGCGTCGGGGCCGGCGGCCAGCGCGGCGGTGATCGCCGCGAGGTTCACCGCGTGCCCGCCGGCCGGGGCGGCGAGCAGGCTGGCCAGGCCGGTGGCCCGTAGCGCGGCGCCGAACGGCGGCCGGTAGCCGTAGCCGGCCAGCACCGCCATGCCGGGCACGTTCTGTGCGGCCATGGTGACCAGGAACAGCGGTAGGGCGAGGCCGATCAGCGCGGACGCGTTCCAGGCCGGCGCCGTCACGGTGATCGACGGGGCCAGCGCGGCACCGGTCAAGCCGGCCGGCGGGGCGGTCAGCGCGATCGCGACCACCGCCACCAGCAACGCGCCGGGCACCGCCCAGCGGCGGGCGAACCGGTGCAGCAGCAGCCAGCCGATCACCACCGGGCCCGCCACCACTGGCAACTCCACAAGGGCGCGGACCGGGGCGGTGCACAGCGGGAGCAGCACCCCGGCGAGCATCGCGCCGGCCACCGGCTTGGGGATGGCGGCCACCGCACGGCCGAGCGGCGGGAACAGCCCGGCCGCCACGATCAGCACACCGGAGACGAGGAAGGCCCCCACCGCGACCGGCCAACCGCCCGGCGGTGGTCCGGTGGCCACCAGCAGCGCCGCGCCCGGCGTGGACCAGGCCACGCTCATCGGTATCCGGTGCCGCCAGCCCAGCCAGGCCGCGGCGAGCCCGCACGCCACGCAGAGGGCGAGCAGGCCGGAGGCGGCCTGCGCGTCCGACGCGCCGGCCGCGCGGAGCCCGGCCAGCACGACCGTGAACGAGCTGGCGAAGCCGACAAGGGCGGTGACCACGCCGGCCAACACCGGTTGGACGCGTCCCGCCATGCCACCCTCCCGGGGTGTTCCGTTCCGTTTACGGAACGACAGTGTGTAGCACGATAGCCTGGTGCCGCACCCACCACCAGCCCGCCGCCCGGGCCTCGACGTGGACCCCGCCGTCGTCGGCCGCCGGGTCCGCGCCCTGCGCGAGGAGCGGGGAATCTCGCTGTCCACCCTGGCCCGGCTCGCCGGCGTCGGGAAGGCCACCCTCTCCGGCCTGGAGCACGGCACCCGCAACCCGACCCTGGAGACGCTCTGGGCGGTCACCGCGCAACTCGGCGTACCGTTCACCGCCCTGCTGGCCGAGCCGACCGCCGGGCCCACCGCGCACGGCACAGCGGTCACCGCCACCCTGCTGGAGGTGTTCACCGACACCGACGCGACCTACGAGCTGTACCGCATGCGGGTCGCGCCCGGCCCGGTGCAGCTCTCTCCCGCCCACCAGCCGGGGGTCACCGAGCATGTCACCGTCTTTGCCGGGGTGCTGCGCGCCGGCCCGGCCGACGCACCGCTGACCGCGCCGGCCGGCGGTCACCTCCGCTGGGTGTCCGACGTGCCGCACAGCTACGCGGCGGTGGGTGACGAGGAGGTCGCCGCCAGCCTCCTGCTGCGCTATCCGCGGCGCTGAGGCCCGGCCGATCGGTCACGCGCCGTCGGGCCCGCCGACGAAAATCGCAATCATTTCTCGACGCACGCAGGAGGCGTAGAGACGAAGGCGGGGTGTTCTTGGCAAGCTTGACCCCATGACGCTGATCCTCCGCTCGGTCATCCTCAACGACATCGGCCTGGTTCGCACCAACAACGAGGACTCCGCCCTCGCCGGTGACCGCCTGATCGCCGTCGCCGACGGCATGGGTGGGCTGCCCGCGGGCGAGGTGGCGAGCGAGATCGTGATCCGGATCCTGGACGAGCTGGCCCCGCCCACCGAGCCCGACGGCGCCGCCGACGCCCTGCGTGCCGTGGTCAGCACCGCCAACCAGCGCATCCACGCCGCCATCACCGTCGACCCGAGCCGCGACGGGATGGGCACCACGCTCACCGCGGCGCTGTTGGCCGGCGAGACGCTGGTCCTGGCCCAGGTCGGCGACTCCCGCTGCTACCTGCTGCGCGACGGGGAGCTGACCCAGCTCACCAGGGACGACACGTTCGTCCAGGCCCTTGTCGACCAGGGCACCCTCGCCCCGGAGCAGGCCCGCCACCACCCGCAGCGGTCCCTGGTGACCCGGGCCGTGCAGGGCGCCGACACCCCACCGGCGATCGGCGTGCTCACCGTGGTCCCCGGCGACCGGCTGCTGCTGTGCAGCGACGGGCTCTCCGACTACGTCGAGGACGACGCCATCGCGGCGGCGCTGGGCATGTACGCCGACCGCCAGCAGTGTGGCGAGCAGTTGGTGAAGCTCGCCCACCACGCCGGCGCACCGGACAACGTCACAGTCGTGGTCTCCGACGTCGTCGCCCGCTGAGCTCAGCCGACCGGCCCACGCTGGCGTCCGGGTCGCGGATACCGTCAATCCGGTTGCTCCGGCTGGCACGGCGGGTTGAGATGGGCGGATGACCATCCGCCGGGTGACCGCCGACGAACGTCTCACCACCAGCTTCCCGTTGGCCGCGTACGCCTTCGAGTCCTCGCCGCTCGGCGCTGCCCGAACCGAGGAGTTCCGCGACTACCTGCCCTACAACCAGGGCAACCGGACGCTGATCGCCGAGGAGGCCGGTGTCACGCTGGCCGCCGTCTCGTCCATCCCGATGCGGCAGAACCTGCGCGGGACGGTGTTGCCGATGGCGGGCGTCGCCGGGGTCGCCACCCATCCGCTGGCCCGCCGGCAGGGGCACGTTCGGGCGCTGCTGCACCAACTCCTCGACGAGGTACGCGACGAGGGGCATCCGCTCAGCGCCCTCTACCCGTTCCGGCCCAGCTTCTACGCCCGGTTCGGCTACGTCGGGTTACCCAAGGCGCGCACTGTCACCTTCAAGCCGGCCCACCTGGACTCACTGCTGCGCGCGGACCTGCCCGGCGAGGTGGGCTGGGAGCGCATCGGCGCCGGCTATCCGGCGTGGCGCGCGTTCACCGAGCGGTGCCTGAAGGAGCGGCACGGCTTCGCGCTCTTCCCGGACTACCGGGCGAACGGGATGCGCGACCGGGACGAGTACTGGCTGCTCACCGCCCGCGTCGACGGCGAAGTCACCGGCGCGGTGACCTACCGGATCGACGAGCACGGCGGCACGATGCACGGCAACGAGCTGCTGGTCAACGATCCGCTCGCGCGGGCGTTGCTGTTGCAGTTCTTCGCCCGGCACGTCGACCAGATCGAGCGGGTCACCGTCCAGGTTCCACCGGACGAGCTGCCGGAGCTGTGGCTGACCGACCTGGACGTGCACGTCGAGGCCAAGGTAGCCATCCCGGGTTCGTCCGCCCCGATGGCCCGGCTGTTGTCGCTTGACGCGTTGCGCGGGCTACCGGCCGGCCCCGGTCGGGTACGGATCGAGCTGACCGGGGACCGCTGGCTGGCCGGCACCCATCTACTGGACGGCACGACCGGCGCGCTGGAGGTGGTCGCCGACACCGCCGGCCGTACGCCGACCGCCACCCTCACGGCGGCCGGGCTCTCCGCCCTGGCGTACGGGGTGCTGGATCCGGCCGAGCTGCCGTTGCGGGGCCTGGGTGCGGTGCCGGTGGACGCCGCCGCGGAGTTGCGCGGCATCTTCCCCCGCCGGGTGCCGTACCTCTTCGCCGACTTCTGAGCCTGCCTCACGACCGGGTTTGTCGGCCTGGCGACCGTGGGTATGGTCCCGGGAATGCCGGAGTGGTTACAGGCGGGTGGGTGGGGGCTGCTGGCCGGATCGGCCCTGCTGGTCGGGGCGGCGGTCGGTTGGTTTGCCCGGGTCCCGCAGCGCGTCATCGCGTCGATCATGGCGTTCGGGGCGGGGGTGCTGCTCTCCGCCGTGTCGTTCGAGCTGATCGCCGAGGCGCACGACCAAGGCGGGCTGCTGCCCACCGCGGTCGGCGCGGGCGGTGGCGCGGTGGCCTACACCCTGGCCAATCTGGCCCTCGCCCGGCACGGCGCGCGGCACCGGAAGCGCTCCGGCGACAAGCAGCCCTCCGAGGGTGAGCAGCCCGGCTCGGGGTCGGCGATCGCGGTGGGCGCGCTGCTGGACGGCATACCGGAATCCGTGGTGATCGGCGCGAGCCTGCTCAGCGGCGGCGCGGTCAGCCTGGTCACGGTGGTGGCGGTTTTCCTCAGCAACGTTCCGGAGGGGCTGTCCAGCGCGGCCGGCATGCGCCAGGCCGGCCGATCCCGGCGGTACGTCTTCCTGCTCTGGATCGGGATCGCGCTGATCAGCGGGGTGGCCGCGCTGCTCGGCAACACGGTGCTGGGTGGCGCGCCGCCGGAGGTGCTGGCCGGCATCACGGCGCTTGCCGCCGGGGCGATCCTCGCCATGATCACCGACACCATGGTCCCGGAGGCGTTCGAGAACGCCCACCTGCTTGTCGGCCTCATCACGGTCGCCGGGTTCCTGACCGCCTTCGCCCTCTCCCACGCCTGACCGCCCGCCCCGCCTTAACCACTGATTAATCCCGCACTGTGGATTCGTCGCGACGCCGGTACGACTCCTAGCATCACGGGGTGCGCATGACGTCGCTTGCCGCTCTGCTCGTCCTCGGTGTCGCCACGGCGACCCTGCCCGCCTGCGCGTCCAACGAGCCGGCCCCCGCCTTCCAACCCGGCTCGTCGGCCTCGCCGGTGGCCCCGCCGACGGGCGCCCCGACCAACGCGCCGCAGGCCCGCGACGGCCTCGGCGGCCCGGGGGCCAGCGCGAGCCCCAAGCCCGCCGCGAAGGTGCTCGCGGCCGGCAACCCGAACGGCCACGCCACCGTTCCGGCCGAGGCACGGGCGGTGGACACCTCGAAGCCGACCCGGACCATCGGCACCGGCACCCCGGCGAGCTGCACCTCCGCCGCGGTCGTGAAGGCCGTCGCGGCCGGCGGCGTCATCACGTTCAACTGTGGACCCGCACCGGTGACGATCAAGATGACCGCCACCGCGAAGGTCCGCAACGCCAACGGGCCGAAGGTCGTGCTGGACGGCGGCGGCACTGTCACACTGAGCGGCCAGGGGCAGCGCCGCATCCTCTACCTGAACACCTGCGACGAGGCCCAGGGCTTCACCACCTCGCACTGCCAGAACCAGGACCACCCGCAGCTCACCGTGCAGAACCTCACCTTCGCCGACGGCAACTCCACGGGCGAGAAGGCCGAGGGTGGCGGCGGCGGGGCGATCTTCGTCCGCGGCGGGCGGTTCAAGGTGGTCAACTCGCGCTTCGTCCGCAACCGCTGCGACCGCACCGGCCCCGACCTGGGCGGCGCGGCCATCCGGGTGCTGAGCCAGTTCGAGAACAAGCCGGTGTACGTGGTGGGCAGCACCTTCGGCGGCGCGTCCGGCCAGGGCGGCTCCTGCTCCAACGGGGGCGCGTTCAGCAGCATCGGCGTCTCCTGGGTGGTGCTGAACAGCGTGCTCAGCCACAACGAGGCGATCGGCAGCGGCGCCAACCCGGCCAAGTCCGGCACACCCGGCGGCGGCAGCGGCGGCGCGATCTACTGCGACGGCAACGAGTTCACCGTACGGATCGCCGGCACGATCATCGAGAACAACAAGGCCAACGAGGGCGGCGGGGCGGTCTTCTTCGTGAGCAACAACCGCACCGGCACCATGAAGATCGAAAGCTCGACGCTGCGCCGCAACCCCAGCGGCAAGTTCGAGACCCGAGGCTTCCCCGGCATCTTCTTCCTGGGCGCCCAGAACCCCACGGTGACCGGCTCCAAACTGAGCTAGCACTCAGTAGGGGTTTCCCTGGCCCGGCGGGCGAGCCTGGAGGAGGGCGGCGGGACGGCCCGGCAGGTCGCGCGCGCCGGACAGCGGAGGGCTCCCGGTGTGGCCGCCGTCGGCCATTCCGGCGAAGAGCTCCTTGAGCGCGGTGAGCGCACTGATCCCGGGCCGCCAACCCAGCTCGGTCTCCGCCCGCGCGCTGGACATCAGCGGAGCGTTCAGGCCCAGCTCCACCCAGCCCGCGTCGACCGGCTGCAACCGCGCCCGCCAGGTCAGGGCCGCCGCCACCCGCAGCACCGGCGCGGCGACCGGCACCGTCCAACCGTGGAAGTGCCGGGCCACCAGCTCCGGGGTGAGCACCGGGTCCGCGGCGACGTTGAACGCGCCGCGCACATCACCCAAGACCGCCCGGGTGTACGCATCGGCCACGTCGTCGGCGTGCACCGCCTGCATCCGCAACCGGCGGTTCGTCGGCACCAGCGGAATCCGGCCGAAGCGCAGCAGCCGCACCGGCGCCAGCGGGCCGAGGAAGTAGCGGGTGATCTCCGCACCGGCGGCCCGCTGGAAGACCAGCCCGGGTCGCATCCGCACCACCCGCAGCGTCGGGTGATCACGCTCGACCACGTCCAGCAGCGCCTCCACCTCCGCCTTGTGCTCGCTGTACGACGAGCCGGGCACCCCCGTGGCCGGCCACCGCTCACTGATCGGGTGGTCCTTCGGGCCAGGGGCGTAGGCGCCGACCGACGAGGCGTACACCACGGCCGGCACACCGGCCCGGAGCACCGCGTCGAACACCGCCCGACTGCCCTCGACGTTGGTCCGTCGCAGCACCCGCTGATCGTGGCTGGGCTGGATCTGCCAGGCCAGGTGCACCACCGCGTCCGCACCCGCGAACACCTCGACGAGCCGCCCCGCCGCGCCCGGCGCCCCGATGTCGCAGGAGTGCCACTGCACCTGGTCGTAGGGTTCACCGGCATCCGGGCCGGGCAACCGCCGGACCACCCCGGTCAACTCCACGTCCCGCTCCTGGCGCAGCCGCCGCAGCACCGCCGTACCGACATTGCCGCTTGCCCCCACCACCACGATCCGCATGCTCGACCCCGTACCCGCCCAGCAGCAGCTCAACCACCCACGCCACCCCCGCGGCCGGCCCCGCGCGCGACCCCGCGGCTTGATCCACTCGACTTCCTAGAAGTCGCGGTCTCGCGGCGGGCGGGACAGCCCGACTTCCGGCAACCCGAGTCGATCAAGGGCGCGGGGACTCTCGGACCCACCCGCGCCGGCCCTCTCCCCGTCGACCGGTGGTGGCGGCCAGGCAACGCGGGCAGATCCAGCCAACCGTGTCGGCCTCGGTGAGCACGTCGGTGCCGGAGTAGTCGAAACTGACGTGCGGGAAGCGCCGCAACCGGGTGCGGCTCAGCGCCAGGCCGCAGAACGTCTGGTTCTGACCGGGCAGCCAGGCGTGCACCTCCCCACCCGGCTGGCGTACGCCGTCCGACCCGATCTCCTCCCCGGACGCGGCCACCGACGGGGCACGGCTCGATCTCATGCCATTCCTGTTCCCCAGCCACCCAGGCCCATGCACCGCTGCGCGATCTGGCTTGATCCACTCCACGTCCCCGACCGGAAGATCCAATCGGACACCGCCGGCTGGTGATGATCAGGTGCGACGAGCCGCGGACCGCAGGCATTGACGGGCAGCGGAAGCCCCGAGCCGCCGCCGCTCACCGTCGGGTAACCTGAGCGCGCGGGCCGCTAGCTCAATGGCAGAGCTGTGGACTTTTAATCCATAGGTTCAGGGTTCGAGTCCCTGGCGGCCCACCACTCCGTAGGTCGACGACCCCGTCGCGGGGTCGTTCAGCCCGTGATCTTGGCTCGTGCGGCAGCGAAGTGCGGCAGCATGGCGGCCACCAAGCGGGTCGCTCTCGTGCCGGCGAAGGCACCAACCACAGTCACGCCGTCACCTGCGTCACCACCTACCAGCCCTTACCTTCGCCTCGCGGCCAGGCCGCGAGCGCCGCTATGACAGCACACAGCATCAGGCAACTGAACCCGGCGCAGAGAAACATGCCGAGGCCGAACAGGGTCCCCTCCATTCGCGCCATGGTAAGCGCCCGGTCAGCAGTCTCTGTGATGCTGCTTCCCATGCTGGACCCTCCCCTGAGGCGCGAACTGGAAGTCCTGCGCAGGGCGTACCCCGAGGGGTTGGCTGACGAGGACTACCTCCCGCTCCTCGTCGTCCTCTGGCCCGACTTCTCCGATCGGAACCTCGCGGCCCTCGTTGCCGAGCTGATCGGCGGCCAGCCGGCGATCGTCAGCAATGACGCGGCGGCGGCTGTCGCGGGACGGCGGCGACCGCCACCGCAGGACGTCGACAGGGTGCGCGAACTGCTGGCTTCGGTCGGCTACGAAGCCGAGCACGAGGGCCCGGGAACGTAGCGGCGCGACCGAGGTCGGCATCCGGCCAGGTCAGCCCGAGCATCCGCACCGGAAGCCCCGGGCCGGGTCATTTGACGTCGAAACTCCCGCTGCTCCGATAGACGCCAGGCTCGAATTCCTGACTCACCACCCCGTGACCGGTCAGGACGACTTCGGTGGGCTGCTCGGATGCCACAGCCAACTCCTTCGGCTCCTGCGGTTCCCGCGCCGTGGGCGGTGCGGGCGGCTCCTGCGCCACGGGCGGAGCAGGCGGCGCGGGCGGCACGCGGCGCGGATAGAGATTGCGCAGGAATCTCTCCACCGGGTGTTCGACCCAGCGGTAGCAGGCCCAGGC
Source organism: Micromonospora sp. CA-240977 (assembly GCF_050942285.1). Taxonomy (NCBI): domain Bacteria; kingdom Bacillati; phylum Actinomycetota; class Actinomycetes; order Micromonosporales; family Micromonosporaceae; genus Micromonospora; species Micromonospora sp. CA-240977. The sequence continues at coordinate 274,706 of NZ_CP192055.1, read as the reverse complement.
CAGGGCGATGCCCATCACCGCCCAGACCAGGAGGACCTTGAGGTTCGCCCAACTCGCGGAGCTGGGCGTCACCGACCCCATCAGCCAGTGGATGACCGACAGGTGGACCAGGTAGAAGGCGTAGGACCAGGCGCCGAGGGCGACGAGTGGTTTGCTCCGGAAGATCGAGGGCCGCCCGGAGATGTCGCGGATCGCTGCCGCGAGCACCACCAGTACGCAGGCGGGCACCAGACCCTGCTGCGACCAGTGCGCGCCCCACCAGCCCTGCTGGGCGCCCCACCACAGCAGCAGCACCGATGCGGGCACCGTCGACAGGGCGAGCCACAGGTTGAGTTTCGGCCGCCAGCCGCGGAGAAGCGCGGCGGCGGCGATCATCCCCAGCAGGAATTCGATGAATCGGATCGGTGGGAAGCGGAGGTACCAGGAGAGCTGGATCCAGTACTGCTTCGGGTCGATCAGGTCCTGGACGTAGAACCAGTAGGCCCACTCGATGAACAGGCCGACCGCCGCGATGATCGCGAGCGCCGGCAGCCGTAGCCGCAGCAGTGGCCGGATGACGAACGGGAAGAGCAGGTAGAAGAAGGCCTCGCAGGAGACCGACCAGGCCACCGGGTTGGCGACGAGGAAGTCCGCCGGGCGGAACCACGACTCGGTAAGCGTCAGGCTCAGCAGGGTGCGCTTCCAGGAGTCGTGCCAGACCTGGTCGAAGCTGACCCAGGCGATGATGGTGCTGACCACGAGCGCGGGCCAGACCCGGGCGAACCGACGCCAGTAGAACGTCCCGGTGCCCACTGCGGGGGAGAACGACCAGGTCAGCACGAAGCCCGAGAGAACGTAGAAGAACGTGACCCCGGCGTCACCGAAGCGGAAGAAGTCGCCGAGTTTGATGCCGTAGACCGTGGGCAGCTTGATGATCTGGTTCGCGTGGAACAGGAACACGGCGAACGCGGCGAACCAGCGCAGCCCGGTAAGTGACTCGACCCGAGGCATGCGTTCTTTGGCAGAATTCATCGTGATCTGGCACCTTTTGGGGGCATCGGCCTGACCGAGGGTCGGCTGGCGCTCCAGGCATAATGCCAGGCTTCCATCTGCCGTGGCAGCGGGGCGGGCCGCGACCAGGCTCCGCAGGGGGCCGGTCGAAGCACGCATCGTCGGCGTCCCGCGACCGACCGGCCGCCGGCACGCGGATCCCGGCCGTGACGTGACATGCGGTCGGCCGGTCGGTCGCGGGGGCGGACCCAACAGAGGGACCGGGCTCGCCGGTCAGCAGCGCTCCGCGGTCTCCTTCTGCGCCACGTCGGAGATTCCACCCAGGGCCCGGGTGCACACCGACAGCGTGTTGGCGCCCGAGGACCAGACGTCCGGGCCGCTTGAGCACTGCAGGTCGCGCAGCGTGCTCCCGGTCACGATCGAGGTGCAGACCTGGTACGAACGTGGCTAGCCCGGTCCGGCGACCACCAGCACGGCGGGCATCGCCAGCCCGGCGGCCGCGAGGATCCGCACACCACGTCGGGAAAGGCTCTTCATCGGTGACCTCCTTTGATGCACCGGGACCGTACGCCCGGTGTTCATCCATCACGGTGATCGCCGACGAGGCCCGTTCGGTACCCTCTTACACGCCCTGACAACGGCTGACGACGATGTCTGACATGGGGGACGGATGGAAGACCAGCGTGCTGCCGCCGAGTCGATCCAGGACCGCGTGGCCGCGGAGGAATTCGCCGAACAGTTGCGGACGCTGCGCAACGCCGTGGGCAACCCGTCCTTCCGGAAGATGGCTGGGCGGTCGGGCCGGATCTCGCACACCACACTGCACGAGGCTGCCGCTGGGACGAGGTTCCCCTCCTGGGAGACCACGCGCGAGTTCGTCCGGGCCTGCGAGGCTGACGAGGCCCAGTGGCGGCGCGCCTGGGAGGACGCCCAGCGTCAGGTGACGGTCCGCGCCGTTCCGGCCGGCGAACCGGCGCCGGTCGGCAGCGATTTCCCGACCGACGTCGAGGTCCGGAACAGCGTGGGCACCGACCTGGCCGGCGGCACGACCGCCGCCCCGTCTGACGCCATGGACACTCCGTCAGCCGGTGGGCCCGTCATGTCCGGCGTTGTCGCGCCGTCGGACCACGTGCCGGGGGGCCAGCGCGCGCTGCGCGGCGTCGAGAACCCGCAGACGGCGGAGGACAAGGCCACCGGAACGCGACGGCACCGGTCACCGTGGCTCGCGGCCGCCGCGGTGATGGTGGTGGTGTCGGTCGCCGCCGTGGGCGTCATCGTCCGCGACCGGCAGTCCTCGGGTGGCGCCGGCGCGGCCACCGCGTCGCCGACGGCGACACCGTTCTCGGACGCGTTGATCGCCGGGGACTCGAGCAAGTTCGTCGCCGACGCCACCATCCCCGACGGTACGCAGGTGCCGGTGAACGCCACCTTCGTGAAGGTGTGGACGCTTGCGAACGTGGGGAAGGTCGACTGGCACAACCGCTTCCTGGCGCGGACGAACCCGACCGCCGACGCGGACGGTTGCCGGATGCCGGACCGGGTGCCGATCGGCGACACGCCGCCCGGCGAGAAGGTCAACATCAGTGTTCAGGTCACCGCGCCGAACCGCCCCGGGAAGTGCTGGGTCAGCTGGAAGATGGTCGACGAGTACGGGAAGGAGTTCTTTCCCAGCCGCCGGCCGGTGTATTTCATGGTCAACGTCACCGCCTGAGCGCGTCCGGCCGCAGTCGCGGGCCGGCCCGCCGCGCCGCCACCGAGGCTGCCGGCGGATGTCAGGGCGCGGGCCCGATGTCAGTCCCGGGCGGCGCTCAAGCTGACAACACCGCATCCGTCGAGGTCGGTGCGGGCCTGACGAATCTGACAGGCCAGCGGGGTACCGAACAGGTGGCCCCTTCTCGCAGTGTGATGTCCGTTCCCAACGTGACTCACCCTTCGAGGAGGACCGTCTATGCGCCGTCCCTGGATAGCCGTCGGGCTGGCCGCGCTCTGCGGTGCCGTCGGCGTCCCGGCCCATGCCTCTGGCGCGACATCCGGCGTCAGGGCGCAACCGAGCGTCACCACGGCGGCGCAGCCCGTCGTGAACATGGAGGCGACCGTCCTGGCCGCCCAGATCGACCCCCGCCGCGCCGACAACACACTGACCACCGGCGCGAAGAGCTCCGTGCTCGCCGTGGAGCAGGCACTCCAGGCACGGGGCCTGCTGGACGCGCAGTGGGTCGACGGCTACTACGGCACAGTGACCATCTCGGCGTACTCGGCCTACCAGCGGTCGCTCGGCTACACGGGCCTGGCCGCGAACGGGCTGCCCGGCACGACGTCGCTGACGAAGCTCGGGCAGAACCGGTACACCGTCGCCAACACCATCGGCCCGGGCCCGAAGGTTCCGCGGGACGGGTACGTCGTCAACGCCCGTACGCAGGCGATGTTGGCGGAGGCCCAGCGGCTGCTCGGGCAGACAGTGGTGCTGGAGCAGGGCTCGTACAACCCCGGGGGTGACCCGACCTCGGCCGGTACGCACGACGGCGGGGGTGTGGTGGACATCGCGGTGACCGGCATGACCGCGGCCAGGCGCACCGCCGTGGCCCGGGCGTTGCGGCAGGTCGGCTTCGCCGCCTGGGTCCGTGATCCGAGTCAGGGTGACTGGCCGTGGCACATCCATGCCGCGGCGATCAGCGACACCGACCTGTCGAGCCAGGCGCAACACCAGGTCGGTGACTACCACCTCGGCATGAACGGCCTGGCCAACCGTGGCCCGGACGACGGGCCACAGGTCCCGATCAGGACCTGGGAGCAGTACCAACGCGGGCAGTGACCGGTGTCCGCCCCGATCCACAACCATCGCTCACCGTCCAGGAAAGGACACCATGAACCTTCGTAAGAGTTTCGCCGTCGTCGGCACCGCGCTCGCCATGTCCACCGCCATCCTGACCGTCGCCTCGCCAGCGCAGGCGGCGGCCCGGGACGGGATCTGCGACAGCGGGGAGTTCTGCTACTACTACAACAGCGACAACGCGGGATCGATCTCGGACTTCACCGGTTCGCTCGACGACTACGGCACCGAGCAGCCGTCGTGCTACGACTTCAAGGGCGCTGGCGCCGGCAAGGGCCTGTGCATCAAGAACGAGGCCGCCTCGGTCTGGAACCGCAGCACCAAGACCGTGCGGGTCTACTACAACAGCGGCTACGCCGGTTCCTACCAGGACTTCGCGGCCGGCGCCAAGGGCAACCTCAACGCCACGCTGAAGAACAACAACGCCTCGCACCAGTTCTCCCCGTCGACGCGCACGAACATGTCGTACGCGCTGTACCAGGCCAGCGGCGGCGCGGTCACGTGCGGCTTCGACGGTTACACCACCACGCCCGGCCGGCACGAGGGCATCGACATCGCCCGCAGCGTCGGCTCGGATGTGCACGCCCTGGTCTCCGGAACGGTCATCTACGTCGCGCAGGGCAGCACCGGCAGCGGCGGCCTGTCCACGATCTCCGTCTACAACTCCTCGCTCAACAAGTCGGTGATCTACCTGCACACCGCGCCGAGGTCCGGCGTGAGCGTGGGCGACGCCATCAGCAAGGGCGAGATCATCGCCGATGAGTCGTGGCACGGGGTGTCCTCCAGCTCGGGCGCGCACACCCACGTCGAGGTCCGGGCCGGTCGGCAGACCCACGCGTCCGTCAGCGTCGGTGACCCCACCCTGGACAACGCCGACCCGACCGCGTTCTGGAACTCCCAGGGCTACAACGAGAGGTAGGACGCCGTGAATTTTCGCAAGGGCCTCGCCGCCGTCGGCGCCGCTCTGGCCATGTCCGCCGCAATCCTGAGCGTCGCCTCGCCGGCAGCGGCGGCCGCACGGGACGGGGTCTGCGACAGCGGTGAGTTCTGCTACTACTACAACAGCAACCAGGCCGGCTCGGTCTCCGACTTCACCGACTCCCAGGACGACTACGGCACGACCCAGCCGTCCTGCTACGAGTTCAAGGGCGCAGGCAGCGGCCAGGGCCTGTGCGTGAAGAACAACGCCGCGTCGGTGTGGAACCGCACCTCCAAGACCGTGCGGGTCTACTTCAACAGCAACTTCGCCGGTGCGACGCAGGACTTCGCGGCCGGCGTGAAGGGCAATCTCAACGCCACGCTGAAGAACAACAACGCATCGCACGAGCTGCTGACCGGCGGTCCGACGGGGTGCAGCACCGACGGCACCAACAGCAAGCTGCCCAGCACCATCCTGGTCTACCGGGTGAGTCTCGGGCGGGTCGACCGGGTGGACTTCAAGACGTACGTCAAGAACGTCCTTCCGAACGAGTGGGTGACGAGTTGGCCGGCCGCCTCGCTGGATGCCGGTGCCATGGCCGTCAAGAGCTACGGCTGGTACTGGGCGCTGCACTCGACCCGGAAGACGCCCTCCGGGCAGTGCTACGACGTCGCCGACAACACCAACGACCAGGTCTACCGGCCGTCGTCGGCGGTGGCATCGACGTCGGCCGCGGTGGACCGCACCTGGTCGACCCGGATGACCCGGAGCGGCAACATCCTGCGGGCGCACTACTGCGCGACCACGACCGCGTGCGGTGGCTGGGTGGACGGGAACTGGATGTCGCAGTACGGCTCGCGTGACCTCGCGAACGCGGGCAAGAGCTACCAGACAATTCTGCATTACTACTACAGCGACGTGACCCTCTCCTGATGTGCTGAGAGCACGCGCCGATCGTGCCGCCCGCCGCGAGTCCGTGGCGGGCGGCACGCTCGTCTCCGCAGCCCGTGCCGGGGCTGACGCAGTTATCCTCTTCAGGTGCCGGCCCGTGTGGAGATCGTTGACGCGGCCCCGGCACTGCGAAGGGACTATCGACATGCCTCGTGTGGTACCGGCGGTCAACCGCGCACTCGACGTCCTCGAACTGTTCCTGGATTGCCCTGAGCTGTCGGCCCGGCAGGTGATGGAACGACTCGACCTGCCTCGCACCACCGTCCACGAGTTGCTCGTGACGCTGGAGACCCGCGCGTACCTGATCTCGGTGCCGGGCCAGCCGGTGCGGTACCGGCTCGGCATGCCGCTGTTCCAACTCGGCGCGGCGTTCGCCGGCCGGCTCGACCTGGTCCGGGAGGCGCAGTGCGTCGCGCGGGACGTGGCCGCGGCGTGTGACGAGGCGGTGCACGTGGCGGTGCTCGACGGCGCCGATGTCATCTATCTCGTCAAGTTCGACAGCACGCACCCGGTGCGGATGGTCTCGGCGGTCGGGCGGCGGCTGCCGGCGCACTGCACGGCGGTCGGCAAGATCCTGCTGTCGGACCTCGATCAGGCGGACCTGGACGCCGTCCTGCCGAAGGGCGACCTGCCGGGCATGACGCCGGACAGCATCACCGACGCGGACCGGCTGCGCGCGCACCTCGAACGTGTCCGGGCGGAGAGCGTCGCTGTCGACATCGGCGAGTCGGACACCGCCATGCGCTGCGTCGCGGCGGCGGTCCGGGATCATTCCGGCGCGACCATCGCCGGGATGAGCCTGTCCGCGCCGATCATCCGCTGGACCCCGGAGGCGCACGTGAAGTGGACCGGGCTGGTTCGTGAGGGCGCCGCCGCGCTGTCGGCCCGCATGGGCTACCGGGCCCAGCCCCGATAGCCGACCTCCCGTTTTCGGCTCGAAACAGCATCGAAACATTGACATTTCTCTTGATGCTGCCCTAGCGTCGCGACCACTCGATACGGAATCTCGAACTCAGTTCGAAATCTCGAACGGTGGTGGTCCCGTGGCCCGACCGAAGTGGAACGTCAGCCCCGCTCACCCGGCCCGGTCGCCGATCGCCGCAACCCTTTCGCGCCCTCCGGAGAGCGGCACGCGGAGTCTCTCGCGCGACCCGCTCGGACGCCAGGGCACAGCGACGGCGTTCGGCGGCGCGAGCGAGCCCGTCGCCACCGTGGCAACCCCACGAACTTCGGCAACGAGTACGCGAACCCACTGATCGATGCGGGCGACGCGTCCATCGTCGCCGTCATGAACACACACCTGGATCACGAGCATCGCGGTGTTCGTCATGCACGCCTTCGGCGTGCAGTGGTGCGGGGACTCATAGGAGGCGAATGTCATGGAGAACAAGTTGGCGTGGTCGCGGCGCGGCTTTCTGGGGATGGGAGTGGGGGCGCTCGGCGCGGCCGGTCTGGCCGCGTGTGGGGGCGACTCCGACTCGCCCCCGAAGGCGCAGGCGGAGGTTCCGCAGGAGCTGATCGACGCCGCGGCGGCGATGAAGGGCTCCTCGATGGGGATGCTGTCGCAGAAGCTGTACTCGACGGCGGCGAACGAAGCCCTCGACAGCTCGATCAAGAAGTTCGCCGACACCACCGGCACGAAGATCGAGAACAGTCTGGTCCAGGCCGACGCCGGTGACGTGGTGGCCAAGATCGACGCCGAGGTCAAGGGCGGGGTGGCGCGTGACCTGGCGTTCATGACCGACTCCCGGTTCGTCGCACAGTTCCAGGCGCTTGGTGACCTGGAGGACGTGACGGACGTCGTCACGGCGCTGACGGCCAAGTACGGCGAACCGTGCGCCGAGGCCAAGAACTTCTGCGTCTTCGACGGCAGGTGGTTCGCCATCCCGTACCACTTCATCGGGATCGGCTCGTTCCTGCGCAAGGACTGGATGCAGGACAAGGGCATCACCCCCAAGGACATCTACAGCTGGGAGGAGCTGCGGGATCTCTGCCTGGAGATCTCCGATCCGGCCAAGCGCCGGTTCGGCTGGGGCATGACGGTGAATCGCTCCGGTGACGGCAACGGGATGATCGAGGCACTGATCAACGCCTACGGCGGATCGATCGCCGCCAACGACGGCCGGAAGGTCACGTTCGACACCCCCGAGACGGTGCAGGCGGTGACCTTCCTGGGCGACATCTACACCAACCCCAAGTACAAGCCGATGCTGCCGCCGGGGATCGCGAGCTGGACCGACACCAGCAACAACGAGAACTGGCTCGCCGGGATCCTCGGCTACACCCGCAACCAGTTCAGCGTCTACGCGGACTCCCGGACCAAGAAGAACCCGGTGCACGCGAACACCCACGTGTTCTCCGACTGCATCGGACCGGCGACGAACAATCCCCTGCTGCTCGGCCAGTCGCAGGGCTTCGTCGTCTTCAAGGGCGCCAAGAACCCCGCGCTCGCCAAGCTCCTGGCGCAGTACCTGGTCAGCGCGCCCGCGCTGCTCGGGGTGGCGAAGGAGGCGCCCGGCCTGGTGATGCCCGCCTGGGAGAAGGTCTGGGACGCCGACCCGTTCTTCACCAGCGGCGACCCGGCGTTCCCCATGCTGCGCAAGATCACTGAACTGAAGCTGCCGCTGAACACGAAGAACGGCCTGGCCTTCCCGCAGAAGGCCAGCGCGGGCCAGCAGGCGGTGGGTTCGGCCTACGTCCTCACCGACATGATGCAGCAGGTCGTGCAGGGCACGGCGCCGGCGCAGGCCGTGACCGCCGCCCACGCGAAGATGGTGCAGATCTTCAACCAGCAGGGGCTGCCGCAGTGAGGTCGACCCGTCCTGCGCGGGTCCCGGCGGCGCGGAGATCCCCGCCGTCGGGACCCGGCTCCCTCACCGTGACCCAGCGGCGGCTGGGTCGGGACTGGCGGCTGGCGACACTGTTCCTGGCACCGATGGCCCTGCTGGTCGGCGGCCTCGTCCTGGTACCGATCGCCCGCTCGATCCTCACCAGCACCACCGAACGGCACGGGCAGGACACCGTGTTCGTCGGCCTGGACAACTACCTCGCGCTCGTCGGCGACGAGCAGTTCCACACGGGCGTGGTGAACTCGTTCGTCTTCACCGCGTACGCCGAGGTCTTCAAGGTTGTGCTGGGGTTGTCCGCGGCCCTGCTGCTGCACCATCGGCGTCGCGGGCGGGCCGTGCTGACCGGACTGCTGCTCGTGCCGTGGGTGGTGCCCACAGTGGTGACGGCGTTCAGTTGGCGCGCGCTGCTCGACCCGATCTTCGGCAGCGTCAACATGCTGCTCACCGCCTCGGGAATCGGACCGCTGCTGGCCAGCGCGCACCTGGTCGACAGCTGGCCCGCGGGCTGGCTGTCCGATCCGTCACTGGCCATGCCGTCGGTGATCCTGGTCAACGTCTGGAAGGGGGTGCCGTTCTTCACTGTGTGTTTCCTCGCGGGGTTGAAGGCCATCCCGGCCGACCTGTACGAGGCGGCGACAATCGACGGCGCCTCGTCGTTGCAACGGTTCGTCAACGTGACGCTCCCCGGACTGCGCCACGTGATCACCGTGACGGTGACCCTGTCGTCGATCTGGACGTTCAACAACTTCGACCTCGTCTGGCTGTTGACGCAGGGTGGCCCGGGTGACGTGACAGCGCCGTACGTGCTCATCGCGTACTCGAAGGCGATTCTGCAGTTGCAGTACGGCGCCGGCGCGGCGGTCACGCTCGTCATGCTGCCGGTCATCGGCGGGCTGGTGTTCGTCCTGGTCCGGTTGTTACGCCAGGACACCACCATCAGACTGCCCCGGCGACGCCAGGCAGCGTGGCGGATCGGGGCGCGACGGTGGGCCGGGACGGCGCGCAGGGCGCTGCCGTGGGTAGTCGCCGCGGTGGTCACCGGTCTGCTCTTCTGGGCATCGCCGGAGATCTTCTGGAAGGCGGCGGTGGTCCTCGGGGTGATCCTGCTCATCGCGGCGGCGGTCGGTCGGGTGGTCTCGACCCTCCAGTCCCGGGGCGGTCGCCGGGCGTCGTCGGCGGTGTCGGGCCTCGGGTCCGGTGTCGCGCTGGCCGGACTGCTCTTCTTCGTGCTGGGCCCCTTGTACTGGATCGCCGTCACGGCCTTCAAGTCCGAGGGCCAGGTGGTCATGCGCACCGACGACCTGTGGCCGACGCCGTGGACCCTGGAGCAGTTCGGCGCCCTCTTCGACAACCAGCCGTTCGGCCGCTGGTATCTCAACACCCTGCTGGTGTCCGCGGCGTCCACCGCCGTGGCGTTGGTCTGCGCCGCCCTGGCGGGCTACGCGTTGGCCCGGCTGCGGTTCCGCGGGGCGCAGGGCTTCACCGTCACGGTGCTGCTCACCTACGTGATGCCGGGCGCTCTGCTGTTCATCCCGCTGTACCAGATGCTCATCGGCGCGCGGCTCACCGACTCGTTGTGGTCCCTGGTGGTGACGTACCCGACCTTCACGCTTCCGTTCGCCACCTGGCTGCTTGTCGGGTACTTCTCGTCGATCCCCGTCGAGCTGGAGGAGGCCGCGCTCGTCGACGGCTGCACCCGCATCCAGGCGTTCGGCCGGGTGGTGCTGCCCCTCGCCAAGCCAGGGCTGCTGGCTGTCGCACTCTTCACCCTGACCAACGCCTGGAACGAGTTCCTGTTCGCTTTCGTGTTCATCACGAAGGACGAGTACAAGACGCTCCCGGTGGGGATGCAGTCGATGATCGCCGGAGATGTGGTGCCGCAGGGACAACTCGCCGCTGCGTCGCTGCTCGTCAGCATCCCGGTGGTCGTCATGTACGCCCTCGGGCAGCGCTTCCTGACCGAAGGGCTCACGGCTGGCGCGGTGAAGGGCTGATCGAGCGAAGCGAGACGGGCCGCTGGTGCCGACCGGGCACCAGCGGCCCGACAACGCGACGTCCAGGACGGCTCCCGCGGCCATCGGCTCAGCGAGTGGCGTCGACGTCGCGCGGCGTTATTCCGCCGAGCGGGGACCGGTTGCCGGGCAGCATCGCCACCGGTCACTGCCAGGCCATGTTGATGGCCCGCTCGAAGTTGACATAGCCGGCGCGGGCGAACGCGGCTGCCATTGGCACGTTGCCCAGGTCGGTGGCGGCGCGAATGCGGGGGACGTGCGCGGCGGCCAGGAGTCGGGTGCCTTCGGCGAGGAGGCCGTCGACGTACCCGTGACCCCGGTGTTCGGGGACGACGCCGAGGTAGGCGATCACCGGGTGGTAGGCGTTGCGGGCCGGAATGACGAACCCGACCGGCTCACCGTTCTCGCCCAACGTGCCGATCCGCCACCATTCCCGCGGACTGGAGTACGTGGCGAGTTCCTGCTCGTAGTGCTTGACGGCGGCCTCGTGCGGCGACATCCGCGTCAGATCGGCCCGGCTGTGCGCGTCCAGGGTGCCGTCCAGGGCGCGGGTCATCAGCGCGACCAACTCGTCGGTGTCGAGGGCCGGACGGAAGGCCAGGCGCTGGTCGGGCGCGGGCAGACCGCTGTCCGGACGCCACTTCAGGCGTAGTCGTTCCACGGTCAGGCGGGCGCCGGTGCTCTCCAGGACGCTCATCCTCGCGCGCACCGCCCGGTACGTGTCCGGGTCCTCGCGCCAGTCCGCCGGGATGAAGCGGCCGTACTCCGGCGGGGTGACGCCCGCTGGCAGGACCTGCTTCGCGGCCGTCTCATACAGCGCCCGCGCCACCTCGGTCAGGTCTTCGGCGCCGTCGTCGACGTCGAGGATGTCCAGCAGCAGCGGGCTGCTGTCGCCGCTGCGGCCCCACCAGGCGACCCTGGCGAGCAGGCGATCCCCGTGCAGTGCCACCCACATCCACTCCGGTCGGCGACGTCGCGAGGCGAGGTCGTCGGCGAGTTCGTGGTTGATGGTGTACGGCAGGCGGTTGAACAGCGCCATCTCGTCCGGCCCGGTGACGGGACGGATCGTGACGGTGTCGAGGGTTGTGCTCACGCCGACTCGTTTCCGGTCTGATCGTGGGTGTAGGTGAGGAAGAGCGCGCCACTGTCCAGGACGGTGTGGTCGGTCAGGCGCCAGGTACGCGGCGCGAAGACGGCGTCGCGGCCGAAGAGCGGGATGCCGGCGCCGATGGTCAACGGGGCCAGCTTGACGATGAGCTTGTCGATCTCGGAGTAGAGGGCACCGGCCAGGGCGCCGCCGCCGATCACCCAGACGTCCTTGCCGTCGTGCCGCTTGAGCTCTCGTACCGTGGCGACGGGGTCGGTGGCCATGACCTCGACGGCCGGGTCCGGGCTGGCACCCAGCGTGCGGGAGAACACCAGGTGGCGCAGGTGCGGGTACGCGTCGGTCACGCCGGCCCGCAGACCCACCTCGTAGGAGTGGCGACCCTCCAGGACGGTGTCGAACCGGCTGCCCTCGTCGGTGATGCCGAACGCCTGCCGAGCCGGGCCGGGCAGGGTCTCCGGATACTCGGCGACGAGGTGGTGCAGGTAGTCGTCCGGGAGGGGCCAGAATCCGTCCGGGCCGGTGGGATCGGCGCCGTCGGGACCGGCGATGAAGCCGTCCAGGGTGGCGGCGATGTAGTACACGAGCTTGCGCAACGGCATCTCCTTGGCTGCGGTGCCGGATGCTGTTCCTCGCTCCGACGCAGATCAGCGTGCGCGTCGACAGCCCCCGTCCACAAGATCACACCTGGTAACGTGCCATAACCTCTCGCTAATTCACGGAACGAGATAAGCGGTGGAGCTTCGGGACATCGAAATCTTCCTCACCCTGGCGAAGGAGCTGCATTTCACCCGCACCGCCGAGCGACTGCACGTGACCCAGGCGCGGGTCAGCCAGGCGATCAAGAAGCAGGAACGGCGGATCGGCGCCCCCCTGTTCGAGCGGAACAACAGGCGAGTGGCACTGACACCGATCGGTAAACGGCTCTTCGACGACATCCAGCCCATGTACCGGGGGCTGTGCGAGGGGATGGATCGGGCCAGGCTCGCCGCCCGCGGCAAGACCGGTGTGCTGCGGGTCGGGTCGATCGCCGTCAACCTGCACGATTTCCGCGAATTGTTCGACGCGTTCGCGCGGGGCCACCCCGAGTGCGAGGTGCAACTCCGGCATGTCGACTTCGGTGACCCCTTCGGTCAGCTGCGCGCCGGCGACATCGACGTGCAGATCGTGTGGTTGCCCGTCAAGGAGCCGGACCTCACCGTCGGCCCGGTCATCTACACCGAACCCATCGTGCTCGCCGTCGGGGCGACCCACCGGCTGGCCGGCCGCGCGTCGGTCTCCTACGAGGACCTGGCGGACGAGACGGTCATGGGCGGGGCCCGGCCGGACTACTGGCGGGAGATCCTGGTGCCCGTCCGCACACCCAGCGGACGGCTGATCCCGATCGGCCCGTCGGTCTCCAACTTTCAGGAGATGATCCCGATCCTCGTCACGGACGAAGCCGTCTCACCGGTCCACGCCCAGGCCGCCCGCTACTACGCGCGGCCGGACATCGCCTACGTGCCCATCCACGACGCCCCGCCGGGCCGGTGGGGGCTGATCTGGCGCACCGGTGGCGAGACCGAACTCATCAGGTCGTTCGCCAGCGCCGCGCACACCGTCGCGATCCCGCCCGGCGGGCCGCCGGCGACCGAGCGGGCGACGCCGACGGGGTAGCGAGGACCGTGGTACGCCCGTCCGGCAGGGCCGTGCCACCCGCGTCACCGTCGCAGCTGCTTCTCGAACCAGTGGTGGGCGTAGTGCTCGGTGTTGTACGCCTCGACCTCCCGGTAACCCGCCGCGCGGTACATGGTGATCGCCTCGGTGAGGTTACGGTTGGTGTCCAGGCGAACGGCCGTCGCGCCATGCTCGGCGGCGTACCGTTCCAGCTCGCCCAGCAGCCGCCGCCCGACGCCGAGCCCGCGTACGGCGTCGGCCACCCAGACGCGTTTGAGCTCGGCGGGGCCGTCCGGGTGGAGTTTGACCGCGCCGCAGCCGATCGGTTCGCTGTTGAGGGTGGCGAGCAGGAGCACGCCGGCCGGCGGGACGAGAGCCTCGTCGGGGACCGGGTTGCTCAGTGCCGGGTCGAATCCGTCGTCGAATCGACTCGCGATCTCCCGGGCGTACGCGCGCAGGCAGGCACGGGCCCGCGGGTCGCCCGGCGGGCATGCCTCGATGACGACCATCGACCCGATGAGCAGCCGTTCGACCTCGGCCATGGCGGCGACGAGGCGTGCCCGACGCTGCTCGGTGAGGGGTTCGAGGATCGAGGCGGCGAGGTCGTCCGACCGTGTGTCGAGATCGGCCCACTGGATCCGGCCGGCGTCGGTGAGCGTGGCCGTGCGTACCCGGCCGTCACCTCCGGCCGGCCCCACTGTGACCAGGCCGTCGTTCTCCAGGGCACGCAGCAGTCGGCTGAGGTGGCCGGAGTCCAGGCCGAGCCGGACCCGTAGCGCGGCGACCTCGGCGCCGGCCGGGCCGATCTCCCAGAGCAGACGCGCCTGCCCGAGAGGTCGCCCCTGGGCCATGTACTCGTCGTCGAGCGCACCCACGCGTTGGGTGACCGTCCGGTTGAACCGCCGCACGGCGGCGATGAGCGCGGAGTCCATACGCCTGACTTTAGTCAGGATTCTTGGCGCGGTGGTAGGAGCGGATGCCGGCGTGGTCCAGGACGACCACCGCGAGCAGCACCCCACTGGCGACCGCGCTGACCGCCAGCAGGGGCAGCCGCAGCACCATCGCCGCACCGGACAACACGACCAGGGCGGCGACCCGGGGCCAGGAGAGTCGCCGGTGGATCGCCAACGAGAAGAGGATCCGACCGAGGAGGAACAGCAGCGGCCCTCCCAGGATGACGACGGCCGCGGTCAGGTCACTCGCCTTCGTGGGGTGGGCGATGCTCAGTTCGGCCCCGACCGCGGTGACCACCAACCCGGCGATCATCACGAGGTGCAGGTAACCGGTGACGACGCCGAGCCGGGACGGGTCGCCGCGCTCGATGGCCGGACCCAGGCGCTGACCGGCGGGCGTCACGTAGAGCAGACCGATCAGCACGGCGGCGGCGAAGACCAGCAGGAAGGCGGCGGTCTGCGGGAGGTCGAGGCGAGTGCCGGCGTACGAGAGGCCGGCGACCAGCACGAGTTCACCCAGCGCGATGATCATGATCTGCTGGTACCGCTCGGCGAAGTGCTCACCGGCGAGGTGCAGCTCCTGCCTGTTCGTCCGTCCGAGCCGTGGGGTGGGCCAGCCGAGTCGCGGGCCGGTGAAGTCGATCGCGAGGGCGATCAGCCAGAGCGGCACCCGCCACTCCGGCAGGAGCCCGCCGACCAGCCACGGCACGGCGGAGACGCTGAACCAGCAGAGGATCCGCACCGCCCTCCGCTGTCGGGGGTGACCGCGCAGCGCGAACGCGGTCACCCCGCCCCGGGCGACATGCACAGCGACGTACGCGCCGGCGAAGAGCAGACCCCGCCCGTCCAACGCCCGCGGAATCGCCACCCCGGCCAGCAGGCTGCCCAGCGCGGCACCGACAAGCAGCCACCGGACCCACTGGCTCTCCGGGTCGTACCAGTCGGCGAACCAGGTGGTGGTCACCCAGATCCACCACACCGCGCCCAACAGCAGGGCGGTACGCAGCGCGCCGACCACTGTCAGGTCGTGCAACAGATGCCGCGCGAGCTGACTGAGGGCGAGCACGAACGCCAGGTCGAAGAAGAGCTCCAGGAACGAGGCGCTCAGCGGTGTGTCATCGCCCCGCAGCAGCCGTCTGGGCCGGCTCGCCATCGGCGCTCCTCCCGGTGGCCCGCACGCTCTGCCTCCGTCGTACCACCCGAGGCCCGCCGCCGGAGGCGGAAGCGGGTCGACGGCGGACCGCGCGACGACGACCCGCCGACCCCTCGTGTCGTTGATCCGGCAGCGCCCAAGGTCGTCGCTGACCACGGTGGGGGCACCTACTCAACGAGGGGGGACGACGATGACCGCTCAGCGGGAGACCGTGCAGGTCGACCACGATCTGTTCCGCGCCGTGTACGACTCACCCGCGGCACTGCCCGGCCGACACCGCTGGACCACCCCGGAGGCGGACGTCCGGCGGCTGGAGAAGCTGCTCGGCATGCCGGCGCGCAGCATCGGCGCTCCGCTCTGGGTCAGCGGCGACGAACCCGACTGCCCGAAGTGCGGTCGACGGGTCACCTGGTACGACATCGTCTCGTCGGCGCTCTCCGGCCTGCACGACAAGGCCATGATCGCCACCGTCATCCTCGGTGAGCGCAAGTACGTCAACACCGAAATCCCGGCCGCCATCGCCGGTGTGCGCTGCGCCGACTGCCACACCGCGATCGACGGCCTGCGCAGCTTCAAATGCCACAACTGGGCGTACGCCTTCGAGGCGCTGGAGGCCGTCCGCGAGCGAATGGCCGGCCGTCCGGGACCGACCTGAGCCGCGCCGGTGCGGTCAGGCGGCCGAGCGGCGGGCGGGGCGGCGGCCCGGCGGGGAGGGCGGCTCCGGCCCGGGGTCGGGCACCGGCGGCATCGGCCGCGTGACCGGCTCGGCCCCGGTGATCCGCAGCGACTCACCGTGGTGCCACAGCTCGACCTCGGCGTCCGGGCCGGCCCCGGGCAGCTCGTAGCGGGCCTCGCTCGGAGTCAGCGTGACGCGCAGCCGGTGGCCGCGCCAGCGCAGGCTGAACGCCAGCCGGTCAATCCGCCGCGGCAGCCGGGGGTCGAAGGAGAGCACACCCCGGTCGTCGCGCAGCCCGCCGAAGCCCTGCGCCAGCGTCAGCCACGCACCGGCCAACGACGCCAGGTGCAGACCGTCGGCGGTCTTGTCCCCCAGGTCCGCCAGATCCTGCAGGACCGACTCGGCGAACAGGTCGTACGCCAGATCCAGGTGCCCGACCTCGGCGGCCAGCACCCCCTGCGGGGCCGCCGACAGCGACGAGTCGCGGACGGTGCGGGCCTCGTAGTAGGCCAGGTTGCGGGCCTTCTCGGCGGCGCTGAACTCGCCGGGGCAGAGCTGCATGGCGAGCACCAGATCGGCCTGCTTGACCACCTGTTTGCGATACAGCTCCAGGTAGGGGAAGTGCAGCAGCAGCGGATAGTCGTCGTCGCCCGTGTTCGCGAAATCCCACTCGGGCTGCTCGGTGAACCCGGCGGACTGCTGGTGCACACCGCGCTCGCTGTCGTACGGAACGACAATCGCATCGGCGGCGGCCCGCCAGCGCGCGATCTCGTCGCGGTCCACGCCGAGTCGGTCGGCCAGGTCGGGGTGGCGCTCGGCGGCGTCCGCCGCACCCCGCAGGTTGCGCCGGGCCATCAGGTTGGTGAAGACGTTGTCGTCGACGAGCGCGGCGTACTCGTCCGGACCGGTCACCCCGTGCAGGTGGAAGTCACAGCCGTCCGACCAGTGCCCGAAGCCGTGCCAGAGCCGGGCCGTCTCCACGAGCAACTCCAGCCCCGCCTCGGCGAGGAACCGCCTGTCGTCGGTGGCGGCCAGGTAGCGCAGCACCGCGTCGGCGATGTCGGCGTTGACGTGCAGCGCGGCGGTGCCGGCCGGCCAGTAGCCGGAGCATTCCCGGCCGCCGATGGTGCGCCACGGGAACGTCGCGCCGGTCAGCCGTAGCTCAGCGGCCCGCTCGCGGGCCTCGGGCAGGTGGGCGTGCCGCCAACTGAGCGCCGAACGGGCCACCGCCGGGGCCAGGTAGGTGAGCACTGGCAGGACGTAGGTCTCGGTGTCCCACAGGACGTGCCCGTCGTAGCCGTTGCCGGTCAGCCCCTTTGCGGCGATGGTCCGGCCGGAGTCCGGGCGGCCGGCCTGGATCAGGTGGAACATCGCGAACCGGACCGCCTGCTGAAGCTCCGGGTCACCGTCGAGCTGCACGTCGGCGACCTGCCAGGCCGCGTCCAGGGCGGCCCGCTGGTCGGTGAGCAGCGCGTCGAAGCCGTCCGCGCGGGCCGCGTCCGCCTCGGCGGCGACCAGGGCCGCCAACTCGTCGGCGGACGTGGCGTCGATCATCGCCCACTCGTACGCCGCGAACTTCGTCAGCCGCAGCCGCTCCCCGGGGCGGAGTCGGTCCGCCACTGTCAGTCGGATCCGGTCCGGGGTGCAGTCACCGGTGGTGGTGGCAGTGCCCGGCCCGTCCACCAGGTGACTGACCGCCACCGCGACCCGCTGACCGCTGCGTTCGGTGCGGTGCACAAGCACCCCGTCGAGTTCCGTCGCGCGGTACCCCTCGGCGGTCAGTGGGTCGTCGGGCACCGAGGCGGCCCGCGGATCGTCCGGGCGCTCCGGCACCGTCTCGTTGGCCAGCAGATCCGAGCAGACCCGCACCTCGACGGGGCCGTCCAGCGGCTCGACCTCGTACCGGACGGCGGCCACCGGGCGGCGCGGCAGGGACACCAACCGGGTGCTGCGGATCCGCACTCCCCGCCCGGCCGGCGAGATCCACTCGGTCTCCCGGCGCAGCACGCCGGCGCGCAGGTCGAGCACCTGTTCGTGGCCGCGCAGCGTCCCGGTGCGAACGTCCAGCGGCTCGTCGTCGACCCAGAGCCGGATCAGCGCGGCGTTCGGCGCGCTGATGACGGTGTCGCTGGCCTGCGGAAACGCGTACCCCTCCTCGGGATAGCTCAGCTCGCGCCGCTCGTGGAAGCCGTTGACGTAGCTGCCCGGCATCCCGCACGGCGCGCCCTCGTCGAGCACACCACGCCAGCCGACCCACCCGTTGCCCACCGCGAAGATCGACTCGGTCTCGCTGAGCCGGTCCAGGTCGGCCTTCGTACGCCGAATCCGCCAGGTATCGTCGTCCACCGTTCCGCTGGCGGGCGGCGGTTGGTCAGTGGCCGAACTGGTGTGCACAGAGCCTCCTGTGGATGCCGACGTCCTCGACAAGCCAAGCAGAGCCGGCTGAACGGATCCTGGACGAAGGTCAGGAACCCCGACCGACCTTCGACAGCTCTGCTGCCCTCTGCCGTGTTCCTAGGGTGTCCCCCAGGTGAACAGGGTATGAACGTGATGTGAGGTGATGCATGGCCGCCAACGGCAGCACGGACGTTCCGGAGATCAGCGCTGAGTGGTACCGCGACGTCGTCGACGCCGCCGCCAGCAGCCCCGAGCCGGTGCAGTGGTTCGTCGGGCACGCCACCGAGGGGGTGATCCTGCTCCTCGGCGCGCTGCTGGTGCTGGCCGCGCTGACCCGCCGGTCCGGCGGTCCGCACGACCGGGCCCTCGCCCTGATCGCGCCCGTGCCAACCCTTCTGGCGTACGCCGGCAGCGAATGGCTCAAGACCGTGGTGGACGAGGAACGCCCCTGCCGGACGGTCGGCCGGGCGATCATCGCGGGCGCCTGCCCACCCCCTGGCGACTGGTCGTTCCCCAGCAACCACTCCACGCTGGCCGGCGCGCTGGCGGTGACCACGCTCCTGCTCTCCCGCCGACTCGGCCTGGTCGCGCTGCCACTGGCCGCGCTTGGCGCCTTCTCCCGGGTCTTCGTGGGCGTGCACTACCCGCACGACGTGATCGCGGGCGTGCTGTTCGGCGCGCTGGTCGCCGTGGTGGCGACCCCGCTACTCGCCCGTCCGGCCGCCGAGGCGTTACGCCGTCGAACCGGCCGCGCCGACCGCACGGTCCCGAAACTGGCAGGCCGCACCCGCCACTGAGCCGGCGGTCAACCGGCCAACAGGAGCGCGCCCACGGTGCCGAGCAGCAGGAACGGGCCGAACGGCAGGTGCGTGCCCCATCGGGCCCGACGCGCGGCCAGCAGGCCCACACTCACCAGCGCGGACAGCCCGAAGGCGAGCAGCAGCCCGAGGAGCAGCATCGGCCAGCCGTACCAGCCGAGCAGTGCTCCCCCACCGAGCGCCAGCTTGGCGTCACCCAGCCCGAAGCCGCGGCGGCCCAGCAGCACCGTGGTGGTGGCGAAGAACAGCGCCAACCCCGTGCCGCTGATGACGGCCGTCAACCAGCGCCCCGGCTCGCCGGCGAGGGCGGCAACGCCGAGCAGTGACCACGTCCCGGCCGCCGCGGGCAGGGTGAGCCGATCCGGCAACCGGTGCACGGCCAGGTCGACGAAGACCGCCGGGATCGTCCAGCCGAGCCACCAGGCCAGCGCCGGCAGCACGCCGCCCGACGGACCGACGAGCGCCAGCAGCAGCACGGCGGTGAACGCGGCCACCTCGACGGTGCCCGGCATTGGGCCGACAGGTGCGCGGCAGATCCCGCACCGGGCCGCCGGGCTCAGCGCGGGCCAGGGTCGGGTCAGACCGACCGGCGCGCCGCAGGCGTCACAGCCGGTCCGGTCCGGCAGGCCCGGAGGTACGGCGTAGCGCAGCGCGGCCATCCGCAGCAGCGGGCTGACCGCGAGGAACGCGAACACTGTCGCACCCCGGACGCGAGCCACCCCCGAGTCGGTGCCCGCCGGGGGGCCGGTCAGCGCCATGCCACCTCCCCTGCGCCCCGGCACCCCGCCGCGACGACGAACACGGATCGTGACGGAACGATCGCTGCGGTGTGGCGGATGGCGCAGAAAGCGACCTGCCCACCCGACCGCCGGAGGGTGCCTTCGGCCGGACCGGGGCCGGGCGCCCCGTCGGGCGTGGCAGGTCGTTGATCGGTCGACAACCCCGCCGGGATGCCGGGATGAGGCGGCGATGTCCCACTCCCGGGACCGGCGCCGCGATCCCGTCGGGCCGATCCGACCCGACGACAACCGGCTACCGACGATCGCTCGTTCCGCCATTGCGCCGGACGCAGCGCGGACACCCGTCACCACCACCTCTCATCACGCAGAGTATTCGCTTGAATTGCCTCTGTTGCATCGGCGAGCGTCAGCCTATGCTCGCCCCTTGGGTGTGACGCAAGCCTCACCTTCCCCACCCGACGACACAGGACCTTGCATTTGTAGAAGATCCGTAACGGTGAATGCGGAAGCGCAATGATCGGCTCCGGATGTGCTGATCCGGGCGCGCTTCCGCATGCCCTGCGGCGGTGATCCGTCACCCCGCCGGGCGACCACGAGGAGGCTCGACGGTGCGCGGACGGCAGCTCAGACGAGCGGCAATCTGCCTGCTCGCGGTCGTGGCGGCGGTGCCGGTCACCGCTTGTGGCAGCGGGCGCGCTGCCGTCGAGGGGCCGACGGCAGCGCAGGACGACGGACCACGGCCGGATCCCGACGTCGAACGGCGCGCCGCCGAAAAGGCGGCCCTCGACGCGTACTCCGGTTATCTGGCGGCCTCCCGCACGGCGAGCGGACGCAGTGACCCGCGCGCGCCGGAACTGTCCCGCTTTCTCGCTGATCCACTTCTGACCCGGGTGCAATTGTCCATTCGCGACGCGAAGGAGCACGGTGCTGTGCGTACCGGGACGTTGAAGTCCGACCCGACCGTGACCGCCGTCAGCCTGGACGCGAACCCCGCCACCGTCGAGATCCAGGACTGCCTGGACCTGACCGGCTACCGGTTGGTCTATGCCAAGAACAAGCGCGTCGTCCCGGGCAGTGGGGGCGGCAGGCACCTCTCCACCGCCACGGCGACCCGATATCCCGACGGCCGCTGGCTGATCAACTCGGGCACGTTGCACCGGGAGCAGCCGTGCTGACCCGGGCACCAGGGGTCGCTCCGGCGCGTACCCCCCGGGCCTCGGCCGGTCGACGGGCGCTCGCCGGGATCGGGCTCGCGCTCCTCCTGGTGGTCGGCGCCACGCTGCCCGCCGCCGCCGGACGTGCCGGCCCGGGAGCGAGCTGCCCGCCCGACCAGCCCGACTGCAGCGTCTGGGACGACGAACCCGGCCACCCGGGCGGCCCCGGCGGCGGCGGAGACAACGGCGGCGGTGACGATGACGGCGGTGACGGTGGCGGCGTCTGCCGCTGGGAGGGCCGGACCGTCCCCTGCTACGACGACCTCAAGGGCTGGTTCAACAGCAGCGACGGCTGCTACTACGAGCTGGCCGAGCCGCAGGACGAGGCACCCGAGGGCAAGCAGTGGTACGTGCAGACCTGCAACGGCGGCGACGACGTCGGCAACATCACTGTGGTGCTGCGGGAGCCGCCGCCCGGCTTCGGCGCGCCGCCCAACCCGGAGGAGTTGGCGCGCCGCGCCCTGGCGAAGATCACGCTGGAGCCCGCGCCGCTGGCTGTCGCGCCCCGCAAGAACAACGGACCCGGGCTGGTGGGCCTGCCGGTGTGGATGTGGTCCGAGCAGGCCCCCGAGTACTTCGGCCCGATACCCGCCAAGGAGACCGATCGGGACGTGACCGTCGGCATCACCGCAGCGGTCGACCAGATCGTCTGGGACATGGGCAACGGCGATCACGTGCCCTGCCCCGACGCCGGCACCGCGTACGACGCGACGAACAAGGACCTGGCCGGCCGCACCTCCCCGGACTGCGGCTACGACAAGGGCTACCAGAAGGCCGGCACCTACGAGATCACCGCCACCACGCACTGGAAGGTGACCTGGAACGGCGGTGGCCAGAGCGGAGTGATCCTGGTGACTCGGGACAGCGGCATCGTGCGGATCCGGATCAACGAACTCCAGGTGGTGACCCGATGAGCCTCGCGACGCGCAACGGAACCGGGTCGGTGGACGCACCGGTCAGCCCGCCCAAGGTGGTCCGGCAACGTCGGGTCCGCCCCGGGTTGCTCGGTCTCGCCGTGCTCCTGATCGCCCTGGGTGGGCTGGGCGCGGCGTTCGCTGTCACCTCGGTCCGGGCCACCGGCAGCTATCTCGCGGTCGCCCGGCCGGTGGAGGTGGGCCGGGAGGTCACCGCCGCCGACCTGATCACCGTGCAGGTCGCCGGCGGTCAGGGGCTGCGCCCGGTGCCCGCCGGCCGGCTCGACGAGGTGGTCGGCAAGCGGGCCGCGGTGACGCTGGTCCCGGGCACCCTGCTCACCCTGGGGCAGGTCACCGACAATCCGCTGCTCGGCCCCGACCAGCAGCAGATCGCGCTCGGCCTGAAGACCGCCCAGGTGCCGGCTCGTCAACTGCACCCCGGGGACAAGGTCCTGCTGGTGAGCACCCCGGACCGCAGCAACACCGGGGACCCGGCCGCCGCCGGTACCCGATTCTCGGCGACCGTGATCGACATGGTCAGCCCGGCCAACGACGACAAGGTGCTGTACCTGGCCCTGCCCACCCGGGACGTGCCAGCGGTGGTGGCCCTCACCGCGCAGGCCCGCATCGCCGTCGTGCTGACCGAAGCGGCCTGAGCATGGCGATCATCGCGCTGGTGTCCGCGAAGGGTTCGCCCGGCGTCACGACCTCCGCGCTGGCCTGCACGCTGGCCTGGCACCGACGGCTGGTGCTCGCCGAGTGCGACCCGTCCGGCGGCTCGATCCTCGCCGGGTACCTCGGCGGCCAGTTGGACGGCCCGCGCGGCATCGGCGAACTGGCCGTCGGGGAGCTGCGCGACGGCAACCTGGAGACCGCGTTCTGGTCGCAACTCGTCGACCTGGACGCACCCCGTCGGGAGCGACTGCTGCTGCCCGGGCTCGTCGACCCGGCTCAGGGTGGCAGCGTCACCCCGCTCTGGCAGCGGTTCGCCGACTACTTCACCGCCCTCGACCGCGGCACCCCCGGCTACGACGTCCTTGTCGACTGCGGCCGGTTGCACGTGACCGGGCCACCGTGGCCGGTGCTGCGGGCCGCCTCGGTGGTGCTGCTGGTGAGCCGGGCGCAACTGCCGGACCTCTCCGGCACCCGCGCGGTGGTCACCGCGATCGAACGGGACTTCGCCGAGCACCGGGTGCCACCCGGCACTTTGCGGCTGCTGCTTGTCGGCGGCGGCCACGGGCGAGCCGAGATCAGCCGCGCCCTGAAACTCCCCGTCATCGCACGGCTGCCACACGATCCGCGTACCGCCGGGGTGCTCGCCCTGGGCGGGACCGTGCGGACCGGACGGCCGCTGATGCGCGCGGCCGCCGCGTTGGAGGTGCCGATCGGCGCGCTCCTGGAGCGGCGGCAGGCCCGGCTGGCCTGGCCCGTGCAGCAGGGGGTTCCGGATGCGGTTTGAGCCGGTCTCCACGGACCCTCGTCAACAGCCGCCGGGCGCGACCTCCACCGAGCCACCGCTGGCCGGGCCGAACGGCCGGCACCACCAGTCCATGCCGATGCCGCAGCCGGCGCCCGCCGCCACACCACCGCCGGCATCGGCGCCGCGACCCCGGATGGACTTCCACGTGGTCCGGGAGCTCCGGCGGGAACTCACCGAACGGCTCACCCTGTGGCAGCGCGGCCGGGAGTTCAGCGTCGACGAGGAGGACACCGAGCGGGCCCGGCTGGCCGTCACGGTGGTCGCCGAGTACGCGGACTTCGTCCGCCGGGCCGGCACCCCGATGGCCGCCGGCGAGGAGCGTCTGCTGCTCGACCAGGTGACGGCCGAGCTGGTGGGGCTCGGTCGGCTACAGACGCTGCTCGTCGACGACACCATCGAGGAGGTGCACATCCTCGGCTGCGACCAGGTACGCATCACCCGGCACGGCGGTGGGGTGGACTGGGCCGAACCGATCGCCGACAGCGACGCCGAACTGGTGGAAATCCTTCAGGCGGCGGCCCGCCGGGCGGGCGCGACCGAGCGGTCGCTGTCCACGGTGAAGCCCACCCTCGACCTGCAACTGCCCGACGGCAGCCGGCTGGCGGCGGTGTTCCTGGTCAGCCACCGCCCGTACGCGGTGATCCGCAAGCACAACACCCTGGACGTGAGCCTCGACGACATCGCGGGCGCCCGGGGTGACCTCGACGAGATGATCGACCCGCTGCTGCGCGACTTCCTGCGCGCGTCGATGCGCGCCGGGTTGAACATCATGGTCGCCGGGTTGGCCGGTGCCGGCAAGACCACGATCATCCGGGCGTTGATGAACGAGATCCCGCCCGACGAGCCGTACGTGCTGCTGGAGGAGAGCCGCGAACTGCTGCCGGCCCGCCGCCGGGACCGGCACCGGGCGGTGATGAGCTTCGAGGCCCGGGAGGGGCACGGCGAGCGCGGCTTCGACGGGCGTCCGGCCGGTGAGGTGACGATCGCCGACCTGATCCCACTGTCGCTGCGGATGGGCGTGTTGCGGATCATCGTGGGTGAGGTGCGGTCCCGGGAGATCGTGCCGATGCTCCAGGCGATGACCACCAGCCGGGGCTCGATGTGCACCATCCACGCCCGCACCGCCGCCGGTGTGGGCGAACGGATCGTCGAGCTGGCGTTGGCGCACGGCCGCGAGATGACAGTCGACCAGGCCCGCCGGATGGCCGGCAACGCCCTCGACCTGATCGTCTACATCACCATCGAGGACGAGACCGCGATCGGCGGGCGCAAACACCGGTTCGTCTCCCACGTGGAGGAGGTGATCGGGGCCGGCGAAGCCGGTCGGATCACCACCACCACCGTCTTCGGGCCCGGCCCGGACGGTCGGGCGGTCCCCCGACACCTGCCGGAACGGGTCCGCGACCAGTTGCTGCGGGTGGGTTACGACGCGCGGCTGCTGACCCGGTGGGTCGAGGCGGGCGCCGGCGCGTGGCGACGCCCCCGGCAGACCCGACTGGCCCGGCGGTGACGTGATGCTGGGCAGCCTGGAGTTGGTGGCGGTGGTCTCCGGGGCCGCCTGTGTGGCCGGGTTGCTGCTGGCCGTTGTCGCGCTGGTCGGCACCCGCCGGCCCCCCGGGCCCCGTCCGGGAGGCGGGCCGGGTCTGGGTCGACTGTGGCGCGGGCCGGGCGCCACTCCGGCCGAGCAACGGGCCTACCAGGCGTTGCTGGTCGCCGCGCTGGTCGCCGGCGCGCTGGCGTTCCTGCTGACCGGGCTGCCGGTGGTGGGCCTGCTGGTGGCGGTGGCGGTGCCCGGCGCCCCGTGGCTGTTCGGGGTGGGCAAGGCCGAGCAGAAGGCGATCGCCCGCATCGAGGCGGTGGGCGAGTGGACCCGCCGCCTCAAGGACGTCTCCGGCACCGGGCAGGGCCTCCAACAGTCGATCATCGGCACGATCGGCAGCGTGCCACCCGGCATCGAGGACGAGGTACGGCTGCTCGCCGCCCGCCTCCAGGCCGGCTGGACGGCCCGCTCCGCGCTGCTGGCCTTCGCCGACGAGATCGCCGACCCGGTCTGCGACCAGGTGGTGGCCGCGCTGATCCTGCACCTCTCGGATCGCGGCGAACGGCTGGGTGACGTGCTCGGCTCGATCGCCGGCGCGGCATCCGCGGAGGTGGCCACCCGGCGGGAGATCGAGGCCAAGCGGACGCAGCCCCGGTTCGCGGTCCGCTTCCTCACCGGAATGACCCTGGCCACCCTGGCGTACGGGCTGTTCAACACCGAGTACATCAAGCCGTACGGCACGCCGGTGGGTCAGCTGGTGATGGCCGTCCTCGGCGCGGCCTTCATCGGCCTGCTGGCCTGGGTGCGGTCGATGAGCCAGCCACAACGGCCGTCCCGGTTCCTGCCGGCGCCCGACCCCGCCGAGGTGATCGCATGATGCTGAACTGGCAGCTCGCCATGGCGGTCTGTGGTGGCGCCGGCATCGGGTTCGGCGTGTTCCTGGTGATCCGGGAGCTGGTGCCGGCGACCCCGGCGCTCGGTCCGGCGCTGCGCCGGCTGCACCAGCCGCCGGGCACCGGCCGGGTCGCCACTCCCGCCTCCCGACGGTTGGAGTCGCTGACCGGGCTGTCCCGCTGGCTACGCCCGCCACACCGGCAACTCGCCCTGATCGGCCAGACTCCCGAGCAGTACGCGCTGTCGGTGCTGCTCTCCGC
The DNA here is from genome assembly GCF_050942285.1 of Micromonospora sp. CA-240977. Classification (NCBI taxonomy): domain Bacteria; kingdom Bacillati; phylum Actinomycetota; class Actinomycetes; order Micromonosporales; family Micromonosporaceae; genus Micromonospora; species Micromonospora sp. CA-240977. The sequence goes on along the minus strand of NZ_CP192055.1, from coordinate 248,355 downwards.
ACTGATCGGGCTGGCCACGCCGACGCTGCTCGGAGTGGCGCTGCTGGTGCTCGGCATCTCGTTTCCGCTCGCCGTACCGGTGCTCGGCAGCCTCGGCCTGGCGCTGATGGGCGGGCTGCTGGCACACCGGGCCGTTCTGACAAAGGCCGAGGCCGCCCGGGACGAGTTCCGCGCTGCCGTCTGCACCTACCTCGACCTGGTGGCGTTGCAGCTCTCCGCCGCGCACGGACCGGTGCAGTCGTTGGAGCGCGCGGCGGCGGTCTGCGATGGCTGGGTGTTCGACAGGCTCCAGGAGTCGCTGCGGATCGCCCAGATGCAGATGCACGCGCCCTGGGACGAGCTGCGCGACCTCGCCGACAAGATCGGCATTCCGGAGCTGGGGGACGTCGGCGCGATCATGCGCTCCTCCGGCAGCGAGGGAGCCCAGGTGCACGAGACCCTGCGCAGCCGGGCCGACTCACTCCGCGACCAGATCCGCACCGACAACCTCGCCCGCGCCGAGGGGATCACCAGCCGACTCGACATCCCGGGCGCACTGCTCGTCTTCGTGCTGCTCGGCTTCGTCGTCTATCCGTTCATCGCCCGTATCTGACCCCATCCCCCGAAGGAGCACGTCATGTCCATCCTCAGCTATCTGCACGTCGTGCTGACGACGCGCCTGGCCGAGCTTCGCCACGACGGCGAGCGCGGCGACAGCCCGGTGCCCACCGCGGTGATCATCTTCGGGCTGGTCTTCGTGGCGACGGTCGTCACCGGCCTGGCCCTGAACCGGGCCAACAACTGGATGACGAACATCCCGAACTTCCAGAACCCGGTCCCGTAACAACCGGCATGAGTCGAGCCACGTACCCGAGGTGGCGCCGGGCGGTCACCGCCACCCGGCGCCGACTCGTGGGCGGCGACCGGGAGCGGGGTGCCAATCCGGTGGAGCTGGCCGTGCTGATGCCGCTGATCCTGGTGCTGCTCTTCGCCTCGATCCAGATCGCGGCCGTCTTCCTCGCCCGCTCGACCGCGTTGAACGCCGCGCAGAGCGGGGTCAACGCGCAACGGCCCTACCAGGCGGCGAACGGGGCCGGCGTGGCCAGCGCCACCCAGTTCCTCCAGGTCGCCGGCGGCTGGCTGGTGGGCTGGGACACGCCCGGCCCGACCTGCGTGATCATCGACGACGCCGAGGTCACCTGCACGGTGAGCGGACGGTCCCTGTCGGTGGTGCCGGGCGTGGACTTCGCGGTACAGCAGACCGCCCACGGGACGGTGGAGAGGTTGACCGAGCCATGAGCCGCGCCGCCGAACGGGGTTCGGTCTCCATCGAGGTGGCGGTGCTCGCCCCGGCGTTCATCGCGCTGATGGTGCTGGCCGGCGTCGTCGGGCGTACCGCGGTGGCGGCGGAGGCGATCGAGGCCGCGGTCCACGACGCCGCCCGTGCCGCGTCGATCTCCCGGGACTCGGCCACGGCCCGGGAAGCGGCGCTGACAGCCATCCAGGATCAGCTGGACTGGCACGGGTTGGCCTGCGCCAACGAACTGGACCCGGAACTCACCGCCCGGGTGGGCGGCGCCCCGATCAGCTTCGACGACGTCTACAGCAGCACGATCGGTACGGACGCGACGGTCACTGTGACGCTTGTCTGCCTGGTGTCGTTCCGGGACATCTCCCTCGACATCCTGCCCGGGATGCCGGACGAGCGACGGATCAGCGCGACCTTCACCTCGCCACTGGACCGTTACCGGGGCCGGCAATGACAGCCACCACCGGACGCACCCACTCGGGCGAACAGGGCCGGGTGAGCATCTTCCTGGCCGTGACGATGATCGGCGTACTGGCCATCGTGGGGCTCTCCTACGACGGCGCCGGCCAGCTACGCACCCTGCAACGGGCCGAGAACCTGGCCGCCGAGGCCGCCCGCACCGGTGGTCAGGCCATCGACCGGGCGGCCGCGATCGACGGCCGGCCGACCCGGATCGACGAGGACGAGGCGCGGGTGGCGGTCGCCAACTACCTGGCCGCCGCCGCGGGCACCAGCGGCCACACGGTGAGCTTCCCCGAGGTCGCCGGGGAGACCCTGATCCGGGTCACCGTCACGATCACCTACAACCGCACGATGCTCGGACTCTTCGTCCAGGACGAGACGGTCATCGTCACCGGCGATGCGACAGCGCGGGCCATCACCGCAGCAGCACCGTAGGAAGGGAAGGCAGCCATGCCCGTATCGGCTGGGTCCGTCGTACGGCGGACCGGACGCATCCTCACCGGCCTCGGCGCGCTGGCCGTGCTCTGCGCGCTGCTGTTTGGCGCGCCGATCGCGCTGCTGGCCTTCGCTGGCAATCCCCTGCCTGATCACCTTCCCACCCTCGCCGAGATCGGCACCGCGCTGACCAGCAGGGACGACGGCCAGCTCTTCCTGCGGGCCCTGGCGGTGGCCGGCTGGTTCGGCTGGGCCACGTTCGCCTTCTCCGTCCTCGTCGAGTTGGGGGCACAGAGCCTGCGCCGCCCGGCACCGAAGCTGCCCGGGATGGGTCGCCAGCAGAAGGCCGCCGCCGCGCTGGTCGGCTCGGTCGCGCTGATCCTCGCCGCCAGCCCGGCCGCCGCCAGCGCCGCGGCGGTCTACGGCGCACCGGCGTACGCGAGTCCGAACGCCTCGGCCGCCGCCACAGTGGCCGCGCCGACGCGCGTGGGCGCGACGCCCGACACGGCGGCCCCGCTGGCGCGGAGCGGGCCGATCGGCAGGGCCGGGTCCGCCGCACCCGGTGGCTCGACAGCCGACGACAAGGCCGCGCCGGTGTACCGGGTGGCGCGGGGTGACTACCTCGGCGAGGTGGCCGACCGTTATCTGGACGAGTTCGGCGACTACCGACAGCTCGCCAAGCTGAACAAGCTCGACGACCCGGACCGCATCCGCCCGGGTCAGCTGCTCCGACTGCCCACGGAGGCCGCCGACCAGGGGGCCCGGCAGCACGCCACCGGACGGCTCGTCGACCGGCCGGCGGCACCCAAGCCGCCAGCGCCCCGGCCGGCGCCCGAACGGACCGCACCGGAGCCGCCGGCCCCGACACCACCATCCAGCGGTACGGAATCGGCGGGCCAACCACCCGCGATGACCGTCGGCGCCGCCCGAGCCGGCACCGAGGACCGGGTGAACCGACCGCTCGCCGTCTCGGCCGTACTGGCCGTGGCGAGCATCGTCGGCGCTCAGATCGGCGCGGTCCTGGGGCTGCGCCGCCGCCCGGCCACCGCCGGAGCGGCACCCCGGTTGGCCGTGTCCGCCCGCAGGACCCGGGGCGGCGGCGCCCGGAACACCGGCCTGGTCGGCAGCAACACGAGCGGCAACGCCGACACCGCGCCCGCCGCAGGTCGAATCGCACCTCCCGGGGGCGGCGCGTTCACACCTCCCGGCAGCGGTATGACGCCCGCCGCTGAGCCGGGCCCGGGTGGTGGCGACGGTTGGGCTGACGGCGGTTGGGGTGACGACGGTGCCGGAGACGGGCTTCTCGGCAGCGGGCACGGCCTGGGTGCCGTACCGGACGGACCGCCGGTCGGCCGACACCGACGCGGCTGACGCGTGCCGCTGAGCGGCTCGGGGCGAGGCCCGGGCTGCTGATGAGCGGAGTTTCGGGGTCGGTGGCACGCGACGACGCGCACGGCACACGGCAGCGGGAGGTGGCGGTCAGGGCAGACGGGTCTGGAGCACGCCGTTCTGGATCCGGGTGGGCAGGATCTGCTGGTCGTTGCCGGAAGGCCCCTGCACTACCTCGCCGCCGTTGAGCCGGAACGCGCTGCCGTGCCACGGACAGACCACGCAGGCGTGGCCGTCGATCTCCTGCACCTCGCCCTCGCCGAGCGGCCCGCTCTGGTGCGGGCAGCGCTCCAACATCACTGTCACCTCGTCACCGTGCCGGTAGAGGATCACCGAGATGTCGTCGTCCACCTCTCGGGTGATCAGCGTGCGCTGCGGCAACGTCGCCATGTCGGCAAGCGAGTGCCAGCCGTCGGTCATCCGACGCAACTCGGAGATGCTCTGGTTGACCTGCGCCCCCTGCTTGTACGCGAGGTGACCCCCGATGTACGCCCCGAGGCTCACTGTCGAGAGCCCGAGGAAGCCGAGCGCGCGGCCGACGCCGTGCCGACCGGACAGCCGTGCGGCAAGCGAGCCGGCGTACAGCGTCAGGCCGACGGTGTTTGCGGCGGCGTGCACGAGACCGACCCGGCGCTGGTCCCGGGCGAGTGCCGCCCAGTCGTTCAGTCCGGCGACCGCCGCCGGAACCGCGCTGACGGTGCCCACGCCGACCAGCACGGTGGCGGGTCGACGTTGTCCGGGCATGAGGTCCAGCACGGCGGCGCTGATCCACGCGCCGACCGGGACCTGCACCATCGCCGGGTGTAGTGGGTGCCCGAGGGTCACGCCGTGCAGCAGGTCCCGCAGTCGCCGCGGACGCAGCGTGCTCAGGACCACGCGCTGCAACCGGTCACCGGTCCGGTCCAGCTGGGACGCCTGCTCAACTTTCGTCAAAAGTGCTCGCACGGGTACCGACTTCCCGGCGAAGAGGGCCGCAAACCGGTCGCGGGCGACAAATTCGTCACCGAGCGCGATCTATCGGTTGCTGCCCCGGCGGACCGCCACACCTTCCGGGACCAGGGCACCGCGTGCAAGATCGACGGGGATTGTGGGGGCGGGGTGCGGCGGGCATGCTGGGTTGATGGGTGTGCGGGTGGAGCGTGCCGGGCCGGTCACCACCGTCGTGCTCGATCGGGTGGCCGCTCGCAACGCCGTCGACGGGCCGACGGCCCGGGCACTGGCGGACGCCTTCCGCGCCTTCGAGGCCGACCCGGACGCGGCGGTGGCAGTGCTCTGGGGTGCCGGTGGCACGTTCTGCGCCGGAGCCGACCTCAAGGCCCTCGGCACGCCGAGCGGCAACCGGGTCGAGCCGGAGGGCGACGGCCCGATGGGCCCGACCCGGATGACGCTCAGCAAACCCGTGATCGCGGCGATCTCCGGGTACGCGGTGGCGGGTGGGCTTGAGCTGGCGCTCTGGTGCGACCTGCGGGTCGCCGAGTCCGACGCGACGTTCGGGGTGTTCTGCCGCCGCTGGGGGGTGCCGCTGATCGACGGTGGCACCGTGCGGTTACCCCGGTTGATCGGCGAGAGCCGGGCCATGGATCTGATCCTCACCGGCCGGCCGGTGCCGGCGGACGAGGCGTACTCGATGGGGTTGGTCAATCGGTTGGTGCCGCCCGGCCAGGCGCGGGCCGCGGCCGAGGAGCTGGCGGCGGCGATCGCCCGGCACCCGCAGACCTGCCTGCGCAACGACCGGGCGGCGGTGCTGGCCGGCGGCGGTCGCGGTGAGCCGGAGGCGCTGGCGACCGAGTTGGCGTACGGGATGGACTCGCTGGCCACCGACGCGGCGGCCGGAGCGGCCCGGTTCGTGGCGGGCGAGGGACGGCACGGCACGATGCCGCCGGGAGGAGGGCACCTCCCGGCGGCATCCGGTGCGGGTCAGCTCAGTTGCGGTTGATGGTGAAGGTCGACGTGGTGTTGCGGATGTCCACCGCGTTGTTCGTCAGTCGCAGGTTGTTGAAGGTGACCGAGCCGACCGCCGGGCCCTGACCGGGTTCCGGCATCTCGTTGGCCCAGACCGCGAAGCCCGACTTGGCGTCGAACGCGTCACCGCTCTTGCGGGCGCCGCTGATCGAGATGTTGGTGAAGACGGTGTCGGTGATCGGGTTCTCCGGCTGCGATCCGTTGTACTTGGTCTGGAACATGATTCCCGAGTACGTCGGATCGACGATGTCCACGTCGGACACCCGGATGCCGCGGAACTCCTTCGAGGCGGAGAAGACCCAGATCGCGGGGAACGTCTGGGAGCCCCAGAAATGCCCACCCGCCCGGATCAGCGAGATGTTCTGGAACTGGGTCGGTGGGCTGGCCCCGAACCCGATGAACGGGTAGCCGAAGTCCAGCGAGCTGATGGTGATCCCGGAGTACGTCAACATGTCCGCGATGTACAGGTTGCGGAAGATGTTGTTGTAGCCGCCGTAGACCGCCAGCCCGGCCGCCCGCCAGGTCAGCGTGGCGGTGAGGTTCTCGAACACGTTGCCGTTGTTGCCTGTCGACGCGCCCTGGTCGGTGGCCGAGAAGAGGGCGAACGCGTCATCACCGTTCGACCGGCCCTCGGTGTTGGTGATCAGGTTGTTGGTGCTGCCGTTTGTCAGGTTCACCCCGTCGGCGAAGGTGTTCCGGAAGCGGCTGTTGCGGATGGTCAACCCGCTGACGCTCACCCCCCAGTACGCGCAGACGGTGTGCTCGACCCAGACGCTGTCCAACGTCATGTTGTCGACGTCCTTCAGCTCACCCCAGACCTTGCCCGGCCCGTCGATGCGGTTCGTGTAGTTGCCGAAGAAGGCCAGGTGCGAGAAGGACGACCCGCTGGCCGAGGACTCCACCCGGAAGCCCGCGTCGGTGTTCTGCTGGCCGGTCGGCGTCTGGAAGCGGGTGTACCACATGCCCGCGCCGACCACCGTTATCGGCTTGCCGTACACCTGGAACTTCTGCGCGGTCTCGTACGTGCCGGCCGGCAGGTAGACGCCGATCAGGTTGCCGGTGGTGTCCATCCGAACCGCGTCCAGCGCGTTCTGGACGTCCTGGTGGCTGAAGCCGGCCGGCACCCGGTAACGGGCCGTGTCCGGGTTGGCCCGCGGTGCGACAAGCTCCAGGTTGACGAAGTCGATCGCGTACGTGGTGGTGTTGGCCGGGTCCTTCTGCAAACGGATCTTGCTGCCGGCCGGGATTGTCGAGTTCAGCATCACGTTCGCCTCGTCGTACAGGTGGCGAGGCGGGCCGGCGCTCGGCGAGTCGCTCGGGCTGGCTTCCGCGCCGTAGAGCCAGATGTGCTTGGAGGTCAGGTTGATCGGCTTGTGCAGAGTGCCGTTGACGTAGATGTTCAGCGTCGAGTCGATCCCCCCGCCACCCGCCGAGTCGGGGATGGAGAAGCGGGTGACAAGGGTGTTTGTCGCCGCCCGGGTGGTCCACTCGACGTACGCGCCGGTGCTGTTCAGGGTGACCGCCCGGCGTCCGGACGCCTCACCGCCGAGGTTGCCGATCTCCCGGTTCGGGCCGACCTGCCCGGCGCCGCCGCCGGTCGTGCCGTCCTCGGCCTCGTACATGTCGTAGCCCAGGTTCGCGCCGCGCCCCACGAAGAGCGGACGGTCACTCGTGTTGTTCGTCTGCTTGACCGGCAACTCGTTGCCGTCCACGGCGAGCACCACCCGAACGGTGTACTTGCCGTTCGCGGCGGTCCAGGTGCCCAGGTTGACCGGGCCGACCGTCGCGCCGGCGTTGATCACACCGGAGTACGAGCCGGTCAGGGTACGGACCACGGTGCCGGATTCGTTGAGCACGGTCAGGGTGATGCCGTGCGAACCGGACGCGGACGCCTGGTTGCCGGCGTTGCGGATCGACACGGAGAAGGTGACGGTGCTGCCCGGCGGCGGGTTGCCCGGTGACCAGTCGACGGCGGAGGCGACAAGGTCCGAGCTGGCGACCGCGCCGACCACCAGCGGGCTGGGGTTGGTGTAGCTGTTGTTGGTGTCGTCGGACTCGACGACGGTGTTCGACTCGTCGACCTTCGCGCTGAGCGGGTAGCTGCCCGAGTCCCGGGTGCCGATGCTGGCGCTGACAGTTGTCGACGCGCCGGCCGCGAGGCTACCGACCGACGCGGTGCCGACCCGGGTGGAGCCCAGGTAGAAGTTGACGTTTGTCGCGCCGGAGGCCGTCGAGCCCGCGTTGCGGACTGTCGCGGAGAGCGTGATGGTGCTGGTCTCCACGGGCGCGGACGGGCTGAACGACATGCCTGTCACTGTCAGGTCCGGGTTCGGCGCGGGGGTGCCGAAGACCTGGAACTCGGCCACCTGCCCGGCCGGGGCGCCGGTGTTCGAGGCGATCGAGAGCCGGACGTCGGCCGCGGCGGCGGAGACCGGGATGGTCACCGTGTTGCCGCTGGCCGGGTTGAAGGTGTAGTTCGCCGCGCCCACCAGCGTGGTGAAGGACGACGAGCTCTGGTCCCGGCCGAGCACCGTGATGTTCTGCGTACGCGCACCCCAGGCCGAGTCCGGGTTCAGCTTGAGCACGACCTGGCTGAGGCTGGCGTTCGCGCCGAGCTGCACTGTCAACGTGCTCGGGTTGCCGTTGCCCTCCCAGTAGGTGGCCACGTTGTTGTCGTTGGCGTTGGTGGCCACGAACGTGTGCACGAATCCGGAGGCGGTGATCGGCTTGCCGACCGCCAGGTTGCTCCCGGTGGGCGGGTTGCCGGTGCCGGTCCGGGTCACTGTGTTGCTGTTCGCCGACTGGTTGCCGGCCGCGTCCCTGGCCCGCACGTAGTACGAGACAGTGGCGCTGTCCGACTGGTTGTCGGTGTAGGTGAGCGTCGAGCCGTTGACGCTGCCGCGCAGCGCGCCGCCCGCGTACACGTCGTAACCGGCGACCCCGACGTTGTCCGAGGACGCGGACCAGGTGAGCCGGATCTGCCCGCTGGCGGGCTGGGTGTACGCCAGGTTGCCCGGGGCGCTGGGGGCCTGGGTGTCGGTGCTGCCGGTAGCGCCGTACACCTCGACCTCGGAGAGCTGCGCCGCCGGCCAGCCGGTGTTGCCGGTGACCTGCACCCGCACGTAGCGGGTGCTGGCGGCGGTGAAGCTGACGGTCGCGGTGTTGCCGGTGGACGGGTTGAAGGTGTAGCCGGCGGACGCCTTCAGTGTGCTGAAGGACGAGCCGTCGGTGGAGCCGAGCACCGACAGGGTCTGGGTGCGGGTCTGCCAGTCCGACGACGGCGGCAGCTTGAGCACCACCCGGTCGACGCTGACCGTGGCGCCCAGGTCCGCCTGGATCCACTGCGGGAACGCGTTGTTGGCGCTCTCCCAGTAGGTCGACGCGTTGCCGTCGTTGGCGTTGGCCGCCACGTAGTTCTGGTTGTAGCTGCTGGCGGTCATCGTGGCCGAGAGCCCGGCGAGCATCGCCACGCGCGCGGCGGCCGCGGACGGGTCGGCCGCCGGTGCCGCGGTCGCCGCGGGGGTGACGACCGGGGCGGTGGCCAGGAGCATCCCGGCGAGTGCGCCGGCGAGGAGTCGCCGGCCGCGGGTGCGGGGGACGGGATTGGGCGCGCCGCTCGGCGGCGTGCCTCGTCTGGTGCCGGTGATGGACATGGGGTCGCTACACCTCTTTCGGGGGTGGGTGCGGGTGCGTTGCCCGGCGACGGGTGCAGGGGTACGCCCGTCGTTCCGCGACAGGTGGGGGACGGTGCGGGTGGGGGACGGGGTGGGAGGGCCGGGGCTGCGTCGCCCCGGACCGCCCGGATCGGATGGCCCCCGCCCTGGACGGGCGGGGGCGCCCGAGTCAGCTGGAATAGACCTCGAACTCGCTGAGCTGACCGGCTGGCCAGCCGGTGTTACCGGTGACGGTCAGCCGCAGGTACCGCTGGGTGGTCGCCGTGAAGGTCACGGTGACCGTGTTGCCGCTGGCCGGGTTGAAGGTGTAGCCGGCCGACGCCTTCAGCGTGCTGAAGGACGAGCCGTTCGTGGAGCCGAGCACCGCCAGCGTCTGCGTACGCGTCTGCCAGGCCGACGACGGTGGGAGTTTCAGGACGACCCGGGACACCGTCCGGTTGTCGCCCAGGTCCACAGTCAGCGACTGCGGGAAGGCGTTGTTGGCGCTCTCCCAGTAGGTGTTCGGGTTGCCGTCCACTGTGTTGGCGGCGGCGTACACGTCGGAGTGGCTGGTCTCGGTGACCGACCGCCCGGCCGCCAGGTTGCCGCTGGGCGGTGGGGTCGTGGGCGGCGGGGTCGTGGGCGGCGGGGTCGTGGGCGGCGCGGTGGTCGGGGGTGGGGTGGTGGGCGGCGGGGTGGTCTGCGTGCCGCCGTACACCTCGACCTCGGACAGTTGGGCGGCCGGCCATCCGGTGTTGCCGGTGACGGTGACCCGGAGGTAGCGGCGGTCACCGGAGGGCAGGCCGATCGACACGGTGTTGCCACTGCCGGGGCTGAAGACCCGACCGGCGGACGACGCCAGCGTGCTGTAGGACGATCCGTCGGTGGAGCCGAGCACCGACAGGGTCTGGGTGCGTTGCTCCCAACCGCTTGGCAGTTTGAGCACCACCCGGTCGACCGATCGGGCCGAGCCCAGGTCGACGGTGACCGACTGCGGGAAGGCGTTGTTGGCGCTCTCCCAGTAGCTTGCCGCGTTGCCGTCCACCGCGTTGGCCGACGTGTAGCTCTGGTTGGTGCTTGTCGCGGTCGTCGACCGGTTCAGCGCCAGGTTCCCCCCACTGGTGGGCGGCGGGGTGGTGGGCGGCGGGGTGGTCGGTGCCGGAGTGGTGGGTGCCGGGGTGGTCGGCGGCGGCGTGGTCGGCCCGCCGCCCCACTGCGGGTTCGGCCACGGGCCGCAGTACGGGGTCGACGTGTACCAGCCGGAGTTGCCGCTGCCCTGGGTGATCTGGAAGCCACTGCCCACGCAGTTGTGCATCGGGTTGCTCTGCGCGATGTTGGTGGCCCGCACGTTCGTGAAGGACACCTGGCTGGGCGCCTGCACCTGGAGGGCGTACGTGCCGGCGCCGTCGATCCGCACGTTTGTGAGGTTGATGCCGCTGGTCTGGCCCTCGATCCAGTGCAGCGCCGCGTACGAGCTGTCCAGGATGTCGGTGTCGGTGATGTTGATGGTGGCCTGCTGGAACGCCTCGTTGAGGGCGGAGAACCAGATCGCCCCGACGCCGAAGTTCCAGTTGTAGTCCGAGTTGCCGTTGCGGATCAACGTGTTCCGGGCGATCGTCCAGGTGCCCCGTACCGCGGTGTCGCCCTGCACGCCCGGATAGCGGTTGGCCACGTGGATGCCGCCGCCGTTGGTGAGCGAGTCGGCAGTCACGTTGTCGGTGATCTTGATGTCCCGACCGCCGTAGCTGACCAGGTGGTTCGCCAGCAGGGTCACGCCGATGGTGTTGTGGGTGAAGGAGTTGTTGACGTTCGGCACGCTCTGCGCCCACATCGCCAACGCGTCGTCGCCGGTGTTGCGGACGAACGTGTTCGTCACGGTCGAGTTGGTCACGCCGGTGTGGAAGTTCACCCCGTCCGCGGTCTGGTCCAGGATCCGACTGTTGCGGATGGTGAAGTTGTCCATCGGGCCGTCCATCCACGCCCCGACCTTTGTGTTCTCCAGCCACAGGTTGTCGACCACCGAGTTGGTCATCGCCCCACCCAGGGCGTTTACCTGGTCGTCGTCGATCCGCTCGCGGATGTCGCCGATGATGGCGAAGTCCCGCAGCGTGACGTTGCGGCTCGGGCCGTTCGCCTCGTGCGAGCGGACCGGGCCGGTGTAGCCGCCGCCGGGGACGTACTTGCCGTAGATGCCGACGGACCTGTTCCGGTCGGTGGGGTGCCGGCCGCCGAGCACCGAGTACCAGGGGCCGGCGCCGCGCAGTGTCACCCCGTCGACCACCACGTGGTCCCAGAGGGTGAAGGTGCCGGTCGGGATCCAGACCGCCCGTCCCTGGGCCTTCCCGGCGTCGACCGCCGCCTGGAACTTCGCCGTCGAGTCGGTCGCGCCGCTCGGGTCCGCGCCGAAGTCGGTGACCACGTCGAGCACACCGGAGGGCTTGGTGATCGCCGGCGCGACAAGCTCGAAGTCGGCCAGGTCGATGGTGAACGTGGGCGACTGGGCGGTCGAGGAGACCTGGAACCGGATCTTCGTGCCGGCCGGCTGGGTGCTGCCGAACATCGCCCGGGTCTCGTCGTAGAAGTGGTGCGGGTTGGTGTCGCCCGGGTTGTTGTTGAACGGGTATCCGCCGTAGTACCAGCCGTACCTCGAGGTCACCGGGACCGATTTCAGCAGCGACCCGTTGGCCCGCAGGTCGATGGCGGCGTCCCGGCCGGTGCCGGACGGGCTGTCCGGCAGGCTGTACCGGAAGGTGACAGCGTTGGCCGGCGCGGTGAGGGTGAACTCGACGTACTCGCCGACGGCGTCGAGGGTGACCGCCTCCCGGCCGGACGCCTCCGACGGCAGCGTGCCGTAGCGCCGGTCCGGGCCGATCTTCGAGCCGTTGTGGGCGGCCTCTTCCGCCTCCTGCTCGACGAACGGGACGGTGGCGCCCCGGCCGGAAATGTCGAAGGGGGACAACCCGGCCGCCGAGGCCGGAGTTGCGGTGCCGGTGACCGCGAGGACGGTCACCGAGGTGGCGGCGAGCAGGGTGGCGGCGATGGCGGCCAACCCTGCCCGGGTCGGGTGTCGAAGGTGGTGCGGGGTGCCGGTGGTGTGGTTGGCCATGAGCTGCGCTCTCCCTTTCGTCAGGCAGGCCAGATCCCCCCGTGTCGGTGCGGCGTTCCCTCGATCCTCCTTTCCTTCGGTGAGGTGGTGCCGGCGGCCGGGACGAGCCGCCGGCACCACCGCGAGCAGAATCAGGTCGGGCCGGGTCCGTCCGCCGCGCGCGGCTCGTCCGCCGATCCGGGGGTACGCAGCCAGACCGCCGTGTCCGACGGCAGCAACCCGTCGTCGAGGGGACCGCTGGCCAGCAGCAGCTCCGCCTCGGCCGGCATCGGCACCGGCGCGTCGGAGAGGTTGACCAGGCAGGTGAAGCCACCGCCACGGCCGAAGGCGAGCACCCCGTCCGGTGCGGGCAGCCAGGTCAGCTCGCCGTCACCGAGCGCCGGGTCGGCCCGCCGGGCCTGGATGGCCGCCCGGTACAGCTCCAGCATCGAGGCCGAGTCACCGGTCTGGGCGCGGGCGGTCCGGTCCTTCCAGTCGGCCGGTTGGGGCAGCCAGGGCGCCGGGGCGCCCTCGGGGCTGAACTCGAAGGGCGGCTCGTCCCCGCCCCACGGCAGCGGCACGCGGCAGCCATCCCGACCCGGGTCGATCCGGCCGGACCGTTCCCACATCGGGTCCTGACGCAGCGCGTACGGAATGTCCTCGACCTCGTAGAGGCCCAACTCCTCGCCCTGGTAGACGTAGGCGGCGCCGGGCAGCGACAGCGAGAGCAGCGCGGCGGCGCGGGCCCGGCGGGTGCCCAACTCCAGGTCGGTGGGGATCCCCTCGCGCTTGGCGGCGAAGCTGAACCGGGTGTCCGCCCGCCCGTAGCGGGTGACGTGCCGGGTGACGTCGTGGTTCGACAGCACCCAGGTGGCCGGGGCGCCGACCGGCGCGTGCGCGCTGAGCGTCCCGTCGATGCTCTCGCGCAGCGCCGAGGCGTCCCACGCGCAGCCCAGGAAGTCGAAGTTGAACGCGGCGTGCAGCTCGTCCGGGCGCAGGTAGTTGGCGAACCGCTGCCGATCCGGCAGCCACACCTCACCGATCAACGCCCGATCGGCGTACTCGTCGGCGACCCGACGCCAGCCCCGGTAGATCTCGTGCACCCCGTCGAGGTCCTGGAACGGGTGCGGCTGGTCCGGTCGTACCTCGGGCAGCGTCCCGTCCTTGACCAGCAGCCCGGCCGAGTCGATCCGGATGCCGTCCACCCCCCGGTCGAACCAGAACCGCAGGACGTCCTCGAACTCCGCCCGCACCCGGGGGTGGTCCCAGTTGAAGTCCGGCTGCTGCGGGGCGAACAGGTGCAGGTACCAGTCACCGGGGGTGCCGTCCGGGTTGGTGGTGCGGGTCCAGGTCGGCCCGCCGAACTCGCCGACCCAGTCGGTGGGCCGCTGGTCGCCGTTCGGGCCCCGGCCGGGCCGGAACCAGAACAGGTCCCGTTCCGGCGCTCCGGGCCCGGCGGCGAGCGCCGCCTGGAACCAGGGGTGCGCATCGGAGCAGTGGTTCGGCACGACGTCGACGATGGTCCGGATGCCCAGCTCGTGCGCCTCCGCGATCAGCGCCTCCGCCTCGGCCAGGGTGCCGAAGACCGGGTCGATGTCGCGGTAGTCGGACACGTCGTAGCCGGCGTCGGCCATCGGCGAGGGATACCAGGGGCTGAACCAGATCGCGTCGACGCCGAGGGCGGACAGGTGGTTCAGCCGGGACCGGATGCCGGCGATGTCGCCGATGCCGTCGCCGTTTCCGTCGGCGAAGCTCCGGGGATACACCTGGTAGATCACGGCTCCACGCCACCACGGACTTCTGTCAGCTGTGGACACGAGCACCTGCTTTCTGCGTCAGTACGTCGGCGGGTCCGCCGGACCTAGATATGTCGGACGAACTGTCGTTGTTCGCCGCGCGGGAGTGCGGTGGTGGTCAGCCCTTGATGCTGCCCGTGGTCAGACCGGACATGATGTTCCGTTGGAAGATCAGGAAGATGATGACAGTCGGGATCGCGGCGATGACCGACGCGGCGATCACCACGTTCATCGGTGTGCCCCCGGCGAAGGTGTAGATGCCGACGCTTACCGTCCGGGTCTCGGGCGACGGCATGACCAGCTTCGGCCAGAGGAAGTCCTTCCAGACCGCCGTCACGGCGAAGATCGAGACGACGCCGAGGATGGGGCGCGACAGCGGCAGGATGATCGACCAGAGCGTGCGCAGCGACGTCGCCCCGTCCATGAGGGCCGCCGCCATCAACTCCTCGGGAATCGAGTCGAAGAACCGCTTCAACAGGAAGATGTTGAACGCGTTGGCGACCATCGGCAGCCAGATCGCGAACGGCGAGTCGAGCAGGCTGATGTGCAGGATCGGCAGGTCGAGCACCGTCACGTACTGCGGCACGATGAGGACCATTGCCGGGATCATCAGGGTCCCCAGCATCAGGGCGAGGATCGCGTTGCCGAAGATCGGTCGAAGCTTGGACAGCGAGTACGCAGCGGCGCTGTCGAAGACGATCTGGAACAGCACCGCGCCGATCGCGTAGTAGAACGTGTTGAACAGCAGCTTGGCGAGGGCCAGGTTGTTCCACGCGTCGATGTAGTTCTGCGGCTGCGGATCCTTCGGGAACAGCGACGGTGGGGTCTGCGCGATCTCCTGGCCGGACTTGAGCGCCCCGGTGACCATCCAGTAGAGCGGTCCGAGGAAGACGAGCGTGAACCCCGCCACCACGACGACCAGCAACGTCCAGTAGATGACCCGGCCGCGCCCCCGGCTCAGCTGGGCGTGGGAGATGAGGGTCCGGGTTCCGGAATCCTGTGCCATTCCTCGCCGTCCTAGTCCTGTTTCGCAGTCAGCCGCACGTACACGGCGGAGAAGCCGGCCAGCACCACGAGCATGATCACGCCCAGGGCGGCGGCGCCGTTGAGGTCGTTCTGGAAGAACCCGTGCTGGTAGATGAGGTATGCCACCGAGGTCGCCGAGTCCTCCGCGCCCGCGCCGTTGGCGAGGATCAGGGGTTCGATGAAGAGCTGCATCGTGGCGACGATCTGCAACATCGCCATGAGCGCGAGGATCAGCCGGGTCTGCGGGATCGTCACGTGGCGGATCCGCCGCCAGATCCCGGCACCGTCGAGCTCCGCCGCCTCGTACAGCTCACCGGGGATGTTCTGCAACGACGCCAGGTAGATCAGCACCGCGCCGCCCATGTTCATCCAGGTCGACGCGACCACCATCGCCGGCATCGTCATCTCCGGCGACTGCATCCACTGCGAGGTGGGCAGGTGCAGTGCCTTGAGGATCGCGTTGAAGAGCCCGGCCTCGCTGGGGTCGTACGCGTAGAACTTGAACAGGAACAGCGCCGAGGCCGGCGGCAGCATCACCGGCAGGTAGACCAGGATCCGCAGGTACCCCTTGGCGTGCCGGAACTCGTTGAGCAGGATCGCCACGAAGAACGGCACCACGTACCCGAGGACCAGCGCGAGCACCGTGAAGTAGAAGGTGTTCTGCCAGGCCGTCCAGAAGCTGGGGTCGGCGATGATGCGGGAGTAGTTGTCCCAGCCCACCCAGGTGGTCTCGCCGCGCCGGGTCCGCTGGAAGCTCATCACGATGCCGCGGACCATCGGGTACCAGGAGAAGACGACGAAGCAGAGCACCGCGCCGATCAGGAACGCGTGCCCGGTGAGGTTGTCCCGTACCTTGCGGCCGAGGCTGGTGCGCTGCGACCCCGCCGAGTACGGCGACGGCGGGCGGCCCGGTTTCCTGGGGGTCTCCGGGACGGTGGTGATCGCCAAGGCAACTCCTGGGTGAGTCGGTGACGTCGACGATGTGGTGCGGATGGTGTGGGGGCCGGGTCGGCGTCCCGGCCCCCACACGACCTGTCAGCTCTCCGCGGCGAGGAGCTGGTTGACCTTCTCCTCGGCGGTCTTGAGCAGCGCGTCGATGTTCGCGTTCGGGTTGGTCAGCACACCGGACATCGCGGCGTCGAGCACCGCGTAGACCGCCTGCGCGTTGCGCGGCTCACCCTTGATCGGCACCGGGGTGGCCTCGAAGAGAGCGAAGTTCGCCGTGTCGACGTTCGCGTTCGCCTTGCGCAGCTCCAGTTCCTGCTTCTGCGCGTCGCTGCCGTTGGCGAACAGCAGCGGCTGGGGCAGACCCACCGGGTAGTTCTGCGGCTTGGCCCGGACGTAGTCGAACTGGCCCTTGCCCGGCGTCAGCTTCTGGTACGCGATCCACTTCATGCCGGCCTTGACCTGCTCGGGGGTCAGGTCCTTCTTGAAGAAGTAGCCCTCGCCGCCACCGAGCGTCCCCTTCGCCGGGCCGTCCTGGCCGGGCAGCGGGCTCATCGCCCAGTCCTGGAACTTGCCCTGGAACTGGCTGACGATCGCCTGGGTGGCGTCCGGTGCCCCGATGAACATGCCGACCTTGCCCGCGCCGGCGTTCGTCAGCAGGTCGCCCCACTGCAGCAGCTGACGGGAGCCCATGCTGTTGTCGCCGTACCGCATGTCCTTGATGTTCTGCAGGACCTGCTTGCCCATGGCGTTGTTGAAGTCGGCCTTCTTGCCGTCCTCGGTCAGCATGCGGCCGCCCTGGGAGTAGAGCAGCGAGGTGAAGTGCCAGCCGCCGGTATTGCCGGCGCTGTACTCCGAGTAGCCAGCGATGCCGTTGCCGAGGGCGGAGATCTTCTTGGCGGCGGCCCGGACGTCGGCCCAGGTCTTCGGCGGGTTGTTGACGTCGAGCCCGGCCTTCTGGAACAGGACCTTGTTGTAGACCAGACCCATCGAGTAGTTCTTGACCGGCACGGCGTAGAGCTTGCCGCCGTCGGTGAAGACCTCCTTGAGCGCCGGGTCGACGCTGTCCCAGGTGGGAATCGTGTCCTTGTTGGCGTACTGGGCGATGTCCATCGCCTGGCCCGAGTCCAGCACCTGCTGGAGGTCGGTCATGTAGCCGTAGAACACGTCGGTCACCGTGCCGCCGGCGAGGCGGGCGGTGAAGTCCGGCGGGTTGTTGCACTGCTCGCCGACGCTCACGCTCTTGACGACGATGTCCGGGTTCTGCCGCTGGAACTCGACGACGTCGTCGTTCCAGTTCTTCAACAGCTCTTTCTGGGCGCCGACCGGCTGGCAGTCGACAGTGATGGTGACCTTGCCGCCGGCGGTCGTGTCCTTGTCGTCGCTCTTCGTGGAGCACGCCGTGAGGCTGAGCCCCAGGCCGGCCACGAGCGCGACCGCCGCAGCCTTTCGATATTGCGGTACGGACATCTGTCCATCCCTTCGGGAACGGGTGACTCCAATGACCTTCGCTGATCTGCGGTGATACGACCTGACGCCCAGTAGCTGCGTCGGAGCCAGGTGTGAGTGGAGTCACTGTAGCGAGGGGGACTCATTTCGGCAAGGTATCGACCCTGTGCCGAAAGGACACGACGTGATTACGGCAGATGTTGGCAAGCTCCTGAAAGCGGCCGGATATGACGGCATTTGATCCCTTATGGAGGGGCATTCGGCCCGATCGATACTGCCCGCCCGGAGCAACGACGAAAACGGCCGCCGACCGCGTGGAGCGGTCGACGGCCGAAGCGTCGTGTGCGAGGGTCGCTAGCGACCGGGGGCGGGGGCGGTCGAGCCGCGGACCACCAACTCGGGCTCGAACAGCAACTCGTCGTGCAGCACGCCGGCACCCTCGATCTGGGTGACAAGCAGGTCCACGGCAGCCTGCCCCATCGTCTCGATCGGCTGCCGCACCGTGGTCAACGGCGGGTCGGTGCACGTCATGAACGCGGAGTCGTCGAAGCCCACCACCGACACGTCGGCCGGCACCGAGCGACCCAACCGCCGGGCCGCACGGATCGTGCCCAACGCCAGTACGTCGCTGGCGCAGATGATGCCGGTCACGCCGCGCTCGACCAGTTTCGTCGCCGCGACCCGCGCGCCCTCCATCGAGAAGCTGGACCGCTCGACACACTCGGCGTCGGCCTCGTCCCAGCCCGCGGCCCGGATCATCGCGTCCAGCTTGCGTCGGGACGGCACGTGCCCCTCCGGGCCGAGCACCATCCCGATCCGTTCGTGCCCGAGCGAGCGCAGGTGCCCGTACGCCTGCTCGACCGCGACCGCGTCATCGGTGGAGACCCGCGGGAAGCCCAGCTCGTCCACGCCCGCGTTGACAAGCACCACGGGAAGGCCCCGGTCGGTCAGTCGACGGTAGTGGTCGTGTCGGGCGTCGGTGAGCGCGTACGAGCCACCAGCGAAGATCACCCCGGACACTTGGTGGTCGAGGAGCATCTCCACGTAGTCCATCTCGGACACGCCGCCGATGGTCCGGGCGCAGAGAGCCGGGGTGTAACCACGCTGGGCGAGAGTCCCGGTGACGACCTCGGCCAGCGCCGGGAAGATCGGGTTCTGCAACTCGGGCAACACCAGCCCGACCAGCCGGGCGCGTTCGCCACGCAGCTTGGTCGGCCGCTCGTAACCGAGCACGTCGAGCGCGGTCAGCACGGCGGTCCGGGTCGCCTCGGAAACCCCGTCCCGGCCGTTGAGCACCCGGCTGACGGTGGCCTCGCTGACGCCGGCCTTCTTGGCAACTTCAGTCAACCGCTTGGTCACGGTCGCAATCGTACGTCACCAGAATGCAAGAAATGAACAGCGAACTGCCCAGCGTTTGCCGAATAGCTGCCGCATTCTTCCCATCGCCCACCATTCCGCCGCACGAGATCGGGGCCGTGCGGCACCGCCCCCGCCCCACCGACACCAGGCCACGCCAACCGGGTCGTGATCGACTCGGATTTTAGGAGGTCGCGCTGTCGCCAGGCCCCGAACACCGCGCTTCCCATGAATACGAGCCGATCACGCCCAGATACGCCCCGCACGCGGACCGGCGGCACGGCACGCGCGGCACGGCACGGGCGCACGCGGGCGGCGCGGCACGGCGCGGGCGCACGCGGGCGGCGCGGCGCGGCGCGTTCGGGGCGCGTTCGGGGCGTGATCGACTCGGGTTTCAGGAGGTCGCGGTGTCGAGAGGCCCCGGACACCGCGCCTTCCATGAACCCGAGTCGATCACGCCCAGATACGCCCCCCGCGCGGCCCGGCACGGGCGGCCCGGCACGGCGCGTTCGGGGCGTGGTCGGGGCGTGATCGACTCGGGTTTCAGGAGGTCGCGGTGTCGGCAGGCCCCGAACACCGCGCTTTCCATGAACGCGAGTCGATCACGCCCGCGCACGTTGGCACGGCACGGCACGGGCGGCATGGCACGGCGCGTATCAGGGCGTGATCGACTCGGGTTTCACGAGGTTGCGGTGTCGAGAGCCCCCGGACACCGCGCTTCCCATGAACGCGAGTCGATCACGCCCGCGCACGGCAGCGCGGCACGGCGCGGCACGGCACGCGCGGCGCGGCACGGGCGGCGCGGCACGCGTTAGGACAGGTCGCGCAGGGCGGTCTCGATGGCCCGGTGGAAGGTCGGGTAGGCGTAGATCATGTGGCGGAGCTGACTCAGCGGCACCGCCGCGTGCACTGCCACCACCAGTGCGGAGAGCACCTCGCCGCCGGCCGGGCCGACCGACGTCGCGCCGATCAGCACGCCCTGGTCGGCGTCCGCGACGAGCTTGATGAAACCGTCGTCGCCGACCCGGTGGATCCAACCCCGGGTCGAGCTGCCGAGCTTCGTGAAACCGACCTGCACGTTGATGCCGCGCTCACGGGCCTGCCGCTCGGTGAGCCCGACCGCGCCCACCTCGGGATCGGTGAAGGTCACCCGGGGCAGCGCACGGTAGTCGGCGCGCGGGATGGTGCCGGCGGACCCGCTCGACCCGCTGGCGGCCAGTGAGCTGGACGCTCCCATCGCGCCACCGACCACGCTGGACGTGCCGCTGGCGTCCGCCCCCGCGGTTGCCTGTCGGCTGCGGGCCAGGATGTCGGCGATCACGATCCCCGCCTGGTACATGGCGATGTGGGTGAAGGCGCCCTCGCCGGTCAGGTCGCCGACCGCCCAGACGTTGTCGGTGACGTGCAAACGGTCGTCGACGGGCAGGTAACGCTGGCCGGCGTCCACCCCGATCGTGTCCAATCCGAGTTCTTCCAGGTGGGCCTTGCGCCCGGTGACCACCAGCAGCCGGTCCGCGGTGAACTCGGCCCCGCCGCCACCGTGCAGGGTGAACCGGGTCCCGTCGTGCTCGACCCGCTCGGCGCGTACCCCGGTGTGGATCTCCACGCCGTCGGCGCGCAGCGCCGCTGCGGCGACGTCGGACGCCTCCGGCTCCTCGACGGCCAGCACCCGGTCGAGTGCCTCCACCACTGTCACCCGCACCCCGAAGCGGGCGAAGACCTGGGCCAGTTCCAGGCCGATCGCGCCGCCGCCGAGCACCAGCAGCGACTCCGGCAGTTGGTCGGCCTCGATCGCCTGGTGGTTGGTCCAGTACGGGGTGTCGGCCAGGCCGTCGATCGGCGGCACCGACGGACGGGTGCCGGTGCCCAACACGACCCCGTGCCGGGCCTGGAACACCTGGTCGCCGACGCGGATCCGGCCCGGGCCGTCGAACCGGCCACTGCCTCGTACGAGCCGGCCGCCCTTGCCGATGAACCGCTCCGCCGCGACGGTGTCGTCCCAGGTGTCGGTGGCCTCCTCGCGGATCCGCCGGGCCACCGGCGCCCAGTCCGGCTGGACCTGCGCCGTCCCGGCCAGCCCGTCGACCCGGCGGGCCTCGGCGAGCGCGTTGGCTGCTCTGATCATCATCTTGCTGGGGATGCAGCCCCAGTACGGGCACTCCCCACCGACCAGGTCCCGTTCGATGCCGACGACGCTCAGGCCGGCCTCGGCGAGTCGCTCGGCGACCTCCTCGCCGCCGACCCCGAGCCCCACCACGACCACATCCACCAGCTCCGGCTCCGCCACCGGAACAGCATCCCCCAGCGACACCGCCGCGACCACCGGGGTGGGCGAAAAGTCGGCACGCTCACCGGTCCGGGGCGCTTACGGTGGCGGAATGCACCCACGCTTCGCTCCGGTCCGGGACTGTTTTCACGACCTGTTCACCTCCGGCCGGGAGACCGGCGCCGGCCTGACCATCTGGTACGACGGACAGCCGGTCGTCGACCTGGTCGGCGGTTTCCGGACCGGCGCCGGACCCGACGGTGAACAGTGGCGGCCGGACACGCTGGCCAACGTCTACTCGGTCGGCAAGCCGGTGGCCGCGCTCTGTCTGCTGGTGCTCGTCGACCGGGGAAGTGTCGATCTCGACTCGCCGGTCGTGCGGTACTGGCCGGAGTTCCGCACCCCCGCCACCGTGCGCCAGGTGTTGTCGCACACCGCCGGGCTGCCGGCGTTCCCGGTGCCGCGGCCCGCCACCGCGATCGCCGACTGGGCGCTGCTCGCCGGCGACCTGGCCGCCGCCGACCCCGAGTGGTTGCCGGGCTCGGTGGCCGGCGAGCACGCCTGGACGTACGGGCATCTGGTGGGTGAGCTGGTTCGCCGGGTCGACGGGCGGTCGGTGGGCCGGTTCCTGGCCGAGGAGATCGCCGGTCCGTGGCGGCTCGACCTCGGCTTCGGGCTGGCCGAGGCGGCCCAGCGGCGCTGCGCCGAGATGCGCTACGGCGACGCGGGGTGGCCGAGCCGCAAGCTCGGCGAGCCGGGTTCACTGCGGGCGCGCGCGATGGGCAATCCGGCCGGTGGGTTGGACCTGGCCGTGTTGAACAGCCCGCTGTGGCGGGGCGCCGAGATGCCGGCGGTCAACCTGCACGCCACGGCGGCCGGCCTGGCCCGGCTCTACGCCGGTCTGCTGGCCGGTGGCGTCCTGGACGGCGTCCGGCTGGTCAGCCCGGAGTTGGTCACCGAGGCGACCCGGGTCCAGTACGACGGGCCGGACCTGCTGCTGGACCGGATCGCCCGGTGGACGCTGGGCATGCAGTGGGAGCCGGACGGCAGTTGGGGCATGGGTGGCCTCGGCGGCAGCAGCGCGTGGGCCGACCCGGAGCGCGGCTACACCCTCGCGTACGCGACGGCGCAGCTCGCCGAGCACGACCGGGTGGACGAACTCGCCGAGGCGCTGCACTCCTGCCTCTGATCACCGCAGCCAGACGGGGTCGGTGCCCGGCACCGAGAGCGGCGGCGGGTAGTCGATCGTCCGGCGGAGGGCCTCGGGCAGCCGCCACGGTTGGTGGATGGCCTTGCCCTGCACTGTCGCCAGCTCCGGCACCCACCGGCGCACGTAGTCGCCGGCCGGGTCGTACCGCTCGGCCTGCCGGACCGGGTTGAACCCCCGGTACGGCTTGGTGTCGTTGCCGGTGCCGGCGACCCACTGCCAGTTGCCGGAGTTGTTTGCCACGTCCCCGTCCAGCAGCCAGCGGAAGAACACCTTCACCCCCGCACGCCAGTCCTGCCCGAGGTGCTTGGTGAGGTAGCCGGCGGTGATCAACCGGGCCCGGTTGTGCATCCAGCCCTGCGCCCGCAGCTGCCGCATTCCGGCGTCGACTATCGGCATTCCGGTCCGTCCCTCGGTCCAGGCCGTCAGCGCGTCGTCGTCGTAGCGCCACTGCTCGGTGGCGCCCTGGCGGTACGCCGCTGTCGAGATCTCCGGGAAGGCGGCGGTGACCTGGTAGTAGAAGTCCCGCCAGCAGAGCTGCCTGACGAACGGCCCGGACCGGTCCCCGGCGCGACCGGCCACCGCCAGCGGAGACACACAGCCGAAGCGCAGGTACGGGCTGAGTCGCGAGGTGTCGTCGCCGGCCATGTCGTCGTGCTGGTCGCCGTAGCGGTCCAGGTCGGGCAGCCAGTCGGTGAGCCGCTGCCGGGCGACCCGCGCACCGCCGACCGCCGCGTCCGGCGAGTCCCCGGCCGGCGGCTTCGGCAGGCTGCCCACGCGCACCCCGTCGGGCAACGTCACGCGGCGCGGCGGGGCCAACTCCTCGCGCCACCTGTTGGCCGCCCAGGCCCGGTGGTAGGGGCTGAACACCCGGTAGTGGTCGCCGCCGCCACCGGGCCGCAACGCCCCGGGTTCGACAACGGTCAGCCCGGGGAACAGTCGCAGGTGCAGCCGGTGCCGCTCGCACTCGGCGCGCAGTCGCCGCTCCCGGCGGCGGGCGTAACGGCTGACGTCGGCGGAGAGCGCGACCGCCGTGGCGCCGACCTCGCCGGCCAGCCGGATCGTCTCGGCCACCGGGTCCCCGGGTCGTACGACCAGGTCGCCGCCGCGCTCGCGTAGCTCGGCGCGCAGGTCGGCGAGGGCCTGGTGCAGGAACCGGGTGCGGTTGGCCGACCGGTCGGCCAGCTCCGGGTCGAGCACGTACAGCGGCACCACCCGGTCGAAGGCCGCGCAGGTGGTGGCCAGGGCCGGGTGGTCGTGCACCCGCAGGTCGCGGGTGAGGAGCACGATCGCGGTGCCAGCGGTCACCGGGTCTCCGGGTCGACAGTCGGCCCGGGGATGACGACCGGCGTACCGGTCGAGGTGAGCAGAGCGCGGGCGGCCACCGCCATCCGTCGCCGCTGCGGCACGGTGGCGCGCCGGGCGAAGACGTCGTAGTCGTTGGCGGCGACCTCGTCGAGGATGCCGCCGTACAGGACGTACGCGGTGCGCATGCAGGCCTGCGAGGCCGGTGCCAGCATGGTGATGCCCGGCGCGGCGGCCGCGTAGTGGGCCTGGGCGCGGGTCACCTCGTACTCGATCAGCTCCCGGGTCCGGGGCGTGCCGCGGCCCCGGGCGCGGGCCTCGACCAGCTCGTCGCGGGTGACCCCGAACTTCGCCAGATCCTCGTCGGGCAGGTAGGTGCGGCCCCGGTCGAGGTCCTCGGCGACGTCCCGGATGAAGTTGGTGAGTTGGAAGGCGAACCCGAGCTGCCGGGCCGGCTCCCGTGCCGCCGCCGGGTCGGAGCTGCCCAGGATCGGCAGCATCATGGTGCCGATGACCGCCGCCGAGCCCTCCATGTAGTCGAGCAGATGGTCGTAGGTCGGGTACGCGGTGACGGTCAGGTCCATCGCCATGCTCTTCAGAAACGACGCAAAGTCGTCCCGGTCGAGATCGAAGACGGCGATCGTGTGCAGCACTGCCGGCAGCAGCGGGTCGTCGACCGACGCGCCACGCAGGCCGGCGACGAACTGGCTGGCCCAGGCGTCGAGGCGGGCGGCCCGCTCGGCCGGCGGCAGATCCTCGGTGCGGTCGACGATCTCGTCCGCGTAGCGGGTGAAGCCGTAGAGGGCGTGCACATGTCGCCGTTTCCAGGCGGGGAGCAGGCGGGTGGCGAGATAGTAGGTGCGGCCGTGACGTTTGTGCAGTTCACGGCACCGGTCATAGGCAGCGGTGAGATCTGTGTCCACCGGCCCTCCCTCATTTATCGACGCACCAATCGACGCAACTCGTAGCCTAGGGTACGCTGAGCCGCATGGCCAACGACGCAGTTGCGGGCAATGCGACTCGTATGGCGGCGGCAGTGCCGGCCGACCGGGACGACCCGGTCCAGGCCGTTCTGGCCGCGTACACCCATGAGCTGGTCACGGCGGTCGACGAGACCCTGACGGCCTTCCTCGCCGTCGAGGTCGACTCCCTGGCCGAGATCGACACCTCGATGGGCGCCTTCGCCGCCTCCGCGCGGGAGGCCGTCCTCGTCGGCGGCAAGCGGATCCGGCCCACGTTCGCCTACTGGGGTTGGCGCGGGGCGGTCGGCGGCGCGGAGGCGCTGTCGCCGGTGCTGCCCGCGCTGGCCGCGCTGGAGTTGCTGCACACCTTCGCCCTGGTGCACGACGACGTGATGGACGCCTCCACCACCCGTCGCGGCCGACCCACCGCCCACGTCGCGCTCGCCGAGCAGCACATCGAGGCCGGCCACCGCGGTGATCCCGGGCGGTTCGGCGAGGCCGTCGCCGTGCTCATCGGCGACCTCTGCATGGTCTGGGCCGATCAGTTGCTCTCCCACGCCACGGTGCCATCGGCCCGACTGTTCGAGGTCCGCCGCTGCTACGACCAGATGCGGGTGGAGACGGTCGCCGGGCAGTATCTCGACGTGCTCGGCGAGAACGACCCGGCCAGCTGGTCGGTCGACCGGGCGCTGCGGGTGGCCCGCTACAAGACCGCCAGCTACACCGTCCAGCGACCGCTGCTCTTCGGCGCCTGCCTGGCCGGGGTGCCCGCCGACGACCCGCTGGTCTCCGCGTACACCCGCTACGGCCTGGCCGTCGGCGAGGCGTTCCAGCTCCGCGACGACCTGCTCGGCGCCTACGGCGATCCGGCCGCCACCGGCAAGCCGGCCGGCGACGACCTGCGCACCGGCAAGCCGACCGTGCTGCTCATGCTGGCTCGAGAGCTGGCCACGCCGGCCCAGCTGAGGGCGTTGGAGCGGGCCGCCGACGAACCGGTCGACCGGCTCGCCGAACTGGTGGCCGAGACCGGCGCGGTGGCCCGGGTGGAGCGGATGATCGCCGAGCGGGTGAGCGACGCGCTTGTCGCGCTCGACGCCGCGCCCGTGGACCGGACGGCGCGGACCGCGCTGACCGGGCTGGCCACCGCCGCGACCAACCGGCGGGCCTGATGAGCGACATTCTCGAGGAGGTGGTCACGTGCGGACGGTGACGGGACGGACGGACCGGGTGGTGGTCGTCGGGGCCGGCCTGGGCGGGCTCGCCTGCGCGCTGCACCTGGCGGGCAGCGGGCGACAGGTCACCGTGCTGGAACGCGAGCCGGTGCCCGGTGGTCGGGCCGGCCGGCTCGGTGTGGACGGCTACGAGTTCGACACCGGCCCGACAGTGCTCACCATGCCCGACCTGATCGCCGAGGCACTCGGCGCGGTCGGTGAGGAGCTGCACGACTGGCTCGACCTGACCCCGCTCGATCCTGCCTACCGCGCGTACTACCCGGACGGTTCGACACTGGACGTGCTCACCGACACCACCCGGATGGCCGCCGAGATCTCCCGGGTCTGCGGGCCGCGGGAGGCCGACGGTTACCTGCGCTTCGTCGAGTACGCCCGCGAGCTGTGGCGGCTGGAGCGGACCGACTTCATCGAGCGCAACCTGGACGCGCCCACCGACCTGATCACCGGCAACCTTCTCAAGCTGCTCGGCGGCGGGGCCTTCCGACGCCTCCAAACGAAGATCAATCAATTCTTCCGGGACCCCCGTACCCAGCGGATCTTCTCCTTCCAGGCGATGTACGCCGGCCTCGCGCCGCACGACGCGCTCGCCATCTACGCGGTCATCGCGTACCTCGACTCGGTGGCCGGGGTCTACTTCCCGCGCGGCGGCATCCACGCGGTCTCCAAGGCCATGGCGGGCGCCGCCGAGAAGCACGGCGTGCAGATCCGGTACGACACGACGGTGACCCGGGTGGAGACGGCGCACGGCCGGGCCACCGGTGTGCTCACCGCCGACGGCGAGCTGGTGCCGGCGGACGTGGTGGTGCTCAACCCCGACCTGCCGGTCGCCTATCGGGACCTGCTCCCCGCCGCCCCGCAGCGTCGCCTCACCTACTCTCCGTCCTGCGTCGTTCTGCACGTCGGGTCCCGACAGGGATATGCGAAGATCGCCCATCACAACATCCACTTCGGACGCGCATGGAAGGGCACCTTCGATGAGGTCATCCGGCGGGGGGAGCTGATGACCGACCCGTCGCTGTTGGTGACCAACCCGAGTCGGACCGACCCCTCGGTGGCCCCACCGGACCGGCACACCTACTACGTGCTCGCCCCGGTGCCCAACCTGCACCGGGCCCCGTTCGACTGGCGCGGCGACCTGACCCAGCGCTACAGCGACCAGCTGATCGGCACCCTGGAGGAGCGCGGTTACGTCGGCTTCGGCGCCGGGGTCGAGGTGCTGCGGGCGATCACCCCCGCCGAGTGGGAGGAGCAGGGAATGGCCGCGGGCACGCCGTTCGCCGCCGCGCACACCCTCTTCCAGACCGGCCCGTTCCGCCCGTCCAACCTGCACCGCGACCTGCCGAACGTGGTCTTCGTCGGTTCCGGCACCCAGCCCGGGGTGGGCGTACCGATGGTGCTCATCTCCGGCAAGCTGGCCGCCGGCCGGATCAGTGGGGAAGGTCGATGAAAAGCCGCGAGGAGCATCTTGTCGAGCTGGTCGACGAGACCGGCACGGCCCACGGCACGTTGACGGTGGCGGCCGCGCACCAGCCTCCGGGGCACCTGCACCGGGCCTTCTCGGTGCTGCTTGTGGACCCGGACGGCCAGGTGCTGCTGCAACGCCGGGCCGCCGTCAAGACCCGGTTCCCGCTGCGCTGGGCCAACTCCTGCTGCGGCCACCCCCAGCCAGGCGAGTCGCTCGCCGAGGCGGCCAACCGGCGGCTGCGCGAGGAGTTGGGGGCGGGCCCGGTCGAGCTGACCGAGGTCGGCGTCTACGTCTACTACGCCGAGGACCCGGCCACCGGTCGGGTCGAGTTCGAGTACGACCACGTGCTGCGGGGCGATTTCCTGCCCGCGGCGCCACTGCTGCCGGACCCGGACGAGGTCGCCGAGTTGCGCTGGGCCGACCCCGCCGCGCTCGCAGCCGAACTGGATCTCGACCCTCGGTCGTACGCGCCCTGGCTGGGCGGGGTGGTGAACCGGCTGCTGCACCCCTCGGGCGACACGTCGGGCGCACCCGCTCCGGCCGTGACCCCGCCCGGCTCGTCGGCGGATGACACGGCGGAGCGGTCGGGTGGTCGATGAGGCGCTGAGCGCGGGCGCTGTCGCACGGCGGCTCGGGGTCGCGGTGACGACCCTGCGTACGTGGCACCAGCGCTACGGGCTCGGGCCCAGCGAGCACGTCCCCGGTCACCACCGTCGGTACACGCCCACCGACCTGGCGCGCCTCGAGATCATGCGACGACTCACCGCCGAGGGGGTGAGCCCCGCCGAGGCGGCCCGCTGGGCCCGCCAGGCACCGGATCCGATGCCCACCGAGACCGTCACCTCCGGTCGGATCCACCGACCGGGCCGGGATGGCGGCGGAACCATCCCGGTGGGCCGCGCCGGACCAGCAGCCCGTGGGTTGGCCCGCGCCGCCATGCGGCTGGACGCGGCAGCGATCAGCGAGACGATCGCGCACGCTCTGGCAGCCGGCGGGGTCGTCGCCACCTGGGAGGGGCTGCTCCGCCCGGTCCTCGCCGGCATCGGCGAACGCCACGCCGCCACCGCCGGCCTGATCGAGGTGGAACACCTGGTGTCCCGCTGCGTCTCGGAGGCGCTCGCGACGGCCAGTCGGGCCAAGGTTCCCACCGGGCCGGCCCGCATCCTGCTCTCCTGCGCCGACGAGGAGCAGCACACCCTGCCGCTGGAGGCGTTGGCCGCCGCTCTCGCGGAGGCCGGGGTCAGCTACCGGACGCTCGGCGCCCGGGTGCCGGTCGCCGCCCTCCTGGAGGCGGTCAACCGGACCGGACCGGCCGCCGTGGTGCTGTGGTCGCACACCCGGGCCACCGCCGACCCGGACCAGCTCAGCGCGCTGCTGGCGGCGCCCCGCCGCCCGTTGCTGGTGCTCGCCGCCGGCCCCGGCTGGCGAGCCGACACGCTGCCGGCGGGGGTGGTGCGGCCGATCGACCTGGCCGAGGCCGTCTCGCTCGCCGTCGCAGTCCGTGACTCGCTGGATCAGTCGAGGCGTGACTGACCGCACTGTCGCCCCAATTGGGGCGTGAACTACCGTCGGGGTTCCGCCCACCCCGACCCCTCCGGGAGCGAGCAGATGCAAGCCCGCGCCGTTCTGGCGTCCGCCCTCGCCATGGCGCTGGTCTTGTCCGGTTGCGCCCAGCCGAACCGCACCATCGCACCCGCCGGCGCACCGCGGCCGGTGGAATCACCCACGCCCGTCCCGTCACCGCACCCCACCCTCGCCAAACCTCCCAAGCCTCCGCTGCGACCACTGCCGGCCAAGCTCCCCGCCGGCCTGCGGCGCAACACCGGCGCGCGGCCGGTGGTCCTGACCTTCGACGACGGGCCCAGCCCGGCCTGGACACCGAAGGTGCTCGACCAACTGCGGGCCGCCAAGGTGACGGCCACCTTCTGCGTCGTCGGCCGCGAGGTGCAGAAGCACCCGGAGCTGGTCCGCCGGATCGTCCGCGAGGGACACCAACTCTGCAACCACAGTTGGCGGCACGATCTCGACCTGGCACGGCGACCCGTCGCCGAGATCAGGGCCGACCTGGACCGCACCAACAGGGCCATCCAGGCGGCGGCCCCCGGGACGAAGGTGTCCTTCTACCGGCAGCCGGGCGGCCGGTGGACCTCGGAGGTGCTGGAGGTGGCCAACGATCTCGGCATGCACCCCCTGCACTGGTCGGTCGACCCACAGGACTGGGACAAGCCGAACGCCGCCACGATCGGCAAGCGGGTCCATGCCGCCGCCCGCCCCGGCGCCATCGTGCTGCTGCACGACGGGGGCGGCAATCGGGCCGCGACGCTCGCCGCCTGCCCCCATCTGATCGCGGACCTGAAGCAGCGCTTCGGCATCACCCGACTCGGCTAGACCACCCTTGACCTGCGGTTATGACCCGATCCACGCCCCTGCCGACACCGATTTTGTTCACCGACCGGGCATCACGTATGCTTTCCAAGCCTCCGGCGGGGCCGGATGGGAGCAAGTCCGCTTGAAGTTGCAAATGTGCAATGATGGCGGGGCCGCCCTCATCGTCTAGCGGCCCAGGACGCCGCCCTTTCAAGGCGGTAGCACGGGTTCGAATCCCGTTGGGGGCACGACCGGCGCAAGCCGGAGCAACACAAGCTAGGTCCTGTGGAGCAGTTGGAGTGCTCGCCGCCCTGTCAAGGCGGAGGTCGCGGGTTCAAGTCCCGTCAGGACCGCAGCGCTGACGCCGCGCATCGCGCGGCGTTCTGCGTATCGGAGCAGGTCGCCCTGCCGCCGGTTCGTCCGGTTGTTGGGTAACATGGGCCGAGCACCACGGCCAGGTAGCTCAGTTGGTACGAGCGTCCGACTGAAAATCGGAAGGTCGGCGGTTCGACCCCGCCCCTGGCCACATAGCCTTTCGCCGGGCTACAGAGGTCCCCACCAGCGGATACGCAGGTGGGGATCTTGCTTTTGTTCGATGCCCGGCCGAGTGGCAGTTGACCGTGGTTGTCCCCATGGGGCCATGGTTAACCGCTCCTTGTCGCACGTAGATCGCACGTGCCCTTTCCCACACGGCGGGCCTCAGAGCCATCTCCGCCGTGAGTCCCACACACCGTGGAGTGGGCCAGGGGCCAGGGTGTCAAGGTGGAGCGCCCTACCGGACGAACGACCTTGGCACCCTGGCCCCTGGTCTGCTCGGCTCTGCCTGGGACTCATGGTGGAGATGGCGACCCGCGCAACCATCGACTACCGCACCCTCCGGACGGGCTTCCCCCATCTCTGTCGAAGATCCCTGCCCGGAGGGCAAACAGCTCTTGCAGTCCGTCAGCGTGGCCGGTCGGCCCGGCCGATGCCGGCCGGAGGTCGCCAGCAGGCCGGGGCCGGGCCGGCGCGGCCCGCTTGCGGGCCGCCTTGATTCATAAGAGGCCAATTCGGCAACCGACTCACCAGCCCGCAGCGCCGGTACGATGGCACACAAGGAGTGCGGGTCTTCTCTTCGGGAGGTTGCGATGTTTGCCCTGGTGGTCCGGTTTGATCTGAAAGACGAGGACGCTGCGGCGGGCTTCGACCGACTTATGGAAGAGACGCTGCCGGGCATTCGGTCACTCGAACCGGGGACGCTGGTGTACGCCACACACCAGGTGGAGGGTGAGCCGCTGGCGCGGGTCTTCTACGAGGTCTACCGGGATCGTGCGGCCTTCGACGAGCACGAGCGGCAGCCGCACACCCTGCGGGCTCTGGCTGAGCGTGAGCAGTACCTGTCGGGAGTCCGGGTGGAGTTCTTGGAGCCGATGGGCATGAAGGGTGTGGCCTCGTGAGCGAGGACCCGAGCGCCGAGCGTGCGCTGGGGCGGCGGATTGCATTGCACCGTCAGCGGCGAGGGCTGTCGCAGCGGGAGTTTGCCCGTCTGATCGATCGGTCCGAGACGTGGCTGTCCCAGGTTGAGCGGGGGGCTCGAAAGATCGACCGGATGACGGTCCTTGAGCGTCTCGCCCAGGTCCTCGATGTGCCGCTGTCGGAACTGGCCCCTGAGGCTCCGGTGATCGCTGCCGTGCACGAAGAGCCACAAGCGGCAACGGAGCTGAGCCTGGCGTTGAGTTCAAGCCACGCCTTGGCTGCCGTCCTCAGGACAGAGTCGCCTCCCGTCGATATCGGCGAGCTGTCGGATCGGGTCGAGCGCGCGTGGAGCCATACGCACGCGTCGGAGGTTACTCAGGTCGGCGAGCTGCTTGTGCAGTTGCTGCCGGATCTAGAGAGCGCGGCTCGTTCCACCGAAGGGGAAGGGCAGCGGGCCGTCTATGCGGCGCTTGCTCGGGCGTACCACGCCTGTGCGGCAGTGCTTTCCACGATTGGCGACCCGGGGGCTGCTTGGGTTGCAGCGGACCGCGCGATCGCTGCCGCCGAGCGTGCGGAGGACGTGCTCCTCATGGGCGAGGGCGCGTTTCGGCTTACGTTGGTCTTTCAGGCCGCGCGACGGCTGGACCGGGCGCACCAGACCGCCAGTACAGCCGCGGTGGCCCTAGAGGACCGCGCGGACGATGGCGAACCAGGAGCCCTGTCGGTGTCGGGCGCGCTGCATCTCCAACTGGCCATCGTGGCGGCCCGGCAGAACGACGCCGAGCGGGCGTACCGGGAGATTGAGGTAGCGCGACGAGCTGCGGAACGCCTCGGCGAGGACCGCAACGACTACAACACGGAGTTTGGTCCCACCAATGTCGCGCTTCATGAGGTAGCTGTCGCGGTCGAGTTGGGCGATGCCGGACTTGCTCTGCGAACTGCCGCCACCCTCGACCCATCAGGGCTATCGCCTGAACGGCGGAGCCGGTACCTCATCGACATCGCTCGCGCCCAGGGTCAGCGCCGCAACCTGGCCGCCGCAGTGGAGGCGCTGACACAGGCCGCCGACTTGACGCCCGAGCGGGTGGCGGCACACCCGCTGGCGCGTGGGCTTGTTGCAGACCTACTGCGGATGGACCAGTCAGAAGATCCGGACCTGCGCGCGCTCACCGAGAGGTTCGGCATGCGCTGACATCGAGGCGCTGCCTCTGCTCGTAGTCACCACCACAAGTCGTCCGCTGCTGGCCTTGCGCCAACGGCGGGCGACTTGTCTGTTTTCTCGCTCACCGTATCGACCCGCACTCTAAGTATTGAGCCACACTAAAAGTGCGGGTACCGTCCTTTGTGTGCGGCAAGGCCGCACGAAACGCCAAGTGCCGGCGACGAGCCGGCGGCGACTGAGAGGACGTGGAAGCGATGGCGATCCCCAACACGATCAAGGTCCCCGTGCCGTTCGAT
Source organism: Micromonospora sp. CA-240977 (assembly GCF_050942285.1). Lineage (NCBI taxonomy): Bacteria > Bacillati > Actinomycetota > Actinomycetes > Micromonosporales > Micromonosporaceae > Micromonospora > Micromonospora sp. CA-240977. The sequence goes on along the minus strand of NZ_CP192055.1, from coordinate 215,792 downwards.
TACGTGTTCCCGCAGGGCGCACTGTGCCTGGGTGTGGAGCCGGTGACGGACTTCGACAAGCGCGGCCAGGGCGACGACCAGGCCCGCGACAAGGACACCGGCGAGCGGCTGTGGGTGGTCAAGGTCCTGGACCTGGACCCGGAGGCCGGGAAGTTCGGCGCGACCAAGGAAGTCAAGGTGAAGATCGCCGCCCCGGTCCAGCCGGTCCCGCCGGCGTCGAAGATCCCCGGCTACCCGCCGGCGGTGACGTTCACCGACGTGACGCTGACGCCGTACGTGGACTCGCAGCGGTGCAAGGGCTCGGGGAAGTGCCGGGCGCGTCAGGCGTGGTCGGTCCGCGCCGGGGCCATGACCGAACCGGCCGCAGTGAAGCAGGCGGCCTGACCAGATCTGGACGCGCGGGGTGGGACTCGCCCGCCAAGACAACTCCCGCCCCGCGCCTGACCCTCATCTCCCTGAAAGGAGCTGGGCTGATGCCCACGCTAGCTGACGCTGCCCGCATCGTCGGGAACCCGCGCCCCGCCCCCCACCGCCGCACTCACCGCCGCACGGTGATGCGTCTCGCCGGCCCCGGTATCCGGGCCGCCCGCGAGGTCTACACCACCGTCCCCGCCGACGCGGTCCGCGTCGCCGCACTGGTGGAGATCGCCGCCGCCGCTGCCGCTCTGGCTCGCACGGTGGTGAAGCTGCGCCACCTCGACCCGGACCTGATCGCCCCGCACGTCTCTGACCGTGTCGACCTTCGGGCGGTCCTCGGTCGGGGCCGGTGGCTGCCGACCATGACCCGTCACGTGCCCGCCCCGGAGTCCGGGCCGGTCGACCTGGCCGCGTTGATGCCGGCCCGCCCGCCGGTGCGTCGTCGGGTGGTGCGTCGTGGTCCCGGTACGCCGGGTCAGCCCGCCCTGTTCGCCGCCGCCGCCGCGACGGTCGGGGAGGGCTGAGGGATGCCGCTGGTGAATGTGATCCGGGGTGACCGGATCGACTCCGCTCCGATCAACGTGCGGACCCCGTTCATCCGCATCCCGATGTGGGTGGCCCTGACCTGGTGGACGCTCAAGGCGTTGGCCCGGCTGGTGTTCGTGGCGGTGCGGTTCTGGTACGTCACCGTCCCGGCGGTGTTCTTCGCCTGGCTCTACGGACGGTTCGGCTGGGCTGGTCCGGTTGGGATCGTCGCCCTGTTCGCCGTCGTCGCCACCGGCTGGGCGTTCGGGCATCGGCCGTCGTTCCTGCGGTTCGGGTGGTGGCCGGTGCTGTCCTGCTACCGCCGCTGGATCTACCGCCGCAAGTGGATGGCGGCGATGGTGACCGCCAAGCTCGCCGTCTCGTTCGACTCCCACACCGTCCTTCCGGTGCTGCGTCGGGTGCGCTGCGGCGGCGGTGTCGACGTGGTGGTCGTGCGGATGGTGACCGGGCAGATCCCCGACGACTTCGCCAAGGTGGCGGAACGCCTCGCCCACACGTTCGGTGTCCGGCAGGTCAAGGCCGCGCCCGGTCCGCGCCCGGACGTGGTGCTGCTGCACCTGTTCCGCGGTGACCCCCTCGCCAAGCTCGTCCGCCCGATGCCGGTCCCTGCCGTGCCGGAGTTCACCGCCTTGGCCGTGGGTCGGCAGGAGGACGGCGACGGCTACGAGCTGCGCCTGTTCGGCACGCAGGTCCTCGTGGTCGGCGCGACCGGGTCGGGCAAGGGCTCGGTCATCTGGTCCGTGGTGCGCTCCCTCGCCGCCGGGGTCACGTCCGGGCTCGTGCAGATCTGGGGCCTGGACCCCAAGGGCGGCATGGAACTCGGGATGGGTGCGCCGATGTTCACCCGGTTCGCCCGCAAGGACTACGCCGCGATGTGTGAGCTGATCGAGGAAGCCGCCACCGTCGCCAAGGACCGGGCCGGGAAGCTCTACGGCCGCACCCGCCAGCACACCCCGACCCCGGACGAGCCGCTGATCGTCCTGGTCATCGATGAGCTGGCGAACCTGACCGCCTACCTCACCGACCGCCAGCTCAAGGACCGCATCAAAGCCGCACTCTCGATCCTGCTGTCGCAGGGCCGTGCGGTTGGCGTGCACGTCGTCGCCGCAATCCAGGACCCCCGCAAGGAAGTCCTGCCGTTCCGGGACCTGTTCCCGACCCGCATCGGCCTGCGCCTCGCGGAAGCCGCTCAGGTCGATCTCGTGCTGGGTGAGGGGATGCGCGATCGCGGGGCGCTGTGTGACCGCATTCCGCAGTCCCTGCCCGGTGTCGGGTTCGTGGTCATCGACGGTGACCCCACCCCGATGCGGGTCCGCTTCTCCTACCTCACCGACGACGAGATCCGCGACATGGCCCAGACCTACGGCCGGCTACGCGTGATCGACGGCGAGATCCTGGACGGTGCCGCATGAAACCCCACCCCACCAACACGCGCGCCGACCGGATCGAGGGCCTGGTCCTCATCGTCATCCTGCTCATCGTCGCCGGCTTCGCCGGGGCCGCATCGTTCACCCACGTCAAAGACTGGACCCTCGACAACTCCCCGGCCGGCACGGGTGAGTGGTTCGGCTGGGCCAACGCCGTCATCTCCGAACTCATCCCCGCCGCCGCCCTGCTCACCATCCGCCGACGACGCCGCACCGGCGGGTCGATCGGCTACCCGATGTTCCTGCTCGTCGCCGCCGTCGCCCTGTCCCTGTCCGCGCAACTCGCCGTGGCCAAGCCCGGCTTGTCCGGCTGGCTGCTGTCCGCCGTGCCCGCGCTGGCGTTCATCGGCCTGTCCAAGCTCGTCCTGTCCACCGCCCCCACCCCGACCCCGGCCGCCGATGCTGCGCCGGCCCGCCCGGTCGAGCAGCCCACCGCGACGGCTCCTGCCCCGGCCGTGGCTGAGCCGGTCGTCCTGGCCCCGGTCGAGCCTGCCCACCCGGCACCGGTCGCTCCGGCTGCCTTCGTTCGCCGCAATGGTGTCCCGCTGATGGGAGAGGTGACCCGATGACTGATGCACTCCTGTCCGGCCTGCTTCTCGTCGCCGTCCTTGCCCTGCTCGCCTGGGATCAGTACCGGCTCTACGTCGCCCGCTACGAACTAGCCGCCCTGCAACGCGCCACCCTCCGCGACGCGCTCACCGGCCTGGCCAACCGCACCGGCCTGGCCGACGCGTGGACCCAGCTCGCCACGCTGCGCCCGTGGGTGGTGGTGGTCGACCTGGACGACTTCAAGCCGGTCAACGACACCCACGGCCACGCCGCCGGGGACCTGGTCCTCACCGCCGTCGCCTCCCGCCTGCGCAGCATCCACGGCGTGGCCGCCCGGCTCGGTGGGGATGAGTTCGCCGCGCTACTGCTCGACCCGAACCCGGCCGCTGCTGCCCGCCAGCTCGCCGCCGCGATCGCCGCTCCCGTCCGGCTGCCCTCCGGGATCACGGTGTCAGTGACCGCGAGCATCGGCCTCGCCCCCGCCATCCCTGCCGGCCTCGCCGCCGCCCTCGCTGACGCTGACGCGGCCATGTACCGGGCGAAGACCACCCGGGCCGGTGTGGTGGCGTTCGACCCGCTGCGCGATGACCACGCCACCGCCAACCCCCGCCCCGTCCTGCGGGTCCGCGACCTCGCTTCGTCGTGGGGGGTGGGTCGATGACGCTCACCCCGACGCTGCCCGGCCTCGAACCCGCCCCCGTGGTGGAGCCGAGGCCGGGCTCCCGGGCCGCCCGGATGCTCATGCCCCGCTCAGTCGATGTGGTCAAGGATCTGGCCGCCGACTATGGCGTCTGTACCCGCCCTGTCAGCCTGCGCCGCACTGACCTCGACTCCGGGCAAACCGAAGTCATCGACATGCCCTGCGGTGCCACCCAAGAGGCCAAGTGCCCCGCCTGCGCCAGCCGCGCCCGCCGGCTGCGCCAGCAGCAGATCCGCGAGGGCTGGCACCGTACCGACGAACCCGACCCCGGACCCGAGCCCGCCACCGACGCGCAACGCGGCCTGATCGTCGCCCGCGCTCACCTCGAATTCGCCCGCGACGAAGCGGCCCGCGTCTCGCAGTGGGATCAGGTCGCCGACCTGGACGACGCGATCGAGGAACTGGAAAGCCAGATCACCACCGAAGGCATGCGCGGTCGCCCCGCACCACCCCACGGCAGCGACGACCAGGAGGACGGCGACGGCAAGCGGCGGGTCCGCTCCACCAAACGGCGACAGGACGCTCCCGACCTGCCCCGCCTCCCGGTCGAGAACCGGACCGTTGGGCGGACCTTCGACGGGCGCGGTGGGCGGGTGTTCCGGCCATCGATGTTCCTCACCCTCACCCTCGGCTCCTACGGCCGAGTCCACAGCGACGGGACACCGGTCGACCCGGACAGCTACGACTACCGGCGGGCCGCCTGGGACGCGGTGCACTTCCCCCGGCTGCTCGACCGGTTCTGGCAGAACCTGCGCCGCGCGGTCGGCTGGAACGTCCAATACGCCGGAGCCGTCGAGCCACAGCGCCGGCTCGCCCCGCACGCACACTTCGCCATCCGAGGCACCATCCCTCGGGCACTGGTACGGCAGGTCGCCGCCGCGACGTACCACCAGGTGTGGTGGCCATCCGTCGAGCAGCGGGTCTACGAACCGGGGCGGGCGCCGCAGTGGGACGCCGACGCCGCCGGCTACACCGACCCGACCACCGGCCGGCTCCTACCGTCCTGGGATGACGCCCTGGACCTGGTCGACGCCGACCCCAACGTCGAACCCGTCCACGTCGCCCGCTTTGGAAGCCAGGTCGACGCCAAAGGCGTCCTCGCCGGCACCACGGACGCCGACCGGTGCGTCGGCTACATCACCAAGTACCTCACCAAGCAAGCCGCCGACTGCCACGACGTGACCACCGGCCGGCAACGGGCGCACCTGGAACGGCTCTGGCAAGAGCTGCGGCACACGCCGTGCTCGGAGCGGTGCGCCAACTGGCTGCTCTACGGCGTCCAACCCAAGAAAGCCAAGCAAGGACTGCGGCCGGGCAACTGCAAGAACAAGGTCCACAAGCGCGAAACCCTCGGCATCGGCGGGCGGCGCGTCCTGATCTCCCGGCAGTGGTCCGGCAAGACGCTGACCGATCATCGGGCCGACCGGCGTGACTGGGTCAAGGCTCTGCTCGGTGTCACCACCGACGCCGACACCGCCCCGGCCGGCGGCGAGCAACGCCACGCCTGGGAACTTGCTCGACTAACCGATCCCGATGTCGCCCCGCTCGGTCATCGTGTCCTGCGCGCCATCTCCGAGCGCATCCAATGGCGCGTCCAGCTCGACGCCGCCAGACGTGCTGCCGCCGACCCGCCCGACGTTTCGGCAATCACCACCACCGACCCGACCCGGAAGGAGGCCATCGAGTGGAGAAGCTGCTGACGGTCAAGGAAGCCGCGGGCCGCCTCGGCACCACCGAGCGATTCCCCCGCCGGCTCATCGCCGAGCGGCGCATCCGCTACGTCAAGCTCGGCGGCCACCACGTCCGCATCCCTGAGGTTGCCCTCACGGAGTTCATCGCCGCCGGCACGGTGGAGCCGGTCACCGTTGCCTGGTCGGATGGAAGGGCGGTGGCCTGATGGGCAAGCGTCGCCAGTTCGGGTACGTCCGCAAGCTTCCCTCGGGTCGCTTCCATGCCTCGTTCGTGCCGCCCAGTGGTGGTGCTCGGCAGAACGCGCCGCAGACCTTCAAGACGAAGACTGACGCCAACCGCTGGTTGACGCTGGTTGAGGCAGACATTTCGCGTGGCACCTGGTTGGACGACCGTGCGGCGTCGGAAACGTTCGGCAACTACGCGCGGGCCATCCTGCGGGACAGCCCGAAGATCGGCGTTCGGTGGCGGGAGACGTGCGAACGGAATCTGCGGCTGCACTTGGTGCCGTTGGTCGCCGTGCCGCTTCGTGATCTAACAGCGAGTCGGGTCCGGGAGTGGCATGCTGCGGCTCTGCGCGGCAACGGTGGCCGCACCTCCATCTCTCAGTCGTACCGCTTCCTGCGCATGGTCATGAACACCGCTGTACGTGAGGGCGTCATCGCCCGGAACCCGTGCCAAATCCCGGGTGCCGGTACGGTCCGCGTCGCTGAACGGCCAGTCGCCACGCCCGCTCAGGTCGTCGCCCTGGTCGACGCCATCACCCCGCGATACCGCACCGCTGTTCTCATCGCTGCATGGTGCGGCCTCCGACGTGGCGAGATCGCCGGTCTGCGCGTCGCGGATGTTGACCTGACCGAGCACACGATCACGGTTCGGAAGGCACGCGTCGAGCCGCTGCACGCCCCCGGCCAGGCGTTCGACAAGGACCCCAAGTCGGAGGCAGGGAAGCGGACGATCTCGATCCCGCCACACGTCGTGCCGCTGGTTCGGCTCCACCTGGACACGTACGCGGGCAAAGATCGACTGTTTGTCAGCCGCGATGGAACGCCGCTGCGGGGCAACACCTTGTATCAGGCGTTCGTCCGGGCACGGAAGAAGGTCGCCCTTGATGATCTGACTTTCCACGACCTGCGGCACACCGGCCAGACCCTCGCCGCACAGACCGGCGCGACCCTGGCCGACCTGATGAAGCGACTCGGGCACTCGTCCATGGCGGCGGCCCGGCGGTACCTGCACGCCGTCGACGGCCGTGACCGCGAGATCGCTAAAGCCCTCTCGGAGCTCGCGGCGCACGGTGATGTCGCACGGCTACCCCGGCACATCACCATGCGCAGCTAGCGACGGATCAGCGAAAACGCGCCCGCCGCCGTCAGCAGCAACAGCAGTGACACCGCGAACAGAGTGCGTCCAAGAGGAAGAGGCATGGAGATGAAGAACGGTGCCTGGGCGATCAACAGACCCGCGCCGATCGTGGCTTGGGCGATGCCCACCTGCACGGGCTCGGACCGCTCGTCCAACTTTACGCGTGCAAGCCGAACCCAGGCTGCGGGAAACCGTCGTGACACGGCCACGCGCACCCCGAGTACAACCGCTCCCAGGCTGAGGACCATGACCCCCACCCGCAAGGCGATCGTGACCGGGTCCTCGTCATACAGGCTCATGCGCCCATCATCGGAGAGGCGTCAAGCGCGCAAATCGCACGACAGACGCACGACAGCCTCTGCCGGCTTCCTGACCTGCCAAAATGCACGTGCCTGAAAATCGGAAGGTCGGCGGTTCGACCCCGCCCCTGGCCACATAGCCTTTCGCCGGGCTACAGAGGTCCCCACCAGCGGAAACGCAGGTGGGGATCTTGCTTTGTGCCCTCTCGGAACTCGCGGCGCACGGTGATGTCGCGCAACCGCCCCCGGCACATCACCCCATGCGCAGCTAGCGACGGAGCAGCGAGAACGCTCCCGCCGCCGTCAGCAGCAACAGTAGTGACACCGCGAATAGGGCACGTCCCAGCGAAAGGGGCATCGAGATAAAGAACGGTGCCTGGTGGATCAACACGCCCGCACCGATCATGGCCTGGGCAATGCCCATCCGCAGGGGCTGGGACCGCTCTCCCACCCTGAGGCGTGCAAGCCGAACCAAGGCGGCGGGAAACCGTCGTGACACGGCTACCCGCACCCCGAGTACCAGCGAGCCCAGGCTGACGACCACGACCCCCACGCGCAGAGCGACAGTGACCGGGTCCTCGTCATACACGCTCATGCGCCCATCATCGGAGGAGCGTCAAGCGCGCGAACCGCACGACGGACGCACGGCAGCCTCTGCCGGCTTCCTGACCTGCCGAATCGGCGGTGGGTTCGCTGCCCGGCCGTCAGTCCTCGTGCCCCTGCTGGCGGTGCTGCGCCATGCCACTCTGGATCGCCTCCCACACGCTGCGCCCGGCCTGTCGCAGCGTTTCCCCCGCCTGCTCGGCGAGCTGGGCCGCGCTCTGCGCCGCGGCCTGCGCCCCACCCCGGGGGCCGGTACCGCCGGCACCAGCCCCAGACGGGCGCGTGCCGGCGGCGGACGACTGATCGGGTCGGTTGCCGGCCTGCCCATTCGACGACTCCGCCGGGCTCTCGGTGCCCCGACCCGCCTCGGACGGCCGCTGCCCTTCGGGGTGGTGCCGCTCCCCGTGTCGCCGGCCGGTCGGGTGGTCCTGCGATCCGCCGGACTCCGGTCGTATCTGTTCCGCCGGCCCAAAGCGGGCCCCGGGTCCCCCAGCGCTGGGTCCCGGACCACCAGCGTGCGGCTCGGGGCCACCCGCGGTTGGCCCCGCGCCCGGTCGACCAACTCCCGGCCGACCAGCTCCCGGCCGTTCGACGCCTGGCCGATCAGAACCTGGCCGATCAGAACCTGGCCGACCCGCTCCTGGCCGAGCCAGCCCCGGCTGGTCGAGGCCCGACCGATCGGCGCCCGACCGATCGGCGCCCTCTCGGGTCGGGCCGGCGACGGTGCCGGCGGCGCCCACCTGCCGGCCCGGCCCGCCGAGCACACCGTCGGAGCGGCGCGCCGACGCCTCGACAGCCACGGCCTCGTGGGCTGACTGCTGTGCGCCGCGGTTCACGTCGTCGAGGCCGGTGGCAGCCGTCCGGCCGAGCGCCTCGATGATCTGCGGGTTCTGGTCGAGGGTGTCGAGCGCCCGCCCGAGGATCATGGTCAACTGCTCCAACCGCACCCGCAGCTGCGCCTCGGCGTGCACCCCGTTGATGTCCAGCTCACCGCTGGTGAGGTGCACCCGTACGCCGGCGTCGACCTGGATCAGGTTGGCCACCCGGGCCCGCAGCGAGAGGTCGGCGTCCAGGCCGTCGACCGCCAGCCGGATCGAGTCGACGGAAACCTTCGGAATGTCGAGCAGGACGTCCGGGTCCACCCGGTCCGGCTCCCGCTGCTGTGCGCTCTCGCTCATGCTCTCCCGCCCGCCTGCACCCCGGCCCGGTCGTCCGGCCCGTTCGGCGCGGTTACCCGCTTTCCGGCGGGGCATCCCGTCCGTGGCGGATCGACAACGGCCTGTCTGGAACCGGGCACCGTATGAAGCTGCACACGCGGGCATCAGCCGGTATGGTCCGGGCCTATGGGACAGGAAATGACTGATCCGGCCGACATCCGGCAGGACGTCGACCGGTTCTCCTTACGGTGCAGCCTCCACGTCCCGAGTTCCGCCGAGCGGGCGTTCACGGTCTTCACCGACGAGCTGACCGACTGGTGGGTCACCGAATACACCTGGTCCGGCCCGGACGCGCTTGCCGAGCTGGGCATGGAGCCGCAGGCTGGCGGCATGCTCTACGAGATCGGCCCGTACGGCTTCCGCTCCGACTGGGGTCGGGTGCTCACCTGGGACCCGCCGCGCCGGTTGGTCTTCGTCTGGCAGATCGGCCCCGACCGGGCGCCGGTGCCGGACCCGGCCCGCGCGAGCGAGGTCGAGGTGCTGTTCCAGTCCGAGGGGCCGGAGCGCACCCGGGTCGAGCTGGAGCACCGCCACTTCGACAGGCACGGCGAGGCGGCCGAGGGGTATCGCGAGGCGCTCACCGCCGGCTGGCACGAGTTGCTCACCCGCTACGTCGCGACTGTGTCACGGCACCAACCCACCACCCCCGCCTGACCGCCGCCGTCCCGCGGTCGTCAGTGGCCGAGTTGCCGTGCCGGTGCGGTGTTGCCGCCGAGGTTCCGACCACCCAGATCCGCGTGGCGGCCGGCCTCCGCCCCCGACCCGAAGCCGGTGCCGCCCAACCTGCGTGGCGGTGCGGTGCGCAGCCGCGGGTACTGCTCGGTGAGTCGCCGCTGCACCCGGTCGGACCGGTCGGCAAGGACCAGTGCCACCGACGGGACCCCCGACTCGCTGGCCGCCGCGGTTTCCGCCGCCCAGAGCCGGCCTCCGATCACCTCCGCGAACCCGGCCAGCCAGGACCGGCGGAAGGCGGCGGGGTGGTCGTCCGCCGGCACCGCGGTGGCGGCCAGGCCGTGCGCCGCCTGCACGAGCAGTGAGGTGAAGAGCAGATCCACCCGCTCCAGATCGCTGGCGAAGCCGAACAGGTGCAGTGCGAAGCCGTTGCCCTGCCGGCGGCGTACGCAGCGGCAGCGCAGTGGTTCGGCGACAGCGGCGAGCAGGCCGACCTTGTCGCGGGCGTAGGGGGCGACGATGTCCAGGACCCGGTCGCCGACCGGGTCGGTGGTCGGGTCACGGACCGCGAGCAGCGCCCGGTCCACGCCGTAGCGGGCGATCAACTCGGTCGCCTTGGCGGTGAACGCCTCCGCCTCGGCGGGTGTGCAGGCCGGGTCCTCGGCTTGGGCGAGCAGCTTACGCACCTTGCTCAGCATGGCCTCGGACATGAGTACAGAGCTATCACACGGGTCGGACAGCACCGGGGCCGCGGCGCAGTCGATCGATCGTTATCATCGTCACGATCGATGATCAGTCCAATACGGACGGTCAATCAACCGCTTCCGGAGGAATGCATGTCATCCCCAACCGCTCGGCTCCTCGCCGTCGCCACGGCCACCGCACTGCTCTCCGCCGGTGCGCCCGCACAGGCCGAACCGACCGGACCGGTCACGCCGGTCAGCGCGGGGCCGAACATCTTCGCCCCACTCGCCACCTGCTACGGCGGCGCGGTCCGGTCGTACTTCGAGACCGGCCGCTACGGCGGCCAGGCCGGGCAGTTCCGCACCACGACCCGCTGTCGCGACATCAACGTCCGCAACGCGAGCGTGTACGCCACGGAGGCGTGCGTGATCTTCGTCGACAAGACGAGCGCCTGTAACTACTGGACCTACCTCCCGGCCAACTCGGGTTGGATCACGGTGGCGACAAACGTCCGGGACGGGGTGAACTTCCAGGTCCGCTTCGAGAACCTGCGGTACGAGTACGAGCCCCTGATCGCGTACCACGCGTTCTGAGGGACCCGTGCGGTCGCGGCGCCCGTCCCGCCGGACGCCGCGACCGCACGGGCGTCACTCGGCGCGGCTGCGCAGGGTGGCGATCGTCGACCCGGCGAGGGTGAGCAGGCAGTCCGGGAGCAGCCCGTCGGCCGCCGCGGCGCCGAACAGCGCCGCTCCGGTCGGTTCGTCCCGATTGGCGTACGCGCTGACGAAGCGGGCCACCCAGCGGGTGTCGTAATCGGCCTGGTCGATGCCCGGAAAGTCGAGAGCCGCCCCGCTGGCCGCTGGCGTGTCGCCGACCATCGTCGCGGCCAGGCACCAGGCGACCCCGTACGCGCCGTCGAGGCCAGCCCGGTCGACGACCGCGTCGAAGGCACCCACCACCGCGTCCCCATCTCCGGTGAGCGCCGAGCGGAGCACGGCGGCCGCGTCGTCGAACGTCTGCTGTGGTAGGTCCGTCACGCAGCGCACAGTAGGACGGGCGGTCAAGTGACCAAGCGACCGTCACTGTCCGTGTTCAACGCGAGCTACCTGCGCTTTACGCCACCTCCACGGTCCCGTCGATGGCGTCGGCACGCTAATGTGCGCAGCGGACCTTCGCCGGAGGAAGGACGACCATGTTCGTATCACGCCGCTCGCGGGTAGCCACACTGGCTGCCTGCGCGACGATCCTGCTCGCCACAAGCGCCTGCGGGGATGACAAGGCCAAGGAGTCAAGCGCCCAACAGGTGCGCCTCTATGGCACGGACGGCAACATGCTCAACTCCTATCCCGCGGAGCTGAAGGAGCGGGCAAGTCTCGTCGACGGGATGAAGGGCACCACGCCGCTCACCCCGTTGCCCGACGACTTCAAGAGCCGGTTACGGGCCGTCAATCCGGCACTGACGGACTACCTGTACTCCGCCGAGACGTACGACGCGGTGGTGATCGCTGTGCTCGCCGCCCAATTGGCCGGCAGCACCGACCCGGCTGCCATCGCCAAGCAGATCGTCGGTGTGACAAACGACGGGCAGCGCTGCGAGGACCCGGCCACCTGTCTCACACTGGCCCGTGCCGGGCAGGACATCGAGTACCGCAGCGTTTCGCTGACCCGGGCGGGGTTCACCGACAAGGGTGAGCCGGCCACCGCGAGCTACGCCACGCTGACCTTCGACGGGCAGCAGATCAACGACGGCAAGACCGAGTTCGTCGGCGCGGGCATCGAGTCGGCGGCGAGCACCAAGACGCCGCCGAAGCCGAAGAAGCAGCGGCCGACCGTGGACCCCGACCAGAAGCCGCTGATCCTGGGCGGCCTGCTGCCGAAGACCGGTGACCTGGCGATCGCCTACCCGCCGATGGCGGCCGGCGCCGTGTTGGCGATCCGGGAGGTCAACGCCGCCGGCGGCGCGCTGGGCAAGCCGGTGACCTGGCTGGATGGCGACGACGGCACGAGCCCGGTGGTGGCCAAGGCAACGGTGGCCAGGCACGTGACGGACGGCGTCAGCGTGATCATCGGCGCTGGCGGCTCGGGTATCTCCCGGGAGGTGCTGCCGGACGTGGTGCAGGCCGGCAAGATCCTCTTCTCCCCGTCCAACACCGACAGCGGCCTGACCGACGTCGAGGACCGGGGCCTCTACTTCCGCACCGCGCCGCCGGACAGCCTCCAGGGCCGGGCACTGGCCGATGTCATCCTCCGCGACGGATCGCAGAAGATCGTCATCGTCGCCCGCAAGGACTCCTACGGTGAGGGCCTCCAGGGCACCGTCCGTGACGAGCTGGAGAAGGCCGGCATCGCGGGCGACCGCCTCAAGCTGCTCACCTACGAGCCGCCCGCCGACGCCAAGGCTCCCCCGGTGGACTTCTCCGGTGGCGCCAAGGAGATCAAGGACTTCGGCGCGGACGCCGTACTGATCATCGGGTTCGGTGAGTCGGCCTCGGTGATCCGTTCGCTGGCCGACAGCGGGGTGCAGATCCGGCACTGAGCACCACCGCAGCCCCGAAACGGCCGCACCGGCAACCGCCGGTGCGGCCGTTCCCCGTTCAGCGATCAACGGGTCCGACGGCGATCCAGGAACTCGGTCATCCGCCGGTGCTTCTCCTCGTCCTCGAAGAGCACCGCCTGGCTGACCAGGTCGAGGTGTGGGTGCGCGGCAGCGGGCGCGTCCACCGCCAGCTTGGTCAGCCGCACCGCCAGCGGGGAGCCCAGGGCGATCTCGTCAAGCACCCCGTGCGCCACAGTGAGCAACTCGTCGGGCTCGTCCACCACCCGGTTCACCAGACCGATGCGCAGCGCCTCCGCGGCGTCCACCCGTCGACCGGTGAAGAGCAACTCCTTGGCCCGCCCCTCACCGATCAACGCGGGTAGCCGGTGGGTCGCGCCCGCGCCGGCCAGGATCCCCAACCGCACCTCCGGCTGGCCGAAGACGGCCCGCGCCGTGCACACCCGCAGATCGCAGGCGTACGCCAGTTCCGCGCCACCGCCCAGCGCCGGCCCGTCGACGGCCGCCACAGTGGGCATCGGCAACGCCCGGATCCGAGCGAACGCCGCGGAATTGATCGCGGCCAGGGCGTCCACGCGGCCCCGCTCCCGGAGCTGGGCGATGTCGGCGCCACCGGCGAAGATGCCGGCCGTGCCACCGGTGAGCAGCAGCAGCCGGGGGCGCGCCTCCAACTCGGCGCAGACCTGGTGCAGTTCGGCGATCAGGTCAGCGTCGATGGCATTGCGCTTCTCCGGCCGGTCCAGGGTCACCACCAGCCGGTCCGGCCGCTCCTCGATCCGCAGCCCGCTCACTGCTTGACCCCGCCGTTCCACCTGTAGAAGCCGTGCCCCGACTTCTTGCCCAGCCGCCCCTGGCCCACCATCTCCACGAGCAGCGGCGGCGGCGCGAACCGCTCCCCGTACGCGGCCTGCAGGGTACGGGCGATGTCCAGCCGTACGTCGAGGCCGACCAGGTCGGTGAGCTCCAACGGCCCGATCGGGTGCCGGTAGCCGAGCACCATCGCCTTGTCGATGTCGGCCGGGCTGGCCACCCCGTCGGCGACCATCCGGATCGCCTCCAGTCCGAGGGTGACCCCGAGTCGGGAGGTGGCGAAGCCGGGCAGGTCGCGTACGACGACGGGGTCCTTGCCCAACCGGCCGGCGAGCGCGACGGCCGCGGCGGTGGTCTCCTCGGCGGTGGCCGGGCCGACCACGATCTCCAGGAGGGCCATCGCCCAGACCGGGTTGAAGAAGTGCAGGCCGAGGAAACGCTCGGGCGCGTCCAGCCCGGCGGCCAGCTCACCGATGGCGATGCTGGAGGTGTTGCTGGCCAGCAACGCCGGGCGCAGCGCCGCGGCGTCACGCAGGACCGCCCGCTTCAGGTCGAGCCGCTCCGGCACCGCCTCCACGATCACCTCGGGGGCGGGGGCGACCTCGGCGAGCGTCGGTCGCAGCGTGACCCGCTGCCGGTGCGTGGCGGCCTCGTCGGCGCTCAGCTTTCCGCGCTGCACGGCCCGCTCCCACAGCTCGGCGAGCCGGTTCAGCGCGGTCCTGCCCCGCTCCGGGTCCACCTCGACCAGTTCGACGGTGTGCCCGGCCCCGGCCGCCACGTACGCGATGCCGAGCCCCATCGTGCCGGCGCCGACGACCACGAAACGTCCGCTCATCACGCCTCCCTGTCCCGCCTGCCGGCGCGCGGGGTCCCCGCCACACCGAGCCGGGTGTTTCGCCTGCTCCGCTCGCTCATGCTGCGACCCTAGACAGCTCGACGATCCGGCCCATGCTTGGGGGAGCGCGGGATCGGGTAATGACGGCCCGTCAATCGAGGGAAGGAACCAGTCGACATGAGCCAGGCACCGGAGAGCGTCACCGACGGGGAGATCGTGGAGACCCGGGGCGACGAGCGGGTCGAGCTGCTGCGCGCGGACACCAACAACGACGGCAAGACCGATGTGTGGGTGGTGGACACCGACGGCGACGGCAAGGCCGACCTGTTCCAGTTCGACACCGACGGTGACGGCAAGGTGGACATCACCATGGTCGACATCGACGAGGACGGCCAACCGGACGAGGTGGTCGACGGCGATGGCGGCCTCCCGCCCGAGCAGCTCCCGCCGACCGTCCAGGTCTGAGCGGTACGACGGCCCCCGCGCTGGCTGGCGCGGGGGCCGTCGCTCACTCGGCGAGGCGCAGGGTGGCCAGGTAGTAGGGGGCGTCCCGGTCGTCCACATCGGTCAGCCGCCAGCCGGTGCCGTGCACCAGCGAGGCGAACTCGTCGGCCGAGCAGACCAGGTAGTCGAACCACTCGGTGCTCAGCTCGCGGTAGCGCAGCCGGAGCCGGAGTTGGCCGCCGAGCCGGCCCCGACGGCGGTTGCGCTCGTGGTAACTGGTGTGCAGCGGGTCGCGGGTGCCGTACGGGTCGGTGCCGTGCGCGATGATCTGCGCTCCCGGTCGGGCCAGCGCGGCGAGCGCGGCCAGGAACCCGGGGGCACGCTGCCGACCCTCGAACAGCCCGAGGTTGTTGCCGAGCAGCAGGAACGTGTCGTACCGCTGACCGTCGGCGACGTGCGTGTCGACGGTGCCGTGCACCAGCCGCCGGACGCCACGACGCCGGCTGACCGCGAGCGCGCCCGCGGAGGTATCCAGCCCGGTGACCGGTACGCCGCGCTCCTGGAGCAGCAGCGCGATCCGGCCGGCGCCGGTGCCGATGTCGAGCGTCTCGCCGCGTACCCGGTCCACGGCCCGGTGGTCGTACGGCTGCCACTCCTGCGGCCCGTCCAGGTAGTGCGCGGCCGGAGCGCCGTTGATCAGACCGTCGTCCCGCTCGATGATCTCGATGACCGGCCGGGGTAGTCGGCCACCGACCAGCGGTCGGGGGCCCACCCCGGTGGCCACGGCGAGCGTGTCCCGCAGCAGTTCGCCGATCACGTCACCGATTTGAGGATCGCCTGTCACGGGGTTCACGCTATCTGTCCACTCAGCGGCCGGTAGCGGTCGTATCCTGGCGGCGTGACCACGCTGGACCGGCTGTCGGCCGAGAAGTACATCCTGCTCACGACCTTCCGCAAGGACGGTCGGGCGGTGCCGACCCCGGTCTGGGCGGTCCGCGACGGTGAGGCGCTGGCGGTCTGGACCGGAGCCGACTCGGGCAAGGTCAAACGGATCCGCAACAACGGCCAGGTGACGGTGGCGCCCTGCGACGTGCGGGGGCGTCCGCACGGGGCGGAGGTGCCGGCGCACGCCACGATCTGTGGCGGCGGTGACACCAGGCGGGTTCGTGATCTGCTCAAGCACAAGTACCGGCTGATCGGCCGGCTGAGCCTGCTGGGCAGCCGGTTACGCCGCGGCGAGGGCGGCACGGTGGGCATCCGCGTGACGCTGGCCGAGGGCCGGCGCTGAGCGTGACGCTTACCGAGGGCCGGCCCTGAGGTCGGTCGGGCCTCGCCCCGGCCATGGAAAGGGGCGGCGGATCGAGATCCACCGCCCCTGACCGGAAAAACTGGTGCCGCTCAGTCGCCCTGCCGCTGCTGCGGGATCTGACCCTGCAGCAGCGCCCTGACCTCCGACTCGCGGTATCGACGGTGGCCACCCAGGGTGCGGATGGCGCTGAGCTTGCCCGCCTTGGCCCACCGGGTCACCGTCTTCGGGTCGACACGGAACATCGACGCCACCTCGGCCGGCGTGAGTAGCGGCTCTGGTTCGTGCGTTCGCGATGCCATCGGTCACTCCTCCACATGTATAGACATCGGCCGGGGTCCCGCCGGCCGACGCGTCTCCCATGGTCCGGCTAGTCCCCGATGTCCGACATGGGCCGAACGGATGAAGGTCCCTAGACGGACGGATGAACCATGCCCGATTTTTACGACTTTTACACGGCAGAATCTACCTTATTCGGACTCATGATCACGGTTCGTGATGCGTCAACTACGAGCGCAACTCACCTTGGGAGCGCTCCTACGGGCATTTGCCCTAATTGCACCGCTCCAACAGCTGCACCGCGCGCCACCGGGCCACCAACTTGTCGTACGCGGCGGACGCCTCCTCGGCCTCGCCCCGCGACAGCCCCGCCAGGCCCTCGGCGACCAACTCGGGCGAGTCGTCCGCCGCGAGAGTCTCGTCGGAGAGCAGGTCGACAAGGCCGCCGTAGTCCAATTCGACGACCGACCGGGGATGGAACTCCTCCAGCCAGCGAGCCGCCTCCTCCACCGCCTCGGTGATCGGCGCCTCGCCCACCGACTTGCGCAGCACGGACAGCGCCCGTGACGACCGCCGACGAGCCTTGGAGATCTCCGTGCGGTAGCGCAGCGCCCGTCGGCCCGACTGGGTCACCAGGTCCCGCTCGGCCGGCTCGAAGAGCACGAACCAGCGCAGCGGCACGCCCCACGTGGCGATCTGCTCGTGCACCCGGGGCACGCCGTGCTCCAGCACCCGGGCCCCGCTGCGCCAGTCGTCGACCACCGCCCGGGCCTGCCCGGCCAGCACCGGCGGCACGAAGGCGTCGGCGAGTACCGAGGGCACCCCGTCCCGGGCGCTGAGCGCGGCCTCAGCGACCCGGATCCGCAGGTTCCACGGGCAGACCAGCAGGCTGTCGTCCGTCTCCAGGACGTACGCCTCCTCCGGCAGGTCCGGCAACCGGGTCCAGCCAGCGCCCAGCGCCTCGATCACCGCCGTCCGTTGCCGGCCCGGACCCTCGGCCGGGGCCACCGCCCTCCCCTCCGAGACGTAGCGGCGCCAGTAGCTCTGCCGGTCTCGGTCGAAGGCGGTCAACGGTTCGTACACGCGCAGGTAAGAAGCGAAGAGCGACGGCACCGCGCGATCCTCCCACGAACCGCACCCGTACGCGGTCAGCGGCCGGACCACGCGCGCCGCAACGTGGGACGGCGGCGGCGTGTCGAGCGCTCGCACGGCGGCCGATACTAGGCTCGATCACACCGGCAGCATCCCCGCCGGCGTCCACCAGGTCCGCGTCCCACAAGGGCGCACACCACTCCAGGAGCCAACAATGGGTGTATTCGCGAGCACCGACGACCCGGTATCGACAGGTCACGAACAGGTCGTGTTCTGCCAGGACAAGCAGAGTGGCCTGAAGGCGATCATCGGGATCTACTCCACCGCGCTGGGTCCGGCGCTCGGCGGCACCCGCTTCTACCCGTACGCCAGCGAGGAGGACGCCCTCGCCGACGTGCTCGACCTGTCGCGCGGGATGGCGTACAAGAACGCGCTGGCCGGGCTGGACCTGGGCGGTGGCAAGGCCGTCATCTGGGGCGACCCGGAGCAGATCAAGAGCGAGGCGCTGCTGCGCGCGTACGGTCGCTTCGTGGAGTCGCTGGGCGGCCGCTACTACACCGCCTGCGACGTCGGCACGTACGTGGCGGACATGGACGTCGTGGCCCGCGAGACCCGCTACGTGACCGGACGCAGCGTGGAGCACGGCGGCGCCGGCGACTCGTCGATCCTCACCGCCTGGGGCGTCTTCCAGGGCATGCGGGCGGCCGCCGAGCACGTCTGGGGCACTCCGAGCCTGCGGGGCCGGAGGATCGGCGTGGCCGGGTTGGGCAAGGTCGGCAAATACCTCACCGGGCACCTGCTCGAAGACGGCGCCGAGGTGGTCGCCACCGACGTCAACCCGAAGGCCCTGGCCTGGGTACGCACCAACCACCCGCAGGTCACCCTGCTGGACGACGTCAGCGCGCTGGCCGCCGCGGACATCGACGTGTACGCGCCCTGCGCGCTGGGTGGCGCCCTGAACGACGACACAGTGCCGGCGCTGCGCGCCAAGGTGGTGGCCGGTGCGGCGAACAACCAGCTCGCCCACCCGGGCATCGAGAAGCTGCTGGCCGACCGGGGCATCCTCTACGCCCCGGACTACGTCGTCAACGCGGGCGGCGTCATCCAGGTGGCCGACGAGATCGAGGGCTTCAACTTCGAGCGGGCGAAGCTGCGGGCGACCGGGATCTACGACACCACCCGCGAGATCCTGCGCCTGGCCGACGCCGAGGGCGTGCCGCCGGCGGTGGCCGCGGACCGGCTGGCGGAGCGGCGGATGGCGGACATCGGCCGGCTGCGCGGAATCCACCTGCGCTGAGCGTTCCTCCCGGAGGCGGATCGACGGGATCCGCCTCCGGGCCCCCCTGGCCGGCTCGCCCTGGGTAGGCTGAAGTCGGGTCAACTTTGATGCGGTTTGTCCGGTGTCACGGGTGCTAACCGTTCCGCTCCTTACCCGGTACACTGGGTGACGGCCGGATCGACGCGACGCGCAGAGCCGGCTGACGGTAACCCGAGGTGCCGAACGTTGGCATCCCCATGTACCGTAAGAGCCACGAGAGATGCCTGACGTCATCGGGGCCCGCCTTCGGGCTGCCCCGCATTCTGTGCGAGGGGGTCGAGCCATGGGGCGCGGCCGTGCTAAGGCCAAGCAGACGAAGGTGGCCCGGGAGTTGAAGTACCACTCCCCGAACACCGACCTCACCGCCTTGCAGCGCGAACTGGCGGGTGCTGGTAAGTCTGAGCACCACTTCGACGACGACTCTAAAGAGTTCGTCGACGACGATGATGAGGATCACGCGGACGACGACCCGGATCCCTGGGTCCGTCCGACCCGCTGACCTCTCGACGCAACTGAGCACGCGGTAAGGCCGCGTGCTCACGCACGTTCCGTGCAGGTGCAGTAGCCGACGATCAGGGGCCTGACCCGACCGGAGCTATTCCGGTCGCTCGACAGGCCCCCGATCGTGGCTCACCTCAGCGTGGGCGGTTGTTCCAGTTGTAGAACGTCGGGATGTTCTCGAAGTGGTTCCAGGCGCAGACCGCGCTGGCGCCGTCGCTTCCCGAAACCTCGGAGCGGAGCCTCCGCGCGTCCTCGGCCTCCTGTAGCAGCGCGATGAGCGCGGGACCCGCCTCCCGCACCCGTTCGGTGACGCCGTCGTCCGCTTCGCGCTCAGGGCGCCGGTGACTGGTGGTCTCGGGCATGCTCCAACACTCCCTCCAATAGGCGGATCTTGCTGTTGCGGCAGTGCTCGGTCTCGGTACCGTCAAAACGCCCCAGCTCGAAGTAACGGTTGGCGGCATGGCCGCCCCCGCAGAAGCCGAAGTACGGGCAGGAGACCCGGCACGCCTCCACCCCAGCCAGGAACTCGCCGACCCACGGCGTCGCCGCCGCACCGGCGAGGATCTCCGCCAGCGGGGTCCGCAGCACGTTGCCACTGCTGAAGTCGCCGTAGCGAGGGTCGCTGAAGCCGGCCAACTCCGGGGACAGCACGATCACCGAGCCGTCGTGACCGATCGTCGGGATCGGGTCCAGTTGGCGGGGCAGCACCCCGTCCGCCGCGTTGTCGAGCACGGCCGCGGCATAGCGCAGCGACCACTCGATCTCGCGCAGGTGGATCCGGGGCTCCCGACGCCAGGCCGCGACCAACTCGGCCCAGAAGCCGGTCACCGCCGCCGGGTCGTGGCTGTTGTCGCGGGTGTTGACCCCTTCGGTCTCCTCGATGTTGACGCCCAACACGTCGCAACCCAGATCGAGGAAGTAGTCGTACAACTCGGTGGCGAGCCCCGGCTCCGGACGGGACACCACGGCCAGCGCGGAAAACGGCAGGCCGTGCCGACGCAGTGTGGCGATGCCCCGCACGATCCGGTCGTACGCCGGCTGGCCACCCCGGTTGACCCGGTCACCGTTGCGTGCCCGGGGACCGTCGACGCTCACGCTCACCCGCATCTCGTGCCGGGTGAAGAAGTCACACCAGTCGTCGTCGATCAGGGTGGCGTTTGTCTGCACGTGATGCTCGACCTCGGGCCCGAACGGAGCCATCAGGTCGGCCAGGTGCTCCCGGCCGGCCGCCAGCGGCTCACCGCCGTGCCACACCACCGAGAACCGGCCCGTCGTCGCCCAGGGGTTGACCGCCGCCGCGACCGCCTCGGCCACCGCCACCGGCATCCGTCGGTCGGCGGAACGAAACGGCAGGTAGCAGTACGTGCAGTCGAGGTTGCACAGGGTGGTCGGCTGCATGACGACGTACGACGGGACGGCCGCCAGACCGCGCATCCCGCTGAACGCCTGTCCCCGAGCAGCCATCACCCTCCTCCGCCTAGCCTGAGCCCTTCAGGCTAGGCGGCATTGGCCACTCGGGTGAAGCCCTGATCAGGTGCCCGTACGATCACCAGCATGTGATCAACCTCGGGTGTGCTGACCGACCATCTGCACGTTGCCGGTGCCCTCGATGATCTCGCCGGCCTGCCACGCCTCGACTCCACGGCCGGTCAGGGTGGCCAGCGCGCGGTCAGCGTCCTCCGCCGACACGATCGCGAACATGCCGACGCCCATGTTGAACGTCGACTCCATGTCCTGGTCGTCGATGCGACCCTTGGACTGGATCAGGTCGAAGATCGGCTGCGGCTTCCAGGTGGACCGGTTGACCACCGCGTCGACGTGCTCCGGCAGCACCCGGACCAGGTTGCCGGGGATGCCGCCGCCGGTGATGTGGGACAACGCCCGCACCTCCGCCTCGGCGATCAGCTTGAGGCAGTCCTTGGCGTAGATCTTCGTCGGGGTGAGCAGCTCCTCACCCAGGGTCCGCTGCCGACCGAAGTCGTCGATCACGATGTCCAGTCGCATCCGGGCCGCGCCGAGCAGCACGTGCCGGACCAGCGAGTAGCCGTTGGAGTGCAGGCCGGACGAGCGCATGGCGATCACCACGTCGCCCACCTCGACCCGCTCCGGGCTGAGGATGTCGGCTTCCTCGACCACGCCGACACCGGTCGCGGAGATGTCGTACTCGTCCGGGCGGAGCACACCGGGGTGCTCGGCGGTCTCCCCGCCCAGCAGCGCGCAGCCGGCGTAGCGGCAGCCGTCGGCGATGCCCGCGCCGATCTCGGCGACCTTGTCCGGCACGACCTCGCCGGTGGCGATGTAGTCGAGCAGGAACAGCGGCTCGGCGCCACAGGCCACCAGGTCGTCCACGACCATCGCGACCAGGTCGATGCCGACGGTGTCGTGGATGTCCATCTGCTGGGCGATCACCAGCTTGGTGCCCACGCCGTCGGTGGAGGACGCCAGGATCGGGCTCTTGTACTTCTTCGTGTCCAGCCGGAACAGACCGGCGAACCCACCGAGGTCACCCAGCACCTCAGGGCGGCGGGTCTGACGCACCTTCGACTTGAGCAGCTCCACCGCGCGGTCGCCCGCGTCGATGGAGACTCCGGCGTCGGCGTACGAGACCGAGCGTTTGCGGGCCTGCCGGCTGGTGCCGGCCGTCCAGGGCTGTCGGTCGCCGCCGGCGCCGGTCGGGCTGCTTCCTGCGCCGCTGCGCTCGGACACGTGCGTCACGGTTCTCCCCTTTGGTTCTCGGTGCCGCGCCGACGGTGGCCGGGCCGCGCCGGTTGGTGCTACGGGCGGTTTGCGGTAACGCCACCCGGAGTGGCGACGGACGAGCCGTTGGTGTGCGGGGCTTCCGACGTCGAGTTCGCGACCCGTCGCCCCACCCCCTCGAGCACGTGCTTGCCGATCAGGTTGCCGGCCGGCAACTCGATCGGGTACTCCCCATCGAAACATGCCCGACACAGCCGGGTCTTCGGCTGCTCGGTTGCGGCGATCAGGCCAGGAAGGGAAACGTAACCCAGCGTGTCGGCGCCGATCGAGCGCCGGATGCCGTCGTTGTCCAACCCGTTGGCCAGCAGCTCCGCCCGGGTGGCGAAGTCGATGCCGTAGAAACACGGCCAGCTCACGGGCGGGGAGGAGATCCGGACGTGCACCTCCAGCGCCCCCGCCTCACGCAGCATCCGGACGATGGCGCGCTGGGTGTTGCCCCGGACGATCGAGTCGTCCACGACCACCAGCCGCTTGCCCCGGACGTTCTCCCGCAGCGGGTTGAGCTTGAGGCGGATGCCGAGCTGACGCAGGGTCTGCGACGGCTGGATGAAGGTGCGACCCACGTACGGGTTCTTCATGAGGCCGGCGCCGTAGGTGATGCCGGACGCCTCCGCGTAGCCGATCGCGGCCGGGGTGCCGGACTCCGGCACCGGGATCACCAGGTCGGCCTCGACCGGGTGCTCCTTGGCCAACTGCCGACCGATCTGCACCCGCGCCGCGTGGACGTTGCGCCCGGCGATCGTGGCGTCCGGGCGGGCGATGTAGACGTACTCGAAGAGGCAGCCCTTCGGCTCGGGCGCGGCGAACCGGGTGGAGCGCAGCCCGTTCTCGTCGATCGCGATCAGCTCGCCCGGCTCGACCTCGCGGACCACACTCGCGCCGACGATGTCCAGGGCGGCCGTCTCGCTGGCCACCACCCACCCGCGCTCCAGACGGCCGAGCACCAGCGGGCGGACGCCGTGCGGATCGCGGGCCGCGTAGAGGGTCGACTCGTCCATGAAGACGAAACTGAACGCGCCGCGCAGCTGCGGCAGCACCTCCAGTGCGGCCGCCTCGACCGACAGATCCGGTCGGCCGGCGAGCAGCATCGTCACCAGGGAGGTGTCGTTCGTCGAACCGTCCGCGATGAGGCCGCGCTCGGCGACCTCCTTCTCCAGCTCGGCGGTGTTCACCAGGTTGCCGTTGTGCGCCAGCGCGATGGTCGTGCCGGAGGTGGTGGACCGGATCGTCGGCTGGGCGTTCTCCCAGTTGGACGCGCCGGTCGTGGAGTAACGGGCGTGCCCGATGGCCAGGTGGCCGCGCAGGCTCGCCAGGGTGGGCTCGTCGAAGACCTGGGCCACCAGGCCGAGGTCCTTGTAGACCACCACGCCGGAGCCATCGCTGACCGCGATGCCCGCCGCCTCCTGGCCGCGGTGCTGCAGGGCGTAGAGGCCGAAGTAGGTCAGATTGGCGACCTCTTCGCCGGGCGCCCAGACGCCGAAGACACCACAGGCGTCTTGGGGGCCAGGTCGTTGTGGGTCAAGGTCGTGGCTCAGCCGGCCGTCGCCTCGGGGCACCTACCGCTCCCTCATGCTGGTCTGGACCGGCCGGGCGGGATCACGGACGGATCCACACTCGTCTGCCGGGACCACTCTCATCGCCTGACAGTGTACGCGAATCGCCATCGACACAGATAGTCACGTTTCCCATGCTGAGCGTCACGATGAGTGGGACATCGGACGATCAGAGGGGCAGATAGGCAGAGAGGTCCGCCCGGACCCCGCTCATCTGGACGCGGCCCTCGGTGACCGCCTCCGCCCACCCGATCCTCCCGGTAGCCAGCTCCAACCACGTGTCCGCGGCCATCTCGACCACGTTTGACGGGTTTCCCCTGGTGTGTCGAGGGCCGGGTACGCACTGGATCGCACCGTATGGTGGGACGCGCACCTCCACCGATCGGCCGGGGGCGCGCTCCGCGAGGACGGCCAACAGCGACCGGACCGCCTCTCGGAACACCGGCCGTTCGGGTGTACGCCCCTCGTCGAGCGCCGACAACGCCGCCGCGACGGCAGCGGACTTACTGTGCGGAGAGGACACGAAGGGACGATACGACCCGCAGGCCGAACACCCGACGTTGGCCCTGGGTCGCGCCGATCCAGTTGGACAAGGCATAGTTGCCGACGGCGTATTCGAACCGTGATGATCCCCGGCCCGGCGCCCCGCCGGTCGGAGGGAAGTCAGCCCGGAAGGCGGTGGACGTGTCAACACACCGACGTGCCTGGAAGCAGCGGGCCGGTGTGGTCGTAGCGCTGGTTGCCGGCGCTCTGCTCGCCGTCCCCGCCACACCGGCAATGGCCGCAGATGTCGAGGTCTCCCCCGACTCGATCACCGTCAACGCCGGCAGCGATGCCACGGTCACCGTGCGCGTTAACGGCGGCAACGACGACAAAAAAGGAACGATCAGTCTCTCTGGCCTGCCGTCTGGTGTCAGCTGCGCCGGCGGTTGTGGCGATTTCGACTTCTCCGGCGGCCTGGGCAACCCGGCAAAGTCGGTGCTGGTCAGGATCGCGGCCAACGAGAACGCTGGCGACGCGACAGCAACGATCACGGTCGCCGTTGAGGCCGATTCCGGCCCGGACACCGCCACCATCGCGCTGACCGTCAAGGGCAAGGCCGCCGCGCCGCCCCCGCAGGCGCAGACCGTACAGTCGATCTCCGGCAAGGTGGTCGTACAGGCCGACAGCAAGGCGGTGCCGAACGCGGTGGTCATGCTGCTGGACAGCACCGGCAAGCGCTTCGACACCACGAGCGACGGCAGCGGCAACTTCCGCTTCACCGGCAGCACGAGCAACCCGATCGCACCGGGTCGCATCGACCTGGGCGCCACCTTCGACAACGTGCAGGCCCGGAAGACTCTGAACGCCGCTGCCGGGCAGTCCATCACCGGGCAACGGATCAGCCTCGCGATCAAGGTCGAGGTGACGCCCAGCGCCACGCCGTCCGCCACCGCCGAGGCGGTTCCCAGCGAGGAGCCGGCCGACGAGGCTGGGGAGGACGAAGGCGCCGACGACGCCAGCGCCGGCCCTCCGGCGAACGCCTCGAACAACGAGGACGGCGGCGGCGGCGCGGGCTCGTACCTGATCATTCTGCTCGGTGGTCTGCTGGTGGCCGCCGGTGTGGGCACGATCGTCCTGCTCTGGATGAAGCGCAAGGACAACGGCGGCGACGACGACGCCCCGGCTGCGGCTGGTGGCGGCGGTGTGGTGCCGCCGGCACGGGGCGGTTTCCGCGGCCCCGACGACCCGACCCGGATGGTCGGCGGTCGGCCCGGTGGCGGAGCGGACCCAACAATGGTCGGCGGTGCGGCGCTGAGCGAGGCGCCGACGATGATGCACCGCCCGGTCGTCGATGACGTCCCACCGGACCCGTACGGCGCGCCGGCGCAGGCCTACGGCGGTGCGGGGCAGCAGGGTTGGGGCGGCGCCGGCTACGGCGACGAGCCAGCACCCGGCGGCTACGGGGCCGGCGGCTACGGCAACGCCCCCGCGTCGGGTGGCGGCTACGGCAACGCTCCCGCCTCCGGCGGCGGCTACGGCGCTCCGGCAGGTGCCGAGGGCGGCTACGGCGCCGGTGACGGCTACGGTGCGGCACCCGGTTCCGGCGCAGGTTACGGCGGCGCACCGGCCTCCGGTGGCGGCTACGGCAACGCGCCAGCGTCCGGTGGCGGCTACGGCAACGCCCCCGCCTCCGGCGGTGGGTACGGCAGCCGCGACTACGCCGCCCCGGCCGGGGGAACCGCCGCCTACCCGCCGGCTCCCGCTGGTGGAGCGGCCTACGGCGAGCGGTACGACGAGCCGACCGGCCGGTACACCGGCGACACCCAGTACCCGGCACCGGCCGACCCGTACGCCACAGGCGTCTACCAGCCGGAGCAGGGGCAGGGGTACGGCCAGCCCGACCCGGCTCCGTACGGCGGCCGGGCCGCCGAGCCGACCGCCGGGTATGGCGGCCAGCAGGCCGGCGGCTACGAGCAGGGTGGCTACGGCCAACCAGCCGGCGGGTACGACCAGGGTGGCGCCTACGGTCAGGAGCCTCCGCAGCAGCAACGCGGCGGCTACGACGACCGAGGAGGCTACGAGCAGGGCGGCTACGGCCAACCGGCCGGCGGGTACGAGCAGGGCGGCACCTACGGTCAGGAGCCTCCGCAGCAGCAACGCGGCGGCTACGACGACCGAGGAGGCTACGAGCAGGGCGGCTACGGCCAACCGGCCGCCGGTCGGTCCCGACCGGAGACCCCGCCGCCGACCGACCGGGGCGGCCGACGCCTCGACTGGCTGGACGACTGACCCACCACAGCGCACGGAAACGGCCACCCGGATCTCCGGGTGGCCGTTTCGCACTCAAGACCTACTCGTGGTCAATGAAGTCGCGGCATCCCGCCTGCCGGATACCCCGGTTTCCGGCAAGCCGAGTTGATCACCCCAGCGCCGCGGCATGGCTCGGCCTGGTCACCCCGACGCGCGGCGCGCTCAGCCTGATCGCCCGCTCAGGCGGCGGAGAAGACGCCCTGGTTGAGCACCGGCACGACGTCCGAGACGCCGACCCGGACGGCGACGTCCACGTCCTCGGCGAAGCCGCCCTCGGTCAGTTCCCGCCCGGAGACGCTTCCCCGCACGGCGGCAGGCACATCCGGGGTGCTCGCCAGCGCGGCGAGCGCCATGGCGGCCTCCACGGACAACCCGCCCGGTACGCCGGAGAGAGCGTCGAGCACCGAAGCGGCGCCGAGCTGGTCCTCCACCGACGGGCGCAGTGACCCGTCGGGCCACCGCTCCCCGGAGGCGATCACGCCGATCGGGGCGTCCACCGTGCCGTACCCCTGGCGGCGCAGCCACCGCCCGACGGCCCGGGAGTTGCGCAGGCACGCCGCGACCACCGGGAGGCCGGTGGCGCTGGCGGCGGCGCTGATGGCGGAGCCGTTCGGCGAGGGCAGGACCAGGTCCGCCACCACCGGTGCGGTGCTCAGCGCGGCGGGCGAGAGCGACCACGGATGCTCCGCGCTCACCCGTCGCCGGCCCACCGCCGCGACAGCGCCGACGCGCACCGCGTACTCGGCGGCCTGCTCACCCCAGGGGAACGGGTGCACCCGCATGCCCCGGGCGACCGCCACCTCCACGGCGGTGGTGAACGACAGCACGTCCACCACCACCAGCGCCGCGCAGACCCGACCGAGCTCGGCCGCCCCGGTCAGCCCCCAGTCGAACCGGGCACCGGAACCGGGTTGGCCGTAGACAGCGGCCGCCAACGCCTCAGCGCTCGTCAGGCGACGGTTCGGTGGCACCGGTGTCAGACTCGGACGAGCGACCGGGCTGTGCCGGACCGATCGGCTCGACAGCGCCGGTCTCCGGGGAGGGCCCCGAAGAGGCGATCGGCTCGGAGAGCACCTCGGCCGGGTCGATCGGCTCGGCCGGGGCGACCGGCAGCGGGACGGCCTCGACCGCGCCCGCCACGCCGGCGGCCGGCGCGGGCACCTCGACAGCCGCCGAACCCCCGAAGAGGCGCGGCAACGTCTCGGTGTGCGCCCTGCGCAGCTCGTCCAGGTCGATCCGGAACTGACCGTGCACCTCGAGCGCCCCGCCGGACGGGTCGGTGACGCCGATCAGCTCGAACGGCACCCCCCGCTCGGCGCAGAGCGCCGCGAACGCCTTGTCGTGGCCGCGCGGCACCGACACCAGCGCGCGCGTGGCGGACTCGCTGAACAGGTAGACGAACGGCATCGAGCCCTCGGCGAACTGCTCCGGCACCGCGATCCGGGCCCCGACGCCGCGGCGCAGGCAGGCCTCGACCAGGCTCTGGGCGAGGCCACCGTCGGAGAGGTCGTGCGCGGAGGCCAGGTGACCCACCCGGGCGGCCTCGGCCAGCAGGTCGGCGAGCGCCTTCTCCCGCGTCAGGTCGACCTGGGGCGGGATGCCGCCGAGGTGCTCGTGCGTCACCCAGGCCCACTCCGAGCCGGACAGCTCCACGTTCGTCTCGCCGAGCAGGTAGAGCTGGTCGTGGTCGCCACCGGCACGCGGGACGAAGCCCATCGGCACCCGGTCGGCGACGTTGTCCAGCACGCCCAGCACACCGACCACCGGGGTCGGGTGGATGGCCGCCGCGCCGGTCTGGTTGTAGAAGCTGACGTTGCCGCCGGTCACCGGGATGCCCAGCTCCAGGCAGCCGTCCGCCAGGCCGCGCACGGCCTCGGCGAACTGCCACATCACTCCCGGGTCCTCCGGGGAGCCGAAGTTGAGGCAGTCGGTCACGGCGATCGGCTTCGCGCCGGTCACCGCCACGTTCCGGTACGCCTCGGCCAGAGCCAGCTTGGTGCCGTTGTACGGGTCGAGTCGGGCGTACCGGCCGTTGCCGTCCACCGACAGCGCCACACCCAGCCCGGTGCGCTCGTCGATCCGGATCACGCCGCCGTCCTCCGGCTGGGCGAGCACTGTGTTGCCCAGCACGTAGCGGTCGTACTGCTCGGTGACCCAGGTCTTGTCGGCCAGGTTCGGCGACGCGATCATGCGCAGCACGGTCTCCCGCAGCGCCTCCGGGTCGGCCGGGCGGGGCAGCGTCTCGGCCCGGTCGGCCTGGAGCAGGATCAGGTCGGCCGGCTCACGCATCGGCCGGGCGTAGACCGGGCCGTCGTCGACAAGCGAACCCGGCGGCACGTCGACGACCAGGTGGTCCTGCCAGGTGATCAGCAGTCGACCCGGGCGGCCGTCCGGCTCCGGTGCGGTGACCTCACCGATCGCGGTGCCGAGGACGCCCCACTTCTCGCAGGTCTTGAGCACCGCGTCGAGCTTGTCGGGCTCGACGACGAGCAGCATCCGCTCCTGCGACTCGCTGGCCAGGATCTCGTGCGGGTCCATCGACGGCTCGCGCAGCGGCACCCGCTCCAGCCAGACCCGCATGCCGGTGCCGGCCGCGGCGGCGGTCTCGGTGAGCGCGCAGGTCAGGCCGGCGCCGCCGAGGTCCTGGATGCCGACCACCAACTGGCCGTCGTACAGCTCCAGGCACGCCTCGATCAGCAGCTTCTCGGTGAACGGGTCGCCCACCTGCACGGCGGGGCGGCGCGCCTCGCTGCCCTCGTCGAAGGTGGCGCTGGCGAGCACCGACACGCCGCCGATGCCGTCGCGGCCGGTCTTGGCGCCCATCAGGACGACAACGTTGCCCGGGCCGGCGGCGGCCTTGTTCTGCAACCGGCTGACCGGCAGCACGCCCAGGCACAGTGCGTTGAGCAGCGGGTTGCCCTGGTAGGAGGGGTCGAAGACCAGCTCGCCACCGATGTTGGGCAGGCCGAGGCAGTTGCCGTAGCCGCCGACGCCGGCGACCACGCCGGTGAGCACCCGGGCGGTGTCCGGGTGGTCCGCGGCGCCGAAGCGCAGCGGGTCCATCACCGCGACCGGGCGTGCGCCCATGGCGAGGATGTCCCGGACGATGCCGCCGACACCGGTCGCCGCGCCCTGGTACGGCTCGACGAAGCTCGGGTGGTTGTGCGACTCGACCTTGAAGGTCACCGCCAGCTCGTCGGAGATCTGCACGACACCGGCGTTCTCACCGATGCCGGCGAGCATCCGGTCGCTGTGTGGGGCCTTCTCGGCGAACTGGCGCAGGTGCACCTTGCTCGACTTGTAGGAGCAGTGCTCGCTCCACATGATCGAGTACATCGCCAGCTCGGACTGGGTGGGCCGGCGGCCGAGGATCTGCCGGATCCGGTCGTACTCGTCGTCGCGCAGACCAAGCTCGGTGTACGGCTGGAGCTCGCCCGGAGTGCCACCGGCGCGCGGCACGGTGTCCACGCCCTCGGTCCACACGGCGGTGGGCAGCGGGGCCGGGGCGACGGGCTGCGCCGGGCTCGGCTCGGCCGGCTGCGCCGGGGCGGAGTACGCCTCGGGCGTGTCGCGTACCGGGTCCGGATGGGTGGTCATGACCTCTCCTCGCTGCGCTCGTGCCCGCCAGGCCGGCGGTTGAGCAGACCGATGATCGTGTCGCCGGTCATGCCGGCGCCCCCACCAGGTGCTTGAGGACCGACGTGAAGAAGCCGAGGCCGTCCAACGAAGGACCGGTGAGTGCCTCCACCGCGTGCTCGGGGTGCGGCATGATGCCGACCACGTTGCCCGCGGCGTTGGTGATCGCGGCGATGTCGCGCAGCGACCCGTTGGGGTTGCCGCCGACGTACCGGGCGACCACCCGACCCTCGGCCTCGAGCTGGTCCAGCGTCGCGGTGTCCGCGACGTAGCAGCCCTCGCCGTTCTTGACCGGGATGAGCACCTCCTGGCCGGGCTGGAACGCGTTGGTCCACGCGGTGCCTGCCGACTCGATGCGCAGGACCTGGTCCCGGTTGCGGAAGTGCAGGTGCTGGTTGCGGGTGAGTGCCCCGGGCAACAGGTGCGCCTCGCACAGGATCTGGAAGCCGTTGCAGATGCCGAGCACCGGCAGGCCACCCTGGGCGGCGTCCACGATCGTCTCCATCACCGGGGCGAACCGGGCGATGGCGCCGCAGCGCAGGTAGTCACCGTAGGAGAAGCCACCGGGCAGCACTACCGCGTCGACCCCGTGCAGATCCGGGTCACCGTGCCAGAGCCGGACCGGCTCGGCGCCGGCGATCCGGACGGCCCGGGCCGCGTCCCCGTCGTCGAGCGAGCCAGGGAAGGTGACGACACCGACCCGGGCGGTCACGAGCGGGCGTCCGCGGTCTCGTCGGCCTCGACCACGCGGATGGTGAAGTCCTCGATGACCGGGTTGGCGAGCAACTTGTCGGCAATCTCCCGAGCGCGGTCCAGGTCCGGTTCACCGGTGAACTCGATCTCGATCCGCCTGCCGATCCGAACCGAGGCGACGTCACCGACGCCGAGCCGGGGCAGCGCGTTTGCGACGGCCTGGCCCTGCGGATCGAGGATCTCGGGCTTGAGCATGACGTCGACGACGACGCGAGGCACTGGGCACTCCTGACTGTGTACGCAGTTGGGTGCCGACCCACAACGGGCGAGCGCAGCCAGCGTACCTGGCAGATATCGCCACTGACGCACCGGCCGGGTGCAGTTCAGGCAGTGATCGACATCACCGGCGCTCTGGGTGACCCGGGGAGCGCGACAGGCGGCCTCAGCAGGACATACACGGCGCTCCCGGTGGCCGAATCGTTACATTGATCAATCCCGATCAAAATCTTGATAACGCTGACGCCGAGCCCTATCGTACATCGACGTAAGTCGATTCAGGCGACGGTGGGAACCCCCGCCGTCGCCCTCCCGCACCCGGCGACCCCGGGTCCGCCCGTCCAAGGAGCCCCCCCGATGCGCATCCGCCCCCTGCTCGCCGTCCTCAGCACCGCGTTGGTCGGCGCCCTCGGCGCCGCGTCCGCCGCGTCCGCCGCCCCGCCCGGCCCGCAACCCATCATCGGCGGCGACACCGTCACGTCGGCGCCCTGGGCCGCCGCGGTGCTGAGCAACGGCTCGTTCACCTGCTCCGGCAGCGTCATCGCCGCGCAGTGGGTGCTCACCGCCCGGCACTGCATCAGCGGCACCATGTCGGTCCGGGTCGGCAGCGTCTACCGCGCCTCGGGCGGGGTCACCCGTACGGTCAGCGCCACCTACACCCGCAACGACCTCGCCCTCATGCGGCTCTCCAGCACCGTCAGCACGTCGACGGTCACCCTCGCCAGCAGCAACCCACCCCTCAACTCGACAAACTCGATCTACGGGTGGGGCATGACCTGCTACAGCGGCTGCTCCGCGTCCAGCCAGCTGAAGACCGCCACCGTGCGGGTGACAAGCACCAGCGTCACCGACGCGTACGGCGGGCAGGCGATCCGCAGCACCGAGATCAGCGGTAACGCATGGCGGGGCGACTCGGGTGGCCCCCAGTTCTACAACGGCCAGCAGGTCGGCGTCGCCTCCACCGCCGACGGCTACAGCATCCAGAACTACGGCAGCGTTGCGTACAACCGGGCCTGGATCACCTCGGTGGCCGGTGTCTGACGGTTAACACCCCGGGCGGCGCGGATGGTCGACTGCGTGTCGGCCGTCCGCGCCGCGTCGTTTTGCAGCATCCGATCAGGTGAACAATGCACCCGATCGGGTTGGGCCAGTCCTGACAGCATCGGAACCGTGCTGGTCGTGACGACAGAGCAACTGCCCGGCTATGAGATCCGCCAGATTCTCGGTGAGGTCGTGTCCTCGATGGCCAGGACGCGCAACCCGTACCGCGAGGGGGTCAAGAACCTGCGCGGTGGCGCGTACGACCCGATGGCCCCGGACAACCTGACCCGGTGGCGCACCGACTCGGTGTCCCGGCTCGGCGAGGAGGCCCTGCGGCTCGGCGCGAACGCGGTGATCGGCATGCGCTTCGACAGCCGCGACTGCGGCGAGATGTGGATGGAGATCTGCGCGTACGGAACGGCGGTGATCGCCGTACCTGTCATGCCCGAGGTCATGCCGGCCGACCAGCCGGCGATCGCCGCGGAGACCGCCACCGACCCGGCCTTCGCCGAGTCGCTCGGTGGCATCGCCGAACCGGCAAGCGCGCCCAACCTCAGAACTGCCGCCGAAACCCCGACCGGCGAGTAACCGCCGGTCGAGGTGGGGATCAGAGGATCGGGGGTGGGCTGTAGGTGGCCGCCTCCGGGTGGGCCGTCACCACTGCGGTGATCCGCTTTGTCACCGCCGCCACCTGGGCCTGGGCGGCACCGACGAAGGCGCTGCGGTCGGCGACCAGGGTGTCGATGTCGGCGCGGGTCAGGCCGAGCCGGCCGTCGGCCGCCAACCTGTCGAACAGGTCGTTCTCCGGCGAGCCCTTCTCGCGCATCGCCAGGGCCACCGCTACCGCGTGCTCCTTGATCACCTCGTGCGCGACCTCCCGGCCGACGCCCCGCCGGACCGCCGCCACCAGGATCTTCGTGGTGGCCAGGAACGGCAGGAACCGCTCCAACTCCCGGCTGATCACGGCCGGGTACGCGCCGAACTCGTCGAGCACGGTGAGGAAGGTCTGGAACAACCCGTCGGCGGCGAAGAACGCGTCCGGCAGGGCCACCCGGCGGACCACCGAGCAGGACACGTCCCCCTCGTTCCACTGGTCACCGGCCAGCTCGCCGACCATCGACAGGTAACCGCGGATGATCACCGCGAAGCCGTTCACCCGCTCCGACGAGCGGGTGTTCATCTTGTGCGGCATCGCGCTGGAGCCGACCTGGCCCGGCTTGAAACCCTCGGTGGCCAGCTCCTGGCCGACCATCAGCCGGATCGTGGTGGCCAGCGACGACGGCGCCGCGGCGGTCTGCGCCAGGGCGGCCAGCACGTCGAAGTCCAGCGAGCGCGGGTAGACCTGCCCGACGCTGTCCAGCACCCGGGAGAAGCCAAGGTGCTCGGCCACCCGCCGCTCCAACTCGGCCACCTTGTCCGCGTCGCCGTCGAAGAGGTCCAACTGGTCGGCTGCCGTGCCGACCGGTCCCTTGATGCCCCGCAGCGGGTAGCGGGCGATCAGCTCTTCCAGCCGCTCGTACGCGACGAGCAGCTCCTCCGCCGCGGACGCGAAGCGCTTGCCCAACGTGGTGGCCTGCGCCGCCACGTTGTGCGAACGGCCGGTCATGACCAGCTCGGAGTGCTCGTGGGCCAACCAGGCCAACCGGGCGAGGGCGGCCACCACCCGGTCCCGGATCAGCTCCAGCGAGGCGCGCACCTGAAGCTGCTCGACGTTCTCGGTGAGGTCCCGCGAGGTCATCCCCTTGTGCACGTGCTCGTGCCCGGCGAGCGCGCTGAACTCCTCGATCCGGGCCTTCACGTCGTGCCGGGTGACCCGCTCCCGCTCCGCGATCGAGGCGAGGTCGACCTGGTCGAGCACCCGCTCGTACGCCTCGACCACGCCGTCCGGCACCGACACGCCCAGGTCACGTTGGGCGCGGAGCACGGCGAGCCAGAGCCGCCGCTCCATCCGGACCTTCTCCTCCGGAGACCAAAGGGCGACCAGTTCGGGCGAGGCGTACCGGTTGGCCAGCACGTTGGGGATCGTCGTCACGTACCTCATTGTCCCGCACCCGCTGGTCGACACCCAGGGCGGGCCGGGTTATCGAGGCCGTCCGGGGGTGACCACCCTTGATCAGGACCGACACCTCGACCGGCCGCCCATGCACCGAGCGAACCACTCGGAACTGACGGATCACCGGCACCTGTGGTGGCAGCGAGAGGATCTCCAGCTCCTGGGTGGCCGGCATCCTCACGGACAGCCGGTCGACCAGGCCAAGCTGGGGGTGACCCAGTTCGGCCAGCGCCTGAGGGGCGCCACCCACGATCTTCTGACACGCGGCGATGGCAGTGCCTCGGCCGATCGAGACCGGGTAGTACGACCACGACACCTCAACCGGCTGGCAGTTCACCGGCCATGACACGTGCTCGGATCTCCGCAGAAATCTGCTCATGCCGAAACCGCTCGCGCCGGCTGCTCATCGAGTACGTGCACGACCGGCTGTCGCTGACGTTCTACCTGGGTCTACACCTGGCAGACGCGGCGGCCGACCTGCCGAACACCTCCGCCGACAGGCTGCACGCCCGGTTCCTCGGCGGGATCCGGCCCCGCCCACCGTGATCGAGCCCGGGGGTGGCCGTTCGGGTGTCCGGCAGCGCCGGCACCCGACGCGTCGGCGCTCCGCACCCTGTGTCTCCTACCGAATCAGAGGTCGTGCGCCGCCTTCGTGGGTGCCGAGGGGTCGTTGATGAACCGTCCTTCGGCATACCTCTCAAACGCCCGCACGACCTCATCCTGAGACGCCCGCAGGGAATCCAGCCCCAGCAGGATTATGGACAGTCGACCATCGACCTTGTTCGTGTATTCCGCCGCGACGCCGACGTCGACGCCGGTCGCCGGCACCAGAACGAGTCGCGGAACGCCAGCGCCTTGCGCCGTACTGGCAGGCGACTCAAGGAGCACCGCGTCGATCGACGCCCACGGTACGGAACGGTTGATGCCCGCCACGTGCAGCCGGAGCCCGGTCTCGTCGATGACGATGGGCGTCGGTCGGAACGTGCTGGCAACGAGGGCGAGCGCTCCGAGGAACGAGACGAGTCCGAAGAGGAACAGCGGTCCGGAGCCCACCGGCACAATGAGGACCCGTAGCTCCCAGCCGTTCAGGGATGCCCACATGGTGAGTAGGCCGCCCAGAAGGAAAAAGGTGATCCAGAAGAGGTGGGGACGAGCGCGGCGAAGCTCCATCGTGAACTCCAGGTACTAGGCAGGCTGTGTGCCATTGCAGCAAGGTCGCGCAGAACCTAGCAGTAGCGATCTTGAGGAGACAACGACGCAAACCCGTCGTGAAGAGGCTCTAGTCCGTCGGCAACGGGTCCGGCTACGGGCGCGCAGCTCGAGTAGAAGACACCGGGTCGGATGTCGGGGCCATGTCTCTGTGGAAGAGACAATGAGACATCGCAGCGGGGCGCGCTCAGCGCTCCAGGATGGCGGTCACGCCCTGACCGCCGGCGGCGCAGATGGAGATCAGCCCGCGTCCACTGCCCTTCTCGGCCAGCATCTTGGCCAGGGTCGCCACGATCCGACCGCCGGTGGCGGCGAAGGGGTGCCCGGCGGCCAACGACGAACCGTTCACGTTGAGCCGGTCGGTGTCGATCGCGCCCAGTGGCGCGTCCAGGCCGAGGCGGTCCTTGCAGAACTCCGGCGACTCCCAGGCGGCGAGGGTGGCCAGCACCTGCGATGCGAACGCCTCGTGGATCTCGTAGTAGTCGAAGTCCTGCAACGTCAGCCCGGCGCGGGCCAGCATCCGGGGCACCGCGTAGGCGGGGGCCATCAGCAGCCCCTCGTCGCCGTGCACGAAGTCGACAGCCGCCGTCTCCGACCAGCTGAACCAGGCCAGCACCGGCAGGTTGTGCGCGGCCGCCCACTCCTCGCTGGCCAGCAGCACCGTGGACGCGCCGTCGGTGAGCGGCGACGAGTTGCCCGCGGTCATTGTGGCGTGCTCGGCGTCCGGGCCGCGGGTGCCGAAGGCCGGCTTGAGTGAGCCGAGCTTCTCCAGGCTGGTGTCGGGGCGGAGGTTCTGGTCGCGGGTCAGCCCCAGGTACGGCGTCATCAGGTCGTCGAAGAAGTTCCGGTCGTACGCGGCGGCCAGCCGTTGGTGTGAGCGCAGCGCCAGCTCGTCCTGGGATCGCCTGTCGATCTGCCACTGCAGGGCGGTGCGGGCGGCGTGGTCACCCATGGACAGGCCGGTACGCGGTTCGGCGATGCGTGGGATCTCCGGCTTGAACGGCTGCGACGGGCGCAGCTTCGCCGCGACCCTGAGCCGTTCGCCAAGCGTGCGGGCGGAGTTGAGCTTGAGCAGCGTGCGCCGCATCTCCTCGTTGACCGCGAGCGGCGCGTCGGAGGCGGTGTCGACACCGCCGGCGATGCCCACGTCGAACTGACCGAGGGCGATCTTGTTGGCGACCAGGATCACCGCTTCCAGGCCGGTGCCGCAGGCCTGCTGGATGTCGTACGCCGGGGTGTGCGGGTCGAGCCGGGAGCCGAGCACCACCTCGCGGGCGAGGTTGAAGTCACGGGAGTGTTTGAGGACCGCTCCGATCACCACCTCGCCGACCCGCTGACCGGCCAGCCCGTACCGGGCGATCAGACCGTCCAGCGCGGCGCCGAGCAGGTCCGGGTTGGACGCGTCCGCGTAGCGGGAGTTGGAACGGGCGAAGGGGATGCGATTGCCCCCGATGACCGCGACCCGCCGGATGCTCTGCACGATCCGCCTCCTCCGAGATGTGTTGCTCGAACCTACTCGCCAGTAGGCTACGCCCATGACCGACAGGTACGCGAGCTTCGTCCAATCGGCCGCCGGCCGCGCGCTGGTCAAGCGCCTCGGGCTGCCCGACCCGCCCCGACTGCGTCGGCACCATCCCGGCGACCCGCTGCTGCCCGGACCGGCCCTGCTCGGCGCGGCCACCGGCGGCCGGCTCGCCGCGCCGCTCGCCACGATCCTGACCACCGCCGGGGTCGAGCTGCGGGACACCGGCAGCGCCACGGCGCAGGACCGGTTCGGCGCCCTGGTGTACGACGCCACCGGGATCACCGACTCGACCGACCTGCGCCAGCTCTACGACTTCTTCCACCCGCAAGCTCGGGCGGTGCTGCCCAGCGGCCGGGTGATAGTGCTCGGCACCCCGCCCCGGGAGTGCGCGACGACCCGCGAGGCGACCGCCCAGCGCGCCCTGGAGGGGCTGGTCCGCAGCATCGGCAAGGAGTTCGGCCGGGGCACCACCGCCCAACTCGTCCAGGTCACCCGCGCCGGAGGTGACGCAGCGGACACCCCGGACCTCTCGGCCGGCACGCTCACGAGCCTCGCGTCGACCCTCCACTTCCTCCTTTCCGGCCGGTCCGCGTACGTCTCGGGCCAGGTCATCCGGGTCGGCGTCGGCGCGGCGAGCGCACCGGCCGACTGGGACCGCCCGCTGGACGGGCAGGTAGTGCTTGTCACCGGCGCCGCCCGGGGCATCGGCGCGGCGCTGGCGACGGTGCTCGCCCGCGACGGCGCGCAGGTCGTGGCGCTGGACGTCCCGGCCGCCGGGGACGCCCTCGCCGCGGTGGCGAACGACATCGGCGGTACGGCCGTGCAGCTCGACCTGACCGCGCCGGACGCGCCGACCCGGCTCGCCGACCACCTGGCCAGCCGGCACGGCCGGGTCGACGTGGTGGTGCACAACGCCGGCATCACCCGGGACAAGACGCTCGGCCGGATGGACGCCGACCGGTGGGACCAGGTCATCGACGTCAACCTTTCCAGCCAGGAGCGGATCAACGACGTGCTGCTGGAGCGGGAGCTGATCCCGGCCGGCGGGCGGATCGTCGCGGTCTCGTCGATCGCCGGGATCGCCGGCAACCGGGGGCAGACCAACTACGCGACAAGCAAGGCCGGGGTGATCGGGCTGGTCGACGCGCTCGCCCCGGCCCT
Organism: Micromonospora sp. CA-240977; assembly: GCF_050942285.1. Lineage (NCBI taxonomy): Bacteria > Bacillati > Actinomycetota > Actinomycetes > Micromonosporales > Micromonosporaceae > Micromonospora > Micromonospora sp. CA-240977. The sequence goes on along the minus strand of NZ_CP192055.1, from coordinate 177,788 downwards.
GCGCGAGCGGGGGATCAGCGTCAACGCGGTGGCCCCGGGCTTCATCGAGACCCGGCTGACCGCGCGCATCCCGCTTGTGGTGCGGGAGGCGGGTCGCCGGATGAACAGCCTGGCCCAGGGCGGCCTGCCGGTGGACGTGGCCGAGACGATCGGTTGGCTGGCCTGGCCGGCCAGCGGTGCGGTGAGCGGCAACGTGGTCCGGGTCTGCGGCCAGAGCCTGCTGGGGGCGTGATGGGCACGCGGAGGGAGCCGGACGACGACCTTTCCCTGCACGAGTTGATCGACGGCCCGACGGAGGCGCTGTCGGCGGAGACGCGGGCCAGGGCGCTGCGGCCGGAGGCCGACGCCCGTACCCGTGTCGAACTGGCGCGGATGCCGGCGTCCGGGGCGCTCCACCGGAAAGCGGTGCTCGGCGCGCTGCCGGGTCTCGGTGGCGGTCGGCGGGGGTCCGGCCTGCCGGCGGCCGAGTTGGCCGTGGGCGGGGTGCGGGTGGACCGGGCGCACCTGGCCGACTACGACCGGATCTGCGGTTTCCGGCTCAGCGACCGGCTGCCCGCGACGTTTCCGCACGTCATGGGCTTTCCGCTGGCCCTGCGTCTGATGACCGAGCCGGATTTTCCCATCCCGCTGACCGGTGTGGTCCACGTCGGCAACCGGATCACCGTGCACCGCCCGATCGACGCCGACGAGACAGTCGACTTCCGCACGTACGCGGAGAACCTGCGCCCGCACGACCGGGGGCGGCAGGTGGACGTGGTGCTTGTCGGCGCTGTCGACGGTGTGGAGGTCTGGCGCGGCGTCTCGACGTACCTCGGTCGGGAGCGCACGTCCGGCGGCGGTGAGCGGCGCGACCGGAGCGCACGCCCCGCCGCGCCGACCGCCACGGCCCGGTGGCGGGTGGAACCCCGCGTCGGTACGACGTACGCGCGGGTCTCCGGGGACCACAACCCGATCCACACCTCACTGCTCGGTGCGCGACTGTTCGGCTTCCGTCGACCGATCGCGCACGGCATGTGGAGCAAGGCGCGCTGTCTGGCCGCGTTGGAGAACCGGCTGCCGGACGCCTACACCGTCGAGGTCGCCTTCAAGGCGCCCGTGTCGCTGCCGAGCACAGTGAACTTCGCCCTGCTGCCGGACGGCGGGTTCGCCCTGCACGACTCGCGCGGGCGTCCGCACCTGGCGGGTTTCGTGCGCTGACGGTTTTCGGGCTTGGCAGTGATGCCCTCGTGCGTTAAGTTGTTCTCAGAGAGAGATGTTCTCAAGCTGAGAGAGACGCGATGAACGAGCAGGAGTTCCTTGCCGCGTACGACCCCCGGGCCTACCCGTCGGTCGCGGTGACAGTCGACGTGGTGGCGTTGACCATCCGGGACGGCGCACTGCACCTGCTGCTGATCCAGCGCGGGCAGCCACCCTTCGCGGGGCACTGGGCGCTGCCCGGCGGCTTCGTCCAGCCCGACGAGGACCTGATCGCCAGCGCTCGACGGGAGCTGGCCGAGGAGACCGGGCTCGGCGGCGAACGGCTGCGCCGCGTACACCTGGAGCAGTTGGGCAGCTATGGCGCCCCCGACCGCGACCCGCGGATGCGCGTCGTCTCGATCGCCCACCTCGCGTTCGCCCCCGACCTGCCGGACCCGGCCGCCGGCACCGACGCCGACGCGGCGATCTGGCTGCCGGTCACCGCGTTGACCAGCCGGCAGCTCGCCTTCGACCACGGCCGGATCATCGACGACGGGCTGGAGCGGGCCCGGTCCAAGCTGGAATACACCCCACTCGCCACGCGCTTCCTCGACGCCGAGTTCACGATCAGCGAGCTGCGCACCGTCTACGAGACGGTCTGGGGTCACCCGCTGCACGCCGGCAACTTCCACCGCAAGGTGCTCTCGGTGCCCGGCTTCGTGGAGAGCACCGGCGCCAGCACCGAGCGCGGTGGCACCCGGGGTGGCCCGCGCGCCCGGCTCTACCGGGCCGGCGACGCCCGCCTGCTGCACCCGGCGCTGCTGCGCCCCGCCCGCGAGGAGACGGTGCGATGAGGACCGCGGCGGCCATCGACCTGGTCACGGCGGCCCGCACCGACGCCGACCTGTTCGGCACGGACCAGCCGGCCCGGCGTTACCGCGCGCTGGTCGCCGCCCTGCACCCCGACCGCCTGCCGGCCGACCCGGCGGTACGCGCCGAAGCCCTCGACGCGTTCATCCACGTCACCACCCGCTGGCGGGCCCGGCAGGTCACCGTCCTCGGCGACTACCGACTCGGCGCCCCGGCCCACTCGGGTGACCTCGCGGACCTCTACGACGTCGGCGACGACCGGCTGCTCAAGCTCCCCCGCCGGCCCACCGACAACGACCTGATGGCCCGCGAGGCGCACGCCCTGCGCACCATCGCCGAGCGTGGCGACCCGCGCTACCTGCCGTACGTGCCCCGGCTCGTCGACGAGTTCCCGCACCGCGACGCGTCGACCGGCTCCGAACGGCGGATCAACGTGCTCGCCACCGCACCCGGGCTGCACGACCTCGACGAGGTGCGGCACGCGTACCCCGACGGGTTGGACGGCCGCGACGTGGCCTGGATGTGGCGGCGGCTGCTTGTGGTGCTCGGCCTGGCCCACCGGGCCGGCATGGTGCACGGCGCGGTCCTGCCCCGACACGTGCTGATCGAGCCGGACGGCCACGGCGTGGTGCTTGTCGACTGGTGCTTCTCCGCCCCCGTCGGCGGCACGGTCCCGGCGCTGGTGCCGGGCCAGGAGGACTGGTATCCGGAGGAGGTCCCCGGCAGGCGGCAGTGCGGGCCGGGCACCGACATCGCGTTGGCCAGCCGCTGCATGAGCTGGCTGATGGGGTCGCGGGCGCCCCGCGAGCTGCACGCCTTCGCGCGGGGTTGCCGGCAGCGGTCCCTGGACGCCCGGCCCGACGACGCCTGGCGTCTGCTGCGCGAACTCGACAAGGTGCTGGACCGGCTCTACGGCCCACGCACCTTCCGCCCCTTCACCCTCACCCCCTAAGGAGCTGTCATGGGCAGTGGAATCTGGTCCACCGACGTGTACGACGCCGCCGACCGCTACCGCCGCTCCACCGGCCGCAGCGCGTTCTCCTACAGCGACAGCGGGGCGCGCACCGTGCACACCGCGCTCGACCCCCGCGACGCGATGCGCGAGAGCCGTGACTCCGACGAGCACCCCCGGTCGACCCCCGTCGCGGTGCTCTTCGACGTGACCGGCTCGATGCGCACCGTGCCGCGCGTCCTGCAGACCAAGCTGCCGCAACTGCTCGGGCTGCTGCAACGGCAGGGGTACGCCAGCGACCCGCAGATCATGTTCGGTGCGATCGGCGACGCGACCTGCGACCGGGTCCCGTTGCAGGTCGGCCAGTTCGAGTCGGACAACCGGATGGACGACGACCTCGGCCGGATCGTCCTCGAAGGCGGTGGCGGCGGGCAGATGAGCGAGTCGTACGAGCTGGCCATGTACTTCATGGCCCGGCACACCGTCACCGACAACTGGGAGAAGCGCGGCCGGCGCGGCTACCTGTTCATCATCGGCGACGAGCTGGCGTACCAGCAGGTGAAGGCCCGGGAGGTGGCCCGCCTGATCGGCGACGACCTGGCCGAGGACGTGCCGCTGCGGCAGGTCGTCGACGAGGTGACCCGCCGCTGGGACACCTACTACCTGCTCCCCGCCGGCAGCCACTACGCCGGCAACGCGACGGTGCTCGACTTCTGGCGGGACCTGCTCGGGCAGAACGCCGTGGTGCTCGACGACCTCGACGCGGTCTGCGAGACCATCGCGCTCACCATCGGCCTCGGCGAGCAGGCCATCGACCTGGACGAGGGCCTGCGCCACCTGGACCACGCCGGATCCAGCGCCACCGGCACCGTGTCGAAGGCCCTGGCCCGCCTCGGCCGGGGACGGCGGGCCGAGGTGTCGACGCTGCCCGCCTTCGCCGACACCACCGGTGGGGTGACCCGACTGTGAGGCACGTGGCGGTGGTCGACCTCGGCTACGGCGACGCCGGCAAGGGCACCGTGGTGGACTGGCTCTGCGCCACCCGACCGGTGCACACGGTGATCCGCTTCAACGGGGGCGCGCAGGCGGCGCACAACGTCGTGCTGCGCGACGGGCGGCACCACACGTTCGCGCAGTTCGGCGCCGGCACGTTCCACCCCGGGGTCCGTACCCACCTGTCGCGACACGTGGTGGTGGACCCGCTGGCGCTGGCCGCCGAGGCCGACCATCTCGCCACGGTCGGGGTGACCGACGCGCTGGACCGGCTGACCGTCGACGGGGACGCGCTGCTCGCCACCCCGTACCACCGGGCCGCCAACCAGGCCCGGGAGATCGCCCGGGGAGCCGACCGGCACGGCTCCTGCGGGCTCGGGGTGGGCGAGGCCGTCGCGTACGGTCTCGCCCACCCGGACGACGCGCCCCGGGTCGGCGACTGCCGTCGTCCGGCGTTGCTGCGCCGCCGGCTGACCGCCCTGCGGGATCGGCTGACCGCCGAGCTGGGCCCGCTGGACGCGCCGCCGGTCGAGGACTGCCTGCCCGCGTTCACCGGGTTCGCCGGGCGGGTCGCGATCGTCGACGGGACCTGGCTGGCCGGGGCGTTGCACGCCGGGACCTGCGTCTTCGAGGGCGCACAGGGGGTGCTGCTCGACGAGTGGCACGGATTCCACCCGTACACCACGTGGAGCACCACCACGTTCGCCAACGCCGACAGCCTCCTCGCCGAGGCCGGCCAGTCCGGCGACGTGACCCGCGTCGGGGTGCTCCGCGTGGTCACCACCCGACACGGGGCCGGGCCGCTGGTGACGGAGGACCCGACCCTGTCGCTGGCCGACCCGCACAACCCGACGAACCCGTGGCAGGGCCGGTTCCGGTTCGGCCACTTCGACGCGGTCGCCCACCGGTACGCCCTCGCGGCGGCCGGCAAAGTCGACGGCCTCGCCCTGACCCACCTCGACCTGGCCGGCCCCGACCTCCGGATCTGCCGCCGCTACGACACCACCGGCCAGCTCACCCCGGGCCCACCCGGTGACCTGGACCGGCAGGCCGCGCTCACCGCCCGCCTGCTGCGCTCCCGCCCGGTGTACGACGAACCGCCGACGGACTGGGCGGAGGCGGTACGCACGGAGCTGGGCACCCCGGTGGTGCTGACCTCGCACGGCCCCACCGCCGACGACAAGACCCCGCACGGCCCGCTGCTCGCCCCACCGGCGTTGGTCCGCGCCGGCTGATCACGGCCGAAGACGGGTGATCCGGCAACTCGCCCACCGGGTGGGTCGCGCCCGACAAGCATGGGGGAATGGACGCCCTGCTCGACCTCCTCCGTGGGACGGTCACATCGCCGTGGGTGTACCTGCTGATCTTCGGGCTCACCGCGGTCGACGCGTTCTTCCCCGCGGTGCCGGGCGAGGCCGCCGTGATCACCGCCGGGGTGCTCGCGGCGAGCGACGGGCATCCCAGCCTGACCCTGGTGATCGTGAGCGCCGCCATCGGCGCGCTGGTCGGCGACCACATCTCGTACGCCATCGGGCAGGGCGGAGGCGCCCGCCGGCTGGCCCGCCTGCCCAACGGCAGCCGTCGGCGGGCCAGCTCCGAGTGGGCCCGCCGCGCCGTCGACCGGCGCGGCGGAATCATCCTGACCACCAGCCGGTACGTGCCGGGCGGTCGGACCGCCGTCACCCTGACCATGGGCGCGGTGCGCTATCCCCGCCGGGCGTTCCTGCTGTACGACAGCATCGGGGCGGTCACCTGGGCGGTGTACTGCGGACTGCTCGGCTACTTCGGTGGGCTGGCCTTCGAACGTGACCCGGTGAAGGGCGTGCTGGCCGGCGTGGGGCTGGCGGTGATCGTCACGTTCGGGTTGGAGGGGATCCGTTGGCTGCGCCGCCGAGCACACCGCCGCGCCGCCTCCCGCCACTGAGCGGCGCGCGTCGTTGGTCAGCGCCTCCGGGACCACCCGGTCCGCCGTGTGCCGCACTGTCGCCGGCAGCCGGGGCGGTCAGTCGGCGGGTGGGCGCCAGACGACGCCGTGCAGGAGTTGGCCGGCGCCCAGCCAGGCCACGTTCATCATCCGCGTGGCGGTCTTCTCCGGGTCGGCCTCCGGGTGGTCCGCGAGCCAGTCGGCCAGCGACTCGGTCGCGCCGACCAGGGCGTACGCGACGACCTCCAGGTCGACGGCGGTGATCTCCCGGCCCTCGGCGCGCAGGGCGTGGTCGAGCATCCCGGCGACGACCTCGACCAACCGGGCCCGCATGGTGGCCAGTTCGCCGGCGAACGGCTGCTCACCCCGAGCCTGCCGGTAGAGCACCGCCCAGCCGTCGCGGTGTGCGCCCACGAAGCCGAAGAACGCCTTCAGCCCTCGCCAGAGTCGGACGTCCGCCGGCAGGTCGGGGGCGGCGGCGCCGGCGATGGCCTGCATCATCCGGGTGCCCTCCCGGTGCAGGCAGGCGACGAAGAGTTCCTCCTTGGTGCCGAGGTAGGCGTACACCATGGGTTTGGAGATGCCCGCATCCTCGGCGATCTCGTCCATGCTGGCGGCGTGGAAGCCGCGCCGGGAGAAGACCTTGACGGCCGCGTCAAGCATCTGCTGCTCACGAACGGCGCGCGGCAGGCGCTTGAAGGCGGGCGGCGTGGACACCTTGCGAGCATACCTACTCGTGCGTAGGGTTACGCACGAGTAGCCATATCTTCCGGAAGGCGCACCTGATGACTGACTTCGACCCGGCCAGCTTCGCCAACGTCGGCCCCAAGGAGTTCGCCCAGCTGGTCAAGTCCACCCCGGACGACAAGATCGCCCAGGTGATGTCCGGTGACCTGCGCGGCAAGATCCTGGGCGAGGTGTTCGGCCGGATGCCGTCGCTGTTCCGCGCGGACCGGGCCGGCGCCACGAACGCGGTCATCCACTGGATCATCACCGGCCGGGCGGATGGCGGCAGCGACACCTACGAGGTGGCCATCGCCGACGGCAAGTGCGTGGTGAACGAGACCCCGCAGCACGACCCGAAGCTGAGCCTGACCATGGGCCCTGTCGAGTTCCTGAAGATCGTCTCCGGTGGCGCCAACCCGGTGATGATGTTCATGACCGGCAAGTTGAAGGCGAAGGGCGACCTCGGTCTCGCCGCCAACATCGCCAACCTGTTCGACATCCCCAAGGCCTGACATGACTGAGTTCTCGCTCGACCTGAACGAGGAACAGCGGGATCTACGCGACTGGGTGCACGGCTTCGCCGCCGAGGTCGTGCGCCCGGCCGCCGCCGAGTGGGACGAGCGCGAGGAAACCCCGTGGCCGGTGATCCAGGAGGCCGCCAAGGTCGGCCTCTACGGCTTCGAGTTCCTCGCCACCTGCTGGGCCGACCCGACCGGGCTCTCCCTGCCGATCGCCAGCGAGGAACTCTTCTGGGGTGACGCCGGCATCGGCCTCTCCCTCTTCGGCACCTCGCTCGCCGTCGCCGCCATCTACGGCGCTGGCACCCCGGACCAGCTGGTCGAGTGGGTGCCGCAGTGCTTCGGCGACGTCGACTCGCCAGCCGTCGCCGCGTTCTGCACGAGCGAGCCGGAAGCCGGCTCCGACGTCGGCGCGATGCGCACCCGGGCCGTCTACGACGAGGCCACCGACGAGTGGGTGCTCAACGGGCAGAAGGCGTACGCCACAAACGGCGGAATCGCCGGAGTACACGTGGTCACCGCCTCGGTCGACCCCACCCTCGGCTCCCGGGGCCAGGCGGCGTTCGTCGTACCCCCGGGCACCCCCGGTCTGGCCGCCACCCGCAAGCTGCGCAAACTCGGCCTACGCGCGTCCCACACCGCCGACGTCTTCCTCGACGGGGTACGAGTGCCCGGCCGCTGCCTGCTCGGCGGACGGGACGCCCTGCTGGCACGCCTCGACCGGGCCCGCTCCGGTCAGCGGGCCACCGGGCAGGCCGCGATGCGCACCTTCGAGCTGTCCCGACCCACAGTCGGCGCGCAGGCGCTCGGCGTGGCGCGGGCCGCCTACGAGTACGCCCTGGACTACGCGAAGGAGCGGGTCCAGTTCGGACGGCCGATCATCGAGAACCAGGCGGTCGCGTTCGCGCTGGCCGACATGCGGATGGAGATCGACGCGGCGCGGCTGCTGGTCTGGCGTGCGTCGTGGATGGGCCGCAACAACCGCCCGTTCACGGCGGGCGAGGGATCGATGTCCAAGCTCAAGGCCAGCGAGGTGGCGGTGTCGGTCACCGAGAAGGCGGTGCAGCTACTCGGCGGTGCGGGTTTCCTGCGCGACCACCCGGTCGAGCGCTGGTACCGCGACGCCAAGATCTACACCATCTTCGAGGGCACCTCCGAGATCCAGCGACTTGTCATCTCCCGGGCGATCTCCGGGATGCAGATCCGCTGACCGACAGCGTCGACGGGTCGCGGCGCGCCCGGCTGGTCCCGCCCGGCCAGGCGCGCCTCGGCCCGGCTGCTCTCGGCAGCCGGCGGATTCCACGATCTGTGCCGTGTTCGTCACCCCGCGCGGACGCGAACTGGGCCTTCCGTCGCGCCCGGTGCATGATCAAGGAGACGCCCTGATGGACGGGGAGATCCGCTACCCCGTCCACGCACCACCCGAGGAGGTCTGCGGCATGGACCTGCCGTTCACCGTTGCCACGCTGACCCGTCGCGGACTGCTCACCCCCGGCAGCCCCGTCCGGGTCGCCTCGCAGCTCAACGCGCTACGAACGTGGGGATGGAGCCTGGCCGGCGAATTGCGCCAGGCAGCCGCCCGGGACCCCGGCCGGCCGGCGGTCATCGACGAGAACGGCGTCGAGCTGACGTACCACGACCTGCTCGACCGGGCCGAACGGATGGCCCGCTCGATGCGGGCGGGGCTCGGCGTCCAGGCCGGCGACCGGATCGGCGTCCTCTGCCGCAACCACCACGGGCTGATCGAGACGATCGTCGCGGCCACCCTGCTCGGCGTCGACGCCGTGCTTGTCAACACCGGGCTCTCCGCCGCCCAACTGGGCACCGTCGCCGAGGAGCAGCGGCTGCGACTGCTGGTGCACGACGACGAGTTCGCCGAGCGGGTCCTCGGCCTCCCCGCCGAACTGCCACGCCTCGACGAACGGGCCCGCGAGGAGTTGGTCGCCGGGGCGCTGCCCGGCGACCTGCATCCGCCGGAGCGGGACGGCCGGATCATCGTGCTGACCTCCGGCACCACCGGCACCCCCAAGGGCGCCCGCCGACCCACGCCGAGCGGCTTCGGCCCGCTGGTGTCCATCATCGACCGCATCCCCCTGCACGCCCGGGACCGGGTGATGATCGCCGCACCGATCTTCCACACCTGGGGGTTCGCCGCCCTCCAGGTCTGCCTGGCGTTGCGGGCCACCATCGTGCTGCACCGGCGCTTCGACCCGGTAACCACGCTCGCCGCCCTCGCGGCGCACCGGTGTGACGCGCTGTTCGCCGTACCGGTGATGGTGCAGCGACTCCTGGAGGTGCCCCCGCCGGACCCCCGCCCCCCGCTCAAGGTCGTCGCGGTCAGCGGCTCCGCCCTGCCCGGCGGGCTCGCCTCGACGTTCATGGATGTCTACGGCGACGTCCTGTACAACCTCTACGGCTCCACCGAGGTCTCCTGGGCCTCCATCGCCGCTCCCGAGGATCTGCGTCAGGCGCCCACGACGGCCGGCCGGCCACCGCACGGCACCCGGCTGGAGATGCTCGGCGACGACGGTCAACCGGTGCCGAACGGTCAGGTGGGAAGGATCTTCGTCGGCAACGAGATGCTCTTCGAGGGTTACACCTCCGGCGCCAACCGGGAGACCCGCGACGGCCTTCTCGACACCGGCGACCTCGGTCGGCTCAACCCGGACGGCCTGCTCTTCGTCGACGGCCGGGCCGACGACATGATCGTCTCCGGTGGCGAGAACGTGTTCCCCTCCGAGGTGGAGGATCTGCTCGCCCAACTGCCGCAGGTCCGCGAGGCGGCGGTGATCGGCGTACCTGACGCCGAGTACGGCCAGCGGCTGTCCGCGTTCCTCGCCCTGCACCCCGGCGAAACGCTCGACCCCGAGGCGGTACGCGAGTACGTCCGGCACTACCTGGCCCGCTTCTCCGTCCCCCGGGACGTGGTCTTCGTCAAATACCTCCCCCGCAACGCCACCGGCAAGGTGCTCGCCCGAGAACTGCGCCGCTACTACGGCTGATCGACCGGTCAGAGCAGGGCGGAACCGGCGGAGGATCAGGCGAAATCCCGGCAGATCCAGGCGCGGTCGTCCATCCAGAGCGGACCGAAGCAGGCGTTGAGCAGCTGGATGAGCGCTTGGCCGTCGATCAGCTCGATCCGGTCGCCCACGCGGCTCTCGGCATGCGCTCCCCGGGTGAATCTTCCGATCGTCACGAGTACGCCACGACTCGCCGCCCGCAGGTCCGTCACTCCGCGCAACTCCCGCACCGGCCGCACCCCCACGGGCGAGGCATGGCTCTTGCATTCGATCTGGACGACCTCGCGCTGCCCGGGGGCATCCCTCCTGGCGACCACGTCGCGGCCTCCGTCCCGAGACGGCGGCGTGAGCACAACCGCGTACCCCAGCTTCTGATAAAGAGCCGCGACTAGCTTTTCGAGGTCCCTCGGGCTGATCTGGAACAGAGCCTCCTTACCGCTCGTCAAATCGTTGATCCAGCGCGCCCGGATGATGGCGATCGCGTCGAGCAGGCCCTCCGACCGACCGGACGGTCGAATCGCTCGGTAGACGTTCAGGTAGGAGGTGATGGCGTCGACAGCCTGTTGCGGCTCGCGCGGCAGGAGGTCGAGTGCCCACCGCACGCCGGGATGAGGCATTGCGCTGCCACTCATCCACCGCATGAGGCGTCTGCCGTACTCCTTCGGCAGGCGGTCGAGCAGCGACAGGTCACGGAGAATCGCGTGTAAATACTCGGTGTCCCCGCCGAAGCACGATTCTTCAAACAGAAAGAGCCGGAGCAGGGCCAGGACGTCGGCATTGCTACGGGTCGCCACGGATCCGAGATATTCGGTACGCAGATCGTCAGTGGGGAAGCACCACGTCTGCACACCGGCACGGCGACGCTCCGTCCACTCCAGGACCGACTCATCGCTCGCCGGCCCGTCCGCGGAGCCGGCATCGTCGTCGCCAATGTCCTCGTAGCGCTCAACCGCGCCCGGCGGCAGAACTGCCGAAAGCCAATCCTCCAGGCGACCACGCCAGAAGCCCTCTGTGCGCGCCTCCACGCCCGATTTCTGGAACTCCTCGACCTGTTCGACAATCGACAGCCCAGCCACGGCCCAAGCGTGCCCAACGGGTACGACACTGCGACAGTCGCCGCGCACAACCTGCGCCACCCGCTGGCGAAACGACCCCCTGGTCACCACCACCCGCTGGTCACCACCACCCGCGACGCGGCAGCCGGACCGGCGGCGGTCGGCCGGACTCAGCGGGGAATCGTGATCCGGCCGTCGATCGCGGCGGCGGCGATGTCGGTGCGGTGCTGCGAGCCCGCCAACTCCACCCCGTCCACGAGCAGGTACGCGGCATCCCGCGCGGCGGCCAGGTCGGGGCCGGTGGCCGTACCGCAGAGGACCCGGCCGCCGGCGGAGAGCAACGCGCCGTCGCTGGCCCGGCGGGCGGTGCCCGCGTGGATGATGCCCGGTCGGTCCGCGCCGGTGATGACGTCGCCGGTGCGCGGCGCGGCCGGGTAGCCCGGAGCGGCGAGCACCACGGTGACCGCGCTGCCGTCCCGCCAGCGCAGCGGCGGGTGCTCGGCCAGCGTGCCGGTGGCCGCCGCGTGCAGCAGGCCACCCAGCGGGGTCTCCAGGAGCGCGAGCACCACCTGCGTCTCCGGGTCACCGAAGCGCGCGTTGAACTCGATCACCCGAGGGCCGGCGGCGGTGATCGCGAGCCCGACGTAGAGCAGGCCGGCGAACGGGGTGCCCCGGCGGCGCATCTCGGCCAGGGTGGGGTGGACCACGTCGCGCATGACGTCGTCGACCAGGCCGGACGTGGTCCAGGCCAGCGGCGCGTAGGCGCCCATGCCGCCGGTGTTCGGCCCGGTGTCGCCGTCGCCGAGCCGCTTGAAGTCCTGCGCCGGCAGCAGCGGCAGCGCCGCCTCTCCGTCGGTGACCACGAAGAGGCTGACCTCCGGGCCGTCGAGGAACTCCTCGATCACGACCCGTCCACACTCGGCGGCGTGCGCCAGCGCTGCGGACCGGTCGTCGGTCACCACCACACCCTTGCCGGCGGCGAGACCGTCGTCCTTCACCACGTACGGGGCGCCGAACTCGTCAAGCGCCCGAGCGGTGCTCTCCTCGTCCGTGCAGACGTACGCCCGGGCGGTCGGCACACCGGCGGCGGTCATCACGTCCTTGGCGAACGCCTTGGAACCCTCCAGCTGAGCGGCCGCACCGGAGGGACCGAACACCGCGATCCCCTTGGCGCGCAGCGCGTCGGCGACCCCGGCGACCAGCGGCGCCTCCGGGCCGATCACCACCAGGTCGGCGGAGGTCTCCACGGCCAGCGCCGCGACCGCGGCCGGATCCGTCGGAGTCACGGTCCGCAGCTCGGCGACCGAGCCGATCCCCGGGTTGCCAGGCGCGGCAATCAACGCCGAAACAGCCGGATCGCCAGCCAACCCGAGGGCGAGCGCATGCTCCCGCCCGCCACCACCCACCAAGAGAACCCGCACGACCCAGATCCTACTGCCCCCCACCCCCACACTGTTGATCATGAGGTTGGCGGGCCTTCTGGTGATCCACTAGACCGTCAACCTCATGATCGACGGGCGTGAGCTGTTGTGATCGCCTGGCGGACCGTGTGGGGGATGTAGTCGGGACGGAGGGTGTCCTGCCAGGTGAAGCGGAGGATGGTCCAGCCGGCATTGACCAGGCGATTCTGGCGGCGGCGGTCGGCGAAGACGGCGTCAGGTGTGCCGTGTGCGTCTCGGCCGTCCGCTTCGGCGATCACCCGTGGGCCCCGCCAGCCCAGGTCACCGATGCCGAGCAGATATCCGTCGTCGTCGCGCACCTCCAATTGGAGAATGTCTGGCGGAACCCGCCCGTCGACGCATCGCAGCCGAGCGCGGGTCTCCAATGGTGACTGCGCCCGACCATCGGCCTCGGCAAGGTAGAGACGTGCCGCGACCGCGCCTCGCCGACCTCGGATCAGCGCTGGGATGGTTGCCAGGCATTCGGTAGTGAGTAGCCCCCGGTTGAGCGCGGAGTCGAGCACCGAGACCGCCGCGTAGCGACGTTCCCGCACGATGATCTCGGCAACGGTCAGCCGTGGCTCCGTTGTCGCAACCCCGTTCACCTGCGTCACCGCACCGGGAGCGCGTTCGAGTTGATGCAGCACGATCGCGGGATCCGACACCCGCGCCTGCTTTGCCGCCCGGCCCGGCAGCCCCACATGGATCTCGTCCCGACGCGGAAGTCCGGCAATGCCGTGCAACTCAGCCGCAGTGCTGAACACCGCGTGGGCATGCGGGCCCAGCGAGAGCAACGCGGCACGAATACGATACCGGCGAGCAGGTGGTGCACCGCGCCGGCCATGCGTCAGATAGACCGCTCGAGCGAGCGGCCACCAACGGCCCACGGCCACCAGATGATCTATGTCGTGCCGGTTGAATCCGGCCTTCTGTGCCTGCGCTCGAGTGATCAAGCCATCCTGGGCGGCCGCAATCGAGCGAACAAGGTCTGCGCGATCCACAACACCACGCTGACCGCCCCTTCACCCAACCACCACCCCTGTGGATAACCCTGTGGAAAACCCCCACCCACCCATCAGCTGCCCGTGATCATGAGGTTGACGGGTCCTCTGTAGATCGAACAAGCCGTCAACCTCATGATCACCGGGGCGACCGGGGCGACCAGGGTGGGGAGGGGGTGGGGTCGGGTTAGGGGAGGAGGGGGTGGAGGACCACGTTTTCTTCTCGGCCGGGGCCTACGCCTACGACGCTCACCTTGGTGTTGCAGAGTTCCTCTACCCGGGCGATGTAGCGGCGGGCGTTCTCCGGTAGGTCTTCGGCGGTCCGCGCCTTGGTGATGTCCTCCCACCAGCCGTCGAGTTCCTCGTAGACGGGCGTGGCGTGGTGGAAGTCCGTCTGGCTCATCGGCATGTCGTCGACCCGGACGCCGTTGATCTCGTAGCCGACGCAGAGCGGCACCTTGGGCAGGCCGGTGAGTACGTCCAGCTTGGTGATGACCAGGTCGGTCACGCCGTTGAGGCGGCAGGCGTACCGGGCGACGACCGCGTCGAACCAGCCACACCGACGCTCCCGCCCGGTGGTGGTGCCGTACTCCGCACCGATCTTGCGCAGGTGGTCGCCGTTGGCGTCGAACAGCTCGGTCGGGAACGGTCCCGCGCCGACCCGGGTGGTGTACGCCTTGCTCACCGCGATCACCTTGTTGATCGCGGTCGGCGGGATGCCGGCACCCACGCAGGCACCACCGGCGGTCGGGTTGGACGAGGTCACGAAGGGGTACGTGCCGTGGTCCATGTCGAGCATGGTGGCCTGCGCGCCCTCCAGCAGCACCGTGTCGCCCCGGTCCAGGGCGTCCCAGAGCATCGCCCGGGTCTCCGCGATGTACGGCTTGAGCCGCTCGGCGTACGCCAGGTACTCCTCGACGGTCGCCTCAAGGTCGATCGCCTTGCGGTTGTAGACCTTGAACAGGATCTGGTTCTTCTCGCGCAGCGCGAGTTCCAGCTTCTTCCGCAGGATGCCCGGGTCGAGCAGATCCTGGAGCCGGATGCCGATCCGGGCGACCTTGTCGCCGTACGCCGGGCCGATGCCCCGGCCGGTCGTGCCGATCCGCGACGAGCCGAGATAACGCTCGATCACCCGGTCCAGTGCCCGGTGGTGCGGCATGATCAGGTGCGCGTCACCGGAGATCCGTAGCCGGGACACGTCGACGCCGCGCTCGGCCAGGCCGTCGATCTCGGCGAGCAGCACCTTCGGATCGACCACCACACCGTTGCCGATGATGATCATCGCGTTCGGCGAGAGCGCGCCGGACGGCATCAGGTGCAGCGCGTACTTCTGGCCGTCTGGGGTGATCACCGTGTGGCCGGCGTTGTTGCCACCGGAGTAGCGCACGACGTAGTCGACCCGCTCACCCAGCAGGTCGGTAACCTTGCCCTTGCCCTCGTCGCCCCACTGAGCGCCGATGAGCACGATCGCTGGCATCTTTTCCGCCTCCAGAAGGCTCGGGTGCCAGGTGGCGACCGGTTGGCGAGCCCGGGGTGTCAGGTTAACAAGTAGTGACGGCGTGGCCGGCAGGGGTCGCGTCGATAGGCAGGAGGCTCCTTCCGTGTACGACGTGGTGCTGCTCACCCTCGCTTCGGAGCGGGACGCTCCCGGGGGCTGTGGCAGCGGTGGGGCCTGCTGCGGCGGCGCGACCGACCCGACGACCCAGACCGACGGCGGCCAGGCTTCCCCGGCCCAGAGCGGCGGCGACACCGAGCGGTGCGCCACCGAGCGGCCCCGGGTGCCGGTGCTTGCCTGCTCCGACGCGCTGATCGCCAGGGGTGCCCGGGTGGAAATGATCACCGCCCACTCCGACGCGGAGATCGACGCGGTGCTGGCCCGGCTCGACGGTCCCGCCCGCCCGGACGGCCTCACCTGGCCCGACCCGGACGGCAAGACCCGGCTGGTCGTCGCCACGGCGAGCGACGGGCAGTTGCGCGCCGTGCTGCGCCGACTGGTCCGGCGGTACGCGCCGGCGCCGAGCAGGCGACCGACGGATCTGCCCGGCAACCGCACCCTGCCCGACCTGCCGCCGGTGGCCGTACTCCCGCTCGATCCGGCCCGCGGCGGCCCCCAGCAGGACCTGGCCGCGCAGCTCGGGCTGCCGCGGGACCCGGCGGCGGTGGCCGCCGCGGTGGTGGACGGCACGGCACGCCGACTCGACCTGCTGCGCAACGACGGTGGATCGGTGACCCTGGACGGCGCGCTGCTCGGCGCCGCCGACGAGGCCGGCCAGCCGCTGCACTGGCGCGCCCGGGTGGAGGTTGACGACACCGTCCTCACCAACGGTGACGAACCGCTACTGGCCTGCGTGGTCGGCAACGCCGGCGGATACGCGAGGCTCGACGACGTGGTGCTGCTCAGCGCGCCGGACCCGGCGGACGGCCAGATCGAGGTCGCGGTGGCCGTGCCGGTGGTGGTCCGCTCGGCGCTGGGCCGCAAACGGGTACGCCTGGAGGTGCGGCGGACCCGTGGGCGGGCCGTTTCGGTGCTGCCCCGGGAGGGGAAGGTCCCCTACCTCGACGATGGTGTCGAGGGTGAGCTGACCCGAAAGCGTTCCTGGTGGATCGAGCCGGGCGCCTGGGCGGTCTGGTCGATCTGATCCTGGCTGCGCCGAGCGGAGGCCCGGCTGCGCCGACGGCCCCGTCCGGGCGGATGGGCCTATCCTCGCAGGAGGACTGGGAGGGGCCGTAATGGACGAGAACGCCGACCGGGCGCAGGTGCACGGCCAGCAGCCGGTGCCAGAGCGGGACATCGAACCACTCTGGCCGCCGGATCCGGCCGACCGCGGCACGGGTAACGCGGTGCCGCCGTGGGCGGCGGTCGCCCACCAGCGGGGTGCGCCGTCGTCTGCCGCGCCGGGGCCGGTGATGCCGCCGGTTGCCGCGCCGCCGATCAATCGGCCGCCGGTTCCCGGGCAACCCGGGGCCCCGGCCCAACCGCCGCCTTCGCCGTCCGACTACCCGTCGCTCTCCGGTGCCGTTCCGGCGCCCGGCGGCTGGGGCGTCGGCAACTCGTCCGCCGCCGCGTCCGGCTGGGCGCCACCAGCACAGCCGAGTTGGCCACCGGCTGACCCGGCGGCACCAACTGCCGGGTCGGCACCGGGGACGCCGCCGACCTCGGGCACGCCAGGGGCACCGGGCACGCCGCTTACCCCCGGCACGCCAGGGGCACCGGGCACGCCAGCGGCAACCGGCAACCCGGCAACCCGCGCTCCCGGGAGCAACGGCGGCTCGGCCGGCAGTGGCGCCCCCGTCGCGCCCGCACGGGCTGCGGCACCGCACGCCGCCTCCGCGTCGCCGGCCCGCCAGCCGGAGACGACGAGCCCCGGAGCCGGGACGACCAGCACCGCCGAGGCGACCAGCAGCGCGGCCAGCACCGCCGCCGGGACGACCGGCGCCGCAGTCGGAACGACCAGCAGCGCGGCCGGGACGACCGGCGCCGGCGCGGCCAGGGCGGCGCAGGCGCCGGCTGGCGACCGGGGTCCGGTCGCCGGCGCGGCCTCGCCGATCCCCCCGGGTGGTGTCGACCTGGACCTGCCGTTCACCCTGGATCAGCCCACCACGGCCTCGACGCCCACCGCAGCGCGCACGCCCTCCGAGCGCCCGAACGGCGCAACCCCGACCTCGGCGGCCTCAGCACCGGCCGGACCCGCGGCAGCCGGACCGACGCCGCAGGTCGACGGGACCGGAGGGGACGGATCTGCCGCCGGGGTGGGACGTCCCACCGAGTCGCCGTGGGCCTATCCGCCGCAACGCCCCGCCGGAGCGTCCGCGCCGGCCCACGACGAGGCCGCCGCCACGACGCCGCCTCCCGCGCCGCAGCCGCCGCACTCCGGTCCGGCGTACCCGGGACAGTCGTTCACCCCGGCGATCCCCGGTCAGGCCGGTCCCGGGCACATCCCGCCGCCACCAGACCTGACGCAGTTCAGCAACCTGCCGCCGCAGGCTCCCCCGCAGGCCGGGCCGGCGACCCCACCGCCCGGGCCGTTTCCGCCGTCTCCGGGTTGGTACCCACCGCCGTGGCAGCAGGGCGCGCCCGGCGTCCAGCCCGGGCAGCCCTATCAGGAGGCTGAGGGGGTGACCCGGGTGCCCGCCGCCGGGTACCCGGATGCGGCCGCGTACCCGGACGCGAGCTGGACGCCGGAGGAGACCGCGGTACCGACCGCCGAGGACTTCACCCGACGCCGGCAGGTCCGGCCCGCCGACCCGGTGGCGACAATGGGTGTCCGCGCGGTGGTCAACAGGATGGGGCTGCTCCGGCTGTCCCCGGGGCGGCACGAGCAGGAGCTCAAGCGGGACATCGAGATGGTGCGCCGCAACTTCGGCGGGCTGCGGCAGGTGACCGTTGTCAACCCGAAGGGCGGCGCCGGCAAGACGGTGGCCATCCTGCTGCTCGCCATGACGTTCGGCCAGAAGCGCGGTGGTTACGTCCTCGCCTGGGACAACAACGAGACCCAGGGCACCCTGGGGATGCGTGCCCAACAGGACTTCCACTCCCGCACCGTGCGGGACATGCTGCGGGATCTCGGGCAGTTCCAGGGCGCCCACGGGCGGGTCGGCGACCTGTCGCAGTACGTCCGCTCGCAGGGCGAGGGGATGTTCGACGTGCTGGCCTCGGACGAGTCGGCCACCGGCGGCGAGATGCTGACCGCAGCCGCGTTCGCCGAGATCCGTGAGGTGGTCAGCCGGTTCTACAAGCTGATCTTCGTGGACACCGGCAACAACGTCCGGGCGCAGAACTGGCAGGCCTCGATGGACGCCACCGACCAGTTGGTGGTCACCATGTCGGCCCGTAACGACTCCGCGGAGACCGCCGCCCGGATGCTCGACCACCTGGAGCAGAGCGGCCGGCAGCGGCTGGTCCGCCAGGCCGTGACGGTGGTGTCGATGCCGCCGTCGCGCAAGGAGATCGACCTGCCGGCCATCCAGGAGCACTTCGCGGCCCGCACCCGGGCGGTGCTGCTGGCCCCGTACGAGCGGCTCATCGACACGGGTGAGCCGATCCGGTACGGCGGACTCTCCGCGGCCACCCGGGACGCCTGGCTGAAGATCGCCGCCGCGGTCGCCGAAGGGCTGTGACCCGCCGACGGCCGGCCCGCTGTCGGGCCGGCCGTCGGATCGGGATCAGTTGCTCGCCAGCGCGTCCGCCGCTTCCGGGTCACAGTCACGCAGGAACTGGGCGCAGCGGGCCGCCTCGTCGGCCTCGCCGATCTCGTCCGCTGCCCGGGACAGCACGTAGAGGCAGCGGAGGAAGCCCCGGTTGGGCTCGTGTGACCACGGCACCGGGCCGTGCCCCTTCCACCCGCTGCGGCGCAGCTGGTCGAGGCCCCGGTGGTAGCCGGTGCGGGCGTAGGCGTACGCCGTCACCACCTGGTCGTGCGCGAACGACCGGGCGGCGAGCTCCGCCCAGGCCGCGCTGAAGGTGGGGAAGCGGGCCGCCACGCTGGCGAACGCCTCATCGGTGCCGGCCTCGTCGGCGGCGGCCAGGGCGGCGTCGGCCTCGTCGTTCGCGGGCAGGCGGGTGGCCGGTGGCTCTGGCAAAAGGTTCTGCATCGCCCCATTCAACCCGCTGGAGAGGGCGACACGCGAGCGGGTCGGCCGACGCGTTCGGCTGAACGGCTGAGGAGTTGGTCACGCCTGCGGCCTATGCCGCTGCCAAGTGTTTTCCACTACAACTAATGGTCCGGAGCCTCCCCAGGAACCGGTTACGCAGGAGCCCGGTGGCCACGGTCACCGGGCTCCTGTCGGTCGCACCCCCGGGCCCGAGGTTTGGCCGCCCCCGGCGGACGGGCAGGATGGCCGGGTGCCGACCCCACCTCCCGCGGACGTCATCGAGCCGCAGCTGCACGCCGACGAGATCCAGACCCGCGACGAGTTCGACAGGCAGTTGGCCACCGGCCGACTGACCGGGCTGACCGTGCAGGGCCTGCGCCTCGATCTGACGCCGGTGCCCGACCTGACGGACATCGAGGTCGCCGGCACGCTCTTCGTGGGATGCCGGTTCGCCTCCCGGGACGTCGGGGCCGACCTGGTCCGGCGCGGCGCGAACGTGGTGCCACCGTTCTCGGGGCTGCCGTACCCGACCCAGCCGTCGCACCTCTACACCCCGCAGGAGTTGGCGGCCGGGTTCGCCGAGGGCGGGTTCACCGGGATGTACGACACCCGGGTGTACGACCACTACCGGGCGCACGGCGGCGCGCTGCCCGACGTCAAGGAGGCGCTGGGTCAGCGACTGCACGACCACGGCGTCGACAATGCGCTGACCGACGCCACCCGGGCCTGGCTGGCCCGACACGGGCCGCAGTCGGTGGTGGGCATCATGGGTGGGCACGCGGTGCGGCGGGGCAGTGCGCCGTACCGGATGGCTGCCGTGCTGGGTTGGGAGCTGGCGCGGGCCGACCGGCTGGTGGTGACCGGCGGCGGTCCGGGGGTGATGGAGGCGGCGAACCTCGGCGCCTACCTGGCGGACCGGCCGGCGGCCGAGTTGACCGAGGCGATCGACCTGTTGGCCGGCGCGCCCGACTTCACCGACCACCACCGGTACACGGCCACGGCGTTGACGGTGCGGCAGCGCTACGCGGGCGTGCCCCGGCAACGTGGTGACGACCTCGCCTGGGCGCGGGCCGGTGGCCTGGCCATCCCGACCTGGCTGTACGGGCACGAGCCGGCCAACCTGTTCGCCGGGCGGATCGCCAAGTACTTCTCCAACGCCATCCGGGAGGACACCATCCTGCGACTCGCCCGGGGCGGCATCGTCTTCGCGCCGGGGCGGGCGGGCACTGTGCAGGAGGTGTTCCAGGCGGCCACCAAGACCTACTACGGCACCGACGGCGCCAGCGGCGCGTACATCTTCCTGGACCGCGGCTACTGGACCACCGAGCTGCCGGTGGAGGCGTTGCTGCGTCCGCTGCTCGCCGCGTCGCCGTTCGGTGACCTGTCGTCGACGATCCACCTCACCGACGACGTACGCGAGGCGGTCCGCCTGCTCACGGCCTGAACGACGACGGCCGGCTCCCCGCGAGGGGAAGCCGGCCGTTGACGGTGCGTCGTTACTTGGTCATCGTGGTGCCGGTGGAGCGCAGGTGCTCGCACGCCTCGACGACCCGGGCGGCCAGGCCGGCCTCGGCGGCCTTGCCCCAGGCGCGCGGGTCGTACTGCTTCTTGTTGCCGACCTCGCCGTCGATCTTCAGCACGCCGTCGTAGTTGCGGAGCATGTGGTCCGCGACGGGCCGGGTGAAGGCGTACTGGGTGTCGGTGTCGATGTTCATCTTCACCACGCCGTAGTCGAGAGCCTCGCGGATCTCGCTCAGCAGGGAGCCCGAGCCGCCGTGGAAGACCAGGCTGAGCGGCTTGTCCTTGCCGTACTTGGCGCCGACGGCGTCCTGGATCTGCTTGAGGATCTCCGGACGCAGCTTGACGTTGCCCGGCTTGTAGACGCCGTGCACGTTGCCGAAGGTCAGCGCCGCCATGTAGCGGCCCTTCTCGCCGAGGCCGAGCGCCTCGACCATGGCCAGGCCGTCATCGGTGGTGGTGTAGAGCTTGTCGTTGATGGCGTTCTCGACGCCGTCCTCCTCGCCACCGACGACGCCGACCTCGATCTCAAGGACGATCTTGGCCTTGGCGGCCTCGTCGAGGAGCTGGGCGGCGATCTGGAGGTTCTCGGCGACCGGCACGGCCGAGCCGTCCCACATGTGCGACTGGTACAGCGGCTCCTCGCCGCGCTTCACCCGCTCCTGCGAGATGCCCATCAGCGGACGGACAAACTTGTCCAGCTTGTCCTTCGGGCAGTGGTCGGTGTGCAGGGCGATGTTGACCGAGTACTTCTTGGCGACCTCGTGCGCGTACGCGGCGAACGCCACGGCGCCGGTGACCATGTCCTTGATCGACGGGCCGGACAGGTATTCGGCGCCACCGGTGGAGACCTGGATGATGCCGTCGCTCTCCGCGTCGGCAAAGCCCTTGAGCGCCGCGTTCAGCGTCTGCGAGGAGGTCACGTTGATCGCGGGGTACGCGTACCGGCCAGCCTTGGCGCGGTCCAGCATCTCCGCGTAGGCCTCGGGGGAAGCGATGGGCATGTGATGCGCTCCTTACTTACCACTCTCGGCCGTACTGGCCGCTGTTGTTCATTTGTGCGCCGGACCGCGCTGTCCTCCGCCCGGCAGTATCCCGCAGGTGAGGTGTGCCGGAACAACCGACCCGGGTGCTAGCCGTTCACCGGCGGTCCAGGTGGTCCGGCACGATGACGCTGATCAACCAGGTGACCACCGTCATCACGATGGCTCCCCAGAACGCCGCCCAGAAACCGTCCACCTGGAACGGCAGGTCGAGCCCGCGGGCGATCCGGTCGGTGAGCAGGAACAGCAACGCGTTGACCACCAGCGCGAACAGGCCCAGGGTCAGCAGGTAGAACACGCAGCCGACCACGCGGATGATCGGTTTGAGCACCGCGTTGATCACACCGAAGATCAGCGCCACCACGATCAGGGTGAGCGCGGTGTTGCCACCCGAGCGGCCGTGCACGTCGACCCCGGGCACGATCAGCGTGGTTATCCACAGAGCGACAGCGGTGATCGCCAGTCGGATGAGAAAGCCCACCGCACCATCCTGGCACCGGGTCGCGTCGTCGAGGGCTGATTCCGCCTACTCGGCTTCCGGGCGCGGTGTCGGCTCAGCCCGTACGGTGGGTGGGAACCGTGCCCCGAGACCCCCGGGAGGGATGATGGGTCAGCCCGATGAGGACTTCGCCCCCGGCGACCACCTCGCCCCGGACGAGCGCAACCCCGAGGCGGAGCCGGCGGACGCCGTCGAGCAGGCCGCCGTGGCCGGCCCCGTCGACGGTGACGACGCGCCGCAGCGCGGCTTCGAGGTCGACGACTGGGACGCGATCGAGCAGGCCCGGGTGGTCACCGGGGACGAGGACGACTACCGCTGAGCGTTCACCGAGCGCCGTCCACAAGCGTCGGATAACGGGCCACCCAGTCGCCGAGCCGATCCTCGCGCAGCGCGGTCAGGAGCTCCGGGGCGAGCTTCGGGTCCGCCTCCAGGTAGTAGCTGGGCCCGGTCGGCTCGCTCACCGGCAGGCTGAGCCCGACCGGATCCAACGAGCGCAGGCTCGGAACGAGCCGCAGGAGGTCCAGCATGGTGGCCTCACCCGGTGACACGGCGAGGTCCGGCCGGACGGCGCTCAGCAGCTTGCCCAGTCGTACCGGATTGGTCAGCACGCCCTGCTCGGAGGCCGAACGCACAAGCCCGGCGGCGTAGATCCGGGCGTTGCGGTCCCGGTCCTGGCTGCCCTCGGACAGCCCACGCCGCTGGCGGAGCAGGTCGACCGCCGCGGCGCCGTCGAGACGCTGGCACGCGGCCGGGAAGACCCGCCGGGTGTGGACCGACCGCACCTGCTCGGGCAGGCAGACCGGCACTCCGCCCACCTCGTTGGTCAGCGACCGCAGCGCGGAGTACGTCAACACCACACCGGTCTCGATGCGGACGCCGGTCAGCTCCGCCACCGTCTGCCGGGTCAGCTCATAACCTTTGGCCAGGTCCGTTGGCTCGTGCCCCGCGCCCAACAGGAACGACGCGTTCAGCTTGTCGGTGTCCCGACCGGGGATCGGCACCCTCAGGTCGCGGGGCAGTGAGATCAGGTACGGGCGGCTCCGGTCGGCCGGAAGGTGCAGCAGCAGCACCGAGTCGGCAAGCGGCGGGGCGGACTTGCGACTGTCGATGCCGAGCAGCAGCACGGTCACCGCACCCGTCGCCACCGGCCGACTCGACGCGCCGAGCAGGTCGGCGACCGGCGGCGACCCGGCGCGTTCCGGGGTGAACAGCGGCACCCCGAGGCCCAGTACGCCGAACATGGCCAGGGCCGTGCCGCCGGCCTGCCAGCGACGCCGACGCTGCCGGCGGCGTGCCGCCAGCCGGTCGATCGCGGCCCGCAGCGGGCCGGTCGGTGGGGTCAGCGGCTCGTGCCGGTCGAAGGCGGCACGCAGGTCGTCCTCAATCATGTTCACGCCTCCACGTACTCGGCCCGGAGCGTGGCCAGTGCCCGGGAGATGGACGAACGCACGGTCCCGACGGCACAGCCGAGGATGTCGGCGATCTCCGCGTCGGGCAGGTCCTCGTAGTAGCGCAGCACCAGGGTGGCCCGTTGCCGGCGCGGCAGCCGGGACAGCCAGGACCAGATCTGGTCCCGCTCCACGGCGGTCTGGGTGTGGTCGGTGGGCACCGGCACCGTCGGGTCGGCCTCCCCGCGCAGCAGCACCCGACGTACCCAGGAGCCACGCCGCCAGTCGATGTACTGGTTGGTGAGCATCCGGCGCACGTAGTGCTCGGGCGAGTCCGCCCGCGCGACCCGACGCCAGTTCAGTTGGACCCGGACCATGGTGTCCTGGACCAGGTCCTGGGCCTGGTGCGGATCACCGGTGAGCATCACCGCGTACCGCAGTAGCGGGGCCAGCCGCGTGTCCGCGAACTCCTCGTACGTCACTGCACCTCCCGGGGGTCCTACCGCAGATGACGGAAGCGGGCGGGCGGAACATTGCAGCAGAGCTGACCGAACTCCGGTACGCGGGCGGGTGGTGCGAGACCGGTCCGGCGCGGCCGGGACCTTGGGCTTCGGTACCCTTTGTGGCCGTGGACACAGCTGAGAAGACCCGCGCCCTCGTGGAGAGCGTCGCCCTGAACCCGCTCGATCCCAAGGATCTGTTGCAGACCTTCGGGCTGATCGGCGTGTGGGTGATCCTCTTCGCCGAAACCGGCCTGCTGGTGGGCTTCTTCTTCCCGGGCGACTCGCTGCTGTTCCTCGCCGGGGTGGCCGCGTCGCCGGTGGCGGACGCGATCTTCGGCGACGGCACCCGCCTCTCCCTTGCCGGTCTGCTGATCGGTGGGCCGATCTGCGCGGTCCTCGGCGCCCAGCTGGGGCACTGGCTCGGCGCGCGGTACGGCCGGCCGATGTTCGAGCGACCGAACTCCCGGCTCTTCAAGAAGGAGTACGTGGAGAAGGCCGAGTACTACTTCGAGAAGTTCGGCCCGGCGAAGGCCGTGGTGCTGGCGCGCTTCATTCCGATCGTCCGGACGTTCCTCAACCCGGTCGCGGGCGCGCTGGGCATGCCGGCCCGGAAGTTCCTGGTCTGGAACATCGTCGGCGCGGTGCTCTGGGTGGACGGCATCCTGCTGATCGGCTACCTGCTCGCCGAGCAGATCTACGACGCCATCGGCGACAAGATCGACCGCTACATCCTGCCGGTGGTGGCCCTGATCATCCTGATCTCGGTGTTGCCGATCTTCTTCGAGTTCCTCCGCGACCGGCGTGCCCGCAAGCGCGGCGAGGCGGTCGCTGTGGTCGCGGCGGCCAGCGCCGCCGGCGCTGTGGACGCGGCCCGCGAGGCGTTCGACCACGACCGGCACCAGCACGGCCGGCACCGCCCGGAGCACGGCCAGGACCGCTGAGCCCACTGACGACGACGACGGCCGGCCCCCTGGTGCGGGGGTCGGCCGTCGGCATGTCGGACCCGGCCTCCGGCGGTGCGGCCGGGGACGAGCAGGTGTTACCCACCGATGGCGCCACCCCTGGCTCGCCACCGGACGCCGTCCCGGCGCGGGACGGCGTGCAGTGCCTACGTCAGCGGGCCTTCTTGGTGGCCCGCTTACGCGGCGGGGTCAGCAGGTCGGCGATCGTCGCGATCGCACTCGGGACCAGGCTGTAGTACGCCCAGACACCGCGCTTCTCCCGCTGCAGCAAGCCCGCCTCGGTGAGGATACGCAGGTGATGACTGACCGTCGGCTGAGAGAGGCCGAGCGGCGCCGTCAGGTCACAGACGCACGCCTCGCCCTCTGGGGCCGACTGGATCAGGCTGAGCAGCCGCAGCCGAGCAGGATCCGCAAGGGCCTTGAGGACCCCGGCGAGACGCTCGGCATCGGCACGTTCGATCGGCTCGCCGTTAAGCGGCGAGATCTGAGGCATAGTCATTTCGGCCAACGCAGTTCCCACGTATTCCATCCTTCCACCAGCAGCATCGATCCGCCTGCATATCAGCAGATCCGAATCGGCAAACTTTTACGCCAAGAGGCCGAGGTCAGCCAACGTATAGGCCGCCCGGTAAGGCAATCCGGCGGCTCGCACCGCGTCGCCGGCGCCTCGATCAACAATAACCGCCACGCCCACGACTTCCGCTCCGGCCTCGCGAAGCGCCTCGACAGCGGTCAACACACTTCCGCCCGTCGTGGACGTGTCCTCCACCGCCAACACCCGGCGGCCGGCCACCTCCGGTCCCTCGATCCGCCGTTGCAGACCGTGTGCCTTGCCCGCCTTGCGCACCACAAAGGCGTCCAGGGCACGGCCGGTCGGAGCGGCGGCGTGCAGCATCGAGAGCGCGACGGGATCCGCGCCCAGGGTGAGGCCGCCGACCGCGGCGTAATCCCAGTCGGCGGTGAGGTCGAGCAACACCCGGCCGACCAGAGGAGCGGCCTGGTGATGGAGCGTGACGCGCCGCAGGTCCACGTACCAGTCCGCCTCACGCCCCGAGGAGAGCACGACCCGCCCGTGGACCACGGCCAGGTCGGTAATGAATTTACGCAGGTCGTCGTGGTCCCCCATGGCGATAGAGGTTACTGCGCAAGTCTGAACGGCGTGTGTGGGGTCCACCCTGATCAGCCCGGCGAGGGACCGATGGTTGGCGATGTTCGACTACGCTCAGCGACTGTGCTGACAGCGGCGCGCCAACGTCTCCGCACCGACCACCGAGCGCCGGCGGGCCTGTCGGGGCTCAGCGCTCGTCGCGGCCGATCCGGCCGCGGGTGTCCCGGGCGACCGCCTGGAGGAGTCGACGCGGCGCATGCCGCATGCCGGCGACGACCACCTTGTACTTCCATGCCGGGACACTGACCATCTTGCCTTTGCCCAGGTCACGCAGGGCTTCGTCAACCACATCCTCGGCCCGCAGCCACAGCCACTCGGGCGTCTTCGACATGTTGATGCCGGCCCGCTCGTGGAACTCGGTGCGCGTGTAGCCGGGGCAGAGGGCCATCACCCGGACCCCGAACGGCCGGGCCGACAGGCCAACGGACTCGCTGAAGTTGGTGACCCACGCCTTGCTGGCCGAGTACGTCGAACCGGGCATCGCCGTGCCGAACCCCGCAACCGAAGAGACATTTATCACTGCCCCATTTCGGCGTTCGGTCATCGGTCGCAACGCCGCCAGGGTCAGCCGCATGACCGCGTGCACGTTGAGCCGCAACAGGCGCGCCTCGTCCTCCGCGGTGGACCGCAGGAACGGTTTGTTCAAGCTGATCCCGGCGTTGTTGACCAACAGGTGCACGGGGCCGCCGTCCGCGAGCCGTCGCTCCACGATGGCGCACCCGTCGTCGGTGGACAGATCCGCCGGGATCGTCTCCATGTCGCGGCCGTGGACAGAACCCAACTCGCCGGCCAGCTCGGCCAACCGGGCCGCGTCGCGGGCGACGAGCACCAGGTGCCAACCGTCGGCGGCCAGCCGCCGGGCGAACGCCGCGCCGATGCCGGCGGTGGCCCCGGTGATCAGGGCTCGACGCTCGGCAGTCGTGGGGTCGAGCGACACGGGGCGGGTCCTCACCTGGGCGGGTACGGGGGCGCGGGCGGCGCCGACGGCGGTTGGTGCGGGGCGGACGTGAACGCGGGCGGCGCGGATGGTGGCGTCGGCGCGGTCGAGCGGCGGTGACCGAACCAGGCGTTCGCCGCCGGCAGGGCCAGCAGCGCGGCTACTACAAGGTAACCGAGCCCCTGCCCGACGGAAAGCCCGGCGTTGAGCGGGATCCACCACGACGGGTACGCGTCGCCGATCAGGCCCAGCAACTCGGCGAGACCCTGGTCGTCGGCGCCCAGTTGCAGGGGCGCGGCCCGTTCACCGATGAGCACCGCCACGCTGCAACACCCGCCGAGCACGCCGAGCCCACAGACCACCCAGGTGGCCACCCGGACGCCGTTGCGAGCCACCAGCAGCCCGAGGGCCAGGCCGGCGAGCACCGGCGCGGAGAGCGCCGCCACCACCGCCGACAGCACTGCGGACGCGCGGAGCAGTGTCACCACGTCGTCGATCTGCTCCGGGCTGGCCGAGGTGTCCCGGGCGGCGGAGCGGAACGCGTCGACCGTCCCACCCAGCACCAGCAGGTCGACAACGGTGTACGCGAGCGCGGCCACCGCCATCACCCACAGCACGGATGCGGCTGATAGGACGACGGCGGGCCGGCGGGCCGATGCCGATTCGGGGTACGACACGACGAATCCCTCCGGTAGGCGTCGGGTTGCAACCTACTCGGAGGGATCGTCGGCGTCGTGCTTACCGGGCCGTCAACTCGTCGACGGCGGGGTGGACCCGGGCCGGTCCGCGGGCGGCGTGTCGTCCGGCCGGTCCGCCGCCGGCGGCGGGTAGCTCGGCTCCGCACTCGACGACTGCGGGTAGCCCGGCTCACCCGACGACTGCGGGTAGCCCGGCTGGCCCGGGGCTTGCGGGTAGCCCGGCTGACCCGGGGCCTGCGGGGCGCCCGGGTAGCTGGCCCCCGGGGCCGGCGGCTCCCAGGCCGGGGCGGCCTTGCGGAAGAACGGGTTGGCCTTCGGCAGCGCCAGCAGGATCAGCGCCGTGACGAGCGCGATCAGGCTGACCACACCGAGCACCAGGCTGACCGGGGTGGCCCAGGAGGGCAGTGCCTCCTCCAGCCGGCGCTGGATCTCCTCGGCGCTCGGCCCATCGCCGCCGGTCTCTCCACCGGTGAAGCCGCCGGCCGCGTTGCTGAGCAGACCGCCGCCCACGCAGCAGACCATGATGCCGCCGATGATCCAGGTGGTGATCCGGGCGCCGTTGCGGCCCTGGTTGTTGAACAGGGCCAGCACGCCCAGCACGATCGCGAGCAGCAACAGCAGGATGCTGCTGCCGACGCCGATGGCGAGGAAGACGTCGCCCACCTGTTCGGCGCCGTCGACGTTGCTGCCCGCGTACGCCTCACGGATCGCGTCGCGCGTCGCACCGATGGTGCTGAGCGTGACGATCAGGGTGAGCACCTGGCAGGCCAGGAACAGGAAGAGCAGATAGCTGGAGATCGATACAATGGATGGCCGCTGACGGGCCGGCAAGCTCTGGGAATCGACCATGATTCTCCTTCCCTCAAATCGCGCCCACACCGTATCGGCAACCGGCCACTTCGGCATGCCGCAACAAGCCGGCACGCGCACCCGGCTTCGGCTCAGCGCCCTGCGGGATTGGGAAGGATCGTCAGGTCGGCGGGGTCGAGCAGGTCACCGCGGGCGACTCGCCAACCCTCTTCGCCGTACGCCTCGAAGGAGAGCCGGGCCGCGCCACCGGACTGGTAGTCGTGATAGCGCATCGTCCCTGCCGACGGAAGCCCGGTCTCCTCGGTGGCGGTGTAGCGGGCCTGCCCCGTCTCCGCCCAGGTGTAGCGCAGCCGACCGAGGTCGATGGTCGGGGCGCCCGGGGTCACGCTCGCCCCCGGCTCAGCCGTCCAGAGCACCAGCTCCAGTTCGGGGCCGTCCTCCACGGAGAGCCGGTAGCGGGTGCCGGACTCGTCGTCGAGCAGGTGCTGCACCCAGCTCCAGTCCCCCTCGACCAGGCGGATCGTGCCGCTCACCGCGTACTCCCGGTTGCGGATCCGCACCCGGTCGCCCAGGCCCAGTCGGAGCGGGTCGCCGCGCGGCGACTCCGCCGCCCGGGCGTGCGACGAGCGCCCGCCGGGGCGGGTTGCCGCCGGCCGCCGGGCGCGCACGACGATCACGAGGACGACCGCCACGAGTACGACAAGCGCCACCACCAGGTACGTCACTGACCTGCCCACCCGACCATCTCCCCAGGGACCTCGGCGCAGACGGTAACAACCTTCGGCTTCGGTGAGACCCGTACCGTGACCGACGGCTCAGCTACCGACGGCAGCCGTGGCGTCGCCTGTTGTGCACGATCGCACTGTGGACGGCCGGATGGGCGGTGGTTCTGTCAGTGTCCGCAGATGGATCAAGATGGGGCGAGCCGCCGGCTGGCGTAGTCGCCGAGGGTTTCGCGGTCCATCACGCAGCCCACGAAGGTGGTGAACTCGCTCGGGTCGTCCCGCAACGAGGCCCAGGCCGCTCGGGCCGCCGCCGGGTCGATCCGCTCCAGCAGCGTGGCCGCGTACGCCCGGCCGGCGGGTGTGCCGTGGGCCAGCACCCGGTCGAGCTGCCGGCGTACCTCCTCGGGGTGCTCGTCGTGCGCGGCCTGGACGCGGTGGTACGCCTCCGTCACCGGCAGCACCGTGCCGGCGAAGCCAGTGCCGCCGAAGGCGAGCGTGTCAGCCGCCGCCAACTCGTCGACGGCCGCGTCCAGTTCCCGCTCCCAGGCCTTGCGCATCCCGAACATGCCACCATCCTTTCCCCAACCGCTCCCACTCCACCCTCTTGATCAAGAAGTTCGCGTCATGAGTAGCGCTTTCCCCGACGCGCTCCTCCCGATCAACCCGGCACGGGGGTCAGTAGCCGCGCCACTCCGCGCGGGCGTAGTCGAGGACCCAGGGGTGCAGCAGGGTGGAGGCGGGCACCTTCAGCCGGGCCCGGTCGGCGGGAAAGGCCGCCGCCGACCGCAGCACCTCCGGGTCGAGGAAACGCAGCCGGGGGGCGTCGGCCGGCAGTCCCAGCACCGGCGGGACAGATCCCGGCATCCCGAGCAGGAACCCCCAGTCGCCGAAGGACGGCACGTCGACGTGGTACGGCACGGTGGCGAAGCCGGCCTCCCGCAGCGATGCCTCGATCGACCAGTACGACCGGGGCGCGAAGTACGGCGAGCCGGACTGCACCACCAGCCGCCCCTGCTCGGCGAGCACCGACCGGATCAGCGTGTAGAACTCGACGGTGTAGAGCTTGGCGGTGGCCGTCTCGTCCGGGTCGGGCAGGTCGGCGACCACCACGTCGAAGCGCTCCGCGGCGGTACGCAGCCAGCCGAAGGCGTCGGTATTCAGCACCCGCACCCGGGGATCGTCGAGTGAGCCGCCGTTGAGCGCGCGCAGCTGCGGCTCGGTGCGAGCCAGCGCCACCACCGCCGGGTCGAGGTCGACAACTGTCACCCGGCGGACGTCCGGGTACCGCAGGATCTCCCGGACCGCGAGACCGTCGCCGGCACCGAGAACCAGCACGTCACCGCGCGGGCCGCGCATCGCCGGATGCACCAACGACTCGTGGTAGCGGTACTCGTCGACGGAGCTGAACTGGAGATCACCGTTGAGGAACAGGCGCAGGTCGGTGCCGGTGTGGCCGACCTCGCGTACCGACCGGGTCAGCACGATCTCCTGGTAGCGGGAGCGTTCGGCGTGCACCACCGGGTCCCGGTAGAGCTGCTGCCGGGCGGTCAGCTCGAAGTCGGCGGCGGTCACCCACGCGTACCCCAGGCAGAGCGCGACAACGACGGAGCCGGCACCGAGGACGAGCCGGGCCCGGCGGCTCAGCTCCGCCCGGAACACCGTGCAGACCAGGGCGAGACCAGCCACCGCGTTCACCGCGCCGACCACCAGGGCGCCCTTGAGCTGGCCGAAGACCGGGATCAGGAAGAACGGGAAGGCGAGCCCGCCGAGCAGCGCGCCAACGTAGTCGGCGGCGAACAGGTCGGCCACCGCGCTGCCGGCGGCCTGCTCGCGGATGCGTTGCAGCATCACCATCAGCAGCGGGATCTCCGCGCCGATCAGCAGGCCCAGCACGAAGGCGGTGCCGACCAGCGCCGGCCCGTACAGGTCGAGCCAGGCGAAGGCGGCGTAGAGGCCGAGGACGGACAGGCCACCGAGGAGAGCCAGGGTCAGTTCGATCACCGCGAACGCGGCGGCGGCCCGCGGCTGCAACGGCTTGGCGACAAGCGCGCCGACCCCCATCGCGAAGACCATCACGCCGAGCACTATCGACGCCTGCCCGACGGTGTCGCCGATGAGGTAGCTGCCGAGGGCGACCAGGGCCAACTCGTAGACCAGCCCGCAGGCGGCGCAGACGAAGACCGCGACGAGCACCGCCGCACGGGCCAGCCGCCAGCGCGGCCGGGCGTCGGTGCCGTCGGCTGGTGGAGGTCCCCCGGGCATCAGATGATCGCGGCGGCGATGATCGCGCCGGTCGCCACGTGCACCACTGCGGAGATCCACACGGCGGGGTGCGGCTCCGGGTCGACGAGCAGCTCGCCGAGCCGGCCCGGGGTCACCGCGTCGAGCAGCAGGAACGCGCCGGCCATGATGACCAGGCCGACGACCCCGTACGCCACCGCCCCCACCAGGCCGAGGGCGACGTCGTCGTCGCTGGCGACGATCGCCGCGACCACGATGGCGCCGACGCCGAGCAGGTTGGAGGCGAGCAGCAGCGCCGCGTTGCGGTTGCGCTCGGTCCAGATCAGTTCGCGGAGCTTGCCGGGGGTGGCGAGGTCGACAAGCCCGTAGCCGACGCCCATGAGGACAACGCCGACCACGCCGAAGGCGAGGGTGACCAGCAGATCGGTGACGAGGTTCTGCACAGGGGGCTCCAGGTTGAGGGGTCGGTCGTCGGACTACTTGCCGGCGCCGGGGCCGCCGCCCCGAACGGTGCTGCCGCGCCCCCAGCCCCAGTACGACCCGACTGTCGAGTGGTAGCGGGGGTAGGCGGTGTTCATGGATTCGAGCAGGACCACCGAGCCGGTGGCGATCGGCAGGATCACCACCGAGTCGTCGTCGTAGCGCAGGTAGACGCCACTGCCGTCGACGTACCTGTCGTCCGGCTTCCACGCGTCGGTCAGCTCCTTGGCGACCCGGGTCGGCGACTTCGACGAGGTGTACGCGATCGCGTCCCTGCCGATGTCCCGGCTGGCCGTCCGGTTGTACCTGTCCTGCACGTAGCCCCGGGGGGAGAAGGTGCCGTTGACTATCGCGAAGCTGGCGACCAGCGCACCGATCACGGCGACAGCCACGCCCGCCACTACCCAGCGTCGGTACGTCATCGCAGTGCCACCACCGTCTCGGTCAGGACAAGCTCGTTGGTCTGGGGATACGCGTGCCAGGTGCGCCAGCCGACCGACCCGTCCGGGAGGTCGGTGCGCACGGCCATCGCGGTGACCGCGTCCGGATCCCCGGGGAAGACCCCGACCAGGGCGTACGGGTCGTCGGTCAGATCGGCGCGGAGCGTGGCGATCCGGGCGCGCAACTCGCCGTCGGCGGGGTGCAGCACGGTGGCGGTGAACAGGTAGCCGCCCGCCTCGTCGTGCAGGGCGCCGGGCAGGTGCGGTGGCCGGCCGGGTAGGCAGGCGACTGTCTCGGTGAGCCCGGCCCCGGCGGCAGGGGTGGGGGCGGTCAGCACGACCTGGTGGGACGCACCGAGCAGGCGCAGCCGTAGCCGGACGTCGCCGGGCAACGTGACGTCGCGGACGTGCAGCGCGGGGCGCTCCGGGCCACCGAGGGTCAGGCTCAGGTCGGCGGCGCAGGTGTCGACGTACGGGGTGTCCAGGCTGACCAACACGTCAGCTGGCCTCCGGCCCGGCCTGCGGGTACACCATCACGTCGGAGCGGTGCAGCTGCTCGCCCCGGGCAACCTCCCAGCCGGCCTGCCCGTACGCCTCGAAGGAGAGGCGTTCGCCGCTCGGCGCCCGGTAGTCGTGGTAGCGGACCGTGCCGGTGGCGTCGAGGCCGGTGCTGCCGGTGGCCGTGTAGCCGGCCTGACCGGATTCCTCGGAGGAGTAGCGGCGGCCGTCGAAGTCGACGGTGGACGCGCCCGGGGTGACCGTCGCGGCCGGCTCGGCCGTCCAGAGCACCAGTTCCAGGTCGGAGTCCTCCTCCACGGAGAGCCAGCGCTTGTCGCCGTCGACGGTGTCCAGCAGGTGCTCGGCCCAGCTCCAGCCGCCCTCGGTCAGGTGCACCGAGCCACGGACCGCGTACGACACCTGACGGATCTCGACGATGTCGCCCGGCTTGAGTCTGCGGGGGTCGCCGCGCAGCGCGTCGGCGTCGGTGTCGCGGAACGGGTCTGCGGGGGCCGCCCGCTCGGCGGTCTTGCGGCCCTTTCGCAGTGCCACCACCGCCACCACGATCCCGGCGACCCCGGCCAGACATCCCAGCGTCGTCACCAGGTACGCCACGGAACCGTTCACCCCGACCACCTCCCCAGATGCGTGGCCGAGACGGTAACAACCCCGCGCACCTGGTGAAACCCATGCACTGTCAGGTGCTGACCCGACTACGAAGCGTGCCGGGCCGACCCCGCTGGTGAAGCGGGGTCGGCCCGGGGCACGGCGGGTCAGGCGGCGGTGACGGTCAGCCCTTCCTTGGCGTCGGCCAGATCCACACTGACCGTCTCGCCGTCGCGGATGGTCCCGGACAGCAGTGCCTTCGCCAACTGGTCGCCGATCGCGGTCTGGACCAGGCGGCGTAGCGGGCGGGCGCCGTAGATCGGGTCGTAGCCGTGCTCGGCCAGCCACTGACGGGCGGACTCGGTGATCTCCAGTGCCAATCGGCGGTCCGAAAGACGGTTTCGCATTCGGTCGAGCTGGATGTCGACGATGGTTCGCAGATCGTCCCCGCGCAGCGAGGCGAAGACCACGATGTCGTCAAGCCGGTTGAGGAACTCCGGCTTGAAGTGCGACCGGACCACGGCCAGCACACCCTCCCGGCGCTGCTCGTCGGCGAGCGTCAGATCGCTGATCACCGACGACCCGAGGTTGGACGTGAGGATCAGGATCGCGTTCCGGAAGTCCACGGTGCGGCCCTGGCCGTCGGTGAGCCGGCCGTCGTCGAGCACCTGGAGCAGCACGTCGAAGACGTCCGGGTGGGCCTTCTCCACCTCGTCGAGCAGGATCACCGAGTACGGCCGCCGGCGCACCGCCTCGGTGAGCTGGCCGCCCTCGGTGTAGCCCACGTAACCGGGCGGGGCGCCCACCAGGCGGGCGACCGAGTGCTTCTCGCCGTACTCGCTCATGTCGATGCGGACCATCGCCCGCTCGTCGTCGAAGAGGAACTCGGCGAGGGCCTTCGCCAGCTCCGTCTTGCCGACGCCGGTGGGGCCGAGGAAGAGGAAGCTGCCGGTCGGGCGATCCGGGTCGGCGATACCGGCCCGGGCCCGGCGTACCGCGTCGGAGACCGCGCCGACCGGCTCGGCCTGGCCGACCACGCGGCCGCCCAGCGACTCCTCCATCCGCAGCAGCTTGGCCGTCTCACCTTCCAGCAGCCGGCCGGCGGGGATGCCGGTCCAGGAGGCGACCACCGCGGCGATGTCGTCCGCGCCGACCTCCTCCTTGAGCATCGCGCCGTCGGCCTGGAGCTGGGCCAGCTCCTCCTCGGCCTGCTCCAGCTCGACCTTGAGGGCGGGGATCCGGCCGTAGCGCAGCTCGGCTGCGCGTTCCAGCTCGCCGTCGCGCTCGGCCCGCTCGGCCTCGCCGCCGAGGCGTTCCAGCTCCTCCTTGGCGGTGGAGAGCTTGGTGATGTGGCTCTTCTCCGTCTGCCAGCGCTCGGAGAGCACGGTGAGCTGCTCGCGCTTGTCGGCCAACTCCTTGCGCAGCCGTTCCAACCGCTCGGCGGAGGCGGCGTCCGGCTCCTTGGCCAGCGCCATCTCCTCGATCTCCAGCCGGCGGACCGCCCGTTCGATCTCGTCCACCTCGACCGGCCGGGAGTCGATCTCCATCCGGAGTCGGGACGCGGACTCGTCGACCAGGTCGATCGCCTTGTCCGGCAGGAACCGGTCGGTGATGTAGCGGTCCGACAGGGTGGCGGCGGCGACCAGCGCGGCGTCGGTGATCCGTACGCCGTGGTGCACCTCGTAGCGCTCCTTGAGCCCCCGCAGGATGCCGATGGTGTCCTCGATCGTCGGCTCGCCGACAAGCACCGGCTGGAAACGACGCTCCAGCGCCGGGTCCTTCTCGATGTGCTCGCGGTACTCGTCGAGCGTGGTGGCGCCCACCATCCGCAGCTCACCGCGGGCCAGCATCGGCTTGAGCATGTTGCCGGCGTCCATCGAGCCCTCGCCCTTGCCGGCGCCGACGACGGTGTGCAACTCGTCGAGGAAGGTGATGACCTGGCCGTTGGAGTTCTTGATCTCCTCCAGGACGGACTTCAGCCGCTCCTCGAACTGGCCGCGGTACTGCGCGCCGGCGACCATGGCGCCGAGGTCCAGCGAGATGAGCTTCTTGTCGCGCAGCGACTCGGGCACGTCACCGGTGACGATCCGCTGGGCGAGGCCCTCGACGATCGCGGTCTTGCCCACGCCCGGCTCACCGATCAGCACCGGGTTGTTCTTCGTCCGCCGGGAGAGCACCTGGATGACCCGGCGGATCTCGGCGTCCCGGCCGATCACCGGGTCGATCTTGCCGTCCCGGGCGCTGGCGGTCAGGTCGACGCCGTACTTGGTCAGGGCCTGGTAGGTCTGCTCCGGGTCGGCCGTGGTGACCCGACGGTCGCCACCTCGGACGGTCGGGAAGGCCGCGACCAGGGCTTCCTCGGTGGCACCGGCCGTCTTCAGCGCGCCGGACACCGCGCCACCCACCCGGGCCAGGCCGGCGAGCAGGTGTTCGGTGGAGGTGTACTCGTCGCCCAGCGGCCGGGCGATCTGCTCGGCGGCGCCGATGGCGTTGACGAACTCCCGAGCCAACGTCGGCTCGGCGATGCTCGAACCGCGGGCGGCCGGCAGGGCGTCGACCGCGCGCTGCGCGGCCCGGCGCAGCTCGGCGGGGTCGGACCCGACGGCGCGCAACAGACCGGTGGCGGTCGAGCCATCGGTGTCCAGGAGTGACAGCAGCAGGTGCCAGGGCTCCACTGTGGCGTGGCCACGCTGGTTGGCCAGCGCGACGGCCCCCGTGATGGTCTCGCGGCTCTTGGTGGTGAGTCTTTCGGTGTTCATGGGCTCCCCCGGATCGGCGTTGTCCACTGAGAAGGACACAACCAGAGTTGAGCGTATTCCGCTCAACCTTAGCGCGTGACGCCCATCACTCCCGGGGACGCCACCGCCAGTCGAACTCCCCGGCCGCCGGGGGCGGGCCGGGCAGCGGGTCGGCGTCCGCCACCGTCGAGAGGCCCGCCAGCAGCACCGCGAGTTGGCGGCGGCGCAACTGCCCGGTCCGCTCCGCATCGGGTACGCGCACCGCCGCGCACGACTCCAGCAGCAACCCCAGATCCGGTACGACCGCGTCGGGGCGCAGCCGCCCGCTGGCGCGGGCCCGCTCGAACAGGGCGGTGGCCAGCTCGTTGGCGCGCATCGCGTCCCGGCCCATCTCCTCGGTCGGAGTGAAGGTGCCGGCCAGATGAACGGTGAGCGAGTGCACGTCGGCGTCGACCACGCGAGCCAGAAACCCCGTGAAGGCGGTCCAGTCGTCCGGCTCGGCGAGGGCCGACTCGGCCTCGGCGACGTACCGGCGCAACCCGTCGTGGCAGAGCTGACGCAACAGGTCCTCCTTGCCCGCGTACCGCCGATAGAGCGCGCTGATGCCGACGCCCGCGCGTTCGGCGACGGCGGCGATCGGCGCCTTTGGGTCGTCGAGGAAGACCGCGCGCGCGGCTTCGAGGATGACCTCGTCGTTGCGGGCGGCCTGGGCGCGACGGCCGGCCAGCGTCTTGCCGGCCGCCGCCTTGCCGGGGCTCGTCTTTCCGGGTGCCGTCTTTTCGGGGGTCGTTGGCATGACCTCAGCGTACCAGTGGAACGGATCGTTCCGGTCTGCTACTGTGATTGCAGAACGAAACATTCCGTTCCGAAGGAGTTCGAGATGACCGGCACCGCGATCCGCCCGTTCCACGTCGAGATCCCGCAGACCGACCTCGACGACCTGGCCGCCCGGCTCGGCCGCACGAACTGGCCCGCCGAGCTGCCCGGCACGGGCGACACCTACGGGATGAGCGCCGCTCGGGTGCGGGCTCTCGCCGAACGGTGGCGCGACGGGTTCGACTGGCGGGCCGTCGAGGCCCGGCTGAACACCCACCCACAGTTCGTCACCGAGATCGACGGCGAGCAGATCCACTTCCTGCACGTCCGGTCGTCCCGGCCCGACGCCACCGCCCTGGTGCTCACCCACGGCTGGCCCGGCTCGATAGTGGAATACCTGGACGTGATCGCCCCGCTCACCGAGCCCGACGACCCGGCCGCGCCGGCCTTCCACCTGGTCATCCCGTCGCTGCCCGGCTTCGGATTCTCCGGACCCACCCGCAGCGCCGGCTGGAACCGCTTCCGCACCGCCCGCGCCTGGGCCGAGCTGATGAACCGCCTGGGGTACGACAGCTACGGCGCGGTCGGCAACGACGCCGGCTCGATGATCGCGCCGGAGCTGGGCCGGATCGACCGGGAACACGTCCTCGGCGTGCACGTCACCCAACTCTTCTCGTTCCCCTCCGGCGACCCGGCCGAGTTCGCCGGCCTGTCCGAGGCGGATCAGGCGGCGCTCGCGCACCTCCAGTGGTTCTACGAGAACAAGTTCTCCTTCAACCAGGTGCACAGCCAGCAACCGCAGACCCTGGCGTACGCGCTGGCCGACTCGCCCGTCGGTCTGCTCGCCTGGAACGCCCAACTCTTCGACGAGAGCCTGGACACCGACTTCATCCTGGCCAACGTGGCGCTCTACTGGTTCACCGGCACCGCCGCCTCGGCGATCCGGTTCTACTGGGAGGACGCCCACGCCGGGCAGCCACCGGCCGAGCCGACCACCGCACCTACCGCGTTGGCGATGTTCCCCGGCGACTTCCAGTCCATCCGTCGCTTCGCCGAGCGGGACCACGCGAACATCGTCCGGTGGACGGCCTACCAGACCGATGTCGACGGTCGCGGTGACGTCGGCGGTCACTACGCCGCCCACCAGGCCACCGACGTCCTGGTCGCCGACGTCCGCGAGTTCTTCGCCACCCTCCGCTGACCCGGCCCGCCCCGGTGCCCGCCGGGCCTGGTGCCCGGCCCGCCCGGCGCCCGGCCCGCCCTGGTGCCCGCCCCGCACGTCCGGGGGCGGGCACCACCGCGCCCCGGCGTGGTTGATCCACTCCGGTTCCCGGAAGTTGGGGTGTCCGGGCCACCGGGACACCCCCGCTTTGCGGATGTCGAGTCGATCAAGGTGGTACGGCCGGTCCATGGGTGCGCGCCGTTCATGATCTGCGCTTTGTTAACCAAGCGGTAGCCTTGGCGTGTGCGAGTACGTGTCGAGCAGACCGCCCTACCCGGGATCGGGGTACGTCACGATCTGGTGACGGAGTCCGGACGGCGCCTCGGCGTCGTCTCCCACCGCAACGGCCGGCGGGATCTCGTCCTCTACGACCCTGACGATCCCGACTCGTGCCAGGCGGACATCCCGTTGACCGACGACGAGGCTGAGGCCCTGGCCGACATCCTCGGCGCGTCGCTGATGCTCGGCCAGCTCTCCGGGCTGCGCGAGCAGGCCGCCGGTCTGCTCACCGAGCAGATCGCCATCACGGCCGGCTCGCCGTACGTCAACCGCAAGCTCGGCGACACCAAGGCGCGTACCCGCACCAGCGCCTCCATCGTGGCGGTGCTGCGCGAAGGCGAAGTGATCGTCTCGCCACTCCCCTCCTTCCGCTTCGCGGCCGGCGATGTGGTGGTCGTCGTCGGGACCCGCAGGGGTCTCGACGGCGTGTCCGCCATCCTCGCCGACAGTGACCCGGACGGCTGAGGCGGATGCACGACTCCACCACACTGCTCGTCGAAGTCGGCGCGCTGCTGCTGCTGCTTGGTGTCCTGGGCCGGCTCAGCCGCCGGGTAGGCCTCTCACCGATCCCCCTCTACCTGCTCGCCGGGCTCGCGTTCGGGCACGGCGGGTTGCTTCCGCTCGGCGCCAGCGAGGAGTTCTTCGCCGTTGGCGCCGAGATCGGCGTCATCCTGCTGCTGGTGATGCTCGGCCTGGAATATTCGGCCAACGAGTTGGTGGGCAACCTCCGCTCGGCCGCCCCGGCGGGACTGATCGACGGCGTGTTCAACGCGCTGCCCGGCGCGGCGTTCGCCCTGCTGCTCGGCTGGGACTGGGTTGCCGCCCTGGTGCTCGGCGGCATCACCTGGGTCTCCTCCTCCGGGGTGATCGCCAAGGTTCTCGCCGACCTGGGACGACTCGGTAACC
This sequence comes from Micromonospora sp. CA-240977, assembly GCF_050942285.1. Classification (NCBI taxonomy): domain Bacteria; kingdom Bacillati; phylum Actinomycetota; class Actinomycetes; order Micromonosporales; family Micromonosporaceae; genus Micromonospora; species Micromonospora sp. CA-240977. Next base: position 138,045 of record NZ_CP192055.1, on the reverse strand, counting down.
GGGAAACTCCGGTGATCCTCTCGATCCTGGTGATCGAGGACCTGGCGATGGCGCTCTACCTGCCGCTGGTCACCGCCGTACTCGCCGGCACCGGCCTGCTCGGCGGCGGCATCGCACTCGCTGTCGCGGTGGGCACCGTGCTGCTGGTGCTGGTGGTCGCCATCCGGTACGGCCACCTCATCTCGTCCGCCCTGTCGGCGAAGGACCCGGAGGCGCTGCTGCTTGGCGTACTCGGGCTGACCCTGCTGATCGCTGGTATCGCGGCGAAGCTCCAGGTGTCGGCGGCGGTCGGCGCGTTCCTGGTCGGCATCGCGCTCTCCGGCCCGGTGGCGCACCACGCGACCGAGTTGCTCTCCCCGTTGCGGGACCTGTTCGCCGCGGTGTTCTTCGTCTTCTTCGGCCTGGTCACCGACCCACGGGACATCCCACCGGTGTTGCTGCCGGCGCTCGGGCTGGCGGCGGTCACGATGGCGACGAAGACGCTCACCGGCTACCTCGCGGCCCGCCGGGTCGGTATCGCGGAACCCGGTCGATGGCGGGCCGGCCTGGCACTCGTACCCCGCGGTGAGTTCTCCATCGTCATCGCCGGGCTCGCGGTGGCCGCCGGGAGCGTCGAGCCGCGGTTGGCGGCGCTGGCCGCGACGTACGTCCTGATCACCGTGGTGACCGGGCCGATCCTCGCCCGGCTGCCGGACTTCCCGTGGTTCAAGCGGTGGCTGCGTAACCGCGCGGCGGCCCAGCGGCGCGAGTCGACCCCTGTCGTCGACTCACTGCCCTGAGCTCCACCTGAACGCCGCGGCCGCGTGGGTCGCACCCTCGCGGAGGTAGAAGCGGTGCGCCTCGGTTCGGGCGAGGCCCGACTCCAGGAAGACGTAGTCGGCACCCTGTTCGTGCGCCCACGCCCGGGCAGCGGCCAGGAGGCTGGAGCCGACGCCCCGGGAGCGCCACTCGGGGTGCACGGCGAGATCCTCGATCGAAGCCCGACGGCCGAAGCGCACCGAGAGGATGTCCAGGTAGACGCTGGCCACGCCGACCAACTGGTTCTCCCGCGATCGAGCTTCGAAGAGCGCGACATTTTCGTCGGCGAGTATCTGCGCGGTGCGTTCGACGGCGCGGTCGTGGTCCCAATCCGCGGGACGGCGACCGGGAGGGGCGAAAAGCCATTCCAGCCCTGTGACGAACTCGGCCTCGGCGCCTCGCTGGAACCGTCGAACGTGGATTGTCATGGGAGCATCATCGACTGCTTCGACGAGGTCGGATGCCCTGTCGGAGTCGGAAGAAAGCGGCTGCGCCCGATGGCCGGCGGGATGGCACGGGCATGCCGTGAACCCGCCCATGCCAATGGTTGCGGAATTGCTCCTCGCGGGTACTACCGCAGCACCCGACGGCGGGTTACCGTTTCGCCCCAGCAGCCAGGTCCGTAGGCAGCGTTGCCACACGCGGGCGAGAGCGGAAGGTTGGCCGGTGAGCGTGCAGGAGTCGACGTTCCACGGCTTCGCCAACCCCGTCGATCCCAGTCCGGCGGAGTTGCGAGCTTGGGCGTACAAGCCCGATTCGGTGCCGTTGGCTTCGATGCCACCCGACTGGGACCTGCTGGTCTCCGGTGACCGGCTGGTGCTGACCCTCTTCGAGTTGGCGATGGACCCGACCTGCCCGGCCCGGCGTTTCGCCCTGCACTGCCTCTACATCTACGCGGCCGACGGCATCCGGACGAACTTCCGCGCCCATCCCAAGCGCCGCTTCCGCAAGCTCGTCGAACAGGCCGAGCGGGACGGCGACGAGCTGATGAAGATCTGGGCGCACAACGGACGGGTGCTGCTGGCCCGCCCGGATCTCTTCGTCTACCGGGACTGGTGCGAGGGCGGCCTGGTCCGCGAGAACCGCCGCCTCGGCTGAACTGGCCGGGACCCCCGCACTGGTGACGACGAACGGGCCGGGACCCCCCGTGGGTCCCGGCCCGCACGTCGGTCACCGGTCAGTCCTGCTTGCGTTCGCTCTCGGCTCGGCTCTTGTCGCCGCCGTGGTCGCCCTGTTCGGCGGACCCGCCGGCGACGACCCGGTCCCGGTAGGTCCCCTCGGTCACCTTGTCGAACTTCTTGCGGACGGCTTCGGCCAGCTCTTCCAACCGGTCCTCGGTCTGTTGGGCCACCTTCTTCGCCGGCTCCGCCATCGCTCCCCCTCGCCACGCCGATGGGTCCGATATAAGCCGTTTGAACCCGTATCAACAGGCTAACCGAAGCGGCCCGGACCGCGCCGGGGAATCCGGTGCGGTCCGGGCCGAGAAGACAGCGCGGGGTGAGCGGTAGGTCAACGATCGGGATTACGGCGGGGTCGCCAGACCACCAGGGCGGTGGACGTCCGGTTGGTAGGCACCAGGTCCCGTCCCGGAAAGCGGGCGAGTGATTCCAGCTCAGCCACCCGTCGGTACGCGGCGTCCAGCTCCGCCTCCAGTCGGGCCACCCGCTGCTGCGCCTGCTCCAGCAGCCGCTCCAGCCCGATGATCCGCTTGACGCCGGCCAGGTTGATCCCGTCGTCCTGGCTGAGCCGCTGCACCTCGCGCAGCAGCACCACGTCGCGGACGCTGTACCGACGCCCGCCGCCAGCGGCTCGACCGGGCTGCACCAGCCCCAGTCGGTCGTACTGGCGCAGGGTCTGTGGGTGCATCCCCGCCATCCGCGCCGCAACCGAGATCATCAGCACCTTGGCCTCGTAGGCAGGGTCACCCGAACCGAGGAACTCGCCCGACATCCCGCTCACCTCCGCGTCCCTTCCACCGGACTAACTGACCCGACGCACCCGCGCCTCGAGATGTTCCCGGGCCGCTGGCGGGCTCTGCTCGGCGAACGCCTCCAGCGCCGTGCGCGCCTCGTCGGACAACCGGGCCGGCACCACCACGTCCAGGGTGACAAGCAGGTCGCCAGCCTGCCCGTCGCGGCGAACCACACCCTTGCCCCGGGCGCGCAGCACCCGCCCGCTGGGCGTCCCCGGCGGCACCCGCAGGGTCACCGCCGCGTCGAGCGTGGGCACCCGCAGGTCCGTGCCGAGCACGGCCTCCGCGAAGGTGATCGGCACGCTCAGCGTCAGGTCGTCACCGGTACGCCCGAACAACTCGTCCGGCCGAACCTTGACGTGCACGAACAGGTCACCGGCGGGGCCGCCGCGCTCGCCCGGCTCACCGCGCCCGGTCAGCCGGATGCGCTGACCGTCGGCCACGCCGGCCGGGAAGCGCACGTTCATGGTGCGCGTCTTTGTGACACCGCCGCTGCCGTGGCACTCGGGGCACTTTTCCTCGACCACTGTGCCGACGCCCTGGCAGTTGCGGCACGGCTCGGAGAAGCTGAACGACCCCTGGTTGCGGGTCGTCACGCCGGCGCCGTGGCAGACCTGGCAGGTCTGCGGCTGGGTGCCGGGCTTGGCCCCGTTGCCATGGCAGGTCTCGCAGACGCCCGGCGCGCGCAGCGTCAGGGGCAGCGTGACCCCGCGCACCGCGTCGCCGAAGTCCAGTGCCACCTCGGTCTCCACGTCCCGGCCACGGCCCGGACCGCGTGGCGCCGCCTGCCCACCACCCTGCCCGCCCGTGAAGATTGAGCTGAACAGGTCCTGGAAGCCGGTGCCTCCGAAGCGGCGATCGCCGGCCCCGCCGCCGCCGAACATGTCGGAGACGTCGAACGGCATGCCGCCCGGCTGACCCGCGCCGCGGGCGTTGCGCCGGAACGCGCCCGAGCCGAACAGCGAGCGCATCTCGTCGTACTCGCGACGGCGGCCGGAGTCCGACAGCACGTTGTACGCCTCGGACGCGGCCTTGAACCGTTCCTCCGCCTTGGCGTCACCCGGGTTGTGGTCCGGGTGCGACTCCCGGGCCACCTTGCGGTACGCCTTCTTGATGTCGTCCGCGGAGGCGGCCTTGTCCACGCCGAGCACGGCGTAGAAGTCCTTCTCGATCCAGTCCTTGGAACTCACCGGTCCACCCCCTCTCGACCCTCGCGGCCCGGCCGTCCCGCCCACCGCGTGGCGGTGGGCGGGACGGCCCGGTCACTGCTTCGCACTATTCCGGGTCCGCGACCGCGACCAGCGCGGGGCGCAGCAGCCGCTCACCGAGCTGGTAGCCGCGCCGCATGACCTGTACACAGGTCGGCTCGGTGACCTCGGCCGAGGTCTGGTGCGCGACCGCCTCGTGACGGGTCGGGTCGAACGGGTCGCCCTGCTCGCCGAAGGCGTTCAGGCCGAACTTGCCAAGCGCGGTGGTGAGTTGTTCCGCCACCGTGCCGAACGGTCCGACCAGGTCGCCGTGTTCCCGAGCCCGGTCCAGGTCGTCGAGGATCGGCAGCAGCGCGGCCAGCACCGAGCCGGTCGCCTGCTCCTGCACCAGGTTGCGGTCACGGTCGACCCGCTTGCGGTAGTTGGCGTACTCCGCCGACACCCGCTGCACGTCCCGGGTCCGCTCGTCCAACTCGGCCCGGAGCGCCTCCAGCTCGGCGCCGAGCGAGGTGCCCGTGCCGGTGCCGTCCACCGGCTGCGCCGGGGCGTCCACCACCGGCGGACCGGAGGACTCCGGACCGTCGGTGGAGTTGACCTCGACCTCGATCTCGTCGACAACGACCTCGGCGTCCTCGACCAGGCCCTCGGCCGGCACACCGGTCTCCGCGTCGGCGGCGGTGCCCTCCGGCTCCGCCGTGTCGACGAGCTTGCGCTTGTTGCGGATGACGACCCGCTCCCCGTCGCCGGTGGTCGGCTCCGTGGGCGCGGAGCCACCCGGCGTCGACCCGGTGTCGCCCGGGTCGGCGGCTCGTGGCTTCTGCGTCATGCGGCTACCTCATCCCCTTCGCCGTGGACACGTGCCGGAGGCCGACTGTCACTTCTTGCCGTCCTCGTCCACGATTTCCGCGTCGACCACGTCGTCGGCGCCGCCGGACTGCGGGCCGGGCTGTGCGCCGGTCGCACCCGGGCCGGCCTCGCCACCCGGCTGCTGACCCTGCTCGGCCTGCTGCGAGTAGAGCAGCGAACCGGCCTGCTGGGAGACCTGCGCGAGTCGCTCGTGCGCGGACTTGATCTTCTCGATGTCCTGACCGCCGAGGGCGCCGCGCAGCTCGCCGAGCGCCTCGTTGAGCTGCTCCCGGTTTTCCGTGGGCAGCTTGTCGCCGCTCTCGGCGAGGAACTTCTCGGTCTGCCACTGGAGCGCCTCGGCCACGTTGCGGGTCTCGGCGTCGTCGCGACGGCGCTTGTCCTCCTCCGCGTGCTCCTCGGCGTCCCGGCGCATCCGCTCGATGTCGTCCTTCGGCAGCGAGGAGCCGCCGGTGATCGTCATCTTCTGTTCCTTGCCGGTGCCCAGGTCCTTGGCGTGCACGTTGACGATGCCGTTGGCGTCGATGTCGAAGGCGACCTCGATCTGCGGCACACCGCGCGGCGCCGGCGGGAGGCCGGTCAGCTCGAAGGTGCCGAGCTTCTTGTTGTAGGCCGCGATCTCCCGCTCACCCTGGAAGACCTGGATCAGCACCGACGGCTGGTTGTCGTCCGCCGTGGTGAAGACCTCGGAGCGCTTGGTCGGGATGGTGGTGTTGCGCTCGATCAGCTTGGTGAAGATGCCGCCCTTGGTCTCGATGCCCAGGCTCAGCGGGGTCACGTCGAGCAGCAGGACGTCCTTGACCTCACCCTTGAGCACACCGGCCTGGAGGGCGGCGCCGACGGCGACGACCTCGTCCGGGTTGACGCCCTTGTTGGGGTCGCGACCGGTGAGCTGCTTGACCAGGTCGGTCACGGCGGGCATCCGGGTCGAGCCGCCGACAAGGATGACGTGCTCGACGTCGGAGATCTTGATCCCGGCGTCCTTCACGGCCTGCTCGAACGGGCCCTTGCAGCGGTCCAGCAGATCCTGCGTCATCCGCTGGAACTCGGCGCGGCTGAGCGTCACGTCGAGGTGCAGCGGGCCGGCCGCGCCGGCCGTGATGTACGGCAGGTTGATGTTGGTGGTGGTGGCGGCGGACAGCTCGATCTTGGCCTTCTCGGCGGCCTCACGGAGGCGCTGGAGGGCCATCTTGTCCTGACCGAGGTCGATGCCGTGCTCACCACGGAACGTCTTGACCAGGTGGTCGATGATCCGCTGGTCCCAGTCGTCGCCGCCGAGGTGGTTGTCACCGCTCGTCGACTTGACCTCGATGACGCCCTCGGCCAGCTCCAGCAGCGAGACGTCGAAGGTGCCGCCACCGAGGTCGAAGACCAGGACGGTCTGCTCCTTGGAGCCCTTGTCGAGGCCGTACGCCAGGGCGGCGGCGGTCGGCTCGTTGACGATCCGCAGCACGTTGAAGCCGGCGATCTCGCCAGCCTCCTTGGTGGCCTGGCGCTGGCTGTCGTTGAAGTAGGCCGGGACGGTGATCACCGCGTCGGTGATCTGCTCGCCCAGGTACGCCTCAGCGTCCCGCTTGAGCTTCATCAGGGTCCGGGCCGAGATCTCCTGCGGGGTGTACTTCTTGCCGTCGATGTCGACGGACCAGTTCGTGCCGACCTCGCGCTTGACCGAGCGGATCGTCCGGTCCGGGTTGGTCACCGCCTGGCGCTTGGCGACCTCACCGACGAGCACCTCGCCGTTGCGGGCGAACGCGACGATCGACGGGGTCGTCCGCGAGCCCTCAGCGTTCGCGATGACGGTGGGCTCACCGCCCTCGAGAACGCTGACGCAGGAGTTCGTCGTGCCGAGGTCGATACCGACCGCACGTGCCATCTTCGCTTCCTCGCTTCGTAAGGTTGTGCAGGTGACGGGCGTTGCCCGTGACTGCCTGGCGGGCACCGCCCGCAGCGGGCCCCACCACAAGTTGAGTGAACTTGACTCAATAGTGCCACGCGTTGGCGAATCGTCAAGTTGAGTTGAGTCAACCCGACGCAACCCAGCCGTTACTACCGTCCGGTTGTCTTCCCTTGCATCGGTCGGGCACGCTTTAGCGGTGACGACGCACGGCGATTCCGCCACCCGTTCCGGCGCGCCCGCCGTCGCAGCCCGCACCGGTCCGCCGGACGCCGCGGAGGAGCCGCCCGCCACCACCGGGGACGACGGCCTCCCCGGCGCCCTGTCGGGCCTCCGGGAGGCGATCGGCGCGACCCGGTATCCTCTCGCGCTGCCCTCCGCCGGCCCTGCCCGGCACACCGCCGCCGCCCTCACCGACCAGCTCGGCGACTACCTGCTGCCCCGGCTCGCCCGGCTGGACGCCCCACTGCTCGTGGTGGTCGGCGGTTCCACCGGCGCGGGCAAGTCGACGCTGGTCAACAGCCTGGTCAAGGCCCGGGTCAGCGCCGCCGGCGTGCTCCGGCCGACCACCCGCTCCCCGGTGCTTGTCTGCAACCCGTCCGACGCGGCCTGGTTCCGGCAGGGTGACCTGCTGCCCGGCCTGACCCGCACCACCGAGCCGAGCGACGACCCCCGCGCCCTGCACCTCGTCACCGCCCCCGCCCTACCCGCCGGGCTGGCCTTCCTCGACGCGCCCGACATCGACTCGGTGGTCGACGCCAACCGGGCGCTCGCCACCCAACTGCTTGCCGCCGCCGATCTGTGGCTCTTCGTCACCACCGCCGCCCGGTACGCCGACGCGGTGCCCTGGGAGCTGCTGCGCAGCGCGCGGGCGCGCGGCGCGGTGATCGCCATGGTGCTGGACCGGGTGCCCGCCGAGGCCACCGACGAGATCGCCGCGCACCTGGCCGAGATGCTCGCCGAACAGGACCTCGGTCGGGCGCCGCTGTTCGTGTTGCCGGAGACCTGGGTCGACGGGCAGGGGCTGCTGCCCGAGGGCGTGACCGCGGCGCTTGCCGACTGGTTCGCCCGGCTGGCCGCCGACGCGGACGCCCGGGCGGCGGTGGTCCGCCAGACGCTGGACGGGGCGCTGGCCGCGCTCCACCCCGCCGTCGAGGAGCTGGCCGACGCCGCCGACGAGCAGGTCACCGCCGCCGAGGGGCTGGACGACCGGGTCCGGGCCGCGTACCGGAATGCCGAGCGCACCGTCGAGCAGGGGCTTCAGGACGGTCGGCTGCTCCGGGGCGAGGTGCTCGCCCGCTGGCAGGAGTTCGTCGGCACCGGCGAGTTCTTCCGCACGCTGGAAGCCCGGATCGGCCGCCTCCGGGACCGGGTCGTCGCCGCCGTCACCGGTCGACCCGCGCCGTCCGTCGAGCTGCGCAACGCCATCGAGTCACAGCTGGTCACCCTGCTGCGCGGGGTGGCCTCGGAGGCCGCCGAATCGGCGTACACGGCATGGAAGGCGCACCCGGCGGGCAGCGCGCTGCTCGAACCGGCGCTCGCCCACCCGAGCGACGACCTGCCCGAGCGCGCCGAACGGATGGTCCGGGACTGGCAGCGCGGGGTGTTGGAGCTGGTCCGGGTCGAGGGTGGCGACAAGCGGTTCGTGGCCCGCACCGCCGCGTACGCGGTCAACGCCACCGGTCTGGCCGTGATGATCGCCGTCTTCGCCTCCACCGCGTTCATCCCGACCGGGCTGGAGCTGGCCACCGGGGCCGGCACCACTGTCGCCGCGCAGGCCGTGCTCCAGGCGATCTTCGGTGACCAGGCGGTGCGTACCCTGGCCGCGAAGGCCCGCACCGATCTGCTGGCCCGGGTGCGGACGCTGCTCGACGCGGAGGCCGACCGGTTCCTCAGCCGCACCGCCGACGCCCGCCCCGCCGCGGACGCCGGGGACGGGCTGCGCCGGGCCGCCGGCCGGGTCGAGCTGGCCCGACACCGCAGCGGCCTGTCCGCTGGCGGCGACACCCAGCCGGCGCGCGACGAGGAGGGCTCGCGGTGACCAACATCACCGGCCGGGTACGCGAGGCGCTCCGCGGTGACCAGCGGGTCGACGCCGACGCGCTGGTCGCCCGACTGGACGCGGTACGTCGCTTCCTGACCGCGGTGGACGGCCTGCTGCCCGACGCGGAGCTGGTGCCCGCCCACACCCTGGTCGAGCGGGCCGGCACCCGGCTGGCGCTGTCCCGGGACCACACAGTGGTCGCGCTGGCCGGTGCCACCGGCAGCGGCAAGTCCAGCCTCTTCAACGCGTTGGCCCAGCTGGAGCTCTCGCCGGTGGGGGTCCGCCGACCGACCACCGGCGTCACCCACGCCTGCGTGTGGGGGCCGTTGACGGGCGCCAACCAGTTGCTCGACTGGATCGGCGTGCTGCCCCGACACCGCTTCGTCCGGGAGAGCGCCCTGGACGCGGACGACGAGTCGGCGCTGCACGGGCTGGTCCTGCTCGACCTGCCCGACTTCGACTCGGTGCAGCGCTCCCACCGCCTGGAGGTGGACCGGCTCCTCGGCCTGGTCGACCAGGTGGTCTGGGTCGTCGACCCGCAGAAGTACGCCGATCGGGTCATCCACGACAGCTACCTGCGCGAGTTCCACAGGCACCGCGACGTCACAGTGGTCGTGCTCAACCAGGCCGACCGGCTGCCCCCGGCCGAGGTGCCCCGGGTCCTGGACGACCTGCGTCGGCTGCTCGACACGGACGGGCTGACCGGGGTGCCGCTGCTGTCCACCACCGCCATCGACCCGGCCGGCATGGTGGGGTTGCGCGGCGCGCTGGAGCGGACCGTCGCCGAGCGGCAGGCCGCGCTGCGCCGGCTCGCGGGCGACGTCGACACGGTTGTCGCCGGCATGGACGAGCTGGTCGGCTCGGCCCACCCCGCCGGCGGACCGGACAACTCGGCTGTCGACGGGCTGAACCGGGCGTTGGCCGGGGCGGCCGGCGTGCCCGCGGTCACCAACGCGGTGGAGCAGGCGTACCGGCATCGGGCCGGCGCGGCCACCGGCTGGCCCGTGGTCCGGGGTTGGCGGCGGCTGCGGCCCGACCCGCTGCGTCGGCTGCACCTGCCCGGCCCGACCGGCGACCGGGACGGCCCGGCGGAGAGCCTTGTCGCGGCCACCTCGGTCCCGGAACCATCGGCCGCCCAGCGCTCGGCGCTGGGCCTCGCCATCCGCGCGGTGGCCGACCGGGCCGCCGCCGACCTGCCCGGCGCCTGGCCCGGCGCGGTGACCTCGGCGGCCCGGTCCCGCCTCGGCGACCTGCCGGACGCGCTGGACCGCACGATCGCCGGCACCGACCTCGGCCTGGGCCGTCGGCCGCTGTGGTGGCGGCTCGTCGGCGGTGTGCAGTGGCTGGTCACCCTCGCCGCCGTGGTCGGGCTCGGCTGGCTGGTGCTCGGGTACGCGCTGCGGGCCCTGGGCCTGCCCGCGCTGGACAACCCGATGGTCGGTCAGGTGCCGCTACCCACCCTGCTGCTGCTCGGCGGCCTGCTGGCCGGGCTGCTGGTGGCGGCGCTGACCCGGCCGGTGGTGCGCTGGGCGGCGCGGAGTGCCCGCGCCCGTGCCGAGCAGCGGCTGACGGCGAAGGTCGCCCTGGTCGGTGCGGAGTACGTGCTGACACCGGTGCGGACGGTGCTCGATTCGTACGCGCAGGCGCGCGACGCGCTGCGGGACGCTGCCCGCCGCTGACGCCCCGCGCGGCTCGCTACCACTCTCCATCGCCCTTGGGCGGCGTAGGGTCGGAGCATGGCCACGCCTGAGACCCCCTACGACGCGGTGCTGCACGCCGCACGCGACGTGACCAAGCTGGAGTCCGCCCTCGACGCCGAGATGCTCGGCAGCGCGCTGCTGGGCAGTGTCTACGCCATCGCGGAGACCGACCGCGACACCGCCGTACGGGAGTTCGTCACCGGGTTCCTCGCCGCCACCGCCCGCCGCCGGATCGCGGCGGCGACCACCATCCGGCAGGTCTTCGCCGCGCTCGTCCCGAACGCCGAGGGCACCGAGCGGGTCCGTCCGGGCAGCCAGGCGCCCGCCTGGTCCGGGCAGCTCGGCCGGGTGCACCTCACCGGCACCTGGGCGTACGGCGACGTGTACGGCGACCAGACCTCCTACCTCGCCACCTTCGCCTACGACGACGCGTCGGGTGGCGCCGAGCACGCGTTGGTGGCCCTGGTGGACCACAACATCGGGATCACCAAGGACATCTTCGTCGGCGGGCCGGCGGAACGGATCCTGGACCAGGTTCGGCAGATGTGCGCCGACGACGAGTTGACCTGGTTCCGTACCGAGAATCCGGCCCGGCTGCGTGGCGAGGTGGCCCGCCACCTCGCGGTGACCGACGACCTGAGCGAGTTGCCGGGCGAGGGTTCCCTCGCGACCGACCGGGCGTTGGTCGGCGCCCGGCTGGCGATGCTGCCCACCGCGGCCGACCCGACCGGTCCGGCGGCGGTCGAGCCGCTCTCCGCGGCCGAGCGCACCGACCTGGTCCGGCGGTTCCTCGCCGCGCCGGAGGCCGCCCGCTTCGGGCTGGACGCCGTCGACGGCGCGGAGTTGGCGTCACTGCACTTCTGCCTGAGCCTGGTGCTCGACCATTCGGCGAGCTTCCCGGACGGCGACCCGATGCGCTGGAGCCCGGCGGTGTCCGGGCTGTTCCTGCTCGACTGGGTGCACCGCCGGGCGGTGCTGGACATGGACGACGCGGCGATGCTGCCCCGGGTGCTGCGCGCCTGGGCGCGGTACGCGTCCCGGCAGCGCGGGCTGCCGGAGGCGGCGGCGACGCGTACCGACGAGGCGATCGAGGAGATGGTGCCGGAGTTCGCCCGCCTCTACTCGACCGGTGAGCGGCGCAGCCCGGCGACCGCCGCGGTGGCGCAGCTGATGGCCGACGGGGTGGACCCGGACGACCCGGCCGCCCTGGACGCCTGGATCGAGGCGAACCGGCACCGCCTCGCCGACGACGGCGCCTGACGGTTTCCGGGGCGGGCGGCACACCGCCCGTCCCGGGTCCGCGCCCCGCGGCGGGCCTCGGTCGCGAGCAGGTTCCGGTCAGCGCAGCGCGCCGAAGACCACCGCGGCGATCAGCGCACCGAGCACACCACCGGCGAGCACCTGCGCCACCGTGTGGTCCCTGAGCCGCACCCTGGACCAGCCGACCAGCACCAGCAGCGGCGCGGCGACGACCAGCCGCGTCCCGAAGGTCAGCATCAGGATGACAAGTGCGCCGGCGGCCACCGCCGAGTGGATCGAGATCTTCCACCAGTGGCTCACCGACACGCTGACCACGAGACCGACCAGCCCGGCCACGGCCAGCGCCAGCACCGGGCGGGGCGCGCCGAGCACGACGAGCAGGACGAGTCCCACCGTCACCGAGGCGAGGCCGACAAGCAGCGGCGCACGGCGCTGCTCCCGGCGGCCGACGTGGTGGTCGGTGAGGCGGCCACGGCGCACCCCGCCGACGACGTAGGCGAACGGAATGCCGATGACGAAGAGCGTGGCGAGCAGACCCCAGACCAGGCCCTGACCCGGACGGCGTGCGCTGTGCCAGCTCACTGTGACGATCAGCAGTGACACGAGCACGGCCGGCGCGCTCACCTCGGTGACCAGTCGGGCGACCCGCAGCCCCGGGCCGGGCCGGGTGGCGACCGGGCGGAGTCTCGCACCGCCGCCCACGCCACCCCCTCCGGTACGTGCCACCGCCGGGCACACCGCCGGCACCGGATGGGTCACGCCTGAAGGTCACCGTACCGTCGCGGACACCCGCGCGGTGCGTCGGTCAGGCCACCGGGGAGCGACTGACCGGGGGCGTCGGCGAAGCGTCAGTGGGCGACGGGACCGTTGGGCCGGGCCGGCTTGTCGGTGTGGCGGGGGCGGCCGGTGGCCCGGGTGTGGTGACCGGCGCCGACGGTGCCCTGGTCGGCACGGCGGTCGCGCTTGGCAATTCCGTGGGCGACGGCGACGGGGTGGGGCTCGGGTCCATCGTGGGCGTCGGGTCCGTCGTGGGCGTCGGATCGATCGTCGGGGTCGGGGTCGGGTCGGGATCCGTCGGATCGGATTCGGTGGGGTCGGGATCGGGGTCGGTCGGGTCGGGGTCCGGGGGGTCGGTCGGCGTACCGGTGGTCGGCGGTGGCGGACCGGGCGGCGGGATGGCGGGCCAGGTGCCGCGGGTGGGCTTCGGTGCCAGCGGCGGGTAGGCCGCCGGCCGGCCGGGCCGCGGGCCGGTCACCGTTTCCGATCCGGGCCTTTCCGAGGTACGCCGGGGAGCGGCGGGCAGCCAGCCGCTGGTCGGGCCGACGCTGGGTGTGCCGGGTGGCGAAGGCGCCGGCTGGCTGGTCACCGGCATCGGGATCACCACCGGGCCGACCGACGGGGTCGGGATGAACGGGGTGCTGCTGTCGGGCAGCGCGGTGCTGCCCGGGGTGGCCGAGCCCGCGCTGATCGCGGCGAGGATGGGCATCGACGCGGTGCCGGCCAGCAGTGCGACGGTGAGCAGATAGCCCCGGGAGGCGCCGCCCACGCCGGGGGCGCGGTGGACACCGACCACCCGGCGGTAGCCACCGGCCGACCGGTGCCGGCCGAGTGCTTGTGTGCCGGGACCGTCACCTGGCTCGTGCACCGCACACCCCTTGTCGTCGGCTGTCGGAGGACAGGAATGGACGCCCGCGCGAACGACTGGCCGCCACCGCCGTCGGGCCGGCCGCGCCAGCCACAAAGCCGGCATATAACCCGATAGACGCGATCCTGCGGGAATCAGCCTGACCCAGTCACCCTCCGTCAGCCAACCTCCACCGCGTGTCGACACGCCGGGCTGACCGAACCGTGACGAATCACCGCCGGAACGCCTCGGAACCGCAGGCCGGTAGGAGGGCGACAAACGGCGGCAAAGGGTGGGCTGTCGGAATCCGGGGCGGGCGTACTGTGGGCGCGCTCACCTGCTCTGCGAATATGGAGCACGACGGCAACGCAGCCGTGACCTCCGCGCACCCTCGCGGCAGGCGCGGCCCGGGGCCGGCGCTCCCGATCCGGGTTCGGCCAGAACCCGGCTCACGCCGTGCGGCAACCCCCACCGGGGCTAGGCGCGGCCGCCAGGAACCGGTCCGGCAAGAGCCGGACAGGCGCACGAGTTGCGTGGCCGGGTGACCCCCCGGTGCCGACGCAGACACGACAGGGAGAGACCGATGGCAAAGGGCGACCCCGGGGGCACCACCCGCGGCAGGCGGGCGGCACCCCGCTCCAAGAAGGGCACGGCCGGCGATCCCGAGCTGGTGCAGCTACTCACCCCCGACGGCGAGCGGATCGACAGCGTCACCGGTCCGGACGGCATCGAATACCGCGTCGACTTCACCGACGAGGAATACCGCGGCCTCTACCGCGACCTGGTGATGGTCCGCAAGCTGGACGCCGAGGCGACCGCTCTCCAGCGCCAGGGCGAGCTGGGCCTGTGGGCCAGCCTGCTCGGCCAGGAGGCCGCGCAGGTCGGGTCCGGACGGGCGCTGCGGACGCAGGACATGGCCTTCCCGACCTACCGGGAGCACGGCGTCCTCTACTGCCGGGGCATCGACCCGATCATGCCGCTCGGCCTGTTCCGCGGTGTCGACCAGGGCGGCTGGGACCCGAACGAGTTCAAGTTCAACATGTACACGATCGTCATCGGCGCGCAGACCCTGCACGCGACCGGCTACGCCATGGGCATCACCATGGACGGCAAGACCGGCACCGACGACGGCGAGGCGGCCATCGCCTACTTCGGCGACGGGGCCACCAGCCAGGGCGACGTGAACGAGGCGTTCGTCTGGGCGAGCGTGTTCAACGCCCCCCTTGTCTTCTTCTGCCAGAACAACCAGTACGCGATCTCCGAGCCGCTCGAGCGGCAGACCCGCGTCCCGCTCTACCAGCGGGCCGCCGGCTTCGGCTTCCCCGGCGTACGGGTGGACGGCAACGACGTGCTGGCGTCGTACGCGGTCACCCGCACGGCGCTGGACAACGCCCGCCACGGGCAGGGCCCGAGCCTGATCGAGGCGTACACCTACCGGATGGGCGCGCACACCACCTCCGACGACCCGACCCGCTACCGGATCGCCAGCGAGGTCGAGGCGTGGCAGGCCAAGGACCCGATCACCCGGGTCAAGGCCTTCCTGGAGAAGCAGCAGATCGCCGACGCGGCCTTCTTCGCGGAGGTCGACGAGCAGGCCCGCCGCGAGTCGGTGCACCTGCGCGAGCGGGTGCTCGACATGCCGAACCCCGAGCCGGTGACGATGTTCGACAACGTCTACCCGAACGGCTCTCCGCTGCTCGACAAGCAACGTGCGCAGTTCAGCCGCTACATGGAGTCGTTCGAGGGGAGCGCCCACTGATGGCCACGGAGACGCTCACCATCGGCAAGGCCCTCAACACCGGCCTGCGCCGCGCCCTGGAGAACGACCCCAAGGTCATCATCATGGGCGAGGACGTCGGCAAGCTCGGCGGCGTCTTCCGGATCACCGACGGGCTCCAGAAGGACTTCGGCGACCAGCGGGTGATCGACACCCCGCTTGCCGAGTCCGGCATCATCGGCACCGCTGTCGGTCTCGCCATCCGCGGCTACCGGCCGATCTGCGAGATCCAGTTCGACGGCTTCGTCTACCCCGCGTACGACCAGATCGTGTCGCAGGTGGCGAAGATGCACTACCGCTCCGGCGGTCGGCTCAGCATCCCGATGGTGATCCGGATCCCGTACGGCGGTGGCATCGGCGCTGTCGAGCACCACTCCGAGTCGCCCGAGGCGTACTTTGCGCACACGGCCGGCCTGAAGGTGGTGACCTGCGCCAACCCGCAGGACGCCTACGTGATGATCCAGCAGGCCGTCGCCTCGGACGACCCGATCGTCTTCCTGGAGCCCAAGCGGCGCTACTGGGAGAAGGGGCAGGTCGACCTGGACGCGCCGTTGTCCGAGGCATACCCGCTGCACTCGGCTCGCGTGGTGCGGCCCGGCACCGACGTGACAGTGCTTGCCTACGGACCGATGGTGCGCACGTGCCTGGAGGCGGCGACCGCCGCCGCCGAGGACGGCCGGGAGCTGGAGGTCATCGACCTGCGCTCGCTCTCCCCGCTGGACCTGGCGGCGGCCTACGAGTCGGTGAAGCGCACCGGCCGTGCGGTGGTGGTGCACGAGGCGCCGTCGAACATCGGCCTCGGCGCCGAGTTGGCCGCCCGGATCACCGAGGAGTGCTTCTACTCCCTGGAGTCGCCGGTGCTGCGGGTGACCGGCTTCGACACCCCCTACCCGGCCGCCCGGGTGGAGGAGGAGTACCTGCCCGACCTCGACCGGGTGCTCGACGCCGTCGACCGCACCTTCGGCTGGTGAGCGACATGTCCCGGATCAAGACGTTCAACCTGCCCGACCTGGGCGAGGGGCTGACCGAGGGCGAGATCCTGGCCTGGCTGGTCAAGGTCGGTGACACGATCGAGCTGAACCAGCCGATCGTCGAGGTGGAGACGGCCAAGGCGGCGGTGGAGATCCCGGCCAAGTGGGCCGGGCAGGTGCAGGCGATCCACCACCCGGAGGGCACCACTGTCGAGGTCGGTACGCCGATCATCGCGATCGACACCGACCCCGGCGCGGGCCCGCTGGACACCACAGCGTCGACCACTGCGACGCCCACCGGCGACCTGCCCACCCCGTCGGCGGCTTCGCTGGCGGCGGTGGAGCTGGCCCCGGCCGAGGGCATGATCGAGCCGGGCCTGATCGGCGGTGTCGCCCCGGGCGGGCGGACGGCGGTGCTTGTGGGCTACGGCCCGCGTACCACCGCCGCGAAGCGCCGGCCCCGCAAGGGCGCCGTCCCGGCGCAGGCCGAGGTGCCGGCCGCACCGGCACCTGTCGCACCGCAGCCGGTCACGCCGGAGCCGGTCCGTAACGGGCACGGCGGTCCGGTGCCGGGCGGGCTCGTGTTGGCCAAGCCGCCGGTCCGCAAGCTCGCCAAGGACCTCGGCGTCGACCTGAGCACGCTGACCGGGTCCGGGCCGCTGGGCTCGATCACCCGGGAGGACGTACAGCAGGCGGCGAGCGGTTCCGTGGCGGCGGCCGAGCCGGTCGCTGTCACCTCGACCGCGACGAGCGCCGCGAGCTTCGGCGCCGACCGGGAGCAGCGCATCCCGGTCAAGGGGGTCCGCAAGCTCACGGCCGAGAACATGTCCCGCTCGGCGTTCACCGCTCCGCACGTGACGGAGTTCCTGACCGTCGACGTGACCCGGGCGATGAAGGCGGTGGACCGCCTCCGGGGTCGGCGGGAGTGGCGCGACGTGCGGGTCTCGCCGCTGCTGCTGGTGGCGAAGGCGGTGCTGCTGGCGGTGCGGCGGCACCCGATGGTCAACTCGACGTGGGCCGGCGACGAGATCGTGGTCAAGGAGTACGTCAACCTCGGCATCGCGGCGGCCACCGAGCGCGGTCTGATCGTGCCGAACGTCAAGGACGCCGGCCGGCTCTCGTTGCGGGAGTTGGCGGACGCGCTGACCGACCTGGTGCAGACGGCGAAGTCCGGGCGTACCTCGCCCGCGGCCATGTCCGGCGGCACCCTGACCATCACCAACGTCGGCGTGTTCGGAGTGGACACCGGCACCCCGATCCTGCCGCCGGGTGAGTCCGCGATCCTGGCCTTCGGCGCGGTGCGGGAGATGCCCTGGGTGCACAAGGGCAAGGTCAAGGTGCGTCAGGTCACCACGCTGGGGCTGAGCTTCGACCACCGGATCATCGATGGTGAGCTGGGTTCGAAGTTCCTCCGCGACGTCGGCGACTTCCTCGCGGATCCGGAGGCGGCGCTGCTCGCCTGGACCTGACCGTTCGAGTCGCCAGCCACGGCCGGTGTGCCACGGGTTAACGCCCGGCACACCGGCCGTGTCGTTTGGATGACGGAAGCGTCGGTCAGAAGGCCTCTTGACCTTTGATTGTTAGGCAGGTGTCTCAGCTCACCTAATAATCGATGGAAGTTAGAGGGGTTCTGCTGTTGAATAGAGGCATCAGGGGCTGACAACCGAATAGCTAGGGGGACCCACCAATGAGCATGATCGAGCGAATCCGCAACCACCGCGACGCCACCCGCCGCGCCCGTGCCATCGAGCACGCGCTGCGCTCGGCGAACTCGCCGGCAGTTCGCGAGGAACTCCTCGTCATCGCCCAGCGTCACATGAGCTGACGCTCCACAACTTTCCTCACCTCCTCCAGATCGATGGCCCACCCGGCCCACCGGGTGGGCCATCGGCGTTCCGGCCACCCCGCCACCGGGATTCCGCCCTGCCGCAGCGCCCGGTACGGTGGGCTTCGGTCGCCGCCCGCCGACCCGGCAGAGGCCGAGCACACCGAAGCTGCTCGACACCGACCGGCCACGGGGAGTGACGACCGGTGCTCCTTGGACGTGCTGTGCCGCCACCCGATACCGTGCGGGGAGCCGGCACAGCGGTACGCCGGTGACGCCGGCAGCCATGCCGAGGAGACCGATCGGCACCGGCGAGCCGACATGTGATGGAGGAGGCGCACCCATGACGTCCGAGGGCCCGCACCGCACCGGCCATGAGCCGGACGAGGTGTCACCGGGCGCCGGCGGACCGGCGCCGTACGGCGACCGCCCGGCGCAGCCGGACAACGGCCACAACGCCGCCGGCCCCGACCTGGGCTGGGCACCCCCGCCACCGGCACGGCCCGACGCGTCGACGCCGGCCTGGGCGACCCAGTCCGAGCAACCACCGGCCCCCGCCTGGGGCGCCGCCGCTGCCCCGCAGCCCAACGACCCGCCGCAGCCCGCCTGGGGCGCCGCCCCCGCGGCGCAGCCCCACGACCCGCCGCAGCCGGCGTGGGCGGCCGGCGGTGGCGTGAGCGAGCCGCCGCAGCAGCAGCCCGGCACCTGGCCCGGCAGCGACGGCGCACCGGCGCAGCCGGCCTGGGCCGCACCGCAACAGCAGGGCTGGACGCCGGCTGAGCAGAGCACGCCCGCACCCACCTGGACTCCGAACGCCGCCGAGCAGCCCGACTGGGCGCAGGCCCAGCCGCCCGCGCGGGGCGCCGCGCAGGTGCCTCCGGCCACCACCGCCTGGCCCGCCCAGGAAGATCCGGCCAGTGCCGGCGGCTGGGGTGGCGCGGCGCAGAGCAACCCGCCCGCCGCTGAGTGGCGCGGCGCCGAGGCGCAGCAGGCCGAGCCGCAGCAGGCCGCCAACTGGTCCGGCGGCGCCCAGCAGGAGGAGACGCCCGGCAACGGTGGCTGGCCCGCCACCACGGCGGGACGCGACGACCAGCCCGTGTGGACGCCGGCGGAGCAGTCGCCGCCGACGTGGGGTCAGCCCGCCGAACCGGCCGAGCAGCCCGCCCCCGGGTGGGGTCAGGCCGCCCAGCCCAACGCGGCCCGTGGCGCGGCCCAGGTGCCGGCGCCGGCGACGAACTGGCCCGGCCAGGACGACCCGGCCCGCTCCGGTGGATGGGCCGCTCAGCAGCAGCAGGCGCAGCCCGCAGGGTGGGGTGACGGCGACGCACGGCAGGACCAGCCCGCGCAGCCGGCCGCCTGGGGCGATGCCGAGAGCCGTCCGCAGCAGCCCGACTGGGTGCTCTCGCCGCAGGACCAGCCCGCCGAGCGACCGGAGCCGGTCGGGTGGACGCCCGCGGAGCAGAGCGGCCTGCCCTCCCGTGTCAGCGCGCCCGGCAAGGACGGCCCGTCCGAGGTCGAGCCGTGGGCACCCGGCGAGGTGTGGGGTCGCGCCGAAGCGGAAGCCTCCGCGCAGGCCCGCGGCGGCTGGGAGGCGGACCGGGGCGACGAGGCGCCGGCCTACCAACCCGGGCCCGCGCCGGGCATCTCACCGGCGAACGCGGTGCCGCTGCCCCCTCAGGAGCAGCGCGTGCCGGGCGCCAGCCTGGCGGCTGCCCCGCCGACCGACTACGCACCCCAGGCCCAGTTCGCGCCGATCCCGGAGCAGCCCGCGTACGCCGAGCGGGAGATCCCGGACGCCGCGCAGCACGAGGCGGACCAGGCCGGTTGGGGCCGCGCCGAGGACGCCCACGCGAGTGGCGCGGTGGTACCCGCGCCGCGTACCTCTCCGGAGTCCGGAGCGGGCCGCGCCGTGGTGCCGGCGTCGGACGCCGAGTCGGCGGCCAGCGCGGCGGCCCGGGCCACGGCAAGCGCTTCGGTGCCGCTGGCCAGCCGGGTGATGCCCCCGACCGACCAGGCCATCCGTCCGACCGGCACGGCCACACCACAACCCCGGGTGTACGGTCGGCCGGCTCGATCCGAGCCGGAGAACGAACCGGAGCCGGAGGCGTTCCAGGCCGACCCGGGCGCCGAGCGCCAGGGTGCACCCGACTGGCAGCACGACTCCCCGCGCCAGGTCACGCCGGAGTGGCAGAACGACCCGCCCCGGCAGGCCGCACCCGAGTGGCAGAACGACCCGCCCCGGCAGGCCGCAGCCGAGTGGCAGAACGACCCGCAGCGGCAGATCGGCCCCGGCTGGGGCGGCGAGCCCGCCGCCGAGCCGCGCTTCGAGGACCGGCAGCCCGCACCGAACGCGTTCGGTGAGGCCCCGTCGGCGCCGCCGGCGTTCCCGCCCGGCGTGCCGTCCTTCGTCGACGCGCCCGGCAACAACCGGCCGGTGAACGGCACGCGGCCGCACAGCGGTGCCGAGCGGCCGGCCGACCAGTTCGGCGGCCCCGGGTCGCCTGCCGCCGGCACCGCGACGGTCGGCGGCACGTCGACCTTCGGCGCGCCGAACTTCGGCGGACCGGGCTCAGGTGGGCCAGGCTTCGGCGGACCGGGCTCGGGCGGGCCAGGCTTCGGCGGACCGGCGATCGAGTCCGGACCGGGCAACAACTTCCCGCCGGCCTTCCCGCCACCGCAGCAGCCCGCGCCGTCCTGGGGCCAGGAGCCCGGGCAGGCGGATCAGGGCCGATTCGAGGCGTTCAAGCCGGACGCCGCCGAGGAGCCCAAGGCCGAGCTACCGACGCCGAAGGTCCGCAACGGCCGGGTGCTGGCCGCGGTACTGATCGCCGCGGTGCTCATCCTGGCGGTGCCGCTCGGCCTGCTGCTGCTCCTCGGAAAGGTCGGCAAGGACGACGCGCCGGCCTTCGACCCGGCGGTCGGCACCTGCGTGAAGCAGTCCGGTGAGGGTGGCGCCTCGGCGGCAGACTGCGGCGAGGCGGACGCCTTCACCATCGTCTCCAAGGTGGACGCGAAGGAGAAGTGCACCGACACGACGCAGCCCCACGTGGTGCTGCCGGGTAGCGGCACCAACCGGGTGCTCTGCCTCAAGCCGGCCACCAAGTAACTCCATCGACGGCGGGGCCACGGGCAACCGTGGCCCCGCCGTCGTCGTACCGGAATCCCCGCCTCGGGCAGAATGCGTTTGTGGAGCGCGAACTGGCGGCGGCGCTAGAGCCGATCTTGTCCGATCTTGGGGAGCCCGCCGGGGTGCAACCCGATCTTCGCGATGAGTCGTGGCGAGACGATCCACAGACCGCTAGCGCTTTTCTCTACGGCGCCGACGGTTCCGGCCAGGGGATCTCGATCAATCTTGGTCAACCGGCCGCCACCCAGATCGTCGCGCTCGCCGACCAGGTTCAGGAGTGGGCGGTGGAAGCCCTGTGGTCACTGGGCCGCGCCACCAACTGGCCGCCCTGCCCGCACCATCCATCGAGCCATCCCCTGGCTGCGATGGTAGTGACCGGCCGAGCAGTCTGGGCTTGTCCCACTCTCAGCACCGAGATCAACGAAATTGGGAGACTAGCCAGCTAGACCCTGGTTCAGGCTGTGAACGCAGCCGGCGGCCGGCGGTAACCGTCGGTCACCTCCGTGGGGGGCGGATGCGGTGAGGACTGGTATACCTCACAGTCATATTCATACCTCTGAGGTATACCGCTCAACAGCAGATCGACGTGGCGGGCCAGCCAGATGCATCAGAGTCAACGCCCGGCGGCCCGCCTTCCGCGGCCGTCACGAACTGACTCGCGAGGTAGGTCGCCACTGCCCAGGGATCGCCGGCCGCGAGCGAGGCCCGCGCCTCGGGACACGGGTAGGGCTGCTCACAGAGCGCGCAGTCCCACGTCGGGCGAGGTGGCCGGTGCGCGCTCACCTGGCCGCTCGGCCCGGCTCGGAAGCGGCGCCGGACGAAGTGGGGGTCTGTCGTCCGGGTCACGGCGGCCGGGTCCGAGGCGTGGCAGGCTGGCAGGCATGGGAACGACAGCGCGTGTACGTGCGCCCGAACTGCGGGGCCGCCAGTGGCTCAACACGGGCGGACGGAACCTCACCTTGCAGGACCTTCGCGGCAAGATCGTGATCGCGGACTTTTGGACGTTCTGCTGCATCAACTGCCTCCACGTGCTCGACGAGTTGCGCCCGCTGGAGGAGAAGTACGGCGACGTGCTCGTCGTGATCGGTGTGCACTCGCCGAAGTTCGAGCATGAGAAGGACGCCGACGCGCTCGTCGCGGCCGTCGAGCGGTACGGGGTGCACCACCCCGTACTCGACGATCCTGAGATGGACATGTGGCAGCAGTACGCGGCCCGCGCCTGGCCGACCCTGTCGGTGATCGACCCCGAGGGTTACGTGGTGGCCACCATGGCGGGCGAGGGTCATGCCGAGGGGTTGGCCCGGCTGATCGACGAGCTGATCGACACCCACGAGGCAAAGGGCACCCTGCACCGGGGTGACGGCCCGTACGTTCCGCCGCCGGCCCCGGAGACGGCGCTGCGCTTCCCGGGTAAGGCGGTGCTGCTGCCGAACGGGAACCTGCTGGTCTCGGACTCGGCCCGGCACTCCCTGGTCGAGGTGGCCCCCGACGGTGAGACGCCGGTGCGCCGGATCGGCTCGGGCGAGCGGGGCCGGGCCGACGGGCCGGGCGCCGCGGCGACGTTCTCCGAGCCGCAGGGGGTGTGCCTGCTGCCCACCCATGTCGCCGAGGTCGCCGGCTACGACCTGGTGGTGGCCGACACGGTCAACCACCTGCTGCGTGGCGTACGGCTGGAGTCCGGTGAGGTGGTCACCGTGGCCGGCAGCGGCCGGCAGTGGCGCGCCGAGGTCGACGACCACGCCCACGACGCGCTGGCGGTGGATCTTTCGTCCCCGTGGGATCTGGCCTGGTACGACGACAAGCTAATCATCGCGATGGCCGGCATCCACCAGCTCTGGTGGTTCGACCCGATCAAGCGAACCGCCGGCATGTACGCCGGCACCACTGTCGAGGCGCTGCGGGACGGCCCGCTGGCCGAGGCGTGGATGGCGCAGCCGTCGGGGCTGTCCGTCTCCACCGACGGCACCCGGCTCTGGATCGCCGACAGCGAGACCAGCGCCCTGCGGTACGTCGAGAACGGTGTGCTGGGCACCGCCGTCGGGCAGGGCCTGTTCGACTTCGGGCACGTGGACGGTCCGGCGGAGTCGGCGCTCCTGCAACACCCGCTGGGTGTGTGCGCGCTGCCGGACGGCTCGGTGCTGATCGCGGACACGTACAACGGCGCGGTTCGTCGCTTCGACCCGGCGACCAACCAGGTCTCCACAGTCGCGGACGGGTTGGCGGAGCCGAGCGACCTGGTGCTCAGCCCGGCCGGCGAGGTGTTGGTGGTGGAGTCCGCCGCGCACCGGCTGACCCGGCTCGCCCCGGGCGCCCTGTCGGCGGCGGGTGCCAGCACTGTCGACGGTCCCCGGCACCGTACCGAGCGCAAGCCGACCGATGTCGCGGCCGGTGAGGTCACCCTGGACATCGTCTTCACCCCCGCGCCGGGGCAGAAGCTGGACGAGACGTTCGGGCCGTCGACCCGGTTGGTGGTCTCCGCGTCCCCGCCGGAGCTGCTGGTGGACGGTGCCGGCACGGGCACCGAGCTGTCCCGTCGGCTGGTGCTCAACGCCGAGGTCACCGCCGGGGTGCTCCAGGTGACCGCCCAGGCGGCCACCTGCGACGCGGACGTCGAACACGCCGCGTGCCACCTGACCCGGCAGGACTGGGGCGTACCGGTCCGGGTTGTCGAGGGCGCCGTGACCCGCCTGCCGCTGGTGCTGCGCGGCCTGGACGCGTGAGGTGATCGGAGGGGCCCGTCGGGCCCCTCCGGACTCACGCGAAGGGGGCCAGGGTGATGCCGGCGTCGATCAGGCTGGCGCGGACGAGTTCGGCGGCGGAGACCGCGCCGGGGGTGTCGCCGTGCACGCAGATCGAGTCGACCGAGCAGGGAATGACGGTGCCGTCCACCGCCACCACGCTCCGCTCGGTGGCCATCCGCGCCGCCCGTTCGGCCACCTGCTCCGGGTCGGTGATCACCGCGCCGGGTGTGCCGCGCGGCACCAGCGCCCCGTTGGGCAGGTAGGCGCGGTCGGCGAAGGCCTCCGCGACGACCGGCAGACCCGCGCCGACGGCGAGTTGGGCGAGCGTCGAGCCGGGTAGGCAGAGCACGGGCAGCTCACTGTCGTAGCCGCTGACCGCCGCGACCACCGCCGCCGCCTGGGACTCGTTGGTGCTTGCCGCGTGGTAGAGCGCGCCGTGCGGTTTGAGGTAGCGGACCCGGGTGCCGAACAGCCGGCAGAACGCGTCGAGCGCCCCCAACTGGTAGGTGACCTCGTCGCGTAGCTCCGCGAAGTCGTACGCGATGTGCCGTCGACCGAAGCCGGCCAGGTCCCGGTAGCCGACCTGCGCGCCCACCGCGACCCCGCGTCGCGCGGCGCTCTCGCAGACCCGCCGCATGGTCGACGGGTCGCCGCCGTGGAACCCGCAGGCGACGTTGGCGGAGGTGACGAGGCTCAGCAACGCCTCGTCGTCACCGAGCCGCCAGATGCCGAATCCCTCGCCCAGGTCAGCGTTGAGGTCCATGGAATCTGACGGTAGTCCCTGGCCGGGCCTGCGCGAGCGCTGTCACGTCGGTGACCACCCCGATGACGGGGTATCCACCGGTGGTCGGATGGTCGGCGAGGAAGATCAGGGGCTGTCCGTTCGCCGGCACCTGCACCGCGCCGAGCACGATGCCCTCGCTCGGCAGTTCGCCGGCCACCGCGCGGGGCAGCGCCGCGCCGGCGAGCCGCGCGCCGACCCGGTTGCTCACCGGGCTGACGGTGTACGCGGTGCCGAACAGCCGGTCGAGCGCGGTCGAAGTGAACCAGTCCTCCCGAGGGCCGGGACGCAGCGTCAACTGCAACTCCGACGCCGGCGCGGAGCAGAGGGTCAGGTCCACCGGCGCGGGTGGGCCGTGTGGCTCGCCGAGCGGCAGCCGGTCGCCGTCACGCAGCGGAGCCGGGCCGAGCCCGGACAGGGTGTCGGTGGCCCGACTGCCGAGCACCGGCGGAACGTCGATGCCCCCCGCGACCGCCAACCAACTCCGTACGCCCCGACGGGCCGGGCCGATCCGCAGCACCGTCCCGGCCGGCACGGTAAGTGGTAGGCCGGTGTCGCCGGGCCGGTCGCCTGCCTGGACCGTCACCTCGGCCCCGGTGACGGCCACCGTGGTGGCCCGGGTCAGCCGCAGTGTGCAGCCGGACAGGGTGACCTCCAGGCCAGCGGCGTGCTCCGGGTTGCCGACCAGCCGGTTGGCCAGCCGCAGGGCCGCCGGGTCGAGGGCGCCGGAACGGGGTACGCCCAGATGCGCCCAACCGGGCCGACCCAGGTCCTGCACTGTGGTGAGCGCTCCGGCGCGAAGCACTTCGACAGCGCCCGGACGGGTCATGCCGCCACCATCCGCACCCGGGTTCCCGGTCCGAGTCGGGCCGGCGGATCGGCGTACACGTCGAAGAGGACCAACTCGGTCCGGCCCACCAGCAGCCAACCCCCGGGGGAGGCGCTCGGGTAGATACCGGCGTACGGGCCGGCCAGGGCGACCGACCCGGCCGGCACCCGAGGGCGGGGTGTGGCCAGCCGGGGCAACGCCAGCTCGTCGGGTAGCCCGGTCAGGTAGGGGAACCCCGGGGCGAACCCGCAGAACGCGACCCGGAACCGGGTGCCGGTCAGCCGGCGCAGCACGGCGGGCACGTCCACACCCCAGTGCTCGGCCACCACCGGCAGGTCCGGCCCGTCGAAGAAGACCGGTACGACCACGTCCGCCGCGTCGTCGTCACTGTCGTTCTCTCCGCCACCCCTGGCCGCGGCGACACCGTCTGCTGCGGATGTGGCTGTGGCGGGGCGGATGCTCGCGGCGGTGACGCCGGGCGCCCAGCGGGTCAACTGCTCGGCCGTGGTGGTCGGGTCGGGCAGGCCGTCGAGCAGGACCGTGCGGGCCGCCGGAACGATCTCAACGACGGTCAGCTCACCCTGCGCCCGACGCCGCCACAGCTCGGCCCGCCACGCTTCCACAAGCGCGGCTTCGGAGACGCCGGCGGGAGCGGCGCAGTCGAGGAGCAGGGCGTGCGCCCCGACGGGTCGGATCCGCATCCGCTCATCCTCGCCGATGTCGTGCCGATACGAAGTTCACGATGACGGTGCCAGGCGTCACCAACACCACTACTTGCAAGTAACCTACGGTGCCGTAGCCTGACTACGTGAGTACCTCCGCCCCGCTTCGCCTGAAGCCGGTCGACATCGGTAAGCCCCGGATGCGCGGCTGGCTACACACGTACGCCTTCTTTGTCGCCCTGATCTGCGGCGTCGTGCTCTGCTCGGTCGCCGCCACCCGTCCGGGATGGGCGCCCCTGGTCAGCTGCCTGATCTACAGCATCACGGTGTGCGGGCTCTTCGGCACGAGCGCGCTCTACCACCGTCGGGTGTGGTCGGAGCGCGGCTACCAGGTGATGCGCCGGATGGACCACTCGATGATCTTCGTGTTCATCGCCGGCACGTACACACCCCTCTGCACGATGCTGCTCAAGCCCCGGCCGGCCACCGTGATGCTGGCCCTGGTCTGGGGTGGCGCACTGGCCGGCGTGGTGGTCAAGGTGGTCCTGCCGCACGCGCCGCGGTGGGTGTCCGCGCCGCTCTACCTGGCGCTGGGCTGGGTGGCGGTGGCCATGCTGCCGGAGATCCTGCACGGCGGCGGCGTCGCGGCACTGGTACTGCTGATCGTCGGTGGCGCGATCTACAGCGTCGGCGCGGTCTTCTACGCGCTGCGCCGGCCCAACCCGTGGCCGACCGTCTTCGGTCATCACGAGTTCTTCCACGCCTGCACGCTGCTGGCGGCGCTCTGCCACCACATCGCGATCTACTTCGCGCTGTTCTCCTGACCTCCGCAGGCCAACGAACCCGACCGCGAGCAAACCACCGACACCCCGCGCCCTCCACGCCGACGCCGCGCGCCCTTCATGATCGTGCTCGATCAAGGATGTAGTGGCCTCGCTCGCGCCCAAGGGCACTACAACCTGGATCGAGCACGATCATGGGGCCGTTCGACCCCGCGGCGACCGAGGCGCGTCGGGGCCGGCCGCGACGTCGCGGCCGAGACGCGACGCCGGACCAGAAAGCGAGCCGGGGCCCCGCGACGCTGCGGGACCCCGGAGTTCGCGAGCGAGGATCAGAGCGGCCGGCCCGGCCGACGCACCTCGCGGTACTCCTGCACGACCTGGTTGTCCTGGACCGGCACGACCCGGTCAGCCACCACGCGCTCTTCGCGGACCGGCGCGGCGACCACTGTGCGGCGGCGGCTGTTCCAGAAGTAGAGGGTCGTGATCAGGCCGGCGACACCGGCCAACATCAGCACCCAGCCGACCACTGACAGGTCCAGCCAGCCCAGATCAGCCTCTACGGCGAATGCGAGGATCGCGCCCAGCGCGATCAAGAAGATGCTGCCACCAATGCCCATGTCTCGCTCCTCGGCTCTAACCTGGCGTACGACGCGCCGCGGCCGTCGGTAGGGGTGCGGCATCCATCGACTTACCCAGGCACGGAGATCGCCAATCGGGCAAGCTGGGGGCATGACGGACGCCGACCCCGAGACGCGGACACTGGTGTTGCTGCGCCACGCAAAGGCCGAGCAGGGCAGCGACGCGGCAGACGATGACCAGCGCCCGCTCAGCGCCCGCGGGGAGGCCGACGCGGCAGCGGCCGGTGCCTGGTTGGCGCACCACGGGTTGCTGCCCGACGTGGTGATCTGCTCGACGGCCAGACGTACCCGGCAGACCTGGCACGGGGTGGCGATGGGGATGACCGGGGCACCGCCGGAGGGTGGCCCGGCCGGGCCCCGGCCGACGGTCCGCTACGAGCCCGGCGCGTACGACGCTCACCCGGAGGAGCTGTTGGCGCTGGTCCGTACGGTCGACGCCGCGGCACGCACGGCACTGTTGATCGCCCACAATCCGGGCATTTCGCTGCTCACGGCCCTCCTCGACCCGGAGGGTGCGCCCGATGAGGGTCTGCGGACCGCCGAGCTGGCGGTGCACCGTGGTCGGTTCGCCTGGGCGGAGGTGGGTCGGGCGGGAGCGCCGATCACGGCACGGCACACCGCACGCGGCTGAGCCACCCGTCGATCATCGACGGGTGGCTCACTGTGCGTGCCGGCGTCAGGACGGCGGCGCGGTTGGTGGCGGTGGGTCTGGCGGCGGCGGCATCATCGCCGTCGGATGGGAGAGCCGGTTCTCCTCCACGATGAGGGTCCGGGCCCGCTTCCGTCGGTCCTGCCAGAACCAGACGGTGGTGAGCAGTACCGCCAGCCCGGCCAGGATGAACACCCAGCCGACCGCCCGCACGTCGATCCACCAGACGTTGGCCCTCAGTGCGAAGGTCAGGATCGCGCCGATCGCGATGAGAAAAATGCCGCTTCCTACACCCATGTGCGCTGCACTCCCCCGTGCGGTGGCTCTGGGCGTTCCCTTTCGAGGTCACGCGACGGTTACCCGCCACGCCAGCGGCATACCCGACCGGGCTCGCCCAATACGCGACGCGAGCCGGGCTGAAGCAGAGCGAAGGGGCGGAGAGGGGTGTCGCGGGAGGGAAGCCGGCAGCCCGGGAGGGGCACCCACCCCGAGACACGGCGACGGCCGGCGGGGCAGTGCCCCACCGGCCGTCGGTGTCGGTCCCTGGTGGTGCGACCCGGGACCGTCAGCCGTGCCGTGGCACGGTCAGAAGGCCTCCTCCGGGAGGTCCATGATGTCGAGGTCGGTGCTCTCGATGATCCGCCGGTCGGCGCCGATGCGCGGCAGCACCTCGCGGGCGAAGAAGCGGGCAGCGGCCACCTTGCCGGTGTAGAACGCCTTGTCGCTGGCGGAGACCTCGCCGGCCAGCGCCTTCAGCGCCACGTCAGCCTGCCGCTGGAGCAGCCAGCCGACCACCAGGTCGCCGATCGCCAGCAGGAAGCGCCGGCTGCTCAGCCCGACCTTGTAGAGCGCGCGGGTGTCGCCGCCCTGCGCCTCGCCCAGCCAGCCGGTCAGCACACCGAGGATGTTCTGCACCTCGGCGAGCGCCTTGCCGAGCGCCTGCCGCTCCTCCTTGAGCTGGCCGTTGCCCGCCTCGGAGGAGATGAACTCCTGGATCTCGCCGGCGACCGCCATCAGCGCCTTGCCGTTGTCCCGGACGATCTTGCGGAAGATCAGGTCCAGGCTCTGGATCGCGGTGGTGCCCTCGTACAGGGTGTCGATCTTGGCGTCGCGGACGTACTGCTCCAGCGGGTAGTCCTGGAGGAACCCGGAGCCGCCGAAGGTCTGCAGGGCCTCGTGCCCGAGCATCTCGTACGCCCGCTCCGAACCGACGCCCTTGACCAGCGGCAACAGCAGGTCGTTTACCCGCTTGGCCAGCTTGGTGGCCTTCTCGTCACCGGCGGCCTCGGCGATGGCGACCTTGTCCTGCCAGGTGGCGGTGTAGAGGACAAGGGCACGAAGACCCTCGGCGTACGACTTCTGCAGCAGCAGCGAGCGGCGGACGTCCGGGTGGTGGGTGATCGTGACGCGCGGGGCGGTCTTGTCCGCCTGCTGGATCAGGTCGGCGCCCTGCACCCGGCTCTTCGCGTACTCGAGGGCGTTGAGGTAGCCGGTGGAGAGGGTGGCGATGGCCTTGGTGCCGACCAGCATCCGGGCGTACTCGATGATCATGAACATCTGCCGGATGCCGTCGTGCTTGTCGCCCAGCAGCCAACCCTTGGCCGGTACGCCGTGCTCGCCGAAGGTCAGCTCGCAGGTGTTGGAGACCTTCAGGCCCATCTTGTGCTCGACGTTCGTGGTGTAGACGCCGTTGCGCTCACCCAGCTCGCCGGTGGTCTCGTCGAAGTGGAACTTCGGCACCACGAAGAGCGACAGGCCCTTGGTGCCGGGGCCACCGACGCCCTCCACCCCGACCGGGCGGGCCAGCACGTAGTGCACGATGTTGTCGCTCAGGTCGTGCTCGCCCGAGGTGATGAAGCGCTTCACGCCCTCGATGTGCCAGGAGCCGTCGGGCTGCTGGGTGGCGCGGGCGCGGCCGGCGCCCACGTCCGAGCCGGCGTCCGGCTCGGTGAGCACCATCGTGGAGCCCCACTGCTTGTCGATGAAGAGCCTGGCCCACTTCTTCTGCCGCTCGGTGCCCTCGACGTGCAGCACGTGCGCGAAGGACGGGCCGGAGGCGTACATCCAGATCGGCGCGTTCGAGCCGAGCACCAGCTCGGCGAGGGCCCACCAGAGGGCGCGTGGCGCGTTCGTGCCGCCCAGAGCCGGCGGGAGGTCGAGCCGCCAGAACTCGGAGTCCATGAATGCCTGGTAGGACTTCTTGAACGACGCCGGCAGCGGCGCGGTGTGCGTGGCCGGGTCGAACACCGGCGGGTTGCGGTCACTGTCGGTGTAGCTGGCGGCCAGGTCCTCGCGCGCGAGACGGTCAAGCTCGGCGAGGAAGCTGCGGGCGGTGTCGGTGTCGAGATCCGAGTACGGCTCCTGGCCGAACGACCGGTCGGCGCCGAAGACCTCGAACAGGTTGAACTCGAGGTCCCGCAGGTTGCTCTTGTAGTGGGTCATGCTCACTGGCCCCGCTTCCGGACAGGTGTTACCGATCAGTAACCCCGACTGTATTACTCGCGGGTAGGCAGCGACAAGCGGATCACCCAAGTGACGGCGATTACACACCTGCTCGGCTCAGCTCTCGGCGGCGCCGACCTCCCAACTTGGGACGGCCGCCGCGGCGCCGGTACGAGCACCGACGTACTCCATCAGGACCAGGGCGATGTCGTCGTCGAGCCGGCCGTGGACCCACTCGATCAGGGCGGTCTCCAGGGAGGCCAGCCCGTCGGCGACAGTGCCGTGACCGAGCAGCCGCCAGGCGCGGTCGGCGGTGGGGAAGAACTCACCGTCCCGCCGCGCCTCGCCGAGGCCGTCGGTGAACAGCAGCAGGCGGTCGCCCGGCTCCAGGCGCTCGACGCGGGGGCGGACCACCGGCATGAACCCGAGCGGGGGCGCCGGCGCCGGCGGTTCCAGCGGGATCACCGCGCCCCGGCGCAGCAGCAGCGGTGCCGGATGCCCGCAGTTGACGATGGTGAGCGTGCCGCCGCGCTCCTCGACCAGCGCCGCGGTCACGAAGTCCTCGTCGCCGACGTTGCGGGCCACCGCGCGGTCCAGGTCGGCGACCACGGCGCGCAGGTCGGCCCGCTCGTACGCCACGTGCCGGTAGGAGCCGAGAACGATGCTCGCCAGCCGTACCGCGTCCAGACCCTTGCCACGCACGTCACCGATGATCATGCGGACGCCGTAGGGCGTGTCGATCGCCTCGTACAGGTCACCACCGATCTCGGCCGTCGCGGTGGAGGAGATGTAGCGTCCCGCGACCGAGAGCGTCCCGACCTGCGGCCCGAGCGGACGCAGGACCGCCTGCTGGGCCACCGAGGCGAGCTTGGTCAGCTCGATGATCTGCTCCGCCTGTCGCTGCCGGACCGACGCCACCGCCACCGCCAGTCCGGTGGCGACCGCGACCGAGACCACGTTGACCGGGGTGATCATCGACATCTTCGGCTCAGTCAGGGCGAAACCGGCCCCGGCCAGGGTCGCCATGATGCCCACCCCCAGCACCACCGGCCAGGACGCCACGGCGGCGGCCAGCAACGGTACGGCCGACAACAGCGCGACGTAGTGCGCGAAACGGCCGTCCGCCGCCTCCACCGCCGACACGATCGCGAGCAGGACAAGGGCCGCGCCGAGGCCGGCGCGGGATCCGGGGCTCAGCGGGCGACGGCCCGACTGGAGGAGTCGCGTGGGTACGACTGACAGTTTGCCTGATCGACGTGAATCGGTGAATGAACCTGACCCGTCGTCCGAGAAGGTTCTGTCCGGCCGGCCCGGTTGACCGGCCGAATCGGCGCGACCCGGCCCGGTCAGCCGAGGACCTCGTAGCGGACGGAGAGCGCGCCCACGTCGACCGAGGCGATGGTGGCGAACGCGGCCCGGGAGAGGTCGAGGCAGCGGCCGTCGATGAACGGGCCACGATCGTTGATCCGCACCACTACCGACTTGCCGTTGGCCGGGTTGGTCACCCGGACCTTGGTGTTGAACGGCAGCGTCTTGTGCGCGGCGGTCAGCGCGCTCGGGTTGAACGACTCACCGTTGGCGGTCAGCTGCCCGTCGGAGTAGAACGACGCGCCACACGAGCCGCTCTCCAGCACCTTCGGTGCCGCTGTGGTCTTCTTCGCGGTCGGCTTCGGCTTCGGCGGTGCGGTACGGGCCTTGCCCCGGGAGGCGGCCTGCTGCGACCGGATCGCCGACGGGCTGGCGGACGCGCTCGGCGAGGGGCTGGCGGTCGGGGAGACGGCCGGGGAACTGGGGGTGAGGCTGCTCGCGGCGGTGGTCGGGGCGAGGTCGAAGGTCGCCTGCCCCGACGGGCCGGAACCGGAGGTCAGCTGCACGGCACCGACAGTGCCGCCGACCGCGAGGGCGACGCCGACCGCCGCGGTGGCCACGATGCCCGCCGGGGAGGAGAAGATGCGGGTACGGGAGTGCCTGGCTGCCACCGGCCCGGTCCTTTCGTCGTCTGAACAAACCGGGTCGGACCGTAGCGAGAGAAGCACTTCCGACGTCAACGTGATCATTGTGGTATGCCCGTATTTGCACTGGTACGTGTAGCCGATCATCCGACCCGGGGTGGGCCGGCCGGCCCGGGTGCCGACGCGCCGACCACGGGTGCCGCAGGATGAACGGATGCCCGCTGAGCTGACCGCACGCCTGGCCGCCCTGTTCCAGTGGATCGACCCCGGCCCGGACACCAGTCATCTGGTCAGCGACATCTCCGGCTGGTGGCGGGACCCAACCGTGCTGGCGGAGCTGGGGCCGGCCCTGGTCGCGCCGTACCGGGCCGCCGGGCCGACGGTGGTGCTCGCCCCGGCGGTCACCGGGCTGCTGCTCGGGCCGTTGGCCGCCACCGCCCTCGGGGTCGGCTTCGTGGCCGCCCACAAACCCGGTGACGGGCGGCTGCCGGCCGGACCGCTCACCTGGGCGCAGAGCCCACCGGACTACCGGGGCCGGCGGGTCGACCTGGCCGTCCGGGACCAGCACCTCGGCCCCGGCGACCGGGTCCTGGTGGTGGACGACTGGGTGCGTACCGGCGCGCAACTCCACGCCCTGTACGACATCTGCTCCGCACGCGGCGCCGAGGTGCTGGGCACCGCGGTGGTGGCTGTCGACTGCCCGCCGGAGGTCGCGGCCGAGCTACGCATCACCGGCCTGGTCAACGCGGCGGATCTGCCAGCTTGACTGCGTATTGCGGCGGCGGCGCGCGGCGTGCTGGCCTAGCCTCGGCAGGATGTGGCCTCGGATCGGTGAACTGCGCACCCTCGCCCTCGGTACCCCCGGTGAGCTGCGGGCGACCCTCAACACCCTGGTACTCGCCGGCGTGAAGACGGCGACGGCCGGGCGGCTCGCCGAGTACGCGGAGGAGGGCGAGGAGTTGGAGCACGTCGGCGAACGGTTGGCGCTTGTCGACGACGACGACGCGCTGACCGGCGTGGTGGAGATCACCGAGGTCGAGGTGGTCCGCTTCGCGGAGGTGTCCTGGGACTTCGCCCACGCCGAGGGCGAGGGTGACCGCTCGATCGAGGAGTGGCGGGCCGGGCACTCGGCCTACTGGGCGCGGCTCGGCACCCCGGTCGACGGCGACACTCCGATCGTCTGCCTCCGCCTACGGCTGGTCTCCGGCGGCGAGGGCGGGGTGGCCAGCGGCGACCTCGGCACCTGAGCCGGTCGCGTCGGCAGCGCGGGCTGGCGCTGCTGTCCGCCACCGGCGCTGCCCCGCCACCGGCGCTGTCCCGACCGCCGGCGCTGGTGGTGCGTGGTCAGCCGCGTAGCTCCGGGAGCAGTCGGGTCGCCACGTCCACCAGGACGGCCTCGTCGCCCGCGTACCAACTGCTGGCCCGCGGCCAGTGCGTCACCACGTCGGTGAAGCCCAACTCGGCGGCCCGGCCGACCTGATCGGCGAAGAACTGCGCGCTGCTGAGCGAGAAGACCGGCGCGGCGTCCAGCGAGAGGTAACGGTCCAGAGTGGCCGGATCACGGTCGGCCTCGGCCAACGTCCGGTCCATCCGCGCGGACAGTGCCGCCACGCTGTCCCACCAGCCAGCCAGGTCGTCGTCGTCACCGGTGCCGGTGGTCACCCAGCCCTGACCGAAGCGCGCCACCAACCGCATCGACCGTGGCCCGTTGGCGGCCACCACGAACGGCACCCGGGGCTGCTGCACGCAGCCGGGGTTGTTGCGGGCGTCCACGGCGGCGAACCAGTCACCACGCCAGGTGGTGCCGTCCTCGCGGAGGATCAGATCCAGCAGCTCGGTGAACTCGGCGAACCGTTCGACCCGCTGGCGCGGCGGCAGCGTCTCGCCGCCCAGCACCGCCGAGTCGAAACCGATGCCGCCCGCGCCCAGGCCGAGCAGCAGCCGACCGGCGGAGACGTCATCCACAGTGGTGATCTGCCGGGCGAACGCGGCCGGGTGCCGGAAGTTCGGCGACGCGACGAGGGTGCCCAGTCGGATGCGGGAGGTCACCGAGGCGGCGGCGGTCAGCGTGGACATCGAGTCGAACCACGGGCCGTCGACGAGGTCCCGCCAGCCCAGGTGGTCGTACGTCCAGGCGTGGTCGAAGCCCCACTCGTCGACCTGCCGCCAGCGACGCTGCGCCTCGGCCCAACGCTGGTCCGGCAGAATCACGATGCCAATCCGCATGATCGCCAGCCTAGCCGTGCCCGAACGGGCTGCCCTAGCATCACGCCCATGCGGGGGACCGGCCCAGCCGTGCGACCGGCGAGCCTTTCGGACGTGCCGGCGCTTGTGGAGTTGCGCCTGGCGAACGCCGAAGCGCACCTCGCACTCGACCCCGACGTCTACCGCCTGCCGCAGCCCGAGGCGGTCATCGAGCACTTCACCGCCGTCCTCAACGACGCGACCGGCCGAAACGCGGTTCTTGTCGCTGAGCATGACGGGCAGGTGGTCGGAATGGTCGAGGTGCTGCGCCTGCCCGAACCGCCCGCCCACCAGATCCTTCGCCCCGAGCCCTCGGCGCAGATCCACACGGTGGTGCTCGGCGGGGCACGGGGGCGTGGGGTCGGCTCCGCGCTGCTCGACGCGGCGGACCGGTGGGCCGCCGAGCACGGGCTCTCCTACCTGTCCGCAGGCGTCCACCACCACAACGTCAACGCGGTTCGCTTCTACCGTCGCCACGGCTACGCACCGTCCGGCACCTCGTGGGCCAGACGACCCGCTGGTTAGGGCCAGCGTCAGGGACACCGTCG
Source organism: Micromonospora sp. CA-240977 (assembly GCF_050942285.1). Classification (NCBI taxonomy): domain Bacteria; kingdom Bacillati; phylum Actinomycetota; class Actinomycetes; order Micromonosporales; family Micromonosporaceae; genus Micromonospora; species Micromonospora sp. CA-240977. Next base: position 102,713 of record NZ_CP192055.1, on the reverse strand, counting down.
CCGCCCGAGCTTGGCTACCGTTCCGCGGGTGGACATACGGGAACGACGAGCCGGCACGGTACGGATGGTCGGCAACCTGGCGCTGATGGCGGGTTTTGTGATCTCGCTGCTCAGCATGCCGTCCGGCTCCGAGCAGCTGAAGCCACAGATCCTGGCCGCGTTCCTCATCCTGACCGGCCTCGGCCTGCGGATCGAGGCGGCGATCGTCGACCGGAAGCCCTAGATCCACTGCTGCTGTCGGTCCGCGCCCTCCGGGCATGCCCCACGGTGATCGCCTGGCGGATGACCCAGGCGCCCTGCCTGAGGTGACACGCGTCACACTGTTCCCCGGTAGGGACGTGGTGTTCGGCTCCGACCCCTCGGGGAGCGACACCCGCTGTGAGGTGTCAGCCGAGGAGAGGATCAGGCGCGATGACGAAGGTGACCGCACAGCTGTCGGTGTCGGTGGACGGCTTCTACGCCGGCCCACAGTTCGACGGGAACGGCAACTGGATGGACTCGGCGGAGAGCGCCAAATTCTTCCGGGTCACCCGGTGGGCGACCGAAGCGGCGGCCTGGCGCGAACGGCAGGGCTTCGCCGGCGGGGAGCAGGACACCAACTCCGAGGTGATCGCCGAGTCGTTCGGCGCGGCCGGCGCGTACGTGATGGGGCGCCGGATGGCCGACGGGGGTGAGATCCCCTGGGGTGACGAGCCGCCGTTTCGCGCGCCGGTCTTCGTCGTCACCCACCGCTCCCGCCAGCGACTTCTGAAGGGAGGTGGCACCAGCTTCACCTACGTCACCGACGGCGTGGCCAGCGCCGTCGAGCAGGCGCGCGCCGTGGCCGGTGGCAAGGATGTCGCGGTGGCCGGGGGTGGCGGCCTGGTGCGGCAGGTGCTCAGGGCCGGCCTGCTCGACGAGTTGGAGTTGCACGTCGTACCCGTCGTGCTCGGCACCGGCCTGCGGCTCTTCGACGCGGACCTCGACCTGGGCGACCGGGAGGGAATCGAGCTGACGCCGACCCGCGTCCTCGCCACCCCCGAGGTGACCCACATCCGGTACGCGGTGCGCGGTCGCGCCCCGCTCGTGCTCGACGACCGGGGCAGCGGAGGCGGCCCGACGGTGACCGCGAGCTGAATCCGACCCGTCAACCCGAGAGGGGATCCTCATGCCGCAACTGCTGCGGGTGCAGTGCTTCAACGTTTCGCGCGACGGGTTCGGCACCGGAGAGGGGCAGAGCCTGGAACTGCCCTTCGGCCACGCGGACCCCACAGCGCTGTTCTCCTGGCGTGCCGCCACCGCCAGCTTCGTGTACCGCACCGAGCCGGGCGGCACCCGGGGCCTGGACGACTACCTGACCCGCGACGCCGAGTGCAACATCGGCGCGGAGATCATGGGTCGCAACAAGTTCGGCCCCCAGCGTGGCCCGTGGGAGAACCTTGACTGGCAGGGCTGGTGGGGGGACAACCCGCCGTTCCACACGCCGGTCTTCGTGCTCACCCACCACGTACGCCCGTCCTTCACCCTGGCCGACACCACCTTCCACTTTCTCAACGCCAGCCCGAGCGAGGCGCTGGCCCAGGCGAAGCAGGCGGCCGCCGGCCGGGACGTACGCCTCGGTGGTGGGGTGGCGACCATCCGCGAGTTCATCGAGGCCGATCTCGTCGACACGATGCACATCGCCGTCGCGCCCGTCGACCTGCACCGGGGCGAGCGGCTGTGGGACAGCCCCGACGAACTGCTCGACCGCTTCCACCTCGAGTCGGTGCCCAGCCCGAGCGGGGTCACCCATCTCCTGTTCTGGAGACGATGACCGACCCTCCGCACAAACAGATCTTGGACAGTTTCCGTTCAGGCGTAACGGAAACTGTCCAAGATCTGCGAGGTTTCAGAGCCTGGACAGCACCAGCAGCCGGTTGCCGTCGGGGTCGGTGACCCGTGCGGACCGCTCACCCCAGGGCTGGTCGACCGGCTCCTCGGTGACTGTCGCTCCGCCCGTGCGCAGCGCGCCCACTGCCGCGTCGCAGTCGTCGGCGTAGACGCACAACTCCCAGCGGTGCCAGTCGGCCGGCCCGCCAGCCTCCGGGTTGGCGGCCAGGCCGAGCTCGCTGCTGCCCAGCCGGAGAGCGACGAACTCCGGGGCACCCTCGGCCGGGAATCGGTAGGTCAACTCGAAGCCGACCACGTCCCGGTAGAACGCGATCAGTCGTGGCAGGTCAGGTGTCGTCACGATCGGAAACGCCTCGGTGAACACGAACCACCTCCACGCCGGACCCTAGCCGGTGCCGAGGTCCGGCAGGAACCACCGCTGTCGATCCCCGCGGATGTCATCACCGCGCGGAACGCTTGCGCAAAATGATTTGCGATGCAAACCTATTGGCAGTGCAGTATCGATGCACCAGCCTGGAGGTCACCGTGTCGGACCGATCGAGCACCGCGCCGAACAGCGGCAACACACCCGCAGAGCTGCTGGCCTCGGTGACCGCCCTCCAGCGGCGTACCCGGGCCGTCCGCAACGCGTACTGGCTGCCGCTGTTGCTGTTCGGCCTCCTGATGGCGGCGGCCGCACCCCTGTACGTCGAGTCGGTGGAACCGCTCGCCATGCGTGTCGGCCAGGACAATCCCGCACTGACCGGCCTGGGTGGGGATTTCCTCGAACGCTCGGCGGCGCTCGGCTGGTACTGGCTGGCGGCGCTCATCGGCGGCTACCTGCTGAGCCTCCTGTGGTATCGGTGGCATGGTGTGCGGGTGGGCGTCCAGACACCGGCTCGGCCGTACGTCATCGCCGGCATCGTGGGCACCGTCGTCGGGCTCGTGCTGCCGATCGTGCTGCGGTACCTGCTGCTCAACACGGCGACGGTGATCTCGAGCGGGACCAGTTGGGTGACCACACCACTGCTGGGCATCTCCAATCGCGGCATGATCCCGCACCTGGTCATCGCGGTGGGGCTGCTGGTCCTGGCTCGACTGGAACGCAGCCGTGGCCTGACGGTCGTGGCGGCGGTCTACGCCGCGGCGATCATCCTCGTGACCGTCTACTTCCAGACCACCGACTTCCAACCGGGGGACCTGAACCGCCACAGCTTCCTGCTGGCGGCCCTGCTGCCCGCGCCGATCCTGCTCGTCGGCGGCGGCCTCGCCCTCCACAACACGATCAAGAGGTCCGCGTGAGCAGTAACGCGGAGACCGCCGGCCCGGGCACCGGCGGGCACCCGACGAACGGGCTCAGCGACACCGTCCACCAACGCAACAGGCTCGGCATCCTCACCATCGCGGCGGAGGCCGATCGGGTGGAGGTCGCCTACCTGCGCCAGGCCCTCGAACTCACCGCCGGCAACCTCTCCCGGCACCTCGCCGTGCTGGAGGAGGCGCAACTGATCCAGATCGAGAAGGGCTACCACGGGCGCAGGCCCAAGACCTGGATCAGGATCACCGCCCAGGGGCAGGCCGCGCTGACTGCCGAGATCGAGGCGCTGCGGGAACTCCTCCGACGCCACAAGGAATTCCGGGCCTCCACCTGACGGCCAGCGGGTCCGCGGCGCAGCGGCGTCCGGCCTGAACCGGCAGGCCCTCGCCGTGGACGTCGCCGACACCGTGACCAGTGTCAGTGGCCGTGTCAGGGCCATGTCAGGGGGGTGACAGTCCAGCCGCCGATGGTGGTTGCATGACGAGTTCAGCGATTGCGGTCTCCGGGCTGCGGAAGACCTACAAGGACAAGGTCGTGCTCGACGGCATCGATCTGGATGTCCCTGCGGGCACGATCTTCTCCCTGCTCGGTCCGAACGGGGCGGGCAAGACGACGACGGTGAACGTGCTGACCACGTTGGTGAAGGCCGACGGTGGGACCGTACGCATCGCAGGGCACGACGCCGCCACCCAGGCCAAGGCGGTACGCGCGGCGATCGGTGTCACGGGCCAGTTCGCGGCGGTGGACGAGTTGCTGACCGGCCGAGAAAACCTGGAGCTGATGGTGGATCTCAGCCAGGTGCCCGGCAAGGACGGCAGGCGAGTCGTCACGGAGCTGCTGGAGCGGTTCGATCTGGTGGAGTCGGCACAGAAGCCGGTGTCGACCTACTCCGGTGGCATGCGCCGGAAGCTGGACCTGGCGATGACGCTCGTCGGCGACCCGCGGATCATCTTCCTCGACGAGCCGACGACGGGCCTGGATCCACGGAGCCGCCGCACGATGTGGTCGATCATCCGTGACCTGGTGGCCGACGGCGTGACGATCTTCCTCACCACCCAGTACCTGGAGGAAGCCGATCAGCTCGCCGACCGGATCGCCGTGCTCGACCAGGGGCGCCTGGTCGCCCAGGGCACGCCCGACGAGCTCAAACGCCAGATCCCCGGCACCCACGTCCGGCTCCGGTTCACCACCGTCGCCGAACTCGACGCGGCAGCCCGGGTGCTCGTCGACTCCACTCGGGACGACGAGGCACTGGCCCTGCGGGTGCCAAGCGATGGCGGTACGGCCTCGCTGCGCGCCCTGCTCGACCGGCTCGACGAGTACGCGATCACCGCCGAGGGGTTCTCCGTGCAGACGCCGGACCTCGACGACGTCTTCCTCGCCCTGACGGGCAGCCGCACCCAGGAGGTTTCCGCGAAATGAGCGCCACGTCCCACTCGATCGTCATGCTTCGTCGCAACTTCAAGCACATCACCCGGAACCCGACCTCGGTGTTCAACGCGGTCCTGATGCCGATCGTGATCATGCTGATGTTCGTGTACATGTTCGGCGATGCCTTCAGCGTCGGTGTCGACTACATCGACTACGCCACTCCGGGACTGATGCTGTTGGCGGTCTGCTACGGGCTGGGGGCCACCGCGACCGCTGTGAACTCCGACATGACGAAGGGCATCATCAACCGGTTCAAAGTCATGCACGTCTCCCGCGGTGCGGTGCTGACCGGCCACGTCGTCGCCAGCGTGCTGACCAACCTGGTCGCCATCGCGGCCCTCGTCGGGGTGGCCTTCCTGCTCGGCTTCAGCCCGTCGGCGAGCCTGCTCAACTGGCTCGGCGCGATCGGCGTCATCGTGCTGCTCGGCTTCGCCGCCGGTTGGCTCACCGTCGCCCTGGGGCTTTCGGCGAAGTCTCCGGAAACGGCGGGGCTGGCCTCCGTACCCCTTGTCATGCTGCCGTTCTTCAGCAGCGCGATCGTGCCGGCGGAGAAGATGGGACCCGGGCTGCGGGAGTTCGCGGAGTACCAGCCCTTCACGCCGATCATCGAAACTCTGCGCGGCTTCCTCACCGGCACGCCGTCCGCCGGTGACGTGATCCCCGCCCTCGCCTGGTGCGTCGGCATCGCGCTCGTCGGCTACCTGTGGGCGCGTTCCACGTTCACGAAGCGAGCGTGACCGCGACCAACCGAGTCCAGTCCGTCCGACTGCCGTCCCGCGCCGCCTCGGCGAAGCCCACTTCGCCGAGGCGGCGCAGCACTTCCTGCTCGATCCGGGCCACATCCGGCTGGGAGTGGTCCTGCCGTCCTCGTACCCCGGTGCTCGCGGCGATCAGCCGCGCGGCCTGCTCGTACCGCTCACCGCGCAGCGCCAGGTCCGCGACTCCGACGAGAGCCCGCGCGATCGAGGGCGCGTGCCCCGTCTCGGCCGCCGCCGCGCAGGCCGACGAATGGTGCCCGCGTGCCTCGGCCAGGTCGTCGGCGACATAGCCGAGCAGGTCGTGAGTCAGCAGGCGGACGTGCGCCTCCTTCGCCTCGTCGTGCAACAGGGTGGTCGCGACACCTACCTGTCGGACCACCTCTTCGGCGTCGCCCCGCCAGCGAGCGAGTTCCGCCTGGGACAGAGCCAGCACGGCCAACGCGCCAGGCCAGGTGACCCGCGCCGCACATCGCCGGGCCTCGGCCATGGCAGCCGCGCTCGACTCCTCATCACCGAGCAACCAGTACAGCTGAGCCTGCCGGGACCGCATCCGGATGATGTCCTCGACGGTGCCGACCTCGGTGACGACCGCTGTCGCCTCCTCGTAGTGCTCGCACGCACCGGCGAACTCACCGCGTACGGCAATCAGCTCCGCCAACTCGGTCAGGGCGAAGGAGATCCCGAACCGTTCGCCGAGTGCCCGGAACTCGGCGAGCGCCGCCACGAGATACGCGTCCACGTCCCGGCCGTCCTGGCCGAGGATGATCCGCATCTTGCCGAGTTGCAACCGGGCCAGTGCGCGTACCCAGGGATCCTCGTCGTCAAGTAGTGGTTCCCACGCGGGCAGGATCGCGTCCGGTGCTCGCAGCATGCGTTCCAGCGGGACGACGAGCGCCATCCCCGGGTGGCTGCCGTGGCTGCGCTGGCTGAACTCGTACGCCTTGTGGATCCACTCGGCGGCCTGGTGTTCGTCGCCCGGCCCCGAGTTCACGAAGAGCACGACGAGCGCGTACACAATGGCCCGGATCTCGTCGCTGACGTCACCAGGCGTCTCGGTGGCCGCCGTGATCAACTCCATGCCTTCGGTCCGGTGGCCACCGAGCCACCAGTACCAGCCGGCACTCGCGGCCAGCCGCATTGCCGCGTGCGCTTCGCCGGCGGCGAGGGCGCCGCGCATCGCGGAACCGATGTTGTCGTGCTCGACGTCGAGAATGGCGAGCCATTTCACCTGGTCCGCACGGCGAAGCTGCGGCTCCGCGGTAGCGGTCAGTGCACTGAAGTACTCCAGGTGCGCGTGGCGCGCCACGTCGGACTCCCCCGCCTCGACAAGACGGTGCGCGGCGTACTCCTTGATCGTGCCGAGCATCCGGTAGCGCGGGGCCTCGTCGCCCTCGACGACCACCAGCGACTTCTCGGCCAGCGCGGTGACCAGTTCGAGCACATCCTCCTGCTCGACGTCATCGCCGGCGCAGACCCGTTCGGCCGCTTCCAGGCTCGCCCCGCCCGAAAACACCGAGAGCCGGCGCAGGACCGCCCGTTCGGCGTCGGACAGCAGCTCCCAACTCCAGTCGACCACCGCGCGCAGCGTTCGGTGCCGGGGCAACGCGGTACGGCTGCCGCCGGTCAGCAGGCGGAACCGATCATCGAGTCGCCTGGCGAGCTGGTCGATGGACATGGTGCGCAACCTGGCAGCCGCCAGTTCGATAGCCAGCGGCATCCCGTCCAGCGCCCGACAGATCCGCGCCATCGTCGACAACGTGGGGGCGTCGACCGCCAGATCCCTCCGCACGGCGCCCGCCCGGTCCCGCAGCAGCCGGACAGCGGGAGAGGCTTCGATCCCATCGAGGTCGGCGTGGACGTCCGGCAGGGCCAGCGGCGCGACCGGCCAGAGCGCCTCACCGGTGATGCCGAGCGGTTCCCTGCTCGTCGCGAGGATCCGCAGTCGCCGACACTCCCCCAGCAGCCGGTCCGCGAGCACCGCCGCCGACTCGATGACGTGCTCGCAGTTGTCCAGGATCAGCAACACGTCCCGCTCGCGGATCGCGGCGACGAGCCGGTCGATCAACTCCATGCTCGGCGCCTCGCCGAGCAGAGCGTCCCGGAGTCCGAGCCCCGCGAGCGTCGCCTGCACCACGTCACCGTCCGCGCCGATGGCGGCGAACTCGACAAGCCAGGCGCCGTCCGGCAGGTCGTCGAGCATTCGGCGCGCGGTTTCCGTGGCCAGCCGGGTCTTCCCCGACCCACCCGGCCCGATCAGGGTCGTGAGCCGGTGTTCGGCGACGAGGGCGCCCACCTCGGCAACGGCCTCGTCCTTGCCGATGAAGCTGCTCAGTTCGGCACGAAGGTTGGTCTTCCGGTTCTCATCGCGCCGTCGGACCTGGCCCCGCAGGAGCGCGACGTGCAAGGCCGAGAGTTCCGGCGAGGGGTCGACGCCCAGCGCGTCGGCAAGGGCCTCGCTCGTGCGCTGGTACACGAGCAGTGCCTCGTTGTCTCGGCCGCTCGCGGCGAGGGCCCGCATCAACGCGAGAGCAAGCCGCTCCCGCACCGGATGCGCGGCCACCAGGTCGGTCAGCTCCGCGACCAGCTCCCGGCCGTGGCCGAGGCTGACCTCCACGTCGAAGCGATCCTCCATGGCGGTCAGACGCAGCCTGTCGAGTCGGGTGACCGCCGCGTCGAGTGCCGTGCTGTCGACCAGACCGACGTCCTGCATTGCCGCACCACGCCACAGGTCGAGGGCCCCGCGCAGCCGCCGTACCCGCTGCGGGCCCTCGTCATCGCGGGCCTGGTCGACAAGGCGTTCGAACCGCACGGCGTCGACCACGTCGGGTTCGATCACCAACCGGTAGCCGTCCGTCTGTCCCTCGATCGACCCCTCCGGCAACGCCTTCCGCAGCCGGGAAACCAGGCGGTGCAGGGCGTTCGCCGCATCGGAGGGCGGGTGTTCGCCCCAGATCCAGGTGACGAGGGTCCCCTTCGGGACCACGTGGCCCGGGTTGAGCGCGAGGACCGTCAACAGGCCGCGCAGCCGCGCGCCCGGCACATCAATGAGGGTGCCGTCGTCCGCGCGAACCTCGAATGGACCAAGCATCCCGACCTGCACCTGGCAGATCTTGCCATGAACATGAAAAGTCTCTGTGTCACCGAGCGCTGTGCAGCCGGGTGCCGTTGTCGTACGACTCGCGGGCGTCGAGCAACTCGTCCCAGTGCCGCTCGGTCCAGGCGCAGGCAACCGCGATCGGTTCGAGCATGCTGCGACCCACCGGGGTCAGCTCGTACTCCACGTGCCGGGCAACCTCGGTGACGACTGTGCGCGTGATCAGCCCGTCCCGTTCCAGGGAGCGCAGCGACTGGGTGAGCACCTTGGGGGTGACGCGGCGCAGCGGCACGCGCAGCTCGGAGAAGCGACGAGGCCCCTGCTCCAGACAGCGGATGATGAGCGCCGCCCACTTGTCCCCGAAGCGGATCGGGTTGAGCGAGGACGGGCACAGCTCGTCGAACATGTCGGCGGGCAGCGGTTGCCTCATCGCCAAACCATAACTGGTATCCCGGCGGTAACCACGACCCTCGATAGCGTCGGCGAACCGGCCGAGCGGGAGGGCTCCGGCCTCCACGGAGAGGCGTGAATCATGAGGATCGTGGTCTTCGGCGCGGGCGGCCGAGCCGGACGACGGGCCACCGCCGAGGCGCGCCGACGCGGCCACCAGGTCACCGCGGTGGTGCGCGACCCGGCCGGGCACAGCGACCTGGTCGACGTACGTGTGGTCGCCGGCGACGTCGTCGACGCCGGGAGCATCGCGCGGGCAGCCGCCGGGCACGACGCCGCCATAAGCGCCGCCGTCGACCTGACCATGCCGCCGCACGACTTCTTCACCGCGTCGTCGCGCGCCCTGGCCACCGGCCTGGCCACGGCAGGCGTACGTCGCCTGGTGGTGGTCGGCCTCGCCTCGATCATGCCCGGGGCGTCCGGTGCAGCGCTCATGGACGAGCCCGGCTATCCGAACGAGTACCGGTCCTTCTACCTGGGCCACGCGGCGGGCCTCGACGAGCTTCGAACCTCGGACCTCGACTGGGTGTACCTGGCGCCCGCCGGTGACTTCGACCACGACGGCACGCGCACCGGCCACTACCGGCTCGCCGAACACGGCGACCCGACCAGTCGGATCAGCTACCCGGACTTCGCCATCGCCCTCGTCGACGAGATCGAGGAACCCCGCCACCACCGCACTGCCGCGAGTATCCGGGAGGCGTGATGCCCGAGGTCCACGACAGCCCGAACGCCTGGGTCGCGGAGCACATCCGCCGCTTCGAGGCGACCGGCGGACGGCCCCGGCCCGGAGTGAACGACCTGCTCCTGACGACCCGGGGCCGAAGAACCGGCCAACTGCGCCGCACCGCACTCGTCTACGCACGCGACGGCGACAGGTACGTGCTGGCCGCCTCCAACCGTGGTGCCGAGCACCACCCGGCGTGGTACCTCAACCTGCTCGCCGACCCGTACGTCACGGTGCAGGTCGGTACGGAGACCTTCAGCGCGTACGCGCGCCCCGCCACCGCTGGGGAGCGTCCGCAGTTGTGGCGGCTGATGGTGTCGGCCAGTTCGGAGTACGCCGCCTACCAACGACAGCTCACCCGGGAGATCCCGGTGATCCTCCTGGAACCCGTCTCGAAATGAGATGCGCACTGACGGGCCGCCCGGTTGGATCTCGGCATGGAGCATGAGCTTGTTCGTCCGCGGAAGGCCCGACCCGGCGACCGGATCGCGATTCTCTCGCCGTCCTTCGCCGCGGCTGGCGCGTTCCCCGAGATTCACGAGCAGGCCATGCGACGGCTCGCCGACCTGACCGGCCTCGTGCCCGTCGAATACCCGACCACCCGCAGGGTCGGTGCGACCGCGACGGCACGCGCAGCGGACATCAATGCCGCCTTCGCGGACCCCCAGGTACGCGGCATCCTCGCCGTCATCGGTGGCGACGACCAGATCACGGTCATCCCGCACCTGGACGCCGAACTCGCCCGAGCAGACCCGAAGCCGTTCCTCGGCACCAGCGACAACACCAACCTGCACCACTGGCTCTGGGGCCTCGGCATCGCCAGCTTCTATGGCGGCTCCTCCCAGGTGCACCTCGGCCCCGGGCCGGCCGTGGACGACATCCACGCCCGGTCGCTGCGAGCGGCGTTACTCACCGGCGAACGGCTGGAGATCACCGATCCGGGCGAATCCGAGGATGTCGGGATCGAATGGACCGATCCGCGGGCGTTGACGTCCTTCGGAGAGCGCGAACCGACGCAGCCGTGGAGTTGGCACGGCCCGCGCCGCGCGGTCACCGGCCCCACCTGGGGTGGCTGCCTGGAGGTCATCCAGTGGATCCTGACGGCGGGACGTTTCCCATTTGCTCCGGCGGTCCTACAGGGCGGGGTGCTGGTCATCGAGACGTCGGAGGAGCTCCTCCCCGCGCGCGACGTCGGCTTCATCGTCCGCTCACTTGGTGAACGTGGCTTTCTCAGCGCCGTCGACGCGGTGCTGGTCGCCCGTCCGCCGGTCTCCGACCACGCCCGCCGACCAGCGGCCGCGGATCGCGCACGACTACGTGAGCAGCAGCGTGACACGGTCGTGGACGTGGTGACCCGCTACAACCCGGAGGCAGTCGTCTGCGTCGGCATCCCATTCGGCCACACCCGACCGCAGTGGATCCTTCCCCATGGCGGCCCGGTCACAGTTGATGGCGTGGCACGCCGGGTGTTCGCCGACTATCGATAGCGCTCCTCACCCGAGCAGCGCCGCCGTCAGGCCCAATCTCAGACAGGTGATCCGACGAGCCCATTGATGCCGGTACGGGCGCGTGACCGAGGGCGGGCGTCGTCTGGGGTGGGAGGCTGAGTACGTGGGGCTGAACAAGGAGACGGCGGCGCGGCTCGCCGATGCACGTCTGGCCGAATGGCACCGCGTCAGCTATGGCGAGTGGCGCGCACTGCTCGACGACAAGGACATACGCCAGATCGTCGGCGAGGACGGCGAGCGGTACACCGTGGTCAGCTACGCCCTCGACGACGGCGATGAACGCATCCGCATGGTGGTGGCCGTGGATGACCGGGGCGGGTCAGCGTTCGTTCCGCTGGTGCGCGACGAGATCATGATGCCGGATGGCACCTTCGTCGAATGACCTCTTCGATGTGCTGGGCAGGCAACCGCGCTTGTCGCCGTCCGGCCTCGCTAGACGGCCCGGCAAGTGGCTTGGAGTGACCCCGGACGGCCCGAGCTAATGGCACGCGTTTGAACCACCAAGCGGACGTGGGTGTCGCGAACACGTCAGCGATGGAGACGACCGCCTATCCGATCAATTGACAGATATTGATGGATGCGGTCAACTGGCGACGCCCGTATCCCCCGGCTCACCCAGGAGGACCCTCTTGCGTACGCTCCTGACCCTCGCCGCGGCCGCCGTCTGCGCCGCCGGTGCACTGGCCGTCCCCGCAGCGGCGGCGCAGGCCGATCCGGCCGGCACCGCCCCGGCCGGCGCGACCGCCCCGGCCGACGCCTGCGCCGGTACCGTCCAGATCCAGTCGCTCACCTTCAACCCGCCGCGGGTGGTTCCGGGCCAGGCCGTCACCGCCACGGCCGTCGGGCAGAACTGCACCGCCCAACAGCAACAGGTCTCCACGGCGATCTACGCCCGGTTCGTCGGCTCCACCCCCGGCATCCCCACCGGCTGCCCGGCCCTCCCCTCGCTGCCAGGCTGGGCGGTCACCGTCGATCCGGGCGCGACCTTCAGCTGGCACGACGGTTACTTTGTGTCCACCGGCTGTACGGCCACCGGCCTGGAGGTCACGGTCCGGGTAGAGGACGACGCCACCGGCGCCCTGCTCACCCGGACCGCCACGGTGCCGATCGACCCGCCGCCGGCGGTGCCCTGCACCGTGAGCTACCGCACCGGGAGCGAGTGGCCGGGAGGCTTCACCGCCCAGATCACCATCAAGAACACCAGCACCGTGCCGATCAACGGTTGGACGCTCAGCTTCACCTTCCCCGGTGACCAGCACATCGTCCAGTCCTGGTCCGCCACCGTCCAGCAGAGCGGTGCCACCGTCACGGCCCGGAACCCCAGCTACAACCCCCTGGTGGCGCCGGGCGCCTCGGTGGTCTTCGGCGTCCTGGGCACCTGGCAGGCCAGCGACGCGGTGCCGATCGCGTTCACGCTCAACAACGTCAGCTGCGCCGCCGGGTAGCCCGCGCACCGGACCGCGGGACGTCTGGGCGGCCAGGCGCCCGGGGGCCACTCCCGGCAGGCCCGCCGTCGCAGAGCGCGGATCCTAGGGAAGCCTCAAGCCGAGCAGGCGTCGGACGCGACCGGTCGCCGAGGACGACGGGACGGGCTAATGGCACACCACCCTGTTTCAGCCCTCTGAAACTACGGAAGCCCCGGCGGGACCATCGGTCCTGACCAGGGCTTCCGTGCGTGGAGCGGGTGACGGGAATCGAACCCGCACTGTCAGCTTGGGAAGCTGATGTTCTGCCATTGAACTACACCCGCAAGCGGCACCACTGTACCCGAGTCGCCGAGCCTGTGCACCCAGGCACCCCCGCCCGCCACCTGTCCGCGCCGGCAGGGACGGGTCGGTGCCAGCGGCGGTCGAGGGCTCACCAGCGGTGCCGGCTCCGTCAGTACAGAGCCGGCACCGATGGTCGCTGGGCCGTGGTCAGGCGGCCGTGCACTGGACGTCACGGCTGCGGCGGGTTGGGCGGGTCTGCGGTACGGCGACCGGCGCGGCAGCCGCCGCCGACGGGGCCCGTGGGTCGAGCCAGACCCGAACGGCCGGCCGGGCCGGCGCGAGGCCCGGAATGCCAGCGGTGTGCTGCTCGCGGCGCGTCAGCATCGCCACGTCGACGGTGAACTCGAACAGTTGCCAGTCGACCAGCGGCTCCGCGCGAGCGCCCTGCGCCAACCTGGCGACTCGCGCCGGATCGGTCACCGGACGGGCGCGCCCCGCCACGTACGCCTCGTCGTCGCTCTCCTCCGGAGGGAACGAGTGCAGCGCGTAGCGGCCGTCGCGCTCGAGGTCACGGCGCTTCGGGGAGTCGATGATGAAGCAGAACAGACCCTCGTCGGTGATCACCGGGGAGACCGGATGGACGCGGGGCCCGCCGTCGGCGCGGACGGTGGCCAGGTAGCCGAAGCCCGGCCCGTACTGCTGGAGGAGAACGCGGATCCCGTCGGCGAGTCGGGGCTCGTCGGCGGCGAATTCGGACCAGGAAGCCATGCCAGCATTCTATCGAACAAATGTACGAGCAGCGACCTCGACGCGCTGGTCACCGGCACCGAATCCGGGCACTTTCGGCGGCGCGGCTATGGTGGTCCGATGCTGCTCTCCGACCGCGACCTGGTCTCCGAGATCAAGGCCGGCACGCTGGGCCTGGAGCCGTTCGAGCCCACCCTGGTCCAACCCTCCAGCATCGACGTGCGACTGGACCGACTGTTCCGGGTCTTCAACAATCACCTCTACACCCACATCGACCCGGCGATGCAGCAGGACGACCTGACCTCGGCGGTCGAGGTGCCCGACGGGGAGCCGTTCGTGCTGCACCCCGGGGAGTTCGTGCTCGCCTCGACGCTCGAGGTCATCTCGCTTGGCGACCAGCTCGCCGGCCGACTGGAGGGCAAGAGCTCACTGGGCCGGCTCGGGCTGCTCACGCACTCCACCGCCGGCTTCATCGACCCCGGCTTCTCCGGTCACGTCACGCTGGAACTCTCGAACGTGGCGAACCTGCCGATCACCCTCTGGCCGGGCATGAGGATCGGGCAGCTCTGCATCTTCCGGCTCTCCTCGCCGGCCGAGCACCCGTACGGGTCGGCGGTCTACGGCTCGCGCTACCAGGGGCAGCGGGGGCCGACACCGAGCCGCGCCTGGCAGCACTGGCGCACCTGGCCCACCCGCTGACCCCGTGACGACGAGGGCCCGTCGCGACTCGTCGCGGCGGGCCCTTCGGTCAGCTCTCTCGATCAGCCTGGACGGCCGTAGCTGTGGATCGGGCCGTCGTCGACCTTCTTCATCTTGATCGGTTGACCGGCCTGCGAGGCGTGCACCACCCAGCCGCCGCCGACGTACATGCCGACGTGGTGGATGTCGCTGTAGTAGAAGACCAGGTCGCCGGGGCGTAGGTCGGCCCTGCTGACGTTCTTGGTGGCGCGGCTCTGCGCGGCGGCGTTGTGCGGCAGGGACACCCCGGCCTTCGCCCAGGCGGCCAGCATCAGCCCGGAGCAGTCGTACGAGTTCGGGCCCTCGGCACCCCAGACGTAGGGCTTGCCGATCTGCGCGCAGGCGAACTTGACAGCCGTGCCGGCGGCGCCGCCGGGGTAGCTGCCGGGGCAGGGCGCCGGGCGCAACGGACCGCCGCCACCGCTGCCGTACACCTTGAGGCGCAGCTTCTGCAGCTTGTCGATCTCCTCGTTGATCTGCTTCTTCTTCGCCGCCAGCTGAGCCTCGGTGCGGGTCAGCTGGGCCACCATCTCGTCGAGCGGCGCCTTCTGGCTGGCCAGCTCGTCGCGCAGGTCGGCCACCTCGCGGATGTCCTGCTGCTGGTTGTGCGCGAAGCGGTCGAGTATCTCGAGTTGGCCGACCACCTCGCTGGGTGACTGGCTGCCCAGCACCGCGTTGACGGTCAGCACGGTCTCGCCCTTGTAGGCGCGCACGGCCAGAGCGCTGACCTTGTCCATCGCGGCGTCGACCTGACGCTCCAGCGGGGCGATCCGGGCGGCCAGCGCCTGGGCCTGCCTGCGCTTGGCGGCGAGGTCGATCCGGGTCGCGTTGTGCTGCTCGATGATCGGTTCGAGTTTGTTCCAGTCGGCGTCGATCTGGCGCTCGATCTCGGCGACGGACGGGTCGGCGTGGGCCGCCGTGGCGCTGCCGGTCAGGACGACGGCGACGCCGGCCAGTGCGGCGAGCGCGGTGGTGAAGCGGGACCAGCGTGGGCGCGGCGCGATCGACATCGGGCCGGCTGGTGCCGACCGCTCGGACGACGGCCGCGGGGCATGGAGTGCCACCGGGGTTCCGTACTCCTTCTTCCTGACCGCCTACCGGGTTAGCTGACGGGTTCGGGCGGGAAGTCGGCGCCCTACCGCAGTGGCTGCGGATTCACCCCGAGGGACATGGGTCCCCGGTTCGTTTGGAAACGACTCGGCGGTGTCGGTCCGTTACCACCCGGGCTGGGTGGAGCTGCTATCGGGCCGACGAATGACCAGAGTAGAGACGCTTGTTACCACTCCGCAACCCGTGCGGCCGTGACACTCCGTACCGATCGGAGAGGGTCACCGACCGTACGTGAAGATTTCTTTCCCGACGAGTCGACACATGGAAAGGTATTGACGCGGGCTCCCGGCCGGCGCGAAGGTGGCCTCATCTTCACCCGCGAAAATCTAGGGGGTTCGATGCACCATCCAACCCTGCTCGCCGGCCGGCGCGCACTGCTCGCCGTCGCCGTGGTCGCCGCCGCGACCGCGGTCCCACCACCCACCTACGCCGCCGCCGCACCCGCCGCCGACCGCCAGCAGCAGTACGCCGCCGCGGCGGCCGAGTACGGCGTACCGACCGACGTGCTGCTCGGCGTCTCCTACCTGGAGTCCCGCTGGGACAGCAACGCCGGCACACCCAGCACCAGCGGCGGTTACGGACCCATGCACCTGACCGACGCCCGACACGTGGCCGCGCTGCCCGTGGGGGGCCACCACGACACCGGCACCGAGGACCCGCGCGGCGACGACTCCCGTACCGCGCTGGCACCCGCGCCCCGGCCGGCCGAGGACCCGGCGCCACCCGCCGCCGCGTTGCAGACAGTGGATGCCGCCGCCGCCCTGACCGGCGCGGCCCCCGACGCGCTGCGCACCGACGCGGACGTCAACATCCGGGGCGGGGCGGCGCTGCTGGCCTCGTACCAGCGGGAGTTGGGCGCGCCGGTCGGCGCCGGCACCGACCCGGCCACCTGGTACGGCGCGGTGGCCCGTTACGCCGGCGCGGACAGCGCCGACGCCGCGGCGGCCTTCGCCGACGAGGTCTTCACCACCATCGGCGCCGGCGAGTCGCGGGTGACCGACGACGGCCAGCGGATCACGCTGCCGGCCCGCGCGATCCGTCCGGAGCGCTCCTGGCTGGACCGACTGGGTCTGCGCCGACTCGCCCGCCCGGACGGGCTGGAATGCCCCCGGACCATCTCCTGCGAGTGGATCCCGGCGCCCTACGCGGCGTTCGGCGAAGGGGACTACGGCAACCACGACCTGTCCGACCGGCCGGCCCGGCAGAAGATCGAGTACATCGTCATCCACGACACCGAGGGAAGCTGGGCCACCACCCTGCAACTCGTCCAGGACCCGACCTACGTGAGCTGGCACTACACGCTGCGTTCGGTGGACGGGCACGTCGCCCAGCACGTCCGGACCAAGGATGTCGCCTGGCACGCCGGCAACTGGTACGTCAACGCCAAGGCGGTCGGGCTGGAGCACGAGGGCTTCGCGGCGCAGGGCACCTGGTACACCGAGGCGATGTACCGGACCTCGGCGAAGCTGGTCCGGCACCTCGCGCTGCGGCTGGGCGTCCCGCTGGACCGCCAGCACATCATCGGCCACGACAACGTGCCCGGCACCATCGCCGCGAACGTCAGTGGGATGCACTGGGACACCGGCCCGTACTGGGACTGGACCCACTACTTCGAGCTGCTGCACGCGCCCCGGTTGGACACCGGCACCCCGGCCACCGGTCTGGTCCGGATCGACCCGGACTTCGCCACCAACCAGCCGGCGTTCGTCGGCTGCGTCACCGCCGGTGTGCCGTGCGCGCCACGCGGCTCCTCGGCGGTGGTGCTGCGCTCCGCTCCGGCCGCGGACGCGCCACTTGTCAACGACATCGCGCTCCGCCCGGACGGCAGCCCGAACACCATGGAGGTGTCGGACCACGGCGCCCGTGCCTCCGCCGGCCAGACGTACGCGCTGGCCGGTCGGCAGGGTGACTGGACGGCGATCTGGTACCTCGGGCAACGGGCCTGGTTCCACAACCCGGCGTCCGCGCCCACCGCCAGTTGGACCGTCGGCCTGGTGGCCACCCCGAAACCCGGCCGGGCCACCATCCCGGTCTACGGGCGGGCCTACCCGGAGCAGGCGGCCTATCCGGCCGGAGTGCCCTACCAGACGATCTCGCCACTGCAGTACACGCTGGCCGCCGGGCAGCGGTACGCCGTCGGCGCGGTGCTGCCGGGCGAGTACTACCGGGCCAGCACCATCGACGGCTCCTCACCAGGTGACTGGACGGTGATCCGCGGCAAGAACCGGTACGCGCAGATCCAGTTCGGCCACCGCATCATGTACGTCGACCTGGCCGACGTGCAGCTCCTGCCGTCCCCGCTGGGCGCACCCCGCTGAGAACCGCGACGGCCCCCGGTCGGTGACCGGGGGCCGTCGTGTCGCACGTGGTGGATCAGGGTCTCCGGAACCCGGCGACGGGCATCGTGTTGATGCTCGACACCTGCACCGGTTTACCGGCACGTGGTGCGTGCACCATCTGGTTGTTACCCAGATACAGCCCGACATGACTCAGGCCGGAGAAGAAGAAGACCAGGTCACCGGGGCGGGCATCGGCTCGCGCGACGGCCTTCCCCTCGTTCCACTGGTCACCGGTGTGGTGGGTGAGGTAGATCCCGGCCGCCTTGTAGGCGTACTGGGTCAACCCCGAACAGTCGAACGAGTTCGGGCCGGTGGCGCCCCAGACGTACGGCTTGCCGACCTTGCCGCAGGCGGTTTTGATCGCCGTGCGGGCGGCAGCGCTGACCACTCCGTTGATGGTCGGGCAGGCCGCGGTCACCACCGTGGTCTTCGGCATCGACGCCTCAAGCTGCTTGATCTCGGCGTCGATCTGCTTCTTCTTGGCCGCCAGCTCGTTCTGCTGCTTGGTCTGAGTGGTGATCAGGGTGTCCAGCTTCTGCTTCTCGCCGTCGTACTTGGCCCGCACGGCAAGGACGCCCTCGACCTCCTTGCGCTCCTGCGCGGCCAGCCGGTCGAGGATGGTGAGCTGCTCGGTGAGCGTGTCCGGCTTGGCGCTGACCAGCAGTGCGCCAATGTCGTGCGACGGGCCCGAGATGTAGTAGCGGGAGGCGAGATCGCCGACCCGGTTGAGCGCCAACTCGCTCTGCAACGCCAGCGGCTCGATCTTCTTTTGCAGGTCCGCCGACTTCTGCCGATTTACCTTCAGCTGCGCCCTGACCTTGTTGTACTGCTCGATGGTGGGCTCCAACTGCTCCCACTTCTTGTCGATCTGCGCTTCGATCTCGTCGACCGTGGGCGCGGCGTGCGCCGGGGCGGCGAGCAGGCCCGCGCCGACCACCGCGGCGGCGACCAGGACGAGCAGACGATGACCGGCCCGGCGTAGACCACCAGGCCGAGCAGACGCATTCAGGTCGTGACGATGAGGGGGCATGATTGCCACCGGCACCGACTCCTTTGCAACCGACCGCCGGGCGCCTCGCGTGAGGGAAGGGCCGAGGCAGACGACCCACAGCGGTCGGTGCCCCACATTAGGGAAGCGCGGAGCGGTAATCAAGGCGAGCGCGGTAACCGTCACTGTCGTGCAACCGCTTGCACACCAAGGGTATTGGCGCATCAACCAACGATTGCCGTCAATACGTCATCAAGGGTGACCACACCGAGCGGGCGCCGGCCGTCGCTGACGAGCACCATGTGCCGCCGTTCGCGGCGCATGGCCAGCAGCAGATCCGCCAGCGTACGCTCCGGCGGCACCACCGCCAGCGGCCGGTAGACCTGGGCCGGCACCGGCGATCGGCGACCCTGCCCGGCGTACCCGAGCACGTCCTTGACGTGCACGAAGCCGAGCACCCGACGGGTCGACCGCTGCACCACCGGGAACCGGGACCGGCCGGTCCGGGTCGCCAACACCTCCAACGACGCCGGCGAGACGTCCTCGGCCACCGTCACCACCGTCGACCACGGCTGGAGGGCGTCCGCCGCGGTGCGGCTGTGCAGCGCCAGGGCACCGGTGATCCGGACGTGCTGCTCCTCATCGAGCAACCCCTCGGTGCGGGCCTGCGAGACGAGCCCGGCCAACTCCTCGGCGGTGAACACCGTCTTCACCGCCTCCGACGCCTCGACCCGCCAGATCGCGAGCACCCGGCGGGCCGCCCACTTCATGGCCAGCAGCAGCGGCTTGGTGGCCACACAGAACGCCAGCATCGCCGGGCCGAGCCAGAGTGCGGAGACCTCCGGACCGGCCAGCGTGATGTTCTTCGGCACCATCTCACCGACGACCGTGTGCAGGAAGACCACCACGCCCAGGGCCAGCACGAACGCCACCGGGTGCACCGCCCGCTCGGGCAGGCCGGCCGCGTGGAACGGTGGCTCCAGCAGGTGCGCCAACGCCGGCTCGGCGATCGCGCCCAGGCCCAGCGAGCAGACCGTGATGCCGAGCTGCGCGCCAGCGATCATCAACGGGATCTGGTTCATCGCCGACAACGCCCACCGGGCCCGCTTCGACCCGGCGGCCAACGGCTCGATCACCGTCCGACGGGACGCGATGAGCGCGAACTCACTGCCCACGAAGAACCCGTTGCCGAGCAGCAGCAGGACGGTCACCAGCAGCTCAGTCATCGTCGTCCGGTTCCGCCGGGCGCAACACCCGGACCTGCTCGATCCGGTGTCGTTCCACCTCGACCACTGTGAACTCCCAGCCGTCCGCCTCGACCGTCTCGCCTGCCAGCGGAATGTGCCCGAGCTGGGCCATCAGGAAGCCGGCCAACGTCTCGTAGGGCCCCTCGGGGAGCCGGAAACCGGTCTGCTCGGCCACCTCGTCGGAGCGGAGCACCCCGTCGACAAGCACTGTGCGCTCGCCGCCGGGCACTGTCAGCTCGACCGGGTCGACGTCGTCCACACTCGCCGGGTCGAACTCGTCGGCGATCTCCCCGACCAACTCCTCGACGAGGTCCTCGATCGTCACCACGCCGTCCGTGCCGCCGTACTCGTCGACAACGATGGCCAGGTCGGCCCCGGCCGCCTTCAACGCGGCAAGCACGCCGTCCAGGTTGAGGCTCTCCGGCACGTACACCGGCTCACGTGCCACCGAGCCGACAACTGTCGACGTCCGGTCGGCCAGCGGCACGCCCAGCGCGTCGGGCACCCCCGCCACACCGGTCACCAGGTCCAGGGTCTCCTCGTACACCGGGAACCGGGTCCGCCCGGTCTGCCGGGACTGTTCGAGCAGCTCGGCCACTGTGGCGGTGGCGCGCAGCGCGACCACGTCGACCCGGGGCGTCATCGCCTCGGCGGCCCGCTTGTCGCCGAACCGGATGGTGCGGCGCAACAGCATCGCGGTGTCGGTCGGCAGCGCGCCGGCCCGAGCCGAGATGGCCGCCAACAGGCCCAGCTCCTCCGGCGAGCGGGCGCTGGCCAGCTCCTCCTGCGGCTCGACGCCGAGCGCCCGGACCAGCCGGTTCGCGGAGCCGTTCAACCCCCGGATCAGCCAGCCGAACGTCCGGGAGAAGGTGTGCATCGGACCGGCAGTGGCCAGCGCCGCCGGCATGGGCCGGGCCAGCGCCGCGTTCTTCGGCACCAACTCGCCGAAGAGCATGGAGAGCAGCGTGGCCAGGGCCAACGCCAGGAACGGGGTGAACCGCTCGGTGCTCTCCCCGGCCACCGGGCGCAGCAGCGGGGTGAAGAGCCGCGCCAGGGCCGGCTCGGCCAGGTAGCCGGTGAGCAGCGCGGTGATGGTGATGCCGAGCTGCGCGCCGGAGAGCTGGAAGGAGAGTTCACGCAGCGCCGCGCGTACCGTGAGGGCGGCCTGGTCGCCTGCGGCGGCCCGCCTGTCGATCTCCGCGCGGTCGACAGTGACCAGGGCGAACTCGGCCGCGACGAAGAACGCGTTGCCCGCGGTCAGCGCAACGAAACCGACCAGGGGCAACAGCGCGGTCAAGAGTAGGCCGTCGATGTCGCCTCACCTCGGCGAGATTCTTGCACGACGGCGGCGGACCCTGAGGGCCGCCGCCGTCGATGCGCAGAACCCGGGGGTACGCGCCTCAGCCGCCGACCGGCGCCGTTTCCCTGCCGCCCTGCGGCTGCTCGGGCTTCACCGAACGGAGCAGCACGCTCGCCACGTCGATGACCTCTACCTGCTCGCCGGCGCCCTTGCCGTTGACCCCGTCGTTGAGCATCGTCGAGCAGAACGGGCAGCCGACGGCGACCGTCTTCGCACCGGTGGCCATGGCCTCCTCGACCCGGTCCACGTTGATCCGCTTGCCGATCTTCTCTTCCATCCACATCCGCGCGCCGCCCGCGCCGCAGCAGAAGGAACGCTCGCTGTTGCGCGGCATCTCGGTGAGCTCGCCGGCGATGGCGTCACCGAGAACCTCACGGGGGGCCGCGAAGACCCGGTTGTGCCGACCGAGGTAGCAGGGGTCGTGGTAGGTGACGCCGCCGTCGACCGGCTGCACCGGGGTGAGCTTGCCGGTGGCGACCAGGTGGGCCAGCAGCTGGGTGTGGTGGACCACCTCGAACTCGCCGCCGAGCTGGCCGTACTCGTTGCCCAGCGTGTTGAAGCAGTGCGGGCAGGTCGCGACGATCTTGCGCTTGGCCTTCTCGCGGCCCTCGAACGCCTCGTTCAGCGTCTCCACGTTCTGCTGGGCGAGCATCTGGAAGACGAACTCGTTGCCGATCCGCCGCGCCGGGTCGCCGGAGCAGGTCTCGCCCTCGCCCAGGATCGCGAACGTCACGCCCGCCTCGTTGAGCAGCGTGGCAACCGCGCGGGTGGTCTTCTTGGCCCGGTCCTCGAACGCGCCGGCACAGCCGACCCAGAACAGGTATTCGAAGTCGTCCACCTCGCCGACCCGGGGCACCTCGAAGTCGAGACCCTTGGTCCAGTCCTCGCGGGTGTTCTGCGGGGCGCCCCACGGGTTGCCCTTGTTCTCCAGGTTGCGCAGCATCACGCCGGCCTCGGAGGGGAAACTCGACTCGATGAGCACCTGGTAGCGGCGCATGTCGACGATGTGGTCCACGTGCTCGATGTCCACCGGGCACTGCTCGACGCAGGCGCCGCAGGTGGTGCAGGACCAGAGCACGTCCGGGTCGATGACACCGCCCTCCTCGGCGGTGCCGATCAACGGCTTGTCGGCCTCGGCCAGGGCCAGCACGTCCAGGTGGGCGAGCTGCGCCTGGGTGGCCTTCTCCTCGCCGGTCAGGTCCTTGCCGCCGCCGGCCAGCAGGTAGGGCGCCTTGGCGTACGCGTGGTCGCGCAGGCTCAGCACGAGCAGCTTGGGTGACAGCGGCTTGCCGGTGTTCCAGGCCGGGCACTGCGACTGGCAACGGCCGCACTCGGTGCAGGTGCTGAAGTCCAGCAGGCCCTTCCAGCTGAACTGCTCGACCTGGGCGACGCCGAACTGGTCCTTCTCGGGGTCGGCCTCCTCGAAGTCGAGCGGCTTGCCCTGGCTCGTCATGGGGCGCAGCGCACCGAGGCCGGAGCCGGCCGGCCTGGTCGGCTCACGCTTGAAGAAGATGTTGGGGAACGCCAGGAAGCGGTGCCAGGCGACACCCATCGTGACGTTCAGCGAGATGACGATCAGCCAGGTCATCGAGATAATGATCTTGATGGCGGCGGCGACGCTGACCCCGTCGGCCCAGTCGGGCAGCACCGCACCGACGGCGTGACTGACCGGGGTGGCCCAGAACGGGAACTCGAAGTGGTCCGTGGCGACCTTGAAGCCCCGGATCACGAACCCGAAGATCAGGACCAGCAGCACGATCCACTCGACGAAGTAGCCCTGCCACATTGTCGAGCCGGTGAACCGGGACCGCCCGCCCGGCCGGGTCGGACGGTTGCGCAGCCGGATCGCCATCAGCACCACGATGCCGACCAGGCCCAGCACCCCGATGATCTCAGTGACCAGGCCGAAGATCGTCCAGTGCCCGATGACCGGTAGGCCACCGTCCGTGGTGACCACCTCGAAGTACGCCTCGAGCACCAGCAGCGACAGCACGACGAAGCCGACCATCACGAACCAGTGCGCGGCGCCCACCACGCCCCACTTGAGCATCCGGGTGTGGCCGGCCGTCTCCACAAGCATGGTCCTGGCGCGAGCGACCTTGTCGGTGAACCGTTCCGGTGCGGGCTGCCCGAGCCGGATGACTGCCACCATCTTCAGGACCGCACGCACCGCAAGCCACACCGCAACGGCGGTGATGGCGGCCGCGAGGATCGTGGTGACGATCTGGACGCTGCCCATCGAGTTGGCCTCCCCGGTCTGCTGCCTGATGACCTCGCTCTGCTCGGTCATGCAATGCAGCCTACGCGAAGGTTACCCAGCAGTAACGTGAGTCATCTCGCAGTAGGCCACGCTGCCTGCGGACACCATAGGGGGCCCCACCCGATCCTGCCGGGCAGGGGCACGCTGGGGTGACGTGGGACCGCCGACGCGACGGCCCCGAGCCGGCTCAGCGCCAGCGGGAGAGCAACGCCAGCGAGGCGACCATCGCGCCGAAGCCGACAGCGAGGTTCCAGTAACCCCACGCCATGACCGGGTACTCCTGCTCGGACAGGTAGTAGAGCACCAGCCAGCCGATGCCGACGACGATCAAGGCGACCGCGGTGACGGGCAACCACACCGGGCTAGGCTTGCGCGTCGACGCCGCCGTCGTCGGACGAACGTCCGTCGGCGGGGTGTACACCTTCTTCTTGCGGACCTGAGACTTGGGCACGACGCTCTCCAGAGGGGTGACGACCTCGTCCGGCCTGACAACCGGGCGCGGGGGCGACGGTCCATGGCCAATAATGTTCGACAGCTAGCGTAGTCCCGATTGCCCGTCCGGACCATGAATGGGGTCAGGCCGGTGCACGGAGTGACCGAAAAAGGCGGGACTGTTCGCATCACCGGCCCAGCCGGGGCGGACCGATCCCCGAGACGCGGAAGGAACGCTCGGTGGAGTACACATCCGGCGCAACCTCCTGGCAGAAGGTCCTCCGACGGGCCGCCGCCGGGCTACTGCCCCGGCGACCGCGTCAACGCCGACCGGGCTGGTCGATCGGAGTGCCCCTGATCGCCGCCGCGGCGGGGCTGCTCTTCACCACCACCGCGACCACCG
Organism: Micromonospora sp. CA-240977; assembly: GCF_050942285.1. NCBI lineage: Bacteria > Bacillati > Actinomycetota > Actinomycetes > Micromonosporales > Micromonosporaceae > Micromonospora > Micromonospora sp. CA-240977. The sequence goes on along the minus strand of NZ_CP192055.1, from coordinate 78,246 downwards.
CTGGTGGCACCGCGCTGCGTGAGGACCGACGGCCCCAGCTCAACCAGCTCATCGAGGACCGACGCGAGCAGGTGGCGGCGAGCGAACGCCGGGCCGCCACGCTGCGCGACGAGGTCCAGCAACGGACCAACACGCTGGCCGGCTCGGACGCCCCGATCAAGGATCAGCAGGATCGCGCCCAGGGCAGCCTCCAGGCCGCCGGGTTCACCGCCCTCGCCGGACCCGGGGTCACTGTCGAGCTGAACGACGCGCCGCAGCTCGACCAGACCCAGTCCGACGCCGACAACGACGACCTGGTCGTGCACCAGGCGGATGTGCAGGCGGTGGTCAACGCGCTCTGGGCCGGCGGAGCGGAAGCCATGTCAATCATGAACGTCCGCGTGCTCGCGACCAGCGCGGTACGCTGCGTCGGTAACACCCTGCTGCTCCACGGCCGGGTGTACTCCCCACCGTTCAAGATCGTAGCGATCGGCGATCCCGCTGCCCTCCAGCAGGCCCTCGCCAGCTCTCAGGGAGTCCAGTGGTTCAAGGACGCGGTCGACGACTACCAGCTCGGCTACAAGGAAACGGCATCCACGGTGCGAGTCCCAGCATTCGAGGACTCGACCTCCCTACGCTCGGCCACGGTGCCTGAGTGAGCGCGCCGGACGAGCGTCGCGACGGGCGGCACCGGGACCAGGCCGAGGATCCGACCGCCTTCCTGCCCAAGGTCGACCGGCCCGAGCCGGCACCGGCTCGGCCGACCTCGGCCGGCAACTGGCCCGAGCCGATGCTGCCCACCCGGCCCGAGGCGTCGCGACCGCCGGCCACGCCTGAGCCTCCCCGCCCGGCCGACCCGGTCCCCGACCCCCGGGGTGTCGACGCACCCCCGCCGTGGCCAGGCAGCACCGCCCCCCGACCCGGCCCGCACGGAGGGTTCGACGGTGTGCCCGCGCCCGGCCAGCCGGGGGCGGGCAACCCGGGGCCGATCCGACCCCCCACGCCCACCGGCCCGTCCACCCGACCGGTGCCCGGGGCCGCGGCGCCCACCCATCCGGCAGCGCCGGCCACCGGTGGCGCGTCAGGTGCCACCGGGACTCCCCTGAGCACGCCCGGTGGGAGGCCGACCCGGCCGACGACCTCCGGCACGCCGGGTCAGCAGGCCCCGTCCGGCCCTCCGGCGCCACCGCTCGCCGACTCGCCGACCGCGTTCATCCCCCAGATCGCCGCCCGGCCCGCACGCCCGACCGGCTCCCCTGCCGCTCCGTCCGCGTCCGGTCCGGATGCCTCGTCGTCCGCCGGGCCGACCCGTGCCGCCGCCACCGGGCCGGGCCGTGCCCCCGCCACCGGGCCGGATCGCGTCGCCGACCCGGCCGCCACCGCGTTGATTCCCACAGTGCCCGGCACCCCCACCACCCGCCCACCAACAATGGACTCGACAGCGCTGATGGGTGCCGTTCCCCGCACGGCAGGCCCCCAGGAGCCGACCGGCGGCGACAACCCCGGCGAGCCGCCCCGGCCCCGGCGTGGCGAGCGGGTGGTCCAACTCCGACCGCACCAGACCGGCGAGGGCTACAAGAGCGTCTACTCCGAGCTCACCCGCCCGTCGCTCGGCTCCCGAATCCGCAGCGGTGTCCGCGTCACCGGCGAAATCCTGATCACCTTCGGCCTGGTGGTGCTGCTCTTCGCCGGCTACGAGGTGTGGGGCAAGTCGGCGATCGTCGACGCCCACCAGAACGACCTCAACAGGGCACTCAACCAGGCGTGGGGCCCTACCGACGACCCGACCGTCGCTCCGTCGGTCGGCCCGAGCGTCAAACCGTCGCCCCCGGTACGCGGCAAGCCGCTCGCCGGCCTCTACATCCCCAAGCTCGACAAGAACTGGGTAGTGGTCGAGGGCGTCACCCAGCAGGACATCCGCTTCGCCCCGGGCCACTACCCGGGCAGCGCCCTGCCCGGCCAGGTGGGCAACTTCTCCGTCGCCGGCCACCGCAACCGGGCCACCTTCTGGCGGCTGGACGAGCTCGACGAGGGCGACGCGATCGTCGTCGAGACCAAGACCGACTGGTACATCTACCTGGTGTCGCGGTCGCGGATCGTCCGGCCCACCCAGGTCGAGGTGGTGGCGCCGGTGCCCGGCGAGCCGGACAAGAAGCCGACCAAGCGGATGCTCACCCTGACCACGTGCAACCCGAAGTTCGACAACTACCAACGCCTGATCATCCACGCCGAGCTGGACCGCACCCAACCCAAGTCGGCGGGCCGCCCGGCGGAGCTGGGAGGCTGACCCGATGTACGCGTTCATCTGGCGCAAGCTTCCCTTCGGCCTGGCCGGAAAGCTGATCGGCTCGGTGCTGCTGGTGGCCGCCACGGTGGCCCTGCTCTGGTATGTCGCCTTCCCCTGGGCCGAGCCGCTGCTGCCCTTCGACGACGTGCAGGTCGAGTCCGGCGTCCCCGTGGAGTCGGGCGACAGCGCCCCGGCGATCGGCGACACCCCGGCCGGCGAGGAGCACGAGCTGCCGTACGACACCGACCAGAACAACCCCGCGCCGCCCTCCCCGAGCAGGTGACAATGCGCATCCTGGTGATCGACAACTACGACTCGTTCGTCTTCAACCTCGTGCAGTATCTGGGCCAGCTCGGCGTGGCCTGCGAGGTCCGCCGCAACGACGAGATCGACGTCGACGAGGTGGGCAGGGTGGGCGCGGCCGGCATCCTGCTCTCACCAGGGCCGGGCAGCCCCGACCGGGCCGGCATCTGCCTGGACGTCATCCGCCGGTACGCGGGGGAGCTGCCGATCTTCGGTGTCTGCCTCGGTCACCAGGCGATCGGCGAGGCGTTCGGGGCGACCGTGGCGCGCGCACCCGAGCTGCTGCACGGCAAGACCTCCGAGGTACGGCACCAATCCGTCGGCGTGCTCGCCGGCCTACCCGACCCGTTCACCGCCACCCGGTACCACTCCCTCGCCGTGCTGCCCGACACGCTCCCGAGCGAACTGGAGGTCACCGGCTGGACCGGCTCCGGCGTGGTGATGGCGATGCGGCACCGGACCCTTCCCATCGAGGGCGTCCAGTTCCACCCCGAGTCGGTGCTCACCGAGGGCGGCCACCTGATGCTTGCCAACTGGCTGGCCGGTTGCGGTCACCAGGAGGCGTTGGAGCGCGCGCCCGCGCTGGCCGCCGAGGTCGACGCCCGCCGCCGATCGGCCTTCGCCACCACCTGAGGCTCCGCCGCTCGATCAGCGGTCAGCACCCTGGCCCTGGCCGCGCAGCGCGTCCCGCACCGCCGGATCCGCTGGCGAGCGGATCGCCGGCGGGCGACCACGGGCCGTGTCCCACGCCGCCTTGCCGCTGGCAAAATACTCCCGGACCGACTTCTCGACGTACATGAGCCGTCCGCAACCGTCGCACCGCGCGGTGACGCCGTCGACGTCGAGGCCGAGCTGCCGGCACAGCGTCACCGCCCGGGACAGGTGGAAGGACTGGGTCACGATCAGGGCCCGCCGGACGCCGTACACCTCGCGCGCTCGGGCGCAACTGTCGTACGTGTCTAGGCCGAAGGGGTCGGCCACCACGCGACGCGCCTCGACACCGAGCCCGGTGAGGTACGCCGTCATCACCGCTGGCTCGTCACCCGACGTGCCGCCTCCGTCGCCCGACACGAGCACGACCCTGGCCCGTCCGCTGGTCACCAACTCGGCGGCGGTCTCCAGACGGCCGGCGAGCCGGTCACTGGGCCGTTGCCGATCGGCCGCCACTGCGGTACCGAGGACGATCACCACGTCGGCGGTCGGCGCGTCGGCCTCGGCGTACACGTGGCCGCGGGCGGCGAGCGTCGTCCACAGCCAGGGAACACTGGCGAGCAGCAGCGCGACGACGCCCAGGATGACCACCCGTCGGCGTCGGGGACGTCGGCTCACCACCGACCCGACGCCGGACACGTCGGCGTCACTCATCTCGTCGTCTGGGCCCCGCCGCAAGCCGGCCAGGGGCTCCGCCACCCGCCCTAGTCCTCGGGAAGTCGGCTCGGCGGGGGTGGGAGCGGCAGACCGACGCCGCCTCCGTTGCCGGGCGTGGTTGGCGTGGCCGTCGGCGTGCCGGTCGGCGTCCCGGGGGTCGGCGTCTCGACCACCTTCTCCGGGATGCCGATCTCGATGGTCACTGTCCTGTCCTTGGCCAGCTCGGTATTCGGAGCCGGATTCTGCTTCTGGACCCGGCCGGCCTGGTCTGCCGGCACCTCGTCACCGTCGCGGAACTCGACCTTGTAACCCGCCTCGCGAAGCTCCTGGGCGGCCTCGTCCCGCGTCGAGTTGATCACGTTGGGCACCTTGCTGACGTTGCCCCTGGAGACCTCGACTGTCACCTTGCTGCCCTGGGCGACGGTGGTCCCCGACGGCGGCGTCAACTTGAGCACCGTGCCCTTGCTCGCGGGGTTGTCCACCTGCTTGTCCTGGACGACCAACCCCTGGTCCTCAAGCTGCGACTTGACCAGCTCGTACTGGGAGTTGACCAGGTTGGGGGGAATCTTCACGTCGGGCTTGCCGTCGCAGAGCTGAATGGTCACCGTGCTGGACTGCGCCAGCCGGGTGTTCGGCGGCGGATCCTGCGCAGCGACAGTGTCCTTCGTACAGTCGTTGTTCCGGACCGGCTCACCCAGCTTCGGCTGAAGGTTGGCGGCTTGGATCTCGGCGACCGCGACCGCCTGGCTCTTGCCGGTGAGGGTCGGCACCTTCTTGTTGGCCTTCTCCTGCTGCTGGTTCCAGAGCAGGGCGGCGACCAGAGCGATCACCGCCAGCACACCGACCGCGCTGAACGTCGCGATCAGCCAGGAGGACGCCTTGCGCTGACGCGGATCGCCCACCCGGGCCATCTGCCCGGTCTGCGGCCCACCGGCGGGAGCCGGGTAGCCACCCCGGCCGCCAGCCGGGGCCATCGCCACCGTCTCCGCCTCACGCAGCACCGGGGTGGCCAACACGGGCCGGCCGGCGGCGGCGCGGAGCAGGTCGGCACGCATCTCGCCGGCGCTCTGGTAGCGGTTGAGCGGATTCTTCGACAGCGCCTTCAACACGATCGCGTCGACCGCCGGCGTGACGTCCGGGTTGATGTCGCTCGGCGTCGGCGGCGTCTCCCGTACGTGCTGGTAGGCAACACTGACCGGGCTGTCCCCGACGAACGGCGGGTGCCCACAGACCAGCTCGAACAGCACGCAGCCGGCCGCGTACACATCGGAGCGGGCGTCGACGGCCTCGCCACGCGCCTGCTCCGGGGACAGGTACTGCGCCGTGCCGATCACCGCGCTGGTCTGCGTCATGGTGGTCGCGCCGCTGGCCAACGCGCGGGCGATGCCGAAGTCCATCACCTTGACCTGGCCGGTCTGGGTGAGCATCACGTTGCCGGGCTTGATGTCCCGGTGGATGATGCCGTGCCGGTGGCTGAACTCCAGCGCGGCGCACATGTCGGCGCAGATCTCCAGCGCCCGGCGCGGCTGCAGCCGCCCCTCGGCGCCGAGGACCTCCTTCAAGGTCCGACCGTTGACGAACTCCATCACGATGAACGGCAGCGTCTCGCCGGTCGGCGCGGTCTCCTCGCCGGTGTCGTAGACCGCCACGATCGCCGGGTGGTTGAGCGACGCGGCGTTCTGCGCCTCCCGGCGGAACCGCATCTGGAACGTCGCGTCCCGGGCCAGGTCGGTCCGGAGCATCTTGATCGCGACGTCCCGACCGAGCCGGAGGTCGCGACCGCGGTGCACCTCGGCCATGCCGCCGTAGCCGAGCAGCTCGCCGACCTGATACCTGCCACCGAGCAGGCGGGCCTGCGCTGTCATCGCGTCTGTCGTCCTTCGCTCGTCGTCGTCCTGCCGTCTCCCGGCTGGACTCGTACCTTCCGACGGTACGACGTCTGGGTCGGATCGTCGCGCCCGTCGAGTCGCAGCGCGCCGGACGTCACGGTGCGCGCACTCGTCCCGACGGGTTCGCCGGCCTGCGACTGTTTCTTCAGGTTGAAGGAAATCACGCCGGAGCAGAGCAGGACCAGCACGGCCAGGAAGATGGCGAGAAGCACCATGCCGGGCCGGGACCGCCGGGGCTCGGGGGACGGCGCCGACGGGACGGCCTGCCGGGCGTACGCCGCCGGTTGTTGCTGCCGGGGCGGCGCCGACGGCACCGCCGCGGCGCCGCGCGGGTATCCGTTCGGTGCGGCCGGCGGCCGGGCGGACGGGACGGACGGCGCGACGGCGGTGGGGCGCGGCTGCTGGGCCGACGCGACAGCGGTCGGCCGGGGCCCAACGGCCGGCGGACGGGCGCCCGGCGGACGCATCTGATGTGCCTGCGGCACCTGGGCCCTACCGGGCGCGGCCGGCGAGGCCGGCGCCGCGGAGACCGGCCCCGAGTTGCCACCGGCCCGGGCCTGCTGGGAGAGCGCGGCCTTGAGCTGGCGGGCGACCGCGGCGAGAGCCGCGGCGCTCGGCCAGCGGGCGGCCGGGTCCTTGGCCAACGCCCGTTCGACAACCGCGCGGACCTGCGGCGGGATGTCGGCGGGCAGCGGCCGGGGCGTCTCCCGCACGTGCCGCATGGCGATGTCGAGCGGGTTGTCGCCCTCGAACGGACGCCGCCCGGCAAGGCACTGGTAGGCGACCACGCCGAGCGCGTACACGTCCGACGCCGGGCTGGCCACACCGCCGGTGGCCTGCTCGGGTGAGATGTACGAGGCGGTGCCGAGCACCGAACCAGCGGCGGTGAGCTGGCCGACCAGGTCGGAGCGGGCGATGCCGAAGTCGGTGAGCACGAGCGTGCCGTTCGGCCGGACCAGCAGGTTGCCCGGCTTCACGTCGCGGTGCACGATGCCCTTCTCGTGCGCCGCGTGCAACGCGTCGGCGGCCTGCGCGACAAGGGCCATCGTCCGGGCCGGGGTGAGCCGGCCGACCCGGCTCAGCGTGGACGACAGGGCGTCGCCCTCGACGTACTCCATGACCAGGAACGCGATCTGCTGGTCGTTGCCGAAGTCGTAGACGTCAACCACCCCGGGGTGGTTGATCGTGGCCATGGTGCGGGCCTCACCGCGGAACCGCTCGGCGAAGTCGGGGTCGTCGAGCAGGGCGGGGAGCAGGCTCTTGACCGCGACCGTACGGCCGAGCACCTGGTCGGTGCCGCGCCAGACGTCGCCCATGCCGCCGCTGGCGATCCGCTCGTCGAGACGGTAGCGGTTGCCGAGCTGGACGCCGGGGCTGAGCATGTCAGCGACCCCCAGGGTCGGCGATGGCGGCCCGCATGATCTGGCCGGCGATCCGGGCTGCCTCGCCGCTGCCACCGGGGCCGGCCTGCTCGAGCATCACGCAGACCGCGGAGACCGGTGTGCCGTTCTTGTCCAGTGCGAAGCCGATGAACCAGCCGTGGTCCGGCCGGTCCGGCGCGGACTGCGCGGTGCCGGTCTTGCCACCGACCGTGTAACCGCTGATCGCGGCCTTCCGGCCGGTGCCGTTCTGGACGACGCTGACCATCATCTCGCGCAGGTCGGCGGCGATCTGCGGCTCGACGGGCTGGCGCAGCTCCCGTGGCTTGGCGGTGTAGTAGCTGGTGGTCCGGTCCGGGGCGAGCTGCTGCTGGACCAGGTACGGCCGCATCTGGCTGCCGTTGTTGGCGATCGCACCGGCGATCATGGCGCCTTCGAGCGGGGTCATCCGGACGTTGTTCTGGCCGATCGAGGACTGGGCCAGTGCGGCCTGGTCGGTGCTGCCGTCCGGGTTCTGCATGTCCCCGGTCCGGCTCGCCGCCGTGGACAGACCGTCCTCGCCGAGGTGACCGACGGTGAGGCCCTCCTGCTCGAAACCGAACTGGCGGGCCTTCTCCTTGATCGTGTCGGCGCCGAGCCGCACGCCGAGCTGCGCGAAGCCGGTGTTGCACGAGTCGGTGACCGCCTCCAGCAGGGTGACCTTGGGCTCGGGGCAGATCGACGATTCGGCGTTGCGGATCGGGGTGCCGGAGGTGGGCGGCGTCCACGTGGAGCCGGCCGGGATCTGGGTGCTCTTGCCGACGCCGTTCTCTAGCGCCGCCGCGGCAACCACGATCTTGAAGGTGGAGCCCGGCGGCAGTGTCTCGCTGAGCGCCCGGTTCTTCAGGGGGCCCGCCGGGTCCTGATCCAGCTTGTTGAACGCCGCGGCCGCCTCGCTGCCCGTGTGGCTGGCCAGCGGGTTCGGGTCGAAGCTGGGCATGGAGACCAGCGCCTGCACCGCGCCGGTACGGGGGTCGATGGCGATGGCCGCGCCCTTCTTGGCCCCCACCTGGTTGTTACGCAGCTGGTTGTAGGCCGCGTCCTGGGCCCGCTTGGAGAGGCTGAGCAGCACGTTGCCGCCACCGGTGTCGTCGCCGGTGAACATGTCCTTCAACCGGTCGCCGATCAACTGGTCGCTGGTGCCGGCCAGGAAGTCGTTCTCCACCTGCTCGATGCCCTGGTCGGCAAGGTTGACCGGCTTGTAGCCGAGCACGTGGGCGTACTCCGCGCCGCCCGGGTAGGTGCGCAGGAACTTCAGCTTGCCGGTGGTCTCCTTGCTGGTGGCCAGCGCGGTGCCGCCGGCCTCGATGTTGCCGCGCTTGCGCTTGTAGTCGGCAACCTGGACCCGACCGTTGTAGTCGCTGGTCCGGTACTCGTCGGCCTTTTGGAACTGCACCCAGTTGAGGTTCGCGAAGAGCAGGCCGAACAGGACCATGACGACGACGCCGACGCGGCGCAGTGGTGCGTTCACGGCTTGATCACCTCCGTGGGAGCACCGTGCAGCTGCTCCGGCGCGCCACCGGCGGGTCGGGCAGCCTTGCTGGCGCTCCCGCCGACCGGCCGGCGTGCTCCGTCGGAGACCCGCAGCAGCACCGCGATGAGCAACCAGTTGGCCATCAGCGACGAGCCACCGGCGGACAGGAACGGGGTGGTCTGACCGGTCAGCGGGATGAGCTTGCTGATCCCGCCGACGATCACGAAGACCTGGAGGCCGAGGGTGAACGCGAGACCGCCGGCGAGGAGCTTGCCGAACGAGTCCCGGACCGCGAGCGCGGCCCGCAGCCCCCGCTCCACGATCAACAGGTAGACGACAAGCAGGGCGGAGAGGCCGAACAGGCCGAGCTCCTCACCGAGGCCGGCGAAGATGAAGTCGTTCTGCACCTCGGGCAGGATGTCCGGTTGGCCGCCGCCCGGCCCGGCGCCGAAGAGCCCACCCGTGCCCAGGGCGAGCAGCCCCTGCACGAGTTGGTAGCCCTTGTCGGTCGGGTCGGCGAACGGGTCCAGCCAGATCTCCGCCCGGACGTAGAAGTTGGCGAACGGGCCGCCGACCGTCGAGCCGAGGAAGTAGGCGAGGTAGGCCCCACCGAAGAAGAGGACCAGACCGATCAGCAGCCAGCTGACCCGTTCGGTGGCGATGTAGAGCGTCACCACGAACATGCCGAAGTAGAGCAGCGAGGTGCCCAGGTCCTTCTCGAAGACGAGGACCAGGAGGCTGACCAGCCAGACGCCGACCACCGGGCCGAGGTCACGCCCGCGCGGGAAGTCGATGCCGAGGAACCGTCGACTCGCCAGCGAGAGCACCTCGCGCTTGCGGACCAGGTAGTAGGCGAAGAAGACGAGCAGCGCCAGCTTGGCGAACTCACCCGGCTGGATGGAGAAACCACCCACCCGGATCCACAGCTTCGCACCGTTGATCTCGGAGATGCTCGACGGCAGCACCGCCGGGAGCATCACCAGCACGATGCCAGCCAACCCAAGGGTGTACGAGTACCGGGAGACCGAACGGTGGTCGCGCATGAGGGCGAGCAGACCGGCGGCGAGGATCACCGCGGCGAGCGTCCACGCCAACTGCCGACCACCGATGCCGGCGAAGATGGCCAGGCTCTCCCGCTCGGCGACCGGGGCGTCGCCCAGGTCGATCCGGCGGAGGAAGCCCACCCCGAGCCCGTTGAGCAGGGCCACCGCCGGCAACAGCGCCGGGTCGGCGAACGGGGCGAGGAATCGGATGACCAGATGCAGACCGAGGAAGACCGCACCGAGCGCGGCGGCGGGCATCCAGAAGTCCGGGGTGACGGTGTCCAGCAGGTTCGCCTCGACGGTCGCCCCGTACGCGGCCACCAACGCCATGGCGAGCAGCAGCAGGGACAGCTCGGCGTTGCGGCGCGACCGCGCCAGGCGTACGCCGGACTGCTCGCCCGCGGTGGCGGGCGAGGATGCCGGTGTGGCCGCTACGGTCACAGGTGGAGTCCTCGGGATCTCAGCCGACGCTCACTCAGGAGACCGGCAACCGGCCGGGTCGAGCGCCGGCGTGGCCGAGTCGGAGGGCGTGTTGTCGGGCGTGGTGGACGAACCGGTCGCACCGACAGCGGCGGTGGCACCGACGGTCGGGCTTGCGCTGACAACCCCGTTTGAGGTCGGAGACGCGATGGTGCTCGGGCTGCCGTTCGGGCTCGGCGATGGGTCGGCCGGGGTCGGCGTGCCGCCCGCCGAGGCGGTCGGATCGAGCGGGCAGAGCGGCTTCAGGTTGGGGTTGCTCGGGGTGTCACTGGTCAGCTCGGCGAGCTGGCGCTCGGCGTCCGGCTCGCTCTTGGCCCGGATGCCGACCTTGACGGTGTCCTGCGCCGCGACAGTGAGGTCGTCCAGTCGGGTGCCGCTGCGGCGGTGCACGGTGGAGAGGTCCATCCCGGCGATCTGACCCTGGACGCCACGGAAGACGGCGACCTGGCCCTCCTCGGTGGCACCCACGTAGTACTGCCGCTGGGTGTACGTCCAGCCGGCGAAGGCACCGCCACCGATGATCACCAGCAGGGCCAGCGCCATGGCGGCGGTCCGCACCGGACGGCGCTTCGGCCGGTCCGGTTCGTCGTCCGAGGTCGCTGGCTCCTCGGGGGCGGCCGGACGCGGCGCGGCGAGCGCGGAGGCTCGGGCGGCCGGTGTGGAGTTGTCCGCCGACGTCGCCATACCGCGGTCCCGAGCGGCGGCACCGCCGACGATCGGGCTCGCCTCGACGATGTCCTGGTCCGTGGCGTCGGCGATGATCACGGTGATGTTGTCCGGTCCGCCGCCGCGCAGCGCGAGCTGCACCAGCCGCTCGACGCACTGCTGCGGGTCGGTGTACTCCCGCAGGGTCTCGCCGATGGTTTCGGCGCTGACCACACCCGACAGGCCGTCGCTGCAGATCAGGTACCGGTCGCCGGGCAGCACCTGGCGCACCGAGTACTCCGGGTCGATGTCCCGGCCGTCGAGGGCCCTGGTGAGCAGCGACCGCTGCGGGTGGCTGCTCGCCTCCTCGGCGCTGATCCGACCCTCGTCGACGAGCATCTGGACGTACGTGTCGTCCTTGGTGATCTGCGCGAAATCGCCGTTGCGCAGCAGGTAGGCCCGCGAGTCGCCGATGTGGACCATTCCCAGCTTGCTGCCGGTGAAGAGGGTCGCCGTCAACGTGGTGCCCATCCCCTCCAGCTGCGGGTTGGCGTCCACCGTGTCGCGGAGTTGTTGGTTGGCGGTGCCCACGGCCGAACGCAACGCGTCGACGAGAGCGTCCCCGGGGACGTCCTCGTCGAGCGGCGCCATGGCACCGATGACGATGTTGCTGGCGACGTCACCGGCGGCCATGCCGCCCATGCCGTCGGCAACGGCGAGTAGCCGCGGCCCGGCGTAGACGGAGTCTTGATTACCGTCTCGGATCAGACCGCGGTCGCTGTGGGCCGCATAGCGCAGGGTCAGAGTCATGGCCGTAATTCGAGGGAAGTGCGGCCGATCCGGATCGGCACGCCGAGGGGGACGGGGGTTGGTCCGGTGACCTTAGCGCGATCGAGGTACGTGCCGTTAGTCGAGCCAAGGTCCTCGACGTACCACTGCCCCTCACGCGCCACGAGCCGGGCGTGTCGCGCGGAGGCGTAGTCGTCGGTGATGACCAGGGTGGAGTCCTCAGCTCGACCAATGGTGATCTGCGCGTCACCGAGAGTGATCCTCGTGCCGGCCAGCTGACCGGCTGTCACTACCAGCTGATGCGCCGCCCTGCCCCGCTTCACCTTTGCCGGCTTCGCCGCCTGCCCCGTCGAGGCGCCGACCGCGCGTGGCGCGGCCACCAGGCGACCCGAGCGGGCGCCCGCGAAGAGATCCCGCCGGATCACGCCGACCACTGTGAACACGAAGATCCACAGCAGGATCAGGAACCCGAACCGGGCAACGGTGATGACCAGTTCCGGCAAGGCGGGTCAGCCGTCCACGCGGAAGGTCAGCGTCGTCGTGCCGAGCTGGACCATGTCACCGGGGTTGAGCGCGACAGCGGAGACCCGCTGCCCGTTGACCATGGTGCCGTTGGTCGAGCCCAGATCGGTCAGCACGACCTGGCCCCCGTCGAAATCCAACCGGGCGTGTCGCCGGGAGATGCCGACGTCGGGCAGACGCAGGTTGGCCTGATCGCCGCGACCGATCACCGTCGACCCCATCTGAAGGGGGTAGGTGCGACCGTCGCCGGAGACCAGCCGCACGTTGCGACCGCCACCGTGCCCGGGCGGAGGGCCGTAGCCGCCGCCCTGGTCGTACGCGGGGTAGGCGGGCGGGCCGGCGTCATAGCCGGGTGCCGACACCGGGGCGACCTCGCCGCCGGTGTAGACCTCGGCTGTGACACGGAACATGCCCGTGTCCAGGCCCTCGCCTCGCTCGATCTCGACGATCACGTCGCCATAGACAGTCCAGGCCTGCTCGCCGATGAACTCCGCCTGCGACTGGGCCAACTCCTGGGCCAGCGCAGCGGCGTACGGCGCCAGCCGACTGTGGTCGAACGGCGAGAGATCGATCACGTAGCGGTTGGGCACCAACGTGCGCCCACCGGCCAGGATCGCCTTGTGCGCCTCGGCCTCCCGCTGCATGGCGTTGAGGATCTCCACGGGGTGGACCACCCCTTTGAAGACCTTGGCGAAGGCCCCTTCGACCAGGCCTTCCAGACGCTTCTCGAAGCGTTGCAGCACGCTCACCGGCTCCTCCTCGGGTCCCGAGGACATGATGGTATCCGGCCGGCGCGCGCGCAGCTCACACGCCGCTCGGCCACCTGCTCTCGGCCCGTTCGGAAGGGCCGGGATTGCCGTGCTAATCTTTCGTCCGCCACGAACGGTAATCGTTCGTGGCGAGCGTCTGGGACAGCGTAGTATTCCCGGGGCCGTTGGAGACAGCGGGGCCGGGGCGGCTAGAGTGTTCCGGGTTGTGCCACGGGGATGTGGCGGAATGGCAGACGCGCACGGTTCAGGTCCGTGTGCCCGAAAGGGCGTGGGGGTTCAACTCCCCCCATCCCCACCACGACGAGGGCTCCGCTTACCGCGGGGCCCTTCCGTCATATCGGGGCGGGCCGGGCGTCACGCTATGCTGCGATGGATTCTGTCTCCGATGGACCAGGAGTGGCGTGTGAGTGTCGCGTTGGTGACAGGGTCGGGTGGCCTGATCGGCTCCGAGGCGGTCCGGCACTTCGCCGGCCTCGGTCTGGACGTCGTCGGCATCGACAACGACATGCGCCGGTATTTTTTCGGCGAGGACGGCTCCACATCCTGGAGCCTTGAGCGGCTCGCTCGTGACCTGGGCGACTCGTACACCCATTTCGCTGTGGACATCCGGGACCGGGACGGCCTGGAGCAGGTCTTCAAGAAGTACGGCTCGGACATCGCCGTGGTGATCCACAGCGCTGCTCAGCCGAGCCACGACTGGGCGGCCAAGGAGCCGTACACGGACTTCGACGTGAACGCCGGTGGCACGCTCAACATCCTGGAGAACACCCGCCGGCACGCGATCGACGCGCCGTTCATCCACTGCTCGACAAACAAGGTCTACGGCGACCGGCCCAACAGCCTGCCGCTCATCGAGCTGGAGACACGGTACGAGCTGCCCGAGGACCACCGGTGGTACCAGGGCATCACCGAAGAGATGTCGATCGACCACTCGCTGCACTCGGTCTTCGGCGCCTCCAAGGTCGCGGCGGACGTGATGGTCCAGGAGTACGGGCGCTACTTCGACATGAAGACGGCCTGCTTCCGAGGCGGCACGCTGACCGGTCCGGCGCACTCGGCGGCCGAACTGCACGGGTTCCTGGCGTACCTGATGCGCTGTGTGATGGAGGGTCGGACATACAACCTGTTCGGCTACAAGGGCAAGATGGTCCGGGACGCGATCCACTCCCGTGACGTGCTGAGCGCGTTCGAGGCGTTCTTCCGGGCCCCGCGCTCCGCGGAGGTCTACAACCTCGGTGGCGGCCGGCACTCCAACACCTCCCACATCGAGGCGTTCCGGATCGCCGAGGAGATCACCGGCCGCGAGGCGCAGATCAACTACGTCGAGCAGAGCCGCACCGGCGACCACCAGTGGTATGTCAGCAGCATGGCCCGGTTCGAGGAGCAGTACCCGGACTGGAAGATCAGCTACGACGTGCCGATGATCCTGCGGGAGATCTACGAGGCCAACGTGGGTAAGTGGGTACCCAAGGCATGACCGCGCGGACCAAGCGCAACGTGCTCGGCGTCCTGGTCGACGCCACCGACTACGCGACGGCGACCGACGCGGTGGTGACGGCGGCGCACGAGCGGCGTCCGCTGGCGCTTACCGCGTTGGCCGTGCACGGCGTGATGACCGGGGTGCTGGATCCGGCGCACAACGCGCGACTCAACTCCTTCGACGTGGTCACGCCGGACGGGCAGCCGGTGCGGTGGGCGCTCAACCTGCTGCACCACGCCGGGCTCTCCGACCGGGTCTACGGGCCGACGCTGACCCTGCACGTGCTGTCGCGCTTCGCCGACGAGGGGCTGCCGGTCTACCTGTACGGCTCGACCGAGGAAACCCTCGGCCGGTTGATCCCGGCGCTGGAGCGGATGTTCCCGGCCCTGAAGATCGCCGGGGTGGAGCCGTCCAAGTTTCGGGCCGTCCAGCCGGGTGAGGACGCCGAGATCGCCGACCGCATCCGATCCAGCGGGGCCCGGCTGGTCCTGGTCGGGCTGGGCTGCCCGCGCCAGGAGGTCTTCGCGTACGCCATGCGGCCGCTGCTGGACATGCCGTTGATGGCGGTCGGCGCGGCCTTCGACTACCACGCCGGGTTGCTCCGCCAGCCCCCGCGCTGGATGCAGCGTGCCGGTCTGGAGTGGTTCTGGCGTCTCGGTCTGGAGCCGAAGCGGCTCTGGCGCCGCTACGTCATCCTCAACCCGGCCTACCTGAGCCGGCTCGTCGCACAGAAGGTCGGCCTGTGGAAGGCCCGCCCGCCGGCGCCGGCCACCGAGCGGCCGGCCACTTTCTCGGTCTGATCCGATCCGTACGACGCGAGGCCCCACCCGGTCCACCGGATGGGGCCTCGGTCGTGAAGGACCGGTCAGACGGTCAGGGTCCAGGTGTTGATGTAGCCGGTGTCGGCCGCGTAGGTGTCCCGCACCTGAAGCCGCCAGACGCCGTCGGCGGCCTCACCGGAGACGTTTGCCGTGTACGTGGCGACCACGTTGTCGGCGCTGTCCGAGGTGCTGCTGTTCTTCAGCCGGTACGCGCTGCCGTCCGGCGCGAGCAGGTCGATGACCAGGTCACCGCGGTACGTGTGGACGATGTTCACAGCGACGGTGGAGGCCGACGAGGCGTTGCGTCCACAGCCGGAGATGGTGATGGAGCTGGTCACCGCCGAGCCGGCGTCCGGGATCGACACGTCGGAGCCGTTGGTGCCGGTGCAGCCGGTGGGCGGCGGCGGGGTGGTGCCGGTGCCCACGTAGAGCAGCAGGTTCGGCGAGCCCGAGCCGGGGTTGGTGACCACGTTGGGTGTCGCGTTGGCCACCAGCTGGTTGCGGACCTGCGCCGGCGTCCAGCCCGGGTTGGCGCTTGCCACCAGGGCCGCCGCTCCGACCACGTGCGGCGTGGCCATCGAGGTGCCGCTGATCGTGTTGGTCGCGGTGTTGCTGTTGTACCAGGCCGAGGTGATCGACGAGCCGGGCGCGAAGATGTCCAGGCAGGTGCCGACGTTGGAGAACGACGACCGGGCGTCCGAGCTGGTCGTCGAGCCCACCGTGATGGCCTCCGTGGTACGCGCCGGCGAGGTGTTGCACGCGTTCGCGCCGTTGTCGTTGCCGGCCGCCAGGCCGTACGTCACACCCGAGGCGATCGAGTTGCGCACGGCGTTGTCGAGCGAGGTGTTCGCGCCGCCGCCGAGGCTCATGTTCGCCACCGCCGGCTTGATCGCGTTCGCGGTGACCCAGTCGACGCCGGCGATCACACCGGCGTTGGTGCCGCTGCCGGCGCAGTTCAGCACCCGTACGCCGACGAGTTGGACGGCCTTGGCCACCCCGTACGTGGACCCGCCGACGGTGCCGGCGACATGCGTGCCGTGCCCGTTGCAGTCGTCTGCCGCTCCGCCGTCCACCGCGTCGTAGCCGGACGTGGCCCGGCCGCCGAAGTCGTTGTGGGAGAACCGGATGCCGGTGTCGATGATGTAGGCGTGCACGTTGCTGGCCGTGTTGGGGTAGGTGTAGGAGCTGTCCAGCGGCAGGTTGCGCTGGTCGATCCGGTCCAGGCCCCAGGAGGGTGGGTTGGCCTGCGTGCCGGAGATGGACACCGTGTGGTTCTGCTCGACGTACGCCACCGCCGGGTCGGCCGCGATCCGCGCCGCCGCGCTCGCGCTCACAGTGACCTCGAAACCGCGCAGCGCGGCGCCGTAGGTGCGGGCCACCGTGCCGCCGTGGCGGCCGGAGAGCCGCTTCGCGGTGTCGCCGACCCGGTCGCGGGCCACGGCGCTGTCCTTGAGAACGACGATGTAGCTGTCCGGCACGGCGGTGGCTCCGCCGGCGGCCCTGACCACACCGGCAGGTTCGGCGGCCAGGGCTGGCGTGCCGACGGCGAGCACCGTCGCCGTGGCCACCCCGACCAGTACGGACCTTCGTGGAAGACCCATCTCCTACCTCCCTCTGACCGATGGCGGAACGTGACCACCGGTCCCAACATCAATCGACGCTTGCCGATCTAGCTGAGGGTAGGTCAGCGACCGGGCAGTTAAACATGTCGGAACGTCCATATCTCCGTGCGATGCCCCCTACGGGCCGGACGTCCGGGGCGGACCGGGGACCGGCCCGGATTCGCCTCACCGTGATTCGGGAAAGACTCTCGAACATGGAGAGTCACCTCACCATCCTGCTTCCGGTAGCCGCCATCTGGCTGGCCGCCGGCGTTGTCGCCGACGGGCTTCCCCGGCTGCGTAACACCCGCGTGCTGCGCCGGCGTACCGGATGGTTGCTGGTGCTGGCCGTCACCGGCGTGGCGCTCACCGCGGCCGTGCTCGGCGGCGGTCTACTCAGTGCCGGCACCGCGCCGGTCGACCGGGCCGCCGCCGGGCTCACCCTGGCCGCCGGCCCGGCACTGGTGGCGACGGTCTGCTCGCTGCGACGGATCCGCCGGCTGTGGGCCGGGGCGGGCGCGTTCGCCAGCGCCCCCGGCACGCCAGCGCCACACGGGCTGCGCGCCGCCGCGGCCCACCCGCTCGTCGGCTTGCCGCTCCAGGTGACAGCCCTGACCATGGTGCCGGCGGTGATCGGGGCGGTCGGCTCCGACCTCGGCGCCGACCCGGGTGTCACCGGGCCGGCGATCACCGTGGGCGCGCTCGCGGTGATCGCCATCGGAGTCCGGCACGCGCTACGGCACAGCCGGTTCGCCGAGCGGGCCCAGCCCGTCGCTCCGCGATCAGCGCGGACGACCAGCCCCCTGCACGTATAGCAACTCCAGGATCGCCCTTGTCGCCTCGAACCAGCGGTCCAGCCAGTCCGACGGTGGCAGGCTGCCCTTCGGCGGCAACTCCATCAGCAGGCCGCGGAGCAGTGGATGGTCGGCCAGCGATCCGCTGGGCTCCATCGGCCAACCGTTTGGCGGAAACGACGGCTCCACCAGTGGGTTCGGGTCCAGCGAGGGCAGCGAGAGCGGAATGTCCGCCGACTCCGAGGCCGACGTGTCCCGCCCGCTCATCTCCTGGTCGGTCGACACCACCTCGGTCAGTACGCTGTCCCGACGCGCCCCGCGGTACTTTCCACCGAACCGCTCCGGTTTTCCCGGACCGTTGGTGAGATTGTCTGACCCGATCGTCGTCATCCGTCTCGCCTACCTCGCTCGGTTGCCGGTCGGTGCGACGGGTCGTCGACCTGCGCCGTACCGACCAGTTCAACGAGACGGGCCGCCTGTGGCGACGGGAATCCCGGCGGAACCTCGCCGACCGTCCCCAAACCCACCCGATCCTTTCCGGACACGGCAAGGACCCCCGTCCGGATTCGAATCCGGACGGGGGCCTCGGCTGACCACGCGGTCAGGCCGCGCCGAACGCACCGCCTCGGGTGCCGCCGACGAAGGCGTGCCAGTCACTCGGTGCGAAAACCAGGGCCGGGCCCGCCTTGTCCTTCGAGTCCCGCACTCCGACCGCCCCCGTCACGTACGCCACCTCGACGCAGTTGTCACAGTTCGGCCCGCTCTTCGAGCTCTTGAACCATGCTGCCTGCGTCAGGTCCACGGGGAACCTTTTGGTCGCCATTTCCACAACGGCTCCTCTGCCAGTTTTGCGATGTGTGCGACGGACTCCTCAGGACGTATGGCCGCAGCGCGGATGTGATCGAAGATGAAGCTGTACTTCTGCAGTTCGTCGCTCTTCTCGAGGAAAAGCCCACCCGTGGCGTTCTCCGCGTACACAACATCCGGATCACCGGGCTCAGGGAAGCTGAGGATCGTGAAGGTGCCGTCCATGCCGGCGTGCGCGCCTACCTCGAAGGGCAGGATCTGCAGCGTCACGTTCGGCAACTCGGCCGCCTCGACCAACCGCTTGAGTTGGCCACGCATCACCTCGTCCCCGCCTACCGGCCGACGTACCACCGCCTCATCGAGTACCACCCACAGATCGACCGGATCGTCCTGGGTCAATAACGACTGACGGCCCAGACGGACACGCACCCTCTGGTGCACCTGATCGGCGGTGAAGTCTGGCCGAGCCGCGCGGATCATCGCCCCGGCGTACTCCTCGGTCTCCAGAAGACCCGGCACGACCTGCTGTTCGTACGCCCGGATCGAACTCGCCGCCGCCTCCAGCCCGACGTACGCGCCGACGAGCACCGTGCTGTACGGATGCCACCAACCTTTTTGTCGGGCCTCCCGGGCGATCTGCACCAGCTCGTCGCTCTCGGCGCCGACCACCCCGTAGATCCGCAGCATGTCCCGGACGTCGCGGGGCGTGGCGGTGGTGTGCCCGGTCTCGATCCGCGAGACCTTCGACGCCGAGCACTCCAACTGTTCGGCGACCACCTCGATGGTGATCCCGGCGGACTCACGCTGGCGGCGCAGCTCGGCACCGAGCCGCCGCCTTCTGATGGTGGGACTGCGCCGCTCACTCATCGCGCAACCCGTGAGTCGCTGGTCCCCGCCGCTGGCTGCTCGACCCCACTCGGGCTACCTCCGGTCGACGCGCCACTGGCTGACACCCGCCGGGGGCGCGACCGTCGTCCGGCGAGCGTTCGCGACGAAAGGGGGTGGTGCCGGTCCTCGGCCGGCCGCGACGGGCGAAACCGGCTCCCAGTGTGCCGTCCGTACGCGGAAGGCATCAATAGGCCTTTCGCGGGACTCGCTCACGTATCGGCAAAAGTCGACGTGCAACTTGCATGAAGCACGTCCCTGATGCACTCTGTCCGTATGGCACGGGTTACTCAGCGTCTCGGCCCGCTCCCTCGCAGTGGTGACCCCACCGCGGCGGGGAAGCCCGGCACAGCGCGGGCCCGGCCAGCACGACCGAGACGTGCTCCGGGGTAATGACCCCGCCGCTGCAAGCCGGCAAGCTGCGGCGGCGGGCGCGGTTCCCGGAAGCATCCGGGTGGTGGTCGGGTGGCGGCACGCCACCAGCGAGGTACGGCCCGACCACCACCATCCGCACCACCGGTTCACGAGGCACGACCCCGTCACCGGCCGAGACGTCCCCCGTTCAGGCACCGCCGGCGCAGCTGCCGGCCAATCCTCCCCAGGAGCCCATGTGCTTCCCCGCACCGGTGACGTACTGCTCGTGACTCGCGCGGCGAGTGTCCAGTTCCTCCGGCCCATCAAGTTCCGGGTGATCCGGGTGCTGGACTGGCCCACCTACGACGGTTGGCTCTGGCTCGACGGCTACGAGTTGAACGCCGCGGGCGACGCGGTCAACCGACGGTCGATCTTCGTCCAGCGCGACGGGTTGCAGCAACTGCAGGCAGCCCCCGAACCCCGCCCGCACACCGTCCGGGCCCGGCGACCGGTCACCCGTACCCCGCTCCGGGTCGGCTGACCGACCCGACCCGATCCGCCGCCGGTGGGCGTGCCGTCGCCATAGAATTGGTACGCCCACCCCGGCACCGTTCCACCCGCGCGTCCAGGACCCTGACCCTGGGATGGTCATGGTCAATCAGCCCGCCCTGCGGCGGCACCACCGCTCCCGTATCGCCTACGCATGTGGACTACTCGCCCTCCTCGGGGCGATGGTCACAGCCCTGATCCTCGTCCGCGACCCGGCGATGTCGTCCACCCGGCTGACCGCACCGGTTCCCGCACCGGAGATCACCGTGATCGACGATCACCCGCCGACGGACGACGGTCCACCGGCAGCCGAGGAACCCGACTGGTTCGGCGCCGACAGCTCGGACACCAGTGCCGCCACCACCGACCCGACCGGGTCGGTCGCCGGCCGTGGCGCCGGCGGCCAGTCCGACGGCCGTCAGCAGCTCAGCGAAGCGGCTCCGGCCGGGCACACCGCGACGGACACCCGCCGCTCCCTGTTCTGGTCCGGGATCTTCGGCCTCGCCATCTCACTGGCCGGCCTCGGCCTGGTCGGCACCCGACGGCGAATGTGGTGACCACCGGTCAGGGCGTGCTCGTCACCGTCGGGCTCGGCGCGGTCGGGCTCACAGCGGTCGAGGGCCGAGCCTGCGAGATGATCAACAACACCTCGTCGTCGGTCGACACGGGCGTGCCCGTTCCGGGCTCGGTGCCCACCACGATCCCCGGCGGCAGCTCCGACGGCCGGTACACCACCCGGTAGGCAAGGCCGAGCCGGCCCAGCAACCCCTCGGCGGTGGCCTGCGGCAGGCCGGCGAGCGGCGGCACCGGCACCTCGACCGGCGCGCTGGTGGCCGGCGGGCTGCTCGGCGCCTCGCTGGTCGGCGCCGCCGAGGAGGGCGACGCGCTGGTCGGCGCGGCACTTGTGGCACTGGCTGGCGGGACCGACGGGGTGGGGCCCGGATCGTCCCGGTCGTCATCCTGGTTGGCGAGCACCAACCAGAGCGCCCCGCCGAGCAGGCCGGCGAGCACCAGCGCGAGAACACCCCACAGGATCGGCAGCCACCATCGCCGGCCGCCCTGCTCCTCGACGTACCACTCCCCGGCGGGTTCATCCGGCCGGGGCGGCCGAACCTCGGCACGGCCCGACCACGACGGCGCTGTCGACCGCTCCGCGGGCAGCCGCGTCGTCTGGTCGCCAGGCGTAGCTGGTGCGGCCGACGTGGTTGGCGTGCGCGGCGGGGTGGCGGCGGAACGGTCGATCGGCATTGTCTGGTCGGGCGACCCGGCGGGACGAGCCGGGACAGTCCGGTCGATCGGCGCCGTCTCGTCCGGCTCGCTGGTGGGTCGGGTCGGTCGCGGTGGCTCCGCCCGGTCGGCGGGCGGCGGCAGTGGGCGGGTCCGGTCGTCGTGCTCGCCGGCGGGAGGCTCCTGGGGGTCGTCGCTCATCGCACGTCCTTTCCCGAACCGGACGGGCGTCATGGCCCTCGACCGTCAACCTAGTCGCCCAACCCGCCGTCGGCGGGGATCAGCGTGCCGAGCCGCGCCGCGGGTACGTCGCTCCTCCTCGGCACGCACCTCCGGCCGCGACGACGATCAGGTCACCGGTGTGCGATCAGAGAGTCGGCTTCGCCGTCGGTTGTTCGGGTGCGTCCGCCCCACACCAGATGCTGACCTCGTCGTTCCACCGGGCCGGGCCGTCCTCGACCGGCTCCTGCCGGGCGACCTTTCCGCTGCGGCCGCTGAGGTAACGCGGGTAGAGACCCTCGTCGATCAGCTCGTCCACGGCTTTGGCGCAGTCCTTTCCGACCACGTCCGGCACCTCGGCCTCGGGCGCTGGCCCCGCCACCTGAAGTTGCACAGTCGTGCCCCGGGCAACCGGGGTGCCCACGACCGGCGAGGTGCTCTCGACCGTACGACCGGCTCCGCCGCCGAAGACGAGCCGCCAGCCCAGCCGTTGCTCGCGCAGCGTGTCCCGGGCCTGCACGAAGTCGGTGCCGAGCACCGGTGGCACGGTCAGGCCGGCTCCCTTGGTCGCCGTGGCGGAGGTCCGCACGGCCGACGGCGTGGTCCGGCCGGTGCTCGGCCGGGGCGCGGTGGCCCGGCTGGTCGGCGGGCCGGTCGTGGTCGCGGCGGCCAGCGGATCCCCCGAGGGGTCGTCGCCGTCGCCCGCCAGCAGCCAGCCGCCGGTCGCGCCGATCGCGGCGAGCAGCACAACTGCCAACCCACCACCCAGCCACAGGCTGGCCCGGCTCGGGCCGCCGCCCGCGGCCTCCTGCGGGCCCGTGTTCGTGTCCGTCATACCGCCCACCGCCTCATCACCGGCGACCGTACCGTCCGCCGCCCAATCCGCCGCACCGACGGTCCGTCCATCCCGGCGGGTCGCTGCGACTCGCCGCGCCGACGACGGGACGTTACGCTGCCCGGCATGGCCAGACAGGGCTGGGGAGTGTCGATCGCGACCGCGGTCGGGGTCGCTGCCGGCGCGGGCGCCGCGCAACTGGGCTTCGGCTACGGGCTCGGCGTCATCACCTGGACGCCCACCGATGCCGGAGCCACCGACACGGCCTGGGCCGACGGCCTCGCCTGGGCCACCTGGCTCGCCGCCAGCTCGACGGTCCTCGGCGCGGTCTGTGCGCAGCGGTTGCACAAGCGCGGAACGCCGACGACCGCCACGCCACCGATGACCGGTCCGAAGACGACAGAGGATTCCGACCCGCCGACCGCCACGGACCCAGCTGCCGCCGACGGGACCGACCCGGAGCCGGCGGACAGCCGGTCGCCGCAGGTGACCGAGGCGCCGCAGGTCGCCGAGGCGCCGTCCGCCGAGCGGGGTGGGTTGCTGCGGCGGGTGGTCCTGGCGCTCGGCGCCGGGATCGGCGGGCTGGTCACCGTCCTGCTGATCGCGGTTCCCGCGCGGGTCGCGACCGGCGCCGACACCGGGGCACCGCAACGGACCGCCGCCGTGCAGGCGGCGCTGGGCATCCTGATCGGCGTGCTCGTCGCCACCTGGGCGCTTCGCTCCCGGGCCGCCGCGATCAACGTGACAGCGACGGCCGCCTGGCTGTGGCTGCTCGCGGTGGTCTCGGTGATCGACGGGGTACGCGTCGGACGGGGGCTGACCGGCGCCCAACTCGGCACCTGGCAGCTCGATCCGGACCACCCGCGGTACTGGATCTCCGACCAGCTCTACTGGCCCGGCGCGCTGTTGGCACTCGTGCCCGCGCTGCTGATCGGCGTGCTGGCCGCCCGGCGGACGGCCCGGACGGCCGGGCACCGCGTCGGGGCCGCGGCCTCCGGGGCCGCCGGTCCGGTGCTCGTCGCGCTCGCCTACCTGACCACCCTGCCGCACTGGTCGACGCTGGGTCCCGCGCAGCTCTCCACCCAGCTGATCGCCCCGTACGCCGTGATCGCCGGAATCGGCGGCTCCGTGCTCGCCGCTGTCCTCGCCGAACGCGCCGAGCGGGGTCGGGCGGCCCACCGAAGCGCGGCGGCCTCGGCCACGAGGACAGAGCGCCGCCCGGTGACTGAGGTCGACTCGACCCGGGCCACAGTGGACGGGCCGACCCCGGCCCATCGGGCCGACCCGACTCCATCGGCCGGACCCGACTCCGAGTCGTCGACGTCCGGCCGGTCCGTCGACACCGCGGGCCGGCGCGGCCGGGCCGACACCGCACCGGCGACAACGGGCTCCGCGGCGGGTGCGGGTGCCGCACCCCGGGTGCCCACGCCGCGTACCGAGCCGGACCTTTCCGGTCCCGCCGAAGCCGCGGAGGATCCGACGCCGAGCGGTCGGCGCACCCGCGCGACCCGCCGGTCCGCCCGCCCCACCACCAGCGACTGAGCCCGGCCGCCGG
This sequence comes from Micromonospora sp. CA-240977, assembly GCF_050942285.1. Taxonomy (NCBI): domain Bacteria; kingdom Bacillati; phylum Actinomycetota; class Actinomycetes; order Micromonosporales; family Micromonosporaceae; genus Micromonospora; species Micromonospora sp. CA-240977. Next base: position 54,152 of record NZ_CP192055.1, on the reverse strand, counting down.
GCGGCGGTGCGGTCAGGGCACCGGCCAGGTGTGCACGGGTTCGTTGGCGCGCTGGAGTTCCGCGTAGCGCTGGACCATGTGGTGCAGCGCGGCCGTCCGGTCCATGCCGTGCCGCCGCTCCGCCGCCCAGACCGCCTCGGTCTGCCAGACGGCACCGTTGCGGCCGGTGCGGCAGCGTTGCTCGATGATGCCGAGCAGCCGGTCCCGCTGCGCCGGGGCGACGCCGAAGCCGTCCAGGCCGGCCGCGGCGGTGGGCAGTAACCGCTCCAACACCAGTTTGGTGACCGGCACGTCGCCGAGCCCGGGCCAGTGCAGCACCGCGTCGAGGCCACGTCGGGCGGCGGCTTGGAAGTTCTCCTCGGCGGAGCTGAAGGTGAGTTGGCTCCAGATCGGGCGGTCCGCCTCGGCCAGACCCCGCGCCAGCCCGAAATAGAAGGCCGCGTTGGCGAGCATGTCCACCACAGTCGGGCCGGCGGGCAGCACCCGGTTCTCCACCCGCAGGTGCGGCCGGCCGTTCATGATGTCGTAGACCGGGCGGTTCCACCGGTAGACAGTGCCGTTGTGCAGCCGCAACTCCCCGAGCTGCGGCACCCCGCCGGCATGCAGCACCTCCACCGGGTCCTCGTCCTCGCAGATCGGCAGCAGCGGCGGAAAATACCTGACGTTCTCCTCGAAAAGATCGAAGATCGAGGTGATCCACCGTTCCCCGAACCACACCCGGGGTCGTACGCCCTGGGCCTTGAGTTCGTCGGGACGGGTGTCGGTGGCCTGCTGGAACAGGGCGATCCGGGTTTCGGCCCACAGTTGACGCCCGTACAGGAAGGGGCTGTTCGCCCCGATCGCCACCTGCACCCCGGCGATGGCCTGGGAGGCGTTCCAGTAGTCGGCGAAGCTGTCCGGTGCGACCTGGAGGTGGAACTGGAGGCTCGTGCAGGCAGCCTCGGGCGCGATCGAGTCGGTGTGCGTCCGCAACTGCTCGACGCCACGGATGTCCAGCTCGATGTCCTCGCCGCGGGCGCCGACGATCTGGTCGTTGAGCACCCGGTAGCGCTCGTTCGTGGAGAGGTTGTCCTCGACCAGGTGCCCCTCGGTGAGGGTGGGCAGGATGCCGACCAGGACGATCTTCGCGTCGGACTTGGCCGCGCGCTCGTCGGCTCTGGCGATGCTGCCGCGCAGGTCGTGCTCGTAGTCGGCGAAGCCGGTGCCCTCGATCAGTCGGGGTTCGGCGTTGAGCTCCAGGTTGAACTGCCCCAGCTCGGTCTGGAACAGCGGGTCGGCGATGTTGGCGAGGATCTCCTCGTTGCGCATCGCCGGCTCGGCGGCCGAGTCGACCAGGTTGAGTTCGATCTCCAGGCCGGTCATCGGCCGGTCGGCGTCGAACCCGAAGTCGTCGAGCATGAGGGCGAAGACATCCAGGCACCGCCGCACCTTCTGCCGGTAGCGGACGCGATCATCCCGGGTGAAGGCGCCCTGCGAGACGTCCCTGCCCATGTGTCCTCCCGACAGCCGGCGCGGTCGGGATTTTCCGTCCCGGAAAGCGCATTGTGAACCCTCCACGGTAAGAGCGCCCACCTGACCGGGGCCAGAGGCCGACGGCGGTGATCCGACATCGACCGGAGCGGGCGCGCTCGTGGCGCCATCTGTACCCCGTTCGTCGACGGACCGGACGCGATGGCGGCGCGAGCCGCTCGTGACAAATACCACGGTGTCGGCGTCCGCGGCGGAGACGACACCGGGCCCACGCCGACGTGCGGCGTGGGCCCGGTGTACCGGCGGTGCGGGGCGGATCAGGCCTGGCGGACGGCCTCGCCCTCGATCTCGATCTTGATCTTGCGGCTGACCAGCACGCCCCCGGTCTCCAGGGCGACGTTCCAGGTCAGGCCGAACTCCTCGCGGTCGATCTCGGTGCTCGCGGAGAAACCGAAGATGTCCTGACCGAACGGGCTGCGGCCGACACCCTCGAACTCCACCTCCAGCTCGACCGGCCGGGTAACGTCCTTGATGCTCAGCTCACCGGTGAGCACGAACTCGCTGCCACGACGGGACTTGACCCCGGTGCTGCGGAACTCGAGCGTCGGGAACTTCTCCGAGTCCAGGAACTCGGGGCTGCGCAGGTGCGCGTCCCGGTCGGTCTGGGTGGTGTCGATGCTGGCGGCCTGGATGGTCGCGACGACCGACGACTGCAGCGGGTCCTCGGCGATGGTGATGGTGGCGGTCGCCTCCTTGAACTCACCGCGAACCTTGCTCACCATCATGTGCCGGGCAACGAAGCCCACCCGCTTGTGCGCCACGTCGAGGGCGTAGGTGCCAGCCGCCGGGATGGTGAGGCCGTCCCAGTCGCGGGTAACCGCATCGATGCTGCTGGTCATGTTGCTGTCCTCCAGGAGATTGTTTAGTAGCCCAACGACTGCTCAAGCAAATGTAACCGCAACAATATTCCCGCTGTCAAGTACTGCTAGGATTACCGAGTGACCAACGTCTTCGACGATCCCCGGATCACCGCCGTCGGCCTGCTCTTCGAGGCACACGCCGGGCTGTCAGCCCGGTTCACCGCCCAACTCGAGGAGCACGGCCTCTCCGCGGTCGAGTTCGAGGTCATCACCCGACTGGCCCGCTCGCCGGGCAACCAACTACGAATGACCGACCTCGCCGCGCAGACCTCGTTGTCGACGAGCGGCGTGACCCGGGTGGTGGACCGGATGGAACGTGACGGGTTGCTGACCCGCCGGGCCTGCCCGAACGACCGACGCAGCTCGTACGCGGTGGTCACCGCCGCCGGGATGCAACGACTGAACGAGACGCTACCCGGGCACCTACAGATGATCGAGCAATGGTTCACCGGCCAACTCGATCCGAAGGCACTGGCGGCCCTGCTCGACGGGCTGCGGCGGGTGCGCGACGCCGCGCATCCGTGCGCCACCGCCGGCAGCGACGACGTCAGCCCCGAGCAGGAGACCGGCCCCGCCCAGCCCTGAGCGCCGCGCGACGACGGTCTGCCAGCACCGGCAGAAAGACCGGCAGAACTGAGCCAGCCAAGCCGAAGAATTCGGCCTAACCCGACTTTCCGCTCCCGTGGCGGTGGCAGGCTTTCTGCACCGGGGATTCACCGGGGGGTGACGGCGCGGGCGAACAGCGAGGGGTAGCACCAAGGGGGCTCTTCGTCCGCGCCACTCTCCCGCCCGTGGGCAGGGGCACCCGTCCCGCCTATGGCGCTTCCGGGCCACTCCGGGCGGCCGTCAGGGCGTAGAGCAGTCCCGACTCCTGCGGCAGCAGCCGAATGCCGCTCTCCTCGCAGGCCCGATCCAGCCGCTCCAGGACCGCCGGGTCCGCGGTGCTCGCGGCAAGTCCCACCAGTGCCTCCACCACGTCTCGGCGCTCCTGACCTCGGGCGTCCGCGGCGGCGGCGAACCACTCGGCGGCCAACTCCCGGTCACCCCGGTGCAGCGCCAGATTCCCTTCGATCAACGCACAGAGCCCCGCCTCCGGCCCGCCCGCGGACAGCGCCGCATCCTCCACGCGTTGCCTCGGCGCCACCGCCCGCCGGGCCGTCGTTCGCAGCGAATCGGCCGCCACCGCCTCGGCGGCCCCCGCCCGCAGCTCGGTGAGCACCTCTGTCGCCTCCGCGGTCCGCCCGTCCTGAGCCAGCGCCAACCCGATCTTCCCCAGCACCCGACTGCGGCTTTTCGGATCACCCAGCTCGGACAACGCCGCGAGCGCCCGCCGGCCATGGTCCACCGCGTCCGCGTACCAGCCCTCCAGGCGGGCGACCTCGGCTCGATTGGCCCAGGCCTGCACCCGAAGGCGATGCTCCCCACTCTCGGCGGCGAGCCGGTCCATCGCGGCGAGCCTGCGGCGGGCCGCGGCCAGGTCACCGGACCGGATCTCGTGCCAGGCAAGACTGTGCTGGGCCACCGCCAGATCCCGGGTACGTCCGTTGCGGGCGGCCAACCGCAGCGCCGTCTCGGCCTGCTCGCGAGCCTCGTCCTGCCCGCCGACGGAGATCAGCAGGGTGCCGAGGACGTCTCGCGCCTCCAGCTCCCCGGTGACGTCGCCGGCCTGTCGGAAGATGTCCAACGCCGCACGCGCCGTCGACAGCTCCTCGGCGCCGGCGCCGTGCTCGGCGGCGAGCCGGGCAACCCCGAGCGCGGCCCAGCCACGCAGGATCGGATCAGCGTCGGCGGTTTGCGGGTCCGCCAACAACCGCCGCAGCCACTGTCGCCCGGCGACGTCGCGCCCACGGAACCGCCACCAGCGGGTCAGGCACGCCGCCAGCCGCAACGCTGTCAACGGGTCGTCAGTCGTCGCGTGCGCCAGCGACGAGCTGATGTCACCGCTCATCTCGTCCAGCCGGTGCACCGCCTCGGGCAACCGGGGGCCGACCAGGTCGTTCGCGGTCCGCGCCACCAGGCGCGCGATCACCTCGGCGTGCCGACGTCGGATGCAGGTCAGCTCATCCGCGCCGGCCGCCTGCTCGACGGCGTAGTCGCGGACCGCGTCGAGCAGCCGGAACCGGAACGGTCCGGTGCCGCGTACGCTCAGCAACCCGAGCTCGACGAGCCGGTCCAGCAGCGGGACGGGGTCGATCGCCACAGTGCCGTCCCGGTCGGCCTCGTCGCCGAGCATCTCCTCGGCCAGCTCCACCGACCAGCGGTCGTCGAACACGGCAAGCTGCCGCAGTGCCGCCCGCTCGTCGGGCGCCAGCAGTCGGTAGCTGGTGGCCACCGCGTCGCGCAGGGTGACCGACACCGCCGCCGGGCCGGGCTCCGACTCGCTGGATCGACGGGCGGGCGCATCGGGGGCGTTCCAGCCGGGGCGGACCGCCGGATCGGCGGAAGCGGCGAGGTCGAGCACCCGGTGGCCGTACCGGTCGAGCAGCTCGGTGAGGTCGAGCAGCCGACCCCGGGCGGCCATCAGCTCGATGGCCAGCGGCAGCCCTCCCAGCCGGCGGACCAGCGCGGCGAGCGCCGGCAGCTCGTCGGGGGTGGGCGGCTCCCGGCGGACCTGAGCCAGCCGGGAGGTGAACAACGCGACAGCCGGCCAGGATTCGAGGGTGGCCGCCCCAGCCCGTTCGGCGCCCGGTGGCGGCACGTCGAGCGGTGCGACGGGCCAGACCCTCTCACCCGACAGTCCGACCGGGTGCCGCCCGGTGACAAGCACCCGCAACGAGGGCACGGCACCGATCAGCCGGTGCAGCGCCATGGCCACCGGGCCCGGCGCGTGCTCCACCGCGTCCATCACCAGCAGCGCCGGCCGTCCGGCGAGCCGGGCCACGAGCTCCGTCAGCCGTGCCGCTCTCAGCACGGCCATCGAGGCGGCGAACACGTCCGGCCCGTCCGAGCCCTCAGCGACAAGCATTCCGGCCACACCGCCCGGGTGGGCGGCGGCCACCAGGTGGGCCACCGCCGTTGCCAGCGCGGTCTTGCCGACGCCGGCCAACCCGACCAGGCTGACCAGCCGAGGCCCGCGCTCGGCCGTCAGCATCTCGGCCAGCTCGGTGAGGTCGCGATCCCGGCCGACCAGCGCGACCGGCGGCGGCAGTGCGGCCGGCGGGTTGGTGGATGCCGCCCGCGACGTCGTCCGCTCATCGATCCCGAGCGCCGTCGCCGTGGTGTCCGGCCGGGGTGACTCAACACCGGAGGGGCCGCGGGCGGCGGCCAGGAACGCCGCCCGGCTGGCGCCGGTCAGCGCCAACGCCGTGGCGAGCAGCTCGACGGTGGTGCGTTGCGGCCGGACCGACCGCCCCCGCTCCAGGTCACGCACCGTGCGCACGCCCACGCCGGCCCGGGACGCCAACTCGGCCTGGGTCAGGCCGGCGGCGCGTCGATGCTCGCGGAGCAGCTCCGGCAGGGAGGTACGACCAGCCGGGCTCCGGGACCGATCATGATCCGGAGTCATGGCCACGAAGAGTACGGATGGACTACGACCGCCGGCAGCCGAACGTCGGGCTGCCGACGCCCGTTCGCCGATAATCCGACAGCCCTACGGACAGCCCTGCCAGGGCCGATCGGTAGGCCTGCGGCGGACCTTCAGAGACCCAGATCGCGAGCGATGATCATGCGTTGCACCTCGCTGGTGCCCTCGCCGACCTCCAGGATCTTGGAGTCCCGCCAGAAGCGGGCCACCGGGTACTCGTTCATGAAGCCGTACCCGCCGTGGATCTGGGTGGCCTCCCGGGCGTTGTCCACGGCGATCGTGCTGGCGTGCAGTTTGGCGATGGCGGCCTGGCGCTTGAACGGCTCGCCGGCCAGCATCCGGGCGGCGGCGTCGTAGTAGGCCAGTCGAGCGGTGTGCGCCTTCAGCTCCATGTCGGCGATCTTGAACTGGATGGCCTGGTTGGCGCCGATCGGCCGGCCGAACGCGTGCCGCTCCTTGGCGTACTTGATCGACTCGTCGACGCAGCCCTGGGCGAGGCCGACCGCCAGCGCGGCGATGGCGATCCGGCCCTCGTCGAGGATCCGCAGGAACTGGGCGAAGCCCCGGCCCCGCTCGCCGAGCAGGTTGGCCGCCGGCACCCGGCAGTCGTCGAACGTCAGCTCGTGGGTGTCCGAGGCGGTCCACCCGACCTTCGAGTAGCCCGGTGCCACTGTGAAACCGGGCGTGCCGGTCGGCACGATGATCGTCGACAGCTCCTTGGAGCCGTCCGGGTTCGTGCCGGTCACCGCCGTGACTGTCACCATGGCCGTGATGTCGGTCCCCGAGTTGGTGATGAACGCCTTCGACCCGTTGATCACCCACTCGTCACCGTCGAGCACCGCCCGGGTCTGGGTGCCGGCGGCGTCCGAACCGGTGCCCGGCTCGGTGAGACCGAACCCGGCCAGCGCCTCGCCGCTGAGCAGCCTGGGCAGCCACGTCGCCTTCTGCTCCGGCGTGCCGAACCGGTAGATCGGCATCGCGCCCAGCGAGACCGCCGCCTCCAGCGTGATGGCCACGCTGGAGTCGACCCGGGCCAACTCCTCCAGGGCCAGGCAGAGCGCAAAGTAGTCGCCGCCCATACCGCCGTGCTCCTCGCCGAAGGGCAGGCCGAACAGGCCCATCTTGCCCATCTGGCGGATCACCTCGTACGGGAAGGTGTGCTGCTCGTAGTGCTCGGCGATGACCGGGGCGACCACCTGGCGCGCGAAGTCCCGCACGCTCTCCCGCAGCGCCGCTTGTTCGTCGGTGAGCCGGAAGTCCATCTCATCCTCCTGTAAGGACGGTCCGTCGGGCGCTCGTGACGCCGGGACGGGTCGCTGGGGGTGGGTCGAGGATCAGACCGGGGTGACGCCGTGCCGACGGCGAGAGAAGTGCCGATCCTTCGTACGGGCGGCCGCGAAGCGACGGACCAACTCGGTCCGCAGGTCGTGCGGTTCGACGATGGCGTCCACCACCAACTCGCTGGCCAGCCGGACGACGTCGATGTCCTGCTCGTACTCGGCCCGCTTGGCGGTCACGAAGGCGGCTCGTTCGTCGGCGTCCGGGATAGCGGCGATCTTGTTGGCGTAGACCGCGTTCACCGCGGCCTCGGCGCCCATGACCGCGATCTTCGCGCTGGGTAGCGCGATAGTGGCGTCCGGCTCGAACCCGGGGCCGGCCATCGCGTAGAGGCCGGCGCCGTACGCCTTGCGGACCACCACGCAGATCTTCGGCACCGTCGCCTCGGAGATCGCGGTGATCATCTTGGCGCCGTGCCGGATGATGCCCTGCTTCTCCACCGCGCTGCCGACCATGAAGCCGGGTACGTCGCTGAGGAACAGCAGCGGCACGTTGAACGCGTCGCAGAGCTGCACGAACCGGGTCGCCTTGTCGGCCGAGTCGACGAAGAGCACGCCGCCCTTGAACATCGAGTTGTTGCCCAGCACGCCGACGACCTGGCCGTCGAGGCGGCCGAAGCCGATGGTCAACTCCTTGGCCCAGAGCGCCTGGATCTCGAAGAACGAATCCTCGTCGAGTAGGCCCCTGACGTACCGCCGCATGTCGAACGCCTGCCGTTCGCTGGCCGGCACCAGCGCGGCCAGGTCGGCCTTCGCGGGCGCGGCGACCGCCGGCGCGGTCGGCGGCGCCTGGGTCCAGTTCGCCGGCAGGTACGACAGGTAGGTCTTCACCACGTCCAGCGCGTCGGCCTCGGTCTTGCAGAGGAAGTGCCCGACGCCGGACTCGGTGGTGTGCACCTTGGCCCCACCCATCGCCTCCAGGGTGGTCTTCTCCCCGGTGACCATCTCGACCATCCGGTCGGAGCCGAGGTACATGCTGGCGTTGCCGTCGACCATGGCGACCACGTCGCAGAACGCCGGAATGTACGCCCCTCCGGCGGCGCTCGGGCCGAACAGCGCGCACACCTGCGGGATCGAGCCGGAGGCGCGGACCTGGTTCCAGAAGATCTTGCCGGCGCCGCGGCGGCCGGGGAAGAGGTCGACCTGGTCGGTGATCCGCGCGCCGGCCGAGTCGACCAGGTAGACCATCGGCACGCCGGCGCCGTACGCACGCTCGATGATCCGGATGATCTTCTCGACGGTGCGGGCGCCCCAACTGCCGGCCTTGACGGTGGAGTCGTTGGCCATCAGGCAGACCTGCCGCCCGTCGATGGTGGCGGTGCCGGTGACCACGCCGTCGGCGGGCAGCCCGTCGGCGAGCGCGTTGGCGTAGAGGCCGTCCTCGACGAATGAATCCTCGTCGACAAGGAGCGCGACCCGTTCGCGGGCGAAGAGTTTGCCCTTGGCCGTGTTGGCCGCGTGGTACTTGTCCGCGCCGCCGGACCGGGCCCGCTTGCGCAGCTGCTCCAGTGCCTCACCGTCGAGCGTCACGCCGACCCCCTCGCCATCCGACCTGAACGATCGTTAGGCTAGCGCATCGACGCGACCGACCGCGACCCATGAGCGAATCAGACGGCGAAGCTCAGAGCAAGACATTGAAAAACATGAATACTTGTCGCTAGGCTCCTGGCACCCCCTCCTCCCGGATTGGAGTCAGCGATGACCTCACGACTCAGTCGGCTCGCGGTCGCCCTGGTGGCGACGGCAGGTGCCACCCTCGGCGTCACGGTCGCCAACCCCGCGCCCGCGTCCGCCGCCATGACCATCTGCTACAACACCAGCCAGGCGGGCAGTTACGCCGGCACCGCGAACCAGGCCGCCTCGATCTGGAACAACGCCACAGTCAACCTGACGCTCTCCGCGAACTGCGGCTCCAACCTGCGGATCTACCAGATCACCGGCGGCGGCTCGTACGCCGTGCGGACCAGCCTCGGCAACGGCCGGGTCTACATCGACACCCAGCAGGCGGCGCAGTACAGCCCGCTGCGGATCATGACGCACGAGATCGGGCACATCCTCGGCCTGCCGGACAACTACAACGGCAACTGCGCGATCCTGATGTCCGGCGGCAGCGCCGGCACCAGCTGCACGAACCCGTACCCGAGCACCACCGAGGCGAACCGGGTGAGCAGCCTCTTCGCCGGCACGTTCAGCGCCACCGACCGCAACGCGGACATCTTCCGGGACAGCTGGCCGGCAGCGCTCGCTCCGGTGAGCTGACCGACCAGGTACGTCGGAGGGGCCGGCACGCTGCCGGCCCCTCCGCGCGTCTCCGAGCGGTCAGCGCGGCATCGGCGTCAGTCGGGTGCGTGGACCGGCGCGCAGGACGCCGGACGGCAGCTTCTTACCGAGCAACTCCTCGGCCAGTTCCGCCGCCTCGATGAGCGCCGCCAGGTCGACGCCGGTGTCGATGCCCATGTCGTGCAGCATGTGCACGGCCTCCTCGGTGGCCAGGTTGCCGCTCGCCCCCGGCGCGTACGGGCAACCGCCCAGACCGCCCACGCTGGCGTCGAACTCGGTGACTCCCAGCTCGAGCGCTGTCAACAGGTTGGCCAGCGCCGTTCCCCGGGTGTTGTGGAAGTGCAGCAGCACCGGCACGTGCGCGTTGCGGTCGCGTACCGCGGTCAGCAGCTCGCGGACCCGGCGCGGCGTGCCCATTCCGGTGGTGTCGCCGAACGCGACCCGGTCCGCGCCGTCACGGACCACCCGGTCCACGATGCCGGCCACCCGCCGCGGGTCGATGTCCCCCTCGTACGGGCAGCCGAAGCTGGTCGCCACGATCACCTCGACCCGCGCGGAGGCGCCGTGCAGCAGGTCGATCAGCTCGGCGATGTCGTCAAGCGACTCGTCGGTGGACCGGTTGACGTTGCGCCGGTTGTGCGTGTCGCTGGCCGAGACCACCACCTCGACCTCGGTGAAGCCGGCCGCCAGGGCGCGCTGGGCGCCCCGGGTGTTCGGCACCAGCGCCGAGTAGCTCACCCCGTCGGCCTTGAGCGCTCGCTGCCACACCTCGTCGGCGTCGGCCATCTGCGGAATCGCCTTCGGGTGGACGAACGACACCGCCTCGATCCGGCGTACTCCGGTGCCGGAGAGGGCATCGAGCAGCCGGACCTTGGCCTCGGTTGGAATCGGGTCCTCGTTCTGCAACCCGTCCCGCGGCCCAACCTCACGAATCGACACGGAATCTGGCAACTGGCTCATCGGTCACCTCGCTGTGACGTCGGATCGGGACAGCACGTCGGCCGCTCTGCTCTGCTTACCTGTACGCGCCGATCAGCGCATTCGGGGGACGATGGCGGTGTCGTAGGCGCCGGAGACGAACTCCTCGTTGTCGAGCAGCTCGGTGAAGAAGGGGAGATTGTTCTTCGGGCCGGCAATCTGGAAGGCGGCCACCGCGGTCTTCGCGCGTTCCAGCACCTCGTCCCGGGTGTCGCCGGTGACGATCAGCTTGGCCAGCAGGCTGTCGTAGAACGGGGTGACCGTGTTGCCCTCGGTGTAGCCGGAGTCCACCCGGACACCCGTACCCGTCGGCTCCACCCAGGTTCTGATCACACCGGGACCGGGCAGGAAACGCTTCGGGTCCTCGGCGTTGATCCGCATCTCGATGGCGTGACCGCGCGAGGTCAGCGCGTCCGGATCGAACGTCGGGGCCAACCCGGACGCCACCCGCAACTGCTCCTCGACCAGGTCGATACCGTAGACGTACTCGGTCACCGGGTGCTCCACCTGCAGCCGCGTGTTCATCTCCAGGAAGAAGAACTCGTCGGTGGCCGGATCGAGCAGGCACTCCACGGTGCCGGCGTTGCGATAGCTGACCGCCTCACCCGCGCGCACCGCCGCCGCCAGGAGGCGGGACCGCAGCTCCGGCGAGACCGCCGGCGACGGGGACTCCTCGACAAGCTTCTGGTTGCGGCGTTGCACCGAGCACTCCCGCTCGCCGAGCGCCACCACCCGGCCGTCGGCCAGGCCGAGGATCTGCACCTCGACGTGCCGCACCCGGGGGAAGAACCGCTCGATCAACACCGAGCCGTCCCCGAACATCCGCTCGGCGAACGCGCGCACCTTGTCGTACTCGGTGCGCAGCGCTGCCTCGTCGACGGCGACGCCCATGCCCATGCCGCCACCACCGGCCGCGGCCTTGACCATCACCGGGTAGCCGATCTGCGCGGCGGCCGTCACGGCCGAGTTCAGGTCGGCGGCCGGTTCGGTGGTGCCGGGCGCGACCGGAACACCGGCCGCCGCCATCAGGTTCCGAGCGTTGATCTTGTCGCCCATCGCGGTGATCGCGTCCGCGCCGGGTCCGACCCAGATCAGGCCGCTGGACTCGACGGTACGGGCGAACTCGGCGTTCTCCGACAGGAAGCCGTACCCGGGGTGGATGGCCTGGGCGCCTGTCGACTTCGCGGCGGCGAGGATCGCCTCGGTGTTGCGGTAGCTCAGCGCCGGGGCCGGCGGGCCGATGAGGACCGCCTCGTCGGCCTCGGCCACGAACGGCAGGTCGGCGTCGGCCTCCGAGTACACAGCGATCGCGCGGATGCCGAGTCGCTTGGCGGTCCGGATGATCCGGCGGGCGATCTCGCCCCGATTGGCGACCAACAGTGACTCGATCATGTTTCCTCCCGGCGTCCGGATGGTGGGACGATGTCAGGGAATCATGACCGGCCTGCTTCTGACGAGTCCGCTCAGGCGAGCAGCGCGGCCAGTGTCGCCCCGCGCAGCAACTCGGCACGACGCCGCCGGTCCACCTCACCACCGAGGAACGGGGTCGAGTTCATCAGGCCGAACGCGGCGTGCGCGAGCACCCGCGCCTCACCGTCGGGCATGCCCGGGTGCAGCGCCGTGAGCACCGTCACCCACTCCTCCACGTAGAGCCGTTGCAGGCGGCGGATGCGCCGCCGCGGCTCCTCGGGCAGGCGGTCCAGCTCGTGCAGGTGCAACGCGATCACCGCCGGGTTGGCCAGCGCGAACTCGACGTGAAAGTCGATAAGCGACTCCAGCACCTCACGCGGACCGTCCGGGTGCCCGGCCGCGCGTTCCCGCCCGCCGGCCAGCAGACCCTCACTCACGGGGATGAGCGCGGCGGCCAGCATCGCCTCCTTGCCGGCGAAGTGGTGGTAGAGCGCCGGACCGGTGACCCCGGCGGCCGCGCCGATGTCGTCCATCGACACACCGTGATAGCCGCGGGCGGCGAACAGACCAACCGCGATCTCCAGAATCTCGTCCTTGCGGGACCTGCGGCGGCCCGCGCCCGCCGCACCCCGTGCCTGCTGCTCCACCGTCACCGGGCAAGCCTAGACCGCGAACTGCCTGCGGTGGAGGGCAGCGGCTTGACCCTCGACCCGGTTGAACCCGCACGGTCACCGGATGACCTCCCCTCCGCTCGGCCGAAACTTCCGGCTGCTCTGGTCCGCCGCCGTCTCGTCGAGGCTCGGGGACTCGCTGCGTACGCCGGCACTGGCCCTGCTGGCCGCGGCGGTGACCCGCGACCCCCGGATCATCGCTGCGGTCACCGTTGCCGGTCAGCTGCCGCCACTGCTCTTCGGCCTGCTCGGCGGCGTGTACGCGGACCGCTGGGACCGACGTCGGACAATGGCTCTGGTCGACGGCGTACGCGCCGCCGTGGTGGCGGGGCTGGCCGTGGCGGTCGCCCTCGACCGGGTCGGCGTCGCGGTGCTGCTGCTGGCCGCGTTCCTCCTCGCCGCGTTGGGCACGCTCTTCGACTCCGCGTCGTTCGCCCTGCTGCCGGCGCTGGTGCCCCCGGACGCGCTGCCCCGGGCGAACGGTCGGCTCCAGGCGGGGTCCGCGGTGGCCGGCGGCTTCCTCGGCGCACCCGCCGCCGGTGTGCTCTTCGCCCTCGCCCCGGCCCTGCCGTTCGCCCTCGACGCCGTCACCTTCGCCGCCGCCGCCCTGCTCGTGCTGGCCCTGGCGCCGGTTCCGGTCGCGAGCGCCAACGCACGACGCGGGTCGGTGTGGAGCGAGATCGCCGAGGGTGTGCGCTGGTTACGCGGCCATCGGGCACTGTGGCGGGTCACAGTGCTCGCCGCCGCCTGCAACCTGGCGATCAGCGGCATCATGGCGGTGCTCGTGCTCTACGCGCTGGACGTGCTGCGGGTGCCGCCCGCCGGGTACGGGTTGTTCGCCGCGGCCGCCATCGTCGGCGGGGTGGCGGGGGCGCTCGGTGCGGGTCGGCTCGCCGCCCGGCTCGGCACGCTGCCGGCGCTGCGTGCCGTGCTCGCCGCGCAGACCGTGGCGCTGACCGGGTTCGCGCTGGCCCGCGATCCGGTGCCGGGTGGCCTCGCGTTGGCCGTCTTCGCCGCCGGGACCGTGGTGTGGAACAGCCTGTGCGCGTCGTACGGGCAGCGGCACGTGCCGGCCGGGCTGCTCGGCCGGGTCGGTGCGGCGCAGCGGATGGTGGGTCTGCTCACCGCACCGGTCGGGGCGGTGCTCGCCGGCCTGGCCGCCGCGGCGTACGGCACGGTGCCGGTGGCGGGCGCGGCGGCCGGCACGTTCGCGCTTGTCACAGTGGCCGCGTGGCGGACACTGCTGCCTGCCGAACCCGGCGTGCTGAGCCCCAGCGGGGCGGCCTAGCCCGGCGCCGGCGTCCGGTGCGACAGCCCGGACAGGCGTAGCGCGACCTTCCGGCGGGCCGGCGGCAGTGCACCGAGCAGCCGGATCAGCACGTCCCGGGCGGGTCGGCGGGCCGGGGAGACAGTCGCCAGTCGGGTCAGCCCGGCGGCGAAACTCAGCACGTCCTCGGCCATCGGCCGCTGCCGGGCGCTGTAGTCGTCGAGCAGCGACTCCGGACCTCCGTCGAGCACGTCCGCCACGGCGGTGCCGAGGGCGACCGCGTCGCAGATGCCGAGGTTCATGCCCTGACCGCCGGCCGGGCTGTGCACGTGCCCGGCGTCCCCGGCCAGCAGGACGGGCCCGGCCCGGAAGGTGTCGGCGATCTGGTGATGCACCCGGAACCGGGAACCCCAGAGCACCTCGGTCACCCGGTCGGGTCGCCGCGCCGGGCCGCGCTCGTCGAGCAGCGTCTGGAGGTACGCCGCCCCCGGATCCGCCGGAGCCGTCGCCACCGCGGCCACCAGCCGGACCACCCCGTCCGGCAGCGGCGCCCAGATCAGCGGGCCGGACCGGGCCAGGAAGAGCGCCACCTCGTCGCCGGGCAGGACGCTGTCCACCCGCACGTCGGCGAGCACGAAGGATTCCTCGTCGCGGGGGCCGGTGAAGCCGATGCCGGCGGCCTTCCGGACGGTGCTGTGCAGACCGTCGGCACCGACCACGTACCGGGCGCGCAGCGCCGACCCGTCGATCTGCGCGAGCACCCCGTCACCGGTCGGGCTCAGACCGGTCAGCCGGCACGGCCGTCGTACCCGGACGCCGAGGGCGTCCAGCTCTGCGGTGAGGACCGCCTCGGTGACCGACTGCGAGACCAGCAGCGCGTAGGGGAAGCGGGACGGCAACTCGTGGAACGGCACCGTCAGCAACACCCGGTCCCGGTCGCGGACTGTGAAGCGCGGCGACCGGATGCCCTGCGCGACCATCGGCGCCGCGGCGCCGATCCGGTCCAGCACCTCCAGGGTGTACGCGTGCACGACCGCCGCACGGGAGGTCGTCGGCGGCTCGGTCAGCTGGTCCAGCACCGTCACCTCGATCCCGCGTCGGGCCAGCGTCAGCGCGGTGGCGAGACCGGTGGGGCCAGCGCCCACCACCAGCACGTCGGTGCTCACGGGCAGCATGGCCACCTCCGGGGAACCGTTGCCAACAGATGTTGGCAAACACTTGTTGGCAACGCTAGGGCGCTGCTGATTGTGTGTCAACAGGTGTTGGCATACGGTCGTCGACATGACAGCGTCCGCCCAACCGACCCACCCCCGACGCTCCGACGCCACCCGGGCGGCGATCCTGCGAGCGGCCCGGGAACGCTTCGCGGCGGACGGATACGAGCGCGCCACGATCCGGGCCATCGCCGCCGACGCCCAGATCGACCCGTCGATGGTCATGCGCTACTACGGCAGCAAGGAGGGGCTGTTCGCGGCGGCCGCCGAGTTCGACCTCCGGCTGCCCGATCTGGCCCGGGTGCCGCCCGCCCACCTCGGCGAGGTGCTGATCCGGCACTTCCTCGCCCGGTGGGAGGGCGACGAGACGCTCGTGGCGCTGCTCCGCGCCGCCAGCACCAACCCGGGCGCCGCCGAGCGGATGCGCGGCATCTTCGTCGACCAGCTCGCCGCAGCCGTCGCCACGTTCGGCACCGACCCCGCGACGACCGCCCGCCGCGCCGGTCTGGTGGCCAGTCAGATCCTCGGCCTGGCCTTCACCCGATACATCGTCCGCCTGCCACCCGTTGTGGAGACGCCAGCCGAGGAGCTGGTCCCCTGGATCGCACCGACTCTGCAGCGCTACCTGACCGGGGCGCCGGAAAACTGACCCAACCTTTTACCCCTCCCCGTGCGTCTGCCAGGTGACGCGCAACGCGACGGCCGGGAGGGGGGCGGATGGCACCGACGGGACGCGACGGACGTGACGGCTACCTCGCCTTCGTGGAGAGCCACCAGCACCGGCTGCTCCGGGCGGCCTATCTGATCTGCGGCAACCAGCACCAGGCCGAGGATCTCCTTCAGGACGCCCTGCTCAAGCTGGCGCTGCGCTGGGGGTCCGTTCGGGACGGCGACCCGTCCGCGTACGTGCGGGCCATCCTCTACCGGGACGCGGTGTCGTGGTGGCGTCGCCGACGGCGGGAATGGCTGAGCGCCGCGCCACCGGACCGGGTGACCCACGACCGGGACGGCGCGCTGCGGCTGACGCTGCACGACGCACTGAGCCTGCTGCCGCCCCGGCAGCGGGCCGTTCTGGTGTTGCGCTACTACGAGGATCTGACCGAGGTCGCCACCGCCGAGGCGCTCGGGGTGACCGTCGGCACCGTGAAGAGCCAGTGTCATGCGGCGCTGCGCCGCCTCCGCGAGGTCACCCCGGACCTCACCCGGGACGCCCGGCCACGGCAGGGCTCGGCCGACCTGGCCGCCGGCGCGGAGGTGAACCCGTGAACGAGCAGGACCTGCGCCGACTGCTGACCATCAGCGTCGAGGACGTCCTGCCCAGCCAGCCGGCAACGGCCGGCTGGGACCGGGCTCGGCGCACGCGACGTACCCGACGGGCCGCCGGCGTTGTCGCAGTGGCCGTGGCGCTGGTCGGCGCCGGCACGGTGGCGGCCCTGCGACCGCCCGACCCACCGCCGAATCACTCGGTGGCGCCGACCCCGACCGTCGTCCCCACGCACGCCGACCCGGTGCAGCACGCGCCCGCCGAGCTGGCCTTCCCACCCGATCCGCTCGCCCGGCTCGGCGGCCCGGCGACAGTGCCGCTGTCCGAGCGGCCGGTCCAGCGGGCGCTGGCGCTGTTCCAGCCGACGGACGAGGAGAATCGCGCGGACGGCCCGGTCCGGGTGCTCGGCAACGACGGCGTGGTACGCGCTCTCGACGTGGTGACGCTGGCACCGACCCGTGACGCGGGCGGCAACGAGGCGTCCGCCGTGAAGCCGGGCGTGCTGTCGCCGGACGGCCGGTCGGCGGCGTTCGCGCAGACCAAGGAACTTGTCATTGTCGACCTCACCACCGCAGGGGTACGCCGGATTCCCCTCGACGGCTATCTGGAGCTGGTCATCTGGGCGCACGACCGGGTGCTGGTCGGGGGCGAGGACCGGACGTACGCGGTGGACCGGATCACCGGCGCGGCGAGCAGGATCGACGTGTCGGCCTGGGTCCTGGCCGCACCCGATCCGGAGGGCAGCCGCGAGGCGGCGCTGATCGAGTTGATCGGCGACCGGGATGACCTGACACTGCGCAGCCGGACCGCGCGCGAGGCGACGATCCGTTCCGAACAGCGGATCACCGGCGACCGGCTGCCCTCGCCGTACCAGATCAACGAGTTCTACGGCCGGGGCTGGCTGCACGGCGAGCGGCTGGCCAGCGCGGCGTGGATCACCAGCGGTGAGATCGACGGCGCCGAGGGCACGGCGGTGCTTGATGCGCGGACCGGCGCCGTGTCCCACCTGCTCGACCTGGGCCGGCAGCGCGCAAAGGGCTGCTGCGAGGTGCTGGGCTGGGACAACAAGGGTGCGGTGCTGCTCCGGCTGGAACCGGCCGCCCTGGCCCGCTGGAATCCGGAGACCGGCGAGGTCACCGGCATCGTCCGGGAGCTGCGCGGCGTGATCGCGCTCGCCGGCTGAACGACCGTCCCCGCGCGACAGGGCATCGCGCGGGGACGGTCCACGTCACCGCGGCCGCTCAGGCGGCCAATCCACCAGCGGCCGCTCAGGCGGCGAGGCCGCCGGGCTGGTCGCCCTTGACGACGGGTGCCCGGACCAGGTTGCCCCACTCGGTCCACGAGCCGTCGTAGTTGCGCACCTGCGGGTAACCCAGCAGATGCCGCAGCACGAACCAGGTGTGGCTGGACCGCTCGCCGATCCGGCAGTACGCGATCACGTCGTCGTCGGGGCTCAGCCCGAGCTGATCGGCGTAGATCGCCTTCAGCTCGTCGGCCGACCTGAACGTGCCGTCCTCATTGGCGGCGGACTTCCACGGCTTGCTGACCGCGCCCGGGATGTGCCCGCCCCGCAGCGCGCCCTCCTGCGGGTAGTCCGGCATGTGCAGCGTCTCGCCGGTGTACTCACCCGGCGACCGGACGTCGACAAGCGGCCGGCCGGCGGCGATGTGCGCCATGACCTGCTCACGGTAGGCCCGCAGCGGCGCGTCGTCGCGCAGCGGCACCGGGTAGTCGGCACGGGGACGAGCCGGCTTGTCGCGGGTCACCTCGCGCCCCTCGGCGATCCACTTCTGCCGGCCGCCGTCGAGCAGCCGCACGTCGGCGTGGCCGAAGAGCGAGAACACCCAGAGGGCGTACGCGGCCCACCAGTTGAAGTTGTCGCCGTAGAAGACGACGGTGTCGCCCCGGCCGATGCCCTTCGCGGCGCACAACTCGGCGAAGCGCTCGGCATCCAGATAGTCGCGGGTCACCTGGTCGTTCAACTCCAGGTGCCAGTCGACCTTCACAGCACCGGGAATGTGACCCGATTCGTAGAGCAGCACGTCCTCGTCGGACTCGACAACCACGAGGCCCTCGTCGCCCAGGTGCTCGGCCAGCCACTCGGTGGTGACCAGACGTTGCGGATCGGCGTACGACTGAAGGCGGGGATCAGGATCGTTCGGCACAGACATGATCCCCAAACTACGCCGTAACCCGGGTCGATGAACGGCCATCGCTGTGCGACGGAGCGCACGCCAGGCTTCCTCAGGCGCGACGGTGGGCGATCCGGCCCGCGACCACTGTCACCAGGCAGACACCGTCGGCGGCATGAACCGCGAGGTCGGCGCGCTCACCCGCCCGTAGCGTGGGCGGCACGGCAGCGGGCAGCACGAGCAGGTCACCCCGGTCGACGGCGACCCGCAGGGCCGGATCGGCCAGGTGCTCCAGCAGCACCGCCGTCACTCCGTTCCGCAGCAACGCGTGCACCCGCTCGCGCGGGGTGGGCGCCGCCGGCAACGGGCCGTCGTGCAGCAGGCCCGGCCCCAGCGTGCCGGGCCAACCGCGGACCCGAACGCCCGCGTACGTCGCACTCAACTCGGCCAGCGGGCCGACGGCCTCGATCCGGTCACCGCTCACCACCACTGCGTGCTCGGGCTGCGACGCGCCATCGGCGGTGCGCCGCAGCAGCGGTGCGGTGTGCAGCGTGCGCACCGTCAGTCGACGATCGGCCCGAGCAACGGACGCTTCGCCGTCACCCTGTCACCGGACGACCGGCCGGTCAGCCGCCGCTTCAGCCAGGGCGCGAGGTGCCGACCGGCCCACCGCACGTCGGCGGCACGGGCAGCCAACCACGGCGACGGCGCCGGGTGCGGCGGGACCATCAGCCACTCCTCGTCGCAACCGACGCCGAGCGCGTTCAACACCTGCCCCGCGACCCGCCGGTGACCGGCCGGCGAGAGGTGCAACCGGTCGGTGCTCCACAGCATCGGGTTGAGGAAGGTGTCGTCGGCGTACAGGTCGACCATGATGGCGCCGTGCCGCTCGGCGGTCTCGCCGACGGCCTGGTTGAGCAACTGCACCCGGGGGGCGACGAGGCGCTGGCCGGGCAGCCGGGCCATCACGTCGGCGAACCGGAAGAGCAGCACGTCCGCACCGCCCGAGCGCAGCTGCCGGACCACCTCGTCGAAGCGGGACACCAGCGCGTCCGGGTCGAAGGTGCGGCGCAGCACGTCGTTGCCGCCGGCCGCGAAGCTGATCAGATCCGGCTTCATCGCCACCGCCGACGGCACCTGCTCGGCTACCACGCTGGGGAAGAGCCGACCCCGGATGGCCAGGTTCGCGTACCGGAAGTCGGGCCCCGCCTCGGCGGCGAGCCGAATCGCCACCAGGTCCGCCCAGCCTCGGTAGGTGCCGTCCGGGTACGCGTCATCCATGCCTTCGGTGAAACTGTCCCCGACCGCGACAAAACTGCGCCAGCGCACCTGCGCCCCCTCACACCGCTCGTTGCCTGCGGCGACCAGTCTGTCACCGGGGGCACTGCGCGCAGTGCCCCGATCGGGCGACGTGGCGGAGGTCATGGGCCAGCGGATCGTTCCGGCCACTGGATCAGAAATCGGTCAGGCGCTACTGTCGCCAATCCGGCTGGTGGCGCAGTGCCGTGGTTCGCGCCCAGGCCCCACAATGGGGGCCGATCACCGGTCCGAGCGGCGGGGAGGGCCTAGTTGAGCCAGGCAAGCGAGCCGAGCCCTCCGGGGCCGACCCCACCGGCGACCACCTCGCCGCGCACCGCACGGACCCGCCAGATCCGACTCGTGGGGCTCGTCGTCGCGCTGGCCGTCCTGGCCGCCGCCCTGGTCCCGATCGTCCTCGCGATGGGGCCGCCGACCCGGGACGAGTTGCTGGAGAAGGCCGGCCTCAAGGGGAAGCAGCAGCTCGTCATCGGGGTGAAGGACGACCAGCCGGGCATCTCGCAGCACCTTGCGAACAACGTCTGGAAGGGCTTCGACGTCGACATCGCCTACATGATCGCGGGCTATCTCGGCTTCGACCACTCCCAGGTGCGCTTCGTGCCGATCGAGAGCGAGGACCGGGCCCGTCGACAGGCCCGGGACAACGACGGGTTCGTCATCGTCGACCTGGTCATCGCCTCGTACAGCATCAACGACAAGCGCCGGGAAGAGGGCGCCGTCTTCTCCGCGGCGTACCTGCACACCGAGCAGTCGGTGGTCACCCTGAAAAGCTTCAAGGGGCCGGTGAGCAGCCTGGAGGATCTCCGTGGGCTGACGGTCTGCTCGCTGACCACCTCGACGTCCATCCAGCGTCTCGCCGAGGCCGGCGCCACCCCGGTGGGCCGGAACAGGATCAGCGAGTGCGTCCAGGAGCTGTACGACGGCAAGGTGCAGGCCGTCACCACCGACGCGGCGATCCTCGCCGGCTTCGTCACAGCCGACCAGCCGGGCGACGACGGTCAACGCTTTCCGGTGGCCCTCAAGAACGCGAAGCCGTTGCAGCACTGGGACATCGGCTCGTCGCCGCAGGAGCGGTGGGGCGTCAACGTCGGCCCCAACCAGGCCCTGCTCGACCTGGTCGACCTCGCGCTCTACGAATCGGCAAAGGACGAGGAGAACTCGGCCTGGGAGAACGCGTACAACGCCAACCTCCGTTGGCAGCAGGGATACAACCTCCCGCAGCCGGTCGCGGAACAGCAGCAACCCGACGCGAGGAAGGTGGAGGTGCGACAGTGGCCGTGGGAGAGGATCGCGCTACCGCCCCCGGCGCACCCCGGATCGTCACCAGTTTCGCCGAGACCCGCCGCCCGCGCCGGATGGCGGGGGCGCGGCAGGCGCAGCAGTGGCTGCTGACCCTCCTACCCGCCTTTCCCGTCCTGCTTCTGGTGCTGCGACTGTGGCAGCTCAGCCAACAGGACATGTCCACGATGCTGCTGCTGGTGCAGTACGTCAGCCCGCTCGGCCTGCTCAGCGCCCTGCTGATCGCGCTGGTGTGGGCGTTCCCCGTCGTCGTGCTCACCTTCGGGGTGCTCGGTCGACTGCTGCGGCTCAGTGCTCCGGACCGGTTCGACCCGGAACGGTCACTGCTGGCCTCCGGAACGGCCCGCACCCCGGGCTGGGTGATCAGCGCCGCGGTCGCGCTGGGGGCGCTGACCTGGCAGCTCCGCTTCCTGCCGTCGCTGCTGATGCTCGCCCTCTGGCTGCTCGCGCTGCGTACCCGCTATCTGCACCCGGACCAGCCGACCCGGGTCCTGCTGGTCAGTGTGGCGCTGCCACTGGCGGCGGCGGTTCTGGCGTACAGCGTGCTGGGGCCGGCGATCTGGACGGCGTACCACGATCGCGAGTGGGGCACCGCCGCGCTGCTGGCGGTGCCGCCCGCCGCCACCGTGCTGCTCACCGGCCCGATCCCCGGCTGGATCGCCCCGGCGCTGACCCACGGCCTGGCGTTCACTGTCGCCGGCGTGCTCCCGGTGGTGATGGGCGCGGTCTTCCTCCGGGTGCCGCTGTTGCCCACCGCCGCGATCGAGGTGGTGCCGAAGGAACCCGCAGGGACGGCCCCGGCAGCACCGGCCGTGACAACCGCGACGGGTGAGGGCGCGCTGACCCCGGGCGACGGAGCCGGGGCGCCGCCGGCCGCCGACGCTGGCCCGGAGGTGGTGCTCGGCGCGCTCATCGCGGTCACCGACACCTCGACGATCGTGCTGGACCGGGCCGCCACCGTGCGGTTCCTGCCGAACGGTTGGGTCGAGTCGCAGGTCCTCTGCCCACAGGTGACGGCAGTGCCGTACAGCCTCGTGTCGGTGCGTGGTTGGCCGGTGGAGGAGACCGCGCTGAATTGGATGATGCCCAGGCGGCCGGCGGCCGATCCGGACGTCCGCTGTGAGGGCCGACTCCCCAGCGCGCGGTGACCCGGACCCGGTGGCGGGCCACCAGGGGGTGGCCCGCCCTCCGCCCGCTACGTCAGCCCGCAACGGCAAGGATCTGCATGTCCGCCAGGCTCGCCGGCTCGGCGGTCTCGGAGATCTTGCGGCCGTCCGCGCTGACAAGCAGCACGGCGTGCCCGCTGCCGTCCCGCACCCGCACGACCATCGAGCCGTCGGTCGGGAAGTACACCTGCCGCAGCTCGCGGCCGCCGAGTGGCAGCCGGATCTCCTTACCCGTCCGGGTGTCCAGCACGACGTTGACCCACAGGTCGCGAGCGACGTCGCCAGCGTCCTCGGTCGGTTTCGTCCGCAGCAGCGCGATCCGGGAGCCGTCCGGGGAGAGGCTGGTGATGTCGTTGCTGCGCCAACCGTCCAGGGAGAAGCCGGGGACGACGCGCTTCGTCGTGCCGTCGGTGCCGTAGAGCGTGACCCCGGCGTTGGTGTTCATGGCGATGGTCTGCCCGTCCGCGGACCAGAGGGCGTGACATGCCTCAGGTGCGGACTTCCACCAGCGCACTGTCGATCCCGTCGAACGCACCTCCAACATGCCGTACCGGCCGGGTTCACCCGAAGCGTTCGACGTCGTCTCGCGGAACAGCAGTTGCCGCCCGTCCGGCGACCAGACCGGGGTGACGCAGTACGGGTCGACACCCGAGCGCACCTGCCGCCGGTCGGAGCCGTCGACGTTGGCGACGAACAGGTTGTTGCCGGTGTCGCCGCTGTCCACCCAGGCCACCCGATGGCCGTCCGACGAGACACTCACGTTGCCCTTCAACGCGAGAGCGGGCAGCGCCAGCAGGCGAACCGGGTTGTCGCCGGGGTGCCAGGACCGCAGGTTCGCGCTTGTCGCGCCGGTCACCTCGGCGGGCCCGTAGAAGAGCCTGCCGATCGTCACAGTCGGCGTGTTCGCGCTGGACCCGCCGCTGGGCGGGCTGCTCGGGGTGCTGGGGGATGACGTCGGGCTGGGCGGTGCGGTCGGCGTCGCGGTCACCGACGGGCTGTCGGCGGGAAGCGGAGCCGGAGACTGGTCCGGGCGGATGGCGAAGGCGGTGCCGGCCGCCGCCGCGATCAGCACCAGCGCGGCAGCCGACGTGGCCACGGTGCGCTGGATCCCGAGCCGGCGGGACGTCCGCAGGGTCCGGTCCCGCAGGTCGACCACGGTGACCTCTTCGGCCAGGTCGGCCAGGTCGAGCCGGAGGCGCTGGTCGTTCATCGGGTGCTCCCTTCCAGGACGTACAGCTCGGCGAGTTCGGGGGCGACGGCGCGTAACTTGGCCAGTGACTTGGCGGTCTGGCTCTTCACCGTGCCGACGGTGACCCCGAGCAGATCGGCGGTCTCCGCCTCGGTGCGGTCCTCGAAGAACCGCAGCACCAGCACGGCCCGTTGCTTCGGGGAGAGCTTCGTCAGCGCCGACCGGAGGGTGAGCCGCAGGCTGGTCTGTTGCGCGTGGTCCGGGGCCGAGCCGCCTCCGCGGGGCTCGGGCAGGTCGCCCGGCATCGACTCGGGTACCCGGCGTCGCCGCCACCAGGACACCTGTAGGTGGTACATGACCTTGCGCGTGTACGCCTCGGCGTTGCCGCTGTGGTGCAGCCGGTTCCAGGACCGGTGGGTCCGGGCCAGCGCCGACTGGACGAGATCCTCGGCCAGGTGCTGGTCACCGGTGAGTAGGTAGGCCGAGCGCAACAACGCCGGCGTGCGGGTACGGACGAACGAGTCGAACTCACTCAGCAGAGGGTCCACACGGGCCGATCCTTCGGGTCGTGGTGCATGGGGAACGTGATGCCTCTCCAGACGTCGCCCTGGGCAATCGTGGTTGCCGACACGGACCGACAGCTTTCGTGAGTTCGCCGAGTGACGTCCGTCGACGCGCCGGACGAATTGGGTCGCTCGGCCGGTCGGCACGGCTCTACGCTGCGCGCATGCTGCTACGCATGTCGACCCTGCTGCT
This sequence comes from Micromonospora sp. CA-240977, assembly GCF_050942285.1. Lineage (NCBI taxonomy): Bacteria > Bacillati > Actinomycetota > Actinomycetes > Micromonosporales > Micromonosporaceae > Micromonospora > Micromonospora sp. CA-240977. Next base: position 29,959 of record NZ_CP192055.1, on the reverse strand, counting down.
CCGGACCCTGCGCGAGGACCCGGCCGACGCGGAGGTCCCGAGCCACCGGCTCCTCCTGCGGGCCGGTTACATCCGCCGCGCCGCGCCGGGCGGCTACACCTGGCTGCCGCTGGGCAAGCTGGTGCTGGATCGGATCACCGACGTGGTGCGTGGCGAGTTGTTTGCGATCGGCGACCAGGAGGTGCACTTCCCGGCGCTGCTGCCGGCCGATCCCTACCGGACGAGCGGCCGGTGGACGGAGTACGGCGACGACATCTTCACCCTCGCCGACCGGCGCGGCGCCGAGCACCTGTTGGCACCCACCCACGAGGAGATGGCGGCGCTGCTGGTCAAGGACCTGTTCACCTCGTACCGGGACTTCCCGGTGACGCTGTTCCAGGTGCAGACGAAGTTCCGCGACGAGGCGCGACCCCGGGCCGGGCTGCTGCGCGGCCGCGAGTTCCTGATGAAGGACGCGTACTCCTTCGACCTGGACGAGGCGGGGCTGCGGGACGCGTACGCCCGGCATCGCGCGGCGTACCAGCGGATCTTCGACCGGTTGGGCCTGGACTACGCGGTGGTGCACGCGATGTCCGGCGCGATGGGTGGCTCCGCGTCGGAGGAGTTCCTGGCGGCGACACCGGTCGGCGAGGACACCTTCGTCGGCTGCACCGCCTGCGCCTACGCGGCGAACACCGAGGCGGTGGTCACCCGTGCGCCGGCCGCCGCCGACCCGACCACGCAGCCGGCGACCGAGGTGCACGACACACCGGAGACCCCGACCATCGCCGGTCTGGTGGCGCTGGCGAACACCAGGCGGTTGGGCGGCCGGGACGGCTGGACCGCCGCCGACACCCTGAAGAACGTGGTGCTGTCCGTCCGGCGGCCGGGTGTCGACCGGGCCGAGCCCCTGGTGATCGGGTTGCCCGGGGACCGGGAGGTCGACCTGAAGCGGGTCGCCGCCGCGCTGGCGCCGGCCCAGGTGGCCGTCTTCGACGAGTGGGCCGAGCATCCGGAGCTGGTACGCGGGTACCTCGGGCCGCAGGTGCTCGACAAGCTGGGCATCCGCTACCTGGTCGATCCCCGGGTGGTGCCCGGCTCCGCGTGGCTGACCGGGGCGAACGAGCCGGGCCGGCACGCGACCGACGTCGTCCACGGGCGGGACTTCACGCCCGACGGGACGATCGAGGCGGCCGAGGTGCGCGCCGGTGACAGCTGCCCCGACTGCGCCGACGGCGAGCTGACCATCCGGCGGGGCATCGAGATCGGCCACATCTTCCAGCTCGGTCGCCGGTACACCGACGCGTTCGCGGTCGACGTGCTCGGGCCGGCCGGCAAGCCGGTCCGGCCGACGATGGGCTGCTACGGCATCGGGGTGTCCCGGGCGGTCGCGGCGATCGCCGAGCAGCACCACGACGACCGGGGACTGGTCTGGCCGGCGGCGATCGCGCCGTGCGACGTACACCTTGTGGTGGCGGGCAAGGGGCCGCAACTCGACGCGGCGCTGGAGCTGGGCGGGCGTCTCGCCGCCGCCGGCCTGCGGGTGCTTGTCGACGACCGCACGCACGTCTCGGCCGGGGTCAAGTTCACCGACGCGGAGCTGATCGGCATCCCCCGGGCCGTCGTGGTCGGCCGCCGACTCGCCGAGGGGTACGTCGAGCTGCGTGAGCGGGCCGGCGACGCGCGCACCGAGCTACCGCTGGACGGTCTGGTGGACCGACTCGTGCACGAGGTACGCCAGGAACGTGGAAACCTGGTGTAGCTGCCGCGTCACCGGGTAGTGCAGTCGGATCGGGTGGAACGCTTTCGGAGGCTCTGATGACCGGTTACCGGGTCAGTGACGTGATGACCAAGCAGGTCGTGTACCTGCCGGCGGAGACCACCCTGGACGAGGCGGCCAGGGTGATGAAGGAGGCGGACATCGGCGACGTGGTCGTCACCGACGGCGCCAGCCTCGCCGGCATGCTGACCGACCGGGACATCGTGGTGCGGGCCGTGGCGGAGAACAGCTCCCCCGCGGCCACCACCATCGGCTCGATCGTCACCCGTGAGGTGGTCATGATCGAGCAGCACTGCACGGCGGGCGAGGCGGCGGCGCTCATGCGAGACCGGGGCATCCGCCGGGTGCTGGTCTGTGACACCGATCGCAAGCTGGTCGGGATCGTCTCCCTCGGCGACCTGGCCATGCAGCTCGACCCCACCAGCGCCCTCAGCGAGATCAGCGAGCAGACGCCGACGGCGTGACGAACGGGCCGGGTCAGGCGCGGTGTGCGCCGCCGGCCGGTCGGCAGGTGACCGGCGGTAGCCTCGACGCATGGCTGACATGCCGGCCCGACTGGCCGAGATCGTCGACGAGTTCGCTGCCGCGCCGCGTGACCTGGTGCTGGAGATGCTGCTGGAGTATGCGGACGTCATCCCGGTGCTGCCGGCGGGCGCCGCCGAGCGCGAGGGCATGGAACAGGTGCCGGAGTGTCAGACGTCGTTCTTCCTGCGCGCCGAGGTGACCCCGGAGGGCACCGTGGCGACGATCTTCGACTGTCCGCCGGAGGCGCCGACCACCCGGGCGTTCGCCGGGATCCTCGCCGAAGGGCTGGCCCAGGCGAGCCCGGAGGAGGTGCTGGCCGTGCCGGACGACCTCTATCAGCGGATGGGCCTGGCGCAGGCGATCAGCCCGCTGCGGATCCGCGGCGGCACGGCGATCCTGGGCCGGCTCAAGCGTCAGGTGCGGGAACAACTCGGCTGACCGCTAGGTTGCCACCGATCATGGAGATCGAGATCTACGCGGACGTCATCTGCCCGTGGTGCTACATCGGCAAGCGCCGCCTGGATGAGGCCCTCGCCAGCTATCCGGGCGAGGTGACGGTCCGCTACCGGCCGTTCCAGCTCGACCCGTCGCCGGTCGCCGAGCCGCTTCCCCTGGTGGAGGCGCTGGCCGGCAAGTTCGGCGGCCCGGAACGCGCCAGGCAGATGATCGCCCACGTGACCCAGGTCGCGGCGGCTGACGGGCTTCGACTGGACTACGACCGCGCGGTGATCGCCAACACCTTCGACGCGCACCGGCTGGTCTCCTACGCCACCGACCACGGTCGGGCGGCCGAGCTGGTCGAGGCGCTGTACCAGGCGCACTTCGTGCAGGGTGTCGACGTGGGTTCCCGCGAGGCGCTGGCCACCCTGGCCGGCACTGTCGGCCTGGACACGGCCGACGCACGCCGCTTCCTCGACTCCGACGAGCGCGTCGCCGACGTCGAGGCCCAGTTGGCCACCGCCCGGGATCTCGGCATCACCGGCGTGCCGATGTTCGTCCTGGCCGGGAAGTACGCCGTCTCCGGCGCCCAGGAGGTGTCGACCCTGCTCGCGGCGCTCGCCGAGGTCGAGCAGCGCGAGGCCGCGGCACACTGAGCCACCGGGCCGGGCACCGGCATCGATGATCACGATGTTTCACGTGCAACAACATCGATGCCGGTTGCTGCTCAAGCTGGCCTGGCCAGCCCTTCCACCACCTGCGCGCCGGGCAGCGCGCCCAGCGCCGGCCCCGGCAGCGCGATCTTGCTGTGCCGTACGCCGGACCCGATGATCACGTGCGGGGTGGCGATGACCCGCGCGTCCACCAGGATCGGCCACTGCGCCGGCAGCCCGATCGGGGTGATGCCGCCGTACTCCATCCCGGTCAACTCGACAGCGTCGGCCATCGGGGCGAAGCTCGCCTTGCGGACGTCGAGCGCCCGGCGGGCCACCCCGTTCACATCGACTCTGGTGGTGGCCAGGACGATGCAGGCCGCGTAGCGGACCACACCCTCACGCTTGCCCGCCACCACGACACAGTTGGCCGACACGTCCAGCCCCACCTCGTACGCCGCACAGAACGCGGCGGTGTCGGCAAGCTCGGCGTCGATCGGCGCGACAAGCACATCGTTGACGTCCACCGGCGCGTCGGCGGGCCACTGGGCGATGGCTTCCGCCACCGGCGGGGCGAGCAGGTCGAGGCGGGCGCGGGCGGGTTCGGTCTTCAGCGTTCCCATCACGGGTGCGATCTTCGCATCCGCCACGCTGAACCGCCCGGCGGCGTCCGGACCACCGCGGGACGCCACCGGTCCGGGCCGAACCGATCCGGTGCTCAACTGCCGGCGAGGAACGCGTTGTCGCGCATGAAGGAGCGGTCGCGGGCAGCCGCCAACTCCTCCTCGCGCCGGGCTCTGGCCCGTTGCAACTCCAGATCCTCCAAGGCGTGCCGGACTCCCAGCCGGATCACGCCGTAGAGGAAGACGAAACCGAAGACGTAGAGGATCACAGTGGTGACGACAGCGAACATGGCGTCACCGTAAGACGAACGTGAACCGTTGTTGCTCTCATTTCCGCCCCGTTCCCCCGTACGTGTCGGCGAGGTGGTCGGCCCACGTGCGGACGCCCCGGGGCAGTGCCTCGGTGACCAGGCCGCCGCCGCGCAACTCGCGACCGAGTCGACCGGGAATCCGTACCGGCAGCAGCGGCCGGCGCGAGCCTCGGGCCTCCCGCCACGCCCGGACCGCCTCGTCGAAGCGGAGCACCTGCGGCCCGCCGTACTCCTCGATGGCGCCCAGCGGGCCGGCGACCAGCCGGGCCGCCAGTCGGGCCGCCACCTCGCCCGGATCGACAGGTTGGGCGAGCACCGCCCGGTCCCCGATCACCGGCCCCAGCCGGGCGCTGGAGGCGAGCAGGTCGTCCAGGAACTGTGGGAACTGGGTGGCCCGCAGCACCGACCACGGCACCGGGCCGGCCGCGACCACCTCTTCGGCGGCGAGCTTGTGCCGGTAGTACGGCATCGGCACCCGATCCACCCCGACGATCGAGATGTAGACGAGGTGCCGCACACCGGCCGCGCCAGCGGCCACCACGAGCCGTCGGGTGCCCAGCACGTCCACCTGATGGGTCTTCCCGCCCCGCGGCGCGGACGCCAGGTGCAGCACCGCATCCATCCCGGACACCGCCTCGGGCAGCCCGTCGCCCGTCGCCAGGTCCGCCACCCCCCACTCGACCTCGGAGCCGGCCCGCGGCCGTCGGCTGGTGGCCCGGACGGTCATCGCGTCACCGCGCAGCCGGGCAAGCACCGCACGCCCCAGGTGACCGCTCGCCCCGGTGACCAGAACCCTCATCCCGTCCTCCTTCCCGCCGTGAACCACGGCACGCCGTCGTCCCCCTCGGAGTCGACGAAACGACCTGGCGACTCCGTGACCGGGTGTGCCCCGAGTCACCCGGAGCGGATCAGGTCCAGCACGGTCAGCAACGCGAAGAGCGCGATGACGATCTCGTTGACGATCCAGGCATGCCCCTCGGCCCACTCGCGCATCCAGGTCAGGGCGCGCGCCGCCTTGTCCCCGAGCAGCAGCAACGCCAGCAGGGGCAGAGCGAGTAGGAACACGGTGAGCAGCACGAACGGCGCCAGGTGCCACCACGGCAGGTGGTGTCGGGCCACACTCGCCCCCACCGCGGCCATGGTCAGGTCATCGGTCGGCGTCACCACGAAGAGCAACGCGCCAAGTCGCAGTGCCGTACGCGGGTCGGCGTGCTCGATGCTCCCCAGCCACCTCGGCGGCCCGGACCGGTTCCGCCGTACCCACACCACAACGGCCAGGCCGACAAGCAGCGCGAGGACCACCAGGTCGATGGCGGGACCCCGATCGACAGTGCCGGCGGCGGCACTGGCGTCGGCGGCCAGCCCGCCCACCCAACGGGTCAGCAGCCAGCTCACCGTCACTCCGGCGGTGACCACCAGCCCGGCCCCGGCGAGGAAGCCCAGTGACGCCGCCCGGGGCCGGTCCGACGAGGCGAGGAAGACCGACACGACAAGTTGACTCCCGGCGACCATCACCACGGCGAGCGGCAGGATGGTCAGGAAGTTCATCGCCCGCCATCCTCCCGGCCCCACCAGGCCGGGCGCGACCAAATCCGTGGATCAGCCGCCCTGTCGCACGCTTCCGCCCACCACGACGCGGCCGGCCAGCAGCGCCCCGAGCAGCGCCAGGCCCGCCGTCACCGCCAGAGTCGCCGCGTAACTGGCCGGGCCAGGCGCACTTCCCGCAGCCAGCACGGCACCGGTCAGCGCGAGCACGGTCGCCGCGAAGAGGGAGTCGCCCAGTTGCAGGGAGGAACTGTTGCGGCCCTGCTCGCCGGGAGCGGACAGCTCCAGGGTGAGCACCGACAACGACGGGTAGAGCAGCCCCATGCCGAGGCCGGCCACCGCCCATCCGAGCACTGCGACAGCGACCGGAAGCTCGGGCCGGACGGCCAGCGCCACAGTGGCAGTGCCGACCGTGATGCAGCTCAACCCGACGCGCGGCAGGCTGGCCCGGGACGCCGGCACCGGGATCCGGCCCTGCAACCAGGAACCGGCCGACCAGGCCAGCGCGCCGACAGTGAGGACCAGCCCGGCGGCGGTCGGCGAGAGACCCCGTTCCCGGGAGAGCATCAACGGGATGACCACCTCGGCGCCGACGAAGGCCGCTGACGCCAGCCCGCGCAGCCCCACCACTGTGGGAAGCCCTCGGGCCGCCCGCAGGAACCCGGCCGGCAGCAGGCGCGGCGCACAGACCAGCAGGCCGACCACGGCAAGCGCGATGAGTGTCAGGGCGGTGACGCCGCGCTGCTGCCCCCCGATGTGCAGCAGAGCGGCGCTCACCGCGGCCCCACACGCCCAACCGATCCGCCCCACCGCGCCAACTGGTGGCCGGGTCGTCGCGCTGCGCCCCAGCGACCGCAGGCCGGGGTGGATCAGCAACACCGCTGGCACCGCCACCGCCGGCACCGCGAGGAAGACCCACCGCCAGCCCAGGCGCTCCACGATCAGGCCGGCCACCGCCGGCCCCACCAGCGACGGTACGACCCACGCCGCCGCGAACGCCGCGAAGATCCGCCGGTGCAGTTCCGGTGGGTACGCCTGCCCGACGATCACGTAGAGCGCCACCGAGAGCAGCCCGCTGCCGAACCCCTGCACCACCCGCCCGACGACCAGCACACTCATCGCGTGGGCCGTCCCGGCGATCAGCAACCCGACAACGAACCAGGCGACCCCGTGCCACATCGGGCCCCGGGGGCCTCTGGCGTCACACCAGATGCCGGAGACCACCATGGCCAGCACGCCAGTGGCGAACGGGCCACCGAACGCGATCCCGTACAGCGCCACCCCGTCCAGGTTGCGGGCGACGGTCGGCATCGCCGTACCGACCGCCAGCGCCTCGAACGCGAGCAACGAGATCAACGCGACGCTGCCCACCGTCATGGCGCGCAGGCGGGGTGCGAACAGCCCCGGTACGGCCGGTGCGGTGGTGGCGACTGTGCTCGGCATGACCCGAGCATGCGACTTCAACCTGGATTCAGGTCAACCACCGGTGACCCGGCTCTCGCCTCAGGCGTCCTGCAACGCCTGCCCGACCCCGCGCACCAGTCCCGATAGGTGCTGGTCGGCCAGCAGGTGACCGGCGGTGACCACCAGGGCGATCGGCCACTCGATGACCTGGAACGCGGCGAGCACACCGAGCCCCGCGTAGTAGGCGACCTTGTCCGGTGGCGGTACCGCCACCTCGCCCAGCATCGGTAACACCACCCGCCGCCTGTACATCCGGACGTTCTCCCGCGAGCCGTTCAGATGTCGCGTCAGCGTGCTCATGCCGGCCTCCCCATGTCCGGTGATGGTCGTCGGATTCCACGGGCCACCCCGTCCATGCGCCGGCAATGACGGAAAGTTCCACCACCGCGAGGGCATAACGGATGGCAGGTCGGGAAGCCAGGCCGCCGGACGTGCAGCGGTGGGAGGACGAAATGGCCAACGTCAGGACCAGCAGCAACAGGGAGTCGGGCCGGCGTCCGTCCAGCCGTACGCCTCGATGACGGCGGCGGGTCGCGCAGCCGGCCGCATCCTGCCGTCCTTCGGCATGCCGCACCTGGTCGGCGAGGCGTCCCGGACCGTCGGTTCGGCCGCGACCCGGCTGGCCCGGACGGCCGGACTGACACGGCGTCGGGTCTGGTCCCGGCCGGGTCGACACCACATCGAGGTGCACGGTGTCTGCCAGGACGGTGGGAACCAGCTTGCCCGTCAGGTGGAGGGCGCGCTGGAGCGGCTGCCCGGGGTCGCCTGGGCACGGGTCAACGCCCCGTCCGGGCGGGTGGTGGTTGCCGTCGAGGCCCCCGAGCCGGCGCTGCGCGACCTGATCGCCACGATCAGCCGGGTCGAGCGGACCTGCGACCACGAGCCCGACCCGGAGATCCCGCCACCGCACCCACCGGAGGAAGGGCCGCGAACCCCCCGCACCCTCGGCGCGCTCGCCTCGGACGCGCTGGGCCTGACCATCTCGGCGGCCACCCGGATCCTGCCGTTCGCGCCGCTGCCCGGTGAGGTGGCGGGCCTGCTGGCCGCGGTTGACCTACAACCGAAGCTGCACGGGCTCATCGGCAAACGGCTGCGCTCCGACCCCCGCGCCGACATCCTCTTTCCGCTTGCCGAAGCGGTGGTGCAGGGCCTGACCGGCCGGTGGACCGGAATCGTCCTGGACGGCGCCCAGCGGGTGGTGCAGTGGGGCGAGGCACGGGCCCAGCTCTCGGCCTGGGAGCGGGCCGAGTCACGACTGACCGGCGACGCGGAACGGGCCACCGCCCGCTGGCCGGTCATCGAGCGGCCCCGCCCGAAGCCGGACGGCCCGGTCGAGCGCTACGTCAACCGCATGCTCGCCGCCGGGGCGGCGACGGGTGCGGCGGCCATGCCGTTCGCCGGGCCGAAACGGGCCTTCGCGGTGGGTCTGTCGACGCTGCCGAAGGCCCCCGGCAGCGGACGCGAAGGGTACGCCGCCCAGCTCGGCCGGATGCTCGCCCGGCGCGGTGTGATCGCGATGGACCGCGGCGTGTTGCGGGAGTTGGACCGGATCGACACGCTCGTGCTGGACGCCGCCGTGCTCGGCTCGGACCGGGGCGTACTCGCCGATCTCGCGCCGGTGCCCGGTGCGGACGTCGACCAGGTCGCGGAGCGGGCCTTCGCGCTGTTCGACCCGGACGATCCCTCCGCTTCCCGCACCGAGGACGGCTGGCGGCTCGGGCCGCTGGATCAGCTGCCCACCACCGACCTGGGCGACATCCCGGACGCCGATCGGCTGCGCTCCGCCGGCGGCCAGCTACTCGGCCTCGCCCACGGCGACCGACTCGCCGCACTGTTGCGGGTCGAGCCGGAACCCGCGCCCGGCGTCGACGGCCTGCCGGCCGCCGCCCGGCAGGCCGGCCTGCGGCTGGTGGTGGCCGGCGGCGACGAGCAGCGGTACGGCTTCGCCGATGCGATGCTGCCCGGCGGCGATCAACTGGCCGAGTCGGTACGCGCGTTGCAACGCGACGGCGCCGTGGTGATGCTGGTTTCCGCGGACCGCAGGGCGCTCGGCGCGTCCGACTGTGGTCTCGGGTTCGCCGCCCCGGAGGACCTGCCGCCCTGGGGCGCGCATCTGCTTGTCGGTGCCGACCTGCGGGTGGTGTCCCTGGTGATCGAGGCGACCGGGGTGGCTCGGCGTACGGCCCAGCAGAACATCCGGCTGGCCATGGCCGGCACCGGTCTCGGAGCGCTGGGCGCGTTCACGGCCCCGCCGACCGAGCTGCCCGGACGGTCGCTCGTCGCGGTGAACGGCGCGGCCGGGTTGGCCTTCGCGAACGGGGTCTGGCAGGCCCGCCGGCTGCACGACCAGTCGGACACCCCGGCGCCGGTCACGACCGCCTGGCACCTGATGCCGGTCCGTACCGTGCTCGACCACCTGCGCACCACGCCGGGCGGTCTGGCCAGCGCGGAAGCGCAGCGCCGGCACCACGGCGGCGGCGGAGACGGCGATGCCGGACCGCGGAGCGGTGGTCTGCTGCGTGCCTTCGTGGACGAGTTGTCCAACCCGCTGACCCCGGTGCTGGCCGCCGGGGCGGTGCTGTCCGCGTCGTTCGGCTCGCTTGTCGACGCCGCGCTGGTGGGCAGCGTGGTCGGTGGGTCCGCCCTGATCGGCGCGGTGCACGAACGCAACACCGAACGGTCGCTGGCGGAGCTGCTGTCCCGTTCGGCGGTGACCGCACGGGTCCGCCGGGACGGCGCCGAGCAGGTTCTCGCCGCCGAGGACCTGGTCCTCGGTGACGTCATCGCCCTGGAGCCGGGTGACTCGGTGCCCGCCGACTGCCGCGTTCTGGAGTCGGTGGGCCTGGAGGCGGACGAATCGTCGCTGACCGGTGAGTCGCTGCCGGTCGCCAAGTCCAACCGACCGGTGGTGGCCGCCGCCATCGCCGACCGACACTCGATGCTCTACGAGGGCACCACCGTCGCCGCGGGGCACGGCACCGCCGTGGTGGTCGCGACCGGTTCGGACACCGAATCCGGTCGCAGTCTGGCGCTCGTTCGGCAGGCCCCACCGGCGAGCGGGGTGGAAGCCCGGCTCGGTTCGTTGACAAGTGCCGCCATCCCGTTGGCCGCCGGTTCGGCGGTGGCGGTGGCCGGCGCGGGCCTGCTGCGGGGCGTACCCCTCGCCGAAACGGCGGCGACCGCGGCGAACCTCGCCGTGGCGTCGGTGCCGGAGGGGTTGCCGTTCCTGGTCAGCGCGGCGCAGCTGGCCGCCGCCCGGCGGTTGGCCGAGCACGGCGCGTTGGTCCGCAATCCGCGCACGATCGAGGCGCTGGGTCGGGTGGACGTGCTCTGCTTCGACAAGACCGGCACCCTCACCGAGGGCCAGTTGCTGCTCGCCGGGGTCGGTGACGGCGTGGGCGACCGGTACGCCCCGGTGGACCGGCTGGACGACCGGCTCCGGTTGACGCTGGCCGCGGCGCTGCGCGCCACCCCCGCCGCGGCCAATCCGGAGGAGTTGGCGTTGCAGACCGACCGGGCGGTCCGCCGGGGCGCCGGGGTGGCCGGGGTGGTGGAGCAGACCGGTGCCGGGGGTTGGCGGGCTGCCGGAGGGCTGCCGTTCGAGCCGTCCCGTGGCTATCACGCGAGCATCGGTGAGACCGAGGGTCGCCTGTTGTTGAGTGTCAAGGGTGCTCCGGAGACGGTGCTGCCGCGTTGTTCGGCCCGGCGCACCGACGGCAGTCGAGAGCCGCTGGACGACGCCGGCCGCGCGGAGCTGGAGCGGATGCTTGCCGATCGGGCCGGGGCGGGAAACCGGATCCTGGCCGTCGCCGAGTGCCAGGTGGACGGCCCGAAGGTGACCGACGCCGACGTCCGGGGGCTGACCTTCGTGGGTTTCCTGGCCCTCGCGGACGGGGTCCGGGAGAGCGCGGCCCCGGCGGTGCGCCGGATCCGCCAGGCCGGCGTGCACACCATCATGATCACCGGTGATCATCCGGCCACCGCCGAGGCGATCGCGGCCACCATCAGTGAGCACGACGAGCAGCGCGTGGTCACCGCCGGTGAACTCGACAGGCTGGACGACGACGCGCTCGCCGAGCGGTTGGCGAACACCGACGTGGTGGCCCGCTGCACCCCGGCGCACAAGGTGCGGATCATCCAGGCGTTGCAGAAGTGCGGGCGGACCGTCGCGATGACCGGTGACGGTGCCAACGACGCCCCGGCGATCCGGCTGGCCGACGTCGGCATCGCCCTCGGCCAACGGGGCACCCCGGCGGCGCGGGCCGCAGCCGACCTGGTGGTGACCGACGACCGGTTGGAGACCATCATCGCCACCCTGGTCGAGGGTCGGGCGATGTGGTCGTCGGTGCGACACGCGCTCAGCATCCTGGTCGGCGGCAACCTCGGCGAGATCGCGTTCAGTGTGCTGACCGCCGCGGCGACCGGCCGCTCCGCACTCACCGGTCGACAGCTGCTGCTTGTCAACCTGCTCACCGACCTGGCGCCGGCACTGGCCATCGCGGTCCGGCCACCCGCGTCGGACCGCACCGAAAACCTGCTCCGGGAAGGCCCGGACGCGGCGCTCGGCGAAACCCTCACCAGGGAGATCGGCCTCCGGGCGGCAGCGACCACGCTGGGCGCGACCGCCGGCTGGACGATGGCCCGGTACACCGGACGCCGACAGCGGGCCGGCACCGTCGCCCTCGTCTCCCTGGTCGGCACCCAACTCGGACAGACCATCCTGGCCGGCGGCACCAGCCCGGCCGTGCTGGCGTCCACTGCGGCGTCACTGGGCGTGCTCGTCGTGGTGGTGCAGACGCCGGGGGTGAGTCAGTTCTTCGGCTGCACCCCGCTCGGGCCGGTGGGCTGGACCATCGGGGCCGGCTCGGCGCTCGGTGCGACCTTCGCCAACGGCGCGCTCACCAAGCTGATGGAACACGTGCCCCAGGCCCGACCCGACACCACCTCTACGGACCGCTGAGCCGAATGCCCACGGCTCGTCGGGGTACCGCAGTCGGCGGAGGTGGGCACAGTGGCGGAACAACCACAGGTGACGTTCATCGGCACCGCGACGACGGTGCTGCGGATCGGCGGGTTCACAGTGCTGACCGACCCGAACTTCCTGCACCGGGGTCAGCGGGCGTACCTGGGCAAGGGTTTGTGGTCACGCCGGCGCACGGACCCGGCGCTGCGGATCGCCCAGCTCCCGGAGCTGGACGCGGTGGTCCTGTCCCACCTGCACGGCGACCACTTCGACCGGGTGGCCCGCCGGGAACTGGCCCGCGACCTGCCCATCGTCACCACCCCGGCGGCGGAACGCAAACTGCGTCGCTGGGGCTTCCAGGCCGCCCAGGGCCTGCCGACCTGGTCGTCCCGAGAGCTGCACCGCGACGGTACGACACTGCGCCTGACCTCAATGCCCGGACAGCACGGCCCGGGCGCCCTGGACCTGCTGATGCCCGACGTGATGGGCACGATGATCGACGTGGAGCGCGCCGGGCGGCGCGAGTTCCGGCTGTACGTCACGGGTGACACCCTCAACCGGCCGCTGCTCACCGCCATCCCCGAGCGTTACCGGGACGTCGACGCGATGCTGATCCACCTCGGCGGCACGAAGGTCGCCGGGATCCTGCTCACCATGGATGCTCGCCAGGGCGCCGACCTGGTGGAACTGGTCCGCCCGAAGCTGACCGTGCCGATCCACTACGACGACTACCCGGTGTTCCGCTCGCCGCTCGCGCACTTCGTCGACGAGGCCCGCCGCCGTGGCTGGGTGAAGCAGGTACGCACCATCTCCCGCGGCGAGACCGCGCCCCTCACCCCGTCCTCCTGACCACCGACCGAGCTGGCTCCCGACAGCGATCGCCGCCCCATCGAGGCGTCGATAGGGTGCCCCCGTGGACCAGTCGAGGCCTGTCGTGTTTCTCCTTGTGGGGCTGCCAGGCTCAGGCAAATCGACATACGCCCGGGCGCTGGAACAGACCGGGGTGGTTCGGCTGTCGGTCGATGACGTTCTGCGGGCACGACACGGTCGACTGGGGAAGGACTACCCAGCCGACCGCCACGTCTTCGTGCTGGGTCCGATCGTCGAAGATGTGCGGCGGCAGCTCGTCGAACTGATCCGAAACGGCCGCTCGGTCGTGCTGGATCACGGCCTGGGGCAACGTCGCGAACGCGACGACTACAAGCAGCTTGTTGAATCGCTCGGTGCTGGCTGGCGTTTGCTGCACTTCCGCGTCGATCAGCCCGAACTGAGGCGGCGCCTTGCCATCCGGAATGAGGATGCGGCGTTCGGCATCATCTCGCCTGAAACACTGGAGTGGATCGCCGCCGTCTCGGAGGAGCCACACGGCGAGGGGGAAGAGATCGTCGCGCAACCTGGCTGATCGAGCGGGTCACCGTCGGGCAGGGGGAACATCCGCCGGCCTCGCCAGTGCCCCTCCCGTGGCTCGCCCACGCTCGACGCCCCTCCGCCAGCAGGCCCGGAGGTCCTCCCATTAATTGATCCAACCCGTTCGACCGCGACTGGTAGCGTGCGGACGGAGATGAAGATCATAAGGGAGACATCAATGTACCGATCCCGGCTTGCCCTGGGTGGCTGCGCTATCGCGGCGGTGATCGCGATGTCGAGTTGCGACCCGCAGCCCGCCTCGGAGGGATCCGCAACCTCGTCGACCCCGACGGCGTCGAACGCTGCCCCAAGCGCTACCCCGGCCGCCTCGAGCGTTGCGCCGGCCAACGACGCAGCCACGATAAAAGCCTGCGACAACCTCAAGAAGGACATCAAAGATAACGCGGACAAGGTTGCTAAAGCAGAGAAGATCGGCCCGCCGGCCGGGCACATCGCGGTAAGTGCCCAGTGGATCGCTGGATCGGCTGCGGTCATCGCACACTCCATCGGCGCGACAGAGACGGTCAGCAATGCCGCCGAGAAGGTCCAGCAGGAGATGTCGAACCTGAGCGACGAGTACAACAAGTCCGCCGAGGCCAAGCCCAGCAAGAAGAAGCTGGAAGCCGCCGTCAAGGAGCTGCTCGCCGCCTGCTCGGCGACCTGACCCGCACCGGCTACCGGCCGCCACGCCCAGGAGCTGACCGCCGTTGACCCTCGGCTCCCGTGCCAACGGGCACGCCGCATCCCCGCCTTGCCGAGGATCAAGACCCTTGCCGGGTGACGCCGATCGCTGCGGCTTCCCAGCAGATCCATCCCAGACCGGCGTGGCGGCTCTCCGGCCGGGAAATGAGTCGCTTCGAAGGGCAACTGGCCCTACCTTCGCTCCCATGAAGCTGCTTTCCGTCAATGTGGGTAGGCCTCGACCCAATCCATGGAAGAAGCTGAGCGCGACAGGAATTGACAAGCGCCCGGTTGCCGGCCCGGTCGCCGTCGTTGCCCCCGGCCCGAAGGGCACCGGCGAAGTCGGTCTCGTCGGCGACCGTGTCTACGACGTGAAGCACCACGGCGGTACTGACCAAGCTGTCTACGCCTACGCCCGCGAGGATCTCGACCGCTGGGAGACCGAGTTGGACAGGCCGATTGCGAACGGCAGCTTTGGGGAGAACCTGACGACCATCGACCTCGATGTCAACCGCGCGCTGATCGGCGAGCGTTGGCGGATCGGGGCGGACGTCGTCCTCGAGGTGTCCTGCGCGCGGATCCCCTGTGCGACATTTCAGGGCTGGCTGCAACAGCAAGGCTGGATCAAGCGGTTCACGCAGGCCGCGTTGCCGGGTGCGTATCTGCGCGTGATCAAGGCAGGCGATATACGCGCCGCCGACCCGGTCGAGATCGTGTACCGGCCCACCCACCAGGTGACCGTTGAGCTCGTCTTCCGCGCGATGACACTCGAACCGGAACTGTTGCCGCAGCTGCTGGCCGCCGAGGCACTGCCCAGGGGAGAAAGGGAACTGGCCCGCAGTCGGTGCCCCTGAGGAGCGCCGAGTTCGGGGCGGGCCCGCCCACCACGCTGCCCCCATACCCCCGGATAGGTGCCCAAGGACTGCGCCGCCTGGTCGGGGTCAAGGGTGGCCGCAGGCCATCGGCGTGCCGACGCGCAGCGCCCTCGACGCCGGGCGGGTGGCGTAGAGGATCGGGCAACCGGGGGATGCGACCTCGGCCTGGTCTTCGCCAGCACGATCGGCACCCGATGGAGTTGCTTGCGCACTTTACGATCCGGATGACGGCCGATACCTACCGGCACGTCCAGCCGGTGCGCGCTTGTCAGGCTGCCTCAGCGCTCGAACGGGTGCTGGGCGAGGAGGGGACGGCGTGACCGCTCGGCTGTACTCGGATTCGAGATCAGCCGGGGAAAGTGCTGGTGGAGCCCAGGGGACTCGAACCCCTAACCCCTGCCTTGCAAAGGCAGTGCTCTGCCAGTTGAGCTAGGGCCCCGTGGACGACCGCGGCGACGATCGCTCGTCACCGCGTCAGACGTCAGCGCAGGTCGGGTGCGGTGGTCGCCTCGTGCCAGAGGGCGCGCTCGTCGCTCGAGGCCTTGATCTTGTTGAACACGACGGCGGCCACGCCGACGACGCCAGCCAGAATCAGCAGCTTCTTGAACATGGGGCGACCCCTCGCGCTCGACTACCGTCGGACGACAATGCGGTGGGGCTAGATGGAATCGAACCATCGACCTCAGAGTTATCAGCTCTGCGCTCTAACCGACTGAGCTATAGCCCCGCGTTGCGACGAGCAAGATTAACCCATCCGCTCCGCCGGCCCCAAATCGGGGTCCGGGCCTGCGAGCCGGGCCGTCGCCGCCTGCCACAACCTACCCGAGTACGGGACGCCGGAGCGACCGCATTCCGCGGTGCCCCGGCGTCCCGTTCACTCAGTCCCGCTCGGCGAGCGTCAGCTCGATCCCGCCGACCAGGTCAGCGCAGACGTTGTAGACGAACGCTCCCAGCGTGGCCAGCGCGGTGAACAGCACCACGTTGACCAGGCCGATCAGCGCCGAGCTGAGGATCACGCCCTTGGCGGTGATCTGGAAGCCGCTGGTGCTCTGCCCACCGCCGGCGTTGACCAGGTCGCTCAGGCTCTCGTTGACGCTCTTGAAGACACCCATCGCGTCCAGCGCCAGGTAGAGCACCGAGGTGGCGACCACCAGAACGATGAACAGCACCACCGAGACGGCGAACGCGAACTTCATCACCGACCACGGGTCGATGCGCTTCAGGTTCAGCCGTGCCCGGCGCGGTCCGCGGGACGCGGCCGAACTGACCGATGTACGCGCCGCACGTACCGCATCACCGACGCGGGCAGCCCCGACGGCCGACGCGTTGCCGATGCCCGGCGGCAGGCCACCGCCGCTGACCGGGCGGCCGGCAGCGGAGGTACGCGCCCCGTCGGACGGCGGCTGGGTCATGCCGGGTGTGATCCGGGGCTGGGTGCCGGTAGCCCCGGTCGACGCGGCCTGGCCGGGCCGGACGTTGATCGGCTGGGTGGTCCCCGGCCGGGCCGAGGGTGCCGCCGCCGAACCCGGAGGTGTGGCGGCGGCGGTCGTCGGCGCCTCGGCACCGGACGCCTCGGTCTTGTCGCCCGAACCAGCGTCATCACTGGGCGGTTCCGGCGGGGGTGTCATGCCCGGGGCCCTTGTGAATTTCGGGGCAGGCGCGTCGGCGGGGACCGTCGCCCGGCCTACGGCCGCGCGGCCGGTCGCTGGTGTGCCGCCCTTGGCGGCCTCCTCGTCGACCGGGTTGGCCGAGGTCCCCGTGTTCCCCGACTTCGCCTGTGTCTCCGTCATTCAACTAGTCCTGTTCGTCAGGCTCGTCGGCATTGCGAGCAATCGCCACGATAGTCACGCCGTCCGGGAGGTCCATCAGCTTGACCCCCATTGTGTTCCGGTCACGCGTACGGCGTACAGGCTTCACCGGAGTCCGAATGACACCACCGTTGCTGGTGATCGCGAACAGCTCGTCGTCCGGATCGATCACCACCGCGCCAACCAGACCACCGCGCCGTTCGGTGATCTTTGCAGTCAACACGCCCTTACCTCCCCGGCCCTGCACCGGGTATTCCTCGATCGGGGTCCGCTTCGCGTATCCCCCGTTCGTGGCCACCAGAACGTCCAAACCCTCCCGAACGACCTCCATGGCGAGCAGGACGTCGTCGTCCGTGAAGCGCATGCCGATCACACCCGAGGTGGCCCGGCCCATCGGCCGCAACGCCTCGTCCGAGGCGTTGAACCGGATGGCCTGCGCCTTCTTGGAGACCAGCAGCAGGTCGTTCTCCGGCGCAACCAGCGCAGCACCGACCAGCTCGTCCTCATCGCGCAGGTTGATCGCGATGATGCCGCCGGAACGGTTGGAGTCGAACTCCTCGAGCCGCGTCTTCTTCACCAGGCCGTTCTTCGTGGCCAGTACCAGATAGGGGGCTACCTGGTAGTTCGGGATCTCAATGATCTGCGCTATCTGCTCGTCGGGTAGGAAGGCGAGCAAGTTGGCCACGTGTTGGCCCTTGGCTACCCTACTGGCCTCCGGCAACTCGTACGCCTTGGCCCGGTACACCCGGCCCTTGTTCGTCAGGAACAGGATCCAGTCGTGGGTCGAGCAGACGAAGAAGTGGCTGACGATGTCGTCCTGCCGCAGCGTGGCGCCACTGACGCCCTTACCGCCGCGTCGCTGCGAGCGGTACAGATCGACCTTGGTCCGCTTGGCGTACCCGGTGCGGGTGATCGTGACGACCACGTCCTCGCGGGCGATGAGGTCCTCCATCGAGACCTCGCCGTCGAACGGGATGATCTGCGTCCGGCGGTCGTCGCCCCACTTGGTGACGATCTCGCCCAGCTCCTCCGAGACGATCTTCCGCTGCCGCTCGGGCTTGGCGAGGATGTCCTTGAGGTCGGCGATCTCGATCTCGAGCTTGGCTAGGTCGTCGATGATCCGCTGCCGCTCCAGAGCGGCGAGCCGGCGCAGCTGCATGTCCAGGATCGCGGTCGCCTGGATCTCGTCGATCTCCAGCAGCCGGATCAGGCCCTGCCGGGCGTCGTCCACTGTGGGAGAGCGCCGGATCAGGGCGATCACCTCGTCCAGCGCGTCCAGCGCCTTGCCCAGGCCGCGCAGGATGTGTGCCCGCTCCTCGGCCTTGCGCAGCCGGAACGCGGTCCGCCGGCGGATCACGTCGATCTGGTGCTCGACGTAGTAGCGGAGGAACTGGGCCAGGTTGAGCGTGCGCGGCACCCCGTCGACCAGGGCCAGCATGTTGGCGCCGAAGGTCTCCTGGAGCTGGGTGTGCTTGTAGAGGTTGTTCAGCACGACCTTCGCGACCGCGTCGCGCTTGAGCACCAGGACGATCCGCATGCCGGTACGGCCGGAGGACTCGTCGCGGATGTCGGCGATCCCGGCGAGCTTGCCCTCCTTGATCAGCTCGGCGATCCGCTCGGCGAGATTGTCCGGGTTGACCTGGTAGGGCAGCTCGCTGACGACCAGGCAGGGGCGGCCCCGCTTGTCCTCCTCGACCTCCACCACGGCGCGCATCCGGATCGAGCCGCGACCGGTGCGGTACGCGTCCTGGATCGCCGTGGTGCCGACGATCAGGCCGTAGGTCGGGAAGTCCGGGCCCTTGACGATGCCGAGCAGGGCTTCGAGGGTGGTCTCCTCGTCCTCCTCCGGGTGCTCCAGGCACCACTGCACCGCCGCGCCGATCTCCCGCAGGTTGTGCGGCGGGATCTTGGTGGCCATGCCGACCGCGATGCCCTCGGAGCCGTTCACCAGGAGGTTGGGGATCCGCGACGGCAGGATGGTGGGCTCCTTGGCCCGGCCGTCGTAGTTGTCCTGCAGGTCGACGGTGTCCTCGTCGATGTCCCGCAGCATCTCCATGGCGAGGGGGTCGAGCTTGCACTCGGTGTATCGCATCGCGGCGGCCGGGTCGTTACCCGGCGAGCCGAAGTTGCCGTTGCCGTCGACCAGCGGGTAGCGCAGCGACCAGGACTGCGCCATCCGGACCAGCGCGTCGTAGATCGCCGAGTCGCCGTGCGGGTGGAACTGACCCATCACGTCACCGACGACACGGGAGCACTTCACGTAGCCGCGGTCCGGACGGTAGCCGGAGTCGAACATCGCGTAGAGGATCTTGCGGTGGACCGGCTTGAGGCCGTCCCGGACGTCCGGCAGCGCGCGACCGACGATGACGCTCATCGCGTAGTCGAGGTAGGAGCGCTGCATCTCCACCTCGAGCCCGACCGGTTCGATCCGGTCGTGCGCGACCACCGCGGCGATGGCCTCGGCGGGGACCTCAGGCTCGTTCGGTGTGGACTCGGGAGAATCGGTCACTGTATACCCTTATCAGACTCAGAGTCGTTTTTGTGCTGTGGATAACCGCTGTGGATACCGGCGAAGCTGTGGATAACTCTGTGGACCGGTGGAGCGGCCGGGCAGCGCCCGGCCGCTCCACCACGGTCTGTCAGATGTCCAGGAACCGGACGTCCTTGGCGTTGCGCTGGATGAACGACCGGCGCGCCTCGACGTCCTCACCCATCAGCACGCTGAACAACTCGTCGGCGGTCGCCGCGTCGTCGAGCGTGACCTGACGCAGGGTACGCGTCGCCGGGTTCATCGTGGTTTCCCACAACTCGGGATAGTTCATCTCGCCGAGGCCCTTGAAGCGCTGGATGTCGTCCGGCTTCGCGTTCGGCTTCTTCTGCTGACGCAGCGCGATGAGCCCGTCCCGCTCACGGTCGGAGTAGGCGTACTGCGCGTCGTCGCCCTTCTTGTTCCACTTGATCTTGTAGAGCGGCGGGGCGGCCAGGTAGACGTGCCCCAGCTCGACAAGCGGACGCATGAAGCGGAACAGCAGGGTGAGCAGCAGCGTCTGGATGTGCTGGCCGTCAACGTCCGCGTCGGCCATCAGCACCACCTTGTGGTACCGCAGCTTCTCCATGTCGAAGTCGTCGTGGATGCCGGTGCCCAGCGCGGTGATCAGCGCCTGGACCTCGTTGTTCTTCAGAACCCGGTCGATCCGGGCCTTCTCCACGTTGAGGATCTTGCCGCGGATCGGCAGGATCGCCTGGGTCCGCGGGTCACGGCCCTGCTTGGCCGAGCCACCGGCCGAGTCGCCCTCGACGATGAAGACCTCGGACTCACGCGGGTCGGTGGACTGGCAGTCGGCCAGCTTGCCCGGCATCGAGCCGGACTCCAGCAGTGACTTGCGCCGGGCCAGCTTGCGCGCCTGCTGGGCGGCGATCCGGGCGCGAGCGGCCTGGGACGCCTTCTGGATGATCGTCTTGGCCTCGGCCGGGTTGCGGTCGAACCAGTCGACCAGCCGGTCGTTGCAGACCCGCTGCACGAAGCTCTTGACCGGGGTGTTGCCCAGCTTGGTCTTGGTCTGACCCTCGAACTGCGGGTTGGTCAGCTTGACCGAGATGATCGCGGCCAGACCCTCGCGGATGTCCTCGCCGGAGAGCTTCTCGTCGCCCTTGAGCAGCTTCTTGTCGGTGCCGTACCGGTTGACCACGCTGGTCAGCGCGGACCGGAAGCCCTCCTCGTGGGTGCCGCCCTCGTGCGTGTTGATGTTGTTGGCGAAGGTGTAGACCGACTCGCCGTACGACTCGTTCCACTGCATGGCGATCTCGAGGGACATGCCCTCCTCTTCGGCCTCGAACTCGACCACCGTCTTGTGCATCGGGTTCTTGGAGGCGTTGAGGTGTCGGACGAAGTCGGCGATACCGCCGTCGTAGCGGAAGGTGACCTCGCGGGTCTTGCCTTCCTCGTCCTGCGGGACCCGCTCGTCGAGCAGGTGGATGGTGATGCCCCGGTTGAGGAAGGCCATCTCCTGCAGGCGTCGGTAGATGGTCTGGAAGTCGAAGTCGACAGTCTCGAAGACGTCGGGGTCAGGCCAGAAGGAGACCGCAGAGCCGGTGCGGTCGGTGGTCTCGCCCTTTTCCAGCGCGGACGGCTTGGACTGGGTGTACTGCTGCCGCCAGACGAAGCCGGACTTGTGGATCACCACTGCCATCTTCGTCGACAGCGCGTTCACCACGGAGACGCCGACGCCGTGCAGCCCGCCGGAGACCGCGTACGCCTTGCCGTCGAACTTGCCGCCCGCGTGCAGCACGGTCAGCGCGACCTCGACACCCGGCTTCTTGAGCTTGGGGTGCAGGTCGACCGGGAAGCCACGGCCGTTGTCGGTGACCTGGACGCCGCCGTCGGCGAGCAGCACCACGTCGATGGTGTCGCAGTAGCCGGCCATCGCCTCGTCCACGGCGTTGTCCACGACCTCCCACACGAGGTGGTGCAGGCCGCGCTCGCCGGTGGACCCGATGTACATACCGGGCCGCTTGCGGACCGCCTCCAGCCCTTCGAGAACGGTGATCGACTCTGCGCCGTACTCCTGCTTGTCCTGCGCTGCCACCCTCGGCCACTTTCTCGCGTCCGCCGCGCCGGTAGGGGCGCGTCGGGCGCGGGTTCGGCGGACAGGACGCGACGTCGGCGCGTGGACCGGTGCCGGAGACCTCCGGACAACGGGTCGAACGCGCCGGTCGCCGCGGTTGCCCGCGGATCGCGATCGGCTCGACCCGACGCGGAGAATGAATCTGGGGCCACCGGCCCCGTCCCTCTCCCACACCGGGTCTTCGTCTCGCTGTCAATCCTACTGTGCGTGGGGGACAGAACCACCACTCGGCACCCTCAGAGAGGCGGCTGAGAAGTCCGTAGCCGGCAGAACCCCGTTGCCCGCGACTCCCCCCACACGCCAGGGTCCGATCGCACGCGCCGTCCCCGGACGGGTTGACCCGCGCTCGGGCGGGTCGGGGGTCGCGGCCAGAGCGTCAGTGCCGTACGTTTGCGGCGCTCCGGAACCAGGCTTGATCTTTACCCGCCGGAACCGGGACGATCGACCCGATCGACCCGACACGTGCTCTTTAAGAGGTGACAGATGGGGCTGGACAACGTCGCGGTGCACTGGCCGCGTACCGGCCGCTTCTACGATCCGGTCGCGCCGGCCGAGTTCGTCGACTTCGGCGAGATCGTCGATCTGCCCCGGATCTCCGCGCCGACGGCGGCGCTGGCCGAGCTGATCGCGAAGACCGGCACCATCCGGGCGACGGCGTACACCGAATTGGTGGATCTGCTGCTCGGCCTGGAAGGTGTGTTGTACGCCACAGACGCCGCCGCCGAGGACGAGGACCCGGTGATCGACCCGGACGGCTGCTCCTGGATCGCCAGCGGCATCGAGCGGTTCGTGGCCGCGCACCGCGCGGACGGCGAGGCGGTCACCTTCGAGTCGGTGAGCACCGTGCTGCGCTCCCTGCTCGGCGACGGTCGGTTGGCCGAGCAGCAGCTGCGTTGGCTGGAGAGCCGGCTCGACGCGCTGCGCGACGAGAGCGGTGACCCGCCGCAGTGGAACTTCACCTGCGCCGAGCTGGGCGTGCTGGCCGCGTTCTACCGGCGCTGCGCCGAGCGCGGTTTCGCCGTCTACGCCGACGCCTGACCCGCCGCGCCACTGCCTGCGGCGGTCTGGTCGCCGCCCGGTCGGTTGGCGGCGGCGATCACCTGGGTGAGCACCGCGTGCAGGTGTTGCAGGTCCTCGACGGGCAGCCCGAGTCGCCGCACGATCGCCGGTGGGATCAGCTCCGCCTGACTCCGCAGCGCGGCGCCGCTGGCGGTGAGGGTGACGGCAAGGCTGCGCTCGTCGCCCGGGTCGCGTTCCCGGCGTAGGTAGCCGGCCGCCTCAAGGCGCTTGAGCAGTGGTGAGAGCGTGCCCGGGTCGAGCTGCAACAGGCGGCTGAGGTCGCGGCCGGACAGCGGCGCGTGCTGCCAGAGCGCCAGCATGACCAGGTACTGCGGATGGGTCAGCCCCATCGGTTCCAGGAGTGGCCGGTAGACGGCCACCACGCTGCGCGCGGCCACCGAGAGGGCGAAGCAGACCTGCTGCTCCAGCGCCAACGGGTCGACACGATCCGGTTGTCCGCTCATCGGTTGCTCTCACCAGGCACGGTGACTACTCTACCGATCATTGGTGTACCAAGCATTGGTGCACCAATGATCTGCTCGGGTGACGGGCGGGCGAACGCGGAGCGGGAAAGGGCGGCAGATGAGCGAGGACGGCGCGGCCAACAAGGCCCCGGGCGAGGGCGGCCGACTCCTGAGCTGGGCCTTCCGGCACCTCGCCGGCCCGGCCGAAGGGGTCCACGGCGCGGTGCAGGGCGGCTCGGCCGAGGCCCGCGAGGCGTGGAAACGCGACCTGGCCGAGCGCAAGCGCTACACCCGGGAACAGCGCGAACGCAGGCGAGCGGCCCGCGAGGCCGACCGGAAGGGCTGAGGAGCCAACTCAGCCGTACGTGTCGCGGGGGCCCCGGCCGCGCACCCGGCGTGGCCCCTTCCCCCAGGAGGGCGCGGCCGGGCCGTGGATGTGCAGCTTGCGCACCACGTTGTGACCGACCTCGCTGGCGATCTGCTTGAGCAGCGAGCCGGCGAGCAGACGCAGTTGGGTCGCCCACGCGGTCGAGCGCGCCTCCACGGTCAGCTCGCCGTTCTCCAGCTTGACCGGGCGACTGTGCTGAGCGACCTCCGCGCCGACGACCCGCTCCCAGGCGCCGAACACGGTGGCCTCCGCCGCCGGCTGCTGCCAGCCCCGCGCCTTCACCAGCCGGTTGAGCACCGCGCTGAGCGGCTGCGGGTCGCGCGGGTCCGGGCCGGGCCCGGAGTAGCCACGCAACCGCCGCCCCGACCCACCGGCCGCGTCGCCGCCGGCGCCACCGGGGGTACGCCGGGCCCGGGCCGCCGACTGCCGGCGGGACAGCGCCGCGTCGAGCACCGCCCGAGCCAGCTCCGGCCCGCTGGCGGCCGCCGGCTCACCGCCCGTCGCTTCCGCCCCTGGGGTACGCGCGGGCGCGGCGTCGCCTCCGCCGGCCCCCTGTCGTGTGGGGCGTGGCTCATCCGACACGGCGTACCGTCCCTTCGCCGACCTGATAGCGGGTGCCGCGCAGAGCCGCTGGCACATCGTCGTCCACCGCGCAGGTGACGAGCAGTTGACTCGCCCCGCCGACCAGCTCCGCCAGCCGCTCCCGGCGGCCGGTGTCCAACTCCGCGAAGACGTCGTCGAGCACCAGCACCGGCTCGATGCCGTCGGCGCGCAGCAGGTCGTACCCGGCCAGCCGCAGCGCCAGCGCGAACGACCACGACTCACCGTGGCTGGCGTACCCCTTGGCGGGCAGCGGGCCGAGGGTCAGCGCCAGCTCGTCGCGGTGCGGACCGACAAGGGTGGTGCCCCGTTCGATCTCGGCCGAGCGGGACGCGGCCAGGGCGGTGGTCAGCGCCTCGGCCAACGCGGCCCGGTCGGTGGTCGGCTCGGCCAGCTCGATCGACGGTCGGTAGGCGATGCTCGCCGCGCCCCGACCGGCGGCCACCGCGTCGTACGCCTTGGCGACGTGCGGGGTGAGCGCGGCCACGAGCTCCAGTCGGCCGGCGAGCAGCTCCGCGCCGTGCTGGGCCAGGTGGGTGTCCCAGACGGCGAGGGTGCCGAGGTCGCCGCCACGCGACCCGCCGGTCTTGCGCGCCAGGTACGCGGTGCGCAGCAGGGCGTTGCGCTGCTTGACCACCCGCTCGTAGTCGGCCCGCACGCCCGCGTACCGGGGCTGGCGGTTGACCAGGAGGTCGTCCAGGTAGCGGCGCCGCTCGGACGGGTCGCCGCGGACCAACTCAAGGTCCTCCGGGGCGAAGAGCACGAGTCGCAGGGCGCCGAGCACGTCCCGGGCCCGCCGGGCCGGTGAGCGTCCCAGCCGGGCCCGGTTGGCCTTGCCGGGCACGATCTCCAACTCGACAAGGAGCTCCCGGCCGTCGTGCACCACGGCACAGCGGATCACCGCGGCGGTGGCGCCCATCCGGACCAGCGGCGCGTCGGTGGCGACCCGGTGTGAGTCCAGGGTCGCCACGTAGCCCAGCGCCTCGACGAGGTTGGTCTTGCCGACGCCGTTGGCGCCGGTCAGGACGTTTGCCCCCGGCTGGAGGTCGACGGCCACCCGCTCGTACGAGCGGAAGTCGACAAGTTCCAGCCGGTGGACATACACAGGTTGTGGATACCGCTCAGCGCTTGTGGACGGCGTGGCCACCGAACTGCTGACGCAGCGCGGAGACGGCCTTCATGGTGGGCGAGTCGTCCTGCCGCGAGGTGAACCGGGCAAACAGCGACGCGGTGATGACGTTCAGCGGCACCCCCAGGCGGACCGCCTCGTCGACGGTCCAGCGGCCCTCGCCGGTGTCCTCGGTGTAGCCGCTCAGGTCGGCCAGCTCCGGGTCCTCGTCGAGTGCCCGGTCCAGCAGGTCCAGCAGCCAGGAACGGACGACTGTGCCCTCCCGCCAGGACTTGATGACGCCCGGCACGTTCGTCACCAACTCCGACGCCGCCATCAGCTCGTAGCCCTCGGCGTAGGCGTGCATCAGGCCGTACTCGATGCCGTTGTGCACCATCTTCGAGTAGTGCCCGGCGCCGACCGGCCCGGCGTGCACGAAGCCGAAGTCGCCCTCCGGCTTGAGCGCGCTGAAGATCGGCATCAGCCGGTCCACGTGCTCCTGGGCGCCGCCGACCATCAGCCCGTAGCCGTTCTGCCGGCCCCAGACGCCGCCGGAGACTCCGACGTCGATGTAGCCGATGCCCCGCTCGTTGAGCCGCTCGGCCCGGGGTGCGTCGTCACTGAAGCGCGAGTTGCCGCCGTCGATGATGATGTCGCCCTCGCCGAGCACCTCGGCCAGTTCGTCGATGGTGGCGTCGGTGACACCGGCGGGCACCATGACCCAGACCGCGCGCGGCGAGTCGAGCTTCTCTGCCAGGCCCGCGATGGTCGGGACGTCGCTGAGCTGGGCGTTGTGGTCGAAACCGACCACGTCGTGACCAGCGGCCCGCAACCGCTCCCGCATGTTGCCGCCCATACGGCCGAGTCCTACAAGGCCGAGCTGCATGTGTTTCTACCTCCGTGGATCTGGGTGTTGCTTGGCGCGATCAGCGCGAGACGCGGATCGGCATGATGAGGTACCGGTACCCCGGAATGACCTCTCCATCCTCGCCGGCGGGGGAGATCACCGCGGGCTTGAAGGCGTCGACGAACGAGAGCACGGCGGTCTGGGAGCCCAGGTTGGCCAGGCCGTCGATGAGGTACTGCGGGTTGAACCCGATGGTCAGCGCGTCACCGGTGAAGGTGGCCTCCATCGCCTCGCTGGCCCGCGCCTCCTCGGAACCGCCGGCCTCGACCACCAGGCCGTCGGCGCTGAAGCTCAGCAGCACCGGGGTGGTCCGCTCGGCGACCAACGCGACCCGCTTGACCACCTCGATGAGGGTGCTGACGGGCACCCGGGCGGCGGCGTTGTGGGTGGCCGGGAAGAGCGAACGCACCGGCGGGTAGTTCGCGCCGTCGAGCAGGCGGCTGGTGGTGCGGCGGGTGCCGCCGGCCAGGCCGACCATGCCCTCGCCAGCGGCGCCCTGGGCGAGGGCGAGGGTGACCTCGCCGCCCAGCGGTCCGAGGGCCTTGGCGGTGTCGTTCAGGGTGCGGGCGGGCACCAGGGCGTTGATGCTCACGTCGGGGTCGTCCGGCTGCCACTGGATCTCGCGCAGCGCCAGCCGGTAACGGTCGGTGGCGAGCATCGACAGCGTGTTGCCGGAGAGCTCGACGCGGACACCGGTCATCATCGGCAGCGTCTCGTCCCGGCCGGCGGCGATGGCCACCTGGGAGACCGCCGTGGCGAACGCTGCCGCGTCGACGGTGCCGGCGCTCTGCGGCATCTCGGGCAGCGCGGGGTAGTCCTCCACCGGCATGGTGGGCAGGGTGAACCGGGCGCTACCGCAGACCAGCTCGAGGTGGGCGCCGACCGCGGCGATGTCCACCGGCTTGGCCGGCAACGCCTTGGTGATCTCGGCGAGCAGGCGACCGGAGACGAGCGCGGCGCCGTCGGCGTCACCCTGCACCTCGACTGTCACCTGGCTGGAGACCTCGTAGTCGAACCCGGAAACCCGCAGGTTGCCGTCGGTGACCCGGAGCATCACCCCGGCGAGCACCGGTACGGATGGCCGGTTGGGCAGGCTCTTCGCGGTCCACGCCACGGCCTCGGCGAGCGCGTCGCGCTCCACTCGGAACTTCATCAATGCCTCCGCGTCGACGTCAGCGACAACTCTCTCATGCCGACCGCTGCCTACCGTCCCGCCCGACCGTGCGGGTACCCATCGCACCTTAGGGCGCGGGGGTATCGGCTGTGCGCCCGACCCCATGCTTCGTGTCGGTGCTGACCGGTCGATCGGGCAGCGTTCGGCACGATCCACAGAAAGCCCAACGGTGATGATTGGTTTTTGTTCTCTTAGAAGAGATAACTCATCGTCTTCATCGCACCTGTGCAAACTGTGGAAAACCCGAGTCTGCGCAGCTCAGACAGGTTATCTACAGGTGATTTAGCTGTGGAGAACCGGGGGTACAACCGGCTCGCCTGTCCACAGCCCCGCCTCGGCGGCCGGTTGTCCACCGTTGTCCACCGGTTGTCCACCGGTAATCCACCGACTTTCTCCCCAAGCCTGTGGATCACGACGAAGATCACCATTGCCGTCATCCCCAGAACCTTCAACAGCTCGTACACAGGTCGACGGTCATCGGTGGAAAACGTGACGGTTGTCCCCAGGCGTCCACAGCTCCGTACACAGGGTTTCTCCACAGCCTGTGGGTAACCGGCGATGGACGGTCCGTAGTTATCCACCGACGGTGGACAACGAGCTGTGGACAACGAGTGGCGGTCGAAGCGGTCACGGGCACCATGCTGTGGCCTACACCATGTCGAGAGTCCAGTCGGAGACCCGAAAAAACGCCCGGCCGGAGATCCGGCCGGGCGTTTCCTGGGCTGCGTGCCGATACGACGGCGGCGTACGCCTCAGCTGTTCTGCTTGATCCGGTTGGTCAGCTCGGCGATCTGGTTGTAGAGCGAGCGACGCTCCGCCATCTGCTGACGGATCTTCCGGTCCGCGTGCATCACGGTGGTGTGGTCCCGGCCACCGAAGGCCTGCCCGATCCGGGGCAGCGACAGCTCGGTCAACTCCCGACACAGGTACATGGCCACCTGCCGGGCGTTGACAAGCACCCGGGACCTGGACTGACCGCGCAGATCCTCCAGACTCACCCCGAAGTAGTCGGCGGTCGACGCCATGATCTGGTCGGCGTTGATCTCCGGCCCGGCGCCGTCGGGCATGAAGTCCCGGAGCACCTCCTCGGCCAGGGACAGCTCGACGGTCGACCGGGTCAGGCTGGCGAACGCCGTCACCCGGATCAGCGCGCCCTCCAGCTCCCGGATCGAGTTCGACACCCGGGACGCGATGAACTCCAACACGTCCGGCGGGGCGTACATCCGCTCCTGCGCCGCCTTCTTCTGCAGGATCGCGATCCGGGTCTCCAGGTCCGGCGGCTGGATGTCGGCCAGCAACCCCCACTCGAACCGGGTTCGCATCCGGTCCTCCAGGGTGGCGAGCTGACGCGGCGACCGGTCGGAGGTGATCACGATCTGCTTGTTGGCGTTGTGCAGGGTGTTGAAGGTGTGGAAGAACTCCTCCTGCGTACGCTCGCGGTTCTCCAGGAACTGGATGTCGTCGATCAACAGGATGTCGACGTCGCGGTAGCGCCGCTGGAACGCGCTGGTCTTGTCGTCCCGGAGCGAGTTGATGAAGTCGTTCGTGAACTCCTCGGTCGAGACGTACCGGACCGAGCGGGCGTTGCCGAGTGTCGTGGCGTAGTGCCCGATGGCGTGCAGCAGATGGGTCTTGCCCAACCCGGAGTGCCCGTAGATGAACAGCGGGTTGTACGCCTTCGCCGGTGACTCCGCCACCGCGACGCTCGCCGCGTGGGCGAACCGGTTGGACGACCCGATGACGAACGTCTCGAACATGTACTTCGGGTTGAGCCGGTTGCCGCCGGTGTCGGCGCCGGGCAGCCGGCGGTCGTCGCGGCCACCCGCCCGGTGGTCCACTCCGCTGCGCCCCGGGCCGCTGTCCGTGCCGCCGTCGCGGGGCATCGCGCGGATCACGTGCTGGTCGCGCGGCGACCCCGAATCTTCCCGGTAGCGCGGCTCGTAGGGCCTGGTGTCCGGGCCGGGTGGGTCGAGGCGAGCGGCCTGCTCGTCGTAGCCACGCCGGTCCGGTCCTGGTCGGGACGGCCGCATCGGTTCCGCGAACGCGGCGCTGAACAGCGCCTCCTGGCCGTCCCTGCTGGCCGGAATCAGGCCGGACCGGTGGCCGTCGATGGTCGGCGCGAGCGGCGGACCCGCCGGGGCGGGAGGCGCGACCGGGTCGGGCATCCGGGGGGCGTGTGACTGCTCGGGCACCATTGGGTCAGCGGTCGGCCGAACACCGTGGTCGTCGTCGAGGGGCGTGGCGGCCGGGCCCTCGACGTCGAGCGACCCGATCTCCGGGGCGCTGCGGTAGACGGTGCCGGCCGGTCGGCCCGTGGCGTCCTCGGCCACCCGAACGGTGACCGCCACCTGGATCGGCCGGCCGAGCCGGCGGGTGAGCGCCTCCGTGATCGCCGGTCGCAGCCGCGACTCGATCACGTCGCGGGTGAACGCGTCCGGCACCGAGAGCAGCGCGGTGTCCTCGACGATCGCCCGCAGCCGGGTCAGTCGGAGGTAGGCGCGCTGCTGAGCGGAGATGATCTCGTCGGCAAGCTCGTCGGTCGCCGCTAACCACACTGCGGCAAGGTCGGTCGTACCGGCCAC